>CBDIDO010000001.1:0-861140 GCA_965277735.1 Beijerinckiaceae bacterium
GCCTGACGCGCAAGCACGACCTCGTCTTCCTGCTCGTCGAGGATGCCTTCGAGGCCGAGCCGCCGCCGGGCGACTATCCGTTCTCGACGGCCGAGGGCGCCAGCGGCTGGCTGCGCATCGACAAGCGCCGCACCCACGACGGAAACGACCGCATCGCCGCGCTGCGCCGGCTCGGTGCGCAAGGCGCGCGCTTCGCCTCGGCACACGCGCCCGAAGAGAGCCTGCAGGTGCTGGAGCAGATCGATGGCTGACAGCCTCGCCCACGCGCTGGAGATGATGCATCCGATGCGCGAGCCGCCGCAGCCGGCGAGCCTCGCGCCGTTCGGCCTCACCCTCGCGCTCGGCTGTGCCGCCGGCCTCGTCCTGCTGGCGCTCGCCGTCGCCGCGCGCCGGCGCCGCGCCGGCCTGCGCGAGGCGGCGCTGACCGGGTTGGCGCGGACGCGCGGGCTCGCCGCGCCCGAGCGGCTCGCCGCGCAGGCGGCGCTGCTGCGCCGGCTGGTGCGACAGGTAGCAGGGGACGACGCGGCGCGCCTGCAGGGTGCGGCGTGGCTCGCGACGCTCGATCGCCTGCTCGCGACACGAGTCTTCACGGAAGGAGCGGGGGTAGCTTACGGCCATGCGCTCTACGGCGCGCGCGTGCCCGACGTCGATGCGCTCGATCGCGAGCTGGCCGAGCTGTTCGGAAAGCTTCGGGCCCCAACGATCTCCCGTTCGCGGAAGACCCTCTCCCTCACACCGACGAGGGTCGCATGAGGGGAAGAGCCGCAGGCCATCCTTCTCCCGCCTGCGGGAGAAGGTGGCCCGACGAAGTCGGGTCGGATGAGGGGACCCGCCGCCTCTCGTACGATCCAGCCGCAAGCGGCAACTCCCCTCATCCGACCCCAATTTGCGGGGCCACCTTCTCCCGCAAGCGGGAGAAGGAAGAGGCTGCGGCATGATGCACGGCTTCGATCTCGCCACCCCCTGGGCGCTGCTCCTGCTCCCGATCCCCCTCCTCGTCGCGCTGTGGCGGCGGCGCGGCATCGGCGGTGCGGCGGGGCTGCGCATCTCGGATGCGTTGCGCGAGCGCATGGCCGGCGAGGCCACCGCCGTGCGACCCGCCTCGACGACCGCGATCCTGCGCTGGATCGCCTGGGTGCTGCTCGTCGTCGCGCTGGCCGATCCGCGCAAGGTGTCCGCCACGCCCGCGCTGCCGGCGACGGGGCGCGACATCCTGTTCACGCTCGATCTCTCCGGCAGCATGGTCGCCAACGACATGCTCGACCACGGCAAGACGATCACGCGCATCGCGCTGCTCAAGCAGGTCGGCACCGAGCTGATCCGCCGCCGCGCCGGCGACCGCGTCGGGCTCGTCATCTTCGCCGAGCACGCGCTCGCCGCGGCGCCTTTGTCGTTCGACGTCGATGGCGTCGCGCGCGTGCTCGCCCAGACCGAAATCGGTCTCGTCGGCCGCTCGACGGCGATGGGCGACGGGCTCGGGCTCGCGGTGAAGCGCCTCTCCGAATCCAAGGCGCCGACGCGCATCATCATCCTGCTCTCGGACGGCTCCAACAATGCCGGCTCGATGGACCCCGCCGGCGTCGCCGCGCTGGCGCACAAGCTCGGCATCCGTATCTACACGATCGGTTTTGGACCCAACGACACGACGCGGCCGGAGGACGACCCCGACTCGGTCGATTACGTCGCATTGCAGAAATTCGCCAAGATCGGCGACGGCGAGGCCTTCCGCGTCCGCAACGCCGAGGATTTCGAGGACGCGGGCAAGAAGATCGACAAGTTGATCACCGGCGAGGCGATGGCGCCGCCGGCCGTCGTCCACGACGAGCTGTGGCCGTGGCCGGCCTCGATCGCGATGGCCTCCGCCTTCGCGATGGTCGTGATCCGCAGGCGGCCCAAATGATCGCGCTCGGCTCCGTCGCGCTGCTGCGCCCCTGGTGGCTGCTCATGCTGCCGGCGGTTGTGCTGCTTTTCATCCTGTCGCGGCCGCGCGGCGGTCATCTCGCCGGCTGGGAGAAGGCGGCGGATCCGCATCTCCTCTCCGCGATGGTCGCACGCGGCGCCACGGCCGGCGGCGGCTTCCGCGCGCCGCTGGTGCTGGCGACGCTGATCCTCGGCATCCTCGCGCTGGCCGGGCCGGCTGTGCAGCGCGCGGGGCACGATCGGCTGCGCAACCTCGATGCCACGATCCTCGCGATCGACGTCTCGCAGGACATGTCGTCGGGCGGCGCGATCCGCGAGGCGGCGGCGGCCGCACACGACCTTCTGCAGCGCACCGGCGCGCGCCAGGCCGGGCTCATCGTCTATGCCGGCGACGCCTACATCGCCTCGGCGCTCACCGATTATTCCGGCGGCATCGACGCCGACCTGTTCTCGCTCGACGACAGCACCGTGCCCGACCCCGGCGCGCGGCCGGATCGCGCACTGGCGCTGGCGCACAAGATGCTCGAGGAGGCGCATATCATCGCCGGCGACGTGATCTTGATCTCGGCCGGCGGCGGCCTCGAGGGTGCGGCGAGCGATCGCGCGGCGCAGTCGCTCGCCGCCGCCGGCCATCGCGTCTACGCGATGTCGGTGAAGGCCGGCGCGCGCCACGCGGCCGCCCTGCAGCGCGTTGCCGCGGCCGGCGACGGCTTCGCCGTCGACATCGGCCAGCCCGCGCGCCTGTACAACGTGCTCGCCGACGAGGCGATCGCGCGCATCGGTAATAGCGCCGTCACCTCGCTCGACTGGCGCGACCTCGGCCGCTATCTGCTGATCCTGGCGGCGCTGCCGCTGCTCCTCGGCTTCCGGAAGGCGGTGAGCGCATGAAGACCTCGGCATGAGAAAGCTTTTCGCGCTTCTCCTCGTCATCGTCCCGTGCGCGGCTCTCGTCGCCTTCGGGCCGGCCCTGCTCGGCCACGCACTTTTCGCCACCGGCTTCCGTGGCGAGGGCGCGCGGCTGATGGGCAATGCCGGCTGGCGCGGATATTCACTGGCGCGCGACGGTCGCTACATCGAGGCCGCTGCGGCCTTCGGCGACAAGCCGGCCTTCGCCTACGATCGCGGCAATGCGCTGGTGCGGGCCGGCCGCTACGTCGATGCGCTCGACGCCTACGACGACGCCCTTGTGGCCGATCCCGAGGATGCCGACGCGCGCTACAACCGCGCGCTGATCGCCAAGCTGCTCGACGAGAAGATCCTCGCCCCCGGCCAGGCGCAGGGCAACGCCAACGCCGTCGGCCACAACTCGCATATCCACGGCGGCAGCGGCAACAAGGACGGCGAAACGAACAGCATGGGCAACGGCTACGTCGGCAACCAGGAGGCCAACACGACGTCCGGCACGCAGGGCTCGAGCTCGGTGGCCAAGGTCGGGCGCGGCGACAACAAGGCGACGGATTCGAACTCGCTCCGGGCGTCGGGCTCGGCCGGTGTCGCCTCGGGCGCCGGACGCAGCGGGGGCGATCTCGCCGACATCACCCAGCAGCTCGCCTTCAACCAGCGCCGCTACAGCCCGATGTTCGTCGCCAAGGTGCTGGAGCCCAACACGCAATGGCTCGAGACCGTGCCCGACGACCCCGGCAGCTTCCTCAAGCTGCAGATCCGCGCCGAGCGCAAGCGCCGCAAGGCGCAGGACGACGCGGCGGCGGGGGAGTCGGATTGATGGTTTTCTCCCGAACGAGCCGTGTGCTCTTCGCCCTGCTCTGTATCCTCGCCGCGCCCGCGCACGCCGCGACGCTCGATCCGTCGCTCGGCAAGGTCGAGGTCACGCTCGATCTTCCCAAGGACAAGCCGTTCGTCGGCGAGATGATCATGCTGCGGATGCGCTCGTTCATCCGCGCCTTCATCGTGCTCGACGAGGTGCGCCAGCCACCGCTGGTCGATTTCGACGTGCAGCAGCTTGGCCGCGACAAGCCGATCGAGGCGATGGTCGACGGCTTCCAGGTTCAGGGCATCGAGCGCGATCTCGCGATCTTCCCGCAGCAATCGGGCCGGCTCATCATTCCATCCTTCGTACGGCACGTGACGGTCGCCAACGACGACGGCACGCGCTCGGAAGGCGACTTCGCCTCGAAGCCCGTCTACGTCGACATCCAGAACTATCAGGCGATCAACCCGGCCGACACCTGGTGGCTGCCGGTGAAGTCGCTGACGCTGACCGACAGCTGGTCGCCCGAGGCCGACGAGATCCCCGCCGGCACCCTTACGCTCCGCACGATCAAGGTCGAGGCGATCGGCATGACGGCGGATCGGCTGCCGCCGCCGCCCGAGATGCGCGCGCCGGGGATCATCGCCTTCCGCGGCCCGACGACGCGCGAGACGCAGATCACCGAGGACGGCCCGATTGCGCGCGCCACCTACCAGTGGGACCTGCGCCCGGCGACCGGCGCGCCGGCCAAGCTGCCCGAGGTCTCGGTTCCCTGGTTCGACACGAGCGAGCGCCGCATGCGGCAGGCCGCGATCCCGGAGCGCTGGGTGGCCTATCTCGGCACCTTCGTGCACACGCGGCTCGAGAAGATCCCGAGCTTCACAGAGCGTGTGCTGAAGCCGGCGCCGATCGCGGTGGGCGTCGCAGGCTTTGCCTGGACGGCGGCGCTCGTCGGCTTTCTCGTGACCCGGCCGACAAGCGACCCGGCAGCGCGCCGCATCCGCAAGGCGCTGGCGCGGCTGCGGCGGCGCGCGCGTTTTCGCGACGAGCCCGGCTTCCACGCTGAAACCGCCGAGTTGACGCGGCTCGCGCCGGAGCGCTGGCGCCGTGTCGCGGCGCTGCCGGAGATCGCGCCCGGTCTCGCCGCGCTCGATCGCGCCCGGTTCGGGCGCGGCGACACGCCGGCCCCGGCGCTCGCGCCGCTTGCCGATGCGATCGTGCGCGCCTGGCGCGGCGCCGACGCCCGCGCCGAAGCGCGTGAGCGCGAAAGCCTGCCGCCGCTCGACGGCGACCTCGTTGCCCCGACGAGTTGGCGCGAGCGGCTGCGCGGCCTCGCGGCGTGGAGGCCGCGATAGCAACCCCAGAGATCGCGATCGTCGGCGCCGGCCCGGCCGGCCTGATGGCCGCCGAGGTCGCGGCGCGCGAGGGCGCGCGCGTGACGATCTACGAGCGCATGGCCTCGCCCGCGCGGAAGCTGCTGCTGGCCGGGCGGGGCGGCCTCAACCTCACCCACAGCGAGCCCGCCGACGCGTTCCTTGCGCGCTACGGCGCGGCGGCGCCGCATCTCGCCGGGGCGCTGGCCGCCTTCGACTCGGCGGCGCTACGGGCCTGGTGCGAAGAGCTCGGCATCGCGACCTTCGTCGGCACAAGCGGTCGCGTCTTTCCCGAAAGCTTCAAGACCTCGCCGCTGCTGCGCGCCTGGCTACGGCGGCTTGGCGACCAGGGCGTTACGCTGGCGACGCGGCACACGTGGCGCGGCTTCGATGGCGCGGGCCGCCTGGCCTTCGAGACGCCGGATGGCCCGAAAGTCTTCGGGGCCGATGCACTCGTCCTGGCGCTTGGCGGTGCGAGCTGGCCGCAGCTCGGTGGCGACGGCGCCTGGGTCACCCCGCTCGCGGAGGCCGGCGTCGACGTCGCGCCGCTGCAGCCCGCCAATTGCGGCTTCGTGGTCGCGTGGTCCGACGTGTTCCGCGCGCGCTTCGAAGGCGCGCCGCTCAAGTCCGTCAGCCTCGCCTTCGGCGACCGGCAGGCACGCGGCGACCTCGTCGTCACCCGGCAGGGATTGGAGGGCGGCGCGATCTACGCTCTGGCGCCAGATCTGCGCGCGGCGATCGCCGCCGAAGGCATCGCGACGCTGCATGTCGCGCTGCGGCCGGACATCCCGCACGAGGCGCTCGTGGCGCGCTGGGCGAAGCGCGGGCCCAAGGAGAGCCTGTCGAACGCCCTGCGCAAGACGCTCGGGCTGTCCCCCGCGGCAATCGGCCTGCTGCGCGAGGCAGCGCTGCCCGACGGCGCGACGCTGGCGAGTCTCGACGACGAGGCGGTGGCCCGGTTCGTCAACGCCGTGCCGCTAACCCTCACCGCACCAATGCCGCTCGCCCGGGCGATCTCGACGGCCGGCGGCGTGCGCTTCGCGGCCGTGGACGAAGACTTCATGCTTGAGGCGCATCCGGGTGCCTTCATCGCAGGCGAAATGCTCGATTGGGAGGCACCGACGGGCGGCTACCTTCTGCAGGCCTGCTTCGCAACGGGCACGATCGCCGGCCGCGCCGCTGCGACTTGGGGCAAAAATATTTTGCACCGCACCCAAACCAAATGACGCAAACCGGGTTATGATGGGTAGACCGTGTTCCTTTCGGGCATAACGGTTGAGGGCTGCCGCGCGGAATGCGAAACCTGCGGCGGCCCTTCTTATGTCTGCTGGTCGCCCTATAGGATCGGCAGCGCCGTCTCGGCCTTCAGGCTCTCGAGCGCGAAGCGGCTCTTGACGCTTTTCAGCGGCGCCAGCCCGACGAGGCGCTTGTAGAACACGTCGAATGCCGCCGTGTCGCTCACCACCACGCGCAGGATGTAATCGACGTCCCCGGCCATCCGGTAGATGTCCATCACCTCCTTCATCGCGACGAGGTCGGCCGCGAACTTCTCCTGCATCGCCGCCGAATGTTCGCCGACCTCGATCGACACGAAGACGGTGATGCCGAGCCCGAGCTTGGCCTGATCGAGCAGCGCGATGCGGCGCTTGATGTAGCCCGTCTGCTCGAGCCGCTGCAGCCGCTTCCAGCAAGGTGTCTGCGAGAGCCCGACGCGATTGGCGATCTCGCCGATCGCCAGAGAGGCATCGACCTGGACGATGGCGAGGATGCGCTTGTCGATGGCATCGAGCGGCTTCGGCGGCGTCGGCATAGGAAATCCTGGTGACGGAATCGGCGGCCCAAAGGACGCGACGGCCAGGAGAAACTTATTCTCCCACGCCTGTCAACGCGGGGGATCGACAACAATGAAATATTTTCCATTCTTGCGCACAGATCAAAACGCCACAATACAGTATCGGAGACGAATCCTAAGGATTAGCGCTTTCGCGTCCTGAAAATTCTTCGGACGCTCGAGTGAAGAGAATAAGTTTCCCGCGACAGACTCCTTACCGTATGCGCCCATCTCGCCGTTGTGCTCAGGCCGGGCAAGAAGAGGCACGATATCGTCCGCGGAGGCATGTTGCGGCGTCTGCCGGGCTCGGGTCCGCTCTGGCCAAGCTCCAGGATGTCCTCTGGGCGCTCGTGCACGAGGCCGAGCGATTTCCGCTGAAGCTTTTTCTCGCCGGGCTCGTCGCGACGGTCCCACGTCTCGCGGCGACCGCACCGGGCTGGGCGCGGCGACTGACCGGGTGCCTGCTCAACATCACCGACTATCGGTCCAGGAATGCCGAGGCCCTCGCCGCTTCGAGCCCCGAGACGAGAGCCGCGGTCCGCCCGGTTTTCGCGGCACTCCGCCAGCACAGCCCGGACCAATTCGGCCCCAGCGTCGATTGGATCGCGGCGAATATCGGCTCGCCGCCCCCTCTAACGCGGCCATCGAAAAATGATTGTCTGATAGACTTCTTCGATCATAGCCACCCCCAAGTCACAGCCTCCCGAGTTGCTTTGCACGACCGCGCCTAGACGCCCGTTCCACTTCGGCAAGGTGCAATTTCACTGAGCTTCGGGAAAAAATTTTTGGCCCAAACGAACGGGCGCAAAGCCTTGCTAAGGTGCCACTTCTGCGACACTTTCCGCCGCAACGAGAAAACGGCCGGCACGTCCGGACGACAGATGGGTGGAAACGCGTGCCGTCCCTTTGCGTGCCGTGCGCATTATTCTAGCAACGGCATCGGGACCAGCGCGAGGCACAAAGACCAAACATGACTCATTCGATTGTTTTTCTTGATCGTGAGACCCTCGACGCAACCGTCCGCAAGCCCAGCTTCGAGACGAGCTACAAGGAATACGAGGAGACCGCGCCGGACCAGATCGTCGAGCGTCTGAAGGACGCCACGATCTGCATCACCAACAAGGTGCCGATGCGCGCCGAAACGCTCTCCCAGCTGCCGAACCTCAAGCTCATCGCCGTCGCGGCGACCGGCACCGACATCATCGACAAGGCGGCCGCCAAGGAAAAGGGCATCGCCGTCGTCAACATCCGCAACTACGCCTTCAACACCGTGCCCGAGCACGTGATCGCGTTGATGTTCGCGCTCAAGCGCAACCTGCTCGCCTACGCCACCGACGTGCAGCAGGGCCGCTGGGGCCAGGCGCGCCAGTTCTGCTTCTTCGATCATCCGATCCACGACATCGCCGGCGCGACGATGGGCATCGTCGGGTACGGCGCGATCGGCAAGTCGATCGGCAAGCGCTGCGAGGCGCTCGGCATGAAGATTCTCGCCTACGACGTGATGCCCCAGGACGGGCTCGTCGACCTGCCGACGATCCTGAAGGAGAGCGACGTCATCACGCTGCATGCGCCGCTGACGCCCGAAACGCGCAACATGATCGGCGCGGAAGAGCTGAAGGCGATGAAGAAAAACGCGATCCTCATCAACACCGCGCGCGGCGGTCTCGTCGACGAGGCCGCGCTCGCGGAAGCTCTCAAGTCGGGCGAGATCGCCGGCGCCGGCTTCGACGTGCTCACCGAGGAGCCGCCGAAGAACGGCAACGTGCTGCTCGATCCTTCGATTCCAAACTTGATCGTCACGCCGCACGTCGCGTGGGCCAGCCAGGAGGCGATGCAGATCCTCTCCGACCAGCTCATCGACAACATCGAAGCGTTCGTCGGCGGCAAGCCCAAGAATGTCGTCGAATGACACGTCGTCGAATGATCGGCGGGACGAAAGACTGATCGTTCGGCCGGCTTGACCGTGACGCCCGCCTCTCCAGCTCAAGGGAGTGGCTGACGGCCAAGCCGGATCGATGAAAAACAACGAATAAAGCCGCAGCCCAGGGAGGGACCGCCGCAATGGATATTCACGAGTACCAGGCCAAAGAGATCTTGGCCAAGGCCGGTGTCGGCTTGGCGCGCGGCGCCGTCGCCTACAGCGCCGAGCAGGCGGTCTATGCCGCCACCGAGCTCGGCGGCTGGAAATGGGTCGTGAAGGCGCAGATCCACGCCGGTGCCCGCGGCAAGGCCGGCGGCATCAAGATGTGCAAGACCTACCACGAGGTGCGCGACGCGGCCGAGGGCATGCTCGGCAAGACGCTGGTCACGCATCAGACCGGACCCGAGGGCAAGCCCGTCCAGCGCGTGTATGTCGAGGTGGCGGATCCGTTTGAAAAAGAATTCTACCTCGGCTTCGTGCTCGACCGGAAGGAAGAGCGCGTCCGCGTGATCGCCTCCCGGGAAGGCGGCATGGAGATCGAGGAAATCGCCAAGTCGAAGCCGGATTCGATGATCACCGTGATCGTCGAGCCTGCCGTCGGCATGCAGCAGTTCGAGGCGCGCGAGATCGCGTTCAAGCTCGGCTTGAACTCGAAGCAGGTCCAGAACGCGGTCAAGACCATACTCGGCTGCTATCGCGCCTTCCGCGACCATGACGCGACGATGCTCGAGATCAACCCGCTGGTCCTGACCAAGGACAACCGCATCGTCGCGCTCGACGCCAAGATGAGCTTCGACGACAACGCGATGTTCCGCCAGCGGAAGATCGCCGACATGCACGACCCCGCGCAGGAGGATCCGCGCGAAGCGCAGGCCGCCGAGCACCAGCTCAACTATGTCGGGCTCGAGGGCAACATCGGCTGCATCGTCAACGGCGCCGGCCTCGCCATGGCGACGATGGACATGATCAAGCATGCGGGCGGCGAGCCGGCGAACTTCCTCGACGTCGGCGGCGGCGCCTCGGCCGAGCGCGTCGCGACCGCGTTCCGGCTCGTGCTGTCGGACAAGAACGTGAAGGCGGTGCTGGTCAACATCTTTGCCGGCATCAACCGTTGCGACTGGGTCGCCGACGGCGTCGTCAAGGCGGTGAAGGAGACCAATCTCCAGGTGCCGCTCATCGTTCGCCTGGCCGGCACTAACGTCGAGGCTGGACGCAAGATCCTGAACGAAAGCGGCATCGAGCTGCACACCGCCGACAGCCTGACCCACGCGGCCGAGATCGCGGTCGAAGTCGCCGGCAAAGCGGCCTGAGGAGGAACCGGCATGAGCATTCTGATCGACGAAAAGACCAAGATTATCATCCAGGGCTTCACCGGGGACAAAGGCACGTTCCACGGCAAGGAGGCGATCGCCTACGGCACCAACATCGTCGGTGGCGTGACGCCGGGCAAAGGCGGGATGACGCATCTCGACCGGCCGGTGTTCAACACGGTGAAGGAAGCCGTCGAGGCGACCGGCGCCGAGGCCTCGATCACCTTCGTCGCGCCGCCCTATTGCGCCGACGCGATGATGGAAGGCGCCGACGCCGGGCTGAAGCTGATCTGCGCGATCACCGACGGCATTCCGGCGCAGGACATGATGCGCGTGAAACGCTACCTGCGCCGCTACACCAAAGAGCGCCGCACGATGCTGGTCGGCCCCAACTGCGCCGGCATCATCTCGCCCGGCAAGGCGATGCTCGGCATCATGCCCGGCAACATCTACTCGCGCGGCTCGGTCGGCGTCGTGTCGCGCTCCGGCACGCTCGGCTACGAGGCGGCGGAGCAGCTGAAGGCGCTCGGCCTCGGCATCTCGACCTCCGTCGGCATCGGCGGCGACCCGATCAACGGCTCGTCCTTCGCCGACCATCTCGCTCTGTTCGAGGAGGACCCGGAGACGGAGGCCGTGCTGATGATCGGCGAGATCGGCGGCGCGCAGGAGGCCGAGGCGGCCGAGTGGGTGTCGAAGAACATGAAGAAGCCGGTGGTCGGCTACGTCGCCGGCCTCACCGCGCCCAAGGGCCGCCGCATGGGCCACGCCGGCGCGATCATCTCCGGCGCTGGCGACAGCGCCGCCGAGAAGTCCAAGATCATGGAGGGCTTCGGCCTCACCGTGGCGCCGAGCCCCGGCGAGCTCGGCTCGACGATGGCCAAGGTGCTGAAGGGCCACAGCAAGGCGGCGTGATCCCTTCTCCCCTTGCGGGAGAAGGTGTCGGCGCGAAGCGACGACTGATGAGGGTCTTTGCCGCTCGTCAGTCCACGTCCAGGAGGTCACCCCTCATCCGACCCCGCTCGCGGGGCCACCTTCTCCCGCAAGGGAGAAGGAAAACCCCCGAAAAGGAGATCAAATGAGCTTCACCCTGATCGAGCAGGCGACGCCTCGCATCCACCGCTCGCAGCTGGCCGTGCCCGGCTCCAACTCCGCGATGTTCGAAAAGGCCGCCAAGGGCGACGCCGACGTGATCTTCCTCGATTGCGAGGACGCGGTTGCGCCCGACGACAAGGAGCAGGCGCGCAAGAACATCGTCCAGGCGCTGAACGACATCGACTGGGGCACCAAGACGATGCAGGTGCGCATCAACGGCCTCGACACGCACTACATGTACCGCGACGTCGTGGACATCGTCGAAGCCTGCCCGCGCCTCGACATGCTGCTGATCCCGAAAGTCGGTACCGCGGCCGACATCTACGCCGTCGACATGCTCGTCACGCAGATCGAGCAGGCGAAGAAGCGCGAGAAGAAGCTCGGCTTCGACATCCTGATCGAGACGGCGCTCGGCATGGCCAATGTCGAGGCGATCGCCCAGGCCTCGAAGCGCAACGAGGCGATGAGCTTTGGCGTCGCCGACTACGCCGCCTCGACGCGCGCGCGCACCACCGTCATCGGCGGCGTCAATCCGGACTACGGCGTGCTCACCGACAAGGACGAGGCCGGCCACCGCGACTTCGTGTGGGGCGATCCCTGGCTCTACGCGCAGAGCCGCATGATGGTCGCGTGCCGCGCCTATGGTTTGCGTCCCATCGATGGTCCGTTTGGCGACATCCAGGACGCGGACGGGTTCAAGGCGGCGGCGCGCCGCTGCGCCGTGCTCGGCTTCGAGGGCAAGTGGGCGATCCACCCGAGCCAGGTCGCGCTCGCCAACGAGGTGTTCTCGCCCTCCGACGCGGAGGTCACAAAGGCGCGCCGCATCCTCGAGGCGATGGACAAGGCTTCGAAGGAGGGCAAAGGCGCCGTCTCGCTCGACGGGCGCCTCATCGACATCGCTTCGATCCGCATGGCGCAGGCGCTGATCACCAAGGCCGACGCGATCGGCAAGCCGGCGGCGAAGGCTGCCTGACCGGCACGCAGTCAACCCAGACAAAAAAGCCCGCACTCACGTGCGGGCCTTTTGCATTTGAGACACGAGCGATGCATCGGCATCGCGCGGCGGCTCACTTCTTCATCATCTTCTTGTGGTGGTGATGATGCTTCTTCTTCGTCGGCGCGGGCGCTTCGGCCGGGGCCTCTGGAGGGGCGGGCGTGAAGATGTGCAGTGGATCGAGATCGAGCCCATGGCCGGGCGTCGGCAGTTCACCCACGATCGGGAGATCCAGCTGGGCGAAGGCTGGGGTGACGACGAGTGCGAGTGCACCCGCGAGCGCGGCAAGCTTGAGAGTTCTGACCATTCTGGGGCTCCTCCTTAGAGCACGCTAAAGCCAAGAGACGGCGAAGCTTGGCAATATCCGTACCTCGCTCGTGCACGGGGCGGCGGAGAGGCGGACAGGCAAAGAAAAAGGCCCGCATCTGCGTGCGGACCTTCCCCATTCCAGCCTGGAACGCGCGCGATGCCCAGGGGCACCGCGCAGCGGATCACATGGCCTTCTTCATCATCTTGTGGTGCATCATCATCTTCTTGTGGTGCATTATCATGTGATGGTGATGCATCATCATGTGATGCTTCTTCATCATCGGAGCGGCAGCCGGGGCGGCCTCGGGCGCGGGGGTGAAGATGTGGAACGGGTCGAGGTCGAGGCCGTTCGTGAAGCCGGTCACGCCGGCGCCGAGCTGGTCGAGACCGGGAACCACCAGATCCTGGGCGAAGGCCGGGGCGGCAACAAAAGCGAGCGCGCCCGCGAGAACGGCAACCTTGATATGCTTGACCATGCTTGGGCTCCTCCTAGAGCACTTTTAAGCCATGAAACGGCCAAGCATCGCAATATCCATACGGTTCCCTCGTGTCGAGATGCGCCCCTCCGCAGGGTCAAAGACTCCTTTTGCGCGGCGCACCCGCAACACCCGTTAAGTTTTTGACAGACCTGCGACAACGCCGTGGCCTGTGGCCGGAGCGGCGCTCAGGCGCCCGCTTTGACGAGGACGAAACTGCTGACGCCGCCGCTCTGCTCGGATGACACGAGCCTGTGGCCGTCCTCGCGCGCAAGATGTGGAATGTCGATCGCGGCCATCGGGTCGGTACAGTGGACGCGCAGCGCCTGCCCCTCGGCGAGACGCAGCAGCGCCTTGCGCGTGCGCAACACCGGCAGCGGGCATTTCAGCCCGCGCAGGTCGAGCTCAGTCGGCGCATTCTGATCCATCGGCATGATGCTATAGTCGGCGACCGAGGGCCGCAGCAACGCGGCCGGAGCCGAAGGAGCCAGCATGACCGCCGCACGCGACGGGGCCGCGGAAGCTCTCGCGCACGACACGCGCGTCGTCGAGCAGTTCGGACCGCGCGCCGCCGCCTATGTGGCGAGCGCCGACCACGCGCACGGCGCGGACCTCGAGCGGCTATCTGCCCTCGCCTCCACACGACGCGGCGGCCGCGCGCTCGATCTCGGCTGCGGTGGCGGCCACGTCAGCTTCGCCGTCGCACCGTTCGCTGCGGAAGTCGTCGCCTACGACCTCTCCGAGGAGATGCTCGCCGCCGTGCGCGCGGAAGGCACGCGACGCGGTCTCGGCAACATCGCGACGCAGCAGGGCAGCGCCGAGCGATTGCCGTTTCCGGATGCGCATTTCGATCTTGTGCTGACCCGATTCAGCGCGCACCATTGGCGCGACCTCGGCGCCGCGCTCGCCGAGATGCGCCGCGTCGTGGCGCCGGGCGGGCTCGCCGTCGTGATGGACACGGTCTCGCCGGACGCGCCTGCGGCCGACGCCTTCCTCGACAAGCTCGAGCG
Organism: Beijerinckiaceae bacterium; assembly: GCA_965277735.1. Taxonomy (GTDB): domain Bacteria; phylum Pseudomonadota; class Alphaproteobacteria; order Rhizobiales; family Beijerinckiaceae; genus RH-AL1. Next base: position 13,945 of record CBDIDO010000001.1, read on the forward strand.
CCTGCGCGACCCCTCGCATCGGCGCGACTATAGCATCGCGGAATGGCGCGACGCGCTCACCGCCGCCGGCTTCCGCCCGGCGGCGCCGTCGCTCGGCCGGCTGCGCCTCGACTTCGCACCCTGGATCGCGCGCATGGCGACGCCGCCCGACTCCGTCGCGGCGATCCGCGCGCTGATGGCCGCGGCCCCACCGGAGGTCGCCACGCATTTCGCTTTGGAAGCAAACCATTCGCTCACGATCGACACGATGATGCTGGAGGCCGCTCCATGACGAGACTCACATGAAGGTTCTGGGCTTCGCCGGCTGGAGCGGCGCGGGCAAGACCACGCTGCTCTGCAAGCTGATCCCCGCGCTGAGGGCCAAGGGCCTTTCGGTGTCGACGATCAAGCACGCGCACCATGCCTTCGACGTCGACTCGCCTGGCAAGGATTCCTACGAGCACCGCCGGGCCGGCGCGCAGGAGGTGCTCGTCACCTCTGCGACCCGCTTCGCACTGATGCACGAGCTGCGCGGCGCGCCGGAACCGGCGCTGCACGATCTGCTGGCGCGGCTCGCGCCGGTCGATCTCGTGCTGATCGAGGGGTTCAAGCGCGACGCGCACGACAAGATCGAGGTGCACCGAGTCGAGAACGGCAAGCCGTTCCTGTTTCCCGAAGACCCGAGCATCGTCGCGCTCGCCTCCGACGCGCCGCCACCATTCGGCCCGCTGCCGCGCGTCCATCTCGACAATGTGGAAGCCATCGCCGCGCTGGTCGTCGCGCACGCGCTGCCCGCCGACGAGGTGATCCGCCGCCTCGCCGCCGCCAGCGCCCCGCCGCCGAGCGGCACGGCGCAGTAGGCTAGCCCCGCCCCGCCTTCGCGATGATCGCCGCCGCCAGCTCGGACACCGGCGCGTTCGGCGCGCGGGAATGGCGCAGCAGGATGAAGTCGAGCGTGCCGAGCGCCGGCAGGCCGGCGACCGGGCCGAGCACGGTGAGGCCGTCCGGCACGAGGTTGCGTGCGAGCGTGGCGAGGCCGAGCCCCGCCTTGGCGCCGGCGACTACGCCGCTCAGCGCCTCGCTGGTGCAGGCGATGCGCCACTTCACCTCCGCCTGCGACAGCGCCGCGAGCGCCATCGAGCGGGTGATCGAGGGTGCCGGATAGAGGATCAGCGGCACCGGCTCGCCGGGCGACGGCGCGAGCCCGGCCCCGGCCCATACGATCTCGTCGCGCCAGACGACCTCGCCGCGCGTCTCGCCCGGCCAGCGCTTGCACAGGACGACATCGAGGTCGCCGGCGTCGTAGCGGGCGATCAGGGTGCTCGACAGCGCGATCGAGAACTCGAGGTCGACCTCAGGGTGCTCGGCAACGAACCCTTTGAGCACCGACGGCAGCCACGACAGGACGAGGTCCTCCGAGGCGCCGAATCGCACATGGCCGCGCAGCTTGGTGCCGGCGAAATGGCGCTCCGCCCGCTCGCCCGTCTCGACGATGGTGCGCGCATAGCCGATCAGCGTCTCGCCCTCCGGCGTCAGCGCCACCGAATGCGTGTCGCGCACGAAGAGCTGGTGGCCGAGGCACTCTTCCAGCCGGCGCACGTGGTCGCTCACCGTCGACTGGCGCATCGCGAGGCGGCGGCTGGTCTCGGAGAAGCTGTGGCCCTGCGCGATCGTCAGGAAGGTGCGGAGCAGGACGGGATCGAGCATGCGCTTATCGACGGGCCTCGATGAGGACGTCGCGTTTCACCGCGGTCCGGCCTGTCCGCCATACTCACGTTGGATGGCGCGCGGTCAACGCCGCCATTCCGGGGCGGTGCAGCCGAACCCGGAACCGGTACGCTTCAAGCATTATGGAAGAGCACCGGTTCCGGGGTCTCGCTCACGCGAGCCCCGGAGTGACGTGATTAGTCCTCGTCCTCGGCGCTCATCGGCACACCGGTGATCACGCGGGCGCGGGAATGGGCGAGGATCTCGCGCTTTCCCGTGTGGCTCGCGGGACCGAGGATGCCTTCCTTCTCCATGCGCTCGATCAGCGAGGCGGCCTTGTTGTAGCCGACCTGCAGGCGGCGCTGGACGTAGGAGACGGAGCTCTTCTTGTCGCGCAGCACGACCTTGACCGCCTGCTCGTAGAGCGAGCCGTCGTCGCCCTCGGCGCCCATCGAAGTCTTGTCGAACACCGCGGCATCGCCACCGTCCTCGTCGCTGTCTTCCGCCGCCTCGCCTTCGACGTCGTCGGTGACGCTGTCGAGGTAGTCCGGCTGCCCTTGAGTCTTCAGATGCGCGACGACCTTCTCGACCTCGTCGTCGCTGACGAACGGCCCGTGCACGCGATAGATGCGGCCGCCGCCCTGCATGTGCAGCATGTCGCCCTGGCCGAGCAGCTGCTCGGCGCCCTGCTCGCCGAGGATCGTGCGCGAGTCGATCTTCGACGTCACCTGGAAGGAGATGCGCGTCGGGAAGTTCGCCTTGATCGTACCGGTGATCACGTCGACCGACGGGCGCTGCGTCGCCATGATGAGATGGATGCCGGCCGCGCGGGCCATCTGCGCAAGGCGCTGGATCGCGCCCTCGATGTCCTTGCCGGCGACCATCATCAGGTCGGCCATCTCATCGACGATGACGACGATGTAGGGGAGCTTGACGAGGTCCATCGCCTGCTCTTCGGTCGTCGGCTTGCCGGTCTCGCGGTCGTAGCCGGTCGTCACCTGCATCATGATCGTCTCGCCGCGCGCCGTCGCCTCGGCGACGCGGGTATTGAAGCCGTCGATGTTGCGGACGCCGAGTTTCGACATCTTACGATAGCGATCCTCCATCTCGCGGACCGCCCACTTGAGTGCCACCACCGCCTTCTTGGGGTCGGTGACGACCGGGGTCAGCAGATGCGGGATGCCATCATAGACGCTCAGCTCGAGCATCTTCGGGTCGACCATGATCAGCCGGCATTCCTCCGGCTTCAAACGATAGAGCAGCGACAGGATCATCGTGTTGATGGCGACCGACTTGCCCGAGCCGGTGGTGCCGGCGACGAGCAGATGCGGCATCTTCGCCAGCTCGGCGACGACAGGCTCGCCGCCGATCGTCTTGCCGAGCGCGATCGCCAGTTTGTGCTTCGAATCGCCGAACGCTTCGCTCTCGATCATCTCGCGAAAGTAGACGGTCTCGCGCCGCTCGTTCGGCAGCTCGATGCCGATCGCGTTGCGGCCCGGCACGACGGCGACGCGGGCGGAGAGCGCCGACATCGAGCGGGCGATGTCGTCGGCGAGGCCGATGACGCGCGAGGATTTCACGCCCGGCGCCGGCTCCAGCTCATAGAGCGTGACGACGGGGCCGGCGCGCACGTGGATGATCTCGCCGCGGATGCCGAAATCCTCGAGCGTCGACTCGAGAAGACGCGCGTTCTGCTCCAGCATCTCGGCGGTCAGCGCGTTGCCCTCGGGCTTGCGCGGCTCGGCGAGCAGGTCGATCGAGGGATATTCCCACTCGATCGAGACCGGGCGCGGCGCGGCCTTCGGCGCCGACGCGGCGGCCAGCGTCACCACTTTGGCGGTCATCGTCGTTTGAGGCGCCGCGGCGGCGACGGCCGCAATAGAGGCCTGCGGCGCGACGACGCCCGGCTTCGCCTTGGCGCGCACGGCGACGGCAAAGGGCTGCTTCGGCGCGGCCGCGACGGCCTCGGCGACCGGCGCCAGCGTCGCAGCGATCGCCCGCGCCAGATCGTTGGCGGGCTCCGGCAGATCGGCGGCAAATCCGCTCGTCATGCGCAGGCGCCACGGCAATCCGCGACGCATCTCGAATGCAGCCTGTTCCTCGATGCTCAAGTCGGCAACCTCATCCATGAAGTCGAATTCCGGGCCGTCGAACTCGTCATAGAAGGCGAGATCGACGGGAAGATCTGACGGCGCGATCAGCTCGACCGCGGCCATGGCAAACGCCTCTGCCGGGGCGATCGGACCAATCGGTGCGTCGTACAGCTGCGAGCGACGCAGCAGGTGGTCGGGGGTGCGCACGTAGCGCACGCCGGGCAGCGCCAGAAACGGCTTCTGCCAGCCCGGCGTCGCATCCGCGGGCGGAAACGACACGGCATAGCGCGGCGCCGGTGCTGGCGTTGTCGCGTACGGCTGGGCCGGCATTACGGGCGAGGGCGAGGGCGCGTAGGTAACGGGCGCTGCCGGCCGCGGCGGGGCGGCCTGAAGCGCACCGGGCGTGACCGCCTCGAAGATCGGCTGGCCCGTCACCGCATCGCGACGCGCTGCGTCCACCTTGAGGGGATTTGCGACCTTGCGGGCGGCGCGCTCGATCTCGACGCCGAGCGGTGTGGGGCCGAAGGCGGAGAGGCGGGTGCCGTGCGGCCAGCCGGGCTCGGAGCGCGGGCCCAGCTCATCCTGCGTGCGCAGGTTTTCGATGAGGGCGACGATCAGGCGGCTGAGCGCGCGTGCGCTCGACAGCCCCGCCTCGCGCAGCCGCCCCTCGCGGGGACGGACTGGAATGGCGCGGCTTGTTGAGGGACGCATGAAGCACGCTCGACGCAACGGGACTGTCCGAAGGGTAAAGTTCGAGCGTTAAAATATCGCTGCCATTGACCATGAACGTGGTGCGAAGACCCGGCTGAAATGCGCTAGAACGCGCGCCGTGCGACCTTTCCGTCCGATGCTCTTCCTCGCCCTGCTCCTCGCCGGCACGCCCGCCGCGGCGGCGGACAAGTGCCCGGCATGGGAGCGCGTCTTGAAGCTGCCGAACGGCCCGCTGCACCTCGGGCTGGAGACCTATCCACAGACGCTCGGGGTAAAAGATCACGAGGTCGTCCTCACCTTCGACGACGGTCCGGACCCGGCGAAGACGCCGCATGTGCTCGACGCGCTGAAACAGGCCTGCGTGCACGCGACCTTCTTTCTGGTCGGACGCCGCACCAATGCCGCGCCGGCGCTCGCACGCCGCGAGCTCGCCGAAGGCCACTCGGTCGGCCATCATTCGATGACCCATCCCTATTTCACGCTGCGCGGCTTCGACGAGGCGTCGGCCGAGCGCGACATCAACGCGGGCGTCCTGGCCGACGAGGTCGCGCTCTACGGCAAGGACGCCGGCACGGCGGCGCATCCGCACACGCCGTTCTTCCGATTTCCCGGCTTCGCCGACACGCCGGCGCTGCTCGGCGCGCTCGATTCGCGCAAATATATCGTCTTCGGTGCCGACCTCTGGGCGGAGGATTGGCTCCAGATGTCGCCGGCCTTTGAGCGCGACCGCGTGCTGCGGCTGCTGGAGAAGGCGCCGCACCACAACGGCATCATCTTGTTCCACGATACCGTGCCCTGGACGGTGGCGATGCTGCCCGGCCTGCTCGCCGAGCTGCGGACGCGCGGCTACACGATCGTCCACCTCGTCCACGATTCGGCCGCGCCGGCGCCAGCTCTGACCTTGGCGGGCAAGGACTGGCACAACGAGAGCGAGGCGGTCATCGCGCATCTCTGGCCGCCGATCCTCCCGGGCGTGCACCACACTGCCAATCTTCTCGCCGACTTGGGCCCGGGCGAGCCGCCGGCCACCCGACGGCCGCCGCGTCGCGCGCGCGGTGTCCGCGCACGGGCCACCGTGCGGCGCACGGCGCACCGGTTCGTGTGGCATGCGCGGCATTGGCGAAGAGGTCACGCCTGAGCGGCGCGGCTACATCCCGGCGGGGTGGTGCGACAGCGCGGCGGCGAGGCGGATGCGCAGCTGGTCGGAGAGCGCCTTCGCGTCCTGGATCTCGGCATCGCGCGCGGCGCGGACGTTGCCGTAACGGTCCGAGTTGCGGTCGTAGCTCTTGAAGACGAAGGCATGCCCGCTGGTGACCGGCAGGCCGGTGCCGACCTGCACGAGCCGGTAGTCGGCGTTGACGATGACCGACGACGCGGTCGCGATGCCCGACACGGTGTCGATCAGCGGCGTCTGAGAGGTTTCGGTCATCGTGACGTAGAGCCGGTACTTCGGCGTCACGTGCGAGCCGGTGCCGTTGAGATCGAATATGAGGTCGTCGCCGAGGTAATGGCCGATCCGGTCGGGGATCGGCTCGATGGCGATCGCCTGCAGGTCGCCCTGCAGGTCCTTGCCGCCTTCGGAGAGCTGGCCGTACATCGGCTGCAGGCAGCCGCCGAGCGCCAGCACGGCGACGAGCGCCAGGCTCTGCCGCACATGCCCCAGCCGCGCGGCTCGTCGTCCAAGTCCCGTCGCCTTCACTGGCACGGTCGCGTCCATTCTTGATCTCAAACCCAGAGCGAAGCTCTAGCATGTCCTTCCTTAACGAGGCGCGGATTGCGGCCTCGTCAGGGCGTCGCGATCACGAAATCCGCGTGCGATGGCATTCGGGCAACGGGCGCGACACGCGCGTCACGGCGCGAGATGCGGCGCCATCGCCTGGTGGATCTTGTTTTGGAACTGGCTGTCGTGGCCGAGCGCCAGGTCGGGCGCGTCGGCGGCGACCGCGTCGCACAGCGCCTCGAGCCAGCCCTGCTCGTCCTTGCCGAAATTGCCGAGCACCCAGCCGAGCACGCGCTCCTTCGTGCCGGGATGGCCGATCCCGAGGCGCACGCGGCGGTAGTCGTTGCCCATGAGCTGGGTGATCGAGCGCAGGCCGTTGTGGCCCGCGTTGCCGCCGCCGGTCTTGACCCGCACCTGGCCGGGCAGCAGGTCGAGCTCGTCGTGGAAGACGACGATGTCGGCGAGCGCGAGCTTGTAGAAGGTCGCGGCCGCCTGCACCGAGCGGCCGGAGTCGTTCATGTAGGTCTGCGGCTCGAGCAGCACGACCTTCTCGGTACCGATCGTCGCCTCGGTGACGAGACCCTGGAAACGGGCGCGCGGCTGCGGCGCGCGGTGGCGGCGCGCGATCGCCTCAACGGCCATGAAGCCGATGTTGTGGCGCTGGCCGGCGTGCTCACGCCCGGGATTGCCGAGACCGACGAAGAGAAGCATGCGCTCGCCCAAAGAAAGGCCCGCGCCGGTGTCCGGCGCGAGCCCGATCTGCGAAAGAGAACGACCTCAGTCGTTCTTCTTGTCGGCCTTCTCGTCCTTGTCGTCACCATCCTCGGCGGCATCCGCCTCGGCATCGCCCTCCTCGGACGGCACGGCGTCGGCTGCGACCTCAGGCTCGTCCTCGACGACTTCCTTCACCGGCGGCGCGATGGTCAGCACCGTGAAATCGTCCTCGGGCGACGACAGCTTGGCGCCACGCGGGAGCTTCAGCTCGCTCATGTGGCGGACATCGCCGATCTCCATGCCGGTGACGTCGATCTCGATCGCATCGGGGATCGCGTCGGCCGCGACCTTCAGCTCGATCACGTGGCGGACGATGTTGACGACGCCGCCCTTCTTGAGGCCGGGCGCCTCGTCCTCGTTGATCGCGTGGACCGGGATCTCGACGTCGATCTTCGAGCCCTTCTTGATCCGCAGGAAATCGACGTGCAGCGGGCGATCCTTGACCGGATCGAGCTGGTAGTCGCGCGGGATCACGAGCTCGGGCGTGCCATCGACGTCGAGGTTGAACGTCGTGGTCAGAAACCCGCCGTGGTAGATGAGCACGTTTACATCGTGCCACAGGAGCGAGATCGGCATCGGCGGCTCGCCGCCCCCGTAAACCACTCCTGGTATGCGACCCTCACGGCGAACGCTGCGGGCGGCCCCCTTGCCTGTCCCGCTGCGCACCGAGGCCGCCAAAGACTTCGTCTCGGCCATCTGGTGTCCTTTTGATATGTGCTTAGGCCGTGCCCACGCCTCCAGGGGTGTCGGAAACAAGCACGGCGGCGGTTCCTTTAGCCGCAGCAAGCGCCGGGGGCAAGCAAATCCCGGCGAGTCGCGGACCAAGTAACCCAGCGTAAAGCATGAAACGCGGCCGAACGCGGCGTCTCGTATCGGCTTAAGGCTCTCTTCACCGCCGCAAGCCGCAATAGCGGCGACGCTGGGTCAATGCGGGCGGATTCTGCCGTCCGCACGAACCGATCATCAACCATAGGGCCCGAAACCGGCCAGTCTGACGCGACGTCATGCCCGCGCCGGTACGGCTAAGCCAAGACGGCGTTTACCGCGCATTCGCCACGCTCCCTACGATAGGCGGAGTGTGAACATGCGTGGGCTGCTACGGCGCGGGCTTTGGGATTGCGTCTGGGCGCTCGGGACGAGGTTCCGGGCCAATCGTGAAGGACAGGTCGCCCTGACGTTCGCCTTGTCCTTCCTTCCAGCTCTCCTGATGGTCGGCGCCGCCATCGACTACGGCCGTGCCGTGTCGAAGCGCGCCGCGCTGCAGCAGGCGACGGACGCCACCGTACTGGCGATCGCCCACAACGAGTTCTCGGGCACCAGCACGGTCACCTCGCTGACCGGGCCGACGCAGACCTATCTCGGCGGTCTCATGTCCGGCGCGACGATCAATTCCGGTGGGCTCACGCTCACGACCGGCAACACCAAGCTCTGCCTGGCGACGCAGATCAGCGTACCGACGACGATCACCGCGATCACCCATGTCGCGACGATCCCCGTCGGTGCCCTTTCCTGCGCGCAGCCGCCGACCAGCAACACGATCGAGGTGGCGCTGGCGCTCGACAATTCCGGCTCGATGAGCGAGTCGGCCGGCGGTGCGACGAAGATGGCCGCGCTGATGCAGGGGGCTCAGTCGCTCGTCGACACCCTGAACCCTGCCGGCACGACGAAACCGCAGGCGGCGATCTCGATCGTACCCTTCACCGCCGTCGTCAACGTCGGCTCGAAGACCACCCCGGCGTTCATGGACACAGCGGGCAAGTCCTCGATCCACTGGCAGAACTTCCACCGGCCACAGCAGATCCTGCCGCTGCTACCCAACTTCTACCCGACCTCGAAGTTTGACCTGTTCTCGGCGCTGCAGAACGCTTGGGCCGGCTGTGTCGAGGAGCGTCCGGTGCCGTACACGACGACCGACACGCCGGCGAATTCGGCGACGCCGGACACGATGTTCGTGCCCTTCCTGTCGCCGGACGATCCCGGCGACACGACGCCCGGCGATTGCTTCATCCTCAACCCCGTGACGCAGGTCGTGCTGACGAGCTGCGCGATCGGCACGCCCGGGCCGGGCCTGCTCGACACCCACCTTTTCTACAATTCCTACCTCTGGGACACCGGCACGGTGAACCTGAACATCGGGAACCTGTGCCTGCTCAACCCGCTCTCGGTGACCAACGACACGATCAAGCTGCCGCTGCTCGCCAGCGACAACCAGCCGAACTATTTTCCGGCGGCCGGCGCGACGATGGTCTGCAAGTACAACGGCGGCAAGGTCGTCTCGACGACCTCCGGCCCCGGCGTGACGACCGGGCCGAACTTCCTGTGTAGCGGGCCGGCGCTCACCCCGCTGACCACCGACCGCACCGTCCTGACCACGGCGATCAACGCGATGCAGGCCGGCGGCAGCACCGATCTCGCAGCCGGCACGATGTGGGCGTGGCGCACCATCTCGCCCACGGCGGCGATGTTCCCGGTGTCGTCGCCCGGCACGATCGGCTCGCAGAACCCGAAAACCTACGCAAGCTCCACGGGCGCCACCGCGACGAACAGGAAGTACCTCATCCTGATGACCGATGGGTTCAATTCCTGGACGCAGAACCCCTACAGTCCGTGGGGCTCGACCTACGAGGCATTCGGCTATTTCGTGAACAACCGCATCGCCTCCTACGGCGACTGCAACAATGCAGGCTATTTCGTCGCCACCACGGCTACCAGCTATCGCTGCCAGCTCGACAACGTGACGCGGGAGGCCTGCAAGAACGCCAAGGCGGCCGGCATCACGGTCTACACGGTGGGCTTCACCATCTCCAGCGACCCGATCGATGCGCAGGGCATCAGCCTGCTTCAGACCTGCGCGTCGAACTCGTCCAACTACTTCCAGGCGAGCGACGCGGCAGGCCTGGTCGGCGCCTTCCAGCAGATCGCCGCCAACATCCAGGGCTTGAGGCTCACCCAATGACGACGCGCAGGACCGCGAGCTCGACCGTGGCGATCGGCACGGCGGCGATCTTCGTCGCGTTGGCGGCCCTGATCAGCTCCCTGAGCGACGACCCGGCCGTGCTTGGCAAAGCCTGGAGCCTGCGCGGCACGCTCGTGCCGAGCGCCAAGGCGGACGAGCGCTGACCTGACGCCGATCGGGCATCGCGCACCGGGCCGATTGCAAGCGGGAGCAAATCCGGTTTAATGCCGCCGCCCAAGGGCGGTGCGAACCGCACCGTCCGGCCGGGCCGGTAGCTCAATGGTTAGAGCCGGCCGCTCATAACGGTCTGGTTGCAGGTTCGAGTCCTGCCCGGCCCACCAGCCCGTTCCCAAAACCCAAGCACGAGTGCGATGGCGACGCGCGCGATCAGCTTTCCGGTCGACCACGGCGAGGTGTCGCTCGGCCTCGACGAGCGCGGCGCGGGCCCGCTGGTCGTGCTGCTGCCTGCGTTGAGCAGCATCTCGACTCGGGCCGAGATGCATCACCTGATGGAGCGTCTCGCACCGCGCTTCCGGACGATGACGGTCGACTGGCCGGGCTTCGGCGACGGCGCGAAGCGGTGCCCGACTGGTCGCCCGCCGTGCTGCGCGGCTTCCTCGATCGAGTCCTGCGCGAGGAGGCGGTCGGCGCCCGCGCCATCGTCGCGGCCGGCCATGCCGCGCCCTATGCGCTGGAGGCGGTCAGCCGCATGCCGGGCCTCGCCGAGCGGCTGGTGCTGATCGCGCCGACCTGGCGCGGGCCGTTCCCGACCATGGCGCAAGGCCAGCGGCCGTGGTTCGCACGGGTGCGCGCCGCTCTCGACCATCCGCTGCTCGGGCCGCCGCTCTATGCGCTCAATGTTTTGAAGCCGGTGATCGACCGCATGGCGCGCGAGCACGTCTACAGCGATCCAGCCTGGCTCTCGGGCGAGCGCTATTTCGAGAAGCGCGCGGTCACCAAGGCACCGGGCGCGCGGCACGCGTCGGTGCGCTTCGTCACCGGCGCGCTCGACCTCGTCGACAGCCGCGCCGCCTTCCTCGACCTCGCGCGCAACGCCGGGGTGCCGCTCCTGGTGATATACGGCGCCGAGACGCCGCGGCGGTCGCTGGCCGAGATCGAGGCACTGGGCGAGCTGGATTATGTGCGGCTCGAGCGCCTGCCGCGTGGAAAGCTCGCCGTGCACGAGGAGTTTCCCGACGAGGTCGTCGCGCTCGTGGCGCCGTTCCTCGCAGAGTAGCCGCACATCCTCTCCCGCTTTGCGGGGCAGGATGCGCCCTAGCGCGCGGGTCCAGCCTGATCCAGGCAGCGCGCCAGCCAGCTGTACTTGCCGTCGGCGACCGCGATGCACGCGGCGGCGGCCTTGGCCGCGACGCGCGGCCAGACGGCGGCGGCGCTCGCCTTGGCGTCGTCCTCGCGGGCCTGGCAGGTGGCGAGCACGCCGTCGAAACTCGAGTCGCCGAGCGTGGCGGCGTAGGAGTAGCGCGCCTGCGAGCGGCAATAGCCTTCGGCATCGAAGGCGGGGAAGCTTGGCGCCGACTCCGCCGCGTGCGCCGTCACGGGAAGCGCGACGAGCGCGAGCACGACGAGCGCCCGCATCACTTCGCCTTCGTCGCGAAGGCTTCGAACGCGTCCTTGTAGTCGGGATGCCAGCGCGACAGCGGCGGCCGGTTTTCGACGATGTCGCCCGCGGCCCACAGAATGCGCCGCTCGTCCTTGGCGCGCGGCACGTCGTTGTCCGGACACAGGATGTAGAAGTCGCCGCGCTCCAGGCTCTCGATCAAAAAGTCGACCGTCTGCTCCGCCGTCCACGCCGCGTCCGGCTTTTCGCTGCGGCCCTTGGCGGTGAGCCCGGTGAAGACGAAGCCGGGGATGAAGAGATGCGCAGAGACCTTGCAGCCCTGCTGGTTGCGCAGATGGTGCTGCAGCGCCTCGGTGAAGGCCTTCACGCCCGCCTTGGCGACATTGTAGGCGGGGTCGCCCGGCGGCGTGGTGATGCCCTGCTTCGAGCCGGTGTTGACCACCAGCGCCGGCGTGCCCTGCGCGATCATCCGCGGCACGATCACCTGCGTGCCATGCACGACGCCCATCAGATTGGTGCCGATGATGTCGGCCCAGTTCTGCTCCGGCCCGAAAATGTCGCTGCCCGGCTGAATGCCGGCGTTGTTCATCAGCAGGTCGATCGAGCCGAGCTGGTCGACCACCGTGCGCTCGAGATGCTGGACCGAGGCGCGGTCGCCGACGTCGGTCGGCACCGCCAACGCGACGCCGAGCTTGCCGAGCTCCTGCTCGGCGGCGGCGAGCCGGTCGCCCGGCAGGTCGGCGATGGCGACGCGCATGCCGAGCTTCAGGCACGCCTTCGCGGCGGCGAGGCCGAGCCCGGAGGCACCGCCCGTGATGATTGCGACATGGCGCGGGGCGAGGACGGGATGAGGCATGATGGGATCCGAACGATCAGGAGGAGATGAGGCGACAACGGTCGGACGCGCGAAAGGATCATCGCGCCGGCAGTGGCGCGCCGAGCACTTTGCCATCGACCGTCCGGCCGTACATTGAATTCGGCGTGTCGTGGAACTGCTGGCGCGTCGTCGCGACATCGCCGGTGAAGCGCGGATCCTGCGGCCGCTCGTGGCTGTCCATGAACAGCGCGACGTCCCAGGCCTCCTGGTCGGTGAGGCTGCCACCCTGGCCGAGCGGCATGTTGGCCTTGATGAAGCCGGACGCGTTGGAAAGCCTCTCCATGCCGGCCCCCCAATTGAACGAGTCGGCGCCCCACAGGGCCGGGAAGACGGTGGCACCGGCGGCGCTTTTCTGCCCGGCGCCGTCTGACCCGTGGCAGAGCGCGCATCTGCCGGCGTAGATCGCCGCGCCGCGCGAAAAGTCGGCGGCCTGCGCCGGCGCGGGCAGCTTCGGATAGCCCTGCCCCGGCAGCACGGTGCCGACCGGCGAGCCCTTGGCAAGGAAGAAGGCGTAGCTCTCCAGCGCCACCAGCACCTCGTCGCCGAGCGGCGGCTCCTTGCCGTTCATCGAATAGCGGAAGCAGCCCCGCAGGCGCTCGGCGAACGTATCGACGTGATGCGTCTTGGCGCGATAGGCGGGGTAGAGCAGGTAGGCCGCGCCCATCGGAGCGGAGTCCGCGCGCTTGCCGGACGCGAGATGGCAGTTCGCGCAGGTCAGGTTGTTGCCGACGAAGGCGGCTGCGTGCGCCTTGGGGTCGTTGAAGATCGCCTCGCCCTCGCGCACGATTTGGCCGAAGGCATCGTCGGGGATGGTGGATTGCGCCGACGTTTGCAGGACCGGATTCGCGGACGCAGGCGAGAGTGCCGCGTAATAGGCCGCGACGGCCGCGACCTGATCGGGCGAAAGCCGCTTCGCGATGCCACCCATGAGGCCTTGCGGATCGTCGCTGCGGCTGCCGTTAGCCCACGCGCCGATGGCATTCGCGATGTAGTGCGCGTTCTGGGCCGCCAGCGCCGGGAAGGGGGCGCCGACGCCGAGCCCATCGCGCCCGTGGCACGAGGCGCAGGGTGGGATATTCTTGCTCCAGTCGCCGCTCTCGGCGAGGACGACGCCCGCCGTTGCTTGCGCGGCGGTTTTCGGAGCGTGCACCGCTTGCGGCGGAAGGCTCGCGTAGAAGGCAGCGATGTCGCGCCGCGCATCCGCGTCGAGCTTGCCCGCGATCGGCGACATGATGGGGTTCTGTCGCGAGGGCGTGGCGAAGGCCCGGAGCTGGCGCGCGAGATAGGCCGCATCGAGCCCGGCGAGACGCGGAATGCCGGCGGCGGCTCCGCCCTGGCCTTCGACGCCGTGGCAGCTCGCGCATTGATTGGCGATCGCTGCGCCGCGCAAGACGTCGGCCGCGCGGGCGGAGCCGGCGGCTGCGGCGAGCATCAGCAGGAGAAAGCCAGCCGCTCGCGCGCGCCTCACTCCGCGCCTCCCTCAAACCGTTTGAAGCCGTAGCTTTCGAAAATCCTGATCGCGCTCGGCGAGCGGATGAATTCGAGCCACGCTTTCGCAGCTCCGGGATGCGCGGCACCCTTCACCATCGCGGCGGCGTAGATGCCCGTGGCATTCTGCGCGGCCGGAATGTCGATATGCGCGATGGGATGGCCGACCTGCTCCTGGAACAAGGCCTCCGACTGCCAGGTGACGCCGGCATCGGCGCAGCCCTGCATCAGGAACAGCGGCGACTGGCGGTGGTGGATGTGCGTGAGGATCGTCGAGCCATCGGCAACCTTCGTCTCATAGACCGCCTTGGCGAGGGCCGGACCGCCGGCCTTCTCGAGCGAGGCCTTGATCTGCCGCACGATGCCCTCGAAGGCGGGGTTCGGCATGACGAGGCGCAAGCCCGGCCGGCCGAGGTCGGCGAGACCGGTGACGTGCGCCGGATTGCTCTTCGGGATCATGATCGCCAGCGTGTTCGTCACGTAGGACACGGGAGGCCCGACGAGCGTGTCGTCGGAAACGAGCTCGCGCACCTTCTTCAGTCCGGCGAGATAGACGTCGCCCTTCGCAGTGAAGGTGAGGTTGCCGGAGGTGATCGTGCCGCCGGCCTTGAGCTGCTCGGCAAGCAGGCCGGGCGGGATCGTCTCCCAGAACAGCCTGCCCTTGAACTGCGGGTTCTCCGCCTCGAACGCCTTCACCAGCGGCGCCATCGCGAAGAAATAATTGCCGCCGACATAGAGCACGAGCTTCGGATCTGTGAGGTCGCCGTGGAAGTCGGCCATGACGTCGGCCTGCGGCACGGTGAACTCGAGCCCGCGTTTTGCGGCGTCGTTGTTGGCGCCCTTCTGCCACGGCGGATAGACGCTCTCGTCATAGGCCGTCGGGCGGCATTGCGGCGTGGCCGCAAGCGCCGGCGCAAGGCCGGCGAGAAGCGCGAGCGCGGCGAGTATCGTGCGAGCGGGTCTCACGCGGCGGGGCTCATTTGGCGTAATGGAACCCGACCTCCTGCAACTCGGGGATCGTGCCGACCGCGCCCGGCATGAGGATGACGCCGGGGATCAGATGGTTGGTGAGGTCGGCCGCCAGCGCGTCGACGGCGAGCTTGTCCGGGTTGAGGCCGAGCTCGTTGAGCTTGCTTGCCTGCTCCCAGATCGCGTTGTGGCAGGACAGGAACACGACGCCGCGCCGCATCAGCGACGGGATCGTGTTATCCGCCGATGAGAAGACGCCCTTCGGGTCCTGAAAATTCTTCGGATCGGCCGAGCCGGCGGCCTTCTCGACGATGAGCGTGTTCGTCTTGAACTTGTCGCCGGCCAGCTTGGCCAGTTGGTACTTGTCCCAGGTCGCCTGATCGTAGAGTGCGAGATTGGCCGTTCCGTGCGTCGCCGAGGCGGCCAGGAATTCAGGGTGCTTGAACGACCAGATCTGCGTGTTCAGCGAATTGCGCATGACACCGAGCCAGGCGCCGTCGATCGCCGAATTGTCCCACACCTGCTTCGGCCCGTGCTTGTAGGCCATCAGCTCGCGCAACGCGGCATCGTCCCATTGCGCGGGATCGTCGAGGATCATCGGCACGGTCTTGAAGTCGCGCCGGCGCGGCGCCGCGGCGAGCCGCTCGGTCAGGGTCTTCAGGCTCGTCGCGCCGGGCTCGATCAGCGACGGCGACGTAGGCGCCGCATCGGCGGAGCGGGACGTCAGCGCCAGCCCGGCGACCGCAAGGCCGACCCCCAACGTCTGCAACGCCTCGCGGCGCCCCGGCTTGTCCTCGGGCATAGCGTTCTCCTCGAATTGTTTGCCGCGCGACGTCTGCGCTTGTCGCCAGGATATAGCGCCGTCGCCCGGAAAGCTCAGCGTCGCGACTTGCGCAGACGCCGCAGGATCTCCTCGCTCGTGAGATGGCGCGTGCGCACGCCGCGATGCCAGGAGGTCCAGGTTCGCCGGTCGCGCCGCTCGGCGAGGAAGAGCCCGACGAGCAGGGTCACGATCATCACGAGGTGGGCGAGAAGGAAGGTGCCGCTGGACATGCGTGCGCTCCGAAAGCGCGCGATCCTAGGCCGGAGGTCGGCGCTTTCCTATCCGCCTTAAGCCGAGACACCACGCACGTCGAATCGAGCTTATGCCGCGACGAACACTAGAGCACTTTCCGATCGGCGGGACTCGTGGTGGGATTCCCGAATCGGCTGCGGCCTGATTCAAGCTTCGTGCTGGCGCGAGGAGGCCGGCACGCATGGGCCAGCCGTTGTCGCTCGATCTTCGTGAACGCGTCGTCGCCGTCGTCGATGGCGGCCTTTCGCGGCGCCAGGCGGCGGCCCGCTTCTCGGTCAGCCCGACGACCGCGATCCGCTGGTGCCGGCGCAAGGCGTCCGGCAACCTGGCGCCGGCGCGCCAGGGCGGCGATCGCCGGTCGCACCGCATCGAGGCGCATGCCGACTTCATCCTCGCCGAGGTCGCGGCCGCTCCCGACGTCACGCTCGAGGACCTGCGCACGAAGCTGATCGACGCGCGCGATGCGCGCTTCGGCCTCACGACGATCTGGCGCTTCTTCGACCGGCGCGGCATCACGTATAAAAAAAGACCGCGCACGCCGCCGAGCAGCAGCGCGCCGACGTGAAGGCGGCGCGCGAGGCCTGGTTCGAAGGCCAGCTCGACCTCGATCCCGACACGCTCGTCTTCATCGACGAGACGGGCGCGACGACCAAGATGGCGCGCCTGCGAGGACGGGCGCCGAGAGGCGAGCGCTGCCGGGCCGCGGTGCCGCACGGCCATTGGAAGACGACGACCTTCACCGCCGGCCTCACCACCCGCGGTCTCGTGGCGCCGATGCTCATCGACGGCGCGATGGACGGGCCGGCCTTCCGCGCCTACGTGACGACGGTGCTCGTGCCGGAGCTGCGCCCCGGCGACATCGTGGTGATGGACAACCTGCCGGCGCACAAGGTGGACGGCGTCCGCGAGGCGATCGAGGCGGCGAGGGCGAAGCTGCTCTACCTGCCGGCCTACTCGCCGGACTTCAACCCGATCGAGATGGCGTTCGCGAAGCTGAAGGCCCTGCTGCGCGCCGCCGCACCACGAACCATCACGGCGCTCTGGAAGACCATCGCGGAAGCAATCGAGCGCTTCGGGCCGGCCGAATGCCAAGCCTACCTCGCTGCCGCAGGATACGACGCCACCTGATGGGAAAATGCTCTAGCCCTCGATCTCCTCGCGGCGCGTCTCGAGCGCGAGCCATGCGTCCTCGGCAGCGGCGATGTCGGCCTCGACCTTGGCGAAGGCCTCGGACTGCTTCGCGAACCCCGCCGGATCGCGCGCGTAGAACGCCGGATCGTCGAGTACGGCGCGCAACTTGGACTTCTGCGCGTCCAGCGTGGCGATTGTCTTCGGCAGCGTTTCGAGCGCGTGCTTTTCCTTGAACGACATCTTCTCGCGAGCCGCCACGCGGAGCTTCTCGCCAGCCGGCTTCGGCGCCCGGGCCTCGCGCGCTGCCGCCGCGCGGCCGGTGACGCCGCCGCCGCGCTGCGCGACCATGTCGGTGTAGCCGCCGGCATATTCCTGCCAGACGCCGTCCCCTTCGGCGACGACGACGCTGGTGGCGACGCGATCCAAAAAGTCGCGGTCGTGGCTCACCAGCAGCAGCGTGCCGGGGTAATCGGCAAGCAGCTCCTGCATCAGGTCGAGCGTCTCGAGGTCGAGATCGTTGGTCGGCTCGTCGAGCACCAGCAGGTTCGAGGGCTGCGCCAGGGCCCGCGCCAGCATCAGCCGGCCGCGCTCGCCGCCCGACAGGCGCCCGATCGGCGTGCGCGCCTGCTCGGGGCCGAACAGGAAGTCCTTCATGTAGCCCATGACGTGCTTGCGGGTGCCGGACACCTCGACGAAGTCGCTGCCGCCGCCGGTCAGCGCGTCCTTCAGCGTGGTCGCGGCATCGAGCGAGGCGCGCTTCTGGTCGAGCATCGCCATCTCGAGGTTGGCGCCGAGCCGCACGCTGCCCGAGTCCGGCGCCAGCGCGCCGGTCAGCAGCGAGACCAGCGTCGTCTTGCCGGCGCCATTGGCGCCGACCAGGCCGAGCCGGTCGCCGCGCAGCACGCGCGTCGAGAAGCCCTTGACGATCGGCCGCGCGTCGTAGGCCTTTTCGACGTTCTTCGCCTCGACGACGAGCTTGCCGGAGACCGCGCCCTCGCTCGCTTCGAGCTTGACGTTGCCCTCGACGCGGCGGTGCTCGCGATGCGACGTGCGCAGCCCCTGCAGGCCGGCGAGGCGCTTGACGTTGCGCTTGCGCCGCGCGGTGACGCCGTAGCGGAGCCAATGCTCCTCGTCGGCGATCTTGCGCTCGAGCTTGTGCTGCTGGAGTTCCTCCTCCTCGAGGAGCGCGTCGCGCCACGCCTCGAACTCGCCGAATCCCTTGCCGAGCGTGCGGGTGATTCCGCGGTCGATCCACACGGTGGTGCGCGAGAGGTTCGCCAGGAAGCGCCGGTCATGGCTGATCAGGACGAGCGCGGCGCGCGACGATTTCAGCTCCGCCTCGAGCCATTCGATCGCCGGCAGGTCGAGATGGTTGGTCGGCTCGTCGAGCAGCAGGATGTCGGGATCGGACGCCAGCGCGCGGACGATCGCCGCGCGGCGCGCCTCGCCGCCGGACAGCGTTTTCGGATCTTCCTCGCCGGTGAGCCCGAGCCCTTCGAGCATCGCGGTCACGCGATACGGATCGTCGAGCGGTCCGAGGTCGCCCTCGGCAAAGGCGCGGGCGGTCGCGTAGCCTGAAAAATCGGGCTCCTGCGCGAGATAGCGCACCGAGGTGCCGGGCTGCAGGAAGCGGACGCCCGAATCCGGCTCCAGCATGCCTGCGGCGACCTTGAGCAGCGTCGACTTGCCCGACCCGTTGCGGCCGACGAGGCAGAGCCGCTCGCCACGCTCGACCGAGAGGCCGGCGCCTTCGAGCAGGGGGCGGCCGCCCCCGCCGAGCGTGAGGTGGATGTCCTGGAGAGTGAGAAGGGGTGGCGCCATGGGCGGGGTTTAGCCTAAGGCGGCGGCATTTGGCAGGCCGAAAGGCGCTCGCACTTGAGTCTCGTCAATATCCAGCTTCGCACTGGTGTGGAAACGCCAGGACGAAGACGGTGTCTACAGCGGCATCGTGCCGATAAAGCGCCACGTATCCCGAATTGCCGAACGGAATGACGAGCTCGCGCCGATCCGGGCGTCGCGCTGCAGGCCGGCCGATCATCGGATTGGTCCGGAGCATGGCGAAACGCCCGTCTATCGTTTGAGCGGCGCGCTTCGCCGCGTCCCTGTCTCGCTGGTTCAAGAAGCGAAGGCAGCGAGAGAGCCCGCGGGCCGCGCCTGTCGCGAAGACTACCTCTGGCACTCGGGCATCTCGGACTCCTCGTCCGTGCCGACGGCCTTGAGCCACGCCGAGACTTCAGCACCGGTGAGGTGCAACCCGTCTCTCTGGTAGTCCTACCAGGACGCGTCGGACTCGCGATGGAAACTCTGCCGCGCGTCCAAACGGTTGGCGTAGTCCGAGAGCGCGTCCCGAACGACCTGATCGGGCATCGTCCGACCCAGCTCAGCCAGCCCGCGTATCGGGTATTCGAGCTCGTCGTCGATCTGCACCGACATCGCTGCCTCTTCGGCTCAGGGTATCCCGCGAGGTTACGCTCGCCTGAGCGACATTGCCATATCGGCGTTCAACGGCCGCCTCAGTGCCGCCAGAAGATCCAGTACGCCGCGACGGCGACGATCGCCCACAGCGCGTAATGCCCGACCTTCTGCGCGTCCTTCTGCATCTGGCCGAACTGGTTGAGCGCATTCTCGGAAAACTCGAAGCCGTTGTCGGCCATGTCCTCCAACATCTCGAGTGTGCGGCCGGCACGCGACAGCGCCATCGGCAAGCCGCCGGCGAGCTTGTAGAGCTGGTGGGCGCCCTGGCCGGCGTCGTGCAGCTTGCCGAGCGGGCCGAGGTTCTCCTCGATCCAGGCGCGCACCACCGGCTCGGCCGTCGTCCACATGTCGAGATGTGGGTCGAGCGTGCGTGCCACGCCCTCCACCACGACCATCGTCTTTTGCAGCAGCACCAGCTCGGTGCGCGCCTTCATGTCGAAAAGGCCGGTGATCTCGAACAGCAGCGTCAGCAGCCGCGCCATCGAGATCTGGTCGGCGGTGCGCGAGTGGATCGGCTCGCCGATGGCGCGGATCGCCTGCGCGAAATCCTCGACGCGGTGAATGTGCGGCACGTAGCCAGCCTCGAAATGCACCTCGGCAACGCGCTGGTAGTTGCGCGTGATGAAGCCGTAGAGGATCTCGGCGAGGAAGCGCCGCTCCTTGAGGCCGAGCCGCCCCATGATGCCGAAATCAACCGCGACGAGCCGCCCCTGGCGATCGACGAAGAGGTTGCCCTGGTGCATGTCGGCGTGGAACAGGCCGTCGCGCATCGAGTGGCGCAAAAAGCTCTGGATGACGATGGCGCCGAGCTTTGGCAGCACGAAGCCCTGCTGCGCGAGGCCGGCGATGTCGTTGAGCTTGGTGCCGTCGATCCACTCGAGCGTCAGCACCTCGGCGGCGGTTCGGTCCCAATCGATCTTCGGCACGCGGAAGTCGGTCTCGCCGGCGACGTTCTCGGCGAACTCGGAGGCCGCCGCCGCCTCGAGCCGGAAGTCGGTCTCCATCTTCAGCGAGCGCGCCAGAGTCTCGACAACGCCCGACGGGCGCAGCCGCTGGCTGTCGGGGAAATGGTTTTCGATGAAGGCGGCGGCGACCTTCATGTCGGCGAGGTCGCGCTTGAGCAGCCGCTCGACGCCGGGCCGGCGCACCTTCACCGCCACGTCGCGCTCACCGAGCGCATCGCGCACGCGGGCGCGGTGCACCTGCGCGATGGAGGCGGCGGCGACGGGCTCGCCGATCGAGACGAACAGGTCGTCCGCCTTTTTGCCGAAGGCCTCTTCGATCTGCTTGATCGCGACCTCCCGCGGGAACGGGTCCATCCGGTCCTGCAGCCGCTCCAGCGCGGTCACCACGGCTGGACCGACGACATCCGGGCGCGTCGCCAGGAACTGGCCGAGCTTCACGTAGGACGGTCCGAGCTTCGAGATCGCCCCCGGCAGCGCGTCGAGGCCGGCCCCCTTGCGACCGATGAGCCGCGCCATCGCTACCGGCAGCTTGGCCGCGGGCGGCAGCAGCAGCGTGTCGATGTCGTTGAACACGCCGGCGCGCGCCAGCACGAACCCCGCACGCGCCAGCCGGAAGAAGGACCCCAGGCGGTGGATCACGCCCGGGCCTTCCTCACGCGTTCCCGCCTCACAGCTTCCAGCCCGAATGGATCGCGACGATGCCGCCCGACAGCGGCACCACCTGCGTCTGCCGGAAGCCGGCGGCGCGCAGCTGCCCCTCGAAGGCGGCGGCGGGGGGGAACTTGCGGATCGATTCGACGAGATAGCGATAGGACTCGCGGTCGCCGGTCACCTTCTCGCCGATCCACGGAATGACCTTGAACGAATAGGTCTCGTAGACGCGGTCGAGCAGCGGCAGCACGTCGGGCGAGAATTCCAGGCACAGGAAATGGCCGCCCCGGCGCAGCACGCGGTAGGCCTCGCCCAGCGCGACATCGATGCGCGGCACGTTGCGGATGCCGAAGGCGACCGTGTAGCCGTCGAAGCGCGACGCCTCGAAGGGCAACTCCTCGGCATTCGCCTCGACGAAGTCGACACGGTCGGTGAGCTTGATCTTGGCGGCGCGGTCGCGGCCGACCTGCAGCATGTCGCCGTTGATGTCGAGCACGCTGACGCGCGTCGCGGGACCGCCGGCGCGGGCGATGCGGAAGGCGACGTCGCCCGTCCCGCCAGCGACATCGAGATGGTCGTAGGGCAGCCGCTTCGGCGGGTTGACCATGGCGACGAGCCGGTCCTTCCACAGCCGGTGCAGGCCGCCGGACATCAGGTCGTTCATAAGGTCGTAGCGGCGGGCGACCTTGTGGAACACGTCGTCGACGCGGCCCTGCTTCTCGCCGAGCAGGACGTCCTCGTAGCCGAAATGCGTGGTGTCGTCGGCGTCCGGTTGGAACGGACCGTCGTGGGTCGGACGGGTCATGCTCGGGTCTCCGTGGCCTCTATAGCGGGCGCCCCGGCCCATGGCTATGCGCGGCGACCCTCCAGCAGGTCGCGGTCGGCCAGCAGCCGCCTGGCCATGAAATCGAGGAAGGCCCGCACGCGGGCGGTGCGGCGCAGGTCCTCGTGGGTCAACAGCCACAGGCTGGGGCGCACCTCGGGCACAGGCGGCCCGAGCCGCACCAGCCCCGGCGTGGTGTCGCCGAGGTGGCACGGCATGAGTGCGATGCCGAGACCGGCGCGGACCGCCTCGCGCGCGGCCAGCATCGAGTCGACGCGGCACGCGATCCTGGCCGAGGGCGGCAGTCCCCGCAGCCATTGGGCGACGGCGGATTCGGCGAGCGAGTCGTCGAGGCCGATCCAGGGGCCCTGCGCCAGGCTCGCGTTCGCGCCCAGGCCATAGACGGCGAAGGGGAGGTCGCAGACGCGGCGGCCGACGAGCGTGTCCGGGACCGCGACGGCCGCCCGGATCGCCACATCGGCATCGCGCTTGGTCAGGTTCGCAATCGCGCTCGACACGACGATCTCGAGCGTCACGTCCGGATGCTCGGCCCGGAACGCGGCGAGATGCGGCATCAGGATCGTGATGACGAGCGTGTCGACCGTCGTGACCCGCAGCGGCCCCGAGAGCCGCAGATCCCGCCCGGCGAGGCGACGCTCCAGCGTGTCGACGGTCGCGCCCAACGCCCCCGCGACCTCGAGCGCCTCGGTACCCGCGACCGTCGGCGCGTAGCCGGTCGCCAGTCGCTCGAACAGCCGCACGCCGAGTTTGGCTTCGAGCCCGTGCACCCGCCGCAGCACCGTCGTGTGATTGACCCCGAGCTGGCGCGCCGCCGCCGCAAGCGAGCCGGTCTCCGAAACCGCCAGGGCGAAGCGCAGGTCGTCCCAGTCCATCATGTGCGTTTCTGCAGAGAGCCTTGGCGAAGATCGCCAGTTCTCTTGCGTTGTAGCACATCCATCTTGTCGGGGTGCGACCGGCTCGGTCGCTATCGCCAAACGCGGAGGGACATCCGGTGAGCAAGATCCTCGTCCTGTATTATTCGACCTACGGTCACATCGAGACGATGGCCGAGGCCGTCGCCGAGGGCGCGCGCCAGGCCGGCGCGCAGGTCGACGTCAAGCGCGTGGCGGAGACGGTTCCCGAGGACGTCGCCAAGGCCGGCCACTTCAAGCTCGACCAAAAGGCGCCCGTCGCCACCCCGGCCGAGCTCGCGGACTACGACGCGGTCATCGTCGGCACGCCGACGCGGTTCGGCCGGATGACCTCGCAGATGGCGGCGTTCTGGGACCAGACCGGCGGCCTTTGGGCCAAGGGCGCCCTCGTCGGCAAGGTCGGCGCGGCCTTCACCTCGACCGCGACCCAGCACGGCGGCCAGGAGACCACCCTGTTCTCCGTGATCACCAACCTGCTGCACCACGGCATGCTCGTCACCGGGCTCAACTACGGCTTCGCCGAGCAGATGCGGCTCGACGAGATCACCGGCGGCGCACCCTACGGCGCCACGACGATCGCTGGCGGCGACGGCTCGCGCGCGGTCAGCGACAGCGAGAAGGCCGGCGCACGCTACCTCGGCAAGACGGTCGCCGAAACCGCCGCAAAGCTCGGGGCGACACCGTAAGCAGCCCCGCTTTCGGACAGACCGCAAAATCGAACGAAGCTCCTCGCCAAGGGTTGGCAGGCCGGCGTGCACCCGCGCCGGTTCTAACGACCCGAAAGCGATTCCCATGACCTTCAAGACCGTAACCCTTGCCGCCGTCGGCGCGCTGGCCCTCGGCATCGCTTCAGCGGCCCCGAGCCAAGCCGAGGAGATGAAGATCTCCGCCAGCCTGTCACCCTCGGCCGAGATACCGCCGCCCTCGGCCGACGCGCACGGCAAGGGCGAGCTCTCCGGGACCTACGATCCCGCGACCAAGAAGCTCTCCTTCACCGCGACCTATGCCGGCCTCACCGGCCCGGCGACGATGGCGCATCTGCACGCCCCGGCGCCGACCGGCAAGGCGGCGGGCGTCGAGATCCCGATTCAGGGCGCCGTCGAGAGCCCCATCAAGGGCGACTACACGCTGACCGACGAGCAGGCGAAGAACCTGACCGAGGGCATGACCTATTTCAACGTGCACACCAAGGCGAACCCCAAGGGCGAGCTGCGCGGCCAGCTGCTGATGGTGAAGTAGGGCTGCATCCGGCCGCGCCGGATGCCATATCGGGCTGACATCAATCGTTAGAGTCAGCCCGTGCCCGAGCTTCCCGAGGTCGAGACCGTACGACGCGGTCTCGCCCCCGCCCTTGTCGGCGCGACGATCGCGATGGTCGACCAGCGCCGCCCCGATCTCCGCTTTCCGTTTCCGCCGCGCTTCGCGTCGCGCCTCACCGGCCGCCGCGTCGAGGCGTTGTCGCGTCGCGCCAAATACCTGCAGGCCCGGCTCGACGATGGCACGATCCTCGTCATGCATCTCGGCATGTCGGGCTCGTTCCGCATCGAGGCGGAGGATGTGCTCGTCACGCCGGGCGCGTTCCACCATCCGCGCTCGGCGCTGAAGACGCACGACCACGTGGTGCTGTCGCTCTCGAACGGCGCGCGCATCGTCTACAACGACCCGCGCCGCTTCGGCTTCATGCTGCTTGTGCCCGATGCCGAGCTCGCGACCCATCCCTTCTTCGCGCATCTCGGCCTCGAGCCGCTGGACGAAGGCCTTGACGGCGCCGCGCTCGCCACACGGTTCGCCGGCCGCAAGACGCCGCTGAAGGCGGCGCTGCTCGACCAGACGCTGATCGCCGGGCTTGGCAACATCTATGTCTGCGAAGCGCTGCACCGCGCGAGCCTGTCGCCGCGCCGCATCGCCGGCACGCTGGCGAAGCACGACGGCAGCCCGACCGCACGCGCGGACAAACTCGCACGCGTGATCAAGGAGGTGCTACTGGAGGCCGTCGAGGCTGGCGGCTCGAGCCTGCGCGACCACCGCCTCACCGACGGCAGCCTCGGCTATTTCCAGCACGCGTTCCGCGTCTACGACCGGCTCGACGACCCGTGCCCGAACCTCAGGTGCAACGGCGTCGTCACGCGCATCGTGCAATCCGGCCGCTCGACGTTCTTCTGTCCGGTCTGCCAGAAGTAGGGGGCGCCCGTCCCCGTCACGGCGCCGACGATTAAGGGTCGATTAATCGTAATGATCTACGCTATGGCGTTGGAAAAGAAGGCCGAACGCCATGGTCGCAAACCTTGACGCCGAGTTCGACAAGTTTGCCGACAAATATCTCGCTGACCACACCGAAAACATCAAGATCAGCGGCGAGGATCCGGCCTATTTCGCCCGCTACAAGATCGACGAGCTGCGGCGGATCTGGAGCGCGCGCGGCTATCGCGAGCCCCAATCCGTTCTCGATTTCGGCTCGGGCATCGGCGCCTCGTTGCCGCATCTCGCCCATGCGTTTCCCGGCGCCGCGCTGACCGCCTTCGACGTGTCGGCGCGCAGCCTGGAGATCGCGCGGCACAGCCACGGCGCGATCGCGGATTTCGTGCAAGGCGAGAGCCTCGATGCGCTGGGCGCGCGGACATTCGATCTCATCTTCACGTCCTGCGTGTTCCATCACGTGGACGCGGACCAGCATGTCGGCTTGCTCGGCCGCCTGCACCAATCGCTCGCGCCGAACGGCATCGCAATCATCTTCGAGCACAACCCGATCAACCCGGTGACCCGCTACATCGTCGCGACCTGCCCGTTCGACGAGAATGCGGTGCTGCTCTCCGCGCGCACGCTGAAGGCGCGCCAGCGCGCGGCCGGCTTCCGCCGGATCGAGACGCATTACACCGGCTTCTTTCCGGGGCCTCTGGCGCGGCTGCGCGTGATGGAGCCGAGCCTGTCGTGGTGCCCGATCGGCGCGCAATATTACACGCTCGCCCATGCCTGATGCCCATGCCTGATGCCCATGGCTGAAGCCCTCGCGCTCTCGGACCTGCTCGAAGAGGGCGCGAACGTCCTGCGGTTCGGCCTCGCGGGGCTCGCCAACACGCTGTTCGGCGGCGCGATCATCTTCCTGCTGGCCTGGGGCTGCGGCGCGAATCCCTTCGTCGCCAATGCCGGCGGCATCGCAGCCGGGCTTCTTCTTGGTTTTGTACTCAACCGTGTCTTCGTGTTTCAGGCCGAGCGGACGAGCGCGTCGGTCTGGCGCTACGGGGTGACGATCGCGCTGGCTTTCGCCGGCAGCCAGCTTGTCCTTGCGGCGAGCCGCACCTTGTCTTCCCCGGTGGACGGCAAGGCCGTCGCCGCACAAGTGGCGGCAATGGCGACCTATACGACGATCAATTTCGTGCTGTGCCGCCTTTGGGTCTTCCGCAAGGGATAGCCGGCGCGCCCGCTGGCCGGCGTGAGAGCCAAAGCCAACGATCTTCCCCGTCGAGATAGAGGTATCCCGCTCTCAAGTCGGATCTGCGCTGAGGCCCCCCTCACGCCGGCTTGTCGACCTCCGGCACGCCGCTGTTGCGGTCGGCATAAGCAGCCATGAAGCTGGGCCGCTGCCGCCAGCGCCGCCAGTACGCGTCCACATGCTCGAAGCGCTCGTCGAGCGGGGTCGCGATGACCGGGAACTTCGAGAAGGCGATCGCGGTCGCCATCGTGATGTCCGCGAAAGTGGGCGCATCGCCGCCGAGCATCCAGTCGCGCCCGTCCGACAGGTGCCGGTCGACGAGGCCGGCATGCGCCAGCGCCTCCTTGCGGCAGTGCTCGCCCCAAGCGTGATTGGTGGTCAGCTCGAGCTTCGGCCCAAGCCCGTTGTGCAGGACGTGGAACGTCGTGACGATCCGGTAGAGGATGTGCACCCAGATGCGGTTCTCCCACATCGTGTCGAGTCCCTGCTCCATCGGGGTCTCGCCCATGATCTTCCGCCCGGGGGCGGCCTGATCGAGATAGCGGACGATGGCGGCGGTCTCGGCGAGAGTATTGCCGTCCGCCAGTTTGAGGGTCGGCGTCTCGCCCCAGGGGTTCATCTTCAGATGCCGCCACTGCCGCTGCTCGCCGACCGGCGTCATATCGTAGACGCGCTCTTCGAACTGATCGGCGATGCCTCTCTCGTGCATGAAGAGGCGCAGGCGCTGCGGGTTGGGGAAGGCCGACGGCGAGGTGAACAGCTCGAGCTTGGTCGTCATGATGGCTCCAATGCTGAAGGGTAGAAACTCATCTACCTGACGTCAGGTAGGCAAATAGTCGCTAAAGCTTCCCTTCCGCGCTGTCAACGCCTATCTGTCGTCAGGTAAGTGGAGAGGACGATGGTCGCCGACACGAAGGAGCGGATCATGGAGGCGGCACGGCTCACCGTGCAGGACCTCGGCTACAGCGGCCTCAGCTTCCGCGAGCTGGCGAAGGACGTCGGCATCAAGAGCGCCAGCATTCACTATTACTTCGCGACCAAGGGCGACCTCGGCAGCGCGCTGGTCCATCGTTACACCGCGCACTACGCCGACTATCTCGAGGCGCTGTTGACCGAGGGGCTCGATCCAGAGACGTGCATGGCGCGCTACACCGATGTCTTCGCCGCCACGCTGCGCAACGGCAACCGACTTTGCCTCGCCGGCATGTTGTCGGCCGAGCGCAACGAGATCCCCGACGAGGTCCGCACCGAGGTCGTCAAATGGGGGGAGATGAACGAGCGCTGGATCGCGCGCGTGCTGGCGAAGCACGAGACCGGCGAGCCCGAAGACATCCGACGGCGGGCCCGTGCCATCTTCGCGGCGGTCTCGGGCGCCCAGTTGATCGCCCACAGCCGCGACGACATCTGCGTCTATGCGGAGATCGTCGCCACGTATCGCGCGAGCGGTCTCATTCCCTGAGCCGAACGGGCCATCGGCCTGTAACCTGGGTCACCGACTTTCCCGCATCGAACCGGGTATTTTTTCCTCTAAACCTCGGGAGGAATGTCCATGCGCAATGCCGCAACCCTTGCACTCGCCTCGCTTCTCGCTTTCGCTGCGCCAGCGCTCGCCGTCACGCGGGCCAATCCCGAGGCGCCGGCCAATGTCACGGTCGATCAGGTCAAGGCCGCGCTGGCGGCTGCCAAGCCGAATCACCCCGTCGATTTCGCCGACAAGTCGCTCATGAACCTCGACCTCACCGGGGCGAACCTGGCGAACGCCAACCTGAGCGGCGCTAACCTGCACGGGGCCATGCTCGGCCACGCCAACCTGACGGGCGCCAACCTCAGCGGGGCCAACCTCGACCTGGCGTTCATCATCGGGGCCAACTTCACCAACGCCAACCTGACCGATGCCAGCCTGGACGGCCCGATCGTCGCCCAGGGCCTGACCGCGCAGACCGGCGAGATCCCGATCTTCAAGGGCGCCAACATGACCGGCGCGCGCGTTCTCGCCCGATTCACCGGCGGGCAACTGCAAGGCGCGAAGTTTTCCGGCGCGGACGTGTCGGCGCATCTGAAGAACCAGTCGATGGGTCTGATGCATGCCGAGATGACGAGCGCCAATCTCGAAGGCGCGGACTTCTCCAATGCCAACCTCGGGCATGCCGACTTCAGCTACGCCGACCTGAAGGGCGTCAACTTCAAGGGCGCCGATCTGACGCGCGCCGTCCTGACCGGTGCCGACGCGGCCGGGGCCGATTTCACCGACGCCAATCTCGACGGCGCCGAGATGGACGATGCCAAGCTCGCCAGCGCGAAGGGCCTGGATCACGCCAAGAACCTCGACAAGGCGCGCGGCTACAAGAAGTCCTAGGTCAGCGCAGCGAGGTCGGTCAAACACTTGCCTTGATCGCGAGTCGGATGCGTCTGGCGGCCTACGCCGTCGGAACCCCGCATGAACGTACAGCCTGCCGAGACAATGGTTCGCCCCCGCCCGCGGCTCGCGCCCGACGGGCTCCTGATCGCTGCGATCCTGTCCGCCAGCGCCGGCTTTCTTGATGGGTTCAGCTACCTCGGGCACGGACACGTCTTCGCCAGCGCGATGACGGGCAACATGGTGCTGCTCGGCATTCACGCCGCCACCGACGGCGCCGTCAGCAGCTATCTAGCGCCGCTCACCGCCTATGTGACCGGCGTCCTCATCGCGCATGTCGCGGGGCGCGAGGGCGTACGGCGCCGGATCGGTGGACGGCCGTATCTCGTCACGCTGGCGACGCAGGTCCTGATCCTGGTCGGCCTCGCGCTGGCCGGGCGTGGGCTCGGCAATGCGGCGCTCGTCTCGCTCATCACTATCGGCACGGCGATGCAGAACGCGAGCTTCCGCAACATCGGCACGCGCACCTACAATTCGGTGATCATGACCGGCAACCTGCAGGCCTTTTCCAATGCCTTCGCCGCCGGCCTGATGCCGCCGACGCGCGCGAAGCTGGCCGAGGCGATGGTGCTCGGCATCGTCATCGTCGCCTTCATCGGCGGCGCGGCCGGCGGCGCGCTGGCGGTGCCACCGCTCGGGCTGCACGCGCTGCTCGTTCCCGCCGGCGTTCTCGCCTTGCCTGGCTCGCGCTGCTGGCGTCCGCGCGCGCCGAGGCCGCGTCCCCGGCGCGCTGAGGTTCAGACCGGCACGACGTCCGGCGCGCCTTTCGGAAACCTGGCGATCACCGAAGGGTCGATGTTGAGGTGCTGCTGCACGAGGCTCGGCGGCACGTGCGTCAGCCAGTCGGACAGCGACACCTCCTCGTAGCGATCGGTCTTGAAAATCTCCAGAAACTGGAGGTCGTCCGTGCCGACGTTCTGGACGTAATGGCCGAGGCTCTTCTTGACGTAGCCGATGTCGCCGGGCCGGAAGTCGGCGGTGTGGGCGCGTGGCCCGGTGTTGAACACCGTCATCCGCGCCTTGCCCTTGATGTAGTACTGCCACTCGTCGGCATTGGGGTGCCAGTGCAGCTCGCGCAGGCCGCCCGGCTTCACCGTGACGAGCGCCGCCGCGACCGTTTTCGAGATCGGGAAGTTGAGCGAATCCGCGATCTGCACCTTGCCGCCGCGCGTCGTCTTGTTGGGCGTCATCGCCGACAGTTTGAAGATCACCTTCTCGGTGCCGGCGACGAGGCCGGAGGCCGCGCGATCGGCGCCGAGCGGACCCGGCACGGCGCCCTGGAAGATCCAGAGATTGTCGAGTGGAATCTTGGCGAAGGCGCTGCCGTCGACCCCGAAATTGAGCGCGAGCACGTCCGGCGGCGTGTGCGCGATCCAGTCGCTCAGCATCAGCGTGTTGAACTCGGACGCCTTGCCGTTGTCGAAGGCGAGCAGGAACTCGGCGCCGTCGGGCCCGAGACCCTGCAGCGAATGCGGCAGGCCGGGCGGGAAGTACCAGAGGTCGCCGGCGGCAACGTCGTCGACGCTGGGGCGGCCTTGCGCGTCGAGCGTCGTGATACGGCATGTGCCGGTCAGCATGATCGCCCACTCGGCCTGCTGGTGCCAGTGCATCTCGCGGATGCCGCCGGCGGCGAGCCGCATGTTGACGCCCGAGATCGTGTCCGAGATCGCGAAATCCTCCTGCGTGATCTCGCGTGCCCAGCCGCCGTTCTGGATGCGCTTCGGTGCGTTGTTGAACGAGGCCCAGAACAGCGCGCCGGCGCCGACATCGGTGGCTGGCGCGTCCTCGAAGCTCGGGAATTGGTCGGCGAGCGCCTGGTTCTTGGGGCCCGGGTCGGACAGGCTCTGCGGATTGCCTTTGGTATTGATCGCGCCCTCGGGCGGACGGTCCGGATTTCCGAAGCCGGCGGCGTGCGCGGTCGCGGCGGCGCCCATGATGCCTGCGAAGGCCAGCAGGCTGCGGCGGGGGAGTTCGTTCATGTCGATGTTCCGTTTCGATGGCTGTCGCGTGAGGTTTGGCCTCCCTCTATCGGGAAGCTCGGCGCCGGACCGGGCCGAAGCGCGATCCGGCTTTGCGCTCAGTTGCGGCTCTCGAGGCCACCGACCGGGCCGCCGGTCATCGTCCCGCAGGAATGATCGCCGGTGCCGTAGTACATGCCGTCGCACGAGTCGCGGAACGGGGGACCGTTGAGATCGCGGCCGAAGGCGTCCCAGTGCGGCGTGTGGTCGTCCTTGGCGAAATGCGGCCAAGGCACATGATTGTAGGCGTGCGGCGACGAGAGGCGCTGGCTGTTCTCGTAATAGGCCTGGAAGTCCGGTGACCCGGCCGCGGCCGTGCCGATGCCGGCCGCCAGGATCGCCGCGGCCATCGCGCTCTTCATGATGCTCTTCGTCATCGAAAGTCTCCTCTGTTCGACAAGGAGATGATGTGCCTTGCACGATCGTGATGACAGCGATAACCGTCATCAATATATTTGATGAAAGCGCATGCTGCATCCCGACCTCTATCTGGCCTTCGCGACCATCGCCGAGACATCGAGCTTCACCGCCGCGGCGGAAAAACTCGGCCTGCGGCAATCGACGATCAGCCAACAGATCAAGCGGCTCGAGGACGCGATCAAGCGGCCGCTCTTCGCCCGCGATACGCACTCCGTGACGCTGACCAGCGACGGCGAGGCCTTGCTCGACTACGCGCGCGGCATCCTCGACCTCAATCGCCGCGTCGAGCGCCATTTCTCGGATATCGACATCCGCGGGCGTCTGCGGGTCGGCATCTCGGAGGATTTCGCCGCCTCGCGCTTGCCGCAGGTGCTGCGCGACTTCGTCGCCGACCATAGCGGCATCGATCTCGAGCTCACCGTCGACATCAGCGGGCCACTCTACGAGCGGCTGGACAGCGGCGCGCTCGATGTCGTGTTCGCCAAGCGCCTGCGCGGCGAGCGGCGCGGCCAGATCGCCTGGTCCGACGAGCTGGTCTGGGCGGCGCGCCCCGATATCGGGATCGACGCCGCGGCGCCGGTGCCGCTCGTCGTGTTCGGCGCGCCGAGCGTCACCCGAACGCAAGCCATCGAAGCGCTGGAGAAGGCCGGCCGCAGCTGGCTGGTCTCCTGCACGAGCGGCAGCCTCTTCGGTCTGCAGGCGGCAGCCTTCGCCGGCCTCGGCGTCATGCCGTTCGCGCGCAGCCTGCTGCCGGAAGGGCTCGCCCCGCTTTCGGCGCGCGCCGGCCTGCCGCCGCTCGGCCGCGTCGAGTTCGTCGCGATCGCCGCCCGGCGCCACGATCGGGCCGCGACGGCCCTCGTCGAACGCCTCGTTGCCAGCGCCGACCAGCTGCGCCGGTCGCGCGCTTAGCCGCTCACGCCCCGATCCCGCCGATCGCGCCCTCATCGAGGGCAACGGTCTTGACCAGGGCGCGAACGGGCGTGCCCTCCGTGAGGCCAAGATCGTGCAGGGCGCGGCGCGTGACGAGCGCGACCAACGCCTCGCCGCCGTCGAGCGCGACCGTCACCGCCGCGAGCGGCCCGTCGGGGACAATGCCGGCGATGCGGCCCGCGAGCGCGCTGCGGATCGTCAGCGGGCCGGGATCGGATGCGGCGAGCGACACGTCGGTCGCCCGCACGAGGACGCGGACCGGGCTGCCGGCGTCGCCGACTCGCCCGGCCAGCCACAGCGTGCCGGCGGGATGCGCGAGCTCGGTGAGGGCAAACTCCGCATCGTAGGCGCAGGGGTTGGCGGTGAGGATCGAGACGCGGCCGAAGCGCGGATCGTCGGCGGCGCGCCGCGTGGCGCCGAGCACGGCCTCAGGGGCGCCGGACGCAACCACCCGGCCGGCGTCGATGACGACGACCTTCGTTGCGATCCGCACCACCTCCTCCAGCGCATGCGAGACATAGACGAGCGGCACCGAGAATTCCGCACGCACGCGCTCGATCAGCGGCAGGATCTCGAGCTTGCGTTGACGGTCGAGCGCGGCAAAGGGCTCGTCGAGCAGCAGCAGGCGCGGCGAGGCGAGCAGGGCGCGGCCGATCGCGACGCGCTGCCGTTCGCCACCGGATAGCGCGCCGGGGCGCCTCTCCAGCAGCGCGCCGATGCCCAGCGTCTCGACCACCGCGTCGAATGAAACGGCGCGCGCGGCGCGCGGCGCAAACCAGCGGCCGAACAGTAGATTCCGCCGCACCGACAGATGCGGAAATAAATGCGAATCCTGGAAGACGAGGCCGACGCGGCGCTTGTGCGCTGGCACGAAGAGGCGGCGCGATGTGTCGACGAGACTCGTGTCATCGATCGCGATGCGCCCACGGTCGGGACGCGTCAGCCCGGCAATGAGCCCGAGCGTGAGGCTCTTGCCGGAGCCGGAGCGGCCGAACAGCGCCGTCGCGCCGGACACATCATCGAAGGCGACATCGAGATCGAAGCCGGGCAACCGCTTGGCGACCGCCACCTCGATCAAAAGGCCCGTCCGTCAGCTTGCGCTGCGGAGGTTCTCCCACACCAGGAGAGCGAGTCCGGTGATGCCGATCGCGGCGCCGATGAGAAGGTGATGGTCATTGCTGGCGAACAGATCGGCGCGGGCGCCGATGCCTTTGGCGTACATCAGCCCGGCCAACCATGCGGTCGCGCCCAGGCCATTCAACACTGCCCATCTCATGATCGGGGTACTCGTAATCGACAAACGTAATCTGTCGATGCAATGCGGACGCCATCGCGTTAGTTCGTGGAGAATTCATACTTAAGGCGATTTTTTGACAGCTGTGCATCAGGTGTCGACGATCCCGGCCGTCCCGTCGCGCGATGCGCCACCATGCGGCAGTCCGATGTAGGCCGACGACCGCATCTCGACGAGACGCGAGACGGTGCGCTCGCATTCGAAGGCGTCGCGGGAATCGACGGCGGCGAACAGCTCGGCCGGCTCCGCCTCGGCGGAGGCGAACAGCTTCACCCGCGCCTCATAGAAGGCATCGATTAGGCGGACGAAGCGCTGCACCTCGTAGCGCTGCTCCGCCGCGAGCTTCGGAATGCCGTCGATGATCACGCTGTGGAAACGCTTGGCGATCGCCAGATAGTCGTGCGCGCCGAGCGGCTTGCCGCAGAGATCGTCGAAGGCGAAGCGGGCGACGTTGCCGCGCGCCTGCGGAACGGCGAGCTCGCGGCCGTGTACCTTCAGAACGCCCGGCTTGCCGGATGGCCGACCGGTCAGAGTCTCGAACGTCTGGTTGAGCGCGGTCTCGGCCGCCGCGTCGGCGGGGACGTGAAAAGTCTTCGAGCCCGCGAGCTTCTCCATCCGATAGTCGGTGCGCGACTCGAGCTTGACCACATCCATGTGCGTCTGGATCAGCTCGATCGTCTCCAGGAAGAGCCCGCGGTTGAGCCCGTCCTTGTAGAGATCGTCCGGATCGACGTTGGAGGTCGCGACCACCACTACGCCGCGCGAGAACAGCACCTTGAACAGCCGGCCGATGATCATCGCATCGGCGATGTCGGTGACGGTGAACTCGTCGAAGCAGAGCAGATACGCCTCGCGCGCGATGCCCTCCGCGACCGGCTCGATCGGATCCTCGCCCTTCGCGGTACCGCGTTTCACCGCCTGGCGGTGCGCGTAGATCGCGGCATGCACCTCGGCCATGAAGGCATGCAGGTGCACACGCCGCTTCTTGGCGACGGCGACATGGTCGAAGAACATGTCCATCAGCATCGACTTGCCGCGCCCGACGCCGCCCCAGACATAGAGCCCCTTCGGCGCCGCTCCGGCCTTGGCGCGCACGAGCCAGCCCAGCGCGGACGACTTGCGCGCCGGCGCGTAGCCGTCGAGCTCGTCGCCGAGCGCCTCGAGCAGCGCGACGATCTTCGCCTGCGCCACGTCGCGCTCGAGCCCGCCGGCCCGGACGCGGGCCTCGTATTGCTGGCGGATCGGCATTTTTCGCGAACGGCACTCGTGCGACGGGCGGCTTGCTTAGCCGGCTTTCTCGCCCCGCGGCAAGGCGCGCCGGCTCTGGCCTGCGAGAGACGTCAAAGCTTCGTTAAAGCTTTAGCGGTCTCCTTGCCTTGATTTGAGCCAAACCGATCGGCACAGTCCGCTCCGTCGAGGGGCCAAGCAAGAGGCGGGGACATGCGGTTTCGGGTCGGTACGACGATCGCTTACGTGTGTCTTTCCTCGGCAGCTGCCTTTGCCGGACCCCTCCAGACCCTCCCCACCACCGACACCGCGACCTCGGCCGCGCTGCGAATCACCCCCGTCGTCGTGTTCGGCGAGAACGCGCGCCGGCTACCCGAGGTGTTCGCGGCCGAGCATCATCTCGATGCCGACGACGTTGCGCGCGAGCATCAGGCCTCGGGCCTCATCCAATGCGGCAACGCGCATGGCGCGGGCCAGCTGACCCTGTCCGACGACGTCATCACTACCGCCGCGCATGTCTTCTATGACGAGACGGGCGTGCCGCGGTCGTCGTCCTGCAGCTTCAAGATCACCGTCGACGGCCGCGACCAGCAGGTCCAGATCGACCTCTCCTCGATCGTCGCCGGCTCGGTGCACCCCTACGACGTCGCCGTCGCACACGACTGGGCGGTCGCCCGCCTGTCGCATCCGCTCAGCGGCATCCGGCCCTACGGCCTCGCCGGCAACGTCGACGAGAACGAGCCGGTGAGCTTCGTCGCCCGCGGCCATATCGACTGGGGTGGTGCCAAGGCGCTCTCGATGCAGGACTGCATGCTGCACGACCAGCTTTCGCAGGGCGAGGAAGGCACGCGCGAGTTCTCGTTCGATTGCGACACCGGCGACGGCGCCTCCGGCGGCGCCGTGATGTTCGACCGCGGCCGCTCGCGTATCGGCGCGATCCTGGTCGGCTGGCGCTCCAACCACCCCTTCAGCGCCGTGCCCTTCTCGAAGAAGCACTACAATTTCGCGGTCTCGATCGAGGGCGGTTTCCGCCAGGCCGTCTACGCCGCCGCCAACAAGTACCTGGTGCAGAAGTAGCCATAAAGCCGCCGCATTCGGAACACCCGCGCGGCCGCAATCAACTACATCCGTTGCACGCTAACTACAGCATCGGCCGGCAAGTCACAGTAGTGTAGGCGCATCATGACCGACGCGCCCTCCTCCTCCCCAATTCACCGCCGGCTCGCCGGCACCGTCGCCTTCGCGGCTCTCGCTCTGGCGCTCGCCGGTTGCGGGCCCGATTCGCCGCAGCTCGCGCTGAACGCGCCGCCGCCGCCGGCCGCCGCGCAGGCGAAGCCGGTGAAGGTTGCCGCGCTCGATCCCAGGTTCGCCGCGCTCTACCAGCCGATCGCCGGCGACAAGTTCGAGGTGCCCGGCGT
This sequence comes from Beijerinckiaceae bacterium, assembly GCA_965277735.1. Classification (GTDB taxonomy): domain Bacteria; phylum Pseudomonadota; class Alphaproteobacteria; order Rhizobiales; family Beijerinckiaceae; genus RH-AL1. Next base: position 50,003 of record CBDIDO010000001.1, read on the forward strand.
CTCGAAGGCGCTCGTCCGCAAGGGTTTCGAGCGCACCGAGGTCGATTACGCGTCGGTCGAGAAGCCCGGCACGATCGTGGTCGATCCGCACGCACACTACCTCTATTACGTCGAGCCGAACGGCCGCGCGATGCGCTACGGCGTGGCCGTCGGCAAGGCGGGCTTCATCTGGTCCGGCGAGGCCTACATCAAGACCAAGCAGGAATGGCCGGACTGGTATCCGCCGAAGGAGATGATCGACCGTCATCCCGAGCTCAAGCCGCAGCTCGACAAGCTGCAGAGCGGCATCGGCGTCCCCGGCGGTTATCGCAATCCGCTCGGCGCCCGGGCGATGTATCTATGGCAGGGCAACAAGGACACGTACTTCCGCATCCACGGCACGCTCGAGCCGCACTCGATCGGCACCAACGCCTCGTCCGGCTGCATCCGCCTGATCAACCAGGACGCGATCGACCTCTACTCGCGCGTCACCGAGGGCACCAAGGTCATCGTGCTCGGCCATGAGCAGCCGACGATCGGCGTCGCCAAGGGCGTGACGCACGCCGCCAAGCACGAAGGCTAAGCCGCTCTTCGGCGCCTCTTATCGGGCGCCGAAGATCGCGCTGCCGACCCGCACATGGGTCGCGCCGAGCTGGATGCCGAGCTCGAAATCGGCACTCATCCCCATCGAGAGATGCGCGATCCCGTTGCGCGCCGCGATCTTGGCGAGCAGCGCGAAGTGCGGCGAGGCCTGATCGTCGATCGGCGGGATGCACATGAGCCCGGAAATCGTCAGCCCGTGCGTGTCGCGGCAGGTGGCGACGAAGGCATCGGCCTCCTCCGGCAAGATGCCGGCCTTCTGCGGCTCGGCGCCGGTGTTGACCTGGACGTAGAGCTGCGGGTGGCGCCCCGATTTCTCGATCGCCTTGGCAAGGGCGGCGGCGATTTTCGGCCGGTCGACCGTCTCGATCGTATCGAACAGCGCGACGGCGTCCTCCGCCTTGTTCGATTGCAGCGGCCCGATCAGGTGCAGGTCGAGGCCAGGGAAGCGCTCGCGCAGCGCCGGCCACTTGCCCTGCGCCTCCTGCACGCGGTTCTCGCCGAAGACGCGCTCGCCGGCTTCGAGCACCGGCAGGATCGCGTCGGCCTCGAACGTTTTCGACACGCAGACGAGGGTCACGTCGGCGGGGTCGCGATCGCAGTCGCGCGCGGCGCGGGCGATCCGCTCGCGCACCTCGGCGAGGCGGCCGGTCATGGTCTCGAGGTCGTTGGCCCGCGTCATGCTTTGAATGGCTCCAGGTTCACGAATTTTTGCGTCTCGTCCGGCTGTGCGGCGCGATATTAGGCGGCAGCCGGGATAGAATGCCGTCTGATATCGCCATCCCCTTCGAGCCGGTAAGGTTGTCCAACATGCGCGGTCTCCCATGTTGCCGCTGATCTCGCGGCGCCAGGCCCTCGCCGCCGCGCCGCTCGTCGCTGCGGCGGTGGCGGTCCCGCGTGCCGCGACGGCTGGTCCCGCGCACGCCGCGCCGCTGCTGCAGGCGATGCCGGATCATTACGACGTGCCGCTCGGCATCGGGTTGGAGAGTTGGCCCTACCCGGCGCGCGTCAGCCTCAGGCCGTGCGCCGTCGGCGGCGACACGCTGCGCATGGCCTACATGGACATCGCGCCGACCGCAAAGCCGCGCAACAAAACCGTCGTGCTGCTGCACGGCAAGAACTTCGACTCGTCCTATTGGGCCGGCCCGATCGCCGACCTCGCCGGCGCCGGCTTCCGCGTCGTCGTGCCCGACCAGATCGGCTTCAACAAATCGGCCAAGCCCGACACGCCTTATTCGTTCGACATGATGGCGCGCCATACGCTCGACCTCCTCGGCGGCCTGCAGATCCGCCAGGCGAGCTTCATCGGCCACTCGACCGGCGGCATGCTCGCCGTGCGCATCGCCGCCGCCTTCCCGGCCAGCGTCGACAAGCTGATCCTCGAGGACCCGATAGGCCTCGTCGATTATCGCCGCTTCATCCCGCCGCAGACAAACGAGACGCTCATCGCGGCCGAGCACCGCACGACGGCGCAGAGCTACCGCGCGTTCCTGCGCAACCTGATGCCGGCGCTGCCGCCGGCGAAGCTTGAGCCCTTCGTCGAGTGGCGCATGCGCGTCGCGCTGAGCGGCGAGTACGACCGCTTCTGCAAGGCTTCCGCGCTCGTCTACCAGATGATCTATCGCGAGCCAGTGCGCGACGAGTACGACGACATCCGCGCGCAGACGCTGATGATCGTCGGCGAGAAGGATGCCTCCGCGCCGCTGCGCAACTACGGTTCGCCCGACAAGATCGCCAGCATGCCGTCGATCCCGCAAGCCGCGCCGGGCGCAGTCAAGGACCTGCGCGATGGCCGGCTGGTCACAATCCCCGATGTCGGTCACGTGCCGCACCTCGAGGCGCCGGACGCGTTCCGCACCGCGATGCTGGGCTTCCTCGCCGCCTGACGCGGCTCCTTATCGGGCCGAGGTCGTCACCAGTTCGCGAAAGCGCTCGTGGACGAATGTCGCCCGGCCGCGCTGCAACGCGATGTCGGCCGCGACGCTCTGGGTGAGCACGAGATCGACGTTCGGGAGGTCGTTGTGCGCGACCTTCGCCCGCGCCGCCTCCGGATCGAACCCGTGCGCCAGCCAGCGGCCGATCAGACGCTCGTCCAGCGCGCGCCGATCCTCCTGCAGCATCAGCGTGAGATCGAAGAACGGCCGCAAGTGCGCCCAGTCGGGATCGTCGAGGAGGAGGTAATTGCCCTCGACGATCAGGATCCGCGTCGACGGTGCGACGATGGCGGCGCCGGCCCGTGAGATCTCGAGCGACCGATCGAAAACGGGCACGGCGATGCCCGGCTCCGCATTGTCGCGCAGGCGCCGAAGCAGGCTGATGAAACCGCCGAGATCGAACGTGAACGGCGCGCCCTTGCGATCGAGCGTGCCTTGGCGGCGCAGCACGCCATCGTCGAGATGGAAGCCGTCCATCGGCACGATGGACGCGGTGCCCGCCTCGGACTCGTTGAGCGCCTGCGCGAGCGCCGCCGCAAAGGTCGACTTGCCGGCGCCGGGCGGTCCGGCGATGGCGATGATCGTCCTGGCGGCGGCGATGCTGCGCGCGCAGGCGACGACGAGATCGAGCCCTTCGTACATAGGACATCGCTTTGCCCGGTCGGCGGGCGGCGAACAAGGCGTCTCACCGCCTCTTGCACGCCGACGCAAGACAGGTCATGGCTCGGATCCCCATGAGCGGCCCCGTCCGAGCTATGCGAGAGACCGACGCCGAGCTGGGCGCCCGCGGCAACGCGCGCCTCGTGCGTGACCTCAACGAGCGCGGCGTGCTGGCCGAGCTCCGTCGTCGCGGAACCGCCTGCAAGAGCGAGATCGCCGAGGCGCTGGGCCTCTCGACCAATGCGGTCGGACTGATCGCTGCCGCCCTTCAAGAACGCGGCCTGGTCACCACCACGGCCAAGCGCACCGGCTTCCGCGGTCAGCCCGCGACGCCGCTCTGCCTCGACGCGTCTGGCGCGCATGCGATCGGCATCCTCATCGGCCGCAGCCGGCTGCAGGCGGTGCTCGTCGATTTCGCGGGCAAGGTGCTGGCCTCGCGCACGCGCGAGATGCCACTGCCGCGGCCTGAGGCCGCCGTCGCGCTCATCGCCGAGCATGTCTGTGCCTTCCGCTCGAGCCTGCCTGCCGCGCAGCGCGCGCGGCTGATCGGGATCGGCATCGCGGTGCCGAGCAATCTCGACAGCTGGCGCCGCGAGCTGGGCATTCCAGAAGAGGTGGCGGAGGCCTGGGGCCGCTGCGAGCTGCCGACCGAGCTGGCCGCCGCGCTCGAAGCGCCGATCATGCTCGTCAACGACGGCAGCGCGATCGCCGCCGCCGAGCGCTATGTCGGCATCGGTCGCGAGCTCGACGATTTCGCTTTGATCCATGTCGGCACCGCGCTGGGCGGCGGCCTCGTGCTCGACGGCGCGGTCCGGCTCGGCCGCCAGGAGAACGCGGGCGATTTCGGCCTGATGCCGGTGGCACCGTCGCGCCTCGCTGGCGCGCCCAAGCCGCCAGCCGGCCTGCCCGACATCCTGCTGAACCGCGCCTCGTACCATTCGCTGGCGCGCCACCTCGCGGCCGAAGGGCTCGCGCTCGACGCGGCGGCGATCGCGGCGCGACCCGATCTCATCGAGAGCTGGGTGGGCGATTGCGCGGCGGCGCTGACGCGGCCGCTCTATGCGATCGCGACGCTGCTCGACCTGCAGGCGATCGTGCTGTCCGGCCGGCTGCCGGAGCCGGTGATGGACGCGCTGCTCGCGCGACTCGAGAAAGACCTCGCGGCCGCGGCGCCGGAGTCGCGGTATCCGCCCAAGCTGCTGCGCGGAACGAGCGGGACGGACGCAGCCGCCACCGGCGCGGCGCTGCTGCTCTACGAGCGCGCCTTTGCGGCGCCCCCGGCGCGCGCCGCCAATCCCGCCGAAGGCGCGGGGTGGACGGCCGGTCAGGCCGCGCGGCGGTAGCTTCCAGCAACGACGTCTTCGATGTCGCCGCGCGCGAGGCTTAGCTCGGCCAGGGCGCGGTCGCTCGTGTCGGCCAACTCGCGACGAAGCTGCGCACGGGCCTTTTGGCGGCCGACGAAACGCGCGACGCGCCCTGTGATGTCAAAACGAATGGACATGGGATCAAGCCTTTCTGCTCGATGCCCGCCTTGTCGTCCTCCGCTTGCAAGATGAGCCCGCCTCGGGCATGACGCCAGCCCTTATGCTGCATCGCAGCATTGCGCGCGGCATCTGCCTTAAATCATAGAGGAGGACAAATTGCGGTGCCGCGCGTCATCTGATTTGCTCGCTCTCCTCAGTCGTCATCCAGAACGGCGAGGCGGAGGAATTCGTGAAGCAGCTGATCGACTTTGCGTCGGCAGCGCCCGGAAAGTCGGGCGGTCGCGGCACGAACTCCGCAGCGGTTCGCCGCTACAACGCCCGGCTCGTGCTCGACAGGCTGCGTCGCCTCGGCACCGCCTCGAAGGCCGAGCTGTCGCGTGCCACGGGCCTCACGCAGAACGCCGTCGGACTGATCGTCGGCGACCTCCTCGACTCCGGTTTCGTGCAGGTGACGGGCCAGCGCGTCGGGCGGCGCGGCCAGCCGTCGACGCTGCTGGCGCTTGCGCCGGATGGCGTGTGGGCGATCGGGATCGGCTTCGGCCGTGATTCGCTGATCGGGCTGCTCGTCGATTTCGGCGGCGAGGCGCTGCACATCGTCGAGCGCCACCGTCCGCTGCCCTCACCCGACGCGGCCTGCGAAGAGATCGTCGCGCTCGTTGCCCAGCTGCGCGCTCACGGCGCACGCTTGTCCGGCAAGCTCGCTGGCATCGGGCTCGCGACCCCGTTCGACCTCGCGAGCTGGCGCACCGAGCTGGCGCAGCCGCCGGACGAGGCGTGGCGCGGCTACGATCTCGCCGCCGCCGTGCAGGCGAAGCTCGACGCGCCGCTGCTGACCGAGAACGACGGCACGGCGGCCGCCGTCGCCGAGCTGTTCCGCGGCCACGGCCGCGACCTCGACGACTTCGTGACGCTGACGATCGGCCCGGCGCTGGGCGGTGGCGTCGTGCTCGGGGGCGCCATACGCCGCGGCGCGGCCGGCAACGCCGGCGACCTCGGCCTGATGCCGATCTCGACCTGCGCCGAGCTCGGCGGCGACAAGGCCGTCGGCTTCGAGACGCTGCTCGCGCGGGCGTCGCTCGGCGCGTTGCGCCATCGGCTTGCCGCCGCCGGCACGTCCGCCACAACCACCACCGAGCTCGACGCCGCAATCGCCCGCCACCCCGACGTGCTCGCTGCCTGGATCGAGGACGCGGCGCAGGCGCTCGCCGAGCCGGTCCTCTCGATCGGCGCCATCCTCGATTGCGACGCGATCATCGTCGACGGCGACGTCGGCGAGGCAGCACTCGACCGGCTGGTCGTGCGCCTCGGCGAGATCGCCGGCCTCGCCGCCGCCGAGGCGCGCCAGCCGCCGCGGCTGCTGGTCGGACGGATCGGCCGCAACGCCGCCGCGCTCGGCGCCGCGATCCTGCCGCTGCACCTCGTCTTCTCGCCCGATCTCAGAAGCCTCGCCGGAGCCGCAGCATGACCCCCGCTCCAGCCACGCCAAGCGAGGCCCGCGGGACGCCGCTGCTCGAGATGCGCAGCGTCTCGAAAACGTTTCCCGGCGTGAAGGCGCTCAACGACGTCTCGCTCAAGGCCTGGGGCGGCGAGGTCCTGTCGCTGATGGGCGAGAACGGCGCCGGCAAGTCGACGCTGATGAAGGTGCTCTCCGGCGCCTACCGCGCCGACGCCGGCAGCCAGATCCTGATCGACGGCCAGCAAGTCGAGATGACCGACCCGCGCGTCGCCAAGGCGCACGGCATCGCGATCATCTACCAGGAGCTGTCGCTCGCGCCGAACCTCACGGTCGCCGAGAACATCTACCTCGGCAACGAGCCGACGAAGGGCCGGCTGGTCGATCGCGTCGCGATGGCAGCCGGCTGCCGCAGCGTACTGGAGCGGCTCGGCGCGCCGTTCGAGCCGGGGACGGTCGTCGGCACGCTCTCCATCGCCGAGCAGCAGCTTGTCGAGATCGCTCGCGCGCTCCATGCCAACGCCCGTCTCCTCGTGCTCGACGAGCCGACCACACCGCTGTCGTCCCGCGAGACCGACCGGTTGTTCGCGCTGGTACGCCAGTTGCGCGCCGACGGCGTCGCGATCATCTACATCAGCCATCGCATGGCGGAGATCTATGAGCTCTCCGACCGCGTCGCGGTGCTGCGCGACGGCGGCTATGTCGGGACGCTCGAGAAGGGCGAGATCAACGCCGAGGCGCTGGTCAAGATGATGGTCGGGCGCGACCTCTCGAGCTTCTACCAGAAGAAGCATGACGCGAACGCCGTCCACGGCGACGTCGCGCTCGAGGTCGCCGATGTCACCGACGGCGGCCGGCGAGTAAAGCCGTGCTCGTTCACGGTTCACAAGGGCGAGGTGCTCGGCATCGCCGGCCTCGTCGGTGCCGGCCGCACCGAGCTGGCGCGGCTCATCTACGGCGCCGACCCGCGCAAGGGCGGCGCGGTCAAGCTCGACGGCCAGCCGATCGACGTCCGCTCGCCACTGCAGGGCCTCGACGCCGGCATCGCCTATCTCACCGAGGACCGTAAGCGTCTCGGGCTCTTCCTCGACATGAGCTGCGGCGAGAACATCAACATCGGCGTCATCGGGCGCGACGCGCGCTCCGGCTTCCTCGATCTGAAGCGCGCCCTGCAGCGTGCGCTCGCCGCCTTCGACGCGATGCGCGTGCGCGCCGCGAGCCCGATCGTGCAGGTCGGCTCGCTGTCGGGCGGCAACCAGCAGAAGGTACTGCTGTCGCGATGGTTGGAGATCGGACCGAAGGTGCTGATCCTCGACGAGCCGACGCGCGGCGTCGACATCGGCGCGAAGGCCGAGATCTACCGCATCATCGACGAGCTCGCGAAGCGCGGCATCGCCATCATCGTCATCTCCTCCGAGATGGCCGAGATCATCGGCACCTGCGACCGCGTGCTGGTGATGCGCGAGGGGCGCATCGAAGGCGAGGTCGGCGGCAAGTCGGGCCGCGCGATCACGCAAGAAAACATCATGTCGTTCGCGGCCGGCGTCGCGGCGTAGGGAGGGAAGCGAGCATGGCGGACACGGGACTCCAGGCCGCGGCGCGCCCGACCGGCGGCACCGGCCTCTCGACGCGACAGGTGCGGCTGCGCTCGCTCTTGCAGACCATCGGCATGCTGCCGGTGCTGATCCTGATGTGCCTCGCCTTCCACTATCTCAGCGGCGGTCACTTCCTCACCGCGCGCAACCTGTCGATCGTGGCGCAACAGGCTTCCGTCAACACGGTGCTCGCCGCGGGCATGACCTTCGTCATCCTGACCGGCGGCATCGACCTCTCGGTCGGCTCGATGCTCGCCATCGCGGCGGTTGCCGGACTCGAAGTGTCGCTCACCGCGGCCTGGCCGCTGGCGATCCCCGCCGCGCTCGGCACGGGTCTGCTGTTCGGGCTCATCAACGGCGGCCTCGTCGCCTACGGCAAGCTGCCGCCGTTCATCGTGACGCTCGGCACGCTGACCGCAGTGCGCGGCCTTGCCCGCCTGCTCGGCAACGACGGGACGGTCTTCAACGAGAACCTGCAATATGCCGCGATCGGCGACGGCACGTTGTTCGGCGTGCCGTGGCTCGTCATCATCGCGCTGCTGGTGATCGTCGCCTCGTGGGTGATCCTGCGGCGCACAGTGCTCGGCATGCGCGTCTACGCCGTCGGCGGCAATCCGGCGGCGGCGCGGCTCTCCGGCATCAAGGTCGCCGGCATCCTGCTGTTCGCCTACGCGATGTCAGGCCTGCTCGCCGGCCTCGGCGGCGTGATGACCTCGGCGCGGCTCTACGCGGCCAACGGGCTGCAGCTCGGCATCTCCTACGAGCTCGACGCGATCGCGGCTGTTATCTTGGGTGGCACCTCGTTCGTCGGGGGCATCGGCTCGATCTGGGGCACGCTGATCGGCGCGCTGATCATCGCCGCGCTCACCAACGGGCTGATCCTGCTCGGTGTCTCCGACATCTGGCAGTTCATCATCAAGGGGCTCGTCATCATCGGGGCCGTCGCGCTCGACCGGCTCCGCTCCGGCGGCGGGGTGCGCACGTGAGGCGCGCCGCCCTCGCGGCTGCGCTCGCCGCCACCGCCTTCGCCGCGAACCCGGCCGCGGCCCGCGAGCTGAAAGCGGTCGGCATCACCGTCGGCTCGCTCGGCAATCCCTATTTCATCGCGCTCGCCAGGGGCGCGGAAGAGGAGGCGCGCAAGATCAACCCGAACGTCAAGGTGCTGACGACCTCGGCCGACTACGATCTCAACCGCCAGTCGATCGAGTTCGACAATTTCATCGCCTACGGGGTCGACCTGATCCTGGTGAACGCCACCGATCCCAACGCGATCGGGCCGGCGGTGAAGCGGGCGCAGAAGGAAGGCATCACCGTCATCGCCGTCGACGCCGGCGCGAGCAAGGTCGACGCCACGGTGGAGACCGACAACGTCGAGGCCGGCAAGCTCGCCTGCAAGTTCATGGCCGACAAGATCGGCGGCAAGGGCAACGTCATCATCCAGAACGGCCCGCAGGTCACCGCCGTGACCGACCGCGTCAAGGGCTGCGAGGGGGTGCTGAAGCACTTCCCCGACATCAAGCTCTTGTCGAGCGACCAGGACGGCAAGGGCTCGCGCGAGGGCGGCCTCAATGTGATGCAGGGCTATCTGACTCGCTTCGACGACATCAAGGGAGTGTTCGCGATCAACGACCCGCAGGCGATCGGCGCCGACCTCGCCGCGCGCCAGCTGAAGCGCGACGGCATCGTCATCACGTCGGTCGACGGCGCGCCCGACATCGTGCCAGCGCTGAAGGGCAAGACGCAGATCTACGCGTCCTCCTCGCAGAGCCCCCGCACGATCGGCAAGCAAGCCATCGACCTCGGTGTCGAGATCATGAACGGCAAGCGCCCCGACCAGACCACCGATCTCATCCCGCCGAAGCTCGTGACGCGCGACAACGTCGGCGGCTATCCTGGCTGGTAGGCAAAGCAAAAGCGCAGGTGGATTGAGCATGGCCGACATCGTCTGCCTCGGCGAAGCGCTGATCGACCTCGTGCCGACAGTCACCGGCGTCGGGCTCGCGGCCGCCGAGACCTTCGTCAAGGCGGCGGGCGGCGCGCCCGCCAATGTCGCCGCCGGCGTGGCGCGCCTCGGCGTGTCCGCGGGCTTCCTCGGCGCCGTCGGCGACGACGGCTTCGGCCATTTCCTTGCCGACACGCTCGCCGCGGCCGGCGTCGCCCTGCCGGGCCTGCGCTTCACTAAGGCGGCGCCGACCGCGATCGCCGCGGTGTCGCTGCGCGCCGACGGCGACCGCGAGTTCGTCTTCTACGGCAACCCCGCCGCCCACGCAATGTACGCGCCGGAGGACGTCGACGAGGCGGTGATCCGCCACGCCCGCATCCTGCATTTCGGCTCGATCAGCCTGATCGGCGGACCGGCGCGCGCCGCCACGCTGCACGCGATCGACGTCGCGCACGCGCACGGCGTCCGCGCCAGTTTTGATCCCAACCTTCGCCTGTCGCTCTGGCCGGATGCCGAGGCGGCCCGCGCGGGCATGCGGCTCGGTCTCTCCAAGGCCAACATCGTCAAGATCAGCGAGGACGAGGTGCACTTCCTGCAGGGCGACGGCTGCGACCTGATCGAAGGCGCCCGGGCGCTCTGGCATCCGGCCCTGGAGCTGATGGCGATCACGCGTGGCACGCGCGGCGCCTGCTGGCTCGATCCCGAGAGCCAAGGCGAGGAGCCGGGCTTCAAGGTCGCCGCGATCGACACAACCGGCGCCGGCGACGCCTTCATGGCCGGCCTGCTCGTCGGTCTCGTCTATCATCCGGAAATCTCGGCCCACGATCATGCGATGCTCGGCCGCGTGGTCCGCTTCGCCAATGCGACCGGCGCGTTGACGACGACGAAGCGCGGTGCGATCCCCTCGATCCCCGATCGAGCCGCCGTCGAGCAGTTCCTGGCCGACCAGGGGAGCTGAGCGCCGACCCTACGAAAGAGCCCATGGCGCGCATTGTGAGCCTCGGCGGCGTCCCTGTGCGGGACACAACGACGCGAGCCCTTCTCCGCTTTCTCGACCGGCGTCCCGCGCGGCCGCTCGCCATCGGCTTCGTGAACCACAATTTCGTCGTCGCCTGCCAGGCGCTGCGCCCGCAGGCAGCAGCGGACCCGGACGGCATCCTGCTGCTCAACGACGGCGTCGGCGTCGCGCTCGCCGCGCGACTCGTTGCCGGCCGCGGCTTCGCCGAGAACACGAACGGCACCGATTTCGTGCCCCGCCTGCTCTTCGAGGTCGACCGCGATCTCTCCGTCTATCTCCTCGGCGGCACGCCGGAGGTGGTCGCCCGCGCCAGCGCGTTCGTCGACGCGATGCCGCGCCGCCGCGTTGTTGGCGCCACCGATGGGTTCTCGATCTGGCAGGACGAGGCGCGCGTTGTCGCGGCGATCAACGCGGCGCGTCCGGACATCCTGCTCGTCGGCTTCGGCAATCCGCGCCAGGAGCGCTGGATCCTCGACAACAGGCGTCAGCTCGACGTCGGCGTGATCCTCGCCGTCGGCGCGCTGTTCGAGTGGATGACGGGGTCCCGACGACGGGCACCGCAGATCCTGCAGCGCGCGCGGCTCGAATGGCTGTACCGCCTGGCAATCGAGCCGCGCCGGCTCTTCAAGCGCTATACGATCGACGTCCTGCGCTTCTTCGCGCTGGTTCTACGCGAGCGGGGCACCGCCACGACTGTCAGTCGTGACCGTGCGCCTCCTCGTTGATCGTCAACGTGCGCATCTGCGAGAAATCGACTGCGACGGGCTGGTTGTTCTTGCCGGCGGCGAGCTGAAGCGTCTTCACGACGTGCTCGATGCGCCGGTAGACCTCCTTGTAGTCGTCCGATGCGGCGTCGAGCTTCAAGGGCGCGAGGCAATATTCGATGATCTGCTTCGGCCGTTCGAACTTCGTGCTCATTGCGCGTTTCCCTGTGCCTTCGGGCGGCGTTGCCGGAGCATTGCACCAGCCCCACCGGCTTGGCAAACTTCGCGCTTAGAGCTCGCCCGTCAAGAACTGCGCGCGGCCCTTGCCGAACGACCAGTCCTCGTCGCGGGTGACGGTGATGCTCACCATGACGTCGTCCGGACCGATGCCGCAGGCGGCCTCGAGCTTCTCGACGAGCACGCGGTAGAACTTCTCCTGAGCGTCGCGTCCGCGCGGGCGGCTCGTCATCTGCAGGACGACGACCTTGTTCGTGCGCGGGATGCCGAGCCCGGTGTCCTCGACGATCAGGCGCGAGGGCTTGTGCTCGTTGACGACTTGGTAGCGGTCGCGCACCGGCACGCCGAAGACCTCGACCACCGCCTCGTGCGCGGCATCGAGAAGGGCCTTCAGCTCGGTGTCGGAGCGACCCTCGACGAGATCGAAACGAAGAAGCGGCATGGCGAGACCTTCAGGTTGCGCCGCGCAGGCGGACGAGGCCTTCCTGCATGACGGTGGCGACGAGCTTGCCCTGCCGATCGAACAGGAGCCCGCGGGCGAGGCCGCGCGCACCCGACGTGTTGGGGCTGTCCTGCGAATAGAGCAGCCAGTCGTCGATGCGGAACGGGCGGTGGAACCAGATCGCGTGGTCGAGGCTCGCCGCGGAGAAATCGGGCTCGAAGAGCGAGCGGCCGTGCGCGGCGAGCGTGACGTCGATGAGCGTGAGGTCCGACGCGTAGGTCAGCACCGCGCGATGGATCGCAGGATCGTCCGGCAGGGCGCTCTTGGCGCGGATCCAGACGTTTTGCTCGGCTGCCGGCGGCTTCGAATGGTCGTAACGCGAGAGGTCGCAGGGGCGCAGCTCGATCGCGCGCTCGCCCTTGAACCACATCTTCAGCCCCAGTGGCAGCAGATCGCCGTAGCGCTGCTCGATCTCGACGTCGCTAGGCAGCGAGTCGGGGTCGGGCACGTTTGGCATCGCGACCTGATGCTCGAGGCCCGGCTCGTCCTTGTGGAAGGAGGCGAACAGATCGAAGATCGGCCGCCCCGCCTGGATGGCGACGCAGCGGCGCGTCGTGAAGCTGCGCCCGTCGCGCACGCGCTCGACCTCGTAGACGATCGGCTGCGATGGATCGCCCGGCAGCACGAAATAGGCGTGCAGCGAGTGCGGCGCGCGATCCTCGACCGTGCGCGCGGCCGCCACCAGGGCCTGCGCCACGACGAGGCCGCCGAACACGCGCTGGCGCCCCACCTGCGGCACGCGACCGCGGAAGATGTTGAGCTCGATGCGCTCGAGATCGAGCGCACCGACGAGGTCGGCGACGCTACGCGCCATGGCGATCGGGCCGTGAAATGGTCATGGCGTCGGGTGTAAGCCATCGCGAGGGCGCACGGCAACCGCGGCCGTGCTCCGTCAGTAGAAGCCGATCGGAAACCACTTCAGGTAGAGGTCGGCATAGGTGCCGTCCTGCGCGAGCTTGGACAGCTCGAAGTCGAGCACCTGGCGCAGCGCCGCATTGTCCTTAGCCACGACGATCGAGACGCCGTTGCCGAAATAGCGGCTCTCGGTGAACGGACCGCCGCGGAAGGCGCAGCAGCCGGCCGACTCCGTCGCGTTGAGCCAGAGCGCGAAGCCGATCGCGTCGCCGAAGGCCGTATCGATCTGCTTGGCCTTGAGGGCCGCGAGCAGCGCGGCGCGGGACGGAAAGGTCTTCAGCTTCGTCTTGGCGAAGAAGGCCGTGAGGTAGGCCTCGTGCGCCGTGCCGGCAACGACGCCGACCGTCTTGCCGGTCAGCGCTTCCGGCGTCGCCGGCGTCGCGGCGCTGGCGGCCAGCGACACGAAACGCGCTGGCGTCGTGTAGTAGGGCGCGGTGAAGGCGACCGCCTTGCGGGTATCCGCCGTGTCGGCGATCGCGGCGATCGCGGCATCGTCCCGGCCCTGCTCGATCTGCGGCAGCACGGTATCGAAGCGTCGCGCCTGGATCGTGCAGGCGAGCTTGAGATCGCTGCAGATCGCGCGCGCGAGATCGATATCGAAACCCGCCAGCGAGCCGTCGGCCAGCGCGAAATGGAACGGCGGGAAATCGTCGGTCGTGAGGAAGCGGATCGACTTGACGTTTGCGATCCCCGGCGCCGCGACGCGGTGGCGCGGGTCGAACAGGTCGGGGATGAAGGGACGCGCCACCGGGCTTGCGGCGAGAGCAGACCCGGCAAGCCCGAGGCCGGCCAGCGCGGCGAGGAGAAGTCGGCGCATCGTCGTCCCTGGTTGCACGAGGCCTCTGGTTGCATCTTCGCCCGCAGGCTGGTCAAGCCTCGCGCGGGACCCTCCCAGGCCGATTTCGCTGGCGCCCACGCCGTGCGGCGTTAAGAGCGGGCATGACAGGCCCCACCCCAGAGACGCACGACGACGATCCCGACAGCCTCGCCGTCACCGCGACCACGCCCGGCCAGCGGCTCGACGTCGCTCTCACCGAGGCGGCGCGCGAGGCCGGTCTGGTCCTCTCGCGTACGCGCATAAAAGCGCTGATCGAGGGTGGCGCGCTGACGCTTGACGGGGCCGTCGCCGAAGACGCCAACCGTCGGCTCAAGGGCGGCGAGGCGCTGCTGCTCGTCGTCCCGCCAGCGGAAGACGCCGAGCCGCAGGGCGAAGATATCCCGCTGTCGGTCGCCTACGAGGATGCGCATCTCGTCGTCGTCGACAAGCCGGCGGGGCTAGTGGTGCATCCGGCGCCGGGACACCTATCCGGCACGCTCGTCAACGCCCTGATCGCGCATTGCGGCGACAGCCTGTCCGGCATCGGCGGCGTCAAGCGCCCCGGCATCGTTCATCGGCTCGACAAGGACACGTCCGGCCTGCTGGTCGTCGCGAAGACCGACCAGGCGCATCGCGGCCTCGCGGCGCTATTCGCCGACCACGGCCGCACGCTGCCGCTCACCCGCACCTATCGCGCCATCGTCTGGGGCCGGCCGGACCGCCTCTTCGGCAGCGTCGAGGCGCATATCGGCCGCCATCCAACAGATCGGCTGCGGATGGCGGTGGTGCCGGAGGAGCGCGGGCGCGAAGCCATCACGCACTGGCGGCGCGAGGCCGAGCTCGGCGCCGAAGCGAGCGCGCTCTCGTGCAACCTGGAGACCGGCCGCACCCACCAGATCCGTGTGCACATGGCGCACACCGGGCACCCGGTGATCGGCGACCCGCTCTACGCTAAGGGGTTTGCGACCAAGGCGAGCAAGCTCGGGGATACGGCGCGCGGGGCCGTCGAAGGGATCGGCCGGCAGGCGCTGCATGCGGCCGTGCTCGGCTTTCCGCATCCGGTGACCCGGGAGGACATGCTGTTCGAGAGCCCGCTGCCTGGGGATCTCGTGGAGCTGGAGGCGGCTCTCAAAGGCTCTTGAGGCGGCTCACGCCGCCAGGTCGGCCACCACCGTGTCGAGCAACGGGAAGCCGGCGGCGCTGACGCGCAGGCGCCCGTGGTCGGTCATCTCGACCATGCCCTCTTCCATCAGCGAGGCGATGCGGCTGCGGTCAAGCATACGGCTGGCCAAGGCCTCGAACTGGCTCGGCTCGATCCCCTCGGCGAGGCGCAGGCCCATCAACAGGAACTCGTCGCCCTGCTCTTCCGTCGAGAGCAGCTCGTCCTCGATGAGCCCGTGGCCCTCGGTCTCGACGCAGGTCAGCCACATCTCGGGATGTGATTCGGTGGCATGCGCGCGGCGCCCCTTCGGCGTCACGATGCGCCCGTGCGCACCGGGCCCGACGCCGACATACTCGCCGTAGCGCCAGTAGATGAGGTTGTGGCGGCTCTCGCCGCCGGGACGGGCGTGATTCGAGATCTCGTAGGCCGGCAGGCCGGCGCGATCCATCGTCTCCTGCGTCACGTCCCATAGAACGCGGCACTCGTCCGCCGTCGGCACCTTGAGCTTGCCGGCGTTGCGCAGTCGCTCGAACATCGTGTCGGGCTCGATGGTCAGCTGGTAGAGCGACATGTGGTCCTTGGCGCGGGCCAAAGCCTGCGTCAGCTCGGCCTTCCAGGTCGCGGGCGACTGATTCGGCCGCGCGTAGATCAGATCGAACGAATAGCGCTCGAAGATCGCAGCGGCGATGCCCACCGCCTTCACGGCCTCCTCGGCCGTGTGCAGGCGGCCGAGCGCCTTCAGGTCGGGGTCGTTCATCGCCTGCACGCCGAGCGAGACGCGGTTGACGCCGGCGCGGCGGTAGCCGGTGAAGCGGTTGGCCTCGACCGAGGTCGGGTTGGCCTCCAGCGTGACCTCGGCGCCGGGCTCGACCGTCCAGTTGGCCGCGATGGCATCGAGGATGCCGGCGACGGTGCCGGGCTTCATCAAAGAGGGCGTGCCGCCGCCAAAGAAGATCGAGGAGACCGTGCGCCCCTTGGTCAGCTTGGCGCGATGCGACAGCTCGGCGCGGAACGCCTGGACGTAGCGCTCCTCGTCGATCGCCTGCGCGCGCACATGGCTGTTGAAGTCGCAATACGGGCACTTCGACTGGCAGAACGGCCAGTGCACGTAGACCGCGAAGCCGGGGTTGCCCGGCCTGTAGATGTGGCTCGCCATATCTGCCCCGTGAGATCGGCTGACCTCTATCATGGTTAGCGTGCACGCCGGGTCTTAAGATTGCGTTCACCACGTTTCGCCCACGGGATCCGTCGGCTGTGGTTAATCCCGCAGCCAACGCAACGCCCGATTTCGGCCGCCAACTCGCGCGATGGTCGGCCTGAGACCGTGGCCGGCCTTAAGACGCCGTTTACCATGTTCTTTTAGGCGGAGGGGGCGGCGTCACGGTGCTGCGAAGGGGTGAGGTCGGGGGCCGGTCTTGAGCTATCTGCAGCCGCCGCCGAACATGTCGCCGGTCGTCGTCGTCAAGGATTATGGCGGCTACGTCGACCAGTACGCGGCGATCACCGAGGTCTACCGGCGCACCAACCGCGAGGTGCGCATCCACGAGTGCCATTCGGCGTGCACGATGGCGCTCTCGCTGCCAAACGTCTGCGTCTATCGCGACTCGATCTTCAAGTTCCACCAAGCCTACGACCCGCGCAACCACGTCACCAATTACGCGGTTTCGGACCAGCTTTTCCATACCTATCCGGGGCCCGTGCAGGACCGGCTCGGCACGCTCACCAAGGCCTTCACCATCATGCGCGGGCAGGAGCTGATCGACCTCGGCGTGCGCGACTGCAATGCGCCCGAGCCGCGCATCATGATCGCGCAGGCCAGGGTCCGGCCGCTGCCCGACGGTACGTCGCCGGGCTCCTCGACGCTTTCCATGCTGACCGGCAAGCTGCAGGGGATGGTGCCGGGTCTCGGGGCCAAGCCGGAGGCGGTCCCGGCTCCGGGCGCCAAGCCGCGCTATGCGCCCGATGTGCCCGCGGGCATGCTCGAGGCGAAGATTCCGCTGCCGCCCGAGCGCCCCGTCGAGATCGCGACGGCCGCCCCCGGCGCGCCCGAGCAGACGACGCCGACCGCGCCCGACCCGCAGGCGCCGGCGGCGATCACGGCCACGCCGACCGACGGCATCCCGCTACCGCCGCCGCGCCCGAAGGTGCTGGTGGCCTATGTGCCGCCGCTCAAGCCGATCCCGTTCTTCCAGCACATCGCCGGCTCCGCGGCGATCCTGCCGGCGCGCTTCATTCCGTTCCCGCGCCATCCGGCTTGAGGGCAAGCGCGTCCCGCGCTACCGCTCCCATCTTTCTCGCGACACAGGAGGCGACTATGGCACGCGATCGCTCATTCCCGCCCTGCTTTCGAGGTGATGTCGAAGCGGCGTAAGGGGTTCCCGTCGGAAACGCACGTCAAGCGCGGGCTGCGCACGGTGCACGGCGACAAGCAGCTCGTCGAAAAGCTCGGCCGCGCCGATCCCTGCCCGTGCGGCTCGGGCCGCTCCTTTCAGGCGCTGCTGCCTGCGCTCCGGCCGCCACGACGGCGCCGAGCGCAACCATTACTTTCAGGGACTGAGCGCCTGGCTCAGGTCAGACAAAGCGTGCGGCCGCCTCTTGCGGCCGCGTCGCGCCAAGCAACCCGAGCGGCCATGCCCGATCGCTTCTTCATCCACATCAGGAAGACCGGCGGGACAGCGATCAAGTCAGCGATCCGCCCTTACGCCGACGGTCGCTCGCTCGTCCTCGGCCAGCACGATCTGACGCTCGTCGACGTGCCTTCGGGCGCCGGCGCGGTCTTCTGCGTCCGGCACCCGTGCCAGCGTTTCGTCAGCGGCTTCAACAGCCGCATTCGCAAGGGTCAGCCGCGCCATTACTTCGAATGGACCGCGGACGAAGCATGGGCGTTCGGCCGCTTTCCAACACCGAACGCGCTGGCCGAAGCGCTATCGTCCACGAACGCGGCGTTCCGGGCGGACGCGGAGCGCGCGATGATCGGTATCGCGCATACGGGCTTGCGGCTGTCGTTCTGGCTGCTGTCGGCGAGCTACGTCCGCAAGCGGCAGAACGACATCCTCTGGATCGGCCACCAGCCATCGCTCACCGCGGATTTCGAGGCGCTGAAGACGCTGCTCGATCTGCCCGCCGATGCGGCACTGCCGGCGGACGATATTGGCGCGCATCGCACGCCGGCCGGCTACCAGACGGCCTTGAGCCCTACCGGCGAAGCGAACATCACCACCTGGTACCGCAAGGACTTCGACATCTATTCCGTGTGCCTCGAGCTGCGGGAGACGCTGCTCGCGGGAGCGGGCCGGCCCTAGGTCACCAACGCCTGCTTCTGCAGCGCCACCAGCTGGGCGATGCCGCCCTTCGCCAGCGTCATCATCGCCGCAAGCTCGGCCTCGGAAAAGACGGCGCCTTCGGCCGAGGCCTGGATCTCGACCAGTGCGCCGGCGCCGGACAGCACGAAGTTGGCGTCGGTCTGGGCTTCCGAATCCTCGGCATAGTCGAGGTCGAGCACCGGCGTGCCCTGGTAGATGCCGCACGAGACCGCGGCGACGTGGTCGCGCAGCGGGCTGTCCTTCAGGATCGAGCGCGCGCGCATCCATTCGAGGCAATCGCGCAGCGCCACCCAGGCGCCGGTGATCGAGGCGGTGCGGGTGCCCCCGTCGGCCTGGATCACGTCGCAGTCGATCGTGATCTGCCGCTCGCCCATGCCCTGCAGGTTGGTGACCGCGCGCAAACTGCGCCCGATCAACCGCTGGATCTCCTGCGTGCGGCCGGACGGCTTGCCGGAGGTCACCTCGCGGCGGGTGCGCGTGTGCGTCGCGCGCGGCAGCATCGCGTATTCGGCGGTGATCCAGCCACGACCCTGGCCGCGCAGCCACGGCGGCGGCTTGTCCTCGAGCGACGCCGTGCACAGCACATGCGTCGAGCCGAACTTCACCAGGCAGGAGCCCTCGGCGTAGCGGGCGACGTTGCGCTCGATCGAGATGGGGCGCAGCGCGTCGGGCGCGCGGTTGGACGGTCGCATCACAGGCTCCTTTGGATCGCGCCCTCGTAGGCGGACCCCGCTCTCCACGCAAGGCGCGCGGATCGATCGCATTTGAAGGGTTTTTGTCGTGCCGCCTTCAAACGGAATGGCTAAGGTGACACGCGGGGGACAGAATCATGACGGGGACGGCATCCGGCTACGCTCTGATCGGCCGCTCGTATACGAGCGATTCGTTCGAGAGCCTTTACCAGGCGTCGATCGCGACACGGCGGCGCGAGCGCGGCGGAGTCTGGGGCGCGGGCCGGCAGCTGCCGGCGCAGAACGCGTGGCTTTCCGCGCGTCGCGCGCCAGTCTCTGCGATGCCGGTCCGCTAAGCGTCAGGCGCCACGCTCGTCCAGTAGCCGAGCCACCGCCGTGCGCAGATCGGCGATACCTTCGCCCGTCTCCGACGATGTGAACAGAATCTCGGGATGCGCCGCCACGTGGCCCGACAGCTCGGCGAGCGTCGCGGCGACGACGCCGTCGCGGGCGCTGACCTTCACCTCGTCGAGCTTGGTGAGAACGATCTGGTAGGAGCATGCGGCCTTGTCGAGCAAGTCGCACATCTCGCGGTCCGGCGGCTTCAGCCCGTGGCGCCCGTCGACCAGCACGAACACCCGCGCCAGCGGCGCTCGGCCGCGTAGGAAGGCGTGCATGAGGTTGGTCCAGCTCGAGATCTTCTCCTTCGAGGCGACGGCGTAGCCATAGCCCGGCATATCGACGAGGCGCAGCCGCTCCGGAACGCCGACCGCGAAGAAATTGAGCTGCTGCGTGCGACCCGGCGTGTTCGACGTGCGCGCCAGCGCGTTGCGTCCCGTGAGCGCGTTGAGCAGCGACGACTTGCCGACGTTGGACCGGCCGGCGAAGGCGATCTCGGGTGGTCCCGCCGGCGGCAGATTGTCCGCCTTGGCCGCCGCCCAGATGAAGTTGCACTCGCCGGCGAAGAGCAGCCGGCCGTCTTCGGAAAGGTCCTTCTCCTCGGCGGCCGTCATGGGCTCGCTACTCCCCGGGGGCCACGCGCTTGCCTTCGGCCTCGGCTTCGAGGTTCTTCAGGTCGCGCTTGCTGTTTGCCAGAGCCGTCGCCTTGTCGACCGGCGGCTTCATGCCGAACATGCCCTTCAGATTGTCGAACAGCTCGAGCTTCACGCCGGCGCGCTTCATGATCACCGACTGCTGCAGGATCGTCAGCGAGTTGTTGATGGTCCAGTAGAGCACCAGGCCCGACGGGAACGTGCCGAGCATGAACGTGAAGATCACCGGCATCCAGGAGAACATCGTCTTCTGCACGGGGTCCGTGGGCTCGGGGTTCATCTTCATCTGAAGGAACATCGAGATGCCCATGACGAGCGGCAGGAGGCCGATCGCCAGGAAGTGCCCGACGAGCGGCAGCGTCGTCGGATTGAAGGGGATCAGTCCGAACAGGTTGAAGACGTTGGTCGGGTCGGGCTGCGAGAGATCGCGGATCCACAGGACGAACGGCGCCTGGCGCATCTCGATCGTGACGAACAGCACCTTGTAGAGCGCGAAGAACACCGGGATCTGGATCACCATCGGCAGGCAACCGGCGACCGGGTTGATCTTCTCCGCCTTGTAGATCGCCATCATCTCCTGCTGCTGGCGCACCTTGTCGTCGGGGTACTTCTCCTTCAGCGCGGCGAGCTGCGGCTGCGCCGCCTTCATCTTCGCCATCGACATGTAAGAGCGGTTGGCGAGCGGGAAGA
Source organism: Beijerinckiaceae bacterium (assembly GCA_965277735.1). Taxonomy (GTDB): domain Bacteria; phylum Pseudomonadota; class Alphaproteobacteria; order Rhizobiales; family Beijerinckiaceae; genus RH-AL1. Next base: position 70,741 of record CBDIDO010000001.1, read on the forward strand.
AGACCAGCTTCACCAGGAACGTGACGCCGATGATGGCGAAGCCGAAATTGCCGACGATCTTGTAGATGCCGTCGATCAGCCAGAACATCGGCTGCGTGATGAACCAGAGGTAGCCCCAGTCGATCAGGAGGTTGAACTTCTTGATGCCGAGCGTCGCGGCATAATTGTCGAGCAGGCCGACGACCTTGGCGCCAGCGAAGATGCGCGAGGAGGACGACGCCTCGGCGCCCGGCGCGACCGTCACCGGCGCCGCGAAGGTCGCGGTCTGGTAGGTGCGGTCACCAGTGGGCCCAATCGCCTGGAACGACGCGTCGTAGCTCTGCGTCTGGTCCGGCACGAGCGCCGTCGCCCAATATTTGTCGGTGAAGCCGGCCCAGCCGCCGGTCCCGTTCAGCGAGATGGTCTGGCCGGGCTCCTTCTCGATCGAGGCGTAGGTCGGCTCCTGATATTTGTCACCGACGACACCGACGTAGCCCTCGTGCAGCACCGAATAGCCGGAGGTCTTGGGCAGGCCCTGGCGCACGATGATCGCATAGGGCTGCAGCGTGACCGGCGCGCCGCCCTTGTTGGCGACGCTGTTGGTGATCTGGAACATGTAGTCACGGTCGACGGCGATCTTGCGCGTGAAGACGAGCCCCTTGCCATTGTCCCAGGTCAGCGTCAGCGGCGTCGTCGGCGTCAGCTTCTGGCCGTCCTTGGCCGTCCACAGCGTGTCGGGGCCCGGAAGCGCCACATCGGCGCCGGACTGCGCGACGAAGCCGGACTCGGCATAATAGGCCGACGGCGCGCCGGCCGGCGTCAGCAGGACGATGTTGGGCGAGCTCTTGTCCGGCGTCTCGCGGTAGTCCTTCAGCGACAGGTCATCCAGGCGGCCGCCTTTCAGCGCCACCGAGCCTTCGAGCGCAGGCGTCTCGATGTCGATGCGCGGGCTGTCGGCGATCACCGCCTTGCGGTCGCGCCGGGTCGCGGGAGTCTCGGGCACCGGACCGCCTTGCGGCGGCGCGACTGCCGATTGCGGCGGCGGCTGCGTCGAATTGACAGGCGACGACGCGCCCTGCTGCGTCTGCAGCTGGCGCGACTTGTTGTACTGTGGCTTGGCGTAGAAATACTGCCAGCCGAAGACCACGAGGATCGAGAGCGCGAGCGCCAGGTAGTAATTCTTGGTATCGGGTTTCATGGCGTCCTGGATCTCACGATCGGCACTCGCGGCGACCGTGCCTCAGCCCGGGGCGCCCACCTTGCTAGCGTCGCGGCTTGGATCGCGCCGCTTGCGACGACCGGCGTCATGCACGCCAATGAAGGCGCGGGCAAGCTCGCTCTGGAGGTCGGCGAACGGCACCCGGATCGCCTCGATCCTGCCGATCACCACATAATCATGACCGTCGCGCGCTTGAAGGTCCACCGACAGGCGCAGCGCCTCGCGCAGGCGTCGCCGGGCGCGATTGCGGATCACCGCGCAGCCGACCTTCTTCGTCAGCGTGAAGCCGAGGCGCGGCGGCTCCGCGGCATGATCGGGCTCGCGAGGACCGGCCTGCAGCGTCAGCGCCTTCCCGTGCCACCGCTTGCCCTTCGCCGCACGCAAAAAATCGGCGCGGCGAAGAAGCCGGCCGATCTTCTTTGGCGCGGAGGGCGCGGTAGCGTCGAGTGTCAGGCCGAAAGCTTCTTGCGGCCACGCGCGCGGCGCGTCGCGATGACCTTGCGGCCGCCGACCGTCGCCATGCGGGCGCGGAAACCATGGCGGCGCTTACGCACGAGGTTCGAGGGCTGATAGGTGCGTTTCACGTCAAAACTCCATCTCGACCGGACCAGCTTTCGCCGTCGGAGGGTCGAGGACAAGACATCTCAGGTTTGAGGTGCCGGGTGCAGCACAACAGCGCGCCCGTTCACCTGAGCGGCGGCTTATGAGGGAAGGCGGCGCCGAAGTCAATTTTTCGCGGCCGAATCCCGCAGGCGCGGGACGCCTGTTGGCGGCTTCAAAGCGAACCTCTATGTCGGCGGCATGACCGCCTCCTACGACGTCCTCGTCATCGGCGCCGGCGCGGCGGGCATCGGGGCCGGGCGCGAGCTGGCGCGGCGTGGCACCAACTTCCTCATCCTCGAGGCGCGGCCGCGCATCGGCGGCCGCAGCTTTACCACCACCTGCGGCACGCCGTATCCGTTCGATCTCGGCTGCGAATGGCTGCACTCGGCCGATCGCAACGTGCTGGGTGCGCTTGCCCCCGAACTCGGCATCGCGCTCGACAAGGCGGTTCCGCCATGGCGGCGGCGCCACCTGCAGCGCGGCTTCGGCAACGCCGAGCAGGATGCGTTCGCGGCCGAGTCCGACGCGTTCTTCGCGCGGCTCGAGACGGCGGCGGAGACGGCGCGGCGCACCGGACGCGACCAGCCGGCGTCGGATTTCATCGACCCCGACGCGCGCTGGACCGGCTTCCTCGACGCGGTCTCGACTTATTACAATGGCGCCCCGCTCGACCGCGTCTCGGTGCTCGATTTCGACGCCTACGCCGACACAGAAGTGAACTGGCGCGCCGTCGGCGGCTACGGCGCCTTGATCGCGAAAGCCGCTGCCGGCCTGCCGATCCGCCTCGGCTGCCCGGTGACGCGGATCGACATGACCGGACGGTCGATCGCGGTCGAGAGCGCCGGCGGCTCGCTGACGGCGGAGGCCGTCATCGTCACCGTGCCGAGCGATGTCGTCGCCTCGGGCGCGATCGCCTTCACCCCTGCGCTCGACGACCATCTCGCCGCCGCGGCTGGCCTGCCGCTCGGCATCGCCAACAAAGTGTTTTTCGCGCTCGACCAGCCGGACGCCTTCGAGCCCGACATGCGGCTGATCGGCGCGCCCGAGCTGCGCGACACCGGCACCTACACGCTGCGCGCGCACGGCCGCCCGGTGGTCGAAGGCTATTTCGGCGGGGATTATGCGCGTCACCTGGAGACGGCCGGCCCAGCGGCCTTCTTCGATGCGGCGCGGGGCGAGATTGCCAATGCGCTGGGCCGCGACGTCGGCGCCGGGCTCAGGCCGATCGCAACGACCGCCTGGGCGAGCGACCCCTACGCGATGGGCTCCTACTCGCACGCGCTGCCGGGGCACGCGGCCTGCCGAGCGCGTCTGGCGACGCCGGTCGACGGTCGCCTGCTGTTCGCCGGCGAGGCGACGTCGCCGCATTTCTTCTCGACCGCGCATGGCGCCTTCGAGGAGGGCACGAGGGCCGCGGCGCGCGTCGCACCGAAGGGCTAATTGCCAGCCCCGAAAACCATGTCTGCGGCGCCCCCTTCCCAAAACCCCCTGTGCTTCCTACAAAAAGCGGTATGTCCACCGATCGCCAAACCGACCTCTACACGCGCACGACGCGCCACGTCGAAATCTCCGTCCTGCCGGAGTTCCTGCCCGAGCGGTCGGACGCAAGCGAGGGCCATTACTTTTGGGCCTATACCGTCGAGATCGCCAACCAGGGCGAGACGACGATCCAGGTGACGGATCGCTACTGGAAGATCACCGACGGCCTCGGCCGGCTCGAGGAGGTGCGCGGGCCGGGCATCGTCGGCGAGCAGCCGGTGCTGCAGCCGGGCGACGTGTTCCGCTACACATCGGGCTGCCCGCTCTCGACACCCTCAGGCTTCATGACCGGCACCTACCGTGTCGTCGTCGAGGGCGGCGAGGAATTCGAAGCGGAGATCCCGCTGTTCTCGCTCGACTCGCCCTATCTCTCGCGCGTGCTGAATTGACCGGCGACAGGCGCGAGACCACGCTCGCGCTGCTCGAGGAGCTCGTCTCTTTCGACACGGTCAGCTCCAAGACGAACCTGCCGCTCATCGACCGGGTCGAGGCGTGGCTCGCCGAGCACGACATCACATCCACCCGCGTGCCCAACGCCGACGGCGACAAGGCCGCGCTCTTCGCGACCATCGGGCCGGCCGGCGACGGCGGCATCGTGCTTTCGGGCCATACCGACGTGGTGCCGGTGAAGGGCCAGAAATGGTCGAGCGATCCGTTCGCGCTGCGCCGCGACGGCGATCGGCTCTACGGCCGCGGCGCCTGCGACATGAAGGCGTTCGACGCGATCTGCCTCGCCATGCTGCCGGAGCTAAAGAAAGCCAAGCTGTCGCGACCGATCCATCTGCTGCTCTCCTACGACGAGGAGATCGGCTGCCGGGGCTCGCTCGACACGATCGCCCGCTTCGGTGACGACCTGCCGCGTCCTGCCCTGTGCATCGTCGGCGAGCCGACCAAGATGGCCATCGTCGACGCGCACAAGTCGATCTCGCATTACGAGACGGTCGTGCGCGGCAAGGAGGCGCATTCCTCCGACCCGCGCGCCGGCGCCAACGCGGTCGAGGTCGCCTGCCAGCTCGTCGCCGAGCTCTACCGCCTGCAGGCGACGCTGGAGGAGGAGGGCGATCCCTCCGGCCTGTTCCAGCCGCCGTTCTCGACGGTGCATGTCGGCATGATCGAGGGCGGCCACGCCCGCAACATCCTCGCCAACGAATGCAGCTTCGGCTGGGAATTCCGCGGCCTGCCCGGCGCCGACCCGAAGCGCGCGGCCAAGCACCTGCAGGCCTTCGTCGATCGCGTCGCGCTGCCGCATCTGAGCCGCTACACCAAGACCGTGTCGATCGAGACGCATGGCGAAGTCGAGGTGCCTGGCCTCGCCCCCGACCACGGCTCCGAGGCCGAGATGCTGGTGAAGCGGATCACCGGCGCCAATGCGATCGAGACAGTGTCCTTCGCGACCGAGGCCGGCCAGTTCCAGAAGGCCGGCATCCCGACGATCGTCTGCGGCCCCGGCTCGATCGCCCAGGCGCACCAGCCCGACGAATATATCGAGCTGTCGCAGATCGACGCCGGGCTGGCGTTTTTGCGCAAGCTCGGGGAAGCGCTCGCGTAGGGGCGGCGGCGCCCCCGCTGCCGTCAATGCGAGCCTGAGGCCGAACGGAGGCGAGGCGCCGCCGCTCCTCGAAAGCCCCACAAGCCTGCGACAAGGCTCGGCTGCGAGATTAGGGGCGCCCGAAGCTCGCGGACCCCTCATGGCGATTCAGCCGCCGTCAGACATCCTGCTCGATGTGGCCGCTGCCGCCGACCCTGAGAAGGTGCGCGCCGCGACGGCGCGGCTCGCCAAGCTCGCGGCGGATCCTGCCGTCGTCGACAAGGATTTCGGCAAGGCGCTCGCCGCAGCCAGCGCCGCCGGCAAGAGCGGCGCGGCCAGCTCCGCTACCGCCGCATCGAGCAAGGCCGCGGCCCCGGCGTCGCCCGCGCATGTCGCCTCGAGCGAAGGCACGACGCTGAAGCGCAGCATGACCCACAAGGGCGACATCTACCAAAAATTCGAGGCGGTGCTGCTGCAGAGCTTCGTCGAGTCGATGCTGCCGAAGGACGACGAGCTCTACGGCGGCAAGGAGACGGCCGGCGCCTTCCGCTCGATGATGGCCGAGCAGCTCGCCGACCAGATCTCGAAGGCCGGCGGCATCGGCATCGCCAAGTCCGTCGAGCACGCCCATCCCGCGCACGCGGCGCCGCCGCGCGCCAACCAGCCCCTGAAAGCCTGATCCTGATGTCCGCACAAGCCGCCGCCGTCTGGTTTCCCGAGGACCGCAAGTTCGTCTCGTCCGAGACCTACGACGCGTTCGTCAGCGTCATGGAGCGGCTCGAGACCGTGATCGAATCCGAGACGCGCATGCTCGCCACCGGCGGCACGACGGAGATCGCCGAGGCGACGCGGCAGAAGCGGCAGGGCTTTCTCGAGCTGAGCCGCCTGATGAAGACGATGGAGCGCACCATCCCGAGCCAGGAGATCCTCTCCCGCCTGGCGGCGTTCCGCGGCAAGCTCCAGGCCAACGACGCCACGCTCCGCGTGCACCTGCAGGCCGTCAGGGCGGTCAACGCGCTGATCGTCGACGTGATGCGCGAAGCCGAATCCGACGGCACCTATTCGCGCGGCTACGGCCACCGCGCCGACGACGACGCGTGATGCCGCGATGAAGGCGTTCATGATCGGCCTCTGGGTGATCACGGTCGCGCTCGGCGCGAGCTACGCGGTCGCCTTCGTCGAGACCCCGGCGAAGATCGACGCCGCGGCCGGCAAGCCCGCGCTCGAGGTGCAGAAGACGCGCGTCATCAACGTGCCGATCGTCTCCGAGGGCGCGGTGCGCGGCTTCATCGTCGCGCAATTCGCCTTCACGACCGATGCCGGCAAGACGAAGACGCTCAGCGTGTCACCGGAAGTGTTCCTGCTCGATGAGGCGTTCCGCACGCTCTACGCCGACGACAAGCTCGATTTCCTGCACCTCGACAAATACGACATCTCCGCCCTGACCAAGCACCTCGTCACCGCGACCAACACGCGGCTCGGCGAGGCCGTCGTGCACGACGTTCTGGTGCAGGACTTCACCTTCATCTCGAAGGAGGAGAACGACCGATGAGCCTGCGCGACGCCGGCCCGGCGGACTTCGACGCGCTTGCGCTGGGGCGCCTGACCTGGATCGGCCTCGTCGTCGCCGCCCTCGGCTGGGCGCTGATGATCGGCGAGGCGACGATGGCCGACGTGGTGATCCGCGGGCCCCGCGCGCCGACGCTGCACGGCGACCTCGTCGTCGTCGCGCAGTGCCTGATCGTCTCCGGCTTCGGGCTCGCGATCATCGGCGCGCTGCAGAGCGGCTTCGGCACGCTGAACCGGTTCTTCGAGGCGGTGCTGTCGCGCTCGACGCAACGAGCCTCTGGCGCCCCCGCTTCCGTCCCGGTGGCGCCGGCGCCGGCACGCGAGCGTCGCCCCTACCGCACGCTCGCCGACGGCTCGGTCGAGGTCGAGACGATCGTCGGCACGCGCCGCTTCGCCACGATGCGCGAGGCCGCGGACTTCATCTAGCCCCGCGGCGGCGCTCCGAGCGGCATGCCGGCGCCGATCTTCTCGATCTCGGCGCAATCGGACTCGGCGGGTTTGCCGGCGAACCGATCGGCGAGCCAATCAACCGTCACGTCGGTGGTGGCGACGGCGATCGAGAGATGGTCGGAGTCGGGCTTCCACACGAACCGCACATTGTCGCCCAACCGGCAGCTCTCCTGCGCGAATAGGCGCGTCAGCGGCGGCATGACGACGTCGTCCTTGGCGCCCTGCGCGATGAACAGCGGCATGGCGGCGTGCCACGGCGCGACCGAGTTCTCCTTCAACCGCGCCTCCCATGGCTGGCCGAGATTGTACGGCACCTGGCGGCTCAGGATGAACAGCGTCGTGTTGGTGAAGGCGGACGCCATGTCGAACCGCGTGCAGTCCTTGGCGAGCTGGTGGATGATGAAGCGGCCGAAGCCGTTGGAGAAGGTCGACAGCGGGATGCCGTAGATCTTCGACCAGCTGTCGGTGACGTAGCCGGTGATGAGCGCGCGCACCCCGGTGCTGGTGATCATCTTGAAATTCGCGACGAGGTCCGTCGGCGGCGCCGCGGCCGCGGCGGCAACGAGGCCGAACTCTGGCAGATAGTCCGGCGCCAGCTTGGCCGACCACAGCGCCGCGTGCGCGCCCTCCGACTCGCCCCACAGCGCGTAGCGCTTGCCGACATGCGCCGCCGGCATCTGCGAGGCCGCGCGGACCACATCGAGCATCGCGTGGGCTTCCGCGAGCCCGACGAGATAGGGATGCACGCGGCCGGAACTGGGATCGGCGAAATCGGACGCGGCGATGACCCAGCCGTGCTTGAGCAGGTCGTCGATCTCCGGCGTGTTCTCGAACATTTTTGCCGGCGTCTTCGACGGCGCGCAGACCGGCGCGAGGCCGACCGTGCCGCGTCCCCAGGAGACGATGTCGCGCCCCTGCGCCGGTGCCGGCCCCGCCGGCACGATGACGACGCCCGTCACCTCCTCCGGCTTGTCGTTCGCATCGAGCGAGCGATAGCGGATCTGCCACGCCGTTGCGCCCTCGGGCGCGCCCCGGATCGGCGTCGCCGAGATGAGCTTTCCGCGCATTTGCGGCTCAGTCTGGGCAGCCGCAGCACCGGCAATGACAAGTGCGGCCACGGCCGTGACGCGGCCGAGAAATCTGGATCGGCCGCCGCGCGAAACGCGGGCGTGTCGACAAGGCTTCACGTTGCGAGGTCCCCTGCATATTCCGCAGCGCAGAACAATTGCGCGCGGCCAATGTTCCGACGCGGCGCGACGAAGTCTGCACAGGGTAAAAGACCCAAGCCATGCGCTCGCCGTGGACGATCCTCGGCTCTAAGTGAAGCAAGCCGAACAACGGGAGCGAAACGCATGACACCAGCGCACAAGCGCGCGGCCTTTCGCGCGCTGCACGAGACCGGCTGCTTCGTGTTGCCCAACCCCTGGGACGTCGGCAGCGCCAAGCTTCTGCAGCACCTGGGCTTCGCGGCGCTGGCCTCGTCGAGCGCCGGCTTCGCCTGGACGATGGGCAAGCCCGACCATCTGGTGACCCGCGACGAGATCATCGCCCATCTCGCCGCGCTCTGCGCAGCCGTCGACCTGCCGGTCAACGCCGACTTCGAGTCGGGCTTCGCGGCCGGGCCCGAAGGCGTCGCGGAGAGCGTGAAGCTCGCCCTCGAGGCCGGCGTCGCCGGCCTGTCGATCGAGGATCTCGACGAGGACGGCGGCTTCTATGACACGCCGTGCGCGATCGAGCGCCTGCGCGCGGCGAAGGCCGCGATGGAGGGCTCCGGCGCGGTCCTCGTCGCGCGCACCGAGCTGATGCTCACCGATTCCGACGCGCTGCATCCGGCGATCGACAAGCTCGTCGCCTTCGCCGACATCGCCGACTGCCTGTTCGCGCCCGGCGTGAAGAAGCCGGACGACATCGCGACCATGGTGCGCGCCGTCGCCCCGAAGCCGCTCAACGTGCTGGCGATGGATCCCGCCATGACGCTGGCCCAGTTCGAAGACCTCGGCGTGCGGCGGTTGTCGGTGGGCGGCTCGCTCGCCCGCGTCGCGCTCGGCGCGCTGCTGACGGCGGCGGAGGCGATGAAAGGCGGATCGTTCGCCGGGCTCGCTCAGGGAGCGCCGCGCGATGTGTTGAACGGGGTGTTCGGAACATAAGAGCTTGCGTGGCGCGTCCCGAGAACGTCGTGCCCGAGGCGGTCGTCGACGCCGATTGGACACCCTTTGCACGTGCCGGAGTTGGTCCGAACGACATGGCCCCGAAAGTACATGTAACAGGGTCAGCCGTCTCGGCGAAGACAAGGTCTGGTTCGCTGTAACGCGAAACGATGATCGACTGTTTAGCCGCCGAGCCGATGTCGTCATCTGTTGACTTCGTCCACGCTTGACGTCGCGTCGAGCGGGGTCTTCCATGGCGGTCGGAACGGATCAACGCAGAGAACGTAACGCGGCGGGCACACGTCGGGCGATCCTGAGTGCCGCACGCGCGGCCTTTTCGATGCACGGATTCGATCAAGCGGGCGTTCGCGAGATCACCCGCGCCGTCGGCGTCAACGGTTCGCTCGTCAATCGCTATTTCGGATCGAAGGAATGCCTTTTCGCGGAAGCCATGCAAGTTGGGTTGGGGTTCGAGACGTTCGGCGAGGGCGGCAAGGTTCAAGTTGCCCGCTTGCTCGCGGCCTTCGCCCTCGAGAAAGCGCCCGGCCGGGACGGTTTCGACCCGATCCTCACCCTTATTCGCTCCGCCGCGATCTCGCAGGCGCAGCCCGTTTTGCGAGATTATATTTCGCGCGAGGCCGTCGAACCGCTCGCGCGCATTCTCGGCGGCGAGGACGCGACCGAGCGTGCGAGTTTGATCGTCGCGTTGCTCATAGGCGTGATCATTCTTCGGTCGATTCTCGAGAGCGAGCCGCTCGCGTCGTCGACAGGACATGACATGATCACGCTTCTCGAGCGCATGCTCGCCGTCGAACCGGCGCCCGAGGCAGAGGCGCAAGACATCGGTTGACGCGATCCGCTTGCTGCCGTCCTCCCTGCGCCCCCGCAATATAGACTGGGAGGCCTACGCGCCGGATTCATGTAAACGCGTGTTGATATAATCGTATTTGTGTTGTAAATGCCACTATTTCTACCATAATCTCGTATTTACATAAGTAAACGTCAGATTACATTTATGAATCGAAATATAAAACCCCGCGTTGATCGGAATCAACGGGCAGAGGCGATAAGCCTCGACGACTCGAGGGGGCGAGCATGACTTGGGGGATTACGCGATTGAAAGCGGGCGCGACGGCGGTGACGCTCCTCGCGCTCACGGTGCCGGCGGCGGCCGACGTCACCGATCAACTCCTCGACCGGCTCCGGGAAAAGGGCATCCTGAGCAAGACGGAATACCGTTCGTTCAGGCAGCGTCACGCCGCGGAGGTCCGCGACCGCGAGGACAGCCGGCCGCGTGACCGGGTCGCGACCCGCGAGATCGTCACCAAGGAGGGGATCAAGCGCGTACCCGTCGAGGACGATATCGTCCGGGTCCTCAAGGTGAAGGACAAGGGGGTCGGCGTGCGCGTCGGCGACGTCGATGTCACCTTGTCCGGCAACGTCAATGCGTTCGCCGTCCAGGACTTCGGCGGATCGAACCGCACGGGCCAGCCCATTTTCGGTGGGTTGTCGACCGGGAGTCGCTTTCTCGGCGGCGCAGGCGAAGCCTCGGCAGCCTATGCCACGCGCAACGGCCTGCTTCCGGCTGCTGTCATCTTGAATTTGGCGACGCGCCAGGAGGGCTACGACATCGGCCTGACGTTCGGCGTCTATCCGGGCATCGAACTCGGCGGAACGACGGGCATCGGCGCCAACAACGGCGGCGTACCGCAGGCCCTGTCGTCGTCCGGCGTGGATTTCCAACAGATCTTCGCCACCGTCGGAAATTCGCAGATCGGAACGTTCAAGGGCGGTCGCGACATCGGCCTGTTCGGCAGCGACGCGATCCTCAACGACTTCACGATCTTCGGCGTCGGGTCACCGGGCGCCGCTGGCGGCAACGCCGCGCCAGCCAACACCGCGCTGGGGCGCATCGGTATCGGCTACGTCTATGCCGACTTCCTGCCGCAGATCACCTACACGACGCCCGATTACCACGGCTTCACCGCCTCGCTTGGCGTCTTCGATCCGCTCAACGAGGCCAATTTCTCGACCCTCTCCGGAAGTTTGTCGCAGCACGACACGCCACAGCTCCAGGGCAAGCTGAAATACGTCGGCGACCTGTCCCCCGCCGCGAAGCTGACCGGGTGGGTCGACGGGCTGACGCAAGAGGCGAAGGCGGCGCGCTTCGGCGATGCGCTACCGGGTGGGCAGTCGGTGCGCGCCGACGCGGTCGATGGCGGCGCCAAGCTCGACATCGGACCCGCGAGCCTGGTCGGCTACGGCTATTACGGCGATGGTTTGGGAACCACCGGCATCTTTCTGGACGGTGTCGACCCGCTCGGCAACAAGCGGAAGTCCTACGGCGGCTACGGCCAGGCGAGCTACGATCTGACCAAGCGCCTGACGATCGACGGTAGCTACGGCGTCAGCGTCCTGGAGGCGACCGCCTACGACGCGACCACCGCCGCGCAAGGCGCGCTCGTTCTCAAGAACGCATCCTACATCGGTGCGGCGCGCTACAAGCTGACGACCTGGGCCAACCTCCAGGCCGAATTCGTCCACACGATCTCGACCTCCCAGAACGGGAATCGGGCCAGCGCCAACACGATCTCGGCGGGTTCGATACTGTTCTTCTAGACGACGGCTCCGGCGCGACATTGCTCGCGCCGGACTTGACGCGGGTTATCCCGCGTCGACCGCGCCGAGCTCCCCGACCTTGCCCGGTCCGGCATCCGCTTTCTCGGCGGGGTCGCGCGCTTCCACCTCGGGCGACAGCGCCTCGATGACAAGCGGATCGACGTGCCGCTCTGCCCCGGCCATGCCCTCCTTGAAGGTGGCGATCATCTTCGGCGTCCAGAACGCCTCGATGTGCGAGGCGATGCCGGCCACCGCCTCGTCGTGCGGATAAGAGCCGAAGAACTGGGCAATCTGGTTCGCCATCATCGCCAGCTTCTCGATAGGCGTCTTCATTCCGCCGCCTCGAGCCCGAGCGCCTCGACACGCTTGAGGTCGATGTCCTCCTCGAAGAACTTCGCCTGCCAATCCGACATGCGGTTCGTCTTGCGCACCTGCACCGCCGTCACCTTGTACTCGGGGCAATTGGTCGCCCAGTCCGAATAGTCGGTGGTGATGACGTTGGCGCCGGTCTTGGCGTGGTGGAAGGTAGTGTAGACGACGCCTGGCTGCATGCGCTCGGAGATCTTGCACTTCAGCGCAATGTCACCCGAACGGCTTTCGAGCGCGATCAGATCGCCATCGGCGATGCCACGCTGCTCGGCATCGAACGGATGGATCTCGAGCATGTCCTCCTCGTGCCACAACGAGTTCGACGTGCGCCGCGTCTGCGCGCCGACATTGTACTGCGAGAGGATGCGGCCGGTGGTCAGGATCAGCGGGAAACGCGGGCCCGAGCGCTCCTCGGTCGCGTGGTATTCCGTGATCATGAACTTGCCCTTGCCGATCACGAACTTGCCGATATGCATCGTCGGCGTGCCGTTCGGCGCGGCATCGTTCACCGGCCATTGCAGCGAGCCCGCCTCATCGAGGTGCTTGAACGAGACGCCCTTGAACGACGGCGTCGTCGCGGCGATCTCGTCCATGATCTGCGAGGGATGCGTATAGGTCCAGTTTTGGCCCAAAGCGTTGGCGAGCAGCTGCGTCGCCTCCCAGTCGCCGTAGCCGGCCATCGGGCTCATCACCTTGCGCACGCGGCCGATGCGACGCTCGGCGTTGGTGAAGGTGCCGTCCTTTTCGAGGAACGACGCGCCGGGCAGGAAGACATGCGCGTATTTCGCCGTCTCGTTCAGGAAGATGTCCTGAATGACCATGCACTCGAGGTTGCGCATGCCCGCCGTCACATGGTGCGTGTCGGGGTCGGACTGCACGATATCCTCGCCCTGGATGTACATGCCCTTGAACGTGCCCTCGACGGCCTCGTCGAGCATATTGGTGATGCGCAGGCCCGGGTCCTTGTCGAGCTTGACGCCCCACAGGCTCTCGTAGATCTCGCGCGTCGCGTCGTCCGATACGTGGCGGTAGCCCGGATATTCGTGCGGGAAGGAGCCCATGTCGCACGAGCCCTGCACGTTGTTCTGCCCGCGCAACGGGTTCACGCCGACGCCCTCGCGGCCGATGTTGCCCGTCGCCATGGCGATGTTGGCCATGCCCATGACCATGGTCGAGCCCTGGCTGTGCTCGGTGACGCCGAGGCCGTAGAAGATCGCCGCGTTCTTGCCCTGCGACGCGTAGAGCCGCGCGGCGCCGCGCAGCTGTTCGGGGTCGACGCCGATGATGTCGGCCTGCGCCTCGGGCGAATGCCGCGCCTCGGCGACGAAGCGCGCCCAGGATTCGAAATCGTGCGTATCGCAACGCTCCTTCACGAAGGTCTCGTCGACGAGGCCCTCGGTGACGATGACGTGCGAGAGCGCGTTGATGAAGGCGACGTTGGTGCCGGGCTTCAAGGGCAGGTGGTAGTCCGCCTCGATGTGCGGCGACTTGACGAGGTCGATCTTGCGCGGGTCTGCGACGATCAGCCTGGCGCCGGCGCGCAGCCGCTTCTTCATGCGCGAGGCGAAGACCGGGTGGCCGTCGGTCGGATTGGCACCGATCACGAGGATGATGTCGGATTCCTCGACGGACTTGAAGTCCTGCGTGCCGGCAGAGGTGCCGAGGGTGGTCTTCAAACCATATCCGGTCGGCGAATGGCAGACGCGGGCGCAGGTGTCGACGTTGTTGTTGCCGAAGCCGGCGCGCACCAGCTTCTGGACGAGGTAGGTCTCCTCGTTGGTGCAGCGCGACGAGGTGATGCCGCCGATCGAATCCTTGCCGTACTGAGCCTGGATGCGCTTGAACTCGCTCGCCGCGTAGCCGATCGCCTCCTCCCACGAGACCTCGCGCCAGGGATCGGTGATCTGCTTGCGGATCATCGGCTTGGTGATGCGGTCCTTGTGGGTCGCATAGCCGTAGGCGAAGCGGCCCTTCACGCAGCTATGGCCGTCGTTGGCCTTGCCTTCCTTGGCCGGCAGCATGCGCACGACCTTCTCGCCCTGCATCTCGGCCTTGAACGTGCAGCCGACGCCGCAATAGGCACAGGTCGTGTAGGCGGAGTGCTCGGGCTTGCCCATCTCGATCACGCTCTTCTCGTTGAGCGTGGCGGTCGGGCAGGCCTGGACGCAGGCGCCGCACGAAACGCACTCGGACGACATGAAATCGGTGCCGCCGGGCGAGACCTTGGACGCGAAGCCGCGGCCCTCGATCGTCAGCGCGAAGGTGCCCTGCACTTCCTCGCAAGCGCGGACACAGCGGTTGCAGACGATGCACTTCGCCTTCTCGAAGGTGAAGTAGGGATTCGAATCGTCGGTCGGCGCGTCGAGGTGGTTGTCGCCGCCGTAGCCGTAGCGCACGGTGCGCAGGCCGACCGCGCCGGCCTGGTCCTGCAGCTCGCAATCGCCGTTGGCCGAGCAGGTCAGGCAGTTCAGCGGGTGGTCGGAGATGTAGAGCTCCATCACCCCCTTGCGCAGCTTGGCAAGCCGCTCGTTCTGGGTGTGGACGATCATGCCCTCGTCGGCCGGCGTCGTGCACGAGGCCGGCGTTCCGCGGCGGCCTTCGATCTCGACGAGGCAGAGCCGGCATGAGCCGAACGGCTCGATCGAATCCGTCGCGCAGAGCCGCGGGATCTTGGTGCCCATCGACATGGCGGCGGCCATCACGCTCGTGCCCTTCGGCACGGAGACCTGCTCGCCGTCGATGGTCAGCGTCACGGTTTCCGCCGCGGGGCGGATCGGGGTGCCGGTGTCGAGTTCCTCGATGAGGGACATATTGGCTCCTGTTCGGCCGACTTATTCGGCGGCTTGGCGCTGGTGCGCCGGCACGAAATCTTCCGGGAAGTGGGTCATGGCGCTCTTCACCGGAACAGGGGTGAGGCCACCCATGGCGCAGAGCGAAGCATCCGTCATCGTCACGCACAGCTCCTCGACGAGCGACAGGTTCTTGTCGAGATCGACGCCCGCGATGACCTTGTCCATCGTCTCGCGGCCGCGCGTCGCGCCGATGCGGCAGGGCGTGCACTTGCCGCAGCTCTCCGCCTCGCAGAACTCAAAGGCGAAGCGCGCCTGCGCCGCCATGTCGACGGTGTCGTCGAAGACGACGATGCCGCCGTGTCCGACGAGCCCCGCTTTGGCAGCAAACGATTCATAGTCGAGCGGCGTGTCGAAAAGCGAGGTTGGGAAATAGGCGCCGAGCGGGCCGCCGACCATCGCCGCGCGCACCGGACGCCCGGTGATCGTGCCGCCGCCCCAGTCGTCGACGATCTCGCCGAGCGAGACGCCGAAGCCGAGCTCGATGAGGCCACCGTATTTCACGTTGCCGCCGAGCTGGATGCACAGCGTGCCGCGCGACTTGCCCATCCCGTAGTCGGCATAGGCCTGCGCGCCGTTGGCCATGATCCACGGCACCGAGCAGAGCGAGATGACGTTGTTGCAGACGGTCGGCTTGCCGAAGAGGCCCTTCAGCGCCGGGATCGGCGGCTTGGCGCGCACCACGCCGCGGCGCCCCTCGAGGCTCTCGAGCAGCGAGGTCTCCTCGCCGCAGATGTAGGCGCCGGCGCCGAGCCGCGCGTGCAGGCGGAACGGCTTGCCCGAGCCGAGCACGCTGTCGCCGAGCGCGCCGTCGGAGGTCGCGATCTCGATCGCCTTCTGCATCGTGCGGAAGGCGTGCGGGTATTCGGAGCGGATGTAGATGTAGCCCTCGGTGGCGCCGACCGCGATCGCCGCGATCGTCATGCCCTCGATGAGCACGAAGGGATCGCCCTCCATGATCATGCGATCGGCGAAGGTGCCGGAATCGCCTTCGTCGGCGTTGCAGACGATGTACTTCTGGTCGGCCTGCACCTTGCGGACGGTGGTCCATTTGATGCCGGTCGGGAAGCCGGCGCCGCCGCGGCCGCGCAGGCCGGACTTCGTCACCGCCTCGGTGATGGCCTCGTCGCTGATTGCCAGCGAGGCTTTCAGGCCCTCGTAGCCGCCGTGGGCGCGGTAGTCGGCGATGTCGAGCGGATCGACGATGCCGCAGCGCTCGAACGTGAGCCGGCTCTGCTTGGCGAGGTAGGGAATCTCTTCCGGCTTGCCGAGCCGCAGCGGATGCTCGCCGCCCTCGAGAAGGCCGGCGGCCAGCAGGCCCTCGACATCCCTAGCCTTGACCGGCCCGTAGGCGATGCGGCCCTGCGGCGTCGCGACCTCGACCATCGGCTCGAGCCACAGGAGGCCGCGCGAGCCGTTGCGGACGATCTCCACCTTGTCGCCAGCCGCCCCGGCGAGCGCGATGGCGACCTTGTCGGCGCCGACGGCCAGAGCCGCGGCGTCGCGCGGCACAAAGATCTTGATGCGGGCGGTCTCGCTCACAGGCGCGCCTCCGCCAAAACGTCATCGAGGCCCTCGACGGTCACGTGGCCGACAGGCTCCTCGTCGATCAGCACCGCGGGGGCGCAGGCGCACAGGCCCAGGCAATAGACAGGCTCGATGGTAAACGCACCGTCCGCGGTGGTGCCATGCCAGTCCACGCCAAGCTTACGCTTCAGCGCATCATGCATTTCCAGCGCGCCACGCGACTGGCACGCCTCGGCCCGGCAGACCTTCAGCGTGCGCCGCCCCGGCGGGTGCTCACGGAAGTCATGATAGAAGGTGAGGGTGCCGTGCACTTCCGCGCGCGAGAGGTTCAGCGCGCTCGCCACCACAGGCACGATGGAGCGGTCGACGTATCCGAAGCGCTCCATCAGGTCGTGAAAGATGGGAAGCGTGGCGCCCTTCTCGGACGCCCGCGCCGCGACGATCTCGGACGCCAGCGCGAAATCCCATCGCGCGTATCCGGGCATATTCCACCCCTTGTTGGACTTATTCTCAGTTACTAAAAGAATGCGCTCTCAAAAGCGAAAATCAAGACCGCTATCTGGTGCAACGATAGAAAAAATCTATCACTGGGCCGCGGTGGCGAGCGGGGCAATCGGGCCCAGGCGGGCCGCCATCCGCTCGGCCTCGCGCACCAGGGCGTTGGTGAGCGGGCTGATCGCGTAGCGCTGGGGGACGACGAGGCCGACGAGGTGGGTCACCTTCGGCGACACGATCGGCACCGCGCGGATGGTCGCCAGCCCGAGGTCCTCGACCAGCGAGGCCGCGACGACCGACGACCAGCGACCCGTCGCCACGTGGGCGATCAGCACCATCACGGAGTTCGATTCAAGCGCGGTGTCGGGCCGCGATCCCGCGTCGCGCAGCATCTGGTCGATGATGCGACGGTTCTGCATGTCGGGTGTGAGGAGGCAAAGCGGCATGTCGCCGAGCTCCCGCCAAGTGATCTGCTCGCGCTCGGCGAGCGGGCTCTCGACCGAGACCAGCAGGCGGTAGCTCTCATGATAGAGCGGCACCGTCTTCACGTCGCCGAGCGGTTCGTTGTCGAGGTAGGTGAGGCCGGCGTCGATATCGAGGTTGTTGAGCCGGCTGAGGATCTCCTTCGAGGTGTTCGAGGTGATCGATAGCCGAACCGCGGGGTGATGATCGCGAAGCGGCGTCGTCAGCGCTGGCACTCGCGTCAGCGCGGTGGGAATCACCGCGAGCCGCAGATGGCCGGCGAGGCCGCGCTTCAGCGCGTCGAGGTCCTGGCGCATCGCCTGCGCGTCGCTGACGATTCGCCGCGCCCACGAAAGCACGTGCTCGCCCTCGGGCGTAAAACCCTGGAAGCGTGAGCTGCGCCGCACGATGACGATGCCGAGCGTATCCTCGAGCTGCTTGAGCCCGGCCGACATCGTCGGCTGCGTCACGCCGCAGGCCAAGGCCGCGCGCCCGAAGTGCTGTTCCCTGGCGAGCGCCAGCACATAATTGAGCTTGTCGATCACGATCGGTATCCGTGCGCGGCTTTGAGTTGGTTCTAGGCCGCTTACTCGCCGATCTCTATATGCTGATAGACGAGGATAATCATCAAAACGAGCGCATAGCGTGTACAGCCGCCTAACGCACTCGACAGGTTGCGTAGGGGAAGCTTTACAAGCGACGGCCCTTCGTTTCAGGCAACAGGAACGCGGCGATCGTGCCGATAAGGCTGAACCCGACCAGATAATAGGCCGGTACCAGCTTATCATGAGTGGACGCAATTAACTTGTTCACGATGTAGATCGTGCTGCCGCCGAAAATCGAGACCGACAGCGCGTAGACGATCGACAGGCCGGCGCTGCGCACCTCGCGCGGCAGCCCCTCGGGAATGGCGACGATGATCGCCGCGGCGTTGATCGACGAGAGCGCCGACATCAGGAAGGTCACGACGTACAGGGGGCCGGGGGTCGGGTGCTCGCGCAGCCACAGGAAGGCCGGGATGGCGACGATCGCGATGATGAGACGCGGCCAGATCATGATCGGGCGCCGGCCGCCGCGGTCGGCGAGCCAGCCGCCGAGCAGCGGCAGGATGACCGAGGCGAGGCCGAGAGCGATCGGCACCGCAGCCGAGATCCCCTCAGAGAGACCGAGGGTCGACTTGGCATAGACCGGCATGTTCGTGCCGATCGCGTTCGACACGGTCGAGGCGGCGATCACCAGGAACATGAGGAAGAGCATGCGGCCGTGCTCAACGAGCAGGTTGTGCAGCACGCCAAGGATCGAGTGCTCGGCGTCGGGGTCCTTCGCCTCGCCGGCCGTCTCCGGCAGCTTGTTGCGGATGATCCAGCCCACCGGCACGACGGTGAGACCGACGAGCACCATGACGCGCCAGCCCCACTCCCCCATCGCCGTCTCGCCGATGAAGGTGACGAGGATCTTGGCGAGGATGCCGGCAAACAGCGCCGCGCAGCCCTGGCTGGCGATCTGCCAGCTCGCCACGAAGCCGCGGTGCTCCTGCGGTGCCGCTTCCAAGAGGAAGGCGGTCGACGGCCCGACCTCGCCGCCGAGCGCCAAGCCCTGGATCAGCCGGCCGGCGATGACGATCACCTGCGCCCAGACGCCGATCGCGGCATAGGAGGGGGTGACGGCCAGCATCAGCATGCCGAGCGCCATCAGCGCGATGGTGATCAGCATCGCGGGCTTGCGCCCGGCGCGATCGGCGAAGGCGCCGATCAGAACGCCGCCGATCGGCCGCATGACATAGCCGAGACCGAACAGAGCGAGCGAGGCGAGCAGGCTGTGCAGCGGATCCTTGTTGGGGAAGAACGCCTTGCCGATCGGCTCGGCGAAGAAGGCGTAGATGGTGAAATCGTAGAACTCGAGCGCGTTGCCGAGCACCACCGCCGCCACCGAATCCGCGCGTAGCGCCGGGCGCGCAAGATCTTGCGCCGCCTTCTGGTCCTGAACCGTCATCTGGCCTCGCTCTTCCGCCGAGAGGTCGTTGTAGGCAATCGCGCCCGCGAATGCAGTGCGAAATCGCGGCCGCCCCGCAAGCGCGGCCCCAGCCTTGACGCTGGCGGTATTTGTTGCCACCGCTGGCGCCCCCAGCCTGAAGCGTCGACGAAGAGCCAGCGGCGTGCTCGTCCAGCTATCCATCCGCGACATCGTGCTCATCGATAAGCTCGACCTCACGCTCGGGGCCGGGCTCACCGTGCTCACCGGCGAGACCGGCGCCGGCAAGTCGATCCTGCTGGATGCCTTCTCGCTCGCGCTCGGCGCGCGCGGCGACGGCGCGCTGGTCCGCGAGGGCCAGACGCAGGGCCAGGTCACCGCCGTGTTCGACGTCGGCACCGATCACGCCGCGCGGGCCATCGCCACGGCTCAGGACATCGATGTCGACGGCGATCTGATCCTCCGGCGTGTGCAGACCGCCGACGGCCGCACGCGCGCCTTCCTCAACGACCAGCCCGTCTCGGCGCAGGTGCTGCGCGCGATCGGCCGGGCGCTGGTCGAGATCCACGGCCAGCACGACGACCGCGCGATGGTCGAGGCAGCGACGCACCGCCAGCTGGTCGACGCGTTCGGGGCTTTGGGCGCGCCTCTGACCGAAGTGCGGTCGGCGCATGCCAGGGCGCGGGCGCTCGAAGCGGAGCGCGTGTCGGAGGAGGCGCGCATCGCCACGATCCGCGCCGAGGCCGATTATCTGCGCCACGCGCATGCCGAGCTGACCGCGCTCGCCGTCGAGCCCGGCGAGGAGGCGATGCTGGCCGAGCGTCGCCAGGACCTGCAGGCGGCGGAAAAAGTCGTCTGCGACCTGCGCGACACGCAGGAGGTGCTCGCCGCCGAGGGTTTCGTGTCCGGTCTCAACGGCGCGCTGCGCCGGCTCGACCGGCGCCAGGCGCAGGCGCCGGCCCTCGTCGATCCGAGCCTGCTGGCGATCGACGCCGCGCTCGTTGCGCTCGATGCCGCGCGCGACGCGGTCGACCAGGCGATCCGCGACGCCGAGTTCGACCCGCACGAGCTCGAGCACCTCGAGGAGCGCCTGTTCGCGATCCGCGGCGCCGCGCGCAAGTACGGTGTCGCCGCCGACGCGCTGCCGACGCTGGCCGCGCAGCACGCGGCGACGCTCGACGCGCTCGATGCCGACGAGGCCAAGCTGGTGGCGCTCTCGCGCTCGTGCGTCGAAGCAGAGGCGCGCTACGCGGCGGCCGCGGCCACGCTGTCGGTCGCGCGCAAGCGCACCTCCACCGCGCTCGACAAGGCGGTGAACGCCGAGCTGGCGCCGCTGAAGCTCGAGCGCGCGCGCTTCACGACCGAGGTCCAGCCCGAAGCTGCCGGGCCGGACGGGATCGACGGGGTGAGCTTTTGGGTTGCGACCAATCCCGGCACGCGGCCGGGCCCCTTGATGAAGATCGCCTCGGGCGGCGAGCTCGCGCGCTTCATGCTGGCGCTGAAGGTCGCGCTGGCGGCGAAGGGCTCGACGCCCACGCTCGTCTTCGACGAGATCGACACGGGTGTCGGGGGCGCGGTGGCGGACGCGATGGGCCAGCGCCTCGCGCGGCTCGCCGGCGGCGCACAGGTGCTGGCGGTGACGCACGCCCCGCAGGTTGCGGCACGCGCGGCCGGCCATTTCCGCATCGCCAAGGATTCGACCGAGCGCGGCAAGCGCGTCGTCACCCGTGTCACCCCGCTCGAGCCGGGCGCCCGCCGCGAGGAGATCGCCCGCATGCTCGCCGGCGCCACCGTCACCGACGAGGCGCGCGCTGCGGCGGGACGGCTGCTAGCTGAGACGTAAGGCTCTGTCCCGCCGTCATCCCCGGGGCGCCGGAGTCCGCGTTGTCATGGGTCCTGGGCTCTCGCTGCGCTCGCTTCGGAAAGACGGCCCAACACGACCTAGATGCTCCGCCCCTCGCCTTCCCAGTATGGCGCGCGCAGCTTGCGCTTGAAGATCTTGCCGGAATCCTCGCGCGGCAGGGCGTCGGCGAACTCGACCACCTTTGGCAACTTGTAACGCGCCAGCGTCTTGCCCAGCGCCTCGCGCACGCTCTCGCGGGTGAGGTCGGCCTCCGCATCGGCCTCGACATGCGCGCAGACGGCCTCGCCATAGTCGCCATCGGGGATGCCAAAGACGGCGCAGTCGCGCACGCCCGGCACCTGCATCAGCGCCGCCTCGATCTCGGCGGGATAGATATTGACGCCGCCGGAGATGATCATGTCGCGCTTGCGGTCGCAGAGGAAGACGTAGCCGTCCTCGTCGATCCAGCCGACGTCACCGACGGTGACGAGCCCATCGCGGCCGATCGCGGCGCGCTCGTCGTCGCGGCCGTGATAGGTGAACTCCGCCATCCCGCCGGCGCGCATGAAAATCTCGCCGATCTCGCCCGGTGGCAGGCGCGTGCCGTCGTCGCCGTAGGCCGCGACCTCGCCGCCGGGCAGCGCGCGGCCGACGGTGCCCGGCTTTCGCAACGCCTCCTGCGACGAATGCCAGACCGGGATGCCGGTCTCGGTCGACCCGTAATATTCGTTGATGACCGGGCCCCACCATTCGATCATCGCCTGTTTCAGCGGCGGCGGGCAGGGCGCCGCCCCGTGGACGACGAAGCGCAGCGCGGAGAGGTCGTAGCGCCGCCGCGTCGCCTCGGGCAGGCGCAAGAGCCGCGTGAACATGGTCGGCACCATGTGCATGTGGCTGACGCTGTGGCGCTCGATGAGCTGCAGCATCTCCTCCGGGTCGAAGCGCGGCTCGAGCACGATGGTGGCACCGACGCGGACGGCGGTGAGGCCGTAACCGTTTGGCGCCGAATGATACATCGGTCCGTTCATCAGCACGACGGCCTGCTCGCCCTCGACGAGGCCGTAGGCGCGCTCGGTGTTGGCGTGGCGCGCGGCGCGCTCGTCGTCGCCGGTCGGCTGGCGTTTCACGCCCTTCGGGCGCCCCGTCGTGCCGGACGTGTAAATCATCGAGCCGGTCTGCGGCGCCGGCGCCGGGGCCGGAGCGTCGGCCGAGGCGGCAAGCCACTCGTCCCAGTCGCGACGATCCGCGAGCGTCGCGCCGGCGGCCACATTGTAGGCGGCGGCAAGCTCGGGCGGCGTCGCCACCGCAAGCACGAGCACGCCCGGCGGCACGGCATCGCCGAGCTTGGCAAGCAGATCGTCGTGCCCGACCAGCACCTTGGCGCCGCAGTCACGCAGGATGTAGCCGATCTCGTCCGGCGTGTTGTGCCAGTTGATCGGCGTCGCATAGGCGCCGATGGTTTGGGCCGCGACCGAGGCCTCGATGAAGGCGAAATCGTTGCGCAGCAACAGCGCGACGGCCTCGCCAGGCGCGACGCCAGCGGCATGCAGCGCCTTGGCGGCTAGCGCGATCCGCTCCCCGAGCGCCGTGCGCTCCAGCACGCGGTCGCCGGAGAGAATGCGGCTCACGCCACCGCCGCGTCGGGCCGCGCCCAGGACGAGACATGGCCGTCGGCGACGCGGGCCAACGCCGCCTCGTATTGATGCGCGAGCGCATCGACGCGCTCGGCGACGCTGAGGACGCGGTCGATCGCGCCGATGCCCTGGCCGCAGCCCCAGATGTCGCGCCATGCCTTGGCGCGGCTCTCGCCGCCGGAGCCGAAGTTCATCTTCGAGGCGTCGCTGAGGGGCAGGTTTTCGGGGTCGAGCCCGGCGGCGACGATCGACGGCTTCAGGTAATTGCCGAGCACGCCGGTGAAGAGGTTGGTGTAGACGATGTCGTCGGCGCGCGACTGGACGATCATCTCCTTGTAGCCGTCGGCGGCGCGCGCCTCGCGCGTGGCGATGAAGGCCGAGCCGATGTAGGCGATGTCGGCGCCAGCGGCGCGCGCGGCGAGGATCGCGGCGCCCGACGCGATCGAGCCGGACAGCGCCAGCGGCCCATCGAACCACGCGCGGATCTCCTGGATCAGCGCGAACGGCGACAGCGTCCCGGCATGGCCGCCGGCGCCGGCTGCGACGGCGATGAGGCCCGTCGCGCCCTTCTCGATCGCCTTGCGCGCAAACCGGTCGTTGATGATGTCGTGCAGCGTGATCCCGCCATAGCTCTGGATCGCCTGGTTCACCTCCTCGCGCGCGCCAAGCGAGGTGATGACGACGGGCACCTTGTGCTTCACGCAGAGCGCGACGTCCTGCTCCAGCCGATCGTTGCTCTTGTGGACGATCTGGTTGACCGCAAACGGTGCCGCCGGCCGGTCGGGGTGCGCGCGGTCGTGCGCGTCGAGCTCCTCGCGGATCTGATGCAGCCATTCGTCGAGCTGCGTCGCCGGCCGCGCGTTGAGTGCGGGAAAGGCCCCGACGATCCCGGCCTTGCACTGCGCGATCACCATCTCCGGGCCGGAGATGATGAACAGCGGCGCGCCGATGACCGGCAGCCGCAGGCGGCTCGCGAGGACGGGCGGGAGAGTCATGGTCGATCCTTCAATCTAACGCGTTCGATCTTCAAGCAATGCGTACGACGCAAACATGCGGCGCCGCCTGTCAACCCGCGCCGGTCGGCGCATTCAGGATCCAGCGGTGGCCGAACGGATCGCGAAAGGTCGCCAGTCGCGCGCCCCAAAACGAGTTCGTCGGCGACGTCTCGGACTTCGCGCCGAGCGCGACGGCCTTCTTGAAGACTTCGTCGACCTTCTCTCTCTTATCGAACTCAAGGCTGACGGACATCGTGACCGGCTCGCCCGGGATGCCGATGCGGGTTTGTCCGAACTCGGGGAACGCGTCCGCGAGCATGACGGCGCCGCCGTTGAGCGCCAGTTCGCAATGCATGACGCGCATGCCGTCGAGCGCCGGCATGAACGCCTTCTGCTCGGCGCCGAAGACCTGGGTGTAGAAGGCGATCGCGGCGACCGCGGGCGAGCAGGTGAGATAGGGCGCGACGGCCGGGCGCGACATTGAAACCTCCCGACGGCGCTGTGGCGCACCGTTCCCTTGTGTTCTAGCGCCTCGCCCGGCGAATGCGAGAAGTCCGAAAAGGCGCACGGTCGCCTCTCGGCAACCACGGCGTGTTCGCGTGTTGCGGAGGTCTGCCCCCTAAGGGGCTACCAAACAGGGCTGGAAGGAACACAGATGTCCGAGCTCGAGCGACGAATCGAACTCCTCGAGCTGAAGCTCCCCGGCCCGATCCAGCTGCCGCCGAGTGTGAAGCTGAGCTTTCCGAGGGTACGCCTCCACGGCGATCGCGCCTATCTCTCCGGACACGGGCTGCTGGCCGAAGACGCACGAGCGCCACGCCGCTCGGCAAGGTCGTACGGCCCGCAGCGCGGCAGCCATTCGCCCTCGGCCGTCGGCATGGCTGGCCTTCCGTTCGACATGCCAGTCGAGATCGAAGTCGAAGTCGCGCTCGAATATTAAGGACCAACCCCGCGGTTGCAGATTGCCTAAACGGAATGCAAGTGTTGATAAAGACTGCATAATTTATCAGCGAGGCTATTCAATCGCGCGTTAACCATGTGGCCCCCACACTGCCACCGGGTCACAAATCCGTGTCGGTGCCGGCGTTCGTATGATCAGGTTCATCAACTCCAAGCTGTCGATCCCGGCGCGGCTGTGGCTCATGGTCACGCTGTCGGCCGTGCCGGACGTGCTGCTGACGGCGTTGTTCATCAAGCAGTCTTCGCTCGACATCTCCTTCGCGCAGAAGGAGGACGACGGCAGCGCCTACATCGCAAAGCTCTGGCGCCCGTTCATCGACACGGCGCAAACCGGCAAGCTCGACGAGCCGCTGGCCGTCGATGCCGAAGCCGACTTAAAGTTCAGCGCGACCGACGCCTCGAAGGCCTACGTCGCCTCGACGACGATCTCCGGCCGGCTCGACACCGGCAAGGCGCTGATCGGCGCGGTCGCCGACGGATCGAACCTGACGCTCGATCCCGATCTCGACAGTTATTACGCTATGGATGCGGCGACCGTGCGCCTGCCCGGCCTGGCCGTCGCCGCGGTGGCCCTCGGCAAAGCGGCGATGGAGCCGCCGGGCTCGAAGCGCCTGATCGATATCGCCTTCGCGGTCAAAAGCCTCGAGATCTCGTCGGGTGATGCGGATTCCTCGCTCAGCGCGTCGATGAAGGACAATGCCGCCGGCCTCACCCGCAAGGCGTTGGACAGCGCCACGCAGGCACTTCGCACCGTCTCCAGCGCGCTCGCCGCGCGCGGCCACAAGCTCCTCGACGGAGACAAGGTGGACGACCTCGCCGCAGCCCAGGGCGAGGTGCTGAAGCAGGTCGACACGACCTGGGGCGTGACCAACACCGAACTGGAGCGGCTTCTCGAGGTGCGCATCGCCGGCTTCTACCAGAAGCTGACGAACAGCCTGATCTTCGCCGGCGTCTCGCTCGTGATCTCCTACTCGATGTCGAAGATTATCTCGGCCGGCCTGTCGCGCCGCATGCGTCGCCTCGTCACCGCGATGGACAGGCTCGCCAGCAACGACGTGACGACCGAGATCCCCTATCTCACGGACAAGCACGAGACCGGCGCCATCGCGCGCACGCTGATCCTCTTCAAGCAGAACGTCGAAGCCCGCGCCGCCCTGCAGGACGAGAAGGAGCTCGCCCAGCAGCAGGCCGCCGTTGTGCGCACCGTCGCGGCCGGGCTCGAGAAGCTCGCCGGTGGCGATCTCACCGCCGAGCTGTCGACGCCCTTCCCGCCCGATCTCGAGCCGATCCGCGTCGACTTCAACGCGACCGTGCTCACGCTGCGCAACACGATGCGCACGATCGCCCAGAGCACCGAGGTGATCCGACTAGGCACCGCCGACATCGCCGAGGCGACGACCGACCTCGCCAGCCGCACGGCGCAGCAGACCTCGGCGCTGTCGACTTCGGCCGGCGCGCTCCGCGAGCTGAACGGCTCGATCGATCGCTCGGCCGGCGGGGCGACCCGCGCGCAGGGCATCGTGGCACACGCCAAGACCGAGGCCGAGCGCAGCGAGCACGTCGTCCGCGACGCGATCGTCGCGATGAGCGTCATCGAGCAATCCTCGGCGAAGATCGAGGAGATCATCGCCTATATCGATAGGATCGCCGCGCAGACCAACCTCCTCGCCCTGAACGCGGCGATCGAGGCGGCGCGCGCCGGCGAATCGGGCCGCGGCTTCGCGGTCGTTGCCGCCGAGGTCCGGGATCTCGCCAAGCACTCGACCGATTCGGCGCAGCAGATCCGCGCACTGATCTCGGCCGCCACCAAGCAGGTCGGCTTCGGCTCCGAGCTGGTGGGCGAGACGGGCCGGGCACTGGAGCGCATCGTCGCCCATGTCGGCGACACCAATCTCGCGATCGGCGGCATCGCTGGCGATGTGGCGATGCAGACGGAAAAGCTCTTCGAGACCAACGAGGCTTTCGGGCAGATGGACCTGGTGATCCAGCAGAACGTCTCGATGGTCGAGGAGGTGACCGGTGCCGCCCATCGCCTCAGCCGCGAGACCGAGCGGCTCGCAGAGCTGGTCGGCAGCTTCCGCACCGACGCGCGCGCCGCATAGGGTCCGCTCTCCCTTTCGGACCAGGAACCGCTTCCCGAAGCAACGGTTCGCGAAGTCTCAGGGAGGACGACAGTGAGAACCACGATCATTGCAGCTGCGACAGCAGTTCTCGCGTTTGCGCCCCTCGCGGCGAACGCGCAGGCGACCGGCGAGAAGATGCAAGGCTCGCCCAACGCCGCCGGCATGAGCAAGGGCGAGAAAGCCGATGCGAACTCGCCGTCCGCCGAGCAGGCGCCCAGCGACAAGATGAAGGGGCCGCCGAATGCCGACGGTGCCGCCAAGGACGGCGGGAAGAAGGACTAGCCGTACCGCTGCGTTGGCGCTCGACGAACGGCCTCAGCGCACCTGCAACGGCGCCGGCAATGCGACGCCGGGCGGCGGCGGAAAAAGGTCCGCCTCGACGCGTGCCGCGATCTCCGGATCCGCCTTCGCCTTGTCCGGATGCAGGATCCCCGGCAGCGCGGCGAGGCCGACGAGGCGATTGAGCGACGGCGGCCCGGTCACCGCCTTGTACGGCTCGCCGGCGTCCAGGACGATGATCGTGTCGGCCGGCAGCGCCTTGCGCAGCGGTGACGACAACGCCTCTTCCTCGCCGAAGATCACCACCTTCGGCTTAAGCGCGACGGCGGCCTCGACGCTCATCCGCTGGAAGGTGCCCCCCGAGGCCACAACCACGTTTCGGCCGCCGGCAAGTCGGATCGGCTCGTCGAGCGAGGTGCCCCCACGCATCGCAAGGAGACCATCCTGCCCGCGCGCGGCATAGACCGGCACGCGATCGGCGTCAGTGAGGGCCGCGTAGGGCATGGCGCGCTCCAGCACGTTGGCGGCGACCGAGGCGATGGCGGCGGCGCGCGGTCGCACGTCGAGCGCCTCGCCGAGGGTGCGCACCACGTCGCCGACCTGCGCCAGGCGCCCGCCGTAGATCAGGGTCGGCACGCCCAGCTCCGTCTGGATCTTCTCGTCGGCGGCGACGAAGCGGGCCGAGACGTTGCCGTAATCGAGGACGAGCGACGGGTTCAGCGCCTTGACCTCGGCCACATCGCCGGGCGCATCGGTCCGCGTAAGCTGCGGAATCTGCTGCAGCTTGACCAGGGCCGGGTCGACATAGATCGCATGCTCGGGCTTGAAACCCTCGACGACCCCGGCGAGCTTGCCCGGCGCCAGCGCCTCGAGCAGCACCTGCGCGGGCGCGCCGGCCGGCACGACCCGGGCGACATTGGCCGGCACTTCGACCGTGCGCTGCGCCGAATCGGTGAGAGTCGCGGCGAAGCCGGCGCCCGGCAAAGTCAACGACAAGGCGGCGGCCAAAACCAAGCCGCGGACAGATTGCGGTGGATGGCGCCGAACGGCTTGCCCGTAGGCGCAGTCACTGTCATGCCGTTTACACGGACAGCACATAGCGTGGATCCTCATGCTGCCATCCCTCCTCGGCGCCCTCGCCGGCTCATTCCTGGTATTGCAACTGGCGTCGCTCGCCATCGCCTGGTGGCGCTGCCGCCCGGGCGCCGCGCGGCGCCCACCGGATGATGCGCTGCCGCCCGTGACGGTGGTACGTCCGCTCTGCGGCCTCGAGACGTTTAGCCACGAGACGCTCAATGCCTCCTTCGCGCTGGATTATCCAGCCTTCGAGCTGTTCTTCTGCGTCGCGCGCGGCGACGACCCGATCATCCCCCTCGCCGAGGCGGCGATATCCGCGCATCCGCAGGTGAAGGCCCGCCTGCTGATCGGCGACGATCCAATCTCGGCGAACCCCAAGCTGAACAACATGGTCAAGGGCTGGCGCGAGTCGACGAACGAGCGCATCGCCTTCATCGATTCGAACGTCCTTGTCCCGCCGGACTTCGTGCACCGGCTCGTCGCGAGCTGGCGCGACGACACGGGCTGCGTCGCCGCACCGCCGGTCGGCACGAGCCCGCAGGGCTTCGGCGGCCATGTCGAATGTGCGTTCCTCAACACATTCGAGGCCCGCTACCAATATGTCGTCGACACGGTCGGCAGCGGCTTCGCGCAGGGCAAGACGCTGTTCTACCGCAAGGCCGATCTTGACCGCACCGGCATGCGCGAGCTCGGCACCGAGCCGGCTGAGGACGCCGCGACCACCAAGATGGTGCGCGCCATGGGCCTGCGCGTCCGCCTCGCGCCGCCCTCGCCGCAACCGCTCGGGCCGCGCAAGGTCGCCGAGGTGTGGAGCCGGCAGCTGCGCTGGGCGCGCCTGCGCCGTGCGACCTTCCCGGTCGAGTTCCTGCCCGAGATCATCGTCGGCACGATGGTCCCGACGCTCATAACCGCCGCAGCCGCCGCCACGTTGGACCTGCCGGTGGCCGCGACGACGCTCGCCTATCTCGCCGTGTGGTACGCCGCCGAGGTGGCCACCGCCGCCGCCTGCCGCTGGCCGGTGAGCTGGGCGACGCCGCTGGCGCTGATCTCACGCGACTTGATGATGCCGATGATCTGGGTCGGCGCCTTCACCGGCCGCTCCTTCACCTGGAAGGGCACCGCCATGCAGATGGAAGAGCGCCCGCGCCGCCGTCAGGTCGCCGAGACCGAAGGGGTCTGACGTCTCAGCCGCGCCGCCGCGCGATCGCCACGGCCACGGCGCGACCGTCGACCTGGAGCGATCCGCCGACCGGCGTCTCGCTCCCGCTCTCGCGGGCATTGTCGAAGCCGACGGCGTTTGCCGACGTGTCGATCGCGAGCCACCAGGCCTCGTCGGCCGGCAGGCTCGGCAAGGTCGCGGCAATCGGCGAGACCCAGCCATTGTAGGCGACGTAGATGCGCGTCGTCGGGTCGCCGGCGTCGAGCTGCCAAGCCAGGAAATGATTGCCCGGATCCTCGAAATAGGCGCCGTCGATCTCCTGCCCGTCGTCGCGAAGCCAGGTGATGTCCTTGATCTCGCGACCCTCGCGCG
The DNA here is from genome assembly GCA_965277735.1 of Beijerinckiaceae bacterium. GTDB lineage: Bacteria > Pseudomonadota > Alphaproteobacteria > Rhizobiales > Beijerinckiaceae > RH-AL1. Next base: position 100,509 of record CBDIDO010000001.1, read on the forward strand.
GCGTGCCGGTGAAGAACGCCGCCGGGCGCAGTGCCGGATGCGTGCCGCGGAAGCGGAGCAGCCGTCGCGTGAACGTCAGTAGGCCGGCGTTCGTGGTCGCCAGCGACCAATCGAGCCAGTTGACCGATGTGTCGAGATTGTAGGGATTGTTGTTGCCATGTTGCGTGCGGTCGAACTCGCTGCCGCCGGTGACCATCGGCACGCCGGCCGACAGCATCAGCAGGGCGAGGCTGGTGCGCACCGCCTGCTGCTGGGCGGCCGGATTGCCGCCGTGGTCCCAGCCCATCTCGTCGCCGCTCGAGCGGCCGCCGTCGGAGCGCCCGAACGGCCAGGGCTGATCGTTGTCGCGCTCGTTGCAGGCGTGCAGATCGGCGAGGCAGAAGCCGTCGTGGCAGACGATGTAATTGACCGAAGCCCAGGGCGCGCGCCCGTTGCCGCCGAAGGGATCCTGTGAGCCGGCGACGCGCATCGCCAATTGGCCGGGCGTCACGGTCACGAGCCCGAGCTTGTTCTGCGAGGCGCGGACGACATCGCGGTAGCGGTCGTTCCACTCGGCCCAGCCCAATGGGAAATTGCCGAGCTGGTAGGCGCCGCCGTCGTTGACCGCATAGGGCTCGGCGATGAGGTCGACGCCCGCGCCGCCCTCCGCCGGCCGCACCGGCAACTCGCGCACGGCACGGTTCAGGATGTTCGCGGCCTCGTCGCGATCGAAGCGGAAGCCGCCCGCCGATTCGGCATTGCCGAGCACCGCAGCCAGGTCAAACCGGAAGCCGTCGACGCCCATCTCGTTGGCCCAGTAGGCGAGCGAATCGAGCACCAGGTCGCGCACCAGCGGCTCGGCCGCGTCGAGGTTCGGCCCGACGCCGTTGTTGTTTTGAAAGGCAGACGCATCGCCGAGGCGGCGCTCGGTCTCGTAGTAGCGCACGTTGTCGAGGCCGCGGAACGAGTAGATCGAGCAGGCATCGGGGCTCTCGCCGGAGCCGCCCTCCTCGGTATGGTTGTAGACGACATCGAGGAAGACCTTCAGCCCGGCGTCGTGGAAGGCCTTCACCATCGCCTTGAACTCGCGCGTCGCGCCGCCCGGCGTCTGGTCGGACGCGTGGCGCCGGTCCGGCGCGAAGAAGCCCATCGTCTGGTAGCCCCAATAGTTCTGCAGGGACGGCGGATCGGTGAACTTGGGATCGTCGTTGAGCGCGTTCTGCGTCTGGTGCACCGGCAGGAATTCGACCGCCGTGACGCCGAGGTCGCGCAGATACGGCGCGCGCAGGGCCGCGCCGGCGTAGGTGCCGCGCAACGCCTCCGGCACGTCCGGGTCGGCCTTGGTGAGGCCGCGCAGATGCACCTCGTAGACGATGTCGTCCTTCAGCGGATGCGCGGGTTTCGCGCCGGTGTCGCCGCCGGGATCGGCGAAGAGAATGCCCTTGGGCGCGAACGCCCCCGTGTCGACGAGTCGGTTTGCCGCGCCCGACTGGTAGCCGGCGCGATCGGGATGCGCCGGCGTCTGCACGCAATGGCTGATCTCGCGGGCATAGGGGTCGAGCAGCAGCTTGTTGGGATTGAAACGATTGCCGCTGGCATCGACATCGCTGACGAAGCCGGCCGCGGAGCCCGGCGACCAGGCGGGATCGTAGCGCCAGTTCGGTCCAAAGGCGCGGAACCCGTAGTAGATCGCGCCGCGAGCGACCTCCGCCGGCACCGCAATCGAAAAGCTACCGTCCGCGGCGCGGGTCATCGGCTCGCGGAGCACGGGCGCCACATCCACCGGCGCCGGATAGAGCCAGAGCTCGACTCGCTCCGCCGCCGGGGCGCGGACCACGAATGTCGCGCCCGCCGCGTCGAGACGCGCGCCTGTCTGCTGGTTCGTCATGCCGCTCGTCCCGTCCCACCGCGCCGGCGGCGATTGTACAATCTGAGTTGCGGGCGCCCGTCGAACTTTAGTCGAGACGGGCCCCGCTGCCTGCGACGCGTCGCCCGCGGCCCCTAACCATATCCCGAATGCCGGACGGGACGGTGACGCTGCCATGCTATTGTCGCGTTCCTCGCGGCAGTGGATGCGCATGACACGCAAGCATTTCGGCACCGACGGCATTCGCGGCAAGGCGAACGGGGTGATCACGCCCGACCTGGCGATGAAAGTCGCGCAGGCGACCGGCCACGTCTTTCAGCGCGGCGACCATCGCCACCGCGTCGTCATCGGCAAGGACACGCGGCTCTCGGGCTACATGATCGAATACGCGATGGTCGGCGGCTTCACCTCCGTTGGCATGGACGTGCTGCTGCTCGGCCCGATGCCGACGCCGGCCGTCGCCATGCTGACCCGCTCGATGCGCGCCGACGTCGGCGTGATGATCTCCGCCTCGCACAACCAGTACGAGGACAACGGCATCAAGCTGTTCGGGCCGGACGGCTACAAGCTCTCCGACGAGATCGAAGCCAAGATCGAGCAGCTTATGGGCGGCGAGATCCGGCTGGCGAAATCCGACGCGCTCGGCCGTGCCAAGCGCGTCGACGACGTGATGGCGCGCTACATCGAGTTCGCGAAGATGACGCTGCCGCGACACATGTCGTTCGAGGGCCTGCGCGTCGTCGTCGATTGCGCCAACGGCGCCGCCTACAAGGTTGCGCCCGAGACCCTGTGGGAGCTCGGCGCGGAAGTTTTCTCGATCGGCGTCGAGCCGGACGGCTTCAACATTAACCGTCGCGTCGGCTCGACCGCGCCCGACGCGCTGGTCGCCAAGGTGCGCGAGATGCGCGCCGACATCGGCATCGCGCTCGACGGCGACGCGGACCGCGTGCTCATCGTCGACGAGAAGGGCCGCAAGGTCGACGGCGACCAGCTGATGGCGGCCGTCGCCGAATCCTGGAACGCCGACGGCAAGCTCTCGCAACCCGGCATCGTCGCCACTTTGATGTCGAACCTCGGGCTCGAGCGCTACCTCCATTCGATCGGCCTGTCGCTTGCGCGCACCGCGGTCGGCGACCGCTACGTGCTCGAGCACATGCGCCGGCACGGCTACAACCTCGGCGGCGAGCAGTCCGGCCACATCATCCTCTCCGACTATGCGACCACCGGCGACGGCCTTGTCGCCGCGCTGCAGGTGATGGCGCTCATCAAGAAAAGCGGCCGCCCGGTCAGCGAGGTCTGCCGCCGCTTCGAGCCTGTGCCGCAGATCCTGAAGAACGTGCGCTTCGCCGACGGGCGCGTCGTCCCCGAAGCCAAGCTCGCGGCGGCGGTCGAGGCCGGGCGCGCGCGGCTCGGCGCCACGGGCAGACTCATCGTCCGCCCGTCGGGTACCGAACCTTTGATGCGCGTGATGGGCGAGGGCGATGACGCCGATCTCGTCGAGAAGGTGGTCGACGAGGTCTGCGAAGCGCTCAGCGCTGCGGCGTAACGCGCCGCGAATTGCGCGCCGGTTTGGCGCGCGATCTGCTACACGACACTTGGCATCCCGCCCTCACCTCGCACAAGGGCGTCGCATGCTGATCCGCTACGGCTACGATATCACCATCAACTGCCAGCAGCCGACGCCGGTGGTGACGATGCTGAGCGTCCGCGAAGAGCGCGCCGCCGATGCGCGCGCGCCGGATTCGTTCCACACTACGCCGATCATCCCGACGACCACCTACAAGGACGGCTACGGCAATATCTGCCGCCGGATCATGGCGCCCGTAGGCGACCTGCAGCTCTGGGGCGACGGGACGATCGAGGACCCTGGCACGCACGATCCCATCGTCGCCGACGCCACCGAGGCGCCGATCCAGGACCTGCCCGACGACACGCTCGTCTACCTGCTCGGCAGCCGCTATTGCGAAACCGACAAGCTGAGCCAGATCGCCTGGGATCTCTTCCAGAACGTGCCGAAGGGCTGGGCGCGCGCGCAGGCGGTCTGCGACTTCGTGCACGGCCACATCAAGTTCAACTACCAGGATCCGAGCTCGCAGCGCTCGGCTTTCGATGTCTACCACACGCGCGTCGGCGTCTGCCGCGACTTCGCCCACCTCGCCATCGCGCTGCTGCGCTGCATGAACATGCCGGCGCGCTACGTGAACGGCTACCTCGGCGACATCGGCGTGCCGATCACCAACCCGATGGATTATTCCGCCTGGATCGAGGTGTTCCTCGGCGGCCGGTGGCTGACCTTCGATCCGCGCAACAATATCCCGCGCATCGGCCGCATCGTCGTCGCCCGCGGCCGCGACGCCACCGACGTACCGCTGATCAACTCGTTCGGTCCGCACGTGCTGAAGGGCTTTCGGGTCTGGGCCTACGAGACCTGAGCGCGGCAGTCCACCGCCGCGGCGTCACCCGACGCTTTCGGCAGAGGCCGAGACTCGGCCGGGCGCTTTTGCCGCCCGGCGCACTCGCCTATAGAGCGGTCTCCCGTCGCGGCACCGCCGCAGCCTCGAGACATGATCCGGACCGCATGAGCGACGATCACGACGACCAGAAGCGGCGCGCGCGCGCCTGGTTCGAGGAGCTGCAGGGCAAGCTGCTCGCGGCGCTCGAGGCGCTGGAGGCGGACGCGCCCGGGCCGTTCGCGCACGACGATCTCGCGCCGGGCAAGGCCGAGACGAAGCCGTGGCGACGCTCCAACCACGACGGCGCCGATGGCGGCGGCGGCCGCATGGGCACGCTCAAGGGCCGCGTCTTCGAGAAGGCCGGCGTCCATTCCTCGACCGTCTACGGCACGTTCGCGCCCGAGTTCGCCAAGCAGATCCCCGGCGCGTCCGCCGACCCGCGCTTCTGGGCGTCGGGCATCTCGGTCATCGTCCATCCGTGGAGCCCGAACGTGCCGGCCGTGCACATGAACACGCGCTTCGTCGTCACCTCGAAGAGCTGGTTCGGCGGCGGCGCCGACCTGACGCCGGTGCTCGACCGCCGCCGCACCCAGGGGGATCCGGATACCGAGGCCTTCCATGCGGCGATGCAGGGCGCCTGCGAGGCGCATCCCGGCATCGCCGACTACGCGCGCTTCAAGGAATGGTGCGAGGAGTACTTCTTCCTGAAGCACCGCAACGAGCCGCGCGGCATCGGCGGCATCTTCTACGATTATCTCGAGCCCGCCGCCTCCGGCCACGGCTTCGACCCGCTGCTCGGCTTCACGCAGGCGGTCGGCGAGGCGTTCCTCGCCATCTACCCCGAGCTGGTGCGCCGCAATTACGCGACGCCGTGGAGCGAGGCCGACCGCGAGGAGCAGCTGGTGCGCCGCGGCCGCTACGTCGAGTTCAACCTGATCTACGACCGCGGCACGATCTTCGGCCTGAAGACCGGCGGCAACGTCGAGTCGATCCTCTCCTCGCTGCCGCCCGCGGTCAGGTGGCCGTGAGACCCTGAAGAAAGGCCCGCAGCGGCTCCGGCAGGCTCGCCGGTCGGCGCGTCCCTCGGTCGACGTAGACGTGGACGAAGAAGCCTTCGGCCGCTGCAGCGCCGGCGCCGGCGTCGAACAGACCGACCTCGTAGCGCACGCTGGAGGTGCCGAGCTTCGCCACGCGGATGCCGGCGTCGACATCGCCGGGAAACGACAGCGGCGCGGCGTAGCGGCAACCGGTCTCGACGACCAATCCGATGACCTCGCTCGCCAGCGGATCGAGCACGCCGGCTTCGATCAGCGTCGCGTTCACCGCGGTGTCGAAGAACGAGTAATAGACCACGTTATTGACGTGGCCGTAGACGTCGTTGTCCATCCACCGCGTCGTGATCGTGCGGAATAGTTTGTAATCGGCGCGTTGTCCGCGCGGGCGCTCCGCCATGGCCGGTTCCGGTTGCTTCCAAGGGTCGGCTTGCATAACAGGTGGCCGCTCTGGCAGGTCAAGCGCCCGAACCGGGAGACGCCGCATGAAGATCAGAGCCGCCGTCCTGCGCGAGATGGGCGCCAAGCCGCCCTACGCGACAAGTCGCCCGCTGGCGATCGAGGAGCTCGAGCTGGCGCCGCCCGGCCCCGGTGAGGTGCTGGTCAAGATTGCCGCTGCAGGCCTCTGCCATTCAGATCTTTCCGTCATCAACGGCAGCCGGCCGCGGCCGATGCCGATGGCGCTGGGCCACGAGGCGGCCGGCGTGGTGGTCGAGACGGGCGCCGGCGTCGACGATCTCGAGCCGGGCGACCACGTCGTGATGGTCTTCATGCCCTCCTGCGGCCATTGCCTGCCCTGTGCCGAAGGCCGGCCGGCGCTTTGCGAGCCGGGCGCGGCGGCGAACGGCAGGGGCACGCTGCTGTCGGGCGCCACCCGCCTCTCGCAGCATGGCGCGCCGGTCCACCATCACATCGGCTGCTCGGCCTTCGCCGATCACGCGGTCACCTCGCGCCGCTCGCTGGTCAAGATCGACCGCGAGATCCCGTTGACCGAGGCGGCGCTGTTCGGCTGCGCCGTGCTCACCGGCGTCGGCGCCGCGGTCAACACCGCGCAAGTGCGAGCGGGGCAGAGCGTGGTGGTGATCGGGCTCGGCGGTGTCGGCTTGGCAGCGCTGATCGGCGCGCTCGCGGCCGGCGCGGCGCAGGTGATCGGCGTCGATCTCTCAAGCGAAAAGCTCGCGCTGGCCCGCGACCTCGGCGCCACCGCGACGATCGACGCCGGTGCGCCGGACGCCGTCGAGCAGGTGCGCGCCCTGACCGGCGGCGGCGCCGATGTGGCGCTGGAATTCGCCGGCGTCGCGCCGGCCCTCGAGGCCGCCTGGAAGATGACGCGGCGCGGCGGCACCACGGTGACGGCGGGCCTGCCGCCGCCCGATGCGACGCTGCCCGTCAACATCGTCAGCCTCGTCGCCGAGGAGCGCACGCTGAAAGGCAGCTACATCGGCACCTGCGTGCCCAAGCGCGACGTGCCGCGCTACATCGCGCTGTACCGTGCTGGGCGCCTGCCGGTCGACCGGCTGATGAGCGGGCTCGTCGCGCTCGACGACATCAACGAAGCGTTCGACCGCCTGCACGCGGGCAAGGCGGTGCGGCAGGTGATCGCGTTCTGAGCAAGAACTCCCTCAGAACCGCGTTGTGATATCCGTCAGCCAGGCCGGCGAGGCGGCGACGAGCTGCGTCTCGACGGTCTTGTCGAGGCCCGACAGCATGAGGCCGCCGAGCGCGATCAGGAACACGCCCATCACGACCTTCATCGCCTTGCCGGCACTCAGCATGCCGCCTTTCAGCCGCATGATCGTCTCGCGCGACAGGAACCCGAGCAGGGCCAGCGGCAACGCCGCGCCGATGCCGTAGGCCAGCATCACCAGCGCCACGAGGCCGAGCTGCTTCGACTGGTCGGCCAGCGCCGCGGCGGCGCCGAGCGTCGGGCCGGTGCAGGGGCTCCACACGGCGCCGAGCAGCAGGCCGACGCCGAACTGGCCGAACAGGCCCGTCGAGGCGAACCCGCCGAACTTCTCCTGCGCGAACGTGCCGACGGGGCCCGCGGCGGTGGCGAAGCGCATCTGCAGCGCGGGCAGCAGCAGCACGATGCCGATCAGGATCAGCAGGACCGCGGCGGCCTTCTGGAACACGTCGCTGCCGATGCCGGCGGCGAAGCCGATCGTCGCGACGAAGATGCCGATCGCTGCGAACGACACGGCGACGCCGGCGGCGAGCGCGACCGGCCCGAGCTTATGCTCGGAGACGGCCGTCGCGAGCACGATAGGCACCAGCGGCAGCACGCACGGCGCCAGGATCGACAGGATGCCGGCGACGAAGGCGAAGAGGACGCTGGGCAGATGCATGGCTCAGCCGGCCGCTTTGGCGAACAGGGCCGAGATCGAGCCCTTGTCGGTGTCGCCGGTCGAGCGGCCGACCTCCTGCTGGCCCTTGTAGACGACGAAGGTGCTCTGCTCGCGCACGCGCAGCTTGCGCAGCGCCGCCTTCTGCGAATCGAAATCAACGTGGAGCAGGACGAGATCCTTGAACTTCGGCTGCTTCAGAAGCGACTGCACGATCGGCTTCTGCGCGGCGCAGGTGGAGCACCAGGTCGCGGAGACGTCGACGACGACCGGCTTGCCGGCAGCCTGCGCCGCTTCCAGCGCGGCCGGCGAATAAGTCGCCTGCTCGGCCGCGAAGGCCGGCGCTGCGACGAGGGTCAGCGCGAACGCTGCGGCGAAAAGCGGAAGGCGGGTCATCGGCGTCTCCGATCGGATCAAGAGGGCATCGTATCGCACCCCTTACGAGCCGGCTGTGACTTTCGTTGCATTCGATCGCTCGGCCGATCGGCCCGTCTCGGGAACGTGATGGGCGCCGAGCGACTTTTGCCTGTCACCCGAGGCTGAAACAGGACCCGAGATGACCAGCGGCAACATCGCCTTCGAGCAGCAGCATTACGAGGACAAGCCGCTGCCGCGGCCCGACGCCGACTTCTACGACATGCTGGGCACGCTGGCGCCGCAGGAGCAGGCGATCGTCAAGGGCGTGCGCGCCTTCCTGGCGCGTCACGTCGCGCCGATCATCCAGCCGCACTGGTCGGCCGCGACCTTCCCGTTCGAGATCATCGAGCCGATGAAAACGCTCGGCATCGCCGGCCTCGGCTACAAAGGCTACGGCTGCGCCGGCGGCTCGACCACGCTGAACGGCTTCGTCTCGATGGAGCTGGCCCGCGTCGATCCCTCGATCTCGACCTTCTGGGGCGTCCATTCCGGCCTCGCCATGGGCTCGATCTACCTCTGCGGCTCCGAGGAACAGAAGCAGAAATGGCTGCCGCCGATGGCCCGCATGGAGTTGATCGGCGCGTTCGGCCTCACTGAGCCCGACGTCGGCTCCGGCGTCGCGGGCGGCCTTGCGACGACCGCACGGCGCGACGGTGACTCGTGGGTTCTCGACGGCCAGAAGAAGTGGATCGGCAACGCCACCTTCTCCGACCTCACGATCATCTGGGCGCGCGACGAGGCCGACGGCCAGGTGAAGGGGTTCATCGTCGAGAAGGGCACGCCCGGCTTCGTCGCCGAGAAGATGGAGCACAAGCTCGCTTTGCGCGTCGTCCAGAACGCGCTGATCACGCTCACCGATTGCCGTGTCCCCGAGGCCCACCGCCTGCAGGAGACGAAGAATTTCAAGGACACGGCCGACGTTCTGCGCATGACGCGCGCCGGCGTCGCCTGGCAGGCGGTCGGCTGCGCGATGGGCGCCTACGAGCACGCGCTCGCCTACGCGCAGGGCCGTGAGCAGTTTGGCAAGCCGATCGCCGGCTTCCAGCTCGTGCAGGACCTGCTCGTGCGCATGCTTGGCAACATCACGTCCGCCATCGCGCTGGTGCACCGGCTCTCGCAGCTGCAGGACGCCGGCACGATGGGCGACGAGCACGCCTCGCTCGCCAAGGTCGTCTGCACCACGCTGATGCGCGAGACCGTCGGCCTCGCGCGCGAGCTGATGGGCGGCAACGGCATCCTCGTCGACTATCACGTCGCCCGCTTCGTGGCCGACGCCGAGGCGATCTATTCCTACGAGGGCACGCGCGAGATGAACACGCTCATCGTCGGCCGCGCGATCACCGGGCTGGGCGCGTTCGTGTAGCCGCCCAGCGTGGCCAAGGTGCTCTACTTCGTCGTCACCTTCCTCGAGTCGATCCTCGGCATCTTCGGCATCAGGGCCGGGCTCGAGCAGCCGCCCTACCGCGTGCTGTCGACGCTGACCGATCATGTCGAGATCCGGAGCTACGGTCCCCTCGTTGCCGTCGAGACGCGTGTCCAGGGCGACGAGGGCGACGCGTTCTCGCGCCTGTTTCGCTACATCACCGGCGCCAATGCGACGGCCGAGACGATCAAGATGACGGCGCCGGTGGCGCAAACCGGCGGCGGCCGCTTCGGCGGCGCCCCGGCGGCGGGCGCGGCGCAGACGATGCAGTTCTTGCTGCCGGCACGCCTTGCCGCGAACCCTCCGGCGCCGACCGACCCGAAGGTCGCGATCGTCGCGGTGCCGGCGCGGACCCTGGCGGTCATCCGGTTCTCAGGAGGGTTCGGGCGTCGCAATCTCGACACGCACCTGCAGGTGCTTCGCGAGATCCTGGCGAAGAGTGGGCGCACCGCCGAAGGCGCGCCTATATTCCTGGGCTACGACCCGCCGTTCACCATCCCCCTCCTGCGCCGCAACGAGGTGGCGCTGCAGATCGAGCCCTGACCATGTCGATGCTTCGTCTCAAGCCCGAGGGCTTCGCCCTGTTCGACACCGCGATCGGCCGCTGCGGCATCGCCTGGACCGAGCGCGGCGTCTGCGGCGTGCAGATCCCTGAAGGCGACGAGGCGTCGACGCGCGGCCGGTTGCTGCGGCGCTGGCCGGACACGCCGGAAGTGACGCCGCCGCCCGGCGCCGCCGACGTGATCGACCGGATCGTCGCGCTGATGGAGGGGGAGCCGGTCGATTTCGCCGACTGCCAGCTCGACCTGCGCGGAACCAGCGAGTTCGAGCGTCACGTCTATTCCGCGGCGCTGGCGATCCCGCCGGGGCAGACGCTCACCTACGGCGAGATCGCCGCGCAGATCGGCGACGCCGGTGCGGCGCGGGCGGTTGGGCAGGCGCTCGGTGCCAATCCGGTGCCGATCGTGGTGCCATGCCATCGGGTGGTCGCCGCGAGCGGCAAGAGCGGCGGATTCTCGGCGCCGGGCGGCGCCAAGACCAAGCTGCGGATGCTGGCGATCGAGCGCGGCGGCTCCGCCACGCCCGAGGGACAGCTTCTCTAAAGGGACGCGAAGGACCGCGGGCTAGTCCCCCGTGGTCTCGCCCGCCTCCTGCGGCTCGGGACGGCTGTCGCCGCCATCGCCGTTGGCGAACTCGCCCTTCGGCCGGCGCCGGCGTCGCGGGCGCAGATGCAGCCCAGCCTCGTCGCCCGCTTCGGCCGCGCCGTGCACGGGCACCTCTGCCTCGACCGGCGGCTGCTCGTTCGCGCTCTCCGGGACGTTGCTGCGCATCGGCGCCGTGATGAAGGCCGGCAGGCCGCCACCGACGGTCTCGTCGACCTGCGGCTGCTGACGCGGCTCACGCGGCGTCTGGCCGTCGCGGAAATCGCGCGGGCCACGGTTGTTGCGGTAGTTGCGATTGTCGTAATCGCGCGGCGGCCGATCACCCTGATTGCGGTCGGCCTGCGGCTGGCCATTTCCGCCCTGGTAGCCCTGGCCGTTGCCGCGATCCTGCTGGCCGCGATCCTGCTGATTGCGGTCTTGCTGACCACGATCCTGCTGGGCGTTCCGGTCGCCGCGATCGTTACGCCCATTGCGGTTGTCGTAAGTCCGATCTTGCGTGCGATCCTGATTGCGATCGTAGTTCTGCGGTCGCTCCGGCTGCGGCTGCCGATCGCCTTGCGGGAGGTTTGGCTGCGGCTGGTTCTGCCGGTCGTAGTTCTGCCGCGCCTCGTAGGGCTGCTGCTGTTGGCCCCCGTTGGCGTAGGGCGGCCGATCCTGCTGCGGTTGGTAGGGCTGCGGCGGGGGCTGGTTCTGGTGATTCTGCTGCGGCGCCCGCTCGCTCGGCGAGGCGAACCGGTCGGGCAGGCTCTCGAAATCGTCGTCGGCGTCCTCGTCCTGCTCGGGCTCGCCCGGCTGTCTCTGGTACCCGTAGGCGGCCTGCTGCTGGGCCTGCTGAGCCGACGCGATCAGCCGGAAGTAATGCTCGGCGTGCTGGAGATAGCTCTCCGCCATCACCGGATCGCCGGACGATTGCGCGTCGCGCGCCAGCTGCAGGTATTTCTCACCGATGTGGTGGGCAGTGCCCCGGATTTTCACGTCGGGGCCGTTCGACTCGTACGACCGAGTCAGCGGATTGGGGCCTTTGCGATTGTTGTTGCTATTATTGTTGTTGTTGCGGCCACGCATACGCTTGTTCTGACCAGGTCTCATCGATGTTCCCTAATTGGCATCGGCCTATGGCTTCAGGTTCGAGGAGCCCGCCCTTGCGTTCAGCTGTGTCTCGCAGCTGTGGATCGAACGGAGAGGACGGGCGGTGTGGCTTGCGAGCCTCCGCAGGCGCGCCGGATGCGCGCTGAGCGGCTGGACGGTTTTGCGAAATCGACGCTGGGCCTGCGCTAGAAGCGTCGCGGCGCGGTCAAGCGGACGACTCAATCTCCAACAATGGCAGTTCTACGCCTGCTCTCCGCATCGACGCGGTCAAGCTGGCTGATCACGCCGTCAACCGCAGCGTCGAATGACGGCGAGAGACGATCCTTAGGCGGGTATGTACGCGCTTTCCCTTCGGACGCCAAGGGCTTTCGTCGGCGATTCCTGATGCTAGAGCATTTTCCCATCAGGTGGCGTCGTATCCTGCGGCAGCGAGGTAGGCTTGGCATTCGGCCGGCCCGAAGCGCTCGATTGCTTCCGCGATGGTCTTCCAGAGCGCCGTGATGGTTCGTGGTGCGGCGGCGCGCAGCAGGGCCTTCAGCTTCGCGAACGCCATCTCGATCGGGTTGAAGTCCGGCGAGTAGGCCGGCAGGTAGAGCAGCTTCGCCCTCGCCGCCTCGATCGCCTCGCGGACGCCGTCCACCTTGTGCGCCGGCAGGTTGTCCATCACCACGATGTCGCCGGGGCGCAGCTCCGGCACGAGCACCGTCGTCACGTAGGCGCGGAAGGCCGGCCCGTCCATCGCGCCGTCGATGAGCATCGGCGCCACGAGACCGCGGGTGGTGAGGCCGGCGGTGAAGGTCGTCGTCTTCCAATGGCCGTGCGGCACCGCGGCCCGGCAGCGCTCGCCTCTCGGCGCCCGTCCTCGCAGGCGCGCCATCTTGGTCGTCGCGCCCGTCTCGTCGATGAAGACGAGCGTGTCGGGATCGAGGTCGAGCTGGCCTTCGAACCAGGCCTCGCGCGCCGCCTTCACGTCGGCGCGCTGCTGCTCGGCGGCGTGCGCGGTCTTTTTTTATACGTGATGCCGCGCCGGTCGAAGAAGCGCCAGATCGTCGTGAGGCCGAAGCGCGCATCGCGCGCGTCGATCAGCTTCGTGCGCAGGTCCTCGAGCGTGACGTCGGGAGCGGCCGCGACCTCGGCGAGGATGAAGTCGGCATGCGCCTCGATGCGGTGCGACCGGCGATCGCCGCCCTGGCGCGCCGGCGCCAGGTTGCCGGACGCCTTGCGCCGGCACCAGCGGATCGCGGTCGTCGGGCTGACCGAGAAGCGGGCCGCCGCCTGGCGCCGCGAAAGGCCGCCATCGACGACGGCGACGACGCGTTCACGAAGATCGAGCGACAACGGCTGGCCCATGCGTGCCGGCCTCCTCGCGCCAGCACGAAGCTTGAATCAGGCCGCAGCCGATTCGGGAATCCCACCACGAGTCCCGCCGATCGGAAAGTGCTCTAGGTCCATTCTTCCGGCGGATGTGGCGGCGGAAGCACCATCTTTTCACGCAACCGGGGCGCGCTGACCGACCACCACCCTGTCGAGCCCGGCGAGGTCGTGCAACACCCTGACCTCGGTGAGACTTCGGCCGAGCAAGTCCGCAACCGGGGCGCCCTGGTCGTGGCCGCATTCGAAGGCGGCGACACCTCCGGGTTGCAGGAGATCGGGGAGCCGGGGCGCCAGCGCGCGGTAGGCGTCGAGACCGTCCACACCGCCGTCGAGCGCGGCGACCGGATCGTGGTCGCGCACCTCCGGATCGAGTCCGGCGAGGTCGCCGCGCGGGATGTAGGGCGGGTTCGAGACCACGATGTCGAAGCGCGCGCCGATTGCATCGCCCCACGAGCCGCAGACGATCCCCGCGCGCGACGCGAGGCCGAGAGCCGCCAGGTTATCGCGTGCGACGCGGCAGGCACCCGCCGAGCGGTCGATCCCGACCCCAAAGGCGCCGGGCAACTCATGCAGCAGCGCGCAGAGGATCGCGCCGGAGCCGGTGCCGAGGTCGAGGAGGCGGAACGGGTCATGCCGACGCCCGCCGATCGCATCGAGCACGGCGCCGACAACGCCCTCGGTGTCCGCGCGCGGGTCGAGCACGTCCGGCGAGACGGCGAGGTCGAGCCCCCAGAACTCGCGCCGGCCGAGCAGGCGCGAAACCGGCACATGGGCGATGCGGCGCATCGCAAGCACGGTCAGCGCGTCGGCCGCGGCGCCGAGCGGCAGATCGGGGTCGCGCACCAGCCCCGCGTGGTCGATGCCGCAGGCGGCGCAGACGAGCAGGCGCGCATCGAGATCGGGGCTGGCGATGCCTTGATGCGCGAAGAGCGCGGCAAGGCCGTTGCGCGCTTTGGCGCGCGGCGTCGCCGGCGACAGCTCGACGGCCACGGTCGCGGCGTGTCTCGGGTGCATGCCCCCTCCTGAAAGTTCGGTCTTTATCCCATGCGGGAGAGATGCGCGGCAAACTTCTGCCGCGTTGCGCGTTGGTCTGGCATGCTGCGCAGTCTTATAAGCCTCGCCGTCATGTGCGCGCTCCTGTTCATCCCGGCCGGCACCCTGGCGTGGCCGCAGGCGTGGACGTTTCTCGCGCTGTTCAATGTTTGCGGCATCCTGTTCTGGCTCTGGCTGCGCAAGGCCGATCCCGCGCTGCTGACCGAACGACAGGCGTCTCCGCTCGGCGGTGTCCAGAAAGCGCGTGACCGCGCGATCATGGGCGCCATCCTGTTCGTCTTCGTGCTGTGGCTGCCGCTGATCGCCCTCGACTGGCGCTTCGGCTGGTCGCATGTGCCGCTGCCCTGGCAGGTCGTCGGCGCGGCCCTCATGGTCATCGCCTACATCGGGTGGGCCTGGGTGCTCGCCTTCAACAGCTTCGCCTCGACGCAGATCAAGCTGCAGCCCGAGCGCGGCCAGATCGCCGTCGCCGACGGGCCCTACGCCTATGTGCGGCATCCGATGTACGGCTTCACGTTGCCCCTGATGATCGGCACACCGCTGATGCTCGGTTCGCTCTGGGGCCTGCTGGCCATCGTCCCCACGTTCGCACTAATGGACGCCCGCGCCCGCGGCGAGGAGGCCATGATGATGGACGGTCTCCAAGGCTATCGCACCTACGCGGAGAAAGTCCGCTCCCGGCTGGTACCGGGCCTCTGGTAGCCGCTCAGCCGGCCTTCCGCTTGCGCCACCTGTACTCGCGCACGCGCTGGAAGGAGACGTACAGCATCGGGACGAGGAAGATGCCGAGCGCCGAGGCGGCCAGCATGCCGCCGAACACCGGCGTGCCAACGCCACGCCGCGACAGCATCGCCGCGCCGTGCGCCGTCACCAGCGGCGCCAGGCCCGCGAGGAAGGCGATCGACGTCATCATCACCGCGCGGAACCGCATCTTCGAGCCGAGCACCGCGGCCTCGGCGATGTCCATGCCCTTCTCGCGCTCGTCCTTGGCGAACTCGACGATCAGGATCGCGTTCTTGGCCGCCAGCGCGATCAGCACGACGAGGCCGATCTGCGCATAGAGGTCGAGCGACAGGCCGGCCAGGATCACGCCGAGATACGAGCCGGCGACGCCGACCGCGACCGACAGCAGCACCGGCACCGGGATCATCCAGCTCTCGTAGAGCGCGACGAGGAACAGGAAGGCGAACAGCAGCGCGAGCGCCAGGATCGTGCCTGTCTTCGAGCCGGCCTCGTGCTCCTGGTAGGCGGTGCCGGTCCACTCGTAGCTATAGCCCTTGGGCAGCGTGCTCGCCGAGATGTCGGCCATAGTGTTCAAGGCCGTGCCGGACGAGACGCCCGCGCGCGGCGACCCCTGGATCGAGATGGCGCGGTAATTGTTGTAGCGGCTGATGACCTGCGGGCCGACGACGATGCGCTTGGCGGCCAGCGCGGCCATCGGCACCATCTCGTTGCGGCCGTTGCGCACGTAGATCTTGTCGATGTCGGCGATGCCGCGGCGGTCGGCGGATTCGCCCTCGATATTGACCTGCCAGACGCGGCCGAACAGGTTGAAATTGTTGATGTAGGCGCTGCCGAGCGTCGAGCCGAGCGTGGAGAAGATCGAGCCGATCCCGACGCCGAGCGCCTGCGCCTTGACTCGATCGATGTCGAGGAAGATCGACGGGTTCGACGCGGTGTAGGTCGAGAAGACGCGCGTCAGCACCGGGCTGGCGTTCGCCGCAGCGAGCAGGCCCTGCATCACGCTCGCGTTGTCGACCGGGTCCTGTCCCTCGAGCGCCTCGAGCTGGTACTCGAAGCCGCCGGAGGTCGAGAGACCGATGATCGGCGGCAGGTTGAAGGCGATGACGTTGGCCTCGCGGATCTGCTGCGCGTCGGCGAACATTTTCCGGATCAGCGCCTGCGCCGAGTCGGCCGGCGCCGTGCGCTGGTCGAACGGCTTCAGCTTGATCACCATGAAGCCGTTGTTCGCCTCGTTGGCCGAATCGAGCAGCGAGAAGCCAATGACGGCGAAGGTCTTATCCACCTGCGGGTAGGAGAGCAGCAGCTTCTCCATCTTGCGCACGACGGCCTTGGTACGCGCCACCGAGGCGCCGTCGGGCAACTGGATCGAGATGAAGAAGGCGCCCTGGTCCTCCTCCGGCAGGAAGCCCGTCGGCGTCACCGTCGCGAGATAGAAGATGCCGCCGCCGAACAGTGCGACGATCAGGATCGAGACCAATGCAAACCGCACCAGGCGCGCAACGACCCAGGCGAAGCCGTCGCGCACGCCGTCGATGCCGCGCATGATGCGCCCCATGATGCCGCGTTTCGGGCCGTCGTGGCGCAGGAACACCCCGCAGAGCGCCGGCGACAGGGTCAGCGCGTTGATCGCGGAGATGATCATCGAGACCGCGATCGTCACCGCGAACTGGCGGAACAGCTGACCCGAGACGCCTGGGATGAAGGCGATCGGCACGAACACCGAGAGCAGCACCAGCGAGATCGCGATGATCGGCGCAGTGATCTCGCTCATCGCCTTCTTGGTCGCTTCCTTGGGCGTGAGCTCGGGCTCCTCCTCCATCACGCGCTCGACGTTCTCGACGACGACGATCGCATCATCGACGACGATGCCGATGCCG
The DNA here is from genome assembly GCA_965277735.1 of Beijerinckiaceae bacterium. Classification (GTDB taxonomy): domain Bacteria; phylum Pseudomonadota; class Alphaproteobacteria; order Rhizobiales; family Beijerinckiaceae; genus RH-AL1. Next base: position 117,342 of record CBDIDO010000001.1, read on the forward strand.
AGCACCATCGCGAGCAGCGACACGGTATTCGCGGAATAGCCGATCGCCAGCAGCACCGCGAAGGTGCCGATCAGCGAGACCGGCACCGCGACGGCCGGGATGATGGTGGCGCGCAGCGAGCCGAGAAAGATGAAGACGACGAGCACGACGAGGATGAAGGCCTCGACGAGCGTGCGGATGACCTCGTGGATCGTGTCCGTGACGAAGGTCGTCGTATCGTAGACGACGGTGGTCTTGAGGCCCTCGGGGAAGCGCGCCTTGAGGCGGTTCAGCGTCTTGTCCACCGCCGCGGCCGTCGACACCGCATTGGCGCCGGGCGAGAGATAGATGCCGAGCGCCACCGCCGGCTTGCCGGAGAGCGAGCTCTCGGTGTCCTCGTTTTGCGCGCCGAGCTCGACGCGGGCGACGTCCTTGATCTTGAGGTTCGAGCCGTCCGGATTGGCGCGCAGCACGATGTTGCCGAACTCGTCGGCCGTGGACAGCCGGCCGGTCGTCTGCAGGTTCAGCTGGAACTGCTGGGTGTCGGGCACCGGTCGCGCGCCGATGCGGCCGATCGCGGCCTGGTTGTTCTGCGCGTTGATCGCGTTGATGACGTCGGAGGGCGCGAGGTTCAGCGCGGTCAGCCGCTGCGTGTCGAACCAGATGCGCATCGAGTAATTGAGCTTGCCGAACAGCAGCGCCTGGCCGACGCCCGGCGTGCGCGAGATCTCGTCGAGCACGTTGATAACGGCGTAGTTCGTGATGAACAGCGGGTCCTGCTTCCCGTTGTCCGAGTAGAGCATCATGAACTGCAGCACCGCCGACGAGCGCTTGCGGATCGTCAGGCCCTGCAGCGTCACCGAGGCCGGCAGCTGGCTCTGCGCCGTCTGCACGCGGTTGTTAACGTTGACGGTGTCGATGTCGGGGTTCGAGCCGAGGTCGAACGAGACGGTGAGCGTGTACGAACCGTCGTTGCCCGAGGTCGACTTCATGTAGATCGAGCGATCCACGCCGACCATCTGCGCCTCGATCGGCTGGGCGACCGCCTCCTCGACGTCCTTGGCGGACGCGCCGGGATAGGTCGCCGTCACCTGCACCTGCGGCGGCACGATGTCGGGGAATTGCGACAGCGGGATCGCGGTGAGCGCGAGCAGGCCCGCCAGCGTGATGACGACCGCGATGACGATCGCGAGCCGCGGCCGGTCGACGAAGACCGAGGAGATCATCGCGGCCCTCCCTTCTCCCGCCTGCGGGAGAAGGTGGCTCCGCGAAGCGGGGTCGGATGAGGGGAGATGCCGCTCGGCTGGACGATCGCGAGAGGCGCGGGAAGTCCCCTCATCCGCCCTCCGCCAGCCACCCCGTCCCGCTTCGCGGGCGGGGACCCCTGGCTGCCTCCGCCCGACTTCGTCGGGCCACCTTCTCCCGCAAGCGGGAGAAGGAAGAGCCGGGCCCTCACTTGCCCTTCTCCAGGCTCGGCGCCGGCTCGGCGGGGCTCGGCGAGACCTGCTGGCCGCCGCGGACCTTCTGCACGCCTTCCGAGACGATGATCTCGCCCGCCTTCAGGCCGCCGGTGACCGAGGCGACGGTCGGCGTCGACTGGCCGAGCGTCACGGTGCGGCGCTCGACCTTGTCGTCCGCGCCGACGACCCAGACGTAGTCGCCCTGCTGGTCCATCAGCACCGCCGAGCGCGGGATGCCGAGCACGTTCACCGGCTTCACGCCTTCGAGGTACACGGTCACGAACTCGTTGTCGTAGAGCTCGCGGATCGGCGATTTCTCGGTCGCCATCGCGAGCTTCGGATTGGGGATCGTGCCGCGGACGACGACCGTGTCGGTGCCGGTGTTCACCGTGTTGTCGACGAAATCGAGCTTGCCGATCTGGCTGTAGATCGTCCCGTCCGGCAGCTTGATCTTCATCTCGACGGCTTTCGAGCCGCCCTGCGGGATGTACTTCTTGCCGAGTTCCTGCAGCGTGCGCACCGCGACCGGGAAGGCGACGTACATCGGGTCCTGGCTGACGATCGTGACCAGCGTGCCCGACGACGGCGACACGACGTTGCCCGGTGTGATCGACGTGCGCCCCAGCTTGCCGTCGATCGGCGCGGCGATCCGCGTGTAGTCGAGGTTGATCTGCGAGGTGGCGACGCTGGCATTGGCGCCGAGCACCTGGGCCTCGAGCGCCTTCTGCGCGGCGACCGAGGAATCGACGGTGGCCTGCGCGCCGGCGTTGGTGCGCAGCAGCGATTCGGCGCGGCCGGCGGTGAGCTTGGCGTTGACGAGCTGCGCGGCGAACTGGTCGGCGACCGCCTTCTTGGCGTCGAGGTCGGCCTGGAAGGGCGGGCGCTCCAGCTCGTAGAGCAGGTCGCCCTTCTTGACCTCGGCGCCGTCCTCGAAATCGACCTTCTCGAGATAGGCGGTCACGCGCGCAACGATCGCCACCCGCTGGATCGCCTGGACGCGGCCGATGAACTGATTGGACTCCGTGATCGGGGTCTCCTCGACCTTGACGACACCGACCGACGGGGGCCCCGCGGGACCACCCTGGGCCTGCGCCGGCGCCGCAAGCGCGGCCAAGGCCAATGTGGCGCTCAAGGTGGAAAGCACGCGGTTCACGACAGCACCAGAAAGGATCGAACGCATCATGCCTGCTTCATTTGCCGCCATCTCGAAGCGGCATGCGGGAACAATCGGGGACAATCAAGGTTTTTGGCCCGACCTCCCTATATCACCCGGCCGCTCACTCTTGTCTCGTGAAGCTTGGGCGGTAGATGTGTTTTGACATGAACGACAGGGGCATTCGCGGCCCGCTGCGGTGGAGACGAGTGTGGCTGCGACCGGCGCGATCGATTTCCAGGCGGTCTTTTCTGGTGTGCCGACGCCGCTCCTGATCCTGACGCCGTCGCTGGCGATCGTCGACATGAACCATGCCTACGTCGAGGCGGTGGGCCGCGATCGCGATGCGCTGGTCGGACGCCCCCTGTTCGACGCCTTCCCGTCGACCGGCGAGACCGCCCGCAGCCTGCGCGATTCGCTCAATCGCGTCGTCCGCACCGGCAAGCCCGACTTCCTGCCCGTCTTGCACTACCCGATCCCGGTCCCTGACGAGAGCGGGGTGGTCGATCGCTATTGGAGCGCCTCGCACCTGCCGATCCTCGGCGAGCATGGCGAGGTCGCGTTCGTCCTGCAGAACACGCAGGACGTCACCGACATCCACCAGCTCAAGGGCGATGGGGGCATCAAGCCGATGCCGGGGCGCGACGCGCTCGGCAGCTCGATCCTTGCCAGGGCCGAGCGGGTGCAGGCGCTGAACGACACGCTGCTCGCCGAAAGCGCGCAGCTGCGCAACCTGTTCATGCGCGCGCCGAGCTTCATGTGCCTGCTGCGCGGGCCGGACTTCCGCTTCGAGCTCGCCAATTCCGCCTTCATGACCTTGATCGGCCAGCGCGACGTCGTCGGGCGCACGGTGCGCGAGGCGATCCCCGAGGTGGTCGGCCAGGGCTATATCGAGCTGCTCGACAAGGTCTATCGCTCCGGCGAGCCCTTCGTCGGCCGCCAGATGCGGATCGAGTTCGAGCGCACGCCGGGCAAGGGGCTCGAGGAGGTCTTCGTCAATTTCGTCTACCAGCCCATCATCGCCGAGGACGGCGAGGTCGCCGGCATCTTCGTCGACGGCAACGACGTCACCGACCACGTCCGGGCGGAGAAGTCGCAATCGATGCTGGTGCGCGAGTTGCACCATCGCGTCCGCAACACGCTCGCGACTGTGCAGGGCGTGATGAACTCGACCGCGCGCACCGCCGAGACCATCGAAGAGTACCAATGGGCGTTCTCCGGCCGCATCTCGTCCTTGGCACGCACGCACTCGCTGCTGACCGAGGAGATCCAGCAGTTCGTCTCCTTCCCGAGCCTGCTGCGCCAGGAGATCGGCGTCTATGCGGATGGGGCGGACGAGCGCGTCATCCTGGAGGGGCCGGACGTCGAGCTGCCGTCGCAACTCGCAGTGCCGCTCGGCATGACGATCCACGAGCTGTCGACCAACGCATACCGGCATGGCGCGCTGAGCGAGCCGGAGGGGCAGGTCACCGTCACCTGGACGGTCGTGCCGGCAAAGGAGAAGCGCATCCTCACTTGGCGCTGGATCGAGTCCGGTGGCCCCGAGGTGGCGCCGCCGGAACGCCACGGCTTCGGGTCGATGATCCTGACCCGCGTGCTGTCGCAGCAGATCGGCGCCAAGGTCGAAGCCTCCTACAGCCCGCAGGGCTTCGAGCTGAAGGCGGAGATCCCGTTGGACATCGAGCGGGCCTGACGCACGCGAAAATGGAATGTCTCGCGGCACTTTTGTTGCGAGCGCAAATTCATCGAGGCATGGCTGCCATGCCTTGACTGCGGCCAGGGCGGCCCGAGCTAGTGATTGACGACGGAACGGAGGGATCGATGACGACAGCCAAGGAAACGACGGGCGACATCGACCTGCTCGCGATCAACACGATCCGCACCCTGGCGATGGACGCCGTGCAGAAGGCGAAGAGCGGGCATCCCGGCACGCCGATGGCGCTGGCACCGCTCGCCTACACGCTCTGGAACAAGGTGATGCGCTACGACCCGGCCGATCCGGCTTGGCCGAACCGCGACCGCTTCGTGCTCTCCGTCGGCCACGCGTCGATGCTGCTCTACTCGATGATCTTCCTTGCCGGCATCAAGGAGAAGCCGGGCTCGAACGAGCCGGCGCTGACGGTCGAGGATCTCAAGAAATTCCGCCAGATCGATTCCAAGACCCCCGGCCATCCCGAATACGGCTTCACGACCGGGGTCGAGACGACGACCGGCCCGCTCGGCCAGGGCTGCGGCAACTCGGTCGGTATCGCGATGGCGAGCCGCTGGCTCGGCGCGACCTACAACAAGGGCGCGACGCTGTTCGACTACAATGTCTACAATTTCTGCTCCGACGGCGACCTGATGGAAGGCGTCGCCTCCGAGGCGGCCTCGCTCGCCGGGCACCTGGGCCTTTCGAACCTCTGCTGGATCTACGACGACAACAAGATCACGATCGAGGGCGACACGCCGCTCGCGTTCTCGGAGAATGTCGGCGAGCGCTTCGAGGCCTACGGCTGGAACGTCCTGCATCTCATGGATGCCAACGACACCGCGGGCTTCCTGTCGCTTCTCGAGAGCTTCCTCGGCGAGGAGAAGCGCCCGACGATCATCATCGCGCATTCGATCATCGGCTACGGCTTCCCGACCAAGGCCGGCACGCACAAGGCGCATTCGGATGCCCCTGGCGAAGAAGAGATCAAGGGCGCGAAGAAGGCCTACGGCTGGCCCGAGGACGCGCAGTTCCTGGTCCCCGAGGGCGTCCGCCAGCACTTCGACGACAACATCGGCAAGCGGGGCGCCGCGCTGAACGACAAGTGGAAGCGCAGCTTCGCCGACTTCCGCGCCACCGAGCCCGAGAAGGCCGGCGAGATCGACCACATCATCGCCAAGACGATGCCGGACGGCTGGGCCAAGGCGCTGCCGGTGTTCCCGGCCGACGCGAAGGGCGTCGCCTCGCGCGAATCCTCCGGCAAGGTGATCAACGCGATCGCGAAGGTCTGCCCCTGGTTCATCGGCGGCTCGGCCGATCTCGCGCCCTCGACCAAGACGACGATCGACGGCGCCGAGTCGCTCGAGGCGGCGACGCCTGGCGGCCGCAACATGCATTTCGGCATCCGCGAGCACGGGATGGGTGCGATCTGCAACGGCATGGCGCTCTCCGGCCTGCGCGCGTTCGGATCGACCTTCCTCGTCTTCTCCGACTACATGCGCCCGCCGATCCGGCTCTCGGCGCTGATGGAGCTGCACAACTTCACGGTCTTCACCCACGATTCGATCGGCGTCGGCGAGGACGGCCCGACCCACCAACCCATCGAGCAGGTGCCGAGCCTGCGCATGATCCCCGGCCTCTTCACCTTCCGCCCGGGTGACGCCAACGAGGTGGCCGAGACCTATCGTGTCGTGATGGAGCTCAAGCACACGCCGTCGGTGCTGGTGTTCAGCCGCCAAGCGATGCCGACGCTCGATCGCACGAAATACGCGCCGGCCGCCGGCGTCGCCAAGGGCGCCTACGTGCTGGCCGACGCCGAGGACGGCAAGCCGCAAGTGATCCTGATGGGCACCGGCACCGAGCTCACCCTCTGCGTCGGCGCCTACGAGGCGCTGAAGGCCGAGGGCATCGGCGCCCGCGTCGTCTCGATGCCGTGCCTCGAGCTGTTCCAGCGACAAGACGAGGCCTATCGCGACAGCGTGCTGCCGCCCGCAATCAAGGCGCGCGTGTCGGTCGAGCAGGCCACTGTGATGGGCTGGGAGAAATACGTCGGTGCGACCGGCTCGATCATCGGCATGCACTCGTTCGGCTCGTCGGCACCGCTGTCGGACCTGCTCAAGAAGTTCGGCTTCACCCCCGAGAAGGTTCTCGAGGCAGCCAAGCACCAGATCGCCATCAACAAGTCGGCTTGAGACCCAGCCGACGTCTAGGCTCAACGGGCGCCCGCGGGCGCAAAGGAGATGACGGTATGCAGCTCGGCATCATCGGTTTGGGCCGCATGGGCGGCAACATCGCGCGCCGCCTGACGAAGGCCGGCCACGAGATGGTCGTCTACGATCTCGACAGCAAGACCGTCGACAAGCTGGCGTCGGAAGGCATGACGCCGGCCTCGAGCCTCGCCGACATGCTGTCGAAGCTGAAGGCGCCGCGCTCGATCTGGGTGATGCTGCCGGCCGGCCACATCACCGACGACACGATCATGGATCTCGCCAATCACATGGAGAAGGGCGACACCGTCATCGACGGCGGCAACTCGTTCTACAAGGACGACATCCGCCGCGCGAAGGAGCTGGAAAAGAAGGAGCTGCACTATATCGACGTCGGCACGTCCGGCGGCGTGTGGGGCCTCGAGCGCGGCTATTGCATGATGATCGGCGGCGACGACGAGGCGGTGCAGCGCATCGACCCGATCCTGAAGGCGCTGGCGCCCGGCGAGGGCAACATCGACAAGACCACGGGGCGCGACAAGTTCAACCACACTGCAGAGGAAGGCTACCTGCACTGCGGGCCGGCGGGCTCGGGCCACTTCGTGAAGATGGTCCACAACGGCATCGAGTACGGCATCATGCAAGCCTATGCCGAAGGCTTCGACATCATGAAGAACAAGAACTCGGAGAGCCTTCCGAAGGATCAGCGCTACGACCTCCATCTCGCCGACATCGCCGAGGTGTGGCGGCGCGGCAGCGTCGTGGCATCATGGTTGCTGGACCTCACCGCGATCGCGCTCGCCGACAACGAGACGCTTTCGAAGTTCGAGGGCAACGTGTCGGATTCCGGCGAGGGCCGTTGGACCATCGAGGCGGCGATCGAGGAGGCCGTGCCGGCGGAGGTGCTCTCCGCCGCACTCTACGCGCGCTTCCGGTCGCGCCAGGTCCACACCTTCGGCGAGAAGCTCCTCTCGGCGATGCGCTTCCAGTTCGGCGGTCACCTCGAACTGAAGTAGCACCGCCCGTTCGAAATTTGGGCAAGTCGGCATAAGCCGAAATTGCCAGAGCGAGGCACCATGAACGAAATGCCCTTCAAGGCGGCGAAGACCTCCCACGGGACCGCCGTCGCGCCGCCTTGCGTCTTCGTCATCTTCGGCGCTTCCGGCGATCTGACGAAGCGCCTGCTGATGCCGGCGATCTACAACCTCGTGAACGAGGGCCTGCTCAACGAGGATTTCGCGATCCTCGGGATCAACCGCGGCGACGGCGACGAGGAGGCGTTCCGCACGGGCCTCCTCAAGTCGATGACCGACATCATCGAGGCCGGCCACGGCGAAGCGGGCAAGCTCAACGTCGACGAGAAGGCGATCGCCTGGCTGAAGGGGCGGATCTTCCACCTCAAGGGCGACATCACCGACGAGAAGATGTTCGTCGGGCTGCGCAAGAAGATCGAGCAGCTCACGAAGGACAAGAAGCACGCCAACGTCGTCTTCTATCTCGCCACCGCGCCGGAGTTCTTCGGCCCGGTGGTGCAGGGGCTCGGCAAGGCCGGCCTCACCAAGCAGGGCGACGACCAGTTCCGCCGCATCATCATCGAGAAGCCGTTCGGCACCGACCTGAAGTCGGCGCGCGCGCTCGACGAGCAGATCCTGAGCATTGTCGCCGAGGATCAGATCTTCCGCATCGACCATTTCCTCGGCAAGGAGACGGTGCAGAACATCATGGTGCTGCGGTTCGCGAACTTCATGTTCGAGCCGATCTGGAATCGCGACCACATCGACAGCATCCAGATCACCGCCGCCGAGACGGTCGGCGTCGAGATGCGCGGCAAGTTCTACGACAAGACCGGTGCGATGCGGGACATGGTGCCGAACCACATGTTCCAGCTCCTCGCGATGATGACGATGGAGGCGCCGAACTCGTTCGATGCCGACGCGATCCGCGCGGAAAAGGCGAAGGTGATCGAGGCGATCCGGCGCATGTCGCCAGCGGAGGCGCTGAGGAACTCGGTGCGCGGCCAGTACGTGTTCGGCGAGGTGAAAGGCAAGGCGATGCAAGCCTATCGCCAGTCGCCCGACGTCGACACCAAGAGCAAGACCGAGACCTATCTCGCGCTGAAGCTCTTCATCGACAATTGGCGCTGGGCCGACGTGCCCTTCTACATCCGCACCGGCAAGGCGATGACGGCGCGCAAGACCGAGGTGGCGATCCAGTTCAAGAAGGCGCCCGGCGTGCTGTTCCGCGACGTCGACGGCGGCGAGCTGTCGAACTCGCGCCTCGTCTTCCGCATCCAGCCCGACGAGGGCGTGCAGATGCGCTTCTCGGTGAAGCAGCCGGGCCGCAAGGTGAAGCTCTCCGACGTCAACATGAACTTCCGCTATTCCGACTACTTCAAGTCGGCGCCGTCGACCGGCTACGAGACGCTGATCTACGATTGCCTGATCGGCGACGCGACGCTGTTCCAGCGTGCCGACAACGTAGAGAGCGGCTGGGCCGTGGTGCAGCCGCTGCTCGACGCCTGGTCGGAGGGCCACGACCAGGTGCATTGGTACGAGGCGGGCTCTGCGGGTCCGACCGAGGCCGAAGACCTGCTTGCGCGCGACGGGCGCAAGTGGCTGGCGCTTTGAGGCGAGTGCTTTGACCTCAACCGATCGTATCTCGCTCCTCGTCTCCGATATCGACGGGACGCTGGTGACGAAGGACAAGACGCTGACGCCGGCGACGATCGCCGCCGCGCAGCGCCTGCAGGACGCCGGGGTGCGCATCGCGCTCGCCTCGAGCCGGCCGCCGGCCGGTTTCGCGATGCTGACCGAGCCGATGCAGCTGAAGGCGCCGATCGGCGCCTTCAATGGTGGTGCGATTCTCAACCCCGATCTCACGCTGATCGAGGAGACGCTGGTGACCCCGGAGGCGGCGCGCGTCGCGCTCGCCACCTTCGAGGAGTTCGGCGTCGACGCCTGGTTGTTCACGCGCGACACCTGGTACGTCTTCGACACCGGCGGCGCCCACGTGCCGAAGGAGCGGCGGACCTGCCAGATCGAGCCCGTCAAAGTCGACACGTTCGAGCCCTACCTTGATCACATCGGCAAGCTCGTCGGCTCGTCCGATGATTTCGAGGCGGTCGCCGCCTGCGAGGCGATGCTGCAGAACCGGCTCGGGCGCGGCGCGACCGCGAAACGTTCGCAGCCCTACTATCTCGACGTCACGCCGTTCGGCTTCGACAAGGGCGAGGCGACGCGCCGCATTGCGAAGGTGCTCGGCATACCGCTCGCTGAGGTCGCGGTGATCGGCGACCAGGCCAACGACCTGCCCATGTTCGAGGTCGCCGCCTTCAAGATCGCGATGGGCAACGGGATCGACAGCCTGAAGCACATGGCCGACTTCGTCACCGACGACAACGAGCACGACGGCTGGGCCGCGGCTGTCGATCGCTTCCTCCTGCCCCGCGCGGCGCTGGCGAATCCCGCATGAGCCGCGATCCGAAAACGATCTCCCTGCTACTCGCCGACGTCGACGGTACGCTCGTCACGCACGAGAAGGTGCTGACCGAAAAGAGCAAGGCCGCAATCGCCAAGCTGAAGGAGGCCGGCATCAAGTTCGCGATCACCAGCGGACGGCCACCGAAGGGCATGGAGATGGTGATCAAGCCGCTGGCGATCGACACGCCCGTCGGCGGCTTCAACGGTGGCCTCTACACCAAGGCCGATCTCACGCCGATCGAGGAGCGCAAGATCCCGCCGGAGATCGCCCGCGAGGTGGTCGAGATCATCGTCGACCACGGGCTCGATGCGTGGCTCTACGCCGGCAACGATTGGCTGATCCACAAAAAGGACGCGCCGCACGTCGCGCGCGAGCAGAGGACCGTGCAATTCGAGCCGAAAGTCGTCGCGGATTTCGGCGAGGCGATCGAGAACGCCGTAAAGATCGTCGGCGTCAGCGACGATCACGACGTGATCCACAAGTGCGCCAAGGACATCCACGAAAAGTACGGTGAGAAGGTCACCGCGGCGCTGTCGCAGCCCTATTACCTCGACGTGACGCATCCTCAGGCCAACAAGGGCGCGGTCGTCGGCTACCTCTCCGAAAAGCTCGGCATCCCGAAAAACGAGATCGCGACGATCGGCGACAGCGAGAACGACGTCACCATGTTCAAGCAGGGCGGCTTCGCGATCGCCATGGGCAATGCCGACGCGGAGACGCAGGGCCAAGCCGATGTCGTCGTCGCCGATTGCGACAGCGAGGGCTTCGCCGAGGCGATCGAGAAGCACATCCTGCCGCGCGCGAAGGGAGGAAGCCGATGACACCGAAGCTCGAAGTCAGCGCCGACAAGACCGCGCTCGCCGCGCATCTCGCCGACTGGCTCGTCGCTCGCATTGCCGCGACGAAGGGGCCGTTCGCCTTCAACCTCTCCGGCGGCTCGACTCCGAAGACGCTCTACGCGCTGCTCGCGACCGACGCCTATTGCGACAAGATCGACTGGAGCCGCGTGCACATCTTCTTCGGCGACGAGCGTTTCGTGCCGCCGGATCATCCGGACTCCAACTATCGCATGGCGCGCGAGGCGATGCTCGCCCACGTGCCGATCCCGCCCGAGAACGTCCACGCCGTGCCGACGACGCATGGCTCGCCGGAGGAGGCCGCGGCCAGCTACGCGGCGACGCTGCAGAGCTTCTACGGCAGCGAGACGCTCGACCCCGCGCGCGCGCTCTTCGCCGTCACCCTGCTCGGGATGGGCGAGGACGGGCACACCGCCTCGCTGTTCCCCGGCACGGCGGCGCTTGCCGAGCGCAAGGCCTGGGTCACCTCGGTAATCGGCGCCAAGCCCGAGCCGCGCATCACGATGACCTATCCGGTGCTCGATTCCTCCGCGGCGCTGATCTTCCTCGTCGCAGGCGCCGGCAAGGACGAGATGCTCGAGCGCCTTCGCGCCGGCGACCAGGCGCTACCCGCCGCCCACGTGCAGCCGGTCGGCGAATTCTACATTTTCTGCGACGAGGCTGCCGTCGGGGAGGCCTGACGCCCTCCCCCCTCCCGCTTGCGGGAGAAGGGAGCCATCTTGCCCCGCTTGGCGCATCGGTCCATCGTCGGCATGAAAGGACCCTGCGATGACCCTCCTGATGCCCAAGGCCGAGGCGGCGATCCTCGAGAAACGCGCCGAGATCGTCGCCCGGCTCGAAAAGATCCTCGCGCCGGCCCGCGTGCTCTCCAACGACCGGCAGATGCGCCCCTACGAGTGCGACGCGGTCACCATGTATCGCCAGCTACCGCTCGTCGTCGCGCTGCCGGAGACGGTCGCCGAGGTGTCGGCAATCATGGCGCTGGCGAAGGAGCTCAACGTCAAGGTCGTGCCGCGCGGCGGCGGCACCTCGCTGTCCGGCGGCTCGCTGCCGCTCGAGGACGGCATCCTGCTCGCCATGGGCAAGTTCAACAAGATTTTGGAGGTCGACTACGAGAACCGCTGCGCGGTCGTGCAGCCGGGCGTCGCCAATCTCGCGATCACCAAGGCGGTCGAGGGCCGCGGCTTCTATTACGCGCCGGACCCGTCGTCGCAGATCGCCTGCTCGATCGGCGGCAATGTCGGCGAGAATTCCGGCGGCATCCACAGCCTCAAATATGGTCTGACCACCAACAATATCCTTGGTCTTGAGATCGTGCTGATGGGGGGCGAGGTGATCCGGCTCGGCGGCAAGCACCTCGATTCCGACCTCTACGACATCATCGGGATCCTCACCGGCTCGGAGGGCCTGCTCGGTGTCATCACCGAGGTGACGGTGCGCATCCTCAAGAAGCCCGAGGTCGCGCGCGGCGTGCTGCTCGGTTTCCCGACGGTCGAGGCCGGCTGCGATTGCGTCGCCGCGATCATCGCCGAGGGCATCATCCCCGGCGGAATGGAGATGATGGACAACGCCTGCATCGTCGCCGTGCAGAATTTCCAGCCCTGCGGCTACCCCAAGGATGCGGCCTCGCTCGTCATCGTCGAGCTCGACGGCACCGCATCCGAGGTCGACCATCTGATCGAGCGCGTCTCGGCGATCGCCGAGAAGGAGGGGGCCGACACCATCAAGGTCTCCACGTCCGACGAGGAGCGCGCGCAATTCTGGCAGGGCCGCAAGAACGCCTTCCCGGCCGCCGGCGCGATGGGCCCCGACTATCTCTGCATGGACGGCACGATCCCGCGCAAGCAGCTCGCGCATGTGCTCGCCCGCATGGACGAGCTGGCCGCCAAGCACGAGCTGCGCGTCGCCAACGTCTTCCACGCCGGCGACGGCAACTTGCATCCGCTGATCCTCTACGACGCATCGAAGGACGGCGACATCGAGCGCGCCGAGGCGTTCGGCGCCGACATCCTGCGCCTCTGCGTCGAGGTCGGCGGCGTGCTGACCGGCGAGCACGGGGTCGGCGTCGAGAAGCGCGACCTCATGGGGACGATGTTCACCGAGATCGATCTGCAGCAGCAGCAGCGCCTGAAATGCGCGTTCGACCCGGAGCACCGGCTCAACCCGGGCAAGGTGTTCCCGACGCTGCACCGGTGCGCCGAGCTCGGCAAGATGCACGTGCATGCCGGAAAGGTCGCGTTCCCGGAGCTGCCGCGGTTCTGAGCTGCGGCAGCGCCGCTAGCTCGCCTGCGCCGCTTTCGTCAGCACGCGCGTGAGCCGCGCGGAAAACCCCTGCGCGTCGGCCGGCTTCTCGCCTTCCATCAGGCGCGCCTCGTCGAGCAGCAGCCAGACGATGTCCTCGAACGCCGCCTTGTCGGCGCCCTCGACATGGGCGGCGAGCGCCCCGATCAGCGGGTGCGACGGGTTGACCTCCAGCACTGGCTTCGAGCCCTGGCCGGCGAGCTGGCCGTGCTCGGCCAGCATGCGCTCCAGCCGCAGGTCGAGGCCCCGATCCTGCGCAACCAGGCAGGCCGGGCTCTCCGACAGGCGGTCGGAGGCGCGCACGTCCTCGACCTGCTCGCCGAGCGTCTGCTTCATCAACGCGAAGAGCGAGGCTTGCTCGGGCGAGGCGTCCGCCTTGGGCGCCTCCTTGCCCTCGGCAAGCGGGATGTCCTTGATGTCGGCCGCGCCCTGCGAGATCGACTTGAACGGCTTGCCCTCGTAGCCCGCCGCGCTGCCGACCCAGAAGGCGTCGATCGGATCGGGCAGCAGCAGCACCTCGATGCCGCGCGCGGAGAAGCCTTCGAGCTGCGGGCTCGCCTGCAGCCGCTTCAGGTCCTCGCCGAGCATGTAGTAGATCGAGGTCTGGTTCTCCTTAAGGCCGGCGACGTAGTCGGCGAGCGTGCGCTTGCCGTCGGGATGCGTCGAGGTCGCGAAGCGCGCCATCTTGTAGATCGCGTCGCGCCGCTCGGGATCCTCGTAGAGCCCCTCCTTGAGGACCGAGCCGAAGTTCTCCCACACGGCCGCGAACTTCTCCGGCTCGCTCTCGGCGAACTTGACGAGCTCCTGCACGATGCGGTTCGCGACGCCCTTCTTGATCGCGGCGAAAACGGCGCTTTCCTGAATCAGCTCGCGCGAGACGTTGAGCGGCAGGTCGGCGGAATCGACGACCAGGCGGATGAAGCGCAGCCAGTTCGGCACGATCTCGGCATCCGACGAGATCAGCACGCGGCGCACGTAGAGCTTGGCCTTGCCCTTGCGACCGGGATCGAACAGGTCGAACGGCCGCGAGCCGGGCACGAAGGCGAGCACGGTGTACTCGTGGCGGCCCTCGGCGCGCCAATGGATGGTCAGCGCCGGCTCGTCGAACTGGCCGGCGAGATTGTTGTAGAAGTCCTTGTACTGCTCCGGCGTCACCGCGCTCTTCGGCTTGGCCCACAGCGCCGTGCCCTCTGACAGGCTCTTCGGCTCGTCGCCGGCCGCCTCGATCAGGTTGATCGGCACGGCGATGGCGCCGGAATGCTCGCGGACGATGCGTTCCAGCGTGTGCGCCTCGAGGTATTCCTGCGAGTCCGCGTTGAGGTGCAGCGTGACGCGCGTGCCGCGCACCGGCGCGACGTCGAGCGCGAGGGGTGCGATGGCGTAGGAGCCCTTGCCGTCGGAGGTCCAGCGATTGGCAAAGTCGGCGCCGGCGCGGCGCGTGTCGACCTCGACCTCGTCGGCGACCATGAAGGCCGAATAGAAGCCGATGCCGAACTGGCCGATGAGATCGGCGGCCTTCTCGGCCTGCTCGCCCTCGTCTTTCACCGGCCCCTTGGCGGCGGCCATCCGATCCAGAAAGGCGCGGGTGCCGGACGAGGCGATCGTGCCGAGCGCGTCGCGCAGGTCCTGCTCGCTCATGCCGATGCCGTTGTCGGCGATCGACAGCGTCTTGGCGTCCTTGTCGATCGCGATCGTGATGCCGAACGGCTGGCCGTCCTGCGTGAGGGACGGCTCGGCGATCGCCTCGTAGCGGAGCTTCTCGCAGGCATCGGCGGCGTTCGAGATCAGCTCGCGCAGGAAGATGTCGCGCTCGGAATAGACCGAATGCACCATGAGGTGCAGGAGCCGGGCGACATCGGCCTGGAAGGCGTGGGTCGTGCCCTCGCGCTGGCTCGGCTCGGTGATGGTGCCCTCCGGCGTCGCGCCTGTCGGCGCATTCGCGGTGGTCTCCTCGCCGGTCGTCATGTCGCAAAGCTCCGTTTTCTCAAGGTCCGGGACGCAGGAAAGCGCCCCGAATGATCGCTACCAATTTTGGGCGTTGATATCGCTTCGCAATTTTCCAATTTCAAGCCGCGCGACGGCAAGCTGGCCAAAGAGACCAATCAAGAAGCTGCCTGAAACGACACGGGCCGGCCGGAGCAACACTCCTGGCCGGCCCGCTATCGCTCGCGTTTTCTTCAAAATCCTGCAGGCGCCTCGGCGGGCTGGGGGGCTGACGAAACCGAGACGGACGCAGGACGTGCGGCGACGGTCACGGTGTGCCCGCATCCTGGGGCATCGACGCGGCTCCAGCTGGGCCAAAATATGGCGGGCGATCACGGACGCGTTCAACGTCCGCGATCGGTCTGCCAGCTCAGGCGGTCAGCTCAGGATCTTGGCGGCGCTGAGCAGGGCCTTGTAGAGGCCCCAGGCGACCGGGATCGCGATGATCAGCCACGGCACCAGGGTCGCGCCGGAGAGGCTGCCCTTGCCGATGCCCTGCCCCGCGGTCCGGGCGGCCACCGGCGCCGTCGCGCCGTCGCCGGGCGTCGAAGCATTCATATGCCACTTCGGATCGACAGGGCGGACCAGGAGGTTGCAGACGAACCCGAGGGCGAGAACTCCGACCATGACGTACATGACGGCGTCGTAGACCTGCGTCTTTGCCACGCCGGCGGCAATCTCGTGATCTCGCACGCCGACGATGACCTCCGAGCCGACCACGCCCGCCGCCGACCAGGCGGTGAGCAGCCGGCCATGGATGGCGCCGACGAACTTGGTCCCGAAAATGTCGGCGAGGTAGGCCGGCACGGTGGCGAAGCCGCCGCCGTACATCGACAGGATGATGCAGAGCGCGCCGACGAACAACGCCTTCGAGCCCTGGTCGGCCAGCGTCGGCACCGAAGCGTAGAGCAGGATGCCGAGCACGAAGAAGGTGAAATAGGTCGCCTTGCGGCCGATCTTGTCCGACATCGACGCCCAGAAGAAGCGGCCGACGATGTTGAACAGCGACAGCAGACCGACGAAGCCCGCGGCCACCGCAGCGATCGCCTTCAGCTGGTCGGGGTTCGGCGTCGTTCCCTTGGCCAGCCCGACAAGCGTCGGCCCGAAGATCGTCTGCAGCATCGGCGAGGCGATCGACAGCACCGCGATGCCTGCCGTCACGTTGAGGAACAGCACGCCCCAGATCATCCAGAACGACAGCGTCTTGTGGGCGTCGTCGAGGTGGACGTCGCCAGCCGAGATCAGCCGGTTGGTCTTCGCCGGCGCGACAAAGCCGTCGGGCGCCCAGTTTTCCGGCGGCACGCGGTACATCAGCGCGCCGATCGTCATCACGACGAAATAGATGACGCCGAGCGTGAGGAACGTCTCCGTCACGCCGGGCGCGCCGGCGGCGGACTTGAAGCCGGCGATATTGAAGCCGGGCACGACGGTGCCGCCGCTCATCAGCAGGTTGGCCAGCGGGGCGCCGATCATCGCACCCCCGCCGAAGCCCATGATGGCCATGCCGGTCGCCATGCCGCGCCGGTCGGGGAACCACTTGATGAGCGTCGAGACCGGCGAGATGTAGCCGAGCCCGAGACCCACGCCGCCGAACACGCCGAGGCCGAGGTAAAGCAGCCAGAGCTGGTGGAGGTGCACGGCGAGGGCGCTGAGCACGAAGCCGCCGCCCCAGCAGACGGCCGCGACGAGGCCGGCCTTGCGCGGGCCTGCCCGCTCGAGCCAGCCGCCGAACAGAGCGGCCGAGATGCCGAGGAAGACGATGCCGGTCTCGAACGCCTTGACGGTGACCGTGTCGGGCCAGTTGCAGGTCGTCGAGGTGAGCAGCTGGAAGAAGCCGATCGTCTTGCAGGCGGCGACGTCCTCGTTGGGGATGACCTTGGCGAGCGGCTTCCAGAACACGCTCAGCGCGTAGGCCATGCCGATCGACAGGTGGATGAGAAGCGCCGCCGGCGGCACCAGCCAGCGGTTGAAGCCGGGTTTCGCGACCGTTCGCGCGCGTGCGAAAAAGCCAGGTTCGGCAGATCCGTGTCCGCTCGCCTGATCCAGTACCGTCATCGCCTATCCACCTTTACCCGCTCGCCCGGCGCACGACATGCCCGCGCGGTCATCGACCGACGCTAAAGCCTCGGCCGCCCGTCTCAAAGGCTCAGCCTTCGGCCAGCTATCCCACGTTCGATAGAGCGCTCCCGCACATTTGATCAACTTGCTGGGAGGCGCTGGGCCACCTGACAGCATCGTATGCATACCGGGAATGATAGCCCGACATGGCTGGGACAGAATTCCCGAGCGGAACGGGGGGTTCGAGGCGGCGGTTCAGGCGTCGTCGCGGCCGTTTCCCGCGGAGCATCGAAGGACCGCAATCATGTCGAACCGTCTCCTCGTCGTCGGCCTCGCGACCCTGTCGCTCGCCGGCGCCGCCCCGGCCCATGCTCGCTCCAAAGGCGGCGGTCTGTCGCCGAAAGCCTTCATGACGGCGGTCAACGGCGATGCCGACAAGACGATCTCCAAGGACGAGCTCGACGCCTACGCCAAGAAGCGGTTCGCCGCGCTCGAGAGCGACAACGACGAGACGCTCGACGAGAAGGAGCTGAAGGGTCGGCTCTCGGCCGCCGGGATGACCATGGCGGACAAGGACAAGGACAAGAGCGTCGATGAAAGCGAGTTCGTCGGCTACGCCGACAAGCTCTTCGACGAGGCCAACAGCAAGGGCGACAAGACGCTGAGCCTGCGCGAGCTGCGCTCGTCGGCCGGCAGGAGCCTGATCAAGCTGCTGCACTGAGGCGCGCGGCCTTCACCTAATTTCACGGATCGCGAGAACGATTGTGGCCGCGGCGCATTTGGCGGGCGCTATCGTTTGAAAGGCATCCGATCATGACCAAGACACTGCTCGTCACCGCCGCCCTCGTCCTCGGGACGTCGACGTTCGCCATGGCGACGCCCACCTCGATGGGGCATCACCACATGATGATGAAGAAGAAGCACAAGGTCGCGGCCAACGGCCGCTGCAACGGCGTCTCCTACGGCACCGGCCAGCGTTCGTGCGGCAGCGCCACCGGCGGCACGCCGGGCGGCAACCCCAGCCGCAACTAAAGACACCAGCGAGGCCCGGCACCGCCGGGCCTTTCGCTATCTGCGGCCGCGCTGGAAGCGGTGGACGAGCGGCAGCAGCAGCGCGTCTGGCAGCAGACGCAGGACGAGCCCGCCCAGCTTGTTGCCGAGCCCCGGCACGATCGTTCGCTTGCCAGCCATCAGGCCGGAATACCCCGCCTCCGCCACCGAGCGCGCTGGCGCGCCTTTGGACGGCCCCGGCGGCAGCCCGGCACGCGCGTGAAAGCCCGTTGCCGTCACGCCGGGATGCAGCACGCTGACGGTCACCCCCGCTCCTTTCAGCTCCTCGGTGAGCGCGCGCGAAAAAGCGCTGACGAAGGCCTTCGAGGCGTAATAGACCGCCATGCCCGGCCCCGGCATGAAGCTCGCGACCGAGCCAATGTTGAGGATCCTGCCGTGCGCGGCGCGCAGGTCCGGCAGCAGGCGCAGCGTCAGGTCGAGCAGCGCGCGAATGTTGAGATCGACGATGCCGAGCTGACCTGCGGCATCGAGCGTCGCGACCTCGCCGAGCAGGCCGTAGCCGGCATTGTTGACGAGGATCGTGACCCGCGCCTCCGCCGCCGCCAGCGTTTCGGTGACGTGTGCGACCCCCTCCGGCACTGCGAGATCGGCTGCGATCACCAGCGGACGCGGACGGCCGGTTGCCACGAGCTCGGCGGCGAGGCCGTCGAGCGCGTCCTGGCGCCGCGCGACGAGTGCGAGATCGTGCCCGCGCTCGGCTAGCACGCGGGCGAGCTCGGCGCCGATGCCGCCGGACGCGCCCGTGACCAGAGCGACCGAGCGCAAGATGTCAGGCCTTGCCGGTTCCTGGGCCGGTCCCGGACCCCGACCAGGGCCCTTCGACTTCCGGCACAGGATGCGGCTCGTCGGCGACCTTCTGGCGGAGCAGGACGCGGTCGCGCGTCGAGACACCGAGCAGCTCGGCGATGCGCCAGACCACGTTCTCCTCGAACTCCGTGACCTCGCCGTCGGCGAAGACGACGTCCCACATCATCTCGATGATCTTCTGGCGCCCGTCGTCGTCGAGGCTGCGCTTGAGAACGTTGGTGAAGTGGAAGAAGTCGACCGACTCGCGGTCGCTCTGCTCGGCGCGCTCGATGAGCCGCGTCGTCGCCGCCGCATCGAGCCCGAAGCGCTCGTCGATGATCTCGCGCAGGCGCTGGCGCTCGGCAGCGTCGATCTTGCCGTCGACGTTGGCGACGTGGATCAGCAGCGCGACGGTGGCGAGGCGGTAGTCGTCCTCGGCGAAGCCGCGCTCGTCATCGGGGCGCCCTGCCGTGTCGGCGATGAACTTTCTCAGCGCCTCGAACATGACGCGCTCAGCGGATCGGAAGGCAGGTGTAGTAGCCTTCGGGGCGATGGAAGTCGCGGCGCATGACGCGCATGTAGCGGTCGCACGAGCCCTTCGTCGGGAAGCAGAGCTTCTCGTCGCGCCAGTCGAGCGCGATGCTCTCGCCCGGCCCGAGGTAATGCGAGTAGCCGCCCGAGAAATGGCCGTACCACACGCTCGAGAACGCCTGCACCGCAGGCGCCTCGCAGGGCAGGCCATCCGAGACGAGCGGCGCGCGCGACAGGCCGAGATCCGCGGCCTGCGCCGGCGCGGCGACGAGCGCCGCGCCAAGGAGAAGACCGAGAACGCCGTACCGAACGCAACTCATCGCTAGAACCCGAGGAAGGAGAGGATGCCGCCCGACTTGGTCGTGTTGCCCGCGTCGGCGACAGCGGCGTAGGGCGCCTGGCCCGGCGGCGTCCCGGAGATCGTGATCGTCGCGCCTTCCTGCTTCACCATGGCGTAGAGCTTGGCGGCGTTGGCCGGCGCGACGCGCACGCAGCCGTGCGAAGCGGGGTGGCCGAGGTGCTTGACCTCGTAGCTGCCGTGGATCGCGAAGCCGTAATAGAAGAAGATCGCATGCGGCATCGGCGCGTTGTCGTACTTCTTCGAATAATAGACCTCGGCTAGGCGCTGCGGCGCGAAGGTGCCGGTCGGCGTCACGTAGCCGGCGCGCGCCGACGAGATCGGCCAATCGTAGGAGCCGGTCGACGACTGCACATGCATGTGCTGCGTCGAGAGATCGATCTGGATATCGACGGCCGCCTGTGCCGGCGCCGCGAGGGTAAGCGCGGCCAGGATCGCGCCGCCGCACAGGATCTTGTTCATGGGAGCCTCGGTCAGAATCGCATCGGAATGCGCAAGCGTGCGCTTACCTTTCATGCGTGGAGCTGACCGTAAACGGCGAAGACGCGGGTGCCGGGATTATGCCGGTGCCCGCGTCTTCGATGTCACAAGACTGGCGACTTATTGATCGAAGCCTGAGAACAGCCCGGTGCCGTCGTAACCGTAGTTGGGCTGGGCGTAGCCGTACGTGGCGCGGCTGCGCGGCTGCGCATAATAGCCGTCGCCCGGATCCGTCCCGGCGGGCTCCGCCGCGTAGGTATCGTTGTGGCGCGAACGATGGCGGGCGATCGCGAAGGGACGCGACGCGGGTGGCGTCCCGCTGATCCCGATGCGGGCGCCCTCGGCCTTGACCATGTCGTAGAGCGTCGCCGCGTTGCCGGGCGAGAGCCGCACGCAGCCGTGCGAGGCGGGGCGGCCCAGCGAGCCCGTCTCGTAGGTGCCGTGGATCGCGTAGCCGCCGCGGAAGAAGATCGCGTGGGGCATCGGCGACATGTGGTACTTCTTCGAATAGTGCATCAGCTCCAGATGCGTCGGCGCGTAGCTACCGCCGGGCGTCGAGAAGCCTGAGCGGGCCGACGAGATCGGCCAATCGTAATCCCCCTCGCTCGACTCGACGTGCATACGCTGATGCGTGAGGTCGATCTGGACGCGGACGAGAGCCACGGCAGCACTGCTGCCGGCGACGAGGCCCACGGCGGCAATCGCCCAGGCCGAAGTGGTCGTGAAAACAAGGCGAGACAAACGACGCGACGCAGGCAGAGCACGCATGACAGCCTCGATGGCCAAGGACTAAACAATAGACTTCGCAAGAACTTGCATGGCGCGCGGGCGCCGTAAATACGGAAGATGTGATAAGGTTTATTGGATAATTTTTGTGCGCCCGCGTCGCGGCCGCGCAACGGAGTCAGCCCGGCCATTCCGCCTTCAGCGCCCAGACGCGGTGCGGCACGCGGAGCGGTTCCTGCGGCCAGCCGTTCGCGAGTTCCGCCGCCAGCTCGGCATCGAAGCGCGCGACCTCGTCGCCCGGCAACGACGCGCCGACGCCGGCCGAGGCGCGGATGCGGCCGCGCCAGGCCTCGTGCGTATAGGCGACCTCGGTGTCGTAGGAGAACGTCTCGAGCTGCGCGAAGCCGCCCTCGGCGACGTCGGCGAGCCATGCCGGATAGAGGCCCGACGCATTGCCGAGATGCCAGCTTGGATTGTAGCGCGCGACGAGCGCCTCGGTCATCGCGACCACGTTGCCGCGCATCGCCAGCCAGTCGAAATGCGCGATGACGATTCGGCCGTCCGGCCTGAGGACGCGCGCGACCTCGCGCACAGTCTGTTCGCGATCAAACCAATGCCAGCACTGGCCCGCCGTGACGAGGTCGAAGCTCTGCGCCGGCAGGCCGGTCGCCTCGGCGCGGCCCTCGACATAGCAGACGCCTGTCGCGGCCTCGCGGTCGAGTCGCGCGGCCTCGGTCAGCAGGTGCTGCTCGGAATCGAGGCCGGTCGCGTGGCAGCCGCGCAGCGCGAGACCGCGGGCGATCGTGCCGGTGCCGGTGCCGAGGTCGAGCACGCTGTCGCCTTCGCGCGCCCATCCCTCGGCGAACAGCCGCTTGAAGAAGCTCTGCGGGAAGCCCGCGCGATAACGGCCATAGTCCTGCGCTGTCGCGCCGAAATTGACCGGCGGCGCCGTGCTGTCGCGCAGCGCCGAGGAGCCGGCCGGCAGGACCAATTCGGGCGTCCCGTTCCGGTAGGGCATCGGCGCTACTCCGCGTTGGCCTGGCGCGGCAGCATGCGATCGAGGATCGCGTCGCGCCGCACGAAGAGATGCCAGGCGGTGGCGCCGAGGTGCAGCGCGATCAGCGTGAGCAGGATCCACTGCGCGAAGACGTGCAGCTCGGCGGCCTGCTTGCCGACCTCCTTCGGGATCGGCAGCTTCGGCAGGTTGACGAGCCCGAGGAAGCTGATCGGATGCTTGCCGCCGGAGGAGGCGACGTAGCCGGAGATCGGCATGCCGAAAAGTACGAAATACAGCAGCCAGTGCGAGGTGTGCGAGAGCACGCGCTGCAGCCCGTTCATGCTACCGGGGAGCGCCGGCGGCGTGTTCGTCATGCGATAGACGAAGCGCAGGATGATGAGCGCGAAGATGATGATCCCCAGCGACTTGTGCGCTGTGGCATAGGCGAACGGGCTGCCGGGGAACGGTGCCTCGAAGCTCGATGGCGGATCGCCCTTGGTCTTGAACTCCGCGAAGATCCAGCCGAGCGGGATGATCGTGAAGACCAGCGCCGCGACGATCCAGTGGAACCACTGCGCGCCGGGCTCGTAACGACGGCTGCCCGTGCCGTACAGCACGGACGAGCTGCTGGTGATGTCCTTCATCGAGGTCTCCTCGGAACGGATGTAGCACGCCGGCCAGCTCGCGCGAGGTCTGGCGAAGGACACACGTCAAAAGACAATGTTCTGCCGAAAATCGACCGTGGCGCGAAACCGGCGTGCCGCGGGGCGCGCCGTTCTGGCAGCATTCGTCTCCGCCCGCCCGCACGTGCAGCCAGGCGACACCGAGGCAGGATGTGCTGAGCCAGAGGGGCGCGCGGCCGAGCCTTGCGATCGCGGTCACGGCGAGAACGCGAAGCAGCTCGTGGCACTGCGCCGCGGCCGCCGTCCGGACGAAGGCGGCGATATGGCCATAGGCCGAGGTCGCCGCGAGCTGGCGCGGCACGACCAAGGTCGCATCGCCGCCGAGATTCGGAAAAGCGATCACATCGTCTGGTTGCCTGGCAAACTTCTCGGCGAATGCGAAAGAATCGGGCGTTGCGTGAGCCAGCGCAGGCACGGGAAGCAGCACGCATTCGAACGGCGCGGCGCGCGTATCGGCTCGCAGCGCCGGCATCTCCCAGAAGAACGCCGGCATCGCGGCCGCCGCCAGCGCGGCGATGGTGATGTCGCGGAAGCCGGAATCGTGCGCCCATGCGTCGAGCACGTCTCCGAACGACATCGTGTGGCCGCATCGGCGAAGCCAATACGCTCCCCGCCTTCGGCGTCGGGCGCCCGTACCGCTTGCCACCACATCGCTTCACCCATCTGCAGAGGATTGGGTGCCGAACGGCCCCGTCACGTCCCCAGCAGCGGGCTCCACGCCGGATCGGACGCGTAGCCCGGCGTCGGCACGGTGAATTCCTGGCGGCCGAACACGTCGGTCATGTGGATCTTGGAGCCGGCGCCGCCGCCGGGATCGCGGAAGAACATCAGGAAGAGGCCGTTCGGCGCCCAGGTCGGCCCCTCGTTGTGGAAGCCCTCGGTCAGCAGCCGCTCGCCCGAGCCGTCGGGTTTCATCACGCCGATCGCGAACTCGCCCTTGCCCTGCTTGGTGAACGCGATGAAATCGCCCTTCGGCGACCACACCGGGGTCGAGTAGCGGCCGTCGCCGAACGAGATACGGTTCGCCGTGCCGCCGTCACCCGGCATGACATAGAGCTGCTGGGTGCCTCCACGATCGGACTCGAAGACGATATGCGCGCCATCCGGAGAATAGGACGGCGACGTGTCGATCGCCTGCGTATCGGTGAGCCGCGTCGGATCGTGCGAGCCGATGTTCATCGCGTAGAGGTTTGTCGACTCACCTTGCGACAGCGACATGATGATCTTGCGCCCGTCAGGCCCGAAGCGCGGCGCGAAGGTCATGCCGGCGAAGCTGCCGACCGGCTGGCGCTGGCCGGTCTCGATGTTCATCATCAGGACGCGCGGCTCCTCGCCGCCGAACGACATGTAGGTGATCTCCTGCGAGGTCGGCGAGAAGCGCGGCGTCACCACGAGATCGTCGCCGCGCGACAGGTAGCGCACGGAAGCGCCATCCTGGTCCATGATGGCGAGGCGCTTGCGGCGGTGCGTTGCCGGGCCCGACTCGTCGATGAAGACCACGCGGGTGTCGAAGAAGCCCTTCTCGCCGGTGACCTGGCTGAACACCGCGTCGGCGACGATATGCGCGACGCGGCGCGAGTTGTTGGCGTCGGTCGCATATTGCTCGCCGGCGACCTGCTGGCCGTTGTTGACGTCCCACAGGCGGAACTGCGTCTGCAGCTGGCCGCCGGTATCGGTGACGCGGCCGGTGACGACGTATTGAGCCCCCAGGTTGCGGAACGGGTCCATCGCCGGCGCATGATCGGGATCATCGACGGCCTGCGCGTTGCCGACCGGTTCGATGAAGACCGAGTGCTTGAAGTCGTTGAGGATGATCGACGAGATCTTGTCGCCCGACACGCCCGAGCCGACGAAGGTGGTGACCGCGATCGGGATCGGCTTGAACGAGCCGCCGCGGCGCACCTCGAGCGTGCCCTGCGCGCGCGCGGAGCCAGCCAGCGGCGTGCCGACGATGGGGGCGAGCGAGAGGCCGGCGAGCAGGCCGGCGGCCGAGCGGCGGGTGAGGAGCGGGTTTCTCATCGTTTCAAGGTCCTACGGCTCTCCCTTCTCCCGCTTGGGGGAGAAGGTGGCCCGACGAAGTCGGGTCGGATGAGGGTTCGTGTCGCTCACGCGACGATCGGGGAATAAGCGGAGCGACCCCTCATCCGACCCCGCTTCGCGGGGCCCCTTCTCCCGCAAGCGGGAGAAGGGAAGGCTGCGGTGCGTCTACCCCATCTCCTTTGGGTCGAAACGAATCTTCCGGTCGCGCCATGCGTTGTAATAGGGCTTGTAGCGCTCGGGGATCGGCAGCGGGTCGCAGCGGCTCACGGCGCGCATCGCGCTGTCGGCGAGCGAGCGCAGGTTCGGGTCCGACGGCGGATTGATCAGCTTGGGCTGCGCCGCGAGCGACCCGTCCTGCTGCATCTGCACCCGCACCTCCGGCACGTAATCCGCCGTCGCGCCGAGGCCGAAATAGCTCCAGCAGCCGCGATAATGGTCGATCAGCCAGCCGTCGAGCTGCGCCATCATCGACGGCGACATCTTGTCGGCGTGCGAGGTCGGCGAGCCGAGCGAGGCGAGCTGGGTCAGCGACCGCCCGGTCGAGGCGCGGTGCTGCGGCGCCTCGTGGTCGAGCAGCGCGGTGATCTTGTCGAACGAGAAGTCGTGGTGCGGCTGGTCGGTCGCCTCATTGCCCGCGCGCGCCTTCTTCGGATGCTCGTCCGGCTTCAGCTTGTCGAGCAGCTTGGCCACCATGTCGAGCGCCTTCGGCTTCGGCTGGTCGGGCTTCGGCGGCTCCGGCCGCACGGGCGGAGGTGGCGGCGGCGGCTGCACCTTGGCGACCTTGACCGGCTTCGGCGGCGGCTTCTTCGCCTCCTTCTTGGGCTGGTCCTTCGGGCGCGGCGGCGGCTTCGGCGCGATCGCCTCGGCGTCGGGCGGCGGCGGCTTGTCGTCGGGGCGATCGGGCGGCGTCGGCGCCTCCGCCTTCTCGACCGGACGCTCGGGGGGCATCGGCGGCGCCGGCGGAATCTTCTCGAGCGGGCGCTCGGGCGGGGTCGGCACCGGCGGTGGGGGGGGCGGCACGGCGGCGACGGGCGGCGTCGGCTTGTCGTCCTGGCCCGGATCGTCGTTGGCCTTCTCGGGCGCGGGCGGCGGCGGCGTGTCCTTATGCGCGTCCGGCGTCGGCGCGGCGGGATGGCGCTCCTCGAGCTCGGCGACCTTGTCGACGCGGCGCTGCGGCTTGTCGAGCTGCTTCGCCTTCTCCTCGCCGTTCATGATCTGGTTCATCTGGTCGGTGGTGACCATCTCGACCGCGATCGATTCCTGCTGTTCGTCGACGCGCGACGGCCACGCGAAATTGACCAGCAGGAAGACGAGCGCAAGCAAGTGCAGCCCGCCGGAGACGACGAAGCCGGGATCCTTCTTCCAAAGATCGCGAAGCGTCTGCATCCGGCTCCGGCTCGCTCAGCTCTTGGCAGGCTCGGTCACGAGCGCGACGCGCTTGAAGCCGGCTGTCGTGATGATCGACATGACTTCGGCGACGCGGCCGTAATTCACCTTGTCGGCGCCGCGCACGTAGATGCGTTCGTCGACGCCTGACTTGGCGACGCTCTTCAGCTTGTCGGCGAGCTGATCCTGCGGCACCTGCTCGTCGTTGATGTAGATGTCGCCCTTCGGGTCGATCGCGACCGATATGGGCTTTTGATCCATGTTGAGCGCCGCCGCCTTGGTCTGCGGCAGGTCAATCGGCACGCCGGTGGCGAGGAGCGGCGCCGCGACCATGAAGATGATCAGCAGCACGAGCATGACGTCGATGAACGGCGTCATGTTGATGTCGGCCATGGCGCGATAGCGCGGCTGGCCACGCCGTCCGCGGCCACCGCCGCCCGCCCTCGATGCTACGCTGCCGGACATGCTCGTTTCCTGGATTTCTGCATCACGCCGCCGGTCAGGCGGCGCGATCGCGGACGTTGTGCTGGTCGATCTGGCGCGACAGGATCGCCGAGAACTCGTCGGCGAAGCCTTCCATGCGCGCCTGCTTCTTGGCGACGTCGCCCTGCAGCTTGTTGTAGGCGACCAGCGCCGGAATGGCGGCGAAGAGGCCGAGCGCGGTGGCGAGCAACGCCTCGGCGATGCCCGGCGCGACGACGGCCAGCGAGGTGTTCTTCGAAGCCGCGATCGAGCGGAACGAGGTCATGATGCCCCAGACCGTGCCGAACAGGCCGACGAACGGGCCGGCCGAGGCCACCGTCGCCAGGAACAGAAGGTTTGCCTCCAGACGTTCGACCTCGCGCGAGATCGAGACGTCGAGCACCTTGTCGATGCGCGCCTGCAGGCCCATGAACGACGAGCCGATCGAGGAGACCGAGCGCTTCCACTCGCGCATCGCGGCAACGAACAGGCTCGCCATGCCTTCGGCGGGCTTCGCGGACAGCGTTGTGTAGAGCTCCTCGAGCGAGGTGCCCGACCAGAACGTCTGCTCGAACTTGTCCATCGCGCGGCGGAAGCGCGTGTACATGATCGTCTTGTTGACGATGATCGCCCAGCACCAAACCGAGGCACCGAGCAGCATCAGCATGACGATCTTCACGATGAAGGACGCCTGCATGAACATGCCGAGGACCGTGACCTCGGCCACGGGGGTCGCCGCGACCGTGCTGGCAACGTTGGCGGGATCCATGGTCTCTTCCTTGAGAAAAGGCTTCGGCGATGCGCGCGAACGCCTTGTCCTTGCGCGGGATTCCGTCAATTTGACGGCTTGGCCGTTGCAATTAAGGCAGAGTCCGCACGCCCGTGGCATTTGCGCCATCGAGTTAAGCACCCGGCAGGGTTAAGGGAGGGTTACGGCTTCGAGCGATCCGGCCGCACCTACCCGAACGTGAACGCGTAGGCCTGGACGCCGGGATCCTCGAACTCGATCGCATGACCGTCGTGCGGTCGTCACAAGGCGCTTCGTCACCCCCTATCGTCGACGTGGCACCTCATCACCTCCGTAAGTCGGCCCTTGGAACGGGGCGTCGAAGAGCTACATGCACCCCCGGCTTCGCCGCGCAGGCTGGAGCAATTCGAAAAAAAACCCGGGATCCCGAACATGAGCCACCCCACCTCGCGTCTCCGCACCCGCGATGTTCTCATGGCTACAGCGCTGGCAACGATTCTCCCGCTGGCTGCAGCCGGCACAGCACGGGCGCAGGATGCGCCGAGCCCGGCGAGCGCCGGGAAATGCACGGGCGCCAATGCCGGGATCACGCTGCCGCAGGGGTTCTGCGCCACCATCTTCGCCGACCACGTCGGCCATGCGCGCCAGATGGTCGTCGCGCCGGACGGGACGCTCTACCTCAACACGTGGAGCGGCGGGTACTACAAGCCCGAGCCCATCCACCCCGGCGGGTTCCTCGTCGCGCTCAAGGACAATGATCACGACGGCACCTCCGACAAGGAGGTCCGGTTCGGGCCGACCGAGAAGGAAGGCAATGCCGGCGGCACCGGCATCGCCATCTACGATGGCTACCTCTATGCCGAAACCAACCACGACATCGTCCGCTACAAGCTCGAAGCCGGGAAGATGGCGCCGGACGGCAAGGCCGAGGTGATCCTCACCGGCATGCCGACGACGGGCGACCACCCGATGCATGCCTTCTACATCGACAAGAAGGGCAGCCTATTCGTCGAGATGGGCTCGGCGACCAATGCCTGCGAGCAGGCCAACCGCGTGCTGCACTCGAAGGGCAACGAGCCCTGCACCGAGAAGGAGACCCGCGGCGGCATCTGGCGCTACGACGCCGCCAAGCCGGGCCAGCAGTTTTCGGCCGCCGAGCGCTATGCAACGGGCCTGCGCAACGGCGAGGGCTTCTCGGAGGACGCGTCGGGCCAGATCTACGTCACCCAGCACGGCCGCGACCAGCTGAACGAGGATTGGCCGGAGCTCTACACGCCCAAGCAGGGTCACGAGCTGCCGTCCGAGGTCGTCGTCGCCTTGAAGAAGGGTGCCGATTACGGCTGGCCCGAGTGCTACTTCGATCCGGACCAGAACAAGCTCGTGCTCGCGCCGGAATATGGTGGTGACGGCGGCAAGAAGGTCGGTCTCTGCGCCGATCGCGTCGCCCCCGTCGCGGTGTTCCCCGCGCATTACGCGCCGAACGACCTGAAGTTCTATGACGGTGCGCAATTCCCCAAGGCCTACGGCGGGGGCGCCTTCCTGGCCTTCCACGGCTCCTGGAACCGCGCGCCCGCCCCGCAGCGCGGCTACAACGTCGTGTTCCAGCCGTTCGCCGACGGCAAGGCGAGCGGCAAGTGGATGGTCTTCGCCGACGGCTTCGCCGGCGCGCACCAGGAGCCGAGCCGCGCCGTCCATCGTCCGTCCGGCTTGGCGATCGGTCCGCACGGGGCGCTCTACGTCTCCGACGACATCGGCGGCCGCATCTGGCGCATCACCTACGTCGGCGGCAATCCCGCCGCGCCCGTCGAGGCGGCGCCTGAGGCCGCCAGCCAGCAGGCCTCGGCCTCGCCGGACGCGCTGCCGCCCGAGGGCGTGCATCCGAACGCCGGCCTCGAGGCGGCGGGTCTGCCCGTACCTCCCGGCGCGACCAAGGACGACGTCGCCCTGGGCGAGAAGATCTTCCACGGCGAGGTGAAGAACGGCACCTGCGGCGGCTGCCACGGCGCCGACCTCTCGGGCACGCCGATCGGCGCCGACCTGATGGACGGCCAGTTCCGGTGGAGCGATGGCAGCGTCGACGGGATCGAGAAGACGATCACGTCGGGCGTCCCGCACCCGATCGACCATCCCGGCGCGATGCCGCCGATGGGCGGCATCCAGCTCTCGGCCGCCGACCTGAAGGCCGTCGCGGCCTACGTCTGGGCGGTCAGCCACCCCACCGGTAAGTAAGACGGCACGGCGCTCGGCTCTGCCGGGCGCCGCGTTCGCGGCTCGGTGATTCAGCCCTGCGCGGGCGCGCCGAGGGCGTGGGTGATCGCATCGACCACCTTGGCGAGGTCGGACCGCGCCACGCCGAGGTCGCGCTCGAGCCCGGTGGCGCGCGACACGTGATGCGCCGCGAGGCTCTCCAGGCGCTGGACCCGCTCCGCCTCGGTCTTGAGGCTCGCCGCCATCGCGTCACGCTGCTGCGAGGTGTCGTGAAGCTGAGATGCGAGCTGGCGGTTGTGCGCGTCGAGATCCTGATTCGAGGCCTCCAGCGCCTGGCTATGCGCCTCGAGCTCCTGGATGCGCTCGGCCATCGCGCTCATCGAGGACGCGGCGTGCTCGACGGCCTCCAGCACGCCCGAGATATCGACATGGGCGCTCGGCCCTGGCGCCGTCGGCGGCGCCGGGGGCGGCGCATCGGCCTGCGGACCCCGCAGATGGCGATCGAGATCGCGCATCAGATTGCGGTCTATCGAAGGGAAGAAAGCCGTCACTGGCTCTACGTCCTTACCGCTCACGCGTCCCACCATATGCCCAATGATTGCGCTGATCTTACAGTCGTTTGGCCGGGAATGGCGAGTCCCGGGAAGGATGAGCCTCCCGTATGGTTCAAAATCGCAGCACGCCCCTCATTTGGGTGATGCGCTTCGGGCTACTTTCCCGATCAATGCGGCCGTGCCCATCACATGAGGCGACGGCGATGCTCGAAGACAGCGATCAGCTACTCGTCACCAAGAAGAGCCGGCTCCCGGCCGAACGCGCGCTCGGCATCCTGCTCCTCGCCATGCTGTTCGTGACCATTATGCTCCACGGCGGCCACTGACCGCCGGGAACGCAGGTCACGACACGACAGGTCGTTAGAAGCTGACCTTCAGGATCTCGTAGCTCTTGCCGCCGCCGGGGGTGTTCACCTCGACGGTGTCGCCCTTCTTCTTGCCGATCAGCGCGCGCGCCGTCGGCGAGGTGATCGAGACCTTGCCCTGCTTCACGTCGGCCTCGCTCTCGCCGACGATCTGGTAGACCTTCTTCTCCTCGGTGTCCTCGTCGACGAGGGTCACGGTGGCGCCGAACATGACGGTCGTGCCGGAGAGCTTGGAGACGTCGATGACCTCGGCGCGCGACAGCTTGTCCTCGAGCTCGGCGATGCGGCCCTCGTTGTGGCTCTGCGCCTCCTTGGCGGAATGGTACTCGGCATTTTCCGACAGGTCGCCGTGCGAGCGGGCCTCGGCGATCGCCTCGACGATGCGCGGGCGCTCCTGCTGCTGGCGCTGTTTCAGCTCCGCCTCGAGCGCGGTGTGACCGGCCGGCGTCATCGGGATCTTGTCGAGCTGTGCCATCGTCATCTTACCTCAAGGGCCGGCCCGCGGTCGGGTCGGTCGGGCTCGCGTCAAAGAAAGATACCCCAGCCGCCGTCTGCGAGACGGCGGTCGGGCAACGTCATCGGGGGAAACGCGCGACCCACCGGGCCGGACGTGCATGACGACCGGATGGCAGGGCCACAACGGCCGGGTGCAAGAGTGGTGTAAGCCGCCGCCAGATGCAAGAGGGGCAGGAGTGGTGTGGCTTCGAGGTCTCTCCGATGTCGGCGCCGCCGCCGCCTCAGAGCTGGCAGGCGATGCCGCCTTTCATGACATCATCGTCGCGCTTGTAGCCGGGCCTCGGCGCCTGCGACCGTTCATCGGCGATGCGGCTGGATCGCACTTCGTCCAGGTGCAACATCTTCCAGCCAACACGCGCGCCGCTCGCGCTGCCGCCGCGCACCTGCCAGACGCGCATGATCTCGCGCCCCTCGCCCGAGCGTCCGACGACGTGGACCTCGACGGTGCGCTCGTACCCGCCGTAGTCAACCTGGAGGCATTTCCCTTCGCGTAGCGCGCGGCAGGCGGTCGCAGCGAGCATGGAGACCGTTGTTCTCGATTGGCCGTTTTCTCAGTCCGCGCAATAGTCTAGTCCAATTGGCAGCTTGTCGCTTTAAAGAGACAATCTTGGTCTACCAAATACTTCAAACGGCCCGTTTTCCGATTGGTACCTGGCGGAGGAGGTTTGAAGATGGCTCTCGATCTGACGACCTTTGATCCCGCCGACCACCTCGGCGATGCGGCGAGCCTTGCCGCGTACATCGAGGACGCCCTCGATGATGGCGATCCCGGCGAATTTCTCGAAGCGCTCGGCGTCATCGCGCGCGCCAAGGGAATGACGGAAATTGCGAAGCAAGCCGGCGTGGCAGCCCGGCGCTCTACCGCTCGCTCAAAGCGTCCGGACACCCCGTTTTCGCGACCGTCATCGCGGTCATGAGAAGCCTCGAAATCGGTATGCACTTCAAGGCTGATCGCACGACACACGATCAAGCCTGAGCTTACCCAGGCCGCCTACCCGAAATAATCCTGCAGCGCGCGCACCTCGAGGTCGCCCGACTTGTAGGCGCGGATGCCCTCGGAGGCGGCCACGGCGCCGGCCAGCGTCGTGTAGTAGGGCACCTTGTGGAGCAGGGCGGCGCGGCGGAGCGAGCGCGAGTCGTTGAGCGCCTGCGCGCCCTCCGTCGTGTTGAAGACGAGCTGCACCTGGCCGTTGACGATGGCGTCGACGATGTGCGGGCGGCCCTCCGACACCTTGTTGACGCGCTGCGCCGGCACCCCGTTCTGCTCGAGGAAGCGCGCCGTGCCGCCCGTCGCCTTCACCGTGAAACCGAGCTCGACCAGGCCGCGCACCGTGTCGAGCACGCGCGCCTTGTCGGCATCGCGCACCGAGACGAAGATCGCGCCCTTCACCGGCACCTTGGTGCCGCCGCCGAGCTGGCTCTTGGCGAAGGCGATGCCGAACGATCGGTCGAGCCCGATGACCTCGCCGGTCGAGCGCATCTCCGGGCCGAGCACCGTGTCGACGCCCGGGAACCGGGCGAAGGGGAACACGGCTTCCTTCACGCCGACATGGTCCGGCTTCATCGGCTTGAGGCCGAACGACGAAAGTGACTCGCCGGCCATCAGCCTCGCCGCGATCTTGGCGATCGGCTGGCCGATCACCTTGGCGACGAAGGGCACGGTGCGCGAGGCGCGCGGATTGACCTCGAGCACGTAGATGTCGCCGTCCTTGATCGCGTATTGCACGTTCATCAGGCCGACAACGTTCAAGGCCAGCGCCAAGCGCCGCGTCTCTTCTTCGAGGTCGGCCAGCATCTCGGCCGACAGCGAGCGCGGCGGCAGCGAGCAGGCGGAATCGCCGGAATGGATGCCGGCCTCCTCGATGTGCTCCATGATGCCGGCGATGAACACGTCCTTGCCATCCGACAACGCGTCGACGTCGACCTCGATCGCGTCGGCGAGATAGCGGTCGAACAGCAGCGGGTTGGTGCCGAGCACCGTGTTGATCTGCCCCGTCTTGTCGTTGGGATAACGCGCCTTGATCTCCGACGGAACCAAGCCCGGCAGCGTGCCGAGCAGGTACTCGCCGAGCGCGTTCTCGTCGCGCAGGATCGCCATGGCGCGGCCGCCGAGCACATTGGAGGGGCGCGCCACCAGCGGCAGGCCGAGGTCGGACGCGACAAGCCGCGCCTGCTCGACTGAATAGGCGATGCCGTTCTTGGGCTGGCGCAGGTCGAGCTTGTCGAGCAGGCGCTTGAATCGGTCGCGGTCCTCGGCAAGGTCGATCGAGTCGACGGACGTGCCGAGGATCGGGATGCCGGCTTTCTCCAGCGCCGGCGCAAGCTTCAGCGGCGTCTGGCCGCCGAACTGCACGATCGTGCCCTTCAGCGTGCCGGCCGACTTCTCGGTCTCCATGATCTCGAGCACATCCTCGGCGGTGAGCGGCTCGAAATAGAGCCGGTCCGACGTGTCGTAGTCGGTCGACACCGTCTCCGGATTGCAATTGACCATGATGGTCTCGTAGCCCTCGTCGCGTAGCGCGAACGAGGCGTGGCAGCAGCAATAGTCGAACTCGATGCCCTGGCCGATCCGGTTCGGGCCGCCGCCGAGGATCACCACTTTGTTGCGGTCGGACGGCCGCGCCTCGTCGACCACCGTGCCAGCGAATGGCGCCGCGTAGGTCGAGTACATGTAGGCGGTGGGCGAGGCGAACTCGGCCGCGCAGGTGTCGATGCGATTGTAGACCGGCCGCACGCCGAGCGCCCGCCGCGCCTTGCGCACGTCGGCCTGCTCCTTGCCGGCGAGCGTCGCCAGCCGCTCGTCGGAAAAACCCGCCGCCTTGAGCTTGCGCATGTTGCCGGCATCACTCGGCAGGCCGTGCGCGCGGACCTTCTTTTCCAGCACGACGATCTCGGCGAGTCGCTCGATGAACCACGGGTCGATTTTGCAGGCTTCGTGGATCTCGGCGACTGTCATCCCCTGGCGCAGCGCCTGGCCGACGACGAGGAGACGGTCCGGCGTCGGCCGGCCGAGCGCCGCGCGCAGAAGCCCGGCCTCCTCGCGGGCATCGCCGCCGGCCTGGCCCTCGATCTCGATCTCGTCGAGGCCGGAGAGGCCGGTCTCCAGCGAGCGCAGGGCTTTCTGCAGGCTCTCGGCGAAGGTGCGGCCGATCGCCATCGCCTCGCCGACCGATTTCATCGCCGTGGTGAGGATCGGCTCGGCGCCGGGGAATTTCTCGAACGCGAAGCGCGGCACCTTGGTGACGACGTAGTCGATCGACGGCTCGAACGAGGCTGGCGTCGCGCCGCCGGTGATATCGTTGGCGATCTCGTCGAGCGTGTAGCCGACAGCGAGCTTGGCGGCGACCTTGGCGATCGGAAAGCCGGTCGCCTTCGACGCCAGCGCGGACGAGCGCGACACGCGCGGGTTCATCTCGATGACGATCATCTTGCCGGTGGCGGGGTCGACCGCGAACTGAACATTCGAGCCGCCGGTCTCGACGCCGATCTCGCGCAGCACCGCCAGCGAGGCGTCGCGCATGATCTGGTACTCTTTGTCCGTCAGCGTCAGCGCCGGCGCGACCGTGATGGAATCGCCGGTGTGGACGCCCATCGGGTCGATGTTCTCGATCGAGCAGACGATGATGCAATTGTCCGCCTTGTCGCGGACCACCTCCATCTCGAACTCCTTCCAGCCGAGCACGCTCTCCTCGACGAGCACCTCGTTGGTGGGCGAGGCGTCGATGCCGCCCTCGATGATCTCGATGTATTCGGTCTTGGTGTAGGCGATGCCGCCGCCGGTGCCGCCCATCGTGAACGACGGCCGGATGATCGCCGGCAGGCCGATCTCGTCGAGCACGTCGAGCGCGGCCGACAGGGTCTTCACGTGGTGCGAGCGCGGCGTCGAGAGGCCGATCTTGGTCATCGCCTCGCGGAATTTCTCGCGGTCCTCGGCCTTGTCGATCGCCTCGGCGGTGGCGCCGATCATCTCGACGTCGTGCGCGGCGAGCGTGCCCATCTTCTGCAGCGACAGCGCGCAATTGAGCGCGGTCTGCCCGCCCATCGTCGGCAGCAGCGCGAAGCCGCCCTTCTCCGTCTCGCGCTCCTTGGCGATGATCTTGGCGACCACCTCGGGCGTGATCGGCTCGACATAGGTGCGATCGGCGAGATCGGGATCGGTCATGATCGTCGCCGGGTTCGAATTGACCAGCACGATCCGGTAGCCCTCGGCCTTCAGCGCCTTGAGCGCCTGGGTGCCGGAATAGTCGAACTCGCAGGCCTGGCCGATGATGATCGGCCCGGCGCCGATGATCAGGATGGTCGAGATATCCGTGCGTTTCGGCATGCTGCGTCCCGGCGCGCCGAGGTTCGGCGGGCATAAAAGAGGCCAAGGGCTTGATGGCGAGCGCTCTTGTGGCCGCCCGGCCGAAGAATGGCAAGGGAGAGGCCGGAATCGATTTGCGACACCGTCGACCGCGCTTACGCGCGGCTGACGGTCATCTTCACGCCGCCGCGGTTGTTGGCGTAGGTCTGCCAGGCGTCGTTCGCGAAGCCGTAGAGATAGCCTCCCCTCGCAGGCGTGAAGACGCATTGGTTGCCGATGACGAAGGTCTCGCCGTCGGGGACATCCGACCCGGCCGCCATGACGTCGTTGGCGACAAACCCGATCAGGGCGAACCACGGAGCGCTCTCGAGGCGACGCGTCCACCAGAAGTCGGTGTCCGGCGAATGCCTGAGGTTCTTGTAGATCGTCTCGACCCCGCCCAGGATGCTCGACGCGAAGCGGGCAACGTCACCGAAGCTGAAGCCATCCTTGCTGCCGTCGGGCCCGAAGACGTCCTTGTGGTCGAGCCATTGGCCGGAGGCGGAGAACGCGTAGCGGACGCCGGCCTCCAGATAGAGACCCGTGTCGTTCCAGCGCTCCTTGGCGAAAACCTCCCGCACAACCGGGGCGCCCGACGCGATGCGCTCGGTCGGCCAATACGCGCCCTGAACGATCGACTGTGTCGACAGGCGAGCACGTGTCGACTGATGCAGGTCGGGCTGCTCCTCGACCAGAGGGGGCACCGAGCGGGGCCGCGATTTCAGGAAAGCGAAGATGCCGGTCAAGGAAACGTGCAGGGGCCCCAGCGGGTCAGGCTCGATCTGGGTCTCGATGCCATCGTGAAAGCGCAGCTCGCGCGCCTCGGCCTCCTCGATCATCCAGAGGAGCGCGCCGTCCGACAGGCCGGTCTCGAGATAGCCGCCCCCAACGTCGCCGTGGGTGCCGGGAAACCAGAGCTGCTTCGCATCGGTGTGGGGGCCGACCTTGCTCCAGAACGTCGGCGCAAAGCTGGCGCGGCGCTCGTCCAGCGCGACGGCATGGCGCGCGAAGGCGACCGTGTCGTTCAGCTCCGTGTCGTGAAAGCGATAGTCTTCCGGTCTGTCGAGCAGTCCGAGAACGGCGAAGTCGTTGGGAATGCCCAGCGCGCCGACGGTGTCCCACACGCCGATGAAGTAGACCGGTGTCGTTCCCTTCTGCGAGGCGCCCGGCCGCTGGTTGTGAAACGGATAGGCTTTGGGGTTCGCGAAATCCTGCCTCGAGCGGTAGCTTTCGAAAAGCTCCCCCACGCGAACGAACGATTGCGAGGTGTCGACGGCGGAGAGGTCCAGCAGGCCGTAGCGCGACAACAGCCCGTTACAGCTCCGCGCCGTGTAGGCGCCGCGGCTGAACCCGAACAGGAAAATCCGATCGTTCGGCTGGTAGATCCTCGCCAGCCATTCGTAGGCGCTCATCGTGATCTGATCGAGGCCGGCCCCCGTGCCGCCGCCGACCACGTGATCCCACCAGCCATGTCCGGTCCCGATACCGCTGTGATAGTAGACGAGCTGGGACTCGTCCTGGGTCAGCGCGTTGCGCAGCTTCGCGACGTTGGTCGGAGTTGGAACGCCGCCCTTGTCCTCGTCGGGCGTATTCCAGGTGCCGTCGCAGCACACGACGAGGTCACGCAAGGCCGCCCCTCCATCGAAACAGGCGATGTTCAGAGACGATAGGGCCACGGCAGGGTCGTCGCCTATACGACTGAAGACTCTGTCGGCCGACTAAGCTGCACCCTCCGTCGCCACGCGCTCCAGCCCTAGCCACCCCGCCAGCACCGCTAGCTCTGCCGCCAGCGCCTCGCGCGTGTGCGGCGGCGCGTCGGGCTCGAGATGCGTGGCATGCACGCGCAGGCACCCTGCCTGGCGGTCGGCCTTGAGGTCGACACGCGCCACCAGCCTCTGGTCGAGCAGGAACGGCAGCACGTAATAGCCGTGCTGGCGCTTCTCCGCCGGCGTGTAG
Organism: Beijerinckiaceae bacterium; assembly: GCA_965277735.1. Taxonomy (GTDB): domain Bacteria; phylum Pseudomonadota; class Alphaproteobacteria; order Rhizobiales; family Beijerinckiaceae; genus RH-AL1. Next base: position 154,719 of record CBDIDO010000001.1, read on the forward strand.
ATCTCGATGCGATAGCGGAAGCCGAACAGGCGCTCGGTGCGCGCGCGCTCCCAGATCAGCGGGTCGAACGGGGCGAGCAGCGCCTGTGCCGCGATCCGCCGCGGTCGGCGCGCCGCGCGATGGAGGTAGGCCGCGGGCCAGCTGGGCACCTCGACCGGCCGCAGCACGCCCTCCTCGACAAGCGCGGCGACGGCGCGCGCCCCGTCGGCCGGACCAAGCCGGAAATAGTCGCGCAGGTCGGCCGCCGTGGCGAGGCCGAGCGCCTGCGCAGCCAACTCGACGAGAGTTTTTTGCGCGGTCGCCTCGTCGGGTGTCGGCAGCGCCAGGATCGTCGGCGGCACGACGCGCTCGGGGATGTCGTAGACGCGCTCGAAGCTGCGCCGGCGCGTCGCGGTGGTGACGTGGCCGGCCCAGAACGCCCATTCGAGCAGGCGCTTGGCCTCGCTCCACTCCCACCAGCCGGGACGCCCGCTGCCGAGATCCGACGCCGCCATCGGCCCCTCGGTGCGGATGCGCGCGACCAGCGCCAGCGCCTCGGCCCGGCGCTCGCGGGCGATCTCGCGAACGTGGACGTAGCCTGTCTCGCCGCGATCGGCGCGCGCCATCCGCCAGCGCAGCAGCGGATGCATCGCCAGCGGCAGCAGCGACGCCTCGTGCGCCCAATATTCGAAGAGCCGCCGCTCGCTCTTGCGCCCCCACGCCGCGCGCTCCAGCAGCCCGCTGTCGTAGGCGCCGAGCCGCGAGAAGGCGGGCAGGTAATGTGCCCGCGCGAGCACGTTGACGCTGTCGATCTGGTGCAGCCCGAGTCGCTCGATGGTGCGGCGGAGATGACCCTGGTCGATCGACGCCGGCCGCGCCTGCGCGAAGCCCTGCGCCGCAAGCGCGATGCGTCGCGCCTGGGCGAGAGAAATCCGTTCGGGAGGCATGCGCGTTGGTGGCACTGCGCTGGCGGCGGAGCAAGGTGCGGATCGTCCTGGGAGGGCGCACGCCTCGTGCGCCAACGGCGGTGAGGCGCCGCGGCTCCTACGCCCGACACCTCCATACAATGCGGGCGGCTCAGGCCACGAGCTCGATCAGATTGCCGTCGGGATCGCGGAAGACGGCCTCGTAATAGCCGTCGCCCGCCCGGCGCGGCGCGGCTACGAGATACGCGGCGAGCCGGAGGGCTGCCGCGTCGACCGCGTCCTCCCCGTCGAGCGACAGCGCGATATGCGCGAGGCCGGTGCGGTCGGGCGCCTCGGTCGCGGCGTGCGCGGGCGACGACATCAGCTCGAGCCTGAGGCCGCCGGGGAGCGTCACGAAGCGCGAGCGGAAGCCGACCTGGTTGCGGCTCTCGTAGACAGGTCCGACCTCGGCAGAGAAGGTCTCGCGCCAGAAGGCGGCGAGGCGATCGATGTCGCGCGTCCAGACGGCGATGTGGTCGAGCTTCATCGCGGGCCCTCCAGGGCGCGGCCGACGCGGCCGAAGGCGGGGATCATGAGCATCAGGATCGCCAGGCAGACGAAGGCGAAGGGCAGGCTGGTCGCCTGCGCGACGAAGCCGATCGCGGCGGGGCCGGCCAGCACGCCGGCATAGCCGATCGTCACCATCGCGGCGACGGCGAGCGCGGGCGGCATCGCTTTGTCGTCGTCAGGGTCTCGGCGGCCGGCGGCGGAGAACAGGATCGGCACACGGGTGGCCGCGCCGAGCCCGATGAGCAGGAAGCCGGCGGTCGCGGCGATGCCCGGCGCGAGCAGCAAGCTGGCGAAGCCCGCCGTCGTCAGCGCGGCGCCCGCGAGGATCGTGCGCAAGCCGCCGAGCGCGGCGATGACGCGGTCGCCGGCGAGCCGGCCAATGACCATCGCCACCGAGAACAGCGCGTAGCCGATGCCACCGAGCGACGCCGGCAGGCCGCTCGCGCGGATGAGGTAGAGGCCGCCCCAATCGAGCATAGCACCCTCGGTGAGGAAGGCGGCGAAGGCCATGAGCCCCAAGACGACGACGGTGCCGTGCGGTAGCGCGAACATCGGCGGTTGCTCCTCCGGCCGCGTGCGCAGGAGGCGCGGCATCGCCGCGGCGACTGTGGCAAGCACGATCGCGCTGCCGACGAGCGCGGCGGCCAATGGCGTGACGCCGGCCGCCAGCAGCGCGGTGACGACGCCTGCGCCGGCGAGACCGCCGAGGCTGAACAGGCCGTGGAAGCCCGACATCAGCGGCACTCGCGCCGCCGCCTCGACCTCGCCGGCGTGGACGTTCATCGCCACGTCGATCCCGCCGATGGCGACGCCGAAGAGCGCGAGGCTCAAGGCGAGGCCGAGGGGGCTGGAGACGATCGCGAGCAGCGGCAGCACCACGGCGATGCCGAGCCCGGCGGCCAAGATCATCGGCCGGCTGCCGAGCCGCGCGACGAGGCCGCCTGCGAGCGGCATGGCGATCACCGAGCCGGCACCGAGCCCGAGCAGCACCAGGCCGAGCCCGGCATCGTCGATGTGCAGCCGCGCCTTGGCGTAGGGAACGAGCGGCGCCCAAACGGCGACGCCGAAGCCGGAGGCGAAGAAGGCGAGGCGCGTGGCGAGGCGGGTCGCCGGCGTGTCGGCGCCCGTGGGATTGGGCTCAAGCATCGGCGGCGACGATCTCCAGCGCGATCCCGGCGTCGCGGATGCGTGCGATCTCGGCCTCCGGCGCGCCGGCCTCGACGACAAGGAGGTCGATCGCCGACAGCGGGCCGATCGGGAACGGCGCGCGCGTGCCGACCTTGTCGGCGGTCGCGGCGACCAGGACGCGCTCGGAGCCTTCGGCGATCCGGCGCTTCAAGGCGGCGTCCTCGATGTCGAAGGCGCTAATGCCCTCGGCCGCCACCGCGCAGGCACCGAGCAGGCAGAGATCGGCGCGCAGATCGCGCACCGCCTCGCCGGCGATCGGACCGAGCGCGCCGCCTGTGACATGGCTGATGCGGCCGCCGATCAGGACGAGATCGAGGCCGCGCCGGCCGACGAGCGCCGCGGCGATCGCCGGGCTCGTCGTCACGATCGTGAGGCCCGTGTCCTCGGGCAGGGCCTCTGCGATCGCCTGGTTGGTGCGCCCGGCGTCGATGAAGACGAGGCTGCCTGGTCGCACGTGCCGGGCCGCCGCCGCGGCGAGCGCGGGCAAGGCGGCTGGGCGGCGGGCCGCGGCGCCGGGCCGCGCGTTGCGCAGCGCGCCGCCATAGACGCGACGGCAGGCGCCGCGCGCAGCGAGGTCGCGCAGGTCGCGGCGGATGGTGTCGACAGGCACGTGGAAGATGTCCGCGAGATCGGCGGCGACGACGCGGCCGTCCGCCTCCAGCCGATCCGCAATCGCGGCCAACCTGTCCTCCCGGATCATGATATAACACGCATTTTCATGTTAAAACGCGTATAAATACGCAACATGAAATCGTCAAGTGGCCCTGCGCCGCTGTCAGGGAGAGGTGGTGGCTTTTGCGGCCTGCACGTTAAGCCGGGCGCGCCGCACCCAGCCGCGTCCGGTCTGAACGAGGAAGTTGCGCCAGCGACGGGCCGTCCAGGCGAGGCCAGGGTCGACCGCCATGGCGCGGGCATAGGCGATCATGCGCCGGGACGCGGCGTCGCAGGCGCGCTTGGCCGGGTCGTCGTAGAATTGCGCCACCGCGGCGGCGCCGGTATCGCCGGCCTCGAGCCAGCCCGGCGCCAAGGCCACCAGGCGCTCGACATCCGTCAGCACCTTGTCGAGGCCGTTGCCGCCGGTCGGGCAGGTGGTGGCGAAGGCGTCGCCGATCAGCACGAGGCCGTCGCGCACAGGGTCTTCGGTCACGTGCAACGCGATCGGCCGCAGGACGGGGCGTCCGACGACCTCGAAGTCGCCGAGCATCGGGGCGAGGCCCGGCATCATCGCGCGGAGGATTTCGGCCGGCTGGGCGCGGAAGGCCGCCGCCCAATCCTCGTTCTGACGGCGAAAGACGAACAGGTTGCCGCGCAGCCGCGCGCCGAGCGGAAAGATTGTGAGGTAGGCCGAGCGGTCCGCGGGCCGCTCGCCGTGGTAGGTGAGCGCCACGGGCCCGTTGCCCGGCCGCGCGAGCGCGACATCGAAGCCGATCGCCAGGGAATGGTCGGGCGCGACGATCGTGCGGCGCAGCCCCAACGCGTCGACGAGCCCGCGCGCGAGCCCCGTCGCGACCACGACGAGGCGCGCCTCGATCTCCTTGCCGCCGCTGAGCCGGACGATGTGGCCGTTCGGCCCTTCCTCGATGCCGGCGACGCGTCCAATACGGAGTCGGTCCCCAGGCACTTCCGCGCGCAGGGCGTTGACCAGATCCGCGTAATCGAAGGCGAGCTCGTCGTCGCAGCGGCGCTCGACGATGCGGCCGAACCGGGCGATGGCCAGCTCGCCGATCGGCGTCGTGACGCGGCGCAGGATGTCGCCGAAGCCCATCTGCACCAGCCGGCCCGCCTGCACCGGGCTGAGCTTCTCGGCCCGGAAATCCGCCGGATAGGCCTCGCGCGGGTCGCAGAGCACAACGGACCGCCCGGCGCGCGACAGCAGCGCGCCCAGCGCCGAACCCGCCATCCCGCCGCCGACGATCGCAACCTCGACCCGCTCCCGCATCGGTCGCCCTTTCCGGGGCAGCAGACTAGAAGGAACTCGTTAGCGTCGGCTGAAGCGGCGCCAGGGTCGGCGAGATGCGACGAATCTTGACGATCGCCTTTGCGGTGGCTTCCGCGCTCACTTTGCTCGGCCCGTCGGCGGCCGACCCGGCGATGCCGCGCGGCTTCGTCGATGCCACGCGCGTCGTGCCGGGTCTGCGCACCGATATCCGCTACGCCGGCGCGCATAATTTCACCGGCGCGCCCGTGACGGGCTACCAGGCGCCGCGCTGCTGGCTGACGCGGCAGGCCGCCGAGGCGCTGGCCGTGGTGCAAGCCGATCTGGCCCCGCGCGGACTCGGGCTGCTGGCCTACGATTGCTACCGGCCGCTGCGTGCGGTGGCGCGGTTCGTCGCCTGGGCCAAGGCGGCGGGCGAGGAGGCGGGAAAGCGCGAGTTCTTCCCCGACGTGCCCAAGACCGCGCTGTTCGCGGAAGGCTATATCGCGGCGCGCTCGGCGCATTCGCGGGGCTCGACCGTCGATCTCACGCTCGTCGACACGCGTGACGGCCGCCCGCTCGCCATGGGCACGCCGTTCGACCTCTTCGGACCGGCCTCGCATCCCGACGCGCCGGGCCAGCCGCACGATGTCGCGGCGAACCGCGCGCTGCTGGCGACCGCCATGCTGAAACGCGGCTTCGCGAGCTACGACAAAGAATGGTGGCACTTCACCTTGAAGAACGAGCCGTATCCACAAACATCCTTCGACGTCCCGATCCGCTGACCCATAAGCCGAGACTTAAGACCAAGTCCCTGTACGCCTTCGATCGTAGGCAAGCGCCCGGGCCGTAGTGTAGAAGTCGCATGCCATGCCGGAACTCACTCGTTTCCTTCACGTTTCCGGCGCAACGGCGTAGCTGAGGCTGGCGAACCGTCCCAACGAGGAAAGCACGCAATGAATTCCACGCATGAAACCGCGCGATCGTCGCGGGTTATCGCGCTTCTGTCGGGCGCCGCCTTGGCCTCGCTGGCGATGGCCGTGCCCGCCCACGCGGGTCCGTTCAGCTCCTTCGAGGGCAATTGGACGGGGGCCGGCGTCATCTCGGTCGACAACGGCTCCAAGGAGCGGCTGCGCTGCAAGGCCCATTACGACGTCGGCGGCGACGGCACCTCGATGTCGCAGAATCTGACCTGCGCGAGCGACAGCTACAAGTTCAATGTCGTCTCGAATGTGCGGGCCGAGGGCGATGCGATCTCGGGCAGCTGGTCGGAGACCTCGCGCGGCGCCAATGGCCACATCAGCGGCCACATCACGCCGACGCAGATCTCCGCGCAGGTGAACGGCATGGGCTTCACGGCGCGGATCGGCATCGCCGCGCGCGCCGGCCGCCAGTCGGTGACGATCTCGCCGACCGGCACCGACATCTCCAACGTCTCGGTGACGATGTCGAAGCATTAGCTTGGTCGGGCCCGTCGGGCCGCGAGAGCACGCAAAAAAAGCCCGGCCGCAAGGCCGGGCTTTTGTTTGGTATCCGACCAATCGGCAGTCGGCCTGCGTCGAGGCCGACTGCGCTTGGATCAGTAACGGGCGACGACCGGAGCGGCCGGCACGCCGAAGAAGTCGAACTTGTAGTTGATGCCGGCGCGAACGATGTTGCCGTCGTTCTTGACCGAGCTGTTGATGCGGCCCGAGTTCAGCGCCTGGGAGCCGAGGTCGTAGTGCAGGTACTCGGCCTTCAGCGTCACCGCGCTCGAATGGAAGACATTCACGAACGAGCTGGTGGGGATCGCGTACTCGATGCCGCCGCCGTAGGCGTAACCGGTGGCGATCTTGTCGGCGGTGGCAACGCCGACGCCGTCCTTGACGCCGCCGTAGGCGAAGCCGCCGGTGCCGAACACGAGCACATTACCGAAGGCGTAGCCGACGCGGCCGCGCGCGGTGCCGACGAACTGGGTGTTCGCGTAGTAGGGCGCGCCGCCGAAAGCCGTGCTCTTGTTGAGATCGGTGTAGGAGGCATCGGCCTCGACACCGAGGACGAGCCCGCCGCCGCCGAAGCCGCCAAAGCCCCCGAGGAACGGGGCGTTGCCGAGCTGCATGTTGTAGCCGATCTGACCGCCGCCGGTGAACCCGTTGGAGCTCGACTGCAGGAACGAGCGGTTCGCGCCGACCGTGGTGTTGAACGACGACTTAGCGTCGAAGGCGTAACCGGCGTTGCCACCGATGTAGGCGCCCGTCCAGGTGAAGACCGGAACCGGCGGGGGGATGTAAACCGGCGGAGCGCGACGCGAGGGAAGGTCGGCTGCCAGCGCTGCGGTCGAGGCCGCGCCGAGGAGCGCGACGGCAAGCAGGATCTTTTTCAATTAACAACTCCGAGCGAACCATTCGCTGAGGTCGTTTAACCCTACGATCGTGTCCAAACCCCGCCTTTGTGTGCGCTGCAATGGCATTCAAAAGCGACCGTGATCGAAATGTCGCGATTTGCACAGGTGAGAAACAAACTTCAACGCATGGTTGACTGTCAAATGACAATGGCCACGCAGACATCATGGCGATGTCGTGACAAAAGGTTGTTCCAAAAACCTTCCTACTCGGCCGCGCGATGCTTCAGCCTCGCCGGGACGAGGCTGTAGAGATACATCGCCGTCGGCCGCAGGATGAGCAGATCGGCGACCAGCGCGGCGATCATCGCAAAGGCCGAGAGCCAACCAAACAGCCGCAGCATCGGCAGGTTCGAGAAGGCGGTGACGGCGAGGCCGCAGGCGAGCACCACCGAGGTGAGGATCAGCGCCGGCCCGACCAGGATCGTCGCGCGCTCGACCGAGAACGCCGCATTCTCGCCGGGACGTTCCTCGAGCCGCAGTCGGTTGAGGAAATGGATGGTCGCGCTCAATCCGAGTCCGAACGAGACGGTGAGCGCCACGACGCTGGCGAACTGCAAGCCTTCGCCCATCGCGTAGAGCAGGGTGCCCGATGCGATGATCGGGAAGATGCCCGGCATGATCGCGAGCAACATCACCTTCCACGATCGGAAGGCGAGGCCGATGAAGGCGGCGACAAAGACGATCTCCACGGTGAGGCCGCGCGACAGGCGCTGGATCATCGCGGCCGAGTTGCGCGCGGCGATGACGGCGAGGCCGGTGACCGAGATCTGGTAGCCGGGATGCGCGGCCCGCACGGCGTTCAGCTTGGCATCGAGCGCATCGACGACGGGCAGCAGCTGGCTCGCGTCCTTGTCGGGGATGCGTCCCGAGACGAGCAGTGAATTCTGGTCGGCGGCAACGAAGCGGCGCACCAGCGGCTCGGGGATGTAGCCGACATATTTCTTCAGGGTCGCGATGTCGTTCTCGCCGAGCTTCTGCGACAGCCAGTCGCGCAGCGTCTGCAGCGAGAACACGTTGCCGATGCCGGGCTCCGACGATGTCGTGCGCTGCACGGCCTCGAGCGTCGCCAGCGTCGCCGGCGAATACATGTCCTCACCCTTGGGCAGCTGGATCAGCACGTCGATCGGGTTGGCGCCGGTCAGCTTGCGATCGAGCGAGCCGTTGGCCGTCACCGCCTGCTCGTTGTTCGGCACCTGATCGGCGAGCCGGTACCGCGGCTGCAGGTTGGTGTAGATCAGCGACAGCACGATGCAGACGACGATCGAGATCAGGCTGTAGAGGCCTGGATGCGAGACCATCCGCTCGGCGATCCAGCGACAGAAGCTGCGCAGCATGTTGATCGCGGTATCGCTGCGCGCCGTCGAGCTCGCGAGCTTGGCCTCGCCCCGCACCAGCGTCACCGCCAGCAGCGGCAACAGCACGAGGACCGTGACGAGCGCGATCGCCGTCGTCAGCAGGCCGGCCTCGCCGAACGTCTTGATGAGATCGGAATCGGAGAACAGCAGCGCCACGAAAGAGACCATCGTCGTCGTATGCGTGAGCACGCAGGCCGGCCCGACGACCGCGAGCGCGCCGCGGATCGCCTGCGCCTTGGTGTTGCCGGCAACGAGACGATCGCGGATCGCAAAGGTGAGCTGCATCGAGTCGGAGAAGCTGATCACCATGATCAGCGGCGTCATCACGTTGAGGAAGATGTTGAGGCGGAAGTCGAGCCAGCCGAGCGCGCCGACCGAGATCAGGATCGCGACCAGCGGCGGCGCGGCCGCGACGAGCATGAACGAGACACGCCGGAAGAACAGGATCGCGATCACGCAGCCGGCGATGAAACCGATGAGGTTGTAGATCACACGGTCGCGCTCGACCGAATTGTGGATCTCGAGCTGCATCACCGGCACCCCGGCGAGCTCGGCCTTGAGGCCGGAGCCTTCGAGGTCCTCGTTCATCGTCTTGCGGATGTCGGTGACGATCGCACCGGACTTCGAGCTCGAGGCGACCTCGGGATTCAGCGCCAGCACGATCAGCGCGAGCGTGCCGTCGGGCGAGATCAGCTTGCCGTTGATCAGCTCGTTGGCGCGGATCTTCGTGACGAGATCGGCGTAGGGCTGGCCCTCAGGCAACGGTTCCGGGAAGAGGGCCGGCGGGATGGTCTGGCCCGCTTTGGGCGGCTCGCGGGCGGAGAACATCGAGATGATCGAGCGCTCGCCGTCGATCAGTTGCAGGTCGGTGACGAGGGTGCGGATCTTCTCGACGTTATCGCGGACGAGCAGGTCCTTGCCCGAGATGACGACCAGCACGTCGTATTCCGACGACGGGAAGTCGCGCGTCACCGCCTCGTACTGCTGAAACTGCGGCGTGTTCGAGCGGAACAGCTGCGACAACGAATCGTCGACCTTGAGCTTGCCGACGCCGAAGATCGCGACGACGGCCAGAATCACGAAGACGAGGCCGACGATGAGCGGCGCCTTGAGAGAGATGAGACCCATCTTCTCGGTGCCGAAGGCGAGCTGCGGCAGCCCCGTGTCCGGCGTGCCGGTCCCGGACTGCGACGACTGGACCTCGCTCTCGACTGATTGCATCGATGTTCCCTACGACCTGCGGCGGCCTGCCCTCGCACCCGCCCGGCGCCGAGACACGTACCGGAGGGTACGTTTGTTGTCACGCGCCGGCTGCTTGGCTGTGCTGACGAGGCAACACCTGCGCGCCGCCGCGTGGCGGTTCCATGGCGGGCCGTGGCGGGCCGCAAAGTGGCCATCAAGCCCTCCTTGATGCTCGAGTCGATCGCAAGCGCGTCCTGCCTTGAGCGCCCGAGACTTGGAGGATGGCCGTGAGCCAGTTCATTTTCGCCCGCCGCATCGGCCTCGCCGTCGCGCTCGCGTCGGCCCTAGCCATGGGTGCCTGCGCCAAGGCGCCCGACAACCAGTTCAACGCCTACGCCGGCGGCGCCGAGCCGGGCAGCGCGGCCGATTTCGCCCAGAACATCGGCGACCGCGTCTTCTTCGAGGAGGATTCCTCCGAGCTGACCCCGAAGGCGCAGGCGACGCTCGACCGCCAGGTGGACTGGCTGCGCCGCTACGACCGCGGGCCGTTCTCGATCGAAGGCCACGCCGACGAGCGCGGCACTCGCGAGTACAATTTTGCGCTCGGCCAGCGCCGCGCCGCGGCGACCCGCGAGTACATGGTCGCGCGCGGCATCCCCTCGGGGCGCATCCGCACGATCTCATACGGCAAGGAGCGCCCGGTCGCGACCTGCAACGACATATCGTGCTGGTCGCAGAACCGCCGCGCGGTCACGGCCATCACCGCGGGCCAGAGCTAGCAGACGCGCCTCCTCCGAAAGGAGGGGCCCGCTGTGGCCGGCCTGCTTGACGACGATCCTCTCGGAACGGACGCGCTGCCTACTAGTTGGTAGGCTAAGATCGACCGATCGCGCGAGCCGCGCCTTGCGCGCAGCAAGAAAGGACATGGGACATGGCCGAAAGGAACTGGATGCGGGACATCAACGCATGATCGCACGGTGACCACGCCCGAATGGACCAACGACACCGCCTGCTACGAATACCAGCGCTCGGCAATGCATCTGATGCCCCGCCTCTAGGGGGCGCGGCTGCCGATCGTCTCCTGACCGGCAGCATGACCGCATGAAATCCACGCACGCGCTTCTGCTCGCGGTCTGCGCGGCGCTTGCCGTCGGACCGGCGCGCGCCCAGACGGCGGCGCCGATCGTGCCGGAGCCGAAGGGCCTCTGGCACGGCCCGCTGCACGGCCAGACGCCGGCGACGCTCGCCGGCGCGAACGTGATCGACGCCGCGGAGGTCGAGAAGCTCGTCAAGGCGCATGCCGTCATCATCGACGTCGCCAACCTCGACAAGCGCCCGCCCAGCCAGCCGAAGGGCATGCTGTGGATGCCGATCCACCGCTCGATCCCCGGCGCCACCTGGATGCCGGGCGGCGGCGGCGGCTCCGAGGATGAGGCCTTCACGAAAGCGTTCGACGACCGCATCGAGGCGCTGACGCACGGCGACAAGGACACGCCCGTGCTGACCTTCTGCCACCCGGCTCGCTGGGGCAGCTGGAACGCCGCCAAGCGCGTGACCCAGATGGGCTATCGCCACGTCTTTTGGTTTCCGGACGGTGCCGAAGGCTGGCAGGACCACGGTACGCCCGCCGATGCCGAGCCCGACGCAACGTGGATGACCAAGCTGAAGCAACTGCAAGCCAACGGCTACAGCGCCGCCGCCGCGAACCCGGGCGCGCCGCCGATCCCGTAAGGTTTTAGATCAAACCCAAGCCAGCTCCGGCATCACGTACGTCGGCTGTACCGCGGACTCGTCCAGGAACTGCCGCAGCCCCGCCTCGTCGATCGCCGAGCCGCGGTCGCCGACATGCAGCTTCGCGCGGTGGATGCCCGAGGTGATCAGCACCGAATCGAAGCCCATCCGCACCGCGCCGGCGATGTCGGTGTGCGTGGCATCGCCGATCGCCAGCACGCGCGGCGTTGCCACCGACCCGGCCTCGCTTGCGAGACGCAGCGCGCGCTCGTAGATCGCGGGAAACGGTTTGCCCGCCTGCGTGACGCGGCCGCCGATCGCGGCGTAGCGCGCGGCGATGGCGCCGGCGCAAGTGACGAGCGTGTCGCCCATCTCGACGACGATGTCGGGGTTGGCGCAGATCAGCTCGAGGTCGCGTGCCCGCAGCGCCGCGAGGCTGGCGTCGTAGTCCGCAGGCTCTTCGCCTGTCTCGTCGGTGGCGATGCAGACCGCGAGCTCGGCGTCCGCGATGCCGACCAGCGCCGGCGCGCGCGGCCCCTGCCGCGCCGCTTCCGTGTAGATCGCGAATTCGCCGCCGGGGCCGATGGAGAAGATGGGCGGGCAGCCGGCGGCGACGATGGCGGCGATTGTGACGTCGCCGGAGGTCGCGATCGCATCGTAGGCGTCGCGCGGCACGGCAAGCTTGTCGAGCCGGCGCTGCACCTGCGCGGCCGGTGCCGGCGCGTTGGTGACGAGCACGACGCGGCCGCCGCCCTGCCTGTAGCGCCGCAGCGCGCCGACTGCCGCGGCATGGTGCGCGACGCCGTTGTGGACGACGCCCCAGACGTCGCAGAGCACGAGATCGTAGGACGATGCGAGTTCGGCGAGGCGTGCGCGAGATGTCATCGAGGGGCGCTAGCCGGCGCCTCGGAAGCGGTCAAGCCGGGATGCGCTGGCGGCGCGCGATGCGCTGCGGACAATCCTCGCGAGCCCTCGACGCGCCAGACCCACAGCGAGAGGATCGCGATCGGCAGGCCGATGGCCGAGGTCATGACGAAGAACAGCGGGAAGCCGAGATGGCCGGCGGCGAAGCCGGAGCCCATCGTGAGGAAGCTGCCCGGCAGCGCGACGAGGGAGGTGAGCATGCCGAATTGGCTGCCGGCGAAAGCGTTCGAGGCGATTGACGACATGTAGGTGATCAAAACGATCTGCGCGAAGCTCGCGGCGAAGCCGTCGATGCCGACGGCGACCGCGAAGGTCCAGTAATCGTGGCCGCCGTTGCCGCCGTGCGCCGCGAGATAGGCGAGCGCGAGATGCGAGGCGGAGCCGACGATCGTGCCGATGACGAGGCTCGCCATGATGCCGATCCGCGTCACCACGATACCGGCCGCGAAGACGCCGGCGATCGCGATCCAGAAGCCGACCAGCTTGGTGACGGCGCCGATGTCGGTGTTCGAGTAATGCAGGTGCTTGAACAGCGGGATCGCCATTGCGTTCGAGATGTAGCCGGGCATGCGGAAGCCGGCGACCATGATCAGGATCGGGATCGCCATCGGCCCGAGCCGCCGCATGAGCTCGAGCAGCGGCCCGAGGATGGTCGCGATGATGCCGGCCTGCGGCGACAGCGGCAGATCGACCGGCTCGGGCTCCGGCGCATAGAGCGCGGCCGCCATGCCGGGCAGGATCATCGCGGCCATCACGAAGTAGGAACCGTGCCAGCCGATGCGATCTGACAGGACGAGCGCGCCCGCGCCGGCAACGAGGACGCCGACGCGATAGCCGGTCTCGGCGATCGAGGTCATCAACGCCTGGCGCTCGGTGGCCACCGAGGCGATGCGCCAGCCGTCGATGACGACGTCCTGCGTCGCGCCGAAGAAGCCGAGCGCGACGGAGACGACGACCGTCCACCACAGATGCGTCGCGGGATCGCCGACGGCGATGCCGATGAGCCCGGCGATGACGCCGAGCTGCGAGGCGACCATCCATCCGCGCCGTCGGCCGAGCAGCGCACCGAGGATCGGTGCGTCGTAGCGCTCGAGGAACGGCGCCCAGAGGAACTTGAGGCGATAGGCGAGCGTCAGCTCGCTGAGGATGCCGAGCGTGCCGAGCGCCACGTTGGCCTCGGTGAGCCAGGCCGACTGGGTGGCGTAGACGAGCAGATAGGGGATGCCCTGCGAGAAGCCGAGGCCGAGCATCGCCTGCTGGCGGCGGTCGGCGACGAAGCCGCGCAGGAAGCCTGAAATGTTTCCGCTCACTGGTTTCCGCTCATCCGCGCGCGCATGCCTGTCGCGGCGAGCTTTGCTGGTCTTGCGTGTCGGGCGCAAGACGAGGCGCGCAAGGCCGAGGCGTCCGCCCCATTTGTGGTGGTCGTGCCGCTCCTATAAGACGAGCCGCGCGCTCGGGAGGCGCAGCGGAGGACACGATGCCCTGGAACACGAGCGGCGGTGCCGGCGGCGGTCAGGGCGGTGGCCCGGGCGGCAACGGCGGACGCGGCGGCGGCTGGCAGCCCGGCAATCCCGGCCCGTGGGGCCAGGGCCCGAGCGGCGGCCGCCCCGGCCGGCCCGACTTCGGGGCCTGGTGGCGCGCGTTGCTGGCCCGGTTCGGCGCGCTCACCCCTGGCGGCGGCCTCGGCGCGCCCGGCGTGCTCATCGCGATCGTGGTCGGGCTCGGCCTGTGGCTGCTGTCCGGCTTCTACACGATTGGGCCGAACCAGGTCGGCCTCAACCTCGTCTTCGGCAAATACACCGGCAAGACCTCGCCGGGCCTCAACTACAATTGGCCCTACCCGATCGGCGCGGTCGACAAGCTCAACGTGACCGACATCAACGCCGTCAACGTCGGCTTCACCACGCAGCCGGACTATTCGCGGCCCAACGCCACGACGCTGATCGACGTGCCGGAGGAGAGCCTGATGCTCACCGGCGACGAGAACATCGCCGACGTGAAGTTCGTCGTGTTCTGGCAGATCGAGCCGTCGGCGCCAGAGGATTACGCGTTCAACGTCGCCGACCCGCGCGAGACGGTGAAGGCGGTGTCGGAGAGCGCGATGCGCGAGGTGATCGGCCAGAGCCAGATCCAGGACATCCTCACCGCCGGCCGCAAGGTGATCGAGCCGAAGGTGCAGAAGCTGATGCAGGACATCCTCACGTCCTATAAGGCCGGGGTCCTGGTACGACAGGTACAGTTGCAATCGGTCGACCCGCCGGCGCCGGTCATCGCCTCGTTCCGCGATGTGACCGCCGCGCAGCAGGACCAGAGCCGCCTCCGCAACGAGGCGCAGGCCTACGCCAACAAGGCGGTGCCCGAGGCGCGCGGCAAGGCGGCCTCGCTGGTCCAGTCGGCGGAGGGCTACAAGCTGCAGACCGTGGCCGAGGCCACGGGCCAGGCGTCGCGCTTCGACCAGGTCTATACGCAATACAAGAACGCCCCGGCGGTGACGCGCGAGCGCATCTACATCGAGACGATGCAGAACATCCTCGGCAAGACGGACAACGTCCTCATCGACGATCCGACGGGCAAGGGCTCGGGCGTCGTCCCCTACCTGCCGCTGCCACAGCTCAAGGGCGCGACGAGCGGGACGACCGATAAGAACGAGGCCGGCCAATGAGAGACTACGGCGTCTTCGGCATCGTCGCGGCGATCGTCGTCATCCTCTTCCTCACCTTCACCGGCACCTTCCAGGTGGCGCAGACCGAGCAGGCGCTGGTCCTGCGCTTCGGCGAGCCAGTCGCGGGCCGCGGGCTCGTCACCGAGCCGGGGCTGCACTTCAAGATGCCGCTCATCGAGGACGTCATCGTCCGCTCGAACCAGATCCTGAACCTCGAATCGCCGAACCAGGAGGTGCTCGCCTCCGACAACACGCGCATCCAGGTCGACGCGTTCCTGCGCTACAAGATCGTCGATCTGCTGAAGTTCTATCAGTCTGTGCAGACGACCGACCGCGCCAACAACCAGCTCGGCTACGTCCTGAACTCGGCGATCCGCCGCGTGCTCGGCGACGCCGACCTGTCGCAGATCGTGCGCACCGACCGCCAGGGCCTGATGAACAGGATCCGCGGCGAGGTGAACACTGAATCCGAGCGCCTCGGCATCGACACGCTCGACGTCCGCATCCGGCGCGCCGACCTGCCCGAGCAGATCTCCGAGCAGGTCTACCAGCGCATGAATTCGGAGCGGAACCGCGAGGCCGCCTCCTATCGCGCGCAAGGCCAGCAGGAGGCGCAGACGATCCACGCGGAGGCCGACCGCAACGCCGTGGTGATCGTCGGCGACGCGCAGCAGAAGGCCGACACGCTGCGCGGCGAGGGCGACGCCCAGCGCAACAAGATCTTCGCCGACGCCTATGGCCGCGACCCCGATTTCTTCGCTTTCTACCGGCTGATGGGCGCCTACAACGACGCGCTCGCCAACCCGCGCACGCGGCTCGTCCTGACGCCGGGTGCGGCGAACGAGTTCTTCCGCTTCTTCAAGACGCCGACGGGTGCGCCATCGGCAAAGCCGCCGGAAGCGCCGGCCGGCGAGCCCTCGGCGCAGCGCTGACGCGGCGCGGCGCCTCTTTGACGCGCGGGGGAGGGCGCTGGCACCTCCCTTGCTCCGTCGAGCCACACCCTTGGACACGTGGGAGGAAAAAATGAAGCGCGCAGACCTCACCGAGAAGATCCTCGACATCAAGCGCGAGAAGGCCTGGACCTGGAAGCACATCACGAGCGAGATCGGCGGCATGTCGGAGATCCTCGTCGTCGGCGCGCTACTCGGCCAGATGAAGCTGACCAAGCCGCTCTGCGCGAAGGCCGCCGAGCTGTTCGGGCTTTCCGAGACCGAAGCCCGCATGCTGAACGAGGTGCCGATGCGCGGCATGCCGATGCCGCCGACCGACCCGCTGATCTACCGTTTCTACGAGCTCGTGATGATCAACGGGCCGGCCTGGAAGGCGCTCATCGAGGAAGAATTCGGCGACGGCATCATGTCGGCGATCGATCTCGAGATGGACATGGAGCGGCTGCCGGACCCGAAGGGCGACCGCGTCAATATCAAGATGCACGGCAAGTTCCTGCCCTACAAATACTACGGCGCGACCGGCAATCACCAACAGCTGGGGTTCAAGGAAGAGTAGCGCCCTGCGGATCTGATGATGGTTGGCGATCCGAAGCGAATGGACCAATGTGGGCCGGGTGAGAAAAGCCCATGCGCATCGTCAATATCCACGAGGCGAAGACACACCTCTCGCGCCTGGTCGAGCAGGCCGCGAGGGGCGAAAGCTTCGTGATCTCCAAAGCAGGCAAGCCTCTGGTCAAGGTCGTGCCGATCGAGCAGACGAGCCGGCGTTCGAAGTTCGGCTTCATGAAGGGCCAGATCAAAGTCCCGGACGATTTCGACCGCGTGGCCCAGGAGGAGATCGAGGCGCTGTTCGGCATGAGGCCGTGAGGCCGCTGCTCGACACGCATCTGCCATCGACAACCGGCAAAGTCTCGGTTGAAGAAGGCGCCGTGCCAGCGTAGCCAATGATGAGATGACCGAAGCCCCGCAGCCGCAGGCCGGCGACGGCCCCGCGCCGGCCGACGATGCCTCCCACCTTCTGATCGTCGACGACGATCGGCGCATCCGCGAGCTGTTGCGGCGCTACCTCGTCGCCGGGGGCTATCGCGTGACCACCGCCGGCACCGCCGCCGAGGCGACCACGGCGATGCGCAACATCTCCTTCGACCTCATCGTGCTCGACGTGATGATGCCCGGCGAGGACGGCTTCGCCTTCGCCTCGAAAGTGCGCGGCGACACCGGCCCGATCGCGCAGATCCCGATCCTGATGCTCACCGCCAAGACCGAGTTCGAGGAGCGCGTGCTCGGCTTCGAGATCGGCGTCGACGATTATCTCGGCAAGCCGTTCGAGCCGCGCGAGCTGTCGCTGCGCATCGCCTCGATCCTGCGGCGCGCCCGCGCGCCGGTCGACAACGGGCTGCCGAGCCAGGTGCAGTTCGGCCCGTTCACCTTCGACATCGAGCGCGGCGAGCTGCGCGACAAGAACGAGGTCGTGCGCATCACCGAGCGCGAGCGCGAGATGCTGCGGCTGCTGGCGCAGAACGCCGGCGGCACCGTCTCGCGCGAGGCGCTGTCCGGACAGGGCGGTGCCGGCAACGAGCGCACGATCGACGTCCAGGTGAACCGCCTGCGCCGCAAGATCGAAGCTGATCCGGCGAACCCGCTGTTCCTGCAGACCGTGCGCGGCGCCGGCTACAGGCTGCTGGTTGACCGTTAACCTTAATGACTTTTTGAAGAGCGGCTTGTCCCCGCGCCGGAACGAACGGCCCCGCTTGCGCATTCTTTGAGTGCTGGCACCGCGCACGGTGCCGTCCGAGGGGTCGGATCCATGAAAATCCAGTTTGCGTTGAAGAGCGGCGTCGCGGCCGTTGTGCTTTCGCTTGCTTTCTCGGGCTCGGCGTCCGCCGCCGGCCTGTTCGATTTCCTGATGCCGCAGCCGCAGGCGCCGGCCTATCAGGCCTACGCGCCGCAGGGCGACCAGGGCCTGCAGACGGGCCGCTCCGTCGCCGTCACCGGCGATACGGACCTCGCGCCACAGGCCTCTACGATGACGACGCATCAGCTCGTCTCCGATCCGACGCACGCCTCGCCGGGCACGATCACGATCAGCACCCAGGATCGCGCGCTCTACCTCTCGCAGGGCGACGGCATGGCGATGCGCTACTCGATTGGCGTCGGTCGCCAGGGCTTCGCCTGGTCCGGCGACGCGCACATCGCCCGCAAGGCCGAATGGCCGAACTGGACGCCGCCGAAAGAGATGATCGCGCGTCGCCCCGATATCCCGCACTTCATGAAGGGTGGCCTCGGCAACCCGCTCGGCGCCCGCGCCATGTACCTCTACAACGGCAAGGGCGACACCGGCTTCCGCATCCACGGCACCAACGAGCCGGACACGATCGGCCAGGCGGTGTCGTCCGGCTGCATCCGCATGATGAACGCCGACGTCGAGGACCTCTACAATCGCGTCAAGGTCGGCACCAAGGTCGTCGTCCTCTAGACCTTTCCGCCACACCGACCGTCAAATCGCGGGCGCCGCCTTTCGAGGCCGCGCCCGTCTCCCACTTTCGCCGCTTTCTCTGCCGAAGCAACGAGGCCGGCCACGACGGCCGCCGCGTGGGTGAAAACATGTCTCGCAAGATCGTTTGGACGGCCACCGTTGCCCTGGTCGGCCTGATCGCCGCCGCCGGAACCGCCACGGCGCAGTACCGCGGCTACGGCTACGACTCCAATGCGGGCCCGAATTACTTCGAGCCGAGCCCGGCCTACGACCCGTTCTACGGCGAGGGCCGCGGCGCGCCGCAGGGTGCGCCCGACTACGATCGCCGCGGCGGCTACGCCGCCTATCCCGACGACCGACGCGGCCCGCCGCGCGGCGACCAGGGCTACGGCTACGACCAGGGCGCGCCCTATTATCCCGACCAGGGCGGCGGCTATCCCGACCAGGGTGGCGGCGACCGCACCATCGCCTCCGACGTGCACACGATGCAGGAGGTCGAGAACCCGACAAAGCAGCCGGCCGGCACGATCGTCATCGATACCGCCTCGCGCCACCTCTATCTCGTCGAGAACGGCGGCCGCGCGCTGCAATACGGCATCGGCGTCGGCCGCGAGGGCTTTGCCTGGCACGGCACCGCGCATGTCCAGCGCAAGGCCGAGTGGCCGGGCTGGACGCCGCCGCCCGAGATGCTGAAGCGCCGCCCCGACCTGCCGCTGCACATGGAAGGCGGCATCGAGAACCCGCTCGGCGCCCGCGCCATGTATCTCTACAACGGCAAGGGCGACACCGGCTTCCGCATCCACGGCACCAACGAGCCCGACACGATCGGCCAGGCGGTGTCGTCGGGCTGCATCCGCATGATGAACGCCGACGTGGTCGACCTCTACAAGCGGGTGCCCGTCGGCACGCGGGTCGTGGTTCTCTAAAGAGCTCCGGTTCCGGGTTCGCCTGCGGCGCCCCGGGATGACGCGCGCACCCATGCCATCTCGTTGACGGTCGTGCGGCCGTCGACGACTTTCGGCGGCGTGCGCAGCACGAGCCGGTCGCCGTCGAGCGTGAACGGGCGCACCTGCGCCTCGCCCGTCCAGTCCGGGAACCGTCTCGCCCTCGACATCGTAGGCGCCGAAATAGGAGAGGCAGCCGGAATAGGCGGCCGCCCGCGCCGCGACCGACCCGCCGAGCGCATCGCCGCCGCCGATTTTGTCGCGATGCGCGGCCGTCATCTGCACCGCCATCAAGCCGTCGGGCGCATAGACGAGAAGACCGACGGCGTCCGGGCCGAGCGGATGCGCAACCGGCGCCCCTTCGATGTGGCGCGACCAGGCCGCGAGCCGCTAGGTGCCGACGAGCGGGTTGGTCATGGAAGAGCCTCGCGGTACGCGAACACACCGTCACAACCTATGCGCGAATCAATTCGCCCCATCCGGCGGCGCACGCCACGAGCCCAGCGCCAGCTTCTCCAGCCCTGCCATCGCCAGGAACAGCGCAACCCCGGCGAGCGTGATGAGGACGAGCGCGGCGAACATGCGTGGGATGTCCGTGTCGTAGCTCGCCAGCAGGATCACGCTGGCGAGCCCGGAATTGCGGCCGCCGGTGCCGGCGACGAACTCCGCCGCCACCGCGCCGATCAGCGCCAACCCGCTCGAGATCCGCAGCCCGGCAAAGAAGAACGGCAGCGCCGACGGGATGCGCAGCCGCAGCAGCGTCTGCAGCCGACTCGCCTTTTCGAGCGCGAAGAGGTCGCGCAGGCCCGGATCGACGCTGCGCAGGCCGGCCGTCGTGTTGGCGATGATCGGAAACAGCGCGACCACCGTGGCGCAGATGACGAGCGCCGCCTGCGTGTTCTTGACGAGGATCACCACGAGCGGCGCGATCGCGATGATCGGCGTCACCTGCAGCATCACGGCATAGGGGAACAGGCTGCGCTCGATCGCGCGGCTCTGCACGAACAGGAACGCGGCGAGCGTGCCTAGGCCGACGGCGAGCGCGAAGGCCGCGAAGGTGACCTCGATCGTCGAGACCAGCGCGCGCAGCAGCTGCGGCAGGTCGCGCCACAGCTCGCCGGCGACCGCGCTCGGCATCGGGAAGATGTAGGGCGGTATGGCGGTGGCGCGGCAAAGGCCCTCCCATAGCGCAAGGACGACGAGGCCGGTGACGAGCGGCGGCAGCACCCGGCTCATGCGCGCGCACCCTCGGCGAGCGTGGCATCGGCCAGCGCCAGCGACAGCGCGCGGCATGTCTCGGCGAAACGCGGGCTGGCGCGGAAACCCGCATCGCGCGGCAGCGGCGCGTCGTTGACGATCTCGCGCACGATGCGGCCCGGCCGCGCGGCCATGACGACGATGCGCGTCGCCAGGAACGCCGCCTCGGTGATCGAATGCGTGACGAGGATCGCCGCGAAGCGCCGCTGCCACCACAACGCGGCGAGATCGGCGTCGAGCCGATGGCGGGTGATCTCGTCGAGCGCACCGAACGGCTCGTCGAGCAACAGCAGATCGGGCTCGGTGACGAGCGCTCGGGCGATCGACACGCGCATCCGCATGCCACCGGACAACTCGCGCGGATAGGATCGCACCTTGTCCGCGAGACCGACGCGCTCCAGCGCCGCGGCAACCTTCGGCCCACTCTCGGCCTTCGGCACGCCGGCGAGGTCGAGCGGAAGACGCACGTTGGTCGCCGCGCGCGCCCACGGCATCAGCGTCGGGTCCTGGAAGACGAAGCCGAGCCGGCCCGCCGCGCCGCCCCACAAGGCAACGCGGCCGCCCGTCGGCTGCTCGAGCCCGACGATGAGGCGCAGCAACGTGCTCTTGCCGCAGCCGGACGGGCCGATGATCGCGACGAACTCGTCGGCCGCGACCGCGAGATCGGTCGGCGCGAGCGCCCGCGTCCCGTCGGCGAAGGTTTTTTCCGCCGCGACGATCTCGACGGCTGGCGCGGCGGCGCGTGTCACGGGGTAGGAGCATGCATGGCGCGGCGAGCTTGCGGCCGAGGCGCGGTCGCCGCAAGGGCGCACGAAGGCGAGGCTCGAAGAGAGGCTCGCCAGGCGGCCAAGCTCCGGCTAAAGCTTGCGGTTGGAAATCAGAGAGCAATCAAGGAGGAGTCCATGGATATCGGCCAGCTCGTCATCGGTCTCGCGGGCGCGCTTCTCGGCGCGATCTGCGTCATCGGCCTCCTGCGCTCCGGCAAGCCCAGCTCGCACAGCTAGGTCGCCATTTCCGGCCGAGGCCGCACGAAAACGTCGTAGCGCACGGTCCTGCCCTGCAGGCTGTGCGAGGGCGTAGGGATGCCGGCCGGGCACGGCGCGCGCAGCGGCCATTTCAGCACGACGCGCGGCGCGCGTGAGGCGAGCGCGGCGCCGATCAGCGCGGCCGAATCGGGATCGTCGCCGACGAGCGCGCGCAGGCGCCGCATCTCCGCCTTGACGAGCGCCGAGCCGAGCCGGGCCGGGTGCATCGGGTCGACCGTCACCACGTCGGCTGCGAGGTCCGGCAGGATTTCCCGCGCGTCCCCGTCGACCAGGCGCATCCGCGCGGCGATCGCGGCGTGCTCGAGGCTTGCGGCCGCCAGCGCGGCGATCGCGGCGACGAGCAGCGCGTGGACCGGAGCCGCGCGCTCGACCAGCGTCACGTCGGCGCCGAGCGAGGCGAGCAGGAAGGCGTCGCGGCCGAGCCCTGCCGTCGCGTCGACGATCGCGAGCGGCTTGCCCGGCTTGAGCCCGACGGCGCGGACCAGCGCATGGCCGCGCCCGGCGCCGGAGCGGTGGCGATGGCCGACCGCGCCGCCCAGAAAATCCACGAGCGGCGCATCGACGAGCGGCCCCTCGAGCGGCGCGCGGGTTTCAGCCATCTTTCAGCACGGTCGTTCGAAGCTCTTGCCTTCGCGCGCGCGGCGCGCTTTCACGCGCGCATGGATATCATCAAGCCGCGCGACGAGGACGAGGTTCTCGCCGCCGTCCAGTCCGCCCTTTTGTCCGAGACACCGCTGGAGATCGTCGGGCACGGCTCGAAGCGCGGGCTCGGCCACGCCGTCGAGGCCGCGGCGCAGCTCGACCTGTCGGCGCTGACAGGCGTCGATCTCTACGAGCCGACCGAGCTGGTGCTGCGCGCCAAGCCCGCGACGCCGCTCGACGAGATCGCGGCGCTGCTCGACGCGCACAACCAGGAACTCGCCTTCGAGCCGATGAACCCGACGCGGCTGTGGCGTGGCAACCGCACCGGCACGCTCGGCGGCGCCGTCGCGGTCAACGCGAGCGGCCCGCGCCGCATCAAGGCCGGCGCCGCGCGCGACCACGTGCTCGGGTTTCGGGCCGTGTCGGGGCGCGGCGACATCTTCAAGTCCGGCGGCCAGGTGATGAAGAACGTCACCGGCTACGATCTGTCCAAGCTGATGGCCGGCTCGCACGGCACGCTGGCCGTGATGACCGAGGTGACGATCAAGGTGCTGCCGAAGGCCGAGACCGAGCGCACCTTCCTGATGTTCGGCCTCGACGAGGCGGCCGCCTGTGCCGCGCTGCGCGAAGCCTCGGGCCTCTCCTACGAGATGTCGAGCTACGCCTGCCTGCCCGACGGTGCCTGGGCCGACCTCGCGCCGGGCTGCTGCCTGGCGCTGCGGCTCGAGGGGCCGGCCGTCTCGGTCGACAAGCGTTTCGAGGAGCTCCTCGCGCATTTCGGCCCGCGCGGGCGTGTCGATGATCTCGGATTGGCCGCCTCGCGCCGGCTGTGGGCAGCGCTGCGCGACGCCGAGCCGGTGGCGGACGAGCCGGGGTCCGTGTGGCGCGTATCGACCACGCCGTCGGAAGGGCCGGCCTTCGTCGCCGCGCTGCGCGGCGCCGGCGTCCCGGTGACCCGCTGGTATTACGATTGGGCCGGCGGCCTGATCTGGCTTGCGCTCGAGGGCGCCGAGCCCCATGCCGCGACGCTGCGCGAGACACTTGCCCGCCACGGCGGCCACGCGACGCTGGTGCGCGCCGAAGATGCCATCCGCGCCGCGACGCCGGTGTTCCATCCGCAGCCTGATGCGCTTGCCGCGCTGTCGCGCCGCATCAAGACGAGCTTCGATCCCGTCGGCATCCTCAACCGCGGTCGGATGGGGTAGCGCCTACAAAAAGCTCTGCGGGTCGACGTCGAACGCGACCTTCACGCCGCCGCGCGGCGGCGGCGCCGCCTCGGCGAGTGCGCGCAAGAAACCCTGCAGATCGCTGCGGCGCGGCGCCTTCACCAGCAATCGAAAGCGGTGGCGGCCGGAGAGGATGGCGATCGGCGCCTCGGCGGGACCGAGCAGAATCGTCTCGTCGTCGCGCGGCATGCCGCCGGCGGCGGCGAGCTGCCAGCGGTCCGAGGGCGGCATCTTGAACGCCGCCATCGCCAGCGCCCGCGCGTGGACCTGCGCGCTCGCATGGTCGGGCGCCGAGACGATGATCGCGGCGAGGCGGCCGAACGGCGGCAGGCCCGCGCGTTCGCGGCCGCGCGTCTCCTCGGCGTAGAAGCGCTCGCCCTCGCCGGACACCAAAGCGCGTATGACCGGGTGGTCGGGTTGCCACGTCTGCAGAATGGCGCGGCCGGGCTTTTCGAAGCGGCCGGCGCGGCCCGTCACCTGCTGCAGGAGCTGGAAGGTGCGCTCCGCCGCGCGCGGATCGCCGGTCGACAGCCCGACATCGGCATCGACGACGCCGACCAGGGTGAGCAGCGGAAAGTTGTGGCCCTTGGCGACGAGCTGGGTGCCGATGACGATGTCGCAGCGCCCGTCCGCCACCGCGTCGAGCTCGTCGCGCAGCCGGTCCGGGCCGCCCAGAATGTCGGACGACAGCGTCAGGATCCGCGCGTCGGGGAAGCGCTCGGCGGCCTCCTCGGCGAGGCGTTCGATGCCGGGGCCGCACGGCACGAGCTGCGTGCCCTCGCATACCGGGCAGCACTCGGGGCGACGCTCCTGATGGCCGCAATGGTGGCACATCAAAGCGTGGCGGAAGCGGTGCTCGACGAGCCAGGCCGCGCAATTCGGGCACTGGAAGCGATGCCCACAGGTCCGGCACAGAGTGAGTGGCGCGTAGCCGCGGCGATTGAGGAAGAGCAGCGCCTGCTCGCCGCGCCCGATCGTGTCGCGGACCGCCTGCTCCAGCGGCGGCGCGACGAAGCGGCCGCGCGGCGGCGGATCGCGGCGCAGGTCCAGCGCGGCGATCGCGGGCAGCGGCCGCGCCGCATAGCGCCCGGGCAGCAGCAGATGCGCGTAGCGGCCCTGCCGCGCGTTCACCTGCGTCTCGAGCGAGGGGGTGGCGGAGGCGAGCACGACAGCCGCCTCCTCGATCCGGCCGCGCACCACCGCCATGTCGCGGGCGTGGTAGGTAACGCCATCCTCCTGCTTGTAGGCGGCCTCGTGCTCCTCATCGACGACGATGACCGCGAGGTTTTGGAACGGCAGGAACAGCGCCGAGCGGGCGCCGACCACCACCTTCGCTTCGCCCGTTGCCACGGCGTGCCAGACGAGCGCGCGGCGCCGCGATGGCACCCCCGAATGCCATTCGGCCGGGTGCGCGCCGAACCGCGCGGCGAAACGGGCGAGAAACTGCGTGGTGAGCGCGATCTCGGGCAGCAGGACAAGCGCTTGCCGTCCTTCACGAAGCGCCGCCGCCACGGCCTCCATATAGACCTCGGTCTTACCCGAGCCGGTGACGCCTTCGAGCAGCGCCACGCCGAACCGGCGCGCGGCGACGGATTCGACGAGTAGGGCGGCTGCCCGCGCCTGTGGCTCGGAGAGATGGGGCGGCGCATGATCGGCGTCGAGCGCGGCGACCGGCGCCTCGGCCGGGATGGGCGCCAGCTCCAGCGCGCCGGCGGCGAGCAGCGCGTTGACGACGCCCGTCGTACAGCCCGCGGCCTGCGCCAGCGCACCCTTGCCAAGCAATGGTTCGGCGCGTGCCGCTGCGAGGACCTTCTCCCGCGCCGGCGTCATCTTATCGGGAACGTGGTCTGTGGCGAGCAGGCCGAAGCGCGGCGCGGTCGGAGCGCTGGCGAAGGGCGCGCGCAGGCACATACGCAGCACCATGCCGCGCGGGCTCAGCGTCCAGCGGGCGACCCAGTCGACGAAATCGCGGAGGTTCTTCGGCAGGCGCGGGACGTCGACCCGCGCTGAGACGGTCTTCAGGCGTGGCCGCAGCTCTGCGCTCAGCCCCCAGACGACGCCGATCGTCGGGCGCGGCCCGAGCGCGACCTCGACGAGATCGCCGACCGCAAGGTCGAGATCACCGATGGCGTAGGAATAGGCCTGGTCGACCGCGACGGGGATGAGCACGTCGGCGACGCATGCGGCCGGTTGGCCGGGGGCTTCGAGCATGCGCCGCTATAGCACCGCACCGCCCTATGGGGGCGAGGCGCGGCGCATGAAAAAGCCGGCGGGCGCGAGGCGCCGCCGGCCTGTCGTCAGATGAAGCGGGTCAGGCCTTCGGCGTGTACAGCATGCACCAGCCGTTCTCGCTGATGCTGCCGTCGACGAGCTTGCACTTGCTCGGCGCCTCGAACTGGCTGCAGGTGCCGCACTTGCTCGAGCCGCTCGGCTTGTCCTGGTACTTCGCGTCGGCCTGGCTCATCCCGGCGTAGGCGGTCGTCGAGACGAGGCCCGCCCCCAAACCGACGGCAACCGCCGCACCACCGAGAACCTTGCGACGCGAGATGCCGTTCCGATCCGCCTGATCCGCCATGTGCTTCCTCCGAAATTGCCAGGGCGGCGCTTTTGCCGCTCTTTGTAACGATTCCAATTTCAGAATGGCCCATGAAGTTCCTTTGGCACACCCCGACGAAAGTCAGAGTGATTCTAAACTGGCCAAATCGGGCAATTGCTACAAGCGGGCTCGGCCGACGTGCTTCTCGATGATCGCGAGGTTGCGCACGTTGGCCTTGAACCACGTGTCGGCGAGGTCGCCGAGGATCGGCGTCGCGCCGAGCACGAGGTCGAGCACGACATTGCCAGCCATCTTGACGAGCGCGCTCTTCGGCAGGCCGAGCCGGCGCCCCTCGTAGACGAAATAGCAGGCGATGCCCGCCGTCGCGAGATCGCCGATGCCGGGCGCGAGGCCGATGATCGAATCGGCGCCGAAGCGGAAGCCGCCGGGCAGGCGGACCGCCGTATCGAGGAAATTGGCGAGCCAGCGCAGGCGCTTCATCGTCGCCTCGACCTCGGCGTGCGCATTCGTCTCGTAGCGGCCGGCGAAGCCGGTGGCAGCGGTCATGGGATCATCCCTCCGGCCGGACATCCGGCACAGGCGAGAGATGGGAATGCCGAGGAAGCCCGGCAAGCGACGCGCCCGCCGCGGGCTAGGTCGTTTAGACCTGCGGCCCTAGTCGACGTGCACCGACCGGCTGCGGCACCAGCACCGGCTGGATCGCCGGCGCGATCCGCCGTGCCAGCCGGCGCAGACCGACGGGACGGTAGAGCTGCTTCGTCGCCTCGACGACGAGGACGCCGGCGCCGGGCAGCGCGAGCTGCGCGCCGACCCGCTCGAAGGCCGAGGCCGAGCGCAGGAACAAGCCGCGCCCGAACGGCGGCACGTAGAGCGCCTCCGACCAATGCGTGGGCGAGAACAAGGTCTCGCGCATCAGGTCGCGGAGCTGGCTGCGCGAATAGGGCTGGCCGTGGCCGAAGGGGGTGGTGTCGAGCCGCGCCCATAGACCCGAACGGCTCGGCGTGACGGCGATGACGCGACCGCCGGGCGTCAACACGCGCCAAACCTCGGCGAGCAGATCGCGCGGATGCTCGGTGATCTCCAGCGCGTGGACGAGGATCACGCGATCGACGCAGCTGTCGGGCAGTGGCAGCGCGGTGACGTCGACGAGGGCCGAGGCGGACCGCCCGTTGGCCGGCCAGTTCACGACGCCCTGCTCGGCGGGCATGAAGGCCACCACCCGCACCGCCTCGCCGCGATAGACGCCGAGATAGGGGGTTGCATAGCCGAGGCCGAGCACGGTGTGGCCGTGGCAGGCATCGAACCGCCCGCGCAGGATGCGGCCGACGAGGCGCCGCGCCACCTCGCCGAGCGGCGAGGCGTAGAAGGTGCGCAGATCGACGATGTCGAGGGCCATGATGGCGATGATCGCACGTTTGCGTCGCAGGCGCATCGGGCGGCGGCCGGATGGTGAAGCGGCGCCTACAGATCGGGAGCGGTGTTCGGCTTGCCGCCCGGCTCACGGCGGCGGTTCACGAAGAAACTGAACCGTCGGATGATCTGGCGCCAGCAGCGCCTCGGACAGATCGGCGAGGACTGCGAAGCTGCTTGCCCCTTCAGTCACCAGCTCGACCAACATGTCCGCGTCCCCTTCCTCCAAAAAGAGCCGCAGGGCCGAACGCGCAATCGGATCATCTATTCCTGTCGCAAGCACGCGCGCGAACACGTCCGGCGGGCAGTTGGTCGCCGCAGAGACTTCGACGTGGCGCAGAGCGCGGTCGGACGCACGCGTGAGGTCGTAAGGCATAGTCACTCTTTCTCGATGCCTCACCTTTACGTCGCGCCTCGGCGGCAGCAACGCGGGTCGGCAGGGCAACAAATCTGTCCCGTCATCGGTTAAGGGTCCCGCTTGGCGCCGATGGGCGCATCTCTTCATAAGCACGAGGATCTCATGGCCGCCGACGTCCACCAGTTCATGTGCCTTTCCGACAATTTCGGCGTCCTGGTGCACGACCCCGACACGCGGCGCACGGCGACGATCGACGCGCCGGAGGCAGGCCCTATCCTCGCCGCGCTTGAGGAAAAAGGCTGGGAGCTGACGGACATTCTGGTGACCCACCATCACGCCGATCACACGCAGGGGCTGGCGGCGCTGAAGGCCAAATATCCCGACGTCCGGATCGTCGGACCGGCCAAGGAGGCGGCCAAGATCAAGGCGGCCGGCAAGATCGACAAGCTGGATGCCGAGCTCGCCGAGGGCGACCGCGCCAACGTCGGCCACCTGGAGGCGCGCGTCATCGAGGTGCCGGGGCACACCTCCGGTCACATCGCCTATCATTTCGAAGACGAAGACCTGCTGTTTGCCGGCGACACCCTGTTCGCGCTCGGCTGCGGGCGCTGCTTCGAGGAAAAGCCAGGGGTGATGTATCACTCGCTGCTCAAGCTCGCGGCGCTGCCAGGCGCGACGCAGGTCTATTGCGGCCACGAATACACGCAATCGAACGCGCGTTTCGCGCTCCAGGTCGACGGCGACAACGACCTGCTGCGCGAGCGCGCCGCCGAGATCGACCGGATGCGCGAGGGGGGCGTGGCCACTCTGCCGACGACGATCGCGCTCGAGCAGGCGACGAACCCGTTCCTGCGCGTCGACGACCCCGACATCCGGCGCACGCTCGGCATGGCGGATTCCGACGAGATCGATGTCTTTACCGAGCTGCGCGAACGCAAGAACAAAGGCTGAGGACGGGCCCTGAGTCCGCGATCGCCGCAAGGGGAAATTAACACGCGCACCTTACGTTGCGTCTCGCCGGCACCAGCGGGCCGCCGCGGCGTTTGGGAGTTGCGTTCTTGCTCGCACGACATGATCGCCAGGTTACGTTCGGCGATGGCAATCGTGCGGAGGATCCGCTCGGTGAGGTCGTCTACGACTGGGACCTCGCGACCGACACAATTCGTTGGGGGCCAAACCTCGAAGTGCTGACCGGCCTCGACGTCGAGCGCCTTGCAACGGGCCTCGGCTACGCCGAGCACCTCGCGCCCGACAGCCCCGTGACGCGCTACGAGGCGATCATGGCGACGACGTCGCGCGACGGCGGCAACGGCGTCTCCTACACCGCCATCTACGGCCTCGTGCCCTCGCGCCGCTCGACGGCGACGCCGGTGTGGATCGAGGATCGCGGCCGCTGGTTCGCCGACGCCAAGGAGCGGCCGGGCCGCGCGCACGGCATCATCCGGGTCATCACCAACCGCTTCGAGGCCGACCGCGCCAAGCGCGCCGTCGAGCGCAACCCGCTGTCCGGCGCCTTCGGCCGGCCGGAATTCACCGAGCACGTCACGCGCCAGCTCAACATGTCGGGCCGCCATCAGGCGGGGTTCGCCGTGCTCCTAATCGACATCGAGGTGGGCGCGGGGCCGGACACGGCGGCGCGTCTCGTCGATGCCGTCGACCGTCTGCGGGCGCAGATGCGCGCCCACGAGGTCTGCGCCCGCCATGCTGCGACGCGCTTCGCGGTCCTCCTCGAAGGCTGCCACGAGGAGCAGGCTGCCGCCGCGGCGGCCCGGTTCATCGAGGCGGTCGAGGCCGTTCCGGCCGGCACGCCGGCGCCGCGCGCCTACATCGGCGCGGTCCTGGCGCCCTCGCATGGCCGCACGCCGCAGGCGCTCCTGCAATTCGCCGAGGAGGCGCTCGAGGCCGCGCGCCAGCCGCAAGCCCCCGCCCAAGCCCAAGCTCCAGTGCCAGCCTATGTGCTCCATGATCCCGGCACATCGCGCCTCGCGGCCGCGCGCCCGGCGCAGAAGCAGGACGACGTGCTCGCCGCCCTCAACGAGGGCCGCGTGTTGCTCGCGCAGCAGCCGATCGTCGACGCCAAGAACCGCAAGGTCGTGTTCAACGAGGCGCTGGTGCGCATCCGCCGCGACGACGGCACGCTGCTGCTGCCGCAGACGCTGGTGCAATCGGCCGAGCGCGATGGCATCGTCGCGCTGCTCGACCGCCGCGTGCTCGACCTCGCCTTCGCGATGCTCACCACGGACCGCAAGCTCACGCTGTCGATCAACGTGTCGTCGGAGAGCCTCGGCGACTCGTGCTGGCTCGACCACCTGCGCACCGCGAGCAAGCTACGTCCGGATGCTGCGCGCCGCCTCATCGTCGAGATCGCCGAGACCTGCGTCATCGCCGATATCGAGCGGACGCAGGCCCTGCTCGCCGAGATCAAGCCGCTCGGCGTCCGAGTCGCGCTCGACGATTTCGGCGCCGGGCACTCCTCCTTCAAGATGCTGCGACGGCTGCCGATCGACGTGCTGAAGATCGACGGTGCCTTCACGCAGGACCTTACGTCCTCGACCGACGACCGTTTCTTCATCCGCACGCTGATCGATCTCGCGCGCAATCTGCGGATCCCGACCGTTGCCGAATGGATCGAGGACGAGGCCACCGCGCGCCTGCTCGCCGACTGGGGCGTCGACTTCCTGCAGGGCCATCTCTTCGGCCGCGCCGTGCTGCCGCCGACCGCGACGCGGCCCACGCGCGCCGCGGGCTGACGTCGGGCGCTTGCCCCGGCGCCGCGGATTCGCGCTATGACGTCGGCATGTGGCGCGCCGACGTCTTCACGCTCTTCCCGCCGATGTTTCCGGGTCCGCTCGGCCTCTCGCTGGCCGGCGACGGCCTTGCGCGCGGCCTCTGGCGGCTCGATGCGCACGACATTCGCGCGTATGGGATCGGCCGCCATCGCACGGTCGACGACACGCCGGCCGGCGGCGGCGTCGGCATGGTGATGCGCGCCGACGTGCTGGCGGCGTGCCTCGATGCCCATGTCGCCGCTGACGATCCGCGCCCGCGCCTGCTGATGACGCCGCGCGGCGTGCCGCTGACCCAGGCGCGCGTCCGCGCGCTCGCCGGCGGGGCCGGCGCGGTGCTCGTCTGCGGGCGCTTCGAGGGCGTCGACGAGCGCCTCGTCGCCGCGCGCGGGCTCGAGGAGGTGTCGATCGGCGACTACGTGCTCTCCGGCGGCGAGATCGCCGCGCTCGCGCTGCTCGACGCCTGCGTCCGCCTGCTACCGGGCATCATGGGCCACGACGCATCGGGCGACGACGAGAGCTTCGAGGCGGGCGGCCTCGAATATCCGCACTACACGCGGCCGCGCGACTTCGAGGGCCGCGCGATCCCCGACGTCCTGCTCTCCGGCGACCACGCGCGCATCGCCCGCTGGCGCGCCGACGAGGCGCTGCGCCTCACCCGCGAGCGCCGCCCCGACCTGCTGCGGCGCGAGCCCGACTGAGCGCCGCGACCTTAGCCGTTCGGCCGGGGACGGGCGCTTTCGGACCTCTGAGAATTCTGGGATGCTTCGCCCCAAAGCGCGTCGAGCGACGGACTTGTATGAGGTCCCGCTCAAAAAAGGCGCGCGAAGGCGGAGGACGTTTTATGAACGAGATGCCGAAGACCGAGACCTTTTTCGGGGGCTGCCCGCACGATTGTCCCGACACCTGCTCGATGCTGTTCGAGGTTGCCGACGGCAAGCTCCTTGGCGTCCGCGGCAATCCCGAGCATCCGATGACGCGCGGCACCCTCTGCGTGAAGCTGAAGGACTACGAGGAGCGCCACTACCATCCCGACCGCCTGCTGTACCCGATGCGCCGGGTCGGCCCGAAGGGCTCCAAGCAATTCGAGCGGATCTCATGGGACGCGGCGCTCGACGAGATCGTCTCGCGCTGGACAGCGATCATCGACGAGCACGGGCCGCAGGCGATCGTGCCCTACTCCTATCTCGGCAACCAGGGTCTGGTGCACGGCCTCAACGGCGGCGACGCGTTCTTCAACCGGATGGGCGCCACCGTCACCGAGCGCACCTTCTGCGGCGAAGGCTCGTGCACGGCATGGCTGCTGACGGTCGGCCCGACCGCCGGCCTCGATCCAGAGAGCTACATCCACTCGAAGTACATCGTCATCTGGGCCTGCAACAGCGTCAGCACGAACCTGCACCATTGGGCGATCGTCAAGGACGCGCAGAAACTCGGCGCCAAGGTCGTGGTGATCGACGCCTATGCCTCGCGCACCGCCAAGGCCGCGGACTGGCACATCGCGCCGAAGCCCGGCACCGACGGAGCGCTGGCCATGGCGCTGATCAACTCGATCATCGCGCAGGGCCTCGTCGACCAGGATTACGTCGACAACCACACGATCGGCTATCCGGAGCTGAAGGAGCGCGCCGAAAGCCGTACGCCGGAATGGGCCGAGGCGATCACCGGCGTGCCGGCCGCCGATATCCGTCAGCTGGCGCGCGAGCTGGCGACGGCGCAGCCGGCGGCGATCCGCATGGGCGTGGCGCTGGAGCGCCATTACGGCGGGGGCCAAACGATCCGCGCGGTGACGAGCATCCCGGCGCTGACCGGCGCCTGGCGCCACGTCGGCGGCGGGGTCACCCAGTTCGGCGTCTGGGAGCATCCCTACAAGTTCGACGTCATCTGCCGGCCCGACCTCATCCCCGAGGGCACGCGCGTCGTCAGCAACCTGCAGATCGGCCGCGCGCTGCTCGGCGAGATCCCGATGGACCCGCCGATCAAGTCGATGATGTGCTGGAACTCGAACCCGGTGACGCAGGCGCCGGAGACCGACAAGATTGTCGCCGGGCTGATGCGCGAGGATCTCTTCCTCGTCTCGGCCGAGCATTTCATCTCGGATACCGCGTCCTACGCCGACATCCTGCTGCCGGCCTCGATGGGCGCCGAGATGGAGGACATGATCCTCTCCTGGGGCCACCTCTACCTGACCTACAACACGAAATGCGCCGACAGCCCCGGCGAGGCGATCCCCAACAATGAGATCTTCCGCCGCCTTGCGGCCCGCATGGGCTACGAGGAAGAGAACTTCAAATGGACCGACGCGGAGTGCCTCGAGCATTACGTCGACTGGTCGGCGCCGGCCTGCGAGGGCATCGACCTCGCCTACATGCGCGAGCATGGCTTCGCCCGGCTCAAAGTCGGCACGCCGGATGATCGCGCGCCGCATAAGGACGGCAACTTCCCGACGCCCTCGGGCAAATGCGAGCTGAAGGTCGAGGGCGCCAAGAACTTCGTCGCGCCGCCGTTCCGGCAGATGTATCTCGGCTTCCAGCCTGGCGAGGACCTCGATCCGCTGCCCGACTATGTCGGCCCGCGCGAGAGCCATTCCAACGATCCGGCGCTGGCCGCGCGGTTCCCGCTCAACATCGTCTCGCCGAAGAGCCACAACTTTTTGAACTCCTGCTACGCCAACATGGAGCAGAAGCTCAAAGGCCAGGGCGAGCAGTTCGTGATGATCAGCCAGGCCGACGCCGACACGCGCGGCATCGTCGACGGCGATCGCGTCAAGGTCGCCAACGACCGCGGCGCCTTTAAGGGCGTCGCCCGCATCACCGACGACGTCAAATCCGGGATCGTCGTGGCGACGCTCGGCTATTGGCGCCAGCTCAACGAGGGCACGGTCAACAGCATCTCGTCGGCCGCCTTCACCGACAT
This sequence comes from Beijerinckiaceae bacterium, assembly GCA_965277735.1. Classification (GTDB taxonomy): domain Bacteria; phylum Pseudomonadota; class Alphaproteobacteria; order Rhizobiales; family Beijerinckiaceae; genus RH-AL1. The sequence goes on from CBDIDO010000001.1 coordinate 188,081, forward strand.
GGGCCACGCGCCATCGTTCTCGGACAATCTGGTCGAGGTATCGCTGTCGAACTGACGCGGTGGCCGGGCGAAGACGTAGCGCCCGGCACCCACCCGCCCTATTCAAGGCTGGTGAACGGATCGAGCGAGACAGACACCATCTTCGCCGTCGCCAGTGGCGCCGGGCGCGCGGCGATCGCGGTCGTGCGCCTCTCCGGGCCGCAAGCGCATGCGGCCGTCGCCGCGCTTGCGGGGCGCGTGCCGGAGCCGCGCCGTGCGACGCTGGTCCGGCTGCGCGATCCCGCCGGCGAGACGCTCGACCACGCGCTCGTGCTGGTGTTCGAGGCGGCGAAGAGCGAGCTCGGCGAGGACGGCGCGGAGCTGCACCTGCACGGCAGCCCCGCCGTCGTCGCGGCGGTGACGCGCGCGCTCGCCGCGCAGCCGGGCCTGCGCCGCGCCGAGCCTGGCGAGTTCACCCGCCGCGCCTTCTTGAACGGCAAGCTCGACCTCGCGCAGGTCGAGGGCCTGGCTGACCTCGTCGATGCCGAGACCGACCTTCAACGCCGCCAGGCGCAGCGCCAGCTCTCCGGTGTGATGCGCGACGCGACGGCGCCCTGGCGCGCAGCCCTGATCGCCGCCGCCGCCGACTGCGAAACTGCCATCGACTTCGCCGAGGAGGTGGCGCCGGATGACACGCACGCGCTCGTCGCCGGGCACGTTGCCCCCGTGCGCGCCGGCCTCGCCGCCGAGCTGGCCACAGCCGGCGCGGCCGAGCGCGTGCGCGACGGCGTGCAGGTCGTGATCGCGGGGCCGCCCAACGCCGGAAAATCCAGCCTTCTCAATGCCTTGGTGCGTCGCGAAGCGGCCATCGTCTCGAGCATAGCCGGTACCACGCGCGACCCGATCGAGGTGCATCTCGACCTCGCCGGCTGCGCCGTCACCCTGATCGACACGGCCGGCCTGCGCGACAGCGGCGACACGATCGAGCAGATCGGCGTGTCCCGCGCCCGCGCGCGGGCCGAGGCGGCCGACCTGGTGCTGTGGCTCGCCGAGGACGGCACGCCTCCGCCAGCGTTTGCCGCGCCGGTCTGGCCGATCGCCACCAAGGCCGACCTTCATCGCGATCTGCCTTCTCCCCTTGCGGGAGAAGGGGAGCCCTTCCCCCTCAGCACGCTCACGGGCGAGAGCCTCGACGCCCTGCTCGCACGCCTCACCGCCTTCGCCCAAGACCTCGCGGCCCCGGCCGGCACCGGCCTCATCGCCCGCACGCGGCACCGCGAGGCCTTTGCAGCCGCGCTCGCCGCGCTCGAGCGCGCGACCGCGACGCCGGCCCCGCCGATCGAGATCGTCGCCGAGGACCTGCGCACCGCCCGATTCGCGCTCGACCGCCTGATCGGTGCAGTCGATGTCGAGGACATCCTGGGCGACATCTTCGCCCGGTTCTGCATCGGGAAATGAGGCATTCTGTTTCACGTGAAACATGCAGGCCGCATCTCGTGACGGCTGCACGCAAGGCTGGTAAAAGGCAGTATGCGTCCCTCGCATTCCTCATTCGATGTCGTCGTGATCGGCGGCGGCCACGCCGGCTGCGAGGCGGCGGCGGCGGCGGCCCGCGTCGGTGCGCGCACGGCGCTGGTGACGCAGCGGCGCGGCACGATCGGCGTGATGTCGTGCAATCCGGCGATCGGCGGCCTCGGCAAGGGGCATCTCGTGCGCGAGATCGATGCGCTCGACGGGCTGATGGGCCGCGTCGCCGATGCGGCCGGCATCCAGTTCCGGATGCTCAATCGGTCGAAGGGTGCCGCGGTGCGTGGCCCGCGCGCGCAGGCCGACCGGCGGCTCTATCGCGAGGCGATGCAGGCGGCGCTCGCCGCGATCGACGGGCTCGAGATCGTCGAGGGCGAGGCGGCCGAGATCACGACGCGGGACGGCGCCGTTACCTGCGTCAGCCTCGCTGATGGCCGCACGCTCGGCACCGGCGCGATCGTGGTCACGACGGGCACGTTCCTCAACGGTGTCATCCATTGCGGCGCGGTCACCCGGCCGGCCGGGCGCGACGGCGACGCACCCTCGGTGCGGCTCGCCGCGAGCCTGACGCGGCATGGGTTCGCGCTCGGCCGGCTGAAGACCGGCACGCCGCCGCGCCTCGACGGCCGCACCATCGATTTCGCGGGCCTCGCGCGCCAGCCCGGCGACCTCGAGCCCGAGCCGTTCTCGTTCCTGACGACGCGCATCAGCAATCCGCAGGTCGATTGCCACGTCACGCACACGACACAGGCCGGCCACCGCATCATCGAGGAAAACCTCGCGCTGTCGCCGGTCTATTCCGGCGCGATCGGCGGCACCGGCCCGCGCTATTGCCCGTCGATCGAGGACAAGGTTGTGCGCTTCCGCGACCGTGCCGCGCACCAAATCTTTCTGGAGCCGGAAGGGCTCGACAACCCCACGGTCTATCCCAACGGCATCTCGACCGCGCTGCCGGCCGAGGTGCAGGACCAGTTCCTGCGCACCATCCCCGGCCTGCGGCACGTCACGGTGCTGAAGCCCGGCTACGCGATCGAATACGATTACATCGACCCGCGCGAGCTGACGGCCGCGCTCGAGACGCGCCGCGTCGCCGGGCTGTTCCTCGCCGGGCAGATCAACGGCACCACGGGCTACGAGGAGGCCGGCGCGCAGGGCCTCGTCGCCGGGCTCAACGCGGCCCGCCGCGTCGCGGGACAGGCTGCGGCTCTTTTCGATCGCGGCGAGGCCTATCTCGGCGTGATGATCGACGACCTCGTCACGCGCGGCGTCACAGAGCCCTACCGCATGTTCACCTCGCGCGCCGAGTATCGCCTCAGCCTGCGCGCCGACAACGCCGACCAGCGGCTGACGCGGCGTGGCGAGGCTCTCGGCCTTGTCGGCTCCGAGCGGGCGCAAAAATTCGCGGCGAAGCAGGCCGCCTACGAGGCGGCGGTGGCTGCGCTGCGCGCTGTCGCCCTTACGCCAAGCGAGGCGGCGCGCCATGGGCTGCAGGTCAACAAGGATGGCGTGCGGCGCTCGGGCTTCGACCTGCTCGCGCTGCCCGGCGTCAGCTTCGATGCGCTGCGGGCGATCTGGCCGCAGCTCGGCGCGGTCTCGGCGGCGACCGCCGAGCAGATCGAAACCGACGCGGGCTATGCCGTCTATCTCGATCGCCAGACCGCCGACATCGCCGCCGCGCGCCGCGACGAGGCTCTGGCGATCCCGGACGGCATCGACTTCACCGCGCTGCCCGGCCTCTCGACCGAGCTGCGCACTCGCCTCACCCGCGTCCGCCCGGCGACGATGGGACAGGCCGGCCGCATCGAGGGCATGACGCCGACCGCGCTCACGCTGATCGCCGCGCACGTGCGCGGGCCGGCACGGAAGCAGGCGTAGTGTTTCACGTGAAACAGGGCGGGTCAGCTCGCTGCCGGCCCGGCGTCATTGCGAGCCGCAGGCGAAGCAACCCAGGCGCCTCTGCGGCCCGCGACTGCCGGGTTGCTTCGCTTCGCTCGCAATGACGGGCGGAATCGCAAGAGCGAGCACGGCAAGCCGCGCCGCCATCCTCGCCGCCCTGCCGCCCGACACCGGCCGCCGGATGACGATCTACGCCGACCTGCTCAGGCGCTGGCAGGCCACGATCAACCTCGTCGCGCCCTCGACCCTGCCCGACCTCTGGATCCGCCACATCGGCGATTCGCTGCAGGTCCAGGCCGCCGCGCCGGATGCGCGCCGCTGGGTCGATCTCGGCTCCGGCGGCGGCTTTCCCGGCCTCGTCACCGCGATCCTTCTCGCCGACACGCCCGGCGCCGACGTCCACCTCGTCGAGAGCGACAAGCGCAAGGCCGCCTTCCTGCGCACCGTTTCACGTGAAACAGGGGCCCCTGCCACGATCCACGCCGAGCGGGTCGAAACCTTCGTCCCCAACCACACGACGCCGGTCGACGCGGTCAGCGCCCGAGCCCTCGCGCCCCTGCCCCAACTGGTCGAATGGGCGGCGCCATTCCTGCTCGCGGGCGCGATCGGCGTTTTTCCCAAGGGACAACAAGCGAACACCGAATTGACCGCGCTCGAGCGTGACAATAGATTCCGCATCGAGTATCGCCCCAGCATCACGCAGGGCGGCTCTCGTCTCGTGATCGTCACGGCCGCCAGGTCGCCCCTGCCCTAGGGACGCCGCGCCGCCGGCGGAGTAAGTGCCGTGCCGCTCGCCAAAGCGCAACGTATCCTCGTCGTCGCCAACCAAAAGGGCGGCGTCGGCAAGACGACGACGGCGATCAACCTCGGCACCGCGCTCGCCGCGATCAACGAGCGCGTGCTGATCATCGATCTCGACCCGCAGGGAAACGCCTCGACCGGGCTCGGCATCGATCGCAAGAATCGTTCGATCTCCACCTATCATGTGATGATGGGCGAGGCCGATCTCGCCGAGGCGATCCAGGAGACGGCGGTGCCGCGCCTCTCCGTCGCGCCGTCGACGCTCGACCTGCTCGGCGTCGAGCTCGAGATCGCCAGCCACAAGGACCGCACGTTCAAGCTGCGCGAAGCGGTGCGCAAGATGGCCGCCGGGACCGATGGCAAGGACGCCTTCACCTACGTCCTCATCGATTGCCCGCCGTCGCTGAACCTACTGACGATCAACGCGCTGTCGGCCGCGCATGCGATCCTCGTCCCGCTGCAATGCGAGTTCTTCGCGCTCGAGGGCCTGTCGCAGTTGCTGTCGACCGTCGAGCAGGTGAAGGCCACGCTCAATCCGACGCTCGAGATCCACGGCGTGGTGCTGACCATGTTCGACGCGCGCAATACGCTGGCTCGTCAGGTCGTCGCCGACGTGCGTGGCTTCCTTGGAGCCAAAGTCTACGACACGGTGATCCCGCGCAACGTGCGCGTCTCCGAGGCGCCGTCCTACGGCAAGCCGGTGCTGATCTACGATCTCAAATGCCCCGGCAGCCAAGCCTACCTGAAGCTCGCGTCGGAAGTGATCCGTCGCGAACGCCACCTGGACGCCGCGTGATGGCCAAGGCGCAAGGCATGCCGGCCAAGACGCTCGTCGCGGCGTCCGAGGAGGCTCCTCGGCCCCGGCTCGGCCGCGGCCTCGCGGCGCTGCTCGGCGACAGCGGGCACGAGAGCGAATCGGTCGTCCGCGCGCGGGGGCAGAAGCGGATTCCGATCGAGTTCCTGCGGCGCAACCCGTTGAATCCACGGACACATTTCGACGAGGACGATCTCGCCGACCTGACCGCTTCGGTGCGCGAGAAGGGGATCATCCAGCCGATCCTGGTGCGCACGATGCCGGGCGAGGCGGATGCCTACGAAATCATCGCCGGCGAGCGCCGCTGGCGCGCCGCGCAGGGCGCCGGCCTGCACGATGTGCCGGTCGTCACGATCGAGGCCGACGACAAGGCCGCGCTCGAGATCGCGATCATCGAGAACGTGCAGCGCGCGAACCTCAACGCGATGGAGGAGGCCGAGGGCTACGAGAAGCTGTCGGCCGAGTTCGGCTACACGCAGGGCGATCTCGCGCGCGTTATCGGCAAGAGCCGGCCCTATGTCGCCAACACGATCCGCCTGCTGAAGCTGCCGACGGACACGCGGGCGCTGCTGGCGAGCGGGCAGATCAGTGCGGGCCACGCGCGTGCGCTGCTCAATTGCGACGACCCGGATGCGCTGGCCCGGCGCGTCGTGCAGCGCAACCTCTCGGTCCGCGCGGTCGAGGAGATGGTACGCGCGCAGCACGACGCGAAGGACGCGGCCAGCGCGACGCCGCGCCCGCGGCGCGAGAAGGACCCCGACACGCGGGCGCTGGAGAAGCGCCTCGCGGATCGCGTCGGGCTCGCGATCGACATCAAGCCGAAGGGCGATGGCGGCGAGGTGAAGCTGAAGTACGAGAGCCTCGAGCAGCTCGACAAGCTGGTGGCGCTGCTGGGGGCGTAGCCCTCGGCCTTTCCTTCTCCCGCAAGCGGGAGAAGGAGAAGCTGCGGCCTATGCCCGCGACGGCAGCGCCCGGTCCCGCTCGCCGCCCCTCACATGGATGCTCTTCGGGCGGCCGAAGATCCGGTGCACGGCGACGAAGAAGATCGGCGTGAAGATCAGGCCGAAGCCGGTGACGCCGAGCATGCCGAAGAACACCGTGGTGCCGAGCGTCTGCCGCATTTCGGCGCCGGCGCCGCTGGCGACCAGCAGTGGCACGACACCGAGGATAAAGGCGAACGACGTCATCAGGATCGGCCGCAGGCGGGTGCGGCCGGCCTGGATCGCCGCCTCGCGCGCGCTGGCGCCAGATTCTTCCGCCTGCTTGGCGAATTCGACGATCAGGATCGCGTTTTTCGCGGCAAGGCCGACGAGCACCGTGAATCCGATCTGCGCCAGGATGTCGACGTTCATCACGCGGTACATCAGCCCCGTCACCGCGGCGAGCAGGCACATCGGCACGATCAGCACGACCGACAGCGGCAGGCTCCAGCTCTCGTATTGCGCGGCGAGCACGAGGAAGACGAAGAACACCGACGCGGCGAAGATGAGCAGCGTCGTGTTGCCCGCCGTCGTCTGCTGGTAGGCGAGATCGGTCCATTCGAACGACATGCCTTGCGGCAGCCGCTCGTTGGCGATCTTCGCCATCACCGCGAGCCCGTAGCTTGAAGCATAACCGGGCAGCGTGCAGCCCTGCACTTCCGCCGCCGGATAGAGGTTGTAGCGCGGCACGCGATAGGGATCGGAGGTGCGCCGCATCTGCGCCACCGCCGAGATCGGCACCATCTGGCCGGCCGCGTTGCGGGTCTTCAGATGCGCGATGTCCTCGGTGGTGTTGCGGTAGCGACCGTCGGCCTGCGCCAGCACCTCGTAGGTGCGGCCAAGATAATTGAAGTCGTTGATGTAGGCCGAGCCCAGATAGAGCTGCATCGTGTTGAAGATCGCCGAGGGCGAGACGCCAAGCTTCTCGGCGCGCTCGCGATCGATGTCGGCGTAGATCGACGGCGTGCCCGTCGTGAACGGCGTGAAGAGCTGCGCCATGCCCGGCACCTTCATCGCCGCGCCGATGACGTCCCACGCCGCCGTCTGCAGGGCTTGCGGGCCGAGGTTGCGCTGGTCCTCGAGCATCATCTTGAAGCCGCCGGCCGTGCCGAGGCCGGGCACCGGCGGCGGCGGGATCGCGATGATGAAGGCGCCCTGGATGCCGGCCAATGCCTGGTTGACCTTGGCGAGCACGACGGGCGCGGTGAGCCCCTGCGGATCTCGCTCGGCGAACGGCTTCATGTTGACGAAGATGGCGCCGGCGTTCGACGCCTGAGTCAGGGTGGCGCCGTCGAGGCCCGCGAAGGCGACCTCGTTGGCGACGCCGGGCACCTTCTTCAGCCGCTCGGTTGCCTCCTTGATGACCTCATCCGTACGCGCCAGCGAGGCGCCGGGCGGCAGCTGGTAGATCGAGATGAGGTAGCCGAGGTCCTGGTCGGGGATGAAGCCGGTCGGCGCACGGGAGAACTGCACGCCGGTGAGCGCGATCAGCCCGGCATAGACGACGAGCATCAGCGTGCCGATGCGCAGCAGCCGCCCGACCATGCGGGCGTAGCCCTCGGACAGCCAATTGAAGGTGCGGTTGAACAGGTTGAAGAAGCCGACGATGGGCCGCGCGATCAGCGGCACCTGGCTCGCGTGCGTCTCCTCGTGCGGCTTGAACAGCAGCGCGCAGAGCGCCGGGCTCAAGGTCAGCGACACGAAGGCCGAGACGATCGTCGAGGCGGCGATCGTCACCGCGAACTGGCGGAAGAACTGGCCCGAGATGCCGGAGATGAAGGCGGTCGGCACGAACACCGCGCAGAGCGTGAGCGCGATCGCGATCAGCGCGCCGCCGACCTCGTCCATCGTGCGGTGCGCGGCCTCGCGTGGCGAAAGGCCGAGCCGCAAGTTGCGCTCGACGTTCTCGACGACGACGATCGCGTCGTCGACGACGATGCCGACGGCGAGCACGAGGCCGAACAAGGACAGGTTGTTGAGCGAGAGGCCGCAGGCGGCGAGCACGGTGAACGTGCCGATGAGCGAGATCGGGATCGCGACGATCGGGATGACCGAGGCGCGCCACGTCTGCAGGAACAGGATGACGACCACAACGACGAGCAGGACCGCCTCGATGATCGTGCGCACGACTTCCTCGACCGACTGCGCGATGAAGGTCGTCGTGTCGTAGATGATGTCGTATTTCAAACCTTGCGGGAATTGCTTCGACATCTTCGCCATCGCCGCCTTGACGCGGGTCGCCATGGCGAGCGCGTTGGTGCCCGGCTGCTGGTAGATGAGGATCGGCACGGCGCTCTGGCCGTCGAGATAGCCGTTGGCGCCGTAGTTCTCGCCGCCAAGCTCGACCCAGCCAATATCGCGCACGCGTGTCACGCGCCCCTGCGCATCGGACTTCAGCAGGATGTCGGCGAATTGCGAGGGATCGCTGAGGCGGCCGAGCGCCTTGACGTTGAGCTGGAAGGCGCCCGGCCTGGGCACCGGCGGCTGGTTCAGCACGCCGCCCGAGACCTGGACGTTCTGCGCCTGCAGCGCGGCGATGATCTCGTCGGCGGTGAGGTTGTGCGCGGCCGCCTTGTCGGGATCGAGCCAGATGCGCATCGCGTAGTCGTGGTTGCCGAACACCTGGGCATCGCCGACGCCCTCGACGCGCAGCAGCTCGTCGCGCAGGTGCAGCGTCGCGTAGTTGGACATGTAGAGCTGGTCGCGCGAAGAGTCGGGCGACAGCAGATGGATCACCATCATCAGATCCGGCGAGCTCTTCTTCACCGTGACGCCGAGCCGCTGCACGACATCGGGCAGGCGCGGGGTGGCGATCGCGACGCGGTTCTGCGTCAAGACCTGCGCAGTGTTGAGGTCGGTGCCGAGCTTGAAGGTGACGGTCAGCAGCAGGTTGCCGTCGCCGGTCGCCTGGCTCGAGAAATAAAGCATGTTCTCGACGCCGTTGATCTGCTCCTCGAGCGGCGTCGCCACCGTCTCGGCGACCGTCGCGGCCGAGGCGCCGGGATACATCGTGGTGATCTGGATCGTCGGCGGCGCGATCTCGGGGTACTGCGCGATCGGCAGCGCGATATAGGCGACGCCGCCGATGATGGTGATGAACAGGCTCACCACCATCGCGAAGATCGGATGATCGATGAAGAAGTGAGAGAGCTTCATGATGCAATGAGCCTGGTGATCGTGACAAATGCGCTTTGCTTTTCCTTCTCCCGCTTGCGGGAGAAGGTGGCCCCGCGAAGCGGGGTCGGATGAGGGGCGATCCCGCCTCTATCCCGTTCGTGGCTCAAGCGGCGCGACCCGACTTCGTCGGCCACGTTCTCCCGCAGGCGGGCGAAGGTGGGGCCGCGAGCACGCCTCGCGTCACCCCTGGCCGGGCGGCAGCGCGATCGTTCCGGTCTTCGGCGTCACTTTCCCGCCGGGGCGGGCATACATGAGGCCGTCGATGACGATGCGCTCGTCGGGACCGAGACCGCTCTTGACGATGCGCAGGTCGCCGACGGGTGCGCCGATCTGGATGATCTTCGGCACGATGGTGTTGTCGGGCGTCACAGTCATCACCATCGTGTTCGACTGGTCGGTCGCGAGCGCGGCATCGGGCACCAGCAGGCGCTCCTGCGAGCCGCTCGTCGGCAGGCGCAGCCGGGCGAACTGGCCGGCGGCGATGAACAGGTCGGGGTTCGGCACCGTCGCGCGGGCGCGGATCGTGCCGCTGGCGCGGTCCATCTCGTTGTCGAGGAAGTCCAGCGAGCCCTTGTGCGTGAAGCTCATCTCGTCGGAGAGCGCGATGTCGACGGTGCGGTCGACGGGACCGTCGTGCTTCGAATGAAGGTAGCGCTGGTAGGCGACGTAGTCGCTCTCGCCCATGTCGAAGGAGAGGTAGATCGGATCCTCGGAGACGATCGTCGTCAGCATCGTGGTCGAGCCGCCACCCTGGCCGCCGACGATGAGATTGCCCACCGACACGCGATGCGTCGAGATCCGGCCGGAGATCGGCGCGACGACATGCGTCCATTCCACGTTGAGCTCGGCCTGCCGCACCGCGGCCCTGGCGCCGTCGAGCGCCGCGTCGCCGGAATCCTGCGCCTGCTGGCGCTGGTCGAGCGTCTCTCGCGAGGCATAATCGTTGGCGATCAGGCTTTTCGTGCGCATGAGCTGGCGCTTGGCGAGATCGAGCGTCGCCGACGCGGTGGCAAGCTGCGACTTCGCGGTGGCGAGCGCGATGTCGTAGGGCCGCGGATCGACGACGAAGAGCAGGTCGCCCTTCTTGACGAGCTGGCCGTCCTTGAAGTGGATCTCGGTCAGGTAGCCTGAGACCTGGGAGCGGATCTCGACGCGGTCGACCGCTTCGAACTGGCCGGTGAAGGTCGTGAAGGTCGCAAGCTTGTGCTTGAGCGGCGTGGCGACGGTGACGCCGGGAGGCGCCATCGCGAAGGCCGGGGCCTGCGGTGCCGGCTGGAGATAGGCGTGGATGCCGAAGCCGGAGACGGCCAAGACAACGATGAGGAAGGCGAGGCGGGGCAGCAGACGCCGGCGCCGCGGCGCGGCCTCATCCTGCAGATCGCTGTCGCGTTCGACGCGTGCGTCCATCTGATCGTGCCTTTTCGGAGGTCGCCGGATTCATACCGAGCGGTATGATAATAAGCCGCCGAGCGGTCAGGTCAAGCGGCTGTGATCGGCTCAGGCTGTGATCGGCTCAAACTGGATCGGCTCAAGCCATCGCGGAAATCGTCGGCCAGGCGCGCAGCGCCAGGTCGGCAGCTCTCTGAAGCGCGGCCCGCGGCGCGCCACCGGCTGCCTGAATAGCGATCCCGCCGGCAAACGTCATCACGAATCGTGCCAGATCGGACGGACTCTCGTCTGCCGGTAGGTCACCTTCGTCCTGCGCGCGCTGCAGCCGCTTCGCGAGGAGTGCCTCGAACGCGATGCGACGGCGGATGAGCTCTTCCTTGATCGGCTCGGCGGCCGTCGAGCAGACGAGGGCGCCCTGGGTGCCCATGCAGCCCGGCGGCGTGTCGTCGCCCGCGGCGAGATCGACGAAGCCGGCCAGTACGCCGTCGACCACGTCGCGCGCCCGCGGTGCGCCCAGCGCCGTGAAGGCGAAGCCCATGTAGCGCGCGTCGTAGAGGTCGAGCGCCTTGCGGAACAAGGTCTCCTTGTTGCCGTAGGCGGCATAGAGGCTCGGCCGCGTGATGCCCATGGCCGCGGTGAGCTCAGTGAGCGACGCGCCCTCGTAGCCGTGGCGCCAGAACACCTCCAGCGCACGCTCCAACGCCCACTCGACGCAGAATTCTTTATGGCGACCCAAGGCTCAGGCTCCGGCCGTCGTCTGTTCGAACAAAACCATACCGATCGATATCTAATTCTACTCCGCCGTCAATCGGACAGTAGGCGGAGGTCCTGCGGCGCCTAGGCCGGCGGCTTGGCACCCGGCTTGCCGTCCGTTGCCCTGGCGATCGCCGGCAGCAGCTCGGACCTGATGTTGTCGTCGGTCAGCGGGCCGACGATCTTGGCCCGGATCACGCCCTGGCCGTCGACGACGTAGGTCTCGGGCACGCCGTAGACGCCGAAGTCGATGCCGACGCGGCCGTCCTCGTCGGCGCCGATCTGCGCGTAGGGGTCGCCGAGCTGGTTGAGGAAGCGGCGGGTGTCCTGCGGCTTGTCCTTGTAGGCGATGCCGACGAGATGCACGCCGCGGCGCGACAGCTCGGCGAGTTGCGGCGCCTCCGAGCGACAGGGCACGCACCACGAGGCGAAGACGTTGACGAGGGTGACGCCGCCCTTGGCGAGGTCGGCCGTGGCGAGGCCGGGCTTGTCGACGCCGGTGACGGGTGCGAGCGCGAAGCTCGGCGCCGGCTTGCCGATCAGCGCCGATGGCAGGATCGAGGCGTCGCCGGAGAACAGCCGCGCCGCGAGCAGCACCGCCAGGGCGACGAAGGCGACGAGCGGCAGGAAGACGAGCGGCGAGCGGCGGCGCGTGACCTCGACATCGTCGTTATCAACGACCGACGGATCGCTCATTCGCGGGTGTCGAGCCCGCGCGCGCCAAAGCGGGTGAGCGCGCGGCGCAGCCCGCGATAGTCGAGGATCGTCGAGACGATCATCGTGCCGATCACGACGCCCGCGATGACATAGGCCGCGACGATGAACCCGGCGTGCGAGGAATGCTCGATCATGCCTCGGACGCCTGCAGGATCGTGAGCCGGCGCAGGCGGCGGCGCAGGATCTCGTTGCGGATCGCCGCCAGGTGCAGCGTCGTAAACAGCAGCGTGAAGGCGACCGCCATGATGAGCAGCGGCCACAGCATCGGCTTCGCCAGCGTCGAGCCGGTCAGGGTCACCGAAAAACCCTGGTGCAGCGTGTTCCACCATTGCACGGAGTAATGGATGATCGGGATGATCACCGACGCGGTCAGCGTAAAGATCGCCGCCGCGCGGGCGGCGCGCGCCGCATCCTCGAAGACCTGCCACAGCGCGATCAAGCCGAGGTAGATCAGGAACAGGATGAGCACCGAGGTCAGCCGCGCGTCCCACACCCACCAGGTGCCCCACATCGGCTTGCCCCACAGCGAGCCGGTGGCGAGGCAGATCAGCGTGAAGCCGGCGCCGAGCGGCGCGGCGGCCTTCTGCGCCGCATCGGCGAGCGGGTGGCGCCACACCAGCGTGCCGAGCGCGGCGACCGTCATCACCGAGTAGATGAACATCGCGTTCCACGCCGATGGCACGTGGATGTACATGATGAGGACCGTATAGCCCTGCTGGTAGTCGGCCGGGCCCACAGCCGCGAGCGACAGGCCGACGACGAGCAGCAGCGCGGTGAGCGCCGCGAGCCAGGGAATGAGCTTGCCAGCCACGCGCAAAAACGTCGCGGGGTTGGCAAGCCTGCCCAGCCAGCGGAACGGCGCGCCATAGGGGTGGAGCGGGCTGGGTTGGAGGGCTTGGTCGGACATATCCGCTTTTACGGCGTGGCCGGCGCGGGCGCAATCGACGGGGCCGAGGTGCGGCCCTCTGTCGTCGGCGGGCTTAACGGTCGCCGGGCTCCAAGAACCAATCGTACAGGTCGGGATTCAGCTTTTCCTGTATCCGGACGCCGAGGGCGACAGCAGCGTGCGGCTCGAGCGGATATACGCCCAGCCCGTCGTCGCCGACTCTCGCGAGATGCTTGGCCTCGATTTCGACAGCCTCTTTGACCTCATGGACGCCTTCCCCGACGAGCAGACCTGCCTCGATCATCTACGATCGATACGCTGGCGTGGGGGCGAGTTTTGCCCGCACTGCGGCTGTGGCCGCATCATGCATTTCAGCGACAAAAAGACGTTCAAGTGCTCCGACTGCCGGCAGCGGTTTTCGATCAAGGTTGGTACGATCTTTCAGGACACCAAGCTTCCACTCCGCAAGTGGTTCATCGCTATTTGGTTGATCACCAACCATTCCAAGGGCATCGCTAGCACCACGCTCGCGAAGGACCTCAAGATCACTCAGAAGTCCGCTTGGTTTGTCCTTCATCGCCTTCGCCATGCGGCCCGCACCCAGTCTTTCTCGGCACCTCTCCAAAACGCTGTCGAGGCCGACACCACTTTTGTGGGCGGCAACGAGAAGAACAAACACGCTAGCAAAAAGATGCCGGGATCGCAGGGCAACGCGAATAAGGCCGTCGTTCTCGGTATAATTGAGCGCGACGGCGAGCTGCGCACGGCTCACGTCGAAGGCGCAGCAACCGGAATCCTTCCAATTGGTGCCGCCTACTGGAATTGGAAACATCACGCACGTGCTTGAGCAGGCAATTGCGCCTATGGCTCGCATTATGGTTGGGCGACCTCATGACTGCTTTGGTTTGACCCCTCTTTTGATTTTCAGAGAGGTGGAAGGGGCCTAGCTCCGGATAGGTCACACACGTATATAGCTCCCTTCTTTTTCTTTGCCCAGCCGATAAACGACTGCGAGAGCTGCATTTGGAACATTCATTGGACCGGTGAAACTCTTTGGCAAAACGACAACTCCCTCGCGTCAATGAAGTGCCGCTGCGTTCCGTCCGGCGTGCCGGGCACTGTTGTCCATGTACTCGTGATGTACGCCTTCCCCGGCAACGCATCGCCGGCCTTTTGAACAAGTGGTTCGTTTGTCTTCGGGTCGGCGACAAATCCAAAAAAAGCGAGATGAGAATAATCACCGCTTTGCTTGGCTTTCGTCAGCGTCTCCTCCGCCAATTCGCACCAGCCGGGCTGACCCGGCCCGGTCTTGTGTCCATCAACAATCGCATTAACACAGTCGCAAGTATATGAAAGCCCTTTATTGTTAGTTAGGTACGAATTTGGGGCAGCGTCGGCGTCGACCTCAAGCTTGCTTGTTTCGAAATCAGCGCATTATCTACGGCGATTACAGTCACACTATCGATGATTGATCTACCACCGCAATCTGCGGCACGTAGCTGAGACGCGAAAGTCGCGCAAGCAGCGGCGTCTACGGTCGCTGTCCCAAGTCAATTGGCAAATGTAATTAGGGTAGCCCATCCAGCCGCATCGGCACCCCGGCCTCGGCCATGTGCCGCTTGGCCTGCCCGATCGTGAACTCGCCGAAATGGAAGATCGAGGCGGCCAGCACCGCGGTGGCGCCGCCGTCACGCACGCCTTCGACGAGATGGTCGAGCGTGCCGACGCCGCCGGAGGCGACCACCGGCACGGCGACGGCGTCGGAGACGGCGCGGGTCAGCGCGAGGTCGAAGCCGGACTTGGTGCCGTCGCGGTCCATCGAGGTCAGCAGGATCTCGCCCGCGCCGAGCGCCACCACTTCCTTGGCGTAGGCGACCGCATCGAGGCCGGTCGGCTTGCGGCCGCCGTGGGTGAAGATCTCCCAGCGGCCGGGCGACACCTGCTTGGCGTCGATGGCGACGACGATGCACTGGTTGCCGAATTTTTCCGCCGCGCGGCGAACGAAGTCGCGGTCGTGCACGGCGGCGGTCATGATCGACACCTTGTCGGCGCCCGCCAGCAGCAGCGCGCGGATGTCGGTCTCGCTGCGCACGCCGCCGCCCACCGTCAGCGGCATGAAGCAGGCCTCCGCCGTGCGCGCGACGACGTCGAGCAGCGTGCCGCGTGCTTCGTGGCTCGCGGTGATGTCGAGAAAGCAGAGCTCGTCGGCGCCGGCGGCGTCGTAGGCGATCGCCGCCTCGACGGGATCGCCGGCGTCACGCAGGTCGACGAAATTGACGCCCTTGACGACGCGGCCGTCCTTGACGTCGAGGCAGGGGATGACGCGGGCCTTGAGCATGGCAGGCTCTTCGCGCGTCGCCCGCGCGCGCGCAAGCCGTTCGCCGGGACCGACACAAAGAAAGCGACGGCCCGGGTGGGTCGCCGCTTCCCTTCAACCGTTCTAGCGCTGCTCGATCGTGGTTCGCGAAGGGTGAAGCAGAGTGCGGTTGATGGGGAGAGGATGTGCCCGTCGCCGGCCTCTGCCAATCCGTCCTTCGGCCGGATCGGGTTGCGCGAAATCGGCTCGGGCGGGATAGGATCGTCCCCCTCGTGACAGCAACGAACGGAGGCGAGATGACCGAGGCAGCCCACGATTGGAAGCACGACGGCGTGCGGGTGATCCCCGCCGGCGCGCTCGACCCGAACACGGCGCAGACGCCCGGCATGGACCGCAAGGCGGCGATCAATTTCGCCCGCGTCGGCGCGCAGAAGATCTGGGCCGGGACGGTGACGATCCACGCCAACGCCAAGACCGGCGCGCACCACCACGGGCACCTCGAGAGCATCATCTACGTGCTGAAGGGCAAGGCGCGGATGCGCTGGGGAGAGAAGCTCGAGTTCGTCGCCGAGGCGGGGCCGGGCGACTTCATCTACGTGCCGCCCTACGTGCCGCACCAGGAGATCAACGCCTCGGCCGACGAGGCGCTCGAATGCGTGCTGGTGCGCTCCGACGGCGAGGCCGTGGCCGTGAACCTCGACATCGAGCCGGTCGAGAAGCCCGAGGCGGTGGCTTGGGTCGACCCGACGCATCCGGCGCCGAAATAGGCGCCTTAACCACCTCTGCCCACGAGATCATCGTTTTTCGCAATCGACCTATGCGATTCTCGATCGACTGGCGGACTGGCGTTTTTCAAAAAGATTTTGCATCGTTTGCAAAAATTTTGAACACGCAGGGAAGCAGTCGATGGACGCAGTGGTGGGACGGCAGGATCTGGGCGGCACCGGGATCCTGGAGGCCGGGGACGTGCACGCCAATCTCGGCGCCGCGGCGCTCGTCGAGCACGCGGTTCGTCGCGGCGAGGGGCGGCTGTCGGCCGACGGCGCGCTGATGGTGCAGACGGGCGTGCACACCGGCCGTTCGGTGCAGGACAAGTTCGTCGTCGACGAGCCGGAGACCACGGCCGACATCTGGTGGGGGCCGGTCAACCGGAAGCTCGCGCCGGCCGGGTTTACGCGGCTCTGCGACGGGGTGCGCGGGCATCTGCAGGGGCGCACGCTGTTCACGCAGGACCTGTATGCCGGCGCCGATCCCGCGCACCGCCTGCGCATCCGCGTCGTCACGCCGAACGCCTGGCACGCGCTCTTCGCGCGCAACATGTTCATCCGCCCGCCGGTGGAGGAGCTGTCGAGCTTCGAGCCGGATTACGTGATCCTGCACGCACCCGAGTTCTCGGCCGATGCCGAGGCCTGCGGCGTGCGCACGCGCACCGCCATCGCGCTCTCGTTTGCGCAGCGCTTGGTGGTCATCGCCGGCACCGAGTACGCGGGCGAGATCAAGAAATCGATCTTCACCGTCATGAACCACGTCCTACCGGGCAAGGGCGTGCTGCCGATGCATTGCTCTGCCAATGTCGGGCCGGCGGGCGACACGGCGCTGTTCTTCGGCCTCTCCGGCACCGGCAAGACCACGCTGTCGTCCGACCCCGGCCGCGCGCTGATCGGCGACGACGAGCATGCGTGGTCTTCGGCCGGTGTCTTTAACTTCGAGGGCGGCTGCTACGCCAAGGTGATCAAGCTGTCGGCCGAGGCCGAGCCCGGCATCTGGGCCGCCACGCACCGGTTCGGCACCGTGCTGGAAAACGTCGTGGCCGACGCCGCCGGCCATCTCGACCTCGACGACAACCGGCTCACCGAGAACACGCGCGCCTGCTACCCGCTCGAGGCCGTCGCCGACGCCGAGGTGGACGGGCGTGGCGCGCCGCCCCGCCACGTCGTGATGCTGACGGCCGACGCCTTCGGCGTGCTGCCGCCGATCGCGCGGCTGACCCCGGCGCAGGCGATGTACCAGTTCCTCTCCGGCTACACCGCCAAGGTGGCGGGCACCGAGAAGGGCCTCGGCAAGGAGCCGCAGGCGACCTTCTCGACCTGCTTCGGCGCGCCGTTCCTGCCGCGCCGCCCCGAGGTCTACGGGGAGCTTTTGAAGGCCAAGCTCGCCGAGAGCGGCGCGCAGGTCTGGCTGATCAACACGGGTTGGACGGGCGGCTCCTACGGGGTCGGCAAGCGCATCTCCATCGCCCATACGCGCGCGCTGCTGCGCGCCGCGCTCGGCGGGGCGCTGGACGAGGCCGCGTTCCGCAAGGACGCGTACTTTGGGCTGGACGTGCCGGTGCACGTGACGGGCGTCCCCGACGAGGTGCTCGACCCGAGCCGGGCGTGGGCGGACGAAGGGGCGTATGCAGAGGCCGCGCGGACGCTGGTGGCGCGGTTCGCGACGAACTTCGAGGCGTTCGCCGGGGCGGTGGGCGAAGACGTGCGGGCGGCGGCGATCGGGTGAGGCACAGCCTCGCGACGGACTTCGTTTAGTCCGTCGCACGCTTTCCTTTTGAGGCTGCGTGGGCAGTCGGAGGCGCAAGAGGAGGGTGGGAATCAGCTCCTTCCGACGCGAGCGCCCGCGACGCTTGTCTCACTGCTGCGGCTGCGGCTGCGTCGGGGCCGGCTGAGCCGGAGCGGGTGCCGGAGCCGTCGCGCCCTGCTGCGGCACGGGCTGCGGTTGCCCGGCCGGTCCCGTCCCGAGGGTCTGATCGGCCTGGGTCCGGATATTATCGGCCTGCTTCTGGTCGAGCAGCCCGTAATAGACCGCGACCGCCAGCGCCGCCGCGATGACCGCCCCGATCAGTTGCTTCTTCGCCTGCGGCGTCATCCCCGCCTCCCGTGCTGTGGCCGTTACGCGGCTGCGACCCTTGCCCAAGGCGTGACCCGGATCAAGGTTGCTCAAAAGCAGAGGTCTCGCCGTCGTTGGCCGCAAGGAGACCGCCAAGCCCTCGCTTCACCTCGCCGTCATCTTGTGCCATACACCGCGCGGCGCCGGTTCGGCGCTCGCGGGTGTCGTCCCCAGTCGGGTGGCGCGCGCATTCGGCCGGCGGCGTTGGGCCGCAGGCCGGCGGGGCATCCCGCCCCAGACCCAAAACCTGCGCGTCCCGCAGGGGCAAACGTGCCATGGCAGGATCGCCAGGCGCTGTCGACCCGAGCTGAGCCTCACGGAGGATCGCCCTTGGCGATCCGGCACCACGAGGCGAGCCCCGGCGCCCGTTCACCCGAGCCCCGTGGCGCCCCGCCGACCTTCGCACAGCCCCTCGCCGTCTTGTTGTGGCGACCGCCCCTCCCGGGATGCGTCAACCACGAGAAAGACCACGCATGTTCGAAGTTCATCGCGAAGTGATCGACTGGGCCGGGCGCAAGCTCGTGCTCGAGACCGGCAGGATCGCCCGCCAGGCCGACGGCGCCGTGCTCGCCACCTACGGCGAGACCACCGTGCTCGCCACGGTCGTCGGCCTGAAAGCCCCGAAGCCGGGGCAGGATTTCTTCCCGCTCACCGTCAACTACCAGGAAAAGGCCTTCGCGGCCGGCCGCATCCCCGGCGGCTACTTCAAGCGCGAGGGGCGCCCGTCGGAAAAGGAGACGCTGGTCTCCCGCCTGATCGACCGCCCGATCCGCCCGCTGTTCCCCGAGGGCTACCGCAACGACACGCAGGTCGTCGTCACCGTGCTGGCGCATGACCTCGAGAACGACCCCGACATCCTCGCCATGGTCGCCACGTCTGCTGCTTTGACTCTCAGTGGCATTCCGTTCATGGGCCCGATCGGCGCCGCCCGCGTCGGCCAGATCGGCGGCGAGCTGAAGCTCAACCCGACGGTCGACGAGGTGAAGGAGTCCACCCTCGACCTCGTCGTCGCCGGCACCGCGGACGCGGTGCTGATGGTCGAGTCCGAAGCCAAGGAGCTCTCCGAGGCCACCATGCTCGAGGCGGTGATGATCGGCCACCGCGGCTTCCAGCCGGTGATCGACGCGATCATCCGCCTCGCCGAGAAGGCGGCCAAGGAGCCGCGCGACCTCGTCACCCCCGATCATTCCGCCGCCGAGAAGGCGATCTCCGCCGTCGGCGAGGCCGAGCTGCGCGAGGCCTACAAGATCACCGTGAAGCAGGACCGCTTTAAGGCGGTCGACAAGGTGAAGGCCAAGGTAACGGCCGCGATGTTCCCGGAGGGCCAGGAGCCGAAGTTCTCGAAGGAAGAGGTCTCCAAGGTCTTCCATGACCTGCAGGCCAAGGTCGTCCGCTGGAACATCCTCGACACCGGCACCCGCATCGACGGCCGCGACGTGAAGACGGTGCGCCCGATCGTCTCCGAGGCCGGCTTCCTGCCCCGCGCGCACGGCTCGGCCCTGTTCACCCGCGGCGAGACGCAGGCGATGGTCGTGGCCACGCTCGGCACCGGCGAGGACGAGCAGTTCATCGACAGTTTGGAAGGCACCTACAAGGAGCGCTTCCTGCTGCACTACAACTTCCCTCCCTACAGCGTCGGCGAGACCGGCCGCATGGGCTCGCCCGGCCGCCGCGAGATCGGCCACGGCAAGCTCGCGTGGCGTGCCATCCGCCCGATGCTGCCGACGGCAGCCGAGTTCCCCTATACGATCCGCCTCGTCTCCGAGATCACCGAGTCGAACGGCTCGTCCTCGATGGCGACGGTCTGCGGCTCGTCGCTGGCGCTGATGGACGCCGGCGTGCCGCTGAAGCGGCCGACCGCCGGCATCGCGATGGGCCTCATCCTCGAAGGTGAAAAGTTCGCTGTGCTCAGCGACATCCTCGGCGACGAGGACCATCTCGGCGACATGGACTTCAAGGTTGCTGGGACCGAGACTGGCATTACGTCCCTTCAAATGGACATCAAGATCGCCGGCATCACCGAGGAGATCATGCGTGTCGCGCTCGACCAGGCGAAGGACGGGCGTCTCCACATCCTCGGCGAGATGAGCAAGGCGCTGACCGGCGCCCGCGCCGAGCTCGGCGAGTTCGCCCCGCGCATCGAGACGCTGAAGATCCCGACCGACAAGATCCGCGAAGTGATCGGCACCGGCGGCAAGGTGATCCGCGAGATCGTCGAGAAGACCGGCGCCAAGGTGAACATCGAGGACGACGGCACCGTGAAGGTGGCGTCGAGCGACGGCGCCAAGATCAAGGCGGCGATCAACTGGATCAAGTCGATCGCCTCCGACCCCGAGGTCGGCCAGATCTACGAGGGCACGGTGGTCAAGTGCGTCGACTTCGGCGCCTTCGTGAACTTCTACGGCTCCAAGGACGGCCTGGTGCATATCTCGCAGCTCGCCAAGGGCCGCGTGAACAAGACGCAGGACGTCGTCTCGGAGGGCCAGAAGGTGAAGGTCAAGCTGATGGGCTTCGACGATCGCGGCAAGGTGCGGCTGTCGATGCGGGTCGTCGACCAGGAGACGGGCGAGGACCTGGAAGGCAAGGAGCAGGCGGCGGAGTAAGGCTGCTCAGAGCGCAGAGAACAACGAAAGGCGGCCTTTGCGGCCGCCTTTTTTTGTTTGGTCTCAAGGCAGTGACGGCAACGCACCGTGCTCGCGGCCGTCGAGGCCGCTTCGCGCCGCCTCCGGCGGTGGCCTGCGGCCAGCGGCGACCGCCACTGCGCGCGATGCTTGAGCGGGGGCAGGCCGGGACGGAGAAACGGCCCTTCGGCCGAACAAAGAAACACGACCAGACGCTGCGCCAGAAAGCAGATCCTCGGGACGTGCCTGACGCTCAGCCGACTGCGTGCTATAATCCGGTTATGCAACTGGCAGACGCCGAAACCGAATTCCCGACGGACGAGGTGACGTTCGAGATGTCCAACCTGTCGCCGCGCGAGACAGGCTTGGACTTCGCCGTGTTCGTTTCGCCGAAGATGGCCTCCCACGCGGCGCGGATCAAAGTCACGCAACCGCCGTGGGGATCGAAGCCGTCCGCGGTCTATACGATCGCGCCGTTCGGCTTCGCCGCGGGCGCGGCGTGGCTCTCCAAGTCGCAGGAAGACCGGCTTCGCCTCTGGGTCGGGGCGAACCTGGCCGCGCTCCTCGCCTATTGGGACGGCGGCATCCTCTACGATCAGGACCTGCGGGCCGTGCTCGTCCCGATCGACGGCGACCACTGAACAATCTCGCTCGCGAAAGTGTCCGGCTGCCCACCGCCGGCGGCTTTGCCAGACGACCCTCCCCAGCCTTATAAGGTATCTCTACCTGAGATGCCTCCATGACCGGCTGGATCAGCTACGATTCCGAGGGCAACCGCCAGGAATGGCGGCCGCCGACCGAGGACAGCGTCGCCCGCAAGCTGGCCGAGGCCGAGGCGGGCCGGCTGCGGTACTGCCACGATGCCCGCGCGTGGTTCGTGTGGGACGGCGCGCTGTGGCGGCGCGATCGGAAGGGCGTGGCGTCGGGACGGGCGCGCGATCTCGCGCGTGGGCTGGCACGCGAGCCGGGCGGCGCGATGACCTTGGCGGCGGGGCGGCCGGGCTTCGTCGCCGGCGCGCTGCGCCTCGCCGCGGGCGAGCCTGCCCTGGCCGTCACCGCTGCGGATTGGGATGCCGACCCGTTTCTGCTCGGCACGCCGGCGGGGCCGATCGACCTGCGCACCGGCGCGGCCGTGCCGGCGGAGCCGGGCGACGGGATCCGACGCGCCACGGCGGTGGCACCGGCGCCGCCCGAGGCGGGGTGCCCCGCGTGGTGCCGCTTCCTCGCCGAGACGTTTGGCGGCGACGCGGCGCTGATCGGCTTCGTGCAGCGCTATCTCGGCTACGCGCTGACGGGCTCGAGCGCCGAGCAGGTCGCCCTGTTCGGCTGGGGCGGGAGCGGCACCGGCAAGTCCACCCTACTCGCCGTCGTGCTGCACGCGCTCGGCGACTATGGCGCGACGGCCGAGCTGACGACCCTGTCGAGCGCGGATGCCGGCCGGCACGGGCGCGAGCTGGCGCGCCTCGCCGGCGCCCGCCTCGTCGCGGTGGCGGATGGCGAGGGCACGTGGTCGCGCCGGCGGCTCGCGCGCCTCACCGGCGGCGATCCGCTCCCGCCGGGCGCAGGCGTCATGCCAAAGCTGCTCGTGATGAGCGGCCGGCCGCCGGCCGTGGAGGCCGACGAGACGATGCGGCGGCGGCTCCGCATCGTGCCGTTCCGCCAACGCCCGGCGACGCCGGACCGCTGGCTGGCCGAGACGCTGAAGGCCGAAGCGCCGGCGATCCTGCGCTGGATGATCGACGGATGCCTCGCCTGGCAGGTCGAGGGCCTCGGCGACGCATCCGTCGTGGCGGAGGCGACCGACGATTGCCTCGATGCGCAGGACGCGATCGGGATTTTCCTCGCCGAGCGCTGCACCCATGACGCCCAAGCGACCGCGACGGCCGGCGACCTGTGGCGGGCCTGGCGCGCCTTCGCCGAGGACATGGGCGAGGCGGTGGGCTCGCAGCGAACCTTCGCCGAGGCGCTGACGGCCCGCGGCTTCCGGCGCGACCGCAGCAACGCGGCCCGCCTCTATCGCGGCCTCCGCGTGAGCGAGGAGGTGACGCGTGACGCATCGTGACGCCTGAATGCGAGCCGCACGCGATTCCGTGGGTCATGCCGTTTTGAGGGAGCTAGACCGCGAGCCATGTCCTCAACTCAACGCTGACGTGTATGGCGCTCGCTTCCGGTTGCGGCCGGAGGCGCCTATGTTCGTTTTGCTGCAGCGCAATAAGTGCGACGCAGCATGAACCCGCCAATCGGGGGAACAGGACCATGAAGTCACTCGCCAGCATCTCGGCCGTCCTCTGCGTCACGGTCGTCGCGGCCTTCGCCGCGCCGCGCTCGTACGCCCCGGCCTATCAGTACGGCCTCACCGGCAACGAGTGGTGGGCCGCGCACGCGCGAAAGGCCTCCATCGTCGTGCCGTCGCAGCCGGCAGATTTCCGCTACGGCCTCACGGGCAACGATTGGTGGGCCGCACGGGCCCGCAAAGTCGCGCACGCCGCCAACTGATCAGGGCCCGCGCCCCGCGGCATTGTGCCGTAACGCTAGTCGTTGACGACTATCGCCGTTTGCCTCGTCCATCTCAGGAAACGTCCTTCTCAGGAAACGTCCAGCCCGCCGGCGTGCCACAGCAGTTGCTCGAGCAACTCGGCTGTCCGCGCCACCGACGCGCGCACGGAGTCGAGCTGGCGCGGCATGCCGTCGGCGTCGTCGCCGTAGGTGATCTCCAGCGCGGCGAGCTGCGCGTTCTCGATGACGGCGGACAGGACCTCGCGGTAGTCGCGCTCGCCGGCCGTGTCGAGCCGGCCGGCGACGACAAGACGGCGATCGATCATGCCGTCGTGGAAATGCCGGCGCGCGGCCTCGGCGGCGCGGCGATCGGCGGAATCGTCGAAGGTGAGGATGTAGCCGAGCTTGCGTTCGGCCGAGGCATAGACCGGCTCGGCGCGCAGGGTGAGCGGGCGCGGCGTGCCGCTGGCGCTCTCCAGCGCCGCGTCACCCCGCCAGGGGCGGTCCTGCGCGACCAGCTCGTCGAGGCGACGGCCCAGCGTCAGCGGCTCGGTGAACAGCTCGGGGAGATCGCCGAGCATCCGCAGCGCCGGACGGCCGGGATCGAGCAGCGCCTCGAAGGCGGCATTGACCATCAGGATGCGCCCGGTCGGCCCGGCGACGACCATCGGCTGGTTCGCCCCGCGCACCTGCCGCGACAGCGTGTCGAGCTGGTCCTGCGCGATCAGCATGCGCACCGAGCGGAACTGCAGCACCATGTCGGCCACCGTGCCGCCGACGAGCCGGGCGACCTGCAGATCACCCCGCGTCCACGGGTCGGACGTGCCCTCGACGCGCTCGTGCCATTGCGCGAACGACAGGCGCGGCGACAGCTGGCGCGGGTCCGAGCCGACGACCACGGGCTTGTTCGGGTCGCCGCCCCACACGACGGTGTGGATGCGCTCAGGCCGGAACCAGATGAGATATTCGCCGGCCGTCGCCGAGATCGGCGTGGCGAGCAGCCCCGTCGCGACCTCGGCCAGGGCCGCGAAGCCCTCGACGTCGCGGCCGAGCGTGGTGGTGGCGAGGACCGACTCGCGCGGCTTGCCGTCGAGCCAGGCGGCGAGGTCGCGGATGCGCGCCGTCGCCGGCACCTCGCCCGTCGTCAGCACCTGGCCCTCGTAGACCAGCGCCGCGCCGGTCGCGCCGACCGCGTGCAGCAGCGTGCCCGACCCGTCGAACAGCGCGGTGCGCCAGTCGCCGTCGCGGCCGATCGCCTCGATCATGCGCTGCTCGAGCCGGCGCACGACCAGCTCGGATTGGGTCTGCGTGAAGCTCTCGAGCGCGGCGATCCGCGTCGCGACCAGCTCGGCGACCAGCTCGCTCAGCGCGCGCTGCTGGAACGGCAGGGTGCGCGGCGCATAATGGTGGCAGGCCACCAACCCCCACAGCTTGCCGCCGACGACCAGCGACAGCACCAGGGTGGCGGAGACGCCCATGTTCTTCAGGTACTGGAGATGGACCGGGGACATCGAGCGCAGCGCGCAGAGCGACATGTCGAGCTCGCGGCCGTGCTCGGGCGAGAAGCGCGGCACGATCGGCACCGGCTCGTATTCGACGTCGGCGAGCAGGCGCACGCGCGTCTCGAGGTAGAGCCGGCGCGCGATCTGTGGGATGTCGGAGGCGGGGTAGCGGTTGCCGAGGAAGGCCTCGCGCTCCGGCTCGCGACGCTCGGAGAAGACCTCGCCGTGGCCGAGCTCGTCGAAGCGATAGACCATCACGCGGTCGTAGCCGGTGAGATCCTTGAAGAAGGCCGCCGTCTCGTCGGCGAGCGCGCGCAGCGAGGAGGCGCCGAGCACGCGCTGCGTCGCCGTATCGAGATCGGCGCGAACCGGGATCTGCGTGCCGGCGTGCTCGATCTCGACGACGATGCCGCCATCGGCCGGGCGATGGACCAGCGCGTCGACGTCCTGCGCCGGCTCGCCGATGCGGGCGCGGATCGCGACGGGGCGGCGGTGCAGCGGCGAGTCGAGCTGCGCGACGACGCGCCCGGCCAACGTGCCGGGCAGCTCGGCGAGCCGGCGGCCGCCGAGAGCCGCGTCGCCGAGGCCGAGGAAGCCGGCGGCGTTGACCGAGGCCTGCAGGATCGTCTCGGCGGCATCGTCGAGCACGAGCAGCGCACCGTGCGGCTGGATCGAGCCGGCGAGATGGATCTGCTCGAGCTCGCAGTTCGAGAGGTCGGCTTCGCCGAAGGCGGGGGAGGATTTCGTCACGCGCGGGTGTCCATGCGTTGGCCTTTTAGCAAGCTGTTTGCTGCGACGCACGACCTTAGACGCGAGCCCCCGCCGCGGCGTGCCGTCCGTCGAGATGACCACCAAAGGCTGCCTTGACCGCCTGGAAGCGGTGGCCTTGTCTGCGCCGCGCGCCGAACCGACCGGCAGCGCGGAAACGGGAGAGCACGCATGAAGGGGTTCGCGACTGCGATCATCGCAGCGGGGCTTGCGGTATCTTTTGGCGGCGCGGCCAGCGCGCAGGACGCCACGAAGGGCGAGACGGTGTTCAAGCAGTGCGGCGCCTGCCATGCGCTCGACCATGCGGTGGTCGGGCCGCCGCTCGGCGGCGTCATCGGCCGCAAGGCCGGCTCGGTTGACGGCTTCTCCTACTCGCCGCTGATGAAGGCGGCCGGCGACGCGGGCCTGGTGTGGAGCGAGGCCGAGCTCGTCGACTATTTGAAGAACCCGACCGCGTACCTGAAGGCTTACGTCAAGGGCAAAGGCAAGGAGGCAACAGGCTCCAGCATGATGTACTACATGCTGGCCGACGAGGACTCGCGCAAGAACGTCGTCGCCTACCTGAAGACGACCACGAAATAGGCACGCGCCGCGCGATGGCTCGATCGCGCGCGCGCGATGGCTCGATCGCGCGCGATCCTGTAAGCGACGATTGGGGCCATGCTGTCCCGTTCGACATCGCTGCTTCTTGCCGCCCGTCGGTCGAGCGCTGCATCAAGCTCCCGCGTTGCGGACATCCGCGGCGACGATCGCGCCGCCGATGCTCGACATCTCGCGCCAGTGCAATGCGATGGCGCGCAGGAACACGCAGCTGATGAGCGAATGCATCGTCGCCGAGAGCGAGGCGCGTGCCGACCTGCTGCAGAATTTTGCCTGTCCCGCCTGCTGCATTGGAACAAGCTGCCCGACGCCAGCGTCGAGCGCTGCATCAAGCTCGGCGCCAAGGCCAAGCGGCAGCCCTATGTCGCGATGGAAAACTGCCTGGCGCCCGACATCGCCGCCACCGCGGCGCCCACGCCCGAGAAGAAGTGAGCCAAGCGCTCCTGGCCAGCCCCGAGATTCTCCTCGGCCGAGGGCCAACTCCGCATCGCTCCGCCGCCAAATGCCGCGATGCTTAACCGACGCTAAAGACTCTCGCCTCTAAAGTCTTTCGACCGGGGCCCTTCGGGCTCGGCGGAGACGACCATGAGCCTCTATTCGTTCGCCGAGACGAGCCTGACAACGGCCGCCGATCGCAAGCGCCGCCCGTTCGTCGACATGGGCCAGATCACCCGGACGCTGGTGCTCTGCACGATCCTCCTGGTCGCGCTGTTCGCGCGCCTCCACCACGGCTAATCGACGCGACTCTCAACTTCGCTTGAAGCCTCACCGTGCGGTAGCTAAGACTCCCGCACGTGAGCCCCGACGCGATCGACTTCTCCTCAGCGCGAGAATTTTGGCGTGCCCCGGCCGGCGTCGAGACGCTTCCGCCGCTCGGCGAGGCGCCGCTCCCACCCTGCTCTTCACAGATATCGTGATGCCCGACATGACGGGCCGCCAGCTCGCCGACCGCGCCCTGCCCGACCTCAAGGTGATCTACACGACCGGCTACACGCGCAACGCCGTCGTCCACAACGGCACGCTCGATCCCGGCGTGCACTTCCTGGCGAAGCCGTTCGGCATCGACCAGCTCGGGCTGATCGTCCGCCAGGTTTTGGATATGGAATGATCACGGGCGCGCCGCTCGTTGCCGTCAGCAACGTGACCAAGGTGTTTCCCGGGCGGCGCGGCGGCGCGGCCGTCACCGCGCTCGACGACGTTTCGCTCGACATCCCCGCCAACGCCTTCGTCACCCTGCTCGGCCCGTCGGGCTGCGGCAAGACCACGCTGCTGCGCATGATCGCCGGCTTCGAGCATCCCGATCGCGGCGACATCGCGCTCGACGGCGCCTCGATCCTCGCCGCGCCGCCGAACAAGCGGCCGGTCAACATCGTCTTCCAGTCCTACGCCCTGTTCCCGCACATGAGCGTCGCCGACAACATCGGCTTCGGCCTCGCGCGCCAGGGCCGCAGTCGCACCGAGATAGCGACACGCGTGGCCGAGATGTTGGCGCTGGTGCGGCTCGAGGCGCTCGCCGTGCGCCGGCCGGCCGAGCTCTCCGGTGGCCAGCAGCAGCGCGTCGCGCTCGCCCGCGCGCTGGCGCCGGCGCCGCGCCTGCTGCTGCTCGACGAGCCGCTGTCGGCGCTCGACCTCAAGCTGCGACGCGGCATGCAGGTCGAGCTCAAACGATTGCAGCGCGAGACCGGTATCACCTTCCTCCTCGTCACGCACGACCAGGAGGAGGCGCTTGCGATGTCGGATGTCATCGCCGCGATGCAGGACGGCCGCATCGAGCAGATCGGTGCGCCGGCGGACGTGTGGACGCGCCCGCGCTCGCGCTTCGTCGCCGATTTCTTCGGCGCCAACGTTCTCGCCGGGCACGTCGCGGGCCACGACGCCGCCTGGGTCGCGCTGCGACCGGAACAGGTCGAGGTTGCTCGTCCCCGTAGCGACGGCATTCCCGGCCGCGTCACGGCACTCTCGTACCATGGCACGGCGACGGCCTGCTCGATCGCGCTCGCCGACGGCACGACGATCGAGGCGCTGCGCACCGACCTGCCGGCTGGCCTCGCGCTGCGCGATGCGGTCGCGGTGCGATGGCCACGCGACGCGCTCGTCGCGCTGGACGCCTGAGCATGCGGCGCGACACCACTGCGCTCCTCGCCATTCCCGCCTTGCTCGCGGTCCTCGTCTTCGGCCTTCTGCCGATGGGCATCGCGCTCTACGACTCGTTCCTCACGTCCGATCCCTATGGCGGCGTCGCGCGGCCGTTCACCGCCGCCTCGTACATGCGCTTCTTCTATGATCGCGATCTCGACGACGCGCTCGTGTTCGATCCCACCTACTTGCGCATCTTCGCGCGCTCCGGCGTCGAGGCGGCGTTGACGACGATCGTCAGCCTCGCAATCGGCCTTCCGCTCGCCTGGTACATGGCGACGCGGTCACCGGGGCGGCGCCGGCTGATGGTGCTGCTTGTCACCATCCCGTTCTGGACCAACCTTCTCATCCGCATCTATTGCTGGGTGCTGCTGCTGCGCGACGAAGGCCTCGTCAACCAGGCGCTGCAGGCCCTGCACCTCACCCACGCGCCGATCACCTTCCTCTATTCGGATGGGGCGATCCTGATGGGGCTCGTCTACGCCAACCTGCCGTTCATGGCGCTGCCGATCTACGCGTCGCTCGAAAAGCTCGACCCGCGCCTCGTCGAGGCCGGCTACGATCTCTACGCCGGCCGCTGGGCGATCTTCGCGCGTATCGTCTGGCCGCTGGCGCGTCCCGGCGTCGCGGCCGGCACGACGCTGGTGTTCGTCCCAACCATCGGCGCCTTCCTCGCCCCGGACATCCTGGGCGGCGGCCGCCATCTGATGATCGGCAGCCTGATCCAGCAGCAGTTCTCGACCGCGCGCGACTGGTCGTTCGGCGCCGCGCTGTCGATGATCCTGATGGCGCTGGTGCTCGGCTCGATGATGCTCGGCGCCTGGCGCCGCGCCAGCCGCCAGGGGGTGCCGACGTGAGTGCGCGCGCGAAAAGGTTCGACTGGCGGCGGATGCCGGAGCTGCGGCTGCTCAGCCTCGCCGCGCTTATCTTCCTCTATGCGCCGCTCGTCGTGCTCGTGATCTACGCGTTCAACGCCAATCGGCTCGCGCTGATCTGGGGCGGCTGGTCGGTGCGCTGGTTCGTCAAGGCGATCGGCAACGAGGATCTGCGGCGCGCGGCGGAAAACAGCCTGATCGTCGCCGGCATCGCGACGCCGGTTTCGACGCTGCTCGCCGTGCCGGCCGCGCTCGGCTTCGAGCGCGCGCGGGTGTTTCCCGGCCGCACCGCGAGCGAGGGACTCGTGGCGCTGCCGCTCGTCGCGCCCGAGATCGTCACGGCGATCGCGACGCTGGTCTTCTTCAAGGCGATCGGGCTCGAGGCGGGGCTCGGCAACGTGGTGCTCGCGCACATCGTGTTCTGCATCCCGTTCGCGCTGCTGCCGATCCGTGCGCGGCTGCGCGAGATGCCGCGCGACGTCGAGGATGCCGCGCGCGATCTCTACGCGAGCTCGTGGCAGGTGTTTTCACGCGTCACGCTGCCGTTGATTGCCCCCGCGATCATCGCCGGTGCGACGCTCGCCTTCGTCGTCTCGCTCGACGATTTCCTCATCACGCTGATGGTGGCACCGGCGGGCGCGACCACGCTGCCGGTGTATATCTACGGGATGCTGCGGCTCGGCGTGACGCCGGAGGCCAACGCCGCCGCGACTCTGCTGCTCGCAGTTTCGATGGCGGCGATCACGCTGGCGTGGGCGGCGGCGCGGCGGGAGTAGCGATCTCCTTTTCCCTTGCGGGAGAAGGAGCGCGCGGCAGGTCAGCGCTTGATCGACGACGTCGTCACGTCCCAATCGGCGGGAGCACCGCTGCCTTCCGGCGAATAGGCGCCATCCTCGCGATAGCTGCCGCCGCGCGGCGTGCTCGCGTAGGCCGTCGCGCGGCGCGGCGGCAGGCCTTCGCCGGAATAGGCGGGCGGCGCCGACATCGCGACGCCGCGCTCACTGCGGCCGCCGGAGGGCACGCCGGAGGACGCGACGTCCTGGTCCTCCTCGACGGTCGGGGGCTCGGGCAGGCCGTCCGGCGCGGGCGCGGGGCGGCTCTCCTGCGGCACCGGCTTGCAATAATGCTTGCGGCCGCCGCGGCCGCTGCCGTGCATCGCGAGATCGACGTGGATGTGGTTGTAGTGGAAGATGTTGTAGCCGGGCCCGAGCACGGTGGTGAACGTGCTGCACGCGCCCGCATGCACGTCACGCAGAAAGGCCTGGGACTGGTCGTCGCCCTGCGTCCAGTCGTGCACCACGGTGATGCGGCGCCCGTCGGCGAGGCGGAAGCCGGCGATGTCGAGGGCGTTGCCGAAGGCATGTTCGGAGATGTGGCCGCCGGCCTGGCCGTTCATCGCGCGGCACGAATACGAGCCCATCGTGTCGATCTGCACGACCTGCTGGCCAAAGCGCGTCTGCGCGTCGGGCTGCACGACGTCCGAAATCCAGGTGTTGAGCGCGGCGACCATCGGGCAATCGAGCGTAGCGACGGAATCGAGCTGGACGCGGTCTTCGGAGAGCGCGCCGACCATGTAGGGCTGGGTGAGCCCGCAGATGCCGGGGCCGTCAATCGGCGTGCCGCGCGGCGCGATGAAATGCGAGGTATGGACGAGGCCCTGCGCGATGCAGGCTTCCTCGGCCTGCTGCCGCCACGCCGGGCGGCGCGACTGCTCGAATCCGCTCTGGCCGCAGCCGGCGAGAGCGAGGACAAGGACCGCAAAGGCGGCGAGGGGCAATACGCGACGTGCCATGCGTCAAAAGCTGCACGACGCCGCTTAAGCCGCATTTAAGCGTTTGGCTTAACGGGCGGTAAACCGTGCGGCGGGTTGGGCCGCGGCCGTGGCTTTGGCGCCAAACCTTGGCGGCCGATCGTCCGAACGAAAAAGGGCGCAAAGGTCATCACACCGTTGCGCCCGTTATCGTTCAGCAGCGCGAGCGGGTCAGCGCGGCGCCAGCACCATCACCATCTGGCGGCCTTCCATCGAGGGATGCGCCTCGACCTTGGCCAGCAACTCGGTCTCGACCCTGACGCGCTCGAGCAGGCGGAAGCCGATGTCCTGGTGCGCCATCTCGCGGCCGCGGAAGCGCAGGGTCACCTTGACCTTGTCGCCCTCCTCGAAGAAGCGGCGGACGGCCTTCATCTTGGTATCATAGTCGTGGTCGTCGATGCCGGGGCGCAGCTTGATCTCCTTGATCTCCACCGTCTTCTGGCGGCGGCGCTGCTCGGCGGTCTTCTTCTGCTCGAGGAAGCGGAATTTCCCGTAGTCGAGGATCTTGCAGACGGGCGGGTTGGCGTTCGGCACGATCTCGACGAGATCGAGCCCGGCGTCCTCGGCGATCTGCAGTGCGACGAGCGTATCGGTCACGCCACGGTTCGTGCCCTCGGTGTCGATGAGCTGAACCTCGCGAACTCGTATGTCCTTATTCGTGCGCGGCCCGTCCTTCTGCGGGGTCGGCGGAGCTTTCATGGGACGGCGAATGGTGGTCTCCTGATGCTGTTGGTCGATCCGGGCGTCGCGCCGAGGCAATTCTGCGGCAAAGACCCCGAACCATCGGAAAAGATCGGGTCAAGCCGCCACAAAGTCAACAAAGGCCGGCCCCGACTCTCGTCGCGGCGCGGCTTTCGTGGCTCCGGCGCAACCTGCGGGTGGCTATTCCAGCGACGCCTTGCGCGCGAGGAGTGCGGCGTAGGCGTCGAGCGTCTCGCGCGCCATCCGCTCGATCGAGAAGCGCTCCTCGACCTGCTTCCGCGCGCGCAGCGCCAGCGCGTCGCGGCCGCTCGCGCCCAGCGCCAAGGCCTCGCCGATCGCGTCGGCGAGCAGGCCCGGATCGCTCGGCGAGACGCGCCAGCCGGTCCGCCGCATCGCCGCGGCATCGGGGGGCGCCAGCACCGTCTCGGGCACCGCGCCGAGATCGGACACGACGACCGGCGTGCCGACCGCCTGCGCTTCGACCGAGATGCGGCCGAAGCTCTCGGGCTCGATCGAAGGCACGACGACGACGGCGGCCGCCAGCAGCGCCGCCGGCATGTCGGGGCAGGTCTTCACGGTGCGCACCATGGCGCCGAGGCCGGAGGCCTTGATCGCCTGGTCGACCTCGCGGGCGGCGCCGCCCTTGCCCTCGCCGAGGAAGACGAGCCGCAGGTCGCGGGCGCCCATGTCGAGCAGCAGGCGCGCCGCATCGAGCAGCACCTTGTGGCCCTTCCAGATGCTGGGCCGGGCGGCGAGCAGGATGATCCGCTCCTCGGCGGCGATCTGCCAGGCCTGGCGGAGCGCCTGCACGCGGGACGGCGCGATCGCGCTCGCGACGTAGGGCTTGAGCTCGACGCCGGGCCGCACCACCGCGATGCGGCCGGCGCTCGCGGGATAGGTGCTGGCGACTGTCGCCGCCGCGTAGTTCGAGCCGACGATGACGAGGTCGCCCTTGGCCATCACCGAATCGTACTGGTGGCGCACGACGGTGCGGCCGGAGGCGAGATGGTTGAGGCTGGTGACCAGCGGCGTGCGCGTGTGGCGCACCGCGCCCAGCGCGACCCAGGCGCCGGGCCGCGAGCGGGCGTGGATGACGTCGATTTTTTCGCGCGCGATCAGCGCCCGCAGCCGGCGCACGGCGAGCGCCATTGCGATCGGGTTCTTGGCTCGGGTCGGGAAATCGAGCCAGACGCCGCCGCGCGCCTGCAGCTCGCTGACCAGCGGCCCCGGCGGCGCGGCGACGAGCGCCCGGGCATTCGATTCGGCGAGCGCGCCGGCGACGTCGATCACCGGGCCGTCGGCCTCATTGCTGTCGAGCGACGGCACGAGCTGCAGCACGGTGCGTCCTGCGAGCACATGCGTCCCGCGGCGGCTCAACGTGAAGGCGAAGTCCTCGCTCATTTGGAGTCCGGTCCCGGGCGGGCGAAGATCAGGGCGACGATTGGCGGCACGCAGGGGCGGCAGGACGCATCATCATGGCGCAGGCTAGTGAATCGCGGTTAACGCATCCGGAACGATTGCGGGTCGGATCGGGTCCGTCGGCGCGCGAAATTGCATACCGGCGCAGGCCGGGCGCAGGGCCGGCCCTCGTCTGGCTCGGCGGCTTCCGCTCCGACATGCTGGCGACCAAGGCGGCCGCGCTCGACGAATGGGCGCAGGCGGCCGGCCGCGCGATCCTGCGCTTCGACTATTCCGGCCACGGCGAATCGGGCGGCCGGTTCGAGGACGGCACGATCTCGGCGTGGCTCGAGGACGCGCTGGCGGCGATCGCGCAGAAGAGCGAGGGGCCGCAGATCCTCGTCGGCTCGTCGATGGGCGGCTGGCTCGCGCTGCTCGCCGCGCGGCAGCTCGCCGCCGAAGGGCGCCCGCCGGCAGGGCTTGTCCTCATCGCGCCAGCGACCGACTTCACGGAAGTGCTGATGTGGCCGGCGCTCGGCGCCGCCGCGAAGCGGGCGATCGAGACGGACGGCGTCTATCTCAGCCCGTCCGATTATTCGCCCGAGCCGGTGCCGATCACCCGCGCGCTGATCGAGGATGGACGCCGCCACCTGATGCTCGGCGGCGCGATCCGCTCGCACGCGCCCGTCCACATCCTGCAGGGCATGCGCGACCCCGACGTGCCCTGGCGCCACGCGATGGTGCTGACCGAGCACCTCGCCGAGGACCCGGTGGTGGTCACCCTGATCAAGGACGGCGACCATCGGCTGTCGCGGCCGCAGGATATCGCCCGGCTCCTCGCGGCGGTGTCCGGTATCGCATAGGGCGCGGGGTCTCGCGCACGTTTCATGGAAACACGCCGGCCCGACGTGGTTAGGCGATGAAGTCGGAGACGATGCGATGCGGTTGGTCAGTCTGATGCTCGGTGCGGTGCTCGCCGGGTTGCTCGCCTTGCCGGCCGGCGCCGAATCCGCCGCCCCGCCAACGCCTGTACCGGCGCAGGCCCCGGCGTCGCCGCAAGCTCCGGCAGCCGCGCCCCTGACGGTCACGCCGCTGAACTCCGACATGATCTCGCGCCGCATGGCGCGGCGGGCGGCGCGCGTCGACCAGGATATCCAGACGCTGCGCGCTGGTCTTCAACTCACCCCGGCGCAGGAAGCGCTGTGGCCGCCCGTCGCCGACGCGATCCACACCGTCGACACGGCGCGCGGGTTCCGCTTCCGCCAGACGATGGCCAATGCGGCGAGCCAGGTCGACGGCCTAAAGCTGCAGGGCGACCACATGGCGGCGATGGGCGCGGCGATCGGCAAGCTTGCCGATGCGACCAAGCCGTTGGTCGCGACCCTGACGGCCGATCAGAAGAGCCGGTTGCCGGGGCTGCTGCAGGATGTGCGGCTGCCGAAGGTCATGAGCCGCGCGCTCGATCTGCCGCAGGATACCGCTGGGTCGTCGGAAGCAGGGCAAAAGGGCCCAAATCAAAGCCGAGGCCAAGGTCAGCAACAGGGCGGCCAAGGACAGCTGGGCCAAGGCGGCGCCGGCCAGGATCGCTCCTGGGGGATCGGGCCGCAGGGTGGCGCCGCGGCAGGTGCCCCCGCCGCGCCCCCGCGCGCGGGAGCCGCGGGTGGGCCGACGGACGCCGACGAGGAGTGAATTCACCCCCAGCGGGCGGCGGCCTCGTCGTCGCTGCCCTTGGCGGCGACCCAGTCGCCGCTGGTGCCGTCGACCCGATGTTCCTTCTTCCAGAAGGGGGCGAACGCCTTCAGGTAATCCATCAGGAAGCTCGCCGCCTCGAAGGCAGCGACGCGGTGGCGGCTCGCCGCGACCACCAGGACGATCGGCTCGCCCGGCGCGATCCGGCCGTGCCGATGGATCACGCGCACGCCGGCGAGCGGCCAGCGCGCTTCGGCCTGCGCCACGACGCGTGCGATCTCGGCTTCGGCCATGCCGGGATAATGCTCGATCTCGAGCGCGGCGAGCGTGCCCGCCTCGTCGCGGCAGAGCCCGGAGAAGGTGACGATCGCGCCGATGTCGGTGCGCCCGGCGGCAAGCGCGGCGATCTCGTCCTCGACGCGGAACGCGTCCGCCTGCACGCGAACCTGCGTGAGGGGCGGCGACATCAGCCCCCCGTCATCGGCGGGAAGAAGGCGATCTCGCGCGCGCCGGCGATCGTCGCATCGTGCTTGACGTGGCCGCGGTCGATCGCGGCGCGGATCGTGGCCGGCTCGGCGAAGGCGATGTCGTAGCCCTCGCCGCGCGCCTTCAGCCAGGCAATGAGGTCGGCGACGGTCGCCACATGCGCCGGCGGGACGAGAATCTCTTCGCTCTTGCCGATGCGCTCGCGCACCCAGGCGAAGTAGACGGCCTTCACGCTTCCATGGCCAGGATGTTGCGGATCCCGGCGGTCAGATAATCCCATCCCGTATAGATGGTGAGCAGGGCGGCGATCCACAAAAGCGTAATGCCGATCCCGGTGTTGTGCGGCAGCACCTTGTCGCCCGCGGGCCCGCAGATGAGGAAGCCGAGCGCGAGCAACTGCGCGGTCGTCTTCCACTTGGCGACGGCGCTGACAGGGATCGACACTTCGAGGCCGGCCAGGAACTCGCGCAGGCCCGAGACCAGCAGCTCCCGGCACAGGATGATGATCGCGGCGATGACGGTGATGCCGGCGATCGTATGGTCGCTGACCAGCATGAACAGAACGGCGGCGACGAGCAGCTTGTCGGCGATCGGATCGAGCATGCGGCCGAGCGCCGATTGCTGCGACCAGGCGCGCGCCAGATAGCCGTCGAAGAAGTCGGTCACCGCCGCGGCGGCATAGAGACCGAACGCCGTCCAGCGCATCGCGTCGACCTGCGGCCAGTACATGCACGCGACGACGAGCGGCACGGCGACGATCCGGCCGTAGGTCAGGAGATTGGGCAGGCTCCAGCGGTGCGCTGCGCCGCCGGAGGTTATGCTCGTCATGGCCATGTGCGACTAGAGACACAGCGGTCTCTGCATCGTCAAGACGGCCAGGCGGATACGGCTAAAGCGCCCTCAGCGAGAGGGCAGCAGCTCCGCCTTGGCGAGGAGATCGTTGTCGGCGCTTCGCAGCCGATCGACCGCGGCGGGGCAGGACGAATCGGCCGCCGCCTCGGCCCCGCTGGCGGCGCCGGATTCGGCCGCCTTCTGCAGGATGAAACGCTCGCTCTTTTGGAATTTGTCGAGCGCGACATCGAAGGCGTAGTGGTTGTCGGACATGTCGCAGCGCGTGACCGCGGCGGCGAGGGTGAAGCGTTTCTCGACCAGCGGACTCAGCCGCTGGGCATCGGCGAAGGCGCGCTCGTGCGATGAGGTGAGCGGGTCACGCGCCCCGTGGTCGGTCGAGGAGACGACGGGCCACGCCATGAATGCGAATAGAAACAACAATCTCGACATGATCGAACTCCGTCGCGGGGGAACGCGAAGCTCAGGGAAATGACGATTCCGGTTCAGACCGCGGGCAGACCGGGGATCGCCACGTCGAATACTTGCAAAATCAGAACCAGATTCAAGCAGGAAATAAGTATCGTGCCGCCGATCGCTGCGGCATGGGTGAGCGGGCGGTTGACGAGATCGCCCATGATGTCGCGCCGGCGCATCAGGAGAACCAGGGCGCGCGGCGCACCGAGATCGCCGAGGATTATGTCGAGCTGATCGCCGACCTCATCGAGGACGGCGGCGAGGCGCGGCAAGTCGACATCGCGGCCCGGCTCGGCGTTGCGCAGCCGACCGTCGCCAAGATGCTGAAGCGGCTCGCCGAGGACGGGCTCGTCGCGCAGAAGCCGTATCGCGGGGCGTTCCTCACCGCGTCTGGGCAGGCGCTGGCGCTGGCGCTCGCGCGAGCGGCATCGTCTCGTCGAGCAGTTCCTGCTCGCGCTCGGCGTCACGCCGGAAACCGCGCGGCGCGACACGGAGGGGCTCGAGCACCACGTCAGCGAGGAGACGCTCGACGCGTTCGCGCGCTTCCTGTCACGCCGGCGCTGACGGCCTAAAGCGCCCGTCCTGCAGGCTTTAAGACTTGGTTTGCGCGCAAATCCTTGGCACACACCGGCGCGAGCGCTCCGGAGACCGCCTTGTCCCTCGACCGACGCGATTGGATTCTCGGCGCCGCCGCCCTGGCGTCGCTGGCCGGCAAGGCGCGCGCCGAACCGCCGGTGGCCGCGCCCGCGCCGATCCCGGGCCTGCCGCCGGCCGACCTCACGACGATCGAGCTGTGGCCGCGCAAGCCGCCCGGCGGACCGGGACCCAACGGCTTCGAGCAGGTGACGCCGGGTGGTGCGGTCACCAACGTCATCAAGCCGCGCATGGTGATGCAGCGCCCGAGCACCAAGCCGAACGGCGCCGCGGTGCTGATCCTCGGCGGCGGCGGCTACCGCCGCATCGGCATCGCGTCCGAGAGCCGGCCGACAGCGGACTGGCTCGGCGCCCACGGGGTGACGAGCTTCATCCTGTACTACCGTCTGCCCAACGGCGGCTGGCCGCGCAGCGCGCCGTTCCAGGACGCGCAGCGCGCGATGCGGATCATCCGCTCGCGCGCCGACGAATTCGGCCTCGACGAATCGCAGATCGGCATCGTCGGCTATTCCGCCGGCGGCCATTGCGCGGGCATGACCTCGGTGAAGCCGGACGCGCAGCTCTACGATCCCGTCGACGCTGTCGACGGTGTCTCGGCGCGGCCGGACTTCGCCGGGCTGATCTACCCCGTTCTCACCATGATGCCGCCGAACCGCACCAAGATCTCGACGCTGACCCTGCTCGGGCCGAACCCCACGCTCAAGGAGAGCATGGATATGTCGGTCGATCAGCAGGTCACTGACGACGCGCCGACGACGTTCCTCGCGCAGGCGACCGACGACCCGATCGCGCCGGTCGAGAACAGCCTGCTGATGTTCGCCGCGCTGCGGAAAGTGCACGTGCCGGTCGAGCTGCACGCGTTCCGCTCCGGCGGGCACGGCTTCAACATCGGAAGCGTCGGCACCGAGGATCGCGCCTGGCCGACTCTGTTCGCGACCTGGGCCGGCTTCACCAAGGCATGAGCGAGACCCGATGAAACTCATAAGCGGCCGGTTGGTCATCGCGACCCACAACGCGGGCAAGCTGCGCGAGATGGCGGAGCTGCTTGCGCCCTACGCGATCGAGGCCGTGTCGGCCGCCGAGCTGGGGCTCGGCGAGCCCGAGGAGACGGCCACGACCTTCGCCGGCAACGCAGTAATCAAGGCCGAGGCCGCCATGGCGGCGACCGGCCTGCCGGCCTTCGCCGACGATTCGGGGCTGTGCGTCACCGCGCTCGCCGACGCGCCGGGGATCTATTCGGCGCGCTGGGCGAAAGACGCCGGCTCGTTTCCGGCGGCGATGGCGCGGCTCGAGGACGCGCTGTCCGGCTTCCCCGGCCCGCATCGCGCGCATTTCATCTCCACGCTGACGTTGGCACGCCCGGGGACGACAACGATCACGGTGCAGGGCCGCGTGGACGGCGAGCTCGTCTTCCCGCCGCGCGGCACGCTCGGCTTCGGCTACGATCCGGTGTTCCGGCCGGACGGACACACGCGGACGTTCGGCGAGATGCCTGCGGAAGAGAAGCATGGCATTCCCGCCGACGGCTCGCGCGCCCTGTCGCATCGCGCCCGCGCCTTCCAGGAATTCGCCCGCACCTGCCTTATCGACTGAGCCTTCGCGACCGAGGCTCGCGTGCACCGCATGGCTGGCGCGAGGGAATGGAGCGCAAGTCTATATTGCGGCGCAGCATGATGCCCCCTATTCTCAAGCGATCGAGAGGGAACTGGTCCTCATGTCCGACACCTGGATGACCAAGTATGGCTCGCGCCGCGTGCGCCACGATCCGCCGACGCTGGCGGAGGCGATCGCGGCTGCACAGGGGCTGACCGACGATTTCGCGGGCCAGATCCAGATCGCCGCGGACCTGATGGGCGCCGACGTCGCCGACGTGAAGGCCGAGATGCAGCGCCTTTCGCCCGATCGCCGCGCGACCCGGCTGGTCTCCGCGCAGTCGCGCGAGGGCGCCCGCACCGTCGTCGTCGAGCGCAAGGCGAGCCGTCGCGTCATCGCCAAGACGGCCCTCGCCAACGAGGCCGGCCCCAGCATCGCCGGCCGCATCTCGCTGTCGCCAAAGGCGCGCTGAACCGCGCCGCGGCGTCGTCCCGAAAAGCTAGTGGTCCGTCCTCAAGACATAGTCCCGTAACGCCATGGCGTCGTAGCAGGCGTTGTGCGGGACCTCGCTCGTCATCTGCGCGTCGAACAGCGGCAGGTCGTGCAGCTCGAAGACGAGCGTCGGCGTCGCGAGGCGCGAGCCGGGACCGGTGACCATCAACAGTGCGAGATGGGCGACATCCTCGGGCCAATCGGCGACGACGAAGGGCTCGTCGTCGGAGCGAAGGTATTCGGCGAGCTTCCGCGTGGCCTCCACCCGCTCGATCGGCTCGGTGCGCAGCACCGGCATGACGTGCTCGGCCGCCCAGGGCTCGGGATCGGCGCACGGCAGCGCGACATAGAACGGCGCGGCATTCTTGTCCTCGGGGACCAGGGCCAGCGAGATCAGTTGGCCGCCGAAGCCATTGAACTCGGCATCGAGAAAATATCGCAACGAGACCCCCGTCCATGCGGACGCTCAAGTTGCGGCCATCGCCCCCTATGCCACGCCTTGCACCAGCGACAAGACGCGAAGTCGCTTGGATTCACCGACTGGGACCATCTTTCCAAAGAAAACGCCGCGTCCCAAATGGGAACGCGGCGCTTGATCGAAGACGATTGGCCTGTCGCTCAGTAGCGGTATTCGTTGGTCTTGAACGGGCCCTGCGCCGGCAGGCCGAGGTACTTGGCCTGCTTGTCGGAGAGCTTGGTCAGCTTGGCGCCGACCTTGTCGAGGTGCAGCGCCGCGACCTTCTCGTCGAGCGCCTTCGGCAGCACGTAGACCTGCTTGTCGTACTCACCCTGCTTGGTCCACAGCTCGATCTGCGCCAGCGTCTGGTTGGTGAAGGACGCCGACATCACGAAGGACGGGTGGCCGGTCGCGTTGCCGAGGTTCACGAGGCGGCCTTCCGACAGCAGGATGACCCGCTTGCCCGACGGCAGCTCGATCTCGTCGACCTGCGGCTTGATGTTCGACCACTTGAAGTTCTTCAGCGCACCGACCTGAATCTCGGAATCGAAGTGGCCGATGTTGCAGACGATGGCGCGGTCCTTCATCTGGCGCACGTGATCGACGGTGATGACGTCGACATTGCCGGTCGCGGTGACGAAGATGTCCGCGCGCCGCGCGGCGTCCTCCATCGTCGTGACCTCGTAGCCTTCCATCGCCGCCTGCAGCGCGCAGATCGGGTCGATCTCGGAGACGAGGACGCGGCAGCCGGCGTTGCGCAGCGAGGCGGCCGAGCCTTTGCCGACGTCGCCGAAGCCGGCGATCATCGCCACCTTGCCCGACATCATGACGTCGGTGCCGCGGCGAATGCCGTCGACCAGCGATTCACGGCAGCCATAGAGGTTGTCGAACTTCGACTTCGTCACCGAGTCGTTGACGTTGATCGCCGGCCACAGGAGCTTGCCCTCCTTGGCCATCAGGTAGAGACGGTGCACGCCGGTGGTCGTCTCCTCGGAGACGCCCTTGATGGCGTTGCCGTTCTTCGAGTACCAGCCCGGATGCGTCTTCAGCCGGCCCTTGATGGCGGTGAAGAGGACCTCCTCTTCCTCGTTCTCGGCCTTGTCGAGGAAGGCGACGTCGCCCTGCTCGGCGCGCATGCCGAGGTGGATCAGCATGGTGGCGTCGCCACCGTCGTCGAGCACCATGTTCGGCGTGCCGCCGTCGGCCCACTCGAAGATCTTGTGGGTGTATTCCCAATAGTCGACCAGGCTCTCGCCCTTGATCGCGAAGACCGGGGTGCCGGCAGCGGCGATCGCGGCGGCCGCATGGTCCTGCGTCGAGTAGATGTTGCACGAGGCCCAGCGCACGTCGGCGCCGAGCGCCTTCAGCGTCTCGATCAGCACGCCCGTCTGGATCGTCATGTGCAGCGAGCCGGCGATGCGCGCGCCCTTGAGCGGCTGCGACGCCCCGTACTCCTCCCGCGTCGCCATCAGCCCCGGCATCTCGGTCTCGGCGATGTCGAGTTCCTTGCGACCCCAGGGCGCAAGCTTGATGTCGGTGACGATGTAATCTTGGGCGGCATGGGTCATGAGGGGTGTCCCGTGAAAAGGTGCCGGGCTCGTACCAAAGGGCGCGCGGCAAGGCAATAAGGATATGTACAAGTCTTTATGTCGTTATTTCGACAGGGCGCTCCGGCTCACCGGTCCCGGCCCGTGAAGCCGTCTGTGATGATGTCCCCGCCCGTCCAAACCCGACGTGTCCTGCTGCTCGGGGCCACCGGCACGATCGGCCGGGCGACGGCGCGCGCCCTGGTCGCGCTTGGCCACGACGTGGTGTGCCTCGTCCGGCCCGGGGCCGGCACCGCGCCCATCGGCGGCGCGACGGCCCGGCTCGGCGAGGCGACCGATGCATGCTCGCTGGCACGGGACGGGTTCGCGGGCGAGCGGTTCGACGTCCTCGTGTCCTGCCTCGCCTCGCGGACCGGCGACCCGCGCGACGCCTGGGCGGTCGACCACGCGGCGCATGTGAAAGCGCTCACCCTGGCGAAGGCGGCGGGCGTCCGGCACATGGTGCTGCTCTCGGCGATCTGCGTGCAGACCCCCCGCCTGGCCTTCCAGCACGCCAAGCTCGCCTTCGAGTGCGAGCTGATGGCATCGGGCCTGACCTATTCGATCGTCCGGCCGACGGCCTATTTCAAGTCGCTTGCGGGTCAGATCGAACGGGTCCGGCGCGGCAAGCCGTTCCTCGTCTTCGGCGACGGCACGCTGACCGCCTGCAAGCCGATCAGCGACGACGATCTCGGCCGCTACATCGCCGACTGTCTTGACGACGAGAGCCGGCACGATCGCATCCTGCCGATCGGCGGCCCCGGCAACGCGATCACGCCGCGCCAACAGGGCGAGATGCTGTTCGCGCTGCTCGGCCGCGCGCCGCGGTTCAAGCACGTGCCGGTGGCGATGCTCGATGCGATCATCCTCGGGCTGTCGGCGCTTGGCCGAGTCTGGCCGCGCCTCGCCGACAAGGCCGAGCTCGCACGGATCGGCCGGTATTACGCAACGGAATCGATGCTCGTCCTCGATCCGTTGACCGGCCGTTACGACGCGGCCGCCACCCCCTCGACCGGCAGCGAGACACTGCAAAACTTCTACGCCCGCGTCCTCGCGGGGACCGCCTCAGTCGAGCGTGGCGACCATGCGGTCTTTTGAGCGCGGCGGTGAGTAACCAACGTAAAGTGCCGTCCTTAGACCAAAGTAGCGTATTTGTCGCAGCTGCGTGCGGGCGCACGACACGACAAAAACCGCTCTTTCGCCTACATTCGAAGTTCTTGTTGCGGCATTGACTCACGCGAGAGTGTTCTATGCAGTTGACGGAACACGTTTCCAGAGGGCCCGCGGCAGTCAGGCCGCCGAAAGTTCTTCTGGTTTTCCCGACCTTCAATCCGCACACCTTCTGGAGCTTCAAGGAGACCTGCGAGCTCGTTGGCGCGCGCTATCCCGCACCGCCGCTCGGGCTGATCACGCTCGCGGCAGCGTCGGTTCGCGTCCAGGAGCTTGTCGGTCCACTGCCGCAGAAGGGCGATCGTCGCCTCGGCATCGGCCGATTGCGGGACGTCGTCCGCCGCCTTGGGAGACCTCATCGTGGCGAGTGACGACACGAGGCAGGCTGGCGGCGCCAGCCGGCCTTCGGCTTTGCCGCAGAGCAGGAAGTGTTGCA
The DNA here is from genome assembly GCA_965277735.1 of Beijerinckiaceae bacterium. Lineage (GTDB taxonomy): Bacteria > Pseudomonadota > Alphaproteobacteria > Rhizobiales > Beijerinckiaceae > RH-AL1. The sequence goes on from CBDIDO010000001.1 coordinate 230,976, forward strand.
GCGGGTTCATCCCCGACGCGCGGACATCCGGATAGAGCAGCAGGTAGAGCCAGGTGCCGAAGGCCTGACCCGGGTCGCGCCCCTCGAGGACGCCGCGATCGAGGTAGTGGTCGAGCGGATTGGCCCCGGTCGCCACATCGGGATATTGCGCGAGATACTAGTGTGCTGTCCCGTTAATAGCTTTACATAGGCGCTCAAGCTTGGCGAAGATTGCGTCACTGGTTGCTGTCCACTGGAACGGCCTCGCCTTGACGTTGTAGGCAGCGACGAACGCCTCGATCTTGGCCACCAGATCCTTGGCGCTGACGAAGGAGCCGCGCCGGATCTGGCGCTGCGTGATCAGCGCGAACCAGCGTTCGACCTGATTCATCCATGATGCGTAGGTCGGCGTAAAATGCAGGGTGAAACGAGGTCGCTCGGCCAGCCATGCGCGGACCTTTGGATGCTTGTGAGCCGCGTAGTTGTCGACGACGAGGTGGAGGTCAAGGTCGCTCGGCACGTTGGCCTCGATGTGCTTCAGGAAGCCCAGGAACTCCTGGTGTCGGTGACGCGCCCGGCACTGCGTCATCACCTGGCCGTTGGCGATGTCGAGCGCGGCGAACAATGTCGTCGTCCCGTGCCGGACGTAGTCGTGGGTGACACCTTCGATGTAGCCGAGACCGAGCGGCAGCATCGGCTGCCGTCGTTCGAGCGCCTGGACCTGCGTCTTCTCGTCGACGCACAACACGAGCGCGTGGTCGGGCGGATTGAGATAGAGCCCGACGATATCGCGCACCTTGTCGACGAACAGCGGATCGCTCGAGAGCCGGAAGGTCTTGGAGCGGTGCGGCCGGACGTTGAACAGCGCAAGCATGCGCGCGACCGTGCTCTTGGAAAGCCCGCTCGCCGCCGCTGCAGACCGCACGGTCCAGTGTGTCGCGCCGACCGGCTTGCTCTCGAGCACCGTGCGCAGGAGGCTCGCGATGCGCTCCTCGTCGTGGGTCCTCGGTCGCCCGGACCTGGCTTCGCCGTAGAGGCCGGTCAGTCCCTTCTCGAACCAGATCTTGCGCCAGTGGCAGATCGTCGGGTTCGACACGCCGAGACGGCTCGCGATCGACGTGTTGGCCTCGCCCGCTGCGGATGCGAGGATGATCTGCGCCCGCCGCACGAGGCTGTGCGAGGCCGACTGCGATCGCCCAAGTCGATCGAGCTCTTCGCGCTCGATGTCGCTAAGCATGAGAAGCTGCTCTTGCGGTCGACCTATGCGCGCCATGATCCGCCCTCCTGGCGAATCATCGCTTCATCATCCAACTATGTAAAGGGACTTGCGGGACAGCACACTAGGCGCTCTTGAAATACGGATTTGGATCGTAACCGTTGCGGCAGCCGAAATAACTGTAGTGAACGTAGAGATCGATGCCCCCCTTGACGACGTAAGGATTGTTCTCGGCATAGAAGGCGCGGTCGAAGAGCGGGTTCTCGGGGCGCGGCTCCTCTAGAACCGGGGGGCGCCCTCGCAGGCCCGCGAGCAGCAGATCGGCCATCGTCAATCCTGCCATGCACGCGCCCGCCGTGGCTTATCGTCACGAAAAACTTTGGCTGGATCGCCGTTTCGAGTCAAAGCGGTCGCAGGGCTCGACGCCGTGCCGTTCGAGGCAGCCTGCGATCTGGACACCGCACCCGGCCTCTGCTACGCCGCATCCATCGGCTGCAGGTGCGCGAATCGCGCGCCGGGCGGCCTATTCCCATTTCACACCGGCCAAGCTCGGCCGCGACAAGGATCGATGCGTGCAAGTTCTCGTCCGTGACAACAATGTCGACCAGGCCCTGAAGGCGCTCAAGAAGAAGATGCAGCGCGAGGGGATTTTCCGCGAGATGAAGCTGCGCGGTCACTATGAGAAGCCCTCGGAGAAGCGCGCCCGCGAAAAGGCCGAGGCCGTCCGCCGCGCCCGCAAGCTCGCCCGCAAGAAGATGCAGCGCGAGGGCCTGCTGCCGATGAAGCCGAAGCCGGTCCCGGGCGCCCGCTGAGCGCCGCTACCGCTCGCCCTTTTCGCGTCTTCACCATTTGATAACCATGGCGCGGTACCAGCTCTGTTGAGAGCCGCCGCGCCCATGTCCAATTCTCGCCGGATTGGTCGACGCATAAAACGCGTACCGTTGAGCCGACGCGGCCGAGAGGGACGCATGACCGCATCGAAATCCATCATGACCAGCGGGCCTGCGGTCGTGCGCATTTCCCTTTTGCGCACCCTGGCCTGCTGCGCTCTCGTCGCTGGCGGCTTTTCGCTCGCCGGCTGCGGCTCCTCGGGCCCCGGCGTCGCCGGCCTGCCGGGTAACGGCGTCGCCGAGATCGCCAAGGAATCGCCCGAGGCGGCGTCGGCCAACATCTCGTCGCTCTCGGATGTCGTCGACCGCAACCCGAATAGCGCCGAAGCGCTGACGACGCGCGGCGTCGCCTACGCCAAGATCGGCCAGTACGACAACGCGATCTCGGATTTCTCGAAGGCGACCCAGATCAACCCGAACAGCGCCGCCGCTCTGACCGACCGCGCGCTCGCCTACCGCTCCATCGGCCGCAACGAAGAGGCGATGGCCGACTTCAACCGCGCCATCACCGCGAACGCGAGCCACATGCCGGCCTATCTCGGCCGCGCCAACCTCGAGCGCGTGCAGGGCCAGCTCGACCAGGCCAAGAACGACCTCGACACCGCGATCAAGCTGAACCCCGAGAGCGCGCAGGCCTTTCACGCGCGCGGGCTGATCTACCAGCGCGAGGGCAACCAGGTCGCGGCGATCACCGACTTCGACAACGCGATCGATCGCGATCCCTTCAACGGCGCGCCCTACCAGGCGCGCGGCGAGAGCTTCCTTGCGCAAGGCAAGCCGGACAAGGCGATCGGCGACTTCAACGCCGCGCTCAACGTCAACAACAAGAACGGCAGCGCCTGGGCAGGCCTCGGCCTCGCCTACGAGAAGGAAGGCAACCGCGCCAAGGCGGCCGAGAACTACCAGCGCGCGCTGAGCCTCGACCCCGACAACCCGGTGGCCAAGGGCGGCCAGCAGCGCCTCGGCGCGTAGCTGTCGCAAACGTAACGGAACACGCGCCCGACCTCCTCGTTTTGCGTCCAACGAGGAGTGAAGCGATGCCGAAGTCTTCCGTCTATCTTGCTCTCGCGCTCGGCATCGGTGGCGTCACCGCCGCGCAGGCGTCCCCGGTCGACAAGCTCAAGGCTCTGCAGGGCTCGTCACGACCCGTGGTGATCCTGTCCGACTCGCGCGACGACCCGCGCGTCGCCAGACAGATCTCCGCGCTGGATCACACGCGACCGGCACTCGACGATCGCAACATCAAGGTGCTGACCGAAGCCCAGCCCGGCAGCCGGCTGCGCAAATCGCTCGGCGTCTCCGAACGCGGCTTCGCGGTGGTGCTCGTCGGCAAGGACGGCGGGGTCAAGAAGGTCTGGCGCGATCCCGTCGACCCCAAGAGCATCTTCACGATCATCGACGCGATGCCGATGCGCCGGCAGGAGATGCGCGGCTGAGCGATCGACCGCAAGTCGATTGACCAGGAGCCGATCCGTTGTATGCGTCGGCGCATAGCCCGCGCGCTCACCAAGGGATCGACATGATGATCAAGCTCGGCCTCCGCCTCTCGTTGCTCGCGGCCACGCTCGCCGTGCCTCTCCAGGCCCGTGCCGATGCCGCCGGCCCCACCGTCTTCGCGGCGGCCAGCATGAAGACCGCGCTCGACGCGATCGCCACCGCGTGGAAGGCGAAGACCGGAAAGACGGTCGTCATCTCCTATGGCTCGTCGGGCACGCTGGCGAAGCAGATCGAGGCCGGCGCGCCGGCCGACCTCTTCATCTCCGCCGACCAGAAATGGATGGACGTTCTGATAAAGGACGGCGCCATCGAGCCGGAGACGCGCGTAAACCTGCTCGGCAATGCGCTTGTGCTGGTCGCGCCCTCCGTCGCCTCGGTGCCGATGAAGATCGAGAAGGGCTTCGATCTCGCCGGCGCGCTCGGCGACGGCAAGCTCGCGGTCTGCACGGTGAGTTCCTGCCCTGCCGGAATCTACGGCAAGGAGGCGCTGACCAAGCTCGGCATCTGGCCGGCGGTGGAGCCGAAGCTCGCGCAGGCGGACAACGTGCGCGCGGCGCTGCTCCTCGTCGCGCGAGGCGAGGCCAAATACGGCATCGTCTACGCGACCGATGCCAAGGCGGAGCCGAAGGTGAAGGTGGTCGGCACCTTCCCCGAAGATTCGCACGCGCCGATCATCTATCCCGTCGCAGTGATCAAGGAGTCGAAGAGGTCGGACGCCGCGGCGCTCGAGGCTTTTCTCCGCGCGCCCGAGGCCGTGACGATTCTCGAGGGCCAAGGCTTTACGATGCTGGCCCACTAACGGAGGCTGCATGCTCGGGCTGACCGCCGAGGACCTGACGGCGATCGAGCTGTCGCTGCGCATCGCCATTGTCGCAACGCTGGCGAGCCTGCCGTTCGGCATCGCGGTCGCCTACGCACTGGCGCGCTGGCGCTTTCCCGGCAAGACGCTCGTCAATGGCCTGGTCCACCTGCCGCTCGTGCTGCCGCCGGTGGTCACCGGCTATCTCCTGCTCGTCGCCTTCGGTCGCCGCGGCATCTTCGGGCAGGCGCTCGCAGACGTCGGCATCGTCCTCGTCTTCCGCTGGACGGGCGCGGCTTTGGCCTGCGCGGTGATGGGCTTTCCCTTGATGGTGCGCGCGATGCGGCTGTCCTTCGAGGCGATCGATCCGCGGCTCGAGACGGCGGCCGGGAGCCTCGGCGCGAATCCGGCCTGGCGCTTCCTCCTCGTCTCGCTGCCGCTCGCGGTGCCGGGCCTCCTCGTCGGCTCGATTCTCGCGTTCGCGCGGGCGCTCGGCGAGTTCGGCGCGACAATCACGTTCGTCGCCAACATTCCCGGCGAGACACAGACGATCGCCGCGGCGATCTACACCGACGTGCAGGATCCAAACGGCGACGCGGGCGCGCTACGCCTCACCCTCGTCTCGATCGCGATCTCGCTCGCCGCGGTGATGATCTCGGACCTCGTGCAGCAGCGGCTGGAGCGTCGGCTCGCGCGGCATTAGCTTTCGGGCGAAGGAGGCACATCATGATGCATCTCGATGGCTCGTGCCGCTGCGGCGCGGTGGTCTTTTCCGTGCAGACCCACGCGCCGGTCCCCTACCAGCGCTGCTATTGCTCGATCTGCCGCAAGACCGCGGGGTCGGGGGGCTACGCGATCAACCTTTCTGCGGATTCAAGTACGCTGAAGGTGAAGGACCGCAGCGCGATCGGCAGCTTCCACGCCGAGATCGACGGCGAACGCAGCCCGGCCGAGCGCAGCTTCTGCACGCGCTGTGGGACGCCCTTGTGGTTGTACGACAAGAGATGGCCGGAGCTGCTGCACCCGCTCGCCTCGGTGATCGACACGCCCCTGCCGCAAGCACCAGCGACGACGCATCTCCTGCTCGCCGACAAGCCCGACTGGGTCGAGCCGCAGATCGGCCCGGACGATCTCGTGTTCACCGGCTATCCGGAGGAGAGCATCGAGGACTGGCACAAGCGACACGGGCTGTGGGTCGAATAAAACACCGTGAACGCGCTAACAAAAATTCACGGCACCCGCGTCACAAAGCAAAACAGCGCGGCAAACCGCGCTGTCCTTCCGCAATGGGTAGCTTGCTTCGTCCTGCAGATAAATCTGCAGAGCCCTACGGGTTCGACGAATCGTCCGGGGCCGGGGTCTCGTCGTCCGTCGCAGCAGCGGCTTCGGGAGCGGGCTCGGCCGGCTTGGCGAAGTGCTCTTTTACGGCCGCAACGCCTTCGTAGCCGGCAACGGCAGCAGCGGCCTTCTCGAAGAGGCCCGCGTTCGAATCGGTGGCTTCAACTGCTTTTTCCGCGGCGAGGGCGCCGGCTGCTTTTTCTGCGAAGTCGAGGATGCCCATGGCTTAGTTCCTTCCGAACAAAGCGTCGGCCGCAGCTTCCGCCGTGCGGCAGATTGTCTTCGAGTTTCGTCAATAGCAAGGGCAGGCGGATCAACTATCGGCGAAGCTGAATGCGACGCGGCGGCAGAGGTGACTCTAGACAAACCGACAGCCGGCTAAAATGCGCTGTCACGATCCCGGCGCGGCCTCGGCAGCCGCTTTGCCGAAGGCTAGATCAAGGGCTAAATCAGAAGCCGAGCGCGCTCCACCGAAACGCGCGGGCATCGGCGGCTTTCATGATGCGGTTGTGCTTGATCTCAGCCGTGGACGCTGGAGATCTTCCGTCAGCAGCGCCGCTGGCTCACGCAGCGGGGCCGGTCATGCGGAACCGATCGCCGGCCGCAAGATGGCGCAGGCCGAACTGGCGGCCGAGCTCGAAATTTCGATTTTCGACGGAGCCCTCGGGGTGAGGATTTGCGGACCGAAGGCCAAGCTTGACCGACCTTTTGCCCTCGTCGAAAGGCGTGGCGGTAGCGGACCTGACTCTCATGCGTCACCTCGCTGCGGCTTGGATGGGCACGTCCGCGTGGCCGCATGCCGCGAGCGATTGTCGTCTCGTCGTCTGGTAATGGACCTCGGCCGCGCGCTCGGCGCGGCCGGGCTCTTCAGCTAGCTCAAACGGCGCGAAGATTGACCGCAGATTCCTTGCCGCGATCCGGCTTCACTTCGTAGTCGAGCTTCTGGCCTTCGTTGAGCCCGCGCATGCCCGCCTGCTCGACAGCCGAGATGTGCACGAACACATCCTTCCCGCCGCCATCCGGCTGGATGAAGCCGTATCCCTTGTCGCCGTTGAACCATTTTACAGTGCCGGTAGCCATCGAACTTCCAATCTTCAGATCGGCGACTCCAAGACGAGATCGCCATCCCGACATATGGGGCACCCGTCAAAAATGTCCAACGCATGTTTTCGTGCGCTCGACGGATTGCTTTTTCCAAATTTTCGCCACGAAATATTTTGAGCGCCCGAGATATTGACTTGCCCCGATCCTGCGCCGGCGCCATATGGAATGAACAGCGGCTGTCACGATATAAATCGTCCGACAGCGTCTTCATGGAAGCGGCGAATGAAAAACTCGGAAAATACAGACCTTGTTCTTCGGCGCTGCAAGTTCATGAATTGCGTCCAGGAAGGTCAGACCTTCTCGCTCGGTATCATGGACAGTGAGCTGGGTGGTCGCGAGACCTCGGAAGCGACAATGAAGACGATGAGCGCGGCGGGATTGATCTCGCCTGGTCTCAACGGCACCTATGTTCTGACCGGCCCTGGTGCGCAGGCTATATCGACCCTCGTCGTCAGCAAAAAGCCGAGCCACCAAAGAAGCGGCGCCTGGCAGGCGCGACGCACCGAAGAGAAGCCCGCGCCGGCCCCGGCCCCGACCGAGTCGTAACCGGCCGCTGTGATCCGGCCGTTCGCCTGACCACGTCCACGCAAGCTTCGCGCGCCACGATGGCGGCGATCAGCGAGGATGTGGAATGGCGGCCGCGGCGAACGCATTTGCACTCGGCTCGAAACCTGTCGAGCGCAAGAGTTCGCGCGACGTCGGCTTCGCCATCGGTATCATGGCGATCCTCTGCGTCTTCTTCCTGCCGATCCCCTCGTTCCTGATCGACCTCGGTCTCGCCTTCTCGATCGCGCTCTCGGTGCTGATCCTGATGGTCGCGCTGTGGATCCAAAAGCCGCTCGACTTCTCCGCATTCCCGACGGTGCTGCTCGTCGCGACGCTGCTGCGGCTCGCGCTCAACATCGCGACGACGCGGCTCATCCTGTCGAACGGGCGCGAAGGCGTGACGGCGGCGGGCTACATCATCGGCGGCTTCTCGCGTCTGGTGATGAGCGGCGACTTCGTCATCGGCCTCATCGTCTTCTTCATCCTGATCACGGTGAACTTCCTCGTCATCACGAAGGGTGCGACGCGTATCGCCGAGGTCGGGGCGCGCTTCACGCTCGATGCCATCCCCGGCAAGCAGATGGCCATCGACGCCGACCTCAACGCCGGTCTCATCAACGACAAGCAGGCGCAAGCGCGCCGTCGCGAGCTCGAGGAGGAGAGCTCGTTCTTCGGCTCGATGGACGGTGCTTCGAAGTTCGTGCGCGGCGATGCCGTCGCCGGCATCATCATCCTCGCGGTCAACATCTTCGGCGGCATCGTCATCGGCGCGACGCGCCACGGCATGACGCTCGAGAACGCCGCCGACGTCTACACCAAGCTCTCGGTCGGCGACGGCCTCGTCTCGCAGATCCCGGCACTCATCGTGTCGCTCGCCGCCGCGCTGCTCGTCTCGAAGGGCGGCACGCGCGGCTCGGCCGACCAGGCGGTGCTCTCGCAGCTCGCCAATTATCCGCGCGCGTTGTTCGTCGCGGCGCTGCTGATGGGTTTGCTGGCGCTGGTGCCGGGGCTGCCGCTGTTCCCGTTCGCGACGCTCGGCGGCGTGCTCGCTTTCGTCGGCTATGCGATCCCCCGGCGCCGCGCCGAGCGGGCCGCCGCCGTTGCAGCCAAGGAGAAGGCCGTCGAGCAGGAAGCCAAGGCCGAAGCCGCAACCTCGATCAAGGAGCAGCTGCGCACCGTCGAGATCGAGCTCGTGCTCGGCAAGCAGCTCTCCGGCAAGCTGCTCGCCGCCAACGGCGAGCTCGGCCACCGCGTCGCCAAGCTGCGGCGCAAGTTCGCCCAGCAATACGGAATCGTCGTCCCCGACATCAAGGTGAGCGACAGCCTGACGCTGCCGCCCAAGGCCTACCAGCTCAAGATCCACGGCACCGTCGTCGCGCAGCAGGAGGCGCGGCTCGGCGAGGTGCTCGTCATCACCGGCGAGGGCCGCGTCCCGAGCGTGCCGGGCGAGAACCTGCGCGAGCCCGCGTTCGGCATGAAGGCTGTTTCGATCCCGGAGACGTTCGTCGCCGATCTGGCGCGCGAAGGCTTCAAGAGCGTCGACCAGATGTCGGTGCTGCTCACCCATCTCGGCGAGACGATCCGCAACAACCTCGCGCAGCTGCTCTCCTACAAGGACATGCGCGCGCTGCTCGATCGTTTGGAGCCGGAGTACAAGCGCCTCATCGACGAGATCTCGCCGGCGCACATCTCGAACTCCGGCCTGCAGGCGATCCTCAAGCTGCTGCTGGCCGAGCGCGTGTCGATCCGCAACCTGCATCTCATCCTCGAGGCGATCGCCGAGATCGTGCCGCACGTGCGCCGCTCCGAGCAGGTGGTCGAGCACGTGCGCATGCGCATGGCGCAGCAGATCTGCGGCGACCTCGCCGAGCAGGGCGAGCTGAAGGTGCTGCGGCTCGGGCCACGCTGGGACCTCGCCTTCGCGCAAAGCCTGAAGAAGGATTCCAAGACCGACACGACGGACTTCGAGCTCGACCCGCGGATGGTCGAGCAATTCGGTGCCGAGGCCTCGCCGATCATCCGCGACAAGATGGACCAGGGCCACGGCTTCGTGCTGCTGGCGACGCCCGAGACGCGAATCTACGTACGGATGATCGTCGAGCGCATGTTCGCCACCGTCCCCGTGCTATCGCACCTCGAGATCGCGCGCGGCGTGCAGATCAAGGCGCTGGGCGCGATCTCGTGACACCGTCGCCGGACCTCGTTCTGACAGCCTTCATCGTGTTCTGCCGCATCGGCGGCTGTCTTCTCGTCGTGCCCGGCTTCTCGAGCCCGCGCGTGCCGGTACGCGCGCGCCTCTTCGTCGCGATCGCCATCGCGCTCGCGCTCACCCCGCTGCTCCTCGTGGCGGTCGAGCCGTCGATCACCGGCGCGGCGCCGATCGTCATCCTCGCGCTCATCGTCTCCGAGAGCCTCAAGGGCGTCGTCATCGGCCTGCTCGGGCGCCTGTTCTTCGCGGCGCTGGAGACGATGACGAGCGCGATCTCGGTCGGCATCGGCCTCACCGGGAGTTTCGGCGGCATCGCCGACGACGAGGGCGAAACCCCGACGCTCGTCGCGCTGGTCTCGCTGGTCGCCATGCTGCTCGTCTTCGTCACCGACCTGCATTGGGAGCTCTTCCGCGGGCTCGCCGCCTCCTACGACGTCTACCCGGTGAGCCAGAGCTTCGACCCGCGCGTCGGCATGACCCAGCTCGTCGACATGGCGACGAAGACCTTCCTGTTCACGCTGCGCATCGCGAGCCCGTTCCTCGTCTTCTCGATCGTCGCCAATTTTGCGATCGGGCTGCTGAACAAGCTGGTGCCGGCGATCCCTGTGACCTTCATTGCGACCCCGTTCCTCGTCGCCGGCGGTCTCGTGATCTTCTACGTCACCGCGCGTCCCGCGCTCGAGATGTTCATCGAGGCGTTCGGCGCGTGGCTGAAGAGCGGCTGATGGATCGCGCGAAGTCCCTGCAACGCATCGCCAAGGTGCAGGCGGAGATGGTCAAGCTCGCCGAATGGCGTCTCGCGGCGGCCGACCGCCAGATGGCGGCGCTTGCGGAGGACCGCGCCCGGCTTGCCGACTACGCGGCAGGCGCCGGCGCCCTCGGCGAGCCGCTGTCCAAGGCGGCGCTGCGCTCGATGCTGACGATCGATCGTCGCGTCTCCGAGGTCCGGCACGGGCGGCTCGCAGAGCAGGCGCGGCTCGATACGCTGCGCCGCCGCGACCACGCGGTCACCGCCATGGCCGAGGCCGCGACGACCGAGGCGCGCCGCGCGGCGGAGGCGGCGGACCTGGTCCTCGCGACGGAGGCCTGGCTCGCGCGCCAGTCCTGACACGGGCGTCCCAAAAAGGGGCCGCGGCAACCGAGGGTTGATAGACTCGTATTGCGACGCTCCTAGTGTGCCCGCTCTCGCAATCGTCTTGCGCGAGCATCCATGCGTTTCGAGCCGCGTCGTACATTTGCGTCCGCCCAGCCCTTCGCGGCGCGTGGCACCGTCGGCGCCCTGCCGGCCGATCTCGCATTCCTCGAACCTTTTGGCATCCCACGTACGACGCTCCACGACGCCGCCGCGCGCGCGGCTTGGGAGGGCACCGATGGGCGCCGCGCCTTGCTCGCGGAGGGCGCCGTCAGTGAGGCGTTTTATTACCGCGCTCTCGCATGGCATCTCGGTGTTCCGTTCGCGAATGCGTGGCCGCGTCCGGCCAAGCCGATCGATCTCCGCGGTGCGCTCGTGCGGGGTTGGAGTCGACTGGACGGCGCTGGTCCGGCTTGGCTCATCGCACCGAAAACCGCCGATATCCGTCGGCTGGTCTCGGCGCGGTCGCTCGCGCTGGCGATGCCCGATATCGCGATCACCACGCCATCGCATTTCGCCGCCGCGATGTGTCACCGCGCGCAAGCGCAGATCGCCCGGCGCGCCAGTGACGCGCAGTACCTTGGGGTGACGGCGGCGGCTTTGAATGCGCCGGTGTCGCGGCAGTGGAAGGGCTATTGGCAGCGCCGAAAGGCGGGCTAGGAGACTGCATATGTAGCGAGCTAGGGTTGCGAATTAACGTGAGACGCAACCGTGTCGTATACTCTTTCCCTGGTCATTTTGGCGAATTCGTACAAGCTCCAAGCTAGGTGTGTGGCCGGCAAGCAGCTGAACGGGGGCGTGCCTGGACAGTGGGTGCGCCCCGTCAATACGGCGCACCATGGAGGCGCCGTGTCAGAGCGAGATATCCAAGGCGGTGATGGAAAAGGCACCCACCTTCGCGACATTGTGAACATCAGCTTCAAAGGCAAAAGCAGCCATACGTACCAGCCAGAAAATCAGGATATTGACACTGCCTTTTATTGGGACAAAGTCGGCGTTGCGGATCAAGCCATGCTGCAAGCCTGCGTTGACAGGGTTCGCGGAAATCTTTGGGTCAATAATAGCTCAAGCTATAGCGGCGTATACGATAGAATGTCTGAAGAAGACCTCTTCAATGTTAACGACTCTCTGAAGTTTGTTCTGGTACGCGATCTTTCGATCTCAGTAATAAACGGATACGAAGGAAAACGGCAGGTCAGAGGGTCATTTACTCTGTCAGAAATCCCTTATAACTTGGTTATAACCGACCCAGATGCTCACACTCATTATCTATCTCGTGGAGAAGGCTCCTACAGCATTGGTAATTCGTATCTGTGCATAAGTATTGGAGAGGTCTTCAACGGATTTGCCTATAAATTGATTGCCGGCATAATAGGGACGGGTTTGTGAGTAAGGTGCCGACATGGATCAGAATCTCAGCGTTTTCACGATTGGGCACTCCGCGTTGCCATACTTTGGCTTTGTGGGCCTATTGAAGGCCGCGAAAGTGGAGCTTCTCGCCGATGTAAGGAGCCAGCCCTATTCAAGGCGATCTCCTCACTTCAATAGAGAGGAACTAAGTGAAAGCTTAAAATCTGATGGCGTTCGCTACGTTTTTTTAGGCGACCTATTGGGCGGCAGGCCGCGTGGTAAACGGTTTTATTGCGAAGGCGTTGCCGATTACGAGCAAATGAGTAGAACAAAGGATTTCGAAGAGGGTATCTCTTACGTGCTGCAAGGCGCAGAGCGGAAAACGCTCGCCTTGATGTGTTCGGAGCACAACCCATTGGATTGTCATCGGTGTCTTCTTGTTGGGAGGGCCTTAATCGACAAAGAAGTACAGGTCGCGCATATACTGCATTCTGGTGAAATAAAAAGTCAGGTAGAGATAGAGGCTGATATGCTTGACGAACTTGCAAATGAAAATAGCCTTTTTGCTCCCAACGATGGGGGAGATGCGCTTGCGACTGCCTATCGGCGCAGGTCTAAAAAGGTCGCCTACCGTCTTTTGCCTGCTTTCAAATCGGTCGCGGCGGAATAGACATGCCAGACGTAACAACAATTGGTTTTACTCAAACATCAGCTCAAGCCTTCTTCGGCAGATTGCGTGCGGCTGGCGTTAAAAAAGTGTTGGATGTTCGCCTTAATAACACATCCCAGTTGTCCGCATTCGCAAAATCTAACGACCTAGCTTTCTTTCTGAGAGAACTCGGCGGCATTTCATACGAACATAAACCAATTTTGGCTCCAACAGGAGATATTCTCACTGCCTACAAAAAAATGAAAGGAGACTGGAGTGTTTATGAAAGACTTTTTCTTGATCTGATGCAAAAACGAAAGATTGAAGAAAAATTAAGGCTTGAAGAGTTTGACGGCTCCTGCCTTCTTTGCTCTGAAGCCACGCCTCACAATTGCCATAGGCGACTTGTTTGCGAGTATTTGAACGGCAAATGGGGCGGGAGGCTCAAGGTCCGGCATCTTTGATCAAACGCCAAACTTGGCCAGCTTGCGTTCGCTCCCCTTCGACAACCCGCGCCGCCCGCATTTTCCGTAGAGCGCATCCTACGCGCCGCGTCACATCGGTCATAAGCCGACGATCCTGCCAGTCCTTACCTTCGACCTGGCAAAGGCGCTGGGCAAGCTCGCGGGCCGTCAGGGGCTCCGCTGACTTCCGCAGTTCGGCTAGCAGGTACTCGCGCAGCTCGTTGCGGTAGAACAAGATCACGCGGGCCGCGCGGGCCGTCTTGGCAGACTTGCCCTGGTAGCCGAGCGATTCCAGCACCCTCTCGACCGCCTCAATATCGTTGGCGACGATCGCCATGCGCTCGCGCAGTTCGGCATTGAGGGCGGTCAGCTCCGTCCGCTTCGCCAGCAAGCCGTTGATAAGCGTCTGATCTTCCATCCGAAGATGCTAACAAAAACAGCGACATAGGCCCATTCCTCGCTTTAGGAGTTTGCTACCCCATGCCGCATTTCCGCACCGCGGCGCTACGCGCGGTCGGCGGCTGGGACGCGTGGAACGTGACAGAGGACGCCGATCTCGGGCTGCGTCTCGCGCGCTTCGGCTACGACATCGACGTGCTCGCCTCGACGACATTCGAGGAGGCGCCGGAGCGCCTCGGTCTGTGGTTCAAGCAGCGGCGACGCTGGACCAAAGGCTGGATGCAGACGCTCATCGTGCTGATTCGCGACCTTCCCGACGTGATCCGCGACCTCGGGCCGAAACGCGCGCTCGTCGTCGCACTCCTGCTGACCAATCTCGTGACGGGCCCGCTCCTCACGCCGTTCTTCCTCGCCCTCGTCACTTGGCGCCTCGCTGCGGAAGGACTGCCGACGCCGCATGGCCCCGTCGCGATCCTCGAGGCGACGCTGGCCTTCACGGTGATCGCGGTCGGAGCACTCGGTACGCTCTGGCAGGCCTGGCTTGGCGCCCGCCGTCGCGGACTGTCCTGCTGGCGAAGCCTGCCTGCCGTGCTGCCGTATCAGCTGATGATCGCAACGGCGGCGTGGCTAGGCCTCTACGACCTCGTCCGCCGGCCGCACCATTGGCACAAGACGCCGCATGGCGCCGCGGCACGGCGCGTCAGACGACGAGCGTCAACCGCTTCGCCGCCCGCGTGATGCCCGTATAAAGCCAGCGATGCCGGTGATCGCGGAAGGCGCCGCTCTCGTCGAACAGCACGAGATCGTCCCATTGCGAGCCCTGCGCCTTGTGCACGGTGAGCACGTAGCCGAAGTCGAACGCATCCGAGTTGCGCCGGAACGCCGGCGGCACGCCCTCCTCGCCGACCGTGAAATATTCCGGCCGGATCGCCACGCGCAGCGGCCGCCGCGTCGGCTCGTCCTCCGGCACGATGCCGTAGCGCAGCTTGCCCGACCGCTCGGCCGCGACCGTCTTCACCGTCCACAGGCCGCCGTTGAGCAGGCCCTTCTTCTTGTCGTTGCGCAGGCAGACGAGCTTCTCGTCGGCCTCGGGGTGCGGCCCGGCGCGCCCCGCGAGCTGGCGCAGCCGCGCGGTGTAGCCGCGCCGCGTGCGGTTCATGCCGACCAGCACCTGGTCGGCGCCCTGCACAAGCCCTGCGTCGACCTCGTCGCGCCGGATCACCCGGCTCTCGCCGAAGGCGCCAAGCGGCACGCGCTCGCCTTCACGCGCCAGCATCGAGAGGCGGATGATGGGGTTGTCGGCGGCCTGGCGGTGCACCTCGGTCAGCATGATGTCGGGCTCGGCCTCGGTGAAGAAGCCGCCCCCCTTCACCGGCGGCAGCTGCGCGGGATCGCCCAGGACCAGGACAGGTTTCTTGAAGGAGAGAAGGTCGCGGCCGAGCTCCTCGTCGACCATCGAGCACTCATCGACGATGATCAGCGCCGCCTGCGCGGCGGGGCTGTCGTGGTTGAGGACGAAGGTCGGCTCGTCGGCATCGCTCTCACGCAGCCGGTAGATCATCGAGTGGATCGTGCGCGCCTCGGGGCAACCCTTTCCGCGTAACACGAGCGCGGCCTTCCCGGTGAAGGCGGCAAAGCAGACGTCGCCGTCGATGTCGGCCGCGAGCTGGCGCGCCAGCGTCGTCTTACCTGTGCCGGCGTAGCCGAAGAGGCGGAACACCTGCGGCTCGCCGCGTCGGATCCAGGCGGAGACCGCGGCGAGCGCCGCCTCCTGTTGCGGCGACCAGGCCATCAGAACATTTCGCGAGCGAACATGCCGCAGATTAGATGATTTTCGCCCCCAGCGCGAAGCCGCTCCGAGCTTGCGGCCTGTTACGCCCACCTGTTGCGACCTGCTGGCCCTCCGCCTATGGTCCGCCCGCCGCGGCCGGTGCGATCACCGGAGCCGGTATTGGGGCGTCGCCAAGTGGTAAGGCAGCGGATTTTGATTCCGCCATACGGAGGTTCGAATCCTCCCGCCCCAGCCATGTTTCAACAACCCGTTGTTTATTAGAAGCGATTTCGCGCCTCTCGCACGCCGGGCAGCCGTTGCCCAGCAGATTGCTACAGAGGGCGCCTTGGTCACTTCAACGCCGGCCAATTCCGTACGACGGGGTTTTGTGTTCCACTTCCGTCGCGCGGTTCCTCGCGAACTGCAGGCGAGGTTGGGCCGAAAAGAACTTGCATGCAGCCTCCGAACAAACGACCGAGACCTAGCCGGACGGAAAGCACGCGAATTATATCTGGCATCAGAGGATCTGTTTGCGCGCCTTCGACGAGACGAGATGCTGACCACGAACCAGATCGCTGAAGTCGTCCAAGATTTCTATGGCTACTTCCTGGAGCGCGATACCAAGCTGCGGTTGGCATCTGGCCCTCTGTCGCCCGAACTTCGCCAAAAGCGCATCGCCTACTGGCAGAGCGTCGCGAGCCAGGCTCGAGAGGATCTCGGCGGGAATTATCTTGAGAACGCTGCCATGACGGTTGCCGGCATGCAACTAAAGCGCAGGGAGCTTCGCTCGATTACTCCTGACGAGCGTCGGCAACTTATGCAGGCGCTCCTCAGAGCCGGGATCGATCTCGCCGAAGCCCTCACGGCGCGATACCATGGCGACTTCAATTTTGAGCCACGTGACAAACTGCTCAAAGCGCAGATCGAGAAATTGCGTCAGGATGACACAGTCGTTGGCGCTGTGGAGACTCGCACGGAAGTCAAAAGGGAAGCTACCGCGCCTGCATTCAAAGAAGTGGCCAAGACGTTCCTTGAACGCCAAATCGCGACGAAAACGTGGGACATCCAGACAGCGCTTCAGGCGCGTAAGACCTTTGAGCTGTGGAGCGCAATCAGCGGCGACAAGCCGATCACAGCGTACGAGAAGAAAGACGCAGCTCATTTCCGCGCCACCATCGAACGTCTTCCTGCAAACTACGGTAAGGCAGCAATCTTCCGCCTGCTTTCACCGGCCGAGATCCTTGCTGCAGATCCTGACAAAAGTGCTCGTCGCCTGGCAGTTCGGACCGTCCAAAGACATATTTCGGCTATGTCCCAACTTTGGCAACACGTGGGCGAAGGCTCTGACCAAATCAAAACATCTTTGCCGGTTTCAAATTCAAGCAGAGTATTAGAGTACAAGAAGAGCGAGACTTGTGGACTATTCCGCAACTCGCAAGGCTCTTCGCTTCTCCAATTTGGAAGGGATGCAAGTCGCCGGACCGTCGCGCTACACCTGGTTCATGCATCATTCGTGACGAAGCTTTCTGGCTTCCATTGCTTGCGACCTTTACGGGCGCCCGACAAGAGGAACTGTGCCAGCTTCATGTCGAAGACATCTACCAAGACGAAGGCATCTGGGTGTTTGACATCAACATGCGACCGCCTCGTCGGCTGAAAAACTTGCAGTCCATTAGGCTCATTCCGGTTCATCGCAATCTCGTCGAACTCGGCTTCCTCGAATATGTTGAGGAGCGTCGTCGACTGCTCGACATCAGAGTATTCCCAAATCTCGAACCCGGCGGGGCAGAGGGCAAGTTTGGTCACAATTATTCCAAACGCTTTTCGAATTATCGACGCAAGATCGGATTTGAGGAGGGGGGTCCACAGTTTCATTCGTTCCGGCACACAGCCACCACACTGATGGGACAAGCTGATGTTCCGTCCGAGATCCTCTCTAGACTCGTGGGACATGGAGGCGAAGGAGAAACCCAAAGGTATCTAAAGAAATACCGAACGGAACAGCTTAAACGGTCCATTGACCTCATCGACATCGGCGAAGCCTTCGATTTTAGATACGATGTATCTCTGAAAAGCGAGGGTTAAAATAATGAAAAAAGTTCTTCGTCAGTAAATGTTAGGCTGAAGCTTAACGTAGATGATCGACAAGGTGTGTTTTCTCGATTTAATCAAAGTCCCTCCGAATGAACTAGCGTGTACCTGCAGACACCGCCCGATACGCGTAGCCCACGAGCACGGCGCCGACACATGCGGGCGCACGTTCATGGCACGCAGTTCGTTCACGAAGTCGGCGGCATCGTAGCCCTTGTCGGCATCAAGCGTCACAGAGCCGGGACGATCGGCACGCCTCTCGATTATCGCCAGCGCGGCGAGGCGCTCGGCCTGGCCCGAGGCCTGCGTCAGGCAGGCATCGACGACGAGGCCGTGGCGGTTCTCCATCAGCGCGTGCCGAGTAAGGCGAGCCGCGCCTCCATGCCCGGCCCCTTGCGATAGAGCTTGGCTTCGGGTCGCTCGTCGAGGCGTGCGTCGCGTTCAAGCGCCGCCCGCAGCGGAAGCCGTCTCGGCATTGCGGTCGCCGTCTCGCGGACCCTCATCAACCGGCTCGTCGTCGCCAGGCGCCTCGCCACCCTCGCGCCGCTTGAAGCTCCTCATCGAGGACCAGGCCTGAATCAGCGTGCCATCGACGCTGAAGTGATCGCTCGACAGGAGGCGCTTCGCTCTCGACCGCGCGAGCAGCGTCGCCAGGAAGCGCGCCGCGACATCGCCGGTCGCGGTTCTTCGAGAAGGTCGAATGGTCCCCCACCGGCTCGTCCGCACCGAGCCCGACGAACCAGCGGAACAGGAGGTCGAACTCCATCCGCTCCATCAACTGCCGCTCGGAGCGGACCGAGCAGAAGGCCTGCAGCAGCATGGCGCGCAGCAGCATCTGCGGCGCGATCGAGAGGCGCCCCGTGCCGGAGTAGAGCGACGCCAGATCACGCTTCATCGCCGCCAGCGTCTCGTTGGTGAGCGCGCGGACCGCCCGAAGGGGATGGTTCGCCCGCAGCCGCGCCTTCCCGCCGACATAGCTGAATAGCGCCCCTGTTCTCTCGTCGGACTTGCGCAAACCAGCCTCCCCAATCAGGAAGACTGAGTCACGCAAACACACGATCGGGAGGGGGTTTTTCAACGGCCTGCTAAGGCTCGTTCCACCTGCACGCTTTTGGAATTCTGCTTCCAGGCTGGCAATCGAGGCAAATGGCACCGAGGTGCTCCGTCCGTTTGACTATGCAGTTTGTCGGGAGCGCCCTATCGGTCCAAGGCCGGTCCCATCGTAATAGTTTGGCGCGAGCGCGATGCATATCAAGTGCTGCTTGGTCCCGAATATTGTTCGGGAAAGAGAGTGTTTTTCCTCGCTCATAGTCTAAGAAATAACAGTCGTGGAATGCTCGATAAAGGTACAATGGGCCTGCTGTTCCGGAGACCAACGGGCCGTAGACGAAGCCACCAGATAAGCGTTCGACAAATGGGAACCACGCAGACGGACAATATCACTTGCGACCTGGCTGATGTCGTAAAACGCATTTGTACCGTAGTTTCTTGGTAGGCGACCTGCCTTTAATTCTATGGCAAAGTTCATGCTTGGAATGTAAACGTCAACACCAGAGTTTTGACGGCCCGGAAGTGCGCACTTACCCCTATTTCGCTCCCGGAGACTTCGCTTTCAAAGTCGTCGGAGATTCTGCTTTTAAATGACTCTGCAAAAATCCGCTCGATGCCGGTCTGTTTTCCGTCGGTGTGAACTTTTGTAATATGAGAGATAATAGTGTCTTCGTTATCTTTGAGGGACGAGCCCAAAGCTTCCCAGACGGCAGCCATGCGACGCATGGGTTATCCTTTTGCTTGTCCAACGCGTCGTTACTCTACCTAGATTGCCGTAGTGCGCAAACCCACATGCCAAGGAAACGCTATAGGAACATTTTCTGACATAGGTGCGCTCGACTCCTCGCCGAGGCTGCCGGAAAGGCGGATCGACAGAAAGTCTCTCGCAGATATAGGCGTATCCGCAGGAACAGAAATACTTTGTTGCCGGCAGGGCCGCGCCTGTCGTATTGCATAGCCTTCACTAGGCATGGGCCTTGATGATCGTCGCAAGAATCTGAAGAAACTCCCATGGGCCAAACTGTCCGAACTGCTTCACTCTCGCCAAGCGTCCGACTGCAACTTATCGTAGACGATTTGCAAGGCGTAGTCCTTGAAGCCCTCAGTGAATTGCCGTCAGAGGACACGCAGCGATTGGTCGAATCGTTAGTCGAATTACGTATCCAAGCAGGATTGGTTCGTGCCAATTCCGTAAGTGTAGACCGGCTTTACAACAGCATCAATGCAATGGTGTGGGCCGCATATTTGATAGGGCATCACGGTCGCCCCACAAAAAACGCGATTGCGTTAACGCGGCGGCTGCAGACAGCACGGGCGCGGGAAGCAAAGGTCAAACCCGAAGCTGAAAAGCTCATCCTCGAAAAGATCATCAAACATACGGCCGGATGGGACGGCAGCAAGCGGTCGAAGATGTCGGAAGTCATCGCAACCGAGCTAAAGGGCACAGCCGGCGAACTAACATCTAGGGCGATCCTAAACCGTCTAAAAAAGCTCTTCCCTTCTATGAAGTGAGAAGCCTGACAGACTTCATATCAGGTCGCTGCTTGGTGCACGATTTCTGCTGACTTGCTCCCTAGCATCCTCCAACGTGATGCGTTCGGGAAGTGGTCGCCTACTATAACGGTGCACGATCTCTTCCTCATCAAAGCAGCCGAGATGTGCATCTCGGCGGTTAACGCCGGCGCTTACCCGCTTGTCGCTCGCGTTGGAAGGAAGGTCACGCATGCAGGATCTCGTCGCAGTGAAGGCCATCATGGCCTCGTTTTTCACCAGAGTCTCATTTCTCGAGGTTCTCCGCCAAGCAGCCGCCCTTCTACAACAAACAGGCGAAAGCCTGCAGGACGCCGACGGCCGTATTCGTCGAGCGCTTGCTGCGATGTTGCAGCGGTGCGCCGTCGAATGCCATCCGGACGGCACCCTAATGCTACACCGTGAACGGTATCCTTCTGCGCTCCGCTCCGAGGTATGTCGGCCCCTCGACGGGATCGACTTCCGCAGGATTGGTGAGGGCTTGTACAAGCCGCTCGACGAATTCCCATCTGAACTCCGTCGCTTCTTCGACAAGGCGGTCGAGAACAAGGATCTGCCAACACGAATAGTCGACGGCAAGGCGGCTATCCCGGACGGCATCTACCTGCCGTTTCTCGACGAACATGCACGGTCGCCTTTCATTCCGCTCAGCCTTTTCGTTGACCACCCCATTGCCGAAGACATCGCCGGGGGATCGGTGGTGCCCGTCGTTCGATGGGGGATGCCGATGATCAGCTACAACGACCTCATCCATTACAGCGCTAATGGGTCCGGTCCAGAGGACTGGGAAGACTTTGAAGTGCGAGCCAGCCTCGGTGCGACATGACCGAAGATCGCGGCATGGACGCCTCCTCCGAGACCGGGGACATCGCGTTCTTCGGATCGTTTGGGGTACGGGCCATCTTGAACGGGTTTCCCGCTTTTCCAATTCCCGCTGGAGGTAAGAGAACCACTTGGTCCAATTGGACCAAGTGGTGCGGTCGTTTGCCGACCGCCGTCGAAGTCTCCAGATGGCTAGCCGCTAACGCAGCATGGAGCGTCGCGATCGCATGCGGCGAGGCCGTCTTCGCCGTCGATATCGATGAGGAGGACGCAGAGCAGGCCGAGATGCTGCAGGCTCTGACCTTCAGAATCCTCGGGCCCACGCCATTCGTACGCATCGGCCGAGCTCCACGGCGCGTCCTAGTCTACTGCGCCTCCGGCATCTCGCTAAGTTCGTCTCGTTGGTCGAAGGTTGAGCTACTCGCTGACAAGCGATATTTCGTCGCCTTCGGCATACACCCGGTGACCAGGCAGCCATACCGATGGCCTACATCATCGCCTTGCTCAATGGGGGGCGCCGTTCTGCCGACTGTCACCGCGGGAAACGTCGCTCGCTTTAAGGCAGCTATGGATGCCGTGGATGGCCGCGGGATCGGGAAGCCGGTCTCCGACGAGGTCAAGGGTGCGCCGGTCGCCCTTACCCTCAACCCCTGCCGCGCCGGCCCCTGGCAAACCGATCGCGCCGGGCGCGTTGTAGATGGTCGTGATGCCTACCTTGCCCATCTCGTCTGGATGGCGTCGAAGCGCTTGACCACTTCTCGTTCTACGGCGGTAGTGGCCTGGGAAGAATTCAAGCGGCGCGCAGACCTAGCTCGCCCCGCCCGCAACGGCTCCCGACCCTGGACGTTCGACGACGCGTTGAAGAAGGCCGCTTCCCTGAAGCGCAGTGGCAAGGCTCACCGTCGCTCCCACCGCGATGACAGTGATGATCACGGATTTTGGACAGGCGCGACGAAGCACGCCTTCGGCATCGTTGTAGCTCAACGCGGCGCGTTCGGTCGCTTGTCTCCGGCCACGGTCGCGGTGTCGGACATGATGCTCGGCCTCGTTCACGGCGCTGGCACCTGCTTCGCCTCCGTCGGCCGTTTGTCGAGCGAGCTCGGGTTGTCCCCGGACACGGTCAAGAGAGCGCGGCGCGTTCTACGACAGCAAGGTCTGTGGCTGTCCTACCAAGATCTCGGCGGGAAGGGCTACGCCGCGCACTACCAGCCCAACCCCGACGCTTTCTCACACCAGATAGTGCACGTCGGCGGCGGGGCAGTTACCGCCGACGCAGTGCTCCAAACGGTGGACGCATTAGACACCCTGATCTTCCAGGGGGGAGGGGGGAATCTCTGGGAGGATCTCCTCTTGGATCCAAAGGAGAAGCCCCTGTGTACTGGGTAGAAAGTAGGAACGTGTCCGCCAAGTACCGCAAGGACGTCGCCAAGGTGCCGCAGTCGCCGTCGGCGAAGTACCGAAGGAGAGTTCAATGACGACCGCGCCCCGACCCGCGCTTGACCCAACTCGCGACATCCGACTGCCCGTCGCTGTTGCCAAATGGCCCTTTCTTGCGCTCGGTCCGCAGCAGGCCGAGCTGACCTACGAGGGAACCCAAGGCGGTCGCCGCGTCTACGTCCACCTCCGGGCTGTAGATGCCGCCGTTGGCGTCGCCACGGTCAACGACATCGACATCATCGCCTGGGCGACCTCGATCTTCATGCAGCTTTGCGACGACGGCCGCCCATTTCCGGACACGCTCGAGCTTCGTCCGAGCGAGCTACTCCGCTTCGGTGGTCGACCCTCCGGCGGCCGGCAGCAGCACCTCCTAGCCGCTAGCCTCGATCGTCTCGCCAACACGTTCGTCCAGACGAACATCAGCCCGGGCGGCGGCCCGCGCGATTTCAAATGGATCGAGATCTACGCCAAGCCGCAGTCCCGCCAGGGAACTTGGCAGGTGCGCTTCACCAGCTGGCTGCACGAAGTTGTCGCACACCGGCAAGTGCTCAAGGTCGGGACGACGGTGTTCAAGCACCGCGGCCTGCGCCGTCGCCTCTACCTATGGGCCTGCGCGCACGCCGGCCGTGGTTCCTACGTAAGTTACAGCCTGCAGTTTGCCGACGCGTATCGTAGAAGCGGCTCGCACACGCCCATACGGAAGTTCATCTACGAGCTGCGCGGTGCCGTTGCCCGAAACGACCTGCCGGGCTTCGCGCTGGCGATCAAACAGCACGACGACAGCGAGCATCTCGTCATGACCCGCACGACCGAGCTGCCGACGGAGCCCGATCGCCTCGACGCGTCGTCTCTGCAACCCCTAGAGCTGCAGCTACCGTCCGAGCACTTCGTCGTCGAAGCTGCTCCAGCCGAGCTCTCGTTCCCGTTGCCCGACAGCCCGGAACGCACAGAAAAACAGCCAGCGCTGTCGTTCCCCGTGCCCCAAGAGAGCGAGCTGTTGGCTTCGGTGCCTGTTTGTTCGCTCGCGCTGCCGAATGAGCCTGAGCCCCCCGCCTCCCACTCGCTCGCCGAACCCGAGCGTCGGCATCGCTCCGTCAACACACCGTTGGCGACCGGGCGTCTCCGCCGGAACACCTATTCCTGAGGACCGCGTGGCCGCCGACCGCGTGGTCGAACAGCGCTCTCGCCGAAGCCTACATCGTTCGTATCAACCTGCATCAACACCGGCTTCCAGCGCTCGACGACCATCCCGCTCAACGTCGGCGACAGATGCTGCCCATTCAACATAAGAACGCCGAGCCGCCCATAAGGCAGGCTCAACGCGCCTCGTTCGTCGAGCTTTTCGAGACCCTCTTTGACGCGCCTTTTCGCCTCAGAATGCCGACCCTCTTGTAGTTGTAGCAGCTCTGCCGCTGACGAAACAACCTCAAACAATGTGGCAATGGTTCCGTCTATTGCGCACTGAAAGTATGTACTTAGGATTGCTTTCTCGACTGCTAAGTCCTCTCCACCCGGCAAAATTGATTTCCGGCTGTTTCGCGCGAACTCCCGCCGTACACGCCTCTTGCCACGTACCACCGTCGCCTTCTCCGCCGCGCGCGTTATAGCAGTGTACATCCACCTTGTCGGAGTCTCACAGACGCCGCTTTCGTCAACGACCGATACATCAGACCATTGCGAGCCCTGCGCTTTGTGCGCCGTTAGCGCATACGCGTAATCGAATTCGTCGGAACGTTGCCGCTTGTCTGGGTCGATCTCATGCGGGTCTCGAGAGAAGAAATCTTTGAGCACACGAACACGTTTGGGCCTTCGATCAAAATCGTCGAGTGATTGTAGGGTCAGTCCAAGATGCTCGTCCTCATCCTCGCTGTCGACCGCCTGCACCTCCCACAGACTGCCGTTGACTAGACCTCTCCTGTAGTTGCTCCTCAAACAGACGACGCGGTCTCCGATTACAGGGTATGGCTCCATAAAGCCACGCACCCAACGCATGATGCGATTCATACGTAGCCTTGTCGTATTACGTCCTACAATGATCTGATCGGCATGAATAAACATGTCTGCCGTGGCGTCCGCCCAGGAGATGACTTTCAAGCCCTCGTCGTCACAAAAATCTAAGGCGTAGCCGCGTCGCAAAATCGCTGATGCCCGGACTATTGGGCTGATTGCGGCCTGACGATGCACGTCCTTCAGGTACACGTTGGCTCGCCAGGCATTGAAGAAGCTCCGACCTTCGATAGGGGGAAGCTGGTAGGGATCACCCATCGCCAGTATCGGTCGGCCGAACGACAAAAGGTCGGCCACCAGCCTCTCGTCCACCATAGAGCATTCATCCACGATGATCAGCGCGACGTTCAGCTCCTCCGGTTGGCGCAGCACGAACTCCACCGTGCCTCCGAGCATAAGGCAAGCGCGATATATCCGCCGATGGATAGTAGTTGCATCGCGGCAGCCTTTTGCGCGCAAAGCGAGGGCTGCCTTTCCTGTGTAGGCAACGAACGCGGTATCTCCGACCATCTCGGCTATGCGCAGAGCGAGGCTTGTCTTTCCAGTACCCGCATGTCCGTAAAGACAGAAAAAGTCCGGGCCGCCCGCGTCAAGCCAAGCGCGCACTTCCCCTAAAGCATTCTGCTGCTCATCACTGAGAGTAATCATCGGCTTTCCTCGGGAGCTTTTAGCGCTCGCAAACACATTGGAAACGACAAACCGGAGCTACGATAGCGGCTGATAGATCGGCATCAAACTTTGCATATTGATTCATATCCGACTGTCTCTCCGACATTCGATCCAACTAACTATCTAACCTTTTGTCTGTTTGACCTACCATCCCGAGAAGCTCCTTTTTCCAAAGCGGATCGGCGGACGATCACGCCCAGCGGACATTCGCTTCGGTGATTAAGATTTCCCGCGTTGCCTCGAACCTCACCTTCTCACCAAGGAGGTTCATATGGCACCCGAATTTGGCCAACTCTTCGATCACCTTCCGCTCATTCCGGAGTGGATCCTTCGACGGCACGCTGTTCATCAGCCCCTCGACACGCGCTTTCGAGCAGCGGCGCGTCTGCTTCAGGCTTTATGGCGCGAAGACCGCCGCCTGCGGGCAGGAAGCTACGTTCGCGCTGACGGCAAGCCTGCGAGGCTCGGTAGCCGCCTCAACCCGGCGGCCGGCCGCGCCGGCGGAAACTTTCTTTCGAAAGACATCGCCGCGCTGGCCTTTCGCGAGACCTGCTATCGTGAGATCGGCGCGATGATCGATGAGGAGCGACTCTACACCAACCTCCTCTCGTCGATGCCTTTGACGTTCAATCTCTTTGGACCGTTGCGCCTCGATCCGGCTCTCGCGCTTGCGATGCTGCGCCACTTCGTCCCTGAGATCGACGCCGACGCTATACAGGTTTTGTTCGAGCACTCGCCCTCGCGAGGCAATCCTCGCTTCACCGACGATTACACGGCCTTTGACGCCCTAATGCGCTACCGGACCACCGAAGGTCGCCGCGGCTTCGTCGCTTTCGAGGTCAAATACAGCGAGACTTGCGCCGAGAGCATTAAGCCGCCCAAGGAGCGATACCTGTCAATCGGCTCGCAATGTTGACCCCTGATCGGCGTCCAACTTTGACCCCTCTGTTGCCGCTCGCACGGGCGCTTCAGTAGCGCTCGCCCCGGCGTGAGCTGGTCGGGGTTGCGGAGCCGGGGCGAGCGCGGTCGCAAGCCCCCTTCAGCCTCGGTTCTTGAAGCGCCAGCTCTCGTTGCCGGTCTCGACGATGTCGCAGTGGTGGGTGAGGCGATCGAGCAGCGCTGTGGTCATTTTGGCGTCGCCGAAGACGCTGGGCCATTCGCCGAAGGCGAGGTTGGTGGTGACGATGACCGAGGTGCGCTCGTAGAGGCGGCTGATCAGGTGGAACAGCAGCTGGCCGCCGCTTTGCGCAAAGGGAAGGTAGCCGAGCTCGTCGAGGATGACGAAGTCCATGCGGGTGAGATAGTCCGCAAGGCGTCCTTGACGACCTGCGCGGGTCTCGGCCTCGAGCCTGTTGACGAGATCGAGCGTGTTGAAGAAGCGGCCGCGTTTGCCGGCACGGATGCAGCTGCGGGCGATCGCTATCGCGAGGTGGGTCTTGCCGGTACCGGTGCCGCCGACGAGCACGCAGTTGCGCTGCTCGGCGATGAAGTGGCCGCCGGCAAGATCGCGCACGAGGACCTCGTTGATCGGCGTGCCGACGAAGGCGAAGTCGGCGACGTCCTTGGCGAGCGGTAGCCTGGCGATCGTCATCTGGTACTTAATGGATCGGGCCAGCTTCTCGTCGATCTCGGCCTTGAGCAGGTCGCCGACGAGGCGCTGGGGCTCGTGCTGGCGCTTGACGGCGGTGGTGACGATCTCGTCGAAGGCCGAGCGCATGCCGAAGAGCTTAAGCGATCCCATCATGTCGAGGATGTCGGTGCGTTCCAGTAGACGTTCCATTGGGTCAGATCCTTCTGAGGCTGTCGTAGCGGGCACAATCGGCGATCGGCGCATGGCGCAGGGTCAGCGCGTCCGGCGTCATGATGGTGATCGGCGGCGTGGGATCGCGCTGCCGCGAGACGATGTTGATGATGACGTCGGCAGACGAGACGCCCTCGATCAGCGCCTCGGCACAGGCGCTCTCGACCGCCGGCAGTCCGTCGCTGAGCACCATGGCGAGGATCTTCGCCATCTGCCGGTCGCCGTCGTCGGAGCCGGCGAGCTTGCGGCGGATGCGATCGATCGCCTGCGGCAGCACCCAGTCCTTGAACGGGGCGCCGTTGCGCAGCGCACCGGGCTTGCGGGCGAGGACCGGCACGTAGTGCCAGGGATCGCAGATGGTCGCGCCGCGGCCGAAGACGCGGCTATGCTCGGCGACGATGCGGCCGTCCTGGCGGATCACCACGCGGTCGGCATACGCCTGGATCTCGACGGGTCGTCCGACGGCGCTGGCGCTGACCGAGTACTTGTTGTTGTCGAAGCGCACGAGGCAGGTCTTCGAGACCGATGCCGGTAGCGCATGGAAGCCGTCGAACCGGCCGGCGTGGCGAACGAGGTGCGGCCGCTCGGCCTCGAACATCTCCCAGACGGTGCGATCGGTCAGTTCGGGATGGGGATGCGCCTTGGCATAGGCGACGCAGCGATCCAGCAGCATGCCATTCAGCTCGTCGTAGCTCTTCACGCGCAGCCGAGGCGTGAAGAAGCGCTCGCGGACAAGCCCGACCTGGTTCTCGACCTGGCCCTTCTCCCAGCCCGACGCCGGCGTACAAGCGACCGGCTCGACAAGATGGTGCGCACACATCTGCAGGAAGCGACGATTGTAGCCGCGATCCTTGCCGACGAAGATCGTCTCCACCGCCGTCTTCATGTTGTCGTAGATGCCGCGCCGGCAGGCGCCCTTGAAGAAGGCGAACGCCCGGTCGTGCGCGTCGAAGACCATCTCCTGGCTCTCGCGCGGATAAGCTCGGACGAACATCATGCGGCTGTGACAGAGCCGGACGTGCGCCACCTTCACGGTCGTCGTCACGCCGCCGATCAGCACGATGTCGTGGCTCCAGTCGAACTGGAACGCCTCGCCCGGCGCGAAGGCCAACGGCACATAGGCTTCCGCGCTCGCCGCCGCGTGTCCCTTCACCCAGACCCGGGCATAGCGGCGAACCGCGTCGTAGCCACCCTCGTAGCCGAGCGCCCGCAACTCCTCGAAGACCCGGATCAGTGTCAGGCGCTCCCGCGCCGCCTTTGTCGCGTTGCGGGCAAGCATCCGCTCGAGGTCGATCTTCCATCGCCCGAGCTTGGGCCGCGGCTGCACCTCGCGCTCGTAGGCAAACGACGTCGCGCCCGAGCGCAGCACCTTGCGCACCGTGTTGCGCGAGATCTTCAGGTCGCGGGCGATCTCCTTGATCGACTTGCCCTTGACCAGATGCTCCCGCCGTATCCGGCCGACCGTCTCCACAACCAACATCCCCGCCGCCCGCCCGCCGTCAAAACGGACAGCGCAACAGGCCAAGATTAAGGGGTCAGTTTTGGACGCCGATCACCCCGATAAGGGGGTCACTTTTGCAGGCCGAAACACAGCGATACCAATCTCTGTCGCGCGACAGCGGCCTGTTCATCGATCCCGACGCGCCAGAACTTCGGAGCAACCCCCTCCAGCAATTCTGGCGTGAGCATTGTCTCGCTCAAACCATGATCGCCAATGGCCTCTATGACGAAGGCCATTTCATTGTGATCGCGCCTCGCCTCAACCACCTCGCTCAAGGCGCGGCGGCCGTCTACGCGGATCACCTCCACGAACCGGGCCAAGGGCCTGTTTCGTTCGCCAATCTTCATCTCGAGACGTTCATCGACGCGCTCCGGAGTGCCGGGCACACCGACTACGCGCAGCAGCTTCATCGCCGCTATTGCGATTTCTGGCTGGTCGACGGCGAGATTGAGCTGGCGCTTGCTAAAGCGCAGACCAAAACCCGCAAACCCAAGTCGAGCAAAACGCTCGAAGCCAAGGCAGCCTGATCTTCCACGATCGCAACACAACATCCAGCGTCATCATGGGCCGCTGCGCAAGCAGCGGCCCGTACCGGGGTCTGTCCGTTCCGCAATCAAAAAAGACGGGTAATTGTAAAAGGCAACTTGCTCGGTTGGGATCCCGCGATTGGCGAGAGGCGCGACATGACCAGTGGATTGTTCGTTAATTCACCGGCCATCTTTCTTGCCTCCAATCTTAGTTTCCAAACCCTCACAAGCCGCCCAAGTTCTCACTTCGTCGAAGGCTCATTGGTGTTTGATTTTCGCACATTGACATGCTATATGGTAGGAAAGTCGAACGGAGGTGCCGAGCGATGGACGTCGATTTTTCCGAAGAGGCGCTGACAAACGACCTTCGCACTTGGTGGGACAACGAGGTCGGTGGCGCAGACAATCCATTCGCCGATCCGAAGCCGCCCGAAGGCACGATCTTCGATGTGCTGCCCGCTATCGACTCGCTCGGCGTCATCAACGGGCTGCTCAGGATCGAAAAGCACGTCGGCTTCGAGGTGCCGTCTAGGGTGATCCGGCGCGGCGGCTACAGCGGCTTCGAAGATATGATGAGCGATCTCTTGCCCAAGGTGCGTGCTTTGGCTGAACGTCGCCGGCAGTCCATACGCAGGAAGGAAGCCGCATGACCCAGGCGAAACGCATCGGACGAGCCGCCCCAACCTCCGGCGACACGGACGGTGTCGATCGTCAGGAACTCGGCGCCCGGCTACGGAAAGCGCGCGAATACCTTCGCTTGTCGCAGGACGAAGTCGCGCGAGCGCTCGACGTGCCACGCTCGGCGATCTCTCTAATGGAAGCGGGCCAGCGAAAGGTGGACGCTTTTGAACTCAAACGCCTAGCTGAAATCTATCAGCGTCCGATCGCTTTCTTCACCGGCGAAGCCGGCGAGCCGGCCCCAGTTCCAGAGACCGTCCAGCATCTCGCCCGCACGGCCGCGAAGCTGACCGACCGTGACCGGGAGGAGCTGCTGGCCTTTGCCCAATTTCTTCAGACGCGCGGTCGCTGATGGCTCGGCGCGAAGCAGTTCTCGAAGGCGCGCAGAGCGCCGCTCGTCTTCAAGAGCGGTTGGACGTGCGTGCCCAAGTTGAGGCTCGCGCCGGTTCGATTGACGTGTTCGGCGCGATCATTGCTCTCGACACGCCCCTTATCTTCCGGCCGCTCCAAGGCTTGCTTGGAGCCTGCATCCCCGGTCCGGGCATCATTATCTCCACTGAACGGCCATTGCCGATTCAGCGGTTTACCGGTGCGCACGAGCTTGGTCACGTCGCGCTCGGCCATGACATCAGCTTGGACGGCGAGGAGATCCTCACTCGCATCGGCCACAACAGTGGCCAAGCGCGCCTCGACGACCTAGAAATTGCCGCCGATAGCTTCGCGTCTAGCTTCTTGCTGCCAAAATGGCTGCTCCAGATGCACGCACGCCGACAGGGCTGGGATAGGGCCAGCATGGCCGACCCACAATGCGTCTACCAGCTCTCCTTGCGCGTGGGAGCGAGCTACCAGGCGACCTGCGTCGCGCTCGAGCGCCACGATATCATCGACAGCGGGACCCGCGAAGCGCTGCTCTCTAAGCCACGCCGCGCCATCAAGGCCGAGTTGCTCGATGGGGTCGAAGTCGACAACTTCTTCCCTGACGTCTGGCTGCTTACCGAGCACGACGAAAACTCGACGATCGAGGGCCAGCCCGACGACGTGTTCGTGCTGCGGCTCGCCGAGCAGGGCGGCGCAGGCTATCTTTGGACGACAACTGGGCTGGTCGAATCCGGGTTCGCCATCTTGCGCGACCAGCGTGAAATTCCGCCGCCCGACCTCGCGATCGGCGGTCCGGTCACGCGCGCCGTCACAGCGCGGCGAGCCGAGCCGGCGAAGGGCAGCTTCTCGCTTGAATTACGCCGTCCTTGGCTGAAAACCGGCATGCCGCTTGCCGCTCTGCGGGTCGCCTACGATCTGCAGGGCAAAGAGAGCGGCTTACCACGCGCGACCCGGCGCCACCTTCGGCTCGCGGCTTGATGGCAATCACAATGGTGCGCGACCTCCGCCCGCAGCTCGGACCAGCCCGGAATCAAGGAAGCCGACCGACCTGCATCGCCTTTGCGTTCAGCGATGGCCACGCCGCCGTGCGCCGGGCTCAACAGCCTATGTCGGTCGAGCACCTCTATTTCCACGCTGTCCAGCGGACGCCAGGACGCGACCCCCGCGGCGGTGTTAACATGCCGACCTGCAGCGCTGCGCTTGGCGTCGATGGCCAGTGCATCGACACCGGGTGGCCCTACCTGGATCCACTTGACGACGCGAAAAACTGGTTGCCTCCAGCCACCGCCACGCCGACCTTCCGGCGGCGGTCGGAAACAACAACGAACTCGACCGACGCCGTCACGGCCGAACTCGATGCCGACCGCCCCGTAATTGTCGCCCTTCTTCTCGGCGAGCGGTTCTACGCGCCCGATTCCGACGGGCGGGTGAGACCAGGTCCAGCTGACAGCGACACCGACTACCATGCAGTGCTTGCAGTCGGCCACGGCCGGGATGAGGCCGATCCCTACCTGCTCGTGCGGAACTCCTGGGGCGCCGAGTGGGGCCTGGAAGGTCACGCCTGGATCTCGGCACCGTACCTCGCCCCCCGCATCTACGCGCTCGCCAGCTTTCCTTCAGAGGAGATAGTCTGATGAAACCGATTCAGGCCTTCACCTGCGTCGACGCATGGCTGCAGGGGTGCGAACACTTGCTCGCGCAAGAACAGGACGCTTGGCGCGACTACAACATTGTCAGCGAGATCGCGGAGCCGCTGACGTTGCCGCCCAACGATGTTGTCGACATTCTAAGCCGCTTCCTGATTGATCGCGGCGGCCTCCCTTTCAGCACAGTCGTCAACACGATCTTCCCCGCGCAGTTATATCAGCGCCACGGGGCCGCGGGCGTCTACGAGCGCTACGTCTCGGACGTGCTGCCGGAGGTCCTTAAGCACCCAGATTGTGCCTGGGGCACCTACGCCCAGCGCATCCTGTGCCGGGTGGACCCAGACGGGAGCGAGTTTAGCCCGTTGAAGGTGCTCATCGCGAAGTTGAAGACGCAGCTCTCGATCAACGGCACAAACCGCGGCACCTACGAGCTCGGGATCGTAGACCCGATCCTCGACATCCCGATCTACAACCCAGCAAGCAGCGATCGCAATCGCCCAAACGGCGGCCCATGCCTGAGTCATATCAGCGTCAAGCTGACTGCCGATCACCGGCTCATGCTTACGGGCTTCTACCGATCGCATTACTGGATCCAGCGCGCCCTCGGAAATCTGTTCGGGCTCGCCCACCTCCAGAACTTCATCGCGCAGGAGGCAGGTCTAAAGCTGGGGCCGCTCGTGTGCCATTCTTCGATGGCACAGCTCGAGCTGGCATCGAAGAGGTGGGGTGCCGGTCACGTTCGCGACCTCGTCGCGCGCTGCCGCCAAGCCCATTCGATAGCCACCGCCGCGTGAGGACCTGCATGACCCTGACTAGTTCGTCGGCCCTGCTCGACCTTCAATGGACCCAGCTTTTGCACGACGAGCGCTACCACAAGGACGTCGTTATAATGCCCTTGGGCGAGCGCGTGAAACACATGGCCCTGCACATGGCCAAGTATGTAGGGTATCTCGCCGATGTAGATGGCGACGCCCCCGAGCGCGTGTCACGCATTCTTACTGACGCCTTCATCATCACCCTGGCGACAGCCAACACGCTCAATCAGGACCTCGGGCGCAACCTCGGCGCTCCCACCAACAGCAGCTCAGATTTGGCCACACTCGGGCACGAGCTGGCAGGCGAGGTCGGGACAATGAACGATCTTTCAAGGCTGCTTCGCGCCTTCGCTCGCCACTCCGGCGCGCTCGCCAAGGCATGCGAGTCGCTTGACCATATGGAACCGTTCCCGTTTCGGAACGCGATGTGCGAGAGCAACCTCGCCTTGTTCAAGCTGGTGGTGTCGGCAGCGGCTGCGCGATCGCTTAACCTGAGCGCGCTCTACGCCGCTCGGCTGCGCATGGTTGAGGAGCGGTCCATTTTCGACGCTCGCCTGCGCGCCGCGCAAGCCATAGCCCGATGAGCTACTGGAGCGGGGAGGCCCTTGCCGAGCGTCTCCCTAATCTCGTCTCGCCGTACGACGCCGCACAGATCGACTGCGCGGCCTATCGACTGCGTGTTGGGCCGGAGGCCTACATCTCACCCACGGGCGAGGCGAAGGACGCGGCGATTAAGACCAGGGTGCCGCTCGATCCGGGCGAAGCGTTCACCGTGCCGCCGGGCCAGTTCGCGTTTCTTCTCACGGAGGAGCGGGTCACCGTGCCGAAGGCGGCGTTGGCCTTTATCTCTATAAGGGCCACCGTGAAGTTCAGGGGGCTCGTAAACGTTTCGGGGTTCCACGTCGACCCCGGCTACAGCGGCCGCCTTGTTTTCTCGGTTTTTAATGCTGGGCCGGCCCCGGTCCATCTCGCGCGCGGCGACGAATGCTTCCTTATCTGGTACGCCGATCTGGACCGCAACACTGAACTTGCAAAGACGGGTCCTGGCTTCGACGACATCCCGACCAAGCTCATCAATCCCATCGCCGGCGAAATCCAGTCGTTCGCCGGGCTGCTCGCCAAGATCGAAGCCACTGAAAAGAGGATGGACGCGGTCAGCCACGAGCAGAACCTTGTGCGCGTGATCGGCCTTGTCCTTTTGGCTGCGATTGTCGGATGGTTCATCCGCGAGGTGACCACCCCGCGAAACGTCCCCGCTCCGCCGACCGCGGCTCAGGTCCCGACCACCCCTGCCAACACGCCGGAACGCGCCGAAACGCGCTCAGCGTTGCCGGCTCAGCCTTTAAATCCGCCCGAAAGTTCGTCTAGTAGGGTCGCACCGCGGGCGCCGCAGCTAACCACGCCCACGAATCAGTGACGCGGTAACTGCTCGCCGGCGTATTGATGACGGCGAGTGAGATGGTCCCTACCGTAGTTCTTGATTCCTATTGGCGCTTCGCGGCCGAGCGACAAGCGATCCTATGCTCTCGCCTCACCGGGAAGCTCGGTCCCTGGACGTTCGACCCCATCCTTCGCGCGTACCGCTTCACGAACGCCTACCGCGTCGCCGATCGTGTAAGCCAGTATCTGATCTGCGAGGTTCAGCAACGTATTGATCGCAGTCAAGAGCCGAGCGAAGTCTTCTTTCGAACAATCCTGTTCAAGCTTTTCAACCGCATCAGCACGTGGGAGACGCTAGAGAATGCCTTAGGACCGCTCGCGTGGGCAACCTTCGACGTTGCCCTCGCAGGGTCCATATTGGACGCGCTTTATGGTGCCGGTACGCGGATCTACTCCGCCGCGTACATCATGCCCCCACCCAACCTCGGCCATACCCGCAAGCACCGCAACCATCTCGCGCTTCTCGAACGGATGATGGAGGACAGACTTCCGGATCGGCTGCGCCAGGCACCCTCGCTCGCCGAAGTATACGAGCGGCTCCTGCGCTACACAGGGCTCGGCCCGTTTCTGGCTTTTCAGTACGCCATCGACCTGAATTACTCCGACCTGCTCGACTTCGACGAAAACGACTTCGTGGTCGCCGGGCCGGGCGCGCTCGACGGCATCGCCAAATGTTTCGTGAGCACGAGCGGGCGGTCGGCCGCAGCCGTAATAGAGTGGATGGTCGAGAACCAAGACGCCGAGTTCGCCCGACTGGGACTGACATTCCAACGCCTCGGCGGTCGCCGGCTGCACCTCATCGACTGTCAGAACCTCTTCTGCGAGATCTCAAAATACGCTCGCGTCGCGCATCCCGACGTTCGAGGCATATCGGGCCGAACGCAGATCAAGCAAGCCTATCGCATCGATCCGAAGCCGGCGCAGCCAATCGTGCTCCCGCGGCGCTGGATCGCTCAGGTCGCCGAGGTGCCCTTTGAAGCTACGCCACGCCCGGTACCAGACGGACGCCGCACTCTTAGGTCGACGCTCGCGATCGTCTCAAAACCCGTATAATGTAAGCTTGGCAAGACGCCCAGATTCTTCGCCCGGCCGGCGTAGACGGCGACCTCCAGGGACCCGATCAAATGTCCCGCTTGCCCTGAGATCGTTATCCTCAAGCCTATACAGGCTCGCGCGCGGCATCCGCAGCTTTGACCATAGAGAGGTGGACTTGTTTGAGGATCAATTATTTCGCCGTTAGTAATACGTTCGCTTGCGCAACAGCGATTTTTAAGTCGCGGTCGCTCAAATCTCGTCCGATTTCATGCAGCTGAGCCTCCAATTGAGCCCGCTTTCGCGATTTGCGGGATTGGTGATCCATGCCTTCAAACAAGTCAGTGGCCGAAACACCAAGGGTCCGGCTGAGTTCGAGGAGGGTGTCGACACTGGGAAGTTGAAGCCCTCTTTCGATGTTCGAAATGCTTTCGGGGGTTCTCTCCACACGATCTGCAAGATCCTCCTGCGTTAGCTTGCGGTGGAGTCGAGCGGCACGGATCTTCGCACCCAAAGCTGACTTCAACTCTTCGGACATAGGCCGAAGCCTCGCTTGGGGGAGCGAGGTTGACCACGAAGCCGACTTCGTCGAAAAGTGTTTCAACGAAGCCAACTTCGGAAAATCGCGTTGCGTGTCAAAATTCATCGAGGCACGCGAGAGATCGGAGGTACGTGCGTCGAACTCGAGTGCCGCGGTGCGCGGATCCTCCTCGATCTCGGTCTCCCCCTCGACGGCGATCCGCTTGATACAACCTGTCATCCACAAATCGACGGGTTGAGCGGCGACAGCAATCTTCTCGCTTTGATTCTCTCTCATGGTCATGTTGACCGTAAGCCTCCGCCGTGGGCCGTCTTGCGCGAGGGTGGCTTGGCATAACGCATAGTGAGTATGGCTAGTCATACTCACTATGCCCAGGTCGATCGGCTCGAAGTGGTCGACACGGGACGCCGTCGCCGATGGTCGACGGAGGAGAAGCTCAGGATCGTCACGGAGAGCTTTTCCGGTCCCAGGTTGGCGTCGACGATCGCACGCCGGCACGGGATCTCGCCGTCGCTGCTGTTCACGTGGCGGCGGAGCTTTCGAGCCGGTGTTGCCAAGCAGCCCGAGGCGAAGTTCGTCCCGGCGCTGATCGTGCCCGAGAGCCGCCCCGACGACCTTCAGCCTTCAGCTACCGGTCGCGTCGAGATCGTCGCTAGGAACGGACGCCGGCTGATCATCGACGCGAGCCTGGACGTCGCGGCGATCGCGCGTCTAATCGCCGTGGTGGAGCGACGATGATCCCGGTCCCGTCGGGCGTGCGTGTTTGGCTGGCGGTCGGCGCGACCGACATGCGGCGCGGCATGAACGGCCTGTCGCTGCAGGTCCAGGAGGCGCTGCGGCGCGATCCCCATTGCGGCGATCTGTTCGTGTTTCGAGGGCGCCGGGGCGATCTGATCAAGGTCCTGTGGACTGACGCGCACGGGGTATCGCTCTACGCCAAACGGCTGGAACGTGGACGGTTCATCTGGCCCTCGCCGGCCGACGGCGTCGTCGTGATCAAGCCGGCGCAACTCGCCTACCTACTCGAGGGGATAGACTGGAGGCATCCGCAGCATACGTGGCGACCAAAAACGGTCGGATGATCCCAGGCTGCGGTGACGGCATCTCCCTGTGGATGCCTTTGATATCATCGTCACGGAAGATACGATCCGTGATTCAATGCCGTCATGACGCCATCGGACGCCCGCGAGCCGGATGATATCGAGAGCTTGAAGCGTCTCCTCGTCGCCGAGCGCGCGGCCCGCTTCGACGCGGAAGCAAAAGCAGCTCTCGCCACCGCCCAGGCGTCCGGCGCCGAAGCGGTGATCGCCCATCTCAAGCTCGCCATCGAGAAGATGCGCCGCGAGCTCTACGGCAGCCGCTCGGAGCGTGGTCACAAGCTGCTCGACCAGATGGAGTTCGAACTCGAAGACCTCGAAGCGACGGCGGCAGAGGACGAAGCGGCGGCGGAGATGGCCGCCATGCGTGCCGCCCTGTCGACCCTGATCCCGACGCACCGGCGGCGGTCGGGGCGAAGGCCGTTTCCCGATCATCTGCCGCGCGAGCGCGTGATCATTCCCGGCCCAAGCTCGTGCCTGTGCTGCGGCTCAAGGCGCCTCGCCAAGCTCGGCGAGGACATCACCGAGACGCTCGAGGTCGTGCCCCGCCAGTGGAAGGTGATCCAGCACGTCCGCGAGAAGTTCACCTGCCGGACCTGCGAGAAGATCAGCCAGGCGCCGGCGCCGTTCCACGTTATCGCCCGCGGTCATGCCGGGCCGAGCCTGCTGGCGATGATCCTCCATGCGAAGTTTGCGCTGCACCAGCCGCTCAATCGCCAGAGCGAGACCTACGCGCGCGAAGGCATCGACTTGCCACTGTCGACCTTGGCGGACCACGTCGGCACCTGTGCCGCCGTTCTCGCGCCGCTCGCCGAGCTGATCCGCACCCACGTGATGGCGGCGGAGCGTATTCATGGCGATGATACGCCGGTGGCGCTGCTGACCAAAGGGAAGACCACCCAGGCCCGCTTGTGGACGTATGTTCGCGACGACCACCCATTCGGAGGTGCCGATCCGCCAGCCGCCTTCTATGCCTTCTCGCGCGATCGGAAGGGCGAGCATCCCGAGCGCCATCTCGAGAGCTACGCCGGGATCCTGCAAGCCGACGCCTACGCTGGGTTCAATGCGCTCTACAAGGCTGAACGCGGGCCCGGGCCGATCACCGAGGCCGCCTGCTGGAGCCATGCCCGGCGCAAGTTCTTCGTCCTCGCCGACGTCACGAGCAAGGCTCGTTCGCGCAAGCCGGTGATCGTCGCGCCGCTGGCGCTCGAGGCGGTCCGCCGGTTCGATGCCATCTTCGCGGCGGAGCGTTCCCTCAATGGTTTGCTACCGGACCTTCGGCAAGACGAGCGCCGACGAAGCGTCGCGCCGCTTGTCGAAGATCTGGAACGCTGGATGCGCGCCGCGCGATGCAAGATGTCCCGCCATTCCGATGTCGCCAAGGCGATGGACTACATGCTGACGCGCTGGCCGGCGTTCTTGCGCTTCCTCGGCGATGGACGGATCTGCTTGTCGAACAATGCCGCCGAGCGGGCACTACGTGGCATCGCGCTCGGCCGCAAGGCATGGCTGTTCGCCGGCTCCGAGCGCGGCGGTGAGCGTGCAGCGGTCATCTACTCGCTGATCCAGACCGCTAAGCTCAACGATGTCGATCCGCATGCGTGGCTCGCCGACGTTCTCGCCCGCATCGCAGATCACAGAAGCACCGATCTCGCCGATCTGCTGCCTTGGAACTGGGCGAACGAGAAGGCATGTCGTAGCTTGGCGGCATGACCGCCGACACCATCGCCCGCCTCAAGATCACGCTCGACGATGTCGTACCGACTGTCCTCAGACGGATCGAGGTGCCATTCTCCATCCGTCTCGATCGCCTGCATCTTGCGCTACAGGCCGCAATCGGATGGACCGACAGCCATCTCTATGAGATCCGGGCTCGCGATGTGGGCTGGGGCGTGCCTGATCCAAGCTGGCCCGATGGACCCCTCGACGCCCGCAAGGCTCGGCTCGCCGACGTCCTCGAGGACGTCGGCGCGAAGACGCTCGAGTACCTCTACGACTTCGGCGACGGCTGGACCCACACGCTAGAGATCGAGTACCTCGCCGACGCCCATCCCGGCCTCGACTATCCCAGGCTCATCGAAGCGAGCGGCCGCTGTCCACCCGAGGATATCGGTGGCCCTTTCGGCTATGCCGAGTTCCTCGACGCCGTCGCCGACCCGGCTCACGAACGACACGCCGAACTCCTCGAATGGGTGGACCATGACTTCGATCCCGATCGGCTCGACGCCACCGCGCATCAACGCGCGCTCCAGGTCCTTGCCAAGCGATGGAACAAGACACCTCGGGTCAAAAAAACAAAACCGAACTGACGCGGTCCTGGGCGGAGGGATACCTTCATTCGCTATGAGCGATTGGATCTTTGCATCGGCATCGGCCTTGTGCTGCTCGGCGCCATCGCGATGATGGCGTTCAGTGCTCAGGCCTTCGTCGGCAAGCCCGGCTTCGGCAAGTTCACCGATGCTGCGGGCGTCGCCACTGGCCTGGAAGCCTATGCGGGACGACTTCCCGGCGTGCTTTTCGCGATCGGCCTTATCGACGCAAGCCTGATCGGTGCCGCAGCGGTGTCCCTAGCAACAGCCTATGCGCTCGGTGACGTCTTCGCGGTCCGCCATTCGCTGCATCGACAGGTTACCGACGTGAAGGGCTTCTACGGAGTGTATTGCGCGTTGATCGTGGCGGCGGCAGCTCTCGTCCTGGTTCCAGGCGTTCCGCTTGGTCTGTTGACGAACGCGGTGCAGACTCTGGCTGGAGTTCTGCTCCGAGCGCGACCGTCTTCCTGCTGCTCCTGTGCAACGACAAGGCGGTGCTCGGACCTTGGGCCAACGGGCGGGCGTCGAACATCTTCACCGGCGCCGTCATCTGGCTGCTCGTCATGATGTCCGTCATCCTGACGGCATCCGTGATGTTTCCGGAAGCCACGACCGAAACGG
Organism: Beijerinckiaceae bacterium; assembly: GCA_965277735.1. Lineage (GTDB taxonomy): Bacteria > Pseudomonadota > Alphaproteobacteria > Rhizobiales > Beijerinckiaceae > RH-AL1. The sequence goes on from CBDIDO010000001.1 coordinate 270,311, forward strand.
TCATTGTCCGCATCTTGCAGGGCGGCGGTGCCACAGGTTTCGGCGCAGCAATCATCATGCTGCTGCCGCGGAAACGGCGCCTGCGGCTTGATACGGCAAAAAGCGCCTCCCGTTCCAAGGCTGTGCAGCGCGAGAAATGGCGCATACCGCCGCTCGATACTTTGAAGCCGATTGAGCTCAGTCGCGCCAGCCGCCTTTGGATGCTTGTCCTTCGCGGATACCTTTTGGTTGCAGGCGGTCTCGTCCTCGTGCGGATCGTCATGCTCGCTTGGAGGTAATAAACGTCATTAGTAGGCGGCCTGCAGATCGACAAAATCAGATGAGGCAACGCATGGCGACGGACACGACTGCCGAAAACGTAGGCGACAAGGCCGAGAAGCCGAGGGAGCCGGATCCTGCGCAGGCCAGGCCGCTGTTCGGGCTCGGCCTCGCCGCGCTCGGGATCGTCTTCGGCGACATCGGGACAAGCCCGCTGTACACCATGAAGACCGTGCTGTCGGAAACTGATGGCCACGTCGATCGCGCCACGACACTCGGCGTCTTGTCGCTTCTCGTCTGGACCCTCGTCATCGTCTGCGCTGTCAAATACGTATCCTTTGCCATGCGCATCGATAACGATGGCGAGGGCGGCATTCTTGCGCTCATGTCGCTCATCGGCATCAAACGCGGACATCGCCCCGCGATCGTCGCCGTCGGCCTGTTCGGCGCCGCGCTGATCTATGGCGACGGGGCCATCACGCCGGCAATCTCCGTACTCTCCGCCCTTGAAGGCCTGCACCTCGTCGTGCCGCGCTTCGACCCTTATGTGCTTCCCGCTGCAGTCCTCGTCCTATTCGCGCTCTTCGCCGTGCAGCCGCGTGGGACCGGCAGCATAGGCAAAATCTTCGGTCCCCTGATGCTGACCTGGTTTTTGGTCATCACACTGATGGGTATCTACGGGATCGTTCGGTACCCATCGGTCTTGGCGGGTCTCAGTCCAACTTACGCGATCGTCTACCTCGCGCACGGAGGTACGAAGGGCTTCGCTCTGCTCGGCGGCGTGTTTCTCTGCGTAACCGGGGCCGAAGCCCTCTATGCCGACATGGGTCATTTCGGCAAACGCCCGATTTGGCTTGCCTGGTTCGCTGTGGTGTTCCCCGCGCTGATCATCAACTACGCCGGACAAGCAGCGATCGTGCTTGCAGGGGCTACGATCGAGGACAACATATTCTATCGCCTCTGCCCGTCATTTCTCCTAGTGCCGCTCATCCTACTGGCGACGTTGGCGACCATCATCGCCAGCCAGTCGATCATCACGGGTGCGTTCTCGATGACGCGTCAGGCGATCCAGCTTGGATGGATGCCACGCCTCATCATCAAGCAGACGTCGGACGAAGGCTACGGGCAGATTTACGTCGGATCCGTGAACTGGTTATTGATGATCGTCACGGTCAGTCTGACCCTTGCCTTTCGCAAGTCCGACAATCTGGCATCGGCCTACGGGATTGCGGTCTCGGCGACGATGCTGATGACGTCAGGACTTCTTTTTATGGCCATGCGAGAGGTCTGGGGATGGTCCATTGCCGCCGCGGGCGCAGTTGCTGCCGTGTTCCTCATGGTCGACGGCGCGTTCTTTGCCGCGAACCTCATAAAGCTGCTCGACGGAGGCTGGGTGCCGCTCGTGCTCGCCACCCTCGTCTATGTTCTCATGCGGACGTGGCACAAGGGCATCGAAGCCATCTTCAAGTCGCTGGCGTCGAGTCGGCAAAGCGTCGAGGCTTTCTTCGACAGTCTCGAACGTGATCGTGTCATGCGGGTGGAGGGGACCGGCGTGTTCCTGACGCGGACGGGAACGGACACGCCTCCGCTGCTTGCCTGGCACGTCCGGCAGAACCGCTGTCTTTACGCCGACGTTATCATGCTGACAGTAGCCACCGATCTCGTCCCGCGCGTCGCCGCGGGAAAGCGCTTCGAAGTCAAGCAGGAGCGGTCGAGAGTTTGGCGTGTCGTTGCCCACAGCGGCTTCATGGAGCGCTTAGACATCGACGACATTCTTCCGACGCTGAAGGAGAGCGGCTGCAACGTCGATATCGACAGGCTCGTCTACTACGTCGGCCATGAGACAATTGTCCGAGCGGACCGTGGAAGGCGCTTGTTAGGTGCGGGTACGGAACGAATTTTCGCCTGGATGGAGCGCAATCAGGCTCACCTCACGGATGTCCTTCGCCTACCTGTCGAGCGCACAGTCGAGATCGGACGGCATGTAGAGCTCTAGGCATGGTCGACCAGCTCCTGGTCTTCGCAGACCACATGGGAAGGCGGAGCCGCCGGGAAGAGCACTGCGTTTAATCGTTATGACGGAAATTGATGATCAAGCCAAGGACGGCCGGGGCCGATGATGGATTTGTGGAGGCTGCTGACGTTCATATCGACGCCGCGGAGTGAGCAGATGCTTGTCATTGCAAGCACTCAAGCGCGCGTCGAGAAAACCAGCCAAACGCTCGGCGTATACTTCGCCGAAAGACGCTTCGCCTCGGATGGTGCGCAGCGACAGGTTCATCGCCTTGGCCATGGCGCGACCGGTCCAATGCGTGATGGCCCTCGGGGGCGCCCGCAAGGTGCGCTCGACGACGGCGTGGACCTTGGCCTGCGGCACTGGCGGACGCGTCTTGTCGCGCAGCACGCCATCGAGACCTTCCTCGGCATAGCGCTGCTGCCAGCGCCATACCATGGGTCGGCTGACGCCGACCCGCTTGGCGATCTCCAGAACCGGCAAGCGCTCCGCCGCCGCGAGCACGACTTGCGCCCGCTCAACATGCTTCACGGGGCGGCGGCAATCCTCGATGACATCGCGCGATCCAGCACGATCTCGAGCCGAGAGCAGAAGCGAGACGGTCTGTGCCATCTCGCGAGACTCGCGCGATCAAACCCAGCGTGAATCCTCTGATCGCGTCAGTGCACTAGGTCTGGTGGGCGCCCCTTGTCAGCTATCTTGGCGGGACGGCGTTCATATTGGCGGCGCTGCTCTTGACGCGGTCGGCCGTGCCTGCGCCGCCTCTCTGCGGCAGGTGACGGCGATCCATTGGACCGGCGGCGTGCTCGGCGGCATCTACATCATCCCGTCGCTGTTTGCGTTGCCGCACTCGGGCGTTGCCCTAGGCTCCGCTCGATTGAATGCCGTCGAGTTCTTCGATCAGAAACTGAATGTGCTGCGGAAGGAAGACGACGCCTTCACATTCGATGAAGGGGGTGAAGCCCGGATGCGATCGCCTCGGCCGCCGCACGTACGGCATCGACCAGGTCTTCGTGCGTCGAGTTTTTATTCGAGTCGAAGGTTTGGTCAGGTGCAGAGGTCCGCGCGGATTCTGCGACCAGAAGCTTGAACATCTTCTTTTACAGAGCTTGGTCGTGAACGCGTGTCGCGGCATCGCTGCCAGCGCTCGATCTCTGGGCTTTGACTTTCTTGTCGGCATCGGCGTCGGCGCGGCGACTACGCGCGTCCAGTTGCTTGAGGAGAGCCTTTGCGAGCCGCCTATGGTCGAGCAGACCGATGCAAGCGCTGGTTGACGCGTGATCGCACCGCGCGATCATCATATGTCCTCGTACCTCGTAAGTGCCTTCGAGCAAGCGACCCTCAATCTGAAATCGGATCGCTATGGGCTTGGGGTCCTCACAGGTCCCATCTTCCACGCAGCGGTCGACGCGCGCATCCATCTTGTCAGTTCCCTGTCATCGCTTCCTACGGAGCGACCTTGCCGTGGGTCGTGCGCCCAAGCGCAGACTCCCGACACGTTCGACCAAAGCCGTCTATCGAGGCCCGTTCGTAGGAGTGCCTCGAAATTAGATGCGTAGACACTATCTCAGCATCTCACAATACGACAACGATTTCATATTGTGAGGACGCCGTCATCCTTTTTCCTAATCACCTTTAGAACTTGAAAATCGCGATTTTGACGGACACGACTTACTTTGTCGCGTCCGCGTCTCGCTGTGGGCATCGGACTCGAGCGTCAATGCGCTACTGCAGGATGGGGAATGCAGCGGCGCTTGCTCGATCGCCGCGCGATCGCACAGCAAGACGGATTGGCGTTGCATGGGTGACGGCACAGCCTCCGGCAACCGCAAACTCGTGCGATCCTGACCAGAGCGCACGAGGACACTCTGGTGACGGGTTTGCGCGGGCGGTACACGGCCCAACAAACGGGCGCGCACATCGATATCTCCGCGATCGTGGAGATGGTCTATCAGACTGCCTCGACATTCAGCGCCATGTCGGTGCGGCTTCGGGACTTGCAGGCGCAAACTCAAGACCCAAGGGCGCTTGTCGTTGAACTCGATTCGCTGAATCGTGAGCTGACAGCGCAAGTCGAGGATGCCTACAGCGAGCGAGATGGCGTGCAGGTAAACCTTGAGGCTAAACGATTGCGCGTGCACCAACTGGAAGACAAGGTCTCGAGCCACATCGGGAAAGCGGCAAAGCTTGAGCGTGAGCTTACCTCGTTGCGCTCGAACCTATCGCTAATTGTCGAAAGGGTCGCGGCCGTCTTCGACCTACCTGGTTGCTGCAGATCGCCGCCTCCTCCAGGCGAAGATCGATATCTGCAGCACGCGTAGAGCCTGTAGGCGAGCACTTCCGGTCGAAGCGAGATCATCGACCAGGCGATGCTCCCCGCCGAAAGCAGCGACGGCCGGCGAATGCGTCGAAAAACGTCGCCGTATTTATGAATATTATTCATAATATCCGGGTAACCACAGATGTTTTCATTTTTGCCATACCTTTTTCTTGCTGCCGTCAATCGTCTTGCCGGTTCAAGAGGCGCTGAGGTACTTGCGAAACGCAAGCCATGACACACTGATCACGATCTTTAGAGCCAGCATCTTGGCGTGGGTGTTGCGATGCGCGTGCCTTCCAAGTGCTGGCCGGCAACTTTAATGAAATGGTGCGCCCGTTCGAGGAGGAAACAATGGGAATTCTCTTCCGTTTCGCCGTCCGATTATTTTTAGTGCTGCTTGTGTCAGGAGCTTGGCACGCTCGTACAATCTCGCCGGCTCATCTCGCATCGGCGCTTTGTATTGCTATGTCCGGCGCATGCATCTTCTTCGCAATATACCAGAGGGAGCCCTTCAACGGTCAAACACTTAACCATTGGCATGAATCAATTGCGCTTTCGGGACTCGCGATTATTTTTGGCGTATTCATGTGAATATCTTAATATGAAACATTGGACAACGTGATACTAACGCCGGCGGCGGCTGGCTTTACGGTAGGCTCCGGATCGAGTTGACATCAATTGAAACGCCAGCGTTGTTATACGTTTAACGGATGAGGTCACGCTACAGAAAGCGTAGAACACGTCCGCACGGCATAAACAGGGTTCCGCTTCCTGTGTCTTTTACTGCTCTTCTTTACGCTCCGGCGGATGCAAGGCCTCTCCGCCAGGGCTTGCCGCGAGGTCCTCAGCGTCGTCGCGAGCGGCACGGCGACGAGGCAGAGCGCCGGCATGGCTCAGAAGGCGTGGGGTCCGTAGTGCTCGTACAGGACACTCGAGGCCAGTGTCAGCGCGATCGACGCGCGACCGAGGCAAAGCGATCCGTAGACCGTCTGCGCGGTGGCGAGTGGCCCGGCGCGACCGTCCCGACGATCAAGCGCGCGATGCCGGACACCGCCGCCAAAGACGCGCCCGCGGCCGGACCGATCTTGTCGAGGACGATCTTGCCGATCACCATGAAGACGGGGAGCTCCGAGGCGACGGCTTCGGCCCAGAGGAGGCTGATCGTCTGCGCTCCGACGCCCGCGCCGCGCCACTGGATCAACGCCTAGGTTTCGTTCATGGCCTGGCTGCCAATGACGAGACCCTTGACTAGGAGCAGGCGCATGAAGGGACCGTAGAAGGCAAGGTCGCGTACGCCCAGCCTGTCGCCGCCGCTTGTCCCGGTGCTTGCTGACCGGAAACGGCATCAGCAGGAAGAGGACCGACGACGAGACGATGATGCTGGCGAGTCCGAAGCGCGCGACCAGTCGAATGGCAGCGTGCCGAAGACGAACGCCGCGGAGCCGACGCCCCTTACCAGCATAGGCGAAGACCTTTTCCCTCGCGCCGGCCGCCAGCGATGGTGCATCGGCGAAGCGCGACCAGCGAGGCGACCGCGAGCGAGTGCCATGCCGACCGCGAGCAACGGCCAGAAGCCGGGGGCGCCCAGTAGGCGATGCCGACGATACCTGCGAACGACGCCGAGACCGCTTGGGTGGGAAGCGTAGCGTCGAAGCCGTCAGCGAACATGCCCAGCGCCGGACCCGCGGCGAGAAGCATTGCGGTCCCAGCGACGAAGACAACACCGATGGCGTCGAGATCGACCCTACGTTCTTTTAGGAAGGAGGCCACGAACGGCGCCTCGAGCCCCAGAGCGCCGAAGAGTGCCAGGTAGGCCCCCGCGAATGTCGGGAAGGAACTTGCCCTATCTCGGCGGCGCGCCGCCATCCGATAGGAGGCGCGTCGCCGGGATACGCGCTGACTTCGCCACGATCTTCGACTGGTCGGCGATCGCGATGCGACCGAAATCGACCGAATGTCGGCCAGCGGCGTCGAGTTCGTGTGACGGGCACAAATCATGTAGCGGCTTCTCTGCAGCATGGCCACGAGCTCCGCGCGAAACGCTCCTTGCACCTTCGCTCGACGATAACAGCAAGGCAGTCCAGACCGCCGACCACGTGCAACTGTCGTGTCATGTGCTTTTCCAGACCTCGCCAACGAGTTCGCTAAACGCAAAGACCTGGAACCGAACTTGTCCGCCACCTTAGAATAATTAAAAACTAGGTTGACGCCCACGCCGTTTTGGCGTATTAGAATGGTTCTAAAGAAGGGCGGCCTATGAAGACGTTCGACCAGCTCGACGAGCGCGAGATCTTGGCACTGGCAATCAGCAGCGAGGAAGAAGACGGCCGCACATACGCCGACTTTGCCCATGGCCTGCGCGATACCCATGCCGAAACAGCCAAGGTATTCTCTGCCATGGCGGTCGAGGAGGACGGCCATCGTAAAGCGCTCATCGAGCTTTTCCGCGAGAAGTTCGGCGAGCACATCCCCCAAGTACGTCGCCAGGACGTCAGGGGCACCGTTCACCGCAAGAAGCTCTGGCATTTTCTGCCGATGGGCACTGACGCGGTTCGCAAGCAAGCCCAGCAGATGGAGCAGGATGCGGCGCGTTTTTATCGCCTCGCTGCTGCCAAGACGACGGATGCATCAATTCGCAAGCTGCTTGGTGACCTGGCCGTGGCGGAAGAGTATCACGAGCGGACCGCGGGCGACCTTGAGGCAAAACACCTAACCAGTGAGGCAAGGGGGAAGGAAGACGAGGACGCCAGTCGTCGCTTCGTCCTCCAGATCGTTCAGCCCGGCCTTGTAGGGCTTATGGACGGCTCGGTGTCGACCTTGGCTCCCGTCTTTGCTGCCGCCTTTGGCACGCACAACACATGGAACGCGTTTCAGGTCGGTCTTGCCGCATCGCTCGGCGCCGGCATCTCGATGGGCTTCGCCGAAGCCCTTGCCGATGATGGCAAACTGTCGGGACGGGGTACGCCCTACCTGCGAGGTCTCGTTTGTGGCTTGATGACGATTGCGGGCGGCATCGGGCACACGCTGCCCTATTTGATCCCAAACTTTTATAGCGCGACCGTGGTGGCGGGGATCGTTGTCCTGATCGAGCTTCTCGCCATCGCGTATATTCAGTGGCGCTATATGGACACGCCCCCTGTATCTGCGGCGGCCAAAGTCATGCTCGGGGGCGGCCTCGTGCTGGCCACCGGCATCCTGATCGGCTCCGCCTGACGACGGTTGGCGCCCGGCGCAGGCGCAGGCTTCCGGCACAAGACGCATCGGCCGAGCGCTACGACTTGCTGACTGTGCTGCTGCATTGGAGCATCGCCATGCTCGTCGCCGGATTGTGATCGTCGGCCAGACTGCCGACTACCTCCCCAAAGGGCCGATCAAGACGTTCGTGTGGTCGAGCCATGTCACTTTCGGCTTCTTCCTGGCCGCGGTTTTCGTCCTTCGTGTGGTCTGGCGTTTGACATCGGGGGCCATCCTGCCGCCGATGGAGAAGGGCTTTCTCGCCGGGCTTGCCAAGACGAAGCACATCGCGCTGTACGCTTTGCTGCTATTGGTCATCGGGCTCGGCAGCGAACGCGTTCATTCGAGGTTATGACCTCTACTGCGTCGTCGCTCTGCCCAAGATTGGAGATCCGGGACTGAAACGACCCGTCGCGCACTGGCATGGGGTCGCCGCCAACGTGTTGCTCGGCGTGGCGCTGTTTCATGCGTCGGCCGCCCTCATTCATCACTACGCCTGGTTCGATGGCCTCATCTCTCGCATGTCGATCGGGAGGAGACGGCACGAGCCTACAACCTGAAAGCTTTCACGCATGAAGATGACACTGCTAGCCGGGATCATCCTGGTCACACCATATCTTGCCCCGAGCGCGATGGCGCAGATCCAGCCCGAAGGCTCGGGCCGGTCATCGCCGGACGCACCCGACGCCAATCAGAAGGCCGAAGGCGATTACAAACCCAACGAACAGGGTCAGCCGAAGAAGGTCGAGGGATCCGCCCGCAATGCCGCTTTGTCGAAATCGCCGACGCCCTTTGAAAACCAAACCCGAAAGGGCATCGATCCGAGCGCGAATGGCAAGTAGGGCGTGTAGGGCGGCGAGGCCGAAGCGACTGAAATCAAATGCGCAGGTGCTTGCAAATGTTGATGCCTTGTGGCGTGCGAGCGGTATCGCGCTCAAGCTCCTAGGCTGCTGAACGGCCTTGCCCTAGCCCACCGATAAACCGTTCTTGAGAAAACGAGCAGGTGCGACAATGCGGCGGCCTTTCTGCTGATCCTGGCGCGCATTTGATGAAAGCCAGTTCAAAGCCTGAAATTGCTATCAGGGTTACGCGTTGCCGGACAAAGGCGAATGCAACAAGGAACGACTGCATTCCGGCGACAGATCCGGGTTTTGGAATGGGGAGATTGGGCCCGAAGCTCGGCTGCAGGCCCGCAGCGATCAAGGCCGCGGAGCGGTGAAGGCGACTACTTCATCATTTACAGGAGCTGCATCTATGTGGGTGCGGCGTCTTATCTCTTGTAAGAACATCTCAATCAAGTGCAGGGGGTCCCTCCCGCAAGGTTCGCACCATGACCAACGTTCTGTACTATCCGCGCCACCCCCTTGGAAGCTTGCGCCGCTTCCTTGCAGTAGCTGGTCCTGGCATCGTCGTCATGCCGATACGGATGCAGGTTCGGTGGTTACAGCGGCTCAGAGCGGTGCCCAATGGGGCTACAAGCTGCTCGCTTTCCAGTTCGTTTTGATCCCGATCCTTTATCTCGTTCAAGAACTAACAGTGCGGCTAGGCATCGTGACAGGCGAAGGCCACGCTGCGCTGATCCGGCGACATTTCGGCCGCTCTTGGGCCTGGGTTTCGGTTGCAACCTTGATGATCGCCTGCGTCGGTGCCCTTCTGACGGAGTTCGCCGGCCTGGCAGGTATCGGCGACATGCTGGGGGTGCCCGCACCGGCGACCATGGGCTTAGCAGTCGTGACGCTGACGCTCATCGCTGTTACCGGTTCCTACCGCAGCGTGGAACGCATCGCGCTGGCGATCGGCCTTTTTGAGCTTGCCTTTCTTGTAGTCGCGATCATCGCGCATCCAACTATGGGCGAGTTGGCGCGAGAAACTGTGACCATTCCGATCGCGGATCCTAAATACCTGCTCCTGGTGTCCGCCAACATCGGTGCGGTGATCATGCCTTGGATGGTGTTCTATCAGCAGTCCGCCGTCATCGAAAAAGGTCTCGTCGAGGCCGACCTGCCGGCAGCTCGTGCGGATACGGCAGTGGGTTCGGTCGTGACGCAGCTCATAATGGCGGCGGTGCTTGTTGCCACTGCCGCGGCTCTTTCACACGGGCCAACAAAATCGCTCGACACCGTGCAGCAGATTGCCGATGCCCTTACCGGCGTGCTCGGCGCGACGGCCGGACGCCTATGCTTCGGTCTCGGCGTCGCCGGTGCGGCCATCGTAGCTGCTATCGTCGTGACGCTCACAGCGGCGCGCACGCTTGGCGAATTGCTGGGTTATGAGCATTCTCTCGATAAGCCGCTCGTTGAGGCGCCGTGGTTCTACGCCATCTATGTGGCGACCCTTGTCGCTGGTGCGCTAGTGGTTTTGTCCGGCGCAAGCCTTGTGCAGCTTTCGGTCTATGTGCAGGTCATGAACGCTATGCTGCTGCCGATCGTGCTTGGCTTCCTATATCTGCTGGCGCGGCGGTTGCCGGCGCCCCATCGGCTCCAGGGCACACCTGCCTTCGTCACAGCCGTCTTCATGGCTGTCACGATAATGCTGGGGCTCTACTCAGGTATTGCGGGGCTGTTCAGCTAGGCTCGCTGCAGGAGGAACGTTAGCTTTCGGGGCAGCTTTTGGGTCACCACGCCTTGGGCGCGAAGCTGACTGACAGCTTTGAGGTGGCCCGAATCTATGGCAGCTTTTGGACGCAAAAAGCAGATTAGCTTGATCGCTCCGAGTCCAGCGGCCAAGCAAATGCGAGGCATCATCCGGAGCGAATGATTCGCCCAACCAGTGAGTATTAATGACTACCGAAACTTCCCTTGAAGCATCTGGACCAAACCCGGCGCTCCTCCAGATGGCTGCCGACATCGTCTCGGCCTATGTTGTCAGAAATGCCGTGCCGGCGACTGAGCTGCCTGCGTTGATCGCGCAGACCCATTCTAGCCTCGCGCAGCTCGCGAGCGGCACCGTTGTACCCGCCGTCGAGCCGCCGAAAGAGCCTGCGGTGCCCGTCAAGAAGTCGGTGACGAACGACTACATCATCTGCCTCGAGGACGGGAAGAAGTTCAAGTCGCTGAAGCGGCATCTCTCTACGGCCTTCAAGATGACGCCGCAGGAGTATCGCTCCAAGTGGGGGCTGCCGCCGGACTACCCGATGGTCGCTCCGGACTACGCGGCTGTGCGCTCGGGGTTGGCGAAGCAGGCCGGGCTTGGGCAAAAGGCCGCCGAGACCAGAGCCGCGAAGAAGAAGCCCGCGAAGAAGGTGGCGTAGCGTCTTCGACGATCATGCCGTCCACGGTCCGTCGAGCACAAGCTCGGCCGGATTTTTTGTTCACTCGTGAGGATGGCCGCGTCGCCGAACGCCGTCGCCACGCGGCACGGCGTCGGTTTCGAAGTCTTCCATCTTGTGCCGCTCTAGCCCATCCTCGTCCGACGAGGCGTCGGGGATTTTGCAGCCTTCGAGACGGATGATTTCTTGCGGGCGTTGATCTTGGTCGAGCCCAAAAGCAGGGTAGCAGTGCTTTTTGTTGCAGACGACGATGTCGCCGGTCTTCGGATCACGAAGGAGGTGGTCGAGGCGGCTTAGCGCCTGGCCCCGCTTGATGGAACGTGGTTCTTGCCCTCGCCGCCAGCGGCGCTGAGAAGCACTTTACCAGAGCACGCAAGTGCGTTGAAGCCACCGAGCGGCAAGACCAACGCGGCGGTGATCACCCGGCCGATCATGTGCGGACCTCAGGTCTCCGCAGAGACCGGAAAGATGCCTCTCCTGATTGTCGTGCTCATCAGGAGTGGCTTACCATTCCATGTAGCCTCTCAGCGGCTCGCGTGCATTCGGCCCGGGCGTTTATGCGCATGCTTCTTGGTGTCGCGCTGGGGCCGTTCCTGTCGAAGGTCACCGGACATCAGCATCAGGCGCGTATCGAATATCCCCTCCCCCGCTTGCGCCGGAGCCAAGACCCGAGCGCCTCCTGGGCTTCATCGCCATCTGCGTGAAGCTCGAGCCGGCAAGCGCCGCCGCGATGGCCGATCCGTCCCCATTCGCGTCGTAGCCCGACGTCGCCGAACAGGGTCGGCTCGATCGCGAGGACGTAATAGCGATGGATATTGGCATCCGGCTCGACACGTTCGAGCACCAGGACTTGGAGCACCATGCTCTCCTCGAGGGTTGGAGCGTTTGAGTCTCGATGGTGCTCTGTTGCGGGTCCAACGGATAATTTGAATCAATCCTCTCGTCTTGAGTCACGCACTCGATGGCGCCGTTACACAACCGTCACAGCAGGCCCCAGCAGCGATAGCGCGTGCGCCCGGTAAGCTCCCTAATTCCGAGCTCCGCCACCAGGTCCTGCGCCGCGCGCGGCGTCACTTTGAGCTCGCTGGCGATCGTTTGGCTGGAGACCACTGGCGCGCGCATCACCAATTCCACCAGTGCCGGCAGCCTCGACGTCGACCGCCGCCCGACCAGCTTGCGCTGCAGGCCGCGATAGGTGTTGAGCAACCGATCGTGGTTGCTCAACCCGGTTTCGGCGGCTGCGGTGATGGCGGCGATCCACAGCGCGGTACGATCCGCCCTGCCCCGTTTTCGCTCGCGTGTGGCGAGCTTCATCCCGAGATTGAGCGCGGGGAGATGATGCCGGGTCTTTCCTCTCGTTCGCAAAAGGTCGGCGACCAGCAGGCGGCCAAGCCAGGCTTGGTTGGGCAGCGGGGCAAGCTCCTCGAGCGCGGCGCCAGCGAGGGCGGCCGCCAGCACGGGTGTTGCGTGCTCGGTCGACCGCAGGTGTCCCAGCCATTCCTCGAGGCGGTTCTTGTCGGCCAGGGTGAGCAAGTCCGGTGAGGGCGCAGCGGCGACGGGGTGGCCGTCCAGAATCCTGTTCGTTCGCGCCAACAGTGCATCGAGAGCGGCGAGCTCGGCGGCGAGCGCGTCTTCCTCGGCCTGGATCGGATCCTCGTGTTTTTGGGCTTTTTCCCGGGCGCCATCGGGCGTTGCAAGTCCGCGCAGCTGGTTAAGACCGGCGCTGGCGGCCCAGCCCGGGATCGCGGCTGCGATCCTTCGGCGGGCGCGCAGGGCCGCGTGGGCCCGCGTCAGGGCGTGGGTTGGGGATCGGATGTCGGCAGCGGCGTCGTGGAGGACGAGGTCGTCGAGATGCACGAGCTCGCCCTCGAGAAACACCGCCGCAGCGGCATCGTGAACGTGCGTCCGGGCGCGGAAAGCGTCGGCGATGGGGCTTGTGGCGAGCCGCTCGTCTAGGCGCGCGACGGCATCCTCTGCCTTCGCCAACTGGAGCGCCGACGGGCTAGCGGCGTAGGAGGCAGGAAAAACAAGTAACTGATCTAACATCACTACTGTATTGAAACGGAAGCTTAATGTAGCCTAGCTTCCGTGACAGGGCCAGCCTGAAAAAGCCCCCTCACGCCATCGATAACAAACAATTATCGATGGCTTGTCGGAAAAGCTGGGCCGCGCTAGCTTACGGCGGAGCGACAACGGCCGCTCGCCCCCACGTCTCCAGGCCAAACCTATGAATGACATCGTCGCGCCCGGCGCCCCGCCTAAGATACCTAGCCGGCATGACGCGCTCGCGGCGATCCTGCCGGCTTCCGCCCGCGAGCGCATGGCTCAGGTGCTCACGGCGGATGATTTTGCCACGCTCCGCCATCTCGCCGAGAAGGGGACAGGCCCCAACACGCTGCGGGCGATCGCGTCCGACCTCAACTACCTTGAGACCTGGTCCCACGCCGCCCTCGGCCACGCCCTGCCCTGGCCCGCGACTGACGCCTTGGCGCTCAAGTTCGTCGCCCATCACCTCTACGACGAAGACGAGCACGAGCGCGATGCATCGCACGGGATGCCGCGGGATGTCCGCGCCCTCCTCCTGCAGGACGGCTGTCTGAAAACAGACGGCCCGCACGCGCCGGCGACCGTGCGGCGCCGCCTGGCGCTGTGGTCGACCATGCACCGCTGGAAAGGCCTGGAGGCCCCGTTCGGGCTGCCGAGCGTCCGCCAGGCCCTGCGCCTCGCCGTGCGCGCCAATCCACGTCCCCGCGCCCGCAAAAGCGCGAAGGCGGTGACCATCGAGGTCCTCGAAAAGCTGTTGGCGACGTGCAAGACCGGCAGCATCGTCGATCTGCGCGACCGCGCGGTCCTGCTCCTCGCCTTCGCTTCAGGCGGTCGCCGGCGATCGGAAGTGGCGCGGCTCAAGATCTCGGATCTGATCGATCGCGATCCGGTTTGGGCCGACGACGGTACTACCCTGCCCGCGATGGAGATCCGGCTCGGACGCACGAAGACGGCGAGCGCCGATTCAGACGAGCGCGTCTACGTCGTCGGTCGCCCAGTCGTGTTCCTCAAACAGTGGATCGCGCTCGCCGGGATCCAGACGGGGGCGGTGTTTAGGGCGATCGACCGGTTCGGCCGCCTCGGCACGACCGCGCTCGAGGGTCAGAGCATCAACGCGATTCTGAAGAAGCGCTGCACGTTAGCGGGGATCGACCCGGTGGGTTTTTCCGCCCACGGGCTTCGGTCTGGGTATCTCACCGAAGCGGCCCGGCAAGGCGTGCCGCTGCAGGAGGCCATGGCACAGTCCCGTCACCGCTCGGTTCAGCAAGCCGCCGACTATTACAACGGTGGGGAGATCGAACGTGGCCGGGCGGCGCGGCTCGGATCGTGAAGAAGTCGGATAAATTGAAGTGTTTTTGGAGTATTCGGCTTGTGTTCCGCTTAGCCTAGCCGACACAGCGAGCTAGATTGTCGAGGACTGAGTTGTTCACTCGGAGCCACAACAATGCTGGTACAGATTTATTATAATCGGACAAGGAAATGCTGGAGCGTCAGGCACAACGGGCGGGTCATCCGCCATGTTCAGCAGATCCAGCTTGTCGATTGCACAATGAAAGTGAGCGAAGCGGCGCGACAGCGGGTGATCCGGACCGGGAAACGCGGCGTGCACGCCTGGATCGTCGGGACGATTGCCGAGAACACTCGATCAAACGTGGGCCTTGAGGAGATCACTTACAGCCCGTTCAGGGGGAGAACATTCCGAACGATCAGCGGTCGCCCCATCGCTACCGCCGACTTCGTCCGCTTCAAACCAAATGGCAGTTGTTTTATCGGGCTTTCGGCTGCCCGAACGGCGTAGAGCCGACACATGTCCCTCCCGCGCAGATCGACGCGTTTCCAATTTGCTCGCGATATGATGGGCTGTTGGGAGCATCGGCGGTGGACCGCGAAAAAGATGTTTACGGGGCTGCATCAGCCCGAACGGGGCGGTTTTCGTGGTCTTCCTCAAGCTGCGAACCGTCCGCGAAGAGGAGGAGGCCCGAGTTTTTTCTTCATGCGGGGGAGGCGGATACGTCGGTGCTCGACGCCTTGCAAATCGGCGACAGGGCTAGGGTTCTCGTTGAGCGGTTTCAGTCGGGAACAAGCATCTCAAAATTGTTGCCGTCGGAGCCGCCGCAAAAGGTGCTAAGCGATGACAGACTTTGATGTCGTGAAACTGAAGTTGGTTTGCTCTCACGTACCGGCCCGTTTGCCCAACCTTTCGTCTGTTCAAAATCGACGGCCAAAGCCGGCGTGAGAAAAGTCGACGGCCGAACCCCGCGTTTGGCCAGCGGATGGCGTCATCATTTGTGTCCCAAGAAGCTCTCTGCACAACGGACAGCTGATGGCCAGGATTGAAGCGCCGCGAGGCAGCCGGCCATTTGCTGGTCTTTCGCAACAAACGAAGGCGCTGATCAGCTTTCTGCATTTCGGGCAGATCGTTGTCATGAGAGATCATCCCCTTGAAATTAGTCCCGCGTAAGCCGCGCGGATGCAGGTCGCAGCCTTCTCCACAAAGCTGATCCCGACCTGTCATGCGGCGTGCCGACGGAGCGCTGTTGTTTAATTGGCGCAACGAGCAGCGGCTTGGCTTCAACTTGCATATGGCTCACGAACTCTCAGGCTGTGATCGTGGCTATGGCATTCATAGTGACGGCAAGCCGCGCCCGAATGATCATGCACGGAGCCGCTCTTTTCGCCGTTTCGTCGACAACAGGGCCATCACCATCGGTCCGATTGAGAACTCGCCTTCGAGCTTGCGCCGGGTCAGATCTCGCAGATAGCCGCCCGCGCTGGTGATCCCGTCGCTCCGCTGCAGCAGGCACGCGACGACGATCGCCGCATGTTGCTCGCCCATCGCATCGACCGCCCCCTCCCATGCGCTCGGACTGATCCCGAGCATCGGCTTGATGACCGCGACGGTGGCGTGGAAGTCCCGCCAGTTTGTGATGCCGCTTCGGGCGTAGTCGAGCATATCCGGACAGGCGTCGAGTATCATCCCAAGGGGAAACATCGCCCCCTTCGGTTCGATGGTCGTTTGCTTCAAGCTCGCCGCTTCGTCATCCGGCTGACCGGGTTCAAGTTCAACAAGGGGTTTTGAGTTTGAACTCTGTTTGTGGCGCTCAGAATGGGACTCTTTGGCGCTCTTATTTTGAGAATCTATGTGGTTTTCCAGCAGGCTGCCGATCTCCTCGGCAAGCATCGACAGTTCATCTGCCGCCGCCTCGAGCTCGGCGAGGCTAGCCGCGCGTGGCAGGCGCTCGATGATCGACCTGAACAGCATATAGAGGCTCGGCCAATCCGACGGGCCTAACCCACGGCAGGGCACCGAAACGCCCTCCTCTATGCCGGTGGCGATCATCTTCCCGATATCGCGACGGCAAAGGCTGATGCGCTCCTTAGCGTACTTCAGGGCCCGCTCAACTGCCCTGACCGCTTCTGCCCGCGCCGCAAACTCCTCGGCTCGCGCGACGATGGCCGACAGATCAAAGCCGAACGCCTTCTCGATCTCCCCTGCCCTGCCCTTCCGCGCGTAGCGCTTGCCGTTGGGGCTGTCGCGCCGGATGATGATCCCCGCGTCCACTAACACCGCGAGGTGCCGGCGCAGCGTTGCTGCCGCCATACCATGCGCCCGGAGGCCCAGCTGCTGGTTCGACGGGAAGACGATCAGACCGGTTCCGGTCAGCACAGTTTCTGGATGGAAGCTCAGCAATGCGTCGAGCACGGCCAGTGACCGTTCCGATACCCCCAGGCCCGCTTTGGCCGCGCAGATGTCGCGGAAAACCTGCCATTTGTGGACCGCTTGCTCGAGCGGACGTGTCCTGGCTTCCGCCTGCGCCGCCACATGGGCAAGCGTCAGAGGTCGCCGCCCGAAGGGCGTCGTTGAATAAACCTGTTCCATGCATATCCAGGCATGAAAAATCCGCTCGCCAGCGCGGCGTCCAACTTGACGGCTATGTGCGGAAGTGCGATTCTCTAAGTGCCAACAAAGAGAGGGCCTTCCGGGACGAAAGTTCTGGCGGGCCTTTTTCTTTGCCTACTCCCTGTCAGATTGAGCTAACGCGGCGGACTCATCCCCGGCCTGAAAAGCCCGGTAGATTTCGGCAAGTTTGCTCTCAAGGTACGAACCGAAAGCATCGTCGATAGCGATAGTGACCTGTCCCTTGCGGCGTCCGATCGAGGCGATCTTTTTCCCCCCCTCGATCGTCACAGCGTTCTCAACCTTCGCAACCGGCTCGGAGACAGCCGCAAGGGCTTGCGTGAAGCGGTCGTCGCTGCCCGCGTCCTTGAAGGACGGTTTGGCGAACAGCTTATCGAGTGATTTGAGGGTTTCGGGCTTCAGCCTTTCACTCAGCGCGGCCCAGCGCGGCCTCCCCGCCCTCGGTGCCGGGCCAACCGCTTCCGCGACTTTGCGCGGAATAGTGTGCGCGAGCGCCAGCAGTCGCGAAAGTTGGGTCTTCTCCATCCCAAGCGAAGCCATGATGAGCGAGCGATCATACCCTGCCTCTTCAAGGGCGAGGGCAAACAATCCGCGTTCGATGTAACTAAGGTCTGTGCGGGCGGCGTTTTCCTGCCCCTGTATGACGACAAGCTCCTCGTCTGTCAGTTCCTGCACGACCGCGCGAACCGGACGACTCAATGCCTCGAGGACCCGCACCCGCCGATGCCCAAATGCAATTTGGTAACGATCCGAACCATCCGGATGAGGTCGTACGAGAACTGGACTGCGCTGCCCATGCTCGCGGATTGCAGCGACAAGCCGCTGGTAATCCTCCCCGCCATCCGCCAACCGATCTGAAATGAACGAAGGGACCAATTTGGCAGCCGGCAGCTCGACCACCGCTGCGCCGGCGGCGACGAGAGCTCGCGCCTGCTGGGCGGCGCCGGCGATTTGGCCAAGCGATCTACCCATAGCGCCAACGGCCCCCGCGCGGACATGCGGCGGGTTGCCATCTGGCAACTTCCGCTCCTGCCCGGAAAGCATTGCCCTAAGAGCTTCTTTGCGGCTCATCTTTCCCACGCCTCTCGTATAAGTCCCTCGATTTCCGCGTTGACCGCATCAAGCGCTTCGATGGCGCGGTCATAGGTTTGCTTCGAGAAGTTCTCGCGCCCGATTTCGTATAGCGTCTGCTTAGATAGCCCCGCGTCCGAGATAGCGGTCGACTTGAGCATGGCATTCGTCAGCACCCGCTCCCGGAAGAGAGAGCGCATAAACGCCACCATTTGCGTTTGCGGGCCGTCCGAAGGTTCAAAGCGCGTTACGACGTAGCGGATGAAATCGTAATCCAGCTCGCCGCCTGACTCCTGCACGACGCTAAGGATATCTGCTGCCATCAGTAGGAACTGGCACATCGACATGACATCCAGCATCTGTGGGTGAACCGTCACCAACAGACCCGTTGCAGCGCAGAGTGCCCCTAACGTGAGGAAGCCGAGCTGTGGCGGGCAGTCGAGGATCATCACGTCGTAGTTTTCGGCCACGCTTCCCAGCGCGGTCGCGACGCGCCCAAAGAAAGGCTCACTCGACCCATCAGACAAAGCCCGCGGCGTGTCGTGTTCGAACTCCATGAGTTCAAGGTTGCCGGGCACTATGTCGAGGCCGGGAATGTATGTCCGGCGCACTACGTTTGCCAACGGGACGCGTTTCTCATCATAGCGCACTGCTGCGTAGAGCGTCTCATTCGGTTTGACATCGTACTCCGGCTGATAGCCGTGCAGCGCAGTCAAGGAGGCCTGCGGATCAAGATCCACCGCCAACACCCGATAGCCGTGCAGGGCAAGATACTGCGCGAGATGCGCCGCCGTCGTGGTCTTGCCGCTGCCACCCTTGAAGTTGACCACCGCCATGACCTGACAGTGCTCATCATCGTATCGGCTCTGCTGATAGCGCTTGCCCTTCGAGCCCTCGTCAAGGACGCGCCGCAGTTCGTTGATCTGCTCGAGAGTGTAAGACCGCCGGCCTCGTTCATTGACGCTAGGCTGAGGCCCCTTGCCTCCGATCGAAAGCTGGCGAAGATAAGCGTCCGCCACGCCAACCAGCTTTGCAGCCTCGATGGAGGAGAAGGAGCGTAGTGTTTTCTGCGAAGCTGGCGGAAACAGCGTTTGCCGCATCGACAGAAGCTCGGCTGACAAAGCGCCGCCGTCGCCAGCGATCACGTCCGTCACCGATGGCTTTCGCGCCTCTATCTTACGTGCTTTTGCCACAACTACGGTTCCGCCTGGAAGCTACGCACTTCCACCGTAGGTAAAAAGGGTCCGATTCTCGGTGTTTTGCAAGCGAAAGTTGGTAAACGGAAATTAACTTATCTATTCCATCCAAAGTTGCCATGTGGCAACTCCATGTTTTTTACCGGAGTCGGACGCTGTCATTGACAGTGCGCCATTCGCAAGCCGGTCGCCCGGAACAAAGTGTTGCCGACCGGGCTAGGATGCTCGTGGCTGCAGCCGGGCAGCCAACATCTGATACCGCGATGTCGGAGGACCGGGGGTCTTCTTGAGTAGCCGGGTGCCGCGCCCGATGGCCTGAAACAGCGGCTCCTTGGATCGTCGGCGAGGCCGCCGACATTGAGATAGGCGTGAAGGTAAGCGTCAAAACTGTTGTGGCAGGGCATCTCGTGCCGCTTGCCGCCTTTCTCGTGCAGCCATACCGGTGGGCGGCGGTTATGCAACGAAATCGTCCTCGACCATAATCTTCACGGCCGCGCCGACGCGAGCGAAGGAATAGACGAGAGCGCGCAGGCCGAATGGGTGTCGACACTCTGATACTGTTGAGCAGCTCGCAGGCCTTCTTTTGGATCGAGCCGGGCGTTTTGCCGGTCCAGATCGAATGCTTCGGCCGCACCGCGCTGGCCGGATTGAAGGCAGGACTCGATCCGTCGCTTACGACTGCGAGGTTGGATCTTCTGCACTCGAACCAATCGAGAAAGTCGCCAACGGCGCGGCTGCGGGCGCGGTGCAAGTTCGGGTTACGGGCCGTGAAGATTTCTAGAGCGCTAGGGCGCGCGCGCCGGAAACCACAATCGGCGCCGGCAAAGGCAGGGCAGGGCAGGGCGATAGATGGGAGAGGCGTAAGAACGCTTACGTCGCTTGGCCGCCGAGCAGCTTCGCCAAGTGCGCCACGAAAACCTTAGCGGCAGCAAGCGCCTCCGTGGCCTGCGCAGCGCTGACAGTCGCGCCCGGTCCGATCTCGTAGTCAGCGATCGCTTTGAGATTATAGGTCTTGCCCAAGAATGCGCGAAAGTCGATATCGAAACGCGCATCGTCTTTGACAAGCTTTTGAAATTCGCCCTGGACGCCTTTGTGGGTCTTGAACACCTTGTCCGCGTGCTCGAAGAGAAAGCCCTGGGCAGCATGGAAGCCGGCCAGATAGGCTGTTCGGCCCGCGTCCTCGTTGAGGCCAACGCTCAACATCGTGTCGGCGCGCCCGAGCAGTTCGCTCCCTTTCTCAAGAAAGGCATCTGTCTGCGGCTTCAAAGGTCGAGACCTTCGTGCCTGATTTCGTGCATCAACGGCATTCGTGGGTCGTTATAGGTTCCGGCCAGATAAGGCATTGCATGAACGAGTTCGCCGGTGTCCGAGAGGATGTCAGTGCCGATACCGGCGAGCTTCTTCATTTCCTCCCAGCGGTCCGGCATTTCGTTCAGAAAGACCGCAACATCGTAATCTGAATCTGGACCAACGTCGCCACGCGCGCGCGAGCCATACAGCACGGCGCGCTCGAGCCGCGCGCCGTAAAGTTCGGCGATCGCGGCGCGGAAACGGATGAGTACCGGATCTGCGGTCACGGAGTAGGACATCGATCGCATCAATAGCACAGGCGGGCAAAAGCTGTGAGCGTATCTCGCAAGCCCAGATTGATGCGGCGCTCGAAGGGGCGCTAACGAATTGTCACGCCGACAGGCCTAAACAAGTACTTATTTGCTGTCGCCGGATGTTAAAATCTCGAACCCCTATCTTTGCTCTGCCCCGAGGCAGAAGGGCTTCATCGTGGTGTAGCGAACGCACGTGTCCCGGCCGGCTTGAGCCGCCGGTCGGTTTCGCGCCCAAGCCGGCTCGTCAGTGATTGGCTCTTTATCCAGACATTCCGCTCGTTCGGTTTGATACCAAACGTGCGGGGGATGGGCTCGACCACGTGAATGTGATTGGCGCCCGTTCCTTTTGAGCAGCCGCTGTCACGCGATTGTTAGCCCTACTCGGAAGCCGTGGTGAAGCGCCTTCTAAGGCGCAAGCAGCAATATCCCACAAACATCACGCTGGCGGCGAAGGATGGCGCGGCGCTCGGCGGCCAAGGCGGCGGCACGTCACGGCGCGGTTCGAACATCCGCGTGACAATACCCGTCTCGGTGCCGTATTTCCTGCAGTATCTCGGCACCTACGGCATCGGCATCTTCACGCCGCCGACCTTCGCCGCCGCGGTCGGCGCCAGCCCCGATCACGCGCGCTGTGGGTCTTGACCTCGGTCGCCTCTGTCTCGATGCCAGCCGCTCAGCGCCGCGTGGGCAGCATCGGACATCGCGTAGTAGGCGCGGCTGCACGCCCCTTCCGTCTCACCGCTATCGAGAAGGAGGAGCGCCTTTGACTGCCAGCTTCGCTTTCGCGATGTAGCTTTCGGGGGTAAAGCCCTGCGTCATAGCTGGAGACCGTCACGGGAATCGCTTCAATCAGCGCCGGGTTGCTGTACGACGCTGGGCGTTTTAGCTCGGACTTTTAAAGGGGCAGGGCGGAGACAAGTATTCCGGTTTCGTCCAGCACGTCCACGGCGATCCCGGCCATCTGTATCCCGATCGCCGACCGGTCGCCGCGCTTGCCTTTTAGGATCACCGCGATGTCCGCATCGCTTTCTGGCTTGTGGGTGCCCCGAGCGCGGCTGCCGTAGACCAGCATGTCGAGCAGGGCGTAACGGCTCTCGATGTGCCGTAGGAAGGTCCGTGCTGCGCTCGCTGTTGCGGGATCGAGCCGTGACCGGATCGATAGACCGGCGTCCACCTTGGCGACCATTCGGGAGATAGCGCTTTTGCTGAGTTTGCGGCGGCGGGCAAGGTGGCCTGTGTGACCTTCCCGCTTGCAAGGTCAGCAAGGTCTCGCACTCGCTTCTGCAGCGTCAGTTTGTATGGCCTTCCGAGGGGGCGTCCCTGAGCCTTGGCGCGTTCCCGGCTTTCCCCAGTCCGTGCCGCGATCAGCTCCCGGTCGAATGCGGCAAGGCCGCTCAACACGGTCAGCATCAGGTGGCAGTCCGGCGTTGTTGTCGTATCCGTTCGCCGGTCGTTAAGTGACTTGAACGAAGCACCTCGCTCGGCAAGCGCAGCGATTACTCTGACCAAGTCCCATGTCGAGCGAGCGAGCCGGTCGAGCCGGGTCACGATGAGCGGGTCTCCGCTGCTCCGAGATCAATCAACCGGCCAGTGCCTCACACGCCGATGTCGATGAGCGCGACCGCGTGTCTGCGTTCGGCCGTAAGGATCTCGGCACGAAGTCGGGTGATGACAAAAACTTCGGCGACCCGCGGAGGCAGCTTGATATATCGCGGCTTGTCGAAGTGGCTGCCCCGCAGAAGTTACGCCGGAGCGAACAGCTGGAGATTTTTGGCAGGTCGTGCTTTCCGCAGCCGAATGCGCCGCCTGATTCGCGCTATTGTTTTCATCGTTGGAAGAAAAAAATGCTTGGCCGCTTTCGCTAGCGTCGGCGCGCCCATTTACTTTATCGTAGCATCCGAGCCTGGCCCGCGCGCCTACTATATAAAAGCAATCGGCCGTCGGTGACGATGGGCCTAGCTTCGGAGCCTCCACTATGCTCGGAAGAGTTTGAGGATCACAATAACGAGGCGCGGCATCGGCGGGGTGTGCGCTTGGAACGAATAAAAACATGAATGCGTACAGAGTAAGCGTTAGCCGCCGGCTTCTGCCCAATCTGTTGAGCATTGACACGTAGCCGTCGATATTTTTATGAAGCAGTGATTTGTAGCCCATGCTCGAGTGGCCCTTGTCGAATAGCCGATCGGCGTCGCCGATTCGGCAAAAAAAACTGTTGGATATTTCGTAGGCGTGTCGACGCCGCTGAGAAACTTAAAAGAAAATCTTTCTAGCCAAAGACAGTCAAAAAGCGCTCGGTCGCCGTCGCAAATGCGGATGAGTCCGCCTGCCTTCTACAGTGCTTTGTATCCTTCGGCGCCTAGATGTTTGGTCCCGGGATGAGGTGACGCGGATCGATTTTGAAGCTTGTTGGGTCTTTTGTCCATGCGTGGGCGATGGCCTCAAATGGTGTTTTCCATCGCAAAGCCTTCAGGTGCTTGGCGAAGTTGTAGGTCTTCACAAAGGCGAGGACGTGGGCTTTCAAACTGTCGATATCTGGATAATGGAACACCTTGATCGTCGCGTCTTTGATTGTGCGGTTCATCCGCTCGGCTTGGCCGTTGGTCCAGGGATGATAGGGCTTCGTTAGCTTGTGGGTGATGCCGTTCTCGGCGCAGGTACGGCCGAAGATGTGGCCGCCCGACCAGTAGGCAGTTGCGCCGTTGCGGTTCTTCGGCAGATCGGCGAAAGCGATGCCGTTGTCCGTCAAGATCGTGTGGAGCTTGTAGGGAAAGGCTTCGATGGCATGCCGTAGGAAGGCAGCAGCATTCATCTTGCCAGCCTTCTCGTAGAACTCGACGAAGGTGAACTTCGAGACGCGATCGATGGCGAGGAACATGTGCAGCTTGCCATCGGCGTGGCGCAGCTCGCAGCTGTCGATGTGGACGTAGCCGATCGTCGTCTCGGCGAAGCGACCGCGCTTCGGCATCGTCTCGTCGACAGGCAGACGCGAGATGCCGTGGCGGACGAGGCAGCGATGCAGGCTCGAACGCGTCAGCTTCGGGATCTGGTCGCGCAGGCACCCCATGACGTCGTCGAGCGGCAGCACCTTCGCTGCCGGAATGCGACGATTATAGCTCCCTCGGCCGGCGTCAGAACCGTGCTGTGAGGATCGCGCGGACCCATCGGCGCGTCTGCCGTCCCCGTCCTCGCGCGCCACTTGTTGACCGTCGTACGGCTCAGCCCGTAGCGCCTTGCGAGGATGCCCGCCTTCTCTTTCGACGCTTGGAGTTCGGCTCGAACTCGCGGCGTTGTGCGGGCGCTGCCGTGAAGAATGCTTGCCATAACGCCTCTCAGCCTCTCGGCTCAGCTTAGCGTCACGACTCCCCGGGACCAAACACCTAGATGCGCGTCCGGCTGAAAACCGGCAGGGTCGGCTGTGCCACCGGTCAACTGGTCCGCAGCTCGAGATAGACTAGCGCTTCAGCAAGTCCACGGCGGGGCTCGGCGGGGCACCCCGAGCCGGATTAATCGGCGCCTTGCGCGAAACCGTCGGTTTGGAGTTCGGCTTTTTGCCGATCGCCGCGGTTCCGTCAGGGAGCTTTACGACAGCTCTGCGATCGATATCCCTAAGAAGAACTTGCAACGGATTTAGACACCAAGCCCTTGTGACAAAGTCATTGTGAACCGAAGCCAGCGAAGCCTTTATGATAATCATCCCTGGTATAATCGACGGGGGGATTTCAGTGATTACAGATAACTGTTGCTGAACTAGCGCCCTGGTAAGCTGTGCGTTAAGACCTTTCGAAGCTTCAGAATAAGCACTAACAAAGAATGTCGTCTTCGAGTTGTTTTCAATCCAACGCGCAAATTTCGTTTCTTCACCGAAAAGAGCGTCGAGCAGTATCACACCTCGGATGCGCTTTTGGTTCACCGTATTGGCAAGAGCATAAGCTGCTGAAAGATAGCCTCCGCTAAAGGCGACAATCACGACCGGCGACTGACGCACTTGCTGCGACGAAACCTTACTATTCGGCAGGTTTCCGAGTTGGATCGCCGCTTCCTCAAGGTAGGCATCAAGAAATCCGGGCTGCCAGAACTTTCCCGCGCTGGAGTCAAGTGCGTCGACGGCGAGCTGCGGCGCAACTAAAACCGCGTTAATACCTGACGCTTCAAGCTGCTGTGGCACATGCTGACGTTCAACGACGTCTCTTTCGAGCTTGGCAAGATTGCCATGAAGGAAAAGTACGACGGTAGCAGGCTTATTTGAGTCGAACCGTAGAGGTATGTATAAGAACGAAGTAGGGTCGTAGTACGCTCTGTCTTCGTAGAGTTTGCCGCCGCGAGGCGCCATGTGAAAAAAACGGCGCTGATACGGGTCTGCGTTTAGAAATGGTGTTTCTGGTTCTCCCCGCTCACCTGTCGGGATATTGCCATGATAAGGAAAGGGCGGGTCTAAGAATTCGACGAATCGATGCGACCCTAAAAGCGAAGGCGCACTTGGCGTTGCATGTATAAGCCTCGGGCCCTCTCGAACACCCGTCTTTGTCTTGTTGGTTTCTGCCAACACTTTTTTTGTCGCTTTCTTTATCTCGTTCAGCCCGGTCACGGCAGACCCCTCCTGTGCCCGGGCGCCAAGGCGGTCTTGGGCGAGCCAGCAAAGCAAGGCGACGCAAAGTATTAATCTGGCCAGCACGTCAATTTCGCTCCCCCGGGTGTTGTCGATCCGCCAATCTAACGGAGTCGCAAGCGTCCTCCAAACGAAGGAGGCGCATTTGTAAAGCGGCACCGGCCCATTAAGTGTGAAACCGCGGAATTTAGGCCTGATGCCCGCCGCATGGCGCCGGCAGCGACCGCCGTTTAATGACCGCCTGTTGTCGACCGGTCATTAGCAGGCCTAATTCCTCGTTTAGGCGGTGGGAGCGGACATCCGTAGGGAAGAAGATGAAAGCTTGCGGCGGCTTCAGATTATCAGCTACTCCCGTGGACACGTTTTTTGAACAAAGAAATCGGTAGTGCGCCGCCCATGACGAACGAGTTGCAGCTTGGGCTGTGTGACAGCCGAGGAAGATCGCTCGGCCGCATGTTCTGGGCCGACATCATCCCCTGTCACACGACGCTCGCTGGCAAGAGCTTGCAGGTTCCTCGCGTCGAGCCCAAGCCGGACGCCCAGAGCGAGCAAGACAAGGCGGCCGTGGAGCACGCCGCCGCTGACGTAGCCATGCAGTCCACGCCGCAACACGTGCGCCTCGTTATCTTCCGTCATTTGATAGCCTCCACTTGGATACGGTATTGGCGTGACATGATTGTCCAGACGATTGGGGTCTGGATGCACCGTAATGGTCAACGTTTGCATGGATTTGTCGGAAAGCGTCTAACGCTAGTCTTGGTGCGTTCGCGGAGCCGTGTACGCACAGGGGCAGGACGTCTCCACGTCGCCATGTCTCCAGACGCTAGCGGCGCGTTAAGAAGATGCCGAAAACGATCGCCGGCAACGATCACGCCACGCCGCTGAAAACCTAGCAGGATTAAATGATCGCCGAGCTGATACCCGATTCGCCAGAGAGCCAGCTCTTCAAGCTGTCGGTCTGGAAGCGGATACGGGTACCGCGTCGACGGATGATGGTAGTAGGTTACGAACTTGAAAAGGTACGTGATCTGACGAACTCGGCGGTCCGCGATGATCGGCTGCCGATGCACGGATCTTGGCAGCTGGATGTTCCCTCGCAAGGTTTTGTAAGGTGCCTCTGTGGGACCAAAGACAAGCAGATGTGCATGGATGTTCCACGCTTTCGCTTCGGGCTTGAACGCGATTTCGATGTTGCCGATGCAGGCCCGAATGCCACTTCGCTTTAGCCGCTTCCGAAGCGCCTCACGCACGCCGTGTAATGAGATGCTACCCAAACTAGCTATTGGCACCTCGTCGATCAATACCGTGAGCAACGTGGACTCAACGCGTTCTTGCTGAAACGCAAGGACTTGCGGGATGAGCCACCGGCGCCACTCAAGCGCGCATACAGCACAAGCGGCGGGCTGTTTACTGTCCCTGTTGTGCCCGCAGGAGAGAAGAGCGAGGGCAGCCGGCTGCCCTTTCTCGCTCCGCTGCAGCTTTCTAATGGTGGCGATCAGCCTGGTCCGCGGCTTCCGCAAACGCGCGGGCGATCCTCTTCTCAGTGCCACCCACGAACATCGACATGAGGTCAGACGCGCGCTTTTCGATGACCTCGATGCCCAGCGTTTTCGCGATGAACCGGGCGTAGGCGCTCTTGCCGGTTCCCGACAAGCCGTGCAGACAAAAAGACAGCGCGGTTTCACCGCGGGCGTAAGCTTTTCGCGCGCATTCAACGAGCATCGTGAGATCACAGTCCGCCGCCGACAGCGATGGATCGAAGTCCAGGGTCTCGGCGCGAGGTGCGATTTGCGGCAGCCCGCCCATCGCTTCGATGAGTGATCCCGTCGTCCTCAATACGCTATCAATGCCGCCACCAGCGAGAGCCGCTGCGCGCAGCCCGGCCTCGATGAGAGCGGGCGCCGCCTCGACAGCGGCTAGCTGTTCGATCGCATCTGTAGACAGCGAAGGCAGGTGATTATGCGCAAGACGCTGAGCAATGCGCTTTCGAACGACGCGGTTCGGAGCTCGGAATTGGAGCGCCAACGTCATTCGCCGCACCACAGCATCTCCTATCCTCTCCGGGCTGTTGGTGATCCAGATCGTCGGCGCTTCGGAGCGCTCGACCAGGCGATTCATGAACACCTTTGACCCGGTACGCGATGCGCGATCGTCTTCGTCAACGCCGGTGAAAATATCGTCGGCTTCATCGACCACGAGCAAAGTCCGTCCGGCTCGAGCCGCCAGGACACTCGTGAATGCGTAGTGCGCGACACGATCAGCGCGTGAAGGTTCTCCCTGGCTTTCGTCGGTCTCACCTATAAATACGGGCTTGGCCGATAGGCGCGCTGCAAGAGCCTTGCCGAACTCGGTCTTTCCGGTTCCGGGAATGACGCCGCAGCGCGCGGACGGGCGCCTTGCCGTCGCGGTGACAACGGCGGTTACCTTCGTCTATTTCGCTTAAGCCGAGCGCACGGTCGAGGAAGGCATAGCCTTCCCAGGTAACGCGACGAATAGCGTCGATGGAATGAACTCGACGCCGGCTGTGGCAAGCTACGAAGTTGACCGAGAAGATCGCCGGCGCATATTCGTCCTATGAATCCTGTGGGTAGGTGTCTCGCAACGCTCATACCCCTTTGTGCCGAAGGCGCGATTTGTCGATTAGCAGAGGCCGACGGTGCCATCGACGAGCTAGAAGCAGCCTTTCCAACGGACGAACGCCGACTTATCGCTCTCCGCGAGCTGCAGACGAAGCTTCCAAGAACTGACCATCCAACTGGCTTCGATGATTTGCTTGCTGTTTCGATAGAGCAACGGATCAGTTATTGGCGAAAAGCGCCGTGATCTGCCAATGCGCAGTGTTGCATCGTGCCTACTGATCTCCCGCCGCGGCCCAGCAAATCCGACCGTGATCGTGTCCACGCGCAATGGCGCCTCATCGTTGCGCTCGCAGCCTTCGGTACGACGGTTCTCGTGCTGACGGTGCTTTCAGCATTCGGCGATGGCGCGATTATCCAAGGACCCGCCTAGCCGCTGGGGGTCTTCCCTGGCATCGCTTGAGCTTGATCGCTTCCGCCTCTGCTTCTGAACTGGTCGGAGGTGGGGTCGTCGCTTCAGCCTGCTCGGATGCGGCGGCTGCCCGCTTTCTCGGCAAAAGAGAAGCTTCGATAATGACGAACCATCGAAGACCGCCGAAAGCCCCCAAGCACGACATTGACTTGGGTGGGATCATCTTCACTTTTTGCGTGGTCGTGGCAGCTGCCATGATTATCGGCCAAATGCTTGCAGGCATGATGGCCCGCTGATCTCCCGCGGGTCGGTGACCTACTGAAGCAGGCCGACCAGCTTCTTGCCAGCGGGCGAGCCAAGCTCGTCCATGTCCAACTTACCCGACCCAGGCCGATCGCCGGCCTTCCGTCGAACATCAGCTTCGTCGAAAAACTTGTCGACCAACGCCAGGTACTGATCCTTGCTGACCGGTGTGGCGACGCCCGGCGTACCTGCGACCACTTTCAAATCGGCCGGCACCAATCGCCCACCAAGCTGCAGCATGGTGACACGATCGCCATTCTTGCTTTTGATCAGATCGTACTGCCTAGCGGCGGCTGCACGCACCTCCTCGAGGGACAGCTTCTTGTCGCCGTCCTTGTCCACGCGCGCGATGATCGTCTCGCTGCCCATAAGGGCGCAGGACACGCCGGGCATCAGAACCGCCAACACCGAAGCGATAACTGCCAGCGTCCCAAGGCTATGATACCGCATGCCAGACCTCCAAAGACGCTGATCGTCTGGCAGTCGAAGAAGTTGCCTCTACCATCTGTCGACGCGGTTAAAGTGGTCGCGCCGAGCTCGCGACGAGTGCGACCAAACTTGCGATGGCGATTAGCATCTGCGGGCGTCGGAGCCGGGCGAAGAACAAGGGCGCCTGTCCCGCGCGTGCTGCAATCGGGTCCAAAATCGTGATTGCCGCATAGCCCACAATCAGAAGTGCGATAGCGACCTCCTGCATTCCTATGTTGATACATAGCAGCGCCAGAAGAGCAGTAAACCAAAGTCCCGCCATCGTGAGGATCTGCGCGACCTTCGGACCGCCTTCTGTGCGGAAGCTGACGCCGCGCCGGACGCCGCCGAGGAAGGCAAGGATGGATGCCGCGTAGATGGCGCCGCTCTGAATAGCGCCGGTTCGAAGATCGCCATCTAGGAACCAAGATGCGATGGCCGCCGCCGCAATCGGCAACATCGGTCCATAACCCAGGACCACACTGAGCCACGGCACCTCGGGACGCTCGGTCACTGCGATATGGCGTTCGCTGGTCATGGGCCGCTGATAGCGGGTGCCGACGGGAGAGCAAGGACGCGGATCGCCGCGCTCAAGACTATCTTAGACCGCTCGGCGCTGCAGACCGCCGAGCGGCCACCATGTCAGGTAGCCTTAGCTTTACTTGCCGGGCTGCTGAGACTTCGTGTCAGCTGCCGGCGCCGCGCCCACTGTGCCCGGCGAAGCCTTGCTGTTGCTGCCTTGCTGCGCTTGAACCTGCTGCGGGTCGGTAGCCACGCCGTTGGCAGGAGCGTTCTGCATGGCGCCCGTCGAGGCTGGTGACTGCTGCTTGGGATCATCGTGCTTGTTCATCGACTGCGCTTGTGCGGCGCCGATTGAAACTGCGAGAGCGGCCGCTGCGATTAAGATCGATTTCATGGTTCCTCCTTTTGCGGCCGGTTATGTTCTCGGCCTGTCGCTCTAACGTCGGGGCCTGACTAAGGTGCCTCTGCCACTTGGCGGTCGTTGGTCGGGTTGATGCCGTCGAAGTGTCCGATCCTGTTCAGCGAGGCCTTCGTCGAGAATGAACTCGAAGGCATCGTGTCGAAGCGGCTCGATTGCGCCTACCGTTCCGATCGCTCAGGGGACTGGCTGAAGACGAAGTGCGTGCTGACCGACGACTTCGTGATCATCGGCTACCAACCAGGCACTGGTGCGGTGCGGACGCCGATCGCCAACCTCAAGATCGCGCGCTTCGACGGCGAGCGGCTGCGCTACGCCGGCGCGGCCGGGACCGATTTTAGCGAGCAGCGCTGCGTGACAGCTCGACAGCATCAGAGCAACACGGCGTGAGACGTTCGATCCCAACGCACCGTCGAACAGATCGGCGACCGCGCCGCACGCGCTCCGCTTCCTCCGCTGTTGAATTTCGCGCAATCCCCTTGAAACGAGGCGGCAGGGAGCTCGGGCGGCAAATAAACCTCAACCAATAGACCAGCGCCTCGTTGGCATTCCAATGGGAGCCCTCAGCGATGAAATACATACTCGACATATCCGGCCACGACGAGAACAGGAACCCCGGCCTCAAGCACTTTGGCGGCCTATTCTCGTCCATCGACGACGCGGTGGTGCATGGAAAAATGGCGGTCAAAACCGGCCGATTTTGGTTTCAGCCCGAGACCTTGTGGGTGAGAGACCAAGAGGGCGAGACGGTTGTCCGGGCAAGGTAGAGTGAACTACAAAACGGCGAGAACAAATGTCCGCGCCTCTTGCTCCAACTGCCTTCTTCGTCATCTCGGCGACTGTAGCAGTTGGTCCGATTTCTTTGCCATCATTCGCAATGGTGACGGAAGCGTCCGGATCCGAAGCGTCAGCTTTCTGTTCGACCACCTTCCCTGCGTAGATAAGGGCTTCTTGGTCGGAAGCTCCTCCGCAGGTGTAGGTGTTCTTTTCGCCGGTCGTTGAGGTGATCGTCACTGTGTATGTCATCTTGTGACCATGCGCCTCGTCTCAAACGGCGGCTAGCGAAGATTGAGCTTTTCGCCGGCGGCTGGTCTCGAGGCGGCTCAAGGTGAGGTGTATGAACTTGCCCGACTTTCCGTAGGCGCCGGATCCGCAATCTCAAGTACGAAAAACGCTGCGCCTATTAGCATAGCAAATACCGCGAAGAGGTTCATGGCGCGCTTTGGTTCAGCAGGCAGATAAGTCGGCATAGCGGCTCTCCAAGTTGCCGCAGAGTGCGGAACTTAGCAGGGAGTCGCATCACCCGTTTGAGGGGGGGGGGGGGTTGGGCCGCGAAGGCCAATTTCGGCCTCGCCTTTGATTATGAGTAGCCGCCAGCGCGATCGCGCCCTGCTCGTCGTGCAGCGTATCGCCGCGCTCGATCTCCAGGCGGCCCGATGTTCCCCCAATGTTCTACTGTTGGACCGGGCGGGGAGTCGAGTCTGGTGTTCGGATCGACGCGGGTATTGTGCGGTGCAGCGCAAACCACGGCGCAATCGAGGCGCCGGGCATCGATGCGGTCGATACCCACTATGGATCGCATCTGTTTGATGTATGCGCGCCATAAGCGCAAATCATCCGTCGAACGACGGATAGCCGCCGTGCGAACCAAGGAAAAAACAATGTCGAAGCGCATCGCAGCTCTTTCAGCCGTCGCCGCTCTCACGCTCGCGGCGATCGCATCGTCCACCGCCATGGCAGGTTCGGCCGGCCGCACCGACGCCGTTTCTGTGCCCGGTGTTATTGGCGCGGCCTACAACAAAGCGACCCGCGCTGACAGCGATGTCGACGTCCGGCGCCAGGGTGGTTTCGCTACTGCAGGCTCAGTGCGCTGGCTCGCCCAGGCCCCCGACGTAATCGACGTGGTCGTGGCTCGACCCGCCTTCAACTCGCCCGGCGTGATGGGCGCCATGAGCGAAAGCCGTAGCTTGGCGCGCAGCGCCGAGGAAGTGGTTCGCCAGGGCGGATACGCCACCGCTGCTGCCGTGCACTGGCTTCCCAAGGCGCCCACGGCGAAGAAGATTGCTGCGGCCTCCTGAAGCATCGGCGGCATCCAGGGGGATCAGGGCGCCGAATCTTGCTATGGGCGTCCGGTCAACTCGATGATTGGGACGTCTATGGCTACTGGCACCGTGAAATGGTTCAACTCCGACAAGGGCTACGGCTTCATTCAGCCTGACGGCGCCGGACCCGACGTCTTCGTGCACATCTCCGCTGTCGAGCAGGCAGGCATGCGCAGCCTGAACGAAGGTCAGAAGATTTCGTACGAGGTCACTCCCGACAAGCGATCAGGGAAGGCTACAGCCAGTAACTTGCGCGCTGATTAGCACCGCCGCTCGATCCCCATGCCCTGCGAGCGATGCAACAACACGGGCTGGGTGTGCGAGGCGCACGACGAGTTCGCTTGGCTGATCGAAGGCGAGCCTCATTGCGACGCGCCGGGCGTCCATGCCCCGACTGTAATCCGTCCGGCGGCCGTGACGATCCGCCCGACGACAGCCGCATCATGGCGGGCCTGAGAAGGCCAAGCCGAACTAGGCCGAATCAGGCATCCTCGCCGGATGCGATCTGCCTCGATCCTTGCGGGATCCGTCCTCGTCCTTCTCAGCGTGCCGACGTCCGCCGCTGATCCGCCGTCGCTGCCCGATCCGATCATGACGCCGGGCGCCGTCGACCCCGCAGCGACACGCGATGTCGTCTGCAACGGCACGACACGCTCACGCCGCCGGCTACAACATCCCGGATGCCGAAAGCCCCTACTATGGGGTCGACCACCTAGTGCCGCTGGCGATCGGCGGTGCGAACGTCGTCGCGAATCTTTGGCCGGAGCCATGGGCGGAGGCGGTGCAGAGGACGTGCTCGAGGTCGAGCTGCAGCGCCGCGTCTGCCATGGGCTGCTCCCCCAAGCCGAGGCGCAGCGCGAAGTCGCGGACGATTGGGCGGCCGCCTATGCACGCTATGTTGGCGGCGCGCCGGTCGCGGCGCCGGACAGCACCGGGCCGACGGCAAACGCCGCGTCCACCCGACCGAGCGTAAAGCTGCGCTTCAAGGCTGCAGCTGTGCGGCTAGTCCGGCGGTGGATTTTCGGGGCCCGCTGAAGAGGCGGCTTCGGGCGGCGTGCCGAAGGTGAATCGAACAAGCTCAATGACCTTCGCGAGATCAGCCTGCGATGCGGCAAGCTCTCGTTCAAAAGCATTCGCCCGGGAGACATGTTGGGCGGCAAGACCCTCAAGACGCTGCGAGCGCTCCTTCTCGACCTCGAGGCTTGCTGCGGTCGCATCGCGCTCCTGTATCGCTTCGCCAAGCTGCACCGTTAGCTGTTGGTTTTGAGCTTCAAGTTCTTGCTTCGCCGCTTCGAAGGCTTGGCTGTGAGCTTCCAACTGCTCAATGTGTTCTGCCGTCGCGTTCATGGACGACGCCGCAAATTGGATCGCTTCGAGGACGCCGGAGATATCGGCTCGCGCAGGGGGTGCCTTATGCGCTTCGGGCGCCGTCGGGGGCGCATCACCCTGCGGGCCTCGGAGGTGGCGATCGAGGTCTCGTAGGAGTTCGCGGTCGATGCCTGTCAATGCCTTTGGATCCTTGTGGCTTGCTCAGCATTCATCCGCCGCGCAAAAAGGCCAAGCTTTTTCATCCCGAAGTGGTCAAGCGGCACTCCAGAAAGCTCCGATGTTTCGTCAGACAATGGCAAGCGAATGGACCGCGGCTGCATTTGGCGTTTTCATCTTCGGTCTACATCTCGCGTGGTTCCTTGCTAGCGCGCGCCAGAGCGAGGTGCTCTCGGGCCTGGGCGGCTCGGTCACCGTGCTAGGCATCCTGGTCGCCGCTCAGCCCTACATTCGTAAAGGCGTGCGCCGGGCCGGCCGCGAGCAGGCAGGCCTAGAAGAGGCGCAGGGCGATCGCCAGCACCCGGACGCCGAAAGCAAGGACGCAGAAGCGGCTGGCGTTCGCCACGTGCTGAAGGAGCGCGTCATCGGCGTCGCCTTGATCGGCGCTGGATCGATCCTGAACGCTTATGGGCCTGCGATAGCGAGCGCTCTAAAACTGCGAGGCAGCTAGAGCCAGCGTCTGTCGGCGAGAAGCAACAGGTCGAGTCGGCGGTCACGGATGGTCGATGCGGCCTATCAGGTACCTTCCCGGAAAAGCAGGAGGCGTTTTTGGAATTTACGAATGAGCTTCTCGAGGCCGTTTCTACCAGCCTTGCCGGCGAGCACCGCATGCTGGCGAGCTTGATAGAAAAGCGGGATAGATACCCGAAGGAATCTGGCGTGCTCAATCCTCTGATAGAGCGATTTGAAGATATGTGCGCGCATCTGGAAAAGCTGAGGACCGACTTGCGGATGGCCGCCGTTGCTAGCCGGACTTGATAGGCCGGCTCGGTGGCGAACCGGGCCCAGGCAATCCTATTCGGCCGATCGGCGATCAAGGCAACCTAATAGCGGACCTGCAATTTGGGATTTGCTGGCGACAGGTCGGCAGGGAGAGAACGATGAAAAATTCGCGCATTGCTATCGCGCTTGCTGTCACTGCCACCATGCTTGTGACGGTGGCTCCGACATATGCGGCTGAAGGCGCCGCTACTGGCAACGGGACGTCAACGCCGGCTGGTCCTGCAGGGGACAACCAGGGGCCCACAAAGTCATCAGGCATGTCGTCCGGCGGCCATCACATGAAGAAGATGAAGCATCATCACAAGAGCATGTGAGCATCATGGCCGACGACGATGACGCCCTACCTTCGGATCGTGAAGATCCTAGTTTGAAGCCGCAACCTGAGAAAAAGCCTGAATCTCCGACACCGGCGCCCGACGATAAAAGGGTCGAAGAAGATCCTTCCGAGCAGCCATCGTAAGAAAGGAGGGGCGCCCTGGGTCCAGGGTGCCCCTTCTGATCATTTACGCCGCTGGGTGGCCTGCATCAGCCCGCTGGGGCAGATGGAGCTTGGCTTCAAGCTACGATAGCCAGCCGGGGACGCTCTGCTCCAATAGCCGGCGCAACCCAACGCGGCAGCGGCATCCCGGCAAGCTCGACGCGCAGGTAGAAACTGTCCTCGCAGCTTTCCCACAGAGAGGCCGGGCGGGCTCGTCCGGTCGTCCAACGGCGGCAGCCCTCTTCGACTGCGTGGAACCCGACACACAACAACGGGTCGTCTACAGGGACGTCGCGCGCCTCGAACCCGTCGTCGATGCGCAAGCCGCTGATGAAGAGGCCAAGGTCGCGGCTGTCGCCGGTACCGATGACGTCGCAAGGGCGCGCCGATGGTGACGACAGCCAAACCTCTTTCGCGCCAGCTGGCACCTCGAAGCGGGCGATCAGGCCGCGCACCACCGGATCGAGCCGTTGGCCGTCAACGACAAGATGCAGCTCGAGCGCCTCGCTCCGCACCCAGCCGTTGCTTTCAGCACGCCGTCGCAGCTGCGCCTTCACGGCATCGAGGATGTGGCCGCCTCCAACGAAGGGGCGGCAGAAATCGGCGTGCGTGCGCTGCGCCGGGAGGGCATCGGGGCCGGCTGCCAAATCAACAATAGTGGCTTCGTTGAAGAAGCCGCGGTTGCCCATCTCGAGGTAGCTTTCTGCCGGCAGGTTCTCGGCGAGAATGATGTCGTGGCTGTCGAGCTCGACGTGCCAATAGGTGACCTCATCGACCTCGACCCGCCGCACAGTGGAGTCGGCTGCGCAACCTCGACCAGCTCCGCGAATCGCCCGTTGCTCCGTCCGCGCCAAACGGCGTATCAACCGGACAGGCTCTAAGCGCGGCTGGATGAGAGTTCGGGGGCAGGTCACGGACGATCAGCGCCGTCCCCTTCCTGACGCGAACTGGATCAAGACAATCCATCACGGCGTGGTGCCATTCGCAAAACAGGCTGCCGCACGCAACAACGGCGTGGAGCCGTATCTGTTGTTCCTGGGCCGTATCTCGCCGGAGAAACGTCCGGACCGCGCTATCGCAATAGCCAGAGCTTGTGGCGTCAAGCTCAAGATCGCTGCCAAGGTCGACGCCGCCGACCGCGCCTATTTCGCGCGAGTCATCGAGCCGCTGCTCGACGAACCGCTCATAGAATTCGTTGGTGAGGTCGGCGAAGCAGAAAAGCCGGCATTGCTCGGCGGAGCGAAGGCTCTTTTGTTTCCGATCGATTGGCCGGAGCCCTTCGGCCTCGTGATGATCGCGGCAATGTCATACGGCACGCCCGTGATCGCGTGGCGCTGCGGCTCTGTCCCCGAGGTGATGGCGGACGGTCTGACAGGGTTCATCGTCGAAAATGACGCCCAAGCAATCGAGGCGGTCCTGCGCCTCCATGAGATTGACCGATCCATCGTCAAAGCGGTGTTCGAGCAGCGCTTCGCGGCAAGCGTCATGGCCGCAAGCTACGTAGCTCTCTACGATAAGCTTATCGCCCCCCCACGCAACGCAGCACCGCCTCGCCTCGAGGCAGTGCACTGAGTCACCAAGACGGCACTCGCACCCCGCGGCTTAGGTGCCATGTGACCGTGTCGTGGCCTCGCTACATCTGACGCCCACGTGAGCCTGCTTGGGGCGCCACGGTCGGCATATGCAGCGCAGCAACCTCCGACACGGCAACGGCGACCACGTGCCCGTTCGCGAGCGTGATCGTGAGGACGTCCCGATTGCCGTCGAATTCAGCGCGCCAGAACCCGTATTCTTTCCCGCTTCGGAGAACCAACGAACTTTGCTTGCTCATTTCGCGAGCGCCGCTCAACTCAATGAGCGCCGCTTCTATGGTGGATCTCAAAGGCATATCGGATCTCTCGGGACGATGCGCCCCGGAAACCGATACCACACATAATGACGATGCCTTCGATCGAGGGCCAGGGACATCGGCTGAGTTAAAGGCCCCTGCCAGATGCGAAGGGCTTGCGTCGCCCGACTTTAAGGCGCGAGTTCGCGCATCCTGTCTCAAGCTAGTGGTACAATGTTGGCCGAGGTAAAAAATTACATTTCTGCCTTCGACCTTGGTCAGAAAGCAGGTCGCGAAAACCTAACTACCGAAGCTCCGAACCCGTTTCAGGTCGGCTCGCCAGAGCATAATAATTTCGAGGTCGGCCGGCGCTTCGGTGCGAGCCATACAGCTTCACGAGAAGGTAGCAAAGGGAAGCCATCCGGTCTCTCTTTTGATGAAGAGACGTGAAGGCGGAGCCCGAACAAGTCACCTTCATCACCGAGCCCACAAACCCTGCCAGTGCTCGGTCGAGAGTGCTGCTGATTAGGAATTTCGGCGCCGGATCAATATGCGAAGCCAGGAACGTCTGCTTTCGACCGGTGGCCTGACGAGCATTAACGACCGAGTTGGGCGCTATGCCGCCCGACGGCTCAGGCTGGCCGAAAGCCGAACGGCAGGTTTCGGATCCAGGTACCGGCCTAGCTGCAATCCAGCTTAGAGTGTCGACACCTCGATAGAACTTTTCTGTCACACAACGCTTACAGCTTCGACCTCCATCGAAACGCCGAGTCATGCACATTCATCTCGACGCAGTCGGCGGTTTAGCTGGCGATATGTTCGCTGCCGCCCTGCTCGATGCCTTTCCGCAGCACGAGGCAGATACCCTCGCTGCGGTAAGGCGCGCCGCGCCCGTCCGCTGCAAGCTCCTCGCTCACAACGATGGCGTGCTTCGCGGTCGTCGGTTCGACGTTGCACAAGCTGAAGCCGAGCCGCACGGCCATCACCACCATCGCCATTGGTCAGACATCCGATCACACCTCCTCGCGACCGATCTCGCACCGCCCGTGCGCGACCATGCGATCTCGATCTTCACTCACCTCGCCGAGGCGGAGGCCGGGGTGCACGGCATCCCTATCGTCGACGTCGCCTTCCACGAGGTCGGCGCCTGGGACTCGATCGCCGACATCGTGGCTGCCGCCTCGCTTATCGTCGCGACCGGAGCGACGAGCTGGAGCATTGGCGCGCTGCCGCTCGGCTCCGGCCGTGTCGCCACCGCGCATGGTTTGCTGCCCGTTCCGGCGCCGGCGACGACGATCCTGCTGCGCGGCTTCGAGACGGTCGACGACGGCATTCCCGGCGAGCGGGTGACGCCGACAGGCGCGGCGATCCTGCGCCATCTGCGCGAGAGCGCGGGCGGCCCCGCGTCGCGCCGGCGGGTGCTCGGGCGTTCCGGCCTCGGCTTCGGCACCCGAAAGCCTCCCGGCCTCTCGAACTGCCTGCGCGTTCTCGTCTTCGATGAGGTCGAGGCGACCGCAACCGGCTCTCATCGCGAGCTGGCCGTCATCGAGTTCGAGGTCGACGATCAGTCGCCGGAAGACTTGGCGATGGGGCTCGACCGGCTGCGCGCGCATCAGGACATCTTCGACGTCGTTCAGATGCCGGTTTTCGGCAAGAAGGGGCGGATGATGATGCACGTGCGCGCGCTCGCCCGGGTCGATGCCGTGGAAGTCGCGATTGCCGCGTGCTTTCGCGAGACGACGACGATCGGGCTGCGCCACCATGTCGTCTCCGGCGCGGCCCTGCCGCGCGACGTCCGCGAGGTCGAGGTCGACGGCACGAAGGTACGAGTCAAAAGGGTGGACCGGCCGGGCGGCCGCACGGCCAAGGCCGAGGCCGACGACGCGATGGCGCAGGAGACACACGCCCGCCGTGCGACCTTGCGGCAGCGGGCGGAACGTTTGGCGCTTTCGGACGATTGAACGGAATGAGCGCGGCTCTCGATTGCCTGCAGGGCATATTCGCAGATCTAGGACGGGTCGCCGTTGCCGTGAGCGGCGGTGTCGACAGCTTGACGCTCGCCAGCATCGCCGCGCGCACGCTGGGCGGCGAGGCGATGCTCGCCGTCCATGCCGTCTCACCCGCGGTCCCAGCCGAGGCGACAAGCCGCGTGCGCGCGCAGGCTGCCGCCGAGCGCTGGACCTTGCGCGTCATCGAAGCCGGCGAGTTTGCTGATCCCCGCTATCGCGCCAACCCGGTCGACCGCTGCTTCTTCTGCAAGACGAACCTCTATGGCGCCGTCACCCGCGTGACGGAGCACCAGATCGTTTCCGGCGCCAACCTCGACGATCTCGGCGAGTATCGTCCCGGGCTCCTCGCCGCACGCGACCACGGCGTCCGCCATCCATATGTCGAGGCCGGCCTCGACAAGTTGGCGGTGCGCCAGCTCGCGCGCGATCTCGGCCTCGCGGCCATCGCCGAGCTGCCAGCGGCGCCGTGCCTGTCGAGCCGGATCGAGACCGGACTGCGCGTCGAGCCCGAAACGCTGCGCTTCATCCACAAGGTCGAGCGGTTGGTCGCAGAGCTCGTGGCATCAAAGGCTACCAGCCGCGCCGTCCGCTGCCGCATCCGCGCGTCCGGTATCGTTGTGGAACTTGATGCGGCGAGCCTCGCCGGCCTGTCCGGATCGGACCGCGATAGGCTCGGCATTGCCATTCTCGACACCGTACCAGCGACAGTCGCCCACCGTGCCGTCTCCTTCGCGCCTTACCGTACCGGCAGCGCGTTTCTTGTCGACCAACTCGCGGTGGGGACATGAGCGCTGTTGACGAGTTCCTCCTCGATGTCGCCCGCGAGCACCGCACGGGGTTGGAGGAGGCGATCTATTGTGCCAGCAAGTCGCCCGCGCAGATCGATGCGATCCTGGGCTCGGCAAGCAAGCGCGGCGCCTCGCTCTTCCTGACACGGCTCGACCCCGACAAGGCTGCTGCCCTCGCGCCGGCACATCACGAAACGCTCGACTATTGCGAGGCGTCGCGGACGGCGGTGTTCGGCACGCCCCGCCCGGTGAGCGGCGCGGCGGATGTCGCCGTCGTCTGCGCCGGCACCTCGGACGTCGGCGTGGCGCGCGAGGCGGTCCGCACGCTCGCCTACCACGGCGCGGCCTCGACTCTAATCGCCGACGTTGGAGTGGCCGGCTTGTGGCGGCTCATTGACCGGCTCGACGAGTTACGCACGTTCCCCGTCATCATCGCCGTCGCCGGCATGGATGCCGCCCTGCCGACCGTGCTCGGCGGCCTCGTCGCTGGCGCGATCGTCGCCGTGCCGACCTCGGTCGGCTACGGCGTCGCCACCGGCGGCCGCGTTGCCCTAGACGCAATCCTGGCGAGCTGCGCGCCGGGGCTCGGCGTCGTCAACATCGACAACGGGTTTGGCGGCGCTTGCCTTGCGTTGCGCCTGCTCAACGCCGCGCGCGCGATCGCGGCGCGCCCGATGGAGAACAGATGATCAGGATCATGCCTCGAAACGGAAAAGGTGCGTCATGCAACGCCGGAACTTCCTCAAGGGCGCTGCGCTCGGCGCAGGTCTTGCCACCGTCGGCACCGCGGAGGCAGCCGTGAACAAGCCAGCCCTTCCCTCGACGCGCCCGGCGGACCCCGCCGACCTGCCCTTCGTCACCGATCCCGGCGAGCGCCGCGGCGAGATGCTGTACCGGTCTTTCGGCCGCTCCGGCGAGAAGATCTCGGCGATCGGCATGGGCGGTTTCCACCTCGGCAAGAATGCCGTCTCGGACGACGAGGCGGTGCGGCTCATCCATCAAGGAGTCGACCGCGGCATCACCTTCATGGACAATTGTTGGGACTACAACGAGGGTCGCTCTGAGCGCCGCATGGGCATCG
Source organism: Beijerinckiaceae bacterium (assembly GCA_965277735.1). Lineage (GTDB taxonomy): Bacteria > Pseudomonadota > Alphaproteobacteria > Rhizobiales > Beijerinckiaceae > RH-AL1. The sequence continues at coordinate 311,160 of CBDIDO010000001.1, forward strand.
CGCTCCAACAGGGCGGTTATCGCGATAAAGTCTTCCTAATGTCGAAGATGGACGGCCGCACCAAGCAGGAGGCCGCGCGCCAGATCGACGATTCGCTGCAGCGCCTGCGTACCGATCGCATCGACCTTGTCCAGCACCACGAGATCCTGCGTTACGACGATCCCGACCGCATCTTCGCCGAAGGTGGCGCGATGGAGGCGTTCGTCGAGGCCAAGCAGGCTGGGAAGCTGCGCTACATCGGCTTCACCGGGCACAAGGATCCGCGCATCCACCTGCAGATGCTCGAGGTCGCGCACGAGCGCGATTTCCTATTCGACTCCGTGCAGATGCCACTCAACGTGATGGACGCGCATTTCCGATCGTTCGCGCATCTCGTGCTGCCCTATCTCGTCGAGCACGGGATCGCGGTGCTCGGCATGAAGAGCTTTGGCGACGGTGTCCTTTTGAAGAGCGACGCGAACATCAAGCCGCTCGAGTTCCTGCACTACTCGCTTAACCTGCCGACCTCGGTCGTGATCACCGGCTGCGAGAACCAGCGCGACCTTGACCAGGCATTCGAGGCGGTGAAGACGTTCAAACCGATGGATAAGCCGCAGGTGGCGGAGCTGCTCGGACGGAGCCGGCCTTACGCGCTCGAAGGTAAGTACGAGCTATTCAAAACCAGCGCGACCTTCGACGGCACGGCGAAGAACGCCAAATGGCTCGGAGAGGATCTCAAGAGCGTGCAGGAGCTGGCGCCGACGATGAAATAGGTGCAGACTTTGTGGGTACGGCCACTCAGACGGGGCCTCTGTCGGCGGCCAACATCGGCAATCCGCGAAGCCCCCGACTTAAAGCAATTTGTCTCGGCGGCCCTGACACAACTCCACCGGCGAACCAACTCCTGTCTCATGGCTTGCAGGCAATCGGCAGACGATGTCGCCGCGCAAGCGACATTCAGACGACTGGAGTTTGATCATGGCGGGAGCCACCACACCTCGACTGGACGGCAAAGTCGCAATCGTCACCGGCGCGGCGCGCGGGATCGGTCGCGCGTCCGCGATCGCCATGGCGCGGGAAGGGGCCGCGATCGTGGGCGTCGACATAGCGGGCCACGTCAGCTCGACGCTTGAGGTGGTGCCGAGCACGCCGGCAGACCTCGAGGAAGCCTGGCGCCTAGTCGAGGCCGAAAGCGGCAGATGGGTCGCAGAGACAGCGGACCAGCGCGACATCGCCTCGCTTCGCGCGATCGCCGCGCGAGCCGCCGAGACGTTCGGCGGGATCGATATCCTCTTCGCCAATGCCGGGATCCAGGCGTTCAAGCCGATCCTCGACATGGACGATGCGGATTGGAACGATACAATCGATGTCAACTTGACCGGGACGATGAACGCCATCCGTGCGGTCGCGCCGCATCTCGTGATGCGCGGCGGCGGCCGCATCATCCTCACGTCGTCGACGCAGGGCCAGCACTGCACGAAATGGGGCTCGGCCTATTTGGCGTCGAAGTGGGGCCTCATCGGACTGATGAAGTCGGCGGCTCTAGAGTTCGGTGCGCACAAGATCACCGTCAACGCCGCGGTGCCGGGCCTGATCGACACGGCGCTCACGCGGCATCGCTCGCGCTACGAGCAGGCGACAAACAATCTCGACAGCACGCTGACGACGGACGAGCTGGAAGCAAAGACGATCGAGTCGATGACCGCAAAACTGCCGCTCGGCGTGCCATGGATCGACCCCGCCGACATCGCGCCGGCCGTTGTCTTCCTGGCGTCCGACGAGTCTCGGATGATGTCGGGTGCCTCGATCGACGTCACCGCCGGCGACAGCGCGAACATCACCGCCTAGGGCACCTTTCCAATCCCAACCAGGAGACGTCCATGACTCATGACGCGCGCGACGCTGCCAAGAGCGTCGACGAGACCGGCGGCAACGATTCCACCTTGTCCCGCCGGCGCCTCATCGGCGCAGGCGCCGCTCTGACCGCGGGCCTCGCGGCGAGCGCCGCGCAGGCGCAATCCTACAAGGACGCGCAGACCGGCGAGTCGAACCGCAGCGCCGGCTTTCTCGGGCCGCGCAACAAGGCGCTGGAGGCCATCGATCCCGACGCGGCCACGCCACCGCCTAGCGATCACGGCAGCGTCCCGCAGTTCTGGCAGAGCTTCTCGCAATCGCGCCGCCGCATCCAGGACGGCGGCTGGGCGCGACAGGTCAACGTCACCGACTTCCCGATCTCGAAGGAGATCGCCAGCGTCAACATGAAGCTGAATGTCGGCGGCATCCGCGAGCTGCACTGGCATGCCGCCGACGAATGGTCGCTGATGCTAGCCGGCAGCGCTCGCATCACCGCGATCGACTACGAGGGCCGGCCCTACGTCAAGGACGTGAAGAAGGGCGACCTGTGGTACTTCCCGCAAGGAATCCCGCATTCGATCCAAGGTTTGGGGCCGGACGGTTGCGAGTTCCTGCTCGTCTTTAACCAGGGGACCTTCTCGGAGGAGGGCACTACGTTGCTTACCGACTGGGTGATCCACACGCCGCGCGACGTCGTCGCCAAGAACTTCGGCACCAGCGCGGATTCGTTGCAGCCGTTCGGCGGCATTCCGCCGGAGGGCCGCTACATCTTCCAGGCACCTGTCCCACCGGCGCTCGCCGCCGACGCCTCCGCCATCGGCGGCGTGAAGTCCGACATGGTGTTCGACTTCCCCATGCTCGACATGAAGCCGACCAAGCAAGACGCCAGCGGCAGCATCCGCATCGTCGACCAGAAGATCTTCAAGGTTTCCCGCGACATCACGATGGCCTATGTCGTCGTCAAGCCCGGCGCCCTGCGCGAGATGCACTGGCACACCAACGCTGATGAATGGCAGTATTACATCTCCGGCAACGCGCGGATGACGTTGTTCGCCAACCATTCGGACGCCCGTACCATCGACTTCGGCCCGAGCGATGTCGGCTACGCGCCGGTAACGCTGCCGCATTACATCGAAAACACCGGCAGCGAGGACCTGGTCTATCTCGAGATGTTCCGGTCGCCGAACTACACGGATATCTCGCTGAACGAGTGGCTGGCGGCGCTGCCACCGGAGCTGGTCGAGCAGCATCTTTTGCTCGACAAGGAGACACTGGCCGGCATTCCGAAGGGCAATTTCGGCATCCTGCCGCGGTCTTGAGCGGTTGCCGCGTCGTCGATCGACCATCTAACGCCGAGCCGGGGCGGCTGCCACTGCTGCCCTGGCTCACTCTTGATCGAGCGCCGATCGAGCTAGCCCTGCAGTGCGCCGCTAGTGCCTAAGCTCTCTCGGTCTTGCACATCAGTGTGACGCGCAAGGCCGGACACGTTCGCGGAGGCGGCTCGCGACCTAGGCGCGGATCAGTACGAGGGTGCGTTCAAGGGCGTGCTGCGGAACTGACGACGGCACCCACAGTGCCACCCTAGACGCCCTGGGACTTCCGGGACCAGAAGATGCGGGCGCGCGGTATTGGCCGCATCCCCAAGTTCTCAGCTTCTAACGCACCCGCTTACGCTTCGCGCTTGGATCGCCCGGCGAATTGGTCTGCTTTGCTCTCGCTGATGCGGAGTGAGGACCGTGGTGTACGGAGCCGCCGGGTTCCGACAAAATGTCGTTTAACATCTTCATCACCTCCGCCGACGGCTGCTGTCGATTGTCCTGGTTCAAGTTGCTCGCTCGATCGCGAGCCCATAGCATTTGGGACAGGAATGGTAGCGCTCAAGGTGTCATGGGCGCTCGTACTGATGCCAGCCGTCGCTTTGATCTCTGGGAACGGCACAACGGCCCGACCTCCGCGTTCAGTGGGCAAGCAGCTGGCGCAGTTTGAGACGCTTCGCCACCAAATGGCCGACGGCGCGAAACGGCTAGCTAGGAACGAATGTCTAGAGCAAGATGGCGCTCATGGAGGCCGGGGCCGGCGGCCTTAGAAAATCGCGTGCAACTGATTTCGTCGTTGTGGAACAAATTGCCATCGAAACTTTTCTTGAACAGGCAACCAACGCCTCTCAATTTATGTCAAATGACGGGATGAACTCATGCGCGCTCTCTGCTGGCACGGCAAAGGTGATATTCGGTGCGATACTGTTGCTGACCCGACAATCGAGAATCCGACCGACGTCATCATCAAGGTCTCGAGCTGCGCGATCTGTGGCTCCGACTTGCACTTGATGGACGGCCAGATGCCAACCATGGAGTCTGGCGACGTGCTCGGCCACGAGTTCATGGGCGAGGTCGTCGAGGTCGGCGGCGGCAGCAGCAAATTCCGCAAGGGCCAGCGTATCGTGGTGCCGTTCCAGATCACCTGCGGCGAATGCCGTCAGTGCAAGATGGGCAATTGGTCCTGCTGCCAACGATCGAACCGTAATGGCGAGATGGCAGCAAAGCAATTCGGCTATCCGACCGCTGGGCTCTACGGGTACTCGCATATCACCGGCGGATATTCCGGCGGGCAGGCCGAGTACGTACGATGGCCGACACCTCGGCGATCGCCGCGCCGGAGGGCATGAGCGACGAGCATCTTCTGTTTCTGACCGACATCCTGCCGACGGGCTGGCAGGGCGCCGAGCAATGCCAGATCCAGGGCGGCGAGATCATCGCGATTTGGGGCGCCGGGCCGGTCGGCCTGTTCGCGGTGCAATCGGCCAAGATCATGGGCGCCGAACGCATCATCGTTATCGAGACGGTGCCCGAGCGCATTGCGCTCGCCAAGAAGCTTGGCGCGACCGACATCATCGATTTCGAGAACGAGGACGTCTACGAGCGCATCAAGGAGATCAGCAAGGGCGAGGGCGCCGACGGCGTGATCGATTGCGTTGGCATGGAAGCGCACGGCGCCCACGGCTTCGCCGGCGCGGTCTCGAAGGTGCAGGAGGCTCTGGGTTCCGGGACACAGCGCCCGTACGTGCTCAACGAGGCGATCAAGGCGGTGCGCCCCGGCGGGTCGGTCTCCGTGCCGGGCGTCTACGGCGGCCCGGTGCCGCTCGACATGGGCTCCGTGGTGCAGAAGGGGCTGACGATCCGCAGCGGCCAAACCAGCGTGCGGCGCTACCTCGAGAAGCTGACCGGGCTGATCCAGGAGGGCAAGATCGACATGACCTCGATGGTCACCCACAAGAGCAAGGATCTCGCCGACGGACCCGAGCTCTACAAGACCTTCCGCGACAAGAAGGACGGCTGCGTCAAGGTCGTCTTCGATCTCACCTGATCTTTCTCGTACCGACATCGGAGATGAAGTATGACCGACCACGCAACCGCGCGGCCGCTTCCCTACGCCAGATATTGAGCAGCCGAAACCCGACGAGGCCGAAGCGATCCAGGGCATCATCGCGGCGATGACCGAGCAAAGCGAGATCGTCGCCGGACGGCTGAAGCATGCCGTCCGCGCATCCCATGCCAAGAGCACCGGCCTAGCCACCGGAAAGCTGACCATTGCATCGGGCCTGCCGCGTGAACTGGCGCAGGGGCTCTTTGCTGTGCCCGGCATTTACGATGTCGCAGTGCGTTTTGCGCAGGGGCCGGGCGAGCTCTTGCCCGACAAGATCTCCACGCATCGCGGCATGGCGATCAAGGTCTTCGGCGTCGGCGGCGAGAAGCTCGCGGGCCACAACGACGACACGCAGGATTTCGTGCTGGCCACCGGCAAAACATTTCCCTCAGGCACCGCACAGCAGTTCCTGAAGGACGAGAAGCAGATCCTCGCCGCAACGAAGCTGCCGGAGGGTGTTAGCTCCCTGGTGAAGGGTGCGGTTGCTGGCATCGCGAAAACGGTGACGTCGGCGACCGGCGGTGGCAGCCCCAAGGCCGACTTCTTCGGCCACCTGCCGACGCATCCGCTCTCGGACGCCTATTACAGCCAGGCGCCGATCCGCTTCGGCAATCACGTTGCCAAGCTCGCCGCGTTTCCGAGCGCCTCCGAGATGGCAGCGCTCGCGAACAAGACGCTCGACGTCGGCGACGATGCCGACGCGTTCCGGCACGCGGTCGTGAGCTTCTTCCGCGATCACGAGGTGACGTTCGACCTGAGGGCTCAGTTGTGGACCAATTCTGAGACGCAGCCGATTGAGGATACGTCGGTGGAATGGCCGGAAACGGAGACGCCCTTCGTCACGGTGGCGACGCTCACGTTGCCGCGGCAGGAGGCCTACAGCGCCGATCGCCAGCGCTACTTTGACGACGTTATGTCGTTTCGCCCGGCGCATGCGCTGACGGCGCACCGCCCGCTCGGCTCCGTCATGCGTGCCCGCTTACAAGTCTATCGGGCGCTTTCAACCTATCGCCATCGCGCCAACAATGCGTCGATGGAAGAGCCGGCGAGTCCCGCACGCATTCCAGCTTAGAGACGAAAGATGCAGCAGGACTTGCTGTTTCTCGCAGGCATAGCCGACTTAGTCGGACACGCCCAACCACCGCCTTCGCTAAAAGTTATGAGGTCGCATATGTCGAACACCCTCTGCGCCGTGCAGGATCCCCGCAAGCAGTATCCGGGACCGTCATCGGAGAACGAAATCCAGACCGCCCCTGCTACGCAGCAGGCGATGACGAGAAAGCCGGATTGTGGCGAAACCTCCTACCAAGGCAGCGGTCGCCTGGCTGGGCGCAAGGCTCTGCTGACTGGCGCCGATTCCGGCATCGGACGTGCGGCCGCGATCGCCTTCGTTCGTGAGGGCGCGGACATTGCCATCAGTTATCTTCCGCAGGAACAGGCTGACGCGGAGGAGGTCGCGCAGTTGGCGAAAGATGCCGGGCGTCAGGCCTTCCTGATACCGGGCGACGTCTCCCAAGAGGATTTCTGCCAGCATCTCGTGACGCACGCGATCGAAAAACTTGGCGGCCTCGACATCCTTGTCAATAACGCCGGCAAGATGGGCAAGACCGGCGGTCTACTCGATACGACCACCGAACGTTTCGATTCTCTCATGAAGACGAACATCTATTCGTTCTTCTGGATCACCAAGGCGGCCGTTCCGCACATGAAGCCCGGCGCGTCGATCATCAACACGACGAGTGTCCAGGGCTACGACCCGGCGCCGATGATCTTCGATTACGCGATGACGAAAGCGGCCATCTCGAACTTCACCAAGGGCTTGAGCAAGCCTCTAATGGAGGAGCACGGTATTCGCATCAACGCCGTCGCGCCCGGCCCGATCTGGACGCCACTGCAAGAGGCCGACGGCGACAAGAAGAAGCTTGATACGCTCGGTGGCAAGACACCCTTCAAACGCGCTGGTCAGCCAGTCGAGCTCGCGCCCGTCTACGTGCTGCTCGCATCCCAGGAAGGCAGCTATATCACAGGCGAAGTCTATGGCGTCACCGGCGGCATGGGCATCGCCTAAAGATGGCTCTGGCGCTGCGTGAGTGGCTCGACAAAAGCCGGGGCCGGCCTGGGTGACCCCACGCAACGGCGAAACGCTGCCACTCGATCAGTACGCTGCGCTCGGAGACGGGCGCAGCGTCGCGCTTGTCGGCTCGGACGGTTCCATCGACTGGTGGTGCGTGCCGAACATGGACAGCGCTGCATTCTTCGACCGCATCCTCGAGCCCGAAGATGGAGGCCGCTTCTCGATCACGCCGGAGGAGGCCTTCACCGTCGAGCGCCACTATCGCGAGGATAGCAATGTTCTCGAACATATTTTCAAGACGGCTTCCGGATCGGCTCGTGTCACCGACTCGCTCAACAGCGGCATCTCCGGCCGACTTCCCTGGAGCGAACTCGCGCGCCGCATCGAGGGTCTGGCGGGTCATGTTGTTTTCGCCATCGAGATGCGGCCCGGTCAACGCCTGGACGAAGCGAGCGCTTGGCGAGAACCAAGTTCGCACGGCGATGTGCTGCACGTCGACGGGATCATCGCCGCTCTGCGGACCGATGAGCACGTTGAGCGCCTAGCGGACGACGATAGTGGCATGCTCGCGCGTCATACGACGTCGCCGGGTTCACATACCCTTGTCGCCTTGCTCGCATCGGCAGACGAACCTCTTATCCTGCCGACATTGAAGACGATCGATCAGCGCATCGACCGGACTGATAAGGCGTGGCGGGAGTGGAGCGGCAACCTTATCGTCGACGGACCTTACGGATCTCATGTCCGAAGGAGCGCCCTGGCGCTGAAGCTTCTTCTCTTTTCGCCGAGCGGCGCGATCGCCGCTGCCGCGACGACCTCGCTGCCTGAGCGCATCGGCGGCGACAAGAACTACGATTACCGATACGCCTGGATCCGCGACGTGGCCTATACGATCAAGGCCTTCCTGCGCGTTGGCGCCGTCGAGGAAGCCAAGGCGGCCTTCTCATGGCTGACGACCACGATCCGCCGCCATGAGGGCGGACCGCGCGTGATGTACAGCCTCGACGGGTCGCTGGCGCCCGAGCAGGAAGAGCTTGACCTCTCGGGTTACGCGGACAGCACGCCCGTCCTGAGAGGCAACAAGGCGCGCACTCAGCTCCAGCTCGGCATCTACGGCGACATCCTGGAAACGGCGGCGCTGTTCGTCAACGAGGGTCATGTCCTGGATCTGGTCACCCGTCGCCTTCTCGCCGACCTCGCTGATCGCTGCGCCGACTTCTGGCACAAGAAGGACACCGGCATCTGGGAGCTTGAGGACGAGCAGCACTACACCATGTCGAAGATGGGCTGCTGGACTGCGCTCGACCGAGCCGTCGATCTGGCCCGTCACGGTCAGATCGACAGCAGCCATCCGCAACGCTGGGAGCGCGAGCGAGAGCGTATCGGCGCTTGGATTGACGCGCATTGCTGGTCGGACGTCAAAGGGGCCTACACGCTCTACGCTGGCACGGAGAAACTCGACGCGGCCCATCTGTTGGCCGTCCGCTTCGGCTTCGGCGAGAGAAAACGCATGATAACGACGCGTGACGCCATTCGGCGCGAGCTATCGCGCGGCCCACTGGTCTGTCGTTATTCGGGGATGGAGGCGGAAGAAGGTACGTTCACAGCCTGCGGCTTTTGGATGGTCGAAGCCTACGCGCTTCTCGGCGACAAGGCTGCCGCGATCCGCCAGATGGATGAGATGCTGGTCGCGTGCAGAAACAATCTTGGTCTGCTCACCGAGCAGGTCGACGCCGAGTCCGGTGCCATGCTCGGCAACACGCCGCAGGCGTTGAGCCACCTTGCCTTGATCCACGCGGCAACGTCGATCGAGGAAAGCCGAAACTGACTAGCGCCCGTGTCGTCATCCGACAACTGCAGATTGACACTTTGGCGCCCACAAGCGGTTGGGCGCCAGTTGTTCGTATCGGTTTGAGGCGCTAGCTCGTCAGCTTTTCAGCAGTCTTGGCAAAGAGCCCCTTGCCGTCGTCGATCGAGGCACCAAGCTGTTTGACCAGACCAAGTTCGTCCGATGAGCCCCAGCGTTCAACAATCTTGCCGTTCTCGTAACGGCCGATCTGCAAGCCGCGAGCCTCGATGGTCTTGCCGGTTGGCGCGATGCCGAGGAACTCGCCTTTATGCGTGCCGTGGATCTTGTAGGCCATCGCCAGATTGTTATCGTCCTGAACGATGTGGTCGACCGTGACTTTCAAGTCTGGGAACGCAGTCCGCATCACCGTGAAGAACTTGATGAAGCCTTCTGGTCCGGTCCCCTGGTCCGGTGCGGGATCGTGATCGACGACATTGTTGGCGAAGATATCTTTCAGGGCCTGCAGATTGCCGGTTGAGACGGCTTCGCCAAGTTTCTGAGTCGTGTCGAGGTTTTGTTCCTTGCTCATAAATAACTCCTTCTTCGCAATCACTTGATCACGTAAGCGAAGGAACTCGCTTGAGCGCTTTTTGATCCCGCGCAATTAGAGAGCAGAAGCGAGGACACTCGTGTCGATGCCCTCGGCTGCTAGCCAGGACGAATCTCCCTAGCTCTTGCAAGGTCAACAGATGGCCGACCGTGCCAGCCTTCCATTGCTCAGCGCAGGAAACTGATCAGGTCCTCGTTAAGCCGCTCGTGATGGGTGAACGGCACGGCATGAGGCGCGCCCTCGTAGACCTTGAGTTCAGCACCCGAAATCATCAGGGCGGCAACTTTGCCGGAAATGTCGAATGGCACCGTCTTATCGGCGTCTCCGTGGATCACCAGGGTGGGCACCTTGAAGGCGGCCATGTCAGGCCGAAGGTCGGTCTCGCCGAATGCGCGGACACAATCGATCGTGGCTTTGGGGCTGGCCAGCATGGCCATGTTGCCGGTCCACTGAATCAGGTCAGCCGAGACCGGCGAGGACAGCACGCCGACACCGAAGAAGGTCTTGGAGAAATCCGCCAAGAAACTGGGCCGGTCCTTCTTCAGCCCGGTCACCATGCCGTCGAACAGGCTTTTGGGCGCGCCATTCGGGTGATCTGCACTCTGGAGCAGGTAGGGGCAGATCGACGAGATCAGGACGGCCTTGCTGACGTTGGCACCGCCGTGTCGCGACATGTAGCGGGCAATCTCGCCGCCGGCCATGGAGAAGCCCACCAGCGCGGCGTCCTGGAGAGCCAGTCCTTGGATCACTTCGGCGAGGTCGTCCGCCATCGTATCGTAATTGAAGCCAGTCCAGGGCTGGTCGGATCGGCCGAAGCCCCGGCGATCGTAGGCGATAACGCGAAAACCGGCGTTGGCCAGCGCCGGAGCTTGGTACTCCCACATGTCAGCGTCGAGGGGCCAGCCATGGATCAGCACCACAGGGCGGCCCTCTCCCCAATCCTTGTAGTAGAGTTGTGTACCGTCTTTCGCTTTAACGAAGGGCATTATCCTGTCTCCATCGGTTCTAAGGCGTCGAACAGGTGGGTCGAGCAAGCGTTCCGCGTCTGAGTGCGGTTGAACGATCTCTGAGCGCTCGACGTCAGTGCCCGACCAAGCGCGTCACAAAAACGGGAAGTACCTGTCGCTGTGCCTATGACGTCCCCCCGCTTTCCTCGTCCATTTTGAGAGTGAGTTTTCCGGCATCTTGAGTCCTTGGGCGAGGAGCATGCCGTGAAGAAGACCAGGTACACCGAGAAACAGATTGCCTATGCGTTGAAGCAGGCAGAGACGGGGACGGCGGTGGCCGAGGTGATCCGTCGGATGGGGATCTCGGAGCAGACGTTCTATCGCTGGAAGAAGCTCTATGGCGGGCTGGGCGTGGGCGAGCTGCGGCGGCTGAAGCAGCTCGAGGACGAGAACCGCAACCTGAAGCAGTTGGTCGCCGATCTGAGCCTGGACAAACACATCCTTCAGGATGTGCTTTCAAAAAAGCTCTGACGCCTGGACGACGGCGCGAGCTGGTCGCGCACGTCCAGGCGTCCCATGGATTGAGCGAACGCCGGTGCTGCGTGGCATGTCGCAAACCCGGGTTCGCTACGGCTACTTCCGGATCTACATCCTCTTGCGCCGGGAAGGCTGGCTCGTGAACCACAAGCCGGTTTACCGACTGTACCGCGAGGATGGGCTGAGCCTTTGCCTGAAGCGCCCGAGGCGGCACGTCAGCGCCGCTGGCCGCGAACGGCAGCCGGCCGCCGGCGCGCCGAACGAGCTTTGGTCGATGGACTTCGTGTCCGACGCCTTGTTCGATGGAAGACGCTTGCGGGCGCTAACCGTCGTCGATGCGTATACGCGCGAGGCTCTGACGATCGAGGTCGATCAGGGGATCAAAGGCGAGCAGGTCGTCGACGCGGTGACACGGATCGCGATGAGACGAGGCGCTCCGAGAACCATCCGTGTCGACAACGGCCCGGAGTTCGTCTCGAAAGCGCTCGACCGCTGGGCCTACGAGAACGCCGTCACGCTGGACTTCAGCCGGCCTGGCAAGCCAACCGACAACGCCTTCGTGGAATCGTTCAACGGCCGCCTACGCGACGAATGCCTGAACACACATTGGTTCTTGTCGCTGGCCGACGCCAGGACCAAGATCGAGGCTTGGCGGAGGGACTACAACGAGAGCCGTCCTCACACGTCACTTGGCTGGAAGACGCCGAACGAATACGCTGCCGCGGCGGCTCGGAAAGCCGCCGAATGAACGCCGGAACCTCACCTTCAGGGTGGAGGAGAAACCGGGGGACCCTCAGCACCGTTTATGGCGCGAAGCTCGTTCACGAAGTCGGCGGGATCGTAGCCCTTTACCGCGCCGAGCGTGATGGCGTGAGCTTCTGTGGCAACGCGCGTACAATTCGGATGAATTTTTGACATCGGCACCGACTACCTAATCCGACGCTTTCCTTCCGAGGATCTCAAAAGGAGAAAAGATGCGTCTCATCGCAGCCCTGTTGCTCACTTTGATCTCCGTTCAAGCCTTCGCCGCAGATGCGAGCTGGACGGGAACTTGGGACACCCGCTGGCGCGATGGCGGGGCTCGGGTGGAGTTGAAGCAAGTCGGCGACAAAGTAACTGGTACCTATACTTCCTACGACGGCGTGATCGAGGGCCAGATCGAGGGTCGGGTGCTGAAGGGACACTGGATCCAAGGTGGGCGTTCGGGGGGCGTCAAGTTCGTGATGGCCGCCGACGGGCAGTCGTTCATGGGTCGTTATGGTACCGGCGAGTGGTGGACCGGCGGCCGCAACACGGTCGGCGTCGAGTCCCTCCGCGTCGACCAGCGCGGCCCCCGCCAAACGCTGCGGACCTTCGTCGACGCGGGCAATGCCGCGCGCTACGACGCGCCCGACGAGATGACCCGCGCCGTGGCCGTAATCGACTTCGGAGATTCGGGAGCGGTGTTGCCGCCCGAGCAGAAGCTCGCCAAGGCGCAGACCTTGTTCAACCTGGTCGACCAGACGACCTTCCGCCTCTTCGCCCTGCCGGACGCGGGCGCGAAGGGAGACGTCTTCTCGTTCACGTTGCAACAAGCCGGCACCTCGGTGAGTCTGCCGCTGCGCTTCGACAAAAAGGGCGAGCATTGGTTCCTTGTGATGCCGGACGACGCCACCCTGGCTGACGCCGGCAAGGCGCTTCTGGCCCGTTCCGGTGGTCGCCTGCCGAGCCCCGAGGCGTACAAGCTGAGACATAACGCCCGCGACGCCTGGCGTGCCTTCACCCGATCGTTCTTCACCTGGGACACGGGCGGTCGCGCACAGGGCCTCGCCAGTCTCGACCTGTCCGATTTGCCCGAGGCGGTGCGCGACTACCAGGGCGAGCTCAGCGCGCAATACCTAAACGGCATCCTGAACCGGGTCGGCCTCGTGCAGCCGCAGGAGATCTCGGACGATCCAAAGAACACGGAGCCTTTCATCGTCTTCAGCCATCCCGCCGGCCGCGTGGTCATCGCCCCGAAAGGCACCGGCGACGCAGCAACCTGGAAGTTCACCGACGATACTGTTCGCCAGGCGCGCGATCTCTACGTCGTCGTCGAGGACATGCCGGCCGTTGGCGGCGAGAAGCTTCCTGCTCCGTCCTCGGCGTTCTTCAGCGTCCGTCAGGGCGTGCGCAGCGTCGCGCCCTTGATGCTGACGCAGATCGGCAGTCTTGAGGTCTGGCAGATCGTCGGCTGGGCCGCGGTGATACTCATCGCCTTCGCCGGCGGCAACATTCTCGCGCGAATCATACTCACGGCTCTGATCAGGCTCGTCGGCAGCGACGATCCGCAAGCTGAGCGCCGCGCTTTTCGGTGGCCACTTTCGGGCGTGCTTACCTTCTCGCTCTACAAACTGATGATCCCGGCGATCGGCCTGCCCGAACTCGCCACCCGCTTTTCGGTGGGCGCGACCGGCGTGCTGCTGGCGCTTTCGACGATGTGGCTTGTCTGGATCCTCGTCGACGGCATTGTCGCGCGCTATTTCAGCAGCTCGGACGGGAAGCGTGTGACGATGGACAACATCATCGTCTCGCTCGGTTTCGGCTTCCTGAAGCTGCTCGTCGTCGCGGCCGGCCTGACCTATATCGCGATGGAGCTTTCTCTGCCCTACGAAGGAATCGTCGCCAGCCTCTCCATCGGCGGGCTGGCCGTGGCGTTCGCGTCACGTGAGACCCTCTCGAACGTGTTCGGTGCGGGCGTGCTGGCAATCGACCGGCCGTTCCGCCGCGGCGACTACATCGCCACCGGCGACACCAAGGGTACGGTGGAGCATGTCGGCATCCGCTCGACGCGCGTGCGCACGCCCGACGACAGCCTGATCATCGTGCCCAACGGCAAGCTTTCGGACGCGATCGTCAACAATCTCGGCACGCGCCGCTACCACCTTAACTCTGCCACGCTGCCGGTGCCCTACACGACAAGCGTACCACAGCTGGAGGCGCTGATCTCGGGCGTCCGCGATCTCGTCGCCGATGTGCCGGAGGCGGCGAAGGACCGAACGTCAGTCTCGGTCTCCTCCCTCGGTCCAGACGGGATCGATGTTGTATTGAAGTACGGCCTCGACGCGAACCGGGGCGGCAACGAAACCGAGATTGTCAATCGGCTGATGCTGAACATCCTCCGGCTTTGCGAGCGGCTTGGGATTCGACAGGAGCTGCCGGAGCTCGCTTGACGGGCACCGAACTTTTGTTTGGCCGTAACCGATCTCAGGGCGTCTCGGTGACGACGCGATCTTGACTGTCGAGTCGCCGCCGAGCACGGCGCCGGGCAACGGGCGACCGCTATCGTCGTAATAGACACCAGATTGTTGCTCTGCATTGAGCACGACATTGCCAATCCGGCGCGCGGCGCGCTTGAGCGTGTTCCGGATTTTCCTGAATAGGCACCGCTGCGGCACGATAAATGGGACGACGAACCGCGACAGGATGCGGATAAGAGCTCCGTTAACCGCCTATAGGACGTCGTCGGGGTAACGCCTTGCTCGACCACCTTGTTGAAGCGCGGCCTCGGGGTCTCTCGGGTGAACCTCAGCGTCGCGGTGAGGGAGGCCAATGGTCTTAGCGCGTGAGCGAATCTCGAATTCATCCCTGCCGACGAACCGAGCGGGATGAACGAACGCTTTGACGATGACTTTCTGTCGTGCGGATGTCCTGAGGTGACGTTCGGCCTGGTCATCAATGGCACCGCACCTCACCCGAGCTGCAAGACTTCTTGCGCGTGGGCGATCGCCGCCGGACGGTGGGCGATGATAACGCGTGTCATCGCGAGATCGCGAAGCGCGTTGGCGACGACGGTTTCGGTGGGTTCGTCGAGATGGCTCGTCGCCTCGTCGAGAAAAAGAACCGAGGGGCGCCTGTACAGGGCGCGCGCAAGGATAATGCGCTGCTTCTGTCCGCCCGACAAAGTCGAGCCCATGTCGCCGACGAGCGTCTCGAAGCCCATCGGCGTCGCGCGGACATGCTCGAGGATCGCGGCACGCGCCGCACACTCCTGCACCCATCCTTGATCCGGATGATCGTCGAAGCAGGCGATGTTCTCGGCGATCGAGCCGGCGAACAGTCCATCGTCCTGCATCACGCCGGCGATACGGTGCCGGTATGTCTCGCCGCCGACGAGCCGCAGGTCGCGCCCATCGACCTCGACGACACCCTCCGATGCCGGCAGGAGGCCCATCAGGACCTTCATGAGCGTGGTCTTGCCGCAGCCCGACGGGCCGGTGATCGCAAACGAGGTACCGGCGCGCACCTTCAGTGAGAGATCGCGGAACACCCAGGGCTCGTCGTCGCCGTAGCGCACGGCGAGGCCGCGCGCGTCAAGCCGCCCGCTCGTCGTGATGACGGCCGCCATGCTGACATTCTCGTCGCCGGCTTCGCCAGAGGAGACTTGCTCCGGCTCGGCCAGCACGATGTCGGAAAGCCGATCCGTCGGCACGTTCAGCATGCGCAGCTGAAACCACGAGCCGATGAGGCTGCCGATGCGCTGCGAGAACTGATCGCGATAGGCGAGGAAGGCGACCAGCATGCCGAGGCTCATCGACTGATAAATGACCGCGCGAGCACCGAGGACGAGGAGGAAGACGCGGTCGGCACCCGACAAAAGATCGTTGGCCTGCATGAAGACGAGGTCGGCGCGCTGCAGGCGCAGCCGCGCGTTGAGCGCGGCGACGAACTGGTTCATCCAGGTCATGGCGCGTCGCTCGCGGATGCCGAGCAGCTTGACGCTTGCCATGCCGCGCACCGTTTCGATGAAATGGCTCTGCTGGCGCGCCTCGGCGACGATCGCCTCCTCCGTCGCCTCGCGGTAGGCGCGGAAGGCGGCGACGCGCAGCACGCCGTTGAGCAGCGTCGATACGAGCACCACCACTGCCAGCCAATGACCGTAGACGACGATCATGATGAGCATCAGTACGGACATGATGCCGTCAAGCACGGCCTGCACGAGATCGGTGGTCAGCGCCTTCTGGATCGTCGCCATCGAACCGAAGCGCGAGATGACATCGCCGACATGCCGCTTCTCGAAATAGTTCAGAGGCAAACGGGAAAGATGATTGAAGAGGCTGGCCGACCATTGATAGTTCAACTTGGCGCCAGTCAGCATGATTGCCCAGGTGCGCGCCACGCCGAGCGCGAGCTGGATGAGTAAGAGCAGCACCAGTCCCACGGCGACGAAGAGCAGAAGGTCTCTGTCGGCGTTGACGATGACCTCGTCGACGACGATTTGCGAGGCGATCGGCAGCAGCACGGCGACGAGCTCAATGCCAAGCGACAGCACCAGGATCTGCGCGACCGACGACGCGAGGCCGGCAACGTTCCGGAACAGATCGCTTAGCGCCAGGGTCGGGGGCGCCTCCGTCCGCACGAAGCCTGTCGTGGGACTGAGCTCGAGGGCGACGCCGGAGAACTCTCGCGAGACCTCGTCGAGGCCGACGCTGCGTCGCCCGCGCGCCGGATCGTGGATGACGATCCCGCGGCGCCCGACCTTCTGCAGCACGACAAAATGGTTGAGTCCCCAATGCAGCACGCAGGGCAGCCGCAGCCGAGTGAGGTCCGCAAGCTCAACGCGCAGCGCGCGCGCCGCTAGGCCCATCTTGTCCGCAAGCCTGACGAGATGGCGCAGCGTCATGCCCTTGAGCGACAGCGCGTGGCGCCGCCGCAGCGTGCAAAGATCGACGCGGTGGCCGTAATAGCCGAGCACCATTGCGAGGCACGCCATGCCACATTCGGCCGCTTCCGCCTGCAAGATCACCGGCAGACGATGGCCGAAACCGAAATGAAGGCGGTCGATGCGGTTCGCTTGCGCCAGATCTGTCATCCGCCGGCTCTCATGGCATCCCCATCATGGAGCGGGCCCGGCAGTGACGAGCGTGGCGCTGCGCTTCAAGTGATAGACGGGATCGAGCAGCCAGCGGTACAGCGGGCGCCGCTCTAGAGCGATGTCGGCCGCGACTTGCATGCCGGCCTCGAGCCCGCGCGTTTCACCGTAGGCGAGCACGTAGCCGCGGTCGGGCTTCACAGTGATCCGGTAGAGCCCCGTGGCGCCTTCCTTCGTACGCGGGCCGTCCTCGGCGTCGATTGGCGCGCGCGTCACTTCGGTGACGACGCCGCGGTAGAGACCGAAGCGTTGGAACGGGAAGGCGGCGTAGCGCAGCATCACAGGCTCGCCCTTGGCGACAAAGCCGATCGCCGATGAATCGACGAAGAGGTTCGCCTGCAAGTTGCCGACGCTCGGCAGCACTGTGAGCAGCGGTCCGCCGGCAGCCACCTGCTGCCCGGCATGGACGCGCAGCGATGTGAGGACTCCGCGCTCGGGCGCGCGGATCTCGATCGCGTGCTTCGCCTCGCTCTCCGCGACCTGCTGGCGCAGCTGAGCGATCTGTCGGTCCATCTCGGCCAGCTCGCGCGCAAGGTTCGAGTCGAACGCGGCGAGCTTTGCTTGAAGATCAGAAATCTTACCCTTGAGCTGTAGGCCGCTCTGCTCGAACTGCGCGAGCTGCGCGTTCGCCTCGATGTAAAGAAAGTTCTGGTTCTGCACGTCGGGCGCGCGCGCAATCCCTCTACCGAGCGCGCCCTTGAGCTGGTCGGCCCGGTCCTTAAGCGACTGCGTAAGCTGACGCTGCAGATCGACCTGCTTGGCGGTGCCCTGCGCCTGATCCTCCATGTTGGCGAGCTGGTCGCGGAGCGCCTGGCGCTCGACCATCGCCACCGAGACACGGGTCGCGCGCTGGCGTTCAACGCTTGCGCGCTGCGCATCGAGCTGCACCAAAACACGTTTCTGAGTCGGGCCGCTGGCGGAGACGGCGTCAACGTCGATCGTGAACAGCAACTGGCCTTTCTGGACCGTCTCGCCCTCGAGCGCGCCACTCGTCGAGATGCGGCCGGCGCTCGGGCTTGCGATGGTGATGAGACCGGTCTTCGGCGCCAGAATCGCGTCGGCGTGGACGCGGCGCGTATAGACGCCGAAGCAGACAAACAGGATCAGCGAGAGGGCCAGGACGGCGCAGAGGGTACTTACCATCGTGATGGGAAGCGGCTGGACGAGCTGAGCCTCACCGAGCCACACGTCGCGTCGCGCGGCGAGGGCCTCGACGCGAAACAATGTGGTCTCCCCAGAAGGCATCACTGGCACCGGCGCGCCCCGCGGATCTGATAGAGGACCGAAGCGGTCGCGCCAGCGCGCTCCGTAGTCGCCGATGAGTTCCACCTCTGCAAGGAGGTCGGTCCAGAGGCGGTTCAACAAGCGCAGGAACGACGGCAGCGCGCGCACGTTTGCTTCGCTGCCGTCGCGTTTGCTCAGACCGCGCCGAGGACGGAGCCGAGCGTGCTGCCGGCGGCGCCCGTAGCGGTGCCAGCCAGCCCCTGCACGAGACTGCCGACTTGGCCTACGAGACCTGATACAGCCTTGAGCTCTGGCGCGGCGTTAACCGTGGCGCCGACACCAACGCTTGCGCCGACGGAAAGACCGCCGCCGACCAGATCCAACTCGTCGAGATTCAACTCGCGGATCGTGTTGGCATTCGTCATGTCGTACTCCCGTTTTGCAGCTTCGAAAGCGGAGAACCTTGTAACCTGCTCCCGGCAGGCATCCCCCGACTCTGGTTTGATCGCATACATTCTGTACGCAACCCAATGATGCATGATGTGGCAGAATGCTCAAGTGTTGCGCGGGGGGCTCGGATCGGCACGGAAAGCACAGGCCCGGCAATCGATCGCCGGCAACCAGTCCTGACAAATGGCTGCCCTGAAGACGCTAACTCGCCGAGAGATCGACGAGAATCGATGCCGTTCGCATTCGGTGGTGTCGAGGTCTCATGATTCGCAGTTCAAACGGATTCGGCCAATTGCGATTGAAGCATGGCGGAGAGCGGACGATTTCGACCTGAAATAGTTCGAAGAAAGTAAGATATTTCTTGGCTGCCGCCACTCTCCAGCGCTGTCGCGCGAGTCTTCACGCGGGACGCGAGGGTTGGCAGAAGATTCGCACAGCTCGCCACGAGCTGACGCCGTGTCCGTGCAGGAACACCGATGTCACGCACGGCCTTCTGCTCGGCCCATCTTGCTACGATCCTGCCCGGCTCGGAATGTCCTGATTCCGGGCACCTCTTCAAGTCTGGAAGGGGGCGCCTCGATGATCTCGAACGTCTCCGCCGTCCGCCGCCGCTTTGATCACGCGACCGCGAAGGTCGCCGCTGTAGGCCTGCACCACCGATACCTCCCGACTCACCGTGACGATGGAATCAGAGAGGGCGCCTCGAAGGAATCCCAAACGAATCGGCGTTCAGAGAAAGCGCTCTAGCGTTCTGTCCCGCAAGTCCCTTTACATAGTTGGATGATGAAGCGATGATTCGCCAGGAGGGCGGATCATGGCGCGCATAGGTCGACCGCAAGAGCAGCTTCTCATGCTTAGCGACATCGAGCGCGAAGAGCTCGATCGACTTGGGCGATCGCAGTCGGCCTCGCACAGCCTTGTGCGGCGGGCGCAGATCATCCTCGCATCCGCAGCGGGCGAGGCCAACACGTCGATCGCGAGCCGTCTCGGCGTGTCGAACCCGACGATCTGCCACTGGCGCAAGATCTGGTTCGAGAAGGGACTGACCGGCCTCTACGGCGAAGCCAGGTCCGGGCGACCAAGGACCCACGACGAGGAGCGCATCGCGAGCCTCCTGCGCACGGTGCTCGAGAGCAAGCCGGTCGGCGCGACACACTGGACCGTGCGGTCTGCAGCGGCGGCGAGCGGGCTTTCCAAGAGCACGTTCGCGCGCATGCTTGCGCTGTTCAACGTCCGGCCGCACCGCTCCAAGACCTTTCGGCTCTCGAGCGATCCGCTGTTCGTCGACAAGGTGCGCGATATCGTCGGGCTCTATCTCAACCCGCCCGACCACGCGCTCGTGTTGTGCGTCGACGAGAAGACGCAGGTCCAGGCGCTCGAGCGTCGCCAGCCGATGCTGCCGCTCGGCCTCGGCTACATCGAAGGTGTCACCCACGACTACGTCCGGCACGGGACGACGACATTGTTCGCCGCGCTCGACATCGCCAACGGCCAAGTGATGACGCAGTGCCGGGCGCGTCACCGACACCAGGAGTTCCTGGGCTTCCTGAAGCACATCGAGGCCAACGTGCCGAGCGACCTTGACCTCCACCTCGTCGTCGACAACTACGCGGCTCACAAGCATCCAAAGGTCCGCGCATGGCTGGCCGAGCGACCTCGTTTCACCCTGCATTTTACGCCAACCTACGCATCATGGATGAATCAGGTCGAACGCTGGTTCGCGCTGATCACGCAGCGCCAGATCCGGCGCGGCTCCTTCGTCAGTGCCAAGGATCTGGTCGCAAAGATCGAGGCGTTCGTCGCTGCCTACAACGTCAAGGCGAGGCCGTTCCAGTGGACAGCAACCAGTGACGCGATCTTCGCCAAGCTCGAACGTCTATGTAAAGCTATTAACGGGACAGCACACTAGCGCGCCACGTGATCCTTTGATCGCGTCAGTGCACAATCAGGTGTTGCTTAGGTGACCTGCCCCCGAACTCTCATCCAGCTGCGATTAGAGCCTTCCCGGTTGTGAGGGTCCCCCGGTTTCTCCTCCACCCTGAAGGTGAGGTTCCGGCGTTCATTCGGCGGCTTTCCGAGCCGCCGCGGCAGCGTATTCGTTCGGCGTCTTCCAGCCAAGCGACGTGTGAGGACGGCTCTCGTTGTAGTCCCTCCGCCAAGCCTCGATCTTGGTCCTGGCGTCGGCCAGCGACAAGAACCAATGTGTGTTCAGGCATTCGTCGCGTAGGCGGCCGTTGAACGATTCCACGAAGGCGTTGTCGGTTGGCTTGCCAGGCCGGCTGAAGTCCAGCGTGACGGCGTTCTCGTAGGCCCAGCGGTCGAGCGCTTTCGAGACGTTTGCCTGTCGAAGGAGAACACCATGGTTCGGATCGAGGATCTTAACGATCGTGAGCGACACCAAGCCGATTTCCGCGAGCAAATCCTCCGAAGCGTCAAGGGCAATGGGCGTGCGGAGTACGCCGGTGTGCAGCGCGAGTTCGCGATCGCTCGACGCACCAAGACGCTGGAGCAGAAGCGATGTTTGTTGAGCCGGCAGATGCTTGCCTGAGCGGTTGCGATTTGGCACGGCTGGTAGTTCGGCAGCGAACAGGCCACCAAACACGATACGTTATGCTTAGGCGGACGTCAGATGTTGAATGCAGCCCACGGTCAGTTCTCGGCTGCTTGCAAACACGCCGCGAATTTTGATGCCTGCTCGGATATCTCTTCGGCGTCGAGTGGTACGTGTTGCTGAAGACGCTGCCGACCCAAATTTACGACCACCTTTGCTAGCTTGGACTTGGTGCTGGCCGGTACACGCTGATTCGTCTCGAAGCTCTTAAGAGCAAGCCTGTAGGCTGCGGACAAAATGGCAGTCTGATCCGGATCGAAACAAGCCGTCCGCGCGTCGAATGAGCTTTGCATGGCCACCCCCCTCGGCATGCGACGCCTTCCCCAAGACGCGATGCAACGCTACCGTTCTGTCTTCGATTTTGCAAATTGGTCGCCGCTAAAGGGGAAGAGCCCATGTGAATGCCAAGCCTGTCGTTGCGCGAAGCCGGCATGTGGTACCTGGCCCCGACGAAATGGGCGGCGACCGGCCAACTCGGAAGCAGCGGGCACCTGGTGCTGCAACGCCAGCCTTCGCAGAGTAAAAGCTGTCTCATCCTCGGCGCAGGGCCGCCCCACCGCCTTACCGTCGCGAAGCGCCTCCGGCCGTGGCGAACCACACGATCTCCCGCCACGACTATACATTGGCGCGGCGGCTTGGACGCGTCGTCGCGAAGGAACTCATACTCTCTGCAAAGTGAGGCTGGCCAATGATGCGACGTCATGCGGGTTCGGTTTGCAAGTTGGGCGATTGTGTGAGTGCGCGAAAGGACGAACCGGACATCATGTCTGGTGGGTAACCCAACGTTAGGTGGGGGCTTCTATTGTGCGACCTCTAGGCCGCGTAAATGGCTTGGTGGGAGGGCGCCTGCTTGTTTCCTGCATTCGCGGGTGACCCTTCCAGCGTCTTTCAGCCGCGAGCAAAAAGAAGCTACTTGTTTGTCGTAATGTGTTGTACGTGAGCGCGTTATGTTTTCGGCCTGTCGACGCGGAGGTAACCGTCGCCCGCTCGAATCTCAGTGCGAGTGATCGATCGCGTCGGTCTACGAAGTATCTGTCGGTCGGGAAGCTTCTTGAAGCTCGTCGATAGAGATTTGCAACTGTCCCCTTTCGCTTTGCAGTATTTCAATTTGATGCTCGATCTGCTCGCGATCGAGGATTGAGAGAAGGTCTGCCGGCGGCCTAAGTTCGTCGACTGAATTCGCCGCCGATGCTCCCGGAAGAAACTTCTTTATTTCTTTTAAAGTGAAGCCCAATTGCTTTCCCTTGAGAATTATTCCAAGCCGTAGCCGGTCCTTGACCGAATATAAACGCTGCCCGGTGACGCGTGCGGGGCTAAGCAGGCCCTGCTGCTCGTAGAAACGGAGGGCTCTGAGCGTCGTGCCGTAGATCGTCGCCACGACGGCAATTGTGTAAAATTCAGTGGCAATCCCACTGTTAGGAGGCCCTATGGTGCCAATTTTGCGTTTAATTTTCCCAGTCATTGCTATCCGCCTTCCCAGACGTCGCCAGCTTCCCAGAGGGAGACCGTAAACAGTTGTATGTAGGGCAGCTGCGATCTGATTTGACGCATAGCTACTATTCGAAAACAAGGCGGTAGGCATCATCAGATATGGCAGGTGTGAATGGGGAAGCACACCGGTACCTTGAATTCATTGTTTTTATTTGGAGGAGCAAAGCTTTATCAATATGCCATACCTTGCCACTAGGTCCGATCAGCAGGTCGGCATGAGTCTCGCCTCGTCGGCGATGAAACGAGCGCATCATCATTAGCGGGTCGCATCGCCCCGCGATCAGTTGTAGGTTGTCTGCGAGGTCCGGGAGACACAAAGAAACGCGCGGCAGCGTCCGCTTGGTCTAAGACCGACTTGGCAACCCACGCCCCGCGCGAAAGTCGTACCAAATATGCAGAACGCCTTTGGCCTGAACCGCTCGCTTGGCGGCGCGATCGCCGCCATCGCAATCGTGTCGGTTCTCGGCTCCAGCACCGTCATCGCCACCTTGAGGCAGTTAAACGCGGCGGCGACCGCCCGCCAGCTGTCCGATGAGACGGTCCGCGATCTCGACGCGTTCCGCAAAGCCATGCTCGACCAGGAGACGAGCCTACGGGGCTACCTGATCACGGGTCGCGACAGCAGCCTGGAGCCCTACCGATCGGGCCGTTCGGCGCTTGAAGAGGCGATAGGCGGTCTGCACGGCAAGCTCGACGGCGACCGCGGACAGGCTGAACGTCTTTCGCAGGCGATCAAATCGGCGCGCGCCTGGCAGGCTAACGTCGGCGAGGTGGCGATCCGGGATATGGCGAATCCATCGACACGGGCAAACGCGATCAAGATCGAGACCTCGGGCGAAGGCAGACAATATTTCGATCAACTTCGCGAGACTCTAGCGGCAGTTCAGGCGGATGAGGAGCGAACGGCGCGGATCCAGGACGCCGCACTGGATCAGGCAAAGCGCAGCGCTACGTTTGCCATATGGGCCGGCTCGTCGATCACCCTTCTGATTTGCGCGCTGGTCGCGCTCGCGATTAATCGGCTGATCGTCAAGTCGCTCACCGACCTCGCAGACGCGATGCGTCGTCTCGTTCAGCGCGATCTCGATGTCGAAGTGCCGGGAACCCGCCAACGCAACGAGGTCGGCGCGATGGCGCGGGCAGTCGAGGTCTTTAAAGGCGGCTTGATCGAGCTCGATCGCAGGTCGCTTCTCCGCGTAACGGCCGATACGCTGCCGGCTATGGTCGGCTACGTCGATGCAAGGCGGCGCATCGGCTTCCTGAATGAAGAATTCTCGCGCTGGTTCGACCTCAAGGTAGACGACGTCGCCGAGCTTCAAGGCCGCCCACTCACCGAGGCATTCGCAGGCGACCGGTTCCCCGGCGCTGGCCGACAGCTCGACGCAGCATTCGCAGGAGAAGACGTCCGGTTCGAGCATCGCCTTGTGCGCCGTGGGACCGGGCGTCGCGACGTTGAGGCATTTTTCCGACCACACCGTGCCCCGGACGGCACAGTACTCGGCGTCGTCACGTTGCTGACTGACAGTACCGAGCGCAGGGCTATGGAACGCAGCCTCGCCAAGCATGCCCGCGACTTGGTGCGCTCTAACGAGGAGTTGGAACAGTTCGCTTATGTGGCATCGCATGACTTGAAGGCGCCACTGCGCGGAATCGAAAATCTGGTGAGCTGGATCGAAGAAGATCTCGAGGGCACGCTGACCGGCGACACGCAAACCAACATGGACTTGTTGAAGAGCCGCGTTCGGCGGTTGGAAAGCCTCCTCGAGGACCTGCTCACCTACTCGCGCGCCGGCCGCGGCCAAACCGTCGTCGAGACGATCGACATCGAGCGGCTTGTCGACGAACTCGCCGTCCTTGTAAGTCCGCCGGACGGCTTCGTCATCGCAGGGTCATCAACGTTGCCGATCGTGCAGGCGCCTCGCGCGCCGCTAACGCAGATCATCCAGAACCTGATCGGCAACGCCATCAAACATCATGACAGTCCAGCCGACGGACACGTCTGGATCGAGGCAAGCCAGAGAACCGACGCGCTCAAATTTGTCGTGACAGACGATGGACCAGGCGTCCCGGCGCAGTTTCGTGAGCGGGTATTCGGCATGTTTCAGACGCTCCGGCCGCGCGACGAGGTCGAGGGCAGCGGGATGGGACTTGCCATCGTGAAGAAGTTGGTCGACCGTCACGGTGGCAAGGTTTGGCTAGACGACGGTCCGCAAGGCCGTGGATTGGCCGTGCATTTCACTTGGCCAGTGGCGACGGGAGAGCTCGATGGCGCCGACGGTTAATCTATTGCTCGTCGACGACGACGAGGTCGACGTGATGGGCATGAAGCGCGCCTTCGCCAAGAGCAAGATCGGCAACCCCATCACGGTCGCGCGCGACGGGATCGAGGCGCTGGAAATCCTCCGCGGCGAGGGCGGCAAGGCAAAGCTCGCCAAACCGCACATGATCCTTCTCGATCTGAACATGCCGCGGATGAATGGCATCGAGTTCCTGGAAGCGATCCGTGCCGACGAAGACCTTAAGACCGCCGTCGTGTTCATGGTGACGACGTCGAAGACGGAAGAGGACAAGGCGCGAGCCTATGGCCACAACGTCGCCGGCTACATCATTAAGCAGGATCCCGCCAACACCTTCATGCAGGCGGTCTCGCTGTTAGAGCATTATTGGAAGATCGTCGAGCTTCCCGAATAGCGGGGCCTTGCCGTGACGAACTCGACGCGGATCCTGCTGATTGACGACGATCAGGTCGACCGTACCTCCGTGCGCCGAGCGCTCCTCAAGTCGGGATTGAAGCACGATCTCGTGGAAGCACGTGATGGGGCTTCCGGTCTGCATCTGGCAAAGTCGCAGGGCTTCGATTGCGTCCTCCTCGATTACAGGTTGCCGGACGTCGATGCCTTCGAGTTGTTGGCAAAGCTCATAACGTCCGAAGGCGGCAGCCAAGCCGTGCTCATGCTGACGGGCGAGGCCGACCAGAACGTTGCCATGCGCCTGATCGGAGCCGGCGCTCTCGATTATCTCTCCAAGTCCGATACGACGCCATCGAGCCTTGCCCGCGCGATCCGCTACGCCAAAGCAAGGCGGGAGTTTGTCGCTGAACTGAGGAGCGCACGCCGGGAAGCTGAGGAAAAGTCTCTGGCGCTCGATATGCTGAACCGTCAGAAGTCGCTGTTTTTCTCGATCATCGCCCACGACCTGCGCAATCCGTTTCAGGCCATCCTCGGCCTGTCCGACGTGCTCAGCCATGCGGTCGCGGCGCGTGACCACGCGTCGATCGAGCGCCGAGCTCAGGCGGTGCGGGACGCCGCCTCGCAGGCCAACAACCTGATGCAAGGCCTGTTTGCTTGGGCGAGCCTGCAGATGGACACGTTGACCACGACCTTGAGCAAGGTCGATCTCAAGGAAGTTGCCCGCGAGACGATCGACGGCGCGGCGGTGGCTTCGGCAGACAAGAACCTGACGGTCGACGCCTGCTTCAAGACGATCGACGTGCGCGCTCACCGCGACATGCTTGCTGCAGTCCTGCGCAACCTTGTCAGCAACGCGATCAAGTTCACGCGGCCGGGCGGACAGATCACGATAACGGCCCTGGAGGTGGAAGAGGCGATCGAGATCGCCGTCACGGACACGGGGATAGGCATGCCACCCAACAAGATCGACGATCTATTCAAGCTGGATCGCCGAACGACGACGAATGGCACCGCCGGCGAGCGCGGCAGCGGGCTAGGGCTGCTACTTTGTCGGGACCTCGTGGAGCGTCAGGGCAGCGAGCTCATGGTGCAAAGCGCCGTCGGAAGAGGAACCACATTCTATTTTTTGCTTCCGAAATGGGCGAGCAACGAGGACTCGTAACCCCCTTCGAGTGCTAGTGCATAGACAGTGACACGCAGAGAGACTTGCCGATAGCGGCCTTGTCGCCGCGCCCCCGCCCGCGCCGCGTCGCCAGGACCACGGCTCGGCATCAAGGCCGGTGAAGAGCCACGGCAGATTCCTGACCCCGCCCGCGACGCCCATGGCGTCGCGGATCGGCCGCATGATGTAGTACGACATCAAGATCGCGAAGATGAAGAGCCACGCCCAGGCGAGGGCCTCGATCTCGATCGGCTCGACAGCGATGAAGCCGCCAAGGAGCCGCTTGAAATGGCCGCCGCGATTGATCCTCGCGTCCGATGCATTCATTTGATGTTTCGACCCCGTTCGCTTGGGAGCAAGCGGCCGCTGGGCCGGCCGTCGAGCTTAACGTCTGTGTTGGTATCGGCATACGCACGGAGAGCATCGCCGAAGCTCCGAATGGCGACCGGCGCCCCGCGCGAGCGAGGTATCACGCCCATCGACGACTGGCGGCCTCGATCACTTCACCGTGTCGAAATAGGCGGCCATCTTCTTGCGCTGCACCGCGTCTGGCAGCGGACCCCGCATGGCGCCCATATCGTCGGCCATATGATCTGGGCAGAGCGTTCCCCGAAAAGCGACGGTCACCGCGGCATGGCTGAGCACGTATTTCAAGAAGAACTGGCCCCAGCTCGCTGCGCCGATGTCCTTCGCGATCCCCGGAAGCTCCTTGCCCTTCACAAGCTCGAACAGCGTGTGCCGACCGCCGCCGACCGGCTGGGCCGCGAGAACGGCGGTGCCGGCGTCGGCCGAGGCGGGCAGGAGTCGCTCCTCGGCCTGGCGATCGCCGATCGAGTAGCCGACTTCCAGGAAGCGCGGCTGACCGTGCATCAATCGACGCAGACGCCCTACCAGATGCAGGGTCGCGGCCGCTTTCCTCCGACGCCGCGCGGAACAGCAGGTCGTAGACGATCGCCTTGTTGTGGAAGGCGATGGCGGCGATCTCGGCCGGCAGCGTGAAGACCACGTGGAAGTAGCCGACCGGCAACAGGTCGGCCTCACGTGCCGCCAGCCACTCGCGCGCCGCCGCTCCCTGGCACTTGGGACAGTGCCGGTTGCGGCAGCTGTTGTAGGCGATGCGAACGAAGCCACAGTCGTCACACGCATCGACGTGGCCGCCGAGAGCGGCGGTGCGGCAGGTCTCGATCGGCCGCCATGACCTTAAGCTGGTGCAGGCTCAGGTGCCCGGTATGAGCGGCCCGGTACGCCGCGCCGGCGGCACGGAAGATGTCTGCGACCTCGAGAGAGGCGCGCAAGGCGTCAACCGCCCGGCGCGTGCTCTCCGATCCTGAGTATGCCGAGCTTGTCGAGCGGGCTGGTGACGGCGCGGACCGTGCGTGTCGCGACCCTTGTGTAGAAGGCGGTGTTGTCCAGCTTGGCGTGGCCGAGCAGCGCCTGGATCACCCTGATGTCGACGCCGTCTTCGAGGAGGTGGGTGGCGAAGCTATGGCGCAGCGTGTGCGGACCGACCCGCTTGGCGATGTCGGCCGTATGCGCCGCCTCGGCGGCGATGCGATGGAGTTGGCGCGTGCTGATCGGCTTCAGCGCATGCTGGCCCGGGAACAGCCAGCCGTCACGATGCATCACGCCCTGCTGACGCCCGAGCGTCCACCACTGCCGCAGCAGGTTCAGCAGATCGGTCGAGAGCAAGGCGTTGCTATACGGACCGCCTTTGCCGCGCTCGACCCTGAGCAGCATGCGCTCGCTGTCGACGTCGCCGACCTTCAGGTTCGAGACCTCGTCGACGCGAAGGCCCGAGCCGTAGGCGACCGACAGCGCCGCCTGTGCTTGAGGCAGGTGGTCGCGTCGAGCAGGCGGGCGACCTCGTCGCGGCTCAGCACCACGGGCAGCTTGCGCGGATGGGCGATCCGAAACAGCTTGCGCGCGAGGTCCGGCCGATCGAGCGTGTGGGTGAAGAAGAACCGCAGCGCCGCCACGATGCTGTTCATGGTCGGCACGGGGACGCCGGCCTCGCGCTGTTCGACCTGGAAGCGCCTCAGATCCTCCGCCGTGGCCGTGCCGGGCGAGCGGCCCAAGAAGGTGGCGAACCGCCCGACGTCGCGGATGTAGTTGCGCTGCGTCTCTCGCGAGAACCGGCGCATGGTCATGTCGTCGATCAGTCGTTGGCGCAGAGGGCTGATCGGTGCAGCTACATCGAGATCGTTCATCGGATGGCTCCCTGAATGAAGGAGCCGAGATGCTCTGTTTGCCTCCGACGTCGCTCAAGCCGCGCTCGTCGAACGATCTCCTATCTCACCGCAGCCGCAGCCCCTCCCGCGCAGCGGGTTCGTTCTTCGGCCAGTCTGCGCCTCAACAAACGTCTCACTGTGACTTGGTTGCTTGCACCACGCGTCGACGTGTAGTTCTCGCGAGCGTCGATGGCAGTGCAAAGATGGTACAGCGAGCTGGCTGGCACCGTGGACGAGACCGCGCGGCCCTCGACGTCGAGGCGATCACGCCACAAGCCTCTATCCTTCACGAGGAAGCGGCTCGAGATCCGTGCCATGATCTCATCCGACAAGGCCCATCCTGCTTGCGAAAATCCCAGAAGGGCCGCGCGGGCGGCCTCGGTGTGAGGCCAGAGGCGAAGAGAACGCCGCGTCCAAGTCTCGTCCGTGGATGCGAAGTCGAAGACGTCGAACGTCGCGTCCGTCCCGTAGCGGACCGCCGTCGACCACAAACGCTCTGCGATACGCTCTGCCGATCGGCCGCCGAGCGTCTCGTATTGCCGCAGCAGCCACGCCCATTCGAAATGGTGGCCCGGCTCGAAGGATCGGTCCATACCGCCGTTAGGGCGCCATTCCGCGTCGAAATCCTCGATCAGGATGTCGCCTGAACGCGCGAGAAAGCGCCGCTCCATCAGGTCACATATCGTGCCTGCTCGTTCGAGATAGCCCCGCCTTCGATCGCACCGATGCAGAGCCAGAAGAGCTTCGAACAGATGCATGTGGGGGTTCTGTCGCCGCGAGCTGCCGCACGCCGGCGGGCCGTCGACGTAGCCCTCCGCGGCGGACATGCGCTCATCGAGGAAGCGCAGCGTAACGTCGGCGCGGTTGAGGAAGACGGAATCCGCGGTCAGTTCCGCGAGTGCGGCGCACGCGAGGAGGACGAAGGCGTGCGTGTAGAGGTCGGCGCGCGGATCGACGATCTCGAAGTCTCGGTCGAGCGCGAAAACGAAGCCGCCATCCGTCGTTGCGAAACGCGAGAAGAGACTCTCCCCGGCGATGATTGCCCGCTCGGCGGCGAGAGGGTGCCATCGGCGCCGAGCAGCGACCGTCATCACGTAGATCTGGCGGCACTGCACCATCGTGCGACGTGGAAGAGCGAGAATAGGGGCACCGTCGAGATTTAGCTGCTCGACGAAGACGCGTCGGTCCCATCCCGCCTCGATCCAAAGCGGGAGCGCAAGGTTGCAAAACCAACGATGCACGTCATTCATCATGCACCCATCGCGGGCGCATCGCGGCCTTGACGAGGCCGAGCAATGAGCCGCCAAAATACAGGAGAGCGGGCACGCCGGCCCCCCGCGCCGCCTCCAGGTCGGATGGCTGGTCGCCGACGAGAAAGCTTCGGTCGAGACGAGTCGGATAGCACGAGAGAAGATCGAGGATCATCCCCGGCTGCGGCTTCCGACACGTGCATCGCAACCGATAGGCCTCAACCATGCCCTCGTGATGGTGTGGGCAGAAACGAATGGCATCGATGCTCGTGTTAGCAGCCCGCAGCCTGCGTTGCATGACATCGTGCAGCGCCAGGACAGCGGCTTCGGTATAGAGCCCTCGTGCGACGCCGGACTGGTTGGTGACGACGAAGACGCGAAAGCCCCTGGCCTTAAGGTAGGCGACCGCCTCGATGGCTTCCGGCATTCACCGCAAGCGGTGTGGTTTGGACAGATAGCCCACGTCCTCGTTGAGGACACCGTCGCGATCGAGAAACGCGGCCGGCCTCGTCTCGAGGATCGGTGCGCTCGGCGTCATCGGCGATCCCGGGCTGCCGCGACGAGGCGGCTCGTGCTCGCGTCGGGGACGAGGTCGATCAGCTCTACGCGACCACCATAGGCCTGCACGAGGTCGTGGCCCACGACCTGCTCGAGTGCGTAGTCGGCGCCTTTAATCAGACGGTCGGGCCTTATCGCCTCGATCAGCCGGATCGGCGTGACCTCCTCAAAGATCACCACCCCGTCGACCATCGAGAGCGCGACCATGACGAGCGCGCGCGACGCTGCGTCCTGGATGGGACGGGTCGGTCCCTTCAGCCGCGCGACAGAGGCGTCGGCATTCAAGCCCACGATGAGGCGGTCGCAGCGATTGCGCGCCTCCTCCAGCAGCGCGATGTGACCCGGGTGTAGGAGATCGAAGCACCCGTTTGTGAAGCCGACGACGAGCCCTTGCCGTCGCCACTCGTCGGCGGCCAGGGCCGCCCGGTCCGCGTCGCGGAGCAGCTTCGATCGGAACTCATGGCGCGACACCAAGGCCGCGCGCAGCTCCGAGGCACTCACAGTCGCCGTGCCGCGCTTCGCGACGACCACGCCCGCGGCGGCGTTCGCGAGCCGGGCGGAATCCGCGACTCCAGAGCCGCACGCGAGCGCGAGGGTGAAGGTTGCCACAACCGTGTCACCCGCGCCCGTGACGTCGACCACGGCCTTCGCCGAGGCCCGATGAGTCACCGGAGCACGGCGGCCGTGCAGCGCGGTCACTCCCTTATCGCCGCGAGTGACCAGGAGCGCCCCGCAGCCGAGCCTGTCGATCAGCTTGCGCCCGGCCGCGGCGACCGCGTCATCGTCGTTCTTGACCGCGCCGCCGAGCGCCTGGCCGAGTTCCGCGAGGTTCGGCGTCAGCGCGCACACGCCTGCATAATGGTCGTAATCGAAGCCTTTCGGATCGACGACGATCGGCTTTTGCGCGGCACCCGCGAGTGCGCTGATCGCAGATACTACCCTTGGACTCAGCACGCCCTTTCGGTAGTCGGAGAGGATCACCGCGTCGACGCGCGGCAGGCGCGCCCGCACGCGCGCGATCAGCGCGTCTTCGAGAGCCTCGTCGAGCGCGGACGTATCCTCGCGATCGGCGCGCAACAGGTGCGTGTCGTGCAGGCTTGAGACGAAGCGCGTCTTGACGGTTGTGATCCCCCCTGTCCGCGTCAGGAGTTCGGCGTCGAGGGTCTCGATCTGCTCAAGCGCCTGGGCGATTGCCGCACCGGCCTCGTCATCTCCGACCAACCCGACGAGATCGCAGCGCGCGCCGAGGGCGGTGATGCCGCGTGCCACGTTGGCGCCACCGCCGAGCCTGTCCTCCGAAGGACCCATGACAAGAACGGGTACGGCGGCCTCTGGCGAGATCCGCGAGACCTCGCCGGTGACGAAGCGATCTAGCATGAGATCGCCCACAACGAGAATGCGCCGGCGTGAGAATGCGTCGACCACGGTGGCCAATGGCTTGTGACCGGTAACGAAGCAGCTCTCGTGGGCAGGAAACAAGAGATCAGTCAAGGTCTCGCTCGCTTGACTTCCTAACGGCGTCGTATAGCCCACGGTTCGCACAAGCTCGATCTGCGCCCGTCAAGTTTACGTTATGAAAATGGCCGAGTCTTGCGCTCGATCGTTTGCGACAAGAACGTCGGCCCAACCAACTCTTTGCAATCCCAGCCTTTCTGAGCCCCGTAGACGAGCATGAAGTTCACTCGTGCCGGCAAGCCTGTAAACTTCGTGCTCGGGACCCTTCGGCCCTATCTGCCGCTCGTCGCGGTATGCGCGCTTCTCGGCGCGCTCGGCGGCGTCGGCGTCGCCAGCCTGCTCGCCACCGTAAATGAGGGACTCCACGCGCGGGACGGCGGCCATCTGCTTGTCGCCTTCGTCGGCTTCTGCCTGCTCGCCTTGGTCGGGTCGATCGGCGCCGACATCGGCACGAATTTGGTGGGCCAGCGGGTCGTCGCAGTCCTGCGCAAGGCGCTAGTGGCCAGGATCCTCTCGGCGCCGATCGATGCGCTGGAGAGCTTCCGTGCGCATCGCCTTGTTCCGGTCCTCGGGCACGACGTCGAGACGATCAGCAATTTTGCCTTCGAGCTCTCGTCCTTCGCCACCGCCCTGGCCGTGGTCTCGGGATGCTTCATCTATCTGGCGGTGCTGTCGCCGACGATGTTCGTCATCGTGGCGCTCGCCGCCGCAGCAGGGGCATCCGCACAGGCGGTTGCGCAAAGGCGCAGCATCAAGGGCTTCCTCGCCGTGCGCGACAACGAGGACCGGCTTCAGAAGCACTATCGCGAGATCGCGGACGGCGCCAAGGAGCTGCGGCTCAACCGCGGACGACGCAGGCGATCCATTGCATCGGTCGCAGCTCTCATCGGTCGGACGCGCGACGCGCAGATTCTCGCCATCACGCTCTTTGCGGTGGCGCGAGGCTTCGGAACGGTCCTCGTCTTCGCGACGATCGGCTTGACACTTGCGCTCCGCCAGCTCGGCTGGCCCGAGATCGATCCCGCCGAGACGACCGCCTTCGTCCTCGTGCTGCTCTATATGCGAGGTCCCGCCGACCAGCTGATCGGCCTGCTACCCGCGTTCGGGAGGGCCTTCGTCGCGCTGCGCCGCATCGCCGACCTCGCGCAATGCTTTGCGACGCCGGAGCCGGGGCTTCTCGCGTCGCTCGAAACCTCGGACATCGGTGATCCCGTTGCGACGTCACCGGCGATCCGGTCGATCGCCCTGCGCGGCGCGACCTATGCTTTCCCGGCCGCCACCGCCGGCACGCCGTTCGTCCTGGGCCCGCTGGATTTCAGCGTGCAGGCCGGCGAGATCGTCTTCGTCGTCGGTGAAAACGGGTCCGGCAAGACGACACTCGTCAAGCTTCTCCTCGCCCTCTACGAGCCGACGACGGGCGTGCTCCAGCTCGACGGCGCGCCGGTCGCACCAGAGGCGCGCGACGCCTACCGGCAGCTTTTTACCACGGTTTTGTCCGACTACCATCTGTTCGAGAACCTCGCTGACGACAGCGTGCCACTCGAGGCCGAGCGCTATCTCGAACGCCTGGAGATCGCCCACAAGGTCGCGGTCGTTGACGGCGCCTTGACGACGGTCGACCTGTCGACCGGGCAGCGCAAGCGCCTCGCGCTGCTGCAGGCTTGGCTTGAGGGGCGGCCGGTCCTCATCTTCGACGAATGGGCGGCCGACCAGGATCCGCGCTTCCGGCGCATCTTCTACGAGGAGCTGCTGCCGGACTTGAAGCGGCGCGGCAAGACGATCGTCGTGATCTCGCACGACGACCGCTATTTTGCCGTCGCGGATCGCGTCGTGCGGCTCGCCGATGGCCGGATCACCGCCGACGACGCGCCTGATTTTCGCGGCGCCAAGCAAGGCTGCTAGCGGAACCTGCAGAATATGCCGTCGTAGACGAAAGCGTCGACGCCATTCGCCTTGCAATAGGCATAGAGGTCGCTGGTCCGGTTAATGAAGCCGCTGCCTTGGAAATTGAGCGACGTGTTGCAGAGAACGCCCGCGCCGGTCTTGCCGCGGAACCGACGCAGCAGGCCGTGCAAAAGCTCGTTCTGATGCGGCCGGACCGTCTGCACACGGGCGGTGCCATCGACGTGCGTGATCGCCGCGAGACGTTGGTCGCGCACCTTTTGAAAGTACAGCATATACGGCGACGGGCCAGCCCAGTCGAAGTACTTTTCGACATCCTCCTCCAGGCAGACCGGCGCCACGGGCCTGAACTCTTCGCGCTGCTTGATCCGGTTCAGGCGCCTCGTCATCTCGCGATCGAACGGCGCCGCCAGCAGGGATCGGTTGCCCAGAGCTCGCGGCCCGATCTCGCAGCGACCGTTGGTCCAGGCCACGACGAGCCCTCTGGCCAGCGCGTCCGCCGCCTCGCCAAGGTCGAGATCGCGGCGGATCACGTCCGGCATCTCCGGCGCGTCGTCGACGAACGCCTGGCCGCGATAGGCATCCCATGACAGCTTCGCCTTGCCGGTGAGCGCGCGCATCGCGTCGACCGCCGTGCCGATCGCCGATCCGATGTCGCTGGTGCAAGGCGGGACGAAGACGTCCTCGAAGAGATCGGAAGCTCTCCAGGCCGAGTTCCAATCGCAATTGAGCCCGCAGCCCCCGGATATCAGAAGGGGATGGCCCTTGGTGAGATGCCGGCGCGCGAAGCGTTCGAACCGGTGAAACAGCTCGTCGGAAAAGCGTCTCGCCAATCGTGTGAAGGCGGGCGCGCGCAGGCCGATATTGTGGTACCGCGAGCCGCGCAGATCCTCCTTCGACAGATTAAAGAAGCTGGGGTGATCGAGGAGCGGATCGATGATCGCCCGCTCCTCCGCGCTCGGCGTCCCGGGCTCGCCGTAGGCGCATAGGGCCATCAGCTTTCCCGGATCCTCGTTGCGGACGTGGCCTTTGGGAAGAGAGCAGCTCGGATCGGCCAGCGCGTAGAGGAAGCAATATTTGTTGCCGGGCGCGAGGATCACCTGGCCGAGATGGTGCACCTCGAGCTGCGCGTCGATCTCGTAGAACCCGCCGAGCGCGCCTTCCCAGATCAGCGCGTAGCAGGGCTTGCCCTGCGGGTAGGGCGACATCCCGTAGGCGCTCCAGATATGCGACAGCGCATGCGTTGAGGAGAACAGTGTCGCCTGGCGGCCGAACACCGAGGCCTGCCGCATCTGGCGATCGCTCCGCGCGACCCCATCGTAGCCGGCGCCGATCGAGGGATCGGGTGAAAAACCGCCCTTGCTCCAGCCGCTGATGGCGAAGACATCGGGAAACCGGTCCAGGTGGCCGGCTGCCTCCAGCATGTTAACCGGGTTGAAGGACGCGTAGCGCGGAAAGCTGTCCTTCTCCGCCTCGTAGGACAGCACGAGCTCCTGCGTCTCGCTGTCGACGACCGCGATGCCGCCATCGTGATCCGGCTTCATCGAGTAGATGAGCATGTCGTGCCTTGGTCTCTGACGAGTCGGCGACGGCGATCGGCCGCGCCGCTTGTGCGTCGTACCACCTGAACCCTCCGGTTGCACCAAAACCTCTTGTGAAGCAGGCTGACGCGCAGCCGAAGGAGGCCGACCCATGGATCTCTTGCCGACAACGCAGCACAACGCACTTACCGTCCTGCGAATGCTGAGACCCTACGCCGTGCGCGGCTTCGACAAGGTCAGGGTCGGCCACGCGCACGATGGCGGCTACGTGATGGTCGACGATTTTTCGAGGATTGATGCAGCGTACTCGCTCGGTGTGGCGGGCGAGGTCTCTTGGGACCTGCAGATCGCCGAGCGTGGCATCGAGATCTACCAATACGACCACACGATCGACGCGCCGCCCGTGGCGCATCCGCGCTTCCATTGGGTCAAGACGGGCATCGGCGCTGCGCGGTCGGCGGACGAAAGTCTGGACACGCTCAACAACGTGATGACGGCCAACGGCCATCAGGCCGCGGACAACTTGATCCTGCAGTGCGACATCGAGGGCTGCGAGTACGACATGCTGGCCGACATCGGGCCTGAGGTTCTGTCGCGGTTCAAGCAGATCGTCACGGAGTTCCATTTCTTCGATCGGCTCGCCGACATCGACTACGCTCAACGGATGATCGCCTCCTTTCGGAACCTCACCCGTAATCACAAGGTCGTTCACGTTCATGCGAACAATTTCTCAGGCTACACGCTGAACGGCGGCGTCGCCGTGCCGGTGACGCTGGAGTTCACCCTGGTGCGGGCTGCCGACTACACGCTCGAGGCGGGGCAGGAGACGTTTCCGACAACGCTGGATTCGCCCAACGAGGCGGGCAAGATCGACTACCAGCTCGGAAGCTTCGTCTACTGAAAGATCATCGCCGCACTCACGTGCGCGTCAGGAGCGACTGGACCGCGGCCCACACGCGATCGCCGGCGCCCGCGGCGTCGGTGCGCCGGAACTCGTCCGGAGTCGTCCAGACGGCCCGGTACGGCGCAAAGGGAACGTTGACGGGATAAGGGAAGAAGTCGCCGAGACGGTCGTAGCCGGCCGTGAGCCGATCGACATGCAGGATCGTAACGAGCGGCACGCCGAGCCACAGCGCGAGATGCGATCCGCCGGTATCGGTCCCGACCAGACACGTGGCGCTAGAATAGAGGCTCATGATCGCTGCGAAGGACAGCTCGTTCACAAACACCGACACCCTATCCGTCCGCAACTCCGCCTTGCCCGCGATCATCTCGAGAAGCTGATCGCGATAGGCCAACTCGGCGGGGCCGCCAGCGAACACGACATCATAATCCGCGGCAATCAGCCGGGAGGCGAGATCAACATAGGCCGGCAGGGGCCAGCACCGTTCGCGGGCGGACGCACCGAAGCTCAGGACGACAAACGCCCGGGGGCCGGCGAACGCGCCCGCGTTGGCCTGCAGACGCCGCCGCGGCAGGTCGCGCCCGTCCGTCAGCGCCGCGTAGAACCGCCGATGTCGCTCGAACACGTGCGGGACCTTTCGGATTGCGTCGCGCGCGGCATCGAGCACCTCGACCGAGCCGAGGCTGTCGTCGGCGGGAACCACGCGCGTCATCCAGGACCGATACGGCGCGTAGATCCACGGATACCAGCGGTATTTGAAGAAAGACGGCGGCAGCGCGATGACGATACGCTCGTCCGCGCCTGATAGCGCGACAAGGGCGTCGTCGCGCATTTCCAGCCGGTGATGCATAAAGCAGAAAGCGCGCCGGAAACGCTGCCGCCGCATCCACATCACGGTCTTAAGCCGATAGACGAAGTCGAGGCGAAAACGACGTTCGTCAATAAAATGGGTCGTCGTACCCTCATACACGGTATCAGCGAGAACCTGCCAGCTCCGGTCGCCCAGAACCGTCAACGGCTCCGTCTCGAAGTCCCGGCGTATTGCCTCGATCAACGGCTTCGAGACGATCGCGTCGCCGAGCCTGTTGACCAGAACCACCAATGTCCCGGCCCGTCCCGCTTTTCGGCCGGCGTACCGGAACAGCAAGCCGTCGACGAAAACGAAGAGAACCCAGCGCCAGTTGTGCCGGCGCTCCGCGCGGGGATCCCTGACGGTCGCATTCAGCCACAGAAATCGTGCTGCGATCGTAAGAGCCGACCACATCATCGATGGCCTAGCACTGGGCCACGTCCGATGCCGACAAGATCGGACTGGACGAAAACCGAACGGAATGTCTCTGTGGGACCGTCACAGTGTTTAGTCCCGGGATAAGGTGACGCGGGTTGATCTTGAAGATCGACGGGTCATTTGTCCATGCATGGGCGATGGCCTCGAACGGTGTTTTCCATCGCAGCGCCTTCAGATGTTTGGCGAAGTTGTAGGTCCTCACAAAGGCAATGACGTGGGCCTTCAAACTATCGAGATCAGGGTAATGGAAGATCTTGATCGTCGCGTCTTTGATCGTTCGGTTCATCCGCTCGGCCTGACCGTTGGTCCAAGGGTGATAGGGTTTCGTCAGTTTGTGGGTAATGCCGTTGTCGGCACAGGTGCGCCCGAAGATGTGGCCGCCGGACCAATAAGCGGTCGGTCCGCCCCGGTTCTTCGGCAGGTCGGCGAAGGCGATGCCGTTGTCGGTTAGCACCGTGTGGATCTTGTAGGGGAAGGCCTCGATGGCGTGCCGTAGGAATGCGGCGGCATTCATCTTCCCGGCCTTCTCGTAAAACTCGACGAAGGTGAACTTCGAAACGCGGTCGATGGCGAGGAACATGTGGAGCTTGCCGTCTGCGTGGCGGAACTCGCAGCTGTCGATGTGGACATAGCCGATCGTGGTGTCGGCAAACCGGCCGCGCTTGGTCGTCGTGTCGTCGACTGGCAGACGGGAGATGCCATGGCGTTCGAGGCAGCGATGCAGGCTCGAACGCGTCAGGTTCGGGATCTGATCGCGCAGGCACCCCATGACGTCGTCGAGCGGCAGCAACGTGCGCCGGCGAAACGCGACGATCATGGCCTCTTCCACGGGCGTCAGCACCGTGCTGCGAGGATCACGAGGCCCCATCCGGGCGTCAGCTGTCGTCGAGCGCGAGCGCCACTTGTTGACCGTGGTCCGGCTCAGCCCATAGCGCTTGGCGAGAACGCTCGCCTTCTCTTTCGACGCTTGGAGTTCGGCTCGAACTCGCGGCGTTGTTCGGGCGCTGCCGTGAAGAATGCTTGCCATAACGCTTCCTGCGCCTCTCGGCTCAGCTTAGCGTCACGACTCCCCGGACCAAACATCTCGCTTATGCGACACGAAGCATCATCGCCGAGCACGGGATCGACGCTACCCGAGTCTTCGCCGCTGGCCTTTCGGCCGGCGGCGCTGCTGCAGCGATCCTAGGATGCACCTACCCCGATCTTTTTGCAGGCGTTGGCGTGCACTCCGGCTTGGCATGCGGCGCGGCCTCCGACATGCCGTCCGCGTTCGCTGCGATGCGCAGCGGGTCACGCGCTGTTTCGGTCGCAGAGCGCCGAATACGAACGATCGTGTTCCACGGCACCAAGGATGCGATGGTTAATCCGCTGAACGCCGAAGCTGTCTCGCGCCAAGCTGCGGGAAGCGGCATCTCCGACAGCGTTGTCGAGCACGGTCGCTGCGCCGACGGGACCGGCTTCACTCGAACTACACGTCGAAACAGCATGGGGACGACGATCGGAGAGACTTGGCTAATCGACGGCACCGGTCACGCATGGTCGGGTGGGAGTCCGCTCGGTTCCTACACGACGACCCGAGGGCCGGACGCAAGTCGCGAAATGCTGCGTTTCTTCGGCATCGCGGCACGCGCAACGTAGAAGTCGGTGACCTGCCTTTCAAGCCGACGTGTTCCAATGAGATCTGGCGAGAACTTTGCGGAGGCCCAGGCCCGAAGCTGCACGATGAAGAGGGCTACCAATTCTGAGCGTTGATAAAGATTAGGCAGAGCGCCGCTGCGGCGGCGTCCCAGCCGCGTCAGGAACGTATTCCGTTCGGC
The DNA here is from genome assembly GCA_965277735.1 of Beijerinckiaceae bacterium. Lineage (GTDB taxonomy): Bacteria > Pseudomonadota > Alphaproteobacteria > Rhizobiales > Beijerinckiaceae > RH-AL1. The sequence continues at coordinate 350,834 of CBDIDO010000001.1, forward strand.
AGCTGCCACTGTGCTTTCTGCCCCTGGTGGAAGCCTAGACAGGCTCGCGATCGTCCTTCTCACAAGCCCTGATGACCTGCCTGATTGGCAGCTCGGCGTGCCCGGGAACGCCAGCGGCAGCGTCGAGGCATTTGACGACGCTCGACGTCGTGCTCTCCAGACCGTCCCGCTTTAGGAGCTCGGTGACGAGCTTGGTCTTTTCTTCCGCTGACGCGCCCCGCCACAACCCCATTGAGTCGCTCGCCTCGAGGGCCTGCAGCGGGCCTGGAAGAACGGAGGCCGAAAGCGCCAGGACGGCAAGCCAGAATGCGCGCATCTTTTTGCAACCGAATGATGTGCTGCCGGAAGCGGCAAGGGACCTCTGACATAGGTCGGAGCCGCTCCGCGGCGATTGGTCGAAGGAGTGGGGTTAGGCGGCGTACGGGTCAAATGAAGGTCGACTGGCGGCACGCGGACGGTTTGCTTGGAGAATTCCTGATTTCCAGGTCGGCACTTCCGCTGGCTAACGACGATCGCCCACATGCGCTAACGGAAAATGGAGGGGCGGGGGAGACAGGGATTCGTCTCGTCGAGGAGGGGCTTGAGGCCGCGCTCGTGCGCAAGACGTAGGAGCGCCCGTCGCGCACGCCCGATCTTCGACGGCGAGGCGCAGGCCAAGCTGATCGTGCTGGTCTGCTCGCTGCCGCCGAAGCGTCGCGCGCGCTGGACTGCGTCTGCTGGAGGAGAAGGTCGTTGCGCTCGACATTGTCGCGCACGTCAGTGAAAACACGATCGGCCGCACGCTCAAAAACACGCTCTCAAGCCGAATCGGCGCCCCCAAGTTCAAATTAAGACCTGGGGATGATGCGCCTGCGCGAACGCAGCCGGCGCGGCGAACGGCTGCCCGCGACGGCGCCGTTCGACCACTAGTTTTACTGAGTCAGAAAGCCTCAGTCTGCTGGGTGTGGGAGTCTGGTAGCGTCAGTGATCGGCGATGATCGCGGCGGGGTCGAGATGGATAGCTGGAGGCAGGAGAGTGAAGCGGCCTTTTCGGCCTACGTCGATCACCTGGTCGATGTGATCGGTCATGCGGACCGGGTCGTTCCGCTGCGCGACTATTGTCTCGGACTGCTCATGCCGCTGGAGCGCAAGAGCGTCGAACCGATGGCGGCCATCACGGCGCCGGCTCGAGCCGCGGCCAAGCATCAGTCCTTGTTGCATTTCGTCGGGCAGGCGTCCTGGCCGGACGAGGCGTGATGGCCCAAGTACGCGATCACGTGCTGCCGGTCATCGAGCGGCACGGCCCGATCCGGGCATGGATCATCGACGACACGAAGTTCCCCAAGAAGGGGCGGTACTCGGTGGGCGTGGCGCGGCAGTATTGCGGTCAGCTCGGCAAGCAGGACAACTGTCAGGTGGCCGTGAGCTTGTCGTTGGCGAACGAGGTCGCGAGCCTGCCGATCGCCTACCAGCTGTATCTTCCCCAGGCCTGGGCCGAGGATCCTGAGCGACGCTGCCGGACCAAGGTTCCGTCGGAGGTGGTGTTCCAAACCAAGCCGCAGATTGCCCTCGACCAGATCGCGGCGGCGAAGGCTCGAGGGATTGCGCCAGGGACGATCCTGGCGGATGCCGGCTACGGTGCGGACGGCGACTTTCCGCGCCGGCCTGTCCACGCTGGGGCTGCCTATGTCGTCGGGGTGCAGCCGACGCTCAGCGTCTGGCGTCCTGGAGAGGGGCCATTGCCGCCGAAGCCGTGGGCGGCAAGGGGCGGCCGCCGTCCTTGGTGCGGCGTAGCCCCGACCAAAAGCCGATCTCGGTCAAGGCGCTCGCCGAAGAGCTCGACGCCGACACGTGGCACACAGTCCGATGGCGCGAAGAAACCAAGTGGATCTCTCGTCACGTTTTGCCGTCGTGCGTCTGGGTCCTGCTTCCAGGGTCCTGCTTCCAGGGACTACAATCGATCCGAGCCGCGGGCGGAGGAATGGTTGATGGTCGAATGGCCCGAAGATGCGGCTGCGCCGACAAATCGAGACAGCCAAGCTGCGTTGGCGGATCGAACGAGACTATCAGGATCTCAAACAAGACCTCGGCTTGGGTCACTACGAGGGTCGCGGATGGCGAGGCTTCCATCACCATGCAAGCCTATGCATCGCAGCCTACGGTTTCCTGATCGCCATTCGCGGGACGATTCCCCCTCGGCTCCAGCTCGCGCCAGGAGCAGCCCGTCGCCTCACCTTTCCAACGATCGCCGACACCGACGCTCCACCGGTCCGGCCCGAGCGGCACGTGACGATCTCCATTACGACCATGCGCCGACGCCTCACGCTCGCTCTGGTTCGACGCCTCGCTCGATGTCCGTGCTGCAATCAGCCAAGCAAAGCACATCACCTCATTTTATGACGCAGTAAGACTAGCTAAGGGACGCAGACGTTCATCGCCGGCCTGCGCTGCCATAGTTTGACCGCGCCCTGGATCATCGAGAAGGCGATGGACCGCGCCGCCTTCGACACCTGGGTCGAGACCGAGCTCGCCCGACGCTTGCCAAGGGCGACGTCGTGATCCTTGCCAATCTTACCGTCCACAAGAGCGCCCGAGCGCCGAAACGCAAGGGCGCCTGGTTCCTCTTTCTGCCGGCCTACAGCCCCGATCTCAACCCGATCGAGATGGCCTTCTCCAAGCTGAAGGCCCACCTGCGCTGAGCCAAAGCCCGGACCTTCGATGCGCTGTGGATGGCGATCGGCAGCATCGGCGACCTGTTCAGCCCGCAAGAATGCTGGAACTATCTCGTCGCCGCAGGATACGCGTCTGACGCTTTAGTCCTGGGGACGCCTTTTCACGATTGTGGCGGCGAACGCCGCTTCCGTCGCTGGATTTAGCCGTTGCACCTTGAGCGTCATCTCGATGCGCCCAACGTAGAGACCGTCTTCGCGCCGAACGTCCAACTCATGATGCTGCCAGTCAGCAGTAGGATCGGCGCCTGACGCCATCTCCGGCAATGCTGACCAAGCGTATCCCACTGCCGCTTCGTTGTCGCGGCAGATGCTTCCGATTTCATCGCGCAAGATTCTCGCGCCATGTGAGACATCATAGAAGTACCGAGGCATCCTACGTCTTTCTTGCCCTACGACGAGACATGGTAACGCGGGCTGCGCACAGCGTCGCTTACCTATGAAGGTTTGAGGGAGAAGGATATCGGGTCTGGGTGACTTGCCGTTGCTCCTCCGACGTGATCGCGGGGAGACGCTCGTCGCGGAGCCGACCCACTTTCCTGGTTGAATCAGATCGAGCGCAGGTTTGCGCTCATCACTTTGCGCGAAATCCGACGCGGCGCGATCGTCGACGCCAAGGATCTGGTTGCCACGATCGAGTTTTTGATTGCCCCTACAACGTCAAGGCGACCGTGAAATGGATAGCCACAGCAAAGCATCTTCGCTGACTTTAAGTCATTAACGGGACGGCGCACAAGTCTAATATTCGATCTCGCTGCCGACGCCGACGGAGGTCGAGCCGTTGGAGCGCACGTCGGATTGCACGCGCAGGTGCTTGGTCACCGCGACATCGGCGGAGAGGCCCGTCTGGTCCGCCGTGGCGCCGGTGACGACGCCGACGCTGACCCGGTCGCCGAGCGCGCGCGAGAGCTTCGACATCAGCCCGTCGTCGCCGCTGGCCGACGGTGTCACGCCGAGCGATGACATCATTTTCTGGTAGACGCCGTCGCCGTCGCCCGAGAATTGCGCCGCCGCCTGCGCCAGCTGCAGCGCCTGGAAGCCGGACAGGCTGCCCGACGGCTTTTGGAACATCACCCGCGACAGCACCTCGTCCTGCGGCAGGTCGGGGATGGAGGAGAACTTAAACTTCGGCGCCGTCGCCGGGCCGGTCACCGCGATCTGCGCGGTGATGTCGGGCGCGGCGATCTGCGCGGCGAAGTCGACCTCCGGCATCAGGTCGCCCGAGAAGGTCACCTTGCCCTTGCTGAAGGTCAGCGTCTTGCCGAGCGCGGCGATGGTGCCGTGCTGCAGGTCGAAGGCGCCCTGCGGCACCGGCTTTTCCGTCGAGCCGGTGACGTGCAGGTTGCCGCCGAGCTCGGCATCGATGCCGCGGCCGCGCACGAACAGCCCGTTCTCGGCCGCGACGGTGACGTCGAGCGCGGCCTCAAACAGCGAGGGCCGGCCCCTGATGCCCCTGCTGCCCTTCGCGGCGAGCCGCTCCGCCTTGCGCGCGGCCGCGATCTTGGCGGCGAGCGCTGCCGGCGGGTTCACATGCGTCACGTTGCCGATCGGCTGCAGCGTCGTCGGCAGCCGGTCCGGCACGCCGACCAGGGCGCGTGTGAGGTCGACGCGGCCGGCGACGCGCGGGGCCCGCGCCAGCGCGCCGGACAGCGTGAGGTCGAGGTTCGCGGTGGCTGTCATCAGGCTCGAGGCGACGAGCTGCGCGTCGTGCCCCTGCAGCGCGATGCGGCCGGGGAAGCCGGCAGCGGGGTCGAGCTTGACGTCGCCGGAACCCGACAGCTTGCCGCCGTTCGGCGTCGACGCGGCAAGCCGCTCGATCGCGACGTGGTCGCCGTTGGCGGCCATCCGCGCCTCGATGCCGTCGAGGCGGACGCCGAGCAGCGCGTCGCGGAAGCTGCCGCCGCTCATCGTCGCGGTGCCGGCGACGCGCGGCGCCGCGCTAGTGCCGCCGAGCTTGGCATCGACGAGCACGCTGCCGGTGACCGTACGGCCGTCCGCCGAGAGCCGCGCATTGGCGACCGCTGCGTCGAGCTTGCCGCGCAGCGAGAGATCGAGGAGGCCGGTGGCGTCGAGCGGCAGCGAGCCACTCGCCTGCAGCATGCCGGCGCGCCCGGCGGCGATCTTCGCGTCGAGCGAGGCGCGGTGGTGCTCGAGCCGGCCGCTCGCGGCGACGTCGATCGGCGGCACGCCGGCGTCCCGAGCCTGCGGCACGACGAGGTGCTTGATCGTCAAATGGTAGGGGCCGGTCGGATCGGCGGGTGTGCCCCCGATGCGCGCGTCGGCGTCGAGCGTGCCGCCGAGTGCGAGGCCGGGCACCGCGATATCGGCGGCCGCGAGCGGGATCGCCTTCGCGTCGAGCGTGAGATCGAGGCTCTTGCCGGCCCGTCCGGCGACGGCGAGGCGGCCGCCCGCGATGCCAAGCGCCAGGTGATCGATCGCGACGCCGCCGTCGGCGAGCGTGAGGCTGGCGGGGCCGGTCAGAGCGATCCGGCGCGCGCCGCGCCGCGCCGCGAAGCTCGCAAGATCGAAGCGGGTTGCCGCGCCCGACACCAGCGCGCCGGCGGCGTCGAGATCGAAGCCCGCCGTGCGGGCCGCGAGCGTGATCGCGCTGCGCGCCGCCGAGCCCTTGGCCGCAAACGAGGCGGTCGAGATCGTTTGACCCGCGACGACCGCCCGGTCGAGCTTGGCGTCGGCATCGATGATCGGCCGCCCGTAGAGGTCGCTCGCCGCCGCGCGCACCGAGACCGCGTGCACGCTCGCCGGCCCCACGAAGAGATTGTCGGCGCGGGCGGTCAGCGTCGCGTTCTGCCGCGCGTCGGGCGCCGCGAGGGTGGCGTCGAGCGCCAGCGTGCCGCCGAGCCTGGTCAGCGCCAGGGGCGAGAGATCATCGAGATTGCCGGCCGCGAGGCGCAAGCTGCCGTCGATCAGCTTGGAGCCGTCGATGTGGCCCGAGCCCTGCAAGCTCACCGAGCCAATCGCGACATCGAGCTTGGAGAGGTCCCAGCCCTTGTCGTGCCGCGCCAGCGTAAGGCGGCCACGCGCGAGCTTGCGGTCGACGCCGCCGTCGAGCGTCGCGCTGGCCGTGGCGGCGCCGCGCGGGTCGATCACCTGCGCCGCCAGCGCGAGATGCGGGATCGGCCGGCCGAGCGCGGTGGCGTTGTCGAGCGCGGCGTCGAGCGACAGGGTCGGCCGGTCGAGCCCGCCGGCCACATGCGCGTCGAGGTGCGCCGTGCCGGTCAGCCGCGGATCGGCCTTGGCAAGGTCCGGCAGGGTCACGTGGGCGTCGATCGCCGAGGGTTTCGCCGGATCCTCCTTGGCCGGGATCGCGCCGGCGACGCGGGCCGACAGATGCGCGGCGTCGAGAACGAGATCGTCGATCCTCAAACTGTCGTCGGCGAGCTGCAGTTTGCCGTGCGCATCGACCTTGCCACCGAGCAGGCCGTCGACGGCAGGAAGCCCCGTCGCGAGGTCGCGGCCCGATGCGGCGAGGGCGGCACGCATGGTCTGCGTGTCGGGGGTGCCGTCGAGATCGAGGCCGGCGGCAACGGAGCCGGCGAGGCGCAGGCCGGCGAGGTCGCCGATGCGCGACAAGTCAGGCGCGCGGGCGGTCAGGCGGCCGTGCACGTGCGACGCGGCGATGTCGCCGGCATAGGCGAGCGCGGCGGTCGGCGTCTCGGCGGTGAGCGTGTCGAAGGTCGCGACACCATGGCGATCGAGCCGACCGGCGAGCGCCAGCTTGGCGCTGCCGCCGATCGCACTGGCTAGGCGGACGTCGTGCGAGGCGATACCGGACGCGGTGGCGCCGCCTTCGAACGCGACGCGCGTGTCGGCGCTGGCGATGTCGCCGCTCGGCGCCGCGGTGAAGCGCACGTCGAGCGCGCCGAGCCGGCCCTGCGGCAGGTCGGCGTCGGCCAGCGCCAGCGCGGCGCGGATGCGCGGGCGGCGCACGGTGCCCTGCGCGGCAGCGTCGAGCACCAGCTTGCGGATCGTGGCGCCGGCGAGCGCGGTCGCGTCGCCCTGGCTGGGCACCGCGCGCATTGCGAGATCGAAGTCCATCGTCGAATCCGCGCCGAGCGTGCCGTGCGCGTCGAGGCGGGCGAGATGCGAGGTAAGCGCGACGCGATCGAGCGCGAAGCCGCCGTCGTCGCCGAAACGCGCGTCGCCGGCGAGATCGGTATTGCCCTCGAAGACCGGCGCCGCGACCGACGGCAGCAACACGCCGAGCCGGCCGCCGACGCGCACAGCGAGGTCGCGGCCGGCCTCGTGCCGCTGGAGCGTTAGCGCGCCGGCGGCGTCAATGGCAGGCCCGGCACGGAAGTCGAGGCGTCCCGCGAAGGAATCGAGCGTGCCGTCGCCGCCGAGGCGGAAGGTGACGGGCGGCTCGCCCTGCAGATGCGCGACCTTCGAGAGCAGACCGCCCGGCGGCTCGTGGAGCGCGACCTTCACGCGCAAGGCTTGGCCCTTCGGCACGTAGTCGAATGCGACCTTCAGCGAACCGGGGCTGTCGAGCCGCTTCCCGTCGAGCGAGAATTTCAGGCCCTCCGACGGAGAGCCGAGTATCGTTTCGCCGGTCGCCGCGGCGCGCATCGCCGTGCCGAGGATCGGCGCGCCGAGGTCGAGGTTCGCCATCGCGAATTGCTTGATCTCAACCTTCACCGGCAGATCAGGCAGCAGCTGGTCGTCCTTCGCGTCCTTCGGCTTGGGCGAGCGCAGCGGGCGGCGGAGGATTTCGAGATGGGCGATTTCGAGATCGTCGACCTCGAGCCGGCGCAGCAACAATGCGGCGCGGCGCCAGACGAGGCGCGCGCGATCGAGCTTCAGCCACGGCCCGTCGCGATCCGAGATCACCAGGTCGCGGATCGTCGCGTCCGACGACAGCGCGCCGTCGACGCCGCCGATATGCACTTGCGTCGACGAGGTCGAGAGCGCGCTTGAGATCAGCGAGGCGAGATAGCCCTGCTGGTCGTCGGTGCCGCTCGCGCGGCCGACGAAGGCAAGGCCGCCGGCGCCCGCCGCGACCGTCACGGCGAGGAGGCCCGCAAGAGCGAGGCGGCGCATCAGAACGCCTGCCCGATGCTGACGTAGACGGCGATGGGGCTGTCGCCGTGGCGGCGGTTGACCGGTGTCGCCACGTCGAAGCGGATCGGCCCGATCGGCGTGATGTAGCGCAGGCCCAGGCCGGCGCCGATGCCGACGTAGTCGTCGAAATTCGGCAGGTTCGAGCGGAACGCGCCGCCGACGTCGATGAAGGGCACGAGCCCGATCATCTGCGTGACCTTCACGCGCGCCTCCAGCGAGCCTTCGAGTTCGCTGCGGCCGCCGGTGATCTGGTTGTAGACCAGCGGCGAGATGGTGCCGAGCGTGAAGCCGCGCACCGAGCCGCCGCCGGCATAGAAGCGCTCCTCGGCCGGGATGTTGGCGAGCGACGCGCCGGTGAGGGAGCCGGCGGCGATGCGCCCGGCGAGCACGTATCGCGCATCCTCGTCGAGCGCGTAATAGGTCGAGGCGGCGGCGCGCGCTTCGACGAGATTGACCGTCGAGCCGACCGCGCGGCCGTAGCCGTCGAGGTCGCCGGTGATGCGCACGCCGCGCGTCGGATCGAGCAGGCTGTCGGTCGAGTCGTAGCGCACGCCGGTCGTGCCGCCGACGAGCGCGGCCGACGTCTGGCCGAGCACGTCCGTCGAATACGAGTTCTTGCCCTGGAAGCCGGCCTGCACCGAAAACGTATCGGAGAAGCGATGCACGATGGCGATCGTGCCGCCTTCCTCGCTCGCGGTATAGCCGCCGAAGGCCTGGCTGCCGACGCGCGTGCGGTTGGCCGCGGTGTCGAGCAGCAGGTCGTTCGACGAGCCGAACAGGCCTGGCTTGAGGAAGCTCGCGCCGATGCGGCCGCCGAGGTCGGAGAAGCGGACGTCGTTGATGCCCTCGTAGGACGAGCCGTCGATGCGCGGCAGCAGCGACACGTCGGCCTGCAGGCGCAGCTTCTCGCCGTTGCCGAACAGGTTGCGGTCCTCGTAATAGGTGGTGATCCCGGGGCCATCGAGCGTCGAGTAGCGCGCGGCGATGCCGATAACATGGTGGGGCCGCTCGGTGACGTCGATGAAGATCGGCACGTTGCCGTCGGCATCGAGCGATTCGCCCTCGCGGATGCGCACGCTGCCGATTGCCGGGATGCGGGCGATCGAGCGCCGGGTCTCCTCCAGCGCCTCGGTGCCGTAGGGCTGGCCGCGCTTCATGTAGACGTGCGAGGCGACGACCGGCACCGGCACGGCCTTGGTGCCTGATATCGTCACCTCACCGATGCCGGCCTTCGGCCCGGCGACGATGGCAAGGCGCAGGTCCATCGCATGCGCGGCATGGTCGACGCTCGCGGCCAGGTCGCCGATCCTAGCGAGCGGGTGGCCGTGCGCCTTGATCCAGTCGACGAGGCGGATCTGTGCCGCCCGTATGTCGTCGGCCCGCGCCGGATCGCCCGGCCGCAGCCGGAAGGCGAGGCGCGGCAGCTTGTCGGGGGCGAGCTCGCGCGGATAGTCGACGTCGAGCCGGCGGAGCTTGGTGAGCGGGCCGAGCGTGGCGACGAACTTCACCGGCACCACCCGGCTGTTGCGGAGCGTGTCCGCCCGCGTGGCTCCGGCGGCGAGGCCGGCCTCGTCGAAGGTCGCGGGCGCGCCGTCGACCTCGACCCGGATCTGCGCGTCGTAATAGCCGAGCGCCGAGAGGGCATCGAGCAGCTGGCCCGAATCTGCGGCGAGCCGGCGCATCAGGCCGTCGCCGTCGGGCGGCGCGTCGTGGCGCAGCTTGTAGGTCGCGGAAGCGTCGCGCAGCGCCTGGGCAACGGACTCCGCCGCGTCCTTGTCGCCCTCTGCTTCGATCGCGACCTTGTAGGGCAGGGTGGTCGGGCTGACGCCCGCCGGCGTGTCGTCCTTGCCAAACAGCCCGAAGAACGGATCAAAAGCGGCGGCCGGCGAGATTCCGGCGACGGACAGGGCCACGGCGACGAGCGCGGCGCGGCGAAGCGATCGGCCCGGGGCCTGCGCCAGGTGTCGTGTTGGGACACCGGCCATGGAAGGAAAAATCTCGCGCGAGATGGGCTGCAATCCACTCGTTGAACCCAGCTTGCTCGGCTGGCTCTTCATCTCCAGGTCGGTACCGTCAGGGGTAACCCAAAGCTTTGGCTCAGGCAAACCAGTAGCGACGCCGGCTCTGGGCCGCTTAAGCCAAAGCTCAAGCTCGGCGGTGAGTCGTCATCGAGCGCAGGCGAAAGCCGCCGCCATCCGCGGCGTGAATGACCTGGCACCACCTAGGAACTCGGCATCGAGCAGCCCGCGTCGAACGCGAGGTTAGGCCGGCGGCGGCCCCAAAGCGCTTCCGACCACCTCGATGATCTTCGCGAGATCAGCGTGCGCCGCTCCGAGATCGCGCTCAAGGCTCGCTGCCCGAGAGATGTCTTGTGCGGCAAGGCTTTGAGTCGCTGCGCGCGCTTACCTTCCGCCCTCAGGCTCGCGGTCATGGCGTCGCGTTGTGTCTTGGCGTTCTTGAGCTCCTCAGCCAGCGTGCGATTGTGCTCCTCGAGTTCATGATTCGAGGCCTCGAAAGCTTGACCGTGCGCCTCGAGTTCTTGGATGCGCGTCGCCATCCCACTCGATGAGAGGGCGCAAGCTTTACCGCCTCGAGGACACCAGAATTGTCGACGTCCATGTTCGGCGTTAGAGGCGTCTCAGGCGCCATCGGTGCGACATCGTCTTGCGCTGGAGGTGACGGTCGAAGTCTCGCAGCAGCTCGCGGTCGAGGTACTCAAGGTTTTGGATCCTTGTTGTCAATTTAGCATTCATCCACTGCGCGAAGAGGCGACAAGTATAAAGTGATCCAGTTCCGCACCCGGCTATGCCGCGAGCCAGCGCATCCGCAGCACATCGAAGAGGCGTTCAGCTGGATGAAGACGATCGGCGGCATGCGTCGGCCGATGCTGCGCTGTACCGATCGCGTCGGATGGTCCTTTACCTTCGTCGCCGCCGCCTACAATCTCGTGAGACTGCCGAAGCTCCTCAGCGACGTGAGGAAGTCGCAAAACCCGATTGTCGGTCGCTGGCGGATCATCGAGGCGGACCTGTGGGACCGCGACTATCTCGACCTCTGCGGACCGGCCATGCTGATCGTTGGCACCGACGGACAGGGCGAGATCGCTTACGGCGCGATGCAGGCAGCTCTCGACATCGCCTACGGTGCCGACGACATCGACTTCAAATGGTGCGGCTTCGACGAAATGGATGAAGCTCGGGGTTCCGGCTCCGCCGAACTTCAAGACGACGGCTCCATCAGCATCGAAATCGCCTATCATCTCGGCGATGAAGCCGTCCTCAGAGCCACGAGGGAGCCTTCTTCAGCATCCTGTTAGTTAGGTCGCTTCGCGCCCAAAGGCGCCTTGCGTGCGCCAACGGCGAAAGCGCGGATGTCAACCTATGGAGGGGCGAGTATGGACGACCAAGAATGGGAGGCGATTGTTGACGATGCTCAGGAGCACCTTCTCTCATCGTCGAACGTGGTCACGACCGACCAAGTGGCGCTTTTCGTTGAGGAGATCCTTGATCAGCCTTTGGAACTCGAGGATCGTCAGCACATCGTGAGACTGCTAGCAGCGCATCCCTCCCTGGTGCCAGCAGGCCCTGTATCAGATCTATGGAAGCGAGGCACCAATCCCAGTTCTCCCAACCAAGACTCATCGAAATAGATTACGCTGGAGCGCAGTGGAATGAACCATCTTGCGCCATTTTCGGTGAACAGCTGCCAGCGACCCGCAGTATGTTTGACTGGCCGGCGACCGTTGGCGTCCTGCCGTTCAACCCGCGACCGCGGTGCGCGGGCCAAAACACTTGGCAAGCGGCTGATACGGTGATCCGCACCGGCAAGCGCGCGGCGCAGATGTTAATGAAAGCGCGCATCCTGCTCGCCGCGGACGTCGACGGTCCGGTACTGAGCGATAGCCGCATCGTCGAGATGCTCGGCACGAACCGCTCAAGCGTGGAGCGCATGCGGCTGGTCTGCCCCCTGAGAAGTGGTCCTCCCTGATGTATGGCTTTTTGCCGTGGAGGAGGATTTCAGAATGCCGAGGAAGCGCCACAAGGCGGAGGAGATCGTCGCCAAGTTACGGCAGGTCGATGTGTTGGTCTCGCAAGGCAAAGCTGTCGCTGAGGCCGTGCGGGCGATCGAGGTCACCGAGGTGACGTACTACCGCTGGCGTCAGGAGTACGGCGGCCTGAAGGGCGACCAGGTCAAGCGGCTCAAGGATCTGGAGGCCGAGAACACGCGATTGCGACGCGCTGTATCGGATCTGACGCTGGAGAAGCTGATCCTGAAGGAAGCCGCCTCGGGAAACTACTGAGCCCAGCCCGTCGTCGTGCTTGTGTCGATCAGGTCGTCGAAAAGCACGGCGTGTCGGAGCGCTTCGCCTGCCGGGTTCTTGGCCAGCATCGCTCGACGCAACGCAAGATCCCGACGACACGCGATGACGAGGCGGCGCTCACCGCCGACATCATCGCCCTTGCAGTTCAATACGGCCGCTACGGCTATCGTCGCATCACGGCGATGCTGCACCAGGCCGGCTGGACGGTGAACCGCAAGCGTGTCGAACGGATCTGGCGGCGGGAGGGGCTCAAGGTTCCACAGAAACAGCCGAAGAGGGGCCGTCTATGGCTCAACGACGGATCGTGCCTTCGGCTCAAGCCGGAGCATCCCAACCACGTCTGGTCCTACGATTTCGTCGAGGACCGGACGCACGATCGACGGAAGATCCGCATGCTGAATGTCATCGACGAATTTACGCGAGAGTGCCTGGCGATCCGGGTCAGCCGAAAGCTGAACGCGACCGACGTCATCGACGTGCTCTCGGACCTGTTCATCCTGTGCGGCGTCCCAGGTCACATCCGCTCCGACAACGGCCCCGAGTTCATCGCCAAATCGGTTCGCGAATGGATCGTCGCCGTTGGAGCTCGAACGGCATACATCGCGCCTGGGAGAAATTGGGAAAATGGCTACTGCGAAAGCTTCAACTCGAAGCTTCGCGACGAACTGCTGAACGGCGAGATCTTCTACTCGCTCAACGAAGCCAAGGTCATCATCGAGAGCTGGCGGCGACTACAACACGATCCGCCCGCACTCGTCGCTCGCCTACCGGCCGCCGTCACCCGAAACCCTGGTGTGGCCGGCTGCGCAACCCGGACCAGCTACCCCGGCCACCCCAGCCCTCGCCCTCAGGCCGACCATGAACTAAGATAAACCCCGGACCACTCAGTGGGGGCCGACCATTCATCTGCACGCGTGTTATTTCTTTGCCATAACTTTATCACGCTCGCGCGTAACGCGCGATACTCGGACGTCATTTGACCAATGTTAAACCCGCCAGCAAGGCGTAATGCAGCATGCGTTAGCTGCTGTCTTAGCCGGATTTCTTTTTTTATTGCCCCGTGACTTTACAGTTTCTTCCTTGGCTGTCTGGTCCGATAAAATATCGCTCAAAACGAACTGAAGGATCTCATGGATGTGATCTCGCAGGGCCAGGGAGGTCATGCCGGTAGCGGTTGGCGTCAACGTCCGCGCAAATGCTTCCCATTCGCAGACGATCGGTTCTATGTTTCCAGCGATGAACGAAGGAAGCCGCTGATGGTCGTCAGACGTTTTTGCCCGATGGTCAGAGGCGGGGCGCCAATCTCTTCTGCCGGCATCTTGAGCTCTTTCCACATCTTTTGCGCTTTCGAAACGAGCGCATCCAAGACGCTTCTCCCGTCAACGTTCTCAAACGTCAGGCGTTCATGGGCTTGATAGCCATCGGCGCGTTGCACCTAAAGCCAGGCCATTGGGGTTTAGCTGCACAGCCGCGAGCGTGCGCCGTCGGTCTTGCCGCGGATCGTCAGGAGGACGCCATCCGGAAAATCTCAATCCAGCTTGCGCCGTCTTCGGTTCGGCCGGGTCGACGATTTCGGAGCGGCAGGCCACCGGCGAACCCGATGAGCAGGATGCGCGATCGCGCGGATCGGTTCGCAGAAGGGCGAGCACCGCCAAAATATCCTCGGCGAACAAGGCCTCTTTCTGTTTAGGGGTTTGAAGCGCGTTCAGGCAGCTTTCCACGACCCAACACGACGTCCATGCACGTCGTTGTCCGAAACTGGGCACACCCGGTTCCGACCGGCCTGCTTCGCCGCGTAAAGCGCGTTGTCGGCATCGGCAATGAGGTCGCTTGTCTTGAGAGTGTCGCTCACGACGCCCGCCGCGACGCCGACACTGATCGTGACGATAGCTTGGTCGTCTCCTGACGGAATTATCGCAGCCGCTACCCCGACGCGGATCCGCTCGCCGATCTTCACGGCCGTCTCGAGAGCCGTCAGCGGCAGCAAGACGAGGAACTCCTCGCCGCCGAAACGGAAGACCGACCCGTTGCCGGCGCGCAGTCCAGCGGCGATGAGGCCGGCGATATGCTTTAGGCAGACGTCGCCCGCCTGGTGTCCGTTGACGTCGTTGAACGTCTTGAAACGATCGACGTCGATTAGGAGAATCGCCGTCATACAGTCGTCGGGTCGCGCGTCTAGCCGCGCCAAAACGTCGTCGAGTGCGCGACGATTGCCGACCAGGGTCAAAGGATCGAAGCGGCTGATCGCCTCCAGTTCGGCGTTGCGGAGGCGATCGCGCAGGCCGAGCAGATAGGTCAACCGCCGCTCGTGCTCCAGGGTGTAGCAGCCAATCAACGAGAAGATCACCACGCCGGACAGGACGGCGTCGGCCTCGAGGGCGCGGTCCCACGAAAAGGGCGTCACCTGAGAGAGTGCCGAGATATAGAGGATAAGCGACGCCAGGCAGGCAACGAGCACGTACCAGAACCGGATGCGCTGGATCAGCGTCGCGAAGAGGATGACGAGGACGACGCTAAAATGCTCGGCGTCGCGCAAGGGCGATCGGCTGACGAGCATCAGCAGGAGGATTGCGGCGACCGTGACAACCACGGTCAATGCCGCGAGCCCTTCACGGACGAAGACGCTCGGCTGGCGCGACACGACGATATTCACGAGGAAAAGTAGCGGCATCATTAGGCCGACGTGAACGAAAAAAGAAAGCCGGAAAACGTCACCGACGAGACGGATGTCGCCAATCATGAAGACCTCGTAGGTCGCTAGACCTATGAGGTTCTGGAGCACCATTCTGCGGCAGCGCGCTTCGCTGCAGTCCGCTTCAAACCGTTGCTCGAGCTCGGGGGTGAAGCGCAGCGTGCGGAATCGGCGCCCGATGGTCGCTTCGATGCTGGACGAATCCGTCGCAAACGCCTCAAACGACATCGATCATCACCCCTGCAATGACCCATACCTTTAGTCCTCGACGCTTAAGACATGATTTCAGAGCGTAGCGGTCTCGGACCATCTTCGTGGCGGCGAGATCGGCGCTGCGGTTCAAATATCGGCAAACAGCAAGCCGAGGCCAAAGCCGCTCTTGTGGCGCGGCAAGCCTCGTGTTCGAGAAACGTGACCGGTCCCCGGCGGATCGGCACCGTCTTGTCGCATCAGCGTCGTCTTTGGATCCCACACCATGACCCTTTCTACCGAAAAGGACGCGCATTGACCCGAGGTGTGGTGGACGAGGATGTGCCGAGCTTCGCGATTCGCGTCGCGGGGGGCGCCTGGCTGGTGGAGGCGAAGTGGGCCGACGGCAGGGCTGGGCCGACGATCGCCTTCGAGCATGAGTCCGAGGCGCGTATCTGGATCGCTCGTGATGCGGTCGCCTGGGCGCGCCGTTTTTCCTCAAGTGAAAGCGGTTCGCTCCCGCCGGTGCGACGGGACGGACGGGCCTCGGACGAACTCCGCGCCGCAGCCTCCGAAGTGGATCCGAAGACGCGCGATCCCCGCGATCGCTGATAACTGCGGATTTGATCGCCGTGCTCTGACAGTCGAGGCAGCCTTTTTAGTCCACTCTTGATCAATCGCGACAGAAGCACATACGCTTTTTCGGCGTGTGGGTCAGGCCTCCCTCTTACCGCCGCTTGCTTGCGGACGCGCTTCGTGCCGCGAATTTGCCAACAGTCTAGATGAAAAGACAGTATGGCGCTTGATGTAGACAACCCGATATCACCCTCCGGGCAACGCAAGTCTTCGAGCGGCCGCGACGGCGCAGGGGGACCGTCGACGGCCACCGATCTGCCAAGCGAGCTCATGGGGGCGCTCGTCGCGGTGCGTGATGGCGACTTCTCGGTACGGCTCGCGCGTGATGAGATCGGTCTCGCCGGCAAAATCTGCGATACGTTCAACGACATCGTAGCCGCCAACCAGCGCATGGCATCCGAACTTGCCCGTGTCGGACAACGCGTCGGACGCGACGGCGACACGCGGGCTCGCGTGCGCTTCAGCCTCCCGTCGGGCTCGTGGTCGGAGATGGAAGGCTCGCTCAACGCCCTGATCGAGGATCTCTCGCGGCCGACGACGGCGATGACGCAGACCGTCGCTGCCGTTGCCAAGGGCGATCTCCTTCAGACGATGCCGCTCGACTTCGGTGGCCGACCGCTCGCAGGCGAGTTCCTCCGGTCCGCCAATGTCGTCAACGCGATGATCGCGCAACTCTCCGAGTTTACCTCGGAGGTCACCCGTGTCTCGCGAGAAGTCGGCAGCGAGGGCAAGCTCGGTGGACAGGCAACG
The DNA here is from genome assembly GCA_965277735.1 of Beijerinckiaceae bacterium. Taxonomy (GTDB): domain Bacteria; phylum Pseudomonadota; class Alphaproteobacteria; order Rhizobiales; family Beijerinckiaceae; genus RH-AL1. The sequence goes on from CBDIDO010000001.1 coordinate 367,209, forward strand.
GTCCACGAGGCGACCGGCGTCTGGCGTGAGCTTACCGAGTCGGTGAACTCGATGGCCTCGAATCTGACCGCGCAAGTCCGTAGCATCGCCGACGTGACGATCGCGGTGGCGAACGGCGATCTGTCCAAGAAGATCACAGTCGACGTTCGCGGCGAGATCCTCCAGCTGAAAGCGGCCATCAACACGATGGTCGATCAGCTGCGCGCGTTCGCTTCGGAGGTGACGCGCGTCGCGCGGGAGGTCGGGACCGAAGGCAAGCTCGGCGGCCAGGCGCTCGTCCCGGGCGTCGCCGGGACGTGGAAGGACCTCACGGATTCGGTCAACGCCATGTGCGGCAACCTGACCGCGCAGGTGCGCAGCATCGCGCAGGTGACGACCGCCGTGGCGCGCGGCGATCTTTCCCGCAAGATCACCGTCGACGTGTCCGGCGAGATCCGGGAGCTTAAGGAGACCATCAACACGATGGTCGATCAGCTCAATGGGTTCGCCGGTGAGGTAACGCGAGTGGCGCGGGAGGTCGGCACCGAGGGCCGGCTCGGCGGCCAGGCGATGGTGCCGGGTGTCGCTGGCACCTGGAAGGACCTGACCGACTCGGTGAATTCCATGGCCGGCAACTTGACCGCTCAGGTTCGCAACATCGCCGAGGTCTCGACCGCTATCGCGAAGGGCGATCTGTCGCGCAAGATCACGGTCGACGTGCGCGGCGAGATCCTCGAACTCAAGGAGACGCTGAACACCATGGTGGATCAGCTGAACCGGTTCGCCTCCGAGGTCACGCGCGTCGCCCGCGAGGTTGGAACGGAAGGCAAGCTCGGCGGCCAGGCGCTGGTCCCGGGAGTTGACGGGTTCTGGAAGGCCCTTACCGAAAACGTCAACTCGATGGCCTCGAATCTCACCGGGCAGGTGCGCAACATCGCGGAAGTCACCACCGCCGTCGCGCGCGGCGATCTTTCCCGCAAGATTACCGTCGACGTGAAGGGCGAAATTCTCGAGCTCAAGAACACGATCAATACCATGGTCGACCAGCTGAACGCGTTCGCCGGCGAGGTCACACGCGTTGCAAGGGAGGTCGGCACGGAAGGCAAGTTGGGCGGCCAGGCGCAGGTACCCGGGGCGGCCGGTACGTGGAAGGATCTGACCGACAACGTCAACTCGATGGCGGGAAACCTTACCGGACAGGTTCGCAACATCGCCGAGGTGGCGACGGCCATCGCCTCCGGCGACCTGTCGCGCAAGATCACGGCGGACGTGCGCGGCGAGATTTTACTCCTGAAGGACACGCTGAACACCATGGTGGATCAGCTGCGATCCTTCGCCGGCGAGGTCTCGCGTGTCGCACGCGAGGTCGGCACAGATGGTCGGCTCGGCGGCCAAGCCGTCGTTCCCGGCGCCGCCGGCACCTGGAAGGACCTCACCGACAACGTCAACCAGCTCGCGGCCAACCTGACCACCCAGGTGCGAAACATAGCGGAAGTCACGACGGCGGTCGCCCGCGGCGACCTGTCCCGAAAGATCACCGTCGACGCCAACGGTGAGATCCTCGAGCTAAAGATCACCATCAACACGATGGTCGATCAATTGAACGCCTTCGCCGGCGAGGTCACGCGCGTGGCCCACGAGGTCGGCACCGAGGGACGGCTCGGGGGACAGGCCAAGGTGCCGGGCGTCGCCGGGACGTGGAAGGATCTGACCGATACGGTCAACGTCATGGCCGCGAACCTGACCGAACAGGTCCGTGGCATCGTCAAGGTCGTCACCGCGGTGGCCGACGGCGATCTCAAGCGCAAGCTGACTGTGGCGTCCAAGGGCGAGGTTGCGGCGCTGGCCGACACGATCAACAACATGACGGACACTTTGGCCACCTTCGCCGCCCAGGTGACCACCGTCGCCCACGAGGTCGGCGTGGAGGGGCGTCTCGGAGGTCAGGCCAACGTGCCGGGCGCCGCCGGTACCTGGAAGGATCTCACCGGCAACGTCAACCTGCTCGCGGCTAACCTGACGACGCAGGTCCGTGCCATCGCCGAGGTCGCGACGGCCGTGACAAAGGGCGACTTGACCCGCGCGATCCAGGTCGACGCCCGCGGCGAGGTTTCCGAGTTGAAGGACAACATCAACACGATGATCGGCAACCTTCGCCTGACCACGGAGCAGAACACCGGGGAGGATTGGCTCAAGACCAATCTCGCCCGATTGACGAACATGTTGCAGGGGCAGCGCGATCTGGCGTCCTTCGGACGGATCCTCCTCACCGAGCTGGCGACGCTGCTCGACGCGCACCATGGCGTCATCTATCAGGTCGAAGCTGGCGATCAATCTTCGCTGCGCCTCATGTCCGCATTCGCGGACGGTACGCCTCAAGGACCGAAATCGACGTTGCGGCTGGGTGAAGGCCTTATCGGCCAGTGCGCGCAAGACGGCCGCCGGGTCCTGATCTCCGAAATCCCCTCGAACGTCACTCCGATCCGTTCCGGCGTCTTCAAGGTTGCACCACGGAACGGCGTTGTGCTGCCGATCCTGTTCGAGGCCGAGGTGAAGGCGGTCATCGAGCTCGCCACGCTCGGTCGCTTCAGCGAGCTGCAGACGTCCTTCCTCGACCAGCTGACCGCCGGCGTCGGCATCATCCTGAACAGTATCGCGGCGACCATGCGGACGGAGGACCTGCTCAAGCAATCACAGACCCTCGCGGCTGAGTTGCAGTCGCAGCAGGCAGAGCTGAAGCAGACGAACGAGGAAATGGCGCAGAAGGCTCAACAGCTCGCGGAGCGCAACACCGAGGTCGAGGCCAAGAATCGCGAGATCGAGCGGGCTCGCCGCGCGCTCGAGGACAAGGCAGGCGAGCTCGCTCTGACGTCCAAATACAAGTCGGACTTCCTGGCCAACATGAGTCATGAGCTGCGCACGCCTCTCAACAGCATACTGATACTTGGCCATCAGCTCGGCGAGAATCCCGACGGCAACCTGTCGGAGAAGGAGGTCGAGTTTGCCCGCACGATCCATGGAGCGGGGAGCGACCTTCTCGCCCTGATAAGCGATATTCTGGACCTCTCGAAAATCGAGTCGGGCACCGTGTCGTTCGAAGCAGAAGAGACCCTCTTCTCCGATCTCTTGCAAACGATCGCTAGGCCGTTTGCGCTGGAGGCGGAACGCCGCCGTCTCCTCTTCGAGATCGAGGCCGCGTTCGATCTGCCCGCGACGATCACGACGGACGCCAAGAGACTTCAGCAGATCCTCAAGAACCTGCTTTCCAACGCCTTCAAGTTCACATCCGAGGGGGGCGTGAGGATGAAGGTGTCGCCGCTCACGGCCGGCTGGAGCGCCGGCCACCCGATCCTGTCGCTGGCGCCGGGGGTGGTTGCGTTTGAAGTCTCCGACACGGGCATAGGGATCGCGCCGGAGAAGCAGAAACTCATCTTCGATGCGTTTCAGCAAGCTGACGCCGGAACGAGCCGAAGATTCGGAGGGACCGGCCTCGGATTAGCGATAAGCCGAGAACTCGCCGGTTTGTTGGGTGGCGAGATCCAGCTTCGCAGCGAACTCGAAAAGGGCAGCATCTTCACCCTGATCCTCCCACTCCGCCGTCCCGAATCCTTTGGACCCTACAAGCCCCAGACGACGCCGCCTCGGCCCATGCCGGTTGCCGAAGCGGGGGCGATCGAATTTAATAAGAGTGTCTCGGGACTCGTTTCCGGGTCGGAACTCCTCGGGCGCACGATTCTACTCGTCGACGATGACGCGCGAAACATATTCGCTATGAGCAGCGTCCTCGAGCGTCACGGAATGAAGGTTGTCGCGGCGACTACAGGACGTGAAGCGATCGCGATTTTCGAGAGCGGGTGCGCTCTCGATTTGATCCTCATGGACATCATGATGCCTGACATGGACGGTCACGAGACGATGCGTGCGATGAAGGCCGACACCTCCAAACCCTCTCGGCCGATTGTCGCCCTAACCGCCAAGGCCATGAGCGAGGACAGGGACAAATGCCTGGCGTCGGGTGCCTCGGACTATCTCGCCAAGCCGGTCGACACCAACCATCTTTTGGCAGTCCTTCTGAAGTGGCTCAAGCCGACGGCCGCGCGCCTTGGATGATCGCGTCAACATCCTCCTGGTCGACGACCAGCCGAGCAAGCTTCTCACCTACGAAGTGATGCTTGGCGAACTCGGCGAGACGCTCATCACGGCGCAATCGGCTCGCGAAGCTCTCGGCGTCCTGCTGAAGACCGATGTCGCCCTGATCTTGATCGACGTCTGCATGCCCGATCTGGACGGCTTCGAACTCGCCGAGACCATTAGGGAGCACCCGCGCTTCCGCAAAACCGCGATCATCTTCGTCTCGGCATTTCAGGTGTCGGACCTCGATCGCCGCCGCGGCTACGAAGCTGGCGCGATCGACTACGTATCCGTACCGGTTGTGCCCGAGCTCCTCAGGGCCAAGGTCAGGGTCTTCGCGGAGCTTTTCCGCAAGACGCGCGACCTCGAGCGCATCAACGCCGAACTCGAGGATCGTGTCGCCGAGCGGACAGCCGCCCTCGAGGCCTCTTCCTTGAAACTGCTGGAACTCAACCAGGATCTTGAGGAACGGATCGAGGACAGAACGCGCGAACGCGAGACCGCCTTGGCTCAGCTCTTCGAGGCGCAAAAGATGGAGACGATCGGCCAGCTCACCGGCGGCGTGGCGCATGACTTCAACAATCTGCTCATGGCGATCACGGGCAGTCTCGAACTTCTCAAGAAGCGTATCCCCGACGACCCTCGCATGCACCGCCTGCTCGACACCGCGATGCACGGTTCTGAGCGTGGCGCAGCCTTGACGCAGAGACTGCTCGCGTTCTCCAGGCGGCAGGAGTTGCGGCCGGAAGCCGTGGATGTCGTGGAGCTGATCGACGGCATGCGGGATTTGCTGGCCCGTGCAGTTGGGCCAGGCTTGCAGCTCGAAAGGATTGCGCCGGATTGCCTTCCGAACGCCGAGGTGGATGCCAACCAGCTTGAGTTGGCCATTTTGAACCTGGCCCTCAACGCACGCGACGCGATGCCGTCTGGTGGCGCGCTGACGATTTCAATCGCCGAGGAGGCCCTGGCGGCCACGCGGCCTGGCCAGGGATTGCCGGCCGGTGACTTCATTTGTGTCAGCATCACAGATACGGGCGAAGGGATGGACGAGGAAACGCTTGCCAGGGCGCTGGAGCCGTTCTTCACCACCAAAGGAGTCGGGAAAGGGACAGGTCTCGGGCTTTCGATGGCGCATGGGCTTGCCGCTCAGTCGGGAGGCGACCTGCGCATCGTCAGCAAACGCGGATGCGGGACGACAGTGCATCTCAGGCTTCCGGTGGCCTCTCCGAGTACTCTCGTGCGGCGCGTTGCGGACAGAGTTGCCGACTCGATCGCCGGGCCTTCATGCACCGTCCTGCTCGTCGATGACGATCCTTTGGTGAAGGCCGGCACGGCCGCGATGCTGGAAGATCTCGGTCATACCGTGAGGCAAGCGTCGTCTGCCGCCGAGGCTATGGAGGCGTTGCGATCGGAGCCGTTTCCGGACCTCGTCCTGACCGATCACGTGATGCCCGAAACTACCGGGCTGACCTTGGCGCGCCAACTCGGCTGCCTGCATCCGAATCTGCCAGTGATCATTGCGTCCGGATACGCGGAACTGTTCGAGGTGGAACGTTCAGCGGGCATTCCGAAGTTGAGCAAGCCTTTCCGCCAGGGCGAGCTTGTGACTGCGATGAATAACGCTCTATCGCGCGCCCGACAAAGGGTACGCAGCTCCCAGCATTAAAGATTTCTATTACGATCGTTCCGAGCCGCCTATGCACGTCAGCGCGGCATTATAAAGCAAACAATGGGCTCGAATGGCCTAGCTCACGCCAGTGCTTCGCGATGAGTTTTGTGGTCGGGAGGCTAGCGGCTTCAGGCCAATGCGCTCATAATTCATTGTGCTTCCGAAATCCCCAGGATTCGGCCGCACAGGCCGCCCGACGTCGTCGGGACCTCGCCGGGCGGCCACCGTTCCCATAGTCCGGGAGGGCGACGCTAGGTTTTTGCTCCTGGCCCGTAATCCTGCTGATCGTAAGCTGTCTTTTAAGATGTAACCCGTCGCGCTTCTTCAGCTTGGCGGTTTCGCGCGAGGACGGCTGATTAGAACGGCGTATTCGTACCCGTCCGGTGACGACCGCCTTGTGGGGTTTGCTCGAGAGCGCTGAGAACAGCGCTTATGGACAGTCATAAGGTCAGTGCGTTGGAACGGCTCGAGATCGTCGAGACGGGTCGTCGACGCCGATGGTCCGAGGACGAGAAGGCGCGGATCGTCCTCGAGAGCATGGCGGGTCCGCGGCTCGTGGCGCCGACGGCGCGGCGCTACAGCATCTCTCGATCCATGCTGGTGACGTGGCGCCGCGCGTTCAAGGTGGCCCGATGCCAGCCGTTGCCCGCGCCTCCTTTTGTGCCCGCGATCATCGCGGAGCCGACGTCCAGGGTGACGGGTTCGGCTCGCATCGAGATCGTGCTCGCGCACGATCGGCGCGTCATCGTCGACGAGCGCGTCGATCCCGTTGCGCTGTCGCGCGTGCTCGACGTGTTGGAACGCCGATGATCCCGGTGCCGAGCAACGTCCGGGTTTGGATCGCCACCGGGCACACGGACATGCGTCGCGGCTTCAATGGGCTCGCGCTGCAGGTCCAGGAGGCGTTGAAGCGCGATCCGCACGACGGGCAGATCTTCGTCTTCCGCGGTCGTCGCGGCGATCTCGTCAAGGTGCTCTGGCACGACGGTCAGGGGCTGTGCCTGTTCGCCAAACGGCTCGAGCGCGGTCGCTTCCTGTGGCCATCGGTGGCGGACGGCGCGGTGACGATCACGCCGGCGCAGCTCGGCTACCTGCTCGAGGGGATCGACTGGCGGTCGCCGCAGAAGACGTGGCGTCCGATCGCGGCTGGCTGAGCCAACCATCTGTGCATAGCCGCGCTCGCGTCTCCCGCGCGATCGCAATCCGTGATTCTCTCGTCCTGTGAGCACGCAAGCCGACCCGCTGCCGACCGATCTTGCGACCGCGCATGCGATGATCCTCGCGCAACGCGACCTGCTGGCCGAGGCTCGGGCGATCGCGGTTCAGGCGCAGAGCTTCAAGCTCGAGATCGAGCGGCTGAAGCTGCAGCTGGAGAAGGCCCGTCGTGCTCGCTTCGGCCAGAGTTCGGAGCGCGGCAGGCAGATCGTCGAGCAGCTCGAGCTCGCCATCGCCGATCTCGAGGAGACCCAGGCCGAGGTCGAGGCAAAGGCGGTGATCGAAGCCGCGGCGATGCCCTCACGGGCACCTTCGTCGAGCGGGACCCGCAAGCCGGCACGGCGCCCTCTACCCGACCATCTGCCGCGCGAGCGCATCGTCTATCCGTCGCCCTGCGTCTGCGGCAAGTGCGGCGGCACGCGACTGCGCAAGCTCGGGGAGATCGTCACCGAGAGCCTCGAATGCGAGCCGCGCCGATGGAAGGTCGTCGAGCATGTGCGCGAGACCATGACCTGTCGTGATTGCGAGAGCGTCAGCGAGGCGCCGGCGCCCTCGCATCCGATCGCCCGTGGTCGTGCCGGTCCTCATCTTCTCGCGCTCGTCCTCGCCTCGAAGTACGGCCAGCACCTGCCACTGAACCGCCAGAGCGAGATCTACGCGCGCGAAGGCGCCACGATCGAGGTGTCGACGCTCGCCGACTGGGTCGGAGCGTGCGCGGCGAGCCTGGAGCCGATCGTCGCGCGCATCCGGGCGCACGTGCTCGCGGCCGAGCGTGTCCATGCCGATAACACGACGGTGCCGATCCTCGCCAAAGGCAAAACGGTGACGGGCCGGCTTTGGACCTACGTTCGTGACGATCGTCCCTTCGGCGGGAGCGATCCTCCCGCAGCGGCCTTCTTTGCGTCGCGTGATCGCACGGGCGCCCATCCCGAGGCCCATCTCGCCAGCTTCTCCGGCATCATGCAGGCTGACGCCTATGCCGGCTTCAACCGGCTCTACGCGCCAGGCCGCAAGCCGGGGCCGATCGTCGAGGCCGGCTGCTTCGCCCATGCCCGCCGCAAGCTGTTCGATCTCGCCAAGGTGGCCAAGGCGCCGATCGCCACCGAGGCGGTGATGAAGATCGATGCGCTGTTTGCCATCGAGCGCGAGATCAACGGCCGCTCAGCCGCAGAGCGCCTCGTCGTACGCCGGGGTCGGATGCGCCCGATCGTCGATGAACTCGAGATCTGGCTGATCGCCCAGCGCGCGAAGCTCTCTGCGAAGTCGGATCTCGCCAAGGCCATCACCTACAGCCTCAAACGCTGGACGGCGCTGACCCGCTTTCTCGACGACGGCCGCATCTGCATGACCAACAACGCCGCGGAGCGAGCGCTGCGCGGCGTCGCCATCGGCCGTGCCAACTGGACCTTCGCCGGCTCCGACCGCGGTGCTCAACGCGCCGCTGCGATCTACACGCTGACCGAGACCTGCATGTGTGGATGGCCTCCGCGGTGCAAGAGCTTTGTTTGGGCAATGCGCGATAAGTCGGCGGCTTGCATGTGTCCGGCCTACATAAGGCGGCACATTTGGCCGCCGGCCCAGATGAGATCCGCGGATCGGGTCCATTACAAGCTCTCGCGCTCGAGGCGCCTACAAGTCTGCTGGGTGTCCCGATCTCGTCTATCAACTATCGCGTCATCTTCCCATTCAGCGCCGTTGCACCACGACCGCCAGGACCGGCTTATCCTTGCGGTCGATTCCTATGCTGCCCGGTACGTCTCCTCCCGAGTCATTACTGCCCAGACGATTCTAGCCATCTTGTTGGCCAGAGCGACCGCAGCGAGTTTGATTGGCTTGCGGGCGATAATCCGTCCCAGCCAGCTGTCCGCGAAGTTCTCCTTACTGCGTGACCATCGGATCGTGGACATGGCGCCTATGACGAGGAGCCGGCGGATGGTTCGGTCACCCATCTTCGTGATCCGGCCCAATCGCTCTTTGCCGCCGCTCGAGTTCTGACGCGGCACCAAGCCAAGCCACGCCGCGAAGTCGCGCCCTGACTTGAACCCTCGAATGTCAGGAACGCCGGCCAGTATGGCGCTTGTGGTAATCGGACCGATGCCTGGAATGGTGAGCAGTCTCGCGGCCTCCGGCTCCTCACGACAATGCCTTCGCATCTGAGCTTCGAGAGCGTTTATCTGCTTGCTCAATGCGACAAGCTGATCCGCAAGGATGTTCAAGGCGGCCCGCACCATGTCGGGCAGCGGCGTCGCCGGATGGGAGATCCTCTCGATGAGAGGTCCGACGTGCTGAGGGCCGGCCGCGGCGATCACGCCGAACTCGGCCATGTGGCCCCGGATCGCGTTGATCAGTGAAACGCGTTGACGCGATAGAAGCTCGTGCGTGCGATGGACGACCCGCGCCGCCTGTTGCGCGAGCGACTTGATAGGAGCGGAACGAACCGCCGGTCGCGTCACCGCTTCGCAGATCGCAGCGGCGTCCGCCGCATCGTTCTTTTGCCTAGCGACGTAGGGCTTCACGTAGGATGCGGGGATCATCCTTGCGTCATGGCCCAGATCACGGATCTCGCGGGCCCAGTAATGCGACGAGGCGCAAGCTTCCATGCCGACAACGCAAGGCGGGAGCTTCGCGAAAAAGCTCAGCACGTCCTCACGCCGAAGCTTCTTCTGAAAAACCAGGCGCCCCTTTGCATCTGCCCCATGGACCTGGAAAACCCGTTTCGCCAGATCAAGCCCGACCGTCGTAATCTCGTCCATGAATGGCCTCCTCGCTAAGCGATCGCCGCGACCGCTCTGCACTATGATGCCGGGAGCGGAGGCCATCCACCTCATCAAGCTCAACGGCGTCGATCCCCAGGCCTATCTCGCCGACGTCCTCGCCAGACTGCCCGACTACCCGGCCCGTCGCATCGATGACCTCATGCCATGGAACTGGGCGAGGTCGGAGCTTGCGCAGGCCGCGTAGATACCGCGTCGCCAGTGATCGTGCCCTATCTGCGGTCTTCACCGGATGCGTACTCATAAAGCGGCGCGTGGCAATCTCTCACGCAGACGCGGCACGACAAAGTCGACAAATGCCCGAAGCTTCAGCGGCAATCGCTTTTGCCGGTGGTAAACGAGATGCACAGGCAGAGGGGGAGGCTCAAAGGCATCGAGGACAGTGCTGATCCGGCCTGCCCGCACGAAGTCGACCACCTGGTAGGACAACACCCGGACCAGGCCCGTATCGGCTAATCCCGCAGCGATCGCGGCATCTACGGTATTGACGCTGATACGAGAGCGGAAGGCGACGGGCAATTCGGCACCATTGGCTTCGAACATCCAGGTACTCGGCGACGAGACGCTTTCGAAGGAAATCACGCTGTGCCGCTTTAGATCGTTCGGGATCGTCTGCCTTTGCGCGCTCCCCGGTCTTGATAACTGCCTTGTACACCGCCGATCGCTACGTATGCCTTGGGCAGGACACGGGCCGGTCGCCCTTTCCAAATGACCCAACACCTAGAGCGCGTTCGCGTCCTAGTGCGCGCTCTGCGCCGGGTACAAAGTCTACATATCGGTTCACCAAATAATCTGACAAACTCCCAACCGGAAGCGTCGAGCGCTATCGTTATCGCGGCGGTCGGCGCCCGTTTGCCAGGAACCGAGCAAAAACCGGCCGCGTCATTTGTACAGGCGCGCCTTTCCGTCTGAGCTTTTCGCGTTGCGAGTGACGAGCATCTCGAGCCGGTCGGCTGCGGCCGTCGCGATGTCGGAAAGCTCGATCGCCTCTTTCCGATCCTCTTCAGTTCGGAGCTTGGCGATCAACGCCACCATTGACGCGCAAAGCTTCATCAGTCCGGCCACTCGGAGGAGTTCCTGATCACCCGTCATGAGCTTACCCTCCCGTTTGTCGGAACGCAGGAGATCGCCGCAGTGGCCGACACCATGGTCTTCGAGGGAATCGATCTCGCGGCTTCGACAGCGAGCATTGCGTTCGCGCGAGAGTTCGCCGCCCTCCAGGCGGTCGTGGTCCATCGCACAGTTGGCCGAAGCGACGATCTAAGCGTCGATCTGTTGTTCCTGGCGCAGGAAAGCGTCCTTGTGTTCGAGGAGACGCATCGTCTGGTCAGTGCCAATGCGGCAGACAAGAGTTTCGCCGCGCCGATGCCTGCGTTCCAACTCAGTGAGCACCTGCGGACGCTGAAAGCAGCAACGACTGCAAGACAGAAGCGAGCGCGCCTCGTGCTTTTGGTGCTGACGGCTTTCGTGCTCTTTGCACTCATGATCGACTTCTTATGCTTCGGCGCCGCAGCGCGCTTGGCGACGGACTCATTATTAGGGCGTTTTTGACCGCGCCCGGTTGATGCCGAGCGCGTCGAGGTCGCGGAACAGCGCCAGCAGACGAGGGGCCAGGCCGCGCACTTCATGTCGATGCGCAAGGGTCAGTTGCCGAAGACACGTCTCGGCACGAGGCGTCAGTGCGAGAACGACGCGGCGGCGGTCGTCGCGATCCATGACCTTGTCGACAAGGCTGGCGCTTTCCAGTCGGGCGACGAATTCAGCCGCTGTATTTGGTGCGACGAGCAGCTGTTCGGCAAGGTGACCGACTGTGGCTTGGGTGCCGGCAGGACAACCTTTTATCGCCAGGAGCGCCTGATGTTGATGAGTTGTGAGACCAGCTTCATGCGCCGCAACGGCACTGAAGTTGGCGAAGTGCCGTAACGCGAATCGAAATGAAGCCAACGTCTCGTAATCGGACGGCGTCAGCTCTTCCTCGCGCTGCGGATCGGGCCTTGCCTGGGCTGCCGTGCGCGGGGTCATAGGGGCGCCCTTGCATATATCGGCATGCGATATAAACTCCATCTATCGTACTCCGATATAATGCAAACTGATTGCCGCCTGCAACTGCGGCGATCGATCAAGGAGGTGGCATGACGGACGTGGTCGATAGGATTGCCGGAGCAACATCACTTCCGGCTGCGCGGCGGCTCGCCGATTTCAGCGCTGACCCGCGCATTCTGATCCTCGTCGCGTTCGCGATCTGCATCGGTACCCTTGCCAGTCTCGTCGCTCTCCTCCTTTTGAAGCTCATCGCTTTGGTCACGAATGTCGTGTGGTTTGGCCGAATCAGCGACGCCGCCACAACCTTCGCCACGGTGCCACGCAACCTTTGGATGGTCGCGGCGCCGGCGCTGGGCGGTCTCGTCGTCGGCGTGATGGCACGCTACGGAACCGACAAGATCCGCGGCCACGGAATCCCCGAGGCGATCGAGACAATCCTGATCGGCGGCAGCCGCATCGGGCCCAAGATCGCGATTCTCAAGCCGATCTCGGCCGCGATTGCGATCGGTACCGGCGGCCCGTTCGGCGCGGAGGGACCTATCATCATGACGGGCGGCGCCATCGGCTCGCTGTTCGCGCAGTTCTTTCACCTCACAGCGGCAGAGCGCAAAACGCTCCTTGTCGCCGGTGCCGCAGCCGGCATGACCGGCATCTTCGGGACGCCGATCGCCGCGGTGTTGCTCGCCGTCGAGCTACTGCTGTTCGAGTGGAAGCCGCGCAGCTTCATACCGGTTTCGATTGCTGCCCTCGTCGCCATCGCCTGGCGCCCCCTTCTGATGGGGCCGACACCGCTGTTTTCGATGGCGCCCGTTCCGGATCTTCCCTGGTGGGGCTTTCTTTGCGCAGGCGGCGTCGGCATCGGCGCCGGCTTGCTCTCCGGGCTCTTGACGCTGGCGCTCTATCGGATCGAGGACGCCTTCGGACGACTGCCGATCCATTGGATGTGGTGGCCCGCGCTCGGCGGCCTCTGCGTCGGACTTGGCGGCCTCGTCGAGCCCCGCGCCCTCGGCGTCGGCTACGACGTCATCGCGGACCTTTTAAACAACCACATGGCGCTGCGCGCGGTCCTGCTCCTGCTCGTCGTCAAAGCACTGATCTGGCTGGTTTCGCTTTCGTCGGGCACCTCGGGCGGCGTGCTGGCGCCGTTGCTCATCATCGGTGGCGCGTTCGGTTGGCTCTGCGGGCTGGCGCTGCCGGGCAATCCAGGCTTTTGGGCGTTGCTCGGGATGTGTTCGATGCTAGGTGGTACGATGCGCGCGCCTCTGACGGGGGCGATCTTCGCTTTCGAGCTGACGGCCAGCCTGCACGGGCTGCCATTGCTGTTGTGCGGCACGGTCTGCGCCTATGCCGTGACCGTGCTTTTGCTGAAGCGCTCGATTCTCACCGAGAAGATCGCTCGGCGTGGGCAACATATCACGCGCGAATATTCTATCGATCAGTTCGAGCTCACTCGCGCCAAGGAGATCATGGTCCAGGAGGTGGAAACGCTGTCCGACGCGATGCCGCTCGCCGAGGCCGTGGCTTATTTTATGGACCCGGATGCAAAACACCTCGGCTATCCCGTGGTCGACGCCGAGCGTCGCCTCGTCGGCGTCGCAACCCGCGCCGAAGCGCTCGCTTGGAATGCCGAGCGCGACCGGGACAGTGAAACGCTCGGCGAGCGCGTCTCCGACGCCTCGAGCCCTGCCGGGTTTCCCGACGACGTCGTGGGACGAATCCTCGATCTGATGATCGCGGAAGACGTCGGTCTCGTGCCGATCGTCGAGCCGAAGACGCGCGAGTTACGCGGCCTCATTACTCGCAAGGATTTGCTCGCGGTTCGCCGCGCCGCCGGCCTTCTCGAGACCGAACGCGCGCGCTTCTATGCGCGGCAGCGTTCGACGGCGAATTCCGAGGCGCGGTCCGTTCACGTCGTCACATGACGTGGAGGGATCTCGTGAGGGAGAGCCGTCGGAGCGGTCGAACGTCAGCACGCTCGCCGACAGGCCGGCCGAGGCCGACTTGTCAACTCACGGCGTCCCCAGCAGGCTTGAAGAAAGCACTGCTTGCGGATGGAGCTCCAGATTGGCGGGGCGGTAGGGTCCGTAGGTGACGAAGTTCCTGACGGACGGCATCTTGAGGCGGGCCAGAACGCTCTCGTGCAGGGTTCCTTCGGGATCGACGTGCCTGACGGTCTTGTCCCAGGAGATCTTCCCGCTCATGCACTCGTCGTGCATCATCCCGGCGCATGACGGATGGAGCGTGAGCCAGCGCGGGTCGACATCGATGCGAACATCTTCCGGCAGTTCCTTCGTTGCGAACTCGACGATCCAGTTCAAAGCAACGTCGGAGAGCCGGGACTCGTTTTCGGGATAGCCGCCACCGACGTCGGCATGACAGCCTGCGAACCACATTTGGAGGAAGGGATCGGGCTCTCCCTCGACTTTTTGTCGGACCGTGCGGCTGCCGCCCCATTTTACGCGGGCGAAATCTTTGCGGTATTCGTCGATCGCCATCGCGTGGCGCACATACTGGATCCCTTTTGGAAGGTGCTCCTCGTCGTGGCCCGGGAAAAAGCGGTCCCATCCTTCCGCGGCAACGGTGTCCCAGACGCCCATGAAGCAGGGGACGGTGACGTGATCGGGGGCGCAGTAGGAAGCGTACTTGGCCCGGAACGCGGCTGCCTCGGCGTCGCGGGCCGCGTCGTCCTTGGTCACATCGCCGTGCCGATAAAGGATCTTCACCGCTTCGTCGGCGATCGGGTAGAGGTGCTTAGGATCGAGGCTGATCGAGGATCCGTTGGCCTGCTGGGTCGGGATGCCCATCAGCTCGAGGACGTGGGCGAGGCAGCGCACGGTGTAGGCGCCGCGGCTGAAGCCGAACAGGTGGATCCGGTCGCCGGGACGCCACCACCCGATGATGGCGACGTAGGCCTGGACGATCTTGCCGCCGAGACCGATGCGCTTGCCTTGAACTATCTCGGCCTACCAAAGATCGGCGGGGTGGCCCTTTCCGCGGTCGCGGTTATGGCGGCCGCTATGACGGGCGCCTTCCGCCGGTTCGAACGCGTTGCGCTGATCCTGGTGGGCGGTAGCCTGCTGCTCCTCCCCATCCTTGTCATGGTGCATCCCCCGATCGGCGCTATCGCGCGCGATCTTGTTAGAGCCCGTTTGAGAATAGAATTGCGGGGTTTTTGATAGCGTGATTCAAGCTTGCGATGTGGACTGCAGCAAGCCGTGGCCGGATGGCCGAGATCGCCAGGAAGACCAAGCGTTATCCGACCGACCTCACGGATGAGGAGTGGGAAGGGGTTCGCCCGTTCCTGCCCAAGCCGGCGAAGCGTGGGCGCAAGCCCAAGACAGATTTGCGCGAGGTCCTGAACGCCATCCGTTACCTGGCGCGATCCGGGGTCAGCTGGGACATGCTGCCGAGGGACTTCCCGCCGTCGGGCACCGTCTATTGGTGGTTTCGCCGCTTCGTGCGCCGGTTCCTCTTCGAGACGATCCACGACATGGCCGTCATGATCGACCGCGAGCGCGTCGGGCGCGAGGCCAGCCCGTCCGCCGGCGTCGTCGACAGCCAAACCATCAAGGCGCCTGCCGCCAAGGCCCGGGGCCACGATGCCGGCAAGAAGATCGTCGGCCGCAAGCGTCACATCGCCGTCGATACCGACGGGCGGCTGCTGATGATCAACCTGACCACTGCCGACATCTCCGACAGTGCAGGCGCGCAGAAAATCCTGGACCAGATCCGCAAGCGCTGGCCCTGGGTCAAGCACCTCTTCGCCGATGGCGCCTACGATCGCCGCACCCTCATGGACAAGGCCGCCTACAAGGACTTCGTCATCGAGATCATCCGCCGCATCGAGGGGCAGAAGGGCTTCGAGGTCTTGCCGCGACGCTGGGTTGTCGAGCGCACCTCCGGTTGGATGACCCGCTGGCGCCGATTGGTGCGCGACTACGAGCAGCGCATCGACGTCTCGACCGCCATGATCCACGTCGCCATGGGCAGCTTCCTATGGCGACGCATCCTGCACTGAAACCATTCTCAAACGGACTCTAACGGCGCACATGCCGAAGGATGGCAATGTCGCCGACGTGATGCTCCTCGTCATTGCCATCGTCGGCACGACGATTGCGCCTTGGCAGTTGTTCTTCCAGCAGAGCTACGTCATCGATAAGCGCATCACACCACGCTTCATTCGTAAGCCTCCGCCGTGGGCCGTCTTGCGCGAGGGTGGCTTGGCATAACGCATAGTGAGTATGGCTAGTCATACTCACTATGCCCAGGTCGATCGGCTCGAAGTGGTCGACACGGGACGCCGTCGCCGATGGTCGACGGAGGAGAAGCTCAGGATCGTCACGGAGAGCTTTTCCGGTCCCAGGTTGGCGTCGACGATCGCACGCCGGCACGGGATCTCGCCGTCGCTGCTGTTCACGTGGCGGCGGAGCTTTCGAGCCGGTGTTGCCAAGCAGCCCGAGGCGAAGTTCGTCCCGGCGCTGATCGTGCCCGAGAGCCGCCCCGACGACCTTCAGCCTTCAGCTACCGGTCGCGTCGAGATCGTCGCTAGGAACGGACGCCGGCTGATCATCGACGCGAGCCTGGACGTCGCGGCGATCGCGCGTCTAATCGCCGTGGTGGAGCGACGATGATCCCGGTCCCGTCGGGCGTGCGTGTTTGGCTGGCGGTCGGCGCGACCGACATGCGGCGCGGCATGAACGGCCTGTCGCTGCAGGTCCAGGAGGCGCTGCGGCGCGATCCCCATTGCGGCGATCTGTTCGTGTTTCGAGGGCGCCGGGGCGATCTGATCAAGGTCCTGTGGACTGACGCGCACGGGGTATCGCTCTACGCCAAACGGCTGGAACGTGGACGGTTCATCTGGCCCTCGCCGGCCGACGGCGTCGTCGTGATCAAGCCGGCGCAACTCGCCTACCTACTCGAGGGGATAGACTGGAGGCATCCGCAGCATACGTGGCGACCAAAAACGGTCGGATGATCCCAGGCTGCGGTGACGGCATCTCCCTGTGGATGCCTTTGATATCATCGTCACGGAAGATACGATCCGTGATTCAATGCCGTCATGACGCCATCGGACGCCCGCGAGCCGGATGATATCGAGAGCTTGAAGCGTCTCCTCGTCGCCGAGCGCGCGGCCCGCTTCGACGCGGAAGCAAAAGCAGCTCTCGCCACCGCCCAGGCGTCCGGCGCCGAAGCGGTGATCGCCCATCTCAAGCTCGCCATCGAGAAGATGCGCCGCGAGCTCTACGGCAGCCGCTCGGAGCGTGGTCACAAGCTGCTCGACCAGATGGAGTTCGAACTCGAAGACCTCGAAGCGACGGCGGCAGAGGACGAAGCGGCGGCGGAGATGGCCGCCATGCGTGCCGCCCTGTCGACCCTGATCCCGACGCACCGGCGGCGGTCGGGGCGAAGGCCGTTTCCCGATCATCTGCCGCGCGAGCGCGTGATCATTCCCGGCCCAAGCTCGTGCCTGTGCTGCGGCTCAAGGCGCCTCGCCAAGCTCGGCGAGGACATCACCGAGACGCTCGAGGTCGTGCCCCGCCAGTGGAAGGTGATCCAGCACGTCCGCGAGAAGTTCACCTGCCGGACCTGCGAGAAGATCAGCCAGGCGCCGGCGCCGTTCCACGTTATCGCCCGCGGTCATGCCGGGCCGAGCCTGCTGGCGATGATCCTCCATGCGAAGTTTGCGCTGCACCAGCCGCTCAATCGCCAGAGCGAGACCTACGCGCGCGAAGGCATCGACTTGCCACTGTCGACCTTGGCGGACCACGTCGGCACCTGTGCCGCCGTTCTCGCGCCGCTCGCCGAGCTGATCCGCACCCACGTGATGGCGGCGGAGCGTATTCATGGCGATGATACGCCGGTGGCGCTGCTGACCAAAGGGAAGACCACCCAGGCCCGCTTGTGGACGTATGTTCGCGACGACCACCCATTCGGAGGTGCCGATCCGCCAGCCGCCTTCTATGCCTTCTCGCGCGATCGGAAGGGCGAGCATCCCGAGCGCCATCTCGAGAGCTACGCCGGGATCCTGCAAGCCGACGCCTACGCTGGGTTCAATGCGCTCTACAAGGCTGAACGCGGGCCCGGGCCGATCACCGAGGCCGCCTGCTGGAGCCATGCCCGGCGCAAGTTCTTCGTCCTCGCCGACGTCACGAGCAAGGCTCGTTCGCGCAAGCCGGTGATCGTCGCGCCGCTGGCGCTCGAGGCGGTCCGCCGGTTCGATGCCATCTTCGCGGCGGAGCGTTCCCTCAATGGTTTGCTACCGGACCTTCGGCAAGACGAGCGCCGACGAAGCGTCGCGCCGCTTGTCGAAGATCTGGAACGCTGGATGCGCGCCGCGCGATGCAAGATGTCCCGCCATTCCGATGTCGCCAAGGCGATGGACTACATGCTGACGCGCTGGCCGGCGTTCTTGCGCTTCCTCGGCGATGGACGGATCTGCTTGTCGAACAATGCCGCCGAGCGGGCACTACGTGGCATCGCGCTCGGCCGCAAGGCATGGCTGTTCGCCGGCTCCGAGCGCGGCGGTGAGCGTGCAGCGGTCATCTACTCGCTGATCCAGACCGCTAAGCTCAACGATGTCGATCCGCATGCGTGGCTCGCCGACGTTCTCGCCCGCATCGCAGATCACAGAAGCACCGATCTCGCCGATCTGCTGCCTTGGAACTGGGCGAACGAGAAGGCATGTCGTAGCTTGGCGGCATGACCGCCGACACCATCGCCCGCCTCAAGATCACGCTCGACGATGTCGTACCGACTGTCCTCAGACGGATCGAGGTGCCATTCTCCATCCGTCTCGATCGCCTGCATCTTGCGCTACAGGCCGCAATCGGATGGACCGACAGCCATCTCTATGAGATCCGGGCTCGCGATGTGGGCTGGGGCGCGCCTGATCCAAGCTGGCCCGATGGACCCCTCGACGCCCGCAAGGCTCGGCTCGCCGACGTCCTCGAGGACGTCGGCGCGAAGACGCTCGAGTACCTCTACGACTTCGGCGACGGCTGGACCCACACGCTAGAGATCGAGTACCTCGCCGACGCCCATCCCGGCCTCGACTATCCCAGGCTCATCGAAGCGAGCGGCCGCTGTCCACCCGAGGATATCGGTGGCCCTTTCGGCTATGCCGAGTTCCTCGACGCCGTCGCCGACCCGGCTCACGAACGACACGCCGAACTCCTCGAATGGGTGGACCATGACTTCGATCCCGATCGGCTCGACGCCACCGCGCATCAACGCGCGCTCCAGGTCCTTGCCAAGCGATGGAACAAGACACCTCGGGTCAAAAAAACAAAACCGAACTGACGCGGTCCTGGGCGGAGGGATACTGTTGACCACTGGGGGCTTGCTCATCTCGCCGGACCGAGCATCCCGGTCTATCTCGGCGCCGCGACGCACCGCGTCCTACAGGCGGCCGCACCGTTCGTCCCACGACCCTACGTTCCCACCAAAGCCGTCGAGTACGCCAGCGGCGTTCCGTTCGACGTCGGCCCCTTCCACGTCACACCACATCTCGTCGACCATTCCGCCTACGACGCATACGCGCTCGAGGTCGAAGCGGACGGCTGTAGGCTCTTCTATTCCGGCGATATCCGCGGCCACGGCCGCAAAGCTGCGCTCTTCGAGCGGATGCTGGCAGCGCCGCCTCGCGACATCGATGTGATGTTGATGGAAGGCTCATCTTTGGGCCGACTGGCACCGGAACAACGCTTTCCAACCGAAGATGAGGTCGAGCACCTATTCATCGACGCGTTTCGCCAAACCAACGGCCTCGTCCTGGTCGCCGCCTCCGCCCAGAACATCGACCGGATGGTCAGCTTCTATCGGGCTTGCAAGCAGACCGGCCGCACCATGATGATCGACCTATACACGGCCGAGATTTTACGCGCCACGGGCAACCCACGCATCCCTCAATCCGATTGGCCGCACGTCGCACTCTACATCCCGCATTACCAGCGCGTCCAAATCAAACGAAGTGAGCGCTTCGATCTGCTCGAAGCTCATGCCGCGCGCCGCATCTTCAGCAAAGATCTGCCTGCCTTGGCTCCGAAGGCGGCCATGCTGTTTCGGCCGGCTATGCTCGAAGACTTGGTCCGAGCAGAATGTTTGTCGGGCGCGGAGACCATCTGGTCGCAATGGGATGGGTACCTCAAGCGGCCGAGCGGAGAAGCCCTCCTTGCCGCGCTAGCAGAACTCGGCATCCCTCTCGCGCATGCACACACGTCTGGGCACGCCAGCATTGCAGACTTGAAACGTCTGGCTGCCGCGATCGCGCCGAAGACGCTCGTCCCGATCCATACGTTCGAAGCCGATCGCTTTACCGACCACTTCGCAAATGTCGACCGTAAACAGGATGGGTCTTGGTGGGAGATCGCGGCGTGAACGCACTCGCCTCGCCATTCCGGCGTTTTCTAAGCCCCGCCTTCGTTCAAGCGCTCGCCGAGCTGACGAAAAGTCCGAACGGGGCCTGGTGGCGCGATGTCCTGCTCAATCGCGATCTGATCCTCGCCGTCCGAACCGACTCCCTGAACGTATATCACCGAGGCGCTTCAATCTTCCGCGTGGCTCTGCAGGACGGAGAGCCGGTCGCCGAGACGCATGTCAAATACCTCGTCCGGCAACGCCAGGCCTATGCACCCTTGTCGGCAGACGGCCGCTTCCAACACAATCCGGCAGACGCCTTGTGGACAAGCTACACAGGTCCTGCGACGCTTCGCGAGATGCTGTCAGCCGCGACCAGCTTGGCGGGATCCGAGAAGAGAGGCCTCCACGAACTGATCAAAGGCAGCCCGCGCGTCATCGACGTCGAGATTAATCTTCGTGGCAGCCGGCTTGATCCGGCCGAAGAGCCGCAACCAGATGCGTTCCTCGAAGACAACACGCCCACCGCGACGACGCCGACCAAGGAGGGAACGGTTCTCCAGGACCGGCTCGACGCGGCGACGCTGGAAGCTCGTGACGGACAGTTGTGGGTGGTCTTTCACGAAGCCAAGCACTTTGCGAATGTCGAGTTGCGCGCCGGTCCCAACCGCGCGCCGAAGGTGAGCGAACAGATCCAGCGCTATCGTCGCTCCATCGCCAGCCACGCCGACGAAATCAAGACGACCTACCAGGACGTATGCGAGGCGCTCACCAAGCTCCACGCTATGCGTGGTGAGCTCCTGCAAGCCAAGGGCGTGGAAGCGTCCCCACTCGACCCTCTGATCGCGCGCGCCGCCGAGGGCGAACTTCTTCATGTCGATCCTGAACCGCGCTTGATCGTCTTCGGCTTCGACAAGGACCAGCGCGAAGGTCAAATCTGGCAGCGCCACCGTGAGCGCTTATCCAAAGAATTCGGGCTGACCGTCTACGCCATCGGCAATCCTACTGCGAACGCCGCGTCGGCATTCGCCCAGCAGACCGCTTGAGGGTCACGTATGGCGGATCAACAGATCAGGGACAGGAACCATCGTCTCCTCGCGACCATCAAGACGTTGTCATCCGGCAAGCAGGAGATGCGTGATCCGAATTTCCGCCTTCTCGGCACCTATGATCCAAAGACTAACGAGACCAGAGATGCGAGCTTCCACCTGATCGCAAAAGGCAACACGCTGGCCTCGCTTCTGAAGGGCTGATCGCCGGGCGATGACCCACGGTCACAGAGCAACCGCGGTGTGCGAGACAGTGCGTCCTGCCCCCAACCCTCATGTCGGCATGAAATTCGGTCTGCACTCTGTGTGCTTATCGGCCCCCATCATCGGCCGCCCTATCCGTCAATGGTATGAGAACAAAGGTTTCTGCGCCCTGCGTGCTAAGATCTCGGCTCCTGAAGTGAACCTCCTTCCGCCGCCAAGCCGGCGGCGATCGTGCTCAGGCAAGGCGCATTGCCTGCACGCGCGTAAGGGAGAGACCGATGGACCATGCCGATGATCATCAGGGGACGCTGCTGCTCATCATCACGATTTCGGTCGTGTTGGTGTCGATCTGCTACTTCTTGCCCTCGATCTTAGCCCTATGGCGCGGTCATTATCGAAGGTGGACGATCGTGTTCCTAAACATCATCCTTGGCTGGACGGGCGTGGTCTGGCTCTACCTCCTTTTGATGGCACTCGAGCTTTTCTGACAACGGATTGTCAGAAGCAGCGTCGTTCCACCTCGGGCTATATACGATGGGAACGCCACCTCACTCCATGGGCCGCCGCCAGACCTTGTTGCGGCTCCCCGGGGCAAACGGAGCATCGCGCTTCCGGGGGCGCTTGAGTCCGTGAGGGAGGTGAGATGTTCAGCGTCGGTGATCGGGTCTATTTCTGGACGGGGCGTGGCTCGTATGGCTATGCCACGATCCGCGAATTCCGGGGAGGACTTATCGTGTTGGACCCCGACCCCGATGCCGTCAAAGGCTCCGATTATCGTCGCCGGCTTGCGCTAGGTCGTGACTACTGGGGTCCGCGCGATCGAGGCGTTCCTCCTGAGCAAATCAACACGCCCCCGCAAATTTGGTATACCAACTTTTGATTTCTGATCGTCTCTCGACCATGCCCTGTTCGGGTTCATCGACGCCGGCACCGTCCTTTCTGACTGCAAGGAAGGAAAGGCCGGACGCAGCCGTTAGCAGGCTACCACGCGTCCGCCCTTATCGCGCTGTCTGAATCATCCTGCAGTCGCTCGCCTTTGATGAAGGAAGGCTACGGTTTGGAACAGTTGGATTTCGTCGTTTATCTGCGGACATCGGCTGATGATAGCCCGGCTGGGCATCGCGCGCTTGCCGAGCAGCGTGATGCAGTGGCTTCTTGACTCACCACCAGACCTGATCTGGTCATCCGCGAAGTGCTTGAACTGGAAGGAAGCAGCCTAGAGCGGCCGCGTCTTGCATAAGCCATTGCGCTTTGTCGCACCGCGAACGCTCGGCTATTAATTGCTAGCACGGCTCCCATAGGGGACGGCCCTGAGTTTCGGCCCCGTATCTTCAGCGTTCCGGTCTCCCTCCTCCCACAGCCGCCGCGACCCATTCCCGAAACAATAGCATGTCCGGCCGCATGCGAAGCGGACGTTTGCCTCTATGTCGGTGCCGCGGTCGCCGGTCGACTTCCCCTATACCTCTGCAACCCAAGCTTACAAACCCTCTTGAACGTCACGGTGATGGGCAGCAGTCTGTTTGTTAGCACACAAGCTTTCAGCTCGACCGATGCCGCGGCTAAGACCTTCGATACGATCGGCGCGCGGAGCTGTCAGCTCTTGGAGCTGCGTGACGTCCTTCTCGAAGGCGACTTTCTCGATAGTCTGAGCATCCAATTCGATGCGGGCGGACATATCGGAAGGGAAAAGTCTTCCTTTAAAGCCTGCTTGATCGAGCATCGGCAATTGAAATCAGGTTTGAATGAACGGGCGCAAGGCGCCCCCTGCTCATCGTTACCAGCTCACCTTTCGCAAAAGGCCGTTCCCGTAGGCGCTTAGGTTAGGCTCTCTCGGGCGCCGCTGCAGACCATGAGATTAAGCTGGGTACGCAAACAACTTCAAGCGGCTATTGCTATATCAGTCGCACCTTACGTGAACCACACGACATGCGCCATTTCTTATTCGACCGCGCGTGACCATGCGCGCCGAGCGATTAGTTTTATCCGCCCGCACGAAGCGAGAGGTTTGAAGCCAACGCGGCCGTCCCTCTTCGCCGTCGTGATATTTGGGGGTCGGCACGGCCCCTGGCTGTATGCTTTGCGCAGGCATTCATGAGGCTGAATTGCGAGAAGGCGTCGGTGAATTTCGGATGCGTGGATGCGCCCGAGGTATCACATGAACGGCTCCGACATTTTGGTTGCTCTCGATCGTCTTGCAGCGACTTCCTGCAGAAGCACAAAGCTAGCTGACTTGGCTGCTCTTCTCGAAGATCCGCTATTTGCGCTCATCACGCGTCTGACCTGCGATTCCTTCATCACGTTCGGTGTGAAGGCGCCGTCAGTCTCCTCGCACGGCCATCGTGAGATCTACGGCACCAATGATCCCGTCTTCGTGCTTCTGGACGCGCTGCAATGCCGCAAGCTTGCTGGCGCAATGGCCCGCTCCGCTCTCATCGCCACTTATGCGGAGCTGACGTTTGCCTCAGGAGAATTACTCCGACGGATCCTGTCGCGAAATCTAGGCTGTGGCTTAGGCGCGCCGAGCTTGAACAGCGTCCGCCCCGCACACGTGCCATCCTTCGCGGTCATGCTCGCCAGCAAATTTGAGGACAATCTGTTTTCGCCGGGGAAGCGATATGTGGCGGAGCCGAAGCGAGACGGCGTGCGCGCTATCTGTCTGGTGTCACACGACAGCGCCCACTTCCTCACCCGAAATGGTCGTCCGCTGAGCGCGCTCGACGATCTCGCTCGCGCTGTGTCGTTGCTCGCTCAAGAGTCCCACAAGCGTTCGGCCCTGCCGGCGCCTTTCGGCGATGGGTTTACACCGACGCTCGTTCTGGATGGCGAGGTCGTATCCGGCGACCTCGCCCAGACCGTGAGCGATGTCAGGCAAAGGACGCGCTTCTCGACAGCTGCAGCGTTTGAGATCTTCGACATCGTGCCTTACGCAGCCTTCTCATCGGATGAGTGCATCGAGCTTCCATTCATCGAACGGCGGCAAGTGCTCGAGCAGTTGTCGTCCAATGCGCCCCCTCAAGAGCGCATCTCACTGGTCGAACAGCGGCCTGTCAAAAATGTCGCCGACTGCTATGCCTGCCAGCACGAGTGGGAGGAAAAAGGCTTCGAAGGTGCGGTGATAAAGGACCTGGATGCGCCTTATCGAAAAGGGCGTTCGCAGGCGTGGCTCAAAGCCAAACGAAGTGACACGGAAGACCTGCCGATCTGCGACGTATTCGAGGGAACAGGCAGACACGCCGGAACGCTTGCCGGCGTCGTATGCGACTTCAACGGAGTGCTTGTCCGCGTCGGTAGCGGCTTTTCGGATGACCAGCGTCGCGACCTATGGCAGCGGCGCGATCGACTGAGGGGCCGTACGATCGAGGTCACGTTCCAAGAAGTCACGCCGAACCGCTCACTCAGGCATCCCCGCTTCATTCGCTTTCGCGAGGACAAAGACAGCCTCTAATTACTAGCTTCGAAGTACCGCCTGAAAAGACTCGGCCGCTCGAGCGAACTCTGCCGAGCAGCCGATTGAACGATCTAAGCTGCCTTGGCCATCCCGCCGTGGCTGTCCATAGCGCGCATGTAGACGTCGAGCAGCGTCTCGTGCTCCTCGCGCTCCTCCTTGTCCTGCTTCCGCAGCTTGATAATCTCCTTGAGGATCTTGACGTCGAAGCCCTCGTTCTTGGCCTCGGCGAACACTTTAGAAGTGCCGGCGCGCAAAGCGTGAACAGCGTGCGGGCAGACCTTGCTACAACGGATGGCAATGATCGGCTCCTGGCTGCAATCGGGGCGACCGGCCGTCCTGTAGACGCGCTCATCGCTAATGCCGGCCGGGGGCTCGGCCATGCCTTCCTCGATCAAAATTGGAGTGAAATAGACCACCTCATCGACACCAACGTGGTCGGCACGGTGTACCTTGTCCACAATTGGACGGGCCATGAAGGGCCGCGGAGCTGGTAAGATACTCGTAACAGGCTCAATCGCCGGTCAGATGGCTGGCTCTTTTCAGGGACGTCGGCTCGCCGGCGATCAGCGAGCCAATCGTGAGGGCGCCCCGAAGATATTGGCGTTTTGATCCGACTAGCGGCAAACTCGTGCACAGCTATGTGCTCACCGAGCAGGTGCTCTTCACGCGCAGTTTCATCGATGGCATCAGTTTCAACGGCGAGCCCGCCTACAGCGC
The DNA here is from genome assembly GCA_965277735.1 of Beijerinckiaceae bacterium. GTDB lineage: Bacteria > Pseudomonadota > Alphaproteobacteria > Rhizobiales > Beijerinckiaceae > RH-AL1. Next base: position 392,793 of record CBDIDO010000001.1, read on the forward strand.
GGATGTTGGCATTCCTGGCCTCATTGTCCTCGACCTGAAGAGCGGGGAGATGCATCGCGTCCTCGATCGGCAGCCCTCAACGACTGACCAGCAGCCGATGCATGCGTGCCCGCGGCCACGCGCTCTATGATCAGGACGGCAAGGATGTGAAGGTGCCGCGAATGGGCCGCAGATTTCAGATGATCGGCATGCCGCCGGCAACGACGACGAGCGCGCCCGACGTGTAGCTAGCTTCGTCGGAGGCCAGCGACACGTAGGCGGACGCCAGTTCGCCCGGCTGGCCAGGGCGCCCGAACGGCGTGTTCGAGCCGAAGCTCTTGATCTGCTCGGGATGCATGCCGGCGGGGATGAAGGGCGTCCAGATCGGCCCCGGCAGCACGGCGTTGACCCTGATCTGGCGCTCGGCCAGCAATTGCGCGGCGCCTACGGTGAAGTTGGCGATCGCCGCCTTCGTCGCACTGTAGGCCAGCAGCGACGGCATCGGATGCTTCGAGTTGACCGACGACGTGTTGACGATCGAGGCACCCGCCTTCAGGTGCTTTGACGCGAACTTCGTCACGTAGAACATCGCGTTGATGTTGACCTGGAATTGCCGGTCCCAGTCCTCGATCTCGATATCGTCGAGCGACTCGTTCGGCTTCTGGTAGGCGGCGTTGTTGACCAGGATATCGAGGCCGCCGAGTTCGGCGACGGTCCCGTCGACGACCGCTTTGCAATGCTGCGCCGAGGCGATGTCGCCCGGCAGCAGCACGCATCTGCGCCCGGCCTTCTCGATCCAGTCCCGGGTCTCGGAGGCATCGTCCTCCTCGTCGAGATAGCTGATCGCGACATCGGCGCCCTCGCGAGCGAAGGCGAGGGCAACCGCGCGGCCGATGCCGCTGTCTCCACCCGTGATCAGGGCCTTCTTGCCCGCTAGCTTGCCCGAGCCGTTGTAGGTCTCCTCGCCGTGGTCGGCCTTCGGCTTCATCTTCGTGTCGTGGCCAGGGAAAGGCTGCGTCTGCGCCTCGAACGGTGGCTTGGGATGATCTTGCTCGGCCATGAAGCTGCTCCTCTGACGCGCCAATGAGCCGTGCAACATGGGGTTCCACACCGTTCCGGCAGCCCTTGACCCGCTGCCGCAGATTGGCGCTCAAGCCGCAAATAAAACTCAACCATTAGATCGGCGCCCCGTTTGCCTGCCAAGGGAGCGCCAACGATGAAATACATTCTCGACGTATCGGGTCACGACGAAAACGAAAATCCTGGCCTCAAGCATTTCGGCGGCCTCTTCTCGTCCGTCGAAGATGCAGTGGCGCATGGCAAATTGGCAGTCAAAATCGGCCGGTTTTGGTTTCGTCCCGAGACCTTGTGGGTGAGGGACCAAGAGGGCGAGACGGTCCTTCGGGATGTATTGGAGTAACTTGCAGCCTACGCCACGCCAAATCTGCTGCCACAATAAAAGCAAACCCCGAATTGCAGATCCGCCTATAAGTTGCCTTGGCCGATCCGCCGGAAGGGATCGCCATGTGCCGGGCTCGCCGCCGAAGCCGGCCGATCAAGTCCGGCTAGCAACGGCGGCCATCCGCAAGGTCCGTCCGCAGCTTTTCCAGATGCGCGCACATTCCCTCGAAACGCTCGATCAGAGGATCGAGAACGGCAGATTCCTTTGGGTATCTGTTCCGTTTTTCTCTCAGGCTCGCCAGCATGCGGTGCTCGTTTGCGAGGCTTGTAGAAACGTCCTCGAGAAGCTCATTTGTAAATTCCAAAAACGCCTCCTGCTTTTCCGAGAGGTTACCTGACGAGAACAGCGGCATCGAGCATCCGACGCCGCTGACTCGACTCTCGGGCAGCCTTGCCTAGAACATTCCGCGAACACGCCGCTATGGGCAGCATGAAGGACCAGCTCGGCGACGACCTGCCGACGATCGGCAACAGCCGACGCCAGGGCATGTCGACCTTCTCCGTTCTCTGCGGCGCTCCGTGCGGGCACGTCTCGAAGCTCACCTTCGACGCGCTGCGGCTGCCCGACGAGACCTTCTTCATCGACATCCCGAAGCGGCGGTGCCTGCGGTGCTCGAACTGCGGCCGGCGCGCGAGCGAGATTTCGGCGAGCTGGAACGAGGTGCCGATCTGGGGCAACCGGGTTCGGCCGCTCACGGCCTGGGTCGTGGTCGCGCGAGCGCCGGACGGGACCGAGATGCGCTCGAGCGCCATGTCGTCGAAGGAGCGGGCGATCGGGCTGGCGCATGACCTTGCCGACAAGGGCGACGAGGTGCCGCGGATCGAGGGGCCGGGCGGGGACATTCCCGGCAAACAGGTTGCGGGGGCGCGAAACGAACGCAAAGGATGAGCCCGACCTGTCGGCCGGGCTCCTGTTATTTCAACGACGATAGAGAGCCTTGGCCGCTCGGCCGCAGCAGCTTCGGCAGCTGGCGCAATCCAACGAGGGAGGGGCATCCCCGCAAGCTCGACGCGCATGTAGAAGCTGTCCTCGCAGCCCTCCCACAACGCGGCCGGCAGGCGTGCGCGCCCGGTCGTCCACCGACGCACTCCCTCCTCGACTGCATGGAAGCCGATGCAGAGCAGCGCATCATTTATCGCGACATCGCGTGTTTCGAAGCCGTCATTGATGCTCAAGCCGCTGATGTAGAGGCCAAGGACGCGGCTGTCATCGGTACCTAGAATGTCGCACGGCCGAGCCGTCCTGAGCTCGTTCTCGCAGGCGATCTTGAAGAGGTCCGCGCCGGCGCCGACGAAGGACTCGCTGAAAAGGATCGGGAACTTCGACGGCATCATCCCGGCGAGCGCTTCACGTCGCTCCTCGAGGGTCTTCTTCCAGAGCACCTCGCCGTCCAAGAACAGCAGGTCGAAGGCGTAGAGCACCGCGCGCTGCGATCCGTGCCGCGTCAGATCGGCTTGCAGCTCGGCGAAGTTCGATCGGCCCTTGTCGTCGAGGATGACGGCCTCGCCATCGATCACAGCGGACCGGACGGGAAGCAGCTCGGCGGCGGCCGCGATCGCCGGGAAGCGCGCCGTCCAGTCGTGGCCGTTGCGGGTGCGTGCCGTGGCCTTGCCGCCGGCAACGTAGACAGAGACGCGGTAGCCGTCCCACTTGATCTCGTGCACCCATTGCGGGCCGACCGGCAGCTTGTCGATGAGCGTCGGCAGGCACGGCCGGATCCACTTCGGCAATGGCGTCGAACAAGCCGGCTTGGCGCAGGCTCCATGCATCTGGTCTGGAACGCCGCTTCGCCTTCCTCCGTTGGCACGCGCCAGGGAAAATCCCGGCGAAAGGGAGGAAAGAGATGCAAACGAAATTTCTGTTTGCGGCGGCGCTTCTGCTGTCAACGAGTGCAGCTTACGCACAGGACAAGCCTGGAATGAAGCCGGAGTCGGCGCCTGGCGCGGCCGAGCAAAGCGCGACGGACGCGGGCGTCGCCAAAGACCCGGGCGAGGTCCAAAAGCAGCAGGGGGACACATCTAAGATGTCGCCCGGTACAACCGGAGCCGCACCGGGCGCCGACACCAAATCTCAGGGCAAGTAAGTTCAGCACACTAGAGCTGAAGCGCTAACGCGATCGTGTCCGCCGATTGGCACTCGCGACCTCCATGCTCCATCCGCGTTCGCTTCGACTGAGATGGAGATCCGAATGGCTACGGTAGACGCGATCAAGACGCTTCACACCTCGATGATTGATACTCGCCGGGCCTACGAGAAAGCCGCGGCTGAGACGGAGCTTCCCGAGCTAAGGGCATTTTTCGGCGAGATGGTCACGCTTCGGCAGGAGGACCATGAGCAATTGCACCGGGTGCTGACGGAGATGGGCGAAAAGCCGGACGAGGATGGCTCGTTCATGACTACGGTACACCGAGCGGTAATCGGCGCCAGATCGGCGATCACCGGCGTCGACAAGGGCTCGCTCTCGGCGTTCGCGAGCGGCGAAGAGAACATCGTCAAGGAATATGACGATGCTCTCGGCCAGAGCGACATCCACCACGAGACAACAGCCTTGCTGCAGCACCAGAAGGCAGCACTCGTCGAGAAAATTACGCAAATGAAAGCTCTTGCAGCGTAGGGAAAACAACCCAGGCTCTGCGACGATCGCCTGGCGAATAGCAGCGCGTGCTGAAGCCGCGACGATCAACCCGCCGGCGAAGCAGGATTCGGCTGTCGTCGGGCGGATCGTCTCGACCGCCCGATGGATTGCAGTCGAGACAGGGCACGCCCGGCGCATCGCAGTGGCTCTCGCCTTCGATCAGCCAAGCCAACTCGTCGTGCGCCTCACAGACCCAGCCGCTGTCGCCGCAGCGTTCGAGGCACGCCGGCCGCTCTCAGACGTGCCGAAGCAGCCGCGCGACGGTCGGCCTGAGTCGACACGAGCCGGTAGCCCAGTTCGAGCGCAGGCGTTGCCCCCCGCAAGCTCGCGACCATTGCGGCCGTTCGCCAGATCGTGAGCACCCGCCAGATCTCGACGAAGGCTGCCGCGCCAGCCTTCAGCTCGCCCGAAGGCAGGCGAACGTGGAAGCGTCCCATCGCGTCTTCGCGCGGCAGGTCGGGCCCCGGATCGACGTCGGGGTCGGCGACGTCGATGAACTCGATGCGCTCGGCGCCGTCCGACCGGCGATAGCGGCCAATCTCCATACGGCAAACCGGCAGGAGCCATCGTGGTAGACGATCACGTCGGGTGCGCTCATGACAAGGATCATCGGCGGCGCCCGAGGCTCGCGCCATGCGACCGAGCGCCGCCGTCTCGACTCCCAGCGTGCGTTCCCGTTACGTTCACGTATGCGGCTATCGAGCTATCCCTATGTGATCGTACGCGCATCCTGCACCCGCTGCCCTAGGCGCGGCTCCTACCGCCTTGCCCGCCTCGCCGATCGCTACGGGTCGGAGATGACGATGCCGCACCTGATCGAGCTGCTGTCGGCGGATTGCCAGAAGCGGGAGACCGGCCGCGTCTTCGATCGGTGCGGGGCGTTTTTCCCGGACCTGGGAGGTTCGAGGCCGCCGGATCATCCTGCGCCGGCGGCGAGGCCGAGCTTGAAGGTGGTGCGGTAGCGGCATTATCAAGCAAACACCCCCCGGCTCAAATGGCCTAGCTCCCGCTAGCGGGGGCGAGGCGCGGCCTCTTAGTGGCTGCGACGCCATGGCCCCCGACTTTTGATCGCATCGGCCGTTGCGATTCGTGCTTCCGGTTCCCCCCTGGCATCGGAGGCATTGGCCGCTCGGCGTTGCTTCTGCGTCGGGCGGCTACCGTGCCCATAGGCCGGGAGGGGCCATATTAGGAAAGCGGCGGTGTGGCGCCGCGCACTCTTGGGGGCGCTAATCTGCTGCTCTCCGTCTCCTTCGGCTTACTTGTAATCACCAGATGCGGTTGTCGATTTCCTCCACTTTTTGCGAAGAATCACGGCGGAGGAGGTTGAAACGGCGCGGCGGCGTCAGTGACGCGCGCGGTCGGAGCGCTCCGCTTGCCTCAGATCGGTTGCTTGATTCCATTTGTGATGCGGACTTACGCCCTTGACGTCGGGGCGTTGTATTTTGATGAAAAAAGCGATCGCGACGAGCGTGACGACGCCCGATCCCGCGATGCCGACGGCGAAGGGCCAAAACTGCATCATCCGCGCGCTCCAGTCTGTGTCGAACAGATGAGGCGGCTTTGCATAGGGAATACTGGTCGGTCGATGGGCTGCGCTACTTGGCCGCTGAGCTTGAGGCTAGGCTTCTGCAACCGATGAAGCGGCGCGAAGCTTCAGCCCGATATTCCCAACGGAGAAAACAGATGTCGTCAGAGTGGATCATCGGCGCGCTCGCTTTCATAACGATCGGAGGCACCCTTGCTCTTGGGATCTTCCATTTCGGCTTTCAGCTGAAGAGCCCCGCAAACCTGGAAGCTGCAAAGCGCGTGGCTGCGGACCGCGAGTCGGCGACGACGAAAGTGTCTGCTGAGGGCGCTGGCGGCCGATCGTTGCGTCAGAGGCTAGACGAAGCACCGGGGATCAATGATCGACTTAGCGACCGGTATGTCGGCGGAGGTTTCGTCGACGTTTTGCTGGAGCGCAAATGGTCCGAGCTGCGGCCGGCCTTCGGCCCCATGCCTGAAAAATAGGTGACGGCTACCCCAGGCTGCTGGGCCGTCATCTTCAACGAGAGTATTTTGCGATGTACCGCCAGATCTTGACCCTTGGATGCATCGTCAGCTGGCCGTTGGCCGCGATCGCACAGGAAGATCACTTCCATGCGACCGCCGCTGAGAAGGCCGCTTGCACAGCGGACGCCACGCGTCTGTGCGCCTATACTTGGCCGGACGAGGACAAACTCATTGGATGCATGAAAGCGAACGAAGCACAGCTCGGCCCGACATGCCTTCCGGTATTCAGAGCCGGCATCCGGCGGCGCGGCCTTTGATCACGTTTCCGTGGACGACCAGACGAGCCGCAGCCTATCGACTTGATCGCTTAGCATGTCGGGCGTCGATCGAGCCCGTTGAAGCAGAGAGTGATGCGATGACATCCGCGGCGAAAGGATCGTCAGCGCCGCGAAAACCGGTAAACGGTAAACGCGGCAAGCCCACATGCTGACGCAACGATGATCACCGTTGCCATTGGCCAGTCCATGATCAGTCTCCCACTGCTACTCGGCGCGCAGATTGCCGGCCGAAGCTTTCCCAGACCGTTTGTCGGCAACGACCTCGTACAAGAGCTTCTGACCCTCGTTGAGGCTGCGCAGGCCGGCCTGCTCGACGGCAGAGATGTGAACGAAGACATCCGGGCCGGAGGCGTCAGGCTGGATGAAGCCGTACCCTTTGTCGGAGTTGAACCATTTCACGGTGCCAGTGGCCATAAGCGTCCCAATCATCGAGTTGACCGGACGCCCATAGCAGATTCGGCGCCCTGATCCTCCTGGATGCCGCCGATGCTTCAGGAGGTCGCAGCAATCTTCTTCGCCGTGGGCGCTTGGAAGCCAGTGCACGGCAGCAGCGGTGGCGTATCCGCCCTGGCGAACCACTTCCTCGGCGCTGCGCGCCAAGCTACGGCTTTCGCTCATGGCGCCCATCACGCCGGGCGAGTTGAAGGTCGGTCGAGCCACGGCCACGTCGATTACGTCGGCGGGGGCCGGGCGAGCCAGCGATAAACGATCCGCCGAAGGATCCGACTCCGCAAGAGGTCTGGGACGCCAGGCTGCCGATGGTCCCGCTGAGGGTCGGCTGGATGAAGACAGCCGATCTTGGTCCGGCCGCCGTCTTCCTTGCGTCTGATGGTGCCGCGATGGTAAGCGGCGCCGAATACGAAGTCGACGCTGGCGACAGCGCACACAACATCTAATCATTGGATCGGAAAGACTTGAAAGTCCGACAGGCGACGAGGCGGCGGCGGTCCGCCGTCTCCTGGTGATCAACGATCGCTAGATATCATCAGAGCCGTGTCACCCGGAGTGGCCCCTACCGTTCCAGGAGATTGGCCCTTCACTTGCGGCATCGGATGACCATTTTGGCGCCCTCGGCGGCCGTGCTCCGGCCGTCCTGCTGCATTGCAACATCGTTGGCGCTGGTTGCGATGCCCCTCGATGCTTCATTCATGGCACCCACTGTCCCTGGCGATTGGGCATGAGCTACGCCGAGAGCGAGGACGAGCGCGAGAGTCGAAAGCGCTGCTGTCTTCATGGTTGCATCCTTTTTGTGAACGCACCAAAGCTGAATGCTCATGGTGCGATGCAGCATATGGTCGGTTGCTGCGCGTTTTCGAGGCATGGCTGACCTGCACGGTCTGCTCTTGAGTTCGATCCGGTCCAACGAGGTTCTTGCGCTGCTGTGCGCGCAGGCCTCCACAGCTGAGCTCCCCACCGTGCCACTTGAAAGGCTCGCCACCGCGTCTCCTATGGTGCCCTTCATGACGAACGATCGACCCGACGGCCTCGAGGGCGCCCCCCGCGCCCGCGCCCAGCAGAAGAGCGCTGGTCACGTCGAACCGACGATTGACGCGCGGTGTCTCAGGAAGGGAGAGCTTCAGGTAGCCCTTCCAATAGGGTCGAGGGGGCGCCACGCGAAACTCCTACGCAATAAACAAGCGCATCGACTCTGATCAGGGGACGTGAAGAGTCAATTGGAACGTTCAAACGCGCGGCACGTCGGTCTTCATCATGCGAAATGGCTACATCAGTTGCGTGGTCAATCGGGAAACCAGTTGCCATGGAAGCCTGGTGGGATGCGGTGCGGCAGGTGGATAGTGGCGACCGGCGATGCAGCGAAGGTTTGCGCGTCGAGGATCGCCAGATCGGTCGTATCGGTCTGCGTGTTGATGACGAGGCCGATCAGCCAGCCGTCATCCTCATCGGCTACGTCTGACCTCGGCACAAATACGAATTCTCCAGGTAGATGCCCAGCCCCGAAGTCATGCACGTGGCGCTCACCCGTCCCGAGATCGTGCTTATAGAGCCGTGTGGCGTTGGTGAGTTGCGGGTCGCCGTCCGGCGGGACACAAACGGTGTAGGCGTACCGATAACTGCGCCCGAACCGGCGCTCGTCGATGCGTGGAAACTCCTGCGGCGTCGGATCAATAAGGTGCCGCTCGACGTTATGCCTCACTGGATCCAAAACCCAGCGCTCGAAACGCCCGAGCGCGTCGAGACCCGACCCACTGGTGGCGAACATTGTATCATAGGCGACGACATCGATAATCACGCTGCCGTCGGGATGATCGTAGGCATTCGCAACATGGAACACGAAGCACGGTTCGACGTCGCACCAGATGATGTCGGCGGCGATGCCGTTGCGAGGCAGCAGGCCGATGCGGGCGCGATGAGCCGGATTCCAGCGGAATGGGAATTGATGACCGGCAAGCACCGCCCGCATCGAGAAAGTCACGGGGAGGTCGAGGACGATTACGAAGCGGGCGGTAAAAGCACTGTCGTGAATGCATGGGCCGTCTGCAACAGGGATCGCGACATCTCGCACCACTTTTCCGTCGTCCGAGACGACGACGTGGCGAACGGCATTCCAGACGCCGCCGTCGTAGGCGATCGCATGGTGCTCGCCGGTCAGCGGGTCACGATGTGGATGACCCGTGAACGAACTCTCGAGCGTTCCATCGAAAGGATTATAGCGCTGCTCTTCCAGCGTCGATGAAAGCTCGACGGGGTAGCTGCCTGCCTCGACCAAGGCGAAAGCCCTGCCGCCTATAGCGACGACATTGGTGTTCACCGTGTCGTTGCGGCCCCGGCGTGGCCCTGGCGCCTCCTCCCGGGCGAGCGCTGCGGCGGCAAGGCGCGAACCGATCCAACGGTTGCGGTACCAAAGGGCGCAACCACCCGCGACGGCGATGCCGTGGACCATGCCGTCGCCAAGAAACCAGTGCGAGCCTAGCGGCTCAGGATCGACCGGATTGGCGCCCATCTTCAAATAGCGGCCAACTAGGTTGGTCGGGATCAAACCCGTGACGGCGAGCACGTCGAGCGTCAGTTCCGATCGCATCGGGCGATGAATGCCCTCAAGGAACGGGTGCGGCGTTTTGGGGAGCCGCTTGCGATTTTGCGCCGCGACGAAATCGACGACCTTCTCCAGCGTCGCACGGATGGCCATCTGAATGGAATTCGGCATGATGTCCTGCCCTCCAGACCGCCGATGTACTCGATGCTGGTTGTCTAGCGATCGAAAGGGCGTTTGTCGCCCGGGATGTCATGCCGACGATCGAGCGGACGCTCACCACCGGCGTGATCGGCAGGACGACGTCTTTCAACGACCTCCATCCGCGACGGAGCTGGCACGCGCCGCTGTTCGTTGGCGGCGATATCGGGATGCCGTGCGCATGACCCACAAGCGCGCTTACCGCTTTAATATTTCGGGACGTGATCACGTTGAGGCAGGGTGACCGCAAGAAGGTTCAGTGTGGTGTTTCCGGTCGCTTTCGCGACCGCCTCACTAAGCTGCCCCGCATCTGTCGGATAATGCCCTCGGCAATGCGTCCATAGGGAGGCCTTAAAAGCCGCGTCCCAGAAAACCGCGACTGCACGAAGACCGCGCGCTGATGGCTGAACGTTTCGAATCCAGCCCGCCCATGGTAGGCGCCGGTTCCGGACGCGCCCCATCCGCCAAAGGGCAGGCCTTCGACGGCGACCTGCATAATTGCGTCGTTAACCGCGACACCGCCCGACCGCGTACGCGCCAGCACGGCATCAAGCCTCGCGCGATCCCGACCGAACCAATAAAGAGCCAGCGGTACAGGCCGCTGGTCGAGGTGCCCGAACACCTCATCCGGCTCGTCGTAGGGGACGAGGGGGAGCACCGGCCCGAAGATCTCCTCGCGCATCAGCGCCGTATCCCCCGGCGGATCGAGGATCAGGCACGGCGAGAAGCTGCCCGGCGCGGTCTCCGGCAGAAGTGGAACGACATCGAGCCCTTCGATCAGGCGAAAGAGGCGCGCCTGCCGCGCCGACCCGAGGATGGCCGTGGCGTCGACAGCGGTCGCATCGGGGCGCATTCGCGCCGCAGCGCTCCGGCATGCGTCGACGAAGGCGGCGAGGGAACCGCGAGGCAACAGCACGTAGTCCGGCGCCACGCAGGTCTGCCCGGCGTTCAGCAGCTTGCCGGCGACGATGTCGGCGGCGGCGCGTCTCAGGTCCGCCGACACATCGATGATGACGGGCGACTTGCCGCCGAGCTCGAGCACGACCGGCACAAGGTTGTCCGCTGCAGCGCGGAGCACGCGGCGACCGGTCTCCGTCGACCCAGTGAACAACAGCTTGTCGAAGGCGAGCGCAGACATCGCAGCCGCCTCTTCGCCGCCGCCTTCGAACGCGAGGACGAGATCGGCGTCGAGATATCGGGTCACGGCTGCAAACAAGGCCGCGGACGTTTCCGACGCATGCTCCGACGGCTTGAGGACAACGCGGCAACCAGCGGCCAGCGCGCCGACCATCGGTGAGAGGGCGAGCTGCACTGGATAGTTCCAGGGCGCGATGATCCCCACGACGCCGAGCGGCTGCTTCACAACACGGGCCCGGGCCGGCCAGAAGCGCCAGCCGACGGCGACCCGCTCGGGCCGGCTCCAGCGTGCAAGCCGCGGCAAGGCGTAATCGATGGCGGCAAGGACAATGGCGACCTCGCTGATCATCGTCTCGTGCCATGAGCGGCCGCCGAAATCGTGCGAGATCGCGGCGGCGAAGGTGTCGGCTTCGGCTACCACGAGCCGGCGCAGCTGGCGGAGCGCGTGGCGGCGCCGCGCGATCGGCACGTCGCCGTCGCGAGCCTGCGCGTCGCGCAGCCGCTGCAACGCCACCGCCGCCTTGCCCTGGGTCAGCATGGCTACTCTTTCGCAGGATAGCTGCGTCCGCGCCAGCTTTCCGCGCGACCCGCCCAAGTGCGGCCGAGGGCGAGCCATTGCAGCGCCAACAGCGCGACCACGGCGAACGGGTTGAGGGGCACGGAGCGCAGCGGCTCGCGACAGCGGATCGCCTGGACAAGACGCGCCACGAGCGGACACGCGCAGGCTACGACGATGAGCATAGGCGCGATCGGCGAGGAAGATGCGAACGCGAATGGCAGCGCGACCCACGGCAGCACGTGACCGCCGAGCAGCAACACCGTCCATATCGGCAGCGCAACGGGCTTAGCGAGGCCTTCCGTTGCGTTCTTGAGCGTTCCGAGGACGGTGGTGCGCCAGCCCGCATACATCCGGCACGACGCCAGGCTTGAACCTGCGACGAGGTCGGTGTGGTACCCGGCTTCGCGGAAACGCCGGGGCAGCGCGAGCCCGTCGTGCAGGCTCGCGCGGATGGCGGCGTGACCGCCAGCGGCCGCATAGGCTTCGGCGCGCACGGCGATCATCTGCCCGCAGGCAGCGGCAAGCGCCGGACGCGGGTCGCGCCGGGATAGCAAAATCGGTAGATAGCCGAGCAGCAGCATGTTGATCATCGGGATGATCAAGAGTTCCGCCAGGCTCTCCATACGCTGCCGCGGCACCCCGCTGACGAGATCTGTCGTCGCGAGGGCGCCGGCCAATCGCGCCGCGGCGTCCGGCGTCAGATGCACGTCGGCATCGAGGAAGAGGAGGTCCCGCGCGTCTGTCAGTTGCGCGAGGACATGGCAGGCGTGGACCTTGCCGGACCAACCCGCCGGCAGCGCAGGCGCCGCGGCGATTCGAAGGCGTGGATCTATGGCTGCGATCTTTTCAACGATGGCCACCGTGGCATCGGTGGACTGGTCGTCGAGGACGATCACCTCCAGCGTCACGCCCGTGGAGGCGAGCGCGCTCCGCACGCAGGCCGCGATGCCGGCCGCCTCGTCGCGGGCAGGGACCAAGATAGCGATGCGTGTCCCTGCCGGGGCTGGCTGGGGAGTACGAAGCGCCGCAACGTTGACGATCGTCATGATCGTCGGAAGCGCCGCTAGGGCGAGAAGAATCGCCGCAACGATGATCAAGGAGTGTCCGCGTCCCGGCGCGCGCCGTGTGCGGGATCGAAGCGCCGGCCTCGGATCAGAGCCTTCCCGCGGCGCCAGGCATCGTAGATCGGGTCGATACGGGTCCTGCCGGCCAAGAGCGTGGTGAAGCGTACAGGATCGCGCGCGACGACATCCTCCGCAAGCGCGTCCATCGTGGCGGCCAGGGAGACGCCCAGCACCGCGCCGCGCGTGGCATGGATCGCGTCTGCAGAAATGCCCTCACCGAAGCGTAGAAAAAGATTGGGCCGCCGCTCGTCCCAAAACGCGTATTCGATCGCAAGAGGAACGAAGCGCGCGTCGGGAGCCAGTTTCGCGAGATGCGTCAGGCCGGGTGCCACCTGCAGCGGACGATCCCGCACGTCGCGGAAGCGGCCTTCGGCGTTGACGAGCAACAGCCCGTCGTCGCGCGCCAGCACGGCCTCGGCCACATCGAGGAAGATGGACGCGCCGGCATGGCCACGCGTTACCCCGAAAGCACCGAGCTTGCGGAAGAAGCGGTAGCGTTCCAGCATCGCCGCATCGATCGGGGCGAAGGCGCGCCAGCCGTTGAAGGCCGTCGCGCTAAGCCAAGCGAAGATCTCGCCGTCCCACCACGAGGGATGGTTGGCAAAGATCACTAGTGGGCCGGGCTCAAACGGCAGCGTGCCGGACAATCGCACCGCGTGGAAGGAGCGTCGTAGGTCGCGCTCGAACACTTTGCCGAAGACGCGCAAGATCAACGGAGATCGAGCGGCCAGCACCGCCTGCGTGGCTTGTTCGCGCTGCGCGCGGCTCATTCGGGCAACACCATCAGCGCGGCGCGTCCGCCGTAACAGCAAGCGAGACGTGACCAGCGTGCGCGCGGGCGTCCTGATCCAGCGCATCCGCCGCGATCCAGCCCGACATCATGACCATCGGCATGCCGGGCCCGGGATGAGCGGCGCCGCCGGCAAGATAGAGATCCTTGACCGTTCGCGATCGATTGCCGGGCTTGAAAGCACCCATGAGCCGCCCGTGGCTGGCGAGACCGTAGATCGCGCCGTTGAGCACTCGGTAGCGATCGTGGATGTCCTGCGGGGTCAGATATCGCTCGAAAACGATGCGCTCCTCGATGTCCCCGAGCCCCGCTGCCGACTTCAGCTTGTCGAGGATCACCTGCCGGTAGCGCGGGAACAGATCGCCTGAGCGCCAGTCTTGGTGCGGACGCAGATAGGGCGTGTGGACTAGCGCGTAGAGCGCTTCGCTGCCCTCCGGAGCCACGCTCGGATCGGTGCCCGATGGCGCGCAGAGGTAGACGGTCGGGTCGGGCGCGGGCTCGCCGCGCTTGTAGATCGCGTCGAACTCTTCCTTCGGGTTGCGCGAGAAGACGAAATTGTGATGGAGGAGGTGATCGTAGCGCGTCTTCAGACCAAGGTAGAGCACGATGCCCGAGCAGGCCGGCTCGAACTTGCGCCGGGCGTACGTCGCCCCGACGGGACCGCCGACCAGCTCGCGATAGGTCCGCACCGCGTCCATGTTCGAGATCACTGCATCGTAGCGTTCGATCCCGCGTGAGGTGCGCACGCCGGCCACCCGCCTGTCGTACATCGCCAGGTCCTGGACGTCCTGGTTCGCGCGGAAGGTTGCGCCGGTCTCGGTGGCAAAGCGAACAAGACCCTCGACAACCGCGCGCGTGCCGCCCATCGGGTACCAAACGCCTTGCGCCGTCTGCATATGCGCGATGGCGCAGAGCACGGCGGGCGCGCCATACGGCGAGGAGCCAACATATTGCACGAAATGGTCGAGCATCTGCGCCAGGCGCGCATCGCGCACCTTGCCGCGGATAGTGCCGGCGACGGTGGCATGCATGCGTAGTGAGATGACATCGCGCAGCGTCGAGGGGTTCATGTTGGCGCGCAGGTCGATGGTGTCGAACAGATCCTCGACCGCCTTCCAGAAGAAGAAGCGATCGCTCACTTCGTGCAGCTGCTTGGAGATCGCGAGGAACTGTTTGTAGCCTTCGCCGGCTCCGCATCCCGGCGCGAAGCGATCCATCTCGGCCGCCATCGCGGTCTGATCGGCCATCAGATCGATACGGTCGCCGCCGTCGAAAAAGCAGCGCCATTGCGGGTCTAGCCGGCGCAAATCGATATAGTCGGACGTCCGCTTGCCGCCCTCGGCGAAGATGCGATCCAGCACCGCGGGCACGGTCAGAATGGTTGGGCCCATGTCGAAGCGGAAGCCGTCCTCCTCGAGTAGCGCCGCCTTGCCGCCGAGCCAGTCGTTCTTCTCGTAGACTGTCACGTCGTGGCCGCGCGCACTCGCGACGCAAGCTGCGGACAGAGCGCCGAGACCGCCGCCGACGATCGCGATCCTGCGACGAGCCGGCGTCGCGTGGACGTTCATCGTGCCTCCGCGTGTGTCGCCACATCACGAGCCAGGATCGGGTCGAGGATCGGCTCGACCTCGAGAGGCTGCGGGAGCCGGCGCCGCCAGAAGGGACGGCGCGTCTCCCGAGCCTTCGCTAGATCCTCGAGTAGCAAGCGCGCTGTGATGCGCGCGCCCTCGAAGATCACCGGCAGGCCCGAGCCCGGATGCGTGCCCCCGCCTACAAGATAAAGGCCGGGGCCGAAGCGATTGTGCGGGCGAAAGAACAGCATCTGACCCAGGTCGTGCGACAGGTTGAAGGTCGCCCCCTCGTAGACCGAGAAATCGTCGCGCCAGTCACGTGGGTCGACGACGCGCTCATAACGGATGCGGCTGCGCAAATCGGGCAGGCCGATCAGCTCGAGCCGGTCGAGCACAAGATCGCGGAAGCGGCTCTGCTCCGTGGCCCAGTCGATGCCAGCCCGCAGGTTCGGCACAGGCGCCAGCACGTAAAGGCTCGTGTCGCCCGGGGGGGCCATGCCGCCATCGGTGAAGCCGGCGTGCTGCACGTAGATCGACGGCTCGCTCGGCAGGATACCGTCGGAGATCTCGCGGATGTTGCGAGCGTAATCCTTCGCCAGCAAGATCGTGTGATGCGCTACGTTCGCCGGCAGCTTACCCTCAATTCCGAGGTACAGCATGAAGGTCGAGCACGAGAGCCGGGCCTTTTCGATCTTGCGGTCGCGCCAGCGCGGACGCGCCGCCTCCGGCACCAGCTTGGGCATGGCGTTCGCGAAATCGGCGTTGATCACCACGGCATCGGCCCTGACCTCGCGACCCTCGACGGCGACGCCACGCGCCTCGCCGTCTTCGTAGATCACGCGATCGACAGAGGTGCCGAGATGGATCTCGACACCCATGCGCCGCGCGAGTGTGCCCATCGCCTCCGACACCGCGCCACAGCCGCCAACCGGGTGATACACCCCGTGCTCGTATTCCAGGAAGCTTAGGATTGAAAACAGACTCGGGCACTTGAACGGCGACATGCCGAGATATTTCGTCTGAAACGAGAAGGCGAGCCGAACCCTGGGATCCTTGAAGAAGCGGCGCAACTCTCCGTCGACCGTCGTGAACGGCTGTAGTTTCGGGAGAGCCGCCAACATCGCGCGCGAGACGAGCGAGCGGCGTGTGTGGAAGGCCTGTTCTAGGACGGGCTCAAACAGCTTTAGCTTGGCCCGGCCATGCGCGAAGAAGCGGGCGACATG
Organism: Beijerinckiaceae bacterium; assembly: GCA_965277735.1. Lineage (GTDB taxonomy): Bacteria > Pseudomonadota > Alphaproteobacteria > Rhizobiales > Beijerinckiaceae > RH-AL1. The sequence goes on from CBDIDO010000001.1 coordinate 408,796, forward strand.
CTTGGCATCGCTTGGCGCGAGCCTCGCGATCTCCGCGGTGAGCTTTTCGGTATCCGGTGTCGCACTCAGCTCGCCGCCGCCTTCGAAGACCAGACGGTATTGCGGATCGAGACGCTTAAGCTCAACGTGGTCCTCGAGGCGCTCACCACAGGTGGCGAAGATCTGCGCAAGGACCTTCGGATAGAGAAAGAACGTCGGTCCGATATCGAAACGAAAGCCCTCGGGGGTCGCCATAGTGCGGGTCCGTCCGCCTAGCACGGCCTCGCGCTCGTACAATGCGACCTTGACGCCCTTTGCTGCAAGCAAAAGAGCCGACGCGAGCCCTCCGGGGCCACCGCCAACCACGACAACATTCTGCTGCCAGACATTGCGATGATGGTTGGATATCAAATGTCTGACCTCGAGCGCGAAAACAGTGCAAGCAGCGGCTGAATTTTGCCGTGAATGCACGTGTCACGGCAGGCTTCTTGTGAGACGAAAGCATCGGAGGGCGTTCTCGCCCGTCGCAAGGCGTATCTGCCGGTTGCGCCGCAGAGGTTTGGGTTGGATGGCGAGCAGGCTGACGGTCGATCAATTGGCCTCGATGCTTGATCAGGGAGCCGCTGTCTACATGCATCCATACTTGCCGAACATCAGCCTATATGACGCAGCTGCTACCCGTTACGCTTTCTCGCTATACAAATTTGCGGCGCGATGCGCCTCTCGCAACGCTGGCTTTGTTCCTGGCGGCATCAGGCTGGCATTTCGGTTTGGAGGATGCGGTGGGTTTGCCGCTCATCGGCAAGCTTTTCGTTGGGGGCCTTCCCATGGCGGTCTTCGTGCTTGTGCATGCCAACGCAACCGTCGCATGCTGGGAACAATCGCGGCGCATCACTCGCTAAAGCCGAGGAGGATAATCGCGGCCAGCGCAGTCAGTACCGGCGCCGGGAAACTTCCCGAGAGCAGGATCACGACGGCCCAGCGCGAATCTATCTCATGGCGGTCAGGCCGCGGCGGCGACCGGCTTTGCGCGGAGCAGGCCGCGATTAGAGGCACGATGCCGTGCGTTACCGTCTGAAGCTGCTCGGTCTTCGTTCGTTGCTTTCCATGCATTAAGATGACCAAGCCACCCGCAGTCATGATCGCAGTAGCAATCCAAAGGAGGCTTGCTGAATCCATTCCGACGTCCGATCTTACTTTTTGGGCTGGCACCGCAAGCAAGTTGACTTGGCGCATTTACTACAAGCCTTCGTGCCGGAACATAAGTGCGAGCACGACGGACCATAGCCAGCTCGGTGCCGCTAGATCCGAGGTCTGACGGTCTAGAATTTCCACAAACAAGCTTGGCGCGAACGTTGGAGCTACGGAGAGCGGCGAAATGATCAAGCCGAACCAGTGGCAGATCGAATGTGGGAATTGTGTGCCTCCTCGCTCGGATCGAACGCTTGGTTCTTCTGTTCGATCACCGGCTGTTTGGGCACTCCGAGGCACGCCTGTCGGGCTTTTTCGCCTTGAATAGCCTCTTCGCAAACGCTGGAGAAGGCCGCCAGCCCAGGTGGAATTAAAGGTAGATATACGACCGCGATGGTTCCTGGCCTTTTGTTTCCGCTGGCCAAGTCCCAGAATCGTCCTGAATTTACAACAACCGGGAGTACGGGAACATTGAGCTTTCGATAAAGTAGTTCTGCTCCGCGTTTAAACTGAATGGGGCTATCCGGGCTTTTCCGACTGCCCTCCGGGAATATCAAAATGGACCTTTTTGCTGTCAATGCAGCAGAGGCTTGTTTCAACATCTTGCGCATAGACAAGGTCCCATCATCTCGGTCAATGATGATCATAGGCGATCGACGCAGAAACCAACCTAGGACCGGGATGCGTTCGAGCTCCTTCTTTGCCACGATTGCAACCTCCGGAAAAAGCACCAACGCTGCAAGGGTTTCCCATGTCGACTCGTGGTTGCAAACTATCAGGCATGGCCCACTGGAAGTTTGGGCGTCGCCTTCCTCACGAAAGCGCAAGCCAGCGATTGCGGACAGATCGTTGAGGATGCCGTGTGCCCACATACGCGTGAACAGCCTCACAGCCCTTGGAGGTGACCCACACAAAATCAATGCAGGAATCAAGGGGAGGAACGCGGCGGTCCAAAGCGCGAACGCGACATTGAAAGCCAATGACCGCACTTTTATCATCGAGCAATTCATCGGAACCTGCTAAACACGAAAAAGTAATATGAAACTTCTGTGCAAAATTCTATATCCAGTTTTGAATAGCGGCTATTCATAGCACCCATGCGACACTTGCATCATTAGGTGTTTAGTCCCGGCATATGATGGATCGGGTCGAGAGTGAATCTTTCCGGTAACGAGGGACGTTGCTCCTGACGCGAAGCAGTCGGCGACAGGCGGCCCGCCCGGTGGTCTACCCGGCCACGAGTAAGGCGTCGGAGTCTATCTCGTATCGAGAGCGTCGCACGCAAATCCGTTCCGCTTGTTAACGTCCCATCTGAGATTCTGATCGCGGCCCGCTACCCCAACACGCGACATAAGCATGTCGCCGAGGGTCTCGCGATCGAGCGCCAGGTAAGATGGATCGAAGTTGGCGATGATGGCAAGCTTTGCCAAATCGTGCCATTTTGTGCGCCGCCCGCAAGATACCAGTCGTTCGACTTCGAGCCGGCGAAGCGTCTTGTTGATGTGGACCAAGGACATTCCGTTCGCGGCGGCGAGATCAGACTGGGTGCCGGGCCAATCGAAGCCGGCGTCCGTCGCAAGCCCCGCCGCGTGAAGGCGTGCCGCGAACTCACACATGAAGTGGGCCAGCCTTTGATAGGCCGACCGCTGTCCAAGGTTTACGATCCAGGCGGTGGATATGGCTGCCTCCCGCGCCATCTCTCGCCACACGGCTTGCGAAAGGTCGAGGGACTCTCGCGCGGAGGACGACAGCCATCGGCGCTTGATGGGAAGGCAAGAAACAGGCGATAGCGCAATCAAGTCGTGATCGATATATCCGTTGGAAAAAGCTGTGAGACCGCACACATCGCCAGGAATATTTAATCCAACAATTTGACGATGTCCGCTATCCAGGACTTGTTCCCGGATCAGTAGTCCTTCGAGCAAGAGAAAGCAGTCTTCGGTGCGCTGATGAGCGCAAACAAGACGTTCTCGGACGTTGCAGACCAGGGGTTGGCTCATGTTCTCGCTGCTGCTCGTCATGAATGCCCGTAAGTCACTGCGACTTTGACTAAAGAAGCATAAAAACGTCTCGCGCAAGGCACCCGTTTATCGATACCCCCTATGCAATTACACAAATAGACGATCTGATTGGTCGCTATGCAAGCGTGCATTAACGCCTATGCGCTTTTGCGCAGAAGGATGTAACTTGCATGCCCTCTTAACAATTGTAAAATCTGGCGACTCCGTCTCCGAAGGTACCATGCTCGATTGGGATGAGCTGCGTTATTTTCTCGCGATCCAGCGGCACGGCAACCTATCGGCGGCCGCGCGCGAGATGGGCGTCGCGCAGTCCACCGTTGGACGCCGGTTGGCAACGCTCGAAGCGAGTCTTGGTGTTCGCCTGTTAGATCGCACCCCCGACGGGTATGTGCTCACCTCAGCAGGACAGGATGTCCGCGAACGGGCGGAGCGGTTGGAACAGGAAGCGCAAAGCCTCGAGCGGAGCGTCGGCGGCCGCGACGAGCGAGCTGCGGGGATTGTTCGTATCGCCTGCGCTGAAGCGATAGCCGGACACATCCTTGCACCGAGTTTCGCGACCCTGCACCAGGATCATCCTGACATCCGCATCGAGCTGATCCCGCATCCGCGAGAGGTTAGCCTGGCAATGCGCGAGGCCGAGCTGTCAGTTCGCATCACACAGCCCGTCCAGCACGATCTCGTCATTCGCCGATTGGGCAGCCTCGCTTTCGGGCTTTATGCCAGTCCGAGCTACCTACTGAAGCATGGCTCGCTGAACGACGTCCAAGGCTGCGCAAACCACAATCTGATCCGCCAACTCAACGACGTCGAGAGCGGCCCTCAATTTGGCTGGCTCGCTGATCTCACCTCGCGCGCGAAGGTGGTGTTTCAGACCAGCAGCCACGAGGCGGCCGTGATGGCCGCCTCCCAAGGCGGCGGCTTGGCGTGCCTTGCTCGATTTCGCGCTGATCGCGAACCTGACCTGGTCCGGCTGTCGCCGCCAACGGAGCCGCCGACGGCGGGCATATGGCTGACGGTTCACAAGGACAATCGGGACACGGCACGGATCAGGACAGTCATCGATCATGTTGTTGATCACGTCAGAGGGCTTCGAGAGAAGCTGTCACCAGAAGGTTCGCTAGCGAGTGATCCGCTTTCAGACGGCTCGTGACGGTAGCCCATCACACGACGAACGCGATCGAAGCCGCCTAGCTTCTCGGCAGGTCGCAGCTCATTGCTCATTGTACGAAAGACGATGAACAACGTCGCAACATATTTCGCTCAGCGGCTCCATTCTGAATAACCACTATCTGTATTTGCAGCAACGCACGCCACGAACAGCCGTTTAGATGTGTACGACCGTCAGATATTCGCGCGCACATCGCTCGGGAGGAGTTGCCGCGATGACGAAAACCGTCGAGATTCGACTGTCCAATTATCAAATCGACTTAGCTACGACGCGGTTGGCGTTTCAACGTTTCGTAATTCGGCAGCTCGGGTTTTACGCCGATCCCCGCACTGTCCAGATCGCAAACGAAGCATTGGTTTCGATGGAGACGCGACTGGCCGCCCTGCTTGTCAGTCACGCAACTTTGCTCAAAGAGCAAAGACCTTTAACTTCTGCATTTGGCTTCATGCGCCGCTCATCCAGTATCGCGGTTCCACCGTCGCGACAGTTGTAGCATGCCACCAGCCTTAACGGCCCCCCGACCTAAGCCTCATACGTTACTGTTCTGACCGTGTGATTTTTGCCCTTCTTGTCGTTCGTCTTCCGCGACCAAGTATAGATTGGGACATGCACAAGGGTGAAGTGATACAACTAATCATGCCGTCAGAAACCGAATTGGTTGAAAAAGCTCATTGTTTAGCGGCGACTTGAGCTTTCCAAATATCGGGAAACTTCGAAAAGCTTTGATGCAGGAAGGTTTACGATTTATCACATAGATGCCCACTTATGTGGGGCCAAATTACGCGCAGATTTGAGCGCATTGTGTCGATTGCGGGCAAGCCGAGAGGAGACTACTCCTCCTGCCCCTTGATTTACGCATACTCAGGCAGCGTGCTAATTACGATAGTGGCGTCCATTCGACACAAACCCCAATGACGGCGGTCGCCCGCAGGCGCGGGACCACCAGGGGTGAGGTCTCCTATCGCTGTAGAGTGCGCTCGATTGCCAGCCGAACCTTCCCCGCGCGAGTTATGGTTACACACCAAGGCGTCGACCTCAAAAAACCCAACGCGACGAGCTTTCGCTCAGCTTCCGAGGTGGTTGCAGTTCGACTACTCACGCCCCACGCGGCCTCCAACGCACGGATCTCTGGCGATGACAGGGGATGCAAACGACTCATGTGGGAGCCGATCGACCGCTGCTGAAGTCATCAAACATATCACCCATCGTAGCCATCGCAGCATTCTGCTCCATTTGGCGGAGAATCGTGCGAGCGCAGGGCACGGCTGGATCGTCTCGCCGCAGCGACAGGACCACCAGTTTTTGGGCGGCGATTTTTTGTGTAGCGCGTCTCGCCGAAGGTCCGATCGCTGGTCTCACGTTGTCATGTTTTTGCATGAAATGTGAATGGCTAAGCGATGAGAGGGTTGCTACCGGTTGGGCGCGGAATAGTTACTACCGATATTTGCACGACGCTGTGTCGGAAGTGGACATCCAATTCGTGCGGCAAAGTGGCTGCATATTTTTTTTCGCGTAACGCTGAACCCTACATATTCAGCCGTCATAGTCATTGTCTATTTTTGCGCCGTCTCTTCTGGGTGGGTAACAATATACATTATCGACTTAAAAGCACTATTATTTGACTGGAGCGCCGAACAAGCGGTTAGCCCAATGATCAGATCCATTTCTGCGACCAAATCGATGTGATCGCCTGCTTTGCTTAGGGGCGGATCAACACGTAAAGTGCCGGAGCGTGCATCGATGGCCACATTCATGAAGCAATTAAAGGCCACCGGTATTTGGTCTTCGCTTATACCGTAGGGCGAAAGGGCCTCCGCAAAATTGCCGAAGCAACCTCGATGCGGGTCCTTGTCCCCATAAATTATACGAAAGGTGTCGCAAGAGCACGGCGTTAACAGAAAATCGTGTCGTCCTACCGTGTCGTCGACGATACGTAACATGACGTTGCTGCGGTTTGAGTACAGCGGATCGCCCGTCGTCAGGAAGAGGCGGCTTGCGTAATCCAGGGTGCGGCCGGAGGATATGACCTCGTTGATATCATGCCGATTGAATGCGAGCAGGTCGGCGACCTGCTCGCCGCAGGGATCGACTACGCGCAATCGCGTTCCGCGCGGCAAGAGAAAGGCGGTGCCTGTGCGAGGCGCAATCTCGATAAGATCGGTCACGGAACGTCGCCGTCCCCTTTGTGTCCAGCGGACATCCCAATCGAGTTGAACGGGCAGCGCCAGTCTTGCGTGACCGTACGACCGCTGTATTGCCGCGCTTCCGAGGCTTCGCCAAACCGCTGTAGCATCGGATTGACCGACCCAGCCAAGCGCTCGTCGCGTTGTAATATCGTCTCGCGGAGACGTTCGTAGCGGCCTTCTGCGCGCAGACGCTCGAACTGCGCATGCATGTTGAAGATGAGCACCGGCGTATCGAATCGCCGCGCCGGGCGGCTTGCGTGCGGATGCAACCCGACGACGAAGAAGGCCTCTCCGGCAAAGCTCAGCGAAAAGTGCGGGTCAGCAGGACTGGAAGAAACGCGATGATCCCACGAATGGCCGATTTGGAAGTCTCGGTCGGAGATGGCCTGGATCCGCTCCCACAGTCTGGTCTCGAACTCCTGCTCGCTCAGGTCATCCGGCGCCTCGAACAGGACAGCGAAACTTTGAAAGAGCGCCGGCTTCAATCGCGCGCGCGAAACAAAGCCCAGAAGCGCCGCGTGGAGTCGAGCGTCGCCGCCCGGCAGAGAAATGTCCGGCAGGACGATCGTCGTCATCTCACCTTGCGACAAAGCAGCCTTTGCTCCGACGCAGGGGAAATCGTCGTCGCGCACCCAAATTTTCAGCTTGTCGGTCAGCGGGTGTTCGGCGTCGTTGGGCGGCAGGCGCATTCGGTCGGTCGGCAGGCGGGCATAGCGATCAAACTCACTCACAAGGTACGGTCCTTTTCTCTTCGCGTCCAAACCGCAAATGGGTTGGACGCAGGCGAGTTCGGACCGAGCCTGCGCGATCTTGCATTGCTACTAAGCACCATTGGGCGGTGCGCGTGCTGTCTTCGGCAGCAGTCGTGTGCGAGACGGACTAGTGTGCTCGCGTCTTATCGCCGATCTTGCCGGACTCTTCGCCGATTCCGTGCGCGAGATCAGGCACATCGAGCAATTCGGTCTCGAGTTGCCGGTGGATGATCAGGCTTTCGTATAAGACGACACACGTGGCGACGACGACGAGAAAGAGCCCAAGAAGGGTGGCACCCATGCTCGCAAATTTCAGCAGCGCCACCGCAGGGAAGGCGATCGCCAGTTCGCCTATGATGAGGGCGAGCACGAGGATGATAGCCGACACGAGCCCGATCATGCTCGCCGCGTTCATGATCTCACATCGCTTTTTGTAGACGAGGATCGAGTCACGCATATTGCCGCGTCGCGCTTCATGGTGGCTGCCATCGCGGTACTGACCAATGAGGGCGCGGTAACGGTCGACTGCAGCGTCGTAGCGCGTCTGCAGAAAGCCCATGAAGATCCAGGCCGCGAAGATGATCGAGGCCGCCGGACCGATGGCCTTGAAGATGCTCGCGATATCGATGGTCATTTTTATATGCGCTCCGGCGCTCCGCTGTGCCGCCGCGGCAAGGGTAAACGCCCAACGCCCCGGCGCGTGATTCGCCTCATGACGGCTATGCCTTTTGCGCGTTCGTCGGTCACCACTTGTAGTGCGGCCAACAAAGGCAGCCGTCCAACCGCTGATCAAGCGCCGATGGACGAGAACTGAGAGAGTGCCATGGACCACCGTCCTTCCTTCCAAGCCGACGTGCTCGCCGGGCTTACGGCGCCGCAACGGGCAATCCCCGGCAAATACCTTTGGGATGAGGAAGGTTCGCGCCTCTTCGAGGCGATCACGTCGTCATCTGGCTATTATCAGGACCAAGCCGAGCGCGACCTCACCACCATGGCGCTCCCGGAAATCGGCGAGCGGCTCGGACGTGCCGCCAATGTCGTCGAGTTCGGCAGCGGCGCAAGCCGCAAGATCCGGCAGCTTCTCGAGGCGCTCGACGAACCGGCGCGGTACGTGGCGTTGGACATCTCCGGCGACTTCCTTGAGACATCGGCGGCCGCCATCGCGCTCGACTACCCGCAGCTCGAAGTCCACGCTGTCTGCGCCGACTATTCCGGACCGCTCCCCCCGCTTCCGATCGATCGCAAACACCAGGTCCTAGGCTACGTGCCGGGCACGTCAATCGGCAACATGGTGCCGCCGGAGGCGGCTGGGCTGCTCACCCAGGTCAGGGCGACGCTGGCGCCGGGGTTTCTGCTGATCGGCAATGACCCCAACCGCGACGCCGGCCTTTTGCAGGCGGCATACGAAGGGCCCTTGATGACGGCCTTGCACAAAAACCTTCTCACACGGCTTCAACGAGAACTTGGTGCCCGCGTCGATCCGTACGCGTTCCGGCACGAGTCGCGAACCTTCGAGAATCGGGTCGAGCCGCATCTCGTCGCATTGACTGACACCCAGATCGGACTTGGCGATCGCCTGATCGACATCGCCGCGGGCGACAGCATCAGGACAGACCTTTCGTGGAAATACACGATCGAGGAGTTCTCGTCGCTCGCCGTTGCCAGCGGATGGGCGATCGCGCGGCAATGGATCGATCCGCGGAAGCGCTTCTGCCTCCACCTCCTGCAGGCCTGAGGTGCGAAGGCCGGGCAGCAATCAGGCGGAGCTGACGCTGCGGGGCGTCTGCCTCGGCGCGGTCATCACGGTCATCTTCATATCGGCTAACATCTATCTCGGTCTCAAGACCGGCATCACCTTCTCCTCCTCGATCCCAGCCGCCGTGATGTCGATGGGGCTTTTGAAGCTTGTCGGGGGCGGCGGCACGCTGGAAAACAACATCGTGCAGACGCAGGCCTCCGCGGCCGGCACGCTTTGCAACGTCAACCTCGTCCTGCCCGGTCTCGTCCTGCTCCATTACTGGAGCGCGTTTCCGCTTTGGCAGACGATGGCCCTTTGCCTCATCGGCGGCCTGCTCGGCGTCGCGTTTTCGGTGCCGCTCCGCCGCGTGATGGTGGTCAACAGCGAACTGCCGTTTCCCGAAGGCGTCGCGGCTGCCGAGGTGCTCTTCGCCGGCCATGAAAGCGGCGGCGACGGCGGCCTGCGGTGGCTCGGGCTCGGCGCAGCTGGCGCGGGCCTGTGCAATGCGCTGACCAACGGCCTGCGGCTGCTGCCCGATCAGATCGGTGGAACACTCGCCATCAACCATGCCGTCTTCAGGCTTGAGGGCGGCCTGTCACTCGCCCTGGTCGGGATCGGCTATCTGGTTCGCCTTGGGTGTTGCCTCGCGCTGCTCATCGGAATTTTGATCGCATGGGGTATCGGGGTGCCAATTCTCACCAGCGATATGGCGACCGGCGATCCAGGCGCCGCGGCAGAGATCGTCTGGGCGAGCAAGGTCCGCCTGGTTGGGGCGGGCCTCATTGCAGTGGCGGGTTTGTGGACCGTCGCCTCACTCATCCGGCCCATCGTCGGGGTCATCCTGACGGCGCGCGAACCGCGACGCGACACAGGCGAAACGTCATCCGCGGACCAGGACATCCCTATGGCCTGGATCGGCCTTGCGGTGGGCGCCCTCATGGTGCCGCTGGCCATCCTGTTCGCAGCGTTCGTCGCCTCGCACGCGCAGGTGTCATGGCTTGTGCTCGTGCCGGCGCTCACCGTGGTCACCGCGCTGCTCGGTTTTCTGATGGCGACCGCCTGCGGCTATCTCGCCGGGCTGCTCGGCTCCTCGAGCAGCCCGATCTCCGGGATCGGCATCCTCACGGTCATGCTGGTCGCGGCCCTCGGCCTCGTGGCGCTTCCGGCAGCGAGCGCCGCCGACACCAGCTTCATCGGCGCCCTGGCGATCTTCGTCACGTCGCTGGTCATCATGGCCTCGTCGATCGCAAACGACAACCTCCAAGATCTCAAGGCCGGCCAGCTCGTCGGCGCGACGCCCTGGAAGCAGCAGGTCGCGCTTGCCATCGGCGTGGCGCTCGGTGCCGTGACGGTGGCGCCGGTGCTGCAGCTGCTGTTTAACGCCTATGGCTTCCCCGGGGCTTTTCCTCGCCCCGGCATGGATCCGCACGCGGCGTTGCCCGCGCCGCAGGCGGCCCTACTGGCGCAGATCGCCGACGGTATCGTCCACCACCGGCTCGATTGGACGATGGTCCTCATCGGTGGCGCACTAGGTGTCGTCTTCGTCGCGATCGAAGCGCTGCTACGTCGCCGCCGCTTCACGCTTCCGGCGCTATCAGTCGGCATCGGCATGTACCTGCCCTGCGCGGTCGTCCTGACCATCGCCTTCGGTGGCATTCTCGGCTGGCTGGCCGAGAGCCGAATATCCGCAGAGGACGGCGACACGCGATCAGCGCTCCGCCGACGGGGCGTTCTGCTTTCCTCCGGCTTTCTCGTCGGAGAAAGCCTGGTCGGGATTGCCATTGCGTTGTCGGATGTTCTGCAAGCAAAGAGCAACTCGCTGGCCGTTTCCAGTTTGGGAGCCGATGGATGGGGCCGTTTGCTAGCCTTGATGGTGTTCACTCCAGCGATATTGCTATTCGTTAGGTCAGTCTCTCGCACTTAGATTAGGATAGCCGATCATCAGCTACGGTAGGCGGGAGCACGACACTCGTCGATTGCAGCGGCTCTCGTTTGCGACCAGTTGCATCTCAGCGCGAAGCCGCGACTCTGATTGGGTCCGCGTCGTTTTCTTTGTGGATCGTCACCGGGATCGACTTCGCTGCCGGGACCTTGCTTCCCTCGGCGTAATGCCAGACCGGAAGCAGGACGTTGGCTTCAGGATAATAAGCACCGATACAGCCCACCGGGATGTCGTAGGCCACCACCTGCAAGCCGCCGAGCTTGCGTTCGATGTTGTCCTTTGAGCTGGTCCTAAGGGTGACGGTCTCCCCGGACGCGAGGTGCAGTCTGTCGATGTCCATACGATTCATGAGCAGGACGTCGCGCGTACCCTCGATGCCCCTGAACCGGTCCGAGTAGCCGTAGACTGTCGTGTTGAACTGGTCGTTCGAGCGCAACGTGATCAGCCGCAAGACGTCATGGCCGACCTCGGGCATGTCTAGATCCTCGACGAGCCCCGTCGGGGTCTTGAAGTTGGCCTTGCCGGTGTCGGTCTTCCAGTCGCGTTTGCGCGCCGGCAACGGCCGCTGGAACCCACCCGGCTCCCACATGCGCTGGTCATAGTCGGCGAAAATCTGCGGGTAGGTCTGGCTAATCGAAGCCCTTATCAGGCGATAGTCGGAGCGCCACTCGTCCCACGTGAGCCGCGGATTGGGTTCCAGCGTCGCCTTCGCCATTTCGCACACGAGCCGCACCTCGCTGACCAGATGCGGCGAGGCCGGCGAACGTACGCCGCGAGAACCGTGAATGCAGCCGGTGCTGTCCTCCATCGAGGTGTCCTGCCAGCCAGTCGCCTGCAAGTCCTTCTCGATGCGGCCGATGACGGGCAGGATGTAGCTGATCTTGCCGGGGACCAAGTGGCTGCGGTTCAGCTTGGTGGCGATGTTGACGGTTAGGCCGATCTCGCGCCACGCGGGCTCCATCTGGCCGCGATCGGGGATCGCACGCACGAAGTTGCCGCCGAGCATGACGAAGGCTTCGACTTTGCCGGCTAGGACAGCCTCGCAAGCCTCCACGGTGTTGAGGCCGTCGTCTTTTGGGAACGTGAATCCATACTGCTTTTCGAGCTGGTCGAGCGGCAGCAGTTTCGTCTTCTCCGTAATGCCGACGGTCCGTTGACCTTGGACGTTGGAATGACCGCGCACCGGGCAAATTCCGGCGCCGCCGCGGCCGATGTTGCCACGCATCAAAAGCAGGTTGACGAGCATTTGCACGGTCTCGACGCCGGCGCGATGTTGCGTCAAGCCCATGCCGTAGATTGCAATCACGGCCTTCGATCGAACGTAGATCGCGGCCGTCGCCTCCATCGCGGCGCGCGGCAGACCGGAGAGCTGCTCCAGCTCAACCCAATGCTGCCGTTCGAGCCAGGTCGTGAATTCCTCGAATCCATGCCCATGCTCGGCGATGAAGTCGTGATCGAGCAGCGACGCCTTACCCGCCGAGCAAGCTTCAGCGTCGGAGAACAGGACCGCCTTGCAGATGCCGGTCAACGCCGCGAGATCGCCGCCTGCCTTCACCTGATTGTACTGGGAGGCGATGCGGGTCTCCCGACCCGACAACATCTCCATAGGCGACTGTGGATTGGTGAACCGCTCGAGCCCGCGTTCGCGCAGCGGGTTGTAGGCGATAATTGGAACGCCGCGCTCGCTGGCATGCTGGAGCGGATGAAGAATGCGGGGGCTGTTGCTGCCAGGATTCTGGCCGAAGAACATGATGCAATCGGTTTTGGCAAAATCATCGAGCGCCACGGTGCCGACGGGAACACCGATGCTTTCCGGCAGCGCCACCGAGGTCGTCTCGTGGCACATGTTCGAGCTGTCTGGCAGATTGTTGTTGCCATAAGCCCTCGCGAAAAGCCCGTAGAGGTAGCTTGCCTCGTTCGAGCAACGACCCGACGAATAGAAGACGACGCTTTTACGGTCCTCAATGCGCTTGAGTTCGCGGCCGATCTCTGCGACCGCGCTGCGCCACGAGACGGGAACAACTTGTCCGAGCGAGCATCGTAACGTAGCGGATGCGTCAGCCGACCCGCCTGCTCGAGATGGTAATCGTCCCATGCCAGAAGCTCACGGACGGTGTGCTCGGCAAAAAACGCTGGCGTGCAGCGGTGGGACGTAATCTCCCAAGCCGTAGCCTTCGCGCCGTTCTCGCAAAACTCGAGGGGCAACGGTTGAGCCGGCTTGACCCAGGCGCAACTCACGCACTGGAAGCCGTCGACCTTGTTTTGACGCGCGAGGGTCAAGGTGCCGGAGCCCAAGACTCCTTCACGCGCGAGAATCTCACCGAGCGAACGCGCCGAGCCCCACCCGCCAGATGGACCGGTGTACGACTTGAAAGACATATTCTTAGCCATGTTACGCTCCGGTTCGCACAGGAAACATCGGGACAAGACGCAAGTTGTACCTACACGTACGCAACCCAAAACGGAGACCCCGATGGTCAAGACCGGCTACATGCTCGATCAACCGAAGCCGGCCGATGCCGTCAGACGATTCGTGGATCAACGCTTGTTTCCGGTCGCTATCGATGCTGCCGCCGGGATCGAGGGAGCCTTGGAGAGACTTCGTATAGGTGTGCAAAAACGGCCTGTTTTCCTGCTGGGCGCGGCGTTCGTTTACGGCGCGGGGGCATCCTTGATCGTGCGCTCGATTGCGCAACGGGATCGTCGATAGGCAACGTTCGGCGAGCTCGCAGTCCTGGTTGCGAATTGTTGCGCTACTGTGTCAGAGCATCGCGGCCGGCGTATCTCCCGCAAACGCGCATAGCCGCTATTGGAAATGTGCTCAGATCCGAAGTCGTCCCAATGCGCGCACTTAAGGCGAACGTTCAGCTTGAGGCCGAAGCCGACGACGCGCCAGACTGCGTCATCTAGGAATGGCTTCGCATTCTGACGACGACCGTGGGTGCGATCGATTACAGTCGATGTGCACCCGCACAGATTGTGACGCACCGCCCACAGTAGCATCATTGCTGTTGAACATTCTCGACAGGTTCGAGCCGACGAACACACCCGACATGACCACTAAGATTGCGGTCATCAGGGTTACTGGCCAATCCTGACGAGGGGACGGAGGCCCTATCTTTCGCCAGCCCATCTCATAAAGTCGCTTGCTGGCAGCTCATCACAGCAACGCTTGCAAGGACGATGTCGTATAAATCTCTGGTTCCATCCATTCTGGTGCCATAACCCGATTGAACGACGGCGAGGACAGCATCAAGAGCGTGAGCCCGATCGGCGTCGCCGAGAATTTTGCCATGGGACAACCTTCGGCAAGTGTCTGCTACAGCAAGCTCGACAAGATAGGCCGTGTCAGAGAGCACCGAACTCTTTGCTGACTGCTGGGTATCTGCCGGACGGCTTTTGTTTGCTGACAACAGAAGATTTTCCTTAGCGTTGAGCCGCCAGCTGATCGAGGCCGGCCAGCGGCGGCAGCGTCCGAAAAAACTGGTTTCAAAACAACAGCGGCCGATCTCCTTATCTCGATAGTGGGTATTCATCTTGGATGCGCGGGCAGCCTGTTGGGCTCTTGTCGCAAGCGAGGACGTTAAGCTCCTAGGCTCGCGATCGTCGCCGAAGGAGACCAGACTATCAACTGCCGACTGATGATGGGCCGGAAACTGGTGATCCTATCGCCAAACGGCGCCGAGAAGGCCATTTATTGGAGGAGGAGCGGCCAACCAGCCATCGCTCCGCTGCGCCTCGGCGCCTTTGGCGGCCGGTTCGATGCAACAGCGTTAATCGCCATTCGAAAATAGGCATGCAGATGTGCTGAGCGAAGCCCCGCCCCGTTCACGTGCCCGAGCACTTAAAGACATTCCATTACTGTTTGGACACGAACGGACCTTTTCGCTTTTTGCCTGCTTGTTAAGGTGACAGCAGGGAGATCAAAATGTCGAAGTTACGCAATATGACTATCGTGTGTGCGGTAGCGCTCGCAACTGCCGCTTTCTCAGGTGCGCCCGCGCTTGCGGCGGGAGGCGGCGGTCACGGTGGCGGCGGTGGCGGTCATGGTGGCGGATTTGGCGGTGGCGGCCACGCGGGCGGATTTGGCGGCGGACATACCGGTGTTGTAGGCGGTCGCGGCGGGATCGGCGGCGGTGGCTTGGGCGAGGGCCGGAGCGTCGGGTTCAATCATGGCGGCTACGGCTACGGCCGTGGCTTCGGTGGCGGCCGCTTTTACGGCGGCTATGGTTATGGCGGAAATTGCGGCCCGATCCGCGCTGCCCGGGGGCTTTGCCCGTATGGCTACGGCTACTGAGCCGCTATCCAACACCTGGTTAGTGTCGATGGGGCTTCGCATCTGCGAAGCCCCATTTCTGGCACCGTGCACCTTAACTCAATTGTCCATGTGTTAATATGGAAAGGTCGGCCAACCCATTGTCGGTCATTTGAGGCGTCTGGAAGAAGTTTGGTCATGAAAGCATACCGCGTCACTCATCAGATATCTGGCGACAGCTATTTCCTACTTGCCGACTCACCAAGAGGCGCAGCGGAGATTGTCACTATGCGTTTTCGAAGCCCCGAAGGCACGACCGCCTGGAGCGCCACAAGCGTTGATGCAACTCCTGAGCTAGCGGCCGGCGTATTGCTCGATGTGGCCGGTAAGCCCGCGATGGGCATTGTGGAACAGCGATAAAAGATTTACCCCACTTTTTGAGGAGGCCTAGCCAGTGGGCGAAGACAAGACTCAGAAGCGGCGCAAGCTTGAGGCCGAGCACAGCAGGGCGCGGGATGGTCGTTGTGCACATCCGGTTTCGAACGCTCCCTACGGGATCGAAACTCACATGAACGAGGAGCAAGCGAAACGCGAAACCATCGACGAGAAGATGGCAAAACGCTCTTGATCGCATGCTTTGATCAGCAACGAAGCGGCGGCGGAGATGGCCGCCATGCGGGGGCGGATTCGGCAGATGCCGAGTATGGGTTCAGAGTTGACCAGTTGATCTTAAGACCCCCGTGCATCTCACGACGGTATACTCGGATCGGGTTGTGGCAATCGCGCTCTCACCGGCCATGACGCACTGAGCGACGATCGTGTCCGGCAGCTTGCCCCGCGCAAAGTCGAAGACGGGTGCAGGCGATCGGGTCTACGACAGGCAGAAAAGAACAAGGACGACCAAAGCTTAGGCTTTACGGCTCATTTTCGCATAATAGGAAAGCTATTTTGCAGACAGCAATGGATAAGCACTTGGGACACATTGTCGATACGAACGTTGTGCAAAGCTTCCGAGTGCCCCCCAATGTAATCGGAAGCAACGGCCGCCCGGTAGCCGCCGCGCCGGGCGGCCACCTCGGTCTTGACGTCAATCCAGTCACCTGAAATGCGCCTTCTGCGCCAGTGGCTTCAGTTTGCTCGTGGTCTTCATGTGGTCCCTGTAGACCGGTCGTAAGCTCTTCGGCAAACTTGCTCGACCGGATTCGAACATATGATTGATCGCTGCTCCGTGACGAAGTCCTTTGTCCATCCCACGCATAGACCCGACTTCACCCCGGTTTTCTCGCTCATGGTCTCGGACCGACCGAAGTGCCTAAAGCGGCGAGTGCGACGGCAATAAGTGTGGGCGCTATCATTTCCATTTGCTTGCCTACCGCCGACCTATCGTCGACGGTCGGTAAATTGCTCCTTAATCCGTCAGTTCCTACGGGGCTGTGAACGGGTCTTTGACGCTGCAGCTAAAGCGCTCAGAACTGCAACTGCGGCCGTCAGGGCGACACGCGGGCGAAGCTGCGCCTTCAGCGCCAGGCTCGTCTTGCAGGTTTACGGGTGGTGCAGGCTGCTGTTGTCGGACAGGTCTTTCCCGCGGCTAGCAGAAATTCTCGCGCTGGCCGCATCGTCGGGTTCTTCGTTGTCATGCTCGCGTAGCCGACCTGCGCGGTGATCCAATCCATTTATCCTGGATGGAGCTGATCGCTGTTGAAGCCGGCAAACGCGTCATTCATCTCAGCCATTGCAAAGCTTTGCTCCATTTGACGCAAAACCGTCAGAGCATACGGCAGAGCCGGATCCCCGGGCAGCATCAGCGAAACAATCAGCCTCTGAGTGGCGACCTTCCGCGTCGCGTGAGCGGCCGACGGCCGACGGCCGACCGCATCTGTCACGTCCAGTCTGTGCATAGGACGCCAGGAAAACTGTGCTTCGCCAAAATGTATCAAATCGATCTACCGCGAAAGCCATATGTGTGATTGCAAGATAGCGACTATGCGAAATCGCGGACGGCGGGGCGGCGCTGGTTGAGATACAAGGTGGCTATAGGTCTCGGCGGCAGAACGCGGATCCCAATTGACACGGGCGCTGCGACGGCGATCTGTGTCGCATGCCCAGATATTTCTTTCACTGCCTGAACGGTCACGCAGACTTCGATACTGAAGGGTGCGTTCTCGGCGATGATCACGCGGCGCGCATTCAAGCGATCACTCTCGCCGGGGAGATCCTTCGAGACGAACCAGAACACCTTGACGATGGGCATGCTCTGCGCGTCGAGGTGCGCGATGCCAATGGCGATCTGACGTTTACGGTGATCACCCGTTCGACAGGGGGCGTCGGGCCGACGTAAGCCAAGCGAATCTTAGCTTTTCCGATTTGGCGCGATCAGCGAGTCTGCCCCATGGCTTGCCTTCCAAGTTTCAGGTTTGTCCTATCGGTCGGCTCAGGTGAAAGACGCATCCTGCGCGTTGGTCTCCAGGCTGCGGACGACAGCGACGCCAACCAGAAAGCCGTAGGAATCATGAGGCGCTTGAATGTCCCTGATGACGCATTCGTAGAGCTGACGCGAGCCGACGGTTCTAAGGTTTGTTCTGCCGATCGCCCTTATCGAAGTTAGGCATGTACCCGGAACCGGGCTTTGGTTGCGCTTGCATCGGCACCGGTTTATTTGTCAAGCTGACCGACGCGAGGCTTTGGTCGCGCTAGTTAATGCGGCTTACAAGAACCTGTTTCTATGAAGACATCATCGGGACGGTTCGCGTTGCCTTCAATGGCTTGGCGCATCAAGCCTTGGCTATGTACGATTTGAAATCGAATTGTATTCGGAGCAGAGATGGTTTGGTATCTAAAGCCGATATTGAGCTTATCTGTACAAGCCGCTATAGGCTGTGGCTGCGTCACGCCAGTCTCAAAGAACGCCCAAGTCGCGGTCGGAAACTTACTTAGGACCGGCGCAAATTTCTGTGTTCTCACGTCTTGGTCTTCAAGCGTCAATCTCCGCAAAGTGTATTTTGCAGGGGCGAATAGGCTTGGCCTCCAGCCCTTTGCCCCATTGTAGCGCAGGCCGACGGAGCGTCGGCCGGTGCATAAGAAGCGATCAGGGGCTGCAGACCCAGGGCTGGCAGCCGAGACGAGCAGCACGACTGCAGCATCAACGGTTTCATCACCGCATAACAATCGCCCTCGCGGCCAAGATCAAGGCGGCTTCTTTGCCGGAGCTCTGACACCATCGCTTATCTCGGCCCATCCACTCGACGGTCAAAGCGTGGCGGGCGGACTGGTCCACCGGCTCCGTCACTGTTTCTAGGCCTACCGTCGCGGCTGTGCATCCTCCTTGTGGAAACCTATTTATGCCGCGATGAACGGCCCTGCAGCGGCGAGGACTTCGAACTTCGACTTTGGCGCATCGAAAGCGCCGTCGAACCCGAGCAAACCGCGAATGCGGCGAACCTCGGCAGCATGCCGTGCTTCGACCGAATGTATGCGCAGGGCCACCGTCAATGTCGGCGTGCCGAGCAGGAACGGCGCCTGCCCCTTGTAAGCGGCTACGCCGAGATCCTCGAATGTGTTCGACACGGCAGCGAAGGTTGCGAAGTTCGAGAAGACGTCGGGATATTGGCCGCGACCCGTGTAGTCGAAGCTCGGGCTGGCGATCGCTGCTCCCCCGAGTGCGCCCTGCAGCGTGCGCACGTGTTCAACCTCATGTTTGCCGATCTGGGCAAAAGCCGCTCGGTAGCGCGGCGGGATGAGGCCAGGCGTCGTAAGCGCTCGGTGGTAGAATTCCGCTTCAAGATATTCGAGCGTGAGGGCGAAATTGAGGACGTCGGAAACCGATCCCGGAAGACCCTGGCCGAGCGCTTCTGTCGAGGCAACGGCAAGAACCGCAGGGATCGTCGCGGCGGATCCGAGCCTGGCGGCTGCCTCAGCGAACAGGCCGCGGCGTGACGTAAGGCGGTTCCGAATCTCCGGCTCGATCGTATCGATCAGGCTCGCACCGGCGTCGTCAGTTTGGTTCGTAAGAGCGTTATTCATCTGACACCTACGGGAGCTGGCTGGCGCTGAGGGGCGTCGCCACGTAGGGCGCCGCGATCGGAAGAACTTGCGAAGGCAAGCGTGCCACGTCGAGGCCGGATCGATTGACGATGTCGTCACCGGCGAAAGACGAGCTGTGCGGGTGCAGCATGTCGCGTATAAGCGCCGCGTGGCGCGCCTCGACAGACACGATAGAGCCGGCAACCGCGAGGAACAGCGGGTTTGTGATGTACTGGCCGCCGCCGTTATAGGCGGAGACGCCGAGGTCTTCAAAAGCGCTCGCCGTACCAAGAACGCTGGCTCGGCTATTGAAATCGACGCGCGAGAAGTTCGGCGTCAATGCCGGGATCGCCAAGACCGTCAAAGTCAACGCCAGGGTGTCGCGGTGCGTGATCTCGTGATCGCGAATGCCGGCCAGCACCTGCGCCTCGTACGCGCTCATGCCGCGATAGGGCGTCGCCAGCACCTGCGTATAAAAGGCGGCCTCGAGTTGCTCGAGTGCATAAGCATAATTGAGGATGCCGAAGTCGCCGCTGCCGACATCGACCGCTGCCGCCTGCGCGAAAGCCTGATGGAGTTTCAGTCCGTCGACATCCACGCCGAAGGCCGCCGCCGATACGGCTGCCGCAGACGCGTGCTTCAAGATGGATCGTCGATCCTTCAAAGAGCTGGTTTTCGGTTTTGGCAGTTGCACGGCGGACCCCCATTGCTTCGAGTGGATACTTCGATGGCGTTTGCGCAAGCGCAATGAATTTCCATGTGAGATGGATCGCAAAATGCAGCGCGTTAAGCTGATGTCTGCTCAAGTGAATGAATTTAGAGGAACTTCGGCGTGGTGCAAAAAAGCCACTCGTCCCAATAAAGTAGGATCCTTGCTGCTCTTCTGCATTTTGCATTGCGGGAGGTTTCGCCAGCTACGCATAACGACTATTCAAAATTAGATGCTTGTTGATGGCTGACTGCGAGACACGTTGCAGCTGCGGTGTTGGTTTCGTCCGCGAAAAGAATATTGTTTCGGCACTTTTCTCAAGTTCATCGATTTGCCTGGTCTCGAACACTCGTTGAGGAGAAACTTATGCTAAAGGCATTCACGATCGTCGCAACCACGGCCATCGCGGTCGCTGCGTTGCCGACGGTAACTTTTGCGCAGATGGAAAACGGCGCTATGGGAGGCGATTCCATGTCAAAAGGATCGATGGGCGGCATGAAAAGCAAATCGTCGATGATGAAGAAATCAAAGATGATGCATCATCACAGCATGCACCACAGCATGAAGAAGCCGATGAGCAGCGGCGGCGGTATGTGATCAGCAGTAAGGAGGCTCAGGCGTCGTCTGGCCTCCTTTCCACGCAAGCTTCGCGAGTCTTCTCGCGGGGCGCAGGTCTCAATTCGTGGACGATACTCAGTCGACTTTCTGCGTCTTTCGCGTGGGGTCGGTAGCGTAGAAAGCTCCGCCGAGAAGTTTTTCCACCTCCGTCCCAGATCATGGGACGCAAAATGTTTTGAGCATTGCCGCCCATCATATCGGCTTTCGCAGGCTAGGGGTAAGCCATTTAGGCGACGGGCAGCCTCGATTGGTCGTGCTGCCTTCATGCCCCATCTTGGAAGAGGGCAAGACCCTCGTCGATCGGTCGATCACGGCCAGACTAGGTCGAAACGTCCGCGAGCGGGTCGGTTTCCGCGGCACCTTCCGGCATTAGTTCGTCGCGTAGCAACCTGATTGTGTCGACGATATGCGTCATGACAGTTTTGATTCGCGCCGTGTGCCGATTGTCCTTATGGACGGTCAGCCAAATGCCGGCGCTCGGCGGCTCTGTCGGCGGCGGCAGCCGAACAAGGCCTCTCTGCTGATCCGCGCGGAACCGGGCCAGGCAGGCCAGGCCGCTCCCTTGGGTCGCGGCCAGAACGGCCGCCTCGTGACTGCTTGTCTGGAACACCACCTTCGCGCGCGAGGTCAGGTCGGCAAGCCACCCGAATTGCGGGCCGTGCTCGAGGTCGTTGAGCTGGCGGATCAGATGATGGTCGGGACACCCAGCTTCGAAATCGAGATCGCCATGCTGCTTCAAGTACGTCGTACTGGCATAGAGGCCAAAGGCGACACTGCCGACGCGCCGGATGACAAGATCGTGCTGGGTCGGCTGGGTGACCCGGACCGACAATTCGGCCTCGCGCATCGACAGGCTGATTTCTCTGGGATGAGGGATTAACTCGACGAGGATGTCGGGATGATCATGGTGCAGAGCCGCGAAGCTCGGGGCGAGGACTTGTGCCGCGATCGCCTCGGCGCAGGTGATACGTACAATCCCGGCGGACCGCGTGTCGAGGCCGCCGACTGCCCGCTCCAGGCCTTGTGCCTCATGCTCCAGTCGCCGTGCTCGTTCGCGCACGTCATGACCAGCCAGCGTAAGGACATATCCATCGGGCGTCCGATCCAGCACGCGGACACCAAGGCTCGTCTCGAGTGACGCGAGCCGGCGTCCGACAGTGGATTGCGCGACGCCGAGTTCTCGCGCCGCAGCCGACAGATTGCCGTGCCGTACGATCGCCAAGAAATAACGCAGGTCATCCCAATCAAGCATACCGGACCATACCATCGAAGAGACGGAGGACGCTGGTAGGACCGGCGGGAGTTCTAATCGAGCCGCCAGGCACTCAGCGAAATTGCATAAAGCAATTTGCGTCTTTGCATAGCTTGTGGGCAAGGCGTATCTTTAGGGGATGGTCGCCGGCGTTGAGCGGCGCTGGGAGTTTCGTGTGCTTCCCAAACGGGGAGAGACATGTGCCGCGCTACTTCTTCAATCGCGTCAACGGTACGCGAGACCCGGATGCGGAAGGTCTTGAACTGCCAGGCTTGGATGACGCTAGATACGAGGCGCTTGTCTTTGCGGCCGACACGCTCAGGCTGGATTGTTCGGCCCTTTGGGATGGGGGCGAGGTCTGTATCGAGGTGGTGGACGGCTCGCAAACCCCGATCTTCACGGTCGTGATCTCGGCCAAGAACGGCGGCGCATAGCGGAGCGCTAGCTAAGGCACTGGAGCGGCATCACGAGCCGCCGGCTCCAGTCTTGCAAAGCACCATCAGCGATAGTCGGCCATCCATCCTCTATGGCGTTGCTCGTCCGCCAGTGCCCTTTTCAAAAAAGGCTTGCGAGCGCGGCTGCGCCTGCTTGCGCTGGCTTGCCCTTTCGTAAGCCGTCACCGTGTCATCTTCGTTGGATCTCATCGTTGATGATCGCGGAAACGCCAATGAGCCCACCTTCACTTTCGACCAGGGTCCGCTGGATGAGAAGTTCCGGGCCGACATGACGATGTGCGCCGCCCCTGAGCGGAGCGGCGCCACGCTTTCGAGGCTCAGTAGCCGTTGTAGTAGGGGCAGAGACCCTGATCCGCCTGGGTCAAGGTGGCAGCCATAGCCGTAGCCCCGGCCGCTACGATAGAAGCCGCGACCATAGCCGCCACGATTGATTCCGACGCTTCGACCGTTGAAGACGCGATCACTGCCGGTCCCTGCCCCACCTATGCGGCCGCCGCCAAACCCACCAACGTGGCCCCCGGCGTGACCGCCTCCGCCACCGCCCCCATGACCGCCACCGCCGGCAGCAGCACCGGTCCAGTCGACAGCGCCGCGCCGAGTATCAGCGCGGCCGCAAACGCAAACCTCTTTGTCTTAAGCATCATGTAGCCCCTGTTTGTACCGAGCTCATAAGCCGCGACCGGGTAGACCGATCCGTTGTTGCCAAATCACAACATCGCACTGAGAGGCAGAGCTCGCTTTGCGTGTCCGTGGGATCATCCTTCGCTGGAGCCGGCCATGCCGGCGCCGTTTTGCGAGGAACCTTGAAGGGTGCCGCATCGGCGTAGCGCAAAGCGATTGAGATCCAACCAACGATGGACCTCCTTCACGACACCAGACGAAACGATCGCGCCTCTAGGCAGTTCGCCGAAATCTACGGTAGGGCTTGGCGCCGGAAGGGGACGCCCGGCATATTCGACTTGCTGCCCGTCTGAAACACGACCTTGGCCTGTGAGGTGAGATCTGCCAGCCAGCCGAATTAAGGACCGTCCTCGAGGTCGTTGAGCTGGCGTACGAGACGGTGGTCCACGCAGCCCTCTTCGGCGTTAGGCTTGCCGTGCCGTTGCAGGTAGGTCGAGCTGGAATAAAGACTGAAGCGATGCTGCCAATGCGTCGGATGACGAGATCGTGCTCAGTCGGCTGGGTGAGCCGTACCGACAGTTCGGCTTCGCGCGCCGACAAGCTGAGCTCTCTTGGATGAGGGATCAGCTCGACAAGGATATCACCGTGTTCGTCGTGCAAGGTGGCGAAGCTGGGGGCAAGAATATGCGCCGCAATCGCTTCTGCGCATGTGACGCGGACCAGTCCTGAGTCTCGCGTGTCACGGCCACCGACCGCACGTTGGAGGGCTTGCGCCTCCCGTTCCAGTCGGACCGCCCGCTCTCGCGCACGTCACGGCCTGCAACGGTCAGGACATAACCGTCGGGCGTTCGATCAAGCAGGCGAACGCCGAGGCTGGCTTCGAGCGCAGCCAACCTGCGTCCGACGGTAGATTGGGCAACGCCAAGGTCCCCGCGCCGCCGCTGAAAGGTTGCCGTGCTGGTGGATGGCGAGGAAATAGCGCAGGTCGTCTCAGTCAAGCATGGCGGTCGTGTATCCAGAAACCATTTTCCAACAGCGACGGAGCCTTCGCAGTGGAAACTATGCAAAAGTGAATATGAGATTTGCGATGTTGCATCAAATCTGTAGGCCGCCGCGCTAGTTTTCACTGTGGGACAAGAGCAGGTTAGGATCGATGAGGAGCAACTGCAATGCTACACGATATTAAGAAGTCAGAAACACAAAAGCTCGCCGAAGCCGAAATCAGCGGCTTCAGAGATGCTCTGGGTCCGTTCGTGACAGCCGCCGAGGTCACGCGGATGCCGATGATGTTTACCAGCGCCAAGCCGTCCGGCTACCCCATTATCTTCGTCAATCAGGCGTTTCTCGACCTGACCGGGTACGAGGAGCATGAGGCCATGGGGCAGAGCTTCTTTGCTTTGCTAGGGCGCAGCACTGACCCTGAGATGCTGACCCAAATCCAAACCGCCTTTGAAGGAGGGCGAGACCTCGAATCATTGGTTCGCTATCAGCTGAAGGATGGTCGCTCTCTCTGGGTCACCCTCAATATCGCTCCGGTTCGCAACGCGCACGGCATCGTCGCGCAATATTTCGCTTCATTCATCGACGTTACGTTGCAAAAAGAGGAAGAAGACCGGCTTCGGCTCTTTATCCAGCGCCTTAACAAGTGAATCGAATATCTAGAACGACCGGGAGAGGCATAATAGAATCCAAGTAAAAAGACGAACCTCGTCAGATGTCTTGTTTGAACTGCCCGGCCTCAATTGGCGATGCCACCCTATAGGTACATTCCTCCCTAGACTTGGGCCACGCTTCAGCGGTTGCCTCCTTCCACCTTCGAACGTATCGGTCGCCAATTTTGGGGTGCGCGATGTTGGCTCGTCTCCAATCAGCAGGCCGAAAGCGCTGGCGTCCTTGGCAGGCGGGCACCTACCTGCGACATCTCGGCCGCCAACAGTCCCCTGCACCCGCAGCTTGTTAATTTATCCCGCGCTTCGCCGGATCAGGATTGTACGGATGGTTCGAGATGGCCGAGTCGTCGAGGCGCTGCTTTAGCGGCCGATCGTGATAAGAACCGGCTGGTGCATCCTCTGCCACCTGCGTGCTTGCACCCTTACCTCCTCGGGCAACATTTGCAGTCGCACTGCGATTTCGTGGATCTCTGAGTGAAGATCCAAAATGATAGATTGCGAAAGCGAACACTAAACCGAGCGTAACAAACGCAAGCGCTCCGATAATCCATTGCGATCCCATAGCGAACTCCTTCGGCTGTTAATATCGGCAAAGGCGGCCTCCTAATTAAGGTTCCTAAATAAGGCGCGTGATCTCTACGGCGAAATTGTCGCAGTGCTGAAAGCCCGAAGACGTATGCAATACGCAATAGTGGCTATGCAAAATTGTGCCGGAATCGATAGTCGTTCACGGCGCTGGTTAGAGGCGCTTCTTGGACTGCTAACTAATCAGATCAGCCGGTGTGTCGGCTGCGCTCTTTAAGCGCTTGAACCCCGTACGTCCCGCGGGATTACGGGTCGTCGGCATGGACGCACGACCAATCCTTTTGGAGCAAAAGCATGGAACACGAACGCGAAAGCGACGTCTCGCGCCGTCGATTGATGGGAGGAGCTGGGCTTGGCCTTGCCGCGGCGACGACGTCCGGATCGGCGTTCGCATCCGATGCACCGCGTGCACCACAGGCTCTCGAGGATCCGACGACCAGATATCCGAAGCCGCCCTTCAAGGGTCAAAGCCAGCCTTGGCCTGGTCTCGCCAGCAAGATGGATCCGAAACCCGATCATGGCGAGACGAGCTACAAAGGCTCCGGACGCCTCGCTGGGCGCAAGGCGCTCGTTACCGGCGGCGATTCCGGCATGGGCCGTGCCGCCGCGATCGCCTTTGCGCGCGAAGGTGCGGACGTTGCCATCAACTACCTGCCAGCCGAAGAGGAGGACGCGCGTGAGGTGATCGCCCTTTTGAAGGCGGATGGTTGCAACGCCATCGCTATCCCGGGCGACTTGCGCGACGAGGCGTTCTGCACACAACTCGTCGCTCGTGCCGTCCAGGAGCTTGGTGGTCTCGATATTCTCGTTAGCAATGCCGGTCGCCAACAGGCGCACGCGTCGATCCTCGACATCTCGACGGAGCAGTTCGATTGGACGATGAAGACGAACATCTACGCGCCGTTCTGGATCATCAAGGCAGCGCTGCCGCACATGCCGAAAGGTGCCTGCATCATCGCGACCACGTCCGAGCAAGCTTACGATCCGACGCCCGATCTGTACGATTACGCCCAGACCAAAGCGGCCACGATGAATTTCGTAAAATCCCTCGCTAAGCAGCTTGGGCCCAAAGGCATCCGCGTGAACGGCGTCGCGCCCGGGCCGATCTGGACGCCGTTGCAGGTCTCGGGCGGCGCGTCGCAAGAGAAGCTGAAGCATTTCGGCAGCCAAACACCCTTGGGGCGACCGGGACAGCCGGGCGAACTCGGCGGCATCTACGTACAACTCGCCGACAATCAGGGAAGCTTCGCAACTGGGCAGGTCTACGGCGCCGCGGGCGGCTCGGGCCAACCCTGAGAGACCGTCTCGATAAAGCGGTGATCTCGCAATGCGCCGACCAAGATCATGATGGAAGCTGCGGGAGGAAGGCTTTCGCCGATGCGTGTGTAGCCTCGGGATTTCCACGGGCGCCTGTTGCGGCGTGCGGCGTATCCGGAAGAAGAAGCGGCGCGACGACCCAGCGCCGCGAATGGACGGCGAAGCCACCTGATCCTTCGGCTTCCTGACTATCTCGACGTCGATGGAGATCGCTGTCGCGGGCCCGCCGGCATAGCTGCTCGTAGCGAAGGCCTTGGGAAGGTGAACGAGCGGCGCAACCAGCGCAGCATGGCGCTGCGCTGTTTGCGGCCTGCACATGAGCCGCTTGAGGCTCGAGGATCAGCCGGCGCTTGTCGGTGTCGACCACCATCTGGCTTACGGCCCTTAACGTCTTGCCGGCGCTCCGCTGACGACAACGAGCCCGTTCGCCGGTGCGGATTTGAAGAATGGCAACGACACATCACAAGGAAATAGCACACCCCGAGCTTAGGCCGCGTCAGGCTTTTTCGTCTCAACGCTGCCGTCGGCGTTGGCCGAACTCGGCGTCGGCAAGCCGCAAGACGGAAAGTCGAAGGAATGGCTCAGTGAAACAGCGCTAAAGCCGCGCGGCACCCACTAGCTTTTTCTGCCAATACGGACCAGTGTAGGCCGAATGAATATTTGATGAAACCTTCAATGCATGAAGAGCATATGGCGCTCGCTGCGGATATCGTCGCCGCCTACGTCAGCAATAACTCAATCCAAGCAGGCGAGCTGCCTGTTTTGATCCATTCCGTGCACGCCTCCTTGAGAAAGGCCGCTGCAGGCTTGACGGAGACGCCGGTCGAGGCGCCGAAAGAGCCACCGGTATCAATCAAGAAGTCCGTCACCAACGACTACATCATCTGTTTCGAGGACGGGAAGAAATTCAAGTCGCTGAAGCGGCACCTGTCGACGTCATACGATCTTACGCCGGCCGCCTACCGCACCAAGTGGGGTCTGCCGCCGGATTATCCGATGGTAGCGCCGGGCTACTCCGCGACCCGTTCGGAGCTTGCTAAGGCCGCCGGCCTCGGCAACGTCCGCCCTGCCCTTGAGGCGGTAAAGCCGTCGGCCAAGGTCGTCGAGGGACCCACTAAGAAACGTACGCGTCCAAAAAAGGCGGCTTAGCGAGTTCAGCCCATGCGTCATATTCGACCTGTCGTCGTCGGTATCGCGATTTTCTCTGCGACACCCTCGCTGGCGCACCAGGGAACGCAAGCCGACGTCGACACCTATCTCCGAGGTCTCAAACAGACGACAAGAGAGGCTTATGACGATTGTTTGAGGGGCTACGAGGCGCGTGTCGATCAGGATCAATGTGTCGTTGACTACCGTCGCACATGGGACGAAAGCTGGCGCGTTGAGCACCGGATCGACTTCTCTCCTTGTCAGGAAGCCCAGATCAAGAAGCACGCAATGCTTATCGACTTCTTCTACGAGAACGCACGCGTGCTTCTCACCCAAAAGATCGAAGCGGAGCGTCGCTCAGGCGGCGGTGACGGTGTGCCATGAATTGCCGGTAGCGAGCGCCGGACGCTCTAGCTGCCTCGCAGATTCAGAGCGCCGGCCCGTAGCGTTCGGAAGCGATCCGACCCCGATCAATGCGACACCGACGACGCGCTCTTTCACACAGGGCGAATGCCTGCTGCGCTGCGGGATCTCGCCAAGGTCGTCGGCAAATGTTCGAACTCCACAAAGATGCAGTCCTGTTAGCGATTCAGACAAGACGCTTCCTGGGTTGTGTCAGCCAGACGCCGATGATCGCCGGATGCGTTCCGCCTCGCGATTGGCACTCTGACTCGTGCGGGGGGGGGTCGTGCGGACCGATAAACAGCCTCGCGCAAAAAGGGGTGGCTCGCGCGATGGCAGCGCGAGTGGAGATGCGCGACCCCCAAGTTAATCCTGCCGAGACCATCGCCCAGCTGCCAAACGTCCAGTTGGCCGCATTATTGCGGGAATGGGCTTTGCAACGCGCGCTCGCAGGCCGCATGACGGTCAGTCTCCAGCATGTTCGCGGTTCCGTCGAACAGGCTCGAGCAAGCCATTTTCAATCGAGACGAAACGGCGAGCCCAAGCAGGCGCGTCGCGAGTGATCCACATCCGCGCCTCCGACTCGTTTTTAAAGGTGATCGTGGGCCCGATCCTACCGTCGACCCAATGCGCCTGGACCAGCCAAGCGTTGTCCTCAAAGCAGATCACAAAGGTCGCGACGTCCGCTTGTGCGCTGCGGTTCATCGTAGCGCCGGTAGCACAATGCCGATGAGCACCGCCGCCCAATGTACGCTGGCGCCGGCGACGACATGGCCATGCCAGATTGGTCGAGAATACCGAAGATGCTCCTTGACGTGGAAAATCGTTCCGAACGTGTACACCAGGCCGCCAACCACCAGCAGTATGACAGCCGGAGCTGCCAAGTCTTTCAAGATCGGGCTGGCGGCCACCACGACGATCCAACCCATTGCCAGGTAGATCATGACCCAGATCGCTTCGCGTAGCTCGAACGAGAAGAGCTTAGCGATGATTCCGAAGCCGGCGATCGTCCAGATTGCTATTGTCATGCTCCACGCCCAGGCGCCGCTCAAGACTAGGGTGGTGAACGGCGTGTAAGAACCGGCGATCATCAGAAATATTCCGGCGTGGTCTAGCCGGCGTAGTAGCGGTTTATGGCGTCCCTTTGCAAAGTTGTAGGCCATCGAGAAGGACATCATCAACACCATGCCGACGGTATAAATGGTAATGGCCTCAAACGCTCCGCGGCTGGCAGAAGCACCAGTAAGATGCCGCCACCGAACAGTGCAAAGCCGATGCCGAAGGCGTGGATCACGAAATCGGCGGTCCTCGCCGCCGCCGTCGGGTAATGGGAACGCGTTATCTGCGCCTCGCGCGTGACGCGTTGTGGGTCACGTTCGCGAGTGCGCCGGACGCGCGGTCTTTGGCAATTGCACACGATCAAAGCTACTGCACCGACGCCATCGCTACCCCTTGTTTCGGTTTTTGCGCCAAGACAAGAGAGGCGATTTTTGGGGCCGCCCACCACCATCGCACTGACGCGACCATCATCCAAGCCGCCAAGTCCATCTGGAACTGTATGCCCCCATGAAGCGGGATCCCGCAGCGAGGCGAGACCGGCGCGCCCGTTGCAGCACGGCGCCGCGTAAGGTCGTGCACCACCGCCGACCTCGCGTCGCGCCGATAGCCCGAAGTTGGCTGCGGGCGCTGCTCTGGGGCTTGCTTCTCGAAGTGGCCATCACCGCTACCGTCGGCTGCCTGCAACCCCTCCGCCGCCAGCGATTTGGGAAGCGGCGTGAACGGCGCCAATCCCCAGAAGCGAGCGATATGACGGGTTGAGGATATGTGCGCGTCGAGCATGAAGGCGCCGCGGACGCCGGCGCCATCCTCGCCGATCGTTTCAATTGGGGTCCCGTGGCCCATGCCTGTGATGCTGAAGGCCTCGACTAGCTCACGCCCGTCGGATCCGTTCCAGACCCGCCGTGGATAGCCGTCGACGAGGTCGTTCGTTGTCGGTTCGAATGACAGGCCATGCAGCGCGCGCCATTGACCTAGGATGGCCTCGACGTTGTCGACGCTCACAGTCTGATCGGCGCTGCCATGCCACAGCGACAAGGTCGGCCACGGCCCGTCGTACGCTGACGCGCCTCTGATCATCGCCTCCATCGAAGCTTCCGTTCGACCACCGAGGCCGTGCATCCGGTCGATCGCCTGAAAGGCGCCGTTGGCGCACCCGTAGGGCAGGCCCGCGATGACCGCCCCTCCTGAGAACACCTCCGGGTAAGTTGCCATCATCACCACCGCCATGGCGCCCCCGGCCGACAGGCCGGTGATGAACACGTTGTTCGCATCCAGGCCATGCAGGTCGACGAGCGTTGCGATCATTTCGCGGATCGAAAGTGCTTCGCCGTGAGACCGACGATTGTCGCGTTCGCCAAACCAATTGAAGCTCAACAACGGGTTATTTGAGCGCCTTTGTTCGGGCAGCAGAAGCGCGAAGCCGTGCTGATCGGCGAAGTGCGACCACCCCGCCCCATTGGCGTAGTCGTCCGCCGACTGCTGACTGCCATGCAGCGCGACGACGAGCGGCGTACCGGCGCCCAAACCATCCGGGACATGAAATTTTGCCCGCAGACATCCGGGATTGGACCCGAAGTCTTTCAGCTCCGACAACGAAACCGGCGTCCGCGACGACGGGGATCGTGGAAGTGCGGCAATGATCATACGCAGAAAATCCTCGAATGGGGGGCGGTCTCGCGACGGCGGTGGCAGCGTGTCACTACAAGCCAACGGCTAAGTGCTATCCCGAGGCTGACATCGCAATGAGCAGGTGCGTTCTTGATGGGCGTCAACCACGCCCATTTGCGGTGGTCACAGAGGTAACGCGCGAGCTCATTTCAATTTTAGTTTGTTGGTCTGCGCATTCGCTGACGTTGACGTCGTCTTCGAACGCGTGTCCGCCGTGGGTTTAGCCTGACCCGATGCACATCGATCCGGCGACCGGTACGCAAGAGGGTTGTTGGGGCAGCCGTTTGCCGAAAGGTGGCACTCGCGTAATGCGTCGCGTTTCCGCGGTATCGATCCCCGCGCGGGCGCCGCCGCCGGCGTTCGATCCAACTACGAAGGCATGGATGGGCGCGGCTGCAAACCTTGGAGCGTCTGACCGCTGTGGCGCTCGTAGACGGGACCAGGGATCTTGGCTTCGTGGCCCTATAGGGCGGCGTAGAAAACTCCGGCCGGGAAACATGCCGTATGTTCCGCGTGCGGCGTGCGATATGAAGTTTGTCTGAATACGGCGACGAAGCCAAAAGGGCGGCCTCTCCGGTCTTTCCTATTGCGCCAGCTGCGTAGTGAACTCCCCGCCGATCTCGTCAGCGCGGCGCCAGACAATCCTCACAAGGTTTCGCTGATCCGTCCCTGGGATGACGGGGACGAGGAGATCGAATTCGTCCGGCAGGTGAATGGTATCTGCGATGTGCAATTTGAAGCCAGATGGCGACAGGTCCCTAATCCGGCACGCGATGGCCAATCGGTGCTGACCTCGAACTTCGCCTGCAGGGCACACCTGCTGTCGTCACAGCCGTTTTCATGGCTATCACGGTACTGCTCGGGCTCTACTCAGGTCTTGCCGGACTCTTCAGCTAGGCTCGCCGCGAGAGGAACGTCAGCTTTTGGGGCATGAGCGCCTCAGATTGGCGCGTAGTAGGCAGGCAACGCGTTGAGCAACGATCGGAAACCAGTCGTTTCTAATCGTTATTTTTTGGTTGAGCCAAGCCGCGAACGAAGAGACACGCCACCTTGGTGATGTCCTCAGTACTTGACGGCAAGACCCTGCTATTTAGCACGATGTTTGCCATGAGCGAGAAAGGTCGGGTCGCACTTGGCCACGTGGCTCGATGGAAGAGCGGATCCAGACGATGCGCTTCACGCGTGCCGTGCACCAAGGCTTTCAGAGGTCTGACGATCGGGTCGATCAGCCTGCGGACGATCTTACCTTTTGCATGTTTCGTAAATGTACGCGTTCGTAGGCATGATGATAGAAAATCGCCCTAGCCTCGAACGGGCCAGACAGAAGCTCGAACAGGGACTTATCGGTGCTGTCGGTTGGGTACGGAGTCAGAAGAGTTTCAATGTATTCGATGGTGGCGGCGATGATGCGACGATCGTAGCCGCCCGCGGCGATGAGGTCTGGCGATCCATGGTTTGGAAGGATACGGTCGATCGGCCAGTCCTGCAGGCGCGCAAGATCGCGCAGATGCTCCGCGAGCCTCTCGGGCTCTACAACATAGGTGATCGGGTCTTCCAGAGTGTCGCCGGCCAGAAGGATGTCTTCGGCCGGGAGAAGGACGACAGTCCCATCGGAGCTGTGAATGTCGAGATGGCGAAGCTCGATGTCTATGCGACCCATCTTCAGGCGGAGGCTTTGCTCGAAGGTGCGCGTCGGCATGATCAAGGGGCGGATCGGCGGCAGCTCGTTCTCGAGCTCGCCGCGATGAGCTGCCAGCGCGTCGCGCGTCAGGACGTTCGCGATGATCTCGCAATC
The DNA here is from genome assembly GCA_965277735.1 of Beijerinckiaceae bacterium. Taxonomy (GTDB): domain Bacteria; phylum Pseudomonadota; class Alphaproteobacteria; order Rhizobiales; family Beijerinckiaceae; genus RH-AL1. Next base: position 441,348 of record CBDIDO010000001.1, read on the forward strand.
TTCGAAGACGGCGTTGCCCGCGACGTGATCCGCGTGCCAATGGCTCAGCACCACAGTCATGCGGCGGACCCCTTCGGCCTCCAGCCTTCGGCGCACGAAGCGCGCATGGTCGATCGAGGCGTGCGTGTCGTAGACGATCGCCTCGTCACCATCGACGATTGCGTAGGAGCAGATGCCGAGTTCGAGCGCACCGTCGTCGTACCAATTTTCGGTGGCGTGCAGGCGCGGCCGATCCGTGCGACCGTCGTAGAAGCCGAAGATATGAGGGTATGGCCGCAAGACGCGCATCGCGTTCGGGCGATCCGCTATTGCCTATGCGCGGAGACGATCGTCGGGTCGATGTAGCCGTCGATCGACTGCGGCGTCTTGTAGATGGTCTTTGAGAGATTGAAGCCGTCGGCATTCTTGGTCGAGCCGTACAGCGAGCCGAGGCCGGGCTGCTTATCCATCACCTTCTTGGCTTCCGGGAGCGTCAGGACGTGAGTCCCTTTCCAAAGCGGCTTGAGCGCTTCGGGGGTGAGATTGTCGCGCGCCGCCATGATCTTCAACGCGTCGGCTTCGGTTTTCGGATCCTTCGAGTAATCGACGCTGCGATACCAGATTTGGGCGACCTTCGCCCAATCGGGCCGGTGCGTCGCAAAGCTCTGCGGATTGACCGCCAGTACGTCGTAGATGAGACCGGGCGCGTCCGCAGACGTGTAGATCGGGCGAGCACCTGGAGCCGCGCTCATCGCCTGCCCGGACGCCGGCTGCCAGTCCGCGATTGCGGCGACCTCGCCCGACGCGAGGACCTGCGGCGTGTCGTTGGTCTTGGTGTTGACCAGCGTCACGTCCTTCTCGCTTAAGCCCACGCTCTTGAGGCCGTGATCGAGCAGAAGATCGTCGACGAGGCCGACTTCGACGCCGACCTTCTTGCCTTTGAGCTCCTTCAGGCTCTTCACGCCCGGCTTGCCGATCACCATGTCGTTGCCGCTCGAATAGTCGATCGGGATAATCATGACGCTCTTAGCGCCATTGCCGCCCATTACGAGCGCGTCGCCGTTCGTCACGTTCGCGGCATCGAGCTTCCCTGCAGAGAAAGCATCCATCCCCGCAGAATAATCGAACCATTGGAAGCTGACGTCGACTCCAGCGTCCTTGAACCACCCTTTGTCGATGGCGATCTGCCAGATGAGATAGCCAGGCCAGTCGCTGTAGCCGATCGTCAGCTTCGAAGCAGCTTGAGCGGGACCGGATACGCCAAAACCCACGACGATGGCAGCGAGCGTTGCGGTAATGGAATGCGAGCGCATCATCGGGACGAACCTCTAACGCGATATGCGCTGGCGAATGATGAAGCGAGGGACATGCCACGCGAGCGTCCGCGGCGTGTCCTCAACTCTCATTCTCGAGGATTGTCCAAGCTTGCGGCTGGACTTGGCCGGAAGGCCCGACATCCTCGGTCAAGAGGTGCTTCGCGGTGCGCCGCGGTGCGAGCGCAGCTCCGACACGCCAGGGAAGCGTTGATCGCTCGATCCGCCAGCTGTCAGTGGACCCTATCGAGATTTCGCAGTCCACAAGGCTCTGCATCGCTTCGAGGGAGGGCGCCTCTCGCACGAGTTGCGACAGATGCGCTGCTGCGGCGAGCGGGATTGCGCGGTCCTTGAGGAAGGCGAAACGATCGTCCGCGCAGACGAACAAGCCAGCGAACCGGTCGTGACATTCTTGAGATGCACGGCGCTCGCGCGGATGGCTCGTCCAGAGTCGCGATGCCAATGCTCGATATAGGCGACATCGAAACCCGCCTCCACGAGCGTATCGCCCTGCCAAGTCAGAGTGCCCCGATCAGGCCGGCGGCCCTTCGGCTGATAGTCGATGGCGCGCACCCACTCGAAGTGGTCGGCCTGCCGGATAAGGATCCCACCAAAGCCTTCCTGCTGCGCTAGCAGCGCCGCGTCGCCGGGCGTGAGGTGGCGAAGACAGGTCGCCCGGACGGCGTCCAGCGACGCGGGCTGCCGCAGATCGCCGAATGCGCTCGGACCCTGCACCCAGGTCACGTCCGTCGTGCGATCCTGCCGCCCGAGATCGTCCTGTAGAAGCGAACGGCGCCAAGTCCCGGGCAGGTCCGCTACGTCAATCTGCCCATGCGCCATGCAGCCGCTCCTCAGAGATGGCGCCGTCCTGCGTTCCGAAGCCAGCCTCCATCTGCCTTCCCGGCCGTTCTCCTCGTCGCGCATTACCGGCCGCCGCAAATGGCCAATCAACGATGGGATAAGTAGCAGCCTGAAGGTTGTCTGGATCAGGGGATGACGACGTTGGCTATCAACATACAGCTTAGATCTCTGCTCCCGTCAGCGGTCGACGATCTTTCACATCCTCGTGCGCCATCACCCGAATGCCTTGCGTGGGAAATAATCCCACATAGATAGCCGCGTGCACCGGTCGCCGTGGCCGGGATCGCTTAGTTAGGAGGTTACCTTGAAACTCAAGATGCTCGGACTGCTCGGGGCGCTCGTGATGGCTGCGCCCGTTGCCGCCAGTGCTGCCCCCGCTAATGGCCTCACAGCGCAGACCAGCGCCCCCGTGACGGTCGCTACTTCTGTGGAGACGGATGCTGCCGCCACTCCCGGCACGACCGCCAAGATCGACAAGGTTTGGTGGCGTGGTGGCTACGGATGGCGTGGCGGATACGGCTTCCGCCGCTTCGGCTACGGCCTAGGCTATCGCCGCTTCGGCTACGGGTATGGCTACGGTCGCCCGTTCTTCCGTCGCCGCTTCTTCTACTGAACAAGGCAGGCGAGGAGCGTCCCTTGCGGGGGCGCTCCTTCCAGGCGTTCAACCCGAACGCTAGGGATGTGAAATCATCGTGGTTGCGGGCACTGTCGACTTTGAACGCTCTATAGACGCTGATGCGCGTCGGGCGGTCGGCGTGTGCAATTTCCTTATCGATAGATCGGCGTTGTAAGGCCAACAGCTGCCGCACTGTCTGGAAGTTCGCTGTGATGTCTTGATTTCGAAAGTATCCATTCCACATTGGCCGGAGCGAATGATCCGCCCAACCCAGTGAGTATTAATATCTATCGAAACTTCCTCCGAACAGACTGAGCCGAACACGACGCTCCTTGCGATGGCCGCTGACATTGTATCGGCCTACGTCGTCAAGAACGCTCTACCAGCGTCCGAGCTGCCTGCTTTGATCGCGCAGACCCATTCTAGCCTCGCGAAGCTGGCGAGCGGCACCGTTGTACCCGCCGTCGAGCCGCCGAAAGAGCCTGCGGTGCCCGTCAAGAAGTCGGTGACGAACGACTACATCATCTGCCTCGAGGACGGGAAGAAGTTCAAGTCGCTAAAGCGTCATCTGTCGACTGCCTTCAATCTCACGCCCGAGGCGTATCGCAAAAAGTGGGGCCTGCCTGTCGATTACCCGATGGTGGCGCCCGGCTATTCGAATGTCCGCTCCGGGCTGGCGAAGCGGGCGGGTCTGGGACAGAAGTCGGCGGACGCCCGGGCTGCGAAGAAGAAGCCTACGAGGAAGGCCGCGTAGTTTCTCATCGATTATGCTGCCATGATCCGTCGAGCACAGCTCGGCGGGCTTTTGTTTGATCATTTGTGAAGATGGCCCCGTCGCCGAACGCTGTCGCCGCGAGGCGCGTCTTCACTTTCAATGTCCTCGATCTTGTGCCGCTCTAGCCCATCCTCGTAGGACGAGGCATCGGCGATTTTGCAGCCTTCGAGCCGAATGATTTCTTGCGGGCGTTGATCCTGGTCGAGCCCGAATGCAGGGTAGCAGTGCTTTTTGTTGCAGACGACGATGTCGCCGGTCTTTGGATCACGAAGGAGGTGGTCGAGGCCGCTTAGCTTCTGCCCCAGTTTGATGGAGACGTGGTCTTTGCCCTCACCACCAGCGTCGCTGAGAAGCACTTTACCAGAGCACGCAAGTGCGTTGATGCAACCAAGCAGCAAGACCAACGCGGCAGTGATCACCCGGCCGATCATGTGCAGACCTCAGGTCTCCGCAGAGACCGGAAAGATGCCTCTCCTTATTGTCGTGCTCATTAGGAGTGGCTTGCAGCTGCATGTAGCCTCTCAGCGCGCCACGTGCGACTTCTCAATCGTTCCGCGGAGGTAAGCGCATGCTTCAGGATGACACGTCGCGCGACGTAGCCATCAGGCGAACGCGGCCACGCCTCATTGCGCCCGACATGAAGCGCAAAGCGGCTAGAGCGGATAAGCATGGACACGACGGCGACGGAAGGCGGTGCGGCGACGGGAAGTGTTCTGGCGCTCGTACGCCACGGCGAGAGTCTGTGGAATCAGCAGGGTCTCTTCACCGGCCTCGTTGACGTCGGCTTGACGTTCCGAGGCCGGGCGGAAGCCGAAGAGAGCGGTCGCCGCCTTGCGAGATTGGGCATCGTGTTCGACCTTGCCTTCACGTCGATGCTCAAACGAGCGCGAGAAAGCACGGAGATCCTACTCCGCGCGTTGTCCGCGCCGAGCCTACCGATCGTCTCATCGCCGGCGCTCAACGAACGCGATTATGGCGACCTCACTGGGCTCGACGAGAAAGCCGCTGTTGCGCGATTTGGTGCCGAGCACGTCCGTGCGTGGCGTCGCGGTTATGCAGAGCGGCCGCCCTGCGGCGAAAGTCTCAAGGATGTTCGCTCGCGCCTGTCCCGGTTTTACGCTGGGGCGATGCTGCCGGAACTCGTGAAAGGCAGGAGCCTCCTCGTCGTCGGCCACGCCAACAGCTTGCGTGCCCTCGTCATGGCACTCGAGGGCATGTCACATGAGGAGGTAGAGACATTGGAAATCGCGTCAGCCGAAGCTTTCATCTACGACCTTGACACCTTGGGGATCGTTCGAAGACGGCACAGCCGCGCCGACACCGTCAGATAAACGCAGGTAGGTGGGCGCGAGCTACATTTGCCGCGGCGACGAGCGTTAGCGCGATTACAATTCGAGAAAGTCGCCGATTTCGAGCCCTCGCTCGCGGGCCTCGCGTAAGACATCCGGTCCATGCTGCAGGATCTGAGCGGAGCACGGCACTGGACACGTCTGGCGCGCGATCGCGACAGCGTCGACTTGAGATCGAGCGACCACCAGAACGACCTTGTCCGTGATGTGCCGGGGATGGGATGCCGAAGAGAAATCCCGAAACGCGTCGACAGAACGGTCCATGCGTGCCTCCGCTGATCGCGACCGTCAGACTCAGTTTAAAGGTCGACGCTCTTGACGGGCTTGCCCGACCCGTCAACGACGTCGCCCGGATGGAACTCAAATGAAGGCTTGGCCTGGACAGCCGTCCAGGCCTCAACGCCCTCAAGATCAGCGAGCCGAAGCGTCACCTTCTCGATCGCTTCTGCGTCAGACTGGGCGTTTACGAAGTAGCGATCCTTGGCGTTCGCGTGCCGATGGACCTCAAAAATCTTGCTCATCTCGCTTCAATCGTCTCGCCTGAGACGCTGTATCTTTGTTCGGTCTCCATCGAAAGCAAGCCCGGAGGCCGCTGGATCCTGCCGATGCGACGAACGACGCAAATTGATTGCGTTTACTTCAAGCGAGGTGCCCTCGAATATGGGCTCGGGTGATGCTTGGATGCCGCCCCGGTCAGCTCCGCAAGTCCAGCGGACGCTCACGCTCGCTGACCATAGCAGCGGACCGTTGAACTCGCTGCGCAAGCCGGCGCGGGTTGACCGTTTTAAGTCGTTGACGGGCGCCTTTCGTCGAGCCTATCTTCCCTCCCAGGGAATGGAGTCTCCCATAACCGCCGCAAGGCTGATGACTCCTACCAGGCTCTTCAGGGCCGGGTAGGGGCTGTCGCGAGACTTCACGTATCCCGGACCGGAAGCGCACGCTCGAAAACGAGAGGCGCCCGTGTACCAGACGACAAACTCCGCACCATAGCCGTCGATTAGTTCTGTCCCCGCGCCGTTCTCCAGGCTCGCCCCTGCTCGTGGGCCGATCCAGCGAGAGGCCGTGTCGTCGGTGGAAGCGGTCAACGCTGTGATTGTCGACAGCCCGCTTGGGCTGTCAGGGCGGAGCTATGTCTTGAAGGTGACGGTGGCCCAGGTGGGATCATGCGATGCCGACACCGGGACTTCCCTTGCGGCCCGACTTCGACGGCGAAAAGCTTCGGCTGCTCGCCGGGACCACACGCGGCTACGCGATCAGGCGACGGCTGATGGCGATCGCCGCAATTTACGACGGCGCATCGCGCACCGAAGCAGCCGACCTCGGCGGGGTGACTTTGCAGGCGCTTCGCGCCTGGGTGGCGCGATTTAATGCCGGTGGCCCTGACGCTTTGCGCAACAACTACGTTTTGGCGTCCGATGCCGCAGCGAGGTTCGCGCGGGCCGGAGATTGAGAGGGTGCATCATGGCCCGAGTCAAGAGGAGCCTCTTCACCGACATCAAGGCGTTGGTGAACGAACCGTCTTTCATAGGGACGATCCTCTTGATCGTCGTGACGGCCATCTTCTGTTGCCTTGCGATTGGCCCGTCACTGCAGCTCGTGCTCACCTTGGCCGGCCTTGCCGTGTCACACTTCTTGCTCGAACTCTGGAATCGCCGATCGCGCCGTTGAGGCCAGCGTTGGCACGCTACCCGAGGTGCGTCGGCAAGACGCGCGCCGCCCTTCGAAAGGAATCTTAGCTCGATGATCACGTATCTCTATGTCGCGGTTGGCGGCGCGATCGGTTCGGTCCTGCGCTACGCAGGATCCGCTTTCATTGCCCGCCAGGTCAACGAGGTGTTTCCCTGGGGTACCTTCGTCGTCAATGTGAGCGGGTGCTTCATCATCGGCTTCTTTGCGATGCTCACCGGTCCCGACGGCCGCGTCGTCGTTCCACCGGACTTCCGTCAGTTCTTCATGGTTGGGATCTGCGGCGGCTACACCACCTTCTCGTCGTTCAGCCTCCAGACGCTCGCGCTGGCGCGAGACGGTGACATGACGCGCGCCACGCTCAATGTCGCGGCATCGGTTCTGTTCTGCCTCATCGGTGTATGGCTCGGTTCTGCCGCCGGCGCCGCAATCAACCAGATCAAGGGAGCCTGATGATGCATGCCGACCGCAAGGCCTCCATGATGCGCATTTATACCGACGAACGTGCCAAGGCCGACGGCTCGCCTGTCTTCACCGAGATCGTCGAGCGCGCCCGCAAGGTCCCGCTCGCCGGAGCGACCGTCCTGCGTGCGGTCATCGGCTTTGGCGAAAGCGGGAGCGTTCAGCGCGCGAGCATTCTGGATTTGTCGGGGAACCTGCCGCTCGTCATCGAGCTCGTCGACGATGACGAAAAGCTTCGTGCGTTTTTGCAGGAGCTTGAGGGCATGCCGGATATCGGACTGGTGACGCTCGAGGAGATCGAAGTGTTGCACTACGGCCCGAAGGGTCTCGCGGCGAAGGCCTAACAACCGTCCCGACACGGATCCCGCTTGTACCGTCGCAAAGCCTTCCCCGAAATTTCAGGTGTCCCGAGACCGGTGATCTGTGCAGGCAGACTCGGTGCCGCCGCGACCTGTGTTGCGAGCAACAACGAGCCGAGCCGGCCGAAGAGGTCGGCACTGAAACGCGAGAACGCCCCCTAACCGAACGGGCCGAAGAGATCACCGCCGAAATGCAAGAGCGCCGGCGGACCAGGGAACGAGTTCGCCGGCGCTTGGAACGCAAGCCGTAGCAAAACCAAGAGCTGCGGGATCAGGACAGCGTCACACTCGCTGCACGAGCTCTCCGGGGGCCGCGGACCTCATCTAAAACTGGGCAGAAAAAGACCCGCTCAACCGAAAGGCTGAGCGGGCTCAAGATGTCCCTTTTGCCCTGGAGGAAGCCCTTCCACCTGAACTTAAGAGGACAAACAAAAAATAGGGACGTTAGCGCCCCCTGTCAACAGTTTAGTGTACCTTTTTGTTTTTATATCGTCAATAAAACGCGCGAAAGCCCGACAGTGATACGCACTGTCGGGCCATCTATTATCATGTACGGACGTCTATTACTCTGACGGGAGGGACCAAACCGTCAGGGTGCCGCCGAGCGCGGTGTAGTTGTTGAGGGCGGCATAGCCACCGACAGCGCCGAGACCGGCGTTCGGGTCGGTCAGGCCAGCGGCGAGACCGATACCGGCCCAACCACCGACGCCCGAGTAGACCGCGACGTACTGCTTGCCCTTGTGCTCGTAGGTCATCACGTTGCCGATGATGCCCGACGGCGTCTTGAACTTGTAGAGCAGCTTGCCCGTCTTGGCGTCGATCGCCTTCAGGTAGCCTTCGAGGGTCCCGTAGAAGACCACGTCGCCCGCGGTCGCCAGGGCACCGCCCCAGGCCGAGAACTGCTCGGGATCCGACCAGACGATCTTACCCTTGGTGGCGTCCCACGCGATGAAGTTACCCATGTTGGTGCCACCAGGCGCCGGGTACATCGAGAGGGTCGCGCCGACGTAGGGCTGACCAGGGGTGTAGCTCACCTTGAAGGGCTCGTAGTCCATGCAGACGTGGTTGGTCGGCACGTAGAACAGGCCGGTCTTGGGCGAGAAAGCCGAAGGAAGACTTTCTTTCGACTAGATTTGTGTTTGGCCAAGTATGCGCTCCCAATACAATAGCAATTGTCCGGCCTACATCAAATACTCCCTCTAGCACGTCAGGCTCAAACTAATTCTTAAACATTTTTGCAAGCGCAACGGCATCTTCGGAGCTGACATTCTCAGCAATCACGTCCCCATCTTTCTTTATGGTGATCTTTGAGTCGTGCCTTTTGGCGAGCCACGCCTCGATCCCCTTGCCGATTGCGCTAAGGGACGCCGAGCCGACAACGATAGAAACAATAGACCCTAAATCTAATGTAGAGTCATCGATCTTTTTGAGAGACACGCGTGCTCCAGGTGCGCTCCTCCTTATAAACTGCTCCATTTCTGAGGCGTACACAGTGGAGGTTTTTGTACTTGATGAAAGATGTTCGATCTCGATCGTGGACATTTGAGTACCTTCGTTAAGCACACGGGCTGTCGTTTGTTCGTTAAGCGGCTTGTACGCTGGGCAGGTTAGCCCTTACCTCAGTCTGATTGCATGCGAATGCCGCAAGTCTCGTCAAAGCCGACAAAACTATTTGAAATGCCACAGAGCGAAGCATTGCCATCGTCTTGGATCGGCGTCAGCAAGCCGAAAGTCCTCTCTCTGGGCGTCCTGCGCCGGCATCGTACAACACTCGCGAACAGTTGGTTTTGTCAACGTTCTTTTAGTAGCGGCAGGCGACCCGATGGAGCAGAGCGAAGGCAAACCCCGACGCTGTTAAGGGCGCCCTTTTTATCTTCGGAAAACATGTTCATATGTCTATTGTCCACAAAACGTATTGATGGAGATTTGTGGGCAGGAGGATCGGCTACGCGCGCGTCTCGACCCAGGATCAAAACCTTGACCTGCAGCGCGACGCCCTTACCAAGGCCGGTTGCGAGCGTATCTTTGAGGAGAATGAAGTCTGGCAAGGCCGGCCCGGTACGGCCGGCGTTTAAGGACGCCGTCGCATTGCTCGGGGCGAAAGACGTGCTGGTGTTTTGGAACCTCGACCGCCTTAGCCGCGCTCTCGTCGAGATGATGCGGACGATCGCCGCACTCCGGCGCGACGAGGTGCATTTCGAAAGCCTTACCGAGCATTTGACAGCGCATGGCCGGTTCGCCCTGCAGATGCACGGAGCGATGGCTGAGTACTTCCTCGAACTGAACCGCGAGTACCATGGAGTGCCTGGAAGCCGCCCTCGCGCGGGGACGCAAGGGCGGCCGGCCGAAAAAGTTCTCGGAGGCCGACATCGAGGCCGGCCGCGCCATGCTGCAGGCCGGGACAATCAGCGTGGCGGACATCGCCAAGCGGCTCGGGATCGGCCGGACGGCGTTCTATAATTTCCCGCAAGCGCGGGCATGCGGAGGGAAGCCCTGATGCCGATCCGTCCGCAGCATCGCTGTCTTTACCCGAGTCGGCCGTGATCCGCTTAGAGCGCGCCAAAGGGCGCTGTGAGCATTGCGCACGGCCGCACGGGCAGTTGGTCTGCCATCTCGGCGACGGCCGATGGTGGAATTAAGAGCCAGGGCGCCTGGCGTGACGGGCGAGGACACTTTGTCAAAGGCGCCCTGCCCTCCCCGGCCGGCGACACGCGCACCACGCACGTCTACCCGGCAACCGCGCATCTCGACCACGATCCCAGCATCAGTCGCCTGCGCAACTTGGCGGCGCTTTGTCAGCGCTGCCATCTGCAGCATGATCGCCACGAGCATTGCCGGCGACTCTGGCTCACCATGCGGGCACACAAGGCGATCGGTGACTTGTTTTTGGGTCGTTATGCGGTGACGTAAAGCTGTTATCTAAAGGCTACTGCATCAATTGGATAGCAATCACGCACCAGAACTATTTATCAACAGGGACCTCATGGCAATCCGTATATCCACCCGTGCCTTCGTCGAAGTAACACACTATCTGCGTCTTTGCAGAACTGCCTGGCAATACCTTACCAATATCGCCATGTTTGGCTCCGTATGACGCGAGAGTAAATAAAACTTTGGCGTCGTCTATGTCTTCCACGTTTACACGTTGGCCGATTCTTTTAGCGCCAGACACGCGACGCGGTATTCCCTTTATTCTAGCCATTTCCAGCTCCTCAATAGTTTGGATTGTTTAGAGATCGTATCGCTGCGGCGAGTTCTTGTACATTCTGTGAATTCTGAGCTGCAGGAGCTAGAGATTTCTGATTGGTTCCAGGGGTACTCTGTATGGGGCCAAGCGTGATAATCACTTGCTGTTGACGATCGCGGCTGACGCTAAACAGAGGGTTTGATGTCGTAGATACACGGACCAATTTCCAAGTGGGCGTCACGTTTCCACTGGTAACTATCTCGAACTTTAGATTATGAGACATCCCTACTACAGTACCCGGTTGGCCTTTGGCAGGCTGGTCGGCTGTAAGGCTATACAGCGGGGCAACAAAAGCTCGGAGATCATCCCGAAAGCCCGTGTCACTTTGTACAAAGAGAAGCCCAGTTTCACCCACCTTCGAAAGACAAGAACGATCAGTCCTGCCGTTGTCGTATCTGGGTCGCTTGAGCAAAAAGTCCGTTAGCGGGTAGAACCTTTGCTGGGTATCTATTCGCGTCGCTTCGGTGGACGCGGTTCCCCCAAAACCGAACATAAAGGATTGCATCGATGCAACAGTCGCTCCTCCGGCAAACGTTGTTGTGGCGGTTTGAAGGGGCGTGACTAAGGCTAATCCCGGATTGAGGGCGCTCTTTTCATCAACGGTTAATAGAAAAGTAAATTGGGCGCCCCAAGTCTTCAGGAATGTCAGCTTATGTTGATTTTTTCCAAAATCGGAGTAATAAAGGACCCTCAGAGCCTGACCCACTTCACAGCTTATCTGCCCGACCACTGAATTAACGGCGATAGTATAATCGTTAGCTCCAGCACCAGGCTCTTGTATTGTTGGTGTTCGAATGCCGCAACCTGAACAGGCAAGCAATATGAAGAGGGTCACCAGCCGGGTGGCGCTCTTCGTGGCAACGTTCAATATTTTGATAATCTGCATGCAAGCCCCCCAGCTCATGCAATAACCAGTCAGAAACGTATGGCCTAACGTATGGCCAAGCGTGCGAATTTGGCTGTAACGGGATTGCCACACAGCACCGGATTGTAAGGGCTTCCGCTTTCGCTAATAATGTCCTTTATCAAGGGTATGATGAGCCATGAACCTCTTGGGGCAGATCGTAGGTATTCTCGGCCTTCAGACCAAGAGCAAGCCCACGTAAAACAGAGTCGATTGAATTCTGTGAAACTCCCCAGCGCTACGCATGCAAATATGCCGGCCGAACGCGTTTTGGCGAGCTTATCGTACTTGCGTCCTTCACTGGAGGACGGGGCCGTCATCTGCTGGACGACGTGCAAAAGATCGCGATCTGATTCTCCGTTTCCGGTTCTAAGGGCAGGTGCTCGAGGTCACGGGCGCCATCGACCACCTGGACGACCTGAACGCCTACGTAGAGCGCCAGCCAGTGGTCGACGATCAGGGCGCGGGCGCCCTCGCCGATTCGGCGCGTGCCCGCCCAAGCCGCGGATAATCGCGATGGTTGGCGCAGGCCACCTGATTCGATCGATCACGCGGTCTGCTGCAGGGGATTGTCGAGCGCGATGTTAACCCACAGTTCGAGCAGATCGCGGCACGCAGCAGCGGAAAACCTTTAGCTATCCCACTTGCTTAATCTTTCGAGGCTGCCCGGCTGGCTCGCCCGGCGGCTTTCAGCGCTTCAAGAAATCCAGTTCCTGAGGATCGCCGATATCGATCCCCTCCTGCCAGGCCTTCCCAAATAGGCGAGTTTCTCGGCGGTCTGCTGCTCGACCCGTTCCATGAAAGGGCTTCGCGGACAACTTCGCTGGACGAACTGTTGCGGCCGGACCCGACCTTGGCCTTCACAAAATCGCTGGGCGGCGAGACCAAACCGCGCGCGCAGATTGCTGTCGGGCCATATACGCTCGTATGGGAGGAGCACGCTGCCCGTTGCCACGATGCGCAACTCTGCGCCGGTCTGGCGGCCCTTAACACCTTGGTCTTTCGGTCGACGATGGGCACGTGCCCGGGCGCTTTCGAAGGCGGCGGCAATCTTCAAAAACCTGGCGCCGACAGCGCCTTCTTAAGCTGCTCGCGAAAACAGCAAGCACCAAGTGCCCGCACCATCCTTGCGTGGTGAACAGCGCAAACCGTGGGACTGAGAACCTCGCCTGGGTCGCGGTGCCCGGCCATAGAAAGCGGCCATCTCAAACGCGCACATGGCGAGTTTGGACGCTGCCCAGAAGCCTGCTACAGAGTGGGCTTAGCGGGAGATTTTGATTGAGATCGCTCTTCTAAGAACACGGTGTCGAGGCAACGGCTTAGGATCCTCCCACCCCAGCCAACATTCAGCACAATCACAGATAGGCGTCGGGCACCTCGAGCCGCTCGCCGAGCATCTGGGCCGAGCCTTGGGAGACGACGCGGCCGGTCTGCAGGACGTAGCCGCGGTCGGCGATGGCGAGGGCCTGGGCGACGTTCTGCTCGACCAGCAGGACGGTGAGGCCTTCGCGCTCGTTGAGCGTGCAGATCGCGTCGAAGATCAGGCGGATCACCAGCGGTGCCAGGCCGAGCGAGGGCTCGTCGAGCAGCAGCAGCTTCGGGCGCTGCATCATCGCGCGGCCGATGGCGAGCATCTGCTGCTCGCCGCCCGACATCGTGCCGGCGCGCTGGCTGAGGCGTTCGGCGAGGCGGGGGAAGAGATCGAGCACCTTTTGCAGGTCGGCGTCGAACTCGGCGCCGCTGCCGAGCTGGCTGCCCGTCTTGAGGTTCTCGCGCACCGTCATCTGCGGCATGATGCGCCGCCCTTCCGGGACATGCGCGACCCCGAGCCGGGCGACCTCGTGCGGTCGCAGCCGCCCGATCGGTTGGCCGCCCAGCAGGATGTCGCCGCCCGTGGCGCGCGGCATGCCGAACAGGGTGCGCAGCAGGGTCGATTTGCCGGCGCCGTTCGAACCCAATAGCGCAACGATCTCGCCTTCGGCGACATGCAGGTCGACGTCGTGCAGCACGGCGACCTTGCCGTAGCCCGAGTTCAGCTTGCGGCATTCCAGCATCGGCACCGCGCTGCTCGTCTCACCGGTCGCTGAGGTCGTGCGAACCGGCGGGGTCCGAACCCGGGTGCCGTCGGCCGGCTCGCCGAGATAGGCAGCGATCACGTTGCGGTCGCCGCGGACGGCTTCGGGCGCGCCTTCGGCGATCTTCTTGCCGCGGTCGAGGACCACGACATGGTCGGACACGCCCATGACGACGCTCATGTCGTGCTCGATGAGGAGGACGCCGATGCCCTCCTCCCGGGCGAGGCGGCGCAGGTCGGATTCGAGCAACGTCGATTCACGCGGGTTGAGGCCGGCCGCCGGCTCGTCGAGGCAGAGGAAGCGCGGATCGAGGCACATCGCCCGCGCAATCTCGAGCCGCCGCTGCAGGCCGTAGGGCAGCTCGCCGGCGTAATCGTCGGCGCGGGCGGCGAGGCCCAGCCGCTCCAGCCAGAACATCGCCTTCTCGACGGCGGCCTGCTCCGCGCGCCGATAGGCGGGCAGGCCGAACAGCCCCTGAATCTGGAGCAGCCCCCCGCGACTCATCGACCGATGCTGGGCGACCAGGAGGTTTTCGAGCACCGTCATGCCGGCGAACAGGCGCGTGGTCTGGAAGGTCCGCACCACCTTCGCATCGGTGACGACGCGATGGCCGGGCAGCGTGTCGATGCGCCGGGGCGCCGCGTCGCCCTCCTGGAGCACGATCTCGCCGGCGGTCGGCTTGTAGAAGCCGGTGATGCAGTTGAAGGCGGTGGTCTTGCCGGCGCCGTTGGGGCCGATCAGCGACGTGACCTTCCCCATCTCGGCAACGAGGTCGAGGCTCGACACGGCGGTCAGGCCGCCGAACCGCATGGTGAGGCCGCGTGCGCTCAGCGCGACGCGCGCGGGCTCGGCGTCGCTCAAGCGGACGACCCGGACGGCAGCGGGGTCGGCAGGGGCTTGACCGGGGCGCGGATGGACGGCGCGCGGCCGGCAGTGAAGCCGCCCGGCCGCCACACCATGACGAGCACCATGAGCGCGCCGAACACGAGCATGCGGTATTGCGCGAAGTCGCGCCCGAGCTCCGGCGCGCCGACGAGGACGGCGGCCGCGGCGGCGATGCCGAAGCGGCCACCGCCGCCGAGCACGACGATGGCGAGGACGAGCGCGCTCTCGGTGAAGGTGAAGCTCTCCGGCGAGATGAAGCCCTGGTGCGTGGCGAAAAAGCAGCCGGCAAAGCCGCCGAGGGTCGCGCCCGTCGCGAAGGCGGTGAGCTTGATGATCGTCGGGTTGAGACCGACGGCGGTGCAGGCGATTTCGTCTTCGCGCAGCGCCTCCCAGGCGCGACCGATCGGCAGCTGGCGCAGGCGCGACGTGAAGGCGAGCGTCGCCAGCGTCATGGCGAGGATCACGAAGTAGAGCCAGGCGACGCGATGCAGGGGCGAGTAGGCGATCCCGAAGAGATTCGCGAAGGTCGTGCCGCCCTCTTGCGGGACGCGCGCGAAGGGAATGCCGAAGAAGCTCGGCCGCGGGATCTGGGTGATGCCGTTCGGACCGCCGGTCAGCTGGTACCAGTTGATGATGACGATGCGGATGATCTCGCCGAAGCCCAGCGTCACGATCGCGAGGTAGTCGCCCTTCAGGCGCAGGACGGGGAAGCCGAGCAGGATGCCGAACGTGCCGGCGACGAGCCCCGAGAGCGGCAGTGCTGCCCAGAAGCTGATGCCGTAGGTCGTCGCCAGAATGCCGAACGTGTAGGCGCCGGCGGCGTAGAAGGCGACGTAGCCGAGATCGAGCAGACCCGCGAGGCCGACCACGATGTCGAGGCCCCAGCCGAGCATCACGTAGGTGAGAAACGTCGCGCCGAGGTCGAGTGTGTAGCGGCTCGCCAGCGCCGTGAAGGGAAACGCCAGCGCGAAGAGCAGGGCGAGCAGCCCGACGATGCGTCGGATATTGCGTCGTGCTTCCGGCCGGCCCGCGAGCACGGGGAACGGCCGCGAGGCAGAACTCTTCAGGCTGGTCGCCCATTCCGATGAAAAGGCGTCCATCAGCAGGCGTACGAGGACGACCGCGGCGACGCTGATGGCGATGGCGAGGGGATGGAACGTTAGGGTGTTGGCGCCCTCGTCGGTGTCGAGGCGCACGCCGACAAAGGGGATCGCGAGGATGAGTGCCGCGACGCCGGCGAAGATCGCGTTGCTCGCCGAAGCCGGAAGCGCGCCTCGGGCCTTCTCCAAGACTCCCATGCCGCCGTCAGACCTTCTGGAGGTGCGGCCGGCCAAGCAGGCCGGCGGGTCGGACGATGAGCAGCAGGATCAGCACGGCGAAGACGCTGACATCCTTGTAGGCGCCGGAGACGTAGCCGCCCCAATAGGCCTCGACGAGGCCGATCAGCAGGCCGCCCAGCATCGCGCCGGGAATCGACCCGATGCCGCCGAGCACGGCGGCCGTGAATGCCTTCACCCCGGCGAGGAAGCCGATGAAGAAGTCGACCGAGCCGTAGTACAGCGTCTCGGTCAGCCCGGCGCCCGCGGCAAGCGCGGCGCCCATCACGAAGGTCAGCGAGATCGTCCGGTCGACGTCGATGCCGAGCATGGCGGCCATGCCCATGTCCTGCTCGCAGGCGCGCTGCGCGCGGCCGAGCGGCGTGGATTGGACGACGAAGGTCAGAAGGAACATCAGCGCGGCGCTCACCGCCATCACGACGATCTGGATCGTGGAGAGGTGAACCTGGAAGCCGTTCTGCTTCATCACCACGATGTCGCCGCTGAGAACCGGCTGCAGGGCGCGCAGACCCGCGCCCTGCCAGAGCTGCACGTAGTTCTGCAGGAAGATGGAGACGCCGATCGCCGAGATGAGCGGCGCGAGGCGCGGCGAGCCGCGCAGCGGCCGGTAGGCCAGACGCTCGATCGACCAGCCCAGCGCCGAGGTGAACAGGACGCAGGTTACGAGCGCCACGAGGATCGCAAGGGGCGCCCAGGTGATCCCGAGCAGCCCCAATGCCGTGAACGCCATGATCGAGATGAAGGCGCCCACCATGTAGACTTCACCATGGGCGAAGTTGATCATGCCGATGATGCCGTAGACCATCGTGTAGCCGAGCGCGACGAGCCCGTAGATCGAGCCGAGCGTCAGACCGTTGATGGTCTGCTGGATGAAATAAGCCACGGAGCGCCGCTTACTTCATCTGATCGTATTTACCGCCCTTCCAGAGATAGATGACGTAGGGCTCGGCGTTCGGATCACCCTTTCCGTCGAAGCGGATGTTGCCGATCACCGTCTTGAATTCATCCTTGTGCAGCGCGGCCGAGACCTTCGCGCCGTCGGTCGACTTGGCGTCGTTCGCCGCCTCCGCATAGGCCTGCAGGGCCGCGTAGGTGTAGAGCGTGTAGCCTTCCGGCTCGTATTTCTCGTCGCGGAACTTCGTCACGGCCGCCGCGGCCGCGGGATCCTTTCGCGCGTCGGGCGAGAACGTCATGTAGACGCCGTCCGACGCCGGCCCGGCGAGGTTGCCGAACTCGGCGGAGGCCAGGGCGTCGCCGCTCATGAACTTGGCGTCAAAACCCTGGTCCTTCGCCTGGCGGACGAAGAGGCCGGCTTCCGGGTAATAGCCGCCGTAGAAGACGAACGTCACGCCGGCCGCCTTGAGGCGCGAGATGATGGTCGAGAAGTCCTTGGTGCCCTGCGTGACGCTGTCGTCGACCGTCTCGGGGTGGCCCTTGGCCTTCAGCGCGTCGCGGACGCCGTCGGCGAGGCCCTTGCCGTAGGTCGTGCGGTCGTCGACCACGGCGTACTTGCCGTTCGGGTCCATCTTCAGGATGCCGGCCGCCGCGATGGCGGATTGCTTGTCGTCGCGGCCGCAGGTGCGGAAGATCGTGGGCTGGCCGCGGTCGGTGAGCTTGGGATTGGTCGAGCCGGGGCTGATCATCGGGATGCCGGCGTCGACGTAGATGTCGGAGGCCGGGATCGACGAGCTCGAGCAGAAATGGCCGATCACGCCGACGTCGCCGTTGCTGACCACCTTGTTGGCGGCGGCCACAGCCTGTTTCGGATCGCAGGCATCGTCCTCCAGATCGAGCACGAGCTTCTGTCCGTTGATGCCGCCGGCCTTGTTGATCACCTCGGCCGCGTCCTCGGCACCGTGCTTCATCTGCTCGTAGAAGATGGCGTTCTGGCCGGTGATCGGCCCGACGACGGCGACCTTCACGTCCGCCTGCGCGGCCCCCACGCTTGCCGCCACCAGCGCCACCGCAGCGATGTTCGTCTTCAGCATTCGATGACTCCCGTTGTGTCGCTCGCGTCGTGTCGCCGGCCATGCCGTCTCTGCGACAGGCCGGTTATATCGTCGAGGCCCCGGCTCGCGCGACTGCCCGTTCGGGAGGCTCGACCCGCACCGAGCAATTCCCGTGCAAAACAGACCGGAGATGGAGACCATGGTCGCGGCATCGTAGCCGCACGCCCAAGTCGTTGGAACGGCTGGCGCACCCGACAGGAGTCGAACCTGTGACCTCTGCCTTCGGAGGGCAGCGCTCTATCCAGCTGAGCTACGGGTGCATTCCTCGATGAGGCCCGATGCGAGACGGTCCTCGTACGGAGATATCCTCCGAAAGGGCGTCCGGCGTCAACTTCCGGCAGCCGGTAGAGGGTCCAGCTCGACCACCTTCGGCACGCTCGTCCAGACGAGCAGAAGGCGCAGCGGCTTGGTCGGCCACAGGGGCGCCAGCACGCTGCGATAGAGCGCCATCTGGCGGCGGTAGTCGGCGGGGATTGCGGCGTGCGCCGGCCCGCTCTTGAAGTCGGCGACGAGGACCGCCTCCGGGGTAACGACCAGGCGGTCGACCTTGCCCGAAACCTCGGTCGCGGAGCCGTCCGCCTCTACGACTCGGCCGAGCACAGCGACCTCGGCCCGTGCGCCGGGGCCGAACAGCAGCGCCAGCTCGGGCAGGGCCAGCACGGCGAGCGCCTCAGCGATAAGAGCACCGCGGTCCGCCTCCGGCACGAGGCCCGGCCGCGCGGCGAGAAACGCGTCTGCGGCCGCCGAGCGCTCGGCGGGGAAATGTGCAGGCAAGGCTTGCAGCAGCAGGTGCAGCGCCTCGCCGCGGGCCAGCGCCTGGCGCCGCTCCGGCGTCGGCGCGGACGCCACGCGCGTCGCCCGCTGGGGCGGCGCTTGCGTCATCGGCGCCGCGACGGGCAGCCGCAGCCACGGCGGCGGGGTGGGAAAACGCCCCTGCTCGTGCAGCGCCCGCGGCGCGGCGCCGGCCGCGACGCTGCCGGGTTGGCGGATACGTTGCACCGTCACCGCCTCGTCCCAGAACGCCGGCACCGTCTCGGCCTCGCCGAATACGGTCTCGATCATCGCGCTCCAGCAATCGTCCGGCGGCTTGTTGATGTTGTAGAAGCCCGCGAGATAGAGGCGCTCCTCGGCGCGGGTCATCGCGACATAGAGAAGCCGGCGGTACTCGCGCATGGTCGCCGTGCGCTGGCGCTTGCGCGCCTCGGCGACGAGCGCGGGATCGTCGCCGGAGCGCGGCGACCAGACGAGCAGAGGTGCGTCGCCGTCCTCGGCGAGATCGAAGACGGGCGGGTCGAGCCGTGCGGTCGGGATCGCGCATGTGTCGGGCAGGAAGACGATCTTTGCCTCGAGCCCCTTCGCCGCATGCACCGTCATCACGCGCACGGACGCGCCGCGGCCCTCCATGTCCCGCTTGATCGAGGATTCGAGCGCCTCGACGTCGGCGAGGAAGCTGGTCAGCGACGGCGCGCTCGCCGCCTCGTGCTCGAGCGCGAGACGCAGGAACTCGTCGATCGCGTCATGCGCCTCCGGCCCGAGCCGCGCTTCCATCGCGAAGCGGCCGCCGTCGCGACCGAGCAGCTCGACGTAAAAGGCGAAGGGTGTGGCGCCCGCGCGAGTCGACCAGCGCGTGATGGTTTGGTGCGCCGCCTTGTGTCGATCCTCCGGCGACGCCGCGAGCGCCGCGATCAGCGCGCCCTTGCGGCCCGGCGCGAGCCGGAGCAGGTCGTCGTCGGTGAACCCGAACAGCGGCGATTTCAGCACGCAGGCGAGCGAGAGGTCGTCCTGCGGCAGCAGCGCCGCGCGGCCGGCGGCGACCAGGTCCATGACGGCGATGTGGTTGGCGACATCGAGCCGGTCGGCGCCGGCGACAGGGACGCCATTCGCCTTCAACGCGCGGATCACCGCCGCGAAGAAGGCGTTGCGGGTGCGCACCAGCACCAGGATGTCGCCGGCCGAGATCTCGCGGCGGGTGCCATCCCGCGCATCATGCACGTATTCGCCAGAGGCCGGCGTGGTGAGCAGCCTGATTTTCTTCGCGACACGGTCGGCGACCTGGCTCGCGGGATCATTCTCGCTCTCGAGATCGAGCGGGATCGTCCAGTCCTCGGGGTCCGTCGTGGCGGTGGCGCCGAGCGGCGGCCAGATCTCGACGAGGCTCGGCAGCGCCGGCTTCAGGCTTTCGTGGGTATCCCATTCGCCCCGCAAGGCAACGAGGCCGTCACGGTGCCCTTCCGGCTTGAACATCGTGTCGACCGCGGCGAGGATGCCCGGCGTCGAGCGGAAGGACGCGTTGAGGCTCACGCGCAAGAATGGCATGCCGCCCTGCTTGAAGCGCCGCTCGAAGGCCGAGCGCATGCCGTCGAACATCAGCGGCGCGGCGCCCTGGAAAGAGAAGATCGACTGCTTCTCGTCGCCGACGACGAAAAAGCTGCGCGATGCCGGGCGCGCCCCCGCCCCGGCGGCGAAATCGTCGGTGAGCTTGTCGAGGATCTTCCACTGCGCCTCGCTCGTATCCTGCGCCTCGTCGACCAGCACATGGTCGATGCCTGAATCGAGCTTGTGCAGCACCCAGCCGGCATCGGAGCGTTCGAGCAGCAGGCGCGTGCGATCGATCAGATCGTCGAAATCGAGCAGGCCCGCCGCGGACTTCGCTCTGTCGTAGCGGGTGATGATGTCGTCGACGATCGTGACGAGGGCGTCCGTGCGTTCGATCGTCCCGGCGGTCTTGAGCTGCTCGCGCAACTCGACGAGGCGCGTCTGCTCCCCCTCGAGGTCGCCAGCGATGTCAGGACGCTGCGTCGCGAGCGCCTTCGTCATCAAGGCTGCGCGCCGGTCCCCCTTCTGGGTGAAGAAGATGGCGAGGTAGCGCGGAACGACGTCGGCCGGCATTCCGCCGCCGTTCAGGGCGGCGAGGATGTTGTCGACCTCAGTCGCGCGCGCGGCATCGGTCTTTGATCCGCTCGCCAGAAACGTCGCGATCTCGCGCCATTGCCCCGCCGCGATGCCTTCGATCATGACGCGGTGGACGTCAGCGACACTCACGAGATTGCCGGCGCCGAGCCGCTCCGCGAGCATTGCCTGCGGGTCGGGCGACGCCCGCCGCGCCGCCTTGCGCAGTCGCATCGCCACGCCGAGCACCGGATCGAGGCCCAGCGACCCTGCGGCCTCGGCGAGCGTCGCCAGCGCTTCCGCCGGCTTTCCCTCAAAGCGCTGCGCGGCGGCGATCGCGGCGTGCTTGGCGAGCGACAGCATCTCCTCGGTGCGCTTGTCGTCCGCCACCTCGAAGCGGGCGGACACGTTGGCCTCGAAGGGGAAGAGATGCAGCAGCCGCTCGCAGAAGGCGTGGATTGTCTGGATCTTGAGACCGCCCGGCGTCTCGACCGTGCGGGTGAAAAGCCGCCGCGCCCGCACGAGATCGTGAGCATCCGGGTGCGGCGCGCCGGTCTCTAAAATCTTCTCGCGGAGCGGTCCATCGTCGAGCGCGGTCCATTCGGAGAGCGCCTTGAAGACGCGCGCGCTCATCTCGGCCGCCGCCGCCTTCGTGAAGGTCAGGCACAGGATCTTCGAGGGTTGGACGCCGCTCAGCAGCAGCCGCATCACCCGCTGCGTCAGCACGTGCGTCTTGCCGGAGCCGGCATTCGCCGACACCCAGATCGAGCTCTCGGGATCGGAGGCGGAATGCTGGCGCGCGGTCAGGTGCGCGGGGATGACGAGCGCGCTCACGCCTCCTCCTCGCCGGCGAGCGACCATTCGCGCAACCGCGCGAGATGGTCGTAGTCGCCGTAATCCTTGGCGAACTTCGGGAACGGCCGCGAGGGATAGCCGGTCTTCTCGCAACGGAACGCGGACAGCAGCCGCTGCGCGCCGTCGAAATGGCGCTCGACAACGGCGTCGAACGTGTCGTCCTTGAAGTCGAGCTCTACGAGCCGGCCGCCCTCACGACCACCGAGCTTCACATAAGTCGCGGCGATCGCGCCGGGATGGCTTCGGCCGAAGCCGCCGCCGCGCAGGATCGCGGCCTCGAGGGTCAGCTGCGGTGCGAAGCCGACCTTGACTTCGTTCAGGCCCGGCGGCTGTCCGGTCTTGTAGTCCACGAGCAGCGCCGAGCCGTCGCGATTGAAATCGATGCGATCGGCGCGCGCCGACAGCACAAAAGGCGAGCCGTCGGCGAGCAGGAGATCGAGCTTGCCCGTCGTCTCTGTCGTGATCTCACGCGCAACGACGCGCTGATCGGCGTCGAAGGCGAGGAAGAGATCGGCCGCCTTCTGCAGGCTCGTCCAGCGGAAGGCGCGGAAGGAGGGGTCGCGTAGGGCGTGGGCGAATTCTTCCTCGAGGATCGCCAGAAGCTTGTCGCGCCGCACCTTCGGCGATCCATCCGCCTCCGGCGCCGACGCGAAGGCGTGCAACGCGTCGTGCATGCGGCTGCCCAGCTCGCCGAAATCGATGCCGGTGCCGATCTGAGGCAGCGGCGCGATCTGGAGCACGTGCGAGGCGAAGATCGAATACGGGTCGCGGCGCAGCGTCTCGATCCGGGTGACGCTGAGCCTGGTCGGCCGCAAGGCGACGTCCGGCCTCGGGCAAGGCCGCATCGCGGGCTTCGGCGCGGTCAGTGGCCGATCGAGCGCATGCGCCAGCTCGATGGTGGCCGCGCCGCGCGCACGCACGGCGGGCCACGCCTTGTCGGCAAGCGCTTCGAGCCGCAACAGAAACCGCGAGGCGACCGTCGGTGCGCCACCGCGTTTTTTTGCGCGCGAGATGATGATGGTCCGGTGCCCCATCGCCTGCGCGAAATCATGCGCGGTCTGGCCGATGCGCCGCTCCGGCGAAGAGAGGCCGAGCGCGGCGCGCATCGGGCGATTCAGGAAGGGGTCGCTGCGCGCCTGCGGCGGCCAGATCGTCTCGTCGAGGCCGCCGAGCAGGACGACATCGGCGGGAAGCAGCCGCGCCTCGAGCAGGCCGTAGATCGCCAAGCTGGGGTGCGGCCGGTCGGTGGTGCGCAGCATGATCTCGCCGGCGAGCCGACCGAAGAGGATACCGTAGCCGGGCGGCTCGAATTCGAGGATCGACGCGTCCCCCGAGAGCTCGTCGAAGAGGGCATCGAGCGCCTCGGTCTCGACGGGATCGGCTGGCGCGGCAGCAGCCTGGACGGCGGCGCGGTGGGCGGCCACCCAGCGATCGAGCGGCTGGGCACCCTTGAGGTCGCGCAGCGGCGCGACACAGGCGGCGACCCCGTCCCACAGGGCGGCCAGCGCCGCCCACGTGTCGTCGCGGATCGCCTTCTGCGCGGGGTGCGCGGTGGGCTCCGCCGCTGCGGCCCGCGCCTCCGCAAAGATCTCCGCGCGCTCGCGGCCGTCGAGCTGCACCACGCGCAGCACACCGATCTCGAGGTCGCGCGCGAGTCGCGCCACCTCGGCGCGCGGCCGGCCGAAGGCGGCCAGCGGGTGGCCGAGCAGGGCCGTCATGTCGCGGGCGGCGAGCCCGCTCGCGGCGGCGGCCGCGATGAGGCGCGCCAGCACGCCGAGCGGGCGGTTGGCGAGCGGCTCGCCACCTGTGTCAGCGATCTCGATGTTCCAGCGCAGCAGCTCGCCGCGCACGCGGCGCGCCAGCTCGCGGTCGGGCGTGATCAGCGCCGCCGTGCGGCCCGGCGTCTCCAGCGCCTCGCGCAGCGCGATCGCCAGGCAGAGCGCTTCCTCGCGCTCGTCGGCAGCTTCGATCAGGATGACGTCGGCGAGCGCCGCGGCCATAGTTTTCTGCGACGTCCTTTTGCGGAAGCCGCGCCAGAGATCGGTGGTGTCGGCCGGCCGCAGCGCCTCGCTGACGAAGCGCACGCGCGCGGCGCGGTCGGGCGTGGGCGCACCGAGCACGCGCACGTCGGCGCGGGCGATGCCGAGGATCGGCAGCAGCCGGGCCATCGCGGCCTGCGGATGGCCGTGGCTGGCCTCGCGCTGCTCGTCGCCGTCGCCCGCGGCGAGGGCGAAGGAGACGTCGTCGAGATCCTGGTCGAGCCCCGGCAGGACGACGGCGCCCTGCGGCGCGCGGGCGATGGCGGCGAGCAGACGCGCGGTCGCCTTATTGGTGCCGGTCGAGCCGATCGCGATGACCGGGCCGGCGACGCGGCCTTCGGCGAGCTGGCGCGCCTGCGCATCGACGAGCGCGATCTGCCGGGTCGCGGGATCGACGAGGCCGGCCTCCGCGAGTATCTCGGGCCAGCGCTCGATCGCGATCGACAGGAAAGTTGTGGTGATCCGCCAATAATCGTCGAAGGACGCCATGTTCAGGTCGGTCAGCTCACGCCAGGCGACGCCCTCGATCAGCATCTCGTCGATCAGGCTGGCGAGATCGCCGGCCAGCGCGAAGGCATCGACCGCCGAGGTCGCGACCTGGAAGGGCTCCGTCGCGTCGGTCACCGCGCGGCCGGTCTCGTCGATGGAGCGGAGCGCGCCGCCGATCGCTTTCGCCCAGCTCTGGATGAGCTGCGCCAAGCGCAGCCGCCGCCACACCTGGCTCGCCGCCGGCGGCAGCGGCAGGCCGGCCGCGGCGGGGTCGGGCTCGGCGAGGATCAGCTCGGTCTCGGTCGCCTCGAGCGCGCCGAGCGGCAGGATGCGCGGCGGCAGCATCGACGGGGCGCCCGCCGAGCGGAGGAAGGTCTCGCGCAGCGCCACTGCGGCGCGCCGCGTCGGCACGTAGATCGTGGCGTCCGCCAGCGCGAGCGGATCGTCGCCCGGCGCGAAGCCCGGCACGACCTCGCCGGCGCGCAGGGCGGCGACGAACGTCTCGAGGAAGGGCAGGGCGGGCGAGACGGTGAGCACATTCGGCACGCGCATGCGGTGTGGTCGCGTACGCGGGCGAGTCGGTCAAGCGCGGGCGGGAGAAGTGAACGTAAGCTGCGCCGTCGCGTTCGCGGCGCGGGGGCAACCAAGGAGGAACGCTCAATGACCAAGCTCGTGGTGCTCTACAAGACACCGAAAGACCCGGCCCATTTCGAAAAGCATTATCGCGAGACGCACATGCCGCTCGCCTCCAAGCTGCCGGGCATCAAGGCGCCGTTCTGCGGGCCCGCGACCGGACCGGACGGCGGCGCCGGCGCCTACCATTGGATGTTCGAGGGCACGTTCGACAGCGCCAAGGCGATCGCCGACTCGCTCGGCTCCGACCACGGCCAGAAGACGGTGGCCGACATCCCGAACTATTACCACGAAGCGCCGGTCATCCTCATCGTGGAAGACTAGACCACCTCCTCCGGCGCCAAGGCGCAGGCGGTGTCGAGGCTCGTCTCGATCTGCAGGGTGGCATGGCCGATGCCGTGCCGCTCGCGCAGGTCGTGACAGGCCTGCATGAGGAATGGATCGCCGGGGTGGCCGGTCGGCATCACGAGATGCGCGGTGAGCGCCGTCTCGCTCGTGGAGACCGACCAGATATGCAGGTCGTGCAGGCCGCCGACGCCTGGCAGGCCGGAGAGATAGGCGCGGACCTCGTCGACCCGCACCGCGCGCGGCACGCCGGCCAGCGACATGGCAACGGACTCGCGTAGCAGCCTCCAGGTGCCGAAAATGATCGCCGCGTTGATCGCGAGGCTGAGCAGCGGGTCGATCCAGGTCAGCCCCGTGAGGCGGATCGCCAGCGCGCCGACCACCACGCCCGCCGCGACGCCTGCATCGGCGGCAAGGTGCGCGACGGCGGCGCGCACGTTGAGGTCGCCGTCCTCGCCCGGCGCCAGCAGCCAGGCGGACAGGCCGTTGCCGACGATCGCCGCCGCGGCCACCACCATGACGAGCCCCGTCTCGACTGGCTCGGGCGCGTACAAGCGCTGCACCGCCTCGAGCATGAGCGCGCCGGTGACCACGAGCAGCAGCACGGCGTTGAAGAGCGCCGCCAGGATCGACGTGCCGCCGAGCCCGTAGGTGAAGCGCCGCGACGGCGCGCGCTGGCCGAGGCGATAGGCCGCGAAGGCGGCGCAGAGGCCGAGCACGTCGGACAGATTGTGCGCGGCATCCGCCACCAGCGCGACCGAGTGTCCGATCAGCCCGGAGACGCCCTCGGCGAGGACGATCAGCGCGTTGAGGCCGATCGCAAAGGCGAAGGCGGTGCCGAACGAGGTCGGCGCGTGGCTGTGGCCGCCGGGGCCATGGGCATGGCCGTGCGAATGATCGTGATGTTCGTGGCCGTGATGATCGTGGTCGTGACCGGCCAAGGCGGCGGCTCCGGGAGCGGGGTAGCTTACCCCTACCTGGACGATCCAGGCACGCCTAGCCGCAGTCGTTGCGGCTCCGACGCTTCGGTAATATAACCGAAGAGGTGTCACGCGTCCACCCACGGCTTGACGCGTCAATCGGACATCGGCCCCGCAGGCCGCGTGCCTTGCTCGGCGCCGTGCGCCGACACCGGAAGGTGCCTGAGGGCGGCGCTCGCCGATCCCGGCGAGGACCAATGGCGGCGTACGGCACCACAGGCGGGGACCATGGGTCGCGTGCGCCGACATCGCGCCGCGGTTGGCGGCGAACGCCGACATCGGCGCGGACGCGATGGTTGTTAGCGTCATTTTCGATGCCGATGGGTCGGATCGGTTTGTTAAACGACCGAAATCTGGCCGAGAGCGGAACGGCCGCTATCCGGTAGACCACCATAAGAAGCGGTCGCTATTCGCGAGAAAGGGACGTTTGGTTGGCACCTCGCTAGCTTCACGATCTATGCCGCTGTCGTTTGTGCCGCCATTTGGCCCGCCACCTTTCGCCGCGCTTTGCCAAGGCCCACCGATGTCCTCGGAGCAGAAGAACCGAAAATGTTGCCTCACCGGCAACGGCGAGCGATACCAGCCGGACCAGACTTTCTCGGCATCCGCCACTGAAAAACCGAAGCCGCATTTATCCAAGGGTTCGCGTTGGTGTCCCAGCGCTCTCGGCATAGCGGACTGACTGGGCAAATGGCTCCGACGGCTCGCCCTGGCCCACCTTCTTGTATTCGATCGCAATAAGACGACTCCCGGCATGATACGCGAATGCGCGGTCGAATTAGTCAGAATAGTACCTGACTTGGGCGATCACTCCCGTGTCGCATTTCACGTCTTCGGAAATAGAAGTCGATAACTTTCCTATATGGGATACCAAAACGGTCCATGAGGTATATGTTAATGGCGGCGCCAAGAGGCCAATAGTCTTGTCGCCAGCGCTAAACTCTGCTGCACAAGCACCTGGACCTATTGACTGCGCTCTAATCTCGATATTTGCAACGGAATCTGAAGTGGTCACAACCATTCCGTCAACAAACGGGACAATGATCTGCTTGTCTGCGTTCGCGTCTCCAACGAAAAGAAGGATAGCAACTGTAACGAGGGAGCCACACAATAATTTTTCCATTTCGGCTATCCTTGCAGTTAGAAGTAAATATCATTCGTTAATTTCTTCCTTCGTTCAACACGACTAAAGTCTATAGCTTCTCCTGCCACCCGAGCTGTCGTCCCGCCTTCCGACACCGTTGACAACTTGAAATGCCGTTTTAACATTGTGTGTCCTCGGTGGCTTCCTCTCCGAGTTCAGAGCTGGCAATCGAAATGAGAGTTCGCATTATCAAGCATTCATTCTTAGGTTCAACGTGCGCTTTGCTTTTTGCCTTTCCCAATTTTCCAGTTTTCGCATGGGAAGCATCGCCGCTCGGCCCCATTATGCCAAATATCCACATACTACCGAAGCCGATAGCCAATATAAAGAAAACGAAACCCGCCGTTCCCGGCCCGAAGTTAGCCGGTACAGCGCCATTAACAGTCGGTGTTGGCTCGCCAGACGAGAGTCTTGGGCCTCTTGTGGACTACTTTAGACAAAACACTTTGGAATATCGCAATGAGCTTCGCGGTTTTAAAATGGCTTACATCAAATCTTCCAAAAAAGCTCTTGTGATAAAAAAAGTTGGTAACGCCGGGATTTCTTTTCAAGTAAACGGTGGGCTGAAACCTCAGACCGTATCTTACCCGCAGGCCACGGGGGCGGTTATCGGAGACTCCTGGGATTTCGTCACTAATACCCGCATATATAGCCAATGTGTCGATTACGGCTCGGCTGTTACCGATCCGTTCAGCAAGCCACCATGGATTTCAAAAATACTGTAGACCAAGAAACTCTATCGGTATCTCTAAATATAAATGTATCCTCGGAAGCTGAGGGGGGATTCGACGATATCACGGCGAGCGCCAAATCAACATTAGACCTCGACGCTCTTTATAGAACGGCTTCGAAAGATCAAATCATAGTTGCCCACGCCTCTGTTGTCAATGGAAGTACATTTATAACAAGTCAAAAGAAGCCCATCAAAAATGTGGAAGGCGCGGCGGTCTCTCCGGCTTCCAGCTATTCTCTGGAAGGCGTGCGGCTCACCGATAGTGCTTTGAATATACTAAATGGAAAGACGCCGAATGAAGATTTCCGTACAGCGTGCGGGGACGGATTTGTTGCATCCATAGCTACAGGCGCCGACCTGTATCTTATTTATCATTTTACCCACCTTGAAAACGAGGTAAAAACTAAACTAAAGACTTCCATGGAAGTCGGTGGAGGCATGACTGGTGTATTTAGGGCAAAAGGAAATTTTGGGACAGAAATAAACTTTGACGATCTTGTTCAACATGACAATCTTGGAATATTCTTACTGCAAAGCGGCGGGAAGACCGGCGCTTTACCTACAGACTTAGCCTCAGTGAGCACCAAAGTTTCGAACCTCACCATTGAGGCAGCGGCGGGCGGCCGTCCCTTATACCTTGTTGTGATTCCTTATAGCGTTCTATCTAATTGGCCGCTTTATTTTTCGCCCGACTCCGGCACAAAGCTACGAATGGCTTTGGTACGTTATTTGATAAGAATGACATCAGTCTTCCAAGAGATGCAAACAATCATTGCGGATAGTGAGGTTCACACAGCTGAGCCGGACAGCGCGGACTATCTCCACGACGCAGCGCACGGACTAAGAGCAACAGACTACGCTTTGCTCTCCGACGATATTCGCTTTGAAACTAAAAAGGCGGAAGGTGAGCTTCGGGATTTCGACACGTTTTGTCATCTCGCTTCAAATCAAGGTCAATCGAGCGAATGTGATAAAGTACTAGACGAGATGAGAGGCCAAAACATAGACGACTTCCGTTTTTGGATTAGGCTTCCTGCGCCTCGAAACGCTTTTACAACTGAAGAGCAGAAGCTGGTCTTAGATCGAAACGGTGACATCGACGACCGAAAGTTTGTGCTCGAAACGGTTCTGTATCGTCACTGGATTGAGAGGCTGGACAATCAACGTTGCGCAGTATTTGATGAATGCATGTCGTCTCTAGACAGAATACAACAATTCTCGAATATTTCATCTCTCTTGTTTCCATGAGCAGGGCAATGACGATGCGGCGGCTCTTCTTCAAGATTAGGCTTGCCACTATCTTGGCTGGCTGGCTAGCTCTCACTGTGCCGTGTTTTGCCTTGTTCGGCATAGGCGGAAGCCCCGGCGGGATTCCAAACCCCTTCAATGGCGGCGGCGGGGGTTTGATCCCCTCTGGTGGGGGCGGTTTATTGCCCATTCCCTTTGGCGGAGGCGGTTTATTACCCAACCCCTTTGGCGGGGGCGGTGGGGGGCTCTTCCCGAACCCTTTTGGAGGCGGTGGGTGTACGGTGAAGATCGGTGACGCAACATTGCCGCCGCTAATGCCTCTGATCCCATGCCCGCCCGGAGTCGGGCCGATTGATCTTCCGAAGTGCATCGGCGCCCTGGCTCCTATCGTAGGATCCGCCCTTCTGCCTGGAGGGCTGCCTATTGCCGCGCCCGGTTTGCTTCCAACAGGCCCTCTTGGTCCTCCGTTTCTGGGCGGGGGTCCGCTCAACATCCCATTGGGCGGATGCCTTTCACCCGATGGCCATCCCGTCCCGAACCCTGGCCCCCTTGAAGCTGTGAATCCCGTGACTCGGAAGTCATCGGCGCCTATGCCACAAGCAGTGCCGGGAAACTCGAACCAACTCGTCGACTGGGTAATATACGACGAAGTGAGTTGCAACCCAGACTGGCATCATATCTGTACGGCAAACGTAGATTTGAGTATTCAAGACTCTGGGTGGCAGGTATGCCGTCCGATTTACGATGTGAATAACAACGCCGGACCAACAGCAGGGCCTGATCTGAACGCTCATAAATGGTTCGTTAAGGACCCGGTAGAGCCGGTGAATTATAGGGCGGACCGTCTGAACATTCGCAGTAATGGCAACAATGTGCCACCGAACCTTGGTCTAGAGAGCGTGGGGTCCTCTCTGTCACTAAGCGCGGTCGGATTGCGTTTGATCCCGTCAGACGCTGATTATAGGACTAGAATCAAACAGAACTGTGTTTTCACGGCAGCCCCATAGCTGACGAACTTTCAAACCCGCTCCCTATGGGTTCGCAGGCCGTGACATAAAGCGGCAGCATATCAGCCAGCCGGCGTAGTAAACCTCGATCTTGCCGATCGGCCGGACGGAGAGCAGCGTCGAGGGATTTAAGAAGCGGCGCTCCCATAAAACGAATGTCCGCTTCAAGTTGATGCGTCGAGCACCAGTGAACTGCCGATATGGGCACGAAGCGGCCGCCTACTCCGAGCCCCCCCTACCGGCGCCCTCAACACTCCGGCACGTTCACCGCCAAGCCGCCGCGCGAGGTCTCGCGGTACTCGGACTTCATGTCGAGCCCCGTCTGGCGCATCGTCTCGATGCACTGGTCGAGGCTGACGAAATGGCTGCCGTCGCCGTGCAAAGCGAGCGAGGCGGCGTTGATCGCCTTCACGGCGCCGAAGCCGTTGCGCTCGATGCACGGCACCTGGACCAGGCCGCCGATCGGGTCGCAGGTCATGCCGAGATGGTGCTCCAGCCCGATCTCGGCGGCGTTGAGCACCTGCTCCGGCGTGCCGCC
The DNA here is from genome assembly GCA_965277735.1 of Beijerinckiaceae bacterium. Taxonomy (GTDB): domain Bacteria; phylum Pseudomonadota; class Alphaproteobacteria; order Rhizobiales; family Beijerinckiaceae; genus RH-AL1. Next base: position 472,105 of record CBDIDO010000001.1, read on the forward strand.
CAGCACCTCGCAGAGCGCCGCCGCGGCCATCGCGGCGGCCGAGCCGACCTCGCCCTGGCAGCCGACCTCGGCGCCCGAGATCGAGGCGTTGCGCTTGACGAGGTCGCCGACCAGCGACGCCGTCAGCAGCATTTTGCGCGCGTCGGCGGCGGAGCCCTCGCAGAAGTCCCGGTAATAGCGCAACACGGCGGGGATGACGCCGGCGGCGCCGTTGGTCGGCGCGGTGACCATGCGGCCACCAGCGGCGTTCTCCTCGTTGACCGCCATCGCGAAAGTCGAGACGTGGTCCATGATTTCGTGTGGCAGCTTGTGGTTGCGGTGGCCGGATGCCACCAGCCGCGCGTGGATGACGGCCGCGCGGCGGCGCACGCGCAGGCCGCCGGGCAGCACGCCCTCCCGCGTGAGCCCGCGATCCATGCAGGCCATCATGATCGCCATGATGCGATCGAGGAAGGCCAGCGTCTCGGCCTCGGGCCGGCGCGGCGCCTCGTTGTCGAGCGCGATGCGCGAGAGCGGCAGGCCGGTCGCGCGCGCGACGACGAGCAGCTGGGCGGCGGTGGCGTAGCGATGCGGGAGGTCCGGGGCCGCCCCGTCGCCGCCGGGCGCCCCCCCGTCGCGCTCGATGAAGCCGCCGCCGACGGAGTACCAGATCTCTTCCGCAACCAGCGCGCCGGCCGCGTCGAAGGCGGCGAACGTCATCGCATTGGGGTGGCGACCGAGCGGCGGCCCGTAATCGAAGACGAGATCGACGGCGGGGTCGAACGCGAGGACGCGGTCGCCCAATGGCAGCGCCTTGGTGAGAGCGATGCCCGCGACGAGGCTTTCGGCCTGATCCGGGTCAATCGTGTCCGGCCACTCGCCCATCAGGCCGAGAATGACCGCGCGATCGGTCGCGTGCCCCTTGCCCGTCCAGGCCAGCGAGCCGTGCATCGTCACCCGGAGCCGCACCGCTGCGGGGACCCGCTCGAGCCCGCGCCGAAACGTGGCGGCCGCGCGCATCGGCCCGACGGTGTGCGAGGACGACGGCCCGATGCCGATCTTGAACAGGTCCATCACGCCGAACGGTGGCGGCGACAGCGCCGGATCGCGGCGCGGCAGGGTCGCTGATCCGAGGGGTTCGACGGTCATCGGGCCTTCTCTTTGAATGCGGGCGAATGCGCGCGGGGGCGATAATCGTGCCGTTGGCAGACCCATGTGGGTGCTTACGGTGTCGCGGGGAAGTCAGCCCTCTCGGGGGCAGGAGTTGAGGCTCGAAGCGGAAGGACGCCCACCGATCGACGGCGTCACCGTCCAAGCTCAAGGCGACCATCGCGCGGCTGAAGAGCTATGGGCCGTGCTCGTTCGCGACGCTGATCGCCGCGAACGGCGATTTCCTGCAGGTCGGCGGCGGCCGCGTGACCTGCATGATGGAGAGACGATACCAGGCCACGGGACGCCACTGTCGCGCCTACCATGCGGAGCGGAGCAAGGCGTTCGAGGACAGGACGCTGCTCGTCTTCGGCGCGGGGAAGATCGCGATTCAGGCCGACGAGTGGTTAACGGCGGCGGATGTGGAGGAAACCTTTCCTGGCCTTCCTCGCCGGCACGGACTTGCCGGCCCGCATAGAGTGGCGCGACGTGACAACGACGCTGCAGGCGTAACCCGACGCACCGCGGGGCGGCGCCTGTGCTAGACCGCGCCCATGCAGACCTTCGGCCTCTTCGGCCATCCACCCTCCGCCCTCGCCATCGCCCCCGACGGCGCCCAGCAATTCTCGCCGCTGACCCCCGGCAGCGCCGACCTCGCGACGATCGAGGGCACCCTCGCCGGCATGGTGATGCTGGCGGCGCCCGGCACGCTGGAGCGGCGGCACGACATCGCCGCCATGCTGCGCGCGCTGGCGCCCGGCGCGCCGTTCACCGTGCTCGCGCCGAAGGACATGGGCGGCGCGCGGCTGGCGAGCGAGCTGACGCGCTTCGGCTGCGCCATCGAGGAGAGCGCCAAGCGCCACCACCGCATCTGCACCGGCGTCCGGCCGGCGGTGGTGGAGGGCGTGGCGGAGGCCATGGAGGAGGGCGCGCCGCGCCGCGTCGAGGCGCTCGACGGCCTGTGGTCGCAGCCCGGCATCTTCAGCTGGAACAGGCTCGATCCCGGCTCCGCCCTGCTCCTGAAGGAGTTGCCGAAGCTCGCGGGACGCGGCGCCGATTTCGGCTGCGGTTTCGGCGTGCTGGCGCATGGCATCCTCGCGTCGGACAAGGTGGTGGCGCTCGACCTCATCGACATCGACCGCCGCGCCACCGAGGCCGCGCGCCGCAATGTCGGCGATCCGCGGGCGCGCTTCATTTGGGCCGACGTCCTGTCGATGAAGGAAATGAAAGGTCTCGATTTCGTGGTGATGAACCCGCCGTTCCACGAGGGCGGGACCGAGGATCGCAGCCTCGGCCAGGCCTTCATCCGCCGCGCGGCGGACGCATTGCGACCCAGCGGTCATCTCTGGCTCACCGCCAACCGGCACCTGCCCTACGAGGCCGTGCTGAAGCCGTTGTTCAAGACGGTGCGCACGGCGGCGGAGGCGCACGGGTTCAAGATCTTCGAGGCGCGCAAGTGAGCAAAGACAAGTGAGCACAGACAAGTGAGCACAGACAAGTGAGCACGACGGCATGAGCGCAGGCGTCCGCCTCGACAAGCTCGTCGCCAACCTCGGCTACGGCTCGCGGCGCGACGTCCAGGCGCTCGCGCGCGCCGGCCGCATCAGGCTCGGCGACGCCGCGGTGACGGAGGCCGATCGCAAGCTGTCGCCGGCCGAGGCGGCGGCGCTGATGATCGACGGCGCGCCGATCGACCCGCTGCCGGGCGTCGTCCTCATCATGAACAAGCCGGCCGGGCTCACCTGCTCGACCAAGGAAGCCGGCCCGCTCGTCCATGATCTGCTGCCGGAGCGCTGGCGGCGACGCGATCCGCCGCTCTCGACCGTGGGCCGGCTCGACAAGGAGACGTCCGGCCTCCTGCTCCTCACCGACGATGGCGCGCTGCTGCACAAGATCATCGCGCCAAAGACGCATCTGCCCAAGCGCTACCGCGCCACGCTGGCCCGCCCGCTGCGCGGCGACGAGGCGGAGAGGTTTGCCGCGGGCACGATGATGCTCGACGGCGAGACGAAGCCGCTGCTGCCGGCGCGGCTCGAGGTCATCGGGCCGACCGAGGCCTACCTCACCATCGTCGAAGGGCGCTACCACCAGATCCGCCGCATGTTCGCCGCGGTCGGCAATCACGTTGTCGTGCTGCACCGCGAGTCAATCGGCGCGCTGAGCTTGCCGGACGACCTCCCCGAAGGCGAAACCCGCATCCTCACAGAGGACGCGATCGCGGCCGTGCTTTGCGCGGGAAATTTTCACACGCAGGTGACATAGAAGGATTTTTGCTTCATGTTGCGTTCAGGTGGACAGGCCAAATCTGGCCGCCTCCAGGGGAGTTCTCACCATGCGTAGCCTGATCTCCATTGCGATGCTGGCCAGCGTTTTCGGTCCGCTCGCGGGCACGGCGTTCGCCGCCGACCTCGATTATCCGCCGCCCCCGCGGGCGTACTACGAGCCGCACCCGGTGCCGCCGGCCTTCGTGCCGGGCCCCGTGTTCTATCGCGGCCCGCGGCTCTACCCGCGCCCCATCCTCTATCCGCGCCCCTACCGGTTCTACGGGCGGCGCCCGGTGGTCGGTGTCTACGGCGTGCCGGGTCCCTATGCCGACGGCGGTCGTCCCTTCGTCGACGGCGGCCGTCCTTACGCCGATGGTGGCTACGATCGTCCGTATCCGCGCGAGCCGCGCCCCTACGGCGAGCCCGGTGCGGGTCCGCGCCCCGGCTATGCGCACGAGGCCGACGTCTATCGCCACCCGGGCGAGGGCTACGGCGATCCGCGCGGCCTCGATCGGCGCAGCGACCTCGAGCGGCAGGACCTCGAACGCCACGACTTGGACCGCCACGCTCAGGGCGACCAGCGCTACGGCCATTACCTGTCGCGCGAAGAGATCGAGCGGCGTGCGGATCGCGGCCACGGCGCCGAGCCCGACCGGTTCGCCGATCGCGAGCGTGGCGGCGCCGATCGCCAGCGCGACATCGATCACGATCGCTACGCCGACCGCGCCCCGCCGCGCGATTTCGACCGCTGAGCGCCGCTTGCCGCAGCGCGTAGGCTAGGCTCCGAGCTTCTCGAGCCAGGCCTGCGCCTGCGCGCGGACGTTGGCCGGCGCGGTGCCGCCGTAGCTCGTGCGGCTGGCGACCGAGTTCTGCACGCCGAGCACCTCGTAGATCGCCATCTCGAGGCGCGGCTCGACGCTCTGCATCTCCTGCAGCGTCAGATCCTCGAGCCCGACCTTGCGCGACGCGGCGAGCCCGACGAGGCGACCCGTCACGTGATGCGCCTCGCGGAACGGCAGGCCGAGCACGCGCACGAGATAGTCGGCGAGGTCGGTGGCGGTCGAGAAGCCGGAGCCGGCAGCCGCCTCCATGCGCTGCGTGTCGGGCGCGAGGTCGGCGACCATGCCGGTCATCGCCGCAAGGCAGAGCGAGATCGTCTGCAGCGCGTCGAAGACGCCCTCCTTGTCCTCCTGCATGTCCTTCGAATAGGCGAGCGGCAGGCCCTTCATCACCACAAGCAGCGCCGCGAGCGCGCCGATCACCCGGCCGGTCTTGCCGCGCACCAGCTCGGCGGCGTCGGGGTTGCGCTTCTGCGGCATGATCGACGAGCCGGTCGAGAACTTGTCGGAGAGCGCCGCGAAACCGAATTGCGGCGTCGCCCACAGCACGATCTCCTCGGCGAAGCGCGACAGATGCGTGGCGCAGATCGCCGACGCTGCTAGCGCCTCCAGCGCGAAGTCGCGGTCGGAGACGCTGTCGAGCGAGTTCGCCGTCGGCCGCGCGAAGCCGAGCGCCTGCGCCGTCATCTCGCGGTCGATCGGGAACGAGGTGCCGGCGAGCGCGGCGGCGCCGAGCGGGCACTCGTTCATGCGATTGCGAGCATCGACAAACCGCCCGCGATCCCGCGCCAGCATCTCGACATAGGCGAGCAGGTGGTGGCCGAGCGTCACCGGTTGCGCGCTCTGCATGTGCGTGAAGCCCGGCATCACGTCGGCGGCATGCGCCAGCGCCTTCTCGGCGAACACCTTCTGCAGCCCGGCGATCTGGCCGATCAGTTGGTCGATCGTGTCGCGGACCCAGAGCCGGAAATCGAGCGCGACCTGGTCGTTACGCGAGCGCGCGGTGTGCAGCCGCCCCGCCGCCGGCCCGACGAGGCTGGCGAGCCGCGACTCGACGTTCATATGGATATCTTCGAGCGCGCGATCGAAGGCGAAGTCGCCCTTCTCGATTTCGCCACGGATCGTCGCTAACCCCTCGCTGATCGCGGCGGCGTCCTCCGCGGTGACGATGCCCGTCTTGGCGAGCATCGCGACATGGGCGAGCGAGCCGGCGATGTCCTGGGGCGCGAGCTTCCTGTCGAAGCCGATGGAGGCGTTGATCTCCTCCATGATCGCGTCCGGGCCGCTCGCGAAGCGGCCGCCCCACATCTTGTTGCTCATCGTCCAGCTTTCGAGAAGATCATGACCGAAGCCCCTGTCCCCGGAGCCCCCCAGGGGTCCGACCGGCGTCCGCGTGGAAAGCGAACGGCCATAATCGCGGGCGCTCTGGTGCTCGTCGCCGCTTCGGCTGTCGGTCTATATGCTTTCATGCCGCACGGCGGCAAGACGACGGCGCACAGCGGCGCCTGTGCCCGCTCGCTCGACCTCGCCCAGGCGCTCGACCCGCTGGCGCACGGCGACGTCGCCGCGCTGATCCTCGCCGCGACGCCGAACGACCTCGGTGCCGTCGCCTTCCAGTCCGGCGAGGGCCAGCCGACGACGATCGGCGCCTTCAAGGGCCGCACGATCCTGCTCAATCTGTGGGCGACCTGGTGCGTGCCGTGCCGCGCCGAGATGCCCGCGCTCGACCGGCTGCAGGGCGCGCTCGGCTCGGAGACATTCGAGGTCGTGCCCGTCGACGTCGACACGACGCGCCTCGACAAGCCGCGCGCCTTCTTCCACGACATCGGCGCGACGCACCTCAAGTTCTATTCCGATCACAGCGCCGACATCCTGCAGGCGCTGCACGGCAAGGGCCTGCCGACTAGCGTGCTGATCGGCCCCGACGGCTGCGAGATCGGCACGATGGACGGCCCCGCGACGTGGGACTCGCCCGACGCCAAGGCGCTGGTCACCCGCGTGTCGGGGTCGAGCGGCGCCTGACCCGCTCGGATGATTGACTCGCCGGCGCGCTGACGATCCATAGGCGCGGCTGCTTCGCCATGCCGTCGATGCCGTTGGAGACCTCATGTCGCGCACCGCCGGCGAGCACAGCGGGCAGCCTCGATGCGACGGCGCGGACGAGGACCCCGATCGTCGCCCCGTGCTCGTGCCGGGCCGCAACTGCTGGCGCATCGAGGACGCCACCCGCGCCGCCCTGATCATCGATGCGGACGACTACTTCAAGGCCGTCCGATCGGCGATGTGCAAGGCCAAGCGGCGCATCATGCTGGTCGGCTGGGATTTCGACGCGCGCATCTCGCTCGACCGCACGGGGCAGGACCTCGAAGGCCCGCGCGAGATCGCGGCGCTCCTGCAATGGCTCGTCGCGCGCAACAAGGATCTCGAGATCTACATCCTGCGCTGGGACGTCGGCGCGCTCAGGACCCTGCTGCACTTGCGCACGCTGATGGCGCTCGCCCGCTGGATCTGGCATCCGCGCATCTCGATCGAGCTCGACGCCCATCATCCGGTTGCGGCATTGCATCACCAGAAGATCGTCGTCATCGACGACAATCTGGCGTTTTGCGGCGGCATCGACATGACCGGCGACCGTTGGGACACCCGCGACCACGCCGAGGCGGACCCGCATCGGCGCAAGCCGGACGGCACCCCCTACGGGCCTTGGCACGACGCGACGACGGCGCTCGAGGGGCCGGTCGCCGCCGCGCTGGCGAAACTCTGTCGCGATCGCTGGGCCGCCGCCGGGCGCAAGCCCTTGCCGCCGATCGAGGATGGCGCCGACTGCTGGCCGGATCATCTCGCGCCCATCGCGACGGACCTCCCCATCGCAATCTCGCGGACCTTCCCCGAGATGCCCGATCGGCCCGAGATCATCGAGATCGAGCGGCTCTATCTCGACCTCATCGCGGCGGCGCGCCGCGAGATCTACATCGAGAACCAATATCTCGCCTCGCGCCGCATCGGGATCGCGCTCGCAGCCCGGCTCGACGAGGCCGACGGCCCCGAGATCGTGATCGTCAACCCGGTGGCGGCCGAAGGCTGGATCGAGCCGCTCGCCATGGACACGGCGCGCGCCCGGCTGCACGAGGCCCTGCGCCGGCGCGATCGGCACGGACGCTTCCGGCTCTACCATCCCGTCAACGAGGCCGGCACGCCGATCTACGTCCACGCCAAGATCATGATCGTCGACGACCGCTTCGTCCGCATCGGCTCCTCCAACATGAACAACAGGTCGCTGAGCCTCGACACGGAATGCGACGTGACGTTCGACGCGAGCCTGGTGCGCGATCGCGACCTGACCCCGCTGGTCGCAAGCCTGCGGATCTCGCTGGTGGCGGAGCATCTGGGCGTCGCGCTCGAGGCGGTCGAACGGCGGCTGACGTCGAGCGGGTCGCTGATCGAGACCATCGAGACGTTGCGCCGCCCGAGTGGCCGCACGCTGCGGCCGTACGCAGAGGCGGATCTGTCGACCATTGAAGCCTTTCTGGCCGAGAACGAGATCCTCGATCCCGAAGGTCCCGACGAGATGTTCGAGACGCTGTCCAACCGCGGCCTGTTCCGCGGCTGGTCGCGCGACCCACGGCGACCGAGCTAGGCTGCCGCAAGCCGCACCACGAACCGCGTTCCGCCGCCCGCGCGGGCCTCGCACGTCGCGCTGCCGCCGTGGCGCTCGGCGATCTGGCGCACGAGCGCCAGGCCGAGGCCCCAGCCGCCGGCCGTCTCGCCGAACCCGGCGGGCCTGAAAAACGGTTCGAACACGCGCTCTCGATCGGCCGGCGCGATGCCGGCGCCCGCGTCGACGACGGTGATCTCGGCACCGGACGCCACCGCCGCCACCGTGACCTCGATCGGCTGCCGGCCGTGCTTGGCGGCGTTCTCGAGCAGGTTGCGCATCAAACGGCGCAGCAGGGCGATGTCGCCCGAGATCTCGACGGGCGTGCCGCTGACGGCGGCGTCGACGCGCACGGCCTCCTCGGCGGCGAGGCCGAGCAGGTCGACTTGCTCGCGCGTGTCGCGCTCGGGCGAGAGGTGCTCGAGCCGGCTCGCCAGCAACAGCTCGGCGACGAGATCGTCCATCTCGGCGAGGTTGCGCACGATCTCCGTTCGTTCGCCCTCCGGCGTGCCGGATTCGACCGCAAAGCGCAGCCGCGCGAGCGGTGAGCGCAGCTCGTGGCTCGCGTTGGCGAGCAGGCGCTTCTGCGCGAGAAGCAGCGCATCGAGCCGCGCCGCGGCCGTGTTGAAGGTCCGCGCGAGCAACGCCACCTCGTCGTCGCCACGCGCGTCGACGGGCGTGTGCGCGCCACCCTCGCCCCAGCGCTCCATGCCCGCGCGCAGCGCCTCGAGCCGGCGGGTCAGCAGCGCGGTGACCGGGAATGCTGCCAGGCCGACGCCGCAGACGACGAAGAACATCACGCCGAGAATACCGCGGACCCGCGCGCCGGGCGGCGGCTCGAAATGGATGAGGGCGAACCGCCCGTCGGGCAGATCGAGGCGCAGGACGTGGCCCGGCCCCCAATGATGCCGCGACGGTTCGGCCGCCGTCGGGATCTGCGCGCCGCGCGCGGCGACGAGGCGCCCGTCGCTCTCGTAGAGCGAGATGACGGAGGGCCATTCATGGTGCGCGGTGCCCTCGGGCCGCAGCTCGCGTTGCGCCTGGCTGAGGAACCAGAACAGCGCACCCATGATGAGCGCCGCGGCAACGAGGCTCGCCAGCAAGGTCAGGTAGATGCGCCAGAACAGGCGGCGTCGCATCAGGACTCGCCCCACCAACGCGACCCCCTTCTCCCCTCGCGGGAGAAGGTGCCAGCGAAGCCGGCGGATGAGGGGGCGCCTCCGGAAGTGGCGCTGCCGCTGGACGAGAGTCCCTTCCGGAGACGCCCCCTCATCCGCCCTTCGGGCACCTTCTCCCGCAAGGGGAGAAGGCAGATCGCGCCCAGCCCGCTCACGTGTCGCGATCCTGCACGCGTGCGAACACGTAGCCCGCGCCGCGCACCGTGATGATGCGGCGGGGGTGCTTCGGGTCGTCCTCGATCGCCGCGCGGATGCGCGAGACGTGGACGTCGATCGAGCGGTCGAAGGCTTCGAGGTCCTGCCCCTTCACGAGGTCGAGCAGGCGGTCGCGGTTCAGCACGCGGCCGGCGTTCTCGGCGAGCGCGACGAGCAGGTCGAACTGGTAGCTCGTCAGCACCTTCGCCTCGCCGTCGACGCGCACCGCGCGCGAGCCGCGGTCGACCTGCAGGCGGCCGAAGTGCAGCGTGTCGGCGCTCGGCCCCGTCCCGGCCGCTTGGCCGCCACGCCGGCGCAGCATCGCGCGGAGACGGGCGAGGAGCACGCGCGGATTGAAGGGCTTGGCGAGGTAGTCGTCGGCGCCGATCTCGAGGCCGACGATGCGATCCGTGTCGTCGCCGCGCGCCGTGAGCATCAGGATCGGCACGTCGGAGGTCGCGCGCAGCCGCCGGCAGACCTCGAAGCCGTCGAGATCGGGCAGCATGAGATCGAGGATGATCGCATCCGGGGTTCCGCGCGCCGCCGCGGCGAGGCCGGCGGCGGCGGTGGGCTCGCGGGCGACGGTCAGGCCCGCCGCCGCGAGGTAGTCGGAGACCATGGCGGCGAGGCGCTCATCGTCGTCGATGATGAGGATCTTGTCCGCCATGAAGTCTCGTTACTCGTGGTCGCTGCCGGAATCAGGGCCGTGCTCCATCGAGCCGTGATCGCCGTGATCGCCGTGGTCCCCATGCTCGCCGTGCTCCGGACCGCCGTCGCGACCCCAATGGTGCCAGCCGTGGTGCTCCTCCATGCGGGCCTCGACGTTCTGCACGAGCTTGACGCGCTGGTCGGGCGTCAGCTGCGCGGCGGCATCGAGCGCGGCGCCGACGATCAGCTTCGACTTCGCGTCCATCTCGGCGATCTTGTCGGCACGCATCTTCTCGGCGGCGCCGCGGTCGATCGTCGGCGCCTTCAGGATATCGAGCACCTGCTTGCGCATCTCCTCGCGCTTGCCGTCGGTCGGCTCGATCTTCTGGTAGGCGGTCGCGATGATGTCGTGGACCTTGGTCTCCTGGTCGCTCGTCGCGCCGACGTTCTCCATCGCGCGGTGCGCGAAGAACTGGATCATGCCGATCTTTGGGCCGTGGTGGTGCCAGCCGCCCGGGCCCATCGCGCCTTGCGCGGTGGCGAAGCCGGCGGCGCCGATGACGATGCCGCCGCCGAGCAGCGCCGCCGCAATCGCGCCGCGCCGGAGCACGGAGGCGCGCAGGGCGCGGACGGGGGCCGGCGTCGCGGCGGGAGTGGTGTCGTTGGTCATGTTCGCTCGTCCTTCTCGCATTTGCGATGCGAGGACCCTAGGCGGGCGACGTTTCGCCAGCTGCGGGCGAATGTAAAGAAAGGTGAAGTTTCGCCTTACGTCACCGCGACCACAGCGCGACCGGACGCCTGGTATCGTCCGACCGGCGACGTGCTCGATGCGGGCGGCACGCCGCTGCGCACGCGGCGCGAGAGGGCTCTATTTCTGCGGGCAGGTCGCGTCGCCGACGAGCCAGCCGCGCGAGATCGGCCTCGGGGCGCGGCGGATCGCCGATCTCGCCAAGGCGTATCTCTCCCGCCCGGCACGGGCGGCGTAGCCCTTGCCCCCGCGGTCGCGAAGGCCGACACACGGCCGCATGCCCCGCCCTGCCATCGCGTCGCCTGCCGCCGCTCTGTCGCGCGCCGAAATCCGCCGCATCATCTTCGGCCTGATGATGGCGATGCTGCTCGCCGCGCTCGATCAGACGATCGTCGCCACCGCCCTGCCGACGATCGGCCGCGACCTCGGCGACATCGACCACCTGCCCTGGGTCGTGACGGCCTACCTCCTCGCGGCCACCAGCGCGGTGCCGATCTACGGCAAGCTCTCCGACATCCACGGACGGCGGATCATGCTGCTCGTGTCGATCTCGACCTTCCTCGTCGGCTCGATCTTCTGCGCGCTGGCCCCGACGATGGACGCGCTCGTCGCGGCGCGCCTGTTGCAGGGGGCCGGCGGGGGCGGCCTGTTGGCGCTCTCGCAGACGATCGTCGGCGATATCCTGCTGCCCCGCGAGCGGGCCGGCTACCAGGTCTATTTCGCCGGCGCCTTCACGGCGGCGAGCGTCGCCGGCCCCGTGCTCGGCGGCTTCTTCGCGCAGCACCTGACCTGGTCGATGATCTTCTGGATCAACCTGCCGCTCGGCGCGCTGGCGCTCACGCTCAGCTGGTCGCCGCTGAAGCGGCTGCCGCGCAACGAGCGGCGCCACAAGCTCGACATCGCCGGCGCCGTGCTGCTCGTCGCGTCCTCCTCGACGCTGCTGCTCGCGCTGTCCTGGGCCGGCGGCCGCTTCGGCTGGGGCGCGGCGCCGACGCTGGGGCTGCTCGCGCTCAGCGCGGTGCTGGTCGCCGGCCTCGCCTTGCGGCTCCGGACCGCGGCCGAGCCGCTGATCCCGCTCGAGGTTCTGCGCGATCGCGTCGTGCTCGCCGCGACCTGCGCCGCGACCCTCAGCGTCGGCCTGTTCCTGGGCCTCGCGATCTATGCGCCGATCCTGTTCGAAACCGTGCGCGGCCTCTCGGCGAGCCAGTCCGGCCTCGCGCTTCTCCCGCTGATGGTCGGCACCGTCGGCGGCACGCTGATGTCGGGCCGCGCGATGGCCCGGCTCGAGCACTACAAGCGCCTCCCGCTCGCCACCGTGCCCTGCGCCGCGATCGCCGCCATCGTGCTGATGCTCGGCGCCGCCACGCTGCCGATCTGGGCCGTGAGTCTCGTGCTCGGGATCGTCTCGATCGCGTTGGGCACTTTGCTGCCGATCTCGACCGTCTCGATCCAGAACGCCGTCAAGCCACACCATCTCGGGACGGCGACGGCGACGGCGAACCTCTGCCGCCAGCTCGGCGGCGCGGTGACGGTCGCGATCTTCGGCACGATCCTGCTCGGCCGCGACTCCGGCGATCTCGCGGCGAAGGCAGGGGGCGCCGACCGCGCGGCGCTGCTCGCAGGCTTCCATGTCGTGTTCGCGCTGGTAGCGGCCGGCGCCATCGCCGCGTTCGTCGTGCTCCTCGTGCTGGAGGAGCGCCCGCTCGGCAGCGCGCGCCCGAGCGTCTCCGAGGACCTGCCGGCGGGAGAGTGAGGCTCCGCCGAGCGTCGGGGTCGACCGGGGTCGGTGCCGAACCTGCCTAACTACAAGGGCATGGAGACCTTCCAGGGCACCAGCAGGGCTACGAGCCGCTGGCGCTCATTCGGCCAGCAAGTTCGCGGTCGTCGCGCTGACGCAAGCCTGCGCGCTGGCGTTCGGCGGCGATGGCATCACCGCCGATGCGATCGGCACGGGCGGGACGACTTGGCTGGTGCGGTGCGCTTCCTCGCCTCGTCCGACTCCGACTTCATGACCGGGCAGGTCCTGCTCGTCGACGGCGGCATCGTCTTCGACTGAGACGCTCAGTACGTCGTGCCGGTGTCCAGCGCGGTCGGATCGACCTCGCGCAGATGCGCCTCGATCTCGGCCGCGCGCGCCTTGTTGGCGAGCGCGGTGGGGTGGCCGTCGCCGGGGATCTGGTAGAGCCTTTTGTCGGCGATCGGCGGCAGGTGATCGACGAGGACGTCGAGACCGTCGCGACGGAGGTCGTCGACGATCTGCGCTTCGGTGAAGCCCGAGCTCTTCAGATGCGCGTCGTCGAAATGCGCGAACAGGACCGTCGTCTTGATGCCGTAGGTCTTGGTTGCCTGCGCAACGAAGGCCTCGATGATCTTCATGTAGGTCGCAACGTCGTCGTGGCGCGGCGCCGCCAGCAGCGGCTCGACTCGGCCATAGATCGCGAAACGCCGGGCGATGCGCTCCAGAGGGACGAGAAATGTCCGGTCGCCGACACAAGGGCCGACGAAGCGGACGTCGTCGTGGTCGGGCACGAAGTGCGGCGCGCTCGTCAGCGCATAGTTTCCCTTGCAGGCGGTTCGCTCGAGATGGAAGGGCGAGGTGAACAGGATGGCGTGCCGCGGCTTCTCGATCTGGCTGTCGTAGAGACCCTCCCGCAGCGCGACGAGGTTGGTCGCCGGACTCCAGCCGGCGAAGGACAGGTTGAGCACCGGGATGCGGCCGTGGTTGAGGTCGGCGAAGGCCTGCGGCAGGGTGCCGTCATCCTCGACGCCATCGCCGTAGATCCAGGAATCGCCGAAGAACAGAATCGGCCGCTCGCCCTCCGAGGGCACGGTCTTGCGGTTCAGATGCGCGTCGATCGTGACATGCGTATCGAAGACGAGATGCCCGTCGGGCGCGGTCTTGAAGGATCGATAGACGCCGGGTTTCACCGGGCCCCATCCTACCAGCGGCCGCGCCTGCGCGAGCCCGGAATCGTTGGCTGCGGCGGGAAGCTGGACCTTTCCCCATGTGTCGAGGAGCAGCACCGCGCCCTCGAGCAGCGCGAGCCCGACGAGCAGGCTGCACGCCATGACGAGGCCGTTGCGCAGAGCACCCCGCGCCGCCCATGCGAGCACGGCGCCGAGCCCCGCGAGCACCAGGCATTCGAAGAAGCGCGCGCTCTTGAGAAGCGTCAACTCGGCGACAACGATCGCGCCAACGGCGATCGTCACCGCGGATACGACGAGTCGACCCTTGCGCACGATCTCCGTTTCTCCCGTCGCGACGCGAGCCCGGCGGCGCGCTGTTTCCGCCCGCTTCGATAGCCGGCTCTGTGGCCGTTTTTTGGCCCGAACTGGATTGCTGGTTTCAAAAGCCGACGGCGCTCTAGCGCCCGATGTAGCCGATCTTCGGCCGCGGCGGCCGGGCCAGGGCCAAGAAGATGAGCCCGACGAGCCCGAGCACGCACCAGGTCGGCAGCAGCAGCACAGTCACCAGCACCGGGTCCCACAGCGACGGCCAATGCGTTTCGATGCCGGCGTGCATCTTCACGAACATCTCGGGCGAGACGATCGTGATCGTGCGGCCGAGCGGGAGCAGGGAAATGCGGCCGGCCGCCACCGAGCGCGTGCCGTCGACGATCAGCGCGGCGAAGGCGCCGGCCAGCAGCAGCAGGCCGATGAGACGAGACAGGAATCGTAGCATGACGCGGGCTCGTGCGCCGGTTGTTTCGGCTGCGGCGCGAGCGGCGGGCTTAGGCGAGGCCGCTGAGCCGGTCAATTCACCCTCCGTCGCTCGGCGCGGCTGCGAGCCGGCCCCGGCGGTTGCGGTGCGCCGCCGCCCTGCGCTAAGACGGAGCCATGTCGTGCAGCGCCACCATGCAACAGGGTCGCGCGCCGGGCCATCGCCCGGCGGCATCTCGTGCGCGCGCGGGTCTCGGTCTCCTGCTTCTTAGCCGCCCCTGAGGGCCGGCCGGGCCGCGTGCCTGGGCCTTCAGGGGAGCCGCAACCAGCAGACCCTCAGAATTCCCAGGATCACCGACCCCATGACCGACAAAGCCATCACGCCCGCGGCCGACCCGAAGTCCGACCGCCTGATCATCTTCGACACCACCTTGCGCGACGGCGAGCAGTGCCCCGGCGCGACCATGGCCTTCGAGGACAAGCTCGCCGTCGCCGCCCTCCTCGACGAGATGGGAGTCGACGTCATCGAGGCCGGCTTCCCGATCGCCTCGATCGGCGATTTCGAGGCGGTGGCCGAGATCGCCCGGCGCGCCGAGAACGCCACGATCGCCGGTCTCGCCCGCGCCATCGAGGGCGACATCGCCCGCTGCGGCGAGGCGGTGCGCCACGCCCGCAAGCCGCGCATCCACACCTTCGTCTCGACCTCGCCGATCCACCTCGCGCACCAGATGAACAAGACCGAGGCGCAGGTGCTCGAGATCATCGCCAGGACGGTGACACAGGCGCGCAACCTGGTGCCCGACGTCGAATGGTCGGCGATGGACGCCACGCGCACGCCGATCGATTATCTGTGCCGCTGCATCGAGACCGCGATCAAGGCCGGCGCGACGACGATCAACCTCCCCGACACGGTGGGCTATGCCACGCCGGCCGAATACCAGGCGATGTTCGCCTCCGTGCGCGCGCGCGTGCCCGGCGCGGACAAGGTGATCTTCTCGACGCATTGCCACGACGACCTCGGGCTCGCGGTCGCCAACTCGTTCGCCGGCGTCGCCGGTGGCGCCCGGCAGATCGAGTGTACGATCAACGGGCTCGGCGAGCGCGCCGGCAACGCCGCGCTGGAAGAGATCGTGATGGCGGCGAAGACGCGCTCGGACGCGCTGCCCTACACGACCGGCGTCGAAGCGACCATGCTGACGCGCGCGTCGAAGCTGGTGTCGGCGGTCTCGTCCTTCCCGGTGCAGTACAACAAGGCGATCGTCGGCCGGAACGCGTTCGCGCATGAGAGCGGCATCCACCAGGACGGCGTGCTCAAGAACGCGCTGACCTACGAGATCATGACGCCGGACTCGGTCGGCCTCGCCAAGTCCTCGCTGATCATGGGCAAGCATTCCGGCCGCGCCGCCTTCAAGGACAAGCTGAAGTCGATGGGCTACGTGCTCGGCGACAACGCGATGCAGGATGCGTTCGTCCGCTTCAAGGCCTTGGCCGACAAGAAGAAGATCGTCTACGACGAGGACATCGAGGCGCTCGTCGACGACGAGATCGGCCACGCGCACGACCGCATCCAGCTGAAGAGCCTGCGCGTCGAGGCCGGCACGCACGGGCCGCAGAGCGCGGAGATCGTGCTCGACGTCGACGGCGCCGAGAGGAGCTTCAAGGCGACCGGCAACGGCCCGGTCGACGCGATCTTCAACGGCATCGTCACGTTGGTGCCGCACAACGCGATCCTCGAGCTCTACCAGGTCCACGCCGTGACCCAGGGCACCGACGCGCAGGCCGAGGTCTCGGTGCGGCTCGTCGAAGGCGAGAAGCAGGTGATCGGCCGCGGCGCCGACCCGGACACGCTGGTGGCGTCCGCCAACGCCTATGTGGCCGCGCTGAACAAGCTGATGGTGAAGCGCGGCAAGGTGCGGCCGGATACTTTGGCGGGCTGATTTGGGGGCGGGATCGTTTGCGCGGCCTTCCCTTTTCCCGCTTGCGGGAGAAGGACGCGCGCACGAATTGACGTCGCCGCCGCGCCGCAACAAAAGAGACGGCACCCGTTCACGAAAGACAGCCGATGCCCACCTTCCCTCTGCCGATCGACAAGGCGACGATCGCCCGCGAGGCGGCGAAGATCCTGCTCGAGATCGGCGCGGTGCATTTCTACGAGGACAAGCCGTTCATCCTCACCTCGGGCAAGGCGAGCCCGGTCTACACGGATTGCCGGCGCATCATCTCGTTCCCCCGCGCCCGCGCCACGCTGATGGATTTTGCCGTCGCGACCATCCTGCAGACCATCGGCTACGAGAAGCTCGACGTCGTCGCCGGGGGCGAGACGGCGGGCATCCCGTTCGCGGCCTGGCTCTCCGAGCGGCTGCTGCTGCCGATGCAATACGTGCGCAAGAAGCCCAAGGGCTTCGGCCGCAACGCGCAGATCGAGGGGCTGGTGACCGAAGGCCAGCGCGCGATCCTGGTCGAGGATCTCGCCACCGACGGCGGCAGCAAGCTCGGCTTCGTCAAGGCGATGCGCGACGCCGGCCTCGTCGTCGAGCATTGCTTCGTGATCTTCTTCTACGACATCTTCCCCGAAGGCCGCGCCGCGCTCGACGACCTCGGCGTCACCCTGCACGCCCTCACCACCTGGCGCGACGTGCTGGCGGTGGCGAAGGCCGCCGGCACGTTCGCGCCGGAGGTGCTGGCGGAGGTGGAGCGCTTTTTGGACAAGCCGACGGAGTGGTCGGCGGCGCATGGGGGGTAGGTGGAAGGTCAGAGCCGGCTAAGGCTGGTGCTGCGAGAGAGGATTGAACTCTCGACCTCTCCATTACCAATGCAAAGGTCGAGAAATACCAAGAAATTTTGAGGCATCTCGGGCAATCACAAAAAGCCGCGTTTCAGAGGGGCGGAGGCTTTACTCAAGGGCGCCGGAAGCGGATATTGATATCCTGACGTTCCCGCCGCCCGCTTCCCCGATGCTTCCCCGCCCTGGTAGGCGGCGAGCCGGGAAGCAGAGAAGCCTTCTTGCCCAAGCTCACGAAACGCCACGTCGACCTTCTTAAGCCGAGCGTCGGCGGCTCGGACGTCTTCGCGTGGGACAGCGAGCTGCGTGGGTTCGGGGTGCGTATGAAGGCCTCGGGATCTGCGGCCTACCTCGTTCAATATCGGAACGCCGAGCGTCGGACCCGGCGGCTGGTCATTGGGAAAGTCGGGACGCTCACGCCCGAGGAAGCGAGATCGATCGCCCGTGACAGGCTGGCCGAGGTCGCCCGGGGCGGAGATCCTTCGGAGACCCGCCGCGCTTCACGGACGGCGGTCACCGTCGCTCAGCTCTGCTCGGATTATCTCGCGGCATGCCGGAAAGGCGAAAAGCTCGGCCGCCGCGGGCTTCCTATGAAGCCGTCGACAATCGAGGGCGACCGTCTGCGAATGGACGTTCACGTCATTCCTTTGATCGGATCCCGATCGGTCGCCGCTCTAACGGCGGACGACATTCGCAAATTGAAGACCGACATCGCGGCCGGAAAGACGGGTCGTCCCCGGGGCTCTGGTCGCGGAGGCGTGCGGACAGGCGGCCGGGGAACCGCTTCGCGCGTCCTAGGAATGTTGGGTCCACTGTTCGAATACGGCAAATCGCTCGGGATGCTGAAGGACAACCCAGCTCGTGGCGTGCCGAAATATGCGGATCAAAAGCGCGATCGATTCCTCTCGGCCGAGGAGATCGAGCGGATCGGAGCCGCGCTGAGCGCCCTGGAAAAGAACGGCGGCCCGCTAGCGTCATTGGCGGCAATTCGGCTGCTTATGCTGACCGGAATGCGCCGAACCGAGGCGCTTGGCCTCCCGTGGGCTTGGGTCGATTCGCAGGCCCAGTGCATTCGCTTCGGGGACACCAAAACCGGAGCACAGCTGCGAGCCATTGGTACGCCGGCGGTCCGATTGCTCGCGCACCTCCCGCGGTCAGGCAGCAAATGGGTATTCCCGGCGGAGCGAGGCAGTGGCCATTATATCGGTCTGCCTAAGGTTCTGAAGCGGGTCTGCGCGGCGGCCGGCGTGGAGGGTGTCACCGCGCATGTGCTTCGCCACACCTTCGCGTCAGTGGCCGCCGAGCTCAACTTCTCGGAACTGACGATCGCCGGGCTCTTGGGGCACTCGGTGCCTGGGGTCACCGCTCGCTATGCTCACGTACCCGATAGCGCCTTGGTGACGGCCGCTGATCGTGTCTCCGCGCACATCGCAGCGGCTTTGGCCGGGAAACTGGCAACGGCCAAAGTCGTCCCGTTAACCAGGAGCGCATGACTTCAGTGAAAAACCCTTCGGCAGAGAGCCCGGACGAGCTGATGCTATTGGCAGGCCTCAACCAAGCGCTTCACCAAAGCCTTGCGGAGCCGTCCCCGCGGGCCTCCGTAGTACTGGCCCTCGACGCCATCATAGGTTTTGTGGATTCGCACGCTGCATTTGCGGAAAAAGGTCTCAGCGCGCCAATACACGCCCTAATTTTTGCAATCGAGGACTTAGAGAACGGCTCGGTCGCACCTTTTCTCGCAGCGCAAAAAAGCGACAATCGACATCCAGAACCAAAAGCCAAGAAAATCATGAAGGCCTACGCAATAATCTGTGTTGATTATTTGAAGAGCAGAGGAATGGATGTCCCCCAAGCCTCTCGAGCGGTAGCGGCAGCTCTTGAGCAAGCAGATTACCCGATTGATGGAAAACAGTACTCGACTTCCTGGAAAACCGTCAAAAATTGGCGTGACGGGAATTCTAAGCTTGCTTCGCGAGACCAAGATTTTTCGATCGTAGCGGAGCTGCGAGCGCAAGCGCCTTTTCCAGCAGACCTAACCCTTGATGAGGCGAGAAGCCACGTCACTCAACTTCTCTGTCGAATGGTCCAACTGATCGGCAGGTACGCATTGGATTAACCCCCCGTCGCGTTCCAATAAATGAGCGGGCATGGATCCCCATCGCTGGCATTGCTGGCGCGGTAGGGAAACATACAATGTCCTTCGACAAGCCAAACTTGAACCCCCGCGAGGCCAGCGAATACCTCGACGCGAACTGGGGTATTCGCCGAGCTGTACCCACTCTCGCAAAGATCCGATGCCTCAGCAGCACGGGCCCACTCTTCATCAAGGCAAACCGCGGCATCTTATATCCGCGCGAAGGGCTTGATGCCTATGCGCGATCGCTACTGTCAGCGCCGATGCGTTCCACGTCCGACCGTCCCGCCGCTCAGGTGGCGGCATAAAGAAAAACGCGTCGACCTAAAGGGCAGACGCGTTTTCCGACTTGTCGAGATGGTTTTATCTGGGCAGATCAAACCTAGTTCGCGACGGTCAGAATAGCAACTCCATTTTTGGTCGGCACACCTCTCTCAGGAGTGCCTAGATGTACAATTGCGACGCCGATCATGCCGCCAATCGCCCAAAGCGCGTAGGCGCGAATATCATCGACTTCCGAGCTGCGCGCGCCGCCCGTCTTGTCGACCGGTGCAAGGGGCCGCCGCGCGAAGCGAGCGCCCTTATCTATGCTCTGTTGCGCGCTGGCGCGACGGCACTCCCGGTCTGGGTTCATCCGATCGAGGACGAGATCGGCATCGAGTGGGACGGTCGTCCGCGCGTCAGCGATCTGTTGATCGCGAAAGCCGTCTCTCGGCGGCTCGGGTATCGCACCGGCACGCATGCCACCGACAGTAGCGGCTTCGCGTTCGGCACGGTGTCCTGATGAGCGCCCTGCCGCCTTCCCTTGCAAGCGACTGGGCACCAGCGTCTCCAACGGAGGCGCTGGACTTCCTGTCGCTGCTACCTCATCGACGACATAACCTCGTCGCGATCGATCCCGAGACCGGTTCGGTATCGGGGATCACTCGCGAAACGGGTCATTCGGATCTCGCTGGGTTCGTCGGGGAACACCTCGGTCGCCGGAACCTCTATTTTTCTGCGAACGAGCCCCGAGCGGACGCTCCCGACGCGAAGCTCAAAAAGTCCGACATCGGGACCATCCGGGCCGTTTTTGCCGACCTCGACGCGAAGGATGGAGATTTCGTGGAGGCGCGCGCACGCCGATTCGAACAGCACGATCAATTGCGCCACGTCGACGTTTCGGCACCGTCGTTCGTAATCGATAGCGGGGGCGGCCTGCAGCTCTTCTGGCTGTTGCCCGAGGGGCTGCCGGCAACGCCCGAGAATATTGCGCATGCCGAGTCTCAAGGCGCCGGTCTTGCCGCGGCGCTGGGGGGCGACGCTGTCCAGAACATCGACCGCGTGATGCGGTTACCGGGCACGATCAATTTGCCGAACGCTGCGAAGCGGGCTCGCCATCGCGTCCCTGCGCCCGCGAGACTGCTTCACTTCGACGGGCCGCTGCGCACACTCGACGAGATCGAGCTATTTGCTCCTGCGGTGGCAGCGACGCACATTAAGCCGCCCTCTGCAGCTGCGGAGCCGATCGACTTAGGATTGATGCGCGAGGCCTCGACGTTCGCTGACTTGCCGCTTGAGCTGCGAGCGCGGCTGTTAAAGCTGGAGAGCGAGCAGCCAGCTTTCACCAATGCATTTGCTGGCCGGTTTGACGAAGTCCCGATGGTGAAGGACACGAGTGGATCGGGGCAGATCTTCGCGTTGGCCGGTTTCCTGCGCGCGGCCGGCTACACGGCGGATGAATTTGCTCAGGTGGCGTGGGTGTGGCCGCGCAAGCGCCCATCGACCTGGTTGTCTGACACCTGCGACGACTACAGGATTGAGCGTGACCTTCGGCGCGCGTGGACAGACTGCGCCAACAGCCTCTCGGTATATGGGGCAAAGTCAAAGGCCGAAGATGATTTCGAGCCTGTCCAGGCGGAGCCTAATCGCTCCTCGGGCCGCTATAAGTTCGAGTCCTTCGACCGTGTCACGACCGACCTTAAACGCCGGCATCTGATCAAAGGGGTCGTCCTGCGCGTAGGGACCCTTGGCATCATCGGACAGCCAGGGACGGGCAAATCTCAGCTCGCTGCGCACCTCGCGTATTCAATCGCCGCCGGCGAGTCTTGGTGCGGAAGGAAGGTCGAGCAGGGGGCGGTGATCTGCGCACTCGGCGAAGGCGCGGAAGGCTTTCGCGGTCGCATCCAGGCGATCCGGCAGGCTCACAGCGGCGATGGGAGCGACATCCCGTTTCTTATCGTTCCGCTTGCCCCCAACCTTTTGAACGATGCTGACGTCAAAGACTTCGTGGTCGCCTGTAAGGAGACAATGGAGTCACGGGCGGGCGCCACGCTCAGGATGGTCTGCGTCGACACGCTCACCGCGGCAACACCTGGCGGGGACCAGAACTCGACCGAGACGATGAGCCGGGTCGTCAGCGCGCTTCGCTACATCTCGAACGAGCTCGATTGCGTCGCGGCAGTGATTCACCACGTGGGCAAGGATCAGAGCCGGGGTGCGCGTGGCTCCTCTGTCTTCAACGGTGACCTGGACACGGAGTTGACCGTCGAAGAAACCGTCCCGGGAAGATTCCAGGTTCGGCAAACGAAGCAGCGCGACTTCGAAAAGGGCGCGCCGTTGCGCTTCGTCCAGCACCAGGCCGTGATCGGGCAAGATGACGACGGGGACGACGTGACGGCTGTCCACGCCGTTTACGACCATGAGGCCGCATCTGCCGATGACGGCTTCGATGAAGAATTCCAATCTTGCATGCCTGCGATTCAGGAACGGATCGCGCGTGGTGAATGGGCGAAGTCTGTGCTGTCGGACCAGTGGGTTGGGTTGGAAATCGCCGACGTGCTCGGCTGGAGTGGCGATCCGACGAAGTCACCGCTCAAAGAGCGGATTCAAGCCCTCATCGATTGGGCGCTCCAGCGAGGGTATCTGTGGGAGAAAGGCGTCAAGGTTCCGAACCGAAACCGCCTCCGCCCAACGATCCAAGTGGGCAAAGTGGCGTGAGATCGGCGCCGGTTATCGCCAGTTTCAAAAGTGGCGCAGAAAGTGGCGAGAAGTGGCCAGCCACTTTTGCCTGCCACTCCCCCCTATAGGGGGTAGTGGCGAAAGTGGCGCCGCCGAAAAAAGAACTGGCGACCAAAGTGGCAGCTGTAGAAGCTTTTTGAATCGATCTTTGGGAGAGGCCAATGACACTCCGCGTTCTGGTCCCCTTCGACTTGCGCGAATGCCTGACCATCGAGCAAGCTTCCAAGCTGGCTGGGCGGAGCACCGAGACGCTTCGGAAGTGGTGCGAGCGGTACGTGATTGGTCGTCGGATCGGCGGCCGGTGGGCTGTATCGTTCCCCGCTCTGTTGATGCATCTCGAAAACGACCGGCGGGCCTTGGCCCTGTATCACTCGGGGCAGCGACAGAGCCCTCTGGTGTCGGCCTATTTCGAACGGGCCGCCCTTCTTCGCCCTACGCAACCGCACGCACGCGCCTGTAGCTAGTGCACTGACGCTGTCGTAGGATTCACAAGCGCGATCGAGCATGCGGGTCTGGGCGATGGCTCAGACTGCTTGTGTTCTCCTCGACGAAGCTGATCGTGTACGGCTTGCCGAGATTGTTGGCGATCGGTCGCGACCTCTGAAGCATGTGCTGCGGGCGCGCATCGTCCTGGTGTCGGCCGAGCGCTTGCCGGTGCTCGAGGTCGCCGAGAGAGCCGGCGTCAGTCGGCCGGCGGTATGGCGCTGGCAGCAGCGCTTCGGCGAAGAGGGCGTCGACGGGCTCCTGCGCGACAAGACGCGTCCGCCCGGCACCCCGCCGCACACGGCCGGCACCGTCGCCGAAGTGCTCGCGCTCACCTGCTCGGAGCCGCCGGGCGAGGTCACGCATTGGAGCGGTCGCGCCGTCGCCAAAGCGGTCGGCCTCTCGCTGCGCTCCGTCCAGCGCATCTGGGAAGCCCACCATCTGCAGCCCCACCGCGTCCGCACCTTCAAGCGCTCGAACGATCCGGCCTTCGCCGCGAAGGTCGAAGACGTCGTCGGCCTCTACATGAACCCGCCGGCCCATGCCGTCGTCCTCTCGATCGACGAGAAGAGCCAGATCCAGGCTCTCGAGCGAACGCGCCCCGCGCTGCCGCTCGCAGAGGGGCATCCGGCGGCACAGACCCACGATTATGTTCGCCACGGCACGACGACGCTGTTCGCCGCGCTCGATGTCCTCGAAGGCACCGTGCTCGGCCGCTGCATGCAGCGCCATCGCCACGGCGAGTTCATCCGCTTCCTCAACGCCGTCGAGGCGGCCGTGCCGGCCGGCAAGACCGTCCATGTGGTGCTCGACAACTACGCCACCCACAAGCATCCCAAGGTCCGCGCGTGGCTGGCGCGCCATCCGCGCTGGACCTTCCACTTCACACCGACCTCGGCCTCGTGGATGAACGCCGTCGAAGGCTTCTTCTCGACGCTGACCCGCCGTCGCTTGCGACGCGGCACCTTCCTCGGCGTCGTCGATCTGCAAGCCGCCATCAAACGCACCATCGCCGAGCACAATCAAAGCGCCAAGCCATTCACCTGGACAAAACCCGCTGCCGCCATCCTCGATGCCGTAAGCCGCGTCCCTGCACCTTCGGTCTGAGTCAGAGCACTAGGTTGGGTACCTTAAGCGTTGGCCATTGCTGCGGTCATCGTTTTAGCCGAGTGATCCGCGAAGCATTTCACCTTCCTGCCTGCAGCGTGAGCATCGGCTGTACGCTGAATCAGAGGCGCATCTTCGGTGAGGGGTCCATGTACTGAGAACTCTCGTCGGTCGTAGTCGAAGATCGCGACGAAGAACACAGATTTTTTCAAGTGAGAAGCTCCTTGTTCAGAACCGACAGATACGGAGCCTTCCATTAAGGCGTATAAGGCGTACAAAATTATGTCCTCTAAACATACACTTAACGCGCGAAAACCACAAACCCAACGAAAGCAAATATTCTCGGTCTAGCTATATCGCATTGAGCTGTTATCTTACGACGATGCAGATCGAGCCCGATCCGGACTACCTGAACGATGGACGCGGTCGGTACTTCGATCGGATCACGGCGTCGGCCTCACGGGGTCTAAAGGAGCGCGTAAAACCGGCTGCTTTTTCGCAAAAGACCAGCGCGGCCGACTTTGTAAGTAAAGCAATCGAAGAACGCTTGAGGTCGACGGACGCAGACCTACCGGCAAGGTAGCCGAGACGAAGCCTGCCAATGCCGCGGACGACAGGCGCCGCGACGCTGATCGAGAGGATCCCCACCGGTTGGGTCAAGCCGAGGACAGCCCGGAAGCACCATCGACGGGCGATGGAAGCCGATCACGACGCCCGAGGCGCGTGACGGTCCGAATGCACTTCCATCAGGCTGCGACATGGCTGAAGACGACGACAATCTGCGAGCTGACAGCGGGCGTGTAGGCTCGAAGCGATCGAGCGCGAATTTCGGACGGGCCAACTGTCCGTTCGTGAGATCGCCAAGCTCTTCGACGTCTCTCACACCGCCGTCGGCAAGCGCGCTCGCCAGGAAGGTTGGACCCGCGATCTCATGGGTCAGGTGCGCCGTCGCGCCAACGAGATCCTGGCGCTCCCCGAGTCGCGTTCGCTTCCTCCGGAGCAGATCGAGAAGGCCGTTCAGGATAGTGCGACCCGCGTCGTTGACATCGTTCTGGCGCATCGCAAGCAGGCCAGTACAGCTCGCGACGTGGTTCAGAAGCTCCTCGATGAACTCCACAATCCGAGCACCGACCTGACGGCCCCGGTGCGCACGTCGATGATTCAGAGCCTGTCGACCGCGATGAAGACCCTCGTTGCGATTGAGCGGCAAGCCTTCAATGTGGATGCCGTCGAGCCCGAGAAGCCGCTGGCCTCGGAGAGCCTCACGCCGGAGCGCCGCAAGGCTGCGTTGGCGCTGCTGCTCGCCCGCGAAGATCCGGCGCCTTCCATCGGAGGTGCACGCTGATGCCCGCGGCGTACGACATCGCTTCGGTCTCGAAGTCGAGCCTCGAGGCTCAAGCCGGTCGTGTTGCTCGGATCGCGGAGGCCGCCGTCGCGGCGGCTTCTGGTCTGCTAAAAAGCCCCGCCGTTTTTAATCCAACGACCGGCGCCCATGCTGCCCTCAGCTTCCCGAGCGAACGGCAAATCGCGCAGATGCTCAAAGGCAACCGGGACGCGTTGGCCGCAAAGAGCCGCGCGTGGCAGCACTTCAAGCAAGAGAACGGGCCTGACGCCGATTTCGAGACCTTCGAGAAGTGGTTCAACGAGACGTATGACCCGCGCGTGTACCGGTTCGTCCACATGACGCCGGCCGAGCGCAACGAGCTCTTCTGGAGCCTTGCGCCCGACGAACGCGGTCAACTCCAAAGCGCGATCCAGCTTGCCGAACAACGCGGCTACATCCGAGCGGGGACATAATGGCCGATTCTTCCTCCAGCCCGACGCCGGCGGATCTCGACGCGAGGACGCGTGCCGTCGTTGGGGAAGCTCAAAGTGAGCCCGATGACGGCCAAGCCGGCGTCGCGCACGTCATCCTGAACCGGCTCGCGGCGGCCAATTACGGCGACTCGCCGACCGCGATCGTCATGGCTGGCAGCAATACGCCGAGTCCGCAGTTCGAACCGACTGGCAATCGCTCGTCGGCGTTCTACACCACGTCGCCACAGACTCCCGCGTACAAGCAGGGCGGTCAAGACCATCAAGGACACCTGCATGAAGGCTGAAGCCGAGGCCCGCGAGAGCACCAAGCGCGTCTGACCCGACTTGCCCGAGAATCTGAAGAAGAGCTGCGTCGCCACTGCGGAGCTATCTGCCGGATCCTATAAAAGCCTCTCCGGGTGCCTCTCGATCACGATCGGCAGTAAGGAAAGCGATCCGCGTCGCCTCGCTCGCGCTGCCGTCCCGTTCGCCATTGATCTCGCCGACGCGCCAGCCGCGTCCCGCTACCTTGTCGGCAAGCGCTCGGCTCGTCTCGAGGAACGCCACCGAGATAGCGACCTGCTGATTGGCCTCGAGAAGATCCTGGGCCAAATCGCCGCCTGCGGACTTTCGTCCCGGGATGGACGAAAGTCAGCGCGCGCATACGCCGCACCGTGCCACACGCACCTCGTTGAAGACTAGGCATTGCATTTGCGCATAGGTGATGCTGCGCTTATGCATGGCGTAGTCGGAGACAAGCGTGAAGGGATCAGCGTATGCGACCATATCCGAACTCGCTGCCCATTATGGCGTAAGCCTTCGCACGTTACGGTTTTACGAGCAGCGTGGGCTGCTTCATCCCGTTCGGGCAGGCAATGTTCGTTTGTACAGCGAACGCGATACAGTCCGGGTCGAAGTAATCCTGAAAGGGAAACGCCTGGGCTTTAGCTTGGCGGAGATCGAGGCGCTCATCTGCGCCCACGGAAGCGCCGCTGAGCATCCGGAAAAGCTTTTGGGCAAGGCTGACCGGGACCAAATTGCCCGTCGTGTAAGCGAGCTGGAACAGGAGCAACTGGAACTCGAGACGGCTATCTTGGAGCTTCGCGAGGCGCTTGCCGCTCGTGAAGGACCGCGGCACCCGGATGTCGTTTCTGCAATTTGATGGCTGGCGATCGCGGCGGCCCAAACGAACAGGTATAGCCGCACCTCAGGCTGTCGAACGCGAACCAGCTTGAAGGGCGAAGCTTAGCTTTTCGATCTAGTTTGGCGTCAACGAGCCGGGCGAGTGGCATCCTCGCGCTGCGAAGCTCCCGCCGGACCCGCCATTGCTTCAACTCGCACATTTGTCCGCGAGCAAGCCGAACTCCCGCCGGAATTCGCGCCAGGTCGCTTCGTAGCCGCCATCCACCAGCGTGCCGCTCGCGGCGAGCAAGACGAGGGCGAGCACCGGCGTCATTCGATCCCGAATATCCAGCGACGGGCGACGCGCCACGCCTCGGCTTTCAGCCGTGCCTTTAAGGTCGGGCGCACCGGCGCAGCGCTCGCTGTCGGCCCGGGATTGTCCGGCACCGCGACCGGCGCGCCGCCGACATAGCGAGTGTAGGCGGCAGCCCAATCGTCAGCGATCTCGCGTTGTGCCTCGGCTTGCGGGAGAAGGCCGTGGCAGACGCGGCGCTGCAGCTCGACCTCAAGCACGTCCTTCTGCACGGCCTCGGCCCACGGCTCTGGCCAGAGGTTAGCGATCACGTTGGCGCCGCCGATCGCGAGCGGAACGAGATGGTCGATCTCGTAATAGGGGCTATCGGCATCCGGGATGTTGTAGGCGGCGAGCACCGCAGCCTTCATCGCGGTCGAGACATGCCGGCGTAAGCTTGTCGTGCCGTTGCAGACGACGTCCCGCGTCGCTGCTTCGTCGACCGCGCCAGACGTCATGATCGGGGAACGATGTTGGTGCGGCAGCGCGCGTCGGCACGCGGATCGGGGCACGGATTCGGCAAGGATCGAGGCAAATCGCGTGCGACGGGATGCCTGCTTCGGGCTTCGCGACCCGGCTTTCGGACCCATCCACTTCAGCGATGTCATCTCAGTGGCGTGTTAGGATCAACACGGGTGCGCGGATGTAGAGGCGGCTAAGATGAGTCTTGTCTCAGATGAGTACGGTAAGCGGGCTCTCGATTTTGTCGAGGACATGCAGCGACTCGAGGCCTACGATGACATTCTGGCTCGCATCCGAGCCGAGCTTGAATGGTTCGGCCTCGACTTTGTCACGGTAAGCACGATCCCAGGCCCGGGTATCAAAGTTGCGGACTGCATGCTGATGAACACGCGGCCTGAAGATTATAGCCGACACTACGTCGAAAAGAATTATGTCGACCGCGATCCGATCGTCCTCGCCTTGAGCTCCTTCACGGGACCTTTTTCTTGGAGCGACGTGCGCCAACAAAGACTGTCGAAGTCCGGCCGCATGATCATCGACGAGGGCCGCGACTTCGGCGCTTTAGACGGGCTCATAATCCCGATCGCAACACCAAACGGCTCGCTTTCAATCTTCAGCCCCTGCGGGCGGCAACCTAATCTAACGCCTCGAGCACGTAGCGCTCTCGATATGATCGGCATCTTCAGCACGCAAGCGCTACAACGCGCGACGCAGCGCGAAAGGCGAGTTTCAGCACGCATCGCGCTAACGAACCGCGAGCGCGAGGTTATAAGCTGGGTTGCGGTCGGTAAGAGCGACGACGAGATCGCGACCATCCTGGCGATTTCTCGCACGACAGCTATCACGCACATCAATAACGCCAAGCTCAAGCTGAACGCTACTCGCCGCGCTCAGGCGGTTATGCAGGCGCTGCGATACGGAGAAATCCATCTCTGACTTCTCCTCTTTTATGAGGAGAGAAGTCGAAAAAAGTAGATGGTAAAGAGCATGGGAAATGTCGAAAGGCACTCTCATGGTTTTCGTGTTTTACGGTCACGAGCGCACGAAGCGTTCGGCGCTATTCGAGCGACTTTTTAGGCTGCGACATCAGGTTTTTATTGTCGACCGCGGCTGGTCTCTGCCCTGCCGCGAGGGAGTTGAGCGAGATCAGTACGACACGGATGAAACGATATACTTCGTCGAATTCTGTGAGGCGGGCGAGATACGAGGCCACGTCAGAATCACACCGACGATGCGATCTTCGCTGACCGCTGACTATTTCCCACATCTGATCGAGAATGGTGTCGCTGCGCGCGGTCCAACCATCTTCGAGGCAACTCGCTTCATCGTGCGGCCAGCGCAACGCGACAAAGCAAGCTATCGGCGGGTTAAAGCCGGGCTGATCGCTGCCGCCACCGAGTGGTGCCTCGAGAACGGCATCACTCATCTGCAGACCGTCATCGATGCGGGAACGCTTGCCGCCTACGTCGAAATTTCAATGAAGGTGACACCGCTTGGGCTCGCGCACCCCTTCGGCGGCGGCAAAGGCGTTCCCGGCGGCGGCGAATGCCTCGTGTTCCGCCTAGAGCTCGACCACGGCCTCCTCGACGAAATCAAAGCTTTCGGAGCGCTGCCTTCCGACGTCGCGTTCTTGGACCGTAGTCCGGCTGAGATCGCCAAATCCGCAACCGCAAACTGAAGGGACAATCCATGCGCACCAAACTGACCCGTGAAATCACCGCCGATGAGGTGCGCGCCTATCATCAGGCGGGCGTGGTTCTCTTGCGCGGCGTGCTCGACCTACCGACGGTCAACACGATGCGCGCCTGCATTGACGACGGCGTGAAGTCGATCGGAGCTAGTCCGGCTGGATACGACTTGTCCGCCCTCCGAGCGGCTTATGAGGCAAGCGACGACGAGCAACTTCGCTCTCGAGACGGCGGCCAGCACGACGTCTCCGGCATCTCCAACTACATCCGCCAGAGCGGCAAGCCCTTCCTCTTGGAGGCCGCCAAGGACGCCGACGGCAGCTTCTACCTCGACACGGCGCTTTCCTCTCGGCACGACAAGTTTCGGCGCCTAATTATGCGCGGAGCGCTTGCCGATATCGCCGGTGCTCTGCTCTGCTCTGAAGAGGTCCGCTATTATAACGATCAACTTTTTATTAAGGAGCCGCGCACAAAGCAGAAGACCGCATTCCACCAAGACGCGGCGTACTTCAACATCGAAGGCGACGACTGCTGCACTATGTGGGTTCCGGTTGATCCGGTCACTCTTGTGAACGGCGCCCTGCAATACGTCCGTGGCTCTCATCTCGACGGTCGCTACTACGCTCCGAATGTCTTTGTCAGCCAGACGTCGTTGCCAGGCGCAAGCGAAGAGCCAGTACCCGACATCGAGGGAGATCCGGCCAGCTTCGACATCGTGCATTTCGACACTGAGCCAGGCGACGTTCTTGTCCACCATTACCGGACGCTACACGGTGCCGGCGGCAATCTCTCGCGCTACCAGCCGCGACGGGCTCTTCGATCCGATATGCGGGCGACGACATCCGCTTCAAGGCCCGCGCCGGCGCGCCGCAGCAGCTTCATTTGAAGTCCCAGCTTACTGACGGTGACCGACTGACGGACATTGACTTTCCCGTGGTTTGGCGCCGGCCGGTTGCGCAGCAGGCCGCCTAAACGCCGCTTGCTCGGACCCGCTTGGACTAACCGAGAGCGGACTGCGCCGACGTATTTCATAAGAGTAATCTACCGGAGGCATCAAGTGTCGCTCATGAAAAGAAGCGATATCGTGCGCGCTCACAATTTCACGCTCGGAGATTTATTGGAGATAGAGAGACGCGGTATCGTCACCCCGATAGGCTTAGAGGGGGAAATGTATTATTCTGAATATAACCAACTTCTACTTGAGATAGTCGCGAAAGGAAGACGGCTTGGCTTTTCTTTAGCGGAGGTCAAGATTTTGATCGCACGCAGCCGTGACCGGTAGGCGTCTTCCGCGACAGAAAGAAGCGTAATCTGGCTGTCAACGCGTCTTGTTGGAGGTCCGCAACGCAGCGGCTACCTTGGAGACCATCTCCAACGTGGATCTTCGGACCGAAGCGTCTTCGATAGAACGAAAAGCAGCAAGGAGTTCCAGGCCCTCTGCGACGAGAAAAGCATCGAACTCGGAAGCGTCGTTGCCCTCGAGCAAAGAGGCAAGCCGAATTTGCAGGTCAACGATCTCGCCCATGCATGCTCCTTGGGCTTTTGCGAGCCGGTCCAATACCTGCTTGCGGGGGCATTTGAAAGTGTTAGGCTGACGGCTTGGGTGCCCCAGCGGATGCCGAAGTCGCTGATGCATTTTGCGTGTATCTAGGGTTGGGTTGCTACACGCCGTCGCCGCCGCTGCCCACGCCGCTTCCAGGCCCGCTCTATCCCGACGTGTTTCCCTCCCTTGTGCCTTCGCCGGTCCCGCTGGTCGAAGCTTCGCCTGATGTGAACCCTCCCCTGCATCTGCGGCATCCCCGCCGCAAAGTGCGCCGGCTCCGACCGCGTGTTGTCAGCAAGCTGTCGCACGCTGACGCTGCACCCGCGATCATATGAAGTGCCTGAGCAGCCGCGCGACGGTCGGCCGGAAGGGCGACACGAGTCGATAGCCAAGCTCGAGCGCCGGCGTCGCGCCAGGCAAGCTAGCGATCATCGCGGCGGGGTGCCAATACGTCAGCACCCTCCAGATCTCGACGAAGGCTGCAGCCCCGGCCTTCAGCTCGCCCGACGGCAGGCGAAGGTGGAAGCGACCCATCGCGTCCTAGCGCGGAAGGTCGGGGCCCGGATCGACCTCGGGATCGGCGACGTCGATGAAGTCGATGCGCTCGGCGCCGGTCGACCGGCGATAGCGCCCGATCTCCATGCGGCAAACGGGCAGGAGCCATCGTGGTAGACGATCAGGTCGGGTGCGCTCATGACAAGGATCATCGGCGGCGCCCGAGGCTCGCGCCATGCGACCGAGCGCCGCCGCGGGCTGCCGTCTCGACTCCCAGCGCGCGTTCCCGCTACGTTCTCGGATGCGGCTATCGAGCTACCCCTATGTGATCGTACGCGTAGCCTGTACCCGGTGCCCTAGGCACGGCTCCTACCGCCTTGCCCGCCTCGCCGATCGCTACGGGTCGGAGATGACGATGCCGCACATGATCGAACTGCTATCGGCCGACTGCAAGAAGCGGGAGACCGGCCGGGTCTTCGATCGGTGCGGGGCGTTCTTCCCGGATTTGGGCGGTACGAGGCCAACGGACGAGCCGGCAAAGGCGGCAAAGCCGCAGCTCAAGGTAGTCCGATGAGGCACGAGCTGATCGGCTAACCAAGCCGCCCCTGCTAGGCCTTGCACGACAGCCAGTCACCAGCCATATACCATCCATGGAGATGGCGAACAACTGATGGCGAGACCACGAGCGCTCCAGGGCAAAGTGCCGGACAGTGAGAAGATCACGATCAATCTCGGGCATGTCGACCTGGGCCATGTCGATCTGCTGGTGCAGGACGGTTTTTACTCGAACCGTACCGATTTCATTCGTACGGCGATCCGCAACCAGCTGTCTCGCCACGACGACGCGGTGAAGCAATCGGTTGCTCGGCACAAACTTGATCTTGGCCTGCGCACGATCACGCGCGACGAGTTGGAAATTGCCAAGCGATCCGGTCAGCCCATCGCCATCCACGTCCTCGGCCTGGCCATCATCGCCTCGGACGTCTCGCCGGCGTTGGCACGCGCCACGATCGCGTCCGTGCAGGTGCTTGGGACGCTCCAAGCCAGCGCCGAGGTCAAAAGCGCGCTGCAAGACCGTATCGTCTGACACGCTCTCCCATGTCCCGAAAGGACAGCTATCGTGAACATCTACATGAACGACGTCTTGCGGCTGACCAAGCTCGGCAAGGTTCACGAGGCAACCGAGTTGCTGCAGGCCGGCCTTTCGGGTCGCCCGAGCAGCAGGGCGGATCGTCCGGCGGAACCGCAAGCCCAGCAACCGACCACAACATCAGCGAATACCGGGCGAGTAGTGTCTCTCCCTAGGGTCGAGCCGATCATTTTGCCTCGCTTGGAACGCGCGCCGCGAGGCAACCCAAGCCGACAAAGTAGCAGTCGGCCAACCCTTCCTCATGGTTCTCGTTTCGAGATGAGGTCGATCCGCACTGCAGCTGGCGCTCTGAACTTCAAGCTCTACGTGCCCGCCAACATCCTGCAGCGGCCTCCGCCGCTCGTAGTGATGCTTCACGGCTGCACGCAGGACGCCGACGATTTCGCAATCGGCACCCGTATGAACGAGCTGGCGGAGATCTACGGCTTCCTCGTCGCTTATCCCGAGCAAGCTCGAGCAGCCAACCAATCGCGCTGCTGGAACTGGTTCAAAGCCGCGGAGCAGAAGCGCGACCGCGGCGAGCCCTCTCTCGTCGCTGACGCGACGCGGAGCATTATTGCCGAGCTCGGGGTCGACCCGGCCCGAGTCTTCGCCGCTGGCCTTTCGGCCGGCGGCGCTGCAGCGGCGATCCTAGGATGCACCTACCCCGATCTCTTTGCAGGCATAGGCGTGCATTCTGGCTTGGCATGCGGCGCAGCCTCCGACATGCCGTCGGCGTTCGCCGCGATGCGCAGTGGGTCGGGTGCTGTTTTAGCCGCAGAGCGCCGAATACCGACGATTGTCTTCCACGGCACGAAGGACGCGACGGTCAATCCGCTGAACGCCGAAGCTGTCTCGCGCCAGGCTGCGGGACGCGGCATCTCCGATAACGTCGTCGAGCATGGTCGTTGCGCCGACGGGACCAGCTACACTCGCACGGCACATCGAGACAGCATGAGGACGACGTTCGGAGAGACCTGGCTGATCGACGGCACCGGTCACGCATGGTCGGGTGGAAGTCCCCTCGGTTCCTACACGACGACCCGAGGACCGGACGCAAGTCGCGAGATGCTGCGTTTCTTCGGCATCGCGGCGGCCGCGACGTAGCCGCGGCGGAGAGCGGAGAAGCCATGGCGCACGTAACCTACTTCGTGGCGATGCCCTTCGACCGGAATGAGGACGGCGAGCTCGTCGCCGGCGAGGCGCAGGAGCGCCAGTCGGCGGGCGCGGCCGAAAGCGCAGCTCGGCGGATGGCCGAGACGGCGACCTGCGCGGTGGCGTTCTCGCGGACCGGCGACCCCGCTTCGGGCGAATTCGAGGATGCGGTGGTTTTGCGCCAGTTTGGCGAGGTGCCGAGCCTCGATGATCTGCTAAGCTCCGACTAGAATAGTACGAACATGTTATTAAAAGACACTACCTACCCTGAAACTGGGTGAAGAATTCGGACATATTGCCACAGCGGCCTAGAAATATACTGTATCCAGTGCCAGGCGGGCAGCCGTACTGATCATAACCATAGTATCCAGCAGGATATGCTCCATAGGCATGGCCAGCCCCGAGCACCGGGGTGCCTACCCCAATACCAAGGGGCCCGCTGCGGGCACTGTTCTGATTCACGCCACCGCCCGTACTGTGACCGGCACCATGCCCGCCGCGGCTATGGCTTTGACTACCATGTCTACCGCCATGGCCGCCGGGGGATGACCGGTGCGCGCCGCAGCCGGCGTCAGAACGCCCATCGACAGCGTAAACGACAGCACCGCCGACGCAGCGACGCCTCGCAGGATCGGTTTCATTTCCCTGTTCCTCATCTGTCACCGCGCTCTCGGCGATGATGCACGTCGGAGTCGTTTTGCGTGGAACAATGTGCGGCGCGGCACCCACGATCCATCACGAACGAGTGCTTCAGCAAAACTGCGAGAAGTCTCGGTCCGCTATCGGCTAGCCGCCCCGGCTCGTCGTGAGAGTTTTATTCCGCCAAACCTGTGAAGCTTGCGTGGCGCGGCTCGCCGGAGGTCGTCACGCCGCGATAGGCGACTTGGGCTCGAAGGTCCGGTGACACCCACACGGCACCGGAGACCTCGAGCCAGAGAGACGCGAAAGCCAAAGGCCGGAGGACTGAAAGCTTACGGACACAAAA
This sequence comes from Beijerinckiaceae bacterium, assembly GCA_965277735.1. Lineage (GTDB taxonomy): Bacteria > Pseudomonadota > Alphaproteobacteria > Rhizobiales > Beijerinckiaceae > RH-AL1. Next base: position 506,654 of record CBDIDO010000001.1, read on the forward strand.
GGTCGCGTGCCACTTAGCTGGCTGTCCCCTCCTTCAAGGTGCGGTCGAAGAACGCCAGCATTGCACGCCATCCCTTTTCCGCAGCCGCCGGCCTGTAGACCGGAAAATCTGCTTTCATCCAACCATGCGCGGCACCCACATAGGTCTCTGACCGGTAACGCACGCCCGCTTGGTTTAGCGCTGTTTCTAAGCGCTCGGCCATGGCCGGCGGATAGCTGTGGTCTCCATCGGCAACCGCGATATAGAGTTCCGCCTTCAGCTGTGGCGCGTAGCGGTGCGGACTGTCGGTCGCGTCCGTCGCAAGATTACCGCCGTGGAAGCTGACGACGGCGGCAAAGCGGTCGGGCGACGTCCCTGCCGCGGCGATCGCCATGCCACCGCCCATGCAGAAGCCGACCGCGCCAACCTTGCGGCCGTGAACGTCCGTTCGCGTGTCTAGGTAGGCGAGGAAGGCCTCAGTGTCTTCGGCGCTCTTTGCATTGCCCGTAGTCGCCATCAGCGGCCCTAAGATCGCTCGGAAATCGCCCTTGAACACCTCCTTCGGGTCGAAAGGACCATAGGGTCCGTAACGATAGAAGAGGTCCGGCAGGAGTACGACATATCCAGCGTTCGCCAGGCGCTCGGCCATATCGAGCACTGCGGGCCTGATCCCGCCGGCGTCCATGTAGAAGATGATGGCGGGGCCACCACGGCCGCCACTCGGCGTGAAGACGTGCGTTGGACAATCCCCATCGTAGGCGGCTATCGTCACCTCTTTGTGCGACATAATTTGTCTCCTGATCGGGTGTTGGGTGTTAAGCGCTCGCCTGACCTTGGGCGCTGGATGCCGCTTATCTCAGTTCGGATCCATCCAGCCAATCTTACAAAGCTCAGTCCGCCGGCAGCGCAGCGCTCGGCCTGGATGCGGTCTAGCCGCTCGCGCAGCGCCGCAGCGACCCGCTCGCTGAAGCCGGTCTCGACCGCGCCGGCGTAGAGCAACCGCTGCCCGTCGAAGCGCGCGACCTTGATGTTGGCGACCGGCGCGCGCATGGCCCCGAACCCGGTTGGAAGCCGATGATGGACGAAGGTGTCGGGCGTGCTCATGGGCCTCATAAAGTATAAATTGAACGACTAGTGCCCGATACGACTCGCGGTCGGGCCCACCCGTAAGAGGCCTCCATGAAGCTCATCATTGCGATCATCAAGCCGTTCAGGCTGGAAGAGGTTCGAGACGCCCTCGTGGCTCTTGGTCTACACGGCATGACCGTGACGGAGCTCAAGGGCTATGGGCGCCAGAAGGGCCATACCGAAATTTACAAAGGTGCCGAGTACACGATGAGCTTCCTTCCGAAAGTGAAGGTCGAGGTGGTCGTAGCACCCAACATGCTCAACCGCGTCGTGGAAGCCGTCACCATAGCCGCACGCACAGGCAAAATCGGCGACGGAAAGATCTTCGTGACAGACATCGAGCAGGCGGTACGGATTCGCACAGGCGAGCGGGGCCTCGACGCCGTTTGAAGAAGCGAGATAGGGACACGATAATAAGACGCTACAGGCGCCGGCGCGGGATTGAGACCACCCTCCTGACAAGTTTCGTTATCCCGAACCCGGCGTAGCCGACTTCATCCTGAACGCGACAACCGACGCGCACAGTTCCTCGACTTCGAGCTTTGTGAGCCTACGCCCATTGCGCACGCCCCCCGCGCGAGGCTCTGAATGCCATCGGACAGAAAATCCTGTGAGTGTGGTGCCCATGCCTGTCCTAGCAGGTTAGCAAGCCACATCGCAGAGCCCTCTTCGTGTTCGTCGTCATCGGGCATGGCCCTTACGTGAGGGGTCTTTCGATCACTTCGCCGAGGAGCGGACTAGACGGAGCGCGACAGCATGGCCGATTTTAACGCCTTCATTGCAATGGGTGTCGTCGCTTCAACCGCGGTCACCGATGCCGCGTACGTTCTCTTCAACGCGGCGGTCTCAGACCGCCGCCGCTTCGCTGCCGCCAACTGGAGCAGCATCTGGTACCTGCTCTCCGCATTCGCTGTGATCAGCTACACGCACAACGCCTTCTACGTTTTGTTTGCAGCCGGCGGTTCATGGTTGGGCGCTTTCTGCTCGCTCACGTTGATGCGCTCGACAAAGCAGGTTTCCTAGCGGCGGCGCCTGCCATGCTCACCTAACCAGCCGCCAGGCTCACACCGATGTGCATCTCACGATCTCACGATGATGTTATGTCGACCCTGACGGGGTCAGGCCGCGGGTCACAGCACCGATCCGTTCGCCTCACTGTCGATGACGCCGGCGATCTCGTCGAGCATCGACGTGTCCTCGCCGACCACGGCTTCCATCGACGCCATCCGTCTCGTCACCAGGGACGCGATCCCTTCCTCGACCGTGCCCTCGGCGTAGGCGAAGTAGATCATCGCGGCCTCGCCGTCGCGGTGACAGCGGCCTTCGATCTGAGCCAGCTGGATCGCGCTGTGGCGCATGTCATGGACGATCATGGCGCGTGCGCGCTCGCCTCCCGGCATCTCGTTGCGGTGGAGCGAGATCGACTCGGTGACGGTGAAGACGACGGCGTCGAGTTGCCCGTTCTGGAAAGCGATCCGGGTCGCCTCGTTCGCGTCGCCGCCTCGCTCGCCGTTGATCTCGCCGACGCGCCAGCCGCGGGCCGCCAGCTTCTCGGCGAGCGCTCGGCTTGTCTCGAGGAACGCCACCGAGATAGCGACCTGCTGAGCGGTCTCGAGAAGATCCTGCGCGAAATCGGCCGTGCCGGACACGCGCAGGAGGCTGGCCTTCTGCCGGAAGCGCAGCTCGGCCGCCCATCCGGACGGCCGGCGCGTGCTGCCGCCGAGCAAGCCGAGCTCCCGCCGGAATTCGCGCCAGGTCGCCTCGTACAGCCGCCGCTCGTCGTCGCGCAGCGCCGTCGGCGCGAGTTCGCGCGCCACCTCCGGCCAGCCCGCGATATCGCTCGGCCGTCGCCGCATGCCGATCGCGCGAGCACCCTTGAACAGCAGATCGGCCATGACGCCGCGGTCGCGCGCGTTGGCTTCCCACGACCAATTCGTCCAGCGCCCCTTCGCGCGGCCGATCTTGAGGCACTTCATCAGCTCGCGGAAGTTGGCGAGGTTGTCGACGGGCCGTCGGCCGCGTAGCCGAGCAGAGGTCCGAGGTAGGACAGCTCGTGCGGTGTCTGGCCGGCCGTCGCGCTCATGAAGATCGAGAAGCTCGCCGCCCCCGCGAGCTGCGCGCAGACGAGGCTCTGTTGCGCGTAGGGGTTCCGCAGACGGTGGCTCTCGTCGAAGACGACGATCGGCCAGGTCCTTTTCGGCTGGCCGTGCTTCGCCAGCTCGTTGTTTTTCCCCCGGATCGATCGGCGCTTGCTCGCCGGCGGCGCGCGGACAGCAGCGACTTGGTCCGCTCGTAATTTGTGATCGTGACCGCTTTCTCTGGGCAACCGGCGAGAGCGATCGTACGCCGCCATTGCGGGATCGCGCCTTTCGGGCAAACGATCAGCACTTCGCGCTCCGGCATCGCCGCGACGGCGCACCAGACCGCGAGCGTCTTGCCGAGACCGGTCATGTCCCCAAGCAGGAAGCCGGGACGACCCGAAGCTCTCGCGGAGAGGATCGCCGTCGTGGCGCTAGCCGCAGCGCGTCTGCCTTAAGGCGCGCCTTCACGGAACTCGCCGAGGGTCGGCGGCGCCGGGCGTCATGATTGGATCGGGCAGCGATGGCAGCTCGGCGGCACGCTGAGAAGGACGAGGACGGATCCGGCAAGGATCGGGGCAGATTGCATGCGGCGAGGATGCCTGATTCGGCGTTCTGGGGCTCGGGCAGCTATTCACCACACCTAGCCAAGAAGCTTGCCGGCGCCGCAACGTTAGTTTTTGCGAAGGGTGGTGACGATCCATAGGACCGCGGCGATTAAGCCGATAAGTCCCGCCGCCGTATTTAGGATGGTGGGGAGGTTCCTTTTCATCGGCGTTCCGACTTAAGCTTGTGATCGGTGAGGATCGATCGCACGCGTCGCGCCTTGTGTCGCTGACGTTCAGGTAGGACGCCGCTCTCGACCTGTGCGCAAATGCATCTTCTCTCGCAGCGGACCGGACGCGAATGATCCAACTCGACGAGGCGGGAGTGGTGAAGCCCGCGGGCGGCTTCGCGCGGCGTCTCGGCCCCGGCCTCATCACCGGTGCCGCCGACGACGATCCGAGCGGGATCGCGACTTACAGCCAGGTCGGTGCGCAGTTCGGCTACGGCCTCGCCTGGACGATGCTGTTCAGCCTGCCGCTGATGATCGTCATCCAGGAGATCAGCGGGCGCATCGGCTGCGTGACGGGACAGGGGATCGCCCGGAACCTTCGCCGGCACTATCCGTCCTGGGTCGTGCGCGCCATCGTCGTGCTGCTTACTCGTCGCCAATACCATCAACCTCGGAGCCGATCTCGGGGCCATGGGCGCCGCTGTGAAGCTTCTAATCGGCGGCAGCTCGCGGCTCTACACCGTCGGCTTCGGCATCCTCTGCGTCTTGGCCGAGGTGTTTCTGACCTACGCCGTCTACGCAGGCGTCCTGAAATGGCTGACCGTAAGCCTCTTTTCGTATGTCGCTGTGGTCTTCGCGGTCCATGTGCCCTGGTCTAGGGCTCTAGCCGCCACCGTCATGCCAAGCCTGACGTTCGATCGCGCTGAGATCACTGCGCTCGTCGCAGTCCTCGGGACGACGATCAGCCCCTATCTCTTTTTCTGGCAGGCGGCGCTGGAGGTTGAAAACAGTCAGAAACAAGGGGATCGACCCCTACGAAGCACACCAGCGTTGGCAGCGGCAGCCTTCGCGCGTATCCGGGTCGATACGATCACTGGCATGGCCGTCTCGAACGTCGTCGCGATCGCAATCATCTTCGCCACCGCCGCCACGCTGCACGCGAACGGCATTACCGATATTCAGACGTCGTCGCAGGCGGCAGAAGCGCTCAGGCCGATCGCCGGCGTCCTGACCTTTTCGCTCTTCGCGGCCGGCATCATCGGCACAGGGCTGCTTGCGGTGCCGGTCCTTGCCGGATCGAGCGCGTTTGCTTTATCGGAAGCGTTCGAATGGCAGGAGGGCCTCAATCGGCGCCTTCTGCAGGCCAAGGCTTTCTATGCAACTGTCGCCGTTTCGACCATGGCTGGCGTCGGGCTGAACTTCACCTCCCTTGACCCGGTCAAGGCGCTCTACTGGAGCGCCGTCGTTAACGGCGTCCTCGCGGCGCCGGTAATGGCGGTCGTCATGCTGATCGCCGGCAATCCGCGCATTATGGGCAGCCTCACCGTGTCACCTTCCCTGCTCATTGGCGGCTGGGCGGCGACTCTCGTCATGCTGATAGCGAGCATCGCCTTTTTTGTAGTCTGATCGAATGATGCGCTGTCGTCGGGCTGATTGTCTCGGCCACCCGAGGGGTTGACTCTCGCCTTCGCACCAGCGCTCACACTCGGTGAGGTCCGGGAGCTTGCTGGTGCGATCGCGGATCACAACGACGGGTTTGCGGCGTATCCTGTTCGAAGCCGTCGCTAGGCGGCCCGGTAAGCCATCTGGCGCGTGGGTCCGTTCTGGAAGCTCTTCTTCCTTGCGTGGTTGCGACGGCCAGCTTGCCCGTATCAAAATATTACGCATTGTAAGTTTGTCTTAAAAGGACCATGTATTTTTCGGTAGGAGAAAAGTCGCATGGAAATAATTTCAGGAGACTTCGGCCTTCCTCTCGTAAAAAGTAAATTCGAAATACGATCTCGTGCCTATTGCGAATCTTGCGGCACCATGGATTTACACGGAAGACGATGCGCCGCCTGCGGCTTCAATTTCGAAATGTCTTCTGAGGCGTCAAGCCGATGGGCTCATGGGAATAGGCCGTTCGCCGGACCCCAGGTGAAGGCATGATCCGCCAGATGCGCTTCGGGAAGAGCATCCCGCTGCCGTCAACCGCGGAGATCAAGCACGAGCTGAGGCTCATGAACGTAGCGGATGCGGTAGCCGTCGCCGCCGAAAACCCGCGTATGACGTTTGCGGAAATCGTGGCGCTCGCCAAGCAGGCAAAGGGCAACCGGCTCAAACCCTAGCGTTTTTAACGTTGGTGAGTTTGCTACCTAATGCCGTTGATCTCCAGGTCGGCATCGAGCCAGTCGATCTTCTCGGCCATCAGCCAGCGCCCGGCCTCGACCGCGGCTTTGCGGCTTGAGCATTTCTCGTGCGCTGCGGCGACGTGCTCCCACAGGTAGGCGTAGTCGCTATGATCCGCGTGGCGCGACAGGAACAATAAACCCTTAGCTCGGCGACCGTGCCAGCATCCTCGGCGCGCGCTGCCTTCACTTTGCCGCTCCCGGCGCCCTTGATCAAAGGCATGTTTCGGAGGCCGAAAGCCATTGAGCGACGACACGATCGGCCGCGGCCTACTCCGCCGCCTCGATTGGGCCCAGCCACCTCATAGACCGCTGGAGCGGGCGCCGCAGCCGGCTTCAGATACGCATGAACCTCTGCCGCAGCGTATCGACGTTACCACAGTCCTAGAAGCGGTGCATCTCCTAGCAACCTCGATGAGCACGATGGCCGAGCGCATTCAGGAACTCGAAGCCCATGCTGACGCATTCGCAGCTTCGAACGAGGAACTCGAGGTCAACAACCTCCAGCTGACGCTGGAACTTGGCGGCATCATTCAGGAGCGCGAAAGCCTGGCGGCGAGCCTAGCTACACAAGACGAGCGGCTCAGACAGTTGGAAAGATATGCCGCCCTGGGCATCGCTCGAGCCACCGCGCTCAATCACGACATGAGCACAGCGCACGCGGATCTTGCAAGGATCGTCGATGCAGTAGGAAGTCGCCTACTGGCCGACGCTTCACTGAGCTTTGAGACGCCCTAAACGCCATTTATGTGCGCTGACAAGCTGGGCCCGGTTACCAGGTCGGTTTCCACGGGGACAAGCTCAGGCCGCTGGCAACTAGCGAAGACAAGGCGCGGTCGTTGGCGCGTACCGTAAGCTTCCCTATTGCTTCCCCGCAGGTCCGAGTCCGCAAACCCGCGACAGGCGCCGGCATTATTTAATAAGCAATATCAGGTACTTACGCTGGTGCTGCGAGAGAGGATTGAACTCTCGACCTCTCCATTACCAATGGAGTGCTCTACCACTGAGCTACCGCAGCGCACCCGGCGGTCGGGCGCGGACCTTCTGCCATAGGGGCGCGGGGGTGACAAGGCGGCCGACAGGGAGCGGGCGATGACACACAAGATCCTGTTCGTCTGCCTCGGCAACATCTGCCGCTCGCCGCTCGCCGAGGCCGCCTTTGCCGCGGCGGCGTTGGAGGCCGGCCTCGCGGTCGAGGTCGATTCGGCGGGCACCGGCGGCTGGCATGTCGGCGAGCCGCCCGATCCGCGCGCGATCGCCGTCGCGCGGCAGCACGGAGCAAACATCGCAAGCCTGCGTGGGCGGCAAGTCGCTCAAGCCGACTTCCGGCGCTTCGACCAGATCTTCGCGCTCGATCGCGACAATCTCGCCGCGCTGCGCCGGATGGCGCCGGCGGACGCGACGGCTGATCTGGCGCTGCTGCTCGACCTCGTGCCGGGCCGCGCGGGCCAAGGCGTGCACGATCCCTATTACGGCCCCGATGCCGGCTTCGAGGAGACTTGGCGCGACGTCGCGGCGGCGGCCCACGCCCTCGTCGCGCAACTCAAGCCATGAGCGATGTCAGTGACCGCGCGGCGGCGCTGCTCGGCGGCGCGGTCGCGCAGGCGCGGCGCCTGTCCGGCGGCAGCCTCTCCGAGGTGACGCGCGTCGCGCTCGTCGATGGCCGCATTCTCATCGCCAAGCCGGGCGCTGCGGCGCGGGCCGAGGCCGCCATGCTCGAGGCGATCCGCGCCACCGGCGCGCCGGCCCCGGCGGTTCTGGCCGTCGCCGACGATCTGCTCGTCCTCGCCGCGGCGACGGACGACGGCCGGCTCGATGGCGCCGCGTGGCCGGCCCTGGCCGCCGCGCTGGCCAAGCTGCACGCGCCGACCGCCGAGTGCTACGGCTGGCCGTGCGACCACGCCTTCGCCGACGTCGCGATCCCAAATGCCCGCAGCGACGACTGGCCAGCCTTCTGGGGCGCGCATCGCATCGCCACCCACGCCGCGCAGGTCGGCCCCGCGCTCGGCCGCCGGCTCGAGCAGCTCGCCGCGCGTCTGTCCGACCTTCTGCCGGCGCGGCCAGCCTCGGTGCTGCTGCACGGCGACCTGTGGGGCGGCAACGTCCTCGTCGGCGCGGACGGCGCTGTCACGCTGATCGACCCCGCCTGCTATTTCGGGCACCGCGAGGTCGACGTCGCGATGCTGACCCTGTTCGATTCGCCGCCGGCCGGCTTCTTCGACGCGCTCGCGCTCGAAGCAGGATGGCGCGAGCGGCTGCCGGTCTATCGGCTGTGGCCGCTGCTCGTGCATCTGCGTCTGTTCGGGAGCGGCTATCGCGGCCAGGTCGAGGCGGCGCTGGCGGCCGTCGGGGCGTGAGCGCCGCTGCGGCAATAGGCACGCCGCCCGCACTTCGATCGCGCGACGCGTGTTTCCGCGCCGGAGCGACCATACTTTCGCCAGAGGATTCAAAGCCTGAAGGCCCGACGAGGGGCGGGCTTGCCGCGCCGTCTCGCGAGCTTGTATAGGCGACGGGTACGGCGGACGTGGCGGACCGGCCCTGGACGCGCCCACCCGTGCGGGTCGCAAAGACGCGGACCGCACAGCTCTTGGATGGTGACAGGATAGGGCCATGCAGGCGGCACACGGCGGACCTCGTCTGCTGCTGCGCAGGCTCCGCGAAGTCATGGCGGAGCCGGTCAGCGCGCAGACGCGCCTCGATCGCATCGTCGTGCACATCGCGTCCAACATGGTGGCCGAGGTCTGCTCGGTCTACGTGTTGCGCGCCGATGGCCGGCTCGAGCTATACGCAACGGAAGGCCTCAACCGCGAGGCCGTCCACCTCACCACCATGCGTGCGGACGAAGGCCTCGTCGGCCTGATCGCGCAGAGCGCCGAGAGCCTGGCGCTCGCCGACGCGCAGAACCATCCCTCCTTCTCCTACCGGCCGGAGACGGGCGAGGAGGTCTATTCGTCGTTCCTCGGCGTGCCGGTGCTGCGCGGCGGCAACACGCTCGGCGTGCTCGTCGTGCAGAACAAGGCGCGCCGCCTCTACAACGACGAAGAGGTCGAGGTCCTCCAGACGACGGCGATGCTGCTCGCCGAGATGATCGCGTCCGGCGAGCTGCAATCGCTCGCCGCGACGACCGACGAGCTCGCCGCGCGCCGCCCGCTGTCGCTCGCCGGCACGCCGATCACCGACGGCATCGGGCTCGGCCGCGCCGTGCTGCACGAGCCGCGCATCGTGGTGACGCGGATCGTCGCCGAAGACGTGACGACCGAGCTGTCGCGCCTCGAGATCGCGATCGGCAATCTGCGTGCGGCGATCGACCGGCTCGTCGATGCCGGTGAGGAGACGCAGGGCGAGACGCGCGACATCCTCGATGCCTTCCGCAACATCGCCAACGATCGCGGCTGGCTGCGCCGGCTGCGCGAGGCGGTGTCCACGGGCCTCACCGCCGAGGCGGCGGTCGAGCGCGTGCAGAGCGACGTGCGCGCCAAGATGCAGCGGCAGACCGACCCCTACCTGCGCGAGCGCCTGCACGACCTCGACGATCTCGCCAACCGGCTGCTGCACGAGCTGGTCGGCCGCTCGTTCGTCGCCGACCACGAGACGCTGCCGGAGAACGCGATCATCATCGCCCGCGCGATGGGCCCGGCCGCGCTGCTCGACTACGAGCGCGCGCGCATCCGCGGCCTCGTGCTGGAGGACGGCGGCGCGCAGAGCCATGTCGCGATCGTCGCGCGCTCGCTCGGCATCCCCGCCGTCGGCAACGTCGCCAACATCATCAATCTCGCCGACCAGGGCGATGCCATTATCGTCGATGGCTCGACCGGCGACGTCTACGTGCGCCCGACGCCCGACGTCGAGAACGCCTATGGCGAGAAGGCGCGGCTGCGTGCCAGGCGCCAGGCGCAGTACCGCGCGCTGCGCGACAAGCCGAGCGTGACGCGCGACGGCGTCGCGGTCGACCTGCACATGAATGCCGGCCTCGTGGTCGACCTGCAGCACGTCGAGGAGACGGGCGCGGTGTCGATCGGCCTGTTCCGGACCGAAATCCAGTTCATGGTCGCGCATCGCTTCCCGCGCATGCGCGAGCAGGAGCTGCTCTACAAGTCGATCTTCGAGGCGGTCGACGGGCGCGCGGTGACCTTCCGCACGCTCGACATCGGCTCCGACAAGATCCTCCCCTACATGGACAAGGTCGAGGAGGAGAACCCGGCGCTGGGCTGGCGGGCGATCCGCATCGGGCTGGACCGGCCCGCGCTGCTGCGCTCGCAGGTCCGCGCGATGCTGCGCGCCGGCGGCGGCCGCGAGCTGCGCATCATGTTCCCGATGATCGCGGCGATCGAGGAGTTCCGCCAGGCCAAGGAGGTCGTCGACCAGGAGATCGCCTATCTCGCCCGCTACGCGCATCCGCTGCCGGCCAAGCTCGAGCTCGGCATCATGCTCGAGGTGCCGAGCCTGCTGTGGCAGCTCGACGAGGTGTGCAAGACGGTCGATTTCGTCTCGGTCGGCTCGAACGATCTCCTGCAGTACCTGTTCGCGGCCGATCGCGACAACACGCGCGTCTCCTCGCGCTTCGACACGCTGTCGCCGCCGTCGCTGCGGGCGCTCAAGCTCATCGCGGACAAGGCGCGCGAGACCAACACGCCGCTGACGCTGTGCGGGGAGATGGGCGGCCGGCCGCTCGAGGCGATCGTGCTGATCGCGCTCGGCTTCCGCGGGCTGTCGATGTCGCCGGCATCGATCGGCCCGGTGAAAGCCGCGCTGATGGCGATGGACCTCGCCGAGTTCGAAGCCTTCGTCGTCGACCAGATCACGCGGATCGACGGCGGTCGCTCGTTGCGCGAGCCGCTGCGCGCCTTTGCGGAGCAGCAGGGCATCCCGCTGGGCTAGGTCTGGGTCGTCCTTCGACAAGGCCGAACGCCGCCAACGGATTGGATACACGAGCTTGTCATCGGGGTGCGATGAATCCCCGACTCGCGACTTCGTTCCATTCAATCCGGCCGCTGCCCAAAAAACGGCCCGTCTCTTGCTTTTTCGCCTCCCGTGCCCAGCGGCACTCCCGCACCCGCCTTAGAGCGGGGAGGGTTTTTCTTACCTGCGTTCAGTGGCGGGAGGGGTTCGAGACAATGAAACTCGTGATGGCGATCATAAAGCCGTTCAAGTTGGAAGAGGTGCGCGACGCCCTCACCAACGTCGGCGTCCACGGCATGACCGTGACCGAAGTCAAAGGCTATGGCCGTCAGAAGGGCCACACCGAAATCTACCGCGGCGCGGAATACGCGGTCAGCTTCCTGCCGAAGCTCAAGATCGAGGTCGGCGTCCCGCCAGATATGCTCACCGCGGTGATGGATGCGATCACCACCGCCGCCCGCACCGGCCAGATCGGTGACGGCAAGATCTTCGTCAGCGACGTCGAGCAGGCCGTGCGTATCCGCACCGGCGAGCGCGACCTCGACGCCCTTTGAGGCTCAGCGGCCCATCTTTCCAATCGGAGTCCCGAAACATGAAGCGTACCCGTTTTGTAACTGGCTTCGGCCCAGCGCTGGCGTTTGCCGCGCTGCTGTTCGCCGGCGGCCCAAGCGTCGCGCGAGCGGTCGATACGATCGATGCCGCGCCGACCGTCCACGCGTCGGTGCAGTCGTCGGTCCTGCAGGCGCCGTTCGTCGTGGCGCAGGCAAATCCGGCTCCGGCCGACAAGCCGCCGTCCGCCTCCGGCCCGGCTCCCGCCGCCGGCCCCGCTGCGCCGTCGCCCGCCGCGGCGCCGGCTCCCGCTTCGCCGCCCGCCTGCTCGAGCACAGTCACCACCGCCTGCACGCCCAACTCGGGTGACACGGCCTGGATGCTGACCTCGGTCGCGCTGGTCCTGATGATGACCATCCCCGGCCTCGGCCTCTTCTACGGCGGCATGGTCCGCAAGAAGAACGTCGGCGACACGGTGATGACCAGCTTCGCGATCACCTGCCTGGTGACGGTGATCTACACCTGCTTCACCTACAGCCTCGCGTTCACGCCGGGATCGCCGTACATCGGCGGCTTCACACGATTGTTCTTCCAAGGTGTCACGAGCGACATCTCAAAGGGCATCGGCAACCCGAACTCGCTCGCCGCGACGATCCCCGAGTCGGTCTACTTCTGCTTCCAGATGACCTTCGCGATCATCACCCCGGCCCTCATCGCCGGCGCCTTCGCCGAGCGCATGAAGTTCTCGGCGATGCTGTGGTTCATCGGGCTCTGGTCGATCGTCGTCTACGCGCCGGTCGCTCACGTCGTCTGGGGTGCCGATGGTGCCTTCAGCGCCGCCAACGTCGACGCCAAGGGCAACTTCGCCGGCTTCGTGAAGGTGCTCGACTTCGCCGGCGGTACGGTCGTCCACATCAACGCCGGTGTCGCCGGTCTGATGTGCGCCCTGATGCTCGGGCCGAGAAAGGACACCGGCCCCGCGCACAACATGGTGCTGACCTTCATCGGCACCGGCCTGCTCTGGGTCGGCTGGTTCGGCTTCAACGCCGGCTCCGCCGTCACCGCCGGCATGCAGGCCGGCATGGCGATGACGGTCACCCAGATCGCCACCGCCGTCGCCGGCCTGACCTGGATGTTCGTCGAGTGGGCGCATCGCGGCAAGCCGACCGTCGTCGGCATCTGCTCGGGTGCGGTCGCCGGCCTCGTCGCCATCACGCCCGCCTCCGGCTTCGTCGGCCCGGCCGGCGCGATGGCCATCGGTGTCGCTTGCGGCATCGGCTGCTACCTCGGTGCCACCAGCCTCAAGCACGCCTTCGGCTACGATGACGCGCTCGATTGCTTCGGTGTCCACGCCGTCGGCGGCATCATCGGCGCCATCCTGACCGGCGTGTTCGCGATCAGCGAGTACGGCGGCACCTCGGGTGCCATCGAAGGCAACTACGGCCAGGTGATTAACCAGTGCATCGGCGTCGGCACCGTCATCGTCTTCGATGCGGTCGTCTCGCTGATCCTTCTGAAGATCATCGACATGACGATCGGTCTGCGCGTCTCCCCGGAGATCGAGCAGGAAGGCCTCGATCTCGCCCTGCACGGCGAGATGGTGCACTAACCATCGACAACTTTCGCTGCGGCCTCGGCCGCAGCCTCGGGAAGCCCCGCCATCTTGCGATGGCGGGGCTTTCTCGTTCCGGCGCGTTAACGGCCGGGGCGTAAGGTTAAACCGACATTAACCGCATCTCTCTAGGTTTTCCCCGAGGGTGGGCCAGCTCCGTCGGCGCCGGCTCGAGGCAGGGACAGATGCGAACCACGACAAGCGCCTCCGCTTTCGACAACATTCCCGAATCGATGCGCCTGTTCCTCTCCAGGCGCTGCGCCGAGGCGTGCGGCGCGGCGATGCTGATCGGGCTCGTCGCGATGGGCGTCGCCTTGATGACCTGGTCGATCCAGGATCCGAGCCTCAACCACGCGACCGCCGCCCCCGTGCACAATTGGCTGCGCGGTCCCGGCGCCATCACCTCCGATCTGGTGATGCAGCTGTTCGGCCTCTCGGCGATCGCGATCATGATGCCGCTCGCCTTCTGGGGCTGGACGCTCGTCACGACGCGGCGGCTGGCGCGAATCGGGATGCGGATCGCGCTGCTCTTCCTCGGCGCGCTCTGCGCCGCCGGCGTCGCGGCGCTGCTGCCGGTGTCGGCGCATTGGCCGCTGCCGAGCGGGCTCGGCGGCGTCGTGGGCGATGTCGTCATGGCCCTGCCGCGGCGCCTGCTGGGCGGCATCCGTCCCGCCCTCGCCGTGCTCGCCCTCGTCATGGCGATCGGCGCGGTTCTCCTGCTCAGCGCCTCGGTGGGCGTCCGCGAGCGCACGCATTTCGACGACGACGACATGTTCGAGGACGCGCCCGCGCGCCTGCGCGTCGACCACGCGGACGACGAGGATGTCGACGGCGAGCCCGGCCTCGGCCTTCTGTCGCTCGGCGCCGCGATCCACGCCGGCCTCAGCCTGAAAGGCCTGCTCACGCGCGGCCTGCGCCGATTTGCCGGCCGCCGCCCGGTTGCCGCGGACGAAGATCTGCCGCCGCCGCCGCCCTGGGCGAGCCGCGACTTCGACCCGCCGCTGGATATGCCCCTTCCCAACGAGGCGCTCGCCGCTGCGCCCGTGGAGCCCCGCTTCGATGCCCGCGCCTACGCCCCTCCGGCGCTGCGCGCCGCCGCCGAGCGCGATGGCGTAGCCACCGGCGCCCCTGCGGCCGTCCGCGTGACCCCGGCCGCGCCGGCTCCCACGGTCGGCCAGCGCGCGCTGCGCGAGGTCAGCCACCCCGAGCGCGCCGGCGCCTACATGCTGCCGCCGCTCGCGATGCTCACGGAGGCCAAGCGCCAGCCCGGCGCAATCATCCCCGAGGACGCGCTGCAGCAGAATGCCCGGCTCCTCGAAGGCGTGCTCGACGACTTCGGGGTCAAGGGCGAGATCATCAACGTCCGCCCCGGCCCGGTCGTGACGCTCTACGAGCTGGAGCCGGCACCGGGCATCAAGTCGTCGCGCGTCATCGGGCTTGCCGACGACATCGCCCGCTCGATGTCGGCGATCTCGGCCCGCGTCGCCGTGGTGCCGGGCCGCAACGCGATCGGGATCGAGCTGCCCAACCAGCGCCGCGAGACCGTCTTCCTGCGCGAGCTGCTCGCCAGCCAGGATTTCGACAAGACCAAGCACAGCCTGGCGATCGCGCTCGGCAAGAATATCGGCGGCGAGCCGATCATCGTCGATCTCGCCAAGATGCCGCATCTGCTCGTCGCCGGCACCACCGGCTCCGGCAAGTCGGTCGCCATCAACACGATGATCCTGTCGCTGCTCTACCGGCTCAAGCCCGAGCAGTGCCGCCTCATCATGGTCGATCCGAAGATGCTGGAGCTGTCGGTCTATGACGGCATCCCGCACCTGCTGACGCCCGTCGTCACCGACCCGAAGAAGGCGGTGGTCGCGCTGAAGTGGGCGGTCCGCGAGATGGAGGAGCGCTACAAGAAGATGTCGAAGCTCGGCGTGCGCAACATCGACGGCTTCAATGCCCGCGTCGCCGAGGCGGCCGCCAAGGGCGAGCAGCTGACGCGCACCGTGCAGACCGGCTACGACCGCGAGACCGGCGAGGCGATCTACGAGCACGAGGCGATGCAGCTCACCCCGCTGCCGTTCATCGTCGTCGTGGTCGACGAGATGGCCGACCTGATGATGGTCGCCGGCAAGGACATCGAGGGCGCGATCCAGCGCCTCGCCCAGATGGCGCGCGCGGCGGGCATCCACCTCATCATGGCCACGCAGCGCCCGTCGGTCGACGTCATCACCGGCACGATCAAGGCGAACTTCCCGACCCGCATCTCCTTCCAGGTCACCTCGAAGATCGATTCGCGCACGATCCTCGGCGAGATGGGCGCCGAGCAGCTGCTCGGCCAGGGCGACATGCTGCACATGGCCGGCGGCGGTCGCATCTCGCGCGTCCACGGCCCGTTCGTCTCCGACGGTGAGGTCGAGAAGGTGGTCGCGCACCTGAAGAGCCAGGGCCAGCCCGACTACCTCGACGCGATCACGAGCGAGGACGAGGAGAGCGAGGACGACGGCGAGGCGCCCGAGACCGGCAGCATGGACGCCGAGGAATCCGGCGATCTCTACGACCGCGCGGTGGCGATCGTGCTGCGCGACAAGAAGTGCTCGGTCTCCTACATCCAGCGCCGCCTCTCGGTCGGCTACAACAAGGCCGCCTCTCTGGTGGAGCGCATGGAGCGCGAAGGGGTGGTCGGCGCGCCGAGCCATTCCGGCAAGCGCACCATCCTCGTCGGCGGCGGGCAACGGGACGGCGACTTGCGCGGCGCGTTCGAACTGCAGGGAACGGACGACTGAGGTCCCAATGCCGCCACACCGGCGGACTACCCACAGGCGAGCACGACGGGATCGGTGATGCAAAAACAAGCAATCTGCATAATTTCTAGCCTGTTTTTGAGCCTTGCCGCTCAGCTTACGGTCGCGCGGGCTGACGCCACCGCTCCGAGCCCCTCGGACTACGTGACGATCACCGGCGCCGAGGCCGACAAGGCGATCGCGAAAGCCGACGACTTCCTCTCCTCGGCGCAGACGATGGTCGGCGACTTCGAGCAAAAGGGCCAGGACGGCCGCGTCTCGCAGGGCAAGATCTACATCCAGAAGCCCGGGAAGCTGCGCTTCGAATACGCCGCGCCCGCCGCGCTAGACGTGATCGCCGACGGCTCGAATGTCGCGGTGAACGATCGCCGGCTGAAGACGACGAATTCCTACCCGATCGGCCAGACGCCGCTGAAGTTCCTGCTACAGGACAAGATCGACCTGAAGGCCGACGTGCAGATCCTCAACGTCCTGAAGACACCGGACGCGGTAATGATCCTGCTCGACGACCGCACCACGTTCGGGGGCACCTCGCGCATCCGGCTGATCTTCGACAAGGACACGTTCGAGCTGCGCGCCTGGCAGGTCCGCGACCCGCAGGGCTACGAGACGCTGGTCACGCTCTACAACATCGATCTGTCGATGAAGCCCGACCCAAAGCTCTTTAAAATCAGTAGCTTGGACCAGCTCAAGAACTGACGTCCGGATTCTCTCCCGAAAACCGTTGACGTCCGGGGCTGAGGGACCATTTTAAGAAGCGAGAGCGATATCGCCGTCTCGTCCGTATCCCCCCCGTTTCGGTCGTTTCGGTATGCATGCTGGTCCCCCCTCCCAGCATCATGGTCGCTCCGAGGGCGTCCGGCGCAAGCTGGACGCCCTTCTCGTTTCGGGCTCCCCGCTGTAAGCGCTTGGGTATGAGCCTAGAGCTGGCGCGTCGCGCCGCAATCTCCCCCATGACTGACGTCAGATGACCGGCGCCGGCACCGACCACACCCAGCCGACCCTGTCCGGTGGGCCCGCGATCGTGCTGGTGCGCCCGCAGCTCGCGGTCAACATCGGCATGTGCGCGCGCGCAATGGTCAATTTCGGCCTCGACGATCTGCGCCTCGTCGCGCCGAAGGGCGGCTGGCCGCCGCCCCCGCCCTTCGACGAAGCAGCGACCGCGGCGGCGGCCGGCGCCGGGCATGTGCTGACAGCGGCGCGCGTCTTCCCGACCGTCGAGGCGGCGATCGCCGATCTCAATTTCGTCTGGGTGACCACCGCGCGCGAACGCGACCAGGTGAAGCGCGTCGCGACGCCTGCCGAGGCGCTGCCGGAGACGGCGGCGCGCATGGCCGGCGGCGAGAAGCACGGCATCATGTTCGGCCCGGAGCGCACCGGCCTCGACAACGACGACGTCGCGCTCGCCGATGCGGTGGTGACCTTTCCGGTCAACCCCGCCTATTCCTCGCTGAACCTCGCGCAGGCCGTCCTGCTGATCGGCTACGAATGGATGCGCGCGACGGGCGGCGGCGGGGCGCCGTTCGCGCTCGAGGAACGCTCGCCGGCGGCGCCACGCGAGATGGTGTTGTCCTTCTTCGACTGGCTGGAGAGCGAGCTCGACAAGTCCGGCTTCTTCCGCCCCGAAGGCAAGGGCCCGGTGATGCGGCGCAACCTGCGCAACATCTTCCACCGCCTCCAGATGAGCGAGCAGGACGTGCGCACGTTGCGCGGCGCGATGGTGCGGCTCGCCGAGGGGCCGCGCTGGCTCAAGGCGAGCAAGCCGATCGAGCCGCCCGAGGGCTGATCAGGCCCCACGGCGCGCGGCCGCGATGAAGCGCGCGATCTTCCCCACGTCCTTCACGCCAGGCGACGATTCGACCCCCGACGAGACGTCGACGCCCGGCGCCCCGCTCGCCGCGAGCGCCGCCGCGACGTTCTCCGGATCGAGGCCGCCGGCGAGGAGCCACGGACGCTTCGACACGTGCCCGCGCAACAGCGACCAGTCGAAGGCCGCGGCGTTCCCACCGGGCCGCGTCGCATCGCGTGGCGGCGGCGCATCGAACAGAAGCCAGTCGGCGACTTCTTCATAGGCCGCGACGCCAGCGAGATCGGCGGCCAAGCCGATCGGGAGCGCTTTCATCACGGGTCGACCGAAAACACTGCGCACCTGCGCGACGCGCGCGGGCGTCTCGTACCCGTGAAGCTGCAGCATGTCGGGGTCGAGCGCCGCGATGATCGCACCGAGCGTCTCGTCGTCGGCATCGACAGTCAGCGCGACCTTTTTCGCGCACCCCGCGACGCGGGCGCCAAGCCCGCAGGCCGTGTCGAACGAGATGTTGCGGGGGCTGCGCGCGAAGAAGACGAAGCCGACCATGTCGGCACCGGCGTCGAGCGCGGCGTCCAATGTCGAGGGCTCGGAGAGCCCGCAGATTTTGACAAGTGTCGGCATCAGCTCATGGGGTCGGAGCGGGCCGACCCTCGCCTCAGGCGTAATCGGTGCGGACGAGCCCGCGACCCGACGCGGGTGCAATCGCCTGCGGGATAGTGCGGGCGCGTTCGGCCTCGGCGCGCCAGCGATCGGCCGCGTCCTCGGCGAGGCGCGCGCGCTGGCGGTTGCGACCCTGCGTGAACCAGGTCGCGATGCCACCGACGATCACGCCGATGATCAGCGCGAGGAAGAGCAGGCCGAACAGCGGCGCCGTCACGGCCATCGCGCTCGCCTGCGGGTCGGAGAACGGGTCGAACGAGACCGACACGTCCTGGCGGTTGGCGACCGCAAACGCGAGGATCACCACCGCGATCGGCACCGCTACGAGAAGCTTCAAGAACTTGGCCACGCCTCAGACTCCGTCCGTCCCGGGCGACTGTGTCACGACCTGGGGACTCACGAAAGATAGCCGTCGTTGAGCCGCTCGCGCATCTCCTTGCCGGTCTTGAAGAAGGGCACGGCCTTCTCCTCGACCTCGACATGGACGCCGGTGCGCGGGTTGCGGCCGACGCGCGCGTCGCGACGCTTGACCGAGAACGCGCCGAAGCCGCGCAGCTCGACCCGATCACCGCGGGCCAGCGCCTTGGTGATCTCGTCGAGGATCGCGTTCACGATCTTCTCGACGTCGCGGAGATAGAGGTGCGGATTGCGGTCGGCAATGCGCTGGACCAACTCCGACTTGATCATCATCTGCCCCTAGATTGCTGTCTCAAAACCCAGAAAGTTCATACAAAAGAACGAGATCGCGACACCTCAGGTTCCGGACGACGGCTCCCAAATCGCCAGCAGGCCCTCCAACGAACGGACCTCGGCGAGATGCGAGGCCTCGTCGAGCACGCCGGCGAGCGAGCCCAGGCCGAAGAACCGCGCCACGTCGCCGGCCGAGCCGAACAGCCGCGACGTGAATCCCGTCGTGCGCTTCCAATCATAGACGGGAAGCTTGTCCGGAACGTTCCGCTTGTCGTGCAGGTACTTGATCGCCGTCTGCTCCTCGCCCAACGCATCGACGAGATGCAGGGCGAGACCCTGGCGTCCGGTGAAGACGCGACCGTCGACGACCGCCGCGAGCTGCTCGTCGTTCATGTTGCGGCGCGACTTCACCAGGCCCTTGAACCAGCCGTAGGTGTCGACGACGAGCGCATCGACGGCGGCCTTGGCCTCGGGGCTGGTCGGCTCCAGCCCATTGGGCGAGGCCTTCAGGGGCGACGACTTGATCGTCTCGACCTTGACGCCGATCTTGTCGAGCGCGCCCGCGAAATTGGGGAACTGGAAGAGCACGCCGATCGACCCGACGAGCGCATTGTCCTCGGCGACGATCTGGTCGGTGCCGAGCGCGGCGATATAGGCGCCGGATGCCGCGAGGTCCTTCACCACGGCGACCGTCGGCTTCTTCGCCGAGAGGCGGCGCAGCGCCTTGTAGACGCGCTCCGAGCCCGTCACCGTGCCGCCGGGGCTGCCGATGTCGACGATGACGCCCGACGCCTTCGAGTCGGTGAGCCCGTCGATCAGCTTGATGGTGTCGTCGTCGCCGGTGATGAGGCCACCGATCGAGAGCCTGGCGATATGCGGCACCACGATTCCGGCACCGCGCAGCCCGACGGCGCGCCAGCCGATGGCGAGCGCCGCGACCACGAGCGCCGCGATCGCGAGCACGCGCCACAAAGAAAGGCGCCGCTGCATGCGGCGCCGGTCGATGAGCTGGTCCGAGGTCGCGGACATGCGGGCGTTTCCTGAATCGAGGCCGGACGCTACGGCGCGCAAGCGACACACGCAAGCGCGCGAAGCGCGGTTCATCGAACTGTCAGTCGGCCCCCGCGGCGAGCGCAATCGCCCGCGCATAGACCTTGCGCCGCGGCTGCCCGGTCTCGCCCGAGACGACGGCGGCGGCATCCTTGACCGACAGCGTGCGCAGCGCGTCGCGCAGCCGCGCATCGAGCGCCTCGCCGTCGAGGGCGGGCGCGGCATCCGACGGCGGCCCGACGAGCAGGACGATCTCGCCGCGCGGCGCCGGCTCCTCGGCATAGGCCGCCGCAAGCTCGGTCAGCGGCGCGCGGCGGACCGCCTCGTAGAGCTTGGTCAGCTCGCGCGCGACCGCCGCCTCGCGGGGCCCGAGAACGGCAGCGAGATCGGCCAGGCATTCGGCGACGCGGCGCGGCGATTCGAACAGCACGAGCGTGCCGGGCACCGCCGCCAGCTCGGCGATGCGCTGGCGTCGCGCCGCGCTCTTCACCGGCAGGAAGCCCTCGAAGAAGAAGCGGCTCGTCGGCAGGCCCGCGACGACGAGCGCGGCGAGCACGGCCGAGGCGCCCGGGATCGCGGTGACGGCGTAACCCACCTCGAGCGCCGCGCCGACGAGGCGGAAGCCGGGATCGGAGACCAGCGGCGTGCCGGCATCCGACACCAGCGCCAGCGCCTCGCCCGCCGCCAACCGCGCGAGCAGGCGCGGGCGCATC
The DNA here is from genome assembly GCA_965277735.1 of Beijerinckiaceae bacterium. Lineage (GTDB taxonomy): Bacteria > Pseudomonadota > Alphaproteobacteria > Rhizobiales > Beijerinckiaceae > RH-AL1. The sequence continues at coordinate 527,557 of CBDIDO010000001.1, forward strand.
TCGGCGGCGTTGTGCTCGTGGTAGGCGACCAGCGGCGTCGTGATCCCGTAATGCGCCAGCAGGGTCTTGGTGACGCGCGTGTCCTCGGCGACCACGACGTTCGCCGCCGACAGCGTCGCCAGCGCGCGCAGCGAGATGTCGCCGAGGTTGCCGATCGGCGTCGCCACCACATGCAGGCCCGGCGCGATTGGCTCGGCTTCGGCGACCAAGCCGAAGGCGGTGAAGGTCGAGGTCATCGTCGGCGCGTCATCATCGTCGGCGCGTTCCTGTGGTGGACGGTCTCGCGTCGGCGGTTGTGCAAGGCGATGTCCGTGCCGTATCGTGCCTGCAGCCCCGCGCCAAACCATTCTTCGCCGAGACGCCATTATTAGCCCCGCGCCATCATTTGGGCGCAGGCGCTTGCTCAGCTTGCGGTTGGTCCGCGTGGATTTGGTTGGGCCGCATCCCCGAGAGGGATGGTCGAGGGTCGCGAGAAGCGAGGCGTGGTGGGTTCTGCGAGAACATTCGGGTTTGTGCGGCTGGGCCTTACGGCCGGCGCCGCGCTTGCGCTCGCCGCGTGCGGCGGCGGCTCGATGCTCGGCGGCGGTGGTTCCAAGACCCAGGGCGGCGATCCGGATCTCTCGTTCAACGCGCCCGTCGGCAAGGTGACCTCGCAGCCGCTCGGCGGCTCGGCGGCGGCCGGCGGCAACACGATCGGCACCGGGGCGACCAAGATCGCGCTGATCCTGCCGCTGACCGGCAACAACGGGCAGGCCTCGCTCGTCGGACAGTCGTTACGCAACGCCGCCGATCTCGCCTTGTCCGAGTCCGGCGAAAAAGACCTCACCATCCTGGTCAAGGACGACCATTCGAGCCCCGACGGCGCGCGCGACGCCGCGCAGCAGGCGCTCTCGGATGGCGCCGAGCTCGTCATCGGCCCGCTGTTCGCGCCCGACGTACGCGAGGTGGCGAAGGTCATGCACGGCGCCGGCAAGCCGATGATCGCCTTCTCCACCGATACGTCGACCGCGTCGCACGGCTCCTACCTGCTGTCGTTCCTGATCGAGAGCTATGTCGACCGCATCATCGATTTCGCCGCCTCGAAGGGGAAGAAGTCGGCCGCCGCGCTGATCCCCGACAACGATTACGGCCGTGTCGCCGAGGCCGAGTTCCAGCAGGCAGCCGCCAAGCACGGCATCCGCGTGATGGGCCTCGAGCACTACACGGCGGCGACCCGCTACGACGCGGTGCGAAAGATCGCCGCGCTCGGCGACCAGATCGACATGCTGTTCATCCCCGAGCAGGCCGACGCGATGACCGCGATGTCGCAATCGCTGACGTCGGCCGGCCTCAACACGAAGAACGTCCAGCTGCTCGGGACCGGCCTGTGGAACGACACCCGCGTGCTCAGCCTGCCCGCTTTGCAGAACGCTTGGTTCGCGGCGCCCGAGAACGGCGGCTTCAACGCCTTCGCCAACCGCTACCGCACCAAGTACAATTCCGATCCGACGCGCATCGCGACCCTGGCCTACGATGCGGTGTCGCTCGCCGCGGCGCTCGCGCATTCGCAGGGGCCGCAGCGCTATTCGGACGACGTGCTGTTGAACAAGTCGGGCTTCAACGGCGCCGACGGCGTGTTCCGCTTCCGCAACGACGGCACCAACGACCGTGGCCTCGCCGTGCTGCAGATCTCCGGCGGCAAGGCCAAGACGGTGAGCCCGGCGCCGCACACCTTCCCGCCGTCGTCAACGTAGCGTCATTCCGGAGCGGTGCAGCCGAACCCGGAAGACGTCGGTTGAAACCAAACTACTTTTCCGACTTGTTCACCTTTTGCGGTCGTGCCGCTTGCTCCGCAACGGCGCTGTGGCGGCCGACACCTTCCGCGATCGCGTTGGCGTAGAGCTCGCATCGCGCGGATCGCCTCGAGCTCGCGCGCCACGTCCTCGCGATGGCGCAGCGCCTTGATGCCCGCGGCGACGTTTTTCGAAATGAAGAACATGGTCGGATCTCCAGCCTCAGCGCTGTGCCGTCTCGCTCTCACGCGCCGCGCGACGATCCGGCGCGACGATCTCGGCAAACTTTGGCGTGAGGTCGCCGAGCCCGAGTTGGCGCTGACCGGCGAAGCGCCACGCGACGACACTGGGATCCTGCCGCCCATCCAGGCTCTCGTCGACGACATGGCTGCCCGACAGCGTCAGCAGCACACCGTACTGATCCTTGCCGCAGACGATCTCCTCCGGCGTCGCCTTCGAATCGTCGCGCCACAACGCAATCACCCGGTCGCTATCGCCGCGCGAGGGAAAGATGCCGAGCCGATCCTGCCGGTTCATCATCGCCTTCGATCAGGTAGACGAAGCGCTCGAACCAGGGCGCCTCGCATGGGCGGCGTCGCGTAGGCGTCCGCCGCGTCACGGCCGGCCTCGGGAAACGCGAGATAGGGGATCGGCTCGCCGCTGCGAACCGGGAACGTCTCGCGCAGGACACCCGCAACCGTGCTCATGGCCGCATCTCTCGCCGCGCCCGAAGACGCAACGGCAGTACAGCCTATGAGGGCGTCGGTCGCAAGTGCTACGATGTTGCTAGACGGTGGCGCGCCGGCGACCGGCTATTTGCCTTCGAGCTGCGCCTTCAGCGCCGCGAGCTTCGCGAACGGCGAGTTGGGGTCGGGCTGGCGCTCGCGCTCGCGCGGCGGCTCGCTCGACATGGTGCGCGGCCGCTCGTCGCGGCGATTGCCGCCCCCCTTGCCGCCCTTGTAGTCGGGCCGCGGGCGGCGGTCGTCGCCACCACCCTCGCCCCGCGCGGCGCCTTCGCGGCGCGGACCGCGCGGCCGGCCTTCGCCCTGGCGATCGCCACCGAACCGTTTGTTGTCGCGGCGCGGCTCGCGCTCGCCGGTCGTCTCGCCTTGCGGCTCGGCGACCTGGCCCGGCTCGGCCGGGGGCGCCGCGGCGACGCCGTTGGGCTGGCGGCGCGATCCGCGATTGCGGTCGGCGGGGCGCCGGCTGTGCACGTTGTGGCGATGCGGGCGCCACACTTCGATTAGGGGGATCTCGGCGGCCTCGGCCGGCGGCGCGTCGACGTCCGCGGCGGCGGTGTCGCGGTCGACCGGCGCAGCAGCGGCTTCGACGTCAGCAGGACGCGGCGGCACGACGGGCTCGGTCGATGCTTCGACCTTGTCGACAGAGGTCGGCTCCACATGCGCGGGCTCAACGGACGCGGCTACGACTTGCGCAGGCGCAGGCTCCTGCGCGGGCGGCTCGGCGGCCGGGGCCGCAGGCAGCGGCTCGATCGCCTCGAGCGCACCGCCTTCGAGCGCGGCGGCGATCAGCTCGCTCTGCCGCGCCAGGCTGACGCGATCTTCCAGCGGCTCCGGAGGCGCCTCGGAACGGGCCGGCGTTTCCGCCTCCGCAGCGGCTTCGGTGGTCTTGGCGCTCGGCGTGGCCGGCACTTCGGCCGGCGTCGGCTGCAACGGCTCGGTGGCCGCCTTGGCGACCAACGGCACGGTGATGGCTGGCCCCTGGCGACGATCGACGACATAGCCGAGCGACCGCAGGATCGTGCCAAACGCCTCGCCCGAGCAGCCGGCGAGCGAGGTCATGCCGACCGTCACCACGAACCCGTCGCCATCGGCCGAGCCGGGCGGCGGATCGCCGGGCGTCGTGCCGGGGCGGTAGGCGATCGCGGGGCGGATCAGATCGGCGAGACGCTCGAGAATGTCGACGCGCACCGCGCGCTCGCCACACACGCGAAAGCCGGCGGCACGATAGAAGCCCTTGGGGACCTGCTGGTCGGCGACGAAGCTGGTGCGGCCGGAGGCAGCGAGATGCGGGACCTCGTCGAGCCCCGTCACGCCTTCGACGCCGCCGTTCTTCAGCGCCCAGAGCTGAGCGGAAAGCGCGCGCGGCGCCGGCTTCACCAGCTGCGGCAGATAGAGGTGGTAGGCGCCGAATCGCACGCCGAGCTTGCGCAGCGAGCCGCGCGCCTCCTGCGGCAGGTTCTTGACGTCGTCGGCGACCTTCGCCCGCTCGAGGACCCCGAGCGACTCGGCGACCTGGAAGGCGATGCCGCGCGCGATGCCGTCGAGCCCCTCGCCCTTCTCGAGCTCGGCAAGCGGGCCGAGCAGCTTGGTCACGTGCTGGGCGAGCCACAGGTCGAGCCGGCGCTGCACGAGCTCGAGCGGAGGGCCGGTTAGCTGCTCGTCGGCGATGACGCGGACTTGCGGGGTGAGGATATGGGCGCCTGGCGTGATGCGGCCGACCGGCTCGCCGAGCCAGCGGATGAGCCCGTCGTTGGCGAGCACGAACGCCTCGTCGACCGCTTCGCTGACACGCGTCGCGCGGCCCTCGATCTCGGAGGCCAGGGCCTTCTGCGCGGCGGCGTTCAGCGTGCGTGCTTCCTCGCCTGCGGCCTGGGGGTCCGAGGTGAAGCGGAACCCGTTGAGCTGCCCGACGTGCTGGCCTTCGACCGTCACGTCGCCGCTGGAGGTGATCTCAGCGTCCATAATCGCGTTCTCTCGCAATCGCCGGCGCAGGACGCTGGTCCGACGATCGACGAATCTCTGGGCCAGGCGCACATGCAGGGCGTCGGACAGCGTGTCCTCTACCCGACGCGCCACGCCCTGCCAATGCTCGGGGTCGCGCAACCAGTCCGGCCGGTTCGCAATGAAGGTCCAGGTCCGCACCTGGGCGATGCGCGCCGACAGCGTGTCGATTTCACCTTCGACCCTGTCGAGGGCATCGATGTGACGGGCGAACCAATCATCGGGGATGCGCCCCGCGCGCACGACGAATTGATAGATCTGCAGCACCAGCTCCGCGTGGGCGGCCGGCGATAATTTTCGATAATCGGGGATCTGGCAGCAGTCCCACAGCCGCGCGACGTCGCCCCGATTGCGCGCCACCTTGCGCACGTCGGCATCGCGGGTGGCGATATCGAGCGCGATCTGGTCCGCCGCCATCGGCGCACGCGTCAGGCCGCTCTCGCCGGGCAGGAGGTCGAGCGACGCCGTCAGCGCCTCGATCGAGTCGAAGTCGAGCGTCGCGTTGCGCCATTGCAGCATCCGCACCGGCTCGAAGCGATGCTCCTCGAGCATCTCGACGAGCTCGTTGTCGAAGGGCGGGCAGCGGCCGGAGGTGCCGAACGTGCCGTCGCGCACATGGCGGCCGGCGCGACCGGCGATCTGGCCGAACTCGGCCGGGTTCAGCCGGCGATAGTGCCAGCCGTCGAACTTGCGGTCGCCGGCGAACGCGATGTGGTCGACGTCGAGGTTCAGTCCCATGCCGATCGCGTCGGTCGCGACGATGTAGTCGACATCGCCCGACTGATACATCTCGATCTGCGCGTTGCGGGTGCGCGGCGACAGCGCGCCGAGCACCACCGCGGCGCCGCCGCGCTGGCGGCGGATCAGCTCGGCGATCGCATAGACCTCCTCGGCCGAGAAGGCGACGACGGCGGTGCGCGGCGGCAGGCGCGCGAGCTTCTTCTCACCGGCGAACGAGAGCTTCGACAGGCGTGGGCGGACGACCACCCTGACGCCGGGCAGCAGCTCGCACAGCGCGCGCTCCATCGTCGACGCGCCGATGAGCAGCGTCTCTTCCAGCCCACGGCGATTGAGGATGCGGTCGGTGAAGACGTGGCCGCGGTCGAGGTCGGCCGCGAGCTGGATCTCGTCGATCGCGACGAAGGCGAGGTCGAGGTCGCGCGGCATCGCCTCGACGGTGCAGATCCAGTAGCGCGGCTGGCGCGGCTTGATCTTCTCCTCGCCGGTTATGAGCGCCACCGCCTCGACGCCGACCTTCTCGACGACGCGGTTGTAGACCTCGCGCGCGAGCAGGCGCAGCGGCAGCCCGATCATGCCCGAGCGGTGCGCGAGCATCCGCTCGATCGCGAAATGCGTCTTGCCGGTGTTGGTCGGCCCCAGCACGAGCGTCACGCCAGTCGCACGGTCGCGCGAGTCAGCGGGGCTGGCGGCGGAAAATTGGAGGTTCATCGGAGTCGCGGCGCGCCTTCGGTGAGATTCGCTCGAGCGGTGAGGAGCCCAATCGTTAAGTCAGGGCCCGGGCGCCCCTCCGCAACCTCCAGGCGGGAACGCCGCGTTTTCGTACCACAACGGCACGGCGCGCGCGTCCCATCTTCAGCATTCGAACGCCCGCGGAACGAATCGCGCCCGAATCGCTGTCCGTAATGGAATCAGGGTTTGTTCGCACAAGATCGTGGTGCTCGCGGAAGGAGGCATCACCACATGTTGAATCCTGGCGCGTCGAGAGGGTGGAATCGGCGCGCGCCTGCGACTTTGCGGACGGACTCCGTGGCGGCTCTTTGTCAATCGGCGTCGAGCGGCTGCATGCGCGGGCAGGGCTGGCCGGGCACGTCGCGCCGCAGCGCGAGGATGCGGCCGGGCAGCGGGTGATCCAGGCTCTCGCCCGAGAGTCGGCGCCCATCCGTCGTGATGTAGAGGGTCCGCAGGTCGGCATCGCCGAAGCAGCAGCTGGTCGCGCTCGGCACCGGCATCGCGATCACCTCGTCGAGATGGCCGTCGGGCGCATAGACGTTGATCCGCGCACCGCGCCAGATGGCGACGTAGACGCGCCCGCTCGAATCGACCGTGAGGCCGTCGGGCACGCCGATGTCGATGTCCACGAGCGCGAGCGCACGCCGGTTAGACGGGGTGCCCGTCGCGAGGTCGTAGTCGTACGCCCAGATCGTGCCGAGATGCGTCTCGGCGAAATACATCGTCCGGCCGTCGGGGCTCCAGCCGAGTCCGTTGGCGATGCCGATGCCGGTCGCAAAGGTGAAGAGGCCGCCGGCGTCGACGCGGTAGAGCGCGCCGGTCGGCGCGCGGTCGCGGCTCGCGGCGGCGTGCATCGTGCCGGCCCAGAGCCGTCCGTGCGGATCGCAGCCAGCGTCGTTGAAGCGATTCTCCCGATGCATGTCGGGCCGCGCGAGAAGTCGGCGCTCGCCCGAGCCGGGGTGGAATGTGTGGATGCCGTCGCCGAGACCGGCGACGAGGCGATCACGCTCGTCGAGCAGGGCGAAGCCGGTCACCGCGTCCGTCGCGAAGGTCTCGACGGCGCCGCTCGAGGGCGCGACGCGGTGGATCGCCTGGCCGGTGATGTCGACGAAGATCAGGGTCTGGGTCGCGACGTCCCAGCGCGGCCCTTCGCCGAGATCGCAGCGAGGAAGGTCGAAGAGTGGGGTCGGCGCTAGCGCGCCCCTCAATCTTCCCCCACCAGCGCCGCCCGCGCCCGCAACTTCTCCGTCTCGCTCTTCAGCTGGCCGCACGCCGCGAGAATGTCGCGTCCGCGCGGGGTGCGCACCGGGCTCGCGTAGCCGGCGTTGAAGACGATGTCGGAGAAGCGCTCGATCGTCTCCCAGTCGGAGCACTCGTACTTCGTGCCGGGCCAGGGGTTGAACGGGATCAGGTTGATCTTCGCCGGCACGCCTTTCAGCAGCCGCACCAGCTCGCGCGCCTCGACAGGCGAATCGTTCACGCCTTTCAGCATCACGTATTCGAACGTGATGCGGCGGGCGTTGGAGGCGCCGGGATAGTCGCGGCAGGCGCGCAGCAGCTCGGCCAGCGGGTACTTCTTGTTGAGCGGCACCAGCTCGTCGCGCAGGTCGTCGCGTACGGCGTGCAGCGAGATCGCCAGCATCGGGCCGGCCTCGGCGCCAAGCGGGCCGATCTGCGGCACCACGCCGGCGGTCGAGACGGTGATGCGGCGCTTCGAGACGGAGAGGCCGTCGCCGTCGCTGAGCGTGCCGACGACGTCGCGCACGGCGTCGAAATTGTAGAGCGGCTCGCCCATGCCCATGAAGACGATGTTCGAGACGACGCGCGAGCCGGCGCTCGGGATCAGGCCGTCGGTCGGCGGCGTCAGGCCGGGATAATCGCCGAGCCGGTCGCGCGCGACGACCACCTGCGCGGCGATCTCGGCGGCCGAGAGGTTGCGCACGAGCTTCTGCGTGCCGGTGTGGCAGAAGGCGCAGGTCAGCGTGCAGCCGACCTGGCTCGAGATGCAGAGCGTGCCGCGGTCACTCTCGGGGATGTAGACGCACTCGACCTCGCTGCCGCGGCCATGCGCGGTGCGGTCGAGGCGGTTCGGCGGCAGGCGGATCAGCCATTTCCGCGTGCCGTCCTGCGAGACCTGCTCGGAGACGACTTCGGGCCGTTCGAGCGTATAGGCCTCGGCGAGCCGCGCCCGGAGATGCTTCGAGACGTTGAGCATCGCATCGAAAGAGGTGGCGCCCTGGAAGTAGATCCAGTGCCAGAGCTGGGCGACGCGCATGCGTCGCTCGCGCTCAGGCACGTCGATCGCCGCCAGCGCCTCGGCGAGGCCGAGACGGGTCAAGCCGACGAGAGAGGCGCGCGCGAGTGCCGGCGGGGGCGAGGGTTCCAATGTCACGGACATCGCCTTCATTTAGCATCGGCGGCGCCGTTTGTCAGACCTCGGCATGCAAGGCGCCCTTGTTCCGGCGCTCGCTTGCCTTGCCGCGGTAATGGCGCCCATGGTCTTTAGCGAGGGACCAGCCAAACAGAACCCACGCCGCCTGCCGGAGCCGACCGATGCCGCATTTCGACCCCGTCGTCCTGGCGCGGGCGCAGTTCGCCTTCACGATGTCCTTCCACATCGTGTTCCCGGCGTTCTCGATCGGGCTCGCCAGCTTCCTCATGGTGCTGGAGGCGCTGTGGTTGTGGACCGGCCGCGACACCTACCTCAACCTGTTCAAGTACTGGCTGAAGATCTTCGCAATCGCCTTCGGCATGGGCGTCGTGTCGGGCGTGGTGATGAGCTACCAGTTCGGCACCAACTGGTCGGTCTATGCCGACAAGACCGGGCCGGTGCTCGGGCCGATGATGGCCTACGAGGTGCTCTCCGCCTTCTTCCTGGAGGCCGGCTTCCTCGGCGTCATGCTGTTCGGCATGGAGCGGGTCGGCAAGGGCCTGCATTTCGCCGCCACCTGCCTCGTCGCGCTCGGCACGCTGTTCTCGGCGACCTGGATCCTGGCGGTGAACTCGTGGATGCAGACGCCGGCCGGCTACGCGATCAATCCGGAGGGGCAGTTCGTGCCGGTCGACTGGCTGGCGATCATCTTCAATCCCTCCTTCCCGTTCCGCTTCGTTCACATGGTGATCGCCGCCTATCTGACGACCTCGCTGGTGGTCGGCGCGGTCGGCGCCTGGCACCTCATGCACGACGACCGCCACGCCGAGGCGCGCAAGATGTTCTCGATGGCGATGTGGATGGCGGCCTTGGTGGCGCCGATCCAGATCCTCGCCGGCGACGCGCACGGGCTCAACACGCTGGAGCACCAGCCGGTGAAGATCATGGCCATGGAAGGCCATTACGAGAGCCACAAGGACGGCGCGCCGCTGATCCTGTTCGGCCTGCCGAACCAGGAGAAGGGCCGGATCGACTACGAGGTCAGCGTGCCCAAGCTCTCCTCGCTGATCCTGAAGCACGACCTGAACGCGCCGATGAAGGGGCTCAACACCGTGCCGCGCCGGGACTGGCCACCGGTGCCGATCACGTTCTTTTCCTTCCGCATCATGGTCGGGCTCGGCTTCCTGATCCTGTTCCTCGGCCTGTGCAGCCTCTACGCCCGCTGGAAGGGGCGGCTCTACGAGGCGCGCTGGCTGCATCGGTTCGCCCTGGCGATGGGGCCGTCCGGCTTCGTCGCCGTGCTCGCCGGCTGGATCACCACCGAGACCGGGCGCCAGCCCTTCACCGTCTACAACGCGCTGCGCACGTCGGATTCGGTGTCGCCGCTGGCGGCGCCTGCCGTCGGCTCGTCGCTGGTCGCCTTCGTGATCGTGTATTTCGCCGTCTTCCTCGCCGGCACGATCATCCTGCTGAAGCTGATGGCCAAACCGCCGCGGCAGGGCGAGCAGGGGCCGCGCACCGACCAGCCGACGCGGACCGCCGGCCTCACGCCGGGCCCCGGCCAGCGCCCCTCCGGCGCCGGTGCCTGACGCCATGGACGCGCACACGGTCCTCACCACGGTCTTCGCCTTCGTCATCGCGTTCGCGGTGCTCGCCTATGTGACGATGGACGGGTTCGACCTCGGCCTCGCCATCCTGTTCCCGCTGTTCCCCGACCGGCACGACCGCGACGTGATGATGAATACGGTCGCGCCGGTCTGGGACGGCAACGAGACCTGGCTGGTGCTCGGCGGCGGCGCGCTGTTCGCGGCGTTTCCGCTCGGCTACGCGATCCTGCTGCCGGCGCTCTACACGCCCATCATCGCGATGCTGCTCGGCCTGGTCTTCCGCGGCGTCGCCTTCGAGTTCCGCTGGCGGGTCGAGTCCGAGAAGAACATCTGGGACCTCGCCTTCTTCGGCGGCTCGCTGCTCGCCGCCGCCGCACAAGGCATCGCGCTCGGCGCGGTGCTGCAGGGCGTCAAGGTCGCCGGCCCGCGGCTATGCCGGCGGCTGGTGGGACTGGCTCACTCCGTTCACCCTGCTGACCGGCGCCGCCACCGTCGCCGCCTACGTGCTGCTCGGCAGCACCTGGCTCATCATGAAGACGCGTGGCGGGCTGCAGATGCGCGCCTACGAACTGACGCGGGGGGCGCTGTTCGCCGCGCTCTTCTTCATCGTCGCGGTCAGCCTCGCCACGCCCTTCCTCGAAGGGCATTACTGGACGCGCTGGTTCTCGTTCCCGAACATCCTGCTGACCGCGCCTGTGCCGATCGCGGTGATGATCTTCAGCTACGGGATCATCGAGTCGGTGGGCGACCGGCGCCACGATGCGATGCCGTTCGTCCTCTCGCTGTTCCTGTTCTTCGTGACCTTCGGCGGGCTCGGCATCTCGATCTGGCCCTATGTCGTGCCCGAAAGCGTGACGATCTGGCAGGCCGCCTCGCCGGAGAAGAGCCAGCGCTTCATGCTGGTCGGCATCGGCGTGCTGATCCCGATCATCCTCGCCTATACCGCGTATTCGTACTGGGTGTTCCGCGGCAAGGTCGACCCCGATGCCGGTTACCATTCCTGAGAAGCCGAAGCCGCCGCTCTGGCAGCGGCTCGGCTGGTTCGTCCTGCTCTACGCCGGCGGCGTCGCGACCGTGGCTCTGGTCGCCTTCGGGCTGAAGCTGTGGATCAAGCGCTGACCGGCGCCTGGCCGAGCATGTCGCGACCGGGGCGCGGCTCCCAACGAGATCGAGGGCACGGCGCACCGGCGGCGCGCCGCACCTACTGTTTGACGCCGAATCTTACTTACAGTCGGTCGACGCGGCGTGGTTCATGCCGGCCTCGCCCTCGCTGACGGTGCGGACGATCTTGTGCGTGCCGGGATCGACGATGATGATCTCGTCGTTCTCGACGAACGACTGGAAGCCGCGATATTGCGGGTAGCGCTCGACGAGCGTGGTCTTCAGCGGCGCGAGACGCCGGCCTTCCGGCACGCCGCCACCGACGCGGATGTTGACGTGGACGTTGTCCCGGTCGCCACGATCGTGGTCGCGGTCCGCATGCTCGCGATCGCCGTGCTCGCCACGATCGGCGCGTTCACCCTTGTCGGCCTTGTCGCCTCTGTCCGCGCGGTCGGCCTTATCGCCCTTGTCCGCCCGGTCGGCCTTATCGCCCTTATCGCCCTTGTCGCCCTTGTCCGCCCGGTCAGCCTTGCGATCTTCGCGGCCGGTCTCGCCAGCGCCCATCTTGGCTTTCTCGCCCGCGCCCGTCTTCTCGCCAGAACCGGCCTTCTCGCCGCCGCCCTGGCCCATCTTCTCGCCGCCCGTCTTTCCGCCGGTCTCGCGCGCACCGCCCTCGTGGCTCATGGCGCCACCAGCCGCGCCGTGCTCGTGGGCGGCGCCCGCGGCGCCGCTGTCGCGACCGCCTTCGCCGCCCTGGGCCATCGCCAGGCCTCCGCCAGCCAGAAAGGCGGCGGCGGCAACGGCCGTCATCAGTCTCGTCTTCATGCGAACTCCTCCCGAGTTGATGCGAAGCCGAATAGCGGCTGACGCACCAAGTTCCTCAGCTCGGAGTCGTAAGACTGTTGTGCGGACCTAGAACCCTGGTTGTTTCGACGATGTTCAGAAATTCTATATTCATAGAGCGTTGATGGCACTGTGCCCACGAGCATCCCGGCAACGCCCCGCTCCCGCGGTGGCGCCGACGCGCACTTTTGCCGGAATTTTGGTGTCCGCTCGGGCAGCAGAAATCCGTCCCCGGCCATGATCGAACGTCCCCGCCTCTTCCTCATCACACCGCCCGTCGACGACGCGGCGCGCTTTGCGCCCCTGCTCGAGGCGGCCGTCGGCGCCGCCGACGTCGCCTGCGTGCTGCTTCGCACCGCGACGCGCGACGCGGGCGCGGCCAAGGCGATCATCCGCGCGCTGGCTCCGCTCGCGCAGAAGCGCGGCGCTGCCGTGCTCGTCGAGGACGACGCGCGGCTCGCCGTCCGGTCGGAGGCCGACGGCGTGCATCTCTCGGGCCAGGGCCCGGCGCTCGATGAGGCGCTGGCGGCGATGAAGCCGGATCGGATCGTCGGCATCGGCGCCCTGGCCGATCGCGATATGGCAATGCAGGCCGGCGAAACCGGCGTCGACTACCTGATGTTCGGTGGCCCCGGCACGGCGCAAAGCCACGACGAGGTGCGCGACCAGGCCGCGTGGTGGGCCGAGATCTTCAACGTGCCCTGCGTCGCCTATGCGCACCAGCCCGATCTCGCCGGCGCTCTGGCGCAGACGGGCGCCGAGTTCGTCGCACTGTGCGACGGCCTGTGGGACGCGCCCGATATCGCCCGGGCCGTCCGTGAGGCCGATCTCGCCCTGGTGCAATTCGAGGAGACCGCGGAATGAGCCGCATCGCGCTCGCGTGCGCTCTCGTGCTGGCCAGCGCCCCACTCGCCTCGGCGCAGGAAACGCTCATCCCGACGAGCCCGTCCGCCTTCGGTGTGCCGTCGATTGCGCCGCCAAAGCGGCTCGATGTCGAGCCGAATCGGCCGACGCTCCCGTCGCCATCCGATCTGCCGGTCGACCATTCCGCGGCCGCGCCGGGCGCCGATCTCGCCTTCGGCGCCTATCAGCGCGGCTTCTATTCGACCGCGATGCAGGAGGCGATGAAGCGCGTGAAGCGCAATCCCGCCGACGGGCCGGCCCTCACCCTGATCGGCGAGCTGTTCCAGCAGGGGCTCGGCGTCGAGCCGAGCGTCAGCGAGGCGGCACGCTGGTTCGCGCTCGCCGCCGACGCCGGCGACCCGCAAGGCATGTTCGAGCTCGGCCTGATGCGCATGAAGGGCGAGGGCATGAAGGCCGATCGCGACGGCGCCAGGGAGATGCTCCTGAAGGCCGCCGCGCAGGATCATGCCGGCGCGCAATTCTACCTCGGCGTGATGGCCCTGCAGAACAACGGCGTCACGCCCGACTACAAGACGGCGGCGGCCTATTTCGAGCGCTCGGCGGCGCTGGGCAATGTCGAAGCGCAATATGCGATGGCGCTCATCTACCGGAACGGCACCGGGCGCCCGCAGGACGATGCCAAGGCGGCCGAGCTGATGAAGCAGGCGGCCGACAACGACAACACCGCCGCCGAGGTCGAATACGGGATCATGCTGTTCAACGGCGTCGGCACGCCGAAGAACGAGACGGCGGCGGCGCGCTATTTCATCAAGGCGGCCGGCCACAACAACCCCGTCGCGCAGGACCGCGCCGCGCGCCTCTACGTCTCCGGGCGCGGCGTCAAGAAGAACGTCATCGAGGGCATGAAGTGGCACATGCTCTCGCGCGCCGCCGGCCTCCAGGACGCCTGGCTCGACGGCGAGATGAACAAGCTGACCCGCGACGAGCGCGCGGCGGTCGAGCTCGCCGTGCGGCGCTACGTCGGCAGCTGACGGCTCGCGCTTGCGGGCGCCATCGGTCGCGGCGTACGTCCTGAGAGGCGCGGACGTGTGCGCGGGTGCCGCGTGCCGCGGCCGGACAGGATTTCGTGACGACCGCTTCGGACGCGTCAGCCCCTGAAGGAACGAGTTCGCGACGTCGCCAGCGTTGGCTCGTCGCGTTCAATGCGCTGCGCCAGGGGGTTCGCGCCCGCGAGAGCGGCCTGATCTTCCTCTCGGTCGTCGCCGGCATCGTCGCGGCCCTGCTCACTGTCGCGCTGTCGCGCGCGGCCTCGGTGCTGCACGGCGTGCTGTTCCGGCTCGACGGCCCCGGCTCGATCAGCGCGCTCGATGCGCTGAAGACTCGCTGGCTGGCGATCGTCCCGGCGGCGGGCGGCCTGCTGCTCGGGGGCACCCCGCGCCTGTTGCCGCGCTTGCGCCGGCGCCGCCCTGTCGATCCGATCGAAGCGAACGCGCTGCACGGCGGCCGCATGTCGGTGAAGGATTCGATCGCGATCGGGCTGCAGACCCTGGTCTCGAACGGCTTCGGCGCCTCGGTCGGGCTCGAGGCCGGCTACACCCAGCTCGGCTCGGGCTTCGCCTCCTGGCTCGGCCGCACCTTCAACCTCCGCCGCGCCGACATGCGCACCATCGTCGGCGCCGGCGCCGGCGCGGCGATCGGCGCCGCTTTCGGGGCGCCGCTCACCGGCGCCTTCTACGCCTTCGAGCTGATCATCGGCACCTACACGCCGTTCGGGCTGGCCCCCGTCGTCGCCGCGGCGATCTCCGGCGTGCTCGTGGCGCGGGCGCTCGGGATCAGCGGCGATTTCATCGGCCACGTCCCGTCCACCTTCAACTCGACGTTCGCGGGCATCGCGGGGCTGACCGTGCTGTCTCTCGCCTGTGCCGCGCTCGGCATCGCCGTCATGCGCGGGGTGACCCTCGTCGACGATCTCTTCAAGAAAAGCCGCCTGCCTGCGGCTTGGCAGCCGGCCATCGGCGGCCTCGCGCTCGGCCTGATGGCGCTCGTCACGCCGCATGTGCTGGCCTCCGGCCATGGCGCACTCGCTGAGCTGCTGCGCGGCGCGCCGCCCGCCGCCTGGCTGCTCGCGCTGACGCTGGGCCTGAAGGCGCTGGCCTCGGCGGTGTCGATCGGCTCGGGCTTCCGCGGCGGCCTGTTCTTCGCCTCGCTCTACCTCGGCGGCCTGCTCGGCAAGCTCTTCTTCGCCCTCGCGATCTTCGTGGTGCCGACCCTGCCGCTCGACGGCGCCACCTGCGCGATCGTCGCGATGGCTGGCCTGTCGGTCACCATTGTCGGCGGCCCGCTGACGATGAGTTTCCTGGCGCTCGAGACGACCGGCGACTTCCCGCTGTCGATCCTCATCCTCGCCGCGACCACGCTCGTCTCGGTGATCGTGCGGCGCACCTTCGGCTATTCGTTCGCGACCTGGCGCCTGCACCTGCGCGGCGAGTCGATCCGCAGTGCACACGACGTCGGCTGGATCCGTACGCTCACCGTCGAGCGGCTGATGCGGCACGACATCGACACCGCGTTTGCCGATTCCTCGATCGGCAGCTTCCTGGAGAATTATCCACTCGGGAGCGGGCACTGGGTCGTCGCGACCGACCCGTTCGACCGCTATGCCGGCATGATCGCGTTGACCGATGCGCACGGGCTGCAGCCCGATGCCGAGCGCTGCAAGGAGCCGCTCTCGACGCAGCTGCAAAAGCCGGAGACCGTGCTGACGCCCGAGATGAACATCCGCGAGGCGGCGCGCGTGTTCGAGAACACCGAAAGCGAGGCCCTCGCCGTCGTCGCGAGCGCCACCAATCGCCACGTCGTCGGCCTGCTTACGGAGAAGCACCTGCTTCGCCGCTACACCGAAGAGCTCGACCGGGTCCGCAAGGACCTGTCCGGCGAGACGTGGCTCGCCGACCGGTAGATAAGGCCCGCCATTCGTTCCACACCCTCGCATAAGCTGAATCGCTCAGGATGAACAGACCGAAGCAGAAGAGATCGACTGTAAACAGGCCTTCTCAGTGTTACTCGCCTCGACAACGACTGATATGAGGGTGCGACCCCGAAAACCACCAGAAAGCCAACTGCGCCAAAGACGACCTGCACCACGAAGTCGAAGATCGGCTTGCTTTGCTTCGGGATCGTGATCGGCACGAGGCCCTCCAGCAGCCGAATGCCCCACAAAGCGCCGC
Organism: Beijerinckiaceae bacterium; assembly: GCA_965277735.1. GTDB lineage: Bacteria > Pseudomonadota > Alphaproteobacteria > Rhizobiales > Beijerinckiaceae > RH-AL1. The sequence goes on from CBDIDO010000001.1 coordinate 543,556, forward strand.
CGCCACCTCCGAGCCTTTGCCACTCGGACTTTTCTACGGTCTGCTCGCTACGTCGAGGTCTCGTTGACACCCGTCCCGCCGCAAAGTACACGTCTCGCCCTCGCGAGCCGCGTCAGCGCGCCCGCGAACAATAATCACATAAGAAGCCGGTCATCCGCGGCAGCGCTGCGGGTAGTCTGGATTGGACAAGGCAATATCGATATGTTCGCGGTCATCAAGACGGGCGGCAAGCAGTACAGCGTCGCCGCAGACGACACCATCACGGTCATGAGCCTGGCCGGTGAGCCGGGTGACAAGATCACCTTCGCGGACGTGCTGATGCTCGTCGGCGACAACGACACCAAGTTTGGCGCCCCGTTCGTGTCCGGCGCAACCGTGACGGGCGAGATCGTCGCCCACAGCCGCGGCCCGAAGGCGATCGCCTTCAAGAAGCGCCGCCGGCAGAATTCGAAGCGCAAGCGCGGCAGCCGGCAGGACCTCACCACGGTGAAGATCACCGGCCTCGACGCCGGCTGACGTCGGAAACCTTATCCTCGAATTTGGGCCCAGCGCACGACGCGGGCCGGGAGCTTGAACGATGGCACATAAGAAGGCAGGCGGCTCGTCCCGCAACGGCCGCGACTCCGACGGGCGCCGTCTCGGCGTCAAGAAGTTCGGCGGCGAGCACGTGATCGGCGGCAACATCATCATCCGCCAGCGCGGCACCAAGTGGCACCCCGGTGCCAACGTCGGCATCGGCACCGACCACACGCTGTTCGCGATGACCGAGGGCAAGGTCAAGTTCACGACCAAGGCCAGCGGCCGCGCTTACGTCTCCGTCGAGGCGATCGTCGAGGCCGCCGAGTAGCTTCGACCCCGGACCAGCCCCGGCCGCGCGTCCCGTGCGGCTGGTCTCGCGCGATGGCGAGCCCGCGCTGTGGCTTTGTTTCCCGACATCACCTGCGACGACATCTTCCGGCTGGAGACACAACGTCTCTGGCTGAGGTGGTTGCGCGCCGCTGACGCGCCTACGCTGACCGGCATCTCCAGCCAGGCCGACGTCGCGACCATGACGGCGTCGATCCCGCATCCCTATCCGCCCGGCGAGGCCGAGCGCTTCATCCTCGAGGCGCGCGCCGAGACAGCGGCCGGCCGCGCCCTGATCCTCGCTGTCACCGCGAAGTCGAAGAGCCAGGCGCTCATCGGCATCGTCAGCGCACGGGCCAACGTGCATCGCGAGGTCGAGATCGGCTACGTGATCGCGCCGGCCGCCGCCGGCCAGGGGCTCGGCAGCGAGGCGACGCGCACGCTCGTCGACGCGATCTTCAATCTGACCGAGGCGCGGATCGTCACCGCCAACAGCCGGACGATCAATCCGGCCTCGCGCCGCCTGCTCGAAGGTTGCGGCTTCCAGTTCAAGGGCTCGGGGCTGCACGATCTGCCGGCGCGCGGCGGCCGGCATCCGTGTGATTTCTTCGCTCTCGATCGCCGGAACTGGTTCGCGCCGCGCGGCGGGCGCCTGCCGGCGATGACGCACCAGCGCGCGCTCCCGATCCAGACGCAGGGGAGCGTGCGAGAAGGCGCAATAGACCCGCCGCCTTGACGCGAAACGGCCCGCGCGTCTTAAACGCGGCATGCAAGCTCTGCAGATCGCCCAGGCCCTGATCGCCAAGCCGTCGATCACGCCGCACGACGCCGGCGCGCTCGGCGCGCTCGAGGCGATCCTCGCCGGTGCCGGCTTCGCGACGCATCGCGTCATTTTCTCGGCCCCCGGCACGCCCGACATCGACAACCTCTACGCCCGTCTCGGCACCGGCGCGCCGCACCTGCTGTTCGCCGGCCACACCGATGTCGTGCCACCCGGCGACGCCAGCGCCTGGCGGCATGGGCCGTTCGACGCGACGGTCGCGGACGGCATCCTCTACGGGCGCGGCGCGCAGGACATGAAGGGCGGCATCGCGGCCTTCGTCGCGGCGGCGCTCGCCTTCGTCGCCGAGCACGGCGCCCCGACCGGCTCGATCGGCCTGCTGATCACCGGCGACGAGGAAGGCCCGGCGGTCAACGGCACCGTCAAGCTGCTCGACTGGGCGCACGAGCGAGGCGAGCGCTTCGACCAGTGCATCGTCGGCGAGCCGACCAGCCGCGCGCGCCTCGGCGACATGATCAAGATCGGCCGCCGCGGCTCGCTCAACGGGCGCGTGGTGGTCCGCGGGCGGCAGGGACACGTCGCCTACCCCGCCAAGGCCGACAACCCGATCCCCGCGCTCTTGCGCGTTCTGCAGGCGCTCCTCGCGCCGCTCGACGCGGGCACGGCGCGCTTCGACGCATCGAACCTCGAGGTCACCACGATCGACGTCGGCAATCCCGCGACCAACGTGATCCCGGCGCAGGCGATCGCGGCGTTCAACATCCGCTTCAACGACACCTGGACCGATGCGACGCTCGCCGCCGAGCTCCGCGTCCGCGCCGAAAAGGCCGCGGACGGCGCGGACGTGACGCTGGAGTTCCTGCCGTTCAACGCGCCGGTCTTCGCGACCGAGCCGTCTCCCTTCACGGATCTCGTGGTCGCTGCGATCGAGGCTGCCGTCGGCCGGCGCCCACAGCTATCGACGTCAGGCGGCACGTCGGACGCGCGTTTCATCCAGAAGTTTTGCCCGGTGATCGAGCTCGGCCTGGTCGGCGACACGATGCACATGGTCGACGAACGCGTGCCCGTCGCCGATCTCGATGGGCTGACAGCGATCTACGGCGGGATCTTGGAGCGGTATTTCTCGAAGTAGCCGAGCCTTCCCTTCTCCGGCTTGCGGGAGAAGGAAGAGCCGCACGCTCAACTCGCCCCGTGCACCAGGCTGACCAGCCGCTCGACATGCGCGATCGGCGTCTCCGGCAGGATGCCATGCCCCAGGTTGAAGATGTGCGGCCGGCCGCGCACCGCGCCGAGGATGCGCGCTACCGCTTCGTCGAGCGCGGCGCCGCCGGCGATGAGGGCCAGCGGATCGAGATTGCCCTGCAGGACGGTCGTCTTCGGCAGCGTCCGCGCCGCCCAGACAGGATCGACGGCGGTGTCGATGCCGAGCGCGTTGGCGCCCGTCGCCGTCTCGAGCCCCATCAGCCGCGGGCCTGCCCCGCGCGCGAACACGATCACCGGAATGTCCGGATGCGCCGCTCGCACGCCCTTCACGATGGCGGTGATCGGCGCGACGCACCAGCGTTCGAAGGCACCGGCGGGCAGAACGCCGGCCCAGGTGTCGAAGATCTGCACCGCATCGACCCCGGTCTCGACCTGCTTGCAGAGGTAGGTGATCGACGCTGCGACCAGCTTGTCGATGACCTTCTGGAAGAGCTCAGGCTCGCGATAGGCGAACAGCCGGGCCGGCGCCTGGTCAGGCGTGCCCTTGCCGGCGATCATGTAGCTCGCCACCGTCCAGGGCGCCCCGCAGAAGCCGATCAGCGGCGTGTCGCGCGGCAGGTCCTGCTTGAGACGGGCGACGGTCTCCAGCACGGGTGCCAGGTGATCCAGGTCGATCGTCTCGTGAAGCGCGCTCACGCCTTTCGCGTTGCCGATCGGATCGAGACGCGGGCCCTCGCCGCTCTCGAAGCTCACGCGCTGGCCCAAGGCGTCCGGGATCACGAGGATGTCCGAAAACAAGATCGCCGCATCGAAGCCGAAGCGACGGATCGGCTGCAGCGTGGCCTCGACCGTCGCCTTGGGCGAGTAGCAGAAGTCGAGGAAGGAGGCCGCCTCCGAGCGGATCGCCCGGTATTCCGGCAGGTAGCGGCCGGCCTGCCGCATGAGCCACAGCGGCGGCGGCCACACGGGCTCTCCGGCAAGCGCCCTCAGGAACCTCGGCGACGTCTCGGACGTTGACGTTAGCAAACCTATATATCCTTTAAGAGATTCTTCTTTTTTCTTCTTCTTGGCCTTGGATTAGAGCCATCCCGGCCAGCGCACAATCTCCCCAGACGGATGCGAGTTGCGAGTCATCTCCACAGGGTTGGACAGCGCGCCCGAGGTTAACGAATCCTTAATCGCTTCAAGCATTTCTTAACGATGGCCTGTCGTCGGACCCGGGCGTTAACGACTTGTTAACACCTGCGGCGGCGCGGGATGGCGTGAAGCTTCGATGACAGCCTGTTGATGGATTTAACCCAAAACGCTAGGCCGGTGGCGCGACCGGGCCGGGGCGCCCCTTTCTCCACACTCGTCCCCAGCAATCCCCCGGCGCGAGATCGTTCAGCGCAAGGCGTCCGGTGCAATTTGAGGGTCAGGTGAGGCGCAACTTCCATCTGCACCTGATTTCGGATGCCACCGGCGAGACGCTGATGTCGGTCGGCCGCGCCGCCGCCGCGCAGTACGAGGGCATCTCGGCCATCGAGCACATCTATCCTCTGGTGCGCTCGCGCGAGCAGCTCGACAAGGCGATCGCGGAGATCGAGGCGGCGCCCGGCATCGTGCTTTATACGCTCGTCGACCAGGAGCTGATCGACCGGCTCGAGCCCGCCTGTCGCGAGGCGGGCGCGCCGACCTTCTCGGTGCTCGGGCCGATCCTGAACTTCTTCGAAGCCTTCATCGGCATCCAGGCGACGCCGCGCCCGGGCGCGCAGCACACGCTCGACGCCGACTATTTCCGCCGGATCGACGCGCTCAATTATACGATGATGTGCGACGATGGGCAGAACGTCGACTCCTACGAGGAGGCCGACGTCGTCCTCGTCGGGATCAGCCGGACCTCGAAGACGCCGACCTCGATCTACCTCGCCAACCGCGGCGTGAAGACCGCCAACATCCCGATGGTCCCACGGGTCCCGCTGCCGAGAGCCGTCCGCACCCTGGTGCGCCCGCTGGTCATCGGGCTGATCGCGACCCCAGACCGCATCGTCCAGATCCGCCAGAACCGTCTCATCGCGATGAACGACATGGCCAATGCCGACTATGTCGACAAAAGGCTCGTGACCGAGGAGGTCGCCATCTCGCGCCGCTATTTCGAGCAGCAGGGGTGGCCGGTGATCGACGTCACCCGCCGCTCGATCGAGGAGACGGCGGCTTCCGTCATGGACCTCATGCGCGCGCACCGCTACAAATCGATCGCGCTCGATCCGACGCTCTAGAGCATCGGACGTTGATTCGGAATCGCTTCGCGATCCTGATGTGCCTGTCCTCGCTCTGCTTTAAGAAGTGGAGCAAGTCGGCAAAAGCCGACGTTGCTCTAAGCCGCTGATAAATCAGGCTTGATGTCCGACCTTTGGCTTCTCCCGCGTCCCCTGATCCTGGCCTCGAAGAGCCAAGCGCGCCGAGCCCTGCTCGCGGCGGCCGGCATCCCGTTCGAAGGCGTCGACGCGGCGATCGACGAGCGTGGCATCGAGGCGCCGGCGCGGGCGGCCGGGGCCGACGGCAATGCGATCGCGGCGCTGCTCGCGGAGGCAAAGGCGCGCGAGGTCGCGGCGACGCAGCCCGGACGCCTCGTGCTCGGCGCCGACCAGACGCTGTCGATCGACGGCCGCTTTTTGACGAAGCCGCCGAGCCTCGAGGTGGCGAAGGCGCAGCTGCTCGATATGTCGGGCCGGACGCATACGCTGCACGCCGCGCTGTGCCTGGTGCGCGACGATGCGGTGGTGGCGTCCGCCTTCGCGACGGCACATCTCACCTGCCGCCACTACAGCGAGGCGTTCGTCGACGCCTATCTCGGGCTTGCCGGCGAGAGCGTGCTGCAGAGCGTCGGCGGCTACGCCGTCGAAGGGCTCGGCATCCATCTGTTCGAGCGGGTCGAGGGCGAGCAATCGACGATCCTCGGCCTGCCGATGCTGCCGTTGCTCGAGCTCTTGCGCCTGCACGGGGCGCTGTCGGCGTGAGCCCGCGCGCCTGCGTCATCGGCTGGCCGGTCAGCCATTCCCGCTCGCCGCTGATCCACACCCACTGGCTCGCGACCCTCGGCCTCGCGGGATCCTACGAGCGCCGTCCCGTGGCGCCGGATGCGCTGGATGCTTTCGTCGACGAGCTGCGCGCCGGTGCCTGGGCCGGCTGCAACGTGACGATCCCGCACAAGGCGGCGATGGCGGCGCGCTGCGACCGGCTGAGCGAAACCGCGGCGCGCCTCGGCTCGGTCAACACGGTCTGGCGTGAGGGCGACACGCTCTGCGGCGACACGACCGACGGCATCGGCTTCCTCGCCGCGCTCGCCCAGGAGCTACCCGGCTGGGATGCGGCGCACGATCGGGCGTTAATCGTCGGGGCCGGCGGCGCCGCGCCGCCGATCGTCGATGCGTTGGTTGGCCGCGGCTTCGAAAACATCGTCCTGGCGAGCCGTACGGCGGCCCGCGCCGAGGCGCTGGCGTCCCAGCTCGGCTGCGGTTTCGCATCGATGGACACGCTCGACCTCGCCGGGGTCGACCTGCTGGTCAACGCATCGCCCGCCGGCATGACCGGCCAGGCCCCGCTCGCCGTCGACCTCGCGGCGCTGCCCGCGCATGCGATTGTCGACGACATCGTCTACACGCCGTCCGAGACGCCGCTGCTCCGCGACGCCCGCGAGCGTGGCCTTCGGCGGATCGGCGGCCTCGGCATGCTGCTGCATCAGGCGGCGCCGGGCTTCGAGCGCTGGTTCGGGGTCCGGCCCGAGGTGAGCCCCGAGCTGAGGGCGCTCGTCGAGGCCGATATCGCCAAGGGCTAATGCAGCGTCCGGCCGCCGTCGGGCTCGGCCGCCATCGCCCGCGTCGCCTCCGCCACCACCTCGCAGACGAAGTCCACGGCGGCGTCCACCGTCGCGAGACCGCGGAACTGGCGGCGGGCGGTGGCGTCCTCGATCATCACCATGACCGTCGGTGCGATGCGGCAGATCGTGAAGCGCAGCAGCTCGGGCGTGATCGCCGGCGGCGTCAGAACGGCCCAGGTGATGCCGCTGTCGTTGGAATGCAGCGCGAAGACATGCGAGGGCAGCGCGTCCTGGCAGCGATGCGCGATCAGATCCTGCTCCGCCGCGCCCAGCGTATCGTCGAGACCCTCACCGAATGCCATCTCATGCTCCGTATGTTACGATATAACATACTAAGCGCAGACGCCTGTCCGCACAAGGCTACGTGAGTGCAAGCGGCGGACCGCTACTCGACGACCTCGCCGGGATAGACGCCCCAGAGATCGGCCTGCTTGACGAAGCCGTCGAAGCCCGCCCCGTTCACGCGGCACCAGGTCTTGTCGCAGGAGCGGACGTTGGCGATGACGTTCGGCTCGAGCTTGGCCATCGGCGACGAGGTCTCGCTCGGCTTGGTGAAGAGCGTGATCGCCGTGCCGTCCTTCTTCCAGGGGGTAATCAGCGCGGTGCGCCGGCCCGACAGCAGCGAGTGCAGCACCCAGCCTTCCGAGCCTTCGGAATCGCGCACCTTGCGCCATGTCTCGAATTCGGCGGTGATCTCGACCGGCAGGCCGGCCCGCTCGAAGATCCAGGTCGTGCGATGGTCCTTGGACGGACCCTCGCGCAGGTTCACCCGGTCCGACTTGAGGCTGACGTAGCGCGGCACCGGCAGACCGCTGGCCGAACCGGTCTGATCGGCTTCGGCCGGCGCCATCATCGTCACGACGAGCGCGAGCAGCCCAAGGCCGCGGGCGATCGGGCGAAGCGTCGTGAAGCCGAAAGGCATGGGATCCGTCCTGGAGCTGAGCGCGACCGGCGCTCCGGCACGTCTATCGCCGCGCTTCTTGTCTTATGCCAATCATCTGATACGAGAGGCCGAAGGCACGAGGCGGCTGTTGCCGTGCTCTCCTTGATGGCCCGACATGGTTAAAGGGGGGTGAAATCCGGGCCGTTCGGCGCCGATTTCACTGATGGTCGCGGTGTGGGTCGCGGCCACGACGACGAACGGCGAGGGACTGCGCGGAACGGTGGGCAGCGGAACTGTAGACATGGGCAAGAAGAGACCGCTCGTCATCATCACGCGCCGGCTGCCGGATCGCGTCGAGACGCGTATGTGCGAGCTGTTCGACACGCGCCTCAACATCGACGACGTCGCGATGACCCGCGCCCAGCTCATCGAGGCGGTCAAGACCGCCGACGTGCTGGTGCCGACCGTGACCGACCGCATCGACGCCGAGATCGTGCGCGAGGCCGGGCCTCAGTTGAAACTGATCGCGAACTTCGGCAACGGGGTCGACAACATCGCGATCGGCGCGGCGATCGAGCGCGGCATCACCGTCACCAACACGCCGGGCGTGCTGACCGAAGACACCGCCGACATGACGATGGCGCTGATCCTCGCCGTCGCCCGCCGCATCGTCGAGGGCGCCGGGGCGATCCCCGCCAACGAATGGACGGGGTGGGCGCCGACCTGGATGCTCGGCCGCCGCATCACCGGCAAGCGCCTCGGCATCGTCGGCATGGGGCGCATCGGCCAGGCGGTCGCTCGGCGCGCCCGCGCGTTTGGCCTGCAGATCCACTATCACAACCGCCGCCGGCTCGGGACGCTGGTCGAGGAGAAGCTCGACGCGACCTATTGGGATTCGCTCGACCAGATGCTGGCGCGCATGGACATCGTGTCGGTGAACTGCCCGCACACGCCGGCGACCTACCACCTGCTGTCGGCGCGGCGGCTCAAATATCTGCGGCCGGAGTCGATCCTCATCAACACCTCGCGCGGCGAGGTGATCGACGAGAACGCGCTGACCCGCATGCTGGAGGCCGGTGAGCTGGGCGGCGCCGGGCTCGACGTGTTCGAGCACGAGCCGTCCGTGTCGCCGAAGCTGCTCAAGCTCGCCAAGCAGGGCAAGGTGACGCTGCTGCCGCACATGGGCTCGGCGACCACCGAGGGTCGCGTCGACATGGGCGACAAGGTCATCGTCAACGTTAAAACCTTCTGGGACGGGCACCGCCCGCCGGACCGCGTGCTCGCGAGCATGCTGTAGGGCGTCGTCGCACCCCGTCTTTCGGCCGATGATCTATCGGCGCGGCTTCTGCATTCTGTGCAGACCAGCGTCGGCAGAAAACCGGGAGACAGGCCGCGATCATGACAGGTGCCATTCCAGCGCGACGCGTTCATCCCCCCCTGCCGCGGCCGCTCAAATACGCCGCGGCCCTCGCGTTGCTGATCGCCGTTCTCGGCTGGGGTGCGCTGGCGATCGACGGGACGACGGTCATCCGGCGCAACCTGGTGCAAGGCCACGGCCTGCCGCAGGCGATGTTCCTGTGGTTTCGCTACTTCACCATCCTCACCAACATCGGCGTCGCGGCGCTGATGAGCGCCACGGTCTATCGCCTGTATCGGCACCGGCCACTGCTCTCGGCGCCGCTCTATGCGGCGGCGCTCGTCTACATCCTCGTCGTCTGCGCGACCTACGAGGCGGTGCTGCGCACGTCGTGGACGCCGCGCGGCATGGGGTTTGACACCGACCTCACCTTCCACGACATCGTGCCGGCGCTGATGCTGGCCTTCTGGATGTTTTTCGCGCCGAAGCGCGGGCTCGGGTGGCGCTACTCGCTGCTTTTGATGATCTATCCCGCCGTCTATTTCGCCGGGACGCTGGTCGCGGGCGCGCTGGGCGAAAAGTACCCCTACAGCTTTCTCGATGTCAGCAAGCTCGGCTACCCCGCCGTCGCCGTGACCGGCGTGGTGTTCCTGGTGATCTTCTATGCACTGGGCCTCGCGACGATCACGGCGTCGCGCCGCAAGCGGCTGAAAGTGCCGGGGCCGTACCGCCAGGATGTAGATCTCCGCCCCGTGGAACAGGGGCAGCGCTGAGCCGCCACACAGGTGCGTTGCCGATCGACTCTGGCCTCTGCCATCGCGACGGGCTTTAAGGATCGCGCGTCGCGACCCTGAGCCCCATGATCCTCGTCCTCCTCGCAGCTGCCGGTTTCACGGCCGGCTTCATCAACGTGCTCGCCGGTGGCGGCTCCTTCATCACGCTCCCGGCGATGATCGCCGGCGGCCTGACCGCGCTCGGCGCCAACGCCTCCTCGACCGTCGCGCTGTTTCCGGCCCAGGCGATCACCACCTGGCTCGCGCGCAAGGACATGGTCATGCCGGCCGATGCGAACGGCGTCAGCGTGCGGACGCTGGCCGTGATCAGCACGATCGGCGGCCTGTTCGGCGCGCTGCTGCTGCTCGTGACGCCGCCCGGCATCTTCGCCCGCATCGTCCCCTGGCTGATCCTCTTCGCGACGGCTCTGTTCGCGCAGGCCAGCTTCGGTCCCGGCGCGCTCGCCGGCGGCCGCTTCAGGCTCTCCCGCACCGGCGTCTACGTCGTGCAGAGCCTGGTCTCGATCTACGGCGGCTATTTCGGCGGCGGCATCGGCATCATGATGCTGGCTGCGCTGATCCTGTTCGGGCTCACCGACATCAGGGTGATGACCTCGATCAAGATCCTGCTGTCGATGCTGATGAACGTCGCCGCCGTCGCGACCTTCGTCGTCGCCGGCCTCGTCGCCTGGCCGCAGACGCTGGTGCTGATGGGCGGGGCCGTCACCGGCGGCGCGGTCGGGATCGTCGCCGCGCGGCATGTGCCGGCATCATGGGTGCGGATTTTCGTCGTCGCGGTCGGGCTGACGCTGACGGTCGTCTTCTTTTTACGACAGGGTCACTGAGGTCAGACCCTCAGCCGCACGATCACCGGCACGTGGTCGGAGGGCCGCTCCCAGCCGCGGCCCTCCTTCAGGATCGTCATCCCGTCGATGCGGTCGCCGAGGCTCTCGCTGACCCAGACGTGGTCGAGCCGTCGCCCCTTGTCGGCCTTGGCCCAGTCGGGCGAGCGGTAGCTCCACCACGTGTAGCATTTCTGATCGGCCGGGATGATGCGGCGCAGGACGTCGACCCAGGGGCCGGCCGCGAACGCGTGCCCGAGCTTCTCGACCTCGATCGGCGTGTGGCTGACGATCTTCAGCAGCGCCTTGTGGCTCCACACGTCCTGCTCGAGCGGCGCCACGTTGAGGTCGCCGACCAGGATCGCATCGCCGTCGGCGACGCGTTCGCGCACCGCCCACTCGGCCATCTCGTCGAGGAAGCCGAGCTTGTGCGCGAACTTCGGGTTGATCGCGGGGTCGGGCTCGTCGCCGCCGGCCGGGACATAGAAATTATGCAGGGTGATCGGCCGCCCGCCCGGTGCCACCGCGACGGCGATATGGCGCGCATCCGTCTTGCCGCAGAAGCCGCGCCGCTCGATGCGAAGGAACGGCAGCTTCGAGGCGATCGCGACGCCGTGGTAGCCCTTCTGCCCGTTGATCGCGACATGCGCGTAGCCGGCCTTGCGGAAGGCGGCGAGCGGAAACTCGGCGTCCCGGCACTTCGTCTCCTGCAGGCAGATGACGTCGGGCGCGTGCTGCTTGAGGAGGCGCGTCACGAGGTCGATGCGCAGGCGCACCGAGTTGATGTTCCATGTCGCGAGCGTCAGCACGCGCCTGTCCTGCGCGGGAGAGGGCGCCGAGGCAAGCGGCGCCGCGATCGGGCGCACACGAAAAAATCCTGCGAGGGTCGGCGCGGTTTACCTTCAGGAAAAGTGGGAGTGCTATCGTCTCCGCGAACGATTCGGGCAGCGCCGCCCAAGGTCTCCCCCATGACCACGACCGATGCTTCGACCCCTGAGTATCCGCCGCCGGGCGAGGCCTCGAACGCGACGCATGCCGCGATCCTGAGCCAGCTCGCCGAGGGCGTCATCGTCACCGGCCCGGACGGACGCATCACGCTCGTCAACGGGGCCGCGGCCGCGATCCACGGCGTCGCGCGGCTCGATGTCGAGCCCGACCGATACAGCGACACCTACCACCTCTACACCGAGGAAGGCGCGCCCTACGCGCCGCTCGACCTGCCGCTGGCCCGCGCCGTCCGTGGTGAGACGGTCCGCGACGAGCGCTGGCGCATCGTGCGGCCGGACGGCCAGCAGGTGCTCGCGATCGGCAGCGCCCAGCCGCTGCGCGACGCGAGCGGCACCCAGATCGGCGCCGTGCTCACGGTCCGCGACGACACCGGGCGCGACGCGGCCGAGCGCTCTTTGCGCGACCTCAACGCCACGCTCGCCGAGCGCATCGTCGCGCGGACCCGCGAGGCGGAGGGCGCGCGCGAGCTGGCCGAAGCCGCGAGCCTGGCGAAATCCGAGTTCCTCGCCGCGATGAGCCACGAGATCAGGACGCCGCTCAACGGCATCCTCGGCTACGCCGACCTGCTGCTCGACGAGAACGCGGTGCCGGTCGGCGCGCGCCTGTCGATCGAGCGCATCCGCTCGGCCGGCGCGGCGTTGCTGACGATCGTCAACGACATCCTCGACTTCTCGAAGGTCGAGGCCGGCCAGATTGAGCTCGTCACCGAGCCCTTCGCGCCGGATTCGCTCGCCGACGAGGCGGTCGCGATCGTGCGCGCCAATGCCGAGCGCAAGAACCTGCACCTGACGATCGACGTCCATCCGGCGCTGCCGGCCCGGGTGATCGGCGATCGCGACAGGTTGCGGCAGGTCTTGCTCAACCTGCTCAACAACGCGATCAAGTTCACCCATATCGGCGGCGTCAGGCTCTCGATCGCCATCGTGAAGGCCGAGCTCGGGCGAGTGCGGCTGCGCTTCGAGGTGCGCGACACCGGTATCGGCATCGCGGCGGCCAAGCAGCATCTGCTCTTCGAGCGGTTCAGCCAGGTCGACCGGACGATCCAGCGCGAGTTCGGTGGCACCGGCCTCGGCCTGGCGATCTGCAAGCGCCTGATCGACGTGATGGATGGCACGATCGGCGTGGACAGCGAACTCGACAGCGGCTCGACCTTCTGGTTCGAGGTCGCCCTGCCGGTCGCCGCCGCGGCGCCGTTCGCTCCGGTCGTGCCGCCACAGGCCGCACCCGTCACGCCGCGCACCATCCTCGTGGTCGAGGACGTGCCCCTGAACCAGGAACTCGCCCGCGCCGTGCTCGAACGCGCCGGCCATCGGGTCGACATCGTCCCGGGTGGCGCAGAGGCGGTCGCGGCCGTCCAGGCAACGCCCTACGATCTCGTGCTGATGGACATCCAGATGCCGGAGATCGACGGCATCACCGCGACGCGGCTCATCCGCGCGCTCGAGCATCCCGCCGCCAAGGTGCCGATCGTCGCGATGACCGCGAATGTCCTGCCGCACCAGGTCGCGACCTTCGCCGAGGCCGGCATGGAGGATTACATCGGCAAGCCGTTCAAGCGGGAGGCGCTTTTCGCGCTGATCGAGCGCTGGGCCGCGAGCAATTCCGCCGCCCCCGCCCCCGCGGGGGAGGGCCTCGACCGCGAGACCTTCGACGGTCTGGCGGACGCGGTCGGTCCCGAGGTCATCGACCGCATGCTCGCCGGCCTCGCCAACGAGCTGCGAAACCGGCTCGGCGCCGACGGCAGCGTCCTCGAGCGCGAAAAAGTGGCCTTCGACGCGCACGCCCTGGTCTCGGGCCTCGGCTCGCTCGGCTTCGACGCGATCGCCGCGCAATGCCGCGTCGTCGAGACCGCCTGCAAGACGGGCAGCGCCTACCAGGACGAGCTCGCGAAGCTGCGCGAGATGCGGCGCGGGACGCTGGAGCTGATCGCTTCGCTGCGCGCGGCGTAAGCCGGGCACCCTCAACCTGGCATTGACACCCGCGCGTGCAGCGACGAAACCCGTCGCCACGCCGCAGGACCCGCTATGTCAGACGATCACGAGACCCTCGCCGCCACCATCGAGGCGGCGTTCCGCGACCGCGCCGCGGTCACGCCTGAGACGCAGGGCGAAGTGCGAGCGGCGGTCGACGAGGCGCTCGGCCTCCTCGACACCGGCAAGCTGCGCGTCGCGGTGCGGGGCGACGGCGAAGGCCCGCAGGCCTGGCACGTCAACCAATGGCTGAAGAAGGCCGTCCTGCTGTCCTTCCGCCTCAACGACATGAGCGCGATTTCGGGCGGCCCCGGCGGCGCCACCTGGTGGGACAAGGTGCCTTCGAAATTCGACGGCTGGGGCCCGGCCGAGCACAAGGCGGCCGGCTTTCGCTCGGTGCCGAATTGCGTGGTGCGCCGCTCCGCCTACATCGCGCCCGGCGTCGTGCTGATGCCGTCCTTCGTCAACCTCGGTGCCTATGTCGACACCGGCACGATGGTCGACACCTGGTCCACCGTCGGTTCCTGCGCGCAGATCGGCAAGAACGTGCATCTGTCGGGCGGCGTCGGCATCGGCGGCGTGCTCGAGCCGCTACAGGCCAACCCGACGATCATCGAGGACGATTGCTTCATCGGCGCCCGCTCCGAGGTCGTCGAGGGCGTCGTCGTCGGCCGCGGCGCCGTGATCGCGATGGGCACCTTCATCTCGGCTTCGACCAAGATTGTCGACCGCACGACCGGCCAGGTGCACGTCGGCTTCGTGCCGCCCTTCTCCGTGGTGGTCTCGGGCAACATGCCGGGCAAGCCGCTGCCCGACGGGACGCCGGGCCCCTCGCTCTACTGCGCCGTCATCGTCAAGACGGTCGACGCGCGCACCCGCGAAAAGACGGCGATCAACGAGCTGTTGCGCACATGATCGCGCTCAGCGGCGAGCGCGCCCGCTTCCTCTTCCGCGAGGATTTCGGCGTGATCGACGCGGCGACCTGGCGGTTCCACGCGGGCTGGCTCGTCCTCCTGCTGCTCGCGCTGACGGCGCTGCTCGTGCCGCTCGAGCCCTACATGCGGCACGATCTCGCCAAGCAGCCGTTCTTCGCGCCGCTGACGATCATCGCCTACACCTACGTGATCTCTTACTCGTTCGCCGTGCTCGCGATCGCGATCTCCTACACGATGCTCTCCATCAAGCGGCTGCGCGATCGCAGCAAGCCGACGGCGCTCGCCGGCCTCGTGCCGTTCCTCGTCCTGCTCGCCGGCTCGCTGCATTTCCTGCAGCCGATCGCGGCCGACGCGGTCTCGATCTGGTACGTCGTGATCCTCGACGCGATGCTCGTCGTCGCGATCGTCGCGACCATCGTCGAGCTGGGCTTCCGGCCCTCGGCCTGAGCCGCACGATGGTCGCGATCCGCTCCAGCGATGCCGACCGGATCATCAACAACCCGCCGGCGGGCGTCTTCCTCTACCTTGTCTTCGGCCCCGACGCCGGACTCGTCGCCGAGCGCGCACGGACGATCCTGTCGCGGGCCGTGGACGATCCGAAGGACGGCTTCCAGCTCATGCGCCTCGAGGGCGACGAGGTCGCCTCCGACCCGCTCCGCCTCGCCGACGAGGCCAATGCCGTGCCGATGTTCGGCGGCCGCAAGGCGATCGGCGTCGAGGCGTCGGCGAAGTCGCTGCTGCCGGCGCTCGAGCCGCTGCTGCGGGCGCCGCCGCGCGATTGCGTGGTCGTCGTCGAGGCCGGCGCGCTGAAGCGCGACCACCAGCTGCGCAAGCTCTGCGAGGGCGCCAAGGCCGCGGCCGCCATCGAGTGCTACCCGGATGGGCCGCGCGAGATCGCGCAGCTCATCGACTCCGAGCTCGCCGCCGCCGGCCTCACGATCGAGCCCGACGCCAAGGAGCTGCTGCTGTCGCTGCTCGGCCAGGACCGGCTGACGACGCGCTCCGAGCTCGACAAGCTGGCGACCTACGCGCACGGGGCAGCCCGCGTCGGCGTCGCCGATATCGAGGCGGTGGTCGCGGACGCCTCGGCGCTGGTGCTCGACCACGCCGTCGACGGCGCGTTCGGCGGCGACGTCGTCGCCGTCGAGACGACGACCGAGCGCCTGTTCGCGGAAAACGGAGATGTGAACCAGCTGCTCGGCGCCGCGCTTCGCCATGCGAGCGCGCTGCATCGCGCCGCCTCCGGTGGCGGCGACGGCGCCTTCTACGGACCCCGCAAGTCTGCGGCGCAGGCGCAATTGCGGCGCTGGAGCGAGCCGCGCCTCGGCCGCGCCGTGGCCATTCTCGGCGAGGCGGTCGGCCGCGCCCGCCGCGAGCCGCGCCTCGCGCAGGCGATCGCCGTGCGCGCGCTGTGGACCGTCGCCCTTGCGGCGCGCAGCGGGGAGCGTACTTAGGGAGAGGTGCTGCTCGGGGGCGAGAGGGCCGATGATGGATCGCCGTACGAGCCTGCGTCTCCTCGGTGCCGCCGCTGGCGCGGCCGCGCTCGGCGCGAAACCCGCCGCCGCCGCCCGCTCGTCGTTTCTCGAAGGGATGGGGTTTCCCTACGCGGCGTTCGACGCGCTCCCAGCCAAGAAGCTGCAGATCGCCGACGACGCGCATGCGGTCGTCGCCTTCGCGCCGGGCAGCCTGACGCTGACGAAGCCGGAGGTCTACGCCTGGGTCCGCCGCGCGGGGACGGCGGTCGGCACCTATTACGGGCATTTCCCGTGTCGCTCGGTCCGCGTGCTCGTCGTGCCGGTCGACGGCTGGGGCGTGCAGGGCGGCACCACCTGGGGCTACGAGGGCTGCGCGATCCGCATGCTCGTCGGCTCCGACGCCGATGCCTCCGCGCTCGAGCGCGACTGGATGATGACGCACGAGTTCGTCCACACCGCGCTGCCCGACATGGCCTACCAGTACAACTGGCTGTCCGAGGGCCTCGCCGTCTACGTCGAGCCGATCGCGCGGGTGCAGGCCGGCTTCCTCACGCCGGAGTCGATCTGGGCTGACATGGTGCGCGACATGCCGAAGGGGCTGCCGCGCTCCGGCGATCTCGGGCTCGACAACACGCCGACCTGGGGCCGCACCTATTGGGGCGGCGCGATCTTCTGCCTGCTCTGCGACATCGGCATCCGCCAGCGCACCGGCAACCGCCTCGGCCTGCAGGACGCGATGAAGGGCGTGCTGGCCGCCGGCGGCAACCACGAGCCCGAATGGCCGATCGGCCGCATCCTGACCACCGCCGACAAGGCCGTCGGCGTCGATGTGATGGACAAGCTCTACGAGCGCCTGCACGCGACGCCGGAGATGATCGACCTCGACGCGATCTGGACCTCGCTCGGCGTCGAGAGCACCGAGGCTGGCGTCCGCTTCGACGACGGCGCGCCGCTCGCCGGCGCTCGCCTCGCGATCACCCGGCGGTCCATCGCGGGGTGACGGTGGGAGAGCGAACGACCCGGGCCAGCCGACCGGCAAGAAAAAAGCCCGCCGGCGATGCCAGCGGGCTGCAAGTCTTGGGAGGAAGTCACCCGGAATAATCCGGGGGCAAAAGGGTCGCTTTCGCTTGCGAACATATGCGCTGCAGCATCCCCGCCTACCAGCATTTCGAAAGCATGGCTGCCGTGCGTGAAAGGCGGGGCTAAGCCTCCGCCGGCAGCGCCTCGACCTCCTGCTTGCGGGCCATGAATTGCGCCCTCGCCAAAGCGGCGAAGCGGCCGTCGCGTGCAACCAGCTCGTCGAACGTGCCCGCCTCGACCACCTTGCCCTGCTCGAGGACGAGGATGCGGTTGGCATTTCGAATCGTGGCCAGGCGATGCGCGATCACGAAAGTCGTACGACCTTCGGTGGCGCTCGCCAGGGCCAGCTGCAGCTTCTGCTCGGTCGCGGCATCGAGCGCCGCGGTCGCCTCGTCGAAGATCATGATCGGCGGGTCCTTCAGAAGCGCGCGGGCGATCGCCACGCGCTGGCGCTCGCCGCCCGACAGCGAGCGGCCGCGCTCGCCGACCGGCGTGGCGAGGCCCTGCGGCTGGCGCGCGACGAAGTCCGCCGCCTGCGCCAGCTCGAGCGCGCGGGCGACCTCGGCCGGCGTCGCGTCGGGCTTGCCGATGCGCAGGTTCTCCTCGATCGAGCGGGCAAACAGCATCGGCTCCTGGAAGACGACGCCGATGTTCCGGCGCAGCGCCTGGAGCGGCATGTCGCGAATGTCGATGCCGTCGATCGTGATGCGCCCCGCCGCGGGGTCGAAGGCGCGATGCAGCAGCGCCAGCGTCGTCGACTTGCCGGAGCCGGTGGCGCCGACCAGCGCGATCGTCTCGCCGGGCGCGGCGACGATGTCGAGATCCTCGACCGCCGGGCGCATCGGCTTGCCATCCTCCGGTCCGCTGCCTTCATTTGCCGGATAGGCGAAGGTGACCCGCTCGAAGGCGACGCGGCCGGTGAGCTTGCCCGGGTCGGGCGCGCCGGGCTTGTCGGCGACCTGCGGCACGGTGTCGAGGACCGTGAAGAAGTCGCTCAGCTTCTCGGCCTGCAGGAACAGCGAGTTCGAGAAGTTGGAAAGCTGCTCGAGGCGGCCGATCAGCATCGTCGCGAAGCTCATGAACATCACGATGCCGCCGATCGTGCCGATGCCGTGCAGGTAGAGGATCGTGCCGAGCAGGAAGATCGCGAGCAGCGTGATCGTCGAGGCGGCGCGGCCGAACACCACGGCGGTCGCCCACCATGAGAGCACCGGCATCTGCGCCGCAAGCAGCGTGCGTGACAGCGACCGCATCGCCTCGAGCTCGCTGTCGACGCGCGTGAAGCTCTGGATGACCGGCACGTTGCCGAGCACGTCGGAGGCGCGCTCCGCGAGGCTCGTGTTGTAGTATTCGACGTCGTGCTGCAGCACCTCCGTCTTCCGTCGCACGAAGGTCGCCAGCGAGCCGATCACGACCATCAGGCCGAGCAGCAGCAGGCCGAGCCGCCAGTTGAACCACATCGACACCGGCAGGATCACGACGAGCGACAGCAAGGCGGCGAGGTTCTCGCGGAACAGGCTGAGGTAGGTGACGAACATGCCCGTCGCGCTCTCGAGCATGATCTTCAGCGAGCGGCCGGAATGGGTCGCCGAATGGAACGACAGCGGCAGCTCGAGCGCGTGCTCGAAGAAGGTCGCCATCACCGCGAGGCGGCGGCGGTGCGCGAGCCGGTCGGAGAGTAGCGACACCACGACCGCCGCGCCGATCGAGGCAAGCGCAAAGCCGATCCAGGCGAAGATCGTCGGCATCAGCTCGGCGACACTCGGCAGGTGCCCGTCCTTGGCGCCCTGGCTCAGGCTGTTGATGAGGCGCCCGAGCAGCACCGGCTCGGCGAATTGCGTCGCCACCATCGCGACGGCGGCGATGACGAGGATCGTCACCGCCCGCTTCTCGGTGCTGAGCATCGCGAGGACGCGCCAATAGATCTGGAAGAAGGACATCGCCGCCGGGGCCTTATGGGAGGGGATGGCGGCGGTATAGCATCTTGGGAGCGGCGGAGAAGGTCGGGGCGGGGCGCGCCTTCGGGGCTAGTCGGGCAGGAGAGTGGGTCGATCACGCGCAGCCTGGACCAGACTCCGGCGCGTGACGCAGGCTGCCGGTCGGCAAACGACCCACAACAGGCAGGCGCCGCGTTTTGCGAACCGACCGACGTTGCCCGAAAGCACGCCGATCTGCTTCGGCGCCCTTTCGACGGAGACCGGCTGGTCGCAATTTGTTCCGCGAACCAGCCGAGAGTGAAGACAACACCCGGGCGGTCGGGCAAAGGAGTGTCTCCAAAGCCCTTCCGGACTCAAAACGACGGATTCAGGCGGCCGAGCTTGCGCTGGCTCGCCCGTCGCTCGTCGTCTCGAAGCCCTCGTAGCCGTTGTCGGCGACCTCGCGGCATTTCTGGCGGAAGCCGCCGACGCCGCCGAGATAGGCCATGAACACGCGTGGCTTGCCGGGGATGTTGGCGCCCGTGTACCAGGTGTCCGAGGCCGGCAGCAGCGTCGTGTCGGCGACCGCCGCGACATGCGCGGTCCATTCCTCTTCCGCCTTGGCTGAGGCTTCGATCGTCGCCAAACCGTTTTTGCGCATGTGCGCGATGCAGTCGGCGATCCACTCGACGTGCTGCTCGATCGATGTCGGCATGTTGCTGAGCACCGACGGGCTGCCGGGGCCGGTGACGGTGAAGAAGTTGGGAAAGCCCGCCAGCGCCACGCCGAGATAGCCCGTCGGGCCGTGCGCCCAACGGTCGGCGAGCTTCTCGCCGCCGCGGCCGACCACGTTGAGCTTCTTCAACGGACCCGTCATTGCGTCGAACCCGGTCGCGCAGACGAGAATGTCGACCTCATGCTCGCCATTCTTGGTCTTGACGCCGTTGGTCGTGATCTCCTCGATCGGATCCTCGGACAGGTCGACGAGGTGGACGTAGTCCTTGTTGAAGGTCTCGTAATAGTTGGTATCCAAAGGCTGCCGCTTGGTCCCGTAGGCGTAGGTTTTCGGGATAAGCTTTTCGGCCGTCACGGGATCCTTCACCGTCGCGCGGATCTTGCGCTTGATGAAATCGGCGCAGAGCTCGTTGGCTTCCTTGACGAAGAACATGTCCTGGTAGTTGCCGAGCCAAAACCGGAAGCCGCCCTCATCCCACATCTGGTTGAAGGTCGCCTCGCGCTCCTCGGGCGATGCCTCGAGGACAGATTGCGGGATGAAGTCCAGCTCGAAGCCGAAGAACGAGCTGCGGGTGCGTTCGACGATCGAGTCGTAGCTGCCCTTGCGCATCGCCCAAACCTCCGGGTCCACCTTGCCGTTGCGGGCGGGGACGCAGAAGTTCGGCGTGCGCTGGAAGACGGTCAGCTCCTTGGCCTGCTGCGCGATCACCGGGATCGCCTGCACGGCGGTCGCGCCCGTCCCGATGACGCCGACCCGCTTGCCGGTGAAGTCGACGCCGCCCTTCGGCCATTGGCTCGTGTGGTAACATTTGCCCTTGAAGCGCTCGAGGCCTTCGAAGCTCGGGATGTTGGTGGCCGACAAGTTCCCGACGGCTGCGATCACCAGCTGCGCGGTCAGCGGCGTGCCTTTGTCGGTCGCGACGGTCCAAAGGTTGGTCGCCTCGTCGAAGGTCACGCCGGTGACGCGTGTGCCGAACGCGATGTCCTTTCGGAAGTCGAAGCGGTCGGCGACATGGTCGAGATAGCGCAGGATCTCGGGCTGCTCGGGGTAGCGCTCGGACCATTGCCACTCCTGCCACATGTCCTTGTCGAACGTGTAGCAGTAGATGTAGCTGTCGGAGTCGCAGCGCGCGCCCGGATAGCGATTGTGGTACCACGTGCCCCCGACGCCGTCGCCGGCCTCGATGAGGCGGACGTTGAGGCCCTGCTCGTCGCGCAGCTTGCGCAGCATGTACATGCCGGAGAACCCGGCGCCGATGATGACGGCATCGAGGGTGGTCGCGCCGCCCTGTGTGGCCGCCTGCTCAGTCGGTGCTTGCGATTGTACGTCGGTCATTGCGATCCTCGCGTTGGGGTTGCCGCATCACCCCGCGGGCGGCGGCCGAGCGGGTCCCGGCCCTCCGCTCTCAGGTTTTGCGGCTTGGGTGTCTTTCGTTTGGATTCGTACGATTACGCCGCCGCGCGCAACGCGCCCTGCTTGTAGACGGCGGTCTCGAACTCGAGGTAGCCGACGAACGAGGTCGGGTCGCCGAACGGCAGGATCTGCGTCGCCCAGAAGCCGCCCATGCCGTTCTGGCGATCGATCCAGAAGAACAGGTTGGCCAATCCCGCCCACGCCAGCGCGCCGGCGGGGCGACCGGTCGGAGCCGGTTCGTTGTTGATCATGAAGGTGAGCGCCCAGCCCTTCGGCATGCCGGGGAAGAACTCGGCATCGTTCGACAGCTCCGGGATGATTCCGGGCAGCCCGACGACCTTCTGGCCATCGAGGTGGTTGCGCTCCGCCATGCGCACGGTGTCGGCCTTGAGCACGCGGCCCTGCTCGCCGGCGCCGTCGTTGAGCCACATGCGGATGAAGCGCATGTAGTCGCCGATGCTCGCATAGAGCCCGTGGCCGCCCATGTGGACCTCCGGGTTCGGCGGCAGCTCGAAATCGGACGGCGTCAGGGAGCCGTCGGCGCCACGATGATGCATCCCGGCGAGCCGCGGCCGCATCGCGGGCGTGATCTCGAACGAGGTGTCGGCCATGCCGCAGGGCTTGAAGATGCGCTCGGCGAAGACGTCGCCCAGGCGCTTGCCGGTGATGCCTTCGATGACCTGGCCGGTCCAGTCCAGGTTGGACCCGTATTCCCACTTGTCACCGGGATCGAACAGCAACGGGGTCATCAACGACGCCTTCGTGCTGGTGGTGACGCTCGGCTGGCCTTTCTCCATCGCCAGCCGGCAGTAATGCGCGTTGAAGAAGTCGTAGCCCATGCCGGCGGTGTGGGTCAGCAGCATGCGGGTTGTGATGTCGCGCTTCGGGGCGCGCAGTTGCGGCGTGCCGCGATCATCGAACCCTTCGATCACCTGCAGCTTGCCGATGTCCGGCGCATAGGTCTTGGCCGGTGCGTCGAGGTCGAGCTTGCCCTCCTCGACGAGCTGGAGCGCGGCGGTGCCGGTGATCGCCTTGGTGGTCGAGAAGATCGCGAAGACGCTGTCCGTCGTCATCGCGGCGTCCTGGTCGAGCCGACGCTGGCCGGCCGCGCCTTCGTAGACGTTGCGCTCGCGATCGGTGACCATCGCCACCACGCCCGGCACCCGCGGATTGCCGTCCGTGACGCCCTTCAGGACGCCGTCCAAAGCCGTCTTCATGTCGTTGGCCATGCTGTGCTTTCCTCCGCATTTGGGTGTCGCGGTCTGGCCGCGTTGTTGTCGAGGCGCGTCGTGGAAGACGCGCGCCGCGTCAGCCGACAGACATGCCGCCGTCGACGGAATAGGTGCCCCCCGAGCAATAGCGGCTCGCGTCGCTGGCCAGGAACAGCGCAAGGCTCGCCACCTCTTCCGGCTCGCCATAGCGCCTGGCTGGGATCATCGCCTCGAAGCCCGTCTTGGCCTGCGCACCGGCGCCAGGCGCCGCGCCTTCCTCGATAGAGCGCATCATCCGCGTCTCGATCGGCGCGGGATGGATCGTGTTGATGCGGATCCCGAGCGGGGTCGCCTCCAGCACCGCGCTCCGCATCATGCCGACGACCGCGTGCTTGCTCGTGACGTAGGCGGAGAGCCCGGCAAAGCCGTGCAGCCCGGCGATCGACGACGTGATCAGAATGCTGCCGCCGCCGTTCTGCGCCATCACTGGGATCGTGTGCTGCAGGCTGAGGTAGACACCCCGCACGTTGACGGCGATGACCTTGTCGAAGGCGTCGATCGGGTAGTCGACGAGCGGCAGCACGCGGCCCTCGGTGCCCGCGTTGCTGAACAGCACGTCGACCTTGCCGTAGCGCTCGAGCGCAGTCTGCACGTAGGTCTTGGTGGCGGCTTCGTCACTAACGTCGGCGACGCAATAGCTCGCGTACTGGCCGCCGAGCGCGGTGACCGCCTCCTTCAACCCGGCTTCGTCGACATCGACGAGAAGCACCTTCGCGCCCTCGGCGACGAACAGCTTGGCTGTCGCCAGACCGATGCCGCCGGCGCCACCCGTGACGATGGCGACCTTGTCCCGGAGCTGAGTCACCGGCTCCTCCCTGATCCGCTGCGACGTTGGCGGCAGCTTTGACCGTGAGATTATCGAGGGGCGAGGTGACGGGCTTGAACGGTTCGACCCGAAATCTTGAACATTCTTGCTGCCGTCGGTTCGAACGACACTCAAACGCCCGGCGAAAGTCGGGGATGCGGGGTCTGACGTGCCGGAATAGGTTGCAATATTGGCCCTTTCGATCTTTTCATCGAAAGGGCCAATCGAAGCGATGGCGCCCTCCTATTGAACCGTCCGCGAAAGGACGGAGCGGCGCTGACCTCGACAAGGGAGGCAGGCGTGAGCGGTCTCATCACGGCGGAAGAATTGCCGCGCTGGGTGCCTGGCGACCTCACCGCCGACAGCACGTCCCTGGCCTGGGACGGCCTCAAGCTGCGAGAGTACCGCTATGCGCCGTCGGACGTGCCGGTGCCCGCGATGCGCGACTACCTCATCGTCGTCTACAAGGACGGCGCGACACCGATGCATCGGCGTTTCGACGGGCGTTGGAGCGAGCAACTGGTCGCGCCGGGCAGTGTCTCGATCCTCACCCACGCCGCGAAGTCGCACTGGCGCTGGTCGCAACCCATAGAGGTCGCGCACCTCTACATTTCACCGACCGCCGTAGCTTCGATCGCGGCCGAGGTTTTCGATCGTGATATCGAGGATGTCGAGCTGGCGGACGTGCTCAAGGCGCAGGATCCCGTGCTCGTCAATCTGGCGACCGCGCTGACCAATGAGCTCGGCGATGGCGGCCTGGGTGGCAATCTCTACGTCGACGCGCTGAGAAACCAGGCCTGCGTCCACATCCTGCGCACGTACGCGACTGTCGTTTTCCGGGAAACCGATACCCACGGTGCGCTTTCGAAAATCCAACAGAGATTGGTCGCGCAATACGTCGACGAGCATATCGACAAGACGATCTCATTGGTGGATCTCGCTGGCGTCGCGCGGCTGAGCCCGTTTCATTTCACGCGAAAGTTCAGAGCGGCCTTCGGCTGCCCGCCGCATGCCTACGTGATTCAGCAGCGGATCGGTCACGCTCAGCGGCAGCTCGCAAAGCAGCACGTGCCGTTGAAGGTGATAGCCGCCAACTGCGGTTTCGCCGATCAAAGTCATATGACGCGGCTGTTCCGCCGGATGCTGGACGTGACCCCAGCGGAGTACCGGCGCGGATCCGTCGGGTAAGGCCTCTAGAGCAAGTCGATGATGTCCGCTCAGGGCCCGTTCGAGGCCGTCGCGAAAGGCTGAAATGAAAGCGATCGACGTTGCAGCGCACGCATAAAGACGGCCGCTTCCCATCAATCTCCAGCATCCCGATTGCGATCTAAAGCGCCCGCCATGTCCGGCCCAATCGAACATCGGCCTTCGCCTTTGTCCGCGTACCGCGACGCCCGGCCTCCCGTGTCACCGATCCGCGTCATGACGCAGCCCGGTGTCGCGGAACCGCGACAGCGCCCCACCCCGGTGTCAGGAAATCGCGACACGGCCGCGATCCCGCGTCGACGAACCGCGACATGCCGCGCGCCGTGCCCTCGCGATGCGACCGGATCGACACGGGCCGACGTTTCGGTTATTATACCGCAGTCGACATCAGCCCGCCAGCGCCGCCAGCCCTCGCTTGCGTCGCGCGGGCGGGACGTGCATCACCCCGCCATGATCCGCTCCGCCCTGATGAACGTGATGACCGCCGCCGCGCTGAAGGCCGGGCGCAACCTGAAGCGCGACTTCGGCGAGGTCGAGAACCTGCAGGTCTCGATCAAGGGGCCGGGCGATTTCGTCACCGCCGCCGACAGGAAGGCCGAGAAGACGCTCTACGAGGAGCTCGCCAAGGCGCGCCCCGGCTACGGCTTCGTCATGGAGGAATCCGGCACGGTCGAGGGCAGCGACAAGAGCCACACCTGGTACATCGACCCGCTCGACGGCACGACGAATTTTTTGCACGGCATCCCGATCTTCGCCGTCTCGATCGCGCTCGAGCGCGAGGGCCAGCTGATCGCCGGCGTGGTCTACAATCCCGCCAACGACGACATGTTCGTCGCCGAGCGCGGCCAGGGCGCCTACCTCAACAACCGCCGCCTGCGCGTCTCGGCGCGGCGCCAGCTCTCGGACTGCATCATCGGCTGCGGCATCCCGCATCTCGGCAAGCGGCGGCAGCACCCGCGCTTCCTCACCGAGGCGCAGATCCTGATGGGGCAGGTGTCGAACCTGCGCCGTCTCGGCGCCGCGGCGCTCGACCTCTGCTACGTCGCGGCCGGCCGGTACGACGGCTATTGGGAGCGCTCGATCCAGAGCTGGGACATGGCGGCCGGCCTCGTCATGGTGCGCGAGGCCGGCGGCTTCGTCACCGATTGCGACGGCGGCGCCGACATGATGACCAAAGGCGACGTCTGCTGCGGCAACGAGCAGGTGCAGGCCGCGCTGCTGGGCCTCGTGAAGGGCGCGAAACCCCCGGCGTGACGTCGTCCGCGGCGCTTACGCCGGGATGTCGGCCACGCCCGGCTTGACGACCGCGAAGAGGTCGGCGACCGCCGCGAGGCTGGCGCTCTGGAGGTGCGCGGCGGACACCACCGAGCCGTCCGGCCCCGGCAGGTCGCGCGTCGCGGTCGTCGCGGCGACGATCGTCGGGCGGAAGCCGAGGTTGAAGGCGCTGCGCGCTGTCGAGCTGATGCACATGTGCGTCATGAAGCCTGCCAGCACGAGATCCTTGAGGCCGGTCGCCTCGAGCTGCTTCTGCAGCTCGGTGCCGACGAAGGCGCTCGGGTAGTTCTTGACGATCACCGTCTCGCCCGCGGCCGGAGCCACCTCGTCGGCGATCGCGCCGATCTTGGCGTTGACGTCGTAGGGCGAGCCGGCGCCGGCGTCGTGCTGGATGTGGAAGATCGGGATGCCGGCCTCGCGCGCCCGAGCGAGGATCTTGGCGCCTTCCTTGATGGCGGGCTCGACGTTCTCGAGCTTCATCACGCCTTCGCGGTAGGTGTTCTGGAAGTCGATCATGATCAGGGCCGAGCCCTTCAGGCTCGGGGCGTCGCCGCCGAGGCCGGAGACATCGCGCAGCGTCTGGGGCGTCGACATGGGTTGTTTCCTCGCTTGGCACCGCGCGTTGATCGGGCGGGCACGTTGTGGCGAGGACATACCGCGAGAGGGCCGGGATGCAAGTCTTCGTTCGGGCGGCTCGGTTGACCCGCCGCAGGCTCCCGAGCCTAGAAGTTGAACTGGATGTAGACGACGCCGGACTGCACGGCCCACCAGACACCAGCCATCGCGACGACGACGGTCGCGACGAGGCCGAGCGCGAAGCCGAGATAGGCTCCCCGATGCGGCAACGCACGGTCCACCGCAGCGGCCACTTCGACGCGGCGGGATCGAAAACCGGTATCAACACGGATCGACGACGGCATGTTTGTCTCCTCCCGCGAGATGATCGGTCGAAATCGTGAAGTTTCCGTTCGGGACGCGTCTTCCGACGCGCGGCCCATCTGACGTTTCCGTGTCCGAGCCAGCCGTGTGCGTCTAGCTGTGCCGGGCCAGGATCTCGCGGACCTTGTCGACGAGGCCCGTCTCGGAGACCGCCTGCTGGGCGCGGGCGCGCAGCTCGACATAATCGGCGCGGTCCTTGGTCGCCTTGGCGAGCTCGGCGCCGAGCACCAGGTCGCGCACGACCACCTGCGGGCCGTCGGCGTGGTCGCGCTCGTTGGAGCCCTGGATGACGGCGCAGATCGCGCCGCGCTTGTCGGCATATTTGAGCTGCGCGTTCATGCCCGAAGAGCCGAGGTAGAGCTCGGAGGCGATGCCGGCCTGGCGGAGCTGCGTGACCAGCGCCTGGTAGCGCGCGACCTCGGGCTTATCGAGCACGAGCACGACGACGGGGCCGCGATGCGCGGCATCCGCAACGATCGGCGACTTGATCGCCTTCAGCGCCGCGAAGAGGCGCGACACGCCGATCGAGAAGCCGGTGGCCGGGACGTCCTCGCCTCGGAAGCGCCCGACCAGCCCATCGTAGCGACCGCCGCCGCCGACCGAGCCGAAGCGGATTTTCGCGCCGTCGTCGCCGGTGATCTCGAAGGTCAACTCGGCCTCGAAGACCGGGCCGGTGTAATATTCGAGCCCGCGGACGACCGAGGGATCGATGCTGATGCGATCCTCGTAGCCGGCGATCAGCGCCGCGATGCCCCGCAACTCCTCGGCACCTTCGAGCCCGCGAGGCGTCTCTCCGAAGGCCGCGGCCAGCCGCTCGACCGTCGCCGCGTTGTCCGCGTCCTTGGCATCGAGGACCGCGAGCACTTTTTCCGCCTGCGTCGGATCGAGACCCGCGCCCTTGGTGAAATCGCCCGACTCGTCCTTGCGGCCGGCGCCGAGCAGCAGGCGCACGCCCTCGACCCCGAACTTGTCGAACTTGTCCATCGCCCGCAGCACGGTGAGCCGGCGCCCGGCGTTCTCCGCGCCGCCGAGGCCGATCGCCTCCATCACGCCGTCGAGCACTTTGCGGTTGTTGACCTTGATGACGTAGTCGCCGCGCGCGATGCCGAGCGCTTCCAGCGTGTCGGCCATCATCATGCACATCTCGGCATCCGCCGCGATGCTGGCCGTTCCGACCGTGTCGGCGTCGAACTGCATGAACTGGCGGAAGCGGCCTGGCCCCGGCTTCTCGTTGCGGAACACGGTGCCGGCCCGATACGAGCGATACGGCTTCGGCAGCCGGTCGAAGTTCTCCGCAACGTAGCGGGCGAGCGGCGCGGTGAGGTCGTAGCGCAGGCTCAACCACTGCTCATCGTCGTCCTTGAACGAGAACACGCCCGCGTTCGGCCGGTCTTGATCCGGCAGGAACTTGCCGAGCGCGTCGGTGAACTCGATCGCCGGCGTCTCCACCGCCTCGAAGCCGTAGAGCTCGTAGACGCCGCGGATCGTGTCCAGCATGCGCTGCGTCGCTGCGATATCGGCCGGCCCGCGGTCGATCAGACCGCGCGGCAACCGTGCCTCCGCGGCTCTCGTCTTGGTGTCGCTCATCAAGGCCTCGTGGGAAGCCTGCCTCTTAGGCGGGGGCGAGGTGGTGGGCAAGCCCGCGCTGCACCCGAAGCGGGCCCTGGGCGGCAGGCGCTGGCGTCGGACCGCACGCCCTCGTAAACGCCGCGGCGATCTGCGGGCGCCGATTTCCGTCTCGCGGTCCGGCGTGGTGTCGATGGCGGCGTCCGCCCACGGTCCGACGCTAAACGCGCAACCCGAAATCGCGGGTCCGAGGCCGGCCGGTGGTTTCGTCGTATGGAATCGGGGCGACATCCGGAGCAGGCGGCGATCCCGACGAGATCGATGTGGCTCACCGCAGAAGCTAGTCGTTGGCGTTGGCTAAGTCATTGATTCTTAGCCGGCGTCCACCCCAAATCTTCGGCGGTCTCACCTCATAAAATAAAAAGCCAACGGCATTCCACCCCAGAAAATAAAACGGCTGCGCCGCCCGTCAGGCTGCCGTTCAGATGCGGACCGTTACGGGCTGTATGACGTAGGGTGCCAGCTCGCGGATGGGCGTGCTTTGCACGATCGGGATCTGTGCCAGTGCCTCCTGATAAATGTCCTGTTCGCTTTCTGGCGTTCGGATCGAGACGATCAGCGAGTAGCGGACCGATACCTCGGCGTAGTCTGGCGACCCACGCCACCATCCGCCTTTCGGTGCAACCCGGATGGCGTCTTGCCGTGCGAGTTCGTCTGCCGGACCAGTCCATACGTCGTGATGGATCGTCCCTCGATCGCGCAGCTTCCATCCAAGATTCCAACGCGCCTCGGATCGTGGCGGCGGCGATGAGCTTCGCGCGGCCTTGAGAGCTTTGTTTCTGCGCCGTGCAGCATCGAGATGGTCGTCCTCCGATCCTTTGAGGTCAAAAGCTAGCCGAT
Organism: Beijerinckiaceae bacterium; assembly: GCA_965277735.1. Lineage (GTDB taxonomy): Bacteria > Pseudomonadota > Alphaproteobacteria > Rhizobiales > Beijerinckiaceae > RH-AL1. The sequence goes on from CBDIDO010000001.1 coordinate 572,595, forward strand.
GGGACGGATAGTCGGCGAAGCGGCGTGCCGAGGGTGCCCGCATATCGGGCTGGATGAAATACGACAGGGTCACGCGCAGCTCCACGTCGGTAGAGCCAAGGGATTGGAGGGCTTCGATCGGCCACGGAAGAGGGTGGTATGCGCACTCGTTCAGGGCATTCTTGCTGCCGTCTTTTTTGTACGGGATCAGAGACCCCTCGATGATCAACGTAAGTTGGTCCGACGCGCTGCTCGATGCCGCGTCTTCGTCGGGAACACCCCAGCCAAACATTGAAAGGAGATGGTCGACGCGATCGTCTTTCGTTGCCCCCTCGCAGCGGGCGAGCATGGCTTCGGTCCAGGAAGCCGAATGGACAATCAGTCCTCGGATCGTCTCTGGCCAGTACTCGGGGTATCGCGCCATCAAGCGGCCGGCGATTCCCGCAACGGCTCCCGTCGCGGCACTGGTTTCACCGATGGTGCCCAGTGGGTGTCTTGTGTTGTTGAAGGTCGTGAGCACGTTGAGTTCGCTCAGCGCCTCGCAAGTGGTGTCGCTGTCATCGCCGGGTACACCAATGTTGCCCGCTTCAAAGACCACGTCAGGCTTCGTCGAGCGCCGCTTGACCCAAGACGTCGAAGTTCGCGTCGAGACAGACAGGTCTCCGGCCGGACAGAGAAGCTCCCCGTCATGCGGGTGGTCATCGTTGAATGTGCAGCCACCAACCGTCAAAGCGTTGAGCGCTTGCCCAGGTGATCCAATGCCTGACTCTTCGTTTCGGCTGGAGTAGCCGGCCACGAGAAACGGATCGTCGAGCACGTTGCCTGCTGCGACGCAGAACAAGCGGGGTGGGCCGTTAAGACCCCACGCCAATTGGTCCACGCTCCCTGAGATTTTGTTGGGGACGCCGTCGTTTAGGCCGCGGCAGTCAGATGAGGCCAAGCAGAAGACCCGCCTGTGGGTGGCGGCCGCCTCAATCAGGCTTACGGCCGCGACGATTTCGCCTAAAGGTTCCTGAGGAGAACGGGGACCTTGATCGGGGCGAAGGACGGTGACGGACTCGAGCCGTGTTGTCAGCTGCAGGTCTCTGGGCCGGCTGATCAGCGTCTGCAAATCACGATAAAGCGCGACGCCGGCTACTCGAGTGCCATGAGAATCCCACCCCGACGTCCCCCAAGCGTCGTTCAACGTAAGGCAATCATCGGCGTCAAGGGCCGGTGCAAGAAGCGGGTGCTGCGCCATCACGCCGGTGTCGAGGACGCAAATGCGCGGTGCGTCGACGGCTGGCGCGGAAATGTGCCTCAATAGACCCGCCGCAAGACTCCGTTGGACGGAGCCGCTCAAGCTTAGTGTTTGAAGCGTTTGGCTGGAGCACGCACGCAGCTCCAAAATGGCGCTGGTTGCGTCAATGAAAGCCGCAAGATCTGTCGGCAAGGCATAGGCCCGAATGACCGAAACACTCGGAAAGTCAGCCTGGCCGGCCTCGCATTGTAGCTTGTAGCGGCCAGCAAAACTTCTGACCCGGTCCGCTGAGTCGGCGCGGACCCAAAGTTCCCAGTGCGCTGGCATGGTGTCGTCGCTCGGACAACGCGCGATGGTGTCGGTCCAGAGGTCGTCGAGTGTTGTGCCGCTCAGCCGCGAGGCGCTCTCGAAGAGAGAAAAATCAAACGGCTTGCGCGGTCCGGGATGATAGTCGCCATAGCGCGCAATACGGCGCCGTGCCGTGTCTAAGTCGTCGGTTTTGATGAACAAATTGACGCGCTGGCTTCTGCCCTCGCCTTTGACGGACAAAACCTCAATGACCGTTCCGCCGGCGCTGATGCCTGCAGTGGTGCGAGCCGACGCCGTCACATGCATGCCGGATGCTTTTTCTGGCAGTTCGGAATCTTGCAGAGACAGCTTTCGTGCGACGACCGCATCCAGGTCGGCGATCAAGCGCTGTGCGTGCCGCGGGCGATCCTGAACTTCCGGGATATCGGGGCCGGGCTCGCCTCGACCTGTGGTCGAGTAAGGCAATTTCAGAGCGGAAATATCAACCCTGAGATGATCGTATGATTCGGCAGCCATCGAAGGATGATGCTGTCCGAACGCTCAGAGTCAACGCGCGGAAGTTGCAGCCTCTCGTAGGGACTCGACAAGTTGCGCGGTGGTAAGAACGCCGTCCTGATCGAGGATCGCGATACGAGCTGCGTCATCGCTTGCCCGGACAATGTCCGCCTGGCTTGAGCCCTTCGCGGCTTGGCCAACCTGCTCCCAAACGATTGCATCCAAATCGAAGTTGACCAAGCTCTCTTCGATGAGCGGCCGCACGAGTTCGAGGGAAGGCAGATCGAAGCCAATCGAAGCGTCGAACCGTCGGAAGAACGCCTTATCGAGAATTTCCGGGTGATTGGTGGCTGCGAAGATCAAGCTGGTGCTCTTCTCCTCATCGAGGAACTGCAGGAATGAAATGAGGATCCGTCGCGCTTCGCCGACCTCGTTATCGGCGCCGCGGCTTCCGGCGAGAGCGTCGACTTCGTCGAAAAAATAGACGCCACGTCGCTCAACCATGGCATCGAACACCAGGCGAAGCTTGCTGGCGGTTTCGCCCATGTATTTGGTGATCAGGCCGTCGAGCAAAATCGTGAACAGCGGCAGTCCGAGTTCCGCGGCTATTGCGCTGGCGCTCATGGTTTTGCCGGTCCCGGGTGCGCCGGTCAGAAGAAATTTGCGGCGCGGCTTGAGCGCCCGCTCAAGCAGGCGACCCCTCTCGCGCTGTTCCTTGACGATCCGCCCGAGCTTTTTGGCGAGGCTTTCGGATAAAACCATCTGTCCCAAGCGCCGCTCGGGCATCGTCACCGACATGATGCCGGCGAGTTCGCCGCGCGGGCGCAGCATAGGAATGGGATCGGCGGAACGCTTGATGACGCCATTCTGCGCGGCCGCGTCGGCAATCAGCGCTTTGATTTCGGCGGCGACACGGCTCTGGCCACGCGCTTCCGCTTCCTGGGCGACCTGGGTGGCCACCTTCAAGAAACGGCTGTCGTCTTGGCGCGTGTGGCTGCGAACCAGCGCTATGACCTGCTCGGCTGTCGCCATTGTCCTCGTCGTACTCCTCGGAAGGGAGCCTGATGGCACCCTAGTTTGCAGCTTCGTTCCCACGCAATCGTTGCATAATCTGCAAGAACTGCAACGTGAGTTTCAGGTCCGCGTCGCGCAATCCCCTGACGATTTCGATCACCGATTCTACGTCGACTTCCTCTACGATGAATGAACGCGCCAGCCTCTCTTCGACGTCGGCGCTAAGCCCGATTTTCCCACTGAACAAGCGAGATAGATTAGAAGCGGAGCAGCCCGCCTGCTGGGCGGCAACGCGAAGGCTGTAGCCGCGTGACCTGACCTCCTTCTGCACGCGTTGCAGGAATTCACGTTGGCTCGACGTCTGACGGCGTGGCGGCATCCGTTGCGTATCTTGCAACAGATTTCGAGTGTCAATCGGCGCCAGGTTGGCCGACGAGGTAGTCACGCGTCTGCTGAGGCGATTGGCCAGGGCGGCTCAAAACGAGCTGCAACCGGGCTTGTAGTGCCAGCAACTCGAACCGGAACAGCGTGTCGCGGCGCGCCGCCATGTCGTTTGTGCCGGTCGTCTCGTTGCCGACAGCCTTGAGCGTGGAGCGATCGAAGTTCGCTGACCAGACGAAGCCTGCAGCATCCCAGCTCGGCACGCTGACGGTGACGACGTCGCCGATGCGAGCCGCGATCGCTTCTTGTGGTGGCATCACGTGACCGCCTTGGCAACGCGTTCGACATCCAAGGCGATGAAGGGGCGCGTGTCGATCTCGCATTCCCCGTAGCCGATGCGAAAGAAACCGTTCTCCTGGATGTCGCTGCCCCAGCTGTTCATGCCGATCCAGCAGCTTTCGGTGTCGTCGTAACCAACGATAACGACGGCGTGCAGACCGCGATCGTTGCCCTGGAAATGGCGATAGACACCGCCGGTGTACGAGACGAAGTCCTCGAACAGCCGCATCTCCGCGTAAACCGGACCCTCGTCGGCGACGAAGAACTTCCTCGCTCGGGCGTCCCCAGTTCCGTATCGGATCCCGGTCACGCGAAGAGCCGGCTCAATTTGCTGGCAGGTCTGATCGTCGACCGAATAGGGCGCGTCCGCCTCGAGACCGACACCGTGCCGCGCCGCCGCCATAACGTCGGACGCGTACCGGCCGATGGCGCACCCGTCGGGGTGACCGCAGAAAAACAGCGGTCCCGGCGCAAGCGCGAGGGCTGGACTCGGCTGGTCTTCGATGATCCGCAAGCTGCTTTCCATGACGGCGCAGGTGGCGAACGCGACGCACGATTGGCAAAGACCCTGGTCACGGACCGGACTGACCCAATTCCCGTCCTTGTCGCGCCAGTCGACCTTTGGCGGCGGCATCGCGGTGCTTGCATATTGGGCGGCTTGTGCACCTGAGGCTTGCCTCAAGGCTGTTTCGACGGACTGCTCACGGGCTCCCCCAAGCATGTGATAGCGATCCACTGTGAGATTCGAGAGCTTCGTCGGGCCTGCCGACCACGACGCGTTCCGGGCCACCAACGCGGCCTGGAGTTCTGTAACGTCCTGCACTTGATCGCCTCCCTTGGCGTTTGCAACGCAGCTTGCATGTTCTTATTTGTTCGCCAGCGATAATGTGGCGATCGGTGCCCGCGCCGCTATGCGATCTCCTCCGAAAATACGAGCGACGACTGATCGTTGATGCTCTGGAAGTACTCAGCCTTCGACGGGACGCTGTCTGACCCGAGCGTCAGAAAAGCAAAGCCGTGCGCCCAGACCGTGTCGGTCTTCTGCAGCTGTGTGTTGTGGATCAAGCCAGGCACCTCTCGAAGCTGTTCGACTGGCGCGTAGACGTCGTCGTTCGCAAACACCGGTACGGCGCCATGGCCGATGCAACGGCCTCGAGTGAGGCCGCCAAAAGCGTCATAGATGCAAAGGTTATGCTCGTGGCCCCAGAACCACGCAGCGATCTTTCCATCTGCGTTGAGGCGCGCGAAGGCTGCCGCCAGTTTGGGATTTGTCGCGCTGCGCTTCCCATCGGCTTGTGCGGGCCCGATGGGAGAAAAGGCCGAAAACAGCTGGTGGTGCGACAGCAAGATGGTTCGACCTTCGAACTCCGCGACACGCCGGCAAAGCCAATCGAGCTCGTCAGGTTCAAGGTACGTGACGACATCGGCGACGTTCACCGGCGAGAAGTCGTGTAGCCCCGTGTCCATCGCGAGAAGCTGCCAGCGTTTGTCCGACGACCGCAGGCAGAAGTAGCTGGCCGGTTGCTTCAATGAGCCCGGATTGAGACCAGCGATCATCGGGTAATAGCCGACGCCGCCGCAATACATATCGTGGTTCCCAGCGAGCGAGTAAACGGGCACCTTGCTGCGGTCATCGCCGAGCGCCACAACGATCTGTTGCGTGAAGTGGATGTCGCACTCCTTTGGCGTTCCGGAATAGTAGATATCGCCGAGGTGGACGAAGACATCGGGCGCAAGATCACGGATCTGATTCAGGATTTGGACGGCCGGTCCCGCTCCGGTTCCCCAGTCGGCGGCCAGAGCGATCTTCGCCCCGGCTTTGATCTCGATAACCTGTTCGCCAGCCTGGCTTGGGCGGATGTACGGAATTTTGCCGCGCGTTCCGTTCGGGCCGAAGAAGCGCGCGTATTCGGTGAGCGTCGTTGCCCAGGCGGGGTCACACGTGCCAGCCTTGAACGCGTCGTTGAGACGAGCAACAGCGTTATCGTCACCGCGAATTTTCGCCTCGAGAAACTGCAGACCAAGTTCGGCGCAGTCGCGCACCGGTGAAGCGCCTGGAGGTGCCTCCGCGCCTCTTTGACGTGCGTGAAGATGCCGGCGTGCCGCGTTGGCCGCGGCCTCCTCAATGGACTGCGGAAAGCGAGCCCCTCGAGCGCCGTGCGGCGCAGCGCCCGGCGGATCGTCCCGGGTGGGCGTCTCACTACGGCGTGCGACTTCGGCCGCGGCCGACTGGTAGACTGAAAGGAAGTGGTCGCGGAAAGTCTCGGGTCCGTCTTCCATACCAAGGTATCCGTCGAAAAATGCTGCGTTGGTGACTGACGGATCGCCTTGGGGGCAAGTCCGTCAACCTCTCGTTTTGTCACATAGGGCGCGCAACTGCGGGCAGAACCCTAGGGCCGACGCAGGGTCGCCGCGAGCCTTTGTGGAAAAGCCACACGATCGCGACGACCGTTTCCCGCGACTACATGGCTTGCCGCTTCCGAGCTGCGAGCCGGACCATAGACGGCGTCATCCGAGCCCGCTCAAATCCATTCCATCCGCGTCCTGCCATCTTTGGAGGCGGGGGAAGGACGCCGCCGCACCGTTTGCGAAGTTCATCTAGACGACGATGCCAGTGATCGAAGTCGACGTTGCGCGGCGGTGCGACTGCGAGCTCAACGTCCAGAGCTTCGATGTCCGCCCTGCGAAAGCAGTAGCGTTGCAGCCCGACGCCGTACCCGACGATCTCGATCGGCCGCAGCCGTCCAGCCTGGACGGCAGCAATCCAAGCGCAGAGCTTGTCCCGAGAAGGTCCTCGCGCGAGCAGGGTGACCTCGTCCTTTCCGATCTTGTCGATCTTGCCGACCTTCTGCTCCTCGAACGCCGCAAGGATGTCTGTGAAATCATCGACGAGATAACCGTGGCGGTTGCGTGAATCGTCTGGCTTGAGGACGGGCGTCAGCATGCCGCCGTCGTCCAGCCGCTTCAGCATATGATAGTTGATGCCGAGCAGTTCTCTCACGCACCTCTTGTCGACCATGCGGGCGAGCAAGTCCTTGATCACAGCAACGTCCGCGGTCTTCAGCAAGACTCGTCGCGCGCGCAGCTTGTCGCTGCGCATCAAGCCGTAGTGGTCTGCCCTCTGAGAAGTGGTCCTCCCTGATGTATGGCTTTGCGCCATGGAGGAGGATTTCAGAATGCCAAGGAAGCGACACAAGGCGGAGGAGATCGTCGCCAAGTTGCGGCAGGTCGATGTGTTGGTCTCACAAGGCAGAGCGGTCGCTGAGGCCGTGCGGGCGATCGAGGTCACCGAGGTCACGTACTACCGGTGGCGTCAGGAGTACGGTGGCCTGAAGGGCGACCAGGTCAAACGGCTGAAGGATCTGGAGGCCGAGAACACGCGATTGCGACGCGCTGTATCGGATCTGACGCTGGAGAAGCTGATCCTGAAGGAAGCCGCCTCGGGAAACTTCTGAGCCCAGCCCGTCGTCGTGCTTGTGTCGATCAGGTCGTCGCCAAGCACGGCGTGTCGGAGCGCTTCGCCTGCCGGGTTCTCGGCCAGCACCGCTCGACGCAACGCAAGATCCCGACGACACGCGATGACGAGGCGGCGCTCACCGCCGACATCATCGCCCTTGCAGTTCAATACGGCCGCTACGGCTATCGTCGCATCACGGCGATGCTGCATCAGGCCGGCTGGAGGGTGAACCGCAAGCGCGTCGAGCGGATCTGGCGACGGGAGGGGCTCAAGGTTCCACAGAAGCAGCCGAAGAGGGGCCGTCTATGGCTCAACGACGGATCGTGCCTTCGGCTCAAGCCGGAGCATCCCAACCACGTCTGGTCTTACGATTTCGTCGAGGACCGGACGCACGATCGACGGAAGATCCGCATGCTGAATGTCATCGACGAATTTACGCGAGAGTGCCTGGCGATCCGGGTCAGCCGAAAGCTGAACGCGACCGACGTCATCGACGTGCTCTCGGACCTGTTCATCCTGCGCGGCGTCCCAGGTCACATCCGCTCCGACAACGGTCCCGAGTTCATCGCCAAATCGGTTCGCGAATGGATCGTCGCCGTTGGAGCTCGAACGGCTTACATCGAGCCTGGGAGCCCATGGGAGAACGGCTACTGCGAAAGCTTCAACTCGAAGCTTCGCGACGAACTGCTGAACGGCGAGATCTTCTACTCGCTCAACGAAGCCAAGGTCATCATCGAGAGCTGGCGGCGGCACTACAACACGATCCGCCCGCACTCGTCGCTCGCCTACCGGCCGCCGTCACCCGAAACCCTGGTGTGGCCGGCTGCGCAACCCGGACCAGCTACGCCGGCCACCCCAGCCCTCGCCCTCAGGCCGACCATGAACTAAGATAAACCCCGGACCACTCGATGGGGGCCGGCCAGCCGTCTCCAGTAAGCGTGTGATCGGCGATGTCGAAGAGCCTCAAGCGGAACCTCGTTTCGCGACAGCTTGCAGTCCTGTATTCGGGCCGCCGGCCTTCAGCCGGCGGCCTTACGACAGGCCGAGCGAGTGCCTAGTGGAAGGTTGCAGCGGCTTCGGGCGGGGCCGCCGTCACTGCCGCTCCGGCCGTGCGCAGTTCCCATTCATGCTGCTGCGCGACAACAGGTGGCATGCGTTCAAACTGAGGATCCTCGTCCTCTGCCGCGCGATACAGGAGCCGCTCGGCGATGGTGAAGCCGCCGCGACATCCGAAGTGCTGGACGCCGTCGCAGATAAGCTCGAGGCCTTGCAGCGCTTCTTCAGAAAAATCGCGATAGGTAAGTTTAGCCGCCTCTTGGAGAACGGCGTAATCTCGCGGTGTCCTTTCGCACGGTGGCGCGAAGAAGACCTCGTGGACTTCGTCATTGTGGAGCGCCGCTGCCAGCAAAGTCGACATGTTGACTGCGCGCGCGGTGTAGCACTCGACGACCGCGGCGTCAGAGTCCGACAGCAGGCGTATCTTCGTCGTCCGGCGAGTTCGCATGACCCAAAACTTTGCGAAGGCGTCGAGAAGGAGGAGTCCAAGCCCAGCTCGCGCCTGGGCATCGGGTTTGCCGGCGAAAATTTTGTCGAAATCGGCCTCCGCCTTTGAAAAGCCGTTCATCAACATCGCCGGATCGATTTTGAGCTGCTCGCGAACCATCGCGTGCGCGGACACCGGAAAGGTCTGCTCCCCCGACCCCACGCGTGTCGGGTCGACAACGATCGGCTTTTGCAACTCGGCGATCAGCGCGCTGATCGACATGCGGCGCACCCGGCGGTCGATCTGGACAGGCGGATCGATACCGTCAGCGGGTACGGGTTCCAGGGTCGCGAAGCCGAGACCTTTCCAGTACCTCTGTTCCATTATTGCAGACCAGAGGCAGAGCATCCCAAAATTTGCACTTCGGGCGTCAGGAAACTTATCGCGACGAGCGGTCTCTTCGCTCTTGAGGTAGATTTTCAGATGCCGATGGTCGCCGAGTGTGACGGCGAGTTCGAGGATGCGGCGCATGAACGCCTGCAGGCCGAGGAGCGCTTCGTCGTTCGCTACGCCCGGTGTGGGGTTCATCGTGGCGAGCTTCGCGGGATCGAGGCCCAGGAGATCCTGGATGAGTTCCTCGACGTTGACTTTGGTGAGTTCTTTCGTGGTGATGTTCACTGGAGTGTCTTTCTTGTTTAGAGGGGAATCCTTTTTATTTTTTTACCTCGAATATTATGTAAATAAACATCTTATTTTGAGAGTGAAGCGAATTTGATTTAATTAAGCCGGGTGACTATTTCGCCGATTGGACGGCTCGATTGCTCTCTCAGGGATCTGTGGGGCTTCTCGTTTAAGTTTTTGATTTTCAATATTAATCATATTAACTGTTTTTGTGTAAGCCGATACGCGTTATATTACTAACTTCTGAATATGAGATCAGTGTCCGCCTGGAATCGACCGCCGAACTCGAGCACTGCGACGCCTTCGGGGGAAACACGGCTAGCAGGCGCATCGAACTCACATCGGCGCCTATCGCCGGGTGAAGAAACAACAGTATTGCGCCCCGCTGACCGGTGGTCGACGGTACCTCGATCCATTTGAAAGCGCTCGCGATCGCCCGTGTAAAGCTGCAACGACAGCGTCAGGACCTGCGGCGCGGGGATGCGATCGGAGGCCGGTGGCAGTCCTTGTGGTGCGCCGATAGCGTCGCCCGAGCTTGCATCCTTCTTTGCAGTGATGTGCCCGATCCGAGCGCATAATGCAGGCAATCAAGCTTCTAACGGCCCGAGACGGCGACGACGGTAGTGGCGCGTCGACTTCACATCATGGCTTCCGCCAAAACGGTGGGACTTTCGCTTGCGGGGACCGATGCGTCGAGCACGATGAAGGCGGCCTGTAACGAGACGAGAGCTGCCGAAAACGCCAGCCAGAAGTACGACTTCGACCGCTTAGGTTGCCGGCGACATAGATCGACTGGCATTTCGGCATCCTGGAGAGGTCGGCGTTGTGGCGGAGACATCCGCCCCTTCATAATCTGAGTTTGCTGCCGCGGATGTAAACGCAAACTTCCTGCGTCCTTCGTCCGGAACAAAACTTACGAAAGCCGTGCCAGCGACGTCTTGGTCGAAACGATCCGCCCGGCGTTAAATGCCATGAGAGTGCACAACATCGAAGACAATGAACTTGCGACCTATGTCGAGTAGGTTGCCACCTCGCCTATTTGCTTAGCTCCCCCTCGAAGTTGATGGGCGAGGACGCAGAATGCTCACGGATGTGGCTGATCACCCCCGCGAAGGCCGCACCACTATTTTGAGCAGAGAGCGCACGATTGCCGGGCCACGCTACAATCGCTGGCTCGCGCCACCTGCCGCCCTCGCCATTCACCTGTGCATCGGCATGGCCTACGGCTTCTCGGTCTTTTGGCTTCCGATGAGCCACTTGCTGCCGACGGCCCCCGCCGCGTCTTGCACAACACAAGGCTTTGTCGCCGAGCTCTTCTCCACCACGTGCAACTGGTCGGTACCGACGCTGACGCACGTCTTCGAGACGTTCATCGGTGTACTCGGCATATCCGCAGCGATCTGGGGCGGCCGGCTCGAACACGCCGGTCCCCGTAAGGCCGGTTTCACCTCGGCGCTATGCTGGGGCGGCGGCCTCATCATCGGCGGCTTCGGCGTCGCGATCCATCAGCTGTGGCTCGTTTACCTCGGCTGCGGCTTTATCGGCGGCATCGGCCAAGGACTGGGCTACATCACCCCGGTCTCCACCCTGCTCAAATGGTTTCCGGATCGCCGCGGCATGGCCACCGGCTTCGCGATCATGGGTTATGGCGGCGGCGCGATGGTGGGCGCCCCTCTTGCGGTCTGGTTGATGAAGCATTTCACGCATGACGGGGTCTCTGGCGTCGCACCAGCTCTCATGATCATGGGCTTGATCTATTTCGTCGTGATCTCCGCTGGTGCCTTCGGATTCAGGGTGCCCCCATCGGGCTGGTACCCGAAAGGTTGGAGCCCTGGCGCCGGCTCGCGGGCGATGGTCACCGACCGACAAGTCCATCTCGATACGGCATGGCGAACACCGCAGTTCTGGCTCATCTGGGGCGTGCTGTTTCTGAACGTGACCGCCGGCATCTCCGTCATCTCGATGGCGAGCCCGATGCTGCAGGATGTCTTCGGCGGACGGCTCGTCGGCGCAATGCCCGGGTCATCTCTGACGTTGGCGCAGAAGGCGGCTGTGGCGGCATCCGCCGCAGGCCTCGTGGGTCTCATCAGCCTGTTCAACAGCCTCGGCCGCATCTTCTGGGCGTCGCTCTCCGACAAGCTCGGTCGCAAAGCGATCTACTGCGCGTTCTTCATCCTAGGGATTGGGCTCTACTCCCTCCTTCCGACCTGGGGCCACCTCGGACTACCAGCGGTCTTCGTCGCGTCGATCTGCATCATTCTCAGCATGTACGGCGGTGGGTTTGCGACCGTGCCGGCCTATTTGGCCGATATCTTCGGCACCCAGATGGTCGGCGCCATCCATGGGCGCCTCATCACCGCGTGGTCCGCCGCCGGCGTGGTCGGCCCTGCCCTGATCGCGGGCATCCGTCAATTTCAGATCGATCACGGCGTCGCACACGACAAGATCTACGACAGGACGCTCTACGTCATGGCGGGTCTGCTGGCCTGCGGCCTGGTCTGCAATCTGCTGATCCGTCCCGTCGATCCCAAATACACGATGTCGGACGAGGAATTGGCGGCCGAACGCGCTCTACAGCGGGAGGATCGCGTCGATTCCAATTCGACGACCGCGGCCCGTGGATCGTTCGGTGTGGCGGGTGCTCTCGCGTGGATCGCCGTGGGCGTGCCCTTCCTAATCGGCCTTATCATCGCCGTGCAGAAGGCTGCGGCGCTTCTCTAAGGCCTCTCGGGTTCTTCTGCCGCGCTACCAACCGCAAGCGTTCCTGAAGGACGTGCGGTCTCCAGAGGACTTCGCTCGAAGAGGCCGCACGCCATCGGTTCGGTGATGGCGCGAAGGTTGTCAGGTCTCCTCGCGTCGGACATGACGCGCAAAGTGGCTCGGGCGCATGAGAATGAAGTCGAAGACGAAGGATCGCGGCGCGGCAACCGACAGCGTTCTCGCCCTCGTGCGCCACGGTGAAAGTCTATGGAACCAGCAGGGCCGCTTCACCGGACTCGTCGACGTCGGATTGACGTTCCAAGGTCGAGCGCAAATCGAAGATAGCGGCCGCCGTCTTGTGACACTGGGCCTCGTGTTCGATCTCGCCTTCACGTCGATGCTTGAGCGCGCCCTAGAAAGCACGGAGATCCTGCTACGCGCGCTGTCGGCGCCGAGCGTCCCGATCATTTCGTCACCGGCGCTCAACGAACGCGATTATGGCGACCTCGCTGGGCTCGACGAGATAGCCGCTGTTGCGCGTTTTGGTGCTGAGCAGGTTAGTGCGTGGCGCCGCGGTTATGCAGAGCGGCCGCCGTGCGGGGAAAGTCTCATGGATGTTCGATCGCGTCTGTCCCGGTTTTACACCGGGGCGATGCTGCCCGAGCTCGAGAAAGCAGGAGCCTCCTCGTCGTCGGCCACGGCAACAGCTTGCGTGCCCTCGTCATGGAACTCGAGGGTATGTTTTCTAGAGACGTAGAGACATTGGAATTCTCGCCAGCCGAAGCTTTCATCTACGACTACGACAGCTCGGGGATCGCTCGAAGGCGGCACGGCCTCACCGACACCGTCACATCGCGGGCATAGGATTCGCGGGCTAGCTCCAACGCGCGGCGAGCATCAGCGCGATTGCAATTCGACAACGCCCCCGATTTCCAGCCCTCGCTCGCGCGCCTCGCGCAGGACATCCGGCCCATGTTGCAGGATCTGAGCGGAACAAGGCACCGGACACGTCTGGCGCGCAATCGCGACTGCGTCGACTTGAGATCGAGCGACCACCAGCACGGCCTTGTCGGTCATCTCAGACGTGCCAGGGATGGGATGCCGAAGAGATATCCGAAAGGCGTCGACAGAACGGTCCATGCGTGTCTCCGCTGATCTCGACAGTCTGACCCCGGTTTAAAGGTCGACGCTCTTGATGGGCTTGCCCGACCCGTCGACGACGTCGCCCCGGTGAAATTCGAAAGGGGATTTGGTCTGGATAGCTGTCCAGGCCCCAACACCCTCGAGGTCCGCGAGCCGGAGCGTCACCTTCTCGATGGCTTCGACGGCAGACTCGGCGTTTACGAAGTAGCGATCCTCGGCGTTGGCGTGCCGCCGCACCTCGAAAATCTTGCTCATCTCGCTTCGATCGTTTTTCCAGAGGCCAAGTATTTTAGTTCGGCCTCCACCAAAAACAAGGCCGCGTGCCCACGGATGCTTCGGGCGTGACGAACGACGCAAGTTCCTTGCGTTTACTTCAGCGGAGCGACCTCGAATATGGAGATCTCGCGATGCCTGGATGCCGACCCGGTCAGTCGCGGAGGGTTGCGCGCCCGATGGACACTCGCGGTAGGTAGCCATTACGCCTTGGAACCGGGGAACTTGCTGCGCAAGCCGGCGGCGGGTGATCGTTTTAAGTCGTTGACGGGCGCCTTTCGACGGGCCTATCCTCTTTGCAGGGAATGGAGTCTCCCATAACCGCCGCGAGGCTGATGACTCCTACCAGGCTCTTCAGGGCCGGGTAGGGGCTGTCCTAGACTTCACGTATCCCGGACCGGAAGCGCACGCTCGAAAACGAGAGGCGCCCGTGTACCAGACGACAAACTCCGCACCATAGACGTCGATTAGGCCCGTCTGTACGCCGTTCCCCGGCTATTCCCTGCTAATGGGCAGGTCCGGCGAGAGCGACTTGTCGGCGGCATCTGTCAACGCCGTGATTCCTCAACGGCCCGCTTGGGCTGTCGGGGCGGAGCTATGTCTTGAAGGTCGCGGTGGCCCAGGTGGGACCATGCGATGCCGACACCGGGACTTCCCTTGCGGCCCGACTACGACGGCGAAAGGCTTCGGCTGCTTGCCGCGACCACACGCGGCTACGCGATCAGGCGACGGCTGATGGCGATCGCCGCGATCTACGACGGTGCCTCGCGCACCGAAGCAGCCGACGTTGGCGGGGTGACCTTGCAGGCGCTTCGCGCCTGGGTCGCGCGTTTCAACGCTGGCGGCCCCGACGCGCTGCGCAACAACTACGTTTCCGCGTCAGACGCGGCGGCAAGGTTTGCCCGGGCCGCCGATTGAGAGGGTGCGTCATGCCCCGAGCCAGGAGGAGCCTTTTCACCGACATTAAGGCGTTGGTGAATGAACCACCTTTCATAGGGACGATCTTCTTGATCGTCGTGACGGCAATCTTTTGCTGTCTTGCGATGGGGCCCTCGCTCCAGATCGTGCTCACTTTGGCCGGCCTTGCCGTGACACATTTCTTGCTCGAACTTTGGAATCGCCGCTCGCGCCACTGAGGTCGACCTGGGCTCATCGTGATGGCGGGGTCGATCGAAGCGTTCCGCAATGCGAAAGGAATATCAGCCTGATGATCACGTATCTCTATGTTGCTGCAGGCGGCGCGATTGGTTCGGTCCTGCGCTATGCAGCATCCGGTTTTATCGCACGCCAAGTCAGCGAAGTGTTTCCTTGGGGAACCTTCGCCGTCAACGTAACCGGGTGCTTCATCATCGGATTCTTCGCGATGCTGACCGGTCCCGATGGTCGCGTCGTCGTCCCTCCGGACTTCCGCCAATTCTTCATGGTCGGGATCTGCGGCGGCTACACGACCTTCTCGTCGTTCAGCCTGCAGACGCTCGCGCTAGTGCGTGATGGTGACATGACGCGCGCCAGCCTGAACGTCGCGGCGTCCGTTCTCTTCTGCCTCATCGGCGTTTGGCTCGGTTCGGCCGCAGGCGCCGCGATCAATCAGATCAAGGGAGCCTGACCATGCTTGCGAACCGTAAAGCCTCCATGATGCGTATTTACACCGACGAGCGGGCGAAGGCCGATGGCTCGCCTTTGTTCACCGAGATTATTGAGCGCGCCCGCAAGGTGCCCATCGCTGGTGCAACCGTTCTGCGCGCTGTCATCGGCTTCGGCGAGAGCGGCAGTGTGCAGCGCGCCAGCATCCTGGATCTGTCAGGCAACTTGCCTCTGGTCATTGAGCTGGTCGACGACGACGAGAAGCTCAGAGCGTTCTTGCCGCAGCTCGAAGGCATGCAGGATATAGGGCTCATTACGCTAGAGGAGGTCGAGGTGCTTCACTATGGCGGGGAAGGCGTAAAGAGCGGGATGGCGTCCTAGATCGCCGTCGGCAAAAATGAGCTTTATACCCTGAGCCGCTTGTCTTTACGGCACCCGTCATCGGAGGCATAGGACCACGCGATAGAAGAATGCTACCGCTCAGGCGCAGACTTTTTCAAACAAAATCGGCGGCAAGGCAACATCTGCATTTGGCCGTTAGCTGAAGGGCGGCTTTCGGGCACTCGTAGCAGATAGCTGCCTATTGCCGACCGAGCCGCGCTTCTGGCAACGGACATGAGATGGTCATCGCGATCGTTCGCGCTTAATCCGCGATGATCTTGTCGATGGTGATCGGCAGGTCGCGCATCCGCTTGCCGGTGGCGTGATAGATCGCGTTCGCTATGGCGGCAGCCGTCCCGACGATGCCGATCTCGCCGAGCCCCTTGATGCCAAGCGGGTTGGCCTTGTCTTCCTCCTCGACGAAGATGACGTCGATGTCGTGCACGTCGGCGTTGACCGGAATATGGTACTCGCCGAAGTTGTGGTTCATGAAGCGGCCGAGCGTGTGATCGAGCATCGACTCCTCTTGCAGGGCCGCGCCGATCCCCATCACAGCCCCGCCGCCGACACGCTCGGACTCGCCATGACCGACGTCACGGTGAAGCTCAGCGACACCGACCTGCCGTTCGCCCCGGTCGAGGGCGGCTCCTGGACGGCCGCGTCATCGGGGAATGCTGTGCGCAACGATGATCTGGCTTCGCGCGGTCTTCAAATTGAGAATCTTGCCGGCGGCAATCGCCAGCGTCAGCCGTTTCAGGCGCACGACCCCGAGCTGCTCGTCGACTCTCACCTCTGCGAACACGGCCGAATGCGTATAAGCGGAGAACTTCTTCACCATCGCGGGATCAGGTGCGTGCTTGTCCTCGATGGCGATCCGGTCCTTGCCGGCGGCCCGCATCGCGTCCGCGATGCCGACGGCACGCTCCGGCTGCGCGGCGAGGCGCATGCAGCCATCCGAGAAGACGACGCGGTCGAAGTCGACGTTGGCGAGCGGCGAGTTGTCGAGTCCGCGCGCCAGCTTGAACACCTCCTCGCAGACCTTCAGGCAGGCGGCGATCTGCGCGAGGATCGTGTAGGTGCCTGTTCCGATGTCGGCAGCGGCATTCGCCACTTCGAGCTCCCGTCGGCGGTGAGCACGGCGCGCGCGCTCGTCTCCATCATCTGTGCTTCCCACACGCCGCTCGCCATGCCGAGACCGACGAGGTCGCGGCCATCGCGCATCGATCGCGGCTCCGCAGTGCGACGCGACCAGCCGAATTTTTCCGCGCCCTGGCGATAGCAGGCGCGCAGCTCCTTCGAGGTGTAAGGCTTGTCCTCGGCCTCGTCGGTCTCGGTGTAGTTACGTAGGCGCAACTCGATCGGATCGATGCCGGTGGCGTAGGCAAGCTCGTCCATCGCGATCTCGAGCGCGAGAACGCCGGTGACCGCACCCGGCGCGCGCATGTCGGCTGGCGTGCGCGCATGTCGGCTGGCGTGTAGGTGTCGAGCTTGGCGAGCTTGTAGGTCAGCGCGACGTTCTCGCAGCTGTAGAGCAGCCCCGTCCAATTGACGACGACCTCCTGGTAATCTTCGAACATGGAGGTGGCGCCGATCGCGTCGTGCCGCATCGCCAGGAGATTGCCTTGCGCGTCGGCGCCGAGCGCGACGTGCTGCAGAACCTCGGGCCGATAGGAGAACGTGAACATCTGATCGCGCGTCAGCACCACGCGCACCGAGCGCTTGAGCTTCAACGCCGCCAGCACGGCGATGAAGAGCTGGTACTGCGGCCGAAGCCCGGAGCCGAAGGCGCCGCCGATGAACGGCGAGACGACGCGCACGTTTTCCGCCTTCAGGCCGAAGTTCTCGACGACATAGTCCTTGGAGTTGGTGACGCCCTGAACCTTGTCGTGGATCGTCAGCGCGCCCTCGCCGCGCCAGACGACGGTCGAGGCGAACATCTCCATCGGCTGGTGATGCTCGATAGCGATCCGGTAGTCCTGCTCGATGCGGATCGGCGCGTCGGCCAACGCCTTTTCGGCATTGCCCCATGGCTTCGGAGGCGGCGCGATGCCCGCGCGCTTCTCCGGCGGGTCGTAGGCGTCCACGCGTGCGGCGGCGAGGTCGGTGACCGGCGCTTCCCTGTCGTAGGAGATCACGACCAGGGACGCCGCATGTCGCGCCGCCTCGAACGTCTCGGCGACGACGAGCGCGACAGGCTGGCCGGCATAGACGATCCGGCCGCTCTCGAGCGGGCGGAACGGCACGCCGGGGGGCGCCACCGCGTCCTGGAAGCTCTCGCGCTCGAACGGGGCGCCGGGCCGGTTCTCGTGCGTCAGCACGTCGACGACGCCGGGAACGGCGAGCGCCGCCGCGGTGTCGATCGTCGCGATCTTGCCCTTCGCGATCGCGCTCGACACGACGTAGCCATGGGCCAGGTCGTCGGCGCCGAACTCGGCCGCATAGGTCGCGCCGCCCGTCACCTTGAGCGCGCCGTCGACGCGGCGTTGCGCCGAGCCGACGTAGGGTGTCCTCACCATCTCGTTCATCGGCTTGATCCTTACTGGATTGTCTTGTCGGCGATGGTCTGCGGCGTGCCGTCGGCGGCCTGCCTCAGCGCGCGCACGATCGCGCGTTTTGCCAGCGGAATCTTGAAGGCGTTCTGCGTCTGCGCCTTGGCCTCGGCCAGTATCGTGTCGGCGAACCGCGCGAAGGCCTCATGACCTGGCGCCTGGCCGACGAGGGCACGCTCGGCCTCGATGTTGCGCCACGGCTTTGCGGCGACGCTGCCCAAGGCGACGCGCGCCACCGCGATCCTTCCGTCCTCCAGTCTGAGGCTGACGGCGACGGAGACAAGCGCGAAGGCGTAGGAGGCGCGGTCGCGAAGCTTCAGGTAGGTGAAGTTCTTCGACAGGTCCTCGTCCGGCAGGTCGACGCTGACGATCAGCTCGTCGCCCTTCAGCGTCGTGTCGATCTCCGGCCGATCGCCCGGCAGCCGATGGAAGTCGGCGATCGGGATGGTGCGATCGCCGCCCGGCCCGGTGACGTTGATACGCGCCTCGATCGTGGTGACCGACTTGCCGTCTTGCATCACCGCGAGCGCCAGGCACGAGTTGATACGTGTTCCGTCGACGAGGACGGTGCAGGCGCCGCACTGCCCGTGGTCGCAGCCCTTTTTGGTCCCGGTCATGTGCAATTGCTCGCGCAATACGTCGAGCAGGGTCGTCCAGGGTTCGATATCAAGGTGCGTCTTCTGGCCGTTGAGGACCAAGTCGACGCCGATCCGCTCCATACGAGCGCCAGGCGTTTCCGCGAGTGTCAAATGAGCCTCCGTCAAGCCTTAAACGGCCCATACGGCCGACTTGCTTCAACGCGCAACTGCGGTTGATCGCAGGTGTTCCGGCGCTCGTTCAATAGGTCCAAAGGTGCGGATGAGATTGCGGCCGCAAAACGCACGACAACGGTGACGGCGAGCGGCTCCCGCAAATCTGGCCGCAAGCGACGGGTAGCCGTGGAGGCCAACTCCTAGATGCGGACGTTGCGCAGGAGAAACGCACAAGGCTAAACCAAGTTTTCGCGACGGCCTCGGATGAGATCGGAAAGACGCTGCGGGCGCCGCGAAAGCATTCACTGTCGCGGAGGGAGGCGGCTGACATGTTTCTCGATATGCTGCCGGGCTACCCGAGAATTTCGATGGAGCG
Organism: Beijerinckiaceae bacterium; assembly: GCA_965277735.1. Lineage (GTDB taxonomy): Bacteria > Pseudomonadota > Alphaproteobacteria > Rhizobiales > Beijerinckiaceae > RH-AL1. The sequence continues at coordinate 591,731 of CBDIDO010000001.1, forward strand.
TAACTTTCTGCGATCTCCGAGTGGTTCGCCGGCCGACGTGATCGACTATGCGCGCTGATGGACCAAGTCTCGACCGCCTCCTGACAGCCTTGGACGTGACGCCGCACGCTTTCTCGGTTTGCCGGATCCAAGCTGGCTGGCGAATGACGTTTCCGGTTTTCAAGGTCATCACGGTGCACTTCGTGCTACAGGGGACGGGCCACCTTAGGGTCAGCGACGCCGAACCGCTTCCGTTTGCGCCGTCCAGCGTTCTCGTCATCCCCGCTCTGCAACCGCACTGGGTCGGTGATGCCGGGCCGGCAGCCGGTGTTGGGCCAGCGGCCGAGAAGTGCGACCTGATCGGCGATGGTTTGGTCGAATTCACGGCCGGAAATGGCACAGGCGATACGTTGCTGCTCTGCGCGGCCGTTTCCGCGCCGCACGATGCGGCGCTGGGCCTGTTCGATCTCCTGCGCCGGCCCGTCGTCGACGACCTCGCGGCCAGCGGCATCCCGGCGGTGATTTTTGAAATGATGCGCAGCGAGGTGGCGCACGCCGGTCTGGGCACTCAGGCGATGTGCCAGGCCCTCATGAAGCAAGGGCTGATCACCTTGTTGCGCGAACACTGGCTGTCGATCGCGGACGGTTCGCTGATCACAGCGGCGGTGAACCACCCGCGGTTGGCCAGAACGGTCACCGCCATCATCAAGCAGCCCGGCGCGCACCATACGGTCGATAGTCTCGCGCTGTTGGCCGGCATGAGCCGGGCTTCGTTCTCCGATCACTTCTCCCGAGCCTTCGGACTCGGGCCGATCGAGTTCGTGCAAAAGACACGGCTGCAGGTGGCCGCTCGCCTGCTTGAAGTCACCGATCTTCCGATCAAGGCGGTCGCGGCGAGCATCGGCTACGCCAATTCACGATCATTCTCTCGCGCTTTCGAAGCGACCTACGGGACGCTGCCGACACGCTATCGGGACGAGCAGGAACGATGGAAATAACCGGGCGACGTATCCGATCGTCCAAGCTGACAGGCACGGTGTCCAGACCGTCTTCCTCACCGGAACTCGCCCCCTTCGCGGGCCTTCATGGTACTGGATCCATCATCTGGAGAAGCCCCATGAATACCGATCGTCGCACAATCCTGACGGGAGCCGCCGCCGCTCTCGTCGCCGTTCCCACGATGGCAATGGCCCAGCGCCACGACGGGATGAAAAACGATCCCGCCGCGATGTCGATGCCCGACGTGTCCGGTACCCGCACCCACCAGCAGTTTGCGATGGGCGTGATCGGACCGGCTGAGCTCTCGCTGGCCTCCAGCAAGATTGCCGTGGATCGGGCGCGTAAGGCCGACGCGCGCGAGTTCGCCGGCTTCGAACTGACCGAGGCGATCGCGGTGACGACAGTGCTGAAGCAGCTCGGCACGAAGGTGCCGTCGATGGACGAAAAGGCGCAGGCGACCCTGGACAAGATCCGCGCGGCGCCCCCCGGCGCGGCGTTCGATCGCGCCTATATTGACGCGCAATACGAGAACCACGTGTTCCTGCGCGATCTGGCGACGGCGTATCTCGGCAATGCGCCGCAGAACCCCGATGACATGGCGGAGATGCAGGGGCGGCACCTCGCGACGCTCGCGCTTGCGACGTTCAAAGAACACGTGCTGATCACGCATCGGATCGCGCACGAACTTCTGGCCTAGGAACAAGCCTCTGGCCCAGCCGACGGCGCTCAAAGGCTGGGCAGTTTTCCATCAAACTCTCACATAAGGTCTTGCTCATGTCTCATGTCGCGCATTCCTCGCCCGTTCGATTTCGTCCTGATGTGGAGGTGATCCCGGACGACGAGGCCGAGACGATCAAGGGTCTCGGCGAACAGGTGAAGGCCATTCAGGACAAGACCACCGCGCATTATGGGACCGCGGTGCGGGGCATTCACGCCAAGGGCCACGCCATCGTCGGTGGCACGCTTGAGATCTTGCCCAACCTCCCGCCCGAGCTGGCCCAAGGCCTGTTCGCGACGGCGGGGCGTCACGAGGCGTTGCTGCGTTTCTCGACGCTGCCAGGCGACATCCTCGACGATAGCGTGAGCGTGCCGCGCGGACTTGCGCTCAAGATCCTGGGCGTGGCCGGCGAGCGTCTGCCGGGCTCGGAGAGCGACGAGACTCAGGACTTCGTGCTCGTCAACGGGCCGGCATTCGCCTCAGCGACGCCCAAGGCGTTCCTCGCCAATCTGAAATTGCTCGCGAAATCGACGGACCGTGCCGAAGGGTTCAAGAAGGCGTTCTCGGCGACGATGCAGACGGTCGACGCAGCGCTCGAAGCCGTCGGGATCGCCAGCCCCACGGTGCAAACGTTGGGCGGCGCGCCGCAGACCCATCCGGCCGGCGAAGCCTACTACAGCCAGGTGCCCATCCGTTACGGGGAATACATCGCCAAGATATCGGTCGCGCCCGTATCGCCCGGCCTGACCGAGCTGACCGGCAGCAAGGTCGATACCGCGGGACGTCCCGACGCCTTGCGTGAGGACATGCGCGACGCGCTGAACAAGCACGACAATGTCTGGGAGCTGCGCGTCCAACTCTGCGCAGACCTCGAGGCCATGCCCGTCGAAGACGCGTCGGCGGTGTGGGATGAGGAAGCCAGTCCCTATCGCGCGGTAGCGCGCCTCACCGTACCCGCTCAGGACGGTTGGGAAAGCGGCGCAAGCAGCGCCAAGGAGAATGGGACCGCGTTCAGTCCCTGGCACGGCCTTGCGACGTTCCAGCCGCTCGGCGGTATCAATCGATCGCGTCGGCCCGTGTACGAGCAATCGGTGGCCTATCGTGGATCGCACAATGGCTGTCCGATCCTCGAGCCGCGGTCGCTGGCGGACGTGCCATCTCGAGGACGATGAGGTCGGCCACATCCGACCGCTTCGCGTTGGCGACCTTGACCCTGCCGAGCACCGGCTGGACGTGGACCTCCAGCCTCGTCCGGCCTCCTCGTACGGGCGACGGCGGATCGGTGCTCGGTTTTGCCTAAGCGGCCTATCAGGAAGCCGTTGAGACGAGCGATGTAGTTCGACATAGCTTGAGTGCTTGCTCAAAGCCCTCTGCCGGCTGCCGGATCAATGTCCCCATTACGTGCAGTTACAGCGAACGACCTATGCTAGGCGTCTTTTGCGACTGAAAGTGTGAGCCATTTGGCGCGCGATGTTGCGCCCGGAGGAAACGACAGTGACCGATCAAGCCGATGACGTGCTGCAAAGCATCCTTGCGCGAGATCAAGCTTCGATCGTCAAGGCATGGCTCGAGCGGCTGAAGACGAGCGACGGCTTCGTCAATGGTCGTGTGCGCGAGGGCGAACTCAAAAAGCAGGCGGAAACGGTGCTCGCCGGGCTTCGCGACAGCCGCGCCGCCGGAGCGGCTGGAGAAGCCGCTCTTCATTCGCTCGAGGACGCGTTAACTGAGGTTTCCCGCGCCAGAGCCGTTCAAGGCTTCACGCCAACAGATACGGCGATGTTCATTTTCTCGCTGAAGGAACCGCTCTTCCTCGCTCTGCAGGCAGCCTACCCAGACAAACAAGACCTGGTCGCCAAGGGCGTTTGGGACTCGACAATCCTCATCGATCGTCTTGGCCTTCACACCATGGAGGTATTCCTCAAGAGCCGCGAAGACGTGATTGGTCGTCAGAGCCAGGAAATCTCGGACCTTTCGTCGCCGGTGGTCCGGCTCTGGAAGGGCATCATTGCGCTGCCGCTGATCGGCACGCTCGACAGCGCGCGCACCAGCGTCGTCATGGAAAACCTCCTGGAGGCGATCGTCAGCGAGGAGGCGTCGGTCGCGATTATCGACATCACCGGTGTGCCGATCGTCGACACGTTGACTGCACAGCATCTTCTGAAGACCGTGTCGGCTGCCAAGCTGATGGGGGCGGATTGCCTGATCTCCGGCATCCGGCCGCAGATCGCCCAGACCATGGTCCACCTCGGGGTCGACCTCAGCGTCACGTCCAAGGCGACGCTTGCGGATGCCTTCGCGCTGGCGATGAAGCGGTTGGGCTTGGAAATGACCCAGGTGAAGCGGGTCTGAGATGGAGCATATCCCCATCCTCAAGATCGGCACCACGCTGATTGTGACCATCCAGGTCGACATGCATGATCGCTTGGCGATGCAACTGGAGAGCGACCTAACCGAAAAAATCGTCGCAACCGGCGCCCGCGGCGTAATAATTGAGATCTCTGCGCTGGACGTGGTCGACTCCTTCATCGGCCGGATGCTCGACACCATCGCCGGCGTATCCCGCGTACTCGATGCCGAGACGGTCGTCGTCGGCATGCGCCCGGCGGTCGCGATCACTCTAGTCGAACTCGGCCTTTACCTTCCCGGCATCAAGACAGCCCTCAACCTCGAGCGTGGCCTGGCTCTCCTTTCAGTCGGCCTCGATGACGATGTGCGTGCTGGCCTAGGCATGGAGCGTGTCCGTGCCGATCCTCAAGAGTGAGATCGCGCAGATACGATCGGGCGAAGACGTGGTTCGTGTCCGTCGCCTCGTCCGCACGGCTGCGGTCGAGATCGGGCTAAGCCTCGTCGATCAGACCAAGATCGTCACCGCCGCGAGCGAGATCGCGCGCAACACGCTGGATTATGGGGGCGGCGGGATCGTCCGCATCGAGGTCGAGCAACTGAATGCTCAGCGCGCTGTTCGCTTGATGTTCGAGGATGAAGGTCCCGGCATACCCGACGTGGAGCGCGCGATGACCGACCACTATACGACAGGGGGCGGTCTTGGCCTCGGACTGGGAGGCGCGAGGCGCCTCTGCAACGAGTTTGAGATCGACTCCGTCCCCGGACGCGGCACGCGCGTGGTGCTGGCGCGCTGGCGATGATCACGCTGTCCCTGCCAATCTCCGAGGCCAGCCAAGTCGCGGATGCGCGACGCAAGGTGTCCCAGCGAGCCCGGGACCTGTCACTTTCAGAGAAGCTCACGGACAAGGTCGCGATCGTCGTTACGGAGCTCGCAACCAATCTCGTCAAATTCGCGCAACAAGGGACGATCCTTGTGTCCGGCTACGACGACGAGGGGGAAGAAGGCATCCAGATCCTGTCTCTCGACAAGGGGCCTGGCATCGAGAACGTCTCGCGTTGCCTAGAGGACGGCTATTCGAGCGCAGGAAGCGCCGGCGCTGGTCTCGGTGCCATCCGTCGGATGTCGCGCGACTTCGCAATCGGTTCTTGGCGTAGCGGTACCGTTATCATGACGCGGATTGGGACCGGAAAGAACACCGACCGAATGCCGCTTTGGGCTGCCCTCGAGGTACCTTTGCGTGGCGAGGAAGCTTGTGGCGACGCGATCTGCGCGAGGCGGCATGACGACGGGTGGTCGATCTTTGTCGCTGACGGACTCGGACACGGGCCGCTCGCCGCCGAGGCTTCGTTCGAGGCCATCCGTCGCTTCCGGTCCAATGAGCACGAACCGGCGGCCTCTATCCTCCAGCGGGTTCATGACGGCCTCCGCGCGACTCGCGGCGCCGCTGCCGCTGTCTGTCAGCTCAACGAGGCTACGGCCAAGATCGTGTTTGCGGGCATCGGCAATATCTCCGCGACGATCGTCAGCCCGGGGGAGCGGCATCACATGATCTCGCTGCCGGGAACGCTCGGACACATCGTCCGCAAGTTCTCGGCCTTCGACTACCCCTTTCCCGCAGGATCGCTGCTTGTCATGCACTCGGACGGCGTGTCAGGATGTTGGACCTTCGACGAGTACCCAGGTCTTCTCGGTGCTCACCCGATGATCGTCGCCGGTGTCCTGCTTCGCGATCACGCAAGGGCGCGGGACGATGCCTCGGTCATTGTGGCCAGATCCGCGCTATGAGCGTCCGGGCGATCATCACGCTGCTTCTTGAGATCGAGGACGACATAACCCATGCGCGTCAATGCGCGCGGGTCGTCGCGGACGGCCTCGGTTTCGCCGGGCAGGACCAAACCCGCATCGCAACCGCCTTGTCGGAGATCGCGCGCAACGCTTTTGGCTATGCCGACGGCGGCAGAATAGAACTCGAGCTTTCGAAGGACGCGCCGACAAGATTGGTTCTCAGGGTCAGCGACAAAGGCCCGGGGATAGCCGACTTGCAGACGGTCCTGTCCGGCGGCTACGTCTCGAGGACGGGCATGGGCCTCGGCATTGTCGGCGCCCGTCGATTGATGGACTCCTTCGACATCACGTCCTCGGCGCGAGGCACGACGGTGACCTTGAGCAAGACGTTGCCCCGGTCATCGCAGCCGACCTCGCAGCGCCTGGTCGAGATCGCCGACGCCGTTCGCGAGCTGCGGACTGCAGACCGAAGCGCCGCGATAAGGGACGAAAACCGCGATCTCGTCGAAAGTCTCGCGGCGCTTGCCGAGCGCGAAGAGGAAGCGCGGCGGCTTAACGCCGAGCTCGAAGAGACCAATCGGGGCGTCGTGGCGCTGCACGCTGAACTCGAGCTGCAGGCCGATCAGTTGAGACTAGCCGGCGAGACTCTCGAGCGTCAGGTTGCAGAGCGCACGCGCGAGCTTGCGGAGGCGAACGAACGACTGCGCGCCGAGGCGGTCGCACGCGAGCAGGCTGAGGCCGACCTCAGGCAGTCGCAAAAGATGGAAGCCGTAGGTCAGCTGACCGGCGGGATCGCGCACGACTTCAACAATCTCCTGGCCGGCGTCGTCGGCGCCCTCGACATGCTCGGTCGAAGGCTGAAGCAGGGCCGGCACGAGAAGTTGGAGACCTACATCGAGATGGCGATGTCATCGGCAAACCGGGCCGCGGCGCTGACGCATCGATTGCTGGCCTTCGCCCGACGGCAGCCGCTCGATCCAAGGGTGGTCGACGTCAACAAGCTGATCGAGGGGATGGACGACCTGCTGCGGCGGACGGTCAACGAGTCGGTCGAGCTTCGCCTCGCGCTTGCGCCCGATGCTTGGCCGACCCTGTGTGACCCCTTCCAGCTGGAAAACGCCATTCTCAACCTTGCGATCAACGCGCGTGACGCGATGCCCGCAGGAGGATCGATCGTCGTTACGACCAGGAACGAGGACGGCGCGCGACCCGGCCATAGCCTCGCGGCTCCGCATGTCGTCGTCAGCGTCGGCGACACCGGCACTGGCATGCCGCCCGAGGTAGTCGCTCGCGCTTTCGATCCCTTCTTCACCACCAAGCCTCTGGGCAAAGGCACCGGGCTCGGGCTGTCGATGATCTATGGGTTCGCGAAGCAGTCCGAAGGCGATGCGGTGATCTCGAGCGTTCCGGGCGAAGGAACCACGATCTCGCTGCTTTTACCTCGCTTCTGCGGCAAAGCCGACACGATTGCGGCGTCAGTGGTCGTTGACGCGCCTATGGGTGGCCGGGGAGAGACCGTCCTGCTCGTCGAAGATGAGACCGCCATCCGTGATCTTGTTGAAGAGGCGCTTATCGAGGTCGGCTATCATGTCATCCACGCGAAGGACGGCACGAAAGGTCTTGCAGTTGCGCGCGGAGCGCCACGGCTTGACCTTTTGATCACCGACGTGGGCCTGCCGGGCCTCAATGGTCGCCAGCTCGCAGACGCGATCCGCGTCACCAGACCTAGCCTGAAGGTCATGTTCATCACCGGCTACGCCGAAGCCGTGGCAAGCCCGGCCGGCGCGCTCGAGCCCGGTATGGCGATCGTGACGAAACCTTTTGTGCTCGACACGCTGATCGGGCGTGTTCGAGACCTCATGGACAGCCATTGAGGCATTCGAAACGGGGCTCGTTGGCGGTTTGCAATCTCAGGTACCTGAAACGATTGCCGGCAAACGGGATATTGCTAGTGGCTTCAACGCGCTTCGCATCACGTCGGCGGATAGTCTTTCCACCACGGCCCCAATTATGCGCGATGATCACGGCCGCCAGTATGACTTGGCCTTGATGTGATATTCCAAGATTAGTTCCTATGCCTTGGGCGGACATCGCAGGAACGGATTGCTGGATCACGACAAGCCGGCCATCGCCGATGCAGTTGCGACGATCACGCCACTGGTGCCGGGAGAATAATCGACGCGATGGTTGGCTACTTGCTTTTTCTCATCGAGGAGCGGTTGCATGCCGCGATCCTCTTGGCCGAGGCGATAGAATGCGCCGTGACAAGATCGCCGACGTTACCGGAGTTACGCTCGATATTGCGTTCAGGCTTCTTGGAAAGGGCAATCACATGAACGGCGTCAGATTGTCAGCTTTCTGCTCAAGCCGCTTGATAGTGTCTTGAACCTGCCGCTCGGCCTCCGCCCTCGATTGATGGAGGGAGACGATCGGTTTCGCCTCGTCCGCGACGAGGACCAGAGCTACAAAGGGGGCACAAGAACGCAATGCCGGATCGTAGACGTATCCTCTCGCCGAGCTATTCTTTCCTTCCACCATCACGCTCCAGAAAAAGGCGGACCGCCACAGAAAGGCTGGGGTCTCAGCGGCGGTCCTAACCGCGCCCCCGACTCAGAAGGTCTGCGGCTTTCGAGAAGCTAAAGGCAGAATGTCTTGCATGCCAATCAATTGTTGAACTTTATTCTGACGTTGATATATAAAGGGTTTCGCATAGAAATGCGTTTGTATTTGATTGCACTGACTGGATTTTGGAAATTACCAGCATATGCTACTTTCAGCGATCGACCTTTTGCTTTGGCTTGCCACTGGCACCGGATCGTCCGGTGGCCCTTAATCCCTCAAATCGGGCAGCGCGCTTGCATCCCTCTTTTACCTTGATCGGCTGTACCCCCAACCGTGCCTTCAGCGTTGGCAAAATGGAGCATCGCCGACGTCGCTCGATCACTGGGCATACGTAAGGCGATCAGCGACCTATTCTTGGGGCCATACCGGTTTTGAGGCCAACGAGCCAGCCAACCGGGGTATGGGCGCGCGGCTTTCAAACCAGCAAATTGTTGAGCCAGCGAAACCTCTCGCCAAAAATCCACGCCTCGGCTATGCGAACGCATTGAGTTCACCCGGATTGGAATGACCATGGCCGGCCAACCCCGTTTCGAACTTTTTGGCTTCTGGCGGACCTCGGCGACTTACCGCGTGCGGGTCGCGATGACCCTAAAAGGCATGACGGCGCAAGAACACAGCGTCAACCTCGACGCGGGTGAACAGCGCAGCGAAGCTTTTTTGAAAATCAACCCGCTTGGCGCAATCCCCGCGCTCGTCGAGAAGGGACATGCACCTTTAACCCAGTCTCTGGCCATTCTTGAATTTTTGAACGAAGTCAAACCCGAGCCGCCCCTCCTTCCTGCCGATCCTTATGGCCGCGCCCGCGTCCGTTCTATCGCCGCGGCGCTTGCCGCCGACACCCACCCTCTCATCGTGCCGCGCGTCAAAAAGTATCTCACAACAACCGCTGGGTTCGACGATGCGGCCTGGCGCGCTTGGCAGATCAATTGGTTCAGCACCGGCCTTCAGGCGGTCGAGACGAGGCTTGCCGCTGATAAGGAAACCGGCGCGTATTGCCATGGTGACAGCGTCACGATCGCCGATATCTGCCTCGCGAGCATTACCGCCGTGATGAAGATCTTCAAGATTTCCGTCGCCGACCTACCAACGATTGAACGGATCATCGAGCGTTGCGAGACGCTTGAAGCCTTCGCGAAGGCCGATCCGTTCAAGCAGTTTGGCGCCCCTGAAAGCTGACCCCCCGTGCGGGTCTGAGCTCGTAAGTAGGCGCTTCGACCCGTAGGGATGGTGCCCTTAGGCGGCCAGTCGGCTCGACAGCCAGGACGCAAAGATCGCAACGACTTCAGTCGGTTTTTCTAAAGTGGGCAGATGACCGCATTCTGCGAGGGGGTGCCATTCGGCATGAGGTATACGCTCGACGAAGGCTTTCCCTTTTTCGATCGGCGCAACCTTGTCGTCTTCTCCCCAGATCGCCAGGACAGGCATCTTTAACGCAGCGGCGTGATCCTCGACCGATCGCCTCGTTGCGAGAGACTTAGCCTGTTTCACCGCCGTATCTCGGCCGACGCGCTTTGCCATCGTCCGAAAGGTTGCAGCTGCCGCATCGTGCTTTGCCAGCACGACGAGGCCGGCTAGCATGTCGATCACGCCCTCGGTATTGGTCTCAATGCCTTGGACGAGCCCCGGACCCTGCTCGGGGTCGCCGGCGGCTGGATCATTGCCCATGATCCAAAGGCCTTTGCCCCGATCCGGCGCGGCAAGCGCAATTTCGACGGCGAGGGCGGCACCATAGGACGTGCCAGCGAGAATGAAGGTTTCTGGCGCCCGATCGAGGATCGCCGTGACGCTTTCGGCCATCGTGTCGCGTGGTGCGGCGATGACGTGCACGGTCAGTTGTCGCGCGAGTTGCGGCCGGACATCGGCATAGAGGCCCTCGTCGCAAAAAAGTGCCGGGATCAGGACGAGGTCTTTCGGCATTTCGGTCATTAAGCCTCCAAAGGCGGGCGAGCGGACACCGTGCCCTTCTACCAACGCGCCATGCGGCGCGTCGACTATTCGATGGCTGTCACTGATTGTAGAGAGGTACCCTCGACCCCGCCAGATCGACGGCAACTTCCGCTTTTCGGTAAATGTCGACAATCGGGAACGACGTATCTGGGCGCAAAATGGGCGGGGGCGTGCGGGCCCGGTCCGCGGTAGTAGTCCCAGGCGCATGGAAGATCGTTGAGCGCCTGACGCTTCAGCACCCGCAGGCGCTGATGAACCCTGCCAGCGTCGACGTAGGCCATTTTCGAGCCCAACACGTCGACGTGCTGGATACGACGGTGTGACATGGACAAACCTCCACCGACGGGCTGGCAGAGAGCAGCGTGAACGCCAAGGTTCTGCCAGGTGGCGGGTTCGATCCCGCCAATGGGGCCGATATGCGACAGCTACTGTCTGCGGCCGGTATCGACCAATGTCCGAGCGGTCGTCGCGCCAGACGTGCGGTCGCGCGACTTAGGGAGACAGGGCATCCTCGCTGAAATGCTGAACGATCTCGTCGCCGACGCGGACGGTCGAGCCTGGGTACCATCCCGCCACGCGGGTGTTCACGGCGACGCGGTAGTAGTGGTCGAAGCGCGTGCTGTTTGCCCAGGATGGAAGCGTGCGTCGCCGCATTTCGGCGAAGCGCTTGGCGAACGACGGATCGTTTGCGCCTGTCCAAGGATTTCGCGGCGGGACGTTGCAACGCTGACATGGATTTATTCCCTGGAAGCGCGTCGCGCCCACACTGAAGAGCGGTGTTTCTCCGGCGTTGCCGAAGAGGCGGTCTTCCCAGAAAGGCGGAGCCTCATCGATCTCGATGTTTGTGCGAAATCGCGTTCGCGTCTCGCTCAGAGATAGACCGAACCATTTTGCGATCTCGGCGAGCGTTGCCGTCCCGACGAAGGTCGGACCGGGCGACTCGGGGTCATCGGGGAATCCCGTTTCTCGGTCTTCGATCAACGAGACTTCGAATCCGAAGAATGCGCCAAGCCACGCCAGCAAAGATGACTGCTCGCCGCGCAGGTCGAACGTCCATTGACCGAGCCCACGCATCGATTCATCGCAAAGCGAGAGCGTCCCGCTAAGCAGATCGAGTTGCGATCGCAGGCGATGTATAGCCGGATACCGCTTGCCGTTGACGGGATCTCGAAGCGCGATGCGTTATCGGCGCCGGCTGACTTCTTCGTTATCCTACCTATCGTCCATTGTGTTGGCGTCGTCTGAGGCGTTCGGCAACCGGCTTGCTGCCGGTTCCGTGGACACCGAGATCAGGTGTCGTCATGAAGTGGGAGGTGGCAGATCCAACGATAGAAGTCCGGGCGTGGAGTTCGAGGTCGAGGCGGTACGGCTGATCAATGAGCTCAGCGTCGCGGTAGCCCAGGCAGCCCGCGGCATTCTATAGGCTCTTTTCGTTGGCTAGCGCGAAGTAGGTTTCCGGCTACTTTCGGTGATGATGAGGTCCATGGGGATGTCATGCCACTGCGGGTAGATCGTTTCGATGGCCGCGTCGTCGTAGCCGACGCCAATGACTTTAGGGCGGTGCGAAAAGGCCGCGAGCGTCCGATCAAAGAAGCCGCCGCCATAGCCAAGCCGGTATCCAGCCCTATCGAAGCCGACGAGCGGCGCGAGCATCATGTCGGGAACAACTTCCTCGCCGTCGGCGGGAATGGGGATGTTCCATACGCCGCGCGACATGCGAGCGCCCTGAGCCCACAGACGATAGACCAAGGGTGCGCCTTTCGCTTTGACCACCGGGAGCGCCGTGCGGCCGCCGCGCCGTCGAAACTCCTCGAGCCAAGGATGTAGGTTGGGTTCCCCTCGAAAGGGCCAGTACGCGCCCAGCACCAGATCCGGTGCGCGGTCGATCCATTCACCCAGATGCCGCGCGATCGCTTCCGCGTGCTCGATCCGGAGCTGGGAGTCGACCGCTAGCCGGGCAGAGATGAGGCGCTCGCGTTCGATCTTTCTCCACCGAGCGACGTCGGGATTTTTTTCGCCCCGAACCAGGTCAGCGATGCCGCCAGCGTCATCGAGCTTATGCATGAGGCACGGCGGCGACGCGTATTCGTTCGCTTCGGGGATTTTGCTCATGAGATCCTCCAAGCTCTAAGGGATGTATTTGATCGGGGTTCGAACTTGATGGACTGCCGCCATTTTGTGAGCTCGTCGACATCGGCCTGGAGCCAAGCCGCCGCTGGGACAACAGCCTTCCAACCTTCGAAATGACGGCGGGAGACAGTTGTCAGTACCGGTTTGCCGGCGAAAACAGCAGCCACAAACGCGGGCCAGAGCCCCTGCTTGACAGCCTCCAGCTTTCCAAACTTGCTCAGGATGACAACGTCGCTCGTTGGAATCTGATCGAGAAGTTGCACGCAGGCGGCTTGAACGCCGGCCACGTCCAGATGACAGCTCGTGCCGGCTTGGGGCCTTTCCGTGTGAATTGCAAAGCGTCGGTCAGAAGCGATGTCGCATAGAAATCCAGCAGTGCAGATGGCGCTCGCGGCATCTGGGCGCTCGGCGAGCACGCCGATGATTTTGTCTCCGCGCCGGCTCCCGTGGTCGGCAAAACGAGCTAGCCGGCTCTGATTGTCGTCTCCGTCATGATTGGCGACGACAGCGATCGGGCTACGTGTCGACATGAGTGGTTCCACTAGGGGCCGCCGCTGGACGTCGCCGAGCGTAGAACCGTGCACGCTCGGTCTCGAGGAGGCCAGCCGCGCGGCGCACAGCAAGCAGATCCTTGCGCGTGATGATGCCGCGGAGTTCGCGGGTCTTCGGCTCGACGATCGGGACGAGGCCGACATCCTCGGCGATCATGAGATCGAGGATTCGCCCGACGACATCGTCCGGGAACCCGGCAGGCGTCGAGGCATCGGATACGCGCTCGCCAAGCGTTTCACCGTTTTGGACTGACCCGGCGTTCCAGGCGAGCGCTTCTGCGCGTGTCGCAACGCCGACGAGCCTCCGCTGGGAATCAACCACCGGGTAGCCAAGATGCTTTGCATCGGGGTCTAGGAAGTGAGCCACGGCCTCGGCCAAAGGCATAGTCTCGAGCAGAGTCTCGGCGTCTCTCACCATGATCTCTTTGGCGCGCGTCAGCTCAAAATGGTCGATGGAATACTCGCGCGTGATGTGCTGCCCACGCCGTGCGATCTTCTCAGTGAGGATCGAGCGCTTCAGCAGGAGCACGGTGACGGCATAGGCGCAGATCGTGCCGCACAGCAGGACCGGCAGCCCGTGCAGGCTGGCCGTCAGCTCGAAAGCGAAGATGGCACCGGTCAAGGGCGCGCGCATCGTGCCGCCCAGCATCGAGCTCATGCCGACCAATGCCCAGAACCCCGGATTGCCCGGTAGCGCGAGTCCGCAGAGCCAGCCGAGTGCGCCGCCGATGATGAGCAACGGCGCCAGCACGCCGCCCGAAGTTCCGGACGAGAGCGAGACCAGCCAGATCGACGCTTTCACGACGAGCAACAGCAGCACCGCGTGTAAGGCCATGCGGCCACTGAGGAGGTCCGCGATGACGTCGTAGCCGACGCCTAGCGCGCGGGGCTCGACAAGACCGCCGAGTCCGACAAATAGGCCGCCGAGCGCGGGCCACCACATCCAGTGGATCGGCAGCATTCCGAATGCATCCTCGATCCCGTAGAGCAGGAGCGTCAGCAGCCCGGACAGCAGGCCCGCACAGATGCCAAGGCCACCTGCACAGAGAAAGCCCCACCACGGGAGATCCGGCACCGGCGCCATCGGAAACAGCGGAGTCGAGCCCATGAGCAGCGGGCGCCAGGCGATGGCGACGAGCGCAGCGACGGACACAGGGATGAAGCTGCGTGGCTTCCACTCGAACAGTAATAGCTCGACGGCTAGAAGCACCGCGGCAATAGGGGTTCCGAAGATACCGGTCATACCGGCAGCGGCGCCGGCGACGAGTAGCGTTTTTCGCTCTGCGGCGGAGAGGTGGAAAAACTGCGCGAAAAGCGAGCCAATGGCACCGCCCGTCATGATGATCGGCCCCTCGGCACCGAACGGACCGCCAGTGCCGATCGCGATCGCAGCCGAGATGGGTTTGAGGATCGCGACCTTGGGGCCGATGCGGCTCGCGCCGATCAATATCGTCTCAATCGCTTCGGGAATGCCATGGCCACGGATCTTTTCGGAGCCGTAACGCGCGATCAGGCCGACCACGAGACCCCCAAGTGCAGGCGCCGCGACCATCCAGAGATTGCGTGGCACGTTGACGAAAGTGGTGGCAGCGTCGCTAATCCGGCCGAACCAGACGAGGTTGGTGACGAGTGCGATGAGTTTTAAAAGCAAGAGGGCAACTAAGCTGCCCATCGTGCCGATGCAGATCGCGAACGCAGCAAGGATGAGGATACGCGGGTCGGCGCTGAAATCGGCAAGCCGGCGCGTCGCCGAAAGCGATGTCGCTCCAACGCCCCTGTCATCGACCACGTCAGTCATTCCACCTCCATCACGGACGAATTAGCCCCTGCCCGGTTGCAGGGACCAACGTGTCCGAGCTATATCGGGTTGCGATAGTTCGGAGCTTATATCGTATGCCGATACATGCAAGGCCGCGGCTTTGACCCGGCGCACCGCGGCGCGCGCGAAGCCCGACTTGAAGCAGGAAGACGAGCTGACTCAGTCCGACTACGAGACGCTGGCTGCGTTTCGTTTAGCGTTGCGGCACTTCGCCAACTTCAGCGCCGGCGCGGCGCAGGAAGCCGGTCTGACAACGCACCAGCACCAGGCGCTCCTCGCCATAAAGGGCTGCCCCGCCGGCAAGGCCGCGACAGTGGGCCACCTCGCTGAACAGCTGCTTGTCGCAGCGAACACGGCAGCTGAGTTCGTTGCTCGGCTCGAAAGCTCCGGTCTCGTGGCCAAGATCGCCGATCCCGACGACCGCCGCCGCGTCGTGCTCAAGCTAACGCCCCGCGCGGAAACCTGCCTGCGCCGGCTGACCCTCGCTCATCGAAATGAAGTGCGCGGTCTCGCCCCGCGCCTGCTCGCGCTGTTCGGGGACCTGGACGCGCGTGACGTCCCCGACACCAGGAGCAAAATCACCTTAGCAACCAGTTCGCGGCAATCAGGAGAACCGAGGCCACCAATGCGGTCGCAAGGAAAATCTTCGCGATGAGCCATCTCATGAATTTGGCTCTCCTCGCTGCCTTGAGCGCACGCAGTTGCTCGCTCAATTGCAGCTGCGGCGGCAGCAAAGAGACATTGCCACCCGCCGCCGCGGCAGCGACTAAACGATGTGTCTCCTCGAATACCAGGATGCTTTCCTGCGCCAGGAACAACAGGTCGACATTCAGATCGTCGATGCGACCGACTGCACGGTCGACCATGCGTGCTTGGAAACCAGCAAATTCTCGAGCAAACGCAACTCTCGCTGCGGACACGGTGAGATCTGCCTCCTCGAGGACCGAGGTGTCGACCATCTTGGTACCCTCCGACTGTCCTTTTCGTTTCGGAGATTAGACCGATGGCAGGTGAACAGGAACTCCTGCGTGTGGCTGAATTGATGAGACTCTGCGCAGCTACGGCAACGCTGATCGGGAAACTCCGCCCCGCCGAAAACAGGGAGGAGATCGACGAACTTTCTGACGTCGTGACCGAGGCGGCTGACCGATTGGAGATGGTCGTCACTCGCACCGAGAAAACGTCCGACGGTACGGATCCTTCGTGAGTGTGGTACCTCGAACCGGGGGCGCGGCGCGCGCCCTGGTGGAATGCGCGTCTGAGCTTCGAGATTCGAAGGCTATCGCCACATTAGTTGGCTAATAGCGAAATCGTAGGCGCCGAACTGTGTTTCGGCCTGCAAAAGTGACCCCCTTATCGGGGTGATCGGCGTCCAAAACTGACCCCTTAATCTTGGCCTGTTGCGCTGTCCGTTTTGACGGCGGGCGGGCGGCGGGGATGTTGGTTGTGGAGACGGTCGGCCGGATACGGCGGGAGCATCTGGTCAAGGGCAAGTCGATCAAGGAGATCGCCCGCGACCTGAAGATCTCGCGCAACACGGTGCGCAAGGTGCTGCGCTCGGGCGCGACGTCGTTTGCCTACGAGCGCGAGGTGCAGCCGCGGCCCAAGCTCGGGCGATGGAAGATCGACCTCGAGCGGATGCTTGCCCGCAACGCGACAAAGGCGGCGCGGGAGCGCCTGACACTGATCCGGGTCTTCGAGGAGTTGCGGGCGCTCGGCTACGAGGGTGGCTACGACGCGGTTCGCCGCTATGCCCGGGTCTGGGTGAAGGGACACGCGGCGGCGAGCGCGGAAGCCTATGTGCCGTTGGCCTTCGCGCCGGGCGAGGCGTTCCAGTTCGACTGGAGCCACGACATCGTGCTGATCGGCGGCGTGACGACGACCGTGAAGGTGGCGCACGTCCGGCTCTGTCACAGCCGCATGATGTTCGTCCGAGCTTATCCGCGCGAGAGCCAGGAGATGGTCTTCGACGCGCACGACCGGGCGTTCGCCTTCTTCAAGGGCGCCTGCCGGCGCGGCATCTACGACAACATGAAGACGGCGGTGGAGACGATCTTCGTCGGCAAGGATCGCGGCTACAATCGTCGCTTCCTGCAGATGTGTGCGCACCATCTTGTCGAGCCGGTCGCTTGTACGCCGGCGTCGGGCTGGGAGAAGGGCCAGGTCGAGAACCAGGTCGGGCTTGTCCGCGAGCGCTTCTTCACGCCTCGGCTGCGCGTGAAGAGCTACGACGAGCTGAATGGCATGCTGCTGGATCGCTGCGTCGCCTATGCCAAGGCGCATCCCCATCCCGAACTGACCGATCGCACCGTCTGGGAGATGTTCGAGGCCGAGCGGCCGCACCTCGTTCGCCACGCCGGCCGGTTCGACGGCTTCCATGCGCTACCGGCATCGGTCTCGAAGACCTGCCTCGTGCGCTTCGACAACAACAAGTACTCGGTCAGCGCCAGCGCCGTCGGACGACCCGTCGAGATCCAGGCGTATGCCGACCGCGTGGTGATCCGCCAGGACGGCCGCATCGTCGCCGAGCATAGCCGCGTCTTCGGCCGCGGCGCGACCATCTGCGATCCCTGGCACTACGTGCCGGTCCTCGCCCGCAAGCCCGGTGCGCTGCGCAACGGCGCCCCGTTCAAGGACTGGGTGCTGCCGCAGGCGATCGATCGCATCCGCCGCAAGCTCGCCGGCTCCGACGACGGCGACCGGCAGATGGCGAAGATCCTCGCCATGGTGCTCAGCGACGGACTGCCGGCGGTCGAGAGCGCCTGTGCCGAGGCGCTGATCGAGGGCGTCTCGTCTGCCGACGTCATCATCAACATCGTCTCGCGGCAGCGCGATCCCACGCCGCCGATCACCATCATGACGCCGGACGCGCTGACCCTGCGCCATGCGCCGATCGCCGATTGTGCCCGCTACGACAGCCTCAGAAGGATCTGACCCAATGGAACGTCTACTGGAACGCACCGACATCCTCGACATGATGGGATCGCTTAAGCTCTTCGGCATGCGCTCGGCCTTCGACGAGATCGTCACCACCGCCGTCAAGCGCCAGCACGAGCCCCAGCGCCTCGTCGGCGACCTGCTCAAGGCCGAGATCGACGAGAAGCTGGCCCGATCCATTAAGTACCAGATGACGATCGCCAGGCTACCGCTCGCCAAGGACGTCGCCGACTTCGCCTTCGTCGGCACGCCGATCAACGAGGTCCTCGTGCGCGATCTTGCCGGCGGCCACTTCATCGCCGAGCAGCGCAACTGCGTGCTCGTCGGCGGCACCGGTACCGGCAAGACCCACCTCGCGATAGCGATCGCCCGCAGCTGCATCCGTGCCGGCAAACGCGGCCGCTTCTTCAACACGCTCGATCTCGTCAACAGGCTCGAGGCCGAGACCCGCGCAGGTCGTCAAGGACGCCTTGCGGACTATCTCACCCGCATGGACTTCGTCATCCTCGACGAGCTCGGCTACCTTCCCTTTGCGCAAAGCGGCGGCCAGCTGCTGTTCCACCTGATCAGCCGCCTCTACGAGCGCACCTCGGTCATCGTCACCACCAACCTCGCCTTCGGCGAATGGCCCAGCGTCTTCGGCGACGCCAAAATGACCACAGCGCTGCTCGATCGCCTCACCCACCACTGCGACATCGTCGAGACCGGCAACGAGAGCTGGCGCTTCAAGAACCGAGGCTGAAGGGGGCTTGCGACCGCGCTCGCCCCGGCTCCGCAACCCCGACCAGCTCACGCCGGGGCGAGCGCTACTGAAGCGCCCGTGCGAGCGGCAACAGAGGGGTCAAAGTTGGACGCCGATCAGGGGTCAACATTGCGAGCCGATTGACACCGAACACCCAACTGAATGCCCCGCATTACTTGGATCGTAGGTCGGCATTTCCGGAGCGGATACGGATGGTGAAAGTTCCGACTGGGTCTGCTTGGCCCGCTCAAGACCATTTGCGACACGAAGAGTCGGTCATCGGACTTGACCCACCGCGCGAAGGGCTGAGATCGATTGGCTTGCTGCCAGAGGATTTGAAGTGGAACCGACAAAGCGCCGACACTACGAAAACGCGCTGGCGGATCGCAATCGCATTCGCGCCGAGATCGAGCGTGCTGGCAAGCTTCCGCTATGAGCGTTGCGCGTACGGTACCGACATGGGGGCACCAAGGCGTCTAGCTCGTTTGCGTTGGGCTCACCAAGACGAATTCTTCTTCAGAATCATGCCCGGCATGGCTTCCGGGCGAATGCGCGGCCGGGGCGGCCTACGGCTGCTTCCAAGATCGGCCGCTACGTTCGGGAAAGGCGGCAGTGGGCGCGAAGCCGACCGACGGCTCAAGTTAGCTCGAAGGGCTGATTTAGGCGTCAATCAGGCGAAAGCGGTCGCATGCGTCAATGCGTGCACAAGATTTCGTTTGTACCTCGGAGTGTCAGCAAGCGACACGTCGACGGCGTGTCAATCACATGCGGAAACGTCTCATAAGGCGGCGCGTCCCAACCTGTCACGTAGACGCGGCACGACAAAGTCGACAAATGCCCGGAGTTTCAGCGGCAACCGCTTTTGCTGGTGGTAGACGAGATGCACGGGCAGAGGGGGAGGCTCATAGGCATCGAGGACAGTGCTGATCCGGCCCGCCCGCGCGAAGTCGACCACCTGGTAGGACAACACCCGGACCAGGCCCGTATTGGCTAGCCCCGCAGCGATCGCGGCATCTACGGTATTGACGCTGATCCGAGAGCGGAAGGCAACGGCCAATTCGGCACCATTGGCTTCGAACATCCAATTACTTGGCGACGAGACGCCTTCGAAGGAAATCACGCTGTGCCGCCTGAGATCGTTGGGGATCGTCGGAATGCCGTTTGTCGCCAAATATTCAGGACTTGCACAAACGACTCGCCGGACGGCCCCGAGGCGGGAGGCTGTAAGGCTGCTGTCCGGTAAAGCGCCAATGCGAAGCGCGACATCGACGTGATCGTCAAGAAAGTGCGCGACCCGGTCGGTGAACATCAGGCTGACGGCGACATCAGGGTAAGCGGATAGGAATTCTGTCACCACCGGCAGCACGTGTAGCCGGCCGAACATGATAGGCGCCGTAATCGCGAGATCCCCCTTGGGCTCGGTAAATTCTCCTGCGGCGGCACGCTCCGCCTCGGTCAATTGCTCCAGTATCGTCTCGACAGCCGTTACGTAGGACCGCCCGGCTGGCGTCAATTCCAGTCCCTTGGCCGAGCGGATGAGCAGAGTGGCTTTCAGGTGCGCCTCCAACTCGGCCACCTTCCGA
Source organism: Beijerinckiaceae bacterium (assembly GCA_965277735.1). Lineage (GTDB taxonomy): Bacteria > Pseudomonadota > Alphaproteobacteria > Rhizobiales > Beijerinckiaceae > RH-AL1. Next base: position 611,890 of record CBDIDO010000001.1, read on the forward strand.
CTGACGGTTGCCAGCGGAAGTCCGAGCTGACGGCTCGCTTTCGATAGGCTCCCGGCTCCGACTGCCGCGAGCAAGACCGACATGGCGTCTAAACGATCCAATAGCCTTCCACCGGACGGGAGGTGAGTTTCCAATGTTACCATCTGCCGCCAGTGCGTGGAAGGCTTACAACTTGGTTCGGGAGCACATGAGGGGCGTCGATAGGACGCCCGCGAACCGAGCAGAGGCGCCGTGACCATTCGTTACAAAGCTCAGATCTCGACGGTTCCAAGGTCTTCTATCGGGAGGCGGGCGTCGTCGGCGCACCAAAGCTGCTGCTCCTGCACGGATTTCCAAGCGCCGGCCACATGTTCCGGGATCTGATCCCGCTTCTGGCCGACCGGTTTCACATTGTGGCACCTGATCTGCCCGGGTTCGGCAATTCCGATAGGCCGAAGACAAACAGCTTCGACTCGATCGCCGAGACCATCGAGCGCTTTACGGACGTCGTCGGCTTCGATCGATATGCGGTCTACGTCTTCGACTACGGCGCGCCGACAGGTTTCCGGCTGGCGATGAGACATCCCGATCGCATCGTCGCGATCATCACACAGAACGGCAACGCCTACGAGGAAGGGCTCAGCAGCGGCTGGGACCCCATTCGCGCCTATTGGAAAGAACCGTCCGAGGCGAACCGCGAAGCGCTCCGCGCATTTCTGACGCCCGAGACCACCCACTGGCAATACACGCACGGTGTCGGCGACGTTACAGCGGTCTCGCCGGATGGCCAGTCTCTCGACAATTTCTATGTGGCGAAGCCCGGCGCTGCCGACGTTCAACTTGATCTTTTTGGCGATTACAAGAGCAACGTCGCCCTCTATCCCGCCTTCCAAGACTATTTCCGGAGATACAAGCCGCGGCTTTTGGCTGCGTGGGGGAAAAACGACCCGTTCTTCCTGCCCGCCGGTGCGGAAGCCTTCAGGCGCGACATTCCCGATGCGGATGTGCGCTTCCTCGATACGGGTCATTTCGCGCTGGAGACGCACGCGAAGGAGGTTGCTGCCGCCATTCGCGACTTCCTGGCTCCTTGAATCGCAACCCTCGCGGCCCGCACCGTAACGATGAAGTTGGGCAACGACAAAACCGGAGTGCCGCTATGCGTGCGATCCTTCTAGATAAGTTCGGTGGGCTCGACAGTCTCGTCTATAGGGACATACCCAAGCCGGAGCCAAAATTCGGCGAAGTTGTCATCCAGATCAAGGCGTTCGGGATCAACCACGCCGAGCTTCACATGCGCCGTGGCGAGTGGGCCGAAGCAGCGCCGGTGAGCGGCATCGAATGCGTCGGCCTCGTGGACTCCTGCCCTGGCGGCGAGCTTCCGGTGGGCGCGAAGGTCGCCGCGCTGATGGGCGGCCTCGGCCGCACGATCAATGGAAGCTATGCCGAATTTACTCGGGGCCCGGCGTCAAATGTCACCCCGATCGAGTCGGACCTCTCCTGGGGCGAGCTAGCTGCCATTCCGGAAAGCTACGCCACGGCATGGACCTGCCTGTTTCGCAATCTGGCGCTGGTCGAGGGTCAAACACTCGTGATCAGGGGCGCAACGTCCTCCTTCGGTCAGGCCGCGGTCAACATGGCCGTTAACGCCGGCGCCCGGGTCATAGCCACCACGCGGAGCCGTGACCGTTTCGCGATGCTTGAGGCGCTTGGTGTGGAGAGGGTGGAGCTGGAAGCACCCGAACTCTCCAAAGGCGTCCGCGAGGGAAAGCGAATCGACGCGGTACTCGATCTCGTGGGCAACAGCACGATCATCGATTCGCTGAGGATGCTGGACCGTGGCGGCAAGGCCTGCTTGGCGGGGTGGTTGGGGGGCCTGGAGCCCATCGCGGACTTCAACCCGCTCCTGCAAATGCCGAGCGGCGTCTACCTGACCTTCTTCGGCAGCTTCGTGTTCGGCGCGCCAGGCTTCCCTCTATCGGACGTGCCGCTCCAAGAGATCGCTAGCCAGATAGCCCAAGGGCGTCTCAAGGCAAAGCCCGCCCGCGTGTTCGGCTTCGAGGAGATCCGCGAAGCGCACCGGGTCATGGAGGCCAACGAGGCCGGCGGAAAATTGGTCGTTGTTCACGCCTGACCAAGCGGTATCGAAAGTCAGCGGGAGCAAACGATGTCGAAATCGGTCGCGATCGTGACAGGGGCCAGCTCGGGGATCGGTAAGGCGACCGCCCTTCGGTTGGCCCGGGATTTCGGGGCCGTCGTTCTTGCGGCTCGGGGCGGCGAAATGCTGAACGAGGTGGCCGCCCAGGTCAAAACGATCGGTGCCAAACCGCTTGTCCTCGAACTGGACTTGATGGAGCCCACGGCAGCCGAGAAGGTCATCAGGGCTTCCATGGACCGCTTTGGCCGCATCGATGCACTCGTCAACGTCGCCGGTGCCGTTGCCGGGCTTGATGTTTTCCAGATGACCGACGAGCAGTGGAAGGCTGGCATGGAGCTCAAATTCCACGGCGGACGCCGCTTGGCGATTTGCGCGTGGGACGCGCTGAAGGCGTCGAAAGGGTCGGTCGTTTTCACCTCTGGTAACGCGGCCGACATCCCGAAAGCGGGTACCGCCGCCGTCGGCGCGATCAACGCGGCGATCGAGGCTCTAGCCAAGGCCTTTGCAGATCGAGGGCTCCAGGATGGTGTTCAGGTCAACAGCGTCTCGCCAGGAGCAATCATGACCGGGCGCCGCCAAGCCATGCTTGAGAAGGTCGCTGCAGCGAAGTCCATCGATGTAGAAGAGGCCAAGCGGCGATTCCTCGACCAGGCCGGAATCGCTCGCTTCGGAGAAGCCGAGGAGATCGCCGAATTGATGGCGTTCGCCGTCTCGCCAGCAGCCCGCTGGATGACCGGTACAGTGCTGCGCATGGACGGCGGCGAGGTCAAATCAACCTGACGTCAAGGAGCCCTATCTTCCGGCGACTCGGTGCACACAGAACGACGATAAGGGAATAACGATGGATCAGGCCGAGCACTTCGATGTCGTCATTCTTGGCAGCGGTCAGGGCGGAAAGCTGCTCGCATGGGACCTCGGCCACTCTGGTAAAAAAGTCGCCGTCGTTGAGCGACGCTGGGTCGGGGGCTCGTGCCCCGCCGTAGCCTGCATGCCGTCGAAGAACATCCTCTGGAGCGCCAGGGTCGCCCATCTCGTCCACAACGCTGCACAGTTTGGCACGTCGACGGGAGCGGTCGCGACCGAGATGGGCCGGGTGCGCGGTCGTAAACAGGATATGGTCGATCGTGAGATCGAACTCCACCTGGGCGCGTACAAGGCAAGCGGCGCTGAACTGATTATGGGCAGTGGTCGCTTCGTCGGACTGAAGACCGTCGAGATAGCACTGAACGACGGCGGCAGCCGATTGCTCACCGGTGATGAGGTCGTCGTCAACGTCGGCACTCATCCGACGATCCCGGATATCGCCGGCCTTCAGGCAGCGCGCCCACTGACTCACATCGAGGCCTTGGAACTCGACTACGTGGCGCCTCACCTAATCGTGTTGGGGGGAGGCTACGTCGGGATCGAGATGGCACAAGCCTACCGCCGGTTTGGTAGTCGCGTGACGATCATCGAGCCTAGCCGCCAAGTTATGTCGCGTGAAGATGCGGACGTCGCCGCGGAGATGCAAAACATTCTTCTCGACGAGGGTATCGATATCCTTCTGGGCGCCCAGCTTGTTGACGTTAGTGGCGTTTCCGGCGACGCGGTTACGCTGACCCTTCGCACCATGGCAGGCGAGCGGAAGATTGAAGGCAGCGACTTGCTTGTGGCGGTGGGGCGGACTGCAAATACACGCGATATTGGGCTCGAAAAGGCGGGCGTCGATCTCGATTCCCGCGGATTTATTCGCGTCGATGAACGACTGGAAACGACGGCGCCCGGCGTGTGGGCCATCGGCGAATGCGCCGGCAGCCCGCAGTTCACGCATGTGTCTGTCGACGACTTCAGGATCGTGAAGGAAAACATGACCGGTGGTAGCCGTCGAACCGACGAACGGCTGATTCCCTACGTCATGTTTACCGATCCGCCCCTCGCGCACATCGGCCTCTCCGAAGGCGAAGCTCAGCGCCAGAGCATCCACATACGCGTCGCCAAGCTGCCGATGCACAACGTCCTGCGTACTCAGGCGACAGGCGAAACCCAAGGCTTTATGAAGGTGATGGTCGGCGCCGAGGACGATCGCATCCGGGGCTTCACTATGATTGGCTCCGAGGCGGGCGAGGTGATGGCCGCGATCCAGACCGCGATGCTCGCCGAGCTTCCTTTCCCAAAGCTGCGCGATGCCGTCATCGCGCACCTTACCATCGCCGAGGGACTCGGACCTCTTTTCGCCAAGCTGCCGCCGCGAGCTGCCTGATCGCGTCGCGGGCCGACCGAGACCATTGCTTCGGAATGTCAGGTTTGATGATTGGCAGCGCCGCGCTCGAATGGCCGACTTGGGTGGATTTCGTTGAAGAAGTGCCGTTTGGTGCCGGCAAGGGGCTGCGGTCTCAAGCAGCCAGCGCGCTGCCGCGAGGCACCGTGACCTTCTCAGGTTGGAAGCGGCGGACAGGTCGGAACGAGCTTGGCGAGCTTCCTGAGGTTTTGAGCGGTGGCTGCTAGGTGGAACTCGTCGCGGGCTCCGTACGGTCCCCTCAGTCGTAGTCGATCGAGCTTCAAGATGCGCTTGAGGTGCGCGAACAGCATCTCGATCTTCTTACGCTGCTTGCGAGACGTGTAGCCTTCATCCGATGCGCCGATGTCGCGCGCCATGTCGCGAGCGCCTTCATAGATCGAACGCGGGACCTTGCGTGCCGGCGCATTCGGACAGCACCGGGGCTTGAGAGCGCACACGTCGCAATCATATTTGCTGGCGCGGTACATCAGCGTCGCGCCGTCGTTGACCAGCGTGCCCTTACAGAAGAGCGTCTTGCCCGCCGGGCAAGTGTAGACGTCGCCGCTGTGATCGTAGGTGAAGTCGGCGCGCGAGAAGGTGCCGTCGGTCCTGGCCGATTTGTCGAAGACGCTGACGTGCGGCTCGATACCCTGCTCGTAGACGAGCCATCCGAGCATCTCCGCCGAACCATAGCTGCTGTCGGCGACGAGCCGCGCCGGATAGAGATCGAAGCGATCCCTGGCGCGCTCGATCATCCGCTTGGCGGCTGTCACCTCTGCCTGGCGGATCGCCGTTGTCGCCTCGACGTCGACGATGATCGCGTTGTCGAGGTCGATGAGATAGTTGGTCGCGTAGGCGAAGAAGGCGAGACCGCCGTTGGCGCCCGTCCAGCGTGCGGCCGGATCGGCCGGCGAGATGAACTTCGGCACGACAGGAGTGGCAGCGCCGAATGCGGCATCATCGAGCGTGGCGAGATATTCTTGCGCTGCCCGGCTTGCAGCCCCCGGCGGGAGGCCCGCAGCGCCTTCGACGCTGTTTTGCCTGTTGGCATCGGCCTTGATCAGGCTGCCGTCGACTGCGAAGCCTTCGCCGCCGACAAGACCTTCTTCGATGCACCGCGCGAGCACGGTCTCGAACAGCCGACGCAAGAGATCGCTGTCGCGGAAGCGGCCGTGACGGTTCTTGGAGAAGGTCGAGTGGTCGGGTACACGGCCCTCGAGGCCGAGCCGGCAGAACCAGCGATAGGCCAGGTTCAGATGCACCTCGTCGCAGAGCCTGCGCTCGGAGCGGATGCCCAGGCAGTAGCCGACAATCAGCATCCGGATCATCAGCTCGGGATCGATCGAAGGGCGCCCCAGCTCACTGTAGAACGGCGCGAGCTCGCGACGCAGATCGCCCAGGTCGACGAAGCGGTCGATCGACCGCAGGAGGTGATCTTGCGGCACATGGGCGTCGAGGGAGAAGTTGTAGAACAGAGCGCCTTGCTCGACTTGCCGCGGCCCCATCATCGACTCAGTCTCCTCGTGCGAGACCAAGTGAATCAGCACGAATGCTGCCGTTCAAGCGCCGACTTTTTCAACGAAATCGGCGCGAAGCCGACTTGCGCGGACGGCCGGAATTGGCTGGTCTGCTCTTTGGTCTGAGAGAACGAAGTTCGGACTTTAAATCTCGGCCTGAAGTCTCCGCTCGAAGTGGCCCAGCGACAAAGCCAGGGTCGGCAGCACTAGCAGGTTGAGCGTCATCGAGGTCGCAAGGCCGCCAAGGATCACCAAAGCCATGGGACCCTGGATTTCGCGGCCCGGCTCGTTGATGCCAATGGCCAGAGGTAACAGGCCGAGCGCAGTAACGAGCGACGTCATGATGATCGGCGTAAGGCGGTCGCCTGCGCCTTTGATCGCGGTCGCTAGGTTCCACGGCTGGTTATCGACGGAGACAAGATGCTCGTAGTGCGAGACCATCATGATCGAATTGCGCAGCGAGATGCCGAAGAGCGCGACGAAACCGACCATCGAGCCCAGTGAGAGGATAGCCCCGTCGGCATAAATCGCCAGTACACCGCCGACGAGCGCGAATGGAATGTTGAAGAGCACAAGCAGCAGATTGCGCCAGTGCCTGGTGATGACCGCTAGGATCAGCAGGACGCCGGCAAAGGCGATCAGCGAATGCGCCAGCAAATCGCGGCGAGCTTTGTCTTGCGCCTCGGCGGACCCGGCGAATTCGACATAGACGCCCTTTGGTAGCGGGACCTTCGTGGCGACGGCTTCGCGCGCCGCGGCGACATAGGATCCGACGTCATCACCCGCAACATCCGCCGTCACGATCTGCAAACGCTGAGCGCCAAGATGATCGACCTCGTAGCGACCCTTCGTCTCGTCGACATCGGCGATCTGCCGCAACAGTACGAACGCGCCGCCCGGTGTCTTGATCGGCAACGCGCCGATCTTGGCGATGTTATTGCGGCTCTCGGCATCGAGTATTGCGATGACGTTCAAGGCGCGGTGCCCTTCGTAGGCCTGGCCGACGACGTCGCCGCCGTAGGCGGTGCGTATCAAGTCTAAGACTTCGACGCGGTCGAGGCCCCAACGCACGAGATCCTCGTCGCGCAAACGGATAGAGAGCTGGGGGGTCGCAGCCGGCGTCCTAAGCTGCACATCGCGCGCGCCCTTGACCTTCGACAGGACGGTGGTGACTTGGGCCGCGACCCGGTCGAGCTGATCGAGATCGTTGCCGAAAATGTCGACAGCGACAGGAGCGCTGGCGCCAGACACGGTCTCCTCGACGCGCTCGGTGAGGAACGGCTTCAGCGAAAAAACGAGACCTGGAAAGTCCTCGATGGCCTTACGAATGTCGGCTTCGGCTTTGATGAGCTGCTTGCCGCTTAGGCCGTCGCGAAGGTCGACTTCGATCTCGCTATAGTTTGGACCCCAGGTGTCGTCCGCGGATTCTGCGCGGCCGACGCGCTGCGACATCGCGCGAACCGCCGGCAGCGCGAGTAAAGTCCGGCTCACCTGAAGGCCGAGTCGATCCGTCTCCCCGATCGACGTGCCGGGGAGCGCCGTCATGTGCAGCGTGTAGTGACCCTCCTTGAAGTCCGGAAGGAACGTCGAGCCGAAGAACGGCAGCAGAGCCGCGCCACCGATTGTGACGAGTAGGGTTATTACGATGACGCTGGCGGGATTCCTGGCGACGACGGCCAACGCCTGTTCGTACGGACCTCGCAGCCATCGGACCAGGGGCGGGGGCCGCCCCGACTGGTCACCCTTGGTGACGCGAGAGGCGAGCAGCATCATGCACAGCGCTGGCGTCACCGTCAGTGCGACGATGAGCGATGCGACGAGAGCCAGGATATAGGCAAAGCCAAGCGGCGCGAAAAAGCGCCCAGCAATGCCAGGCAGGGTCAGAACCGGCACGAAGACAAGCAGCACCGTGAAGGTCGCGTAGACGACGGCGCTCCGAACCTCCAGCGAGGCGTCGAGCACTACGTAAGCGGGCGACCGCGGCCGCGGCGCGGAGCGGTTTTCGCGCAGGCGGCGTACGATGTTCTCGACGTCGATCACGGCATCGTCGACGACTTCGCCGATGGCTATCGCCAGACCGCCGAGCGTCATCGTGTTGAGGGTGAAGCCGAGACTGTTGAGCACGATCACCGCGGCCAGCAGCGACAGTGGGATCGCGATCGACGAGATCGCGGCGGTCCGGATGTCGAAAAGAAAGAGGAACAGCACCACCACGACGAACACACCGCCGAGCAGCAGCGCGTCGCGGACGCTCGTCGTCGCGACGTCGATGAAGCGCGCCGGACGAAACAGCTTGGTGTCGAGGTTGATGTCCTCCGCGCTCAGGCCTGGCCGGAGTGCCTCAAGCGCCGCCTCGACACGGCGCGTGACCTCGATGGTATTGGCGCCGTACTGCGCCGAGATGACGAAGGCGACGCCTTGGCTGGTGCCGATCGTCGCGGCGCCGATTTGCGGCTCGGCTGCGTCCTTCACCGTGGCGACGTCGGCGAGGGTCACGCTGGCCCCGCTGGTAGCAACGACCACGGTGCGGCCGACCGCGGTTGGCGTGACCGCCTGGCCCTCGCTTCGGACGATGATCCGCTGGTTCGGCGTATCGATGAACCCGGCGCCGCGCACCGCGGTCGCTTTGCGCGCCGCGGCGGTCACCTCGGCGAGCCCGAGGCCGCGCCGGATCAACTGATCCGGGTGCACCATCACCTGGATCGAGCGAACGTCGCCACCAAATACCGCGACCTTGGCAACGCCGGGCACGGCAAGCAGCCGCAGCTTTACCGTCCAGTCCGCGACCGTACGGATGTCCATGAGACTGCGCGTCTTGGATGTCAGGCCCGCGACGAGAACCGTGCTGCTCGACGACGTGAGAGGAGTGAGCACCGGCGGCTTGACCCCGGCGGGAAGCTGCGAGGCTGCATAGGCGAGCCGCTCGGCTACGACCTGGCGATCACGATAGACGTCGCTACCTGGATCGAACGTGACCGTAACCACCGAAAGACCTTGGATCGAGATCGACCGCAGGCTCCGGATGCCGGACACACCGCTGATGGCATTCTCCAAAGGTTGGGTGACGAGAACCTCAACCTCCTCGGAAGCGAGGCCGGGCGCTTCGGTCTGGATGCCGGCCTGCGGCGGCGCGAATTCGGGGAAAACGTCGTAGCGAGACTGGGTTACCGACAGCGCGCCGTAGCCGAGAAGAAGGAGGCTGAGCGCGACCAGAATTCCCCGGAACCTGATCGCGGTTGCGATAATCGCCGCTTGAAGTCCAGAGGGTGGTGGTGGCTCAGCCCCGTCGGGAGCCGTCAATGATCATCCTCATCCGCCGGGATCTGCGTCCGCATCTCCTGCGACAGCAGGATCTCGGCGCCCGCGACGACAATCGGCTTGTCCCGCGGCAGGCTCTTCGCCGGCACAATGTATCCGCCGTCCGGCGTTGGCGCCGCTGCGGCGTCGATCGCGTGCCGTTCGAAAGTGTCTGGCGCCGTGCGCAGATACATCCAGGGCTTTCCCGCCTGCCAGACGACCGCCGAGGACGGGATGCCAACGCCGGGCTCAGCGTTGCCCTTCGGCAGATAGGCGAGGACGCTGGTCCCCGGCAAAAGGTCGGGCGTCATGGGTACCGCATAGAGAAAGCCGGCACTCTGCATCTTCGGGTCGAGCTGCGTCGCCTCGGAAAGCAGTTGGCCTTCGACCGCCTGCGCCGTTCCAACCAAGAACGACAGCCGGCGCGGCGGCGCGACGACCGCGCCCGGCTGTAGCGAGACCTGGACGAGCGCTGTCTTGCGATGGACGAGGTTCGTCGCCAATGGCGTGCGGTTCGCTACCGCCTCGCCAAGAACCGACCCCCAGTCCTGGATTGCAATATTCTTGAGCGCCTCGATCTGCGCCCCTGCAGCGTCAACCCCGGCTGAGTCGATCTGATAGGCGGCCTCCGCCGCTTCCGCCTGCGCTTTGGCGGTCGAGAACACTTTGAGGAACTCCTTAACCCGGTCGTTAGCCCTGCGCGAGGCTGCGGCTTTCACCTCGGCCGCCTGCAATTGCGTCGCGTCAGTCATGGCTGTGTTGTAGAGCGCTGTCAGGCGATCGAGCGCGAGGACGGTGCCGTAGGCGCGCACGAGATCCTGGTAGGGCATGGCGGACGGCGCTGCCGACTCGATCCCGCCATTCTGCTGACCATCGCGATCGATCCGCACCACGCGGCCGTCGGTCGATGGCACCTTGGCCTTCGCATCGTCGTCGTCGGTCTCATGCGCCGCGTGCGCATCGGGTTTGTTTAACGAGTCAACAATGAGCACGCCGGAAGCGACTACGGCCGCGGCGACGAGGGTGCTGCGCGCGGCGATCCAAAAGCCCCGGCCAATGATCGACCCAAGCGCCGACAATGGAATTTTTCCTTATTTCGGCGGAAATAGTTCCCGGTTTCTCATTTGCTCCAAAAGGAAACGGTTCGGCAAGAGGGATCCTCCTTGGCGAAGCCGAAAGCTAAGCGGAAGCGATACGGAGGGGCGCCCCGCTTACGCCTCGAGAAATATTCCGCACCATACGGTTGGCGGGGGAGCCGGCCGCGACCCCCGCCGTGCTGCCCGCGGCACTCCAACGGGAGATACTCACTCCGAAACGGCGCGGAGCAGCCCGAACGGGTCGGCTGGCGGCGGTTCGGCCTCGACACGGACGTGCGGCAACCCGGCCCCGATCAGGGTCGCAAGCGCCACCTGTCCTTCAAGCAGCGCTTGCTTCAGCGCGATCCTCTGCTGCTCCTGGGTCAGCACGGCGACTTCGACGTCGACGTAGGCGCGCTCGTCGAAATTGCCCTGCTTGAATGCGACATCCGTCTTTTCGGCGATCGCTTTGGCCTCGCGTAACCGGGGCTCCAGCGCCGCCAACTGATGCTGCAATAGACTCTGCTCGGAGAGCAAGGCGCCGATTTCGCCGGTCGCGGCGGTCACGCGAGCGCGGAACTCTTGTTCGAGGGCAGTGCGCGTTGCTTGTTCGAGCCCGATATTGCCCTCGTTGCGATCGAAGATCGGCAGATCGAACGTCGCCTGCGGGCCAAGCGAATAGACGTTGCTCGTATCGCGGCCGCCGAACAGACTGACGACGAGATTGGGGAATTGTGCGAGCACCGCCTGGCGCAGCTTCGCGTCCTGCGAGCGATAGCCGTATTGCAGCGCGATCAGGTCCGGTCGGCGATCGGCCACCGAGACGATGTCGCGCCGGACAGTGGCGGCCGGCAGCGACGGGATCTTGATTTCCGAGGCGAGCCGCAGCGGTGCGTCCGGCGCAAGCCCGAGCAGCGCGTTGAGCTGGTGACGGCGGCTGAGCTGTAGCCGCGCAAGATCGTCATCCGCCTTCTGGATCTCGCTCGACGCTACGAGGTCGGGCGACAAAGTCGCGAGCGCGCCGTTGCCCTTTTTGATCGCGGCGTTGGTCTGGTCGAACCGCTCGTTCAAGAACTTGCGGTTGCGCGCGATGACCTTCGCGGCCTGCTCCCCCATGACGAGGTCGACATAGAGCAACCGTGCCTTGCCGATTGTCTGCCACTCCTGCCAGAGCAGCGAAGCTCGGACCGTGGCGGCGGCATTGGTGGCGACCTCGCGCTTGGTTGGACGCAGGATGATGGAGCGGACGTCCTGAGCGAGCCCCAAGCCAAATCCGTCCGACCCGTTGGGCCCGGATATGTAGAACGGATAGGACGCGGTGACCTGCGGGTTCGGCAGGATCCCGGTTTGAAGAATCTGCGCCTGACCGATGCCGAGACGCGCACGGGAGGCCGCGAGATCGGGATTATAGCGTAGGACGAGACGATCGAGCGTTGCGACGCTAGCGATCGGCCCGATCGCGCCGTCGAGGACGGCCGCGCTAGGGGCGAGGATCGGCGCGCGTTCGAGCGGCGCCGCCTCGTAGGGTATGCAACCACCCAACGCGAGACACGGCCAAACCCCGAGAACCCCAAGGCGATGCACCGTCGGCGCCTCCGATGCCGTCGAAGGCATTCAGCCATTTTGGTAGCATACTCGTTGGGGCAAAAAGGGCGGGAAGCAGGGATTTCGAGAGGTGAGACCGATCTGCCACTGAAAGCCAGCGTGATCAAAAAAAGACCCGCTCAACCGAGAGGCTGAGCGGGCTCAAGATGTCCCTTTTTGCCCTGGAGGAAGCCCTTCCACCTGAACTCTAAGAGGAAAAATAACAGATAGAGACGAGACCTACGTATGTCAACAATATAATTTGCCTTTTTCGTTCTATATTGCAGACCAACCGCGTGAAAGCCCGACAGTGATTTACACTGCCGGGCCATCTAGTCTCACATGCGGGCGACGATTACTCGGACGGCAGGCTCCACACCGTCAGGGTGCCGCCGAGAGCGGTGTAGTTGTTAAGGGCGGCGTAGCCACCGACAGCGCCCAGACCGGCGTTCGGGTCAGTCAGGCCAGCGGCGAGACCGATACCGGCCCAACCACCGACGCCTGAGTAGACCGCGACGTACTGCTTGCCCTTGTGCTCGTAGGTCATCACGTTGCCGATGATGCCCGACGGCGTCTTGAACTTGTAGAGTTCCTTACCCGTCTTGGCGTCGACCGCCTTCAAGTAGCCCTCGAGCGTACCGTAGAAGACCACGTCGCCGGCAGTCGCCAGAGCGCCGCCCCACGCCGAGAACTGCTCGGGATCCGACCACACGATCTTACCCTTGGTGGCGTCCCAAGCGATGAAGTTACCCATGTTGGTGCCGCCGGGCGCCGGGTACATCGAGAGTGTCGCGCCAACGTAGGGCTGACCGGGGGTGTAGCTCACCTTGAACGGCTCGTAGTCCATGCAGACATGGTTGGTCGGCACGTAGAACAGGCCGGTCTTGGGCGAGAAAGCCGAAGGCTGCTCGTCCTTGGAGCCGAGCGCCGCCGGGCAGATGCCCTTAGAGTTGTTGTCCTCGCCGTTATGCTCCGGGGCGTATTTGCCGACAACCGTCGGGCGCCCATAGTTTGGCGAAGACTTGTCCATGTCGACGCCGCTCGTCCAGTTCACGGCCGGATCGAACTTCTGCGCGACCAGCAGTTCGCCCGTCTCGCGGTTCAGCGTGTAGCCGAGACCGTTACGGTCGAAGTGGACGACCATCGGCGTCTCCTTGCCGGCGATCTTCTGGTTGACGAGTACCATTTCGTTGATGCCGTCGTAATCCCACTCGTCATGCGGGGTCATCTGGTAGACCCACTTGGCCACGCCAGTGTCCGGGTTACGCGCCCAGATTGACATAGACCACTTGTTGTCGCCGGGACGCTGCTTCGGGTTCCAGGTCGAGGGGTTGCCGGAGCCGTAGTACATCAAGTTCAGCTTCGGATCGAAGCCGTACCATCCCCAGGTGCAGCCGCCGCCGGTCTTCCACTGATCGCCTTCCCAGGTCTTCAGAGAGGAGTCCTTACCGACGGGCTTGCCGAGCGACATGGTCTTTTCCGGGTCGACCAGCATCTGGTCGTCCGGGCCTTCCGAGTAGGCGCGCCAGATCAGCTTTCCGGTCTTTTCGTCGTAGGCGCTGACCCGGCACTGCACGCCGAACTCGCCGCCCGAAACGCCGACCATCAGCTTGCCGTTCATCGGGAACGTCGAGCCGGTGTGGGTCTCACCCTTCTTGGGATCGCCCTCAGCGACTTTCCACAGTTCCTTGCCCGTCTTGGCGTCAAGCGCCACGACGTTGGTGTCGGCCTGGTTGAGGAAGATCCGGCCATTGTCGTAGGAGAGACCGCGGTTGACAGTGTCGCAGCACATCACCGGGATCACCGCCGGGTCCTGCTTCGGCGTATAGCGCCACAGGATCTTACCGTCGTTGTTGAGGTCGAGCGCGTAGACGATGTTCGGGAAGGGCGTATGCACATACATGATGTCGCCGATCACCAGGGGCGAACCCTCGTGGCCACGCAGAACGCCGGTCGAGAAGGTCCAGGCGACCTGGAGCTTCTTGACGTTCTTGCTGGTGATCTGGTCGAGTTTCGAATAACCGGTGAGTGCATAGTCGCCGCGCTGATACGCCCAGTCGGCGGGGTTTTTCATCGCGTCGACGAGACTGATTCCGGACGGCTCGGACGCATTGTTGTCTTGCGCGATTGAAGGCGAAGCATAGGCAAGCAGACAGGCAACAGCGGTTGCTGTTCCAAGGATTCTCATTGGGTTTCCTCCAGGATAGACTTATTTATTTCGAGTCGGCCGACGCGCGCGGGAGACGTGTTTTGTCGTTCTGCAACGCAGCGTTGGATAGCGAAGGCTTTCTTTCGAGCCAATTTGATTTCGCGGTGTCCATTTTTCTCGGAAACGCGGTTTCGCTGCGAGCAATAAGCGGAAGAAACTCACGGGCTTCAAGCGGTTTTTAAGTGTAACCTAAGGAGGGTCTGTCTTTGGGCATAGTTTATTACTGTTAGATGTTTCTTTCGGGCGAAGCCTGCAAAGTTCAATGCAAACATCCCGCCCCATAAGGGGGGCGCCGCGGCGATCATGGGATGGAGATTTCCTGGTTCGGGCACTCGAATCGGCTCGCTTTGGACACCAACGATTGCGTTTCGCCAGCCGATCGTCGAGGCTCACCGGTGCCTTAAATCTGATGCGGGCAATGATCGGTGACGTCCGACGACGGAGGGCTTGTCGCGCTGGCGCGAGCGATCAACGAAGCTATCCGTTGCCCGACACCGGCCCAGCGGCAGCTTCTCGATCGACTTGAACGGCTGACGACGCGTCTACAAGACAACGTGTACCAACTCGCCGTGCTCGGTCAGTTCAAACGCGGCAAGAGCACGCTTTTGAACGCCTTCCTGGGCTTTCCTCTGCTTGGCGCCGGAGTCTTGCCGCTTACAGCCGTGCCGACGTTCCTGAGCCGCGCAGCAAGCCCGCGACTGAAACTCAGCTATTTGGCTGGGCGCGTAGAGGAGCGCGAGGTGGCAGACCTCGAAAGCCTCGCATGCGCGATCGCGGCCGCAACGACGGAAGAGCAAAATCCCCGCAACGAGAAGGGCGTACTACGTGTCGATGTCGGCATGCCGGGAAGCGCATGGCTCGCCGACGTGACCCTGGTCGATACGCCGGGCATCGGATCGACCTACGCGCACAACACGGATGCCGCCTACGCCGTCTTGCCCGAGTGCGATGCGGCTCTCTTCGTCTCTTCCGTCGACCCGCCGATCACCGAGGTTGAGGTCGCCTACCTTGCGCGCATCCGTAAGATCGTGCCGCAGGTGATTGTGGTCCTCAACAAGGTTGACCTTGTCGATGGCAATGACGTGTGCAAAGCAGCCGACTTCCTATCTTCCGTCATCAGCGAGCAGGCGCCTGAGATCGGCGGACGCATATTTGCCGTTTCAGCGCGGCGCGCCTTGGCCGCCCGACAGGCAGCCGACGATGAGGCCTTGGAGGCGAGCGGGCTACCGGAGCTGGAGCGACATGTGCGCTTGAAGCTGGTCGATCTGAAGCGCTCGATGTTGGAATTTTCGGTCGCCGACAAGATGTCGGAGGTTTTGGCAGCTCTTGCTGCCGACGCGAGAATGACCGTGCGGGCGCTCTCGATGCCACTCGCCGACCTCGACGCCAAGGTGATCGCGTTCGAGGAGGCCGCTGTCAGCTTCGAGCGCGAGCGCACTGCGCTTGCAGATGCTTTCAATGGCGAATGGGGCCGCACCGTTACCCGGCTCGGCACCCTATGCGACGAGGTTGATCAAAGCGCCCGCCAAGACTTGGACGCCGTTATCGCAGGCGTCGCCAAAGCGCAGCATCTTGAGGCTGGCAATGCGATCGTCGCCGCTGCCATGGCGGAGGTTTTCGACCGAGAGTTCAAAAGTCTCGCGTCGAGGGTGGAAGAGGAGCTCAAAATCGCGATCGAGGCACATCTGGAGCGCTATCGTCTGCTTGATCAACGGGTCCGCGAAACTGCTGGCACGCTTCTTGAGGTGCACGTGCCGGCGCTTGCCTCGGAAGATTGGTTCCAGATCGCACGCGAACCCTACTGGGTTGGTGACTGGCGGCACGAGAGCGTGAGCTCGTTGACCGTCGATGGCCTCGCAAGACTGCTCCCACGGCCCTGGCAACGACGGCGACGGGAGAGAGCTTATCGTCTGGCAGTCGGCAATGCCCTTGTGCGCAATACCTCCGAGCTTCAATGGACGATGCGGCAGAACATCGACGACTCGTTTCGTCGTCTGCTGACGGGGTCGGGCAAAGCCATCGAGACCAGCATCGCATCGACACGCGAGCTCCTGGCGACGAGTCGAGAACGGCGCCGTATGCAGGACCGCTCGCTTGAGAAGGATCTCTTCCGCGCCCGTCACACCGAGCAACGCCTTGGCGAGCTGGCCCGCGTCCTCGCGGACCGCGCGCCAAGCATGTCAAAGGCGCCAAGGTAACTCGAGGACTGCCTGGCCTTTTGGAATGACGTCAAGGCACAAAACCTTCAGGAAAGGTTAGGTGCGTTGTTGGAACGTCAATTCGGTTCCTCTGTTGGCCTGCGCCAGGGAAAAATCCCGGCTTAAGGGAGGAGCAAAATGCAAACGAGAACTATAATCGTGGCAGCGCTGCTTTTGTCAGCGAACGTGGCCTATGCCCAGTCGGACAAGCCCGGAATGAAGCCCGAATCGGCGCCCGGCGCCGCTGAACAGGGCGCGACAGACGCAGGGGTAGCGAAAGACCCCGGCGAAGTTCAAAAGCAACAGGGCGGCGCGGCCAAGGCCTCGCCTGGGACAGTCGGGGCAGCGCCCGGCGCTGACACCAAGTCGCAGGGTAAGTAGATCTCGAGCGATCGTGGGCGCAAGCGGTGCGATTCCACCGTCCGTCGGCGAGAGGCTCGATAAGGCTGGACGACGGGCGGCGTGAGTGCACCTACTCGGGGGCGCCGGCGGCAAGTGCCAGCACTTGCCGTTCGAAGTCTACGAAGTCACGCTCAAGAAGCGGCACTTCCTGGCAGTGGTGTTCCGGGTCGGCAACGCCCGACCCGGACGCATCGCAGACTTGTTGCAAACGATCGTCAGGCAACTGCAAACGGATTGAGCGTCATGGACGTCCGGTCGGCCAAATCGTTGATCTGTGTGAGATATGCTCGGACATGCACAGTCGCACGGTGTGCGATGACCGCGGCGTTATCGACATAAAGCTCGTCGAGGACAAATCTGTTTGAATTGGCTTGGTCTTGCCAGATGTCGAAGCGAAGGTTGCCGGGCTCAGCTCGGCTTGGTTCGATCAGGGTGTCGAGAAGGGCTTTCAGCTCGTCCACTCTACCTGGATGGGCACTGAGGATGACCGTGATCTTCATTGGCAAGGTCCGATGCCCAGAAGTTGAGAAAATGACACTGACGAAGTCTTAGTCTTGCAGTTTGAGCGAGACGGGCCATCGCCGGGGGAGCAAAGGCAACGGCCCTAACCTCCGCAAGGACAGGAGCGTCTTGGAAGGCTGCATCATCATGGCAGGCGCAGTCGGACGATGGGTAGCTTCTTCGTTGCGGTATCTCTGATAAAAGAAGGTGCTGAAGCGAATCTCCTAACCGCCTCGAGGCCCACGCTACCAATCGAGCAGCAGCTTCCATCCGCGTAGGTCCTGCCCTAACACTCCCCGCGATGCCACTCATCTCTCTCAACGGCCAGGGCCTTCTCCAACTCGAGGAACTCGGCCTTTCGGTTATCCTGTCGGCATTGATCGGGCTCGAGCGCGAGATGCGGCAGAAGGCGGCGGGCCTGCGGACTTACACGCTCGTCGGCGTCTCCGCGTGCCTCTTTATGCTGATCTCGAAATACGGGTTCGACGACGTGCTGGCGGAAGGCCGCGTCGTGCTCGACCCTTCCCGTGTCGCCGCGCAGATCGTCTCCGGCATTGGCTTCATCGGCGGCGGCGTTATTTTCATGCGCAGGGACGCCGTGCGCGGCCTAACGACGGCAGCCTCTGTTTGGCTGACCGCCGCACTCGGCATGGCCTGCGGCGCTGGCCTGCCGCTGCTCGCGATCGCGACCATGCTGATGCACGTCGTGATCATGTTTGTGTTCCCGAAGATCGCCGACCACGTGCCGCGCCAAGGTCGCACGACATCTACGCTGCGTATCGCCTATGCCGACGGGCGCGGTCTGCTGCGTGTGATCTTGGTCGCCGCAACCCGGCTGCGCTTCGCGGTTGAGCACGTCGACATCGAGCACGGGGGCGACGACCGCGGCCGCGTCGTGCTCAGCCTACAGATGAAGGGCAAACGGCCGGTGTTGCATCTCATCGCGGCGCTGAGCGACATCGATGGCATAGCTAGCGTTCGCCTTGCTGACGACAGCGAGGAGTTTGAGTGACCAGACCGCACCTCAATCCTTGTCCTTCGGTTCGTTTTTCGTGAGTTCGCCGGAGTGCGGGTCGACGTGTATTTCGTAGACCTTGCCGCCTTTGGAGGCGTCGCCTTCCCAATGACCGTCATCCGCTTCGAATTTGCGGATGTCGGTGTAACCCATGCCTTTGAGCTTCTCGACGATCTGCTCCTTGGGCATCCAGTCGGCGCCTGGCATGTCAGCGTAGGCAAAGCCGGCAGCGCTGCAAGCAAGGACAGCGGAGAGGATTAGCGCTTTCATGGTGATTCCTTTCATTCGATGATTCTCAATGTCCTCACGAGGCAAACGTTCGGCTCATTCCGTCATCTGCTCTTCTGTCCCAGCGCGCGTTGTCCGTGCTCAAGACCTGCTGACGAGCACAAGCCGTCCGGATCGCGACACCCTTCAGACGGCCGCAGACTGCCCCACTCGTCACGTCGCTGACATGTGGACAGGAGATCATTTCGGCATGAGATGGGATCGGCTCGCGGCGCTGGCCGCAAAACATGTCACCTTGTTGGGCATCGCTTTCATGTTCATCGTTGCGGCCGTCGTCATCACGACAGTGCGCTAGGCTCTGGGCTCAGACTAGCATGACGTCGCGGTACCTTTAGGCGCAGGGCCTGTCAGCCAAAACGCTTCCCCTCTGGTATCGACGTTAATGCGAGGCGGCGACCGCGTGTCCTGCGTGTCGCAGAAGCTAAGTCTCTGCAATCAGCGGCCTATTTCTATTTCCAAACCAAGGTTTGCGGATTAGCCCCGTTCAAGAGGGCGATTGTCGTGAGAAGAAGCTTGTGTCGAACGTGCTGAGGATAGGGGTTTCGTGGGCCCTGGTGACGCTGACTGCCCTTCTAATGCCAAGCCCCGCATCGGCGCAGTTCTTCGCGCTCGGCAAAGGTGGCCCTGCGCTCGAGCCCTACGACGTCGACTATTCCTATCTTGCTGATCCGGCGAAACGAACTTCGCTACTCGACAGCATCCATTACGTCCCCTTCGACAACGGTGTCGGCTATGTGACCTTCGATGGAGAGGCTCGCGAGCAGTTTTGGTCGCTGCACAACATCAGCTACGGCCTTCGCACGCCCCTCAGCAACACGTACGATCTCCAGCGTCTTCTCGCGAGCGCGTTCATTCACGCCGATCAACACTTCGGCGTCTTCGTGCAGTTCGGTCGCTACGACTCTTTTGATAAGGTTGGCTTCAGTTCGACCGATCGCGACGAAGGGCGACTGCAGCAGGGGTTCATTCAGATCAAGGAGAAGATCGAGTGGGCAGATGTCACCTTGCAGGCAGGCCGTCAGGAGATCACGCTGGGCTCTGGGCGTTTTGTCTGGATCAACGATAGCTCAAACGTGCGCACCACGCACGACGGTGTCCGCACCAATGCGGTGTTCGCGAACGGCACGTCGGTCGATCTCGTCTACACTCGTCCGAACACGCCGCAGATCGAACCCTTCGACGATTTCAACTCGTACGCCGGAACGTTCGGCGCGGCCTACGTCAGCGAGCCCCTCGGTGCGACCACGCACGCCGACGAATATTATTTCTACCGGCACAACATTGGCGGCCAATATTCCGGTCTGACCGGAAACGAAGAGCGGTCGACCGTCGGTGGGAGGCTCTGGGGATCACTGGGATCACTCAAGTACGACGGTGATTTTGCCTACCAGTTCGGGACTTTTAACAACCTGAACATTTCGGCCTTCGGCGGCTCAGGTCGTGCGCTCTACACGTTCGAGAAAACGACGTGGCAGCCGGGCGTTCAGTTTCAGGGGAGCTATTTCTCTGGCGGTGGCGGGACGAACACGCAGACGATCAGGACCTTCTCGGCGCCCTTTCCTCGGCCGACGCTGCTCAACTACATCGGGCTCAACACCCTTGAAAACGTGATCGAAGCCTACCCGGCTTTCGTGGTGAGCCCGTCGCGGACTCTCTCGCTTCGGTTCGGGCCCGAGGTCCTGTGGCGCGCGTCGGTCGACGATGCCGTGTACGTCTCTCGCATGACGCCGCTTCCCCAAACCATGTCGTCGACTGACAAGGCTAGCTTCATTGGCACCAATCTCGTCGCGACCGCGCAATGGGTGCCACTGGCAGGCGTCACAATCTTCGCCGAATACCTCCACGAGTTGCCTGGGCCAGCCATCACCCTGGCCGGCGGCAAGGCCGTCGATGCTGGCGTCCTCCAAACGGATTATCGGTTCTAGAAGGGTGTCGGAAGGCTCGCACTCGCCTCAAAAGCCAGCCGCGACCCAATAGAAAAACGAAGCCACGATTGCTGCCGCGGGGATCGTCACCACCCAGGCTACGACGATGCTCTCCGCTACACCCCACCTGACCGCTGACGCGCGGCGTGCCGACCCGACGCCGACAATGGCACCGGTGATCGTGTGGGTCGTTGAAACAGGGATCCCAAGGAGCGTCGCGCCAAACAGTGTCATCGCGCCACCGGTCTCGGCGCAGAAACCCTGCATCGGCGTCAGCCGCGTGATCTTCGAACCCATCGTATGGACGATGCGCCAGCCGCCGAGCAGCGTGCCGAGCGCCATCGCCGCCTGACACGCCAGCACGACCCATAGCGGCACGTAGAACTCGCCGCCAAGGCGTCCCTGCGAGAAGAGAAGGATCGCGATGATGCCCATCGTCTTTTGGGCGTCGTTGCCGCCGTGACCGAGCGAGTAGAGCGATGCTGAGACCAACTGCAGGCGCCGGAAGACGCGATCGACGACAGCCGGCGTCGCACGATGCGCGCTCCAGGTCGTGACAAACACCAGCACGAGCGCCAGAGCAAAGCCGATCGCCGGCGAGGCAACGATCGCTAGCAGCGTCGGGCCGAGGCCGCCCCAGATGACTGCCGAAACGCCGGCCTTGGCGATGCCGGCGCCAACGAGGCCACCGATCAAAGCGTGTGAACTGCTCGACGGGATGCCGGCGATCCAGGTGATGATGTTCCAGACGATGGCACCGCCGAGCGCCCCGAACACCACGCGAGCGTCGACGAGGTCGGAATGAACGATCCCGCTGCCAAGCGTGCGCGCCACGTGCAGGCCAAAAAACAGGAAGGCAATGAAGTTGAAGAACGCGGCCCACGCCACCGCCCATTGCGGCCGCAGCACCCGCGTTGAGACAACGGTAGCTATGGAATTTGCTGCGTCATGCAGGCCGTTCAGGAAATCGAAGAGCAACGCCACGGCAACGAGCGCCGCAAGCCATGGCAGGGACAGGGCAGTCGCGTGCATGGTCAGACGTGCTCGATCGCGATGCCACTGATCTCGTCGGCGACGTCTTCAAGCCGGTCCACCACCTTTTCGAGATGCGACAGCAGCTCTGAGGCGACCCAGAAATCGATCGGCTGCGTCGGGCCCTTCGCGTCGTAGAGGCGGCTGCGCGCGGCGTCGTATATATCGTCGGTACGGCCTTCAATCTCTGAGAGCTTCTGCGCGAGGTCGCTGATCCTGCCCGCAGTCGTGCCGACCGACCGCAAAAGCGGGACGGCTTCGGCGACCACGTCCGCCGCCTGAACAATGCACTCGGCCATCTCGCGCATCTCTGGCTCGAACTGCGTCATCTTGAAAAGGATGATCGTCTTGCAGGTCTTATGCATCTGATCGATGGAGTCGTCCAAGGCAGAGATGAGCGCCGTGATGGCGCTACGATCAAAGGGTGTGATGAACGACCTGCGCACCGCGAGCATCACTTCGCGGGTCACTTCGTCAGCTTCTTCCTCGCGATCCGATACGGCCTTCAGGTTGATTGGTTCGCTGGCGCCGCCTTCGATCACCAGCCGCAGCGACTTGGCGCCGTCGAGAACCAATGTGGCGTGTTTCTCGAACAGCGCGAAGAACCGGTCCTCCTTCGGCAAAAGCTTCCGAAACCAACCCAGCATTGCTCCTCCACACGCTACGCACAGCGTCCTGCGGATGACGTCCACGCACCTGATTGTCACCAATCAAGAGGGCCGCTGTCGAGAGCAAAGGTGTTGCCGATCGTCCCGACCCTATCTCTCGATCGCATGCCTCGGCGGCAGGATCGTCCAAGAGGCGATCGTCCTTTCTGATGGAGAAAATCCTCGCCGAAGCCTATAGGCCGTGGCGCGACTCGAGAAGGCCGCTCTCGGTGTCTGAAACCGATCAAGGAAAACGCACGATTGCTTAATGGCCATAGGATGTTTGCCCGAGTAACGAAGCTTGCTCTGATCCTCCTCACTCATGCGGCGCGACCGGCGCCAGCAAACGCTGCCGAGGATCACGCATGGCACGTCTTGATGCGGATCGAACCGGACACGCGGCTCGAGCAGGTCTGCGACCTTGCGGCCATGAACCACATCGCGCGAACCACGCAGTTTCGGCCGGATCGCGCCAAAAGCAACATCACGGTCGCGCCCGTTCATACCGGCGACACGATGACGGCGAGTGGCGGGGCCTTTCGCTCCAAGGGGAAGTGGTACGCTCTGTCGTTCCGGTGCGCCGGCAACGCCGATCACACCAAGGTGCTCTCGCTTACGTTCCAGGTCGGCGCGGAGATTCCGAAGAAGCGCTGGGACGACCTCGCGCTTTGGCCGTAACCCTCCGCCAGCTTCTAGTCCTTCGCGTCGAGCGGCGCGGCGTCTAGCTGCTTGATGATTGCGCTTAATCCTGGCTCATCGACCCGCTCGGCCGCCTCGGATGTGGACACCCACTCGCGTTGCCGCTGGTCTTTTTCGAGCCACTTCCCGGACTCCTTTTCCACTTCGAGCAGATAGACCATGACGCGGACGCCTTCTGTGCCGGCCGCGAGCCTCTTCTTGTAGGTGTAGGCGCCCATTGGATGCTTGTGGACATGGCCCGTCACGCCAGCTTCCTCAAGCGCCTCCAGCGCCGCGGCCTCGTGGTCCTTGCGGCCCTTCATCGGCCAGCCCTTCGGAATGATCCAGCGGCGCGTCTCGCGCGAGGTAACAAGCAACACGCGGTACTTTCCGGGCTTGCCTTTGACCGGAAGTGCTGCGACCTGCGCTAGAAGCTCGACATCTCTTGTCACAGCGCAGGTTTAGAATAAAGGCTCTGATTCTCAAAGGGATAGCTTCTGACCTTTCGACGCAGTTACTCATTCGCCCTGCTTCGCGGCGCGCACCTTCCCCCGCGGCTAGGTTGGGCGCAGCAGCTATCGGCGGCGACTACTCGAGGGCCGCGGACTGGGCCCCCCTGCGTCGTTAGCGACGACCTGCTGATCACCGGGCAAAACCCGGCCTCCTCGGCTCCCGCCGCGAAGGTGCTGCTCGAGCATCTTTGTTCAAAGGGCACCTGGGCAGCGGAGCATAGGCCGGCGCAGTCATTGTCCCTGCAGCGCTCAGGTGAGAGCCCAAAACCTCCTGCTTTGTAATTGGAGCTGTTAGAGTTTCGGCGACTCGACGTGTTTGCCTAGTCGCAGGCTACGCTAAGCTAAGCATCAGTTTCTGAGCCTGAACGCCACAGGTCCGGGCCGCCGCCATCCCTCCCCTAGAGACCTAGCGGCGGCCCGTCCTTATCTTGAAAGATGCAGGAAAGGTCGAAGCTATTCCACGCGCAAGCTGCCTGCGGAGGCTTCCCCGATCGCTTGTCGGCAACGACCTCGTACGAGACCTTTCGACCTTCGCTCAGGCCACGCAGACCAGCCTGCTCGACGGCGGAGATGCGACGAAAACATCGGGACCGGCGCCGTCCGGCTGGATGAAGCCGTAACCCGTGTCCGAGTTGAACTATTTCACAGTGCCAGTAGCCATAGACGTCCCCAATCAGCGAGTTGCAGGAAGCGATAGCGGGCGCAGCCGCGAGGCCGCTTCTACGCGCAGAGGGGCCGAAGTGCAGCTAAGAACGTCACCGCGCCGAAACGGATTCGGCGGATGAAAGCCGCGCGCGCCTAGGGTCTCGTTCCAAGGAGATAATCCAGCCGGGGTAAATCGCCGACGGCATAGATCAGCTCGGCTTCTCCGATGACACCGACCTGACGATCGACGCGCCTGGCGAAGGCGACTGCCCCGCCAAACCGCAAACCTAGCTTCGAAGCCTCGGCCGCGGCCTGCTCCGAAGATGAGCAGGCCAGCGCTTCTTGAGCGCTCAAGTGTCCGAGCGGGGAGCGTTTGAATGGCAATGCGACGTACAAGGTCTCTACCGTCATTGGGGACCTCCCTGACCAGACGCCGCAATGCCCTGCTCATGCGACAAGCCGATGGCGGCGTCGGCGCTTATCGACAGAGCGAGGTTCGGGCCAATCGCGGCTCGCGCCGATGAAGTCTACAGCCGCAAAGCTCAGCTCGGTCCAAGCCGAAAGTCTCGAACCCTCGAGGATCGCTCTCTTGCCAAGGGGCGCTTTGCGCTGCTAACAGCGCCTCATGAGGCTGGATTTCTTCTCCGGCCGGGGGATGGGGTCCCCCCAAACTGCCCGTGGTCGTTGATGCCGGGCTGATGACTCCTACCGAACATTTGGCCGGTAGGAGTCCGCGTGAAAAACGCAGTTACACATCTCGATGCACTCGAAACCCTTGATTCGCGCGGCGTGCCGACGTTGCAAGTCGAGCTTGGGCTCGCCAGCGGGGCTCGAGTGACCGCGTCGGTGCCATCCGGCGCCTCGACGGGCGCCTTCGAGGCGCACGAGCTGCGCGACCGTGAACCACATCGCTACGGCGGACGCGGCGTCCTCAGAGCAGCCGCGAATGTTCGGGACGTGATCGGGCCGGCGCTGATCGGACGTGACGTTTGCGAGCAGGAAGCACTTGATCGCCAGATGATCGAGCTCGACGGGACGGACAACAAGTCTCGTCTCGGCGCAAATGCAATCCTCGGGGTCTCGATGGCAGCTGCCAGGGCAGCGGCAGTCGCCACAGGGACACCTCTCTACGCGCACCTTGCCGGTAGCGCGCCGGCGACCCTTCTCCCCTGCCCAATGATGAACGTCATCAATGGCGGACTGCACGCCAAAAACGCGCTCGAGTTCCAAGAATTCATGCTCGTCCCGCACGGGGCGGCAACCTTCGGCGAAGCGCTACGCTGGGGCGCCGAGACCTTTGTCGCCCTGCGCAACATCCTTCAGCAGCGCGGGCTCTCGACGGGCATAGGCGACGAGGGCGGTTTTGCGCCGGACTTGCGAACCAACGAACAGGCTTGTGAGCTGATCGTCGAGGCGATCAACGCTCCGGCTTCGCGCCCGGCCGCCAGATCTCGATTGCTCTCGATCCGGCTGCCTCGACGTTCGCCAATGGCGGCGTCTACCACCTGCCCTCCTCGCAAACGCCAAAAATGACCAGCGAGCAGCTGGGCGCCCTCTACGCTGACTGGATCCACCGATTTCCGATCGTCTCAATCGAGGATGGATTCGACGAGGGCGACTGGGACGGCTTCACCGCCTTCACACGTTCGCTCGGTGATCGGGTCCAGGTCGTCGGTGACGATCTTTACGTGACCAACCCGGCGTTCATCCGGCGCGGCCTCGAGGTCGGGGCGACAAACGCCGTGCTGATCAAGCTCAACCAGATCGGGACCGTGACCGAGGCGATCGCCGCTATCGCGGAGTGTCGTCGTGCCGGCTGGGCTTACGTCGTGTCGCATCGATCTGGCGAAACAGAGGACACGTTTATCGCCGATTTCGCCGTCGCCATGGGAGGCGGTCAGATCAAGACCGGCTCCCTCTGCCGCGGCGAACGGACCGCGAAGTACAACCGCCTGCTTACGATCGAGCGCGATCTCGGTCCGGCGGCCGAATTTGCCAAGCCTTTCGCGTCGCGAGCGGCGGTCTGGGCGAAACCCTAGAGAAGGAGATCTGACTCGTGCCGCCGTATCGATCCAGAACGACCACGCATGGCCGTCACATGGCTGGCGCTCGCGGCCTGTGGCGCGCGACCGGGATGAAGGACTCCGACTTCGGCAAGCCGATCATCGCGGTCGTCAACTCGTTCACCCAGTTCGTCCCAGGTCACGTCCACCTTCAGCCGCTCGGCCAGATGATCGCCCGCGTGATCGAGAAGCACGGCGGCGTGGCGAAGGAATTCAACACGATCGCCATCGATGACGGCATCGCCATGGGTCATGACGGCATGCTCTACAGCCTGCCTTCTCGCGAGCTCATCGCCGACAGCGTCGAGTACATGGCGAACGCCCATTGCGCCGACGCTCTTATCTGCATCTCGAACTGCGACAAGATCACGCCCGGCATGCTGATGGCATCGCTGCGGCTCAATATCCCGAGCATCTTTATCTCTGGCGGCCCGATGGAAGCTGGGAAAGTCATCGTCGACAACCGCGAGCGCGCTCTTGACCTCGTCGATGCCATGGTAGCGGCAGCCGATACGACGATCAGCGACGCCGAGGTCGAGACGTTGGAACGCTCCGCGTGCCCGACATGCGGATCGTGCTCCGGTATGTTCACCGCCAACTCGATGAATTGCCTCACCGAAGCGCTCGGCCTAGCACTGCCGGGCAACGGCTCGCTTCTCGCGACGCACGCCGATCGCGGCGATCTGTTCATGCGCGCCGCGCAGACGATCGTCGAGATCACGCGGCGCTACTACGAGCAAGGCGACGTCGGGGTACTCCCACGTTCAATCGCCAGCCAGCGTGCGTTCGAGAACGCGATGTGCGTCGACATCGCGATGGGCGGCTCGACCAACACCGTCCTGCATCTCCTGGCGGCAGCGCACGAGGCCGAAGTCGACTTCACCATGGGCGACATCGATCGTCTGTCGCGCGCGGTGCCGTGCCTGTGCAAGGTTGCCCCCTCGAAATCCGACGTCCACATGGAAGACGTCCACCGCGCCGGTGGTGTCATGGCCGTACTCGGCGAGCTTGCGCGCGCCGGCTTGATCGACACGCATGTGCCGACGGTTCATTCGGCGACGCTCGGCGAGGCTCTCGAAACGTGGGACATCGCGGCGACCCCTGATCCGGTCGCCCAAGACCTTTACCGTGCGGCGCCAGGCGGTGTCCCGACCCAGACCGCGTTCAGCCAAAGCCGTCGATGGGACCTCGACCTCGACCGGGCGGCCGGGGTCATTCGCGATGCAGCCCATGCGTTCTCGGCTGACGGCGGCCTCGCCGTCCTGAAAGGCAACTTGGCCGAAGACGGCTGCATCGTGAAGACCGCCGGCGTCGACGACGACTGCCTCGTCTTCTGCGGACCTGCCCGCTTGTTCGAAAGCCAGGATGCCGCCGTCAGCGCGATCCTGTCCGGTAAGGTGGTCGCCGGTGACGTTGTGGTCATCCGGTTTGAGGGCCCCCGTGGCGGCCCCGGCATGCAGGAGATGCTCTATCCAACGAGCTATCTCAAATCGAAGGGGCTCGGAAAGGCGTGCGCGCTGATCACCGATGGCCGCTTCTCCGGCGGCACGTCAGGACTGTCGATCGGCCATGTCTCTCCCGAGGCCGCTGAGGGTGGCATGATTGCTCTGGTGGAAGACGGCGATCGAATCGAGATCGATATCCCGCGCCGCTCGATCGATCTCGCCGTTGCCGAGGACGAGCTGGCGCGCCGTCGCGCCTCTATGCAATCCCGCGGAGGCCAGGCTTGGCGCCCCCAGAATCGCAAGCGGCGCGTGTCGGCGGCACTTCAAGCATATGCGGCCTTCACGACGAGCGCTTCAAACGGTGCAGTGCGTCGGATCCCTCCGACCATGCAGCCAAGCAACAAAGGGTCGAAGCCATGACCTGGCAGAGCGCGAGTCGAGGAGGCGCGTGTCCAGCGTCTGAGCTCCCGAGGTCAATGAAGGTCAGGGCTATTTTGCGTACCGCCGCGTCGATGAGCGTTTGGCTGCGTAGAGCGGACAACCGACTAACGCATAATCGAATGCAAACATTCCTGCCCTCAAGGAGGAGCGCGGCGAGCGGGGACTTTCTTGCGAGTTTTCTGCCACAGCCGTAGAGTTGCGCCTCGGCCTCAAGGGGCCAGGGGATGGGGTTCCCCTAAACCGCCGTGGTGGCTGATGACTCCTACCGTGACCAGACGGTAGGAGTGCGCCTTGGCCCATCTATTTGGCATCCTGCACCAGCGGTATCCTGCATTCGACTTCGGAGCAGCGGGCGGCTGGCTCCTGTTCGCGGACCTGTTCCTTGTCGGCGCCCTTGCGATTTATTGGAAGGACGCGCCTCGGCTTCGTCTACGGCGTGCAAGATCGACTAAGCCGCCGAAGCCGTGACGATGCCGTGTCCCGCGAGCTTATCCATCAAATGCGGTCCGGGGGTCATGGCCGTCACCGCGATCTTGCGCCCTACATGCCATAAAGCGAGCACTAGTCGTGGACGACAATTCGCTGGCGTTGGCGGGTGCTAGGGTCGTTCTCGAGGACATGGATGCGGTAACGATCGACGAGGCGGCGACAATCTGCGAAGCGTGTCAACTATGCGCAAAGCTGCAACCGGACGTCGCCACGTAAACCAGAATTTGCAGGAAGGCGACCTTAGCGAGCTACAGTTGATTCGGTGGATCGCGGCCCGCGTCGTGCGCCCCGGCTATTGCCTTCAGCATGCATGACGATCCGATGATTGTCGCTCGTGCGCTTGCCGCAGGTGCAGACTTCTATGTGCCAAAGACGCGTCCTCGAATAAACTTGCGGCGATGGTGCGTCTTGCGCTTTGTGCTCAGGCACAGAGCGTTATATTCCGTCGGGGCGAGTTTCTGCCCGAGGATGGAAGTGAAGAGCACGGCTCACTGACACGCTGCCCGTCGGCGAATTAGACAGCAAGAAAGATCGTTGTACAGTGCAGCTTGCCTTGTTCGTCACCGACGGATTCAACATATGAACTCACTTCTCAGCAATGCGGTAGCCAGCATTCGAATCGGTGTGCAGGACTACAAATCTCCTGATGCCAGTCGCCACCTTAGTGCAGTGCGTAACTACTACGCGGGTATCCTTTTGCTCGCCAAAGAGGTGCTTATTAGGCGTTTCCCGAACGAGGATCCGGACGTGCTGCTCGCTGCGAAGCTTAAGCCGCGGTCCGGCACGAATGGCACAGTCGAAATCGTCCCTGATGGAAGTACTACAATAGACTTTCAGACTATTGGAAGACGCTTCAAGGATCTTGGTATTCGTTTCGATCATAAATTGCTTTTAGATCTCAACAGGATTCGCAACGACATCGAGCACCGTTTCTCTCCTCTTGGTCAGACGGCGATCATCGAAGCAATCGCCAAAGGATTCCCGGCAGCTGGGCAACTTTTCCGCCTGCTAGGCGAAAACCCGGCCGCTTTGCTTGGGGACGAGTGGAGTGTCATGCTTCAGACAGAAGCGCTCTTCGCCGCTGAGCTGGACGAATGCCAGAAAACGCTGGACGCTATTGCGTGGCGTTCCGCCACCATCGCTGGAGCTACGCTCGTCTGCACGGAGTGCGATTCGAACTTTGTTCAACAAGCCAAGCCTGACAACACCGAACAGGATGAGGCCGAGGTTTCCTGCCGCGCTTGCGGCGCCAGGCTCGATGTCGGCGAGGTAATCGAAAAGACGGTCGAAGATGTGCTCGGCGGGGAGGCCTACATTTTGGCCAAAGACAGCGGTGAGGACGGTCCCTTTTACGACTGTCCTGAATGTGGCAGAGCAACTTTCCTTGATTTCGAAAGCGCCTGCGCTTCCTGCGGGTTCGCCTTGCCTGCGGAAACTAGATGCGCTGTGTGCCACTCGACCATCCCCGTCTCAGAGATGCTCGCCGAGCCGGGCAGGCTGCTCTGCGCCTATCACCAACACCAGATGGAGAAGGATGATTAGCGCGAGTCGTGAGAGCGTGTACGCCTAAAACTGTCGCTCGATGCCTCCCATTGCGTGTCCATACGCTGTCTAGGGTGTAAAGCAGAGCTATACGGCGAAGTCGGCGTCTGCCTTGTCCAATACAGTTTCGACCTCCTCAAGGCGGTAGCGGATCGCCTCGACCCGCCGCACCTTTGCGCTCTTGTCGACGTAAAGGGCCGAGATCGGATCAAAGAGGCAGACGTTCTGTCCGCTTCCGACGGAACTCCGAAAAACGACGCCATCGTAGCCCCTCTGTCTGAGGATGTCGGCGATGAGCTGCGTGATGGAGTAGCGATGACCCTCTCCCGGCACAATCGGCTGACTCATCGCTGCATCCGTTGAGTGTACGAAGTGAAACAGGTCTAGCTCGACGTCACTTTTTACGAAGCGTGCGATATCGACATCGAAGTCCGCCAAGCGCAGCTTCCGGGTCACCTCGAACTTGCCGACCGACAGCTCGTGTCCCGGATGCGGCCTAACCGCCTAACCTCACAGGCTGCAGTGCTTGCCGTGGTCGCGAGATAGAGGAAGGAAACGCCTGCGCGGTTAAGGCGTCCTGCGGTCGCAAGGGGCGCTGGAGGCGCCCCTAATTGATTGCCCTGGTAGGGGAGCCTCACCGCTCGCGCGTTAAACTCATCAAATCGAACGAAGCGAGCCGAGACGCCAATTCGCGCGCGATAAAACCGTCGGCCACGCGGGACCTCTACGTCGACACGGGTGCCGATTTTGTCGATGACCTCGAGCAGATCGGCTTCGAGAGCGAAGTAATTTTCTTTTTCAAGTCGCTTCCGAAGAACTCGAAGCTGCGAACTCTCGTTCTTGGAGATCGCCTGCGCCAGAGGCGGCGCCTCGTTTTGACGGTAGATCCATATGCCTGCATCATAGGCAGGCATCGGCAGCTGTGCCGCCAGATCGCTGACAAAGCATTCGAAGTCGATGCGCGGCCTGTTTGCGGCAGAATGCTTGACATCAAGGATCGGGTTGTCCCCGCAAAGGATCTCTTCAGGGCTCTCGCCGCCGAAGTGCCCGTTGTAGTCGGTCTCATCGTAGTAGAAACGTATGAGCGCGCGGACTAGGTTTTCGAGCTGCACCCTGTCGGCGATGTCGCAGACGACAGCGTCGGAAGAGCTTCGGAAGCACACGCCGCAATAAGCCTTCCCGTTGGCGTTCTCACTTATGAAAGCTTTCAGGCTGGGATGGCGTGCGCAGTCCACGCATAAAGACGCTAGGTCCGGGTCGAAATCGTCTGCGTCAATCATGGCGTTGTCTGTCGTTTGCGCCTTGTGCGACACCGAGGCGGCGACGCTCTTCCGCCAAGCCTGGTCTCTAGGCAAGAAGGTCGCTTTGATGAGATCGCCTTCGCGAGTCATCGTCCCCATGCGAGCTTCGCCCTCACCGGAGTGTCGCAGCAATTCTAGGACGAGTGTTCGCGCCGCCGCCTTGGCCTTTTGCAAGTTCGCGAGCGGACTGCGGAGGTCCAGAAGCACGAAGCGATTTTCGGGGACTTGCGGCCCGAGCTCATCGTTCAAGAGGTCCGCCAAACGAGACGAAGGTTCCTCGTCCGATCTCCTCGGTCGGGACCGCCCGTCAGCGCCAATGACCTGTTGCGCCAGGGCCGAAATCTCGACGGCGACGTCACCGTCGTCGAATTTGAGATAGACGTCGGGTGGATCCTCGCCGTTCCGGAAACTTGTCCCAAAGTGCTTAGCGAGCGCCTCGGCGACGCGGGTTTCGTTCTCTCGCAAACGGCGCTCCTGCCTCCGATCGCACGGAATTTATTGTAATCCGAGACGTGCACGTTGGCCTAGCGTGGCTCCGCGCTCCCCCAAGCGCTAGCAAAGGCCACGCGCCGGCGTCTGCAGAATCGTGCATGTGACCCTAGCTCCGCTGTCAGTGTAGGCAAAGGGTGAGCGGCATCGGTTTTACGCGAACCACAGCCGACTCGAAGCTCTCAGCTGGCGAGAGCAAACCCTAACGGGTGTCTATAAGGAAACCGCCTTGCGAGGGCGGTTTTATTTTCTGGGGTGAACATCGCCACGAACAGGGGTATTTTTCGACGTTCTGGGGTGAGCCACAGCTGGCGCGTCTACGGCTCCAGCTCGGAGTCCCAGTAGAGGTAATCCATCCACGACTCGTGCAGGTAGTTCGGCGGGAACGACCGGCCGTTCCGGTGCAGATCGTTGATCGACGGCGCGTAGGGCACCAGGGCCGGGTGCATGTCGGCCTCCCGGCAGAGCTTGTCGCCCTTGCGCAGGTTGCAAGGGGAGCAGGCGGCGACGACGTTCTCCCATGTCGTCATGCCGCCCTTCGAGCGCGGCACGACATGGTCGAAGGTGAGATCGTCGCGGTCGCCGCAATATTGGCAGGTGAAGCGGTCGCGCAGGAACACGTTGAACCGCGTGAACGCCGGGTGGCGCGACGGCTTGATGTAGGTCTTCAGCGAGACGACCGAGGGCAGCCGCATCTCGAAATTCGGCGAACGGACCGTGCGCTCGTAGTTCGAGACGATGTTCACCCGATCGAGGAACACGGCCTTGATCGCGTCCTGCCAGGACCACAGCGACAGTGGGTAATAGCTGAGAGGGCGGAAATCCGCATTGAGTACCAGCGCCGGACACGCCTCCGGCGAGACCATGGACTGGAAGTGGACCGTCAAAGCCCGGCACCCCGCTCACGCTTG
Source organism: Beijerinckiaceae bacterium (assembly GCA_965277735.1). Lineage (GTDB taxonomy): Bacteria > Pseudomonadota > Alphaproteobacteria > Rhizobiales > Beijerinckiaceae > RH-AL1. Next base: position 644,488 of record CBDIDO010000001.1, read on the forward strand.
CCGTGACGGATCCCGAGGTCGTCTCGAGACCGGACGGCTGACTCGATGCGCGGGCACACTCTATATCTTGCGTGACACCGTTGTGAAGGGCGCAACAGTCGCAGGGCACAAGAGGCAAGCGAAAGCTGTGCAGGAGCGCCGAGGCCTCCGATCCCGGCGCCTTAGACTACGCGAATCGGAACAGCTGCTACGCTTGCCCCGTTGCGTCGGGCATCGCCACTGAGTGCAAGGAGCCCTTCATGAAACTCGCCACGATCGCCGCCGCTGGTCTTCTCGGCCTGGCCGGGACCGCCGGGACCGCGATGGCCGACGAGGTCATCATCCATCGCGACGCACCGGTCGTCGTCGAGCCCGCGCCGAGCAGCACGACGACCACGGAAGAGAAGCACGTCAACCCCGACGGCTGCGCCTCGAAGACCGTGCACCAGGAAAACGACGTCGGTGATTCGAAGACGGTGCACACCGAAAACTGCGACTGATCTCGGCTCGCCGGCGGGTGCGGAGTTCAGGTCCGTCCCAGCCGGCGCAGCACTGCCGTGCGTCATTGCTGCGCGCCGCGCTGCAACGCGTCTCCGCGCCGCGCGTTGTCGCGGGGTGACGCAACACGTGCGCCAGCCAACCGCCGACGGAGTTCCCATGCCTTCCAAGCTCGATCAGCTCAAGACGATGACCATCGTCGTGTCGGATTCCGGCGACTTCGAGAATCTGTCCGCCTTCGGCGTCACCGACTCGACGACCAACCCGTCGCTGATCCTCAAGGCGGCCAAGCTCGGAACCTATGATCACCTGCTCGAGGACGCCGTTGTGTGGGGCCGCAGCCACAACGCGATGACGAGCCAGATTACCGATCGCGTGGCGGTCAATTTCGGCGCCGAGCTGACGAAAGTGGTGCCCGGCCGCGTTTCGACCGAGGTCGACGCCGACCTCTCCTTCGACACCGAGGCGACGGTCGCCAAGGCGCGCGCGATCATCGAGGACTACGCCTCGCGCGGCATCTCCAAGGATCGCATCCTCATCAAGGTCGCTTCCACGTGGGAGGGCATTCGCGCCGTCGAGATTCTCCAAAAGGAGGGGATCGACTGCAACATGACGCTGATCTTCTCGCTCGCGCAGGCGATCGCGGCGGCCGACGCCGGCGCCTTCCTGATCTCGCCCTTCGTCGGGCGCATCATGGATTGGTACAAGAACCACGAGGGCAAGACGTACACGCCGGAGACCGATCCGGGCGTGCTCTCGGTCCGCCAGATCTACGCCTACTACAAGGCCTACGGCATCAAGACCCACGTGATGGGCGCCTCGTTCCGCAACCTCGGCGAGATCGAAGCTCTGGCCGGGTGCGACCGCCTTACCATCTCGCCCGAGCTCCTGAAGGAGCTGGCCGAGGACAACGGCGAGCTGGTCCGCAAGCTCGATCCCAAGAAGGCGGCCACGCAGGCGCCGGCCAAGATCGAGATGGACGAGAAAACCTTCCGCCTCATGCTCAACATGGATGCGATGGCGACCGAGAAGCTGGCCGACGGCATCCGCCTGTTCGCCAAGGATCTGCAGACGCTCCGCGAGCTGATGTCGGGCCGCGCGCAGAAGGCGGCCTGATCGCTCCCATGAGCGATCAGACACACGCAGGCACGGTCGAGGAACCCGCGGCCGCGGACCGGGATCTCTTAGAGCGTCCGCGCGCGCGGCAACCGCATCGCCTTGGCTTCCGGCGGCGCGTGCGGAATCTGCCCGGGGTGCGCGTGCGCCTCGGCCGGGCTGCCGGGAATGAACGCGTCGAACGCCGCCCAGAACTGCGCGATGATCGCCTCGCTCTCCATGATCACCTGGTGGCGCGCATAGGGGATCGTCATGCAGCGCCCGGCCTTCAGGCGCTGGGCGAACCGCTCGGTCGCCCGCGTGTCGACGATCTTGTCGTCGGCGGCCGCGATGATCAGGATCGGCGTGAGCACCTCGACGGGGTAGCGCGGGCGCTCGAAGCGCGCCATTAGGCGGCAGGCGCCGGCGAGCCAGCCCAGGGTCGGCGCACCGACCACGAATTGCGGGAGCGCGCCGATCGCCGCCTCGAGCCGGCGGTATTGCGTGAGATCGGTCGTGAGGATGTTGTCCTCGAAGGTGCGCAGGACGAAGGCGGAATCCTCGCTGCCGCCGGGAATCAGCATCTGGCCGAGGCCGACGAGAGTCGCGAGGCGGGCGAAGCGCCGTATGGTCGTCTTGGCGCTGTAGGGGATCCCGATCATCGGGGCGGAGAGCACCATGCGCTCGTAGGGCGAGGTCCCGCTATGGGCCTGGTCGATCAGGATCGCCGCGCCCATCGAATGACCGAAGGCGAACCAGGGCTTGCGGGCGACCGGCGTCAGGATCTGGCGCTCGATCGCCTTGAGGTCGCGCCTATAGCCCGCGAACGAGGCGACGTGCCCGCGCCGGCGCCAGCGGGACTCGCGGTCAGAGGCGCCCTGGCCGCGCCAGTCCCAGGCGACCACGTCGAAGTTGCGCTTCAGCAGCGCAGTGATGACCTCGTAATATTCCTCGATGAACTCGCTGCGCCCCATGGCGACGATCACCGTGCCGCGCGAGGCACGCGTGGCCCAGCGGGCCGACCGCAGCAGCCGTCCGTCGCTGGTGCGCACGGTCTGGATGGTCGCGTTGGGAGGGATCGGATTGCCGGGTGTCGCGTAGAGCTCCATGCGGCTGTGTTTTTCCCATTTTGCCAGTGAAAGCGAGGCCTTGCGACCGTGCACGGCCGCGCCCACCTAATCCCTGCGCGGTCCAGACGGACGCGCAAAATCTGAACCAGCCCCCGGCCGGCCGTCGGCGACCGCGGGCGTCATGTCGCTTCTCCAGGAGGATATGTCTATGCGTCACTACGATCTCTCGCCGCTTTATCGCTCCACCGTCGGCTTCGACCGCCTGTTCTCCATGCTGGACCAGGCCTCTGGCGCCGAAGCGGTGGCCGGCTACCCGCCCTACAATATCGAGCGGACCGCCGAGCTTTCCTATCGCATCACCGTTGCCGTCGCCGGCTTCGCCGAGGGCGACCTCTCGATCGAATCCCGCGAGAACACGCTGACGATCCGGGGCTCGAAGGAGGCTCAGACCGTGTCGGAGCCCAGCAAGCGGGAGGTCCTGCACCAGGGCATCGCCGCCCGCGCTTTCGAGCGTCGCTTCCAGCTCGCCGACCACGTCACGGTGGAGGGCGCGAGCCTCGAGAACGGGCTGCTCCACGTCGATCTCGTCCGCGAGATCCCCGAGGCCCAGAAGCCGCGCCAGATCCCGATCGGCAAGGCCGCTGCTAGCCCGAAGGTCGTCGAGCAGTTCGCCGCGTAAGCCTGCTACGGGTCACTGGAAACGGAAAGAGCGCCCTCGGGGGCGCTCTTTTTTTGCGTCGACAGTGAGCCGCTTACTGCTGCGCTGGCGGCTGGGCCTTCGCGTCGTCCTGGGCGGCAGCGACGGCGGTCGACTTGTGCGGATGCGCGTGATGGGCCGCGCGGCGCTTCTTTTTTACGGGCACGAGATCGGCGCCCTCGGCCGTCTTGCCGCCGGCGTCGACCGGGTATCCGGAGGCGTCCAGGGCCTGAGCGGGCGCGGGCTGACCCTGCGGGTCGGCGGCAGCCTGCTGCTGCGGTTGCGGGGTGTCCGGCGCTGCTGCCTGCTGAGGCTGGCCTTCGGGCGCGGCGCCGGGCTGTTGCTGCGCGTTGGGCGCCGGCGCCTGGGCGACGGCCTCCTCGGGCGCATCGTGATGATGGCGGCGCGCGACATGGCGCCTGCGGCTCTTGGCCTTCGGCTCGTCGTCGGCAACGGTGGTCGGCGTCGTCGCGGGCTGTGCGGCAACAGGTGCTTGCGCCGCGGGGTTCGGCTGGCCGGAGGTCGCCTGGGTGATCGCGGCCTGCGAATCCGCCTGCATCAGGCGCGGATCCTGTCCGCCCGACGCGTAGGCCTGCGCGGCCGCCGGCTGGTCGAGCGAGGCGAAGACGGTGAACTTGTGATGCTTGCCGCGGCTGCTCTTGGCGTCGGCATCGCTCTTGTCGAAGGCGGCCACGCGCTCGACCGGCTGCTCGCCGCGCGCGATCGTGGTGGAGCCCCCGTCGTGCTGCCATTTCTTTGGCGGCGCGAGATTGCCGTGCTTGTCGGCGACGAGCGCGACGGCGTCGCCGGTCTTCCCGTCGGGGAGGCTAGCCGATTGGGCAGCTGCCGCCTGCTGCGGTTGCTGGGCAAGTCCAGCCGACGGGTCGGCCGAGGCGACCTGCTGGGGCTGCTCGTCACGCTGCATCTGCCGCGGGCCGAACAGGGCGCCGAAGATGCCGGTGTCCTGCGGCGGAGGCGCCGGGGGCGCGAGATTTGCGACCTGATCGGGATCGTCCGGGACGCCCGACAGCGGCACGGAATCGGCGGTGCGCAGCATGCCGAGCAGGCCGCGCCGCTTGGCGGTGTCGTAATAGCCGGCTGCATAGAGCCGGACCGCCGCATCCTGGCGCTTGCCGGCGATGAGGAAGGCGTTGGCGAGATAGGGGACCGCGTAGCGCAGGTTGATCACCGGGTTCAGTAGCTCCTGCGGCGTGCCCTTGAAGCCCATGCTCTTGGCGGTGGGATAGCTGATCTGCATCAGCCCCCAATAGAGGTGGTTGCGCGCGCGCGGGTTGTACCTGCTCTCGCGCATCACGATCCGGCGCACCAGGCTCTCCGGGATGCCGTGCCGCGCCGCGGACTTGATGATCGCCTCGTCGAGCGATGCCGGATGCGGCGGCTCCTCAGCGGCCGACGCGCCCGTGCTCGTGGAGACGAGCGCGAGGACGCAGGCGGAGAGGAGGAGCGCGCCGGCGCGCTTCGAGCGGGACGCCACGATCAGTTCTTCTCCTGCGTGGTCTTGCCTTCGTCAGGAGCCGGCGCGGAATAGGGCTCCGGCGGGCTCTGGCGGGTGCTGCCGGTCGGCGAGGGATCCGGCGTCGTCGAATGGGCGGTCTCGCTCGCGGCGGGCGCGGTCTCGGCGCCAAGGGTCGCAGGCTTGGCGGCCGGCGCCGTCTCGGGCTTGGCCGCTTCGTCAGCCTTCGGCGCGTCAGCTTTGGACTCTTCGGCTTTCGCCGCATCCGACTTGGGCTCATCGGCCTTCATCGCGTCAGCCTTTGCCGCATCGGCCTTTGCCGCATCAGCCTTGGGCTCATCGGCCTTCGGGGACGGCGCCATCTCGGCCGGCTTCTCGGCAGTCGGCTTCATCTCGGCCGGCGCCACCGCGGCACGGGCGGCGGTGGCGGCATCCTCGGCCGCCTTCACCTGCGCGGCGGCCCGCTCCTGCATCGCCTGGGCCTTCTTCAGCTTGGCCTCGGCGATCGCGAGCGCGCGGCGCTTGGTCTCTTCGGCTCGCGCCTCGTCGCGCTTGGCGTCGGCGATACGCGCCTCTTCGCGGCGCGCTTCTTCGGCCTTGGCGGCGGCGGCGCGACGCGCGTCAGCCTGGGCGGCGGCGAGCTTGGCCTGCGCCTCGCGGGCCTCCATGGCGCGCTGCTGGGCAACCTGCTTGGCCTCGGCCTCGGCCTGCTGCGCCTTCATCGCGGCGTCCTTGGCGGCGGCGAGCGCGGCATCGGTGGGCGCGGCGGGGGTCGGGTCGCCCGCGACGGCGGTGGGGGCCGGCGCCGGCGCTGCGGCGGCGGCCGCTGCGGGCGGCGTGGTGTCCTGCGGCTTGTCCGGCTGGGCGGCAACGATCGGCCCGAGGTCGCGCGCGGCGGCGATGAAGCCGTTCGAGGCGTTGAACATCAGCTCGAAGCGATGGCCCGCGCCGTTCTGGGCGGAGGCGAAATAGGCGTGGCCGTGACGACGCGGCATCGAGGTCAGGTTGTAGCCCTGGCGGGCGGCGAGCCGGCGAATACGCCCGGCGGAGACGAACATCGGGCCGGCGGGGCGATCGCCCCCGTCGCGGCCCCCGGTGTTTCGGGCGCCGGAGTCGCGGACCGCGGAACGGTCGTGCGCGCGCGCCGACGGAATCGGGCCGCCGCTCGGGTTGCCGTCGAAGGAATAGCCACGCATCGGATCGAGCACTTCCGCGTGGATCGTCGTCGCGGACAAAATGCAGACCGTAGCGGTGAGTGCCGCGATACGCGCGAGACGGCTCGTCCGCACCGTGCGGACCAACGTGGCATCGTGCATGGAATCTCCCCCGGCAAACCCCTGCCGAAACCCGGCGAACGTCGACACCAAATGGGGCGAAACATTGGTCCACGTAAAGCCCTGGGACCGCAATTGCCGGTCTGTGGCAAAGCGGCCGCAGTCTCGCGGCGCCCGCGACGATGCACAGGTATCAGAGACGCACGATCAGAGGTGCTCGGGCGCCGCCTCTGCGGCATCGCCCTTGAGCTCGTGACGCATGATCAAGGGCACCTGCGTGAAGGTGAACAGAAAGATCAGCACCATCGTGCCGGGGAATTTGAACAGGACCCAGGTGTGCTCAGAGAAGCTGCGCCAGACGAACTCGTTGGCGACGGCGAGCGCCAGGAACATGAAGCCCCAGCGCAGCGTGAGGATGCGCCAGCCCTCCTCGTCGAGCTTCATCGCCGAGTCGAGCATGATCGGCAGCAGCGGGCGCCCGAAGAGGAGACCGCCGAGCATGCCGCCGCCGAACAGCGCGTAGAGGATCGTCGGCTTCATCTTGATGAAGTCGGGGTTCTGGAAATAGAGCGTCAGGCCGCCGAACACGACGACGAGGATCGCGGTCACGAGCGGCATCAGCGGCAGCTTGCGCGTCTTGATGAACGAGATCGCCAGCGCGATGAGGACGGCGACCATCAGCACGCCGGTCGCGGTGAAGAGGCCCGCCTCCTTGCCCTGCAGGAGGTGCGCCGGCAACAGCGGACGCATCAGCGGCTCGAACAGCTTCGGCCGGAAGTTGGCGAAGAAGAAGAGCAGCAGCGGGCCCATCTCGAGTGCGAACTTGAGCGCGGGCGAGATCGTGCGTGCCGGCACGACGCCGGGCTTGTCCGTGATCTGGTCCATGCGCCTACCTCTCAGATGACAGGGACCGCGGCAAGACCCCTCATGGCGCCCGTCCGGCCGGGCCGCGGTGGCGTCAGAACGTCTTCGTCTCGCCGGGCTGCATCACCTCGATCTTCGTCGAGATGTTCGGCCCCATGGCGTGGATCAGCTCTGCCGGCGTGCCCTTCAGCTGCGGCGTGGTGCCGTAATGCATCGGGATCGCGAACCGCGGGCGCAGGTAGGCGCGCAGGGCGTAGGCGGCGGTCTCCGGGTCCATCGTGTAATTGCCGCCGATCGGGATCATCACGAGGTCGGGGTGGTACATCTCCGCGATGAGCCGCATGTCGCTGAACACCGCCGTATCGCCCATGTGATAGATGGTGAAGCCATTCTCCAGGCGGATGACGAAGCCGACCGGCTCGCCGCCGGGATAACTCATCGGCTTGCCGGTGAACGGGTTCACGTGCAGGAACTCGGACGAATGGTCCGCGTGCACCATCACGATCGAGATGCCCGGGCCGAGCGGCGTCACGGTGCCCCCCTTGTTCATTTTGGGCGCGTGCGCGGCATCGAGCAGCCCCAGCGTCGTGAACGTGTCGGTGAGGCCGGCGGGGGCGATGACCCTTGCATCGTTCATCCGCGACAGATCGAACGTGTCGCCGACGTGGTCGAGATGGCCGTGCGTCACCAGGATCAGGTCGAGATGGCCCAATCGTTTGAGATTCTTCCATTCCGGCGGCGTCTTCGGGTTCTGCGTGACGAACGGGTCGATCATGATGACCTTGCCGCCGGGCGTCGTGATCCGCATCGCCGACTGGCCGAGCCAGGTGATCTCGGTGCCGCGGGCGGCCGCCTTCGGATCGGGCTCTTCCGCACTGGCATTGCACGCGATAAACGCGCTCACAACGAGGACGAGAAGAGCCGCGAGGGCACGACAAGGTTGCAGCATCGGCATCGTACATCTCCTCGTAGACCGGGCGGACGCGCCCGAGACCAGCGCCATTAACCAAAAGTGGTAGGCTTCCCGTGCGGCACACGCAGGTCGGCCGGCCGGGTCGGCTTTTATGCTACACCACGGATCGGGAGGGGGTCCCCCGGCGTTCCTGCTCGGTCAAATTCACGTCAGGATTTCCTCATCGAACTCAGACGCTTACGATCAAAGCCGCGATCAACCGTCACACGGCTGTAACTAACGATGGCGCGATCTTTTAAGGCTTTCGTTTATGTTGCAGTCAGGCCACATCCAGATTCCAGGCACGAGTCCCGCGGCAGACGAGCGCGATTCCAGAGGCTTAGTTTCGTCAAGCCTTTTGCCTGAGCGTTTCTTGCCGCTCAAAATGCATGAAAGGTGTATGTCGGATTTGCGAACGCCGCTTGCCGAGTTCGGCGGCTATGTTAGTGTCTAGCCACGGTCGAACGCCGCCGCGGGTAGATACGTCGGAGCGTGAGATCGCCCACCATGAGTGAGAACGCCGTCACGTCGCCAAATGGCGCGCGGGAGTCGTTTGACCTCATGTTAAAGGCCTCAGGTGGGTGCGGCCAACGGGAAGGAAGTGGTAGCGATGGAACGGCAAATCGGGCTCCCCGTCTCTTGCAGCATCGGTGCCCTCGTCCTGCTCCGCCGCGCCATGTCTCCGCCCGTGTTCTCGCCGCCTCCTACCGGCTCGAGCGGGGCCGCCGTCTAGACCGGCGCCGCTCGCCTTACTCCTTCTTCCAAATCCAAGACACGCTCGTCGCACGATTCTGCGCGATGGGAACGTGCGTTCCAGTTCCCGATTTCTGTGCCGTTGAGAGTGGTCGATGTTGAAGCCGATGACCAATGTCTGCATGCCGTCGCGAGACCGGGAGCCCAACGCCATGGCTGTTTCCGCCAAGACCGATGATGTTTGGGATCGTATTTGTCGTCGTCTGCGCGCCGAGCTCGGCGAGGACGTGTTCACGTCGTGGTTCGGGCGGCTCGAGCTCGATTCCATCGCGGGTCACATCGCCCAGCTCAGCGTTCCGACGAAGTTCCTGAAGAGCTGGATCCAGTCGCATTATCTCGATCGCATGCTCGCCGTGATCGCCTCCGAGGTCGTCGAGGTGAAGGGCCTGTCGATCGTCGTGCGATCGTCGTCGCGCCCGGCGATCGGGCGTCCGCAGGCGTTCCAGGGCCAGCTCGGTCGCCCCGACGGCAACGGCTCGACGCCGTCGGTACCGGCACTCGGCGCGTTGTCGCATCACATGAATGCCGCCACGAGCGGGTCTCTCGATCGCAGCCGCGCGCCACAGCGCGACGGTGCCGCCGAGGCCGACTCGCTGGGCGGCTCGCCGCTCGACAAGCGCATGACCTTCGACACGTTCCATATCGGCCGCTCGAACCAGCTTGCGCATTCGGCCGCGCATCGCGTAGCGACGGCAAATCCGGGCGAGACGCTGCATTACAACCCGCTCTACATCCATGCCTCCGTCGGCCTCGGCAAGACGCACCTGCTGCAGGCGGTCGCGCATGCCGTGACGGCCTCGAAGCGCCGCGTCATCTATCTGACGGCGGAAAAGTTCATGTACGGCTTCGTGATGGCGTTGAAGGCGCAGACCTCGCTCGCCTTCAAGGAGCGTCTGCGCGGCATCGACGTGCTCATCATCGACGACGTGCAGTTCCTGCAGGGCAAGTCGATCCAGGCCGAGTTCTGCCACACCATCAACGCGCTCATCGATGCGCGAAAGCAGATCGTGATCGCAGCGGACAGACCGCCGGCGGACCTCGAGAGCCTGGAGGAGCGTGTGCGCTCTAGGCTCTCGGGCGGCCTTGCCGTCGAGATCGGTGCCCTCGACGAGGCATTGCGCGTGCGCATGCTCGAGTCGCGCATCGCCACCGTCCGCACCAACGTGCCGACCTTCGATGTCTCGCCCGCGGTCATCGCCTACGTCGCCTCGGTGATCCAGACCAACGGCCGCGATCTCGACGGGGCGGTCAATCGTTTGATGGCCCACGCGTCGCTCACGCACTCGACCCTGACGGTCGAGACGGCGGAGGTGGCGATCCGCGATCTCGTCCGCACCCGTGAGCCCAAGCGCGTCAAGATCGAGGACATCCAGAAGCTCGTCGCGACGCATTACAACGTGAGCCGCGCCGACATCCTCTCGTCGCGCCGCACCGCCAACGTCGTGCGCCCGCGCCAGATCGCGATGTATCTGTCCAAGGTGCTGACGCTACGCAGCCTGCCGGAGATCGGCCGGCGCTTCGGGGGTCGCGACCACACGACGGTGCTGCATGCGGTCCGCAAGATCGAGGGCTTGACCGGCAGCGACCGCACGCTGCAGGACGAGGTCGAGCTCCTGAAGCGGATGCTGCTGGATTAGCACTCCGTCATTCCGAATCTCCGCTTCGCTCCGTCCGGAATGACGGGCCGCAGATCAAAGGTTCGATGCAAAAACTCGACCCGGTTCGTATCATCGGCATCGATCCGGGTCTCCGCACGACGGGCTGGGGCGTGATCGAGACGCAGGGCTCGCGCCTCACCTTCATCGCCTGCGGCGCCGTGGGCTCCAACGCCGGCGACAGTCTCGCGGTGCGGCTGCGCAGCCTGCATGACGGGCTCGCCGCGATCATCGCCGCGCATGGGCCGCACGAGGCCGCGGTCGAGGAGACATTCGTCAATCGCGATCCGCAATCGGCGCTGAAGCTCGGGCAGGCGCGCGGCGTCGCGCTGCTGGTGCCGGCCCTCGCCGGCCTGCCCGTTGCGGAATATGCCGCGAACCTGGTCAAGAAGACCGTGACGGGTGCGGGTCACGCCGAAAAGACGCAGGTGCAGATGATGGTGAAAGTGCTCCTCCCGCGCTGCGAGCTGGCCGGCGCCGACGCAGCGGATGCGCTCGCGGTGGCGATCACGCATGCCCAGCACCGCGGCGCCGCGCGGCGGCTCGCCGAGCAGGCCGCGCGATGATCGGCAAGCTGCGCGGCATCGTCGATTCCTACGCCGGCGACGCGATCGTGCTCGACGTGCAGGGCGTCGGCTATCTCGTCACCTGCTCGTCGCGCACGCTGCAGGCGCTGCCGCGGCCCGGCGAGGCCGCGGCGTTGGCGATCGAGACGCATGTCCGCGAGGACGCGATCCGGCTCTACGGCTTCCTCTCCGACGAGGAGCGTGACTGGTTCCGGCTGCTGCAGAACGTGCAGGGCGTCGGCGCCAAGGTCGCGCTGGCGATCCTCGGTATGGGCACGATCGACGAGCTCGCGAGCGCCATCGCGCTGCAGGACAAGATTGCAATCTCGCGCGCGCCCGGCGTCGGGCCGAGGCTCGCCGCGCGGATCACGGCGGAGCTGAAGGACAAGACGCCGGCGACGATGGCCGTCGACCCGGCGGTGGCGCGGCTTGCCGGCGAGGCGCCGCGCGGGGCGCCGGCGGCGGTGCACGACGCGATCTCCGCGCTCATCAACCTCGGCTATGCGCGCCCGCAAGCGGCCGTGGCCGTCGCGACCGCCGCCAAGGCGCTCGGCGCCGACGCCGAGGCGCAGGCGCTGATCCGGCGCGGGCTCAAGGAATTGAGCACGGGGTGAAGCCCTTCTCCCCTCGCGGGAGAAGGCAGATCGCGAGAAGGATTGGCGCCCTACAGCTTCCGCGTCATCTCGGTCAGCCACCTGCGCGTCTTCGGCGGCACGCGTGACGCGATCTTCTTGCGCACCTGCGCATGGTAGGCGTCGATCCAGGCGCGCTCCTCGGGCGCGAGCAGCTTGAGGTCGATCAGCGCGCGGTCGAGCGGCGCGAAGGTGATCGTCTCGAACCCCATCATCTTGCGGTCGCCGCCCGCGATCTCGCGCGGCTCGACGACGATCAGGTTCTCGATCCGGATCCCGTAGTCGCCCGCCTTGTAGTAGCCCGGCTCGTTGGAGAGGATCATGCCCGGCTCCAGTGGCGTGGTGCCGACCTTGGCGATGCGTTGCGGCCCCTCGTGCACCGAGAGATAGACCCCGACGCCGTGCCCGGTGCCGTGGTCGAAATCGAGGCCCGCCCGCCACAGCGGCGCGCGGGCGAAGGCGTCGATCTGCGCGCCGGTTGTGCCTTTCGGAAACACGGCCGTCGCGATCGCGATGTGCCCTTTGAGGACGCGCGTAAAACGGTCGCGCATCTCGGCGGTCGGGCGGCCGATCGCCACCGTGCGCGTGATGTCGGTGGTGCCGTCCTCGTATTGCGCGCCGGAATCGATGAGGTAGATGCCGCGCTCGATCACGCGGTTCGAGGTCGCGGTCAGCTTGTAGTGCGGGATCGCGGCGTTCGGCCCGGCGGCGGAGATCGACGGGAACGAGATGTCCTTGAGGCCGCCGCCCTCGCGCCGAAACGCCTCGAGCGCCTGGGCGGCGTCGATCTCGGTCAGCTTGCCGGGCTTCGCCGTCGTGGCGAGCCAATGCAGAAATTGCGTCACGGCGGCGCCGTCGCGCAGGTGCGCCTCGCGCGTGCCGTTCAGCTCGGCAGTGTTCTTGCGCGCCTTCATCAGCGCGATCGGGTCGGTGCCGACGATCGCCTTGCCGCCCGCCGCCTCGAGCCCCTCGGTCAGCCGCACCGGTACCGTCGCGGCGTCGAAGAGGATGCTCTTGCCGGTCTTGCCGAGCGCCTCGAGCACGGTCTCGAGCGTGTCGACCTCGGCGATCGTCGCGAGCTTGGAGAGCGCCGCATGCTCGCGCTCGCCGACCTTCCGGCGATCGAGAAACAGGGTGGGATGCCCTTGCACCGGCAGCAAGGCGAAGGACAGCGGCAGCGGCGTGTGGCTGACGTCGGCGCCGCGCACGTTGAACAGCCAGGCGACGGCGTGCGGGTCGGACACGACGAGGGCGTCGGCGGTGCCCAGCGCCTTCGCGACGCGGGCGAGCTTCTTGTCCGCCGTCTCGCCGGCGAGCTTGCGCGGGTGCAGCGAAACCTTTCCGCGCGGCGGCGCGGGGCGGTCGGCCCAGACGAGGTCGACGAGGTTGGTGCCGACGGCGACGAGTGAGCCGCCGGCCGCCTCGGCGGCGCGCTTCAGCTCGCGCGCCTGGGCGGGGGTGGTGAGCCAGGGATCGTAGCCGAGCCGGCCGCCGGCGAGGGTGCGGCGGATCCAGGCCTCGGGCTTTTCCTCGGCGATCATCACCGGCGTCACGACGGCCGTGTCGACCTGGTCGACCACGGCCAGCGCATAGCGCCCGTCGACGAAGATCGCGGCCTTGTCTTTCAGCACGATCGCTGTGCCGGCCGAGCCCGGAAAGCCGGTCAGCCAGGCGAGGCGCTCCTCGTTGGCCGGCACGTACTCGCCCTGGTGGCGATCGGCGCGCGGCACAACGAAGCCGTCGAGCCCCTGCCGGGCCAACTCCTCACGCAGCGCGGCGATGCGGCTCGCGCTCTCGCGGCGATCGCTGGTCTCGTCGAAGGTCTGGAAGTGCGGCTCGAACATGCGGGCAGGATAGGGCGACGACCGAGGTGCCGTCCACCGCCGCGCGCGGAGCTTCAGGTCTGCTGATAGACGCCGAGTGCCGGCGTCAGGTGAGCGCGTTCGCGACCGGCATGAAATAATGCGAGTTGAGCTTGGTTCCGATCGACGTCGCGCCGACTATGATGGCGAGCGAGACGAATCCGGCGATCAGCGCGTACTCGATCGAGGTCGCGCCCGCCTTGTCGCGTAGGAAAGATCGCACCTTCGCCATCTGGGTCTCCGAGCGAGGGGGTATCACGCCTGCGTGAGCGGATAGTTAAGACGATTACGGAAAATCGTTACCGTGGCGGTAAGGGGGCGAATTTGCGCGGCGCCAACTCCGCCCTTATGTAGCCGCGGCGCGGCAAGTTTCCCGACGCGAAGGGTAAATCCGAAAGGTCTCATGGCGCGCGACGTCTCCGACACCACCCCGATCGGCGGGCGCCGCGACCTCGTGGCCGCGCTGGAGGCGGGCAGCAAGCCGGCTGCGCGCCACCGCATCGGCACCGAGCACGAGAAGATCGGCTTCTATCACGCCGACCACACGCCCGTGCCCTACGACGGCGCGCACGGCGTCGGCGGCATCCGCGTCATGCTGGAGGAGCTCGGCCAGGCGCTGGGCTGGACGCCGATCCTCGATGGCTCGAACATCATCGGGCTGTCCGAGGAGGGTGGCGGCGCGATCTCGATCGAGCCGGGCGGCCAGTTCGAGCTCTCGGGCGCACCGCTCGCGACGGTCCACGAGACCGAGGCCGAGCTCGACCGCCATTTCGCCGCGCTGCAGCCGATCGCCGACCGGCTCGGCGTCTCGTTCCTGACCCTCGGCATGAGCCCGAAATGGACGCGCGAAGAGACGCCGGCGATGCCCAAGAGCCGGTATGCGATCATGTCGCGCTACATGCCGCTGGTCGGTAGCCGCGGCCTCGACATGATGTTTCGCACCGCGACCGTGCAGGCGAACTACGATTTCGCCAGCGAGGCCGACATGGTGAAGAAGCTGCGCGTCGCCGTCGCGCTGCAGCCGCTCGCCACCGCGCTCTTCGCCAATTCGCCGTTCACCGACGGGCGGCTCAACGGCAATTTGTCCGATCGCTCGGCGGTCTGGCAGCAGACGGACGCGGACCGCTCCGGCATGCTGCCCTTCGCCTTCGAGGACGGCATGGGTTTTGAGCGCTACGTCGACTATGCGCTCGACGTGCCGATGTATTTCATCAAGCGCGGCGACGCCTACATCGATGTCGCCGGCTCGAACTTCCGTGATCTCCTCGCCGGGCGCCATCCCGCGGTGCCGGGCGAGCGCGCGACGCTGTCGGACTGGGCGAATCACCTGTCGACGATCTTCCCCGAGGTCCGGCTCAAGACCTTCCTCGAGATGCGCGGCGCGGACGCCGGCACGATCCCCTTCCTCTGCGCGCTGCCGGCTTTGTTCGCCGGCCTGCTCTACGCGCCGGCCTCGCTCGATGCGGCTTGGGATCTCGTCAGACCCTGGTCGGATGCGCAGCGCGAAGGGCTGCGCGCCGACACGCCGCGGCTTGGTCTCGAGGCCAAGGTCGGGCGGCACAAGCTGCGCGATGTCGCGCGCTCGGTGCTGGAGATGTCGCGCGCCGGACTCGTCGCCCGCGGCTGCCGCGACGAATCGGGAGCCGACGAGACCAAATATCTCGATTGCCTGGATGAGGTGGTCGAAGGACGGTCGCAGGCCGAGTGCCTGATCGAATGCTTCCGCGGTCCCTGGCGCGAGAGCGTCGAGCCGGCGTTCACCGACTGCGTCTACTGAGACCTGTTTTCTAAAAGCCTGGCCGATCAAGGTCGGCCGGTCGTAGTCTCAATAATGATCGAAGGTCTGCAGGCCGTTGCGCACGCGCAGCTGATGCGACGTGCCGACGCCGGGCATGATCTCGACGCCCTCGGACCGCAGCTCGGCGCTCGAGGCGGAGCCGCCGTCCCAGCTCGGGTTCGCGGCGCGGCGCGTCCCGAACTCGACATGGACGTGGTTGTCGGCGCGCATGCAGGCGCCGTTGCCGACATCGACGAAGCCCGGCCCGAAGGGCGCGCAGCGATTGGTCGCCGGCGTGATCTGCGCCCCGTCGACGAAGTCGCCCGCCCGTGCCGTCGAGCCGGCCAAAGTGGCCGCCACGAGAGCGCTCAGAGCGAGGGTCGAAGCGGGAGTCCGGGGGAACGTCATCGCGACCTTTCTGGTGTTCGCCAGTGTCGCGAATCTGGCGAGACATTCGGGCAAGAGCATGTCCGCCCCACGGCGGCGTGATGAGACGAAATGATGAGGCGAACCGAGGGGCCTAGGTGCGCCAGTCGCCGGCGAGCGCCTGGACGAGCGCCAACGCCGCCACGGCCGCGGTATCGGCGCGCAGGATGCGCGGCCCGAGGGCGACGCGAACGACGGCGGGCAGCGCGAGCAGCGCCTCGCGTTCGGTCGGGTCGAAGCCGCCTTCGGGGCCGATCAGGACGGCGATGGGCCCGCGAATCGCCGTGAGCGTGGCGACCGGATCGCCCGGTCCTGCATCCTCGTCGCAGAACACGAGCGTGCGCTCCGACGGCCACGCCGCGATGACGCTCGCGAGCGTCGCGACGGCGTCGATCTCCGGCAGCGAGAGGATGCCGCATTGCTCGGCCGCCTCGATCGCGTTCGCGCGCATGCGCTCGAGGTTGACCCGCGCGACCTGCGTCCGGCGCGTCGTCACCGGCCGCAGCCGGCTTGCGCCCATCTCGACCGCTTTCTGCACCATATAGTCGAGGCGGGCGTGCTTCAGCGGCGCGAAGAGGTACTCGAGGTCGCCCGCGGGCGTCTGCTCGCGCACGAGCGCGACGAGTTCCAGCGCCGCCTGCTTGCGCCCCGGCGTGCGCAGCTCGGCGCGCCATTCGCCGTGGCGACCGTTGAAAACGATCACGTCTTCGCCTTCAGAAAGCCTGAGTACGTTGCTGAGGTAGTTTTGCTGGGCGCGATCGAGCGGGTGCGTGAGACCCGCGCTCAGGGCGGCATCGACGAAAAGTCGAGGGGCCGAAAAGTCGTAGGACGCCATGCGCGGGGCTTAACATGCGCCGGCGGACCCACGCGACGCATTTCGCCGTCCGCGCCGTTGGCTTCAACATCGGCTGCGAGGCGGCTCGGATAGTGGGGGTTGATGTCATGGTTTTGGGTCGTTCCGCAGGTCGCGCGCTCATAGGCGCCGCCGTTCTCGCCCTTGGCCTGGTAGCCGCCAGCGCCGCGAAGGCCGGCGATTGCAACGCCGACATCGGCGGCCTGTCGCAGAAGCGCCAGGTGTTCATCGACAAGCTCAACGTCCTGGCCAAGGCCTCGAAGGGCAAGCTCGATCCCGTCGCGTCGTGTCCCGTCCTCAAGGGCCTCGTCGTCGCCGAGGGGTCGCTCATCAAGTATCTCGACTCGAACAAGAACTGGTGCAACGTCCCCGACGAGACGGTCAACAATCTGAAGGCCGCCGACGCCAAGTCCCAGACCTTCGCCGCGCAGGCCTGCAAGATCGCCGTGATGGCCGCCGAGCAACGCAAGCAGGCCACCGCCAACCCGACGATCGGCGCCGAGGCGCAGAAGCTGCCGGCCGGTCCGCTCTAACGGCGTCTCGAGGCGGCCGACGGCGTTGGTGATATTCCAAGCTGGGCGCGATCTGCCTTCTCCCCTTGCGGTAGAAGGTGCCCGAAGGGCGGATGAGGGGGCCTCGCAGAAGAGGTCTCGCGTCTCGGTTCGAGCCTCTTCCGGAGAGGCCCCCTCCTTCGCCGGCACCTTCTCCCGCAAGGGGAGAAGGGGGTCTCGAGAAGCGGCCACATCGTGACGCCCGCTTCAGCCTTGCCCGACGCGGTCGCGCAGCAGCGGCTGTTCCGGCTCTCGCCGTCGGCGTGGCACCCCTATTTGCAGCTCGCGCGGCTCGACCGACCGATCGGCTATTGGCTGCTGGTGCTGCCCTGCTGGTGGTCGAGCCTCGTCGCCAGCCTCGTCGCGCACGCGCCGCCGCGGCTCTGGCATCTGGCGCTGTTCCTCGTCGGCGCGATCGTGATGCGCGGCTCGGGCTCGACCTACAACGATATCGTCGACCGCGATCTCGACGCGAAGGTCGAGCGGACCCGCCATCGGCCCGTCGCGTCGGGCCGGGTGAGCGTGCCGGCGGCGCAGGTGTTCCTGGTCGCGCTGGCGCTCGTCGGTTTCCTCGTCGTCATCCAGTTCAACCTGTTCACGATCCTGCTCGGCATCGGCTCGCTGGCGATCGTCGCGATCTACCCGTTCATGAAGCGGGTGACCTCGTGGCCGCAGCTCGTGCTCGGTTTTGCCTTCGCCTGGGGCGGCCTGGTCGGGTGGGCCGCACGCTTCGCGGCGCTCGCACCGCCAGCGTTCTTCGTCTACGCGGCGGCGATCGCCTGGACGATCGGCTACGACACGATCTACGCCGTGCAGGACGCGCGCGACGATCCCGCCGCCGGGATCAAGTCGACGGCGCGGCTGTTCGGCGAGCATGTGCAACTCGCCGTCGGCCTGCTCTACGCCGTTGCCGTGATCCTCATCGAGTCGGCTCTGGTCGCGGGCGGTGTCGCGGCGAGCCCGGCCGCGCAGATCGGCGTGCTGGGCTTCGCGGCGCATCTCGGTTGGCAGGTCGCTCGTCTCAATGCAAACGATCCGCGTGGCGCCCTTACGCTGTTCCGCTCGAACCGGGATGCCGGGCTGATCCTCGCCGCCGGCCTGGCGCTCGCGGCGCTGCTTCGCGCCTGGGCCTAGCCCATCGGAGCGGGAACGTTCCGCTCAAGCTTTGCATTTGAAATCCGCCGGATCGACGCTCCTGTCGTCCCGCGCCTAAGGACAATCGCTATGCTGAAATGGGCCCTGATCTTCTTCGTGATCTCCGTCATCGCCGGTGGTCTCGGCTTCTCGGGTATCTCCGAGGCGGCAGGCGGCATCGCGCGCATCCTCTTCTACATCTTCATCGTGATCTTCCTGGTCTTCCTCGTGCTCGGCCTCACGGTCTTCCACGCGGTAACCTGACGCCCAGGCGCGATCAGCCGGGCGGCCTCAGAGCCGCGCCGCCCCGAGAATGCGGCCGTCGTAGCCTTGCACGATGACGGCCGCGTCCGCGCCGGCGCCGCGCGCGGCCGACAGCGTGACCGCCGCGCCATCGTAGCTGCCGATCGTTTCGAGCGAGCGCACGATGTTCGATTCGACGAGCGTCTGCCCGCTGTTCTCGCCACGCCCGACCTGCGTCGTGTGGAGCGGGTCGAACCCGACCAGCATCACGCGGCCCTTGCCGCCACCGGCGCCGAGCGAGACCGTGATCCCGCGGCCCGAGCGTCCCGCCTTGATCGGCACCGCGTCCGACGCATCCCCTCGTGCCTCGGCGATCGCCGAGGCGACCTCGCCGCGGTCGGAGCCGACCATGCCGCGACGCCCGTCGACGACCATCTCGGGCGTGTAGGAGCCGCCGCCGAGGCGCGCGGCATACATCGCCTGCCGGCTCGTCGCCGTGTCGCTCGAGAACGGGTCGCGCCAGCCGAGCGAGTTCCAATAGGTGACATGGAAAGCGAGCGGCAGAACGTCGGAGCGCCCGGTGAGGGTCGACAGGTAGGCGTCGGCCGGCGGGCAGGAGGAGCAACCCTCGGAGGTGAACAGCTCGACCACCACAGGCCGCGACGCCGCATTGGCGGCGCCTGCCGTGAGCGAGCAGAGGGCGAGACCGACCAGAGCAACGCGCATGGAAACCTCGTTGGTTCGACGTTGCATTTCGCCACGTTCGCGGTCGTCGTTACGGAGCCGATCGGCCGAAGAGCGTCGGCTCTCCGGCCTTACGGGTCTCAGTTGGTCGCGGTCAGGACCGGGCCCGGCTGCCAGTCCTTCGGGAACAGCGTCTTCAGTCCCTCGACCTTGGGCATGTCGTTCTGGGCGATGTAGCCGTCGGTCGGATGCAGGCTGAGGTAATTCTGGTGGTAGTCCTCGGCCGGGTAGAAGGCCTTGAACGACGTCACCTTGGTCACGATCGGCCGGTCGAACACATGCGCCGCCTGCAGCTGCGCGATGTAGTCCTTGGCGACCTTCTCCTGCTCGGGCGTCGTCGGGAAGATGTTGGAGCGGTACTGCGTCCCCTCGTCGGGGCCCTGGGCGTTCAGCGTGGTCGGGTCGGTGACGACCGAGAAGTAGATCTGCAGCAGCTTGCCGTAGCTGATCTCGCTCGGATCGTAGGTGATCCGCACGGACTCGGCGTGACCGGTGGTGCCGCTCGAGACGACAGGATAGCTGGCGGTCATCTTCGAGCCGCCGGTGTAGCCGGAGACCGCGTCCTTCACGCCCTTGACGTGCTGGAAGACGCCCTGGACGCCCCAGAAGCAGCCGCCGGCGACGACGGCCGTGGCGGTCTTGCCGCCCGTGCTGGCCGGCACGTCGACCTGGGGCGCCGGCACGAGCTTCATGTCCTCGGCCGAAGCGCGCGTCTGCGGCCAGAAGGCGGCGGCGGCCAGAGCCAGAGCCGCGGTCGCGGCGAGGGCATTTGTGGATCGATTGGTGCTCATAGGATCCTCCTCAAGCCGCGTCGAAGGTCATGGCGGCGCCGTTCATGCAGTAGCGCAGGCCGGTCGGGCGCGGCCCGTCGTCGAATACGTGGCCGAGATGGCCGCCGCAGGTCGCGCAATGCACCTCGGTGCGGGCCATGCCCATCGAATTGTCGGTCCGCTCGCCGACCGCCTTCGGCATCGGCTCGTAGAAGCTCGGCCAGCCCGTGCCGCTGTCGAACTTGGTCTCGGAGCGGAACGCCTTGGTGCCGCAGCCGGCGCAGGCGAAAACGCCCTTGCGATGCTCGTCGTTGAGCGGGCTTGTGAACGGCGGCTCCGTCCCCTCATGGCGCAGGATACGGTACTGCGTCGGGGTCAGCTTCTTGCGCCAGTCGTCGTCGCTGAGGTTCATCGGGTTCGACACGGTCGGGCCGGCAGCGGCGAACTGGCTGCCCAGAAAGCCCAGGCCGAGAGCGGCGGCGCCGAGTCCGAAGCCAGCCGTCGCAATGAATTCGCGTCTCGAGGTCACGATCGTCCTCCGTTGAATGGTTTTCCACGGGCGCCAGCACCGTCGCGCGCGCCTTGTCCCTAGTTACGATGCAGACGACAAAAGGTTACGCGGCCGAATGTCCGGGGGGCTCAGCGCGCCGCAGTGCGACGCCGGAGGCGGACGTAGAGCGCCCCGGCGCCGCCGTGAGGGCGCCCCGCCTCCTCGAAGCCGATCACGATCGGCCGGAAATCCGGCAGCGCGAGCCACATCGGCACCGCGCGCCGCAGGACCCCCGCGTTGCCGAAGACATCGCCGCCGCGACTTCCCTTGCCGGTGACGACCAGCACCACGCGTGCTCCTTCGCCCTGCGAACGGTACAGGAACGCATGCAGCGCGCCGTAGGCTTCCTCCTGCCGGAATCCGTGCAGGTCGAGCGCAGCGTCGGCCGTCATGCGGCCGCGCGAGAGCTTGCGCTTGAGCGTCCGCTCCAGCGGCGCGAAAGGCGCCGGCCCCGGGGCTTTGGCGCCCGGCGGCGCCATCACGAGGGGGGGCGGCTGGGGCTGCGGCTCGGGCGCGGCTGGGGGCGGCAGCATCATCCGGTCGGGCAGAGTCGCATCTGGCCGCGGGGTCACAGTTGCGGCGACCTGGGTCCAGAGCTCGATCTCGTCGTCGCTGAGCTTGCGCAGACGCGACGGTCGCGACGGCGCCTTCATCGGGTCGGGCCCGCTTTCGGCCACAGCACGTAGAGGGTGCCGTGCTCGCGCATCGCGCCGGCGCTGGCCGCGGCCTCGGGGCCGCTGCCGAAGAAGATGTCGGCGCGCGCGGGGCCGAGGATTGCGCTGCCGGTGTCCTGCGCCACCATCAGCTTTTGGAACGTCTCGGGCGGCGCGCCGTCGGCGGGCACCGTGCCGTCGACGTAGAACGGCAGGCCGTAGGGCCAGCGGGTGCGGTCGACCGCCAGCGAGACGCGCGGCGTGAGACTGATGCCGGCGCCACCGATCGGGCCGGCCGTCGGCGGCAGCGAATCGTCGAAGCGGAAGAAGATGTAGGAGCGGTTCTCGGCCATCAGCTTGCCGCCCGCCTCGTCGAGGCCCTGGCCGTTGTCGCGAATCCAGGCCTTCAGCTGGGTCATGCCCATATCCGCCGGCGGCACATGCAGCCGATCGACCAGAAGCTTACCGATCGACGTATAGGAATAGCCGTTGCGCCCGGCGAAAACCAGACGCCGCAGGCGCCCGCCGGGCAGTCGCAGCCGCGCCGAACCCTGGACCTGGATGAAGAAGGCCTCGACCGGCTCGCGTAGGTAGACGAGCGGCGCCTGCGTCAGCGCGCCGGCCATAATGGCCGCCCGGTCGGGCATCGGATGATCGGCCGAGCCAGCATGCGGCGGGGGGCTGTAGAGCGGCGTCGCGAATTCCTTGGTGCGCTTGAGCGAGGCCTCGACGACCGGTTCGTAATAGCCGGTGAAGAAGGCGTCCCCCGGCACCCGATGCACCTTGAACCGCGTCTCGAAGAAGCTTTTCACCCGCGCGACATTGGGCGCGGCGCCGAGCCGGCCCGCGGCAGCGCAGGCCGCCTTCAGCGCGGCCGGCGGCGCCAGTGCGGCGCGGACGGCGTGCGCGCCGCCTGGGCAGGAGGCCCGGAAAGCACGGAGAGCCAACCGCGGATCGCCCGCGGCCCAGCCGGGCAGCGCCGCGACGGGGATGGTGTCAGCCTGCGGCGGCGCGGTGGCGGCCGCCGCGGCGAGGGCGAGCGTGGCGAGCGTCGACGCCATCGCCGGCTAGTGCCCGGCTTGCGTCGCGACGAGCTTCCAGTTCGGATCGCGCGAGGTCACCTCGCGGGCGAAGGTCCAGACATCGTCCATGTCGACGACGCGATCGGGGCTTCCGTCGACGAGCTTGCCGCTGCCATCGTGCGTCGCGCTGATCTGCTTCGAGCGGAAGCGCACCGAGACCCGCGCCGTGCGCCCCTCGAGCGCCGCCGCCTCGATCGTCGCCTCGTCCATCGACACGAAGGTGGTGGTCAGCTTGTGGCCCTGCTTCTCGCGCGATGCGATCGCGGAATTGAAGCCCTCGTACACGTCGCGCGCGAGCAGGCTCTGCAGCATCTTCCGCTCGCCCGACGCGAAGGCGGTGACGATCGCCTCGTAGGCGGTCTTGGAGCCGTCGAGGAAGGGGCCGGCCGAGAACGTCGGGTCGGCGGCGGCGATCGCGTCGAGACCTGCGGAAACCGGCGATCCAGGCGCCGCGACATCGTGCCAGCGGTTCGGGTCGCTGGGTTCTGCCGTCGGCGTGGAGCCGGGCAGACGGATGACGTTGCGATCGCCGAAGCCGTTCGGGGCACCGCCCTCGGGCCCTGACGGGCCCGCTTGCGGCTTGCCTTGAAAAATGTCGCGCGGCGGCTGCCGCTCGTTTCCTGTCCGCTCGCCGAGAACCGACCTGAGCTTCCAGATCACGACGATCGCGACCAGGGCGAACACGAGCGTCAGCGGATCGAGTGGCATAAGGCTCCCGGGGTTTGCGCGGGACGGGTTGCGCGGGGATTGGGCCGGATTGCAAATCCCGACCGGCGAAACATCTATGCATGTGGTGGCGCGGGGCGGAAGGTCCAGCGCCCGGAGACCTCCGTGCGCATCACGTCGCCGATCAAGCTTGCGATCTTTCTCTGGCTAGCGCTGGAGATCGTGGCGTTCAGCCTGGTGGCCGAGGCGGTCGGCGTGCCGCGCGCCATCCTGCTCGGCGTGATGTCGAGCCTGCTCGGCCTGATCCTGCTGCGCCGCGCCGGCACCTCGGCCCTCATGAAGCTGCGCGCCAGGGTCGACGACCGTCTCCTGAACGAGGGCGACAAAGGCCATTTCCTCGACGAGATGCTCGCGACCGTCGGCGCGCTGGCGCTGCTGCTGCCCGGCTTCCTGTCCGACCTTGTCGGCCTCGCCCTGGCGGTCCCGGTGTTGCGCGACCGCGCCGCAGGCTGGATCAGGCGCAAAAGCTTCTTCAAGGGGATATCGCCCACCGGCGCCGGCCCGCGCAAAGGCCCGGCGACCATCGACCTCGATCCCGAGGAATGGCGCCGCGCCGAGGCTGAGGCGCGTCAGCTGCCCACCCGCGTCTAGAACGCCGTGCGGCTGCGCATTGCGGCCGAGAGCGTGCCCTCGTCGAGATAATCGAGCTCGCCGCCGACGGGGACGCCATGCGCCAGGCGCGTCGTGCGCACGTCGAGGCCCGCCAGCATGTCGGTGACGTAATGCGCGGTCGTCTGGCCGTCGACGGTGGCGTTGACGGCGAGGATCACCTCCTTGACCCCGTCGGCGACGCGCTCCTGCAGCGTGGCGAGGTTGAGCTCGGCCGGTCCGACCCCGTCGAGCGGCGACAGAGTGCCGCCGAGCACGTGGTAGCGGGCGCGCATCGCCGCCGCACGCTCCAGCGCCCACAGGTCGGCCACCGTCTCGACGACGACGAGCACCTCGGGGTCGCGGCGCGGGTCGCGGCAGATCGAGCACGGGTCGAGCGTGTCGACGTTGCCGCAGGTCGTGCAGGTGCGGATGCTCTCGTGCGCGCGCGCCATCGCTTCGGCCAGCGGGCCGAGCAGTTCCTCGCGCTTGCGGATGAGGTGCAGCGCCGCGCGCCGCGCCGAGCGGGGTCCCAGCCCCGGCAGCTTTGCGAGCAGCTGGATCAGCCGCTCGATCTCGGGCCCGGCGACGCGCTCGGCCATGAAGGAAAGATCCTAGAACGGCAGCTTCATGCCCGGCGGCAGCGGCAGGCCGGCGGTGACGTCGCGCATCTTCTCCTCGGCCAGGCTCTCGGCCTTCTTGCGCGCGTCCTCGTGCGCCGTGACGATCAGATCCTCCAGGATCTCCTTCTCGTCGCTCTTCGCCAGGCTGTCGTCGATGGCGATCCCGCGCATGGTGCCTTTGGCGCTGAGCGTGACGGTGACGAGGCCGCCGCCCGCCTGGCCTTGAACCTCGAGCGTCTCCAGCGCCGCCTGCGCCTCGGCCATCTTGGTCTGCATGGCCTGCGCCTGCTTCATGAGGCCCATGAGGTCTTTCAAGAGGGTATCCTTTCGCGTTGCGCTCGCACGGTAGGTTCGGCGTTCGGCGCGGGCAAGCTCGATTGACCACCCACCCGCCATGAGGTTAGCTAAGCTGCGTTAGCTAAGGGAGGCTGGGATGACGACAGTCACCATCCATAAAGCCAAGACCCAATTGTCCCAATTGATCGCGCGGGCCGAGGCCGGCGAGGAAATCGTCATCGCGCGTGGCAAGGAGCCTGTCGTAAGACTGGCTCTGGTCGCAAAGCAGCCGCGTCGGAAGTTCGGCGCGTTCAAGGGCAGGCTCCCCGACCTGCCCCCGCCCTTCTTTTTCGACCCGTTGCCGGACGAGGAATTGGCGGCTTGGGAGGGTGACGATGAAGGTCCTGCTGGATAGCCATATCTTCGTGTGGTTCGTCGTCGGCAGTCGGCTCTGTCCCAAGACGGCCCGCGATCTCGTCGGTCGGCCGGATGTGCAGGTGTTCGTCAGTGCGGCTACCGTTTGGGAACTCGCGACGAAGTCGCGGCTCGGCAAATGGCCCGAGGCGGCGTCCATCATTGCCAACCTCGACGAAGTCATGACGAGCCTGCGCTTCGAGCCTCTGCCGATCGCGCTCGAACACGGCCGCGTCGCGGGGCTCTACACCAGTCCGCATAAGGACCCGTTCGATCGGATGTTGGCGGCGCAATCGCAGATCGAGGCAATGCCACTTGTCACCCTCGACCCGAAGTTCGCAAGCTTCGGCACGCAGACCTTTGTCTGAGCTTCTGAGCGTTCATCCTGATCTAGTAGCTGTCCGACGCGCCGCCGCCGCCGGAATCGCCGCCACCACCGCCAGAAAAGCTGTCGCCGCCGGAACTACTCGACGAATCGCTGCCGCTGACGAAGCCGCCGCCAGCTGCGCCCGACTGCCAGCCGGAGTTGCCCGACGAGGTCGTCCAGCTGCCACCGCTACGGCGGATGGCCCGCGCGATCAGGATGAACATCACGACGACGAGCAACACGATGGCGAGGAAGATCATGAGGAAGGTCGTGACGCTCAGCGAGCCGTCGCTCGCAGCAGCCTGCGGCAAGCCCGCGTCCTTGCTCGTCAGCACCGCGAGCGCGTCGTCGACGCCGGCCTTCAGCGCGCCGCCGGGATCGTTCGCCTTGAGCTTCGGCACCATCGTGTTGTGCAGGATCAGCTTCGACTGCGCATCCGTCATCGTGCCTTCGAGGCCGTAGCCGACCTCGAAGCGCAGCTTGTGCTCGTTCGGCGCGAGGATCAGCAGCAAGCCATTGTTGGTGCCCTTCTGACCGATGCCCCATTTGCGGAACAGCGCGTTGGCATAAGGCTCGATCTCGAGGCCGCCGAGCGACGGCACCGTGGCGACGGCGAATTGCACGCCGGTCTTCTGCTGCAGGTCCGTGAGCTTGCGGGTCAGCGCCGCGCGATCGTCCTGCGACAGCACGTGCGCGTCGTCGACGACGAGGCCGGTGAAGGCGGGATAGTCCGGCGCCGCGCGCGCCGGCACAGCCGCGACAAGCAGCGTGAAGCAGAGCGCAGCGAGCCAACGCGGGAGCATGGGCCTCGCCCGGCTAGAACTTCACGGTCGGCGGCGTGTCGCTGCCGGCCTTGGCCTCGAACGGCGTCATCGGCTCCGCGTCCTTGTAGGCGATCGACCGCCACAGCGAGCCGGGGAAGGTGCGCAGCTCGGTGTTGTAGGCCTGGACGGCGTCGACATAGTCCTTTCGTGCGACGGCGATGCGATTCTCGGTGCCCTCGAGCTGCGACTGCAGGGCGAGGAAGTTCTGGTTGGACTTCAGGTCGGGATAATTCTCGCTGACCGCGATGAGCCGGCCAAGCGCGCCGGAAAGCTTGTCCTGCGCGTCCTGGAACTGCTTGACCTTCTCGGGGTCGGTGATCTTCGAGGCGTCGATGTTGACCGACGTCGCCTTGGCGCGCGCTTCAATCACCGAGGTGAGCACGTCCTTTTCCTGCTTGGCGTAGCCCTGGACGGTGGAGACGAGGTTGGGGATCAGGTCGGCGCGGCGCTGGTATTGGTTCTGCACCTCCGCCCACTTGCCCTTGGCCTGCTCCTGCAGCGTCGGGATCGCATTGTAGCCGCAACCGGCGAGGCCGAGCGCGACGAGAGCGATCGCGACGAGGCTTCTGACTTTAGCGAAGGGCGAGGTCATCGAGAAACGGGCTCCGTGGATGGCGCGGCCGAAGGCCGAAGCCCAGCCTCTACAGAAGGGCGACGCCTGCGTCATGCGTCGCAATCAGCGAGTACGACTATTGGATACGGGAGATGCGCAGGATCGTGGTGCAATCACACCAGGCTGGGTCGTCCATCCCGCGATGACTTGAGGCTAAAGCTCGTCCTCGGTCCAGATCATGTCCTCGAAGCCGACGTCGTCACCGCCGTCGTCAACCGGCTCGGCAGTCACTGCGAGGCCGGCGTCGGGGATAGCCTCTGGCGTCATGTCGGGGCGGCGCACCGCGACGATGCGGGCGCCGGGGAAGGCGTCGAGCACGCTCTTCACCAGGGGATCGGCCACCACCTCGGAGCGCGCCTCCTTTTCGCGCGCATCGGCCTGCTCCTTCAGGCTCGGCGCGCCGGGGTCGCGCGAGAGCGCCACCATCCAGCGCTCGCCGGTCCATTCCTGAAGCTTGCGCATCAGGGTCTGTGGCAGGGCGTGCGAGGCGCCTGGCACCAGCGAGAACTCGATCGAGCCCGCCTCGAAGCGGACCAGCCGCACGTCGCGCTCCAAGGCGGTCTTCAGCTGGATGTCGCGCTTCTCCGCCGCGAGCGCGACGACATCCTCGAGCCGATGCAACCTGACGGCGGGCGCGGAAACGGGGGCGGGCGTCGGCGCGACGATGGCGGGACGCGGCGAGCTCGATGCGACGGCGAGCGCCGCCCGCGGGGCGCCGCCTGATCCGCCCGATGGCACGCGGGGCGTGCCCGCGCCGGACGGCGCGCCGCCCTGGGTGAGCCGGCGCAAAACCTCGTCCGGTGGCGGCAGGTCGGCGGCATAGGCGAGGCGCACCACAACCATGTCGGCGGCGGCCAGCGGCCGCGGCGAATCCTTCACCTCCTGCACGCCTTTCAGCAGCAGCTGCCAGGCGCGCGTCAGCACCGCCATCGACAGCCGGCCGGCGAACACCTTGCCGCGCACCCGCTCTTCCGGCGAGGCGGCGGGGTCGTCGGCGGCCGCGGGCACCAGCTTCAGCCGGGTGACGAAATGCACGAAGTCGGCGAGGTCGACGAGGATCTGCCCCGGCTCGCCACCGGAATCGTGCAGGTCGCGCAGCGTGGTCAGCGCCGCCGCCATGTCGCCCTTCATAGCCTGCTCGAAGAGGTCGATCACGCGGGTCCGGTCGGCGAGGCCGAGCATCGCCCGCAGCGAGGCCGCGTCGAGCGTGCCGCCGCCCGCGCCGGCGCCCAGCGCAATCGCCTGGTCGAGCAGCGAGAGCGCGTCGCGCACCGAGCCCTCGGCGGCGCGGGCGATGACGGCGAGCGCCTCGTCCTCGACCGGCACGCCTTCCCTGGCGCAGATGCGGGCGAGATGCGCGACCATCACCTGCGGCTCGATGCGGCGCAGGTCGAAGCGCTGGGTGCGCGAACGCACCGTCACCGGCACTTTCTCGATCTCCGTCGTCGCGAACAGGAACTTGACGTGGTCCGGCGGCTCCTCGAGCGTCTTCAGCAGGCCGTTGAAGGCCTGCTTCGAGAGCATGTGCACCTCGTCGATGATGTAGATCTTCGTCCGCGCCATCACCGGGCGGTAGCGGGCGGACTCGATGATCTCGCGCACGTCGTCGATGCCGGTGTGGCTCGCAGCGTCCATCTCGATCACGTCGACATGCCGGCTCTCGATGATCGCCTGGCAGTGCTGCCCCAGCTCCGGCATGCGGATCGTCGGCTTGGTGATCGTGTCGGTCTGGTAGTTGAACGCGCGCGCCAGGATGCGGGCGGTGGTCGTCTTGCCGACCCCGCGCACGCCGGTGAGCATGTAGGCCTGGTGGATGCGGTCGAGCTCGAAGGCGTTCGACAGCGTGCGGACCATCGCCTCTTGACCGATGAGGTCCTCGAAGGAGGACGGCCGGTACTTGCGGGCGAGGACGCGGTAGGGCTCGGCGGCCTTGGCCGGCTGCGCGTCGGCGAACAGCTTGCCGAGGCCCTCGCTCGGGGCGGGATCTTCGGAAAGGAAGCCGTCGCTCATGCGGCTAAGTGGGGCCGGCCGGCACCTTGGGTCAAGGGCGCTGGCGCCGTGTCGTTATCTCCGGCGCAACCCTATGACAGGGTTGCCATTGCGACGCGGCCGCCGACATTACCTATTCGCCGAAAAGACCGCGCCGCACGGGAGAACGACCATGACGCAGACCGACACCACCCAGCGCCCGCCCGGGCGCGGCCGTATCTATTCCTCGATCGTCGACACGATCGGCGACACGCCGATGGTGCGCCTCGACAAGATCGCCAAGGCCAAGGGCGTCAAGGCGCACCTCGTCGCCAAGCTCGAGTTCTTCAACCCGATCGCGAGCGTCAAGGATCGCATCGGCGTCGCGATGATCGAGGCGATGGAGCAGGCCGGCAAGATCACCCCCGGCAAGACCACACTCGTCGAGCCGACCTCCGGCAACACCGGCATCGCGCTCGCCTTCGTTGCCGCCGCGCGCGGCTACAAGCTGATCCTCGTGATGCCGGAGAGCATGTCGATCGAGCGGCGCAAGATGCTGCAGCTGCTCGGCGCCGAGCTCGTGCTGACGCCGGCGCCGCAGGGCATGAAGGGCGCGATCGCCAAGGCGAACGAGATGATCGAGTCGACGCCCGATTCGGTGATGCCGCAGCAGTTCGAGAACCCGGCCAACCCCGATATCCACCGCCGCACCACGGCTGAGGAGATCTGGAACGACACGCATGGCGAGATCGACGCCTTCATCGCCGGCGTCGGCACCGGCGGCACGATCACCGGCGTCGGCGAGGTGCTGAAGCCGCGCCGGCCGGGCTTGAAGATCATCGCGGTCGAGCCCGAGGATTCGCCGGTCCTGTCGGGCGGCAAGCCCGGCCTGCACAAGATCCAGGGCCTCGGCGCCGGCTTCGTGCCGCCGATCCTCGACACCGAGATCATCGACGAGATCATCACCGTCGGGAACCAAGCCTCCTTCGAGCATGCGCGTCTGCTCGCCAAGCTGGAGGGCATCCCGGGCGGCATCTCGTCCGGCGCCGCGCTCGCCGCGGCGATCGAGGTCGGGCTCCGGCCGGAATTCGAGGGAAAGACGATTGTATTGATCATACCGTCGTTTGCCGAACGCTACCTCTCGACAGCGCTGTTCGACGGGTTATGATCCCAGACTGCTTCGGTCGGCGGAACCGGGTGGGGAACTTGGCGTTCCGCCGAAAGAAGTGAGCGACTGCGCGAGCGGGGGACCTGGGATGCAACAGATGATGTGGGCCATAATCGCCTTCTGCGTCGTGTTCGGTGCGGCCGCTTCCATGGTGATGGCCGAGCGACGCCAGGCGCAGCTCGTCCCGGTCCGGATCAAGCGCACCCGTCGCTGAAGCCACCACCCTTGCTTTGATCGTCTTCGAAGGCGTCGGCGCCAGCCGTCGCCTTTTTTTGTGCGCGCGGCCGAGCGGCCGCGCTCCTTGACCCCATCCTTGACCCAAGCCGACGCCGGGTGGCATAGGCGCGCACCTTCCTCCTCGGGACCCCGCTCATGCCGTCGACCCGCACCGACATCCTCGCCCTCGGCAACGCCATCGTCGACGTGATCGCGCAGACGCCGGCGGACTTCATCGCCACCCACAAGCTCACCAAGGGCGCGATGACGCTGATCGACGAGGCGCCGGCGGAGACGCTCTACGCCGCGATGGGCGACACGCAGACCGTGTCGGGCGGCTCGGCCGCCAATACCGTGATCGGCGCGGCGAACTTCGGCTGCACGGCTTGCTTCCTCGGCAAGGTCCGCGACGACGAGCTGGGCGCCCTCTTCAAGGCCGACATCGAGCGCGCCGGCGTCGCCTTCCCAGTCGCGCATGCGACCGACGGGCCGACCACCGCGCGCTGCCTCATCATGGTGACACCGGACGGCGATCGCACCATGAATACCTTCCTCGGCGCCTGCCAGGATCTCTCCGAGGCCGACGTCGATCCCGCGACCGTGGCCGCCTCGAAATACGTCTATCTCGAGGGCTACCTGTGGGATCCGCCGCACGCCAAGAAGGCGTTCGTCAAGGCGGCCGAGATCGCGCATGCCGGCGAGGGCCGCGTCGCGCTGAGCCTGTCCGACGCGTTCTGCGTCGGCCGCTACCGCGCCGAGTTCCTGGACCTCATCCGCTCCGGGAAAGTCGACATCCTGTTCGCCAACGAATCCGAGCTGGCGAGCCTCTACGAGGAGCCCGATTTCGACGCGGCGATCACGCAGCTCGGCAATGAAGGCATCCTCGCTGCCGTGACGCGCGGCGCGCACGGCTGCGTCGTCGTCTCGCCGGAGGGCCGCCAGGGCGTGCCGGCCGCGCCGATCGACAAGCTCGTCGACACGACGGGGGCGGGCGACCTGTTTGCGGCAGGCTTCGTCACCGGGTTGGTCCGTGGGCTCGACCACGCGACGTGCGCGAGGTTGGGCAGCTTGGCGGCGGCGGAGATCATCCAGCACATCGGCGCGCGGCCGAAGGTGGACCTGCGCAAGCTAGCGGCGTCCGAGGGCATCGTGGTTTGAGGGCGGCCGGCTAGTTCTAGCTGGTCGAGCCGAGTTTCGTGTAAGCCGCGTTCTTCACAAACGCATACCCCGCCGCCCCCACCAGCGACGCGACCGCCGCCACCACGAAGGCCAGATCGAACGACCCCGTCCGCCCGACGATGATCCCCGTCACCAGCGGCGCCAGACCGCCGCCGATCGACCCGCCGACGTTCTGCACGGCCTCGAGCGTCGCGACGAGATGCGGCGGGGTCAACGTGGCGCCGAGCGCCCAGGAGCAGGAGCCGGCGCCGTAGGCGAAGAACATCGCGGCCGACATCACGGCGAGCGAGATGGAGGTGTCGGCGATGAACGGGGCCACGGCGGTGAGAGCGCCGGCGATCGCCAAGCCGATGGCGGTCGGCCATTTGCGCGAGTCGATCGGGTCGATGTCGCGCCGCGCCAGCCAGTCCGACAGGTAGCCGCCGCCGACACCGCCGAAGAAGCCGGCGAATTGCGGCAGCGCGGCCAGGATGCCGGTCTGCGCCGTCGAGACCTGGCGGACGCGCTCGAGGTAGTCGGGCAGCCAGGCGACGTAGAGCCAGGAGACGTAGACCAGCCCGAACAGGCCGACCATCATCGCCCAGGTGGTAGGGATGGCGAACAGCTCGCCCCATAGCTTGGGGCCGGCGACGGCGGTGCTTTCCATGTCGCCGGCGTGGATCGCGTCGATGTCGGCCTGCGGCACGTCCGCCTGCTCGGGATCGCGGTAGAAGGCCCACCACGCGGCGGCGACGACGAGCCCGAGCGCGCCCATCACGATGAACATCGTGCGCCAGCCGAAGGCCAGCATGATCGCGGTGAGCAGCGGCGGCGCGATCGCCGGCCCGAGCGAGGAGGCGGCGTTGAACAGCCCCAGCGGCACGCCGCGGTCCTTGATCGGGAACCAGTTCACCGAGGCACGCGCGCCGGCGGTGAACATCGGCGACTCGCCGGCGCCCAGGCCCGCGCGGGCAAACAGGAACTGGTTGAAGCTCTGCACCGTGCCGGAGATCATCTGCGCGATCGACCAGAACACCATGCCGGCGGTCAGCATGATGTGCGGGCCGATGCGGTCGGTGATCGCGCCGATCGGCAGCTGGAAGACGGCGTAGGCCCAGGCGAAGGCGGACAGCAGCGCGCCCATCTGCCAGGGCGCGAAATGCATCTCGTCGGCGATCGTGTGGTTGGCGACGGCCAGCGTCGAGCGGTCGACGTAATTGACCACGCCGGCCGCGACAAGCAGCGCGATCATGATCCATTGGCGCCGGCGCGTCTTGGCCGACAGGCGGTGGGTGACCGGGGCGTCCACTCAGCTGGCCCGCGCCGGCATTGCGAGCGCAGCGAAGCAACCCAGGGGCGGCAGGGGGAAACCCGCGAGGTTGAATCTCATGCGCGCCGCGTCGGCAGGGCGACCGCGTCGTCGCGCCAGGCGAGCACGAAGAACACCAGCAGGCCCGCATGGAAGCACGCCGCGCCCAGTGCGATCGCGTCGAGCGACCAGATCAACCCCGGCGCCAACGCCATCGCCGCGAGCGCCACGCCGTAGCCGAGCGCGAGCCGGTCGGAGGCCGGGCGGCGCAAGCGCCATTGCGTGAGGCCGAGCGCGCCAAGCACCATCGCGCCCTTCACCAAGGCCATGAAGCGCAGCAGGAAGACGAGCTGCCATTCCATCCCCTCGCTCCCCGATCCGGCCCAGCGCCCGGCCCAGCGCCCGGCGACGAAGCCGCCCAGGCCGGCCGCGCCGACGGCGGCATAGAGCAGGGCCGCGCGAGACAGGCGCGCAGCGGCGGGGCGGGCGTGGGAGACGGAGAGATCGGACATGGCGCACCTCCGAGGCTGGCGCGAGGCTAGCCCAGATCGTGGACGCCCTCCAGTGGCTCGACGCCGTCCCGCCCTGCGGCTAAGACGCGAGGTATGCGCATCCTCATCCTCGGCGCCGGGGCGATCGGCGGTTATTATGGCGGCAGGCTGGCCGCGGCTGGGCGCGACGTCACCTTCCTGGTGCGGCCGGCCCGCGCGGCGATCCTCGCCGCAAAGGAGCTCGCCATCGCGAGCCCAAACGGCGACGTGACGGTGAAGGCCAAGACCGTCACCCGCGACACACTCGCGGACCCCTTCGATCTCGTGATCCTCGGCTGCAAGGCCTACGATCTGGCCGACGCGATCGAGGCGGTGCGTCCCGCCGTCGGACCCGACACCACCGTCCTGCCGCTGCTCAACGGCCTGGCGCATCTCGAGACGCTCGATGCGGCGTTCGGGGCCGGGCGGGTGATCAGCGGCGCCGCGCATATCTCGGTCACGCTGGCGAAGGACGGCACGATCCGCCATTTCGCCAAGCTCGACTCGCTGACTTTCGGCGAGCGCGCCGGCGGCAGGAGCGCACGCTGCGACGCGATCGCATCCGCCTTCGCCGGTGCCGGCTTCAAGAGCGTGCCGAGCGACAACGTCATGCAGGTGATGTGGGAGAAGTTCGCCCTCATCACCGCCGCCTCGGCCCTCACGGGCGCGATGCGCGCGCCGATCGGCGCCATCGTCGCCGCCCGCGACGGCTTGGCGCTGTCGCGCGAGATGATCGCCGAATGCGAGGCGGTCGCGGCGGCGGCGGGCGTGCCCGTGCGCCCGCAGGCGCATACGCTGACGACGGGCCTGCTCACGTCGGCGGGCTCGCCGTTCACGGCGTCGATGCTGCGCGACATCGAAGGCGGCGCCGAGATCGAGTGCGAGCACCTTCAGGGCGACATGATCCGCCGCGCCGAAGCGCTCGGCGTGCCGACGCCGCTGCTGGTCATGGCCTATTGCCATTTGCAGGCCTATCGGAACCGCAGGGCTGAAGGGACATGACGCCGTGATGCGGCTGATCAGCGCCAAGCCGTCGCCGTATGCGCGAAAGGTGCGCATCGCGCTCGCCGAAAAGGACATCCCCTTCGAGCTGACGACCGAGGTGCCGTGGGATGGCGACACAAGTTTGCCGACCTACAACCCGCTCGAGAAGCTGCCGGTGCTCATTCCCGAGGACGAGGAGCCTGTGTACGAGTCGCGCTTCATCCTGGAATGGCTGGAAGTGCGCCATCCGCGTCCGTCGCTGCTTCCCGTGGACGCTGATGCCATCCTGGAGGCGCGGCGGATCGAGGTCATCGCCGACGGTATCTGCGATGCGACGGTGCTCATCTTCTTCGAGCGGCAACGGCACCGGCCGAGTGCCCCGTGGCTGGCGCGGCAGCGGCGCAAGATCGACGGGGGCGTCGCCGCGCTCGCGACGCGCTGTGCAGGGCGGCGCTTCGCGATCGGCGATGCGTTCGGCCTCGCCGATATCGCCGCCGGGTGCGCTCTCGGCTATCTCGCGGTGCGCTTCCCCGAGAAGGACTGGCGTGCCGAGCATCCCGAGCTCGCGACCTATGCCAAAGGACTCTTCGCGCGACCTTCCTTTGCGACGACCGAGCCCACGCCTCAGACGATCCGCGACATGGTCGTTTGAAGCGACGCATGCACGGGTCCCGGGCCAGCCGGTAGGGCGGCCTTAACCATTCCCTGATGTTCTCGCGGGACGAGCGGGCCTGCGGGAGAGATCGGTGAAAATCTACGACGCCTTCGTCATCGGCGCGGGCCCAGCCGGTCTCACCACGGCCTACCAGCTCGCCAAGGCCGGCAGGAGCGTCCACGTCATCGAGCAGGATCCGACCTACGTCGGCGGCATCAGCCGGACGGTCGATTACAAGGGCTTCCTGTTCGATATCGGCGGCCACCGTTTCTTCTCGAAGTCCAAGGAGGTCGTCGACCTCTGGAACGAGATCCTGCCCGACGATTTCATCGACCGGCCGCGCCTGTCGCGCATCTATTACAAGGGCAAGTTCTACGCCTATCCGTTGAAGGCCTTCGAGGCGCTGCGCAATCTCGGCATCTTCGAGAGCGTCGCCTGCGTTGCGTCCTATGGCGTCGCGCGGATGTTCCCGATCCGCCGCCCGAAGACCTTCCACGGTTGGGTCCGCAACCAGTTCGGGGAGCGGCTCTTCTCCATCTTCTTCAAGACCTACACCGAGAAGGTGTGGGGCATGACCTGCGACGAGATCTCTGCCGACTGGGCGGCGCAGCGCATCAAGGGCCTGAGCCTGTCCGCCGCCGTCATCGACGGCCTGCGCCGCTCGCTGAAGCTCAAGGGCAAGACGGTCGGCGAAGGCGGCGCCAAGAGCCTGATCGAGAGCTTCCGCTATCCGCGTCGCGGGCCCGGCATGATGTGGGAGGCGGCGGCCGAGAAGCTGAAGGCGATGGGCGGCACGCTCGACATGGGCACGCGCCTCGAGAGCCTCGTCTACGACGAGGCGAGCCGGATCTGGACCGTGACCACGCTCGATGCGACGGGTGCGCCGAAGACCTTCAAGGCGCACGATGTGGTCTCGTCCGCGCCGATCCAGGAGCTCGCCGCGCGCCTGTCGCCGAAGCCGCTCTCGCTGTTCCACGCGCGCTCGCTGAAGTACCGCGACTTTCTCACCGTGGTCCTCATCGGCAAGCCGCAGAAGGAGCTGCCCGACAACTGGGTCTACATCCACGATCCGTCGGTGAAGGTCGGTCGCGTGCAGAATTTCCGCTCGTGGTCGCCGGACATGATCCCGGATGGTGTCTCGACGTGCCTCGGGCTCGAATATTTCTGCTTCGAGGGCGACGGCGTGTGGAACGCCGCCGACGAGGAGCTCGTCGCGCTCGGCAAGCGGGAGATCGCCAAGATCGGGCTGATGGCGCCCGAGGACGTGTACGACGCCTGCGTGGTGCGCCAGGCCAAGGCCTATCCCGTCTACGACGAGACCTATGCCGAGAACGTCGCCGTCATCCGCCGCGAGATCGACCTGCGCTTCCCGAGCCTGCATCTCGTCGGGCGCAACGGCATGCACAAGTACAACAACCAGGACCACGCGATGATGACCGGCATGTTGACCGCGGCCAACATCGTCGCTGGCGAGAAGCTCTACGACACTTGGCAGGTCAACGAGGACGCCGAGTACGGCGAGGCCGGCCTCTCCGGTGCACGCGAAGCCTTGGCAAGCGAGCGCCTGGTGCCGAAGCGGGTCGCTGCGTGAGTGCAGCGGTCGAGGTCGTAGCGGCGCCCCGGCTGGCGCTCGGCGCGGCGCTGGCGGCGCGCGCCCAGGTTTGGCGCGATCTCGTCCTCTACGGCTTGGCGAGTGCCGCGGCGCTTGCCGTCGACTGGTCGGTGCTCACGCTCCTCGTCGGTCGCGGCGTGCCTGCGGCGGCTGCGGCCGCGATCAGCTTCTCGCTGGGGATGGTCGTGACCTATGCCGCCAGCATCTGTTTCGTCTACGCTGATCGCCGGCAGGGCTCGAAGCTGCGCGAGCTCACCCTGTTCGTGCTGATCGGGCTGGTAGGGCTCGCCCTCAACGTGCTGCTGATCTGCGCCTTCGGCGCCCTCCTGGGCCTCCCCGCGCCGATCTCCAAGGCGCCGACGGCGGGGATCGTCTTCGTCTTCAATTTCGCGGCGCGGCGGGCGGTTCTGTTCGCCCGGCCGGGCGCCGCGCGACGATGATGCTGGCGGCCGCCGCGGCCTCGCCGCCGGCGCGGTCGCAGAGCCTCGCGCGCGCCGTTCCGCCCCTCACGATCGCGTTGGTGGCGGCGCTCTTCGCGCTCTGCCACCCCTATGCCGGCCTCGTCGGCGATGCGACGATCTATGCGGTGCGCGCGCTCGCCGATCTCGATCCGGCAGGTCTCGGCCGCGATCCGGTGGTCGTACTCGACGGGCAGATGCATTTCAGCCTGTTCCCCTCGCTCTATCGTCCGCTCGTCGCCGCCTTGGGCGCATCGCAGGCGGCCCTGCTGGCGTCCGCGCTCGGGAGCGCGGCCTGGTTCGTCGCGCTCGCGGCGCTGGCGTACCGGCTTGCCCCCCCGCGCGTCGCCTGGGCGATGGTCGCCGTCGTCGCCGTGCTGCCGACGGGCTACGGGGATCACGGGTTTCCCTTCGGCATCGCCGAGACCTCGGCCACGCCGCGCCCCTTCGCGGAGGCCGCCGTCATGGCCGGCCTCGCGGCGCTGCTCGCCGGGCGCTGGACGCTGGCCGGGCTAACGCTCGCCGTCGCGGTGCTCGTGCATCCGATCATGGCCGAGGCGGGCGTCGGCGTCGCCGCTCTCGTGCTCCTGGCGAAGTTGCCGCGGCCTTACCGCATCGGCGCGCTGGCCGCGGCTGCGGCGCTTGGCGTCGCGGCGCTCGTCGCAGGCCTCGCCGGCGCGCCGCTGCTCGATCGCCTCGTCACGCGCCCCGATCCTGCATGGCTGGACGTGCTGCGCACGCGCAGCCCGTTCCTCTTTCCGGCACTCTGGACGAGCGATTCGTTCAGCCCCCTGCTCGCCCAGGTCGGCACGATCGTCGTCGCGGCCCATCGCGCGGCGCCGGCGCAGCGCCGCCTCCTGCTCGCGGTGCCGGTCGTCGCCGCCCTCGGTCTCGCCGTCGCCGCCGCGACGTCCATCTTGCCGTTGTTGCTCGTCATCCAGGCGCAGGTCTGGCGTGCGGTGTGGCTGATCGCCGTGCTCGGCGGCTGCGCGCTGGCGGCCTGCATCTCGGCTCTATGGGCCGGCGGCCCACGCGGCCGCATCACGCTCGCCGCGCTGCTTCTCGCCTGGCTCTTCCAGCCGCTGCCGGCGTTGGTGCTGGCGAGCGTCGGCTTCGCCGTATTGCTGGACTACGGCACCCTCGGCGCGCGCCTGCGGCTCGACGCCCGGCACGCCACGGCCGCTCTTGTCCTCGTCGCGGTCGCCGCCGTTTGGTGGGCGAGCGGTCCGGTGCTCGGCTACCTCGATTACCTGCGTCAGCTGCCGTCCGACCAGACGATCTCGCTGCTCACCCCGCTCCACAACGACCTGCAGAGCCTCCCCCTGCTCGCACTGGTCGCCGTGGCGTTGGTAGCGCCGGCCTCGCTGTTTGACCGCTCCTCCTGGGTGCCGATCCTCGTCGTGGCCTGTCTGCTGCTCGTCGGGCTCGATCTTCGCCTCTGGGACCAGCGGGACACCGCGCACGCCTACCTCGAGAGCCCGAGGTCGCCGCCCGGCTTCGCCGCGCTTGCCAAGGGGCGCAAGCCCGACGTCCTCTGGCTCGACGACGAGGTGGACGCGTGGTTCGCGCTGGGGCGCCCGCAATATTTCTCGCCGCAACAGGGTGTCAGTATCGTCTTTTCGCACCCGCTCGCCTCCCTCTGGGAAGAACGCGCGGGCGGTCTCGTGGCGCTCGGGCTCCAGCCACGCAGCGTGATGACGCCTTGGAAGCCTGCTGCCGACGACGACCGGATCCACATCACGCAAGACGCGATCGACGCGTTTTGCGCGCGCGCCGATGCGCCCGGCCTCGTCATTGTGCCGCAAGACGGAAGCGTGCCGGCCCTGCGCGGCATGGTGGTCTGGCGCTTGCCGGCCCCCCTCTACAGGCGTCATCCGCACATCTCGTTCGATGACCGCCAGCGGATTGACGGATTCGGCATTGTGCCTTGTGCGCCGGTCTTGCCTCGATACTAGCCAAAACTGGGTCTAGTATCGTTAGAGCTGACGAGACGGCCGGGACCTGGGCATGCGTGACGTAGCAACCTTGACGACGGAGCATGCGCCGCCTTCGAGACGGCGCTTGCCACGCTTCGGCCTGGCCGGCCGGCTGATCGGGCTCATCGCCGCCTTCGTCATGATCGCCGAGGTGATGATCTACGTCCCGGCCATCGCCAACATGCGATACAATTGGGTGCGTCACCGCGTGGCCGGGGCGGCGACGGCCGCATGGGTCTTCGAGAACGCTCCCGATAAGCTGCTGTCCGAGGACTTCTCGCGCGAGCTTCTCAAGAACGTCGAAGCGCGGCTCATCGTGCTCGACCAGGGCGGCACGCGGCGGATTCTCGCAGCCGGCGATCTGCCGAGCAGGATCGACGAGGTCGACGATCTGCGCGCGAGCGATTGGCCGAGCCTGCTCGGCGCCGTCTATCGCAGTGTCGTCTCGCCGCCAGGGCGCGTCCTCACCTTCCTGAGCGCTGCGCCGGGTCGTGGCGATCTCATCGAGGTGACGATGGACGAGGCGCCGCTGAAGCGCGCCATCGTGATGTTCTCGCGGCGTCTGCTGATCTACTCGCTGATCGTCTCGGTCATCGTGGCGACGCTGGCCGCCCTGGCGATGCACCGGATGATCCTCGCGCCCGTGCGGCGGCTCACCGACAGCATCGTCGAGTTCGGCGCCGATCCCGGCGATCGCTCGCGGATCATCCAGCCCTCCGCCGCGCCGCACGAGATCGGCCAGGCCGAGCGTGCGCTCGCCGTGATGCAGGAGGCGCTCGCGCTCGAGATCTCGCAAAAGAAGAATCTCGCCAATCTCGGGCTCGCGGTGGCCAAGATAAACCACGACATGCGCAACATGCTGTCGGCCGCGCAGATCCTCACCGACCGCCTCGCCAACGTCACCGATCCGCTGGCGCAGCGCCTCGCGCCGAAGCTCGTCGCGACGCTCGATCGCGCGATCCGCTTCTGCCAGGCGACGCTCACCTACGGCCGCGCCGCCGACGAACCGCCGCGGCCACGCGTGCTCGCGCTGCGCGGGATCGTCACCGAGGCGGCGGAGACCGTGGCGCCTGTCGCCCATTCGCCGGTGCGCGTCGAGAACGAGGTGCCGAGCAATTTCGAGCTCTCCGCCGACGCCGAGCAGCTGTTCCGCGTGCTGCTCAACCTCATCCGCAACGGCGTCGAGGCGGTCGAGCGCGCCGGCGCGTCGGAGGGCCGGCTGCCGATGGTCGTCGTCCGCGCCTGGCGCGAGAGCTCGATGACCATCATCGAGGTCGCCGACACCGGCCCCGGCATCCCGGTCATGATGCGGCCGAAGATCTTTTCCGCCTTCCAGAACTCGACCCGGCCCGGCGGCACCGGCCTCGGCCTCGCCATCGTGGCCGACCTCGTGCGGGCGCACGGCGGCAACATCGCGCTGCGCGACAGCGAGGACTGGCCGGGCGCCTGCTTCCGCATCGCGCTGCCCTGGCAGCCGCCGCGGTGAGCACGACGATCACGATCGCGCCACACGCCGCGATCGACGAGAGCGAGATCCTCTACGCCTTCGCGCGCGCCAGCGGCCCGGGCGGCCAGAACGTCAACAAGGTCGAAAGCGCGGTGCATCTGCGCTTCGACGTCGCCGCGTCGCCGGGCCTCGACGAAGCGACCAAGCGCCGTCTCGCGAGGCTTGCCGGCAGCCGGCTCACGGCCGACGGCGTGCTCATCCTCTTCGCGCAGCAATACCGCAGCCAGGATCGCAACAAGGCCGATGCCCGCGCCCGCCTCATCGCGCTGCTGACCGAGGCGGCGGAGCGCCCGAAGTTCCGGGTGAAGACGCGGCCGACCCTGGCCGCCAAGCGACGGCGCACCGACGCCAAGACCAAGCGCGGCGAGACCAAGCGGATGCGCGGCCGGCCCGAAGACTGAATCACGGGCGATTGATCGACCATTCAGCGAGCGTTCAGATCGCGTGGGTATATTTCCCACGTGGCGACGATGGTGTCGTTCACAAGCTCTCGAGGTACCCCATGCGCAACCTGATCCTCGCGGCCGCTGCCGCCGCCACCCTGTCGCTCGGCCTCGGCACCGCCGGCGCCGACGCCCGTCCGCTCGTCGTCCTCGAGCCGGCCGTCGCCCCGCACATCGTGCTCGTCGGCGGTGGCTGCGGCTTCGGCTTCCACCGCGGCCCCTACGGCGGCTGCATCCGCAGCGGCGGCTATGTCGTCCGCACCGTGGTCCCGGTCTATCCCGTCCTTCACCGCGCCTGCTTCACGCGCTGGACCGCCTTCGGCGCCCGTCGCGTCTGCCGCTGAGCGGCGCGCTGGCGGTGCCGGGCCAGATTCCCGGCACCGCCACCACTCACATGGGCGGCATCTTGTCGAAGGACGGAACGCCGTCCGCCACGTGATGGAACGCTTGCTGGTCGCACGTGAAGATCGCGACCTGGGAGCCGCCGAAGGCGGCCGGATCGTCGAGCGTGCCGACCTTCAGAAAGACCACGTCCGGCATCGGCTCGGCCTTGGTCACGAGCTGCACCCCGCATGTCGGGCAGAACTCGCGTTTCGCGGTGAACACCGGCGCGTCGCTGCGCGCGAACGCGCTCGGCGTCCCCTTCGTGTAGCCGAAGCCGGCGGCCGGCATCGCGATGAAGAGGTTCGGGCTGCCACCGGCGAAATACTGGCACTGGCGGCAATGGCACTGCCCCTTGAATGCCGGCTCGCCCTCCGCGCTGTAGCGCACCGCCCCGCAGAAGCATCCGCCTTCGAGTTTCATCGCTGGTCCTCCCGGCTCCTTCGGCCGAAGGCACCGCGCCGCGCCCGGCTGCCGAGGTCAAGCGCGAAGCGCCGTCTCTCGCCAAAGGGGGAGGCTTTCAATCGCCCGCCAGCACCATGTCGTCGCGGTGGATCAGCTCGGCGCGGCCGGGGGCGCCGAGCACCTGCTCGATCTCGGCCGAGCGGCGCCCGATGATCAGCGCCGCCTTGTCGGCCGAATAGGCGACCAGCCCGCGGCCGATCTCGCCGGTGTCGGTACGGATCAGCACGCAATCGCCGCGCTTGAAGGTGCCCTCGATCTGCCGCACCCCGGCCGGCAGCAGCGAGCTGCCGCCCCGGATCGCGCGCGCGGCGCCCGCGTCGACATGGAGCGTGCCGCGCGGCTCGACCTGGCCGGCGATCCATTTTTTTCGCGCGGTCACCGGGTTCGAGGGCGACAGGAACCAGGTGCAGGGGCCGCCGTCGACGAGCCGGGCCACGGGATGCGCGACGCGGCCATCCGCGATCAGCATCGTGGCGCCGCCCGTCGTCGCGATCTTGCCGGCCTCGATCTTGGTGCGCATGCCGCCGCGCGAGAGGATCGACGCCGCGCCGCCGGCC
This sequence comes from Beijerinckiaceae bacterium, assembly GCA_965277735.1. Taxonomy (GTDB): domain Bacteria; phylum Pseudomonadota; class Alphaproteobacteria; order Rhizobiales; family Beijerinckiaceae; genus RH-AL1. The sequence continues at coordinate 686,460 of CBDIDO010000001.1, forward strand.
ATCGCCTCGATCTCGGCGGTGATGCGCGGCACGACGGGCAGCAGGGTCGCGGCGGGATCGAGCGCCGGCGGCGCCGTGTAGAGCCCGGCCACGTCGGAGAGCAGGATCAGCAGGTCGGCCGAGGCCATCGTGGCGATACGCGCGGCAAGCCGGTCGTTGTCGCCGAAGCGGATCTCGGCCGTGGCGACGCTGTCGTTCTCGTTGAGGACAGGCACCGCCTTCATCGCCAGCAGCCGCGCGATCGTCGCGCGCGCGTTGAGGTAGCGGCGGCGCTCCTCCGTATCGCTGAAGGTGACGAGAATCTGGCCCGCCGTCAGCCCGACGGCGCCGAGCGCCTCGGCCCAGGTGCGGGCCAGCGCGATCTGGCCGACCGCGGCGGCGGCCTGGCTATCCTCCAGCTTGAGCCCGCCGCCCGGCAGGCCGAGCACGCGCCGGCCCAGCGCGATCGCGCCGGAGGAGACGACCATCACCTCCGCGCCGCGCGCCTGCAGGGCACCGATGTCCGCGGCTAGCGCATCGAGCCAGGCGCGCCGCACGCCGTCCGCATCGACGAGCAGCGATGAGCCGACCTTGATGACGATGCGGCGGAAGTCGGCGAGGCGGGGAAGGGTGGCGTCGGCGGTCATCGACGGGTGTTTAGCGCAAGGGCGCCGCGATGCCAGCGGATTGCGAGAGCGTGCGGCAGGCGACACGCACGGCTGTTCTTCCAATTCGGAGATATTGCCGTGACTATGTGTAATGACACATTTCTACTGGCTGATATTTTGTCGCTCTGAAACAGAACAGGCAGGTGCCCGCGGTCCGGAGATTAAAAAGCCTTTCGAGTCTCAGGAATATTTGACGGCGGCGAGAACCCGCAAGCGCCGGCGCGGTTGGCCGGCTGTCGTCGCATCGACGAAGGGAGAGACGCACATGGCCAAGGAAAAAGATCTTCACGACGCCTTCTACGAGACGCTCAAGGACGTTTATTTCGCCGAGAAGCAGTCGGTGAAGGCCTGCAAGAAATCCGCGAAGAGCGCCGAGGCGACCGAGCTGAAGAGCGCCTTCCAGGAGCACGCCGAGATGAGCACGCATCAGGTCGAGCGCCTCGAGCAGGTCTTCGAGATCATCGGCAAGGCACCGCGCGCCAAGACCTGCGAGGCGATGTCCGGCATCGTCTCGGAGATGGAAGAGGATCTCGAGGATTTCGGTGGCACCGCCGCGGGCGACGCCGTGCTGATCGGCTGCGCGCAGGCCGTCGAGCACTACGAGATCGCCCGCTACGGCATGCTGAAGACCTGGGCGACGCAGCTCGGGCTCAAGGACGCCGCCAAGCTCCTCGGCGAGACCTTGGAGGAGGAGAAGACGACCGACGCGAAGCTCACGAAGCTCGCCGAGACGCTCAACGCGAAAGCCGCGGCCTGAGAGACGGCGGAGGCGGCGTCCGCGCCGTCTCCTTTGCCGGCGGGGCGCTACGCCCCCTTCGGCCGGAAGGCTTCGACGACCGTCGGGTCGGTCTCGAGCCGCGCGGCGCTCATCAGGTCGAGGCAATAGGGCACGGCCGCGAAGATCGCATCGAGGCAGGTGGCGATCGAGGCCGGCTTGCCCGGCAGGTTGATGATGAGGCAGGCGCCGCGCTGCGCCGCCATCTGGCGCGACAGGATCGCGGTCGGCACCTCGCGCAGGCTCACCTGCCGCATCAGCTCGCCGAACCCGGGGTAGACGCGCGGCGCCGCCGCTAGCGTCGCTTCCGGCGTCAAGTCGCGCGCTGAGGGGCCTGTGCCGCCGGTGGTCAGCACGAGGTCGCAGCCCTCGTCGTCGACAAGGGCGATCAGCGTGTCGCGGACGCTCTCGAAGCCGTCCGGGATGATCCGGCGCAGGATCGTGAACTCGCTGGTCAGCGCGCGTCCGAGATAGGCCTCGATCGCCGGCCCGCTCTCGTCCTTGTAGACGCCGGCGCTGGCGCGGTCGGACGCCGTGACGACGCCGATCCGCGCGGGCCGGACCGCCGCCACTAGACGCCCTCGACGATCACGATGTCGCCGACCGACACGGGCACCCGGTGCTCGCGGGCCTTCTGGTAGGTGTCGGAGTGATAGCAATCGAGCGCGTGCTGCACGCTCGGGAACTCGATGACGACGTTGCGCTCACGCGCCTGGCCTTCCATCGCCTGGTGCGGGCCGCCGCGCACGAGAAACAGCGCCTCGTGCTCGACATAGGCGGAGGCGCCGGCCTCGATGTATTTCTTGTACTGCGTCATATCCTGCACGTCGTAGCGGGCGATCCAATAGCCCTTGCCGCTGGCCTGCGCCGGACGCGCCTTCACCATGCCTTCGACGATGACGATCTCGCCCTCCGCAACCGGCAGCCGGTGCTCTCGCGCCGCCTGATAGGCCTCGGACTGGTAGCAGGCGTAGGCGTTGGCGAGCGTCGGGTACTCGATGAGCACGTTGCGCGCGCGCATCTCGCCTTCCATGAGCTGCGCCTTGCCGCCGCGCACCAGGAACCGCGCCTGGGTTTGTTCGTAGGCGGGCCCGGCGGCCTCGACATATTTCTTGTAGGCGGCCGGCGCCTTCTCGGGGTCGGTCATGTCGAAGCGGGCGATGAGATAGCCGTTCATGGAGTCGGGATCCGGGGTGGGTCGCGCACGGGCGTCCCGGCGCGATATTGCTCTTGTGACCGAATGGAAAGAGGGCCGACCGGCGAAAGTTGCGCGGTCCTTGTGTCGACGCGCCATCCCGGCGCCCGCGATCACATCTCGGCGACGAGCTTCCCGAAGGCGGTCACGAGCCCCTGGTCGAGCTTGCCGCCCATCTCGACGAGCATGGCGTGCGCCTGCGCGGGCGCGATCGGTGGCTTGTAGGCGCGCCGCTCGACCAGCGCCGCGTAGATGTCACAGACCGTGGTGAGGCGGATGAAGTCGGGGATCTGCGTCGCGCGCAGGCGGTCGGGATAGCCCGAGCCGTCGAGATATTCGTGGTGGTGGCGCACCACGGCGAGCACCCGCGGATCGACCCCGCGCTGGCTTGCAAGCATCGCGTGGCCATCTGCGGGATGCCGCTTGATCAGATCCATCTCGTCGGCGGACAGCGCACCCGTCTTGTGCAGGATGTGGCGCGGGATGGTCGCCTTGCCGATGTCGTGGACCAGCGCGGCCTGCGCCAGCATCTTCTGGCCGGCCGGCGCGATGCCCAGCCGCGCGGCGAACCCGGCCACGAGGCCGGCCACCAGCAGGCAGTGCTGGTAGGTGAGGTCGTCATGGCGGCGCACGAAATCGAGCCATTGGCGGATCCCGGTCCGGCGCATCGAGGCGACGAGCCGCTCGGCGCCCTGGTCGAGCAGCTTGAGCGGGATCGGCTGGCGATCCTTGGCCGCCTGAAGCAACGCCACCACGGTCGCGCCGATCGCGCCGACGTCGGATTCGAGCAGGCTCTCGCGCTCCGGCGCAGGCGCGTCGGCTGCCGCCTCGGCCATGCGCCGCGCGGCGGCGAGGAGCTGCTCGTCCGACGCGTCGCTCGGCAGAAGCGTGGTCGCGCCGAGCGCCTGCGCCTGCGTCGACGCGTAGAGGCTCGAGTCGCGCATGAGAAAGAGGACGGGGATGCGCGGATCGGTGCGGTGGTGGCTCAGCGCCTCGCGGAGCTGTTCCGTCGTCTCGGGATCGAAGGAGGCGAGGCAGGCAATCGCGGAATGCTCTGGCCTGTGCTTCAGGGCGTCGTCGAGCGCGACCATTTCGCAAGGCTGTGTCGAGCCCAGGGTGCGTTGCAGCCGCAGACCCTCACCAGCATCATCCGTCAGCAACAGCACCGCGTGCCCTCGTCCAGAATGTCCTCGACCAAAATGAGCAAAAATAGTCTATCTACACGCGGGTTAACAAACGCCGACGTAGCGGAAGCCAAGCGCATTTTGGCGGCCTGTCGCGGCCTCGCCACCTTGACCCATCGCCCCGGCTCTAGTATTGGCCCCGCTTCCCCGAATTTCGCGGATTTTTTTGAGGTTATCTACCGATGTCGCGCCGTTGCGAATTGACTGGCAAGGCCGTGCAGAGCGGCAATGTGGTCAGCCACTCCAATAGGAAGACGCGTACGCGCTTCCTGCCGAACCTGTGCAACGTGACGCTCGCGTCCGAGACGCTCGAGCGCTCCGTCCGTGTGCGCGTCGCCGCGGCCTCGCTGCGCTCGGTCGAGCACCGTGGCGGCCTCGATGCGTTCCTGGTGAAGGCGCGCGAAGAGGACCTGTCGCCGAACATGCGCGTCATCAAGCGCGAGATCGCCAAGAAGCGCGCGGCTGCGGCTCCCGCTTCGGCGTAAACGCCTCCCGTCTTCGCTCTGAAGCTTGTGCAAGGGCCGCTCACCGCGGCTTTGTCGTTTCTCGCGATCGTGTCTTGCGCCGATCAGATGTCCTGCTGGCCCTGCACCTTCTCCAGGCTGCAGCCGGTGATGCGCCAGATGCCGTCGACCTGCTCGAACGAGTAGATCGCCGTCCAGATCGTCCCGTCGGCGGCGACGACCGTTACGGTCTGCAGCGGCCCGTGCGGCGACGTGTCGATCGCGCCGAAGGTCGTGGCCTTGGGATGAACCAGCGCGGCGTAATGCTCGTGCACCATCGCCATGAACGCCGGTCCGCTCTTGAACTTGTCGCGGATCCCCTGTGCCGCGAAGGTCTCCGCCTTGTCGCCGTCCTCGTGGTCGAGGGCGTCCAACTGTCCGCTGATGACGCTCTTCAGCGCGGCGCGCGTCGCGCTGTCGGGCGCGAGGTCGGGCGTCGCGTCGCCGGCGGCGAAGGCAGGTGCGGCCGCGAGGCCGAACGCGACGAGAACCGCGACGTGAAGTCCGCGCATGGGCAATCTCCAGGGCTGAACGCCACGAAAGCTTAGGCCGCAATTCGCCGGCAGGCGAGGGGTCAAGAAAGTAGATGCCTCCACAGGTCCAGGTTGTGCCGACAGGTCGCCTGCGGCTATGCGATCCGCGCATTCGGGTTTCCCGCGGGAGGATGGATGATCGATCGACGCATGTTCGCTCGGGCCGTGGGTGGCCTCTCCGTGACATTGGTGCAGGGGGGCGCCGCGCTGGCGCAGGCGCCTGGGACACCGCAGCAGCCATCGGCCGCACCGCGCTCGATCATGACCACCGCCTGGGTCAACTTCGAGTTCGCCATCAACTGGGAGCGGATGAATACGCTCCAGGAGATCCTGACCAACTTGGCCGACCGCAAGATCACCGACATCACGCTGATGCTGTCGTCCATGGGCGGCGACCTCGCGGCCGGGTTGAGCACCTACAATTTCCTGCGCAGCCTCGGCATCAGGCTCACGACCTACAATGTCGGCAACGTCTACTCGGCTGCGATGCTGCTGTTTCTCGCGGGCGAGCGCCGCGTGGTCGAGCCGAGCGGGCAGTTCCTGATCCACGCGCCATCGTCGGGCGGGCTCATGGGGTCGTTGACCGGAGAGCAGCTCGGTGAGCGCGTCGAGTCGCTGCAGCTCGATACAGAGCGTTTCAAGAGCCTGATGCTCGAGCGCACGCGTATCGACAAGACGGCGATGCAGGGGATGATGGAGAAGACGACCTTCGTCGATCCGAGCAAGGCGACGCAGCTCGGGATCGCCACCGAGGTCGCGCATCTCGTGCGGCCGCCGACATCGCCACTGATCACCGTGTCGCAGTCGACCTTCCACGGCCCGGTACCCACGGCGCCTGCGCCCGTGCCCGCGCCGCGGTGACGCTCAGAAGGGAAGGTTGAAGACGCGCGCCGGGACCAGCTCGCCGCACTCGATCGCACCGACCGCGACGACGACGCCCGAGCAGGCGGCATAGGCCTGCCCTTCGACGGGCGCGTCGGCGCCGCGTAGGATCATCGCCTGGCCGCGGCGCAGCCGCGAGGCATCGGAGCGGTCGACCAGAATGCGGGTGAGCTCGCTGAGCCCCGCCTCGACCCTGCGCAGCGAAGCGGCCGCAATCTCCGGCGTCTCGAGGTCGCCGAGCAGCACGGCATCGGCCTCGTGGAACGGGCCCACGCGCGTGCGCCGGAGCGCGGTCACATGGCCGTGGCAGCCGAGCGCGCGGCCGAGGTCGCGGGCGATGGCGCGGACGTAGGTGCCCTTGCCGCAGCGCGTCTCGAAGATCGTGCTGTCGCCGTCCATCGAGACGATCTCGAGCGCGTCGATCGTCACCTCGCGCGGCTGCAGGTCGACGGTCTCGCCGCTGCGGGCTAGGTCATAAGCGCGCTCGCCGGCGATCTTGATCGCCGAATAGGCCGGCGGCCGCTGCTGGATGGTGCCGATGAAGCGCGGGAGCAGCGCCTCGATCTCGGCGCGGCTCGGACGCTCGTCGGAGGTCGCGACGACGGTGCCGTCGGAATCGTCGGTGTCGGTCTCGGCGCCCCAGGTGACCGTGAAGCGATAACCCTTCTCGCCGTCCTGGACGAACGGCACGGTCTTGGTCGCCTCGCCGAAAGCCACCGGCAGGATGCCGGACGCGAGCGGGTCGAGCGTGCCGGCATGGCCGGCCTTCTTGCCGTTATAGATGCGCTTCAGCCGCGAGACGGCGTGCGTCGAGGTGACGCCGACCGGCTTGTCGAGCACGACCCAGCCGTTGACCTCGACGCGCTTGGAGCGCGGCTGCTGCGCCTTCGGAGGCGTCTCGCTCATGTCGCTCATTCGCGCGAGTCATCGTCCTGATGAGACGCCGAACCGGGCTCCCCATCGTGCTCCAGGTCCTGCTTGACCTTCGGCGTGTCGAGTAGCGCGTCGATCTTCGCGCCGTAGTCGAAGCTGTCGTCGACCTTGAAGCGCAGCTCGGGCGCGAACTTCATCGCGACACGATGCGCGACCTCGGTGCGCAGCACCTTGCGGTTGCGCTCGAGCGCTTCCATCACCGGCGCGACGTCGCGACCGCCGAGCGGCATGACGAAGGCGGTGGCGAGCTTCAGGTCGGGGCTCATGCGCACGCCCGGCACGGTGACGATCTGGGCGTCGAGCACCGGATCGTTGAGCGCGCCGCGCGAGAGCAGATCGGAGAGAGCGTGGCGGATCAGCTCGCCGACGCGCAACATGCGCTGGGACGGCGCGCCGCCCTGCTGGTGGATACGGGACATTGTCTTGAATTCCTCAAACGGACGCTCAAAGCGTCCGCTTGATCTCCGTCACGTTGTAGCACTCGATGACGTCGCCGACGCGCATGTCCTGGTAGTTCTCGAACGCCATGCCGCACTCCTGGCCGGCGACGACGTCCTTGACCTCGTCCTTGAAGCGCTTGAGCGTCGAGAGCTTGCCCTCGTGCACGACGACGCTGTCGCGGATGAGGCGCACGTGCGCCCCGCGCTCGACCTTGCCGTCGGTGATGCGGCAACCGGCGATCTTGCCGACCTTCGAGATGTTGAAGATCTCCAGGATCTGCGCGTTGCCGAGCATGTCCTCGCGCAGCGTCGGATCGAGCATGCCCGACATCGCCGCCTTCACGTCATCCACGAGGTTGTAGATGATGTTGTAGTAGCGGATCTCGATGCCGGCCTGCTCGGCGGCGGTGCGCGCCTCCTTCAAGGCGCGGACGTTGAAGCCGATGATGATGGCGTTCGACGCCTCGGCCAGCGTCACGTCGGACTCGGTTATGCCGCCGACGCCGGCCTGCAGGATGCGGGCAGCGACCTCGTCGGTGTTGAGGTCCTCGAGCGTCGACACGATCGCCTCGACGGAGCCCTGCACGTCGCCCTTGACGACGAGCGGGAATTCCTTGCGGCCGGCCGTCTTCAACTGGCTCATCATGTCGACCAGCGAGGAGCGGGCGCCACCGACGCGGGCCGCGGCGAGCTCGCGCTTCTGGCGCTCACGGTATTCGGTGATCTCGCGGGCGCGGGCCTCGCTCTCGACGACGCCGACGCGATCGCCGGCTTCCGGCGAGCCGGAGAAGCCGAGGATCTCGACCGGCATGGACGGGCCGGCGAGGGCGATGTTGTCGCCCTTGTCGTCGATCAGCGCGCGCACCTTGCCCCATTGCGTGCCGCCGACGACGAGGTCGCCGACCTTGAGCGTGCCGCGCTGGACGAGCACGGTCGCGACCGAGCCACGGCCACGGTCGAGCCGCGACTCGATGACGGTGCCTTCGGCCACGCGATCCGGATTCGCCTTGAGGTCGAGCAACTCGGCCTGCAGCGCGATCATCTCGAGCAGCTTGTCGAGGTTGGTCTTCTTGAGCGCCGACACCTCGACCTCGAGCACGTCGCCGCCGAGGCTTTCGACCTGGATCTCGTACTGGGTCAGCTCGCCGCGCACGCGCTCGGGCTTGGCCTCGGGCTTATCGATCTTGTTGATCGCGACGATGATCGGCACGTTCGCCGCCTTGGCGTGGGCGATCGCCTCCTTCGTCTGCGGCATGACGCCGTCGTCGGCGGCCACCACCAGCACCACGATGTCGGTGACCTTGGCACCGCGCGCCCGCATCTGCGTGAAGGCCGCGTGGCCGGGCGTGTCGATGAAGGTGATCGGCTTCCCCTCGGGGGTCGTCACCTGGTAGGCGCCGATGTGCTGCGTGATGCCGCCGGCCTCGCCGGACTGCACGCTCGTCTGACGCAGCGCATCGAGCAGCGACGTCTTGCCGTGGTCGACGTGGCCCATGATGGTCACGACCGGCGGCCGCGACAGCAGGTGCGAGTCGTCGTCCGGCGTGTCGAACAGACCCTCTTCGACGTCGGACTCGGCGACGCGCTTCACCGTATGACCGAGCTCCTCGGCGATCAGCTGCGCGGTGTCGGCGTCGATGACGTCGTTGATCGTCGCCATCTGGCCCTGCTTCATCAGCAGTTTGATGACATCGACGGCCCGCTCCGACATGCGGTTGGCAAGCTCTTGAATCGTAATGGTTTCAGGCAATGTGATCTCGCGTGCGATCTTTTCTTTCTGCTCGGCCTGGTGGCCCTTGAGCCGCTGCGTGCGGCGGCGGAACGAGGCGACCGAGCGCGTCCGCTCCTCGGCCGAGTCGCCGGTGGCGCTGGCCACGGTGAGGCGGCCGCGGTCCTTCTGGGCACCGAGGGTCGGGCGGGTGCTCGGGCGCGCCGGCATGACCACCTTGGTCGGCAGGCCGGGGCGGCGGATGATGCGCTTGCCGTCCTCCTCCTCGACGGGGCGCGGCGCGGCGGGCGTCAGCGTCGCGGCGGGCGCGCCCGGCCGGGGGCCGCTCGGCCCGCTCGGGCGGTAGGCGCTCGGCGCAGGCGTCGTCGCGCGACGGAAGCTGCTCGGCGGGGCCACCGGGGCCGGCTGGCCACCGGACAGGCGACGCGTCGCCTCCTGCTCGGCGCGGCGCTTGACCTCCAGCTCCTGCTGGCGACGCGTGTCTTCCTCGATCTTGCGGGCTTCGGCCGCGGCGCGATCCTCACGCTCGCGGGCCTCGCGCTCGGCGCGGGCACGGGCGTCGATCTCGGCGCGGCGGCGGTCGTCTTCCTCGCGCTCCTTGGCGCCGGACAGCGCCTTGGCGCGAGCGTCGCGCTCTTCCTCGGTGAGGGTGCGCAGAACGACACCGCTCGGCGAGCGGGGCGCGGCCTGGCGCGGCGCTTCGGCGACCGGCGCTGCGGGCGCAGGCCGGGCAGCCTGCGGGCGGGCCGGGGCAGCCGCGGGGGCGACCGTAGGGGCGGTCACGGGCGCGGGCGCGGCGACGGGAGCGGGTGCTGCCGCCGGCGGCGGGGCCTTCGCGACAGGAGCAGGAGCAGGGGCAGGTGCAGCCTCGCGCACGGGCGGCTTGGCCGGCACGACCGTGCGGCTCTTCTTCATCTCGACGACGACCGTCTTGGTCCGGCCGTGAGAGAAGCTCTGCTTGACGACGCCCGCTTCTACCGGTCGCTTCAGCGACAGCGTCTTCGGCGGTGTCTTCGGTTCATTCATATGTTCGCGTCCCAAAATTCTCGAATTCGTCGTGCACCAAATGCAAAAGCCGGGCGTGGCCCGGCAGCCGTCCTACACGGGTGCCGCTCTCGCGCCCCCGCTATCGTCGTCGGTTGCCGCCAGCCGATATGCCATCAGCCTTCGGCATCGCGTCAGGAATGCTGCGCTCGCCGTGCCCGCGGTAAGCGCGGCATGTATGACATTTGTGCGCCCTAAAGCCAAATCCAATTGCTGTGACGAAAAGACTTTGAACGTCACGATGGTTCGACCCGGCGCTGTGCGCCGCGCCCCTTCGAGCTTGCGCACGCCGTCCGCGCCGGCGTCGGCGGAATGCAACAGCGCGGCGACCGTGCCGGTTGCAACAGCGGCCTCGACCTTGGCAAATCCCGTCGTCACCGCGCCCGCCTTGTTGGCCATGGCGAGCGACTGAAGCGCATCGCGCTCGAGCAGGGCATCGACGTCGTCGGCCAGCGTCGCCGCCGCCGCAACCTTGGCCTTGAAGCCGCGCGGGAACGCGCCCTTGCGGACCGCGATCGCCACCGTCTCCGCCGTCGCGTCGACCCAGACGCCGCGCCCCGGGAGCTTGGCGCGGATATCCGGCACCACCGTGCCGTCCGGGCCCACGACGAAGCGGATCATCGTCGCCGGCGCGCCCTTGCGGCGGGTCACGACGCAGGTGCGCTCGGGGCCCTTCTCGTCGGTTGCCTCGGCGCACTCGTCCGCGTCATCGGCTTCGGAGGCGTCATCGATCATCCGTCGGGACCTCGGGCCGACAACGCGACCCTCAGGCCGCGTGCTCCGGCTCGGCGCCCTCGCCTTCGGTCTCGGCGGACTCCTCGACTGCCGGCTCGGGCAGAGCGTCGATCCAGCCGGCATGGAGGCGGGCGCGCATGATCATCATCTCCGCCTCCTCGCGCGAGACCTCGAGGCCGTCGAGGTAGCCCGCGTGCTTGACGGTCTCGTTCTCCTTGCGCTCGGTCCAGCCGGAGAGGTCGTCGGTCGCGCAGCCGGCGAGGTCCTCGATCGACTTCACGTCGTTCTCGCCGAACCGAACCAGCATCTCGCCGGTGACGCCCTCGATCTCCTTGAGCTCGTCGGCGACGCCCAGCTCGACGCGCTTGGCATCGAGTTCCGCCTCGATCTTGGCGAGGTGATCGCGCGCGCGCTGCTGGATCTCGCCGGCGGTGTCGTCGTCGAAGCCCTCGATGCTCGCCAGCTCGGCCGGCTCGACATAAGCGAGCTCCTCGACCGAGCGGAAGCCTTCCGAGGCGAGCAGCTGGCCGACCACCTCGTCGACGTCGAGCGATTCCATGAACACCTGGGTGCGCTCGTTGAATTCCTTCTGACGACGCTCGGACTCCTCCTGCTCGGTGAGGATGTCGATGTCCCAGCCGGTGAGCTGCGAGGCGAGACGCACGTTCTGGCCGCGACGGCCGATGGCGAGCGACAGCTGGTCGTCCGGAACGACGACCTCGATGCGGTTCGAATCCTCGTCGAGCACGACCTTGACGACCTCGGCCGGCTGCAACGCGTTGACGATGAAGGTCGCGCTGTCCGGCGACCACGGGATGATGTCGATCTTCTCGCCCTGAAGCTCGTTGACCACCGCCTGGACGCGCGAGCCGCGCATACCGACGCAGGCGCCGACGGGATCGATCGAGCTGTCGCGCGAGGTCACCGCGATCTTCGCGCGCGATCCGGGGTCGCGGGCGACGGAGCGCACTTCGATGACGCCGTCGTAGATTTCCGGCACTTCCTGGCGGAACAGCTTCGACATGAACTGCGGATGCGTGCGCGACAGGAAGATCTGCGGGCCGCGCTGCTCGCGCCGCACGTCGTAGAGATAGGCGCGGCAGCGGTCGCCGGGGCGGAACAGCTCGCGCGGGATCGACTCGTCGCGGCGGATCACCGCCTCGCCGCGGCCGAGATCGACGATCGTGTTGCCGTACTCGACGCGCTTGACGACGCCGTTGACGATGTCGCCGACGCGGTCCTTGTACTCGTCGTACTGCTTGTCGCGCTCGGCCTCGCGCACTTTTTGTACGATGACTTGCTTGGCGGATTGCGCGGCGATGCGGCCGAAGTCGAACGGCGGCAGAGTCTCGGCGATCCAGTCGCCGACCTGCGCGGCGGGGTTCTTCTTGTGCGCGTCGGGCAGCAGGATCTGCGTCGCGTCGTTCTCGATCTCGTCGACGACGAGCAGCAGGCGCGAGAACCGCACCTCGCCGGTCTTCGGGTTGATCTCCGCGCGGACCTCGGTCTCCTGGCCGTAGCGCGAGCGGGCCGCCTTCTGCATGGCGTCCTCCATCGATTCCAGCACGATCTGGCGGTCGATGTTCTTCTCGCGGGCGACCGCGTCGGCGATCTGCAGAAGCTCGAGCTTATTGGCGGAAATCGCCATGTTGGTCTCCTAAGGTCTCGCGCGCGGGGGCGCGGTCGGGTCTCGGTTGGTCGGTGTCAGGTGATCGAGGTCATTTCGGCCTCTTCAGGCCGGCGGGCGTGATCGGTCGGCTTTTCGGCTGGCGTGCGGCATTGCGGGCCGCGAACCGGCCCGGTCCCTTGGCGGGAGCGTCTTCCGGCGGCGTCTCTTCGTCGTCCGGCTCGCCGGCCGCCTCGCGCGCAGCCTTGGCGGCGCGCAGCGTCTCGCGGATCAGGTCGTCGGTCAGCACCAGCCGGCCGTCGGCGATGTCGGCCAGCGGCAGCCGCACCTCCTCCGCCTCGCCGGGCTTGGCATCGAGCCGCGACATCGCCAGAACCGGCCTCGGGCCGCTCTCGTCCAGCGCCTCGATCAGCCCACGGAAGCGCTTGCGCCCGTCCATCAGCGCGTGCAGCTCGACCTTCGCCTCGAAGCCGACGGCGCGGCGGAAGTCGGAGACGCGCATCAGCGGCCGGTCGATGCCGGGCGACGAGATCTCGAGCCGATAGGCCTGCTTGACCGGATCCTCGACGTCGAGCACCGGCGACAGCGCCTCGGAGATCGCCTCGCAATCGTCGACGCCGAGCGTGCCGTCGGGCCGCTCCGCCATGATCTGCAGGGTCGTCCCCTCCTGCGCCGACAGCTTGACCCGCACGAGCCGGTAGCCGAGGTCGCGCAACACCGGCGCGGCGATCCGCGCGACGGCGAGCGTCGCTCCGCTCTCCTCGGAGAGGCGGGGCTCGTCGATCAGATCGGGCTCGGTGGATGACGCGCTCACGCGGCGGGGGCCTCGGATACAGCAGACTGAGAACGAAAAAGAGCGGGTCCGGCGGGCCCACTCTCAAACGGCTAGCGATGAGGTTTGATGGCCGGCATATAGCCGACACGCGCGCCGATTGCAACGGTTGCCGGTAAAGCGACTCCGGGATTTGCCATGAGCCGGTGCCGTGCTTGTGACGTTGCGGTCGATTGCCTAGAACCGGGATCGATAGAGTCGAGGGACGTCGATGGCGGAGGGTGGCAAGGACGCCGAGAAGCGACGTCTCGCCGACGCGCTGCGGGCCAATCTCAAGCGCCGCAAGACGGTCTCGCGTCCGGCGCCGCCGAAGCGCCAGCCGGAGTCGCAGGCCGCGTCCGCCGACGACGACAGGGGGTAGGATGGACAGTATTCGCATCGTCGGCGGCCAGAGCCTTGTCGGCACGATCCCGATCTCGGGGGCCAAGAACGCCGCGCTGCCGCTGATGATCGCCTCGCTGCTGACGCGCGAGACGCTGACCCTGCACAACGTGCCGAGCCTGGCCGATGTGCGCATGCTGGTGCGCATCCTCAACCACCACGGCGTCGACTATTCGATGGATGGCCGCCGCTCCGGCGAGGATCCGCACGCGGCGCGCGCGATCCATCTCTGCGCCCGCGACATCGTCGACACGACCGCGCCCTACGAGCTCGTCTCGAAGATGCGGGCGAGCTTCTGGGTCCTCGCGCCGCTGCTGGCGCGCATGGGCGAGGCGCGCGTGTCGCTGCCCGGCGGCTGTGCGATCGGCACGCGGCCGGTGGACCTGCTGCTGATGGCGCTGGAGAAGCTCGGCGCCGAGATCGAGATCGAGGCCGGCTACGCGCTCGCCAAGGCGCCGCATGGGCTGAAGGGCGCCGAGATCGACTTTCCGAAAGTGACGGTCGGCGGCACGCACACCGCGCTGATGGCGGCGGTGCTCGCCAAGGGAACGACGGTCATCCGCAACGCCGCGCGCGAGCCCGAGGTCGTCGACCTCGCCAATTGCCTGAACAAGATGGGCGCGAAGATCTCCGGTGCCGGCACCTCGACGGTCGAGATCACCGGCGTCGGCTCGCTCGGCGGCGCCTACCATTCCGTGCTGCCCGATCGCATCGAGGCCGGCACCTACGCGATGGCGGTCGCCATGGCCGGCGGCGACGTGATGCTCGCCGGCGCCGAGCCCGCCGCGCTCGAGCAGGCGCTCGACGCGATCACGCAAGCGGGCGCGAGCGTCTCGGCGACGAACGAAGGCATCCGTATCAAGCGCAACGGCCATGGCCTGTCGCCCGTCGACATCTCGACGGCGCCCTTCCCGGGCTTCCCGACCGATCTGCAGGCGCAGTTCATGGCGCTGATGACCAAGGCCAAGGGCGCCTCGCGCATCACGGAGACGATCTTCGAGAACCGCTTCATGCACGTGCAGGAGCTGGCCCGTCTCGGCGCGCGCATCCGGCTCGAGGGCGACGCCGCCGTCGTCGACGGCGTCAAGACGCTGCAGGGCGCGCCCGTCATGGCGACGGACCTGCGCGCGTCCGTGTCGCTCGTCATCGCGGCGCTTGCGGCCGAAGGTGAGACGGTCGTCAACCGCGTCTATCACCTCGATCGCGGCTTCGAGCATCTCGAGAGCAAGCTCGTCCGCTGCGGCGCCGTCGTCGAGCGTCTGTCGAACCCGGGCTGAAGGCGGCTCAGCGCGCTCGCGGCCGTAGCGCCGCGGCGCGCAGCCCCATCACGCGCTTGAACGCCGTCCTGAAGGCGCTTTCGGACTCGTAGCCGAGCGACAAGGCGATCTCCGACACATGATCGGCGCTGTTCGTCAGGCGATCGCCGCCCAGCAGCATGCGCCACCGCGTCACGTAGTCCATCGGCGAAGTCATCGGTGACGAGGGCATCCCAATCAGGAAGCTGGCCGAGCAGATCGGGCGCAAGCTTGACCTGCCGACCGCCTCCAAGACCGCCGAGGCGGCGGCCGCCCATTTCGGTTTCCTCGCGATGTTCCTCGGACGCGACGCGCCCGCGACCTTGCCGCCCCGACATCGCTTTAGTGAAGCTTCCCCAGGAAGAAGTGTAGCCAACCTCAACGCGCTGGGACAAGATTAGCGACGATTTATCGCTTTTTTATAGTGTAAATGCCGCCGAGCCGCTCGGCCGCGACTGCTTCCCGGACGCGACGGGGAATAAAACGCGCAAGCCCACTGTCTCCTTTTCATCGGCGCTGATCGCCAGCGCTCGAACGTTCAAAGGAGACTGGTGATGAAGACGATCCTTCGCTTGTTTGCGGTCCTGTCCGTGGTCGCAGCCGCAACGCCGACACGGGCCCATAGCTCGGACCACGCGTATCCCGCTCATGCCCGCGACTTCCAGAGCGTCGGCGCGGGCGTGCTGCAGGCTGACGAGGCGAACGCGCTTTGCTTCGGCGTCGGCACGGACTCGCACGACACCGCGACCGGTGGCCCCTCCGGCGGGCTCATCGATAAAAATTGAGCGGCACGGGAATAAACCGCGCCGTGCACCGGTCTTCTCTTCGACGACCGCATCTCCGGTCGCAGCGAGAGGATGAGCAGCGATGTCCGCCCATGATCACCAACGAGACGAGGATCGGGGACCCGGCGCCTCGCGCCGCCAGGTTCTCGAATGCATGACATGGGCTGGCACCGGCGTCCTCTGGACGCTGGTCGGCGGCGTGCCAACCGCACGCGGCTTCCTCGATGCTGCCATCGCGCAGCCGGCGTCATCGGGCTTCACGTTCCTTCAGATCTCCGACAGCCACGTTGGCTTCGACAAGGCCGCGAACCCGCACGCGATCGACACGCTGAGGGAAGCCATCGGCAAGATCGAAGCGATGCAGGCTAAGCCGTCCTTCATGATCCACACCGGCGACATCACGCATCTGTCGAAGCCCGCGCAATTCGACGATGCCGCGCAGATCATCGGTGGCGTCGGCGTCGACGTCCACTACGTGCCGGGCGAGCACGACATGGTCGACGAAGCTTACGGCAAGCTCTACCTCGATCGCCACGGCAAGGGCACGAAGGGTGCCGGCTGGTATGCGTTCGACCAGGACGGTGTGCACTTCGTCGGGCTCGTCAACGTGGTCAACCTGAAGGCCGGCGGCCTCGGCAATCTCGGTCCCGAGCAGATCGCGTGGCTCACGGCCGATCTCGCCGGCCGCCCGGCGTCGACGCCGATCGTCATCTTCGCACACATCCCGCTCTGGGCGGTCTACCCCGAATGGGGCTGGGGCACCGACGACGGTGCCCAGGTCCTGCAGCTGTTGAAGCGCTTCGGCTCGGTGACGGTGCTGAACGGGCACATCCACCAGATCATCCAGAAGGTGGAAGGGACGATGACCTTCCACACCGCGCGCTCGACGGCCTTTCCGCAACCTGCGCCGGGCACGGCGCCGTCGCCGGGTCCGCAGATCGTTCCGGCGGATCGGCTGCGCAGCGTGCTCGGGCTGACCCGCGTCGATGTCAGGTTCGGACGCCACGACCTCGCGATCATCGACTCGACGCTCGCCTGAGGAGCCGCGCCATGAAATCCCTGCTTCTGTCGGGCGCGTTCGCGCTCGTGGCGCTGCCCGCGCTTGTGGCCTCGTCGTCACCACCAGACGTGACGATCGAGAACTTCACCTTCAAGCCCGCCGCGTTGACCGTTCACGCGGGCGCGCACGTGACGTTCAAGAACGTCGACGACATTCCGCATTCCGTCGTGATGAGCGATGGCAGCTACCATTCTCGGGCACTCGATACCGACGAAAGCGTCGATGTCGCTTTTCCCAAGCCGGGCGACTACAGCTACTTCTGCGGTCTGCATCCGCACATGCAGGGCACGATCAAGGTCGTGCCGTAGCGCCGCCCGTGTCGCGAGGATTTTCGTTGGCACTGCGAGGGAACAAGGCGGACGCCGCCACCGGACAGCCGACCCATCGCTTCGACGAGGTGGTCATGCCCCATCTCGGCGACGCGCTCGCCCTCGCGCGCTGGCTGACCGGCAATCGGCATGATGCGGAGGACGTCGTGCAAGAGGCCTGTATCCGGGCGCTGTCCGGCCTTGCAGCTTATGAGGGGCGCGGCGCGAAGGCGTGGCTGCTCACCATCGTGCGCAACACCTGTTTCACCTGGCTCGCCCGCAATCGGCCGCGCGACCTGGTTCTCGCCGGGTCCGCGGCAGATATCGACGAGATAGATACATCGGGCGCCGCCTGGGACGAGGGTCCGGAAGTCGCCCTGATCCGCAAGGCCGAAGAGGCCGCGATCCAGGCGGCGATCGCCGCCGTGCCGCACCCCTTCCGCGAGGTGCTCGTGCTGCGCGACGTGATCGGGCTCAGCTACAAGGAGATCGCTCAAATGATGGAGGTCCCGATCGGCACGATCATGTCGCGGCTCGCGCGCGGGCGGTCGCTCGTTGCCGCGCATCTGGGAAAGATCGCCGGATGACGAAGCAAAGGGACGACGATCATCTGCTGCTCAACGCGATGGCCGACGACGAGCTCGACGCGGCGACGACGCTCGCGCTGGAGCGGCGGCTCGCGGCGGAACCGTCGCTGGCAGCCGAGTACGAGCGCATCCGGGCGGTGAGGGCGGCGATGGGGCGTCTCGAGCGGCCCGTGGTGTCCGACGTGTTTGCCGCGCGCATCGCGGCCTTGGCCACAACGTCAGCCGTCGCCGCACCCGCGCCGACGAGGCGCGTCAACTGGATGGACGATTGGCGCGCGATGGCGGCGTCGCTCCTTGTCGCCGCGTCGCTGTCGAGCGGGCTGACCTATTCGTTCATGTCGACCAGCGCGACGCAGGCGGTCGAGGACGAGATCGTCGGCGGCCATCGCCGCTCGCTGCTCGCGTCCAGCACGATCGACATCGCCTCGTCCGACCGGCACACGGTGCGTCCCTGGTTCGATGCGAAGCTGGGCGTATCGCCGCCGACGCCGGACCTCTCCGCCAAGGGCTTCGTGCTCGTCGGTGGCCGCGTCGACGTCATCACCGGGCAACCGGTGCCCACGCTCGTCTACCGCCACGGCGGCCACATGATAACGGTCGTCGCCAAGTCGTCCGCGTCCGGCGCGACCAAGGCGCCGGTCGCCAGCACGGACGAGGGCTACAACATCATGCGATGGACCGACCGTGGCTTCAGCTATTGGGCCGTTTCGGACATCGACGCCTCCGAACTCGGCACCTTCGTCGATGCCTTGCGCGCCGATTGACGTACCCGAAACACGTTGGCTGTGTGGCTGCCTTGAACCCTCTTGGCGAGCCAGGCGTTTCGCCGCCGCCTGCTCTGGAGATCGCATGACCTCGTCGTCCGCCGCCGCTGCCCCGCCGCTCCGCCTCTTCGCGCTCGATGAGGACGATCTCGCGATCCTCTCGGCCAACCTGCAGGATGCCCTGATCCCTGTGCCGGAGATCGCCTTTCTGCCGGGCGAGAAGCGGTTCGCTATGGCCGGCAAGCGGTTCGATTGGGTCAAGGCGGCCGCCGGCGGCTGCGAGCGCTGCGCGACCGGCCTGCATTTCGAGCGCGTGCTCTCCGTCGCGCGCGCCGGCTTCGGCCAGGACGAGAGCGAGCGCGTGCTCAACCTGCTCGCGGTCGCTTTCACGCCGACCGAAGCGCCCGCCGGGCACGTCATGCTCACGTTTTCCGGCGGCGCGGCGATCCGGCTCGAGGTCGAATGCCTCGAGGCGCAGATGGCCGATCTCGGAGAGCGCTATCCCTGCAACAAGCAGCCGGCGCATCCCGTCGAGCCGCGACCGTAAAATCCTCGCGGGACGCTTGCCGGTTGGTACGAGTCCTGCCTCAATTGCCGAGCCTTGGTCGAGGTTTGCCGATGTGGTGGTTCCCGGTCCTCGCGCTCTGCCTCGCCGCGACGGCGCTCATCGACATCGCCTTCGCGCTGTATGGCCTCGCGCGCACCGAGTTCTTCTGGCCGTCGGCCTTCTGCGTGAGCGCCGGCGGCCTGAGCGCGGTGCTCATGGCCATCGTCTTCCTCGATTTCGACGCCTCGAGCGCGCTCTACGTTGCGCTGGGAGCGCTGAGCGCGGCCTCGCTCATCACAGCCGTCTCGACCGTCCGCAAGATGGTGTAGGCGCCAGCGCTCAGGCCGGCGTCACCTCGATCGAGTCGACCCGATCCGGGTAGAAGGCGACGTGGTCCTTGATCGCGAGCACCGCATCGAACGGGTCCTCGTAGGTCCACACCGCGTTCGCGGCGCGCGGGCCGCCGGCCGGGATGCTGAAATATCCGGCGTCGCCCTTGTAGGGGCAATAAGAGGAATGCGCGGTCTTCTCCAGCGCGGCCATGTCGACGTCCTTGCGCGGGACATAGAGTACCGGCGGGTAGGAAGCCTCGCGCAGCGAGAGCGCGTCGCGCGTGTCGGCGACGACACGGCCGGCGACGGTGACGCGCACGCGGGTGCCGCTCGGCGCGATCGCGATCGGGTGGTCCGGGCCGGGAATCTTGTGGGGCTTGTCGAGCATGGCGAGATCTCCTCGCCGGTTTAAATGGGATGCCGACTTCTATCGCGCCAGAGCGACCCCATCGTCCTGCGGCACGACCGCGGGCTCGAGCGCCCGCACGCCCTGGATCCAGGCGACGAGCGTGTAGGAGATGATCATCAGCAGGAACCACGACGTGAGCTTGGAGAACGGCACGGGCGTCCAGTGCGCCATCTGGCGCGGGTAGAGCCAGGTGCCGGTGTAGATGCCGATGTTCTCGGCGAACCAGATGAACAGGGCGACGAGCAGAAAACCGAGCAACAGCGGCATGAAGCGGTGGGTGCGCCAGACCTTGAAGTAGATCGTGGTCCGCGCGAAGAGCGCGATGGTGACGGCGATGAGGCCGAGCCGCATGTCGAAGCCATAATGATCGGCGAGGAAGTTCGCGTAGATCGCCGCCGACAGCGCCAGCAATGCGGGAACGCTCGGGTGGCGCGAAAAACGGAAGTCGAACAGCCGCCAGACGCGCGCCAGATACGAGCCGACCGAGGCGTACATGAAGCCGGTGAACAGCGGCACGCCGCCGATGTGGAACAGGCTCGCCTCGGGATAGGTCCACGAGCCGACGTGGGTCTTCTCGATCTCCATCAACGTGCCGATGATGTGGAAGGCGCCGATGACCTTCGCCTCCTCCAGAGTCTCGAGCCGGCTCGCCAGCATGCCGATCTGCAGCGCGACCGCGGCGAGGAACAGGAAATCGTAGCGCGCGAGCGGCGCATGCCGGGGATAGGCGAGGTGTGTCGCGATGATGAGCGCCAGCATCGCGCCGCCGAACAGGCAGGCCCATCCCTGCTTGAGGCCGAAGCGGACGAACTCGTACAGCGCGACCGCCGCGGGCCCGCGCGCCTGAGCCGCCGCGCCGATCCGTGCCTCGAGCGCGATGAAACGCGCGATCGGCGGCCAGTTGGCGGCGGCGGATGCTCTGTTGGCCATGCGTCCCCCTTCGCCGGCAGCAGGACGTCAGGGAGCGGGCGTTTCGATGGCGGTCAGGGCCGCCGGCCCATCCCGGGAATGAGCACGACCGAGAAATACGGGGCTTTGTCGCCCGGCGCCTCGGCGAGCGACATCACGACCTCACCCTGCATCGTGCCGCGCTCGACATAGATCGCGTTGGCCATCAGCCCGGCCGCCTCGACGGCCGCGCGCACCTTCGGAAAATTAGAGCCGAGCTTCATCACCACCGCGGCGTCGGTCGCGGCGAGGCGGTCGCGCAGCGCCTCGAACGGCAGCGTGCCGGGCAGCACGGTGAGCACGTCGTCGCCCCAGCTCATCGGCAGGTGCGCTGCGCTCCAGCAGCCGGACATGCCGGAGACGCCTGGCACGATCGTCACCTCGTAGCGCGCGCGCAGGCGCACGTAGAGATGCATGAACGAGCCGTAGAACAGCGGGTCGCCCTCGCAGATCAGCGCGACGTCGCGCCCGGCGTCGAGATGGGCGGCGA
The DNA here is from genome assembly GCA_965277735.1 of Beijerinckiaceae bacterium. Taxonomy (GTDB): domain Bacteria; phylum Pseudomonadota; class Alphaproteobacteria; order Rhizobiales; family Beijerinckiaceae; genus RH-AL1. The sequence goes on from CBDIDO010000001.1 coordinate 707,425, forward strand.
GGCGTGCGGCGGCCTCCTCATAGAACGGCGCCAGGCAGGCGGAATAGCCTTCGTCGTGGACCGGGATCTCCGTCGTCACGGGATAGGCGAGGCGCACCTCCTCGCAATCGGCGCGCAGGTGCGCATCGACGATGGTGCGGGCATGCCCGCGCAGGTCCCTCTTGCAGAAATAGGCGACGACCGGCGCCGCCTGCAGCAGGCGGACGGCCTTGAGCGTCATCAGCTCGGGATCACCCGGGCCGAGCCCGATTCCAAACAACTTTCCGGTCACTCGCGTGCACTCGCGAGCGCGTTGACGGCAGCGGCGGTCATCGCGCTGCCGCCTCGCCGGCCGCGCACGATGATCGAGGCGAGGTCGGTGCGCGCCGCCAGCGCCTCCTTCGATTCCGCCGCGCCGACGAAGCCGACGGGGATGCCGACGATAAGCGCGGGCTTGGGCGCACCGGCATCGATCATCTCGAGCAGGCGGAACAAGGCGGTCGGCGCGTTGCCGATCGCGACCACGGCGCCGCCGAGCCGCTCGCGCCACAGCTCGAGCGCGGCGGCCGTGCGCGTCGTCCCGAGCTGTTCGGCCAGCGCCGGCACGCGCGGGTCGCGCAGCGTGCAGACGACGTCGTTGCCGGCCGGCAGGCGGGCGCGAGTGACGCCGTCGGCGACCATCGACGCATCGCACAGGACCGGCGCGCCTGCGGCGAGCGCGGCGATGCCGGCCTCGGCTGCGCCGGACGAGAAGACGATGTCGTCGGCGATCTCGACCATGCCGCAGGCGTGGATGACGCGCACCGCGACGCGTTCCTCGGCCGCTTTGAAGCGCGCAAGGCTTGCCTCGGCGCGGATGATCGCGAAGGAGCGGCGATAGATCTCGTCGCCGTCGCGGATGTAGTCGAGGCCGCTCGTCATGCGGCCGGCGTCCTCGGCAGCGGCGGCACGCGGGCGACGACGCCCTTCTTCAGCGCGTCCGGCCGCTGCTTCCAGGGGATGATGCCGTCCTTGGCCGCCGCGTAGAGCCGCGCGCCGGCCAGGATCGTCTCCGCCGAGTGGTCGGGCGGTAGGTCGCCGTACACGTAGGTCCACTTGCCCGGGGCGGCGAAGGCCACCGTGCAGACGCGCTTGCAGACGCTGAGGCACTCGACCGGCTCAATCGTGACCATTGGGTCATCGGACAGTCCCGCCAGCGCCGCGTGCAGCCGTGCGCCGGGGCGCTCGTCGCTCAGCGGTGCGTCCGCGGCGCGGCAGGTCGTGCAGACGTAGAGCGTCATCGGCGCGGCGACGGCATCCGCCGCCTCGACGGCACGACGGATGTCACGAACCGGGGCATCGCTCATGCGCGGCCTCCGGGTGTGCGAGAAAGCGTGCCGGCAGACGCCGGCTGAGCACCGTCGGGACACCCCGCCGACAGCGCGCGCTCGAAACCAGACGGCAGATGTCCTGGCTCGTGGATCGTCGCGGGAGCGCCGCCTTCCCAGGGCCGCGGTGCGGCCCCAGTGGCATCGATGGCGCTCGCGCTTCCCACTTACAGTTGCGGGGGCAGCTGTGGCTCGCGGCCCGGCGAACCGGACCCCACATTCCCTTGCGAACCCGCCGAAGCGGGACCGTCGCGGCGATCTAGGGTCGCGTGCACGCGCCTGTCAATTGCAGGCGAGGCGCGCGCTCTGTAAGGTCTGCCGCATGGACAAGTTCACCACGCTGACCAGCGTCGCCGCGCCGCTGCCGATCGCCAACGTCGACACCGACCAGATCATCCCCGCCCGCTTCCTCAAGACGATCAAGCGCACGGGGCTCGGCTCGGCCCTGTTCTCATCGCTGCGCTACAACGACGATGGGTCGGAAAAGCCGGGCTTCGTCCTCAACCAGTCGGCCTATCGCAAGGTGCAGATCCTCGTCGCGGAAGACAATTTCGGCTGCGGCTCGTCGCGCGAGCACGCGCCCTGGGCGCTGCTCGATTTCGGGATCCGCTGCGTGATCTCCACGAGCTTCGCCGACATCTTTTTCAACAATTGCTTCAAGAACGGCATCCTGCCGATCGTCGTCTCGCCCGACAATCTCGCCAAGCTGATGGACGACGCCGAGCGCGGCTCGAACGCGACGCTGACGGTCGATCTCGAGGCGCAGGAGATCAAGGGACCCGACGGCGGCACGCTGCCGTTCGAGATCGATCCGTTTCGCAAGCATTGCCTGCTCAACGGGCTCGACGACATCGGTCTCACGCTGGAAAAGAGCGGCGGGATCGAAGCCTACGAGGGCAAGCTCGCCACCCAGCGGCCATGGCTTTGACCCGAGGGATGGCTTTGACCCGAGTGATAGGTTTGACCCGAGGCTGGGCTGCGATGTGGGTTGGTCTCGCCGGCGCGCTCGCGCTGGCCACCGCCGCGGCGTCGGCGCAGACGGCGATCCCGGCCAAGCCGCTCGCGGCGACTCCCGACACCTCGCCCGACGCTCCGGCCGGCGACAGCGACACCTGGATCTTTTCCGGCACCCTGCAGGACAGCAGCGAGACCTTCTCCGGCACGCTCGTCACCGGCAAGTCCGACACGCAATTCGAGCTGAAGCTCGCCGGCGGCGCCACCTGCGACGGCGCCGATCTGAAGCCGTCGCTCGACATGGTGCGGCTCGACGAGATCCAGTGCACCGACGGGCGCGCGATGCGGGCTTTGTTCGTGCCGCAGCCGCATCAGACGCTGAAGGTCTTCGGGCACGTGGGCGACGCGCGGTTCTCGACCGTTGCGCATATTCTCGGCACCCAGGCGATCCCCGAGCCGAAGCAGACGACGGCGCCGCACGCGCCGGGGCCGTCCCCGGACGAACCGCCCCCGGCTGCTCCCGCGCCCGGGCCGGCCAGGCCGCCGGGCGACGATCCGGGCTGAGCGCTAGCGCGCGGTCTCCTTGGCGGTCAGCGCCTCCGCGGCGCGGGCGTCGACCTGCGCCTGCTTCTGCTGCCGCAGCTTCTCGGTCTCGGCCTTCAGGCAGGCGAGCCGCGATGCCTTGCTCCAATGCGATTCCGTGCAGATCAGCGCGACGTTGCGCCGGTCGGAATCGGTCAGCTCGGCCTGGCGATAGTCGGGTGCCGATGCGGCATTGGCCGCGAGAACGAGAAGCGTCGCTGCAAGCATTGTCATCCCTCCCTCGTTTGCCAGGAGAATGCGGACGCCTCGCTCAGGTTTCCGACCTCATGCCCAAGCGAGCGCCAACGCTGCCAGGATTGCGACGGCGATCTCCAGCCCGCACGCCACGCGGTAGAGGGTAAGCGCGCGGCGGATCGCGCCGGCATCGGCCGCTCGCGTGCCGTCGCCGATCGTCGCGTCCTCGATCTGGCGGCCGGCATAGACGCGCGGGCCGCCGAGCGAGAGGCCGAGCGCGCCGGCCATCGCCGCCTCCGGCCAGCCGGCATTCGGCGAGGCATGGCCGCGCGCGTCGCGGCGCATGATGCGCCACGCGTCCCCAGCCGAGGCGCCCGGCGTGAGCGCCGCGGCGGCGACAAGCCAGAGCGCGGCGAGGCGAGACGCCGGCCAGTTGACGAGATCGTCGAGCTTCGCCGCCGCGAAGCCGAAGGCCGCGTGGCGCGGCGTGAGGTGGCCGATCATGCTGTCGGCCGTGTTCACCGCCTTGTAGCCGATCCCGCCCGGCAAGCCGCCGAGCGCCAGCCAGAATGCCGGCGCCATCACGCCGTCGGCGAAATTCTCGGCGAGGCTTTCGATCGCCGCGCGGGCGATCGCGGCCTCGTCGAGCCCGGCGGTGTCGCGCCCGACGATCTTCGCGACGGCCGCGCGGCCCGCGGCGAGGCCCTGCGTTTCCAGCGCGTCGGCGACGGCGAGGACATGCGTGTCGAGGCTGCGCTGCGCCAGGCAGGTCGACGCGAGAAGGCCTGTGATGAGGAGCGCCGCAGCGTGGGGCAGCGCGAAGGCGATGGCCTCGACGGCGCTTGCGAGCCCTAGGCTGACGACAAGTAGCGCCGCCAGCGCGGCAAAGCCGCGGGCGCGGCGCGCCGGTGCGGGGAGGTCGTCGCGGTTGAGCCGCGCGTCCAGCGCGGCGAGGGCCGCGCCGACCCAGGTGACGGGGTGGCCGATCCGCGCGAACAGCGCGTTGGGATAGCCGAGCCATGCCTCGACGACGAGCGCGACGGCGCAGATCGCGAACGAGGTGGCGATCACGCGCGCGACTCCTTCTCCCGCCTGCGGGAGAAGGTGGCCCCGCGCAGCGGGGTCGGATGAGGGGCGTCGTCACCTCTCGCCAGATGCAAGAGCAAGCGGCATGTCCCCTCATCCGACCCGACTTCGTCGGGCCACCTTCTCCCGCAGGCGGGAGAAGGAGTGCGCGGCGCCGTCACGAAGCCTCGACAGCGATGACATGGAAGAACGAGCCCGAGACGGCTCCACGCCGCCCACCGGCCGGCACCGGCTCGCCGCCCTGCGCATCGCGCACCATCGCGAATGGCGCGTCGGTCTCGTCCGACACCGTCGCATAGTGGAACTCGTGACCCTTCAGCACCGCCCCGCGCCGGCCAAGTGGGCCGTCCGCTTCGAGCGTGCCGGTGCGGTAGCCGAGGTGCAGCTTGCGGTGGGCAAAGCTCGTCGCATGGCCGAGCAGGCCGAGCATCTCGTGCGCTTGCCCGTCCTTGTCGGTCAGGGTGCGGCCGAGCACCATGTAGCCGCCGCACTCGCCGTGCACCGGCCGCGTCTCCGCGAAGGCGCGCATCCCGGCGCGAAAGCGGCTGGCGGCGGCGAGCGCGCCGGCGTGCAGCTCGGGATAGCCGCCCGGCAGCCAGCAGCACTCGGCATCGGGGGCCGGCGCCTCGTCGGCGAGCGGGGCGAAGACGCTGATCTCGGCGCCGGCCGCGCGCCAGCCGTCGAGCAGGTGCGGATAGATGAAGGAGAAGGCCGCGTCGCGGGCGATCGCGATGCGCTGGCCCGGCGGCGGGACGGGCAGGACAGGCGCGGCGGTGGCCGGCAGGTCGAGCGGGCGCGCCCCGGCGAGCACCGCATCGAGATCGACATGCGCGGCGACGAAATCGGCGATGGCGTCGAGCGTTTCATCGAGCGCGGGCAATTCACTGGCCTGCACGAGGCCGAGGTGGCGCTCGGGCAAAGCGAGCGCGTCGTTGCGCGGCAGCGCGCCGAGCACGGGAATCTTTTGCGTACGCATCGCCTCGGTGACGAGGCGCTCGTGGCGCGGGCTGGCGACGCGATTGAGGATCACGCCGGCGATCGTCACCTCCGGGTCGAGCTGCGCGCAGCCGAGCGCGACCGCCACTGCCGTCTGCGCCTGGCCGGAGACGTCGAGCACCAGCACGACCGGCAGGCCGAACAGCACGGCAAGGTCGGCGGGGGCGCCGGAGCGGCGCGGCGGCGCGGCGACGCCGTCGAACAGGCCCATCGAGCCCTCGCAGACGAGCAGGTCCGCGCCCGCCGCCGCCGCGCCGGCGAGGCCGCGCAGCAGGTCGGGCGCCATCGCCCAGCTGTCGAGATTGAGGCTGGCGCGGCCCGTGGCGGCGGCGTGGAAGGCAGGGTCGATGTAGTCCGGCCCGTTCTTGGCGGCGGCGACCCGGAGGCCGCGGCGCGCCAGCGCCCGCATCAGGCCGAGCGACACGGTCGTCTTGCCGGCGCCGGAGCGCGGCGCCGAGACGAGAAACCCCCGTGGATGTCCTTGCGGGGTCACGCGCGGAATCGCCTGCGATAGCCGGCGTCGTAGAGCGCGCTCTCGCGGAAGTCCTCCGCCGCCAGCGCGCGGCCGACGAGGATCAGCGCGGTGCGCTCGACGGGATCGTCCGCCAGCGCCGCCGCGATCGTGCCGAGCGTCGCCGAGACGATGCGCTCCTGGGGCCAGGAGGCGAAGGCGACTACGCTGGCCGGGCAGTCTTCGCCGTAGTGCGGGATCAGCTCGGCCGCGACGCGCTCCAGCGCGTGGATCGACAGGTGGATCGCCAGCGTCGCGCCGGTCGCGGCGAAGGCGGCGAGGTTTTCGCGCGGCGGCATGGCGGAGGCGCGGCCGCCGGTGCGGGTGAGCACGACGCTCTGGGCCACCTCGGGCAAGGTCAGCTCGCGCTTCAGCGCGGCGGCGGCGGCGGCGAAGGCGGGGACGCCGGGGGTCACGGTGTAGGGGATGCCGGCGCGGTCGAGCCGGCGCATCTGCTCGCCCGCCGCGCTCCAGATCGAGAGGTCGCCCGAATGCAGCCGCGCGACGTCCTGGCCGGCCTCGTGCGCGCGCAAAAATTCGGCCTCGATGGCGTCGAGGTCTAGGCTCGCCGTGTCGACGATGCGGGCGCCCGGCGGGCAATGCGCGAGCAATGCCTGCGGCACCAGCGAGCCGGCATAGAGGCACACCGGGCAGGCCGCGATGAGGTCGCGCCCGCGCAGGGTGATGAGGTCGGGCGCGCCGGGGCCGGCGCCGATGAAGTGGATTGTCATGTGCGCGATGTCGCCCTGTCGAACGCGAAGCTGTGATCGCGGCACCAGGAGAGGATCGTGCCATCCTCCGCAAACAGGGTCCAGTCGGCTTCGGTGGCCCCTGGTTCAACGCCATCGGCGATCGAGAGGACGCCGCCGAGATCGAACGTGAAGCGCCAGAGGCCCTCGCTTGCGATCCAGGCGGTCTCTCGAAGGATCTGCCTGTCGAGGCTCGACAGGCACCGCGTGACCTGCCTTTGACGCGTCGTGTCGGCGCTCTCGGCATCGATCCGATCGCAAACCTCGGTCTTCGCGCGGACACCCCATTCGCCGGCCTCGACGAACAGATGCCAGCGCCCGGTTGGGACCGCGATCCGCCGTTCCAGCGCCGCGCGGACGTTGCCCTCGTGCTCGTGGGCGCGCGGCGACGGCTCGCGGATGCGCAGATGCGGCGCCCCGAAATCCATCCGGAGCACGGCGTCCGCGCTCACCCGCGACCCCCAGGCATGCTCCCCCACGAGAGTCGCCAGCAGAGCTTCGGCTCGCGCGTGTTCGGTCCGCTCTGTTGGCACGACATCCCTATGACGAAAAGACGGCCCAGCTCCGCCCACACGGAATGGCACTCTTGAACAGGCTCGCGCCCCGTTATACCCCGAGACCTCCAGGATTGGCGATCACGGGCGGCATCGTCCATGCATCCCGCCGAGGACGCGCAGCGAAAGGCAGCGAGCCATGAACAAGATCAAGGTCAAGAATCCGATCGTCGAGCTCGACGGCGACGAGATGACCCGGATCATCTGGCACTACATCCGCGACAAGCTCATCCATCCCTACCTCGACGTCGACCTCGAGTATTACGATCTCTCGGTCGAGCACCGCGACGAGACGGACGACCAGGTCAGCATCGACGCGGCGCACGCGATCAAGCGGCACGGCGTCGGCGTGAAATGCGCGACGATCACGCCCGACGAGGCGCGCGTGGAAGAGTTCAACCTCAAGCAGATGTGGAAGTCGCCCAACGGCACGATCCGCAACATCCTGGGCGGCGTCATCTTCCGCGAGCCGATCATCTGCCGCAACGTGCCGCGCCTGGTGCCGGGCTGGACGCAGCCGATCGTCGTCGGCCGCCACGCCTACGGCGACCAGTACCGCGCCACCATGATCCGCGTGCCCGGCAAGGGCCGGCTGACGATGCGGTTCGAGGGCGAGGACGGCAAGGTGATCGAGGAGGAGGTGTTCCAGTTCCCCGACGCCGGCGTCGCGATGAGCATGTACAACCTCGACGGCTCGATCCGCGATTTCGCCCGCGCCTCGCTGAACTACGGCCTCGCCCGCAAGTACCCGGTCTACCTCTCGACCAAGAACACGATCCTCAAGACCTACGACGGGCGCTTCAAGGACATCTTCCAGGAGATCTACGCCGCCGAGTTCAAGGACAAGTTCGCCGAGGCCGGCATCACCTACGAGCACCGGCTGATCGACGACATGGTCGCCTGCGCGATGAAATGGTCGGGCGGCTACGTGTGGGCCTGCAAGAACTACGACGGCGACGTGCAGTCCGACACGGTCGCGCAGGGCTTCGGCTCGCTCGGCCTGATGACCTCGGTGCTGATGACGCCCGACGGCCAGACGGTCGAGGCCGAGGCGGCGCACGGCACGGTGACGCGCCATTTCCGCCAGCACCAGGCGGGCAAGGCGACGTCGACCAACTCGATCGCCTCGATCTTCGCCTGGACGCGCGGCATCTCACACCGCGCCAAGCTCGACGACAACGACGACCTCGCCAATTTCGCGACGACCCTCGAGCGCGTCTGTGTCGACACGGTCGAGGCGGGGTTCATGACGAAGGACCTCGCGCTCCTCGTCGGCGCCGAGCAGCGCTGGCTGTCGACCACCGGCTTCCTCGACAAGGTCGATGCCAATCTGCGCACCGCGATGGGCGGCGGCGAGCTCGAGGCGGCGCAGTAGGCGGCTCTTCTTCCTTCTCCCGCAAGCGGGAGAAGGGTAGGCGCAGGTGCATCTCACGACGCTCCCATGCATTGCCTCGCCAAACCACGGAGTCGAGCAATGCCCATCAAACAAGAAACCGCTCCTGCAAAAGCCCTCGCGCGCGGCAAGGCGCTCGCACGCGGTGCCGTCGAGGAGCGCGGCGTGATCGCCGCGGCGTTCGTCGCATTCCTCGGCGTCGCCATCCTCGGGCCTTGGCTGACCCGGATGGCCACGCCGCGCACACGCGCGCAAAGGCTCAAGGACGAAGCGTCGTTCCAGACGGAAGCCTTCCGCCGGCGCGCGAAAAAGTCCGGCATGAAGGCGCGAAAGGCGACGCGGAAAACGGCGCGACGCCTGGGCGGCGGCAGGGTCGAGCGCTACGTCTAGTTGGGACCGAAATCATCAGTCCATTGACCTATAAGGGGTGACTCATGGCGCACGACATCGCCAAGCAGCTCGCGGCGCTCAAGGCGCATCACGACGCGACCAAGGCCGAGGCCGTCCGGGCGATGTTCGCCGCCGACCCGAAGCGGTTCGAGACCTTCCAGGTCGCGCTCGATGACCTGATCTTCGATTATTCGAAGCAGCGCATCGACGCCGAGACGATGCGCCTCCTCTTCGATCTCGCGAAGGCCGCGGGGCTCGAGGCGCGCCGCGCCGCGCTGTTCGCCGGCGAGACGGTGAACCCGACCGAAGGCCGCGCGGCGCTGCACATGGCGCTGCGCAACGTCTCCGGCAAGCCGATGAACGCGCAGGGCAAGGATGTCATGCCGGACGTGATCGCCGTGCGCGACAAGATGGGCGTCTTCGCCGAGGCGATCCGCTCGGGCGAGATCAAGGCATCCGGCGGTGCCAAGTTCACCGATGTCGTCAACATCGGGATCGGCGGCTCCGACCTCGGCCCGGCGATGGCCGCGAAGGCTCTGTCTCCCTTCATCCAGAAGGGCCTCGCGCTGCACTTCGTCTCCAACGTCGACGGCGCCGATCTCGGCGACGTGCTGAAGGACCTGCCGCTCGAGACCACCCTCTTCATCGTCTGCTCCAAGACGTTCACGACGCTCGAGACGATGACCAACGCGCAGAGCGCGCGGAAGGCCGTGGCCGACAAGCTCGGCGAAAAGGCCGTGGCCAATCATTTCGCCGCAGTGTCGACGCAACTCGACAAGATCGCCGAGTTCGGCATCTCGGAGGATCGCGTGTTCGGCTTTTGGGACTGGGTCGGCGGCCGGTATTCCGTGTGGTCGGCGATCGGCCTCTCCGTGATGATTGGTATCGGCCGCGACAACTTCCACGCCTTCCTCGAGGGCGGCCAGGACATCGACGCGCATTTCGTCTCGGCGCCGCTGGAGACAAACATCCCGGCACTGATGGGCCTAATCGAGGTGTGGAACCACAACATCCTCGATTTCGCGACGCAGGCGGTGATCCCCTACGACAACCGCCTCGCGCGCTTCCCGGCCTATCTGCAGCAGCTCGAGATGGAGTCGAACGGCAAGCACACGCAGCTCGACGGCTCGGAGGCCGACATGGCCACGTCCCCGGTCATCTTCGGCGAGCCCGGCACCAATGGGCAGCACGCCTTCTTCCAGATGCTGCACCAGGGCACCGACCCCGTGCCGATCGACTTCCTGCTCGCCGCCAAGCCGACCGACGCCGACCAGCATCATCACGATCTCCTCGCGGCCAACTGCTTCGCGCAGGGCGAGGCGCTGATGCGCGGGCGCACGCTCGACGAGGTGAAGGCGATGCTGAAGAAGCAGGGCTTCGATGACGCGGCGATCGAGAAGCTGGCGCCGCACAAGACCTTCTCCGGTAGCCGGCCGACCTCGACCTTCCTCTACTCGAGCCTGACGCCGCGCATGCTCGGCCGCCTCATCGCGCTCTACGAGCACAAGGTCTTCACGATGGGGGTGATCTGGAACATCGGCTCGTTCGACCAGTGGGGCGTCGAGCTCGGCAAGGAACTCGCCGGCCGCCTCGTGCCGATCGTGTCGGACAAAACCAAGTCGACGGCCGATCTCGACTCCTCGACGGCCGGGCTCATCGAGGGCATGCGCAAGCTCGCGGCCCAATGAGCTCCATGAGGGCCGGCGCGGAGACGACGTGACCGATCACCCGCTTGCCCGCGCCTCGGAGCCGGGCCTGGTCAGGGCCGCGCGCTGGCTCTGGTGCCAGCCGTGGCTGCTGCTCGTCGTCATGGCCTGCCTGTTCGGCGCCAACGGCGTCGCCGCGCGCCTCGCGGCGGGCCAGATGTCGCCGCTCGTCCTGGTGTTCCTGCGCTGGTTCATCGTCTGCCTCGCGCTGGCGGCGATCCTCACGCGCGAGCAGCGCGAGGAGCTGCGCGCGCTGCTGCGCGACCACTGGTTTCGTCTCGCCTGGATGGGCCTGCTCGGCTTCGCCGGCTTCAACGCGATCTTCTATCTCGCCGCCTACCACACGAGCGCGGTCAATCTGACGCTGCTGCAGAGCGCGGCGCCGCCGTTCACGCTGGCGGGCGCGGCGCTGGTGTTCCGCACGCGGGTGCGCGCGCTGCAGATCGTCGGCATGCTGCTCACGTTCTTCGGCGTGCTGATCGTCGCCGCGAAGGGCGATCTTCTCGCGCTGTCGCATCTGCGCCTCGGCGCGGCCGATGCCGCGGTGGTCTTCGCCTGCGCGCTTTACGCGGCCTACGCGCTCGGCCTGCGCGCGCGGCCGCAATGCTCGGCGCTGGTCTTCTTCGCCGGGCTCGCTTGCGCCGCGCTCGCCTGGTCGATCCCGATGGCCGCGGCCGAGATCGCGACGGGGCATGCCTACTGGCCGAGCCTCGAGGGCTGGCTGGTCGTGCTCTTTGTCGCGTTTGGCCCGTCGTTCCTGGCGCAGGTCTTCTTCATGCGCGGCGTCGATCTCATCGGCCCCGGCCGCGCCGGGCTCTCAACCAACCTGGTGCCGATCGCCGGCGCGCTCGCCGCCGTGCTGGTGCTGCACGAGCCGTTCACGCTCGCGCACGCGGCGTCGCTCGTGCTGGGGCTCGGCGGCATCTCGCTCGCCGAATGGTCGGTGGCGCGCGCCGCGCGCCGGGCACGCGCGACGACTTAGGCGCCCCTACTCCGCGGCGATCGCCAGCTCGATCTCGGCGAGCTCCGGCTCGGGGCGATCGTCCCAGGTGCCCTCCCACGGCTCGAGCACGACCGGGATCGACTTCGACGTCGGCGTGTTCGAGCGCAGCGCGCGGCGGCTCAGCGGCACCAGCGGGTTGGTCTCGGGGTAATAGGCCGCGGCGCAGCCCTGCGGCAGGTTGTAGTCGACGAGCCGGAAGCCGCCGACGGAGCGCGCGTTGCCGTCCGGCGCGATCGTCCGCATCGCGACGAAAGCGGCCGCCTCGTAGCCAAGCCGCTCGCGATCGGCGGCGTTGATGAACACCACCATGCGCTGGCCGAACACGCCGCGGTAGCGGTCGTCGAGGCCGTAGATCGTGGTGTTGTACTGGTCGTGGCTGCGGATCGTCATCAGCTGCAGGACGTCGTCGCGATCCCGGGGCATCTCGTTTTCCTCGAGCCCGTTGTGGACGATGAAGTTCGCCCTGCCTGTCGCCGTGCGCCATTCGCGCCGGTCGACCGGCGAGTCGAGCCGGAAGCCGCCCGGCTGGCGGATTCGCTTGTTGTACTGCGCGAACAGCTCCGGCATCACGCCTTCGATCGCGTCGCGGATCCTGTCGTAGTTGGCGGCAAAACCGTCCCAGTCGATGTTCAGCGCCGCCGGCAGCGTCGCCTTCGCCATGCCGCAGACGATCGCGATCTCGGAGAGCAGGTGCGGCGAGGCGGGCTCGTTCATGCCGGACGAGCCATGCGTGAAGGACATCGAATCCTCCACCGTCACGATCTGCTTGCGGTCGCCGCTCCTGTCGATCTCGGTGCGGCCGAGGCAGGGCAGCAGCAGGGCGGTGCGCCCGTGCACGAGGTGGCCGCGGTTGAGCTTGGTCGCGATCTGCACGGTGAGGTCGAGGCCGCGCATCGCGCGCGCCACGACCGGCGTGTCCGGCGCGGCGAGCAAAAAGTTGCCGCCGAGGCCGACGAAGGCGCGCGAGCGTCCGTCCGCCATCGCCTCGATCGCCGCGACGACGTCGTGGCCGTGGTGGCGCGGCGAGACGAAGCCGAATGTCTTGTCCATGCCGGCGAGGAAGGATTCCTTCGGCTGCTCGTAGATGCCGACGGTACGGTTGCCCTGCACGTTGGAATGGCCGCGCACCGGGCACGCGCCGGCGCCGGGCTTGCCCATGTTGCCGCGCATCAGCAGCAGGTTGACGATCTGCTGGATGTTGGCGACGCCGGTGCGGTGCTGGGTGATGCCCATGCCCCACACCGCGATCACCGCCTTCGACGTGATGTAGGTCGCCGCCACCCGCTCGATCTCGTCGCGCGACAGGCCGGATTCGGCGACGATGTCGTCCCACGCCGTCGCCCGGATGTCGGCCGCCACCAGCTCGAATCCATGCGTGTGCTGCGCTATGAAGTCGACGTCGAGGACACGGTCGTGGCCGAGCGCCACCGCCTCGTCGTCTGCGGCCAGCACGGCCTTCATCATGCCCTTCACGGCCGCCATGTCGCCGCCGATGCGCACTTGGTAGTATTGCGTCGAGATCGGCACGGGCTTGACCATGTCGCCGACATGCTGCGGCGAGGCGAAGCGCTCGAGCGAGCGCTCGCGCAGCGGGTTGAAGGCGACGATCTCGGCGCCGCGCTTGGCCGCCGCGCGCAGGTCGTTCAGCATGCGCGGCGAGTTGGTGCCGGGATTCTGCCCGAACACCATGATCATGTCGGCTTTCTCGAAATCGTCGAGAAGCACGGTGCCCTTGGCGACGCCGATCGACTCGGGCAGCGCCACCGAGGTCGACTCGTGGCACATGTTCGAGCAGTCGGGAAAATTGTTGGTGCCGGTGGCGCGCGCGAAGGCCTGAAACAGAAAGGCCGCCTCGTTCGAGGCGCGGCCGGATACGTAGAACTCCGCCATGTCGGGGTCGGGCAGCGCGCGCAGCCGCTCGCCGATCAGCGCGAAGGCGGCGTCCCAGTCGATCGGTAGGTAGCGGTCGCTCGTCGCGTCATAGACCATCGGATGCGTGAGCCGGCCCTGGTCCTCGAGCGCGAAGTCGCTCCACTCGAGCAACTCGGTCACCGTGTGCGCTGCGAAGAACGCAGGCGTCGTGCGCTTCTTCGTGGCCTCCCAGGCCACCGCCTTGGCGCCGTTCTCGCAATATTCGAAGGAGCTGGTGTGCTTGGGGTCGGGCCAGCCGCAGCCGGGGCAGTCGAAGCCGTCGCCCTTGTTCATCGCGAGCAGGGTGCGGTTGCCGGACAGGAAGATCTTCTGGCGGCAGAGGTGGCGCTCTACGGCGTCGAGCGCGCCGATCCCGCCGGCCGGGCCGCCATACGCCTTGATCTTGGGTTTCGCCATCGGTCCTTGCCTCGGGCGCTCTCAGCGACCTGCGTGGACCACCGACATATGCCTTTCGACAGAGGCTGGGCATCGCCAGCCGCGCAAATGATTTTTGCGAAACAGGAAACAATCGCTTAAGCCTTTGATCATGGATCTGCTCGCCGCCATGCAGAGCTTCGTGCGCGTCGTCGAGCACGGCTCGTTCTCGCGCGCGGCCAATTCGCTCGGCGTGCAGACCTCGGCGGTGTCGCGGGCGATCGCCGCGCTCGAGCGCGAGCTGTCCGTCGATCTCTTCAACCGCACGACGCGCTCGCTGCATCTCACCGAGCCCGGCGCGACCTTCTACCAGCACGCGCGCACCGTGCTGCGCGAGGCCGACGACGCGATCATCGCGGTCTCCGACCACAAGGACCAGCCGCACGGCGTGCTCAAGCTCGCTCTGCCCGACGCGTTCGCGCGCCTCCACATCATGCCGCATGTGCCGGAGCTGCTGGCGCGCTATCCCGACCTGCGGCTCGACCTGCAGCTCAGCGACGTCCGCGTCGACCTGATCTCCGTCGGGGCCGACGCGGCCGTGCGCATCGGCCCGCTGATGGATTCCGCGCTGATCGCCCGCAAGCTGGCACCGCACCGCCGCGTGCTCTGCGCCAGCCCCGCCTATCTCGCCGCGCGCGCGCCGCCGCGCAAGCCGGAGGATCTCGTCCAGCACGCCTGCCTCATCTATTCGCTGCAGCCCTCGCACAATTGGTACTTTCGCGATGCCGAGGGCGCCGAGACCGCGGTGCCGGTGCGCGGCCCGTTGCGCGCGGATGATTCCGAACCGCTGCGCGCCGCCGCGCTCGCAGGGCTCGGGTTGGTCCTGCTGCCGACATGGCTCGTCGGCGACGATCTGCGCGCCGGCCGGCTCGAGCGCGTGCTGCCGGCGTGGCAGGCGATGATCGCGACGCAGGCGTCGGGCATCTACGGGCTCTACCCGCCGCACCGCGCGGTGCCGAGCAAGGTGCGCGTGTTCCTGGATTTCCTGCAGCGCAAGTTCGGCCGCACGCCGTACTGGGAGTCAGGGCTGGCGTAGCCCTTCTCCCCTCGCGGGAGAAGGTGGCGCGAAGCGCCGGATGAGGGGGTGCTTCCGGAAGGACCTCGCTCGGCCCGAACCCCTCATCCGCCCTTCGGGCACCTTCTCCCACAAGGGGAGAAGGCACACCTACCCGGCCGGCTTGTCCTCGATCGAGATGTAGCGGCCCCGGTGCACGTCGAAGATGTTGGGGTACCAGCCCTTCAGTCGCGGCGACACAAGGTCCGGCGCCTGGAAATCGAGGAGCGGCATGTAGGCTCCGGCCGCGAGGAGCTTCGCCTCGGCCTCGTGCAGGATCGCAGTCCGCTTCGTTTGATCCACCTCGTTCTCCGCCTGTCGTAGCAGCGCATCGAACGCGGGATCGGACCAGTGCGGCGTGTTCATCTGGTTGCCGGTTTCGGACAGGAAGAGGTAGTTCTGCGCGTCGGGATAGTCGGCGAACCAACCACGCCGGATCGTGTCGTAGGGCTCGCCCGATTCCAGGAACGCGTAGTACGAGGTCGCGTCGGTCACGATGAACTCGGTGGTGACGCCGAGCACCTTCCACATGTCGGCGAGCGCGATGGCGGTCGCCTTGTTGTTCTCCGACTGGTTGAAACGGAACGTGACGTGGAGCGGGTTGTCCGGTCCGTGACCAGCCGCTTTCATCAGCGCCTTGGCCTCGTCCTCGCGCTGGAACAGGCTCTCGCCGGCGAAGGCGAGGCGCGCCGGGGTGCCGTAGTCGGGCATGCCCTGCGGCACGATCGACAGGCCGGGCAGCATCACGCCACCCCAGATGACCTTCGCCAGGAAATCGCGATCGACCACCATCGAAAGCGCCTGACGCACGCGGACGTCGTCGAACGGCGGGTGGCGGCAGTCGAGCGCGAGGAAATAGGTGCCGAGCTCGGGCGCCACCCGGAATTGCGTGCCGAGATGTTCGCGCACCCAGGCGATCTGGTCGACCGGCACGTCGCCGTAAGAGTCGATCTCCCCAGCCAGGAACCGGCGCAGCGCCGCCGAGCGATCCTCCAGCGGCAGGAAGATCTCGCCGTCGAGCGCCACCTGCGCCGCGGCGTGGAAATAGCGGTTCTTGACGAGCACCAGCTGGTCGTTCGGCGTGTAGCTCTTCAGCGCGAACGGGCCATTTGTGATCAAACGACCGGCACGCGCGAAGCCGTCGCCCCATTGCTCGACGTTCGGGCGATAGACCGGCAGCGCGGTCATGTGCGCGAGCTGCGCGAGCAAGTAGGGCGCGGGATGCGCGAGGTCGATCTCCAGCGTCAGCGCGTCGTGCGCGGTCACGCCCAGCGCCTCGATCGGCATCTTGCCGGAATTCACGGCGCGGGCGTTCTTCAGGTCGTAGAGGATCGAGGCGTATTGCGCGCCGGTCTTCGGGTTCATCAGCCGGCGCATCGAGTAGACGAAGTCGTTGGCGGTCACCGGCGCGCCGTTCGACCAGCGCGCGTCGGGGCGCAGGTGGAACGTGTAGGTGAGCTTGTCGGCGGCGACCTCCCAGCGCGCGGCGACGCCGGGGATCAGCGCGCCATGCGCGTCGCGCGCGAGCAGGCCCTCGTACATCTCGGCGAGCATGTTGGCCTCCGCCGCCGTCGAGACCTTGGCCGGGTCGAGCGAGCCGGGGTCGGTGATCTCGCCCCGCCGCCAGATCCCGCCGGCGTGCGCGGGGAGGGGCAGGGCGAGGAGGGCGAGGACCCCAACAAGGACGGGCACCCCCTTCTCCCGCAAGGGGAGAAGGCAGATCACGCCCAAAACCCCGGCCGGGCCTCGCTGAGGCGGCCGCCGAGCCGCACCGGGGCGACGCGCGTGGCCAAGCCGGAGGCGCCCGTCTCGACTGCGATCCCGCAAAGTGTCGCCGGACCCATCGCCGGCTCGTAGCGCACGCCGGGCGTCTTCTGCGTCATGCGGCGGATCGGCTCGGCCTTGTCCATGCCGATCACCGAATCGTAGTCACCGGTCATGCCGGCGTCGGACAGGAACGCGGTGCCGCCGGGCAGGATCTGGTGGTCGGCGGTCGGCACGTGGGTGTGCGTGCCGACGACGAGCGAGGCGCGGCCGTCGGAATAATGGCCGAACGCCATCTTCTCGCTGGTCGCCTCGGCGTGGACGTCGACGATCGCCGCGTCGCAGCCGCGCCCGAGCGGGCAGGCGTCGAGCTCGCGATCGAGCGCGGCGAACGGGTCGTCCATCGCATCCATGAAGATGCGGCCCATCACGCTGACGACGAGCACGCGATGCTCGCCCGCCTCGACCAGCGCCGCGCCGGCACCCGGCGTGCCTTTTGGGTAATTGGCGGGGCGGATCAGCTTCGGCTGACGGGTGATGAAGACGAGCGCCTCGCGCTGGTCGAAGGAATGGTTGCCGAGCGTCACACAATCGGCGCCGGCGTCGAGCAGCTCGCGGCAGATGTCCTCGGTGATCCCGAATCCGCCGGCGGAATTCTCGCCGTTGACGACGACGCAATCGAGCGCCCAGGCGCGGCGGATCTCCGGCAGGTATTTTCCGATTGCGGTGCGCCCGGCGCGGCCGATCACGTCGCCGACGAAGAGCAGCCGCATCAGGCCGACTCCGCCGTCAGGATCGTGTCCTTCTCGGTCACGATAAGGTCGAGCGGCTCGTCGTGCGCGTCGTTGGGCACGAACAGCACCTCCTGCGCCGCATAGGCGATTCCGATCGCGACGATCTCTTTCTTCGCGCGCAGCCCGGCGAGCGTGCGGTCGTAGAAGCCGGCGCCGTAGCCGATGCGGTGGCCGCGCCGGTCGAAGGCGGCGAGCGGCACAAACATCACGTCGGGCACGACGATCTCGGCATCGGCGGGCGGCTCGGGGATGCTCATGCGGCCTGTGACCATCTGCGTCTGCGGCGTCCAGCGGCGGAAGGTGAGCGGCGTGCCGATCTTGCCGGTGATCGGCAGGCCGACGGTGAAGCCGGCCTCGTCGAGGGCAGCAAGCAGCGGGCCGGTCGCGATCTCGTCGCCGATCGAGGCGAAGGCGGAGACGGCCTTGGCCTCATGCGCGCGGGCCAGCTCCGGGCCGATCCGCGCGAGCCGCCTGGCGAAGGCTGCAGCCTCGGCGGGCGGGATGGCGGCGCGGAGGGCGAGGGCGGCGGTGCGCGCGTCTTTCTTGTCGAAGGTCATGCAATCTCGAGTGCGGGCCACGATGGCCGTGGGACATCGACCCCGGGAACCTACAACGTAGGTGGGCGCCGTGTGCCCAAGTCCACGGACGAGGGCAGGGACAGCTCCCTTGAGATCGATAAGGCCCCGGGAATACTATCCACACGCACCCCGCAGCACCGCCCGATCTATGTAGGACAGAGCGAGGCGCGGCGCCAGTGGCTCAGGCGGCGTCCTCGTGCTGGCGGACAGGCTCCGCTGCGGCATCGGTCTGGGCGCCACCCGTGGCCTCACCATGCGAGGCGCGCTCGGCCTCGAGGCTCGCCTCGGCCAGGCCCGCCCGCATCTCGGCCTCGCGCAGGCTCTCGACCAGGATCAGCACAGCGCGCGCGAGCTTGGCGACGACCGGATCGGTGCCGTCGCTGAACTTCATCAGCGCCATGATCTCCTCGACGTACACGCTCGTCTCCGCGCCTGTATCCATTCACCCGAGCGGCCCGATGGCGTCAGCCCGGCGAATCCATTGATCCTACAACCTCTCCCAACAGCTCGTTAAGGCCGGTCTGCGGCATGCCCTGGGCGAGCTACCAGATAAACCCATCGCGTGCCCTTTTGGAAACGAAAGCCCTGCAAAGGTCAGGCCTCGGAGGGGTTGGGCTGGGCATCCCCCGAAGCCGACTCGAAGGCGGCGCGCAGCCCGGGCGGCAGCCGCACGACGCGGGCGTTGCGCACGGCGACGATCGAGACCTCGGCGCGCACCAGCGCCTCGTCGCCGCGGCGCACCTCTTGCGACAATCGTAGGAGCGGGCCGCGCACCTCGGCGACCGTGGTCGCGACGTCGATCATGTCGTCCATGCGGGCCGGGCGCAGATAGTCTATCGTGAGCCGCGTGACGACGAAGACGAGGCCGGCCTCGTCACGATGCAGTGTCGATTGCGTGATCCCGAGCGCGCGCAGGAACTCGGTCCGCGCCCGCTCCAGGAAGCGCAGGTAGTTGGCGTGGTAGACGAAACCGGAGAAATCCGTGTCCTCGTAGTAGACGCGGAAAGGGATGAGGTGCGGCGCGGCCATCGCGCCCTCTAGCCGGGAGTGGCGCTGGCGTGCAAGGCGAAGGCGGTACGGGGCGAGGCGAGGCGGCGCAAGTCGGGGCGGCGGCAATCGGCATCGTCGTGCTCGGCGTCAGCGGCTGCGGCAAGTCGACGATCGGCAAGATGCTGGCGCCGCCGCTCGGCGCGACCTTCCTCGAGGGCGACGAGTACCATTCCTCCGCCAACATCGCGAAGATGCGGGCCGGCCAGCCGCTGAACGACACCGACCGTTGGCCGTGGCTGGAGAAGATCGGCGTCGCGGCGGCCGAGCACCTGCGGCAGGGCAAATCGGTGGTGATCGCGTGCTCGGCGCTGCGTCGGGCCTATCGCGAGGCCCTGTCGCATGCCGCGCGGCACGACCTGATCTTTGTCCATCTGATGATCGACCGCGAGACGATCGCCGCACGGATCCAGGCGCGCCGGCAGCATTTCATGCCTGTGGCGTTGCTCGAGAGCCAGCTCGCGACGCTCGAGCCGCTCGCCGCCGACGAGACCGGCACCGAGATCGCCGAGACCGGGACCGCGCAGGAGACCGTGAAGGCGATCGAGCGCTGGCTGAAGCTGCGGGCCGACGGCCATCTCGACGGCAAGCACGAAAAAGGGCGGCAGAGCCGCCCTTTCGCACGCGAGCACAAGTTCCTCGACTCGCTGTCGTCCGACGAGCCTCCGGACGACTCGCTCCCGGGCGACTAGCGCTTCCCGGCGCCGTCGCCATCGCGCATCTTGCCGGTCGGCTCCTGCACGTGCGCCTCGAGGAACCACATCTGCTTGTCGACGCCGCGCGAGATCTCGGTGAAGAGATCGGAGGTGCCGGCATCGCCCGCCTCGTCGGTGTCGTCGATGTTCTGGCGCACCGCGTTGCCATAGACGGCATACCGGTCGATCAGCGCGGCGAGATGGTCGGCGACCGCGTAGGTATCGAGCGGATAGGCCGCGAGCTTGGTCTCGTCGGCGACCGCCTGGACCGTGCCGCGGGCGGTACCGCCGAGCTGGGTGATCCGCTCGGCGACCTTGTCGTTGTAGTCGTCGAGCTCGTCGCGAAAGCCGTCGAGCATCTCGTGGACGCCGATGAACTGCGGGCCCTTCAGGTTCCAATGCGCCTGCTTCACGTCGAGCGCGAGATCGATGCCGTCGGCGAGCCGACCCTGCAGCGTCTCGATCGAGACCTTCTTGGCGTTCGACTTCGTGTCGTTGCGCGTCTCGTGCATGCGGACGCCCTTGCCGGTGGTGGGCTTGGCGGTGGAGGAGGTCATGTGCTGTCCTTTCGTCGGAGGCCGTTTCGTGAAACGGCCGAGAATTCAGCGCCCACGGAGTGGTCCGGGCGGTCGCGCGACAAACGTGACGCCCCTGCCGAGGTTCCTGCCGGACGCAGCGTTTGGCGCGGAGCTCGTGGGGCGCTATGTCGCGCCAGCGGGCCTCCGTCGCGCCAAGTCGACCGCCCGCGGGGAGGCGCGCATGCCGGACCAATCCTCGTCCGCCGCGACACGGATCATTCCGTACATCTTCTATCGCGACGTGCCCGCTGCACTCGCCTGGCTGACGGCGGCTTTCGGCTTCGTCGAAGTCTTGCGCCACGAGACGCCGAGCGGCGGTGTGCACGCCGAGATGACGCTCGATGGCCAGATGATCATGATGGGCCAGGGCAGCGGCGATGCGGGCCACCAGAGCGCGCGCGACGCCGGCACCAGCACGCAGGGAATCTTCGTGGGGATCGCCGATGCCGACGCGCATTTCGCCAAGGCCGAGGCGGCCGGCGCCGAGATCGTCCACCCGCCGGCGGACCTGCCCTACGGGCGCGGCTACCACGCCCGCGATCTCGACGGGCATCCGTGGTTCTTCACGACGCCGAGCGCGTCGTAACGGACACAAGCGTCAAGTCTGCTTGTCGGTGGGCGTCAATCACGCCTGACGCGCGAGTCGATGCCGACCCACATTCAGGCGTCATGAAGCGTCATGCGTCATGCCGACGACCGCAGAAGGTAGTACTACCTTCTGCGGCCTTTGCCTATCGGAACTTGCCGGGCTGCCAGAGCACGTCGCCCGGGCCGTGGTCGTTGACCCAGCGGGCGGCGACGAAGAGGAAATCGGACAGGCGGTTGAGGTACTTCAGCGTCGCGTCGCCGACCGGCTCGTCGGGCGTGGCGTGCAGCGTGACGAGCAGGCGCTCGGCGCGCCGCGCCACGGTGCGCGCGAGGTGCAGCGCGGCGGCGGCGGGCGCGCCGCCCGGCAGCACGAATGAGCGCAGCGGCGCCAGCCCGCTGTTGAGCGTGTCGATGTCGGCCTCGAGCCGGTCGACCTGCGGATCGACGATGCGCAGCGGCTCGTAGGGCAGCGGCTTGCCCTGGTCCGGCGCGCAAAGGTCGGCGCCGAGGTCGAAGAGGTCGTTCTGGATGCGCGCCAGCATCGCGTCGAGCGTGGCGAGCTTCGGGTCGGCCGCGGTGGCGACGCGCGCGAGGCCGATCGCGCTGTTCGCCTCGTCGACCGTGCCGTAGGTCTCGATGCGCAGATCGTCCTTGCGACGGCGCTCGCCGGTGCCGAGCGCCGTCGTGCCGGCGTCGCCCGTTTTCGTGTAGATGCGGTTCAGGACGACCATGGGATCACCGGTGCGGGCGGAAGAACATCACGCCCATGATGATGACGATGGCGACGAACTGCAGCCCGATGCGCCAGCGCATCAGGCGCTGCGAGAGATTGGGATCGCCGCCGCGCCACAAATTGGCGAGGCCGAGGAACAGCACGACAGCGACGGCGCCGCAAGCGACGGCGACAAGGATGTTCGTGGCGAGATGCATGCTCATCGGTCGACCCTGCATGGCCGGGCGAGGGAGTGCAAGAGGTCCCAAAGGGGCCTAACTTCGAGGAGCGGGGGCGCCTCGTCGGCGTCGAACGCAGGCATACGGCGGCGAGGCCCGCCGCACCGAAACGGATTGCGGTTGCATATGGCGGCGAGCACAATGGGCATCGCGGCCCAGCCGAGGATCAACGTGGACGACCATTCCGATCGGGTCACTTCTACACCTGGACGCAGCAGCAGGCTGCGTTGCTGAGGGAAGGGCGCGTCGCGTCCGCCGACCTTCCAAACATCGTCGAGGAGCTGGAAGCCCTGGGTCGCTCCGAACTCAGTGCCCTCGTCTCGGCCTACAAGCTCATCGCGCAACACCTTCTCAAGCTGCTCCATCAGCCGGACAAGGCGTCAGCCAGCTGGGACGTCACGATCAAGCGGGAGCAGGGACGGATCGAAGACCTTCTAGAGGACAACCCGGGGCTCCGCCCCAACGGGATGAGGCCTTCGCCAAGGCTTACGCGCGGGGCCGACGAGACGCGGCCATCGAGACGGGTCTCGAGATCGCAAGCTTTCCAAAAGATCCGCCATTTACCCGCGAGCAGGCGGAATCGAGCGCCGCCCCGCGAGCGACGCAAAGGCCGACAGCGGCGCGGCGCCGGGGCGCCGAAACGATAAAGCCTGCACGAGCCTAGCCGCCAGGCGGGCGGCGGTCGGCTTCAGTACGAGCGCAAGAGGCGTTCGAGGTAGTCGATCTCCTCCTGCGCGCGGCTCGGGTCGCCGAGCCGGCGGCGCAGCTCCTCAAGCACGCGTTGCGCGCGCTGCGCGGCCGGCACGCCGAGCGGGTCGAAGCGCGACATCGAGTTCAGCGTGTTGCTGCCGCCGCGCGGGCGGCCGAGCGGGTCGTCGCTCTCCGACTGCTGGCCCTCCTTCGAGCCGGTGCCGCCGTCGTTCTCGCCGTTGGCCTGGCCGTTGGGATCGCCCTGCTGGCTCATCGCATCGGCGAGCTTCTTGGCGCCGCGACGCATGGCGTCGAGCGCCTTGCCCTGCTGGTCGACGGCGTCGGAATTGCCGCTCTCGCCCTCGCGGAGCGCCTGCTCGGCCTCGCGCATCGCCTTGCCGGCCTCCTCGAGGTCGCCCTGGCTCTCGCCGGCCTGCTTCAGCTTCTTCTGGATCTGGCCGAGCCGGTCGCGCAGCTCCTGCTGGCGCTGCTGCAGGCCGCCGCCCTGGCCGCGGCCGGACTTGCCCATGCCGCCCTCCTGGCCCTCGGACTGGCCGTCCTGCTGCTGGCCTTCGGCCTTGCGGCCCTGCTGCTGGCCCCTGGGACCCGGCCCCGAGTTCATGCCCTGCGACTGACCCGGATCCTGGCCGCCCGGCATCTGCTGGTCCTCGTCCTGCTGCTGCTGCTGGCCTTGCTGGCCCTTCTTGTAGGTCTGGTCGCGCAGGTCCTGCTGGTCGCGCATCGCCTGGTCGAGCTGGTTCAGCCCTTCCGCCATCGCGCGCGCCTGCGGGTCTGCCTTCTGCTTCTTGGCGGTCTTCAGGTTCTCGAGGATGTCCTGCAGCTGGTCGAGTGCCTTCTTGGCCTCCTCGGTGTTGCCGGAGCGCGCCTGCTGCTCGAGCTTGTCGATCAGCGCCTGCAGGTCCTTCTTGCTGATCGACTTCGACTTGCCGCCCTGCTGCTGGTTCTGCGCCTGCTGATCCTGCTTGCTCTGCTGCTCGGCGAGCTCCTTGAGGAACTTGTCCATCGCCGCCTGCAGGTTCTTGGTGAGCTTCTGGATCTCCTCGGCGGAGGCGTGGCGGTCGATCGCGTCGCGCAGCGCCTTCTCGGCATTACGCAGGGCCTTCTCGGCATCCGAGAGATCGCCGTTCTCGATCTGCTGCGCCATCTCCCACAGGAAATCGGCGATGGCGAGCTGCTGCTCGTCGGTCTTTGAATCCTCGAGGCCGGTCTCCGCGAAGCGCAGGCCGAGGTAGATCGCGGAGCTGGTGCCGAACGCGTCGGGCGCGATCATCATCGCGTCGAGCGCGGCCTCGACGTCTTCCTTCTTGCGCGGGTTCAGCACCAGCTCGCGACGCTGCTCGACGAGCGCGCGGGCGACCGGGTTGGTGAACGGCTTCTCCGGCAGCGTGATCGTCACCGGCTCGCTGCGGCCCTCGTTGCCGCCCTCGTCATGGGCGACGAGCACCATCTTCACCTGCGCGCCGGCCCACGGGCTGTCGGAGAGATCGAGCGTAGTCTCGGCGTCGCCGATGCCGCCGCTGACGCCCGGCAGCGACAGCTCGCCCTTCGGCGCCGGCACCAGCGATGGGCCGTCGATCGGCGTGCCATCGATCATCGGGTCGGAGAACAGGACCTCGGCCTTCGAGACCCCGTAATCGTCGCCGGTCGTGTAGGCGAGGGTCAGCGAGCCGCGCGTGTTCGCCTTCGGCACGTCGCGCAGCATGATGCTCGGCGGCTTGTCGGCGATCGCCGTGAGATCGAACACGCCGCGCAGCGCGCCACCGTGGCGCAGCACGAGGCGGCTGTCGCCGTGCAGCACGAGCCGCTTCTCGCTGTCGCCGGGCACCTTTTGCGCATCGGCGTCTGCTGATGCTGTGTCCGTCTTTGCGGAATCGGGCTTGGCCGCGTCGGCTTTGTCGTCGGCCTTGGCGGCCTCCACGGGCTTCGCCGGCGGCGGCAACAGCGGGCCGGTGGTCTCGATCTCGGCCGGATCGCCGCCCGATGAGCGGATGATCACCACCGAGCCGGCCGGCGCGGCGATGGAAACGGGATGGTCGCTGTCGCGGGCGCTCTCGGACGCGAGGTCGAGCAGCACGGGCGGCTTGCCGGTGTAGGGCGGCGGATCGATCCAGGCGTCGAGCCGGTAGCTCGAGCCGAGCGCCGGGCTGTCGCCGAAATCGAAGGCCGCGACGACGCGCGCATAGCGCTGCGGTCCCGCCACGATGGCGCAAGCGAAGAGCGCCACGACGATGCCGGCGCGCAGGGCGTAGCGGTCGAGCTCGGCCGCGCGCGGCGAGGGCCGGCCGGGGCGCAGCCGCGCCGTTTCCGCCTGGGCACGCTTGCGGTGGAGCGCCCAGAGCGCGTCCGTCGAGGGGTCGCGCCCCGCCGTCGCCAGCGTGTCATCGAGGACGGAGGCCGGCCGGTGCGCGAGGCCCGACGCCTTGTCGATGCGCCGCAGCGCCTCGCGCCGCGACAGCGGCACCAGCGTCCAGAGGCCGAAGGTGGAGAGGGCGAACAGCACTGCGAAGATCGTGATGCCGATCATCCGGCCGATATGCGAGACGTCGAGCCACAGCCCGAGCCAGGACACGCAGAGGAACAGCCCGATCACGACCAGCGGCGGGATCAGCCCGCGCCAAAGCCCCTCCCAGAACGCAGCCGCCGTCGCCAGGCGCACGACATGGTCGAGGCGCTTCTCCACGGGGGTCGGCTGCGGCTTCGAGGGTTCGGTCAAGCTAGGCTCCGGCGCGTCCACGCCCGATGAAGGGGTACGACCGAGCATCCTTTATCGCAACCGCGGCCGAAGCTTGTCGAGGGCGATAGGGTCGCGCTCTTTCGAGCGGCCCTTGACGGGGCCTGTCGAACGGCTATGTTTACGATATAAACATACGCCGTAAACATATCGGAGAGACCCACGCTCGATCGGCTCTGGCGATTGGCCACCATCTGCTCATCTTCGCGCTCTTCGGCGTGCTCCTCGCCGAGCTGATGATCATGCATGCCAAGCCGGGGCCGGCGGAGGTCGTCACCGTGCAGCGCATCGACCTCTGGTACGGCATCCTCGCCGCCGCGATCCTGGCGCTCGGCTTTTTGCGCGCCATCTTCGCTGCCAAGGGCTGGGCCTATTACGAGCACAACATCTGGTTCTGGGCGAAGGTCGCGACGTTCCTCGTCATCGGCGGGCTCTCGGTGCCCCCAACGGTGCTCTACCTGCGCTGGAGGAACGACGGCGTGCCGCCGGGGCCGAGCCAGGCGGTGCTGGTCCGGCGGCTGCTGTGGGCGCAGGTCGGACTGTTCGCGCTGCTGCCGGTCTTCGCGGCCGCGATGGCGCGCAGCTACGGCGAGATCGGCAGCTAAGCTACTGGTTGTAGTCGGTGCGTTGGTCGTAGGCGTCCAGGATCGTCGCCGGCGGCGGTCCCGAGGACGGCGGAATCAGGTACGGCCCGATGATCGGAATGGCGGTGATCAGCGGCGGCGGCAGGTTGGGGACCGGCGGCGGTGCGTAGAACAGCCCGGGTTGCGGCGCGTCCGGCGGCACGACGAGGACGTTTGCCGGCGGCGCGACCACGATGGGGCCGGGCGGCGGCGCCACGGCATATCGGGCGTAGGCGTGAACCCGCACGCCGCGCGCGGCGCGATCCGGATACGGCCGGTCGAAATCGGCCGCGCTGGCGAGCTGCGGTGCCAGAAGCGCGAGCGCGACGAGAATGAGACGAGCCCGCATGCGATCCTTCCCGGTGGCGAGACGGTCATCATGCGCGATTATGATTAAGCAAGCGTCGCGATCGGCGCCTCTCGCGCGCCGCGGCCAAACGTGGCATGCAGCGCGACCTTCACCGGGAGCGCGCGCATGCCCCTGATCTGGCCGTCGCAGCGGATCGCGGCCGCCCTCGCCGACGGCGCCATCCTGACCGCCGGTCCACCCGACACGGACCAGGTGCAGCCGGCAAGCCTCGACCTGCGACTAGGCCCGACGGCCTATCGCCTGCCAGCGAGCTTTTTGCCGGGGCCCGGGCGTAGCGTCGCCGACCGGCTGCGCGATCTCTCGACCCACGTGGTCGACCTCACGCGTCCGACGGTCCTCGAGCGCAATTGCGTGCACATCATCCCGCTGATGGAGCGCCTGCGCCTGCCGCCCGGCGTCGACGCCCGGGCGAACCCGAAAAGCTCGTCGGGGCGGCTCGACATTTTCGTGCGCATCATCGTGGACGGCGGCGCCACCTTCGACGAGATCCCCGCCGGCTACGACGGCCCGCTCTACGCCGAGGTCGTGCCGCGCTCGTTTCCCGTCATCGCGCCGGCCGGCACGCGCCTCGCGCAGCTCCGGTTTCGCGAGGGCTCCGGCGCGCCCTCGCGCATCGTGCCGGTGACGGTCGATCTCGATCCCGCCGCCAAGCCCGGCGGCATCGTCGGCTACCGCGCGCGAAAAACCTCTGGCCTGATCGACATGGCCAAGATCGGCGCCTATCCGCGCGATCTCTTTTGGGAGCCGCTGGCGCCGCGGCCGGGCACGCGCGACCTCGTGCTTGATCCCGACGAGTTCTACATCCTCGCCTCGGCCGAGGCGGTGACGGTCGGCGCCGAGGAGGCGTCCGAGATGGTCGCCTACGACACGTCGGTCGGCGAGCTGCGGTCGCATTACGCCGGCTTCCTCGATCCCGGCTTCGGCCTCGATGAGGCGGGCGGCAAGGGCAGCAAGATCGTGCTCGAGGTGCGCAGCCACGACGTGCCCTTCCTGCTCGATCACGGCCAGCGCATCGCGACGCTGAACTACGAGCCGATGGCCGCACGGCCGGACAAGCTCTACGGCGCCGACCTGCGCTCGAACTACCAGGGCCAGCAGCTGAAGCTGTCGAAGCATTTCGTGTAGCCGGGTTGGCGGGCGCGCTTCAGGCAACGAAAGTACGGGAGGTTCGGCCGCCAGGGGGATGATTCTCTCTAAATTCGGAGGTATGCTTGGAGGCGCTACGTGAGGCGCGTCGTGAGAAAACTTTGCCCCCAGCTTAAGGCAAATGAAGCTGCTGCCATCCGACCGGCAAACGACAGCAAGCCGCTGTTCGGCCGCCTTCTCGACTACTCCGCTCGCGGCTGCCGAGCGCCAGAAACACTGACGCCTTGAGAAGTCAGGCAAATCAGCTTCGCACTCTTGAGCCGCCTTTCGCTAGGTGAAATAATCTAGCATTCATCGAGGCTTGGCTGAGGATAGGCGTTGGTTAGTTTGCTACCTGATGCGGGTCAGCGGTATCTTTCCACCGATGTGGGCGGGCTCGTCCCGACCATCCACCGGCTATGACGGACTCCAAGGTTCTGCCCGCAGCGTCCGCCCGAACAGCGAGAACAGCCGCTCCCAATGCCGCTCCGCTGCCGGCTTGTCGTAGGCGCCGCGCTTCGGGAAGGCGAAGCCGTGCCCGACGCCCGGATAGATCTCGACTTCGGCGTGCGCTCCGCAGGCGCGCAAGGCCTCCCGCATCTGCTCGACCATCGCGAGCGGCGCATAATCGTCGCTCTCGGCGCACCCGAGGTACAGCTCGGCCGTCGCCTTGGTGGCCGTCACGTGCGGGCTGTCCGGCTTGTCAGTGACGAGCCGCGTGCCGTAGATCGACGCCGCCGCACCGATGCGATCGGGGTGGCGCGCCGCGGCGTTGATCGCGTGCTGGCCGCTCATGCAATAGCCGAGCACGCCGACGGGGCCACTCGCGGCGGCGGGGTCGTTGTCGGCGAAGGCGAGCAGCGTGTCGACGTCGACCATCACCCTGGCGATCGTCGTCTTGTTCATCATCGCGAACATCTGGTCCGTCGAGAGCGGGTTCGGCCCCTTGAAGATCTCCTCGACACCGGCGCGGTAATATAGGTTCGGCAGCATCACGTAATAGCCGACGCAGGCCAGCCGGCGCGCCATGTCGCGCAGTTCGCCGCGGACGCCGGGAGCGTCCATCAGCAGAAGGATCACCGGGTGCGGCCCGTCGCGCTCCGGGTGGCATAGGAACGTCCGCATCGTCCCATCCGGCGTCGGGATGTCGGCATAACGCTCGATCATCGTCGGGGTCCTCCCTGGGTCGCCGCTCTTCGAACGTGCGTGATTTGGAGCAGCCGAGCACGGCGTAGCAGGATCACATGAACCTCGTCCCGCGTCCCGCCCGTCGTGTGGCGGTCGAGGGCGCCATGCCGCTTTGGATCGTGCCTGTTTTTCTGTCGCGCGCGGCGTCGGCTTGCCACGGCGACGTAGCCCGCGCCAAGCCTTGAGCCTGCTCCCAGGCTCTGCTAGCAGACCCCTTCGCCAGGAGAAGTGACGACGTGCCAAAGACCGCTTTGATCACGGGAATTTCCGGGCAGGACGGCGCTTATCTCGCCAAGTTGCTGGTCGGCAAAGGATACAATGTCGTCGGGATCGTGCGCCGGTCGTCGCACTCGGGCGTCGCCGACCATCGCCTGAGATGGATCGGCGTCCTTGACAAGGTCACCCTCGTCGACGGCGACCTCCTCGATCTGTCGAGCCTCTGCCGCGTCATCTCGGAGTGCTCGCCCGACGAGATCTACAATCTCGGAGCCCAATCCTTCGTCACGACCTCGTGGCAGCAGCCGATCCTCACCGCCAATGTCACCGCCGTCGCGGTGACGAATGTGCTGGAGGCGATCCGGCTCGTCCGGCCGCAGGCGCGCTTCTATCAAGCGTCATCCTCGGAGATGTACGGCAAGATCCAGGAAGCCGCCCAGTCGGAGACCACGCCGTTCTATCCGCGTTCGCCATACGCGGTGGCCAAGCTCTACGGGCATTGGATCACGATCAACTACCGCGAGAGCTTCGGGCTCCACGCCTCATCGGGCATCCTCTTCAACCACGAGAGCCCTCTGCGCGGCCTCGAGTTCGTAACCCGGAAGGTCACGGACGGAGTCGCGCGCATCAAGCTCGGTCTCGTCAAGGAGCTGCGCTTGGGCAACATCGAAGCCAAGCGCGACTGGGGCCACGCGGCAGACTACGTCCGGGCAATGTGGATGATGCTGCAGCAGGACGAGGCCGACGACTATGTCGTCGCGACCGGCACGACGACGACCGTGCGCGACATGTGCAAGATCGCGTTCGGGCACGTGGGCATCGACATGGACGCGCATCTGGTGATCGATCCCAACCTCTATCGGCCGGCCGAGGTGGAGATCCTTCTTGGCAATCCAGCTAAGGCAAAGAGCGTTCTTGGCTGGCAGCCGGAAATCGATCTGCAGACGATGATTGTGGAGATGGTGGAGGCCGATCTGAAGCGATTGCGCTATCTAGCGCTGGTCGGCTGAGGGCCATGGCGCAGCGTATCCTCGTAACGGGCGCCGCGGGCTTCGTGGGCAGCTACCTGTGCGAGGCGCTGATGCGGCGTCCGGCGCCGACAGAGATCGTGCGGCTGACGTCTGCCGTCGATCGCAAGGACGGACATATCGCGGTGGACCTTCTCGACAGGGGCGCCGTCGACGAAGTCGCCGCGACGCATAAGCCGGAGATCGTTGTTCACCTGGCCGCGCAGTCGTCGACGTCGCGCGGGGTCCTCGACAGCGGCGACACGTGGGCGGTCAACGTGTCCGGCTCGCTCAATCTCGCGGCCGCCATCGGCAATCATTGCCCCAAGTCCACGATGCTCTTCGTGAGCTCGTCCGAAGTCTATGGCGCCAGCTTCCTTCGCGGGCCGGTATCCGAATCGAGCGCTACCCTCCCTTTGACCGCCTACGCGCGGTCGAAATACGCCGCGGAGTGCGTGCTGGATGCGATGCTGCCTGCGTCGTGCCGCCTCATCGTTGCGCGTCCCTTCAACCATTCCGGGCCGGGCCAGCAAGAGACCTTCGTGCTGCCCTCGTTCGCCGCGCAGATCGCCAAGATCGAAGCTGGCTTTGAACCACCCGAGCTGCGCGTCGGCAACATCGATGTCGTCCGCGACTTCATGGACGTTCGAGACGTTGTCGATGCGTATATCTCGCTGATCGAGCACGTGGAGGCGCTACCCCGTCGCTTCCTTTGCAACATCGCGTCCGAGACCGTGCGTTCGCTACGCGACCTGATCGGGACTTTGCAAGGTCTGTCGCGTACCGCATTCGGCATCGTCGTCGATCCCGCGCGGACAAGACCGGTCGACATCCCGGTCGCCCGAGGCGACGCGGGGCTGCTGCGCCTGGCGACGGGTTGGCAGCCGAAAATCCCGGTCGAGCACCTGCTCGAGAGCCTACTTGACGATGCGCGGCGCCGACATGCCGCGAGCCACTGAGGTCCAGGCCACCGAGGCGATCGTCGTGCGTTCGCGGCAGTGATGGTGCCGTGGCTCAGGCGGGGATCGCCGTTCGTCGGGCAAATCGATCATATGAGCCATCGGGTCGCGCGCGGCTGGGCATGGCATCCGAAATATCCGAAGCGGCGCGTTAGGCTCGAGGTCTTCTATCGCGATATCTTTCTGGGCTTGGTGTCGGCCGGCCTGTTCCGTTCCGATCTGCGGGACCACGGCATTGGTGACGGGCACCACGCCTTCACGTTCCACCTCCCCGACGACGTCGCCGACGCGGACTTCGATCCAAACGGACTCGTCGTCGCCAGCGCCGGTCCCGAGCGATGGACGTTGCCGCTGTCGCCGGACCTCGCGTCGTCCGGCTCGCGGGCGCGAAAACTGCCTCATGATCATCGGCAGGCGCTTGGCCCATTTCTCGACATGCTTTGCGACCGCGCAGTGCCGGAGCGAAGCGAGACCCGGACCGGACGCCGGACGCGGATCGATATGCTTTGTGCCGATATCGCCGAGCCCAGTCCGTTCGTCGCGCACATAGCCTCCAAATACGGGCTCTCCGAGCTTGCCTCGAATGATACGGATGCTCTTTGGGGCTGGTATCTCGGAACTTACGCGCGCGAGCGCGGACCGCGGCTTGCGCCTCTGTCGCGCAATGACATCGCGCATCTGACGCGATCGACCTCCGGGGGCGCCCCGTATGCTGCCAGTTTGCTTGCCGGGCCGGATGCGCCGGGGAGCACATACGAGTGGGCGCTCGAGGCCGACCGGCTCTTCCTCGCCGATTGCCTTGTACGAGCGCAGGACGCCGAGGCGCTTCGCGCCGTTGCGGCGACGCGATGGGCCTACCCGCTGTCGGCCTTTATGACGCTCGCGAAAGCCGAGACGGCGATCCTGCGTTCTCGTCCGATCGTGACGCAAGGCCAGCGCAAACGCCTTTATGCGCTGTTCATGCTCATCGGGCTGCGCAACCCCGCCGTCTTGTCCTATCTCCCGACGAAATGGATGCTTCGGCTTCTCGAGAGCCCCGCGGGGCTCGAGGCAACGCTGCATGATCTGTTCGGCACTACTCTCACCCGCGATCGCTATGCCGCTTGGGTCGAGGCATTGGGATACGATCTCGCCTCCCAGACGTTTCGCGGGCATCGCTACGACGGCCATCGGGTGTATGGCGGCCCGGCGATCGTGACCGCCGCCGCCCCTGTCGACGTGCAGGTCTTCGGTCCGTTCCGGCGCAAGATGGGGCTTGGGGAGAGCTGCCGCCGCGTGGCGGCGGCGCTGCAGACGACATCTTTGTCCGTCAACTTCGTCGACTACGACGTCGGGACGGTCGGCACCTTTCTTGAGCCGGATGTGCCGCTGGGCCATACGCGCGGGGCGCGGCTCAACATCCTGCATTTGAACGCGGAGGAGATCCCCGAGGCGCTCGCCTATTTGCCTGACGTGTTCTCGCAGGCCCCTACCGTGGGGATGCCGTACTGGGAGCTGAACCGGCCTGCGCAAAGCCAAAGGCTGGGGCTGCGCGCGATCGACGAGATCTGGGTGGCGTCGCGGTTCCTGGTCGATGTCTTCGCGGACAGCGGCAAGACCGTTCGCTGGGTCGGACTGTGCTGCTCGGGCGCGCCGCATCCGACAGCGGAGCAACGGGTCGCGCTCCGGCTGCAACTGGGTATCTCTCCCGAGACGTTCGTGTTCCTCACGACGTCCGACGCTTTGTCCTCCGCGGCGCGCAAGAACCCGTTGGCGGTGATCAAGGCCTTCCGTGCTGCCTTCACGACCAACAACGTCGCCCTTGTGGTGAAAACCCACAATCTCGCTGGCCCGCTGTCCGATACGCAAGCCGAGCACTGGGAGCGGGTTCGCGCCCTTTGCGCCGACGACCCCCGGCTCGTTCTCCTCGACCCATCCTTCGATGCGACGACCCAACGCACTTTGCTTGCGGCGTGCGACTGTCTCGTCTCGCTACACCGCGCCGAAGGGCTCGGCCTCGACGTTCTCGATGCGCTCGATCTGGGCACGCCGGTCATTGCGACCGACTATTCCGGCACGCGGGATCTGGCGACGCCTGAGACAGCATGGCTTGTCGATTTCGACATGCGCGCGGTGAAGGCGTCGGACTACAGCTTCGTCGAACCGGGGCATGTTTGGGCTGAGCCGCGGCTCAACTCGGCGATCTGGGCAATGCGGCAGGTGGCGGCGGATCGAGCCGAGCGCGAGAGGCGCGTTTGCTGCGGCAAAGCGCGCGTGGCGACGACGGCATCGCTCCCCCTTCTCGCCGAGCGTATCGAGCAGGCCGTCTACGCTGCGCTGCACTGAAGAGTCGTAGGGCTCTATGTATCTTCTGATATCCTTTTTGTTCTAAGTCTTATGCCAGATAAAAATACGCAAAATTTTTAGCTACAATCCTCTCTAGAATTGTATTGAGTTGATGAGGTATTCATATTATTCAGATATCCGACTTTGATGTAGGACGAAGCGTATGTGCTTGAATGCGGACTGGTCATGCTGACCGCGGGGGTTACACAGATTCTATTAAACAAGCGGCGGCGCACGATCTCGGCCTGGCCGCCCCGAGACGGACAGGCGGAAACCATCATGATATGTTCTGCCGATGATCCATCGGTCACGCACCTCGTGCCGCATCTTGCTCCCCCTAACGGCGCAACAACCGATCGAATAGGTGCGCCCATTCCTGCTGTGCGCGCGTTTTTCCGAAGAGTGCCAAGGATGAAAGGCGTCCACGCCTTCCCACCTCCGCCGCGACGTCGCGCTGGCCGACCAGTGAGGCGAGCAACGACTTTGCCCCAGCCGGTGTCTCAACCTTGAACGCGTTGACGCCGCTGACGACAAAGTCGTTGATTTCGTTGTATCCGAATTCGAGGCCATCGATCTTCGCCCCGCGGTCGATCACGATCACCGGGAGGCCGGTAAGCCATGCCTCGATGAAATTGAGTGTGTAAGGAATCTCGGTTCCATGAAAATAGATGTAACCAAAGGACTCTCTTAGAATTTCGAGTTGCGTTGGAAAGTCGACAAGCCCGATCGCGTTGGGAATCTCGCCGTTGGAGCCGCCACCGACTTGGCATTTCTGCTCAATCGTCGCTTCCTCGAAAAACTTATACTCAGCAGAATAGCGACCCTTATAATTACTCGAGAAAGTCGCATAGCTGTCGGACAAATATCCCCGCCACTCCTGGTAGAGGAGCGGATCCTTGTACGCGCGAATGATTGCATCGTGCCCGATATAATTTTTTATCAGCAGCTCGCGCGGTGACCAGCGCACAATTTGCAGGCCTTCACGCCGGTAAGGCTCAGCCAAACGGTCGTAAAAATCCATCGCTTGGCCGATCGTTCGCCAGATCACCGGGCGTGCCTTGATCAGACCCCAATTCTTAGCTATAAAATGGATATCATGCATGACGACTATTATGTCGAATTCTTCCACGAATTCCTTCGTTATGAGTGTCTCGGCGTTGTTGTTGAAAACACACTTGCACCCCGTGCGCCGAAAAACATCGGACAGGCCCCCTATATCGGGTGTGACCTTGATCGAGGGGCGAAAGGGGTTGCTGCTGCCGTTGATGGGACAGTATGTCCCGAGCGAGAAAACCGTGTGTCCCATACTCTCGAACAGAGAGACCTCGTCGTATTCGAGAGTTTCGTGCACGGAATAATATAGAATTCGCGCCATACAAGGCTCCTTGGATCGCAGAAGGCGATAGCGCTTTTTGTGCGCTGTGTCACTGCGTCCGCGAGGTGCTTGCCGCGTCTTTAAGCGAACGATGACTGGAAGCTTTGAGCTGTGAGCAGACCGGCAGGGACGTCTTCGGATCGATTGAGAGCCCTGGCTTTCCGCGCCGTCGTTCGCCGTGAAAAGTACAATAGCCAGAACTAAAAGGTCGTTTGGACCCCGCGGATAGCCTGGTCTCCCCCCGGAGAAGTGGTCCTCCCTGATGTATGGCTTTTTGCCGTGGAGGAGGATTTCAGAATGCCAAGGAAGCGACACAAGGCGGAGGAGATCGTCGCCAAGTTGCGGCAGGTCGATGTGTTGGTTGAGGCCGTGCGGGCGATCGAGGTCACCGAGGTCACGTACTACCGGTGGCGTCAGGAGTACGGTGGCCTGAAGGGCGAACAGGTCAAACGGCTGAAGGATCTGGAGGCCGAGAACACGCGATTGTGACGCGCTGTATCGGATCTGACGCTGGAGAAGCTGATCCTGAAGGAAGCCGCCTCGGGAAACTTCTGAGCCCAGCCCGTCGTCGTGCTTGTGTCGATCAGGTCGTCGAAAAGCACGGCGTGTCGGAGCGCTTCGCCTGCCGGGTTCTCGGCCAGCATCGCTCGACGCAACGCAAGATCCCGACGACACGCGATGACGAGGCGGCGCTCACCGCCGACATCATCGCCCTTGCAGTTCAATACGGCCGCTACGGCTATCGTCGCATCACGGCGATGCTGCATCAGGCCGGCTGGAGGGTGAACCGCAAGCGTGTCGAACGGATCTGGCGGCGGGAGGGGCTCAAGGTTCCCCAGAAGCAGCCGAAGAGGGGCCGTCTATGGCTCAACGACGGATCGTGCCTTCGGCTCAAGCCGGAGTATCCCAACCACGCCTGGTCCTACGATTTCGTCGAGGACCGGACGCACGATCGACGGAAGATCCGCATGCTGAATGTCATCGACGAGTTTACGCGAGAGTGCCTGGCGATCCGGGTCAGCCGAAAGCTGAACGCGACCGACGTCATCGACGTGCTCTCGGACCTGTTCATCCTGTGCGGCGTCCCAGGTCACATCCGCTCCGACAACGGCCCCGAGTTCATCGCCAAATCGGTTCGCGAATGGATCGTCGCCGTTGGAGCTCGAACGGCATACATCGCGCCTGGGAGCTCATGGGAGAACGGCTACTGCGAAAGCTTCAACTCGAAGCTTCGCGACGAACTGCTGAACGGCGAGATCTTCTACTCGCTCAACGAAGCCAAGGTCATCATCGAGAGCTGGCGGCGGCACTACAACACGATCCGCCCGCACTCGTCGCTCGCCTACCGGCCGCCGTCACCCGAAACCCTGGTGTAGCCGGCTGCCCAACCCGGACCAGCTAGGCCGACCACCCCAGTCTCCATCGACGAGAAGAGCCAGATCCAGGCGCTCGACCGCACCCAGCCCGGCTTGCCGATGAAGCGGGGCAAGTGCGCGACAA
The DNA here is from genome assembly GCA_965277735.1 of Beijerinckiaceae bacterium. Taxonomy (GTDB): domain Bacteria; phylum Pseudomonadota; class Alphaproteobacteria; order Rhizobiales; family Beijerinckiaceae; genus RH-AL1. The sequence continues at coordinate 743,415 of CBDIDO010000001.1, forward strand.
TCATCCGCGACAACAGCTATTCTTTGCCGCATTTGTATTCAATCAGAAAGCGAAATTTCCCAAACTGTAGTCGGCGCGATAGGGGTAGCATGGCGCATCTAATTCAGTTGGGAACGTTGTAACGCAAGTGCTGAATTCATAACTCTCTTTCCGTGCAAAGGTAAATTCAAGTACCGAAGGTACTGGCGTCGCGCCGAGGATCGCATAACCACAATGGTTGTTTGCATGTACGTGGACAACCCGATGCGTTACGCTCAGGTTGCACAGGGCCTCATACACCGTCTTGGCATAGTTAAGATCGGTCAGCCGTTCGAACTGGTGCATCTCGACGACGATCTGGCGGAACCGGTTCAAGACTTTTGAAGGTGTACTCGTAAACATGCCGTATTCGGAACCTTCAATGTCGCATTTCAAGATCAAGTCCAAGTCAGCATGACCGTTTGCGACCACAAGATTAGGTAGAGTCTCTAGCCTTGCACCGACATCTGTTTCGGCGGCAATACCTGTCTTGTGCCATTTGAAGCGAGCATGTTGCTCGGGCAATTCATCAATGGTGTGATCATACTGATAGATGTCGAGCCCATAATCGGCCATTTGCCGGTCCCAGGAGACATCGTTGCTGATACCTAACGAATAAGCGGCGCCGCAGCCCGAAAAATCGTCGATCATAACGTAGCCGCCATCAAAAACGCGACCGACCCGGACCATGCGGTGACCGACGACGTTGGCGGGCCGCAACAGCTTCAATATGCTGAGGACCGAACGCTGGGTCGTGACGCTATCATCGTACTCGAAGCCGCCGATCATCCTGGACCTCCCTGTGAGAGCGCTCTAACATCGTGCTCGGCCGGTGACAAGGCGCCGGAAATCGTAACGAAGGGGCGCCGCGGCGTTGGGAACAGTGATATGGCGAGAATACTTTACTACTCTGTGCATGAAGCTCTTGAATACGACGAAATTACTCTTTTTCAAAGCATGGGGTATACTGTATTCTCTCTTGGGACCTACTGCCCGGTGAACGGCTGCGAGAATCCATTCAGGCCGAAGATAACGGGCAATCGCGATCGAGATATTCTGACAACGTTGTTTAGCCAGACTGGCTGCAAGGCTACATTCAATAATAGAGAGAAAACGGTTTTAACGAAGGAGTTTGTAAATCACTTCGATATTGTCATCGTCATGCACGACATCCACTTTATAGCGCAAAACTGGGATGTCCTGAAGTCGCGTTGCGTCATATGGCGAACGATTGGGCAGGCGATCGACTTCTACGATCGCTTGGCCGCGCCTTACCGACGCGAGGGACTCCATATCGTCCGTTGGTCGCCGCGCGAGCTTCTTATCGAAGATTATATCGGCCACGATGCGATCATCCGGGCCTACAAGGACCCGCAGATCTACCGAGGGTGGCACGGCCATCATTCAGATCGTTACGTGACTTTTTCGAGCAGTTTCAAAGGAAGGTACGCTTCGGAATATAAATTCTTTGCCGCGGCGCTGAAAAAGCTTGATTACCAGATTGGCGGCGGTGCCAATGAAGAACTGCCGAACGCGATTGGGCTACTGGGCTTTGCGGAACAGTTGGAATTGCTGCGCTGCGGCTTTGGCTATACATACTTTCACGGGTCGGCGATCCCCTACACGTTGAACTTCGTGGAGGCCTGGATGACCGGGCTTCCTGTCATAGTGATTGATCGAAAGGCAGAGCTAGCGGGGCTCGATCTGCGATATAACGAGATAAACGACTTTTTGGTCGACGGCGTCAATGGATTCAAGGTAGAATCGCCCACAAAGGCAGCGTCTCTACTTGCCTCGCTCCTCGATCGCCGCGATCAAGCAAAAGAGGTGGGAAGGCAGGGGCGGCTTGCGGCGCTATCTATCTTCGGCATGCGTCGCGCGCAGCAGGAATGGGGGCATTTTTTCGATGCCTTGCTGCGGTACCCGTCAAAAGTAGCCACGTAGGGTGGTACTTCGCCGGCGGCAGCGTCCGCCGCCATCTGCCCGGCCTGACTCGTCGGTTTGCGTTGCAAGATGACGCTTCGGAACTTTCCGAGGCTGGCGTCGCGCCGACGTCGAACGGCGCCACCGATGTGGTCCCCGAAACGCTTCGCGCGTCTCTGCGCGGCTCGATCGCGCCAAACGTGTCCTGGTCACGGGGGGGCGCGGCCTTTCTTGGTTCGCATTTGTGTAAGACGCTGCTCGAAGACGGGCACGAAGTCCTCTGCGTCGACAATGAGCGAGATAGGACTTGCCCTTAATCCGGACTTGAAGGTATCCCCGCGCTTGGTGGGACCCGCCGCCGCACCCTTGCGCAAGTTGCCGCGACAGAGCTTCCATATAAAATGCCCGGTGTCGGGGTTATAGGTAAAAAACTCGGAGAAATCCGGCATCTGCTTGTGTCGCCTCTTGTGGCAACAGGCGAAATCCGGAGTTAGCCTAGCACACTGTAAATTCCGCAAAAGCAATTACTCGGGTGGTTGGCTCAGTTGGTAGAGCATCTCTCTTACACCGAGATACCGCTCGCCGACGACCCCGCGCTTCCCTCTGCATCCCTGATTTTCAGAGCGATCCCGTTCACGGGACGTCCTGCGTCACTTGTGGCGGTCGGAGTGCCGGCCGTGAGCTGGGCCGTCGGCCTCGACCCCCGCCGCCCCGACCGCGACATCGGCTACGGCGTCACCGCCTTTTGCGACCATCCCGACTGCCAGGCGGAGATCGACCGCGGGCTGAGCTTCGTTTGCGGGTCCGTCAACACCGAAGGGGAGGATCGCGGCTGCGGGCTCCATTTCTGCACCGAGCACCTTCGCCACTCGGCGCGGTTCGGCCAGCTCTGCCGCCGATGCTGGCCGCGCGCCGGTCGGCCGGCCTTCAGGCCGAAACCGGCGCACCCTGTCTGGGCGCATAACAAGCTCACCGACGAAAGCTTGGAGCCCTGGCGCCGGGAGCATCCCGAAGAGGTCGCGAACTCCAGGCGATCCTCGAGACGGCGGAGCCGGCCGATGCCTGAGCTGCTCGTCACCGCGCGCCGCGCGCACGCCGCCAGCGATCGCTTCGCGACCGAGCGCGAGATGGAGGCGCTCGTCTACCTCGCCGCGTCGCGTGTGCCCGTCTCCGCCGAGGCGCGGGGTCGCGACCTCGAGTTCGACGGGGAGCCTGCGGACAGGCCGGAGCGCCGGCACCGCGGCGCGCTGATCGTGCGCCGGCTCGGCTTCTCCGGCCTGCTCGGTTTCAAGGGCGACAGCTACTTCCTGAGCGAGCGCGGCCGCATCGCCGCGGCGCTCGTCATGTTCAAGCGGCCAGGGCTGCGGGGGGCGTTCTTCGATGAGTGATTTGCTGGATCGCGCGCCGCTCTTGCCGGCCGCTCAGCCCCCCAAAATGCTCCGCGCCGCCGACATCCGCGCAGGAATGGCAACGCGCTGGGCCGCGCCCGAATACGCGATCATGTGGGAGGTCGCCGACGCGACCGGCGCGCGCCACTCTCGCCTCGCCGATGCCGTCATGATGTCGCTCTGGCCGAGCCGCGGCCTCGAGCTGCACGGTGTCGAGATCAAGGTCAGCAGGGCCGACTGGCGCCGCGAAGCGCTCACCCCGCAGAAGGCCGAGAAGATCGCCGCCTACTGCGATCGCTGGTGGTCCACACGTCGCCCGGCGTGATCGGCGACCTCAGCGAGCTGCCGCCGGCCTCGTGCGCGCGCGAGTTCGACGGTAAGCGCTGGACGACGTTGCGCGAGGCATCGCTGCGACCCGACCCGAAACCCTGCGACCGCACCTTCCTCGCGGCGCTGCTGCGGCGCGCCGATGTCCAAGAGCGCGAGAGTGTCTACGAGGCCGCGCAGCGCATGATCGAGGCCGACCGCGCCGCCTACGAGAAGCGGGTCGCCGACGCGGTGGAGCAGCGTACGCGCCGAGCCGGCGAAGCAATCAAGCAGGTCGAGGCATTCGAAGCGGCCGCGGGCCTGAAGATCGAGGACTTCTATGGCGACAAGAGCGCCGGCGAGATCGGCGCCCTGGTCAAGGCAATCCGAGAAACAGGGATCGTGAGCAGCTGGAATCATCTCGCCAATATCACCCGGACGCTGAAAGCCAAGGCCGCCGAGATCGACGAGGTGCTGCGGGCAAGCGGCCTGCCGTTCCCGGAGGCTGCCGAGGTCAAGCCGAAGCGCAAGAGGGCGTCCCCATGATCACCCCCGACCACACCGAGCCGCTCGCCCGCGCGTGCCTGGAAGACGCGCCTGGCACCGTGTTCGACCGCTGGCGCGCGCGGTGCGCGACCGGCCTGCTCGCCACGCTGCTCGGCAACGGGCGCGACATCACCATCATCGTCGGCCGGCGCACCGACCGGAAGCTGAAGGAGCGAGCATGAAGACGCATATTGCAGCCCTGATGCTGCTCGCCTCGACGAGCGCCGCGCTCGCGCAGGCTATGCCGGACCCGAAGATGACCCCGGGCGCCGTCGATCCCGACGTGGCGCTCTCCAGGATCTGCAACGAGTCGACCAAGGCGTGCCGCCGCGTGCCGTCCGGCCGATGCGACGCCGTCTTCCGCGCCTACGGCATCCCAGACACGCCAACCGACCGCTACAGCTACGAGTGCGATCATCTCGTGCCGCTGGCGCTCGGCGGGTCGAACGTCGTCGAGAATTTGTGGCCGCAGCCGAACGCGGAAGCGGCGCTGAAGGACCGGCTCGAGGACGAAATGCAGCGACGCGCGTGCGTCGCGTTCCGGACGCTGGTGCCGGCTGAGGCAGATGCGGTGCTGCGGCAGGAGCAGCGGGAGATCGCGGCGGACGGGCGGGCGGCGTATGCACGGTATGTGGACGGAACGCGATGATCTTCGCTGATAGCGGAGGCCAGGCGGCGCCTGACTATCTCAGCGCGCTTTTGCCGGAAATCAAAGCGCTGGTCGCCCATGCGACAGAACTGCAATGTACCAGAAGTTTTTCGGCCTGATCGTAATCGGTGTGGTTGTAGCGCTCATCTCGGGCGCGATCACAAACTGGGGTTACCAACGGGGCTTCGAGAAGGGGCGCCGTCGCCAGCACGCCGAGACAGAACGTTTCCTTCAGCTGGCCTCTGGCGACCCGGGCAAGCGCTTGCTGCTGCCACCCCCGGATATCAAGTGACTAGCGCCGTCTCGGCGCCCGCTCCGCAGCGATCTCCTCCCCCGTCAAATCCCAACCCGGCCCCTCGATCCGCAGCACCTCGTCACCCTTGTCGGCGAGGTCGTGCGCCAGCCCGATCGCCCGCTCACGCGACGGCATCGTGCGCGCATCTCGGTCCCGTCCGGCGCCTTTGCGACGACGACCCTTCCCGAGAGTCGCCGCTTGTCGATCTTCTCTTGCCGCTCAGAAAATCAACTTCGTTGGAATCAACTTGCAGCAAATCACTGTCGCGTGATGTAACAAATCCGTCATTGAGGACGGTGACGGATGGGGGCACGCATGCGCACGATGGTTCTAGTTCATGTTCCAAAGACTGCCGGCACCTCTGCAATCAGGAGCCTCTCGCGATTGTTCAAGTCAAATCGCGTGTGTGGCTTTTATGACATGCTGCCTCCGAGTTTTGCTGACTATGGTCTAGTGGCGTCGCACTCGCGTTTTACGGATCTAGAAGCGGTTTCTGGCACCAAGGTTTATGGAACCATTGTCCGTCATCCTGTGCAGCGGCTGATCTCTATTTACCGGTTTTGGCGATCTTTTCGTGTCGAAGCCAGTGTCGCAAATGGCCGGGGTCATTTGTTGGATACAAAATGTAAGAATTTCGAAGAGTTCTTACAGACGGGCTCCGTGTTAGATAATGAACTTGTTCGTCACTTTGCTGACGTGCCTTTGGATCGCGCTTGTAATGAGGAAGATCTCGAAATCTCGCAAAGGAATATTTGCAAGATGGGGTTTATACTCAGAAGCGATTATCTTGACCATGACCTGCGAAAGTTATTTACAGACTTGGGCGCCGCAGGTTTGTATGAAAAATATAAGTGCAATGTGACTGACGAAAATCATATGGAAAATCCACAAAGGTTCGAACCGGTAGAGCCGGTGGACTTAGCAAATCTGTCAGAAACAGGCATGCAAACATTACATCGATTAACCATGCTTGATACACGTCTTTATGACATGGCGCAGACTCTTTCGGAAGAAAGGCGAAACAAGCCTGCGGACTTCGATCGCGTTCCGATCGAGAGGGCTGAATTACAGCCAGGGGAGGTCATCGTCCCTTCGACAAGCACAAATTTTCTCTCAATGCTGGCCAGTGGCTGGTCTCATTCTCCTGGCGAGCTCATTGCTTGGAGTGTGGATCAAAAAGCCACTTTAAAATTTCGGGCTGTCAATAATGCTAGCGGCAAGCTGGCCGTACAAATTCGTTTCAATGCTTGCATGGTCACCAATCGAAAATATCAGGTTGTCGATATACTTTGTGGAAATTTTCGAAGGACTATTTTGTTCCTACAACAAAACATCGATATTTTAAAAGAAAAAATCGACTGCATCAGCGCTGATGTCATATGCGTCAGCCCGCGTTCTGCGGAAATAAAAATAGACTTAGGAACCGGTTTCGACCAAGACTATGTGCATACGATTGAATTCGTCATCAAAGGTGGTGCTGCATCACCTTTGGAACTTGGTCATAACACCGATAACCGCAGGCTGGGGGTTTGCCTGGAGGCACTTGAAGCTGCTTAAAAGCACAGCCGCTTGACAACGAGACGAGCCCTTCGCCGCGCCGTGAGCGGATAGTGTCGACATGTCCTGGCGGCGCGAGTCGCCGATCGTCGGCAGGTCGTCGCCCAGCTGGTCCTTCATGCTGCCATGGTCGCTCCGCTTGTTCGCGGAATGTTCTATGGTCGGGATCGAGGCGGGAGTCGAACCCGTCAGCGATTGAGGCGACTGTACATGTCGATCGCCTGATCGATGTCATCGAAGCTGATGAGCCGGCCATCGACCAGGACGGCGCCGCGGTCACAATAATCCCTGATAGTCCCAATCATGTGAGAGACCATAATCACATCGGAGCGCGCTCGGCGCTCTTGAAAGGCTTGGTGGCAGCGCTGCTGAAAGCGCGCGTCTCCGGTCGCTGTCACCTCGTCAATCAAGTAGCAGTCGAAATCGATTGCCATTGACAGAGCGAAGGCGAGGCGACCGCTCATGCCCGAGGAATAGGTTCGGACGGGCGCGTCGAGATAGTCCCCTAATTCGGAAAAGTCCTCGACAAAATCGAGCACGCGTCGCACGTCTTGACCGTAGACCCTGGCGACGAATGTGACGTTGTTGCGTCCAGTCATCAGGCCCTGGAAACCGTTACCGAAACCGATCGGCCACGAGAATTCAACGTGGCGGCGGATACGTCCGCTGTTTGGCGCCTCAACCCCTGATAGGAGACGGATCGTAGTCGATTTGCCGGCGCCGTTTACGCCAAGAATGCCGTACGAATGCCCACGCTCGAAGGTTGTTGTAATGTGATCAAGCACAACCTTGGTATGGCCTTTGGTCCGGTAGTACTTATGGACGTCAATGAATTCGACCATCGGTGCCAAGCTGACTCTCCTTATTTATTCCGTCATGAAGGCCCGGTTTGCCTACTTGAGATTGGAGTATATAAAGTCTTCCCATTGAAGCACGTTCTTTTTTTGGTCAAATATTTGCGAGCATCTCTCTAGCATGTGACCCGAGACCTCGCTGGCATATTTTCTATCGCCAATAAGATATCTGAGTTTCTCCTTGGCTTCGTTAATACTAGAGTACAATAGGCGCTCATCGTGACCTAAGAGCCGCTCTATCTCGTATCTTTCCTTCGTGAAGTCTCTTCGCTTGCAGGCCTCCCATGTCGACTGGATAACGAAACTGGCCGTAGGTGCTAGTATCGGGACACCCGCTACCATTGCCTCTACGAAGGACAATGTGTAGGAGGGTGGTACGGTAAAAGCATAAAGGTAGACGTCTGTAGTGGAGTACACTTCGTCCTGCGCCTCTGGGCTTGCGATGCCCATAGATGACTCCATGAGGCCGTTGTTTGCGCCGTAAAGTTCTATATCAAACTCACGCGCCAGTTCGTTAAACATCGAGGCAGAAGGAGTAGTAACATTTGAGCGGCCCGCATAACTATTATGGAAGCAGCGGACACCCCCGCCGCCGACCCACTCTCTAGCGCGGTCTAGGTCTTTGCTGAAATAAATCACATGATCCGACCTGTAGCTGCCGACAAACTTATCCTCAAGGTCCGAATACCTAACGACTTTCACCTTCAAAGGCAGCGCGGTCAAGGACGCTTCGTCCGCGGCCGATGCCTGGCCAATCGATCTAAAAATTACAAGTAACGACCCAAACGCCTCTCTGTTTCGAGAGATCCAACTAGAATCATTATTCACAATCACGACGTCAAATTTCGAAGTAAAGTCAGAAGTCAACCTGCGGTCGGCAAGATCGCAACCACTGCTGCGGAATAGCTCCCAAGCCTCATCGAAAAAGAAGCCGTCCTCGGCATTCCGGAACATGCCGCTGGGCTGCGATCGGTGAGTGAAATGCCCCAAGCTAAAGACCTTGTGGCCACGAGAGGTAAACATCTTCAAATCGTCAAATTCCAATATCTCATGCATCGCAAAGTATATAATCTTGAGAGGTCGTAGAGAGCAGGATTGCCCTATCGCCGGGACACGCTTTGGACCTGGTTCAGCAGACGTCACAGAAGCCGATTTAAAAAGGGGCGTCAGCCAACGATTGGCGTAAGCTTCAGACCGTTCGTATTCGGCTGGACCAGCCCTTTCCGGCACAAAGGGGAAGAACCACAGCTTAGTATCCGGCTCGAATATCATGTTAGGATAATCGAGAACGGTGGGGAAAAGAGTACAAGCTTGCGACTTGAGGGCACACGATCTTTCAACAAATGTCACTTCTAATACGTCATGGACTGGCATTCCTGCAATTACTACGGTTGAAGCATGATTGTTCGGATGGACATGGATGACTGCAAAGCGCCGTTGTAGCTTTTCGAGCGCATTCTTCAGGCGTCTGCGAAAAATTGCAGTGCCTAATAGGTGCAAACTGTGAAATTCGACTACGATTTGGCTGCAGTATGACAGGGCGCGATCGCTTATAAAATCGATCGCGTCGTATTCGCCGCCCTCAATATCGAACCGGAGTAGCAGGCCGATGCCCTCAGTCGCTGCCCAACCAATAACAGCTTCGTCAATAAACTCAGGTTTGTCGACATAAGTACCGTGGGAAAATCGAATTCCCTCTTGATGAGAGAGTGAGCAGTTGAGACTTCCGTTGTACAAGGCCACGGCCATGCCACGAGCTACGAGATCTCGCTCGAATCCCACGTCCTCTCTTATTTTTTGAAAGTTGATCGCGCCGCGGCCCGGTTTTACAAATTCGCTTGCGACCACCGCTCCGCCATCTTGAAGGGGGCCAATCCGAACTTTTTGGCTCCTCGGCTCGAACGGGCGAAGCAGACCGAGGACCTGGAAGAGGGAGGGGGTTTCGGGTATCTCTATGTCTGCCATTGGAAAAACCTAAAGCGGCGCTAGGAATGCGCTATGTGGCGGTGGGACAAACGTCAACAGCGAGGGGCGACAAGGCGTGACGATGTCACAAGAGGCTGACGCGCTCGCAGTGCGTAGCAGACAGGCAATTCATGGGTCTAGAGCGCGCCGCGGCAGGTTGAAGGCCTTCGTGGACATCATCTATGCTCTTATGATGCACGACATCAAAAATAGGTTTTTTGGATCCGGCATAGGTCAGATCGTTATGATTATCTGGCCCTTCGCTCACATATTGCTTTTGATTACTATATACACGGTCATGAAGAGGCCAAACCCATACGGAGAGAGTATAATTCAGTACTCTGCGGTAAGTGTATTCCCATTTATCATTTTTAATTATGTTTCCCGTTGGATCGTATTCTCTGCTATCACGAACAAAGTCTTTCTTAACTACACGGTCATCCGGCCGCTTGACGTTCTCATAGCACGGACTTTGCTTGAAATCGTCAGCATAACTATAGTTGGAATACTTCTATTGATTTTCGTTGCTGTTATGGGGTTCACCATAATGCCTTCTAATGAGTTGCAGGCCTTCTATGCTGTTTTGGGTACAATCTTTCTGGCTGTTGGTATGGGTTTCCTGAACGCACCCTTCGCCTTTATGTTTCCATTATGGAATCTGATAATAACACTTATGATTATCGGGCTATGGGTCACTTCAGGCGTGACTTTCGTGGTTAGTGAACTGCCTGAAAACCTCAAGGTGCCGCTGAGCTATAATCCTCTCTTGCATTGTGTTGAATGGTTCCGTATTGGCTACTACAGTGATTATCCAACTCAGATGCTTGATAGATCCTATGTGCTTGAGTGCGGTCTAATTATGCTTACTTTTGGTCTGATTTTCAATAAGTTATTTCGCAAATTCTACATGTAGCATCAGGGTGCGCCTATTGGCGCCATAAACCCGCCGCCACGTCACACGTTAGGCGGAGAACTCCGGGGCCGACGAAAGACTTGCCATGTTCGGATAGTGCGATGTTGCCGTTGTCGGTGATCTTTTCATCGCGGGGCAGGAGCAAACGCAGCTGTCGATCTGCGGAGGAGCATGGATACAGCGTGGCGATTGGAATCTTTCCGGTAACCGTATAATCGTCGGACAATGTTGGGAGTGCGATTATGGCGGCGCTTGCGAGCCGAGGCCATTCTGGCTTTCCTCCGTCGAAGATATCCGTGCCGTTTGGCCAGCCAACGGCTGTTTGCCGTGCGCCCGCTGATCTGAAGATGTCTCCGGCGTTCAGGTCGAAGCGCGCAAAACGATATTGAGCAGTTGTGGCACCGACTGGCATCGCGATTGGTGGATTGCTCGGGATTGCAGGGTTCGTCTTCATGAAGTGGAAAAATCCAGATAGGCGGCTCGTTGTGTCGTCGACAAAGATCGAGTGGTTATTCGCGCCGGGGTTGCCACCGCAATTCTGCATCGTCATCTGCCCGACATCCACGGTCGAATTCGCAATTTCCATACAGAGATCAGTGGCGCCGAGCAGAAAGCCGTCCATGAAATGGACTTGCGATCCGAGGATCTGCACAGCACGCCCAAGGCCCCTCCCTACGCTCCCTGTCGAAACTATGTGCGCCTGCTCTATCTGGACGTTCGACGAGCCTTTGATTCGCAGGCCCACTTTGACCTCGTAGTCTCCCCAGATCTTGCCAATCATCAGATTGCCGGCGCTCTCGAAATCGAACCCAATTGCGCTGCCGAGGTCAAGCGCATCCAGGATGGTGAGGCCGTCGCTATTGCCGCTCGTCTTGAGGCCGAAGCCGGTGCGCGTGAGCACCGGGGCGCCGGGATACGTTTCTGTGCCGTACGGAAATTTGTGAAAGTAGGCGATCCGAGTGGTGTCATAGGAATTGTGGAACTCGGCGCCATTAATCGCGTCGCAGCCAACCTTGTCGACGAAGAAATTGCCAGCGTTCGGAGCGCTTGATGAGTCGATGCATTGGCGAAAGCCGACTAGCATCACGTCGGCAAGAGAAAATCCTACAGACTTGCTCGACCCGTGGCCGTCGACGCCGGAACAGGTGATCGCGGTGCCCGCATAGGCACTTGCATCCGGGCTAGGAATGGACATGCCAGTACGCTGGATGAACAGGCCTCGCAGGCCGGCCTGAGCGGCGCAAGAAATCGTCCCCGAGCTATCGAGCAAAACCTTGCCATAGTCGGGGTAGTTCGCCTGAACCGCAGACGGCACCGTCTCAGAAATCGCTGGCAAAGTTTCGTAGCAGCCTTCGACCAAAACGCGCGGCTGAAGCGGCAGAGAGCTGAATCTGTAGTTCTTCCCACACGAAAGCGATACGATGCCTCCGGTGATCCCGAGCCCGTCTCGCATGGCAGATACGAGTGATTCCTTATCGTCGCTGATCCCGTCGCCTTTGGCTCGGTAGTCGTCGATGTCTACATGACCGTAGGGCCGGTTGCGCTGGTCTGCGGTGATTGATTGCGGTAGCGTGAACGCCATCCCGGCACAAACGCCAACGAGGGCCATGAGAGGCGATCTGATCGGCACGGATATAACGACCCGCGAAAAGCGCGTCTTGAGCGTTCTTCGTGGCCGAGGAGCGGTAGGGCGTCTGCAGATCATGATCTTGTTGGATGAGGAAGGTTGGACGTCAGACCTATTAACCGTCGTGTGGGCCTTACGAGGACTGCTACGGAGAGGCTATGTAGAACAATCTTGGGGCGCCGCTACAATTAATAATGGATGGACACCGAAGCCGGTTTACACGCGGACCGCTCTAGCCGACCAGGTAGGTCCTGCCGCGTCCGGCCCCACGCGTATGGAACGCTGGGTGCGAGCGTTCACTTATATCCGGTTTTGAGGTGCGCTAGGAAAAGCCGGGTGCAAATCGGAGACAAGCATGCCAACCACGATCATCGTTGACGAAGACGCCTTGCGGAGGCTCTCCAAGGAGTTCTTCGCGCGAAAGAACGGCACTGTTCGCGACAGCAAGGACCGCCCGACCGCGTAGAGCGAGAGGCAATCAGCTATCTTAGCGAGTTCGGCAAGTTCATCCGCGAGCAGCCGTGGGCATATCGCGAGAACCCATAACGCAAAAAAACGCCCCCGGCCCGAAGGCCAGGGGCGCCTCACGATCGATCGTGGAGTGCGAGCGAGCTAAGCCGCTAAGCCGTCCGCTGCATCACGACGCCGGCCGACGTCTTGTAGTAGCCACCGACCGGCATTTTAGCCGTTGCCGCCGCCCTGTCGCTTGCGGCGATCGGAAGCTGGCCGCTCATGAGCGGCGATTGGACGGCATTCGTGAAGAATTCATGCCGAAGGGCGAAAGGCGTCAAGATCGATTTCCTAAACGACGACGTCGAGAATTCCATCTCGAGGTCTTAGATCGAACGATTAGTACATGTTCCGACCTGAGCTCATAAGCGTGGTTCAGCATTCCCGACTTATTACTGCTGGCAAACGACTCTGTTTGCGCTTTCTCTATTAAAGAGAATTTATACTGAGAGCCAAGTATGTGGCACGTCGCTCTTCCAACGCAGGTCTTGCGACCGTTCGCGATCGCAGTGGGCTGACGCTCGACGCATCACGGGCGCAACAGCCAGAGGTTCTATCATCCGCGACTGGATGATGTGCGACGGAGGTAGCCTACGTAATTACACTCGAAGCTCGAGCGCCGGAACCTGCACGGCTGTCCTCTCTGAGCTCTCGTTTTGGCTAGAACTCGAACCGGCCAAGGTTGTAGTCGACGCGGCCAGGCCAGCACGGCTGGTCGATCAAGGTCGGGAAGGTCTCCGAAGACGGCTGAAAGGTGCGACCCTGGGCCCGCGTAAGCGTGATCTCCAGGCAGGCCGGGACCGGGACGCCGCCGACAATTGCATAAGCGGTATTGTTGTTCGCATGAACGTGCACGACCCGGTGCGTTGCCGATAAGTTTCTACAGGCGGCCACCGCGCGTTCGAAAAAGTCGGGTTGGTCGATGTGCTGGAAGCCGTGGAATTCGCAGACGATCTGTCGAAAGCGCGCCATCAGGTCGAGCGGCAGCGTGGCGAACACGGACCATTCTGCGCCCTCGATGTCCATCTTCAGGACGAGGTCGCCTTCGGCGTGACCATTCGCTCGAATGATATCGGGCAACGAGCGGAAGCCGTCGCGCTCCTCGCCTACGCCGCAGATGCCGGTGCGAGACCAGTGGAAGCGCGGATCACTTTCCGGGAGGGCGTCGATCGTGTGATCGAACTGCAGAATGTCGATGTCGCGCGCCGCCATCTGCTTATCCCAAGAGACATCGTCATTGATGCCCAACGAGTACGCGGCCGTCACGCCGGCGAAGTCGTCGACCATGATGTATCCTCCGTCGTTGTCCCGCCCGACGCGTAACTTGCGCGCACCAACCTGCTCGTGAGGGCGAAGCAGGCGCAAGATAGACAGGATGCGATCCTGATGGTCATGCGTGTCTGTATAGGCAAACCCGTCGATCATTGCGACCTCTATAGCGCGATCCAGCGCGATCTATCTCTATACGCTAGCGACGATCGACGCGCGATTCGCTCCGTCGATCGACGGCTTTTCCGTCAGTTCGCCACCAGCGCGGCGCTCAGCCCGAAGTGGACATGCGTGCCGCGTCCACCAGCCAACGGCGCGTGGTCCCCGGGTAGCATGCTCGGGCAGAACAGCGCCTCGTCGACGTCGGCTGCGGGCAGGTTGTAGAGGCATTCGCGTGAGAGGCAAGCGTTGACGGTCGAGATCTCGAAACCGACGCAGGGGCTGCAGGCGAGGGAGCGGGTGACCACCCTGTTTGCTGCCCCAGTGGGTGCGTAACGGCGGAACGGAGACGGCCCGAACACAGCGACGACGGGCGTGCGCAGCGAGGCCAGATGCGCGCTGCCGCCATCGGCGGCAACGACGAGGTCGACCTCGTCGAGCCATTGGTCGAGCGCGCCGAAGTCGTCGCTGCTGACGAAAACGTCGCGGTCGTCGTCGAGCCCGGTCGCGCGGGCCACCAGCCGGCTTTCTGCGACCTCGCCGGGGCCCGAGAGCAGGCGCAGGGCGATGCCTCGGTCCCGCAGACGGTGTCCAAGCGCGGACCAGGCGAGCGGCGACCACTTCTTGTGCGGGAACCCGGCACCGATAGCGAAGGCGATCGTGCGCGGCACGCGCGGGAAGACGATGTCGCGATCATCGAAGAAGAGCGCGTCGACATCATAGCCACCCGTCACCTGGGCGACGGCGTCGTGCTCCAGCCGCGTCTGATGCCGATCGTGCCGGTCCTCGATGAAGAAGGCGTAATCCGTCCACTGCGTGAAGCGCTCGGGGGTGAGGAACCCGTCGCGTCGGAGGAAGAATACAAGGTCGTAGGCGCGTAAGCGTCCGAGCGCCTTGAACGCGGCGGACCAGAGCTCGGCACCGGAGTCACGCTTCAGGTAGGGCATCGCGAGCGCGACGATCTCGGCGTCCGGCAGCAGGTGGCGTGCGAGTGTCGCATTGCCTGGCGCGATAAAGAGGGTCAGCCGGCAGCCCATCCTGGCGAGCTGCCGAAGCGCCGGCAGCGCGAGGACGAAATCGCCCAGATGGTCGGGCTTGCAGATCGCGACGTTCAGATTGCGCAAATCCATGGTCAGCCGTCTTCAGGCCGACGTCGCTTGGCGGCGACATCGAGTAGGCGCGGCCCCTCGGCGATGGCCGCGGCGAGATCCTCGAGCCGGCGCATCCGCGTGCCGATGACGCGCATCTCGGCCCAGGTTCGCAGCCGGCTGCGCCAGCCGCCATGCATCGCCTCGCCCGTCGCTACCATCTCGTGCCGCAGGCACTCGAGAGCCAACGCGACGTAATCGGGCGAAAATGCGTCCGGCACGGCGCCTTGCTTGACCTTGTCGATGGCGAACGCTTTTTTCGGAAACGGTTCCGTCGACGTCAGCGCTCGCGCAAATGCCTCGACCGAGCCCGGAAGGTCGCGCATACCGCGCCGCGCGCCCTTGGCAGAGGCGACCGCGTGCGCCCCGAGCGGGATGCGCCAGAATTCGGGATCACCCGCGATGATCGTGAGGCCGTCGGTGCTGGCCCCGAGTGGGACGGCAAACCCGTAATTGCCGTGCCCCTTTCCGGAGGCTGCCAGGTCCGGACGCGACCCGCTTGCCGCGTACTTGCCGAGATAGCGCTCTCCCGCGAAGAGGAAAAGGTCGAGTTGGCGCTCGGGCCGCGACACATCACGGACCCATCCTCGAACGAGATCTGGCGTCGTTTCGTCGATACATCCTTCCAAAGAGGTCTTTGCCGCCGCTGGGACGTCGTCGAGCTTGAGCAAGGCGTCCGACGCCATCCGGGTCGACGCGACCCAATTCATCGAATCGCCGAGCATAACGACATGGATGGCGAGCTCGGGCCGGCCCAGCAGGTCGGCCGGGCAGCCTTTCGCATCGAAGGCGAATTCGGCCCGCGTGCCGCCACCGTCGGCAACCGGACGCGTCGTCGCGATACGCCGTCGTCCGATAAGCAGCGCGAGCGCGCGATCCGGATCGGCGTTTTCGATCCAGCCGCGCACCATTCCAGCCTTCACGGATACGATGGCTCCCTGGACAGGTGCTGGATCGGGGCTCGGCTGCACCTGCTCTTTTTGCGTCATGATTGCTCCGAGATGCTCACGCCAGAGCAGACGTCAATGCGGTGAGGTACCGATCGAACGAGTAGGTGTGGGCGCGCTCCACCAGCTTCGACCGGTCGGCCTCCGTCAGGCGGCGCGATTGATCGACACAGTCGAGCAGTCCCCCGACAATCGACTGCATGTCGTAAGGGTCGACCAATATTCCGAGGTCGCCGCAGATTTCGCTGGATGCGCCAGTAAGAGAGGCAAGGCAAGGCAGCCCATACGCCATCGCCTCGACAAGCGGAACGCCGAAACCCTCGAGAAAGCTCGGATAGACGAACGCGGTGGCCTCGGCATAAAGCCACGCGAGCTCGGCATCGGTCACGAAGCCAAGCAATTCGACCGCATCGAATCGCTCAGCCTCTTCGCGGATCCTTCCAGCTCCCTCACCGTCGCCGCCGGCGATCGCCAACGCAAACCCGGATTGGGCGAGCCCGCTCAGCGCGAACGCCTGGATCAGTCCGTTGATGTTCTTTCGCGTCTCCAGACTGCCAACGAACAAAAAGAAGGGGCGCGACCCAAGGCGCTCGACCGGCTGGCGAACGCGATCTTCGTTGAATTTGCGCAAGTAGAGTGGGACCGTCGTGATGTCGCTCGACGGTATGGCGAAGTTCGCACGTAAAGCCGACGTGCAATTCGCGCTAATGGAGACGATGCGCGCGGGAGAAGCCGCGATCTTGCGGAACGCGCGCTCGTATACGCGAGCGACCACCGGGTTGTGCCATTCGGGATTTGTCAGCGTCGTGAGATCCAGGATAAATACGACGTCGTTGCGAGAGAGCGGACGGTAGAGTGTGTAGATCGGATCGAAATAGAGGCGTTTGAAGCCGTCCTCTTCGATCGCGTCCAGCTCGTCCAGCTCGTCGGCGTACGTGGACTCCGCGGCCCAACCCGCCACGTCCTGGAAGAATGTCTGCTGCACGGCACGCTCGGCCTCTCGATCCGCCGGCCGCGGCCTCAGCTCGCCGCAATATTGGAGCCCGGCGATGGAGGATTCCATCGCGGCGACCGTGTCGAGCGCGATATGGTAGATTGCCGTTCGATTCAGACAAGTCGGGGTCAGATCGACGACAAGCTGCCGACTGTCTGTGGAAGGCTTTGTCGGCATCATGAAAACTGGCAGGCTCCGCAGACGGAAAGGAAGCGGCCGAAGCCTCACGCGTGAACCACATTGTGCGTCAGTGCGAAAGCTTGTAGGTCGCCTCTCGTGACGGATCAATGGTCGCCTGGGCTAATGACGCGGGCACTCGGAAATCGATTTCAGGAACGTCTTCCCGTCGCGGCGAATGCCAGCGCGCCTGGGCGCGGTACGATCGTAGTCAGGGGCGATCTTTTCAGCGATTCTGGTTATGGCCGCGCAACGCGCGCCTTGAGCCATCTTCTCGCTGGCTGCGGCCGCCATTTGTTCGGTGTCAGCCTTCACGAGCATGCCGCGCGGAGGACGAACGCATTCCCCTACACCGTGATCTCCGGTGACGCGCTTGGCTCGGACCCGCGTCTCGCCGGCTGCTGTGTGGTCAACGTGTGCCTGCCGAGCTCATTCATTGCGGTGCCGAGCGCTCGAAACATCGGCTACTTCTTCTGGGAGACGGAGCAATTCCCGCAGCGGGAGTTCTGGAAAGCGAAGCTTCGCTTGATGGACGAGCTGTGGGCGCCGTCTACCTGGCAGGCGGCGCTTCTCGAGCGGGAGACGGGACGAAGTAACATTGCGGTCGTGCCCTGGCCGCAAGGCATAGAGCCCTTCTGCCGCGCGCCGCGAGAGGAAGTCCTCGACCTCAAGGCGCATCCGCCGCAGCGCTTGGACCAGCTCGCCAATTATTTGTTGCGGCTCTCCTCCGATCCGGCGCGCCGCGCCGAGCAGGACTACGAGCAGGCCGAGCACGAGTGCGGCCGTAGCTCGCGCTTCGACCCGGACGCTTCGCCTTCGCTGCATCAGGTGATCGACGGCGACGGCGATGTCTTTCTCGCCGTTCAGACGGACGCGCCCCGCAAAGGCCTGCCTCTCCTGCTGGCGGCATGGCTTCAGTTTCGGCAGACCCCGGAGGGAGCAAACGCCAAGCTCATCATCAAGATGTCGTCGATCGACGTGACGATTGACAAATATCGGCTGCATTTTCACATGTCGCTTGCCGTGCGGCGGCCGATGCGGCGCCTTTCGCTGGCCGATGCGGGTGTCTACTTCGTCTACGATCGCCTTTCGGAGGGGGCGATGAAGGCCCTGTTGGCGAGCAGCGACGCCTTCGTCAGCGCGACGATGGGCGAAGGCTTCGGCGGTCCGCTGACCGAAGCTTTTACGGAGGGCGTACCCGTGATCTGTCCCGACCATACCTCGTGCCAAGATATTCTTGGCCCCGATTATCCACTCGCGATTGCCAATGTTCCGCAACGTCAGCAGTTATGGAATAATATTGATGTTTATTCTCCGTCTTCGCTCTGGCATATTGCGGATGATCGGTCTATTGTTGACGTGCTCAGGAGATTTTCTGGGATGACTACCGCAGACCGTCGTGCGATCGCCGACGCTGCTTGCGAGCGAGTAAATAGTGCGATGGGGGCAACCGCAGTTGGCCGCGTTCTTGATGGCCTGCTTTGCTCGTTCGTACAGTAAGCGATCATTCGACTGTCTTCGAAATTGCACAAACCGGCAAGAGGGCGATATGCTGACGTCACAAGATGTAATTTCGGCGTACAAGCTCTTGCTCGGCCGGGAGCCCGAGTCACCTGCGATCATCGAAAACTACATCAAGCATTCCAATTTCGATCATCTGCGCAGGACGTTGCTCGGCTCCGGTGAGTTCGCGGAAAAGCTGAGTCGCGACCCGCGCTTCCTCGGGGTGCCGATGGCTGCGCTCTCGGTGACCGACGAGGTTCGCCGCTACCAGGGCTTCCTCGAGGTTCTTGTCGCGCTTGCGCTGCCGGTCTGGGACCAGTCGGTCCTCATCGTCGGCGGCGAGCTTGCCAACCTCGCCGGCTTCTTCCTCGATCGTCAGTGCAAGGTCTCAGTCGAGGCCTCCGCAGAGACGGTGGGCTTTCTCGAAAAGGTCGTCTCGGCCCGTCGCGTCCACGCCGCGAATATGTCCTTCGGGTCGCACGATTTCTCCAGCCCGATCGACGACGACTCATTGGGACGTTTCGATCTCGTCTACGGCCAGTTGCCGGACGACAGCTCGGACGTCATGCGGATCTGGCTCGACAACGCGGCTGAATCCTGCACGGGGACCCTGCTCGTCGCCTGCATGACGGCACCGGGGCGATCGGAAGACATTTTCGTCACGCCGTCGCCTCGGCCATCGCAACAATTCAGGACCATTGCGACAAAGAAGTGGATCTTCACGCGGCTGCGCGAACGGTTCGAGCATATCTACGAGCCGATGCAAGCGCCGTTGGAGAGCGTGTTCACTCAAGGAGGTCCAGGGGCGACCATAGAGACGCAGGCAATGTATCTCGCTTCTCGCGCGCCCCTTAGCGTGCCGGCGCTGAAGGAATACGTGGTGAACGCATCGCGTTTGCATTTCACGAGCAATGAGGGCGCTGCTGCCCGGATGTGACATCCGCGACGGCGCCCGCGGCGCCGACGATGTGGTAGAGGCTACTGGCCGGCACGTAGGCAGAAAGCGGCTGGCGGTCGGCAGCGACGTGGTCAATCCAGCAGCCTTCTGTCGCTTGCGCCAGGAATTGCTCTTGCATCGCCTCTGCTAAGCGTTCGGGGCCCGTCGCCGAGCTTCCGCAAAGGCCGAGCGCCGACGCCCGGATAGCTTCCGTGCACGGCCATAGCCGGGTCGAGCGGACGAGGGCCGTTCCGCCGCCGTCAACCTCGTCGAAGAAGACACCATCGCTCGTCCCGCCGAAGCGGAGCGCCACCTCGCAAAGACGCGCCGCGAGCGTTGCGTGCTGCGACTTTCCGCAAAGCGCGGCGTTCCGCGCCAGAAGCCACGCCCATTCGAAATGATGGCCCGGTTCAAAGGAGAAGGGCGCGCCGATCAAAGGGCGCAGATCGTTGTCGTAATACTCGACGAGAACCGGATGCGGCCCGTGCAGGAAACGGGTCTCGAAGAGACGGAGCATGGCCTCGGCGCGCCGGCGGTAGGCGCCACCCGGTGCCATTTCGTCGAGAGCGAGCAGCGCCTCGAGGAGGTGCATGTGAGGGTTCTGCCGGCGCGGACCCGACTTTTCGGGAAGAGACTCCGCGTAGCCGTCAGTTCCGGGCGTCGTCAGGCGCGCGTCCAGAAAGCCGAGCGTCGCGTCGGCCAGGCCGAGCCAATAGTCTGCGCCGGTCAGTCGCTTGAGGCTGGCGAGGGCAAGGAGCACGAACGCAAGGGCGTAGAAATCCCGGGTCTCATCGACGGGCCGGCCGTCACGCGCGGCAGAGAATATCCAGCTTCCGTCATCACGGCGGAAGGTCCGCACCATGGTCTCGGCCGCCGCTTCAGCCAGCGCGCCGCCTCGATGCCAGCCTCGTGCCTCCGCCTCGACGAACACGAAGATTTGCCGTGCTTGCACCATTACGCGCCGCGGGACCTCGAGGAGTGGACGCCCTTTGAGGTCCGCACGTTCGATGAACATGCCCGACACGGCGTCAAACCCGGTTTCGCTCCAGAACGGCAGCGCGGATCCGCGCAGCCACGAGACGAGGTCGAAGCTCATCGGGGCGTCCCTCTTGCATCGATAAGGTCTTCGACAAAGGCGAGAAGCGAGCCGCCGGAGAACTTGAACCCGGCGATCCCCGCCGCTTCAGCCGCGGCCAAGTCGCCGTCCTTGTCGCCAATCAGGAAGCTATCGGCCCGCTCTACACGATAGTCCTCGATGAGGCCGACCAGGAGACCGGGCGCCGGCTTGCGACACGTGCATTCGACCCGGTATTCAGGGCGCGTGGCGTCCGGAAGATGCGGGCAGTAGCGGAACGCATTGATCCCCGTTCCCCTCAGCTTGAGCTCGCGCTGCATGTGGGCATGCAATGCCTCGACAGCGGCCTCGTCGAAGAACCCGCGCGCGACGCCAGACTGGTTCGTGACGACGAAAACGAGGAAGCCGCGCCGCTGCAAGAGATCGATAGTCTCGATCGCGCCAGGCATCCACCGAAAGCGCTCGACGGAGCCGACGTAGCCGACATCCTCGTTGAGGACACCGTCGCGATCGAGAAATGCCGCTCTGCGCACGCAAGCCATCTCCGGGGACGCGCCGCTTTTGGATCACAACACACATCTACGCAACGCGGCAGATGTTTGCTAACAGGCAGCGACACGCGAGCGGCCAGGGAGGGCTTCCAAAAATGATCCTCATCACAGGAGCGGCTGGCTTCATTGGCTCGAACCTCGTTGCTGCCTTGAACGACAGCGGGCGCGACGACCTCATCGTTTGCGACTGGCTGTCAAACGACGGTCGTTGGCGAAACCTCGGCAAGCACAGCTTCCACGACTTCCAACTGCCCGAGCAATTGGCGGATTTCCTCGAGAGCTCGTTGGCGCAGGACATCGACTTGGTGCTGCATATGGGCGCGATCAGCGAGACGACGGCGAGCGACGGCGACCTGGTCATGCGGCGCAACTACCAGTTCACCAAGATGTTGTGGCGCTGGTGCGCCGCGCGCGGCGCGACCTTCGTGTACGCGTCATCGGCGGCGACCTACGGCGATGGCGCAGCCGGCTTCGATGATGCCGTCGATCGTGAAGCGCTCAAGGCGCTCAGACCGCTCAATCTCTACGGCTGGAGCAAGCACGTCTTCGATCTCTTCGCGCTCGGCGAGACGAAGATCGCGCCACCGCACTGGTACGGGCTGAAGTTCTTCAACGTCTTCGGTCCGAACGAGTACCACAAGGACACGATGCGCAGCGTGATCTGCAAGGTCGCGCCCGACCTCATTGCCGACAAGCCGATCGAGCTGTTCAAGGCGCACAAGGAGGGCTTCGCCGACGGCGGTCAGTTGCGCGATTTCATCTCAGTGGACGATGTCTGCGACACGGTCCTCTACCTCGCGCGCGGAAACGCGCCTTCGGGCCTCTACAATGTCGGGACCGGCAAGGCGCGATCGTTCTTCGACATGGTGGCGGCGGGTTTCCACGCGCTCGGCCGCGAGCCGAAGGTCGCCTACATTCCGATGCCCGAGGCGCTCAGGGGGCGTTACCAGTACTTCACGCAATCCGAGACGGCGAAGCTCAGGTCGACCGGATTCAACAAGGTCTTCGCCGACCTCGAGACGTCGATCGGGCACTATGTGGTCGACTACCTGAGCAAGGAGGATCGCTACAGGTGACCGCGGCTCAGCCCATCCTGGCGATGATACCGGTCGTGCTCTGGCCCTCGACGAGCTCGATGAGCTTCACTTCACCGCCGTCGGCGATGACGAGATCGGCACCGACCACCGTCGCGATCGAATAGTCGGCCCCCTTCAGCAGGACCGACGGGCGCACCGACCTGATCAGCTCGATCGGCGTGTCCTCGCCGAAGATGACCACGAGATCGACGGCCGCGAGCGCAGCTAGGACGGCGGCTCGCGCGGCTTGGTTTTGCAACGGCCGCGTCGGCCCCTTCAAGCGCTGGACACTGTCGTCGGAATTCAGCCCGACGATGAGGCGGTCGCAGCCCTCGCGGGCACGCTTGAGCAGCGAGACGTGACCCGGATGCAGGAGATCGAAACAACCGTTGGTGAAGCCGACGCGCAGCCCAAGTCGCCGCCACTGCGCGGCGAGCCTGGTCGCTTGCGGCGGCGCGACGAGCTTCGTGCCGAGCCCCAGGGCGACGTCTGCCACTTCGACGTCGAGTTCCTCGATCGAACAGGTCGCCGTACCTGGCTTGGCGACGACGACGCCGGCCGTGAAGTTCGCGAGCCCCGCGGCGGTGTCCCAGTCGATGGCCGATCCGACGGCGAAAGCGAGGGTGCCGATCACGGTGTCGCCGGCGCCGGACACGTCGAAGACGTCCCTCTTGCGGGCCGGAATGTGCAGCGCCGTCCCGTCCTGCGCGACCAAGGACATGCCCTTTTCCGATCGTGTCGCCAGCACGTAGCGTGCGCCCGACGCCGCAAGGACCGCGCGGGCGGCCGCTGCGACCTCTTCGTCGGTCTCGGTCCTCAACCCCGTCGCCTCGGCGAGTTCACGCGCATTGGGCGTGATGCAGGTGGCGCCGGCGTAGCGCGCCATGTCGCGACTCTTCGGATCGACGAAAACCGGTTTGCCGGCCGCTGCAGCGGCCGCCATCACGCGCTCGATCACAGATGGCGTCAGTGTGCCTTTGCCGTAGTCCGACAAGATGATTGCCGTAACGGTCGAAAGTGCCGCGAGCGCCCGCTCGACCAGGATCTCCTCGTCTGCCGCGGCGAGCGGCATCGGGTGCTCCTTGTCGACACGGAGCATCTGCTGTGCGCTGGCGATCAAGCGCCGTTTGGCTGTGGTCTCTCTGCCGCGACAGCGAAGCAGCTCGTTCTGAATCTGCGGCTCGGCTTCGAGGAGTTCTTCGAGAACGCCGCCGTCGGCATCCTCGCCGATCGGCGCGAGCAGAATGGTGCTGCCGCCGAGGGCCGCGACGTTGCGTGCCACATTGCCGACCCCGCCGAGCATGCGCACCTCCCGCGTGACGCGCAGAACGGGGATCGGCGCCTCCGGCGAGATTCGCGTGCATTCGCCATAGGTGAAAACGTCGAGCATGACATCGCCAATGGCGAGCACCGTGCCGTGCAGCGCTAGGACGGCTTCCTGCAGGGCGTGGAGCGCGATCTGCTCTGACATCTGATGACCTTTGGCAGCGCTATAAGCGGATCTGTTTCGGGATCACAAAACCCATGCAGGCGGCCATCGGGCAAGCACAGGCACTTGCGCAAACCCGCGCGGGTATCGCGAGGAGAGCGACGTCGCTTCGTTCCCAACATGACGGTTTAGGTCTGAACGATGGCGAGGATCGTTTGCAGGGCGTGCGAGTACGACGGCGACGGGAAATCACCGGCGTAGTTTGCAAATCGGATTGACGAGCGCGATCGTCATGCTCCGAATCTTCAGGTCGCTCGGTCTTCATCCGGCGGCTTGACGCTCGAACACGCGCCAATCGCGCTCGTCCGACCGGTAGTCGACGGCAACCTCGCGGATAACGCCGGCGATCAGATGCTCGTCGACCAAGGTCAGGTCGGGCATCGGGTCGCCCTGAAACAGGGCGCGATGATAGCTGCGAACGACCGAGCGCGTCACGACGCCCGGGCCTGTCTTCAGCCACATCGACAAGTTCGGCGCGTGCGCGCAGTTGTACATCAAGGTCCGTAGGCACTCGTCGAGGACGTTGGCCCGTCGGCAGGCACCGAAGAAACAAGATTCGATCGGTCCGGATCCGGAGAGGAAGAAAATCGCCTCGCGCATCGTCACGGCGACCTCTTCAAAGGCGGCGGTCGAGATGATCTGGTTGTCCATGTCGAGGTAATAGCCGCCATAGGCGTAGATCGCGTGCCAGCGGAAGAAGTCGCTCTCCTCGGACGCATGGCGTAGATGCCCGAACATGCGCGCGCAGTCGGAGCCATAGTAGCTGCGCAGAAACTCGATCGTCCGCGACTTGTCGTAATTTTCGACTTCGAACGACCCAAGCGCTCGATGATAGGCAATATTCTCGACAATTGCTTGAGGCGGCTCCTTATCCCAATACATGAAGAGCCGGCGCGGGATCGATCCGGGTCGCCTTGGCGGCTGCGGCGCAACTTGCATTATCGGCGAGGCGAGCCGAAGGTACAGCCAATCGGGCTCGGCTCCCGTGTAGAAGCTCTCCGTTGCCGTCCCAAGCCGCCGTAGGATCTCGATCGTATCGTGCCGATTTGGCTTGACGCGCGAGGCGAGCAGCGAGCGGAAGAACTCGCCGTGGTCTTTGTCGAGCTCAGTCAGATTTTCGAGGTCTGCCGGGCTCGGCTCTTCGCTGTTCTGAAGCTGCGCCTTCAGCTTGGCGAGAAGGACGCTCGGTTCCCGCGGATTGATGCTGCAGGCTGCCTCAAAAAAAGCAACCGCAAGAGCAGGGCGCCCCTTGCTCTGGGATATGTTGCCCATCTCGATAGTCTTCAGATAGTCGGTCAAACCGTGGCGCGTGAGAAGCTGGTGCAGCTCGGCATCTTCGGCACAGGCGGAAAACAGCTCTTCAGTCGTCATGCGCATCCCAATGCGGCAAAGACCATTGGCGTATCTCCTACCAGGAGCGATCCCACGCAACAAGGAGCGCAACATCACAAGACGGATGCCAAGTACGACGATTGACAGCCACGAGAAAACCCCGATAACCCACCCTCCTTAAGGGCAGCTCGAAGAGGCTGGCGAGCTGAGCGATATCAGATGGGTTATTGAGCGTCATGGCTAGCATGCCCGCGGCAACGCTGGACGCGAAAGTTCAAGACGAAGATATTGTCGCATCTTATTTTTTGATACTTGGGCGACATCCGGAATCTTTCGAAGCGAGGCACCGGTGGTCGGACACCAAGCTTAGCGACCTCTGGGGCATCTTCTTGTCTTCCGGCGAATTCGCCGGGATCACAGAAGCGGCGGTCAAGACAAGTGTTCTGCCGCACGCCAGCAACCTCGACATCGAGGATTTTCGTATCGCGGCGGATTGGCTCGCCCGCTCGTCCAACGTCGCAGTTCCTTACGATCCCGCGAACTGGTGGTTGCTTGCCCACAGCTTCTTCGGGCTCGAGTTCAATCGCGACCTCTTGGAGCGCCGTGGTGCGACCGAGTTCCTCGACTTTGTAGGCCGCCGGGCCGCCGACGAGAAGCTTAACTACGAGCGCCTGCTGCCGTTCGTCGAGTTCGATAGGCTCTGGTTTGCAAAGGCGAACCCGCAGGGCGCTGTTACCGCAATCGATCAAGACGACGACGTACAGCTCCTTCTGGCGGTTCAGACCGCGGTTCAGCGCGATCGGCAGGTGTTGCCGTACTTCGCGCAAGGGCTCGAACCGTTCCGGCGCACGTTGCGTGACAAGTCGATCGAAAGCCTCGCCCAACTGTCAATCCTAGCGCTGCGCGGCGCGCAGACGGGCATCCTTTCACACTGGCTGTTCGATCGATCGTTCTTCCAGGGTCTCATCGGCAGGCGACGGCACCGCGGCGAGAGCGCGAGCGATCTCTTCAAATCGGGTCGGCTCTCCTATCTCGACTTTTTACTCGACGGTGATGCGGCTGGAATCAGCCCGCACCCTCTGTTCTCTCATTACACCTATCGTGCTGCTGGCGACCTGGATGACGAATCGGTTGCGAGCAGCTGCTTCCATCACTTCGTCTCGCGAGGCTGTCTGGAGGGACGTTCGACGAGCGTCGTTTTCGACCAGCAGTTCTACCTGACAATGAACCCTCATGTCGTAAGCGCTCTCAATTCGAGCGAGTACACATGCGCGCTTCATCACTTCTGCCTGGTCGGCATTTACCAGGATCTCGCGTTCTGCCCCGACTTCGATATCGACTTTTACCGACAACAGAATGCGGACCTGCGCTCCGAGCTCGCCGGAGGCATACACCCCTCGGCAACTTGGCATTTCGTGTTCAGAGGGCTCCTCGAAGGGCGCGCTCCTAACCGTTACTTTAGCCCGCGCTATTACCGCGAGCGTCAACCCGCCGTCGTTGAAGAGATGGTGAAGCTCGGGCTGCTGAGCGAACTCGAGCACTTCCTGCTGATTGGCAAGGCACGCGGCTATAAGGCCGAGCGTCCGCCGGTCTCGGCTCACGCCCCGCTCGAGGAGGCCAAGGCGGTGTTCCTGCGTCGCGCCCGGCGCAGCTTCAACAACGTGTTGCGACAGCCGCCCGATTTTTCTCCGTTCACGACCTCGCAGGCCCCGACAATCTCGATCATCGTACCGGTTTGCGGCGAGCCGGAGTTCACGAGCCGCTTCCTCGAATGCGCGTTCTTTGCGGCGGTCCACCTCGATCGGGTCAACGGCCAAAAATGCGAGATCGTCGTCGTCGATAACGGCAGCAACGGCACGCTCGATCAACTTTTCACCTGCCGTGGTCTGACAGTAGCGACCTTCCCCCAACCGATCGGATTCCCGCGCGCCGTCAACGAGGGCGTGGCGCGAAGTGCAGGTTCCCTTGTCGTCGTCTGCAACAACGACATCGAGTTCGACCCGGACATCTTCTCTCGGATCATCGACGCGATGAACGCCGATCCCTCGATCGGTGTACTCGGCGGCCAGACCCTGCTTCCCAATGAAACACTGCAGGAGGCCGGCTCCTACCTCGACAACCGCGGCAGCGTGCTCGGCCTCGGCCGCGGCGAGGACCCTTGGAACGCCTACTTTCAGTCTCATTCGGAACCCGACTTTTGCACGGGATGCTTCATTGCCTTTCGTCGCATGGACTTCGACGCGCTCGAAGGCTTCGACGAGAACTTTTCACCGGGTTACTACGAGGAGACAGACTTTACGCTCCGCCTCAAAAAACAAAGCGGCAAGCGCGTTGTCGTGCATCCGTCGATCCAGATCCGGCATTTCGAGCACGCCAGTTTTGGTAAAGGCCGTCCGCCGACGGCGTCTTATGCCAAGATCGCGCAGAACCGGCTGCGGTTCGCGCGAAAGCACGGCGACATCCTGATCGACAAGCCTTCGAGCCGCGCGCTGGTGACATCGAACGGGCGCGTGCGGCCGGGTAGCATTGGCCGTCGGCGTTTCCTCATCATCGAGGACCTGATCCCCGACGCGAAGCTCGGCTCGGGCTTCGGGCGCACACAGCGGCTGGCGCGCGCGCTGACGCGGCGCGACATCGGCTTCGATCTGCTCGTTCTCAACCCCTCGTCGGTCGTCGACGATTTCGAGGATCCGCGCGTCATCGTGTATCGGGGTTGGATGCAGGGCGAGGACCCGCGCGCGATCATTCTTGGTCAGGGTCAGCGCTACTCGCATATCATCGTCTGCCGCACGCACAACCTCGCCCATCTCGGCGGCCTTCTTGAGACTGCGCGCGTCCAGGACGGTGTGCAGATCATCTGCGATACCGAGGCGCTCGCAAGCCTGCGCGTCATGGAGATGAAGGCCATTGCGGGCGCGCCGCAGACCCCGTCGGAGGTCGAGGCTGCGCTCCGCTCCGAACTCGATTCCCCTGCGAGGATCGCCCACTGGATTGCCGTCAGTCCCTACGAGAGGCACAAGATGGAGGAGATCGGCATCGCTCCGATCTCGACGCTCGGATATCCGTTCGAGTCGCGGTCAACCCAGACACCCGGCTTCGCCAGCCGCCGCCGGCTCCTCGCGGTCGGCCCCGTGCACGAGGTGGGCACGCCGAACCACGACGGGCTCAACTGGCTACTCTCGGAAGTCTGGCCGCGCCTCGCCGCGAGTCTCGAGGATTTGACCCTCACATGCGTAGGCTACTGGGAGCCGCGCGCGCTGGCCGCTTTTCGGCGACGCTGGAGCGACGTCGCAATCGACTTCACCGGTCCTGTAACCGAGGACGAGCTCGTTCAGCTCTACGACGAGGCCCGCGTAGCCCTGGCGCCGACCCGGTTCGCCGGCGGCGTGCCCATCAAGGTGATCGAGGGCATGTCACACGGCGTGCCAATGGTGATCACCGACCTTCTCGAGCGCCAGCTATTCGGCCTCGGCGAGATCGGACATTCCAGCGTTGCCGTCGCGCCGCGCGACGATCGCGGCGCGGCGTTCGCGTCTTGGATCGAGAAACTTTGGTGCCACGAGGCGGCTTGGAACAACATCCGCGCCTCCCAGCTCGAGGCGATCCATAGCGTTGCCGCCGCGGACGTCTTCGACGCCGCAGTCGACGCCATCTTCTGCCGGGATGCCCTTGAGATAGGCAGGTAAGCAAATCATGGGGATCGACGTCTACAGCCTTGATTTCCTAACGGGGTTCAGAGACCACGCCTTCGGACGCACTCTGATGCTCGGCCGCCAGGGTCTGCATGTCGAGCGGGACGACCCGATTGGCGTGAACATCATCGCGCGCCGCGGCGTCTGCGAGCGCCTGCAGGATCTCGCGGGCGCCGACAACTATTGCGAGCCGCTGTTCCGGTTGCTTGGCGCGACCGATGTTTCCTCCATGGACATGTCGGCGTTTGAGGGCGCCGACATTGTGCATGACCTGAACCGGCCGGTCGATGACGTCTTCCACGAGGCTTTCGACACGATCTTCGACGGCGGCACGCTCGAACATGTATTCGACTTCCCAGCGGCGATCGCCAACGTGAAGTCAATGTTGCGCGTTGGCGGCCTTTTCCTTGCCGCGACGACTGCGAACAATTTCCTCGGCCACGGCTTCTATCAGTTCAGTCCCGAGTTGATGTGGCGCGTGTTTGGCTCGGGCAGCGGATTTGAGGTCGTCAAGATGCTGCTCTGCGAGGCGACGGGGATGCCGACAATGGTCGAGGCGCCCGACCCCGCAGCCCTGCAGCGCCGCGTCGAGATCATGGTGACCAAGGCGCCGACTTACCTGATGGTGGCGGCTCGCAAGCTCGCACACACCTCTTTGCCCCGAAAATTGCAGCAGAGCGACTACGAGTCTCAATGGCGCGAAGCAGCCGAACGACGATGACGACTTCTTTCACGAGAACCGGGTGTTTGCTCGTCATATGGCTTGTCGTCGCCGCGTATCACCTGCTGTAGCATCGCCGCTTAGCACGTCTCTTAAGCCCGCTTTCCTAAAGCCACGCCGGCGGTCGGATGGAAGTTCAGCGAGCGGTCGCCGCGGCGCTATGAGCGCGGCTCGATCGCATCCGCGCATCGCAACATGCGGTGCGCGGAGTGCCGTGTGGGGTCACCGGACCTGCGCCGGAGCGCCTATCGCGGCATTGCAACATCTAGAGAGCTGCGGCATGCAAGTTCAAAGGTTGGTGAGTAGCCTCCAGGCACGCAAACGGTCTGCCGTAGCGGCAGGATAAGGCACCTGCGCTACAAGCCGCCGCTTTGACAGTCGAGGAGCTGCGATTGATGCGCTTCGGGCGGAGGTTGAGATGGATCTGACGATTCAATATGCAGATGTCATTGTTGAGGGCCTAACGGTCAAGGTCGCGCATCGCGGTACACCGACTGACCTTGCCATCATAGATGTTGTCTTTAAACATCGACAATTTTACCCAAATGCGGATAGAGCAGATCACCTTGTGCATGACTACGAAAGGATCGTCCAGAGTGGTAATACTCCGCTCATCATCGACGCAGGCGCAAATATAGGGACCAGCACGATCTGGTTTGCTGAAACTTTTCCGAAGGCACATATTGTTGCTGTTGAGCCTGACGATGAAAATTTCGTATTGCTGGCCATGAATTCTGAAGGTCGGTGGATTGATTTGAGGAAAGGAGCTGTGGGTGCCAACAACGGCGTTGGTTCTCTCGTAGATCCCGGGCGGGGACCGCTCGGATTTATGATGAGTGACTACGCCGGGGGCAGGCCGACCTTGCGCTGGGGGGTCGATAAAATAATCGAGGAGAAATTGGCGATCGGAATGGAGCCTTTCATATTCAAATGCGACATCGAAGGCGGAGAGCGCGAGACCTTCCTCGAAGGTGAGAAGTGGATTAATCGATTTTACCTGGTTATCATCGAGCCACACGATTGGATGTTGCCGGGCCAGGGGACTTTCGCCAATTTTCTTCGTTCAGTCGGCTCGTTCCATCGCGATTTTATCTTTTTCGGCGAGAATGTTTTCTCTTATCGCAACCCGTAGGTCATCCCTATGATCGATCCTGCTCGCTTAGCTTCGCTCATTTACCGGTCGTCGAAGTGGAAGCTTAGAACTTGAAGATAAGAGGCGCTTTCTCAACTCAATAATGACTGATCAATTGGTTTTTCGACGACCGAGTAGTGCTTTCGGTAAGTGAACAGTCTTGCCAGCGGGGTCGCCTCGATGAAGACGGAAATCTCCGTCCGCCAAGTCTGCCAGGAGGCGCGACCTTCGAGTGACCGTCACGTGCGGGAGGCTCCGCCCGCGTCCGCCTTCGACCTTGTCTCCCGGCCACGCGGAGCGGGGTTCTGGGTCGATAGATGCCCCAACCCGGCGGATGTCATCGCTTTCGGTCGTGACCACGTCCACGCCGGGATTGTTCAAGATGGCGGCCGCGATCTCGGAGAGTGCATCCATGGTCAACGTGTCGCCGCGAGAGATCCACGCGATGAATTGGCCTGACGAAAACGCCAACGCATCGTTTCGCGATGCGGCCGCGTCTTGGTTCTCGAGCCCGATCGCGATCTTGATACGAGGATCGCTGGCGCGCAGCGTTTCTATGTCGGTATCCAGGCGCTGGCCCTCGTCGTGAATAATAAGCTCCCAGTGTGGATAGGCCTGCTCTATCATCGAACGAATGGACCGATGAAGGTCACGTCCCTCCGTCCCGTCGACAACGAGGATGACGGTAAAACGCACGAGCTCGGCGGGATAGAATATGGTTCGCGCGTGAAGCCCGCCTCCCCAGGTTGTGACGAAGCGCGGTTGGGGCGAGAACGGCTGGAGTTCACCAAACCGGTCTTTGATGGCATGGGACACCGTGTCGACATTGTGTTTGGCGAGGATATCGGCTCGAGCGATCCCCGCCTTTGCGGCGGCCGTCTCTCGATCCTCAAAAACGGAGCGCATGAGCGTCGCGACGTCATCGATATTCGGCTCGGCCCAAAGCGAATGGCCGGGGTAGGGCCCGCATGCTTGTCCGATCTCGCGGAGCTTGTAACCGACGAGATAGCTGTTCTCGACCGTCATGAACTCCCTGTTGCCGGAGAAGCCCGTGGCGATGACGGGTTTTCCGGCCAGCATCGCCTCGGCGATGTTGAGACCAAACCCCTCGCTCCGGTGTGGCGAGACAAAGCAGTCGATCGTGGACGTGAAAGACCTCATCTCCTGGTCGGTAAAGTTGCGTTCGAAAAGCCGGATGTTGGGGGCCGACCCGGCGAGCTTAAGGAGGTCTGCCACGCTCTCGGGATAATGATTGCCGCCATGGTATTTCAGAAGTAGAAGGACATCGTCACGAGAGCCGAAGCTTTGCCTGAAGGCCGTGATGACCGCGCCCGGATTTTTGCGCGCAATGACACTTCCCACGTCGAAAACGCAAGCGAAGACGAAGGGGGTCTTGGGGAGACCGAAATGCGATCTGGCCAGATTGTTCGCGACCGCCCTCTCGGCGACGACCATCGGAATCTTGATCACCGGTATCGGCGCCACGCTCGCCACGGACCGGCGAACAAAATCGCTGGCAACCCAAATCTCGTCGAACGCCCCGAAGGCGGAAATCCACCTGGACGGAAAATCCGATAGCTCCCAAAACCATATGGCGATATTGAAACTGTCATCGAGAATTTCGCTGCGACCGTCCAAAAAGAAACGATGCGTCATGTCGGCGTTGAGATGAAATATATTAACCTTGGCGAGTGATCCGCTCGACTGCGACCAACCTGAGATCTCGAATCGGCCACCTCTATCGACCACGTTATGTGCTGCGACTGGCACGCCGCTTTTCTTGAGCGCGGCAAGATAGCCGCGTGCCGACGAGCCCAGGCCTGTATTGGCGTCGAGCAAGCCGAAAAAACTCACAACGTCTCGCTTAGTCCAATAGTCCGGTCTAAACGTCCGTCCCGCGTAGGGAGCATAATTGTACGGCGTGCGGCCGTCGAGGAAACCTTCGCGCGTCCAGTGTTGCAGCAGGTCATCGGGGTCGGTACCGATCGACTCGACGACATCCGGATTGGTCCTGGCGTAAGCAGCGGCATCGAACCCATCGCTTTCGGCGTAAAGTCGCATACGCCACCTGTCGTGCGGAAGGTCCGATCCGGCCACGAGCGCGTCCCAATCTCCTTCGCGCCGCTGCGGCGCCTCGGCATTCCGATAGCTGGTCTTGAAGGATCTTCCGTCCTTGTGACCGACCGCCAGCCAGTGAGCGGCGCCGTCGGGGAAAAGTCCCTTTTCGACGGCGACCCGCACGTCGGGATTAATGAGCAGATAGGCGCGTTCGTCGAAATCTTCCGGCAGGGCGGCACCATCGTCGCCGGGCGTCAACCTGCGGCCTTCCCGCGCGCCGGAGGCCAGCCAGTGGTCCGCGCCTGATCGGACCAAGCCTCTTCTGACCGCATACGCGACGTCCGGATTGGCTTGCAGATAGTCCGCTTCGACGAAGTGAGGCGGAAGGTGCCCTTTTCGCGAAAGGCGCCTCCGTATCTCATTCCAAAGCGAATTGATCGATCGCACGCTTCACGTTCCTCGAGAGCTGTTTATCCCAGCCCGGACGCACCGTCTCGACGCTATTGTCGTTTGCCGCTGCCCTTTCGGGCGCGCGCGTTTTCCAATAGACGCGTGCTGCGCCGAACGCGGCGCGACAGGATTATATGAACCTTATCCCGCGCCCGCCCGTCGAGGCGGTGCAATTGGCCCGCGAGGCGTCGCACGACGCCGACACGGCGCCTGGCGCCTTCACCGTGGGCTCCACGCTGCGTCATGTGCTCGTCATGACGGCGACCGGCGCCGCCGGCCTCGTCGCAGTGTTCATGGTCGAGTTCCTGACGCTGCTCTACATCTCGCGGCTCGGCGACACGAACCTCACCGCGGCCGTCGGCTACGCCTCGCAGATCACGTTTTTCCTGATCTCGACCAATATCGGGCTGACCATCGCGCTAGGCGCGCTGGTGTCGCGCGCTCTGGGGGCCCGCGACCGCGAGAAGGCGCGCCGCATCGCGGCGTCGGGCGTCACGCTGATGGCGCTGATCGCCGGCGCGCTCAGCTTCGCGGCGATGCCCTTCACGCATGCGATCCTCGCTGCGATCGGCGCGCGCGGTGAGGCGCTCGAGATCGGCGCGATCTACTTGCGCATCATCCTGCCCGGCACGCTGCTGCTCGGGCTCGGCATGGCGTTCTCGGCGGTGCTGCGCGGCGTCGGCGACGCGCGTCGCGCGATGTACGTGACGCTCGGGGGCGCCATCGTCACGGCGTGCCTCGATCCGATCTTCATCTTCGTTCTACACCTCGGCGTCGTCGGCGCCGGCATCGTGGTGCTCATCTCGCGCGTCGCCCTGGCGGCGACGGGCTGGTACGGCGCGGTGCGCGTGCACGGTCTCGTCGGTCTTCCCAGCCTCGTCGGCCTGCGTGTCGACGCCGCGCCGCTGGCGGTGATCGCGGCGCCGGCCGTGCTCACCAACATCGCCTCGCCGATCGCCAATATCTACGCGATGCGGATCTTCTCGAGCTACGGGGATGCGGTCGTCGCCGCCTTCGCGATCATGGATCGCGTGACGCCCGTCGCCTTCGGCGTCCTGTTCGCGCTCTCGGGTGCCGTAGGGCCGATCATGGGCCAGAATTACGGGGCGAAGGCCTTCGGCCGCGTGCGCGGCGTGCTCGACAATTGCTACGGCGTCGCCGCCGCCTACGTCTTGCTCGTCGGGTCGGCGCTGTTGCTCGCCGCGCCGGCGATCGTTTGGTTGTTCGCCGCCAAAGGCGAGACGGCGGAGCTGCTCACATTCTTCTGCCGTGTTGGCGGTCTGCTGTGGTTCTTCCTCGGTGGCGTCTTTGTCGCCAACGCCGCCTACAACAACCTAGGCTGGCCGTTCCTTTCGACCGCCATCAACTGGGGCCGCGCGACGCTGGGGACGATCCCGTTCGTCACCTACGGTGCGGCATGGTATGGGCCGAAGGGCGGCTACTTCGGGATGGTCGTCGGCGCCGCGCTATTCGGCGTCTTGGCGGTCGTAGGTTCCTACCGCCTCGTCGGCAGGATCGCCCAGAATGCCTGCGCGTAGGCGAGAGAGACGGAGAGCCGCGATGTTCAACCTCTATCAGATCCTCCTCGCCGCCCAGGGCGGCAAGGCCGTCGACAATCTGGCGCAGCGCTTCGGCCTCAGCCACGCGCAGGCCGATAGCGCCGTGCAGGCGCTGATCCCCGCGCTGTCCACCGCCTTCATGACTAAGGCCATGCATCCCGGTGGCATGCAGGAGATCGCCGGCGCGATGACCGATGACCACCATGTGCAGGCCTACGCCGATCCCAACGTCGCCGCCGCGCCGCAGACCGATCAGAAGGGCGGCGACGTCGCCTCGTCGATCTTCGGCAACAGCTCGATGGTCCAGACAGTGGTTCAGCAGGCCGCGCGCTATACGGGCCTGCCGGAGAGCGTGCTGCAGCAGATGCTGCCGGTCATCGTCTCGATGGTGCTCGGCGGCGTCGCCAGCGCCATGCACGGCCAGGGCATGGGCGGCCTGCTCGGCCAGCTCGCCAACTCGGGCCTCGGCGGCATGTTCGGCCAAGGGGCGGGCGCCGGTGGCGCGGCCGGGCAGGCGGGCGGCGGCGGTATCCTCGGCAGCATATTGGGAGGGCTTTTCGGCGGGGTAGCACAGCCGAGCGCGCCGCAGCCAGAGGCCGGCGGCGCGACGGCACCAGGTGCCGGCAGCATGCCGCCGATGATGCAGGCGGGCATGGATATTTTCAGAAAAATGTTCCAGCCCGGCGTCCAGGCGCCCCCTGGCCAGGGGGGCCTCGGCGACGAGATCAGCTCGATCCTCTCGGGCAAGCGGAGCTAGTGCACTGACGCTGTCGTAGGATTCACAAGCGCGATCGAGCATGCGGGTCTGGGCGATGGCTCAGACTGCTTGTGTTCTCCTCGAC
Organism: Beijerinckiaceae bacterium; assembly: GCA_965277735.1. Lineage (GTDB taxonomy): Bacteria > Pseudomonadota > Alphaproteobacteria > Rhizobiales > Beijerinckiaceae > RH-AL1. Next base: position 779,077 of record CBDIDO010000001.1, read on the forward strand.
GAAGCTGATCGTGTACGGCTTGCCGAGATTGTTGGCGATCGGTCGCGACCTCTGAAGCATGTGCTGCGGGCGCGCATCGTCCTGGTGTCGGCCGAGCGCTTGCCGGTGCTCGAGGTCGCCGAGAGAGCCGGCGTCAGTCGGCCGGCGGTATGGCGCTGGCAGCAGCGCTTCGGCGAAGAGGGCGTCGACGGGCTCCTGCGCGACAAGACGCGTCCGCCCGGCACCCCGCCGCACACGGCCGGCACCGTCGCCGAAGTGCTCGCGCTCACCTGCTCGGAGCCGCCGGGCGAGGTCACGCATTGGAGCGGTCGCGCCGTCGCCAAAGCGGTCGGCCTCTCGCTGCGCTCCGTCCAGCGCATCTGGGAAGCCCACCATCTGCAGCCCCACCGCGTCCGCACCTTCAAGCGCTCGAACGATCCGGCCTTCGCCGCGAAGGTCGAAGACGTCGTCGGCCTCTACATGAACCCGCCGGCCCATGCCGTCGTCCTCTCGATCGACGAGAAGAGCCAGATCCAGGCTCTCGAGCGAACGCGCCCCGCGCTGCCGCTCGCAGAGGGGCATCCGGCGGCACAGACCCACGATTATGTTCGCCACGGCACGACGACGCTGTTCGCCGCGCTCGATGTCCTCGAAGGCACCGTGCTCGGCCGCTGCATGCAGCGCCATCGCCACGGCGAGTTCATCCGCTTCCTCAACGCCGTCGAGGCGGCCGTGCCGGCCGGCAAGACCGTCCATGTGGTGCTCGACAACTACGCCACCCACAAGCATCCCAAGGTCCGCGCGTGGCTGGCGCGCCATCCGCGCTGGACCTTCCACTTCACACCGACCTCGGCCTCGTGGATGAACGCCGTCGAAGGCTTCTTCTCGACGCTGACCCGCCGTCGCTTGCGACGCGGCACCTTCCTCGGCGTCGTCGATCTGCAAGCCGCCATCAAACGCACCATCGCCGAGCACAATCAAAGCGCCAAGCCATTCACCTGGACAAAACCCGCTGCCGCCATCCTCGATGCCGTAAGCCGCGTCCCTGCACCTTCGGTCTGAGTCAGAGCACTAGGAGCCGCGCGCGCTCGCCGCGTTCCAGCAGCGCTGGAGCAATGTCGAGATTAGGTAGCAAACCGACCAACGTTCAAAACGCTGGATTTCAGCAAATAGGTTCGCGCGCTAGCTCAACCCGCACGAAGAACCCGTTCGGGTGCGACGCAAAGACTTCGGCGGGCAAAGTGGTGCATCCTGAGGTCCAACGGCAGGGGCCGGTCTCAACGCCGTGAGTGCCGACGTCCAACCGCGGATCATCGGCGGGTAAGATCAACTCTGGGTTGATGCCGTCTATAATCACCAATCGCGAAAGACAAACCCCCAGCGGTCTGTCATCGCTGCCACCCAGAACGTCACAAGGTCGCGCGGTTCTGGAAACTAGGGCCGCGCTTTGCGTGCCGGGGGGCACAAAGAAGCGAGCGACCAAACTTTCGAATACAGGGGCGATCCAGACTTGGTCTGTCACCAAGTGCAAGCCGGCAAGAGGCGAGTTCTCGGCCTCAGAAGCTTGGGGAGGCTTAACGCTCACGCCTTCATAAGAAGCAGGGCGCATGTCAGGAATCCTTACGAAACGTCATGTTGGTCAAGATGCCACGCAAGCGCCGTGCAACATGGAAATTTCGCTTTGGTCTCAGGGGTTTAGTACCTGACCACCTTGAGCCACCGCCGCGCCGCCGGCGCCGGCTCGTCCAGCGGCCTTGATCCGGGAAGAACGCCTCGCATCGATCGAAGGCCCGGCCGGTCTCCTACTTTTGCAGTCCGCCGATAGCATCGATCAGGTGCGGCACTTGGCTTCCGGCCGACGTGCTGGTCGATTCGGAGGGGCAAGCGAAAAGCGGGAGATGAGCCTGACCCTTCGTGAGCGTATAGATCGGCGTTACCCCATCTGGGGCAGTGCCGGTCTCCGTGACCGCCAAATTCGTGTAGGTTTGCGCAGTCAGGAGACCGGCGCGGTGAGATTCAGCGACCCCGTCACGGTGTTTGTTTGTGCCGTAGGTGACGTTTGCGGTGCCGCCTAGCGTAGTCACCCCAGTGCCAAGACTGCCTAGAAGGTTGAGAGAGTCATTAAATGCGAGCTGCTCAGCCATTTTGGATTCCCCACCGGCACTTATGCGCGTCCGAACATCTGAGTACGAAGCAGAATTGCTTTCAATCATACAATGTTGATTACGTCAGGTAATGACCTTGAATTTACTTAACGTCAGCAATCTACCAAGTAGATGTAAACGCTAGGTTTTCTGTAAGATTGCTAAATGACCTCAGGGTCAACGTTGCTTTTAAGATATATTTCCAATTTAGTTGAATTCACGTAGCGGGCGCGCCAAACCAGATGACGACAGCTACGAGCGCGATCGACGCCAAGGCCTTCACAGAAACCGCCAGTGCACCGCCCGCGTGAACAGCCCCTCGCCGCGCAACCGGTCCATCCCGACCGAGATCACCCGCTCGCTCCGCGCCTATCCTGTGTGTATCAGCGCGGCCTCGTAGACCGTCGCCTCTTCGCAGACGACTGCCACCACGATCCGCCCGGCGCCGCGCTGCGGATTGAGGTCCGACCAGCCCATGAGCTTGCAGGCGGTGCGGAACTGGTCGCGACGGTGGACCCCAGGCCTCCTCACCCTCGAGGTAGCCACTTGAAGAGCAGACCACCTTGTTGAGATCCTGGGCCTTCACCCCGACGCCGCAGCCGATGAAGTGCCGCTGCAGCTTTTCGGCGGCTTGAAACATCGCCTCGTTGGTCCCGCGGTGATGGTCGAGCTTGCCTTGATCGCGAAGCTTCTGGATCGGCGGGATCAAGACGTGCAGGCCGGCCGTCTCGACGATGTCGCCCTTCGCCAGCCGCTCCGGCGCCGCTTCTTCCCGTTCTTCGCGGCCGAGATCGCCTAGCACCGGCTTCCAGCCGAATACAGCCTGCGAGCGCGTTCAGGTGACGCTCACGGTAGAAGGCGCGATGCGCTGCAGGACGTCGCTGGCAAATGCCGCCCAATCCTTCAAAGGACGCGCGACAGCTTCATTGGCCAGCTGCTCGACATAGTCGGGGGTTGCAGCAAGGTGCCTCAGCGCGTCGACGATGGCATCCTCGTCGATCATGTCGATCAGGAACGTACCGCCTCCGGGTGCGATCTCGGCCATGGATGAACCGTTGTGGCAGAGGCAGGGGCGTCCCAGCCACAGACTCTCGAGGATCGGCAGGCCGAAGCCTTCCTCGACGGACGGGTAGACGCTGGCATGGCAGTTTGCATAAAGCGCAACCAGCTCGGCGTCCGACACAGTGCCGCGAATGGTCACTGCGGGGAGCGTATGTACGATCGAGACGACCTCGGCGTCATATGCTTCGTACCCCGCTCGTCGTCCGACGAGATCGAGCGAGATGCGAGGGCCCCCGTCGCTCGATGCACGCTGAATGGCTCGCAGCAACCGCACGAGATTTTTCCGCGGCTCCCAGGTTGTCACCGCGAGAAGCCGCAGGGGATCGTCCGCGACGCGGGGGGCGGGGAGCGTCGTGCTCCTCTGCACCGAAGCGAGTTCCGCTGGGAGAGGAACGACCTCGATAGGGGGGACCCGGAGCTGCTCGCGAAGGAGAAAATCCTTCAGGTCCACAGCAACGTAGTTCGTCGTCGCAAGGACCAGATCGGCGGACGCGAACTGACGATAATACCGTCGATAGACTGCACCCGCTCCGGCATCGTAATCATCGGCAAGTTTGATCGGAATTAGGTCGTGAATGAGAGCTGCAGTGCGTAGGCCGTAAGCGCGTCCGAGCTGGATGGGATCGAGGTCGATGCCGATCAGGGAGAGCGGAATTTCTGGAACGAAGAGAATGGCAGCATCCGTGATGAGCGCTTCAAGCGGACGCGCCCGCGAGTTCGATGGCGTCGGGAGACTGACCACTTGCCGGGATCGACCGTCCCAGCCGATCGGCACAATAGTGGCGCCTATCGCGTTCAATCTTTCCGCAAGGCGCCGAACAACGCGCTGAATCCCTGTTTCGAAAGGAACGAGGGCGGTATCCTGACACCAATAGAGAATCACGAGTTTCTCAGATGGCAGAGCGCACATTCCTGCAATGAGACCGCCGTCGCACGGCGGTCTCACACAGGTAGCTTTTTAAGCGACCAAAGCAAGCGCCGGGCGCGTCTCGGCGGCCCACTCGTTCAGGGGACGGACCCAGCGCGGCAGCGGATTGGCGGCAAGGTCGATCCGCAGGTAGAATCCGTCCTCACAGCTCTCCCACAGCGCGGCCGGCAACCTGGCGCGACCCGATGTCCAGCGATGCGCGCCGCCCTCGATCCCGTAGGACCCGATACAAAGCAGCGGGTCGTCGATCGCGACGTTGCGCGGCTCCGACATGCCGTCCTCGATCCGCAGCGCAGCGAGATAAAGACCGAGATCGCGAGCGTCTTTGCTGTCCAAGATGTCGCTCGGACGCGCCGTCGGCGACACCAGCCAGACGTCTTCGGAGCGTCCCGGCAACCTGCTTCCGGCAAGAACCGGAAGGCCGCCAACTGACACGGTTGCAGCGTTCGTGGTCTGGGCTTGGCCCGTATAAGCTATCCAGCCGGTCGATAAGGTTCGCGCCCGTATGGCCGTTCGTCCCCGTCAGCGCATGATTAGCCGGACCTGTCGCCGGGTCTATTAATTAGTTGAAAGGGCAAGGCTATTATAAATTGCGCCGCAATCGCAACCGCAACCGCACCGGCCGCGGCAAAGGCAAGTGATCCGCACGCCAGTATTTGTCGTGCCGTACTTGAATTTAACTGCTTGTCAAAATCATTATTCCAATATGAACACCGGCTAGCCTAAAATTGTCGTCGAAGACAAGTTGCTCGGCACCGCAATCCCAAAGGGCGAAAACTAGTGCGAAACCAGAATGCTCTTTTTATAAACCAAATCGCAAACTCGGTCGAGGCTCCTGAGTTGCTAGTCGACATATCCCGAATCCGGGCTGCGAAGCACTCGCAAAAAGCCAGGCCATTAAGGTTGCCCAATGCGATACTAGTGCTCTGACTTAGACCGAAGGTGCAGGGACGCGGCTTACGGCATCGAGGATGGCGGCAGCGGGTTTTGTCCAGGTGAATGGCTTGGCGCTTTGATTGTGCTCGGCGATGGTGCGTTTGATGGCGGCTTGCAGATCGACGACGCCGAGGAAGGTGCCGCGTCGCAAGCGACGGCGGGTCAGCGTCGAGAAGAAGCCTTCGACGGCGTTCATCCACGAGGCCGAGGTCGGTGTGAAGTGGAAGGTCCAGCGCGGATGGCGCGCCAGCCACGCGCGGACCTTGGGATGCTTGTGGGTGGCGTAGTTGTCGAGCACCACATGGACGGTCTTGCCGGCCGGCACGGCCGCCTCGACGGCGTTGAGGAAGCGGATGAACTCGCCGTGGCGATGGCGCTGCATGCAGCGGCCGAGCACGGTGCCTTCGAGGACATCGAGCGCGGCGAACAGCGTCGTCGTGCCGTGGCGAACATAATCGTGGGTCTGTGCCGCCGGATGCCCCTCTGCGAGCGGCAGCGCGGGGCGCGTTCGCTCGAGAGCCTGGATCTGGCTCTTCTCGTCGATCGAGAGGACGACGGCATGGGCCGGCGGGTTCATGTAGAGGCCGACGACGTCTTCGACCTTCGCGGCGAAGGCCGGATCGTTCGAGCGCTTGAAGGTGCGGACGCGGTGGGGCTGCAGATGGTGGGCTTCCCAGATGCGCTGGACGGAGCGCAGCGAGAGGCCGACCGCTTTGGCGACGGCGCGACCGCTCCAATGCGTGACCTCGCCCGGCGGCTCCGAGCAGGTGAGCGCGAGCACTTCGGCGACGGTGCCGGCCGTGTGCGGCGGGGTGCCGGGCGGACGCGTCTTGTCGCGCAGGAGCCCGTCGACGCCCTCTTCGCCGAAGCGCTGCTGCCAGCGCCATACCGCCGGCCGACTGACGCCGGCTCTCTCGGCGACCTCGAGCACCGGCAAGCGCTCGGCCGACACCAGGACGATGCGCGCCCGCAGCACATGCTTCAGAGGTCGCGACCGATCGCCAACAATCTCGGCAAGCCGTACACGATCAGCTTCGTCGAGGAGAACACAAGCAGTCTGAGCCATCGCCCAGACCCGCATGCTCGATCGCGCTTGTTAATCCTACGACAGCGTCAGTGCACTAGGTGTTTGATCCCAGGTTTTGATGGTGCAATCTTTTCCACGGATTGGAAGGATGCGCTATGGGCCAGATTCTCCATGGGAGCGCCACGACGACAGAGGCGATCCGTCGAGCGATACAGCATAGTCAAGAGAGCCTGAGAGCGCTGTCGAAGCGCTACGGGATCAACCAGAAGACGGTCGCCAAGTGGAAGGCCCGGACCTCGGTCGCCGACCGGTCCACCGGGCCGAAGGAGCCGAAGTCGACGGTCCTTTCGCTCGAGGACGAGGCGATCGTGGTTGCCTTTCGGCGGCACACGTTGCTGCCGCTCGACGACTGCCTCTACGCTTTGCAGGCAACGATCCCGCATCTGACGCGCTCGTCCCTGCATCGCTGTCTGCAGCGCCACGGCATCTCGCGGCTGCCCGACGTCGATTGCGACAAGCCGACCAAACGCAAGTTCAAGGCCTATGCGATCGGCTACTTCCACATCGACATCGCCGAGGTGCGAACGGCCGAAGGCCAGCTCCATCTCTTCGTCGGTATCGACCGAACGTCCAAATTCGCGTTCGTCCAGCTTGCGAAGACCGCCAACACGGCCGTCGCCTGCGGCTTCCTCGAAGCGTTGGTCGCGGCAGTCCCGTATAAAGTCCACACGGTGCTGACTGACAACGGCATCCAGTTCGCCGACCTGCCGAAGAACAGGCTTGGTCCAACAGCCAGGTTCCGCGGACATCCCTTCGACCGCTCCTGTCAAAAGTTTGGCATCGAACATCGGCTGACGAAGCCGAAGCATCCTTGGACGAACGGACAGGTCGAGCGCATGAACCGGACGATCAAGGAAGCGACCGTCAAGCGCTTCCACTACGACAGCCACGATCAGCTCACATCGCACCTCGCCGACTTCATAGCGGCCTACAACTTTGGGCGGCGACTTAAGACGCTCAAAGGCCTCACGCCCTATGAAGCCATCTGCAAAGCCTGGACAAAAGAGCCGGAAAGTTTCACTCTCGACCCGATCGATCAAATGCCGGGACTAAACACCTAATAGCCGACGCTGGTCAGTGTCAGGTCGTCTAGCTTACTAATAGGCATGCGTCTTGTTTGCGGATGCTTTCGCTCGGGCAACCCTGCCATGAACGAGCCGCCGAGGACACATTGCAGCATCCGCGCCCAAAACTTGCCGTCCCGGCGCGGTCGTCGCGCCCGCTGCCCCCACTCAAGCTGCTGAAGACGGCAGTCAGCAACACACTATGCATGTTCGATGAGGCCTTGTTCGACGAGCTTGTCGTCGTGCGCCGGTACGGCCCGTTTGCCGTCGTCTACATCAGCGACCCGGCCGGCATCCGGCACGTGCTCGTTGACCATTTCGACGATTATCCGCGCATGCCCGTGATCAGGCGGATCTACGCAGCACAAATCGGCACTGGCTCGCTGGCGACCTCTGGTCCGGTATGGTGGCGACACCGGCGCATCGCGGCACCCGCGCTCGATCGCCGCGCCCTGGCGCCCGACGTTTCTGCCTTGGCGGCTGGCGCCGAGGCAGAGGCGGATGCCCTCGCCGAACAGATAGGTGCGCCGATCAACATCGCGTTCGAAGTGGCGAAGATCTTGACCGGCGTGCTCAATCACGCGGCCACAAGCGGAGATCCGCGCGGCTTGCCGATCCTGTCGTGGCTTTCGAAGGTACCAGGCAGGCCGAAAGTACTCGACGTGATGCCGATGCCGGATTGGCTCAGGGATCTGGTCAGCCCGGTCCGGTTGTCACCGGAGCGGGCGGCTTTGCGCGATACGCTGGGTATCCTCATGGCCGAGCGCCGAGCCGACGGCTATGACGGGCCCCGCGACTTGCTGTGGCGCATCGCTCACGCCACCGATCGCGACACCGGCGAGCGATTGCCCCTGGACGAAGCGCGCGACGAAGCCGCGAGCCAGATGGCTGCGGGCGACGCCACCATCGGCGCGCTTGGCTGGATCTGGTACCTGATCGCACTGCATCCCGATGTCGAGGCTCGCCTCCACGCCGAGCTCGATACGGTGCTGGGGAATGACCCGATCCACCCGGACCACCTACGCAAGCTCGTCTACACTCGCTGCGTCCTCGATGAGGTTTTGCGCCTCTATCCGTCGGTTCCGGTCACACCCCGGCATGCGCTGAAACGTGATGTCATTTGCGGCCACAAGATCCCGAGAGGAGCGACGATCATCATTTCACCGTGGGTGGTGCATCGGCACCGAAAGATCTGGAGCGAGCCCGAAGTCTTCGAACCTGATCGTTTTTCGGAAGAGCGAAGCCGCAACCGCCCGCGTTTTGCTCATATCCCCTTCATCGCAGGACCGGGAACGTGCAGCGGGTCTCACTTTGCGATGATCCAGATGCTGATCCTCGTGGCAGCGCTCGGCCGCCGCTATCGTTTTCGCTTGGTTCCCGAGGCGCCAGTGGTACCGCACGGCGCAATGACATTGCAGCTACGCGGCGGCCTGTGGATGTCTGCGGAGAGCCGACGAGAACATTCGAGAGTCGTTTGAGTCCTGCGCAAGTGAAGGGGTCGGCTCGAGCGGCCCCGTCGCCTGAATAGGTGCCAAACTTGCCAAGGTAGGCGTGGTGCGACGCGGCCTTCTGGCTATACGGGCTCGACGAAAGCTGATGAGTGGATGCTTAGAAACGGAGATATAGCCCAGCTGTAAGCCAAGCTCCATTGTGGCGACAGCGGCGAGCCGCGGGCGCTCTTCGCTGACAGGCACCGTCCAGCGCCGTACGCATCCTCGCGAGGTCGACAGGCAGGTAGAAGCCGTCGTGAACGCCCTTCCGCAGCGCGGCAGTCAGCGGCGCGGGACCGACGTCCAGCGCCGGCAGTTATCCTCGACGTTATGCGGACGGGCATGACCTCATGCGGGCGCTGATGGTTGCGGCAGTCGGTGGTGCGATGACCTAGCCAGCGGATCAAACGGTGCGCGCTGGAGGCGGTAACCAACAAGTCGCTGGAGTGAGATCTTCTATTGCTAAATTGCCGCGCAAGGCGCGGACAGCCTGCCGAGACATAACAAACGACGTGCCGGGTTCATTTGCAGTGGTGTTGTATGCATTGCCGCCCTTGTCCACTGTCGTCTTTTTACAGAGGTGGGCCGTTGTCTGATAATTAAGTATAAAACTTCGAGGATCGAGTCGGTTTGGCTCGGAACCTTAACTAATATGCATTGTTAACTAGCAAATGGCTCAAAAATTTGGAAGATATTTTCATCTGAGACGATCAGTGTGCCCGAGACACTATTGAGATCTCCGCTATCGCTGCAATTGACAGTGAGAGTTGCATTCAGGGAAAAGCTCATTGGCTGGTTTTTTTTACTAAGTCCGTCGATTTTGGTCGTTTTAGAATTTGATTTAACCCGCACTTTCCATCGCGCTCACCCGCGATTACTATCAAAACGATAACGCAGCGCAAATTTGCAAGCAGCGCTTGCCAGCTTGCTCGCTGTTTTTGGCGCTGGATGTGTCTCATTGAGGTCAGGGCGGGGGGCCCCAGATGGTGCGACTTTTTAACGGGCATCGTCCTCGAGACCTTCGCATTGGTCAGGTAGATGGTGCATTAAGCTCACAGCGCGGCGCCGTCCTTCCCAAGGTAGCGCCCAAACTTCCCCGCATCGAGCACGAGCAGCGCGCCTTGCCGACGCACGCGCTGGCGGAAGCCCGGCGACGAGTCCTCGACGAACGTCACGAACGGATAGCGGCCCGCGTGCGGCGCGGCGGCGCCGGCCTCCGTTGCGCGGTCGAGGGCCGCGCCGGCGTCGACCCAGGGCGGGAAGACGATCGCCACTGCCGCAGTCGCATGGGGCCGCAGGCTCTCGAAGCCGACGATTGCCAGGCAGAGCAGGGCGACGGCAGCGATGATGGTTTTGCTAGAAACGTTTGTCGGTTCAGATTTGCGCAAACGGCTCGTCCCCTCGTTCGAGTGTCGTGGCACGCTCGGAGGTACGCCCGCTTCGCTACGATCCTATGGCCGCGCGTGTAATTTAGCGTTGCTCGCTCAGGCGTGCCCGGCCACGACAACCTCGGACGGCTCGGGCTGGAGTGGCCTTGCGCGCAGCGGGCGCAACGCGGTGATCGCGAGCGCTGCGGTGACGAGGTCGAGCACGATGACGATGGCGAAGACCGGCAGCCAGCTCCCCGTCTGCGCCCGCAGCGCCGTTGCGAGCGGCGCGCCGAGGATCGAGCCCACGCCCTGCGCCATGTAGAGGAAGCCGTAATTCGCGGTCGCGAAGCGCGGCCCGAACGTGTCCGTCAAGGTCGACGGGAACAGCGAGAAGATCTCGCCCCAGCCGAAGAACACGACGCCCGACATCAGCACGAAGACGAGCGGATCGTGGCGCAGCGTGATGAGCAGTGCGATAGCCGCCGCTTCGAGTGTGAAGGCTAGCGCCATCGTCGGCTCGCGGCCGATATGGTCCGACACCCAACCGAAGAACGGGCGCGTCAGGCCGTTGGCGACGCGGTCGATCGAAAGCGCGAGCGGAATGGCCGCGGCGCCGAGCACGGTGGCGCCGGCGATTCCGAAGTCGCTCGCGAAGGCCTTGAAGTTCGACACGACCATCAGGCCGCCCGTCGACGTCATCACCATCATCACGAACATCAGCCAGAAGATCGGGCTGCGCAGCATCTCGCGCGGCGCGACACCGGGCTCCGGCTCGTCGCGCACCACCTCGTCGGGCGCGCGCAGCAGCAGACCCGCGACGATGCCGATGCCGCCGAGCACCAGCCCGAAGATCATGAGCGTGGGCCGGAATCCGCGCGCGGCGATCATCGAGTCGATCGGGAAGGTCGTCGCGAGCGCGCCGAAGCCGTAGCCCGCCGCGACCAGCCCGCAGGCGAGCCCGCGCCGGTCGGGAAACCAGCGTGCCATCAGGCCGATCGCGCCGACATACACGAACCCAGTGCCGATCCCGCAGAACAGGCCGTAGGTCGCGTAGAGGCCGAGAAGCGATGTCGCGTGGGCGGCGAGCACCCAGCCGAGCCCGGACAGCGCGCCGCCGAGGGCGACGAGGAAGCGCGGGCCGAAGCGGTCGATGAGAAAGCCTTGCGCCGGCGCGGCCCAGGTCTGCAGCACGACGAGGATCGAGAAGGTGATCTGGACGGCGGTCGCCGAGGCGCCGACCGACTTGGCGAACGGCCCGGAGAAGAGGGTCCAGACGTATTGCGGGCTGGAGATCGCCATCATGGCGACGAGGGCGTAGGCGAGCTGGGCCCAGCGGCCTGGACGTGCGGTCGGATCAAGCATGACGCGACCCTGGCAAAGCTCGTGCTAGCGCGGGGCCGATCTTCAACCCCCTCATGGTGAGGAGGTCCGATCGTCTCGAACCACGAGGGCTCCAGGTGGCGCGATCGAGGGACCTCCTCGTGGTTCGAGACGGCCTGCGGCCTCCTCACCATGAGGCTACTCGAGTCCACTGTACGGGACCGCTTTGGCCCTTGCCGCTTGACCTTCGCGCCGGCCGATCCCACTCTCTGGCCAGCCGAGGGGAGCCCCGCGAGGGGGCTGAGAGGCCGGCCATGCCGAAGGGCAGCCCGGCGACCCTTTGAACCTGAACCAGCTCGCACTGGCGGAGGGACGGCGTCGCGGGTGATCCATCCGCAATGGCGCGCCGCCCCCGTCGAGAAAGGCGCCATACTTGGCCCCGTCATTGGCCCCGACCATCACGATTCTCGGCGCCGGCATCGCCGGCCTCACCGCCGCCGACGCCTTTTTGCGCGTGGGCTGCGACGTGACTGTCGTCGAGCGCCGCGACGGCACGGGGCAGGGCTGCTCGCACTACGCCGGCGGCATGATCGCGCCCTATTGCGAGGCGGAGGCCGAGCGCGAGCCCCTGATCGTCGAGCTCGGTCGCGAGGCGCTCGCCTATTGGCGCGACGAGGTGCCTGTGGCGCTCGCCAACGGCTCGCTGCTCGTCGCCGCCCCGCGCGACCTGCCCGAGTTGACCCGCTTCGGCCGCGCCACCACGAATTTCGAGACGCTCGACGCCGCCGGGATCGGCGCGCTCGAGCCCGACCTCGCCGGCCGCTTTTCGCGCGGTCTCTTCTTCAAGGAGGAGGCGCATCTCGACCCGCGCGTTGCCCTCGCCGAGCTGACGCGCCGCGTCACCGAGCATCCGCGCGCCAGGCTGCGGCTGGACACCGACGAGCCGCCAGCAGCCGATTGGATCGTCGACTGCCGCGGCTTCGCCGCCCGCGATCGCCTGCCGGACTTGCGAGGTGTAAAAGGCGAGATGGTCGTGCTGGCAACGAAGGACATCGCCTTCTCGCGCCCGGTGCAGCTGCTGCACCCGCGCACGCCCGTCTACATCGTGCCGCGCGGCGACGGCCGCTTCATGGTCGGCGCGACGATGATCGAGAACGAGGAGCCGGGCCGCGTGCGGGCGCGCGCGCTGCTCGATCTGATCGGCGCCGCCTACACGATCCACCCCGCCTTCGGCGAGGCCGAGGTCGTCGAGATCGGCTGCGACCTGCGTCCGGCCTTCCCCGACAACCTGCCGCGCCTGCGCGTCGAGGGCCGACGCCTCCACATCAACGGCCTCTTCCGCCACGGCTTCCTGCTCGCGCCGGCGCTCGCCGCGCGGGCGGTGCGCGTGGTGCTCGACGGCGAGGTCTTTCCGGAGCTGATGCAGGAAGGATGCGATGCAGATCATCGTCAACGGCACGTCGCGTGAGGTCGCCGCGGCGACGCTCGCCGCGCTGATCGACGAGCTCGACCTCGGCGAGGCGACGGTGGCCACCGCGCTGAACCAGGCCTTCGTGCGCGTCGCGGACCGCAGTGCGACGGCGCTGGCGGATGGGGATGCCGTCGAGATCGTCTCGCCGCGACAGGGGGGGTAAGATGCGGGGATCGGCCACGGCATTCCCTTCTCCCGCTCGCGGGAGAAGGCGGCCCGACGAAGTCGGGTCGGATGAGGGGAGATCCCGATTCCGCCTGGATCGGGAGAGGGACGGCACGTCCCCTCATCCGACCCCGCTCCGCGGGGTCACCTTCTCCCGCAAGCGGGAGAAGGGAAGGCGCTGCGCATGACCGACAGCCTCTCCTTCTACGGCACCGCTTTCACCTCCCGGCTCATCTCCGGCACGGCGCTGTTTCCCTCGCCGGCCACGCTCGCCGACGCGGTGCGTGCCTCCCGCGCCGAGATCGTCACGGTCTCGCTGCGCCGCGAGTCCGGCGCCAACCGCGCCGGCGAAGCCTTCTGGGCGCTGATCCGCGAGCTCGGCGTCCGCGTGCTGCCCAACACCGCCGGCTGCCGCACCGTGAAGGAGGCGGTCACCACCGCGCAGATGGCGCGCGAGGTGTTCGGCACGCCCTGGATCAAGCTCGAGGTCATCGGCGAGGACGACACGCTGCAACCCGACGTCTTCGGCCTCGTCGAGGCCGCTGGCCTCCTGGCCGCCGACGGCTTCCAGGTGTTCCCCTATACGACCGAGGATCTGGTGGTCGCCGAGCGTCTGCTCGCGGCCGGCTGCGAGGTGCTGATGCCGTGGGGCGCACCGATCGGCTCGGGGCGCGGGCTCAACAACCGCTACGGGCTGCGCGCGCTGCGGGCGCATTTCCCCGGCGTGCCGCTCGTCGTCGACGCCGGGATCGGCGCGCCGTCGCAGGCCGCCGAGGCGATGGAGATGGGCTACGACGCGATCCTGCTCAACACGGCGATCGCCAAGGCCCGCGACCCCGTCACCATGGCGCGCGCCTTCGCGCTGGCCGTCGAGGCCGGCCGCGCCGCGCATCTCGCCGGCCCGATGGAGCCGCGCGACATGGCCGCGCCCTCGACGCCGGTGATCGGCCGCGCCTTCGCCGAGGGCTGACCCGCCGGTTTGACCGCATCCGGCTGACGCTGCGACCTTGCGACACGCCCCCGAGGCGCGGCTCTTGCGTTGCCGCTGGGCGATGATTGCGAGGGTTCATGACACGTAGTGAGATCAGGGCGGACACGGCCGACATCGGCGCTCATGGCGCCATCGGCAACATGCGCTCGGTGGCCCTGGTCTCGACGGGCGGCACGCTCGACTACCTCTGCCACCCCTATCTCGATTCACCCGCCGTGTTCTGCGCGCTGCTCGACCCCGTGCGCGGCGGCCAGTTCGCCATCGCGCCCGACGGCGACGTCAGCTGGCGGTCGCGCCAGCTCTACATCCCTGACACCAACGTGCTCGTCACCCGCTTCATGGACGGCGGGTCGGTGCTCGAGATCACCGATTTCATGCCGGTCATGGCGAAGGAGGGGCCGCAGAGCGCCGTGATGCGCCAGGTTGCCTGCGTCACCGGCGCGGTGGATGTCGTGGCGCGCTGCGCGCCGCGCTTCGACTACGGCCGCGATGGGTCGCCGGAGGTGACGCTCGACGGCGATGCCGCGACCTTCGTGCCCTGCGTCCCGACGGCGTCGGGCTCTTTGCGGTTGCGCGCCAACGTGCCGCTTAAGGTCGGGGAGGGGGAGGTCTCCGCGCGCTTCTCTCTGAAGGAAGGCGAGAGCCGCAGCTTCGTGCTCGAGTGCGGCGACGAGCAGCCCTCCGGCAAGGACGAGCTGGAAGCCCTGCACGAAAAAGCCTTCCACGAGACCATCGCCTATTGGCAGAGTTGGTCGGCGCATTCCTCCTACAAGGGCCGCTGGCGCGAGCACGTGATGCGCTCGGCGCTGGTCCTCAAGCTGCTCACCTCGGCCGAGCACGGCTCGATCGCCGCGGCGGCGACCTTCGGCCTCCCCGAAAAGATCGGCGGCGGCCGCAACTGGGATTATCGCTTCTGCTGGATCCGCGACGCGGCCTTCGCCACCTTCGCGCTGATGCGGCTCGGCTATGTCGGCGAGGCGCAGCGCTTCAACGAATGGGTGTCGGCACGCGCCGATGCCAGCGACGCCGGCGACCTGCAGATCCTCTATCGCCTCGATGGCTCGGCCGAGGCGCCGGAGATGATCCTCGACCACCTTTCCGGCTATCGCGATTCGACGCCGGTGCGCATCGGCAACGCCGCCGCCTCGCAGCTGCAGCTCGACATCTACGGCGCCCTGTTCGACTCAGGGTATCTCGCCGACAAGTACGGCGAGCCCGTCACCTACGCGACCTGGCAGCGCATGTCGCGCACGCTCAACTGGGTGTGCCGCAACTGGGAGCAGCCCGACGAGGGCATCTGGGAGATCCGCGGCGCGCGCCAGCACTTCCTGTCGTCGCGGCTGATGTGCTGGGTCGCGCTCGATCGCGGGCTGCGGCTGGTGCGCAAGCGCTCGCTGCCGGCCGAGGACGCGGCGATGTGGGCGAAGAACCGCGATCTCATCTACCGCGACATCCACGACAATTTCTGGAACGAGACGCGCGGCGCCTTCATGCAGTACAAGGGCGCCGACCGGCTCGATGCCTCGGCGCTGCTGATGCCGCTGATGCGCTTCATCTCGCCGCGCGACCCGCGCTGGCTCTCGACGCAGAAGGCGATCGAGCGCGAGCTGACCTCGGACGTGCTGGTGCGCCGCTACGAGACCGGTGACGGCGACGACAACGTTGACGGGCTGGCCGGCGACGAGGGGGCGTTCACGCCGTGCTCGTTCTGGCTCGTCGAATGCCTCGCACGCTCGGGCGACGTGCGCCGCGCCCGGCTGCATTTCGAGAAGCTCGTCAGCTATTCGAACGAGCTCGGCCTGTTCGCCGAGGAGATCGGCCCCGGCGGCGAGCAGATCGGCAACGTGCCGCAGGCGCTCACCCACCTCGCGCTGATCTCCGCCGCCTACACCATCGATTCCGCGCTCGACCAGAAGGGCGCACCCGGCGACAGCTGGCGGCAGTTCTAGGGGGGTACGTCGCCGGCTCGTACAATAAATGCATTTTTACGCCCTAGAGGAACGCCCGGAGCCATCGCGGCGATTACGAGTGTGCTAGCCTTGGATTTCAACGAATGAGTTGGGCGACAACGTTGAGGTCGCGGATCGAGACGCTCGGCAGCGGACGTCAGCGCCCGCGGGCGTCGCGACCCGCGAAGGCGCGCTCCGGCGCGCGCGCGCCCCGCCGCAAAGGTCGCATCCGCGCGAAGCCGGCGGTCCTGCCGTGGTACCTCATCGCGATCGGCGTGGCGGTCGCGGCCTCGACGAGCGCGGCGCAGAAGCGCGCGGTCGAGCTACTCACCGCCCCCGATCTCGACCGCACCGATCGGCTGCCCGAGGCCGCGCCCGCCTGGCTGAAGCGCAGCCGACGCGTCCGGTCGCTGTGGACGGTGACGAATCGCGTTCAGCTCCGCGTGGCGCAGGACAATCTGATGCTGATCGCCGCCGGCATCGCCTTCTACGGCATGTTCGCGATCTTCCCCGCGCTCGGCGCGCTCGTCTCGATCTACGGGCTGTTTGGCGACACCCACATGGTGCAGATGCAGGTGCAGCAGCTCACCGCGCTGCTGCCGCGCGAGACGGCCAATCTCATCAACGAATCGCTGACCGCCCTTCTGACCAAGCCGAACAACAGCCTCAACTCGGGGCTGCTGATAAGCCTGGGGCTGGCGATCTGGGGTGCGCGTGCCGGCACCTCGGCGATGATGTCGGGCCTGAACGCCGCCAACGAGCGTCGCGAGCAGCGCAGCTTTCTGCACTTCCAGCTGCTCGCGCTCGGCCTCACGCTCGGCGCCATCGTCTTCGCCATCGTCGCGCTGACGGCTGTTGCGATCGTGCCCGTCGTGATCGCCTTCCTGCCTATCGACGAGGTCCTGCAATCATGGCTCGCCTACGCGCGCTGGCCGGTGCTCGGCGTGTTCATCCTGCTCGCGCTCGACGTGATCTACCGTTTCGGCCCTAGCCAGGCGCACCCGCACTGGCACCTGATCTCGGTCGGGACGATCTTCGCCGGCACAGGCTGGATCCTCTCCTCCTGGGCCTTCTCGTTCTACGTCACCCGCTTCGGCACCTACGACGCGACCTACGGCTCACTCGGCGCGGTCATCGTGCTCCTGCTTTGGTTCTGGCTCTCCGCGCTGATCGTGCTGACCGGCGCGACGATCGATTCCGTGCGTGCGGATATGCGGCGGCACTGAAGCGTCGCTCGGTCAGTGGTATCCGCAGCAGGCCGGCCCGCCCCGCGCCCAGGTGTACTTTAGCATCCGGTGCGTAGCGAAGCCGCAGCAGTCCGTGGTGTCGATGAGACCGCACACGCCTCCGCAACCGGTACCCCTCCCTTGCCCTTCTTAGCCGGCGACTTGACCCGGCCACGACTTGCGATATTCGGGCAGTCTTGATCCGCCCCGCCTTTCGACCTCGAAGCCCGTTCCGCGACCAGGAAAGCGCATGCCCCTTGACGTTAAACGGCTCTCGATCCCGGACGTGATCCTTCTGCAGCCGCAGCGCTTCGAAGACAGCCGCGGCTATTTCGCCGAGACCTATTCGAAACGCAGCTTCACCGAGGTGCCGGTCGACGTCTTCGTGCAGGATAACGAGGCGCTCTCCACGCAGCAGGGCACGTTACGCGGGCTGCATTTCCAGGTGACGCCGGAGCCGCAAGCCAAGCTCGTGCGCGTCCTCAAGGGCTCGGTCTTCGATGTCGCGGTCGACCTGCGCGACGGCAGCGCGACGTATGGCAAGTGGTGCAGCGCCACGCTGACGGCAGCCGACGGACACCAGCTCTTCATTCCGCACGGCTTCGCGCACGCCTATTGCACGCTCGAGCCCGACACGATCTTCGCCTACAAGGTGGACGGCTACTACAACAAGGACGCCGAGCGCGGCATCCGCTTCGACGATCCCGACATCGCCATCGAATGGCCCCTCCCGCATGCCGAAATGAAGGTCTCGGAAAAGGACGTCGCCTTGCCGTTCCTGCGCGATGCGGCGACGCCTTTTCAGTTCGGGAGCTAGCGATGCGTTTCCTGGTCACCGGCGGCGCCGGCTTCATCGGATCGGCGGTTGTGCGCCATCTGATCGCCGATTCGACGCATGAGGTGCTCTGCCTCGACAAGCTCACCTACGCCGGCAACCTCGACAACCTCGCACCCGTCGCCCAAGATCCGCGCTATGCCTTCGCGCAGGTCGACATCTGCGATGCCGGCGCCGTGCGGACGACGCTCTCGCGATACCGCCCCGACATCGTGATGCACCTCGCCGCCGAGAGCCATGTCGACCGCTCGATCGATGGCCCCAAGGCGTTCATCGAGACCAATGTCATCGGCACCTTCGTGCTGCTCGAGGCGGCACGGCTTTACTGGGCCAGCCTCGAGGGCGACGCGAAGGCCCGCTTTCGCTTCCACCACATCTCGACCGACGAGGTGTTCGGCTCGCTCGGCGCCGACGATTTCTTCCGTGAGGACAGTCCCTACCAGCCGAACTCGCCCTACTCCGCCTCGAAGGCCGGCTCCGATCATCTCGTGCGCGCCTGGCACCACACCTACGGCCTGCCGACGGTCGCCTCGAACTGCTCGAACAATTACGGCCCGTATCATTTCCCGGAAAAGCTGATCCCGCTCGTCATCCTCAACGCGCTCGAGGGCAAGCCGATTCCTGTCTACGGCGCCGGCGACAACATCCGCGACTGGCTCTACGTCGAGGACCACGCGCGCGCCCTGGTGACGATCGCCACCAAAGGCGTGCTCGGCGAAAGCTACAACGTCGGCGGCTGGAACGAGCGCAGGAACATCGAGGTCGTGCGCGCGATCTGCGCGCTCGTCGACGAGCTGGCTCCGGACGCGTCGAGCCCGCGCGAAAAGCTGATCACCTTCGTGACAGACCGCCCGGGACACGATCAGCGCTATGCGATCGACGCGAGCAAGATCAAGCGCGAGCTCGGCTGGGTCCCGCAAGAGACGTTCGAGACAGGCTTGCGCAAGACCGTCGCCTGGTACCTCGAGAACTCGGACTGGTGGCGGCGCATCCGCTCCGGCGCGTACCAGGGCCAGCGCCTCGGCATGGCGTCTTGAGCGGACCGCTGCTGGTCTTCGGCGCGGCAGGTCAGGTCGGCCGCGAGTTGATGGCGCTCGCCGCCGCCCGCGATGCCGACGCGATCGGCCTGACACGGCAGGATGTCGATATCTGTGACGCCGCCGCGGTCGATGCGGCGGTCGCGCGCGAAAAGCCGCGGCTCGTCGTCAATTGCGCGGCCTACACCGCCGTCGACAAGGCCGAGAGCGAGCCGGAAGCGGCGCAGGCCGCCAATTGCGACGCTGTTGGCGCCATCGCCCGCGCAGCCGCCCTTCACGGCGCGCCGGTGCTGCACCTGTCGACGGACTACGTGTTCGACGGCAGCAAGATCGGCGCCTACACCGAGGACGATGCGATCTCACCGCTGGGCGTCTACGGCCGCACGAAGGCGGCGGGCGAGGCGGCGGTACGCAAGGCCAATCCGCACCACGTGATCCTGCGCACGGCCTGGGTCTACGGCATCCACGGTGCGAACTTCCTGAAGACGATGTTGCGCCTCGCCGCAGATCGCGACCGGCTCCGCGTCGTCGCCGACCAGCGCGGCACACCGACGGCCACCGCCGATATCGCGGAGGCGATCCTCGCCGTCGACGCCGCGATCGCATACGGTGACGACCCGAGCGGCACCTTCCACTTCGCCGGCACCGGCGAGACGACCTGGCACGGCTTCGCCGAAGCCATCGTCGCCGCCCAGGCGAAGGCGACGGCCAAGCATCCGCCGGTCGATGCGATCGCGACCGCCGATTACCCGACACCGGCGCGGCGCCCAGCGAACTCGGCACTGGACTCTTCGCGGTTCGCACAGGCCTTCGGCTACCGCGCGCGGGCCTGGCAAGAGCGCACGGAAGAAGCCGTCGCCATGCTGACCCGCGCGTGAGCCGCGGATTAGACGGGCGAGACCCAAGGACCTAAGGATGGCGCGATGAAAGGCATCATACTCGCCGGCGGCTCCGGCACGCGGCTTTATCCGCTGACGCTCGTGATCTCGAAGCAGCTGCTGCCCGTCTACGACAAGCCGATGATCTACTATCCGCTCGGCACGCTGATGATGGCGGGCATCCGCGAGATCCTGATCGTCACGACCCCGCACGACCAGGCGCTCTTCAAGCAGCTGCTCGGCGACGGCTCGACGTTCGGGATCGAGCTGTCCTACGCGGTGCAGCCGGCACCGAACGGTCTCGCGGAGGCTTTCATCATCGGTCGCGACTTCGTCGGCAACGACCGCGTCGCGCTGGTGCTCGGCGACAATATCTTCTACGGCCACGGCCTCCCCGAGTTGCTCGGCTTTGCCACGGCGCGCGAGGCCGGCGCGACAGTGTTCGGCTACGTCGTCTCCGATCCAAATCGCTATGGTGTGGTCGAGATCGATCCGCGTGGGCGCGCGCTCACGATCGAGGAGAAGCCGGCACGCGCGCGCTCGAACCTCGCCGTCACCGGGCTCTATTTCTACGACAACGAGGTCCTCGACATCGCGGCATCGATCAAGCCATCGGCGCGCGGCGAGCTCGAGATCACCGACGTCAACCGCGTCTACCTCAAGCGCGGCGACCTGCATGTCGAGGTCATGGGCCGCGGTTTCGCCTGGCTCGACACCGGCACCCACGACAGCCTCGCCGAGGCGGGCCAATTCGTCGAGATCCTCGAGCGGCGGCAGGGATTGAAGATGTCCTGCATCGAGGAGATCGCCTTCAACCAAGGCTTCATCGACAAGTCTGGGCTGCTCGCCGCAGCGGAACGGTACGGCAAGTCGGGCTACGGCGCCTATCTCAAGCGTATCGCGGACGCGAGCTGACGGCACGCTTCGGCACCATTTCATCGGCGCCGAATAGGATCTCCCGCCATTTGCTCGACAAAGCTCGGCGACCGCATCCCGAGGCGAGCCGTCTCGCCGGAAGGATAGGTCTGGAAGAGAGTTTCGATGGTGGGCGCACACAGGCTCGAACTGTGGACCCGCTGATTAAGAGTCAGCTGCTCTACCAACTGAGCTATGCGCCCATCGAAAACCGCAGCGGGCAAGACCGCGCCGCAGCGAGGCGTGCACCTAGCAAATGCGCCTGGGCCTGTCCACCCCGCGCGTGCCGCGATCGCGTCGCAAATGCTGAGGCGTCGCGAGCGAGCTGTCGGGGAGCGGCGATTTCTCGCTGAAACGCCGTCTGCGGCGCCTCTGTATCTTGCTTTATCCGCCCCCCGCTCGGTCTGTCGCATCCCGCCCGCCGGCTGTGCTATGTCCGCGGTCACAGAGGGAGGATTCGCATGGCCGTCACGGTCCGTCTGATCGCCGCGCTCGTGTTGTGCGGCGCGTTCGCGTTCCCGGCGCGGGCCGAGACCACAGGGACCGCGGCGAGCGAGCAGGACGAGGAGGGGCCGACGCCGGCCCCGCTCATGGTCGGCGCCCTCGCCATCGCTTCCGACGCCGACCTCGCGATCCAGCGTATGGCGCTGGACGTCTCGGTCGATCGCGTGACTTACACCTACGACTTTCAGAACAAGGGCAAAAACGAGCTGAAGCTCGCCACCAGCGTCTCGATGCCGGACCTCGAGGTAAACACCGAGGGCACGACGATCTACAACCTGCCCTCGAACGTGGCCGAGAACCCGGTGGGCCTCGCCGTGACGGCCAGTGGGACGCCCGTTGCCACGAACGTCTCGATGCAGGCACTGGCGCTCGGCGTCGACCGCCTCGCCGACCTGAAAGCCGCCAACCTTCCGCTCCTGCCCTTCGGCGCCGAGATCGACAAGGCGCTCGCTGGGACGACGCCCGAGGCGCTCGCCAAGCTCGTCGCGCTCGGCCTCGTCACCCCGCGCGACCAGGCTGAGCCCGATACGCCGCTGCTCGCCGACTGGACGCTGCACACCGTGCATTCCTGGATGCAGACGCTGCCGGCCGGCGCGACGACCGAGGTAAAGGTGACCTTCCAGCCGGTGAAGGCCGTGTACGGCGTCAGGGCCGACGGCCTGCCGGGTTTCGAGGCGCTCAAGGATCAGGTCTGCCTGACGCCGCAAATTTTGGCCGCCGCCAAGGCGCTCCTGAAGGCCAAGGACGACCAGCTCGAGGTCGACGACCTCACGCTCGCCAACGATGGCCCCGCGCGCTGGCTCGATAACCCGCCCGGCACGGTGAGCGTGACCAAGCCCAAGCCGGATTCGGTGGTCGCGTTCTGCGGGATGACCGCTGCGACCGCCGGCCAGCCGGTAGTGCAGGGCAAGCTGCCCGGCAGCGCGGACGCGCCGGGGTTGCGGGTGCTGATCTTCTCGAAGGGGTAGGCAGTCGTCCTTCTCCCGCTTGCGGGAGAAGGATTGATCGCGAACCTTATGTGTTCATCGATTCGAAGAACGCGCTGTTCCCCTTCGGCGTCTCGCGCAGCTTGCCGAGCAGGAACTCGATGCCGTCGACGGTGCCCATCGGGTTGAGGATGCGTCGTAGCACGTACATCTTCTTGAGCACGTCGGCCGGCACGAGCAGCTCTTCCTTGCGGGTGCCGGAGCGCGTGATGTCGAGCGCCGGGAAGGTCCGCTTGTCGGCGATCTTGCGGTCGAGGATGATCTCGGAATTGCCGGTGCCCTTGAACTCCTCGAAGATCACCTCGTCCATGCGCGAGCCGGTGTCGATCAGCGCGGTGGCGATGATGGTGAGCGAGCCCCCTTCCTCGATGTTGCGGGCGGCGCCGAAGAAGCGCTTCGGCCGCTGCAGAGCGTTGGCGTCCACACCACCGGTCAGCACCTTGCCGGAGGACGGCACCGTCGTATTGTAGGCGCGCCCGAGCCGCGTGATCGAATCGAGCAGGATGATCACGTCGCGATTGTGCTCGACGAGGCGCTTGGCCTTCTCGATCACCATCTCGGCCACCGCGACGTGGCGCGTCGCCGGCTCGTCGAAGGTCGAGGCGACGACCTCGCCTTTCACCGAGCGCTGCATGTCGGTCACCTCCTCGGGCCGCTCGTCGATCAGCAGCACGATGAGGTAGGCGTCGGGATGGTTGGCCGAGATCGACTGCGCAATGTTCTGCAGTAGCACCGTCTTGCCGGTGCGCGGCGGCGCGACGATCAGCGCGCGCTGGCCGAAGCCGATCGGCGCGACGATGTCGATGACGCGCGGCGAGAGGTCCTTGCGCGTCGGGTCCTCGATCTCGAGCTTCAGCCGGCGATCGGGATAGAGCGGCGTGAGGTTGTCGAAATTGACCTTGTGGCGGACCTTCTCCGGGTCCTCGAAATTGATCGTGTTGACCTTGAGCAGCGCGAAGTAGCGCTCGCCCTCCTTGGGGGAGCGGATCAGGCCTTCGACCGTGTCGCCGGTGCGCAGGCCGAAGCGACGAATCTGCGAGGGCGAGACGTAGATGTCGTCGGGGCCGGCGAGGTAGTTCGCGTCCGCCGAGCGGAGGAAACCGAAGCCGTCCTGCAGCACCTCGATGACGCCGACGCCGACGATTTCGATCTCGCGGCTGGCAAGCTGCTTGAGGATCGCGAACATCAGCTCCTGCTTGCGGAGCGTGGAGGCGTTCTCGACCTCGTATTCCTCGGCGAAGACGACGAGCTCCGGCGGCGACTTGTCCTTCAGGTCGGCGAGCTTGATTTCCTTGGGGTGAGGCGCAGCGGGGGCGCCCGCGGTCTCTTCGTGAGCGTCCGTGTCTTCGGAGACGATGTCTGTCATGGCAATGTTTTCTTGGGTAGCGAGAGGGCCGGGGCGGCCGAGGTTCGGGATGTGAGCCGGGACGCTGGCGAGAATGCCGAGCATGCGGGCCTGACCGATAAGGCGGGAGCTGAGTTAGTAGGCGCGACGTCGCGATTTGGCAAGATGACTCCCTCTCGTCTCCCACGCGGCCCGCTTGGTGCTAAGGACGGCCGAGAGGCAGCAGGGGACCATGGATGCGCGTCATCGTGCTCGGCAGCGGCGTCGTCGGGGTGGCGACCGCCTATTATCTGACGCGCGACGGGCACGAGGTCACGATCGTCGACCGCCAAGCCGCAGCGGGCATGGAGACGAGCTTCGCCAACGCCGGTCAGGTGTCGCCTGGCGCCTCGACGCCCTGGGCCGGCCCCGGCATCCCGGTCAAGGCGCTCAAATGGCTGGCGATGCGGTATCGACCGCTGGTGCTGTGGCCGCTGCTTGATCAGCGGCTCTACGGCTGGCTCGCGCGCATGCTCGCCAATTGCACGGAGGAGGCCTTCCAGCGCAACAAGGGCCGGATGGTCGCGCTCGCCGAATACAGCCGCGATCGTCTGCGCGAGATGCGCGACGCGACGGGCATCCATTACGACGAGCGGACCGGCGGCACGCTGCAGCTCTTCCGCAAGCAATCCCAGCTCGATGCCGCGGGCCATGACACGGCGGTCCTCGACCGTTACGGCGTCCCCTACGAGCTGCTCGACGTCGCGGGCTGCGTCCTACGCGAGCCGGGCCTGGCGGCTTCGGCCAACCTCCTCGTCGGCGGCCTGCGCCTGCCCGGTGACGAAACAGGCGACGCGCATCTCTTCACGCAGCGCCTCGCCGAAATCTGCCGCGCGGCGGGCGCGACCTTCCGTTTCGGCGCGTCCGTCAAGCGGCTCCGGCGTGAAGGAGATCGTATCGACGGCGTCGAGCTCGCCCGCGGCGAGATCCTCAAGGCCGACGCCTATGTCGTGGCGGCGGGGAGCTTCACGCCAGCCCTGCTGCGCCCGCTCGGCATCGATGTGCCGGTCTATCCGGTGAAGGGCTATTCGCTCACGGCCAAGGTCACAGATGCCGACATGGCACCCGTCTCGACCGTGATGGACGAGACCTACAAGATCGCGATCACCCGGCTGGGCGACCGCGTGCGGATCGGCGGCACCGCCGAGCTGGCCGGCTTCAGCCTGCGCCTGCGGACGCCCCGCCGGGTCACGCTGGAGCATTCAGTGCGTGACCTCTTCCCGGACGGCTGCGATCCGGCCGATGCGACGTTCTGGACGGGCCTGCGCCCGATGACGCCGGACGGCACGCCGGTCGTCGGCGCGACCGCGTTGCCGAACCTCTACGTCAACACCGGCCACGGCACGCTGGGCTGGACGATGGCCTGCGGCTCGGGCCGCTTCCTCGCCGATGTGATCTCGGGACGAAAGCCCGATCTCGACCCGGCCGATCTGGCGCTCACGCGCTACGCCCAAAGACAAGTCGGCTAGAAAAGGACGCCCGGGTTCCGCCGTCGCTGATAGGAAGTCTTTTGGCCTCTGCTTTATTTATGACCTCGTTTCGCGTGGGAGATTCCTCCGTGAGCGACGTCGGACGCGGGGCAAACTTCGGTCCACCCTGACGTTGCCGCACGCGACGGTCGCGCTGGCGTGGGCCGGGTCGGCACGACGAGCGGACGTCTCCTGCTGGTCGAAAAAGTCGAGGTCAATCAGCTTCCGCCCGCACCCTCCTGGAATAGGACGACCAAAAGGTCGATGTCGCGGCGAGAGGGAAAGAGGCGATCAAGCGGTGCAGGCAAAGCCTTACGATCTCGTGCTGATCGACGTTCAGATGCCCTGCATGGGGGGGGGTCGCCGCGACGCGGGCCATCCGCGCATTGCCGGAAACGCGGCAACTCCCGATCATCGCCATGACGGCCAACGTGCTCGCCGAACAGGTGACGGAATTCCGCGATGCCGGCATGGACGATCATGTCGGCAAGCCGATCATCCGCAAGCAGCTGCAGGCGACACTGGCCCGCTGGCTTCCAAACTGTCGGGCCGACGAGGTGTCGCGGCTCGGCTAGAACGCCGCGCTTCCACCTGCGATCAGCGTTCCGGCCGGCGGACGGCGACGTCGAGCACGTCGCCGCTAAAGGAGCGCTGCGCGACAACGATCTGCGACTCGCCACGCGGCGGCGGCAGCAAAATCGCGGCGCCGAAGGCGTGGTGCCCATCGCCGATGCCGAAGTCGAGCAGGTCGCCGCGCAACTGATCGGCTTGCACCCTGGCGAGGATCCTGCCGTTGACGGTCAGATCGAGCACCACGGGCGCATCCGGCGTGCCGAGATCCTGCGCCCATCCCGAGACCGAAGCTTCGTCGAAACGGTCAATGAAGCCGCGCAACGCACTCGTGTTGCTGAACTGGGCCTCGCGGAGCCCCGTGTGGGCCACGAAGCAGGCTGCCGGGAAGCGGACCCAGGCGGGGGGATAGCGTTCCCAGGGATCCTCGATGAGGCACGTACCCCAGAGGTAGCCCTGGCGATCACGAAAGCAGCCGCTGAACCTACTGGCGCGGTCGAGCACCCCACCTTCGCTGAAGGTGGGCAGAGCCAGAAGCTCATCCATCGTCATCAAATGGGGCTTTTTCATCTCACCGACTGACGGCCCGGATCATCTCGTATAGCCACGCTGATATGGTGAGCGCAAAGCGCAGTGATCAAGGGGTGACACTGGTCGGACGCTGTCGGCCAACTCGATGTCTCAACGCACCGGACACGGTCTCAATGCGCCGGACAGGCGATCAGGCGACGCTCATGGTCGAGGGCGCGATGCGCTGCAGGACGTCGTCGGCGAATCCGGCCCAATCCTTCAAAGGGCGCGCGACAGCTTCACGGGCAAGCTGCTCGATGTAGTCGGGCGTTGCCGCGAGGTGCCTCAACGCGTCGACGATGGCGTCCTCGTCCGTCATGTCGATGATGACCGTCCCACCGCCGGGTGCGATCTCGGCCATCGATGACCCGTTGTGGCAAAGGCACGGGCGTCCCAGCCACAAACTCTCGAGGATCGGCAGGCCGAAACCCTCCTCGACGGACGGGTAGACGCTGACGTGGCAATTTGCATAGAGCGAGACCAGGTCTGCGTCCGACACGGTCCCGCGAATAGTGACCGTGGGTAGCGTTTGCACGATCGAGACGACCTCGGCGTCATATGTCGGAAATCCCGCTTGCCGTCCCACGAGATCGAGCGTGATGCGAGGGCCACCGTCGCTCGATGCACGCTGAATGGCTCGCAGCAGCCGCAGGAGATTTTTCCTCGGCTCCCAGCTCGTCACCGCGAGAAGCTGCAGAGGGTCATCCGCGCCGCGAAGCGCTGGAAGCGCCATGCGCCTTTTCACCGACGGGAATTCCGCGGGGAGAGGAACGACCTCGATGGGAGGGACCCGGAGGTGCTCGCGAAGGAGAAAATCCTTCAGATCCGCAGCAACGTAGTTCGTCGTCGCAAGGACCAGATCGGCAGACGCGAACTGACGGTAATAGCGTCGAAAGACGGCCAACCCGCCGGCATCGTAATTGTCGGCCAACTTGATCGGAATCAGATCGTGGATCAACGCTGCAGTGCGTAAACCGTAAGCGCGTCCGAGCTGGATGGGATCGAGGTCGATGCCGATCAGGGAGATCGGAATTTCTGGAACGAAGAGAATGGCAGCATCCGTGATGAGCGCTTCAAGCGGACGCGCCCGCGAGTTCGATGGCGTCGGGAGACTGACCACCTGCCGGGATCGACCGTCCCAGCCGATCGGCACAATCGTCGCGCTTGTCGTGTTCAATCTTTCCGCGAGGCGCCGAACAACGCGCTGGATCCCTGTTTCGAAAGGAACGAGCGCGGTCTCCTGACACCAATAGAGAATCACGAGTTTCTCAGATGGCAGAGCGGACATTCCTGCAATGAGACCGCCGTCGCACGGCGGTCCCACAGAAGTAGCTGCTTAAGCGACCAAAGCAAGCGCCGGACGCGTCTCGGTTGGGCGCTCCTTCATGGGCAGCACCCATCGCGGTACTGGTGCACCCCCAAGCTCGACGCGCAGATAGAAGCCGTCTTGGCAGCCCTCCCACAATGCTTCTGGCAGCCGAGCGCGGCCCGACGTCCAGCGGTGAGAACCGGCCTCGACGCCGTGGAAGCCGATGCAGAGCATCGGGTGGTCGATCGGAACGTCGCGCGCCTCGGAAAGGCCATCCTCGATCCGCAGCCCGGCGAGATAAAGACCGAGATCGCGCGCATCCTTGCTGTCCCAGATATCGCTCGGTCGCGTCGTCGGCGACACCAGCCAGACGTCTTTGGAGCCCCCTGGCACGAGGAAACGGGCCGTGAGGCCGCGGACGACAGGCTCGAGCCGCAGCCCGTCCACGACAAGATGCAGATCGCAGTCGTGTGACAGCGTCCAGCCGCTATCCTCTGCGCGCTTGCGCAGCTGCACCTTCACCGCATCGACCAGGGGGCCGGCGGCGTGGAAGGGCCGGCAGAAGTCGGCGTGCGTGCGCTGCGATGGATCGGCATCGGGCCCGACGGCGAGGTCGACGACGTCCGCTGCCTGGAAGAACGCGCGGTTGCCCATGTCGAGATAACTCTCGGCCGGGAGATTCTCCGCCAGGATGACGTCGTGGCTGTCCAGCTCGACATGCCAGTAGGTGATTTCGTCCACCTCGATCTGCTGGATGGTCGAGCCGTTGACCAGCGAGGCGGCCGGGATGAACACCTCGCCGACGATGTCCACGCAGATGGAATGGCCGGGCGACACCATGAGATCGCGCTCCGGGCGGTTGTCGCCGAAGGCATGCGCGGCGATACGGACCGGCATCACCTCCAACGGTTTCGGGTGGCGGCGGCAGTCGACGCTCCTCTGGCTGAGCCAACGGATCGGTCGCGCCGCGCCGGAGAGTGTCAGCGCGAGATCGCCGACCTCGAGATCCTCGACGGCCACGTCGCCGCGCGTGGTCAAGATCCTCGTACCCCCGGCAAAGCAGACCGTCGTCGAGGTGACAGACCCGCTGCCGGTGGCAGCCGGGATACCGGCAACCGACAGGGTTGCATTATTCGTGGTCGGATCTTGGCCCGTATAGGTGACCGAGATGCTCGTGAGGAGGTTTGAGCCCGTCAGCGTGTAAATGGGCATGCCGGTAGTCGTATCTGTCCCAGTCTGGGTGACCGTCAAACTAGTAAAAGTTTGCGCCGATATCGTACCGGCCGCAGTTACACTGAGCGATCCAGTCACCACATTTGGCGAACCGTACGTAATTCCGACCGTTCCAGTCAGGTTCGTGACTCCAAGACCCACACCAAGCAGGTTCAGAGAGTCATCAAAGACAAGTTGCTCAGGCATCGCGATCCCCCAAGGACAAAATTGCTACCTGGCCAGCATTACATCACAGCACATCAATCGCAATCAAATAAAAGACCTTACGTTAGGTAATTAAGCAATATTACCTAACGTCATTATTACCAAATATATGTTTTATATCAGCTTTTTCGCTGTGGGAGATTTGCGTGCCGCCCTTGCAATCTTAAGGCCTTCGCTATCTTTCGACCGAAGGAGAACCACACCGCCCGCGAATCAGTGGCGCGAAGGGCGGATCGCCGCAGCGCGTCCTTGAAATGAGGACGCAGTCTTCAGGGCGCGCACGGGACCGAAGCAGGCGATTTGCGGCGGCAAAAGCCCTCGACTAAGCCACGTGCCTCTGCCTAAAGCGGCGCGTGACGCGCCAGCGCTCGATGACAATCGCAGCCGAGATCCGCTTGACGGGCGCCGGCCTGCACACCGGCACGCGCAGCCGCGTGACGCTGCGTCCCGCCCCGCCAGGCTATGGGCGCCGCATCGGGCCATCGGGCAGCGCGCTGGTCCCGGTCGCGACCGAGCGTTGGATGGCGACCCGCATGAGCACGTCTGTCAAGCTCGATGACGGGCGCACGGCGCGCACGATCGAGCATCTGATGGCGGCGCTCGGCGCCTACGGGGTAGACAATGTCGCGATCGAGCTCGACGGCCCCGAGGTGCCGATCTTCGACGGCAGCGCCGCACGCTGGTGCCGCGCGTTGCGCAAGGCGGGTGTCGTCGCGCAGGACGCGCCGCGGCGCGCGATCCGTCTCCGCGCTCCGATCCAGGTCGGCCGCCATGGCGGGTTTCTCCGGGCTGAGCCGGGAGAGAGATTTGAGATCGATGTCACGCATGACGTGCTGCCGGCGTTCCCGGTCATGCGCTGGCACGGTGCGATCGATTCCGCCAGCTTCGAGGCCGAGCTGGCAGGATCGCGCAGCTTCGGCAACCTGCATCGCCGCCTCGGTCTGACCCCGCCAGCCGCAGCCCGGCCGCCGGGCGCGACGCCGAACGAGCCCGATGCCGCGCTCGCTGAGCCCGCAGGAGTCTGGAATGAGATCGCCGCACGGGCCGGAGCGCCGGCGCCGCTGCTGCGCGGCTGGCGGCCGTGGCGGGCGACGGTCGTCGCCGGACGGCGGATGCTGCCGCCGCGCCGCTGGCCCGACGAGCCCGGACGCCACGTCGCGCTCGACATGATCGGCGATCTCGCGCTCCTCGGCGCGCCGCTCATCGGCCGGGTGGTCGCGCACAATCCCTCACACGAGAAGACCTTTGCGCTGGTGCTGGCGATCTTGGCGTCGCCTGAGGCTTGGGATTGGTCCGACGTCTGGGGCCAAGCTTCTTAGACCAAGCCTCTGGAGCGAAGCCCTCGGGCCAGAAACATAAACATCGTCAGAAGCTTGTCTGGTACCACCACCCCGGCTCGAACGGGGGACCTCTTGATCCACAATCAAGCGCTCTAACCAACTGAGCTATGGCGGCGGGAGACGGCGGGAACCTAAAAGCTCGATCCGGCGATTGCAAGGCCGTCCACGCCTCAAACCGCGCGGCGCGCGGCCAGCATGTAATTGCAGCCCATGTCCGAGGACAGAGACCATCGGTCGGTCAGCGGATTGTAGGCGACGCCGGCGGCATCGATGGGCGTGAGACCGGCGCGGCGCATGTGGCGGCGGAACTCGTCTGGCGTCACGAACTGATGCCAGTTGTGCGTGCCGCGCGGCAACCAGCGCAACACGTATTCGGCCCCGACGATCGCCAAGGCCCAGCTCTTCAACGTGCGGTTCAGGGTGGCGCCGAACATCCGGCCGCCGGGCCGCACCATGGTGCCGGCATCGCGCACGAAGCCCGACACGTCGCGCACATGCTCGATCACTTCCATGACCAGCACCGCGTCGAAGCGCTCGCCGGTGGCGGCCAGGGTCTCGACCGTGGTCGCGCGGTAGTCGATCGCGAGCTGCGCGGCCTGGGCGTGACGGGTGGCGACGGCGATGTTGTTCGTCGCCGGGTCGATGCCGACCATCTCGGCACCGAGCCGCGCCAGGCTCTCGCACAGGATGCCGCCTCCGCAGCCGACGTCGAGGATGCGCTTGCCGGCGAGCGGTGCCGCCGCCGTAGCCGGCGCCGCGTCGACGAGGAGCTTGGTGATCCAGGCGACGCGGACGGGGTTGAACTTGTGGAGTGCGCCCATCGGCCCGTTGGGGTCCCACCAATCGTCGCCGAGCCGCTCGTACTTCGCGAGGTCGTCCTCGTCGATCGTCGTGCGCGCGAAATCCGTCATGCCGTCTCCTGGGTTGGCAAGAGTCTAGCACCGATGCCCGCGCGAGGGCCTGAGAGACGGGTGGCGCCCCCTGCGATTGCCACCCTGGGTGCCGCGGAGCCCTACAGCCTAAAGTCGTAGCGGCGAAAAGAGCACACCATTGTCGCCTTTTGCACGTTGGCCGTGAACAAGCCGGCAACTGGCCGCCGTGCTCGATTCTCAAATCAGGGCGGGGTCGGTAAGGTGAAACGATTCGGGGCGCGGCGGAATGGCGAGGCAAGGAGAATGCGGCTGCGGCAGGGGGGTGCCGGGTACGCGCGCATGCGTTTTGTTGCGGGGATGGGGCTCGTCGCGGGAACGGGACTGGCGGCGGTCGCGCCGTCGTCCGCCGAGGCCGCGCTTGCCGATCGCCTGAGCTTTCTCAGCGACGCGGGCAAGAGCCACGATTCCTTCCTGCTGTCGCTTCTCGTCGGATCGGTCCTGGTCACCGCGACCGTCGCGCTCCTCCACCTGAGCAGTCGTCGCCGCGCGGCCCAGCGCGAGACCTCGCTGACGCTCGCGCTGAGCGAAGTGCGGGCCGATCTCGATCGCGCCCAGACCTTCCTCGCCGCCGAGCCGCAGATCACTATCGCGTGGGGCCTCAACTCGGACGAGCCATATATCGAAGGCGATCCGGCGCTCGTCAGCGACGTGCCGATCCTGCGTCGCGTGCTGGGCTTCGGCTCGTGGCTGCCGCCGGAGCAGGCGCAGCAGCTCGATGGCCACGTCGCGTGGCTGCGCGAGCGCGGCGAAGGTTTTCGGATGCCGGTCGTCAGCCTCGGCGGCCGCCATCTCGAGACCGAGGGTCGCGCCGTCGCCGGCCGCGCGGTGGTCCGCATCCGCGACGTCTCCGGCGACCGCCTCGAGGCCAGCCGCCTGCGCGAGGCGCTGGCGCGGAGCTCGGGCGAGCTCGACGCCCTGCATGGCCTGCTCGACCAGATCCGCTATCCCGCCTGGTCACGCGACGCGCTGGGCAAGCTCGTGTGGGTCAACACGGCCTATGTGCGCGCCGTCGAGGCGCAGGATACGCGTGATGTGCTGCTGCGCGGCGTCGAGCTGCTCGAAAGCCCCGGCCGTGAGGCGGCGGCGGGAAGCCGCGCGCAATTGAAGGTGTTCCGCGAGCGCGTCGCGGCGGTGATGGCCGGATGGCGATCGAGCCTCGACGTCGTCGAGGTGCCGCAGGAAGATTGCGCGATGGGCATCGCCTTCGACACCTCGGAGCTCGAGGGCGTCCGGGCCGAGCTGAAGGAGGCGCTCGCCGCACATGCGCGCACGCTCGACCAACTCGCCACCGCCGTTGCGATCTTCGATCGCCGGAAGAAGCTCGTCTTCTACAACGAGGCCTACCGCGCGCTGTTCGCGCTCGAGGAAACCTTCCTCGAGCAGCATCCGACCGAATCCGAGATTCTCGATCGGCTGCGCGCCCGCCGCATGCTGCCCGAGCAGGCCAACTACCGAGCCTGGAAGGAGGCGCATCTCGCGCGCTACCAATCGCCGGAAACCCCGGCGCCGGAGATCTGGTACCTGCCCGACCGTCGCGCCCTGCGCGTCGTCGTCAACGCGAACCCGCAGAGCGGCGTCACCTATCTCTTCGACGATGTCACCGAGCGGTATCGTCTCGAGACGGCCTTCATCGAGCAGTCGCGCGTCCAGACCGACACGCTCGACACCTTGAAGGAAGGCGTCGCCGTGTTCGGAACCGACGGGCGCCTCAAGCTCTCGAATGCCGCCTTCGCGAGCCTCTGGCGCATCGAGGCGAGCGAACTCGGCGACAATCCACACATCGACAAGGTCGCCGCGCTCTGCGCGAGACTTGCGCCGGAGAGCGAGCCGTGGGAGGCGCTGCGCGCCAATGTCGCCGGCCTGCACGATCGCCGTCTCGGCATCGAGCTGCGCATCGCGAGGCGCGACGGTACCGTGATCGATGCCACGACCGCGCCGCTGACCGATGGCTCGACGCTGATCACATTCACCGACACGACGGCGAGCGTGAACGTCGAGCGCGCGCTCACCGAGCGCAACAAGGCGCTGATCGAGACCGAGCAGCTGCGCAACGACTTCGTGCACCACGTGTCCTACGAGCTGCGCTCGCCGCTCACCAGCATCATCGGCTTCATCCAGCTGCTCGGCGAAGGGGCGATTGGCCCTCTTAACCCGAAGCAGAGCGAGTACGTCGGCTACATCCTGAAGTCGTCTGCCGCCCTGCTCGCGATCATCAACGACATCCTCGATCTGGCGACGATCGACACCGGCGTGCTCGAGCTGCAGCTGAAACGCATCGACGTCATGGAGACGATCCGCGGCGCCGCCGAGGGCGTGCAGGACCGGCTCGCCGACGCCTCGCTCAGCCTGCAGATCGTCGCGCTGCCGGAGATCGGCACCTTCGAGGCCGATGCCAAGCGCGTGCGACAGGTGCTGTTCAACCTCCTGTCCAATGCGATCGGCTTCTCGGCGCCGGGCCAGACGGTGACGCTCGCCGCGCTGCGCCGGGGCGACGACATCGTCTTCAAGGTCTCCGACCAGGGCCGCGGCATCCCGGCCGAGGTGATCGCGCACGTGTTCGACCGCTTCCACTCGAACACGATCGGCTCGCGCCACCGCGGCGTCGGCCTGGGGCTGTCGATCGTGAAGAGCTTCGTCGAGCTGCACGGCGGCCGCGTGCTCATCGATTCGGCACCGGGCGAGGGCACGACGGTCACTTGCATCTTCCCGACTCATGATGAGAAGCTGGCTGGTGCCAGGGAGACCGGGCAGCCTGAGCAGGCCGAGGAGTGATTTGATGGCCGTCGAGGCGTTGCAGGAACCGCGCGCGGGATCGCCGTGGTTGGTCGATGTCGCCGACGAGGCGGCAACGGCCTCGCTCGCCGCGGATATCGCCTCCCTCGTCAAGGCGGGCGATCTCGTCACGCTCTCGGGCGACCTCGGCTCCGGCAAGACCACCTTCGCACGGGCCTTGATCCGCAACCTCGTCGGGGACCCCGACCTCGAGGTGCCGAGCCCCACCTTCACGCTGCTGCAGGTCTACGACAGCGCTGTGAAGGACGGCTCGCAATTCCCGATCGTCCACGCCGACCTGTTTCGCATCAAGGAGCCATCCGAGCTCGCCGAGCTCGGCTGGGAGGAGCAGGCCGACGGCGCGCTCGTCCTCGTCGAATGGCCCGAGCGCGCCGGCGGCGGCCTCGCAGGCGACCGGCTCGACATCGCCTTCCATCCCGCCGCCGACGGCCGGGCCGATGCGCGCCTCGTCTCGGTCACCGGCGTCGGCGGCTTCGCCTCACGCCTCATCCTGTCGCGGGCGATCCGCAACCTCTTCGAGAGGAGCGGCTTCGCCGACGCCAAGCGCACCTTTATGATGGGTGACGCCTCCACGCGCGCCTACGAGCGGCTCGCCAAGCCGGACGGCACGCAGGCGATCCTGATGATCTCACCGCCGCGCCCCGACGGGCCCATGATCCGCTTCGGCAAGACCTACAGCGCGATCGCCCATCTCGCGGAGGACATCCGGCCCTACCTCGCCATCGGCGCCGGCTTGCGTGGCGCGGGGTTCTCGTCGCCGAACGTCTACGCGCACGATGCCGAGGTCGGCCTGGCGATCATCGAGGATCTCGGCGCCGACCTTCTCGTCGACGACACCGGCATCATCGTCGAGCGCTACGACGAGGCGGTGGCCGCGCTCGCCCAGCTGCACGCGACCGAGCTGCCGGCCCATCTCGCCGACGGTGCCGGTGGCGAGTACGAGATCCCGCTCTACGACGCGGAGGCGCTGCTCATCGAGGTCGAGCTGCTACCGGAATGGTTCGCGCCGCACATCGCCAAGGTGATGCCCTCCTCGGGCGCCAAGGCCCAGTTCCTCAACCTGTGGCGCGACGCGCTCGTCGACGTGCTCGACGGGCCCAAGACCTGGACGCTGCGCGACTATCACTCGCCGAACCTGCTGTGGCTCCCGCAACGCGCGGGCCTGGCGCGGGTCGGTATGATCGACTTCCAGGATTGCGTGATCGGCCACCCGGCCTACGATGTCGCCTCGCTCCTGCAGGACGCGCGCGTCACCGTGCCGGCGGCCATCGAGGTGCGCCTGCTCACGCATTATGCAAAGGCGCGTCGGGCGGCCGACCCGACCTTCGATATGGCCGCCTTCGCCAAGGCCTATGCGATCCTCGGCGCGCAGCGTGCTACGAAAATTTTAGGAATTTTCGCAAGGCTCGATAAGCGAGATCACAAGCCGCAATACCTCGTTCACATCCCGCGGGTACGCACCTACCTGCGGAAGAATCTCTCGCACCCGGCACTGGCGGAGCTGAAGACGTGGGTCGAGCAGAACGTGCCGAGCATCTTGACGGACGAGACCTGAGCGCGCCGCGCGATGCGCTCGCCACCCTCGCCCGCCTGTCACGCGAGGCGGCCAATGGGACGGCACCTATGATCGCGCCGCTGACGCCCTCGACCGCGATGGTCTTCGCCGCCGGGCTCGGCACGCGGATGCGCCCCGTCACCGATACGATCCCGAAGCCGCTGGTCGAGGTCGGCGGCAAGGCACTGATCGACCACATGCTCGACCGCTTCGCCGAGGCGGGCCTCGCCCGGGCGATCGTCAACGTCCACTACCGCGCGGATCAGTTGGAGACGCACCTCAAGGGTCGCCAAACCCCCGAGATCGTCATCTCCGACGAGCGCGCCAAGCTGCTCGACCAGGGCGGCGGCATCAAGCTGGCGCTGCCGCTGATCGGCGACGAGCCATTCTTCATCTGCAACACCGACCAGTTCTGGCTCGAGGGGCCGCATTCCAATCTCGTCGCGCTGGCGGAGCGGTGGGACCCCACGATCATGGACGTGATGCTGCTCGTCGCGGCGACGACGTCGAGCGTCGGCGTCGACTGGGCCGGCGACTTCAACATGCTGCCCGACGGCCGCCTCGTGAAGCGCGACGAGCGCGGCGTCGCGCCCTTCGTCTATGCCGGGGTGGGCATCATGAAGGCCTCGCTGTTCGAGGGCGCGCCGGACGGTCCGTTCCGCCTCGCGCCGTATTTCTTCGACGCCGCGGCCCAGGGGCGCCTGTTCGGCCACCGCCTCGACGGCCAGTGGCTGCACGTCGGCACGCCCGAGGCGATCGTCGAGGCCGACGAGAAGATCAAGCGCTCGGTCTATTGATCATGTTGGGCGCTGCGAATTAGGCTATCTGTAAAGCCCGTCTCGGCGCATCTTCGGCTTGCTCGCGGACTTTCCCCGCATCGCGACATCCGCTGACGAGCTGAAGGCGCGCTTTCGCCGCTTCCGCTTCCAGTCTCGTCTCATTTTCTCGTCAATCGATTTGCCTGTCGACCCCGCGTTGACAACCTGCGCAGCCTACGCGCACACCCTCGCGCCATGCTCGACACGTCGGACCTCGACCCCGTCATCCACATCATCCAATCGTCGTTGACGCCGATCTTTCTCCTGACCGCGGTCGCGAGCCTGCTCGGCGTGTTCACGACGCGGCTCGCGCGCGTCTCCGACCAGGTGAAGACGCTGGCCGCCGCGGTCGAGAGCGGCGGCATCGGCGATGTCGCGGTGAAGCGCCGGCTCGCCTTCCTGCGCCGCCGCTCGCACGCGCTCGAGATCGCCGTGATCCTCGGCTCCATCGCCGGCGCCTGCACCTGCGCCACGGTGCTGGCGCTGTTCCTCAGCCTGCTGCGCTCCCGCGCGACCTCGGCGATTCTGTTCACGCTGTTCGGCGCGGCGATCTTCGCAACGATCGGTGCGCTCGCGGCCTTCCTCGCCGAGGTCCTCGTCGCCACCCGCGGCATCCGTGCGGATGTCGCCCATAAGTTCGGACGCCTCGATCGGAGCGCCAATTGATAGTCCTTCACCACCTCGAGTACTCGCGCTCGCAGCGGATCGCCTGGCTCCTCGAGGAGCTTGGACTCCCGTACGAGATCAAAAAATACAAGCGAGACCCAAAGACGATGCTGGCGCCCCCCGAGCTGAAGGCGGTTCATCCGCTCGGCAAGGCGCCGGTGGTCGATGACGACGGCCGCATCCTCATCGAGTCCGGCGCGATCATCGACGAGTTGATCACCCGCTACGGCGCCCAGAGCGGACTGCGGCCGGCGGACGGCACGCCGGAGCATTTGCGTTATTCGACGTTTCTGCATTTCGCCGAAGGCTCGCAGATGCCGCCGCTGCTGCTGCGCCTCGTCTTCACGCGCATCGTCGAGATGGCGCCCGCGCTCGTGCGGCCGATCGCGAAGGGGATCGCGACGCCGGTCAACAAGGGCTTCATCGAGCCCAACATCCGGAGCCAGCTCGACTTCCTGAATGGCGAGCTCAGCGCGCGCCCGTGGTTCGCCGGCGACGCGTTCAGCGGCGCCGACATCCAGATGAGCTTCCCGATGGAGATGGCGCAGCAGCGCGGCGGCCTCGACCAACGCTGGCCGAAGCTCGTTGGATTCCTCGACACGATCCGCGCCCGGCCCGCCTATGTGCGGGCGAAGGAGCGGATCGGGGTCTAGCATCGAAGGCCGGCGATCAGATCGACGGCTTTGCTTCCAAGTTCTCCAATTCCTCCGGCGCGACAGCGACGAGCGGGTTGAAGAGCAGCTTCTTGCGCTGCGTCCCCACCGTGATGTGGGGCCAGCTCAGCCCGTTGAAGTCGAGCAGACGGTCTGCGTATACTGCAAGATGAGGTGGTCGGGGCCGCTGCCCGTCCCCTTCACCTTCTCGATCCAGAAGATCGCGGTCACCTTGCTGGCCCTGGCGTTGGGTCCCGTTGGCCAAACCCTGCCGGAAAGCTGTGTTGCTGGTGCCGCCGCCAGCGACAGGCGTGTGGTCGGTCGAGATGACGAAGACCGTCGTCTCGGTGAAGGTGAGACCCTGGATCGCCGTCTTCAGGACGCTGTTGGGGTTGTCGACCATCTGCTGCGTCACGCCGGCGATATTTGACGCCGGCGAGCGGAAAGCGGTCGGCTGCGACAGGTTCTGCTCCGGAAAGTGCAGGCCGGTGCCCCCGTTGATCAGGAACGGCAGGATGTTGGTGTCGTCGATCTTCGGGCCGCCGGCGGCGACCAGGGGAACGCCCTGCGCCAGGATCGTCGTGCCATGCGGGATGGAGGCCATCCGCACGACCGTGCCGGTCTCCTTCGGATCGGATGTCGGGGGCACCCGCGCCCAGATACCGGGCTCGATATGCAAGCCCGCCGGCTTGCCGTTTACCTTCACGTTGTGGTCGGAGATCTGCTGCAGGTAGGTCACGCCGAACATGTCGATGTCGTCCTGCAGCAGCCCGCGGTTCGGGATGTTCCCGGGGATCTCCTCGGAGGTCAGCGTCTCGCTGGTGACGTTGATCTCGAGGAAACGATCCTGACCCGGCAGATCGCCTGCCTTGGCGCGGTGCGGCCGCAGATCACGTTGAACCCGCTCCCGCTCCATGTGCCGAGCAGGTCGCGCAGCGGCCCGAGCGGATCGATGTGGATGGGCGGGAGCGGCCTGACCGGGACGCCGGCGAAGGCATCGATGTGAGGGACGAGTGTGTCCGTCGGGGGCTCCGTCGGCACCGGGATCGGCCGAAGCGGCTCGAAAGCGAAGTTGGGCGCCAGCCTCATGACATCCTCCTAAGTATAGAGAATAGATAATTCTTCCACAAAGCGTCGAGATCGATGCAATTTATGGAAGTATTTTCGGATGTATTCTTACAACCGAATATTTTTTACAATAATTCTGAACTGGGAACGATACGACTTTGGGCTTTGATACGATGGTCGTAGGCGACAGATCGATGGTGGACGACCAAATCGACGGCATCCTTCCCTTCCCCAGCCGCCGCGGCTATGCAGGCGGCAATCACCACAAGGATCGACGAGGGACGAGACGGCGATGGCGGGCCACAGCCAGTTCAAGAATATCATGCACAAGAAGGGCAAGCAGGACGCGATCCGCTCCAAGCTCTTCTCCAAGCTCGCCCGCGAGATCACCGTCGCCGCCAAGCTCGGCCTGCCCGATCCGGCGATGAACGCGCGCCTGCGCTCCGCCGTGATCGCAGCCCGCGCGGAAAACATGCCGAAGGACAACATCGAGCGCGCGATCAAGAAGGCGTCCGCCGCCGACGGCGAGAACTACGACGAGGTGCGCTACGAGGGTTATGCGCCGGGCGGGGTCGCCGTGATCATCGAGGCACTCACCGACAACCGCAACCGTACGGCGGGCGAAGTGCGGTCCTACTTCACGAAGGCCGGCGGCGCGCTGGCCGAGACGGGCGCGGTCTCGTTCATGTTCGACCACGTCGGGCGCATCGAGTTCGACAGCAAGGTCGCGACCGAGGACGAGGTCATGGAGGCGGCGATTGACGCAGGCGCCGACGACGCGATCACGAGCGAGGATGGCCACGAGATCACGACCTCGCTCGAGGGCCTGCGCGACGTGGCGAGTGCGCTGGAAAGCAAGTTCGGCGAGCCGCGCAAGGCGATGCTCGTCTGGCGCCCGCAATCGACGATCGCAGTGGACGACGAGGCGGGCGAGAAGATCCTGAAGCTCGTCGACGCACTCGAGGAGAACGATGACGTCCAGAACGTCTACGCGAACTTCGAGATCTCCGAGGCGCTGATGGCGAAGCTCTCGAGCTGATCGCTCAGCGCGCCGTGGCCCGCCGTGGGCGGCGCGCGACACTCGTGTGGGGCTGCACGCAATTGCAGTCGGCGCCGGGTTTCAGCCGGGCTTGCGGCCGGCAACCGACCTCGCGCGGGGACGCCGCGATCGCGGCCGCCATCGACGAGCAGAAACGCTCAGAGCCCTCTTCCCAAAGCGCCGGGTCCGAATCGTAGCGATCGAGCACGCTGTGGAAGTGGCGATGCGCGGCGCCGAACTCGGTGTCGTGCCAGCCGCGCGCGGTGAACAGGCGGCCGACGGCGCAGCCGAGGGAATCCGTCATCACATCCTGCCGCCAGGCCACAGGCAGCGGCTGCGCCTGCAGATGCCGGCAGGCCTCGATGACAGTGAGATGGCTCGCATAGGCGCCGAGCAGGCAGGTCGGTGTCGGGTCCTTCTGGCGCGGCCGGCGTGCCGCGAGCCAGGGCGCGATGTCCGTTGTCGGCATCGGCCGGGCGATGCCGAAGCCTTGGCCGACCTCGATGCCGAGGACGCGCATCGCGTCGTAGACCTCCGGCGTCTCGACGCCCTCGATCAGGAGGGTCCGCCTGAGCCCGCGCGCGAGGTTCACCATGCTCAAGACGAAGGTGAGATCGATCGGGCGCTGCTCGAGATCGCGGACGAAGCCGCGGTCGAGCTTGAAGATGTCGATCGGCAGCTCGCGCATGCGCGACATCGACGCGTAGCCGGTGCCGACGTCGTCGAGCGCGAGCGACAGGCCGAGCGCCTTCACCTCGGAGAGGCAAGCCTTGAGACGCCCGAGATCCTTGATGTCCTCGTTCTCGAGGATCTCCAGCACAAGAGACTCGCCCTTGAAGTCGTAGCGCTCGAGGAAGTAGCGGAGGACGTCGACGAAATCCTCGCTTGCGACGAGCGAGATCTCGACGTTGATCGAGATATAGAGGCCGGCCCCGGCGCGGCCGAGCGAGCGGCTGAGCGCGATGCTCTGGCCGAGCATGGCGCCGAACAGGGCGAGACGGTCGTCGGGGCCGAGCAGCGGCAGGAACACGTCCGGCGTCAGCAGCGTCCCGTCGTCGCGCTTGATGCGCGCGAGCGCCTCGAAGCCGCGACAGGCACCCGTCCGCAGCATCTCGATCGGCTGAAAGAGCGGCGTGACGCGGCCGAGCTGGACGGCGCGACGAACGTCGGCGTCACGGGGTCGGTCGTGGTTGCGGAGTTCGCCGTTCGCCATTGCCGCCGGATCGTCACTGACCGCCGCAAGCTAAAGGTGACCTATGAACAACCCTTTAGCCGTGGGGCTCTTTTGCAGAAAACCACGGTCGCTCGCCGCGTGAAAGCCGCTTTCTCCTGCAACGCACGCGTAACTAAGATTGCGAACGGACGTCGGATGAGGCCGGCTCCCAACCGCCGGATTCACTGATTCTCACGTTTTCTACCGGTAGCTCACAAGCCATTGCTGTCGAAAGAGCCCCGCGAGGGCTCCGCGAACGAGGGGTAGGCGAATGAAGATTCTTCCCGTCATCATGTGTGGCGGCTCGGGGACCCGCGTATGGCCCGAGTCGCGTGAGAGCCTGCCGAAGCAGTTCATCCCGCTCGTCGGTGAGCTCTCGACCTTTCAGATGGCGATCGAGGTTCTGGCCGACGACGTGTTCAACATGCCGGTCGTCGTCTCGAACCAAGCCTACCGCTTCCTGGTCGGCGAGCAGCTGCAGAAGATCGGGCGCACGGCGCATATCGTTCTCGAGCCGCAGGGCCGCGATTCGGGGCCGGCCGTCGCGGTCGCCGCCGAGCTGGCGCTGCGCATGGCACCGGACACGATCGTCGCTGTACTCGCCGCCGACCACGTGGTGCGCGACAAGGCTGGCTTCGTGAAACTCTGCCGCGAGGCGGCCGAGGCGGCACAGTGCGGCCACATCGTGACCCTCGGCATCAAGCCGGATCATCCGGCGACGGGCTACGGCTACATCAAGCCGGGCGATGCGCTCGCCGACGGCAATGCGGTCCGCAAGCTCGACCGGTTCGTCGAGAAGCCGGACCGTGCGACCGCGGAGCGCTACATCGCCGAGGGCTATCTTTGGAACTCGGGCAATTTCTTCTTCCGCGCCGACGTCATGGAAGCGGAGCTGCGCGCGTTCGAGCCGGAGATGATCACGGCTGCCGCCGAGGCAGTCGCGCGCTCGCGCACCGATCTCGATTTCACGCTGCTCGACGCCGAGAGCTTCCAGCACGCGACCAAGAAGTCGATCGACTATGCGGTCATGGAGCGCACGACGAAGGCGGCGGTCGTGCCGGCCGACATCGGCTGGTCCGACGTCGGCAACTGGGCCGCGGTCTGGCAGCTGTCCGACCGTGACGCGGACGGCAATTCGATCCGCGGCCACGGCGCCATGCTCGATGCCAAGAACGTCCACATCCGCTCCGACGAGCACCTGACGACCGTCGTCGGCGTCGACAACGTGATCGTCGTGACGACGCACGACGCCGTGCTCGTCGTCAGCAACGAGCATGGCGACAAGGTCAAGCAGCTCGTCGAGAAGCTGCGCCTGATGGGCCGGCGCGAGGCGCACGAGCACAAGCGCTCGTATCGTCCGTGGGGCTACTACCAGTCGATCGACGACGGCGCCCGCTATCAGGTGAAGCGCATCGTCGTGAAGCCCGGCGCCTCATTGTCGCTGCAGAAGCACTACCACCGTGCCGAGCACTGGGTTGTGGTCAAGGGCATCGCCGAGGTGACGCGCGGCAACGAGCTCGTTCTGGTGCACGAGAACGAGTCGATCTACCTGCCGATGGGCGTGATCCACCGCATGGCGAACCCGGGCAAGATCAATCTCGAGCTGATCGAGGTGCAGACCGGCTCCTACCTCGGCGAGGACGACATCATCCGCATCGAGGATGTGTACAACCGGCACTGACCGGTTCATTCCTCCCCCGCTCGCGGGGGAGGATCCGCGTTCGCCCTACGCCGCTTTGTCGAGTCCGTAGAGCGAGTGCAGCGTGCGCACCGCGAGCTCGGTATAGGCGGCGTCGATCAGCACGGAGAACTTGATCTCCGACGTCGTGATCGCGCGGATGTTGATGCCTTTTTCGGACAGCGCCTTGAAGCCCTTGGCCGCGACGCCGGCGTGCGAGCGCATGCCGACGCCGATCGCCGACACCTTGACCACGTCGGTCGAGCCTTCGAGCGTCTTGTAGCCGATCGTCGCCTTGCTGCCCTCGAGCAGCGCGCAGGCGCGCTCGAAATCGGCCGACGTCGTCGTGAAGGTCATGTCGGTGTGCTTGTTGTCGTCCGACGTCACCTGGATGATCATGTCGACGTTGATGTTCGCCTCGGCGAGCGGCATGAACACGCTCGCGGCGACGCCGGGCGCGTCGGCGAGCTTGCGCAACGTGATCTGCGCCTCGTCGCGCGAGAAGGCGATGCCGGTCACAACCTGCTGCTCCACGATGTCGTCCTCCTCGCAAATGAGCGTACCTGGGGTGGGTTGGTCTGGGTCGTCGAACGAGGAGCGCACGAAGGTCTTCACCTTGTGCACCATCGCGAGCTCGACCGAGCGGACCTGCAACACCTTTGCGCCGAGCGAGGC
The DNA here is from genome assembly GCA_965277735.1 of Beijerinckiaceae bacterium. Taxonomy (GTDB): domain Bacteria; phylum Pseudomonadota; class Alphaproteobacteria; order Rhizobiales; family Beijerinckiaceae; genus RH-AL1. Next base: position 822,583 of record CBDIDO010000001.1, read on the forward strand.
CATCTCGAGCATCTCCTCGAAGGCGATGCGGTCCATGCGGCGCGCCTTGGGCACGACGCGCGGATCGGTCGTGTAGACGCCGTCGACGTCCGTGTAGATGTCGCAGCGGTCGGCATGGATCGCCGCCGCCACCGCGACGGCCGACGTGTCGGAGCCGCCGCGGCCGAGCGTGGCGATGCGGTTCGTCGGCGCGTGCACGCCCTGGAAGCCGGCGACGACGGCAACCTGCCCGCGGGCAAAGCCCTCAATCAGCGCCGAGCCGTCGATCCCGTCGATCCGCGCGACGCCGTGGGCGTCCGACGTCGAGATCGGGATCTGCCAGCCCTGCCAGGAGCGGGCGGGGATTCCCATCTTCTGCAGCGCGATCGCGAGCAGGCCGGCCGTGACCTGCTCGCCGGAGGCGACGACGGCGTCGTATTCGCTCGGATCGTAGAGCGGCGAGGCGTCCTTGACCCAGGCGACGAGCTCGTTGGTCTTGCCGGACATCGCCGAGACGACCACTGCGACCTCGTGGCCGGCCTCGACCTCGCGCTTCACGTGGCGGGCGACGTTGCGGATGCGGTCGAGATCGGCGACGGACGTGCCGCCGAACTTCATGACGAGACGGGACATTTTCGGGAAAGCGGGCTCTGAGGGCTATGCGAAGGCGCGCCTACATGGCCGCGCGCGGGCGCCGCGTCAATGCGAGGCGCCCGGTGTGATGAACAGCGCAGGAAGCGCCGTGGCTTTAGGAGACTTTGGCCGGACGCAGCCGCACGACGACGTCGATCGCGGCGATCTCCATGCCCGCGGGCAACTCGGGCACCACCGAGCGGTCGATCGAGACCGCGGGGATGTCGATCAGCATGTTCGAGTCTTCGAGCAGGAAGTGGTGATGGTCGGTCACGTTGGTGTCGTAATAGACCTTCGTGCCGTCGACCGCGACCTCGCGCAGAAGCCCGGCTTCCGTGAACACGTGCAGGCCGTTGTACACGGTGGCGAGCGACACCGGGACGCGCAACTCCTGCGCCTCCTCGTAGAGCTTCTCGGCCGTCAGGTGCCGGTCGCCCTTGGCGAACAGCAGCAGGCCGAGCGCCATGCGCTGGCGCGTCGGGCGCAGACCGGCGTCTTTCAGCTTGGCGCGCAACGCATGCACCGGGCAGCCGGCCATCATGGCGTCGAGGCGGCCTTGCGCGGTCGCCGGGCGCGGCTTCTGAGTCGTCTTCTGAAGCTCGGTCATCTGGTTCTCTGGCAGCGCCCGTGCCGTACCCGGCAGGCGCATCCTCTCATGCGATCGGCTTGTGATAATGGCCCGCGGTCGCGTCGGCAAGCGCGGTCGAGTTGCCAAGGTATATCAAAGAACTGATCCAGGAAAGCACCCAGCTATCCGGCGTGCCCAGGCTATCGCCTTTCGATCCGGCGGGGCCTATGCTAAGCACCCCCGGCCCTGGACGGGGATGCCCCTCGGCGCGTTGGCACGCCCGGCAGATCAGAGACCAAAGACATATGAGCGATCGTCGCTCCAGCTTCGATTACGAGCATCTTCTTGCATGCGCCCGGGGCGAGCTCTTCGGACCCGGCAACGCCCAGCTGCCGCTGCCGCCCATGCTCATGTTCGACAAGATCGACCAGATTTCCGAGACGGACGGCCCGGACGGGAAGGGTCTCGTGCGCGCGGTCTTCGACATCTCGCCCGACCAATGGTTCTTCGCCTGCCACTTCAAGAACGATCCCGTGATGCCCGGCTGCCTCGGCCTCGATGCGCTGTGGCAACTGCTCGGCTTCTACCTCGGCTGGCTCGGCCTGCCCGGCCGCGGACGTGCGCTCGGCGTCGGCGAGGTGAAGCTCGCGGGCCAGGTGCTTCCGACGGTCAAGCGGATCGTCTACGGGGTCGATCTCAAGCGCGTGTTCAATCGAAAGCTCGTGCTCGGCGTGGCGGACGGCTGGCTGGAAGCCGATGGCGAACGCATATACGAAGCCAAGGACTTGAAGGTCGGCCTCTTTCAGCCGGCTGGCGCCACCGCCTGAGCGTGGGGCGCACTCGTCCTATACTTGGGCCTCGTCGTGCCGCCCCCGCGCGCGCGTCGTCCGCGAGGCGGGAACGGAGATCTGAATGAGACGCGTCGTCGTCACCGGCATGGGTATCATCTCGCCGATCGGAAACTCGACGCAGGAGGTGCTCGCCTCCCTGCGCGAAGCCAAGTCCGGCGTCACCAAAGCCGAAGAATTCGCCAAGCACGGCTTCCGCTCGCAGGTCTACGGTGCGCCGTCCGCCGACGCGGTGGCGGGCGTCGATCGCCGCGCCATGCGCTTCCATGGCGGGGGCACCGCCTGGGCGCATCTGGCGATGGAGCAGGCGATCCGCGACGCCGACCTGATGCCCGAGGACGTCTCGAACCCGCGCACCGGCATCCTGATGGGCTCCGGCGGCCCGTCCACCAAGACGATCGTCGAGGCCGCCGACATCGCGCGCGAGAAGGGGCCGAAGCGCGTCGGCCCGTTCGCCGTGCCGAAGGCGATGTCCTCGACCGCCTCGGCGACGCTCGGCACCTGGTTCAAGATCAAGGGCTCGAGCTATTCGATCTCGTCGGCCTGCGCGACGTCGAACCATTGCATCGGCAACGCCTACGAGATGATCGCCTACGGCAAGCAGGACGTGATGTTCGCCGGCGGATGCGAGGAGCTCGACTGGACGCTGGCCGTGCTGTTCGACGCCATGGGCGCGATGTCGTCCGGCTATAATGACCGCCCGGCTGTCGCCTCCCGCGCTTTCGACAAGAACCGCGACGGCTTCGTCATCGCCGGCGGCGCCGGTGTCCTGGTGCTCGAGGAGTACGGTCGCGCCAAGGCGCGCGGCGCTCGCATCTACGGCGAGATCGTCGGCTACGGGCTGACCTCCGACGGGCACGACATGGTCGCGCCTTCAGGCGAGGGCGCCGAGCGCTGCATCCGCATGGCGATCGACGGGCTCAAGGTGCCGATCGATTACATCAATCCGCACGCGACCTCGACGCCGGTTGGCGACGCCCGAGAGATCGAGGCGATCCGCAAGGTGTTCGGTTCGGGCGACAAGTCGCCGCCGATCTCGGCCACCAAGTCGCTCACCGGCCATTCGCAGGGCGCCACCGGCGTGCAGGAGGCGATCTACTCGCTCTTGATGATGAACTCCGGCTTCGTCTGCGAGAGCGCACATATCGACGAGATCGACCCCGACTTTGCCGACATGAACATCGTCCGTGAGCGGCGCGAGGTGAGCCTGCGCGCCGTGCTCTCGAACTCGTTCGGCTTCGGCGGCACCAACGCGACGCTCGTCTTCAAGCATGTCGACGCCTGAGCGCGGGTCCATGAGCGACATCATGCGAGGCCGCCGCGGCCTCGTCATGGGCGTCGCCAACCACAATTCGATCGCCTGGGGAATCGCCCGGACACTGCACGCGCATGGCGCGGAACTCGCCTTCTCCTACCAGGGCGAGGCGCTCGGCAAGCGCGTCAAGCCGCTGGCCGAGAGCGTCGGCGCGAAGCTGGTGCTGCCGTGCGACGTCGAGGACCTCGACTCGGTCGACGCGATGTTCGATGCGCTGCAGGAAAGCTGGGGCCAGCTCGACTTCGTCGTCCATTGCATTGCCTATTCGGCGAAAGCCGAGCTCAAGGGCCGCTACGCCGACACTACCCGCGAGAACTTCGCGCGCACGATGCTCATCTCGGCCTTCTCCTTCACCGAGATCGCCAAGCGGGCGGCGCCGATGATGCAGCCGGGCGGCAGCCTGCTGACGCTCTCCTTCGGCGGCGCGACGCGCGTCATGCCGAACTACAACGTCATGGGGGTCGCCAAGGCGGCGCTCGAGGCCGGCGTGCGTTATCTCGCGGCCGACTACGGGGTCGATGGCCTACGGGTCAACGCGATCTCGGCCGGACCGATCCGGACGCTGGCCGGCGCCGGGATCTCGGACGCGCGGGCGATGTTCGCCTTCCAGAACGCGCATGCGCCGCTCCGCCGAAGCGTCACGCTCGACGATGTCGGCGGGACGGCGCTTTACCTGCTGTCCGATCTGTCCGGCGGCGTCACCGGCGAGATCCATTACGTGGATGCCGGCTACAACATCATCGCCATGCCGCACCCCGATCGGCTGCGGCGAGTGGGTATCGACGACGAGGCGGCGGGCTAGGCGCGCGCCCCGAGCCGGCCTGATCGTCAAAAGCGCTGCGGGAACGTGACGAGGTCGCTCGTGGCAGCGCGGTAGAGCACGGCGGGCCGGTTGCGGCCGCTGCGCATCTCGTCGGTCGGCTCCAGGAACGCCTCGCCAGCATGCGGCCCGTAGGCCTTGAGGTCGCCGGGCACGCCGGGATCGGCAAGCTAGAAGTGACCTACGCGACGCGTTGCTACCAGACCCGGCACGGGGCGGGTCCGCTGCCTGGCGAGGTCGCCGCACCGCCGGTGCCGCGCTTCGCAGACGCCACCAACGTGCCGAACCACTGGCAGGGCACGATGCGCTTTGCCCTGCTCCACGCGGACTCGCTGGCGGCCCGCATCGGGGCCGATCTTGGCGATGCGCGCGGCGACGCGGTCGCCGTCTCGGCGCGCCGCAGAGCCGCGTGAGCGATCAGGCGGCGGGAAGCGCCGCCTTGACCTTCTCGACGATGGCGGCGAACGCGGCCGGCTCGCGGATCGCGAGGTCGGACAGCACCTTGCGGTCCATCTCGATGCCGGCCTTGTTCAGCCCGTCGATGAAGCGCGAATATGTCATCCCCAGCTCGCGGACGGCGGCGTTGAGGCGCTGGATCCACAGGGCGCGGAACGTGCGCTTCTTCACCTTGCGGTCGCGCGTCGCGTACTGCATCGAGCGATCGACGGCTGCCTTGGCGGCGCGGATCGTGTTCTTGCGGCGGCCGTAGAAACCTTTGGCGGCCTGGAGGGTCTTCTTGTGCTTGGCGTGCGAGGTAACGCCGCGTTTGACGCGAGCCATGGTGATCTCCTGATACGAACGGGTGGTTTAAGCGGGACGCGAGCCTTCTCAGCCGTTGGGCAGGAAGTACTTCTTGACGTTTTCGCCGTCCGTCTTGAACATCACGTTGGTGCCACGCAGATTGCGGATCTGCTTGTTCGTACGCTTGATCATGCCATGCCGCTTGCCGGATTGCGCGTAGATCACCTTGCCAGTGCCGGTGATCTTGAAGCGCTTGGCGGCGCCGGACTTCGTCTTCAACTTGGGCATTTCGGTCTCCGCGGGGTTTTGAGGCCCCATCTTGATTGTGAGCGTCGCTCTGCGACGCCTGCGCTCGATGAGAACGCGAACGAACCGCCACGGCAGCCCTAACCTGGCCGGGCGGTTCGAAGGAGCGCCTTATACGCGAGGTCTGGCCAAAGGCAAGACGGCGCGCGTTGCAGGTACCCTTCTCAGGTAATATAACCGAAATCGCGCCGGCTGTCCAGCTGAGACTGACCCATCTGGTTCGACCACGCCCGTGTCGGCGAGCGACGCCGCCGGGCCGAGCCATGGGTCGGCGTGCGCCGACCCTGCGAGAAGCCTTTGTCGGCGCTCGGCGATCCCGCGCGGGACCATGGTCGTGTTCGCCGACACCGCCCGCTCAGCGTCGGCGATCGCCGACATGCTGCGGTGCCGGCCGTTCGTCTGTACATTTGGCGGACACGCGAGGCGCAGCAGGGCGAACGGGAAGCGTCATCGGGTCGTCCGGAGCGCCTCGTCAGGCAAGGAGGACGATGAAGTTCGTCGATCATGTTCGGTACGTCGCCGACCAAGCGGAGGTGGCGGCGCTCCACCCGCTGCATCGGGCTTATGTGGATCGGCTCATCAGCGAAGGACTCATGGTGCTGGCCGCCCCGTTCACCGATGGGACGGGCGCTCTAAATGTCTACGAAGCGGACGCCCTCGAGGCGGCGAAGGCCTCGCGGCCGACGATCCCTACAGCGCGGGCGGCGCGTCCGCCGAAGGTCAGGCCGAGCGAACGTCCATGTCGTCCAGCCCCTTGGCCCGGTAGACCCCATAGGACGCGAGCCAAACGAAAGCGAAGATGCCGATGATGACGACCCCGAGGTTGTTGAAGTTGCCATTGAGCGCGCCGACCACGTCCCAAAAACCGCCTTTCAGCCCCAGCTGATCGCCGATGAGCCCCAAGGCTTCCAGGCCGCCGATGAGCACGGCGACGATCACGGAAACCAGGGTGATGGTCATGTTGTAATAGAGCTTGCGCATCGGCTTGACGAACGCCCAGTCGTAGGCGCCGAGCATCATGATTCCATCCGTCGTGTCGACGAGCGACATGCCGGCCGCGAACAGGACGGGGAACACCATGATGGCAGCGAAGGGCACGCCTTTCGCGGCCTGCGCGGCGGAGACGCCGAACAGCGCGACCTCGGTCGCCGTGTCGAAGCCGAGGCCGAACAGGAATCCGAGCGGGAACATGTGCCAGCTCTTCGTCACGAGCTTGAACGCCGGCCGGAAGATCCGCGCCAGGAAGCCGCGGTTGTTGAGCAGGATGTCCAGGTCCTCTTCGACGTAGGCGCCGCCGACGCGGACCCGGCGATAGCTGCGGTAGATGCTCGCGAAGATGACGATGTTCATCGCGGCGATGATCAGCAGGAACAGGGCCGAAACGCCGGTCCCGATGATTCCGCTGACGCTCTCGAACGACTCGAAGCTGCCGAGCAGCGTCGCCGCCAGAGCGACCGCGGCCGCCGCGATCATCACGACGGTCGAATGCCCCATCGCGAAGAAGAAGCCGACGGACACCGGCCGCTGCTGGGCCTGCATCAGCTTGCGGGTCACGTTGTCGATCGCCGCGATATGATCGGCGTCGACCGCGTGCCGAAGGCCGAGGCCATAGATCACCGAGGCGACGCTCAGAAGAGCCAACCGGTCGTGGAACGCGACGACGGCCCAGACCCAGGCGCCGACATTCAAGCCGCCAAGCACCGCGTAGATGGCGATCAGCCGACCCCTGAGATCTGGCGTACTCTCGTCGAGAAATCGCCGGATGGAGATCTGCATGGCGTTCGCTCCTGACGGCATCGGACCCGTCGCGCAAACGCTAGCGGAGCCGAAAACACCGCGCAACCGAAGCCTCCCGCAGCGCGCCGCGCCATCTCAGGCCGGCGGTGGCGTGATGCCGAGCACGGCCGCCGCGAGCAGGACCAGCACGCCGAGCGCGATCTCGCAGCCGATGCTTGTCGCGAGCCGCCTGATCATCCTCGGCCCGCTTTCACCGGAAAGACGCGGCATCGCGATGAAGCGGTTGGTGGCGGCGAGGCCCAGCATGAGGCCGACGAGCGCGAGTTTCACGAGGAGCACGTTGCCGTAGTCCGTGTGCAGGAACGCGCCGAAATGCCCCCGCACCCGGAACGCCGCGTTGGCGACGCCGCTCGCCAGGATCAGGGCGACGGCGAGCGTCGCCATGAGCGAATAGCGCGAGAGCAAACGAAGGACCGAGACAGCCGACGCGGCGTAGCCCCGGAGCTCGGCGATCCGCGCGAGCAGCAAAGGCAGGCCACCGAGCCACGCCGCGGCGGCGAGGACATGCGCGGCATAGGCCGCGATCAGCGCGGCGCCAAGCAGCGTCGCCCCGCCCTCGGCGGCATGGCCGAGCCACGCCTGGCTGACGAGGAGTAGCCCGCTCGCAACGGCCATCGCGGCGACGCGCAGCCGGTCCGCCATCGGCGCGAAGGCGAGGACCGCGACGACGACAAGCAGCGCCATCCGCACGCCTTCGACGGGGCCGAACAGCGTCTCGAAAAAGAAGGCGTGCAGCGTGTCGGGATCACCGAGCCCTTCGAGCCCGGTCATGTTGACGATCGTTGCGGCGAGCCAGCCGACGCCCGTCGCCAGCGCGAGCGGCGCGGCGATCTTCAGACAGAGCAGCCCGAAGCGCCACGTCGATGTCGCATCCGTATCGCAAGGCGCGTAAGCCCAGAACAGCGGGCCGCCGAAGAGGACGACCATCGCGGCGAAATGGAGCCACCGCACAAGCACGAGGGCGTCGAAGATCGGATCCATCTCTTACGCTCTCTGCCGTGGCCGGCCGCACGCCGCAGCGCGGGCCGGCTGCGCGACGAGGATCAGGGCGAGACCGTGAACTTGTAGGTGCCCGACGTCGGATGCGTATCGACCGACACCGCGTGCCAATGCACGACGTAAGTGCCCGCCGCCAGCGCATGCGTGAGCCGGACGTGCAGCGTGCTGCCGTGCGATCCATCGCCCGTCGCCTTGCCGGCGGGGACGGCGGCGCCGGCCGCGGTGGTGACGCGGACGCCCGAGAGCGACGTCTCGACCTCCTCGGTGAAGGTCAATTGCAGCTCGCCCGGCGCGCTCGGCACCGTCGAGCCGACGCCGGGCACGGCGTGATCCAGGAAGGCGTGTGCCAGCGCCGCATGCGGGGCCAATACGCCCAGGGTGAGGGCGAGCACGGCAAGGTTCATCTTCTTCATCTTGGCTTCTCCTCAATAGGTGGTGCGACGGGCTTGCGGCGGCCCGAACAGGGGCTTGCCGAGCGAGTTCGGGGCGATGTCGTCCAGGAAGAAATCGAGGATCGCCATCACGCCGGGGTGCTTGCCGCTCGCCGCGTTGACCGGCACCTGCATCATGACGCCGAGCTCGTAGGTGGTGCCGATATAATAGAGCGACGGGCCGACGATGCCCGTCGTCTCGTGGACCGAAAAGTCACCGGGGTCCGACGGGCCGGTGTTGGCGACCGGCGTCGAGAACGCACCTTCAAACGCCGGGATCAGCTTCCTGAAGGGACCCGGCACCTCCTCGACGAAGGCGTTGCGGTAGAGCAGGCTGTACTGGATGCTGCCGCCGTAGGTCACGAAGTTGGGAACCTGACTGCCGTCGATCGGATCGTGGATCACGGTCGGGATCGAATAGCTGACCTGGCCCGTCACCGCGAAGGGTTTCATCCAGTCGGCCGGGGCGTCGCCGAAGCCCTTGCCGACATAGAGGCTGGGCGTGGCCGTGGTGAACTGATCGGAGGGAAGCGAGGACGTCGGAGAGCTGCCGGTCCCGCCGATCTCGACATCGACGCCGCCCGCGAAGATGAACTCCGAGTCGGGGTTCTGATAGAAGACGTACTTTGTCCCGACCTCGATGTTGGCGAAGCCGGTCGCCTTGGGGTTTCTCTGGAAGGTCACCCCGTCGGAGCCGATCGACACCTGCCAGTCGGCGGTGATCGTCTTCGAATATTCGCCGCCGAGCGAATAGGTCTTCGCGCCGGTCGTGCCGTCGAAGTTTTCCGCGGTGATCTGCGAGAAGACCGGCAGCGACAGCTCGTCGTTGACACCGGGATCGTCGATCGCGAGCGTCGCGGGGAAGACGCGATTGCCGACGATCGTATGGGCGGACGCCGGTGCGGCGCCCAGGATTGAGGCCACGGCGGCGAGCGTGCCGGCCGCGCCCGTGAAGGCTCTGAATGACATGAGGGGTCCTTGATCGGATGGCGTGAGACGGCGCTCGGCGATGGCGCGAGCGCATCGGTCGGCCGATCATCGCCGCACCATCACGGCAGGTGCCGCGTGGCCCGACGAGACGGCTTCGCTATCCGAAGGTGGGCGGCCCGCGCGGTGTCGCGCCGCCGCGAGGGCGCGCGCGAACGAGGGCCACGTCCGCGCGCGGCCGCTCGATGTCGGCCGCGGTCGCGACACGAACGATTCCGATCGCGACGACCGGCGTCGCCGGGGCGCCGACGGGCATCGAATGGCAGAAGATGCAATGCTCGCAGCTGCCGGTGTGCGCGGGATCATCCGGCCGCGACGGATCGCCGCCGTGATCGCAGAGCGTGACCGGCTGGCCGATTGCCGCGCCGAGCCCGGCGAGCGCGATCGCCTTCGCATCGGCCGGTGCGACGCGAAGCCCATGATGCGGGACACCCGCAAGCTGCAGGACGAGCAGGAGGCCGAGCAGACAGCTCGCGACGCGGGCAAGCATCGCCTGCGCCGTGCTGGGCCGTGTGTCTCGATCCGCGGCCGCAACGCCCGTTGCGCGCGGCAAGCCGTTCCGCATGGAAGCGATCCAAGTTGCTGTTGCAGCGATCCCATGCGCCCGGGCGCATCGCAAGCATATGGCAACGCTTTCACCCGATCTGCGGCGCGGCCGCCACAGCGCCCGAGCTTTATTTCCGGCTCGACATTCGGGTGTTCGGCCCGTCGTGGCCAGCTGAGGAATTGCATGGCTTTCATTGCACGTCGCATCGCGCTTGCTTGGATCCTTGCCCTTGCTGCCGCCCCGAACCTCGCGCGCGCCGAGCCGTTCCCCGAGACGAACAGGGCTGCCTTTCTCAACGCGTGCATCAAAAGCTCGGGTGGGAACGAGGCGGGATGCGTCTGCATGCTCACGAGCATCGAGCGGGCCGTCAGCTTCCGCCAATACGCCATCTGGGAGACCGCCAAGCAGATCGGCGAGCCTGTCGATGCCGCCGTGAGCGCGAAGATCGTCGGCGCGGTGGTGACCTGCAGGAAGTAGCGGCGGAGCTCCAGGTGCGGCAATGACAGGCATGAGCCGATGCCCGATCTCGGTATCCTGCGAGACGCCAGTTGTTCAATCGAGATCCATGATGCCGCCGGGCGTCTCGATGGTCGCGCGGAGACTCAGCCGCTCGCTCTTCTCCACCGTCGGTGGCTCGACGATGCCGAGCCGACGATAGAGGTCGTTTACCCGGTCAGGGTCGGGATGCGCGACGGTGAACGCGCGCAGGATGGCGCCTTGATCCGGCATATCGGCTGCGGGATTGCCGCGGGAGCCCCAGTCGATCACCGGCGGCGCGACGCCGTCCTCGGGCAGCGAGCCATCAGCACGCAGACCGAAGTGCCAGACACGGTCGCCACGCGAGACGCGAATTTTTTCGCCGAGCAACGCGCCATGGCGCGCCAGCACCGCGTCGAGATCGTCCGTTCGCGCGACCCACCCGCGCAGCCGTCGGCCGTCGTCCCATGCCGATCTGACAGCCGCGACATCGTCGAGCCCGAACCAGCGCGGCCGGTCTGGCCGCGGCGCGGCGAGGTCGACGGCGATCACCTCGAGAAACACCTCGTCGCCCAGCCGCATGAGAAGATTGTGCGTGCCCATCTCCGGGTGGCGGCCGCCGGGCGCCATGTCGAGGCCGAGCCGCTCGCGCACGTGAGCCGCGCCCTCCTGCAGGGACGGTGCGACGATCACGAGATGATCGAGCTTGAGCAAAACCGGCCTAGCCCCGCGGGTCGACCGGCATCGGCGGCACGCCGCCGGCCTCGATCGCGGCGCCAGCGGCAAAGCACAGGTCCTCGCGGAAACGCGCGGCGATCACTTGCACGCCGAGCGGCGCGCCCGACGGCGCGAGGCCGGTGGCGACCGACAGCGCGGGCAGGCCGAGCAGCGGCAAGCCGATCATCGGCATCTGCGCGCGCCACACGCGATCGAAGCTTTCCCGGCCCTGCAGGTCGAGATCATCCGGGAACGGCGCCTCGGCCGAGACCGGCATCAGCAGGACGGCATAGCGCGTCAGGAAGTCCGACCATGCGCGCACCAATGTCGCGCGGCGGCGCAGCGCGTCGGTCACGGCGGTCGGCGGCAACGCCGCGAACTCGGAAGCGAGATTGTCGAGCAGCGTGAGCAGGCCGGCATCGCCGTCGGCCTCGGCGGCGGGACGCATCGCGGCATAGCTCTCGCCGATCCACAGCCGCGCCTGCAGCTCGGCCGGCTCGGCGAGCGGCGGCGACGCCACTTCCTCGACGGTCCAGCCCGCCGCCTCGAGCCGGTGCGCCGCTTCCCTTATAGCCGCCGCGACCTCGGGCGTCGTCGCCAGCCCGTCCGGCGCCACGCAGACGGCGGCGTGGCGGGCGACATCCGGCCCTTCGAGCGGCGCGGGCACGAACCACGGGTCTCGCGAGCTCGGCGTCGCCATCGCGGCCAGCGCGAGCGAGAGATCGTCGATCGTGCGCGCGAGCGGACCGGAGACCGCGGTGAGCTGCGCGCCGATCGTGCGCTCCGGGCCCGACGCGTTGAAGGCGGGGATGCGCCCGAGCGTCGGGCGCAGGCCGTGCACGCCGCAGGCATAGGCGGGATAGCGGACCGAGCCGGCGATGTCGGTGCCGTGCGCGATCGCGCCGATGCCCGCCGCCACCGCCGCAGCGGCGCCGCCCGACGAGCCGCCGGGCGTCAGCGCCGGATCGCGCGGGTTCTTGGTGGGACCGTGCAGCTTGTTGCTGGTGAACCAACGCGCCGAAAACGTCGGCGTGTTGGTGCGCCCGAGGATGATCGCGCCGGCGGCGCGCAGGTTGGCGACGACGGGGCTGTCCACCTCGGCGATCAGGTCGCGCTGCGCCACGACGCCGTTGGTGGTGGCGTAGCCCTGCTGGTCGGTGTTGACCTTCACCGTCACCGGCACGCCGCAGAGCGGGCCGAGCGTGGCGCCGTTGGCGAGCGCGTAATCGACCGCGTCGGCCTGCGCCAGCACCTCGTCCGGCCGGCATTCGACAACGGCATTGATGGCGGGGTTCACCGCGGCGAGGCGATCGAGCGCGGCGGCCGCCACCTCGCGCGCCGAGGCCGCGCGCAGGCGGACCAGGGCCGCGATCTCGCGCGCGGGAAGCCGCCAGCTGTCGTTCGTCGCCGTCATGTGTCGCTCCGGGGATCCAGAGCCGTTGTGGGTCGCTGGCGGCGCAAGTCCAGGCTCCGCAACGGCATCCGCCCTTCCGCCGGCTTGCGCTCGCTGTGTACGGTCTTACGATTTCGTGATCGCAACGCGCCCCTCCAAGGGAGGATCGGCCATGCAGAAGATGGTGAAGTTCCGCCTCAGCCGCGAATGCCGCGAGATCGCGGTCAACCCGTCCCGCGTGCTCTACGTCTGCCATTACGACCACGGCGCCTCGACGCTGCACTTTGGCAAGGATTGCTTCGTCCGCGTCCAGGGCGACCTCGCCGAGGTGTCGGCGATCCTCGACAGCTCCTGCGAAGCCGAGGCGCAGCCGCGTGACGCGACGGCCGAGCCGCGTGCGAGGGGCGTGAACTAAATCACGGCCGATCGCGACTTTATCGCTCTTCTGCTGCAACACCGCGCAGTTTCGGCTAGACACGCCCGATGCAGTTCCTCGATCAGGCCCGCGTCTACGTCCGCTCCGGCGACGGCGGCGCGGGATGCGTCTCCTTCCGGCGCGAAAAATTCATCGAATTCGGCGGTCCCGACGGCGGCGACGGCGGCAAGGGCGGCGACGTCGTGGCCGAATGCGTCGGCGGCCTCAACACGCTGATCGACTTCCGCTACCAGCAGCATTTCAAAGGCAAGACCGGCATGCACGGCATGGGGAAGAACCGTGCCGGCGGCAAAGGCCCCGACGCGATCCTCAAGGTGCCCGTCGGCACGCAGCTCTTCGACGAGGGCGAGGAGGAGCCGTTCGCCGATCTCACCGCGATCGGCCAGCGCATCCGCATCTGCCGCGGTGGCAACGGCGGCTTCGGCAACGCCTATTTCAAGACCTCGACCAATCAAGCCCCGCGCCGCGCCAACCCCGGCGAGACAGGCGAGGAGCGCACGCTGGTGCTGCGGCTCAAGCTGATCGCCGACGCCGGGCTCGTCGGCCTGCCCAACGCCGGCAAGTCGACCTTCCTGTCCGTCGTCTCGGCCGCCAAGCCGAAGATCGGCGACTATCCGTTCACGACCCTGCACCCGCAGCTCGGCGTCGTCGCCGTCGACGGCCGGGAATTCGTGCTGGCCGATATCCCCGGGTTGATCGAGGGGGCCCACGAGGGCGTCGGGCTCGGTGACCGGTTCCTCGGCCACGTCGAGCGCTGCCGGGTGATCCTGCACCTCGTCGACGCCAACGGCGAGCACGCGGGACAGGACTACAAGACCGTGCGCCACGAGCTCGAGGCCTACGGCGGCGGCCTCGCCGACAAGCGCGAGATCGTCGCGCTGTCGAAGGTCGACGTGTGCGAGCCAGACCAGCTGAAGAAGCAGGCCGACCGGCTGCGCCGCGCCTGCGGGACGACGCCGCTGCGGCTGTCCTCCGCGACCCGCACCAACGTCACCGAGGTGCTGCGCGCGCTGACCGGCGCAATCGACGGGGGACTCGAGGAAGAGGCTGCCGCGGCGGCGCCCGCATGGCAGCCCTAGACGCTCGGCCGTTCACCGCGCACGGCGGCGCGCTGGATGCGGCACGGCGGCTCTATCCGGCGGCGCCGCAGCCGTGGATCGACCTCTCGACCGGCATCAACCCGCTGGCCCATTCCGTCGGCGACATCCCCGCCGAGGTCACCACCGCCCTGCCCTCGGCCAGCGCGCTCGCCGCACTCGAGCGCGTCGCCGCGGCCCGGTATCGGGTACCGCCGGGCTGCGCGATCGTCGCGGCGCCGGGCACGCAGGCGATCATCCAGCGGCTGCCGGCCCTGTGCCCCGGCCGCGACGTGCGCGTGCTGGCGCCGACCTACGGCGAGTTCGCCCGCGTGTTCCGCGCCGCCGACGCCCGCGTCCGCGAGGTGCCGACCGTTGACGCGCTGGCCGGCGCCGACGTCGCGATCGTCGTCAATCCGAACAACCCCGACGGCCGCCTGCAGACGCCGGACGCGCTGGCGGCGCTGGCGCGGCGCGTCGGCGCCCTTGTCGTCGACGAGGCCTTCGCCGATGCCCTGCCCCCGGCCGCCAGCCTCGTACCGCACCTGCCGGTGCAAGGCGCGCTTGTGCTGCGCTCGTTCGGCAAGATGTACGGCCTGCCCGGGCTGCGGCTCGGCTTCGCCATCGTGCCAGACGCGCGCGCCGAGGCGCTGCGCGAGATGCTCGGGCCCTGGCCTGTCTCGGGCCCTGCGATCGCGGTTGCCACCCGTGCGCTCGCGGACGACGCGTGGCTGGAGACAGCGCGGCGGCGCCTCGTCCAGGAGTCGGCGCGGCTCGGCGCCCTGCTCGGCCGCGTCGGCGCGCAGCCGCTCGGCGACACGCCGCTGTTCCGGCTCGTCGCGCATCCCGCGGCGCCGGAGCTTTTCGCGACGCTGGCGGCGCACGGCATCCTGAGCCGTCCGTTCGCCGACCAACCGAGCTGGCTGCGCTTCGGGCTCCCCGGCGCCGAGGCGGCGTGGGGCCGGCTCGAGGCCGCGCTGCGCGCCTTCCAGCGCGGCGGCTAGTCAAAACCCCGCGGCCGTCATCCCGGGGCGCCGAAGGCGAACCCGGGATCCATGACAACGCAGGACCCGGAAACGCGGGACCCGGAACGGGCACTATCTACGCGCGCGTTTCTGGATCGTCGGTGGTCATGGGTTCCGGGTTCGGCTGCGCCGCCCCGGAATGACAACGCGGTGGCAGACGGCGCTAGCTGTTCAGCGCGCCGTGGCAGTGCTTGTACTTCTTGCCCGAGCCGCACGGGCACGGCGCGTTGCGCGAGACGCGGCCCCAGGCGGCCTGCTCCTCGTCGCTCGCGCGCGGCATCGTCTGCGTGTCGCCGTCGGGTTCGAGCACCGCGGCGCCGTTCGTCGGCAGCACGTCCGACGAGGTGCCGAGCCGGCTGATCAGCTGCGCTAGCTCGTCGTGATTGCCATTCCCATCGCCATTCATGGGCTCGAACTCGCCACCCTGCATCGGCGGCGCCTGCCCTTCGGGCGGCTGCTCGTAGCCGATCTGGACGTGGTTGAGCTGCGCCGTCGTCATGCCGCGCAGCTCGGCGATCAGCTCGTCGAACAGCTGGAAGGCCTCGCGCTTGTACTCGTTCAGCGGGTCGACCTGCGCCATCCCGCGCCAGCCGATGACCTGGCGGAGATGATCGAGCGTCACGAGATGCTCGCGCCACAGATGATCGAGCGCCTCGAGCACGATGCGCTTCTCGACGTAGCGCATGACCTCCGGCGTGTTCTTCTCGACGCGCGCGTCATAGGCCTCGTGCGCGGCCTTCTGCAGGCGCTCGGTCATCTCCTCGTCGGAGATGCCTTCTTCCTGCTGCCAGTCCTTCAGCGGGGGCGCGATGGCGAAGGCGTGCTCGACCGCCGTCACCATGTCGTCGATGTCCCATTGCTCGGGATAAGCGTCGCGCGGGATGTAGCGGGAGACGATGTCGTCGACGACGCCCTCGCGCATCTCCTTGACCTGCTCTTCCAGGCTCTCGGAGGCCATCATCTCGCGGCGCTGCTCGAAGACCACCTTGCGCTGGTCGTTCATCACGTCGTCGTACTTCAGGATGTTCTTGCGCATGTCGAAGTTGCGCGCCTCGACCTTCTGCTGTGCCTTCTCGAGCGCCTTGTTGATCCAGGGATGGACGATCGCCTCGCCCTCCTGGAGGCCGAGCTTGACCAGCATGTTCTCCATGCGGTCAGACCCGAAGATGCGCATCAGATCGTCCTTCAAGGACAGGTAGAACTTGGAGCGGCCTTCGTCGCCCTGGCGACCGGCGCGGCCGCGCAGCTGGTTGTCGATGCGGCGGCTCTCGTGGCGCTCGGTGCCGATGATGTAGAGGCCGCCCGCCGCCTTGGCCTTGACCCGGAAGTCGGCCACCTCGGCGCGGATCGCCGCCTCGCGCTGCTCGCGCTCGGGGCCGGCCTCCATCTCGCCGAGCTCCTTTTCGACGCGCATCTCGACGTTGCCGCCGAGCTGGATGTCGGTGCCGCGGCCGGCCATGTTGGTGGCGACGGTGACCGCGCCCGGCACGCCGGCCTCGGCGACGATATAGGCCTCCTGCTCGTGGAAGCGGGCGTTGAGCACGGTGAACAGTTTCGAGGGCTTGCTCTCGCGCGCCGCCTTGTACAGCGTCTCCAGCGCGCCGGGCTGCGAGACGTCGAGCATCGTCCAGCCCTTCGTCACCAGGTACTCGGCGAGCTGCTCGGACTTCTCGATCGAGGTCGTGCCGACGAGCATCGGCTGCATCTTGGCGTTGGCCTCGGCGATCTCACCGGCGATCGCCTCGAGCTTCTCCTCGTAGGAGCGATAGACCTCGTCGTGCTCGTCGAGGCGCGAGACCGGCTTGTTGGTCGGGATCTCGATGACCTCGAGATTGTAGATCTGGCCGAATTCCTCGGCCTCGGTCGCCGCCGTGCCGGTCATGCCGGAGAGCTTCTTGTAGAGGCGGAAGTAGTTCTGGAAGGTGATCGAGGCGAGCGTCACGTTCTCGGGCTGGACGGTGACGCCCTCCTTGGCCTCGAGTGCCTGATGCAGGCCCTCCGAATAGCGCCGGCCCGGCATCATGCGGCCGGTGAACTCGTCGATGATGACCACTTCGTCGTCGCGGACGATGTAGTCCTTGTCGCGCTGGAACAGCTTGTGCGCCTTCAGCGCCTGGTTGACGTGATGGACGATCGTCGCGTTCGACGCGTCATAGAGCGAGCCGTCGGTGACAACCCCCATCTCGGTGAGCAGCGCCTCCATCTTCTCGTTGCCGGCCTCGGTGAGGTGCGAGGTGCGCTGCTTCTCGTCGAGCTCGTAATCCTCGGCCACGAGGCGCGGGATCGCCTTGTCGACGGCATTGTAGAGGTCGGACTTGTCCTCCGACGGGCCGGAGATGATGAGCGGCGTGCGCGCCTCGTCGACCAGGATCGAATCCACCTCGTCGACGACTGCGAAATTGTGCCCGCGCTGCACCATGTGGTGCAGCTCGTACTTCATGTTGTCGCGCAGATAGTCGAAGCCGAACTCGTTGTTGGTGCCGTAGGTGATGTCGGCACGATAGCTCTCGGCGCGCTGCTCGTCGTCGAGCCCGTGCACGATGATCCCGGTCGTGAGGCCGAGGAAGCGGTAGACGCGGCCCATCCATTCGGCGTCGCGGCGAGCGAGGTAGTCGTTGACGGTGACGACGTGGACGCCCTTGCCCTCCAGCCCGTTGAGGTAGGCGGCGAGCGTGGCAACCAGCGTCTTGCCCTCGCCGGTGCGCATCTCGGCGATGCCGCGATCGTTCAAGACCATGCCGCCGATCAGCTGCACGTCGAAATGGCGCTGGCCGAGCACGCGCTTGGCCGCCTCGCGCACGGTGGCGAAGGCCGGCACGAGCAGGTCGTCGAGCGGGGTGCCGGCGGCGAGCTGCTCGCGGAACTCGACCGTGCGATGGGCGAGCTGCTCGTCGGTGAGCTTGACGATCTCCGGCTCGAGCGCGTTGATCGCGGCGACCTTCGGGCGATAGGACTTGAGCCTGCGGTCGTTCGAAGACCCGAACACCTTCTTCGCGAGATTGCCCAGCATTCTGGTTTCGACCTTTCCCACGCGGCCCGTGCGGCCGCGCTCATCCTGCCCGATGCGGTACCGACGCGGCCCGCTGACCTTTGCAAGGCAGATGGTCCGAAGCGTCGCCGTTTTAAAGGTGCGCGGACCCGCGCGCGACGCAGCAACCGGCCGCGCACATCGCAGCGACCTTACTAAAGTGCGGGGATGCGATGTCAATTTGATGATGGGTGTGTGGGTCGCGCCACTCCTTGGCGCGCGACGCGAGGGCCGCTATAGGGACCCTCCCGTCGCGGGCGTGGCGGAACTGGTAGACGCGCCGGACTCAAAATCCGGTTCTGGCGACAGAGTGTCGGTTCGATTCCGACCGCCCGCACCATCGCGCTTAAGCGTCAGCCCTTCCAGGGCGATTGGCGGATCACCGAGCAGACATTGCCGCGATGGACGTGCGGCGCCTTGTCCGCGATGACGTCGGCCTTCACGTTGCCGACTGCACCGCGCCCCGGAATCCGAGACGCGGTGACCCATGGCGCTCTGCGCTCAGTCCCGCCGCTTGAGCCGCGCGGCAAAAAACCCGTCGAGGCCGGCGAAGCGCGGGTCCACGTCGGGCATGTGCGAGGGCAGGCTGCGCAGCTCGCCTTGCGCGTTGACGATCTCGGTGAGGCCGCCGACCTCGTGCGGCTCGATCGGCCAGCGGGTCACATCGGGGTTGCGGCGCAGCAGCGCGGCGACCTGCGCCTCGCCCTCCTCGGGCTCGATCGAGCAGGTGCAATAGACGAGCGTGCCGCCGGGCCGCGTCAGCTCGACAGCCTTGTCGAGAAGGCGGGTCTGCAGCGCGACGAGGCTCGTGAGGTCGCCGGGCCGCTTGGTCCAGGCGATGTCGGGGTGGCGGCGCAGCGTGCCGGTGCCGAGGCAGGGCGCGTCGAGCAACACGGCGTCGAAAGCCTGCGCCTTGAGGCTCGTCGCATCCGCGACGATGAGCTCCGCATCGAGCCCGAGGCGCTCGAAATTGGCGGAGAGCCGCTTCAGCCGCTCGGCCGAGCGGTCGATCGCGGTGACCTGGGCGCCGGCGGCGGCGAGTTGCGCGGCCTTGCCGCCCGGAGCCGCGCAGAAGTCGGCGACGCGCTGGCGCGGCTTGACCTCCAGCAGCGCGGCCGGCAGCGCCGCGGCGGCGTCCTGCACCCACCAGGCGCCGTCGTCGTAGCCCGGCAGCGATTCAATCGCCTCGTGCGTCTCGATCCGGATCGAGCCGGTCGGCAAAAGCCGGCCGCCGAGCTTCGTCGCCCAGTCGGCCGCATCCGCCTTCACGCTGATGTCGAGCGTCGGCTCGAGCCGGTTGGCGGCGGCGATCGCGCGCGCGATCTCGTCGCCGTAGGTCTTGCGCCAGCGCTGGGCGAGCCAGCTGGGCACGTCGTGGTCGAGCGGATCGCTGTCGGCGAGGATCTCGTCGCGGGCGCGGGCGATGTTGCGCATCACGGCGTTGACGAGCCCCGCGAACGGCGCGGTGCGCCGCTCGAGCCGCGCGGCGCGGACCGCGAGATCGACGGCGGCATGATCGGGGATGTCGAGCAGCAGGATCTGCGCGGCGGCGACGATGAGCGTCCACTCGAGCTCGGGCGCCTGGCGTGGCAACCCACCTTCGAGCCGCTTGGCAATCGCGCCGCGCAGCGTGCCGAGCCGGCGCAAGGCGGAGGTCACGATCGAGCGCGCCAGCGCGCGGTCGCGGCCATCGAGCCCCGCGAGACGTCCCGGCACCGCATTCGGCGCAAAGCGCTCCTCGAGCGTGTGGCCCTTGGCGACGATGTCCTGGAGGATCAGCGCGGCGCCGACCCGGACCATCAGCCCGGGGTGGCGCTCGGCCTCCAGCCGGTCGGCCGCCTGCTGCGCGGCAACCGCGCCCGGCGAGCCGTGTCGTTGCGTCTTCGCCTTCGCCCCCGGGCGCCACGACTCGACCAAATCATCTGCTCCTGTCCGCTGGGGCAGACCTTACCATAGACCGACGCGACGCGGCGACAGCGCGCCGGTCTAAGGTGTGTGGGAGACCGCTAGATATCGGTGGAGTCGTCGTAGCCGTAATCGCTCAGATCCTGCGAATCGTCCTGCGCCGCCGTCGGGTCGACACCGTAGTCGCGCATGTCCTGGTTGGAATCCTGCTGTGCGTTGGCGGCAGTGTTGGCCTGCGTCGGATCGCTGTCGCCGTAGTAATTGTTGACGACAGTGTCGTTGCCCGATCCGGCGCCAAAGCCCGGCACGCCGGAGGCGATGCCGAGGCCGCCGCCGGCGTGGCCGCTGCGGAACAGGCTGCCGATCGCATCCGCCGCCAGCACGCCGCCGGCGACGCCGGCCGCGGTGCCGAGCGCGCCGTGCAGGAAGCCACCGCCGCCGCCCTGCTGCGGTGCTCCGCCCCACGGGCCGCCCTGTTGTGGCGGGGGCGCGTAGCCTTGCTGCTGATAGTTGGGCTGATAATTCGGCGTCGCACCGCCCTGATTCCACACGGGCCGCGAGGGAACCGGCGGCTGCGGCTGCGAGCCGCCGCCGAAGATGCTCGACAGGAAGCCACCGCCGCCCTGCTGCTGGGGCGCCTGGTGCTGCAGCTCCTGCACCTGCTGCTCGAGCTGCTGCAGCCGGTCGTTGGCGGCCTGCAGCGCCTGGTCCTGCACGAGGACGGTCTGTGCCATCAGGTAAGGGGCGTAGGGCTGCTGGCGGACGGAATCGTTGATCAGCTGCTCGGCTTCGCGATCGCGGAAATTGCTCGCATTGGGTCGCATCCGATCGAACATGCCCTGCAGGAGCTGGCGCTCTTCGGGTGACATCGACGTTCTCCCATCATGTCACGGGCGCGTCGCCCGCACGCTTGATATGGGGCGGCGGGAGCGCCTTTGAAGGCGGCCGGCAGGTTACAAAGTGTCTAAGACCTACCAGTTGGTCGAATGCGCAACGCTGCGCCCGGTGATCAGCACGTCCTTGACGCCGGCCGGCGCCAGCGCGAGCGCGAGCGCGGCGCCGACACCAGCGAGCGCCACGAGCGGCGCGATCCGCCGGAAGACCGAGGGCCGCTTGCTTGCCGATGTCCCGGGCGATGCCGGACGATGCTCATCCAGGATACGTTCGACCTCGGACAGAATCTCGTTTTCGCGTGAATGCGCGCCGATTTGAGAGCTAGACGTCGCCAGCAACTGCTGCATGCTCAACCTGCTTTTGGGCTGCGGCTTACGCGTGGTTAATGCCCGGCCTGGGGCTCGGTTCCCGCAATGCAGCATTTCGTGGCGTGAGGTGGCTGCGGCGCGCTTTTTCGACTACCGCGAGATCATCAGACAGCCCTCGCGGCAGCGAGACATAATGGGAGAGGACGCGGGCCGATGACCTCGCGCGTCGAAGAATCGATCGAGACAGCGAGCCCAGTGAGCGAGGAGCAGACGGTTCTCGTCATTCTCGTCGCGCTCTCGTTCTCGCATCTCGTCAACGACACGATCCAGTCGCTGGTGCCGTCGGTCTATCCGATCCTGAAAACCTCGTTCGGGCTCGACTTCGGGCAGATCGGCCTCATCACGTTGGCCTTCCAACTGACGGCCTCGCTGCTGCAGCCGCTCGTCGGGGCGCTGACGGATCGCCGCCCAAGCCCGTATTCGCTGGCGCTCGGCATGGCGTTCTCGCTCTGTGGCCTGGTGATGCTGTCGCGCGCGTCGAGCTTCCACGCCATCCTGATCGCCGCCTCGCTCGTCGGCGTCGGCTCGTCGATCTTCCACCCCGAGGCGTCGCGGATCGCCCGTGCGGCGTCGGGCGGCAGGCACGGCTTCGCGCAATCGCTGTTCCAGGTCGGCGGCTATTGGGGCGCGGCGATCGGGCCGCTGCTCGCGGCCTTCGTCGTGGTGCCGTACGGCCAGCATTCGATCGGCTGGTTCTCCGGCATCGCCTTCGTCGGCATCGTGACGCTGTCGGCGATCGGCAATTGGTACGCGCGCCGCGTGCTGTCGCGGCCGCAGGCGCGTCGCAAAGTCGAGAAGCGCGTCGACCTGTCGCGCGGAACAATCGCCGTCACGATCGCGATCCTGCTCGCGCTGATCTTCTCGAAGTTCTTCTACATGGCGAGTCTGTCGTCATATTTTACCTTCTTCCTGATGCACAAGTTCGGCGTCAGCGTGCAGACGGCGCAGCTGTTCCTGTTCGCGTTCCTGATGTCGACGGCGGTCGGCACGTTCTTCGGTGGCCCGCTCGGCGATCGCTTCGGGCGGCGCGCGGTGATCTGGGGCTCGATCCTCGGCGTGCTGCCGCTGACGATCATCATGCCGCACGTGAACCTCGCGATGACCGGCGTGCTCGTCGTGCTGATCGGGCTGATCCTGTCCTCGGCCTTCCCGGCGATCATCGTCTTCGCGCAGGAGCTGCTGCCTGGCCGCATCGGCATGGTGACGGGGCTGTTCTTCGGCTTCGCCTTCGGCATGGGCGGCCTCGGCGCCGCGCTGCTCGGCCAGCTGGCCGATCACACGAGCATCACCTTCGTCTACGGTCTCACCGCCTTCCTGCCGGTGATCGGGCTGCTCGCCTGGTTCCTGCCGCGGCTGGAACACCCGAAGAGCGCGTAGGCGCTTACCGCGCGATCGCGAGCAGCCGATCGAGATCGACATGTGCCGCGACATGCGCCGCGACGGCATCGAGCGCGGCCTCCTGGCCGGCTTCGTAGGCTTTGCCGTCGCTCGCCGCGCCGAGCCGCGCGAGAACGGCGGCGCGCTGCGCATCGTCGGCGAAGAGGCCGTGCACGTAGCAGCCGGCCACCAAGCCATTGGCCGAGATCGCGCCGTCGGCGCGGCCATCGGCGAAATGCGCGAACGGACGGGCCGCCGCACTGGTCTCGCCCATGTGCATTTCGTAGCCCGAAAAGGCGACGCCGGCCGCGGTGCCCGTCACCGGCGCGAGCCGCTTGACCTCGCCGAGCTCGGTGTCGACGTCGAGGTAGCCGAGCCCGTCGACGCGCGTCGGCGCGCCCTCGATCCCGAGCGGGTCGGCGACGCTGCGGCCAAGCATCTGATAGCCCCCGCAGAGCCCGAGCACGCGGCCGCCGCGCCGCACATGCGCGGCGAGGTCGATGTCCCAGCCCTCGCGCCGGAACGCCGCGAGATCAGCGATCGTCGTCTTCGAGCCCGGTAGCACGACGAGTTGCGCCTCGGCCGGCAGCGGCGTGCCGGGCGCGACGGTTTGCAGGCGAACGGCCGGCTCGTGACGCAGCGGATCGAGGTCGTCGAAGTTGGAAATGCCGGGCAGCAGCGGCACGGCGATCGTCAGCGTGCCGCCTTCATTGGCGCGCCAGCCGCGCAGCGCCAGTGAATCCTCCGCCGGCAGCAGCACCGCCGCCGCGCAATGCGGCACCAGCCCGAGCGCGGCCCATCCGGTGCGCTCGGCGATGATCCTCATGCCATCGTCGAAAAGCGAAGGATCGCCGCGAAACCGGTTGACGATGAAGCCCTCGATCATCGCCGCGTCGGCGGGATCGAGCACGGTTTTCGTGCCGACGATCTGCGCGATGACGCCGCCGCGGTCGATGTCCCCGAGGAGAACGACGGGCACGCCTGCCGCGCGGGCGAACCCCATGTTGGCGATGTCGCGTGCGCGCAGGTTGATCTCGGAGGCGCTGCCGGCGCCCTCGACCAGCACGAGGTCGGCTTGGCGCTGCAGCCGCGCAAAGCTCTCTAGCACGGCCGGCATCAGGCGCGGCTTCCATTCCTGGTAGGCGCGCGCTTCCGACTGGCCGGCGACCTTGCCCTGTACGACGATCTGCGCGCCGGTCCCGCTCTGCGGCTTCAGCAGCACCGGGTTCATGTCGACGGTCGGCACGACGCGGCACGCGCGCGCCTGGAGCCATTGCGCCCGGCCGATCTCGCCGCCATCCGCCGTCACCGCGGCATTGTTCGACATGTTCTGCGGCTTGAACGGGCGCACCGCGAGCCCGCGATCGGCAAAGGCGCGGCAGAGCCCGGCGACGATCAGCGATTTGCCGACGTCGGACCCGGTGCCCTGGATCATCAGGGATTTTGTCATCGATCAGATGTCCCGGCCCCTGTCCGTCGTCCAATAGGCCAGCGACAGCGCGGGAAAGCACATGCCCACGAGGCACGCCGCGGTCCAGCCGCCGTGCGCGTAGGCAATGCCGGCGACGAACGAGCCGAACGCCCCGCCGAGGAAGAACAGAGCGAGGAAGAGCCCGTTGAGCCGCCCGCGCGCCGCCGCACCGAGCGCGAAGATCGCGCGCTGGCCGGTCACGAGGTTGGCCGCCACCGCGGCATCGAGCACGAAGGCGGCGACGACGAGGAGCGGCACCGAGTGCCAGAGGGCACCGAGCGCCGCAGCCGGAAAGCTCACAAGCGCCGTCACCATCGCCGAGCCGGTGACGAGCCGCGTGTGGCCGGCGTCGGCCGCGCGCCCAGCGAAGGGCGAGGCGATGGCACCACCGGCGCCGACCAACGCGAAAATGCCGATGCCGATCTGGCTGAAGCCGAACGCCGGCCCTTCGAGCAGCAGCGGCACCGCCGTCCAGAACAGGCTGAAGCAACCGAACATCGCGGCCTGGTAGGCGGCGCGGCGCTGCAGCACCTTGGTGTCGCGCAGCAGCGGCCACAGCGAGGCGAGCACGCCGAGATAGGGCATTC
This sequence comes from Beijerinckiaceae bacterium, assembly GCA_965277735.1. Classification (GTDB taxonomy): domain Bacteria; phylum Pseudomonadota; class Alphaproteobacteria; order Rhizobiales; family Beijerinckiaceae; genus RH-AL1. The sequence continues at coordinate 847,308 of CBDIDO010000001.1, forward strand.
CCTCGGGCTGGCGGCGCGGCAGGCGCAGCGCCAACGTCAGCGCGACGCCGGCCGTCACCACGGCGCTGATCGCGAAGATCGAGCGCGCGCCCAGGAGATGCGCGGCAAAGCTCGCCACCGGACGCGACAGCATGATGCCGAGCAGCAGGCCGGAGACGACGCTGCCGACGACGCGGCCGCGCGTCGCATCCGACGCGAGGTGGCCGGCGAAGGGCACGATGACTTGCACGGAGCTCGCCGCGACGCCGATTGCCAGCGAGGCGAGCAGGAAAAGCCCCGCGGTCGGCGCGATCACGGCCAACGCTAGCGCGACGACGAGCACGCCGAGCGTGACGACGATGAGCGTCCGGTTCTCGACGATGTCGCCGAGCGGGACGATGAACAGGAGCCCCGCCGCATAGCCGAGCTGGGTGACGGTGACGAGCAGCCCCGACAGCGCGACGGACAGGCCGTAGTCGCGGCTGACGATGCCGACGATCGGCTGGACATAATAGATGTTGGCGACAACGATGGCGCAGGCCACCGCCATCAGGAGGATCACGCCGCGCGGCACCTCCTCGGTCGGATCGTCGGCGAGGCTCGTGTTGCGGGTCATGCGGGGTCCAGGATGTGTGGCAAGCGCCCGTGCGGCGCCTTATGTGCAGTGCGAAGCGGGAGACCTTATGAGCGACCAGCCGACGGAATCAAAGCCACGCGCCCTGACGCCGGCCGCCGAGCGTGCTCTCGCCGAGGCGGCGGAGCGTCGCCGCCAGGCGGAGCGCGTCGATCGGCAGAAGGAGCTGTCCGGCCGCGGCGGCGCCGAGCCGGTCCGCTACGGCGACTGGGAAGTCAAAGGTCTGGCCTCGGACTTTTAGATCGGGGCGCATCCCGTGATTTGCCTTCTCCCTTGCGGCAGCCTCGCAGAACTCGTCATTGCGAGCCTTCGGCGAAGCAACCCAGGGCCGCAGGGCTCGCATCCCAAACGTGTCCTTCTGCCGCCCCTGGGTTGCTTCGCTTCGCTCGCAATGACGGCGATCAGCGCGAACCACCGTCGCGGAGCAGCGCCGCCGGGTGCGGTGCTTGCAGTTTGCTCCCCTTCCCAAACAGCCTGTCCCTGAGCGTACCCTCGGCATAATCCGCCTTGTAGCGCCCGCGCCGCTGCAGCTCCGGCACGAGGTGCTCGACGATGTCGGCGAAGGTGCCGGGCATCAGCGCATAGGCGAGGTTGAAGCCGTCGACGTCGGTCTCCGCGACCCACGCCTCGAGCGCATCCGCGACCTGCTCGGGTGCGCCGCAGACGATCGGCCCGATGCCGCCCAGCGCGACGTGCCGCCCGACCTCGCCGACCGTCCAGGTGCGCGACGGGTCGGCGCGGGTGATGTTGTCCATCGCGGTGCGGCCGGCGTCGTTCTCCACATGGCGGACCTGCTCGTCGAGACCGAAGGCGGCGAAGTCGATGCCGGTCCAGCCCGACATCAGCACGAGGCCGCCCTCCGCGCTCGCAAGCTCGCGTAGCGCGGCGAGCTTGGCCTGCGCCTCGGCCTCGGTGGCGCCGAGCACGATCGTCATCATGGAAAAGATCTTCAGCGCGTCGCGGCGGCGCCCGGCCGCCTCGGCGGCGTCGCGCAGGGCGGCGACACGCGGCGCGATGACCTTGGCCGACGGCCCCGACACGAACACGCATTCGGCGTGCCGCCCCGCAAACGCTTTTCCGCGCGAGGACGAGCCGGCCTGATAGAGCACCGGCGTGCGCTGCGGCGACGGCTCGGAGAGGTGGATCGCGTCGCAGGCATAGTGCTGGCCGCGGTGCACGACGCGCTTGATCTTGGCGGGGTCGGCGAAGACGCCGGCGGCACGGTCGCGCGGCACCGCGTCGTCGGCCCAGCTCGTCTCCCATAGCTTGTAGACGACATCCAGAAACTCGTCGGCGACGTCGTAGCGGTCGTCGTGCGCCACCTGGCGTTCGGCGCCGACCCCGCGGGCCGCGGAATCGAGATAGCCGGTGACGATGTTCCAGCCGATGCGGCCCTGGGTGAGATGGTCGAGCGTCGAGAGCCGCCGCGCGAAGACGTAAGGCGGCTCGTACGAGAGGTTGGCTGTCACACCGAAGCCGAGGTGCTCGGTGACGAGCGCCATCGCCGGCACCAGCATCATCGGATCGTTGACCGGCACCTGCACGCCGCCGCGCAGCGCCGCATCCGGCGAGCCGCCATAGACGTCGTAGGCACCGAGCACGTCGGCGATGAACATCGCGTCGAATTTTCCCCGCTCGAGCAGCGTGGCGAAGTCGGCCCAATGCCGGAGCGACGTGTAGTCGGCCGAGCGGTCGTCGGGATGCCGCCACAGGCCCGGCGACTGGTGCGTCGCGCAGTTCATGACGAAGGCGTTGAAGAGGATTTCTCGTGACGCCGTCACAGCGTGCCCGTCGACGGCGGCAGCGCGCCGTTGAGCCAATAGTCACCGACGAAATGGTACTTCCAGCGCACCGGATCGTGCAGCGTGTGGGTACGGCCGTTGCGCCAGAAGATGTCGAGGTTGAGGTGCTCGAGCACGGCCCGCGTGCCGGTCAGCTCGAACAGTTTCGAGCCCAATAGGAGCGCCACGTCGTTGCCGGCGATCTTGGCTTCGGCGACGGCAATCGACGCGGCGACGGCATTGTCCTCAGTTGGCTCCGCGCCGGCCTTGTCGACGAACTCGCCGGCGCGCTCCAGCATCGCATCGGCGGCGGCCATGCGCACGCGCAGGTCGCCGACGGTGGCGATCATGTGCGGATCCTCCGTCACCTTGTCGATGCCGCTCGCGCCATAGGGCCGGGCGTGCTTGCGCAAATGATCGAGGCCGATCGTGAAGGCGCCGCGCGCGATGCCGACGTCGATCGCGGCGTGGATGATCTGCGCGACGGAGCCCATGCGCGTGCGCCGCTCGAAGGCCTTCTCGTGATCGAGCACGTGCGCGTCGGGTACGATCACGTTATCGAAGATCGTCGTGCCGGAGCCCGTGGTGGCCTGGCCGAAGCCGGTCCAATCGTCGACGAGCGTCAGGCCCGGCGTATCGCGCGGCATGAAGCAGATCTTGCGGCGGCTGGTCTCCGCGTCGCGCGGGACGCAGGCGATCCAATGCGCGAACAGCGCGCCGGTGCAGTAGAATTTGCGGCCCTCGAGGCGCCAATTCTCGCCCTCGCGAAAGCCCTTGGTCTTGAAGTCGTGCGCGTGCTTGCCGCCGATCTCGGAGAGCGCGTTGCCGAGCCGCTCACCAGCGAGCACGCGCGGGAAGAAGAAGCGCTTCATCGCCTCCGGCGCGTCGAGTCGCAGCGCCTCGATCATGTAGAAATGGCTCTGCGGGATCTGCCCGAGGCTGCCGTCGGCGGCCGAGATGATCGCGATCACCTCGGCAAGCGTCGCCATGGAGACCTCGGCGCCGCCGTAGGCTTTCGGCACCGTCATCGCGAGCAGGCCAGAATCCGAATAGGCCTCCATCTCCGCCCAGGGCAGGCGCCGGGCGCGATCGCGCGCCGAGGCACCCTGGGCGAAGTGCTCGGCGAGGCGGTGCGCGACCTCGATCGCCTCCGCATCCGAGCGGATGAGGTGCGTGGGCCCGCGCGGCGGAAGGTCGGGGACGGGGCGAGGGGAGTCGGGAGTGGACTTGGTCATATCCACGAATGCCTCTGCGGCCTGGTGCCGTTGACGACGTAATCGCCGATCGCGAACGTCTTCCAGCGCACGGGATCGTGCAGCGTGTGCACGCGGGCGTCGCGCCAGAAGCGATCGAGGTTCAGCTCGCTCAGCACCGAGCGGCTGCCGGAGAGCTCGAACAGCTTGCTCGTCGCGTGGATCGCGATCTCGGTCGTCAGCACCTTGGCCTCGGCGACGGCGATCGACGCGGCAGCAGCCGCGTCGGGGGTCTCGTCCTTGAGGCCGGCATCGATGACGCGGCCGGCGCGCGCGAGCACCGCCTCGGCGCCGTGCAGCTTGACCTTCAAGTCGGCGATCTCGCGGATCGTGAACGGGTCCTCGCCCGCCGTCTCGCGGCCGGAGTCCGCCCACGGCCGCGCATAGTCGCGGACGAAGGTGATCGTCTCCTCGATTGCGCGATGCGCGATGCCCGCGTCGATTGCGGCATGGATGATCTGCGCCACCGCGCCATGCACGCTCGGCTTGTCGAAGGCGAGATGAGCGGGGACGATGCGGTCGGCGGCAACGCGCACGCGATCGAGCACGACCGTGCCGCTCCCTGTCGTGCGCTGGCCGAAGCCGGACCAGTCGTCGATCACCTCCAAGCCCGTCGCGTCGCGATCGACGAAGGCGAGGACGTGCTTGCCCTCGTCGTCGATCGCGTGGACCGGCACGAGATGCGCGTAGAGCGCGCCGGTCGAATAGAACTTCTTGCCGGTGACGAGGGAGCCATCGCCGTCTCGCGTGATGCGGGTCTTCATGTCGAAGATCGTCTTGCCGCCGCGTTCCGACAGCGCGTTGCCGAAGCGCAACCCGTTCAGCGCAGCGTCGAGCAAGAAGCGCTTGCGTGCCGCGTCGGGATCGAAGCGGATGACGTCGATCAGGCTGACATGGTTTTGCGCGATCTGCGCGATCGAGGCGTCGCCCGAGGCGATGATGGCGAAGACGCGCGCGACCGTCGCGTAGGAGACGGCGGGGCCGCCGTCGGCCTTCGGCACGTTCATCGCCCATAGCCCGCTCTGCGAGAAGGCGTCGAGCTCGACCCAGGGAAGACGCCGGTCGCGATCGCGCGCCGCGCCCTCCCTCGCGAAATCGGCAGCGAGGCGCTCGGCGATCGCGATCGCCTCGGCATCGTCGGCAAGGCGATGCGCCGGGCTCGCGGGGCGCGGGGCGATCGGGCTCGGGAGATCGTGAGTCACGGTGACCGCAGGGGTTGCGAAAGGTCCGCCTTTGTCGCCGATCCGCGACGTCCGGTCGATGAAACCGGACTGCTTTTGTGGCGCCGGATTTGGAAGCCCGTTTCGCCGCGGGGCACCGGCGGAGATCAAAATGGTCGCGCGCGCGATCCGGGGCAATCTGCCCGATCGTCAGGCACCGCGTTGACAGGCTCCCGTCGGGAGGCCAGTGATGGCGTGCGCATTCTAAGACTAGATTGAGGCCCCGTCCGAGGGCCCGCGCGAGGGAGTCGAAGCGAACATGCGGTCCGAGACCGGACTTTACGCCGTCGAGAGCGCGGCCGTCGAACAGGACCTGCTGGACGTCCAGAAGCGCTTCAAGGACCTCAAGGCCTTTCCTCGAGTCCCGGCTGATCGGCGGCGCGCTGCTGACCGAGCGCCTGCTGATCGGGCTTTTGGCGTCGGGTCACCTGCTCGTCGAAGGCGCGCCCGGCCTCGCCAAGACCCGCGCGGTGAAGCTTCTCGCGCAGGGCCTGCACGCGCCGTTCGCGCGCATCCAGTGCACGCCCGACCTGATGCCGGCCGATCTCACCGGCTCTTCCGTGTTCCGGCCCGACAAGGGCACGTTCGAATATGTCGAGGGGCCGATCTTTCATTCGCTGGTGCTGGTCGACGAGATCAACCGCGCGCCGCCCAAGGTGCAGTCGGCGCTGCTCGAGGCGATGGCCGAGCATCAGGTGACCGCCGCCGGCGTGACGCACAAGCTGCCCGAGCCGTTCATGGTGGTCGCGACGCAGAACCCGATCGAGCACGAGGGCACGTTCCCGCTGCCCGAGGCGCAGCTCGACCGATTCATGCTGAAGGTCGAGGTGACGCTGCCCGACGCCCTCATCGAGCGGCAGATCCTCGATCTCGTCGAAGGCGAGTCGACCGGCGAGGCCATCGAGAGCCCGCCGCCGATCCACCCCGCCGAGATCGTCGCCGCGCGCAAGGCGGCGATGGCGACACACCTGTCGCCGGCCGTGAAGGATTACATCGTGCGCCTCGTGACCGCGCCGCGCTCGGCGGACGCGCACGGCGAAGTGTCGGCCAAGGTCGAGCATCCCGCCTCGCCGCGCGGCACGCTGGCGCTGGCGGCCGCGGCGAAGGCGAAAGCCTTCCTGGCCGGCCGCGACCATGTCGTGCCGGCCGACGTCGCCGATCTCGCCGGCGACATCCTCTCGCACCGGACCATCCTCACCTGGCGCGCCACCGCCGACGGCAACAATCCGCGCCGCGTCATCGGCGAGTTCGTCGAGCGCGTGCACGCGGTGTGAGGCTGCGATGACCCCCGGCGTCGACCTCGATGTCGAGGCGCTGTTGCGGCTGCGCCACCTCGCGGCGCGGATGCGCGACATCCGCACGCTGCCGCGCTCGACCATGCCCGGCGACATCATCCACAAGCGGCGTGGGCGCGGGCTCGAGGTGCACGACGTGCGCCCCTGGGTCGAGGGCGACGACATCCGCCACCTCGACCAGAACGCCACCGCGCGCACCGGCGTGCCGCACACCAAGACCTATTTCGACGAGCGCGAGCGCTCGATCCTGCTCGTCGCCGACTTCCGGCCATCGATGCTGTTCGGCACGCGCCGCGCGTTTCGCTCGGTCGCCGCCGCCGAGGCGCTGGCGATGCTCGGCTGGCGCGGCATCGGGCGCGGCGGCCGCGTCGGCTGCCTCGCCGCGACGGCGAGCGGCACGCGCTTCTCGCGCCAGGGCCGCGGCGAGCGCGCGATGATCGCGCATGTCGGGCTGCTCGCCGAGGCGCATCGCGCCGCGCTCGCCGACCGCGACCCGCGCGACCCGCCGCTGGCGCAGGTGCTGGAGACGACCGAGCGCCTCGCAGGCACCGGCTCGACGATCGTCGTCGCCACCGCGCTCGACGCACCCGGCCGCGACCTCGACGACGTCGTGCTGCGCCTGACACGCAAGCACGACCTCGTCTTCCTGCTCGTCGAGGATGCCTTCGAGGCCGAGCCGCCAGCCGGGCGACTACCCCTTCTCGACCGCCGAGGGCGCCAGCGGCTGGCTGCGCATCGACAAGCGCCGCACCGACGACGGAAACGACCGCATCGCCGCGCTGCGCCGGCTCGGTGCGCAAGGCGCGCGCTTCGCTTCGGCACACGCGCCCGAAGAGAGCCTGCAGGTGCTGGAGCAGATCGATGGCTGACAGCCTCGCCCACGCGCTGGAGATGATGCACCCGATGCGCGAGCCGCCGCAGCCGGCGAGCCTCGCGCCGTTCGGCCTCACCCTCGCGCTCGGCTGTGCCGCCGGCCTCGTCCTGCTGGCGCTCGCCGTCGCCGCGCGCCGGCGCCGCGCCGGCCTGCGCGAGGCGGCGCTGACCGGGCTTGGCGCGGACGCGCGGGCTCGCCGCGCCCGAGCGGCTCGCCGCGCAGGCGGCGCTGCTGCGCCGGCTGGTGCGACAGGTAGCAGGGGACGACGCGGCGCGCCTGCAGGGTGCGGCGTGGCTCGCGACGCTCGATCGCCTGCTCGCGACACGAGTCTTCACGGAAGGAGCGGGGGTAGCTTACGGCCATGCGCTCTACGGCGCGCGCGTGCCCGACGTCGATGCGCTCGATCGCGAGCTGGCCGAGCTGTTCGGAAAGCTTCGGGCCCCAACGATCTCCCGTTCGCGGAAGGCCCTCTCCCTCACACCGACGAGGGTCGCATGAGGGGAAGAGCCGCAGCCCATCCTTCTCCCGCTTGCGGGAGAAGGTGGCCCGACGAAGTCGGGTCGGATGAGGGGACTCGCCGCCTCTCGTACGATCCAGCCGCAAGCGGCAACTCCCCTCATCCGACCCCGCTTTGCGGGGCCACCTTCTCCCGCAAGCGGGAGAAGGAAGAGGCTGCGGCATGATACACGGCTTCGATCTCGCCACACCCTGGGCGATGCTCCTGCTGCCGATCCCCCTCCTCGTCGCGCTGTGGCGGCGACGCGGCATCGGCGGTGCGGCGGGGCTGCGCATCTCGGATGCGTTGCGCGAGCGCATGGCCGGCGAGGCCACCGCCGTGCGGCCCGCCTCGACGACCGCGATCCTGCGCTGGATCGCCTGGGTGCTGCTCGTCGTCGCGCTGGCCGATCCGCGCAAGGTGTCCGCCACGCCCGCGCTGCCGGCGACGGGGCGCGACATCCTGTTCACGCTCGACCTCTCCGGCAGCATGGTCGCCAACGACATGCTCGACCACGGCAAGACGATCACGCGCATCGCGCTGCTCAAGCAGGTCGGCACCGAGTTGATCCGCCGCCGCGCCGGCGACCGCGTCGGGCTCGTCATCTTCGCCGAGCACGCGCTCGCAGCGGCGCCGCTCTCCTTCGACGCCGACGGCGTCGCGCGCGTTCTGGCGCAGACCGACATCGGGCTGGTCGGCCGCTCGACGGCGATGGGCGACGGGCTCGGGCTCGCGGTGAAGCGGCTCTCCGAATCCAAGGCGCCGACGCGCATCATCATCCTGCTGTCGGACGGCTCCAACAACGCGGGCTCGATGGACCCCGCCGGCGTCGCCGCGCTGGCGCACAAGCTCGGCATCCGGATCTACACGATCGGTTTTGGACCCAACGACACGACGCGGCCGGAGGACGACCCCGACTCGGTCGATTACGTCGCATTGCAGAAATTCGCCAAGATCGGCGACGGCGAGGCCTTCCGCGTCCGCAACGCCGAGGATTTCGAGGACGCGGGCAAGAAGATCGACAAGCTGATCACCGGCGAGGCGATGGCGCCGCCTGCCGTGATCCACGACGAGCTGTGGCCGTGGCCGGCCTCGATCGCAATGGCGAGCGCCTTCGCGATGGTGGTCATCCGCAGGCGGCCCAAATGATCGCGCTCGGCTCCGTCGCGCTGCTGCGCCCCTTGTGGCTGCTCATGCTGCCGGCCGTGGTGCTGCTCTTCATCCTGTCGCGGCCGCGCGGCGGCCATCTCGCCGGCTGGGAGAAGGCGGCCGATCCGCATCTCCTCTCCGCGATGGTCGCGCGCGGCGCCACGGCCGGCGGCGGCTTCCGCGCGCCGCTGGTGCTGGCGACGCTGATCCTCGGCATCCTCGCGCTGGCCGGGCCGGCTGTGCAGCGCGCTGGGCACGATCGGCTGCGCAACCTCGATGCCACGATCCTCGCGATCGACGTCTCGCAGGACATGTCGTCGGGCGGCGCGATCCGCGAGGCGGCGGCGGCCGCACACGACCTTCTGCAGCGCACCGGCGCGCGCCAGGCCGGGCTCATCGTCTACGCCGGCGACGCCTACATCGCCTCGGCGCTCACCGATTATTCCGGCGGCATCGACGCCGACCTGTTCTCGCTCGACGACAGCACCGTGCCTGACCCCGGCGCGCGGCCGGACCGCGCGCTGGCGCTGGCGCACAAGATGCTCGAGGAGGCGCATATCATCGCCGGCGACGTGATCTTGATCTCGGCCGGCGGCGGCCTCGAGGGTGCGGCGAGCGATCGCGCGGCGCAGTCGCTCGCCGCCGCCGGCCATCGCGTCTACGCGATGTCGGTGAAGGCCGGCGCGCGCCACGCGGCCGCCCTGCAGCGCGTCGCCGCGGCCGGCGACGGCTTCGCCGTCGACATCGGCCAGCCCGCGCGCCTGTACGACGTGCTCGCCGACGAGGCGATCGCGCGCATCGGCAATAGCGCCGTCACCTCGCTCGACTGGCGCGACCTCGGCCGCTATCTGCTGATCCTGGCGGCGCTTCCGCTGCTCCTCGGCTTCCGCAAGGCGGTGAGCGCATGAAGACCTCGGCATGAGAAAGCTTTTCGCGCTTCTCCTCGTCATCGTCCCGTGCGCGGCTCTCGTCGCCTTCGGGCCGGCCCTGCTCGGCCACGCGCTCTTCGCCATCGGCTTCCGTGGCGAGGGCGCGCGGCTGATGGGCAATGCGGGCTGGCACGGATATTCACTGGCGCGCGATGGTCGCTACATCGAGGCCGCTGCAGCCTTCGGCGACAAGCCGGCCTTCGCCTACGATCGCGGCAATGCGCTGGTGCGGGCCGGCCGCTACGACGATGCGCTCGACGCCTACGACGACGCCCTTGTGGCCGATCCCGAGGATGCCGACGCGCGCTACAACCGCGCGCTGATCGCCAAGCTGCTCGACGAGAAGATCCTCGCCCCCGGCCAGGCGCAGGGCAACGCCAACGCTGTCGGGCACAACTCGCATATCCACGGCGGCAGCGGCAACAAGGACGGCGAAACGAACAGCATGGGCAACGGCTACGTCGGCAACCAGGAGGCCAACACGACGTCCGGCACGCAGGGCTCGAGCTCGGTGGCCAAGGTCGGGCGCGGCGACAACAAGGCGACGGATTCGAACTCGCTCCGGGCGTCGGGCTCGGCCGGTGTCGCCTCCGGCGCCGGGCGCAGCGGGGGCGACCTCGCCGACATCACCCAGCAGCTCGCCTTCAACCAGCGCCGCTACAGCCCGATGTTCGTCGCCAAGGTGCTGGAGCCCAACACGCAATGGCTCGAGACCGTGCCCGACGACCCCGGCAGCTTCCTCAAGCTGCAGATCCGCGCCGAGCGCAAGCGCCGCAAGGCGCAGGACGACGCGGCGACGGGGGAGTCGGATTGATGGTTTTCTCCCGAACGAGCCGCGTGCTCTTCGCCCTGCTCTGTATCCTCGCCGCGCCCGCGCACGCCGCGCCGCTCGATCCGTCGCTCGGCAAGGTCGAGGTCACGCTCGATCTTCCCAAGGACAAGCCGTTCGTCGGCGAGATGATCATGCTGCGGATGCGCTCGTTCATCCGCGCCTTCATCGTGCTCGACGAGGTGCGCCAGCCACCGCTGGTCGATTTCGACGTGCAGCAGCTTGGCCGCGACAAGCCGATCGAGGCGATGGTCGACGGCTTCCAGGTTCAGGGCATCGAGCGCGATCTCGCGATCTTCCCGCAGCAATCGGGCCGGCTCATCATTCCGTCCTTCGTACGGCACGTGACGGTCGCCAACGACGACGGCACGCGCTCGGAAGGCGACTTCGCCTCGAAGCCGGTCTACGTCGACATCCAGAACTATCAGGCGATCAACCCGGCCGACACCTGGTGGCTGCCGGTGAAATCGCTGACGCTCACCGACAGCTGGTCGCCCGAGGCCGACGAGATCCCCGCCGGCACGCTTACGCGCCGCACGATCAAGGTCGAGGCGATCGGCATGACGGCGGACCGGCTGCCGCCGCCGCCCGAGATGCGCGCGCCGGGGATCATCGCCTTCCGCGGCCCGACGACACGCGAGACGCAGATCACCGAGGACGGCCCGATCGCGCGCGCCACCTACCAATGGGACCTGCGCCCGGCGACCGGCGCGCCGGCCAAGCTGCCCGAGATCTCGGTTCCCTGGTTCGACACGAGCGAGCGCCGCATGCGGCAGGCCGCGATCCCGGAGCGCTGGGTGGCCTATCTCGGCACCTTCGTGCACACGCGGCGCGAGAAGATCCCGAGCTTCACAGAGCGTGTGCTGAAGCCGGCGCCGATCGCGGTGGGCGTCGCAGGCTTTGCCTGGACGGCGGCGCTCGTCGGCTTTCTCGTGACCCGGCCGACAAGCGACCCGGCAACGCGCCGCATCCGCAAGGCGCTGGCGCGGCTGCGGCGGCGCGCGCGTTTTCGCGACGAGCCCGGCTTCCGCGCTGAAACCGCCGAGTTGACGCGGCTCGCGCCGGAACGCTGGCGCCGCGTCGCGGCGCTGCCGGAGATCGCGCCCGGTCTCGCCGCGCTCGATCGCGCCCGGTTCGGGCGCGGCGACACGCCGGCCCCGGCGCTCGCGCCGCTTGCCGATGCGATCGTGCGCGCCTGGCGAGGCGCCGACGCCCGCGCCGAAGCGCGTGAGCGCGAAAGCCTGCCGCCGCTCGACGGCGACCTCGTTGCCCCGATGAGTTGGCGCGAGCGGCTGCGCGGCCTCGCGGCGTGGAGGCCGCGATAGCAACCCCAGAGATCGCGATCGTCGGCGCCGGCCCGGCCGGCCTGATGGCCGCCGAGGTCGCGGCGCGCGAGGGCGCGCGCGTGACGATCTACGAGCGCATGGCCTCGCCCGCGCGGAAGCTGCTGCTGGCCGGGCGGGGCGGCCTCAACCTCACCCACAGCGAGCCCGCCGACGCGTTCCTTGCGCGCTACGGCGCGGCGGCGCCGCATCTCGCCGGGGCGCTGGCCGCCTTCGACTCGGCGGCGCTACGGGCCTGGTGCGAAGAGCTCGGCATCGCGACCTTCGTCGGCACAAGCGGTCGCGTCTTTCCCGAAAGCTTCAAGACCTCGCCGCTGCTGCGCGCCTGGCTACGGCGGCTTGGCGACCAGAGCGTTACGCTGGCGACGCGGCACACGTGGCGCGGCTTCGATGGCGCGGGCCGCCTGGCCTTCGACACGCCGGATGGCCCGAAAGTCTTCGGGGCCGATGCACTCGTCCTGGCGCTTGGCGGTGCGAGCTGGCCGCAGCTCGGTGGCGACGGCGCCTGGGTCACCCCGCTCGCGGAGGCCGGCGTCGACGTCGCGCCGCTGCAGCCCGCGAATTGCGGCTTCGTGGTCGCGTGGTCCGACGTGTTCCGCGCGCGCTTCGAAGGCGCGCCGCTCAAGTCCGTCAGCCTCGCCGTCGGCGACCGGCAGGCACGCGGCGACCTCGTCGTCACCCGGCAGGGGTTGGAGGGCGGCGCGATCTACGCGCTGGCGCCGGATCTGCGCGCGGCGATCGCCGCCGAAGGCATCGCGACGCTGCATGTCGCGCTGCGGCCCGACATCCCGCACGAGGCGCTCGTGGCGCGCTGGGCGAAGCGCGGGCCCAAGGAGAGCCTGTCGAACGCCCTGCGCAAGACGGTCGGGCTGTCCCCCGCAGCAATCGGCCTGCTGCGCGAGGCAGCGCTGCCCGACGGCGCGACGCTGGCGAGTCTCGACGACGAGGCGGTGGCCCGGTTCGTCAACGCCGTGCCGCTAACCCTCACCGCACCGATGCCGCTTACCCGGGCGATCTCGACGGCCGGCGGCGTGCGCTTCGCGGCCGTGGACGAAGACCTCATGGTGCAGTCGCATCCGGGTGCCTTCATCGCAGGCGAAATGCTCGATTGGGAGGCACCGACGGGCGGCTACCTTCTGCAGGCCTGCTTCGCAACGGGCACGATCGCCGGCCGCGCCGCTGCGACTTGGGGCAAAAATATTTCGCACCGCACCCAAACCAAATGACGCAAACCGGGTTATGATGGGTAGACCGTGTTCCTTTCGGGCATAACGGTTGAGGGCTGCCGCGCGGAATGCGAAACCTGCGGCGGCCCTTCTTATGTCTGCTGGTCGCCCTATAGGATCGGCAGCGCCGTCTCGGCCTTGAGGCTCTCGAGCGCGAAGCGGCTCTTGACGCTTTTCAGCGGCGCCAGCCCGACGAGGCGCTTGTAGAACACGTCGAATGCCGCCGTGTCGCTCACCACCACGCGCAGGATGTAATCGACGTCCCCGGCCATCCGGTAGATGTCCATCACCTCCTTCATCGCGACGAGGTCGGCCGCGAACTTCTCCTGCATCGCCGCCGAATGTTCGCCGACCTCGATCGACACGAAGACGGTGATGCCGAGCCCGAGCTTGGCCTGATCGAGTAGCGCGATGCGGCGCTTGATGTAGCCCGTCTGCTCGAGCCGCTGCAGCCGCTTCCAGCAAGGTGTCTGCGAGAGCCCGACGCGATTGGCGATCTCGCCGATCGCCAGAGAGGCATCGACCTGGACGATGGCGAGGATGCGCTTGTCGATGGCATCGAGCGGCTTCGGCGGCGTCGGCATAGGAAATCCTGGTGACGGAATCGGCGGCCCAAAGGACGCGACGGCCAGGAGAAACTTATTCTCCCACGCCTGTCAACGCGGGGGATCGACAACAATGAAATATTTTCCATTCTTGCGCACAGACCAAAAACGCCACAATACAGTATCGGAGACAAATCCTAAATATTAACGCTTTCGCGTCCGGAAAATTCTTCGGACGCTCGAGTGAAGAGAATAAGTTTCCCGCGACAGATTCCTTACC
>CBDIDO010000002.1:0-502500 GCA_965277735.1 Beijerinckiaceae bacterium
GCCGCATCGGCGCGGGCGCGCGGGCCGGACGTCACGACCGCGGCGAACGCACCGTCCGTCACGGCTTCAACTTCCGCCAGCACGATCGCTTTCGCTTCGGCTTCGGCGGCTTCGGGCTCAACCGGTTCTACTGCACGCGCTACCGGCGCCTGCACCACCTCTGCCGTGGCCGCTACTATCGTTGATCATGACCGAGCGGCGCCTGCGAACGGCGCCGCTCACCTCTTCCGGGCGAGGGCTTACGCCAGCCGCTTGCTTGCCGCTCTGCAGGCAAAAGCCTAGCGTCAGCATCGTTCTTCCTTCGCCCATCTCGTTTCGAGGGCAGCATGTGGCCGTTTCCGCGCAAGCCGCTCGTCGAGCCCGAGATGGCTGAATGGATGCTCGATCACGCCGAATGGCTGCTCGTCGCGCACGCGCGGCGCCGCGCCTTCGCCGCCGCGCAGCTGATCCCGACCTCGGAAAAGATGTTCCCGCCGGATGGGCTCGAAGGCCATGCGCTTGCCGAGCACATGCTCGATCAGGTGCTGCGCCACACGGGTCTGTCGGATCTGCGCATCAGCCTCGTGCCCGATGACGAGGCGAGCCGCTTCGCCGACACCGGCAACCGCTATCGGCCGCAATGGCGCTCGACGGCGTCGGGCACCTACAGCGGCCATCTCAGCGAGATCAGCTACGACGTCGAACTGCTGAAGCGCCCGATCGATCTGGTGGCAGTGCTGGCGCACGAGGTGTCGCACGCCGTGCTCGACCTCGGCGCCAATCGCGAGCCGCCGAGCGATCCCGATTTCGACGAGCTGCTGACCGACTTCACCGCCGTCCTGCTCGGCTTCGGCCTGTTCCAGATCGCGTTCCGCAAGCTGGTCCGGGTGGCCTCCGTCGAGGACGCGGACGCCGCGCGCGACGCCTACGCGTTCTATATGAACCGGAGCGAGGCCTGCACTGCGACCGCGCTGTTTGCGAGCATCCATGGCATCACGCCAAGCCTGCTGCTGCGTGCGTCCGACGAGGCCGATGCGCGCGGAAGCCTCAAGCATGCCCTCAAGGACATGGACGAGCACCGCGAGCGCATCGGCGACCTGCGCGAGATGGTGGCCGAGGCAAAGCGCGGCTGAGCGTCAGGCGACGGCCTGCAGCTCCGGCGCGGACTCGCTCGGGGCGCGGACATGCGCCGCGGCTTCGCGCACGACTTCGAGCCCGGCCCCGGCCTTCACGCCTTCGACAGAGAGATGGCGGCGCCACGTGCGCGCGCCCGGCCAGGTGTTGAACAGGCCGAGCATGTGGCGCGTCATCGCGTGCAGCGGCACACCCTCGGCGAGCCGGGCGGCGATATAAGGAAGATAGGCGTCGAGCGCCTCGAACCGAGTCGGCACCGGCGCGGTCTCGCCGTAGAGCCGCGCGTCGACCTCGAGCAGCAGCGCGGGATCGCCGTAGGCGGCACGTCCGATCATGACGCCGTCGACATGGCCCAGAACCGTCTCGATCGCATCGAACGCGACGAGGCCGCCGTTGAGCGCGATCGGCACCTCCGGGAGGCGACGCTTCAGCGCATAGACGGCGTCGTAGTCGAGCGGCGGCACGTTGCGGTTCTCGCGCGGCGACAGCCCCTGAAGCCAGGCCTTGCGCGCGTGGACGACGAGCGCGTCGGCGCCAGCGGCAAGGACAGCGTCCGCGAGATGGTCGAGCGCGTCCGGGCCCTGGTCGTCGACGCCGAGCCGGCATTTCACCGTCACCGGCACCGGCACGGCGGCCTTCATCGCCGCGACGCAGTCGGCAACCCGCGCCGGCTCGCGCATCAGGCAGGCGCCGAACGCGCCGTTTTGCACGCGATCGGAGGGGCAGCCAACGTTGAGGTTGATCTCGTCGTAGCCAAGATCGGCGCAGATGCGCGCCGACGCTGCGAGGTCGCGCGGATCATTGCCGCCGAGCTGCACCGCGACCGGATGCTCCGCGGCATCGAAGCCGAGCAGGCGCTCCCGGTCGCCGTGTAGCACGGCGCCGGTCGTCACCATCTCGGTGTAGAGGCGTGCGCGGCGCGACAGGATGCGATGGAACGCCCGGCAGTGCCGGTCGGTCCAGTCCATCATCGGCGCGACGCAGAAACGCAGATCCATGGTTTGGTTCTACGTCGATGCGACGCCCGAGGAAACTCGCGAAGAGAAATGGCTGACCCGCGCCGCGCGTGCTGAGCGGTCGGTTAAGTCGCTCCGAGGCCCTGAGAGGCAAGCGACACGATCGACGGGGTCAGGATTGACGAGGTGAAAGGCGCCGGTTCATCCGCGGTCGCTCTGCTCGTCTGTGGCCTACATAGCGGTTCGGACCGGATTGCGCAAGTGATCTGTCACGGCCATCTGTCGCCAGACGCGCCTGCCTTCCTTCGACGCACTGCCAGTCGTAAGTTGGCCAATCGTAGGTTGGCCAGTCGTGGGTTGGCCCAAACCCTTTTGACACGGATGCCGCATGACCTCTTCGAACCCGCTTCTCGCGACCTGGACCGGCCCTTTCGAGGCGCCGCCGTTCGCCGAAGTCGCGCCCGCGCATTTCAAGCCGGCCTTCGAGGTCTCGCTCGCGCAGAACGTCGCGGAGATCGAGGCCATCGCCGACAATCGCGATAAGGCCACCTTCGAGAACACGATCGCCGCTCTGGAGCGCTCCGGCGACGCGCTCGATCGCGTCTGCTCGATCTTCTTCAATCTCACCGGCGCCGACACCAACGATGCGCTGGAGGAGATCGAGCGCGAGATGGCGCCGGTCCTGTCGCGCCATTCGTCGGCGATCTATCTCAACGCCGCGCTTTTCGCGCGCATCGACGATCTGTGGACGCGCCGCGATACACTCGGCCTCGAGGGCGAGCAGGCGCGCGTGCTCGAGCGCTACCACACGATCTTCTCTCGCGCCGGCGGCGGCCTGCCGCAGGACAGGAAAGATCGGCTTGCGGCGATCTCCGAGCGTCTGGCGACGCTCGGCACGAGCTTCTCGCAGAACCTTCTTGCCGACGAGAAGCGCTGGGAGATGGTGCTCGACGACGCCGGCGATCTCGCTGGCCTGCCGAGGGCGCTGGTCGATGCCGCGGCCGCGACCGCCGAGGAGCGCGGCCATCCCGGCAGGTATGTGATCACGCTGTCGCGCTCGTCGGTCGAGCCGTTCCTCACCTTCTCAAGCCGCCGCGACCTGCGCGAGCGCGCCTTCAAGGCGTGGACGATGCGCGGCGAGAATGGTGGGGCGACCGACAATCGCGCGATCGCCGCCGAGACCATCGCGCTGCGGACCGAGCGTGCCCGCCTGCTCGGCTACGAGTCCTTCGCCGCCTTCCGTCTCGCCGATTCCATGGCGCGGACGCCGGACAACGCGCGCAAGCTTCTCACCTCCGTGTGGGAGCCGGCCAAGGCCCGCGCGAACCGCGAGGAAGCCGAGCTGCAGGCGCTGGCCGCGGCCGAAGGCGCCAACGCGCCCGTCGAGCCGTGGGACTGGCGCTACCTCGCCGAGAAGCGGCGCAAGGCCGCCTTCGATCTCGACGAGGGCGAGATCAAGCCGTACTTCCAGCTCGAGAAGATGATCGAGGCGGCGTTCTTCACGGCCGGCAAGCTGTTTGGGGTCAGCTTCGCGCCGCGCACCGACATTGCGCTCTATCATCCCGACGCCCGCGCCTGGGCGGTGAAGGATTCGAGCGGCACGCCGATCGCCCTCTTCATCGGCGATTATTTCGCCCGCGCCTCGAAGCGCAGCGGCGCCTGGATGTCGGGCTTCCGCGACCAGAAGCGCATCGACGGCACCGTGCTGCCGATCGTCGTCAACGTCATGAACTTCGCCAAGGCCCGCAAGGGCGAGGCGGCGCTGCTCTCGTTCGACGACGCACGCACGCTGTTTCACGAGTTCGGCCATGGCCTGCACGGCATGCTGTCCGACGTCACCTACCCGCTGCTCTCAGGCACCAGCGTCGCGCGCGACTTCGTCGAGTTCCCCTCGCAACTCTATGAGCATTGGCTCGAGAAGCCGGAGCTGCTGCGCCGCTTTGCCGTGCACAAGGACACAGGCGCGCCGATGCCGGAGGCACTGCTGGAGCGGCTGCTCGCGGCGCGCAACTTCAACCAGGGCTTCGCCTCGGTGGAATACACGGCTTCCGCGCTGGTCGATCTCGACCTGCACGCCGGCGACGCGCCGGTCGAGGACGTCGTCGCCTTCGAAGGCGCGACGCTCGCGAAGCTCGGCATGCCGCGCGGCATCACGATGCGCCACCGCACCCCGCATTTCGCGCATGTCTTCTCCGGCGACGGCTATTCTTCGGCCTACTACTCGTACATGTGGTCCGAGGTGCTCGACGCCGACGGGTTCGACGCCTTCGAGGAGGCCGGCGACATCTTCGATCCCGCAACGGCCAAACGCCTGCGGGACCACGTCTATGCGGCCGGCAACAAGGTGGCACCGGACGCCGCCTACGCGGCCTTCCGTGGCCGCGCGCCGTCGCCGGAGGCGCTGCTGAAGAAGCGGGGGCTGGTCGAGGCGTGAGGGGCCGAGCGTCGCGTTTTCGCACCGCCGTCTCGGAAACCTGAGCGAATGGCCTTGTCTGAGGGCTCGGCGGCCCGATCTTTGCCTCGAATCACACTAGTATTCACGAGCTCTTAACCATCGCAATCGTCAACTGAGCGACGGGCGCGACAGAGGAGATCGATCCGGTGCTGACCGACAGCCGGCTGAGCTTTGACGATGCAGACTTGTCCGCCGACCTTCCCGCGGCGCGAGACTTCAAGGCCCGCACCCGCCGGATCCTGGTGATCCTGCATCAGGAGCGCTCGAACCCGGGCCGCATCGGCCGCCTTCTGCAGGAGCAGGGTTACCGGCTCGACATCCGCCGCCCCGCCTGCGGCGACGCCCTGCCCCACTCGATGGACGGCCATGATGGTGCGATCATCTTCGGCGGCCCGATGAGCGCCAACGACGAGCACGATTACGTCCGCCAGGAGATCGAATGGATCGGCGTGCCGCTCGCCGCCGGCAAGCCGTTCCTCGGCGTCTGCCTAGGCGCGCAGATGCTCACGCGCCACCTCGGCCACCGCGTCGCGCCGCATCCCGACGGCAAGGTCGAGATCGGCTATTACCCGATCCGCGCGACGGCGCAGGGCCAGGCGGCGTGGCCGCTGTTCCCGAGCAAGGTCTATCAATGGCACCGCGAGGGGTTCGACCTGCCCGCCGGTGCCACGCTGCTCGCTGAGGGCGACGACTTCGAGGCGCAGGCCTTCGTCTACGGGCGCAACGCCTACGGCCTGCAGTTCCACCCCGAGGTCACCTACAGCATGATGTGCCGCTGGACGACGCTCGCGGCCGAGAAGATGACCGCCCCGAACGCCTGCCCGCGCGACCGCCATTTCCAGGATTGGTACGCGCACGACGGCAATGTGGCGCGCTGGCTGTCCGCCTTCCTGCGCCAATGGGTCGCCGGCGGGCATCTCATGCCGGCCATGGGCATGCCGGCGATGCGCGTCCGCGCGCCCGAGCCACAGCACGCCTGATCCAGGGTCGGCGCGGCCTGGACGAAGGGCGCCGCTCTGTGGAAAGACTGGCGCGTCCCAACGCCAGGCGTTCCCATGACCCACAAACACGTCTCGCTCGCCGCCCGATCGTCCGCGGCCTTCGCCGCCGCGCTTCTGGTGCTCGCGCCGATGGCGGCCCAGGCCGGTGGCAAGGCCACCTGGAAGGACCGCTTCGACCAGATCCTCGCGACCTTCCTGGGCGACCCGGCGGCCGGCGTCGACATCGACATGAAGCACGTGCTCGACCGCTGGCGTGAGCTGAAGCCGAAGCCGTTCGAGGAGCTGTCGCCCGAGGACGCGCGGCGGCAGCCGACGCCGATCGAGGCCGCCGCGAGCCTGCTGAAGGACGAGGGCAAGTCGCTCGATACCTACAAGATCGACACCAAGGACATCACCTACCCGGGCCCCGACGGCGCGCTGAAGGCGCGGGTCTACACGCCGCAAGGTGGCGCGAGCGACAAGTCGCGGCCCGTGGTGATCTTCTACCACGGCGGCGGCTTCACGCTGGAGAACGAGGCCTCGACGGACGCCTCCTCGCGCGCGATCGCCGGCGGCGGCGATTTCGTCGTGGTGGCACCCGACTACCGGCTGGCGCCGGAGCACAAGTTCCCGGCCGCGACCGAGGACGCGCTCGCCGCCTACAAATGGGTGCTCGCCAACGCCGCGAGCTTCGGTGGCGATCCCGACAAGATCGCGCTCGCCGGCGAAGGCGCGGGCGCGCAGCTCGCGATCGATACCGCGATGACGGCGCGCGACGACAAGCTGCCGAAGGCCAAGGCGCTGGTGCTGATCACGCCGGCCTCCGGCATCGACCTCAAGACGAACTCGTGGGTCGAGGATTCGACGGCGCGGCCGTGGAACAAGAAGGCGGTCGATTGGGCGTTCCGCCTCTACCTGCCGACGCCCGAGACGAAGTTCGATCCGCGCATCGACATCGTCGGCAAAGGCAACGTCGACGATCTGCCGCCGACGACCATCGTGACCGCCGAGGACGACCCGCTGCGCTCCGACGGCGAGCGGCTCGGCGGCAAGCTGAAGCGCGCGACGGTGCCGGTCGAGATGCTCGACTATCCCGGCGTCACCCACGATTTCTTCGGCATGGGCGCGGCGGTCCAGAAGGCGGCCGAGGCGCAGGCCTTCGTCACCCACAACCTGCAGGCGGCTTTCGACAAAAAGCCCGATGCCGCCCTCGCGCTCGAGGACCTCGGCATCGCGCCCTACCCCGAGGCGCCGAACCCCGCGAGCCCGCCCCCGCCGGCCGGCACGCCGCAGGCGCCCGGCGAGGGCTCGAAGATGCAGGACAAGCAGCCGGGGCAGTAACGGCCTGATTGACATATTCATAACCCATGAGTTATTAGTCGATCGATAACCGCTGAGCTATCGATCGCCGATGTCGGACACCCACGACCTGCTGTTCAACGCCCTCGCCGATCCCACGCGGCGCGCCCTCTTCGAGCGGCTGTGCCGCGAAGGGGAACAGACGGTCGGGGCGCTGACCGCGCGGGCGGGCATCAGCCAGCCGGCCGTCTCGAAGCATCTGGGCATCCTGAAGCAGGCCGGCCTCGTCCACGATCGTCCCGAGGGCCGGCGCACGCATTACAGCGCGCAACGCGAAGCCTTGGCACCGCTCGTCGATTGGACAGGCCGGATGACCGAGTTCTGGGAGACGCGGCTCGACGGGCTCGAAGACCTGCTGAAGAGGATGGACCAATGAATGTTGGATCGAACCAAACGCGATCGGTGGTCGTCGAACGAGAAATCGCCTATCCGCCGGAGAAGATCTGGCGCGCGCTGACGCAGCCGCATCTGCTGGCGGAATGGTTGATGAAAAACGATTTCCAGCTTGCCGTAGATCACGGCTTCAAGTTCAGCGGAGACTGGGGCTCGGTCGACTGCCAGGTCCTGGCCTTCGAGCCCGACAGAATGCTGTCCTACACCTGGAACGCGATGGGGCTCGAGAGCGTCGTCACCTGGACGCTCTCGTCGACCAGCGCGGGAACGCATCTGCGCATGGAGCAGGCCGGTTTTAAAGCGGACCAGGAACAGGCCTTCCAGGGCGCCCAATACGGCTGGCAGCGCTTCCTCGCGGCTCTCGAGCAGCTGTTGGCGCGCTAGCGTCAACCCGCCTGGATGAAGCTCTCCAGCACCATCTTCCGCCCGGCCTTGTCGAAATCGACGGTGAGCTTGTTGCCGTCGACGCCGGCCACGGTGCCGTTGCCGAACTTCTGGTGGAACACGCGCATGCCCTTGGCGAAGCCCGAGGCCACCGTCGACTTGGCGACGAGCTCGCCCTCGATCTGCAGCGGCCCGCGCCGCGCCTTCTCGGCCTTGTAGCCCTTGCCCGGCGCCGACGCGCCCGTGCCGCGCTGCTGTGCGCGCTGCCAGCCAGGCGTCGCGTAGGGCGAGACGAACTGGTCCATGTTTGCGAAGCGCGACTGCGCGTAGCCGCCGTAGGCGTTGCTTGAGGCCGCCTCGACGACCTCGACGTTGCGCTCCGGCAGCTCGTCGAGAAAGCGCGACGGGATCGTCGTCTGCCACAGGCCGTGGATGCGGCGGTTGGTGGCAAAGAAAATCTTCGCCCGGCGCTTGGCCCGCGTGATGCCGACATAGGCGAGCCGGCGCTCCTCCTCGAGCCCGGCGCGGCCGTTCTCGTCGAGGGAGCGCTGGTGGGGGAACAAACCTTCTTCCCAGCCCGGCAGGAATACGGTCTCGAACTCGAGGCCCTTGGCGGCGTGCAGCGTCATCACCGAGACCTTCTCGCCGCCGCCGGCATCCGCCGCCTCCATGACGAGCGAGATATGCTCGAGGAAGGCCGCGAGGTCGGGAAACTCGTCCATCGCGCGGACGAGCTCCTTCAGGTTCTCGAGCCGCCCCGCCGCCTCGGCCGTGCGATCCTTCTGCCACATCTCGGTGTAGCCGGATTCCTCCAGGATCAGCTCGGCGAGCTGGCCCTGCGGCTTCTGGTCGATCAGCGATGCCCAGCGCGCAAAATCCTCGAGCAGCGCGCGCAGCGTCTGACGCTGCTTCGGCTTCAGCTCCTCGGTCTCGACCATCAGCCGCGCGGACGACATCAGCGGGATGCGCTCGCGCCGCGCGTGATCGTGCAGCAGCTGCAGCGTCGCGTCGCCGAGGCCGCGCTTGGGCGTGTTGAAGATGCGCTCGAAAGCGAGGTCGTCCTGCGGCTGCGCGACGCAGCGCAGGTAGGCGAGCGCATCGCGGATCTCGGCGCGCTCGTAGAAGCGCGGGCCGCCGATCACGCGGTAGGGCAGCCCCAGCGTGATGAAGCGCTCCTCGAACTCGCGCATCTGGAACGAGGCGCGGCAGAGGATCGCGATCTCTTCCAGCGAGTGCTTCTTGTGCTGCAGCTGCTCGATCGTCTCGCCGATCGTGCGCGCCTCTTCCTCCGAATCCCACACGCCGGTCACGGTCGGCTTCTCGCCGTCCTCGCCGTCGGTGAACAGCGTCTTGCCGAGGCGCCCGTCGTTGCGCGCGATGAGATGCGCGGCGGTCGCCAGGATGTGCCCGGTCGAGCGATAGTTGCGCTCCAAACGGATCACTTTTGCGCCTGGAAAGTCCTTGTCGAAGCGCAGGATGTTGTCGACCTCGGCGCCGCGCCAGCCGTAGATCGACTGGTCGTCGTCGCCGACGCAGCAGAGGTTCTGGCGTCCCTCGTCGCGGCCCTGCGCCAGCAGGCGCAGCCACAGGTATTGGATCGTGTTGGTGTCCTGGTACTCGTCGACCAGCATGAAGCGGAAGCGCTTCTGGTACTCGGCCAGGATGTCGGGGTTTTCGCGGAACAGCCGCACGCATTCCAGCAGCAGATCGCCGAAATCTGCCGCGTTGAGAATTTTCAGGCGCTCCTGGTACTGCGCGTAGCAATCGCGGCCCTTGCCGTTGGCGAAGGCCATGGCGTCAGAGGCGGGCACGTCCTTCGGCGCCAGCCCGCGGTTCTTCCAGGCATCGATCTGGTGCGCGAGCGCACGCGCCGGCCAGCGCTTGTCGTCGATATCCTCGGCCTGGATCACCTGCTTGAGCAGGCGGATCTGGTCGTCTGTATCGAGGATCGTGAAGCCCGACTTCAGCCCGACGAGCTCGGCGTGGCGGCGCAAAATCTTGGTCGAGATCGCGTGGAACGTGCCGAGCCAGGGCATGCCCTCGGCGACGGGGCCGGCGAGCAGCGCCACGCGCTCCTTCATCTCGCGCGCCGCCTTGTTGGTGAAGGTGACGGCGAGGATCTCCCACGCCCGCGCCTTGCCGGAGGCCAGCACGTGGGCGATGCGGGTCGTCAGCACGCGTGTCTTGCCGGTGCCGGCGCCGGCCAGCACCAGCACCGGGCCGTCAAGCACCTCGACCGCCTCGCGCTGCTCGGGGTTCAGCCCGTCGAGATAGCGCGGCGCCGGACGCGCCCGGGCGCGATCGGCAATCCCGCCGGGGCGCGGGCCGAGGTCGTCGTCGTCAAAAGGCGCTGGCGCCTCGGCTGGCCTAGGCATGTGGGAACAAACTGCGAATCATGAGGCGAATGTGGGGCCGGGGGAGTGCAAAGTCGACCACGCGAACGCCGCAGCCCACCCCTTCTCCTGCCTTGTACTGTGCCATTGGCGCCCCGGGGCGGAATTGAACCACCGACAGAAGGGATTAGGCGGCCCCCGACATTTGAATTCGTACGCGCGCAGTGCAAGGAAGGCAGCAGTGCCCCCGCAACGTGAAGTCCCTTCTTGCGCGAGCTTCTCACCGGCCTGGCCATCGTCATCATCGTCGCTCTGACGACGGTGCTGGTCGCGCCCTACCTCATCGACTGGAACGGCCAGCGCGCCTTCATCGAGGCGCGGCTGTCGGAAGTGCTCGGGCAGAAGGTGACGATCGGCGGCGCGATCGACGTCAAGCTGCTGCCGACCCCCTATCTCGTGCTCGGCCAGACGGTGATCGGCGACGACGAGTCGCCGGTGCGGCTGTCGATCCACCATCTCGACCTCGAGCTTTCGACGACGCCGTTGCTGCACGGCGAGATCGACGTGACGCAGGCGCGCCTCGTCGAGCCGACGATCCGCGTCACGCTCGCGCAGGACCGCACGCTGCCGTCGTTGCCGGATGCGGCCGCCTTCCACGCCGACGTCTCGCTCGACCACATCGCCGTCACCGGCGGCACGCTGGCGATCGCCGATCCGCTGTCGGGGCGCACGTTCGCCCTGGAGAACCTGGACCTCGAGGCCGACGCCGCCTCGCTGTCCGGCCCGTTCAAGGTCGCCGGCACGGAGGGTCCGGTCGGCCATCCCACGAGCTTCCGGCTGTCGACCGCGGCGGCGCACGACGGGCGCGCCCACGTGCGGCTGGTCGTGGCCGGCAATCCCGAGCACGCCGCGCTCGACCTCGATGGCACGCTGGCGCTGTCCTCCGCCGGCCGCTCGAACATCCGTCAGAGCTTCGACGGGCGCGTCGTCGTGTCCGGCAAGCTCGACCAGAGCGCCGGAGCGGCGGTGGCCTGGACGCTGAGCGGCCCGCTCAAGGCCGACCCGCGCCGGGCGCAGTTCGACGGCGGCGAGCTGCGACTGGGCGGCGAGGACAAGGGGCTGACGCTGGCCGCCTCCGGCTCGGCCGACCTCGGCGAGACGCCGCATATCGATCTCGATCTCTCCGCCGAGACGCTGGACCTCGACCGGCTCTCGGGCGCGCCGACCGACCCGAGCAAGCCGCCCCCGCCCCCGCAATTGCCGCCACTGGCGACGATCGAGCATGCGATCCTCGCCGCCACGCCGCCGATCCCGGCCAAGATCGACGCGACGGTCGACACCGCGACCTGGGCCGGCGAGACGCTATCCGGCCTCGCCGCGCACGTGGCCGTCGGCGGCGCCGGCCCCGAGCCGTTGGCGCTGAAAGGCGACGGTCCCGGCGGCTCCCATCTCGCCATCGACGGCGCGCTGTCGGAAGCGGGCTTTGCCGGCAAGGCCGCGTTTTCCGCCCAGAACCCGTCGCGAACGGCGGCATGGCTCGCGACGATCGATCCAAGACTGCCGGTCAAGCCACGCGACCTGCCGGCGCGCGATCTGTCGGCGAAGGCCGACATCAAGGTCTCTGCCGGCCAGGTCGATGCGAGCAACGTGGTGCTGGCCGTCGGGCGCTCGCATCTGACGGGAGCGGCGCACCTCGATGCACCCGAGACCGGCACGCCGAAGCTCACCGCCGCGCTGACATCGCCCACGCTCTACCTCGACACCCTGCCGGACATCGCCGCCTGGCGCCGCCCGGGACGAGGCCTCGACTTCGACCTCCATCTCGACGCGAAGACGCTGCAGATCGCCGAGGCCGGCCAGGGCGCGCTTGCGACAGGCCCGATCCGCCTCGCGTTGACGAAGACGGGCCGCCATTTCGCCCTGGACTCGTTTTCGGCGGACAATCTCGGCGGCGCCCGCATCGCGGCGCAGGGCACGCTCGACCCGCGCGCCGCACATCTGTCGCTCGACGTCGACGCGCAGAAGCTCGACGCCGCGGCCCGCCTGGCGAAGCAGGTGGCGGCGGGCGATCTCGCCGACGCGTTCGCCGCGCGCGCGCCGGCCCTGGCGCCGGCGAAGCTCAAGCTCGACGCGACCTGGGCCGCGAACAGTGCCGGGGCCCTGGCGGCGACCGGCGCCACGCTCGACGGCACGCTCGGCGCGACCCGCCTGCACGGGGCCCTCACGCCGGACACCGATGCCGGCAACAAGGTCGCGCTGTCGGCTTTGGCCGAGGCCCCGGAAGGGACCGCCCTGCTGCAGCAGCTCGGCGTCGCGACGCTGCCGACCGACCAGCTCGGCGCCAGCAAGATCACGCTGGACGCCTACGGCAAGGCGGATGCGCCGCTCGACACCAAGATCGCGGCCGCGCTCGGCAAGACGACCCTCGAGGTCGACGGCAAGTTCAACCTGCTCGCCGCGCCGCGCGGCGGCTCCGGCTCCGTGACGTTCGCCTCGCCGGACATCTCGCCGCTGCTGCGCACCACCGCGCTGGCGTTCCCCGACATGACAGGCACGCTGCCCGCCAAGGCAACAGGGGCGCTGGCCACAGGCCTTGCCGGGCTCGGCCTCACCGACCTCGAGGCCGAGATCGCCGGGACGCGGGCAACGGGCACGCTGCGCTTTGCGCCCGAGGGCGCCGACGCCCCAGCCCTCACGGGCGCGCTCAAGCTCGACAAGGCGTCGCTGTCGAGCGTCTTCGCCCTCGCGCTCGGCCCGGAGCAGCCGGCGGCCACGCAGAGCGTCTGGTCGACGCTCGCCTTCGGCAGCGGGCTGGCCGACCCGCCGCGGGCGGCGCTGCAGATCGAGGCGGGCTCGCTCCACCTCGCCGACGGCCTCGAGGCGACCGGTGCCTCGTTCGATCTCGGTGTCGCACCCGGCGTCGTCACCCTGAAGACTATCGCCGCCGCGCTCGACGGTGGCCGCCTGACCGGTACGGCGAGCCTGCGCCGCGACGGGCCGCGCGCCGGGCTGGAGGCGACGATCGGCCTCGATAGCGTGGCGTTCGACCTGCCCGCGGCCGGGGCCAAGCTCTCCGGCAAGCTCGACCTCGCCGGCAGCGGCACCTCGGCCTTCAGCCTCGTGTCGAGCCTCGCGGGCTCCGGCGAGGCGACCTTTGCCGACCTAAGCGTCGCGCAGGCCGATCCGAGCGCGCTGCCCAAGCTCTTCGCCGAGGTCGAGGGCGACGAGCTCACCGTCGACGCCGACACGGTCGCGCGCGCCTATGCCGACGCGGCCAAGGCGCCGCTGGCGCTCGGTACGCGCCGCTTCGACCTGTCGCTCGCCGGCGGCACGCTGTCGGCGACGCCAAAAGACGCGCACGCGGACGCGCCGACCACGGTCACGAGCGGGGTCGACGGCTCGCTCGACCTGCGCCAGCCGAGCCTGGCCCTGCGCGTCACGGAGACCCTGCAGACGCTTCCGGAGGGCTGGAGCGGCGCGCCGCCGTCGCTCGTCGTCGCCTGGAACGGGCCGCCGCGCGCGCCGACACGCAGCATCGACGTCAGCACATTCATCAACGCGGTTGCGGCGCGTGCGCTGGCGCGCGAGACGGCGCGCATCGAGGTCTACGAGCTCGATATCCGCGAGCGCGCCTTCTTCAACGCCCGGCTCCAGTCCGAGCGCCGGCGGGCGCAGGACAAGGCGAAGACAGAGGCCGACGCCCGCGGGGCGGAGGCCCGCGCCAAGGCGCGCCGCGAGGCCGCGGCCAAGGCCGCCCAGGAGAAGGCGGCGCAGGAGAAAGCGGACCGCGACAGGGCGGAGCAGGAGCGCACCCAACGCCCGCCGCCGGAAATCCAGCCTCCTTCGCCTGCAGGCGCGCCGCCGCCCCCTGATTCGCGGGACCCCGCGCCCGAACCGGGCTTCGCGCCGCAGCAGCGCGGCGCAGCGGGCGATCCGTCGGCTGCGGGCCGCTACTGACGCATCCGGGAACGCTCCGCGTCGCCGCCGGTTGGCCGGCCGACACGGAGGTCGGACATGGACGAGAAGGTCAAGGACAAGGACGCCGACAAGGCGAAGCGGCAGGAGGCCGAGCTCGACGAGGGCCTCGACGAGAGCTTTCCGGCGAGCGATCCGCCCGCCGCGACGCAGCCCGGCGACGGCGGCCACGACAAGGATGAGAAGAAGCGCGACTGAGCTTTACTCGTCCTCGCCGAACCGATGAGCAACCAGGGCCGTGATCGCGTCGAGCACCTCGCGCGCTTGCGGCCCTTCGGCTGACACGAGGATCGTCGTGCCGATGCCGGCGCCCAGGGTCAGGATGCCCATGATCGAGGTGCCGCCGACCGTCTCTTCGTTGCGCGTCACGGTGACGATCGCATCGTAGGCCTCGACGCATTGCACGAACTTGGCCGTGGCGCGCGCGTGCAGGCCCTTGCGATTGACGATCTCGATCTCTCGGGTGAGCGCCCCACCGGCGTCTGGCGTCGCCGTATCGCTCATTTGCCCGCGAGCACGCGGCTCGCGACGTAGATGTACTTGCGGCCGGCGTCCTGGGCCTGGATCACGGCCTGCTCGAGGCTCGCGGCGTCGCGTACGGATGCGAGCTTGATCAGCATCGGCAGGTTGATGCCGGCGACGACCTCGACGTGGGCGCCGTTCATCACCGAGATCGCGAGATTGGACGGTGTGCCGCCGAACATGTCGGTGAGCAGCACGACGCCGGCGCCGCTGTCGACCTTGTTCACGGCGTCGATGATATCGCCGCGGCGACGCTCGATGTCGTCCTCGGGGCCGATCGAAATCGTCGCGACCTGCTGCTGCGGCCCGACGACGTGCTCGAGCGCGGCGCGAAACTGCGTCGCCAACTCGCCGTGCGTCACGAGGACCATGCCGATCATTGCGGCGTCACCGCTACGCAGTTGCTCGACCTCTCGTCGGTCATTGTCCGACGCCTCTCCACGCGACCGCTAGCTCAGAGCGGGCGGGTATATATGAACCGCGTTTATCTTACCAATTCTAATCTTTTGCGCACGCGAGACGCGCGTCGACCGCTTTCGCCAGGGAGTGTGGTGCCCATGTCGCGGTCAGCCCTGCCCACCAGGCGAGCACGCGGTCTGCGCGCTCTGTCTCGCACCCGCGATCGAGGACGAGACGGTGCACTTCCGTATCCAACAGCTCGTCATTCCTGGGCTCGTGAAGCGAGACCCCGTAATGACGGAGATCGACGATCCCGCCGACTCGGGCCTCGGCGACCCAGGGCATCGCGACGAGGCCAAGACCGCGGCGCTCGATGAACCCCGCGATGCGCGGATGCGGGCGCGCCACGAGGGCGCCCGCGACGCGATGCAGCTCGATGCGATCATCGCCGATCAGGCGGATCGGCAGCGCAAGCGTTGTGCGGGCGATGAGGGCGAGCGCCAGCCGGCTCTTGCCGGCGCGCGAGGCGCCGCGAATGAGCAGCGCCCTGTCGCCGACCGCCACCGCGGTCGCATGGATCGCAAGGGACCTGGTCGGCTCAGCGGCCATCGCAGGCGGCGGGCAGCCAGACGGTGAAACGGGCGCCGAGCACCGCGTCCTCTTCCTCGCCCTCGCCGGCCGGTCGCGTCCGGTTCTCCGCGACGATCTTGCCGCCATGCGCCTCGACGATCTGGCGCGAGATCGACAGGCCGAGCCCAGAGTTCTGGCCGAAACCCTGATTCGGCCGGTCGGTGTAGAAGCGCTCGAAAATCCGCTCGAACGCGTCGGCGGGGATGCCCGGCCCGTCGTCGTCGATGACGACCTCGTAGCCGCGCCGCGGCGGATTCGAGCCGCCGACCTTCGGCCGCATGTCGACGCGCACGCTGCCGTTCTCCTCGGAGAAGGAGCGGGCATTGTCGATGAGGTTGTTGAACACCTGTCCGAGGCGCGAATCGTAGCCCATCACGTTGTAGGGCGTCGGGTCGCCGTCCTCGCGCCCGAGCGGCGCGACGACGAGGCGCACGCGCACCGCGTTCTTGCCGATGCCGTTGGCGACCGCCACCACCGCCTCGAGGATCTGCACGAGCTGGACGTCGTAATTGTCGGCGCGCGCCAGCTCGGCATCGAGCCGCGAGGCATCCGAGATGTCGCTGATCAGCCGGTCGAGCCGCTTCACGTCGTGCTGGATGATCGCCAGCAGGCGCTCGCGCGAGTTCTCGGTCTTGGCGATCGGCAGCGTCTCGACGGCGCTGCGCAGCGAGGTCAGCGGGTTCTTCAGCTCGTGTGCCACATCGGCGGCGAAGCGCTCGATCGCCTCGATGCGGTTGTAGAGCGCCTTCGTCATGTCGCGCAGCGAGCCGGAGAGATGGCCGATCTCGTCGGAGCGCATCGTGAAGTCGGGGATCTCCTGACGCGACTTGGTACCGCGGCGGACGCGGTCGGACGCCTCGGCAAGCTTGCGCATCGGCTCGGCGATCGTGCCGGCAAGCAGCAGCGACAGCAGGAACATGATCGCCGCCGCGACCAGGAAGATGCGCACGATCGCCCAGCGCTCCGAGGCGATGATCGAATCGATGTCGCCGCCCAGCGTCGAGAGCAGGAGCACGCCCTTCACCGCCTGGCCGCGCTGGATCGGCACCGCCACCGAAATGTTGGTGTAGCCGCGCGCATCGACCCGCACGACGCTCTGCACGTCGCCGTCGAGCGCGGCGGCGACCTCGGGGAAATTCTTGCCGTTGCGCCCGGCGAACTCCTCCGACGGCGGCACTTCGCGATGGCCGAAGCGGCCCTTCACCGCGTTCCAGCCGCGCTCGATCAGCGTCAGCGACTCGTCGTTCTGCGGGCTCGCGGGCGCCGGCTGCTCGGCGCGGTTGAGCGAGTCGCGCCGGCTCGACAACGATCGGGAATCGAGCAGCAGGTAGCCGTCGCGGTCGAAGATGCGCGCGCGCGTGCGCGTCGGCATGACGAGCCGGCGCAGCACAGGTCCCACACGCTCGGGATTGATGGAGAACTCGAGCGACGGGTTGTCCTCGCCCGTCTTCGCGGGCTGGTTCGGGGCGGGCTGGTTCGACCCTTGCTGCAGGAGCTTTTCGGGATCGACGGTGATCGTGTCGGTGTCGACGCTGGCGGAGGCCGAGATCGCCGCGGCGATGATCTCGCCCTGCGTCTGCAGGCTCTGCACCCGCGCGTCGATCAGGCCCTCGCGGAACTGGTTGACGTAGAGAAACGCCACCGCCAGCGCGACGAGGCCGCCGAGATTGAGGAAGACGATGCGGCGGGTGAGCGAGGAGGCGAAGCGCGCCGACAGCGCACGCGTCACCGCTCGGCCGCGCCGGCCGAGGCCACGCCGGACGCGTCGGGCCCGGCGCTGAGCGACGGTCCAGACGACG
This sequence comes from Beijerinckiaceae bacterium, assembly GCA_965277735.1. Taxonomy (GTDB): domain Bacteria; phylum Pseudomonadota; class Alphaproteobacteria; order Rhizobiales; family Beijerinckiaceae; genus RH-AL1. The sequence goes on from CBDIDO010000002.1 coordinate 17,299, forward strand.
GGCTTGGCGGTCTCGTGCGCCGGTGTTGTCAAGTCAGGGATCGTCACATCACGGCCTTGGCGGCGGGACGCCGCGTCCGTGGGCTATTCCTTGAAGCGGTAACCGACACCGTAAAGGGTCTCGATCATCTCGAAGTCGTCGTCAACGGCCTTGAACTTCTTGCGCAGGCGCTTGATGTGGCTGTCGATCGTGCGATCGTCGACATAGACTTGGTCGTCGTAGGCCGCATCCATCAGCGCGTTGCGGCTCTTGACCACGCCGGGCCGCGTCGCCAGCGCCTGCAGGATCAGGAACTCGGTCACGGTCAGCGTGACCGGGTCGTTCTTCCAGGTGCAGGTGTGGCGCTCGGGGTCCATCTTGAGGAGACCGCGCTCGAGGATCTTGGCCTCGGATTCCTTCTGCGCGGCGGCTTCCTTGGGATTGGCGCGACGCAGGATCGCCTTGACCCGCTCGACGAGCAGGCGCTGCGAGAACGGCTTCCTGATGTAGTCGTCGGCGCCCATCTTGAGGCCGAACAGCTCGTCGATCTCCTCGTCCTTCGAGGTGAGGAAGATGACCGGCACGTCGGACTTCTGGCGCAGGCGGCGCAGCAGCTCCATTCCGTCCATGCGCGGCATCTTGATGTCGAAGATCGCGAGGTCCGGCGGATTAGTCTTAAGACCATCGAGTGCCATCGACCCGTCGGTATAGGTCTGGACGCGATAGCCCTCGCCTTCGAGGGCGATCGACACGGAAGTCAGAATATTGCGGTCGTCGTCGACCAAGGCGATGTTCGGCATGTCGGTCTCACGCGTCTTGTCGCGACCGCCGCGGGGGACGACGGTCAGGCAGGCGGTCCGGACGCCTCGGGGGAAAGGCAGCCGCGGATCAATCACGCCGACATCACCGCGCACCCGGACAGGCCCATTCGATACGCGACCCTTGGCGTCCATGGTGGCCGAAATGTGGCACCGTAGGTACATCAATCCGTGAACGCCAAGATGATCGATGTCAAGCGCAACCTCGAATCCGGCTTTGCTTTGCCCCCAGCGCAAATGGAGCCAAGTTTTATTTGCGGCGGCCGTGATTCAACGTTGTCCTCGTTCGCGGCTTACGACGACCGCTCGAACTCACGCGCGGTTGTCCACGCTACATTCAACGTAGAGTCACGCAATCGGCACGATCCCTGCCAGGGTTCGCGCATGGAATTGCACGACGAACGCCGGCACGAAACAGAGGCGCTGATCGAGGCGATCTGGGGCCCGGAGGCCGTCGCGGCCCCTGCCCCGCCCGACCCGATGACCCGTGCCGCACAGAACCGCGCGCTGGCCGACGCGATGCGGGCCTACCTGCAGCAATATCTCGCCGACGCCTGAGCTGCCGCCGATCTTCCGCGCCCTATGGTCCCCTTACGAACGCCGCAAAAGCCGCTAAGGGTCGTGGCAGATGACGAATTACTCCCTCGCGCTCTCGCCGCTGCTGCCCCTGCCGACGCTCCTCGTGCTGGCGGTCGGCGGCGTTGCGATCGTCGCGCTGGGCCTCGTGCTGCGCCAGCGCGCGGTCTGGCTGCGCGCGATCGGCCTCGCGCTCGTGCTGCTCGCGCTCTTCGACCCCTCGCTGGTGCGCGAGAACCGCACGCCGCTGAAGGAGGTCGTCGCCATCGTCGTCGATCGCTCTGGCTCGCAGACGATCGGCGAGCGGATGAAGCAGACCGATGCCGCCGTCGCCGAGCTTACCAGGCGGCTCAAGGCGCTCGGCAACGTCGATATCCGCACGATCGAGGCCGGGCAGGACGCCGGCGCCAACGACGGCACGCAGCTCTTCTCGGCGCTGAACGCCGGCCTCGCCGACGTGCCGGCCGAGCAGGTCGCCGGCGTGTTCATGGTGACCGACGGCGTCGTCCACGACATCCCCGCCAGCGCCGCCGCGCTCGGATTCAAAGCGCCGCTGCACGCGCTGATCACCGGTCACGAGGGCGAGCGCGACCGCCGCATCGAGCTCGTCGAGGCGCCGCGTTTCGGCATCGTGGGCAAGGACCAGACGATCGCGCTCAAGGTGCTCGACACCGACAATCGCGGCGAGCCGGTGACGCTCGACGTGCGCCGCGACGGCAACCAGGTCGCCCGCGTCGAGGCCAATGTCGGCGAGACGATCCGCGTGCCGGTGAAGATCGAGCACGGCGGCAACAACGTCATCGAGCTCGAGGTTGCGGCGCTGCCGAACGAGCTGACGACGATCAACAACAAGGCCGTCGTGACGATCGACGGCGTGCGCGACAAGCTGAAGGTGCTGCTCGTCTCCGGCGAGCCGCACCAGGGCGAGCGCATGTGGCGCAACCTGCTGAAGTCCGACGCCAACGTCGATCTCGTGCACTTCACGATCCTGCGCCCGCCGGAGAAGCAGGACGGCACGCCGATCAACGAGCTGTCGCTGATCGCCTTCCCGACGGCGGATTTGTTCGGTCGCAAGATCAAGGACTTCGACCTGATCATCTTCGACCGCTACTCGAACCAGAGCGTGCTGCCGCCAGTCTATCTCGACAATATCGTGCGCTACGTCCGCGAGGGGGGCGCCTTGATGCTGGCGGCTGGTCCCGACTTCGCCAAGAGCGAGGGCATCTTCTTCTCGCCGATCGGCCGCATCGCCCCGGCGCGGCCCGACGGCACGCTGGTCGAGGAAGGCTTCCGTGCCGGCGTCACCGCCGACGGCAAGAAGCATCCGGTGACGCGCGGCCTCGTCGGCGCAGATCAGAATCCGCCGGCCTGGAGCCCGTGGTTCCGGCAGATTTCCGCGAGCGTCATGCGCGGCACCGCCGTGATGGACGGCGCCGAGCAAAAGCCGATCCTCGTGCTGTCGCGCGAGGGCAAGGGCCGCGTCGCCGAGCTGCTGTCCGACCAGATGTGGCTGTGGGCGCGCGGCTACGAGGGCGGCGGCCCCTATCTCGATCTGCTGCGACGCCTCGCGCACTGGCTGATGAAGGAGCCCGAGCTCGAGGAGGAGGCGCTGCGCGCATCCGTCGACGGCAAGACCTTCACGATCACCCGCCAGAGCCTGAAGGATACGGTCCCGCCGGCGACGATCACCCTGCCTTCCGGCAAGACGCAGACCGTCAAGCTGACGGCCGGCGAGCCCGGCTTGTGGAGCGGCGCGATCGAGGCCAAGGAGCTCGGCCTCTACAAGGTGCAGGACGGCGACCTCTCGATCCTCGCCAACGTCGGCCCGGAGAACCCGCGCGAATTCCAGGAGGTCGTCTCGACCACCGAAAAGCTGCGCCCGCTCACCGATGCGACCGGCGGCACCGTGCGCCGCATCGCCGACGGCACGGACGGCGCGGTGACGATGCCGCGCGTGCTCGAGATGCGCGACAGCCCGCTCTACGGCGGCTCCGACTACACCGCGATCCGCAAGACCGGCGCCAGCGAGGTGAAGGGCATCGGCTTCTCGCCGCTCGCGGTCGGCTTCCTCGGGTTGCTCGTGCTGCTGGGCAGCGTGCTGACGGCCTGGCTCTACGAGGGCCGGCGCGGGGTCGGAGCGTAAGGGCTCACTCGCCCTCCTCCTCGCCGTGACCCTGCACCCCCAGCCGAGCCCTGCCGAACAGGCGATCGATGTCGCGATGATCCACCTCGCCGCCGAGGCGTCGGACCATGCATTTGGTGAGGCCGACCAGCGAGGGCGCGAAGCCGAGCACGACGAAGCGGGCATCCTCCAGGAAATAGGTCACGTCGAGATTGCCGTTCTTGATATCGACCGAGCGGCCGCCGGCCGTGTCGTGCGAGAGCATCGCCTTCGCCGTCTCCAGAGTGAGCGTCGCCGCATCGAGACCGAACGGCAGCACGGCCTCGGCGACGTCGAACGTGGCGATGTCGAGCACCACCTGATCGGCGCGCACGTGGGCGGGGTCGTCATGCCGGCGCAGCGTGACCTCGAGGCCGAGCGGCTCGAGCGCGATGGTTTTGCGCTCCTTCGGATCTTCGGGGGCCTGGATTGGCACGCCGGCCAGCGCCGACAGCTTGTCGAGCCACGCGCCGATGCCGAAGCAATTGACCCGGTCGGCGATCTCGTCGGCGAACAGCTCGGCCTTCGTCGGCGGTTCGGCGCGGGCCGGGCGGGGCTTCGGCGGCGCGTGCTCGCGCACCGGGCGCACGCCGGCCGGCGGCTCGACCGGGAAGCGCGTCCATGCGGCGCCGTCGAAGCGCGCAATGTCGCTGTAGCCGAAAGACCAGAGCACGCCGTCGACCGCGTCGACGATGTGGCCATTGGCGAGCGCGGGCACGAGCCCCGTCTCGATCGGCGTGACGCGGCGCCCGTCGTAGACGCTCACGCCCTGCCCGGTACCGAGATAGAGCATGCCGTCGTGCATCGTCATCGACAGGAAGCTGTCGTCCGTACCGGTCTCCAGCTCGTCGAACCCATCGCGCTCGTTGCCGAGCAGCAAGGTGCCGGCCCAGCCGCAGATCCACACGCGCTCCGCGCTCTCGACGAGGACGGCTTTGAGGTAGGTCGTCGACGGCACCTCGATCGCGTGCCAGGCGACGCCGTCCCACCAGCGCACGGCACCTTTGTCGCCGACGACGAAGAGACGATCGTCGCCATCGCCGTCGATGTCCACGAGTGACAGTCGCTCGTCGGTCCGCACCGGCAGAAGGAGACCGTCGTCGACGTGGCGCCAGGCACCGGCGATCGAGCGCTGGTAAACCTGCCCGCCGTCGCCGACGGCATAGAGGTGATGGCCGATCTGGCGGATGCGCGACATCGCGCCGAACCCTTCGGAATCGTCGGCGTGCAGTCCCGCCTCTGGGATTTTCTCGACGAAGCCCTCCTCCTTGCCGATGAACCAGACGTAGCCGTCGTCGGCGAGTCCGATCACGATGGTCCGGTCGCGGCCGGGGTACTTGTAGCGACAGAGCGAAACGATGCAGGCGTTGGCGAAGCCCGTCCACCATCGCGTCTCGGACACAGTATCGTGCATGATCAGCGTGTGGTCCGCCGTGAACGCCCAATCGATGTAATCGACGTCGTCGACGTCCGCGAAGCAGTAATGTTCGCCGCTGCCAGCGACGGCGGAGAAGATGTGGCGCTTGGACATCGGGCAATCGGACATGGGCAATGCGCTCGCTGCAGGCCTGATGAGATCTTTGCGATGGAAACAGGATGTCGGCCGGCTTGTTCCCAGGCCAGAGACCAAGGAAAAGCTCACGGCATCCGATCCCATCGGCTTCATCGGCCTCGGCCGGCTCGTCGCGACGAACCTTGTCACAGAAACATCTTGCCTGATTCTCTGATCCAGATTACTTTGCATTGCAGAGTTTGCTGGTGACGCCATGCCCGAGATCGATCGCGCCCTCGCCGATATCGCCGCCATCCGCACGCAGCTCGCGCGCGGCGAGCTGCACCGTGGCCTCGGGCCAGCGGCGATGGCGGCGACAGGCTTGCTCGCCGCGGCGGTTGCGATCGTGCAGGGCCTGCTCTTCGCCGAGGCCGGCATCGTCGCCTATCTCGCGACTTGGGTTGCCACCGCCTTCGTCGCGGCCGGCATCGCCGGCGCCGAGCTGGTAACGCGCTCGCGGCGCTACCATTCGCGCCTCGCCGACGCGATGATCGCGACCGCCGTCGCCGACTTCCTGCCGGCCGCCGGTGCCGGGATGTTGCTGCTTCTCGTGCTGGCGCGCGTCGAGCCGGGTGCGCTCTGGATGCTGCCGGGCCTGTGGCAGGTGCTCGTCGGGCTCGGCCTGTTCGCGGCGAGCCGCACCCTGCCGCGTGCCGTCGCCCTCGTGGCGGCGTTCTACGTCGTCGCCGGGCTCGCCACGCTGAGGTTCGCCGCCGCCGCGCATGCGCCGACGCCCGCGATGATGGGCGTTCCGTTCACGCTCGGGCAGCTCGGTCTCGCGCTTGTGCTGTACATCGGTTTGAGGGGCGACCATGGCCCGGCGTGACGATGTGGCCGCCGATCCCGGCCGCTTCGCCTACGATGGGCTCGACCGTGTGATCCACGAGAAGGCGCGGCTCGGCGTCATGACGTCGCTCGCGCGCCACCCCAAGGGCCTCGCCTTCGCCGACCTGAAGAGCCTGTGCGGCCTCACCGACGGCAACCTCAGCCGCCACCTTCAGACTCTGGAGGAGGCCGGCTTCGTCGCGATCACCAAAGGGTTCGAGGCCAAACGGCCGCTGACCCTGTGCAAGCTGACCGAGAAGGGGCGCCGCCACTTCCTCGACTATCTCGACGTGCTCGAAGCCATCGTGCGCGACGCGCACGAGGTCCGCGAGACGGGCGCGATGCCCCGGCTCAAGCCGGCCTGATCCTTTTTTGCCAGGAGACTTTGTGATGCAGAGTAGTTTGTTAAAATGCGACGGGCTGCATGTCGCGATCATCATGGACGGCAACGGGCGCTGGGCGCAGCGGCGCGGCCGGCCGCGGACAGCGGGGCACGAGGCCGGCGCGCAGGCGCTGCGGCGCACGATCGAGGCGGCGCCGGCGGCCGGCGTCGGCACGCTCACCGTCTTCGCCTTCTCCGCCGACAACTGGCGCCGGCCGGCTGTCGAGATCGATGCGCTGATGGTGTTGCTGTCGACCTATCTCGCGCGCGAGACGCGGCGTCTCGCCGACGCCGGCGTGCGGCTCGAGGTGATCGGCCGGCGGGATCGTCTCGCAGACGGACTCATCGTGGCGATCGAGCGCGCGGAGGCCGTCACCACCGCTGGCAACAAGCTGCATCTGCGCATCGCGCTCGACTATTCCGGCCGCGACGCGATCGTGATGGCCGCCGCCCGCTGCGGCCTCACGCTGACGCGCGAGAAATTCGCCCGCGCGCTCTGCGGCGCGGCGCCCGACGTCGACCTGCTCATCCGCACCGGCGGCGAGCAGCGGCTCTCCGACTTCCTGCTGTGGGACTGCGCCTACGCCGAGCTGATGTTCTCCGAGCTCATGTGGCCGGATTTCGACGGCGCCGCGCTGGACGCCGCCGTCACCGCGTTCCGCGGCCGCGCGCGCCGCTTCGGCGGCCTCGATGCTTGCGTTGCCGCGCCAGCGGCGGCGTGAGGGAGACGAGCCGATGCCTCGGACCCGATCGCTGTCAACGCGTGCTCGCGCCCTTCTCTCCATCTCCGCGCCGTTGCCCGTTTTCCTGATCCTTGCGCTCGTCTTCGCTCCCGGCATCGATGGTTTGGATAGCTTCTTTCTCGGCTTGATCGGCATGATCGCGTTGATCATCTTGTCGGTCATAGAAGCGATCGTGGGCGTGATCGTGGGCAAGCGCGCTTTGAACTAGGATGCGGCCCATCCGTCTTGCCGTCATGGCGACGCTGGCGACGCCCCCGGGTTGGATGGAGATTGGCTCAAACCTTCGATCCAGCCTACGCCTGCCGCGATGCGACTTGCCAAGATACCATTGTCCGCTCCCAGAGCTTCGGCACCATTGGAAGTCCGCTGTGCTTCGACGAACTGATCCGTTTGGCCGACCGGCGCGGCGGTCGTGCCGCAGCTATTCAAGTGCTGCGAAAATCCTGGCCGGATAACAGCGTCGCCAATGACGAGACTTACGCTGACGAAGTCTCACTTCTTTCGCTTGGCCGCGGCTTTTACCAAGCTCTACAATTTGACAGCTAGGATTGCTCATCCACCGAAGACCTTCGTCACCCACAGCCGCAGCGGGTTCGCCGGATCGGCGAGCAGCTTCACGGCCAGCACGCAGCAGAACACCACCACCACGGGGCGGATCAGCGTCGCACCGTGACGCAGCGCGAGGCGCGAACCGAGCTGGGCACCGGCGATCGCGCCGACGATCATCACGGCGGCGATGCGCCATTCGATGTGGCCGCTGACGAGGAAGCTCAGGAAGGCGCCGAGGTTGCTCGAGGTGTTGGAGAGCTTGGTCTGCGCGTTGGCGTCGACGAGGTGACGGCCGTTCAGCGCCACGAAGGCGATCATCATGAACATGCCGGTGCCGGGGCCGAACACGCCGTCGTAGAGCGCCAGCGGCGGGATCACGAGCGCGACGAACAGCGGGAACGACAGTCGTGCGCGGCGCTCCCCCTCGCTCGGGCGATGGCCGAAGGCGAAATAGAGCGCGACGCCGATCAACACGAGCGGCACCGCGGCGACCAGCACGCGGCGCGGCACGTGCGTCACGAGCAGCGCGCCGAGCGCCCCGAAGCTCGCGGCGACGAGCGCGATGGCAAGGCCGCGCCGCCAGCCGTAGAAGCCGCGCCGCGCGAAATAGATGCAGGCCGATGCATTGCCGAAGCTCGACTGCGCCTTGCTCGTGGCGATCGCGACGACGGGATCGAGCCCGGCGAGGAGTAGCGCCGGGATCGTGAGCAGCGCCCCGCCGCCGGCGATCGCGTCGAGCGCGCCGGCGCAGAGGGCGACGGCAAAGAGCAGCGCGAGCATGGCGGGGTCGGCGGCGATCATGGCGTCCCGTGTGCAGCCGGCAGGGTGCGGTGGCTTCGCTCTTTATCAACCTGCGGCTGCCAGGTTGGCCGCCACTTCTGTATAGGTGGCCGAGATGAGCGTTCTGGTGACCGGCGGCGCCGGCTATATCGGCGGGCACATGGTGCTCGCCCTGCTCGACGCGGGCGAGACGGTCGTCGTGCTCGACAACCTGTCGACCGGCTTCCGTTGGGGCGTCCCGGACGAGGCCACCTTCGTCGAGGGCGACTTCGGCGATTCCGAGCTTGTCGAGAAGGTCATCCGCGAGCACGCGGTCGACGCGGTCGCGCATTTCGCGGCGAAGATCGTCGTGCCGGAATCGGTCACCGACCCGCTCGGCTACTACCTCAACAACACCGCCAAGGCGCGCTCGCTGATCGAATGCGTCGTCAAGGGCGGCGTGAAGCACTTCATCTTCTCGTCGACCGCCGCCGTCTACGGCGAGCCGCCCGTGAGCCCGGTGATCGAGGACATCGAAAAGGCGCCGATCAACCCCTACGGCCGCTCTAAGCTGATGGTCGAGTGGATGCTGCAGGACACCCTGAAGGCGCACGACTTGAAGGCCGTCGTGCTGCGCTATTTCAATGTCGCCGGCGCCGATCCGAAGGGGCGCTGGGGCCAGACGACTCCGAACGCCACCCATCTCATCAAGATCGCCGTGCAGGCCGCGCTCGGCCACCGCAACGGCATGGACGTCTTTGGCACCGATTACGCGACGCCGGACGGCTCGTGTGTGCGCGACTACATCCAGGTGTCCGACCTCATCGACGCCCACATGCAGGCGCTCAAGCACCTGCGTGCGGGGGGAGACAGCATCACCTGTAACTGCGGCTACGGACGCGGGTTGTCGGTGCTCGAGATCGTCGACGTGGTGAAGAAAGTGTCGGGCGTCGACTTCCCCGTCCGCATCGCCGGGCGCCGCGCGGGCGATCCGGCCTCGCTCGTCGCCGGCGCCGACCGCGTGCGGGCCAAGCTCGGCTGGGAGCCGCGCTTCGCCGACGACGTCCAGTCGATCGTCCAGCAGGCGCTCGACTGGGAGCGACGGCTGCACAACAGGAAGCTCGGCTAGCGCCGCGGCACTACGGCCCGAGATGCTCCATCACGAGCCGGTACTCCGGGATCAGCTCGGCCGGGGTGCCGATCGCGCGCACGGTGCCGTCGTCGATCCAGATCAGCCGGTCGCAGAGCGCCTCGAGCGTCGCGAGGTCGTGCGAGACGACCAGGATCGTCCCGTGCTTGGCGAAGTTCTTGATGAAGGCGTCGCACTTGGCGCCGAAAGCGGCGTCGCCGACGGACAGCGCCTCGTCGACGATGAGGATGTCCGCGCTGGCGTGCGCGCAGACCGAGAAGGCGAGGCGCGCCAGCATGCCTGACGAGTACATGCGCAGCGGCTGGTAGAAGAAGTCGCCGATGTCGCAGAACTCCGCGATCGAATCCATCCGCGCGACGATCTCGGATTTTTTCAACCCGAGGATGGCGCCGCCGATCAGGGCATTCTCGCGGCCGGTGAGATCGAGATCGAAGCCGGCGCCGAGCGCCAAGATCGGCGCCAGACGGCCGTTCATCGTCGAGGTGCCGTGCGTCTGGGCGGTGATGCCGCAGAGGATCTGGAGCAACGTCGTCTTGCCGGCGCCGTTGCGGCCGATGATGCCGACGCATTCGCCCTTCGCGACCTCGAACGAGACGTCGCGGAGCACCCAATGCTCCTTGTAGTACTTGTGGCCGAACGCGCCGAACAGCGTCTGCTTCAGCTGGTCGTTCCGGCGCATGTAGAGCTGGAAGGCCTTGCCGATCCCTTCGCAGCGGATCACCGTTTTGGCTGGCGGTGCCGCCGCGAGCCGTTCCGCTTCGACCGGATGCTCCGCGTAAACCTGCTCAGATGACATCGACGAAGATGGCCTTGTAGCGCTGGAAAAATCGATAGCCGAAGCGGAAGACGACGAGCGAGACAAGCACGGTCCCCAGGTACAGGTACGGGTTCGGCAAGCGGCCGTGGATCAGCGTGTCGCGGACCATCTCCACGTAATTGCCGATGAGGTTGAGGTGGATGACGAAGCGCACCCCGGGCGGCACGTCGTCGATCGAGTAGAAGATCGGCGTCGCGAACATCAGGACGGGCACGACCGAGATCATGAGATGCGCGACGTCGCGGGTGAAAGAGCCGAGCGCCATCAGGAACCAGCATGCCCCGAGCAGGAACAGGTGCATCGGGATGATGATGAAGGGCAGCAGGATGACCGTCCACGGCAGCCCATGCAGGCGGACGATCGCGAAGAGGAGCAGCACGACGAACGAGATGCCGGCGTAGGTCAGCGCGCGGATCGAGGCCGTCCAGGCGAGCGTCTCGGACGGGAAGATCGACTTCTTGATGAAGTGGACGTGCTCGTGCAGGAGGCCCGGGGAGCGGTAGGCGAGTTCGGAGAACAGGTTGAAGATAATGAGACCGGTGAAGATCGAGAGCGCGTAGCTGCCGACGCCGCCGGCCTTGGCCGATGGGGGCACGCCGACAGCGCTCGAGAAGATGATCGTGTAGGCGCTCAGCATGACCAGCGGGCCGAACACCGCCCACATCCAGCCGAGGATCGACCCGCGGAAGCGTGAAGCGAGCTCGCGCCGCACGACCGCGCGAATCAGCTCGCGATAGTGCCATGCGCGCTCCAGCGGCGCGACGAACCCCAACCCACTCTTCAAGCTCGCTTGCAAACTCTCGGCTCTCCTGCCTCTCGGCTCTCCTGCCCTCCGCGGGCGCGCGAGATAGACCAGTTGAGGTCGGCTCCGTCAACGCGACCGCCCGGAGAGGCCCTCCAAAACCATGCGACTGTGGCCGTAGCTGGCCGCCGGAACCCGAACGGGGCCCGCCCGTTGGCTCATCAGAGCGTCAAGCTCGCAAGGAGAGGAACGTGGATAAAGAGCACATGAAAGGTGCGGCCCAGAAGGCGGAAGGCGCGATCAAGGACGCGGCCGGCAAGCTGACGGGCAACGAGAAGCTCCAGGCCGAGGGCAAGGCCGACAAGGCTGCAGGTGCCGCGCGCGAATCCGTCGGCGACGTGAAGGACGCGGGCCGCAAGGTCGCGGACGCCGTCAAGCGCTAGCCGCCCCCTAAAAGCGAGATTTCGAGCCCGCCGGACCTGTCCGGCGGGATTTTTCGTGCCGTGGCCCCCGGGCGCCGCACCCCCGAGCCGTCGGCGACATATTTGCCGCCCATTTCACGCGATAGTGAGACCACGCGGTACGGTTCCGCGGGACGGCGATCGGCAACCATGAAGCGCGTTTTTCGCATCTTCCTTTTCATGCTCGTGCTCGTGGCGCTGGTTGGGCTGTCGGGCGGGCTCTACCATTTCCAGACGGTGACGAAGCCCGACATGATCAAGGGCTTCATCGCCAAGATGACGCCTCCGGCGACCACCGTCGCTGCCGCCAAGGCGGAGGAGGTCCAATGGACGCCGGTCCTGACCGCGATCGGCTCGGCGCGCGCCTACCAGGGAATCGACGTCTCCTCGCAGCTCGGCGGCATCGTCACGACCGTGCACATCGGCTCCGGCCAGGACGTCGCCAAGGGCGCGCCGCTGTTCGACCTCGACACCAATGTCGAGCGGGCCGACCTCGCGAGCTACACGGCGACGCTGACCAACATGGAGGTGCAGCTGCAGCGCCAGAAGATGCTGATCGGCGGCGGCAACACCTCGAAGGCGAACCTCGACACCTCGCAGGCGGCCCGCGACCAGGCGGCGGCCGCCGTGCAGCGCATCAAGGCGACGATCGCGCAGAAGACGCTGCTCGCCCCCTTCGCCGGCCTGCTCGGCATCCGCAAGGTGGACGTCGGCCAGTATGCGTCCGCCGGCATGAGCCTCATCACGCTGCAGCAGCTCGACCCGATCTACGTCGACTTCCCGATGCCCGAGCAGGCGCTGGCAAAGCTGAAGGACGGCGAGCCGGTCGACGTGAAAGTCGACGCCTACCCCGACGAGGTCTTCAAGGGGAAGATCCACATCATCGACGCGCGCGTCGCCGCCGAGAGCCGCAGCGTCATGGTGCGCGCGATCTTCGACAACCACGACAAGCGCCTGCTGCCCGGCATGTTCGCCAATGTCGAGGTGGAGGCCGGCGCGCCACGCGCGACGGTCGTGGTGCCGCGCACGGCGGTGACGTTCTCGCTCTACGGGGACAGCGTCTTCGTGCTGAAGCCCAAGGTCGACGCGCCGCAGGCCGGCAGCGCCCAGGCGGCGCCGGCGAGTGACCCGGGCAAGCAGGTCCTTGTCGCGACGCGCCGCTTCGTGCGCACCGGCGACACGCGCGAGGGCGAGGTCGCGATCCTCGACGGCGTGAAGGCGGGCGAGACCGTCGTCGCCGAAGGCCAGATCAAGCTGTTGAACGGCGCCTCGGTGGTGATCGATCCCAAGGCGCAGCTGGTGCCACCCGACGTCCGGCCGAAGGAATAGGCGCGTGCAGCGCTCGTTCACCGACCTCTTCATCCGCCGTCCGGTGCTGGCCTCCGTCGTCAGCCTGATGATCCTGCTCGTCGGGCTCGGCGCCTTCTCGAAGCTGCAGATTCGGCAATATCCCGAGCTCGAATCGACCTCGATCACCATCACGACGACCTATCCCGGCGCCAACGCGGACCTCATCAAGGGCTTCATCACGACGCCGATCGCCCAAGCCGTGTCCTCCTCGGAGGGCATCGACACGCTGGTCTCGAACTCGCAGCAGAACGTATCGACGATCACGCTGAACCTTCGCCTCAACGCCAACGCCGACCGCGCGGTGGCCGACGTGCTGTCGAAGATCAATCAGGTCAAATACCAGCTGCCGCGCGAATCGCAGGACCCTGTCGTCGTCAAGAAGACCGGCGATTCGACCGCGCTGATGTATCTTTCGTTCAACTCGAAGGTGCTGACGCCGCCGCAGATCACCGACTACCTCACGAGAGTCGTGCAGCCGCGCCTGCAGACGATCGACGGCGTCGCCTCGGCGGACATCCTCGGCGGCCAGACCTTCGCGATGCGCATCTGGCTCGACCCGATGAAGATGGCCGCGCGCGGCATCACCGCCGGCGACGTCTCGGCCGCACTGGCGCGCAACAACTTCACCTCGGCCGCCGGCCAGGTGAAGGGCGACTTCACGCAAACGTCCATCGACGCGCAGACCTCGCTCGATTCGGCGAAGGCGTTCGCGCAACTCGTCGTCGCCAACCGTGGCGACGCGCTGATCCGCATCGGCGACATCGCGACGACCGAGCTCGGACCGGAATCAGTCGATTCGTCCTCCGTGTTCGACGGCGAGAAGGCCGTGTTCATCGGCGTCAACGCGACGCCGACGGCGAACCCGCTCGAGGTCATCACCGCGGTCCGCAAGGAATTTCCGGCGATCCAATCGGATCTGCCGACGGGCATGACTGCGGCGATCGGCTACGACGCGACGAAGTTCATCCGCGCCTCCATTTCCGAGGTCGAGAAGACTCTGGCCGAGGCGGCGCTCATCGTCGTCGCCGTGATCTTCCTCTTCCTCGGCAACCTGCGTTCGACGCTGATCCCGATCGTCACCATCCCGCTGTCGCTCGTCGGCGTGATGATCGCGCTGCTCGCGCTCGGCTATTCGATCAACCTGCTCACCCTGCTCGCCATGGTGCTGGCGATCGGCCTCGTCGTCGACGACGCGATCGTGGTGGTGGAAAACATCTACCGGCACATCGAAGAAGGACTGACACCTTACGACGCTTCGATCCAGGGCGCCCGCGAGATCACCGGCCCGGTGGTGTCGATGACGATCACGCTCGCCGCCGTCTACGCGCCGATCGGTTTCGTCTCCGGACTTACCGGCGCGCTGTTCCGCGAGTTCGCCTTCGCGCTCGCGGGCTCCGTCGTCGTCTCGGGCGTCATCGCGCTGACGCTGTCGCCGATGATGTGCTCGAAGCTGCTGCGGCCGCCGCCGCCGGAGGGCACGTTCTCCTTCGCGCGCGTGCTCGACCGCGTGTTCGACTTCTTCCGCCGCATCTATTCGCGCGTGCTCGTGCGCTCGCTGAACTTCCGCGCGCTGACGCTCCTCATCCTCGTCGGCGTACTCGCTCTGACCGCGATCATGTTCGTGACGACGCCGCGCGAGCTGGCGCCGGAAGAAGATCAGGGCGTCATCTTCGCGCTCATCAAGGCACCGCAATACGGCAACCTCGACTACATCGAGCGCTCGACCGCGCAGCTCTCGAAGTTCTCTGCCGAGCTGCCGGAGTTCGATCATCTGTTTGCGATCAACGGCTACCAGGGCGTCACGTCCGGCTTCGGCGGCATCATCTTGAAGAACTGGGCCGACCGGACGCGCAGCCAGAAGGACGTGCTGCAGGCGATCTCGCCGAAGTTCGACCAGATCACCGGCGCCAAGGTCATCGGCTTCGCGCCGCCTGCCCTGCCCGGCTCGACGGGCGGGCCGCCGGTCCAGTTCGTGCTGCGCTCGATCGGCGACTACAAGGACATCGCCGCGACGATGGCGAAGATCGAGACGGCCGCGCAGAAGAGCGGTCTGTTCATCTTCTCGGATTCCGATCTCAAGTTCGACACGCCGCAGCTCGAGATCAAGATCGACAACGCCAAGGCCAACCGCCTCGGCCTCTCGATGCAGGAGATCGGCTCCTCGCTCGCGACCTTCCTCGGTGGCAATTACGTCAACCGCTTCAACCTCTACGGCCGCTCCTACGAGGTGATCCCGCAGGTGCCACGCGACAATCGTTTGGTGCCGGACTGGCTGATGCGCTACCAGCTGCGCACGGCAGCCGGCGATCTCGTGCCGTTGTCGGCCGTCGCCAGCGTGACGCCGACGGTGCAGCCGAACAGCCTGCCGAGCTTCCAGCAGCTCAACTCGGCGACTCTGCAAGGCGTGCCCTTCCCCGGCCATACGATCGGCGAGGCGCTCGCCTTCCTGCAGGAGCAAGCCAAGCAGGTGATGCCGGAGGGCTTCACGATCGACTACCAGGGCGAGAGCCGGCAGTTCGTGCAGGAGGGCAACACGCTCCTCTACACGTTCGTCTTCGCGCTGATCGTGATCTACCTCGTGCTCGCCGCGCAGTTCGAGAGCTTCCGCGATCCCTTCATCATCCTGATCGCGCTGCCGACCTCGATGTTCGGCGCGCTGCTGCCGTTGAACGCGCTCGGCGTCATGGGCATGGCCAGCCTCAACATCTATTCCGAGATCGGCCTCGTCACGCTGATCGGCCTCATCTCCAAGCACGGCATCCTGATGGTCGAGTTCGCCAACCGGCTGCAGGAGGAAGGGCTCGGGCGGCGCGCCGCGATCGAGCAGGCGGCCGCTGTCCGCCTTCGACCGATCCTCATGACCACCGCCGCGATGGTCGTCGCGATGGTCCCCTTGATGATCGCGGAAGGCGCCGGCGCGCGCAGCCGCTTCGCGATCGGCATCGTCATCGCCTTCGGCATGTCGATCGGGACGATGTTCACGCTGTTCGTCACGCCGGCGGTCTACACGCTCGTCGCGCGTGATCATTCGCGGGGGCGTCAGGCAGGCGAAGCGCGCGAGCCGGTGCAACTACGGCCGCACCGCGCGGCGGCGGAATAGTTGAGGCGCTCGTCCTTCTCCCGCTTGCGGGAGAAGGTGGCCCCGCGAAGCGGGGTCGGATGAGGGACCGAGCCGCCTCTTTCAGGTCGCCAAGCCCCGCATACCATGCGATCGTCTGGACTGCGGAGGTCGGACCGATGCCGCAATGGCTGGACATTTTGATCGGTCTCGTCGCCGGCACCGCCCTCTTGACGGCGGCCCTCGCGTGGGCGTTTTGGCCTCAAAAGCCCGGGCGCCGATTCTGGTTCGCACCACCGACCGGCTCGGCCGGAGACCCGACATCGGGTGGATCACAATGGTCCGGTGATGGCGGCTTCGGCGGCACGGCGGCGGCGGGCACGGCGGCGGCGGGCACGGCGGCGGCGGGCACGGCGGCGGCGGGCACGGCGGCTTCTAGTTGGCGCTGCGACGCTACGTTCACCGCAGCGATCGTCAAGCACACCTTTCGCGGCGATGGGGCGCCGACTACAAAGAACGCCGTCGATCAGGTGGCCCCGCGAGGCGGGGTCGTATGAGGGGCCAAGTCGCCTCTCGTCCCGGCGTCGCCCAAGCGGCACCTCCCCTCATCCGACCCGACTTCGTCCACCTTCTCCCGCAAGCGGGAGAAGGAACGCTCACGCCTCCGCCTCCTCCCCCGCGACTTCGCGCCAGAGCAGGATCAGCGCGGCCATCACGGCGGGTCCGACGAAGAGGCCGAGCAGGCCGAAGGTCTCGACGCCGCCGAGGATGCCGAGCAGCACCCAGATGAACGGCAGCCGCGTCGTGCCGCCGATCAGCGACGGGCGCACGAAATGGTCGGCCACGAACGTCGTGAGGAAGCCGGCGCCGAGGATGACGATCGCCGCCACTGTCTTGCCCGCGGCGAGAACGGCGAGCGCGGCGAGGACGATCGCGATCGCTGCCGCGAAAGGGATCATCGCCGCGACGGCGGTGAAGGCGCCGAACAGGATCGCGTGCGGGACGCCGGCGAAGAAATAGACGATCCCCAGCACGACACCCTCGCCGAGCCCGACAAGCACCAGGCCATTGACGGTGCCGTGGATCGACGAGACGACCTGCCGCCCGATCCGCTCGCCGCGCGGGCCGAACAGGCGCTGCGAGGCGCTGCGCGATTGCTCGACGACGCTGTGGCCTTCCTTGAACAGGAAGAACAGCGCGAGCAGCGCAAAGCCGAACAGGACGACGCGGTGGACCGCGTCGCGGCCGACGTTGCGGCCAAGCTCGCGGTTCGATGTCGTGTCGACCTTCTCTGCAAGATCCTTGGCCCAGCCGGAATGCGCGAGATTGTCGTTCCACCATTTCGTGACGGGCTGCGCGACCTTCTCGGGCAGCTTGTTGACCGCATCCGGCACCGGGATGCCGTTGGCTTCCGCCTGCTTGCCGTAGTCGAGCACATTGTGCGCCTCGCTCACCGCCTCGACACCGAGCACCGCGAACGGCACGACGAAGATCAGCGCGACCGCGAGCGTGAAGAGCAGCGGCAGGATCTCGCCGCGCAGACGCGGACCGACCTTCGCCGCCGCGCGCTCGAACAGCGGCCACAGCGCGATCGCCAGCACCGCGGCCCAGACGAGCGCGCGCAGGTAGTTCGACAGCATATAGACACCGACGCCGAACAGCGCGGCCGAGAGCGCGATGCGCGCGGCGAGATGCCAGTTGGCGAGATCGTCGGTCGCGGGTTTCGGCAGGTCGGCGACCGGCACGGACTTGGTCACCGGCTTGGCCCCGGCGCCGTCATCGGGTGCCTTCGGCGCGGCCTCGCGACCGCCGCCCAGCAGAGACCCGAAAATGCCCGTCAGCTTGCTCATCGCGCCACTCTTTTTCGCGGTCTGTAATCGGCTCGTCATACAGCAATCGGCGGTGGCGGAAAGCGCCGCCGCGGCTAAGGCGGCAGGCTCGTCGCGGCGAGCGTGACGGCGGCCTCGGGCCCCTCGGCGAGCGCGTCTGTCCTAGCGGAAACGAGGTAGCGTCCGGGCGCGATCGCCCAGCGGTGGGCCGCCTCGTCGAAACCGGCGACGAGACGCGGATCGACGGTCATCGTCACCCGGCGGTGCTCGCCCGGTGCGAGCGTCACGCGCGCGAAGCCGGCGAGGCGCCGGACGAATCGGTGGTCCTCGCTCTCGACGTAGATCTGCGGCGTGTCGGTCCCCTCGCGCGAGCCAACATTCTCGACGTCGAGCGCGGCGACGATCCGATCGCCGTCGGCCTTCACCTCGAGGCCCGTCTCGGCGAAGCGCGTGTAGGATAGCCCGAAGCCGAAGGGAAAGAGCGGGACGAGGTGCTGGCGCAGGTCCCACTTGTAGCCGATGTCGGCGCCCTCGATGCCGTAGTCGACGTCAAAGCGCGGCTTGTAGGGCGCGCCCGGGCTGCCCTGCGTCGTCATTCGGTCTTGCGCCGCCGGACGCGGCAGCTGCGCGAGCTCCGTCGGAAAGGTTATCGGCAGGCGCCCCGAGGGGTTCACCTTGCCGAACAGCACATCGGCGATGGCTTCCCCACCGCGCGCGCCGGGATACCAGGCCTCGACGATACCGGCGACCTTGTCGCGCCATGGCATCACGACCGGGTTGCCGGTCTCGAGCACAACGATCGTGCGCGGATTGGCGGCAGCGACGCCCGCGATCATGGCGTCCTGGGCGGCCGGCAGCGACATGTCGGCGGCATCGTAGGATTCGGCGTCCCATTGCTCGGCGAAGACGATCACGGCATCGGCGGTGCGCGCTGCCGATGCGGCGGCGGCGTGATCGTTGCCCGCGACGAAGTCGACCTGCGCGTCCGGCGCGAGCCGGCGGATCGCATCGAGCGGCGGCGAGGGGAGATAGAACTTGAGGCCGCTCGTCACGCCGATCGCCTGCTCCTTGATGAGCGAGAAGGCGCCCTTCGGCGTCACCTGCGACGAGCCGCCGCCGGAGAGCACGCCGCGATCGGCATGCGCGCCGATGACGACGAGGCGCCGCAGGCTGCGCGAAATCGGCAGTGCATTGCCCTCGTTGCGGAGCAGCACGATGCCGTTGTCCGCGATCGTCTCGGCGACACGCGCATCCTCCGCGAGCTTGTCCGCGCGGGTCTGGCGCGGCGGGTCGTCGACGATCCCGGTGGCGAACACGGAGCGGAGCTGGCGCAGCACCATGTCGTCGAGCCGCGCCTGCGGCACCTCGCCGCGCGCGAGCGCATCGGCGAGCGGCGCGCCGAAATAAGGTGCGTCGTCGAACTCCTCGCCCGATTCCTGGTCGAGCCCGGCGAGCGCCGCCGGGACGGTCTCGTGCACCGCGCCCCAGTCGGACATGACCCAGCCCGGGTAGTGCCAGTCCGACTTCAGGATCGAGATCAGCGCGGCGTTCTGCGAGGCGTAGATTCCGTTGACGCGATTGTAGCTCGTCATCACCGCGCCGGGATGGCCGATCTCCAGCGCCAGCTCGAAAGCGAGCAGGTCGGATTCGCGCGCGGCGCGATCGTCGAGATCGGCACTCATCACGATGCGGCCGGTCTCCTGGTCGTTCAGCGCAAAATGCTTGACCGTCGAGATGACGCGCTGGCTCTGCACGCCGGCGATCGTCTCGCCGACCATCCGGCCGGTCAGCAGCGGATCCTCGCCGATGTACTCGAAATTGCGGCCACCGCGCGGGTCACGCGTCAGATTGGCCCCGCCGGCGAGCAGGACATCGAAGCCCGCCGCGCGCGCCTCGCCGCCGATCATCGCGCCGCCGGTGCGGGCCAGTGCAGGATCGAAGGTCGCGCCGAGCGCCAAGGTCGAAGGCAGCGGCGTGACCTCATTCAGCCGATCGAGGCCGCCGGGATTGGCGACACCCAGCCCCGCGTCGCTTTCCTGCAGCGGCGGGATACCGAGACGCGGAACGCCCGGCGCATAGCCGGCCGAGCCGATCGCACCCATCGGCTTGCCGGCATTGTCCCTCGGCGCCAGCCCGTAGCGCGCATGCACGAGCGAGAGCTTCTCCTCGGGTGACATGGCCTGCAGCGCGGCGTGCGCCCTGACTTCGGGCGGCAGCGTCGCGTCGCGCCAGCGATCGTCGAACGAGACGACCGACGCAGGCGTGACGGCGAGGCTGAAGAGGGCGAGGAGGGAGGAGGCGAGAAGCAGGCGCAAGGGAGGCTTAGGTCGTTCTGTCGCACGGAGGCGCATGGCCCTTACCTAGAGCTTCGGCTTGGCCGTGGCCACTCCCAGCCGCCGCCAGGAGGAAACGCGCGGCAGCCTACCGCTCGTGCACGGCGGTCGAGAA
Organism: Beijerinckiaceae bacterium; assembly: GCA_965277735.1. GTDB lineage: Bacteria > Pseudomonadota > Alphaproteobacteria > Rhizobiales > Beijerinckiaceae > RH-AL1. Next base: position 37,498 of record CBDIDO010000002.1, read on the forward strand.
CAAAGCCTCGATCGGCGACAGCACGTAGTCGATCGCGCGCAGCTTCTCCATCTCGATCTCCACGTTGACGAGCATGCCGGGCGCGAGGGGAACGTGCTTGCCCTCGACCATGATCCACGACTGGTCGGCGCGCAGATGAACCGGGTATTGGAGGTTGCCGGTCTTGTCGGCCGCCGACATCGAGCCGTAGGACCCGTCGAGCGAGGAATCCTGCACCTGCGATTTGCCTTGCAGCTTCGCCGCATCGTTGGCGACGTCCGTCACCGTCGCGTCGATCGCGCCGAAGACGTTGTAGGTGAAGGCATCGACCTTCACCGTCGCCTTGTCGCCCTTGCGGATGAAGCCGACATCCACGTTCTGCACATAGGCCTCGATCTCGAGCGGCTGGTTGCTCGGCACGATTTGCAGCAGCTGCTGCCCCGGCTTCACGACCTGCCCGATCGTGGTGACGGCGTTGGCGTGGATCGTGCCGTCGACCGGCGCGCGCAGGGTCATGTTGGCGAGCGTCACGTCTGCGCGCACGAGCTGTTGCGCGAGATCGACGATGACCTGCGCATCGTCGGAGATCTCCTGCGTCCGCTTGGCAACGAAGACCTCGCGCGCGTGGGCGATCTGGCTGTCGATGACGAGAATCGCCTGCTTGGCATTCTCGAGGCTCCCCTCGTAGCTCGTCTGCATCACCTGCTGGCCGTCGAGCGTGGCCTTCATGTCGAGATATTTCGCCTGGCTGTTAAAGCCGCTCTTCATCAGCGTCTCGATCATCGTCAGGTTTTCCTGCGTGACCGCGACGAGCGACTTCTGCGCGGCGATGTTCTTGACGAACTTGTCGCGCTCGGCCTCGCGCGCGGTTTTCTGCGAGCGAAACGTGGCGATCTGCGCGGCGAGATTGGCGAGATCGGCGCGGGCAACGGCATCCTCGCGTTGGCGCACATTCGCGGGCACCTCGCGGGACCACGCGATCTTCGTCGCGGGGTTGACGGTGTCGACGCGCGCGGCGGCGATCTCGACCTCCGCTCGCTCCACCTCGGCGCGGGCGTCGGTGAGCTTGTCGGCGACGATCGTGCGCTTTGCCAACGCGTCGGTCGGGTCGAGCTCGATGAGCGGGACGCCGGCTTTCACCGTATCGCCATCCCGCACCAGGATCTTCTGGACCTTGCCCTTCGACAAGCCCTCGACGACCTTGGTGCGACCGGTCATCTGAATCTTGCCCGCCGCCGATGTGTAGGTCGAGATGTGGCCGAACCACGCCCAGGCGAGCGAGCAGAGCAGCAGCGCGCCGATCGCAAGGTAGACCTGCAAACGGATCGGAGAGTCGGGTTCGTCGTCGAGCGCCAGCGTGCCCGGGTGAAACTCGGCGTCGCGGCCGCCAACGACGGGCGCCCTGACGCTCGGCGGCGGAACGCGCCGCGACGGCGCCACGGGCACGAGCTCGTTCGGGGTCCGCGGCCGCGTCGCCAACTGGCGCTGCATCGCTCGCGGCGCTGGCACCTGGGACGCCGGGGCATCCGACGCAAGGCCCTGCATGAGCCGGCTGAGCGACCCCTCGCGCAGGGCGGCTGCGCGTCCGCCGCCACGGCCGCGGCGCGCAGGCAGGTTGCGGTCACCGTCGTCGTCGCTCCTGTCGCTCATGCGCTCAGGTGCTCGTTCTGCAGCGACCAGAGGTGGGCGTAGAGGCCGCCGCGGCGGCGCAGCAGCTGCTCGTGGGTGCCGACCTCGACGATCTCGCCGTCGACCATGCCGACGATCCGGTCGCAGTCGCGCACGGCCGCGAGCCGGTGCGCGATGATGATGACGGTGCGGTCCTGCACGATGGCGTTCATGTTGTCGCGAATGATCCGCTCGCTCTCGTAGTCGAGCGCGCTGGTCGCCTCGTCGAAGATGAGCACGCGCGGGTTGGTGGCGAGCGCCCGGGCGATCGCCAGCCGCTGGCGCTGGCCGCCTGACAGATTGGCGCCGCGCTCCTCGATCTTGGTGTCGTAGCCCTGCTGCATCTTCGAGACGAACTCGTCGGCACCGGCGAGCCGCGCCACGCGGATCACCTGGGCGCGCGGCATGTCCGGCCGCGCCATGGCGATGTTCTCGTGCACCGACTGGTTGAACAGGAAGTTCTCCTGCAGCACGACACCGAGCTGGCGGCGCAGCCACGCCGGGTCCGCCTGCGAGATGTCGATATCGTCGACCAGCACGTCACCCGACGTCGGGGTGTGGAAGCGCTGCAGCAGCTTGGTCAGCGTCGATTTGCCGGAGCCCGACGGGCCGACGATGCCGATCACCTCGCCGGCCTCGATCTCGAGGTTGATCCCCCTCAGGACTTGCGGGAGCTCCGGCTTGTAGCGGAAGCCGACGTTGCGAAACGAGATGTTCCCCTGGATTTGCTGGCCCGTCAGGGTCGCGACGTCGCGCCGCTCGACCTCGGCGTCGAAGATGTCGGCGACGTGCTCGATCGAGATCTGCACCTCCTGGAAGTCCTGGTAGAGCTGCGAGATGCGCATGATCGGCTTGGCGATCAGCCGCGAGATCATCTTGAAGGCGATGAGGCCGCCGACGGTGAGCGTGCCGGAGATGACCTGCAGCACGCCGAGGAACAGGATGATCGCCGAGGTGACCTTGGTGATGAACTTGACCGTCGTCCCGGCCTTCACGCCCAGCATTTTGGAATCGAAGCTGGCCCGCGCGAAGGCGGCGAGCATCTCCTCCCATTTGCGCTCGAACAGCGGCTCGACCGCGGCCGATTTCACGGTCTGGATGCCGACGACGCTCTCGACCATGAGCTTTTGACCCGCGGCCCAGGCGCGGAACCGCGACTTCGCCAGACGTCGCAGCATCGGCCGGATGAAGAACCCGATCGCGATGTAGATCGGCAGCGAGGCGAGCACGACGAGCGTCAGCGTCTTCGAATAGAAGAACAGCACCGCGAAGTAGATGAAGATGAAGAGCAGGTCGATGATCGTCAGCATCGCCTGCCCGGTCAGGAACGCGCGGATCGAGCGCAGCTCGCGCGCCCGCGTGACGATGACGCCGGCCGCACGGCTCTCGAAATACGAGATCGGCAGATGCAGGAGGTGCGAATAGAGCTTGGCGCCGAGCTCGACGTCGATGCGGTTCGCGGTGTGCTGGACGAGGTATTGGCGCAGATACGACAGCACCCACGAGAAGAATGCGAGCAGCAGCAGGCCGAGCGTGATCACGACCAGCGTCGAGTAGCTCTTGTGCGGCAGCACCTTGTCGATGACGAGCTGGAACATGAGCGGGTAGCCCAAAGCCAGCAGGTTCACGAAGAACGAGACGACGAGCATCTCGATGATCGCGACCTTGTAGCGCTTGAGGAACGGCACGAACCAGCTGACCCCGAAGGAGAGGTCCTCGGTGGCGTGCGCGAAGCTCTTGCCGACAAGCAGGACCTCGCCGCCGAAGCGCGCGTAGAGGTCCTCCATGCTGGTCTCGGTCACGCGCTTCTCGACCGGATCCTGCACCTTGAACAGGTTGCCGCTCGTCTCGCCGCGGAAGATGTGCCAGCTCCCGTCGTTGAGCTTGATCATCGCCGGCGTCGGGATGGTGCGCAGCTTCTGCTCGCTGGGCTCGCTGACGAGGCGGGCGCGCATGCCGATCATCTTTGCGGCGCGCAGCAGATCGTCGGTCGAGGGATTGCGGCGGCCCAGCCCCATCTGGTGGCTCAGCTGCTGCGCGGTGACGTGGTAGCCCATCGTCTTGGCGATCGTCGCCAAGACCTTGTAGCCGCCGCTGAAGACCGGCGGATCGTCCGGGGAGGCTTCGGATCGGGTCATTCCGGGGCGATGTTCCGAATATCGAAGGGTGACGACGTCTTGCCCGCTCCACGGCGGGCCTCTTGCCGTGGGCCGCAGCTTTGCCCTTCACTGCCGAGACCATGCGCAAATCCCGGAAAAGGCGCAAGAAACAAACGCATGAGCGCGGCTGGGCCTACACAGGGGAACGCCGCATTTCGTGAGCGTAACCCGGGGTCGTTGGCCCCCGCCGTGCTTGCCCAGGCCCGGCGGCTCGACTAAACCTCGCCGCCCTTCCAAGGACGATGGCTCGCGTCCTGAACAGCGGGTGTCCGGACAGCGGGCGAAACGAGCGGGAGCACCCAGGATGCCGACCAATCACGATCCCGCCTGGCTCGATCAGCTGCATGAGACTTTCGTCGAAGCGCTGCGCAGCAACGACCTCGCAACGCTCGGCAGCTGCTACACCGAGAACGCGGTCCTGCTGCCGCCCGGAAAGCCCATCGTCTCCGGTCGCGAGGCCATCACCACTTATTGGCAGGAGGCCGAGCGGATCCAGGATCTGGTCTTCGAGGCGACCGACACCAGGGCCCTCGGCACCGGCGCGCTGCGCGAGGCCGGCAACCTGCTCGTCACGACGCGCGGGCAAGGCCGCGAGACCTTCAACGTCGCCTCCAAATACATGACGCTCTGGGTTCAGGTCGATGGCGCCTGGAAAATCGATTCGATCGCCTGGAGCCGCGCCAGCGCGCCCGGCGGAGGCGGTCGAAAGGGTGGCGGCGGTGGTGGACGCCGCGGGCGCCAGGGCGGCGGCGGTGGCGGTCGACAAGGCGGCGGCGCGGGACGCCAGGGTGGCGGAGGCGGTCAACAGGGCGGCGGCGAGGACTGATCTGAGGCTCGCATCGGCGCCGCATGGTGCCGATGCGACCTGGCGAGCCGGGTGACAAGACGATGGACCAATCGAGACGCGGTGGATCGTCGGGCGGTCGGCCGGACGACGCCAACCTGCCCGTGCCGCGCCGGCGGCCTGAACCCGACGCGCCGATCCTGCGCAAGCCGCGGCGGCCGCTGCCTGATTTCACCGGCATGGAGGCGCCCACCTTCGCCGGCGACGGCTACACCGATTTCCTTCCCGTCGCGCAGCAGATCGTCACCACGCCGCCGTCGATGCTGCGAAGGGCGGTCGGCTATGTCGCGTGCGGCATCCTCACGCTGGCATTCCTGTGTTCGATTCTCTTCAACCTTCGCCTCTTTGCGGTCGCTACCGGCGAGATCCAGGCACGCGGCGGCAACCAGGTGGTCGAGCCGCTGGAGCCGGGCCAGATCAGCATGATCCCGGTCCAGAACGGCGCCCGGGTCGCCGCCGGCGCCACGGTCCTGCAGCTCGATCCGACGGCCGCCCGCGCTGCCGTCACGATCGCCGAAGCAAAGCTCGCCGATGCGCGCGGCGACGCCTTCCGGCGCTCGTCCGCCGCGTTCCTCGCGCGCTCGAAGGTGACGGCGCTCGCCGCGCCGCTCGCGTGGCCCAAGACCGTCCCGGCAGACGTCCGGGCCCGCGAGGAGACGGTGCTGCGCGCCGACCTGTCCCAGCTCGCCGCGACGCTCGCCGACCTCGACGCCAAGCTCGCGACCGCCCGGGCCTCGATCGACAAGCTGGTCGCCAACATCACCGCGCAGAAGGTGCTCATCGATTCGCGCACCCAGCGCACGGCCATGCACCAGACCTTGGCCGACCAGGGCTGGGACAGCCGCGCCGTCGTGCTCCAGTCGCTCGAGCCGCTGCGCCAGGACCAGGTCCATCTCGCCGACTACGAGGGCGAGCTCGCCCAGGACAAGGCGGCGATCCCGGTCCTCGAGGACCAGAAGAATGCGGCCCGCGAGACGTTCATTGCCGAAAACGTCACCGCGGCCGCGACCGCCGAGCGCGCGACTGCCATCGGCGAGGAGGAGCTCAAGGCCGCGAGGCTCGCGCTCGACAACCTGACGCTGCGCGCGCCCGTCGCCGGCATGGTGGAGGGGCTCGCGGCGACGAGCCTGGGCCAATCGGTCAAGGCCGGCGAGATGCTGATGCAGATCGTCCCGGAGACGGCGCCGCTGGAGATCACCGCCTACGTGCTCAACACGGACATCGGCTTCGTCAAGGTCGGCCAGCCGGCGACGATCAAGATCGATACCTTCCCCTACACGCGCTACGGCACGATCTCGGGCAAGGTCGTCAGGGTCGGCGCCGACGCGATTGCCGGGCGCCTGGCCGCCTCGCAGCAGGGCAACGACGCGACGACCATCTCGAAAGGCGCGCTATCGGCAACGAACGCGACGCAGCAGATGAAGGACCTGGTGTTCCCCGTCACGGTCACGCTCGACAGGACGACGATGCCGGTCAACGGGCGCGACGTACCGCTCGCGGCCGGCATGTCGGTCGCCGTCGAGATCGAGACCGCGCGGCGCCGCGCGATCACCTATTTCCTCTATCCGCTGACCCGAGTCTTCCAGCGGTCCGGCTGAGCCGTCAGTCGCGTTCGCCAGCGGGCGCGGACGTGCCGGTCGCCACGCCGGTGCGGACCGCCGTGCGGCTGCCGGCGAAGTACATCACGCGGGTGTTGCGCGGGCCGACGCCCTGGTAGGGCTGGTCGAGACTGTTGCGCGAATAGATGTGGTAGCGCAGCGCCGTCGCGCCGCCAGCGCCCATCGAACGGTAATACTCGTTCATGGTGTCCTCGCCTTCCTGGGTCGGATGCCGCGGCATGTGGAAGCCGAGCCCGACGCGGCTGTTGGCGGCGTCGCGGACATGCTCGCCGCCGAGGTAGTAGCGACGCACGCCGCCCATGAACATCGCCGTGCACGCGCTGGCACAGCGGCTGCCGTGGCTCGGGTTGAACCCGGTGTCGAGACCGCGCTCGCGGATCATTTGGCCGATCGCCATCGCCGCCCGCGGATTGCCGCCCCGGCTGTCCATGTAGACGATCCGGACGCCCTGGGCGCTGTCCAGAAACTCGCGAACCTGCTCTTCGTCGCCGGGGCGCAGATGCTGGGAGTGCAGATACGCAACGGCGCCGCGCTGCTCGAACTGGACGTCGGCCTGCGCCGAAGAGACCGCGGCAGAGCCGACGAGGGCCGCGAGGGCCGTCTTAACAGACCAATGAATCATGGGTGTCTTCCTTTTAGCAGCCGCCGCTGCAACGTCGAAGGGAGCGACCCCGGTCGGGATCGGATGCGGGGGAAAGACGGTGGAGCCGCCTCGAGGCTGCGATATTAGGTTGCATCGCAGGCGTGGCAAGACGTCGTCGAGACGTACGACTCTCGGGCGGTCGAGCGACCGCCTCAGACGTATCCGAAGCTCTGCGCCATCGCGACGACGCGCGGATGGAACGAGCCACCGTCCGGCCGCCACGGCAACGGCCCTTCGAGCGACTGCGGCTTGCGCGTGTAGGGGCGCAGGTGCGGCTCGCGCAGGAAGTTGGGATCGTTGCCGATCATCGCGTTGATCGGCCCGAAACAGGCGAACGGCGAGTCCTCCGGCCGCTTCATCGCGGCGATCGCCTCGGGGGAATCGGAGACACCGAGCCACCGGCACAGGCGCAGGAGCTGCGCGTCGAGATCGGCGAGAAAATCCTCGCCGGCGATCCGCAGCCATCGCGAGGGATCGACCAGCCGCTCGAACTCGAGGATCCGAAGATTGTAGTCGTGCCACAGGATCTGCGGGTCGGCGACGGGGTCGCCGCCGGTGCGATCCAGCGCGCCGAGATCGGCGCAGGCGAGCAGCTGCGCGGACGGCTCGTTCATGTCGAGATACGAGCGGCACATGCCGCGCGGATGGCGCAGCAGGTGGACGAACCGGGCGTTCGGGAACGCCTCCAGGATCATCTTCATGTACGACAGCCGGCGGTGGTAGCGCGGGCTTTTCTGGACCAGCGCCCGTGGCGCGATCTTGGCGCAGAGCTCGCGGTGCACCGCCGTCGTGCTGAGATCGCGACGCGCCAGCATCCAATTGCGCGCCATGACGATCGACTCGATCGTCTGCTCGCCCGCATAGGCCTGCGCGACGAAGCGGTTGAGGCCCATGTGGAGACGCGTGAGGCCGATGAAACGGCTCATCGTACGGGCGCGGAACAGGTTGAGCTCGGGCGAGCCGATCAGCTCGGGGTGCTGGCCGATGATGCCGCAGACGACCGACGTGAACGAGCGCGGGGGCGCCAGGAGAAAGATCGGCGCCGGGAACGCGTCGGCCTTGGTCGTCCGCCGGGTCGTCGTGCGCGCGACGGATGTCTTCGCCTTGCTCTTGCTCGCCAACGCGGCCTCGTTCCCGAAAGGTCGGCGCACCTATCATGTGGGAAAGCCCGCTCGCAAGCCGGGCGCGGCGCGCGACAACGATAAGCCGGCGGCGGGCTTGTCCCCACAACCCGGCTTCGGCTAAGGCAGCGGCCTCCTTCATCGACACGATCGAGCGGAATGCCGAAGACAACGGCCGTGCCGGCCCCCAGCCCCTGGCCGCCGAGAGGCCTGTCCTACACGGACTTCAGCAAGGTCGCTCCCAACGGGCTCGGCGACCCGCATAACGCCTATCCGCATTCGATGGAGCTGTTCGAGGGAAAGCTGTTCGTCGGCACCAGCCGCAGCAATCTCGCGATGCTGCGCGTCTCCAAGATGAAGACGCGCATCAAGCATTGGCCGATCGAGACCCCCGCGAGCCTCTACGATCTCGACATGCGCGCGCAGATCCATTCGCTCGACCTGGCGACGGGCCGCTGGAGCGAGGCCTTCCGCTCGCCGATCCTCGATCCATCGGTCGGGCGCGGCATCCCGCGCGAGATGAGCTACCGCTGCATGACCCTTTTCCAGGGCGAGAGCGATCCGAAGGCCGCCCTCTATTGCGGGACCTACGCATCGGCGCGCGGCAACGGCGCGAACATCCTGCGCTCGCTCGACGGCGAATCGTTCGAGCCGACGCTTCGGCCGGACAGTTTCGGCGAGGTCATCACGGTGCGCTTCCTCGTGTCCTTCAAAGGGAAGCTGTTCACCTCGCCGGCGGGCATCGCCGGCGGCAATCCCAATGCCGCGTTCCGCGCCGTGATCTACGAGACCAGCGACCCGGTGAAGAAGCCCTGGGTCGCGGCGAGCAAGCTCGGCTTCGGCGACGAGGACAACGTCAGCGTTCTCGAGATGGCGGCGTTCGGCGACCACCTCTACGCCGGCACGCTCAATTACAAGGGCTTTCAGGTCTGGCGCACGCGCGCCGAAGGCAAGCCGCCCTACAAATGGGAGCGCGTCGTCACCCAGGGTGCCTATCGCGGCAAGCTCAATCAGTGCGTCTTCAGCCTGCGCGTGTTCAACGACGCGCTCTACGTCGGCGGCGGCATCCAGCACGGCGGCGTCGACGTCGCCAACAAGACGGGCCCCGCGGGCCCCGAGGTGATCCGCATCAAGCACGATGGGAGCTGGGACGTCGTCGTCGGGCTGAGCCGCTCGACCCCGCAGGGCTGGAAGACCGCGCTGTCGGGCTTCCGTCCAGGCTTTGGTTTTATCACAAACGGATATTTCTGGCGCATGGAGGTGCACGACGGCTGGCTCTACGTCGGCACGCTCAACTGGGCGACGATGATGCCCTATGCCGACCACGCCAACTGGCCCGGCCTGATGACGCGCGTCTACGACCGCCTCGGCGACAAAGAGGTGCTCGACAACCTCTGCGGCGCGCACCTCTACCGCACCTACGACGGCGAGAATTGGCTCGCCGTGACCCGCGATGGGTTCGACAATCCCTACAATTACGGGATCCGCACCCTCGTCTCGACGCCGATCGGCCTCGCAGTCGGCCTGGTCAATCCGTTCGCGCCTACGGTCGGGATTGTGGAGGACGATAGCGTCCGCTACGAGCCCAATCCGCGAGGCGGCCTCGAAATCTGGATAGGACGGACCGAACGTGATCGACCTTTCCCCCCCGGCCTCGCAGACGTGGCAGCGGCTGGCTAGCCGCCGCCTGATCACGCACACGATCGCAAGCAACGGCCTCAAGCGAACCGCCCTGCTCTATGTGCCGATGCACGTCAGGCTGCGCGGCGGCTACCCGCTGGTGATCCTGTTCCACGGCGGTGCCAGCGATGCCGAAGCCGTCGCCAAAGCGTCGGCGATGCACCGGCTCGCCGAGGACAAGGGCTTCATGGTCGCCTATCCCGTCGGCACCAAGGGCGCCTCCGGCCTGACGTGGAAACCGGGCGGCCGCAACGCCTCGCGCAAGATCGGCGACGCGCGCTTCGCACGCCAGCTCGTCATCGACCTGCAACGCAATTACGACGTCGACCCCTCGCGCGTGTTTCTCGCGGGCTTCTCGATCGGCGGCTCGCTCGTCTACGAGCTGGCGGCTTTGATGGCGGATCGGATCACCGGCGCCGCGGTCGTCGGCGGGACGATGCTCGGCGCGGCGCCGATGCCGTCGCGGCCCGTCCCGCTCATCCACATCCACGGCACCCATGACCGCCGCGTGCCGTTCGCCGGCGGCCGCGGCCCGGCGACGTCGGAAAGCAACGAATGGCCGCCCGTCGAGACGGGCCTCGCCTGGTGGCGCGACGCCAACGACTGCACCGCGCCGCCGATCGTCGATAAGACCCGTGCCGGCATCAAGGGGACGCTGTGGCGCGGCGCGGCAGACGTCGAGCTCTGGCTGGTGAAGAATGGCGGCCATTCCTGGCCCGGCGCCCGACGCGACCCGACCTGGCCCGGCGAGGTGGTGCCGCCGGTGACCGGCTTCTCGGCGAGCGAGGAGATCTGGCGCTTCTTCGCGAGCCGGCCCCGGCGTCGCGCCGTCTTCGAGCCGCAGCCGATCGCCTAGCAGGCTGCAAAAAAAAAGGCCCCCGCGCGGACTTCTTGGCGGCGTTCGGCAATTGAGCCGTCGCTCGGCTGTGGGTCTAGATCGATTATTAGGGCCAATACCGACGAGTCACCTAAGCCGGCATTCCTGCACCCGCTGGCGGCTTCCGCCAGCATCGCGTCGGACCACGTCCCGCCGAGCCGGCGACGACGACGATGTAGTCGTAGTCGCCGTCCAATCGATCACCCGCCATGGATCTCTCCCCCGATCGCGCTCAGCGCGCGACCGGCATCGAGAACTCGGGCCCCAGCGGTGTGGAATCGGGCCAGCGCTGCATGATCGACTTCTGCTTCGTGTAGAAGCGCACGCCCTCCTCGCCGTAGGCGTGCATGTCGCCGAACAGGCTTTTCTTCCAGCCGCCGAAGCCGTGCCAGGCCATCGGCACCGGGATCGGCACGTTGATGCCGACCATGCCGACTTCGACGCGGCGGCCGAACTCGCGCGCCGTGTGGCCGTCGCGCGTGTAGAGGCTCACGCCGTTGCCGAACTCGTGCGCGTTGACGAGCGCCAACGCCTCCTCGAAGTTCGCAACGCGGACGCAGGCGAGGACGGGTCCGAAGATTTCCTCGCGGTAGATCTTCATCTCGGGCTTCACGTGGTCGAACAGCGTGGCGCCGAGGAAGAAGCCGTTGGAGCCTTCGACCTTGAAGCCGCGACCGTCGAGCACGAGCTCGGCGCCCTCGGACCGGCCCGACTCGATGTAGCCTTCGATGCGGGTGCGGTCGGCGGCCGTCACGATCGGCCCCATCTCGGCGTCCTTCGAGAGGCCGTCCTTGATCTTCAGCTTCAGCGCCTTCTCACGCAGCCGCGCCACGACATCGTCGGCGATATCGCCGACCAGCAGCGCCACCGAGATCGCCATGCAGCGCTCGCCGGCCGACCCGTAGCCGGCGCCGATCAGGCCGTCGACGGCCTTCTCGATATCGGCATCCGGCATCACGATCAGATGGTTTTTTGCCCCACCAAGCGCCTGCACGCGCTTGCCGTGCTTCGCGCCCGTCTCGTAGATGTAGTTGGCGATCGGCGTCGAGCCGACGAAAGAGATCGCGGCGACGTCGGGATGAACGAGCAGCGCGTCGACGGCCTCCTTGTCGCCCTGCACGACGTTGAACACGCCGTCCGGGAAGCCGGCCTCTTTCATAAGATCGGCGATCGCCAGCGAAGCCGACGGGTCGGTGGGGCTGGGCTTCAGGACGAACGTATTGCCGGCGGCGATGGCGACGGGAAACATCCACGCCGGCACCATGACGGGGAAGTTGAAGGGCGTGATGCCGGCGACGACGCCGAGCGGCTGCCGCAGCGTCCAATTGTCGATGTCGGTCGACACCTGGTCGGTGAAGTCGCCCTTCAGGAGCTGCGGGATGCCGCAGGCGAACTCGATGATGTCGATGCCGCGCTCGACCTCGCCGATGGCGTCGGAGAACACCTTGCCGTGCTCGCTGGTGATGATGCGCGCGAGGTCGTCCTTGTGCGCGTTCACGAGCGCGAGGAAGCGGTTCATGATGCGCGCGCGGCGGATCGGCGGCATGCGCGCCCAGGCCGGGAAGGCGGCCTTGGCCGCCGCCACGGCGGCGTCGACGGCCTTGGCGTCGGACAGATCGACACGGCCCGTCGTCTCGCCCGTAGCGGGATTGAAGACGTCCTGGCTGCGGCCACCCGAAGCCCTGGATCTGCCGCCACCGACGTAATTGCCGATTTCAAAGATGTGCGGCGGAGCTGTGCGAACGTTCATGTCATTCCTCCACATGCGAAGGCCGGGTGCTGTCGCTGGTCCCGGACGGACTCCGCACCGTACGCCTTGAAGTGCCGGAGGCTTAAGGCCATGCTTTGTTGCACAGCAATGGCCAAAAACGTGCTTTAGAGTTGCAGAAATGGATAGACCGACGGACTGGGACGGCATTCGCGTGTTCCTCGAGGTCGCCCGCGAGGGCCAGATGGCGGCGGCGGCCAAGAAGCTCGGGATCAACAACGCCACGGTCGGACGCCAGCTTTCGGCGCTGGAACGCTCCTTCGAGACGAAGCTCGTCGTCCGGCAGACCACGGGATGCCGGCTCACCCCTGTCGGCGAGGCGTTGCTCGCCGCCGCCGAGCGGGCCGAGGCCGAGATTTTGATGTTCGCCTCGCAGTTCGGCGGCGAGAGCAACGTGCTGCGGGGCACGGTCCGTGTAGGGGCGCCCGATGGCTTGGGCAACTACTTCCTGGCCGACCGGCTGGGCGCGTTCGCGGCCCGCCATCCGGGTCTGGTCGTGCAGCTGGTGCCTCTCCCGCGAACGTTCTCCTTGTCGAAGCGCGAGGCGGACATCGCGGTGACGCTCGACAGGCCGCGACATGGCCGCCTGACAGTGACGAAGCTCACCGATTATACGCTGAGCGTCTATGCCTCCGGCGCCTATCTGGAGCGGGAGGGGCCTGTCCGCGCTCAGAGAGACCTTGCCGACCGCCTCTTCGTCACGAGCGTCGAGGACCTGGTCTACAGCCCCGCCCTCGACTACGCCGCGACGCTCCGCAGCCTGATGACGCGGCGCTACGAGTGCGGGAGCGTCGTCGGCCAGATCGAAGCCGTTCGCGCCGGACACGGGATCGGCATCCTGCACGATTACGTCGCGACCCAGTTTCCGGAATTGCGCCGTGTGCTGCCCGCGGTCCGCTTCCGACGGAGCTACTGGCTGACCGCGCATCAGGACACGATCCAGACGCGTCGCAACAAGGAGGTTCACGACTACATCGTGGATTGCGTGCGCGGCACCCGTCGTGCCTTCGATGTGTCGGTCGGCACATCGTAGCCCGAGTCCCGCGTCGAGGGCGACGCTTGGACGCCAAACCGGAGAGACCCCATTCGCCTGCTCATATTCGGCCTGATCTACCTTGTGATCTTGAGCTTTCTCTGGCCGCTGCAGCTCCCACTCTCTGCCAAGATCGCGGTAGCCCTTTTCGTCCTCGTGGCGTCGCAATATCACCAATGGTGCCGGCTCTCGTCGGGCTCGGTCTTCTCCCCCGAGTTCCCCCGACCCCTGATCCTCCTCTTCAACTGGGCGCTCGGCGCGCTCTTCCTTCTGGCGCTGCTGCAGATCCTGCTCGGCGGCGGCCTGCTTGTCGCGATGCTGATCCACGGCCGCAGCGTCGGCGTGCCCGACAGCGTTCGCTACGCAATGGCTGCGGCGGCTGCCGTCGCGGCCGCGATCGGCGTCCAGCAGGCCACGCGGGTTCCGCCCCTGATGGACATCGAAGTCGTCATCCGCGGCCTTCCGCAGTCGTTCGACGGCTACACGATCCTGCAGCTGACCGATCTCCACATCAGCCGGCTGTTTCCCGCCTCATGGGCACGCACCGTCGTCGAACGCGCGAACAAGCTCGGCGTCGACCTGATCGCGATAACGGGAGATCTGGTCGACGGCACGATCGAGGCGCGGCGCGCGGACATCGCGCCGCTGCGCGACCTGCGCGCGACCGACGGCGTCCACGTGATCTCCGGCAATCACGAGAACATCTTCGGCTACCAGGCGTGGATGGCGCATTATGCCGCGCTGGGCTTGTCCCTGATCGAGAACACGCACGTCGTCCTCGATCGCGACGGCGGCAAGCTCACGCTCGTCGGGGTGAGCGATCGATCGGTTCGTCGTCGACATCGCGTCCCGGACCTCGACGTGACGATCAAGGATGCGCCGGACGGCGTCCCCATCATCCTGCTGAACCACCAGCCCGGCGAGGCGCGGCACGCCGCAGCGCTCGGCGTCGCTCTGCAGCTGTCGGGCCATACCCATGGCGGTCTGATCGTCGGGATCGATCGCCTGGCTGCGCGAGCCAACTCAGGGTTTGTCCACGGTCGCTACGACGTCGACGGGATGACGCTCTATGTCAACAACGGCACGGCGCTATGGCCCGGCTTCGCCGTACGGCTCGGCCGCCCGTCCGAGCTGACGCGGATCACCTTGCGTCGGACGGATGCCTCTTAGACGCCGGCCACGACGCAGCAGCCGAACGCCGGATCTTCAACAGCCTGCCAGGCGCACTGTTCGGCCGCGCCGCGCCGCTCGCGTTGACAGCGCCGCCTCGTCCGTGGGAACTGGCCCCCTAGGGCACGCGTCGGTCAACGAGCGTTTCCTGCACGTTCAATGGAGCTCTCTTTCGCATGGCAAAGCGTGCGTCCCCGCGCGCCTCGAGGACGGCGAAGCCTGCGCCGACCACGCGCACGACCGGAACGAAGCCGAAGAGCTCGTCGAAAACACCGGCGGCGGCGAAGACCGCGCGCGGGTCGGACGCCGCCACGCCTGCCAAAGCTGCCGCCAAGACGAAGACGGCCAGGGTGAAGGTGACGGTCGCGACAAAGCCGAATAAAAAAAGCATGGCGCCGAAGACCGAACGCGCGAACGTCGCCGCGAGGAAGGCTGCCAAAGCGACGAAGTCCGCCAAAGCAGAGCCTGCCATCAAGGCAAAGCCGCCAACCAAAGCATCGGCCGAGGCCAAGCCCCCGATCAAGTCGCAGGCGAAGGCACCGGCCAAGGTCCCGGCTACACCTGCGGCGAAGCCATCGGCTAAGCGCTCGGCCTCCGCGACGAAGAAGCCCAAGGCGCCCCGGGTCGAGGCGAGCAAGAAGACCCCCAAGCCGCGCTATCTCGCTGCGGAGCTAGGCCAGCCCACGGACCACAACGGCGAGCCGATCGGCGCGGGCTCGGCGAAAGCGAGCACGGACGAGGACCTGCAGAAATATGCGCTGAAGCTGTGGCGCCAGATGCAGTCCGGCCGTGTCGTGAACCGCTATTCTCGCGCGATCGAGCGCGCCGGTTTCACAGCCGACGAGGTGTGGACGGCGGGCCTCGCGGAGATGCGCACGACATCGAGCACCGCGGACGAGATCCGTCGCTACCGGCAGAAAGTGTTGTTTCGCGCCAATCTCCTGGAAGCCATCTTCACCGAGACGATCGCGGATCTGAAGCGCCTCGACAGCATCGAGCCCACGGACGCGCCCATGCGCGAAACGAGCTAGGCCGCCGGCGCATGACGGGCTCTCCCACGCGCCCCGCCGACGTCGCCATCGTCGGCATGAGCGCGATCATGCCCGGGGCGCCGAACCTGCGCCGCTTCTTCGAGAACATCCTCGACAAGACGTCTGCGATCACCGAGGTGCCCGCCGACCGCTGGCCGGCCGAACGCTACTTCGACGCCGACCGCAGCGCGCCCGACAAGATTGCCTCCAAATGGGGCGGCTTCCTCCCCGACGTGCCGTTCGACCCGACGCGCTACGGCATCCCGCCGGCGTCGGTCGCGTCCATCGATCCTGCGCAACTGCTCGCGCTCGTCGCCGCTGAGGCGGCGCTCGCCGACGCCGGCCTCGCCGAGATCGCCCCCGCGTTGCGGCGGCGCGCCGCGGTGATCCTCGGCTTCACCGGCGGCCTCGGCGAGCTCGGCCTGCAATACGCCGCCCGCGCCGAGCTTTTGCGCGCCGTGCCGGAGGCGAGCGCCGCCACGCTCGACTTCCTGCCCGACTGGACCTCGGATTCATTCGCCGGCCTGCTGCCCAACGTGATCGCAGGGCGCATCGCCAACCGCTTCGATCTCGGGGGCGCCAATTTCGTCGTCGACGCCGCCTGCGCGACCTCGCTCGCCGCGCTGCGCCAAGGCGTGATGGAGCTGGAGACCGGTCGCAGCGACCTCGTGCTGTGCGGCGCGGTCGAAGCCGGGCAAGGTCCCTTCGCCTTCACTTGCTTCTCGAAGGCGCACGCGCTGTCGCCGCAAGGCCGCTGCCGCGCTTTCGACGCCGATGCCGATGGCACCGCGATCGCCGAAGGCATCGCGATGCTGGTGCTGCGCCGCCTCGCCGACGCCGAGGCAGCCGGCGACCGCATCTACGCCGTGATCAAGGGCATCGACGGCTCGAGCGACGGCCGCGCACGCGGCCTGATGGCGCCGCGGCCCGAGGGCCAGCGCCTCGCGCTCGACCGCGCCTATGCGCAGGCCGGTTATTCGCCGGCGACCGTCGCGCTCTTCGAGGCGCACGGCACCGGTACGGTGGCCGGCGATGCGTCGGAGATCGAGTCGCTCTCGTCCCTGCTGGCCGCGCACGGCGCGGCGCCACAAGGATCGGCGCTCGGCTCGGTGAAGACGCTGATCGGCCATGCAGAGGGCGCCGCCGGCCTCGCCGGCGTCGTCAAGGCCGCACTCTCGCTGCATCACCGTGTGCTGCCGCCGCATGCCGGCGTCGAGACGCCGAACGCGGCCCTGGGCGACGGCCCGCTCGCGCTCTACGCCGCGGCGCGCCCCTGGCTGGCCGCACCCGACGCGCCGCGCCGCGCCGGCGTCAGCGCCTTCGGCTTCGGCGGCGCCAACTACCACGTCGCGCTGCAGGCGCACGCGGGTGCGTCGATGCACGCGGCGCGAGATCAGTGGCCGAGCGAGCTTTTTGTCTGGCGCGCCGCCGACCGCGCGGCGCTCGCCGCGCTGGCGACGGCAGGCCTCGCAGGGCTCGAGGCGGGTGCGCGGCCGCCGCTCGGCGGCCTCGCGCGCGCCCTGTGGCAGTCGCTCGGCCAAGGGCCGGCGACGATGGCCATTGTCGCCGGGGCCCATGACGACCTGAAGCGTCAGCTCCGCGAAGCCGCGCTCCGCCTCGGCGAGGCCGTCGCGACGGCGAAGCCGCTGCCGCCAGGCCTGTTCCTTTCCGACGCGCCGCTGGCCGCCGACGGCCGTGTGGCGATGCTGTTCGCAGGCCAGGGCTCGCAATATCCCGACATGGCCGCCGGCCTCGCCGCGGCGTTCCCCGAAGTCGCCGTCGCCCTCGACGATTCCGACACGATCGTCGCCGCGACGCCGACCTATCGCGAGCGCCGCGACCCGCGGCTGTCGAGCCTGATCTTCCCGCCAGCTCGCTTCGGCGAGGCCGCAGAGAAAGCCGCGGCCCGCGCGCTCGCCGCGACCGATGCCGCCCAACCCGCACTCGGCGCCGTCGAAGTCGCGATGCTGGCATTGACCGAGACCCTCGGCCTCTCGCCTTCGATGGTCGCCGGCCACAGCTACGGCGAATACGTCGCGCTGCATGCTGCCGGTGTGTTCTCCCGCGTCGACATGCTGCGCCTCTCCGAAGCACGCGGCCGCGCCATCGTCGGCGCGACACAGGGGGGCGACCTCGGCACGATGGCGGCGGTGGGCGCCGATGCCGCGCGCGTGCGCGAAGCGCTCGGCGACGCCGATGTCGTGATCGCAAACCTCAACGCGCCGGGCCAAACCGTGATCTCCGGCGCGCGGCCCGCGATCGCTGCGGCGATCGTGCGGCTCGCGGCGCAAAAGCTCGCGGCGACGCCGATCCCCGTCGCCGCCGCGTTCCATTCGCCCCTGATGCAGCCCGCGCAGGCGCCGCTCGTCCGTTTTTTCGACGAGGTCGCGTGGGCGTCGCCGCGCCTGCCGGTCTACGCCAACACAACGGCCGCGCCGCATGACGCGGACCCTGCAAAGATCCGCGCGCTGCTCGGCCGTCACCTCACGGCGCCGGTCGACTTTGTCGGCACGATCGAGGCGATGTACGCTGCCGGCGCGCGGGTATTCCTCGAGATCGGCCCCAAGGCGGTGCTGACGGGGCTCACCCGTCGCATCCTGGGCGTCCGCCCGCATGTCGCAATGGCGCTCGATGGCTCTGGTGGCGGCGTCAACGGGCTTCTGCACGCGCTCGGCGCCCTCGTCGCGCAGGGTGTGAGGCTCGATCTCACGCGGCTGTTCGAAGGTCGCGATCTCGCCGCCGTCGACGCGACGAACTGGAGTGTCGAACAGGCTGCGCCCATCAGAGCGGGCTGGCTCGTCAACGGCTCGCGGGCGCGCCGCGAGGGCGCACCGATCACCACGGCGGTCGCGAGGCCCGCGACACAGACCCCGCCGCGACAGACCCGTCGCGCGACAAAGGAGACCGACATGCACGGCCACAACGGCCCTGCCCCCTACGACGACCAGCCGGACGAGAGCCCGGCCAGCGGTCGCGACCGGGCGATGGCCGAGCACCAGGAGACGATGCGGCAGTTCCTGCAGATGCAGGAACGGCTGATGATGGCCTATCTCGGCGGCACGGCCGGCGCGCAAAGCGCGCAGCGCCCTGCCCGGCCGTTCTCGACGCCGCGACCGGCCCCCACGCTGACGCCGCCGCGTGCGACGATGCCCGCGCCGGCTCCGCGAGCGGCGCCGTCTCCAGAGGCCACCGCACCGGCCCCGGCTCCCGTCGCGCCGCCGGCAGCCGCCACTGCCCCTGTCGCCGGCGACGCCAAGGCGCAGCTCCTTGCGATCGCCGCCGATCGCACCGGCTATCCCGAGGACATGCTCGGCCTCGACATGGACCTGGAGGCCGACCTCGGCATCGACTCGATCAAGCGCGTCGAGATCCTCGCCGCCTACCGCAAGGCGCAGCCCGATGCCGTCTCGGCGCAGCTGCAGCCGCATATGGAGAAGGTCGCCAAGGCGAAGACGCTGCAGGAGGTGCTGGACCGCATTGCCGAGGCCTTGGCGGCACCGGCCGCACCGGCACCGGCACCCGCACCCGCAGCAGCGGAGACCACGCGCCCTTTTGAGTCCACCGGGTCGGCGCCCAGCGCCGCGCTGGCCCGGTATGTGATGCGCGCTGAACCGGAGCCGTTGCCGGCGCCCCAGCCTACCAAAGTGACGCCGGGTCTCTACATCCTCGTGCCCGACCAGCTCGGCGTCGCGGCAGCCCTGGCGACGCTGATCGTGGGCGACGGAGCCGAAGCGCGGCTCTTGCCAGATGGTTTGATAGCCGACGATCCCGCGCTGGCGGCATGGCTCGATCGGGTGCGCGGGGACGGCCGCATCCGCGGCCTGGTCTCTCTCGCCTCGATCCTGCCTGCGGACACCGCACCACGCGACGCTTCGGCATGGCGAGCCGGCATGGACACATGCGTGAAGTCGCTGTTCCCGCTGCTCCGCCTCACCGCGCCGGATCTCGTGCAAGGCGGCCGCGTGATCGTGGCGAGCGCGATGGGCGGCCGCTTCGGGCGCGATGCGGGCGATCACGCCACCCGCCTCTTCCCTGGCGCGGGCGGCGGCGTCGGGCTGATCAAGACGCTGGCGATGGAATGGGAGCGCTGCCGCTGCAAGGCGGTCGATCTCGATCTCGCCGAGGACCCGGCAGCGCTGGCAGCGCACCTCCACGCCGAACTGGCGGCAAACGCCGGCCGGCGCGAGGTCGGCTATCCCGCCGGCTCGCGCACCATCTTCCGCACGACGCCGGCCCCGCTCGACCGCGCCACGGCGCCGGACGCGCGGCCCGACGGGGGCTGGGTCGTGCTGGCGGTCGGCGGTGCGCGCGGCATCACGGCGGAGACGCTGCGGCCCTTCGCGCAGGCCGGCGCGACCTGCGTCCTCGTCTCGCGCGGCGCCCTGCCCGGGCCCGAGGACGCAGCGACGGTGCCGCACGCTGACGCCGCATCGCTGCGCCGGTACTTTCTGAAAGAAGCTGCCGCTGCGGGCACCCGGCCGACGCCGGCCAAGATCGAGGCCAAGGTGCAGGCGGTGCTGCGCGAGCGCGAGATCCGCGCCAACCTCGCCGATTTCTCCGCGCTCGGCGCGACGCTTGACGCACGCACCTGCGACGTGCGCGACGAGGCGCAGGTTGCCGCCTTGCTCGACGCCCTCTACACCCGCTACGGCCGGATCGACGCGGTGCTGCTCGGTGCCGGGTTGATCGAGGACCGTTTGATCACCGACAAGACGCGCGACAGCCTCGACCGCGTGTTCGACACCAAGGTCGACGGCGCTTTCTTTTTCGCGCAGCATCTCAAGCCGGAAAGCCTACGCTTCCTCGCCCTCTTCAGCTCGGTCGCCGGGCGCTACGGCAACCGCGGCCAGGGCGATTACGCCGCCGCCAACGAGGTGCTGAACCGCCTCGCCTGGCAGCTTCAAGAACGCTTCGGCCCGCGCATCAAGGTCGTCTCGGTGAATTGGGGTGCCTGGGCGCGCACGACCAACGGGCTCGGCATGTTGACGCCCGAGACGACGCGCCAGTTCCGCGAGCGGGGCCTGAAGCTGATCGAACCGGAGCCCGGCGGGCGTTTCCTGATGGACGAGCTGCTGTTCGCGCCGCATGGCGAGGTCGAGGTCGTCGCGGGCGAGCACGATTGGGATGCCTACGAGGACGCGGCCGGGCGCGCGACGCCGGAGGCGCCAACGTCCGAAACCCCGCGGCGCGTGGCTTAAGGGCACATGGCAGCCACCCCGGACGACATCGCGATCATCGGCATGGCCGGCACCTTCGCCGGCGCGCCCGATGTCACCACCTATTGGTCGAACATCCTCGCCAAGGTCGAGGCGATCCGCGAGGCGCCGCCTAACTGGCTCGGCGATCCCGCGATCTTCGATCCCGACTGCACGCCCGACGCCAACCGCATCTATACCAAGCTCGGTGGCTTCCTCGGCGAGCTGGCCGGCTTCGACCCGCGCCCGTTCGGCCAGATGCCAGTGGCGCTGTCCGGTTCGGAGCCCGACCAGTTCCTTGCCATGCGCGCGGCGGCGGAAGCGCTCGCCGACGCCGGCTACACCGACAAGGATTACGACCGCAAGCGCACCGGCATCATCTTCGGCCACGGCATCCATCCGCACCGCGCCAACGTCAACGGCATGCAGCATTGCCTGGCGCTCAGCCAGATGATGGGGCTGCTGCGCGCGATCTATCCCGGCCTCGCCGAGAGCGACGCCACCGACATCGAGGCAATGCTGCGCAAGAAGCTGCCGTCGTTCAACGTCGACACGCTGCCCGGTTTGGTCCCCAACATGATGACGGGGCGTATCGCCAATCGAATGGACCTGATGGGGCCGAACTTCCTCGTCGATGGCGCCTGCGCCTCGTCGACGCTGGCGGTGGATGCGGCGATCACGGAGCTGCGCCGCGGCCGCGCCGACATGATGCTGGCCGGCGGCATCAACACCTCGACCTCGGTGCTGGTGCAGATCATCTTCTGCAAGATCGGCGCGCTTTCGCGCTCGGGCCACGTGCGGCCGTTCGATCGGGCCGGCGACGGCACGCTACTCGGCGAGGGCCAGGGCGTCGTCGTCCTCAAGCGGCTCGAGGACGCGCTCGCGGCCGGCGACCGCATCTATGCCGTCATCAAGGGCATCGGCACGGCGTCCGACGGACGCGCGATGGGGCTGATGGCGCCGCGCTTCGAAGGCGAGCAGCTGGCGATCCAGCGCGCCTACGAGGCCACCGGTTTCGATCCGAGATCGATCGGCCTCGTCGAGGCGCATGCGACCGGCATCCCGCTCGGCGACGATGTCGAGATCCGCGCGCTGACGAGCGTCTTCGGTGCGCGCGAGGGCGGTGCGCCGCAGGTCGCGATCGGCTCGGTGAAATCGATGATCGGCCACGCGATTCCCGCCGCCGGCATGGCCTCGCTGATCAAGATGTCGATGGCATTGTCCGAGAAGGTTTTGCCGCCCACCCTCGCCGAGGAGGCCAATCCGGCGCTCGGCTTCGAGCGGACGCCGTTCTTCCTCAATGTCGACGCGCTGCCCTGGGTGCAGCGGGCCGGCGCGCCGCGCCGCGCCGCGCTCGACGCGATGGGCTTCGGCGGCATCAACACGCACATGATCCTGGAGGAGGCGCCGGGCTCCGGCGCCGATCCGACGGCCGCTTTCAGCCTGCGCCGCCCCGCCGCGCCCGAGCTGTTCGCGCTGGCGGCTGACACGCGCGAGGCGCTCGTCGCCGCCGCGACGGCACTGGCCGCGCGCGCACCGGCGCACGGCGGCCCGCTGCGGGCGCTCGCGGCCGAGGCGGCCGCACAGCACAAGGACGGCGCGTTCCGCCTCGCCTTGGTCGCCGAGGACACCGTGAGCCTCGCCGACAAGCTGCGCGGCGCGCTCGACAAGATCGCCAAGCCCGACACGCATCGCGTCAAGACGCGGCGCGGGCTCTTCTTCTCGGATGCGCCGATCGGCGGGAAGCTCGCCTTCGTCTTTCCCGGTGAGAACTCGCAGAGCGCGTTCATGCTGCGCGATCTCGCGCTGGCGTCGCCGCTCGTCCGCGCCTGGCTCGACTGGCTCGAGGGCGTTTTTCCTGGCGAGCGCGAGGTGCCGCACCGCTCCGTCCTTTATCCGCCGCGCCTCGGGCCAACGAAGGCCGAGCGCGACGCTCTGGAAGCGCGGCTGCGCCAGGTCGACTACGGTTCCGAATGCGTCTTCGTCGCCGACATGGCGCTGTTCACGCTGCTCGATGCACTGGGCCTCGAGCCGGATGCCATGGCGGGCCACTCGACAGGCGAGAACGCGGCTCTCTTCGCAAGCGGCATGGTCGGCGTGACGCCGGCCTCCCTTGTCGACATCGTGCGCCGCATGAACGGCGTCTTCAACGAGGTGCACGCGGCTGCGAGGGTGCCGACCGGCACGCTGCTCACCGTCGGCGCCGCCAGCCGCGACGCGGTCGACGCCGTGCTGGCCGCGCATCCCGACGTGCATCTCACGATGGACAATTGCCCGAACCAGGTGATCCTGTTCGGCCCCCAACCGACGATGGACGGGGTCCGTGCGGCGCTCTCCGACGCCGGTGCGGTCTGCACCGAGCTGCCGATGTCATGGGCCTATCACACGCCCTACGTCGCGCCGATGGCGGATGCCTTCGCGACCATCCTGCCGCAGGGACTGATCGGGCAGCCGTCGGCAAAACTCTATTCCTGCGCGACCGCGGCGCCGTTCCCGAGCGACGCGCCCGGCATCCACGCGACGATGCATGCGCAATATGTCTCGCGCGTGCGCTTCGACGAGACCATCAAGCGTATGCACGACGACGGCGTGCGCACCTTCGTCGAGGTCGGGCCTGGCGGCGTCCTCACCGGCTTCGTCGGCGACATTTTACGCGATCACCCGCACCTGGCCCTGGCTGCCGACAGCCGCCGCGGCTCGGGGTTCGAGCATCTGCTCGGCGTGCTGGCGCAGCTCTTCGTCAACGGTGTGCCGTTCGATCTCGCCCCTTTGCACACGCTCGATGCGTCGGCGCCGCCGCCCGCGAAAAAGATGCCAGTGCTGGAGAGCGCGTTGCCGTTCATCCAGATCGACCACGCGGAGGCGGCGCATCTGCGCGACATCCTCGGCGCAGCCCCGGCGCCCGCCGCCGGCGCGCCCGCGGAAGCCCCGCAGATCGCCGCCTGGAGCGGCTGCCTCGCCCTGCCCTTCGCGGCGAGCGTCGAGCTGGTCGGGCTCGACGGCGCCGAGGAGGTCGATGGCGCGGCGTTCGCCGCACAGCTCGCACCGAGCGACGTCGACCATTTCGAGCGCGAGATCGCACCGCAGGGCGGCTTCCGCCAACGCGACTGGCTGCTCGGGCGGCTCGCGGTACGCCGGGCGCTCTCCGGCTGGCTCGGGAAAGACGGACCCGATCATGCGCCCGAGATCGTCTATGACGGCGGCGGACGGCCCGTTCTCGCCAACGGGCTCGCAGACCGGGTCTTTCTCTCGGTCACGCACAAGGATGGGATCGGCGCCGCGGCCGTCGCCGATCGGCCGATCGGCATCGATCTCGAGCGTCTCTCCGCGGTGCACGACCCTAGCCTGTTCGCGCACTCGGCTTTCGCCGAAGGCGAGCTGGCGTTGCTCGCGACGATCGGCTGGGCCCAAACCGATAGCATCGCGATCGCCTGGTCGGCAAAGGAGGCGGCGGCGAAGGCGCTCGGCTTCCCGCTGATCGGCAACGAGGCGGCGCTCGTCATCACCGACGTCGATGTCGAGCACGAGACGATCGCGCTCGCGCATGTCGACGGCACCATCTCAGCGCATTTCGCGCTCGACGGTGACTACGTGTGCGTCGTGGCGGCCTGAGGCATCGGCTCCCTCCGCTCAGCCGATCGCGGCTCGCACCAGCAGAAAGAACAACGACGGGCAGAGCAGGCAGCCGAGCCCCGTGTGGAAGGTCGAGGTCAGCGCGCCGTAGGGGATCAGCTTGCGGTCGGTGGCGGCGAGGCCGGCGGTGACGCCGCTCACCGAGCCCATGACGCCGCCGTAGATCATCGCCGCGCGCGGGTTGTCTAGCCCGATCGCGCGCGCGACGAGCGGCGTGCAGACCATGACGAAGACCGCTTTCAGGACGCCGGTGGCGATCGACAGCGCGATGACCGGCGACGACGCGCCGAGCGCCGTGCCCGTCGCGGTGCCGATGATGTAGGCGTTGGCGCCCGCGCCGATCGTCGCCAGCGTCACCGCATCGTGAAAGCCGAAGGCATAGGCAACGCCCGCGCCGACGACGAACGGGATCGCCGTCCCGAAGGCGACTGCGACGAAAGCGATCGCGCCCGCGCGCCAGGCCTCGGCGACATCGACGTCGAAGGCCGTCGCCGCCACCGCGAAGTCGCGCAGCATCGCCCCGCCGAGTAGCACGAGGCCGGAGAACGGCACGACGTCGCCGAGCCCCTCGTGGCCGCCGGTAAGCTTGCCGCCGACCCAGGCCAGCACGAGGCCGATCATGATCGCGAAGGCGGAGGCGTGGATGCGGCCGCGCGTCAGACGCCTCGATAGCAGGCTTGCCAGCGCCATCAGCGCGCCGACCAGCGCGAAAGCGATGATCAGCGCCTCGCCCTTGGCCATGTGGTTGATGATGTCGCTCAACGCGCCAGGCCTTCCGTCACCGGCTCCGGCGCGGGGTCTGGCCGCACGCCGAGGCGCGAGCGGCTGAGCATGGCGGCGACGCCGAGGCAGAGCACGAACGAGATCAGGCTGGCGAGGATGACGACCGGGCCGCTGCCGATCGCCGCCACCACGTCCTGGGTCGCTGCCATGGCGACGATGATCGGGATGTACATGCTCGACCAGAAGGCGACGCCGCCGGTCACGCCCTTGGTCAGCAGCCCACGGCGCGCGAGCCAGGAGCGGCTGGCGATCAGCGCGATCATCGCAAAGCCGACACCGCCGATATCGGCCTGGATGCCGAGCAGCCGCCCGAGGCCCTCGCCGATGAAGGTCCCGACAAGCGTGCAGGCGGCGAGCAGCGCAACCCCGTAGATGACCATGAACCCTCGCAGCAATCGGACGTCCGGCGCCCGACGCGCCTCTGCGCCCCGCTTGTGCCCAAACCAAGACGCCGGAGACCACACGTCGGAGCGCTGGGGTCGCCGGTCGCCCGGACCGCCGACCAACGGCCGGCCGGCGAATTGACATCCGGGCCGCCCCTCCGGCTCATGTCGCCGCCATTCGGAAAGGCGGCGCTCGCATGCCAAAGATCGTTTTCGCTCCGGTGCTCGCGGTCGCGCTCCTCCTAGCCCCCGCCACAGCGCGCGCCAAGACGGTCACGCTCGCAGGCGATGCGCCGGTCGCCACGGTCACGATCCCCGATGCCTGGGACACGACCGCGAGCGAGGGCGCCCTCGAATCGCTGTCGCCGGACAAGGCGATCTATCTCTCCGGCGAGATCGTCGCCTCGCAGGATTTGAAGGCCGCCGGCCAGGAGGTGGCCCACACGCTCGCCGAGCAGAAGATCAAGCTCGATCCCAAGTCGCAGAAGGCGGTGCCGCTCACCGTGGCCGGCATGCCGGGGGCCGCGATTTCATGGGAGGCGACCGACACCGAGGGCCCGACGCAGGTGCACATGATCGTGCTCAAGGCCAAGCCGGGCCAGCAGGTCATGCTGCTGCGCTGGGGCGATGCCAAGGCCGAGGCGTCCCACGCGGCCGAGATCGAGGCGATCGTGAAAAGCGTCGTCCCCGCCAAATAATCAGTGCGCGTCGGCCGGCAGCGGCTTCGGCGCGACGTTGCGCATCAGCGGCACCAGCAGCGTCGCGAAAACGAAGGCCACCATGATCGCGCGGAACGCGTCGGCGAACGCGAGCGTCTGTGCCTCGCGATAAGCGAGACGGAACAATTGCCGCATCGCCGCGGCGTGGCCGCCGTCGACGCCGCCGAGCGCCGCGAAGCGATGCTCGCTGTTAGACATGAAGCGCATCATCGCGTCGTTCGCCGGCGTCAGGCGGGCGGCGATGTGATTGAAGTGGAGATTGGTGCGATCGTTGAGGATGGCGCCGCAGATGGCGATGCCGACGGCACCCCCCAAGTTGCGCATCATGTTGAACAGGCCGCTCGCATATTTGAGCCGCTCCGGCGACAGGCTGCCGAGGCCGAGGTTGACCGACGGCGCGATCGCGAACACCTGTGGCAGGCCGCGCATAACCTGCGGCCAGAACAGCTCGTTGCCGCTCCAGTCGTGCATGATGAAGCTGTAGCTCCACATCGCGACGCCGAACGACGCGAGCCCCGCCATCATCAGCCAGCGCGTGTCGAAGCGCTTGGCGAGGATGATGTAGAGCGGCACGCCGGCGAGCGACGCCGCGCCGGTCGAGAAGATCGCCGTGCCCGTCTGCCAGGCGGAATAGCCGCGCACATAGCCGAGAAACAGCGGCGTCAGGTAGATCGTCGCGAAGATGCCGATGCCGGTGATGAACGACAGCGTGCTGCCGATCGCGAAATTGCGATTGCCGAAGGCGCGCAGGTCGGCGACGGGCCGCGCGAAGGTGAGGCTACGCACGATGAACAGCACGCCCGCGGCGCTCGAGATCCAGGCGCAATTGCGGATCGTCGCGTCGTCGAACCAGTTCCAGCGCGTGCCTTCCTCCAGCACGTATTCGAGCGTGCTGAGGAAGATCGCCATCAAGACGATGCCTGGATAGTCGGCGCCTTTGAGGAGCGAGAGGTCGGGCTTGTCGATGTCGACGAGCAGCGGGATGAGGATCGTTATGATCACGCCCGGCACGAGGTTCACGTAGAAGAGCCAGTGCCAGTTCAGCGTGTCGGTGATGTAGCCGCCGATGACGGGCCCGAGCGTCGGCGCGATCGACGCGATGGTGCCGATGACGGCGGCGGAATAGACGCGCTTCGGGCCCTGGAAATAATGGAACGACGAGGTGAAGACCGTCGGGATCATCGAGGCGCCGAGCAGGCCCTGCAACGCGCGGAAGGCGATCATGCTCTCGATGTTCCAGGCGAGCCCGCAGAGCATCGAGGCGATCGTGAAGCCGGCCGCCGACGCCGTGAACAGCCAGCGAGTCGAGAAGACGCGCGTCAGCCAGCCGGACAGCGGGATCATCACGATCTCGGCGATGAGATAGGCCGTCTGCACCCAGCTGATCTGATCCTGCGCCGCCGACAAGCCACCGCCGATGTCCTGCAGCGAGGAGGCGACGATCTGGATGTCGAGCAGCGCGATGAACATGCCGACGCACATCACGGCGAAAGGCACGATCGAGCGCAGGAAGCTCGGCTCGGGCTTCGCGGGCGCGTCGACCTGCGTGGTCGCGGGGTCGAGCGTGGCGGCGGTCATCGCACGGATTGTTTGGTATCGATCGACACCGTCGTCGACAGGCCCGGCCGCAGCACGCCGAGCGCACCGTCCTCGCCGTCGAGCGCGATGCGCACGGGCACGCGCTGCACGATCTTGGTGAAATTGCCGGTCGCGTTCTCCGGCGGGATGACGGAGAAGATCGCGCCCGTGCCCGGTGCCAGGCTCGCGATATGGCCGTGCAGCGTCGAGCCCGGTGCGACGTCGGCGACGACATCGGCGGCATCGCCGACCTTCATGTGCGCGAGCTGGTCTTCCTTGAAGTTGGCGTCGACCCACAGCCCCTTCGCCGGGACGATGGTCAGCAGATAGCTGCCGATGGTGACATAGGCGCCGGCGCGGGCCGCCCTGTTGCCGACATAGCCGTCGACGGGCGAACGCAGCTGCGTGTAGCCGAGGTTCAGCGCCGCCGTGGCGCCGACGGCATCGGCCTCGCCGACGGTCGCCTGCGCCTCGGCGATCTGCGCCTGAAGCACGACGAGCTGCTGCTTGGCACCGGCGAGCGAGGCCTGCGAGGAGGCGACGGCGGCCCTGGCCGCGGCGCCGAGCGAGACGGCCTTCTCGGTCTCCTGTCGCGTCACCGCGTTCGAATTGCCGAAGCTGGTGTAACGCTTGGCATCCGACACCGCGAAGCCAGACTGCGCCTGCTTGGCGTCGAGATCGGCCGCCGCGGCGTCGATGATCGTCTTCTGCAGCGCGACGCGCGAGCGCAGGCCGTCGAGCGAGGCCTGCCGCTCGCGCAGGATCGCCAGTGCGCGGTCGTAGGCGGCGCGCGTGTCGCGATCGTCGAGCGTGACGAGGAGCTGGCCGGCCGTCACGTGCTCGTTGTCGGTAACCTCGACCTTGGCGATGAAGCCGGCGACGTGCGGGGCGATCGCGGTGACGTCGCCGCCGACATAGGCGTCGTCGGTCGACTCGACGAAGCGGCCGACCGTCCACCACGTCCTGGCGTAAAAGAACCCAGCCGTGAGCAGGCCGGCGACGATGAGCGCGAGGAGGAGCCGCTTCAGGATCCGGCCGATCGGCCGGCGCGTGGTCACGCTGGTATCGCGCTCGACGACGGTGCTCATGCGCGGGGTGCCGCGCCGAGCGGGCGGATGAAGCAGGTCTCCGAGCCGTAGGCGACGAGGCGGCCGCGATTGTCGAGGATCTTGCCCTCGGCGCCGGCGATCTGGCCGCCCTTGTGGACCAGGGTCGCCTCGCAGGTGACCGGCCCGTGCTCCTCGCGCAGCGGTCGGACGTAGACGGTCTTCATCTCGATCGTCGCGTACGCGTGCCCCGGCGGCAGCACCGAGTGGACGGCGCAGCCCATCGCGGTGTCGAGCAGCAGAGCGATCCAGCCCCCGTGCACGGTACCCATCGGATTGTAGAAGCGGCGCGATGGATTGCCGGTGAAGGTGATGCGGCCTTCCTCGGCGCTGACCGGTGCGACATCGGACGTCTCGGCGAACGGAGGCGCCGGCAGCGAGCCATCGAGCAGGCCGCGCAGGAAATCGAGCCCGGGCATGGCGGCGAGCGCGGCGGGCTCGAGCAGCCCGGACCGGGGGCCGGCCTCCGACGACGTTTGCATGGCCTAGAACTCCAGGACCTTTGGAAGGAACGACCGCTGCCCGTCGATGCGCTTGCGCATCAGCGCATCTGCGGCGGGTCCGGCGATCGGCCGCACAGACCTGAGCTCGCGGCCCGTCGCGCGATCGACGAGGACCGGATCAACCGTCTCCCCCGTCTCGCCATCGGCGATCAGGACGCTCGGACCTTCCGGCGCGAAGTGCCGGTTGCCCCAGCCCACCATGGCGAGAAGCACCGGCCGGAAGTCACGCCCGGCCTTCGTGAGCACGTATTCGTGGCGCGGCGGCCGCTCGTTGTAGAGGCGCCGCTCGAGCAGCCCGGAGGCGACCATGTCGTCGAGCCGACGCGCCAGCGTGCTCGTCGCGATCCCCAGGCTTTGCTGGAAATCGTCGAACCGCCGGATCCCGTAGAAGGCGTCGCGGAGGATGAGGATGTTCCACCAGTCGCCGACGCGATCGAGGCTGCGGGCGACGGGGCACTGCATGTGGCCGAGTGTCTTGCGCTTCATGGGCCGAGAGATAGCGCTGTGACTTTCATTATGCAAGTTACTTTGCGGGTGGGCGGCGGGGTGAGGGCTCGCCTATATCAGCCGCCATGCACTCCTTGAACGAGGCTGCCGGGACGGACGCTGCGACGCCTGTCCCCGCCCGCACCGGCCTCGCCTATGTCTTCCTGCTGATCGTCATGCTGACCTGGGCCGGCAACGCGATCTTCGGCCGGCTCGCCGCGGGCGACATCCCGCCGTTCACGCTGGCGCTGGAGCGCTGGTGCGGCGCTCTGCTGCTCATGGGCCCGCTGGTTGCCGCCCCGCTCAAGCGCGACTGGCCCGTGCTGCGCGCGCATTGGCGCCTCGTGGTGGCGCTCGGCCTGTTCGGCATCGCCTGCTTCAACGGCTTCCTCTACCTCGGCCTGCACCACACGACCGCGTCGAACGCGATCCTGATGCAGGCCGCGACCCCGCCGATGATCCTCGTGGCCAATCTCGTCCTCTTTCGCCAGAGGGCGGGCGTGCTGCAGGTCCTCGGCGTGGCGCTCTCGACGGCCGGTGTCGTGCTCGTCGTCGTGCGCGCCGACCTCGGCGTGCTGCTCGGCCTGCACTTCGCGCTCGGCGACCTGATGGTGCTGTGCGGCGTGGTCGGCTGGGCGGTCTACACCTCGCTGCTGCGGCTGCGGCCGCCGGTCGATCCGCGCAGCCTGCTCGCCGCGACCTTCGTGATCGGGGCGCTCGCCATGCTGCCGCTGGCGATCGGCGAATGGGCGCAGGGCGAGCGCATCGTCTGGCATCCCATCACCTTCGCCACCTTCGCCTATGTCGCGATCTTCCCGTCGCTGATCGGCTATTACCTCTACAACCTCGGGGTCAGCATGATCGGCGGGGCGCGGGCGGGGCAGACGATCACGCTGATGCCGATCTTCGGCGCCGTGCTCGCCGCGCTGATCCTCGGCGAGCCGCTGCACGGCTACCACCTCGCCGGCATGGCGCTGATCCTGGCCGGAATCGCGCTCTCGGCGCTGAGCGGGCGGCACCCTGTGGCCAAAGGCGGCGTCCCGGTTCCCAAGTCGCCCACAATAGGCTAGAGCATGCTGCAATGCGGCAGGGCGTCAACGCGCCCACCTGTTTGGGTGTGCCGTTTTCCTTACTCCGACCCGGCCAGACCATGCAGCTGCGAAACATCGCCATCATCGCGCACGTCGATCACGGCAAGACCACCCTCGTCGACCGCCTCCTCCAGCAGTCCGGCGCCTTCCGCGACAACCAGCGCGTCGCCGAGCGCGTGATGGACTCGAACGACCTCGAGAAGGAACGCGGCATCACGATCATGGCCAAGGCGACCTCGATCGCCTGGAAAGAGACGCGCATCAACATCGTCGACACGCCGGGCCACGCCGATTTCGGCGGCGAGGTCGAGCGCATCCTCTCGATGGTCGACGGCGCGATCGTGCTGGTCGACGCGGCCGAGGGGCCAATGCCGCAGACCAAGTTCGTCGTCGGCAAGGCGCTCAAGATGGGCCTGAAGCCGATCGTCGCGGTCAACAAGGTCGACAAGCAGGACGCCCGCGTCACCGAGGTCGTCAACGAGGTGTTCGACCTATTCGCCGCGCTCGACGCCACCGACGAGCAGCTCGACTTCCCGATCCTCTACGGCTCCGCCAAGCAGGGCTGGATGTCGGACGCGCCCGAAGGCCCGCAGGACGGCATGGGCCCGCTGTTCGACCTCGTCATCAAGCACGTGCCCGAGCCGACCATCCAGGATGGCGGCTTCCGCATGCTCGGCACGCTGTTGGAGGCGAATCCGTACCTCGGGAGAATCGTCACCGGCCGCGTCTTCGCCGGCTCGGTGAAGCCGAACCAGGCGGTCAAGGTCCTCGACCGCGAGGGCAAGGTCGTCGAGCAGGGTCGCATCTCCAAGATCCTTGCCTTCCGCGGCATCGAGCGCACGCCGATCGAGGAGGCCGAGGCCGGCGACATCGTCGCCATCGCGGGTCTCGAAAAGTACAACGTCGCCGACACGCTCTGCGCGATGGAAGTCTCGGAGCCGCTGCAGGCCCAGCCGATCGACCCGCCGACGCTGTCGATGACCTTCCTCGTCAACGATTCCCCGCTCGCCGGCACCGAGGGCGACAAGGTCACGACGCGCGTCATCCGCGCGCGCCTGATGAAGGAAGCCGAGGGCAATGTCGCGCTGAAGATCGCCGACGACACCAAGTCCGACGGCTACATCGTCTCCGGCCGCGGCGAGCTGCAGCTGTCGATCCTGATCGAAGTGATGCGCCGCGAGGGCTTCGAGCTCGGCGTGTCGCGCCCGAAGGTGGTGTTCCAGAAGGCCGAGGACGGCTCTCTGCTCGAGCCGATCGAGGAGGTCGTGATCGACGTCGACGAGGAGCATTCCGGCGTCGTCGTGCAGAAGATGTCCGAGCGCAAGGCCGAGATGATCGAGATGCGCCCCTCCGGCGGCAACCGCCAGCGCATCGTCTTCCACGCGCCGACGCGCGGCCTCATTGGCTACCAGGGCGAGCTGCTGACCGACACCAAGGGCACGGCGATCATGAACCGCCTGTTCCACGAATATGCGCCGTGGAAAGGCGACATCCTGGGGCGCCGCAACGGCGTGCTGATCTCCAACGACCAGGGCGAGAGCGTCGCCTACGCGATGTGGAAGCTCGAAGACCGCGGCCCGATGATGATCACGCCCGGCATCAAGGTCTATCGCGGCATGATCATCGGCGAGCACAGCCGCGAGAACGACCTCGAGATCAACGTGCTCAAGGGCAAGCAGCTCACCAACGTCCGCGCCGCCGGCAAGGACGAGGCGGTCCGCCTGACACCGCCGATCCAGATGACGCTGGAGAAGGCGCTCGCCTACATCGAGGACGACGAGCTGGTCGAGGTGACGCCGAAATCCATCCGGCTGCGCAAGATGTATCTCGACCCCAACGAGCGCAAGCGGATGGAGCGCTCGAAGGAAGCGATGGTCGGCTAGCCAGCCGCCTTCGGCTTCGTGCGCCGCCGTGCGCGCGACGCTTCCGATCGCACCTCGTCGATGAACGCACGCAGCGCCGGGGCCATCGCGCGCTGCTGCGGATAGCAGATGTGGTAGCCGGGGAACGGCGCGCTCCACGCCTCGAGCAGCCTGACAAGCCGGCCCGCGGCGAGGGCCTGGGTCGCGGTACTCTCGACCACGAAGCCGATGCCGACGCCGGCGACCGCGGCCGCGACGTTCATCTCCTTGCTGTTGACGATCAGCGGCCCCTCGACGGCGACCTCGAACCACGCGCCGTTCTGCCAGAACTCCCAATTGTAGGGCGCGCTCTGGCCGGGCCAGCGCCAGCGGATGCAGCGGTGCGCGACAAGGTCGGCCGGCGTCGCGGGCGCGCCGTGGCTGGCAAGATAATCGGGCGACGCCACCGCGATCTGACGCAGCTCGGGCCCGAGCGGCACGGCGATCATGTCGCGTTCGATGACCTCGCCGATGCGGATCGCGACATCGTACCGGCCGCCGACGAGCTCGACGACCGCATCGTCGAGCGTGATGTCGAGCGTCACCTCCGGATAGGTCGCGGCGAAGGGCGCGAGCATCGGCGCGAGGAACAGGTCGCCGGCCGCCCGGAAGGCGTGGATGCGGACAATCCCGGCCGGACGGCCGCGACCGCGGCTCGCCTGGCTCACCGCCGCGCCCAGCTCGCCGACGGCGGGTGCGAGACGGCGGAACAAGGTCTCGCCCGCATCCGTCAGGGAGACGTTGCGGGTCGTCCGATTGAGAAGGCGCAGGCCGACCCGCTCCTCGAAGGCGCGGACCGTCTGGCTCACCGCCGACGGCGACACGCCGAGCCGCTCGGCCGCGCGCGAGAAGCTGAGCGCCTCGCTCACCACGACGAAGGCGCGGAGCTGGCCGAAAGCGCTGCCGGTCAGAAATTCATCCATCGCCGGTGTCCAAGCATTCCTTAGGCATGCTTACAAGTGCGTTCAGAAATCCGGGCATTCTAAACCCGCCCATTCGACGCGACTTAGAGGGGGCAAAGGAGACCCCTCATGACGAACTGGTTCATCACTGGCATTTCGCGCGGCCTCGGCAAGGCGCTGGCGGAGGCCGTGCTCGCGCGCGGCGACACCGTGATCGGGACGGTGCGCTCGGGCACGCCCGACATCGTCGAAGCGCCGGGCACGCTGCACGTCCTCCCGCTGGACATGGTCGACGCCAAGGCCATCGACGCCACCGTCGCGCACGCTTTCGCGCTGGCGGGGCGGATCGACGTCGTCGTCAACAACGCCGGCTACGGGCTCCTCGGCGCGATCGAGGACGCAAGCGACGCGGAGGTCGAGCGCCTTTTCGCGATCAACGTCTTCGGCCCGTTCCGCATCATCCGCGCCGCCTTGCCGCATCTGCGCAAGCAGGGCAGCGGGCACATCGTCAACATCACATCCATCGGCGGCCGCGCCCCGGGCGCCGGCGCCGGCCTCTATTCCGCGACCAAATACGCGCTGGAGGGCCTGTCGGCGAGCCTCGCGCAGGAGGTCGCGCCGCTGGGCCTCAAGGTGACCGCCGTGGCGCCCGGCGCCTTTCGCACCGATTTCCTGTCGAGCCACTCGCTCAGCCGAAGCGAAGCCGCCTCGCAGGCCTACGACGAGACAGCGGGACGCATGGTCGGCGCGTTCGAGAAGATGGCCGGCAACCAGCTCGGCGATCCAGCGCGGGGCGCCCAGGCGATCCTCGCCGCGGTCGACGCGGAACTGCCGCCGCTGCATCTGCTGCTCGGATCGGACGCGCTGAAGCGCGCCCGCGCCAAGCTTGCGGCCACGAGCGAAGAGATCGACGCCTGGGCGCCTGTCACAGCCGGCACGGATTATCCCGCCTGACGCGGCCTGACGCGATCAGCATCGGCCCACATCTCACGCTGCTACGCCGCAATGAGAGGTGGGCTCTCAAACCCCGCACTACGTGATCGGCATGGTCGGTCTCGTCGCGGTCGGCGACAGCAACCCCAACCTCGCCGCCGCGAAAGGCGTGCAAACCAACCCGGAGGCGAAGAAGCGGTTCGACGCCGACTTCGCGAAGCTGGGCCAGTAGGCGACGCCGACAGGCGTCATGGCTTCGCCTACGACGCGCTAGGCCAGCTTGCACCGCTTGTTCGAAGAATCAAAAGGCCGTGCGCATCGGCGCGCACAGCCTTCTTCGTCGAAGAAGGTTATAAAAATTCAACTTGAAGTTGCATCGTGATTTGCTAGGTTGCGCGCGTTGTCCCTCGGGAAACCGCACATGACCCACGCAAAACACCAAGCCCTCGTTCGCGATCTGCAACGGGAGGTTGAGCTTTTCCTGCAGCATGTCGACCGCACCCATGTGATGGCTTCGCTGCTGAACGGCTCGGCCGACCAGTCGCTTTATGTCGGCTTCCTCGTTCAGACACGCCACTACGTGGCGCGCACCTATCCCACCCTCGTCGCCTCGGCGAAACAATTGCAGCAGCTCGGGCGCCATCCCGTGCTCGCCGACCTCGTGGCGCAAAAGGCCGACGAAGAGGCCGGGCACGACATTCTGATCGACAATGACTTCAAGGCGCTCGGAGTCGATCCCGAACACGCGATGTCGACGCCGCCGAACCGTTGGATCCAGACCTACAACGCGTGGAGCGCCGCCATATCCATGGGCGAGCATCCCTGCGGCTTCCTCGGCAGCGCCTACGTGCTCGAAGCGCTGGCGATCCACCGCGCCAAGCCGATGTCCGACGGGCTGACGGGCGGCAAGCGCATTCGCGGCATCGCCGAGGCCGTCAGCTTCCTCGACCTGCATGCCGAAGCCGACATCGCCCATGTCGCCGATATGGATCGCATCCTGGTCGACCTCGACGACAAGGACGAGATCGAGGCCATCCTCTTCACCGCGCAGATGACCCGCACGGCCTATGTCGGGGCGCTCGAAGAGATCGCCGAAAGCCTCGCCGGGTGACGCGAGGACTCGCGGCCGACGACAGGCCGACGCGCTGCCGCATCGAACACGTGACGACCGTCGCCCAGCTGGAGACGGTCGGACGCCTGCGCTGGACCGTCTTCTCGGACGCGATCGGGATCGGTTACGGGCTCGCGCACGTATCGGCCATGTGCGAGATCAACGGCTTCGACGTCTGTCCAGAAGCCAACCATTTCATCGCCTATGTCGACGACGAGGCGGTGGGTGTGCTGCGCGTCATCCTGCCATCCTCGTTGCTCGCCGAGCGGCACGGTTGCGCGGTCGGTCTGCCGATGGCGCTCAATGTCGGCTTCGGCACCGTGCCGTCCGGCTGCACCGTCGCCGAACTCGGGCGATCGGCGGTCTGCCGCCCCTACCGCGGCAGCCCCGTCATCGGCCATCTCATGCGTGCCGCCTATCTCACGTCCCGCTCGGCCGGCGTCACCCATTGGGCAGCCACGAGCCTCACCGCGACGGACGATGCAGCCGACGCTTCGATCGTCGATCGCATCCTGTCGCAACGCCATGGCCGCTCGGCCTTGACGGAGATCTTCGGACATTGCGCACCGCCGGAAGACTACGTCCCGCGCCGATCGCTCTTCGATGGCGTGCAGAAGCATAGGGCCATCGGCGGCGATATCGCGACGCTGTCCCTGCCCCGCTCGCTCAATTTCCACCTTTTGTGCGGGGCCCGCGTCGCCGGCGACGCCTATTTCGATCGCACGATCCGCGAATTCCTCGTGCCGATCATCTTCGATCTCGACGACTATGCGGCCTCCCCCTTCGGCCGTCGCTATCGCGATGGATCGAAACGCGAGGCGGCTCGGCCGACCCTCTAGACGTGACGGTCGAGCATCTTCATGCCGGCCTCGTGGTAGCGCGCGCCGACCACGGACTCGTGCGGGATCGCCGCCTCGATCTCGGCCAGCTCCGCCGACGTCAGCACGAGGTCCGCAGCGCCGACGTTTTCCTCCAAACGGCTAATCTTGCGCGTGCCGGGGATGGGCACGATCGCATCGCCCTGGTGCAGCACCCAGGCGAGCGCGAGCTGCGCCGTGGTCGCGCCCTTCTTGGCGGCGATCTCTTCGAGCAGAGCGACCAGCGCGAGGTTGGCCTGCAGTGCCCCGCCCTGGAAGCGCGGCGAGGTGCGACGGTAGTCGTCCTCCGGCAGGCTCTTCAGGTCTTTCAGCGAACCCGACAGGAAGCCGCGGCCGAGCGGCGAGTACGGCACGAACCCGATGCCGAGCTCCTTGCAGGCCGGCAGCACCCCGGCCTCGGGATCGCGCGTCCACAGCGAATACTCGCTCTGCACGGCGCTCACCGGCTGCACCGCATGCGCCTTGCGCAGCGTCGCGGCGGACGGCTCCGAAAGCCCGAAGGCGCGCACCTTGCCGGCCTCGATCAGCTCGCCGACAGCACCGGCGACATCCTCGATCGGCACGTTCGGATCGACGCGATGCTGGTAGAAGAGATCGATCTGGTCGATGCCGAGCCGCTTCAGCGAGGCGTCGGCCACCTCCTTGATATGCGCCGGCCGGCTGTCGAGGCCGGCCATGCGGCCCATCCCCTGCCCTTCCTCCGAGATCTTGAAGCCGAATTTCGTGGCGATCACCACGTTCTCGCGCACGCCCTTCAGCGCCTTGCCGACGACGAGCTCGTTCTCGAACGGCCCGTAGATCTCGGCGGTGTCGAACAGCGTGACGCCGATCTCGACGGCCTTGCGCAGCGTGGCGATCGCATCCGCCTCCGCCGCGCCGCCGTCGTAGACGCCGGTGAAGCCCATGCAGCCGAGCCCGATGGCCGAGACCTGCAGCTTTCCAAGATGACGTGTTTGCATGGCTGAGCCTCCTCTTGCTCGCCCCTCATATGCGGCGGTGGTGTTGATCGGAAAATCCGTGCAATCCTGCACAGCCTGTCCGATCCGGTGCATCAATGCCGCGCGAGAACCTTGCCGCCCTGTCCGTCTTCGCGACCGTCGCGGCGCGCCGCAGCTTCCGCGCCGCCGCGCGCGAACTCGACCTCTCGCCCTCGGCCGTCAGCCACGCGGTGGCGAGCCTCGAGGCGCGGCTCGGCACGCGGCTGCTGGCGCGCACCACCCGCAGCGTCGCGCCGACCGAGGCCGGCCAAGCCCTTCTGGCGCAGCTCGCGCCGGCGCTCGGCGAGATCGACGCCGCCCTGCTCCGCGCGGCCGAGAGCGGCGCGCGGCCATCGGGTCTCGTGCGCATCACCGTGCCGCGCTCCGCCGTCGAGCCGCTGTTCCTGCCACGCGCCGCCGCCTTCGCCGCGGCCTACCCCGAGATCACGCTGGAGCTGCACGGCGACGACGGGCTGATCGACATCGTCTCGAGCGGCTACGATGCGGGCGTGCGCTTCGGCGAGAGCCTGGAGGCCGACATGGTCGCGCTCCGCTTCGGGCCGGCGAAGCAGCGGATGATCGTCGTTGCCGCGCCGGCCCTGCTCGCGGCGCGCGGCACGCCGCGCCACCCGCGCGATCTCGTCGATTATCCCTGCATCCCAATGCGCCGCGCGGCCGGCCAGCTCTACCGCTGGGAGCTGGAGAAGGACGGCGAGGCGCTCGACGTCGCGGTTGCCGGCCCGCTGATCCTCAACGACACGCGCCTGATCCTGCAGGCCGTCGTCGACGGCCTCGGCCTCGGCTTCGTCTTCGAGCACACGGCGCAGGAGGCGCTGGTTCGCGGCGCGGTGGTGTGCGTGCTCGAGGACTGGTGCCCGCCGTTCCCGGGCTTTTTCCTGTACTATCCGAGCCGGCGGCAGATGCGCCCGGCGCTCCGCGCGTTCATCGATTTTTTCGCGCACGGGTGATCCGCCTACCGCGAAGCGGGAGAAGAACTCAGCGGCGCAGCGTCTCCGAAAACCGCACCGCCTCGCCGCCCGACGGCCCGGCCAGCTCGCCCTCCCACATCACGCGGCGGCCGCGCACGATCGTGCCGACGGGCCAGCCGGTGACGCGCTTGCCGTCGTAGGGGGTCCACGGCGCGCGCGAAGCGATCCAGGAATCTTCGATCGTCGTCTCGCGCTTCAGGTCGACGATCGTGAGGTCGGCGTCGTAGCCGACGGCGACGCGACCTTTGCCTGCGATCTGGAACAGGCGCGCGGGGCCGGCGCTCGTCATATCGACGAAGCGCTCGATCGTTAGGCGCCCGGCGGCGACGTGGTCGAGCATGATCGGCACCAGCGTCTGCACGCCGGTCATGCCGGAGGGGCTGGCGGGGTAGGTCTTGGCCTTTTCCTCCAGCGTATGCGGCGCGTGGTCGGAGCCGAGAATGTCGGCCACCCCCTGCGCGAGGCCCCACCAGATGCGGTCGCGATGGGCGGCCTCGCGCACCGGCGGGTTCATCTGCAGCTTGGTGCCGAGGCGCACGTAGTCCTCGGCCGACAGCGTGAGGTGATGCGGCGTCACCTCGCAGCTCGCGACGTCCTTGTGATCGCGCAAAAAGTCCATCTCGTCGCCGGTCGAGATGTGGAGGACGTGGATGCGCGCGCCCGCCTTGCGCGCGATGCCAACGAGACGCCGCGTGCAGAGCAACGCCGCCTCGACATCGCGCCAGACGGGGTGGCTCGACGGATCGCCCTCGACCCGCAGGCCTTTGCGCGCCTCGAGCCGGAACTCGTCCTCGGAATGGAAGGCGGCGCGGCGGCGCGTGTTGCGCAGGATCGCGGCGACCCCGTCGTCGTCGGCGACGAGCAGCGCGCCGGTCGACGAGCCCATGAATACCTTGATGCCCGCCGCACCCGGCAACCGCTCCAGCTCGGCGACATCCGCGGCATTCTCGTGCGTGCCGCCGACCCAGAAAGCGAAGTCGCAATGCATCCGGTGATGCGCGCGAAGAATCTTGTCGGCGAGCTCGGCTTCGCCAGTGGTCAGCGGGTTGGTGTTCGGCATCTCGAAGACGGCGGTGACGCCGCCCATCACGGCCGCGCGCGAGCCGGTTTCCAGGTCTTCCTTGTGGATGAGGCCGGGCTCGCGGAAATGCACCTGCGTGTCGATCACGCCGGGCAGGATGTGCAGGCCGGTCGCGTCGAGCGTTTCGCCCGCGGCGGCCGGGTCGAGTGAACCGAGGGCGGTGATCTTGCCGTTCTTGATCCCTATATCGCGAGGGCCGACGCCGTCGTGATTGACGAGCGTCCCGCCTTTGAGAAGAAGGTCGTAGGTCGCGGGCATGGGGGCCTCCGTGTCGCGCCGTCCTAGCCCGGTCGAAGCGGAAAGTCGAAAAGCTCATGGCTCATAGCCTGCTGACGGATCGTGCGCTGCTCCTCGTCTCCGGCGAGGAGGCAGAGGCGCTGTTGAACCGGCTCTTCACGCGAAACGTCGCCGGCATGCGGGTGGGCGAAGCGCGCTACGCGGCGTTGCTGACACCGCAGGGCAAGCTGATGGTCGATTTCCTCGTCTACCGCCGCGCAGACGGCTTCCTGCTCGATACCCCGGCGAGCGAGGCCGAGGCGCTGGCAAAGAAGCTCACCATGTTCAAGCTGCGCGCCAAGGTGACGATCGCGCCGCAGCCGGACTTGGCGGTCGCCGCCGCCTGGGGCGAGGCTCCCAACGGGACGCCCGGCGACACCTATCGCGATCCGCGTCATCCGGCGCTCGGCCTGCGCTTGGTCGCTGCGCGCGAGGCGTTCGCCGGAGTCCCCGCCGACGACGACACCTACGAAACGCATCGCATCGCGCTTGGCGTGCCGAAGGGCGGCGTCGATTTTCCCTATGGCGACACGTTCGTGCACGATGCCAACCTCGACCTCCTGCACGGCGTCGACTTCGACAAGGGCTGCTACGTCGGCCAGGAGGTCGTCTCGCGCGTGCACCATCGCAACTCCGCGCGAAAGCGCATCGTGAAGGTGCACTTCGATGGCACCCCCGCCGAGATCGGCGCCGCGCTCACCGCCGGCCCCGCGCAGATTGGCACGCTGACGTCGCTCGCCGGACACGATGGCCTCGCCACGGCGCGCCTCGACCGTCTGGCCGAGGCGGCGGCCGAGAACCAGGCCGTCCACGCCGGCACCGCGCTGGTCGCGATCATTGCTCCGGAGGCCAGCCATGCTGAAGTCTGAGCCGCCGGCACAGGCGGACAAGCGCTGCCGCTGTGGCTGGTGCGGCATCGATCCGCTCTACGTCGCCTACCACGACACCGAATGGGGCGTCCCCGAGTACGACGACCGTGCCTTGTTCGAGAAGCTGATCCTCGACGGCTTCCAGGCCGGGCTCGCGTGGATCACTATCCTGCGCAAGCGCGACGCTTTCCGCCGCGCGTTCGACGGTTTCGCCCCCGAGATCATCGCGCGCTACGACGCCATCAAGGTCGAGGCGCTGATGGCCGACGCCGGCATCGTGCGCAACCGCGCAAAGATCGTCGGCACGATCGCCTCCGCGCAGGCCTATCTCGCCTTGCAGGAAAAGGGCGGCCTGTCGAAGCTGCTGTGGGATTTCCACGACGGTGCACCGCTGCAGAGCAAGCTCGGACGCCACGAGGACATGCCGGCGAAGACGGCGCTGTCGCTGACGATCTCGAAAGAGTTGGCGCGGCTCGGCTTCAAGTTCTGCGGCCCGACGATCGTCTACGCGTTCGCCCAGGCCTGCGGGCTGGTCAACGACCACCTCGTCACGTGCTTTCGGCACAAGGAAGTCGCCAAGCTGGCGCGGAAGGTGTAGCGCGTGTCGCAATCTGGACGCGCCAACCCCATCGATTGATCCGCAACCAAACGAAAAGGCCCGATCCTCACGGATCGGGCCTTTTTCACGCGAGCTAAATATCGATCAGCTCTTCAGCGGGAAGTTCGGCACGCTGCGACCGGGCTTCGCTGGCTCTTCGGTCTCCGCCGCAGCCTCTGTTTCCTCGGTGATCTCCTCCTCGTCAGGCTCGAGATCGTCGTCGTCCGGATCCTCCTCGCCGGCCTTGCGGGCCTTGGCGCGGCGCACCTCGGGCTCGGAGCGGACACGTTTCTTGCCCGCCTCGACGATGTCGCGCTCGGGCCGCGGCAAGACCGGGCCTTCGGGGAACACGAAGCCGAGCTTCCGCGTGCCGTCGTCGTCGGTCGTCACCATGACGCGCACCGTGCCGCCGTTCTTCAGCCGACCGAACAGCACCTCGTCGGCCAGCGGCGTCTTGATCGCCGACTGGATGACGCGGGCCATCGGACGCGCGCCCATCTGCTCGTCGTAGCCGTTCTCGACGAGCCAGCGGCGCGCCTCGTCGGTCAGCTCGATCGTCACGTTGCGGTCAGCGAGTTGGGCCTCCAGCTGCAGGATGAACTTGTCGACGACCTTGGCGATGACCTCGGTCGGCAGATGGCCGAACGAGACGACCGCATCGAGACGGTTGCGGAACTCGGGCGAGAACATCTTCTTGATCGCCTCGGCATCCTCGCCGACCCGCTTGTTTTGCGTGAAGCCGAAGGCCGAGCGCGCCATGTCGGCCGCACCCGCGTTCGTCGTCATGATGAGGATGACGTTGCGGAAGTCGATCTGCTTGCCGTTGTGATCGGTCAGCTTGCCGTGGTCCATCACCTGCAACAGGATGTTATAGAGTTCGGGATGCGCCTTCTCGATCTCGTCGAGCAGCAGCACGCAATGCGGATGCTGGTCGATCGCATCGGTGAGCAGGCCGCCCTGGTCGAAGCCGACGTAGCCGGGTGGTGCGCCGATGAGCCGCGAGATCGTGTGACGCTCCATGTATTCCGACATGTCGAAGCGCACGAGCTCGACGCCGAGCGAGGTGGCGAGCGAGCGCGCGACCTCGGTCTTGCCGACACCGGTCGGCCCTGAGAACAGGTACGAGCCGATCGGCTTCTCGCCGTCGCGCAAGCCGGCGCGGGCGAGCTTGATCGCCGACGTCAGCGCTTCGATCGCCGAGTTCTGGCCGTAGACGACGCGCTCCAGCGACTCGGTCAGGTGCTCGAGCACCTCGGCATCGTCCTTCGAGACGGTCTTGGGCGGGATGCGCGCCATCGTCGCGATCGTCGCCTCGACCTCTTTCAGGCCGATCGTCTTCTTGCGCTTGGCCTCGGGCAGCAGCATCTGGCTCGCGCCCGTCTCGTCGATCACGTCGATCGCCTTGTCGGGCAGCTTGCGATCGTGGATGTAGCGCGCCGATAGCTCGACGGCCGCCTTGATCGCCTCGCTCGTGTACTTGATCTTGTGGAAGTCCTCGAAGTAGGGCTTCAAACCTTTCATGATCTCGATCGCATCTGGGATCGACGGCTCGTTGACGTCGATCTTCTGGAAGCGGCGGACCAGCGCGCGGTCCTTCTCGAAGTACTGGCGGTACTCCTTGTAGGTCGTCGAACCGATGCAGCGCAGGGAGCCCTGCGACAGCGCGGGCTTCAGCAGGTTCGACGCATCCATCGCGCCGCCCGACGTTGCGCCGGCGCCGATCACCGTGTGGATCTCGTCGATGAAGAGGATCGCTTTCTTGTGGTTCTCGATCTCCTTCATCACCTGCTTGAGACGCTCCTCGAAATCGCCGCGGTAGCGCGTGCCGGCGAGCAGCGTGCCCATGTCGA
The DNA here is from genome assembly GCA_965277735.1 of Beijerinckiaceae bacterium. Classification (GTDB taxonomy): domain Bacteria; phylum Pseudomonadota; class Alphaproteobacteria; order Rhizobiales; family Beijerinckiaceae; genus RH-AL1. The sequence continues at coordinate 80,932 of CBDIDO010000002.1, forward strand.
GCGCGAACACGGTCGCCTCGGCCAGCACCTCGGGCACCTCGTTCTGGACGATCTTGCGCGCCAGCCCTTCGGCGATCGCGGTCTTGCCGACGCCGGCCTCGCCGACCAGCAGCGGGTTGTTCTTGTGGCGGCGGCACAGCACCTGGATCGTGCGCTGCACCTCGGGCTCGCGGCCGATCAGCGGATCGATCTTGCCGTCGCGCGCCTTCTTGTTGAGGTTGACGCAATAGGCCTCGAGCGCGCCCTCCTTCTTCTTCGGGTCGCTCGGATCCTTACCGTCCTTGCCGTCGCGATCGGCATCATCGTCGGCGCCGCGCGGCGACTTCGACGAATCGGCGAGGCCCGGACGCTTGGCGATGCCGTGGCTGATGTAATTGACCGCGTCGTAACGCGTCATGTCCTGCTCCTGCAGGAAGTAGGCAGCGTGGCTCTCGCGCTCGGCGAAGATTGCGACGAGCACGTTGGCGCCCGTCACCTCCTCGCGACCCGACGATTGCACATGGATGACCGCGCGCTGGATGACGCGGTTGAAGCCGGTCGTCGGCTTGGCGTCCTCGCGCCCGTCGGAGACGAGGTTTTCCAGCTCGCGCTCGATGTAGTCGCGCAGGTTCTTGCGCAGCAGGTCGAGGTCGATCGAGCAGGCCCGCAACACTGCGGACGCCTCGGCGTCGTCGGTGAGGCTCAGCAGCAGATGTTCGAGGGTCGCGTACTCGTGGTTCTTTTCGTTCGCGATCGCCAGGGCCCTGTGCAGTGATTGTTCCAGATTGCGGGAGAAGGAGGGCATGGCGTCGACCTCTATTTCTTTTCCATGATGCACTGCAGCGGGTGCTGGTGCTTGCGGGCGTAGTCCATGACTTGCGTCACTTTGGTCTCGGCGACCTCGTAGGTGAAGATGCCGCACTCGCCGACGCCGTGCTGATGCACGTGCAGCATAATGCGCGTGGCCTCGTCGGGCCCCTTGCTGAAATATTTGCGGAGCACGACGACCACGAACTCCATCGGAGTGTAGTCGTCGTTGAGCAGCAGGACGCGGTACATGCCGGGGCGACGCGTCTGCGTGCGGGTCCGCGTGATGACCGCGGTTCCCGAACCACCGTCCCCCTCGCCGCCAGCGCCGTTTCCGTTGCCGTTGCCGTTCTGCCCGTCTTTCTCTTTGTCCTTGTCGGCGCCGCGTTGGGGCGATTCGGACATCGAAAAATCCAGCGTCGAGATCGCGTCCGTCGAAACCACGTCGATCGAACCCGCGCCAACCGACGCCGCGTAAGGTTCGGCCCCGGGCCGCCGATCGCAATCCCAGCTCGAAGTGAGCACCTCGTTCACCCTAATCCCTCGTCGTGACGTGCGAGATATGCGGTGGCCTTCCGGTCTTCGCCAGTGTCGAGATGCACATTCGAATTCCTCTCGAGCCTCCGTCCGCCGCCAACGGCACAAGCAGGGTGGCACCATGCAAGAACGACACCTCGGAAATGGAAAAAGGCCCGACCGGATGGTCGAGCCTTTCAAAAGCCGAGCCTGTTGTAAAGGTCGTCGCCGTCGCAGCGCCAACCTCTCGACAGAGCGTGGATTAGTTCTGGTGAGCAGCTTCCTGGCCCTTGGCCATCGCGGACTCGACCGGCTTGGACGCTTCCTTGGCGATGTCCTTGTAGATCTCGCCGATCTTGTTCGACTGGGCGAGGAAGCTCTCGAACTGCGTCTTCGCGAACTCGCTCTGCAGCTGGATCGCGGTGTCGAGCGATTTCACGCCGAACAGCTTCTCGACATAGGCCGAGGTCGTCTCGAGCGAGCGCTTCGAGTAGTTGGTGGTCTCGGTCGCGATTGCCTGGAGGCCGCGAGCCATCGAGGCTGCGGTAGCCTGCATCTGCTCGACCTGCTCCTGACCGAGCTTGCTGAAATCTCCGAACTGCGTGGCCATCGATTTGCTCCTTGAAGTTTGTCGCGTCCCGGAAGCGACGTTGCGTCCGCCTCCGAGCGTGGAGCTAAGATAGTGCAGTGCACAAAAAGTTTCAACCGCCTTGGGTGCACTGCAACATCCGTCGAAAGGGGGATGGTCCAGGGGAATGTCCCGGGCTGGCACGGGCCGGTTGCGATCGATCCGATCGCTTAACTACGAGGTAACTGCGCCGCGATAGCGTGCAATCGGGGCACATAGTGATCGACCGCCCCGGTGTTCGAGGGCGAGGACGCATGAAGTTCGAGTTTGGCGCGCCGCCGCATCAGCGGCTCATGCGCTCGTCCATTGCGGGTCTCTGCCTCGTCGCCGCGTCCCTCGCCTCGTCCCCCGCGGCGGCGCGCCACCATCATCGCCATGCGTTCCGTGCCCGTATCGAGGTTGCACCGCACGCGTTCCAGATGGCGCGCTTCCACCAGCGCGGCGGCGGCTTCACCCCGCCCTTCTCGGTCTTCGCGATCGACGGCAATTCGGGCCGCGTCCTCTATGGTCAGGACGAGAACGCGCTGCGTCACCCTGCTTCGATCACCAAGGTGATGACGCTCTACCTGCTGTTCGGCGAGCTCGAGCGTCACCGCCTGTCGCTCGACACCCGCATCGAGATTTCGTCGCACGCGGCGGCGCAGAAGCCGACCAAGCTTGGCCTGCGGCCCGGCTCGACGATCCGGATCGAGGACGCGATCGGCGCGATCGTCACCAAGTCGGCAAACGACATGGCCGTCGCGATCGCCGAGCGCATCGGCGGCAGCGAGCCGGCCTTCGCGTCGATGATGACGCGCAAGGCGCATGCGCTCGGCATGTCGCGTACCAATTTCGTCAACGCGTCGGGCCTGCCGGCCGACATGCAGCTCACCACGGCACGCGATCTCGCGACGCTCGGTCGCGCGATCCACGATCGCTACCCGCAGTACTTCCACTATTTCTCGACGCACTCGTTCACCTACGCCGGCCAGACGATGGCGAACCACAACCACCTGATGGACCAGGTGGAAGGCATGGACGGCATCAAGACCGGCTACACCGTCGCGTCGGGCTTCAACCTGCTCTCCTCCGTCAACCGCAACGGCCATTGGCTCGTGTCGGTGGTGCTCGGCGGCAAGACCCGGCTTGGTCGCGATCGCATCATGGCCGACATCATCGAGGCGCAGATCGACAATTGCGCGACGCGGCGCACCACGCCGATGGTGGCCGAGAACCCCGATCTCGAGCACGTGGCCGAGGCGGTCCCCGTCATCACCCACGAGGGGGACGACGCGCCGCCGGTCGAAGGCGTCGACGACGAGAACACGATGGCGAACCAGCCGGCCCCGGTACCGCCACCGCGCGAGACGATCGCCGCAGCGGAGCCAGACCCGGCGCCGACGCCGCCCGCGGAGACCGAAGCCGCCCCCGAGCCGGTGCGTGGTCCGCTCCACCTGCGCCACGCCCATGTCGTCGAGGTCGCCGCGGTCGAAGCGCCGGCGCAGCCGAGCGGCCGCGCCCGCCCCGCCTTCGTCTCGAACATCCCGATGCCGCCGGAGCGCGACATGCTCGCGACCGGCTCGATCCGCCAGCGCTCGGGTCGCACCGTCAGCGCGCGGCTCGACGGCTCGACCTCCCGCTACGATGGCGCGATCACGACCACCCCGTCGCGCCGCAGCCGTCACGACAGGGCCGCCGCGCAGGCCGAGCTGATGAAGCCGATCAAGGTCGCGAGCCTCGATCCGGTGGTTCCGCAGCCGACAGGCCGCCCGTCGCGCAGCGGCGTGATGATCCAGGTCGGCGCCCCCGACAGCGTCGGGAAGGCGAACGACCTGCTGGCGCGGGCCAAGGGTCAGGCGCGTGGCGCGCTTTCCGGCGCGCATCCCTTCACCGAGAAGGTGCAGAAGGGCGGCTCGACCCTCTTCCGTGCTCGCTTCGCCGGCCTCGAGCCGGACGAGGCGGAAGGCGCCTGCCGAGCCCTGAAGCGGGCCGGCATGTCCTGCTTCACCACAAAGAACTGACGAGCGAAAACTAGGCGCCGCCGGTCGTCCACCGGTCGAGTTCGAGCGTAAACGTCGCGTACGGAGTTTCAGACATGGCGGCGAAGGAGAACTTCCTTGGCTTCGTTGGCACGGGCGGCAAGATCGGCCGTCCCGCCCTGGTCGGGGTGCCACTTCTTCATGACCGCGCGATGCGCGCGCACGACCTCGTCGCGCGCCGCGCCGCGGCGAAGACCGAGTACCTCATAAGCCTCGTCCTCGGACATGCGGCTCGCACTGCGCGCCCGGGCGGCCCCCGCGTCGGCGTGAGCCTCTCCTGCTGGACGCCAGCCGGCAAACCGGCGGTGGAGATAGGCTTCTAGCAGCCGAGCCCCATCGGCATCGTCGCGCCGGCACATCTGGTAGACGGTCTCGCATTGCGCCTGATCGAGCCGATCGAGCGCGTTTCCCTCATAGGGACCGGCGATGATGCGACCCGTCATCTGCGCCCGCGCCTGATCGAAATCCATCTCGATCATCGCCGAGCGCACCCGGGAGACATGCGTGCGCGAATCCGTGGGGCGCCAACTGGCGCGCCCAAGCAACCACAGCCCGATTCCGAAGATCACCAGCGCCGCCCAGACATTCCCGCGCACGAGCACGAGCAGCGCCAATGCGACGGCCGCGACGGAGGCGAGCTTTTCTAGAGTGCCGGGTGCCATGGAGGGAAACAGCCGCGGGAACGCGCCGGACCTCGACAGCGCGAGCCAGAGCAGGAACAGCGCGGCGAGCGGGTAGATCATATTCGCGTCATCCGCCGTCATCGCCTTGAGTCGAGACCGCGTCGACTGGGAGATAAGCGCGCCGTCGCCACAAGGGCCAAGATTGCGCGCCAGCGCTGCGATCGCAAGCCGGGCGACGGCCTAGACCGCGGAACCCCGCATTAGATCAGGCAGAGCTCCGCAAGATCGCGCCGCAGCGCCTCCGGCAGGTCGACCCCGCCGACGAGGCTCGACAGGTCGGCCGGCGCCGAGCCCGCCGCGAGATAGCGCCAGCCCTGGAAGGCCCGGCACGGCCGCGGGGCGACGGCAACGACGTCGGGATCGAGCACGAGATCGCAGCGGCCGATGCCGCCGGCATCGGTGAATGGCCGGACGGCGCGCACTATCTGGCGCGCCGCGATCTGCCCGCGCACGACCCAGTAGAGCGAGCCGCCGTCGAGGATCTCGTCGGCACGTTTCGGCACCATGCGGGTCGTGTGTACCGTCTCGATCGGCCGCCCGTCCGCGCGCCGCGCGGCGAGGCGCTCGGCGACGTAGGCCTCGATGTCGGCGATCGTCGTGGCGCCGACCGCGAGCTTGAGCAGATGAAGGGCCATGCACCATTGATAGGCCGCGAGCGCCGATGCGCCCAGAGCTACGCCTTATATCGCGACGGGTTGCCCACGCTTTCCCCAGGCACGTCGCGAGGGAGACCGGTAAGCCTGCAGAAAATCGTGCTTACGCCGTGCTGCAGCTTAAAGTAGTGTCGCCGCAACTCGCGATGGGCACGATGAGACTACCGCTCCTGCTTGCGCCGATCCTGCTTCTTCGACGCGCCGAAATTCTCGGCACCGTTTTCGTCGGCGTGATCCTCGCCTTTGTTCTGTACATTTCCGTCACGCAGCCAAGCCTGCTGCCCGAAAAAAATTGCTAGATCGGGGTTTGGACCCGATTGGGATTGCCAATACGTCGCGAGCGGCGACGACGTTTGCATCAAGAATGTCAGGAAACGGCAGACGAATTAGGTCGCGCCTCACGCGATCTCGAAGCGCTCGATGCGCCAGCCCTCGGCCGCCGCGCCGGCCGCCCAGTCGCGCCACGCCGACAGCGCCATCATCGCATCCATGTAAGCCTGCGTCCCCGCGCCGACCTTCGCCGCGTAGGTGTGCAGGCGCGAGACGACGGGCGCGTACATCGCATCCGCCGCGCTGAACGCGCCAAACAGGAACGGGCCGTCCTTGCCGAACCGTTCGCGGGCAGCGGCGAAAGCCGCCTCGATCCGCGCGAGGTCGGCCGCAGCCGCCGTGGCCACCTCGGGCTCGAGCTTCGGGCGCTTCGGCGTCCGACCGAGATTCATCGGAAAGGCACGGCGCAGCGACAGGAAGCCCGAATGCATCTCCGCGGCGAGCGAGCGCGCCTGCGCCCGCGCGGCGGGGTCGCGCGGCCAGACCGCGACATCGGGGTAGCGCTCGGCGAGATATTCGATGATCGCGAGCGAGTCCCAGATCGTCACTTTGCCGTCGATCAGGATCGGCACCTTGGCGGCGGGACTGAGACTCTTGAGCGTCGCATTCGTTTCTTCGCTGTAGAGCGGCAAAACCGTCTCGTCGAAGGCGATATCGAACGCGCGCATCAATATCCACGGCCGCATCGACCAGGACGAATAGGTCTTGTTGCCGATCACGAGGCGCGGTGGCATCAGCCCTCGGCCCCGTGCAGGCGATGCTCCGCCCGCGCCCGGTTGAGCCGCGCGCCCAGGCCGCCAGCCTCGCTCTTGTCGGTGACGCGCGCCGGCGGCTGCGCCTCGCCATCGAGGCGGCGTTGCGCCAGCACACTGTCCTCGCCGAACCCATAAAGGTCAACGATCGGCCGGTCGCAGGCGAGCGACTGCGGCAACGCGAAAGTGCCGGGATCGGCGAAGCGCGACACCAGGATCAGCGAGGTGGCGTCGACGGTCAGCGCGCCATCCTCGAAGACGGGACCGATGGTCGCGGGCGCGACGATGTGGAAGCCAGGCTCCGCGTCGCAGGCGGCCAGAAAACGCGTCGCCTCGAACGGGCCGTGCAGCACGAGGCCGGAGGCGCCGATCAGCGCCGCGCACGGCCCCGCGACGAGCCCGGCAAGGCTCGAGGGCGGCAGCAGCGAGATGATCCGCGCCGCCGGGTTGATGCGCGCCTGCTCGACGAGCGACAGCGCATCGGCGAACAGCGCGACCTGGCGATGAGCGAATAGCGTCGGCGCGGTCGGCGACCCGGCGAAGGTCGTGATCATCCCCGGCTCGCCCTTGGCGGGCGCGTCCTCGACATCGACCATGGCATCGAGGCGCTCGAACGAGATGTCGGCGGCGCCGTCGACGGGGCCAGGCCCCTGCGTCGCGATCATGCGGATCGAGTCCGACAGCGCGGCGGCGGACAGGTAGGTCTCGCCGCAATCGGCCGCGCCGTAACGCGACGGCCCGATCAGCGCGACGGCGTTGGCTGCGCGCGCATGCGCAACGAGCTCGATCGGGCCGAGCCCGACAGGCGCCAGCGCCGGCTCGAGCCCGGCGCGCAACACCGCGACGAGCGCGACGACCGCGGCCGTCGTCGCGCCGGCGACGACGAGAACGCGCTCGCCCGGCGCGAAGCCGGCGTGGCGCAGCAGCGCCGCCAGCCGGCCCACTCGGCGCGCGACATCGCCCGCGGTGCTCGCGCCGAGGTCGTCGCTCAGGAGCACCAGATCCGGGCATTCGCGAGCGGCGGCCGCGACGAGCGCATCGAGGCCGCTCGCCGGGAACGCATTGAGCCCTTGCCGCAGAGGTAACGCGCTCGTCATCCCTTTATCCATGCACGCGAATCCGGCACCCTTTAAGCCGACGCCTCATCATGCGGCAAAGCCTGCTGCCGCGCGAGACCTGTTTGGCCGCCGTCCCTCGCCATATCGCAGGTTTCAATCGGCCCGTGCTGTGGATATGCCGTCCCGCCAATATGTCGCCTCAAAGAGCGGCAAAGAGCGGCGCGGGTTTCAGACGTCGCGCCGCGGCGTCCTTTGGCGCGCGCAGATCGATGCCGCGCATCGCACTCCGCAAGCCCCCGGGACGAGCGCCCGAACGAAAGGATCGAAGATGCCGCTGATCACCAAGCGCGGTCTCACACTCGCCCTGATGGCTACCTGTCTCGCCGCCGCACCGGCCGCCGCCGCCAAGAAGAAGCCGGCAGCGCCAGCCGCTCCGGCAGCTGCCCCGACCGATTCCGGCGCCGCGCCCGCACCGGGAGGCGCTCCGGGCGGTGCGCCCCAGTCGAACGTGCTGGCCCTCGTCCCGACGCAGAAGGACTGGACCAAGGTCTGCGGCAAGGACCAGGCTGCCGGCAAGCAGGTCTGCTACACGACCCGCGACTTCTCGGCCGAGACCGGCAAGCCGCCGGTGCTCGCGCTCGCCGTCTATGACATCCAGGGCGAGGACGTGAAGATCATCCGCATGCTGATGCCGATCGGCCTGATGCTGCGCCCGGGCTTCCGCTTCTCGGTCGATGGCGGCCCGACCGCCGAAGGCTCCTACGAGATCTGCTTCCCGAACGGCTGCTTCGCCGAGGCGAAGATCCGGGCGAGTTCCGTCGACACGATGAAGGGCGGCTCGAAGCTCTCCGTCAGCGTCCGGAACCAGGCCAACAACGAAGTCACCTTCGCGGTGCCGCTCGCCAATTTCGGCAAGGCCTATGACGGCCCGGCGATCGATCCCGAGGTCCTGCGCAAGCAGCAGGAGCAGCTGCAGGCCGGCCTGCAGAAGCAGGCCGAGGAGGAGCGCAAGCGCCTCGAGGCCCAGAAGGGCGCGGGCGGCGCGACCGGCGGCGCGGCGATCCCCAAGTAGGCGAGCCCCAAGTAGGCTGAGCCAACCTTCGAAGACATACGGCCCGCTTCAGTTGAGGCGGGCCGCTTTCATCTGATAGGCGCCGTCCTGGGCGCGCACGAACATCTCGTCAACCTGAGGGTGGCGCACGGGATCGCCCGAATTGTCGGCGAGCAGGTTTTGCTCCGAGACATAGGCGACGTATTCGGTGTCGGCGTTCTCGGCATAGAGATGGTAGAATGGCTGGTCCTTGCGCGGCCGCACGTCCTCGGGGATCGACTCCCACCATTCCTGCGTGTTCGCGAACACGGGATCGACGTCGTAGATGATGCCCCGGAATGCGTACTTCCGGTGCTTGACGACCTGTCCGATCCCGAACTTTGCTCGTCTTTGGGTCTTGGGTTGTGGGGTCATGGGACGCACGCAATACACCCGATGCCGGATTAGCTTGGGTAGCCCACGGCCAAAATCGTTGTCAATCCGACCAGCAGGGCGCGAGCAACAGTTCCGCTAAGCTTTGGGGATACAGATGATCGCCCGAGATCGATCGACGCAACCGGCGGATTTTCCAATCGAGCTTCTCGATCCGCAGGAGATGGCGCGGGCCGATGCGATCACGGCGCAGACGATGCCGAGCATCGCCTTGATGGAGCGGGCCGGCGCCGCGGTCGCGCAGGCCGCCCTGCGGATGCTGCCCACCTCCGGCGCGCGCCGCGTCACGATCCTGTGCGGACCGGGCAACAACGGCGGCGACGGCTATGTCGCTGCCCGTCTGCTCGCCGACGAGGGCTGTGACGTCGAGGTCGCGGTGCTCGGCCGCGCGGCCTTGAAGGGCGACGCGGCAATTGCGGCCGCCGGCTGGCGCGGGCCCGTCGTTGAGCTCGCGGCGGCGCGGCTCGAGGGTACCGACCTCGTTGTCGACGCCTTGTTCGGCGCCGGCCTCGCGCGGGACATCGAGGGGCCTGCAAAGGACGCCATCGCGTGCGTCAACGAGTGGGCCGAAACGACCGGCGGCAAGGTGCTCGCCGTCGATATCCCCTCCGGGGTCGACGGAGCGAGCGGGGCCATCCGCGGCAGCGCGGTCGCGGCGCACGAGTCGGTGACGTTCTTCCGGCTCAAGCCCGGCCATGTCCTGATGCCCGGCCGCGAGAAATGCGGGCGACTCGTGCTGGAGGACATCGGCATCGCCGCCAGCGTGCTCGCCGAGATCGCGCCCCCGACGCGCCTCAACGTACCGGCGCTCTGGCTCGACGCCCTGCCCCGCCCGGGCCCCGCCGGCCACAAATACGCGCGCGGCCACGCGCTCGTCGTATCCGGCCCGATGTCCCAGACCGGCGCGGCGCGGCTCTGCGCGCGCGGCGCGCTTCGCGTCGGCGCCGGCCTCGTGACAGTGGCGACGCCGCGCGACGCGCTGCCCATCCACGCCGCCGCGCTGACCGCGATCATGACGCGCGTCGCCGACGACGCGGCGGAACTGAGCGAGATCCTCGCCGACCGCCGCAAGAACGCCGTCGCGCTCGGCCCGGGCCTGGGCGTCGGCGACGGCACGCGGGCACTCGTCCTCGCGGCGCTTGCCGCGCCGGCGTCCGAGGCGAACGCGCCGCCGCGCTGCGTCGTCCTCGATGCCGATGCGCTGACGAGCTTCGCCGAAACTTCCGAGACGCTGTTCCAGGCCATCGCGGCCTCGACGATGACCGTCGTCCTGACCCCGCACGACGGCGAGTTCGCCAAGCTTTTCGGGAGCTTCATCGATAAAGCTGCGGCCAAGCCCGAGCGCACGCGGGCGGCGGCCAAGCGCAGTGGCGCGATCGTTTTGCTCAAAGGCGCCGACACGGTCGTCGCCACGCCGGACGGGCGCGCGGCGATCGCAGCCAGCGACGCGCCCTGGCTCGCCACCGCCGGGTCCGGCGACGTGCTGTCGGGCTTCGTCACGGGACTGCTCGCCCAGGCAATGCCGGGGTTCGAGGCCGCCGCCGCCGCGGTCTGGCTACACGCCGAGGCCGCGCGACGGTTCGGGCCGGGGCTGATCTCCGAAGATCTTCCCGACCTGCTGCCGGGTGTGCTGCGCGACCTCCTGCACGCTTGAGATGCGGGCGGTCCGCATCCTGCTTCAACAGGTCTTGATCACGCCGACCAGCCCTTCGCCGATCCGCGAAATGGCCCTAATGTCGTGATCAACGGCCGCCCTCATTCCCCACCGGGAGCGCCAATGCGCCCAGCCAACGCGATCGACTTCTGGCGCGGCTACGCCCTGATCTCGATCTTCGTCAATCACATCCCGGGCAATTTCTTCGAACGATTTCAATACCGTAACCTGACACTCTCAGATTCGGCTGAACTCTTCGTGTTCCTCGCCGGCTGGGCGATGCGGCTGTCGATCGAGAACCCGAAGCGGCCGATGTCGAACTCGGCCATCGTGTACAAGCTCTGGGGGCGCGCCTTCACGATCTACGTGGCGCAGACCTTCATCACCGAGATCGCGATCTTCATCCTGGCGGCCGCCTCGGTCCTGCTCGACGCGCCGTTCCTGCTCGACTGGCACAATGTCGGTGCGGTCTTCCATCAGCCGGTCGAGGCGCATGTCGGCCTCGTCCTGCTGACGCACCAGCTCGGCTATTTCAACATCCTGCCGCTCTATGTCGTCCTGATGCTGGCGGCGCCGGCGGTCGCCCTGCTCTATCGCGCGCTGCCGATGGTGGTGCTGCCGCTGTCGGTCGGCCTCTATGTCGCGACGCTCATTCTGGGCTGGAACCTGCCGTCCTGGCCGATCGAGGGCACGTGGTTCTTCTCGCCCTTCGCGTGGCAGCTGATCTACGTGCTGGGCTTCCTCATCGCCGGCAAGCGCACCGACCTGGGCGCCTTCGGGCGCCGGAACCTGCGAACCTTCCAGGCGATCGCCATCCCGATCGTCGTGATCGGCCTGGTCATCGCCTCGACCCGGTTCTGGGATTGGATCACGCTGCCGAGCCTGGGGCTGCCGTTCAAGGTCTTCGACAAGACCTTCATGTCGCCCGACCGCCTCGCCAGCGTGCTGGCGCTAGTCACGCTCGGCGGCGGCATCTTCACCACCATCGACGCCTGGCTGCCGGGACTCACCCGCTTCCTGTCGATGCTCGGACGCAACGGTCTGCACGTGTTCTGTGCGGGTTCCCTATTAAGTCTATGCGGACAGATCGTACGTTTTATATATGGCGGCTCCATCGCAATCGATGCGATGATGTTTGTCGTCGGGGTCTCCATCATGGCCACGACCGCTTGGGTGCTTGAATGGCGTTCCCGTACCAACGCACAGCCGGCGCCGGCGCCGGCCGCGCAGCCGGTCTCGGTGGTCTCGTCCTCGCAGCCGTCGCCGTCCTGAGCGGCGCCGTCGCGGCGCAGGTTCCGGCCTCGCCGCCTGCCGCGCAGAGCGTCCCTGCGCCGACGAGTCCGCAGCCCGTCCCCGTGCCTCCGGCCGGGGGCACGGCGAGCACGACTCCGACGCAGCCGCCGGGCCCGCCATCCCTGAGCCCGTCGTGCGAAGCGCCGGCCGCCGACATCGCCGCCAACGCCCCGCTGCCGAACGTCGCAAAGTCACTTGCCGAGCACAAGACGCTCGAAATCCTCGCGGTCGGCTCCGCCGCGACGGAGACGCTCGGTGTCGACGCGGGTGTAAAGAGCTATCCCGTCCAGATCGAGGATCTGCTCAAGGCCGCGCTCAACGGCGTCGACGTCGACATCATCAACCGCGGCACCGGCGGCGAGGTCGCGCAGACCTCCTCCGACCGCATCCACAGCGAGGTTGGCATCACCAAGCCCGATCTCGTGCTCTGGCAGCTCGGCACGAACGACGCGCTGGCGCGCGTCGATCCCGAGCAGTTCACCGAGATCGTCAAATCCACCATCGAATGGCTGAAGCAGCAGGATATCGACGTCGTGCTCGTCGGCCTGCAATACACGTCGCGCTTCGCCCGCGACGAAAGCTATTTCGCGATCAAGCACGCGCTCGACCGCATCGCGAAAGACGAGGGCATCCTCTACATCAAGCGCTACGACGCGATGAAATTCATCAGCCAGACGCGCGCCAAGGTGCACCTGATGACGAGCGACAATTATCATCTGTCCGCGCTCGGCACGCAGTGCATGGCCGAGCATGTCGCGCACGCGATGGTGGCAAGCCTGTTCGTGCGCCGCTTTCGCCCCGCCGCCAAGCCGGCGATGCCTACCCCGAACTGAGGCGGCTCACGCCACCTCGAACCAGCCGGCGAGCCCGGTGACCTGGCGATCGAGGACGAGGCTTTCGATCGCCCATTTGCCCGGATTGTCCGCGACGAAAGCGACGTGCTTCGTCTTGCCCGGCCCGATCAGGATCGAGTCGCGCCAGTAGGGATCCCAGCCGTCGTCGAGATCGTGCAGCACGCGGAAGACGTGGCCGTGCACGTGCATCTGCTGGACCTGCTCGCTCTTGTTGACGAAGCCGAGCGTCACGGCGCCCCCGCGCTTGACCGCGAACAGCGGCTTGCTGGAGACGCCGTCGGACGGCGCGCTGCCGAGCCTCCAGGCCCAGCGCGCATCGCCCGCCGGCGTTGGCGCGATGACGAGTTCGTGCTTGCTCGCGCGCTCGAGCGGGATGCGGGTCGGCAGCCGCGGGTTGTCCGGCAGCTTGGCGACGGGCGGATGCGCCGGCAGCGGCGCCCCCTTGATCGTGAGGGTGACGAGCGGCGTGTCGGGCTGGCCGAGCCCGCGCAGGACGATCGTCGCCTGTCCGTCCTTCGCCGGCACGTCGAGCATCACCTCGAAACGCGAGCCGGGGCCGACCGGCACCGTGTCGCGCGCTGGCCGGAACAGCTCGCTCGGCTGGCCGTCGATCGCGATGACGGTCGGCTGCGCGCCGTCGAAGCCGACGAGGGCGATGCGCGCCGCGCAGGCGTTGAGCACGCGTAGCCGCAGCCGCGCGCCGGGCCGCGCCGCGAGCGCCAGCGGCGCCGGCTTCGAGTTCACGGTGACGAGCGGCCCGATTCGCCCTGTCCCCCGCGCCTCCGCCAGGCTCGCGAAATCGCCAGCGATCGCGCCCTTGGCATCCAGCGACCAGTCGTCGAGGACGAGGAGCACGTCGTCGTCGACCTTCGGTGCGTCCGGCGCGTCGACGATCAGCGCGCCATAGAGTCCGCGACCGATCTGCTCGGCGGAGTGCGGGAAGACGTGCGGGTGGTACCAGAACAGCCCGGCGTCGGGCGGGGTGAAGCTGTAATCGAAGCTCGCGCCCGGCGCGACGGCCGGCTGGGTGAGACCGGCGACGCCGTCCATGGCATTCGCGATCCGCACGCCATGCCAGCAAAGCGTCGTCGGCTGCGCGAGCTTGTTCGCGAGCCGGACCTGCACCTTCTCGCCGAGCTTTACGCGCACGAGCAGGCCCGGCACCTGGCCACCGTAGGCCCAGACCGCCGTCTCGCCGCCCGGCGCGAGGTGCAGCTGCGCCTCGTCCGCCTCCAGAAGGGTCGGCGCGCCGGACGCTTCGCCCCGCGCCGCGAGCGGCAGAACCGTTGCCGCCACGCCCCCGGCCAGCACCCCACCGAAGCGCCGCCGGTCGATGTGCATCCAACCCGTATCCGTCGAGCCGCCGTCAGCGGCCCGCACTTTTTTGCTGCGCACCCGAAACCTCGTTGTTATAGAGCCCGATCCGAAAGGCGAGGACAGCGTGAACGTGCCGGCGTGAGCTGCGCGCGCGGGCGTGGCGGAACTGGTAGACGCGCTGGATTTAGGTTCCAGTGGTGAAAATCGTGGGGGTTCAAGTCCCTCCGCCCGCACCAATCGCTGTCGCGCCGACGTCCGTCCCCCGCGGGGCTCCGCCCCGCCCGTAACCTTAGGCCTTTCCTCCGATGCAAGTCACCCAGACCCACGCCGACGGGCTCAAGCGCGAATTCCAGATCGTGCTCCCGGCGCAGGACCTCTCGAGCCGTATGGCGACCCAGCTCTCCGAGATGCAGGCCAAGGCGCGGATCAAGGGCTTCCGCCCGGGCAAGGTGCCGATCCCGCACCTGAAGCGCCTCTACGGCCGCCAGATCATGGCCGAGGTCGTCCAGGAGGCGGTCGGCGAGGCCCGCAACAAGATGATCGAGGAAAACGACCTGCGCGTCGCCGGGGAGCCGAAGTTCGACGTCGACGGCGACGAGAACGTGCTCGAGCGTGCGCTCGAGGCCAAGGGCGACCTCACGTTCAAGGTCGCGCTCGAGGTGCTGCCGAAGGTCGAGGTCGGTTCGCTCGACGATATCGAGATCGAGAAGCTGGTCGCCGACGTTCCGGAGGAGGAGGTCAGCCGCATCGTCGAGCTGCTGGCCAACCAGAACCGCACCTTTGAGCCCAAGGGCGCCGGCTCGACCGCCGAGAAGGGCGACAAGGCCACTATCGACTTCGTCGGCAAGATCGGCGACGAGGCCTTCGAGGGCGGCTCGGGCGAGGGTATCGACCTCGTGCTCGGCTCGAACTCGTTCATCCCCGGCTTCGAGGACCAGGTCGTCGGCATGAGCGTCGGCGACGAGCGCACGATCACCGTCAGCTTCCCCGCCGACTACGGCGCGGCCGAGCTGGCCGGCAAGCAAGCCAGCTTCGGCACCAGCCTGAAGGCCATCGCGGCGCCGCAGGACCTCGCCCTCGACGACGAGTTCGCCAAGAACTTCGGGCTCGACAGCTTCGACAAGCTGAAGGAGTCGATCCGCGACAACATCACGCGTGACTACGGGCAGGCCTCGCGCGCCAAATGGAAGAAGGCGCTGCTCGACACGCTCGACAAGCGCTACGCCTTCGAGCTGCCGCAGGGCCTCGTCGAGCAGGAGTTCGACGCCGTGTGGCGCCAGGTCGAGGCTGAGAAGACGCGCAGCGGCACGGCGCCCGAGGACGAGGGCAAGAGCGAGGACGCGCTCAAGGCCGAATACCGCGCGATCGCCGAGCGTCGCGTGCGCCTCGGCCTGGTCCTGGCCGAGATCGGCAAGGACGCCAACGTCCAGGTGACGCAGGAAGAGCTGAACCAGGCGCTGATGGAGCGCGTGCGCCAGTTCCCCGGCGAGGAGAAGCAGGTGTTCGACTACTTCCGCCAGAACCCGCAGATGATGGCGCAGATCCAGGCGCCGCTCTTCGAGGAGAAGGTGGTCGATCACATCGTCTCGAAGGCCAAGGTCACCGAGAAGAAGGTCTCCAAGGAGGAGCTTTCGGCGCCGGAGGCGGCCTAGTCGCCAGTTCGGCTGGCTTACAGGACGTCCACCGGGTAACCGCGGATTTCTCGATCCGCGGTGACGAGCGTCGCTTTTTCTCCGATCGCCTGAGCGATGAGGAGGTGATCGAATGGATCGCGGTGTCGCATCGGGAGACCGATGAGGATGTCGAGGTGGCGGGTCGCAATCGCCAGCATGGTGAAGCCGATCGCCGCTATTTCGCGCTCGACCTCCTTCACGTCCACCGACATTTTCCCTGACCGGATTTTTACGGCGATCTCCCAAAGCGAGACGATGCTGACCCAAACGTCGTTTTCGTCGCTATTGATCGCGTCGATCACTGAAACGTCGAGCCGAGGGTCGTCGTTGATCCACCACAACAGAGTGTGGGTATCGAGAAGCAACTTCAAAACTTGGTCGACTCCATCGCCTGAAGCAAATCCTCCGGCAATGTGTCGAAATCCTCGGCCATCCAGATACGGCCTTTGAGGCCGCCTCGGCGGCGCCAAGAGGTTTGGTCCTGCGCAGGCGCCTTTATTTCGGCGACGATCACATCGCGGGATGTCACGAGCACCGTCGTTCCAGCCGCAGCGAGACGCAGGTAATGGGAGAGGTTGCCGCGCAGCTCCCTCACGCCGATTTTGAGTTCGTTCTTTGCATCCATAGGATGGCCCTGCCGATCGTGTCCACGATACGTGAACACATGATCCAGGCAAAGCCCCTTTGCACCAGTGGCCGCCTATCCCTATCTTCGCTCAGCGCTCGGGTCGCCCACCCGAATCGATACGAGACCTCCCATGCGTGACCGCGACCCGTACGAGCTCTACGACAACTACCTGATCCCCCAGGTGATCGAGAACACGACGCGCGGCGAGCGCGGGTTCGACATCTACTCGCGGCTGCTGCGCGAGCACATCATCTTCCTGACCGGTCCGGTCGAGGACCACATGGCCTCGGTCATCATCGCCCAGCTGCTCTTCTTGGAGGCGGAAAACCCTAAGAAGGAGATAAACATGTACATCAACTCGCCGGGCGGCGTCGTCACGGCGGGTCTCGCGATCTACGACACGATGCAGTTCATCAAGCCGAAGATCACGACGCTCTGCACCGGCCAGGCCGCCTCGATGGGCTCGCTGCTGCTCTGCGCCGGCGCGACCGGCAACCGCTATTGCCTGCCGAACGCCCGCATCATGGTCCACCAGCCCTCGGGCGGCTTCCAGGGCCAGGCGTCGGATATCGTCCGGCATGCCGAAGACATCATGAAGGTGAAGAAGCGCCTCAACGAGATCTACGTGAAGCACACCGGCCGCGACTACGACACGATCGAGCGCACGCTCGACCGCGACCACTTCATGACGGCCGAGGAGGCCAAGGAGTTCGGAATCGTCGACCACGTGATCACGCAGCGCCCCGACGACAAGCCGGAAATCAAGCCCGCCACCTAGCGCGCAAGCCCAGGCCGGGCGGGCGTTTGCGCTCGCCTGCTGGCCGGCTTAAGCTCGGTTTAGTGATTTGCCGTGACAGTCGTTTTACGTGGGTCCCTCGCTCCGAGAGGCCTATCAAATATGACTGCCGGGCCGCTCGATTGCGGCGCGGCAATTGCTCCCTGGGAGCTTTGGATGAAGCGGGGACGATGGGATCGCGTGCAGCGCCATCGTCACTAGGGGTCCGGCGCGTTGCGTCGACCGGGCCCATCTGATCATAATGTCCGAACGGCGTGCACGCGCCGACGGCCCGGAGATGAGCCATGACCAAGGTCGGCGGCAACGACTCGAAGAACACGCTGTACTGCTCCTTCTGCGGGAAGAGCCAGCACGAGGTGCGCAAGCTCATCGCGGGCCCCACCGTGTTCATCTGCGACGAATGCGTCGAGCTGTGCATGGACATCATCCGCGAGGAGAACAAATCCGCGCTGGTGAAGAGTCGCGACGGAATCCCGACTCCGAAGGAGATCTGCAAAGTCCTGGACGATTACGTCATCGGTCAGTTCCAGGCCAAGCGCGTCCTCTCGGTCGCTGTCCACAACCATTATAAGCGCCTCAACCACGCGACGAAGCACAACGACGTCGAGCTGGCGAAGTCGAACATCCTGCTGATCGGGCCGACCGGCTCCGGCAAGACGCTGCTCGCCCAGACGCTGGCGCGCATTCTCGACGTGCCGTTCACGATGGCGGACGCCACCACGCTCACCGAGGCGGGCTACGTCGGCGAGGACGTCGAGAACATCATCCTGAAGCTGCTGCAGGCCTCCGACTACAATGTCGAGCGAGCGCAGCGCGGCATCGTCTACATCGACGAGATCGACAAGATCTCGCGCAAGTCAGACAACCCGTCGATCACCCGCGACGTCTCGGGCGAGGGCGTCCAGCAGGCGCTGCTCAAGATCATGGAAGGCACGGTCGCCTCTGTGCCACCCCAGGGTGGTCGCAAGCACCCGCAGCAGGAATTCCTGCAGGTCGACACGACGAACATCCTGTTCATCTGCGGCGGCGCCTTCGCCGGGCTCGAGAAGATCATCACGAACCGTGGCAAGTCGACCTCGATCGGCTTCTCCGCGCAGGTCGCCTCGCCGGACGATCGCCGCATGGGCGAGGTGCTGCGCAAGGTCGAGCCGGACGATCTGCTCCGGTTCGGCCTGATCCCCGAGTTCGTCGGCCGCCTGCCGGTGCTGGCGACGCTCGAGGATCTCGACGAGCCAGCCCTGAAGAAGATCCTGACCGAGCCGAAGAACGCGCTGGTCAAGCAGTACCAGCGGCTGTTCGAGATGGAGAACACCTCGCTCACCTTCCAGGACGAGGCGCTGAACGTCGTCGCCAAGAAGGCGATCGAGCGCAAGACCGGCGCGCGCGGCCTGCGCTCGATCCTCGAGAGCGTGCTGCTCGACACGATGTTCGACCTGCCCGGCCTCGATTCGGTCGAGCAGGTGGTGATCGGTCCCGAGGTGATCGACGGCAAGTCGCGCCCTCTCTACATCTATTCCGAGCGCGAAAAGTCGAACACCGGCACCTGAGGGTGCCGGCCGACTCGCGGGTCTTGGTCGGCGCTGGCGCCGGCCAGTCGGCAGGCGAGGTGCGTCCCGCGCAGGGCTGACACCCGCGCGCCACACCCCCGTGGCTCTCCGCCCACGATCGCCGTTGAAAGCCTGCCACGCCGTCGCCATCTGCCTCGACGAAGCTGATACAGTTCCCGGCACCGCTGCTTCGCCTGAAGGGCCCGCCGGAGATAGGAAAACAAAATGGCCAGCCAGAAGCGTGAGCCCTCACCGCCCGGCGTCGTGGAGAATTTCCCCGTCCTCCCGCTGCGCGACATCGTCGTCTTCCCGCACATGATCGTGCCGCTGTTCGTGGGCCGCGAGAAGTCGATCCGTGCGCTCGAGGAGGTGATGAAGGCCGACAAGCTCATCATGCTCGCGACGCAGATGAACGCAACCGACGACGACCCGGCGGTCGATGCGATCTACCAGACCGGCACGCTCGCCTCCGTCCTGCAGCTGCTCAAGCTGCCCGACGGCACCGTCAAGGTGCTGGTCGAGGGCCAGGCGCGCGCCAAGGTGCACGACTACACGAACACCGACGAGTTCTACGAGGCCGATGCCGAGACGATCGCCGACGACACGGTCGACGAGACCGAGGTCGAGGCGCTCGCCCGCTCGGTCGTCTCCGAGTTCGAAGGCTACGTGAAGCTCAACAAGAAGATCTCGCCCGAGGTCGTCTCCGCGGTCACGCAGATCGAGGATTACTCGAAGCTCGCCGACACGGTCGCCTCGCATCTCGCGGTGAAGATCGCCGACAAGCAGGCCGTGCTCGAGATGACCTCGGTCGCCAAGCGGCTCGAGAAGTGCCTCGCCCTGATGGAGAGCGAGATCTCGGTCCTGCAAGTCGAGAAGCGCATCCGCACGCGTGTCAAGCGCCAGATGGAAAAGACGCAGCGCGAGTACTACCTCAACGAGCAGATGAAGGCGATCCAGAAGGAGCTTGGCGACGAGGACGGCAAGGACGACCTCGGCGAGATCGAGGAGCGCATCAAAGCGGTCCGCCTCTCCAAGGAAGCGCGCGACAAGGCCAATGCCGAGCTGAAGAAGCTGCGGCAGATGTCGCCGATGTCGGCCGAGGCGACGGTGGTGCGCAACTACCTCGACTGGCTGCTGTCGATCCCGTGGAACAAGCGCTCGAAGGTTAAGAAGGACCTGAACATCGCCGAGGAGCTCCTGAACACCGAGCACTTCGGGCTCGACAAGGTGAAGGAGCGCATCGTCGAGTATCTCGCCGTGCAGAGCCGCGCCAACAAGCTGAACGGGCCGATCCTGTGCCTCGTCGGACCGCCCGGCGTCGGCAAGACGTCGCTCGGCAAGTCGATCGCCAAGGCGACCGGCCGCGAGTTCGTGCGCATGTCCCTCGGCGGCGTCCGCGACGAGGCGGAGATCCGCGGCCATCGTCGGACCTACATCGGCTCGATGCCCGGCAAGATCATCCAGTCGATGCGCAAGGCGAAGACCTCTAACCCGCTCTTCCTGCTCGATGAGATCGACAAGATGGGCCAGGACTTCCGCGGCGACCCCTCGTCGGCGCTGCTGGAGGTGCTCGACCCGGAGCAGAACAAGGATTTCGCCGATCACTATCTCGAGGTGGATTACGACCTGTCGAGCGTGATGTTCGTGACGACCGCGAACACGCTCAACATCTCGCCGCCGCTGATGGATCGCATGGAGATCATCCGGATCGCCGGCTACACCGAGGACGAGAAGCTCGAGATCGCCAAGCGCCACCTGATCCCGGCGGCGATCAAGAAGCATGGTCTGGAAGCAAACGAATGGTCGATCGACGATTCGGGCCTGATCGAGCTGATCCGCCGCTACACGCGCGAGGCCGGTGTCCGTAACCTCGAGCGCGAGATCTCGAACCTCGCGCGCAAGGCGGTGAAGGAGATCCTGCTCGGCAAGACCAAGTCTGTCGCCGTCACCGAGAAGAACGTCGCCGACTTCCTCGGCGTAGCGAAATACCGCTACGGCATGGCTGAGGAGGAGGACCAGATCGGCGCCGTCACCGGCCTCGCCTGGACCGAGGTCGGCGGCGAGTTGCTCACGATCGAGGCCGTCATGATGCCCGGTAAGGGTCGCATGACGGTGACCGGCAACCTGAAGGACGTGATGAAGGAGTCGATCTCGGCTGCAGCATCCTACGTCAGGTCGCGCGCGGTCGACTTCGGGATCGAACCGCCGCTGTTCGACCGCCGCGACATCCACGTGCACGTGCCGGAAGGCGCGACGCCGAAGGACGGCCCCTCGGCCGGCATCGCGATGGCGACGTCGATCGTCTCGACGATGACCGGCATCCCGGTGCACCGCGAGGTCGCGATGACCGGCGAGGTGACGCTGCGCGGTCGCGTGCTGCCGATCGGCGGCCTCAAGGAGAAGCTGCTCGCCGCCCTGCGCGGCGGGATGAAGAAAGTGCTGATTCCTGAGGAGAACGCCAAGGACCTCGCCGAGCTGCCCGAGAACGTGAAGAACGCACTCGAGATCGTGCCCGTCGCGCGGATGGACGAAGTGCTGAAGCACGCGCTCACCCGCGAGCCGACGCCGATCGTCTGGGAAGAGGAAGTGAAGCCGGTGACGCAGTCGGCCCCGCTTCCCGAGGACGAGCCGGCCGCGATCGCGCACTGACGCGTTCGCCGAATAGGCCTTGAACCAGGCGCCGCGTGTCTCAGGCACGCGGCGCCTTTTTTTTGCGTTTGGGGAGCTATGCGCCGGCGGCGGATAGATGGCGCCGGGCCACCCCAACCTGCTGCAGGCGCGCTTCGAGGACGAACCGACCGGCGCCGACGTCGGCAGTGCGTTCGTGCGCAAGCGCTGCCATTCGCCCGAGGGCGCCAACATCGACATCTTCGCGGACGGCGTCGTCATCGAGAAGACCGGCGGCGCCTACGCCGGCCGCTCGGTGCTGCAGGCCTATGCGCCCCTGCCCGTCTTCGAGGGGCGGCGGCCTGTGATCGGCAGCTGGATCGTCGGCGACCGGGCCTGCGGCATGGGAATCCGCGAGAGCGCCGAGGCGATCACGAGCAACACCTCGCACTTCGTCCCGCACCTGATCGTCTAAGCGTCGGAAAATGGTGGGCGGTGACGGGCTCGAACCGCCGACCCTCTCGGTGTAAACGAGATGCTCTACCAACTGAGCTAACCGCCCGGTACCCTCTGTCTTGCGAACCGGCTGGCGAACAGGCGCCACAGGTCCCGCCACAGGTGGGCTCGTGAACATTTACGCGGTCCTCCTCTTCCGGTCCATCCTGGTGGTCACCTCGGCCTGGTGATCCGGGCTGTGATGCGCGTAGACGGCGCGCAGCGTTTTCTCGGAGACGCCGTAGAAATCCGAGACGTCGAAGCCCTTGGCGCCGCGCTGCAGCGCCCAGGAAATCGAGGTATGGCGAAGCACGTGCGGAGTGACATCCGGCAGGCCCGAAGCCTCGGCGACGCTGCGGAAAGCCTTCGAGACGCGCAGGACCGGCTGGCCCTCCCACTCCACGACGCAATGCTCGCAGAGCCCGAGTCGCGCCCACCGGCGAAGATGGCCCAGCAGTTTGTCGGGCAGCCGAATTGAGGGCTGGCGCTTGTTCGTCTCGGCCTTGCCGCGCGGCTTCCGGTAATAGACCCCCTGCTCGAGGTCCACATAGCCGCGGTTGACCGTTGGTCGGATCGCAGCGTTGCAGATCGCGGCCGCACGGGTGCCTGTGTATAGCCCGACCAGGATGAAGCGCGCGATGTGGCGCGCAACATGGCGCCGGCCTCCCTTCGGCATCGGTTGGGTACGGCGCCAAGCCGTGCGGAGCAGCTTCGCCGCCTCGGACTCTGTCATCCATTTATCTCGCGGGATCGACTTCTCCGGCAGCCAAACGTTGACGACAGGAGGGACGGCCTCCTCCTCGAAGTAGTGGTTGATCGCGGCGCGAAGATCCTCGAGCTCGCGTCGCGCCGACTGACGCGCGCCACGCTTGTCGGTGACGGGCCGTCTGAGCTTCTTTGCCCTTGCCGCCAGCTCCACACGCCGCTGCGCCTCGCGATGAGTGACATAGGACCTGCACAGCCGCTTATTGATCTCGGACAACTTCTTCGTCGAGAAATAGTCGAGCAATCTGTTCAGACGCCCAGAAATATCTTTGGGGCGCGAGAATTTCGGAGCGACTTCTTGGGAGTACCTTAAGATCACGTCTGCGACCTTGATCTTAGAGGTATCACCGGCGCCGAGCTTCTCGGGTTGGTAGACGGTAGTGATGTAGTCGGCGAGCTTTCGCTCAGCCTCTTCACGCTCTCGCGGGCCGCAGCCAGTGCTCTTCTGTCGCTCTCCGTCTCGGATGATCCAGACGGACTTGTGTCCCTTGCGCGCCGGTCGGAGCCAGAGCCGGATGCCTTTTGGGTCTGACATAGCCGACGCATCTCCTCGACCGCGATGAGCGTAGTGAAATCCTTGCCGGCGATCGTCTCGACGACAAGTCGGCCTTTCCGCGCCTCGGTGCGCAAGCTGGCAGCCGTTATGCCACCGCCCGGGAACGCCAGGCGCGCGGCGAGCTCGAGCCGGATCGGCGTGTTTGGCTTGATGGCGTCGAGCGGGATCGCGTCAGCCATGGGCCGCGTCCTCCTCTTCCTGCTCATCCCTGACGCCGATCACGTCCGGCAGCACCCACAGCCCTGCCCCGCCCGCGACGCCGGCGATCTTCAACCCGGTCTCCGCCGAGCACGCGCCGATCGCCCATGCGCAGGCCATCGCGAAGGAGGCGAGCAAGGCGGCGGCGACGATGCCGAGGCGGAAACCGGGGACGTCCATCGGCTTATCCATGGGCGCCTCCGTTCACGCCTTTAAGCAACCGGCGCGCGTGATCAATGTCGGGCGATGCCTCGTTGCGGCCCGCGATCTCGACGACGCGAGCGAGGACGCCGTTCATCTCGGCCAGATTCCGCTGCGAAAGGGAGTGCGCCATCTTCCAACGGTCGGCTTCGGTCGCCGCCGACGTCAGGCCGTGATTGACGTACTCCCGCGCCTCATCCCGCTCCTGCACCAGCACCGCGCGCCCCGCCTGCAGCCCGGCCACCTTGTGCTCGGCCTCGCCAAGGCGCCGCGCCAAGCTGCGGATCTCGGCGACAAGCGCAAGCGCGGTCTGCGGGTCGAGGCCGGCGATGTAGGCCATCCTCTTCTCGTCGCCCGGCTCGCCGTGGTTCGGGTCGCTGAGGCAGATCGTGTCGCCGACGGTGTGCACCATCCAGCGGCCGTCGTCGCAGCGGGTCAGCTGCCAAGGGCCGGCCGGCGCCGCCCTCGCGTTGGCCTCGATCTCGGCAAGGCGCTGGGCCGAGAGCGCTGTGAGGGGAGCGGTCGGAAAGCTCAAATCGAGCGCGGTTCTCATGCCAGCGGGTTCGTCTGACGTACAAACGATGTCGCGACTGCCATCGGGGTAGGCGGCGTTCCGGGCGATCAGCGTGAGCTTGTACTGATCACGCGCTTCCGGTCGAAGGACGCCAAGGAAGTCCGTGAGGCACGACGAGGCGCGATCGTGCGCGCGATCGATCTGCTCGCTCATAGCCCTGCTCCCGTCGCCAGCGCCCTCGGCGTCACATCCTTCGCCAGCGCCGCCCGCAACGCCTCGTCGGTGTCCGGCGAGATCACCAGCACGCAGCCCGCCTCGTAGGCGGCCGCCATCTGCTCGAGGCTGCCCCAGGCGACGATCTCGCCGTTGCATTCGAGCGCGGCGCGGCCGGTGGCGATGAGGGCGGAGACGCGGAGGATCATCGGCGGGCCTCGGCTCGGGCGTAGGCGTTCGCCAATTCGTAGGCGTCCATCGTCATCTCGGGATCGACGCTGCGCCACCAGCGGTCGAACGCCAGCCGCACCTGGTCATCGCCCGACATCGCGTCGAGCTTGTCGCGCAGCCGGCCGATGTGCTCCCGCACCGTCTCGAAAGGCACGAGCTTCGCGAGCAGCGCGCCGACGCAGAGCTTTGTCGGGCTGCCGTCCTTCATGCCGTGGTGGCAAGCGAAGTCGGCGGTGTCGATCCCGAGGACGATGTCGAGCGCTTCCTTCCCGGTGGCGGCTATCTGGTTCGGCAGGGAGCCGCGGCGGAACGCGCACGTCGCGCAGAGGTCGGGCGCCTCGGGGAAGCGGCCTGCGTCCGCGATGGCAGCGAGAGTTTCGCCCAGCAGTTTGCCGTGCCGGGACGGGAGATCGCCAGTCAGGGCCTCAGCCATGGGCGTGCACCTCGGGCATCCCGTTGTGCGTGACGCC
Source organism: Beijerinckiaceae bacterium (assembly GCA_965277735.1). Lineage (GTDB taxonomy): Bacteria > Pseudomonadota > Alphaproteobacteria > Rhizobiales > Beijerinckiaceae > RH-AL1. The sequence continues at coordinate 105,851 of CBDIDO010000002.1, forward strand.
ATCCAAGAGGCGCCCCGCGGCCTTCTTGCCGACGCGCTCCACGTAGCAGGTGCCCGGGATCGTGCTGCGGCCTCCGGTCCGTCGCGAAATGGCTACGTCGTCCTCCCCTGTGGGATGCACGACAGCAACACGGCCTCGGCGCACGTCGCCGCCCAGATCGCCGCCAGCGACAGGCGTGTGGCGCACCCACTCGCCATGCTGTTTGAAATGAAAGGCGACGCCTGCGGCAGCGCACTGGTCACGGATTGATCGGGCCCATGCCGGGTGCATCGGCCGTGCGTGCGGGCCGCTCTCGCCGCCGACGATGATCCAGTCGAGCTTCGTAGTTCGAACTTCGACGACTTCTCGCGTCATTGCCCTGTCCTGATGACCAGGCCGAGCCGGCGTGTACGCTACGCCTCTGCCGCGGCCATCAATCCAGTTGCACCCGAGCAACGCGTCGATCACGCCGTCTGCCTCGTCGTCCGGCTCGGCGATCCACTGAAAATCAATCGGTCCGAGCAGAGGCTCAGCCGAAACGAAACGCGTCGAGGCCGGCGTCGCGAGCAGGTCTGGCACGCGGAGGTCGGCGGCCGCCTGATCCTCGCAGGACGTGCCGAGCCAAACGTTTCGCAACGATGTGTTCGGGGTGACGCGTTCGAAACTAAGATCCTGATGGGCCATGGCCCATTCGTCGTCGATGATCCGAAACCAGCGAACCGCATGGTCGGGATGGGACAGATAGGCCCGCATCCGCTCCGGCCGCTTCGTGAGCAGCTGGAAAGTGTGGTGCGGGCAAAGCGCCATTACCGCGAAGATTCGATCGAACATGACGTCGGTTACGAAGTCCGCGAAGACGTCCGTCATTGATCCAAGGAAGATCATGCGGGGCCGGCGCCAGCGCAGCGGCTGCAGGAGCATCTTCTCGTCGAGGAAGACCTCGATGTCGGCGGCGTGGCCGGGCTTGTAGGCGAGCCCGGTTCCGAGCCGCATGTTCAGGCTCTCGCTGTAGCAATTGCGGCAGCCCTCGCTGACGTGCGTGCAATGCCAGCCGACCTTGCCCGTGGCTTTCGAGCGCGCCCGGATCGGATTCCAACTAGCGTCGGTCCACTCAATCGCCGTGCGATCACCCATGAGCCACCGCCTTCCGCCGCTCGCACCCAAACCGCGCGATCGTGGCGCCGCCCCAAAGGATCATCTTCTCGGCGAGCACCTCCTGCGCCTTCATCACGCACGTCGTCGGCAGGATGTTTTGCTCGACTAGGAAGACGCGCTCGACGGTGCAGCCGGAGTGCGGCGACAGGATCGAAGTGCAGAGGTAGACGGCGATAATCATGGCGTGGCGAGCTCCAGATCTTGTGTCTCAGCCACCCGCTGCTTCCACGCCTCGATCCGCTCGCGGCCGAGCAGCTTCCGGTCCGCCGGTTTCAGCGTTTCGCTCCACCACTGGCCGAGCGCCACGGCGCCGTCCGCGCACGCGGCGTCGCCGGCGGCGATTAGGTCGGCAACGCAGTCGGTCGGATCCGCAGAGACACCGCCTCGCGCCCAAGCCGCGAGCTGCCGCCCGGCTTCCTGGCTGATGTGCGTCCGCTGCGGGAACATCGCTCGATGCTGAGCCTGCAGCTTGTGCGGCAGGTCGAACTGCGGGATGCCGGGCGCGTCAGGACGGAGCGTGAAGCTTGCCGTCATCTCGAACATGAAGCGCTTCTCGCAAATCGGCATCCAGCCGAGCGGCCGCACGACGGTCTTGCCGTTGGCGTCCTTTTCGATCGCGATCTTTTCGTCGGCCCTGAGGCAGAAGATCAGGGATGCTCTGCACTGCAGCAGTCTGCCCATCATCTTCTTATGGCCATGGCGGCCGCTCTTCGGCTCATTCCAGTTGCCAGGACTGTCGACCGGCTTCACCGACCAGTCTTTCCACCAGTCGTTATCGCGGCTGAACTTGGTGCGCGGCGTGTCGATCCCATCCTTCGGGATGCCGGCAGCAAGCTCGTCTGCCCAATCCTTTATGCCTCCCTCGCCGTCGTACTCGTGCGAGAAGCTGTCGATGATGATGACTTCCGCGCCAGCGGCTTCAGCAGCCGCGACTGCCTCAACGAAACGCATTGGCCGAAATGGCGGCTGCATGTCGGTGTGCATGAACCGAAAGCTGTCGGCGTAGTGCAGACCGCGCCGCGCCTCGGTGTCGATGAAGGCGATCTTGCCCTCAGGCGACATGCCCTGCGCGAGCAGCAGCGCCGACATGGTCTTGCCGCTGCCCGAGGCGCCGGCAAGAGCGATGAGCAGCGAGACCTGCTCGCGGACGGCAGGCACGAAAGTGAAGCCGGACATCGTCAGGCCTCCACGCCGTAAAGAAGCTCGCGCTGCTCGGGTGTTGTCAGAGCCGGCGCGTTCCGCTCTGCCGAGGCATGCATCCGTTCGGTCCAGCGATTGTAGCTCCACTCCGGCGGATCGAGCCGACCGATGCGCCGTGGGTAGCCGGGCCAGATTCCGGTCGACATACAATTGCGCCAGATCTGCAGAGCGTACTCCGCTTTCTCGGCGCCTTCCTTCAGCGCAAAAGCGCCAGCCTCCTCGATCCGCACGGCGAAAGGCGCGGTCTGCTCAGCGAAGATCCAACGCCACCGGAAGCGACCGGCCATCTCCGGCCACAGCGCCTCGAGGCCGCGGAGGTAGAGGCCGGGCTGGGTGTCAAAGCCGTCCTCAAACTTGTTCTGCAAAGTGCGGTCGTCGAGCCCGCGGCCCGACGTCTTGACGTCGTAGACGATGCCGCGCGGCGTTAGGCGATCGATCATGGCTCGACACCAGACGCCCTCGTCCTGCCAGATCATGACCAGTTCCGAGCGAGAACCTGGATACTGGAAGTCGTGGCAGTCGGGCGTCTCCTTCAGCGCCTGGAAGACGGCGCCGGCGATCGTCTCCGCCTCCAGGTAGCTCGCAGCCAGGATCGGCGTGAGCCCAGCCGCGATAGCGTTGTCGCGCGCTTCCTGGGCCGCCTTCTTCCGGTAATCTTCGAAGTCGAGGACCTCGATGCCGGCGCCCTTGCCGAGGATCAGCTCGTGCGCCACGGAGCCCTTGCTTATCGCTGCATTGCCGTCGTCGGCTTCGTGCTCCGGGTTCAGCCTCGGATGGCAGGTCCAGCCGTGAAGCGGCGTCTCGCTGATGAGCATGTTCGCGATCGAAGACGACAGCGACGGCTCCGGGGCGGGATCCGAATGGTAGAGAGCCGCTGTCATCTCATAGAAGCCGGGGCCCGGCACCAGGCCTGCGGTGTGATGACGAATTTCCATGCCCCCCGTTTCGACCATCACTTGCCGCCCTTCTTGACCGCCGCATCTGCCTTCGGCGCTTCGCCCTGCGTCTTCGGCCCATCGGCCGGTACAGCAGCAACCGCCGGCTTGCGGCGCGTCTCGCCACGCTCCCGCCGGGCCTTGGCGCAGCGGTTACCAAGGTTCTCAAGAGCGTCGGACAAGTCGGCGTTTTTGCCCGCGAGCGCCGCTCCGATGGCGTCGAAGTCGGCATCGCCGACCATCTTTTCATCGGTCGCCACCTCGTAGGCCTTGCACGCCTCCGCCGTTTCGAACTCGGTGCCGTCGTCGGCGATGTACTTTGTGGCGGTCTTCATGCGGACTCCATCATCGGATTGAGGGTCTCGCGCAGCCGCTCCGGCAGGCGCGCTTGGATGGCTCGCCAGACGCGCTGCCGGCGGTCGCCGCTCATCGTCAGGAAAGCGCGACACGGGCCGTCGCGGAAGGCGACCCACTCGCGGTCGTCGATCGGCTCGACTTCGTGCCGGTCGAGCGAGCCGAGCACGGCGATCGCGTTGCGGACGAGGGCAAGGTCGCGCGGCTCAGACATCGGAGACCCCAAACATTTCGCGGTCCTCGATCATGCGATCGCGCGCATCATCTGGATCGGGGCCGAGGTACGGAGGATCGCCGAGGATGCGGTCCTCCAGCTGCTGGCGCTCCTCGTGGGTAATGGCCAGAAGCTTGCCGTCCACGCCGACGACATCGTCGATCTCGACCTCGGCTGACTGCGCGTCCCATCCGTCGTTTGGATCGCAGTTTATGCGAGCCGGGAAGCCGGGCGAGTAGCGGTAGACGACGATGCCCGCGACCATGATCGGGTCGCTGTCGGCGTCGGGAAAGCGCTCGAAGTCCCAAGAGAGCCGATGCTCAGTCATGCGCGGCCTCAACGGCTCCTAGTTCACGCACCAGCGCTACCGGCACGTTCTCGATATCGAACCGTTGGCGAAAACGTCCTGCGAGCCTAACCGCGCGCGCGTTCATGAGCGGGATCTCGGCTCCGAAGCCGAAGAGTCGGCGCCGGCGTCGCATTTCAGCGTCCATGTGATGCTCGCCGATCGCGATCATCGTGCGCGGCAGAGCAAATGGCAGGCGGGCGTCAATGCCGTGCATGAGCATGGGCTCACGCAGGTAGCGACGCGCACGCATCTTGACCGCACGGTGTGCGCTTCGAACTCCTTCGAGATTGATGATCGCCAAGGCGCGATCCATCGCCGATGACGCGGGGATCATCGCCGCGCCTCCGTCATCGCGACCGGCACGACCCGCATCTCGATCTTCCCGACGCGCGGGTACCGCGGCCCGAATAGCGGATGCAGGCCGACGTACAGGATCGGCATGGAGATCAGCGCCAGGAGCGCGATCAGCGCGAGGTCGACGACGCGCTCGGAGCGGATGCGGCGCGTCACGGCAGCAGCCCAGTCCGCTCGCCGAGCGCGCGCTTCAGGTCGCGGCCGGTCCACTGCTCGTTTTGTTCAAGCGTGCGGAGGCGGTCGCGCGCTTCCCATGCGCGGCCGGCCATGAAGACCACGACGAGCGCGGCGATCTTGAGGATGAGGGCGGCGGTCATGCCGCTTCCTCGGCCAGCACCGCGTCGCGAGTAGCGCGCAGCTCTTCGACCTCGACCAGCATGATGAGGCGTCGAACGGCGCCAGGAACCTCTGGTCCGTTCGCGCACGTCTCAAAGCGATAGTCGCCGTAGTCGTCACCGATCGTGAAGGACGCCGTGCGCGGCCACGTATCCAGCTCCTCCATTTCCAGAAAGAAACCGGCCTCCACGATCAGGCGCGCTTTCGCGACGACCTCGTCGTCTATCCCATCAGTTCCGACGTCGATCCACTGCGCGGCGCGAAGACCGTGAGGACGCAGGTATTGCGTGAAGGGGATCAGGCCGCCGCCCCGGAAATCGACGTTCCGCGCGGAGGTGATATCGAGCGCGCCGGGCATCTACGCGGCCGCCTTCAGCGAGCCGAAGTGCTCGACGACATCGACCTCGACGCCCTCGCGCTTGGCCTTGCGGACGTGCTGATCGAGGTCGGCATGGAAGAATTGGCCGCGCCGGTGGCCGCTCTGCCACCAGAGAGCGTAAAAGTCCTGCCGGCCATTGGAGTCCGGCGCGGTTCGGACGAGGAAACGGACGGCGTCATGGCTCTCAGGCCACTCGGCGTCCTGCATGCGGCGGGGGAGAAATTGCGCCATCGCCTCAGCCCTCCCCAAGGATGGCTTCGATCGAGGCCAGCGCCGCCACGGCTGCCGTGGCCAGTTCGGCGCGCTCGACCGGCGTCAGATCGTCTGTGCGGGCGATGTTGCCGGCGTGGATCTCGGCGGCGGTGGGGATGGGCGTGGCGGGCATCGGGTGGCTCCCGTCGGTTAGGACGGGGTTTAATTTGCCATATGGGCAAACTATGTCAACCCCAAAGTTGCCAGATAGGCAAACTTCAGCCATACAGCTCTGGGGCTGCCGGAAGCTTATTTGCCGTTATGGGCGGGCGCATATGAGCAAGATGTCGGCCGAAAACGCAGCCGAGCCTTACATCACGGTCTCACGAACTGCTTTCGTGGACGCTGTAGCTAAAGCCTTGACGACTTCTCTTTACTTGCCTTTCGCTGAGACCAAGCTGTCTTTATCAGCGGCACGCCAAGTAGGCGCGATCGCATATGATCTTTGCGATCAGGAAAAAGAAGGTAGTGTAGAAGGTGAGTAATTGCAGCTAGAGCTATATCTTGGGACTTTATTATTTCTAGAAAGTCTCTTTCTTTGTAAACAAAAATCTGCAGCCTATTCGGGACAAATTCCTCGGGATCGAAGGGTTTTACCGGTTGTCCGATCCAATCGATCTGCTTTTTAAAATAAGCCTCAGGCTCAATAAACAATATATCGTCAGGCAATTCCTCACAGACTGCAAATATATTATGTGCAATAATGTTTCTCTTCTCAGAGACCTTCCGCACAACAGTTAGTACAGCCTCTGCTATATCGACGTCCTCCTCAGAATATTTTTTCTCGATGCCGGCCGAAATCACATCAAGCTTTGTCCTTAAGTTGATGAGTGTTTGGATCATTGCGGAGACTGCTGCGGCTTCGGCGCTGAGGAGGTGAGTGATCAAACCCATGAGGTGGCAATCGATTTCAGAGCCCTTCCCGATGATTTGCAACATCAAAGGCGCGAGCTTGGGGCGGCTCGCGATCGTATCCCCGCCCACCTTTGGGATCGCCTTTGGGCGAACCTTTATCAGCGGATTGGGCACACGCTTAAGCCTTGCGCTTGGTGCGAGCAGCGATCTTGGAACGAGCTGCCGGCGTCATTGATTTCCATTGTCCCGCGCGAACGACGTGTTCGATCCCAGACACCCATTCGAGACCCACATCTCTCATCGGCTCTGCATTATGGCTCTCGAGATTGAAGAGCCCCCGTTTCGAGCCGCGCCTCACGCGCTTCAGGAACCTTCGCCCGTCGGTGGTGCGCACCGCAGCTTCCCAATTGAGTACTTGATCGACGTCCATCCCATCACGTCCGCATATCACCACGTCCCCAGCGTCGTAGCGGGGCCACATGCTGTCGCCGTAGACGCGGAAAGCGAGCGCGCCGCGCGCGATTGGGATCGTCAACTCGATTTCTTCGAGCCCCTCTGGACCGATCTGCTCGGCGTCCATGAGAATCTCGGCGCCGGCGCCGATAAGGCCCGCAACCTGGATCGTGAATGTCGCCTCATCATCCTCCACGAGGTCACGTGCCCTTACTCGCAGGGGACCCGTCAGCTTACCAACGTTCTTAAGGCTGACGTTGCGGTCGCCGCTCTCCATTCGCGAGAGGTATGACACCGAGATACCGGCCTGCTCTGCCAGTTGCTCTAGCGTCATTCCGCGACGATCACGCCACTCCCGGATGCGGTTAGGTTTGCCCATGTGGCAAGGATTGCCTATGAGGCAAAACCTCTCCAGAGCCAAATAGGCAAAAAACCGATTGACGACAGTTTGCCCATTTGGCAAACATGTCCGCCATGACAAACGCGCTCGCGCAGTATTTCGAGGCTACCGGCGACAACGTGTCGAAGCTCGCAGAGCGCATCGGCCGGGCGCCATCCTCGATAACGCGCCCCCTTAAAGGACAACGCAACGCCAGCATGGAACTGGCACGCGACGTCGAGCGCGGCACCGACGGCAAGGTCACCGCCTCGCAATTTATCGACATCTGCCTGCACGCTGGCGCCAAGATCGAGACGGCATCTTCCGCGTCAGAGACGTGCCCATGACTGGTTCGCGCGCGCCCGGCTTCATCTACCTGATCAAACCCGTCGGTCTGCCGGGACCGATCAAAATCGGTTTCTCCGGCATGCCGCTGGCGCGGCTCGAAGCGCTCGCCACGTGGTCGCCTATCGCGCTTGAGGTGATCGCACGGTTCCCCGGCACGCATCGGCTGGAAAAGAACCTGCACGAATGCCTCGCGAACTCGCATTCGCACCACGAGTGGTTCTTCCCGACCGCGAAGGTCTCCGCTTTCGTCGCCGCGATAGTCGAGGGAAAGCCGGTCGAGCAAGCGATCAATCTTGATCGCCGAGAGGGTCGGCTGCCCCGCAAGAAGATGTCGGACGAAGCGCGACTGCGGTCGACCTACGTGCATCGGCTTCGCCATCACAAAGCCGCGCCGCGGGATGTGGAGGCAATCATCAGGCGCTGGCAAATCTTCAACGGACGGCCGCCGACCGACGCCGAGATGCAGCGCCTCCAAGAGGCGCTTCCTTCCCGACTAAAATGCCGAGCCGCGCGCCCGACAAAGGCCGAGCCCGAGGCGTGCGCATGAGCGGGCTCGACCTCACCCACACCGGAGCCTCTGATGACGCTCGGCACGACCGCGCTATTCGCCATCGCCGCCCTCATGGTTTGGGCGACCACGATCCGCATGCAATCCACGATTTTGCGCCACGAGGCGGCGCTCGCAGAAATGCGGCGCCAATTGGAGGTCTACGACACGATCTGCCGCGCGCAGGGCGACGCCGAACTTCTGCTGGTGCGGCATCAGCAGGGCTCCGACTCGACGTGGGTCGATATCGTCCTAACGCTGCCGGGGTTCAGCTTGCGGGCGCCGATCAGGCCGGAGGAGATGGAAGGCTTCATCGCGCGTCTCCGGGGCTAGTCGAAGCGGTCGATCTCGACCACGCGGCCTTTCTGGTGCCAGTCGATGAGCTTCTTCGGAAGGCGAAGTCGGTCCGCATCACCGCTCGCGACCAAGGCCGCGAGCGCGCCGGCAGCATCGCGCCCGGTAGCGATCTTCTTGTCCTTGTGGAAGACGCCCCAGGCATTGCTCCAGTCGCCTTGCAGGCCGACAGACGCAAATTCGATCCGGTAGAACCCGGCCGCCGTGCTGAATTCGTAGAAAGCCATCTCTCTTCACCCATCGGTTCGGTTGGCCCCTCCGATGGTGAAGCTGCCGGTCGAGTCCCACAAGGGCTCGGCCGGCTGCGAGGTGCCGCATGACGCACCTCCCCTTGGACCCCTTCAGCATCCTCGCCCTCATCTGCGTCGTCGCGTACTTCGTCGCCGATCGCCGTCGTCGCGCTCGCGCGCATTGGGCTCGCCTCCTCCGCTCGGGCGCCGACATCGCCAGCAACAAGCGAGGCGCGCGATGAAGATCACGCACGCCGACGTCGTCCGCATCGTCCAAGACGAGTACCGCTTCAGCCCCGATTCGCTGATCTCGGATCATGCGATCACGAACGCCTTCGACTCTGCGCGCGGGCTCATCCGCCGCGTGCTCACCGGCAGGTCGCTCGACCAGGAAGCGATGTCGCTCCTCATCCGGCGCAACACGCCGCCGGCGTACGTCGGTGCGACCGTCGTGGTCGCCTTCATGGCGGACCTGCTCGACCTGGCCTCCGACCATGAAGATGCGGCCCAGCGCGTCGGCGAGCTGAAGCTGGAGATCGAGGGGAAGGATCGCCTCATCGCCGAGCTGCGCGCGAGTATTCGCAATAAGCGAAACGCGCAGGCCCCAGCATGAGCGCGCTCGCCCAACCGATTCGCGTCGCCTCATGCCCGCACTGGACTGGCGCCGCGATAGCCCGGACCGCATTGAGCCGGTCGAACTGCATGGTGCAGGTCCGGGCTTCTCTTTCCAGTTCACCGACCGACCCGGTTCTGCACGGTCGTGAACGCGCCGGCTGCACTGACGCGGCCGGCGCGCCCCTCTTCGCCGCCGCGGCGGCGCAACGACCTTCGTGCGGTGATGTCGCGAAGCGGCCCGGTCTGGGCCGGCCCTCAGCGGGCGAACCCCTAGACTTGCGCGGGCTCGTCGGTGCGCCGGCGGCCCGCGCCCTTTCGGGGGGGCGCTGAGCCATGCGCGGCGTCGTGCTCCAGTTTCCGACCGATGCGCGTGAACGCGAGCAGCGGCTGGCGCGGCTTCGCGCGGCGCCGAGTGACTTCGTGGTCTTGGCCGCGGTCTGCTGCTGGCCGATCGCGCTGACCTGGTTCGCCGCGCAGGCGATGGTCGAGGCTCTCACCTCCGCCTCGGGATCGCGATCATGATCCCGCCCATCAGGTATCTCCGAATTTCCTCAGTCGATGAGCAGGCGGGCGCGCCAACGCCCTGCCCTGCCTCGTCGGGTGTCTTGTCCGTCGCGCCTGCCTGCAAGCCGTCGCGCGTCGGGTGTGTGTCCTGCGTACCTGGAGCGTCGAGATGACCTTCGTCTCTTCCTTTCATTCCGCCGGCCTCCCTGACCACTCCCCGATGTCACAAGCATCGGAGAGATCGATGGGAATGTATGGCGACAAACCTGCCAAATCTGGCGTTATCGACGGCCATGCGTGGCGAGAATTCCTGAAGGCGTGCCATCCAACGAAGACCGCGCAGAGCGTGGCCGCCAGGACCGGCATCAGCGCTGACACGGTCGAGAAGTGGTTCCGCGGGGCGTCGCCCTCGTTCGACGCGGCGTTCGCCCTATTCGACGCCTACGGCCCGGAATTTCTGGCGGCCGCCTGCCCTGCACTCGGCTGGCTGAAGCCGGCGCTCCGCGAGCGCGAGATCGAGGCGCTCCGGGACGCGCAAGCCGCGCTCCAAGCCCGCCTGGACGCGCTTTCATGAGCGGCATGGCGCGCACCTATTTCACGGTCATTGCCGCGGCGGCCGCCGCAATCGCCGCGCGCCGGCAGGGCTCGGCAAATCGCTGGATTGATCGCGCCGAACGGTGGCGCGCGAAGGCCGGAGTGACGGCGTGATCGCCCCGGCACAGAAAATCAATTTCGTTGCCATGCCGCCCCTTCCCGGCCGGCCAGCCGATCCGCGATCAGAAAGCGCGCGCCGCCCGTGGGTCGCCATCGGCTTGTCCAAGCGGACCTATTACCGGCGCAAGGCGACCGGGCTGCTCCCGCCGCCAGATGGGCCGCCGCAGCATAGCGCCCACGTGGCGGCGTGGTTCTCGACGCTCGGCGCGATGGCGCGGCTGGAGCACAAGGCGTTCATGCGCCGCTGCTTGATGGCGGCGGCGAAGCAGCTCGAGGCGGCGTGATGCAGAACACCTCGCACGCCGTCATGGCGCAACGCTTCGAAGCGCACGACTCCCTCGACGACTTTCCAACGCAGCCTTGGGCGACGCGCGCGCTGATCGAGCATGTGCTGATGCCGGTGCTTGTCCTTTCCGTGAAAGACCTCGGCGGCATGTCGGTCTGGGAGCCGGCCTGCAATCGCGGGCACATGGCGGAGCCGCTCGCGGAAAACTTCGGCGAAGTCATCTCGAGCGACATCTGCGACTACCGTTGGGCGGGCCAGCAGGCCACCTGCGACTTCCTTTTTCCGCAATCCCAACCAGAGGCGGCCGCGCGAGCAAACTGGGTCGTGACCAACCCGCCATTTCGACTCGCCGAGCAGTTCATCCGACGGTCCTTCGACCTTCCAAATTGGCGCGGGTCGGCCTTCATCGTTCGCACGAGCTTCCTCGAGAGCGTAGGCCGCTACGAGGCCCTGTTCTGCAGCAACCCGCCGGCGATCATCGCGCAATTCAGCGAGCGCGTCCCGATGGTGAAGGGGCGCCTGACAAAGACGGGCTCGACGGCGACCGCCTATTGCTGGCTCGTCTGGGCAGAGGGTCACGCAGGCACGCGGTTTATCTGGATTCCGCCTTGCCGGAAGCGGCTTGAGAGGCCTGCGGACTATGCCGACTACGCGCTCGAGGCCGCCGAGTGATGCCCCGCCCTGTGGACAACGCTTCATCCACCGACATCAGGCAAGCAGTCGCCCTGATCGACAAAGCCGCTGCGCGTCGCGGCGCGGCCGCTCGGGCCGCCACCTCCGCAGGGATGAAGCCGGCGAAGGCCGAGTACGACGCAAAGCTGCGCGCGCTCCGGGCTGTCGAGCACGAGGAACTCAAAAAGATCGAGCGTTGGCACGTTGCCGCAGTCGCGAAGATTGAGGGGCGCCCGATCCAGTTGGCCGACGTCCGCTCGGTGAAGCGAGAGAGTGTCGTCCAGGCCAGCAACGGCGTCTCTCTGCCGCGCCTCTCCTGCCTCGAAAGGCGGTCCTGATGGGCTCCCCCGCCAACCCGCGCCGCCCTTCCGCCGAAATCGAAGTCAGCGACCACGCGCTCGTCAGATGGCTCGAGCGGCGGCACGGCATCGACATGGAAGGCTTCCGCCAACAGCTGGCGGCCGAGGTCCGGCATGTGGCCGGCAGCGGCGCCTACTCGCTGAAGACCGACGCCTGCACCTTCGTCTTTCGCGGCGACACGCTCGTGACGGTGCTGGAGCCGCGGTTCGATCCCGACCGGCGGCGGTGGCTGTTCGCGCAGCCCGGCGTCGAGGTGCGGGCATGACCCCCGAGCAGAACGCCCGCGCCTACCTCGAGGCGATCGGGCTCGATCCCGACGAGATCGTTTTCGGCGCTGACATGCACGGACGCTGTCGACACCCGCGTTGGGTCGGGATGCTTGGCGCGTACCCGGCGCTGGCCGAGGGGCGGGAAGAGCTTTCTCCAAATCAAGTCGCGCTCCTCGCGCGACAGCGCGGGAGGTTGTCATGAACGTTCGCATAGACCCTCGCCAGGCCGACGATTTCGCGGCGGCCATGGCCCTCGAGATGGGCGTCAAGCCGCCTCCCAAGCCAAGCCCAGCTCCTCGGCGCGTCCAGCATCCGCAGCTTCGTGATGGCGACATCCTCATCGGCGACGCCGACACCGGCGGGCAGATCGGGCTCGACCTGGCACGTCTCATAGATGGCCGTCTCTTGGTGCAAGGCGCGTCCGGCGCCGGCAAGTCGTGGACCCTTCGTCGATTACTCGAGCAGAGCTACGGCTCGATCCAGCAGATCGTCATCGATCCCGAAGGCGAGTTCGGCACCCTGGCCGTTGCCAAAGGCCATCTCCGGCTCGATGCCGCGCAGCTCGACGTAGCCGCTCTAGCGACTGCCGCGCGCAGCATCCGCGCGCATCGGATCTCTGTCCTTCTCGACCTCTCGGATTGCGAGCGCGAGGACCAGATGATGGCCGTTGCAGCCTTCTTGCGTGCGCTGATCGATGCGCCGCGCGAGGACTCGCACGCGGCGCTCGTCGCCATCGACGAGGCTCACCTGTTCGCGCCGTTCGGCGGCGACGCCGCCGCGCCGTCCTCCGTCCGCAAGGCGGCGATCGGCGCGCTCACCGACCTTATGAGCCGCGGGCGCAAGCGAGGCCTGTGCGGCGTGCTGGCGACCCAGCGCTTGGCCCGACTGTCGAAGTCGGTGGCCTCCGAGGCCACGAACTTCCTCGTTGGCCTCAACACGCTCGACCTGGACATCCGCCGCGCCGCCGAGACGATCGGCTGGGACGCGCGTCGTGCGTTCGACCGCCTGCCGATGCTCGAGCCTGGCGACTTCGTCGCTGTCGGACCCGCGTTCTCGCGCAGCCCGTGCGTGCTCAAGGTCGGCGACGTGGAAACGCCTCACCGCGGCGCGGCGCCGGCCCTGGCTACGCCCATCGCGCGGACCGGCGCAGAGGCGGCAGCGCTCCTCGATATCGACGCGCTCATGGCTTCATCGCGCGCCGATTCCGAGCGCCGCGAGGAAGGCTCCAGACCTGACGGCATCCGCGCCGTGCGCGCCTTCATCCGAGAGGCCGGCTTCGCCGTGGCGGGCCGCGTGCTGGCGGAGCTGCGCCCGTTGGCGCCCGCCGGCGCCCGCCTCTCCGACCTGGCGGACTCCCTTTCGATTACGCCCCAAGCTTTGTCGGAAGCCTGCGCCCTCCTCGACCGCTACGGCGTGCTCGAGTTCGACGGCGAGGCAGATGCGCGCGCCGTGCGCGTTGCTCCCGACTTTCTCGTCGTCGCGGGGGCTCGGTCATGAGCCTTCAGCCCGTTTCGTTTTCGAAGAGGCAAGCGCCTCAACCCAGACTATCGCCGCGCTACAAGCCGGGTCGGCATTCCGAGACCTTCTGGCGCGAAGAAGAGGACGCGGTCCTCGTCGCCCATTACCCGAGCCACGGGCTTGCCACCTGCCTCGAGAAGCTGCCGCGCCGGTCCCGCTCGGCGATCTACATGCGCGCGCGCCATCTCGGCCTGAAAAGCAACAAGCAGGCGGACCGGCCGCGCAAGCGACACGCGCCCGATCCCGAACTGGACGCCAAGATCCGCGAAGCGTGGCCTAGCCTCATCGCGAAGGGGGCCGTGCAGCGGTTCGCCGATTCGATCGGGATCGACCGATGGGTCGTCTCGAAACGCGCGGCGGCCCTCGGCCTGTCGAAAGACTATCGGCGCAAGGAGCCGACTTGGACGGCAGCCGAAGACGCCCTCATGGCGAGGGTGCCTCTCAACACACCCGACATCGCCGCTCGTATCTTCAAGGACCATGGCTTCAAACGCTCGGCGACGGCGATCGTGGTCCGCGCAAAACGGATCGGCCTGTCGCGCCGCCGCAGTGACATCCTCTCCGCCACCAGCGCGGCGAGGATCCTGGGCGTCGACGGAAAGTGGATCACGGCGCGGTGCATCGACGGAAGCCTCGAGGCTGAGAAGCGCGGCACCGCGAGACTGGTGCAGCAAGGCGGCGACACGTGGACGATCCGGCCCGAGGCGCTGAAGCGATACGTGATCGACTCTCTCGAGGAGATCGACATCCGGAAGGTCGACAAGTTCGCCTTCGTCGCGTTGCTCACCGACCCGCCGGCCGAACCCCTTCTCGAAGCCGCGGAGTGACCATGACCGCCTCGACAGACTTCCCTTGGTCGGACGAGCACGTTGCGACCCTTCGCAGGCTCTACGCCGATGGCATGAGCGCCGGCCGTATCGCCACCGAGCTCGGCTGCCCTACCCGCAACGCCGTCGTCGGCAAGATCCACCGGCTCCGGCTGGTGCGCGACGTCACGAATCTTCCAAGGCGACAGCGCAAGGATTTGAAGCCACTCGAAGCGAAACCGCGCGTTCGCCCGTTCGTCCCGAGGAAGCGTATCCCATGGACCGAGGAGCGTGAGGAGGAACAAAGGGCTCTTCTCGACGTCGGATGCGGCGAGCGCGCAGTGGGCGCCGAGATGGGCGTCTCGCGCAATGTCGTCCACTATCGCTCGAAGGTAGCGCCGTTGTCTGTCGAGGGCTCCCCGCCGCAGCTCGTCTGTGAGCCGACACCAAGCGACGGCGTCCTGATGCATGAACTCGAGTTCGGTCACTGCCGGTGGCCGCTGCTCGACCTGCCCGCCGGCCAAGGCGACGAGATGCGATACTGCGGCGGTAGTCGTGTGGCTCGGTCGGTCAACGGCCTCCACTGCCCGTACTGCGATGAGCATTCGCGGATGGCCTATGCGAGCCCGCGCAGCGCGACACAGCGCGCGGCCGATGAGAGGCGGCGGCAGGCGCATCTTCAGCGGAAGAGGATCGCGGCATGACGATCTCCCCCGACCAGGTCGTCGCACCGTCTCCTGAGGTTGCAGAGCGCAGCCTAGAGATCATCGACACCCTCGACTTTCTCCGCCGCACGCACGGTGGCGAATGCATGTCCGTCGAAGCCATGGCGATGCACAACGCTTCGCTCGCCATGCTGCGCGGCGACATCGGGACGTCTGGCGTCGACCAGATGCTCCGCCACGCCCGCGCGGAGAATGATCGCGTGGCGGCACGAGACCGCACCACGTCCGCCGACCGTCGATCCCTCGAAGCCAATGCGAGCCGCCGATGAACGCGCCGACCCACATCCGCCTTGCGACGTCGACCGCGCTTTCGACGATGGAGGCACCCCCGGCCCCGCAATGCGTCGAGATCGAAGCGCAGGTCATCGGCTGCATCTTCATGAACCCCGAGGTCCTCGCCCAGATCGAGCCGATCGTGGCGCCGGAGCATTTCTTCGAGGACCTACACAGGCAGGTCTATTCGGTAGCGCTCGAGCTTGCGAAGCTGAGCAGGCCGATCACGCTGTTCACGATCCAGAGCTACCTCGCCGACAGCATGCTTGGCAGGGATGAACAGGGTGTCGACGTCACGACGCGCATGTACCTCGCCAGGGTCGCGGCCGGCGCCGTCCCCCCCAGCCTGGCTATCGACCTCGCTCGCGTGGTCGCCGAGGTCGCGAGCCGCCGCGAGATGATCGAGGTCGCCGAGCAGCTGATCAGCGTCGCCCGCGATCCCCATCCGTCGGCGAAGTGCATGGATCTCATCGAGAAGCCGCTTCAGGCGCTGCAGCGCATCGGCGAAAGCTCCGCATCAGCCGACACGCGCCGCGACGCCGGCGAGAGCGCCGCGAGCCTGATCTCTCGCGCCAGGTCAAAAAAGGATGGGACCATGCAGGACGCCGGAATCTCGACAGGCCTTCCGGATCTCGACAGAGCCATGGGCGGTGGATTTCAGCCTGGCACGCTCGTCATCATCGGTGGGCGACCCCGCATGGGCAAATCGGTCCTCGGCACTGGGTTCGCTCGGAAGGTGGCGAGCCGCGGTGCGAAGGAGATCGAGCTGGGCCGGCCGGGGTTCGGCGCCCAGTTCTTCTCTCTCGAGCTTCCAGAAGACCAGATCGTCGCCCGCTTTCTTGCGGACATGTCCTACCTGCCGCGGCGGCCGATCACCTTCGGCAACATCATGAGCGGCAACGTCGACGACGAGGACATCTGGGCGCTCGAGGATGCCCAGAAGAGGCTGGCGGCTATGCCCCTCGCCCTCGACGTCGCGCCTGCGCTGACAGTCGCCGAGATCGCCGCGCGGGTCCGCGCCGAGAAGACGAAGATGGCGCGGAGCGGCACCCGGCTCGCAGTCGTCTTCATCGACTACCTCAAGTTCATCCGGGCATCGGACCGCTACAAGGGCAACCGCGTCTACGAGGTCGGCGAGATCTCCGGAGCGCTGAAGCAGCTCGCCAAGGCCGAGAGCGTCTGCATCGTGTTGCTCGCTCAGGTAAGCCGCGCCGTCGACAAGGCGGACCGAAAGGACAAGGCGCCAAACCTGTCCGATCTCCGAGACTCCGGCGACCTCGAGGCCGACGCCGATGTCGTTCTCTTCATCGATCGTGAGAGCGTTCGTTTACGACAGAGCGCCGAGTACAAGAAGAGCGACCCGGACACCCTTGCCCGCTTCGCGGAGCTTCAGCATCAAGCCGACCTCATCGTCGCAAAGACCCGCGTCGGGGGCGAGAACACGCTGTCGATTTGGTTCGATGCCGGATCATCGACCTTCGCATCGCACTCTCGGGAGGCCTGATGGCCCGCATAAGGTCGATCCATCCCGGCCTGCTCACCGATGAGGCCTACATGGCCCTCACGGTCGAGAACCCACTCGCGATCGCGCTATATCTCGGGCTTCTCATGGAGAGCGACGACTACGGGGTCTTCGAATGGAAGCCAATGACGATCAAGGCGAGGATCCTCCCAGCCGTGACTACCGGCGTCGAAGAGCTTTTGGACGCCCTGGTGAAGCACCGCTTCATCGGCACTTTCGACGTAGACGGTCGGCGTCTCGGAGCGATCCGTAACTTCTGCCGCTACCAACGACCGAAGAAGCCTAACTCGGTACATCCCAGAACCCCAGCGGTAGACCAGTGGGTCGGCACCTCTTCCCCAGCTGTTCCGAACCGTTCCGGTACCTCTACGGAAAATCCTCCGCAGATGGAGGATGGAGGAGGAAGGATGGAGGATGGAGGAGGAGCAGCTAGCGCTGCTGCAGCGCGCGCAGGCGATTTGTCAAAACTCGAATTCGACTGCCGGGCGCTTGTCGGCGAGGAACCGGTGGTCCTGGCCCAGGATTTTCACGTCCTGACGGTTCTGCTCGAAGACGGTTTGGTCGAGGACGATATTCGGACCGGCATCCGGGAGGCGATCGAGCGCAGGTCGGATCCAAAGCAACGGTTCCGAAAATGGGCTAGCTTCGCCGGATGGTGTCGGACCGCCGCGCAGAACCGATTGGCTGCGGCGCCTCGCCGCCGTTCGGGACCGGCGCCGCCGGTTGATGAGGGCCCTCGTTTTCACTTCAATGGCACGTATTCGGCGCCTTACGCGGTGATCCGAAAGCTCTGGCAGGAGCGGAAATGGGTGCCCGAATGGGGTCCGACGCCTGACGAGCCCGGTTGCCGGATCAAGCCCGAGGTGATGGCCGAGATCATGGGGGAGCGCGTCGACGCATGAAGGTCGAGATCGGCAAGTGCTATCGCCTTGTCCACCCAGACGCTGTCAGAGAGACGGTCGTCGTAGAAGACGGCGCCGACGGCGACGGATGGGTCGAGACCGATGTCGGCATGCCTTGCGGCTTGAAGGATAGTCGCCGAGGCCTGTACGTGTTCAACCTTCAGCACGACGAGATAGCCGGCGGTCTATATCTCGAGGAAGTAGACGCAGCGCAGGTCGACGCGGCTGTTCCGCTCCTCGGCGACGATCCCGCCGCGCTTGCTCGGTTACGAGAGCGGTTCAAGACCTGGGATTTCTCGACGGGGACGTATTGAAGCCGCGCCGCCAATTCATCATCGAGCGCCGCCACCTCCCCGTGCGCCTCGATCAGATCTACGCCGCGCACCCCGACGCGATCGCGGAGCTGCACGCCACGGCCGATCAGCTGCAGAACGTGCCGCGCGACTGGCTCGATAGCCGCGAGGACATGTGCCACGGACTGCGTCGCGTCGCCGGCCGGTTGCGGCAGATCGCGGAGAAGATCGAGATCGTCGAGCCGATCGCGACGAGAAAGGGCGCGGCGCCGAAGCTGGCACGGATCGCGGCGCGGCGGAGGCCGGTGAAGCAAGCCGCCGGACAGATCGAAATGGCGATCTAGCGATGTCCAATGCGTCAGCCTTCGTCGATCGCGCCGATCTTACGGCGGGTGATTGGCGGGCCCTCTTCCAGGCCTTTGCCGATTCCAACCTCGACGCGATCGTCTGCATCGACAGCGCCGGTACCGTGGTCGAATGGTCGCACGGCGCGACCGAGATTTTCGGATGGACAAAGACCGAGGCGATCGGCGCGTCGATGGACAGGCTCATCGTGCCGGCGGAGATGGTCGAAGCACACCTTGCGGCGATGTCCCACTACCTCGCGACCGGTGAAGGCCGTATCGTCGGTCGCCGCGTCGAGATCGAGGCCGTCGACCGCTGTTCTCGCCGCTTCCCGGTCGAGCTTGCCGTGTCGGTATTGCCGCTTCGTGGCGAGACCTTCTTCGTTGCCCGCATCCGCGACATCACGGCCCGCAGGAATCGGGAGCGGCAGCTCGAGATGGTCGCCCGGGAGTTGGATCACCGCGTGAAGAACGCGCTTGCGGTGATGTGCGCCATCGCGAAGCTGTCCGCGAAATGCGCCGACGTCGACGACGTGCCGAGCTTCGTCTCCGTCCTCGCCGACCGGATCGACGCCTACCGCCGTGCCCACGAGATGCTTGCGGAATCGCAGTACCGCGGCGCCGACATCGAGGCGCTGCTCGTCGGCGAGATGCTCGCGTTCAGGCCCGAGCTGGAGGGCGTCTCGATTGCCGGTCCACCCGTGCGCATGGGGGCACGCGCAGCGCTGACGATAGGCATGATCGTTCATGAGATGACGACGAACGCGGTCAAGCACGGAGCGCTGGCGACCCCCGCCGGCCGCGTCGAGATCATGTGGAGCCTGTCGGCCGACGAACTCGTCATCGACTGGACGGAACGCGATGGTCCGCCGGTGATGGAGCGACCGACACGCCGTGGCTTCGGGTCGCAATTGATCAAGGTCGGCCTGCAAACGGACCTTGGTGGTCCGTTCCGGCTCGATTTTCCAAAAACCGGTCTCGTCGGACAGGTCCGGGTTCCGGCGTCTAGTCTGCAAATGCCTGTAACGGCACAGGAAAATGTTGTGGCTCCGGCAGAGCCGCTGGTATGAATAGCTGATCATGAACGCTGTCTCGCCGATCGACGCTGCCGAGCCATCGAGGCGCCCAATCGACGACCCTCGTCGAGGGGGCAGGCTGAAGATCTTTGCACGCGAGAACGGCCCGACCCGCATCCGCTTCGTGTCGGATGATGTCGCGGTCAGGGATGCCGAGCTGATCGACGTCGCCTTCTTCGACCATCAGGCCGAGGCGGATGCAGTGGCACTCGCCTGCGCCGACATCTTGACGCTCACTGGCGGCACGGCTGCCGACCAGTACGGCTGGCATGTTTTGCCGGAGCAGGCCGACACGAAGGGCTTCATTGCCACGCTCCTCGAGGCAGCGCGCAACCAGGCATGGTCGCAGGCGCCGGCCGAGGTTCTCGACGACGAGACCGCGTCCCCGACCGCGCCAACGCTGCGGATCGCGCGCCGGCGCTGGACTCATGCCGACGACATCTACTTCGCCTACCTTGTCGGCCAGGGTCACAGCGCTAAAGGCATCGCAGCCGAACTTGGGCTCACGCTGTGGAACACGTACAAACGCGCCAACCGCCTTGGGCTATCGCTCAGCGATCGACCGCAGCACTTGAATACCGTGCGGCTGCCTGCCGACGTGCAGGCAGGCTTCGAAAGTATCGCTCAGAAGAGCGGACTGCGTTGTGAGACGTTCCTCAGCCGCTGGGCGACCAAGGCTTACCGCGGCGACCATGGGCGCTATGGGTTGGTCCTGATCTTATAGCGCGCGGTTGGACATTTTCTCCCTCGGAGAAGATGTCAAAGCGACGGTTTCGGTGCAGTTCGCTCTATGGACGAACGATCACAGGCCGGTGATTTCTCGGACGCGCCGATTCGGCTTTCCGGGAGCTCACGCAGATGTCGTCGTCGAAGCCCGTCGATCCCACCGAGGCCGTTCCCAGCGGCTATTTCGCGCCCGGCAAGGGCAGCGCCCGCGAACTGGCACGCGCGATCCCGAACTCGCGGTTGGCGAAACCGTCGACGGCGCGCTCGAGGATCTCGGCTTCGAAGAGCGGAAAGAAGGCGCGCCAGGCTCTCCTCGGCCCGACGCCGGAGCGGCTGGCCAAGGGCGACATCGATGTCCGGATCGGGATGCACCGCGCTGTCCCGCCCGTCGAACGCCTCAGGGATCAAGGAAAGCTGGCGACGCCGCTTCCGATGGAAGAGGTCGAGAAGCTCAAGCGCCGCGGCGACCTCTCCTACGACGTCCGCGAGAACCAGGCCTGCTACGAGGCGGCATTGAAGCTCCGCCGCCACTTCGATGGCTGCATGAAGAGCGTCCAGGCCCAGGACCTCAACAAGATCATCGGCGGCCACGGTGGTGACGATCTCACGAAAGAGGAAAGCTGGGTCCACAACAGAGACCAGTTCGTGATCGCCGCGAAGCTCATGGGCTGGTTCGAGAACCGCTATCGGGGCGCCGGCCGGCTGGTGGTCGCCGTGGTGTGCGAGGAGGTCTCGGTGCATGACGCGGCGCAGATGCACATCGGGCGCGGCGACACGACGGCGCTGATGGGCGCCGCGATGGATCGGCTGCGTGAAGGTCTTTTTGCTCTCGCGCTGCACTGGCGGTTTTTGTGAGGGCTTGGTCGGCGGTTGCGGTCGTCGCGGCCGCGCTGATCTCGATCTCCGCGATTCCGCACCAGGTCACGCACACCCGCTGCGCCAAGCTCGTCGCGCAGGACGACTACGATCGTTTCGAATGGGTGACGCGGGACGGGCGGCGCGATGATGTCTTTGGCGACAGCTGCCATCCGGTGAGGTTCACGCGCGCGGCAATGATGGAGTGGCCGGCCGATGAATTGCCGGCGACAGAGGGTTGGGCGCCGTGACGGAGATCGAAGAGCAGCAGATCAGCCGGGCAAAGGCACTCCTCGCCGCGCACGGTTTCCCGCCTAGAGATCGGCGGCTGTGGCTGCTGCGGGTCTCCGGAGGTCCGCCTCGAGCACAACGGCGAGACCATTATCGGAGAACTCGACCGCGACGGAAGCCCAAGCGTCCGCGAGCACGTCAATTTCAGTATGTTCCCATCGGTGACGAAACCCTATTGACGACAAAAACGGTTTCGGCTACCGAATCGCCACTGACCAATTCCGCGCCCGCAGCCGAACAGGCTTTGCGGGCGTTGTCATGACTGGGGCCCGACCATGAGCGCTGATCGCCCATGACGCCCGTGGCCGTTGCCGAGATGCTCGAGCGTTACGCCGATCTTGTGATCAGGCTCCCGAGCGTGTCGCGTACCAATCCCCACATCGCCATGGAAGCGAAGAGCGAGCTGCGCGGCGAGATGATCGCCGATGCAAAGCGCCTGCGCACGATGCTCGTGGTGCCGACGCCCACGATCAACGTCGCGACCATCGCTTTGGGCATCCGCTCGATCGGGCGCCGCGAGGTCCAGGTCGTGAGGCGCGCTCGGCGCGCATAGAGATTCGCCCGAGGGGCAACGAGTGGTGCGGCGGCTGGGAAGCGGCCAGCAGACGGGGTCCGATACCGTCGGAAAACAACCGGGCATCGAGCGTTCAAGCGGACCGCTCATTGGAATACCGCAGCCGGTTAGCGCCCGGCCCGCACCATCAGTTTCCGAGATCGCCATGATCGACATGACCCGGCTGGATCAAACCAAGCGGCCCGTCCGCTTCGGCGACCACGTCGACTTCATCGGCGTCGACATCGTCGAGAACGGCGACATGCTCGTGGCGCGGCCCAGCGCGAAGGACTCGCTCTTCGATCCGCGCCAGCTTCGGGTGTCGGCGCAGCGCGCATAGAGCTTCCGGTCTTAGATCGGTTCAGGGCCGTCGCGGCCGCGGATGTACCGGCGCGGCGGCCGACACACCTTCTCCCGCATGCGGGAGAAGTGAGGTCGTGATGCTCCGAACGATCATCCTACTCTGCTCAGTTTCAGTCGACCCCTCGGCGTGCACACGCCGAACGGCGATCGACTTCTACCCCTTGCCCGCGCCGACCGTGATCTGCGGGACTGGCGACGCGATGGGTGCGGCGACGCAGCTGCGCGCCAAACCGGGCGAGAGCTACATCGTGACCCGCTGCGAGCGGGTTCGTGAGGCGGCGCGCTAAGGAATGTCGCGGCAACCGGGACGGCCTAACCAGCCGGCCTAAAGCAGTGCCGTCCGATGTGGAAAAAGTCCGGCCAGTAATCTGCCGTTGGTAACGACAGAAAACGGCCGGACCCACAAAGGTCTCTGTCGCCGCAAAATACTGAAATCGTCGCCTATGTGGCGCCCGAGACGAGTTCGGTAGCGATAATCTTCCTTCCCGATAGCTATTCCGGGCCGATTTTGGGGTCTGAAGCTCATGGTTTCGAGCTTCCCGATCATGCTAATCGAAACAAGCGAAACGCTGCCTTCGATCGAGCTCGTCGAGGCCTCGGCTTCCGCCGAATCGTACGCCCGAGCCGAGAAGTCGGCGGGCACGCGCAAGGCCTACGAGGCCGATCTTCGCCACTTCTCCGCGTGGTGCGTAAAGGTCGGATCGTTCTTCGTTCCTTCGACGCCCGAAACAGTGGCCGCCTACCTCGCGGCTCTCGCTGACGACGGCAAGTCGGCTTCGACGATCATGCGGCGGCTCGCCGCGATCGCTTATGCGCATCGCCGCCTTGACCTGGTCGACCCGACCGAGGCGGAGCGCATCAAACAAGTGTTGCGAGGCATCCGCCGCACGATCGGCACCGCGCCGAAGCAGAAAGCGCCGGCGACAGTCAAATACGTCCGGGCCATGCTGAAGGCGCTGCCCGACACGATCATCGGCAAGCGCGACCGGGCGCTGCTCCTCATTGGATTCGGCGCCGCGCTGCGCCGATCGGAGCTGGTCGCTCTCGACGTCACCGACATAGAGCGCCAGCCGGAAGGCATCTTGGTGCGGATCGCGCGCAGCAAGACCGACCAGGAAGGTGCCGGCCAGTCGGTCGCGATTCCTCGCGGCAAGCTGAAGGTCATCGAGGCGCTCGACGCTTGGCTCGCCGCCGCGGCGATCACGTCGGGCTCGATCTTCCGCCCCATCAACAAAGGCGGCCGCGTGCTGCCGAGCAGGCTGACCGACCAAAGCGTCGCCCTCATCGTGAAGCACCGCGCCGCGGCCGCGAAGCTCGACCCGGCGCTCTTCGCCGGCCACTCGCTGCGCGCCGGCTTCGTGACCAGCGCGCTCGAGGACGGCGCCGACACACTGCGCGTCATGGATCAGACCAGACACCGGTCGATCGAGACGCTCCGCAAATACGATCGGCGCGCCAAGGCTTTCGTCGCTCATGCCGGCAAGGGCTTCCTATGATCGCCCATCGCCGCGGCCGCGTGATCATCATCGACGAGACGGCGCGACGACCGATCCGGCTGGTGCCAAGGAAAACCGCAATGAGCGAAGTCGTCGTCTTCAAAGTCACGATCACCGGCAAGCTTGGCCCTGGTGCAGAAAAAGAGATCATCTGAATTCGCGACGCTCGCACGCAATGCCGAGCGATCCCCCATACGCCCCGCGGTTCACGCGGCGGGCGTCGCGGACAAAAACCGAGGCTGCTGATGTCGCATCGCACCTTCGACCGTATGTCCGAGGTGCGACGACGCCTCGCGGCGATCGACGCCGAGATCGAGGCGCTCAAGGCTTCGGGTGTCGTCGATTTCGCCGCCCTCCGCGATCTTCGCACCACGCGCGCCACGCTGCTCGAGCAGCTCGCCGGCCTCGAAGGATCGCTATGAGCGTCTGCGACCTCGACCAGTGGATCCGCGAGACCGCTGCCGAGCCGGCGCCGAGCGAGCCGATCCCACTGATGCTGCCGGCGCGCCCACGCCGCGCGCTGCCGCGTCGCGCCGGCGATCGCCGCACCAGGGTGACGAGATGATGGATCTGCATCGCCGCATCGCCGAGCGCGCCTACTTCGCCGCCATGGCTGGCGTCGGCAACGACGATCTGGATCGCTGGCTGACCGCCGAAGCGCGCGAGACGTCGTTCGACGTCGCCGCTGCGCCGGCACCGAAGCCGAAGCGCAAGGCTCGCACCGATGCTGTTCGACGCTGATCCCGATCGGCTGACGGCCTGCCATCTCGACGACTACGCCGCGGCGTGGGCGCAACGCTTCATGCTTCCGGTCGCGCACCTCGCGCGGCACGACGGCGAGGCTGATGCGCGCTATCGCCCACGGTTGCTGGCGATGATCAAAGGGCTGCGGCGCTGATGCTCACCATCCAGATCTCCGAGCCGCGCCTCGCCGCGGTCGCCTTCTGCGTCGCGCTTGCAGGCCTGCTCGCCGCGCTGGTGCTGGGCTGCGACAGGGATGGACGGTTCAGGGCGCGGTGATCCCGGTCGCCCGCGAGGTGTTGCCCGTGCGCAACAAATCCATGGGTCCCTCCTAGGGGGTACCCACCCCTGAGGGTAACGCGCCACCTCAATCGGCCTCCGGCTGAGAAATTTCAAAACCGGATTTTATGTTTATGTCCGACCCGGGCGGCGACATCGACGGCCGCTCGGTCAACCGCGCCGAGCTCGCCAGCATCTGCGGCGTCACGGTCGTCACGATCGACGCCTGGCGCCAGAAGGGCTGCCCTTACGTGGAGCGCGGCGGCCGCGGCAAGGAATGGATCTTCGACACAGCTGCCGTGATCGACTGGCGCTTGCAGCGCGCGGTCACAGATGCCGTGTCGGGCTACGAAGACGAAAGCGGCAAGGTCTCGAAGGAAGAGGCTGATCGGCGTAAGGCGGTCGCGAACGCGATCAGTGCCGAGATCGACGCCGACGAAAAGCTCCAGCAGGTCGTCTCGCGCCACGACGCCGAGGCCTGCATGACCGCCTTCTGCCAGGTGCTGAAGACGGGAATCGCGAACGCGGCCTCGAAGGTCGCGGGTCGCGCAACGACGATCACCAGCGCTCCCGAGATCGAAGAGATGGTTCAGCTCGAGCTGAACCGAGCCTTCGCCTCCGCGAAGAGCGAACTCGAAATGCGATGGTCGGGCGGACGAGAGCCTCCGGATGACGGCGACGGAGAGGATCAGCCGTCACCGTAGAGGCGACTATTCGCCGGGGCTGGCGGCGCTGCAACGCGCCTTCGCGACCCAAATTGACACCGCCCTCGTCTTCAAGCCCCACCTGAGCGGCTCGGCCTGGGCCGAGACCTACGGCTGGATCCCGAAAGGCACCGGTGCCGAAAGCGGCCCGGTCACGCTCTACGGCTACCAGCGTGGCCTGCTCGACGCGATGTGCGACCCGCGCATCCCGCTCGTGACCGTCCTGAAGGCGGCACGCGTCGGCTACACCCGGTGCGCCACGCTGGCGACCGGCTATCATCTTCACCAGGATCCGACGCTCTGCTGCCTGGCGCAGCCGACGATTCCGGACGCCGAAGACTTCGGCGGCGGCGAGATCGCACCGATGCTGCGCGAAACGCCGGCGCTGGCCGGCCTGCTGCGGCAGGTCCGCAAGGGCGAGAAGCAGGACAAGGCGACCTTCTACCAGCTCGCCAATGGCGCCTCTGTGCGCATCGTTGGTGCGGCCTCGGATGATGCCTTCCGCCGCTATTCGGCGCGCTTCTTGTTCGGCGACGAGATCGACGGCGACGGCTGGACGCCGGGTGCGAAGACCCAGGGCGACAAGCTCAAGCTGTTCTGGACGCGAGGCGAGACCTTTTGGAACCGCAAGCAGGTCCGAGGTTCGACGCCGCTTCTCGAGGAGACCTCGCGAGTCTGGCGGCTTTGGCTGCAAAGCGACCAGAGACGCTATTTCGTGCCGTGCCCGCAATGCTCCGCCGCAACTGGCGAGCTCGACGGCTGGCAGTACCTGCAATGGGGCGGCAAGGACACGCCCTTCGGGATCAAGTGGGAGCTCGACGAGGACGGCGCGCTTGCCAAGGTCTGGTACGTCGGGACCTGCGGCTGCATCATTGACGAGAGCCACAAGGCTTGGATGGACGCCCGCGGCGAGTGGCGCGCGACAGCAAAGCCGAAGACGGCCGGTCATGTCGGGTTCCATCTCTGGACCGGCATGTCGCTCAACCCGAACGCGGCCTGGCCTGTCATCGTCCAGGAGTGGCTCGAGGCGCAGGAAGATCCCGCGACTCTCGTTCAGCCGTTCGTCAATCTACGCCTCGGGCGCCCCTACCGGGCGTTGTTCGGGCAGGAGATCAAGGCCGGTAAGTTCCTCGAGCGGGCCGAGAGCTACAGTGCAGAAGTGCCGGAGTGGGCGGAGTTTCTGACGCTCGGTGGCGACGTCCAGTCGGGCGCCAATGCACGCATCGAGGCAAGCGTCTGGGCTTGGGGCCGCGGCCTCGAATGCGCGCTGGTCGGGCACTTCGTCATCCCGGGCGATCCCGCGGAGACCGAGGTCTGGTCCCATCTTGATCTGCTGATCCGGCGCGAGTTTCAGCGGCCGGATGGGTCAGCGCTCCGCATTCGCGCGAGTTGTATCGATTCTGGCGGCCATCACACCGCCGAGACCTACGCGTTCTGCAACGAGCGCCGCAACCGCCGCGTATGGGCGATCAAGGGTCGTTCCGAAACCTTGGGCCGACGCACTAAGGTCTGGCCGCGCGAGCCGACCCAAAAGCTCGGCAACGTCCTCTACATGATCGGCGGCAACGCTGCGCGCGACTGGGCCTACGGCAGCCTGGCGATCGACAAGCCGGGCGCTCGCTTCGTTCACTTCCCCGATCAGGGTGCGGCGGGCTCGAGGCCGATCGACGAGGAGTTCTTCGCCCAAATGACAGGCGAGCGGCTTCGGGTCGATCGCAAGGGCTTCACCGAGTGGGAGAAGCCGAAGGACAAGGCCCGCGAGGCCGGCGTCTGCTTCGTCTACGCCTACACCGCCGTCTGTGGCTTGCAGGCGCTCAGCGGCCGCTTCGTGGCGCTCGGCAAGGTCAAGGACGACGCGGCGCCCGAGACGCAGCCTGCGCCTCTCGAGAAGCGCGCGGAGGCCAAGGCCCCGGTCGCACCGAAGCTCGATGCGCCACGCAGTCCGCAATCGACATCGAAGAGGCGGTCCTCATGGCTGTGATCAATTACGGCCCGCAGATCGCCGCGCTCCAAGCCGCGATCGGGGAAGGCGTCACCTCGGTCAGCTACGACGGCAAGTCGGCCTCATATCGCTCGCTCGACGAGATGATCCAGGCCGTCGCCTACCTGCAGCGCCAGCAGCTGCGCGCCAACGGGACGCCGCCGCCCGTCGCCGGATACGCCGCCTTTAACCGCGGCTACCGTCGACGTGGTTTGGGATCCGCAGGCATCATCCAGCGCACCGACGAGGACATCTGAGCCGTGGCGAGAAAGAGCGGCCAGAAGAGCCGCGCTGCCAAGGCGGAGACGGCGGCGATCGCGCCGGCCCGCGCCCGGACCTACCAGGCGGCACTGCCGAGCCGCCAGGGTGATCCCTGGATCACCGGCCAGCGCTCGGCCGACGCCGAGATCTACGGCGAGGCCAGGACGCTCCGCGACAAGTCGCGCGCCTTGGTCCGCAACAACCCATTCGCCGCCAAGGCCGTCGGCTCGCTGGTCTCGAACATCGTTGGCGAAGGGATCGTGCCCCGCCCGGTGACGGGTTCGCCGGCGAGAGACCGGAAGATCCGGCGCGCCTTCGATCAGTGGACTTTTCGCTGCGACGCGAACGGCGTCCTCGATTTCTATGGCATCCAGAGCCTGCTTTGCCGCGAGATGATCGAAGGCGGCGAGGCCCTGGTCCGCAAGCGCTTCCGCAAGCCGAAATTCGCCGGTGACGTGCCGCTCGAGCTGCAGCTGCTCGAAGCCGATTACCTCGACCCGTTCCGCAACGGGATCCTGGACCCCGGAACCTACGCGATCCAGGGCGTCGTCATCGACGAGAAGACGCTCAAGCGGACCGCCTACTGGCTCTACCCGAACCACCCCGGCAACATCTTCTTCAACTTCCAAGGCTCGCTGGTCTCGGTACCGGTTCCGGCCGAGGACGTCCTGCATGTCTACGAGTGGCAGCGCACGCAGACGCGCGGCGTCCCGTGGGGGACGCCGGCGATGGAATCGCTGCATCTGCTCGCCGACTACGAGCTTGCCGAGATCGTCCGCAAGAAGGTCGAGGCCTCGGTCGCGGCGTTCGTCATCAACGCCGAGGATCCGAGCGACGAGACGATCGCGCCGCAGGTCGTCGACTGCGACGGCCATCTGATCGAGAAATTCGAGCCCGGCCTCATCGCGTATCTGCGCGGCGGCAAGGACGTGAAGTTCAACACGCCGCAATCGGTCCCGAACTACGGCGAATACAAAAGCGCAGGGATCCAGACGATCGCGGCGGGCTTTCGCATGCCCTACGAGCTCGTCTCGGGGGATCTGTCGAAGGTCAATTTCTCCTCGATGCGCGGCGGCCTCGTCGAGTTTCGGCGCCTCGTCCGAACGGTCCAGTGGCAGATCCTGATCCAGATGGCGCTGCAGCCGATCTGGGAGTGGTGGTGCGAAGCGGCCTACCTCGCTGGCGCGATCGATCAACCTTACGTGCCGGTCGAGTGGTCACCGCCGAAGTTCGAGTGGGTCGACCCGATGGCCGACGCGCAAGCCAACGCGCTCGCAGTCCGTAACGGCTTCCGCTCCTGGCAGGATGTCGTCGCCGAAAGTGGACGCAACCCGGACGACGTCCTCGACGAGATCAAGGACTGGAACACGAAGGTCGACGACCTCGAGATCATCCTCGACAGCGACCCGCGCAAGACCAACGCGAAGGGCGTCCAGCAGCCGAATCCCGAAGAGGACGGCGGCGAGGAACCCGAGCTCTCGCGGCCCAACAGGAAGGCCCGCAATGGCGGAAAAGAAACAGCTCGCACAGTTCACGCGCGACGCGGAGGTGCGGGCCGAAAGCTTCAACTCGGACTCGAACACGGTCGACATCGTGTGGACGACGGGGGCCAGCGTCCGCCGCTACTCGTGGCTGGACGGCGAGGAATACGATGAGGTTCTGAGCCTCGACGAGGGCGCCGTCCGCCTCGAACGCCTCAACCTCGGCGCGCCCTTCCTCGACACCCACTGCTCCTACGCGCTCGAGAACGTCATCGGATCGATCGTGCCGGAGTCGGCGCGGATCGAGGGCGGCAAGGGTCTCGCGACCGTCAAGCTGTCGCAGTCCGAGCGCGCCGCCGACACCGTCCGCGATATCAAGGATGGTGTGATCCGCAACATCTCGGTCGGCTACTGGATCCACAAAGTCGTCAAGACCGAGGGGACCGACGCCAAGATCGCCCGCTGGGACGTCGTCGACTGGGAACCGCTCGAGGTGAGCGCGGTCCCGATCCCGGCCGACCCAGGATCCCAGGTTCGTAGCGAGACCGCCAACGATGGCAGCGGGCCCGCGACGCGCTCTTGCACCTTCGTCACCAAATCCCCGGCCGCTGCGCCGACAAAGGAGAGCCGGATGGCCACCCGTAAGCCTGCCGCCGCCACGCGCGGCAAGAAAAAGACTGTCGCCGAACTCACCGTCGAGAACGAGCGTCTCGCCGCCCTGCTCGCCGCCGCCAAGCGCGACGAGGACAAGAAAGACGAAGACGAGGACGAGCGCGACGAGGACGACGAGGACAAGAAGGACAAGGACTCGGACGACGAGCGCGACGGCGACGACGACGACAAGAAGAAAGACGACGAGGACTCCGACGACGAGCGCGACGGTGACGACGCGGACGAGGAGGACGACTGCGAGGACGAGGACGACAAGCGCGCCGCGCCGTCGAGCAAGAGCGTCCGCGCCGCAGCCGAAGCGGCGGTGAAGAAGGAGCGCGAGCGCTCCGCCGAGATCACCGCGATTGCCGAGCGCGCCAACCTTCCGAAGCTTGGTCGCAAGCACATCGACAAGGGCACCACCGTCCGCGCGTTCAAGACGATCCTGCTCGAGCGCATGCTCGCCAAGCAGGAGAAGGACGCGCCGATCCGCGGCGTCTCGGCCGACGAGGACGTCGTCCGCGTCCGCGGATCGGCCAAGACCGAGGAGCGCCAGTACGCCGAGGGGGCCGCCCATTGGCGCAAGGTCGCCGGTAAGGCCGAAGCGAAGGCCTGACGATTAGGCGGGCGCCGCGCGGCGCCCACCTCCCATTAATCCCATCAACCGACAGGGCCGATGAGGCCCCTTTCTGGAGGGTCCGACCTTGTCGACCACCTATCCCGCTTATGATCCGACCGCCCTTATCGCCGGCGACTTCCCCGTCCGGTCCCGTGTCCTGACCGTCGCGTCTGGCGCCAACGCCGCAGGCGCGATCCTGCCGCGCGGTACCCTGCTCGGCCGCGTCACCGCGACCGACAAATACATCGCCTGCGTGAAGACCGCATCGGACGGATCCCAGGTGCCGGCGGCAGTCCTCGCGGCCGACGTCGATGCCAGCGTCGCCGACGTGATGACCCCCGGCTACCAGACCGGCGAGTTCGCCTTCGAGGAGATGACGGTCGACGCGTCCTGGACGCTCACCACGCTCCAGGCCGCGTTCCGCCAGGCCATCTCGCCCATCTTCATCCGCTCGGTCGGCGCCGTCTCGTAACGCCGACTTCCCCCAACCTGCACCGACGCACAGGGCCCTGACGGGCCCTTCTTTTTTGGAGGGCTCGCCCCGTGTCTCTCGACTCCGTCTCCGTCTACGCCACCGCCTACCTGCTCAGCGCCTATGGCGTCATGGATCGCACCAATCCCTTCCTCTACAACACCTTCTTCGGCATGGAGCAGATGTTCGAGACCGAGGAGGTCTACTTCGACAAGGTGCAGCGCGCCCGTCGCCTCGCGCCGCTCGTTTCGCCCGCCACCCAGGGCAAGGCCGAGCGCATCCGCGGCTACTACGCCACCGCACTGAAGCCCGCCTACGTGAAGCCGAAGCACGTCATCGAGCCGAACCGTATGCTCAAGCGCCGTCCCGGCGAGGTTCTGCTGGGCAACATGAGCCCGGCCGAGCGCCGCGACGCAACGATCCTCGACACCCTGCGCATCCAGGACGACCAGATCGCCCGCCGCGAGGAGTGGATGGTCGCGCAGATCCTCCAGACCGGCAAAGTGACCCTCGTCGATCCGGAAGTGGGTACCGCCAACATCATCGACTTCCAGCGTCCGGCCGCCCACACGGTCCCGCTCACCGGCGCCGCGCGCTGGGGTCAGTCCGGCGTCGACCCGCTCGACAATATGCGGACCTGGGCCGCGACCGTGCAGAAGAACTCGGGCTTCCACCCGTCCGTGGTCATCATGGATCCGCTCTCGGCGAACCTGTTCATTAAGTCGCCGGGCGTGCAGCTCATCATGAACTCGTTCCGGCAGACGTCCGGCAACATCGACCTCGGCGGCAAGGTCGTCGGCGGCATCGGCCGCGAGGCGAAGAAGCTCGGCGAGACCGGTGAATTCGAAATCTGGGTCTACCAGCAGTTCTTCACCGACGACCAGGGCAACGTCTCCCAGCTGATGCCCGACTACACGGTCATCATGGCGGACCCGGTCGGCATCGAGGGCACGCGCTGCTACGGCGCGATCCAGGACGTCCGCGTCCTGCGCGCGATGACGCGCTTCCCGAAGAACTGGATCCAGGAAGACCCGAGCGTCGAGTACCTGATGACGCAGTCGGCGCCGCTGCCGGTCGCCGGTTGGATCGAGGCTTCCTTCTGCGCGACGGTCTCCGGCCCGAGCTGATCAACACGTCGCCTGAACGATCCGCCACGCTGTTGAGCGTGGCGGCGCATCCTTTGCCCGAAATGATGGAGGTCGAGCCGATGGCCGACACCAAGAAGATTGTCGCCAAGAACGTGACCTTCGGCGTCCCCTGCCCGAAAAAGTCCGTCCTCAAAAAGGACGAGAACGGCAAGCCGATCGCCGGTGAGTACGAAATCGTCGAGCTGAAGCATGTCGAACCCGGCCAGGTCGTCACGATCGACGCCGACGAGGCCGATCATCTCATCGGTCTCGGCTTCGCCGAAGAGGTCAAGCCCGAGCTGGTGGCGAAGCCCGCCAAGTGATCGACTTCGACGCGCTCGTCCTGCTGCCGGCGATGACCACCTTCGCCGGCCCGGTGACGATTACGCCCGTCAAATCGCAGCCCGGCGCCGCGCCCTACCCTGCGCGCGGCTCCTTCGCCAGCAAGCCCATCGAGATCGCTCTCGAGGGCAGCGACGACTACCACCGTGCGCAGCAGCTGACGCTCGGCATCCGGCTGTCCGAATTCGCCGCTCAGCCCGCGCCGCCGAAGCAGGGCGACACTATGGCGCGCACCGCCGGCGTGCCACTCTCCTCCGGCACGTTGCCCGACGGCACCTTCGAGATCTACGACGTGGAACTCGACGGCCAGGGCGGTGCCGTGCTGACGCTCCGCAAGGTCAACTGATCCCATGCCGACGGGCGTCCCGATCTTCTACCCGGCCTCGCCGATCGAGATCAGGGACGGCACCGCCGCGCGCCTTGCTGTCCTGTCGGGCCTGACCGAGGTCTACAAGGCTCGCACGACGCCCGGGCAAGACGACCAGCTGCCCTACGCATGCGTCTGGTACGTCGGCGAGCGGACGCAGCCGAACGGCGACGCCAACGTCGGCGCGCCCTCTTTCCTGCACACGCTGACGCTGGTCGTCGACATCCTCGCCAAGGCCGGCGACGAGGCGTCGCTCGACACGGAGATCGTCACCCTCGTCGAGACCGCACGCGCGACCCTGATGACCGATCCGACGTGGATCGCGCTCTTCGAGGGCATCGAGAAGATCGACACCAAGTACGCCTATCCGAAGGAAGCGACCGACATCGCCGTGCAGGCGATGATCGAGATCGAGGTGACGTTCCGCTCGATCTGGGAGCCCGTCGTTCCGAACGATCTGAAGACCGTCGCGGTCACCGTCGAGCGCCGATCGGCCTCCTGGACCTGCGGCACCTGCTCCTACGGCAATCCGAACTCCGAGCCCGCATGCCGGGCCTGCGGCGGCAAGCCGACATCCTTCTTCACCGAATTCGAGCTGGAAGACACCCCGCCATGCTGACGATCAAGGTCCTGCCGAACAAGCCGTCCGCGAAGATCCTGAAGCATCCGGACGGCCCGGTGCTTGGCGACGGTGCTTTGTGGCCGAACGATTCCTTCACGGCGCGTCGGCTCACCGACAAGTCGATCGTCCGCGCCCCGGCCGAACCCGAGGCGCACGCCGGGCCCGAGAAGCCCGCGACCCTCTGAGGTCGTCCCTCATCCACCCATCCGCAAGGCGCCCTGACCGGGCGCCTTTTTCTTTGCCCGATTGGAGCGTGCCTTGAGCATTTCCACCACCATCCCGACCTCGTGGAAGCTGCCGCTCTTCTGGGCGGTCGTCGACGGCTCGCAAGCCGGCAACCTCACCGAG
Organism: Beijerinckiaceae bacterium; assembly: GCA_965277735.1. Taxonomy (GTDB): domain Bacteria; phylum Pseudomonadota; class Alphaproteobacteria; order Rhizobiales; family Beijerinckiaceae; genus RH-AL1. The sequence continues at coordinate 139,682 of CBDIDO010000002.1, forward strand.
TCGCAGCCTGCGTTGCTCGTCGGCCAGTATTTCGTCGGCGGCATGCCGGTCCAGGCCAACACGCCGATCCCGGTCGGCTCGAAGGCCATCGCGCAGCAGCTGTTCGGCGCCGGCTCCATGCTCGAGCGGATGTTCAACCGCTTCTTCGACGGCAACACGACCCAGCAGATCTGGTGCGTGCCGGTCCCCGATCCGTCCGCCGGCCAGTTCGCCGCGGGCTCGATCACCTTCGCCGCGGCCAACCTGCAGTCCGGCGTGCTGAACGCCTACATCGCCGGCCAGAAGGTCGCGATCTCCGTCTACTCGACCGACACGCCGGCGACGATCGCCACGAACCTCGTCGCCGTCATCGCTGCGATGACGACGCTCCCGGTCACCGCCGTCGTCGACGGTTCCAACACCGGCAAGGTGAACCTCACCTGCCGCTGGAAGGGCCTCACCGGCAACGACATCGACATCCGTTTCAATTATCTTGGCCTCTACGGCGGCGAGCAGATGCCGGTCGGCCTGACGCCGACGGTCGTCGCCATGATCGGCGGTGCCGGCGAGCCGGACTTCACCGGCGCGATCGCCGCGATCGCCGCGAAGCAATTCTACCACGTCGCCCTGCCCTACGACGACACCGGGTCGCTCGAGGCCTGGGATGCCGAGTTCGGCTTCGGCCCCGGCGGTCGCTGGGCGTACACGCGCCAGCAGTACGGCTGGGTCTACAACGCGCACCGCGCCGACTACGCCGACATGCTGACTTGGGGGCTCGCCCACAACTCGGCGGTCATCTCCACGATGGGCGTCGAGCCCGACGTGCCGTCGCCGATCTGGGAAGTCGCCGCCGCCTATTGCGCGCAGGGCGCCGCGGCATTGCTCGACGACCCGGCGCGGCCGCTGCAGACGCTGCCGCTCATCAACATCCTGCCAGCACCCGTGGCGCTGCGCTTCTCGCAGTCGGAGGCCAACAGCCTCGTCAACAGCGGCATCGCGGTCCAGGACGTCAACCCGTCGGGCCAGATGATGATCCTTCGCGAGGCGATGCAGTACCAGCTGAACAGCTATGGGCAGGCGGATACCGCCTTCGCGCTGCTCACGGTTCTCTCGAACCTCGCCGAGCTGTTGTCGCGCATGAAGGCGGCGATCACGACCAAGTTCCCCCGCCACAAGCTGGCGCCCGACGGCACCCGCTTCGGGCCCGGACAGGCCATCGTGACACCGTCGATCGTCAAGGCAGAGCTCGTCGCCGAGGCGCGTCTGGCCGAGTACGATGGTCTGATGTCGAACGTCGCGGCGTTCAAGGCCAACCTGCTCGTGCAAATCAACGACCAGGATCCTAATCGGCTTGATATTTTGTGGCCCCCTCAGCTGATGGGCCAGCTGCGCGACTTCGACGTGCTCGCCCAGTTCCGCCTCGCTTATCCGACGATCAGCCTGACCTGATCGGCGCCTCCTATTCGAGAGCGCCGGTGTCGGCGCTCGCCTCTCCCCCGAACATCTAAGGATCGACCATGGGCCAGCGCATTGGTGGCGTGCTCAATTTCACGATCGACGGCCAGCAGTACGCGGCCCGCGGCAACTTCGAGGTCGTTCCCTCAAGCGTGAAGCGCGAAGGCGTGGCGGGCCAGGACTGCGTCCACGGCTATGTCGAGACGCCGATCGTCCCGAGCATTAAGGGTGACCTGACAACGACGCAGGGCCTTTCGCTCGAGCAGCTCGAGGGCATCACGAACTCGACAATTCAGTGCACGCTCGCCAACGGCACGACCTATGTGCTTTCGCAGGCTTGGACGACTTCGGCATTCGCGATCTCCACTGCCGAGGGAAAGTTTGCTGCTGAGTTCCAGGGCGTGACCTGCGACGAGATTTAACGCGCCATGTCGCTGCCGTTCCAACCCTGGCGCGCGGCGCTTCAGCCCGCGTCCTACGGCGGTGCGTCTTTCCACGTCGAGGTCGGTAGTCAGGCCGGGGGACGACGCGGCCCCACGCACGAGTTCGCGAAGGAAGACATTCCGTTCACCGAAGACATGGGCCGTCGCGCCCGACGGTGGCCGACGACGGCCTACAACATCGGGCCCGACTACCTCGACTACCGAGATGCCCTCCTCGCGGCGTTGGAAGCCGGCGGCTCGCAGCTGCTGGTCCATCCGACGCTCGGCGAGATCATGGCGAACGTCGACACCTACACCATGACCGAGACGCGCGAGCGGGGCGGTTGGTGCACGTTCGAAATCCTCTTCGTCGAGTCGGGCAGTCTCGATAACGGGGGCATCTCTGCCGATACGCAGGGACAAGCAGTCGCGGCGGCGAACTCGCTAGGGTCCGCCGCGGCCGCCGCTGGCAACAGAGCTATCGCTCCCTGAGGCAGTCATGACCGTTGGGGACCTCGAAGAGGCGATCGGCATCTTGAAGGTGTTGCTGACCGCGCTGCTTGGCACGCTGAGCGGCGAGGTCGGGCGACAAGGCGCTGAACTCCGCTACGCAGTTGGCGATCTTGGAGCGAATGCCGCATCTCTTCTTCAGGCAGGCACGATCTTCACCCCGTTGTGGACTTGCTTCGAGAATGCGTTTGCAGCCGGAGCGACAGTACCCGCCTTCGAGGTGGTGCGCAGTATCATGCTCGCCCAGGCGCCTGTCAGCCTGACAGCGACCGAGGTGGTCAACAGGGCTATTCAGATGGCGTTGGCCGAAGAGGTGAAAATCCTCGCTGGCACGACGTTCTCGTCGAGCCAGGACGTCTTCGCCGCGCTCGCAGCGCTGAACAGCGCTTTCGATCAAGCCGAAGAGTTCGCTGCCGATAATCGGGACCCCTCGACATATCAGGCGCTGATCGCCGCGCACGCGACCGCGACGGCCGATCTCACGACGCGCGCGGCGTATCTCCCAGCCTTGGTGACCTATTCGTATTCGCGCGTGCTGACGTCGCACGCGTTGGCCAATTCGCTCTACGGCGAAGCGTCTCGATGCGACGAGATACGAGCAGAAAACAAAATCATACACCCAGCGTTCTGTCCCCCTTCAGGGACGGCGCTCTCGCAGTGAGATCCGCATGACGTTCAAGCCCGTCGAAAGCCCCGCGTTCACGATCGATCTTCAGCGGCCCATCCAGTATCTCGGCGTTCAGATCAGTGAAATCGCCGTCCGGGAGCCAACGGCAGGCGATCTTTTTCGGGTCGGCAACCCGGTGAAATACGATGCGCGAGACAACTCGATCGAGTTCGACGAGACGAAAGCGTTCCTGATGCTGAGCCGGCTTTCCGGCATCGCCATCGAAGGCTCGCTCGAACGAATGACCACCAACGATGCAGTCAGCTGTTTTTGGGGTCTCGCCCGTTTTTTTATTCCGGGGCTTCGGGCGATGCCCCCGCAGAGCTCGCCGAAACCGCTCGAGCAGCCCGCAAGCTAGCGCGCTTCTACGGTCGTTCGCCGCTCGAGTTCCTCGATCTTCCGACCGATCAGATCTGGCGCCTCTGGGACGACACAGCCCGAGACCAGGCGGAAGACAGGGCGGATGCGCTTTGAGCTTGAGATTCGATTTCCGCGATTTCCAGCGTGCCGCGGCAAACCTCGGCGCCTTCGCCGACCAAATCCCTTTTGCGCTGTCGAAGACGTTGAACGAAGCCGCCGCGGTCACGCGCAAAGAGCTGATCGGGGACACCTGGCCAAAGCACGTCCAGGTCCGCAATCGCGCCTTTCTCGGCGCCGCGCTCCGTCGCGAGTTCGCGACGAAGAAGAGCTTGCGCATAGCCATCGCCGAGACCGGACCGGCCGCCGGCAAAGGCAACCTCGCTCTACACAGCGAGGGTGGCGCCCGTCGAGCGCGTCGCGCAAATCTTGCGATTCCATCCGACAAGCTGAAGTCGAGGCGAACAGGCAAAGGCGTGCCGAAGGGCATGCGGCCGTCCGTTTTGCCGAACTCGTTCCGCAAGGGCGACGTGATCTACCAGCGCGTCGGGCCGAAGAAGCGGAACCTCAAGCTCGTCTATGTTCTGCGGCCATCGGTCAACATTCCGGCCGCGGTGCCCTTCGAGAGCGATTTTGCCCGCGTCATGCGTCGCGAAGTCGGGGCGGCCTTCGGGGCGAACATGCGCGCGGCAATGGCCACCCGGCGTAAATCGAGCACCCGATGACCGAAAAGCTGCGCCTTGAAGCCGAGATGCGGGACAACGCGTCTCCCGTCGTCCGCAAGCTCAAGAAAGAGATCGAGGCGATCCGCGCTACGCCTGGCATGGCGGCAGTGACCGGCTGGCTCGGCGAATTCAAGAAGACGAGCGACGAGTTTATCAAGGGCGGCGGCGGCGCCTCCAGCGTGATGAATTCGATGGGTCTTGGCGGCCTCTCTGCGGCGGCCTCGATGGCCGCGCTCGTGATGCAGATGAAGGCGCTCGGCGAGCGCGCGATCGAGATGAAGGAGCTTGGTCGCGAGGTCGGGCTGACAACCGATCAGATCAACGCCTTCTCGCACGCCGGCATGCACTTTGGTGTTTCCGCCGATGTGATGAAAGGTGCCCTGAATCACCTCGCCGGGCAGATGCCGGAGTTTCGGCGCAACCTCGGCCCCCTGATGCAGGAGCTCGGCCGCTGGCCGACGCTGATCAAGAAGCTGCAGTCGGAAGGCACCTCGGACCAGCTGAAGGACATCTTCAGCTTCCTCGGTAAAGCCGACATCCAGCGCGAGCCACAACTGCAGAAGAAGCTCCTCGAGGTCTTTTTCGGCAACGGCGACGAGATGGAAAAGCTGATGGCGCAAGGCGCCAAAGGCATCCTCGGCGAAATCGACAAGCAGCAGCGCAGCCTCGGGCCGATCTCGCCCGAGATGCTGAAGCAGGCGCAGGACTTCCGCGACGCCCAAATCGCATTCGGCGACGAGATCGAGAAATTCGAGACCAAGATCGGCCCCGCGTTCCTGAGCGGCATGACCGCGATCGTCAAGGAAGGCGAGAAGCTCGTCGCCCTCTTCGACAGCCCCGTGCTGAAGTGGCTCTATGAGGCCGAGCAGCGTGGCGAAAAGGGAGTCGCAGGCGTCCTCGGGAAGATGTTCGGCGACCAGCCGGCTGAGCCGGCGCAACCACGCAAGCCCGGCATTGTCGGCATGCGAAAGGATCGAGGCCTCTTTCATCACACGGCCTTTGGCGATAACAGCCCGACTGCGGCGTTCGGATTGGAAGAGACAATCGCTGCCGGGACAAAAACCGGCGTGCTAGATGCCTTCCGCGAATGGCTGGCCATGAAGGACGCCGAGAAGGGTGGCATCCACTTCGCGTCGTACGAACCTGGCGGCAACGGCCGCGGCGAAGGCGGAAGCGGAACCCGCGGGTTTGGTGACGGCTGGAATCGGAGCCACCCAGCGAGCGGTGGTGGGCAAGGCGGCGGGTGGCACGGCAACGGCGTTCCTGCCGGTAGCAACGCGCACCACCTCACCGATCTTATCACCTCGGAAGCCAACAAGGCCGGGATTGATCCGCGTATCCTCGAAGGCATTCGAGCAGGCGAGTCCGGGCACTCAGGCACCTACGACCACAACGGAAAGGGCGAGGACTCCTGGGGGCCTATGCAACTCAACAGGCAAGGAGGTCTTGGCAATGATTTCGAGCGCGACACCGGCCTTGACCTGAGTGACCCTCGCACAATCCCAGACCAAGTCCGCTGGGTTGCCCAATATATCAAAAAGCACGGAAGGGGCGCGTTAGGGAATTGGCACGGTTACCATGGCGACCGAGACGCTGACCCGCGCTGGGGCGACGCCGGTTACGTGGCAGACGCGCATGCCGGTCGTCGCGCGCTCGCTGCTCGGCTCGCGGCGACGCGAGGCAGAACCGCCAGCGCCGCAGGCGCGATGCCTGACTGGATGGGCGATCGGTCAAAACGCGAGCTGGCCGGCGTAAACCGCGAGCTGGCCGAAAATCTTCTTTCGGCTTCCAGACTAAGTGGCATTCATTTCGACGTCACGCAGGGCCTCCGCACGCAGGCCGAAGCAGATCGAAACGCAGTCTCCGGGCGTGGCGTGCGCGACTCTCAGCACCTTTATGGCGCTGCTGCGGATATCGCAATGATCGATCCGCGAACGGGACAGCGCACGTACGATCGCGGCGTCTACGAGTCGTTTGCGAAAGCCTTTCGTCAGGTCAACGAACAGCGAGGCACCCACCAGCGCTGGCTAGGCGATTCAGCAGGACGCTGGGGCTCGGACATCGTTCACTTCGATCAAGGCTTGGGCTATGGCCAAAGCCATAAACGCGATCCATACGGCGTGGGTGGCCCGACCGCGGCAGATATCGCTGCCGGGAATAGCGATGCGTACCGCAGCCCAAGCAATCCTTTTACGCGCCGATCGGCTACGGGTCTTTTACCGTCATCAGTAGGAGGCTCTGCGTCCACCCCTCCGCAAGAGCCGACTCACGTGAAGGTCGAGATCCACGACCACGGCACCGGCAACAAGGTCCGCGTCAAGACCAGCGGACTCGCGTCGCACACGCTGAAGCGCTGGCCGACGAACACGGAAGCCAGCGACGTCGGCTAATTACAGTGTGCAGAACTTCTGCATTTGTAAAGAATGTCGTCGCAAGCCTTATTGCAGTACGTGTCGTGAATCGCCCTATTGGATGAAGCGATTGAATCGTCGCTTATTCTTTGCTGCGCATCGCCAGAAAATCTCTTCTTGAATAAGTCACTGCGCGACAGGTCGGCGGTCAAAAGTCGGAAACTGTAGCGATCCGTATCTATTACAAAGTCGCAAGATAGGGCGGCATTCTCCGCCAGGCGGAGGTCTTCCGCGATCATTTCCTGCGTCATGCTCTGAAATTCAGCTTCTTTGTCCCAGCAGGCCAGTCTTTTTCCGGCATCGCCAATCGGTCTGCAATCCTCAGACCTGATCGGCGAAGCCATGACGCTAAGTGTGATGATGGCGGAGTAGATGGCTTTCACCGACCAAGGTTTCATCGCGACGATCACCGCAAATGGACAAATCTACTCCGCATGGGAGAGCGTGAGGATACGCCGCGACTTCGGCGATGGCATCTCCGTCTTTCAGTTCACGCCCGCCGAGGGGTCTTATGGGCCGTCCTACTCGGGGATGAAGCTTCAGCCGGGCGATGCCGTGACGATCGCGCTCGGTGGCCAAACCGTCATCACCGGCTACGTGACGACCCGGTCTGGTGCCTTCGACAAGGACGCGCACCAGCTAGTCATCGCCGGCAAGTCGAAGACCTGCGATTTGAAAGACAGCTCGGTCGTCGTTCAGCCGGGCAACTTCAACGGCTCAAGCTTTCAGCAAGCGGCGCAGGGCGTCATGGCTCCGCATCCCGTCCAGCTGGTGATGATGAATGCCGGCGATGCCGCCTCGAAGCCTTTCGAGACGCTCGCGGTGCAATACGGGGAGACCGTCGGCGAGTTCGTCTCAAGGATCGCGGCCGTGCGCGGTCTGTTTTTGACCGATGATGAGAACGGCAACTTGGTCGCCGGTCAGGGCGATCCGTCCGCCGGCTCCGTCGCAGAGCTTCGCGAAGGCGGCAACATCAAAAGGTGCACATTTCTGATAGACGACCAGACGGCTTTTTCGAAATGGTCGGGGACGTCGCAGCAGCCAGGAAACGACCAAAATTGGCCGTCACGCGCCAACTCAGCCTCGGTCCAGAATAACGATTCCACCCGGCAAAATCGGACCAAGCTCTTCATCGCGCAGCATCCTATGGATGCGGACGAGCTAGCGACCAACGTCAACCACGAAGTTGTCCGCAGCTCCTGGCAGAAGTTCACGCTATCGGTGACCGTTGTCGGCTGGTTCAAGCCTGACGGGTCGCTTTGGAAGCCGACGCAGAATGTGTCGGTCTACTCGCCGATGGCGTTTCCCACGCAAGACGGAACATATCCCCTCGCCATCCAGGCCGTGACGTGGTCTCAGGACAGCGAGAACGGCACCGAGACGACGCTCGAGCTTGTGCTGCCGAATCTTCTGACGTCGGTGCCCACGGCTGGCGTGAGCGATCTCGGTAACGCCGATCCGACCGCCGCGCAGCCGGATAGCCCAAACTGAGGAAGGGCGGCTCCGAAGAGCCGCCCCCGTTCTGCCCCGCCCGGTGGGGACTTTCAAGGGTCGCGTAAACTCGCTGCCGACCACCTGGCAGATGATCACTCTAATTATTGGGACCGTTTTCACGATCCTCGGCGGCTCGTTCCTCATCCTCAAGTTCGGCCTTCCGCACCCGTAGCCCTTGCCACGGAAAATGGTTTCGGCTACCAAACCGACATTCGCCGTTCTTCCGTAACGGCCCGAGCGCCCCAGGCTGATCGCCTGCCGGGCGCTTTTCTTTTCCCAGGATCTGCGATGCGTGGCAGTTCGCTCGACGCCGGTAGGCGCGCCTATCTTGGCGTGGCCCGCGGGACGGTAAGTGCGTCCGACGACACCCAGATGATGCAGACGGTCGATGTCCGCGTCAGCCAGGACGAGCTGCTACCGGGGGTCGAGCGCTTTCAAACATACGGCCATACATCGGTACCTCGCGACCCCGATGGGAGCGACGGCAACAGCAAGGCCGCCGAAGTCACATTAGGCTTCGTGAACGGCAACAGAAGCCACCCGATCGTCTTGGCCATGGATGATCGTCGCTACCGACCTACGGGTTGGCAGAAGGGAGATAGCGGCCTCTGGCACTACAACGGCAACACCGCGAAATTCACCGACACCGGCTGGCAGCAGACGCACGCCGACAAGCAGCCTTGGACGATCACGGTCGGCTCTTCGACGCTCACGGTCGCCGACGGCAAGATCACCGCGACCGTTGGCGGGACGTCGGTCACGATTCAGGACGGCCGGGTCGATCTCGGCGGTCTCGGCGGCTCTGCGGTCCTCACCGTGGCCGGTCCGTCATCCAAGGTCTTCGCCGTCATCTGAGGTCGCCATGCCTGACATCCGGCTGGTGCAGTCGATTGCCTTCGGCGACACGCAGGTCTCCTCGCTCGATGCCGTCTCGATTGACTGGCTGACGTCGCCGATCGCCGGCATCGACGAAACGCAGGCGCTTGCGACCGCTATCATGGTCGCGTTGAATACCGATCGCCGCGCCCTCCCCGACGACGTCCTGCCGAACCCCGGCGACACCGATCGCCGCGGCTGGTGGGCCGATACCGACGCGGCGACCATCTGGAAGGGCTGGCCGATCGGCTGCCGGCTCTGGCTGATGAGTCGGGACAAGATCACCGATGCCGGGGCCAAGCAAGGCGCCACGATCGAGCGGGCGAAGCGCTACATCCGCGAGGCGCTCGACCCCTTCGTCTCGGCAAAGATCGCATCGAGCTACACCACCGATCTGCGACGCGACGGTCGCGATCGGATCACCGGAACGATCACGATCTTCCGCGGGCCGAAGCCCTCGATCGCGCTTCAATACCAGTCGCTCTGGACCGAATTCGGGGGATAGCCGATGCCTTGGCAGACCCCGACTCTTGCCGCGGTCCGGCAGAACAACCGCGACTACATCGTCGGTCGCCTCGGCGCGCCACTCGTCCCGAACAGCGTCGGCCGCGTGCTGGCCGATGCCAACGGCGGTAACGCGCATCTCGCGCTGCAATACCTCGACTGGCTCAGCCTCCAGCTGCTCCCCGACACGGCAGAGACGCAGTTCCTCGACAAGTGGGCGAATATCTATCTCGTCAACGCGGACGGCTCCCGCGGGCGGAAACAGGCGACCTTCGCGCAAGGCACGATCACGGCGACCGGCACCACCGGCGCCGTCATGCCGAGCGGCACGCAGATCCTCGGCCCCGGTACCGGGATAGCCTACGAAACCACCGCGCCGCTGACGCTAGGCGCCGTTGCGGCACCGGTCGCGATCCGCGCGCTCGATGCCGGGTCAGCCGGCAACCTCGACGTCGGCACCAAGCTCGCGCTCTCTGCCGCGGTGCCTGGTGTGGCCGGCCAGAGTGTGGTGGTCGCGGGCGGTGGCCTCACCGGCGGTTCGGACGAGGAGACCGACGACGAGCTGCGCATCCGCGTCCTCGCCCGCATCCGCCAACCGCCCATGGGCGGCGACGCCGACGACTACGTGAACTGGGCTCTCGAGGTTGCGGGCGTCACGCGCGCCTGGTGCGCGCCGAACGAAATCTCGATCGGTACCGTCACGCTGCGCATCATGTGCGACGATCTCCGCGCTTCGAACGGGGGCCTGCCGACAGCGGACGATCTCGCCGCTGTGCAGGCCTTCGTCGACTCCGTACGGCCCGTGACGGTGAAGGAATTCTACGTCGTCGCGCCGACGTTCCAGCCCGTCAATTTCACGATCACCAACCTGCAGGGCGACTCGGTCGCGCTTCGCAATGCGATCGCGGCGAGCGTGAAGACGATGTTGTCCCAGCGCGCGAGGCCGGCCTCCGCGCTGAATGGCGTTCTTCAGTCGGCCACCACGATTCCCGTCGCCTGGGTTTCGGAGGCGATATACGCGGCCGTCACCGGCGCGTTCTTCGATCTCGAAATGACCGACGCCGTCATGGCGAACGACGGCTGCCTGGCGACGCTCGGCACAATCAGCTGAGCGGCCTGCCATGACCGACATGTGGGTGCCGCGCGGCGCCGCCGAGTACGCGCAAGCGATCGAGGCCGAGCTTCCATCGGGCGCCGCATGGCCGCGCGATCCGTCAAGCGACCTCATGAAGTGGGTCTCGGGCTGCGCCGGGGTCTGGGGCGACTTCGACGCGCGCGCGGCGGACTTCCTCACGGTCGAGAGCGACCCGCGCTCGACGCTGGAGCTGCTGCCCGATTGGGAACGGGCCTTCGGCCTCCCTGATACGTGTGTCGCAAGCCCGCAAACCATTGAGGAGCGGCGCGACGCGCTCGTCGCGAGGCTCACCGCCCTCGGGGGCCAGTCCCGGGCCTTCTACGATAACGCAGCTGCCGCGCTCGGCTACACGATCGAGATCTACGAATACGCGCCTTATACCTGCGGCCTCAGCTATTGCGGCGACACGCGGCCCGACGGCGGCCTGACGTTCACATATGCGCATTGCGGTGACATGCAGTGCGGCGTGGACCCGATCTGCACGATCGCCGCGACGGGTAACGACGACTGGTACTGGGAGCTCGGCGCGCCCGAGCTTCGATATTACTGGATCGTTCGGGTGCTCGACACCCGCCTGACCTGGTTCCGCGGCGGGACCGGAGAGTGCGGGCAAGATCATCTTTGCGAGTTCGCCGACGCGCTCGATCTTGAGTGCCTCATCCGGCGCTGGGCGCCCGCGCATACCGTCGTGATCTTCGACTATTCGCAGGTCGACTACACGACGCCGCAGACGCTCGACTTTTCGAACCCGTTCAACAGCGGCCTCCTCGCGCTGCTCTGACGGCCCCCTGACCCTTCGACGCAGACCTGACCGCGCGCCTCGGTGCGATCGGCGGCGTCCGCGCGTCCGCTTCAACCGCTGGGCATCGCCTCATGGATTACGTCGTCCCCTTCGACCAGCTCGGCGTCGCCACCCCCGGGCCTTGGACGAATGCCTCGCCGCAGGCCGGCATCAAGGGCTCGATCGTCAACGCCAACGTCTTTCCCGCCGTCCAGCAGGAGATCCTCAACGTCCAGGACGAAGCGGGCCTCACGCGCGACGGGACGAACTTCGCTCAGCTGCTCCAGGCGATTCGCTCCGGCAAGCTGACGTTCTTCCAGGACACCGGAACCGCCGACGCCCTCGTCATCACGCCGCGCACGTCATTTCCGTCGCTAGGTGCCGGGCTCGCGCTTTCCGTCCTGAAGGGGACGAGCCCCAACGCGACGAAGACGCCGGCGCTTTCTGTCGGTGGCCTGGTCCAGACCATCGTCAAGGAAGACGGTTCGGCGCTCGCAATCGGCGACTTGCCGGGCAACTGCCTCTTCTCCGTCCGATCCGACGGCACGAACTTCCGCGTCGTCGGTCTTCGCCGCAGCGACACCGTGCTGACGAATTACGGCGCCACCTCCAAGGGCGGCCTCGCGATCGACGGATCGAGCAACTTCCTGCTCTCGCTGATCGCCAACCTCACCGCCGACAACCGCAGCGCCCCCGTCGCCGCCGACATCCTCGCGCTCGGCCGCGCCGCCGACGGCGCCATGGTCGGCGTCTCGGCCGCGAAGCTCGCGACCTACATCCTCTCGAACATCGTCGCGACGGCGACCTTCCAGCAGATCGTCCCTAACCCGACGCTGTACGTCGATGCGGTAAACGGCCTCGACACCAACCCGGGCACGCTGGCCGCGCCTTTCAAGACGATCGGCGCCGCGCTGGCTGCCGGTACGTCGAAGTACACTTTCACCTCGGGCACGCTGACGGTTCAGCTCATCAACGGCAGCCCGAGCAATCTTTTCACGCCGCCGACCGGCGCGATCCCCGTCGGCTCCGGCATCATTCTCATACAGGGCGATACCGCGAACCCGCAGAACTATGTCATCAGCGGCTCCGGACCTGCCGGCGGTAGCAGCTCGATCCTGCAGGCGCAGAGCACGGTTCAGATCCTCGGCTGCACGGTCCAGAACACGAGCACGAACAACTCGTCGTTCGGCGTCTCCGGCAACGGGAGCCTCTACCTGCAGAACGTGGCCTCGCAGACCACGCAGAGCACCTCTGGCGCTCATTTCTCCTGCGTCGGCGCGTCGCTGACCTTCGGCGGCGGCGTCACCGCAACCGGCAATGCGGCGAACCTGATCTCGGCGACGTCGGGCGCCAAGCCGACGATCTTCGGGACGCTCCAGATCGTCGGCAACGCGACGTTCTCGAACGCGACGCTCTACTACGATCTGAACAGCGCGGTCGTCGTCGAGCCTGGAGCCACGATCACCACGACCGGCACCGTCACCGGCGTCAGATACCTCGGGTATCGATCGAGCGCCTGCCGCATCCTGAACGGCCTGGCTGGCAATGCTCTCCCCGGTTCGACCGCCGGCACCGCCGACGCCACCACCTTTGCCAGCTACGGCTAATCCGAGGTCACCGCGCCTATGTCGACGTCCGTCAGCGATCTCATCGCGTTCGCCAAGCTGCAGCACCTCGCGGTGCGAGACGGCGGCCTGCAAGTGAACGTCGGCACCACGGCGGCGCCGGTTGTCGTCGACGTCGCCTCCGATGCGGACGGACGCAGCCTGGTCTCCGGTTGCATCCAGATGATCGGACTGGCCGCCCAGCTGGGACAGTCTGCGCCCTCGTGGGATTGGGTGAACGACGACTTCTCGCAGCAGCAGATCACGGCTGCCGAGATGTATGCGATCGGCCAGGCGCTCTACACCTTTGTGCAGAGCACCTACGCCGCTCTGTCTTCGGTCATCGCCGCGATCAACGCTGGCTCCCTCACAACCTTCGCCGCGATCGGCAACCCGAGCAACTGGCCGGTCGCGGCCCCCGCCGCCAGCGCATCGGCCATCACCTCGTAGCTCTCCAGACCAAGGACATCCCCATGTCGCTCCTCGACCGCGTCAAAGCCGCGGGCACCAAGCTCGAACTCGAACTGGCGCCCGGCATCCAGAAGGTCACCGTGATCCTCGAGCAGAAGGTCGCCGCCGCTGCCGCGGCCGCTGAGGGCGAGGCGAAGGCGCTCGCCAATGCGGTGACGCCCGAACTCGAGGCCGAGTGGGCGAAGATCGAGGCTTCGATCCAGAGCCACACGTCGACCGTCACCTCGCTGGTCTCGGCCCATCAGGACGTCAGCGCTGCCGGCGCCGCCGTGTCCGACGCCGTCGGCAATCCGGCGGCCGTCGTCCTCTAGCTGAGGCCATCCACCGCCCCTGCAGCAGCCCGCCCTCACCGGCGGGCTTTTTCATGGAAGGCTCGATGCCCCATCTTCGTTCGTGGGGCTTCGCGTCCCTTGCCGTCGCCGCCCTGCTGATCGCGTCGCCGGCGCAAGCCCGCGCGCATCATCTCGGCCGTCATGCGCGCCATCACCGCACCGCGCGCGGAGCGATGTTCGTCCACTCGTTCGGTGCCCTCGGCCGCCCTGCCCGTGGCGGCGATGCCGTCTCGATCGCCATGCGCTACGTCGGTCGCGGCAACCCGACCGGATCACACCACGCTTGGTGCGGCGACTTCGTCAACATGACCGAGCGTCTCGCCGGCCGGCCCGGCATGGCGTCCGGCGCGCTCGCCTCGTCCTGGCGCTCCTATGGCCACGCCTCCGGCCCAGTCCGCGGCGCGATCGCCGTGATGCGCGGCCACGTCTCCCGCGTCATCGCGCGGGTCGGCGGCGGTGTCTGGCTGATCAGCGGCAACTGGTCCCATCGGGTGAAGATCCACTTCGCCCGCCTCGGCCAGGTGCTCGCCTTCCGGTCCCTCTGACGTCCACGAGATCCGCATGGTGCCCGCACGTCTGCCGGCGGCCGTCGCCGCGCGCCTTCATCCCGAATGGCCCGCTCTGCTGCGCCACGCCTGGAGCATCCGGCTGATCCTGCTCGCCGGCCTTCTCTCGTGCGGCGACGTGATCTGCGGCGCGCTCATCGCCCACCCCCCGTTCAATCCGGTCTGGTTCTCGGTCCTGGCCGGCCTGTTTTCGGGCGCCGCGTTCGTCGCGCGGCTGCTCGCGCAGAAGTCCTTCTCAGCATCATCGGACGACTGAACCATGCCCAGCAGCAAACTGAAGACGAAGTCTGCCTTCGCCGCGGTCGTCGTTACGCTCGTCGGCGGCTTCGAGGGCGTTCGTCAGAACGCCTACCCGGACCCGGCGACGCGCGGGAAGCCGTGGACGGTCTGTTTCGGCGAGACCAAGAACGTGAAGCGCGGCGACCACTACACCCTCGCCGAATGCAAGACGATGCTGAAGGCTTCGCTCGAGAGTTATGCCGAGGGCGTCGAGAAGTGCACGAAGGGGCCGATCCCCGACGGTCCCGAGGCGGCCTTCATTTCATTCGCCTACAATCTCGGCGTGGGAGGCTACTGCCGCAGTAGCGTCCGTCGCGCATGGAACGCCGGCGATCGCCGCGGCGCCTGCAACGATCTGCTCCACTACGACACCGCCGCGGGCATCGTCTTCCCGGGCTTGGTTCGCCGTCGCGAAGCCGAGCGCGCGCTCTGCCTGAAGAGTGCCGCGCAATGATCGCCGCCGCCTTCGTGCTCGCAACCTTCGGGTTCGCTTCGGTTGTCACCTTCGCGATCAACCACCTCCTGGCCTTCACCGGCCTCGGCCTCGTCGGCCTGATCGTCGCGTCAGTCCTGCTCGCGGTCTTCCTGCCCCCCGCTCTGCCGTTGCTCCGCGCAGTCGCGGACGTCGTGTTGAAGGGCCTCACCTGGCTGATCACCACGACCGCCGGCGCCTTCGTCATCGTCGCGGTCCTCTGCTTCCTCACCGGCTTCTGGACGCACAGCTTCCTCGACAAGTCGATCGAGCTCCAGAAGCAGCTGCAGGCCCAGCGCGCCGCCACGGTCGCCGCCCAGACCGCCGCAGCACAGGCGCGCCTGCAAGCCGCCGCGCTCAATCAGGTGAACGACGCCGCGGCCCGGCGCGCCGAGAGCGCAGAGGCCGATGCCAGCGATTACGCCGAGCAGGCCGCCGACCTCGAGGATCAGCTCGAGGCGGAGAAGAAGACCGCGACGCCAGCCAAGCCGGCCCGCACCTACCCGCTCACCGCCGCCGACGTCGCTGCCTTCCTTCGCATCGGCGCGCCGCGCCAGGCCAAGCCATGATGGAGGTCCGCATGCGCCACTTCGTTCCCGGCATCCTCGTCGCGCTGGCGCTCGCCGGCTGCGGCGAGGCACCCGTCGTCTCCGCCCCCGCGCCGATCTTGCCGTCCGCGCCGGCCTACATCGGCTGCCCCGTGAAGGTGCGGCCGCCCACGGTCGGCGAGGATGCTCGCGTCTTAGCGGCGCGCGAGCGCGTCGGGCGCCTCACCGCCAATCGCTGCTTCCGCGACGCGACGGCCTTTTACTCGGACGTCGAGGCCAAGTTCGGCGCACCGTCCAGGTAGCGCCCGGCCCCATTCGGAGAAGCGCTCATGCGCCACGTCATCACGCTGGCGATCTCGCTCTGCTTCGGCATCTGCGCGCCGACCGCGCAGCCCGGCTGGCGCCCGACCATGCATTACGGCGACTGCCTCGACCTCGACCATCTGCCCGTCGGCGGCGTCCTCGAGGATCGTCGCACGCACCTCATCGGTCGCGAGAAGACGGTCTGGCCGTGCGGCAGTTCGGCTCGGTGAGGATGACGGGCATGATCAAGATCGCGCGCCCGCGGCACCGACTCGCCTCGCCAGACATCTGCTGAAGGATCTCCGCATGGCGCCTCCGTCAGAAAACGGCATGGCCGACTACCTCTCGCCTGGTCTCAAGCAAGTCTACAAGCCCGTCGGGCTCCTTGCGGCAGACGAGACGGCATCTATCAGCGATCGCATCGCCGCGCTCTTCGCCCGCATCGAGCAGGTCGCCGCCGCCGGCGACTGTTTCTCTGCCCGGCTCGCCGGCTTGCGATCACCCTCCCATTCGATCCGCAGCTGAGTTGCAATGGCCGATGCGTCCTGGACTGCCATCTTCATGGGTGCGGGCGGCGTCGTCGGCGCGGCCGGTGGCTTCCTCACGGCCATCTTCACGGCCCGTAGCGGCCGCCGCAAAGACGCACGCGACGACTTCGCCGTCATCATCCAGGAGCGCCGCGCCGAAATCACGTTGTTGATCCAGCAGCTCAAGGACGCCGAAGGCAAGATCCGAGCGCTCGAGAGCGACCAGAAGGCGATGAGCACGCAACTTGCGATCATCGAGAGCCGGTCGGTACAGGCGCCGTTCCCGGAATGGGACGTGGATCGCGCCTCGCGCTACATCTGGTGCAACAGCGAGTTCGAGCGCCTCTTCCTGAAGCCGAAGGGCAAGGATCGGCAGTGGGCGATCGGCAAGTCGCACGCCGACGTCTGGCCCCAGGAAACCGCGCGTGTCCTGATATCCATGGACGGCGACGCTTCCATGCGCCCGAGCCGCACCGCCATGCGCGACGGCGTCGCGTTGCCCGGCGACGATGCGCTGTTCCGCATCGTGAAATTTGCGGCGTTGAACTCGCTGACCGGCGCGCACATCGGCTTCCACGGCCTCGCGATCCCCGCCGACTTCTAGAAATCCGGCGCGCTCGGAGCCGCCCTGATCAGCCGAGCTTCATGGCCGCCGAGGCGGCCGGAGCGCGCCGGACCCCTCTCGCCTGAAGGCCGCCGACTATGACCATCGCTGCGCCGGCTTACCTCGAGCCGACCTGGCGCTACGCCGGCGACGACTGGTCAGGTGCCAACGCTCTGACGTTCCCCGTGTGGGAGACGCCACCGGTCTATGCCGCCGATGGCGTCACGATCACGACGCTGGGCGTTCCGCGCGACCTCACGGGCTGCACGGTAACCGGGATTCTTCGGCTGCAAAGCCGCTGCGCCGCTCCGCCTCCGACGACTTCAAGCCTCCCGACCCCCACTGGCGCGATCAGCGGCGAGCCGCAAGCCGGCATCATCACGCTGTCGCTGTCGAAGGGGCAGACGGCCTTCCCGCGCCAGGACTACGCAGCTTGGGGCGATCCGCGCCGCGCTGCCCTGCTCGTCCAGCCCATGGTCCTCGACGCCAACGGGAACGTCGTCACCGTCGGACTGCAGCCGCTGTTCGTGTTTTAGGCGCCCGGGCCCCGCATGTCCTCGATCCCCGTCCTGCCCGGCGTCGGCACGGCAGACGCAAACATCGCTGTGGTCGTCCTTCCGAGCGGCATCGCGGCTTCGGCGCGCGTGCCGATCGCGTCCGCCGGCATCGGTCTCGTCACGATGACCGACGCCTCGGCGCAGGCCTTTGCCGCCGCCGCGCAGGCACTCCTCAGCGTGCTGTCGCCGCGCCTCCCTGCCCCGCAGCAGGGCCCCTTCTTCTTCGGCTTCCCGTAGAGCAAACGATGACCGCATCCTTGGTGACGAAGCTCGCCGTCGAATACAATTCGACGACGCCCTTCACCTATGCCTTTGCCGATCTCAGCGGCGTTGGCACCGGCCCATTCGCGGCGGCGCACGCCGCCCTGGATACGACCGGCGCGCTGATCAATCCGGCACGCAAGGAAGACGTCGCGGCCGTCGCAACGGCCCTTGCCGGCATCCTCCAGACAGCAGTGAAATCCAACGCGCCGCGCGTCTCGGCAACCGGCTCTCTCGCGGCTGCCAACGCGGCTCTCACGCTTGCCGTCGATGG
This sequence comes from Beijerinckiaceae bacterium, assembly GCA_965277735.1. Classification (GTDB taxonomy): domain Bacteria; phylum Pseudomonadota; class Alphaproteobacteria; order Rhizobiales; family Beijerinckiaceae; genus RH-AL1. Next base: position 157,796 of record CBDIDO010000002.1, read on the forward strand.
CATGGCGACCGGCGTCGCGCAGATCTCAGGAACCTGGGTCGGCACCATTTCGGCCTTCGGCTCGATCGACGGCGGTACGACCTACTTCGCGATCAATCTGACACCGCTCAGCGCCGCCGGCGGCGCGTCGGTGTCGACGATCTCGGCCAACGGGCAGTTCGAGTTCAGCGCCTCTGGCCTGACCCACGTGCAGCTCCAGATGTCGGCCTACACGAGCGGGTCGGCAGCGGCCCTCCTGGCGGCGGCGAACGGAAGCAAGATCGCGCGCGTGAAGGCGCCGGCGACCGATCCGCTGCCGGTCTCTGCAACGCAGTCCGGTACGTGGTCAGCCGCTATTAGCCAAACCACACCCGGCACGACGAACGGCGTCTATCTGACCGGTGTCGGCGGCGCGTACCCGTTCACGCCGCTCGCGACGTACAACACTTCTGGCCTGACGGGACTGACTGCTGGAACGCAGAGCCCGCTTCAGATGTCGGCCAACGGCAGCCTGTATGTTGATCTCTCTCGGGGAACGAGCGCCAATTTTCTAACGGGACAATACACATCTTCTCTGCTGACGCTCGCCAACAACCAGTTCTATTACCCGGCTCTTGATAGCACGCGGCATCTCGCGACCTCGCCGACCGGTTCGTCCGATCCCATGGTCGGCATGTCGCCTTACGCTACGACTGCGGCGGCCCCTTCTCTGCAGCTCAAGACCTCGGCGGGCAACGCCTATAGCGGCAGCGTGACGGCCGGGAGCACTGCTGGCTTCCTGCTGCTCCTCGACGCCGCCAGCGTCCCGAGCAGCGGCGCAACCATCGCCCCGAAATTCTGTATGGCCGTCGCGGCCAATGCGTCCTGGGCCGGCGCCTTCACCGGGATCAACATCCCGAAAGCGTTGGCGAATGGCGGCGCGCTCGTCTTCAGCTCGGCCGTCTTCACCTTCACGCCCGTCAGCGCAGCCTTCATCAGCGGCGAAATGCGATAGCAGCGGGAAAAGCCATGTCCTCCAGCCTCCCCATCAAGACTGGCTCCGGCGGTACCGCCAACATCGCCACGGTCACGCTGTCCGACGGCGTCACGCAAGCGCTTGGGCATGTCACGCTGAACCCCGACGGTAGCGTGGTTTCGCCTGCCCAGGACGCCACACTCCAGGCCGCGACGACCGCGCTCCAGACGCTCGTCACGACGCTGACCGGCTACGTCGAGACCGACCCCGGCACCTTCTAGTCCGCCACGCACGACCCGAACGACTCGCAGCCCCGGCTCACCACCGGGGCTTTTTGCTGTCCGCTCGCCGAGACCTCGATGGCCACTCTCTCGCAAATCCTGACGCTGCCCTGGCGCGCGCTACATCGGCGACGCCATTCCGGTGCGCCTGGTCCTGTCGCGATGCGCTCTGGCGAGATCATCGGCAACGAGGTCGATAACGGAGGTCTGACGCTCTACTGGGGTTTCGGCGACGACGGCGCCGGCAATTCGCTTTCGCAGGTGCCCATCGCCGGCCAGGGTTTCGCCGACGCGCGCGTGCAGGCCGCGAGCGTCGCTTCGATCGCCGCCTTACGCGCCCTTCCCTACGCCGTGCTTGCTGCGGTGACGCCGACGTTCACGATCGAGGTCAAGAGCTACTATGCCGGCGGCAGTGGCGCGGGCGGCGGCCGTTTCGTTTGGAATGCAACGTCCACCGCGGCCGATGATGCCGGCTTCGTCATCAACCCAACGGGAAACTCGGGCTCGGGCCGCTTCCTGCGAATCTTCGCCGGCGACCACGTCACGCTGGAGATGTTCGGCGGCCAAGTCACGACGAATTCAGCGGCGCCCATCGATTGCGCGGCGGCCTTCCAGGCGGCCGTCAATACCGGCTTCACAGTTAAGCTGTCGGGCCGCATGTCGGCAAGCGACAGCAGCTATTACTATGTAAAGTCGTCGGTGATCTGCAGTACGCCAGGCCAGATCATCGCCGGTCGCGGGCGCTTCACAACGTTTGTATTTTTTGACTCGGCCTTCAGCACGACGAACGGCTCGGGCGTCTTCGTTTTCAACAGCGCGACCCTTGGCGCCGGCGGACCGATCCTTCGCGATTTCCGCATTGCCGGCTTCCAGCCCAACATCTCGAATATTCAGACGACGGTGTCGACGGCAGGCGGCCAGACCTCTGCAGGCGCCACGATCCCGATGTCCAGCACGTCCGGGCTTTCAGTTGGCCAGTACGTTTACGGCAACGGCATCCCGCTCGACGCGACCATCGCATCGATCGTCGCCAACACCAGCATCACGCTGAGCGCGAGCACGACTTACGCGCTGCCGATCGGCATGCCTTTGCTCGTCTCGAACACGACGACGGCGGCCCAACTCGCTACGCTCGTGCAAATCAGCGGCGTCGACGCTCGGAACACAATCCAGTTCCAGATCATCGACATGGCGATCTGCGCGTGCCTCCGCGCGGTCGACATGCGCGGCAATTGCGGCCAGGCCGTCATCAACAACCTGCACTCCTGTGCTTTTCTGGCCGACATCGATATCGACGGGTCGCCAGACTCGGTGCGAATTCACCAGCATCACAACTTCCCGCAGAACGTCACGGCCAACCAAGGCGCTCTGATGATCCAGACCTGTGTCGCGGCGATCAACGTCGGGCGCATGGACGATCTCAAGATCAGCGACAGCATGTCGATCCAGGCGCGCGTAGGGTTGAACTTCTACCAAGGCAGCGCGCGGACAGTCGCAGCCGATGGGTACACCAGCTCGGGAGGAATCCCGACCGTTTCGGTGAGCAACCACAATTTCGATGGCACCCCGGTTGCCGTGAACATGTCCGCGGGACAGGTCTCCATCGTGGGCGGCTACGTCGCCTCGTATCAGGCCGCGAGCGTCTCCGGCGGCAGCCTCGGCTTCACGGGCACGCAATTCACGTCGACCAATCGCAACGGCTACGTGACCGTTACCGGGGGTAGTCTGTCCATCGTTGGGTCGCCGAAGTTCTTGGACGTCGGCACGAACTACCAGTCCATCACGGTCACGGGCGGTACGCTGACCTTCGTGGCCAATCGCTATATCTGGGCCACGACGGCAGCGAACGTCTCGGTGCCGAAGATCTCGGTGTCCGGCACCGGCCGCCTGGTCTCCACCGATTGCCTTTTCGACCCCTTCGGCATCGGCACGCTTCTGCCGGGCGGCTACCTCTACCAGATCACGAACGCCGGCTACCACGTCGTCGACAACATCACAGCGCCGGGTTGGCAAAGCTCCTATCCGACAGACAGCACCGGCATCTACCCGAATAGCGGGACCGGTTTCTTTGGGACCGCGCTGCCCACGTCAAAACCCACGGTCACCGGAGCCAAGAGCAGTAACGCCGCGCTGGCCTCTCTCATTGCGGCACTGGCCTCCTACGGTCTCGTTGCCGACAACACGACGACCTGATCTCGATCGTCTCCGTCCCCGTGTCTCGCGCCCCTGGCCTCCGGGCTGGGGGCGCTTTTTGCGTTTCCGATGAGCGATGGCTGCCGGTGATCCATGCTGTAGAAGGTGGGAGCCCAAAGCTCGACGCATTGCAGCGCGAGCGACGTCTGCTGGCGCAAGTAGAGTTTCACGTAGCGCGCCAGCTTGCCGATCGTCAGGTCGACGACGAGGCAATCTTCGTGCGAGCCGAAGGCGGTGGGCGTAGGCGGCGCGAACACGTCCTCGAAGCGCTCGCCGTCTCTCGAGAAAGCGATGGCGATCGTCTCGGCGCGCTCCTGGCAGACCGCCCGGTTGTGCACCTTGATCGTGTTGATGAGATAGGTCGCATTCAGCTCGATCACGACCTCTGGCGCGTCTTCGGTATCAGTGTGGAACATGGTCTGCCCGTTGGGCTCGAAGCCGAACGGGCTCACCGGATGCCCGGCGTGCGTCGTCCGCGTCATGAGCGGTGCCCCGATGGCGACATTGCGCAGGACGGGCGCCTCGGCGATCGGCCAGGAGCGGACGAGCGCCGGCTCGTAGGCTTCGAGCAGGCCGAGCCTGTCGAGCTCGCGACGCAGCGCGGCCTCGCCCAAATCCAGGGCGGCGAGGTCTACATGGATGCCATCTCCTCGGTACTGCTTCTTCACCTCCCGATCCGGACCAAGAAGATCGGCAAAGATGGAGAAACAGCCGAGGCGCAGACGCCAGCGAGCAACGCGTTGCAAAGCCTCGTTGAACGCCATGACTGCGTAGTTACGCTCGGCGATCGTGCCGAACACGAGGGAGTCGGGATGCAGTGGCCGCGTCGATTTCGGGGGCGGTCCGTAGATCAGGCAGGTAAGACCAGTTTCTGCAGCGAAACCGGCTACAAGATCTACATAGGCTTCGGCAATGCCGGCCGCCGCTGCGCGAATGCCCTTCCCGTCCCGGATGGCGTGGCGCACCGCGTAGTATTCGCAGTCGATGGCCCCGAAGGAGAAGATGACGACGCCATAGACCTCAGGGTTCGCCTCGAGATGCGCGCGCAAGCGCGGGATCGCCATGACCGTAGAATCGGCCTTCAGCAGATTGAAGGCGGCTGCGGGCCCGAGGTGCAGGCAATCGACGCCCATGAAGGCGCCGGCCTTGACGTCGGACTCATGGTAGCCGTTCCAGAACGTCGAGTGGCTGTCGCCGGTCGATAATATCCGTTTCATCATCGCAAGCCATCTACTGTACAACGCCCTGGACTGTAGCGCTTCAACCGACGATTGTCTGCCGCTCGATCGCCGCCCTCCCCGTTATCCCGAGACTCGACTCCCACCCCATCCCGACCATAGAACATTCCGCGAACACGCGGGGCGGCGATGGGCAGCATGAAGGATAAGCTCGGCGACAACCTGCCGACAATCGGCGACTCGCGCCGGCAGGGCATGTCGACCTTCTCCGTGCACTGCGGCGCGCCATGCGCGCACGTCTCGAAGCTGACCTTCGACGCGCTGCGGCTGCCCGACGAGACGCTCTTCATCGACATCCCGAAGAAGCGGCGGTTGCGCTGCTCGAGTTGCGGCCGACGCGCGACGGAAATCTCGATGAGCTGGCACGAGGTTCCGCGCGTCGGCAACGGCAAGCGGCCGGTGACGGGATGGGTCGTTGTCGCGAAGGCACCGGACGGCGTCGAGATGCGATCGAGCGCGGTGTCGTCGCGGGAGCGCGCGATCGGGCTGGCGCACGACCTCGCTGACAAGGGCGACGAGGTGCTGCGGATCGAGGGGCCGGGCGGGGATGTGTCGGCGGAGGAGGTGAAAGCCGAGCGAGCGGCGCGGCGATAGCCGGCAGGCAGACGACTAGGCCGAGGCACGATATGTGCAATGACGCTGCGTTATGATCCAAGCGTACCGCATTCCGCACGCGATAAGCGTCTTCATCGACCGTTCTCGCCCGCAAGCAGTGTTGCGTGCCGTCGCCGTCAAAGCCGATTTCGACACGAGCGCAAAACGAGAGATGGACGACGCGCTGAAGCTTGCTGCTCTAGAGCTAGGCGTGAAGCATCACGAGATCGCTTGGCAGAGGGAGCCGGAGCCAAAGCCCTGAGTTTCCAGTGGTGCGGGTCTTGCGCAGCGCGACATGGTCTTCGCCCTAGAGCGCGCAGCTATGGTTTTAGGGGTGCAAACCTGCGAAATCACTTGGCACGGATAAGTTTGGCGCGTCATACTTACCTCTGCTGCGATGCGCCATTTCGCCAATATTTCTCGGATGGCTGAGCCAGAATCATTGCAGAGGTCGCCTTGTGCAGCGCACTTCGTATTGAGTTATCAGTCCTTACTCGCTCAATAAACTCATCAGATGTGAAAAGCACGTCTCTTAGTCTTTCGAATGTTTTGGCATGTTCAATATGCTCTCGGATAATTTCTTCGCTCTCGGGGAGCCTGCCAAGAATTAGCTGATAGGCCGCCGTGACGTCCCCTCGCGAAAGCATCCTTGCACTCCCCTACCCAGCTGGAGCACGAATTTCACATGGATTATGTTGCAGCGCAATAAATGGGAAGTCGTAGAGAAATCTGGTTTGGTTGCTACCCTGGTGGCGCCGCTGGGGCGCCAGTTGGGGCATTTCCGACCGAGCCACTGCGCTCTCATGCACGCGCACGGCTGCGCGGCGCATTGGCCGTAGTGATCGAGCAGGTGCGCGGCGAGGTCCGAGATGTCGCGCGCGACGCTCACCGCACCCAGTCCTGCAGCTCGACGACGCCCGGCTCGGGATACTGCACGATCTCGAGCGTGCTCAGCGAGCCGATCACGTTCTTGACGTGACCGCTCGTCGGCTCCCAGCCGCAGTCGCGCGCCAGGTCGCTGCGTGACAGCCGGCGGCCGCCCTTCACTAGCAGCGCGTCGACGGCGGTGCGCTGTGGCCCCGTGAGCGTCGACGACAGGCTCTCAACCAGCGTTGCCTGCAAGTCAGGCTCCGGCGCGGCCGCGGCGCCCGCGTCCGTGAAGGCAAAGGCGCCAGGTCTCGGATAGGTGATGAGACCCGCCGAGGAGAGCGAGCCGGCGACGTTCTTGAGATGGCCGGAGGTGATCTTCCAGCCGGCGATCGCCGCGACCTGCGCGCGGCTCGGCGCCGGGTGGCCCATGGCTTTCCACCACGCGAGCGCCTTCAGCAGTTGGCGCTGCGGGCCGGTGAGGACGCCCACGCTTTCCGGCTTCGATACCGGGGCGCCGCCGTTCACCTTCCGAGGTGAGGAATATTCTGAGGAATATTTTGCAGCGGGTTTTGCAGTGGTAGCGGCCGCTTTACCGCTCACCGTGGGTGACGGCGCCGGGGATTTCGGATCGGGAAAATGCCCGTCGGTGCTACCCTCGTCTCGGTAGAACCACCCGCTGTCGAGGCGTTGCTCGAAGTGGTCGCACTTCGCCCGCAACTCGGCGATGAAGGTGCGCGCCTCGGTAGCCGTGGTCTTCGCTGCCGCTTCGTATCCCCGGTCGTAGCCGCGCTGCTCGGCAGCAGCGAGCTCCGCTTCGCTCGCGGGGGCCGTCGGAGCGGCGTTGGGCTCGCTCGCGCGCCGCGTAAGGCCGGCGCTGGCGGCGGCCGGACCCGGGGCAAGCGCGGCACGCAACGCCGCCACATCCACATCACCGCGCACCTTCGCGACTTTCCGCGGCTCGCCAGCTTTGGGCGTCGCTGAGGTGTCCGGCGTCTTGATCTTTGGGAAGCGCACGCGCTCGAGGATCTGGTGATCGGGCGACCAGACCCAGCCCTCGCCGACCTTCAACGAGGCCAGGCTGTCGAGCACCGCCTTTGCCTTGTCGCGATCGCCTGCGCCTTCGACCCACGCTTTGATGGCGTCGCGGTCCTGCGGGCTCGTTAGGCCGAGCGCGACCAGCGTCGAGAGCTGGGTCAGCACGTCCTTATTCAGCCGCGCAGGTCGCTGCGTCAGGCTGATGAGCTTGAACCCGAACTGCCGCCCGCGCCGCGCGATCCGATCGACCTCGCCGAGCATGCGCGCCGTCTCCGGCATCGGCTGCTGCGGCGCGAAGACGTCGGCCTCTTCGAGCACCAGCCAGATCGGCTTGCGGTTGCCGACGTAGAGAGCCTCGAAGAACGATGTCGCGAATCGCACAAGCTCGGCTTTCCGCAGCGCGCCGAGGTCGATGACGACGCTCTGGTCTGACGTCGCAAGGAAGCGGCCGAGCGCTTCGCCGGCGGTGTCGACGAGCGGCAGGTCAGCATGCGGGCCGCCGATCACCGGGATCGGATAGCCATGCGGGCCGGCCTTGAGGCCCCACCAAGTCGAGAGCGGGTCTAGCACGACGACCTGCCGACCGGCGTCGAGCAGGCGCTCGACGAGGCCGCGCGCGGTGTAGCTCTTGCCCCTGCCCTTTTTGCCCAGGATGGCGATGTCCGACTCGAGAGCGGCGTCGGGGATAGGATGAGCGCCCATTAGTGGATGATCCCCGTGTAATCGGCCATCTGGTCGAGCGCCCGCCGCCGCAGCGTCGGATCGCCGAGCAGCAGCACGTCGAGCAGCAGCTCCTTCTCGCGCATGTACACGCGAGCGAACTCGGGATCGTGCTCGACGATCGACGCTGTGTTGTGGATGAGGTCAGCGAGCTTGATCGTCTGGGCGCGGGCCGGCGCGCCGGCGAGGCGCTTGCGGTCGGCGGCTTTGCGCTCTGCGCGATTCCCTGTGCTCGCGCCGTAGTCCGTCAGCCACCACACCAAGTCGGCGACGTCAGGACCGAACACCTCGTCGATCAGGTCGCGCGTCACCGCCGAATCCTCGATCACGTCGTGCAGCAGCGCCGCGGCGAGCATGGCCTCGTCGTGCGGGACACTCTTGACGATTTCGGCGACTGCGATCGGGTGGACGATATACGGCTCGAAAGTGAACTTGCGCCGATGGCCGACAGCCGCGTGCGCGGCAGTGGCGAAGGTGAGCGCGCGGGCGACGAGGGACTCGGTCATGGCGTGCCCGCCTGCGGCTCGGTCGCTGCCGCAACAGCTGTTTGCTTCGCGCGCGCCGCCCCACCGAGCTTCGAGCTTTTCTTCACTGCAGCCATGTATTTCGCCCTCCATTCAGGGTCCTCCCATCGCGCCTTGAGCAGCGCCGAGAACTTCGCGCGCGCTTCGGGCGAGGACTTGGATCGCCGAATGCCCGCTTCCATGCGCTTTCGCTTTTCGGGGTCTTGCCAATGGCGCCGCCTGATTTCGGCGTAGATCTCGCGCTGCTCTGGCGTCTGCTGGGCCTGGCGGATGCCCCGGCTCATCTTCGCGCTCATCGCCGGATCGGCCCAGCGTTTGCGGCTGCTCTCAGCCAGCTTCTCCCGCTCGCCGGCTCGAGCCCATCGCCGACGGTTTGCTGCGGTCGCGGCTGCGCGCGCCTCAGGCGTGTCCTTCGACGCCTGGATTGACGCGACCCGAGCCTCGCGCGAGGCGGCGTTCTTCCAGGAAGACGCGACAGCGCACGACCGCGAGCACGTCCGGCGCTTCGATTTTGGCGGCCGCTCGTATTTCTCTCTGCAGACCGGACACACGTTTCGCTGCCCCGGGCGGCGCGAGCCGAGCCTGGCCAGACGAAGATCGCGCTCGCCTGGAAGCTGGATGACGTCGGCGAGGCCCGCTTCGTTGAGCGTGCGCATCGCATTGCGGATATGCACGGCGCCGACCGCGAGACGCGTGCTTGCCTGCGATACCGAGACAGCCTCCAGCGTGCACATCTCGAGGAGGGCGTCGCCAACGGTCTTCATGCGGCGCGGTCTTTCCGCTCGCGGGCACGCTCGGCTATGAGCCCGGCGCCGGCTCTGTAGCGTGACATTCCAGCATTTGCGGCCGCCTTCTCGGCCTCGGCTTCAAAATCGCGGAAGCTGAAAAGGGCGTCGGCGATGCGCGTTTCGTCGAAGCGGGCGACGTCATCGAAAGGCTTCGTCGACAGGATGATCTGCAAAGCGAAGATGACGGTCGCGGTGATCGGCGCGCAGGAGGCGCGCACGGCGATGCGAAGCGACTTCTCAAGCACTTTCGGGCTCGACCTGTAGACGCGGCGAAGCGCTGTCACGGCGGCCACCTCCCCTGGCTTTGCCCTGCCCTTCTGCGTGGGCTGACGCGGAATGGACGCTCCAACACGCTCGGCGATCTCGAGCACCGCGCTCGCCTCGGCATCGCGAGCTGTAGCCTCGGCGTAGAGCAGCTGAGCCGGCGACATCGCTATCCGGTCGCGATTGTGAGAGACGAAGGCGCCTGCGCGCGTCGAGACCTGCTCGACGTTCATCACCATCACGGGAATGCGCCACACCTTTGGATGGCACGCCGCTGCGATCGCCGTGTGCTGCCCATCGATGACGAACAGCCCGTCTGCCGTTTCCGCGCAGATCGGCGCCTTGAACTTCGCCCAATCCCAGCCGGTGACAATCTTGCGGATCAGCGACACTGAGCGGCCAGAAAGGTCGCGCTGGTAGGACGGCTCGACGAGCAGATCGAGCGGCGAGACCATCCGCATCTCGGGCGGCTCTCCGTCGATCTCGTTCGGCTTGAACTTTGACGGGATCGAGATTGGCGTAATGCGGCGGGTCTCGACCAGCGGCGGGTCCGTCAAAGGCATCTGTGTCTTACGGATGCCTTCAGCCTGCAGCGCGGCCTCGCCTTCGCCCGCTTGCGGGAGAAGGGCGGTGACGGGAGGGGAAACCGTCATGGTTGCCCCTTCCGCTACCTCCTCCGCCCCAGGGGGCAGGGATTTTTCCCCCGGTTCGGGGGAGCAAATCGGCTGCTGCGCCGCGATCTCCGCCATCGCGGTCTCGGCTGCCGACGCCGCCGACTTCGCGCCGTGCAGCACCAAGACGACGTTGACCTGGTGCGACTTGGGCTCCCAGCACAGCGCGCAGGACGCGCAGCAGGCCTTGTCGTCGAGCTGAGCAGGACAGACGATGCCGGCCTCGGTCCGCGACGTCGCCGGCACGTAGCGGATGACTCGTGCGCTGTCGGTATCGTGAAGATCGCCAGACCAGCGGATACGGAAACGCGCCGGTTCCCGCTTCTTCAGGGCCGCGATCGCGTTGCCTGTCTCGTCACCCCGCCGGCTCGGCAGGCGATGCGTATAGCCATAGCAGGCGAGCTTCGGGAAGTCGGCTAGCATGTCGCTCCAAAGCGCGACGTATTCGGTGCTCATGAAGTCGCCGAGCACATGCAGGCGCACCATCAGCCCGCGGCAATCCAGCTTGAGCAAGTGGTCGATCTCTATCGCGAGACGGTCGTGAAAGACGTCGAGGTCGACGATGCGGTGGCGGCGGGCCATCTGCATCCCGTTGCCGTAGCAGGTGGAGCGGACGTCGCAGGACGTGGGGCAGGTGGCGCGCTCCTCGAGCGACAAGCCATAGAGCGAATAGCCGGCGTAGGTGCCCGTCGTGATGGTCGCGCCGAGCTTGCGATTGTTGGCGCCTGAGACAAGCAGCCTGTCGGGCGCATCGGCCGTCACGTCGACGACTGTCGATGGGAACAGCGTACGGTTTTCCGCCATGGCCGGATGATCCAGCGCGAGGCCGCGCACGGACCAGGGGTCGAGACCGGCGCGGGCGGTGAAGCGGCGCTGGGTCATGCCGCGGTCCTCCAGGTCTCCGGCCAGCGCAGCGGCTGCGCGTCGGCTCGCACGTACAAGGGATGCTTGGGCGACCCGTCAGCGTTGACGCCGAGCGCGCAGATGGCCTCGCATTCCGATCGGATCAGCGCCTCGACGTGCCGAAGCCGGGCGCGCGCGTCGGCGCGGCGCGCCGCCGGTGGGCTGATCGCGCCCCAGGCGAGCACGAAGACACCGTCGGTCGCCGCGACCTCGCGCGCTACATCGAGAATGTGCCGGTCGTTCTCCGGGCCGACCGGGTCGTCCATCGCCCATAGGAAGCGCGGCTTCGTCGCGATGCCGGCCCATGGATTGACGTAGACGAGGCGGCCGGCGCCCCACGCGGTCGCGTAGCCGATGCCGCGGCGCGAGGTCGGGTCGTCGCTGTCGGCGGCGGCCGTGCTTGGGTTATGAAGGCAGAAGGCGACGACGCGGTCGCTCAGCATGCTCACGGCGCGGTCGAGGCGGTAGCGGTAGAGGCCACAGGGGGAGAAGACGGCGCTCAAAACGGCAACTCGTTGGCGTGCGCAGCCAGCCGGCCATGCGCTCGCGCCATCGCTTCGTCGTGGCGCTGTCTTGCCTCTGCGAGCGCGTCGACACGCTTCTGCTCAAGGTGCACCGACGCGCGGCCGTCGATCGGCACGCTTGTCACGAAACGCTTGCCGTGCACGTCCGTCGCGCTCACCTCAATCGCGACCGCGTAGGTGCGCTCAGCGGTGAGCCGGTCTTCGTGCGCGGTGCCGGCGACGGGCCGGCTCAAGACGCCATATTCCATCCATCCGGTACTCTGCCCATCGGCGAACACGAGACGGCAGGCCGGGTGGTTGCGGTAGGCTTCCTCGGCCCACTTCGAGGCGGCGAATAGTCCGCGCGCTGTGAGCGGATCGCCGGGCTGGTCAATCAGCGACTTGGCCTTCACGAGCGACGGGACGGCCGTCCCGAAGGCCGCGGCAAGGATAAGGCTCCGGCGGTTCATTGGCGTTGCTCCTCTCGCACGACATGAAAGTCGCCGCGCTTCCGGTCCGTGCGCCGGCCGACGATGATGGTGAGGTCGCGCCCGTTGCTGAGCAGCGCGGCGAGGAGGCCGCCAAGGCAGATCGATCGCCAGCGGTCGAACACGGTGCCAGGCGCATCCTCGAGGCACGCGCGGGCGAGTGGCTCGGTGTGGTCGGGGGTGATCATGGGCGCCGTCCATGGGAGTACGGGCACTCCCAATCGCAGAACTCGCTGCCGGCTAGCCTACATTGCTGGCCAAGCGCTCCATTGATCCAGCGCCCGCACTCTTCGCCGGGGTCGTCAGGTTCGTCGTCGTAGTCGTCGTACCCGTCGTCGCCGTACTGATCCGCGTATTCATCAAGCTCGCGGCGCGCCTCTTCATTACGGCGTGTGATGCACGCCCCACAGACGCGATAGACAGGGCCGTGCATGCCCTCGTCGTAGTCGCGAGCATCACGCAGATCAGTCGCTTCGTTCTTGCACCACGCGCACTTGCCGGTGCGCCATTCGACCTCCGCGGCTTTGCCTTCGGGCGATCGGCGGTAGGCTAGATGCTCGTCCCAGCACTCTTGGCAATAGTCGACCATCTCGCAGCCGAAGGAGTCTGTTTCTCCTTGGATGCGGACGACGGATTTGCGGTCGTCATGGTTGTCGCAGGTGGCGTCGTCGGGGACGGCATGCCCGGTGCCCGGCAGCGAGGAGATTGGTCCGGTCACGTCACTCATCGAAGAACGCCCCCCGCAGCCCGGGGTGCTTGAACATGACGAGCGCCGCGGCGATGCGGCCGCGCTCGCTCAGGAAGTAGCTGTCGCCCTTGAAACCGAGCAGGCCGGCGAAGCCGAGCCGGCGCACGATCAGCGCGCCGCGGTGCCGGCGCTCCGGCCTGTCCGCAGGCTCGCCGTCGAACTCGAGGTCGCGACCCAGCGCCTCGGCGGAGACGGGCACACGCGACGCGGCGAGGTAGATGAGCGCCTCCATCTCGCGCTCGGTCGCGAAGCGATCGCTGGCGGCGTGCGCGCGGCGCGAGGTGACGAGAAGCTCAGGCATCGGCCGGTTCCACGATCTTCGCGGGCCCGCATAGACGCTCGGCAACAGCGGGAAACTTTTCCCGCAGCCAGTCCTCGCCGCCGTAGCCGGGGGCATCGCTGAGCGACATCCATTCGTCGGGATCGCTGTCGAGGACCTCGCGATTGTAGGCGATCTCTGCCTTGCGGCAGTCGGGATGATAGACGGCGTGACCGAAATGGCCGTCAGTCAGCCCGGACCATCGGACGGCAGGCTCGCCCTTGGCGATCGGATCCAAGCAGCCGTCGCACCGGTGCTCCTTGCGGGTCGCCTTGACGGTGTATTCGCTGCAGAAGCTCATGCGGCGGCCCGTTCTTCGGCCGCCTGCAGGCGATCGATGTTGCCGGCGCGGACCTCAAAAGAAATCGCGCAGATCCACGGGTTTGCCTTCCATGCGTCGGGCCCGTGCAGGTGCTCCCAGAGATGCTGGAAGGCCCGTTTTGCGCTCCCGTAGGTGACCCTCGTCATGCCGAGACGGTCTGCTTCCGAAAGGCCTTCCCACGACCCGGGCCGGTCCCGGGACTCCGCGAAGGCGACGACGCCCTCGGCGATCGCGTCATCCTCGCTGATCTCGGCCAACCGCTCGACCCGGATGTCGGTGACGAGCAGCGTCAGGCGCGACGCCCAGCGGGGCGTCTGCCGCCACCTGCCGACTTTCAACGCCGGGCGGTCGCCGGCGAGCGCCCGATCAACAGCGCCCTGGGGCGAGATCGAGTAGATCGCTCCGTCAACCCGGAAGCGCACAACGTCGTCGTCCTGACCCGTCTTTGCAGGCTGATAATCTTCGCCGATCCAGAGCCGATCGCCGACCTGCGCCGGCGCAACGACGCAGGTCCCTGTGGTCCGGTTCCAGATCGCGGCCATTTCCGGCGTCGGCGCGCGGCTGCCATCCCGCGCGATCGAAAAGCAGCCTCCACCGCCGAACGTCGTCGCTTCCCAGCCGCCAAGGCGCGGGTTCACATATTCGCGTCCACCGCGCGTGGGCAGTTTGATCGGCAGGCGATGCTGCGTCTTTCGGCCGTCGAGAAGCGCGCGCACCATGGGCGCGGAGAAGATGATGGGGCGGTTAGACATCGGCCGGCTCCGCCGCCGGAGTGACGCCCCAGATCATCTCCTGCAGCTTGCGGCCGATGCGCGCCGCCACGCCGCAATGCGTCGGGTCGACCCCATAGGTCGTCAGGTGCTCGCCGCGCGGCGCGGGCGATTCGCCGACACGCCGCGCGTAGACGACCACCTGGTCGTAGCCGTACTCTTCGGCGATCCGTCGCGCTGCCGAGATGGGAATAGCCTTCATCAGACGCTCAGGCATCGACCTTCCCCTCCGCACGCGCGGCGCGCTTCGCCATCTGCCGCCGCCGGCGGATCGCCTCGCGCGTCATGGCGCGCGGGTGCATCCCGGCGATCGACCGGGGGATCGGCATCTTCCGGTCAGGGCTGTCGTATCGCTGCGAAGGGCGCGCGGGCTGATAGAGCTTCGCGTCGAGCGCTTTGAGCCGGAGCTCTTCCTCCGTGAGCACGATGACGCGGCAGCCGAGCGGCAGGCCGGCGCCGGCCGGCAAGCTGTCGTCCGTGGTGCTGGCGTCGGGGAACCGGGCGAGCAGCGCGTCGCGCGTCGCCGCAGAGAGGTAGATTTCGCCGTTGCCGACAAGCACGAGTTCTTCAGTCATTGCGGCCTCTCAAAACGGGATTTCTTCGAGCTCGGCATGGGCGGCCGGCGGAGCGGGGGCGCTCGCGCGGGCCAAGACGTCGACGCTGTAGGGGTGGACGGTCACCGCGTAGTCGAGCACGACGTGCACATGCGCGGTCGCGGGGCCCGGGTAGACGACCTCGCCCTCCAGCCCGGAGATCTCGCCCTCATTCTTCAGGACGATGCGATCGCCGACCTCGACCTTGAGCCCGTAGGTCTTGCGCACGTAGGCGTAGCAGCCCTCGGGCGCAGGCTCGGGGCTGACGCGCACCCGAGCGACCTTGAGAAAGTCGCGGAACGACACGTCCCAGCAGTCGGAGAAGTCGCGCCACGCTTCCATGCGCGCCTTGCTCGCGGTCGTGGCCGAGTAGAGGACGGACGTCGGGCTGCGGTCGCCGCGATCGACGGTCACCTCGTAGAGGCGGATGCGCTTAGGCATGGGCCACCCCCGTAAGGCGCACCTTACGAAGCTCGGCGATCCGCTCCTTCAGGATTGCCCGCAGAGCGTCTTCGGCGGCTGCGGCGCAGTCGACAAAATCGTCGTGGCCGCAGCTCGAGCCGGATCGGAGAACGGGTCCGCTCTTGCCCTTACGGATCTCCCAGATCGACCCATCGCCGTCGTGATCAACGACATAGACGTAGAGGCCGCAAACCTGGAAGGCCGCTCGCTCGCCGCTCCAATGATCGCGGTACTGCCACAGCAACGTCGACTTGCGCAGATGGGTGAAGTTGACAGCCGGTTCGGGATCGGGATCGGGATCACGCCCGAGCGGCTCGTCGTCCCAATCGCCATAGCCGCGATCCGCCTCGTGCTCTTCGAGCTCGGCCGCCGCTTGCTCATTACGGCGCCGGCGGCAGGCGGCGCAAACGTCGTAGACCGGCCCGCACATGCCCTCGTCATAATCGCGGGTCTCGCGGCAATCGGTGGTGACGTTCTTGCACCAATCGCACTTGGTCGGCCGCTCCCGCCATTCCCGGACGGCGGCGCGGTGCTCGTCGAGGCACGGCTGACAGAGGTCAGCCATCTCGCAGCCGAAGGAATCGGTCTCGCCCTGGATGCGCGCGACCGCAGGGCGATCGGGATGCTCGTCGCACATCGTCCCGGGCGGCAGCGCGTGCGAGGCGCCGGGCAGCGTCGAGATGGGGCCGGTGACGTCAGCCATGGGCCGCCCCCGCCGTCGCCTCGACGATCGCGCGCAAGGCCTCGACCTCGTCCGGGTGCTCGCTGCGCCACGGCGCCCAGCTCTCGTCGGCGAGCTTGTGAAGCGCCCAGGCGGGATGCGCCGGCTTCGCCTCGTAAGGCGGCCGATCGGCGCGCGGCCAGCAGCGAAAACAAAGCCGGCCGAACTTTACCGAGAGACGGAAATGTCCGGCGCAGAAGTGGAGGCCACAGCCGCGATCTTCGCCTTCGGTGTTGACGGACCCGCAGACGAAGGCGACGCCGCGGTCGATCTCCTCGCGGCAGTCGGGATGGTCGCAGTAGGCGGGGACGCCGTAGCCGATGTCTCGATCGGGGCGGCGGGGGTCGGTGCCGACGGCCCAGCTCATGGGCAGACCCCCAAGCGCCACAGGTGCGCCACAGGCAACACGGGACGTCCCGTGAACAGGATCGCCTTCAATCGCGGTGTTGCAGAGGAAAGCCGGAGGCTCGTGTCGAGCGGTATCTCGGTGTAAACGAGATGCTCTACCAACTGAGCTAACCGCCCGGCCGAGACCCGTTTAGCGAATCCGCCCGGGGAAGAGAAGTCGCGCGGCGTCGCCGAGGTCGCATAGGCTTGGGCGAGCGGATGCGTTAAGACCCCGCCGACATATGGGAGGACGTCTCGACATGAAGAGCATCGCTGCGGCCATCGCCCTCATTCTCGCCGCCGGCGGCGGGGCCTCCGCCATGCCGCTCGCCCCGTCTGCCTCGCGGACCGAGGCTCCGATCGTGCTCGTGCGCGACGGCTGCGGCCCCGGCGCCCATCGCGGCGGCTACGGCGAATGCGTGCCGAACCGCGGCGGCCGCGGCCCTGACGTCGTCGAGCCGCGCGAAGTCGGCGGCCCTCGCGATGGCGGTCCGCGCGTCGTGGCCCCGGTGCGCCTGCCACCGCCCTGCCCGCGGGGTTATTATCGCGATCCGCGCCCGGACGTGCCGATGTGCTACCCGCGCTTCTGACGGCGCGCTACCCACAGGCGGGTCGGGCGCGGGCCTTGCGCTTGCGGGCGTTTCACGCACGCTGACCGCCCGAGGAGAATCGGGCGGCCATGCATCTCACCAAACTCCGCCTCGTCGGCTTCAAGAGCTTCGTCGAGGCGAGCGATTTCGATATCCAGCCGGGGCTGACCGGCGTCGTCGGGCCGAACGGCTGCGGCAAGTCGAATCTCGTCGAGGCGCTGCGCTGGGTGATGGGCGAGAGCTCGTACAAGAGCATGCGCGCCTCCGGCATGGACGACGTCATCTTCTCCGGCGCCGGCGAGCGCCCGGCGCGCAACGTCGCCGAGGTCGGCCTCACGCTCGACAACGCGAGCCGCACCGCGCCCGCCGCCTTCAACGACGCCGACGTGCTCGAGATCACGCGGCGCATCGAGCGCGAGCACGGCTCCACCTACCGCATCAACGGCCGCGAGGTGCGAGCCCGCGACGTGCAAATCCTGTTCGCCGACGCAGCCACGGGCGCGCGCTCGCCGGCCCTCGTTCGGCAGGGCCAGATCGCCGAGATCATCTCCGCCAAGCCGCAGGCGCGCCGGCGCATCCTGGAGGACGCGGCGGGCGTCGCCGGCCTGCACACGCGCCGCCACGAAGCCGAGCTGCGGCTGAAGGGCGCCGAGGACAATCTGACCCGCATCGACGACGTCATCGCCCAGATCGCTTCACAGGGCGACGGGCTGCGCCGGCAGGCGCGTCACGCGCACCGCTATCGCGAGCTGCAGGCCGACATCCGCCGCGCCCAGGCGCTCGCCATGCTGATCGACCACGAGGAGGCGCAGCGTGAGGTCGAGGAGGCGCGCCAGCGGCTCGGCGAGGCTGCCGCCGCCGTCATCGAGTGTACCCGCCTGCAAGGCGAGGCGGCGCGCCACCAGGCCATCGCCGCGCTTGCCCTACCGGGGCTGCGCGAGGCCGAGGGCGAGGCCTCGTCCGCGCTCCAAAAGGTCGTCGTGGCGCGCGAGACGCTCGATGGCGAGGAGCGCCGCGCGAAGAGCCGCTTCGCCGAGATCGAGCGGCGCATCGCCGAGATGAACGGCGACCTCGGCCGCGATGCCGCCGTCGTCGAGGACGCCGCCAGCATGCTGGCGCGGCTCGGCAGCGAGGCCGCCGAGCTCGACGCCATCGGCGGCGAGGCGACCGACGAGTCGGGCCTCGCGGCTCGGCTCGCCGATGCGGAGCGCGAGCGCACCGCCGCCGAGGCCGCGCTCGCCGCGGCGCAGACGCGCCTCGCCGATGCGGAGGCGCAGCGCCGCGCGCTCGCGCAGCGCCGCACCGACGAGGCCGCGCGCCTCGCGCGTCTCGCGCGCGAACTTGCCGATGCCGAGGCCGCGCAGGCGCGCCTGCGCGCCGCGGCCGACCCGGGCGACGGGCTCAAGATGGCGGCCGCCATCGCGCAGAGCGCGGCGGCCGCCATGGCGACAGCCGACACCGAGGCGCGCGAGGCCGAGCTGTCGCTCGCCCGCGCCCGCGACACCGAGCAGGCCGCCCGTGGCCCGCTCGCCGAGGCCGACCGCGCCAATCAGCGGCTCGAGACCGAGGTGCGCACGCTGACCAAGCTGCTCGAATCGGCCGCCGGCGCCAAATGGCCGCCGATCGCCGATTCGCTGCAGGTCGAGAAGGGCTACGAGGCGGCCCTCGGCGCCGCACTGGGCGACGACCTCGAAGCGTCGTCCGATGCCCGCGCGCCGGCGCACTGGGCCGGCGGCGACACCGCCGCGACCGACGCGCCGTTGCCCGAGGGTGCGACATCGCTCGCCGCCTTCGTACGCGGCGCCCCGGCGCTGTCGCGGCGGCTGGCGCAGATCGGCGTCGTCGCGCGCGCCGACGGGCCGGCGCTGCGTGCCGCGCTGCGGCCGGGCCAGCGGCTCGTTTCGCGCGAAGGCGACATCTGGCGCTGGGACGGCTTCACCCAGGCGGCCGAGGCGCCGACCCCGGCGGCGCGCCGCCTCGTCGAGCGCAACCGCCTCGCCGACCTGCGCGGCGAGGCCGCGCAGGCCGGCGAGACCCTGGCCAAGCTGAAGGTCGACGCCGATGCCGCGCAGGCGAGCCTGCGCGCGGCGACGGCGCACGAAGCGCAGGCGCGCACGTCGCAGCGCGACGCGCGGCGCGCGCATGAGACGGCGCGCGAGGCGCATGCGGCTCTCGAGCGACGGCTGGCCGAATCGGCCGCCAAGCTCGCCGCCCTCGACGCCGCCGCGGCGAGCGCCAAGGCCGCACATGGCGACGCTGAGCGCGCGGAGGCCGCCGCCGCGGCGGCGCTCGCGGCCGTCGCCCCGTCCGACGATATCGCCCGCGAGGTGCAGGCCGCGCGCGACGCGGCGGCCGGGCACCGCGCCACCGAGACCGAGACGCGCGCCACGCTGCAGGCGATCGCCCGCGAGCGGCAGGCGCGCGAGCGGCGCCGCGCGGCGATCGCCGAAGAGCTGGCCTCCTGGGAGGCGCGCCGGGCGCAGGCCACGGCGCACCGCGCGGAGGTCCACGACCGGCTCGCGGAGGCGCAGCGCGAGCGCGACACGCTCGCCGAAGCGCCAGACCGCTTCGTGCTGGCGCGACGCCAGATCCTCGCCGAGGTCGAAGCGGCGGAAACAACGCTGCGCGCGGCCTCCGACGCCCGCGCCCGTGCCGAGACGGCGCTCGCCGACGCCGATCGCGCCGCACGCGCCGCCCTCGACGCGATGGCAGAAGCCCGCGAGGCCAACGCGCGGGCCGAGGCACGGGGCGAGGCAGCCGGCCAGCGCCTCGAGGCAGTGGTGCGCACCGCCGCGACCGATCTCGAATGCCAGCCGGCGGCGTTGCCTGCGATGGCCGGCGTCAAGGACGGCGAGGCGCGGCCCTCGGCGGCGCATGTCGCGGCGCGGCTTGAGCAGCTCAAGGGCGAGCGCGAGCGCCTCGGCGCGGTCAACCTGCGCGCCGACGAGGAACTGGCTTCTCTTGAAGGCCAGCGCGAGGGCCTGGACAAAGAGAAGGGCGATCTGACCGAGGCGATCCGCCGCCTGCGCCAGGCGATCTCGAGCCTCAACAAGGAGGGCCGCGAGCGCCTGCTTGGCGCCTTCGACACGGTGAACGGGCACTTCAAGGACCTGTTCACGTCGCTGTTCGGCGGCGGCACGGCCGAGCTGCAGCTGATCGAATCGGACGATCCGCTCGAAGCCGGCCTCGAGATCCTGGCGCGCCCCCCGGGCAAGAAGCCGCAGGTGATGACGCTGCTGTCGGGCGGCGAGCAGGCGCTGACCGCGATGTCGCTGATCTTCGCGGTGTTCCTGACCAATCCGTCGCCGATCTGCGTGCTCGACGAGGTCGACGCCCCGCTCGACGATTCGAACGTCGAGCGCTTCTGCGACCTGATCGACGAAATGCGCAAGAAGACCGACACGCGCTTCATCGCCATCACCCACAACCCGATCACCATGGCCCGGATGGACCGGCTGTTCGGAGTGACCATGGCCGAGCGCGGCGTCAGCCAGCTCGTCTCGGTCGCGCTGGAAGAGGCCGAGGAGATGCTGGAGGCGTCCTAGCCGTCCGCTGGCTGGACATGCTAGCTCAACCGATGCTCGAAACATTGGTCGCACAGATCGCGGACAAGAAGGAGCAGCTCGACAAGCTGCGGCCGTTGTCGCAGGTCGCCTCACTCTGCGTGAAACCGCGGAGGTCATCGAGCACGGGCTCACTATGGCGGCAAACCGCTACGCGACCACCTCGAGGCGCTCGATCATTACGAAGATCTGGATGCGCGATCTGGCGGGCACCGACACGCCGGTTGGCGACGACGATCTGCGAGGCATCGCCGGATCGTTCTCCGCAGCCAGCCGGACATCGCCGGGTTCTACAGCCGCCTGCCCCGGCGGATCGCGGGTTCGACCGCGATCTTTCCGAATCCCGCGAAGGTCCCCGGCTTGATGGAGCACCTGGGTTCGTGGCTGACAGCGGCGCCTGGCAGTCCCGCGACGGCTTTCGAGGCACACTTCCGGCTGACAGCCATCCACCCGTTTGCCGACGGCAACGGCCGGACGGCGCGCCTGCTGATGAACCTGCTGCTGCTTCGCGAAGGCTATCCGCCGGTCGCGGTGCGCCCGGAGGATCGCATCCCGTATCTCGAGGCGCTCGAGCGGAGCTCGGAAAGCGACGACCTGCGCCCGTTCCAGTCCTTCATGCACGGCCGGCTGGATGCGACCCTCGACGCTTACCTCGGTCTTCTGCGGCAAGCACTTCCGCCCATTTGACCTTTTCTCTCTGCTGGACGCCCTTCTTCCTCGCGCTGATGGACGAAGCAAACGCCCCTCGCTTTTCGCGCGCGACCTCTCTATAGAGCGCGCAACTTTTGCCCGAGCTTCCTTTTGGCCGATCCGAACGATCCCGACGACGCGGCGATGCACGCGCGGCTCGACAAGCTGTCGGGCGCGCTCGATGCGCGGCGCGCCACCGAGGCTGCCGCCACGCGTAAGACCGAGGCCAAGCAGGTCGACGGTGGCCTGGGTCGCGGGATGAGCATGGCGATGCGGGTCGTCTCCGAACTCATCGCGGGCATTGCAGTTGGCGGTGCCATCGGTTACGGCCTCGATCGCCTCTTCCACACCAAGCCGCTGTTCCTCATTGTGCTCGGTCTCGTGGGCACCGGCGGCGGCTTCTGGAACATCATCCGCGAAACCACGCCAAAAGGTCGTGCGGCAGCGGTTGATTTTTCGGAGCGACTTGAGGCAAAGAGGCCGCGCAGCGAGCAGGGAGACTAGTCAAGTGGCAGCCGGCGGCGGATCGTCCCTCGATCCAACCGAGCAGTTCAGCGTGCACAATATCGTGCCGATCCATCTTTTCGGACACGACATCTCGTTCACCAACGCCTCGCTCTACATGTTCATCGTCGTCGCCGCGATCACCGCGCTGATGATTCTCGCCGTCTCGAAAGAGGCGCTCGTGCCCGGCCGGCTGCAGTCGGTCGCCGAGATGGCCTACGAGTTCAACGCCGACATGTTGCGGTCGTCGGCGGGCGAAGGCGGCATGCACTTCCTCCCGCTGGTCTTCACGATCTTCATGTTCACGCTGTTTGCCAACGTGATCAGCCTGATCCCCTTCACCTTCTCGGTGACCGCGCAGGTGATCATCACCTCGCTGCTGGCGTTGCTCGTCTTCTTCCTGGTCATCATCGTCGGCATCAAGCGCAACGGCGGTCACTTTTTTCAGCTGTTCGTGCCGAAGGGCGTGCCGATCTACATCCTGCCGCTCGTCGTCGGCATCGAGGTCATATCGTTCCTGTCGCGGCCGGTCAGCCACTCGGTCCGTCTCTTCGCCAACATGCTTGCCGGCCACATCACGCTGCAGGTCTTCGGCGGCTTCGTGATCATGCTGCTCGGCGCCGGCTTCTGGGCGGTGGTCTCGCCGCTTCCCTTCATCATGACGGTGGCGATGTTCGCGCTCGAGCTGCTCGTCGCCTTCCTGCAGGCCTACGTCTTCACGATGCTGACCTGCATGTACCTCAACGACGCGCTGCACCCGGCCCACTGACCGGCGCGGTTGCGTCTCTTCGAAATCCCACCAACGCAAGCACGACAATCGCCGCGAGCGTCTGACCCCAAGGAGCTAAACGAATGGATCCTCAAGCAGCCAAGTTCATCGGCGCCGGCCTCGCGGCCATCGGCACCGGTGCGGCGGCGATCGGCGTCGGCACGCTGTTCGGCCACTTCCTGAACGGCGCCCTGCGCAACCCGTCGGCTGTCGAAGGCCAGTTCGGCCGCCTGATCTTCGGCTTCGCCGTGACCGAGGCGCTCGGCATCTTCGCGCTGCTGATCTCGTTCCTGCTGCTCTTCGCCGTCTAAGGGCGAAAGAGGCAAGAACATCATCACGGCGGGGCGCTGACGCCTCGCCGGCGCAGGGACTAGGAACGACATGGCCAGCGAGCCGGCACAGCATCAGACCCAGACGGGCGCGCCTCCCAAGAAGGAGATGTTCCCGCCCTTCGACGCGCGTACCTTCCCCTCGCAGATCCTGTGGTTCGCGATCGCCTTCGGGCTGCTTTACGTGCTGATGGCGCGCGTGGCACTGCCGCGTGTGGCGGAAGCCATCGACATGCGACGCAAGCGCATCGATGCCGACCTCGAAAAGGCGGCCGCGATGCAGCAGGAAGCCAAGGAGGCCGGCCAGGCCTACGAGCGCACGCTCGCCGACGCCAAGAGCAAGGCGCAGGATCTCGCCGCCGAGACCCGCGCCAAGATCAAGTCCGACGCCGACGCCAAGCGCGCGACGCTCGAAGCCGAGCTCAACGGCAAGCTGGCGCAGGCCGAAGCGCAGATCGGCGACATGAAGGCGAAGGCCATGGCCAACGTCGGCGCGATCGCGCGCGAGGCGACCTCCGCCATCGTCGAGCATCTGACCGGCAAGCCGGCCGACAACGAGGCCGTGACGGCCGCCGTTGCCGCGACCGAGAGATAGGACGGCCATGTTCAACCCTGAATTCTTCGTCGCAATCGGGTTCGCGGTATTCGTCGGCGTCCTGATCTACGTCGGCGCCCATAAGCAGATGAACGCGGCACTCGACGGGCGCGCGCAGAAGATCAAGGACGAGCTCGGAGAGGCGGAGCGCCTGCGCAAGGAGGCAGCCGACATCCTCGCCTCGTTCGAGAAAAAGCGCGCCGATGCCGAGAAAGAGGCCGAGGCGATCGTCCAGCAGGCGCATGCCGAGGCCGAGATGCTCGCCAAGGACGCCGAGGAGCGCCTCGGCGATTACGTGAAGCGGCGCACCGCGCAGGCCGAGACGAAGATCGCGTCGGCCGAGACGCAGGCGCTTGCCCAGGTCCGCGCGACCGCGGCCGATGCCGCGGCTGCCGCTGCCGAGACGATCCTCAAGGGCCAGACCAAGCAGGACGGCCTCGCAGACAGGCTGATCGAGAAGTCGATCAGCGAGGTGACGCGCCTCGCGCACTGACGCGCGTTAGCGAGGGTTCTCGCTAACGCTGCCTGTGGATCGTAACAATCCAAGCTGATGACGCTCACCGAATTCCGGGTTCGCCTGCGGCGCCCCGGAATGACGACGCGTTAGCGTGCGGCGCTCTCGACCGGCTTGTGCTTGCCGCGGTGGTGGGCCGTCTTCGCGGGGCCACCGGTGTCCGTGCCCTTCGAATCGAAGCCGACCTTGATCGAATAGTCGCGGCCGTTCTGCCCCGCACTGAGGGGCACGACGATGTTGTCCGACGCGAACTGGAACGGCGCGCCGGTCTGGCCGGACGGCACCGAGGCCGAGACGCGGTAGAGCTTGCTCTCGACGGGCTTCTGCGCGAGCTCGCTGTACACGACGACGCGGATAGGGACATCGAAATGCCCGGCGGAGCCGGCCGGTCCCAGCAGCACGCGGCCGCCGGCGCCAACTCTCAGCGAGATGCGACCACCCTGCATCGAGCACTCGCGCCCGACGTTGAACAGCGAGAACTGGTAGCGCACACCCTGGTTGTCGCTGGCCCCGGTGGCCATGACGCGCTGCGACTGGGTGCCGTCGAGGATCGCGATCGTCGGGCAGCCCGACGGCGCCTCCGGCGGCGGCGGCGGGGTCGGCTTGCCGAAGCCCATCGTCTTGGTCATGCTCGTCATGCCGTTCTGGAACGACTTGCCGACCTTGTCGCTCCAGCTCGGGGTGAGGATGTCCTCGTCGATGTCGTCGCCGGCGTGGACCACCGGGATCGACGAGATCAGGACGACGGAAACGGCCGCCATCCGGAGGGCGGCGCGGCCAAGCCGACGGCTTGGCACTTGATATGACGTCACGGGTTTTGCCCCCACTCGAACTTGCTAGGTCTAGGCCATAATCGACGATCTTGTCGAAATATCAGCCGATCTCTGGCCAGTCGACCGATCTCACGGCAGCTCGGAATAGGCATCCTTGAAGCCTTCGAGCGCCAGCGGGATGCCGATTCCCTCTTCCGGCGTCTGGAAGATGATGAAGACGGCGGTCTTTCCGGTCATCAGCTGGTTGAGAAGCTTGTCCTCCATCACGACCTCGGCGATGCAGCCCGACGGCTGGCACCGCACGAAGCCGGCATGGCCGATATCGACGTCGTCGATCTTCAGGCCAAGGCCCGAAGGCAGCAGCACACCGAGGGGCGCGATCACGCGCAGCAGGCGATTCTTGCCGTCCGCCGTCTTCAGGACGATGACGATGAGGCCGATGTTCGGCCGGTCCTCGGCGGCGATGCTCTGGACGAGCGCGCATTGCTGCTTGGAGGCGCCCGGCGGCGTCTCGCAGCGGACCTGCCAGTCGCCGTGCTTGGACTTGACGGTCCCCTGCGCCATCGCAGGGCTGGATAGAGCGCCCAGCATCAAAAGCAGCGCCGACACGAGCCGCCCGACCCGGACGCGATTGATCGAATGTCCCACGAATGTCCCCGCTGATGCGCCCCGCCGACGCAAAAAATTTTCGGGCGCAGGACAAACGCGAGCGCTGAGGCGAAAGCGAGACGACGGCGCCCTTGTGCAGCGCTTTTATGCCGCGCGAACGCGCTCGGGCAATCGAGACGGCAAAATATTGCACTCGCTTGAGGTTTGTGATTTGGAACCCTTCGAGTTGGCGGCGTCGCACGCGGCCCGCTCAGCGGCGGGAGCCGCCGGTCTAGGGGCAGGTCGGCAGAGCAGAACAAGCCGACG
Organism: Beijerinckiaceae bacterium; assembly: GCA_965277735.1. Lineage (GTDB taxonomy): Bacteria > Pseudomonadota > Alphaproteobacteria > Rhizobiales > Beijerinckiaceae > RH-AL1. The sequence goes on from CBDIDO010000002.1 coordinate 183,366, forward strand.
ACAAAGGCGGGGTCAAATGCGTCTCAGCAGGGCGGTCATACGGGTCGTTTCGGCACTTTCGGTCTCGGCGAGCCTTCTCGCCGCAAGCCGCGCCTTCGCCGACGGCTACGCCGAGCCCGGCCAGATCGGCATGGAGGAAGCGGTCACGCCGATCGCGCATTACATGCACTGGTTCCACAACGACCTGTTGCTGCCGATCATCATCGTCATCTCGCTGTTCGTCGCGGGTCTGCTCGGCTATATCGCCGTCCGCTTCAATGAGAAGGCCAACCCGGTCCCCTCGCAGACCACGCACAACACGCCGCTCGAGATCGCATGGACGATCATTCCGGTCCTGATCCTCTTCGTCATCGCCATTCCCTCGATGAAGCTGCTGACCGACGAACTCGTTGTGCCGAAGTCCGACATGACGGTGAAGGTGACCGGCCATCAGTGGTTCTGGAGCTACGAGTATCCGAAGGACCAGAACGGCGGCTTCTCGTTCGATTCCTACCTCGTCAAGGACGAGGACCTGAAGCCCGGCATGATCCGTCAGCTCAGCGTCGACAATCAGGTCGTCGTGCCGATCAACAAGACGATCCACCTGCTCGTGACGAGCTCCGACGTCATCCACAGCTTTACGGTGCCTTCGTTCGGCGTGCGCATCGACGCGGTGCCCGGCCGCATGAACGAGAGCTGGTTCAAGGCAGAGAAAGAGGGCACCTACTACGGTCAGTGCTCGAAGATCTGCGGGCAGGACCACGCCTATATGCCGATCGCCTTCAAGGTCGTGAGCGAGGACGACTACAAGAAGTGGCTCGAGGACGCGAAGAAGAACTTCGCCTCGGCCGCGCCCTCCGCGACGCCGACCTTCGCTTCCGCCGCGACGCAGCACATCCTGCGCCTCGCCGGCAACAACTGATACGCCCTGCCAGAAGAACGCCTTCAGGACACACGCAATGGACACAGCAGTCGCCGGTCACAGTGACGATCACGCCATCCCGCACGGGTGGCGGCGTTACATGTATTCGACGAACCACAAGGATATCGGGACGCTCTACCTGATCTTCGCGATCACGGCGGGCGTCATCGGCGGCATCTTCTCCATCCTGATGCGGATGGAGCTGCAGAGCCCCGGCATCCAGGTTCTCAACCACGTCGCGCAGCTGCAGGGGGTGCCCGCCTCGAACGCGATCGAGGGCGCCAAGAACCTCTACAACGTGCTGATCACCTCGCACGGCCTGATCATGATCTTCTTCATGGTCATGCCGGCGCTCATCGGCGGCTTCGGCAACTGGTTCGTCCCGCTGATGATCGGCGCGCCGGACATGGCCTTCCCGCGGATGAACAACATCTCGTTCTGGCTGCTGCCGGCCTCGTTCCTGCTGCTCTGCACCTCGGCCTTCATGGAGGGCTCGCCAGGCTTCAAGGGCTTCGGCGGCGGCTGGGTCATGTATCCGCCCTTCTCGTCGAACGCCGGCTCGCCCGGCCCGGCGATGGACTTCGTGATCCTGTCGCTCCATCTCGCCGGCGCCTCGTCGATTCTCGGCGCGATCAACTTCATCACGACGATCTTCAACATGCGCGCACCGGGCATGACGCTGCACAAGATGCCGCTGTTCGCGTGGTCGGTGCTCGTCACCGCCTTCCTGCTCGTGCTGTCGCTCCCGGTCCTCGCCGGCGCGATCACCATGCTGCTGACCGATCGCAACTTCGGCACCACCTTCTTCGACCCGTCGAAGGGCGGCGACCCGATCCTGTTCCAGCACCTGTTCTGGTTCTTCGGCCACCCCGAGGTCTACATCCTCATCCTGCCGGGCTTCGGCATCGTCTCGCACATCATCTCGACCTTCTCGCGGAAGCCGATCTTCGGCTATCTCGGGATGGCCTACGCGATGGTGGCGATCGGCGTCGTCGGCTTCGTCGTGTGGGCGCACCACATGTACACGGTCGGCCTGTCGCTCACGACGCAGCGCTACTTCGTCTTCGCGACGATGGTCATCGCCGTGCCGACGGGTGTGAAGGTGTTCTCGTGGATCGCCACGATGTGGGGCGGCTCGATTTCGTTCAAGACGCCGATGCTGTGGGCGACGGGCTTCATCTTCCTGTTCACCGTCGGCGGCGTCACCGGCGTCGTGCTCGCCAACGCCGGCATCGACCGCTACCTGCACGAGACCTACTACGTCGTCGCGCACTTCCATTACGTGCTGTCACTGGGAGCGGTGTTCGCGTTATTCGCCGGGTTCTACTACTGGTTCCCGAAGATGAGCGGCTACATGTACAACGAGAAGCTCGGGAAGTGGCACTTCTGGATCATGTTCATCGGCGTGAACGTGACCTTCTTCCCGCAGCATTTCCTCGGCCTCGCGGGGATGCCGCGCCGCTACATCGACTACCCCGATGCCTACGCTCAGTGGAACCTGGTCTCGTCGCTCGGCGCCTACCTGTCGTTCGTCGGCGTCCTCTTGTTCCTCTACATCATCTTCGAGGCTTTCCAGAAGAAGGTGCTCGCGGGCGACAACCCCTGGGGTCCCGGCGCGACCACGCTCGAGTGGACGCTCTCCTCGCCGCCGCCCTACCACCAGTTCGAGACGCTGCCGCGCATCACCGCGGCCGGCGGCCACTAACAAGCCGAGGCGCCGGACACTACTCCGGCGCCTCGCTTCCTTGCCGACCCGCCGCGGGCTTCGCGACGGGTCCGCCAGCAAGCGAAAACGACCAAGCGAAACGACAGAGCGAAACGACAACGTGAGCGCGTGGCAGTCCGCCGTGGACGCCGCCCGCCGCGCAGAGCGCGAGCAGTAAACGGTTTGAGATGAGCTTCATCAGCGAAACGACGACGACGCCCGTCATCTCGACGGCGGAACCGGGCGATTTCATCGCCCTGCTCAAGCCGCGCGTGATGTCGCTCGTCGTCTACACCGCGATCGCCGGCATGCTGATCGCCGCCCCGGGCCTCAACTTCACGCTCGCCGTCGCCGCGCTCATCGCGATCACGGTCGGTGCCGGCGCCTCCGGCGCGCTCAACATGTGGTACGATGCCGACATCGACGCGGTGATGAAGCGTACCGCCAAGCGTCCGATCCCGATGGGTCGCATCACCCCCTCCGAGGCGCTCGCCTTTGGCCTGACGCTCGCCGCGCTCTCGGTCCTCACGCTCGGCATCGTCGCCAACTGGCTCGCTGCGGCGCTACTCGCCTTCACGATCTTCTTCTACATCGTCGTCTATTCGATGTGGCTGAAGCGCGCGACGCCGCAGAATATCGTCATCGGCGGCGCCGCCGGCGCCTTCCCGCCGATGGTCGCCTACGCCGCCGTCACCGGCTCGCTGAGCTGGTCGAGCGTCGCGCTCTTCGCGCTGATCTTCGTGTGGACGCCGCCGCACTTCTGGGCGCTGGCGCTAGTCAAGTCGGGCGAATACGAGAAGGCCGGCATCCCGATGCTGCCGAATGTCGCCGGCCCAGATCGCACGCGCCGCGACATCCTGCTCTACTCGCTGCTCCTCGCGCCCGTCGGCATGCTGCCCTGGATCATGGGCTTCGCGACGGTGGCCTACGGCGTTCTGTCCGCCGCGCTCGGCGTCGCCTGGCTCGGCCTCGCCTGGCGCGTTTATCGCCTGCGCGAGGGCAAGGAGGCCGACAAAGCCGCCTACGCGCTGTTCTCCTTCTCGATCCTCTACCTGTTCCTGCTGTTCGCCGAGATCATCGGCGAGCGCACGCTGATGATCGCGGGGATGATCGCATGGCCGTGACGGGTCAGGACCAGACGGGCGTCGAGGACGGCATCGTCCTGACGCCGCAGCAGCAGCGCAGCCGAAAGCTCCGCAACATCGCGATCGGCCTCGCCATCGCGGTCTTCGTCGGGCTGATCTATTTCGTCACGATCGCCAAGCTCGGCTCACACGTGCTCGAGCGTCCGCTCTGATGGCACCAAGCTTTCGTCTTTCGCGTCGCCATATCGCACCCCTCGCAGCGACCGGCGTCGTCGCCTGCATGCTCGGCCTCGTCGCGATCTCGCCGCAGATGTACCGCGCGTTCTGCTCGCTCACCGGTTACGAGGGGACGCCGCGCATCGCCAACGGCGCGTCGCTACTCAAAGGCACGCGCGTCATGCATGTGCGCTTCGATTCGAACGTGGGCGGCGCCCTGCCCTGGACCTTCGCGCCCGAGACGGACGCGATGGACCTCGTCACCGGCAAGACCGCCACGGTCTTCTACAAGGTGACGAACACCTCGGACCGCACGGTCACCGCGCGCGCCGTCTACAATATCGGGCCGCCGTCGATGGGCGCCTATTTCGACAAGATCTCCTGCTTCTGCTTCTCCGACCAGACGCTGAAGCCGCACGAGACCGTCGAGATGCCCGTCGTCTTCTTCCTCGATCCTGCGCTCGAGAAGGACGAGACGCTGAACGGCGTCGACGAGGTCGTGCTGTCCTATACGTTCTACGAGCAGACGCCGGCGTCCGTCGCCACTAAAGACGAGGCCGCCAAACCGCGCCTCTAGCGCGGACCGAAGGGAATTCTTGACCGTCCGGCGATCGGCGCGCTAACGCCATCGGGTGGTCCGAAACGAAGGACGACGACCGTGCCGCTCGGCCGGTCGCGGGGGAGCAAGGAAAGCAAGTCCATGGCCGACGGTCACGCCAAGCCGAACCACGATTATCATCTGGTTCCCCTCAGCCCCTGGCCGCTCATCGGCTCGATATCCGCGTTCATCATGGCGGTCGGCGCGATCACCTGGATGAAGGCCCTGTCGCCGGTCGGCCCCTACGTCTTCGGCGCGGGCCTGCTCGGCGTGCTCTACGTGATGGCCGCCTGGTGGACCGACGTCGTCCACGAGGCCAACAACGGCGACCACACCCGCGTCGTGCAGATTAGCCACCGCTACGGCATGATCCTGTTCATCGCCTCAGAGGTGATGTTCTTCGTCGCCTGGTTCTGGGCCTATTTCGACATCGCCCTCTACCCGAACGCCTTCAACGAGATCTCGCGTGCCACCGCGATCGGCGGCGTCTGGCCGCCGAAGGGCATCGAGCCGCTCGATCCCTGGCATTTCCCGCTCTTCAACACGCTGATCTTGCTCACCTCGGGCACCACGGTCACCTGGGCGCACCACGCGCTGCTGCACTCCGACCGCTCGGCGATCGCCAAGGGCCTGATCCTGACGATCGTGCTCGGCGTGCTGTTCACCTGCGTGCAGGGCTACGAATACGCGCATGCCCCGTTCAGCTTCGCCTCGGCGATGGGCTCGAACTTCTTCATGCCGACGGGCTTCCATGGCTTCCACGTGCTGATTGGCACGATCTTCCTGACCGTCTGCTTCGCGCGCGTGCTGCTCGGCCAGTTCACGCCGCGCCAGCACCTCGGCTTCGAGTTCGCCGCCTGGTACTGGCACTTCGTCGACGTCGTCTGGCTGTTCCTGTTTGCCTGCATCTACGTGTGGGGCTCGTGGGGCGCGGCGACCGAGGCCGTGAAGCCCTGAGGCCATTGGCCCCAAAACGACCGAATTGATCGAGGGCGGCTTGGTGCCGCCCTCTTTGCTTCGTATGTGTCGGCGATGGCTGACACCGACACGCGCGCACCTTCGCCGATCCCGACCGGCCTCATCGGCCGTTGCCCGCGCTGCGGCAAAGGCCACCTCTTCTCTGGATTCCTCGCCCTGACGCCGCGCTGCGAGTCCTGCGGGCTCGACACGCGCTTCGCCGACACCGGCGACGGCCCGTCGTTCTTCGCCTCCTTCCTCGGCGGCTTCCTCACCCTCCTCGTCGGCGTCTACGCGCAGATCGTCTATTCGCCGGCCTGGTGGGTTTATGCGCTGGTGCTGGCCCTCGGCGTGGCGACGACGATCCTGATGATCCGCCCGCTGAAGGGCGTCCTCGTCGCGCTGCAATACGCCAACAAGGCCGAGCAAGGCCGCTTCGAGCCAACGCGGCCCGAGCCGTGAGCCCGCAGGCCCGCTCGCTGGTCGCGCCGGCCGTCGCGACCCTGCTCGCCTTCGCCCTGCTCGTCGCCCTCGGCGTCTGGCAGTTGCACCGCCTCGCCTGGAAGGACGGTCTGATCGCGCAGATCGACGCCCGCGCGCATGCGGCCCCCGCGCCGCTGCCGCCGTCCACGGACTGGGCCGCGCTGAATCCGAAGGACTACGAGTACCGCCACGTCGCGCTCGACGGCACGTTCGACAATGCCAGAGAGACCATGGTCTTCCGCCCGACTGAGGACGGCCCCGGCTATCTCGTGATGACCCCGCTGTCGCTCGCCGCCGGTGGCACCGTGATCGTCAACCGCGGCTGGGTGCCCGATCGCCTCAAGGATCGCGCGGGCCGCGCTGCCGGCGACCCGTCCGGCCCGGTCCGGTTGACCGGGCTGATGCGGGCGCCCGAAGCGCGCAACCTGTTCACGCCAGCCGACGACGAAGCGAGCGGCCAGTTCTTCACCAAGGACCCGAAGACCATCTCCGCGCGCGACGGGATCGCGGCCGCGCCCTTCGTGGTCGACGCGGATGCGACGCCGGCCAACCCCGGCGGCTGGCCGCGCGGCGGCGCCACCGTCATCGACATCCCCAACAACCATTTCTCCTACGCCATGACCTGGTTCGGCATCGGGCTCACGCTGCTCGGTGTGTTCGGCAGCTTCGCCTGGAAACGCATCAAGGGTGAGGACGGTCACGATTCGTCCCGCGACGCGGCCTCGGCAGGCGCCCGCTAGACGAAACTATCCTCTCGAAAGCGAGCCATGGGCCGACTTTCGTGTTAGAGCCCGGGAAATAGCTAGAAGACGCGGCGCGCCACCTTCCCTTGCGGACGCGCGCCCGCACAACACAACGAGCCCGTTTCTTGCGCTACATCTCGACACGCGGCGAGGCGCCCGTCCTGTCCTTCAACGAGGCGATGCTTGCCGGCCTCGCTCGCGACGGTGGCCTTTACCTGCCGCAGAGCTATCCGACCCTCTCTGCTGAGACGATCGCCGGCTTCGCCGGCAAGCCCTATGGCGACGTCGCCCGCGCGGTGCTGATGCCCTTCGTCGGCGGGGACCTCGACGAGCCGACGCTGACCAGGATGATCGACGCAGCCTACGCGCCGTTCCGTCATGCCGCGATCGCGCCTCTGCAGCAGATCGACGCCAACCTCTTCGTTCTCGAACTCTTCCACGGGCCCACGCTGGCCTTCAAGGATCTGGCGATGCAGTTGCTCGCGCGGCTGATGGAGCACGCGCTGACGCGGCGTGGGCAGCATGCCACCATCGTCGGCGCCACCTCCGGCGACACAGGCGCCGCCGCGATCGAGGCCTTTCGCGGCCTCGCCAACATCGATGTGGTGATCTTCTATCCGCACGAGCGAGTGAGCCCGGTGCAGCGCCGGCAGATGACCACCGTCGAGGGCGACAACATCCACGTCGTCGCGCTCGAGGGCACGTTCGACGATTGCCAGGCCGCCGTGAAGGCGCTGTTCACCCACGCCGCCTTCCGCGACGAATACGGGCTCTCCGGCGTCAACTCGATCAACTGGGCGCGGGTGCTGGCGCAGGTCGTCTACTATTTCACGAGCGCCGTCGCGCTGGGGGCGCCGGGCCGCAAGGTGTCCTATGCGGTGCCGACCGGTAATTTCGGCGACATCCTCGCCGGCTGGATCGCCAAGCGCATGGGGCTGCCGATCGAACGCCTCGTCATCGCCACGAACGAGAACGACATTCTCGCCCGCGCCCTCGAAGGCGGCGGCTACGAGACCCGCGGCGTGACCCACACCCAGTCGCCCTCGATGGACATCCAGGTCTCCTCGAACTTCGAGCGGCTGCTGTTCGAGCTCGGCGGCCGCGACGGCACCGCCGTCCGCAATGCCATGGACGCGCTCAAGCAGTCGCGCGGCTTTACGATCCCCGCCGAGACGCTCGCCGCGATCCGCGCCGAGTTCGACGCCGGCCGCACCAGCGAGGACGATACGACGGCCGAGATCGCCCGTTGCTGGCAGCAATCCTCCGAGCTGGTCGACCCGCACACCGCCGTGGGCATCCATGTGGCGCGCGAGGCCGCCGCGCGCGATCCAGAGACGCCGATGGTCGTGCTCGGCACCGCGCATGCCGCCAAGTTCCCGGACGCGATCGAGCGGGCGATCGGCCTGCGGCCGCCGCTGCCGCCCTTCATGGCCGACATGCTCGGCAAGCCGGAGCGCTTCACGGTGCTCGCGAACGACCAGGCCGAGATCGAGCGCTTCATCCGCTCGCGCGTCGACCAGGGCCGCGCGCTGAAGGCCGCAAATCTGAAGGTCGCATCTTGAGCGTCGAGATCACCACCCTGCCCTCGGGCCTTCGTGTCGTCACCGACCGCATGCCGCATCTCGAGACGGCCGCGCTCGGCGTCTGGGTCGGCGCCGGCTCGCGCCACGAGGACGTCCGCGAGCACGGGCTGTCGCACCTGCTCGAGCACATGGCCTTCAAGGGGACGCGGCGCCGCTCGGCGCGCGCCATCGCCGAGGAGATCGAGGCCGCCGGCGGCGACCTCAACGCCGCGACCAGCGTCGAGCAGACGGCCTATTACGCGCACCTGCTAGCCGAGGACACCGGGCTGGCGCTCGACATCCTCGCCGACATCCTCACCGAATCGACCTTCGACGAGAGCGAGCTCGCACGCGAGAAGAGCGTCATCCTGCAGGAGATCGGCGCTGTCGAGGATACGCCCGACGACCTCGTCTTCGACCTGTTCAATGCCTGCGCCTATCCCGGCCAGGCGATCGGCCGGCCGATCCTCGGCACCCCCGAGGGCGTCAACGGCTTCGATCGCGCGACGATCGGGCGCTACCTCTCGCGCCACTATCACGGCGGCGGCATGATCGTCGGGGCGGCCGGCGCCGTCGAGCACGCGCGCCTCGTCGACCAGGCCGCCACGCGCTTCGCCCGGCTCGAGACGACGCCCGCGCAAAGACCCTCCGCCGGCGCGGCGGCCCGCTACATCGGCGGCGAGACGCGGCTGAAGCGCCGGCTCGAGCAGGCGCATGTCGTCGTCGGCTTCGAGGGCGTCGCCTACGACCACCCCGACCATTACGCGCTGCAGATCTTCGCCAACGCCGTCGGCGGCGGCATGTCCTCGCGGCTGTTCCAGGACGTGCGCGAGAAACGCGGCCTCGCCTATTCCATCTACGCCTTCCACTGGGCCTATTCCGACACCGGCCTGTTCGGCTTCTACGCCGCGACGAGCCCGCGCGATGTCGGCGAGTTGATGCCCGTCGCGCTCGATTCGATCGCCGAGGCGAGCGAGACGCTGAGCGAAGCCGAGGTGCAGCGCGCCAAGGCCCAGACCAAGGTCTCGTTGCTCGCCGCACTCGAATCGCCGACGGCTCGCTCCGAGCAGATCGCCCGCCAGTTGCTCGCCCTCGGCCGCGTGCTGCCGCGCGAGGAGATGATCGCCAAGGTCGAGACGCTGCGCCTGGAGGATATCCGCGCCGCCGGCGCGCGCGCCCTGCTCTCGGCGCCGACCGTCGCCTCGATCGGGCCGATCGGCAAGGTCTGGGCGCCAGATCGCGTCGGCGAGCGGCTCCACGCGAGGGCCGCGTGAGATGGCGCTGTTTCGCATTGGCGCCAGCAACGACAACGCGACCTTCATCCGCGGCGAGGGCGTCTATCTGCGGCCGCCGGAAATGCACGATTTCGAGCGCTGGGCGGCGCTCCGCCACCTCTCGCGCGACTTCCTGACGCCCTGGGAGCCGACGTGGCCGCCGGACGATCTCACCAAGGGCTCGTTCCGGCGCCGCATCAAGCGCCACGCGACCGAGATCGAGAACGACGACGCCTACCCGTTCCTGCTGTTTCGCGAGAGCGACGATGCGCTGCTCGGCGGCCTGACATTCGGGCAGATCAAGCGCGGCGTGGCCCAGGCGGCGACGCTCGGCTACTGGATGGGGCACCCCTTCGCCGGCCAGGGCTGGATGGGACGCGCCGTGCGCGCCGCCACCGGCTTCGCTTTCGCGACGCTGCGCCTGCATCGCATCGAGGCCGCCTGCCTGCCGCAGAACGAGGCTTCCATCCGTCTACTCCAGCGCACCAATTTCCGCGAGGAGGGGCTCGCCCGCGCCTATCTGCGGATCAACGGGATCTGGCAGGACCACCTGCTGTTCGCGCTCCTGGAGTCCGACCCGATCTCGCTGCGCCTGCCGCGCCGCGATCGCCCGTGAGTTCGGTCGTCCAGATGCTTGCCCTCCCAACCGTCAAGCTTTACGTTCCGCTACCCCTCCCCCGGGTGGCCCGCGAAAAAACCCTTGTGCCAACAAGCCTTACGCCTCGAGCCGCGAGACCCGAGTGAAGCGTTCTTCTCGCCTCGTCCCTGTTGTCCTGCCGTTTCTTTTGCTGCTGGCGAGCCTGCTTCCGGCGCACGCGATCGAATCCGTGCGCGTTCCGCTCGACACGCCCGCGATCGACCTCACCAAGGCGATCGAGAGCTATTCCTCCCAGGGTGACCGCCTGCTCGTCTCGACAGCGCCTGGCGCCGACGGCATCGTCCGCCGCATCGAGGTCCGCGCCAGGGACACCGGCACGCGGCCGAACTGGATCGTCTTCGCGCTGACCAACGACACCGACGAGCAGATCGAGCGCGTCATCGTCGCCCCCCACTTCCGTCTGGTCGGCTCCGGCGTGATCTGGCCCGATCTCGGCGCGACGCGCATCTCGGCGATCACCGCGAGCCAGGGCATCTCGCCCGAGCACGAGGACGCGACCGACGCGGACGTGTTCCGCCTGACGCTCGACCCCGGCACGACCGTCACCTACGTCGCCGAGCTGCGCACGCCGAACCTGCCCCAGCTCGCGCTGTGGATCCCCGACGCCTACAAGGACAAGGTGACGAGCCTCACGCTCTACAAGGGCATCGTCATCGGCATCGCCGGCCTGCTCGCGCTGTTCCTCACGATCGTCTTCGTGGTGAAGGGCGCGGTGATCTTCCCCGCCGCCGCCGCGCTCGCCTGGGCGGTGCTCGCCTACGTCTGCATCGACTTCGGCTTCTGGGACAAGCTGTTCGGCATGTCGGGGGCGAGCGATCGCATCTGGCGCGCCGGCGCCGAGACGACGCTGTCGGCCACCCTCCTTGTCTTCCTCTTCGCCTACCTCAACCTGTCGCGCTGGCACGTCCGCGCCTCGCGCGTCGCGGCGGCCTGGCTCGTCTTCCTGTTCGCGCTGATCGCCTTCGCGGTGTTCGATGCCCCCGTCGCCGCCGGCGTCGCGCGACTCTCGCTCGCCACCATCGCCGGCGTCGGCTTCGTGCTGGTGCTCTACCTCTCGACGCACGGCTACGACCGCGCGGTGATGCTGATCCCGACCTGGTTCCTGCTGCTCGCCTGGGTGATCTGCGCGAGCTTCACCGTGACCGGCACGCTCACCAACGACCTCGTCTCGCCGGCTCTGATCGGCGGCCTCGTCCTGATCGTCATGCTGATTGGCTTCACGATCATGCAGAACGCGTTCGCGGGCGGCGGATTGGGTGCCGGCGCGGTCACCGATTCGAGCCGCAAGGCCCTGGCGCTGACCGGCAGCGGCGACGTAATCTACGACTGGGACGTCGCTGCCGATCGCGTCTTCGTCTCGCCCGAGGTCGAGTCGCAGCTTGGCATCGGCCGCGGCGCGCTGGAAGGGCCGGCCGCCGGCTGGCTCGACGTGCTGCACCCGTTCGAGCGCGACCGCTACCGCGCCTGCCTCGACACGATGCTCGAGCAGCGGCGCGGCCGCATCAACGAGAGCTTCCGCCTGCGCGCGGCCGACGGCCATTACTTCTGGTACGCGATGCGCGCCCGGCCGGTGGTCGGACCGGATGGCGAGGTGATCCGCATCGTCGGCACGCTCTCCGACATCACCGAGAGCAAGGTGGCCGAGGAGCGGCTGCTGCACGACGCCGTGCACGACAATCTCACCGGCCTGCCGAACCGCGAGCTGTTCTTCGACCGGCTCGAAGCCGCTCTCACCTACGCGCAAAACGATCCCCGCCTGCGCCCGACCGTCTTCTGCATCGATGTCGACCGCTTCAAGCAGATCAACGAGACCGTCGGTCTCTCAGCCGGCGACTCGATCCTGCTGACCCTGTCGCGGCGCCTGTCCCGCCTGCTGAAGCCGCAGGACACGATCGCCCGCATCGCCGGCGATCAGTACGCGGCGATCCTGGTGTCGGAGAACGACACCGAGCAGACGATCCAGCTCGCCAACGTGGTGCGTCGCGCGCTCTCGACGCCGGTCACCTTCGCCGACCGCGAGATCCCGCTGACCGCCTCGATCGGTCTTGCCCTGTTCGACCCGCAGCTGCACCCGCGCCGCGAGGACATGCTGAAGGATGCCGAGATCGCGATGCGCCACGCCAAGAAAGGCGGCGGCAATCGCATCGAAGTGTTCCGCCCCGCCATGCGCACGCTGCGTTCCGACCGGCTCGCGCTTGAATCCGACCTGCGCAAGGCGCTGGAGCGCGGCGAGATCAAGGTGTTCTTCCAGCCGGTCGTGCGGCTCGAGGACCGCACCGTCGCCGGCTTCGAAGCGCTGCTGCGCTGGGACAATCCGCGCCTTGGCCGCCTCTCGCCGGCGGAGTTCATCCCGATTGCGGAAGAGACCGGCGCGATCGTCGACCTCGGCATCTTCGCGCTCGAGCGCACCGCGCGCGAGCTGTCGGCCTGGCAGCGCGCGCTCGACGTCGACCCGCCGATCTTCGCTTCCGTCAACGTCTCTTCGCGCCAGCTGCTCCGCCACGACCTCCTGCACGACGTGAAGGCGGTGCTGACGCGCTGCGACGTGCACCGCGGCTCGCTCAAGCTCGAGCTGACCGAGAGCCTTGTGATGGAGAATCCCGAATATGCCGCGCAGATCCTGACGCGCATCAAGGAGCTCGGCGCCGGTCTCTCGCTCGACGATTTCGGCACCGGCTATTCATCGCTCTCCTACCTGCAGCGCTTCCCCTTCGACACGATCAAGATCGACCGATCGTTCGTGCACAACAGCTCGAACAAGGGCGCGCGCCCGGTGATCCTGCGCTCGATGGTGGCGCTCGCGCACGACCTCGGCATGGAGGTCGTCGCCGAAGGCGCCGAGAGCGAGTCGGATGCGATCGAGCTCTACCAGCTCGGCTGCGAATACGCGCAGGGCTACGCCTTCGGGCACCCGATCAGCGCGCTGGACGCCCGCAAGCTGGTGGGTGCGGCGACGACGGCGGCGGCGTGATCTACGTTACGCTCGCGGCGTAACAGCTTCATTGAGAGCTATCCGCCCCGTGGCTTCGCTCAAGCGACTTCGCGAGCCGGGGCCTGCGCGACGTGGGCTTTGACTGCGCCGGCGGCGACTCGCGGGTCGGACATTTCCGGGGCCTGCATCACCGCGATCAGGTCGGCGAAGTCCGGGTGGTCCGGACCGAGGTAGGCTTTCTCGAAATCCTCCGGCGCATAGACACCCCAATCGTGAATCATCTCGAAGCAGATCATGTCGGCAGCGATCGATCTGCCGAGGCTGACGAACGCCGGCATCTCGCGAAAGTTGAGCGCCTGGACGACCATAGATATCTGGAGGGACTCGATCTCGCCGGTTTCGCGAAGGGTCTTCGCGAACGCGAGATTCTTGAGCAATCTCGGAAAGTTGCCCGGCCGTCGGACGATCGCGTAAGTTTCCGCCTCGGCGGCATCGATCGAGATATGCACGCTCTCGACGCGTCCCGCCAAGTCGAGATCACGCCAGGCGCGCTCGTCCATGAGCTGGCCGTTGGTGTGCAACCGGAATCGGAGCTTTGGAAACTCCTCCCGGTTCAGCCGCTTGATGAGGCGGCGGAAATGGGCGCTCCCGAACGGATCGCCTGAGCCGGTGATGTAGACCGAGGTCGCGTCCCTCAACATCGGCACGAATGAGCTTTCGAGCTGATCGTCCAGGCGCTTCTGCTTGGCCTTGCCGGCCGTGATGAGGTCGGTACGGCACGACGGGCACGACAGGTTGCAGGACCGATCATGCGAGAGCTTGAGCTCGCGCGGCGGCGGCGCCGTGCCGTCGGTCTCGAAGCGTTCGATGAGGGCTTGCGCTTTCTTGCTCTCACGAGGCAGCAGCCAGCGGTTGGAGATGAACGAGCAATTGACGTGGCTGCAGTACTTGAAGCTCCCGTCGATGATCGACTCGCGGATCTTGTTAACGGTGCGGCCTTTCCAGGCCCCTGGCAGATCGTCGATTCCGCCGATCGGTGTCTGGATCCAGTCTGGGCAGCAGATGTTGACGGAGCCCTGGTCAAGCGTCTCCATCGTATCGAACGGCTTCGTGCAGAAATGGCTCTTCAGGTAGGATGTGAGCTCGGAGTCCTTGAGCGATGCATTCGTGTCCGCGAGCGCCTTGATGCGGCGGGGCAGATGAATGTTGCGCTCCTTGAACGCACCCCATTGCTCCGACGGCAGCAGATATCCGGGCAAGCGCATCTTGTTCCTCCCGCGCGCGATCACGAGCGCGCGCAGCCTTCAGCTATCGTGAAAAGTTATTGCGTCGCCAATGAGGCTTCATCCGGCTCGGAAGCCTCCGGAGCGAGCGACAATTCGATAAGTCGAACAAGGTCTTGTCAGCGCCCTACCGTCCCGGGCTCGTCAGCACAGTCGCCTGCCGCCCGATCGTGCGACGGTGGCTGCGCGGTCCCAGATGCGTCAGCACCTCGTAGCCGATCGTCCCCGCCCGCTCGGCGACATCGTCGATCGAGATCTCGGCGCCGATCAGCTCGACCGAATCGCCGCGCTCGACCATCGGGGCGTCGGTGACGTCGACCACGGTGAGGTCCATCGAGATGCGCCCGACGATCGGACAAAGCGCACCGTCGACCGAGGCATAGCCGTTCGGCTTGCCCTCGACGCCCATCGCGCCGCAGGGGATGCCGTCGGCGTAGCCGGCCGAGATCGTGGCGAGGCGACGCGGCGACGGCGAGGTCCAGCGCCCGTCGTAGCCGACGCCCTCGCCGGCCGCGACCTCGTGCACCTGGATGACCTTGGCCTCGAACGTCACGACCGGGCGCATCGGGTTCGGATCGTCCGGTGTCGGATTGCCGCCGTAGATCGCGTAGCCCGGCCGCACGACATCGAAATGCGCGTCCGCGCCGTAGAAGATCCCGCTCGAATTGGCGAGCGAAGCCGGGACGCCGGGAAAGCCGGCGCGCGCCGCCTCGAAGGTCGCGATCTGCCGCGCGACATGCTCGCGGTGCTTGTGACGGCCCGACCACACGAAATGGCTCATCACCAAGGCCACATCGAGCTTGGCGGCGAGGCTGGCGGCGGCCGGGATCTGCTCGGCGATGAGACCGAGGCGGTTCATGCCGCTGTCGAGCTGGATCGCGCAGGGCGCCCGCGAGTTCATGCCGGTCTTGGCGCAGGCCTCGGCCCAATCCTCGATCTCGGGTAGCGAGCCGAGCACGGGCCGGAGCTTGGCCTTGAGGAAGATCTGCGCCGTACGCGGCATCAGCCCGTTGAAGACGTAGATCGTCGCCTCGGGGGTGAGCGCCCGCAGATGCTGCCCCTCGAAGACATGGGCAACGAAGAAGGTCTTGCAGCCGACACGGCGCAGGGCCGCCGCCGCCGAATCCAGCCCCAAGCCATAGGCATTGGCCTTGACGACAGCCGCGCATTCGGCGGCGCCGGCTTTGTCCTGCAGGAGACGCCAATTGGCCGCGATGGCATCGAGATCGACCGTGATGGTCGTCCCCGCTTGCTCAGCGGCGATATCGCGCCATTCGGTGACGGGGGCGAGAAGTGGTCTCAAACGCGCAAAACCCGACAAGGTGACCGCATTTTGTCGATGTTATCGCAAGTTTTCCTGATTTTGGACAGGTCGCGAGGTCACAGGCGTCAGATCGGCCAAGCGTGGCATTTAGGCCGCTGCTCTTGCGACCGCCGCGTGTAGAGCCAACTCGAGGCCCTACCGCCGCGCGCGCAAAGGGAAGATCGGATGGATCGGGAAAGCGTCTGGGACTATCCGCGACCGCCGCGGCTCGAGCCGGCGCCGCAGGAGATCCGTATTGTGCTCGCCGGCCGTACGATCGCCCGCACGCGTGACGCCAAGCGGGTGCTGGAGACGACGCATCCACCGGTCTATTATCTCCCGCGCGCGTGTTTCACCTGCGGCCTCGAGCCGAGCGCGCGGCGCAGCTTCTGCGAGTTCAAGGGCATCGCCGGCTATTGGAGCCTGCGCGAGGGCGAGACATTCGCCCAGGAATGCGCCTGGAGCTACCCGGACCCGACCCCGGCCTTCGCGGCGTTGCGCGACCATCTCGCCGTCTATCCGCAGGCGATGGAGGCCTGCTTCGTCGACGGCGAGCAGGTCACGCCGCAGCCCGGCGGGTTCTACGGCGGCTGGGTCACGCGAAACCTCGGCGGCCCCTTCAAGGGTGCGCCGGGCACGAACGGCTGGTGACCCGAACGTGCAGGCTCGGGCTAAGCTTGGCCGTTGTCGTTCGTGGCCGACCCTCCTATCTTCGTCTGCCTGCACTAGCGGGAGAACGTGTTGAGCAACGAGGGCCCCGTGGCGGACGACCCGATTGCGCCTCAGTCCGGCCCCGTGTGGCCGCGCGTGACGATCGACACGGGCACCGAATCGCTGACCGATCGGCACGGCGACATCTTCTTCGCCGCCATCGAGACGACGCGCATGCCGATGATCGTCACCGATCCGCGGCGCGACGACAATCCGATCGTCTTCGCCAACCGCGCTTTCCAGGCGATGACCGGCTATCCGATGGACGAGCTCATCGGCCGCAACTGCCGCTTCCTGCAGGGACCGGAAACCGACGCGGAGACGGTGGCGGAAGTTCGCCGCGCCGTCGCCGCCCGGCAGGAGGTCGCGGTCGAGATCCTGAACTACCGCAAGGACGGCTATACCTTCTGGAACGCCCTCTTCATCTCGCCGATCTTCAACAAGGCGGGCGAGCTCGTCTACTTCTTCGCCTCGCAGCTCGACGTCAGCCGCCGTCGCGTCGCGGAGGAGGAATTGCGCCACGCGCAGAAGATGGAGGCGCTCGGACGCCTCACCGGCGGCATCGCCCACGACTTCAACAACCTGCTGCAGGTGATGGTCGGCTATCTCGAGATGATCGGGAGCGGGCTGCAGAAGCCGGAGATCAACAAGGAGAAGCTGCAGCGCGGCATCGCCAATGCGCAGGGCGCGGCGGAACGCGCGGCGAGCCTCACGCAGCAATTGCTCTCGTTTGCGCGCAAGCAGCGCCTCGTGGGCCAAGTCCTCAACCTGAACGCGCTGGCGGCCCGCGTGCGCGACATCGCCGAGCGGACCCTCGGCGGCGACGTGATCCTGGCGAGCAATCTCGCCGGGGACCTCTGGAATTCCCGCATCGATCCGACCCAGGTCGAGGTCGCGCTCATCAACATCGTCATCAACGCCCGCGACGCGATGGCTGGACGTCCCGCCAAGCACCTGACGATCGCGACGCGAAACATCGAGATAGGACCGGACGACAGCGGCCGCTCAAGCCATCTCGCCGCCGGCCGCTACGCCTCGATCGCGATCACGGACACCGGCGCCGGGATGCCGGCCGAGATCATCGAGCGCGTGATGGACCCGTTCTTCACGACCAAGGAGGAAGGCAAGGGCACGGGCCTCGGCCTCTCCATGGTCTACGGCTTCGCCAAGCAATCCGGCGGGGCCGCTCAGATCGACTCGGTCGAGGGCAAGGGCACGACGGTCCGCATCTTCTTCCCCGCGGTGAGCGAGGCGGTGCGCGAGCCGGAAGGACGCGGTACGCGCGCCTTCGATCGGCCCGGCACCGAGACGATCCTCGTCGTCGAGGACCGCGCCGACGTCGCCGAGATGGCGCGCATGATCCTGGAAGACCTCGGCTACAAAACGCTACATGCGGCGGACGGCCGCGCGGCGCTGGCGATCTTCGAGACCGGCAAGGACATCGATCTTCTGTTCTCGGACATGATCATGCCGGGCGACCTGAATGGCGTCGAGCTGGGCCGTGAGGCCAAGCGCCGCAGGCCGCAGATAAAGGTCCTTTTGACCACCGGCTACGCGGAAGCGTCACTCGAACGAACCGATGCGGGGGGACGCGAATTCGACGTCCTCAGCAAGCCGTACGGCCGCAGCGAATTGGCGCGCAAGGTGCGTGTCATCCTCGATGGCCCAACCGGAGTCAGCTGACGCCGGGAGCCAGATGGACAAGCACGAGGATAAGCACGCAGCCCAGGACGAGCACGATCCCGACCTCGACCATCACGAGCGCCACCATTCCGGCTCCGACCCGACCCCGCCGGAAGCGCGCGTCATCCATGAGCTGATCCGCGAGGAAGGTGAAAAGACACTCGAGCGCTCGGTGAAGGCGATGGCCTGGTCGGCGCTCGGGGCTGGGCTGTCGATGGGCTTCTCGTTCTTCACGATGGCGATCATCCGCAGCGCCCTTCCGGAAGGGGCGCCGTGGACAAAGCTCGTCGCCGGCTTCGGCTACACGATCGGCTTCATCATCGTCATCCTCGGCCGCCAGCAGCTTTACACGGAATCGACGTTGAGCTCGATCCTGCCGCTGCTGACGCGCAAGGACCTCAAGACGCTCTGGCAGGTCGCGCGGTTGTGGACGGTCGTGCTCGCCTTCAACATCGTCGGCACGTTCATCTTCGCGTGGCTGGTCAGCCATCCCGGCCTGTTCGATGCCGAGGTCAACAAGGCGCTGCGCACCGTCGCCGAGGAAGCGATGAAGGATTCCTTCGCGCCGACCATGGTGAAGGCGATCCTCGCCGGCTGGCTGATCGCGCTCATCGTCTGGCTGATCCCAGGCGCCGGCCAGTCGCGGCTGCTGCTGATCTTGATCATCACCTACGTCGTCGCCGCCGCGCATTTCTCGCACATCATCGCGGGCTCGGTGGAGGCGGCGTTCAACGTCTTCGTCGGGCACATCAGCCTCGGCGAGTATTTTACGCGCTTCATGGTGCCGACCTTGATCGGCAACACGATCGGCGGCGTCTCGCTCGTCGCGATCCTCAACCACGCGCCGGTGCGGGAGGAGCTGCCGGGAGGCGACGAGTCCGAAAAGGGACCGCAGGGCGTCAAACGAGATCGATGACCTCGACGCTAATGCCCCGATTCAGCGTGTGGACGCCGCCCGCCGCGTGCCCTGCGGGGGGGCCTAGCCGCTCGACAACGGTCTGCGCGTAACCCTCTGCGTCGAGCCGGTCGACGCGGCAGATGGCGAGGCCGGCACCGTAGCCGACGCGACAATCCTGCGCGACGCGCATCAGTGTCCCACCCTCGTGCCACATCTCGCCGGCAGGGCGCGCCGCGCCGGCGTCGATCAACACGGGATTCGCGGGATGTGGCGTCCACGGGCCGAACGGATGCGGCGCGCTGTAGAGACCCAGTGCGTCCCAGGTCGAGCTGCCGTCGCCCGACAAGGTCGCGAAGAGCCACCATGTTCCGGCGTGCAAGATGATCGTGACATCGTTGGCCTCGACACCATCGACCAGCACACGGTCCAGCACGAAACGATCCGGAAACGGATCGGCGCGGTAGAGCTGGAGGCGCCCTGCGGCGGACGTCTCGGGCAGCATGTAGACCTCGCCATCGCAGACGAAAACGTGCGGATAGGAGAGGTGAAACGGCTCGTCGAGCACGACGCGCGACGGTGACCAGTGACCATCCGCTTGCTGCTCGCGCACGGCGATCACGCCGCGACGAGTCGCGAACGGGAAGTCCTCGTAGAACAGGCAGGTGCGACCGTTGTGCATGAGCACGAACGGGTCGGCCTCGAAGCGCTGGCCGTCGTGCGCAAGTGCCACGAACGGCGCGCCGCGCCAGTCTCGCGCGAGCGCCACACCTGGGGCCTCCGCCGCCCGCACGGCGATCCGCCACGGCGGGAGCTGCGCATCGGCCGCGCCGAGCTTGGCGCGCAGCTTGGACGCGAAGGTCCGCGCGAGGAAAAGCAGCGCCGGTTTCGTGGGCTGCAACGGGAGCGCATCGGAGACGGTGGGCGGCGCGCCCTCCCCCGCCGCACGCACCGCCTCGGCAACGAGCTGCTCGGTCCGCGCGAGGACGTGGTCAAGGCCGGACGCAAGGATACCGGGCGACTCGATCGCTGGCAGGCCCGCGGCGCAGACACGCCCCGTCGCATCGGCAATCTCGACGCGCGGGGCGCGACGCGCGAGCAGCGCTTCGACGAGTGCGCGCTCACCGGCGACGCCGTCGAAACGCGCCTCGAGCACGAGATCGGCCTCGCTGTCTTTCGAAGCATCCCCAGTCGTCGCGAAAAGCGCGGGGCGTGCCTTGAAGAGGCGTTGCTCGAGGGCGAGCGTCAGGCCGAGGCCAACCGGAAGCCCACGCCCGGGCACCCGGCGCACGACGAGCGTGTGCCCCGCCGCGGCGAGACGGGCGGCAAGCCGCTCGTGCCAGCGGCGAGCCGGCCCATCCGTCCGCAGCGCGACCTTCATGGGAAAGCTGCGCCTTCGACAGCATGCCCATTCGCCCGTAAGAGGCTCGCGCGGGGGGATGCGGCGCAATGGCGCGGAAGCTTCTGTTCTATACGCACGCATTCGGCGGCGGCGGCGCCGAGGTCGTCTTTTCGCGCCTTGCCACCGCCTTCGCGGACGCGGGCGACGAGGCGATCTTCGCGGTCGACAGCGCCGTCGAGTCTGCGGCGCCGGCGCCTCGCGCCCGGCTGCGGTCCCTGGTGCTCCCGCCCGGCCATGCGCCGGCGACGCGCGCGCTCGCCACGTTGCTGCGCGCCGAGCGGCCCGACGCCTCGTTCTCGGCGCTCGGGGCACAGAACCTGAAGCATCTCGCGGCGGCGACGCTCGCGGGCCGCGTGCGGCGTTGCGTGCTCGGCTATCACGGCTTCGCCGTCGCAGAGCCAAAGCCGTTCGCGCGCGCCTCGTTCCAGCTCGCCGCGATCGCGACGCGGCTCGCCGCGCGCTCGATCTGCGTCTCCGATGCGCTGCTCGACGACCTGCGCCGGCGCTGGTACGCGAGCCCGACCCGGACGCTGCGCCTCCACAATCCCCTCCCCGCCGACCTGGCGTTCTCGCCGCCGATCCGCCCCCGCGAGCGCCTGATCGTGGCGATCGGCCGGATGGTGCCCGTCAAACGTTTCCCTGACCTCGTCGCAGCCTTCGCGCAGATCGGCGATGCGGACGCGCGACTCGCGATCCTGGGCGAGGGACCGGAGCGCGGGGCGATCGAGGCGGCGATCGAACAACTTGGGCTCGGCGGCCGCGTGTCGCTGCCGGGCCATGTCGCCGATCTGCCGGATTGGTATCGTCGCGCGGCCTGCGTCGCGATCGCCTCGGAGAGCGAGAGCTTCGGCCTCACCGCCGCCGAGGCGCTGGCCCATGGGACGCCGGTGGTCGCCACCGATTGCGGCGGGCCGCCGGAAATACTGGGTCATGGCCGCTGGGGCCGCATCGTGCCGGTTGGCGATGCCGCCGCGATGGCCGCGGCATTGCGCGCGACGCTGGCGACACCGCTCGACCCCGCGCCGCTTGTCGCACGGGCACAAGAGTTCGCGCTGCCGGCCGTGCGCGACGCCTATGCCGCGCTCGCCGACTCGCTGCGCTGAGCTCACCGCTGCGTCGCCAACGCGGCGTGGCAGGCGAAAAGACGACCCATCTGCGAGTCCACCGAGTACGGCGCGACGAGGCCGGCGATCGTGGCCGGCTCGAGCCGGCCTTCGTCGATGGCGTGCGCCAACCCCACGAACGCCTCGGCGAGCTTGTCGGCCGAGGCCTCTGCCGTCGGCTCGCGCTCGACCAGCGTGCCGCTGTAGCCCGGCAAAACCAGCCGCGAAAATTGAGGCAGCGCGATCGCGCCGACGGGGCGCCCTGACGCCAGCATCTCGAGCAGGTAGCAGGGCATGCCTTCGAAGAACGAGGTGATGACCCCGGCATGCGCGCGCGCCATGAGCGCCGCGACCTCCGCCGCCCTGCGGGGCCCATGTCGGACCGTGAGGCCCGCGATCGCCGCGAACTCGGGAAAGCGCGTCGGGTCGGATGCGCCGACATAGTCGAAGACGACGCGTCGGAATCGCCCCGCCGGCGTCGCGGCGAGGCGCGTCCGGAGCTGCGCCAGGGTCGCGAACATCAAGGGCGGGTCCTTGAAATCGTCGAGCCGGCCGGCGAAGCACACGTGGAACGCGTCGTCCTCTTGAGAGAATGGTGTTGGCACGAACCGTTCGGTGTCCACCGACACCGACATCACCGCGGTCTTGCGCGCGTGCGACGGCGCGATGCGCTCGACGTGCCTGGCGATCGCCTCGTTAACGGCGAAGACGCTATCGGCGAGCGCGAGCGCCCAGCGCTCGTTCCACTGGTGCAAGAACCAATAGCGCTTGAGGATCGAATCCATCTTGTCATCCTTCGTGCCTTCGTTGTGGACGAGGAGCACGAACGGGAGGCGCAAGAGCTTCGGGATCGAGGCGAACTCGTAGCGCTCGATCTCGGCGGAGGCGCGCTCGCCCCGCAACGCGCGCCACAGCCCCGGCAGGTGGCGGACGAGGCCGAGTGTGTAGCGCAGCGTCGTCGACTGCAGGATGCCCTTCGCGACGAGATTGATGCGCTCCGACGGCACGCGGGCGACCGGCAGGAAGGCGATCCGACGTCCGTCCTGCTCGATCGGCGTGACGCGGCCGAGCGGGCAATCGCCCCGCTCGTCGATGCCGACGAAGAGCAGCTCGACATCGGCGGGATGACGCGTGAGCATCAGCCGGACGTGGGTCTCGATCCCGCCGAGCTTGTCGCCGCGCGGGTCCATCGTGTGAAAGAGCGCGAGCCGGCGCGGCATCTTGGGCGTAGTCTCGGAGCGACCGCGAGGCGGGCCGCTCCCCTGCTAGCGCGAAAGCGCGGCCCCGCGCACGCGCGCGCCGCGCATTTGGTTAAGGCGTCAGCGTAGGCCCGCGCGGCGGCGCAGTTCAGCCCCTGCCGGCCGCCGGGTGGCAACGAAGGGCGCGCGCGGCGTCGTGGTCCGCGCGGCCGATGCGACGCGTAGCACCGCAGCGAGAGGCTTGGCAGGCTCTTCGGCCGGCATCGGCCGCTCGGTGGCAGACGGCACGAAGACCGAGATGTCGGCCGCGACGGTGCCGAGCAGCGCATGGCGGGGCGCGGCGAGCAGCGCCAGGAAGCGCTCGTCGTCGCGCGGCGAAGCGAACCGGCCGATGCGCAGGAAGCCATCGGCCTCGCGCGCCAGCTCGAAGGCCTCGGCGGCGCGGTCGCCGTCGATGACGACGAGGTCGAACTCGTCAGCGAGCGCGTCGGCAACCAACGTGTCGCGAGAGCTTGCGAGCTCTTCCGCAAGGCGCGAGCCGTCACGGAACGAGGGCGCGAGATAGAGCAGCCCTTCGCCGGCCTCGGCGCGCAGAACGACGCGCCAGTCGCCGAAGACCTCGATGAGTGCGGGCTCGGCGCTCTCGTCGACCGAGGCGGCCAGCGCCGGGCGCGCCTTCGCGCCCTCGACGATCAGCACGCGCCGACCGCTTGCCGCGGCAGCCTCGCCGAGCGCCAGCACTGCATCCATCGTGCTCGCGCCGGGCTCATTGGTGGCGACCATGACGACGGGCACCTCGTCGCGCGGCACGATCGCGTCGATCGCGGGCATGACGCGCGCCATGGTGACGACGAGATCATAGTTCGAATCGCGACGTTTCGGCTCGTGGCGCGGCGCGGGCTTGCGCAGGTCCGTGGCGGTTCTCGCGTGCTGGGCCTCGCGCAGGATATCCTCGCGCGACGTAGTCGTTGCGGCGGCTTTCGCGCGACGCGCCGGAGCGCGGACTCGCGCCGGCTCCACACGCGGCGTAGGGGCGGGCTCGGGCTCGGGCTCGGCGACGTCCTCCTCGAAGAAGTGCTCAGGCTCGACGCGCGCGCCGATCGCGTGCAGCGCCGGAGCGGCCGGCTCCAAGGTCGACCCCAGGGCCAGCTCGTCCGACGTTTCGACGAGGGCTGGTGCCTTCGGCCGCAGGATCCGGCGCGAGATGAGCAGCATCAGGAGGCCGGCCAACGTCACCGCAGCGAGATGGAGCGGGGGCGCCAGGCCGTCCGCCATCGCCGGCACAGGCGCGCGGGCGATGAGGCGGTAATGGGCTTGATCGTCGTCGCGGGCCGCGCCCTGCGCGCGGGCAACGGAGTCGTCTGCCGCCTGCGCCGCGGCACGCGCAGCGTCGATCGTGGCGATCCGGCCCGCGTCGCGCGTGCCGCCCTTGGCGGCGGCCACGGCGCGCGATTTCGCGTCGGCAAGGTCGGCTTCGGTTGCCTTGGCGAGCCGCGTCCAGGCGGCGGTCAGCTCGGCGGCAGTGCGCTTGATCCCGTCGCGCAGGCCGATCACCGTCGTGTGCTTTTCGCCCAGCGTTTCACTCGCCTTGGCGAGCTGGCGGGTCAGGTCGAGATAGCTCGTCTGCAGCGCGTCGATATTCGTCGGCACGTCGCGCCCGGTGCCGAGCGGCGGGTTGCCGGCGGCGATGATCGCGTGGATCGCGTCGAGCCGGGTGCGCAGCGCGACGATCCGCGTGGCGGCGCCGGCGGTGGTCGCGCTCGAGTCGACGACGTCACCGCCAAGCTCGGCGAGGCGGCGGTGCGCCGTCACGGCGGTGTCCTGCAGCCTGACGAGGCGGAGCGCGGCGGCGGCATCGCCGGCGCGGCTCGCCTCCTGGGCGCGGTCCTCTAGATCGGCGACGAGTGCGGTGGCAACCGCGCTTGCCATCGCGGCAGCGTGCTCGGCGTCGGCATCCTGGGCGCGGACCGTCAGCGAGCCGGGCACATGTCCGATTTCGGCGCGCACAGCGCGCGACAGGACATCGGACGACGCCGAACCGTTGAATGCCGCAGCATGGGTCAGAACCTGGCGCGAGACGGCGGCGTCGGCCGCCGCCTGTGCCAAGGCAGGACGCAGGGCGGCTGGACCGCCCTCGATCCCGACGATCGCCGATGCGACGAAAGCCTGCCGCGGCAGGATGAAGCCCGTCGTCAGCGCGGTTGCGAGCGCAAGCGCCGCGGCCGCAGCCGTCGACAGCAGCTTCGCCCGGCGCGTCGGGCTTGTACTGGCTGGCGCGATGCGACTGCCTTGCGCTGGGATGATCACGGACCCTGCCCTGAAAGACTTCGGTCCCGTATTTATTAACTATAAAAATTACCGAACCGTCTACTTCCGACCATCGGCGCATCAATTGCGACTGCTTAAGCAAGACTTAAAGCAGACGTTCGATGTGTCTCGTTTCGGCACGCCGGCGTTCGAGCGCTGGGAGAGCG
This sequence comes from Beijerinckiaceae bacterium, assembly GCA_965277735.1. Classification (GTDB taxonomy): domain Bacteria; phylum Pseudomonadota; class Alphaproteobacteria; order Rhizobiales; family Beijerinckiaceae; genus RH-AL1. The sequence continues at coordinate 208,533 of CBDIDO010000002.1, forward strand.
TGCTGACCACGGGCTTCGAACTGCGGGATTTCGACAAGACGCGGCGGCGGCGGCCGTGGTCGCGGCGTGTCGGCGCTCGGGCCGGCAAACGCAGCACCGCCGTCAGCCGCGCGCTGTTCACCGTGCTGGCGATCGCAGCGGACGCGATCACGATCACGATCAGCTCGATCGTCGTCGGTATCGTATACCACCAATCCTTCTACGGCGTCGGCGGCATGTTCGAGATCTTCGCCGCGCTGGGTCTTTCCGTCTCGATCCTGTTCGTCACGATCAACCTACTCGCACAGGAATACGACGTCGCGAACTACCTGAACTACGGAGCCAACGCACGGCGCGCGATCCTGGTTTGGAACACGACCTTCTTCACGATGCTCGTCGTGTTCTTCCTGACCAAGGAATCGGCTGAGTTCTCGCGCGTCTCCATCGTGATCTTCTTCGCGGTGGGGCTCGTCTGTCTCGCGATCGTGCGTGCCGCTGCCGTCTATCACGTCAGGGCGAGCGCCGGCGCCGGACGTATTGTCTCGCTGCGCGCGCTCCTCGTCGGGGAGGAAAACAGCCTGCACGACTTCCTCGCCCGCTACGAGCCTTGGACGGTCGGCATCGACATCGTCGCCTCGGCGGTCCTGCGCGGCGGCGAGAGCCTGCGCGAGGACCTCGCGCTTGCGGCCGCATCGGCGCGCGTCCTGCGTCCCGACGACATCTTCATCCTGCTGCCGTGGTCGCGCACGGAGGCGATCGACGCCTGCGTCGAGGCCTTCACCCAGGTCCCGGCCTCGATCCACCTCGGCCCGCAGCACGTGCTCGACCGTTTCGCCAAGGCACGCGTGTCGCGCATCGGCAGCATCGCGAGCCTGCATCTCGTGCGCCGCCCGCTCAACTCGATCGAGCAGGCGCTGAAGCGCGCCTTCGACATCGTCGCCGGCTCGATCCTGCTGGTTCTCCTCACGCCGATGTTTTTGATGATCGCCGTGGCGATCAAGCTCGACAGCAGCGGGCCCGTCTTCTTCCTGCAGAGGCGCTACGGCTTCAACCAGGAGGTCTTCCACATCGTCAAGTTCCGCTCGATGACGGTCACCGAGGAAGGCTCGGCGGTGCGCGGCGTGACGCGCGGCGACGCGCGGGTGACGCGGGTCGGACGCATCCTGCGGCGCGCCAGTTTCGACGAGCTGCCGCAGCTCGTGAACGTCATCCAAGGGCGAATGTCGCTGGTCGGCCCGCGCCCGCACGCGCTCGTCCACAATCAGCAATACGAGAAGACGGTCGCCGACTACGCGCGCCGCCACAACGTCAAGCCTGGCATGACCGGCTGGGCGCAGATTCACGGCCTGCGCGGCGAGATCACCTCGGACACCAAGATGCACGCGCGCGTCCAGTACGATCTCTATTACATCGACAATTGGTCGTTTGGTCTCGATCTTCGCATTCTCGCTTTCACGTTGCTCTCGCCAAAGGCATTTGAGAATGCGTTCTGATCAGCGCGCCACGTCGCCCGCGCCATTGTCGTTTCGCGCGATCAACGGCTTTCGCGGGCCGGGGGCGCTCGCCATCGCGTTCGCGCATTTCGCGGTCGCCTCGGAGCTCATCTCCTACCGGCGGCTCGAGCCGATCGCACTGCTCGTCGATCTGTTCTTCGTGCTGAGCGGCCTCATCATCGCGCAGGTCTATTCCGAGAAGCTGACCAAGCCACGCGCGATCCCCGAGTACATCGTGCGCCGCGTCGGCCGCATCTGGCCGCTGCAGGCGGCGACGCTCGCCGTGCTCGTCGCCTACGAGCTCCTGAAGCTCGTGATGCAGGCGACGTTCGGCAAGCAGTTCTCCACCGCCGCCTTCTCGCTCGAGGGCTACAACCTGCTGCGCGCGGTCCCGACCAACCTCCTGCTGATCCAGGCGCTCGGCGTTCACGACCGCGAGACCTGGAATTTCCCCAGCTGGAGCCTCAGCGTCGAGTTCGTCACCTACCTCTCGTTTGCCGCTTTCTGCCTGATCGGCCCCGTCTGGCGGCGCGCGGCCGCGATCCTGACGATCGCGGTTTCTCTCGCGGTCCTCATCTTCGTCGCGCCCTACCACATGCGCTCGACCTTCGATTACGGGCTGTTTCGCTGCTTCGCCGGTTTCTTCGCCGGCACGCTCTGCTTCGAGGCCGCGCGTCGCTGGCTGCGTCCGCATTGGCGGATGCCGACGCTGATCGAGGTCGGAGGCCTCGTGCTCGTCATCGTTTGGATGCGCTTCTCGTCGAAAGGTCTGCTCGTCTTCGCCGCACCGTTCGTCTTCTGCCTGTTCGTGCTCGCCTATGCGAGCGAGCAAGGTGCGGTATCGCGTGTGCTCCTTTCGAAGCCGATGCAGTTCTTCGCCGAGCTGTCCTTCGCGATCTACATGGTGCACGCGATCGTGCTGATCTTCTTCCTGGCGACGATGCACACGCTTTCGCGGGCGACCGGGCATCCGCTGTTCACGATCGTCGTCAATCCGCTCGCCGGTCATCCCGGCGCGCCGGCGTCGGTCGAGGTCCTGCACATCATGAGCCCCGTGGTGCTGTGGGGCTGCATGGTGCTCTATCTCGGCACCGTCGTCGTCCTCGCCTACGCGGCCTATCGCTGGATCGAGGTGCCGGGGCGCGCCTATTTCAGCCGCATCGCCAAGCGCATCGACATGCGTCCCAAGGCGCCGATCCTTCGTGCTGCCGTCGGCGATCCGATGGAGCCGGCGCCGTGAGGGAGAGCCTTAGATATCAGCCGCGTCGGGCGCCGATCGGCTGGCCATCGGCCGAGCGCCTGCCGTTCGATCGGCGCGCCGTCTTTGCCGATCTGGCGCTCGCAGCGACGGTCTGCGCGGTGGTTGCGCTTTTTTCACTTTCACCGGTGACGCTCGAGGGCATGGGCATCCCCTACATGACCGCTGGCGGCGGCATCTTCTCCAAGGTCCATCCGGCGACGCCCCTCGCCGGATGCGCGCTAGCGTTTCGCGCCATCGCCGCGCGGCACCCGATTTCGGCGGCCTGGCGCCTCCTGACAGCCGACACCGGGGCGGTGCTGCTGCTCTGCGCGTTCTCGATCATGGTCGCCTATGCCGCGGTGATCTCGCACACGCCGTTCACGCCGCTCATCGACACGTTCGCGCTTCCCGCTCTGATGTTCCTCATTTTGCGCGACCTCGATCCAAGGATCCAGCGCGGCCTGGGGATCGTGGTCCTGCTGATCTTCTGTGCCAACGCCGTCGCCGCGCTGACCGAGTTTTTGGGCCACCGACACCTCATCACGATCCCGGTACCAGCGGGCGTGTCGGCCGATCCGACGCGTGGCGATGCCACGTTCGATTGGCGCGCCCAGCTCGCCAACGATTGGCGCGCCACGGCGCTGATGGGTCATCCGCTCACGAACGGTCTGGCGACGGGCGCGATCATCCTCTGTCTCGTCGCGCGCGGCACCTTCTGGCTTCCCGCGATCGTCAAGGCGCCCGTCATCCTACTCCAGGCGGTCGCCATGCTGGCGTTCGGCGCGCGCACGGCCCTGGTGCTGACGATCGTCCTGTCGCTGTGGCTCGGGGGCGGTAGCTTGCTGCGCCTGCTCAAGCAGGGGCGTCGGCTCGGACCGCAGCACGTCGCCTACGCGCTCGTCACCGTCGCAATCCTGCTTCTGAGTGTCGGGCTCTTCTCACAGACCAGCCTTGTCGAGCACACGCTCGAGCGCTTCCAGAACGACCAGGGCAGCGCGACGACGCGCATCACCATGTTCTACCTCTTCGACCCGCTCTCCTGGAGCGACATCATCCTGGGGCCGGATCCCGAGCAGGTCGCCACGCAGCAGCGGCTGCAAGGCCTGGAGTTCGGCATCGAGAGCTCGTGGGTCGGCCTCGCACTTACCTACGGACTCGCTGTGACCATCATGACGCTCACCGCGCTTGCCGCCTTCACACGATCGGTGGTGAAGGCGACCGGGCCCGGCACGGGCGTCATCGCCCTCTTCTTCCTCATCCAGGTCAGCACCGCAGCCTCGCTCTCGACGAAGACCACGATCCTCGCGATGACGGTGTCGCTACTCCTGATTCTCCTGCAAAAGGACGACAACTTCGACGTCCCCGCCAGACATTACCCGGGAGCCGCCTAGCATGGCACTCAGGGACTTCTACACCCGATACGATGATGGTCGCCGCAAGGTGCGCCCTGTTGCCCGCGAGATGGAGCGGGACAGCGACGCGCCGAGGAGCCTTCTGGAGATCGTGTGGCGCCGCAAGCTGACCGTGCTCGCGACGCTACTGCTCTTCCTGGCGGGCGGCGTGCTCTACATTCTCGTCACGCCATCGCGCTACCTCGCCTCGACGTCGATGCTGATCGACCCGCGCCTCGGCAAGACGGTGGGCGCCGACCCGCTGATGCCCGGCTTCGTTCCCGACGGGAGCGCGATGGACAGCCAGATCAAGCTGTTCACCTCGCAGACGGTGCTGAGCCGCGTCGCCGAGATGGCGAAGCTGAAGGACGTGCCGGAGTTCAACGGCTCGGAGCGCAGCCTGCTGGCGCGTCTGTTTCACCCGCGCTCCGATGCCGACGACGGCGTCGACCTTCGCGCGCTCGAGGAAGCGATCACGATCAAGCGCCCCGAGCGAACCTACGTCGTCGGCATCGACGTGCTGGCGGGCAGCCCCAAGCTCGCTGCGGAGATCGCCAACGACATCACCAAGGCCTACATCGAGGATCAGATCTCCTCCCGCGTCGATTCCGCGCGCGACGATTCCTCCTTCGTCAAAGACAAGCTGACGAGCCTCTCGGCGCAGCTGAAAGATGCCGAGATGAAGGCCGAGGCCTACAAGGTCGAGCACAACATCATCGATTCCAACGGTTTGCGCTCGAACGAGCAGCAGGTCGTCGACCTCACCAAGGCGCTCGGCGACGCCCGCGCCAAGGAGTCCGACGCCAAGGCCGCGCTCGCCGAGATCGACAGCATGGCCAGAAGTGGCCATCTCGACGCGATCACCGAGGCACTGCGTTCGCAGACGATCGAGCGGCTGCGCCAGTCGCAGGCCGAGACCGACCAGACGGTCGCCAAGCTCACGATGACGCTCGGCCCCAACCATCCGGAGCTGAGGGAAGCGAAGGCGCGCGCGAACGAGATCAAGGCGCTGATCCGGGGCGAGCTGGCGCGGCTGAAGCTGTCCGCTCAGCAGGATTATCAGGTCGCGCGCCAGCACGAGCGCCAGATCGCCAGCGGCGTCGACAAGCTGAAGGCGCAGTCGGCCGACATGAACCGCGCGATGGTGCCGCTCGAGGCGCTCGATCGCAACGTCCGCATGCTGCGCGCGAGCTACGACCGCTTCTCCAAGGTCGACGACAGTCTCGCGCAACAGGAGGGCGAGACGCCGCCCGGCCGCGTGATCGCCGTCGCGCGACCGCCTGTCTCGCCGGCGCGACCCAAGAAGTCGCTCGTCGGCGTGATCTCGTTCGCGGCCGGCCTGTTCTTCGGCCTCGCCGCCGCGTTCTTCGCCGAGAGCCTGAGCGCACCGCCGCAGGCCGCGCGGTATTTCCCGCGGGACCGCGAGCCCGAACCCCTCGAAGAATCGGAGCCGGCGCCTCTCCCGGAACCGCGTCGCGTGAAACCGAAGGCACGGTCGCCACGCCGCTACTGGGACGACGATGACGACCTTCGCGCCTAGCCGGCGCGAGGTGCTCGCGCTCGCCGCCGCGGCGGCGGGCTTCCGCGCGGCGCCGGCCCTGGCCGACGCGACGAGCCTGAAGGCGACGGCGAAGATGGCCGGCGTCCTGTTCGGCACCGCGATTGGCCCCGAGGTCTACACCGACCCCGCCTATCGCGATCTCGTCCAGGCACAATGCGCGATCGTCACGCCGATGAACGCGCTCAAGTTCGGCTCGCTGCAGCCCGAGCAGGGCAAGTTCGCCTTCGCGGCCGCGGACCGGATCGTCGACGCGGCGCGCGACCGTGGCCTGCTCGTGCGCGGGCACAACCTGTTCTGGAACGACTGGCCGCCACCGTGGCTGTCGAACCTCTCGACCGACGAGATCGCCCGCGTCTTCGCGGCGCATCTCGACACGGTCGTCCCGCATTTCGCCGACCGGCTGCAGTCCTGGGATGTCGTCAACGAGCCGTTCTGGCTCGGCAAGGACAAGCCCGGCACGTTCCGGCCCGGCGCCTGGTTCGACGCGCTCGGCCCGGACTACATCTTCGACGCATTCTCTCGCGCCGCAGTGCTCGACCCGCACGCCAAACTCGTCCTCAACGAGGCCTGGACCGAGCGCGCCGATTCAGTCGGGCTGGCGGTGCGCCGCTCGCTGTTGAAGCTCATCGACCACATCCAGGATCGCGGCATCAAGCTCGACGCGATCGGCCTCGAAAGCCACCTTTTCCCCGCCGTCGCCTGGGACGCGGGCAGCTTCGGCGATTTCCTGCACGCGATCGGAGAGCGGCATCTCGACATCTACATCACCGAGCTCGACGTCGACGACGCGTCGTTCCCGGCCGATGTCGCCCAGTGTGACGCCGATGTGGCGCGCCGGACGAGCACTTTCCTCGCGACCGCGCTGGCGGTGCCGGCGGTCAAGATCGTGCAGACCTGGGGGCTCTCCGACCGCTACACTTGGTACCGCGACCCGCAGCCGCTGCAGGAGGCCGGATTCGCCCACCTGCCCCGCCCGCTGCCCTACGACGACGAGCTGCGCGAAAAACCCATGCGGCGGGCGATGATGGCCGCCTTCCGCGACCGCCCCGCCACGGCGCGCGGCTCAGCCTTCGGAACAAGCGCGGAATCCGGCCGTTTCCCACCTTGACCGCACCGGAGCGAGGCACGCGCCATATGACGAATTGGGTTTCCAGAAGGCTTTGTCTCGCGGTCCTGCTGCTGCCCTCTGCCCCCGCTTTCGCCGCGGATGTGGCACCGGGCGCGCCCGCGCCGCAGCCCGCGCAGGCGGCCGCCGACAAGGCGCATGACGGCGCCCTTTCGGCCGACATGGCGGCCTCGCTGCGCAAGGCCGGCTTCACCGACCTGCAGGTCATGCCGAACTCGATCCTTGTCCGCGGCAAGGACAAGTCGGGCAACCCGGTCGCGATGGTGCTCAACCCGAGCTCGATGACCGAGGTCGTGACGCTCGACCCGCACAGCGGCTCGGCCGCCGGTGGCGACGGCGGCCAAACGACGCCAACTGGGGCGCCCCTCACCGGCAATTCCGTCTTCGCGACTGTGCTGCCGACGGCGCGGCTCGCCTCGACCCTGATCGGGCTCAAGGTGCGCGACCTCGATGGTGAGGAGATCGGCACGGTGAAGGATCTCGCCGTCGACCATGGCGGCATCCAGGCCTACATCATCGGCACCGGCGGCGTGCTCGGCATCGGCGACCGCTACGTCGCCGTGGCGCCGGTCGCGATCACGCTCATCTACGACCAGTCCGCGAACAGCTACCGCGCGACGATGAACGCCACCGCCGAGCAGCTGAAAGCGGCACCGGCCTTCACCTACGAGGGCTCGTTCAAGGCCGAGCGCCAGTAGGCATCTGAGGGCTTGACGGCTGGCCGCCCGCGCGGTCCATCGAACACATGCTCGATGCCTCGCCGCCCAGCCTCGCGGAAGCGGTCGCCGTCAACCTCATCGCCGTGCTCGTCGCCGTGCGCGAGGACCAGCCGCGCGTGCTGACGATCGGCGGGGGCTCGCTGCCGTCGGGCCCGTTCGAGCTGGCGCACCGCTCGCTGCAATCGGGCCTGCGCGACTGGGTCGAACAGCAGACGCGCCGGCCGATCGGCTATGTCGAGCAGCTCTACACCTTCGCCGACCGCGACCGCGTCGGCGACACCGACCAACGCATGGTGTCGATCAGCTATCTCGGCCTGACGCGCGAGGAGAAGGCCGCGGCCTCGACCCCGTCGTCGTGGCACGATTGGTACGCGTTCTTCCCCTGGGAAGACCGCCGCGACCCCGCGCCCGCGCGCGACGCGGCCCTCGCCCACGTGCTCGCCCGCTGGGCCGCTGCCGACGCGAGCCGCGCGCAGCGCGTCGCCGTCAGCTTCGGCCAGGCGCCCTACGACTGGAACGAGGAGTTGGTGCTGCAGCGCTACGAGCTGCTCTTCGAGGCCGGGCTGCTCCCCGAGGCCGGTGGTGAGGCCGAGGTGGCCCTGGGTCGGCGCATGACCGGCGACCATCGCCGGATCCTGGCGACCGGGATCGCGAGGCTGCGCGCCAAGATCAAATATCGCCCCGTCGTCTTCGAGCTGATGTCGCCGACCTTCACGCTGTTCCAGCTCCAGCGCAGCGTCGAGGCCCTAGCGGGACGCCGCCTGCACAAGCAGAATTTTCGCCGTCTCATCGAGCAGCAGGCGTTGGTCGAGGAGACCGGCAAGGTGGCAACCGACACGGGTGGCCGCCCCGCAAAGCTCTTCACGTTCCGCCGCGATGTGCTCGCCGCGCGCGCCGTCGCCGGCTCGAAGCTGCCGCTCGCCGGCGCGTGAGCCGATCATTTCGCCGCCCGAAACTCTGTCTTGCCGCGCGCACCCGTGGCGCCGTGAGCGCGAAGCGCCGACATGTTCTCCCATCACGAAGGAGGATCGCCGGCATGACGACTGACACAAAAGACACCGTCGCCTATCGAACCATCGCCGTCGGCGACGCCGAGGTCTTCTACCGCGAGGCCGGCGCACCTGACGCACCGGTGCTCCTGCTGCTGCACGGATTCCCGACCTCGTCGCACATGTTCCGCGATCTTATCCCGAGGCTCGCCGGCCGCTATCGTTTGATCGCCCCCGATCTACCCGGCTTCGGCAACACCAAGATGCCCGCGGGCCACACACATTCGTTCGATGCCATCGCCAGCGTCATCGACGGCTTCACGCAGGCCCTCGGCCTCGCCCGCTACGCGCTCTACGTCTTCGATTACGGCGCACCGACCGGCTTCCGGCTCGCGATGTGGCACCCGGAGCGGGTCACCGCGATCATCAGCCAGAACGGCAACGCCTACGAGGAAGGCCTCAGCGCGGAATGGGAGCCCTGGCAGCGCTACTGGCGCGAGCCGACCGCCGCCAATCGCGAGGCCTGCCGCGTTGCGCTGCAGCCCGAAGTCATCCGTGATTTCCAGTATCGCAACGGCGCCGACGCGACGCGCGTCTCGCCCGACGGATACACGCTCGACAATGCCTATCTCGCGCGCGCCGGCGCCGATGAAATCCAGCTCGACCTCATCCTCGACTATCGTTCGAACGTCGCGCTCTATCCCGACTTTCAGCGCTATTTCCGCGAAAGCAAGCCGCCGCTGTTGGCTGCCTGGGGGCGGCACGACGCGTTCTTCCTGCCGGCCGGCGCGGAGGCCTATCGCCGCGACTTGCCCGAGGCCGAGGTGCACCTGCTCGACACCGGGCATTTCGCGCTGGAGACGCACGCCGCCGAGCTCGCTGCGCTGATCGACGATTTCCTGATCCGCGTTCAGGCAACGCCGAAGGCACGGATGAGCGCGTAGCTCATCAGTCCGAGCGCGACGAGCGACACGGTGACCGCGCCGGTCACGCGCAGGCCGGCACGGGCGACCACGCGGATGTCGACGCCGAGGCCGAGCGCGGCCATGGAGACGGTCGTCAGCAGATTGGCGACGAGCGCCGTCGGCGCGAGCACCGATGCGGGGATCAGGCCGGCTGTGCGGAACGCGGCGACGGCGAGGAAGCCGAGGATGAACCACGGAACAAGCCGGTGCAGCGGCGGCCGGCCCAGCTTCGGGCGAGCGCCGGCGGTGACCGCGGGCGCCGCTTCGTCCGTCTCCTTGCGCAGCTGCGGGGCGAGCAGCGACAGCAGCAGGACGACGGGCCCCAGCATCAGCACGCGCACGAGCTTGACGATCGTGCCGACCTGGTTCGACAGCGCCCCGATCGGCAGCGTCGCGGCAAGCACCTGAGGCACGGCATAGACGGTGAGCCCAGCCAGCACGCCGTATTGGGTCAAGGTCATCTTCAGGAGCGGTACGAGAAGCGGAAGCAGCAGTACGACGATGACGCCGAGCACGGCGGTGAAGGCGATCGAGGAGGCGACGTCCTCGCCATCGGCGCCGATCACCGGCGCCACGGCGGCGATCGCGGAATTGCCGCAGATCGAGTTGCCGCAGGCAACGAGGATCGCCATGCGGCGCGGCAGGCCGAACGCCCGGCTGATCACAAAGCTCGCGGCGATCGCCAAAGCCACGACGGCGGCGATGCCGACGATCAACGTGGGGCCGATGGCGAGCACCGTCCGCGCGCTGACGGAGGCGCCGAGCAGGACAACGGCGATCTCGAGCAGCGTCTTGGCGCTGAAGTCGATGCCGCGGCGCCAGACGAGGCCCGGCGCCCAGGCGGTACGGATGGCGACGCCGAGGAGGATGGCGAGGACCAGCGCCTCGAGCCAGGCGCGCCCGACGAGCTGCACCTCGATCGCCTGCAACCCGAAGGCGGCTGCCGTCACCACGACGCAGAGCGCGACACCGGCAAGGCCGGACAGGTATCCCGTCATCCGCGCCACCAAGCGATCCGCGGCCGCGAAGCCCGATCGATCCTCGGCCTGGTCCTGCATCATGGTCATCAACGCTCTCCTCCGGCGTCGGAGGATGCCGGCGACCGCACGCGGCTTCCAACAGGGTTTTGCTATCGTTTCGATCGTGCGCGACGATGGATCTGGTCCCGAGGAAGGAATCGGATGTCCGCTTCGCACGAGATACCCTGGTGACGCTGGAGCAGCTCCGCGTCTTCGTCGCCGTCGCCGAGCGCCAGCACGTCACGCGCGCCGCCGAGTCGCTGCATCTCGCGCAGTCGGCGGTCAGCGCGGCGATCGCGGCCCTGGAAGGGCGGCACGGCACGAAGCTGTTCAACCGGGTCGGGCGCGGCATCGAGCTGACGGAGGCGGGCCGGCTCTTCCTCGACGAGGCGCGCGCGGTGCTTGGCCGCGCCGACATGGCCGAGGCGATGCTGGCCGATCTCGCCGGGTTGAAGCTCGGCACGCTGCTGATCCAGGCGAGCCAGACCATCGCCGGCTATTGGCTGCCGCGTCGCCTCGTGGACTTCCGCCGCCAGCATCCTGCCATCGACGTCAGGCTGACGATCGGCAACACCGCCGAGGCGGCCAAGGCGGTGCGCGAGGGCGCTGCCGAGATCGGGCTCGTCGAAGGCGAGATCGACGAGCCGATGCTCGAAGCGAGTGAGGTCGCCCGCGATCAGCTCATCGTCCTCGTCGGCGCCGACCATCCGTGGAGCCGGCGCGAGCGCGTCGAGACCGCCGACCTCCGCGACGCCGAATGGGTGCTGCGCGAAAAAGGCTCGGGCACGCGCTCGGTGCTGGAGGCGGGGCTGCGGGCGCGCGGCGTCGATCCGGCGTCGCTGCATGTCGCGCTGGAGCTGCCGAGCAACGAGGCGGTGCGCTCCGCCGTCGAGGCGGGCATGGGCGCGACGGCGCTGTCGGCCTCGGCCGCCGTCGCCAGCCTCGAGGCCGGCTTGCTGCACCAGGTCCCGTTCGATCTGCCGGCCCGCGCCTTCAGCGTCATCCGGCACAAGGAACGCCATCGCAGCGCGGCCGCTGAGGCGTTTTTCCCTCTGCTCGGCTTGAAAGATTAGCCGCGGATCGCGGGCAGAGCGCGCAGCGCCTTGGTCGCGGCTTCGAGGAAGGCCTCGACCTTGGCGGCGCGCGGGCCGGGACCCGTGACGAGTTGCACCGGCACCGCAGGCGGTTCGTGCTCGGGCAGGAGGCGGACCAGCGAGCCGTCGGCGAGCCCGTCCGCCGCCTGGTAGGACAGCACGCGGGCGATCCCGTGGCCGGCCTGCGCGGCGAGGATGCGCGCGTCGACGTCGTTGACGAGCAGGCGCGGGCGCAGCTTGACGATGATGTCGCGCGCCGGCCCGAAGCGCCAGTCCATCAGCCCGGCCCGGCTGGTGCCGAAGATCGCGGCATGGTCGACGAGATCGCCCGGCGCGCGCGGCGTGCCGTTGGCCTTCAGATAGCCCGGGCTTGCGACGAGCACCGTCGAGACGGCGCCGACGCGGCGCACCTTGAGGCTCGAATCCGCAAGGTCGCCGATGCGTAGCGCAACATCGATCCCCTGGTCGATGAGATCGAGATTGCGATCGTCGAGCACGAGCTCGACCTGCACCGAGGGGTGCGCGGCAAGGAAGTCCGACACGATCGGCGTGATGTAGCGGCGCCCGAAAGGCGTCGGCGCGGTCACGCGCAACAGGCCGCGCGCGTTGGCTTCGGCGGCATCCGTCATCGCTGTCTCGTAGTCGGCGGCGAGCGTGCGCGCGCGATCGGCGAACGTCCGCCCCGGCTCGGTGACGGACAGGCGCCGCGTCGTGCGATCGATGAGCCGCGCGCCGACGCGCGTCTCGAGCGCGGCGAGCGCGCGCGTCACCGCCGCCGTCGAGCGGCGCAGCTTGCGTGCGGCGCCAGCGAGACTGCCGGCGTCGACGATCGCGACGAGGATGGCGAGCTCGTCGAGGCGGTCCATGAATGCGGTCTCCCAGGTCGGCAGGATACGCCGAACGGCACGATTCGGTGACAGGCCCTTGACGTCAGGGCGACCTCCATCCATTTTGAGCGGGAGGAAATGCTCGTTTGGAGTATAAGTCATGCGATCAGCGTTCATGGCTGATAATGCTGGAGCTATCCAGCGCACGGCGGGACTTTACGACAAGGTCAGCCGCTTCATTCCGCCGATGGAATGGCCGGCCTACGCCGAGGATGTCGACGCGATTCTGCGGCTCAAGCGCGAGCGCGACGCCGTCATCCTGGCGCATAATTACCAGACGCCCGAGATTTTCCATTGCGTCTCCGACATCGTCGGCGACTCCCTCGCCCTCGCCCGCATGGCGCAGGAGACCGACGCCTCGACCATCGTGCTCGCCGGCGTGCACTTCATGGCCGAGACGGCGAAACTGATGAATCCCGAGCGCACGGTGCTGATCTCCGACACCCGTGCCGGCTGCTCGCTCGCCGAGTCGATCACCGCCGCCGACGTGCGCGGCCTGAAGGCGCAATATCCCGGCGTGCCGGTGGTCACCTACGTGAACACCTCGGCGGCCGTGAAGGCCGAGAGCGACATCTGCTGCACCTCCGGCAACGCGGTGAAGGTGGTCGAGAGCCTCGGCGTCGACCGGGTCATCATGATCCCCGACGAGTTCCTGGCGCAGAACATCGGCAAGCAGACCGGCGTCGAGATGATCACCTGGCCGGGCCATTGCGAGGTGCACGAGCGCTTCACGCCCGGCGAGGTGCAGGAGTTCCGCGATGCCAACCCCGGCGTCGTCGTGTTGGCGCATCCCGAATGCCCGCCCGACGTCGTCGCGGTGTCCGACTTCGCGGGCTCGACGGCGGCAATGATCAACTACGTCGCCGTCAACAAGCCTAAGAAGGTGATGCTGCTCACCGAGTGCTCGATGTCGGACAACGTCGCCGTCCAGCATCCCGAACTCGACTTCGTGCGGCCGTGCAACCTCTGCCCGCACATGAAGCGCATCACGCTGGCCAACATCCGTCACTCGCTCGAGACGATGACACACGAGGTGATCATCGACCCGTCCGTCGCCGTCGCGGCGCGGCGCGCGGTCGAGCGCATGCTGGCTATCGCATGAGCACGCTCGCGCGACTGGCCGACCAGCCCGTCATCGTCGGCGCCGGCCTCGCCGGCCTCACGACGGCGCTGGCGCTCGCACCGATGCCCTGCATCGTGCTGTCGCCGTCGCCGCTCGGCGCGGAAGCCTCGAGCGTCTGGGCACAGGGCGGCGTCGCCGCCTCGGTCGGCGCCGACGATGCGGCAGCGCTCCACGTCGCCGACACGCTCGCCGCCGGCGACGGGCTTTGCGACACGGCCGCCGCCGACCGCATCCTCGCCGAGGCGCCGGACGCCATCGGCCGGCTCGTCGATCTCGGCGCGCGGTTCGACCGCGACGCAGCCGGCGCACTCAAGCTCGGCCTGGAGGCCGCGCACGGACGCCGCCGCATCGTCCACGCCGCCGGCGATGCGACCGGCCGCGAGATCATGCGCGCGGTCGTCGCCGCGGTGCGCGCGTGCCCCTCGATCACCGTGCTCGAAGGCGTCAGTGCGCGGCGGCTGATCACTGTGGATGGCCGCATCAGTGGCGTGCTTGCGCGCAACGGCCGCGCGATGGTGCTGCCGACGAGCCGCGTCGTGCTCGCGACCGGCGGCATCGGCGGCCTGTTCGCACAATCGACGAACCCGGCCAGCTGTTTCGGCATGGGCCTCGCGTTAGCGGCGCGCGCCGGCGCCGTGCTCGCCGACCTCGAATTCGTGCAGTTCCACCCGACCGCGCTCGACGCCACGGGGACGCCGATCGCGCTGATCAGCGAGGCAGTGCGCGGCGAAGGGGCAACACTGATCGACGAGGCCGGCCGCCGCTTCATGGCCGACGTGCCCGGCCAGGAGCTGGCGCCGCGCGACGTCGTCGCTCGCGCGATCTTCGCCGAGATCGCGGCCGGCCACACCGTCCATCTCGACGCGCGGGGCCTGATCGCGGGCGGCTTCGCCACGCGCTTCCCGACGATCGCCGCCGCGTGCCACGCGCACGGCATCGATCCCGACCGCGAGCCGATCCCGGTGCGCCCGGCCGAGCACTACCACATGGGCGGTGTCGATGTGGACGCCGACGGGCGCGCCAGCGTCGAAGGCCTGTGGGCCTGCGGCGAGGTCGCGCGCACGGGACTGCACGGCGCCAACCGGCTCGCGTCGAACTCGCTGCTCGAGGCGATGGTTTGCGGGCGAACCGTCGCGGCCAGCGTCGCGGCGACGCCGGCGCGTCCGGTGCGCGTCGCGCCGGTGCCGCGCGTGCCGGTAGCCGCCGATCCCGCCGCGATCCGCAACCTCGTCTCGGCGAGCCTCGGCGTGTTGCGCGATCGCACGACGCTGCTGGCCGGCATCGAGACACTGCTGCCGCTCGCGCGTGGCGCCGCCGCCGCGAGCGATCCGGCCCTCGTCGCGCTGATGATCGCCGTCGCCGCGCTCGATCGCCGCGAAAGCCGTGGCGGTCACTACCGGACCGATTGGCCGGAGGCCGATCCCTGGCAGGCGCGCTCGCGCAAGCTCACGATGGTCGACGCGCTGCGCATGGCGGATTACGCGACCGCACGCGTCGCCGCGGCCTGACGCCTATGCTGACGCCGCTGCCTCGCGTCCTCATCCAGCCGCTCGTCGCGGCTGCGCTGCGCGAGGATCTCGGCCGCGCCGGCGACATCACGACGGATTCGATCGTGCCGCCCGAGGCGCGTGCGCGCCTGACGATCCGCGCGCGGCAGCCGGGCACGATCGCCGGGCTCGACCTCGCACGCCTCGCCTTCGCGCTCGTCGATCACGCGATCGTGCTCGACGTGGAGAGGCCCGACGGCAGCGCCGTCGCGCCGGGTGATGTCGTGGGTCGGCTGGAAGGCCCGGCGCGCGGCCTGCTGACCGGCGAGCGCGTGGCGCTCAACTTCATGGGTCGGATGAGTGGCATCGCGACCGTGACGCGGTCGATCGTCGACGCGGTGCGCGATACGCGTGCAACAATCGTCGACACGCGCAAGACGACGCCCGGTCTGCGCGCGATCGAGAAATATGCCGTGCGTGCCGGCGGCGGCGGCAACCATCGCTTCGGGCTCGACGATGCGGTGCTGATCAAGGACAACCATGTCGCGATCGCCGGCGGCATCCGCCCGGCGATCGAGCGCGCCAAGGCCGGAGTCGGTCATCTCGTCAAGATCGAGGTGGAAGTGGATAATCTGGCGCAGCTCGAGGAAGCGCTCGCGATCGGCATCGATGCCGTGCTGCTCGACAACATGAGCCTCGCCGACCTCGCCCGTGCTGTGAATATGGTCGCCGGGCGCGCGATCACCGAAGCCTCGGGCCGCGTCACGCCGGAAACGGCGCCGGCGATCGCTGCGACGGGCGTCGATCTCATCTCGGTCGGCTGGCTGACGCACAGCGCGCCGGTGCTCGACCTGGGCCTCGATTTCGAGGCAGCCTAGATCTTCGCGCAAGATGGCCTCCCCTCCGAAGAGGGAAGGCCGACCGTCTTAGCGACGGATGACGGTCTTCTTGACGACGACGTGACGGCGCATGGCCGGGCGGCGAACCACCTTCTTCACGATCACGGCGGCCTTGACGACCGGCAGCGTCGAGGCAGCGCCGACCGACGAGACCATCGGCATGGCCGAGGCGAACGAGACCGACCCAAGGACGATCGAGGCGGCAATCGCAGTCTTCAACATGTTCTTCTCCCTTTTCAGATCCGTTCGAACGAGACCTGTCCGACTCCCATAGCGCGCGTCGCGCGTCCGCGCACTTTGGTTCGTCGAGAAACCTTAATCCGTCGCGGCCCGCATTCAACGCCGGGAATGGTCTTACGCCCCTCGGAGGAGAGCCGGCGCGGCGCCCCCGGGTTGCGGGTGACATCGGTGCAACGCGAAGCCGCCGTCGCGCCGCTCGCAGCCCGTAAGGCGCGAGAATCAGTGTGAAATTCCGCGCATGCCGGGTAACCTTATTCCGACATCATGGGGCCGCGCCTGGCCCGGGGGCTTTCGGGTGCCGACGCTTTTCCGCCTGCTCATCGTCATCGCGCTCATCGCGGCCCTGGCTTATGGGACCATGCTGGCGATGGTGACGTTCCTGCATCCGCCTCCGCACGAAATCGTACAGACGATACAGCTGCCGCCCAGCAAGTAGGCGGCCTTCCCTCGCGAGGCTGGCCTGCTCTAGCTGAACGGGGACGCGCGGAACGCGTCGGTCGCTTCGGCCTTGGCCGAGAGGGCGGCGAGCCGCGGGTACGCGGTCAAATCGACGGCATCGGACACGATCTCGCTGGTGAACCGGAACGCGATCGCACTGGTGATGTCCGCCTGCAGAGGTCTTTCACCGAACAGCCAGGGCTGGTCTCCGCCGATCTGCGCCTCGAGCAGCTTGTAGGCCGCCGCGAGCTGGCCGGCGACGCGGTCGAGCCAGGGCTGATGCTGCTTTTCCGCCGGCCTCAGCTTGCGCTCGTATTCGATCTGCACCGACTTGTCGGCCGCCGCCAACGCCAGGCCGGTGATTCGCTGCGCACGGGCATGCGCGGCCACGGTGGGCGGCATCAGCGTCGCCGGCGCCGCCAGCCGCTCGATGTGCTCCAGGATCAAGCTCGAGTCCATCAGCACGATGCCGTCATCGGTCAGCAGGGTCGGCGCCTTCACGACAGGGTTGATCGCGGCGAATTCGTCGAAGTGCCGGAACACCGACACCTGGTCGTGCGTGAACGGCAGGTCGAGCACGCGCAGCGAAATCGCGACGCGCCGCACGTAGGGCGAATCCAGCATGCCGATCAATCGCATCGAATGGTTCCTTGCCTCACGCGTCGCGCATCTCGCCTGGAATATAGCCGAAGACCCGCGTGTAGCGGGCGACCTCGTCCGCCGGCCCCAGGAACTTGGCCGGGTTGTCGGAGAGCTTCACCGCCGGGCGCCCGTCGACCTCGAACACCTTGCATACGAGGGAGACCGGCTTGAGATCGATCGGATAGGCCTTGGGCAAGCAGCCGACGAAATCGTTGGTGAGCGCGGTGCCCCAGCCGATCGAGATCTGCACCTTGCCGCGCAGCGCGCGCACGCTTTCCTCGATCTTGTCGATGTTCATCGCATCCGACAGCACCACCAGCTTCTTGGTCGGGTCGCGCCCGCGCGCGCGCCACCATTGGATGAGCTCCTCGGCGGCCTCGATCGGTGGCTTCGAATCCGGGCGCGCGCCGGTCCAATCAGCGGCCCAGTCGGGCGCGGCGGCGAGGAAATTCGAGGTGCCGAACGTGTCCGGCAGCAGCACGAGGAGATTGCCGGCGTAGAGCTTCGACCAAGCCTTCAGCACCTCGAACGGCGCGGCGGCGAGCGCCTCGTCGCTCTCGGCCTGCGCGGCGAACACCATCGGCAGCTCGTGCGCATTGGTGCCGATCGCCTCGCAGCCGAGATCGAGCGCATGCTTGACGTTCGAGGTGCCGGTGAAGCTCGCGCCGAGGCCTTCCTGCAGCGCGGCGACGCACCAGCGCTGCCACAGGAAGCCGTGCCGGCGCCTTGTGCCGAAGTCGCCGAGGCGCAGCGGCCCCTTCTCCGCCAGCGTACGCAGCCGCTCGATCTTGTCCCACAGCTTCGCCTTCGCGCGGGCGTAGAAGATGTCCAGCTCGAAGCGGCTCATCGCGCGCATCGCGTCGCGCGCACGCAGCTCGTTGATGATCGCGAGCGCGGGCACCTCCCACATCGTGGTCTGCGTCCACAGCCCGTCGAAACGCAGCTCGAGCTGGCCGTCGCGCTCGGAGAGCTCGTAGTCGGGCAGCTGGAACGAGGCGAGAAAATCGATGAAGCCCGGCTCGAAAACCTGCCGCTTGCCGTAGAACGTGTTGCCGGCGAGCCAGACCAGCTCGTTTCGCTGGAAGCGCAGCGTGCGGGCGTGGTCGAGCTGCGCCATCAGCTCGTGCTTGTCGATCTGCTCGGCGAGCTTGACGTTCGTCGTGCGGTTCTTCAGCCCGAAGGCGACGCGCGTCGTCGGCTTCAGCTTCCAGATCATCTGCAGCATGAGCAGCTTGTAGAAATCCGTATCGAGCAGCGTGCGCACGATCGGATCGATGCGGAACGAATGGTCGTAGACGCGACCGGCGAGGTCGATGCTCATGAGCGGCAGGCTTTCTCGACGGGGTCTTCGGTTTCACCCGGTGGCTTCGCGGGCTCGCTCCACACCATGATCGGCGTCGTCGGCACGTCGCTCGCCCATTTGCCGGCGCGCCCGACCTCGACCCCGCAGCGAAACAGCGCAGCGGCGTAGCCGCGGTCGAATTGCGTCTGCTTGATCGTGTTGAACGCCTGCGGGATGCCTTGATAGTATAACGCGGATTGCCCGACCTGCATCTCGCGCGCGAGCACGTGCAGGTTCGACAACACCTGGTACTTCACCAGCGTCAGCACGCCACGCGAGGCGAGCGCGAACATCTTGTCGTGCGAGGGCGCGTATTCCGGCCCGAGCTTGCCGTTGCGGATGATCCACAGCGTCCGCTTGCGGACATTGCCGAAGATCTTCTTCTCGAGCTCCGACAATTGCGCTTCCGGCGGCACGAAGATCACCTCCGCGGTGACGCCGCCGTCGACATGCAGCTCGGAGTAGATCTTGCCGTCCTCCGCCTGGACGCGGAATGCGACCGGCGGAAAGATGCCGGGAATGGCAGCCGACGCGAGAAGGATCTTCACGAAGAGATCGCGCCGGTCCTGCCGTCCGCTCGCCGCGACCGCCGTCAGGTCCCAGATCACCGGGCGCTGCGCGTCGAGATTGGTGCTCGCCACTAGCAGGCGGCGCCCCAATCGCGATTGCGCGGCGATCTCGTCGAGAAACGCATCGGTCGCGTAACGCCGGATCAGCGCCTCGAGCGGCGCAGTGCTTTCGAGCGAGTTGCCAAGCAGGCCGAACAAGCCGCGGCTGGTATAGAGATCGCTCGAGCCGTTGTTGAGATAGATGTCGGCGAGATCCTTGTCGTGCGCCGGTCCTAGAAAGACGAACGGCGCCGCGAGCGCGCCCGTCGACACGCCGGTGACGGCTTCGAAGATCGGGCGATCGCCGCGCGCGGTCCAGCCCTTCATGATGCCGGCCGTGAGCGCGCCGTTGTCGCCGCCGCCGGAGATCGCGATGAAATTCGCCTCGCGCAGGAAATCCGGCCCGATATGGCGCTCTGAATTCTGCTTGATCTCTTCGTAGAGCTTCGTGACGAAGCCCTCGAAGGCCGGCGTCAGCTCATCGCCCCAATAGCGAACGTCGTAGCCGGGGATATGGGCCGTCTCGACCAGTGGCTCGGGGACGGCGTTGCGGCGCCCTTCCTTGAACAGGGTGCTGCGCAGCGGCCAGGCGGCCGCACCGGCCACCAGGACGAGCAGGCCGAGGACAATGAGCCAGCGGCGGCGACGCATCGATGGACATACCCTCGACGAAACCGTGAAGGGCCAAGCCATGGCCTGTCCCGCCCCATTCGGCAACCGCCTTGCGCCCAGTGGCCTTCCAGGGGGCGGCTTTGCCCCTTGCCGGCGCCCATGGCATAAGGAACCCTGGATTGAAACGGCGCTCGCAGGCTCGCCCGAAGTGATCGAACAGGCAATTTATTTCGCGCTCGGCTGCGTCGTCACCGCGCTCGCGGCGCTGCTCTTTCTCCCGATCGTCTGGCGGCGTGCTTTGCGACTGACCCGGGCGCGCCTGCAGCTGCAGGTTCCGCTCTCGATGCAGGAGATCCTGTCCGAGCGCGATCAGCTGCGGGCGGAATTTGCGATCGAGCGGATGCGATCAGAGCAGGCGCTCGAGAAGGTCCGCGCCGGCAAGACGCGCGACATGGCGGTGATCGGCCGCCAGAGTCTCGCTGCGACCGCGATGTCCAACCAGATCGCCGCGCTCCGCAAGCTCGAGAAGTCGCAGGAGGGTGAGATCCGTCGCCTCCTCGAGGAGCTTGCCACGGCCACGGCGGAAGTCGGGGCGCTGCAGGTCGAGCTGCACGATGCGCATGCTCTGGTCGAGCGCTGGCGCGACCGCCGCGGCAGCGACGCCGACGCTCATGCGACGCTGCGCCAGGAGAGCGACACCAAGCGCGCGCTCGTCGCGTCGCTGGAGGCCCGCGTGGCGGGGCTCGAGACACGCCTGGCCGATGCGACCCACGCTCGCGAGATGCGCGAGTCGATGCTTCGCGGCAAGCTCGAGACGGCCGTGGCGCATTCGGCGCGCCACGAATCGAGCGGGGTCTCGTTCCAACACGAGCTCGAGGAGGCGCGGCTGCGCATCCATGCCCTCGAAGAGGAGCTGGCGTCCGCGGGCATCGATACGCGCGACCGCGAGAAGAACGCCACGCTCGAGCGCAGCCTGCTGGCCGGCCGCGCGCGCGACACCGACAAGGCGCAGGTGGAGACGCTCGACAGCCTTCGCGCCGAAAACAATGCCCTGCAGGCGGCCCTGCAGCAGCTCCGCGCGTCCCCTGGAACGGGCGGCGACGCGGACGACGGCGGCCTGCGGGCCGGCATCCACGCGCTCGGTCTTGCCGTGGCGCAGATGGGGCGGAACCCGCCGGACGCCCCCCGTGAAGATGAGTCGGAGCGCCGCCGGGCGGTCGAGCCGTCGCGCATCGACGCGCTCTGAGCGCTCTACACGCAAAACGTGCATCATTTAAAGTCAGGCTGGCCGTGCTACGCCGGCTTGCGGGGGAAGACTCAGCGAAAAATTAACCCTAGCTTGATAAAACCATAGGTTGCATATTTAAGTATCCTGACGTCACAGCCAGGACAACCAATGGCCGAATTCGCCGCCTCACATCCGTCCCGCGACGAGTTGCGCAACTACGTCCTCGACATGATCGCGCAGCTCGCGACTCTCGCGCGCGACAACGGCGACCCGCGGTTGGCGGCCCTTCTGGAGCGCGTGCTCGCCGCCATGACAGAAGGCGCCCGCGAGCACTGAGCGTCAGCTCGCGGCGATCCGCGCGTTGAAATCGACGATCGTCGGGACGATGTCGCGCCGGAAGCGGGAGCCGTTGAAAACGCCGTAATGACCGACGTCCTTTTGCAGGTGGTGCTGCTTGCGCTCCGCCGGCAAGTTTGAGCAGAGATCATGCGCGGCGTGCGTCTGGCCGATGCCGGAGATGTCGTCGTTCTCGCCCTCGACCGTCAGGAGCCCGGTCTTGCGGATCTTCGACAGATCCACCGGCTCGCCGCGGTGCGTCATCGTCCCCTTCGGCAGCCGGTGCTCGACGAACACGGTGTCGATCGTCTGCAGATAATATTCGGCGGTAAGGTCCATCACGGCGAGATATTCGTCGTAGAACTCGCGCTGCTTCTCGCCCGACTCCCCGTCGCCTTTGACGAGGTGGTTGAACATCTCGACATGCGCGTCGACGTGGCGGTCGATGTTCATCGCCATGAAGCCGGAGAGCTGCAGGAAGCCCGGGTACACGAAGCGGCCGAAGCCCGGATACGGGTACGGCACCGGGAAGATGCAGTTCTCGCGAAACCACTGGCTGCCGCGCTTCTCGGCGAGCTGGTTGACCGCGGTCGGCGAGCGGCGCGTGTCGACGGGACCTCCCATCAGCGTCATCGTGGTGGGCGCGTTGGGATCGCCGGCCGCCTCCATCAGCGCCACGGCGGCGATCAGCGGCACCGAGGGCTGGCAGACGCCGAGCGTGTGGAGCACTGCGCCGTCACGTTTCAGCGCGGCGCACATCTCGACGAGATAGTCGATGTAGTCGTCGAGGTCGAAATGCGCGACGGCCTTCGGCACCAGCCGCGCGTCGGTCCAGTCGGTGATGTACACGTCGTAATGCGGCAGGAAGGCCTCGACGGTGCCGCGCAGCAGCGTCGCGTAATGCCCCGACATCGGTGCCACGATCAGCAGCTTCGGCGCAACTTGGCCACTGGGCAGATCCCGTTTGAAGCGCAACAGACGGCAGAACGGCTTCTGCCAAACCACCGTCTCCTCGATCGCGACCCGACGGCCGTCGATCTGCGTCGACTCGAGCCGGAAGGCCGGCTTGCCGTAGCGGCGCGTGAGGCGCTCGAACATCTCGGTGGAAGCGAGGATGGTGCGGCCGACCGGCGTCTTGGCGAACGGGTTCATCGGGTTGCGTGCCCAAAACCGCGCCATTTCGGAGGCGGCGCGTGCGGGCGCCAGCGCCAGATAGGCAAGCTCGTGGGCCTGGTAGGACAACGGATTCATGGACACTCCAGCTCACCGGCTCGCACGGGTCGGCAGGGATAGACCGGATTTGTGCAGTGCGAAAGCCGCCCGTTCGGCATGTGGTGAAAATGCGGCGCAGATCAACCAGCGTCGTGCGATCGCAAAACCACAGTAAAGTGCAGAGTCGGCCGTCCCCTCTGTGCTGACGTTTTGTCATCAGATGGCTAGCGGGTGGCGTCGTTACGCCGCACATCTCGCGACGGCAAGAACAGCCGGCCTCGCCGAGCAGCTTGCGCGGCATTCGCCTTGCGGGGGGGCGTAACAGCTTGACCCTGCGGCACTTGCCCGCTTGGCAATCAAGCGAGCAACCGTTTGGACTGCTCGCGCGATAGGCAATCGAACCCTTCGAGACCGTGCTTGACCGACCTCACAACCCGCCCGCTGGATCTCGGCGCCCGCTCACGGCGCCCGCGCGTCGCGACGCTCGTGCGCCTGCGCTGGCTGGCGATCTCCGGCCAGCTCGCAGCGGTGCTTGCCACCCGTTTCGTGCTCGGCTTCGATATGCCGTTCATGGCCTGCTGTATGGTCGTCGGCGCGTCCGTTTGGGTCAACCTCGGTCTGCGCATCCGATTCGCGCACAGCGACCGGCTTCGCGATCGTGCCGCGTCCGTGCTGATGGCCTACGACCTCCTGCAGCTTACGCTGCTGCTCTACCTGACCGGCGGCCTCGAGAATCCGTTCGCGATGCTGTTTCTGGCGCCGCTCATGATTGCCGCGGTGTCGCTGTCGGCGGCCTATACGACTTGGCTGACCCTGCTCGTGGTCGTGTGTGCGACCACCCTCACGATGGTTCACCGCCCCCTGCCCTGGTTCCCAGGGGAGGAAATGCACCTGCCGCCGCTCTACCAGGCGGGGATCTGGGGCGCGATCGTGTCCGGCGCGGTGTTCTCGTCGGCCTATGCCTGGCGCATTGCGGAGGAGGCCCGTCGCCTGTCCGACGCGCTGGCCGCCACCGAGCTCGTGCTGGTGCGCGAGCAGCATCTGAGTCAGCTCGACGGCCTCGCCGCAGCCGCCGCGCACGAGCTCGGCACGCCGCTCGCGACGATCAAGCTCGTCGTCAACGACCTGCAAAAGCAGTTCCCAACCGACGGGCCGGTCGGCGAGGACCTCACGCTGCTCAAGCAGGAGCTCGATCGATGCCGCAAGATCCTCGGCACCCTGACGTCGCTCGGCACCGAACCCGGCCACATCATCGGCGAGCTGACGCTCGGCCATCTCATCGAGGAGGCTGTGCACCCGCAGCGTGATTTCGGCGTCAAGATCGCGGTCGCCAAGGAAGGCGAAGGGACGGAGCCCCAGTCGCTGCGCAACCCGGGAGTCATCTACGGCCTTGGCAATCTCATCGAGAACGCTATCGATTTCGCCATCACCGAGGTGCGGATCATCGCCCGCTGGACCGAGGCCATCGTTGCGGTCGTCATCGAGGACGACGGCCCGGGCTTCGCGCCCGACGTTGTGATGCAGCTCGGCGAACCCTATCTGACTCGCAAGGCAAATCGCCGCGCGAAGGGCGACGCCGGCTCCGACGGGCTCGGTCTCGGTCTCTTCATCGCCAAGACGCTCCTCGAACGATCGGGGGCCGGCGTCTCCATGGTGAACGCGGCGTCCCCCGCCAAAGGCGCCCGCGTCACCATCCTCTGGCAGCGGTCCGAGTTTGAGAACGGTCACGCGGCGAGCGCGTTGTTCAAACCAAACGGTCGAGCCGTCCAGCTCGACGAAGGCGTCGACTCCTGGAGGTTCTACTGATGTTGGAGAGCATTGAGACCGGCCGCCCCGCGGCCGACCCCGCCATGCTGCAGATGGACGCGATCGGCGACAAGAGCCTGCTGATCGTCGACGACGACAGGGCCTTCTGCCAGCGCCTCGCGCGCGCGATGGAGAGCCGCGGCTTCGCGGTCACTGCCGTGTCCAGCGTGCAGGAGGGCCTCGCGGCGATTGGCGATACGGCGCCCGCCTTCGCCATCATCGACATGCGCCTCGCCGACGGCAACGGGCTCGACGTCATTTCCGAGCTGAAGATGCGGCGGCCAGATGCACGCGCGATCGTTCTGACCGGCTACGGCAACATCGTCACCGCGGTGACAGCCGTGAAATTGGGCGCCTTCGATTATCTCGCCAAGCCGGCCGATGCCGACGAGATCTTCAACGCGCTGATGGCGACGCAGCACGACAAGGCGGAACTGCCCGAGAACCCGATGTCCGCCGACCGTGTCCGCTGGGAGCACATCCAGCGCATCTACGAGCTATGCGGACGCAACGTGTCGGAGACGGCGCGGCGGCTGAACATGCATCGGCGTACGCTGCAGCGCATCCTCGCCAAGCGCGCGCCGCGCTGAGCTTTCTGTCTAGCGCTTGATCCCGAGGCGGAGCAGCTTCGCCTCGGGTCCGGCGTAGGCCTCCTGGAGGTCCACGTTCCAGTACTTGATCTCTTCGACCGGGATCGGCACGCCGGTGGCCGCACACCGCACGTAGGCGCCCGGGCTGACGATCTTGAAGTCGCCGTCGAGATACTCGAGCACGGCCTCGCTATCGGGTGTCGGCGGGCGTTGAACGCGGTTCATCTCTCTCGAAGTCCAACTCTCGCGAAACCAGGCGCCTAGCTAAAAAAGCGTGCCCTGCTCCGCCTTGGGGCGCGGCCGGCGCGGCGACGAGCGGCGCGGGGCAGCCAAGGCCTCAATATGACCGTCGGCCAATTCGATGTCGAGCACGGCATTGGCCTCGATGTCGGCAGTCGAGCGGACGGGATGGCCGTTGGCATCCCGCACCAGCGCGTAGCCGCGCGCAAGCACGTTGCGATAGCCGAGCGTGTCGAGCAGCTTGCCCAGGCGCGCGACGTGATCGCGCCGTCGCGTCGCACTCGTCGCCCAGGTCCGCGCCAGCGCGTCGGCAACCCGCGTGCGCCGCTCGCCGGCGGCAACGAGATTGCGCTCGATGCCGATCGCCGCGCCGGCGAGCCTCTGGCCCTGGTGCTTCAGCGTCGTCGCGCGGCGGTCGCGCGTGCGCTCGACGTTGAAGACGAGCTTCTGCTCGCAGGCAGCGAGCTGCTGCCGGAGTCGCGCCAGCTTGGCGCGCGGCGCCTGCTGCGAGAGGCGCTGCGCGAGCTTGGCGAGATCGAGATGCCGCCGATCCCGCGCACCGTTGAGCGCGCTGGCCAGCCGCCCTTCGGCGCGATCGAGGCGCTGGCGGGGAACCGCCGTAACCGTCTCTGCCGCGGGCAACGCCCGCGATAGGGCGCGCACGTCGGCGCGTCGTCGCTCGACGAGCCGGAGCATCACCGCCGCGTGGCGCCGGCCGAGCTCGGTCGTTTGCAGCACGAGATCGCGGCGCACCGGCACGGCCTTCTCGGCCGCTCCTGAGGGGGTCGGCGCGCGCAGGTCCGCCGCGTGGTCGATCAGTGTCCAGTCCGTCTCGTGACCGACCGCGCTGATGAGCGGGATCGTGCTCGCCGCCGCCGCGCGCACGACCACCTCCTCGTTGAAGGCCCAGAGATCCTCGAGCGAGCCGCCGCCGCGTGCGACGATCAGGACGTCGGGCCTTAGGGTCGCACCAAGCGGCGAGAGCGCGTTGAACCCGGCGATCGCCGCCGCGACCTCGCCCGCCGCGGTGTCGCCCTGCACGCGCACCGGCCAGACCAGCACGCGGCGCGGAAAGCGGTCGGCGAGGCGGTGCAGGATGTCGCGGATGACGGCGCCCGTCGGCGACGTGATGACGCCGATGGTCTCCGGCAGGAACGGGATCGGGCGCTTGCGCTCCTCGTCGAACAGGCCCTCCGCTGCGAGCGCCTTGCGCCGCGCCTCGACCAGCGCCATCAGCGCGCCGACGCCGGCCGGCTCGATCGCATCGATGACGATCTGGTAGGTCGATTTGCCCGGGAACGTCGTGATGCGGCCGGTCGCGACGACCTCGAGGCCCTCCTGCGGCTTCACCTTCAGACGCTGGAATGCGGTGCGCCACACGACCGCGTCGATGCGCGCGCTATCGTCCTTGAGGCTGAAATAGGCGTGGCCGGACGCGTGCGGGCCGCGATAGTTCGAGATCTCGCCGCGCACGCGCACGAAGCCGAAGCGATCCTCGATCGTCCGCTTCAACGCCCCCGACAGCTCGCCGACAGTGAGCTCGGGCACATTCGTCTGGGCCTGGGTTCGCTCGGGGCTGGCGTCGAGCGTCGGGCGCGGAGCGAAGCGGTCGGTGGCTGCGGTCAAAGGCTCGGGTCCGCCCGGAAGTGTTGCAGGGAATCGCTGAGAGCGGCCAGCTTCGCGCGCGGCGGCGGCTGGAGCAACCCCGCCAGGCGTGGCGGCCGTTGCCCGCCTATTCCTTGATCAGCTTCCCGGAATAGACGACCGGCCCGGTCGGGGCGCCCGTCGTCGAGCCGCCCGGCGGCTCGACCGAGATGGCGAAGGTCGCGCCCGCGCCGGCGGCACCGGTCGGGATCGGCATCGTCGCCGGTGACTTGTCGACCAACCCGATCGGGCGCGGCGGCTTGTCGTCGCCGATGTACCAGAGCTCGAGGCTACGCCCGGCCGGCGCCTCGGCGGCGACGGGCATGACGAGGATCTGGCGCGTCGCAAGGTCGACCCTGACGATCAGGGCCGGCTGGTCGCCGCCGCGATTGACGGCCGCGATATAGCGCTCGCCGGGCGCCACCGGCGCGACGCTCGGCTGCGACAGGTTGGCAATCACGAACACGGCAAGAGCTGCGGCGAGCGCGCCAAAGGACAAGGCCGCGGCGCGCCAGCGGCCCCGCGAGACCGCCAGACCAGCGCCGTCGACGCGGGGCGCGCCGCCGTCGATCACCGTGAAGCCCGGCCGCGCCTCGACAGTACCGGTGAGCGCGCGCTCGATGCGCTCCCACACCGTCGCCGAGGGCGTAACCGGCTCGAGCCGGCCGGCAAGGCCAGCGAAGCGATATTCCCAGCCGTCGACGGCGCGCAGCGCCGCGGCATCGACGCGCATCTGCTGCTCGAAGGCGGCGCGCTCAGTCGCGTCGAGCGTGCCGAGCACGTATTCGGCCGCATTGAGATCGTTGTCGCGCGGCGTGTCGGCGATGCTCATCGCCCATCCTCGTCGAGGCAGGCGCGCAGCGACGCGAGGCTGCGGTGCAGCCATGTCTTGATCGTGTTGACCGGCCGCTCGTAGCGCTGGGCAAGCTCTTCGCGCGAGTAGCCTTCGTAATAGGCGGCCAGCACGCAATCACGAGCTTGCGTATCGATCGTGCCGAGGCAGCGGCGCAGCGAGGCGACGTCGACCATGTCCGCCTCCCGATCCCGATCCTCTGCGATGCGCTCGAACCAATCCGTGCCGTCGTCGAGGCTCGACGCGGACGCAGGAGTCTTCTGCCGGACGACGTCGATCGCACGGTTACGTGCGATCGAATTCATCCAGACGCGGGCAGGCGAGGTATCGGGCGAATAGCTCCCCGCGTTCTGCCATATGCGTAAGTAGACATCCTGCAAGACTTCTTCCGCCGTCGACCTGACCCTCACGATACGGAGGATCGTCGCCAAAAGTTTCGGGGCGGTGAGGTCGTAGAGGCGCCGGAACGCAGCCCTGTCTGCCTCGGCGACGGCAACGAGCAGGCTGTCGAGTTCGGTTCGTTCCGTCGCGAGCAAGGCACCTCCGCGGCGATAGAACGCCGGTCTTGCCGCCGGCCGCTTCGCCTGCGCCTCGTGTAAAGCAATTCTGCCGGGGGGGAAACGCTACCCTTGCGGGGAGGGTGCCTCATCATCGCCCGCCAGCGTCGTCACGAGATCGACGATGCGCTTGCGGACCTTCGGATCCTGGATGCGGGCGAAGGCTCGGTTGAGGTGCAAACCTTCCGTCGTCGACAGGAAATCAACGACATAGGCCGATCCCTCCTCGGCAGCGGCCGAATGGGACATGCCGTCCGCGCTGCCGTCGAAGGACGGGGCGCCGTCGAAGAAATAAGCCGGCGGGACGTTCAGCGTCTTCGAGATCTGCTGCAGCCGGCTGGCACCGATGCGGTTGGTGCCCTTTTCGTACTTCTGCACCTGCTGAAAGGTAAGGTTGAGCGCTTCCCCGAGCTTTTCCTGGCTCATTCCCAAGAGGACGCGGCGCATTCGCACTCGGCTACCGACATGCTTGTCGATCGGGTTGGGTACCTTTTTCACGCCTATGAGCCTTTGATCCAAGGGTCGTTTCGCCTCTTCATCCTGTATGCCTTCACATGGCAAAGCGAGCGGAAAGCAACTGCTAATCGAGCTTTTTTTGCGGCAAAACAATGGCAGCGAGACAATTTGTTCTAATGATAGACTATAGAAATCGCATATAAAACAATAAGGTAGAAACCCAGCCCAGTGACGACAACCACAGGCTGAAACGCGCGAAGGGTGGGGGTGCTATCGACCCGGGAAGCCGCGCGTCGATGATGCCTTCTGGACCAAGCGGCAACGCCTCCAGAACGCGCCCGTACGGGTCGATGATCGCCGAGATTCCGGTGGCCGCGCCTCGGACCATGGGCAGTCCTTCCTCGATCGTGCGCAGCCGGGCCTGCGCGAAATGCTGGTAGGGACCGCTGGTCCGGCCGAACCAGCCATCATTCGTTATATTCAAAAAATACGCCGGGCGCGGGCTCGCGGTTACGTCCACCTCGCCTGGAAAGATCGCCTCGTAGCAGATCAGCGGCGACGCCGGCGGCATGCCGGGCACGTCGAGCGCGTGGCGCGTGTCGCCGAACTCGAAGCCGCCCGGGATGGCGACAAAGTTGCGCAGCCCGATCGAGCGCAGCAGCGAATCGAACGGCAGGTACTCGCCGAACGGGACGAGATGCAACTTGTCGTAGCTGCCGACGATGGCGCCGCCACGCGCCATCACGAGGATCGCGTTGTAATAATCGCTGTGGGGTCGATGACCGTCGAGGGCCGGCACGTCCACCTCGCGCGCGGCGCCGGTGACGAGATGCGTGCGCGCCGGCAGCATGCCGCCGATCTTGGCGAGCTCGTAGGGGTCGCGCTGCAGGATGAAGGGAAAGGCCGACTCGGGCCAGACCAGCATGGTGACGTCATCGAGCCCGATGTGCTTGGCGGTGTCGTCGGTCTGCGAGAGCGCGATGTAATGGTCGACGATGCGGTCGCGGTTCTCCGGCGAGAACTCGCTGTCCGGACGCAGGCCGGGCTGCACGATGCGCACGATCGCGTCGCTCTGTACCGGCGGCGGCGCCTGCCACAGGCGCAGGCCGCCGTAGGCGAGGATCGCGCTTGCGGCTGCGAGCGCGACCAGCGTGGGGCGCCACTCCCGCCGGCCGGCGTTGCGATCGGCGAGCGTCGCCGGCGCGGCGAACAGCGCGATCGTGAGCAGCGTGAGCCCGTCGAGCCCGACGAGCGCGGCCGCCTGCGCGGTGACGAGGTTGCCGCCGAGCCCCATGCCCAGCGGATTCCAGGGAAAGCCGGTGAAGAGATGCCCGCGCGCCGCCTCGGCCGCGGAAAGGCCAAGCGCGAGCGCGAGGACGCGCCCTGGGCCAGGCCTCCATAGAAGCCGCGCGAGCGCGAACCCGACGCCGAAGAACAGCGCCAGCAGGGCGGGCAGCCCGAGCACGCCGAACGGCAAGGCCCAGGTGAAGTCGGGATCGATGAGGAAAGCGGCCGACAGCCACCAGAAACCGGCGACGAAATAGCCGAAGCCGAGCCACCAGCCGGCGCCGAACGCGCGACGCAGTGCGCGGAGGCGCGGCCGGGAGCCAGCCTCCTCGCTGGCCGAGCCGTCGACGAGCCAGACCGCGACGACCATCGTGACGATCAGCGCCGGGCCGAGCGAGACCGGCGCCAGCGCCAGCGCGCCGAACGCGCCTGCCGCGAACGCGATGAGCCAGCGCCGCCAGCCGCGCGAGCGGACGACCGTGTCGGCGAGGGAAGTGAGCATCCAGGATTCCAGGCCGCGGGTCGAATTCGACGCCGGTGGCACCTAGCAGATTCGGCGCGCCGGCGCCTCGATCAGCTCGCGGCGTCCCCGCTCGACGGCGCGACGCCGGGGCTGCGATAGATCTTGAGGCGCTTGACCCGCCGCGGGTCGGCGTCGAGCACCTCGAACTCGAGGCCGCCCTCGACGACGATCTCGCCGCGCACCGGCACATGACCGGCGAGCGCGGTGACGAGGCCACCGACGGTCTCGACATCCTCGGCATCGCTCATCGACTCAAGGTCGGTCTCGAGCGTCTCCGACAGCTCGTCGAGTGGCGCGCGGGCGTCGACGAGGTAGCTGCCGTCGTCGCCTTTCACCACGCTCGGCTCGTCGGCCTCGTCGTGCTCGTCCTCGATGTCACCGACGATCATCTCGACGATGTCTTCGATGGACGCCAAACCTTCTGTGCCGCCATATTCGTCGATCACCAGGGCCATATGCGTGCGCGTCGCCTGCATCTTCACGAGCAGATCGAGCGCCGGCATCGACGGCGGCACGAACAGTACGGGGCGCAGGATCTTCGCCGCCGACAGCGGCAGCGTCAGGTCGAGCGCGCCGAGCGAGCGCACCATCTTCTCCGGCGCCGCCTCCGGCCCTTCGGTCGCGACCGGGGCGATCGCCTCACGCGGCATCGGCTCCTCGGCGGCGGCGATGTAGTCGACGAGGTCGCGCACGTGGATCATGCCGCGCGGGTCATCGAGCGTCGCGCCATAAACCGGCAGCCGCGAATGCCCGGCGGTGCGGAACATCGCCAGCACCTCGACGAGCGTCATCGTCAGCGAGACGGAGAAGATGTCGGCGCGCGGCACCATCACGTCCTCGACCCTGACCTCGTGCAGGGCGAGCACGTTCTTCATCATCAGCCGCTCTTGCGCGGAGAAGTCGGCCTGCGCGGACGTGTCCTCGAGCGCGTCCTGGATGTCGTCGCGGATCGACGCGTTGCCGAGGCCGAAGGCCGCGCGCAGGCGATCGAAGAGACCGGGGCCTTGCGCCGGACTCTGCGGCTCCTCTTCGGGCTCGTCGCGGGCGAGCGCGGGGTCGCTCATGACGCGGCCTCCGCGGCATAGGGCGAAGCGATGCCGAGCCGCGCCAGCGCTTGCGCCTCGCGCTGCTCCATCTCCTCGGCATCGGCGTCGTCCTCGTGATCGAATCCCACGAGATGGAAAACGCCGTGCACGATCATATGCGAGAGATGGTCGGCGAGCGGGCGGCCCTCGTCCTCCGCCTCACGCACGCAGGTCTCGTAGGCGACAACGATGTCGCCGAGCATCGCGGGATCCGCGGCCGGGAAGGAGAGCACGTTCGTCGCCTTGTCCTTGCCGCGCCAGCGCTGGTTGAGGTCGCGGATGAACGCGTCGTCGCACAGCACGAGCGACAGCTCGGCATCGGCTGGAACCTCTGCACCGCTGGCGGCAACAGCGGCGTCGACCGCACTGCGCACGCGCGCGTCGAGGTCGCCAAGCGCGTTCCAGGCTTCGTGCTCGACCGCAATGTCGATCGCGAGCGTCATGGTCAGGTTGGTTTCCCACCCCCTGCGGAAAAATCGGCGCCGGCGAGCTCTTGAGCGCGGCGTGTCGCGCCTTCGTAGGCGCCGACGATACGCCGGACCAGATCGTGGCGCACGACATCGCCTTCCTTGAAGACGACGTGGCCGATGCCTTCCAGCCCCGAGAGCAGCGAGATCGCCTCGGAAAGGCCCGATCGCTGCCCATGCGGCAGATCGATCTGCGTCGGATCGCCGGTGATGATCATCCGCGAGTTCTCACCAAGACGGGTGAGGAACATCTTCATCTGCATCGAGGCGGCGTTCTGCGCTTCGTCGAGCAGCACGCAGGCGTTCGACAGCGTGCGCCCGCGCATGAAAGCGAGCGGCGCGACCTCGATCATGCCGGTCTGCATGCCGCGCTCGACGAGGCGCGGGTCCATGAAATCGTTCAACGCATCGAAGATCGGCCGCAGATAGGGGTCGACCTTGTCGCGCATGTCGCCGGGGAGGAAGCCGAGCCGCTCGCCAGCTTCGACGGCCGGCCGCGACAGGATGAGCCGCTCGACAACGCCCTGCTCCAGCAGTGCGACGGCGTAGCCGACGGCGAGCCACGTCTTGCCGGTGCCGGCCGGGCCCTCGGCGAAGACCAACTCGTGCTTCTTCAGCGCCCGCAGGTAGACGTTCTGCGCGGCGTTGCGCGCCCGGACGGGGCCGCGCTTGCGCGTCGCGATCTGCTCGAACGGCGTCTTTTCAGAGCCCGCTTCGGCGGTGGCCGGGAACAGCACGCCCTGCAGCAGCCCTTCCTGGATCGCGCCGTCGATGTCGCCCATCGAGATCGGCTGGCCGAGCTTGATGCGATCGTAGAGCGTCTGCAGCACACGGCGCGCGCGCTCGCAGGCCTCGGGCGCACCCTTGATCGTCGCCTGGTTGCCGAGGGCATGGCAGACGACGCCGAGGCTGCGCTCGATCCGCGCGAGGTTCTGGTCGTACTGGCCGAACAGCGCCGAGGCGTGCCGGTTGTCCGGGAACGAGATCGTCAGCTCGCCCGGCTGGGTGCCGGGCAGGGTCGTCGGCGCCGAGTTCGCCAGGGATGGGACAGCGCGGTTGGGTGATTTCAAGCCACGGACCTCGCGGGATGGTCGGCCAAAGTTCCGAACAGGGAATTGGGGGCGGTCGCGTCGATTGTCACCGGCACGATCGTCCCGACATGATGCGGCGCGCCCTCGACCTGCACCTGCTGCAGGTAGGGCGTCTTGCCGGTGAGCTGACCCGGGTGGCGACCGGGGCGCTCGAGCAGCACGTCGAGCGTGCGCCCGACCGTCGCCGCGTTGAACGCTTGCCGCTGCGCCTCGACCACCGTCTGGAGGCGGGCGAGACGCTCGCGCATCACGGCCTCGGGCACCTGGTCGGGCATGTCGGCGCCGGGCGTGCCCGGGCGCGGCGAGTATTTGAACGAGAAGGTCGAGGCGAAGCCGACGGCGCGGATCAGCTCGAGCGTCCCCGCGAAATCGGCTTCGGTCTCGCCGGGGAAGCCGACGATGAAGTCGGACGAGAGCGCGAGGTCGGGCCGCGCCGCGCGCAACTTGGTGACGAGGTCGAGGTAATGCGCCGCCGTGTGCTTGCGGTTCATCGCCTTCAGGATGCGGTCCGAGCCCGACTGCACCGGGAGGTGCAGGAACGGCATCAGCGCCGGCAGGTCGCGATGCGCGGCGACGAGGTCGTCGTCGAGATCGTTGGGGTGGCTCGTCGTGTAGCGCAGCCGGTCCAGGCCCGGGATCGCAGCGAGGCGCCGGCAGAGCGCGGCGAGCCCGGCGGTGCGGCCCTGTTCGTCTTCGCCATGGTAGCCGTTGACGTTCTGGCCGAGCAGCGTGATCTCGCGCACCCCCGCCTCGGCGAGCGCGCGCGCTTCGGCGACGATCGCGGCGAACGGCCGCGACAGCTCCGGCCCCCGCGTGTAGGGCACGACGCAGAAGGTGCAGAACTTGTCGCAGCCTTCCTGGATCGTCAGGAAGGCCGACGGCCCCGTCGCACGCGGCCGTGGCAGGCGGGCGAACTTGTCCTCGAGCTCGAACTCGGTGTCGACCACCCGCTCGCCCTGCCCCGCCCGCGCCAGCATCTCCGGCAAGCGGTGGTAGCTCTGCGGGCCGACGACGACGTCGACGGCGCGCTCGCGGCGCAGGATCTCGCCGCCCTCGGCCTGGGCGACGCAGCCGGCGACGACGATCTTGGTCTCGCGTCCCGCCGCGGCGCGCTCCGCCTTCATCAGGCGCAGCTTGCCCAGCTCGGAGAAGATCTTTTCTGTCGCCCGCTCGCGGATATGGCAGGTGTTGAGGACGACGAGGTCGGCCTCCTCGACCTGCGCGGTCTCGGCATAGCCGCCGTCGCCGAGGAGATCGCCCATCCGCTGCGCGTCATAGACGTTCATCTGGCAGCCGTAGGATTTGACGAAGACCTTGCGGTGACCCGCCCGGCTGGCCGTCGCCTCGTCCCGTCGCTGCTCCTCGAACTTCGTCATCGCACCCGCTGTGGCGCGCAAGCGCCGGATATCCGCCCCGTTCTAAGGCCTTTTGGGGCCGAAGAGAACCGCCTTTCCCGCGATTCCGGGCGGTCGAGGCGGTCGCCAACACCCGTTTTTCGGTCGGGCGCCCTGGGTCAGCGCTGGTGCCGCGCGCAATTGACTGACGGTCGGCACCGCAGCCCCTCGATGCGGTCTTCAGCCGGTGCCTTGATTGGCCGTCTCGTTAAGGTCTTCGTGTTCACTGTGGAAGACGCTTCATCAGACGACCTCCATGCCGAACTGGCAAATCATCACAGTGTTCTGCTTCGCTTTCGCAGCGGCGTTGTATTTCAAGTTCATTCTGCCCGATCCCGATCGTGGCGACTTTGCCTCAGACGCGATGGACTCGCGGATGGCACGGCTCGAGCGCTATCGGATGGAGCATGGAGCCTGCGTCTATTGCGGCGAGCCGCTTCCGCACGAGAGGGTCGCGAGCACGCTGACCCCTTCCGTGTGCCCGCACTGCAGCATCGATTTCAGCAACTGATCCAGTTCTGTCCTCAGCAACCTTCCCTCGCAGCACCGCGCCGGATATAGGGCGCGCGGAAACAAGGGGACCGATGCATGCGCTGGGTCATGCGCTCGAAGCTGCACAATGCCATCGTGACCGAGGCCAACCTTGCCTATGTCGGGTCGATCACCATCGACGAGGACCTGCTCGACGCCGTCGGGCTGTGGCCGGGCGAGAAGGTGCTGGTCGTGTCCAACACGTCCGGTGCGCGGCTTGAGACCTACACGATCGCCGGCGCCCGCGGCTCGCACGCCATCTGCATGAAAGGCGCCGCCGCCCATCTGATCGGCGAGGGCGAGCAGATCATCGTCATGGGCTTCGAGCTGGTCGACCACCTGGTACAGGCCTCGGTGGTGGTGCTCGACGCGACGAATCGCATCCTGCAGCGGATCGAGGAAAAGCCGGGCCAGTTCACGGACGCCTGACCAGATTCCACTAGGCACCGCCGCCTCTCTCGCCCATGGTTGGCGCGCAACTGGAGCCGGCGATGCGCGTATTGGGGATTGAGACGACCTGCGACGAGACCTCGGCGGCGATCGTCGAGCGCAAGCCGGACGGGTCGGGCGAGATCCTCTCCAACGAGATCATGAGCCAGATCAAGCAGCACGCGGCCTACGGCGGCGTGGTGCCGGAGATCGCCGCACGCGCCCATGTCGAGGTGCTCGATCGTCTCATCGCCCGCGCCGTCGCGACTGCCGGCATGAAGATGAAGGACATCGACGCCGTCGCCGCGGCGGCCGGCCCGGGGCTGATCGGCGGGGTGCTGGTCGGCCTCACCGCCGGCAAGGCGATGGCGCTGGCGCTGCGCAAGCCGTTCGTGGCCGTGAACCACCTGGAGGCGCACGCGCTGACGCCGCGGCTGACCGACGGCGTCGCCTTCCCCTATCTGCTGCTGCTCGTTTCGGGCGGCCACACGCAGCTCGTCGCGGTGCGCGGCGTCGGCGATTACGTGAGGCTCGGCGCCACCGTCGACGACGCGGTGGGCGAGGCCTTCGACAAGGTGGCCAAGCTCCTTGGCCTGCCCTACCCCGGCGGCCCGCTGATCGAGCGCCACGCGGCCGAGGGCAACCCCGAGCGCTACGCCTTCCCGCGGCCGATGGCGGGACGACCGAAGCCCGACTTCTCGCTCTCCGGCCTCAAGACCGCGGTGCGGATCGAGGCCGAAAAGGCGGCGCCGCTGACCGCGACCGACGTCAACGACATCTGCGCCTCGTTCCAGGCCGCCGTCGTCGACATGATCATCGACCGCATCCGCGTGGCGACGCGGCT
The DNA here is from genome assembly GCA_965277735.1 of Beijerinckiaceae bacterium. Lineage (GTDB taxonomy): Bacteria > Pseudomonadota > Alphaproteobacteria > Rhizobiales > Beijerinckiaceae > RH-AL1. The sequence continues at coordinate 244,960 of CBDIDO010000002.1, forward strand.
GTTCCGCGAGAAGATCGGCCCCTGCTCCGCCATCGTCGCCGCCGGCGGCGTCGCCGCCAACGACGCGCTGCGCCGCGCGATGGCGCGCTATTGCGGCGAGGCCGGCGTCACGCTGGTCATCCCGCCGCCGAAGCTCTGCACGGACAACGGCGCGATGATCGCCTGGGCCGGCATCGAGCGGCTGGCGATGAACCTAGTCGACGATATGACCTTCGCCGCGCGGCCGCGCTGGCCGCTCGATGCAAACGCGGAAGCCGCGCACCACGGGAAGGCGTAGGGCCAGAGCTGCTACCAGCGGCCTCTGCGGCGGTTCCAGGCGTAGAGCAGATCGGCAAACCGATCGTAGCAGAGCGCCGCGAGCGGATGCACGATCGGGCGTTCAACGAGCCAGGCGAGCCATCCGTCGCCCGGCGTCCGCCGCCAGATGGCCGCGGCGCAGTCGATGCCGACGTGGAGCGTGCCGTCGCCATCGACAGCGTGGAGGCGGCGCCGCACATCGTTCAAGGTCGCGGCGTAGGGTTGCAGCGCATCGGGCTCGACGTTGATGTCGCGAAAGCTGATCGCTCCGGCGCGTGCCGCTTGGACGAGACGGTTACGCTGAAAATCGATGCCGGCGTCACAGACCGGGCACTTCGTGTTGTAGTACACCGTCAGCGGGGCCGGGATCGCCATTTACGCCTCACTATTTAGCTAATTGACTAAATAACAAACAGACCGACACGTCAATCGTTTCCAGCCACCCAGCGGTGTGTGATTCGCCGCATCGGCTTTGACGCCTGGCTCGACATCCCTGCCGAAACGTCGCATCACCATCCTCCTGATTTCGCTGGAGTCCGGCCATGCGCCGCATCGCGGTTCTCGGAGCCGGCGCCTGGGGCACGGCGCTGGCCAACCTCGCCGCCCGGGCGGGCGCCGAGACGACGCTTTGGGGCCGCGAGCCAAGCCACGTCGCCGAGATGGCGGCGACCGGCGTCAACGCGCGCCGGCTGCCCGGCATCCCGCTGGTGCCCGGCGTCGCGCCGACCAACGACCTCGCCGCCGCGGCCGAGGCGGAGATCGTGCTGCTCGCCGTGCCCGCGCAATCGCTCCGCCAGATGGCCGAGCGCGCCCGCCCGCATCTCGCGGCGGGCACCCCCGTCATCGCCTGCGCGAAGGGCATCGAGCGCAACACCGGCCGCTATATGAGCGAGGTGATCGAGGACGTGTTGCCGGGCCACCCGCCGGCCGTGCTCTCCGGCCCCAGCTTCGCCGAGGACGTCGCGCGCGGCATGCCGACCGCGGTCACCCTCGCCGCGCAGGACAATGCGCGCGCCAAAACGCTCTCCATGGCGCTCTCCGCACCCTGGTTCCGGCTCTACCATTCGAATGATCTGCGCGGCGTCGAGATCGGCGGGGCGACGAAGAACGTGCTGGCGATCGCCTGCGGCATCGCAGCCGGCAAGGGCTTCGGCGCAAGCGCAGGCGCGGCCCTGATTGCGCGCGGCTTCGCCGAGCTGTCGCGCTTCGGGATGGCCAACGGGGCGCGGCCGGGCACGCTCACCGGGCTGTCGGGACTCGGCGATCTCGTGCTCACCTGCGGCTCGACGCAGTCGCGCAACTTCTCGTTCGGCCGCGCGCTCGGCGAGGGCATGGCCATCGAGACGGCGAAAGCGAAGATCGGCACCGTCGAGGGCGCGATGACCTGCGCGATCCTCTGCGAGCTGGCGCAGAAGGACGGAATCGAGATGCCGATCGCCCAGGCGGTCGACGCCGTGCTGACCGGCCGCGCCACCGTCGACGCGATGATCGACGCGCTGCTCGCGCGGCCCGCGCGGCCGGATGCATAAAGGGGGGCGCCATGGCGCATTGGCTGGTGAAGAGCGAGCCGGATTCGTGGTCCTGGCAGCAGATGGTCAAAGCGGGCAAGAAGGGCACGCATTGGAATGGCGTGCGCAACCACGTCGCCAAGAAGAACCTGATGACGATGGCGCTCGGCGACGAGGCGTTCTTCTACCATTCGAACGAGGGCAAGGAGATCGTCGGCATCGTCGCGGTGACGAGGCTTTATTACCCCGACCCCTCGGACGAGAGCGGCAAGTTCGGCATGGTCGACGTCCGCGCGGTGAAGCCCGTGCCGAAGCCGGTGACGCTCGTCGCGATCAAGGCCGAGCCGAAGCTCGCCAAGATGATGCTGGTCGCCAACTCGCGGCTGTCCGTCCAGCCGGTGACGGACGCAGAATGGGCGTTCGTGTGCGAGATGGGCGGGCTGTAAGCCTCTAGAGCCGCGTGCCCGGCGCCAACTTTGTTCCCCGCAGGAACGCATCCGCACTCATTGGCGCCTTGCCCGCGCGCTGTACCTCGAGCACCCGCACCGCGCCCTCGCCACACGCGATGGTCAACTGATCGTCGAGCACCGTGCCGGGCTCGCCGGTCCCCGCGACGCGCGCCGCGCGGAGGATCTTCAGCCGCTCCGGCCCTTTGCCGAGGTCGGGCTCGATGAACGCGCCGGGAAACGGCGACAGGCCGCGGATGAGATCGTGCAAGCGCGCGGCGGGCTCGCGCCAGTCGATGCGCGCCTCGGCCTTGTCGATCTTGGCGGCATAGACCACTCCCTCTTCCGCCTGCGGGCGCAAGCCCAGCGTGCCATCGGCGAGTTGCGCCAGCGCCCACACCATCAGCGCCGCGCCGGCCTCCGCGAGCGTGTCGTGCATGTCGCCAGCCGTCGCCTCGGGCGGGATCGGAACGCGTTGCTCCAGCGCGATCGGGCCGGTGTCGAGGCCCTCCTCCATGCGCATGATCGCCGCCGCCGTCTCGGTGTCGCCGGCGATGATCGGGCGCTGGATCGGCGCGGCGCCGCGCCAGCGCGGCAGCAGCGAAGGGTGCAGGTTGAAGCAGCCGTGCCGCGGCGCCTGCAGGATCGGCAGCGGCAGAAGCAGCCCGTAACCGACGACCACCGCCGCCTCGAGATCGAGCGCGGCGAAACGCGCCGCCTCGGCCGCGTCGCGCAGGGTGCGAGGGGTCGCGACCGCAAGCCCTAGTTCGTCGGCACGCGCATGGACGGGCGAGGGCGTCAGCGTCAGGCCGCGGCGCCCAGCCGGCTTCGGCGCGCGCGTGTACACGGCGACGATGTCGTGGCCGGCTTCATGCAGCGCCGAGAGCGTCGGCAGCGCGAAGGCGGGCGTGCCGAGGAAGGCGATCCGCAAGTTATGCCTCCGGCGACAGTGACGGCGCTAGACGTCCTGCGTCTCGCGCGCCGCCTTCTCGAATTTCTTGATCACGCGGTTGCGCTTGAGCCGCGACAGATAGTCGATGAAGAGCACGCCGTTGAGATGATCGATCTCGTGCTGGATGCAGACGGCAAGGATGCCTTCCGCCTCGATCGACCTGGGCTTGCCGTCGCGGTCGAGGAAGTCGACGCGGATCACGGCAGGGCGCTCGACGTCCTCGTAGTAATCGGGAATCGACAGGCAGCCCTCCTCGTGGACCGCGGTCTCTTCCGATTCGTAGGTGATCTCGGGGTTGATCAGCACCATCGGGTCGGCGGTCGCGTCCTCGTCGCGACGCTTGGCGACGTCGAGCACGACGACGCGGCGCAGCACACCGATCTGCGGCGCGGCGAGGCCGATGCCCGGCGCCTTGTACATCGTCTCGAACATGTCCTCGACGAGCCCGCGCACCTCGTCGTCGACGTGGATGATGGGCTCGGCGGTCTGGCGCAGCTTGGCATCGGGAATGACGAGGATCGGTCGGCGGGCCATGGGCTTCAACTAACGGGCTTCACTTGGACGGCGGATGCCCGAGATAAGCGTGGGGCGCGGCGAGGTCAATTTGAGCCGACGCTGCCGACAGGCGCTCACCAGCCTTCTGATGCTCTGAGGAGAGAACGACGTGCCGACCTACATCTGCCGCGCGCCCGAGGGCCTGCTCGGGCCGACCAGCAAGGCGGCGCTCGCCGAATGCATCACCGACATCCACGCCGATGTCACGGGCGGCCGGCGCCAGTTCACGCAGGTGATCTTCCGCGGCACCCACCAGGATGATTGCTACATCGCCGGCAAGGTGCTCGAGGGCCCGCATTGCGTGATCCAGGGTCACATTCGGGCCGGCCGCAGCGCAGTCGAGCGAGGGGCGATTATCCGGGCTCTTCTGCCCAAGGTCAGCGAGATCCTCGGCGTGCCGCGCTACGCGATTTGGATCTACCTCAGCGAGCTGCCGCCGCGCGCGATGGCCGAGTTCGGCCACATGCTGCCCGAGCCGGACCAGGACGAAACCTGGCTCGCCGCGCTACCCGAGGAAGACCGCAAGCGGCTTGAGCAGCTCTGAGCCCACCGCCGCGACAGGCTCGCACAAGCCGCACAAGCTAGACCAATGGCCAGTCTCGCCGTTTTCGGCGAATTGTTGCACTCTTGCCGAGACGCGCTGAACTCCCGCCGAGTGGAGACGGGCCACAGCGACAAGTCGGGGGGTCAGTCATGCTGGACGTTGTCGAGCCTCGCCACATCGCCGCATTCCTCTCGCCGTTCGCGTTCGGCAACAGCGAAACGATCACCTTGGACCTCACGGATATCGCGCCCCAAATCAGGTCGGGGCAGGCGATATGGCTGTCGCCGGAGTTGCAGCCGGACTTCGAGCTGGCTCGGCAGCGTTTGCTCGACGAGACGGTCTGACCGCCCAACGTCGCGCTATTCCGGGATGGCCTCGCCGGATCCGCCGAGCTCGGCCGGAAAATCCTTGAGCTTCGGCAGGCCGTCCTTCACCCGCAGCACCGTCTCGGAATAGAAGACGTGCAGCTCGGGCTTGAAGTCTAGCGTCGGGATCGTCGCAGCATAGACGTCGACGAGGCTCAGGGTCGGATGGTTGGTCATCACATGACCGCCGCACTGGCCGCAATACTGGCGCTGGCTCATCTCGGTCTTCTGATACGTCTTCAGGTGCTCGGCGCCCTTGGTCACCGACACCGCGTCGGGCCTCCACAGCGAGAAAGCGTTGATGGGTCCGGCCGACCACGAGCGGCACGACTCGCAATGGCAATAGCCCATCGCCTCAGGCGCGCCCTCGACCTTCACTTCGACCGTGCCACAGAAGCACTTGCCCGTGTGGGTCATGCCGATCCTCCCTTTCGTTGCGCGGTGATGCGCCGATCGCGCTCTACCTTCTAGTAGGAAGACCTTCCAGGCAAAAAAAGTTCCGCCCAGCCGACGGCGGGAACTCCGCCGCCGGCCGCGTTGCCCTCACACCAGAGCGGCGTCGAGCGTGATCTTGGCGTTCAAAAGCTTCGAGATCGGGCAGCCCTCTTTCGTCGCCTCGGCGACCTTCTGGAATGTGGCCTCGTCGATGCCCGGGATCTTCGCCTTCAGGGTCAGGTGGATCTTCTTGACCGCGAAGCCCTCACCCTCCTGCTCGAGCGCGACATCGGACTTGGCGTCCATGTGCTCGGCGGTGAAACCCTCGTTACCGAGGAACAGCGACATGGCCATCGCAAAGCAGCTCGCATGCGCGGCGCCGACGAGCTCTTCCGGGTTGGTGCCGGGCTTGCCCTCGAAGCGCGTGTTGAACCCGTAGGGCTGGCTCGAAAGCGCGCCGCTCTTCGTCGAGACCGTGCCCTTGCCGCTCTTGAGATCGCCTTCCCAAGTGGCCGAACCCGTGTTGATCGCTGGCATTCATCTCTCCCGCGGTTGAGCGGGCTTTGCCGGCCCGCCGTCCGCGAAAGAATGTCGGCGCGGCGTCGTTCGTTGCATCGGTTTTGCACAATTGATCTAGCCGGGGATGATTGTTCCGGCTTCGTTCCCTGCCCTCGCCGAATCGGCTAGAGTCGCGCGATGGATCGCATTTTCTTCGTCGTCGGCGGCGTCCCGGTCACGGGCGCACATCTTCTCTTCGGCGCTCTCGCGGCGGCCGCGCTGCTCGCGCTCGTCCTCGTCGTGGCGCTGGTCCGTGCGGGGACGGCGCGACGACGCGAACGCGAGGCCGCCGAAGAGCGGCACGAGGAGATCGAGGCGCAGATGAGTGCGCTGTCGCGCACCTCGATCGAGATGACGGCGCGGCTGCAGACGGTGGCGGAAGTCTTCGGCTCGCGGCAGTCCGATCTCGCACGGCTCGTCTCGGAGCGTCTCGATGCCGTCGGCCACCGGCTCGGCCAGGGGCTTGAATCGTCGTCGAAGACGACGACCGACAATCTCGGCAAGCTCAACGAGCGTCTCGCCGTCATCGACGCCGCGCAGAACCGCCTCACCGATCTCACGCAGGAGGTGCTGGGGCTGAAGGAGATCCTCGCCAACAAGCAGGCGCGCGGCGCCTTCGGCCAGGGGCGGATGGAGGCGATCATCCGCGATGCCCTGCCGCCCTCGGCCTACGAGTTCCAGCACACGCTCTCGAACCGATCGCGGCCGGACTGCTGCATCCGCCTGCCGGGCGATGACCGGATGATGGTGGTCGACGCCAAGTTCCCGCTGGAAGCCTTCTCCGCGCTGAAGGCGGCGGCGGGCGACGAGGCGGGGACGAAGGCGGCGGCGGCGCGCGTGCGCGGCGACGTCGGCAAGCACATCAAGGATATCGCCGAGCGCTATTTCGTGCCGGGTGAGACGCAGGACATCGCGATCCTCTTCGTGCCCTCGGAATCGCTGTACGGCGAGATCAACGAGATCTTCGACGATCTCGTCGCCCGCGCCCACAAGGCGCGCATCATCATCGTCTCGCCGTCGCTGCTGATGATGGCAGTGCAGGTGATGCAGGCGATCGTGCGCGACGCGCGCGTGCGCGAGCAGGCGCATGTCATCCAGACCGAGGTGCGCATGCTCGTCGCCGACGTCGCACGCCTGCACGAACGCGTCGGCAAGCTGCAGACGCACTTCCGCCAGGTCGACGGCGACGTCACGCAGGCCCTGACCTCGTCGGAAAAGATCCTGAAGCGCGGCGAGCGCATCGACGCCTTGGATTTCGCCGACGCCGAGCAGCAGGCGCAGCCGTTTATCCGCGCGGCGGAATAGTATTCAAGCTGACCGGGGGTTAGAGGGGGCGGATGACGCAAGCCGCTCCAGCCAATGGTCGATCCGTGAGCCTCATCGACCTCGCCCAGCCGCTGCGCGGGCGACGCGTCGCGGCCTACTCGTTGGCAGCCCTCATGGTTGTCGCGCAGCTCCTGTTCAGCGAGCCCGCAGCCGGCACGCTGCAGAGCTTCCCGTTCCTGATGCCGCTGACCGGGATCACGCTGATCGCGTTCCTCGCCGGCCGCGGACCGGCGATCCTGACCGCCGTGGCCTCCGGCCTCATCGCGCAATACTACGTTCTCCCGCCGTTCCACACGCTGCGGATCACTTGGCCGGCGGGCTATATCGGCCTCACCTTCTACGCCTCGCTCGCCGCGCTCATCATCGGGCTCATGCACCGCATCATCGCCGCGCACGGCGACTTGCAGGAGAGCCGCGCGTCCCTGCAGGCGCTCAATGAAAGCCTCGAGCAGCGCGTCACGAAACGCACGGCCGCGCTCGTCGCGACGCGTGACGAGCTGCGTCACACCAACGCCAACCTCGAGGCGATCGTCGAGGCGCGCGTCGGCGACCTGCGGCTCGCCAACGAGGAGATCCAGCGTTTCGCCTACATCGTCAGCCACGATCTGCGCGCGCCGCTCGTCAACGTGCTCGGCTTCACCAGCGAGCTCGATGCGGCGCGCGGCGACCTCGAGACGTTCCTCGAGGATGTCGAGCGCGCCACGCCGCAGCTCGTCACGCCGGACCGCCGCGCCCTGATCAAGCAGGATCTGCCCGAGGCGCTCGGCTTCATCCGCGCATCGACCGCGAAGATGGACCGGCTGATCAACGCGATCCTCAAGCTGTCGCGCGAGGGGCGCCGCAAGCTGATGCCGGAGACGATCGACCTCGCCGCGCTCGTCGTCGCGCAATCCGCGAGCCTGGCGCAGCAGCTCGAGGCGCGCGAGGCGACGATCGAGATCGACGGCGAGTTGCCGCCGCTCGTCTCGGACCGGCTCGCGGTCGAGCAGGTTTTCGGCAATCTGATCGAGAACGCGGTGAAATACCTGGCGCCGAGCCGCGCGGGCTGCATCGTCGTCAGCGGGGCGAAAGAGGGCCGCGAGCTGCGCTATGCCATCGCCGACAACGGCCGCGGTATCGACGAGAAGGACTTCGAGCGCATCTTCGAGCTGTTTCGCCGCTCGGGCGAGCAGGACACGCGCGGCGAAGGCATCGGCCTCGCCTACGTGCGCAATCTCGCCCGACGCCTCGGCGGCGACGTCTCGGTTACGTCCACCCTCGGCGAGGGCTCGACCTTCATTGTGGTTTTGCCCGCAACCTTCCAGGAGCGCGCGGCGGCGTAAGCTCAGCTCGGCGCCGCGGCGAAGAACGCGGGGATCGGCGTCGGCGTGTCGTAGAGCGGATGACGCCGGTGCAGCGCGGTGCCGGTGACGCGGATGTCGAGGCCGGCGATCGTCTGCGGCAGCTCGAAGCAATAGTGCCGCGACCAGCGCTCGCCGACGGGATGAGTGACTAGGTCGGAATTCTTCGTCCGCTGGAGATGATCGTTGACGAGGTAGGCGGCGACGGGAATGCGATCGGACAGCCGCGCCTCAGCGAAGAACGTGTATTTCATCGGCACCGCGGCGTGCAGCTTCTCGATGTGCAGCACGAAGCAGGCGCGCTCGTTGTCCCGGACGATCGCGTCGACCGGCGCGAAGGCGACGACCGGCGACAATGTGGTCTCGAGCGCCAGGCACACCCGCATCACGAGTGCATCGAGGCCGCCCAGCGTGACGACACCGAGATAGCCGCCGAACAGCGGCGCCGCGAGCCGGGCGACGCTGTCGCGGAGCGCGCTCAATGCTCGCCCCCAATGCCGCCGAGGTTCAGCCCGAGCAGCTTGAGCAGGCCGAAGAACATGCCGGTGACGAGCGTGACGCCGAGCCCGGTGACGAGGCGGTTCACGTTGCGATGCGTCTTCATCATCGAGCGGAAGTCCTCGGACGTCTGATCGATGTGCGCGTCGTCGATACGCACGCCGATGCGGCGCAGCGACAGCTCGATCTCGGCATGCACGATCGCCTCGACGCGCTTCTCGAAGGACGCGAGCTTGCGCTCGAGGATGTCGCCGACGATCGCGCGCAGGCGCTCGTCCTCCGGCAGCCGCACCAGGCCCGGCTGTGCGGTCGGGCCGTCGTTGCGCAGCGCGTCGCGCACGGTCTCGACGATGAAGCGGATGCTCGTCTCGCTGAGATCGTCGACGAGGGGCTCGCTCATGGATGGCTCTCGCATGAAGGGGACGCCGGGCGCGGACGCCCGGCGCAGTGCGGCAGGCTGTTAGGCGGTGAGCGTCTTCGAGGCTTCCACCGTGGTGGTGATGACGTGGAAGGGCACCGCCGCCGCGGCGACGAGCGCCTCGAGGTCGGAGATCGAATCGGCGACGTCCATCGCCTTCACGTCGGTCGCGAGCTTGGCGGCCTTCTTGGCGATGTCCGGCACCTCGGCGATGACTTCGGGGATCAGCGGACCGAAGGTCTCGACGAGGCTGAAGATGGAAGAGATGGTGGTGAGAGCGCCCATGCTGGTTGTCCTTTCCGTCGTCTGATGCGGGTCGCTCGCCGGCGCGGACGACGGGGGCTGCGTGCCGGGAGTGTCGGGGGCTCGGGGGTTGCCGGCGGCTGCGTGGCTAGCCGGCAGAGGATCGTGGCCGGCCCAGAGCGCGGCCTCCGCGGCGCGCCGCACCGCCAGCCCCTTGAGCGGCTTGCCGTGCGCGAACCGGAAGCGTCGCAGCTCGGCCGGCACGGCGGCATAGTCGCCGCCGTTGAGCAGGCGCAGCAGCGTCGAAGTCCGCAAGGTGCCGCCACCGCAATTGAAGACGAAGCTGACCAGCGCGGCGAACTGGCCGTCGGTCAGCGGCACCCTCACGAGGTTGGCGACCGCCGTTTCGGCCGGCGCGAGATCCGCCTCGAGGCGGCGGTCGGCCTCCTCCTGTGTGATCGTCAGCCCCGGCCTGACGCCGCGCGTGGAGCCCCAGCCGATCGTCCAGACGCCGACCGCGTCGCGATAGGCGTCGAGCCGGCAGGACTCGAAATGCTTGATCGCGTTCCGGCCGGCTTCGTCGATGTGTCTCACCATGGGCTTCCTCCAACGAAAAAGGCCCGCGCGAGGCGCGGGCCTTGGTGGGCTGGCCGGCCATCGCCGGCCCGACGCGAAAAGACCCGCCGGAGAGGCGGGCCTTGGGGAGCGAGCATGAGGGCGGAAACGAAAAAGCCCCGCCGGAAAGCGGGCTGGGTCGTTTGGCGGAAGTTGGAGGCCTACAGCGGGCGCAGCGCCGCGCGGCTGACCGTGATCCGCTCGCCGCTAGCGTCGATCACGCACTGGGAGGAACCCGGCACCGGCTCGAGATCGACGAGTATAAGCTTGTGACCGACCAGCTCCCAATCATCATCCACGAGACCGACCTGATCTCCTGCGTGCATCTCGAACTGCCCAGCCTTATCCACGTTCGTAACTCCCGGTGCGCCGCTAATGTCGCGGCGGTACAAACCATTAAACCGCCAAACTCGTTTCCGTTCCGTATATCGAAAGGCCAAGAGTTCTTTTCGAGACCGCCACGAAGGACATTTACGTCAGTGCACTGCAATGTTGCAGTTGCGAACAGTAGAGCCCGGCCCAGGGCCGGGCTCTACTGTTTCAACCGTTAGGTCAGCTCGCGGCGGGAGTGGCGACGATGGACGCCGGCGCCGGCGCGGCAGCCGGGTCGGTGCCCGGCGCGCTCGGCGTCGCGGTCGACCCGTCGGTCGCCGGCGCGGCGACGGGGGTCGGAGTCGGATTGGCGGCCGTCGCCGGCGGCGTGACGGGCTGGCCGGCGGACATCGCATTGACGACGTCCGTGAGCTGCGAATGCGCCGCGGTCCAGGCCGCATCGTCGTTGGACTGCCAAGCGGCCTGCGCGTCGGCGAGCGCCTTGCTTTGGGTGGCCGCCGCGGCCGCCGTGTAGTTTGCGGCCATCGTCGCCACCTCGCTCTTGATGAGCGCGATGTCGGCGGTGACCTGATCCTGTGCTGTCGACATGGTCTGCACCTGTGCTTGGAGGGAATGCACGTCGCTGCGCAGCCCGACGATCTGACCCGGAAGGGACACAAGCGATCGGACGACGCGGGACGCGCTGAGGAAGCCGAAGGGCATCGAAAAGCCTCCGGTTGTCTCTGCCCGGGATGGACGGAGATGGCGTGGCCGCTAGAGCGCGGTTCGTGAGGGGACGGGCCGCTCGTACGCCCGACGTCGAGGCCCCGAAGGCGCTCCAGATCGCGCTAGTCCGGGGCCTCGATGGTGACGGCCGGAGCCGGTAGCGGCTTTGTCGTTTGCGCCTCGGCCGGCGTGTTCCCGGCTTCCAGCCAGACCTGGTAGGCTTGCCAGTCAGCGTTCGCTGGATCCGCGGGGATGATGGCCGCGTCGCTCTCACGCACGACGTAGCGTCCGTCGCTGCAGGCCATCGTCTTCTCGCTGGAATACATCGTCACAGCTCCTTCGAGACGGCGACGCAGGCGGAGGTGACCAGCAGCGCGATGTGGCTCGTGGTCGGCGAGCCGGTCTGCGAGCCGGAGCCGGCCGAAAAATTCATCGTCGCGCTCGTCGTCCCGACCGCGTTGGGCCCCATCGACGCGCTCGAGAACGCGACGTTGGCGACGCCGGGATCGGCGATCGTTATCGTGCTGACGGCGAGCGACAAGGTCGGTATCGTGCTTGGGCGCATGTCGGCGTAGTTGAATTGCAATTGCGCCTGCGCGCTCGATCCGCCGACGAACCACGCGCCGATGCCCGGCTCGGCAAAACGGAAGTAATTGCGACACAGCGCAAGCTCGCCCTGCCGGCGCTCGAAGCGGGTCGGGCCCGCGTTGGGCAGGGCCCGTTCCAGCTGGACGAAGCCGAGCGTGCCTGTCGAGAACTCGACGCCGGCGATCAGTCGCCCCCGCCAGCGCCGGCCTGGCGGGCCGCGAAGGACAGGCTGACCTGGTAAGGGTCGAGCGCATACGACGCCCGACCCGACGTGCGGTCGACCATGGTTTGACTCCGATCAATACTGCGATGCAGGCGCGGATGGGCGCTCAGCTTTCGGCTTCGAACATGAAACGCATGTAGCCGAGCGATCCCGGCTCCGCGTCGCCGAACAGATGCGTCAGCGCCCAGATCGCCGCGTCCGCGTGATCGGGGCTGCCTTGGCCGCTGTAGCCGGCGCCGGAGAAGGCGCACAGCTGGTCTTCGAGCTTGGCGAAGCGCCCCACGTGGTGCACCTGGCCGAGCGCGTAGCGCATCGAGATCGGCTCGGCGCGCACCGCCTTGCCGCGGCTCGCCGTCACCGACTTCACCGGTACGTTGCGATCGGCGGCGTGGATCGTCGCGCGCACCATGTCGCCGCCGAAGTTGGCCTCTGCGACGATGCAATCGGCCTTGTACTTGTGGAAGCATGCACCGCGCGGCGCGCCCAGGCCGGCGCGGCCTCGCGACAGGAGAGATCATCGAGGATGTAGGCGTCGCCGTTCTGGCCGAGGGCCGCGACGACGATACCGATCTCATCGCGGTCGTCGTCAGGGCTCTGCGCGCCCGACGGGTCGACGGCGACCACGACGCTCTTGCGCTGTTCGACCGGGAGCGAGCCTTGGGCGCAGCGGTGCATGTCGATGATCTCGTAGGACCACAAGGCATCGTCGAGCGCGTCGACGTACACCCCCTCGTAGAAGCGCTTGCGCTGGCGCTCCGGCAGCGACGCCAAGCCCGCGATAAAAGCCGGCGAGAGGTTCGCGGCATTGTCGACCGGATTCAAAAAAGCGCGGGCATAGCTGTCCGGGTTCGTCAGCGGCTGCATCACGGTCGGCTCGCGCTTGTCGCCGAACAGGATGTTGGTCCAGTGCGTCTTCGCCGTTGGGTTGAGGTCGACGTAGGCGCGCTGCGTGAGGCCGGGCACGACCTGCGCGAGCCGCGTGAAGGCGACGAGCGCAGAATCGTACGGGATCTGCGAGGCCTCGTTGAGGAACACGCTGACGAACTCGAGGCCGAGGATCTTGTCGACACGATCACGATTGTCGAGGCCGCCAATGGTAAGCCGGGCGCCGTTGCCGAGCACCACAATTCCGTCCTGCCGGTATTCCTTCCACGTCACATGCTCGAAGCAGCGCCGCATGACGGTCGGCAGGGTATCTTTGGCGATCGACGCGTTGGCGTGGTTCGTGTGCAAACGAAGCAGCGCGTGGCGCGATTCCGGCGCCTGCGTCGCCCGCTCGACGATCGCGCGGGTGATGAGGAAGGTCTTGCCGGAACGGGCACCGCCGGCGAGGCAGACATAGCGAGCCGGCCCGTCGAGCAGCGCCTGCGCGGCCTCCTGCCCTGGAGACAAGGTCACGACGCTCGGCGACACCATACGGCGGTCGGTCCAGCTCTTTCGATCGAGTTTTTCGGAGATGCCGTCGCAACGACGCAGGTCGGGCCCGGCATGCGCGCATAAGCCGTCGAAAACCGTCGCGCGTCAATCGGAAGGCAGCCGCCCGGATTGACCGATTTGGCCTGTTTCACAAGGCCCGCGTGTCCGAAGCGATCTGCGCTCGGGAGCGTGAAATCGATGCCGCGGCAGCGCCCCGAGCCGGTTCAGTTCGGGAGAAACCCGACGACGACGCTGACGACGAGGAAAATGCCGAGCACGAAGCGGTAGATCACGAACGGCCACGCCGAGAAGCGCTCGAGCACCCGCATCAGGCCCCAGATCGCGGCGAAGGCGGAGATCGACGCGACGATGAGGCCGAACAGCAGGATCGACCAGCCGTGCAGGCCGAGGCCGGCCTTGCGCAACGCGAAGATCTCGGCGAGGCCGGCCAGCGCGATGGCGGGGATGCCGAGCAGGAACGAGAAGCGCGCCGCCTCCTCACGCTTGAGGCCGAGGAAGAGCGCGGCGGTGAGCGTCGAGCCGGAGCGGGAGACGCCGGGGATCAGCGCGCCGACCTGGGCGAAGCCGACAATCATCGCATCCCAAAAGGAGACGTGATCGATGGTGCGGGTGTGCCGCGCCGCTTTCTCGGCATAGGCGAGCAGCGCGCCCATGACGATGCAGGCGATCCCGATGACGGCGAGCGTGCGCAATGGCGAGTTGCAGGCGTTGAGCTTCGACTTGAGCAGCAGACCGAAGACCGCGATGGGCACGGTCGACAGGATGATCCAGACGAAGAAGCGGAAATTCCAATCCTCGAAGTCGCGGCGGCGGATGGCAGCGAGCGTCCCGTCGGCGAGGCCGCGCACGTCGTCCCAGAAGTAGGAAAGGACGGCGGCGAGCGCGGCGAGCTGCATGGCGGCCGAGAAAGCCGAGCCCGGATCCTGCCAGCCGAGCAAGGCCGGCACGATGCGCATGTGGGCAGTCGACGAGATCGGCAGCAGCTCGGTGATGCCCTGGACGATGCCGAGAAAGCCGACCTTCAGGTAGCCGAGCGAGACAAAGCCGGTGTCGAGCCCCGACGTGCAAGCGTCCGTCATCGTATCCCGATCCCGCTCTCTTGACCTCGGCCGTTCTTCTCAGAGTCGGGAGGCGAGATCAACGCGCACGGCGGCCAAGGCGCCGGACGGATCGCTCTCGTGCACAGGCTGGGGCCGCGGCGGGCCCAAATAGCCCTGAAACCTCCGCCTTTTGGCCGAGGTCCAGGGAGGTGCCGCAACAGCCCGATACCACCCGGTTCGGCCGCCGCCGAACCATGATCCCGTCGCCTGAGGGGAGGATACGGGTCCGTGCGTCGCCCTGCCCCCCGTCAGGCCAGGACTCCAAGGACAGGACGAGATGACCAAGGCCAAAGCCGTTCATTCCATGATCCGCGTGCTCGACGAGAAGCGCTCGGTGGATTTCTACAAGACGGCATTCGGGCTGACGGTCGCCGACAAGATCGATTTCGGGTCGTTCGCGCTGATCTACCTGCGCAACGAGGAATCGCCCTTCGAGCTCGAGCTGACGGTCAATGGCGACCAGACCAAACCCTACGACCTAGGCAACGGCTACGGCCACCTCGCGGTCACGGTCGAGTCCGTCGACGAAGAGCACGAGCGGCTGACCAAGGCCGGGCTCGAGCCCGGCGCGGCGAAGGACTTCAAGCACGACGGCAAGACGCTGGCGCGCTTCTTCTTCATCTCGGACCCGGACGGCTACAAGATCGAGGTGATCCAGCGCGGCGGCCGTTTCGTATAATTCGTCTGCAGACAAACTAAAAAAGATATAAAGGGAGGAGAACCGATGAGAGAAGTCGATCCGCGATCAAAGTTCAGCCGGCGCTTCGTCCTCAAGGCGGGCGCGGCGACGATCCCGGCCGTGGCGGCCGCCGGCGCTGTCGGCGAGGCCTGGGCCGAAGGCGGGGCGCTGAAGCCGGAGACCATGAAGACGCTCGTCAGGATGGCGCGCGACATCTACCCGCACGATTTCCTCGGCGACTCCGTCTACATCACCGCCGTCAAGCCCTGGAACGACAAGGCCGGCGCCGATCCAAAAGTGAAGGAGATGCTGGAAAACGGCGTGCTCCGCCTCGATCTCGCGGCGCAGGACAAGCACAAGTCGACCTACAACGACGTTGGTTGGGAAGCCGACCGTGTCGCGCTGCTGCAAGGCATCGAGGATTCCGACTTCTTCCAGAAGGTCCGCTCAGACCTCGTCGTCTCGGTCTACAACCAGCACGATATCTGGCCGAAGTTCGGCTACGAGGGCTCCTCCGCCGACAAGGGCGGCTACATCCAGCGCGGCTTTGGTGACATCGACTGGCTGCCCAAGGCGTAAACGCCGGCGCCGACAACAAAAATAGTTTGGAGGAAGACATGGCTCATTTCGATCTGAGCGACGACAGCGTCGTCGTGATCGTCGGCTCCGGCGCCGGTGGCGGTACCCTCGGTAACGAGCTGGCGCAGAAGGGCGTCAAGGTGGTGATCCTCGAGGCCGGCGCGCGCAACGAGATCCCCGATTTCGTCAACGACGAATGGGAGAGCTTCGCGCAGCTCGCCTGGCGCGACAAGCGCACCGATTCCGGTAGCTGGCAGGTCGCCAAGGACTTCCCGAACCTGCCGGCCTGGATTGTCAAGTCGGTCGGCGGCTCGACCGTGCACTGGGCCGGCGCGTCGCTGCGCTTCGAGCCGCACGAGTTCAAGACCGCGACCACCTATTCGGGGATCAAGGGCGCCAACCTTCTCGACTGGCCGATCAGCCGCGAGGAGATGGACCCCTGGTACACCAAGGCCGAGACCAAGATGGGCGTGACCCGCACCAACGGGATCCCCGGCCTGCCCGGCAACAACAACTTCAAGGTGATGGAGGCTGGCGCCCGCAAGCTCGGCTACAAGGAGGTCCATACCGGCCGCATGGCGATCAATAGCCAGCCGCGCGACGGACGCGGCTCGTGCCAGCAGATCGGCTTCTGCTTCCAGGGCTGCAAGTCGGGCGCCAAATGGTCGACGCTCTACACCGAGATCCCGAAGGGCGAGGCGACCGGCAACCTCGAGGTACGCCCCGGCTCGATGGTGCTGCAGATCGAGCACGATAAGACGGGCAAGGTGACGGGCGTCGTCTATGCCGACGCCAAGGGCGTGAAGCAGCGCCAGATGGCCCGCATCGTCTGCGTCGCGGGCAATTCGCTCGAGAGCCCGCGGCTGCTGCTCAACAGCGCGTCGAGCATGTTCCCGGACGGCCTCGCCAACTCGTCGGGCCAGGTCGGCCGCAACTACATGCGCCACATGACCGGCAGCGTGTACGGCGTGTTTGAAAAAGAAGTGCACATGTACCGGGGCACGACCATGGCCGGCATCATCCGCGACGAGGCGCGCAACGATCCCTCGCGTGGCTTTGTCGGCGGCTACGAGATGGAGACGATCTCGCTCGGCGTGCCGTTCATGGCGGCCTTCCTCAAGCCCGGCGCATGGGGCCGCACGTTCACCAGCGCCATGGAAGCCTATCCCCGCATGGCCGGCATGTGGCTCATCGGCGAAGACCTGCCGCAGGCCGACAACCGCATCACGCTTGATTCAACGGTGAAGGACGATCACGGCATGCCCGTCGCGAGCGTGCATTTCGACGATCACCCGAACGACGTCGCGATGCGCAACCACGCCTACCAGCAGGGCGCGGCGGTCTACGACGCGGTCGGCGCAACGACGACCTTTCCGACGCCGCCCTACCCCTCGACGCACAACATGGGCACCAACCGGATGAGCGAGAAGCCGCGCGACGGTGTCGTCAACAAGTACGGCCGCTCGCACGACATCAAGAACCTCTTCATCTCGGACGGCAGCCAGTTCACGTCGGGCGCCGGCTGCAACCCGACTTTGACGATCGTGTCGCTGGCGATCCGCCAGGCCGACCATATCGCGACGTCGATGAAGCGGCATGACGTCTAGGATGCGCGTTGCGGGACGGATCCTCACGGCGTGGGCGCTGATGGCGCTCCCGCTCCTCTCCACGCTGTCGGCGCTGGCCGACGATGCGTCCGCTGGCAAGGACAGCGGATCGAAAGTCGACTCGACGGCCTATCCGAAGTCGCCGAGCGGCACGCCGGCCGCGGACGACAAGGGCAAGCCGGTCGAGGCGAAGGGCGATTCCACCGCCAAGCCGGACTCGGCCAGCAAGGCAGGGACCGAGGGCGCGCCCGCGTCGACTGCCACGCCGTCGACGGCCTATCCCGGCGCGCCGACGGACGCGCCGGCGGCCGGCGACGGCGGTAAGCCGGTCAAGCCTTGAGGATAGCGCGCTACTCGGCGGCGATCGCCGGCATCAGTGGGCGATCGGCATTCTGCGACACGTAGATCACGCAGGAGCAGCGCAGCACCGAGGCAAGGTTTTGCACCTCGCCTCGGTGCGCCAGCACCTCGTCGTGCAGCGTCGTTATGAACTTGGCGACGCTCGTCCCTTCGCAGGCAGCGATCTCCTCGAGGATGTCCCAGAACGTGGTCTCGAGCCGGATCGAGGTCGAATGGCCGCCGATCCGGACAGAGCGAGTCTGCGCCTCGTAATTGCTCATGGGCTGGTGCGCGAACATGCGGCACATGGCTTCCACCCTTCGTGAAATCTTGTTCTCTAGAGCTTGTCTAAAGCGGAAGCCGCCTTTGCGGCAATGCGAAATGCTCCGGCTTTCGGAGGGTGCCCCGCGCCGGATTGCCCCGCCTGGCCCGCCGCCGATTGTGGCCCAGGAACATCGGGGTCACGGCTAAGGCCAACGCCGTTCGATCCCTCGTTGCGAGATTTCCCGGCCTGTGTATCCCTGTTTTGTCGGGAAAAAAGCCCGAGGACTTGGGATCAATGGGCAGGGATCGGGCTGCAGCGGTCGCCACGATTGCAGCTCTCGCCGCGGTCCTGGCATTGACGACCAGCACGGGGACCGCGAAAGCCGACTCGGACGATGGCGCGCTCGCGCGGCAGCGCCCGCAGAACCTGCCCTCCAGCGTGAACGCCGCGCGAGCGGTCGGCAACGACGAGGTCGAAGGTCCGTCGATCTTCGAGGGCATTCCCTCGCTCAACCCGATCGACGCGGTGCGCGACTACCTGCGCTATCGCTACGGGGTCTATCTGCACGGCCAATACATCGGCGACCCCTACGCCGACGTCTCCGGCGGCATGAAGCGCGGCGCGACCTATGCCGGCCGGCTCGACGTGCAGCTCGACGTCGACACGAAGACCGCACTCGGCCTCGACGGCGGGTCGCTGCACGCCAACATGTTCCAGATCCACGGCCGCGACATCTCGAGCACCCACATCGGCAATTTCCTGTCGAGCAACGACATCGCCGCGCGCCCGACGACGCGACTCTACGAGCTCTGGTACGAGCAGAAGCTCGGCGAAAAGGCCACGCTGCGGCTCGGACAGCAGGGCATCGACGTCGAATTTCTGACCAGCGACTATGCGGCGAATTTCGTCGACGCCACCTTCGGCTGGCCGGGTCTCCCGACGCTGGACCTGCCGCAAGGTGGGCCGGCCTATCCCCTCGCGACACCCGCGGCACGCCTCAAGCTCGATCCCGCCGCCGGGCTGTCGATCCTCGCGGCGGTGTTCGACGGAGAGCCGGCGGGACCCGGGCTCAGCGATCCTCAGGTGCGCGACCCCTACGGACTGAACTTCCGCGTCAGCGACCCGCCGCTCATCTTTCTCGAGACGCAGTACCGCTTCAATCGCGGCGAGGACGCGCATGGGCTGCCCGGCACGCTCAAGCTCGGTGGCTTTTCCCATCTCGGCAAGTTCGACGACCAACAATTCGCCGTCGGCGGCATGCCGCTCGCGCTGGCCGGCCCGAATGCGACGCCCCTCCAGCATTCGCCTGACACCGGCGGCTATGCGATCCTCGATCAGCAGATCTATCGCCTGCCCGGCGGCGATGCCGAGAAAGGGATCGGCGTGTTCGCGCGCCTCATCGGCGCCCCGCCCGACCGCAATGTCATCGATCTCTATACCGACGCCGGGTTCTTCGCGCTCGGGCTCGTGCCGGGCCGGCCGGACGACGGGTTCGGCCTCGCAAGAGCCTTCGCCAAAATCTCGTCGGCGGCGCAGGCGGCGGACCGCACCTTCGATCTCGTTTCCGGCGTGCCAGCCCCGGTGCGCGACTTCGAGGGGGTGATCGAGGCAACCTACGACGCGACGATCCTGCCCGGCTTCATGATGCAGCCGACGCTGCAATATATCGTCCATCCGGGCGGCAACGTCGCGAACCCCTATGGCAGCGGCATCGCGCCGATCCCCAACGCGCTGGTGGCCGGCGTGACGACGGTGGTGCGGTTCTAGAACCTCACACCACCTCCTTGTCGTCCTCGAACAGCGAGTCGAGCTCGTCGGCGATCTCCTTTGAGCTCTGGATCAGCTTGGTTTCGTCGTCGTAGATGTCGCGCTGCAGGATCAGCGCCTTCTCGTCCTTCTTGGCGAACGCCTCAACGGTGCGGCGCGCCTCGTCGGCGTCGATCCCCACGCCTTCGAGGACCATTTCGGTCAGCCGCAGGCTGGAAAAGAACGTCTCGCGCACGATGCCGGCGATGTCGTATTCCATCAGCAGATGCGCATGGTGACGGTTGCGCGCCCGCGCGTAGATCTTGAGGTGCGGGAAGGCCGCCTTCGCGCGCTCGACCAGCGCCAACGTGTGCGCCTGATCGTCGAGCGTGACGACGAGGATCTTCGCCTGCTCGGCACCCACCGCGCGCAGAAGCTCGATGCGCGTCGGATCGCCGAAAAAGACCTTGTGGCCGAAGCGGCGGATCGTCTCGACGTTGTCGGCATCGTCGTCGAGCGCGTTGAACGCGATGCGTCGCATGCGCAGTACGCGGCCGACGATCTGGCCCATGCGGCCGAAGCCGGCGACGATCACCGGCGAGGGGCTCGCGTCGATCGGCTCCTCGCGCTTCGGCCGCATCGTCGTCATCATGTGCGGGATCAGGAAGCGCTCGGAGAGCGCGAACAGCATCGGGCTCACCGCCATCGACAGCGCGACGACGAGCGTCGAGCGCCCAAGCGCGTGCTCGCCGATCACACCCGCCGTCAGCGCCGCGCCGAACAACACGAAGCCAAACTCGCTGCCCTGGTTGAGCGCCAGCGCAAAGCGGGCCGAGCGGGCGGCGTTGCGGGTCGCCGCGTAGTTGAGGGCGAAGGCGACGACGACCTTGATGAGGATCAGGGCGAGCACGGAGCCTGCGATCTTCAAGGGCTCGCTGGCGATGAGGTCGAGGTGAGCGGACATGCCGATCGAGATGAAGAAGAAGCCGAGCAGCAGGCCCTCGAACGGCTCGATGTCGACCTGCAGCTCGTGCCGATATTCCGACTCGGAGAGGATGACGCCGGCCGCGAAGGCACCAAGCGACATCGGCAGGCCGGCGTAGCCCGCAACGACCGCCGCCGCCGCGACGACCAGCAGCGCCGTCGCGGTGAAGATCTCTCCCGTCCTGATCCCGCCGACGAGGCGGAACAGCGGGCGCACGAGATAGCGGCCGCCGAGCAGGATCAGCGCCACCGCCGCGATGGCCTTCAGCACCGGAGGCCAGATCGGCCCGACGACCCCGGCGTGGTCGCCGATCAGCGGCACGAGGGCGGCCAGCGGCACCGTCGCCATGTCCTGGAACAGCAGGACCGCAAAGGCGTCGCGCCCGGAGCCGCCGGCGAGCAGGTCGCGCTCGCCCAGCATCGGTAGGACGATCGCCGTCGAGGACAGGGCGAGGCTGATGCCAAGCACCAGGCTTTCGCGCACGTCGAGTTGCGAGGTCCAGCCGATCCCGGCGGCGAGGATCGCGCCGGTCACCGCGACCTGCGCCGCGCCGAGCCCGAACACCGATCGGCGCATCAGCCAGATCCGGCGCGGCCGCAACTCCAGCCCGACCAGGAACAGGAGCATCAGCACGCCGAACTCGGAGATTTCCTTGATCGTCTCGACGTCGGTGACCAGGCCCAGAGCGCTTGGCCCAATGACGGCGCCTGCCAAGAGATAGCCGAGGATCGAGCCGAAGCCGGCCCGCCGCGAGATCGATACGAAGACGACCGAGGCCGCGAGCAGGTAGACGATCGTCTTGAGCACCAGGCCTCCGGCTGTCATCGTGGGTTCATCGGCACCGACGCAGGATGCCGCCACGCGCCTGAACCTTAGCCGGCAGGGCGCGTTTCGTCACAGCGCGAGTCGCGCTTTAGGAAGGCTTTGCGATGACCACGAAGATTCTCTCTCTGGCCCTCTGCGGCAGCCTGGCCGCCGGGCTTGCGCTGTCGACGCCTGCGGCGGAAGCCGCACCGGGCGGGTGCCTCAAGTACGGTGTCGCCGGTGCCGTTGCCGGCCACGCGCTGCACCATGGCGTCAAGGGCTTCATGGCCGGCTGCGCCGCCGGCATGTACCGCCGCCACCTCTACAACAAGCAGATGCGCGACCAGAAGATGATGCCGAAGCCGAGCACGGTGCCGGCGGGTGGCGCTGGTGCTCCCGCCAAGCCGATGTGATTTAAAAGACGAATCGAAACGATCGCGCCGGCCCACCTTGGGCCGGCGTTTTCTGTTCGAGGCGGCCTACACGAGCCCTGCGGCGATGTTGATCGTCAAAGCCAGGATCGCGGAATTGAAGAAGAACGACAGCACGGAATGCGCGAGCGAGGTGCGCCTCATCGCCTTCGAGCTGATCTCGACATCGGCCGTCTGCGAGGCGACGCCGATGATGAAGGAGAAATACAGGAAGTCCCAGTAGTCGGGCTCCTCGGTCTCCGGGAACTTGAGGCCGCCGCGCAGCTGCGATTTCTCGCCCGCTTCGCCCTTCGTCTCGTCGAAGAACTCGTGCGCGTAGTGCAGCGCGAAGCACATGTGGATGAAGACCCAGGCGGTGACGATCGTCAGCCCGGCGAGGCCGAGGTGAAGCGACTTCACCGTCCCGTGAAGATCCTTGGTGACGGCGAGCTGGGCGAAGATCGCCCAGAGGGCGGCCAGCGCGGCGATCGAGGTCAGGCCGAGGATCGCCCACTTGCCGTCGTCGGTCTCCGCCGCCCGCCAGCGGATCGTCTTGGTGGTGGCGATCGCCATCGCGTGGAAGGTCAGTGCGATGTCAAGGATCGTGCCGGCGTTCCAGGCGATCAGCAGGCGCGTGACGAGATGCCAGGTGCCCGGCTCGAAGAAGTACACGACGATCGCGACGGCGATGCTGACGAGAAGCTTCGGCCGGGCGCGCGCCGCCCTGACGAATGCTGGGCCGCGGCGCGCGGGCGGGCCCGAGCCAGCCGCATCGGCGCCGCCCGGCGTCAATTCTTGCGCTCGACCGCGAAGCGGGCGGCGGCGCGCAGCACCTCGGCGTGTTTGCCTTCTGGAAACGCATCGAGCGCGGCGATCGCTTCGTCGGCGAGCCGGTCGCGCCGCGCGCGGGCGCCCTCGAGGCCGAGCGCGGCGACGAGCGTCGCCTTGTTGCGATCGGCGTCCTTGCCGGCCTTCTTGCCGAGCGCCTCGGTGTCGGCCTCGACATCGAGGATGTCGTCGGCGACCTGGAACGCCGCGCCGATCGCCTGACCGTAGCGCGACATCGCCGCGCGCGCCTCGCCGTCGGCGCCACCGAAGAGCGCGCCGGCCAACACCGCGTAATGCAGGAGCGCCCCCGTCTTCATCGACTGGATGCGGATCACGTCGTCGGCAGTGTGCGGCGAGGTCGAGGTCTCGGCCGCGAGGTCGAGCACCTGGCCGCCGACCATGCCGCCGACACCGGAATGGCGGGCGAGCTGCAAAACCAGCTCGGCGCGCACCGCCGGATCGGGATGCGTGGCAGGATCGGCGGTCACGTCGAAGGCGAGCGTCAACAGGCCGTCGCCTGCGAGGATCGCGGTCGCCTCGTCGTAGGCCTTGTGCGTGGTCGGACGCCCGCGGCGCAGGTCGTCGTCGTCCATCGCGGGCAAATCGTCGTGAACGAGCGAGTAGCAATGGATCATCTCGAGCGCGCAGGCCGCCCGCAAGACGCCCTCGCCCTCAACCCCGAACAGCCGCGCGCTCTCGACCATGAGGAACGGGCGCAGCCGCTTGCCGCCCCCGAGGCTCGCATAGCGCATTGCCTCCATGAAGCGCGCCGGGCGCGCGACCTCGCCGGGCAACGGCCGGTCGTCGAGCAGCCGGTCGAGCATCCGCTCGGTCGCTTCGGCGACGGCGGAGAGGCGCGATTCGAACTCGCTGCTCTCGGCGGAGCGGATCATTTGTTTATAGGTCCTCCAAGCTCGGCCTCGCTTGCCCGATCGCTTTCAGCGGGTCAAGTTTGTCACGGCTATGCGACGGCGCGGCGCGGCGTCTTGCTCATGCCGTTGGCTTGCGCCATTGGCAGCGGCATGGCGGTGAGGCGGCGACGGCGCAATGGTCTCGGCATCGCGTGGCGCGCGGTCGTGGCCGTCGTCGCGACGGTGCTGCTCGCGTTCGGCGTGCTGCTCGCGATCGACAGCGTCGCGCCGCCCCTCTCGACGCTGATGATGGGACGTACCCTCGAGGGCAACTCCTACGAGCGCCGCTGGGTGCCCCTTAAGGCGATCGCCCCGGTCCTCGTCGCCTCGGTGATCGCGTCCGAGGACTCGCGCTTCTGCCGCAACGACGGCGTCGACTGGGACTCGCTGCACCAGGTCATCGACGAAGCCGATGCCGACGGCCCCTCGCGGGGCGCCTCGACGATCACGATGCAGACGGCGAAGAACCTGTTCCTGTGGCCCGGCCGCTCGGCGATCCGAAAGGGCATCGAGATCGGCATCGCGCTCGGCCTGAATAAGGTCTGGACCAAGGCGCATACGATCGAGGTCTATCTCAACATCGCCGAGTGGGGCGACGGCATCTTTGGCATCGAGGCGGCGGCGCAGCACTATTTCCACAAGAGTGCGGCGCGGCTCGACGCGCGCGAGGCCGCGCTGCTGGCGACCTCGCTGCCCAACCCGATCCAGCGTGACGCGTCCGATCCCGAGCCGTTCCAGCGCCGGCTAGCAGGCAGCATCATGGCGCGGGCACGCGGCAGCGAGGAATGGCTGGACTGCCTGCCGCGTCGCTAGAGCCATGTCGGCTTAGCCGACTTGCTCCAAGCCAAGCCGGCTGCGGCGCAAATGCAACAGCCCGCGCGCGCCAGCGGCCGTTTTTGTGGCCGCCCTATTTCGTCCGCAGCGCCCCGGCACTCCGGAATAAAGGGAGAGAGACCAATGAAAAACTTCGCGCGATACGTGATCCTGGCGCCGTTGGCGCTGGCAATGGCCACGCCGGCTCTGGCGCAGAACATTCCGGCCGGCCAGAGCTGCGGCGGCCTCTTCTGCGACATGGGCATCGTTGGCCATAAGGTGCCGGTCGGCGCCGACGGACAGCCGATCCCCGACACGCCTCAGACTCATGCGATGATCGAAGCGGCGACGCCGCCGGACCCGACCCACCTGCCCTGCCACGATTTCGTCTGCGGCATGTTCGGCCACCGCGACGCCGAGGCTCCGGCACCGGCTCCCCTGCCTGTCGCCGAGGTCGCACCCGAGCAGACACCTGCGATGCCGGCGCACAAGGTCCACCGCAAGCACATCGCCAAGGTGGCCGCTGCTGCTCCGAGCGCGGACGCGGCGAAATAGAGCACGCCGCGATTGCCGAACCCACCAAAAGTGCATTACACTGCAATGCACTTTTGAGGGTTGCATGAAGCCTGCCGGACAGATGACGCTGACGCTGACGAGCGAACTCGAGCAGTTCGTCAAAGCGGAGGTCAAGCGAGGCGCGTTTGCCTCGAGTAGCGAGTATGTCCGAGACCTCATCCGCGAACGCTATTTGCAAGATCGCGACCGTACCGCGAAGTTGCGAGATCTCGACGCGGCGCTCGCGCGCGGGATCGCAGATGCCGAGGCCGGCCGTACCGTTCCGCTCGACGAAGCCTTCCGCCGCCTCCGAGCCGAGCTCACCTTACCAGACGTGCCCGATCGGGAATGAGGGTCGTCATCACCGAGGCGGCCTTGATGGACATGGTCGCCATCGGGCGCCGCATCGCGCCAGACAATCCGCGGCGCGCGACGACCTTCGTCGACGAGCTTTATCTACGCTGCCAGCAACTGGGTCGAACGCCGCACGCCTACCCCCTCCTCCCTGGCCACGAGGCAAGCAGAGTCCGCCGCCGGGTGCACGGCAACTACCTGATCTTCTACCGGGTAGCCGAAACCAGCGTCGAAGTGCTCCACGTCCTCCATGGTGCGCGAGACTACGAGACGATCCTTTTTCCCGACGATTGATGAACGTGCCCCGCTACAAGCTCATCCTCGAATACGACGGCACCCCCTTCGTCGGCTGGCAGCGCCAGACCAACGGCCTGGCGGTGCAGGAGGTCGTCGAGGTCGCGCTCGCCGCCGTCGACGGCACGTCCGTCAAAATCCGCGGCGCCGGGCGCACGGATGCCGGCGTGCATGCCGAAGGCCAGGTCGCGCACGCCGACCTCGCCAAGGAATGGCGGCCGGACCGGCTGCGCGACGCGGTGAACGCGCATCTGCGCCCGCACCCTGTCGCCGTGCTGCGCGCTGACGCCGTCCCCGACGACTTCGACGCGCGCCACTCGGCTATCCGGCGCCATTACGTCTATCGTCTGCTCAACCGCCGCGCGCCGCTCACGCTGCAGGCGGAGCGCGCGTGGCTGATCAAGCGCAAGATCGACGCCGGCGCGATGCACGAGGCCGCACAGGTGCTGGTCGGCCGCCACGATTTTTCGACCTTCCGCGATTCCGAATGCCAGGCCGAGAGCCCCGTGCGCACGCTCGAGCGCTTCGAGGTGATGAAGGACGGCGACCTCGTCCTCATGCGCGTCGCGGCGCGCTCGTTCCTGCATCGGCAGGTGCGCTCGATGGTCGGCTCGCTGGAGCATGTCGGCTCGGGCAAGTGGAGCGCCGATGACCTGCGCGACGCGTTGGAAGCCCGCGACCGCAAGCGCTGCGGCATGGTCGCGCCGGCCGCGGGGCTGTATCTGGTCGGCGTCGACTACGCGTGAGCGTGCCAAGCGTCACACCAGGAACGAACGGCTCCGGCAAAGCTTACAGCCCGCACCAGAGGACAGGCACGCGATATGGCTGAGAGCAAAGGCGCCATCGTCACCGCGATGGGCGCCAATCTGGCGATCGCCGCGGCCAAGTTCGTCGGCGTCGCGCTTACCGGCAGCTCGTCGATGCTCGCCGAGGGCGCGCATTCGATCGTCGACACGACGAACCAGGCGCTTCTCCTCGTCGGGATGAAACGCGCCGAGCGGCCGGCGAACGCGCGGCACCCGTTCGGCTACGGCCGCGAGATCTACTTCTACTCGTTCGTGGTCGCACTCCTGATCTTCACCGCCGGCGGCATCTTCTCGATCTTCGAGGGGATCGAAAAGACGCTGTACCCCGAGCCCGAGACGTCGGCGCACCTGTTCGGCCTCGAGCTGCCGGGCGTCGTCGTCAACGTGGCGATCCTCGGCTTCGCGATCCTGGCGGAAGGCTATTCCTTCCTCGTCGCCTACCGCGCGCTGCCGAAGGCCGGCGGCTCGCCGCTCTCGACCGTCCGCCGCAGCAAGGACCCGAGCCTGTTCGTGGTCGTGCTCGAGGATGCGGCCGCACTCGTCGGCCTGCTCGTCGCGCTCGCTGGCGTCGGGCTCGCGAATCTCCTCGAAATGCCGGCGCTCGACGGTGTCGCATCGATCGGCATCGGTGTCGTGTTGATCGGCACTGCCGCGCTGCTGATGGTCGAGACGCATGGGCTGCTGATCGGCGAGGCCGCCGACCCAGACGTCGTCGCCAAGATCAACGACGCGGTGCGCGGCGAGCCGGACGTGCACCATGTCAACGAGGTCCTTACCCAGCACCTCGGCCCCAGGGATATCCTCGTCAACGTCAGCCTCGACATCCGCAACGACATGACCGGCGGACAGATCGAGATCCTTGTGAGCCGACTCGAGGCGAAGCTGCGCGAGGACAACCAGAGCGCCCTGCGCGTCTTCATCGAGATCCAGGCGAAGGGCACGCGCCCCTCGCACTTCTACGCCTAGCCGACGATGACGGACGCCGCGCCGGCGCCGGCCGAGGCCGCCTCACTGCTGCATCACCAGCCGCTGCGCAATTTTGTGCTCGGCCGGCTGATGTCGGAGCTCGGTTCGCAGATGGCGGTCGTCGCGATCGGCTGGCAGGTCTACGCGCTGACCCACAGCGCGTTCGCGCTCGGCCTCGTCGGGCTCGCGCAATTCGTGCCCTCGATGTTGCTCATCTTCATCGGCGGCCACGCAGCCGACCGATACGAGCGCAAGCGCATCGTCGCGCTCTGCCAGACGATCGAAGGGCTCGCCATCGCGGGCCTCGCAGCCGCAAGCCTCGCGCACGCGCTCACCGTCACACAGATCTACGCCACCGTCGTCGTGCTCGGGATCGCCGGCGCCTTCGAGCGGCCTGCGGCCTCGGCGCTGCTGCCGGGCGTCGCGCCGGTCGGAAACCTGTCGCGTGCCTCGGCGCTGTCGACCTCGACGATGCATCTCGCCACGGTCGCAGGGCCGGCGATCGGCGGCCTCGTCTACGCGCTCGCGCCGGCTGCAGCCTACGCCACCGTCGCAGCGCTGACGCTCGCGGCGGCCGCGCTCAACGCGACGATCGCACTGACCTACGTGCCCATCAAGCGCGAGCCGCCGACCATCGCCTCGCTGTTCTCCGGCATCCATTTCGTGCGTGACAACCCTACTCTCCTCGGCACGATCTCGCTCGATCTCTTCGCGGTGCTGCTCGGCGGCGCCACCGCGCTGATGCCGATCTACGCGCACGACATCCTGCACACCGGCGCCTGGGGCCTCGGCATCCTGCGTGGCGCACCGGCCCTCGGCGCGCTGGCGATGACGGCCGTGCTCGCGCGCTACCCCGTCGAGCGCAAGGTCGGCTTGCGGATGTTCCAGGCCGTCATCGTCTTCGGGCTGGCGACCATCGTCTTCGCGCTGTCGCGTACCATCGGGCTGTCGCTGGTCGCGCTGGTGATCATGGGCGCGGCCGATACCGTCAGCATGGTAATCCGCATCCTGCTCGTGCAGCTGTCGACGCCCGACGACATGCGCGGCCGCGTCGGCGCGGTGAACTTCCTGTTCATCGGCGCCTCGAACGAGCTTGGCGAGTTCGAGAGCGGCGTGACCGCCGGCCTGCTCGGCGCCGTGCCGGCCGCGGTGCTCGGGGGCATCGGAACCGTTCTGGTGGCGCTGTTGTGGATGCGGCTGTTTCCGAAGCTGCGCGAGGCGGACGGCTTCGAGTAGTCAGTCGAGCAGCGCCGCGAGCTTCTTCGGCGCGATCAGCCGGTAGCTGCGGCGCACGACCGCCGCGACCTCGTCCCAGTCGGGCTCCTCGTCGAGCCGCATGCCGATCCAGCCCTTCGGCCCGACATAGGGCGGCACGAAGAAGCGAAACGAATCCGCCCCGACGAGCACGGCCTGGCTGCCCGGTGGCGCCTTGCACCAAAAGGCCGGAAAGCCGTGCCGCCCTGTTTCCATCGCGAAGATCTTTTCGCGCACGCGGAAAGTCGGGCCGCCGAACGTCTCGCGCTCGATGGCCTCGGGCAGCGCGAGGCAGACCGCGCGCAGCTTCGCGATCGGGTCCTCTATTTTCCGGGACGCCGGCAAGCGCTTGTTCATCGCTTCAGCCTAGCATGGCGGGATGCAGCCCGCGCCCACCTTCGGTCGACGCTCGGCGCCCGTGCGGGCGTCGCGGATGGCCACGCCGAGCGCGCCGGCCCCGGCCGCGATCGACCAGGCTGGCTTCTTCGCTGCCGCGCGCGCCGAGACCGAGGAGACGCCGCGCGATCGCGCGGTGCCGCGCTCGTTCCGCGCGGCGCTGCTGGCTGGCCTCGTCGTCGGCTGCTGCCTTGCCGGCATCGACGCGACGCATGCCGGCGACACGCTGCGCACGCTCTCGGGCGGACTTCTGCCAGCCGATGCGGCACCCCGCCTCGTGCCGGTCGTCATCCTGCTCGGCTTGCTGGGTGGCGCGCGCGCCGCGGCAACGAGTTTGCTCGTCTCTCACGCCGTGCTGCGGCGTCTCGGGCTCACGGGCCATCTCGCCTATGCGGCCGGCGGCGCAGTCGTGGCCGCCGGCTTTTCGCTGCTCGCCGCGGCCTGGGCGCAGACGGGTTTCTTCGGTTCCGACACGCTGCCGACGCATGGCCTCGCGCTCGACATCGCGGCCGGTGCCGGCGCCGGCTTCTTCTACCGCGTCTTCGCCGGCGCGGCACCGGTCGCCTGAGCGCACGCGGCGGCACATCGCCGGAGTGAGATGCGATCAAACGATCACTCGCGCGCGCTCAGACCAGAAACTCGGTCCGAAACTTCGCCGCCAAGCCCCTCGCTGTCTTGCCGCGCTCGGCCTGCTCTTCCCCCGTCAGCTTCGGCGGCGGCGCGTTTCGGTCGGCGATCGGCCACCGCCAGAAAGAATTCCTCCTGGCCGGCCGGCGTGCACATGCAGAGCATGTGGACCGTCTTGCCGGAGGCATTCTTGAAGGTGTGCGGCGCGTTGGCGGGCACGTTCACGGTCGAAGGCGCTGCCACAGTCGACGTCTCGCCGCGAAAGGTGAACTGCAACTCACCTTCGAGAAGCGCGAACATCTCCTCGAAGTCGTGACGATGGGGCGGCGGGCCGCCGCCGTCGGGCACGAGCATGTCGATCAGGCAGTAGCGCCCATCGGTCTGCGCGCCAGACAAAAGGATCGTGTAGGAGGCACCGGCCAGCGCGATATGCGGGGCATTGGGGTCCTCGGGCGCGACGACGGTCAATTCGCGCGTGAGATCGTCGTCGGGAAGCGGCGTTTCCGGCGGGATCGAGGTGACTGCATGGTTTGGCAACGATCTTCTCCGCTTTGACTGGCTGACAGGAAGTTATATCGCCGCGCAAGCGATGCTAGACTGAAAAAAGAGACGCGTCGTCTCGGATTCGGAACGCCATGGACCTTACCCTGCTGGCCGATTTCAACCTCGTCGCGGGCCAGGAAGGCTACGCGGCCGCCAGCCGGACGAGCGGCCGCTCGAAGGCGACGCTGTCGCGCAACGTGCGGCGGCTGGAGGACGATCTCGGCACGCGGCTGATCGAGCGCACCTCGCATGCGTTCCAGCTCACCGATGACGGGCGCATGCTGTTCGCCCGCTCGGAGGGGCTGCTCGCCGAGGTGCAGGAGATCGGCGCGGAGATCAAAGGCCGCGGACCGGAGCCGCGCGGACGGCTGCGGATCAGCGCGCCGCTCGTGTTCTCCCACGTCTTCCTCGGCGCGCTCGCCGCCGACTACAAGGCCGCCTACCGCACGTCCAGTTCGAGGCCACCGTCGAGGACCGCGTGGTCGACCTCGTGGAGGAAGGCTACGACATCGTCGTGCGCGTCAATCCCGAGGCAAAGAGCAACCTCGTCGGCCGCTGCTTCTTCCACGACCGATACGTGGTGGTGGCGCCGCCAGGTCTGCGGCCACCGACGCTGCGGCAACCGCATCCGGTGGCCGCGGTGGTTCGCCAGCAGAGACGGGAGCGAAAGAGCTGGCGAGTCGAAACCGACGGGGCGCCGCGCGAGATCAGGTTCGAGGCGGCGCTCGTGCTCCCCTCGCTGCTGATGGTGCGCGACGCGGTGATCGCCGGCGCCGGTGCCGCGGCGCTGCCCGTGTCCATCATCGGCGACGATATCGCGGCGGGACGCCTCGTCGTGTGGGGCGACCTCGTCGACAGCGCGGTCGAGGTTTGGGTGCTGCATACGTCGCGACGGGCTTCGAACAGCAAGGTGCTCTCGTTCGTCGACTTCGTGTGCGAGCGCTTTGCCGAGCGGCGCGCACACCGATAGGTCGGCAGCGATGGTTTGGTTACGACCTTCTCCGCCGGCGTCGGTGACCGGAATCACCGACCGCCGGCGTCGTCTGTGTTTTTGTTGAGTGAGTTGGCGTTTTACGAATGAAACGATGCGTCTCATATCCTATCTCTTACGCATCAATTTGAAACGCACATCTTGAGGGCCGCGGCGATCGTGCCGCTCGAACCGGACGCCTGCGCGTCCCAACGACAGGAGCCTCCCATGACAATTCTCGCAATCGGCGGAACAGGACAGATCGGATCGCGCGTGGTCCGCAAGCTGGCGGACGAGGGCGCCGACGTGGTCGTCATGACCCAGCGGCCGGACACGGCCTCGGTGCCGGATGGCGTCAGGACCGTGAAGGGCGACGGCCTCGAGCCGGAGGCGGTTCGCGCCGCGCTACGCGGCGTCGACACAATCTTCATCCTCAACCCCGTCGCCTCCGACGAGCTGACGCGGGCGCTCACCAACCTGCGCCTCGCCTCCGATGCCGGTGTGAAGGGCATCGTGTATTTCTCGATGGTCAACGCCGACAAGCTCGTCGACGTCCCGCATGCGGCTGCCAAGTTCGCCGCAGAGCGCATGATCGAGACGCTCGGCTTGCCGGCGACCATCCTGCGGCCGAACTTCTTCTTCCCGAACGGCGTCGTGAAGGAGCTTCTGATGGACAAGGGCATCTACAGCATGCCCATCGGCAACAAGGGTGGCGCGATCGTCGATATCGGCGACATCGCCGAGGTTGCCGCGCTCGAGCTGCTGAGGCGCGAGCGCTCCGACCGCCCGCTGCCGCGCGACCTCATCGACATCTCGGGGCCCGAAGTGCTCACCGCCGACCAGATCACCGCCATCTGGTCGGACGTGCTCGGCAAGACAGTCGCCTACGTGGGCGACGATCTCACGGCGTTCGAGCAGCAGGTGCGCGCGCACGCGCCGCCGGAGATGGCCTACGATCTCGCCCTGATGTTCGACGCCTGGCAGAAGATTGGCGTCATGCCGATGCCCGGCGCCGCCGATCGTTTGGTGGCCATGCTGGGCCGTCCGCTCAAGACCTACCGCGCCTTCGCCGAAGAGACGGCGGCGCAATGGCGCTCCGCCTGATCAGTTGAACAGATGATCATTCGAACAATCTCGGTGGCAGCACGGCCGACATGTCGACCGTGATGCGGCTGCCGATGACGAAGGCGTTCGGGATGTTGGTCGGACGCGTCGGCTCGGCGACCCGGTCGGGGTTGAGCACGTATTGCAGTCGACGGCGGCTTCGTGCATTTCGGCATGACCGAGCGCAACGGAAAGAGCGACTCGGCCTCCTTCTCGGCAACGACACGGCGGTGCAGGAGATCTACGGCCGCCGGCAATGGTTTTCATATCGAAGTCGAAACCGCCGAAAATCTGGTCGGAATAGGCCGCGCCCTGCTTGATGCCACCCGTCGGGTTGCCGGCCGCCTCGCCGATATAGGTCAAAGTGAAGGCCACGCCCTTGGCGACCTGGATCGTGCCGGGCGTCCCGACGGGATTGACCGATTGCCCCTGCTTCGCCGCAACGCCGGCGGCGCTGGTGTTGCCGCCCGGCGCGGCGCTGTCGGCCGCCGAGGCCGGCGCTTGGCTGGGCTTTGTTTGGCCGGCCTTTGTAGTGTCGACCGATTGCGCACGTGCGGCCGGCGCCGACACGAGCGCGAAAGCCATCACGAAAACGAAGTTGCGCGTCCACCGCATGCCGCTCGCTCCCCCCGGTGCGATTGCAAATCGTATCCGACACCACCCGAGCCGCGCCATCCATCTCGACGTAGGTCGGCATTTCCCGGGAACGCGTTGGCGTCCCGCGCGTCTTCCCTGCAACAGGAGAATACAATGTCTGGGGAACACCTTCTTATCATCATCGTCGTCGGGATCGTCGCCGGCTGGCTCGCTGGGCTGATCGTCGCCGGTGGTGGCCTCGGGCTGATCGGCGACCTCATCGTCGGCGTGGTCGGCGCCTTCATCGGCAACTACCTGTTCGCGTATTTCCACTGGCATCTCGGCACCGGGCCGATCGTCAGCGCCATCATCCAGGCAACGATCGGCGCCGTGATCCTGCTCTTCCTGCTGCGCCTCGTCGGCGGCTTCGGCGGCGGCGGCTACTCCCGCCGCTGGTAGGCGCAGCGGCCACACGGGCAGACGAAGGTCTCGGCTGACCGCGCATCACGGCCTCCGATACGGTTGCGTCGTGTTTCGCCGACCACAGCCACCGGGATCGAGGCTCGTCGGTTGAGCATGTTCCTGCGG
This sequence comes from Beijerinckiaceae bacterium, assembly GCA_965277735.1. Lineage (GTDB taxonomy): Bacteria > Pseudomonadota > Alphaproteobacteria > Rhizobiales > Beijerinckiaceae > RH-AL1. The sequence continues at coordinate 278,445 of CBDIDO010000002.1, forward strand.
GGCGACGGCAATGCGTGTCGGGTTCGTGTCCGGGTTTATTGTCGTCGTGGCCGTCGCGCTGATGGTCGCGAGCCCACCGAACGCCCAAGCGGCCGAGTTCCAGCCCGCGATCGGCCACAAGGGCTATGGTCGCTGCCACATGGACACGTGCAGCTTCTTCATCATCGACCGCGCGACACCGGTTGGGGACGGGCGCGACGGGACGCTGTTCGAGATCCAGGAGCGGGATTGGGGTGCCGACTACCGGCCGCCGGCCGAGAATGCCCCGGATAGTTTCGACGAATACGCGCAGCCGCCGATCCACGTGAGCAAGCAAGAGCCGGGCACCTCGACGGTCTATTGCTCCAAAACGCGGCCGACCGTCTTCGATCGCGACGGCGGCAAGTGGGTGTCGACCCCGCTGCGGCCCGGCGACGATGGGGCGGTCTTCGGCTTCAACGAATCCGCCTATCAATGGTATTTCGCGGCCTGCCACGCCGTGATCGTGCACGAGCCGAACCCCAATCACCTCGCGCAGCGTCTCGGCTATCATTTCAAGCACAGCGATGGCGGCGGCGAGCAGGGCAGCACGGCGCCGCGCGACATGCTGAAATGACGGCGACCCGGTAGGCACTGACGTCGGCCGTGCTAGGCTCCGGCACTGACGAGCTGCCGCAACCGCACCGCCCCATGCCGCCACGCCTCATCGACCCCGTCGCACCTGTCGACGGGCGCCAGTCCGAGACCGCGCTGCTCATCGCCCGCGGCGTGCGCCGGCATCTGCGCGCGCTCGGCTTTGCCACCGTGACCGAGATGGGGCTGCGTTCGGGCCGGCGCGCCGATCTCGTCGCGCTCGGCCCCGACGGCACGCTGGTCATCATCGAGATCAAGTCGTCGGTGGCCGACTTCCGTGCCGATCAGAAATGGCGCGACTACCGCCTGCATTGCGATCGCCTGTATTTCGCGACCGTCGCCGACGTGCCCGCCGCGATCTTTCCGGAAGACGCCGGCCTGATCGTCGCCGATGCCTATGGCGCGGCGCTGCTCCGCGAGGCGCCGGAGCACCGGCTGCCGCCCGCGACGCGGCGCATGGTGACACTGCGCTTCGCCCAGCTCGCCGCGCACCGCCTGCACGCGCTCTACGACCCGGCGATCAAGGTGCCCGACCTCTGAAAGGCCGGCTCCAATCCGGCCAAGTGATGGGTGAGCGACCCACTTCCACCGCGGGAAGGCGCCCGATACAACGGAGGATCGGCAACCGGACCCATCAATGCCCGAAACAAAACCCATCCGCATCGGTACCCGCGGCAGCCCGCTCGCGATGGCGCAGGCGCACCAGACGCGCGACGCCCTGATGGCGGCACACGGGCTCTCCGAGGCCGAGGTTGAGATCCACGTCATCAAAGTCGCCGGCGACGCGATAACCGATCGCCCGCTCTCCGAGGCCGGCGGCAAGGGGCTCTTCACCAAGGAGCTCGACACTTCGCTCATGATGGGCGGCATCGACCTCGCGGTTCATTCGGCAAAGGACCTGCCGACCTTCCTGCCCGACGCGATCACGATCGCCGGCTACCTGCCGCGCGAGGACGTCCGTGACGTCTGGATCTCGCCCGTCGCGCCGTCCCCGCGCGAGCTGCCCGAGGGTGCGGTTGTCGGCACGGCCTCGCTCCGACGTGGCGCGATGCTGCGGCGGATGCGGCCCGACGTCGAGATCGCGCTGATCCGCGGCAACGTGCAGACCCGCCTGCGCAAGATCGAGGAAGGCCAGTTCGACGGCACGCTGCTGGCGCTCGCCGGCCTCAAGCGTCTCGGCCTGGAGGACAAGGCGACGTACCTCATCCCGGTCGAGGATTTCCTACCCGCCGCCGGCCAGGGCGCGATCGGCATCACCGCGCGCGTCGACGACGAGCGCATCGCGCGCGTGCTGGCGCCGATCCTGTGCGGTCCGACCGGAGTCGCGCTCGAGGCCGAGCGCGCCTTCCTCACAATGCTCGATGGCTCGTGCCGCACGCCGATCGGCGCGCATGCGACGGTCGACAACGGCCGCGTCACGTTGCGCGGCACGGTGCTGCGGCCGGACGGCTCGCAGGCCTTCGACGAGGAGATGTTCGGCGACGTGGCGGACGCCGCGGCGCTCGGCACCACGGTCGGTGCGGCGATCAAGGGGCGCCTGCCGCCCGGCTTCTTCGAGGCCTGAGCGGGATGCGCATCCTCGTCACGCGCGCGGCGGAGGATGCGGCCCGCACGGCCGAAGCTCTGGCGGCCGCCGGGCACGAGGCCGTGCTCGCGCCGGTCATCGAGATCGTCGGAATGGGCGCGGACTGGCCGGACGGCCTCGTCGACGCGGTGCTGGCGACCAGCGCCCATGCGTTCGCGATGCTGGAGAGCGGGCCGAGCCCGGAGGCGATGCGGCTGATGCCGCTCTTTCTCGTCGGCGAACGGACCGCCGAGATGGCGCGCGAGCGCGGCTTCGACGGGGCCACAACGATCGCCGCCAATGCGGCCGAGCTGCTGGCGCGCTTCGGCGCCAGCGCCGAGGCGCCGCGCCACCTGCTCTATCTCGCCGGGCGCGATCGCAAGCCGGACATCGAGACCGCGCTGGAGGTCGCCGGCCAGCACCTGCAAGTCAGGGAGACCTACGAGGCGCACGCGATATCGGAGCTTCCGCCCAAGGTATCAGCCCGGATCAGCGCGCAGAAAATCGACGCGGTGCTCCACTATTCGCGGCGCAGCGCGACCCTGTTCGGGAATATGGCAAGCGCCGCGGGCCTCGATATCTCAAAGCTGCGGCACCTCTGTCTGTCGGAGGATGTCGCGGCCGCGCTACGCCAGCGCGGGCTGCCGCTCGTCGAGGTCGCGGACGCGCCGAACGAGTCGGCGCTTCTCGCGTGCATCGACCGAGAGCGGGTCGCTCAGGACGCTTGACGCGCCTGCTTGCGAGCGGGGTAGCGCGAGTCGCGCGTGCGCACGGAGGTGAGCTCGGCGAGGGCAGCAGCGGCGCGCGACGTCGCGCGGGCGGCCATTTCCTTGCGCTTCTCCTCGCGGAGACGCTCTTCTTCGATACGCTGTGCCTCGAGCCGGGCCTCTTCGGCCGCACGCTCGGCGGCCAGACGCGCCTCTTCCTCGGCACGGATGGCGGCGAGACGCGCCTCTTCCTGCTGCCGGGCCTCTTCCTTGACTGCATTACGCTGGTTGCGGGCCTCGACGATCGCGCGGCGCTCTGCCAATTTTGCCTCGACATCCGGGCTGGCGAGCCGCTCCTGCATCTTCTTCACGAGGGCCAAACGTGTAGTCGTGGCGTTATCACGCCGTTCGGCAAAGCCGACGTCTTTCAAGCGAGCCAATCTTGTACCTTTTGCTGGGTTAGTGCGAGGCCCTGATATAGGTCGGGGGCCTGAAGTTTCTATGACGCGCGTCGCTTTCCTTCGCAACACGCCCGCCCGCCGTTTGACGGGCCGAGCCTCGCTTTTTAGGGTGCCGCCACCCGCGTGCAACACGCAGTAGCGTCCCGACGCGCCTCCATTACCAGACCGGCCCCTTCATGACCAGCGCCGCGGCCAATGCCGCCCAAGATACGCCTGCCGCCGAAATGCACGCGTTCGACCCGCAATTGCTCGCCAGTGCCAAGGCGTGGCCCTTCGAGGAGGCGCGCAAGATCGTCGCCCGCGTCGAGAAGACAGGCCAGAAAGAGGTGCTGTTCGAGACCGGCTACGGGCCCTCGGGCCTGCCGCATATCGGCACGTTCGGCGAGGTCGCGCGCACCTCGATGGTGCGCCATGCCTTCGAGGTGCTGACGGGCGGCGCGATCAAGACCCGCCTGCTGGCCTTTTCGGACGACATGGACGGGCTGCGCAAAGTGCCGGACAACGTGCCGAACCAGGCGCTGTTGCAGGCCCACCTCAACAAGCCGCTGACCAGGGTGCCGGACCCGTTCGGCACCCACGAGAGCTTCGGCGCGCACAACAACGCGATGCTGCGCGGCTTCCTCGACCGCTTCGGCTTCACCTACGAGTTCGCGTCGTCGACCGAATATTACACGTCGGGCCGGTTCGATGCGGCGCTGCTGCACATGCTGCGCAACATCGAGAAGGTGATGGCGATCATGCTGCCGACCTTCCGCGAGGAGCGCGCGGCGACCTATTCGCCCTTCCTGCCGATCCATCCCGTGACCGGCGACGTGCTGCAGGTGCCGCTCGATGCCATCGACGCCGACGCCGGCACCATAACCTGGCGCGACCCCGCGACGGGCGAGAGCTACACGACGCCGGTGACCGGCGGCCACGCCAAGCTGCAATGGAAGCCCGACTGGGCGATGCGCTGGTACGCCTTGAAGGTCGACTACGAGATGGCCGGCAAGGACCTCATCGACTCGGTGAAGCTGTCCGGCCAGATCGTGCGCGCCCTCGGCGGCACGCCGCCGGAGGGCTTCAACTATGAACTCTTCCTGGACGAGCAGGGCCAGAAGATCTCGAAGTCCAAGGGCAACGGGCTGACCATCGACGGATGGCTCGGCTATGCGAGCCCGGAGAGCCTCGCGCTGTTCATGTACCAGCGCCCGCGCGAGGCGAAGAAGCTGCATTTCGACGTCATCCCGCGCAACGTCGACGAATATCTCGCCTTCCTCGAAGGCGCGCAGAAGCAGACGGCAGCTGAGGACTGGAAGAGTCTCCTCGGCAATCCCGCGTGGCATCTGCACGGCGGCGCGCCGCCGGCACCAGAGGTGCTCGCCTCCGCCTCCGGCGCGACGGCCGTGTCGTTTGCCATGCTGCTCAACCTGGCGACGGTGGCAAACAGCGAGGACCCTGCCGTGCTGTGGGGCTTCCTGAAGCGCTATGCCCCCGAGGCGTCGCCGCAGACGCATCCGCGGCTCGACGCGCTGGTGCGTTATGCCGTCGCCTATTATCGCGACCGCGTGCTGCCGCTGAAGGCCTATCGCGCGGCGGACGAGGTCGAGCGCGAGGCGCTGGCCAAGCTCTCGGACACGCTCGCCGGGCTGCCGGCCGGCGCGTCCGGCGAGGACATCCAGGCCGCCCTCTACGACGTCGCCCGGCCGATCCCGCGCTACCAGAATTTCGCCGCCAAGGGCGCGACGCCGGAGCGGCCGGGCGTGTCGAACGACTTCTTCGCGATGCTCTACCAGGTGCTGCTCGGCGAGGAGAAAGGCCCGCGCTTCGGAAGCTTCGCCGCGCTCTACGGGATCGCGGAGACGCGCGCGCTGATCGCCGAAGCTTTGGCCGGCAAGCTAGTGAAGGTGCCGGCGTGAGCTTCGCGCCCCTTCCTTCTCCCGCCTGCGGGAGAAGGTGGCCTCGCGAAGCGAGGTCGGATGAGGGGCCTCGCCGCAGCTCCGGTGGTTTGGTATCCCCATGATCGTCCACCGTCCCGACAAACAGCTCCGACGCGCCCGCGCTATGCGGAGCGCCATGACCAAGGCCGAGGAAATCCGCTGGCGCAGCCTGCGCTCTCGAGGACTTGGGCTGAAGTTCCGCCGCCAAGTCCCGATCGGTCCCTACATTACCGACTTCGCCTGCCTCGACGCGAAGCTGATCGTCGAGCTGGACGGCCCACCGCACGACAAAGCCGCGCAACAGGCGCACGATCAACGTCGGGATGCGTGGCTGCGGGTGCACGGCTGGCGTGTTCTCCGTGTTCCCAACGAGATCGTATTCGGCGGCGGCAATATGGTGCTCGAAGCCATCAAGAGCGCGCTGCCGCGAGTCCCCTCATCCGACCCGACTTCGTCGGGCCACCTTCTCCCGCAGGCGGGAGAAGGAGAGGCTGAAGCTCGCCACCAAGATGAGCAAAACGCATGTCGCTGATCCTCAAGATCGTCCCCCGCGCGCTGTGGCTCGAAGCCGAGGAGCGCGGCCTCTTCCTCGGCGCGCCGATCGATCGCGCGGATGGATTCATCCATTTCTCGACGCCCGCGCAGGCCGAGGAGACCGCAGCGAAGCACTTCGCCGGGCAACACGACCTCCTGCTCGTCGCCGTCGACACCGAGCGGCTCGGCGAGGCGCTTCGCTTCGAGGTGTCGCGCGGCGACGCTTTGTTTCCACACCTTTACGCGCCGCTTCTGATCGCCGACGTCGCGTGGGCGAAGCCGCTGCCACTTGGCCCCGACGGCCGGCACGACTTCTCAGGGCTTCTGTGAAAGCGCTTTGGCCGCTCGCGCGGCCGTTGCTCCACGCGCTCGATCCGGAGCGAGCGCACGACATGACGCTTCGCGCGCTCGCCGCCTTGCCCCTGCCGCAGCCCACGCCGGACGATCCCCGCCTCGCGGTCGAGGCATTCGGCCTGCGCTTCGCGAATCCGATAGGTCTCGCCGCAGGCTTCGACAAGAACGGTGCGATCGCCCACAAGGTGGCCGGCCTTGGCTTCGGCTTCGCCGAGATCGGCACGCTGACGCCACTCGCGCAGCCGGGCAATCCGAAGCCGCGCCTGTTCCGCTTGGTCGCGGATCAGGCCGTCATCAATCGTTTCGGGTTCAACAATCACGGCCACGCGCATGCGCTGGCGCATCTGCGCAAGGGTCAAGCGGTGCTCGGCGTGAATGTCGGCGCCAACAAGGAGGCGGCGGATCGCGTTGCCGACTACGTCGCCGGCATCCGCGCCTTCATCGAGGTCGCGGACTTTTTCACGATCAACGTGTCGTCACCGAACACGCCGGGGCTGCGTGACCTCCAAAAACCCGAGGCGCTCGACGAACTGCTCGCCCGCGTGCTCGACGCGCGTGACGCCAGGGCCGAGATGTTCGGCCGCCGGCCGGTGCTGCTGAAGATCGCGCCCGACCTCACGCTGGCCGACCTCGACGGCATCGTCCGCGTCGCCCGCGCCCGGAACATCGACGGCATGATCGTTTCGAACACGACAATCGCGCGACCACCGGCGATCGCCGCGCATCGGCACGGCGCCGAGGCCGGCGGCTTGTCCGGCAAGCCGCTGTTCGAACTCTCGACCCGCATGCTGGCCGCGACCTTCCTGCGCGTCGATCGGCAGTTCCCGCTGATCGGCGTCGGCGGGGTGGACGGCCCCGAGGCGGCCTGGACCAAGATCGAGGCCGGCGCGAGCCTCGTGCAACTCTATTCGGCGCTCGTGTTTTCCGGCCCGGGGCTGGTGGACGAGATCAAGCGGGGGTTGCTCGGGCGCCTGGGTACAACGCTTTTGGCGGATGCCATCGGCCGATCGGCGAAGGCTTTGGCGGAGGCCTGATGCCGTTCCTCCTCCGGTTTGCGGAAGACGGAAAACCTCGCCTCTCTTTGGCCCGAAGGCGCGCGCAAAGACTTCGCAGGGAGCGCCGCGACGGCGCGATTCGAGCTCAGAACCGATGCGCGCGACAGCGTGGACCCGTTGGACTTTCACCGCGCTGGCCGCGACCTTTGCTGCCACCCCCGCCCTCGCCCACCCGCACGTCTGGGTCGAGGCGCACGAAAAGGTGATGTTCGACAAGGCCGGCAAGGTCGAGGGCGTCCGCAACGACTGGGTGTTCGACGAGATGTACTCCGCCTTCGCGGTGCAGGGCCTCGCCAAGCCGGACCAAATCGCCACGACGCAGCAGCTGGCGCCGCTCGCCAAGACGAATGTCGATTCCCTGAAAGAATTTGACTATTTCACCTACGCCAAGACCGACGGCCACAAGGTCGAGTTTGGCGCGCCGGTCGACTACACGCTGGAGGAACGGCCGGACAAGCGCGTCGTGCTGCACTTCACGTTGCCGCTGAAGACACCGCTCAAGACCGGCCGCTACATGTCGCTGCAGGTCTACGACCCGACCTATTTCGTCGACTTCGAGCTGGCCGAGAAGGACCCGGTGCAGCTCGCCGGCGCGCCGGACGGCTGCTCAAAAACGGTGCTCGGGCCCAACCCGCTCGTCGTCGAGGACGGTAAGACGCTGGCGAAGGCCTTCGACACCGGCCTGACGCCGAGCGACGATTTCGCGCTGAAGATGGCCGCGCGCACCATCGTGGCCTGCCCATGAGCCCCGCGATGCGTTTCCCTCTCGCCGCGGCCCTGCTGGCGCTCGCCGCGCATCCGGCCGCTGCGCAGCTCGTGCACCACCCGTTCGCCGTCGGCGCGAGCGAGGGCGCCGTCGGCCACCAGAACGCGCTCGGCGCCTGGCTGCTCGGCATGGAGAGCCACTTCTACCTGCAGCTGACGCATGCCGTGCGCCTCACCAAGGAGAGCGCGGCGGGCGCGCTCGGGCTCGTCGGGCTCAGCTTCGCCTACGGCGTGTTCCACGCGGCCGGCCCCGGGCACGGCAAGGCCGTGCTCACCTCCTACATGGTCTCGAACGAGGTGGCGCTGCGACGCGGGCTCGTCATCGCGCTGCTCGCGGCGCTGCTGCAGGGGCTCGTCGCCACCGGGGTCGTCTGCATCGCGGCGCTCGTCTTCGACGCCACCGCGCCGACCATGACGGCCGCCTCGCAGGCGATCGAGCTCGCGAGCTATATCGGGATCGTCGCGCTCGGGCTCACGCTCGTCTGGCGCAAGGGGCGCGCCCTCGTCAGCAGCCTGCCCCGGCGCCAGCCGAGCCCGCCATCCGAATTGGCGCTCTCCGGTTTCGCCTTCGCGCCCGCCGGCGCGACGCTGCGGACGAGCGCGCTCGCGGCCAGCTGGCCGGCGCGCAGCCGCTTCGTCGCCGACGACGGCACCGCGACCCACGTCCATACCGCGGGCTGCGACTGCGGCCACATGCCGGACCCGGCCCTGCTCTCCGACCCGCGCTTCGACTGGCGCGCGGCGGTCATCGCAATCGTCACCGCCGGCGCGCGGCCCTGCTCGGGCGCGATCCTCGTCCTCGTCTTCGCGATGGCGCAGGGAATTCTTTCAGCGGGCATCATGGCGACCTTCGCGATGTCGCTCGGCACCGCGATCACCACGGGCGCGCTCGCCACGCTCGCGGTTCTCGCCAAGGACACGGCGCAGCGGGTTGCCGGCGCCGGCTCGCCGCGCGCGGCGCTGATCGGGCGCGCTCTCGAGCTCGCCGCGGCGCTGGCGGTGCTGGTGCTGGGTATGGCGCTACTTGGCGCGGCGCTGGCCGGCGTACACGGCAGCGCCTAGGCCACCCGCCAACGACCCGATCTGCCTTCTCCCCTTGCGGGAGAAGAGCCTGCCCCGGACTTGATCCGGGGTGCCCGAAGGGCGGATGAGGGGTCGTCGTAGAGCGAGTCTTTTCTGGAAGCGCCCCCTCATCCGACGCTTCGCGCCACCTTCTCCCGCGGGGGGAGAAGGGCAGCCTCCTACCCAGCCGCTAGAAGTCCCAGCGGCGCGGGCCGTAGTAGTCGCGATAGCCGTGGTGCGACGGCTCGTGCTGCTGCGGCGCGGCCGAGGCGAATTGGCCCTTGGTGGTCGTCACCGTCCAGGCACCGTTGCGGCGCTCGATCGACTTGACGGTGCCGGCGCCAGGGATCGACACGCCCGGCACGACTTCCATCTGGCCGCGATGGCCCTCGATCAGGGCGACGCCCTGGTAGACGTCGCGCACCACCCAGCCGGCGATGACCAGCGGCTTGTCGGCGGCAGGCGCCTCCGGCTCGACCGAGGCGAGCGTGGTCGGCTTCGAGGGCGGCGTCGGCACCGCCTTCGGCACGGACGGGATCGACGCCGTGGTCGCCGTGTCGAGCTGCTGGCGCTCGGGCTTACGCTCGACGATCGGCGCCGCCTTCTCCTCGCGCTGCAGCTTCTCGAGCTTGGCCGAGAGCTGGGCCAGCGTGGCGCCCTGCTCGGTCTTGGTGCCGGCGAGGCTCGATTTCAGATTGTCGATGCTGGCCGACAGCGCGCGGATCTCGGCGCGCGATTCGTCCGGCGTGGCGGACGAGGTCCGCTCGCGCACGACGGTGGTGCGCAGCGCCTCGAGGCTGGCGCGCAGATTGCGGATCTCGGACGCCATCTTCTGGTTCGTCTTGCGCAGCTCGTCGACCGGGTCGACCTTCACGACCTCGACCGGCTTCTGGGCGCTGGCCGACGGCGTCGCGGTGTCGGCGTCGGCATGCTTGACGGCGGCGGCCGGCGCATCGGCCGGGCGGCTGACGACGTGGTCGCTCACCGTCCAGGCGAAGCCGATGAGGCCGATCGCCATCGCGGCATGCGCGCTGTAGTCGAGGGCCTTGGCGTAGAACGGGCGCGGCGCGGCGGCGGTGGCCGGCGCTTCGGCGGCGGCGATGGCGATGAACGGGTCGATGCCGGACGGCTTGTCGGTCGCAGGCGCGAGCGAGGTGCCGGTGCCCTTGGCGGACGCGTCGGCCTTCGGCGTCTCCGCCTTGCTGTCGGCCGCCTCGTTCTTGATCGCCTCGTTCATCGTCGGCTCGACCTTGGTCGGCTCGTTCTTGGCCGCCTCAGGGGCGCCTTCGGTCTTGGAAGTGTCGTCCGCGGGTCCCGTCGCCTCGGTCATTGTCGCGCTGTCCGTCGATCGCGTTGCGTGTCTGGCGATTTGGTCAAAGCTTGCTTAAAAATGTGTGAAAGCTTCACACGTCCTTAACCAAGCACGGCTTTCGGCCCTCGCCAGCACGTCGAGAATTGCCTGCAACCTGAGCTAAAACAAGGCGTTCACGTGCCATGGAGGCTGACCGCATGAAACCAAGTCTGATCGCCCTCGCATTGGGCCTCGCTGTCGTCGGCGCGAGCAGCGCCTTGGCACAGGACGCGAGCCCGCCAGCACGCGACAGCACCGCGGATGGCGGCGCAGGCGTCCGGTCGGGTCACATCACCTCCACCGGCGCGACGGTGCCGAACCCCGGGGCCTCGCAGGGCGCCGGAACGACCTCAATGGACAAAGGCATCCAGCAGCGCGACAACAAAATCGACTCCAGCATCTGCAAAGGCTGCTGATCAGGGTGTAGACGCTGCTCGGTCATCTCGGACGGAGCAGCGCTTGTGAAGGTCGATGGAGAGAGCCGGCGCACGATCTGGGCGCTGCCGTCCGGCGACGTGCAGATCATCGATCAAGTCGCGCTCCCGCATCGCTTCGTCATCGCCACGCTTGCGACGATGGCGGATGCCGCCCGCGCGATCCGCGACATGCATGTGCGCGGCGCCCCCCTCATCGGCGTGACGGCGGCCTATGGCGTCGCCCTGGCGATGCGGGCCGACGCCTCCGACGCGAGCCTCGAGGAGGCGTGCGAGACGTTGCGCGCGACGCGGCCCACCGCGGTGAATCTTGCGTGGGCACTCGCCGAAATGCGTGCAGTCCTCGAGCCGATGCCACCGACCTCGCGTGTGGAAGCGGCCTACGCCAAGGCCAGCGCGGTGGCCGAAGCAGACGTCGAGATGTGCCGCGCCATGGCCGCGCATGGCCTCGCCCTCATCCGCGAGCTCGCCGCCGCCCGACCGGGGCGCCCCGTCGAGGTCCTCACCCATTGCAACGCGGGCTGGCTCGCCACCGTCGACTGGGGCACGGCGACCGCGCCGATCTACGCCGCGCACGAGGCAGGCATCGACGTCCACGTCTTCGTCGACGAGACACGCCCCCGCAACCAGGGCGCCTCGCTCACCGCCTGGGAGCTCGGCCGGCACGGCGTGCCGCACACGGTGGTGGTCGACAACGTCGGCGGCCATCTCATGCAGCACGGCAAGGTCGATTGCGTGATCGTCGGTACCGACCGCACGACGGCGACGGGCGACGTCTGCAACAAGATCGGCACCTACCTGAAGGCGCTCGCCGCAAAGGCCAACAACGTCCCGTTCTATGTCGCCGCGCCGTCGCCCTCGATCGACTTCGCGATCGACGATGGCGTCGCCGGCATCCCGATCGAGGAGCGCGGGTCCGAGGAGGTGACGCACATGACGGGCCTCACCGACTCCGGCGACGTCGCCCGCATCCGCCTCGTCCCCGAGGGCAGCGCGGTGATGAACTTCGCCTTCGACGTGACGCCGGCGGCGCTGGTGACGGGCCTCATCACCGAGCGTGGCGTGATCCCCGCCACCCGCGAGGCATTGGCGGCGCTGTTTCCTGAGCGGATCGCGCAAGCGGCGGTCGGCTTCTCGACCTGATGGGGCCTAGGACGCGGCGGCTTCAAACCGGGCGCGGCCGCGCAGCGTCTCGAGACTCAGCATGCGTCCGTTGAGGTCCGTGACGATGGGCGCGAGGCCCGCGACTGTCATGTCGCTGTGCTGGCGAAGCGCCTGAACCGCCGTCGCCGCGCAGGCGCGGTGGCGTCCCTTGTCCTTCGTCCCGGCGATCCGAAACACGTCGTTGATCCCGCTGGATTTGGCGACGGCGAGCCGCCTTTACGCTTTCTCCAAGTTCATCGCACACGGTTAACACTTGCTTAAGGGCCGGCCCAGCCGCCCGGGACGAACGCCCCCGCGCCCTCGGCAAGCAGGCGGTCGACAAGGCCCGGGACGGTCTCGCTGGCTTTGCCGTAGATCGCGACGTCGAACAATTCGGCATTGTCGGCGGGCTCGAGATTCAGCTCGCAGGTGGCGATCCCGGCATGGCGAGCCGCCGCCACGTAGCCGGCGGCGGGATAGACCGCGCCCGACGTGCCGATCGCCACGAAGAGGTCGGCCGCGCCGAGCGCCGCCGCGATCCGGCCCTGGTGCATCGGCGTCTCGCCGAACCACACGATATTCGGCCGCAGCCGCCCGGACCGCCCGCAGGCCGGACAGATGGATTCGAGCGTCATCTCCTCGGTCCAAGGGTGCACGCTCTCGCAGCGCGTACAGCGCGCCTGGTTGTGCTGGCCGTGCATGTGGACGACCTTCGAGCCGGCGCGCTCGTGCAGGTCGTCGACGTTCTGGGTGACGAGCATCATCCGGTCGCCGCGCGCGACGAGGTCGCGCTCGAGTCGCGCCAGCGCCTGATGCGCCTCATTGGGCTCGGCCTTGGCGCAGGCCGCGCGCCGCCAATTGTAGAAGCGATGCACGAGCACCGGATCGCGCGCGAACGCCTCCGGCGTCGCAAGCTGGCGCGGGTCGTGTTGTTCCCACAATCCGCCAGGGTCCCGGAATGTGCCGATGCCGCTTTCCGCCGAGACGCCGGCGCCGGTGAGGATGAAGAGATCCATCACCGGCAACGCGGCAGGGCCGCTTTGGCTTCATTCCGGGGTCGCCTCGCGACGCCCCGGAATGACGATCGCTATTGCGGCGCGGCGCCGCCGCTGGCGAGCAGCTGCGTGATATTGCGCACCACGACGCGCCGGTTGGCGGCCGACGGGCCCGACGTCTGTTCCTTCGGGTTCTGGTCGCCGTAGCCCTGCGTGGTCAGGTTCTCCGGCGGCACCTTGAAGTCCTTGGTCAAGATCGACGCGACCGACTGCGCGCGGCGGTCGGAGAGCGAGAGGTTGTCGGTCGGGTTGCCGACAGCGTCGGTGTAGCCCTCGATGAGGAACACCGAGTTCGGGTTGCGGTCGACCGCCTTGTTGATCGCCTGCGCCAGCGAGACGAGCTTCCGCGTCTGGTCGCCCGGCACGACCCACGCCCCGGTGTCGAAGTTGATCGTGTTGATGTCGACCGAGCGCACGTAATTGCGCACGGTGGGGCTGTAGAGCACCTGGTCGAGCGAGTAGCGCTGCGGCGGGGGCGCCACCGGCGGCGCGACCAGCGTGTCGTAGATCGAGCCTTCATCGGCGTCCGCATAGTCAACGACGTAACGGTCGCGCGGGATGCGCATTTGCGGCGGCGGCAGCACGACGACGTCGTCCTCGACCGGGCGGACATCGTTTTCGAACAGCACGACATCGCGGCCGTCGGGACCGCGGCGCACGCGGCGCAGCAGGCGCCCGTCGGGGGTCGTGAAGGTCAGCACCGAGACGCCGCCGGCCAGCACGACCGTGTCGACGAAATCGTTGCCGCGCCGCTCGCGGTTCGAGCGATAGCCGAGTTCGCGGAAGCGATCATTAGGATCGTGCACCAGGAAGCGACGATCGCCGTCCTGGACGATGGTGCGGCCGGGCTCGCGGATATAGGTGCGATCACCCTCGCGGACCTCGCGGCGGTCGCGGCGGATGTCGTCGATGCGACGCGCACCGTTGCCGGCCATGAAACCGCCGGCGAAACCGGCCGCGACGCCGATGGCGGCGGCGCCCGCGGGGCTCAAGCCGCCGCGGCGATCGTCGCGCCCGGCAGGATTGTCGCCGAGGCGACGGTCGCGATCGAGGCCGCCGGGACCGCGGTCGCCGACACCGGGGCCGCGATCGCCAGGTCCACGATCACCATGATCACCGGGACCACGATCACCCGGGACCACGATCACCGGGACCACGATCCGGGTTGGTGCCCATCCGCTGCCCGCGATCGGGCGCGCGTTCGCCCGGGGTACGATCCGAATTGTTGCCCATGCGCGGCGTCGGCGTTGCCGCCGGCGCGCCGGCTGGCGCACGCTCGTTGTCGTTGCGCATGCCGTTGCGGGGACCCTTGTCCTCGCGGTCTTGTCCGCGCTGGCCGCGCTGCGAGCGCGTCTCGTCGGCGCCGGCCGGCGCTGCATTCGTCCCGGGGCGGCCTGCGCGATCGTCGCGCTCCTGGCGGCGCTGGGCGCGGCGATCCGCACCGGTGTCGGCCGGCGCCGCGGGGGCGGCGCGCTCTGTCGCAGCGGGCGCGGCCGCGGCCGGCGCGCGTCGCTCGGTGGACGGAGTGCCAGCACCAGGCTCGCGGCCGGCGCCGCCGCCGCGCGTGCCCGGACCGCCCTCGCCACGCATGCCACCGCGCGGGCCACCCTCGCCCGGCTCGCGACCGCCGGCACCACCACCGGCGCCACCGCGCATGCCGGGACCACCCTCCCCGCGCATACCGCCATGCTGACCGCCTTCACCCGGCTCACGTCGCATGCCGGCGCCACCACCGCCCTCGCCGCGCTGATGGGCGCCCGGTCGCTCCTGATCGGGCGCCTGCGCGAAGCTCGGCTGGAAGGGGGGCATTGCCAGGGCCGGGATCACGGCACCCGCGAGAAGAAGTGATTTCAGCTTGCTCATGGCCTCGCCTATCGTTGGGGGGCCGAGCGTGTCGAGGGACGCCGAGCCGCGAATGGCGCGTATGCATCATGTCTACGGTGGTCGGTCTATTCGTCGCCGCTCCTCAAAGCGACCGCGGAATCGTCATCGATTGAACACTCTCGTTGGCAACGTCCGGGTGCTTCCCGATACGTCGCGACGGCTCCGGCTTTCGCGGGCGTATCCTCCCGGCGCGCTGGAGCGCGCGAGCGAGGCATGACGCGACAGCTCGTCACATCAGCCGTCTGGGCGGCGACCTTCCTCAGTCTTATCGTCGGCGGTCTCATCGCCGCGATCCTTGTCGTCATGCCGACGTCGCTCGGGCCGAGCGAGCTGATCGAGGCCGGTCTGGAGCCGTGGACGATCGCGCTCTACGCCGCGTGCGGCTTCGTCGCGCTCGTCGTCGCCGCGATCGTCGGGCTCCTCGCCTGGCACAGCGCGCGGTTCAAGCTGGCCGGGCTTATCCTCGTTTTCGTCGAGGTGGCCGCGGTCGTCTGGGCGAGCGTCGAGCTTTATCTCGAATATTTCTGAGCCGCCGTATTTCTGGGTCACGACGAACGGCTCGGCGCGATTGATCGGCAACGGCAAAGCGGTCACAGTCGCAGGCATGAAGATTCTGGCGATCGATACCGCGCTGCCCGCCGTCTCCGCCTGCGTCCTCACCGAAGGCGCGATCGAGCCCGAGTCGGAGGAGACGCTCGGCATGGAGCGCGGGCACGCGGAAGCGCTCATTCCCCTGATCGATCGCGTCCTCGGCAGGGTTGAGGGCGGCTTCGAGTCGATCGACCGCGTCGCCGTCACCGTCGGGCCGGGCTCCTTCACGGGGCTGCGCGTCGGCATCGCCGCGGCGCGGGCGCTGGCGCTTGCCTGGGGTATCCCCGTCGTCGGCGTCTCGACCCTGGCCGCGCTCGCCGCGCCCCTCATCCTCGAGGAGAAGCCCGGCACCGTGGCGGTCGCGGTCGATGCCAGGCACGGCCACGTGTTCCTCGCCGCGTTCCACGGCGATGGCCGGATCCTGCTGATGCCGCGCTTTGCCGCGAAGGACGAGGCGGTGCGCGAGCTCGGCCCGGGCCCGCTTCGGCTTGCCGGCTCGGGCGCGCCCCTGCTGGCGATCGAAGCGTGGTCGCGCGGCATCGATGCCGAGATCGTCGGCGATCGCATCGCGCCGGAAATCGCCTTCGTCGCGCGGCTCGGCCTGCTCGCCGATCCCGCCAGCGCGCCGCCGCGGCCGCTCTATCTCAAGGCGCCAGACGCCAAGCCGATGGCCGCGCGCACGCCGGCGCCCATGACGCCCACGTCTTTGACGCCGACGTCTTTGGCGCCCGCGTCTTTGGAGAGCTGAGGCCAACGTGTTCGGGCTCTTCCAGAAAGACACGCCGCGTCTCGATGCGCTCTCGGCCGAGCGGAGCGACGAATGCGCCGCGCTGCACGCCGCGAGCTTCACCTACCCGTGGCCGCAGGCCGATTTCGAGGACCTGCTCGCCGCACGCACGACCTTTGCGGAGGGCGCCTACGCCAGGGGCAACGAGCTCGTCGGCTTCATCCTGTCGCGCCTCGCCGCCGACGAGGCGGAGATCTTGACCATCGCGGTGAAGCCGCGTCGCCGCGGCCAGGGCATCGCGCGGCGGCTGATGCACGCCAGCATGGCGCGGCTGCAGGTCGCGGGCGCGAAGAGCTGGTTCCTAGAGGTCGAATCGAAAAACACGTCCGCCCTCGCCCTCTACAAGCGCTTCGGCTTCGAGCAAGTCGGCGAGCGCAAGTCGTACTATCGCACCGAGGGCGGCGAGGCGGCGCTGGCGCTCATCTTGCGGCGAAGCCTGCGGTGAAGCACCGGTTCAGTTGGAAAAGCAGGCACGAAAAAGCCCGCACGCGGCGGGCTTCACACGAAAGCGATGTCTCAGAACTCAGGCGGCGGCCGAGACCTGCACCGGCGGGGCTACCGTAGTGCGACGGCGCGACGACTTGCTCACGCCCGGACGGCCCTGCTGCTTATGTCCGGAACCCTGGATCGCAGCCACGACGACAATCCCGAACTTCTTCTGCATGCGTGCCTCCCGCTATGTCCCATAAACGGCGACGCTTCGATCTGGTTCCCGCCCTCGCGCATTTTCGTGCCGCTGGGAGAGACGGCGCCGCCCTTGTCGCTCGGCGTGCCCGATGCTACCGCGCGGGTCCGCCCTCACACCGGCTTCCCGAATGACCATCCGCCTCCATAGCGGCGACCTGCCGCCCGACCACGGCCTCGGCCCGATCGTCGCCATCGACACCGAGACGCTCGGCCTCGTGCCGTCGCGCGACCGGCTCTGCGTCGTGCAGCTGTCGCGCGGCGACGGCTCGGCCGACGTCGTGCAGATCGCCCGCGGCCAGACCCGCGCGCCGGTGCTCGAAGCCCTGCTCGCCGATCCCGCCGTGACCAAGCTGTTCCACTTCGCGCGGTTCGACGTCGCGGTGCTGATGAAGACCTTCGGCGTGACGACCGCGCCGGTCTATTGCACCAAGATCGCCTCCAAGCTGGCGCGGACCTACACCGATCGGCACGGGCTGAAGGATCTCGTGCGCGAGCTGCTCAACCTCGAGATCTCCAAGCAGCAGCAGTCCTCCGACTGGGGCGCCGAGTCCCTGAGCGAGGCGCAGCTCGCCTATGCCGCCTCCGATGTCCTGCACCTGCACCAACTGCGCACGACGCTCGACGCGATGCTCTTCCGCGAGGGGCGGACCGGCTACGCCGAGGCTGCCTTCGCCTTCCTGCCGACGCGCGCCCGGCTCGACCTCGACGGCTGGGCGGAGACCGACATCTTTGCGCACACCTGATTTCCCGGCCGAGGGCCGCCAGGCGCTGCCTTAGCTTCGCCGCCGTGGCGCGCCATAGTGCGCCGGTGATGAATCAGGGTGGGGCCGGGTCTCCTCGAGGATGACGGATCTGACGAGCGACGGTGGCGATCACCTGGCCTATCCCGATTCGGCCTATCCCGAAGCGCAGGGCCGGCATTCGCGCGCCGGCATGGACTACACGCCCCCCGCCCGCACCGGCGCCATCAAGGCCGCCGCCCGCCACACCGCGCGGGTCAGGCTTCTCAAGCGGGCGATCATCCTCACCGCGATCATCGGGCCCTCCTCGATCGCGCTCGTCGCGGTGTTCAACCCGTTCCGCAACCTGCCGAGCGCGATCAGCGTCAGCGGGGTCGGCGTCAAGGGCACCAAGATCACGATGGACAACCCGAAGCTCTCGGGCGTTCAGCAGGGCGGTGGCCCCTACCAGATTGCGGCCAAGTCCGGCCTGCAGGACATCACCACGCCGAGCATCATGGAGCTCATCGGCGTCGACGCAAAGGTCGGCATGGCCGACAAGACGACGACACACATCCTGTCCGAGCACGGCCTCTACGACAGCAAGGCCGACACGATGGCCCTGGACGGCAACGTCAAGATCGCCAACACCAGCGGCTACACGTTCGAGATGAAAAGCGCGACGATGGACTTCCACCAGGGCCTGCTCTTCTCGCACGAGCGGCTGCGCGTCGATCTCAAGGGCGGCATGATCAACGCCGACGACCTGGCGATCTCGAACAACGGCCACGTCATCGCCTTCCGCGGCCATATCGCCTCGACCTTCGATGCGCCGGACGAGGCCCCGTCGACCAGCGTCGCGGCGGAGACCTCGCGATGAGACGGCACGGCGTCGCAGGTCTTTGCCTGGCCGCGGCACTGCTCGCGGCGACGTCCGCGTCGGCGCAGAAGAGCAACACCGGCGCGGTTCTACCGGGCGGCAATTCCGGCAAGCCGATCAACATCGAGGCGGTCAAGCTCGACTATTTCGATAAGGAGCAGAAGCTCGTCTACACCGGCAACGTGGTCGCGACGCAGGGCGACTCGACGCTGCATTCGAGCGTGCTGACGATCTTCCTGACGCCGAAGGGCACCGCGGGGCCTGGCGCGGCGGGCACCAACCAGGTCCAGCGCATGTACGCCACGGGCCCGGTGACGATGACGCAGCGCGACCAGATCGGGACCGGCGACAACGCCGTCTACAATCGGCTCAGCAACAGCGTCGTGATGACCGGCAACGTGACGCTGAGCCAGGGTCCCAACGTGACCAAAGGCGACAAGCTGACCTATGACCTGAAGTCGGGGCAGGCCGTCGTCACAGGCAGGGTCAAGAGCATGTTCATTCCCGGCAGCGGCTCGAACACGAGCGACGACAGCACGCCGGCCGACACGCCCGGCAAGGGACGCCGGCATGCGGCGTCGGGGCATTAGCGTTTCCTCACGCAGAATGTGACTGAAACCACGCAACGGAACCCGCGAGTTCGGTTATACTCTGTCCCCGAAACGTCATAGAAGGGCGGAAGCGGCCGTGCGTCGGAGGCTCGGACGTGGGACAAGCCGATCTCGGATGAAGGCGCGCGTTTGATCTCGTTCGGACCGATGATGCACCGCCTGCGAAGCTGGGCGGCTGCCCCTCAGCCTGCGACAGCCGATGGGCTCGCCGCCTCGCAGGCGTGGGCGTACGAAGACGCCTCCCAAGGCTTCAGCGTTGCGCCCGAAGCCGGCGACGGCGTCCTGTCGATCCAGCATGTCGCCAAAGCCTACAAGACGCGCCGCGTCGTCCAGGACGTCTCGATGACGGTCCGGCGCGGCGAGGCGGTCGGCCTGCTCGGCCCGAACGGCGCCGGCAAGACCACCACCTTCTACATGATCACCGGCCTGGTGCGCCCCGATTCGGGGTCGATCCTGCTCGACGGCAACGATGTCACCAGCCTGCCGATGTACCGGCGCGCCCGGCTCGGGATCGGCTACCTGCCGCAGGAAGCCTCGATCTTCCGCGGCCTCTCCGTCGAGGACAACATCCGCGCGGTGCTGGAGATCGCCGAGCGCGACAAGGCAGTGCGCGAGCGCGAACTCGATGCACTGCTCGAGGAGTTCGATCTCGCCCGCCTGCGCAAGGCGCCGTCGGTGGCGCTTTCGGGTGGTGAGCGACGGCGCTGCGAAATTGCCCGCGCGCTCGCGAATCGACCGAGCTTCATGCTGCTCGACGAGCCGTTCGCCGGCATCGATCCGATCGCCGTCGGCGACATCCGCACGCTGACGCAGCATCTGAAGCGGCGCGGCATCGGCGTGCTGATCACCGATCACAATGTCCGCGAGACTCTGGGCCTGATCGACCGCGCCTACATCATCCATTCCGGGCATGTGCTGACGTCTGGGCCACCGGAGGCGATCGTGCAGAACCCCGATGTGCGCCGCCACTATCTCGGCGAGGACTTCCGCCTGTGAGGGAGTTAGGCCGTTGAAGGACCCAAGCTTTTGACGGTACGTAAACCCTGATGACGTCCACTCACGGGCAGGCATGCGAAATTGATGCCGCAAGTGCGAGACAAGCGATGACGCGGGTGCTACAAGCAAGAAGCGGGCCGAATAATTAACTCGCAGCGTGGCGTCGGGGCGAATGGCACTTTCAACCAAGCTGATGATGCGCCAGGGCCAGTCCCTGGTGATGACGCCGCAGCTGCTGCAGGCCATCAAGCTTCTGCAATTTTCGAATCTCGAGCTCGCCAATTTCGTGCAGGAGGAGCTAGAGCGGAACCCGCTGCTGGAGCGCGCCGACGAGACTCGACAGCAAGACGAGACGTCCGACCATGGGCACGAGGCGGCTCCGACGACGGACGGCGCGCTCGGCGAGTCGTTCAACGAGCGCGCCGAGGCGGATTGGAGTTCCGAGCAGCTCGCGACGGACCGCTCCGATCTCGAGGCAAGCCTCGGCACCGAGCTGTCGAACACCTTCGATGACGACCGCCCGTCGACGCCGGCCGAGAACCGCGACCAGATCGGCGAGGCCGGCCTGTCCTCCACCAACTGGTCCGGATCGAGTGGCGGCCCCGGCGGGGACGGCGAGGCGTCGAACCTCGAAGCCTATCTCGCCGCCAAGCTCTCCTTGAAGGATCACCTGCTCGAGCAGCTCCCGCTGGCAGTGGCAGATCCCGGCGACCGGCTGGTCGGTCATGCCCTGATCGATGCCATCGACGACGCGGGCTATCTCACCGATTCCGTCGCCGACATCGCCGACCGGCTCGGCGCGCCGGTCGAGCGCGTCGAAGCGGTGCTGAAAGCGGTGCAGACGCTCGATCCGTCGGGTGTCGGCGCGCGCGACCTCGCCGAATGCCTGGCGATCCAGCTGCGCGACCGCGACCGTTTCGATCCCGCGATGCAGGCGCTGGTCGCCAATCTTGCGCTCGTCGCCAAGCGCGACATCACCGGCCTCAAGCGCGTCTGCGGCGTCGACGAGGACGATGTCGCCGACATGATCGCCGAGATCCGCCGCCTCGATCCCAAGCCCGGCCGCGCCTTCGGCTCCGCCGCCATCCAGCCTGTCGTGCCCGACGTGGTCGTGCGCGCCGCGCCCGACGGCTCGTGGATCATCGAGCTCAACACCGACGTGCTGCCGCGCCTCCTCGTCAACCAGACCTACGCGGCGAAGATTTCGCGCGGAAAGGGAAGCGAGACCGATCGCAGCTTCGTTTCGGGATGCCTGCAGACGGCGAACTGGCTGACCAAGAGCCTCGAGCAACGCGCCCGTACCATCCTCAAGGTCTCGACCGAGATCGTGCGCCAGCAGGATGCCTTCTTCGCGAATGGCGTCGAGCATCTGCGGCCACTGAACTTGAAGGCGATCGCGGAAGCCACCGGCATGCATGAGTCGACGGTCTCACGCGTCACCTCGAACAAATATCTCGCGAGCCCGCGCGGCTTGTTCGAGCTCAAATATTTCTTCACCGCGTCGATCGCGTCCTCGAATTTCGGCGGCGAGGCGCATTCGGCCGAATCCGTCCGCTTCCGCATCAAGCAGACGATCGAGCGCGAGAGCGTCGGCGAGGTGCTGTCCGACGACGCCATCGTCGAGAAGCTGCGCGAATCCGACATCGACATCGCCCGCCGCACCGTCGCCAAGTACCGGGAGAGCATGCGCATCCCCTCCTCGGTCGAACGGCGCCGGCGCAAGGCCGTGCACTAAATCGCGAAAGCTCGCCTGGCCCTGCGGCGATCCGCGCCGGTGGCACAGGTGCGCCGACGCCTTGCGTCCGCCCAAAACACACGCTAAGTTATTGATAGCAAAGCAGTTTTGAGCGATTCTAAAGAAAGACGACAGCCCTTACGTCATCGGGACTTAGTCGTTATCTCGGGATCGCTGGTCCTTGCTGGACCGAAGAGCTGTGGCGCGTGCTGGATGCCGGTTGCGAGTCGAGATGATCGTTTGTTCCTGTAACGTCCTATCCGACGGCCAGATCAAGGCCTGCGTCAATGACGGACCCGGCTGCCCGCGCACAGCGTCGGACGTCTACCAGTGCCTCGGCTGCAGCCCGAAGTGCGGGCGCTGCGCCCGCACCATCCGGCAGATCGTCGCCAATGCCCTGATGGGTGTCGACGTGCCGGTCGAGATCGCCGCTTGCGCCAGCGATTGTGCGGCGTCCTGCCCGATGGCGCACAGCCACTCGCACGACGAGCCTCACCAGCACCGTCGCGAGACGGCGCTGGTCGAGGCGTTCGACGCGGCCTGATCAGGCTTTGCTGATCAACCCTTCTCGGGCTCGATCTTGCCGAGACCGCCGATGTGCTTCTGCATGTAGAGCTGGACGCCGACCTGGCCGATGAGGTCGAGCTGCGTCTCGAGGAAGTCGATGTGGCCTTCCTCGTCCTCGGCGAGGTCCTCGAACAGGTTCTTCGTCACGCGGTCGTTGATCGAGGCGCAATAGTTCGCCGCCTCGAGATAGAGCGCGCGGGCGCCCTCCTCGGCCGCGAGATCGCACCTGATGATCTCCTCGACGGTCTGGCCGATCTTCAGCGGATCGAGCTCCTGCATGTTCGGGAAGCCCCCGAGGAAGAGGATGCGGTCGACGAAGCGATCCGCGTGGTTCATCTCCTCGATCGATTCCTTGCGCCAGAACTTCGCCAGCTCGAGGTAGCCCCAATTGTCGAGGATCCGGAAATGCAGCCAGTACTGGCTGATCGCGGTAAGCTCGCTGCGCAGGCCACGGTTCAGATATTCGATGACTTTTGGGTCGCCCTTCATGGCCGCTCTCCCTCCATTTCGTCGCGCGTCGCGGGCATAGCGCAAAGCTGGTGCCTGCCATCGTGTCGCGGCGCGTTTTTAGAAACGTTCTAAGTGTACCGTCAAGCGACCATTTGCTGTGACGCAGCGTCAGCCCTCGCGCGGGACGCTCAGCTGGGACGCCGCTCGAGCCGCAGCTTGAGCCCTCCGCGCGGGCGCAACGTGATCCGCTGGATGGGCTCCGGGACAAAGCCCGGCGCGGGCGTCAGCGCGAAGCGCCGCATGATCGCGGCGAGCACGATGGCCGCCTCCTGCAGCGCGAACGCCGCCCCGATGCAGACGCGCTGGCCGGCCCCGAACGGCAGGTATGCGAAGCGGTCGATCGTCTCGCGCGCGCCGGGCAGAAAGCGCGACGGATCGAATCGATCCGGGTCGCGCCAGAGCAGCTTGTGGCGATGCAGAACCCAGGGCGAGACGATGATGAGCGCGCCCTTGCGGATACGCCGGCCGCACAGATCGTCCGGCCCCAGCGCCTCGCGGCTGAGGCTGGCGACGGGCGGGTAGAGGCGCATCGCCTCCTCGATCACGGCCTTCGTTTCGACGAGCCTGTCGAACGCCTGCTCGATCGGCCCGGCCAGCACGCTTTCGGCCTCGGCGGCAAGCCGCTCGCGCCATTCCGGCGACAGCGACAGCAGGTACAAGGACCAGGTCAGCGCATTCGCCGTCGTCTCGTGACCGGCACCGATGAAGGTGACGACGTTGGCGCGCACCTCATCGTCGGTGAGCCCGGTGCCCGTCTGCGGGTCGGAGGCTTCGAGCAGCAACGTCAGCAGGTCGCGCGGCGGCGTCTCGCCGCCCGCGATCATCGCCTTGCGCCGGTCGACAATCGCCGTCACCGCCTCTTCGAAGAAGGCGACGGAGGCCTTGCTGCGGCGCTGCGACAGGCGCGGCACCCATTCCGGGAAATCGAGCAGGTCGGCCGGGTCGAGCACGCCGATCGCCGACAGGAGCTCGCCCATCGCCTTCAGGAACTCGTCGGGATCGCGTCCCATGCCACCGGAGAAGATCGTCTCGCCCAGGATCTCGAGTGTGACGCGGGCCATCTCCTTCTGCACGTCGAGGATGCGGCCGGGGCGGACCTTGTCCCAGCGCGCGACCAGCGTCTCGCCGGCGCGGGCCATTGGCGCGGCGAAGGATTGCACGAGCCGCGGCGTGAAGATCGGCGCGATCGCGCGCCGCTGCACGCGCCAGGCCGCGCCCTCGACGGTCAGCAGCCCGTCCGCCATGCCCGGCGACAGCACCCGCTTCTGCAGCGCGTCCTTACGGTAATTGACGGCGTTGTCGACGAGCACGCGGCGGATCGACGGCGGATGACTGACCACCGCACCGATGCCGAGCAGCCCACGCCCCGATAGGATCGGCCGCTCGAAATGCGCCCGCGTCCACGTCTCCAGCGGATTGCGCCGTAGCGCCCGCAGGAAAGCGAGCGGCCGCAGCGGCACCTCAAGGGGCCGCGGTGCCGGCGGGACGATGCGGCGTGTCGGTGGCGCGGTGGGCTCGACGTGAATTGTCATGGGTGGGACTATAGGCGATCATGACACGGCGGGCGCGGGGCAAAGCACCACGGGCCGCCCGCGACGCGGTCGAGCAGCTATGCACTCAGCGTCCTGAGTTCCCCACGGGCGAGGCCCACGAGCGTGCGCACGAGCAGCGCGCCGATCGTCACGCTCGCCAGAGTCAGCAGGATCACGGCGACGAAGTCGCCGCCCCACGAGGGCTGTGCCGTCGCATAGCGCAGGCTGGCGATGGCGGACGCGGCGAGGGGGAAGCTGACCGCCCACCACGACACGCGGAACGGACAGCAGGCGACGAGGGTGCGCATGTGCTTGAACAGCGCGGCCAGCACGAACAGCGTCAGCATGAACAACGCCTCGGCGAAGAGATCGAACGTGCCGGTCGTGACGACGTAGGTGGAGACGCCGACGGCGAACGGCGCCACCAGGATCAGAAGCGACGGCTTCAGCGCATCCGGCATCGGCGGCTCGAACACCAGCCGCGAGAAGATCAGGGTGAAGAGCGGGATCGCGAAGAAGAGCCCGATCGCCAGCGACGCCACCATGAGTCCGTGCATCGGCGGCAGGCTCAGCGCCGGCAGCGCCAGCGGCACGTCGAGCAGGCCGACGACGGGGACGATCCAGGCCGGGGTCGCATGCGCGACCTGCTGCCGGTCGCTCATCCAGCGCGTCACGATGAGCCACGCGAACACGAACATGCCGATCGCACCGACGATCCAGAGCCCTTGCGCCAGCCGCAACGCGTAGGGCGCGATGGTGATCGGCACGAGCAGCAGGCTGATCAGGAGGGTGCCGAACAGGTTGCCGGCGATCGGATGGTTGAACTCCTTCGCGACCGCCTCGGGCGCGGTCGCTGCCTTGAGGCCGTAGCCGACGACCAGCGCCACGAACGCGACCACGCCGATCGCGCCGGTCGCCGTCGCGATCCAGAGCGGCGTGCCGAACAGGCCGTGCGCGAGGCGCCAGGCGACGCTGAGCCCGGTCAAGCCCATCACCGAGCCGAACAGGCCGATCGGGAGATAGTCGAGCGCCAGCTTGTAATGCGCCGGCACGGCGGCGCCAGTGTCTTGAAGGACGGCTTCGCTCATGACCTCACGCCTTCCAGAAGCGCCTGCGCCGGCACGAGCCGCGCCGCGAGATCGCCGGCGACGCCGGCTGCCTGAAGCAGCGTGTCGATGGGATGAAAGCCGACGAGCACACGGCCCTGGTCCTCTCGCACGAGGACGCGGAGCGGCAGGTCGAGCGCGGCGCGCGGCGCGGCCAGCATGATCGGCGTGCCGCCGCGCGGGTTACCGTAGATCAGGACCAGCGTCGGCGGCATGGTCAGCCCGACATCGCGCGCGGCGCCTTGATGATCGATGCGGGCGAAGATGGTGAGACCGGCCTTTTCGATCGCCCGCTCGAGGCGCGACACGGTCTCGGCAAAGTAGTGCGCACTGACGTGCTCGATGATGGCGTTATCCGTTGATGCGATGTCGACCATGGTCTCGGTCTCCGCTGGTGCGCGCTCGATGCCGCATCCGATGAGAAGACCTTAGGCTTCGGCGCCCGTTGGCTCGATGCTCGCACGGCGCAGGTTGATGACCGCGCGGATCAAATCGCGATAGGCTCGGTCGCATCGATCTGGAAAAGCCGCCCATGCCTGTCGCCGACAAAGCGGATGCCCTGAGCGCCCTGGCGCCGCTGCTACGCGTGCGGCCGGAGTTGCAGAGCCTCTGCCGCTTCGAGGCGCCCTGGGCCTCCCCGCACAAGCGGGAAGCGCAGGGCTGGGCGCCGTTCCACATGGTGACCGCCGGCACCTGCGTGCTCGATGTCGGCGGCGCGCTGCACCCGCTCGCTGCCGGCGACCTCGTGCTGCTGCCGCACGGCGATCCGCATGTGGTGCGGGCTGCGACGGCGGGAGACGGCCGGCATGCCGCGCCGGTGCGCGTCGAGATGACCAGCGTCATCGCGATCAAGTCGAACAGTGATCACCCCGACGTCGAGTTGATCTGTGGCCGCCTCGCCTTCGAGCAGCCGCACGACAATCTCGTCAGGATCGCCCTCCCGCAGGTGATCCGCGTCAGCACCGCCGACGGCGCCGCCGTCGCGCGGCTGCATGCGCTGCTGATCGCGATCCGCGACGAGCTCGATGGTGCGGGGCCCGGCGCGCGCTCGATCACCTGCGATCTGGCGAGCGCGCTTCTGGTGATGATGCTGCGCGTCCACTTCCAGCGCGAGGCTGCGAGCGACGGCATCCTCGCCCTCCTCGGTCATCGCCAGACGGCGCGCGCGATCGTCGCGATGATGGAGGCGCCTGCGCGCGCGTGGACCCTCGATGCGCTGGCGGCCGCCGCCGGCGTGTCCCGCGCGACGCTGGTCCGCGAGTTTCGCCGCCTCGCCAAGGCGACGCCGTTCGAGGTCCTGGCCGAGGTCAGGCTTGGCCTCGCTAGGCAGGCCCTTGCCGCCACGGAGCAACCGCTGGCGGACATCGCCTACGAGGCCGGCTATGCCTCGCAAGCCGCCTTCAGCCGCGCGTTCAAGCGCCGCTTCGACTGCTCGCCGAGCGCATGGCGGGGTGGACCGAGCCCCGGGTCGTGGGGGGGCGCCAGCGCATCAACGGATATCTAATGCTTGTGCCAGAACGAAAAAACGTCGCTTAGGAATCTGAATGCCGACGCGGATCGGATGACGCCTTGGACGTAAAGTCGTTGCCCAGCATGTCCGCTTCTGGGGAACCTTCTGCGCCCCGATCTCTGTTTTGATCCGCGGCGAGATTGCGCAAGGCAGCTGATGCGTCAGCACTAGTGGCCCGAGGGAGCGGGACGACTTAGCCCAAGAGCGTCGCCCCGGCCCTATTGCTGGGAGTGAAACCCGCGCCATATCTGGCGCCTAGCAGAGAGGACAATCGACATGGACACGGATCGGCTCGCGGGCAAGGCCAAGGAGACCGTCGGCAAGGCCGAGGCTGGCATTGGCGACGCGATCGGCGATCCCGAGACGCAGGCCTCGGGCCGCGTCCGCCAGGCGGCCGGCGCCGCACAGAACATGTACGGCCAGGCCAAGGACAGCCTCTCGGACTCGCTGTCGGACGTCGCGGATTCGACCGAGCGCGTGGTCAACTCGGCGCGCGACGCGGCGGGCCCGATGCGCGACGCGATCGAGCGCGAGGTGACGGCGCGCCCGCTTATCGCGCTGCTGATCGCGGCGCTCGTCGGCTACGTCCTGGCGCAGCTGACATCCAGCTGAGCTTTCAGAGGAAGATGATCCGGCCGCGCCCGACGCTTGCGACGCTGGCGCGCTCGATCGGGCTCATCAGCTGAGCGTTTCGGATCGCAAGGTTCGCGTCCTCGCGGAGCGCCACCGCAAGCTGGGTCATCTCGTGCAGCGAATGCGCATGGCCGTCGATCGTCAGGCTTTCGCCTGCGATCGCCCGGCGCAGGAGCGAGGATGTGTTGGTCTCGTGCGTCATCATGCGCGGGGCGTCCGGCTCCAGGTTCGGCGACCAGCTGGCCAAATCATGGTTGAGACTTCGTTAACGATCGCGCTCTGAGCGCGCGAAATGATCTTGCGCGATCAGAGCATCGACAGCCGCTGCTTGCGGACCGGCGGCGGAAATGCGGCGTCGAGCGCGGCTTGATCGTGCGCGTCGAGCGCCAGATCGACGGCAGCGCCGTTCTCGGCGACATGCCTGACGCTCGCCGCCTTCGGGATCGCCAGCGTGTTCGGCTGCGACAGCAGCCATGCGAGCGCGAGCTGGTAGGGCGTCGCCTCGCGCCGCTTGGCGATCTCGGCGAGCGCGCCGCCCTTCGGCAGCCGCCCCTGCTCGACGGGGCTGTAGGCCATCAGCGGCATGCGGTGCGCCGCGAGCCAGGGCGCGAGGTCGTACTCGAGCGCCCGCCGCGTGATGTTGTAGAGCACCTGGTTGCTCGCGCAGGCGTCGCCGCCAGCCCGCACCAGCCCCTCCATCTCGGCGACGTCGAAATTGCTGACGCCCCAGGCCGCGATCTTCCCCGACGCCACCAGCGCTTCCATGCCCTCGACCGTCTGCGCGATCGGCACGCTGCCCGGCCAATGCAGGAGGTAGAGGTCGAGCCGGTCGGTCCCGAGCCGCCGCAGGCTCCCCTCGCAGGCCTTGCGCAGACCGTCGCGCGAACCGTTCTGCGGATAGGCCTTGCTGACCAGGAAAACCTCGTCGCGCCGCCCGGCGAGCGCTTGGCCGACGAAGGTTTCCGTCGCACCGCTCCCGTACATCTCGGCCGTGTCGATCAGAGTCATCCCGGCGTCGAGGCCCGCCAGCAGGGCGGCCGTCTCCTCGCGCGCCTTCGCGCGGTCCTCGCCCATGCGCCAGGTGCCCTGCCCCAGCACAGGCACCTCGACGCCTCCGATCCCGATTGTTCGCATCGCATGCCTCCTGCCCCAGCAATCGCCCAGCCCGGCGGAACGATCCATCGCAGGCGAAGCTCTTGAAACAACGAGGCGATCCTCCCTACTAACGACGGGCCGGCGTCTCCGCCGGCAGAGGCACGCGATGCAGGTTCGGCAGCTCGAATGGATCGACCCCGTCGATGCGGCCGCTCGCCTCGTCGGGCTGCCGCACATGAGCCTGCTCGACAGCGCCATGGCGCATCCGACGCTCGGCCGCTTCTCGTATCTCGCCGCCGATCCGTTCGGGATCTTCACGGTCCGCGACGGCCAATCGGCTTGGAACGGCGTGCCGGAGAACGAGGCGCCTCTGCCCGCGCTACGCCGCCGTCTCGCCGCTTGCCGCCTGGAGCCGATGGCCGGCCTGCCGCCGTTCCAGGGCGGCGCGATCGGCGCGTTCGCCTACGAGTTCGGCTGGTCGTTGGAAGGGCGCGCGCCGCCAGTCGCCGGTACGGGCGACGACACGCACCTCGCCTTCTACGACGTCGTCCTCGCCTTCGATCATGTGGCACGCGCGTGCTGGCTGATCTCCTCCGGGCTGCCCGTCGAGGGGACGGCGCGCCGTCGCCGCGCGGCGATGCGGTTCGACATTTTCATGGACGCGCTCGAACAGCGCGCGCCCGCCGTCGACCCGATCCCAGAGATCGTTTGGCAACATACGATCACGCGCGAGGTTTACGCCGCCGGCATCGCGCAGGTGCAGGACTACATCCGCGCCGGCGACATCTATCAGGCGAATATCGCACAGCGCTTCGTCGCCGACCTGCCGCGCGGCGCCGATCCGTGGCAGCTCTACCAGGCGCTGCGGACCGAAAACCCCGCGCCCTTCGCCGCCTACCTCGACTGCGGTGCGCGCAAAATCCTGTCATCGTCGCCGGAGCTGTTCCTGCGCACCGACGGGCGCACGGTCGAGACACGACCGATCAAGGGCACCGCACGCCGGCACGCCGACGAGGCCGAGGACAAGGCGCGGCGCGCCGCCCTCGTCGCCTCGCGCAAGGACCGCGCCGAGAACGTGATGATCGTCGATCTCTTGCGCAACGATCTCGCCAAGGTCTGCGAGCCTGCCTCGGTCGAGGTGCCGTTGCTCTGCGGCCTCGAGAGCTATGCCGGCCTACATCATCTCGTCTCCGCCGTGACGGGCACCCTGCGCGACGGCGCCGACGCGCTCGACCTGCTCGCCGCCGCCTTCCCCGGTGGCTCGATCACCGGCGCGCCGAAGCTGCGCGCGATGGAGATCATCGCTGAGATCGAGGGCCGCGCGCGCGGCATCTATTGCGGGGCGATCGGCGCGATCGGGTTTGCGGGCGACATCGCGCTCAACATCGGGATCCGCACGCTCGTCATCGAGAACGACGCGATCGAGCTGCGGGCCGGCGGCGGCATCACGATCCTTTCCGATGCCGCGCAGGAATACGAGGAGACGCTGACCAAGGCGCACCGCATGCTGGGCGCCTTCTCGCACGCGGCCGCCGAGGCCGGCACGTGATACTCGTCGTCGATAATTACGACAGCTTCGTCCACAACGTGGCGCGCTACGTCGCGATGCTCGGCGCGGATGTCGAGGTCGTGCGCAACGACGCCCTGACACTCGGCGACGTCACGCGACGCGCGCCGGACGCAATCGTCATCTCGCCGGGTCCGTGCACGCCGACCGAGGCCGGCATCTCCAACGCGATCGTCGAAAGCTTCTCCGGGCGCATCCCGATCCTCGGGGTCTGTCTCGGCCACCAGTGCATCGGCGCGGTCTTCGGCGGCGCGATCGCGCGCGCCCATCGGCCGATGCACGGGCTCGCGTCCGACATCACCCATTGCGGCGAGCGCCTCTTCGCCGGCCTGCCGCAGCCGCTGCCCGTCGGGCGCTACCATTCGCTGATCGTCGAGAAGACCACGGCGATGGAGCGCGCGCTCGTCGTCGACGCCGTCTCTCCGGAAGGCGAGATCATGGCGCTGTCGCACAAGAGTCATCCGACCTGGGGCGTCCAGTTCCACCCTGAATCGGTGCTGACACCGTCCGGCCTCGCCCTCGTCGCGAATTTCCTGAAGATGGCTGCAGCGTTCCGCGCGGAGAGATCGCATGTTCTGGCTTGACGGCACGCTCCACCAAACGAGCCGCATTCCCTTCGACGTCGCCGACCGCGGCCTGCTGCTCGGCGACGGCGTCTTCGACACATCGCTCGTGCTCGGCGGCAAGATGGTCTGGCGCGACGCGCATGTCGGACGCCTCGTCGAGGCCGCGACGGCGCTCGGCTTCGAGATCGATCCCGCGCGCGTCGCCGCCGGCATCGACGCCGTCCTGGCCGACGCCAAGCACGGCTCGCTGCGCGTCACCGCGACCCGCGGCGCCGGCCCGCGCGGGCTCGCCCCGCCGGCCGAGCCGAAGCCGTCGCTCCTCGCCACGCTCGCACCGCTGCGCGCGCAGGCGCTCTTCGCGCCGCTGAAGCTGCATGTCACCGAGATCCGCCGCAACGACACGTCGCCGACCGCGCGGATGAAGAGCCTCAACTACCTCGACGGCGTGCTGGCGAGCCGCGAGGCGCTCGCCGCCGGCTGCGACGATGCGCTGTTCCTCGACACGCGCGGCAACGTCGCCTGCACCAGCGTCGGCAACGTCTTCGTGCTGATCGGCGACACGCTGGCGACGCCGCCCGTCGCCGACGGCATCGTGCCCGGCATCGCGCGGCGCGTGCTGCTCGACACCTGCGACGACCTCGGCCTCGAGGGGCTCGAGCGCAGCCTGAGCCTCGCGGACCTGGAGCGCACCGACGAAGTGATCGTCACCAACAGCCTGCGCCTGCTCGCGCCCGTGCGAGCGATCGGCCGCAAGGTGCGCGTCTCCGCCGGCGCGCGCATGGAGGCGCTGATCGCGCATATGGCGCGGCTGGTACGCGCCGAAACCGGCGTCGATCCGCGTCAGCTCGCCGAAAGCTGAAGCTCACGCTCGCTTGCGCGATCGCGCCGTTTTGCGTGGTGCGGCCTTCGCCGTCTTGCGCGGCGCCGCTTTTTTCGCACGCGGCGCGGCCTTGGTTTTCTTGCGCGGCGAGGCCTTGGTTTTCTTGCGCGGCGCGGCCTTGGTTTTCGCGCGCGGCGCGGCCTTGGTATTCGGCGCAGCCTTGGCGGTCTTGCGGGGCGCAGCCTTCTTGGCGGCGGCCTTCGCTTTCGGCTTGGCGCGTTTCTTCGCCACCGGCTCGGCTTTCGCCTGGCCCCGCTCGGGTACGGCTGCGGGCGCGTCCTTGGCCTTCGGGCTCTTGCCCTTCGCCGCACTATCCTCGGCATCGACCGCGGCCCAGTCCACCGACTTGACGCTTTTCATTCCCTCCGGCAGCGGGATCTTCGCGAACAGGCAGCGGTCGCGCATCTTGATGCTGGTCGGATCGCAATAGGCCTGCCACCACGGCGTCCCGGGCTTGTCCGGCGACCACAGCGTGATCGGATCGGCCTTGCTCGCCTTCGCGGCATCGCTGCGGAAATGGTAGTGGTCGAACAACGCCAGCGCCTCGACCGCGAACATGTTGGCGATCGACGCATCCTCGATCATCGCCAGACTGTCGCCGTTCTGCACCTCGCCGCCGGCGGCGAGGTTCGAGGAGCCGGAGAAGACGGTCGGGTTGTCGCCGTTGAAGTCGACGATCACGAACTTGTCGTGGATGTGCATGCCGGGGCCGCCGGAGAATTCCTTGGCGAACGGCGCCGGCACGTTCTTGATGAGCGCGGCGAAGCTGGTGATGCCGCCCATTTGGCCGTTTGGATTTTGCACCGCGAGGCCCTTGTCGGTCTCGACAGTGCCGTAACTGAAGATCGTCGGCTGGCCGGCGATCGTGCGCAGCGTGGCGAGCACGGGTCCGCCGCCCGTCGGCTCCATCACCGCGTAGAGGATCGAGCTCGTCGCCGCGCGCATTCGCGTAACCATCGGCCCGAGCGAGACGCTCCAGTTCGTGTGCGGCGAGAGCGACAGCGAGAACTTCGGCAGCGCCGCCGAATCCTCGGCCGCGCACACCAGGAAGCCCTGCGAGATCGGATTCTGCCGGAACAGCGGCGCGGTGACGTCGTCGGCAAAGGCGACGTCGAACGCCTTGGCGAACATGTCGGCGACATTGGCGTCGTCGACGACCATGACGTTGTTCGCCTGCACATAGATGCCGCGCACGGAAAAATTCATCGAGCCGAAGATGACGCGCTGGCCCTTGCCGGCAGCGTCGCGCTTGATGAAGACCTTGTTGTGCTGGTAGCGCTGGAAGTGGCCCTGGCGCACGTTGTCAGCGCCGCAAGCGGCGATGATCATCTTCGCGGCTTCGATCTCCGGCGGCGACGACCCGTCGCCCCCGCCGAAGTGCGATGTCGACACTTTGGAGTGCAGCGCCGCGTTGTCGGGGATCGCGCGCAGGCGACCCTCCTTGCCCATCTTGCAGATCGCGGCGATCACGTCGGGCTCGTCGAGATCATAGGCGAAGACGTCGATCATCGCCTCCTTGTCCGATTCGCAATCAGCGATGAAATCCATCAGCTGCTCGCGCGCATCCGCGCCGAGCCATTTGTACTGCGCCTGGAACGGCGCCGTATCGAACGTCGGCGACTTCTGGCCGGACGGGCGGATGTCCTTGTTGCCAAACTTGTTGGCATAGGCCTGCGAGGCGATGTAGCCGCGCGTGAAGGCCGCGCGGAAAGCGGAGTGGCGGTTGCGCGCGGGCCGGACGTCGAGCGTCACTTCCGGGCCGTCTTTCAGATCGTGGCCTTCGCCCGAGAAGAAGAGCGCGCGGATGCGATAGGTGATCGGCTTGTCGAAGCCGTCCGGCGGCACGTCGATCCAGCGGAATTTCTGGAACGGCGCCTTGTCCGACGGCGTCCACTTGCCGTCCGATGCGCCCTCGACCGCGATCGTGAAGCCGATCCGGTTCGAGAGGATTTTCTCCTTCAGGCCGAACAGCGTGCGCCAGATCGCGAAGCCGGCGAGGTTCTTGCCGTCCGTGTTGCCCACCGAATCGTCGGTGAGCGACATCGCGATAAGAACCTTGTTGTCGCCGGGGTAGGCGACCACGTCAGGCCGTCCGCGGCCTCGGAGAAGACGACGGCATCCATATTGACCTCCGACGGGTGCGCGCGAGGAGAGCAGAGCTCGGTGACGCGCGCGTGAAATGCCGGCGAGGGCAGCGCCGCGCGGGGCGCCCCAGAATGCCGGCAGTGCATCGCAAATCACGTCGCCCGGCTACTCGACTTCCGTTGGGTCGAGCCGGCGGCAGGCGCCCACGTGCGCATCCGTGACGGGCCGTGCGCACCCCGTCACAGCCGGCGCGGAAATCGGCAAAAGCGTCCTGTTGGCCGAAAGCACAACGTGGTGTTCGTTGCCTCGACGCTTGCGCCGTCCGATGATCGTCGTGCCGGCGGCGAGCCGCGAGGGAGAATGCGATGCGCCACAGCTCAAGGACCATTCTCGTCGCTGGCGCCTTCGCCGCCCTCCTCGGCGCCGGGCCGGCCGCCGCGCTCGACTACCTCAACGTCAACGTGCAGCCCGATCGCGCGGTGCCCTCGGCCTGCCTCTCGTTCACGACCGAGCTGCCGCGCGGCAAGGCGCAGGCGATGGAGCCTTACGTCGCGATCACCCCGGCGACCGATCATTCGCTGGAATCGCGCGGCAAGGACCTCTGCATCGGCGGCCTGAAGCATGGCGCGCATTACGCGATCCGCCTCAAGGCAGGCCTCCCCGGCGCCGACGGCACCGTGCTCGCCAAGGACGTGCCGGTGGCAATCGACATCCCCGACCGCGAGGCGCAGGTCAGCTTCGACCAGGGCAAGACGCTGCTGCCCTACACCAAGGGCGTCGGCCTGCCCTTGAAGAGCATCAACGTCGCTAAGGCGCATGTCACGCTCTACCGCTTCTCCGACCGCACGATGGTCGACCATCTCGCCAACGACTGGTTCGGCCAAGGCGTGAGCGGCTACGGCCTCGATACGATCGAGGACCGCGCGCAGAAGCTCTTCGACGGCTCGGTCGACGTCGCACAGGTGCGCAATCGCGAAGTCTCGACCCTGCTGCCGCTCGATCAGCTCGTGAAGGCGCTCGAGCCAGGCGTCTATGTCGCGATCGCGACGACCCCGTCCGACCGGCTGGACCGCGAGAAGGAGCGCGCGACCGTCTGGTTCAGCGTCTCCGACATCGGCCTGGTGACGGTGAAGACGGACGCCGGCCTGCTCGTCGCCGCGCATTCGCTCCAGAGCGCCAAGCCGATAGCGGGCGTCGAGGTGCGGCTGGTCTCGCGCGCCAACGAGGTGCTCGGCACCTACAAGACCGACGGCGAGGGCCACGCGACCGTCCCCGGCAGCCTATTGCGCGGCGAGCATGGCGATTCGCCGAAGATCCTCTCCGCGCTCGACGGGTCCGGTCAGTTTACTTGGGTCCAGCTCGACCAGCCGGCGCTCGATCTCTCCGATCTCGACATCAAGGGCCGCGCGCCGCCGGCGACCAACGACGCGTTCCTGTGGACCGACCGCGGCGTCTATCGCCCCGGCGAGACGATCCACCTCGGTGCGCTGCTGCGCGACCGCAACGGATCCCCCGTGCGGGGCGTCCCCCTGACGCTCCACATCGTGCGGCCCGACGGCGTCGAGGTCGAGTCGCGACCGTTGCCGCTGGCGCAGGCCGGCGGCGGCACGCTCGACGTGAAGACCGCCGACAACGCCTTCTCCGGCACCTGGCGGCTGTGGGCCGGCACCGCCGACAAGACGCAGGTCGGCGAGGCCTCGGTCTCGGTGCAGGATTTCGTGCCGCCGCGCCTCGAAGCGAAGGTGACGCCGCCGGACGGCCCCGTCGCGGCCGACGGCACGATCACGGCGCACGTCTCGGCTGACTATTTCTACGGCAGCCCCGGCGCCGGGCTCTCGGGCACGGTCGAGGCGACGCTGCAGCCGGCGGAGACTCCGTTCAAGGACCTCGACGGCTTCGATTTCGGCCTGGCGCAGGAGCCGTTCCTGCCGAAGGCGTTGCCCGCGCAGGATTTCGCCACCGACGACAAGGGCAAGGCGGAGGTCGAGCTGAAGCCCGAGCAGGTGCCGGACACGACGGTGCCACTGGAAGTCTCGCTGCGCGCCACCGTCGACGACGTCGACGGCCGTCCCGCCGTCGCCGAGACGACGAAGCTGCTGCACACGGCCGACCGCTTCATCGGCGTTAAGCCGACGAGCGAGAACCTCGCCGACGGCTCGACCGCGACCTTCGACGTCGCGCTGGTCGACGGCGACGGCAAGGCGCTGCCGCCCGAGAGCCTGAAATGGGACCTCGTGCGCGAGGACTACGACTACAATTACTTCTATCGCGACGGCCGCTGGCAGTCGCACGAGACGATCACCGATGCGCGCGTCAACGGCGGCGAGCTCGTGCTCGATGCGCGCGGGCGCGGCACGGTCTCCGCGCAGGTGACCAACGGCCGCTGGCGGCTCGAGGCCTACGATGCCGCCGGCAAGACCGCGACCAGCGTGCGCTTCGACGCCGGCTGGTGGGCCTCCTCCGAGGCGCAATCGCGCAAGCCCGAGGTCATGCCGGTGACGGTCGATGCCGCGCCGCCGGCCGGCAAGGTGCGCGCGATGATCGAGCCGTCATTCGCCGGCCGCGTGCTCGTCATGCTCGACGGCAACGGCCTGCACGGCGTGCAGGAGCTCGACATGAAGAAGGGTGGCGGTGCGGTCGAGTTCGACGCCGCCGACGTGCCGGCGTCCGGCGCCTATGTCGTCGCGGTGGCGATTTCGCCGGCCGGCGCCGTGGTGCCGCGTCTGCCGGTGCGCGCCGTCGGCCTCGCCTGGGTGGCCGGCGCCACCGCCAGCCACAAGCTCGACGTCGCGATCGCGGCGCCGGACAAGGTTCGCCCCCAAACGGCCCTCGACGTCGATGTCGCGGTGAAGGGCGCGGCGCCGGGCGAGGAGGCCTACATCACGCTCGCCGCCGTCGACGAGGCGGTGCTGCGGATGACCGCGTTCGCGACGCCCGACGCGGCCGATCATTTCAATGGCCGCCGCGCGCTCGATCTCGAGCTGCGCGACATCTACAGCCAGCTGATCGACCCCGCTGGCCAGGCCGGGCGGCTGACCCAGGGCGGCGACGGCAACGCCAACCTGAACATGGGCGGTCTCGACGTCAAAACCTTCAAGACCGTCGCCCTCTTCAAGGGGCCGGTGAAGCTCGACGCCGGCGGCCACGCCAAGATCGCGCTCGACATCCCCGACTTCTCCGGGCGCCTGCGGCTGATGGCGCAGGCCTGGACCGGCACGCGCTTCGGCGCCGCCGACCGCCCGGTGACGGTGCGCCCGGCGCTGCTGGCCGAGCTCACGCTGCCGCGCTTCCTCGCCCCCGGCGACAAGATGCGCGCGCGCATCCTCGTCACCGATCTCGAGGCGCCAGAGCAGACCTGGCACGTCGCGATGAAGGCGACGGGCGCCATCGCGCTCGACCGCGACGACGCGCTGTTCGAGGACGTGAAGCGCGACCACCGCCGCTTCGTCGACCGCAGCATCGTCGCCGGCGCGACGCCGGGCGTAGGCCATATCCATATGCAGGTGACGGGCGACGACGGTACCACCGTCGCGCGCGACTTCGAGATTTCGGTGCGCTCGCCGAACGCCTTCACGACCGAGCGACGCATCGTGACGCTCGCGCCGGGCCAGCACCTCGCGATCGACGACACGCTCGGCACGGACCTCGTGGCGGGCTCGGCGAAGCTCGACATCACGGCCTCGACGGGGCCGGCGATCGACGTGCCCGGCCTGCTCGCCGACCTAAGGCAATACCCCTATGGCTGCGCCGAGCAGACGATCAGCCGGGCTTTCCCAGAGCTCTTCGCCAGGCGGTTCAACGCCAAGCTGGCCCCCGCCACCGCCGAGTCCGTGACCGGCCAGGGCGCGATCCAGCGGCTTTACTCGCTGCAGGCGTCCGACGGCTCGTTCGGCTACTGGACATCGTTCGACACCGGCAATTTCTGGCTCACCGCCTACGCCGTCGACTTCATGCAGCATGCGCGCGCCGCCGGCGTGAACGTGCCGCCGGAGATGGAGGAGCGTGCCACCTCCTGGCTCGCCGGGCAATTCGCGACCGTCGGCTTCGAGCCGCGCGACACGGCGGGGGCGACCTACGCGGCAATCGTGCTGTCGCGCGCCGACAAGCTCGATCTCTCGCAATTGCGCTACGTCGCGACGCGCATCCGTGGCGGCCTGCCGAGCGATCTCGCGCGGCTGCAGATGGCGGCAGCGCTGAGCCACGTCGGCGAGCGCGACATGGCGGCCGACTTCCTGCGAGCGTCAGTGGTGGTGCGGAACCCCACCATCTACCTTAACGACTATGGCAGCCGGATCCGCGACCAGGCGATGAGCCTGTCGCTCGCGGCCGAGGAGAAGCTCGAGCCGCAATCGACGCTGATCGCGCGCGCCGACGACCTCGCCCGCGTCTCGGCGAAGACGTCGTGGCTCTCGACACAGGAGGAGGCGTGGCTGCTGCGCGCCGCCTTCGACCTGACCTCGCCGACGCCGCTCGTCGTCACGCTGAACGGCCACCGCACACCCCAAGGCACGCGCGTCCTGCACAGCATGATGCCGCTCGCCCGAGGGCTGAAGAGCGACCTTTCCAACGACGGCGCCTCGCCGATCTCGGTGGCTCTCGCCGCGACCGGCATCCCCTCCGGCGCGCAGCCGCCCGAGGCGGCAGGGTTCTCGGTCGCTCGCACCTATTATCATCTCGACGGTTCACCGGCCGATCTCGCCGACGTGCACCAGAACGACGAGCTTGTCGTCGCCATCGAGGGCGCGATGGACCAGAAGTTCCAGCGCAAGATCCTCGCCGTCGACATGCTGCCGGCCGGCCTGGAACCTGAGACGGTGGGGCTCTCGACCGATCGCGACGACGGCCAGTTCAAATGGCTGAAGGGCCTCACCGAGCCGACCTTCTTCGCGCTGCGCGACGATCGCTACATGGCCGGCATGGACCTCTCCGAGGGCTCGCCGCGGTTCAAGCTTGCCTATGTCGTGCGCGCGGTGACGCCCGGCATTTTCGCGAACCCGGGTCCGCAGGTCGAGGACATGTACGCCCCTTCCTTCCATGCCCGCGGCAATGCCGGCACGATGGAGGTAAAGCCTGCGCGCGTGCCGGCAGCGGCGAAGCCGTGAGAGGCCGCCGCCCCTTCCTTCTTCCGCCTGCGGGAGAAGGTGGCCCCGCGAAGCGGGGTCGGATGAGGGGCGTCGCCGCTCGCACCGGTGTCGGAAGAGAAGCGGAAAGTCCCCTCATCCGACCCGACTTCGTCGGGCCACCTTCTCCCGCGAGCGGGAGAAGGCAAGGCTGGCGGTCTCTCGCCATTGTCGCATCCTGCCTGCTCGCCCTGCCTCTCGCCGGCGTTGCCCTCGATCGCGCCTTCCCTCCGAACCTCTCGCGCCTCGCGCCCTCCCCCATCGTCGAGGATCGGCACGGCGCCATGCTGCGCGCCTTCGAGACGGCCGACCAGCAATGGCGGCTCGCTGTCGATCCCGATCGTGTGTCGCCGAACTACCTCCACCTCCTCGTCGCGGTCGAGGACAAGCGCTTCTTCCACCATCCCGGCGTCGATCCGCTCGCCATGCTGCGCGCGCTCGGCCAGCTCGCAACACACGGCCGCATCGTCTCCGGCGGCTCGACGCTCACCATGCAGGTCGTGCGGCTGCTCGAGCCGCGTCCACGGACGCTGCGCTCCAAGCTCCTGGAGATGGCCCGCGCGCTGCAGCTCGAGGCGCGGATGAGTAAGCGCGAGATCCTCGCCGCCTATCTCACGCTGACGCCGATGGGCGGCAATCTCGAAGGCGTGCGCGCCGGCAGCCTCGCCTGGCTCGGCAAAGAGCCGAAGACTCTGTCGGACGCCGAGGCCGCGCTGCTGGTCGCGCTGCCGCAGGCCCCGCGCGCCAATCGGCCGAACGCGCATCCGGCCCACGCCGCGCAGGCACGCGACAGGGTGATCGCGCTCGCCCGCGAGGCGGGCGTGCTCGATGCCGCAGCGGCGCGCGCGGCGCAGGCCGCGCCGCTCCCGGCGACGCGCCGGCCGCTGCCGCGGCTCGCGCCGCATCTCGCCGAGCGGCTCGTCGCCGATGGCCCCACGACGGCGCCGATCCGCACCGCGCTCGACGCGCCGACGCAAGCCGCCATCGAGCGCGTGCTGCGGCAAACGCTCGACGACCTGCCCCACCCCGTCAACGTCGCCACGATCGTCGCCGACTGGCACACCGGGGAGATCCTCGCGCGCGTCGGCAGCGGCGACTACGGCGATGCCAGGCGCAGCGGCGCGATCGACATGACGCGCGCGCTGCGCTCGCCCGGCTCGACGCTGAAGCCCTTCATCTACGGCATGGCCTTCGACGGCCTGCTCGCGCACCCCGACAGCCTCGTGCGCGACGAGCCGACGCGCTTCGACGATTACGCCCCGCACAATTTCGACGGCGGCTTTTCGGGCGATGTCACCGTGCGCCGCGCGCTGCAGGCCTCGCTCAACCTGCCGGCCGTGGTGACACTGCAGCGGGTCGGCCCGATCGCCTTCGCCGCGCGCTTCCGCGACGCCGGCCTGCCGCTCGCCTTCGACGACGACAGCGTCGTGCCGAGCCTGCCGATCGCGCTCGGCGGCGCCGGCATCACGCTCGAGCGCTTGGTGACGGCCTATGCCGCGCTCGCCGACGGGGGCCGGGTCAAGCCGCTCGTCGAGCGCACCGACGTCGTCGCGCCGGCGGGCCCCGAGTTGCGCCTGCTCAACCGCGCCGGCGCCGACGCGGTGGTCGACATCCTCGCCGGCATGCCGCCGCCCAAGGGCCTTGCCGCGCGGGCGGGAAAAATCGCCTACAAGACCGGCACGTCCTATCGTTTCCGCGATGGCTGGGCGGTCGGCTTCGACGGCACGCGCGTCATCGGCGTCTGGATGGGACGCGCCGACGGCGGGACCTGCGTCACCTGCGTCGGCATGGCCTCGGCCGGCATCCTGTTCCGCCTGTTCGACCAGCTAGCGCCGGTGCCGCTCGCCCCACGCACGCTGGCGCCGGTGTTTGCCGCGCCGCCGCCGCCGGCTCTCGCGCGGCTCACGTCCGCGAACGACGCGCCGCGGACCAGCGACCCACGCATCACCTTCCCGCTGCCCGGCGCGCAGATCCTTGTCGACGGGAACTCGCCCGGCGTCGCGCTCAGCGTCGATGGCGGACGCCGGCCCTATGCCTGGGTCGTCGACGGGCACCCGCTCGGCAGCCGCGGCTTCGCGCGCACTGCCGATTGGCGTCCCGATAGCGAAGGGTTCGCGACCCTGACGGTGACTGATGCGACGGGCCGCAGCGACGCGGTCCACGTGCGCATCGTGCGCCGCGGCGGGTAACGCGCGCTAGTTCGTGCCGTTCTTCATCTGGAAGTCGCCCTGGCCACCCGGTGTGTGCAGCTCGCCGTCCTTGTCGATCACCAGCTTGGTTTGGCCGCCGACGACACGACTGGTGCCGAAGGCAAGGTCGCGGAAACCGCACTTGTCCGGACACGGGAAGTCGGCCGAGGCGCCAGCGGCGAGACCCTTTGTCGTGTCGGACTTGCCGTCGTTGACGGCGACGGTGTGCGACTTCGAATCCTGGTTCGTGACGGTGACCGCGAACGCCGGGCTCGCCGCCAGGACGCCCGCGCCGATGAGGCCGGCAGCCATGATGATACGCATCGTCTCTTCCTTATCGTTCGAGTTGGGTCGGGCACATGCCCGATAAGGAGGAGCTGGCGCACACGCCTCGCCAAGACGAGGAAAGTGGACGCGAAGATAAGTTTGTCATCAAATGGTAACGGACCGGCGCGCCGGCCCAAGTCAGCTCACGTACCTTGCGTCACCGTCTCTCGCGTGCGACCTATGCGTGCAAACGCAAGGGAGGGTATATGCGCAAGATCTTCGCGGCGGCGCTTCTGGTTCTAGCCGGTGCCATTCCCGCGGTGGCGGAAGTGCATTTTGGCTCCAATGTCTTCATCGGCGGCCACGATTTCTCGCATCAGTCGTTCAACCGGCACCGCCGGCTTCACGTCGAGCTGTACGATCACCCGGTCCACGGCGCCGGCTGCGTGATGCGTCGCGACGGGCGCGGCGGCGTGGTCAAGACCTGCCGTTTGCAGCGTATCCCGCATTGAGCGCGCGCAAGCTCGGCCCAGGCCTCAGCTGCACGCTCAGAACCTTCGGCTTCTGGCTCGCCAACGGTACGGTCGGGCTTCCGCTGCTCAAGGGCATCGATCACCGGAGCGCGATGCTCGAGTCTCCGAGCCTCCTCGAAGGCGCCATGGCGGTCTGCGAGCCCGGCTACAAAGTGGAACCACCCTTTGCCGGCGAGGAAACAGCGCGGGGTGGACTATTTCGACCCCGGCGTCGACAGGCCGGGCGCGACGGGGCCGCCGATCTGCGGCACGGGCTTGCCGTCGACGCGCGGCGCGTTGCGGATCGCGTCGGAATCCATCTCGAGGCAGGTGAGCACCTCGACGTAGCTCGGGCTCGGCGTGCGCGACTGCTCCACGCAATTCGAGCGGTCCTTCGACTTGAAGGACGACCAGCGCTTGTTGAGCTGGTCCTTGGCCGCCATCTCGTCCTGCATGCAGCCCTTGTAGGCGTTCGCCCGGTCGTCGCCCGTCGAGAATTTTTGCGCGTCGGAGCACGAGCCCTTCACGTTGAGGGCCGGCACCCCGCCGCCTTCGCCATAGGACCGGGCTGCAGCCGGCAGGCAGAGGCAGGCCACGGCCGTCGCCACGAATATGATCCGAACCGCCCGCATGTCCCGTCTCCCTCCGCCACGTCTCAACTCGCTATATAGCGTGACCGTTGCGGCTCGATACGGCAACGTTTCGTGTTTTTGCTCGGTGGACAGGCGGCCGCTGGCCGCCGCGGCCATGCCGGTTTGCGCCGGCGCTCCGCCTTGTATTGGCCCTAGAGGGCTGATTAGTCCGCGCCAAAGACGTGGAGACACTGATGCGAAGGCTTTTTTCGTCCACCCTCGCGCTCGCGCTGGCCGCCGCCACGAGCGTCGCCGTGCTGGCACCGGCCTCCGCCGCCACCTGTCATGACCCTGCCGGCTTCGACGCCTGGCTCGGCAAGATCAAGCAGGAGGCGATCGCGCAGGGCATCTCCCAGCAGGCCGCCGAGGAGGGCCTCTCCGGCATCCAGTTCGACCAGAACGTTCTCCACCACGATCATGGCCAGGGCGTCTTCCACCAGACCTTCGAGCAGTTCTCGCAGCGGATGGTGCCGCCGCGCCTCGCCCGCGCCCGCGCGCTCGAGAAACGCTACGCCGACGTCTTCCAGCGCATCGAGTCCGAGTACGGCGTGCCGCCGGAGCCGCTGCTGGCGATCTGGGGGCTCGAGACCGATTTCGGCGCGACGCACGGCAACTTCCGGATGATCCAGTCGATCGCGACGCTGGCCTTCGATTGCCGGCGAACGGACATGTTCAAGGCCGAGCTGTTCGACGCGCTGCGCATGGTCCAGCGCGGTGTCTCGCCGGACGCCCGCAGCGCCTGGGCCGGCGAGATCGGCCAGACGCAGTTCATGCCCTCGACATACATTAAATACGCCGTCGGCGGCCGTGACCTCGACCATTCGGTGTCCGACGTGCTGTCGTCGACCGCCAACTTCCTCAAGGCGCACGGCTGGCAGCGCGGCGCCGGCTGGGCGCCCGGCCAGCCGAACTTCGCGGTGATCCAGGAGTGGAACAAGGCGACGATCTATTCGCGCACCATCGCCTATTTCGCGACCCGCCTCGCCGGCGGCTCCGAGGCGGCGTACGGCGGCGGCGGTGGTGGCGGCGAAGAGCCGGCACCGCGCCGGCGCTCGCACCGCGACGATTCTATGGACATGGACCAAGGCGGCGGCAACGCTCCGCCGAATGCGCTCGACGAGCAGTAGGCTCCGGTTCGATAGGTCTTCAGGATCTGCCGGTCAGCAAGGACACGACGTCGCGCGGGCGCAGCCGACGCGCCACCCATTTGCGGTAGCGCGTCGCGCCGAAGCTCGCGATGATCGCCGCGCGGTTGTCGCGCAGGAAGCCG
The DNA here is from genome assembly GCA_965277735.1 of Beijerinckiaceae bacterium. GTDB lineage: Bacteria > Pseudomonadota > Alphaproteobacteria > Rhizobiales > Beijerinckiaceae > RH-AL1. The sequence goes on from CBDIDO010000002.1 coordinate 322,392, forward strand.
AGCGCGAACGACGAGTGCCGCGAGCCGGCGTTGAGGCCCGGCGCGATGCTGCCGAAATGGTCGAGCGCGCGGACGAAAATGTCGGGATCCTCGAGCCGGCTGGCGAGATCGGCGAGCCGCGCGCGGTAGCAGGCGACGATCGCCGGCATCACGTCGAGGTCGAGATCGTCGCGCTGGACCGGGTCGAACGGATAGAAGTTCGCGAGCGCGGGATGGCGCGAAAGCAGGTTCGCGCCGTGCATCCGATAGACCGCGAGCGCCCTGTCGATGACGATGCCGCCGGTGAGCGCTGTGATGCCGCGCACCAGGAAATTGTCGGCGCCCGCGCGCAGCGTCGGCGTCGGATCGAGCATCAACGCCACCGCCTCGCGGCGGAAGCAGAGGCCGGTCGACGGCGACCACACCCATTCGTTGGCGCGCGACGGCGGCAGGTAATGCAGATCGTCGGGCGACAGCGGTGCCGAGTCGCGGCCGAAGCCGAAGGCCTCGAGATTGCTCATGCGGCAGAGAGAGCCGCTGCGGCCGCGCCCCGACGCCACGAAGCGCGCCAGCAGTGTGCCCGTGCCGACGACGATGTCGTCGCCATCGCTCTGGTACATGTCGACCGAGGTGAGACCGACCGGTATGCGGCTGACGAGATGCGCCTTGATGTGGGTCTCGACATTGGTCGGCAGCAGCAGGTCGTCGCCGTCGATGAACATGACGTAGCTGCCGGTCGCGCGGGCGAAGCCCTGGACGACGGCGCCCGTCTCGTGACCGTTCACGTCCGAGAAGATCTTGTCGAAGGCGACGTCGGCACGCAGCGCCGGCAGCTCGTCGGCAAACGAATCGATCACGTCGCGCGAGTTGTCGGTCGAGACGTTGTCGACGACGATGAGCTGCAGACGCGGGTAGGTTTGCCGCAACACCGAGTCGAGGCAGGCGCGCAGGAACGACGCGTGGTTGTAGCAAACCACGCAGACGCTCACGAGCGGCAGCTTGAGCCTCGTCTCAACGTCCGTCATTTCGCCTCCGAAGCCAGAGCGCCCTCAACCGGGGTGAGCGGCAGCTTGAGCCTCGTGTCGCGCGCCACGGCGTCGGCGAGCTTGCGCGCCAGCTGGCGGTTGGCCTCGCCCGTCGGATGGCCGTCACCGGGGATACGCAGCGTTTCAATCGGCGCCGTGGTGTCGTCGGGAACGACGATCGCGCCGGCAGCCCGGAAGCGAGCATCGAGATCCGTCGAGGTGAAGCCGGCATGGGCGACATAGAGCGGATCGTCGCGCTCCATGTCCAGGATGATGATCGGCACCTTGTACTTCGTATGCGCCAGCTCGGTGATCACGTTGACGACGGCGATGTAGGTCTCGACGCCGGCGCGGCTCGGGCGCTCGAGCAGCGGCGCCAGCAGGTGCTGGTAGGACGCAAGCGACTGCCAGGCGTGGGAGCGGCAATGGCCGGCGAGCTCGAGCTTGCCGTCGGTCAGCACGTAGCGCGGCGCGCCGGCCGTCCAGGACGGCAGGCAGGCGGTGCGATCGACTTGAAACGATTCCGTCTCCAGGATGACGAGCTTCGCCGTCGCGATATCCTTGTCGAACATGCCCTTCTGCATCGCGAGGAGCGTCTGCGCCGGACTGTAGCCCGGGAAGCCGTAATTCTCGACGTTGGCCCCGGTGATGTCGGCAAAGGCCTGCGGCAGTGTACCGGAATCGTCGAGCCCGACGCCGAACGTGTAGCTGTCGCCAAAGAAGCGCACACCGGGTGCGTCGGCCGGGGACGTGGTTGCTCGCAGCAGCCTGTCGTTCAGCGTGTAGGTGACCCTGTAGATCGTCTTGCCGTCGATCGTCTTGTAGACTTGGTGCGGCCCTTTGCTGACGGCGACGGAGCCGAAATTCTCGTCCGGCCGCCACATGCCCGGCGCCGACAGATCGACGTTGGGATCGCGCGCTTCGTAATAGCCCTCGACGACGGCAAAGCCGACGCAAAGCGTGGCCGTCGTCACCAGGCTATTCTGCAGCGCGCCGCGCGTCTGCGCCGCGATCGCGCCCGCCAGGATCGCGATGGCAAGCGCGATCTTGACCGGCACGTAAGCTATGGCGTTCGGGCGAAACAGCACGACGAGCGCCACGACGCAGGCCAGCGGCACCCCGATACGCAAGGCGAGAGAGGTCAGCCGTCGTATGCGGCCGCTTCGCATCCTATGTCTCATTCCTGATTTTCACGGATTTCGACGTAAAGAGCGCCTCCCCTCGTGGCAAGTTCGCTACCCCTGCTCTTTGCGAACCGCGAATAGCCCCCGGCCGGAAAAGCGGCCCACCACAATGGCCGCTTTAACGGGTCGATCGCGACGACGACGTCATTGTCCTGCCGTCTGCTTAGCATCGTAGAGACCCCGATACGTTGTGTGATCTCGTGATCGCAGCGTAGGCACTTGACGTTTTCGTGTGGTCGAAGACGACGAACATGCGGGTTGACAGGCTTCGTCCTGGCGCACTTTTAGACGCTCCGCAAGGCACTTCACGCCTCGGCATCTTAAGCCGGTCGGCTGCAACAATTACGCAAAGAGACACAAGGCGCGAAATGGATGGGTTAGCACTTCCCAAGGTTAGCGTAATTATTGTCAACTACAATTACGGCCACCTCCTCAAGACGGCCGTGGCGAGCGTCGCGACTCAAACCTATCCGAACATCGAACTGATCATCGTGGACGACAAATCAACGGACGACAGCCGCACGATCATTGACGAGATCTGTGCCGCTACGCCGGCAACCATCCCCGTAAAGCTCGAAGAAAACGCCGGCCAGACGATCGCGAGCTTGCGCGGCTTCGAAAGATCGACGGGTTTCTACGTCCTGTTCCTCGATGCTGACGACCAGCTCCTGCCGACGTCGATCGAGACCCACGTGGCCGCGCAATTTTCGAGTCGGATCCATGTCGCGTTCACGACGGTCGACATCGTGCACAACGTGCTCGGCCAGGACGTCTGCGCGTCGTCGCGGGGTTTCCATCAGCATGTGACTCAGGGCGCGGGACGTCGCGCCGCCTCCATCCGACTCGTGAACGACTACCTGCCGTCCTCCTGGTTCGGCTCGCGGGAGCCGGTGTTCGGCGTCGAGGATCTACACTACGTCCCACCGGGGCAGACCGAGCCCTGGGTCTGGTCACCGTCCTCAGCCAATTGCTACCGCCGCGATGCCGTGGCTTTCCTTCTGCAGGAGCATCGGCTCGCAGGCGTACGTTGGGGCACGGACGCTCTTCTGATCCGTCCCCTGTCTGCGATGTTCGGCTCGCTGCTCATCGACCGGCCGCTCATGCGATACGTCACGCACGGCTCGAACTATTTCGCGAGGGGCGCGCCGCTCCAGCACCTCAATGAGTACGACCCGGAGCATACAGAGGACTACACGACCGGGTTGACCAGAATCGTGATCGAAGCCTTGATGGCCGACGCGCCGGAATTTGGGGCCCGGATCGATCCGCCCGACGTCTTTTTCGCGGCGATGCGAGCCCTCTCGGATGGCTGGGGCATGAATCGACAGGGCGGCGATTTTTACCTCGCGGCACTGCAGAAGCGACGCGCACCTCTCGTCGAGGCTTTCGGGGCCGCTATCGTCGACCGCGAAGTCGCTCGCCGCAAGCGAGCACGGATCCTTGAAGACCTCGGCAACCTGCTGCCATGGCGCCGACGATAGCAAAACGTTACCGCGGCGCTCGGCGGTAATGCTGCGGGTTGGCCGGACATAAGCAAAGGCGCGACATGCACGTGACGGTTATCGACAGCGGTCTGCAATCCCACTTCGGGCATAGCTATTCGATCGCGAAAGCTGCTCACGGCGAGTTGGCTGCGCTCGGGATCTCTCATGGGATCTACGCCCACCAGAGCGCGGAGCCCGATATCTGCCGCGAACTCGGTTCCAACCCGCATTTCACGCGCTGCCTGTACGATCACATGCAGCCCGGGCGTTTGGAGCGGGCACAGCGTTGGATCAAAGCGCGTGCCCAGACTCGGCCTGTCGACGACTCCCCCTCCGAAAGGGAAAGCGCTCGGGTGCTGAACGCCGCCTACGAGGCCGATTTGAAACGTATCCCAGAGGAGGTCTGGCGCCCCGGCAACGCCGCGCTTTTTGTCGGCCCGATGCAGCACCAGTTGCTGGGCATCGCCCGCTTCCTGCGTGGTCGCGGCGATGCGCCCACCGGGGCCATCGTCTTGCAAATGCTGTTCTTGCCCGACTGGCTGCCCTGGTCCCGCCCCGCGGATCTTGGCAGAGGTTTGTATGAGCAGGCTTTCCGGCTGCTCGAGCCCCTCATCGGGCATTCGGTGTTTTTCACTGCGGAAATCGAGCCCGTCGCTGCCTTTTATCGCGAGCACTACGGTCTCGATCTCGCCTTGCTACCGTTCCCTCAGACGGCCGCGCCTTCGCAGAAACAGACCGGTGAGCGCATCCGCGTCGGCTTCTTCGGCTACTCGAAGGCGGAGAAGGGGTTCCACCTTCTTCCAGGTGCGTTCCGAAGCTGCGCGGAGGCCAGGAGCGACATCGACTTTACGGTGCAGGTGCAACATCATCACACCGAGCCGGAGGTCGTGAACGCCGAAGCCGAATTGCGATTGGTCCCGAGAGTCCGCATCCTGGATGGCGCTCTTACGACCGAGGACTTCGAGCGCGAGTGCGCCGACGTCGATATGGTCGTGATCCCGTACGATCCGTCCGTCTTCGGATTACGCAATTCGGGGATTTTCGTCGAAGCGGCGTCGGCGGGACGCCCTGTCATCGCCTCGAAAGGCACCTGGGCCGCTCGCAGCGTCGAAGCGGACGAAGCCGCAGGCGTGGTGTTCGCGCCCTACGGCGCGAAGGCGCTCAGCGAGGCCATCCTGTCCGCATGCTCGACGTTGCCGGATCTCAAGCGCAAGGCGGCCCGCACGGCGCTCGACTTCATGCAGCGAAATTCCGTTACGGCGTTTGGCAAAACCCTTGTCTCTTTCGCAGAGTCGACGAGACGGTAAAGATTTGGGCACAAACATTTGCCCGAAGGACCGCCTCCGTCGTGACCGCTGCCGCCAACCTGTTCATGCGGAAGCCCTGAGCTCGTCGAGCGAGGCCAGCACGGCCGCGACAACCTCGCGCGCGTCCGCCGGGGGCATGTGAGGCCCGATCGGCAGGCTTAGGACCTCGTTGGCGAGCGTATCGGCGAGTGGCCAAAGCGCGGCGCGGTCCTTCATCGCCGTATAGGCCTGCTGCCGGGCCGGCGCGATCGGATAATGAATTCCGCATTCGACACCCCTCGAGAGCAGTGCCGCCTGCAGCGCGTCCCGGCGCGGATGACGGACAACGTAGAGGTGCCAGGCATGCCGCACGCCGGCTGCGACGGTGGGACGCTCGAGGGGCGCGGCGGCCAGACCTTCAGAGTAGATCTCGGCGATGCGTTCGCGCCGCGCGTTCCACTCGGCGAGCACCGGCAGCTTTGCGCGGAGGATAGCCGCCTGGAGCGGATCGAGCCGACTGTTCACGCCCTGCTCTTCGTTGACGTATTTCGTCGATGAGCCGTAGTTGCGCAGGATCGCGATCCGCTTCGCGATCTCGGGATCGTTTGTGGTCACGCCGCCCGCATCGCCGAAGGCACCGAGATTCTTGCCGGGATAGAAGCTCCAGGCGACGGCATCGCCATGATGGCCGATCCGCTGTTCGCCAATTGCGGCACCGTGTGCCTGCGCCGCATCCTCCACGATGCGCAAGCCGGCTCTCCGGGCAATCTGACCAAGCGCCGTCATATCGGCGGGATGGCCGAAGAGGTGCACTGGGAGCAGCGCCTTGGTCCGCTCGGTGATGGCGCTTTCGACACGGGCGGGATCGAGATTGTGCGTCCGCGGGCACGGCTCGACCGGCACGATCGTCGCCCCGACTGTCGTGACCGCGAGCCATGTCGCGATGAAGGTATGCGAGGGAACGATGACCTCGTCTCCCGGACCGACCCCCACGGCGCGTAATGCCAGCGAGATCGCATCGAGGCCGTTGGCGACACCGATGCAGTGCCGCGCACCGGTCCAGGCCGCAAACTCTTCCTCGAAAGCTTCGACCTCGCCACCGAGAATGTAGCGGCCAGACTCCAGGACGCGGGCGACTGCGGCGTCGATCTGAGGCATCAGCTCGAGATAGCTCGCCTTTACATCGAGGAAACGGATCATCCCCCGATCCGCGCCATGAAGTCGTCGTAGCCGCGAATGTAATCCTTGGGCTCGTAATAATGCGTGGCAAGCACGAGCAGCATGGCGCCCGGCGCGTACTTGTACTCGACCCCCCAGACGAGTGGCGGCAGGTAGAGCGCATGATCGGGGGCGTCGAGGACGATCTCGGCGCGCCGGTGGCCATCGTCGACGACGACCGCTACGCTGCCACCGAGGGCAAGCAGGAGCTCACCGCAGGTCGCATGCGTGTGGCCCCCGCGCATCTCGCCGGGCGGCACGTCGAAGACGATGAAATAGCGCTGCGGAATGAAAGGGATCGTCTTGCCGAACTCGCCGAACGTCAGGCTGCCGCGCGTATCGACCAATTGCGGCAGGCGATAGAGCTTCACGCCAGAGACATCGCTCGCGAATTCCGAGGCGGCACCAAGCAGGTCGCCAGCGCGGTGGATCTCGCACCCGAAGTCGACCACGACGCCCGGATCCCCGCGCACGACGGCATGAGCCGGCACCTCGCGGGTCACCACGCTCCCTGGTGCGATGGAGGCCCCCACACCGACCCTGACCCCGGCATGAATGACCGCCGCGGCGCCGATCCGCGCCCGCGCCCCGATCACGCAATCTGCACCGATCTCGGCCTTGGCGCCGACGATCGCGCCCGCTCCAAGCGTGGCCGTGGGATGCAGTTGATAGTCACTCATGGCTATGTCCGGCGTTCACAAGGCGATCCCGGCGGCGGCCATGCGGGACAGTCCAGCCCGTTCGTGCTCGTGCCAAAGCTTGTCGAAAGCGAGGTTGCTCGGACGATTGACGCCGGGCCAATGGATGAAGGCGATCTGTTTTCCCCATTCGTCGTAGGGTCCGTCGCTTCGGAAGTCGATCCTTTCAGCCTTGTGATAGCTTTGCGGCGAAAGCTCCGGCATCAGGTCGGGAAGCTTGCGTATCTTCAAGCGCTTACGGTGGACCACAAAGTTCACCAGGGGCTGCGCGTAGAGGCCACCCCGCTGGCGGACCCTGTCGAAGGTCTTCTCGTCCTCCGCCATTGCCGCATGGAAGTCCTCGATGGCGAGGATATTGCGCGACGTGATGAAGAAGCCGTCGTTGAACAGCGTTGCGCCGCGCAGATAGTCGGGCTTTTGGGCCGTATCATTGTAGACGTAATCAAACGTCTCGGCGATGACGATGAAATCCGTGACCCCGGGCTCGAGGCGCCCGAGCGCCGGCCCGAGATCGCGGAACAGGAGGATGTCGGCGTCGAAATAGATGACCTCGTCCAGCGGGAGCGCCAAGCTGAGCAGCTTGCGCAGGCGATTGCGCTTGCTCCAGGCGAGCGGATAGAGGCGCTTCGACAGCAAATCGAGCGCGGCACAGTCGACATCTGCGAACGTGACCCCGTAGGCGTCGGCCACGCGCCGCGTCTGCGCGACGTTGTCGTCGTAGGGGACGAGATAGACGGGAAGGTTCGCGTTGGTCGCCTTCCAGCTTTCGAGGAAGGCGAGAAGCCAGTGCATCACCTTGTCGTTGGCGATGATCGCGATCGCCCGCGAGGGATTGGTCGAGCTCATGGCTCCAGCTATCGCGGCCGGCCCGGCAGGGCAACCTCGGCCCCGCAGGGCAGCCATCCTCGGCCCCGCAGGGCAGCCATCGTCGCGTCTGTTGTCGGGGCGCCCTCCCGGCTGCTACACCGGCGCCCGTCGTTCGCAAGCCGTCGCCGTCAGGATGCCTCGAAGGGCGGATAGGGGTGTGCCGCCGGCGCGATCGCGACGACACGAGGAATGGGATGCCGAAGCTCCTCTACATCTACCTCGCCAAGCGGATGGCGATTTCGGCATTGCTCATCGAAGTGTGCCTCTGCGTGCCGGTCGTCATGACCTCGATCTTCCACTACCTGCCGCCGACGGCGGTGCGCAGCGGTCTCCTGGTGCCCGCGCTCCTCGGCACCATGCCTACCGTCCTCTACATCGCGCTGCCGATCGCCGTCGGCGTCGCCGTCATGCTCGAGTTCGTGCGGATGTCGTCGGAAGGCATGATCGCGGTGCTCTATTCGCTGCGCCTCTCTGTCTGGTCGATCTGCCTGCCGGCGGTGTCGGTCGCCCTGGTCGCGGTGGGGATCGGCTATGCCTTCTCCTCCTGGATCGCGCCCAATTACGTCGGCGAGATGCACGACGTCATCTTCGTGATCCGCAACTCGCTCAACCACAGGATGCTGGAGCCGGCGCATTTCTATACGTTCGACGACGGCCACCGCACCATGTACTTCCAGCGCTGGCGCACGCCCGACATCGCCTCGAACATCTTCATCAACCAGTTCAATCCGGAAAAGCAGGAAGAGCAGATCATCACGGCCGACCAGGCCGAGTTCCGCCGCAACGACCAGGGCGTCGTGCTCGTGCTCACCGACGGCTCGATCCAGACGCGCCCCAAGGGAAGCCTCAACATGCGCGCGGCGAACTTCGAGGAATACGTGATGCCGATCGCCATGCAGGGCACCGGCGGCATGCCGAAACGCGCCTGGCGCGGCGTCTTCGAGCTGCCGGGCAACGAGTTCCTCGCCGATCGCGGCAACGAGGCGGGCGATTCCCACAAGCTCGCCGAGTGGACCAGCGAGGCGGCCAAGCGGCTCGGGATCCCGCTGCTGGCGCTGACCCATGTGCTGTTCGGCATCGCGCTCGTCCTCACCGTGTCGTCTGCGACGGGCCGCGGCTCGACGGCGACGACCATGACGATTTTGGCCGTGCCGGCCCTGCATATCGGCCTGCTCATCTCGATGGAGACGCTGGTCCGCAAGGATTCGAACCTCGTCTGGGTCATCGCCGGTGCGATCCTCGTCGAGCTCGCCGTCGCCCTCTATCTGCTGCAGCGACAGAACCGAGTGCAGGGCCCCGCCCGGCGCCGACGTGCCAGCGTCCCCGACGCGGCGCTCGGCCAACCGGCGGTCTGACCATGCGTCCGGCGCACGAGAGGGCGGCATGACAGGCCCGCTCCGCGTCCTCCTCTACGCGCCGCATTTCGCCGAGTACGCGCTGCGGCTCGCCGACGGCCTCGCCGAGCGGGCGAACGTGATGCTCATCTGCGAGCGCCGCAACCTCGCCGCCGAGGCGACACCTGCCCTTGTGGCGCAGGTGCGCCGCCGCGTCGCACTCGCAACATTCGACGGCTCGGCCGGCATCCCCGCCGGCCCCTTCGCGCGCCATGTTCGATTGCCCTGGCTGCTGAGCCGCTTCCAGCCCGATATCGCGCACGTGCAGGAGCAGGCGGACGGCCCGACGGCCGCGATGCTGACGCGCCTGTCGCGCCGCGTGCCGGTCGTGCTCACCGTGCACGACCCTCGGCCGCACGAGGGCAGCGACACGGCGTTCGCGGAGCGCGGTCGCCACTTCCGCGAGCGGCTGCGAGCCAACGCCGCCGCCTACCACGTGCACGGTGCGTTCTGCGAACGCGAGCTGCGGTCGACGCGGCGCGTCGATCGGCCCCTGATCTCGACCGCACTCGGCGTCCTTTTCGTGCCCGATCCGGACGCCACGCGTCCGCGAGACCCGCGCGGCCTGCTCTTCTTCGGCCGGATGGAAGCCTACAAGGGCCTCGAGACCCTGCTCGACGCCGCCGCCCTCCTCCGCGCGCAGGGCGTCGCGTTCCGGCTCGTCGTCGCCGGCCGCGGACCCGAGCTGGCGCGCCTCGCGCCGCGGTTGTCGGCTCCCGACATCGAGCTGCACGAAGGCTTCCTTGGTCCCCAGGAGGCGATCGCGCTGTTCCAGCGCGCCTCGCTCGTCCTGGCGCCCTACCGCGAGGCGACGCAGAGCGGCGTGGTCGCCGCCGCCTTCGGCAACGGGCGCCCCGTCGTCGTCTCGTCGGTCGGCGGCCTGCCGGAGGTCGTGACGCCGGGGCGTGACGGCCTCGTCGTCCCGCCCGACGACCCCTCCGCGCTGGCCGCCGCGCTGACGCCGCTGCTCACGGATGAGTCGAAGATCGCGACCCTTGCGACCGGCGTCGCCGCCAAGGTGCGCGACGAGCTCGACTGGGCGAAGATCGCGGGGCGGCTCGACTCGTTCTACCGCGAGGTGCTCGCCGCACGGAGCAGTCGCGCGCCTGCCGGCTCGCGACACCCGGCGGAGGCGCGGCCATGACGCACACGCCGCCCGCTACCACGGCCGATCTCGACCCGAACGGCATCGCGCTTCCGCTCGTCAGTGTCGTGATCGTCAATTTCAACTACGGCCGCTTCCTCACCGCGCTCGTCGACTCGGTCTTCGCGCAGACCTACGCCAACGTCGAGTGCATCGTCGTCGACAACGCCTCGACCGACGACAGCGCGGCGATCCTCACCGAGCTGGCGCAGCGCCACGCGCTCGTCGTCGTGCATCGCGCGCAAAACGACGGCCAGACACCGGCCTCGCTCGACGGGCTCGCAGTGGCGCGCGGCGCCTACGTCATCTTCGTCGATGCCGACGACCTACTGCTGCCGCGCTGCGTCGAGACGCATATCTACGCGCATCTTTCGCTGCGCGCGCATGTCGGCTTCACCTCGGGCGACATGCTGCAGGTCGCCGAAGGCCAGATCGTCGTCGCCGGCGGCGAGGGCTTTGCCGCCTACGTCCGCTCGCGCAAGGGATTGAAGCGGGACATGCTGCGGCCGTTCCGCCACGCGCCGGGCGACGAGCACCGCTTCGACGAGACGGCGCACCTGCTCGAAGGCCGCATCCACCTCGTGCCGCCGATGACGACGCGCTGGGTGTGGTCGCCGACCTCCGGCTCCTGCTACCGCCGCGACGCGCTGACGATGTTTGCCGACAACCCCGCGCTGACGAGCCTGCGAACCGGCACCGACATGTATTTCGGCCACGCGATCGGCGCGCTGTGCGGGAGCGCCCTCATCGACGAGCCGGTGTTCGCCTACCGCATCCACGGCGGCAATATCTACTCGCAGCGCGCCCAGCTCGACCGCACGCTCTGCTTCAAGCCCGGCGGCTACGGCGATTCGAACGACCAGGCGCGGCTCGTCATCCTCGACCAGCTCGTCGAGAAGGCCGAGCGCTTCGCGCCCAACATCTGGCTGAGGCTGAACCTGTTCGCGCTGCTGCTCAAGCTCGACCGCGGCGAGCAGGATCGCACCCTGCCCCGCTGGCGCCGCCGCTCGCGGCTGGCGTCGTGCCTTGCGACGAACGGCGACGAGTTGGCGCGTGTGCTGGGGCGGCCGCTGGTCGCTGCGCTCAAGCTCTGGAGCGGGCTGCCCTTCAGGAAATGGTGAGGCGCCTGCGCGCGCCTACTTGATCGGCTTGATGCTGCCGGAGATGCTCTGCAGATCGGCGACGTTCGATTTTTCGCCGGCCTCGCTGCCCCAATAGGTCAGCATCAGGAGCTTGCTGTCGGCGACCTTGAGCATCGTGAGACTGATGTGCGTCGGGCCATCCGAGTCGGTCGCCTCCCAGGTCACGTCGTAGCCGTGGAGACCGTTCATCTCGATCTCCTTCTCCTTCTTGGTCTCTTCCTTGATCTTGATCTTCTGCTTGGCGAAGAACTCGTCCTCGTCCTTGCCGGCGGCATCGAGCCCAGAGCCGTCGACGATCTCGGCCGCGACATAGGTCTCCTTGTCGGGCGAGGTGCCCTCGACGCCGTTGTCGAACGTGCTCGGCTCCCACGTGTCGGGGATCGAGATCCAGGTGATCGAATCGTCCGAGCTGTCGCCGAGCTTGAACGCCTTGGCATGGGCCGCCGCCGGCAGAGCAAGCAGGAGGGAGAGGGCGAGCACGGTCTTCAGCATGGCGGTCACCCGAATGGTCAAGCTTGACCAAAGAGCGGGTCGCCTCGGCGGAGTCAACGGCCGGCCGAACTGGCAATTCGGCCGGGTCGCATTTTCGGCAGGATTAAGCCGCCGCCCTTACCTCACGATGATGTTCTTGAACTGCCAGGGATCCTCGCGGTCCAGGTCTTCCGGAAACAGCGCGCTGCGATCGTCGAGCGGCGTCCAGTCCGTGTACTGGCCGACCACCGGCCCGAGGTACGGCATCTGCACCTCGAGGCAGCGCTGGAAGTCGACCTCGTCGGCCTCGACGATGCCGCGCGTCGGGTTCTCCAGCGCCCAGACCATGCCGGCGAGCACGGCGCTCGTCACCTGCAGGCCGGTGGCGTTCTGGTAGGGCGCGATGCGGCGCGTCTCCTCGATCGACAGTTGGGATCCATACCAATAGGCGTTGAGCTTGTGGCCGTAGAGCAGCACGCCGAGCTCGTCGATACCGTCGACGATCTCTGTCTCGTCGAGGATCTGGCTCTTCTTCTGCTGCTGCCACTGGCAGCCGGCCATCTCGTCGAGCGAGAGCACGGCATCGTCCGCCGGGCGGTAGGCGTAGTGGCAGGTCGGGCGATAGACGACGTTGCCGCTCGCCTGGCCGCCCTCACGCAGCGTCAGGTAGTCGGCGATCGAGATCGCCTCGTTGTGGGTGACGAGGAAGCCGTGCTGCGCGCCGGGCGTCGGGCACCAAGAGCGCACGCGCGTGCCGGCGCCAGGGCGCATCAGATAGATCGCGCAATCCGGCCCGAACTCGTGGCGGCGCCCCTCCGGCGGCAGCGCGCGCTCGTGCGTGCCCCAGCCGAGCTCGGCCGGCTGCAGGCCCTCCGACACGAAACCTTCGACCGACCAGGTGTTGACGAACGTGCCCATCGGCTTCGGCTTGGCGGCGCGCTGCGTGTCGCGCTCGGCGATGTGGATGCCCTTCACGCCGACCTTGTGCGCGAGCGCCGCCCATTCCTGGCTGCCGCTCGGCGAGCCGGCGTCGAGGCCCAGGTCGGCGGCGACGTTCAGCAGCGCCTGCTTGACGAACCATGAGACCATGCCGGGGTTGGCGCCGCAGCACGACACCGCGGTCGCGCCCAGGTTGCCTCCCTTGGGGCCGAGCTCGCGCTTGAGGTCGAGCACGCCCTCGCGCAGCGCGTAGTTCGAGCGCTGCGAGACCGACAGCGACGCGTCGCCGTAAAAGCCGGGCCACGGCTCGGCGACGGTGTCAACGTAGAGCGCGCCGATGGCGTGGGCGAGGCGCATGACGTCCGTCGACGAGACCTCGACTGAGAGGTTGACGATGAACGGCTGGCCCTCACCCTCGGTCAGCAGCGGACGCAGCAGCGAGTCGAGGTTCTCCTTCGTCACGCGCTCCTTGATGAAGGCGATCTTGCGCTCGTCCAGCAGGCCGCGGTCCTTGTCCTCGGGATCGATGACGGTGACGCGCTTGGGATCGAATTTGAAGTGCCGCTCGATGAGCGGCAGCGTGCCGCGTCCGATCGAGCCGAACCCGATCATCACGATTGGTCCCGTGATGGTCCCGTGCACCGGCCAGTCCGTCATTCTTTTGGGTTCCTCTCTGCTGGGGTTCTGTCTCCCACCTCGGGAGACCATGGCCCTTGCCTCGGCGAGGGTCGGATGAAGGGGCGACACCGCCCCTGGAAGCTCGAGAGAGCCGGCCCGGCCCTCAAGCGTCGTCGCGACGCCGACACCTACTCCGCAATCGGGAGAAAGGGCCAGCCGTCACTGCCGGTCGAGGATGACGTCGGTGTGACGGCTCAAGCCGTAGCGACCCGCCGTGACGGTGTGGGGATCGGCCGGCCCATGTCGGTCGCGGCCTCGATCCATGCCGTGATCGCGTCACCTACGCTTGCCAGCGCCGCTTCGGGCGTCTCGCCGTCGCTCATGCAGCCTGGCAAATCCGGCACGCTCGCCACGAAGCCGCCGCCGTCGTCGTCCGACAGCGGCTCGATCACGATGGGATAGTCAGTCGGTTTCATGGAGAGGCTCCCACGGCATCGATGAATGCGACGAGCTTGCGGATGTATATCGGCTTGATCGGGCGCTTGTAAGGGATGGTCAGGATCATCTTCTGCGAGGGGTGTGAGACTTTGTAATGCGAGCCGCCACCACGGGCGGCCTCGCAGATGACGCCCGCCTCGCGGCAGACGGCGGCGATATCGGCGATGGCCCAGCCGGCCTTGGGATTTGCCCGCATGGCATCGAGGCGCTTGCTCATCGCGAGACCTTAGCGCCTCAGGCCGCCTGGGGCAGCCTCGGCGTCTGGCGGGCGCGGCGCGCGACGAGATCGACGGCGCCCGTCGCCCTCACGAGGCCGCGGGCATCGGCGAAGGCGCCCGGCCGCAGCTCCAGCCCAAGGAAGCGCTCGGCCTCTACCGGCCCCGGCAGGCGCAGCCCGAGCGTGTGCGCGCGCTCGAAGCCGAAGCGCGCGTAGTACGGCGCGTCGCCGACGAGCAGGATCGCCGCGTGGCGGAGCACCGTCGCGCGCTCGATCGCGGCCTCCGTCAAGCGCGCTCCGACGCCGAAGCAGCGGTAACGCGAATCGACGGCGAGCGGGCCGAGCATCAGCGCCGGCATGCCGCCGGCGTCGACGTGCCAGAGCCGCACGGTCCCGACCAAATCTTGACCGATCACACCCGAACCCACGACCTCGCCGCCGCCGAGCCCGAAATGATCGTTGTGATCTTGGGCTCGCGCGACAAGGGAGAGACCAGCCGCCGGCAGCCGGTGAGCGCGCAAACGCTCGCAGGTCTTGCCGAAGCGGGACGGCCCGAACGCGCGGTCGAGCAGCCTTTCGCGCGCGTCACGATCCTCATGTCGCTCGGCGTCGATCCATACGGGATCGAAGCCGGCCTGCAACTGCGGCGCAGGCACGAAAGCGGCGGCGGGGTCGTGGGTCAGAAGAGTGGTCATCGAAACACCCTCTTTCCGAAGGGGTGAAAAGACGACGCGCGGCTCCCTTCTCCCCTCGCGGGAGAAGGTGGCCTCGCGAAGCGAGGTCGGATGAGGGAGCGATGCCGCCTCATCCGCGATCAATGGAGAGGCGGAAACGCCCCCTCATCCGTCACGGCTTCGCCGCGACACCTTCTCCCGCGAGGGGAGAAGGGTTCAGATCACGAAGCTCTTCAGCGGCGGGAAGCCGTTGAAGCCCGCGCACGAATACGTCGTCGTATACGCGCCCGTGCCCTCGATGAGGACCTTGGCCCCGATCTCCAGGCTCACGGGAAGGTCGTAGGGGACCTTCTCGTAGAGCACGTCGACCGAGTCGCAGGTGGGACCCGCGATCACGCAGGGCTCCTTGGCATCGTCGTCGAAGGCGGTCTTGATCGGATAGCGGATCATCTCGTCCATCGTCTCGGCGAGACCGCCAAACTTGCCGATGTCGAGATAGACCCAGCGCAGCTTGTCCTCGTCCGACTTCTTGGAGATCAGGACCACCTCGGCCTCGATCATGCCCGCGTTGCCGACCATGCCGCGGCCCGGCTCGATGATCGTCTCTGGGATGCGGTTGCCGAAGTGCTTGCGCAGCGCGGCGAAGATCGCATGGCCATAGCTCATCACGTTCGGCACGTTCTTCAGGTACTTCGTCGGGAAACCACCGCCGAGGTTGACCATCTGCAGGTTGATGCCGCGCTCGGCGAGATCCTTGAAGATCGCCGCCGCCGCCTTGAGCGCGCCGTCCCACATGCCGGTATCGTTTTGCTGCGAACCGACGTGGAACGACAGGCCGTAGGCGACGAGCCCGAGACGATGCGCGTGCTCGAGCACGCGCGGCGCCATCGTCACCTCGCAGCCGAACTTGCGCGACAGCGGCCACTCGGCACCTTCGCCGGCGCAGAGCATGCGGCAGAACACCTTCGAGCCCGGCGCGACGCGCGCGATCTTCTCGACCTCGGCCTCGCAATCGACCGCGAACATCCGGATGCCGAGCTGGTAGGCGCGCGCGACGTCGCGCTCCTTCTTGATCGTGTTGCCGAAGGAGATGCGGTCGGCGGTGGCGCCGGTGGCGAGCACCTGCTCGATCTCGGCGACCGAGGCGCAATCGAAGCACGAGCCGAGCTGCGCGAGCAGGTTCAGCACCGCCGGATCGGGGTTCGCCTTGACGGCATAGAACACGCGGCTGTCGGGCAGCGCGCGCTCGAACGTATTGTAATTGTCGCGGACGACGTCGAGGTCGACGACAAGGCACGGACCAGCATCAGCGCCGATCTCGCGGCGGGTGCGCAGGAAGTCGATAATCTTCTGTGTCATCGCGGCATCCCTTCGTGCCGACCGGTTGGTCGGCAAACGAGGACCAAAGGGGTGAACGACACCGTTCGCTGCCCACGCGCTTTGGAGACGCGTCGACGACGTGACAATGTCATCCGCGGTCCGGATCGCCGAAGGCCACGTGGCCGCCGGCTACGCCGAACCAGATGCTGCGCCGTGGCTGATGACCGTCGTAGTCTCGGCGGATCTCGTGAGAGACACTACGAGCGTCGGGATCAAAGCCATCGATTGGATTAGGGTGAGCCCCCGATCCGCACGCCCGGCAAGAGAGACTAGCCTCTTCGGTAAGTCGGCGTTGGAGGCCGACAGAGACGAAAAAGCCCGGTCCGTCGTTGCTTTAAGTCGCGTCCCCCGTTTGGCGGGGTTCACCGGTTCGCTCCGGCTGCCGGCTATTAAGGATGGTTCACAGGCCTCTTGTCCTGAACCCCATCCACCGACACACGACCACAGGCACGTGCGATTTGGGCAAGCGGGAACATATGCGCATTCGCCCCCCGCACAAGTGTTTTCTGCAGCTGAATTTCGATTTTTTGCCGACGCGGATCGGCGTTGCGAAAATGGCGCGCGGAATTAACGTTCTCGTAATGATTGTGGCCGCGAGGCCGCCATTCGGCGCCCGAAAAAACAGCCGCAACGGCAGCGGTCTTAACGACAGATCGAGGATCCGATTCTCGCGGGCGCGCGTCGTGGCTACGGTCGGCGGCATGTTGGAGGCTCGCCCCATGCCCGCAACCGCCAAGCTCGTGCTCGCCCCCTGGCTCCTGCGCCGCCGCCTCCGTGGCGCGGACGACATCGTGCGCTTCCCTGGCCTTCGCGAGGCGGCGCTCGTCACGATCGACGTATTCGACACGGCGCTCGTTCGCACGCTCCGCCATCACGACGACGTTTTCGCGCTCGCCGCTTGGCGGGCAATCGCGCGGCACGGCCTGCCCGGCGACATCGCAGCGCTCGCGGCAGCGCGACGCGAAGCGCACCGCCGCGCGCTGGCGAGCGCCGCCGCGGCGGGACGGGCGGAGGCGACGATCGACGAGATCTACGCGCGTCACGAGAGCGCGGATGCGACGACCCGCGCCGCCCTCCTCGCCGAGGAGCTCGCGACCGAGCGCGACGTCTGCCGCGCCAACCCCGCGATCCTCGCGCTGTTCGACGACCTCGTCGCGCAAGGCGTGCGCGTCGCCTTCCTTTCCGACACCCCGTTCGCCGCCGACTTCGTGCGCGGACTTCTCCGCGACGCCGGCTACGCCGGCGATCTCGAAGTCTACGCCTCGAGCGCCTTCGGCACGACGAAGGCACACGGCGACCTGTTCCGTTGCGTCATCGAGGCTGCTGGCGTCGATGGCGGCGCCGTCTGGCACATCGGCGACAATTTGCGCTCCGACGTGATCCGGGCCCGCCGCCACGGCATCCAGCCGGTTTGGTACCGCCCCATCCTGCGCAAGCCGCATCCCGCGCCGGCGCCTGCGACAGCCGCCGGCATCGCCCGCTCCGTCACCGACGGCACGCGGGCAGTGCTTGCTGCGAGGGACCTCCCCGCGCTCGGCCACATCGGCGCGACGATCGCCGGGCCGGTCTATCTCGCCTTCGTGCAATGGCTGACAGCGCGGCTGCGGCAGGCGCCGGTCGAGCGCGTGCTCTTCCTCGCCCGCGACGCCTATCCGCTGATGCGCGTCTACGAGCGCCTATGCGACCCCGAACGCGATCCGCCCTTCACCTATCTCGTGGTCTCGCGGCGCTCGCTCGTCGTGCCGCTGATCGAGCGGCTCGGCGATGCCGAGCTCGACGTGCTGCTGAGCCACGAGCGGCCGCTGCCCGTCGCCAACTTCCTTGCGCGCATCGGCATCGATCCCGCGCCGCATGCCGCCGCAGCGGCGTCCGTCGGGCTGCGGCTCGACCAGGTCGTCGCGACGCCCGACGAACGCGCCGCGCTGCGCGCGCTGTTCCTCGCGCTCGAGCCTGTCGTGCTCGAGCGGACCGGCGCGGAGCGCGCCCTGCTGCTCCGCTATCTTGCGCAGGAGGGCTTTGCGCCGGACCGCGCTCTCGCGATGTGCGACGTCGGCTGGAACGGCAAGTCGCAGCGCGCGCTCGCAAAGCTCCTCGGCGCCGACGGTCGGCTCGACGGCTATTACGTCGGCACCTCGAAGATCCTGCACCGGCTCGGCGCGCTCGGCGGCGCGGCGTGCGGCTGGCTCGCCGAGGATGGCGCGCCCCGCTTCGGCGTCGACATCTCGAACCTCAGCTGGGTGCTGCTCGAGCTCGTCTTCAGCGAGCCGCAGGCATCCGTGATCCGTTACGCGGAGACGAGCGACGGCCGCGTTGCGCCTGTCTTCCGTGCCGAGCCGATGGACGCCGGCTTCCAGGCCGCCGTCGCCGAGATGCAAGCGGGCGCCTTCGCGTTCCTCGACGCCTATGCGCGGGCGTTCGGCGGCCTGCCGCCGCTCGCCATCGACGAGCGCGCCGCCGTGGCCGAGCTCACCCGGCTCGTCGCGCAGCCGACCTGCGCCGAGGCGGACGCGCTCGGCGATATCGTCATGATCGAGGGCCTGGGCGAGACGACGACGGGCTACGCGATCGCCGCCAAGCCAGGCTGGCGGGCGGCCTTGCGCGACCCGCGGACCTTGCTCGCCGCCTACCGCGCCACGCTGTGGCGACGCGGCTTCACGGTGCGCGCGCTCCGCAGCGCGTTTCTCACCAATGCGCTCTACGGCGGCCTCGAGCGACTCAAGGCGCTGCGCAGCCGCGGCCGCGCGAGCCCTGCCCCCGGCGCGACCCAGGACGCGGTCCTGCAGGCCGGAGCTTGAGCGAAGCCGCAAATCGTCGGCTTCAAATTTCAAAGCCTCGTCTCACCCGTTGAAGGGAAGACGCCGGGACTGAGCCCATTATGATGCGAGCACGACTGAGTTCGCGCGCCTCATGCGCGCGCCGGATCGACGCGAGGAACCGGAATGCCGACATCGCTGCCTATCCGCCGCGACGGAAGATCTCGCGCGAGGCCATCGCTGTTCGTCCTCTGGGCCATCGCGCTCTGCACCGCCAGCATTGCGATCGAGTGGCTCGACCCGGCTCCGATGGATGTCGCCGCGGCCTGGGTCGTCTCGCCCTGAGCCGCGGTCAGCGTCCCGCGCCGAGCACGAACGGCGCGATCGCCGCCATGTCGTCGAAGATCACGGTGGGACGCCGCGCCTCGAGCGCCGCGCGCGTCGCGTAGCCCCAGTCGACGGCACCCGATGCGATCCCGGCCGCGGCCGCGGCGTCGACGTCACGGACCTCGTCGCCGATCGCGATCGCGCGCGTCGCGGCGACGCCAGCGGCCTCGAGCACGGCACGAAACTTCGCGACCTTGCCGTACAGCGACGCGCCGCATGCGAAATGGCTGATGCGCGCCGCCGTCTCCGGCCCGAGCAGCCATCGGACGTTGGCCTCGGCATTCGAGCTGACCATGGCGAGCCGCAGGCCGGCGTCGGCGAGCTGATGGACCACCTGCCGCGCGCCGGGAAACAGCGCGATCTGCGCGATGTCGCGGGCGACGAGCTTGCGCATGTAGCGGGCGATCAGCGGCACCTTCCAGCGCGCAACGCCGAGCGCGCGAAGGATGCCTGGCACACCCTCGCCGCGCAGCGCCTCGAGCTCGGCCGGCGTCGCCTGGCGGAAGCGGTAGCGGCGCGCGACCTCGTTGAAAACGCCGGCGAACCAGGTGATGCTGTCGGCCAGCGTGCCGTCGAAATCGAGGATGACGAGGTCGTAAGGCGCCGCCCCGCTCGACGCGACGACCGCGGGATGTTGCAAAGCCGGCTTCACCTATTCGTTGCCCCGCGTCACGAGGCCAGCCAGCTCGACGATCAGCCGCTCCAGCACATCGTCCTCGATTTTCGACCGCGACAGAGCGCCGCCGAGATAGGTCCAATACAGCACATGCGCGCGCGGCTTTGAAGCGTCCGGCGCGACACCGGCCGCGACCAGCATCAGCTGCAGATGATCGAGCCGCCGCGCGTCGACCGCCGCCACCGCGTCGCGCGCCCGCTGCGACGACGCGGCCCACGCCCGCATGCCGATCTCGAGCGAAGGATCGGAGCGCAGCGCCACCGAGAGGAGCTGGCGCAGCCGCCGCGCGCCGTCGCCGCGGAGCCCGCGAAGCACCGCATCGACGGCCCTGTCCTGCCAGGCTTCCGTCACCGCGGCATGAAAGGCATCAAGGTCGGCGAAGTGCCAGTAGAAGCTGCCGCGCGACACGCCGAGCCGCTTGGCGAGCACGTCCGCCTTCAGCCCGTCGCCCCCGTCGCGCGCCAGCGCCGCGAGCCCCGCGGCGACCCAATCCGAACGCGACAGACGATCCGACATGCCGAACCATACACCTGTGTATTGACCGTCGCGGAGGCGCCGGCTAGGGTCGCAACCATACATCTATGTATGGAGCCGGTCGATGCTCTCCGCGCACTCAGCTTTGCAAGACTTCCTTCTCGTCGCTGCCGGTGGGCTGGCGATCGTCGTCGGCGCCATCCACGGGATCCTCGGAGAGACCCATGTGTTCCGGCGCGCGACGATCAAGCCGCCGCGGCTACGGCTGCTGTTGCGGGCGATCTGGCAGTGCAGCGCGATCGCCTGGATGGGCGGCGGCGTCCTGCTCCTCGTCGCGCCCCGGCTCGAAACGGATGCGCGCCACTGGATCGTGCTGAGCTTCGCGGCGATCTATGCCGTCGGCATCATCGGCAATGCCTGGGTGTTCCGCGGCCGGCATCCGGGCTGGCTGCTGCTGTCCGCCGTCGTCGCGCTGTCGCTGGCGGGGATGTGAAGTCTAGGGCTTCGCGTCGGCCGGCTCGGGCGCGGCCTCCACCGGCTTCGCGCGGTCGGCGCGGGCGTCGGCGACGATCTGCTTGAACTGCGGCAGGTCGAGCGGGCTCGCGGTGATGAAGGGGCCGATCAGATAGACCGGCGTGCCCTTGAGCTGCAGCGCATCCGCTTCCTGGATGTTGCGCTTCAGGAGCGCGACGATCTCGCCGTCGCGCCGCGCGAGATCGCGGTTCAGCCGCTTGACGTCGGCGCCGGCGGCGACGACGGCCTTGCCGATGTCCTCGTCGGTCGCCGGGCGCGCGTTCATCTGCATCAGCGCCTTGTGGACCTCGGCGTACTTGCCCTGCCAGGCGGCGGCGATCGCGACCTTCGCGGCCTTGACCGACGACTTCGCGAGGATCGGCCATTCCTTGTAGATGACGCGGACCTTCGGATCGTCCGCCATCAGCGCTTCGAGGTCGGGGTTGCTCTTGCGGCAGAGCGGGCAATTGTAGTCGAGGAAGGCGACGATCGTGACGTCGGCGTCGGGATCGCCGAGCACCGGCGCCGCGGCGTCGTGCAGCAACGCGTCCTTCAAGCTCAGGACGGACGGCTTCTCCTCGGCGATGGTCTTGGCGCGATGGTCGTCGACGGCCGTGTTCGGCGCCGCCTCGGCCCAGCACGCGCCGCTCCAGGCCGCCCCGCCGAACAGCGACAGCGCCAGGACAAGGGACATGAGCGGGGCGCGCAGCGGCCGCGCTCGTAGCGCGACGCGTTGCGGATGGTGCCGCCAGGATCGGACGCGTCTCATGGGCGCGACTATGCGAGCGGCCCCAGCGAAAGGCAACGGTGCCGAATTGGCGGGTTCGCCCGGCGCGGCGCGAATTCGCGCGAGGTGTGCGTCAGGGATCACACTCGCCGGCGAGCTCAGGCGTCCGGCGCGCCGGAGACGCAGCTCGGCTGGCCGTAATGGGCGAGATAGCGCTCCTCGATGTCCGCCATCGCCATGATCGCGAACACGTCGGTGGTGCCGAACTGGTGGTCGATGACGGCATCGCAGCCGAACCGCGCGCCGGTGCGCAGATAGGCCTTCACCAGCGGCGGCAGCTGCGCCAGGGCGCGGCGCGCGTCGATCTCCTCGGCCGGACGCGGCACGAAGCGCGCGGCGCGATGCGGCAGCGCGGCGACGAGCCAGTCCGCCTCGGCGCGGGCGTGGGTGGTGAGGAAGCTAAGCTGCGGCTCGAGCGCGACGGGATCGGTGCCCGGCAGGCTCGCGCAGCCGATCAGCGCATCGACCGCGTGGCGCGAGGCATAGAGCCACAGCCCGCGCCAGAGCAGCTCGATGACGCGCTTGGCGCGATAATCGGGATGGACGCAGGAGCGGCCGAGCTCGAGCAGGCGCGCGCCGGGATGCGCGGCCAGGAGCGGCTTGAGGTCGAACTCGCTCTGCGAATAGAAGCCGCCGTTGCGGTCGGCGACCTCGCGGCGCAGCAGGCGATAGGTGCCGACGACGCGCGGCTTGCGCCGGCCCGAGCGGGCGACCGCCTCGGTGTCGACGACGACGAGATGGTCGCAGATCCGGTCGAACGGGCAGAGATCGCGCTGCGTGGCGACGGCGGCGGTCGAGGCGACCGCGCCGCCGTCCTGGAAAAAGACGCCGTAGCGCAGGCGTTGCGCCTGCCGCAGCAGCTTGCCCCCGGTCGTCAGCCGGATCTCGAAGGGACCGCTTGTCTCGAGGACGGGGGAGGCTGAGGCCGGGAGGGTGACGTCGACGACGTGCGGGGCGTCGACAAGGCTTTCAAAAAGGATCGTCATCGACTCGCTGGTTCTCGAGGTCGTCTTGCGTTAGGCAGGCGGCATAAAGCTTTCATGACGGCATTGCACACGATGGTCACGCCAGCGACACCCAAAGTGGATATCCACGGTCGCGTGCGATTCTTGCCTCAGTGAGGCTTGCCGCGTTGCACGAGCGTTGTTGAATCCCGCCCGGCAGGGCCTGTCTCACGAGCTGTGATGGCCGCCACCCGAGCCACTTTGATTTTCGCCGCGCTGCTCGCCTTCTTCCTCGTCGGCGTGCCGCTGCAATGGCTGGTGGCACGCCGCTCACGGGACAGCGCCGCCGCGATCCCCCGCCTGTTCTGCCGCACCCTGCTCGCGCTGACCAAGGTCCGCGTCACCACGACCGGCACGCTGGTGCGGGGACGGCCCGTCCTTTGCGTCGCCAACCACGTCTCCTGGATCGACATCCTGGCCCTCGGCAGCCTCGAGCCCTTCTGCTTTCTCGCCAAGCGCGACGTCTCGGCCTGGCCGATCGTGTCGGCCTTCGCCGAGGTGCAGGGCACCGTGTTCGTCGACCGCGCCCGGCGCCGCTCGATCGTCCCGGCCAATGCCGCGCTCGCCGCACGCCTGCTCGAGGGCCGCACGGCGCTTCTCTTCCCCGAGGGCACGACCGTCGGCGGCCCGGAGCCGGGTCCGTTCCTCAGCTCGCATCTCGCCGCCGCGCGCGACCTGCTCGCCAAGGACCCGGCGCGCAACTCCGTCGCGATCCAGCCGATCGCGCTGACCTATTCCTCGCCCGTCGCCGCCTGGATCGGCGACGATGCGCTGCTGCCGCACCTCTGGCGCGTGCTGCGCGGGCCGCCGATCACCTGCGCCGTCGCGCTCGGCGCGCCGATCCCCTACGCGCCGGGCACCGACCGCAAGCAGGTCGCGCGCAGCGCCCGCGACGCCGTGGTCGCGCTGATCGAGGCCTACCGCCGGCGCGCCGCGTCGCCGACCACCGAGGCGCAGTGCTTCGCGACGGCCACGGCCGGCAGAGGCGTTTAGATGGCGCGCGTCGGCAAGATTCTGAACGCGCTGCCGTTCGCGGCGCCGCCCTCGGCCCCCACGCACGACCAGGCGGCGCTCGCCGCGATCCTCGCTGCGCTTCCCGAGGCCGTGCTGGCGATCGATGCCGACGACCGCATCATCGAGGTCAACCCGCCGGCGCGCGGCGTCTTCCCCAACCTGCGGGCCGGCGCCCCGCTGGCGAGCCACCTGCGCGCGCCCGACGTGCTCGATGCCGTCGCCGAGGCGCGCGACGCCGGCGCGACGACGCGCACCACCTGGCTCGATCGCGTGCCGGTGGAGCGGCTGTTCGAGGTCAGCGTCGCGCCGGTCGCCGGGCTCACCTGCGGGCCGCTCGTCCTCGTCTACCTGCACGAGATCTCGGAGACGCGGCGCTTCGAGCGGATGCGCGTCGACTTCATCGCCAACGCCAGCCACGAGATGCGCACGCCACTCTCCTCGCTGCTCGGCTTCATCGAGACGCTGCAGGGTCCCGCCCGCAACGACGAGACCGCGCGCAACAAGTTCCTGTCCATCATGCGCGAGCAGGCGCAGCGCATGGCGCGGCTCGTCGACGACCTGCTGTCGCTGTCGCGCGTCGAGCAGCACCTGCATCTGAAGCCGAAGACGCCGGTCGATCTCTCGCTCGTCGCCCGCCACATCGTCGATACGCTGACCCCGCTCGCGCACGACGACGGCGTCACGCTCGAGCTCGAGGCGGGCGAGCCTGTCATCGTCATCGGCGACCGCGACGAGCTGGTGCGGGTCGCCGAAAACCTCATCGAGAACGCGATCAAGTACGGGGCGGGCGAGGCGGCCAACCCCGTCGTCGAGATCGCCGTCGCGCGGGTGCGCGGCGACGGCCGGCTCAGCGTGCGCGACCACGGCCCCGGCATCGCGCCCGAGCACATCCCGCGCCTCACCGAGCGCTTCTACCGCGTCGACGCCGGCCAGAGCCGCGCCAAGGGCGGCACCGGCCTCGGCCTCGCGCTGGTCAAGCACGTCGTCGCCCGCCACCGCGGCCACATCGCGATCGACTCCAAGCTCGGCGAAGGCTCGACCTTCGAGGTGCGCCTGCCGCTCTATTCCGCGCATGCCGAGGTCGACGGCTGACCCTCCACACCTGACCTGTCGACGTCCGACTGATCCGGTATTATAACCGGAACACCGTGGCGCGTCCAGGCGCCGCCGGGCCGGTGCGCCGCGATCGCGCAGCGACATGCGAGGGCGCCGTGCGCCGACCCCAGCGCGCGCCACCTGGCGCCGGACGCCGATCCCGGAGGACGCCTGTGTCGGCGTGCGCCGACGCCGGCGGGGGCCTCGGGCGCCGTGCGCCGACACGGGCCGCGCCACGTCGGCGCACGCGGCCTCGGCGGCCCGCCAAATGCTCGTTTGCGCCTTTCTCCCGTGACCCGCCGCACGCCCCGCGTGTCATCCCAGCGTTGCCATCCCCGTCTTAGGATCGTTCTGGTTGCGGGCGCCACGCGAGCGTGTAGTCTGCGGCCTATTGAGACCAAAGTCGTATTGCGAGGTGCCAAGGTGACGTCGGAGCGCGTGCCCTACACCCAAGCCGGCCGGATGATGGCGATCTCGACGCCGCTCGGCGCGGACGTCCTGCTGCTCGAGCACCTCGCGATCGACGAAGGCATCAACGGCCTCTTCACGATCGAGGCCGCCGTCAAGTCGCAGCGCGACGACCTGCAAGCCAGCGACCTCATCGGCGCGAGCGTCGACTTCCGGCTCAAGCTGAAGGACGACGGCACCCGCTGGTGGAACGGCTTCGTCACCGACCTGCACGAGGGCTCGCTCACGTCGCGCGGCACGCGCAGCTACGCGCTGACGGTCCGGCCGAAGCTGTGGACGCTGAGCCAGAGGTCGGACTGCAGGATATTTTTGGGTCAAACCAGTCCACAGATCGTCGAGTCCCTGTGCAAGGAGCACGGCATCAGCGACCTGACGCTGCGCATCACCGGCAAGCCGATTCCGCAGGACTATAGTGTGCAATGGAACGAGACCGACCTCGCCTACATGCTGCGGCGGATGCAGGAGGACGGGCTGTTCTATTGGTTTGTCCACCAACAGGGCAGGCACACGCTCGTCGTCGCCGACCATGCCTCGGGCTATGACAAGGCGCAAGAGCAGCAGGTGCGCTTTTCCGAAGGCTCGGCCGCGCAGGACCACATCTCGCAATGGCGGCGCCGCTTCGCCTTCACGCCCGGCAAGCGCGCCGGTCGCGATTGGCAGTTCCTCACGATGTCGACGCCCGAGGCGACGCAGGACACGTTCGCCCCCGTGCCCGGCAACGCGCAGGCCGAGCTCTACGAGTTCCCCGGCCGCTTCGCCGACACCGCGGGCGCCGAGCAGATGGAGAAGAAGCGCATCCAGGCGACCGAGACCGGCTACGAGACGGTCCAGGCGGCGTCGACCGTGCGCACGTTCGCGCCGGCGCAGACCTTTACGCCGCAGGACGTGGCCAAGCCGTCGAACATTTTCCAGCCGCAGGTCGTCACCGCGATCCGCCACGAGGCGGTCGACCGCACCTACGAGACCAACGGCGGCCAGCCCTCCTACACCAATACCTTCGAGGTGATGCCGGCGACGACGCCCGCCACCCCGCACCGCACCATCCGCCGCCCCCGCATCGTCGGCTCGCAGATCGCGCTGATCGCCGGCCCGTCGGGCGAGGAGATCTTCACCGACCAGTACGGCCGGGTGAAGCTGTGGTTCCCGTGGGACCGGCGCGCCAAGAAGGATGGGTCCGACACGATCTGGTTCCGCGTCGGCCAGCCCTGGGCCGGCACCACCTGGGGCCACCAGGTGATCCCGCGCATCGGCATGGAGGCCGTCGTCTCCTACCAGGAGGGCGACCCCGACCGCCCCTTCATCACCGCACTGCTGCCGGACCCGACCAATCCGGTCCCCTACACGCTGCCCGACAACAAGACGCGGATGACCTTTCGTTCGAAGTCGTACAAATCGTCCGGCAACAACGAGATGACCTTCGAGGACATCACCGGCGGCGAGAACCAGTTCTTCAACGCCTCCAAGGACCAGACCACCAACGTCGTCAACAACGTGACGCGCAGCATCGGCGTCGACCAGTCGGTGTCGATCGGCCAGAACCAGTCGACGACGGTGGGGAGCAACGCGACGACCGAGGTCGGCGGCTCGATGAATGTCACCGTCGGCGGCACCGGGGCGGGGGCCGCGGCGATGATGGCGCCGCTGCTGGGCATGACGGGCATGACGTCTGGGCTGCTGACCCAGGCCATGGGTGCGGCGGGCGGCTCCAGCGGCGGAAGCCTGGGCGCCGCGCCGGGCCTGAGCCTCATGTCCTCGGCGATGAGCATGGTGCCGGCGATCGCCGGGGGCGCCATCGGCGTGCTCGGGTCGGCCGGACAATCCGCGCAATCAGGCATAGTTTCACCGTCGAACCCGCTCGCCGACGCCGGCACCGCGCTGGCCTCTTCCGGCGCGTCGCTAGGCGCCGCCGTCGCGAGCCTGTTCGGCATGTCCGGCATGCTCAATATCTCGGTCGCGAACACCCGTACCGATTCGATCGGCGTCGCGCATGCGATGCAGGTCGGCACCAGCCAGGCCATCAACATCGGTGTGACGAAGAACGAGAACGTCGGTCAGGCCCACACCCACACGGTGGGCCAGCAGATGATCGTCAACGTCGGCCAGCAGATGCAGATCAACGTCGGCCAAACCTTCCAGATCATCGTCGGCGGCGGCGCCGCGACGCTGACGATGGACAATCAGGGCAACGTCTCGATCACCGGCAAGACGTTCACGACTGATTTTTCCGAGCAGGTGACCCATTGGGGCAAGGTCATCGATCTCAACCCTCCTCGGTAAGTTGGCCCGATGCTAGTCCGGAACGACACCCCGTTTGCCGCAATAGGCTTTGGACAGTTACATCGCGACGGAACGCCGATGGCGGTGATCTGCGTGCGGGCAACCTTCGATCTCACCCCAGATGGAAAACTGGAGCTGGCAAACCAGCAGGAGATCGTGCTCACCGACGTCTACGAGGGCGACCCCCACCGCACGCCGCTGATCCGCGTCGGCGATCTGATTCCGTACAAGCCCGCGGCCGACGTGACCGTCATCGGCACGGCATACGCCCCTGGCGGCCGCCCAGCGGAGAGTTGGGAGGTCGCTGTTGCGGTGGGCAGCCACGAAGAGGTGCGACTGCGCGTGCACGGGCCACGTCGTTGGGAGCCGACGCTGAAGCTTTTAAAACCGACCTGGAGGCTAGGGCTGTCCTTAGCCGCGCCCAGCGTGCCACTAGACTACCGATTCGCTGCTGGCGGTCGCTTCGTCGGTGACCCCGACGGCAATACCGATCCGCGAAATCCTCTTGGCCCAGGAATCTTGCAGGAGGATTGGAGTCGATTGGGCAATCCTCTGCGTGCGCCGCAAATCGACAGCGTTCGCGCGCCGGTCACCGACCCGTTCGGAACGCCGCAACCTCAGGGTTTCGGACCGATCCCGCCGTTCTGGTCGTGGCGACAAACGCACGCTGGCACCTACAACGAAACCTGGCGAACGGCGCGCGAGCGGCGATTGCCGACGGACTTCGATTACCGCTTCTACCAATCGGCACACACGGATTTGATATTGCCGTATTTGGTTGGCGACGAAATAGTACGCCTAGAAGGAGTGGTGCCAGGGGGCACCTCGCTTGTTTTCAATCTGCCGGATCGCGTGCCAGTAGCCTACCATGCTTGGTTTGATGGTCGCCAAATAATGGCACGACTGGTGCTCGACGGACTTCATATCGACTTACGTGGACAAGATTGTCATCAAAAAGTGGAAATCACTTGGCGAGGATGGATTGTGCAATGCCCCGAATATTACGGGGCTTCAGTTGCATTGGTGCGTCCGAAGGACGTGGTCGACTTACCAATTTCGACTCTGACTGGCCTTGAGCACGCAGAGGTGGTCAAGTGAATCTGCCCCTTGAGGGATCGCGCGAAGTATATCAGGGAATCATCGTCTCGATGGTACCCGACGTGTGCCTAACCCCTTCCGGCAGCGGCCTAGTTCCAATACCCTATACAATTTGGTGCCTTCAGGCCGACGCTGCAAATCTCGCCAATAGCGTCCGTCAGGCCGGCGATCGATCTCATGCTGTCTTCTCGATCGTACTTCACTGTTATGGTGATGAGCCAGGCGTCGGAGGCGGCGTCAATTCCGGAACAGCGGGGGCCGATTGCACGCCAATGACGTGGTCGAGTTCAGTGCGGACTGAAGGTCGCAATATGGTACGCCATATGGACTTATGGTGGATGAATCATAAGAATACATGCGGCAGACTTTACTATACAAGAGACATGGAGTTTTATCCTCCTCCGCCAACCAAAAGAATCAATCCCCAGATTGGATCTAATAGTAGCCCATCGCCTGATTTGACCGTTACGACGCCTCAAGCGGCACAGCTGACGCAGGCTTCCGCGGTGCTACCTTTCGGTGGCGGAGAGTTTCCCCCGCTGCCCCCCTCAATGGTCGAAGGAACCGCAAAAGGACTTGCCGGAGGTGCCAAGGCAGCCGGAGACGCGATTGATGATTACGCTAAGAAAAGCCTTTGGATACAGTCGATGATTATTATGCTCAACATGCTCAGGGTCAGCAAGGAGAAGGGAAGAAAACAGGGGTGCGAACAACTTTGGCAGGCCGAACGAGACAGATGTTGGGGCCTGTATCCCCAGGGCACCGATTATCCTTGGTGTCGGAACGGCTGTATGGATAGGGCAGGCGACAGAGCAGCGATTTGCTTTAGGACTGGCACAATGCCTTCATCGCCTCCTGATTGGGATCATCTGAAGGATTGCCTCTCTCTTTGGGGCGGCAAAACCTCCTAACTTGGGGAGCACTGGCATGAACATAGATCGATGGTCTGAGACCTTTGAACTTCTTGACGAGACACTTAGGAAGCACGGCACTGAAGCGGCTGCTTTCTCAGCAGCATGTAGGTGCATCAGCGCTCAAGATAATGAACAACTAGCAGCCGACCTACTCGCATTCAATGCACTCTATCCGGCCTTGATACAGGACACGACGAAGCCGATAGTTTATATTATTATTAAATTGGCTTCGTACGCCATCGACAATAGCGATCATATTAAGAGGAGTCTTGAAGAAACCATAAACGCATACGGCGTAGAAGAAATCAAGAATACATGGATCGCTAGTCATTGGCGTGACCTCGAAAAACAGAAAATCGTGTAAGCAATAGGACTTTTCGCCCGCAGCTAAAGGAGTTCATAGCACGGGCGATCCGCATCTCGCTAGGCGCGCTCGCATAGTCAACCGCTAATCGCCGGCCCCTCCGGCGAGGAGATCTACACGGAGCCCTACGGGCGCGTGAAAGTCTGGTTCCCATGGGATCGCGAGGCGCAGAAGGACGGCTCCGACACGCCGTGGATCCGCGTCGGCCAGCCGTGGGGCGGCACGACCTGGGGCCACCAGGTGATCCCGCGCATCGGCATGGAGGCGGTCGTCTCCTACCAGGAGGGCGACCCCGACCGGCCCTTCGTCACCGCGATCGTGCCGGACCCTACCAACCCCGTGCCCTACACGCTGCCCGACAACAAGACGCGGATGACCTTTCGTTCGAAGTCGTACAAATCGTCCGGCAACAACGAGATGACCTTCGAGGATCTCACCGGGGGCGAAAACCAGTTCCGGGAGTGCCACCCCGATCACGACGCATGGTTGTCTCCTCCATCCGAAGGCAACCTATCACAGCGCCGCTGGGTCACACTTCCTCGGCCACCAGGTGATCCCGCGCATCGGCATGGAAGCGCTCATCTCCACCCAGGAGGGCGCCCCGACCACTGCTTCATCACCGCGATCGTCCCGGACCCCACCACACGCCCCCGCCTCGTATGCATTTCAGCGCGTGTCACAAAACTGTAATCCCGTCGTCTTAGAAGGCTCTTGGAGCCGACCTACGAGTCCGCGCGGCCGCCCGCCCCCAGGCCGGTCCCCGAACGATCCCTCACCACGAGGCTACCCTCATGACATCTCACGTTCTCCTTCGCGTCGCCCTGGCTGGCGCGGTGTCCTGCGCCGCGGCGCTGTCGGCCCAGGCCGCCGAAATCTCCGGCGCCGGCGCCACGTTCCCCTATCCGATCTATGCCAAGTGGGCGGAATCCTACCAGAAGGTCGGCGGCGTCCAGCTGAACTACCAGGCGATCGGCTCGGGCGGCGGCATCAAGCAGATCAAGGCGCGTCTCGTGACCTTCGGCGCCAGCGACAAGCCGCTGAAGCAGGAAGACCTCGCCGCCGCCAAGCTCGTGCAGTTCCCGATGGTGATGGGCGGCATCGTGCCGGTCGTGAACATCGAGGGCGTGGCCCCCGGCTCGCTCACCTTCGACGGCCCGACGCTCGCCAAGATCTTCATGGGCGAGATCAAGACCTGGGACGACCCGGCGATCGCCAAGCTGAACCCCGGCGTCAAGCTGCCGTCGGCCGGCATCGCCGTCGTGCATCGCTCGGACGGCTCGGGCACCACCTTCAACTTCACCGACTACCTCTCCAAGGTCTCGGCCGACTGGAAGAGCAAGGTCGGCGCCGACGCGGCCGTGAAATGGCCGACCGGCCTCGGCGCGAAGGGCAACGAGGGCGTCGCCGCCAACGTCAAGCAGACCGGCAACTCGATCGGCTACGTCGAGTACGCCTATGCCATGCAGAACAAGCTGACCTACGCCGACATGATCAACCATGACGGCCAGAAGGTCGCGCCGGTCGCCGACGCGTTCGCCGCCGCCGCCGCCGGCGCCGATTGGGCGAAGGCGCCGGGCTTCTACCTGATCCTCACCAACCAGGCCGGTGCCAAGTCGTGGCCGATCACCGCCTCGACCTTCATCCTGATGCCGACCGAGCCGACCGATCCGGCCGCCGCCACCGCCGCGCTCAAGTTCTTCGACTGGGCCTACCAGAACGGCGACGACGCCGCGAAGGCGCTCGACTACATCCCGATGCCGAAGAGCGTCGTCGAGCTGGTCAAGCAGGAATGGTCGACGCAGATCAAGGGCCAGGACGGCAAGCCGCTCCAGTTCTGATCCACTAACGCAGCGGCCGGAGGGTCTTGCGCCCTCCGGTCGCCTCGTTTCGATAAATCAAGGTCACGCGTTTGGAGAACCCGTTGGTCGACCTCGCCGCCCGACAACAATCGATCGCCGCGCCCACCGTCTACGATCGCGCCAAGGCGCTGGGTCGCTTCAAGACGTCCGACGACGTCTTCCGCATCCTGACGCTGTCCGCCGCCATCCTGGTCCTGTTGCTGCTCGGCGGCGTCATCGGCTCGCTGATCTGGGGCTCGCTGCCGGTCTTCCAGGCGTTCGGCTTCCACTTCCTCGTCTCGACCGACTGGGATCCCGCCAACGACGTCTACGGCGCCGCAACGGCGATCTACGGCACCATCGTCACCTCGATCATCGCGCTCGCCATCGCGATCCCGATCGGGCTCGGCATCGCGATCTTCCTCTCCGAGCTGTGCACGCCGCGGCTGCGCCAGCCGATCGGCATCGCCATCGAGCTGCTCGCCGGCATCCCCTCGATCATCTACGGCATCTGGGGCTTCTTCATCCTGAAGCCGCTGCTGCAGGCCTATGTCGAGCCGGCGATCATGAAGGTGACGGGGCCGATCCCCGGCCTCAACATCATCTTCGCCGGGCCTGCCTACGGCACCGACATCTTCACCGCCGGCTTCATCCTGGCGATCATGGTGCTGCCCTTCATCAGCTCGATCTCGCGCGACGTCTTCGCGACCGTGCCACCGATGCTGAAGGAGAGCGCCTACGGGCTCGGCTTCACCACCCGCGAGGTCGTGTCGCGCGTCATCATCCCCTACACGCGCATCGGCATCATAGGCGGCGTCATGCTGGCGCTCGGCCGTGCGCTCGGCGAGACGATGGCCGTCACCTTCGTCATCGGCAACGCGCACAATATCTCAGCCTCGCTGTTCCAGCCCGGCACCTCGATCTCGGCGACGATCGCCAGCGAGTTCGCCGAGGCCGACCGCGGCCTCTACACCTCGGCGCTGATCGCGCTCGGCCTCATCTTGTTCGGCATCACCTTCGTGATCCTGGCGATCGCGCGCTTCATGCTGATGCGCATCGAAAAGAAGGCGCGCTGACATGGACCTGCTCGCCTCGCGCCGCCTGAAGAACAACATCTACGTCAGCCTCTGCTACGCGGCCTCGGCGTTCGGGCTGGCCTTCCTCGCCTGGATCATCGCGATCCTGCTGATGAAGGGCCTCGCCGGCATCACCCCGTCGCTGTTCGTCACCCGCACGCTGTCGCCCGGCAGCGGCGGCGGTCTCGCCAACGCGATCATCGGCTCGATCCTGATGACCTTGATGGGCACGGTGGTCGGCACGCCGATCGGCATCCTCGCCGGCACCTATCTCGCCGAATACGGCACCGGCTCGAAGCTCGCCTTCGTGGTGCGCTTCATCAACGACATCCTGCTGTCGGCACCGTCGATCGTCATCGGCCTGTTCGTCTACCAGATCGTCGTCGTGCCGATGGGCCATTTCTCCGGCCTCGCCGGCGGCATCGCGCTGGCGATCATCGTCATCCCGGTCGTCGTGCGCACGACCGAGGACATGCTGCGGCTGGTGCCGACGCCGCTGCGCGAAGCCTCCTCCGCGCTCGGCATGCCGAAGAGCATGATCGTGCAGCGCATCGCCTACAAGGCGGCCAGCGCCGGCCTCACCACCGGCGTGCTGCTCGCGGTCGCCCGCATCTCCGGCGAGACCGCGCCGCTGCTGTTCACCGCGCTGAACAATTCCTACACCTCGTGGAACATGACGGCGCAGATGGCGAGCCTGCCCTACGTGATCTACCAATACGCCGGCTCCGCCTATTCCGACTGGCAGGGCCTCGCCTGGTCGGGCGCACTCATCATCACACTCGCCGTCCTGACGCTGTCGATCACAGCACGGACGCTCGCGACGCCGAGGGGCAAACGATGACACGCAACGAGACGAGCGACACGCTGACCGCGCCCAACCCCGCAGCAGCGAGGCCGAACGGCAACAACATCGCCGACCTGCCGGTGAAGATGGATGTCCAGGACCTTCGCTTCTTCTACGGCGACTCGCTGGCGCTGAAGACGATCAACCTGCCGATCTACACCAACAAGATCACCGCGCTGATCGGCCCGTCGGGCTGCGGAAAGTCGACGCTGCTGCGCGTCATGAACCGCATGTACGACCTCTACCCGCGCCAGCGCGCCGAGGGTGCGGTGTTGCTCGACGGCAAGAACATCCTCGACAAGGGCCAGGATCTGAACCTGCTGCGCGCCCGCGTCGGCATGGTATTCCAGAAGCCGACGCCGTTCCCGATGTCGATCTTCGAGAACATCGCCTTCGGCATCAAGCTCTACAACCGCCTGCCGCAGAGCGAGCTCGCCGACCGCGTCGAGGCCGCGCTGCGCGGCGCCGCTCTGTGGAACGAGGTGAAGGACAAGCTGCAGGATTCTGGCCTCTCGCTCTCCGGTGGCCAGCAGCAGCGCCTCTGCATCGCGCGCACCGTCGCGGTGCAGCCAGAGGTGATCCTGTTCGACGAGCCGTGCTCGGCGCTCGACCCGATCTCGACGCTCAAGGTCGAGGAGCTGATGGACGAGCTGGCGGCGAAATACACGCTCGTCATCGTCACGCACTCGATGCAGCAGGCGGCGCGCGTCTCGACCTACACGGCCTTCATGTATCTCGGCGAGCTGATCGAATACGGCGACACCAAGCGCATGTTCACCTCGCCGGAAAAGCAGCAGACGCAGGACTACATCACCGGCCGCTTCGGCTGATTTTTCCTAGACGACACGGGATTCCTTTGATGTCCGACCATATCGTCAAGGCCTACGACAAGGAGCTCGATCTCCTCAGCCGCAAGATCGCGGAGATGGGCGGCATCGCCGAGAAGATGCTGTCGGACGCGATGGACGCGCTGTCGGACCTCGATGCCGACCTCGCGCGCGCAACCGTCGCCGCCGACCCGCGGCTCGACGCGCTGCAGCGCGAGATCGAGGAGCACGCGATCATGACGATCGCGCGCCGCCAGCCGATGGCGGTCGACCTGCGCGAGATCGTCGCCGCGATCCGCATCTCGGCCGATCTCGAGCGCGTCGGCGACCTCGCCAAGAACATCGCCAAGCGCGCCGTCATCATCGCCGCTGAGGCGCGGCTGCCGCGCGCGATCATCGGGCTGAAGTCGATGAACGAGGCGGCGGCGCTCCTGCTCAAGGACGTGCTCGACGCCTACGCGCATCGCGAGGTCGACCGGGCGCGCGATGTGTGGACGCGCGACACCGAGCTCGACGCGCTCGAGGATTCGGTGTTCCGCGATCTCCTCACCTTCATGATGGAGGATCCGCGCAACATCTCGTTCTGCACGCATCTCCTGTTCTGCTCGAAGAACATCGAGCGCATCGGCGATCACGCGACCAACATCGCCGAGACCATCGTCTATCTCGTGACCGGCGAGGCGCTGCCGGTTGATCGCCCGAAGGGGCGGTCGTTCACGAGCCTGCCGCAAGACGCCTGACCTGACGCCCCATGGAAACCCTGGCCGACAAGACCTCCCGCGCCGCTGCGACCCAGACCGGGACGCCGCGTATCCTCGTCGTCGAGGATGAGGAGACCCTCTCGCTCCTGCTCTCGTACAACCTCGAGAGCGAGGGCTTTACCGTCGAATGCGTCGAGCGCGGCGACGAAGCCGACATTCGTTTGCAGGAAAACCCGCCGGACCTCGTCATCCTCGACTGGATGCTGCCCGGTGTCTCCGGCCTCGAGATCTGCCGCCGCATGCGCGCGCGCCAGGCGACCCGCTCGCTGCCGGTCATCATGCTGACCGCGCGCGGCGAGGAGGGCGAGCGCGTGCGTGGCCTCTCGACGGGCGCCGACGACTACATCGTCAAGCCGTTCTCGGTGCCGGAGCTGATCGCCCGCGTGCGCGCGCTGCTGCGCCGCGCCAGCCCCGATCGCGTCGCCTCGCGGCTCAACGCCGGCGACCTCGAGCTCGACCGGCAGAGCTGGCGCGTCCATCGCGGCCGCCGCACGATCCATCTCGGCCCGACCGAGTTCCGCCTGCTCGAGTACCTGATGGCCAAGCCCGGCCGCGTGTTTTCCCGCGCGCAGCTGCTCGACAGCGTCTGGGGCCTGTCCGTCGAGATCGACGAGCGCACCGTCGACGTCCATGTTGGGCGCCTGCGCAAGGCGCTGAGCCAGGACGGCGAGCCCGACCCGATCCGCACCGTCCGCGGCGCCGGCTACGCGTTCGACGAGACGTTCGGCGGCTGACGCAATGACGAGCCCTTCTGCAGAGCGTACGCGGCGCTAGAGGCTCGGCGCGCGAGACATCGACTCTCGCAGGAACCGAGCGACCTCGTCAGGCCGCTCCAGCGGCAGCAGATGCTCCGCGCCGGCCAGCTCGATATGGACACGCTCGGCGAGATGCGGCGCCATCAGCCTGGCCTGCGCATCGGGGCCGAGATCGGCATCCCCCGATCCGCTCAGGATCACCGCCGGCGTGCGCAGCACCCCGATGCGATCGCGCCAATCCTCGCGGCTTCCCTCTCGGAGCCACGCCTTCCACGCCGCGGGGTTCGCGCGCAGCACGTCGGCGACGGCGAGGTCGCGCACCGCCGGCGGCAACGGCATCCCGCAATTCGTCGCGATGAACGCGCGCGCTTGCGCTTCTCGCACCGCGTCGGACTGATCGATCCACGCGATCATCTCGGCGCGCTTGGCCTCGTCCATCGGCTCCGGGCGCGGCGGCGAGCCGGCTAGCAGCGCGATCCCAGCCAGCCCCGCGAGCCCCGCCGCGCCGTCCTCGGCCTGCCGCGACACCGCCAGCGCAACCTTGGCGCCCATGCTGTGCCCGGCGATCCACCACGTCTTCGGCGCGGCCTCGGCGATGCGTCGCGCGACCTGCACCGCCATGCCAGCCACATCGGCAGGCGGCAGGTCCGCGGCATCGCCGAAGCCCGGGAGATCGAGCGCAAGACAACGAACGTCGGGCGCGAGCCGCGCGGCCACAAGCGACCAGCTTCGCGCGCTGCCTCCGAGGAAATGCAAGCAGACAAGCAATGGCGCTTCGGTGCTCGGGGATTGGATCATGCAGCCGAACGAGCCACATCATCAAAGGTCGCCGCGACACATCGCGCGCCTACTCACGCCGCGTCGCGCACGTCGACGTCGAGGCGCGGGAGCACGTCCATCACGCGCTCCGGCGGGAACGTCACGATGACCTCGGTGCCTTCGCGCACCTTGGACTTCAGCGTGAAGGTGCCGCCGTGCAGCTCGACGAGTCCCTTCACGATCGGCAGGCCGAGGCCGGTGCCCTCCTCCGCCGTCTTGTGCGCCAGGGACCCGCGGCCGAACGAGGACATGACGAGCGGGATCTCGCTCTCGGGGATGCCGGCGCCGGTGTCGATGATGGCGAAGAACTGCCGCCCCAGCTCGTCGATGCCGAGGCGGATGCGCACCTGGCCGCCCTGCGGCGTGAACTTGATCGCGTTCGAGAGGAGGTTGAGCCCGACCTGGCGCAAAGCGCGCCCGTCCGCCCACAGCCGCG
Source organism: Beijerinckiaceae bacterium (assembly GCA_965277735.1). Taxonomy (GTDB): domain Bacteria; phylum Pseudomonadota; class Alphaproteobacteria; order Rhizobiales; family Beijerinckiaceae; genus RH-AL1. The sequence continues at coordinate 359,790 of CBDIDO010000002.1, forward strand.
GCAGCCGCGGCGCCGGCTCCTCGTAGATCTCGATGCCCTTCTTCTTGGCGCGCAGCGCCATCAGGTGGCGGCACTCGTCGAGGATGGCAGCGAGGTCGACCGGCTCCTCGCGCAGCTCGTAGCGCCCCGCCTCGACGCGCGACAGATCGAGGATCTCGTTGATGAGCATCAAGAGATGCTCGCCCGACGAATGGATGTCGGCGGCATAGCCCTTGTAGGCCGGGACGGCGTGGCCGCCGAACAGCTCGCTCTTCATCACTTCGGAGAAGCCGAGGATGGCGTTGAGCGGTGTGCGCAGCTCGTGGCTCATCGTGGCGAGGAAGCGCGACTTGGCGAGGTTCGATTCCTCGGCGCGGTGCCGCGCGAGGTCGCTGTTCACCCGGCTCCGCTCGAGCTCGGCGATGAGCTCGTCCTTCTCGACCTCGAAGGCGATCGCCTGCAGCGCCGCTGCGTGCAGCTTGCGCGACAGATCGATGAAATAGACGAGCGTGCCGAGCGCGAGCACGGCGATCAGCCAATCGTTGCCGGTGAGCCCGGCCGGATGCAGCACGGCGAGGATGGCGAGTGTCATCGGCGTCAGGCCACCATAGACCGCGGCCGGCACCGTCGCCGTCACCGTCGCGTTCATCGCCGCGACGAGGAGGAGCGCGACGAGCATGAAGGTGGCGGCCTGCGGCTCTTCCGGATTCCAGGCGATCAGCACGATGAGCGCGTACGAAGACCCGAGCACGACCTCGCCGAGCGCGAAAAGCCGCGCCCAGCGCTTCGGCGTCGTCGTGGCCTCCGTCTGCTCGAGGAAGCGGCCGGCGAGCCGGCTGACCAGCAGCAGCGCGCCGCAGACGAGCCCGACCCAGGCGAGCAGGCTCGGAAGCGGCGCCCACTGCAGCACGACGAGGGCGAGCGCGACCGACAGCAAGGCGAGCCCCGGCAGCGCCGCGCGGCGCCGCTCGGCATAGAGCCGCAGGAGCTCGAGATCGAAGGCGCGATAGCCGGTGCCGGACGAGGTCAGCTTCTCGCGCGCCTCGCGCACATGCAGCGCCACGCGCCGCCGCTCCGCCACGATCCGCGGGTCCGCGCCGCGACCTCGTTCGATCATCTCGGCGGTGACTTCGGACATGCGGACGGAACTCGAAACCAACACCCGGGACGATGGCGCGGAAACGTTAACGGGGGGCTGACGATGGGATTAAGATTTTGATTCCGGCCCGGCGTTTTCAAGCCAGGCGCAGCTGCTGAATGGCCCGGCGCTCCCGCTTGTCGGCTGCGATGCGATGTTCGAATTCGATGCATTTGCTGCAGAGAAACGTGACGGTAGAGGCTCCTGCCTGCAGATAATGCGCGGAACGCGGAGCCACATCCAAGGTTAGCCGCTGAATACGAGCGGGGGAATAATAATGACGGAGCGTAAAGCGAAGTCGGCATCGCCTTATGCCGATCTAGCATTACCACGCCGTTCGACGCTGACGATTGATTTTCTGGAAGCGAAGGTCGCGCCTCTTCTTGCGATGAGTGATGAGGAGCTGGATGAGCGCGGCGAGACCGCTCGTCTGCTGCGAACTGTGACGATACCGGAAGCCACGCCGACGCGGAAGGACGGGCCGCATCGGAAGGCTCGGGTTTCACGATTTGAAACACACCAGCAAAACAGCCGTCCGCGTGCGTCGCTATTCTCCTCTCCGACACCAAAGGAGAATGCGATGAAGAAACTTGCCGTAGCCGCCACTATGCTTGCCGCCTCGCTGGGCTCGATCACCGGCGCGACGGCCGAACGGTCGGTCTTCGACGTCTTTCAACCTCCCTACGGCGAGACGCGAAACGGCGCGCATCCTGGACGGAACCTCGCCTGCCTCGGTAAGCCGGCCAGCGTGGCGTATCGATCCTGCGGCGCCTTCGCGGACGAGTCGGCGGGCACGCAACGACCGGCGTGGCGCACCCTCAACTAAGGACGTCTGATCCCGGACGCTCGGCTGGTCACTGGCCGAGCGGCGTGAGGAACGCGCCGCCGGCCATGTCGGCGTTGCGCCACACCAGCCGCGCGCGGCAGCGCTGCTCGACGCCTTGCACGACGGGGAGCAGCAGATCGAACTCGTCGGGCAGATGCATCACGTCCGAGATCTGGATCTGGAAACCCGAGGGCGACAGGTCCTTGATCCGGCAGGCGATCGCAAACCGATCGCTCAGCTCGACCCTCGCCTCGATGTTGCAGTTCGCGCGCTCCTCGGTGCGCCGTTCGAACCCGTCGCTCATCGGATCCGTCATCGGCTCGAGCCGGCCCATCAATGCACCTCGACCTGTCTGCAGGCCGCCACCCGGCGCAGCGTCGCGACGCGGACCTGCGGCCAGACGAAGGTCGGCCCCGCGCCGAACGGGGCGAAATGCAAATGCGCCTTCTGCACGTATTGCAGCTGGTCGAAGGCGCTAGCGCCGTCGCGAATGCGCTCGATCCAGAGGCTCGTGCGGACGGTCGCCTCCGTGGCGCACGGCGCGGGTCCCGTCGGCGCCAAGAGATCGAGCGCCGTCGAGTCGGCGACGTGGGCGGTCATCAGGCGCTCGACGACCTGCCGCTCGACGACCGCGCGCAGAAGCGACGTCGGATCATCGAGGACGGCCTGCGGCGTCAGCCCTTCGAAGGCCGATGGCCTGGCCGCCCCGAGAGCGGTCCGGCAGCGCGACGCGTCCTCCGACACATCCCCGAGATCGTACGGCGCGAACCCGCCCCGCGTGCCGGCTTCGGGCACCGGGGCGTCGACCGCGAAGGGCGCGGTGTTGATCGGCGGGATCGCCGGCTCGGCAAAGGCGCTGCGCGCGATGTCGCCGGACGCGATCGTCACCTCGCCGTTCGACCCGGTCGAGATCAGCGTTAGCGTCTGGCCGGCCTCGCGCTCGAGGCTCGAGGCGGGGTGCGCGAACCACATGCCCGCCTCGCGGACGAGCGGCACGCCGCTGATCGTGTCGCTCACGTTTTGATCGAAGACGAGCGTCGAGGGCTCCGGCGCGCCATCGCCGTCGGACGCATCACCGACGGGCGCTACGAACAGGCTCTCGCTTGTCCGATGCATCTCCAGGAAGCACGGTTGAGCCGCCTGCCGCGACGGCCACACGCCGAGACTGAACCCGCGCCCGTGCCAATCGCCCGCCAGCGCGCGCACGAAGCTGTCGCCGGCGTCCGGGGCCTTGGGATCGATCGATCGCGCGGTGTCGAGCTCGAGGGAAAAAGAGATCATCAGGACCCAGCGGGCGGAATCGGACCGCACTCGCAAGGCGAACCGTCGGAGCCAGGCTGATCCCCCGGCGGGTCGGGGTCATGCCCCAAATAGGGTAGAAACCGCGCAATAGCCCGCGGCGACTTGACGCCCGAAACACTCTCGTGTCGCTTCGTTAACTTTACACTGTAAGCTTCGCCGCTCGGGGAAGCTGTCGCGCTGGCTGCGCTGCGGCGCTTAGGTGGCTAGCTGCGGCGCTTGGGTGGCTAGCTGCGGCGCTTGAGGTGGTCCGGCATGAACCCGATGATTGACGCGGCGGCTCTCGTCGACGGCATCTATGAGGCCGCCGTCGTGCCGGAGATCTGGCCGAAGGTGCTGGGCCAGATCGCCGAGGCGACCGGCTCGCTCGGCGGCGTGCTCACGGCGGCGCCCCCGGTGCCGCGGGCGATGCTCCCGGTGATGGCGCCGAAATTCCGCTGGACCGCGTCGGACGGCATCCACGACATCATCACCCGCTATTTCGAGGAGGGCTGGTTTGCGCGTTGCGACTGGTCGCGGCGGGGCATCAAGCGCAACTATCCCGGCTTCCTCGTCGACACCGACCTCTCGACGCCGGAGCAGGTCGAAACCGAGCCGAGCTACAAGTTCTTCCGCAAGAACGGCGTCGGCCGCTCCGCGAGCCTGTTCATGCGCGTCGCGCCCGACGACATCTTCGTGTTCTCGTTCGACCGCCGCATCGAGGACGGCGCCCCGACGGCCGAGACGATCGCCTTCCTCGACGACCTCAAGCCGCATCTGTCACGCGCCGCGCTGACGTCGGCGCGCATCGGCCTGCAACGCGCGCGGGCGGCCGCCGATACGCTGGACACGTTGGGGCTCGCCGCCGCGGTGCTCAGCCCCAAGCACCGCATCCTCGCGGCCAATTCGCTGATGCGCGAGCTGATGCCGTTCCGCGTCGACGAGCGCGCCTTCGGCCGCCTGCATCTCGTCGATCCGCGCGCCGACGACCAGCTCACCGCGGCGCTCGCCAATGCCCTCGTCACCGAGGGTCACGGCACGAATCCGAGCAAGACCTTCTCGCTCGCCGTGGCGAGCGCCGGCGAGCACCCGCCGATGATCGTCCACGTCATCCCGATCCGCCGCAGCGCGTGCGACATCTTCGCGAGCGCCGCCAGCATCGTCGTCTTCGCGCCGGTACGCCGCCGCGAATTGCCCGCCGCGGCCGTCATCCAGAGCCTGTTCGACCTGACGCCGGCCGAGGCGCGCGTCGCGCAGATGATCGGCGCCGGCGAGACCATCGACCGCATCGCGGTGCGGGGGAAGGTCAGCGAGGCGACCATCCGCACCCAGCTCAAAGCGGTGTTCGGAAAGATGGGAGTTTCGCGACAGACCGAGCTGGCCAATTTGGTGAACGTGATGACGTTCACCTACCAGCCGCAGGATCTCCGCTCCGGTTAGGCCTAGGCCTCTTGCTCGGAGAGCGCGTTGTGCTCGAGGATCGCTTCCGCGAGCTCGCGCATCTCGCCGGCCGAAAGCGCCGGGGCGCCCTCGATGGCCCGCAATGCGAGCGCGCGGACCCGCTCGGAGGCGACCGGCGAAAAGGTCGAGGCGATGTCGTGCTGCGCACCGACGGGTGCGATGTTGGCGTGAAGGGTCATGGCTGTTCTCCTGGCGCAGAACGTAAGCGGCTTTTGCTGCAGCGCAATGGACATATTGCATTGCAGCATTGCGCTGGACGCCTCGATCACATCGCCGCGCGCTCGCGACGCATTTCGTGGGCTTTCGGACCAATCGCACCATCTCTTCGTCGGATGACGCGCCTTCCCTTAAGGCAAGCGCGACCAAAGGGAGTGGCAGCATGTGCGACGACGAGATCCACCAGGGTATCGCCCAGGACCCCGAGGTCTCGCGGCGGGCGTTCGGCGCCGGCGCGGTGGCGACCATGGTGCTCGCGAGCACGCCGACGCGCGCCGAGAGCGAAGTCGTCGAGCAGGACGTGAGCGTGAAAACACCGGACGGCGCCGCCGACTCGGTTCTGTTTTATCCGGGCGGCAAGGGACCGTGGCCGGCGGTGCTGATCTGGACCGACATCCTCGGTCTGCGCCCGGTGTTCCGCCAGATGGGCCGGCGGCTCGCCGCGCAGGGCTATGTCGTTTTGGTCCCAAACCCTTTCTACCGCCAGAAGAAGGCGCCGGTCGTCGACGGCCCCTTCGACTTCAACAAGCCGGAGGATCGCGCCAAGGTGATGCCGCTGGCGGCAGCCCTGACCCCCGAGGGCACGCAGCACGACGCGATCGCGTTCCTCGCCTTTCTCGAGTCGCAGCCGCAGACCGACGACACGAAACAAGCGGGCGTCCAGGGCTATTGCATGGGCGGCCCGCTGACCTTCCGGACGGCGGCGGCGCTGCCGGGGCGGATCGGCGCCGCGGCGACGTTCCATGGCGGCAACCTCGTCACGGCAAAGCCGGACAGCCCGCACCTGCTCATCCCGAAGATCAAAGCCGCGATGTATTGCGCCGTCGCCGACAACGACGACAAGCGCGAGCCCACCGCCAAGGACGAACTCAAGGCGGCTTTCGCGGAGGCGAGGACGGTGGCGCGCGTCGAGGTCTATGACGGCGCGAACCACGGCTGGTGCGTCAAGGGAAGCCCGACCTATAACGAGGCGGCCGCGGAACGCGCGTGGGCCGAGTTGCTTGCGCTCTACAAGACGCTGGGCTGAGGGCTGGCCTCGGGTCTGATCGAGACCACCGGCGCAAAGTGAAGCCGCCCCAAGGCAATATCTTGAGGCGGCTTCGGGTTGTCGGACCAGTGCATTGGCCCGACGGAGCATGCCTACCGGCAGCTTTGCCGATATCATCCCCCAATCAGATGATCTGAAACGTCCTTGCGCCAGCAGGTAGCAAACAGCTTCTTATGTTCCAAATAGTTGTATCGCCACACTATTGGCGTTGATCGCGAGCAGACCTCGTCGACCTGCCGATCGACAGAGGCGCCTCACGTCGTCGTTGCTTGTCCCCGCCCGCAGGGCGCCGCACCCTCGCGGCAGCGCCTCGTCAGCGGGCGCCGGGAGTGAGACGGGAATGGCGTATGTGATGCTCGGCGCGCGAGCGGCTCTGGTCGCCTTCGGCGTCGTCGTGGCCGGGCTGACGGGCGGGGGACCCGCGCGCGCCGCCGATGTCGCCGAATACATGGTCCCGTCGGACCCCGGCATCGAGCTCTACGTCCGGGAGAAGCACGCCGCCGGCGTGCAGAGCTTTGCCAGCGACCGCATCCTGCTGTTCGTCCATGGCGCGACCTATCCCGCCGAGACGTCGTTCGACCTGCCCGTCGGTGGCCAGTCGATGATGGACATTCTCGCCGCGCGCGGCTGGGACGTGTGGCTGGTCGACGTGCGCGGCTACAGTCGCTCGACCCGGGCCGCCTCGATGGACGGGCCGCCCGGCAAGGGGACGCCCGTCGCCTCCACCGCGGAGGCAGCCCGCGACGTCGGCGCGGCGGTCGATTTCATCCTGAAGCGGCGCGGCGTCGCCAAGCTCGACCTGATGGGCTGGTCATGGGGCACGTCGATCATGGGCCTCTACACGACGACCCACAAGGACAAGGTCGGCCGCCTCGTGCTCTACGCGCCGCAATGGCTCAGCACGAACAAGGTGCCGGAGAACGCGCCGCCGCTCGGCGCCTATCGCACGGTGACGCGCGCCGCGACGCTGGAGCGCTGGCTGAAGGGCGTGCCGGCAGACAAGGCGGCGGCGCTGATCCCGCCGGGCTGGTTCGACATGTGGGCCAATGCCACCTTCGCCACCGATCCCAAGGGCGCCGCGCAGACACCGCCGGTGCTGCGCGCACCGAACGGCACGATGCAGGACTCGCGGCTCTACTGGTTGGCCGGCAAACCGCTGTACCAGCCGTCCGACATCAAGGTGCCGACGCTGATCATCCACGCCGAATGGGACGCCGACCTGCCGACCTACCAGGCCTCGGCCTATTTCGAGCAGCTGACCCACACGCCCTACAAGCGCTTCGTACAGCTCGGCGAGGGCACGCATACCGTCATCATGGAAAAGAACCGCATGCAGTTCATCCACGAGGTGGCCAACTTTCTGGAAGAGCCGGCACCGCAGGCGTTGAACTGACGGGATCAAGCCGGGCCGAGGCCGTCCGCAAAATTTTTCCGATGGGCTGAGCGGCGGCTGGCATCGATTTCGCCCGCTCCCTGCGTCGGGGGGCATGCGCGGATGAAGACGATTTTGGTGGTCGGCGGTGGGTTTGCAGGCGTCCGGGTGGCGCGTGACCTCATCGCGCGCGCGATCGCGGATTGCGAGATCCTCCTCGTCAGCGAGGAGAGCTACACGACCTACAATCCGATGCTGCCGGAGGCGGTGGGCGCCGCGGTGTTTCCCGAGCACGTGGTGGCGCCGCTGCGCGAGGTGGTCGGCATCCGCAAGCGCGGTCGCTTCGTGATGGGCCGCATGCTCAGCCTCGATGCGGCGCGCCAGCGCGTCACCTGCCGCACGCTCGCCGGCGAGCGGACCTTCAACTACGACCATCTCGTCCTGGCTTTGGGGGTGCGGGCGCGGCTCGATCTCATGCCGGGCATGGCCGAGCACGCGCTGCCGCTGAAGACGGTCGGCGATGCCATGCACATCCGCAACACTGTCCTGCGCCGGCTGTCGATGATCGAGCTGCAGGACGATCTGGCGCGGCGCGCCAGCCTCGGCCATTTCGTCATCCTCGGCGGCGGCTTTTCCGGTGTCGAGGTCGCCGGCGCCCTCGTCGACTGCCTGTCCTGCATGGCGCGCTACTATCGCCTGGTGAAACCGCGGGAGCTCCGGGTCACGCTGCTGCAGGGCGCCGATCGCCTGCTGCCCGAGATGCATCCGGCGCTGGGCACGGCGGCGCTGGCCTCGCTGCGCAAGCGCGGCGTCGACGTGCGACTGAGCACACGCGCCGCGGAGATCCGCAGCGACGGCGTGATGCTGGCCGACGGCACGCTGCTCGCGAGCGAGATGGTGGTCGGCACGATCGGCACGCAGCCGAATGCGCTGCTTGCCTCGCTCGGCCTGCCGCTCGACAAGAGCCGCCTGAAGGTGACGCCGGAGCTGCGCGTCGAAGGCTCGGCGACGATCTGGGCGGTCGGCGACTGCGCCTGCGTCTGGGACGGCGACGCGGGCACGCCGCATCCGGCGACGGCGCAGGTCGCCGTGCAGCAGGGCCATCAGCTCGCCCGCAACATCGCCGCGGCGCTGGCCGGCGCGCCGCTCGCGCCGTTCCGCTACCGCCACCGGGGCTCGATGGCGGCGATGGGCCATCTCAACGGGGTCGCCGAGGTCGGCGGCTGGCCGTTCCACGGCTTCGCCGCCTGGCTCGTCTGGCGCGCCTATTACCTGATGCAGATGCCGACGGTGAGCCGCAAGCTGCGCATCTTCTTCGAATGGGCCTGGGGCATGTTCTTTCCCACCGACATCACCCACCTGCGCTTCACCCGCAGCCGCGACGTGATGCAGCCGCCGCTGGAGTGAGGGCAACCTCACCCGGGATGGGTGACGAGCGCCAGGCGCGCGCCGAAGCCGATCAGCAGCGACCCGAAGACCCATTGCTGGATGCGGCGGGCGATCGCGCTGCGGCGCAGGCCAGTGCCGATCGCGCTGCCGGCGAGCGCGTAGAGGCTGTCGAAGGCGAAACCGACCGCGACGAGCACAGCGCCGAGCAGCAGAAACTGCCCCGCGACGGACGCGTGCGGATCGAGGAACTGCGGCAGCAGAAGCGAGCAGAAGAGCAAAGCCTTGGGATTGGCGATGTTGGTGACGAAGCCGCGCGTGACGGCGCGCCGCGTCCCCGATGCGGTCAGCGTCGAATCCGCCGGGACGATGTCGCCGGACGATCGGATCATGCCGAGCCCGAGCCAGACGAGGTAGGCGACGCCGACGAGGCGCACGATGTCGAACGCCCAGGGGCTGGTGCGCAACAGCCCGGCCAGGCCGATGCTGGCGATGAAGACATGCACGGCGCGGGCGAGGCCGAGCCCCACGGCCGTCGCCATCGCGGCGGGCCGCCCCGCCCTGGTGCCCGTCTGCAGCAGCAGGATCATGTCCGCGCCCGGCAGCAGATAGACCGCGACGAGCGTGCCGACGAAGAGGGGAAGTCCGTGCATGTCGTGTCCTCCTGGGCGCACGCTATCCGGCGTGAGGGTGGCGTGTCCTTGCGTTCTGTGCCAGCTTTGGGTGCTGGATTGGCATTTCCTGCCAATCAGGAGCGTCTTGCCGGGAGGCTGTTGAGATCAGGCTCGATGTCATCGATCGCCGCATCCTCGCGGCGCTGCAGACCGACGCGCGGCTGACGAACGTCGAGCTGGCCGACAGGGTCGGGCTGTCGCCGTCGCCGTGCCTCAGGCGCGTCCGGCTGCTCGAGAAGGCCGGCGTTCTGCGCGGCTACCGCGCCATCCTCGATCGGAGCGCCGTCGGCTTCGGCCTCACCGTGTTCGCCGGCGTGAAGGTCGAGCGGCATTCGCACACGACTGCGGAGGCGTTTACCGACGCCGTCCTCGCCATCCCCGACGTCGTCGCGTGCCATCTCGTCTCAGGCGAGATCGACTTCCTGCTCGAGGTGGTGGTGCCGGACATGGCGACCTACGAGAGGATCGTGCTGCAGCGCCTGCTCGCCTTGCCGGCGATCCGCGACATCCGCTCGAACTTCGCGATGCGCACCTACAAGGCGGATGCGCCGCTTCCCATCGAGGATCACCCGCGCGCCCGCTGAGGCTTCAGGCGCGCGGAGCCGGCCTCACTCCCCGTCGATCTTCGCGCCGACGATGGCGATGGCGCGCTCGTAGACGGGCGCGGCGTTCCAGGCCTCGAGCGCGGCGAAATTCGCCTCGCCCGGCTGGTAGCCGGCGCCGCGCTGCCAGCCGTGCGCGTGCAGGAAGTTCGCTGTCGACATCAGCGCGGCGGCGGAATTGTCGAGATTGCCGCCGACGCCGTAGTCGAGCATCGTCTTGGGCAGGAACTGGGTCTGCCCGATCTCGCCATGCATCGAGCCCCGCGCGTGCGCCGCCAGCCGTCCGCTTTCGACGAGCTGGAGCGCCGCATAGAGCTGGTCGGTGAAATAGGCCGAGCGGCGGCAGTCGTAGGCGAGCGTCGCGATGGCCGAGAGCGCATCCTGGTGGCCGCTGACGGCGCCGAAGCCGGTCTCGAAGCCCCAGATGGCGAGAAGCGGCCCCGGCGGCACGCCGTAGCGCTGCTCGATCGAGCTGAACAGCCCGGCCATGGCGCTTTTGCGCTGACGTCCCCTGGACGCGACGGTGGAGCCGCCGCGTCGCGCGAGGAAGGATTCGAGCGAGACATGGAAGCCGCCCTGGCCGCGGTCGGCCCCGATGGTCGCGGTATTGTAATGCGTGCCCTCGAGCGCCGCGATCCCGCGGCCGCCGACCCGGCCGCGCGCCTCCTCCGCGAACTCGCGCTTCCAATTCTCGAAGCCGCCCGCCCCGTTGCCGCAGGACGCCGCCGCGGCAAGCCCCGTCGACCCGAGGAGCCCCAGCACACCCGCAATCAAATGAATCCGAGACGTTCTCATCGTCAATTCCTCAGCCGAAACCCGCCCCAGGGCAATCCAAGATCAGTGTTTACCTGTCAATGGTGCGATGTGACTGAGACAAGCTGATGTCGATCGTGCCGGGTCGCTCGAGCGAACTTGGTGCGGACGCTGTCAGGCCCCCGCGCCCGCCGAGCCGCCGGGGCTGACGAGCGGCCGGCTCGGCGCGCCGGAGAAGATCAGGATGTTGCCGCAAAGCGCGATCGCGAGGCCGAGCAGGCCGGTCCAGTGCCATCGGTACCCTTCGTAAAGGGTCGAAATGGCGAGCGCGACGACCGGGAAGAGCACGGTGGTGTAGGCGGCGCGCGAGGGTCCGACGCGGGCGACGAGCGAGAGATAGGTCGTGAAGCCGACGACGGAGCCGAGAACCGAAAGATACAGCAGGGCCCAGAGGTAGTTTGCGTCCGGTGGCGGGACGAGCGGCGTGCGCGTGCAGGCGATGATGACGAGCAGCATCGCGGCGCCATACGCCATGCCCCACGCGTTAGCGATGCTGGGCGGGACGCCGGCGGCGCTGTTGTAGCGCGACGCCATGTTGCCGAGCGAGAAGAACAGCGTGCCGAGGGTCGCCAAACCAATGCCCTTCAGCGTGCCGGCGTCGAACGCGACGGTGACGTCGTGCCCGAACAGGAGAGCGAGGCCGGCGATCCCCATCGCGGCCGCCAGCGCGGTCCGGCCCGAGATCGGCGTGCCGAAGATGAGCCGCGCGTTGACGGCGTTGAACAGCGTGGCGAGCGAAAAGATGACCGACACGAGGCCGGACGGAATGAAGGCTGTCGCGGCGTAGAAGCAGATGAAGTTGCAGCAGAACAGGCAGAGCGCCTGCGCGGCGATGGTGGGCTGATGACGCCACGCGGGCACCGTGAGCCGGCGGGTTGCGGCGAGCATCGCCAACAGGATCACCGCCGCGAGCGCGAAGCGGTAGAAGACCGAGACCAGCAAGGGGACCGGCCCCAGCTCGATCGTGATCGCGTACCAGGTCGTGCCCCAGATGAGCACGGTGGTGACGAAGAGAAAGACGTTCATGCCGTGGACAAACCGGATGCGAGGATGTCCCTCTGCATAGTGAGGCCGACGGCGACGCTCTTGCACGATCTTGCGGCGTTACGGCTCGCGCGCACCGATTCAGCGCTCGATTGCGCCGCAAGGCCGGCTAGAATGGATCATGGCCCCAGTTAACCCGTCCGTCTTCGGCTTTCTGTCAGGCTCGCGTCACGCGCGGACGCCGGGTGCGCTCGATCTCGGCTTCGGGCGTTCCGCCGCGCTGTGGCGCAATGAGAACGACCACATCACCTACGACGGCGCCGAGGGACACACGTTCAGCCTCTATCTCGAGGGCGGCCACGGCACGCGCCGCCTGGATGGCCGGCCCGTCTCCGGCTGGCCGGACGCGTTCTGCGTCATGCCGCACCAGCATCGCTCGGAGTGGGAGATCACGGCGCCGTTCAGCTTCGTGCACCTCTACCTGCCGGCCGCAGAGCTCAGCCGCGCCTTCGCCGAAACCTTCGATCGCGACGCGCGGATGCTCGACGTGGCCGAGGTCACCTTCGCGCAGGCGCCGCGGCTTGCGGCCGTCCTTCGGTCCATCGCCGGGGCGATCGAGACCAGCGACCCGCTGACGGCCGAGGCCGCGATGACCGAGATGATCGCGCTGTTCCTCGCCGACCCCCGCTGGGGCGGCCTGCGTCGGCGCGCGCTGACGGGCGGCCTCGCGCCGCACGTCGGACGACGGATTGCCGAGCACGTCGAGGCGCATCTGCACGAGACGATCCGCCTCGCCGATCTGGCGGCCGTGGCGGAACTGAGCCCGTTTCATCTCCAACGATCGTTTCGCGCCAGCCGGGGCGTATCGCCGCAAAGTTTCATCGCGCATCGCCGCGTCGAACGGGCCAAGGCGCTGCTGCGCGGACGCGACCCGATCGCCACCGTCGCCTTCGCCTGCGGCTTCAGCAGCCAGAGCCATTTGACCCGCGTCTTCCGCGCCGCGACCGGCCTGACGCCGGCCGCCTATCGAGGGCTCTCGTGAGCCGCCTTCGACATCACCCCCGCAGCCCCGGCGCCTCCTGCCCCGTGCGCGCGACATATTCGGTGTAGCCGCCGCCATAGGCGTGGATGCCGTCCGGCGTCAGCTCGAGCAGGCGGTTCGACAGCGCGGCGAGGAAGTGCCGGTCGTGCGAGACGAAAAGCATCGTGCCCTCGTAGCGCTCGAGCGCCTTGATCAGCATCTCCTTGGTCGCGATGTCGAGATGATTGGTCGGCTCGTCGAGCACCAGGAAGTTCGGTGGATCGAACAGCATTTTCGCCATCACGAGCCGCGCCTTCTCGCCGCCGGAGAGCACGCGGCAGCGCTTTTCGACATCGTCGCCGGAGAAGCCGAAGCAGCCGGCGAGCGCCCGCAACGAGCCCTGCCCGGCCTGCGGGAAAGAGGCCTCGAGATCCTCGAAGATGGTCGACTCGCCGTCGATCAGCTCCATCGAGTGCTGCGCGAAATAGCCGAGCTTGACGCTGGCGCCGAGCGCCACCGTGCCGGCGTCCGGCGCCGTGGTGGCGGTGACGAGCTTCAGCAGCGTCGACTTGCCGGCGCCGTTGACACCCATGATGCACCAGCGCTCCTTGCGCTGCACGGAGAAGTCGAGGCTCTCGTAGATCGTGCGGCTGCCGTAGCGCTTGTCGACGCGCTTCAGCGCGACGACGTCGTCGCCCGAGCGCGGCGCCGGCGGAAAGTCGAACGTCACCGTCTGGCGTCGTCGTGGCGGCTCGACGCGCTCGATCTTGTCGAGCTTCTTCACCCGGCTCTGCACTTGCGCGGCATGCGACGCACGCGCCTTGAAGCGCTCGATGAACTTGATCTCCTTCGCCAGCATCGCCTGCTGGCGCTCGAATTGCGCCTGCTGCTGCGATTCCGACATCGCGCGCTGCTGCTCGTAGAAGCCGTAGTCGCCGGAATAGGTGGTGAGCGAACCACCATCGATCTCGACGATCTTGCCGACGATGCGGTTCATGAACTCGCGATCGTGCGAGGTCATCAAGAGCGCGCCGTCGAAGCCCTTCAGGAATGCCTCAAGCCAGATCAGGCTCTCGAGATCGAGATGGTTCGACGGCTCGTCGAGCAGCATCACGTCGGGCGCCATCAAGAGGATGCGGGCGAGCGCGACGCGCATCTTCCAGCCGCCGGAGAGGTTGCCGACGTCGCCGTCGATCATCCCCTGGGAAAACCCGAGGCCGGCGAGCACCTCCTGCGCGCGGCCCTCGAGCGAATAGCCGTCGAGCTCCTCGAAGCGAGCCTGCACCTCGCCGTAGCGCGCGACGAGCGCGTCCATCTCGTCCGCACGCGCGGGATCGGCAAACGCCGCCTCGATCTCCTTCAGCTCCACCGCCACCGCGCCGAGCGGGCCTGCGCCGTCCATCGTCTCGGCGAGCACGCTGCGGCCGACCATCTCGCCGACATCCTGGCTGAAATAGCCGATGGTGATGCCGCGGTCGGTCGAGACCTGGCCCTCGTCGGGCGGCTCCTCGCCCTTGATCATCCGGAACAAGGTGGTCTTGCCGGCGCCGTTCGGGCCGACCAGCCCGATCTTCTCGCCCTTGTTGAGCGCGGCGGACGCTTCGATGAAGAGGATCTGCTTGCCGTTCTGCTTGCCGATCTTGTCGAGGCGGATCATGGGTCAGGGCGCACCAGGGAAAGACCCCGGGGCCTTAGGGCATGTTGCGCTGCGGTGGAAGGGACCTCAGTCGCGCCCACCCGCCGACACCGGCCCGAACGGCCCGGCGACGCCGGCCATCAGTTTCACGAGGTCGGCCTGCCGCGTGGCGCCGGTCTTGCCGAAGATCGCCTTCAGGTGCGAGCGGACCGTCCCCTCGGCGATCCCGAGAACGCCGGCGACCTCCGTCACCCCGCCGACCTCCACCGAGGCCGCGAGGATCGCCATCTCGCGGCGCGTGAGGCCGTGCAGCAAGGCCAAAGCCTGCGCGCCCCGCGTCTCCTCGAACTCGGCCTCCTTCAGGCACACCGCCGCGACAGCCTCGTTGGGCGACCCCATGACGCGGCGGCGGCCCGCGCTGAGCGGCATGATCGTCGCCACGAACTTGCGATCGGAAGGCGTCCTCACCGCGATCGCGCGCCCCGTGGCACCGAGTGCCGCGTCCCCCTGGGCGGCGCGTTCGAGGGCCTGGGCCAGCGCGGCGGCGGCGGCCTTGTCGGAGAGCACCAATCTTCCGTTCACGGACCGCGCCACATCGGTCCCGCCGAGCAATTCCGATCCCCGCGCGTTGGAATGGAGGATGGCTCCAGTCGACGTGAGCAGGAAGACGGCGGCCACGAGCTGATCGAGCGTGTCGGCGAGGGTCGACGCCACCATTTTCTGGTGCTCGAAGAGCCGCGCGATCTTCAGCGCCCGCTGCGCATGCGGCATGACGAGCTGGAGCTTGCGGCGGAGCGCCTCGTCGGCAAAGCCTTGCTCTGAGTTGCGCTGCGCCGAGAGCACGGTGAAGCACGTCGCCGTCTGCTCGAGGATCGCGACGGCGATATCGACGATGCCCCGCTCCGCGAGAAACTCACGGGAGAAGCGGGTCGCCGAATACTCCTCCGGCGTCATGAAGTCGGTCGTGATGATCGTGTCGCCGGCCCTGACGCGATAGGCCATCGCGAGCCGGGTCGGGTTGATCAGCATGAAGGATTCGACGTAACGCGGCGCCCACGCTTGCCACTCTACGGAGGCGTAGAACCGGCTTGCCGCCGGATCCAGGGTGTTCTCGGTCACCAGCAAGGTTTGGATCGTGTCGAAATACGCGTTGAGTTGTCCGAGCACGCTATCCCAAAGGGTGGGATCGAGCGCCGCGTCGTAGAGTGTACCAATGAGCGGTAAGAGCTGGTCCATTCCAAGCCTTTTGGGCGCCGGTACCTCGAGCATCACGCGATGGCTCAAGCACCAACGTCCTGTTTCAGCCGCTTCGCCTGAACGGGCTGATCAGGCCCGACACCAGCCCGACGAGGTCCGCCTGCCGACGTGTCTGCGTTTTTGAAAACAGGGCCTTCAGGTGCGTCTGGACGGTCGCCCGCGAGATGTGAAGCATCACCCCAGCCATCGGGTTGCAGCGCCGCCTCGTTGATCATCCCGATCAAGCGAGACAAACGTTCGTCGCTCATGCGGGTCCCTTGGGGATATCGGCTTCCGAAATCCTCGACCGCATATCGATCCAAGTTTCGTTGCAATACGAAAGCGTTGCATGGGGGGGTCATCGGCGCTTCACCAATTTGGGGGAGGCCGGGCAATCCTAGCGCCGGCCGCGTCTTCGAGACAGGTCGACGTTCGCACCGCCTCGGGCTGCTGCTTTTCGCCCGCTTGCATCCGCCGCCTGCGGATCGTTGGTGGCGCGCGTGACCCCGCCCGAAACCCTCGCCTCCCTCGCCGCCGACATCCGCGCCTGTCGCGTGTGCCGCGACGCGCCGTTCCTCGGGCCGGTGCTGCCGCAGGAGCCGCGGCCGATCCTGCGGGTGGACAAGAGGGCGAAAATCCTGATCGCCAGCCAGGCGCCGGGCATCCGCGCGCACAACGGCGACAAGCCGTTCCTCGATCCCTCCGGCGACCGGCTGCGCGACTGGCTCGGGCTCGATCACGAGCGTTTCTACGACGGCTCGAAAATCCTCATCGCGCCGATGGGCTTCTGCTTCCCCGGCCACACGGCCGACAAGGGCGATCTGCCGCCGCGCAAGGAATGTGCCCGCATCTGGCACGACCGGCTCTTCGCGGCGATGCCGCAGGTCGAGCTGGTGCTGGCGATCGGCCGCTACGCGCAGCTCTACCATTTCCGCCGCCTCGGCCGGCCGCTGCCGGCCGGGCTGACGCTCGACACTCTGGTGCGCGACTGGCGCGCTTATGCCGGCGGCGCGCCGACGATCATGGCGCTGCCGCACCCCTCCTGGCGCAACAACGCCTGGCTGAAGCGCAACCCGTGGTTTGCTGAGGATGTGCTGCCGGCGCTGCGGGCGGCGGTGGCGGAGCGGATGTGAGGGGTCGCGGTGACTCGGTGCCGGGCTCCGTCATTGCGAGCCGAAGGCGAAGCAACCCAGGGGTTGCACGACTCGAAACCTCAAGGCTTCCATCTGCCACCCTGGGTTGCTTCGCTCCGCTCGCAATGACGGCATCTTCTACAAAGCCCAACAAGACGAGCCGCGCCCCACAAACGCGCGGTTTCCCCCTCACTGCCCACGCATGCACCGACTCCTCCTCGGGCTCGCCGGCCTCCTGGCGCTCGTCCTCGCCGCTGCGCCCGTGGCGGCGGCGCCGCGGCTGGCGCTCGTCGTCGGCAATGCCGCCTATCCCGGCCGGCCGCTCGCCACCGCGGCCGCCGATGCCGGCCTCGTCGCGCAGGCGCTGGCGCAGGCGGGCTATGCCGTCACCGCGGCGCGCGACCTCGACGGCAAGGGCCTGCGCATGGCCTTCCGCGCCTTCGCCGACACCGCGCGCGACGCAGGACCTGACGCGACGATCTTGGTCTATCTCGCCGGCTACGGCGTGCAGTACGACGGTAACAATTACATGGTGCCGGTCGATGCCGCGCTCGCGCACGACGACGACGTGCCGCTGCGCTGCGCCGATCTCGACGACCTGTTGCGCGCGCTTGCCGCGGCGCCGGCGCAGGCGCGCCTCCTGCTCTACGATCTCGCGCGCGACAGCCCGCTCGCGGCGACCGACGAGATGCCGCTGGCGCCGGGCCTCGCGCTGGCGAGCCCGCCCAAGGACACGCTGGTCGGCTTCGCCGCCGCGCCCGGCATGGTCGCGCCGCGAGCGCTGCTGCCGTACGGGCCCTACGCCCGCGCGCTCGCCGAGGGTCTCGGCACCTCGGGTTTGGGTGCCAGCGCGATGCTCGAGCGCCTGCGGCTGCGCGTCGCCACGCTGACCAACGGCGCGCAGATTCCCTGGAACGCCGGCACCCTGTCGGCCGACGCCACGCCAATCTCCGCGCTCGATCGGCTGCCGGCGGGCACGCGTTCGCCGGACGTGGCCTTCGCCGCCGTGCTCGCCCGCGACAGCCTCGACGGCTACACCGATTTTCTGCGCGCGGTGCCGGACGGGCCGCTCGCGGCGCGGGTGCGCGTGCTGCTCGCCCTGCGTCGCGAGGCGACGATGTGGCGCGCGGTGGCCAGTGCCGATGACCCGCGCGCCGCCTGGACCTACATGCGCCGCTACCCGCGCGGCCCGCATCGCTTCGACGCGCGGCGCCGGCTCGCCGCGCTTAAGGCGCAGCTCGAGCCGCCGCCGCGTTTCGATCCCGTCGTCTTCCCCGAGGCGCCGCCGCCGAACGCGGGCGAGCTCGCCCTCGTCGCGCATCCGCGCGAGGCGCAGCGCGGGCTGCCGCCGATCCCCGCGCCGCCCGAGGCGCTGCTGCCGCCGGCGAATCCTGCTTATTATGGCGACCTGGCAATGCCGACGCCGGCGCCGCGCGACCTGCTGCCGGTCGCGAGCCCGCTGCCGCAGGATCGCGCGATCGAGCCGGGCAAGATCACGCAGGCCGGCCCAACGGGCGAAACAACCAGCGAGACGTATGTCGCGCCCAACGGCGCCAGCACGCTGACGCTGTCCGACGAGAAGGGGCCGTTCCTGATCTTCGCGACGCGGGTCGACAGCACCGGCACACGCGTCACCACCGAGACCGGGCCGAAGGGCGACGTGAAGGGCGACGTGAAGTCGCGCACGACGACGACGCATGCCGGCGACGCGACGACCATCGTCCTCGCCGACGCAGCTGGCAGCGCCCTGTCGAAGATCGTCGTGCGCGACGATCCCGACGGCAGCCGCACGACCCGCGTCACCGACGGCGACGGCATCGTGATCGCCGCCTGGCGCCGCGACGGCGCCGGCATCGTCGTCGCGAGCGAGACCTCGGGCGAGCCCTTGCGCCCGGCCCCGGCCCCCGCCGCGCCGGTCCCTCCCGCGCCGACCTCGCCGACAATCGCCGTCCCGATGGTGCCGAAGCCGCCGCTGCACGCGGCGCCCCCAGCGCAAGTGCCGGCGCCCGCCGCCGCCGCCCCTGCGCCGCCGGCCCCCACCGCGACGCCGGTCGCCCCAAAGCCGGCACCGGTCGCGCCACCACCGCTTGCGCCGGCACCGCCATCCCCTAAGAAGGCGCCGCTCTCGTCTCCGCCGGCGCCCGCGCCGACTCCTGCGCCGATCGCACCGCCCGTGATTGTTTCACCCCCGGCGCCGGCTCCCGCCCCAATGGCACCGCAACCGGCGCCCGCGGTCCCGCCGCCGGCCCAGCATCCCGTCCCAAGCGTGCCGCCCACCTCGGTGCCAGCCCCGATCGCGCCGCCCATCGCGCCGCCCCTGGCGATGCCGGCTCCCGTCCGCGTGGTGCCGCCGCCCCCGGTGGCGTCGCCAGCGCCGGCCCCTGCCCCGATAGTCCCGCCCGCGCCGGAGCCACCGCCGCCCCCGACCCCGCCGGCGGCCCCGCCGCGCGTGCCGCTGCCGCCGCCGCGCCCGGCCGACGCCAGGCCGCGCGAGCACGATCGCAAGCGCCACAAGCCAGCCGACAAGCCGACCCCCAAGCCGGCGGCCAAAGCGCACGCGAAACCGGCACCGCACCCGAGCAAGGCGCCCAAGAGCGCGCCACCGCATCGTAAAGGGAAAGGCGCGCGCTAGCTGCAGAGATTGCCGCTCAGACGTGCAGTGCGTTCAGTATTAAGGGCTTGGACATCTTGCTCTGCGAGGATTAATGTCATTGGGCAAGTGTTGCGCTGCCGCACCACTCAATGCCGCAGCGTCGCCGAGGAGCCCCGCCGAATGGACCGGTCCGAGTCTGGCATCGAGGTTACGGGCGACAACCAATTCGGCCCCAACGCGAGCGCCGACACCGGTTTCGAGCCCAGCAGCCTGCGGATCCTGCGCCGGCCGACGCCCCCCGCGCCGCAGCCGTTCGAATCGCGACCGCGCCAGGGGCCCGTCTACGCCGCGCTCGACCTCGGCACAAACAATTGCCGCCTGCTCATCGCCCGCCGCCCGCTGCCGGGCCAGGACCCGGGCGACTTCCGAATCGTCGACAGCTTCTGCCGAATCGTGCGCCTCGGCGAAGGCGTCTCGCGGGAAGGCCGCCTCGCCGAGACCGCGATCGAGCGCACAATCGCGGCGCTGCGCATCTGCCGCGACAAGATGCGCGCGCGCCACGTCGGCCGCGCCCGCCTCATCGCGACCGAAGCCTGCCGCGCCGCCGCCAACAGCGGCGACTTCCTGCAGCGCGTGCAGGAGTCGACCGGGCTGACGCTCGAGATCGTCGACCGCGAGACCGAAGCCATGCTGGCGACGGCCGGCTGCGCCAGCCTCGCCGACCCCGAGGCCGAGGGCGTCGTGCTGTTCGACATCGGCGGCGGCTCGTCCGAGATCGTCTGGCTCGACGGCGCGCGCGACAACGCCGGCCCGGACACCGACGCCGCCCTGCGCGCCCGCGTGCGCGCCTGGGATTCGATGCACCTCGGCGTCGTCAGCCTCGCCGAAAAATTCGGCGGCCAGATCGTGACGCCGGAGATCTACGAGGCGATGGTCGCGTATGTGCTCGACGCGCTCGCGCCCTTCGCGGCGCAAGTGGCCAAGGCGCCGCGCGGCACCCGCTTCCACCTGCTCGGCACGTCCGGCACGGTGACGACGATCGCCGGCGTGCACCTCGGCCTGCCGCGCTACGACCGCTGCAAGGTCGACGGGCTCTGGATGAGCGAGGCCGACATCGCCACCACCGTGGCCACACTGCGCGGGATGTCGTACGAGGAGCGCATGATGAACGGCTGCATCGGCGCCGAGCGTGCCGATCTCGTGCTCGCCGGCTGCGCGATCTTCGAGGCGATCCGCCGGACCTTCCCGGCCGAGCGCGTGCGTATCGCGGACCGCGGCCTGCGCGAGGGCATCCTCATGCAGCTGATGGCAGCCGACCGGATGTGGTCGCACGACGGGTATTGATTCCAGATGGGTTGTGACTGATGGCACCGCGCGGCGAGCTGAAGACGCGGGTCAAGACCGCGCGCAAGCGCTCGCTCTCCTCGACACTCTGGCTGCAGCGCCAGCTCAACGACCCGTACGTGGCGCAGGCCAAGCGCGACGGCTATCGCTCGCGCGCGGCCTACAAGCTCCTCGAGATCGACCAGCGCTACCGCATCCTGAAAAGTGGCCAGCGCATCCTCGACCTGGGGGCCGCGCCCGGCGGCTGGGCGCAGGTCGCGGCCGGGAAGGTCGGCGTGGCGAACGGCAAAGGCAAGATCGTCGGCATCGACCTGCTGCCGATCGACCCGCTCGCCGGCGTCACCTTCGAGGTGCTCGACTTCCTGACGCCCGAGGCCCCTGAGCGCCTCAAGGAGATGATGGGCGGGCCGGCCGACCTCGTGCTCTCGGACATGGCGGCGAACACGACCGGCCACAAGCAGACCGACCATCTGCGCATCATGGGGCTGCTCGAGCTCGTCATCGACTTCGCCTGCGAGGTCCTGGCCAAGGACGGCACGCTGCTCGCGAAAGTGTTCCAGGGCGGCACCGAGGCCGAGCTGCTGAAGCGTTTGAAGACCGACTTCGCCACCGTGCATCACGTGAAGCCGGAGGCGAGCCGCTCGGGCTCGGCCGAGCTCTACGTGCTGGCGATGGGGTTCCGGGGCTAGCCGTCAGTCCGGGGCTCGTGAAAGCGAGAAGCCGGAATGACGATCACCCGAACGTCGGCAGCAAAACGACCGCGTTGTAGGCCATGTGCGCGGCGATGGCCGGCACGAGCCGGCCGCTGCGCTTGAACAGGATCGCGTTCATCGCGCCGAGCGCACCGACCGGCAGCCACGATGTCAGGGGATGGTAGATCGCGAAGAACGCGGCTGCGCCGGCGATCGCACGCCAGCCGCCCCATTCGCGATCGAGCGCGCGGTAGAGAAGACCGCGGAACAGGAATTCCTCGGCGAGCGGCACCAGGACAACCGCGATCACGTAGAACGCGTTGCGCGCGTCGGGCGCCTCCGCGAGATGGCGGCGCGCGTCGTCGATCCCGCGCGCCAACTCCGGCCAATGATGCAGGAGATCGAGATAGAGCAACGCGCTGCAGGCCAGCGCCGCGCCGAGCGTGGCACCGGCGAGCGCGAGAAGCGCCGAGCGGCCGATCTCCCGCGCATCGAACGGCGGGCGCACTTCGTCCGCCTCGCGCCAGATGAAGATGTCGCGCATCGCGACGTCGCGGCCCGCGAGGAAGACGCCGACGGCGAGCGCCACGATGATCGCGCAGATCGCGTAGATGAAAACGCCGATCGCCGCGATCCCTTCGTGCCCGGCGGCGCCGAAGGTCGCGCCCATCGCCACCGAGGCGAGCTCGACCATCAACGCGATCGCGATCATCGCGTGCATCAGCGTCGGCGCTGGCGGCAGCACCTCCGACCAGGGGTCGGAGAGATACGGCAGGCGGAAGCGGAAGTTCTGCCACATCGCGGCGGCGGTCATCACCGAATAGACGACGCCGGTGATCGCCAGGCTCCATTGCTGCGTCAGCACACCGCTCGCAAACGCGAACGTGCCGAGCAGCGCCGCCCAGCGTCGCCCCGCCGGGATGCGCTCCTGCTCGCCGGATGAAGAAGCAACCGTGGCGAGCGTCACGGTCTTCTCGGCGAGCGATCGTCCGAACACCCACCACATCGCGAAGACGGCGAGGATGCCGACGAGGTCCTTCGGATCGCTCCATGCGGCATAGGCGAGCGCGCAGCCGACGACGAGGGTCGCGAGGCCCGACCACAGCTTCGCCTTCGCTTTCAGCAGGCTCTCGAGCCCGCGCGGCCAGGTCTGCGCGATCCACAGCGCGGTGCCTTCCGAGGCCAGCGATTGCGGCCCGAGCGTCAGCAGGAAATAGGTGCCGAACAGGATCGCCAGGCCGCAGATCGCCGACCAGCCCGACTTGACCGAGACGAGGCCGCGCAGGTTGAACGTCTGCATCGCCGCGAGCGACAGCGGGACGAGCAGCGCCTGCACCAGCGCGCGGCGGTCGCGGCGCAGCCAGAGCAACTCCTTGCTGTAGAGCGGATCGCGCCCGAAACGCGCGGTCTTCGCCGCACGCGCCTTGGCGGTCGTACCGACGAGCCCGTCCCGCGCACCGAAGCGCGCGAGCGGCAGCGCGAGCGCAGTGAGAGCAAATGCTCCCAGAGCGCAGAGGCCGATGCCCTGCCAAAGCGCCGCGTCGCCGGCCGGCGCGAGCCCGACCAGCAGGCGCGCGGGCGGCACGAGCGCGCCGGGGACGGCCGCGAGCCAGGGCGCGGCGACGGCAACAGCCGTCTCGATCGACGAGACCGCGAAGAGGAGGACCATGCCGAGCGAGACGCCGAGCCAGGCCAGCACGCCGAGCACCGCGCCGCGCGTGGCGGCGGGCAGGCGCAGCACGACGTTGATCTCGATCGCCTTGCCGAGGCAGGCGAGCGCGATGGTGACGGGGATCCCCGCGAAGACGGCCGCGAGGATGCCGTCGGCGAGCCCATAGGACATGCCGTACAGCACGCCGAAGAACAGCGGCGCGGTGGTGAAGATCGGGTTCGCCGCGATCGGCGCGATCATCTCGGCGAGGAAGATCGCGCTCGGCGGCGCGGGATGGCTGAACAGCCATTCCCACATCGGTTGGCGGGCGCGCTGCATGTCCATCTCGGGCGACTCGCCCTGGCAGACGAGCATCAGCATCCACAGGCCGAGGATCGCCAGCGCCACGAGATCGGGTGAGACGCGCGATCCATGATGCGCTGCGAGCCGTTCGGCGGCATGGACGGCGAAGCCGACATCCAGCGCGGCGACGACATGGATCGCGCCCGCAAACAGCGCCAGGAACAGCATGCCGATGGCACTGCCGGCTGCGATCGCTTTCCGCTTGCGGCGCAGCTGCGCTTGCCGCCCGCCCCGCCCCGCTGCGCGTTGGCGCGCGGCACCGAGCAGGATCGTCACCGTGCGCCAGAAGCCGGGACGCACGCGATCCATCAGGCGATGGTCCCGCTCGTGTGCCGCGTGATGTCGAGGAACATGTCCTCGAGGCTCTTGGCGCCGTGCGCGGCGCGCAGCTCCTCGAGCGGGCCCTTGGCCGCCACCGTGCCGCGGTCGATCACCACGACATGCGAGCACAGCCGCGCGACATGGTCCATCAGATGGGTCGAGAACAAAATCGTCGTCCCGTGCGCGGCGAGATCGAGGATCAGCTCGTAGAAGAGGTGCGTCGCCTCGACGTCGAGCCCGTTGGTCGGCTCGTCGAGGATGAGCAGCTTCGGCGCATGCAGCAGCCCGAGCTTCTTCTTCATGCCGCGCGAATAATCCTCGGCGAAATTGTCGATCTCGCCGTCGAGCCCGAGGCGCGTGATCAGCGGCGCGAGACCGGCCATCGTCGCCGCGACGTCGAGCCCGTGCATGGCGGCCGAGAGCTGCAGGATCTCGCGCGCGGAGAGGTAGGCGTAGAAGACCGGCTCGTCGGGTAGGAAGCCGATGCGCCGCTTCAGCTCGACGCGATCCTCGAAGGCATCGAGGCCGTCGACGACGAGATGGCCGGAACTCGCCTTCTGGATGCCCATGAGCAGGCGGAACAGCGTGGTCTTGCCGGCGCCGTTCGGCCCCAGCAACCCGCAGATCTGGCCCGCCGGCACCGCGAAGCCGATTCCGCGCAGCGCCTGCTTGTCGCCGAACGTCTTGACGACGTCGGCCACCGCGACGAGGGCATCCGATGCCGGCACGCTCGAGCCTCCACATCGCGCGCCACGCGGGCGCTTCCCTCCCCGACACGCGCGGGGAGTGTGGATCATGTCGTCGCGGAAGGCTACCGGGGTGTGACGCGCCGTCGGGAGATGCTCTGGCGTCCCGCCTATTTTCCTTTGAAAAGCTCGGCGCTCCCAGTCTTTTTTGAACGTCTTGCTATGACCGCTTTGACGCGGGATCGGAGAGCGTTTCTCCGTCTGAGCCTTGGCTGATTTTCCCTCAGCTTTGCTTTTCGAGGGCACTGAAAAGCTCGTCCTTGGTGTCGTAGAAAGTCGTCACCTGGCTTGCCTCTTTCAAAGCCCGCGCGAGCTTGGCCGATGGCACCACCTCTTTGCTTTTTGCAGCCGCCTTCGGCTTTCGCGACTCGCTGAATCCCCAAAGCTGAGCAAACGCCTCTATGCTGACTTTCGTCTTGATATCGGCGGCGCCGGGAACATTGGGGCGAAACGTGACCTCGACCTCGTCGACGCCTCTCGCGCGCGCCGCTTCGATCGCATCAGCTTGGGTCTTGTAGAACGCCGTCAAAGGCGTAGCCTTCGAGGACACGCGACCTCCGGCGTTTTTCTTGGTTTGGCGATGCGCCTTGGGGCTTCGGCAGTTGTCATGGCACCTAGATAGGACCGCAAGTACCGACCTTTCTAGCGCGCCGTCAGGCCGGCCGGCCCCAAGGGCTGGACGGGCTGACGCCAGAGGGCGCGGCGCCCGACAGAGCACCGTCATCTGTCGGCCCGGGGCCGGGCCCCGAGCTCGGCGCCGGGTTGCTGGGCGGCGGCCCGCCCCGCGAGCCACCGCGCGGACGCGGCGGCGGCTCGGGCGTCTCGGCCATCTCCTGGCCGATCATCACCGCGTTGCGGATCTGGTCGCCGAAATCCTTCATCGCGGCGGGCGAGTGCGGCACCAGCAGCACCTTGGCGGCCGAGGCCGAGCCGAATTCCTTCAGCGTGTCGAAGTACTGGGTGAGCAGCAGCATCTGCATGATCTCGCCCGCCGGCATGCCGGTGACGTGCTTCTGGAACTCCTCGACGGAGGCCTGGTAGCCCTCCATGATCGCCTTGCGCTGGTTGGCGATGCCCTCGCCCTGCAGGCGCTTCGAGGCGGCCTCGGCCTCGGCGCGCTTGATGACCAGGATCTTCTCGGCCTCGCCCTTCGACGCGGCGGCGACCTGCAGGCGCGCCTGCGCCTGGATGTCGTTCATCGCCGCCACGACCTGCGCCGCCGGCGTGATGTCGATGACGAGGCAGGAGACGATGGCGATGCCGTACTGCCCCATCGCCGGGCCGACATGCTCCTGGATCGCGTTCGAGATGTCGTCCTTGAGCTCGAAGACATGGTCGAGGTCCATCTTCGGCACCTGCGAGCGCACCGAGTCGAGCGCATAGGCCGTGATCTGCGCCTGGATGTCGGCGAGCCCGTAATAGGCCAGCGTCTCGCGCCCCGCCTCGATGCGGTAGTTCACCGCGAAATGGATTTTGACGAAGACGTTGTCCTTTGTCTTCGTATCGGCCTCCAGCTGGACCTGGTTGACCATCAGATTGATCGTCGCCGCGATGGCCTCGAAGATCGGGATCTTGACGTTGAGGCCAGGCCCCGCGACGCGCGAGAACTTACCGAACCGCTCGATGATCGCGCGGTTCTGCTGCTCGACGGTGAACAGACCCATCGCGATGATGACGAGACCGACGACGACGAGGATCCCGATGAGCGTCGCGGAGAAGGTGAATTCGGCGGGGTTCATGCAGGCTCCCTGGGGCCGATGCGGCGGCCGCACCTTATGTGCACGCGATGACAACGTCATTGCCACCTTCGTTCGAACGTCGATTGTTTTCCCTATTCGCGCGCCCGGGCCAGCAGGCACCACGCGGTGACGAGTTCCCAGGCGGTGATCGTGTAGACGCTGATCCGCTCCCAGATTCCGTCGGGGACGAGTAGCGGCGTGTCGCGGCCGCGGGCCGCGATCAGCATCGCGAAGGCGAAAGCCGCGAGCAGCGGCAGCGTCAGGCTCACCACGCGGTGCACCCGCGGCAGGCCGAGCCCGCGGAAGGCGAAGGCCGAGACGAAGCCGGTCGCGTTGCCGAAGACGATCGCCAGCAGCGCGCCGAGCCCGTGCAGACCTTTGACCGCGGACGTCTCGGGAAACAGCCCGACCAGAATGATGCCGATGCCGTTCAGCGCCGCGCAGGCGAGCAGCGGCCATCGCGCCAGGCCGGAGAGCGCGCGGGCGGCGGCGATCCCAGCGCCGAGAAAGAGCAGGCCCTGCAGGACGAAATCGGCGTTCATCAGGGTGTGGAGGGGCGAGCAGATCGCCCGCCCGGCGAACAGCGTCCCGCAAGCGGGCACGCCGAGGTCGCTGATGTAGTTTTCCGCGTAGCTGTAGGCCGGCGAGAAGGCCGTCGCCGCGATCGCCTCGGAGGCGACATAGGTCACGGCGGCGGCGCCCCAGGCGAGGGCCGCGGCTCTGATCGATACCTGGCGCGATGAGGCCGAGCCCGCGCCGCTCAAGCGGCACGACGCCGGAACGCGTCGCACCGCTTGGCACGCGCGCACGACTGTGCCCGCATCGGCAAGTGCTGGCGATCGGCCCGCCGTGCCTGGCCTTTGGCGGTCAGGGTCTCATCCTCCAAGCTCTCGTCCACCGTGTTTTCTGGTTCCGAGGGCGAAGCCGGCCCGCGAGGCCCTGCGACAAGTCGGTCGTCCGAGCGTTGTTCCGTACCGTCTCCCGCCCGCAAGAGCGGCGAGCGCGAGACCTGAATACTACCGCGAGACCGACTTCGGTCGTGGAAGGGCGCTCGAACGACAGCTTTGCGTGAGCCATCCACGCGCCTCGACAGCCCCCTGCCCCCTCGCTAGAACGCGACGACGTCCCCAAATCGCCCCCGGGGAAACCTTGAAGCGGAAAGCATGATCGGCACTGGCGTCAACGAGATCCGCGCGGCGTTTCTCGACTATTTCGGCCGCAACGCGCACGAGATCGTGCCGTCGGCCCCGCTCGTGCCGCGCAACGATCCGTCGTTGATGTTCACCAATGCCGGCATGGTGCCGTTCAAGAACGTGTTCACCGGCCACGAGAAACGCCCCTACTCGCGCGCGACCTCCAGCCAGAAATGCGTGCGCGCGGGCGGCAAGCACAACGACCTCGACAACGTCGGCTATACCGCGCGCCATCACACGTTCTTCGAGATGCTCGGCAATTTCTCGTTCGGCAATTACTTCAAGGACGTGGCGATCGAGCTCGCCTGGAACCTGATCACCAAGACCTTCGAGCTGCCCGTCGAGAAGCTCCTAGTCACGGTCTATCACGACGACGACGAGGCGTTCGGGCTCTGGAAGAAGATCGCCGGCCTGCCCGAGTCGAAGATTATCCGCATCGCAACGTCGGACAATTTCTGGTCGATGGGCGAGACGGGGCCGTGCGGCCCGTGCTCGGAGATCTTCTACGACCAGGGCGACACGCTCGCCGGCGGGCCGCCCGGCAGCCCGGACGAGGACGGCAACCGGTTCCTCGAGTTCTGGAACCTCGTCTTCATGCAATACGAGCAGGTGACGAAGGACGAGCGCCGCGTGCTGCCGCGCCCGTCGATCGACACCGGCATGGGGCTCGAGCGCACCGCCGCGCTGCTGCAGGGTGTGACGTCCAACTACGACATCGACCTCTTCCGCGTGCTCATCACGGCGATCGCCGATGCCACGTCGACCGACCCGCGTGGCCCGCTCGGCGCCAGCCATCGTGTGATCGCCGACCATCTGCGCGCCTCCGCCTTCCTCGTCGCCGACGGCGTGCTGCCGGGCAACGAGGGGCGCGGCTACGTGCTCCGCCGCATCATGCGCCGCGCGATGCGCCACGCGCAGATGCTCGGCGCCAAGGAGCCGCTGATGTGGCGGCTCGTGCCGGCGCTGACGCGCGAGATGGGCCAGGCCTTCCCCGAGCTCTTGCGCGCGGAAGCCTTGATCACCGAGACGCTCAAGCTCGAGGAGGCGCGCTTCCGCATCACGCTGGCGCGCGGAATCGCGATGCTCGACGAGGAGACGCAGCGCCTGCCCGACAAGGGCACCCTGCCGGGCGAGATCGCCTTCCGCCTCTACGACACCTACGGCTTCCCGCTCGACCTGACGCAGGACGCGCTGCGGGCGAAGAACCTGAACGTCGACCTCGCCGGCTTCGATGCCGCGATGGCGAAGCAGAAGGCCGACGCGCGCGCTGCCTGGTCGGGCTCGGGAGACGCGGCGGCGGAGACGCATTGGTTCGCCGTGCGCGACGCGGTCGGCGCCACCGACTTCCTCGGCTACGCGACCGAGCGCGTCGAGGCCAAGGTCGGCGCGATCGTCAAGGACGGCGCGGATGTCGAGCGCGTGACGGCCGGCGACGAGGCGATCATCGTGTTGAACCAAACCCCCTTCTACGGCGAATCCGGTGGCCAGGTCGGCGACACCGGCGTCATGCTGGCGGACGGCGTGCGCTTCGTGGTCTCGAACACGCAGAAGAAGCTCGGCAACCTCTTCGTCCACGAGGGCAAGCTCGAGGAAGGTGCGATCACCAGGGGCATGGCGCTCGATTGCATCGTCGATCATGCGCGCCGCGGACGGATCAGGGCCAACCATTCGGCGACGCACTTGCTGCACGAGGCGCTGCGGCTGACGCTCGGCGACCATGTCGCGCAGAAGGGTTCGCTGGTGGCGCCGGAGCGGCTGCGCTTCGACTTCGCCCACCCCAAGCCGATCTCGACCGACGAGCTTGTGAAGATCGAGGACATCGCCAACCGTGCGGTGCTCGAGAACGCCGAGGTCCTCACCCGGCAGATGGGGATCGAGGAGGCGCGCAAGACCGGCGCGCGCGCTTTGTTCGGCGAGAAATACGGCGACGAGGTGCGCGTCGTCTCGATGGGCGTCGCGCAGGCGGACGACCCGATCGACGCTCCGCAACTTGATCCGCACGGGCCCGCGTTCTCGGTCGAGCTGTGCGGCGGTACGCATGTGGCGCGCACCGGCGACATCGGTTTGATCACCATCGTCGGCGAGAGCGCGGTGGCCTCGGGCGTGCGCCGCGTCGAGGCGAAGACCGGCGCCGCCGCGCGCCATCACCTCAACGCGCGGGCGGAAAAGCTCGACGCGCTGGCGGGGCTGCTCAAGACGCCGGAAGAGGAGGCGGCGAAACGCCTCGCCGTGCTCCTCGACGAGCGGAAGAAGCTCGATCGCGAGCTGTCGGATGCGCGCAAGAAGCTGGCGATGGGCGGCGGCGGGGACGCGCCGGCCTTCGCCGAGATCGGCGGCGTCAAATATCTCGGCAAGGCGGTGACCGGCGTCGAGATGAAGGATCTGAAGGCGCTCGCCGACGAGGCGAAGCAGACGATCGGCTCCGGCATCGTCGCGATCATCGGCATCGCCGCCGACGGCAAGGCCGGCGTGGTCGTCGCCGTGACCGAAGACCTCACGTCGCGCTTCGATGCAGTGGCGCTGGTGCGCGCCGCGGCGGCCGAGCTCGGCGGCAAGGGCGGCGGCGGCCGGCGCGACATGGCGCAGGCGGGCGGCCCCGACGGCGAGGCCGCGCAGAAGGCGCTCGATGCGGTCGGCTCGATGCTGCAGCAGGAGGCGGCGTAGGCTCGTTTCTTCTCCCGCAAGCGGTAGGAGGGAAGGCCGCGCGATGACCGAGTTGCAGGACGGCCTGCCGCTGCCGCGCCGCTATGCCGCGATGGTGGCGATCGGCCTCGGCATCACGATGGCGGTGCTCGACACCTCCATCGCGAATGTCGCGCTCCCCACCATCGCGCATCGCGTGCATGCGGCGCCGGCGGCGGCGACCTGGGTCGTCAACGCCTACCAGATCGCGACCATCGTCACGCTGCTCCCGATCGCCGCGCTCGGCGAGCGGCTCGGCTATCGACGCGTCTACCTCGCGGGGCTTGTCGTCTTCGTCCTCGGCTCGCTCGGCTGCGCGCTGTCGTCGACGCTGCCGGCGCTGGTCGCCGCGCGCATCGTGCAGGGCGTCGGCGCCTCGGGCATCATGGGCATGAACGGCGCGCTGGTGCGCCACACCTGGCCGCACCGGCTGCTCGGGCGTGGCGTCGGCATCAACGCGCTGGTCGTCTCGCTCGCCGCGGCCATCGCGCCCACCGTCGCCGCCGGCATCCTCGCGATCGGCTCGTGGGAATGGCTGTTCGCGATCAACGTGCCGCTCGGGATCGTGAACCTTGCGCTTGCTTCGCGCGCGCTTCCCAAGTCCGAGCGTGCCGACCGCCCGTTCGACCTCACCAGCGCCGCACTCAACGCCGTCTTCTTCGGGCTCGTCTTCATCGGCGCCGACGCGCTGACGCGGGGCGGCAGCGAGACCCTGCTGGCGCTGGCCGAGATCGCAGTCGCGATCGGGGCCGGCGTCGTGCTGTGGCGGCGCGCGCAGCAGCGCGAGACGCCGCTCATTCCGGTCGACCTGCTGCGAGAGCCCGTCTTCGCGCTGTCGGTCGCCACGTCCGTCGCCGCCTTCACCGCCTACATGCTCGCCTATGTCGCGCTGCCCTTCTATTTCGAGACGATCCTGCACCGCGACGAGGTGCAGACGGGCCTCCTGATGACGGGCTGGCCGGCGGCGCTCGGCCTCGCGGCGCCGCTTGCCGGGTCGCTCTCCGACAAGCTGCCGGCCGCGATCCTCGGCGCGGCCGGCCTCTGCGTCCTCGCGCTCGGCCTTGGGCTGCTCGCGATCATGCCGGCCGACGCGTCGGCGGCGAACATCCTGTGGCGCATGGCGCTGTGCGGGTTCGGCTTCGGCTTCTTCCAGGCGCCGAACAACCGCGTGATCCTGGGCAGCGCGCCGCGCGAGCGCGCCGGCGCCGCTGGCGGCATGCTGGCGATCTCGCGCATCGTCGGCTTCACCTGCGGCGCGACGCTGGCGGCGGCGATGTTCCGCTTCGTGCCGCAGCAGGCCGAGACCGTCGATCTCACGCTCGGCGCCGGCTTCGCGCTGCTCGCGGCGGCGGTGAGCCTGCGGCGGCTATCACGCTCCGCCGCGTCACCAAAGTCATTGTGAATTCACGCAGCTAGAGCATTTTCCCATCAGGTGGCGTCGTATCCTGCGGCAGCGAGGTAGGCTTGGCATTCGGCCGGCCCGAAGCGCTCGATTGCTTCCGCGATGGTCTTCCAGAGCGCCGTGATGGTTCGTGGTGCGGCGGCGCGCAGCAGGGCCTTCAGCTTCGCGAACGCCATCTCGATCGGGTTGAAGTCCGGCGAGTAGGCCGGCAGGTAGAGCAGCTTCGCCCTCGCCGCCTCGATCGCCTCGCGGACGCCGTCCACCTTGTGCGCCGGCAGGTTGTCCATCACCACGATGTCGCCGGGGCGCAGCTCCGGCACGAGCACCGTCGTCACGTAGGCGCGGAAGGCCGGCCCGTCCATCGCGCCGTCGATGAGCATCGGCGCCACGAGACCGCGGGTGGTGAGGCCGGCGGTGAAGGTCGTCGTCTTCCAATGGCCGTGCGGCACCGCGGCCCGGCAGCGCTCGCCTCTCGGCGCCCGTCCTCGCAGGCGCGCCATCTTGGTCGTCGCGCCCGTCTCGTCGATGAAGACGAGCGTGTCGGGATCGAGGTCGAGCTGGCCTTCGAACCAGGCCTCGCGCGCCGCCTTCACGTCGGCGCGCTGCTGCTCGGCGGCGTGCGCGGTCTTTTTTTATACGTGATGCCGCGCCGGTCGAAGAAGCGCCAGATCGTCGTGAGGCCGAAGCGCGCATCGCGCGCGTCGATCAGCTTCGTGCGCAGGTCCTCGAGCGTGACGTCGGGAGCGGCCGCGACCTCGGCGAGGATGAAGTCGGCATGCGCCTCGATGCGGTGCGACCGGCGATCGCCGCCCTGGCGCGCCGGCGCCAGGTTGCCGGACGCCTTGCGCCGGCACCAGCGGATCGCGGTCGTCGGGCTGACCGAGAAGCGGGCCGCCGCCTGGCGCCGCGAAAGGCCGCCATCGACGACGGCGACGACGCGTTCACGAAGATCGAGCGACAACGGCTGGCCCATGCGTGCCGGCCTCCTCGCGCCAGCACGAAGCTTGAATCAGGCCGCAGCCGATTCGGGAATCCCACCACGAGTCCCGCCGATCGGAAAGTGCTCTAGCGGGGAACCCGGCGCGGTTGCCACAGTTTCGCCCCCACATCTGGGAGGACACGTCATGGGTACCGGCAACCTGCTCTATTGGGCGCTCATCTTTCTCGTCGTCGCGATCGTGGCAGGTCTTCTCGGGTTCGGTGGCATCGCCGCCGGCGCCGCCGGCATCGGCAAGATCATCTTCTACGTCGCGATCATCCTGCTGCTCATCTCGCTCGTGATGAACTTCACGCGGCGCTGAACGCGACAAGCGTCGGTCCGGGGCTCGCGCGGCGAGACCCCGGAACCGCACGTTTCGGCGTCGGAATCGACAGCCTGAGAGAGCAGATTCACTAACGCTGATTTTATCGATGTTTTTGAAAAAGACGTGATGGGCCGTACCATCCCCTCATTGAATCGAGGTGGAGGTCATTTCAATATGAGATTGACAGATCAGGTTGCGGCGGCGGCCGCCAGGCACGTGACGCTGGTCGGCATTGCGCTCATGATCATCGTTGCGGCTGTCGTCGTGGAAACGATCCGCTAGGCCGCCGACCCGGCCGGCTCCAGCTTCATATCGAGAGGTCCGACGTCGAGCTGCTTGATGATGGCAGCGAGCGCGGGCTCGTCGACGCGTTTGGCGGCCTCCTGCGTGGACACCCATTCGCGCTGTCGCTCGTCCTTCTCCGGCCACTTGCCGGCTTCCTTCTCCACCTCGAGCAGATAGACCATGACGCTGACGTGGTCGGTCCCGTTCACCAGCCGCTTCTCGTAGGTGTAGGCGCCCATCGGGTGCTTGTGGATGCGGCCGGACACGCCGGCTTCTTCCAACGCTTCGTGCGCGGCGGCGTCGTGATCCTTGCGGCCCTTCATCGGCCAGCCCTTCGGGATGACCCAGCGGCGTGTCTCGCGCGAGGTCACCAGCAGCACGCGGTACTGCCCCGGCTTGCCTTTCACCGGCAGGGCCGCGACTTGCGCTTTATGTGCGAGCGTCTCCATGGGGAGCCTTATGTAACGTGTATCGTTCGATCCGCCAATAAAGTTTGCAACTTTGACTGTTATTTGACCGTCCGCGCATCCCTGCAGGACTGCAGAAGCCCGAGGGGCAAGCATATCCGATTCGCAACCCCGGCCGAACGGCGCTTCGCCCAAATCAGCCTCCGTCCGGCAGAGGCATGCCGGCCCGGCTCCGCCGCCCCGGAATGGCGGTGGAGAGGCGCGAAAAATTAGCGTTTCACCGCCAAAAGGCCGGATCGAGGTTCTAGACACGATCCGATGCTCCGTTCCGCGCTCGCGCTCCTCATCGGCGTCTTCCTGTTCTTGCCGAAGATCGGTCAGGAGGCGCAGCGTGCTGTGCTGTGGCACGTCGTGCAGGCCTGTGTCGCCGATCACGATCTCACCGGCCTCGCCTTCCCTTGCCTGAAGGTCGATGCCGTCGGCGGCCCGGATCGCGGCTTCGCGGTGCTGCGCGCGCCGTTCGTCAAATCCCACACGATCGTGACGCCGCTCGTGCAGACGATCGGCATCGAGGCGCCGCGGCTGCGCGGGCCGGACGCGCCCGACTATTTCGACGACGCCTGGTCCGCCCGGCACTACGCGACCAAGGGCCTGAAGCGACAGCCCGGCCGCGCCGATTTCGCGCTCGCCGTCAACTCGCGCGTCGGCCGCAGCCAGGACCAGCTGCACATCCACGTCGACTGCATCCGCCCCAAGGTGCGCGACGCGCTCGCCCGCGATGCCGCCGACATCGCCGCCTCGGGCCGGTGGACCAGCGTGAAGGTGATGCCGTATGCGCCGCGCTATTGGGCGAAGGCCGTGCAGGGCGAGACGCTCGCCGGCACCAACGTCTTCGACCTCGTCGCCGACGGCCTGCACGTGAGCCCGGACGACATGCACGAGATCACGATCGTCGTTGTCGGCTCCAACGACGTCGGCGGCAAGCCCGGCTTCGTCGTGCTCGCGCGCAAGCGCCAGACCCAGGTCTACGACGAAGGCCACGGCGAGGCGCTGATGGATCATTCCTGCCCGGCATTCCGGTAGCCCGCGCAACCGCCGGCGCGACCATCCCGTGGCACGACGCCGGCCTTCAGTCCTTGCCCTCGACATCTTGCGCGATGTCTTTGAGCTGTTCGCGAATATACAGGCAGATCGCTCTGATCTCGGCGAGATCCAGCGTTTCCGGCGATTCGCTGCCAATAACGGCAAGCACCGCC
Source organism: Beijerinckiaceae bacterium (assembly GCA_965277735.1). Taxonomy (GTDB): domain Bacteria; phylum Pseudomonadota; class Alphaproteobacteria; order Rhizobiales; family Beijerinckiaceae; genus RH-AL1. The sequence continues at coordinate 394,571 of CBDIDO010000002.1, forward strand.
GCCTTTTCATCGGGCGTCCGGTTGTCGTGCGCGAAAAGAGACGATCGCAGATCCGCGAGGGACATTAATGGAACCACTTATACCATTGATCTATGCAATTAGTCTAAAGACGCAATTCTTCGGAACAACCCCCAAAGAGGGGAGGTCCGCAAACGCAGAAAAGACCTCAAAGGGACCGTGCGGCAGCGCGACCGTGGGCTTGAGCGCTGAGCGTCAAACGGCAAATTTTCCGATCGGACGGCCCGGCTTTACAGGTTTAACGGGTGACTTCGGACGCGGTTTCGCAATCCGCCGCTCTCGCGACTGCCGCATGATCTCGATGAGACGCTGAAGAAGCTCAGCGGTGGGCGGTACGCATCACCGTCTTTCCCTTAGGGAAAGCCAGAGTTATCTGGTACGTCCGATTTGTGACATTGGACTATAGGTGGAACAACTTGGACTTGAGCCACCCCTAAGACATTCAACCGGCATCGCGGCGTCGAGACGAGGACGTTAGTCTTCCGCCTTGCCCGTCCGCTCGAGCCGGCCGTCGCGCACGCGGACGGCGCCGCGGACGGCGAGGCTCGTGACCTGCGGCGTGCAATCCTTGCCGTCCAGCGTGTAGCGCCGGCGCGGGCTGAGCACCTGCAGCTTGAACGGCCAGAGCTCGACGCGGTCGAGATGATCCAGGACATGGCGCTGCAGCGCCGTGATCGGCCGCGTCTTTCGCGGCGCGCGCAGGGGAACCGTCGAGGAAGGCGGCGAGGGAGCTGGACCGGGCGCAGGCGCGTCGCTGATCTCCTCGGCGAAGAGCGACCGGTTCGTCGCCGCGATCGCCGCGTTCTGCCGCATCTGGCCGAGCAACCGCTCGGCGTGCTCGTGCGCCATCGAGCCCTGCACTTGCGCCGCGGCGACCTCTGTCTGCCGCTCGACCTTTTGCGCGGCCTCGTCGGCCATCGCCCGATGCGCCGCGCCTTCCTTTTCCAGATCCCGCATCAGCCGACCTTGCCGCACGAATATATTGCGCACAAAGTATTACGGGCGAGGATGCGATTTCGCAATGGGGGACGGCTCTTTTCGACCTTTCCGCGCAGGCCCGCAGTCGGGGGATCCTCCCGATCAAGCGCGTGCGGCCGTGTCGGGTCGCCCTACTGGGACACGCGGGGACGCGAGATCGAGCTCGCAATCTGCTGGAAGTCGGCGACGAGTGCATTGCCGTCCGCCGCGATGAAGGAATGCTGGCCATCCTGCGTCGCGCAGCTCTGCAAAAGGGTCTGCCCAGCCTGGTCGATTCCGTCCGACGCGGTGAAGCCGACGGTGTAGATCTCGATTCCCGCCGCCATGGCGTTCTGGCACGCCTGGAGCGTCGCGCTGTCCATGTTGGTGCGGGCGTTGTTGGCGTTCGTCGTCCCGAGGCGCGCATCGGCGAAATAGCCGAGCGACGAATAGACGGATTTGTTGGGTGTCGAACTGGCGCCGGAGTCACCGGCCATGCCGTACCAATGGTTCTCGCCATCGGTCAGAAGGATGATGACCTTGTGATTCATCGCGCCGGTGGGACTGACGTAATTGTAGGCCTTCGCGTCCTGCGGCCCGCTCCCGGCGAGGTTGGCCTGGGTGTTGAACGGCCCGTTCGGCGAGATCGTCCGCCACGCCCACATCATGCCTTCGAGCAGATTGGTGTCGCCGTTCGGCGTCATCGCGTTGATCGCTTTCGTGGCGACCGACGACGTCGCGTTCAAGGTCGTCAACGCATTGGTGGAACACAGGAGATTGGGACCGCCGGCGATCGTCGATCCGTTGAGGTTGGCGAAGCGGCTGTTGCCGGAGGGCTTCTGATGATATTTGCAGACCTTGGTCTGCCCGTCGCCCCTGCCGAATTTCTGGTCGGCTTTGTAGTAGACGTCGTTCACCTGGCAGTTCGGCGACTGCTCGTCGGGCAGGTAGTCGTTCAGGGCATTGGAATTGCTATCCGTCTCGTCAGGAGACAGGTAGGGCTCGTAGAGCGTGTCGCCGTCTTCGGCCGGATCGTCGCTCGTCGTGTACGGGCTCACGCGGGCCTCGACGCAGCCGGTCCAGGCCGTGCTCATCCAGGAAAACATCTGGAACCGCGATGTCGGGTTCGTCCCGCCGGACGGTCTTTGGAAATGTTGGAAGGCGAGCGACCCGGTGCCGCCGGTGTCCATGAACGAGGCGCTGGAATATTGCGAGCCGATGTTCACGGCCGCGGCGAACGGAACGACCGAGTAGGAGGCCGTGCCGCTCGCCGAGGCGCCGCCGCTGGGCGACAAGGCGGAGATGAGGCCGTTGGCGGCGGACTGCGCGGCCTGCATCTTCGTCTGGCCGTTGAGCGCCGAATCCGCCATCGATCCGGAATTGTCGAAGGCGAAAGCGATTTCGTAGGAGTCGAGGTTGAGCTTGGCGCAGGCCTGCGCGCCGACGCTGATCGTCGGCATGTTCACGATCTGCATGAACGACGTCGTCACCGTCGCGGTGGAGGTCACGCACAGCGTCGAACCGTCGGTCGACAACGTCGCCGTCTTGATCTGCGCCGTCGGGTTGAGGTCGTTGGTCTGCACCATGGCCGTCATCAGCGGCCCGCTGTCGGTCAGCACCGTGCCCTGGCGGATCGCCTTGATTCCCGCGAGCGCCGCGGCATCCGTGCCTTTCTGAAGCTGCGTACGATCGGCGACCGCACGGGAATAATCGACCGCCGAGCCGACGACGATGATCATCGGGACCGCGGACAGCGCAAACATGATCGCGACGTTGCCGCCCTTGTCCGTCCACAGACGCTGCAGAAGCGACATCCGGGAGCCTGTCTCCGCCGGCTTCGAGCCGCGACCGATCCGCCACATCATGCGCCGCCTCCTCGAGGCTCGGCCGGACGAGGGCCCGTGCCGCCGTATCGCCTGAGAAACGCGCTTCGAGCCGCCTCCTCGGCCGAGGAGGCGTCCAGGTCCGCTCGCTTGAAGACGGCCGGGCTTGGCAGGCCCCGCTCCGGGACGTGCCTGGCAGGTCGACGCATATGTTTGAGCGCGAACAAGGTGACGACCACGACCGACAGGACGGCGAAGGCCAGCACGCTGCCATGGTCGCCGACGACGTCCGTCCAGCGATGGGCTTGATCGAGCGCGCCCTGCATCCGCGACAGATCGGTGCGCTGGCCGCGGCAGCATCCCGCCGGCGTGTCCTCCCCCTCGATCTGGAAGGTGATGCCATTGACAATGGTCATCCGGCGCCCTTCACGAGCAGACTGCGCCGCTCTGGCCTGACGGCGGAGCAAGCGGGGTTGCCAAGGTGACCTGCCCGAGCGTGCGCGGATAGGTGTACATCGTCCGCAGGATCGGCGACGTCAAAGTCGGCACGATCGCCGGGCTGACCGGCGAGTAGGTGTAGCTGATATCCGAGATGATGAGCGCCGTCGGCTGCGTGCCGGCGAGAACCAGGAGGGCGGGCGGCGTTCCGATCGACGCCGGGATCGTGGTCGGCGTGGGGGCCGCGCTGTTGGCACCTTGCGTGAGGATGACCTTGCAGGGGCGAAGCGTCCCGCCTTGCGTATAGCTCCACCGCACGGTCGCGTCGCAACAGGTTTTGTTGGCGCGCACCGTCAGGTCGATGGCGGAGATCGTCACTTTCAATTGCGCGGTCGGGAACGGCGCCATCGTCGCCGTCGCCGCCGTCATGATCGCGGAGAGCTGCGTGTTGGTCATCGCCGTCGTGGTCGTCTGCTCGGCGACCAGCTCGGCGACGGTCTCGCTGGCATAGGCCGCCTTGTCGGTGGCCATGATCTTTTCGCTGACGTCGAAACATCCGATGTAGAGAAGCAACAGAACCGGCAACACCAAAGCGAACTCGACCGCGCCGACGCCGCGGCGATCGCGAACCAACCCGACGAGGGACGAAAGCTCGAGGGAGAGGGGCCGGAGCTGTCTCAACAATTGGGCGCCTTCGTGTAGCTCCCCGACGGATAAGGCTCCGTCTCGAAGATGGCCGTCCCGACGAGGAGATGCTGGAAGCCCGGATCGTTCGGCACGTCATTGACGAGCCCCGACGTGTTGACGCTGATCTTGCCCGACGCCCACTGCAGGATCGGCATGATCGCGGGCATGGGATAGGCGATACGCACCACCGTGATCGTGCCGGGTGCGCCCATGCAGAATTGGTTTGTGCTCTGCGTTTTATAGAAGTCGTTCGAAAGGTCCTGCCCCGAGAAACTCGTGGCCGTGCGAACGTCGATGATGACCTTCGAGCAATCGACGTAGCTCGCCAGGATGCGCGGCCCCGTGGCCGGGCAGAGATAGGCGCTCTTGAAGGCGGTGGTCGTGGTGATGCCGGCGCCCTGCGCGACCCCGGTCAGCATCGATCGGGAGGCTTGCCGCGTCGCCTCGTTGAGATTTTCGCTGGTCAGCAGCACGAGGCCGCTTTCGAAGATCGCGCCCAGAAGACTGATCAGCGGGACCGCGATCAGGGCGAATTCCACGGCCGATGTGCCGCGCGAATCCCGTCGAAACAGCCGTAGCAGACTGGGCCTCGAAGACCTGATCTTTGGTGATTGGGGCATGGAGATCGTCTGTAGTCTCGGCCGGGCCGCACGATGAACGCTACGGCAGCTTCCTTAACGTTCCGACAAAATCGCCGCCCAAAAGCCTGCTTTCGAATGCAACCCGAAGTATGCAATTTAATATTTACGATCACGTTTCCTTGATTTTTGGTCCGTTTCCTTTTCGTGACACTTCAAGAAAGAAAATCGATCTCATTTACACATCATAATGTCTTGCGATGCAATCGTTGTATTAGCATCGTCTATCTTGGACTAACCGATGGCCTGCACTTCGCGCATCGCCCGAACAAAGTACAAAACCCCACGCGCGCTGATATAATATCACGGGACCGCTCGTTTTAACTCCCACGATCGGCGCCGGCTTTATCACGCGCGCCAGATCCGCGTCGAACAGCTCTTGTTGGTGCCGCAACCATCCCGAGACTGACCATCATTGATGGGTCGCCTCGACCTCATACCTCCAGATAGCGGGCCTCGTAGGCGATCGGAAAGTTCACCGACCTCGCGATGAAGCAGAAATGGTGTACCTCACGGTGCAAGGCATCGGCTTTCACCAGATCGGCGCCCTGCGCCAGCGTGATCGTCGGCCGCAGAACGGCGCGCAGGAAACGCCCGTCCCCGCGCGGCCCGGTTTCACCGACGCCGAGCGGCGCGTCTTCATACGCCCGGACCACGATGCCGACTTCGCTCGCCAGATGCAGGTACCAGAGCATGTGGCAGCCCGACAGGCTCGCGAGCAGGAGATCCTCCGGGTTCGGTTTGGTGGGATCTCCACCGAGCAAGGGGTCGTTCGAGCAGTCGATCGGCAGCTGGCCCGGCGTCGCGATGTGCCAGGTGCGATCATAGCCCTTGTAGCGCGTCGTCCCTTCGCCGCGGTCGCCCGTCCAGACGATCCGGGCCGTGTAATCGTGTGTCTTGCTCATATCCACCTCGTGAACGCGATGCCGGCAGACTCGCCGGAGACGGGCGGTCGTCGTCAAGGCGACCGCAACGCCGGAATGATCCCGTTGCATTTCAAGGCCCTGCAGCGCCTCGGCAACCGGGTTAGCCCTCAAGGGCGCTTCCCGGGCGGCACACCTATGTTAAAAGGCGATCTTGGAGCTTTCATCCGCCATCCCCGCCCTCGTCGCCGACCCGCAACGTCTCGCGGCGCTCGAGAGCTACGACATTCTCGACACGCCGGCCGAGGAGGGCTTCGACGAGATCGTCAGGCTCGCCGGCCTCGTCTGCGAGACGCCCGTCGCCCTGGTCAGCCTGGTGTCCGGCGATCGGCAATGGTTCAAGGCGCGGATCGGCTTTCCGCCCTGCGAGACCGATCTCAACTCCTCCGTGTGCGCGCATGCGCTCGCCGAGCCTGATGTCCTCATCATCACCGATCTGACCGTCGACCCGCGCACCAAGCGCAATCCGCTGGTCACCGGCGAGCCGCACATCCGCTTCTATGCCGGCGCGCCGCTGCGCACGAAGGACGGCCATACGCTCGGCAGCCTGTGCGTCATCGACGGGCGCCCACGACCCGAAGGTTTGTCGGCAAAGCAGATCGAGGGCCTGCAGGCCTTGGCGGGCCAGGTGGTCCGCCAGCTCGAGCTGCATCGCCTCGTTCGACAGCAGCAGCGCACGCAAGCCATGCTGGAAGCAAAGACCGAACAGCTCGCCGCGAGTGAAGACTATTGGCGCGGTCTGTTCGAGCGTCTGCGCGAAGGGTTCGTCGTCGGCCAGCTGATCAAGGACCCCAACGGGCGCGTCACCGACTGGCGCTACCTCGAGATCAACCCGGCGTGGGGCGAGCTGACCGGCCTGCCGGCCGCGGAGGCCATCGGACGGACCGTGCGCGAGGTGCTGCCGGAGATCGCGGACGAATGGATCAGCGAGCCGGGCTACGTCGTCGAAACGGGCGAGACGGCCACCTTCACGCGTCAGCTCGGCCAGCTCGGCCGGTGGCTGGAGGGGCGCATCAGCCCGCTCGGCGCCGACACGTTCGTCATCCTGTTCCTGGACGTGACCGAGCGGGTCCTCATCGACAAGGCCCTCGCCGGCAGCGCCAGCCGCAGGACGGCGCTGGCCCGCCTCGGCGACACGTTGCGAAAGGCGATGGACGTCGATGCCATGGGCTTCACCGCCGGCGCCATCGTCGGCCCCGAGCTCGGTGCGGCGCAAGCCGGCTATGCCTCGATCGACGCCGGCAACGAGACGGTCAAGGTCGGCCCGACCTGGTGCGCGCCGGGCACGACGAGCGTGGCCGGGATGCACAGCTTTCGCGACTACGGCACCTATATCGAAGAGCTGAAGGCCGGCCGCGTCGTCGTCGTCTCCGACGTGAGCACGGACGCGCGGACGCGCGGGCAGGCGCTCGGTGCCTTCGGCATTTCGGCCTTCGTCAACGTGCCGGTGGTCGAGCACGGCGAGCTGGTCGGGATGCTCCTGGTGCTCTTCGCCGCGCCCCGCGCGGTGACGAAGGAGGAGGAAGACTTCCTGCGCGCGGCGGTCGATCGCACCCGGGCGGAGGTGGCGCGCATCCGCGCCGAGGAGCAGCAGGGCATCCTCAACAACGAGATCAGCCACCGGCTGAAGAACAGCATGGCGATGATCCAGGCGATCGCCAACCAGACGCTGAAGGGGGTCGCCGACCGCGGCCCCGTGGACTCCTTCGAGCAGCGGCTGATGGCGCTCAGCACCGCGCATGATGTCCTGCTCCGCAAGGATTGGGAGACCGCCGACCTGCACGAGGTTCTGCAGCGCGTCCTCGATGCCGCCGGCGCGGGCGGCCGCTACGTGGCCACCGGCCCGGCGACGAGCCTGGGTCCGCGCGCCGCGCTGTCGACATCGCTGCTGCTGCACGAGCTGGCGACCAACGCCAGCAAGTATGGTGCGCTATCGCACAATGCGGGGCGGGTTGACGTGAGCTGGCGTTTGGACGGAGAAGTGAACGCCGACGAGCTCGTGCTCGACTGGCGGGAGACGGGTGGCCCGCCGGCTGTCGAACCGACGCGGAAGGGCTTCGGCTCGCGTCTGCTGCGGATGGGTCTGATGGGTACGGGCGGCTCCCATATCGCGTATCGGGAGACCGGGCTCGAAGCGTCGTTTCGTGCACCACGCAACCAAGTCGAGAAGGCCTGATGACGACACGCGTCGACGCACGACCGATCGCGCTGATCGTCGAGGACGAACCGGTCCAGCGCATGATGCTGGTCGACTTCATCGAGGAGGCCGGCTTCGAGACGGTCGAGGCCATGAGCGCGGAAGATGCGGTCCATATCCTCGACAACCGCCTCGACATCCGCGTCGTGTTCACCGACATCGACATGCCGGGCGGCTTCGAAGGCATGAAGCTCGCAGCGATGATCCGCAGCCGCTGGCCTCCGATCGAGCTGATCCTCACGTCGTCGAGCGCGGGGGAGCCCGACGTCGACGCCATTCCGGCGCGCGCGATCGTTATCTCCAAGCCGTATCGCAAGGAGCATCTGATCAAGACGATGCAGCGGTTTCTCGCCTGATCCGTCAGCCAGCAGCTAAGCCGGCCTGCTGAGGCCGAGCGCAGCCGGGGCGGCCCGCTTCGCGATCATGGCGGAGCAATCGACGGCCAGGCCCTCGAGAGCCGCAGCCTGCACCGGCGTCAGACCTTCCGGGCGAGGCTCGGTGTCGATGACGCAGAGCGATCCGATCGGCGTGCCGTCCGCGGCCTCTATCTTGGCGCCCGCGTAGAAGCGAATGCGCGGCTCGCCTGTCACGAGGGTATTGTCCGACGTGCGCGGGTCTGCCGCGAGGTCTGGAATGACGAGCAGGCCACGCTCGTGCAGCGCGTACTTGCACACCGACTGGCCGAGAGGCGTCTCGGACGGCGCAAAGCCGATCCGGGCTTTGAACCACTGCCGATCGTCGGCAACCAGACTGATCAGGGCGACGGGCGTTTGGCAGGATTCCGTCGCGCGAAGAACGATCCTGTCGAAGGCTTCCTCAGCCGCCGTATCCATGATCCCGGCCTCGGCGAGCGCGGCAAGGCGCCTGTCTTCGTCGATGACCCATGGCGCGGACACGGCTGACCTCGGTTGGACCCCACCGGCGGGTGCCAGCTTCCACGACCATCTTAGATCATCGCCATAGCGAAGGATACCGCTCGCGCGAGCAGCCCTTCAAGAACAACATGGTAGCGATTTCACTCGATACGCGGCCGTCCCCACACCTCGTTGCGCGACTGCGCCAGGGTGCGTGCCCGCGCGCGGCGCGTGGTGCGGCGCGTGGTTTGGCGCGCTTGGCGCGCGCGCCGCTTGGCGTCGGCGTTGGCCTGCGCGGCGGCGCTGGCGCGCAGCATCCAGGGTGGCGGCGGGTGGTAGGGGGTGACGACGATCTCGAAGCCCAGCGTCTCCAGAATGCGCAACACCTTGCCGGCTTCGCAGGTCGGCCGGCCCTGCTCGAGCGCGACGAGCCATTGCCTGGAGACGCCGGCCCGCGCGGCGAGCTCGGCCTGGCGGATCGCGAGGCCGGCGCGGATCGCGCGGACATAGCCGCCGAGCTCGATCATCGTGACGATCGGCTTCGCCAGCGCGTCGCGCGGCGGCAGCTCGGGTTTCCGCGGCAGCTGGATTCTTGGGGTCGGTGACATGAGGCGCCCTCCTCCGGTCCGTCATGTATCCGTTCAACTGCCCAGCGCGCGATCGGCTGCCGCGGCGCGCCTGCCACGATTGCGCAAACGAACCTCGCGCGCCCGCGCAGATGTCCGAGGCACCCGCAGCCTCAGGCGTTGCTTTTCGACCCCAGGATCATGGCGGCCGTCGCCGACAGCAGCTCGGCGCGCATCGCTTCGTCATCGGTGGCGCGCGCGAGCAGAACGGCGCCGACGGCCGCCGCCATCGACGTGAGCGCACGGGCCCGACGCGCCGCCGGCCGGCCCGGAAACAGGCGCTCCAGGCGCTCGATCCAAACCTCGAGCCCGGTCGTGAACGCATGGCGGATGGGCCCCTGCCGTCGGCCGGCGTCGGCGGCGAGAGCCGCGAAGGCGCAGCCCTCCCCGATCGCGTCGCAATGCGCCGTTGACAAATAGCTCTTCACCCAGGCTTCCAGGACCTCTTGCGGCGCCTGCTCCGGCGCAGACGTACCCATCGCGGAATTGTCGACCATCGCGCGCGCGCAGGCCTCGGCGACCAGCGCGTCCTTCGAGGCGAAGTTCTTGTAGAAGCCGCCGTGGGTCAGCCCAGCCGCCTGCATCAGACCGTCGATCCCGACGCCGTCGACGCCGCGCTCGCGCAGCAGCCGGCTGGCGACCGCGACGATGCGGTCGCGATTCGCCGCCGCCTGTTCCTTGCTGACCCTCATTGCGATCTCCGCGCGAAACGTCCTTGACAATGCATATGACAATCGTCATCAATAATCAAATAAGATGACGATCGTCATCAGAACTACGCATACAGTTCTATCACAAACCATCGAAGGCCACATGAGCACGACAGACAACACGCCGGTCAGCGGCAACGTCGCTTTTGTCACCGGCGCGTCCGCCGGCATCGGGCAAGCCACCTCGCTTGCGTTGATGAAGGCCGGCTACCGCGTGTTCGGCACGAGCCGAAAGGTCGAGACCGGCAGCGTCGTCGACGGAATTCAGATGGTCCGCTGCGACGTCACGTCGGACGAATCCGTGGCCGCCGCCGTCGCGCATGTTCAAGAAAAGGCCGGCCGGCTCGATCTGCTGATCAACAACGCGGGCGCCGGCATCCTCGCCGGCGCGGAGGAAAGCTCGATCGCACAGCTTCACGCGCTGTTCGACACCAACGTCTACGGCACCGTGCGCATGATCAACGCGGTGCTGCCCCTCATGCGCCGGCAGGGCGCGGGTCGCATCATCAACCTGAGCTCGATCCTCGGCCTGATCCCGGCGCCGTTCAGCGCCCATTACGCCGCGACGAAACACGCGATCGAAGGCTATTCCGAATCGTTGGATCACGAGGTTCGCGGCTTCGGAATCCGTGTCGTCCTGATCGAGCCGGGCTTCACGAAATCCTCCTTCGAGCAATCGATGGGCGCGCCCGACGCGCCTCTGGCCGTCTACGCCGCCGCGCGCAAAAATGCGGCCCAGATGATCGCCGCCAGCATGAAGACCGCCGACACGTCGGAGTCCGTCGCCCAGACCATCGTGCGCGCCGCCACCGCGAAGCACCCTGATCGGCGCTACACCTCCGGCAAGGGCGTCGGTCGCCTCGCCCTGCTCCGTCGCTTCGTTCCCGCATCGGCCTTCGACAAGAGCCTGCGCAAGCAGATGCAGCTGCCTGCGTAGAAACCTCGGCGGTAGGTTTGATCTCCTACCTCCGTCGTGGCCGGGCTTGTCCCGGCCATCCACGCCGGACATCGCGGCAATGCGTCCGCGACGACCGCAGTGGCGCGGCGTGGAGGCCCGGCACAGGGCCGGGCATGACGAACCGGGAAGTAACCTCGGACCTTCGCGCAGCACGCGACCGGCGGACGCCGCAGCCCCAATTCCGCAATCGGACACCCCGAGCCCCGCAATGTCGTGGTTCGGCGACATCGGCAACGTCGTGTCGCGGAACCGCGACGTGCCGCACACCGGCGTCGCGGTTCCGCGACAGGGCCCCACGCCGGGGTCGCGGGACCGCGACACGGCCGCGATCCGGTGTCGACGCGCCGCGACACGCGCCCGTCGCGGCCCCTGCGAAAAGGCCGGGATGGACACGGCACGAGGTACCGGTTATATTACCTGAGATGGGCCGAGCGGCAAGACAGGGCGGCTACACCCGCATCGGCATCAGCACGTAGAGGGCCGAGGCGCCGTCGCGGTCGAGCACGAGGGTCGGCGAGCCGGGGTCGGCCATCTTGAACAAAGCGGTGTCGGACTCGATCTGCGAGGTGATGTCGAGGAGGTAGCGGGCATTGAAGCCGATATCGATCGGCGCGGCATCGTAGTCGACCTCCAGCTCCTCGACGGCGGAGCCGGAATCGGGGTTCGTCACCGAGAGCGTCAGCTTGCCGTCGGCGACGGCGAGCTTCACGGCGCGGCCGCGCTCGGACGAGATCGTCGAGACGCGGTCGACAGCGGCGGCGAAGGGGGCGCGATCGACGATGAGCCGCTTGTCGTTGCCGCTCGGGATCACGCGCAGGTAGTCCGGGAAGGTGCCGTCGATGAGCTTGGAGGTGAGCACCACGTCGCCGAAGGTGAAGCGGATCTTGGCGGTCGAGACCTCGACCTTGACCTCGTCGGCGCCCGCCTCGGCGAGGCGCTGCACCTCGGCCACGGTCTTGCGCGGCACGATGATGCCCGGCATGCCGGCGGCGCCCGAGGGGGCCGGCATCTCGACCCGGGCGAGGCGGTGACCGTCGGTGGCGACCGCGCGCAGCATCGTCGCGCCCTCGACATCGATCGTGTGGATGTAGATGCCGTTCAGATAATAGCGCGTCTCCTCGTTGGAGATCGCGAATTGCGTCTTGTCGATCAGCTTGCGCAGGTCGCCGGCGGGGATCGTGAAGGCGTGGCTCATCTCGCCCGCCGTGAGGTCGGGGAAGTCGGCCTCGGGCAGCGCCTGCAGGTTGAAGCGGGAGCGGCCCGAGCGCAGCGTGAGCTGGCCGGCATCGCCGGCCGTCTCGAGCGAGACCTGCGCGCCGTCCGGGAACTTGCGGACGATGTCGTGCAGGATGTGGGCGGGCAGCGTCGTCGCGCCCTTGGCGCCGACCTCGGCGGCGACGATCTCGGTCACCTCGAGGTCGAGGTCGGTCGCCTTCAGGGTCAGCGATTGGCCGTCGGCGCGCAGCAGCACGTTGGACAGGATCGGGATCGTATTGCGCCGCTCGACGACACGATGCACGTGGCCGAGCGACTTGAGCAGCGTGGCTCTTTCGAGGGTAACTTTCATGTCGCGCTGATCCTACGCCCGCTCGCTAAGCTTCTGGGCCGGCGACTGTGGCGTGACGGCACGGGAAGCGCAAGGTGGGGTTTGGGGACAAAGCCACGGAGACAGCAGGTCCGATGATCAGCGAGGCGACCTTCGCCCTTCCGCACGCCGTGGAGCCCGGCGAGGAGATCTTCGCCATCGGCGACATCCACGGCGGGGCGCTGCTGCTCGCCGCCCTGCTCGACCACGCCGGGGCGCTGCCGCGCCAGGCGGCGCGGCGCACGATCGTGCAGCTCGGCGACATGATCGACCGCGGCCCGCGCACCCTGTCGACGCTCGACCTGATGGCCGACGCCTCGCGCCTGGCCGCGGCCGATGCCGCGATCGGCCTGATGGGCAACCACGAGCAGATGCTGCTCTATGCGCTCGCAGGCGACGGCTGGCACCACGCGCAGGCCTACAACCTGTGGATCGACAACGGCGGCGATGCCGTGCTGCGCGAGCTGTTCGGCGCGGATTGGCTGCAGGGTCACAGCCCGGCGCGGGTCTGCGACGCGCTGGGGCCGCGCCTCGCCCTCCTGAGCGGCCTGCGCTCGCATTGGCGCAGCGGCGACGTCGTGTTCGTCCACGCGGGCCTCTCGCCGCGCATCCCGCCGGACGTGTTTCTGGCGACCGCCTGGTCGCATGATTTCAACTCGCTGCGCGAGGAGGAGCACTGGGCGTGGATCCGCGGCCCGTTCCTGCGGGCCGCGCGCCACCACGGCCTCTTCATCTGCCACGGCCATTCGCCGCACGACGGGCTCGAGCTTTCGCCGGCCGGGGCGATCGCGCGGCACCGGCTCAACCTGGACGTCGGCTCGACGCGCACCGGGCGGGCGCGGATGGCGCGGTTCGTCGGCAGCGCGGTGACGCTCTACGAGCTGGCCGAACTGGCCGACGCGCAGGGGGCTTGAGGCAGCCCATTCTTTCGCCAGCATTGTCCCGCCCGGCGCGATGTCGCACCCTAGGCGGATGCAGAGCCTGAACGCAGTCGTCGAAAGCCTCGTCGCCCACGACGGCGCCCTCTCCATCGAGGCGCCGGCGGCCTGGTCGCAGGGGCGCACGCTCTACGGCGGCATCACGGCCGCGCTCTGCGCCGCGGCGGCGACGCGCGCGATCCCCGATCTCGCGCCGCTGCGTTCGGCGCAGCTCGCCTTCGTCGGGCCGGGGAGCGGGACGATCCGGTTCGCCCCGACGGTGCTGCGGCGCGGGCGCTCGGCCACCTTCGTCGGCGTCGACGCGGTCGGCGAGGCCGGAACGGCCGCCCGGGCGCTGCTGCTCTATGGGGCGGACCGCGAGAGCGAGGTGGCGCACGACGTCACCGAGATGCCGTCCGTGCCGGCGGCCGCCGCCTGCGCGTCGCTGTTCCCGGACGAGGCGCCGCGGCCGACCTTCTTCCAGAATTTCGAGGTCCGGCTCGCGGCCGGCACGCCGATCCTGTCGCGCGCGGCGCGGCCGGCGTTCGACGTGTGGGTGCGCCACCGCGACGCGATCGGGGTCGACCCGGTGATCGCCCTGCTCGCGCTCGCCGACAGCCTGCCGCCGGCGGCGATGGCCGCCTTCTCGCGGCAGGCCCCGGTCAGCACGATGACCTGGTCGATCGACCTCTTCCACCCGATCCCCGCCACGGGCTGGCACCTCCTGCGCTCGACCAGCGAGCAGGCCGCGCACGGTCTCTCGCTGCAGGCGATGGAGCTGTGGGCCGAGGACGGGCGCCGCCTCGCGGTGGGGCGACAGGCGGTGGCGCTGTTCGCCTGACGCGCGCGAAGGGTCCAAGCCGCGCTCACTTTCGCGGTTAGCCTTAATAAAGAGGTCTTCCGCCCAGCCTCTTCCCTCGAGAAAGAGGGAGTGTACATTGCAGCGACAATTCGATCATTATTTTCAGAGGCAAGCATGACCGAACGTCGACAGCATTCCCGCCGTCGCACATTTCTCGCCGGCCGTATCGAGATCGCCAAGCTCAACGGCTGGCAGCTCGAGTGCACCGTCCGCAACCTCAGCGAGGCCGGCGCGCGGCTTGCCATCCCGGGCGACGTCGTCGTGCCGCAGAACGTCAGCCTCGCCGTCTCGAACGGCCCGCTGCGGGCGGCGCAGCTGATCTGGTATCGCGAGGGCCACGCCGGCTTCGCGCTCACCGATCGCCGCACCACCCCGCGTCCGACACCGGCCAACGACGTCGCCCCGCGCAAGGCCGCCGGGCTCGCCGACCGCATCGCGGCGATCGCCACCAAGCATTAGGCCGGTCGATCGCATTTTACCGGGATTTAAGCGCGAGCCCTTAACGTCGACGGCCTCCGGCTCTTTTTGAGTCGACGGGGGCGTAACGGCGTACATGGCCAAGCGGCGCGGAACACAGGAGCGACGCGAGCCGCGCTTCGGGCGCGACTACGAGGCGGAGGAGCGCGCCGAGCGGGGCGCGGCCGGACGCGAGCGCGCCAAACGCAAGAAGCGGCGCCGCCGCTCCTCGATCTTCGGCGGCCTTTTCTCGACTGCCCTCATGATCGGCATCTGGGCCGGCGTCGCCGGCGCCCTCGTGATCGGCTACGAGGCGGCCAAGCTGCCGCCGATCGACCAGATCGCGGTGCCGAAGCGACCGCCCAACATCGCCATCATGGCCTCCGACGGCACGCTGCTCGCCAACCGCGGCGACACCGGCGGCGCCGCCGTGCACCTCGCCGAGCTGCCGACCTACCTGCCGCACGCCTTCGTCGCGATCGAGGATCGGCGCTTCTACACGCACTGGGGCATCGACCCCGTCGGCATCGTGCGCGCGATCTTCTCCGACGTCGTGCTGCACCGCTCGATGCAGGGCGGCTCGACGCTGACGCAGCAGCTCGCCAAGAACATCTTCCTGACGCAGGAGCGCAGCCTGTCGCGCAAGATCCAGGAGGCGATCCTCGCCGTCTGGCTCGAGCACAAGTTCTCGAAGACCCAGATCCTCGAACTCTATCTCAACCGCGTCTATTTCGGCTCGGGCGCCTTCGGCGTCGAGGCGGCGGCGCACAAGTACTTCAACACCGACGCGCGCAACGTCACGGTGCAGCAGGCGGCGATGCTGGCCGGGCTGATGAAGGCGCCGACCAAGCTGGCGCCGAACCGCAACATCGAGGCGGCGACGGCGCGCGCGGCGCAGGTGATCGCGGCGATGCGCGAGGAGGGCTACATCACCGAGGGCCAGGCCAAGCTCGCGCTGGCCGACCCGGCCCGCGTGGTGCGGCCGCCCGGCACCGGCTCGATCAATTATGCGGCCGACTACGTCGTCGATGTCCTAGACGACGTAATCGGCGCGGTCGACGAGGACATCGTCGTCGACACCTCGATCGACCGCGCGCTGCAGAACGACGGCGAGCACGCGCTCGACGACGTGCTGGCCAAGAAAGGCGGCAAGTTCGGCGTCAGCCAGGGCGCGCTCGTCGCGATGGCGCCCGACGGCGCGATCCGCGCGCTGATCGGCGGCCGCGACTATGCCGCGAGCCAGTTCGACCGCGCCGTCGCCGCCAAGCGCCAGCCCGGTTCGGCGTTCAAGCCCTTCGTCTATCTCGCCGGCGTCGAGAAGGGCCTGACGCCCGAGACCGTGCGCACCGACGCGCCGATCGACGTGCACGGCTGGCGGCCGGAGAACTACAGCCACGCCTATCTCGGCCCGGTGACGCTGACCAAGGCGCTGTCGATGTCGCTGAACACGGTGGCGGTGCGCGTCTGCCTCGAGGCGGGGCCGAAGAACGTCGTCGCGGTCGCCCATCGGCTCGGCATCGGCTCCGACCTCAATCCCAACGCCTCGATTGCGCTCGGCACCTCGGAGGTGTCGCCGCTCGAGCTCGTCACCGCCTACGTGCCGTTCGCCAATGGCGGCATCGGCGTGCAGCCGCATGCGATCCTGCGCATCCGCACGACCGGCGGCCGCATGCTCTACCAGCGCCGGCCCGGCAACAACGGCCGCGTGATCGCGCCGCACGACGTTGCGTTCATGAACACGATGATGACCGAGACGCTGCTGACCGGCACCGCGCGCAAGGGCCAGCTCGACGGCTGGCAGGCCGCCGGCAAGACCGGCACCAGCCAGGATTACCGCGACGCCTGGTTCGTCGGCTACACGGGCCGCCTCGTCGCCGGCGTCTGGCTCGGCAACGACGATTCCTCGCCGACCAAGAAAGCGTCGGGCGGCACGCTGCCGGTCGAGATCTGGTCGCGCTTCATGAAGACGGCGCTGGCCGGCGAGCCGCCGATGCCGCTGCCCTTCGGCACCGCGCACGCCGCCCCGGTGCCGGAGCCGTCATCCGAGCCCGAGACCGGCCTGCCGTCGAGCCTGTTCGGCATCCCGCTGCCGCATATCGGCCAGGACGCGCCCGTGGCGCAGGGGCCGCGCCCGTCGGGCCGCGTGCACGACGCGTACGACGAGATGAACCCGCCGCGCCCGCCCCAATCGCTGCCACGCGAGCGGGCCGAGCGCGGCGCGCCGCTCGACGACGATCCGCCGGACAACGCACCGTCGCGCCGCGCCGAGGCCGGGCACGATCGTTCGCTGGTCGAAAAACTGTTCGGCTCGCCGCTATAGGGCGGCCCCACAAACAAAGAGACCCGGCCGGGCCTTCGAGAGATTATCGGCCGCCGCTGCGTTAGGGATCGAGCAAGCGGGGTCCTGCCTCAGTCGATGATGCTGTCGTCGCCGTCTCGCCTGCGGCGCTCGACCATGTCCTTCATGTCCGTCAATCGCTGCGGGGCATGGCCTTCCCATTCCAGGACCTCGCCGACGATCCGCAGCGGCGCGCGCGACCGGTAGGACTTTGTCGGGTTTCCGGGGAATTTCTTGTCGGTGAGGTTGGGGTCGTCGACGAATGGGCCGGTCGGCTCGACCACGTAGATGCGCTCGCGCCCGGCACCGACCGCCAGTTCGGCACCCCAGATTGCGGCATCCAGCGTAGCCGCGAAATAGACCCAGGACCGGGGCTTCCCGTTGCCGAAGTTGGACCCGTGGCCGACAGCGATGAAATCCCCCGGCCGCAGGTCGGCGCGGGTGCCGTGATAGAAGGTCTCTCGTGGCGTCGCCTCCGCGATCGTCATCGTGCCCCTCCTTGCCAATCTGCCTCACCCTTGGGCACAAGAAAAAGGCCCAAGCGCTGGAGCGCCGGGGCCTTTGCACCCGAAATTCGGGCGAAGATCACATGTGATGCTTCATCTTGTGCTTCTTCATCTTCTGCATCGAAGACTTCGACGACATCGAGTCGCCCTTCGACATGCTCCCCTTCGACGCGTCGCCGCCCTTCATGGCGTCGCTCGGATCGGGAGCCGTCGGCGGCTCGTTGGCGCCGCCCTGGGCCTGGGCGACAGAGATCATCGTCGGCAAGGACGCGACGGACATCGCGGCGACGAGCGCGGCGACAGACAGCTTCTTCAGCATGACGTTTCCTCTCGTTGGAGCCAGGCGTTGACGCCTTTAGGCTCCGACCAATGGCTAAGGCCACGCAAAGTTTCGCGCCCTGATCCACCGACAGAGGAAGGGTCTGGCAGTTCCGTCTCGGCGACGGAGCCTGATCGCCTGTCGGCTACTTCTTGTTGACCTGGCCGATGGCGCCGAACCGCGAGTTGAATCGCGACAAACGGCCGCCGCGGTCGAGCAGCTGCTGCGAGCCGCCGGTCCACGCCGGATGCGTGTTCGGGTCGATGTCGAGCTGCATCGTGTCGCCCTCCGACCCGTAGGTGGAGCGCGTCGTGAACTCCGTGCCGTCGGTCATCACGACCTTGATCATGTGATAGGACGGGTGGATATCGGATTTCATCGTCTCGCTCGGATGTCTGGGGGTCGTTATCGCTGCCATGGTCGAGCCAAAACGGTTCAAACCAAGCCGCGCGCTGGCGCGAGCCTATAGACCAGCGCGGCGAGCGCGGCAAGGCGGCGCGGTGATTGCGCACCTTGGCGCCGCCCGCTTTGCAAACCTCTAGTGCACGCTCACCATGTGGAGCTCGTTCTCCATGGCGTTGGCGAGCGCGGCGTCGCGCGAATCCGTGAGGACGAGCGGCTTGCCGCTGGCGCCGAGCAGCGCGAAGAGCTGCATCCCCGGCTCGATGCCCTCCGGCATCTCCGCGAAGATTGCGCCCAGATCCTCGGTGCGGACCGGCTTCAGATAGGCGACGAGCCCCTCGCCGAGATGCTCGAGCTGCTCCTCGGTCAGGAGCGGGCTCCCCGGAAGTCTCTGTGGGACGTTCAACATGATGCTCATCCTCTCTCGCCGCGGCCGCGAGGGCCCGCGGACCTGTGCCGACCTAGTCGCGCACGTTGATGCCGATCACCCGTCCGCGCCGCTGGGGCTCGGGCCGGTGCAGATCGATGGACAGAAGCCCGTTGACGAGATCCGCGCTCGCGACCTGCATGCCGTCGGCGAGAAGGAAGACACGTTGGAACTGCCGCGCGGCGATGCCGCGGTGCAGATAGACGCGCTCCTTGTCGTCGACCTGCCGGCCCCTGACGAGAAGCTGCCCGTCCTCGACCAGGATCTCGAGGTCGTCGCGGGTGAAACCGGCGACGGCGAGCGTGATCCTGAGCGTTTCGGGGGCGCTCTCGGTGCGGGCGATCCGCTCGATGTTACAGGGCGGATAGCCCTCGGGCGTCGATCGCGCGACACGTTCGAGTGCGCGCTCGATCTCGTCGAACCCCAGGAGAAACGGGGTGCCCAGAGGCGGCATGCGGGACATTGACGAACCTTGTCGAAGCCTTCCGGCCTTCGTTTCCTAGAGAGCCCCGAAGGCGCTCCCACGGCTTTCGCCGCATTCACCAATATGGCCCCTTCCAGGGGGTGTTCAAGCGATGTTCCCCCGTATGGTTCGCGCTTCGTTGTGGGCTATGATCCGGGCAGGGAATCACTGGCGAGGCCCTGACAGCGAGGCCCCATGCGTCACCTCGGTTCGTCCGGCCTCCGCACCCTCCGCGGCGCACTGGCGCTCGCGGCCGGGATGGGTGCAGGCGGGATCAGCGAGGGCGGCGCAGCGCCGCTCGATTTCCTGTTCGGTGGCCCGCCGCTGGCCTCGCGCCCCGCCTATCGCCTGCGCCGTCGGCCGGCGCCGCCGCTGACCCAGCGGGACATCCCGCTGCCCGTGCCGCGTCCGCATTTCCCCGACGATCCCGTGCCGAAACCGGAGGCCCAGGCGCCTGCGCCGACCGAGATGCCAAAGGCGCCCGAAGCGCCGCCGTCGAAGTTCGAGCCGCCGGCCAAGCCAGCTGAGGCTCCTGCAAAGCCCGCCGAGGTATCTCCTGCCGCCAAGTCGCCCGAGGTCGCGGCGCCTTCGGTCAAGACACCGAGCGCGCCGCCTGCCGCGCAGCAACCAACCCCGACACCGCAGGCCGCGCAGCCGAGCGACGCCATTCCCCTGCCGCCCCCAAAGCCAGCCGATCTCCAACCGTTGCCGCAACAGGCTGCGCCACCGCCCGCGGCACCCCCTCCACAGATCGTGATGCCTCCGGCCCCGCCTCAGGCGCCCCTGCCCGTGGGGCCCACCCTGCCGCCGACGCCGCCGCCGAAGCCTGCCGACCTCGCCGTCCCGCCGGCGCCCGGCAAAAACGAACCAGGCAAGCCGACCAAACCGGCGGTGGCGCCGAGCGGCGCGACAACCGCCTTCACGCCGCGCTCGCCGGAAGACGACCCGCAATGCCCCACGCGGCTCGTGTCGCAGAAGGTCGGCATCGAGACGACAAATATCGGGCCGCAGCCCGACGCGCGCTGCACGGTCGTCGAGCCCGTGCATCTCAACGACGTCACCATGCCGGACGGCGCCAAGGTCAGCTTCCCCGAGCATCCGACGATCGCCTGCGTCACCGCGGACTCGTTCTCGTCCTACGTGCGCGACATGCTGTCGCCGCTCGCCAAGGGCACGTTCGGCGCGTCGGTCGTCGCGGTATGGACGGGCCCCGGCCTCGAGTGCCGCTCGCGCGACCACATCTTCGGCGCCAAGCTCTCGGCGCACGGCCAGGGGCTGGCGATCGACATCGCCCGGCTCAAGCTCGCCGACGGGCGGATGATCGAGGTCGGCACGCCGAATACCGAAGCCGAGACGGCCTTCGAGACCGCGGCGCGCGCCGGCGCCTGCGGCTATTTCCACACCGTGCTCGGCCCCGGCTCGGATTCCTACCACCGCACGCACTGGCACTTCGACCTCGAGGTGCGCGGCGCGCACGGCGACAGCAAGTACTGCAAGTAACCGGGCCGGCCCTTCGGCGAAGATTGACAGGTGCCGCGGCGATCTGTTCCTGCGGGGGCGAGGAGAACTCGTTTGCGCCTCTGGCTCCGCGTCGTCGTCACGCTCGTTCTGGCCCCGCTGATCTGGCAGGCGGCAGCGATCTATCTCGGCGCCAATCAGGGTGGCGATCCCGGCGACTTGGCGACCAAGTCGCTTCTCCTGCTGCCGAGCCTCTACCTGACCTACACGCTGCCGGCGCTCGCAATCGTCGCGCTTCTCCTCGTTCCGCTCGATCGGCTACTCGCCCTCGTCGGCGCCGATCTTCTCGTCGTGGGGGCCGCGCCGATCGTCGCGATGCTGGTGCCGACCCTGCTCGGGTTCGTCATCCACGATCCGCGTCTCCATGCCGCCGGCATCGCCACGCTTGCCTTCGTTTACGGCCTCGTCTTTGGCCTCACCGTGCGCGAACCGCGCGCCACGCCTACACCTTTCAAGGATCGACCCGCATGAGCGATGTCCAGGGGGCGTCCGATCAACCGGCGTTCGACGCGCTGGCCGAAGCCAAGCGCCTCCTCCGCGGCACCCGCGCCGGCACCCTGGCGACCCTCAACGGGTCGGGCGACCCGTTCGCCTCGCTGGTGACGGTCGCGACCGATCCGGCCGGCGCGCCGCTGATCCTCGTCTCGCAGCTCTCCTCGCACACGCGCCACATGGACAAGGACCCGCGCGTGTCGCTGCTGCTCGCCGAGACGGGCGAGGGGGACCCGCTGGCCCATCCGCGCCTCACGCTCACCGGCACCGCCGAGAAGGTCGTCGAGCGCGAGGCGCGCAGAGCGGTGCGCGGGCGCTTCCTCGCGCGTCATCCCAAGGCCGAGCTCTATGCCGATTTCGCCGATTTCTCGTTCTGGCGGATCGCCGTCGAGCAGGTGCATCTCAACGGCGGCTTCGCGCGCGCCGCGCGCTTCCCGGGCAGCCGGCTGCTCACCCCGCTTGCCGGTGCCGACACGCTGCTTGCGGCCGAGGATGGCGCCGTCGCCCACATGAACGCCGACCACCGCGACGCGCTCGCGCTCTATGCCCAGAAGATCGCCGGCAAACCAAAGGGCGACTGGCTCGCCACCGGAATCGATCCCGACGGCATGGACCTCGCCTGCGGCGACCTCACCGCGCGCATCCCGTTCGCGACGCCGATCATGCATCCGGGCGATCTGCGCAAGGTGCTGGTCGACATGGCGAAGGCGGCGCGGAGCTAGCCTCGGAAGGCGCCCAGCGCCACCACGATCGCATCGAGCCCGTCGGTCAGCGCTGCGGGCCCCGGCTGCAGGATCAGCGGCGACTTGATCTCGACGATGCGGCCCGCGCGCACGGCGGGGATCATGTCCCACTCCGGCCGCGCGGCGATCTTGTCGGCCACGACCTTCTTGCCGCACCACGAGGCGAGGATCAGATCCGGCGCCGCCGCGATCACCGCCTCCGGCGCGACGATGCGGTCCTTTGCGGCCTGCCGCCGGCGCAGTTGCGAAAACACGTCAATCCCGCCGGCGATCTCGATCAGCTCCGACACCCAGCCGATGCCGGAGATCAGCGGCTCGTCCCATTCCTCGAAATAGACTTTTGGCTTCGGGCGGCCGGCGTCGACCGACGCCGCGACGTCGGCAAGCCGCCGTTCGTAGCCCTGCGCCAGCGCCTCGGCCTTGTCGGCGGCGCCGACCAGCGCGCCGAGCGTGCGGATCATCGCCAGGATGCCGGCGATCGTGCGCTGGTTGAACGCGTGCACCGCGATGCCCTCGCGGATCAACGCCGCGGCAATCTCCGCCTGGATATCGGAGAAGGTGAGGACGAGGTCCGGCGCCAGCGCCAGGATCTTCGGCACGTCGGCGCTGACGAAGGCGCCCACGCGTGGCTTCTCCTGCCGCACGCGCGCCGGCCGCACCGCGTAGCCGGTGACGCCGACGATGCGATCCTCCTCGCCTAGGAGGTACAGCGTCTCCACCGTCTCCTCGGTAAGGCAGACGATGCGGGCGGGCGGGAAGGCTTTCAGGTCTGCATCACGGTGCACGAAGCCAGGGGTTGATGACCTCCACTCCGATACCCTCGAAGTGGGTGACGTTGCGCGTCACGACCTTCAAACCATGAACACGCGCAGTGGCGGCGATGAGCGCATCGGTCAATTGCCGTTTGTCGGGCACCTGCAAGGCAGCGCATGCGCGCGCGATTGCGGGTGTGACAGGCAAAAGCCGATCTTCAAAGGAGGGCAAAACCTGCTGCTCCAGCCAGCCTCTCAAGACGTCACCTTGCACGGCGTCGCGCCGCGCGATCCGTAGAACGCCTTCTTCGATTTCGAACAGCGTTACGACTGATATGAAAAAGTGCCTGAGTTTCGCTCGTGCCCACCAAGCTTCAACGTTTCCATCAATCTTTGTCGTACGCGTTTTTCTGGTTTCAGAAATTACGTTCGTGTCCAACAGAAACATCAGGAGAGATCGACATCGCGCGAGAAGTCGCCTGTGCGGGACGGCAACTCCGACTCCAAATCGATGTCGGCAACGCCGGGCCTGTAAAGCGCGTCACCGAGTGTAGGACCGCCATCGATCAGTTTTTGATATGCTGCATGGGTCAATAAAACATAGGCCGGCAACCCACGATCGGTGATTGTGACTGGCCCGTCTGCGGCAGCCTTTTTCGCGCGGCCTGTGTCCTGATTGAACACGCGGCTCGAGATCGTCAGCATCGCTTACAGTCCGTTTGTAGGCACGTTCCTACATACAAGCACCACGAACCATTATCAACACCCCTCCTGCAACGGCCCATTAACCCTAATGCGGCCTAATGCTCGCGGGGGCGTGCGCCTGTGCATCGCCTCCCTTGCGCGCGTTGCTTCCCACGATATCCCATGCTATCCCAAATCATCCCGTCTCGGGCCCCACTCGACCTGATCGGTGCCGCCGCGCGCGGCCCGCTCGCGCGATCCGGCGGCTCGACGGATGGGGGTGTGTGGCGTGGACCGGTTCGTCTCGAATTTCTCGAATCGCCTCGATGCGAAGGGCCGGGTCTCGATCCCGGCCTCGTTCAGAGCGATTCTGGCGCGGGACGGCCACGAGGGGCTCTTTCTCTACCCCTCGCTCGACACGGCAGCGGTGGACTGTGGCGGCAACGCCTTGAAGCAGGCCATCGACGACGTGCTGGCCCGCTATTCCCCCTATTCGGACCAATGGGAGACCCTCTCGGTCGCGCTCTACGGCGCGAGCGAGGTCCTGAAGATCGACGCCGAGGGCCGTGTGGTCCTTTCGGAGATGGTCAGGGCGACGGCAGGGATCACCACCGAGGTGACCTTCGTCGGCCAGGGGATGAAGTTCCAGATCTGGGAGCCCAGCCGGTTCCGCGCGCGCTTCGAAGAGGCCAAGCTTCGATTGCGCGAGGTCCGGCAGGAATTGGGCTCCGGATACGCGGCACCCTTGCCGCGGCCTCCTGGAGCACGGGAATGACGGGCGGCGGCGACCAGGGTCCGGAGGATCAGGGTGCCGCTGGCGGACCAGCCCGGCACATTCCCGTGCTCCGCGAGGAGGTCCTCGCAGCGCTGCTGCCATCCGCTGATTCGGGCGGCCTCTTCCTCGACGGCACCTTCGGCGCCGGCGGCTACACAGCAGCAATCCTCGCGCGGCCGGAAACCCGGGTCCTGGCGCTCGATCGGGACCCGACGGCAATCGCCGGCGGCGCGCAACTTGTGGATAAGTTCGGGGATCGTCTCCGCCTCGTCGAGGGCCGTTTCGCCGATCTGGCAGCGATCGCGGCTGCGGAAAACCTGGGGCCCTTCGACGGCATCTGCTTCGATGTCGGCGTCTCGTCCATGCAGATCGACCAGGCCGATCGTGGCTTCTCCTTCATGAGGGACGGCCCGCTCGACATGCGCATGGACATGGGCGGGATGGGAAACCATGGGACGAGCGCGGCCGACATCCTGGCCGAGGCCTCCGACGAGGTGCTCGCCGACATCCTCTATCACTTCGGCGAGGAGCGGCAGTCGCGCCGCATTGCCCGCGCCATCGTGCACGACCGCGAGGCGACGCCCTTCACCTCGACGCGGCAGCTGGCCGAGCTGCTGGCGCGCCTCGTGCCCACGAAGCCGACCGACATCCATCCGGCGACGCGCACGTTCCAGGCGCTGCGCATCGCGGTCAACGACGAGCTCGGCGAGCTGGTCCACGGTCTCGCGGCGGCCGAGCGCATGCTGAAGCCGGGCGGCCGGCTCGCGATCGTGTCGTTTCACTCGCTGGAAGATCGCATCGTCAAGCAGTTCCTGGCGCGCCGCGCCGGCCGTGGCGAGGCCAAGGGCCGCCGCCTGCCGGGTGAGCCCGCGGCGACCCTGCCGAGCTTCACGCTGCCGAAGGGCCAGCCGATCGTGCCGGGCGAGGCGGAGGCCAAGTCCAATCCCCGCGCGCGCTCCGCCAAGCTCCGCACAGGCTTGCGCACCGACAATCCCGCACTTCCGCTCGAACCGGAGCTCGTGAAGCTCGCCACCCTGCCGCATCGCGCCGCGCCGAGATCGGGGAAGCCCAGATGATCCGCATCCTCAACTTCATTGCCATCGCCGCGCTGATCGGCTCGGCGATCTACGCCTATTCAATCAAGTACCAGACGATCTTCCACGCCGAGCAGGTCGCCAGCCTGAGGGCCGAGATCAAGAAGGAGCAGGACCAGATCGGCCGGCTCCGTGCCGATTGGGGCCACCTGACGCGGCCCGAGCGCGTGCAGGCGCTCTCCGACAAGCTGCTGCCCCTCCAGCCGATGGCGCTGAACCAGATCGCGCAGGTCGAGCAGCTGCCGGCGAAGGGCGCGAGCGTCGATACGATCGGCCGCAAGCTCGAGGATCTCGGCCTCTCGCAGACGACCGCGACCCCCGGTGACAGCGCCGCCAACAGCGCGACCCCGTCGTCCACCAAGAAGGCCCCGCGATGACGATCCAGCCCAAAGACATCGGCGCGTGGCTGGTGCGCTCCGCCGCACGCCTCGTGCAACGCGGCCTCCGCACGGCGCAGGAGTTCAACCTGCGCGCCTTCATCAAGAACCTGTTCGCGACGCGGCTCGACAAGACGCCGCGCCGCACGATGTTCGTCGCCGCCGCCTTCGCGCTCGTCTTCATGGTGATCGCAGGGCGGCTCGTCATGTTCGGGATGAAGCCGCTGGCGGAGGACAAAGTCCGCAGCTCGGCCTCAGATCAGGTCGCCGCCGCGCGGCCCGACATCCTCGACCGCAACGGCGAGGTGCTGGCGACCGACGTGAAGGTGATGAGCATCTTCGCCGAGCCGCGCCGGCTCATCGACAAGGACGAGGCGGTCGAGCTGCTCACCGCCGCCCTGCCCGACGTCAACGCCGCGGAGCTGCGCAAGAAGCTCGGCTCGCGCAAGGGCTTCGTCTGGGTGAAGCGCGCCGTGACGCAGAAGGAGCAGCAGGAGGTGTTCCACCTCGGCCTTCCCGGCGTCGGCTTCCTGCCCGAGAACAAGCGCGTCTACCCCAACGGGCCGATCGCCGCGCACGTGCTCGGCTACGCCAACCTCGACGGCGTCGGCATCTCTGGGCTCGAAAAGTACATCGACACGCAGGGTCTCTCCGACCTCACCAGCATGGGCTTCAAGGTCGCCGCCGACGACCTGAAGCCGGTGACGACGTCGCTCGACCTGCGCGCCACCTACGCGGTGCGCGACGAGCTCGAGAAAGGCATCGCCAAGTTCAAGGCCAAGAACGGCGCCGCGGCGATCCTCGACGTCAACACCGGCGAGGTCATCGCCATGGCCTCGCTGCCCGACTTCGACCCGAACCAGCCGGCCGACGCGCTCGATCCCAACAGGATCAACCGGCTCTCGGTCGGCGTCTACGAGATGGGCTCGACCTTCAAGGCGCTGACGATCGCGATGGGTCTGCAGTCGAACAAGATCACGCTGCGCTCGGTGATCGACGCGCGCAACTCGCTGCAATACGGCCGTTTCACCATCCACGACTTCCACGCCGAGCATAAGATGATGACGGTGCCGGAGGTGTTCTATCACTCGTCGAACATCGGCGCGGCGAAGATCGCGATGATGGTCGGCATCCAGGGCCACCAGGACTTCCTGCGTTCGATGGGCCAGCTGACGCGCCTGCGCACCGAGTTGCCGGAGAGCGCCGAGCCGCTGATCCCCAAGCACTGGGGCATGCTGAACACGATCACCATCGCGTTCGGCCAGGGCATCAACGTCGCGCCCCTGCAATCCCTGATGGCGGTCGGCGCCCTGGCCAACGGCGGCCTGCTCGTCACGCCGACCTTCCTGAAGCGTTCCGTCGAGGACGCCCAGGCGAACGCGCCGCGGGTGATCCGTCCCGAGGTGTCGGAGGCGATCCGCTACGTGATGCGGCTCAACGCCGAGGTCGGCTCGGCGCGCAACGCCAATATTCCGGGCTATTTCATCGGCGGCAAGACCGGCACCGCCGACAAGCTCGTGCACGGCCATTACGATCACGACAAGGTGTTCACCACCTTCATGGCGGTGCTGCCGGCCGACAAGCCGAAGTACCTGTTCCTGACGCTGATGGACGAGCCGCAGGCGATCCCGGGGACGTACGGCTACCACACCGCCGCCTGGAACTCGGGCGACGTCACCGGCAAGATCATCGAGCGCGTCGCGCCGCTGCTCGGCCTGCCGCCGATGCTGAACCTGCCGCAGCTGCCCTTTCCTCTGCTGGCGCGAATGGGGTACGGCTTCGCCAATACCCCGGCCCACACAGCGGAAGGTATCCACTGACACGTCTGGCGACCCTGCTGCCTGAGTCGGCCTGCCCCTCGGGGCTGGGCTGCATCGAGGTCGCCGGCCTCACGGCCGACAGCCGCAAGGTCGCGCCCGGCGACGCCTTCTTCGCGCTCGCCGGCTCGAAGGCCGACGGCGCGAGCTTTATCGCGCAGGCGGTCGAGCGGGGCGCGGTGGCGATCGTCGCCGACCATCAGCCGCGGACACCGCTGCCGCCCGGCGTCGCCTGCATCCTGGTCGACGATGCGCGCCATGCGCTGGCGCGCGCAGCTGCCACCTTCCATCCCGGGCAGCCCGAGACCATCGCGGCCATCACCGGGACCAGCGGGAAGACCTCGGTCGCCGCCTTCTGCCGGCAGATCTGGGCGCATCTCGGCCTGCAGGCCGCCTCGCTCGGCACGATCGGCATCGTCGCGCCGAACGGCAGCGTCTACGGCTCGCTGACGACGCCCGACCCGATCGCCCTGCACGAGAGCCTCGACCGGCTCGCCGACGACGGCGTCACGCATCTCGCGATGGAGGCCTCCTCGCATGGGATCGAGCAGCGCCGCCTCGACGGCGTCCGGCTCGCCGCGGCGGCCTTCACCAACCTGTCGCGCGACCACCTCGACTATCACGGCACGATCGACGCGTATCTCGCCGCCAAGATGCGCCTGTTCGACACACTGCTGCCCGCGGGCAAGCCGGCGATCGTCAACGCCGACAGCGACATGGCGGACAAGGTCGTCGCCGTCTGCCGGGCCCATAAGCTCGATATCGTCGACGTCGGCCGCAGGGGCCATCGCCTGCGCCTCGTCGACGTCCGGCCCGACGACCTCGCGGCCGTGCTCACGCTCGAGGTCGACGGCCGCCGCCGCGAGGCGCGCCTGCCGCTCGCCGGCGAGTTCCAGGTCCAGAATGCCCTCGTCGCGGCCGCGATCTGCCTCGCCACAGGCGGCGAGACCGAGGCGGTGCTCGCGGCGCTCGGTACGCTCGAGGGCGCGCCGGGGCGGCTGCAACTCGTCGGCCGCCGCGGCACGGCCCCAGTCTTCGTCGATTACGCCCACAAGCCAGACGCGCTCGACAAAGTGCTCAAGACCCTGCGCCCGCTGACCAGGCACACGCTAACCGTCGTCTTCGGCTGCGGCGGCGACCGCGACCAGGGCAAGCGCCCGATCATGGGCGAGATCGCCGCGCGGCTCGCCGACATCGTCATCGTGACCGACGACAACCCGCGCTCCGAGGAGCCAGCGGCGATCCGCCGCGCGATCCTCGACGGCACCAAAGGCGGCAACGCGCGCGTGTTCGAGATCGCCGACCGCGCCAAGGCCATCGAGGAGGGCGTCGACGCGCTGCTGGAAGGGGACGTCCTTGTCATCGCCGGCAAGGGCCACGAGACCGGGCAGATCGTCGGCGGCACCGTGCTCCCCTTCTCCGACCTTGACGCCGCTCGCCTCGCTTTGCAGAAGCACGCCCGATGACGCAGGCGAACGAACCGCTGTGGACGGGCCTCGGCCTCGTCGCCCCGCTCCGCGCGCGCGTCGGCGGTGAGATGGCGGCCGGCGTGCCGCCTGCGGTCAACGGCATTTCCATCGACACGCGGACGTTGCAGCCGGGCGACCTGTTCTTCGCGATCAAGGGCGATCAGACCGACGGGCACGATTACGTCCAGAAGGCCTTCGCCGCCGGCGCCGCCGCGGCCGTGGTCGACGAGGCGCACGCCGATGCCCTCGCCAGCGCCGGCCCGCTCTACATCGTGCACGACGTGCTCGACAGCATGGTCGGCCTCGGCGAGGCGGCGCGCGCGCGCACTGGCGCCCGGGTCGTCGCCATCACCGGTTCGGTTGGCAAGACCTCGACGAAGGAGGCGCTGCGCCTCGCGCTGACGCCGGCCGGCGCCGTGCATGCCTCGGCCGCCTCCTACAACAATCATTGGGGCGTGCCGCTGACGCTCGCCCGGATGCCGAAGGCGACGCGCTTCTGCATCTCCGAGATCGGCATGAACCACGCCGGCGAGATCACGCCGCTGACCGCGATGGTGCGCCCGCACATCGCGATCGTCACGACCGTGGCGCCGGTGCACCTCGAGTTCTTCCCCTCGGTCGAGGCGATCGCCGACGCCAAGGCCGAGATCTTCTCCGGCCTCGAGCCGGGCGGCGTCGCGATCCTCAACCGCGACAATCCGCATTTCGCGCGGCTCGAGGAAGCGGCGCGGCACTCGCCAGCGGGCCTCGTCTCGACCTTCGGTTCGCACGAATCGGCTGACGCGCGGATCCTCGAGTTCGTGCCGGGATCCGACCACTCGACGATCCACGCCATGGTCGTCGGGCGCGACGTTACCTACCGTCTCGGCGCGCCGGGGCGTCATCTCGCCGAGAATTCGCTCGCCGTGCTGCTCGCCGCGCATGCCGTCGGTGCCGACCTCCAGGAGGCGGCCCAGACGCTCGCCTTCTTCCAGGCGCAGCAGGGCCGCGGCGAGCGCGTCGCCATCGCGACGCCGGACGGCCCGATCACGCTGATCGACGAGAGCTACAACGCCAACCCCGCCTCGATGCGGGCTGCGCTTTCCCTCGCCGGCACGATGAGGCCGGCGGACGACGGGCGCCGGATCGCCGTGCTCGGCGATATGCTCGAGCTCGGCACACGCTCGGGCGAGCTGCACGCCGAACTCGCCGACGAGATCGCCTCGAACCATTTCGACCTGGTGCTCGCCGCCGGCCCGATGATGCGCTCCCTTGCCGACGCGCTCGAGGATCGAGTCGCGGTCGAGTGGCGCGAGAACGCCGCCGCGCTGCAGCCCGCCGTGCTCGATATCGTCCGCGCTGGCGACGTCGTCGTCGTCAAGGGCTCCAACGGCAGCCGCCTGTCCCCCATCGTCGCCGCGCTCAAGCAGCATCACGCCGCCGCTCCGGCGCACGTATAAGGACCGCCGGATGCTCTACTACCTCGCGGACCTGACGCCCCATACGGGGCCGCTCAACGTATTCCGCTACATCACCTTCCGCACCGGCGGCGCGGTCGGCACGGCGCTGCTCTTCGTGTTCTTCTTCGGGCCGGCCATCATCGCGGCGCTGCGCGTCAAGCAGGGCAAGGGCCAACCGATCCGTGAGGACGGCCCGGCTTCGCACCTGCTGACAAAGAAAGGCACGCCGACGATGGGCGGCCTGATGATCCTCGCCGGGCTCATCGTCGCCACGCTGCTCTGGGCGCACCTGTCCAATTACTTCGTCTGGACGGTGCTTCTCGTCGTGATCGGCTTCGGTCTCGTCGGCTTCTACGACGATTATCTGAAGGTGACGCGCCAGACGCATGCCGGCTTCTCCGGCCGCTCGCGCCTCGCGATCGAGGGCGCCGTCGCGCTCGTCGCGTGCAGCATCATGTATGCCTGCGGTACCGTGCACGCAGGCAGCCTCGCGATCCCCGGCATCAACGGCTACGTGGCCAACCTCGGGTGGGCGTTCCCGTTCGTCGGCGCGTTCGTGATCGTCGCCGCCGGCAACGCGGTCAATCTCACCGACGGGCTCGACGGGCTCGCGATCGTGCCGGTCATCATCGCCGCCGGCGCGTTCGGCTTCATCTCGTATCTCGTCGGCAACGCGATCTTCGCGAAATATCTCGGCATTAATTTCGTGATCGAGGCGGGCGAGCTCGCCATCGTCTGCGGCGCACTGATCGGCGCCGGCATGGGCTTCCTGTGGTTCAACGCGCCGCCCGCGCAGATCTTCATGGGCGACACGGGATCCCTGGCCCTGGGAGGGCTACTCGGCACGATCGCGGTGGCGGTGAAGCACGAGATCGTGCTCGTCATCGTCGGCGGGCTCTTCGTGCTCGAGGCGGTGTCGGTGATCGTGCAGGTGACGAGCTTCAAGCTCACGGGCAAGCGCGTCTTCCGGATGGCGCCGATCCACCACCATTTCGAGCAGCTCGGCTGGTCTGAGCCGCAGATTGTCATCCGCTTCTGGATCATCGCCTTCGCGCTGGCGCTGATCGGGCTGTCGACGCTCAAGCTGCGATGACGCCGCTGTCTGCCTTTGCCGGAAAGACCGTCGCCCTGTTCGGCCTCGGCTCGTCCGGCCTCGATGCGGCCCGCGCGCTGATCGCCGGCGGCGCCCACGTCGCCGCCTGGGACGACAAGGAGGCCTCGCGCACCAAGGCCGCGGCGGCCGGGATCGCGATCGTCGACCTGCACGAGGCCGACTGGTCGCCGTTCGCCGCGCTGGTGCTGGCGCCCGGCGTGCCGCTGACCCACCCGACCCCCCACTGGACCGTGCCGCTGGCGCACGCGGCCGGCGTCGAGATCATCGGCGACATCGAGCTGTTCGGCCGCGAACGCGAAAGCATCGCGCCGGGCGCGCCGTTCGTCGCGATCACCGGGACCAACGGCAAGTCGACCACGACAGCGCTCACCGCGCACCTCTTCCGATACTTCGGCCACGAGGTGGCGATGGGCGGCAACATCGGGACGCCGATCCTGCAGCTCCCGCCGCCCGCGCCGGACCGCGTCCACGTCGTCGAGTGCTCGTCGTTCCAGATCGATCTCTCGCCGACCCTCCACCCGTCGGTCGGCGTGCTGATGAACCTGACGCCGGACCATCTCGACCGGCACGGCACGATGGCCGCCTACGCGGCGATCAAGGCGCGGCTCGTCGCCGGCGCCGACCGCGCCGTGGTCTCGATCGACGATCCCGATTGCCGCGCCATCGCCTTCCACCTCGCCGGCCAGGGCCACGACGTCGCGACGATCTCGGTCGCCGGCCATGCGGTCGAAAACGGCATCACGCTCGACGGCACGCGACTGATGCGCCACCGCGCCGGCACAGCGTCGGCGATCGCCGATCTCGACGGCATCGCCTCGCTGCGCGGCGCCCACAACGCACAGAACGCCGCCGCCGCGATCCTGGCGCTCGGCGACGAGGCGGATGACCTGGAGAAGCTGCAGGCGGCGCTGCGCAGCTTTCCAGGCCTCGCGCATCGCATGGAGCAGGTCGGCCGAAGCAATGGTGTGCTGTTCATCAACGATTCCAAGGCGACCAACGCGGATGCCGCCGAGAAGGCGCTGCTCGCCTTCCCGCGCGTGCACTGGATCATCGGCGGCCGCGCCAAGGAAGGCGGCATCGAGCCGCTGCGCCCGCTCTTCGATCGTGTCGTGAAGGCCTATTGCATCGGCGAGGCGGGCCCCGCCTTCGCGTCGACCTTGCACGCGTCGCAGGTGCCCTTCGAGATGTGCGGCACGCTCGACGTCGCGACCAAGGCCGCCGCGGCCGACGCCCGCGCCGCGCACCGGCGCTCGGGCGCCGACGAGGTCGTCCTGCTGTCGCCCGCCTGCGCCTCCTACGACCAATACCCCGACTTCGAGAAGCGCGGCGACGCGTTTCGCCAACTGGCAGAAGGTCTGCTAAAGGCGGGAGCGTGAAAGGCATGGTTAATCGTTCCCTGCGATGATCCCGAGGAGGAGTGCCGGGCCGTCCCGGCGGTGAGGTCACGCCCAATGGTTTCGCGCGCGCAACGGACGGCCCTGGCCAATTGGTGGTGGACCGTCGATCGCTGGCTCCTCGCGGCGCTCGCGATCCTCGTCGTCGCCGGCATGATCCTCACCATGGCGGCCTCCCCCGCCGTCGCCGAGCGCATCAACCTCCCGACCTTCCATTTCGTCGATCGTCAGGCGATCGCCCTCATCCCCGCCATCGCCGTGCTGATCGCGGTCTCCTTCCTGACCCCGCGCCAGGTGCGGCGCATGGCGATCATCGTCTTCGCGGTCTCGATGGGGCTCATCCTCGTCGCGCTGCTGTTCGGCCACGAGGTGAAGGGCTCGCGCCGCTGGATCTTCGGCATCCAGCCGTCGGAATTTCTGAAGCCGGCCTTCGTCATCCTCGTCGCCTGGGCCTTCTCGGAGGGCGGCAAGCGGCGCGACGTGCCCGGCACGCTGATCGCCATCCTGCTGTGGCCGCTCACCGTCATCCCACTGATGCTGCAGCCCGACTTCGGGCAGACCATGCTGGTTTCGCTGGTCTGGATGGCGCTGTTCTTCATGGCCGGGCTGCACTGGTTCTGGGTGTTCGGCCTCGGCGGCTTCGGCGTCTCCGGCGTGTTCCTCGCCTACAAGTTCGTGCCGCACGTGCGCGCGCGCATTTTGAAGTTCATGGATCCATCGTCGGGCAACGGCATCACCGACACGTTCCAGGTCGACACCGCGCTGGAGACGATCAAGGCTGGCCGCTGGCTCGGCAAGGGACCGGGTGAAGGCACGGTGAAGCGCATCCTGCCGGATGCGCACACCGACTTCATCTTCGCCGTCACAGGCGAGGAGTTCGGCCTCCTCTCCTGCATCGCGCTCTGCGCGCTCTACGGCTTCATCGTGGTGCGTGGGCTCGTCAAGGCGGGCAAGAGCGAGGACCCGTTCTGCGCCTTCGCTGGCGCCGGCCTCGTCATGCTGTTCGGCATCCAGGCGGCGATCAACATGGCGGTGAACCTGCACCTGATGCCGGCCAAGGGCATGACGCTGCCCTTCATCTCCTATGGCGGCTCGTCGCTGGTCTCGGTCGCGCTCGGCATGGGCTTCCTCGTCGCCGTGACGCGCAAGCGCCCGCGCTCCGAGATCCTCTACGACCGCCAGATCCCCAAAGACGCCAAACCCGGTGCCGCGACCGAGCCGGGCTACGCCCTGTGACGCAACGCCCCGTTCTCGTTGCCGCCGGAGGAACCGGCGGCCACCTCTTCCCGGCCCAGGCTCTCTCCGAGGCACTGGCCAAGCGCAACATTCCCGTCGAGCTCGTCACCGACGATCGCGCGATCCGCTACGGCGCCGAGTTTCCGGCGCGCATCATCCATCACGTCGCCGCCGCCACGCCGACCGGCGGCGGCCCGATCGGCCGGGCGCGGGCGATCTTCACGCTGCTGCGCGGCACCCAGGCGGCGCGCCGCATCATTCGCCGCGTCAAGCCCCGCTGCGTCGTCGGCTTCGGCGGCTACCCGACGGTGCCACCGGTGCTCGCCAGCACGCAGCTCAAGGTGCCGACGATCCTGCACGAGCAGAACGCGGTGATGGGGCGCGCCAACAAGTTCCTCGCCGGGCGCGTGCAGGCGCTGGCCAAGGGCTTCGACAACCTCCAGATCGCCAACCCCAAGATCGCCGCCAAGGCCAAGCTCATCGGCAATCCGGTGCGCCCCACCGTGCTCGTCGCCGCGCGCGAGCCCTACCCGGCTTTCGGCGGCCAGCTGCGCCTGCTCGTCACCGGCGGCTCGCAGGGCGCGCGTGTGATGTCGGACGTCGTGCCGGCGGCGGTCGCCCTGCTCGATCCGCTGGAGCGCGCCCGCCTCGTCATCGTCCAGCAGGCGCGCGGCGAGGACGAGGCGCGCGTCCGCCAGGCCTACGAGGCAATGGGCCTCGTCACCGAGGTGCAGGCCTTCTTCGCCGACCTCCCGATGCGCATCGCGCAGGCGCATCTCGTCATCGCCCGCTCCGGCGCCTCGACCGTCTCGGAGCTCGCCGTGATCGGCCGCCCGTCGATCCTCGTCCCCTTCCCGCACGCGCTCGACCAGGACCAGGCGGCGAACGCCGCGCTGCTCGAGAAATCGGGCGCGGCGCTCGTTGTGAAACAGGTGAACTTCACCCCGGAATGGCTCGCCGACATGATCCGGCTGGCGCTCGCCGACCCGGCCGGCCTCGAGGCGCGCGCCAACGCCGCCCGTGCCGCCGGCATCTCGGATGCCGCCGAGCGACTTGCCGATCTGGTCGAGACGCTGATGCTGCCGGAGGAGGCGTGATAAGCCTGACGCAGGACATTACGGAGATCCGTTCATGAAATTGCCGACCGAGCTCGGGCCCATCCATTTCGTCGGCATCGGCGGCATCGGCATGTCGGGCATCGCCGAGGTCCTGCTCAACCTCGGCTACACGGTGCAGGGCTCGGACGCGTCCGAGAACGCCAACGTGCAGCGCCTGCGCGACAAGGGCGCGACCATCCACATCGGCCAGGACCCGAAGAACCTCGGCGACGCCGAGGTCGTCGTCGTCTCGACAGCGATCCGCCGCGACAACCCCGAGCTCGCCGCCGCGCGCACCGCGCGCCTGCCCGTCGTGCGCCGCGCGGAAATGCTGGCCGAGCTGATGCGCCTCAAGCACTGCGTCGCGATCGCCGGCACGCACGGCAAGACCACGACGACGTCGCTCGTCGCCACGCTGCTCGATGCGGGAAAGTTCGACCCGACCGTCATCAACGGCGGCATCATCAACGCCTACGGCACCAACGCCCGGCTCGGCGGCGGCGACTGGATGGTCGTCGAGGCCGACGAATCCGACGGCACCTTCCTGAAGCTGCCGGCCGACGTCACCGTCGTCACCAATATCGACCCCGAGCACCTCGACCATTTCGGCACGTTCGACGCGATCAAGGACGCGTTCCGCGCCTTCGTGGAGAACATCCCCTTCTACGGCTTCGCGGTAATGTGCCTCGACCATCCGACCGTACAGGAGCTGGTCGGGCGCATCGAGGATCGCCGCGTCGTCACCTACGGCGAGACGCCGCAGGCCGACGTGCGCCTCATCGACGTCGACCTGACCGGCGGCCAGTCCAAGTTCTCCGTCATCATCTCGAACCGCAAGACGCGCGGCGAGACGCGCATCGACAATCTCGTCGTGCCGATGCCGGGCCTGCACAACGCGCTCAATGCCACTGCCGCCATCGCCGTCGCGCACGAGCTCGGTATGAGCGACGACGCGATCCGCGAGGGCTTGGGCAAATTCGGCGGCGTCAAGCGGCGTTTCACCAAGACCGGCGAGTGGAACGGCGTCGCCATCTACGACGACTACGGCCACCACCCCGTCGAGATCGCCGCGGTGCTGCGTGCCGCGCGCGCGTCGACCAAGGCCAAGGTCATCGCCGTCGTGCAGCCGCACCGCTACACGCGCCTGCAGTCGCTCTTCAACGAGTTCGCGACCTGCTTCAACGACGCCGACGCGGTCCTCGTCGCGGACGTCTATGCGGCGGGCGAGGCGCCAATCCCCGACGTCAACCGGGATGCGCTCGTGACCGCGCTGAAGGCGCACGGCCACCGCCGCCCGCTGGCGCTCGCGAGCCCGGACGACCTGCCCTACATCATCCGCTCGCTCGCCAAGCCCGGCGACTACGTCGTGCTGCTGGGCGCCGGCAACATCACGCAATGGGCCTACGCGCTGCCGGGCCAGCTCGCCTCGACGAACGGCAAGTGAGCCTCGCCGAAAACCTCAAAAGCCTGATGCCGGCGCTGCGCGGTGAGCTGCGTGCGAACGTGCCGTTAGCGCCGCTCACCTGGTTCAAGACCGGCGGCCCGGCGGAAGCCGTCTTCCAGCCCGCTGACGAGGAGGACCTCGCCTATTTCCTGACGCGCTGCGATGCTGGCGTTCCAGTCCTCGTCATCGGTTTGGGCTCGAACCTCCTTGTCCGCGATGGCGGCCTCGAGGGCGTCGTGATCCAGCTCGGCAAGCCGTTTGCCGCCATCACCGTCGACGGCGAGACCGTCACGGCCGGCGCCGGCGTGCCCGACGTCAAGCTCGCCTCGGCCGCGGCGCAGGCCGGCATCGCCGGGCTCGCGTTCCTGCGCGGCATCCCGGGTGCGATCGGCGGCGCGCTGCGTATGAACGGCGGCGCGTATGGCACCGAGACGGCCGATGTCTTGATCGAGGCGCGCGGCGTTTCTCGCGATGGGGCGATCCGCACCTATTCGCGCGACGACATGGGCTTCACCTACCGCCATTGCGGCATCGCCGAGGACGTCGTCTTCACGCACGCCCGCTTCGCCGGTCGCACCGGCGATCCGGAGACGATCCGCAAGGAGATGGCCGAGATCACCGCCGCGCGGGCGGCGACGCAGCCCGTCAATACTCGCACCGGCGGCTCGACCTTCAAGAACCCCGAGGGTCGCAAGGCCTGGCAGCTCGTCCACGACGCCGGCTGCCGCGGGCTCACCCACGGCGACGCGCAGGTCTCCGAGCTGCATACGAATTTCCTGATCAACCGCGGACGCGCGACGGCGACCGACCTGGAAGATCTCGGCGAGCTCGTCCGCGCCCGCGTGCTCGAGACGAGCGGCGTCTCGCTCGAGTGGGAGATCGCCAGGGTCGGGAAGCGCGCATGACGCACAACGAGGGATGCACCGCATGGCCCTGAGAAAGCACGTCGCAGTCCTCTATGGCGGGCTGTCGGCCGAGCGTGAGGTGTCGCTCGCCTCCGGCGCGGCCTGCGCCAAGGCGCTCGAGGGGCAAGGCTACAAGGTCACGCTCATCGACGTCGACCGCACGATCGGCCAGCGGCTCGCCGAGTTGCGGCCGGACGTCGCCTTCAATGCGCTGCACGGCAATTTCGGCGAGGATGGCATCGTCCAGGGCATCCTCGAGATGCTGGCGATCCCGTATACGCATTCGGGCGTGCTCGCCTCGGCCCTCGCGATGCAAAAGGACCGCGCCAAGGACGTCATGAAAGCGGCCGGCATCCCCGTCGCCGAGGGCGTCACGATGCACCGGCTCGAGATCGCCAAGGGCCATCCGATGCCGCCGCCCTACGTGATCAAGCCGGTCTCGGATGGCTCGTCGGTGGGCATTCTCATCGTCAACGAGGACCACGCGCATCCCCCGCAGGAGTTAACGCGCGCCGACTGGGGGTACGGCGATATCATGCTGGTCGAGAGGTTCGTCGCCGGGCGCGAGCTGACCTGCGCGGTGATCGGCGAAAAAGCGTCTGATGTCATAGACATACGTGCCGCGGACGGCGGCTGGTACGACTACCACGCGAAATACGCCAAGGGCGGCTCGATCCACATACTTCCGGCGGATCTTAAAGAAAATGTTTACCATTCTGTACAAGACTTCACCTTAAGGGCGCATCGCGCTCTCGGATGCCGTGGCGTGAGCCGTGCGGATTTCCGCTACGACGATCGCCCCGGAGGTACGGGTGATCTCATCGTATTGGAGGTCAACACGCAGCCCGGCATGACCGAGACCTCGCTGGTGCCTGAGTTGGCGGCCTACGTCGGCCTTTCATTCGGCGAGCTGGTGCGATGGATCGTGGAGGACGCCTCCTTAGATCGCTAGGCAATACCTTCGGCGCCAGGCTCGCACCCTCGTCTTCGCTCGCCTATGCCGGCGGCATCGACCCCTTCGCCTTCCCGACCCAGCCGCAAGCGGCCCCGCGTCTGCCGCGGCGCAGCCTGCACCGCCGCCATGCCGTTCGCCGCGGCTTCGAGCGGTTGGCGCACGCCCGCTTCCTCGGCTCCGTCCTCGCCGTCGGCCTCTTCGCCGGCTGCCTCCTGCTCGGCGCCGTGCAGGGCGGCCAATATCGCGACTTCATCGAGACGCAGGGCACGATCCCCGACATCCTCGCGCGGGCCGTCGGTTTCGACGTGAAGTCGGTCTCGATCGCCGGCGCGCAGGAGCTGACGCAGAGCGAGATCCTCGGCATCGCCGGTGTCCGCCCGCGCAACTCCCTGCTGCTTCTCGACGTCGCCGCGCTGCGCGCGCGGCTGAAGGCGATCCCGCTGATCAAGGAAGCCAGCGTCTCCAAGCTCTACCCAAACCGGCTGATGATCGAGATCGAGGAGCGCAAGCCCTTCGCGCTCTGGCAGAAGGACGGCATGGTGCAGCTCGTCGCCAAGGACGGCACGCCGATCGACGACATGCACGATGCGCGCTTCGAGCGGCTGCCGCTCGTCGTCGGCGACGGCGCCAACGGTCAGCTCCCGAGCTACGTCGCGATCCTCGATGCCGCGGGCGAGCTGCGCGATCGCATCCGCGCCGGCATGTACGTCTCCGGCCGACGCTGGACCTTGAAGATGGACAACGGGATCGAGATCGACCTGCCCGAGGAGAACCCGGGCGAGGCGGTCGCGCATCTCGCCGGCCTCGAGCACGACGGCCTCATACTCGAGAAGGATATCGTCTCGCTCGACCTGCGCATGCCGGACCGCGTGGTGGCGCGGCTCTCCGCCGATGCGGCGGCCGCACGCGACGCGGCGCTCGCCAAGAAACCCAAGAAGAAAGGCGCACAGACATGAGTTCGGCGTTGCTGCCGCCGCGCATGCGTGCGCTCTCCGCGCGCCGGAGCGCGATCTTGTCGGTGCTCGACGTGGGCACCTCCAAGATCGTCTGCCTCATCGCGCGCCTGCAGCCGATCGAGCCGTCCGAGATGCTGCGGGGGCGCACCCATCGCTGCCGCATCCTCGGCATCGGTCATCAGCGCTCGCGCGGCATCAAGAGCGGCACGGTCGTCGACATGGAAGCGGCCGAGGGCGCGATCCGCCTCGCCGTCGACGCGGCCGAGCGCATGGCCGGCGTCCAGGTGCAGAGCGTCATCGTCGGCATGACCGGCGGCCGGCTCAACTCGCAGTTCTTCAACGCCAAGATCGCCGTCGGCGGCCACGCCGTCTCCGATTCCGAGGTCCATCGCGTGCTCGAGGCGTGCCACGCCTCGGTGCCCGAGGGCCGCAGCGCGCTGCACTCCCTGCCGATGGGCTTCTCGCTCGGCGCGGCCGGCGACATCCGCGATCCGCGCGGCCTCGTCGGCGACGAGCTCGGCGCGGCGATGCATGTCGTCTCCGCCGACACGGTTGCCGCGCGCAACCTGATGCTCGCCGTCGAGCGCTGCCATCTCGCGATCGAAGCGGTTGTGGCGACACCTTACGCCTCCGGTCTCTCCGCGCTCGTCGACGACGAGGCCGAGCTCGGCACCGCGCTGATCGACATCGGCGGCGGCACCACCTCCGTCGGGCTCTTCGCCGGCGGCAACCTCACCCATGTCGACGCCTTCGCCGTCGGCGGCCGCCACGTGACGATGGATCTCGCGCGCGGCCTCAACGTGCCGCTCGCCGACGCCGAGCGCCTCAAGACGCTGCACGGCTCCTGCCTCGGCTCGGCCTCCGACGACCGCGAGACGATCGCCGTCACCCAGGTCGGCGAGGACGGCGACCACGCGACGCACGTGCCGAAGTCGCAGCTGACCCGCATCATCAAGCCGCGCGTCGAGGAGATCCTCGAGCTGGTGCGCGATCGTCTGAAGGCGGCCGGCCTGCCCTCGCATTCGGGCCGCCGCATCGTGCTCACCGGCGGCGCCAGCCAGCTCGCCGGCCTGCCGGAGACGGCCAAGCGCATCATCTCCGGCCAGGTCCGCGTCGGCCGTCCGCTCGGCATCCAGGGCCTGCCCGAATCCGCCAAGGGCCCCGGCTTCTCGGCCGCGGTCGGCCTCCTCGTCTACCCGCAGGTCGCCGGCGTCGAGCATTTCCGTCCCGTCGGGGCGAAGGTGCGCGAGGCGACCAACGACAATTACATCAGCCGCGTCGGTCGCTGGCTGAAGGATAGTTTCTGAGATGTCACGGTCGAAGGATATGGCGCGGCGGCCATTCCCAAACCGAGGCAAATCAGTTTGTACTCAAACTGCGGCGCTCCGGCGCTTTCAAACGCAAGAGGCCATGCGATGACGATCAACCTGAAGGCACCGGAACTCCGCGAGCTGAAGCCTCGCATCATGGTCTGCGGCGTCGGCGGCGCCGGCGGCAACGCGGTCAACAACATGATCGTGTCGGGCCTAATCGGCGTCGACTTCATCGTCGCCAACACCGACGCCCAGGCGCTTGCCTCGTCGAAGGCCGAGCGCATCATCCAGATGGGCCTGCAGGTGACCGAGGGCCTCGGCGCCGGCTCGCATCCCGAGATCGGCCGCGCGGCCGCCGAGGAGGCGATCGAGGAGATCCGTGATTACCTCGCGGGCGCCCACATGGTGTTCGTCACCGCCGGCATGGGTGGCGGCACCGGCACCGGCGCTGCCCCCGTCATCGCCCGCTGCGCGCGCGAGATGGGCATCCTCACCGTCGGCGTCGTGACCAAGCCCTTCCAGTTCGAAGGTCAGAAGCGCATGCGCACGGCCGACGGCGGCGTCGGCGAGCTGCAGAAGTCGGTCGACACGCTGATCACGATCCCGAACCAGAACCTGTTCCGCATCGCCAACGAGAAGACGACCTTCGCGGACGCCTTCTCGATGGCCGACCAGGTGCTCTACTCCGGCGTCGCCTGCATCACCGACCTGATGGTCAAGGAAGGCCTCATCAACCTCGACTTCGCCGACGTCCGCGCGATCATGCGCGACATGGGCAAGGCGATGATGGGCACCGGCGAGGCGTCCGGCGAGAAGCGCGCGATCCTCGCCGCCGAAGCCGCGATCGCCAACCCGCTCCTCGACGAGGTGTCGATGAAGGGCGCCCGCGGCCTGCTGATCTCGATCACCGGCGGCAACGACCTCACCCTCTACGAAGTCGACGAGGCGGCAAGCCGCATCCGCCAGGAGGTCGACGAGGACGCCAACATCATCCTCGGCGCCACCTTCGACGAGTCGCTCGACGGCATCGTCCGCGTCTCGGTCGTCGCCACCGGCATCGACAAGCTGCAGGAGCAGCGGGACATCGCGGCCGCCGAGGCACGCGTCGCCGACGCCGCCGCCCGCCTGCGCGCGCAGTCCGAGACCCGCCGCGTCGAGCTGCACACCTCGACCACGCCTGTCCACCAGGCGCCGGTCTATCAGGAGCCGGCTCCCGCGCCCGTTGCCGCCGCCCCGGCCCCGCAGCATTACGCGCCCGCGCCGCAGCATTACGCTCCGGCCCCGACCTCCGGTGTCCAGCTGCAGCAGGTCGCGCCGCAGCAATCGCCGAGCTTCGCCGAGCCGCCGCGCGCGGCCCAGCGCGAGCCCGAGCGCTACGACGCCCAGCCCTACATCCCGCCGGCGCCCGAAGGCCCGGTTCTGCGCTCGCAGCGCATGCCGCAGATCGACGATCTGCCGCGTCCGGTGCAGGAGCAGATCCGTCAGCAATACGCCGCCGGTGACGGCGCCGACGTCAAGCGCCGCACGCTGCTGGAGCGGCTCGCCGCCTTCGGCATGAGCCGCGACGAGACGGCGCCCGCGCCGCTCGATCAGCGCCCGATGCCGCAGCTCGGCTACCAGGGCCAGCCGGTCTCGCAGCAGCGCCCCGCGGCACCGAGCCCGGTCCACAACGACTACGCCGCCAAGCGCCCCGCGGCGCCGATGGCCGGCCTGCCGCCGATCCCGCAGCGGCCGGTCCAGCACGGGCTCGACACGCACGGCCGCCTCGCGGCGCCGCCGCGCCAGAGCGAGGACGACCAGCTCGAAATCCCGGCTTTCCTGCGCCGCCAGACGAGCTGAAGACTCTCTCCTTCTCCCGACCAACCTCGAACCGGCGCCCCAGGGCGCCGGTTTTTTGTCAGGGAGGATGCGGCGGCTGTGTCGCGGTTGCGTCAGTGCACGAATTATTTACCGGCGCCCGAGACGCGCCACATTATTGCCGCCGCGCCCTCAGACGACTTGGGCTCGCGATTTGATTGCGGCCTCGTCCGCCCCGGCCCACACGAGAGTCCCATGTCCCTGCCCTCCGCCCGTAGCCTTGCCGTAACGCGTTCGCTCTGCGCCGCGGCCGCTCTGGCCTCCGTGCTGACCCCGGTCGCCGCGCGCGCCGACTTCATGGATTCGTTGAACCCGATGCATTGGTTCTCGGAAGAGAAGTACGCGCCGAAGCCGATCAACGATCCGCCGCCGAGCAAGCTCTACGCGAAGGGCATCAAGGACATGCAGGATCGCGACTTCGAGACGTCGGCCAAGACGTTCTCGACGCTCGAGAAGGCGTATCCCTACTCGCAGTACCAGCGCAAAGGTCTCATCATGACGACCTACGCGCAGTACCAGAACAAGAGCTACACGGACGCGATCGGCTCGGCCAAGCGCTACCTCGGCCTCTACCCGAACTCGCCGGACTCGGCCTATGTCACCTATCTCGAGGGCATGGCCTATTACGACCAGATCCCCGACATCAATCACGACCTCGCCCAGGCCGAGAGCGCGGTCACGGTGTTCAACGACGTCGTCACGAAATATCCGAACTCCGAATACGCCGCCGACTCGCGCTACAAGATGGGCATCGCCCGCGACCAGCTCGCCGGCAAGGAGATGGAAGTCGGCCGCTGGTACCTGAAGCAGGGCAATTACACCGGCGCGATCAACCGCTTCCGCACCGTGCTTGCCAAGTACCAGACGACCCGCCAGGTCGAGGAGGCGCTGGAGCGCCTGACGGAAGCCTATCTCTCGATGGGCCTGCCGCAGGAGGCGCAGACCGCCGCCGCCGTGCTCGGCCACAACTATCCCGATTCGCCCTGGTACAAGGAAGCCTACGCCAAGCTGCAGAACAGCGGCGGCCTGCGTCCGAACGAGGACACGGGCTCGTGGATCTCGAAGGTCTTCAAGGGCTCCAAGATCGGCTGATCCGAGCTCTTCCTCCTTCCGCAAGCGGGAGGAGGAAGACGCCGCCCCTAGCTCTGCTGCGGCGCGATCTCCAGGATCGCCGCGCCGCGCGCGTCCTGCAGGCGACGCGCCTCGCTCTTCGCAGCCTCGATCGTCGGCTTCGGCTCGCTCGTCCGCTCGCGGCCGACGGTGTCGGCATATCTGACGACCCACGGACCGGCGCCGTCGCCCCCGCGCACCGTGAAATCGGCCGGCACCTCGGCGGGGGCGCGCGCCTCGAGCTGCCCCGCGCTCAGCAGACGCTTCGGCCGGATCGTGCGCGACCACAGGCCGAACGCCAGGCACGGCGCGACGATCGCCGGGAAGGCGAACGGCAACAGCCCGACCCAGCCGGCGTCGCTCGTGGCCAGCAGGTTGAAATAGAAAGCGACGAACAGGGTGGCCGCCACGAGGCCGCAGGCGCCGACCCACGTCGCCGCCATCACCCACGCCGGCTCCCCGGCTCCCTGTCGTCCTTGGCGGCGCAGATAGAACAGGATGGCGATCGCGGCGAAGGCCTGCAGGA
The DNA here is from genome assembly GCA_965277735.1 of Beijerinckiaceae bacterium. GTDB lineage: Bacteria > Pseudomonadota > Alphaproteobacteria > Rhizobiales > Beijerinckiaceae > RH-AL1. The sequence goes on from CBDIDO010000002.1 coordinate 438,742, forward strand.
AGATGATGCCAAACGAGCCGAAGCCGATGAGCACCGGCATGCCGGCCTTGTACGGATCGAGGCCGGAGAGCGCGATGGGCACCATGGCGATCAGCGTCAGCACCGTCACCGTGAGGCTCGCCCGCGACGGCGCCCCGGAGCGCGGGTTGGCCTCGCCAAACCACGGCAGCAGCAGCCACTCGCGGCCGAGCGCGAAGATGTAGCGCGACGCGGCGTTGTGGATCGCGAGATAGGTCGCCAGGATCGACAGGCAGACCAGCACGCCCATGATGTCGGTGAGCACCTCGCCGCCATAGCGCGTGAAGACGTTGAACATCAGCTCGCCGTTCTCCCTGGCAGCGCGCGCGGCGATGTCGTCCGGCAGCACCGCGCCGACGACGACCCAGGCGGTGAACAGGTAGAAGACGGCGATCGAGATCACCGCCGTGTAGGTGGCGATCGGGATCGAGCGCTTCGGGTCCTTCGCCTCCTCGCCGTAGAGGGCGGCGGATTCGAAGCCGATGAAGCAGGTGAACGCGACCATCAGGCTGACCCCGAGCCCTGGCGTGAAGGCCAGATGCGGCGACCACGCCTGCGCCGGCAACGCCAGCGTGACGCCTTTCGCCGCGATGACGGTGGCATCGAAGATGACGAGGATCGCCACCTCGCCGATCATCAGCGCGCCGAGCACGACCGACGAGAAATCGATCGATCGGTAGCCGAGCACCGCGACGAGGACGAGGCCGATCGCCGCGAAGACCGGCCACGGCACATGAAGCCCCGCCTGCCCGAGCACGATGAAGGTGAAATAGCCGAAGGAGACCGCGAGGCCGAAGGTGAAGGCGAGATAGGCGACGAGCGCCGTATAGGCCGAGCTGATGCCGGCCGACGTGCCGAGGCCCTCGGTGATGTAGGTGTAGAAGGCACCCGTGTTGACGATGCGCCGGCTCATCGCCGCGTAGCCAACCGCAAAGCAGAGCAGGATGCCGCCGGCGATCGCGAAGGCGACGGGCGTGCCCGCGCCGTTGCCGCGCGCCAGCGCGATCGGCAGATTGCCGATCAGCGACGCGAGCGGAGCCGCAGCGGCGATGACGAGGAAGACGATGCGCGGCGTCGAGAGGGACGCGCGCGTCGCGGACGGCACTTCGGACGGCGAGACGGACATGAAGAACTCGGGCTGCGATCGACGGCTCGCTTAGAGCAAATCGCCAGCTTCGTCATTCCGGGGGCTCGCGAGGCGAGAACCCGGAACCGGTGCTCCTATCGGACTGGGTGTCGTGCGCCAGAGTGGGTTCGCCCGCGGCGCTGAAGTAAATGGCCGCACTTAGCGGCCTGCAATAAAATGATACAATCGATCTCTTTTTATTGATGGTCCATCCGCGCAACTGCCGCAAGCAGGCATGGTTTGTAGTAAGACGACCGATTTCGTAGTCGCCGCTTCTTACATAGGGTCTACATCATGCTTGCGCTCAAATACGGCAGCGGAGGATTAGTCCTACTTGCTGCCTTGATCATTGCGCCTTTGCCCGCCTCGGCATGCGACATGTCACAGTCGATGACCGATGCGACTTGCGCAAATATGGGATTTCCGAACGTCTTCAACAATCCGGCGCCGGCGCCCGTTTCTCCGCAAAACTCGTTTTTAGGCAGCCCGTACTACGGGCCGTACCCTGCCGACGGGACGTTCTCCTTGTTCGAAGAGCATCCTGTGATGATCTATCCTGGGCAGCCGTTCACGTGTCGACGGGGTATCGACTGCCCCGGAGACGCGGCTGAGCCTGCGCCGCAACCGGCAGCGCCGGCTCATGGTCGCTATAGCCACGCGGGCCACAGACATCGGCCCACGCAAACGACGACTCGATAACGACGGAGCGCATGGCCGGGCGGCATGCCGTCCGGCTCCATGGCCGACGCGACGCCGACTAGCGGCGCGGCGGCAGCCCCGCTAGCCGCCCGTCGAGCCCGACGTCGAGCATCTTGGTGTTGGCCGCGCAGGACCAGCTCTTGGCGCTCTTCACGTCGCCGCCGGCATAGCTCGCCTGGGTCGGAAACGGGCAGAGCGGCATCGTGCGGTCGGGCGCGACGCCGGGCGCCGGCTTGTTATTGGGGTAATGCGCCGCCACAAGCGCCTGCGGCGCCTGCCCCTGCTCCACCCAGGCCTCGAGCGGACCGAGCGTGTCGAAGAGGTTCGGGCCCGGACCATTGCCGCAATGCTGCATGTCGGGCGCGGCGAAGAAACGGACATTGGCCTGCAGCGCCTCATAGCCGTGGCGGCGCTTGGCCATCTTCTCGTAGAGGACGAAGTCGCGGAATGCCGGCAGCGCCGGGTCGCTGAGGCCGTGGTACCAGATCATCTTGCGGCCCTGGGCGATGAAGCGATCGTAGAGCGGCGCCCGCGCGGCATCGGCACGGCTCGTCCGGTCGTCGAACGCCTGCATCGCCTTGTCGGTCGCGGTGCCGGCGGCCGTCACCGGAAACAGACGGTAATCGTAGCTCGGGTCGAGCGCGAAATAATCCTGCAGGATATGGTTGGTGAACTGGAAGCCGGTGGGGGCCGGCTTGAAGCCTTTGCCGCCCCACGGCTCGGCGCTGTCCGGCGCGATCGGCGCGACCATGCCGACCGACCATTCGTCCATCCCGCCGTTGGCGAAGTCGGTGATCGAGAAGCCAGGATAGAGCACCCGCTTCTTCTGATCGCGCAGGGCCGAGATATAGGTCGTGAGATCCGCGGTCTGGCCCGGCGGCAGCCCGAGGTCGGCCGGGCGCACCGTGCACGCCGCGGGGTTCTGGATGAGCCCGTCCTTGACGCCGTCGGCCGCGTCGCACGCCGCCAGGACCTTGGCGTCGATCGCCGGCAGCGCGCTCGCGGGCAGATAGCTACCGGGCGTCGCAAACAGCGCCTTGTACTTGGCGGCCGCGCCGGTGATCACCTGCAGATCGAGGAACGGCGCGCCCGCGATGATGCCGTCGAAATCCTCCGGGTAGCGCGTGGCCTCGACCATCGCCTGGCGGCCGCCGTTGGAGCAGCCGTCGAAATAGGCGCGTGCGACGGGCTTGCCGTAGAAGGCCGTCGCGAATTGCTTCGCGGCGACCGTCACCTGATGCGTCGCGCGGAACTCGTAGTCGGCCCGCGCCGGCCAGTTCGGCTTGCCCTTGGCGAGCAGCGCGAAGCTCGCATCCGTGCCGCCGCCCTGGTGTCCCTCGTCGGTGATCACGGTGGCGTAGCCCTTGGGGAGCGACTCCTGCAGATCGACGGGGTTGGCGGCGAAATCGGCATAGGTCGCGCCCGCGAGACCGCCGACGCCCCAGAACAGCACCTTGCCGTTCCAGTTCGACGGCAAACGAAGCTCGAACCCGGCCGACCCGGGGTCCGCGCCGTCGCCTGCAGTGACGAGCTTACCGACGACCTTGCAATAGGCGGGCGTCTTGTCGGCCGCCGGGACCGTCGCCGCGGAGACGATCGTCGCGCCTTTGACGACGTCGCTCAGGCCGCCGACGGAGCAATCGGCGTGCGCAGCGCCCGCGGAGGCCAGCGCCGCGACGGCGCAAGCGGCCGGCACGACAAAGGACCGCACGCCACCGATGACCCGGTGTGCCAATGAATTTCTCCCCGACGCTTCGCTTCTTTGCAGGCCTTTTGAACGGCCTTGCCATCCCGGCGCAATCCGCCGCAGGCCCGAACGATCCCTGCGGTTCGGCTCAATCGTCCCGCAGGAGGGCTGCGCGAAGCGCCAGCACGACCAGCATGGTGATCAGCGCGCCGCCGCAGACGTCGGACAGGAAATGCGCGCCGAAGGCCATGCGGAGCGCGCCGGTCGTCGCGGCGAAGGCCACGGCCGCCAGCAGGGCCGCGCCCCGCCACGGCGGCGGCACGAGGCTCGCGGGCGCCAGCATCCAGGTCGACGCCGCCGTCTCGCCGGAGGCGAAGGCGCAATTGTGCGGGCAGGCGCCATCGAAGCGCGTGAAAGGGCGGAATGCGTCGGGGCCGCCGAAGGCGGTGACGTCGTACGGGCGCGGGCGGTGCGACAGCTCCTTGAGCCCGGCATGCACCAGCAGGCCCGGGCCGATCGCCAGGCTCATCGTCAGGAACAGTGCTGCGCGGCCCGACGGGGCTGTCCGGCGACGTGCCTTGCGCACCACCCAAGCGGCCAGAAAGCCGACATAGACGAGGAACGGGAGCGCCCAGGCCGAATAGCGCACGACGGTCCCGGCCCGCGTCTGCCCGACGAAATGATCGCTACCGACGTAGAACGCGCGGGCGACCTCGAGATCGAGATCGGGCCGCAGCGCGAGCCCAACAAGAACGGCGGCGAGCAGGAGGGCGAGCGGCAGGCAGAGCTTGGTGAGGGCGGTCGTGGATTGGGAGACGGACATGGGGCGGCCCTTGTGTCACGCGGGCGACCTCGGGCAAAGGGGAGGATGCTCACCCACCAAGAGATCGAGCGCTACGCGCGCCACATCGTGCTGCATGACGTCGGCGGCCCCGGCCAGCAGAAGCTCAAGGCCGCGCGCGTGCTGGTGATCGGCGCGGGCGGGCTCGGGGCGCCGCTGCTGCAATATCTCGCGGCGGCCGGCGTCGGCACGCTCGGTATCGTCGACGACGACGCCGTGGCGCTGTCGAACCTGCAGCGCCAGGTGCTGCACGGCACGCCGGACGTCGGCCGCCCCAAGGTCGAGAGCGCCGCGGACGCGATCGCCCGCCTCAACCCGCACGTCGTGGTCGAGCCGATCGCCGCACGGATCGACGCGGAGAACGCACGCGCGATGGTGCGCGGCTGGGACATCGTCGCCGACGGGTCGGACAATTTCGACACGCGCTACGCCGTCTCCGACGCCTGCTTCCACGAAAAGAAGCCGCTGGTGACGGCGGCGGTGGGGTCGTTCGACGGCTCGCTGACGACGTTGCGGCCGTTCGAGCGCGCGGCCTCGGGCGACCTCAACCCGACCTACCGCTGCCTGTTCCCGTCGCCGCCGCCGGACGGCCAGGTGCCGACCTGCGCCGAGGCCGGCGTGCTCGGTGCGCTGACGGGGGTACTCGGCGCGATGATGGCGCTCGAGGTGATTCGCGAGATCGTCGGCTTCGGCGAGGGGCTCGTCGGCCGCCTGCTGCTCGTCGATGCGCTATCGATGCGCTTCGAGACGATCGGCTATGGTTGGGACCCCGACAACCCGCTCAGCGGGCGGGGCTAGATCGCCCCGCGTGCTCCACTTCCATAGCTGGGCGATCGGCAGCGGCACCAGCAAGAAGACGTGCTCGGCGAGCGCGAGCACGGTGAGTCCGACGAGCAGCGAATAGCCGATCGTCGCCGCGCGCGTCGCCTCGGGATCGGCGGCGGCGTCGACGAAGCCCGCCACCATCAGCACCGCGACGAGGACGGAGAGCGGGAAGCCCGGGTTGACCGGGCCGCGGCGGAAGTAGCTGCGGAGGTAGGCGATGCGTTCCGGCATCACCTCGTCGTTGAGCACGGGCACGCCGAGGAACAGGTTCAGCTTCGCCGAGACGCGCATGATCCACAGCACGAGGAAGGTGAGCGCGCCGAACGGATTGGCGCTCTGCCAGGTGACGGCGACGACGGCGCCGCTCGTCGCGAGGAGTGCCAGCTCGTGGTAGAGGATCGCGCCAAGCGCGGCGCCGAGCCGATCGAGCCCCGTCGCGCCGGGCGGGCACGGCAACGGGCGCGGCCCGGTGAGGAAGCCTGTGAGGAACGCCACCTCCTGCGTGCCCCACAGCAGGATCGCGGCCGTGAAGGCGATGTAGACGCCGGCAACGCTTGTCATGCCAGCGCTCGCCGCGAGGACGGCCAAACACACTGGGAACAGGATCGCCGCGCCGATCAGCCCGGCGCGCACGGCCGCTTGCCGGCGCAGCACGACGAGGAATACCAGCCCGGTCGCAAACCACCAGACGAACAAGGCGTAGAGGATCGCGAGGCCCGCGTCCTTCATCGCCCTACCAGGCCGGTGCGAGGAGCACGGTGTCGGGCAGCGCGGTGGCCTTGACCGGGATCACGTACAGCCGCGCGAAGATCGCCGCCGCCGCAAGGGCGAGGCCGGCCTTCTTCAACTTGCCCATCACGCCGCCCTCGGCATGCGCAGCCGCGCGCGCCTCGGTGATCCGCCACATCCGCTCGAGCCCCGCCTTGAAGGCCGGATGGTCGAGGTCGAGCGCCACCGGGAAGACCTGCTTGGCGATCTCGTTGGTGATGCGGAAGACCTTGAAGTCGTAGTCGGTCGGGTCGATGCCGACGGCCTCGTGGAAAGCCGGGCGCATATGGTCGCGCACGTACATCGTCGCGTAGACCGCGAGCAGGAAGAAGCGGATCCAGAGCTTGTTGCGGCCCTGGAGCAGCGAGGGATCGGCGCGCATCAGCAGCGCAAAGGCCTCGCCGTGACGGAACTCGTCGTTGCACCACTTCTCGAAGTACTTGAAGATCGGGTGGAACAGGCGGTCCGGATTGCGCTCGAGCTGGCGGTAGATCGTGATGTAGCGCGCGTAGCCGATCTTCTCGCTGAGGTAGGTCGCGTAGAAGATGAACTTCGGCTTGAAGAACGTGTACTTCTTCACCTTGGTGAGGAAGCCGAGGTCGATGCCGATGCCGGCGTCCTTCAGCGTCTCGTTGATGAATCCCGCGTGGCGCGATTCGTCGCGCGCCATGTAGGTGAACAGCTCGCGGATGTCCTTGTTGTTGATCTGCTTCTTGATCTCCGAATAGAGCACGCAGCCTGAGAACTCGGCGGTGAGCGAGGAGACCAGGAAATCCTTGAACTCGCGGCGCAGCTCTTCAGGCAGCGCGTCGATGTCGGCGTCGAACGGCCCCTCGCGGCGGAAATGCGCCTTGTTGTGGTCGGCGCGCAGCTCGCTGATGCAGGCGTCCCACTCTGCGCGCACGCGGCCGACGTCGAGCTTGTCCATCGCCTTGTAGTCGGTGGTGTAGAAGCGCGGCGAGAGGATAGTGTCCTCCTTGGCGGCCTCCAGTGAGGATTCGGTCGAGGCCACGGGCCCTCTGGGGGCCAGCCCGCGCTGGGCGCCGCCTTCCATCGCGATCATTGCGCTCTCCCGTCAGAAAAGCTCACCTCGTAGAGCTCGGTCAGCTCGAGGTAGCCTTCGATATGCGCCCACATCCGCTGCAGCGGGCCGGCGCGGCGTACCGTGGCCGTTCGTTCGAGGAACGCGCGCTCGCCGAAGGCGATCGAGGTCGGCGCATCGTGCACGATCACCTCGTCGCCGGGGCCGACGACAATGCCGTCGAGATCGACATAGGCGTGCAGGCTGTCGGGCGACTGCTCGAGATCGATCGTGCACGGCACTTCGATCGTGCCCCGTGACGACGTTTCTCGTCCGGCGAGCCCATTGCTCGAGCCGTTCGCCATCGCGCTTCCTTCCTCACGTCTTGCCCGGCTTCTCGAGGAAGGCGGCGAAGACCTGTTCGTTGGTCGAGCCGAAAGCCTCGAGCTCGAAGCTTTCACGCGTCGACGGGTCGGCGATAGTCAACCGCCCATCGGCCCAGCGCGTCAAGCGGAATGGCATGCCGTCGGGCTCCCCCGCACGGCGGTGCCCGAGCACCAGCGCGCGCATGATCCCGCGTATGAAATGGCCGGATTGCGGCGCCACCGTCGAGACGACGCGGCCCGTCCCGGCCTCGGTGATGGAGATCCCGCCGTCGGAGAGATCCCTGAAGGCCAGGTCGACTGCGGCGATCGGGCGCGACGGCGGCATCGTCACATGCTGGGCGTTCGTTGCATGCGTGATGCCGGCGAGAGCGATGGTGCCGGCGACGACCGCACCGAGGCCGATGAGGGCCGCGCGCGGGAACCCACCCTGGATCGTGATGGCAACCATCGAGCTCTCCTCTTCCCTAAGCGGCTAGGCGGTCGCGACGCCGATTTCGCCGCGCGGCTCCGGCCGCGGCGCTGGCGCGAGCGAGATTGCCTCGGCCGCCGGCGAGGCCGTCAGCAGCGCTCGCGACAGGATGTTGGCGACCTCGCGCACGTTCGGAATCGCCCGCAGCATCGGCTCGGGCTGCTTGACGCGCCACGGCCGCGCGTGCGGCCAGAGCAGCAGGTAGGCGAGCTTCTGCCGTCCAAGCGCCAGCGGGATGTCGCCGGAGCCGTCCGGGTTCAGCTTCACGTCCGCCGAGACGATTCGCTTCAGCGGCAGCGTCAGCGCGATCGGCAGGGCGACGCCGATCTGCATGATCACGCGGCGATCGGTGATCGTGTAATGCGTCGTCGAGGCGACAAGCCACGCGATCGCAACGAGCACCGCCGCCGCAATCGCGGCCGGCACCGCGACCCACGCAGCCGAGGCGAACGCCGCGCTGGCCCACAGGCCGTCGGCATGGGCCGACGCGAGGTTCCAGGCGGCCAGCACGACGAAGTAGCCCATCACCGCTCGGATGTGGAACAGCGAGCGGACGAGGCCCATCGTGGTCGGGCGCCCCTGCCACAGCACGGTCTCGTCGGCGGCGATCGCCTCCGAGCCCTCGCCGAGGAATAGGGTCTCGAGGAAGTGCTCGCGCCCGCTCACAGCAGCGGCCCCATGCGGTCGGGAGTCGCATAGAGGTGGCCGCCGGCGAAATAGCCAACGATCTTGTCCTCTTCGAGCTTGGTCACCGTGTCGGGGGCTTTGATCACGGGCGCGTCGACGAATTGCGCGGCGCGGATCGAGGCGACCTTCACCAACCGCTTGGCGCCGCTGACGCGGGCCATCGCCATCGGCAACAGCACGGTGCGGGCGCCGATGTCGACTTCGAGATAGCGGATGATCTCTTCCGAATGGTCGACCCAGGCGTCCTTGACCGTGCCGGCGACGGCGCCGTCGCAGCCGATCACGCTCATGCCGATCGGGTTCGGGCTCTCGGCCGCGATCGAGTGCGTGGTGCCCGCGCGCAGCGGCTGGATCACCGGCTGGCCTTCGACGCCGAGCTCTGGCACGTCCTCGCGCTGTGCGTAGGAGGCGGGGCCGACGCCGTCGATCATCGGGTTGCCGGTCGGCGCGAACGGCGAGCCCGGCCATTCGGCGAGGGGCGCCACCGGCGCGTCGGCGCGGTCGTTGCCGTAGGCCGGCACGACGAGCGTGCGGCCGTCGTGATTGAGAAACACCTTCTTTTCCGGCACGTCGGGGAAGCCGCGCACCGTGACGCGGGAGCCCGTCGCCCGCTCGGTCTCGAGCGGGTAGCCTTCGCGCTTGTTCTCGCGGTGCAGGTAGAAGATCAGCCCGGCGAAGAACAGCCAGAACGCGTAGAGCGTCACCTGTGCGACGTCGATGTAGCTGCCAGCGGCTTGTATCATGTCAAACCTCCCGAGGCTTTTCTTTGGAGTCCATTGAGATCGAAGGATGGCCCGAGGCGCCGCGCCACCTTGGCGAGCGGCCCGAGCGCGACGAGCGTGGCGAAGAGCAATGCGATCTCGCAATGCCAGACGAAGCTGTAGCCAACCGAAGGCTGGTCCATCGCGGTGCCGAGCGCGCCGGAGCTGGCGAGCGCCGAGACGCCATCGCGGATGAGGCCGCCCGATGCGACGGCGAGGCCGGCGGCCGAGGCCTGCACCGCGCCCCAGACGCCGAGCACCATGCCGGTCTGGCCGCCACCAGTCTGTCCACCTTGCGCGAGGCCCATCGCCGCCGTCAGCGTGCAATGCGCGAAGATGCCGCTGCCGAGGCCGATCATCGCGACGCCTGCCGCAAATAACGGCGCCGAGCCGAGCGGCTGGGCGAAGATCACCGCCGTGAAGGCCGCGATGCCGATCACCACGCCGGTGGCGGCGAAGCGATAGGGGTCGACGCCGCGGCCGAGCCAGCGCGCGGCACTGATGAAGCCCGCGAAGCCGCCGAGCGCGAGCATCGCGGTGAGACCCGTGGTGGCGCCGACCGACAGGTGCAACACCTGGCCGCCATAGGGCTCGAGCAGCACGTCCTGCATCGAGAAAGCCATCGTGCCGAGCGCGACCGCGATCAGCCGGCGCTTAGCCTGCCCCTGCGCCGCAAACAAAGCCCAGGCCTGCGCGAACGATGGGCGCACGACGTCGCGCCGCGTGGCGCCGGGGTTGCGCGGCTCCTGCTTCCACAGTGCGGCGAGGTTCAGCACCATCGTCGCCGCGGCGGCGCCCTGCACGACCTGGATCAGCCGGATCTCGGAGAAATGCGCGAGCGCCAGACCGAAGATCAGCGCCGAGATCATCATGCCGAGCATCATCATGACGCAGAGCAGCGCGACGATCTTAGGATGCGAGCGCTGCGGCGCGAGATCGGTGGCGAGCGCAAGGCCGGCCGTCTGCACCGTATGCAGCCCCGCGCCCATCAGCAGGAAGGCCAGCGCCGCGGCGCATTGCCCGACGATCGGCGGCGCGTTCGAGTCGCCGCTCAAGAGAATGAGCGCGAACGGCATGATGGCGAGGCCGCCGAACTGCAGCAGCGTGCCGAACCACAGATACGGCACGCGCTTCCAGCCGAGCGCGGAACGATGCGTGTCCGACTTGAACCCGACGAGGGCGCGCGCGGGCGCGAAGACGAGCGGCAGCGAGATCATCGTCGCGACGAGCCACACCGGAACGCCGAGCTCGACGATCATCACCCGGTTCATCGTGCCGATCAGCAGCACGATCGCCATGCCGACCGAGACCTGGAACAGCGACAGCCGCAACAGCCGCGACATCGGCAGCTCCGCCGTCGCGACGTCGGCGAACGGCAGCAGCTCGGTGCGGACCCTGGTCCACACGTCGGCGAAGCCTTTTCGCGCCGTGCTGTTTGGAAGCGAGGTCATGCGATCACGACCTCTTGCGTCTGCGAGATGTAGAAGCCCGAGGCGATCCTTTTGGATCGACCGAGGCCCCAGGAGAAAGCCTGTTTGGTGGCCTCGGCAGCGAGTCGGTCCCGGATCGTCCCCGGGGAGGTGGGGACGATGGCCGGCGACCTGTCGCCCCTCGGGAAGAGCTTGCCCGCCGCGTACATGAGCGTGAGGGCAGGCGTGCGTGGCGCGAAAGTGAAGACGAGCGAGCGTTCGACCCGCGCCGCGAGACCGGCGACGGCGGCAGCGAGGTCAACGGTGCGGTAATGGATCAGCGAATCCATCGCGATGGCGTGGTCGAACCGGCCGAGCGCGGGATCGAGCATGTCCCCGGACAGGAACGTGATGCGGCCGCGCCCGAGCGAGGCCGCAAGAGCCGACGATGTGCGCTCGCGGGCGAGGTCGACGAGCGTCGGCGACAGATCGATCGCCACCACCTCGGCGCCGCGCCGCGCGGCTTCGACGGCGAGCGCGCCGGTGCCGCAGCCGGCATCGAGCACGCGCGCGCCGGTGAGATCGTCCGGCAGGTAGGTGAGGATCTCCGCGCGCATGGCATCGCGCCCCGCCCTCACCGTCGCGCGGATCTTCGAGACCGGCGCGTCCGACGTCAGCCGCGACCACGCCTCGACCGCGGTGCGGTCGAAGTAGGTGAGGAGCTGGCTCCTGCGGTCGAGGTAGGAGGGCGAGTGCATGGGATCCTTCTCGCTCAATCGAAGCCGAGGAGATCGAAGATGTCGCGGTCCTTCATCGGCTGCGGCCGCAGCTCGTCGGTGCCGGCGTAGAGGGTCTCGGCGAGGCGCATGTACTCGTCCTGCACAGCGACGATCTCCGGCGTCGCCTCCATCTCGAACAGCGTCTGCTTCTTGAGGCGCGACTTGCGGATCGCGTCGAGCATCGGGAAATGCGCGACCTTCTTGAGGCCGACCACGTCGTTGAACTTGTCGACCTGGTCGGTGCCATCGGACCGGTTGACGATGACGCCGCCGAAACGGACCTTGTAGTTCTTCGCCTTGGCCTCGATCGCCGCGACGATGCGGTTCATCGCGAAGATCGAGTCGAAATCGTTGGCGGTGACGACGAGCGCGCGATCGGCGTGCTGGAGCGGCGCAGCGAAGCCGCCGCAGACGACGTCGCCGAGGACGTCAAAGATGACGACGTCGGTCTCGTCGAGCAGGTGGTGCTCCTTGAGGAGCTTGACGGTTTGCCCCACCACATAGCCGCCGCAGCCGGTGCCGGCCGGCGGCCCACCCGCCTCGACGCACATGACGCCGTTGTAGCCCTCGAAGACGAAGTCCTCGGTGCGCAGCTCTTCGGTGTGGAAGTCCACCGTCTCGAGGATGTCGATCACCGTCGGCATCAGCTTCTTCGTGAGGGTGAAGGTCGAATCGTGCTTCGGATCGCAGCCGATCTGCAGCACGCGCTTGCCGAGCTTCGAGAAGGCCACCGAAAGATTGGAGGATGTCGTCGACTTGCCGATGCCGCCCTTGCCGTAGACGGCGAAGACCTTGGCCGTGCCGATCTTGACGGCCGGGTCCAGGTGTACCTGGACCGAGCCGTCGCCATCGAGGAAGCCGGCGGACTTGCAGGTGGTCGGGCCGAGCGGCTTGAAGGGAGCGTTCATGCGGCGCCTTCTTTTCTATCTCGAGAAATGTGCTTTGGCGTCATACAGAGTTTCGATCGTGATCGAGGGCGTGCCGCGCTCGCGCGCAAACGCCTCGGTGTTGCGGCGTGCCTTGCCGCGGACGAAGAACGGAATCTTGCCGAGTTCCTTCTCGGCCTCGGGCGTCCAGACGAGCGTGTCGGTCGCGGGCTTCTCCAGCACCGCGACATCCGCCGACGCGATTTGCGCTACCGGCTCCGGCGCGGGCGTGTGTCCGCCCGTGGTCGCCAGATGCGACGGCACCGCGCGATCGTGGAATTCGTCGTCGCCGCGGAACATGCCGAGCAGGTGCTCCTCGAGCCCCATCATCAGCGGATGGACGAACGTGTCGAAGATGACGTTGGCGCCTTCGAATCCCATCTGCGGCGAGTAGCGCGCGGGGAAATCCTGCACGTGCACCGGCGCCGAGATGACGGCGCAAGGGATGCCGAGCCGCTTGGCGATATGGCGCTCCATCTGCGTGCCGAGCACCAGCTCCGGCTGCAGCCGCGTGATCGCCTCCTCCACCGCGAGGAAGTCGTCCGACACGATGGCTTCGGCGTCATAGCCTTTCGCGAGATCGCGCACGTCGCGGGCGAACTCGCGCGTGTAGGTGCCGATCGCGACCACGGTGAAGCCGAGCTCCTCCTTGGCGATGCGCGCGGCGGCGAGCGCATGCGTCGCGTCGCCGAACACGAAGACACGCTTGCCGGTGAGATAGGTCGAATCGACCGAGCGCGAGTACCAGGGAAGGCGCGAGTCTTCGCGCGAAAGCAGGTGTTCGGCGTTGGCCGTGACGGTCTCGTCGGCGCTGAGCGCCGCCACGTCCTTGATGAAGTCCCGCGTCGCGCCGACGCCGATTGGCACGGTCTTCGTCGCCGGCTGCTTGAACGCGCGCTCCAGCCATTTCGCCGCCGTGCCGGCGGTCTCCGGATACAGCACCACATTGAAGTCGGCATCGCCCAGCCGCGTCAGGTCGGCCGGCGTCGCGCCCATCGGCGCGGCGACATTCACGTCGATGCCCAAACGATCGAGCAGGCGCGTCACCTCGACGACATCGTCGCGATGGCGGAAGCCGAGCGCAGTGGCGCCAAGCAGGTTGCACGACACCCGTCGCCCCGGCCCACGCGGCGGCCGTGGGGCGCCAGGCGGCAGCGCGTGCGGGCCGGCGAAGGCGCGGACCAGCTGGTAGAAGGTCTCCGCTGCGCCCCAGTTCTCTTTCTTCTGGTACGACGGCAGCTCGAGCGGCACGACGGGCACCGGCAGGTCGAGCGCAGCGGCGAGGCCGCCGGGATCGTCCTGAATCAGCTCGGCCGTGCAAGAAGCCCCGACTAGGATCGCCTGCGGCTGGAAGCGGGCGTAGGCATCCGAGACCGCACTCTTGAACAGGTTCGCCGTGTCGCCGCCGAGATCGCGCGCCTGGAAGGTCGTGTAGGTGACGGGCGGGCGCGCCTTGCGCCGCTCGATCATCGTGAACAGCAGGTCGGCGTAGGTATCGCCCTGCGGCGCGTGCAGCACGTAATGCACACCCTCCATCGCAGTCGCGATGCGCATCGCGCCGACGTGGGGAGGCCCTTCGTAGGTCCAGACGGTGAGCTGCATCCTACACCGCCAATCGGGTGCGGCGGGCCAGCGGCCGCGCGAACAACTCGGCGAGATCGCCGGCCTGCTCGAAGCCCTGGATCGGCGTGAAGACCAGCTCGATCGACCACTTGGTCGTCAAACCATCGGCCTCGAGCGGATTGGCGAGCCCGAGTCCACAAACGGTGAGGTCGGGCGCGGCGGCGCGGCAGCGATCGAGCTGGCGCTCGACATCCTGGCCCTCGCTCAGCACCACATCGGCGGGCAGCATCTCGAGGTCGTCGGCGAGGTGCTGGCGGTGCAGGTAGGGCGTGCCGACCTCGACGAGGTTTGCGCCCATCTCGCGCGACAGGAAGCGCGCGAGCGGCACCTCGAGCTGCGAATCCGGGAAGAAGAACACGCGCTTGTGCTCGAGCGCGGGGCGATAACGTGTCAGCGCCGTCTCCGCCCTGGCGCGGGCCGGCGCGAGTACGCGCTCGACCACGGCCGGGTCGATGCCGAAGGCCGTGGCCGCGGCCTCAAACCATCGGCTCGTGCCCTGCGCACCGAGCGGGAACGGCGCGGCGATGCGCTTTGCGCCACGCTCGTCGAGGGCGCGCGCGGTGTCGCCAAGGAACGGCTGCGCCAGCAGGTAGCGGGTGCCCGGCCCGACGGCTGGCAGGTCGCGGGCGCGGCGCGGCGGCAGGAAAGCGCCGGGGCCGAGGCCGAGCGCGTCGAACAGGCGGCGAAACTGATCCTCGACGACATCGGCGAGCGCGCCGACGACGAGCAGCGACGAAGCGCTGGCCGCGACCGGCATCTCCGGCACCAGCGCGGCGAGGCAGGCGTCCTCGCCCTGCGTGAAGGTCGTCTCGATTCCGCTGCCGGAATAGTTGAGGATGCGCACGTCGGGCGCGTAGCTCTTCGACAGCCGCAGCGCCGCACGCGACAGATCGAGCTTGATGACCTCGCTCGGGCACGAGCCGACGAGGAACAAGAGCTTGATGTCGGGGCGCCGCGCCAGCAGCTGGCGGACGACGCGGTCGAGCTCGTCGTTGGCGTCGGACAGGCCGGCGAGGTCACGCTCGTCGATGATGGCGGTGGCAAAGCGCGGCTCGGCGAAGATCATCACGCCAGCGGCAGATTGGATGAGGTGCGCGCAGGTGCGCGAGCCCACCACGAGGAAGAATGCGTCCTGGATCTTGCGGTGCAGCCAGACGATGCCGGTGAGCCCGCAGAAGACCTCGCGCTGGCCGCGCTCGCGCAGCACCGGGCGCTGCGTGGCGACCGGGGCATCGCATGTTGCGGCGACGGGCGGGCGCACGGGGGCGTTCATGACGCCACCCCGGCCAGCGTCAGACCACTTCCGCTCTGGAGCCGCGCCGCGCGCAGCTTCAGGATGAACTGCGTCGCGTTGATCGCGTAGCTGGCGTAGGCGGCGAGCGCGAGCAGCATCAGCCCGCGCGGTCCGAGCGCGCCGGCGGCCAGCGCGGCGAGATAGGCTGTGTGCAGCGCCAGCACCAGCATCGAGAACACGTCTTCCCAGAAGAACGCGCGGGCGAAGAGGTAGCGCCCGAAGACGACCTTCTCCCAGATCGAGCCGGTGATCATGATGGCGTAGAGCGCGATCGTCTTGACGACGACGGAGCCGGTCGCAACGGCGAGACCCTCTCCCGTGGCCAAATAGCGCAGCACCAGGCCGAGACTTACGAGGAAGATCAGAAACTGGATCGGCGCAAGGACGCCCTGGACCAGTGTCCAGCGTGTTGCATCGCGGCGTGATCGCTGCTCTGCGGTATAAAGCGGCCGCGACGATGTTATGCGACTTGTAAATAGCACCAAAGGTCGAGCGTCATCCTTAATTGACAACCCCTGCGACGTTTGGTGCGATGCGGCCTGCCAATTCTTTGACGGAGGCACGCGCGACGCAGTCTGGTCGGCATCCCGCAAAGGTTTGATCGCAAAGCGATCTTGCCTGTTGTCGTCGGCCTGATGCTTCGCCTCGGAATGACTCATGTGCCGTCTTCCGAACCTCCGTCTGAAGGTCAAAACGTAGGCGGCTGAACGACAAGTGTCAACATAACTAGACGTAAAAGAAACTTGACGATTGGCGGAGCAAGCGCCTAGCTTGTTGGGGAGACGGGATCATGGCCGACATGCTGACTTCGGTACACGAACACGATCTGTCCGGCCCAGACGCCGCCGCAAAGGCGGACCGTCGCGTGCGCCCCGTCGCGCACGGCGCGCGCATCAACCTGCTTTCGGCGGTGCGCAACCAGGTTATCCCCCGCCTTCATGCTGCCCTGCAGGGCAGCCTCTCGCTGCCCCGAGTCATTCCCGTCACCGCGCCGCTCGGCGGCGAGGTGCAAGCCCTGTCGGATCGCCTCCTCGCCGGTGACGAGCGCGGGGTGCGCGAGCAGTTCGACGGCCTGCGCGAGGCCGGGCACTCCTTGGAGTCGCTCTACCTCGAGCTTCTCGCGCCGACCGGTTGCCATCTGCGTGATCTCTGGAAAGACGACCATTGCAATCTCGCAGAGGTAACGCTAGCGCTGTGTTCTCTGCAGGGAATCCTGCGCCACTACGCCGAGGACTTTCACGCAGAATGCAGCCGCCGCGGCGCGGGCCTGCGCGCGCTTCTTGTGTCGCCATCGCGCACGAGCAGCGACCTCGGCCTACCTCTTTTCGGCCTCGTGCTGATGTCGGAGTTCTTCCGCCGCGAGGGCTGGGACACCTGGATCGAGCACGACCTGAAGAGCCCGGACTTCCACGGGACGGTGCTCGCGGAATGGTTCGATCTCGTCGAGATCCTCGCGACCGACGACAACCAGCTCGACGCGATCTCGGCCGGAATCCGGCGGATTCGGCGCGGCTCGCCGAACCCGTCCGTAGGCATCATCGTCTGCGGCCAGATTTTTCTCGATCGACCGGATTTCGCCCGGCTCGTCGGCGCCGATCATGTGGCGACCGACCCGCTGTCGAGCCTGTCGCAGGCAGAGCAGTTGGTCAGCAAAAGTTCGACGCCGCGCGAACGTCTCTCGTAAGCGACCTCCTCCCCCCGTTCGCGAGGGGCCCGGGCCGAGACGTCCGCAGCGACATCCGCTTGGGCAGTGGAGGTCCTTGGCTCCCGTGAAGGCGTTTCGAGCCCCAGGCGACACCATCGGCGTCCTCGACGCCACGACCGCCGCGACCCTGCTCGCGACGGCGTCCGATCTCGCGCTCATCATGGATCGCGACGGCATCATCCAGGATATGGCGTTCCAGCAATCCGACCTGTCGCTCGAGCTCGACGGGTCCGGCCGCTGGTACGGCAAGGCCTGGAGCGAGACGGTCTCGCTCGAATCGCAGCCCAAGGTCGACACGCTGCTGCGCGAGGCGACCAAGAACGTCACCTCCAGCTGGCGCCAACTGACGCATCAGACCGGCCAGGGCCGCGAGGTGCCGATCCTCTACGCCACCGTGCGACTCGGCAAAGGCGAGCGCATCGTCGCGCTTGGCCGCGACCTGCGCGCCGTGGCGGCGCTACAGCAGCGCCTCGTCGACGCGCAGATGTCGATGGAGCGCGACTACGCCAAGCTGCGCTTTGCCGAGACGCGCTACCGCCTGCTGTTCCAGACCTCGGCCGAGCCCGTCGTGATCCTCGACAGCGGCTCCCACCGCATCGTCGAGGCCAATCCGGCCGCCGTCGCGCTATTCGAGACCGACGCGCGGCGCACGGTCGGGCGCCCGTTCGTCGAGCTGTTCGACGCGGCGAGTCGTCCGCACGTGCAGGCCTTCCTTGGCGACCTGCGCGCCGCGGGACGGACCGACGACATCCAGGCGACGCTGGCCGAGGGGGGCGACACGATCGTCGCCGCCTCGCTCTATCGCCAGGAGGCGTCGACGATGCTGCTGGTGCGGCTCGCCCCGGCGCAGCAGGCACCGGCGCGACTGCCGCGCGCCGCGCCCGACGACAAGGTCGTGTCTTTCGTCGAGGCCTCGCCGGACGGGTTCGTCCTTGCCGACGCGAGCGGCCGCATCCTCGGCGCCAACCGCACCTTCCTCGAGATGGCGCAGCTGGCCGACCTCGCCGCCGCCGAGGGCAGCGGGCTCGACCGCTGGCTCGGTCGCGCCGGCGTCGACCTCGACGTGCTCATCGCCAACCTCAAGCAGCACGGCGCCGTCCGGCTGTTCGCCACCGTGCTGCGCGGCGAGCAGGGCACGACGCTGGATGTCGAGGTCTCGGCCGTCGCGCTCGGCCAGGGCCGCGCGAAAAGCTTCGGCTTCTCGATCCGCGACGTCGGTCGCCGGCTGGCGCCGCCGCGCCAGGGCGGCGAGCTGACGCGCTCGGCCGAGCAGCTCACCGAGCTGATCGGCCGCGTGCCGCTGAAGGACCTGGTGCGCGAGACGACCGACGTCATCGAGAAGCTCTGCATCGAGGCGGCGCTCGAGCTCACCGGCGACAACCGCGCCTCGGCCGCCGAGATGCTCGGGCTCAGCCGCCAGAGCCTTTATGTGAAGCTGCGCCGCTTCGGCTTCGCCGACGCCGCGGCGGCCGACGACGAAGCCTGACGCCATGGAGGGGCCGAAGCCACTCTCCTGGCTCGGCATCGTCCGCCTCGGCCTCGTGCAGACCGCGCTCGGCGCGATCTTCGTCCTCGCCACCACGACCTTGAACCGCGTCATGGTGATCGAGCTGGCGCTCCCCGCCGTGCTGCCGGGGGCGCTTATTGCCCTGCACTACGCGATGCAGATCCTGCGGCCGCGCCTCGGCCATGGCTCCGACGTCGGCGGCCGGCGCACACCGTGGATCACCGGCGGCATGGCGGTGCTGGCCGCGGGCGGCATCGCCGCCGCCTGCGCCACGGCGCTGATGCGCACGAATCTCGTGCTCGGTATCGCGCTCGCCGTGCCGGCCTTCGTCGCGATCGGCCTCGGCGTCGGCGCCGCCGGCACCGCGCTGCTCGTGCTCATCGCCAAGCGCACCGCGCCGGAGCGCCGCCCCGCCGCCGCGACCATCGCCTGGGTCATGATGATCGCCGGCTTCATCGTGACCGCCGGAGTCGCGGGCAAGCTGCTCGCGCCGTTCTCGCCGGCGCGGTTGATCGAGACGGCGGCGGCGATCTCGGGGCTGGGCTTCCTTGTCACCTGCCTCGCCGTCCTCGGCGTCGAGGGCCGGGCCACGACATCGGGCGCCCAGGCGCGGGATGATTTCCGGGCGGCGCTGCGGCAGGTCTGGTCGGAGCCGCTGGCGCGGCGCTTCGCGATCTTCGTCTTCGTCTCGATGCTCGCCTACGGCGGCGAGGACCTCTTGATCGAGCCTTTCGCCGGCGCCCTGTTCGGACTGGGACCAGCGGACACCGCGAAGCTCACCGGCCTCCTCCACGCCGGCGCTCTCGCCGGCATGATCGCCGTGCCGCTGACCGGCCTCGCCCTGCCCCGCTGGCGTCACATCGTCCTGCGCGCCTGGATGATCGGCGGCTGCCTCGCCTCGGCCGGCGCGCTCGTAGCGCTTGGTGCGCTCGGCCTCGCCGATGCACCGGGCCTGCTGCGCCCCGCCCTATTTGTGCTCGGTGGCGCCAACGGCGGCTACGCGATCGCCGCCATCGCCGCGATGATGCAGCTGGTCGGCGCCGGCGGCCCCGCCAAGGAAGGCGTGCGCATGGAAGGCATAAGGATGGGCCTGTGGGGTGCCGCGCAGGCCTGCGCGTTCGGGGCGGGCGGCCTCGCCGCGACGATCCTGTCCGACATCGCACGCCACCTCGTCGGCTCGCCGGGGGCCGCCTACGCCGCGGTCTTCACGCTCGAAGCCGCGGTCTTCGTCGCCTCGGCGCTGATCGCCGTGCAGCTCGAGGGCGCCCGACACGAGCGCGCCGCGCCGCTCGACGCGCGAACACGGCCCATATGATCGCCATCGCGATCGACGCGATCCTCATCCTCGTCGGCATCGAAGGCCTCGGCCTTGTCCTGCTGCGCCGCGCCACCGGGCGCGGCCCACGTGCCCGCGCGGTGCCCGCGATGCTCGCCGCGGGCTTCTTCCTGATGCTCGCCGTACGTCTCGCGCTGGCCGGCGCCGGCGAAGCTGTGCTCGCGGCCTGTTTCCTCGCGTCGCTCGTCGCGCATCTCCTCGATCTCGCCGGCCGTTGGCACGATTGACCCGTCGGGCGGTGGGGCGCACACCCGCGGGCCTGCGGCGCGGTGGCGCCTGACGACAGCGGAGGCGACCATGACCGTGGACACGAAGAGCCCCGCTGCGGCGGCCGCCCCGTTCAAGATCCTGCAGGCCCACCACACCGGCATCACGGTGCGCGACATCGACGCCTCGCTCGCCTTCTTCCACGACGTGCTCGGCTTCAAGCTGCAGTACCGCGCGAGGCGCACCGGCCCCTACGCCGAGAAGGTGACCGGCGTGCCCGAGGCCGAGATGGAGATCGCCGTGCTGCTCGCGCCCGGCCACCACATCGAGCTGCTGCAATACATCGCGCCGGGCGACCGCCAGCACTTCCGCCCGCGCTCCTGCGACATCGGCTCGGTGCATCTCGCCTTCGATGTCGACGACCTCGACGCCGCATTGGCGGCAATCGCACGCCACGGCTGGGCCGCGGTGGGCGAACCACAGACGATCGCCGGCGGCGCGCGCAACGGCACCCGCGTCGTCTACGTGCGCGACCCCG
The DNA here is from genome assembly GCA_965277735.1 of Beijerinckiaceae bacterium. GTDB lineage: Bacteria > Pseudomonadota > Alphaproteobacteria > Rhizobiales > Beijerinckiaceae > RH-AL1. The sequence goes on from CBDIDO010000002.1 coordinate 459,354, forward strand.
ACGGCACCACGCTCGAGCTGATGCAGGCCCCCGCGATCTAGCGGCCCTGGAAGCAGCCCGCGCCGCGTGCTATGGCGCGCAACGCGCGTCCCGGTAGCTCAGCAGGATAGAGCAACGGTTTCCTAAACCGTAGGCCACTGGTTCGAATCCAGTCCGGGACGCCAGCACACCGCGCGATGGTGGGTCTTCAACCCATCCTTCCTCAGTCCCTGAAACTCGGATCGAGCCGATCGAGCTTGCGCAGCAGCGCCGGCCACGCGAGCTTGCCGGCCAGCGCGTCGAGCGATTGAGGATTTGCCTGCCCGGCGACCTTCTCCTCCACGCCGTCCGGCGCGTCGTTGAGGTTGGCGCGACCGGCCGACAGCATGTGGACTTGCGCCTCGCAGGCGCGCTCGAGGAAGTAGAGCCGCAGGAAGCAGGCGCCGACGTCGGCGCCGACGACGAGCGTGCCGTGGTTGCGCAGGATCATCGCGTGGCGCGTGCCGAGGTCGCCGACGAGGCGCTCGCGCTCGCCGAGGTCCGTCGCGATGCCCTCGTAGTCGTGGTAGGCGATGTCGCCGCCGGCGATCATCGCGGTCTGCGTGTGCGGCAGCAGGCCGAAGGCCATCGCCGAGACGGCCTGGCCGCAGGGCGTGTGCAGGTGCATCACCGCATGCGCGTCGTCGCGCGCCATGTGCACGGCCGAATGGATGGTGAAGCCCGCGGGATTGACCGGATGCGCCGCCTCACCGACCGGCTTGCCGTCAGCGTCGATCTTGACCAGAGACGAGGCGGTGATCTCGTCGAACATCATGTCGTAGGGGTTGATGAGGAAGTGGTGCTCCGGCCCCGGCACCCGCGCTGACAAGTGCGTGAAGATCAGGTCGTCCCAGCCGTAATGGGCGACGAGGCGGTAGGCGGCGGCGAGGTCGACGCGGACCTTCCACTCCGCCTCGCTGCAGCCGTGGACGCGGCGGCCCGCGTCGGCGGACTCGGCGTCGATCGATCCCTTGGTCATGGCGCTCTCCTCCCGAAGTCGTTTTCTCGATTGTAGGGGAGTCCGACCGGGAAGGAACGTCTCTTCTTCTCCCACGAGCGGGAGAGAGGCCGCGGCGCCTTCTATCGCAGGGTGTCGATGCCGGCCAGGATAAGGTCGAGGTCAGCGAGGGATTGCTCCCGGTCGTCGTGCGCCGGCAATTGCGCCGCCACCTAATGCACGAAGGGATAGTCCGCGGGGTCGAGCCGCGCCCATTCCGCGGCGACGGTCTTGAGCACGGCCGTCCGATCCGTCTCGCGGGGGCGCGGGCGGGCATTCGCGGCGTTCTGTCCCGCGGCGCCAGGGATATAGGTCACGAGCGCGCATGCGGCGTCGAACCGCGCGGGCTCGGGAACGCCGAGCGCCTCGAGCGAAGTTCGACATGTCGGTCGCCACGACGCCCGGTGCCATCGCGTCGACGCAGATGCCGCGGTCCCGAGCGCGAGGGCGAAGTGCTTGACGAGCGTCGATCGCGACCTTCGTCGAAGCAGACATGGGCGCTCTCCTCTGACGTGGTCCGTCATCAGCCGCCGCTGGTCGGCGCCGCGCCGACGATCGATCTCGTCATCGCGTACAATCGCGCCAACACATCCCCGATCCTTGCGCGCTTTCTGTCGCGGAGCGATGAGCTGATGGCACGTGTCGCGTCGAAGCCCGGCAAAGCGGGTCGCCGAAAATTGAGGCTGCCGGCCGTCGCCCATTTCGGCCGCGCCGGCCCCACGACGCAGCCTCTTTCTTCGAATACCGTGACATGCTCCCCGGCGAATGGATGACATAGCCATGCCGACCGATCTCCCGCCACGCCGCCGTCTGGCTGCGGCAGGCACCGACTGGAACGAGCTTCTGCTGACGCTGATCGCGGGCGTCTTTCTCGCCTTCCTGATGATGGCGTTTCTCGCAGCTTTCGGCGGCGGCGCGCCGCCGCGCCTGGTGGGGCCTTGAGGCTCTAGCAGGCGTGGCGTGAGCGGCCGCCTCGGTGCGCCGGCATCACAGTCGACGGCTTGCAGACTGCCGGAAATCCGCTCCGCCAAAGTTGGCGGTTTTCGCGCCCGCGGGCGGACGCTTGGATTGCGAAGCAAGAAACAGATTTCGGCAAGAACGAGCAGCTGATGAATGGGTCCGGTCAACCAATGGAGTCCCCCATGAGCTTCCGCGTCACCGGCTTGTCGTCCGCGCCGTTCCAACATCTCTTCGGATTGCCCGATGACGCGTTGGCCAAGCATTGCGTACGTCGCTACGTGGCCAGCGAGACGTCGCGTTTCCCGGACCGCATCGAGATGCGCCACGCCGAGCCCGGCGAAACGCTGCTTCTGCTCAACCAAACGTGCCAGCCCGCCGACACGCCGTATCGCGCGACACACGCCATCTTCGTCCGCGAAGGGGCGACAGAGACCTACGACCAGGTGGACCGCGTGCCCGAGGTCATGCGCGCGCGCCTGCTCTCGCTGCGCGGCTTCGATGCCGTCGGCATGCTGCTCGACGCGGAGGTGGTCGACGGCGAGCAGATCGAGTCGGTCATTGCTCATCTGTTCGCCAATCCCGACGTGCACTACATCCACGCTCATAACGCAAAGCACGGCTGCTATTCCGGGCGGATCGACCGAAGCTGAAGTCCAACGGGCCGCCAAATCATTTTCCAATTCCGGATCGATCAGATGCCCGACACCAACACGCCGCCGCCTCAGATTGGCGGCACGGAATGGGCCTTGCTCGTTGTGCTTTCTGTTTTATGGGGCGGGTCGTTTTTCTTCTACAAAATACTGGTCACCGCATTACCTCCGTTCACGATCGTGCTCGGGCGCGTCGGCTTAGCCGCCGTCGTGCTCAACCTGTTCCTGCTCGCCAAGAACGACCCGATGCCCGCGTCGGGCCGGCTGTGGCGTCAGTTCTTTGTCATGGGGACGCTCAACAACGTCATCCCGTTCAGCCTGATCGTTTTCGGTGAGACCAAGATCGCAAGCGGTTTGGCGTCCATTCTCAATGCGACAACGCCGCTGTTCACGGTTGCCGCAGCTCACCTCCTCACCAATTCGGAACGTCTCACCCCGGCCAAGGTCGTGGGCGTGGCGTTCGGCTTTCTTGGCGTCGCCGTCCTCATCGGTCCTGATGCGCTTTCCGGCCTCGGAGCTGGCAATCTCCTGGGCGAAGGCGCGTGCTTGCTGGCGGCGCTGATCTACGCGTTCGCGGGGATCTACGGCCGACGCTTCAAAGGTGTCTCCGCGATGAAGGTTGCGACGGGACAGGTCACGGCCAGCACGATCATCCTTCTGCCGATCGCCGTCGTCGTCGACTGGCCCTGGATGCTACCCAATCCGAGCCTGCGGGTGTGGTCTGCCCTCGTCGGCATTGCCCTTCTCAGCACGGCTCTCGCCTACATGCTCTACTTCCGCATCCTGGCGACGGCCGGCGCGACCAACCTGCTGCTGGTGACCTTCCTGCTGCCATCAGCGCCCTGTTGCTCGGCGTCATGGTGCTGGGAGAAGCTCTCACGGTGCGAGCGATCTCTGGTATGCTCTTGATCGGCCTCGGGCTGGTGGCGATCGACGGACGTCTGTGGCGCTCATTTAGCCCCAACAGGCGGGGATCGGACGAAGATGTCTCGATCTGACAGCCGCCTCGATCGAGCCCTCAGGTATCGAGTTTGAAAGCAAGAGACGGAGTGCGGGTGCTTCGTCGAGGGAAGATCATCGCGGACCATCACAACCAAGGGATGACCGCCATGAACACGGACATGATCGAGCAAACGATCGAAGAGACCCCGGCGGACGATGTCCGTTGGGCCGCCATCGGCGCGCGCGACGCGTCGGCGGACGGCACCTTCGTCTATTCCGTCCGCACGACCGGCGTCTATTGCCGCCCCTCCTGCGCGTCGCGGATGGCGCGGCGCGAGAACGTCGCTTTCCACGCGACAAGCGCCGCGGCCGAGCTGGCCGGATTTCGGCCCTGCAAGCGCTGCCGACCCGATGGGCCGAGCCAGGACCAACGGCGCGTGGCCGCGGTCGCCCGTGCCTGCCGCCTGATCGAGACGGCCGAGACAATGCCGTCGCTCGACGCCCTCGCCGACGCGGTCGGTCTCAGTCCGTCCCATTTCCACCGTGTCTTCAGGGACGCCACCGGGGTCACGCCAAAGGCGTTCGCCAGCCAGCACCGGGCAGCTCGCGTCGCGACCGAGCTACGCGCGGCCGAGACCGTCACGCATGCGGTCTACGACGCCGGCTTCAACACCTCGAGCCGCTTCTACGAGACGTCGAACGCCCGGTTGGGCATGACGCCGACCGCCTTCCGCGCCGGCGGCGCGGGAACCCAGATCAAGTTTGCTGTCGGAGAATGCTCGCTCGGCGCGATCCTCGTCGCCGCGACCGTGAAAGGCGTCTGTGCCATTCTCATCGGCGAGGATCCCGAAGCGATTGCCCGCGACCTTCAGGACCAATTTCCGCACGCCGACATCGTCGGCGGCGACAGGGCGTTCGAGCAGCTGGTCGCACGCGTGGTCGGCTTCGTCGACGATCCCCGCGGCGCGTTTGATCTCCCGCTCGACATTTCGGGCACCGCGTTTCAACAGCGTGTCTGGCAAGCGCTCCGGGCCATCCCCATCGGCACGACCTCGAGCTACGCCGAGATCGCAGCGGCCATCGGCGCCCCGAGCGCGCACCGCGCGGTCGCGGCGGCGTGCGGCGCCAACAAGATCGCGGTCGCGATCCCGTGCCATCGCGTCGTGCGCTCCGATGGATCAATGGCCGGCTATCGCTGGGGCGTGGAACGCAAGCGTGCGCTGATCGCTCACGAAGCGCGATCGATCAAAACCGGCGATCGCCTCAGGGCAAAGCGCCGACCGGCCGGCTGAACGGCATGCGCGGCCACACGGCCCGCCTCCGGCGAAGAGCAGCGCGGCGACCACCTTGCCTTCGCGGCGGAAACTGACCATGCAGGGCGAAGGCGCCGCAGCGGCGGCGCGCGTCGACGTGGGGCATCATGGGCTACCTCCCTTGGCTGAAGGCCGTGCACATCCTGGCCGTCATCTCCTGGATGGTGGGGATGCTCTATCTGCCGCGGCTCTTCGTCTATCACGCGGAGGCCGGCCCCGGCTCGCCGCAGGCAGCGACTTTCGCGATCATGGAGCGACGCCTGCAGAAGGCGATCATGCTGCCGGCGCTGATCGTGACCTGGGTCACTGGGCTCTGGCTGGCGATCGCCGGGCACTGGTTCACGCTGCCACATAACGGCTGGCTGCACGGCAAGCTCCTGCTCGTGTTCCTGCTCACCGGCGTGCACGGCTTCCTCGCCTCCGAGCGCAAGAAGCTGGCGGCCGGCACCAGCACGCACGATTCCAAGTTCTTCCGCATCATCAACGAGGTGCCGACGCTGCTGCTGATCGGCATCGTCATCCTGGCGGTGGTGAAGCCGTTCTAGCGCGACCCCTCGTCATCCTCGATCGGCTCCTCTATGCTCGCGCGCAAACGAGGATCACCACGCCCATGCCGATGCCCGCCGCCGAGATCGAACGCCTGATCAAGGACGGACTGCCCGACGCGCAGGTCGAGATCATCGATCTCGCTGGCGATGACGACCATTTCTCGGCGATCGTCACCTCGAAAGAATTCGTCGGGCTCACTAAGCTGAAGCAGCACCAGCTTGTCTACAAAGCGCTCGGCGACCACCTCGGTGGTGCGCTGCACGCGTTGCAGCTTCAAACTTTGCAGCCGAAGGCTTAAGTTAGGCGAAGATCCACACCAAGAGGTCCCGCATGTCCGCTGAAGACACCATCCAGAATGCCGTCTCCTCGAACGACGTCATGCTGTTCATGAAGGGCACGCCGCAGTTCCCGCAGTGCGGCTTCTCGAGCCAGGTCGTGCAGATCCTGAGCTATCTCGAGGTGCCGTTCGAGAGCGTGAACGTCCTCGCCGACGACGAGATCCGCAACGGAATCAAGAGCTTCTCGAGCTGGCCGACGATTCCGCAGCTCTATGTGAAGGGCGAGTTCATCGGCGGCTGCGACATCGTGCGCGAGATGTTCCAGTCGGGCGAACTGGCCGACCATCTTGCCGCCGCCGGCGTTCCCGTGAAGCAGCCCGCCGCGTAAATGGCGGCCCGATGACGATCCCGGCGATCGAGGTCGTCGAGGGCGACATCACGACACTCGCAGTCGATGCCATCGTCAACGCCGCCAACACGAGCCTGCTCGGTGGCGGTGGGGTCGACGGCGCGATTCATCGCGCCGCCGGCAAGGACCTCGAGGTCGAGTGTCGCATGCTCGGCGGCTGCAAGCCCGGCAACGCCAAGCTGACCAAGGGCTACAAGCTGCCTGCGCGCTTCATTGTCCACACCGTCGGCCCGGTGTGGAATGGCGGGGAGCGTGGCGAGGACGAGCTGCTCGCTTCCTGCTACCGCCGCTCGCTGGAGGTCGCCCGCGAGGCCGGCGCAAAAACCATAGCCTTCCCGGCGATCTCGACCGGGGTCTACCGCTTCCCTCCGGAGCGCGCCGCGACGATCGCCGTGCGCGAGGTTCGCGCCCATGGCGCCGGGTTTGAGCGGATCGTGCTCTGCTGCTTCTCGAAGGCGTCCGCCGACCTGCACCGCGCGGCGCTGGCAGCCTAGCTACCGCCGCCGCGGCTCTCCGGTGGCGATGCGCTGCAGGTGCCAGCGCACCTCCGGCTTGCCACCCGTATCGGCGGCGAGCTTGACCTGCAGCGTCGCACGCGGGCCGCCCGAGGCGGCAAACAGGATGCTCGGCTCGACAACCATCGGCGCGTCGGCCTCGATCAGCCAGCTCTCGCCGTCCGGCGCGTCGAGCCGCACGGCAGTCCCCTCATCATTGGCATGCGCCTTCACCGACGGGTGCAGGTGGAAGCGCAGCGCGTAGGGCGTGGGCCCGCTTGCGCGCTTGCCGACGGCCTCGAGCCGGTCGCGTCCCTCAAGCCGGCTGCCGTCGCGGGCGAGGACGAGCTCGCGGTGATGCACGAGACCGAAGCGCTGGGCATAGCCGTCGTGCGAGAGGAAGACGTGGGCACCGGCCTCGTCCTCGCCGCGCTCGGCCGTGACGACCGAGGGGCCGGACAGGATCTCGTCGCGCAGCCAGCGGCCGAGCCCGGCGCTGGCCGCGAAGCGGCACGACGACGTGTCGTCGACCACGAGCGTGGAATGCGCTGCCGTGGTGCGCGCGGCCTCGCGCGCGTTGGCGCGAGCGACTTCCGGCGCGCCGCAATTGACGATGATGCGGCGGATGCCCGACGACAGCTCGAAGGCGAGGCAGCCCGCATGCGCCTGCATGGAGAACGCCTGCGGCGGGACCGCGCCGGCCTCGACGACGACGATCGTGCCGGCCGCCTCGAGCCGCTGGTAGCCGGCATAGCGCGCGTTCGTCACCGGCTGCGCGCGCGCGTCGTCGTAGGCGAGGATCGTCGCGACCAGCTCCGGCGCGGTAACGCCCATCCCGTTGAACAGGGCCAGCGCACCGTCGCCGTGCCGGAACAACCGCAGCATCGGCATCATCCGGTCGATCGCGTTGAGCAGCTGCTGCGGCGCCTGGATGCCGCGCGCCGCATAGGCGTGGCGCAGCGGCAGCATGTCGATCAGCAGGTCGATGAGGATCTGCGGATTGCGGCTGATGTGGCCGCCGTCGGGCAGGATCTGCGTGTCGATCTCGGCGGCGAGCGCGGCGGTGCCGGCGCGCAGCCAGCCGACGCTGTCGGCGGCGCAGAGCCCGTATTCGGCCAGCGCGAGTGCGACGACCAGCCGGCTCTCGCCGGTCAGGCCGCCGCTGAGCCGCTGCGCGAGCGCCGCTCGGTGCGTCGCCAGCGACTGCATGAAGCGCGTGTAGAAGGCGCGGTCGGCGCCCGCGAGCAGCACCGGGGATTGCGAGAGCCAGGCGAGCACGCGGCGCGCGGCGACGCGCGGCTCCCAGGCGGTGGCCTGGCTCGGCTTGGCGTGCACGTCGAGGAAGGCGGCGACGAGGGCGCGCCCGCGCGCCCCGGCGGCCGGTTGGTCGGCGGCGCGGAGATGCCGCAGCCAGCCGAAGCCGCAGAGGCCGCGCTGCCATTCGGCGGCGGCCGCCGCGCCGGCACTTTGCGCGTCAGCCGGCTCCAGCACGAAAGGCGAGCGCCCGCTGGCGTTCACGATGCGGCCACCGAAGGCGAAATAGCCGGCCGCGATATCGGCGGCGATCGTCGGGTCGGCGGTGCGGATGTCCTGCGGCGCGATCAGGAGGCGCTCCGGCGCCCGCGCACGGATTCGCGACGCCGCCCGGCCCGGCAGTGCCGTCGCACGCCGCGCCCTGCGCCCCGCCCGGCTGGCGAGAATCACGATGAGACGCAGGCGATCTTTGAGCGTTGGGCCGGCCAGAACGGGGCTCCGGGAGAAAGGACTCGACGCGAGCGCTCCGGCGGCGGCGTGGCCGGCGCGCACGGCCGATGGTTAAAGCTTAGCCAAAGTTCCTGTAGGCTTCGTTAACCATGCGGTGGGCCGGTCCGGGAAGCGCTTGCTTGACGCGGCGACGTCCGATGAGCCACTGCGGCGACGCCCCCAGGAGCCAAGGCAAGGACCGACGATGACGGAGACCGACCCCGAGGCACGAGCCAAGCTCAGGATCCGCACGAAGCTGACCTCGGCCGGCCGCAAGCCGCGCGAGCAGTTCGGCTTCGTCAACACGCCGATCTACCGCGGCTCGACCGTCCTCTACCCGACCTATGCCGACCTGCAGGCGCGCAACGCGCCCTACACCTACGCCACCCACGGCACGCCGACGGTGCGCGCGCTGGAGGAGGCCTGGAGTGAGCTGGCGGGCGCCGAGACCACCGTGCTCACGCCCTCCGGCCTCGCTGGGATCACGGTCGCCCTGCTCGCCGCCGTGAAGGCCGGCGACCACATCCTGGTGATGGATTCGGTCTACCGGCCGACGCGGATCTTCTGCGATTCGGTGCTGACGCGCCTGGGTGTCGAGACGACCTATTTCGACCCGATGCTCGGCGCCGACGTGGCCGGGCTCGTGCGCGACAACACGAGCGTGCTGTTCCTCGAGGCGCCGGGCTCGCAGAGCTTCGAGGTGCCGGACCTGCCGGCCTATGTCGCGCTGGCGCGCGAGCGCGATCTCTGCACCATCCTCGACAACACGTGGGCGACGCCGCTCTACCTGCCGCCGCACGACCTCGGCATCGACATGGCGGCCGAAGCCGGCACCAAGTACCTCTCCGGCCATTCCGACCTGCTGATGGGGCTGACCTCCGCCAATGCCAAATGGGCGGGGCGGCTGCGCGCGACCTTCGACGCCTTCTCGATGTGTACCGGGCCCGAAGACGCCTTCCTCGGACTGCGCGGGATGCGCACGCTCGAGCTGCGGCTGCGCGAGGCGCAAGCGCAGGGGCTCGCCATGGCGCGCTGGCTTGCCGAGCGCCCGGAGGTGTCGCGCGTGCTGCACCCGACTCTCCCCACCTGCCCCGGCCACGCGTTCTGGAAGCGCGACTTCCTCGGCTCGACGGGGCTGTTCTCGGTGATCCTCGAGCCGGGTCCGCCGGAGGCCGTCGCGGCAATGCTCGACCATCTCGAGCTCTTCGGCATGGGGTTTTCGTGGGGCGGCTACGAGAGCCTGGTCGTGCCGTTCGACTGCGTGGCCTACCGCAGCGCGACGCGCTGGGCGCCGGGCGGCCCAGCCCTGCGCTTCTCGATCGGGCTGGAGGACGTCGCCGACCTGCAGGCCGACCTCGACGCCGGGTTCGCGCGCTGGCAAGCCGCCGGCGGCGCAAGCCGCTGACATGACGACTGCGGCGCAAGCCGCTGACATCGACGATCGCGGCGCAAGCCGCTGACATGGACGACGTCGACGGACACCGTTGACGGGAGTGTGACGCCTCGCCTATAAGCCGCGCTTCGGCGCCGGCCCTCCGGCCGCCAGCCTATGCGCTTTTGCCGGCGCGGCTGTGCGCCCATCCCGAATTCGTGAGACAGGAACTATGGCGAATACCAAATCGGCCCAGAAGGCCGTCCGCAAGATCGAGCGTCGCACGCTGGTGAACCGCTCGCGTCGCAGCCAGATGCGGACGTACCTGCGCAAGGTCGAGGAGGCGCTCGCCTCCGGCGACGAGGCCGCCGCCTCGGCCGCTCTCGGGGAGGCCGCGCCGCTCCTGATGCGCGCCGCCCAGAAGGGCATCGTCCACAAGAACACCGCCTCGCGGAAAGTCTCGCGCCTGTCGAAGCGCGTCCGCGCCCTCGCCAAGGCGAGCTGAGCGGCAAGTCCTTCCAGCCCGTCATCGGTGGTGATTGTGAGCGTCCCTTTTCGAGGGGCGCTTTTTTCGTTTGAATCCCGAACACAATGCACGCCGCATCGAATGCGCTAGCGGGCGCGCTCACGGGGCATCGAGAACTCGAGGTAGCCCAGCGTGTCGAGAAGGATGATGACGTCCTTCTCGCTCATCTCGTAGCCGGACACGACCAGCTTCCATCTTTGGCGATCGAAGGCGAAGGGCGACAGCATCGTCTCCTCTCGGACGAAGAGGTATCGGTGGTCATCTTTGGTGTGAACGTACAGGTTTCCGATCAAGCCTATGAACGCCTATCCTGCCGACCCTACATATCCAGTCAATATAGTCATTACTTTGCATTGCGTGATTTCTAGCGCATCGCACAAGTTTTGGTCAAGTAATTTCAAAATAACAGGAATCTTCGCGTGCGATCAATGCCATCAATACTATCAATCCAGTCGCGATGACGCTGTAGCGGCCGCCCCGGACGAGTCGTCGCGAAGATGTTGTTTTCGAATGACCTTCGCCGCCGCTAAACCAATTCGCCCTCGGATCGGCCTGCGATCCCGCTGGTCCAAGCCCCAGAAAGCAAAAACCTCCCGCAATCAGTTGCGGGAGGCTCGGCGATGCACACGAACGATCAGAAGCTGAGGCTTAGCCGGGATCGTTTCGCTGGGGCTAGAAATCAGATCTGGCGTTCGACCATCATCTGCTTGATCTCGCTGATCGCCTTGGCCGGGTTGAGCCCCTTGGGGCAGGCCTTGGCGCAGTTCATGATCGTGTGGCAGCGGTAGAGGCGGAACGGGTCCTCGACGAAGTCGAGCCGCTCGCCGGTCGCCTCGTCGCGCGAGTCGATGAGCCAGCGGTAGGCTTGCAGCAGCACGGCCGGCCCGAGGTAGCGGTCGCCGTTCCACCAGTAGGACGGGCAGGAGGTGGAGCAGCAGGCGCACAAGATGCACTCGTAGAGCCCGTCGAGCTTCTCGCGATCCTGCGGCGCTTGGCGCCATTCCTTCTCGGGCGCCGGCGTCTTGGTCTGCAGCCACGGCTGGATCGACGCGTGCTGCGCGTAGAAGCCCGAGAGGTCCGGCACGAGGTCCTTCACGACCATCATGTGCGGCAGCGGGTAGATGCGGATCGGCCCAGTGACCTCGGTCATGCCCTTGGTGCAGGCGAGCGTGTTGGTACCGTCGATGTTCATCGCGCACGAGCCGCAGATGCCCTCGCGGCACGAGCGGCGGAAGGTGAGCGTCGGGTCGACCTTGGATTTGATCCAGATGATCGCGTCGAGGATCATCGGCCCGCAATCGTCGGTGTCGACGAAGAAATTGTCGATGCGCGGGTTCTCGCCGTCGTCCGGGTTCCAGCGGTAGACGCGGAACTCGCGGATGTTCTTCGCGCCTTCGGGCTTCGGCCACATCTTGCCGACGCCGATGCGGGAATTCTTGGGGAGGGTGAGCTGAACCATTCCATCTCTTCTTGCGGCGACGCGGGTCGCGAGCGAGCGCGGGCGTAAGGGGGACGATCAGTACACGCGCGCCTTCGGCTCGATGTACTGCATGTCGTTCGACATCGTGTAGGAATGCACCGGGCGGTAGTCGATCGAGATCGACTTGGCCTGCGGGTCGACCGTGGCCAGCGTGTGCTTCATCCAGGTCTTGTCGTCGCGCTCGGTGAAGTCCTCGCGGGCATGGGCGCCGCGCGATTCGGTGCGGTTCTTGGCGCCGTCCATCGTCACCACGGCCTGGACGATGAGGTTGTCGAACTCGAGCGTCTCGATGAGGTCAGAGTTCCAGATCAGCGAGCGGTCGGTGACGCCAATGTCGCTCGCATCGCCCCACACCTTGTGGATCTTCTCCGAGCCTTCCTCCAGCGTCTCGCCGGTGCGGTAGACCGCGCAGTTCTCCTGCATCACCTTCTGCATCCGCAGCCGCATCTCGGCGGTCGGCACCGCGCCGGTGGCGTGGCGGAAGCGATCGAGCCGCGCCAGCGCCTTGTCGGCGGAATCGGCGGGCAGCTCGGCCTGCTTGGCGCCGGGCGTCACCACCTGCGCGGCCTTGAGGCCGGCGGCGCGGCCGAACACGACGAGATCGATCAGCGAGTTGGAGCCCAAACGATTGGCGCCGTGCACCGAGACGCAGGCGGCCTCGCCGATCGCCATCAGGCCGGGCACGATGACGTCGGGATTTCCGTCCTTCTGCATCAGCACCTCGCCGTGATAATTCGTCGGGATACCACCCATGTTGTAATGCACCGTCGGCAGCACCGGGATCGGCTCCTTGGTGAGGTCGACGCCGGCGAAAATGCGCGCACTCTCCGAGATACCCGGCAATCTTTCGTGCAGCACCTTCGGCTCGAGATGGTCGAGGTGCAGGTAGATGTGGTCCTTGTCCTTGCCGACACCGCGGCCCTCGCGGATCTCCATGGTCATGGCGCGGGACACCATGTCGCGCGGGGCGAGGTCCTTCACGGAGGGCGCGTAGCGCTCCATGAAGCGCTCGCCCTCGCCGTTGGTGAGATAGCCGCCCTCGCCGCGCGCGCCCTCGGTGATCAGGCAGCCGGCGCCGTAGATGCCGGTCGGGTGGAACTGCACGAACTCCATGTCCTGCAGCGGCAGGCCGGCGCGCAGCACCATCGCGTTGCCGTCGCCCGTGCAGGTGTGCGCCGAGGTCGCCGAGAAATAGGCGCGGCCGTAGCCGCCGGTGGCGAGGATGACCATCTGCGCGCGGAAGCGGTGGATCGTGCCGTCGTCGAGCTTGAGGCAGACGACGCCGACGCAACGGCCCTCGTCCATGATCAGGTCGATGGCAAAATACTCGATGAAGAACTCGGTGTCGTTCTTCAGCGCCTGGCCGTAGAGCGTGTGCAGCATCGCGTGGCCGGTGCGGTCCGCGGCGGCGCAGGTGCGCTGCGCTGGCGGCCCCTTGCCGAAATCGGTGGTCATGCCGCCGAAGGGGCGCTGGTAGATCTTGCCTTCCTCGGTGCGCGAGAAGGGCACGCCCCAATGCTCCAGCTCGTACACCGCCTGCGGCGCGTTGCGGCAGAGGTACTCGATGGCATCCTGGTCGCCCAGCCAGTCCGACCCCTTCACGGTGTCGTACATATGCCACTTCCAATTGTCGGCGCCCATGTTGCCGAGCGAGGCGGCGATGCCGCCCTGCGCCGCCACCGTGTGCGAGCGCGTCGGGAACACCTTGGTCACGCAGGCCGTGCGCAAGCCCGCCTGCGAGCAGCCGACGGTGGCGCGCAGGCCCGAGCCGCCAGCGCCGACGACGACGACGTCGAACGTGTGGTCGGTGATGGGGTAGGCCTTGCCGTTTTGGGCGGGGCCGGAGCCGTTGGTGGTACCGTTCGAGGCCATACGAAGAAGCGCCTTTCGAGGATTTTCTTTTAGACGGGAGCGAAGCTCATGCGCAGGACGGCGTAGATGCAGCAGGCGGCGATCACGATTGCAAGGAAGGTGTTGGCGAGGAGCGACGCCTCCTTCAGGTGCCTGTCGTGAATATAGTCGTCGATGATCGACTGCATGCCGACTTTCATGTGCCAGAGCGAGGCGCCGACGAAGAGGATCATCAGGATCGCCGGCAGCGTGGTGCCGAGCTCGGCGCGGGCGCCGGCGAAATCCTTGCGCGACAGCCGCACCACCTCCCACACGAAGGCGATCGACAGCGGCAGCAGGGCCACCGAGGTGAGGTGCATGATCCGCGCGGCGCCGGTGCCGGAATGCGCGGCGCCGAGGTAGCGGACCTTCTTGCCCCAGGTCTGGATCGTTTTGGGTTCGTTTGCCATGGTCCCGATCCTAGAAGAGAAGCGCCGCCGCCCAGACGATGAGCGTGAGCAGGATACCGCCGACCAGCGTGCCCCAGGCGAGCAGCTCGCGGTCGAGCTCGCCCATACCGTAGCCGAGGTCCCACACGAAATGGCGGATCCCGCCCAGGAAGTGGTGAAACAACGCCCAGGTGAACAGGAACAGCACGAAGCGGCCGAGCAGCGAGCCGAACACCGCCGAGACCGGGGCGAAGCTGTCGGGCCCCGCGGCGAGCGCGACGAGGTACCAGGCCAGCAGCGGCGTGCCGGCGTAGAGCGCCACGCCGGTGATGCGATGGACGATCGACATCATCATCGTCAGCATCGGCTTGTAGATCATCAGGTGCGGCGACAGCGGCCGCGCGGCGGCGAGCTGGATCGGGGTGGGCTTGGTCTCGGCCATCTGCGGGGTGCGGCGCTCTGGATTCTGGAAGGCTTCCAATAAGGCGAAGCTCCTGGCGCTGCAACACGATCACGTGACGCGCTTCGACGCGGCAGATCGGCGCCGAGCGCCTATCTTGGCAGCACGGCGGATCATGCCCTCGCCCCGAGAGTGCCTCATGCTCGACACGCCCCTCGTCAGCGACCCCGTCACCGAGCCCCAGGTCGCCCCCCGAGCGCGGCTCGAGATCATCGACAAGCTGCGCGGCCTCGTCATCATCCTGATGGTGCTCGACCACGTGCGCGACTTCTACAGCCGCAACGACTTCTCGCCGACCGACCTGGCGAAGACGGATGTGGCGCTGTTCGCCACCCGCTGGATCACGCATCTCTGCGCGCCGACCTTCGTGCTGCTCGCGGGCGTCGCGGTGTACATCCAATGGGAGCGGGGCAAGCGCGGCCTGCCCCTGATGCGGTTCCTGGTGACGCGCGGCCTGTGGCTGATCGCGCTCGAGGTCACCTGGGTCAGCTTCGGGTTCGGTTTCGACGAGCCGTTCTTCCTGCTGCAGGTGATCTGGGCGATCGGCTTCAGCTTCATCCTGCTGGCGCCGTTCACCGCCCTGCCCCCTTCGGTGGTGCTGGCGGTCGGTCTCGTCATCGTCTGCGGCCACGACCTGCTCGCCTCGATCCCTGCCCAGAGCTTCGGCCCCTTCGGGATCCTCTGGACCCTGATGGTGGCCCCCGGCCGCATCCCGCACGGCTACGTGCCATACCCGGCGCTCCCTTGGTTCGGCATCATGGCCTGCGGCTACGGGGCCGGCCGGTTGTTCCTGCTGGAGCCGGCGCGGCGCGACCGCCTCCTCGTCGGGCTCGGGCTTGCCATGCTCGCCGGCTTCGCTCTGCTGCGGGGCCTCGACGGCTACGGCGATCCCGCCCCCTGGGCCGGCCAGCAGGATGCCACCCACACCGTCCTGTCCTTCCTGAAGGTCACGAAATACCCGCCCTCGCTCGACTACACGCTGGTGACGCTCGGCCTCGTGCTGACCTTCGCCCCGGCGATCGCGCGGATCGGCGGCACCCTCGGCGGGATGATCCTGACCTTCGGCCGGGTGCCGCTGTTCGTCTATCTCATCCACCTCTACGTCGCGCACGGCAGCGCGGTGCTGGTGCGGATGGCGATGGGCGAGGCGCCGCGGATGACCTTCGGCGCGCGCCCCGATGCCGCGCTCGTCGCGGCGAAGACCGGCGTCGGTCTGCCGGGTGTCTATCTCGCGTGGATCCTGGTCATCCTTGCGCTATGGCCGCTCGCGGTCTGGTATCAGCGCTTCAAGGCGCGGCGGCGGGACTGGTGGCTGGGGTATCTATGACCTCGGCATGCCCGGGCGTCATTGCGAGCCGGAGGCGAAGCAACCAAGGAGTCGCCTGCGTGCCCCTTGGTTGCTTCGCTTCGCTCGCAATGACGCGAGATGAGGGCGCCGTTGGCACGGCATTAACGACGCCGTGCTCTCCTGCGCCTCGCCATGCTAGTCGATCTCGCGGCGGGAAGCCGCTATAGAGCCCCGCGCTCCGTCTTTCCCTGCCGTCTCGAGGCCATGGCCGCGCCTGCAAAGATCCTCGTCTTCGATTCGGGCCTCGGCGGACTCACCGTGGCGGCGGAAGTCGCGCGGCTCCGACCGGACGCCACGCTGATCTACGCCGCGGACGATGCCGGCTTCCCCTATGGCGACTGGTCGGCACGAGAGCTCGCCCCGCGCGTCGTCGCGGTGATGCGCAAGCTTGTCGCGGACATCCGGCCCGACCTCTGCGTCGTCGCCTGCAACACGGCCGCGACGCTCGTGCTCGCCGATCTGCGCGCGGCCCTTCCCGACCTGCCCTTCGTCGGCACCGTGCCGGCGATCAAGCCGGCGGCCGCGCTGTCGCGCTCGAAGCTCATCTCGGTTCTGGCGACGCCCGGCACCGTGCAGCGCGACTACACGCGCGCGCTGATCGAAAGCTTCGCGGCGGACTGCGCCGTCACCCTTGTCGGCTCGACCACTCTCGCCGCTCTCGCCGAAAAGGCGATGGCGGGCGGGCCGGTGGCGGATGCCGCGATCGCCGCCGAGATCGCCCCCTGCTTCGTGGCGCAAAGGGATCGCGACACCGAGCGGCGCACCGACACGATCGTGCTCGCCTGCACGCATTATCCGCTGCTCGTCGACCGCTTCAACGCGCTGGCGCCCTGGCCGGTGAGTTGGCTCGACCCGGCGGCCGCCATCGCGCGGCGCGTCGACCATGTGCTCGTCGAATCGGGCTTCGATGCGGGCGCGCCGGCCGCGCGGCCGATCCCCGTTCGCTTCACCAGCGGCCGCGCACTGAGCCCAGCCATCGCCCGCGCGTTTTCAGCGCGCGGGCTGACGCTGGTCTAGGGACGCGGTCCCTCGCGCGAAAAGGCCATCGCACTGTCGCGCACCGAGCCCAGCTTCAGCGCGAACCAGTCGAGCACGTAGTTCTGGTAGAGCCGCCACGGCGTCTTCGAGCCCTGCTTGGGGAATTGCCCGATGGCGCGCTGGATGTAGCCCGACGAGAAATCGATCAGCGGCATCTCGGTGACGGACGCGTCGTCGAGGCGCGGCATGCAGGCGGTGAAGTGCTTGCGATCCATGTAGGCGAGCAGCCGGCAAACGTAGGCGCAGGTGAGATCGCATTTCAGCGTCCACGAGGCGTTGGTATAGCCGAGCGCCGTCGCGAGGTTCGGCACGCCGGAATACATCATGCCTTTGTAGGTCATGGTCTTCGACAGCTCGACGGGCGCGCCGTCGACCTCGAGCGCCATGCCGCCGAGCAGCTTGAGCTTCAGCCCTGTCGCCGCGACCACGATGTCGGCGGCGATCTCGCGGCCGGAGGCGAGGCGCAGGCCCGTCTCGGTGAAGGTGTCGATCGTGTCGGTCACCATCTCCGCCTTGCCCTTCTTGAGCGAGCGGAACAGGTCGTCGTCGGGGACAAGGCAGAGCCGCTGGTCCCACGGATTGTAGCGCGGCGTGAAATGCGTCGCGACGTCGTAGGTCGGCCCCAGCGCCTTCTGCACCAGGCCGATGATCCGCGCCTTGAACTTCTCGGGCTTCGAGCGCGCGATCTTGTAAAAGAACATCGTCAGCGCGACGTTTCGCCAGCGCGTCAGCGCGTAGGCGAGCTTGCCCGGCAGGCGCGCGCGCAGCCAGTCGGCGAGCTTGTCCTTCGCCGGCATCGAGACGACGTAGGACGGCGAGCGCTGCAGCATGGTCACGTGATCGGCCGTCTGCGCCATCGCCGGGACCAGCGTTACCGCGGTGGCGCCGCTGCCGATGACGACGACCCGCTTGCCGTCATAGACGAGATCCGCGGGCCACTTCTGCGGATGCACGAGGCGACCCTGGTAGCGCTCGGCGCCGGGGAATGCCGGCATGTAGCCGCCGTCGTAGTCGTAATAGCCGGTGCAGGTGAAGACGAAGCCGGCCGTCAGCGTGACCGGCACGCCGTCGCGCTCGGCTTCGATCGTCCAGCGCGCGTCCTTCGACGACCAGGCGAGGCGCTTCACGCTGTGACGGAAGCGGATGTGCTGGTCGATGCCGTTCTCGCGCGCCGTCTCGCGGATGTAGTTGAGGATCGAGGCGCCGTCGGCGATCGCCTTGCCCTCGGTCCACGGCCGGAACGAATAGCCCAGCGTGTACATGTCGGAATCGGAGCGCAGGCCCGGGTACTTGAACAGATCCCAGGTGCCGCCGATCGCCTCGCGGCTCTCCAGGATGCAATAGCTCTTGCCCGGCAGGCTCGTCTGCAGGTGGTAGCCCGCGCCGATGCCGGACAGGCCCGCGCCGATGACGACGACATCAAAATGCTCGCTCACGCTCAGGCCCTCCCGCGTCCCAGGAAGCTCCAATAGCCGACCGGCGCGATCCGCTCGATCAGCGCCGCGACCTTGGCGTCGTTGCCGACGATGATCCGCGGCCGGCGCCGCTCGACGCCCTTCACGATCGTCTCGCCGGCCTCGGCCGGCGGCATCTTGAGGAACGCCTCGAAGCTCGTCCGTTCTTTCTCCGCCTCGGCGGGATCGACGCCCGTCGGCGGCCGGGCAGAGCGCGCGATCGAGGTTGCGACGCCGCCGGGATGGACCACCGTCACACCGACGCTCGTGGCGGCAAGCTCGTGGCGCAGCGATTCGGAGAAGCCGCGCACCGCGAATTTCGAGGCGACATAGGCCGTCTGGCCGGGCGGCGCGATCAGGCCGAACAGGCTCGAAACATTGACCAGCCGCGCATCGTCGCTCGCCTTGAGCACCGGCAGGAATGCGCGCGTGAGCTTCACCACTGCGTGGAAATTGATCGCAAACAGCCAGTCGAAATCCTCGGCCGAGACCTGCTCGAACGTGCCGCCGACGGCGACGCCGGCGTTGTTGACGAGGATGTCGACGCGGCCGTGCTCGGCCTGGATGCTCGCCGGCAGCGCAGCGACCGCGGCCGCGTCGGCGACATCGAGCGCGTGGCGGCTGATTCGCACGTCCGACGGCAGCAGCGCCGCCGTCTCGGCGAGGCCGGCCTCGTCGCGATCGGCGATGGCGACATTGCAGCCGCGTTGTGCGAGGGAGGTCGCGATCGCGCGGCCTATGCCGCTCGCCGCGCCGGTGACGATCGCGACGCGGTCGCGCAGCTGCATGGGAGACTTTTTGGGCGTTGTCATGGGCCTAGCAGTTAGAATAACTGACATTAATGTCAATTAGACCGACGAAGCCCCCCGCCTCTGTCGAACGGCGCCGCAAGCCCGACGACGTGCGACGCGAGGCGCTCGAGGTCGGCCGCCGCCTGCTCATCGCAGGTGGCCCAACGGCGCTGACCCTGAAGGCGGTCGGCACCGAAATGGGCATGAGCCACGCGAATCTGATCCATCATTTCGGCTCGGCCGACGCGTACCAGACGGCGCTCAAGGACGAGATGGTGCTCGACCTGACCCGGCGTGCGACGGCGGCGGTCGCAAGCGCCGGCCTGGCCGAGCCGGACGTGGCGTCGATCGTGAACCAGGTCTTTGACGCCTATGGATCAGGCGGGATCGGCATCCTGATGGCGTGGTCGATCCTCTCCGGCGCGCCGCGCGACAACAAGATCGGCATGGGCGCGACCACGCGCGCGCTCGTCGCCGCGCTGGAGCCGCGCATCGCCCACCCCGACGCAGCCGCGCGCGCGCGAAAAATCGTGTCGCTCGTGACGATGCTGGCCCTGGCCGACGGGCTGATCGGCGCGTCGCTGGCGGAGGCGGTCGGCGACGAGCGCGACGCCATCCGCGCGCTGACGGTCACGCTGGTCGGAAGCCTTGCCGCCGGCAAGCTGGAGCCGTCTCAGGCGCGATAGCCGTGCCGTTCCTTGGACGAGGCGACGATCGAATGCGCCTCGCCACCCTTGCCGGCCGAGCAGGCCGTGGCGGCGCGCGCCAGCTCGTGCTGGATCTGGTCGTAGACCTTCTGCTCGACATTGCCGGTGTCGAGGTCGCTCTTCACGACGTTCTGGTAGGTCCCGATTTCCTTCGTGCACGCTGCGCCGGGCGGCAGATTGAACGAAGACACGACGATCGGCGCCGTCACGCTGGGGCCGCCCATCCCGCCGCCTTCGTTACACCCCGCCAGCGCAGAGGCCGCCACCAGCGCTAGGATCAATGTCGTGGTCTTCATCATGGCTTGCCGCTCCCGACCACTACTTTAGTCCAGCGCGCAGCCGCGCACTACCTCCGCCGAAGGTTGCGGCAAAAGACTTGGTGCAAAGCCCCTGGTGCACAAAGACAAGGCCGCACAGCCTTTCGGCGGTGCGGCCCGGGACGACAAACGGTCGTTTGATTATCAGAGATGCCCGGCGTAGCTCGGCGGCGTCGCCAGGCCGGCCGCCGCGTGCGAGTTCGGCCCGTCGAAGCGGACCAGGAACGCAAGCGACGTCGCTGCAAGCGCGATCACGACGATCAGCGTCAGCGAGATATTGAACTGGCGGCGCGCGACATTGCTATCGAAATCGCGGATGAACCGCGCGTCCGGTGCTTGCTCGAAATGGTCAGCAATCGACATACCCAACTCCGTCACTCAACACGGGGATGATCGCCGAAACTCGTTGATTTCGAGTTTTCGAACGGCGGCCGTAGCCAAGCTTCAGGAGTAAAAACGCGGCAAAAAGGAAACAGTTGCTTGCAGAGTGAGGGCTGGCGACGATTTTTCGTCGGCTCAGGGTTGCTCGGACACGCTGGGAAAGGCAGCCGCCTGCTGCTTCCCGCCCCGGGCTCACCCTTCCGTCGCTGGTCGCGAGGGGATGATCCGCGTTAGGTGTAATGCAACTCCCCGGAACCCGACGATGCCACCCTCTCTAGATCTCTACGGCGCCAAAACCGGCAATTGCCTGCGGAGCGCGATCGCCCTCGAGGAGGCCGGCCTCGCCTTCACGCCGCGTGCCCTCGAGCTTTCCGCCGGCGCGCACCGTGCGCCGGCGCATCTCGCGCTGAACCCGCGGGGCCGCGTGCCGGTTCTGGTCGTCTCCGGAGGGGACGAAGACCTGCGGCTCACGCAGTCGAACGCGATCCAGCTCTGGGTCGACGCACAGGTGCCAGGCGTCCTGCTGCCGCGCGAGGGCGCCGCGCGGGCCCAAGCGCTCGACCGCTGGCTGTTCATCGTCACGGACGTCATCGCGCTGAACAACGCCGCCTTCCGGCTGCGTCGCGCCGGCCTCGCGAAAGAGACCGGCGCGCCGCTCGAGGCGGAGTCGATGGGGGCGCTCGCCGAGGCGGAGCGCTTCCTCGAAGGCTCGCCCTGGCTCGCCGGCGACGCGTTCACGCTCGCCGACATCGCCGCCTACACGATCGCCGCGCACTACGAGGCGGCGCTCGACTGGTCCAACCTCCCGCGTCTGCGCCGGTGGTTCGAGATGGCAGCCACGCGCCCTGCCGTGCGACAGGGCATGGCGACGTTCGGCTGAGTCGCGGTTACCGCAAGCAATCGCAATCCACGCCCGCCAATATTCCGGAACCGGCCAGGATGCACGTTTTAAGAGTGCATGAACCGCATCAGCCATTGGGCGCGACGGCTCCTGACCCTTCCGCCATCGCGCGGGAGACGCACGGACCTTCTGAAGGTCACCACGAGACTTTCTCCCTAACCCTTGCAGGGCTACGCCAGCCGCGCCACCGCCGTGCGTCCGATGTCGGCGAACACGGCCGTCACCTGTGCCGGCGTGGGTTTGCCGCCCTGCGTGTAGACGGCGAGCACGATCGGCGTATCCGGCGTCGGCCACGCAACGGCGATATCGCCCATGGCGTCGGCCCCGTTGTTGCCGGTCTTATCGCCGATCCGCCAGTCCGTCGGCAGCCCCCCACGCAAACGGTTGGCGCCGGTTTGGCATTCCACCATCCAGGTGGTGAGGCGATCGCGCGAAGCCGCCGTCAGCGTGTCGCCGACGACGAAGCCGCGCAACGTCTGGGCCATCGCGGCGGGCGTCGTCGTATCGTGCGGATCGCCGGGCGGCGAGCGGTTGAGCTGCGGCTCGTTGTGGTCGAGCCGCGAGACGGAATCACCCGCCCTGCGCCAGAAGGCGGTGAGCGCGGCGGGACCGCCGACATGGGCGAGCAGCAGGTTGGCGCAGGTGTTGTCGCTCAGGGTCACCGCGGCCTGGCACATGTCGCCGATCGACATCGCCCCAGCCGCGAGGTTTTTTCGTGCGACCGGCGCGTAGGGCTGCAGATCGCTCGCCCCGTACCGGATCATCGTGTCGAGCCTGTCTTTGCCGGCGTCGACGCGCGAGAGCACGAAGGCGGCGAGCGAAGCCTTGAACGTGCTGCACATGACGAACCGCTCGTCGGCGCGCCATGCCAGCGTCGCGCCCGTGACGAGGTTCTCGCCGTAGACGCCGATCCGGCCGCCACTCGTGCGCTCGTAGGCGCCCAGCGCCGGGGGCGCCTCGTCGGCGAGAACCGGCCACGCGGCGAAGCTCGAGGCGGCCGCGAGGATAGTGCGTCGATCGATGAGCATGCGGCGTCTCCTTAGGCGCCGCGCTTCACCAGCCTTCCGTGCCGAAACTGTGGTCGCGGCCGACCACGAGTCTCACGTCCCGCAGCGCAGGAACCCATCGTCGTTGCGCACGCCGGCGCCGCCGCAATTGGCGATGCGCGCGTAGCGCCAGCTGCCGTCGAGGCGGCGGCACCAGGCTTCCATGTACTGACCGCCGCCGTAGACGCGGATGTCGCGGCAGCTCTCGGCGAACGAACCGAAGAACGCATTTGCCGGCCCGGCCGTCAGGCCCAGGCCCGCGAGAGCGAGGACGGCGGCGAGACGAGCGCGATGGCGCATCAGGAAGTGACGGATCATGGCGATCTCCTTGGTTCCTCAACACGGTCGAGGCTAGGAGCCGCGCTTTGCCCGGCTGTGACGCCGGGCGGCCGTTTTGTTGCAAATCGTCGCGCGCGGGCCGTCCCTTGTGACGTTTTGTGACATCGCCGTCCTCGGGATTGCCGGACGCCCCCCGCCCGCTAGGATGAGCCGATGGACCCGCGCGCCAGCCTTGCGATCGTCGAGGACGACGAGGAAATCGCCGCCCTCCTCGGCGATTTTCTGCGCCGCGAGGGCTACGACGTCGCCATCGCCGAGGGCGGCGCCGCGCTCGATGCGCGCCTCGGCAAGGAGCCGCCGCTCGATCTCATCATCCTCGACCTGATGCTGCCGGGCGAGGACGGGCTCTCGATCTGCCGCCGCGTCGCCGCGGCGGGCGGACCGCCGGTCATCATCCTCACGGCCAAGGGCGAGGACATCGACCGCGTGCTCGGACTCGAGATCGGCGCCGACGACTACGTCACCAAGCCGTTCAACCCGCGCGAGCTGCTGGCGCGCATCCGCGCCGTGCTGCGCCGGACGCACGCGACACCGGAGCCTGTCGCCGCGTCGGACTGCTTCCGCATCGCCGACCTCACGATCGACCTCGGCGGTCGGCGCGTCATCGTCACCGCCGAGGACCGCGAGATCGAGCTGACCAGTGCCGAGTTCGACCTGCTGCAATGCTTCGTGACGCGGCCGCAGCGCGTGCTGTCGCGCGACCAGCTGCTCGACTGGACGCGCGGGCGCGAGGGCGACGCGTTCGACCGCACGATCGACGTCCAGCTCTCCCGTCTGCGCCGCCGGCTCGCCGGCAGCGAGGTCGCCGACCGCCTGAAGACCGTGCGCAACGCGGGCTACATTCTCGCCGCCCCCGTCCAGCCGGCCTGACCCATGCGCCGCATCGGCCTCGTCAGCCGCGTGACCCTGCTCATGATGGCCGTGCTGCTCGCGGCGATCGTCGCGGCGATCGGCTTCAACAGCTGGCGCGTCTCGCACTGGCACCCGCCGGTGCTGCAGCGCGCCTCGCATATCGCGCAGACCGCCGCCATCATCGACAA
Organism: Beijerinckiaceae bacterium; assembly: GCA_965277735.1. Taxonomy (GTDB): domain Bacteria; phylum Pseudomonadota; class Alphaproteobacteria; order Rhizobiales; family Beijerinckiaceae; genus RH-AL1. The sequence continues at coordinate 483,186 of CBDIDO010000002.1, forward strand.
TGTCCTGCGCGCCGCGCCGCAGGATCGGCCGACGGTGCTGCAGGCGGTCTCGGGCGAGGTGATGCGGGCGGCCATCCTCGACAAGGTGCCGCCTCAGGGGCGGCTCGTCGCAGCGCCGCATGTCACGGAGAAGGTGCGATCGCTGATGCGGATGCCGGCGCCGGGGCTCGTCGCCTACACCGACAGCACGAAACGCGGCCTCGCCTATCCCGGCGAGGATCTCGAGGGCGTCATCCGGCGCGCCGTATTGCCGCTGCCGTCGGGGGAATTCCTCGTCGTCGGCGTCATCGTGTTCACGCCGCCCTATTCGGTCACGATCCTCGGGCTGCCGTCGGGCTTCTGGATCGGGATCCTCGGGCTCGTCGTCGCGGCGCTGGCGCTGCTCGCGGCCTTGCGTGAGCTCGCGCCGTTGCGGCGGCTGACCGAGAGCGTCTCGCGCTTCGACGGGCGCATGATGCCGGACGCGCCTAGTAAGCCGACGGCGCCGGACCCGTCCGAGATCGGTCGTCTGACCCACGCCGTGGCGGAGATGCAGGCACGCGTCGCGACGCTGCTGCACGAGCGCTCGTTCCTGATCGGCGCCATCTCGCACGACGCCAAGACCTATCTCACCCGCCTGCGGCTCGGCGCCGAGGGCGTCGAGGATGTGGCCCGCCGCGCGGCGCTGATCCGCAACGTCGATGCGGTGGCAGCGCTGATCGACACGGCGCTCGACTACGCGCGCGGCACGACGAGCACCGGGCAGCGCGGCGCGATCGACCTCGCCGATCTCGTCGCCGCCGAGATCGCCGAGCACGAGGCCGCGGATTCCGGCGGCCGGGCGATTTCCGCCACGCTCGGCGAGACGGCTGTCGTCGTGGGCGACCCCGTGGCGCTGAAGCGGGTGGTCGCCAACCTGCTCGACAACGCCGAGAAGTTCGGGCGCCGGGCCATCGCGGTCGAGGTCGCCGCCACGGGCGGGCGCTGCCGGTTCGCGGTCTCCGACGACGGACCGGGCGTGCCGCAGGCCGAGCGCGAGACGGTGTTCAGCCCGTTCTACCGGCTCGAGAAGTCGCGCAGCCGGCAGACCGGCGGCAGCGGGCTCGGCCTCGCCATCGCCCGCCAGATCGTCGAGGCGCACGGCGGCCGTATCGCGATCGAGGGCGCGGCCCTCGGCGGGGCGCGCGTGGTGGTGGACCTGCCGGCGCGGGGCTCTGCGTAAGACGTCCTTTTCGCCTTGCCCTCCCGCACCTGCGAACATATGGTCCGCGCGCCCGCGGTCCGGGGCCTCAATGGCGTCCGACTTGGCCCGCCGCCGGGCGTGGAGCCCGAGAGAAATGTCGATCGTTTCCGCCGCGCTGATGCGCGTCAAGCCGTCCGCCACCGTCGCCGCCACGCAGAAGGCGCGTGACCTGAAAGCGCAGGGCCGCACGATCATCCCGCTGACCATCGGCGAGCCCGACTTCGACACGCCGGACAACGTGAAGCAGGCGGCGATCGCGGCCATCCAGCGCGGCGAGACCAAGTACACGCCCGTCTCCGGCATCGAGCCGCTCAAGGCCGCCATCGTCGCCAAGTTCAAGCGCGAGAACCAGCTCGACTACAAGCCGAGCCAGGTGATCGTCGGCACCGGCGCCAAGCACATCCTGTTCAACGCCTTCCTGGCGACGATCAACCCCGGTGACGAGGTCATCGTGCCAGCGCCCTATTGGGTGTCGTATCCCGACATGGTGGCGATCGCCGACGGCAAGGTCGTCGAGGTGAAGACGCGCATGGAGGACGGCTTCAAGCTGATGGCAGAGCAACTCGAAGCCGCGATCACGCCGAAGACCAAGTGGCTGCTGCTCAACTCGCCGTCGAACCCGTCGGGCGCCGCCTACACGCGCGGCGAGCTGAAGCGCCTCACCGAGGTGCTCGCCCGCCACCCGCACGTCTGGGTAATGACCGACGACATCTACGAGCACCTCGTCTACGGCGACTTCGAGTTCACGACGCCGGCGCAGGTCGACCCCGGCCTGATGGAGCGGACGCTGACGATTAACGGCGTCTCGAAGAGCTACGCGATGACCGGCTGGCGCATCGGCTACGCCGCCGGCCCGCAGTCGCTCATCAAGGCGATGGACATGCTGCAGGGCCAGCAGACGTCGGGTGCCTGCTCGATCGCGCAATGGGCGGCCGTCGAGGCGCTGAACGGCACGCAGCAGTTCATCCCGGAGTCGCGCAAGGTGTTCGAGGGACGCCGCGCCCTCGTCGTCTCGATGCTGAACCAGACGAAGTATCTGAAGTGCCCAACGCCGGAGGGCGCGTTCTACGTCTATCCGTCCTGCGCCGAGGCGATGGGCCGCAAGACGCCGGAGGGCAAGCTGCTCGAGACCGACCAGGACTTCGTCGAGGCGCTGCTCGAGACCGAGGGCGTCGCCGTCGTGCAGGGCACCGCGTTCGGCCTGGGACCGAATTTCCGGCTCTCGTATGCGACCGCGACGCCGGTGCTGGAAGAGGCCTGCGGCAAGATCCAGCGCTTCTGCGCCTCGCTGCGGTAGGCTCCTCATTCCGGGGCGGCGCAGCCGAAACGGTGCTCCCCAGGGGTCGGTGACGCACACCGATCTCTGATCTCCGCTTCGCTGCCTCCGGGATGACGGCGCCCTATAGGACGTGGCCATGACCGATTCCCCCTCCCGCCTGATCGACGCGCGCATCGCCGAGCTCGGTGACTGGCGCGGCGAGACGCTGGCGCGTGTCCGCGCGCTCATCCACGAGGCGCTCCCCGACGTCGTCGAGGAATGGAAGTGGCGCGGCGTCCCGGTCTGGGAGCATGGCGGCATCATCTGCACCGGCGAGACCTACAAGAGCGTCGTCAAGCTGACCTTCGCCAAGGGCGCCTCGCTCGAGGATCCCGCTGGTCTCTTCAACGCCAGCCTCGAGGGCAACGTGCGCCGCGCGATCGATCTCGCCGAGGGCGCCGCGCTCGATGCGGACGCGTTCAAGACGCTCGTCCGCGCTGCCGCGGCGCTGAACGGGAGCACGGCCAAGCGGAAGCCGTCGGCCAAGACGAGCTAGGCGACCGAAGCGTGAGTGGGATGTTCCATCGAGATGCGCAGACCCGCGCCCCCGCCGGGTAGGTTGCGCGCCGCGAGCTCGGCCAAGGTCGAGGTCTCGTTGATCGACGCCCAGCCGGCCTTGGTGAAGGTGGTTTCGTTATAGACATGCGGCGAGAGCAGCGGGTTGGTGAGCGCGTGCGAGAACGCATCGACGGCCACCATGCGACCCAGCAGCGGCGGCACCGCCGAGCGCGGCGGATCATCCTCGGCGAACAGACCGACGAAGAATTCGACCCGATCGACGTCGCCGTACAGCTCGCGCAGGGCCGCGACGACGTCGCCATCGCCGCTGATCTGCTCGAACCGGGTGACCCGCGGATAATTCATGCAGACACGATACTCGTTGTAGCTGGCGAGGCGGTTCTCGCGTCCCTGCCTCAGGCTGGCGATCTCGACGTCGCGCAAGACGTCGACGGTGTTGAAGAGCCCGAGACGCCAGATGTCCGAACGGCTCGCGCTGTCGAGGGCGACGCCGAGACCGTCGTCAAGCAGCGGGCCGTTGCCGAACCGCGCGTCCCCGATCGGCATCTGGCTGCCATTCCACGTCGCCGCGTCGGGCACGAGACTGTGCCAGCGATACAGGAGGTTGAACTCGACGGGGATCCAGTTCTCCCGGTTCCAGCCGGCCTTGTAGCAAGCCGACGGATCGCTCAGGAGCCGAAACCAGTAGGGCGCGATGTGGTTGATGTATTCCTCGACGACGATCCTGATGAGCTGGACGATGTTGACGTTGCGCGCCGTCTGAAAGACCTGCTCGTCGTCGAAGCCCGGATTGGCGGCTTCGATGACGCCGCAGAGCCGATTGTGCTCGCGCAGAAACAGCGTGTTGATCGCTGCCGTGAACAGCGTGGAATTCGCCCGCTCGCCGCCGAACGCGAAGAGGGTATGCTTGCGCGCCGGCGGCAACGACGCCGGCATCTTCATCGGCTCGGGCACCGGGCCGAACCGTGGGTCGCGAACCCCTTCCGCATCGAAAAGCCGCGGCGCCCATTCCTCGCCGTTGCGGATCTCCGACAGCAGGCGCCCCTTGTGCCCGCGGTCCTGGACCTTCAGCCGCAGCGCGTTCTGCACATCCTCAGTCAACCCGTAGAGCTGGCAAAGGTCGATCTGATGGTTGGTGGTCGTCTGTCGCGGATCCGAAGACGACGTCATCAGAAAGCCGTCGGTGAACCATTGCGCGAAGGAGGGAAAGAGGAGCGTCGACTTGGAGGACAGCCGCGGGCCGTCGGGGCGGACGACGTAGAGCCGCCGCATGGCCTCCAGTGGCGGAAGGTCCGCGATCGTCGACGGCGGCAGATAACGGGAGAACCAGGTTCGGTCGGTCAGCGACGACCATGAGGCGTAGTCCGTTTTCGTGCTCAGCCGAAGCGGCCGAAACGGCGCCTTGCGCACCGCGTTGTCGACCAGGACCAGGTTGACGAGGCGACTGAGCCATCGCTGGCCATTGACGAAGGCCCAGAACGGTCGCCCACCTGTGAGGACGAACGCCTCGAGCTTGTTTCGCAAGCCGTCACGGCTGGTGTCGCGCGCTGCAATGGCGCTGGACTTTGCAACAATCGGATCGGTCACTGAATTTCGGCCCGCGCTGCTCGAAACGGGTATTCCGTCCTGAGCGGTAGGTAATGCGACCATCTCACGACATTTTTGTAAAGTTCGACCAAAGTCTTTCTTGTCGGTCTTCTCGCAATGTTATTTCCTTTGCGCGTCTTGGCATCGCCCGTGAGCTTTTTCCCATGGCCCATGCTTTAAATCTTTCGTCCCCATTTTGCAGGATCGGACAGTCTCAAATTGCTTGCCGACATGCAGGCGCAAATCACCACCAAGGATCAAGGCGAGATTGAAAAAGCCGCGCGCGAGTCGGAGATTTATCCATTTCCTCCGTGTTCTCATCCTCGACCGAAAGTATTTCGTCGTCCTGACGGAGTATGACGGCGGTCATAAGGAATATGCGGAATTCTTCCGGAAGAGCCTGCCCGATCTGTTCAAGAACATCTTCCCCGTCTCGCATGGCGCCGGCGCCTGGGACCAGCTCAACGACGAGAAGGCCTTCTACGACGCGTCCAAGATGCTCCAGCGGCGCTCGCTCGGGATGACGCTCTACGGCGACACCGACCCAGCGGGGGAGCCGGAGGGCTATCTCTTTCACGCCTACGGCCACCGAACCGTCAAAGAGATCCTGGCCAAGCTGGCCTAATCTGCCCCGCGGGCTGAGCGCGGCCTGCCTGCGGCATGGTCCTGCGCCCGGAGAGCAATATGGCATCGCTCAATCGCGGCAACGTTCAGTCGTTGGTCTTCAAACCTTACCAGTACCCCATCTCGCGGCACATGCCGTGGCGGATCGCGAGCAAGTGCGGCGGCCGTGCTTTCATCGCCGAACGGCTTGACTCGATCGCGCGCGGCCCCCTCGACCCGTCGTCACGCCAGCCGCTACTCAACCTCTCGGTGACGTGGAACGGTCTGCGCCAGCTCGGTGCTTTCGACGCCATCGGCGGCGACGCGGCGGCAAACGACGCCTTCTACATCTTCAACGAGGCGCCCGATCCGGAATCCCTTCGGGTCGCCGGCGACAGTGCGCCCGACAATTGGTGGAATAAGCGCTTTGCCGGCGCGCACGTGCGCGTCGCCAACGCCCGCGACGAGCCCCTGAATGCGTTGAACCAGCGGATGTTTCCGGGCGGATTCCCGCGCCTGCTGCGGCGGGGGACGCCTTACGGGCCACCACTCGACGGTCTTGTGGACGACGGCATCGACCGCGGCATCGTCGGCATGTTCCTGTGCGCCAACCTCAACCGGCAATTCTACACGATCACCCGCTGGCTGGGCCGGACGGACTTCTCCCCGCTCCTGGTCGACCCTGACGGGCAGGATCCGATCGTCGGCGATATCGGCTTCCCGGGCCTCGCCCGGATTTACATGCGCACAACCGTCCGGCCCTTCCGTGCGATTGACGCGGATCGTTGCCTTTGTCCGGACGAAAGGGGTTGCGTTTCTGCTGCTTCCCAGCCTCGCGACGCTCAGGCGGCTGTCGTCGCCATAGAGAGAGACCGATCCTCTCGAGACCGCCCTCACGGCCGCATGCCCTCGACGGGAACCGCAGATCAGCCGAATACGAAAAAGCCCACCAGGTCAGTGCTGATGCACCGAGCTGATGGGCTTTGAGCTTTGGTTGCGGGGACACGCAACCTCCGAAAGCACAACAGGTGGATCCAGCCGCTTGTTCTCGACCTAAGATCAAGCTGACCTTCGGAAAACGATTACGCGTGCGGATTTGACCGCCCACTAAAGAGATGTCCATAGACCAGTCTGGTTCCTCAGCGGTCCAGAAAGGCCCTTTCGCACGGATCAGGCCTGGCCATGTCCGGTCAAGAAAGGCCTCAGACTTGGCCCGCAACGTCGAGGCCAGTCGATGGAGAACAGGGCCTTCGACGAAACTATGATTATCGAGGTGGCCGATGCGATGCCGGGAAGGCATCGGGTGAGCGCTAGATCCTTCTAAGCACGCGCGAAATTGTCGGCATCATCGATCCGCCATAGGCTCCACGGTCGTTACGCGTCGATAAGTGATGGCCTGTCCCATGTAGCAAGAGTTTGAAAGAAATATTTGTCATATCTTAGATGAATGCTTTCATCTAAGTCGATCGATCTTACTGGGAGGCACGAATATGGCGCTTGATCCAGCGGATGGCTTTCCTACTACACCTCCGGCGGTTGTTATCGCAGCCGGAACCGAAAAGTTGCAAGCGCACCAGTTTTCGGTTGAACTCGACATCGCGATGCGTAAGCACTATGCGCTCAACCTGAAAAGTCTTGCGAAGACACTGTATCCCGTTTTATATGCTGAAGCCACATTCGGCGGGGGCCGATATACGCTGTCCCTTGACCCGCACACAACTTATGTGCGCCAAGAGAGCGATCCGGTCTATACACATCTCAAGGCAGTGGCGCATATTCCGCTAGGAATTTACTCAATTATTATTCCATACGCGACGTACTCTGAAAACATACAGTGGCTATCTCCGCTAACTGCTTTTCGAAGTCATGTCCAGAGCGTGCTAGACAATTTAGCTCTGCTGGATTTCTCAAATGAAACGGCCGCGTCGAGCAGACTTATACTCCAGTCTTCTTTAGATTTTGCCGACAAGATAGTCGACGCGCGGATGTTCACACTTCAAGAGTACGAAGATTTCTGCCATCCGTTGGGAGAAGCCATCTTACTAAACCAGACAGCAGCTGCCGTGAGTCAGGTCGAGCGCATGCGCGGGTACCTTCTCGAATGGAAAGGTATGGTCGGCGATGCGGTATGGGATTCCATCTATTTTGTATGCTCATGCATCTGGACTGTTTCGCAAGAGAGCGCGCATGAGCAGATAATAAATCTACGATGAAACCCGATTTGCGGGACACGCACGTCATTGCCTCAGAAGCAGTTCCTACCATCGAGGATGCCAAGATGTTACTGGCGCGAATTCTCGCCGACCGAGTGCTCGCGGCCGCTGTTTTCGACAAAGATGCACGATCTGAATTTGCTCAGAATATTTATTCTCTTTCTAGCCAAAGGGATCTTCTTGCAAAATCTATAGAGGCGGTTCTTGACGGGGGAACTCTAAAGTCTTTATGTCCTTTTTCTCAAAATATCCGGCAATAAAAGCTAACAGAGCGAATTAACGTCGAACATCGCCAGTAATAGCCATTTCTATGCATTCTTCCGCATCGAATTGGCAAGATGTTCTGAAAATGTCGGAGCTGCTATCGGGAGCGTTCGGCCACGGAGCTGGCAAAGGACAAGGTCGGCACGCGGTACGTCTCTGTCGTCGATGGGATCGATGGCTGGCGCGTCGTGGTCAGCCTGCCGCAGCGCTTGGTCGCCATGTCGTGCGCCGATAATCCGTTAGCGTTTAGGAAGTCGCTCCGCTTGTCCAGCTTGATGGCTTATATCATTGAACTGCCAGACCGGAGCTTCGGCGGCCGTCAATCCTCGATGAGGCCGGGGTAGTCGGTCTCGGTGCTGAGAGCAGTGGCTGGAAGGGCGCCTTGCACACCGCATTTTCGACGAGGAAGCGATTGATCGGCCGGGCGAGCCAGGGCTGGCTTGACGAAGACCCAGAACGGCTCGCCGCGCATGAGAAGAAACGCCTCGATCGTGTTGCGCAAGCCGTCGCGGCCTGGTGTCGCGCGCGGAAAACGCCGAAGCAATCGCATCGGTCATGGGTCTGCCCTGTTCAGATTGGCAGCATGAAAATCGATGCCCAAGACCGCCATTCCGCGGCGGCGCTGCAAAGCTCGACCATGGTCGCGAGTCGGTGTCATCAGGACCCGCCAACCCGGGAGCTGGCTCAACGACCCTCGCCTCGAAAAACTCGTTTCTGGAAATACTTTCGACCTTGCTGAGATCGCGACAGGCGAACTCGATCTTTTCGTGACCTACCCAAGCGCAGATGGCGAGGCTCTCGCTCCATTCCTGCGCTGGCTTCTAATGGATATTTTCAGCGTCGCTCGCGAGAAGGAGATAGCAGAGCGCATTATCATATTCGCAGATGAGGCTGCCAACCTCGGTCGATTTGACGAGCTGATTTCTGCAGCGAGCGAATTACCTGGGCGCGGCGTAAGCTTGTGGACGTTCTGGCAGGACAGAAACCAGATCGTCGAACTCTACGGCGAAGCAGCGGCGCATACTCTTGAAAATCTCGCAGAGATCATGACGTTTTCTGACCTTCCTGCATCGGACCCCGGCCAGCTCGAGCATTTCTCACGCGCGCTCGGGAACTACACCGCGTTTGTCGAGAGCAATAGCGAGGACGAGACGAAAGCTTCGACCACTCGCTCGATACAGGCTGTGCAACTCATGACGCCTACTGCATTGCGGGACCTTTCCTCCCGCAAGCTCATCGCCCTTTCCAACTCGAAATCTCGCGCCAAGCATCCGATGCTTTTGGACAAAACCGTCTGGTTCGAAGACAGGCGGTTTACGCGATTTCTAAGAAACATCAGACCGGTGGCTTAAGCGGACGAAGCCTGCAACGCTTCCACGGGTACTGAGAAATACTCGTAGCCAGATCCCGCCACCCACTTGCGCAGCAGCGCGACATCGCCCTCGATCCGCATCAACTGATAACGCTCGGAGCTGGGATAGATCGTCTCGTCCGTCTTGGATCCGTCAGGATGCAAGACGCTGGTCTTCTGAAAAGAAGGTCCCACGACCTCGACCCACATCCTTGGGGTGCGCATGAGCGCGACCGCGAAAGACGCAACCACCGCAGCGAGCAGGATGCCGGAGACGATGAAGGTCCAAGACCTATAACGCAGTCTCGACCGGAACACCTCGAAACGGGATGCGAAGCCGACATCGATCGTGCGTTCCCTGCCTGCTCGTTCTCCTATGGATTTGAGCAGCTTCAGGCGGTCTGAGGCAACCAGGGTCACGCTGCCTTGCGCGTCCGGCGCCAAGGCAGCAAAGCGCTCCTTCAGCGGCTTGGTGAGAAGGTCGGCGAGCAAGTCCGCACTCTGCTTCCCGCGCAGAGTGATGTGGTTGCGCTTCGCCTCGCAGTGGGCCTGCGTGGCTTTCGCGATCCGCGCGTCGATCTTCTTATTCGCCATCGTCGGGACCGATGAGAAACTCGGCCGCTGGCTTGACCGCCATCATCACCGCCAAGCGGAAGGCTGTCAGATCCTTGGTGATCCGATTCGCGAGAGCCGGCTTGTACTCCTCGACGAGAGCGCTCTTGTCGAGGTTGGAAACGCCCCGCAGGGCCTTGCTCCCCAGCACCCCGCGCGATGCATCGTCGAAGACGAACTGACGCAAGGTCGAGATTTTTGCGGTCCCGACTGCCTTCTTGAGGAGATCGGGATCGATCGCGCCCCTGACCTCGTTAGCGATGACGAAGCGCTCGCTTGCCCAACCTTTGGCAGCATGGAGAAGCTTGCTGGCATCGGCCAGAGCGCCGGCCTCGGCGGCAGCGACGATCACCACGCCGACATCGATCCCGGCGTCGCGCAGGTCCTCGATTATGCCAGGCATGATGCCGAACACGGTCGACGACAGGTTCGCCCCGAGGTCTAGGATGGTCGGGTTTTCGATCTCGTAGAGAGCATTGATGAGCGGATCGAGTTCCTCTCGAGCGGCCATGCCGCCAGTCTCGTCGACCTTCTCACGATTGGCTCGCATCTCAAAGAATCGGACCGTGCCCGGCTCATTGGCGGTAGCGACCTTCCTGAACTCCTTGGAGGCGGTGGGTCGACTCGAGTTCGAGGATCGAGGCCTCGGTCACGGCTTCCGCCAGGCCGCGCACCACGGTGCTTTTGCCGATGCCGCCGGTCTCTTGTCCAACGATGAGGAGGTTCGGCAATGGATCAGTCCTTCCTGAAGAGATGGGCGTGCTTGGCACGTTGAGCCTCGATGATGTCGTCCTCGCTGAGAAGCGGTTCGTCATCAGGCGCCGGCGGCTGCGGCGCCAGCTCCGGCGCAAGCCGGGCCTTTGGCTTCTTGGCTGGCGGAGCGGCCTTGGTCGCAGCCTCGGCTGGAGGCGCGACGTCACCACGGCCCGCGCGGACCTTGAGTTCGCCGACCTCGGCTTTCTTCCGCGCCCTGAGCTTGGTGACGATCGAGGTCAGCCGACGCTCGCTGAGCGGCTTCTTGTCGCTGCCCTCCGTGAGGCCCTGGCTCGCCAAGGCTTCCGCGATGATCCGCCAGGATGTCTTATCCTCGGCACGCATGCGCTCGATCTCGGGCAGCAGATCGCGGATCGCCGCTGTGACCTGAGCCGAACGCAGAGTCTCGCCGCCTTTGGTAAGGCGCTTTACGTCGGCCCGAAGCTTGGATCGATCGATTGTCATGGCAGGGTCGTACGCGGCTATGCATGAAGGCCTGCCTGCCAGGATCGTTAGAAACTGCCAGCACTGCCGCGAACTGCCGATCACTGCTGACGTACTGCTAAAAAGCTTCTTCTAATTAGACACACACCACACGCACTTAAGTTGCCAAGCCATCCGTTTCGGCTGGCAACCTTCGCTCCGGGGCCCTAGATCGAGCCATCTCGTGCTCGATTCCTACCGGCGCCTTGGCAAGCTCAATGTTGACACTTACCCTCACGCCTGAGCTTCATGGCGCTCTGGCCGCCGCCGCGAAGGCGGCAGGCCGGACGATCGAATCGCTCGCCATCGACGCTATCGCTGAACACGTCGAAAGCGCAATCCGATATCGCGCTTTGGTTGAACGAATGGAAGTCGTCGACCAGGCGCTCATCGACATTGCTTCGCTTGTCGGGGAGATGACGGCCGCGAATGAAGCGGCCGCAGGGGCCGGCGGATCAGATTTGGCTACCCTGTGCCGGTACAAAACGCCCGGCCGATAGGCCATGACAGCCTCCCTTGACGCCTTGAAAGCCGGCCGCGATGCTGCGTTATATTATATCAACGATCCGAACCGCGAGAGGTCTGCGCTTCGACGCGACGAGTACTATGCCCAGGACGGCGGCGGGGTCTGGTGGAGTACCGGCGAGACCATCGTCCGGCATAATGCCCCGATCGATCGGAAAACTTTTCAGGATCTATGCGCCGGTTATCATCCCGCCCATGGTGGAAGCGCCGTACGAGCCGCAGGCGATACCCACCGTGCAGGATGGGACTGTACTTTTACCTGCGGGAAAACGATCTCGATTCTTTGGGCTTTCGGAACGGATGCGCAGCGTGCGTGGATCGAACGCATCCAGCGCGAGGCCGTAGACGAGGCGCTGAGCCTTCTAACAAAGGAAGTCCTGGTTGAAGCGCGACTCGGTGCTGGTGGTCATATCCGCCAGGCCCCGACGGATCTGATCGTCGGAAAGTTCGAGCATTTCACATCGCGTGAGGGCGATCCCAACGTCCACACGCATTGCGTCATCATAAACGTCGCCGGATGCGCAGACGGAAAATGGCGCACGTTGGAACCCGCACGTCTGTACGAGGCCCAACATTTGATCGGCGTAGCGATGAGGTCTGCCCTCGCAGAACGGCTCGTCGCCGCCGGCTTCCGGTTGCGCCCTGCGGGACGTGGCCAATATGAGGTTGCCGGCTTTCCTGACGAAATGATCGAAGCGTTCTCTAAGCGATCGGCTCAAATCGAGGCCGTGACGGACCGGTCAAAGAGCGGTGCGCAAAAGGAATTGACCGCGCTTTTGACGCGCCAGGCGAAGGCCGACGTCCCAGCGCGTGAAGAATTGGAAAAGAGATGGCGTGAGGAAATGGATGGCTTCGGCGTCGATCCTTGGACGATTGCGTCCGAAAGAACGTCTGCCCCGCATCAAGCGATCGATGTCGAACACGATCTTGACCACTTTGACCCGCCAGACGTCGTCGGCTCCGGTCCTGTTGCGGTTGCAGCGTCCGAGCTATTTCGGACACAGAGCGCGATCACGAGAACCGCTCTTCTTCAGGCAGCCTTCGTAGACGCCAGCCTGAAGGGATTGGGAATAGCCGCTGTCTATAGCGAGCTACGCGAGATGGAAAACGATGGCAGATTGGTTCGTCTTGCAGACGACGAAATCGGCCATCAACCCGATCGGGCTCGTGGCGCCTTTTGGACAACGCCTGACATCGCTGCATCCGAGGCTCGCATGCTACGAAGTGCCGATCGCTGCGACGAACGCGAGTGGATCAAACCTGCCGCGCTAGCTGCGGCTTTGGCGGAAGCGCCCTTTCTGTCACAGGAACAGCGGGGCGCGATCACCTTTGGGGCAAACCAGGATGGCGTAGTCATCCTCGAAGCCGGCGCCGGCACGGGCAAAACGACTTTGGCGCGCACGCTCACGGCGGCTGCAAAGGAATCGGGCTTGAAGGTGCTGGCCTTGGCGCCAAGCTGGGTCGCCGCCGACGAGGTCGCCATATCGATCGGCGTGCCGGCATCGGCTGTCGCCAAATGGCGATATGACCAGCGCGTCCACCAGGGTGCCGATCTAGATCAGGACACAGTCATTTTAGTCGACGAGGCCGGCATGGTCGGGACGCGGGACATGTCCGAGATCTTGGCAGCCGCCGCTGAAAAGAAATGCAAGGTCGTCTTGCTCGGCGATAGACGCCAACTTCAGGCCGTACAGGGTGCTAATGCGCTTGGTGCCATATCCGATCTTTTGCAGCGCCAGGCCTCCTTAAGCGAAGTGAGGCGCCAGACGGTTCCTTGGCAAGGTGCTGCATCTATCGTCATGGCGCGCGGCAACTGCGAAGCCGGCGTTCGTGCCTACGCTAGAAATGATCGTATCGAGCTGGTCGACGGCGAAGACGAAGCGCAGGCACGCGCTATCGAAGCATGGACCTCTTTTAGAAAGCAGTACGGCGACGACACCTTGATCATCACGCGCCGGAACGCCGACGCGACTTCCTTGAACCAAGCGGCTCGTGCCACGCTACGTGCCGAAGGGCACCTAAAATCCGACGACGTCATTGTCCCATCTACTGACCGGACAGGTAAGATACGGGGAATTTCTCTCGCCATTGGCGACATAGTTCGTTTCGGGGAAACGATCAATGCCTTCGGAATACGGAACGGTACGCGAGCTGTCGTGTCTGGCCTAAACCCAACGGATGGTGGCAATCTGGATGTCGCGTTCCGCCTAAATGACGGTCGGATTGTTTCGGATCAATGGGCAGCTTTTACCAGGCCACGCGTCGGTAAGCGGCAAATGGTGCCTCGCATCTCTCACGCCTATGCTGGAACGGCCTATGCTGCTCAGGGACGGACAGTCAAAGCCGCGGTCATGTACGTGGCGCAGGCAACAGATGCTCGCGAACTCTACGTCGGCCTTACCCGTCACACACATGACGCGCGGCTGATCGTTGAACAAAGTCGGCTGGACGCGGCGGTAAGAGTGAAACAGGTCGATCCACGTCTATCCTCCACGAAGACCGCAATGCTTGAACGCTTTTTTAGCGAGGCCATGCGCTACGCAGAAAAGCGTAACGTTGTTGATTTCGTAGAAGACCGTGCGATGTTCATTGCTGACGGGATGGTTCCGAAAGCGACGCCAGCACCGATGCTTAATCTTATTCGATCGGCGAGAAGCGTTCGATTGATCGCGATGGCACAGGCAGAGCTTTCACGGGTCGTAAGCCTTTATCAAGCCGTACGACTTCAGACCGCCATCTTACGGACGAGCGCAAGGGTGATCGTTCATCCCATCGAGCAACGTGTGCGGATCCTTCTCAATCGACCACGCGATGCACCGGTTATGATGCATAGCCGAGGCAGTCCAGATTACGAACGATGAGGACGGCTTACGTTTAGCTCAAATCCGAAAAGTCAGGTTACATGATAGCAATTCATCCGACGACACTGGCGTTAATAGCCGGACCTCGTGGCCACGCTCCGAGGGGTTCGTCGTTGGAAATGGGCATCACCAGGCAGGTACAGGAGATCGCCGCGGCCGGAGAAGCCGGCTGGGATCTCGGCTTTCGACTAAGGCGATGGCATGCGCACGCACCAAGCTAGCGCTTACCTGAGATCACAGACTCCACGGGCCTTAAGCCTGCCGGGGTTTTATTGTTTGTTAGTCTAGTCAAAGACTTGACTGCAAACGGAACATACCGAAGCATTTTCAAGTTGCGCGCCTCAACGCCAACCGGCAAAGTTTGAAAAAGGACCGAGGAGTAGCCGATGACGAGAATCGCATACGTCCAGCCATCTCAGCTAAAGCATGATTATATCATAACCAATCAATTAGATCACGCCCAGCTGTTCGAGAACGCGAAAGTCGATTTCTTATTTAGCTGCGACGATCTCGTAGAGAAAAGATGTCTCGGAAATTTTTCGATTTGGCAGCTATCGGAAGCAGCCCGCCTTCAAAATGGCGGGGGTATATTAGGGTCATGGAAATTTGACCATGAAAGAACTATATACAAGGGCCCAGCTATTTTATGCGGGAATTTAGGTGACGAAAAGTCAGATTTTCCGGCAAAGTTGGATATCTATTTCCAGCGCATCAAAATGTTCCGCGCCGGGGATTACGCTGAGTTGATAGATCAAACATGAGATCGACTAATGTCGTCGTGTACGCTCGCTATTCGACGGATGAGCAGCGATCGGAGTCGATTGAAGACCAACTAGAAACGTGTCGGCGGTTTTGCGTCTCGAAAGGCTGGACTGTAGCTGATATCTACGTGGATGCGGCAATGTCCGGCTCGACCTCTCGACGCCCGGAGTTCGAGCGGCTGAAGCAAGATGCCGAGCGCGGAAAGTTTGATATCGTCGTAGTTGAGTCTTTGGATCGCCTCAGCCGCCGTCTCTCCGACGTCGCCGCGTTTCACGATCGTATCTCATTCAAAGGCCAAAAGCTTTTCGCATGCGACAGGGGTGAGATTTCGCCTCTACTAGCAGGTATACTCGGTGCGGTCGCTCAGGGATTTTTGGATGATCTAAAAGTCAAAACGAAACGCGGCCTTCGAGGAAAGATCTTGTCGGGCCTCGCCGCCGGCGGCCTCGGCTTCGGCTATCGTGTCGACCCAAACGTTCTCGGCGGCCGTCAGATCGATGCGGCCGAAGCACAGGTTGTGCGGCGGATCTTCACGATGTACGCGGCGGGCGCCTCGCCACGGACGATCGCGGCAACGCTGAACAAGGACGCCATACCAGGCCCCGGAGGCCGTGTATGGGGTGACACGACCATCCGGGGTCAGACCGATCGCGGTACGGGGATCCTCAACAATTCCGCCTACGTTGGTCGGATCGTAAGCCTCCGCCGTGGGCCGTCTTGCGCGAGGGTGGCTTGGCATAACGCATAGTGAGTATGGCTAGTCATACTCACTATGCCCAGGTCGATCGGCTCGAAGTGGTCGACACGGGACGCCGTCGCCGATGGTCGACGGAGGAGAAGCTCAGGATCGTCACGGAGAGCTTTTCCGGTCCCAGGTTGGCGTCGACGATCGCACGCCGGCACGGGATCTCGCCGTCGCTGCTGTTCACGTGGCGGCGGAGCTTTCGAGCCGGTGTTGCCAAGCAGCCCGAGGCGAAGTTCGTCCCGGCGCTGATCGTGCCCGAGAGCCGCCCCGACGACCTTCAGCCTTCAGCTACCGGTCGCGTCGAGATCGTCGCTAGGAACGGACGCCGGCTGATCATCGACGCGAGCCTGGACGTCGCGGCGATCGCGCGTCTAATCGCCGTGGTGGAGCGACGATGATCCCGGTCCCGTCGGGCGTGCGTGTTTGGCTGGCGGTCGGCGCGACCGACATGCGGCGCGGCATGAACGGCCTGTCGCTGCAGGTCCAGGAGGCGCTGCGGCGCGATCCCCATTGCGGCGATCTGTTCGTGTTTCGAGGGCGCCGGGGCGATCTGATCAAGGTCCTGTGGACTGACGCGCACGGGGTATCGCTCTACGCCAAACGGCTGGAACGTGGACGGTTCATCTGGCCCTCGCCGGCCGACGGCGTCGTCGTGATCAAGCCGGCGCAACTCGCCTACCTACTCGAGGGGATAGACTGGAGGCATCCGCAGCATACGTGGCGACCAAAAACGGTCGGATGATCCCAGGCTGCGGTGACGGCATCTCCCTGTGGATGCCTTTGATATCATCGTCACGGAAGATACGATCCGTGATTCAATGCCGTCATGACGCCATCGGACGCCCGCGAGCCGGATGATATCGAGAGCTTGAAGCGTCTCCTCGTCGCCGAGCGCGCGGCCCGCTTCGACGCGGAAGCAAAAGCAGCTCTCGCCACCGCCCAGGCGTCCGGCGCCGAAGCGGTGATCGCCCATCTCAAGCTCGCCATCGAGAAGATGCGCCGCGAGCTCTACGGCAGCCGCTCGGAGCGTGGTCACAAGCTGCTCGACCAGATGGAGTTCGAACTCGAAGACCTCGAAGCGACGGCGGCAGAGGACGAAGCGGCGGCGGAGATGGCCGCCATGCGTGCCGCCCTGTCGACCCTGATCCCGACGCACCGGCGGCGGTCGGGGCGAAGGCCGTTTCCCGATCATCTGCCGCGCGAGCGCGTGATCATTCCCGGCCCAAGCTCGTGCCTGTGCTGCGGCTCAAGGCGCCTCGCCAAGCTCGGCGAGGACATCACCGAGACGCTCGAGGTCGTGCCCCGCCAGTGGAAGGTGATCCAGCACGTCCGCGAGAAGTTCACCTGCCGGACCTGCGAGAAGATCAGCCAGGCGCCGGCGCCGTTCCACGTTATCGCCCGCGGTCATGCCGGGCCGAGCCTGCTGGCGATGATCCTCCATGCGAAGTTTGCGCTGCACCAGCCGCTCAATCGCCAGAGCGAGACCTACGCGCGCGAAGGCATCGACTTGCCACTGTCGACCTTGGCGGACCACGTCGGCACCTGTGCCGCCGTTCTCGCGCCGCTCGCCGAGCTGATCCGCACCCACGTGATGGCGGCGGAGCGTATTCATGGCGATGATACGCCGGTGGCGCTGCTGACCAAAGGGAAGACCACCCAGGCCCGCTTGTGGACGTATGTTCGCGACGACCACCCATTCGGAGGTGCCGATCCGCCAGCCGCCTTCTATGCCTTCTCGCGCGATCGGAAGGGCGAGCATCCCGAGCGCCATCTCGAGAGCTACGCCGGGATCCTGCAAGCCGACGCCTACGCTGGGTTCAATGCGCTCTACAAGGCTGAACGCGGGCCCGGGCCGATCACCGAGGCCGCCTGCTGGAGCCATGCCCGGCGCAAGTTCTTCGTCCTCGCCGACGTCACGAGCAAGGCTCGTTCGCGCAAGCCGGTGATCGTCGCGCCGCTGGCGCTCGAGGCGGTCCGCCGGTTCGATGCCATCTTCGCGGCGGAGCGTTCCCTCAATGGTTTGCTACCGGACCTTCGGCAAGACGAGCGCCGACGAAGCGTCGCGCCGCTTGTCGAAGATCTGGAACGCTGGATGCGCGCCGCGCGATGCAAGATGTCCCGCCATTCCGATGTCGCCAAGGCGATGGACTACATGCTGACGCGCTGGCCGGCGTTCTTGCGCTTCCTCGGCGATGGACGGATCTGCTTGTCGAACAATGCCGCCGAGCGGGCACTACGTGGCATCGCGCTCGGCCGCAAGGCATGGCTGTTCGCCGGCTCCGAGCGCGGCGGTGAGCGTGCAGCGGTCATCTACTCGCTGATCCAGACCGCTAAGCTCAACGATGTCGATCCGCATGCGTGGCTCGCCGACGTTCTCGCCCGCATCGCAGATCACAGAAGCACCGATCTCGCCGATCTGCTGCCTTGGAACTGGGCGAACGAGAAGGCATGTCGTAGCTTGGCGGCATGACCGCCGACACCATCGCCCGCCTCAAGATCACGCTCGACGATGTCGTACCGACTGTCCTCAGACGGATCGAGGTGCCATTCTCCATCCGTCTCGATCGCCTGCATCTTGCGCTACAGGCCGCAATCGGATGGACCGACAGCCATCTCTATGAGATCCGGGCTCGCGATGTGGGCTGGGGCGTGCCTGATCCAAGCTGGCCCGATGGACCCCTCGACGCCCGCAAGGCTCGGCTCGCCGACGTCCTCGAGGACGTCGGCGCGAAGACGCTCGAGTACCTCTACGACTTCGGCGACGGCTGGACCCACACGCTAGAGATCGAGTACCTCGCCGACGCCCATCCCGGCCTCGACTATCCCAGGCTCATCGAAGCGAGCGGCCGCTGTCCACCCGAGGATATCGGTGGCCCTTTCGGCTATGCCGAGTTCCTCGACGCCGTCGCCGACCCGGCTCACGAACGACACGCCGAACTCCTCGAATGGGTGGACCATGACTTCGATCCCGATCGGCTCGACGCCACCGCGCATCAACGCGCGCTCCAGGTCCTTGCCAAGCGATGGAACAAGACACCTCGGGTCAAAAAAACAAAACCGAACTGACGCGGTCCTGGGCGGAGGGATACGTCGGATCGCGTGGAATCGCTGCTCCTACGTCCGTGATCCCTCCACAGGCAAGCGGGTCGCTCGTCCCAACCCTTCTAGTGAGTGGGAGATCATGGAGGCCCCCGAGCTAAGGATCGTCGACGACGAGCTTTGGCAGCGCGTGAAGGATCAGCAAAGCCACGTGCGTACGGAGATGGCGCGCGATGAGAATGGCACGGCGCTCAATCGAGCCCATCGCACCAAACATCTGTTATCGGGGCTTATCGTCTGCGGGTGCTGTGGCGAACCTTATGCTGTCCGAAACTCCAAGCACTACGGCTGCCGTAACCATCGCTCGCAGGGCACGTGCGACAATGGGGCGTTCGTTGATCGCAAGGCGTTGGAGAAGCTGGTCGCGCAGGCGATGGAACGTGAGTGGCTGACGTCCA
>CBDIDO010000002.1:510000-1136600 GCA_965277735.1 Beijerinckiaceae bacterium
ACAGCAGTCCGGCGAAGACGATGAGGAAGAGCATCACGCGAAAGCCCATCGCCTTGCGTTCCTGCAGCTTCGGCTCGGCCGCCCACATCAGGAAGGCGCCGACATCCTTGCCGTATTGGTCGACCGTCTGCGGCGCGCCGTCGTCGTAGCTTACCTGCCCGTCGGACAGCGGCTTCGGCATCGCGATCTTATGGGCAGGCAGGTAGATGTTGTACTTCGGGTCGTCCGGCTTGGTGTAGCCGTTCAGCACCGCGTGGATGTAGTCGGGCCCCTCGGCTTCCTCGGACTGGGTGAAGAAGTCGACCAGGAACATCGGGAAGCCGCGCTCCCAGCTGCGCGCCTTGGCGAGGTCCGACATGTCCGGCGGCGACTTGCCGTAGGCGGCAGCGCCGGCCGCCTCATTGGCGAACGGCGACGGGAAATAGTCCGCCGGGCGTCCCGGCCGCTTGTACATCTCGCCCTTGTCGTTTGGGCCGTCGTCGATCTGGTAGGTTGCGGCCAGCGCCTTCACCTGCGCGGCGCTGTAGCCGATGTCCTCGAGGTTGCGGAACGCCACCAGCTTCATGGAGTGGCAGTTCGAGCAGACCTCCTTGTAGACCTTGTAGCCGCGCTGCAGCTGGGCGAGGTCGTAATGGCCGAAGATGCCGGTGAAGCTCCAGTCGAGCATCTCCGGGATCGCCGGCTCGTTGCCGTTCGCCGCCTCGATGGGCCGCGCCTCGCTCTGCGGCTCCCTTGGGTTGCCTTCGACCTTCTGATCGGCCGCCTGCGGTGTTCCGCCCTCAGGCGGCGGCGCGGCCGCGGGAGCCCCGGCAGGGGCCGGCGGCTTCGGTGTCTTGTCGCCGGGCGGCGGTGCCTGCGCGAAAGCCGTCCCGAGCGACAGCGCCAGGGCGAGGGCCGCCGGCGCGAGTGATCGTTTCCAGGTATCGAGACGCATCCGAGTGTCGAGACGCATGCGCGCTAAACCTTCGTTTCGGGAGAGGAGGCGGCGCTTGCCGCCATCGCGGTCGCTGAGCCGCCGTGCTTGCCGAGCACCGTGTCGGCGATAGACGCCGGCAGAGCTCTCGGCGTCTCGATGAAGCCGAGCAGCGGCAGCAGGACCATCAGGTGGAAGAAATAGTACGCCGTGAAGATCCGCCCGAAAAGCACGTAGAGACCCTCAGGCGGCTGCGAGCCGATGTAGCCGAGCAGGATGGCGTCGATGACGAAGAGCCAGAACGCGATCTTGTACATCGGCCGGTAGTTCGCCGACTTCACCCGCGAGGTGTCGAGCCAGGGCAGAAAGGCGAGCAGCACGATCGCCAGGAACATCATGACGACGCCCATCAGCTTCGAGGGGATCGAGCGCAGGATCGCGTAGAACGGCAGGTAGTACCATTCGGGCACGATGTGCTGCGGCGTCACCAGCGGGTTCGCCTCGATGTAATTGTCGGAATGGTTGAGATAGTTCGGGACGTAGAAGACGACCCAGCAGTAAAGGATCAGGAAGCAGACCAGCCCGAAGCCGTCCTTCACCGTGAAATAGGGATGGAAGGGGAGCGTGTCCTTCGCGGTCTTCTTCTCGATGCCGGCCGGGTTGTTGGAGCCCGGCACGTGCAGCGCCCAGATGTGCAGGACGACGACGCCGGCGATCATGAACGGCAGCAGGTAGTGCAGCGAGTAGAAGCGGTTCAGCGTCGCGTTGTCGACGGCGAAGCCGCCCCACAAGAGGTGGGTCAGCCAGTTGCCGATGACCGGGATCGCGCCGAACAGCGAGGTGATGACGGTGGCGCCCCAGAAGCTCATCTGGCCCCAGGGCAGCACGTAGCCCATGAAGCCGGTCGCCATCATCAGCAGGTAGATGACGATGCCAAGCAGCCACAGCACCTCGCGCGGCGCCTTGTAGGAGCCGTAGTACATGCCGCGGAAGATGTGGATGTAGACGGCGAAGAAGAACATCGAGGCGCCGTTGGCGTGCCAGTAGCGTAGCAGCCAGCCGTAGTTCACGTCGCGCATGATGCCTTCGACGGATTTGAAGGCCATCGAGGCCTCCGGCGTGTAGTGCATCGCCAGGATCACGCCGGAGATGATCTGCGACCCCAGCATGAAGGCGAGGATGCCGCCGAAGGTCCACCAATAGTTCAGGTTGCGCGGGTTCGGGAACGCCACGAACGAGGAATGCACCAGCCCGACGATGGGCAGGCGCGACTCGAACCATTTGGCCAGCCCGCTCTTCGGGACGTAGGTAGACGGTCCGCTCATCGCGATGGCCCTTCGAATGAATTGGTGGCACGGCCTCGGGGGCACGTCGGCAGATCGGATAGGGGCGGTTCGGGCGGGCTTGCCGTCTGGATCAACCGTCTCGTCCTCAGCTCGACGCGTCGCGCGACACTAGGGACCGGGCGCGGACGCCACAATGCGACCCTGCGCCCCGGTCGCTGCGCTTGTGGCTTAGCGGCGGAGGCGGGTCAAGAGGGCGTCGTCGGAAGGCGGCCGCCCAACGAAAAAAGCCCCGGCAAGAGCCGGGGCTTCGAAGGTGTCGCCTTGCAACGGCGATCAGTTGTTGCGCTGGCCCGTGAGGTTCAGCAGGGCCATGAAGATGTTGATGAAGTCGAGATACAGCATCAGCGCGCCGTTCACCGACTTTTTGGTCGAGATCTCGTAGCCGTCGCCGGCCCAGTACATCTGCTTGATCGCCTGCGTGTCGTAGGCGGTTAGGCCGGAAAAGATCAGCACCGCAAGGCCCGACAGGGCGAACTGGAACATCGACGACTGCACGAACATGTTGACCAGGCCCGCGATCACTAGGCCGATCACGCCCATGATCAGGAACGACGCCATCGGCGCGAGATCACGCTTCGTCGTGTAGCCAAAGAGGCTGAGGCCACCGAAGGCCGCCGCGGTGATGAAGAACGCGCGGTAGATCGAGGCGCCTGTATAGACAAGCAGGATCGACGAGATCGACAGGCCCATCACCGCCGAGAAGGCGAAGAACATCGTGCGCGCGGTCGACGCCGCCATCGAGTTGATCTTGAACGACAGGAAGAACACGAAGGCGAGCGGCGCCAGCATCACGACATACTTCAGCGGCGATATATAGAGCGCGACACCGAGCGAGCTCAGCCGCAGCCCGCCCCGCACGGTGGCGGCGACCTGCGAGGGATCGTGCGCGACCGCGAGGTAGTTCGTCAGATAGGCCGCGACGCCTGTCAGCAAGAGGCCGATCATCATGTTGTTGTAGACGCCGAGCATGTAGGCGCGCAGGCCCTGATCGACGGTCGCGCTCCGAGCCTGGGCTCCGCCCTGCCCCCAGCGTACTGCGTTGCGATCGTAGTCGGACATGAAACCCTCTGGGTTTGGAGGCTGGACCGCCTCCGGGCAGCCCCCGCGAGAACGAGGGCGACACACCGAGGAATATGGCGCCTGGCGAAATCTTGCACAAGCACAGGCGGGACCGGCGCGGGTTAAACTCCCGTAAGAATAGGCCGCTGGCAATGCTACGTTACGATTATGGTGGACGCCGCTGATCGAGCGCGACGGCCGGTTCAGGCGGGGGCGCGAGCTCGCGCTGCCGAAAGACTTCTTTCATTCGACGCCTGTTTTCCGCGCGAGCCCTCGGCTATCAAAGCCCATAGGCAAAGAGCGATCGACAAAGATCGCCGCAGCAACGGGACGGGATGGCGAGATGAACAGCCGAACCTACGATCGCGTGGCGGAGACGTTTCCCGTGCTCGGGCGCCTCGATCCCGACCAGCACGCGCGCTTCATGAGCGTGATGCACTTCCCCGTGCTCGAGGCCGGCGACATCGCCTACGAGCTCGACGCGCCGTGTCCCAATTACCTGATGTGCATCGAGGGCCGCACGCGCGTCTTCAAGACCAGCGACGCGGGCCGCGAGATGCTGCTTTACACGGTCGAGGACGGCGCCACCTGCGGGCTCACCACGCAATGCCTGCTCTCGCACAGCAACTTCCCGGCCGAGAGCATCGCCGAGCGGCGCACGCAGCTCGCGGCGATCCCCGCCTCGTGGTTCTACACGTTCCTCACCGAGGTCCCGGCGTTCCGCGACTTCGTCCTTGCCGACTACACGAAGCTCCTCGGCACCATGTTCTCCTTCGTCGACGCGCTCGCCTTCCAGACGATCGAGCAGCGCCTGGCGCGGCGGCTCCTCGTCGATGCCGGCGAGACGCTGATCGTCGAGAAGACCCACCAGCAGCTCGCCGCCGACATCGGCAGCGTGCGTGAGATCGTCAGCCGCCAGCTCGGCACCTGGGAGAAAAAGGGCTGGGTCAGCAACGGCCGCGGCCACGTCCGCATCCTCGACACGGCGGCGCTCGCCACGCGCCGGGCGTCCGCCGACGCCTGAGCAGCGGGCGGTGGGCTGAGGGGGCCGACTAGTGCGGACGCACTACCGCTCGGCCCACGCGACCGTCGCGTCGCGTTGAAAGGAAAGGCGGTTCAGCACACGTCAGGTGGCGAGGAGCACCCGTTTCGGGCGCTCCCTCACTGACCCTTGGGAGCGCACCGCATGTCCATACTCGCCTGGATCGTCCTCGGCCTGATCGCTGGCTTCGTTGCCAGCCAGGTCGTCAACAAGAGCGGCGAAGGCCTGCTGCTCGACATCGTGCTCGGAGTCGTCGGCGCCTTCGTCGGCGGCTACCTGTTCACGCTATTCGGTGCCGCGCCCGTCACGGGGCTCAACCTCTACAGCATGCTCGTCGCCATCGTCGGCGCGATCGTGGTGCTCGTCGTCTATCATCTGCTGGCCGGCGGCCGCAGCCGCATCTGAGGGAGGCTTTCGTGAAGATCGTCTCTCTTCTTCTCGCCTCGACGCTGCTCATCGCGTCAAGCGTCGCCAGCGAGGCGGGTCGCGCCGGCTCGCACCGCGTCGGCGGCTACGGGCCGACCGGCAGGGGATCGCACTACGTCGGCGGCCATCGGTCGACGGCGGTCGGGCGCTTCCTGCACCGGCACCTGTGATCCAACAGACCGGGCTCGCGCCAAGTGTTCACGCTTGGCGCGGCCCGGATCGCAGCCCGGATCGATTGAGCGCGGGCGCCGGCGGCGCTAAGGATGCGGTGCACCTCGCGCCATTGGTTCGATGACCCGTACCGTCCCGCTCCCACAAGGCGACCCGTCGCGCCTCAAGACCAGCTCGCGACACCTTCGCGAAATCGTCGCCGGCATGAGCGACGGCGTCATCCTCCTCGATACGCACCGCCACATCCTGTGGGCGAACCCCTATGCGTTGCAGATGCACGGCATCGATACGGTCGAAGCGCTCGGCGCCACTGTCGACGATTATTCCGCGCGCTTCGACTGGCACTATCGCGAAGGCAGCCCCGGCGCGCGCGACGGTCGCTCGCCGATGGAGCGCCTCGTCGAAGGCGATGCGCTCGAGGAGACGGTGGTCGACGTCACGCCGCACGGCTCCGACAAGCGGCACTGGACCCACCGCGTTCGCTCGCTGGTGCTGCGTGACGACGACGGCCGCGCGGAGGGGTTCGTGCTGATCCTCGACGACGAGACCGAGCGCTACGACGCCGAGGGCCGCTTCGAGCAATATTTCCGCGCCAATCCGGCCCCCGCCGCGATCCTTCGCCTCGACGACCTGCGCTTCTTGCGTGCGAACTCCGGGTTCTGCGAGATGACCGGCTATGGCGAGGACGAAGTCGTCGGCCGCTCGATCTACGAGGTCGACGTGCTAGAGGGCGCGGCACGCCGCGAGCTGGCGATCGAGCGCCTGAAGGCCGGCCGCATCATCCCGCAGATGGAAGCGCTGCTGCAGCTGCCGCACGGCGGCGACAAGGGCGTCATCGTCGCCGGCCAGCCGATCGCGATCGGCGAGATGCGCTGCATGCTGTTCACCTTCGCCGACCTCGACGATCGCCGCCAGGCCGAGGCCGCGCTGAAGGAGAGCGAGGCGCGCTTCGAGATCGCCTTCCGGCTCGCGCCCGCGCCGAGCCTCGTCGCGCTGCGCGAGCGCTGCAATATCTTGGTCGTCAACGAGGCGTTCGAGCAGGAGACGGGATTTGCCGCCAGCGAGGCGATCGGCAAGGACGCCGGCGACCTGCCGCTGTGGGCCGACGCCTCGACCGGCGCCCACCTCGAGGAACTGCTCAAGCGCGACGGCCGCGCCCGCGGCCTCGTCCTGCCGCTGCGCACCAAGTCGGGCGGCCAGCTTGAATGCCTCGTTTCGGCCGAGGCCGTCGAGATCAACGGCAAGCGCTGTGTGCTCATCGTCGCGCAGAACATCGCCGAGCGGAACCGCTCGCACACCGAGGTCGCGCAGGCGATCGCCGCGGTGATGAAGGACACCGACTGGTTCACCGATGTCGTGCTCGACAAGCTCGCGCGGATGCGCCGGCCCGAGGGCGAGCAAGACGACAGCGTGGCTTTGGCCGACCTCCCGCCGCGCGCCCGCGAAGTGCTGCGCCTCATCTGCCAGGGCTTGGACGATGCGGCGATCGGCACCGAGCTCGGCGTCTCGCGCAACACCGTGCGCAACCACGTCAGCAGCCTCTACAAGAAGACCGGCGTCTCCAGCCGCGCCAAGCTGGTCGTCTGGGCCCGCGAGAGGGGGGTGACGGGGCGGTAGTCTCGAATGTGGGCTGGAGCGGGTGAAGGGAATCGAACCCTCGTATGCAGCTTGGGAAGCTGCCGTTCTGCCATTGAACTACACCCGCGACGGTCGCGAGATTAAGGGGTGCGGCCGGTGCGATCAAGCGGGCTTTGCTGCTTCGATCCCTTGCTCAGGACAGCGGCTTCGGCGCGTGGTGGTGCCCGGAATGGGCATGCGACGCCGGAGTGACCTGCGGGGACAGGCCGGCGGGGTCGCCATAGGACCGGAGAATGCTGCGGGCCTGGGCGACCGACATGGCGCAGGCGCTTTCCATGTTGCCCTGCAGGGCGCCGAGCGCGCGATAATATTCCGGCAGGCCGCTGCAGCCGCCGACGCCGGTGAAGGCCCAGGCCGAGGTGGATGCCGCGATCGTCATCGCTAGCGTCAGTACGGCAGTGGTTTTGCTGAGCGACACGGCCAACCTCCTGCAAACGGTATCCGATTGACGAAATAACGCGACCCGACGGTGAGGGGTCCGCCGGGGGGCTGGCCTATTGTGTCGCAGGGCGTCGCACACGAGGCCAATGGTTTTGGATGCGAAAGGTGCCCAGGTTAGCTGCGGTCTGGAGATGAATGCGATGCGGTGGGCTTTTGTCTTCGGTGCCGGCCTTCTCGCCGCCACGCTCGGCCCGGCGCTCGCGCAAGACCAGCACCCATCTCCCCCCGCGGCCGCGCCGCCCCAGCAGGAGCCCGCGCACGCGACGCTCGACATCGTCAACAATGCCAAGCTCGGCGACACCGCGCCCAAGGGCGGCGTCAGCCCGGCGATCCTGCGCGCGGAGGTGATGCTCGATCGCGTGAACGTCTCGCCCGGCGTCATCGACGGGCAGGACGGCAACAACTTCAAGGACGCGTTGGCGACCTACGCAAAGATGAGGGATCTGCCGAAGCCGCACGGGCTCGACACCAAGCTGTGGGACGCGCTCGTCAAGGAGAGCCCCGGCGCGGTCCTCGTCGTCCACACGCTGAGCGACAAGGACGTCGAGGGCCCGTTCGCGCCCGACATCCCGAAGGACTACGCCAAGCAGGCCGAGATGAAGAGTCTCGCCTATCACAGCCCGGCGCAAAAGCTCGGCGCGATGTTCCACATGAGCGAGCGGCTGCTCGCGGCGCTGAACCCGGGCGTCGACCTCGGCACGGCCGGGGCTAAGATCCTCGTCACCGACGTCGCG
This sequence comes from Beijerinckiaceae bacterium, assembly GCA_965277735.1. GTDB lineage: Bacteria > Pseudomonadota > Alphaproteobacteria > Rhizobiales > Beijerinckiaceae > RH-AL1. Next base: position 517,771 of record CBDIDO010000002.1, read on the forward strand.
CCGACGCCGATCCACGGCAAGTTGCAATCGATCGTCGTCGACAAGAAGAAAGGGCAGGTGCTGGCCTTCGATCGGCACGGCCACGTCCTGGCGGCCTATCCGGCAACGATCGGCAGCCGCGAGCTGCCCTCGCCGTCCGGCACCTACAAGGTCAAGGGCGTCGCCTGGAATCCGATTTACTATTACAACCCGAAGAACTTCGTGCAGGGCGACAACCACGACAAGCTGAAGCTGCCGCCGGGGCCGAACAACCCGGTCGGCTCGGTCTTCATCGCCCTCACCAAGCCGACCTACGGCCTGCACGGCACGCCCGACCCCGACACGATCGACAAGACCGCCTCGCACGGCTGTGTGCGGATGACGAACTGGGATGCCACCGAGCTCGCCCACATGGTCAAGCGCGGCATCGTCGTGCGCTTCAAAGGCTAGCTCGCCTCATGCGCGTGTCGTTTTGGCCACACACGATTCCCGTGCAGGCGGCTGTCTAAATTTACATTGTATTAACCATCGCGCCGCGATTCTCTTGTTACCGATACGACAGTGATTCGCCGCCATGACGAAATCGAAGCAGGTCGAAGACGCTGACTTCCACTGGCCCGAGCCGCTTGTCATCGACATCGTCTCGGAGCGCTACCCCGACGTCGCCTCCTGGTCGGAGCGGATGACGCTGGCCAGGCTGCAGGCGCAGGCGCTGTTCGAGATCTACGCGGGGCGCGACCGCCCGGCCGCCGCGGCCCGGCTCGAGCTCATCGCCTTCTGCGCCGCGCGCGACATTGGGCCCGAGCGCATCGCGCGGGTCGACGTCGCGGTGTTCAAAGAGCTGGCGCGTCTCGCGACGACGCGGTTCCGGACCTCGCCGCGCACCAGCGAATCGATCCTGAGCAAGCTCGAGACCGCGCTGGAGCGCGTCTGCCCCGCGCCGCCGCGCCGGCAGCCGGCCGCGCCCGCCCACCGCGCCGTGCCCGCCCTGCGCGCCGCTATCGGTTGAGGCGGTTGTACATGTCGATCGCCTGATCGATGTCGTTGAAGCTGATCAGCCGCCCGTCGACGAGGACCGCGCCGCGGTCGCAATAATCCTTGATGGTCCCGACCTGGTGCGAGACCATGATGACGTCGGAACGCGCGCGTCGCTCCTGGAACGCGTGATGGCAGCGTTGCTGGAAGCGCGCGTCGCCGGTCGCGGTGATTTCGTCGATCAGATAGCACTCGAAATCGATCGCCATCGACAGCGCGAAGGCGAGCCGCGCGCCCATGCCGGAAGAATAGGTCCGCACCGGCGCGTCGAGGTAATCGCCGAGCTCTGAGAAGTCCTCGACGAAATCGAGCACGCGGCGCACGTCCTGGCCGTAAGCCCTGGCGACGAAGGTGACGTTGTTGCGCCCTGTCATCAGCCCCTGGAAGCCGTTGGAGAAACCGATCGGCCAGGAGAAGCGGACGTGACGGCGGATCCGGCCGCTGTTTGGCGCCTCGACGCCGGAAAGCAACCGGATCGTCGTCGACTTGCCCGCGCCGTTGACACCGAGAATTCCGTAGGAATGACCGCGCTCGAAGGTCGTCGTGATGTGGTCGAGCACGACCTTGGTATGGCCGCCGTTCTTGTAATACTTGTGCACGTCGACGAACTCGACCATCGCCGCCACGTCGTCGCCTCCACGGTTCGGCCGGCACGCCGGCGCCTGTCACATGACGAGCGCACCGCGATCCGTCAATCGGTCGCGGGCCCGCAGCGGTTTGCGGGCGGGCGTTTGCCGTCGCCGGGTTTGCCGATGACCTTGGCGATCGGCTAAGGAAACCGGCAAAGCGAAAGGCACAGTCAAGTGACCGTCAACGTTCCCAATTCCTTCCGGCTCGGCCCGGACGAGCGCGGCCGGTTCGGCCTCTTCGGCGGTCGCTTCGTCGCCGAGACGCTGATGCCGCTGATCCTCGAGCTCGAGCGCCAGTACGAGGCGACGAAGGCCGATCCGTCGTTCAAGGCCGAGTTCGACGCGCTGCTGACCCATTACGTCGGCCGCCCCAGCGCGCTCTACCATGCCGAGCGACTTACCGCGCATCTGCGCGCGCGCGCCGAGGCCGCGGGCAAGCCAGGCGGCGCCAAGATCTACTTCAAGCGCGAGGACCTGAACCACACCGGCGCCCACAAGATCAACAACGTGCTCGGCCAGATCCTGCTGGCGCGGCGCATGGGCAAGACGCGCATCATCGCCGAGACCGGCGCGGGCCAGCACGGCGTCGCCACCGCCACCGCCTGCGCCCGCTTCGGCTTGAAGTGCATCGTCTACATGGGCGCCGTCGACGTCGAGCGGCAGAAGCCGAACGTCTTCCGCATGAACATGCTCGGCGCCGAGGTCGTGCCCGTGCAGTCCGGCGCGCGCACGCTGAAGGACGCGATGAACGAGGCGCTGCGCGACTGGGTCGCCAACGTGCACGACACGTTCTACTGCATCGGCACCGCCGCCGGCCCGCACCCCTATCCCGCGATGGTGCGCGACTTCCAGTGCATCATCGGCGAGGAAGCCAAGCACCAGATGCACGCGGCCGAGGGACGGCTGCCCGATTCCGTCTTCGCCTGCATCGGCGGCGGCTCCAACGCGATCGGCTTGTTCCATCCCTTCCTCGACGATCCGTCCGTGGAAATCTTCGGGGTCGAGGCGGCGGGCTACGGGCTCGACAAGGCGCACGCCGCCTCGCTGGCCGGCGGCCGCCCCGGCGTGCTGCACGGCAACCGCACCTATCTGTTGATGGACGCGAACGGGCAGATCGAGGAGGGCCATTCGATCTCGGCCGGCCTCGATTATCCCGGCATCGGGCCGGAGCACGCCTGGCTGAAGGAGAGCGGGCGCGTGACCTATCTCTCGGCGACCGACCGGGAGGCGCTCGACGCCTTCCACCTCGTCTCCAAGCTCGAAGGCATCATCCCGGCGCTCGAGCCCGCGCATGCGCTCGCCCGCGTCTTCGACGTCGCGCAGGAGCGCCCGCGCGATCATCTGATGGTCGTCAACATCTCAGGCCGTGGCGACAAGGACCTCGCGCAGGTCGCGGCGCATGCCGGCGAGCGCGATGTCGGTGGGATGACGTAGGACCGTCATTCCGGGCGAGCGAAACAAAGACCCGGAACCGGCGCTCTTCATTTCTGCAGTTACGCGCTTCGGTTCCGGGTTCGGCTCGCCGACCCCGGAATGACGGCGTCAGAGATGCATCCCGCAACGGTGCGCCACCCGCGCCTGCCACCAGTACAGAGCCGGCGCGACGGCGAGCTCCATGGCGAGGCCGAAGAGCATCGGCGCGCCCGGTGGTCCGATAAAGGCGATAGCGACGAGCCGCATCAGGCCGCCGAGCACGATGAGCCCGGTGAGCAGGCGCAGGCGCTCCCCGCGTCGCTCGATCTGCGGGATCGCGTCCCAATAGGCGAGGCCGATGCCGAGCAGGAGCCCGGAGAGCGCCCGCACGTGGCTGTCGAGCGCGATGGCGTCCGTGCCCTCTCCCGTCATCGAAGCGCCGAGAAACGCGCCGGCGAGGCCGGCGAGAACCGGCACGAATCCCGCCGCCGCGATCGCCGCCTGCAGGAAGTGACGCTCGGTGCGCGCGGATAAAATCGAGATTGTCTGGCTCGAGGCGGCGGGCGGCATGATCGGCTAGTTGTCGATCATGTAGCGGATGCCGGCGCGGACCTCTTGCAGGTGCACATTGGTGTTCAGCACGCTTCCGAGGTCGAGGAACCGGTAGCCAATGTCGACCTTCGTATGTGCGAAGATCGGAAACGAAAATCCCGCCATGAGCGCGTAGGCGAAATTGTAGTAGGTATGGCTGGACGTCTTGTCCAAATAGGCGTGGTAAGACTGATTGTTTGCAGGATTGGTAATAGTCAAATCATAGGAGGTTCCATCTGACTGTGTATATGTCGCAGATGTTGTATAGTGGCCGAACGCAAGACCGGCGCCTGCACCGATGTACGGCGTGATGCCATACCACGTGCCCACATCGAAATAACCGTTCACCAGCGCGCTGTAATTCTGGATATTTGCTGCATAAGCGCCGTTGCAGTTTTCGTAGGTTGGCGATGCAGATTGGGTGACCGTCGTCACGCCCGCCACAACGGAGGTTGTCGACGTAACCGGGCCGTAGCCGTTCACGCATCTGAACGGCGCACCATACGTGCTGGAATGAGAGGGCATGTGGTAGTCGAGAGTGACATCGCTCCGAATGTAAGGCGTGAAAGCGTAGCCGCCGCCGATGTCGCCGATATAGCCCAATTCATGACTTTGCTTGAGTGTGACGCCAGGGGCGTCGCCTGTAGCGCTGCCCTTGAAGAACGGGTTGGCCTGGTACAGCTGCACGCCGCCGAAATCGCCGCGCACGTACCAGCCCGAGCCGAACACGACGTTCGACACCGGCAACGACGGAATCTCCTGCACCGGATCCTCGAGCGCGGGATCGAGGTCGGCGGCCTTGACCGGACCGGTGCCGAGCATCGCGAGCGCGACGGCAGCCCCGAATGAGAATTTGCGCAGCATCATCGTTTTGGTCCCAACCGGGCGAATCGGGCCCACGCCCGTCGTCTGGTAAGGAAATCTCAACCATAAAACTTAAAGGGAGCTTAACCACGCGGCCGGCGGGGACGACACGAGCAGCAAAAAGAAAGAGCGGGCCACGAGGGCCCGCTCTCAATAAGTTTGAGATCAATCGTCTCAGTATTTGGAGACCAGCACCGGCGAGGGGCCGATCGGCGCGAAGTCGGGCAGGATGTAGCGCAGGCCGAGACGGATGTCGTTGTAGGCCAGCTTGTGGTGCTGGACCTCGTTCGGGCACGGCGACTCGTTCTGGCAAATGATGGCGCCCGACGAGAAGCTGCCCGCGTTGAGGTAGCGGTAGCCGAGCTCGAAGACGAGGTTGCGGCTGACCTGGAAGTCGACGCCGGCCATCGCCGCATAGGCGAAGTTGGTCTGGCTCTTCGAGGACGAATACCCGATGCCACCGCCTTCGCCGTTGTCGATGACCGATCCGGCGTTGATGTTGGCGATGCCGACGCCGCCGCCGATGAACGGGGTCATGCCGTACCAGGTGCCGAGATCGACGTAGCCGTTGACGAGGCCGTCAACGACGCGGACGTTCCCGCGGTAAGCGTCGGCGTTCCGCTGGCCCGTCTTCGGCGTGAAGAAGAAGCCCTGATTGTAGGTCTCGACCGCGCTGTACTGAGCGGCCGCGCGATACTCGCCGGTGAGGTCGGCGCGGAAGTACTGGTTGAAGCGATAGCCGACGCCGCCGTCGATGAAGGCGGAATCGTCGAGCGAGCTGTTCTCGAAGCGCGCGTCGGGCGGCACGTTCGCGGGGTTGAAGCTGGACGATTGTGTCTTGAGGTCGGCGATGCCGACGCCGACGTCGCCGCGCAGGTACCAGTTGCCACCGAGCGGCGGCGCGGGCGTGTAGAGCGGCGGCGGCGGCGGAAGCGGCATCGGAAGGTCGGCGGCGTAGGCCGAGGCCGTCGCGACAAGGCTCGCGACGCCGGCCAGGCAGAGAGCCTTGAAGCTGGCCATGGAAAGCATCCCCAGTTATTCGAACCGGGCAGTCAATGCCCAAGCACTCGATGCCCTGGACTATGACCGCAACACTTTAAGGCGAGCTTAACCTCAAGATTTAACCTTAAGAATTGCTATCTCCCTCTGGCACGGCCGGCGACCTGTCCCGATTTGGCACAATCAACGCGACCGAAACGGACCGCTTGCGCAGACGCGACCGGGCGATCAAAGACACATCCTCGATCCGGCGCGAGACCGGACGGAGGGATGACGCAAGTGGGCAAGTTGCGGTTGGGCGAAGCAAGGACGGGCGGCCGGACGCCGCTCGATCGCGATCAGATCATCGGCTTCTGGAGCGCCTGGGCCGGTTGGATGCTCGATGGCATGGACAGCTTCATCTACGCGCTCGTCCTGCGCCCTGCCCTCACCGAGCTCCTGCCGAAATCCGGCATCGCCGCGACACCGCAGGCGATCGGCACCTACGGGTCGATCCTCTTCGCGCTGTTCCTCGTCGGCTGGGGCCTGTCCCTCATCTGGGGGCCGATCGCCGACCGGTTCGGGCGCACGCGCACGCTCGCCGGCACGATCGTCGTCTATGCGGTCTTCACCGGCGCGGCCTTCTTCGCAGACTCGGTCTGGCAGCTCGCGATCTTCCGCTTCCTCGCCGGCATCGGCATCGGCGGCGAATGGGCGATGGCCGGCACCTATGTCGCGGAGGCGTGGCCGGAGGACCGGCGCAAGATGGGCGCGGGCTACCTGCAGACCGGCTATTACGCCGGCTTCTTCGTCGCCGCGGCGCTCAACTACACGGTCGGCGCGCATCTCGGCTGGCGGGCGATGTTCCTGTGCGGCCTCGCGCCGGTGGTCGTCGCGCTCTACACGCTGGTGAAGGTGCGCGAGCCCGAGCGCTGGCAATCGCACGCCGGAGAAAAGCAGCAGGCACCGCTCGCCGAGATCTTCGGGCCGGTCTACCTCAAGCGCACGCTCGTCAATTCGGCGCTGATCACGGTGGCGATCGTCGGGCTGTGGGCGGGCGCGGTATACGAGCCCGCCGCCGTCAGCCTGCTCGCCAAGAAGGCGGGGTTCGACGAGGCCGGCGCGGCGAAGATGGTGTCGCTGGCGACGACCGTGCTGTCGATCGGCACGATCCTCGGGTGCCTCGCCCTGCCCGTGCTCGCCGAGCGGATCGGGCGGCGCGCGACGCTCGCCTTCTATTTCGCGATCATGCTGGTGACGATCCCGCTGGCGTTCGGCTGGGCGTTCTATCTCACGAAGGGGCTCGTGCCGTTCGTGGCGCTGCTTTTCGTGCTCGGGTTCGGCGGCGGCAATTTCGCCGCGTTCAGCCTGTGGCTGCCCGAGCAATATGCGACGCGCGTCCGCGCCACGGCGTTTGCTTTCGCGACATCGGTCGGACGTTTCATCGGGGCGGGTGTCAATTTCGGGCTGGCGGCGCTGGTCGCCTCGATGCACACGATCGGCTTGCCGGTGGCGCTGACCGCGATCGCTTTCGTCATCGGCATCGCGATCATGCCGCTGGCGCTCGAGACGCGGGGCGAGACGTTACCGACCTGAGCGCGACACCACGGCGATCGTGGCGACGGAACCAAGGCATTTCCACCCGGTTCTTTTGATAACTCGCCCAGGTGAATTGCCATGGATGCAGTAAAGAAGCCGTCGACCCGAGGCTTCGCCTCGATGGATCCCGAAAAGCAGCGCGCCATCGCCCGCAAGGGCGGGGAGAGCGTGCCGAACGAAAAACGAAGCTTCTCGCAAAATCCGTCGCTCGCCGCGGAGGCGGGCCGCAAAGGCGGCCACAGCGTCAAGCCGGCGAAGCGCAGTTTCTCGCAGGATCACGCGCTGGCGTCGGAGGCCGGCCGCAAAGGTGGTCATGCGTCCCATGGGATGACGCGCAAGCGGGCCGAGGGCATTTGACACCGCTAAACTGTGGCGCCCCGCACTCTGCGACGCGCCACAGCTTGTGATTATTCCGCCGCCGCGACCGGCTTGCGCCCGTGCGAGGAGTGTCCGCCTTTGCGGCCGGCCTCGGAGGCAAGCTTGTGGTTCTGCGAGAAGCTGCGCTTGTCGTTGGGAACGCTGCGGCCGCCCTTGCGAGCGATCTCCCGCTGCTTATCGCGGTCCATCGACGCAAATCCGCGCGTCGACGCGGTCCTGGCTCCGCTCGTGTGCATCGAAGACCTCCTTGTCGATTGATGTGGCACGGCTAACAAGCGACCTCGGCTGTAGTTCCCGCGGCAAATGCCTGCAATGATTTGCAAAGAAGGAAAAATATCCTTCATAATCAGATGTTTACGTCTTTTCAGGCCATCGGCAAAGGTCAGCAATGAGGCATGTGCCACATAGGGGCGCGCGCGCTTTGCACACGTAGCGCCCATGGAGAATCAGCCAGTGATGGGCGTGGCGCTTGTAGATGTCGGGGATCACGCGCATCAGCCCGAGCTCGACATCGAGTGGCGTCGCGCCGAGCGCCAGCGGGATGCGGTTCGAAACCCGGAACAGGTGCGTGTCAACGGCGATGACCGCGACGCCATAGGCGTTGTTCAAGACGACATTCGCGGTCTTGCGGCCGACGCCGGGCAGCGTCTCGAGCTCCTCCCGCGTCGACGGCACCTCGCCGCGGAACTGCTCGACGAGCCGCTGCGACAGCGCGACAACGTTCTTGGCCTTGGTGCGGAACAGGCCGATCGACTTGATGAGGTCGCGCACCTTGTCCTCGCCGAGGGCCAGCATCTTTTCCGGCGTGTCGGCCAGCGCGAACAGGGCCGGCGTCGCCTTGTTGACCCCGACATCGGTCGCCTGCGCCGACAGGACCACGGCGACGAGGAAGGTGAAGGCGTTGAGCGACGTCAGCTCGCCCTTCGGCTCCGGCTCGCGGGCCTGGAAACGGCGGAAGATCTCGGCAACCTCCGCCCGCGGCAGCGGCTTCGCCCGGCGCCGGGGCGGTTTCGGCGGCGCCGTGCCGCGCGTTTTCGCCGCCGCAGCGACGATTTGCGCCGCATCCTTCGCCTTGGGAGCTTTCGACCTCATCGCGCGATGTCTAGATTGCACTGGCCTGCCGGAGAAGAGCCCGCATGCACGATGAGCCGACCGAGATCGCTGCCACCGCGCCGGACCAGCCGCTTCTCACCCTGCGGCTGGTGCCCCACCGCTCGCTCGCGCCGTCGCAATTCCGGATCCTGATGGGCGTGTTCGCGCTCGCCGGCACGGTCTCGTCGATGCCCTTCGTCATCGCCGGCGCCTGGCCCGTCGGCGGGTTCATGGGGCTCGACATCCTCGTCGTCTATCTCGCCTTCCGCGCCAACTTCCGCGCCGCCCGCGCCTACGAGGATATCAGCGTGACGCCGCTGCAGCTGCTGCTCGCCAAGGTGAGCGCCAAGGGGCGGCGGGCGGAATGGCAGTTCCACCCCGCCTGGGTGGCGCTGGACAAGGTCGAGCACGAGGAGTTCGGCCTGCTGCGCCTTGCGCTGCGCTCGCGCGGCCAGAGCGTCGAGGTCGCCGGCTTCCTGGGGGCGGACGCCAAGGCCGACGTCGCTTCGCAGCTGACGCGAGCGCTGGCGGAAGCGCGCCGGGGGCCGCGGTTCGTGAACTGAGCAGGCCGTCATTGCGGGCCGAAGGCGAAGCAACCCAGGCGAGCCGGAGGCGAAGCAACCCAGGGGTCGAGCTGTGCGTCTTGGGTAGCTTCGCTCGCAATGATGGCCGAAGCAAAGCGCCCAACAAACCAAGCCCCAAACGGCAAAACGGCCGCTCCGGGGGCGGGAGCGGCCGTCTTAATGGGCGACCAGCCGTTGGGGGGCAGACCGGTCGCTCGTAGGCAAAACCCGTCAGAGGCGACCGAGTTCCGCAAGCCGGTGATTTATTTTCGGCAGCTCGCGCGTGGCGATCGAGACGAGCGTCTTGTCGTCGCCCGACGCGGCGTAAGCCGTGTAGAGCACCTTCAGCTGCTCGAGCGTCACCTTCTGGCGGGCCTTGTAGATGTCGTCGAAGTCCTTGCCGGTGAGGCCCTCGAGGTTGTCGAGATCTTCCTGGCCTGTCGGCGTATTCATCGTGACGAAGGTGCGGGTCACCGGGCTGACATTGTCCAGCGCCACAGAGCGGCCGGTGATGACTTTGTCGCCGCCGAGGTCGGCCTTGATCCAGTCGCCGATCGCGTTGCCGGTCAGCGTCTGGTCGCGCGCCTGATCGTAGGCGAAGGCCTTGAGCTTGGGGCTCTTCGAGTTCTGCAGCGCGAAGCGGCTCGAACGGTCGAGGAAATCGATGTCCTGGTTGGCGTGGGTCAGAAACGCGTCGGTCATCACCGAGGCGGCGGAGGCCGCGCTGGGCGAAGCGAGCGAGAACGCGGCAGCCACCAGCGCGGCGCCGAGCGTTGAACGAACAATCATTTTGCAATCCCCTCAGAAAGCAGCGAGGTCCGTATGCGGACACCGTTGCGAGAGTAACGTCGCACTCGGGCGCCGGTTCCGTAGCCGAACCGCGCGGTTCGGCGTTCTGCGTACAACTTTCGTCCGACAAGCCATCGTTAACCCGCCCGCGCTTTGATCGGCCCGTTTCAGGGGGGCCACGTCATGATTCCCGTCCGTCTCGCGACGATCGCACTGCTCGTCGGCGCGTCTGCGCCGAGCCTTGCCGCGCAGCCGACCAGGACATTCGATTGCAAGAAGCCGCGCAGCTCCGTGGCGCGCACCATCTGCACGTCGCCAGAATATGTCGCGATGGACCGCGAGATCGCCGCGCTCACCGACCGCGCCCGCGCCGAGCTGACGTCGGGCGAGCAGAGCCAGCTCGTCGCCTCGACCGCGCGCTTCGTGCGCCAGCGCTCCGGCTGCGAATGGGCCGCGCACAATTCCGCGCACCCCGGCACCGCGATCGACGAATGCGTCCGCGCGAGCCTCGAGGAACGCGTGCGGCGGCTGCGTGGTGTGGTGGCGAGAAGCGGGACGTAAGCGAAGGGCTACGCCCCGCTCAGGTTCTCGAAGAAGTCCTTCATCTTGGCGAAGAAGCCGGACGCCTCGGGGTGCGTCTTGTGCGAGCTCTCGGCCTCGAACTCGGCGAGCAGCTCGCGCTGGCGGCGGGTCAGGGCCTGCGGCGTCTCGACCGTGGTCTGGATGTAGAGGTCGCCGATGTCGCGCGAGCGCAGCACCGGCATGCCCTTCGAGCGCACCTTGAACTGCTTGCCCGACTGCGTGCCCTCGGGAATCTTCACCTTGGTCTCGCTGCCGTCGACGGCGCGCACCGCGATCTCTCCGCCGAGCGCCGCCTGCACCATCGAGATCGGCACGCGGCAGAAGAGGTCGGCGCCGTCGCGCTGGAAGAACGGGTGCGGCTTGGTCGAGACGAAGATGTAGAGGTCGCCGGCCGGGCCGCCGCGGGTGCCGGCCTCGCCCTCGCCGGAGAGACGGATGCGGGTGCCGTCCTCGACGCCGGCCGGGATGTTGACCGACAGCTGGCGCTCGCGCGTGACGCGGCCGGAGCCGGCGCAGGCGGTGCACGGATTGTCGATCATCTCGCCACGACCCTGGCAGGTCGGGCAGGTGCGCTCGATCGCGAAGAAGCCCTGCTGCGCGCGTACGCGGCCCTGGCCGTGGCACATCGAGCAGGTGCGCGGCTTGGCGCCGGGCTTGGCCCCCGAGCCCGAGCAGGTGTCGCAGGACACGGACGTCGGCAGCTTCAGGCTGGCGGTCTTGCCGTGGAAGGCCTCCTCCAGCGTGATCTCCATGTTGTAGCGCAGGTCGGAGCCGCGCCCGGCGCCACCGGCGCCCTGGCGGCCGCCACGCCGACCCATCATGTCGCCGAACAGGTCGTCGAAGATGTCGGCCATCGACGAGCCGAAACCGTCGGCGGCGAAGCCGCCGCCCGTGCCGCCGTTCTCGAAAGCCGCGTGCCCGAAGCGGTCGTAGGCCGCGCGCTTCTGGCCGTCGGAAAGCGTCTGGTAGGCCTCGTTCAATTCCTTGAACTTGTGCTCGGCCTCTTGATTCCCGGGGTTGCGGTCGGGATGGTACTGCATCGCCGCCTTCCGGAAGGCGGCCTTCATCTCGATCTCGGTGCAAGTGCGCGTGACGCCGAGCACCTCGTAGTAATCGGCTTTGGCCATATCGGTCGTTCCCACGCCGACGCCTGCGGCCCCGCGCCGCGACTCGACTGTTCATAATCGTTCTGGTCCGCCCTTACTTGTCTCACGACAGGAGCGACACAGAAAACCCACAAAAAACGGGCCGCCGAACGGCTCGGCGGCCCGTCGATCCAGTTACGCCTTCGGGCCGATCAGGCAGACTTCTTGTGGTCGTCCGGTCCGACCTCCTTGAAGTCGGCGTCGATGACGTCGTCCTTCGAGCCGTCATGCGCAGGGCCGGCCTCGCCCGCATCGCCTGGCGCGGCACCGGCCTCGCCCTGCGCCTTGTACATCGCCTCGCCGAGCTTCATCGAGGCCTGGACGAGGTCGTTCGTCTTGGCCTTGATCGCCTCGCCGTCGTCGCCCTCGAGCTCGGTCTTCAGCGCCGCCACGGCACTCTCGATCGCGCTCTTGTCGGCGGCGGAGACCTTGTCGCCGTAGTCGACGAGAGACTTCTCGGCCGAGTGGACCATCGCCTCGCCCTGGTTCTTGGCGTCGACCAGCTCGCGGCGCTTCTTGTCCTCGGCGGCGTTCGCCTCGGCATCCTTCACCATCTTCTCGATGTCGGCGTCCGACAGGCCACCAGACGCCTGGATGCGGATCTGCTGCTCCTTGTTGGTCGCCTTGTCCTTGGCCGTCACGTTGACGATGCCGTTGGCGTCGATGTCGAAGGTCACCTCGACCTGCGGCATGCCGCGCGGCGCCGACGGAATGCCGACGAGGTCGAACTGGCCGAGGATCTTGTTGTCCGCCGCCATCTCGCGCTCGCCCTGGAAGACGCGGATGGTGACGGCCGTCTGGTTGTCCTCGGCAGTCGAGAAGACCTGGCTCTTCTTGGTCGGGATCGTCGTGTTGCGATCGATCAGGCGCGTGAACACGCCACCGAGCGTCTCGATGCCGAGCGACAGAGGCGTCACGTCGAGCAGCAGCACGTCCTTCACGTCGCCCTGCAGCACGCCGGCCTGGACCGCGGCGCCGATGGCGACGACCTCGTCCGGGTTGACGCCCTTGTGCGGCTCCTTGCCGAAGAACGCCTTCACGACCTCCTGCACCTTCGGCATGCGGGTCATGCCGCCGACGAGGACGACCTCGTTGATCTCGCCAGCCGTGAGGCCGGCGTCTTTCAGGGCCTTGCGGCACGGCTCGACGGTCTTCTGCACGAGGTCGTCGACGAGCGACTCGTACTTGGAGCGCGACAGCTTCAAGGTCAGGTGCTTCGGGCCCGAGGCATCGGCCGTGATGTAGGGCAGGTTGATGTCGGTCTGGCTCGCGGAGGACAGCTCGATCTTGGCCTTCTCGGCCGCCTCCTTGAGGCGCTGGAGGGCGAGCTTGTCCTTTGTCAGATCGATGCCCTGCTCCTTCTTGAACTCGGCCGCGAGATACTCGACGAGCCGGTTGTCGAAGTCCTCGCCGCCGAGGAAGGTGTCGCCGTTGGTCGACTTCACCTCGAATACGCCGTCGCCGATCTCCAGGATCGACACGTCGAACGTGCCGCCGCCGAGGTCGTAGACCGCGATCGTGCCGGAGCCCTTTTTATCGAGCCCATAGGCGAGCGCCGCCGCCGTCGGCTCGTTGATGATGCGCAGCACCTCGAGGCCGGCGATCTTGCCGGCGTCCTTGGTGGCCTGGCGCTGGGCGTCGTTGAAATAGGCGGGGACGGTGATCACGGCCTGCGTCACGCCGGAGCCGAGATGGGCTTCCGCCGTCTCCTTCATCTTCTGCAGGATGAAGGCGGAGATCTGCGAGGGAGAGTGCGGCTTGCCGTCGGCCTCGACCCAGGCGTCGCCGTTGGTGGCCTTGGTGATCTTGTAGGGGACGAGGCCCATGTCCTTCTTGGTCATCGGGTCGTCGAAGGTGCGGCCGATCAGCCGCTTGATCGCGAAAAACGTGCGCTCGGGATTGGTGACGCCTTGACGCTTCGCCGGCTGGCCCACAAGCCTTTCACCGTCGTCCGTAAAGGCGACGATCGACGGCGTGGTGCGCGCGCCTTCCGCGTTCTCGATGACCTTGGGCGTCGAGCCTTCCATCACGGCTACGCACGAGTTGGTGGTGCCGAGGTCGATACCGATGACTTTCGCCATGTGTGCTTATTCCTTTCGTGTCGCAGAACCGCCGGTCCCCGAAGCGGACCGGCTCTTGGGCGCAGTTATGGGCGGACCCATCCGCGCCCGGTCCCCGATTGGGTTGAGATTGGCATTGGCAAGTGAGGCCGCAAGGTGGCCCGTATATAAGAGGGTGATTCAGACGCGCAAGCGATCCCATGCCCTTCTGCGGACGGGCTTTTCCGGGGCTGGCCGGGCATGAGCGCCGGCCGCCGCGTCGCGCTCGTGATCGCGACCCTCCTGCTCGCGGGTGCGCTGCCGGAGCGCCTCGCCGCGCAGATGCAGCTGCCCGGCGCGCTGGGCGGCAGCCCCGCCGGCGCGCCGCCGAAGGAGAGCGGCAATGCCGGCGGCACCGAGGCGCCGCGGGCACCGCCGAAGCCGATCATCGTCAAGCCGCCGTCAGAGGACACGATCGTCGGCCACCAGCTCGCGCTCAACGGGGCGCAGGGCGCGATGACCTTCGACCGGCAGGGCACGGGGCCGGCGGCGGACCTGGCGCTCTCGAAGCTGTCGCTCGCCGGCGACAAGATCTCCTCGCCGACCAAATCGTGCAGCGTCGACGTTTCGCTCGACGCGCCGATCGTGGCCAAGCCCGCCGGGCGCCCGGTCGGTACCATCCGCTACGATGTGCCGCTCGTCGCCTGCCCGTTCGCGATCGACGTGCTGGATGGCGCCGTCCTCGCCTCGACGGCGGCGCCGACCTGCGAGTTCGCCGCCGCGGACTGCCGCGTCACCCTCGCCGGCCTGTGGGGCCCGACGCCGGCCGACATCTCCGACAAGCGCGCCAAGGACCTCGAGCGCCAGCGCGTGCGCGTCGAGACGACGATGCGCGCGAACTTCCGCGTGCTCCTGAAGCGCGCCGGCAAGGACCGCGCGGCGGTGAAGGCGCTCGCCGGCGAGCAGGCCGGCTTCTCGTCCGCCCGCGAGGTGGCCTGCCGCGACTACAAGAACGAGAGCGTGCACGGCTTCTGCTCGACGCAGATGACGGAGGCGCGCGTGCTGGCCCTGCTCGCCAAGTTCGGCCCCGAGCTCGAGAAGGAGGAGCGCAAGCACGCCGCGCACGAGCACACGAAGCCGCGGCCCGCGGCCGCCACGGCGCCGGCCGACGAGGAGCCCGCGCCTGCCCAGGACGAGCCCGCGGACAAGTAGCGCTCTCCCCGACTTGTGATCCCCGCTCGCCCCTGGGCGCGGAACCGGAGCCGTGAGACGCGGGTTGTCTCCCCAGATCATGCATCGAGGGGATACGACCGTGACCTCCATTCTCAAGACGGCTCTTTTCGCGGCGGTCGGTGCCGTCGCGCTCGCCGGTGCGGCTCCGGCCTTCGCGGGCTCGCCCGCGACCGACGCGTTCGTCGCCAACGTGCATCCGAACGTCGACTTCCTCGACAATGCCAGCCGCCTCGCGCTGAAGACCTCGACCAGCGCCAAGCTGCGCGGCTTCGCCCGCACCGAGGCGACCGAGCAGACGCTCGCCGGCAACCAGCTCGTCGCCTGGACGCAGACGCAGACGCCCTCGGGCATCGCCACCGTGACCGGCGGCCCTGTCGCGGTCGTCGGCGAGCCTGTCGCGGCCGCCGCGAGCGTCCCGCTCGATGTGGCCGACGGCGTCGGCGACGTGCTGACCGGCCGCTCGGTGGCGATCGACACGCCCGTCGAGGTGGCGCCGCTGACCGTCACCCGCACGCCGGCGCCCGGCACCCTGCTGCCGTCGCAGCAGACCGACATGGACCGGCTGTCGACGATGTCGGGCAAGCGCTTCGATGCCTTCTACGTCACCACGCAGAGGGACGCGCTGCGCCAGCTCGCGACGCTCTACACCGACTATGCGACCAACGGCGACGACCCGGCGCTGCGCGCCATGGCCGCGCGCCAGCTGCCGATCGTCAGGCAGCGGCTGGAGCAGCTGCGCGCGATGTGAGGTTTGGCGTTCTCATGCAAAAGCCCCGGCGCATCCGCGCTGGGGCTTTTTGGTTTGTCGGCCACCGTCAGTGACGCTGCCCCCGGCCCGAAGGCCGAGGACCGCGCCGCGATCATCAGAACAGGCCGCCGGCCGGGCCGCCCGTGGCGGTGCCGCAGAGCGTATGCGCCGTGCCCGACGCCTTGCCGTGGCAATGGTCGTAGACGGTGCCGTCGGGGCCGACGTGCAGCGGCTCCTCGGCGCTCCAGGACGCCGGATCGATCGGGTAGATGCCGAACGCGCTTGCCGTCGACAGCGTGCCTACGGTGAGGGCGGCGGCAAGGGCGAGGGCGGCGAACTTTCTCATGGTCTCTTTTTCCTTCCAGGGCGCTCGATTGCGTCCCTTGAAGAGGAAGATGCGCCACCCGCATTGCGCGGGCGTCAGCCGTGCGTGACAAAGGATGACGGGGCGCGGCCTCTCCTTCTCCCGCTTGCGGGAGAAGGTGGCCCGACGAAGTCGGGTCGGATGAGGGAGGTCGGGGCGCGGGCTCCATGTCGCCCGTCGCCGCCCTCCTTGGCAGATGTCTCATCCGACCCCAATTCGCGGGGCGGCCTAATCCCGCAGGCGGAGAAGGGATTGGGCCGCCCTTCCCCCGGCCGCCGGCGCGGGCCATATTCGGCGCATGTCGAGACCACCCCGCAAGACAGGCCGACCGCGCGCCGAGACGACCACGCCGGATACAATAAAGCCGGCCAGCTCGAAACCGACCAGCCCGCGGCCGACCGGCAAGTCGAAGGCCGCCAAGCCGGAGGTAGTGCCGCTCGGCGAGCACCTCGCCGCGCTGCTGAACCCTGCGCTCAACGCCCCAAAACCGTCGTCCCATAAGCCGTCCGGCTTCGAGGAGGGCCAGGCGCGTTTCGAAGCGGATACGGACGGCCCCGTCTCGCGCATCGACCAAAAGTTCGTCGACATGTTCGGGCTCGCGCCCGACGGGGACCTCGACACCGCGCCGGCACCCGCCGCCCGCAAGTCCGCGCACGACGCGGAGGCCGCGCATCCGCACGGCATGACCGGCGCCGCGGCCACCGCCGACTCGCTCGCCGCGCTGCTCGTCGCCGGCGACCCCAACATCCGGCCGGGCATGGCCTGGACGCCGCACCGCCCCGATCGGCCCGACAAGTCCGAAGGCGGCATCACCTTCGAGCTCGTCTCCGAATACGAGCCCAAGGGCGACCAGCCGACCGCGATCGAGGCGCTGGTGGCCGGCGTCGGCGAGTACGAGCGCGACCAGGTGCTGCTCGGCGTCACCGGCTCCGGCAAGACCTTCACGATGGCGCAGGTGATCTCCCGCACCAACCGCTCTGCCCTCATCCTGGCGCCCAACAAGACGCTGGCGGCGCAGCTCTACGGCGAGTTCAAGAGTTTCTTCCCCAACAATGCCGTGGAATATTTCGTCTCGTACTACGACTATTACCAGCCCGAGGCCTACGTGCCGCGGACCGACACCTACATCGAGAAGGAGAGCTCGATCAACGAGCAGATCGACCGCATGCGCCATTCCGCGACGCGCGCGCTGCTCGAGCGGGACGACGTCATCATCGTCGCCTCCGTCAGCTGCATCTACGGCATCGGCTCGGTCGAGACCTACACGGCGATGACCTTCACCGTGCGCAACAACGAGAAGATCGACCAGCGCCAGCTCATCTCCGACCTCGTCGCGCTGCAGTACAAGCGCTCCGGCGGCGATTTTTCGCGCGGCGTGTTCCGCGTGCGCGGCGACACGGTCGAGCTGTTCCCGGCCCATTACGAGGACCGCGCCTGGCGCATCACCTTCTTCGGCGACGAGGTCGAGGGCATCGTCGAGTTCGACCCGCTGACCGGCAAGAAGACGCAGGACCTCGACTTCGTGAAGATCTACGCGAACTCGCATTACGTGACGCCGCGCCCCACCCTGCTGCAGTCGATCAAGGGCATCAAGGGCGAGCTGAATCAGCGCCTCGACGAGCTCTATCGCGGCAATCGATTGTTGGAGGCGCAACGGCTGGAGCAGCGAACCTTGTTCGACCTCGAGATGATGGAGGCGACGGGCAGCTGCGCCGGCATCGAGAACTATTCGCGCTACCTCACCGGCCGCAAGCCGGGCGAGCCGCCGCCGACCCTCTTCGAGTACCTGCCCGACAACGCGCTCGTCTTCACCGACGAGAGCCACGTCACCGTGCCGCAGATCGGCGGCATGTACCGCGGCGACTTCAGGCGCAAGGCGACGCTGGCGGAATACGGCTTCCGCCTGCCCTCCTGCATGGACAACCGCCCGCTGCGCTTCGAGGAATGGGAGGCGATGCGGCCGCAGACGGTGCATGTCTCCGCCACGCCCGGCACCTGGGAGATGGAGCGCACCGGCGGCGTGTTCGTCGAGCAGGTCATCCGCCCCACCGGCCTCATCGACCCGCCGGTCGAGATCCGCCCCGCCCGCTCGCAGGTCGACGACCTCTTGGACGAAGTGAAGCAGGTGTCGCTGCGCGGGTACCGGACCCTCATCACCACGCTCACCAAGCGCATGGCCGAGGACCTCACCGAGTACCTGCACGAGAACGGCGTACGGGTGCGCTACATGCACTCCGACATAGACACGATCGAGCGCATCGAGATCATCCGCGACCTGCGCCTCGGCGCCTTCGACGCGCTGGTCGGCATCAACCTGCTGCGCGAAGGCCTCGACATCCCCGAATGCGCGCTCGTCGCCATTCTCGACGCCGACAAGGAGGGCTTCCTGCGCTCCGAGACGTCGCTGGTGCAAACCATCGGCCGCGCCGCGCGCAACGTCGACGGCAAGGTGATCCTCTATGCCGACCACGAGACCGGCTCGATGCAGCGCGCCATGGCCGAGACGGCGCGCCGCCGCGAGAAGCAGGAGGCCTACAACATCGAGCACGGCATCACGCCGGCCTCGATCAAGCGCAACATCGCCGACATCCTGGGCTCGGTCTACGAGGCCGACCACGTGACGGTCGACGCGGGCCTCGCCGACGCTGGGGACGCGATGATCGGCCACAACTTCAAGGCCAACCTCGCCGACCTCGAGAAGCGGATGAGAGAGGCCGCCGCCAACCTGGAGTTCGAGGAGGCCGCCCGCCTCCGCGACGAGGTCAAGCGGCTGCAAGCCGTCGAGCTGGCGGTAGGCGGCGACCCGATGGCGACGCAGCGCGACGTGGAGGGCGCCGCCGGCGCCTACGGCGGCACCAAGAAATACGGCGCCTCCGCCAATGTTCCTTCGAAGAACTCGCCGGCCAACCGCCCGCACAAGCCCACCGATTCCGAGATGGGTCCGCACAATTTCGGCGGCGGCGAAGCCGGGCCTCGGAGAGGTGCCGCCGCGGTCGCCGGGCGCAGCACGGCGGGCAAGGGCGGGACGCGGGTGTATAAGGGGAAGCGGCGGGGATGAGAGCGCGTTCCCGATCCCCTAACTACCTATAGACACCAGCACTATATTTATTAAGCGCTCCTGAAATGAATCATTCATTTCGGTATCGTTGGTTGTTTTTTTTTAATAACCTCGCTTGCTAATTCATTCTTAGTGTGAGTGTTACCATTTCTAGATACCATGTCCCCATCGATCGAAATTTCCGGGCCCGCGCCAAATATCGCATCGAGGATCTGAGGCGGATAATAATATTCTATTCCGTTTTTGGACCAAACTATAACGCTAGCGGCAGGAAGGCCCATTCGTTCTAGGTCGGCCGGAAGACCGGCACCATGAACGCTGTCGAGTACAACGAACGTCCGATCGCGGTATGGACTTTTCTGAAAATCGGAAAACAGCCCCCGCGCTGTGTTGAGCACCTCCTTAATGCGGCTATCAGAGTTTGCAGATATGATACTTATCATCAGATTTGGGAATTTTATTTTGAAAACCGCCTCTATAAATCTGAAGTCGCTTTTTCCCTCGACTATAATGATAGCTGAGGGCAGATAGAGCGTCTCAAACCTATTTCCAAGCAAGAAAAAAAGAATTTTGCTGAAATTAGCTTGCGTTTTTGTCCTCTCTATATTGATAGCATCACCGGATTTAAAGACGATAAAATTATTCCTGATTATTTTCCGATCTAAGAATATAGTCGAATGCGTGGCAAGTATCAATGTTTTGATGTGTGGAAAATATTTCTTTCTTCGTTCGCGATCAAAAAGAAAATCAGCAAGCGACCCTGCGCTTCGGGACTAATTCCTAATTCAGGCTCGTCGATAAGAAAAGTATCGTAATTAGGATCCAAAAGACTCGTAACAAGCGTAGCTACTAGACGAAGGCCAGAACTTGTGAATGATAAGTTATGGCCAGAGCAAGAAATATACTTCTGAGACATCGTATTAAGCGGATCAGTACTCTCAATTCCAATATCGACATCCAATAAATTTTTCATTATCTCAGCGAAGAAATCTCTCTGGGCGTCCGACAACTCCGAGATCGATTGTTGAAGATTTACCGGAGAGTTATCAATATTTTGTTGATCTTGATTGAATTGATTCATAAACTCCCTGTGTTTATTTTCTTTCGTCGTCTGACCGGGAAGATAAAAAGTAAGAAGATTGAAATTCTGGTAGCGCGCCGGCCCCAGATAGAAGGAGCCGACACCAAATCTTTGCTTTAATGTCTTTAGCAAAAACGACTTACCACAATTGTTTTTGCCGACAAATACGACGTATTCTTCTTGTTGAAAATTCGGTATAAGCTCTTCTGCTTCTTGAGAGAAAGCTGTCTTGGGGCGTTGCTTATAAGAATACATGCGTGATTAACCGCTCTCTGTTCCCTTGCATCTCTTTAGGCAACCTATCTTCGAATGTTTGTCAATAGCGGCTTCTTGGTGATCGCGCTCCGAAACGTCGTAGACGACATCAGGAGCTTTGCGTGTCAGAGCCGAAACGTCATTATAATCGGCACGGCTGATAATCTGTCCGTCTTTCACCAGCCAGCGGCGACAGCAAGCGGAGACACATCATGTCCCAACCCCACGTCCTCCTGGTCGGCCTCGAGCCCACCATCATCGATTCTCCGGCCCGGGCTTCGCGGACCAGCCCGGCCTGAACGCCGAGACGATCCAGGCCGGGATCGACCGCGACATCGGGCGGCTGCGCGAGAGGGGCTACGATGCCGAGTTCTGCCCCGACCGCCGTTGCACGGGCGCCACGTCTGCGCGTAATACTGCGCGCCACCTCGCAATCCGATCCTAGATTTGAAATAGTCCTGGGATTGTCGGAGCGTTGGTCATGTTTGCGAGCACCCTGCCGATCTCGCTTTGCCTTATCGGACTGATCTGTGGCCTCGTCATGCAGCGCGTTGGATGGGGATGGCTGTGCTACGGCTTGATCGCGTTTGTCGCAATCGCTTGCCTGCGCCAGGGCACTCTCCACCTGCAGTACACCGGCATCGAAGTCGCAGCATTCGGCTGGCTGCTCACCTTCCTCGACCCGCTTCGTTTCGTGCGCAAGCGCGTCACGCCGATTGCCGCCAAGCGCGGTAGTGACCAGGCGCCTACGCCAGCCCGCTGACCTTGCGCAGGTCGGCTTCGAGCCGCGCGCCGGCCTCCTCGCCGAAGCTCTCGTAATAGGCCGCGATATCGCCGCTGAGCGAGACGGACAGGCGCGCCGAGCCGTCGACGCGCACGAGTTCGATCCCATTCTTGAGGCTTGCGGCGAGGTCGGGACAGGCCTCCGCGAACGGCTTTGCGCGCGCGAACTCCGCCTCGGTCCATTCCGGATTGTCAGAAACCTCGGCCATGTCGGCGTTGGTATAGCCTCTATCGCGTTCCATAGAGCCTCCGCTCCTTCCGGCCGGCAGGGCGCAAGCTGATGATCGCGAGGCCCTCGGTGCCGAGTTGCCTGAAGATGATCGTAACGAGCGCGCCCTTGAGCATGCCGATCGCTTTCAGACGTGTAGGATCGATATCACCCATCGAGCGGCGCGTTCATCTGGCACACTCCATCGCGCCGTCAGGACACGCCGATGCCGTCCGTCCCGTGCGGCAAGGACAAGACACGACCGTATCGTTGTCGACGAGCCGAAACGCCATGCCGATCTGGCGAAGCATGGTATAGACTTTGACGACGCTGCGGTGTTCGACTGGCGCGACAGGGCCGCGAGCGACCGGGCCCCTGGAAAAACCCGCGGAACGGGCGTTTAATCGAAATTGCAACCGAATCTTCAACCTCTTCCCGATACGTTGCACACATTGTCGGGGGCCGGTGATGTTCGAGATCGCATTTTCATTTCACGGGCGGCTCAAGCGGCTGCAATATTTCCTCGCGTCGCTGGGGCTCGGGCTGGCGTTCGCGGCCGGGCTCGGCGCGATCGTGGTCGCGTTCATCGCGGCGGCGGCGGGGCACAAGTGGTCCGTCCTGGCGCTGCTCCTCGTCGCGCTGCTGCCGCTCGTCGTCGGACTGCTCTGGTGCAGTTTGTCGCTGCATGTCCGCCGCATCCGCGACATCGGTTGGGATCCCACCATCGTCGTCGCGAGCTGGCTGTTCGGCAATCTCGCCGACAAGCTCGTCCTCGCCCATCTCGTGCCGGATCTGGCCAGGCACATGAGTGGGCAGGGCACCTATCTCGGCGCGCTCGCCAATTTCGCCCTGTCGCTGGCGATCCTGTTCTGGCCGAGCCGCGAGGACGACGATGTCGCCGCCGCGCCGCCGCGCCAGACTTCGCGCCAGCCTTGGAGCGCGCCGCTGTCCGCGCCGCGCCCGGTCGCGCCTCGCGTGGCCCGCGCCACGAACGGCCCGGTCGTGTTCGGCCGGCGCCGGTAGCGCGCGCTTTCTCCCGGCGACGGGAGACGGTGGCCTCCGCGTCAGCGGAGGTCGGATGAGGGCGATGCCGGACCGAGCGCCGAGGACCCGCTTGCCCGGCATCGCGGCTTACACCAGCCTCTCTCGTCCGATCCGACTTCGTCGGGCCACCTTCTCCCGCCGTGCTGGAGAGGGCCGCGCGGAGGTCCTTTGCGATCCCCCCACGGACATCCGAGCACCGGCTCCCGCGCGCGCAAGATGCGCCGGGATCAAACCAACGCGGAAGAGATCCCGTAGCGCTCGCACCGCAACCGGCAGCCGCGAGCGATGCCTGGCGGGACCGGTGGTTCGCGGAGAACAGCCGGTCGGTGGTGCGGGTGCCGAACGCGCCGGTGATCAGCGGTGGGGATTTCGCGATCGATCTCATCAAAGCGGCCTTGAAGGCGAGATGATCAAGGAGAGATGATCCCGCGCGCTCCATCTCCCGGCTCGACGGGAGAAGGAGCGCGCGGCACCGGTGTCGCGGTTCGGCGACATCCAAATCCATGTCGCGGTTCCCCGACACTGCTGCACTCCCATGTCACGGTACCGCGTCACGGCCGCATTCCGGTGTCGTGGTACCGACACAAAGGCCCGTTTCGGCGTCACCGAACCGCGACACGCGCGCAAAAGCGCGAAAACTCGCGCAAAGGACGAGCGTCACGCCTTGCTCGCGCGGCGGCGCGGCCTAGCTTTAGCGTGACGGCATCGGCGCCCCCGCCGACCGCGACGTTTTGGAGGTGGCCCATGGGCTTGTTCGATATGGCGAAGGGTGCGCTGGGTAGTGTCCTCGGCTCCGTCTCGCCGGATACGGTGACCGGCGCCGTCAACCAGGTCTATCCGGGCGGCCTCGGCGGCCTGCTGCAGAAGGCGCAGGAATCCGGCTACGGCGCCCAGGTCTCGTCCTGGCTCGGGCACGGGCCGAACGAGCCGATCAGCGCGCAGGACGTGCACAACATCCTCGGCAACCAGTACGTCCAGCAGCTCGAGCAACACTTCGGCCTGCCCGAGGGCCAGATCGCCGACGTGCTCGCCAAGGCGCTGCCGGCTGCGGTCGACTCGCAGAGCACCAACGGCCAGCTGCATCCGCAGGATCCGCCGGCGGCCAGCTGAAAACGAAATGAAACGGCGGCGGGGACAATGCCCGCCGCCGCTTTTGACCTGCCCCACCGCACGTGTCTCGCGGGTGGCGGGGAGGATTTCGATACCGGCCCGTGGGCCGGCTGAACTCTACAGCCCGGCGAGATAGCGCGTTGGGTCTACGGGCGTCGAACCCTTGCGCAGCTCGAAGTGCAGCTGCGGCGAGGCGACGTTGCCGCTCTGGCCGGACTTGGCGATCGTCTGGCCGCGCTTCACCTGCTCGCCGCGCTTCACCGAGATGTCGCCGTTGTTGGCATAGGCCGACACGAAGCCGTTCGGGTGCCGGATCAGCACGAGATTGCCGAAGCCCTTGATCTCGCTGCCGGCGTAGGCGACGACGCCGCTTTCCGCCGCCTTCACCGGGGTGCCGTCCGGCACGGCGATGTTGATGCCGTCGTTGCCGCCCGTCTTGAAGCCCTGGATGATGCGGCCGTGCGCCGGCCAGCGGAACTCGGGCCCCCCCGAGGAGGCGACCTTCTCCTCGGCCGGCGGCAGGCTGGCGGTCGGCGTCGGGTCGGCCTGCGACTTGCGCGGGGCGATCGCCGGCACCTCGCGGGCCACCTTCGGCTCCTCTGCGATCTCCGCCTTGGCGACCCGGCCGCGGCCCGGCTGCTCGGCCTTGGCCGCCTCGCGGGAGGCCTTGGCGTCTTCGAGCTCGGCCTGCTTCTCCGCCTTCTTGGCGCGCTTGTCCTCGATCTCGGCCTTGCGGAGCTCGGCCTTGCTCATGGCCGCCTTATCCTTGGGCGACGCCTCGCCCATGCGGACGGGGGCCGCGCCCTTCTTCCAATGCATCACGTCGCCGTCGTCGTGCTTGGCCTTCGCGCGGGGCTCGTCGCGCTCGGCGACCTCCTCGTGCTTCGCCTTGCGATCCGACATCGTCTTGGCAAGCCGCTCGCGACCGTGCGGGTGGGGCTCGGCCTCGGCGACGTGCGAGCCGCCGGCCTGGTAGACCGGGATCACGAGGCGGGTGCCGGGGCGGACGTCAGCCGCGGAGCGGAAGCCGTTGGCGTGCAGCAGCGCGTCGGTCGGCACGTTGTAGCGGTTGGCGAGCATCGAGGCGGACTCGCCGTTGGCGGCGATGATCGCCATCCCGCCCTGCGCGCTCCAGGACCCGTGGCCGCTCGGGGCGGCGAACTCGGGGCGCGGCGGCGCGTAGGTGTCGTGCGGCACGGCGCGCGGGGCCTCGTAGCTGGCGACGCGGCTCGAGGCCGGCGCGGCGAGTGGGTGCGAGACGATCGCGCTGCGCGGCTGGTAGGTCGGCGGCGCCATGTCTTCGTTGGCAACCCGCGGCTCGAGGCTGCCGGTCGGCGCCGGATCGGTCGAGGCGGACTTGAAGGGATTGCCGAGCGGGTCGCCGGTGAAGCGGCTCGAGTCCGCGCAACCGGCGAGAAGGGCCGCCGTCACGCCGGCGAAAGCGAAACGCGTGACGAGGCGCACGCCGTAAGGAACTGCTTTACACATGACGCAACCTGTCAAACACGCGGGGTCGGTTTGGCCATTAACGATGCGGCGAGTTAAGGACGGGTTTAAGATGAATAGGTCGCTCACCAAATCGCCGCGTTTGTAAATTTTAATATCCGTTAAGTATCTTGTCGGCAACAACCTGCAATCGGACGCGTTGCACTTGGCATACGGGCCCAATCGGGCAATCCGCCAGCGCCGCCGCGGGGCGCTTGCGCCGACCCCCTCGCACCCCACATGATGACAGAGACATCACGGCCGCGCTTCGGGCGGCCGTTCGCTTGGGCTCTTAAAGACACATGCGCGATCCCTATTCCGTGCTCGGTATCGCCAAAGGCGCCGCGCAAGACGATATCAAGAAGGCGTATCGGCGCCTCGCCAAGAAGTACCACCCGGACCAGAGCAAGGAGCCGAAGGCGAAGGACCGCTTCGCCGAGGTCGGCGCAGCCTACGAGATCCTCGGCGACGAGAAGAAGCGCGGCCAGTTCGACCGTGGCGAGATCGACGGTGACGGCAAGCCGCGGTTCCACGGCGGCTTCGAGGGTTTTTCCGGCGGCAACGGCGGTCGCGGCGGCTTCGACAATTTCGACTTCAACATGGGCAGCGCCCGCAGCGGTCGGGCCGGCGGCTTCGATGCCGCCGACATCTTTGCCGACATTTTCGGCGGCGCGGCGGGGTCGCGCGGCGGCGCCGGTGGCCGCTCGGGCGGCTTCGGCCAGCAGCGCACCCCGATCCGCGGCGAGGACGTGCAGGTCGCGACGACGATCACGCTCGCCGAGAGCGTGCATGGCGCGACGAAGCGGGTGAGCCTGCCGACCGGCCGCACGCTGGAGGTCTCCGTGCCCGCGGGCATCGAGGACGGCAAGTCGATCCGGCTGAAGTCGCAGGGCCAGCAGGGCGCCAACGGCGGCTCGACCGGCGATGCCATCGTGACGGTGTCGATCGGCCGTCACCCGCATTTCCGTGCCGACGGCGCCGACCTGCGGCTCGACCTGCCGATCACGCTCTACGAGGCGGTGCTCGGCGCCAAGGTCGCGGTGCCGACGCTCGAAGGCCAGGTGGAGATGTCGATTCCCGCCGGCACCAACGGCGGCCGCACCTTGCGCCTGCGCGGCAAGGGCCTGCTGACGGCGGCGAAGACGCGCGGCGACCTGCTCGTCGCGCTGCGCATCGTGCTGCCGGACGATCCCGCAAGCCTGTCGGACCTCGCCAGGACGCTGGCGGACTCGCAGCCCTACGAGCCGCGCAAATCCATGATGTGACGCCGGCGCCGACCGTGAAGGCCGGCGCCGTCGCGCGACTTACATCGGCGGCTTGACGTCGTCCTTGCCGATGGCGACGAGCTTCGCGTTCAGCTTGCCACCGTCCGGCACGGCGACTGTGAACACCGTCGAGCCCTTGGTGACGATCGCCTTGTCGGCCGGAGCGAAGGCGACGATCGGCGCCGACGGCGGCACCGCGATCTTCAGCTCCTGGCCGTTGTCGTAGGTCACGGTGATCATCTTGTCGCCGCCGCCCATCGACGAAGACTTGATGGTGCCGTTGGTCATCTTGCTCTTGGTCATCGAGCCGCCGCCCATCGACGACGACTTGATCGTGCCGTTGGTCATCTTGCTCTTGGTCATGCCGCCGCCGGTCTTGTCCTCGATCGAATCCCAGGCGTAATGGCCCTCGGCCGTGCCGTTCATCGACGCCGGGAACACCACCACCTCGAGAGCGGTCGGCGGGTTCTCGCCCTTGGTCGCCGTGCCGATGAACTTGCCGTCCTTCACCTCGTCGAGGCTCGACTTCACGACCCACACGAACTTGGTGTCGGGCGCGAGGGCGACCTCCTTGGTGCCGTCGGCGGTCTTCACGGTGATCGCGCTGTCGCTGACGCTCTCGATGGTTCCGCGGACGCGTTCCGGCCCCGCCTGCGCGGCGACCGTCATTGCGACGAGACTCGCCGCCGCGACCAGAATGGATCGTGCCATGTACGCTCTCCCGATTGTTGTCGTGACCGCGCTCATATGGCGCGGCAGCGCGCGACGTCCATCGGGCGCAATTAATTTGTGTGATTGATAAGAAGCGCCGCCCTACCTGGGCTTGCCGGAGATCGGCGACTGGAAGCTCAGGCCGAGGTCCCAGGGGAAATAGATCCACGTATCCTGCGACACCTCGGTGACGAACGTGTCGACGACGGGCCGGCCGGCCGGCTTGGCATAGACCGTGGCGAGATGCGCCTTCGGCAAAAGCTCGCGCATGACGCGCGCGGTCTGCCCGGTGTCGACGAGATCGTCGACGATGAGGATGCCCGCGCCCCCGCCCGCCGATATCTCCGGCGCCATGCCCTTGAGGATCGTCGCCGCGCCCTGCTGGCTCTCGTTGGCGCCCGCCTCGCCGTGGTAGCTCGAGATCGACACGGTCTCGATCACCCGGATCGACAGCTCGCGCGCCACGATCGCCGCCGGCACCAGGCCGCCGCGCGTCACCGTCACCATCGCCGAAAACGGACCGAGCCCACTAAGCCGCCACGCCAGGGCGCGGCAATCGCGGTGGAACTGGTCCCAGGAGACTGGGAAAGCGCGCGTCTGATCCATCATCCCACCTCGAAACCGAGCAGCATCGCATCGACGCGCCTTGCGGCCGCGTCGACGAGCGCCGAATCCTTGCCACGGACGACGATCTCGTTGTAGAATTGCCCGTCGCGAATGCTGGGATACGAGCCGATCGACACCGCCGGGTGATCTCTCGCGATCGCCTTCAGCGCGGCGGCATAGGTGCCCTCCGGCAACCTGCCGGCTGGGATCGCGCGCGACACGGTCCGGTCGCCGACGGCGAGCTTCGGCGTCACCGCCTCGAGCATCATCCGCATGATCGCCGGCACGCCCGCCATGACGATGACGTTGCCGATCCAGAAGCCCGGCGCCTTCGAGACCTCGTTCTCGACGAGGTCGGCGCCGTGCGGGATGCGCGCCATGCGCCGGCGCGCTTCGTTGAGATCCTCCGGCTTGATGCGCTCGAGCAGCAGCGCGATCGCGCGCGGATCCTCCGAGATGCCGACACCAAACGCCGTGGCGACGGCATCGGCGGTAATGTCGTCGTGCGTCGGGCCGATGCCGCCCGTCGTGAAGAGATAGGTGTAGCGCGCCCGCAGCGCGTTGATCGCCGCGACGATCTCGTCGAGCTCGTCGGGCACGACGCGCACCTCGCGCAGGTCGATGCCGAGCTCGGTGCAACGATCGGCGATGACGCCGATGTTCTTGTCCTTGGTGCGCCCGGAGAGGATCTCGTCGCCGATCACGAGGACCGCCGCAGTAACGCTCATGACGTGACGCTCATGCCGGTTCCAGCGCCTCGCCGCAGGCGCCCTGCAGCGAGCTGCGCAGCTTGCTCAGCCGGTCGATGAGCTCCAGCATCTCCGGCATGTCGAGCTGAGTCATGCAGCCTATGTCCTTGGGGACCGAGGAGGCCTTCTGCTCGAGCGCCTGGCCCGCCGAGGTGAGCAGGATCGTCACCTGCCGCTCGTCGGAGGGGTCGCGGACGCGACGGACGTAGCCGAGGCCCTCGAGCCGCTTGAGCAAGGGCGTCAGCGTGCCGGAATCGAGAAACAGCTGCGCGCCGATCTCCTTGACGCGCATGCCGTCCCGTTCCCACAGGACGAGCAGCACCAGATATTGCGGATAGGTCAGCCCGAGCGGCTCGAGCAGGACGCGGTAGGCACGCGTGAACGCGTGTGAGGTCGAGTAGACCGCGAAGCAGAGCTGCTTACGCAAGGGAGGGATCAACGGGTCGGACATCATGAATGTTTAGACGTTTTCGAGGTCATGGCCAGTTTCCATTGCAAGCAATTTAACGTGGCGCGGCTGACAATCCAGGGTGGCGTGCCCACCGGGGGAGACGCGGTGTCGCGCAACACAAGATTGACTTGCACCCCAAGGTGAAATCGCTTGAACATGCCGCAAAGTACGCCGCGCGCCGCGTCTCCACGCAGGCGGGGATTGTGCCGGAACGCCAGGAGTAACGAAAAGATGGGCTCGCCCAAGCCTCCCATGCCGCTCGCCCGGCAGACGCTCGCTCGTTTGGCGTGCGCTGCGCTGATCGTTGGCGGCATCGGGCTCGCGCTCGCGACGCCCGTCGCCGCGCGCGGGCCGGATTCGCTGGCCGACGAAGCGTCGGCGGTGAGCGACGCCGTCGTCAACATCTCCGCGACCCAGACGGTGGAAGAGAAGAAGCAGGCGAGCAACGACGATTCCGACGCGCAGCCGAACCAGGGCCAGCAGGGCACGCCGTTCGACGATCTCTTCGACGAGTTCTTCAAGAAACGCCATGGTGGCAACGGTGGCGACGACGCCGCCCACCACGGTGAGCGCCAGTCGAACTCGCTCGGCTCCGGCTTCGTGGTCGATCCCAAGGGGATCATCATCACCAACAACCACGTCATCGCCGACGCCAACGAGATCACGGTGATCTTCACCGACGGGCAGAAGCTGCGCGCCAAGGTGATCGGCACGGACACCAAGGTCGACGTCGCGGTGCTGAAGGTCGAGCCGGAGAAGCCGCTGAAGTCGGTCAAGTTCGGCGACAGCGAGGCGATGCGCGTCGGCGACTGGGTGATGGCGGTCGGCAACCCGTTCGGGCTCGGCGGCACGGTGACGGCGGGCATCGTCTCGGCGCGCCACCGCAACATCGATTCCGGCCCCTACGACAATTACATCCAGACCGACGCGGCCATCAACAAGGGCAATTCCGGCGGCCCGCTGTTCAACATGGCGGGCGACGTCATCGGCATCAACACGGCGATCCTGTCGCCGTCGGGCGGCTCGATCGGCATCGGCTTCGCGACGCCGGCCTCGACGGTGATGCCGGTGATCGACCAGCTCGAGAAGTTCGGCGAGGTCCGCCGCGGCTGGCTCGGCGTGCGCATCCAGAACGTCGACGACACGATTGCCGAGAGCCTCGACCTCGGCAAGACGCGCGGCGCGCTCGTCTCCGGCACCGACGCCAAGGGACCGGCCGCCGAGGCGGGCATCGAGACCGGCGACGTCATCGTCAGGTTCGACGGGCAAGAGGTGAAGGAATCGCGCGAGCTGCCGAAGATCGTCGCGCTGACGCCGGTCGGCAAGGAAGTGCCGGTCGTCGTGGTGCGCAAGGGCAAGGAGCTGAGCAAGAGCGTCAAGCTCGGCCGGCTCGACGACGTCACCAAGGTGGCAGCGAAGAGCGGCGCCACGCCCGATGCGGCGACGCCGCCGGGACCTGCCGCCGTCCAGGGCGCGCTTGGCATGACCTTCTCCGGCCTCACCAACGAGACGCGGCAGAAGTTCTCGATCAACGACAGCGTCTCGTCGGGCGTCGTGATCAGCGATGTCGCGCCGAACTCGCCCGCAGCCGACAAGCAGCTGCACCCCGGCGAGATCCTGGTCGAGATCAACCAGGAGCCGGTGAGCGAGCCCGCCGCCGCCGCCGACAAGATGCGGGCCCTGAAGGGCGGCGGCAAGAAAACCGCGCTGCTGCTCGTCGCCAACGCGCAGGGCGAAGTGCGTTTCGTCGCGGTGCCGGTGAACTAGGCAGTCGACGCGCCGGCGGCCTCACGCGTATTGCGCGACGCCGTTGCCGAACGACCAGTTCTCCTTCTTCACCTCGACGAGGTTGATGAACACGTCTTCCTTCCGCACGCCGGGTGACGCGCCGAGACGCTCGGCGATGCCGCGGTAGAAGGCCTGCTTCTGCGGCGTGTCGCGCGTGTCGTTGGCGGTGATCTGGATGATCACGAGGTCGTCGCTGCGCGCGATTCCGAGATAGCTCGGGCTGTAGGCGAACGTGTCGGCGTCGTGCTCGTCGATCGTCATGAACAGATCGTCCTCCGGCACCGAGAACGTCTCGTGCATCGCGGCGTAGATTCCGTCGACGAGCGCCTTCTTGTAAGTCGCGGCCTTGCCGCGACGAATCGAGATTCGGACGAGTGGCATCACTTTCCTCCCTCTGTGAGCCGCGCCCAACCCGGGCGGGCGAGATAGGCCACGTCGTAGACGGTGGCGCCGCCGACGGCTTCAGCCGGCGTACGCACCAACGCGGTGCGGGTCAGCCGCCAGGTCGTCGGATCGAGCGCGGAAACAGCGGCCAGGACATCGGGATCGCCGATCATGTCGGCGACGCGCGCGGCCTCGGACTTACGCAGGCTCGCGGGATCGACGTCGGCATCGAGCGCGATCTGCTCCTCGACCACAGCGCGGACCTCGGCACCATCGCCTTTCGCTTGCGCCGCGAGCGGCAACGCCGTCTCGACGAGCGGGCGTCCGAAGGCCTCGATGACGGCGCCGAAGCGGCCGGGGTCGGCCAGCATGTCCATCGCGGCCGCCGCGTCGTCCCAGAGGTAGATCGACGCGTAGGCGTTGCCCGAGGCGCCGGCCACGCCGCGCGTGCGGATCGCGAAAGCCTTGAAGGCCAACCCCGGCGTCGCGTCCCACATCGGGCCGCGGGTGGCCGCACGCTCCCGTATCTTTTCGAGCGCGAAATCGGCTGGGAGCCGGTGCGCGTATTTCAGTGTCAGCATGCCTGCCTCCTGCGAGGCCCTCGACATGGCAGCACCGGGAGATTATGAAAACATATGCTTGAATATATCAGAGATATCATTTCGAAATGACTATCGCGCCGCGCCCTCTCGACATCGATTCCGTCCAGGCTTTCGTGCTGGTCGCCGATTTCGGCAGCTTCACACGTGCTGCGGAGGCGCTCGACACATCGCAGGCAGCAATCAGCCTGAAGGTGAAGCGGCTCGAGGACCACCTCGGCTGCCGCCTGCTCGATCGCACGCCGCGCCACGTCCGCCTGTCGCCGCGCGGCGACGGGTTCCTGGCCGGCGCGCGCGACCTGCTCGCCGCGCACGAGCGCGCGCTGGCCACGCTGGCGCCGCCGCCGCCGCGCCGGCTGTCGCTCGGCATCAGCGATCACATCGCCGGACCCGAGCTGCCCAATCTCGTGGCGCGGCTCGCCAACCACGACCCGGCTCTTGTCATCGAGGTGACCATCGCCTCCTCGCGCGACCTCGCCGCGCGGTTCGACCGCGGCGAGATCGATGCCGTCATCGTCCGCCGCGAGACCGAGCACGAAGGCGGCGCCGTGCTGGCGAACGAGCGCTTCGGCTGGTTCGCGGCACCCGGCTTCCAGCGCCGCGAGGGCGAGCCGTTGCGCCTGGCCACGCTGGCGGAGCCGTGCGGTGTCCGCGCCATCGTGGCGCAGCTGCTCGACGAAGCCGGCATCGCCTGGAACGCCGTCTATGTCGGGGGCGGCGTGATGGCGCTCGGCGCCGCGGTCAGCGCGGGCCTCGCCGTCGCCGCGCTGGCGCATCGCGTCGCGCCGCGCAACGCGATCGAGGTCGGCGCCGCGCTCGGCCTGCCGCCGCTGCCGACCGCCGACGTGATGCTGCGCACGCGCCTCACGGACCCACGCTCGCAGGAGATGATGCGCCTCGTCGGCGCCTCGTTTCGCGCCGCCGCGCGCTGACCTGCCACGGCGGCGGCCCGACCCAGCGTCAACGCGATGGCAATCTTTCCCGGTCAAGCTTGCGGCCTCTCAACAGGCGCGCAAATGCCGATCCCTTCCGCCGCAAAGACGACGACCGGCGCCTCGCCTTTTACCGTCTACCGGGCCCCTGTCGGCGCCTTGCGGCGCCGCGTCGAAGCCGCGCAGCTCGCGGCGACCGTCGCCGCGCTCCCGCAGATGGCGCTCGTGTCGCTCCTCCTCTCGGGCCTGCTCGTCGCCGTCGCGTGGGACACGTCCGATCGCGATCTCCTCCTGCATCTCCTGGCGCTGAGCGCGATTGCCGCGGGCGCGCCGGTGCTCGCCGCGCCTCTCTTGAAGGCGCCGCACGCAGGCGACCGCGCCGGTTGGGCGCTCGGCGCCTTGGCGCTTGCCGGCGGCGGCGCGCTCGCCGCGATGATGTTCGTGGCGATCGGCGTCGCGGAAGTGACGCAGACCCTCGTCCTCGTGGCCGTCCTCGCCTTCGCGCTGGGCAGCGCGACGCTCGCCGAACCGCTCGCCTTCGTCGGCACGCTCGCGATGGCGCCGGTGGCCGTCGCGGCCGCGCTTGGCTTCGCGCTGCGGGGCGGGCTCGAAGCGACGCTCGCGCCCTTCGTGCTGCTCGCCGCCGTCGGAATCGGCTTCGGCCTCAAGCGGCGCGAGCGCGCGAATGCCGCCGCCACCGCTTCCGGCCTGCGGGCCAACGAGCTTGCCGAGACGATGGACTCGCTGCTCCTCGACCAGGAGGCCGGCGCGCAGGGCTGGGTTTTCGAGACCGATGCTGCGGGCCGCTTGCGCGACGCGGCGCCAGAGATGGCGGCGTCGCTCGGCCTGCAGGAGAGTGCGGTCGAGCGCGCGCTCTTCAAGACCCTGCTCGCGCCGAAGGCGGCGGGTGCGGCAGCGAGCGAGGGCGCCTGCGCGGTGCGCCGCGCGATGACCGACCGCAAGCCGTTCCGCGACGTGCTCGTCGAGATCGCCTCCTCGCAGGGTACGATCTGGTGGAAGCTCTCCGGCAAGCCGCTTGCCGATGCCACCGGCGCCTTCATCGGCTATCGCGGCATCGGCAACGACATCACCGCGGCGCGCGATATCGAGGCACGCATCGGCTACCTCGCGAATTTCGATTCGCTCACCGAGCTCGCCAACCGCGAGAATTTCCGCACCCGCGTCGGACGCGAGTGCGAGGCGGCCGCGCGCGACGGGCATTGGCGCGCCCTGCTCTACATCGACCTCGACGGCTTCAAATCGACCAACGACGGCCTCGGACACGCCGCCGGCGATCGCGTGCTGCGCGAGGCCGCGCGTCGGCTCGCTGCCGCGGCCCCGCCAGAGGCGCTGGTCGCCCGCCTCGGCGGCGACGAGTTCGCGGTCTGGCTCGCCGCGACGCCGGCGCGCGCCGAAGCCCTGGCCGATCGCCTGCTCGAGGTGCTCGGCGCGCCGTTCGACATCGACGGCGTGAGCGTGGCGATCGCGGCCAGCATTGGGATCGCTTACGCGCCACGCCACGCCGCGACGCCCGACGCGCTGCTCGGCAAGGCCGATCTCGCGCTCTATCGCGCCAAGGCCGACGGCAAGGGCGTCGCCCGCACCTTCGTCGAAGCCGACGAGCTCGCCGTAATCGAGAAGCGCAAGCTGGAGGCCGACCTGAAGCTCGCCTTGGCGCGCGGCGAGTTCGAGCTGCACTACCAGCCGCTGGTCGACCTGACGACGGGCGAGGTCACCACCTTCGAGGCGCTCGTGCGCTGGCGCTCGCCGGCGCGCGGGCTGGTGCCGCCGATCGAGTTCATCCCTGCCGCGGAATCCTCCGGCCTGATCGCGGCGATCGGGCGCTGGGTGCTCGGCCAGGCTTGCCGCGACGCCGCGAGCTGGCCGCGAGGCGTACGAGTCGCGGTCAACATCTCGCCGAAGGAATTCGCCGAGCCGGATTTCCTGCACAGCGTCGCGCGCGCTTTGCAGGCGAGCGGTCTGCCGGCGGCGCGCCTCGAGATCGAGGTGACCGAAGGCGTCTTCCTCGGCCACTCGGAACGCACGCTGGAGCATCTGACCGCCTTGCGCGAGAGCGGGATCCGCATCGCGCTCGACGATTTCGGGACCGGCTATTCCTCGCTGAGCTACCTGACCGAATTCCCCGTCGACAAGATCAAGATCGACCGCTCTTTCGTGCAGAACATCCACCGGCTCGCGGATCAGGCGATCGTCGAGGCGATCCTGACGCTGGCGCGGCGGCTGTCGATCAAGGTGACGGCGGAAGGGGTCGAGACGGTCGAGCAGGCGCTGGCGCTGAAGACGCGCCGCTGCGACGACATCCAGGGCTATCTGCTCAGCAGGCCGCGCCCGGCCGCCGACGTCCCCGCCATGCTCGCCGAAGCCCCGGCGGCACTGCAGGCGACCATGCCGATCGTCAGCGAGTCGCCACTCGCGTTGGCGCTGGCGATGCGCCGCAAAGCGGGGTGATCGCTACGCCGCGACGTGCGCCTCGGCGAGCATGCCGGCGTTGATCCAGCCGCCGAGCAGGCCGGCCGCGCGGGCGGCGGCGGTGTCGGGGTCGTCCATCGTGGCGAGCATCACGCAGAGCTGGCCGAACGGCATGCCGGCGGCGGCCTCGTCCCACATCATCGCTTCCTCAGCTGAGAGCTCGCGCCACATCGGCGTGGTCTCGTGCCGCCAGACGAGAATCTTCGCCGGCGTGGCGAGCGTCTCGGCATCGGGCGGCGTCTCCTCCTCGCGCAGCGCGGACCAGATCGCGCCGACGTTGGTGGTGAAATCGAGCCGGTGCGCGGCGGGATGCGTCACGACGACGAGATCCTGCCACGCCTCGGGCGGGATCGCGCTCAGCGCCTCGCCGGTCAGTACCGCGCCGTCGGGCGCGTCGAAGGCGTCGTTGAGCGCCTTCTCGAACGCGGCCAGCTCGGCGACGACGGGATACTCGTTGTAAGGCTCGTTCTCGGTGAGGAAGACCGGCAGGTGGCGCGAAATCCAGCGGATGCTCGGATGGCGCGAGGGATGCGCGGTGACATAGGCCGCGGCCATCTCGTCGAACGTATCGTCGCCGAGGAAGGTGTGGAGCACCTCGTGCTCCTTGCGCATCGCCTCGACGAGACGCGCCAGATAGGCGTGACGGTAGATCTCGAACAGCGCCGTGCGCTCCTCGCGGGCGCCGTCGGTCAAGGTCGCGAGGACGGCGTCGTCACCGTCGAGGATCGCCCTCTGGAAGGCGTCCTGCCACTCGACGAAGCCGATCGTCTGGGAAGGACCCGGGACCGGGTTACCGGAGATGCGCGGGGAAGGCATTGGCGGGAAGCACCTCGTGAGCGACTTTACGTAAGCGCTCGACCTCGGGCATCAGCTCGGCGAGCGGTGGGATGTTGTCGTCGCGCTCGATGATCGTCGACACCGCGCCGAAGCGCTTCAGCGCCGCGACATAGAGGTCCCACACGTCCTCGCACACGTCGTTGTCGTGCGTGTCGATGATGTGCGTGCCCATGTGGCTGTGGCCGGCCATGTGGAACTGGATGACGCGGTCGGCGGGGATGCCGTTCAGGAACGTCATCGGATCGTAGCCGTGATTGAAGGCCGAGACATAGACGTTGTTGACATCGAACAACAGCCAGCAGCCTGTCCGGCGCGACATCTCCGAGAGGAACTCCCACTCGGTCATCTCGCTGTCGGCGAATTGCACGTAGGTCGAGACGTTCTCGAGCGTCAGCGGACGGCCGAGCGTCTCCTGCACGAGATGGACGCGCGAGCAGACGTGGTCGAGCGATTCCTTCGTGTAGGGGATCGGCAGCAGGTCGTGCAGGTTCTTGCCGTGCACGCCGGTCCAGCAGAGATGGTCGGAGATCCAACGAGGCTCGACGCGTTTAGCGAGGTCGCGCAAGCCGCGGAGATAATCCATGTCGGCGGCCGCGGTCGAGGCGATCGACATCGACACGCCGTGCATCACGACCGGGAAGCGCGCGCGGATGCGGTCGAGCATGCGCAGCGGCTGGCCGCCCGGCACCATGAAATTCTCGCTGATGACCTCGAACCAGTCGACCGCCGGGTCGCCGTCGAGGATGTCGGCGTAATGCTCGACGCGCAGGCCGAGACCGAAGCCGAGGAAGTCGGGCTTGTCCTTGGCGATCGCACGCGGCGTCGCCGCGGAGTCGATGAGGTCGATGTCGTGCACCATGCACTCCTGTCGTTCTGTCGCGCTCCCGCGCGGAGCGTCAGCGGATAAACGATCCCCGACGTCGTTCGTTCTTGTCACGTCGACGTTTCGTCGTGTCGATAGCGTCGTTCGTATCACACATGATCGCGGAGGAAGGGATGAGCCAAGCTTGCGTCAAGTGCGGCGGCACCGAGCATTATGGGCTCGAGGTCAAAGCGTCCGGCGAAGGCATCGACCTGCTGCCCATCAGCTTCTTCCGCTCGGGGTACCTGCTCGTCAGCGTCTGCGGTCGCTGCGGCTTCACTGAGTTTCGCGTGCCTGGAAAAGGTCCGCGAGAAGTTCCCGCTTGTCGACTGATCCCGGTTCGTCGCGGACGCCGACATGCGCCGTGCGTCGCTAACGAAAAAGTCCGGCGCCGAAGCGCCGGACCTTCGTCGAATTAGAACGCGATCACGCCTTCTCGTACGTGCCGCCAGCCTTCGAGCACTTGCCCTTCGACATCATGGCGAAGCCCTGGCCCTTGCAGGCGTTCTGGCCCTTGCAGGCGTTGCTGGCCGACTTGCAGGCGCCCTGGCCCTTGCAGGCGTTCGCGCCCATGCAATGACCCATCGCGGCCTTGGCCGAGACCTGAGCCGGGGCCATCACGGCGCCGGCCATGAACATGCTGGCGGCGGCGGCGGCGATGGCGGCGCCGGAAACGGTGTTCATCTTCATTTTGGTTTCTCCGTAAGACTCCCCAGGCTCCAGGCCCGAGATGCAAAGTTGCGGACATCGGGGCAGACACCGGGTGGTGGTATCCGCTCCTCTCCGTCCGATGAGAGTTACGGGAGTCCGCGACAAAAGGTTACGAGATTGGTCGATTTATTTTTCCTTTCCGTCGAAAGGGGGAGAAATTCTTTTCGTTTTCTCACACAAACGCCAAAGATTACATCGACGTGACGTTGTTAATTCTTCATGGTTGGCGTTTTCCGGCCGGCCATCCTGGCCACGGCCTGTGTCAAGCCCGCCTC
This sequence comes from Beijerinckiaceae bacterium, assembly GCA_965277735.1. Taxonomy (GTDB): domain Bacteria; phylum Pseudomonadota; class Alphaproteobacteria; order Rhizobiales; family Beijerinckiaceae; genus RH-AL1. The sequence continues at coordinate 555,476 of CBDIDO010000002.1, forward strand.
GTTAGTCACCGGTAGCGAGCAGCTGCGATCACCGCAGGCGAAGGCCGCCGCCGTGTCGAGCTCGGGATAGGTGATCTCGGGGTTCACCAGATCGCCCTCGCGCTTGTCCCACCAGTCGAGCTGCAGATAGGTCGACGGCAGCGCGCGCGCCGCGGCGTCGAGGCGCTGCGCCAACGGGTTGTCCTTGTGGCCGACCACCGTCACGTGCGTCGGGCCGCGCGACAGCTCGCGATCCGCCAGCAGCAGGCCGGGCAGCGGGCGCTCGAGCCCATCCGCCATGCCGACGGCATATTTCATCGCGGTGGCGGCGGCGTCGCGATAGGCGGCCTTGCCGGTGTAGCGGGCGGTCATGTTCATGAAGCGCGCGACGCCGATCTGGTCGTCGAGCGATTTGTCGGTCTTCTGGAAGACGCCGATCGAGGCTTCCGAGGTCGCCGTCGGCGTGAAGCCGCCGGCCTTGTCCTCGAAGCGCGCGATGGTGAAATCCGCCGCCGACTGCGCGGTATCGAGCCAATGCCTGTCGCCCGTCGCGGCGTAGAGATCGAGGAACGCCCGGCCCATCGCCAGCGTGTCGCCGAGGAACGGGCCGCCGCGGTCGTCCGCGCCGTGCTTGAAGCCGCCGTTGGGCAGCGCCCGGTTGGCCTCGACCCAGCGCGCCGCCGTCACCGCATCCTTCAGGACCGCCGCATCGCCCGTCGCATCGTAATAGGCGGCGAGAGCGGAGATCGCCCAGCCGTTCTCACGCGCATATTGGTGCTTGTCGAGGGGCGGGATGCCGAGCTTGCGACGCTGCGCGTCGTCGAGCTTGTAATAGACGTGCCCCGTCGTCTTCTCGTCGAGGTCGGCGTCCTGGCTCGTGTAGAAGGCGCCGTCCGGCCCGCGCAGCCAGGTGACGAGATAGTCCTCGATGGCCTTGGCGTTGGCGAGATAGGCCGGATCGTGCCAGCGGCTGTAGGCCTGCGAATATTCCCGCAGGTACTGCGCCTGGAACGACATGATCTTCTCGAAATGCGGCGACGACCAATCCGTCTTGTCGGAATATTGGTAGACGCCGCCCCACACGGGATCGATTAGCGCGCGCGCTGCTGCAAGCGTTTTCCGCGTACGGTCGGCGGCTTGGGCATCACCGTCCTCCGCATGCGCCATCGCGAGATCGAGACTGTCGGCATCGATGTAGCGCAGCGGACCGCTGCCCCAGCCGGCATTGTCCGCGTCCCAGGACTCGGCGACGTCCTTGCCGAGCGCCGGGCGCTGGGCCGGCGACAGGAACGGCGAGGCTGCCGGCGTCACCGCATCGTTGGTGCCGACCGACGGGCCCGGCGAGGGATCGTCGATCACCGCCTGCAGCAGGATCGCCATCCGATCCGGCGGGATGTAGCCGCGGAGCTTGGCGATCTCGGTGCCGTCGGCGGCGAGGATGATCGTGGCCGGCCAGCCCCAGTCGCCGTAGCGGCTCGACAGATCGGGATTGCCGTCCTGATCGACGCGGACCGGCAGGTACTTCTTCTCGAGCAGCGACTGGACCTTGGGATCCGCGTAGGTCGTCTGCTCCATGACGTGGCACCAATGGCACCACACCGCCTGCAGATCGAGGATGACGAAGCGCTTCTCTGCCTTGGCCTTGGCGAAGAGCGCCGGGGTCCAGCCGGACCAGGCGATCGGGGCGGCGGCGATTGGGGCGGCGGCGGCCGGCGCCGCGAGGCCGCGCACGCCGAACAGGCATGCCGCGGCGAGCGCGATGGCGAGTTTGCGCGACATAGAGGCCTCCCATTGTTCGTTGAAGGCTATACGGCCCGCGCGACGGCACCGTTTCAAAGTTTCCGGTTTCAGGTCGCCGGCGTCAGGCTCGCGGCGCGGGGCTGGGGGGCGCCGTGCGTCCAGCGCTGCAGCCAATAATCGACCGAGATCGGGCCTGGTCCCGCAATCGCCAGCCAGCCGAAGATCGCCATGTAGGCCGTCTCGTCCTGGTTGAGGAAGCTTTCGAGCGAGTCGATCTGGTCGCGCTTGGCCGCGAGGAGCGCGACGATCATCACGACGAGGAGGCCAGGGGCGGCGATACGGGTCATGAACCCGATCAGCAGCATGAAGCCGAAGATCATCTCCGCGCCCGACGCGAACGGCGTCAGGATCGCCGGCGCCGGGATGCCCCATTCGGTGAAGTTCTGGATCATCTGCGGGAGATTGTTGAGCTTCTCCCAGCCGCTCCACAGGAACGTCCAGCCGACGCAGATACGCGCGGCGAGCGGGCCGAGCCAAAGCAGCGGAGCGGAGAGCCGCTCCGGCCCATCGATGAAAAATCCGACGAGCTTGTTCATGTATCCCTCCCGAGAAGATCGCTTTGGGTTCTTCTACGAGCGGGATGCGACGCAGGTTACATTTGCTACACGGTCACCTGCGCGCCGAGCTCGACCACGCGGTCGGACGGGATCGCGAAGAAGTCGGTGGCGTTCGCCGCCTGCTTGGAGAGCGCGACGAAGAGATTGTCCTGCCACAGCGGCATTCCGGACGTCGGCGACGTCTTGATGGTGCGCCGGCCGAGGAAGAACGACGTCGTCATGATGTCGAACTTCAGCCCCGACTTGCGCAGCGCCGCGAGCGCCGACGGAATGCGCGGGCTCTCCATGTAGCCGTAGTGCAGGATCACCTTGGTGAAGTCGTCGGCGAGCGCCTCGATCTCGTAGCGCTTCGAGGGCGGCACGCGCGGCGTCACCTCGGTCTTCACCGACATGATCATGACCCGCTCGTGCAGCACCTTGTTGTGCTTCAGGTTGTGCATCAGCGACGAGGGCGCTGTATCGGCCGAGTTGGTGAGGAAGATCGCGGTGCCAGCGACGCGCGTCGGCTTCGATTTCTCCAGCATGCGGATGAGCTCGATCGTCGGGATCGAATCGCGTTGCGTCTTGCGCACGAGCAGCGCGTTGCCGCGCACCCAGGTCCACATCAGGATCATCGAGCCGGCGGCGAGAATCAGCGGCACGTAGCCGCCCTCGAGCACCTTGACGAGGTTGGCGGCGAGGAACGCGAGGTCGACGACGAGGAAGACAGCGGTGAGCGCCGCCGCCGCCCAGAACGGCCAGTGCCACATCTTCCAGACGACGACGAAGGCGATCATCGTCGTCACCACCATCGTACCTGTCACGGCGATCCCATAGGCGTTGGCGAGCGCGCTCGAGCTCTTGAAGATGACGACGAGCGCGAGCACGCCGATCAGCATCATCACGTTGATCTTCGGGATAAAGATCTGCCCCTCCTGCGTTTCCGACGTGTGCTGGATCAGCATGCGCGGCAGCAGGCCAAGCTGGATCGCCTGGCGCGCGAGCGAATAGGCGCCGGTGATGACCGCCTGGCTGGCGATCACCGTCGCCGCCGTCGAGAGGATCACCAGCGGCAGCAGCAGCCACGGCGGTGCGAGATGAAAGAATGGATCGTCGACCTTGCTCGGGTCGGCAAGCACCAGCGCGCCCTGCCCGAGGTAGTTGAGCAGCAGCGCGGGCAGGACGAAGGCGAGCCAGGCGCCCTGGATCGGCCAGCGGCCGAAATGGCCCATGTCGGCATAGAGCGCCTCCGCGCCGGTCACCGCCAGGAACACCGAGCCGAGCACGATGAAGCCGAGGAAGCCGTGCCCGAACAGGAAGACGATCCCGTGCAGCGGGTTGAAGGCAAAGAAGATGCGCGGCGCGTCGCCGATATGCGCGGCACCGAGCGCGGCGATCGTCGTGAAGAACACGAGCATGACCGGGCCGAAGAACGTCGCGACCCGCGCTGTGCCGGTGCGCTGCACGAAGAACAGCGTGACGAGGATCAGGATCGTCAGCTTCTCGACGTAAGGATCGAAGATCGGCGTCACGAGCTTGAGGCCCTCGAGCGCGGAGAGCACCGAGATCGCGGGCGTGATGATCGCATCGCCGGAAAACAGCGCCGCACCGGCGACGCCGAGGAAGAAGACCACCGCCGAGCGTCGCACCAGCGCCTGCTGCGCGAGCGCCATGAGCGACAGCGTGCCGCCCTCGCCGCGGTTGTCCGCGCGCATCAGGAACAGGACGTATTTCGCGGTGACGGTGAAAAACAGCGCCCAGATCAGCAGCGAGACGGTGCCGATGACCGCCTCGTCGGTGAGCCCGTGGGCCTTCGAATGGGCAAGCGATTCGCGTAGCGCGTAGAGCGGGCTCGTGCCGATGTCGCCGTAGACGACGCCGATCGACCCGAGCGCCATGGGCAGGAATTTGTTCTGGTGGTGGGCTGCGTGCGCCGCGGGATCGAGCGACGACGCTGTCGTCGGCTTGTAGGCGCCAGGAGACGTCGCCGAGACCTCCGCATTCTCCGGAGACGTCCCACGCATACTGTCTTGCGACATTCCAGCTTCCCTGCAGGCCGAGCGGCCAGCTTGTCCGCGCCGATATAGACGTTTCACCGGTCCAGGAGAAGAGCCCGGCGACGGCGCGATTCGGCGCGGATCGCGGGGAAAGATGCTGGTTCGACTCCCCTGCGTCAGCCCGCGGGGCAAGCAGAATGAGGCAAGATTTGCCTCTTTTTTGCCCAATCAGGGCGAGCTACAGTCAAAACGTGCTATCAATGCCACGACCGGTTTTAACTTCCCCCAACACCTTGTGGCGGCGGCGCTTTTACGGCTTTCTCGACAAGTCCAAATCTGGGGGAACGGACTGTGACCACTCGCACTACTTTGAAATACGTCCTGGCCTCCTGCTCGGCCGCCATCGCGATTGCGGCGGCGACCCAGGCGGTCCGCGCTGCCGACATGCCGGCCGCCGCACCCGCTCCGATCGCGCCCGTGGTCGGCAACTTCAACTTCTTCGACGGCGTCGAATACCACGCCCAGTTCGAGGCCGGCATCATCGGCAACGCCGCCAATCCGACCAACGGTCTGGATGGCAAGTCGATCAACTTCGGCAATCTCTACACCGACCACGCCAACGAGCCCGAGCTCAATCAAGCGCTCTTGACGATCACCAAGGCGGTTGATCCGAAGGCGACCGGCTACGCGTTCGGCTTCACGGCGCAGGGCCTCTACGGCGCCGACATGCGCTTCAACCACTTCCTCGGTCTCGGCGCGTTCTCGATGAAGAACGATCGCAACCAGATCGGCGTCGTACAGGGCTTCGTCGCCGCGCATCTGCCCTGGTTCACCAAGGGTGGTGTCGACGCGAAGATCGGTCTCTTCTCGTCGCCGCAGGGCTACGAGACGCTCGACCCGTCGACCTCGCCCTTCTACTCGCACAGCTACACCTACAACTACGCCGTCACGTTCAACCACACCGGTGTCCTGACGACGACCCACATCAACGACACGCTCGACTTCTGGCTCGGTGTCGACACCGGCAACCAGACGACGTTCGGTGGCACCGGTGTCAAGGTCATCCCGGCCGCCGCGGTCTCGCCCACGCTGGCGCGCGACAACGGCGATCCGAATGCTCAGCCGGCCGGCTTCGTCGGCTTCGGTCTCAACAACCTCGCCAACGGCAAGCTGACGGTTCTCGCTCTGTCGCACATCGGTGCCGAGCAGGCGCCCGGCTCGATCTCGCCCGCGGGCGTTGCCCTCACCGGCGACCCCTTCGGCTACAAGACCGACCTGCGCTTCTACAACGACGTGGTCTTCACCTATAAGATCAACGACGACTGGACCGCCGTCCTCGAGGGTAACTACACCCACGACGACTTCGGCTTCGGCCCGACGTTGGGTGGCCCGGCCGACTACTACAGCGGCGTCGGCTATCTCTCCTACGCCTTCGGCAAGATCTACACGTTGAACCTGCGCGGCGAACTCGCTCGCGATAACAAGAACTTCTTCGTCGCGACCCCGCTCGTGAACTCGGGCATCGCGCTCGGCGAAGAAGGCTTCGGTGGCCCCGGTCTCGGCGGCGTTCCCGGCCAGGGCACCACCTACGGCTCGATCACCGGCGGCATCACCATCAAGCCCGACGTGCCGAAGCCGTTCGCGACCGTCATGCTCCGTCCCGAGGTTCGCTACGACAACATCATCGACGGCGCCCCGCTCTACGGCAACGGCGGCGGCACCGTGAAGCGTGACCAGTTCACCTTCGGCGGCGACATCATCGTCGGCTTCTGATCCAAACAAACAACCGACCCAAACTCCCAGGCCGGCGCCCCCAGCGCCGGCCTTTTTCTTTGCGCGCCGCGCTGACAGTCGAAGGCGTCAATCCGGCAGGACACGAAATGTCGAGCGAGACCTACATTCAGGCGTCAGGATGCGTCAGGCGTCATGCTTTTTGAGATCGCGATGGGGTAATTATACCTTAGACGGATATCGGGCAAGCGCCCGGGCATCACGCGCCCTAGACTCGCTCCACCACCATCGCGATGCCCTGGCCGACGCCGATGCACATGGTGGCGAGGCCGTAGCGCGCCTTGCGGCGGACCAGCTCCTCGACCGCGGTCAGCGCCAGCCGGGCGCCGCTCATGCCGAGCGGATGGCCGAGCGCGATGGCGCCGCCGTTCGGGTTGATGTGCTCGCCGTCCTCCGGAACGCCGAGGGCGCGCAGCACGGCGATACCCTGCGCGGCGAACGCCTCGTTGAGCTCGATGACCTCCATCTTCTCGATCGACAGGCCGGCCCGCGCGAGCGCCTTGCGCGTCGCCGGCTCCGGGCCGATCCCCATCACCGGCGGCGGCACGCCGGCCACCGCCGTCGTGATGATTCGGGCGCGCGGCGTCAGGCCGTGGCGCTTGGCGGCGACCTCCGAGGCGATGATCAGCGCGGCCGCACCGTCGTTGACGCCCGACGCGTTGCCGGCCGTCACGGTGCCATCGGGGCGCACGATCGGGCGCAGCTTGGCCAGCGCCTCCATCGTCGTCGCGCGCGGATGCTCGTCCGCCTCGACGACGATCGGCTCCCCCTTGCGCTGCGGGATGGTGACGGGCGTGATCTCGGCGGCGAGCCGGCCGGATTTCTGGGCTGCGGCCGCCCGTGCCTGGCTGCGCAGCGCCATCTTGTCCTGGTCGACGCGCGAGATGCCGTGCTCGGCGGCGACATTCTCCGCCGTCTCCGGCATCGAATCGGTGCCGTAGGCCTTCTCCATCGCCGGATTGACGAAGCGCCAGCCGATCGTCGTGTCGAACATCTGCGCGGCCCGCGAGAAGGCCGCGTCGGCCTTGCCCATGACGAAGGGCGCGCGGCTCATGCTCTCGACCCCGCCGGCGAGGAACAGATCGCCCTCCCCGGCCCGGATTGCCGCCGCCGCGATCCCCACGGCATTGAGCCCCGAGCCGCACAGCCGGTTGACGGTCGCGCCAGGGACCGCGACGTCGAGCCCGGCGAGCAGCGCCGCCATGCGCGCCACGTTGCGATTGTCCTCGCCCGCCTGATTCGCGCAACCGAGGATGACGTCGTCCACCGCCGCCCAATCCACCTTCGGGTTGCGCGCCATCAGCGCCTTCAGCGGCACCGCCGCGAGATCGTCGGCGCGGACCGGCGCCAGCGCTCCGCCGTAGCGCCCGATCGGGGTGCGGATGGCATCGCAGATGAAGGCGTCGGTCATGGGATCCTCTCGTCGGCTTTCCCTGTACCTAGGCTTTGCGCCGCGATCCTCCAACGCTCGACGATGGGCTGATCGCCGGCCCTCAGCGCCTGACGAGCATCACGCCGCCGATCAGGAGCGCGATCCCGATGACCCGCGGCCCGTCGAGCGGGCGCTGTGCGAGGCCGAGCCAGCCGAACTGGTCGAATAGGACCGACGTGAGCATCTGGCCGGTGACGAGCAGCGCGACGAAGGTCGCGGCGCCGAGGCGCGGCACGAGCAGGATCGCCACCCCGATGTAGAGCGCACCGAAGGCGCCCCCAACCCAAGCATGCCAGGGCAGCCGCGTCGCAATCGCCACCGAGGGTAACGGCTCGCGCATCGCCAGCGCGAGGAGCGCCATGCAGATCACGCCGACCAGATAGCTCGTGAAGCCCGACCACACCGCGGAGTGCAGCGCCGCCCGGAGGTTCGCGTTCAGCGCCTGCTGCACGACGAGGCTCGCGCCCGCCAAGCCGGCCAGGAGCAGCGCGCCCAAAATCTCGACCACCTCTTTATCCCCCGCTCCCGGATCAGGCCGTATGACGCGCATCGCGAACCCATGCCGTCAAATTCCCGGAATCCCAGTGTCCATTCATTTCCGGCATGTTGAACCCGTCTCACCTCGATCTCTTCCTTGCCGTGCTGCGCCATGGCGGCGTCACGCGCGCCGCCGCCGCGCGCGGCATCGGCCAGCCGCACGTGAGCCGTGCGATCGCGCAGCTCGAAGCGGACGTCGGCTTCGCGCTGCTCGTGCGCGGCCACGGGAGCGCGCTGCCGACCCGCGAAGGCGAGGCCTTTGCGCGCGAAGTCGAGCGCACCTACGCCGGGCTGGACCAGCTGCAGCGGGCGGCGCGCGAGATCCGCGAGTTGGGCACCGGCCCGCTGCGCATCGCCTGCCAGCCATCGCTCGCGTCGAGGCTGGTGCCGCGGGCGATCGCACGCCTGGTTCGCGAGACACCGGGCGCGCAGATCGCACTGCATGTGCCGAGCCCCGACACGATCTGGGCCTGGACGGCCTCCGGCCAGTGCGACATCGGCCTGGCGCGCCCGCGCAGCGGCCACAGCGGTGTCGACAGCGAGACCTTCCTGGTCTCCGACGCCATCTGCGCCCTCCCCCGCCGCCATCCGCTGGCGGCCAAGCGCGCGATCTCGGTCGAAGACCTCGCCGGCGCGCCGCTGATCGCCGGCGCGCCCGGCACCTTCCAGCTGGCGATCGAGGCGGCCTTCGCCCGCGCCGGCATCGCCGCCAGCTTCGCGTTCACGGCGCAATACACGGCGGCCCGCTGCGGCCTCGTCGCCGAGGGGCTCGGGCTCGCCATCGTCGACCCGCTGCCGGCGCGCGACCTCGGGCTGCCGATCGTGCTGCGACGCTTTCGCCCGGCCGTGCCGATCGAGACCGTGCTGCTCCGCCCGGCCGGGCGCCCGACGGGCCTCTTGGCGGAGCGCTTCCTCCACCACCTCGCGGCCGAGCGCGATGCGCTGCCGCCCACTCTTGACCCTGCGGGGGCGAAGCGTGCGTAACGGCTTGCGTCTCGAACCCGGCAAGCCGCCCTTGCTCACACTCGCCCTCTACCAGCCCGACATCCCGCAGAACACGGGGACGATGCTGCGCATGTGCGCCTGCCTCGGGATCGCGGCGGCGATCGTCGAGCCGGCCGGCTTCCCGGTCAGCGACAAGCATTTTCGGCGCGCCGGCATGGACTATCTCGATGCGGTCCGGATCGACCGGCACGTGTCCTTCGGCGCCTTCGAGGATTGGCGGGCGGCGGCACGGCGCCGCCTCGTCCTGCTGACGACGCGCGCCACCCGCGCCTACACCGACTTCGCCTTCCGCCCCGAGGACGTGCTGCTCGTCGGCCGTGAATCGGCCGGTGTGCCGGATGCCGTGCATGCGGCAGCAGACGAGCGCATCCTCGTCCCGATGCGGCCCGACCTGCGCTCGCTCAACGTCGCCGTCGCTGCGGCGATGGTCGTCGGCGAGGCGCTGCGCCAGACGCGCGGGCGCTGAGCGCGTGGCAAAGCGAATCGTCGTCCACATCGGCCTCGCCAAGACGGGCACGACCTCGTTCCAGCACGATTGCCATCGCCACCGCCGCCTGCTGGCGCGCCACGGCCTTCTCTACCCGCGCGCGTCGTGCGGTTTTGCCAAGAACCATTCCCCGCTCGCCGCGAGCTATCTCGCGCATCGCCCGCACGATCCGACGATCGCGATGAAGGTGATGCCGCGCGAGCAGGCGGTCGCGGCGCTCAAGGCCGAGATCGACGCGAGCCCCTGCCCCGTCGCGCTGCTCTCGTCGGAGCATGTCTCCATCCATTTCGACCTCTACGAGGCCGGCCATCTCGCTGAGGATTTCGCAGCCTACGCGCCCGAGATCGTCGTCGCGATCCGCGAGCCCTACGGGCGCTTCCTGTCGATGTGGAACACGCAGGTCACCGCCGGCGGTCACCTCTCGATCGAGGATTACGCGCGCACGATCCTGGTGCCGGACAATCGCTTCATCTCGATCCGCGAGACCCTGTCGATCTGGCGCGAGACGTTCGGACCCGAGCGCGTGCATCTCGTCGACTGGGATGCGGGCGGCGACGTCGGAGCGGCGATCCTCGCGCATTGTGGAGTGACGGATGGCGGCATGGACGCACCGCTGCCGCAGGGCGCGCGCCGCCGCGTCTCGCTGCCGCTCGGCGCGATCGAGACGCTGCGACTGGTCAACGAGATGATCGCCGCGCGGCAACCCGCGCAGAACTTCGCCGCCTGGGCGCAGCGCTCGGCGTTCAGTTTGCTCGCGCGACGACGCCTCGCGCGGGAGACCTGCGCCGGTGCCAAGCCGATCGTATCGGAGCAAACGATGCAGGCGCTCGATATGATCCATGCGCAGGATAGTGCTTGGCTCGCCGAGTCGTGCGGCATGACGCTCGCCTCGACGCGCGACCGCCTCGTCGTCGGCGACCCGCCTGCCGTCGACGAGCGGCAGCGCACCGAGGCCGAGGCTCTATTGCGGAAGGTCTCGCGCGGGCTGTGGCCGCTCAGCGCGGCGCTGGTGCGGATCGCGTCGCGCTAGGCCACGCGCAGCAGCAGCGCGATCGCGGCGACGAGCAGCACGATGAGCGTCAGGATGATGCCGCCGCCGCGGCAGGAGAATTGGCGCGGCGTGTTCTCGGCCGCGAACATGCCGATCGGATGCAGGATGCGCGCGACGACGAGCAGCACGAGCAACACGCGCACAAGCATCGGGCTGCCGCCGTCGCTCTCGTAGAAGCCGACGACAATCAGCGCGATCGGCACGTATTCGATAAAGTTGGCGTGGCTGCGCACCCGCCGCATCAGCGCGTTGTCGCCGCCGTCGCCGAACAGCGTCTCCTTGCCGACACGGCCGACGACGACCCACGTAGCGAGGCCGACATAGATCAGCGCGAGCAGCGCGGCGTAGAAGGCGGTGATGGCGGGAAACAGCATGCGGCGGCCTGCGAGTTGAGTGATCCCCGCGAGCCTAGACGAGGCGTCACGTAGACGCCTAGCCGGTCGAAAGTTTTCGCCGCCGCCGCACGAAGACGCGGGCACGCTCGCGCTCGATCGTGCCGGCCTCGCGGTGCACGACCAGCAGGTCCTTGCGCGTGACGATGCCGACGAGCTTGCCCGTCGCCCGGTCGGTGATCGCGACGAGGTTCTGGTCGTCGGCGATCATGAGATCGACGACGCGAGCGACGACGTCTGCCGGATGCGCGACATTCGGCATCGTCATGCGCGAGCCGAGCGTATGCTGGGAATCGGGCCCGCCCTCGATGTCCTCCCGCAGCCGGAGCGCCTGCGTCCGGTCGAGGACGCCGACGAGTTCCCCCGCCGCGCCCACGACGGGAAAGGCGACGTGCCGGGCATCGGGCGACAGCGCCCGGCTCAGCGCCTCCGCGAGCGGCAGGTTTGCGGGCAGCGTCTCGACCTCCCGCACCATGATCTCGGCGACGCGCGCGAGCTGGTTGTGGTCGATGGCGTATTCCTGGGTGATGTGCTGGCCGCGCCGCGCGATCTTCTCGGTGAGGATCGAGCGCCGGAGCAGGAGCACCGACGTCGCGAAGGCGCAGACGGTGGCCGCAAGCAGCAGCGGCAGCGCGTGCAGATCGCCGGTCAGCTCGACGGCGAAGATCGCGCCGGTCAGCGGCGCTCGCAGCGCCCCGCCGAGCATCGCCGCCATGCCGAGCAGCGCCCAGACTGCCGCGGGTCCCGGTAGCGCGAGGCCGATGAGATAGCCGAGCGCACCGCCGATGATCAGCAGCGGCGCGAGCACGCCGCCCGACGTGCCGGAGCCGAGCGCCACCAGCCAGATGAGCGATTTGACGACCAGCACCGAAACGATCGTCGCGAGCGCGAGCTGCCCGGCGAGCGTCGCCGAGATGACGTCGTAGCCGACGCCGAGCGCGCGCGGCTCGACGAGGCCGCCGAGCCCGACGATGAGGCCGCCCAGCGCCGGCCACCACATCCAGTGCACCGGCAGACGATGAAAGGCGTCCTCAACCCTGTAGAGGGCCGTCGTCAACGCGATGGAGGCGAGGCCCAGCGCGGCGCCGAGGCCGGCCGCCAGCGGGATGTTCCACCAATGCGCGGGGAGATAGGTCGCGAAGGGAAATAGCGGCGGCGCGCCGAAGACCAGCGGCCGCCAGGCGATCGCGACGAGCGCTGCGACGGCGGCGGGAATGAAGCTGCGCGGCTTCCATTCGAACAGCAGCAGCTCGACGGCGAGCAGGCTGGCCGCGATCGGCGTGCCGAAGATCGCCGTCATGCCGGCGACCGCGCCGGCGACCAGCAGCACTTTGCGCTCGGCGGCGCTGAGAGCGAAGAATTGCGCGAACAGCGAGCCGAGCGCGCCGCCGGTCATGATGATCGGGCCTTCGGCGCCGAACGGGCCGCCGGTGCCGATCGCGATCGCCGACGAGAGCGGCTTGAGGATCGCGACGCGGGGCGCGATGCGGCTCCTGCCGATCAGGATCGTCTCGATCGCCTCGGGAATGCCGTGGCCGCGGATCTTCTCCGAGCCGTAGCGCGCCATCAGCCCGACGACGAGGCCGCCGAGCGGCGGGGCGACAACCATCCAGGGACCGCGCGGCGCCCGTGCCAATGACGTGAGCGAGCAGCTGATCGTGCCGTACCAAACGACATTGGTGACGAGCGCGATGAGCTTCACCAGCACGAAGGCAGCCGCGACACCGATCGTCCCGATCACGATCGCCATGCCGGCGAGGACGAGCATGCGCGGGTCGGCGGTGAAATCGGCGAGGCGGCGAGGAGGAAGCGGCACGAATGCGTGTGCCGGTGGAGCTTTTGATCGGGTCACGATACAATTTATTATGTCGCAACACGATATAATCAAGGCCGAAGACGAGCTCGCCCAGGCCGATTACGAGACACTCGCCGCCTTTCGGCATGCCCTGCGGCGGTTCGCGAGCTTCAGCGCCGAGGCCGCGCGCGAAGCCGGTCTGACGACCCAGCAGCACCAGGCGCTGCTCGCCATCAAGGGCGCACCTGCCGCCACCTCGATGACCGTCGGCCGGCTCGCCGAGGACCTGATCCTCGCGCCGCACACCGCGGCCGAGCTGGTGGCGCGGCTGGAAGCGGCCGATCTCGTGCGTAAGCGCGCCGATGCCGCCGACCGCCGCCGTATGGTGCTGACGCTGACGTCGCATGCCGAGGCCGTGCTGCGGCAGCTGACCCTCGAGCATCGGCGTGAGGTACGGATGCTCGCGCCCCGCCTGCTCGCGCTGTTCCACGACCTGGAGGCGGACGGCTGAACGCTAGATCTTGCGGCCCATGGCGAGGAACTTGTCGGCGCGCGCCGCCTTCAGGCCCTCGCGGTCCAGCGGGGCGAGATCGCGCAGCGCGGCCTCGATTGCGTTGCCGGTCGACTCGAAGCACCGGGCGGGGTCGCGGTGCGCGCCCCCCGTCGGCTCGGAGACGATCGAATCGATGATGCCGAAGCGCAGCAGGTCCTGCGCGGTGATCTTCATGCTCGTCGCGGCATCTTCGGCGCGGCCGCCTTCGCGCCACAGGATCGAGGACGCGCCCTCCGGCGAGATCACCGAGTAGATCGCGTGCTCGAGCATGAGCACCTTGTTGCAGGCGGCGATCGCGATGGCGCCCCCCGAGCCGCCCTCGCCGATCACGGCGGCCACGTTGGGCACGCCGACCGCGAGGCAGACATCGATCGAATGGGCGATCGCTTCCGCCTGGCCGCGCTCCTCGGCGTCGATGCCGGGGAAGGCGCCGGGGGTGTCGACGAGCGAGATGATCGGCAGGTCGAAGCGGTCGGCGAGTTGCATGAGGCGCGACGCCTTCCGGTAGCCCTCGGGGCGCGCCATGCCGAAATTGTGCTTGATGCGGCTGTCGGTGTCCGAGCCCTTCTCCTGGCCCATGATGCAGATCGAGCGGCCGCGGAAGCGTCCGAAGCCGCCGACGATCGCCTCGTCCTCGCCGAACACGCGGTCGCCCGACAGCGGCGTGAAGTCGGTGACGAGCGCCTTCACGTAATCCGAGAAGTGCGGGCGCTGTGGGTGGCGGGCGACCTGCGTCTTCTGCCAGGGGGTGAGCGTGGCATAGAGATCGGAGAGCGCTTTGGCCGAGCGCGATTCGAGCCGCACCATCTCCTCGCCTATCGCCGGCGCGTCGCCGTTGAGGTTGAGCTGGCGGAGCTCGTCGATCTTGGCGTCGATGTCGGCGACGGGTTTTTCGAAGTCGAGGTACTGGGGCATGCTCTCTTGAGGCGGGCGGCAATGGGCGGCCGGACCCTTCAGAGTTTGCCTGTCCCTGTCAAATGCTGCGACGCCCAAGCCAGAAGACCAAGCCAAACGACCAGCCTGTGGGTCAGCCGCGAGAGGCGAGCCGCCGGCGCACCGCCCGAGCCTGCCGCGGCGGCCGTCGATAGCCGTCCGACAGGGTCACGGACTCCCTCGCCGGCGGCGGTGGCAGCTCCATCAAGCGGGCCAGCCGGAAGCCGATCTGCTCGAGCGGGGCATCGAAGGCGGCGGCGATTGCCGCCTCGCCGGTCTCGCGCGCCAGAGCCGAGGCCATCAGGGCGACATCGGCGAGCCGCTCGAGGCGCGACAGCCGACTCTGCGGGTCGGCTTCGGACGGCTGCTCGGGCCCGATCACGCCGCCGGCGCGCGCGAAGGCGTCGGGCTGCGACAGCGGGTCGATCGCGACCATGTAGGCCATCGCCGCCTCGGACAGCTGCGAGCGCATCGGCGTGCCGCCGACCATCGCCCAGACAAAAACCCCGTCGTGACGGCGGACGCGCCACCAGCCCGCGAAGCTGCGCCGCTCGCGCAAGGCCCTGCGGCAGAAGTCGCGGGCATGGTCGAGATCGTCGGGATGGGTGAGCTTCAGCCAGGTCGCGCCGACGATGCTGGAATCGGGCTGCCCGGTGAATTCGTGAAGCGCCGGGCTCGCCAGAATGTGCCGGCCGTCGACGTCGAAAATGACGAAAGGCCGCTGCCTGGCCCGCTCGGTGTCGTCACGCCCCCTCCTGCAATCGACAGATACGGCTTCGTGAGTGTGCGGTACGCCTCGAACGGCCCGCCCCCCCCAAATGGGGTAGAACGGCGGATATGCTTCGGGTGGGTCAGGCGGCGCGTTCCGCAAGGTCGCGGCCGATGCGCCGGCTGAGCAGCCCGAGCACAGCAGCCTCTTCCGGCCGCAGCGCGTGGGCCTCGGAGCCCAGCTCCTCCTCGACCTCGCGCTTGATGCCTTCGAGCATCGTGCCGTCGAGATAGGATTCCAGCACGTGCGGGTGCACGTAACACTTGCGGCAGATGGTCGGCGTGTTGCCGAGCCGCTTGGCGACGCTCTCGATCGCGGCCTTGATGTTCTTCTTGCGCCGCGCCTGGCTGTCGACGGTCTCGAACTCGATCAGCGCCATCGAGGCCAGCACGGTACCCGCCCAGGTCCGGAAGTCCTTGGCGGTGATGTCCTCGCCGGTGATCTCACGCAAATAGTCGTTCACGTCCGACGAGGAGATCGGCTGGCGCTTGCCGTCCTCGTCCACATACTGGAACAGCTGCTGGCCGGGCAGCTCCTGGATCGAGCGCACGACCTTGGCGACCCGGCGATCGCGCAGGTCCAGGTTCCAGGTCTTGCCGCTCTTGCCCTTGAAGTCGAAGCGCAGGTTCGAGCCCTCGATGTCGAGGTGCCGGTTGCGCAGGGTGGTCAGGCCGAAGCTCTTGTTCTCCTTGGCGTAATCCTCGTTGCCGATGCGGATCAGCGTCTTCTCGAGCAGCGCGACGAGGGTCGCCGCCACCTTCTCGCGCGGCAGTCCCTGGCGGCGCATGTCGGCGGCGACGCGCTCGCGCAGGCCGGGCAGGAGCTCGGCGAAGCCGACCATCCGCTCGTACTTGGCCGTGTCGCGCGCCTCGGTCCATTTGGGGTGGTAGCGGTATTGCTTGCGACCGCGATCGTCGCGCCCCGTCGCCTGGACGTGGCCGTTCTCCTTGGGGCAGATCCACACGTCGGTGTAGGCGGGCGGCACGGCGATCTTGTCGATCCGCTTGCGCTCCCAGTAATCCTTGATGGCCCGCCCCTTGGCGTCGACGTAGCGCCAGCCCGTGCCGGAGCGCTTACGGGTGATGCCCGGGTCCTCGTCGCTGACGTAGACGAGGCCGGCCGCCTCGGCGGTGGCCTCGCTGTCCTCGCTAGTCTCGATCTTCTCGACCGCCCGCGCGACGACCTTGGCCTTCGCCGGCTTGGTCTGCCTGGGCTTGGTCTGCCCGGGCTTGGTTTTGTTGGCCTTCCTGATCGCACGCGCCATGATCGCAGAACGGCACGTCCCGCCGCGCGTTCCGGGACGGCTCGTCGCAGGGTGAACGCTCGGCTTGACGGCGCCCGGTGGTTGGCGTCGAAGGGCGGCCTTCGCCTGCGAGGACGCCCATGCTGCTCATCTTCGACTGCGACGGCGTGCTCGTCGATTCAGAGGTGGTCGCGCTCGAGGAGCTGTCGCTCATCATGACCGAGCACGGGCGTCCGATGGATGTCGCGGCCTGCCGCGATGCTTTCCTCGGCAAGCACAACGACGACATCACCCGCGGCATCGAGGCGATCGTCGGCCGCGCGCTGCCCGGCCACGGCGCGGAGATGCGTCGCCGCATGATGGTTCGGCTCGAGCGCGAGCTCGACGCCGTGCCAGGCACCGCCGAGGTGCTGGCCAAGCTCGAAGGGCCGCGCTGCGTCGCCTCGTCGTCCGACCCCGAGCGCATCCGGATGACCCTGCGCTGGGCCGACCTCGACCGATTCTTCGGCGAGCACGTCTTCTCAGGCCTCGAGGTCGCGCACGGCAAGCCGGCGCCGGACCTGTTCCTGCACGCCGCCAAAAGCATGGGCTTCGCGCCGGTCGAATGCGTGGTGATCGAGGATTCGGTGGCCGGCGTCGTGGCGGGCGTCGCCGCCGGCATGCGCGTCATCGGCTTCACGGGGGGCGCCCACACCTATTCCGGACACGCAGACAGGCTCGTCGCGGCCGGCGCAGGCTGGATCATCACCGAGATGCGCGCCCTCCCGGCGGCGCTGGCAGCCGCCTGAGCGGACAGAGCTGTGGACAGGTGCGACGGACCTTTGGGCGCACCGCAGCGTTTTGTGTCAGTTTCACGACGCATGGCTCGCGTTTAGGCTCGCCCTGCCGAAGAAGAACGTCACGCTAGCGGAGGGCTCCATGTCGCTCATTCTGATCATTCTCGTCATCATCCTGCTGTTCGGCGGCGGCGGCTATTACGGGCACCGCTCCGGCTATTATGGCGGCGGCGGCCTCGGCATCGTCGGCATCATCGTCATCGTGCTGATCGCCTTCCTGCTGCTACGCCACGGCGGCGCGGGCATCTAAAGGAAGGACGTTTTCCCGCCGGCGTGCTTTGCGGAAGGATGACGCCCGCGAAACCACGCCGGGAGAGGAAAATCCTCGATCGTGGTTGATGCGCCGCACGCCCCTAGCGTGCGGCGCAAAATGCCCCTAGCTAGAGGCTGTTGCAGCCGCAGGGGCCCTTTCGCCGTTCCATGAGCAAGTTTCTCGAAGAGCGTGTGCTCTCCGTCCACCACTGGACGGACAGCCTTTTTTCCTTCCGCACCACGCGTGATCCCTCGTTCCGCTTCCGCAGCGGCGAGTTCACGATGATCGGCATCCCGATCGACGGCAAGCCGCTGCTGCGGGCCTATTCGGTCGCCAGCGCGCACTATGCCGACGAGCTCGAGTTCTTCTCGATCAAGGTGCAGAACGGCCCGCTCACCTCGCACCTCCAGCACCTGAAGGAGGGCGACCATGTCATGGTCAGCCGCAAGCCGACCGGTACGCTGGTGCTCGACAACCTCGCCCCCGGCAGGCACCTGTATCTCCTCGGCACCGGCACCGGCCTTGCGCCGTTCCTGTCGCTGATCCGCGATCCCGAGACCTACGAGCGCTTCGAGAAGGTGATCGTCGTCCACGGCGTCCGCTTCGCCAAGGATCTCGCCTACGGTGAGTTCATCGAGAAAGTCCTGCCGGCCGACGAATTCCTCGGCGAACTGATCTCGGAGCAGTTGATCTACTACCCGACCGTGACGCGCGAGCCGTTCCGCAACGAGGGCCGCATCACCGCACTGATGGAATCCGGCAAGCTCTTCTCCGACATCGGCCTGCCGAACATGACGGTCGCCGACGACCGCTTCATGCTGTGCGGCAGCCCCGCCATGCTCGCCGACGTGCGCGGCCTGCTCGACGCCCGCGGCTGGGTCGAGGGCAACCACGGCGAGCAGGGCCACTACGTCATCGAGAAGGCGTTCGTCGACAAGTAGGAGATACGCGCTTCTCGCCGGGTCGGCTGGCCCTCAGACCACGACCTTGCGATATAGATGCCACGTCGCGTGGCCGAGCACCGGCATGACGATGACGAGCCCGGCCAGGGCCGGGATCGCGCCCAGCACCAGCAGCGCGGCGACGAGGAAGCCCCAAGCCAGCATCGGCACCGGGTTCTTCGCCACAGCGTGAAGCGAGGTCCGCACCGCCGTTGTGATCGAGACGCGGCGGTCGAGCAGCAGCGGGAACGAGACGACGCTGATCGCCAGCGCCAGCAGCGCGAACAGGAAGCCGACGCCACCACCGACCAGGATCATCGCCCAGCCGCCGCTCGTGTTGAACACGTCCGACACGAAGGCCGACGCCGTGGCCGGCATCTTGGGCCCCAGCGTCACGTGGTAGATCTGCAGCGCGGTGAAAATCCACAGCACGAACAGCCCGGTCATCACGAGCGCCAGCTTGACGATCGCGGCGATCGACGGCGAGGCGAACACGCCGAGGGCGCTGCTCAAGGTCGCGGGCTCGCCGCGCTCGCGCAGCCGGCTCATCTCGTAGAGGCCGGCGGCGGCAAACGGGCCGACGAGGGCGAAGCCGGAGACGAATGGGAACACCAGCGGCAGCAGGTTCGAGCTGAGCGCGAGCCGTGCGATGAGCAGTCCCGCCAGCGGATAGACGATGCAGAGGAAGACGACGTCGGTGCGGTTCTCGGTGAAGTCGCGCCAGCCGCGCCCCAGCACCTCGCGCAGATCGGCGAGCGCGATGCGGCGCACGGCCAGCGCCGTGACGCCGGTATCGCGCTGCTCGTCGAGGAGCGCGCTCCGCGCCACCTGCGCCGTGGCTCGAGCCTGGTCGGCGCCCCATTCGATCGGGTTGCGTATCGTCATGATCGCGATCCTCCCTTGTTACGAGGTTTTCGCGGCCGACGCGGCATTGGTTACGCGAGCGCTTCCGCGCCGCCGGAACGGTCGCTGCCTCGAAAGAAGAACTAGGCTCGGTCGGGCACGCCGACAGTCCGCTTTTCGACAGGTGCCGGAGTGGTGACGAGTGATCGCGCACCGATCGGACGAGATCACGCCTCCTGCGGCATCCGCACGACGTTGTGCAGGCTACCGTCGGCCGCATCCATCAGCTTCTTGAAACCGCGCGCGGCCTGCCGGATGCGCTGCTCGTTCTCGACGATGGCAAGGCGCACGTAGCCCTCGCCGTACTCACCGAAGCCGATGCCCGGCGCCACCGCCACCTCGGCCTTCTCGATCATCAGCTTCGAGAACTCGAGGCTGCCCAGATGCGCGAAGCGCTCCGGCACCGGCGCCCAGGCGAACATCGAGGCGGACGGCGCGGGGATCGGCCAGCCGGCCTTGGCGAAGCTCTCGACCATCACGTCGCGGCGCCTCTTGTAGATCGCCCGCATCTCGTGGATGCAGTCGTCGGGCCCGTTCAGCGCCGCGGAGGCCGCCACCTGGACCGGCGTGTAGGCGCCGTAGTCGAGATAGCTCTTCACCCGCGTCAGCGCGGAGATGAGCCGCTCGTTGCCGACCGCGAAGCCCATGCGCCAGCCGGCCATCGAATAGGTCTTCGACAGCGAGGTGAACTCGATGGTGCAATCCATCGCGCCGTCGACCTCGAGCACCGAAGGCGGCGGGTTGTCATCGAAATAAAGCTCGGCATAGGCGAGGTCGGAGAGGATGTAGATCTCGTGCTTCTTCGCGAAGCGCACGAGGTCCTTGTAGAAATCGAGCGAGGCGACGAGCGCCGTCGGGTTCGACGGGTAGCACACGACGACCGCGATCGGCTTCGGGATCGAGTGCGTGACCGCCCGCTCCATCGCCGAGAAGAAGGCCGGCGACGGGTCGGCCGGCACCGAGCGCACCGCGCCGCCCGCCATCAGGAAGCCGAAGGCGTGGATCGGGTAGGACGGGTCCGGCACGATGATGACGTCGCCCGGCGCCGTGATCGCCTGCGCGACGTTGGCGAAGCCCTCCTTCGAGCCGAGCGTGGCGACGATCTGCGTATCGGGGTTCAGCGTCACGCCGAAGCGGCGCTTGTAATAGGCCGCCTGCGCCTTGCGCAGCCCGTAGATGCCCTTGGAGGCCGAGTAGCGGTCGACGCGCGGCTTGTTGATCGTCTCGATCAGCTTGTCCTTGACGTGCTTCGGCGCATCGAGATCGGGGTTGCCCATGCCGAGGTCGATGATGTCGGCGCCGCCGCGGCGTGCGGTCGCCTTGAGGCGGTTCACCTCCTCGAAGACGTAAGGCGGCAGGCGCTGGATGCGGTAGAACGGCGACGTCATGGCGAAGCGACCTTGTTGCTTCCGTAGCGAGAGGCGCGAGCGCGCAGGCAAATCGAGGCGAAGCTCGGGGTTTATCCGATCAAATTCCGTCTTTCTACACCTTTGCCGCCCTAGTTTCGCGGACAGTTCGTACCGCGTGGTTTCTCAATGAACGTTTGCATCGAGGAGGGAGAGCGCCTTCGCCACCTCGCCGAGCTGGCGATCGTCGAGGCGGCTGTCGACCCTCTCATGGAACAGCTCTGCGGCCTCGCCTGCGGATTGCTCGACATGCCGGTCGCCTTCGTCAGCATCCTCGACGCGGCAGAAGCGCACATCAAGGCGCACCAGGGACATGCTTACGCCAGCATGCCGCGCGAGATCGCGTTCTGCAACGTCACCATCCGCGGCGACGAGCCCCTGATCGTCCCGGACCTTGCCGTCGACTCGCGCTTTGCCGAGACCCCGCTCGTCGTCGACGCCCCGCACGTTCGCTTCTACGCCGGCATCCCGCTCGCCATCGCCCCCGGCGTGCGCGTCGGCGCGCTCTGCGTCATCGACTCCGTCCCGCGCAAGCTGACGGCCGAGCAGGTCGAGTGCCTGCACAACCTCGCAGGCCTGGTGCTCAGCCAGCTTCGCCATCACGCGAGCCGCCAGACCATGGCGCGCCAGGCGATCGAGCTCACCCGCAAGCAGAAGATCCTCACCCAGACCGCGCAGCTCGCCAGCGTCGGCGGTTTCGAGCTCGACGCCGCATCCGGCGCGCTGACCGCGAGCGACGAGCTGCGTCGCCTCATCGGGCGTGAGGTGTCGACCCTCGACGGCCTGCTCTCCAGCTTCGAGGCCAGGGGCGGCGAGACGCTTCGCGCGGCCTTCGCGCGCCTGCGCCGCGGCGAGGGCGAGCTCGACACCGAGATCGAGATGAATGTCGCCGGCAGCCCGCGCCACGTCCGCGTCTATGCCGAGACCACGACGACGCCGTCGGGCGATCGCGTCGTCGGCATCGTCCAGGACATCACCGATCGCAAACGGGCGACCGGCGAGCTCGAATGGCTCGCCACGCACGACACGCTCACCCGCGTCGGCAACCGCGCGGCGTTCACCGGCCGCATCGAGGCCGCGATCGATCGCGCCGACGCGATCTGCGGCCGCGTCGCACTCATCCTGCTCGACGTCGACCGTTTCAAGTTGATCAACGACACGCTCGGCCATGACGTCGGCGATCGCGTGCTCGTGGCGGTGGCCGAGCGCCTCGTCGTCGCGGTCGGCGCCCGCGGCACGGTCGCCCGGCTGGGCGGCGACGAGTTCGGTATTCTCGTCGATGCGGTCGAGGCCGAGAGCACGGTCGCCGCCGTCGCGGGCGATATCCTCGCCGCGCTGCGCAAGCCCTACCTCTACGAGGATCTCGAGCTCACCACCCGCGCGACGCTCGGCGTCGCCATCTCGACGCGCGACGGCACCAGCGCGACCGCGCTCTTCAAGGAAGCCGATATCGCGCTCTACGAGGCCAAGCGGGCCGGCCGCGACGGCTTCGCGCTGTTCCGCTCCGAGATGCGCGTGGCGCTCGAGGTCCGGCGCGGCCTGCTCACGACGCAGCGGATCGCCGCGGCAGGCTGAGGGCTTCGAGCCTAGGTCGTGACCAGCTTGAGCTTCTTGTCGAGCACGTCGAGCACGCGGCGCAACTCGTGGCCGCGCTTGAGGATCAGCCCGGTCGTCGTCACCACGCTGTAGGCGCCCTGCTTGCGCGCCAGCTTCGGCACCTTCTCGACGCGGTAGAGCGGATATTCGGCGGCGCGCCGGAAGATCGAGAACGTCGCCTTCTCGCGGCCGAAGTCGATCGCGTAGTCGCGCCATTCCCCTTCGGCGACCTTGCGCCCGTACAGGTTCAGGATGTCGCGCAGTTCCGCGCGATCGAAGGTCACCGGCTCGCCCTGGCGCGCGGCAGCCGGATGTAGCTTCACCACGCGCCCCGAAAGCTCGGGCGGATTGTCCTCTGCCACTTGCGCTCCTGGCTTGGATCGGACGGACGAGAGTGCGCGCTTCGGCGGCGGCCTGCAAGTGGCCCCCGCCCCTACCCCACCGGCGTCATCGCGAAGGTCGAGGCGCGGCGCGCCGCCCGCGCGGCCTCGGCGAGGTTGAACGGGCCGCCGGCGGCATTCGCGGCCGCCAGCGCGCCGCGCAGGCGCGGGGTCGCGGTCGGCAGGGCGAAGGCAGCCGCGTGATCGGTGCCCCCGAACGCCTGCGCCACCACCGCGCGCTCGTCGCTCGTGCCGCCCTGGGCGAGGGCCAGCATCAGCGCCAGCGCGCCGGGATGCCCCTCGTGCCCGAGCCGGGCGAGCGAGTAGAGATTGACGAAGCGCTTGATGCCGCGCGGCGACGGGCCGGCCAGCCCGGCCAAGGCCGAGAGCGTGGCCGCCTCGTCGTCGCCGACGGGATGATCGAGCGCCGCCCGCGACGCATCCGGCGTCACCTGCGGGGCCGGCGCAGCGGCACGGCCGAGCGCCGCGTCGACCAGCGCGCCATAGACGCGCTCGCCGCCGCCGGCCGCGACCTGAACCGGCACCTGCACCCAGCGCTCGAGATCGGCCTGCGCCTCGCCGCCGAGCCGCGCGGCATCGACCGCGACCAGCGTCACCAGTCCGGGACCCGCGGCGCGATGCAGGGCATCGAGGATCTGGCGCGCCCGCGCCGGGGGCACCGCGTCGAGATGGTCGAGCGCGAGCACGACGCGCTGCGGCGCCGACCGGCCCGTTCCGGCCATCAGCCGGGCCAGGGTCGCAAAGAAGCTCTGCCCGGCCGCGCCCGCCGCCTCGAAGGGCGACGGCTCGTTCAGAGTCGCGGGGCCGGTGTAGCCGACGCGGCGCTCGGCCTCGGCGCTCTCGGCGGTCAGCCGCTCGACGTCGGCGTCGAGCATGTCGACGCGCTTCGTCTGATGCGCGTAGAGGCTGTCGAGATCGCGACGGCGGGCATCGAGGTCGCCGTCAAGCAGGCGGGCGCCCTTGAAGATCGGTGCGACAAAGGCGAGCGCGCGAGCGAGATTGGCGACGATGGCCAGCGCGGCCAGCGCAAAGGCACCGCTACGCGCAAGCGACAACAGGCTCATATGCGCCTCGAGCCAGTCCGCGATCGGCACGCCGGCCTTCGGGCTGGAGCGCAGCTCGACGAGCCAGGTGCCCTGGCTGTCGATCGCGATGCCGAGGCCGATGGCCAAAGCCGCCAGCAGGATCGCCACGACGATCAGCTTCAGCTGGCCCTTGTAGGCGTAGAGCGCGCGCAGGGTCAGGCCGATCTTGCCGGCCCCGGAGACGTACTGGACGAGGTCCTTGTAGTCGCGCAGCGGGTCGCCGAAGATTCCGAAGCCCCGCAGCCGCTGCTCGATGGTCGAGCGGTTGGCGCGGGCATAGGCGTCGACCTGGCTGCCGGCAGCCTCGTAGAGCACGGTCTCGGTCAGGCGGGCGCGGCGCGAGCCGGCGTCGTCGAGCGCGCGGCGCTCCGAATCGAGCCGGCGGCGCGCCTCGTCGAGCTTTTCGTTGACCTCGCGCAGGACGAGATGCGGGTCGCGCGCGGCATGGCCGAGTTCGCGGGCGAGATCCGGATACGGCTGGCGCAGGCCGGCGTGCAGGCGCGCCGCGAGGCCGAGCGCCGGCTCGCCCTCGAGGCTCGCCGCATCGATCGGCTGCACATGGATGCGCGATAGGAACGGGCTCTCCTTGAGGCCACCCGCGCTGGCGGCGAGCGCGCGCACGCGCTCGGCGAGCCGCGCCAAGGCGAAGCTCTTGCCCGCGCCGGGGCCGCCGAGGAGGCCGATGCAGAGCGGGCTCGCCGCGCGCTTGTGCGTCACGAGCTCGGCGACATGCGCCAGCGTCGCGTCGATCCCGAGCGCGTCGGCACCGGCCGGCAGGTCGCCGCCGAAGCCGCCGCGCGGTGCCGGCTCCGCCTGGGCGGCAGGCTTGGGCGGCGGCGGGGTGACGAGAACGTCCTGCGCCGGGCTTCCGGTGCGCGGCACCGGCGGCGGCTCGGGCTCGGTGCCGCGCAGGCCGGGCACGACGGTTCCGAGATCACGCAGTCCGACGTCCGCCAAGTGCCGCTCCTTCAAGTTCGCCGTCGATGTCATTTGATCGCGCGACGGGCGGAGAAAGGCACCCGAATGTGACCATCGGAAGACTCAAGGCGGCGGACACATCGTCAGCCGGTCACTCTCGGCAGTTGGCTCCGCCGCCGCGATCCGTCATCCTAGGCGCGACGCGCCGGGCGCGTGGGCTCGCAAGGCCCATTCGCTCGCGACCCCATGGAGACGTGATGCGATCCTCGACATTGCGCGCAAGCGCCAGCCTGGTTCTCTTTCTC
Source organism: Beijerinckiaceae bacterium (assembly GCA_965277735.1). Taxonomy (GTDB): domain Bacteria; phylum Pseudomonadota; class Alphaproteobacteria; order Rhizobiales; family Beijerinckiaceae; genus RH-AL1. The sequence continues at coordinate 580,420 of CBDIDO010000002.1, forward strand.
GCGGCCGGGGGTTTCGCCCATGCGGACGGTCCAGCAGCCGTCCCCGCCGCACCGGACACCAAGCCGTCCGAGACCAAGCCATCCGAGACGAAGCCATCCGAGACCAAGCCCGCTCAGCCGGCTGAAGCCGCAAAGCCCGCTCCCCCCGAGGCCAAGCCGGCCGCCGCAGCAGTCCAGCAGGCGAAGCCGCCGGGCACGGCTGCGACGGTGGTCAACATGAAGACGATCGAGGGCGCCATGGGCAAGGCCGTGCGCAGCCGCACCGGCAACGAGGACATGGGCCACATCGTCGACATCCTGGTCGACGCCAACGGCGACACCCGCGCCGCGGTGATCGACTTCGGCGGCTTCCTCGGCGTCGGCAGCCGCAAGGTCGCCGTGGGGTGGAAGACGCTCGACTTCGCCGATTCCATCCAGAGCGGCAGCGTCAAGCTCAACCTGACACGCGACCAGGTCCGCCAGGCCCCCGAATTCAAGGCCGACGAGCCGATCGTGATCCTCGAAGGCGCCGGTGCGGTGCCGAAGGACGTTGTTTCGCCGAAGGACTCGGTTTCGCCGAAGGACCCGGTCTCGCCGAAGGAATCCGCCCCGGCGAAACCCGCAGCCCCGTCCGCCCCGCCGGCTTCACCTGCCGGACATAATCAGGACTCACCGGCTAGGTAGCTTCCTCGGAGCACAACCTTTCCGCGCCCTGCCCCGTACGGCTCATGTCCCGACGGCGCCACATGCGCGCGCCTGAAGGAAATCCTGCTTGGCGATGAGCTTTACCGAGATCTCCCAGTCCGTGCTGTTTGCCCCGAATGCTCGCCGCATCGCAGCCCGTTCGCCTCGCGCGATCGACGGCGTCGGCTCGGAGTCCGCAGACGCTGCCGGGGTGGGCGCGGTCGGCAAGGAGATGGCGCTCGACTGGTTCGCCTTCTTCTGCGCCAACCTTCAGACCGGCTTCGGGCCCTTCGTCGCCGTCTATCTGACCTCAGAGAAGTGGACGCAGACCGACATCGGCATCGTCCTGATGATCGGCGGCCTCGTCGGCCTCGTCTGCCAGGTGCCCGGCGGCCTGCTCGTCGACCGCGCGCGCTCGAAGCCGCTCGTCGCCGGCATCGCGGTCGCCGCGATCGGGCTTGCGGGGCTGCTCGTCGCGCTCGGCTCCGCCTACGCGCTCATCCTCTTCGCCTGGACCCTGCACGCCTCGGCGACCTGCCTGCTGACGCCGTCGATCACGTCGGTGAGCCTGGATCTCGTCGGTCACGAGAGGATCGGCGTCCGCCTCGGCCGCAACGCCACCTTCGCCTCGATCGGCAACGCCCTCGCCGCGGCGGCGATGGGCGGCTTCGGCAGCTATTTCTCCAACCAGGCCGTGTTCTTCGTCACCGCCGCCCTGGCGATCCCGACGATCACGGCGCTGTTCTTCCTGCGGGCGGGACCCGCGCGGGCGCAACGCCGACCCGTGGCCGAGGCCATCGCGGCGGCCGCCAAGGCGGAGGATGCCGCCAAGCTGGACGGCGCGAAGCCGGAGGGCGCCACCTGGCGCAGCCTGCTCGCCAATCGGCAGCTCCTCGTGCTGGCCGTCGCGACCGGTCTCTTCACCCTTGCGAACGCCTCGATGCTGCCGCTCGTCGGCAGCGTGCTGACGCTGCGTGCGGCGCAGGCGCCGGCGATGCTGATCGCGGCCTGTATCGTCGTGCCGCAGATCATGGTGGCCGTCGCCTCGCCCTTCGTCGGCCGGCTGACGCAGACCTGGGGCCGACGCCCGCTGCTCATCATCGGCCTGGCGGCGCTGCCGATCCGCGGCTTCGCCTTCGGCTTCATCAACGACCCCTACCTGTTCGTGCCGATCCAGATGCTCGACGGCATCTCGGCCTCGGTGATCGGCGTGCTGGTACCGCTCGTCGCCGCGGACGCGACGCGCAAGCACGGCGGCTATGCGCTGGCCCAGGGCATCATCGGCACCGCGATGGGGGTGGGCGCCGCCTTCAGCCCGACGATCGCCGGTTGGCTGACCGACCATCTCGGCAGCACCACCGCCTTCGAGGGCCTCGGCCTCATCGCCGTCGTGGCGCTGGTCGCCGCCGTAGCCTTCATGCCGGAAACGCGCGGCGAGACGGGCGACCCGATCGAGACCAAGACCCAGACTTCGTAAAGCGTTAAAAACGTCAGGCAACCACCGGCAAGCTTGGGCGTTTGCCGACAGGGGTCAAACGCACGTCTGTTGCCTGGTGTCTCTTCGCCTCGAAGCTCGAAGGAGTGTGTCGGTGACGGATTTGTGCAGCTATGCCTCGCGGCCGTGGGGCTTCATCAGCCGCTACATCAAGATGCGGCCCTTCATGCACGCGCTGATCGTCGTCAGTGTCCTGGCCGCCGTCACTTGCTCGGTGAGCACGCAATACGCGCTGAAGGGCCTCGTCGACGTGCTCGGCGCCGGCCCGCACAGCAACCGGATCTGGTGGGCGGTCGGCACCCTCTGCGCCCTGATCACGCTCGACAACATCTTCTGGCGGGTGGCCTGCATCTCGGCCGGGTTCACCTTCGTGAAGGTCACGGGCGACGTGCGCTCGGACCTGTTCCAGCACCTCACCGGGCACGCCCCCTCCTTCTTCGTCGATTCGGCGGCGGGTACGCTGGCGTCGCGCATCACCGCAACCTCGAACGCCGTCTTCACGCTCGAGAACATGGCCGTGTGGAACGTGATGCCGCAATGCGCGGCCGCGATCGGCGCGATCATCTTCGTCGCGACGGTCAGCATCCCGATGGCCGCGATGCTCGCGGGCGTCTCGACCGTGATGATCTACTTCCTGTTCAAGATCGCCGACGCCGGCAAGCCGCTGCACCAGGACTTCGCCGCCAAGGCCGCCAACGTCGACGGCGAGATCGTCGACGTCGTCGGCAACATGTCGCTCGTGAAGTCGTTCGGGCAGCTCCCCTACGAGTTCCGCCGCTTCGGCAACACGGTCGGCAAGGAGATGACCGCACGCCAGCGCAGCGTGCTCTATCTCGAGCGCGTCCGCGTCATCCACGCCGTCGTCACCGTCGCGATCGCGATCGGGCTTCTCTTGTGGGTCGTGAGCCTCTGGAAGGCCGGCCACGCGACGACGGGCCAGGTGGTGCTCGTGTCGTCGCTCGGCATCACCGTGCTCAGCGCGACGCGCGACCTCGCGGTCAACCTCGTCGAGGCGACGCAGCACATCGCCCGCTTCTCCGAGGCGCTCGGCGCGCTGCTCAAGCCGCATACGCTGCAGGACCATCCGCACGCCAAGGAGCTGCAGCCGCGCCGCGCCAGCGTCGCCTTCGAGGGCATCAAGTTCGCCTATCCGAAGGGCCGCACCGTGTTCGACGGCTTCGACCTGCGCATCGAGGCCGGGCAGTGGATCGGCCTCATCGGCGAATCGGGCGGCGGCAAGTCGACGTTGTTCAGCCTGCTGCAGCGTTTCTACGATCCCGACCAGGGCTCCGTCCGCATCGGCGACCAGGACATCAAGCTCGTCACGCAGGAGAGCCTGCGCGAGCAGATCACCGTCGTGCCGCAGGACATCTCGATGTTCCACCGCACGCTGCTCGAGAACATCCGCTACGGCCGGCCCGACGCCACCGACGAGGAGGTCTGGGAGGCCGCCGATGCCGCCAATTGCCGCTCGTTCATCGAGCAGATGCCCGAAGGCTTCGACACGATGGTCGGCAGCCGCGGCGTCAAGTTGTCGGGCGGCCAGCGCCAGCGCATCGCGATCGCCCGCGCGATCCTGAAGAACGCGCCGATCCTGCTGCTCGACGAGGCGACGTCCGCGCTCGACACCGGCTCCGAGGCCGAGGTGCGCCGCGCGCTCGAAAGCCTGATGCGCGGCCGCACCGTCATCGCCATCGCCCACCGCGTGACGACGCTCGACGGCTTCGACCGCCTGATCACGCTTGAGAACGGCCGCGTCGCCAAGGACGAAGCCCCCGCCAAGGGCCGCGTCATCCCCAACGAGCTCGCCGCGGCGGAGTAAGCCGTACAGCTCGCCCCGGAATGACCGGTCGCCGTCGCCTAGAGCGTCTTCAGGTACTCGAGCAGCGCCCGCTTGTCGTCGTCGGGCAGGTGCGTGCCGTACTCGTGGCCGCAGTTCGAATCGCCCGACAGCAGGTTGTCGCAGCCGGTCGTGTGCAGCGTGAAATGCGTCTGCGGCTGCTTTGACGCGACGCCGACGGCGACGGGATCGTATTCCGGGCCGAGCTCGAACGACTTGACGCGCTCCGACGCCGGCTTGAGCAACTCGGCGAGGCTCGGCACCGAGCCGTTGTGCAGGTACGGCGCGGCGGCCCAGATGCCGCGCAGCACGCGCGACTCGTAGGCGTTCTGGATGAGCGGGGGCGCGCCCGGCGGCCCGAAGCCAAATTTCGCCTGCACCGCGGCCTTCAGCAGGAGCGCGTTGAGCCCGAGCTTGTCGATCGACAGCTTGCGCAGGCGCGCGGCCGGATCGGGCGTCGCGGCCGCCTGCGCCTCGACTTGCGGCCGCGCCTTCTCATCATCGGCAATCGCGCCGACGACGCTGGCGCGGACGAGATTGATGATCGTGTCGGTCTCGCCCATCGGGGGCACAAGGCCCTGCAGCGTGGCGCCGCGCATGCTGCCGGTCTTGAACTCGCGATCGATGACGTGCCAGGCCTGCCGGTCGGTGCCCACATCGATGACCGGCGTCTTCCAGGTTTTGGGCACGCGTTGCGCCGACGTGCCCTCCACCACGCCGTGGCAGCTCACGCAGCCGTCGTTGCCGGGCCGCTCGAAGATCGCCTTGCCGCGCTCGGCGAGCGCCGCATCGAAGGTCCAGGGCCATTTCGGCGGCCCCATCGACTTGGTCAGATCCTCGGCGATCACCAGCCCTTTCAGGTTCGCCGAATTGTCGATGAGGTAATTGCGGTTGAGGATCGTGAAGGTGGCCGTCGTCGCCTGCGGGTGGAACGTGCCGAAGACGCCGTACTCCTCGCCGAGGTTGCGCGTCAAACCATAAAACGTGTTGCCGTTGGCGGCAAAGCCCGTCCATTGCGTCATGGCCTGGCGATAGGCGTTCCACAGGAAGGGATAGCGCACCGGCGCATGGCCGACCTGCATGTTCTCGGGGATGAGGTAGGTCGGCGGCGGACCGACATCGAGGCCCGCGAGACGGTTGTAGATCAGGCTGATCGCGTCCATCCGCGACGGGCCCCACGGCTGGTCGTTCGGGATCGACTTGGTGATGAACGTGTGGAAGCGCAGCCACCACAGATCGAACTCGGTGCGCAGAATCGCCTGCGCGTTGGCATCGTCCGCCTTGGCGCCGAGCACGGCCTTGGCGAAGGCCGCGAAGGCGGCGGGATCATCGTGGACGTGCGTCACCGCGCGATCGAGATCGACGGCGAAGGGCATGAAGTCGTTGAACGACGGGCCGCCGTCGATGCGCCAAGTCGTCTTGCCGACGGTGAGTTCGCGGTTGTGGCAGGCCGCACACGAGATGCCGACCATCTGCCCCTGGCTCGACGGCATGTTGGTGAAGCCGATCGGCAGGTTGTGCGAATGCGCAGGGTCGGCGTTCGGCATGTAGCCGTAGCGCGACAGCGAGCCGTCGAGGAACGGCTTGCCGTCGTCCTGCTTCAGCGCCTCGAACCAGGCGAGCGGGATCAGCTGCGAGCCCTGGTCGATGTTGTTCCACAGCGTGCGCTTGTCGTCGGTCCAGGCCGCCCCCTGGTCGGCATAGACGAGCTTCGTCGCACTCGACGAGCCGGAGAACGGCTGCGAGCCGTCGGCAAGCTTCGGCGCCTGCGCGATCGCAGGCGCGAGCGACAGGCCGAGGCCGGCGGTGACGAGAAGGATCGGGCGGACGCGCATCGCGTGCCTCACAAGGTCTTCAGATATTCGAGGAGCGCTTTCTTGTCCTCGGGTGAAAGATGGGTCCCGTAATCGTGGCCGCAATTGCTGCGGCTCGACGCGAGATCGTCGCACCCCGTCGTCTGCAGCACGAAGGTGCCGGCCGGCTGCTCCGCCGCGAGCCCGACGCGGCCCGTGTCGTAATGCGCACCGATCGCGAGGCTCTTCGGACGCTTATCGGCCGGCTCCAGCAGGTCGGCGAGCGTCGGCACGGAGCCGTCGTGAAGGTACGGCGGCGCGGCCCAGATGCCGTGCAGCACACGCGCCTCGTAGCCGTTCTCGACGAGCATCTCGCGTTGCATGCTCTGCTTCGGCATGAGCCCGGCGACGACGCCGTACACCAACGCGGCCACAGGTCGCTTCAGCGCCAGCTCGGCCTTCTGCCCGACCAGCGTGCCGCCGACCGCGACGCGGAGGAGGTTAAGCGACGTGTCGTTCGGCTTCAGCGGCGCGATATGTCCCGGGATCGAGGCGCCGGTCATGTCGCCGGTGTCGACGCGATCCATCAGCTTGCGCCACGCCGCGCGATCGGTGCCGACATCGACGAGCGGCGTCTTCCAGGTGCCGTCGACGGCGCCCTTCGCCTCGCCATGGCAGGCGACACAGCCGCCATCGGCGGTCGGACGCGCGAACACCGCCTTGCCCTTGTCGGCCAGCGCCTGGTCGACACCGAACGGCCAGGCGGGCGCGCCCATCTTGCCGATCGTGTCCTCGAGGTCGGAGAACGCGGCGAAGTTCGCGCTGTTGTGCAGAAGATACTCGCGGTCGAGCGCGCCGAGCGCACCCGGTGTCCGCGTCGGCCGGAAATGGCCGAACACGCCGAGCAGCTCGGTGACGCTGCGGGCCAGCGCCATCGCCATCCCGCCGTTGGCGGCGATGCCGGTCCATTGCGTCCGGTCCTGCTTGCCGGATTCCCACAACATGGGGTAGCGCACCGGCGCATCGCCGACGTGGATGTTGCCCGGCATCAGGTACAGCGGCCGCTGACCGAGCGAGAGGCCGGCGACCGCGTTGAAGATCATCGCGAAGGCATCGAGCCGCGTCGGCCCCCAGGCCGGCGCGCCCTTCAGCGTGCCGCCGACGAGCGCGTGGAAACGCGTCGACCAATAGCGCAGCTCGACCTTCAGGATCTCGCGCTTGATGACGTCCTTCGCGTCCTCGCCGAGCACGGCTTCGGCGAAAGGCCTGAAGGCCGCGTCGTCCGCCAGCACGCGGAGGACGGCGGCATCGAGATCGCTGACGAAGGCGCCGAAGTCGGCGCCGGCCGGCGCGCCGTCGATCCGCCATGTCGTGCCCTGCGCGACGATCTCGCGCTCGTGGCAGGCGGCGCAGGTCATGCCGACGACTGGGCCGCCCTGGGTCGGCGCCTGCGTGAAGCCGATCGGCAACGCGTCACCGTCAGCGGCGAACGGGTTGGCGATGTAGCCATAGCGCGTCAGATCAGCCGCGAACGGCGTGCCGTCGGCGGCCTTGAGCGCGCGCAGCCATGCGAGCGGGATCAGCCGCGAGCCCTGGTCGCGCGAGTAGAATTCGGCGCGCGTGGCGTCGGTCCAGCTTGCCCCTTGGTCAACGGGGCGCGCGGCGGCGGCCGCTCCGCTTCCGAGCGCGAGAAGCGAGAGACAGACGACGGCCAGGATGCGAGCGGCACAGCGCGACGAGATCATGCCGTCCTATACGCTGCGATGCGCGGCGAGGGTACAGGCGCCTGCGCCGCACCTGCCATGACGTTAGCCGGCGACGAGCTCGTGCACGCTGAAAAGGCGCGCCTCGTCGGTCCAGACGCGCGTCGGCTCCCAGCCGGCGGCGCGGGCCAGCATCTTGAAGTCGGAGACCGAAAACTTGTGCGAGTTCTCGGTGTGGATCGTCTCGCCGGGGCGGAACGCAAAGCGCCGCCCGAGCAACGAGACCGTCTGCGCCTGTCGGCTGACGAGATGCATCTCGATGCGGCTCTTCTCGGCGTTGAAGATCGCCTCGTGCGCGAAGCCGTCGACGTCGAAATCGGCGCCGAGCTCGCGATTGGCGCGCACCAGCAGGTTTTTGTTGAACGCCGCAGTGATGCCGGCGGCATCGTTGTAGGCCGGCAGCAAGGCGGACAGATCCTTGCGAAGGTCGACGCCGACGATCAGCCGCGCGCCTTCACCGAGCGAGGCCCGCATCGTGCGCATGAGGTCGACCGCCTCGGCCGGCTGGAAATTGCCGATCGTCGAGCCGGGGAAGAAGCCGATACGCGGGCGCGACGCGAGATCATCGGGCAGCACGAGCTGCGCCCGGAAGTCGCCCTCGAGCGGATGCACGCGCAGCTTTGGAAAGCGCGCCGCGAGTCGTTCGCGCGCGTCCTCGAGCGCGCTCGGCGATACGTCGATCGGCACGTAGGCGGCGAGCTTGTCGAAGGCGTCGAGCAGAATCTCGGTCTTGCGGCTCGAGCCCGAGCCGAACTCGACCAGCACCGCGGCCGCCGGCGTCTCGGCGACGATCTCGTGGACGAAGTCGGTTAGGATGCCGATCTCGGTCCGCGTCGGATAATATTCGGGGACCTCGGTGATCTGCTCGAACAGGACGCTGCCGCGCTCGTCGTAGAGGAACTGGCAGGGCAGCGTCTTCTGGGGCGCGCCGAGGCCACGCAGCGTGGCGTCGGCGAAGTGCGACGGGTCGGAATCTTCGTCGATCGCTTCGATGGGCTTTGATGAGGTCATCTGTCGCTCGCGAGCCGCAGGCCGGTGAATTGCCAGCGCTGGTGTGGATAGAAGAAGTTGCGGTAGGTGGCGCGCGCATGGCCGGGCGACGTCGCGCAGGACGACCCGCGCAGCACGTGCTGCCCGCTCATGAACTTGCCATTATATTCGCCGATCGCGCCCGGCTCGGCCTTGTAGCCGGGGTAGGCGAGATAGGCGCTCTGCGTCCATTGCCAAACCTGGCCGTAGAACTGGGGATCGTTCGGCGCGCCGGCGACGGGGGCGAAGTGCGTCGCCTCGGCGACCGGCGCGTTGGCCGCGGCATGCTCCCACTCGAACTCGGTCGGCAGCCGCTTGTCGGCCCAGCGCGCGTAAGCGTCGGCCTCGTAATAGCTGATGTTGGTGACCGGCGCGGCAGGGTCGACTGGCTGCAGGCCGTAGAGGCCCATCTGCAGCCATTCGTCGCCGCGCGGTTCCCAATACAGCGGGGCATCCCAGCCCTGGGTCTTGATCGTGCCCCAGCCGTCCGCAAGCCACAGCGCGGCGGTGCGATAGCCGCCGTCCTGCATAAACGCCAGCCACTCGCCATTGGTGACGAGACGATCGGCGATCGCGTGCGGCTGCAGCAGCGCGCGATGATGCGGCCGCTCGTTGTCGAAAAAGTAGCTGTCGCCCGTGTGCCCGATCTCGTTGATGCCCTCGGCACCCGTCGTGAAGGTCATCTCGGGCACGGCAACGCCGCGCGGCGGCACGTCGGTGCGATAGGCCGGCGTCAGCGGTTGCGACGCGAAGACGCTGAGGATGTCGGTCAACAGCAGCTCCTGGTGCTGCTGCTCGTGGTTGATGCCGATCTCCAGCAACACCTTGAGGCGGCGATCTTCGACGAGGTCGCGCGCGACGAGCTTTTCAAGATGCTCGTCGATGTGGGCGCGATAGGCGAGCACCTCGTCATGCGACGGCCGCGTCAGTAGCCCGCGCCGGCCGCGCGGATGCCGTTCGCCCTCGGCCTCGTAATAGGAATTGAAGCAGTACGGGAATCGCTCGTCGAACAGCCGATAGCCCGGCAGATATGGTTTGAGAACGAACGTCTCGAAGAACCACGTGACATGCGCGAGATGCCATTTGGTCGGGCTCGCGTCGTCGTTCGGCTGCACGACCTGGTCTTCGGGCGAGAGCGGCGCGGCGAGATCGAGCGAATGGCGGCGAGTCGCGAACAGTCGGTCGGCAAGCGACTTGGGAGCATGGATGGCTGTGGAGGGGCGATCCCAGGCGGGAAGACCGGTGGTCATCAGCTGTTCCCATCACGCGTCACGACAACGGTCGGCAGAACAAAAGCGGTCCGCTTTGGTTCCCCCGTCGGCTCCGGCGGGAAATGGGGAGCCGTGCGCGGATGCGCCAGATGGGAGTGAGCCTGGAGCGGCTCAGCGCCGCAGGCGCGTCCACGCGCGTCCGTTCAGCTCGACCGCGAGCGCGCGGGGCTCCGGACCCGCGCCACCGACTTAAGGCGGCTGCGCGTCGTCGCCAGACAACTTCGTAACCTTAGCCCGGCCCTCGACCGTCAAGACGGCCGCATCAGGGTCCGTTGGATTCTCGGAATAGGTCGCGTTCGCGCTGATGATGAGGTTGAGGGTCAGCGGCGGGACGACCGCCTGTCCCATCCAAAAGCGCCCTCGGCGCCAGCCCGCACGGCGTGGCTCGAGGGAAAGCCGCCGAGCGCGAGGCTCAGCGTGGCCGCCGCTCCCGGCGGAAAACCGGAACCGGAGACGGAGACCTCGGTGTTCCTGTCGACGACCGGAACCGACTCGTTGTTCGTGCCGAAAAGGACAAGTGTCGCCTCTGAGGAACAGCCAAGGATCCGCCTCCTCTCTCGTCGAAGAATGTATGGAATCTAGTCCGCTCCGAGCGTCGGCGTCACACAACTTCCGTCTAACGGGCGGCTAGCGCCGCAGGCGCGTCCACACGCGATCGATCAGCTTGATCGCCGGCGCCGGGCAGGTCGGCGTGAACACGATCTTCGTGTCGGCCGGCACGTTCAGCTCGGGCGCGTCGCGCAACGCCGGGTCAAGATATTTCGCAGCGCCGGTGATCGCGCTGGAATAATGCGTAAAATTCTCCGACAGCGCGGCGTTCTCCGGCCGCAGCATGAAAGCCATGAAGCGGCGTGCGTTGTCGGGGTTCTTCGCCGTCGTCGGGATCGCCATATTGTCCATCCAGCCGACCACGCCTTCCTTCGGGAAGACGAACTTGATGTCGCGGTTGGCGAGGCGGGCGCGCGCGGCGTCGCCGTTCCAGATCTGGATGATCCAGGTCTCGCCCGACGCCTCGCGCTCGATCGCGCCGTCGGAGGCGTAGACCTTCACGGCGGCCGACTGCGCCTCGAGCAGCGCGGAGACCGCCTTCACGTTCGACGTGTCCGTCTGGCACGGCGGCTGGCCGAGGTAGAGCTCGGCCTGCGACATGACCTCGGTCGGCGCGCTCAGCATGCCGACCCGGCCTTTGGCCTCGGGCGGCGGCTCGAACAGCGTCTTCAGCGAGGCGACCGGGCCCTTGATGTACTTCGTGTTGATGTCGAACGAGGTGACGCCCCAGTCGAACGGCACGGTGTAGGCGTTGTCCTTGTCCCAGGCCGGCCCGCGCCAGCGCGCCTCGATGTTGCCGAAGCCGGCCAGCTTCGGCCCGTCGATAGGCTGGATCAGCTTCTCGGAAATGAAGATCGGCACGAAGTCCGAGGAGATGACGACGATGTCGTAGCCCGCACCGCCGGCCTTCAGCTTGGCGAGCAGCGTCTCGTTGGAATCGTAGGTGTCAACGATGACCTCGATCCCCGTCTCCTTCTGGAATTTCTCGATCAGCGCCGGCGCGGTGTAGTCGGTCCAATTGTAGATGAAGAGATCGCCGCCTGCCTGGGCGGGTGCGGCGAGAAGTGCTCCCGTGATCGTCATTGCGAGCCGAAGGCGAAGCAACCCAGGGGCAAATGCTCCAAAGCGGCGGCTCGCGGCTCCTGGGTTGCTTCGCTTCGCTCGCAATGACGGCCCCCGCTGATCGACCCACGCGCCTAGCAACCCGCACGCCTACCCCAGCATCGTCGTCTTGACCCACCAGCCGGGATGGACGCGCCGGATCGCCTTCTTGGCGCGGGCCGCGGCGCGGCAATCGACGAACAGGCCGAAGCATGTCGCGCCAGAGCCCGACATGCGCGCCAGCTTGCAGCCCGGCGCGGCGCCGAGCACCGCGAGCACGTCGGAGACGACGGGGGCCAGCACGCAGGCCGGGTCCTCGAGGTCGTTGCGGCCGCGCCTCAGCGCCTTGAAGACGGCGTCGGCGGCTTCGCCATCGCCCAAGGCCGGATGCGCGCTCGCATTGGTGCGCCAGCCGGCGGGGAGGTCCATGCGCTTGAAGACGGCGCGCGTCTCGAGCGGCACGCCGGGGTTGACGACGAGCGCCGGCAGTGGCGGCAGCGCCAGCAGCGGCCCCAATTCATCGCCGACACCGCGCATCATCCGCGCGCGGGCGGCGAGGCAGACCGGGATGTCGGCACCGGTCTCGGCCGCCGCGGCCATGACGCGGGTATCGTCCAGCGCCAGCCCGTTGCGGCGAGCGAGCAGCCGCAGCGCCGCCGCGGCGTCCGACGAGCCGCCGCCGATGCCCGCCGCCACCGGCAACCGTTTGACGAGGTGGAAGGCGCCGAGCTCGAGACCCTCGACGCGCCGGGCCAGCGCACGGGCGGCACGCATCACCAGGTTCGACTCGATGTCGCCCGAAGCGGCCGCGGTCGGCCCCTCGATGGTGAGCGCCAGCGCGTCGCCTGGCTCGAGCGTGAGCGTATCGCCGCTACGGGTGAAGACGACGAGGCTTTCGAGCGCGTGGTAGCCGTCGTCGCGCCGGGCGACGACGTGCAGCGTCAGGTTGATCTTGGCGGGAGCGCGCTCGGTCAGGCGCCCATGGACGACAGGCACGACGGCGGTCATTGCGAGCGAGGCGTCAGCCGCCGTCCTTCTTCGGAGCGTCGGTCGGCGCCTTGTCTTTCGACTCGTCCTTGGTCGCGTCGGCCGAGACGGGCTTCGGCTCGTCGGGCAGGCCATGCGCGATCTTGTCGAGGATCGCCTGCTTCTCGTCCGCATCGGGGCCGAGGTCGCGCGCGTGGTTCCACTGGAAATGCGCCTCGAGCTTGCGGCCGATGCGCCAATAGGCGTCACCGAGGTGGTTGTTGATCGTCGGATCGCCCGGCTTCAGGTCGATCGCCCTCTCGAGCTCTTTCACCGCCTCGTCGTACTTGCCGAGCTTGTAATAGGCCCAGCCGAGCGAATCGACGATGTAGCCGTCGGACGGGCGCGCCTCGACGGCCTGGTGCAACATCTTGAAGGCCTCGTCGAGGTTCTCGCCGCGGTCGACCCAGCTGTAGCCGAGATAGTTCAGCACCAGCGGCTGGTCCGGGTAGAGCTCCAGCGCCTTCTTGAAGTCGGCGACGGCCTTCGGCCATTGCTTGTCGCGCTCGTAGGAGATGCCGCGGAAATAGTAGAGCGGCCACTCGACCTTCTCGGGCTTGGTCGAGGCCGCGAGCGCGCGGGTGTAGGTCTCGGTCGCTTCGTCGAATTTCTTGGCATCGCGATCCGCGTTGCCGAGCGCCATCAGCGCATCCTCGTCCTTGGGATGCTGCTGCACGACCTGGCGGAGGTAGTTCAGGCTCTCCTCGTTCTTCCCGAGGTTGGCGAGCAGCTGGGCGATCTGGATGTCGCCCGTGGTGCGCAGCGGGTTCGTCTCCGGCACGGTCTCGTAGAGCGAGATCGCCTGCTCGTCCTGCTTCAGCCGATCGTAGGTGTCGGCGAGCGTGATCAAGGTGAGGCCGTTCTTCGGCCACAGGTAGAGCGACAGACGCATGTAGATGATCGCCGCGATCTCGTCGCCCTGGCGACCGCCGGCGGCGCCGAGGTCGTAGAGCACCTCGCCGGCGCCCTGCTCGGCGGTCTTGGCGAGCGGCTCCAGCGTCTTGCCGTCCTTGAGGTCGGCCAGAGCGGCGACGATCAGCGGATGGCTCGGCAGGACCTGGTTGAAGTCCTCGTAAACCTTCTGGGCCTGCCCCTTGTCCCCGTGCCGCGACAGGAAGCGCCCGTAGGCGTCGACGAGCCGCAGCGTGGTCCTGTCGGCGTTGTAGGCCGCGGCGAGCCGCGTGCGCGCGGTCGCCTGGTCGCCCATCATGTCGGCGATCAACCCGGCATGGAAATCCCGGAACGCGACGAAATTATCGTCCGTGAGGCGATCGCAATATTCGAGCGCCTTCTTCTCGTCGCCGCTGCCGGCCCAGGACCAGGCCGTCAGCAAGGCCGCGAGGACGTCGCGGCTCGGCGAGGGGCCGTCCTTGGCGAGCTGCGTGCGCGCCTGCGCCCATTGGTGGCTCTTCAGCGCCTTCACGCCGAGCACGAGATGGGCGAGCCCGTCGGTCGGCTGCTTCGCGAGCAACCGGTCGGCCAGAGTGAAGGAATCCAGCATGTTGCCGTTGGCCAGCGCCGAGACGAAGGCGCGCTCGATGAGCTGCGGGTTGCGCGGGTCGAAGCGCAGCGCCTCGCGCGAGAAGGTGGCGGCGGCCGTCGTGTCGTGATCGGCACCGGCGACGATGGCGGCGAGGTAATTGCCGGCCGGGCTGTCGGAGACCTCGAACGGGCTCGACAGGTGCAGGCTCTCCCGCGCCGCGGCGGCCGGCCCGGCGGACAGCCCTGCTGCGAGCGTCGCCGCAACCATGACGGGGATCGCGAGGCGGGCGGCCGGCGTCGTCGAATTGGGCTTCACCGGCATGGGCGGCACGTTCCTCGGGATCTAATCGGGGGGAGTCGGCTCCCCTTGTTTCCCGGCACAATGGCGGTTTTGCGTTGGTGCAGCAAGCAGAGCTGGAGGCGGCGGCGCCTCCGGCCGAGCTGGCGACATTGGGACCGCGACCGGCGTAAGTTATAGGAAAGGGGTTTGAAGACTTAACATTTCGAAGAGGTCCCTTATGGCGGCGCCGAAAAGGTCGACGATTGTTTTATGGGTCATCGTCGTTCTCCTCTTGATCGCATTGATCGCATTGTTTCAGGACCCAACAAAAAGCCGGCTGCCCAGGACATCACCTACACGGACTTCCTGACGTTGGAGCCGCACATCAGGGACGTCACCCTTCGTGGTGACCAAGCCACCGGCCACGACGACAGGAACGTAGCCTTCTCCGTCATGCTTCCGCACGATCCGGCGATCGCGACCCGGCTGGCGCAGAACCATGTCGCCGTCGTCATCGCGCCGGCCGAGGACCAGAATTGGCTGACGACCCTCCTGGTCAACGGGCTCCCGCTGCTCGCCTACCTGTTCCTCACGACGTGGCCGCTCTTTCGAGTCTCGCGGTCGCTCGATACTCTGGCCGGCCGCTTCGAACGCCGCGCGGAGCGGAGACCCCCGATGAAGCTCACGCAAGGCCAGTTCTCCTTCCTGCCCGACCTCACCGACGAGGAGATCTCAGCGCAGGTCCAGTATGCGCCCGACAACGAATGGTCGCTCGCCGCCGGCGGCATCCTTCAAATCGAACATCGGCTCGCCCCACATCGCCCAATAGGTGTTGCGCGGATGCGGGTCGTCGGTGTGCTCGACGCCCGGAGGACGAGCCCGGCTTCGAGCTGGTGCGCGCCGAAGGCCCCGGTCGGATGATCGATTACACGATCCGCAGCTACGCCACGGGGCGCCCGCAAGGCGAGCGCCAGACTGTGGGCCGCGCCCCGACGCCAGGCGGTCACTGAGGCTAGCGTCCGGAGGGACACGGCTCTTCCTTCTCCCGCCTGCGGGAGAAGACGAGGCCCCGCCCAACCGACAGGAACCCTCGTATGAGCGAGACGGAGACCGCCAAGGCACCCCCAAGCACCATCGACCTCGCCGCGCTCTACCACCAATCCTCAATCGGCGACGTGCTGGCAGGGCTCGACCGCGACCTCGTCGGGCTAAAGCCGGTGAAGACGCGCATCCGCGAGATCGCCGCCCTGCTGCTCGTCGAGAGCGCACGTCGCAACCTCGGCATCGGCGCGGACCCGCCGCCGCTGCACATGAGCTTCACCGGCAACCCCGGCACGGGAAAGACCACGGTCGCCCGGCGCATGGCCGACGTGCTCCATCGCCTCAAGTATATCCGCCGGAACCATGTCGTCACCGTCTCGCGCGACGATCTCGTCGGCCAGTACATCGGCCACACCGCGCCGAAGACGAAGGAGGTGCTGAAGAAGGCGATGGGCGGCGTGCTGTTCATCGACGAGGCCTACTACCTCTACCGGCCGGAAAACGAGCGCGACTACGGCCAGGAGGCGATCGAGATCCTGCTGCAGGTGATGGAGGATAACCGCGACGATCTCGTCGTGATCATGGCCAGCTACAAGGATCGCATCGAGACGTTCTTCCGCTCGAACCCAGGCATGGGCTCGCGCATCGCCCACCACATCGACTTCCCCGATTATTCGGCGGACGAGCTGTTCCAGATCGCCGGCCTCATGGTCCGCGACATGAACTACGAGCTCGACGAGGGCGCCGCGACGGCGCTGCGCGACTACATCGAGCTGCGCATGATGCAGCCGCGCTTTTCGAACGCCCGCTCGATCCGAAATGCGCTCGACCGCAGCCGCCTGCGCATGGCCAACCGCCTGTTCGAGGACAGCGGCCGGCCGCTGTCGCGCGCCGACCTGCAGATGATGATGGCCGACGACATCAAGGCGAGCCGCGTCTTCGCAGGGCCCGGACGGCGCCGCCCCTGAATAAAAACCAAGCAGTACGAGGTTGCTTGTGAAATCGGGTTGGCTCTGCCCTAATGCGCAGCAAGTCTGCCCCAAAGGGCACGGGAATTAAGCCGGACCGGTCCGGGAGGAGAGACCAAACGATGTTGTACCACCGTACGACGTTGTCGAAGTTCATCATCGAGGATCAGCGCCGCACCGCCGATCCCGACCCGAACCTGACGTCGCTGCTCAACGACATCCAGACGGCGTGCAAGCTGATCGCCGTCGCGGTCTCACGCGGCACGCTCGACGCCGCCGGCCAGCATGACGCGA
Organism: Beijerinckiaceae bacterium; assembly: GCA_965277735.1. Taxonomy (GTDB): domain Bacteria; phylum Pseudomonadota; class Alphaproteobacteria; order Rhizobiales; family Beijerinckiaceae; genus RH-AL1. The sequence continues at coordinate 597,015 of CBDIDO010000002.1, forward strand.
TCCCCGAGAAGGAGGAGCTGGGCCGCCAGCAGCGCGGGATCGACCGCTCAGCCAACAAGATCATGGTCTCGACCTGCGAATGGGGCGGCCAGCTCGCCGGCATCGTCTCCGAGGACATGGTCGATCCCTACCAGATCCCCGCGAGCTATCCGCGCGGACGCTACCTGCTCCTGTTCTCGCCGCTCGACGGCGCGCCGAACATGGACGTCAACGCGCCCGTCGGCACGATCTTCTCGGTGCTGCGCTGCCCCGAGGGCGTCGAGGAGCCCGAGCCGAAGGACTTCCTGCAGCCGGGCACGGCGCAGGTCGCGGCGGGCTACGCGATCTACGGGCCAGTGGCGATGATGGTGCTGACGCTCGGGGCCGGCGTGCACGGCTTCACGCTCGACCATTCGATCGGTGCCTTCACGCTCTCGCATCCGAAGATGGAGATCCCCCCGCAGACGCGCGAGTTCGCGGTCAATATCTCGAACGAGCGCTATTGGGAAAAGCCGGTGCGCCGCTACGTCGAGGAGTGCATCGAGGGCGAGGCCGGTCCGCGCGGCTCCGATTTCTCGATGCGCTGGATCGCCTCGATGGTCGCCGAGATCCACCGCATCCTGATCCGCGGCGGCCTATTCATGTACCCTCGCGACAGCAAGGACCCCGGCCTCGATGGTCGCGCGCACCTGCTCTACGAAGCCAACCCGATGGCGATGATCGTCGAGCAGGCCGGCGGCGCCGCCTCGACCGGCCGGACGCGGCTGCTCGACGTCAAGCCTTCCGAGATCCACCAGCGCGTGCCCGTCATCCTCGGCTCGCGCGAGGAGGTCGAGCGCCTCGTCGCCTATCACGCCGACGAGAACCACGAGCGCGAGGCCGCGTTCTCGACGCCGCTGTTCCAGGCCCGCTCGCTGTTCAGAGCCGAATAGGACCGCCCATGTCGAAACGGCACCCGATCATCTCGATCACCGGCTCGTCGGGCGCCGGCACGACGACGGTCACGGCCACGTTCGAGCACATCTTCCGTCGCGAGAAGATCAGGGCGCAGATCGTCGAGGGCGACGCGTTTCACCGCTTCGACCGGCTCGAGATGCGCGAGCTTGTCAAGGAAGCGAACGAACGCGGCAACAGCCAGGTCAGCCATTTCGGTCCGGACGCCAACCTGTTCGGGGAGATCGAGTCGCTCTTCAAGGCCTACGGCGAGACCGGCGGCGGCAAGCTGCGCAAGTATCTGCATGACGAGGAGGAGGCCGAGCCTTTCAAGCAGCAGCCCGGCACGTTCACGCCGTGGACCGACGTCGAGCCCGGCACCGACCTTCTCTTTTACGAAGGCCTGCACGGCGGCGTCGTCGACAAGAGCCTCGGCATCGACATCGCCCGCCAGACCGACCTGCTCGTCGGCGTCGTGCCGATCATCAATCTCGAATGGATTCAGAAGCTGCATCGCGACAAGCGCTACCGCGGCTACACGCACGAGGCCGTGGTCGACACGATTCTGCGCCGCATGCCAGACTACGTGAAGTACATCTGCCCGCAATTCTCCGAGACGCACGTCAACTTCCAGCGCGTGCCGACAGTCGATACGTCGAACCCGTTCACCGCGCGTGACGTGCCGACCGCCGACGAGAGCATGCTCATCATCCGCTTCCGCGACCCGCAGGGCATCGACATGCCCTACCTGCTGTCGATGCTCTCCGACTCGTTCATGTCGCGCGCCAACACGATCGTCTGCCCCGGCTCGAAGATGCCGCTGGCGATGCAGCTTATCTTCACGCCGATGATCCTGCAGCTGATGGACCGCAAGAAGCGGTCGATCTAGCTCGCGTCAGCGCCCGGGCGCCACCATCGCGAACATCGCCTGCTGAGGGTCGACGCAGTGCACGACCCACTGGCCGCCCGGCACCTCGGACGGACCGTGCACCACCTTCGCGCCGGCCTCGGTCGCGCGCGCGACGGCGGCGTCGATCGCATCCACGTTGAAGTAATAAAACCAGTGCGGAGCCGGTTGGTCCGGCATCTTGGTCATCATGCCGCCGATCGCGGGGCCGCCGTTGGCGAAGAGCTGGTAGGTCCCCATCGGCCCCATCGGGATCGCCTGGTCCTTGGTCCAGCCGAAAAGGCCCGAATAGAAGTCGAATGCCTTTTCGCCGTCGCCGGCATGGAGCTCGTTCCAGCCGATCGTGCCGGTCGTGCCGAGCGGCAGCGCGGGCGGCGGCTCGCCGTTACCCCGGAAGAGGTAGAAGCCCGCACCATGCGGATCCGCGACGTAAGCGAACCGGCCGACGCCGGGAATATCCTCGGGTCCGCGATGCACGGCGCCCCCGGCCGCGTTCAGCTCCTCGGCCTTGGCATCGACGTCCTCGACGCCGACGTAGCCCATCCATTTGGGCGTCATGCCGGCGGCCTGCGCGGGCTCGGGGATCGGCATCAGGCCGGCCACCGGCGTCGTGCCCGCCGAGCAGATCATGTAGGTCATCCCCGGCAGGCCGGAATCGGCGACGGTCCAGCCGATGACGCGCGCGTAAAAATCAGCGGCGGCGGCAACATCGGTGGTCATGAGGTCGTGCCAGGCGAAATCGCCCTGTTTCATCGCCATCGCTTCGCTCCTTGGGTCGTCTTTGCGTGAGGGGTGGCGACCGCAGACCTACCACACCTCGACGACCGGATTGAACGGACCGGCCGGCCTACTTTCGATCAAGAAGCGCCGTCCCAGAGCCGACGTGACGCGGCGCGATCCCACGGCTACGCTGGCTCCGGCGTTCGGGAGACGATGATGTTCAAGCCCTTGCTCGCGTGTCTCGCCGCCCTGCCCGCGCTGATCGCGCCCGCACAAGCGGCCGACAAGGTGCGCTTCCTCACCTCGTGGTTCGCCGAGCCCGAGCAGGGCGGCTTCTACGAGGCCAAGGCGACGGGTCTCTACGACAAGGCCGGGCTCGACGTGACGATCCGCATGGGCGGCCCGCAGCTCAACACAATCCAGCTTCTCGTCGCCGGCGAGGCCGATTTCATCATCGGCTATGACTTCCAGACGCTGACCGCGCGGGCGCACGGCCTCCCCGTCGTCACGGTGGCGACGTCGTTCCAGACCGACATCGCCGGCATCCTCGTGCACGACGACGTCGAGAGCCTGGAGGCCCTGAAGGGCAAGCCGATCGCCATCGGCGCCGCCTCGCGCCTCACCTTCTGGCCGTGGCTGCGCCAGAAGTTCGGCTACACCGACGAGCAGATCCGCCCCTATGCCTTCAGCATGCAGCCCTTCTTCGCCGATCCGTCGCTGTCGCAGCAGGGCTACCTGACCTTCGAGCCCTATGTCACCGCGCGACAGGGCGTGAAGACCAAGTTCTTCCTGCTCTCCGACTACGGGTACGCTCCCTATTCCACGACGATCGTCACCACAGACGCGTACGTGAAGGCACATCCCGATATCGTCGCGCGCTTCGTCAAGGCCTCGCTCGAAGGCTGGCGCGAGTACCTCAAGGACCCGGCCCCGGCCAACAAGCTGGTCCAGGCCGACAACCCGAAGATGAGCGATGCCGAGCTCGCTTATGCCGACGAGGTGATGCGCAAGCGCCAGATCGTCGACGGCGGCGACGCCGCGGCGCAGGGCATCGGCATCATGACCGAGGCGCACTGGAAGAAGACCGCGGATTTCATGATCGGCGCCAGCCTGCTGCCGGCGGATGCCGACTGGCGCGGCGCCTTCACGGACCGCTTCGTGAAGGATCTCGCGATCCATTAAATCGGGCTTCGGCCCGGGTCCGATGTCGCTAGCGACATCGTTTCGAGACCGCGAGCCTTTTCCCGCGTATGAATATCTGAAACAAGGCACCGCATCCGATACGCGACGGGACGGTACAGCCTCGGCGTCGACACGACAGCCGCGTCGCAGACATCTTCGTGAAAGGGGCCTCGATGGCACGGAAACCAAGCTTCGACTTCGAGCGCCGCGAACGCGCGAAGCAAAAAGCCGAAAAGCGCACCGAGAAGGCGAAAGCCAAAGCCGAGAAGAAGACCGCTGGCCAGGATGGCCAACCGGACCAGGCAGACGGCGAAGGCGACGTCGCCGCAGCCGAAGACAGCCACGGCGAGTAACCAGCCTTTGGCGCCGATGCGGACGCGCTCCGCATCGGCGCTGATACCGGATCGTCTTCTATTTCAGCGCGGAAATCCTATATTGCGGACTTCAAGGAATTTCTCTCTTGAGAGGATACCATCTTGACGATCCAGACCCTGAACGATGCCGCGACGCCGATCACCGAGCAGGAGTTGAACGGCAAAGTCATGGGTCTTCTGCAGGGCCGGTCCTCGTGCAAGGACGCCCGCAGCGTCATGCTCTATCTGACGCATGACGAGGCCGCCGCCGACAATTGGCGCATCGGCCATTTCGACCCCGGCAATGGCGATAGATATCAATGCAAGCTGGCATTGCGCGAGATATTTGCCTCGCTGAGCGGCAAATATCACATGATCGGGGAAAGCTGAGCTACGCCTCTATTTCGCAGCCTAAGCTGGGACGTCGCCCGCTCCTGCGAAATGGCGCACCTCGGACTGCAGCCGCGCCGCCTCGGCGTTGAGTGCGGTCGAGCGCTCGAGCACGCGGCCCGACAGCGTCTCGTTGGTGTCGACGACCTCCGCCAGCGCCCGCACGAGCGAGATCAGGGTCTCCGCCGCCTCGCTTGACTGCTGAACGTTCTGCGCGATCTCGTGCGTCGCGTCGCGTTGGCGCCCGACCTCGTCGTCGAGCGCCATCGCGTCCTTGTTCATCTCCAGCACACTCGCCGTGATCTCTTTCAGGGCCTCGAGCGTCGTCGCCACCGTCGCCCTGATGTCGGCGACGCGCGCGCGGATGTCGTCGCCGGCCGAAGCCGAAGCGCCGGCCAGCGTCTTCACTTCCGACGCCACGACGGAGAAGCCGCGCCCGGCGTCGCCGGCCCTTGCAGCCTCGATCGTCGCATTGAGCGCGAGCAGCTTGGTCTGGTCGGCGATGGCGCTGACCATGCCGACGATGGTCTCGATCCGGCCGGCCGCCTGCGCCATGGAGGCGATCGTCTCCTGGATGCGAGCCGCCTCCTGCGCCGCCGCCGCCATCCGCACGCGCCGGTCGCTCATCCGGCGCGCGACGCCGTCGATCGTTTCGATGAGCTGCATCGCGGCGGTCGAGATGAACGTGGCGCTCGAAGCCGAAACGTCCGCCGACGCCAGCGCATCGCGCAGCATCGAGGAGGCCCGGCCCGCGGTGCCGGACAGCTCGCGCGCGCCCGCGGTCAGCGTCAGAGCGGTATCGCTGACACGATCGGCCACCGTCTTCACGGTGCCATCCGCGGCGAGCGCATGCGCCGCCTTCATCCGCAGCTCGTTCTCGCTCGCGAAGGTGTCGATATCCTCGAGGATCGACACGTTGACGACGTGGCCTTCGCAGGGAATCGCGGTAACGGTGGCGCGCACCACCAGCGGCGTGCCGTCCATCCGCTTGTGCGCCCACATCCGGCGATCGGAGCCCGTGGCGTCGTAGACGCGGAAGAAGTCGCGCAACGATTCCTTCACCGAGCGTCCGTCGGGCTGGCGATCGGCCAGCCTGTGCTTGATGTGATGGCCGAGGAAATCGTCGACCTTGGTGGCGCCGAAGGCGCGCAGGCAGGCCTGGTTGGCGTAGACGATGAAGCCGTCGTTCATGATGAAGACGGGCGCGACGAAGTGATCGAGGACCGATGCCTTGATCGCCTCGACGTCGATGTCCGCTGTCTCGTTCGCCGGGGCGCGCCGCGCTCGGCCGAGCGAGGCGACGAGCCCGCTGATCTTCCTCATCATCGCCAAGATTCGCGCGGCCGTCGAAGCGCGGCCTTTCGGCGAAGGTGCAACCGTAAGGTTAACAAGCCGTCACGCGGCATCCCCACGTAAGGATGCCCGCGCGCCGTCACGGGTTGAAGCTAGAGCTTGGCCTTCAGGTCACGTGCTACGGCGAAGCCGACGCGCTTCGAGGCCTTGATCTTGATGACTTCGCCGGTGTTCGGGTTGCGGCCCTTGCGAGCGGCGCGCTTCTTGACCTGGAACACGCCGAGCCCCGCGATGCGGACCTTGCTGCCCTTCTTGAGATGCTTCGCCATCAGCGAAACCGCCTCGGTCAGGTAGATCTTGGCGTGCGACTTCGGAATGTCGAACGTCGATGCCAGATGCTCGCCGATCTCGGTCGTCGTGAGCACCGCGCTCGCGCTCTTCTTCGCCGGTGCCGTCGCCGCTTCCTTCGTGGCCGTTGCTTTTGCCATGCGAATCACTCCCACTCGCGTTGTATTCGAGCGCATGTTGCAAGCACTCGTTCGTGACGCAAGGCGAAGTCCGACGCGATCCCCAAGGCAAACGCGATTTGTTGCCGCTACGATCGCATCCGCCGCACCGGCCCGCTGAGCTTGGCTGGTGACATCGCCCGCAAACGCGCTGATCCGGCGCATGTTATATTGTAATGCCGCGCATATTGAACGACGGAAAAATCCTTTTGACTAGGAATACGGGGCAACGCTGGCTAAGAACGGCGCGCGCCGAATGCCGCGGCGCGCGGGTCCGGAGCGCTCGAGAGCCTCTGCCCGAAAGCGGAACCGGTCAGTGCCGCAAGAGACAATATCAGCGAGGAACGCATGTCCCTTCATCCGACAATCGACAACGGCTTTCAAAAAGGCACCGGCAGCTTCGCCGGCGGCAAGCTGCATTGCCATTGCGCCTCCGACAAGGTCGAGGTGACGATCACGGGCGATGTCGCCCACAACCACGCCTGTGGCTGCTCCAAGTGCTGGAAGCCCAAGGGCGCCGAGTTCTCGGTCGTAGCCGTCGTGCCGAGCGATCACCTCAAGGTCACCGCGCATGAGGAAAAGCTGCACATCATCGACGAGTCGGCAGTGATCCAGCGTCACGCCTGCAAGCAGTGCGGCGTCCACATGTACGGCCGCATCGTCGCCGATCATCCCTTCAAGGGCCTCGACTTCGTCCATGTCGAGCTCTCGGACGAGAAGGGCTGGCAGGAACCGCAGTTCGCGGCCTTCGTCTCCTCGATCATCGAGCAGGGCCACGATCCGGCCGACATGGGCAACGTCCGCTCGAAGCTGAAGTCGGTCGGCCTCGAGGCCTACGACGTTCTCTCCCCGCCGCTGATGGACGCGATCGCCACCTACTCCGGCAAGAAGTCCGGCGCCCTGAAGGCGTAAGCTTTGCCAACGACGGGCGGCTCAAGGGCCGCCCGCTTCTTTGCTGTGTGGTTACGCGGCGAGCGCGGCGCGCAGCACGTCTTCGACATACGGTTTCGACACGACGAAGACACCCTTGAACCGCTCGGGCACGACGATCGTCTCGCCGTAGCCCGTCGCGAAGACGAAGGGGATCGCGCGATCCTGCAGGTCCTCGGCGATCGCGAAGCTCGTCTCGGTGTAGAGGTTCACGTCGAGGATCGCGGCGTCGAACTTGTTTAGGTTCATCGCACGGCGCGCATCCGCGATCGTCGCCGCCAGCTCGACCTCGGCACCGCAATTCTGCAACATCGCCTGCGCGTCGAGCGCGATCATCATCGAATCCTCGACCAGCAGCAGGCACTTGCCCTTGAGGTCGGCGCGCTCCATCGGCAGGTCGCGGCGCGGCGCGGTGGCCGCTTCGCCGGCGAGGACGAATTCGGCCGGGATCATGAAGAGCGCCTTGACGCCGTCGGCGGCGTGATCGATCTGCGCCGTTCCTTTGAGCTCGAACGGAATCGACTGCTCGACGACAATCGTGCCGAAGCCGCGCCGGCTCGGCGGCGCGACGACGGGGCCGCCGGTCTCGGTCCAATGCAGGGCGAGCCCACCATCGTCCTCGATCGACCAGGCGATCCTGAGCTGCGCGCCGTCCGTGCTGAGCGCGCCGTACTTGGCCGCGTTCGTCATCATCTCGTGGAGCACCAGCGCCAGCGTCTGATAGGCGCGCGCCTCGATCATCACCGGCGGCCCGTCGAGCGCCAGCCGCGCATCGCCGACATCCGTCCAGGCGTGCGCCTCGGCCTCGATCAGTGCCGCCAGGGGCGCGGCCTTCCAGTGCGACTGGGTCAGCTGATCGTGTGCCACCGACAAAGCGTGCAGACGCTTCTGCAGATCGGAGACGAAGCTGTCGAGCGAGGCCGCGCTGGTGCGGCTTTGGCCGACCAGCGAGCGGATCACCGCGAGGATGTTCTTCACGCGATGGTTCAGCGCGGCGACGAGCAGGAGCTGGCTTTCCTGCGCCACGCGCCGCTCGCGATCGACGAGGTTGGCGCGGCGCAGGATGATGTCGAGCAGCGACACCCGCAGCGTCTCGGCGATCTCGATCTCGCCGCGCAGCCAGGCGATCGACTGGCCGGACACGATCTGCTTCCACGCCGCGAAGCTGTTGCGCGGCCCGATCCGCCCCGAGCTGGCGTCGACCGGCTTGCCGGGGTCGCCGCCCCAGGTCACCGTCTGCAGGACCTCGCGTCGGAACAGGAACAGGAAGTCCTTCGGTGCGCGCGAGAACGGGATCGACAGCACGCCGGCGACCTTCTCGGCGTAGCGCACCGCATCCGGCAGATGGCTTTTCAGCTCGTTCGTCTGGAAGACGCGGTCCACCGGCCGCGCGTTCAGGAAGCGCACGAGCTCCTCGACCGCCTCGATAGGCGGCGCGATCCCGCAGGACTCGAAACGCCCGTCGGTCCAGACGCCGATACCGTCGGCCGGGATCAGCGCGCGCAATTGATCGTAAAAGCGGCTCAGGTTGTCGAAGATCGTCTCCTTGGGCGCCATGTCGGCGATGAGCTTGTCGTGCGCCTCGCGGGCGTTGGCGATGAAGGCGAGCTCGTCATGCTGCTGCTTGGCCTCGATCTGCGTCGAAAAGACTTGGGCGAAAAGCTCGACTGCCGCCGCCGTCGCCGTCGCGATGCGGCGCGGCGTGTCGTGGTGGCACGCGATCAGGCCCCAGAGCCGGCCGCCGCTCAGGATCGAGACGGTCAGCGTCGCCGCGCTGCCCATGTTGCGCAGGTATTGCAGATGCACCGGCGAGGCGCTGCGCAGCGTCGAGAGGCTGAGATCGAGCGGCGCGCCCTTCGCCGTCAGCGTCGGCACGATCGGGATCGGCTCGTAGTCGACGGCCGGGATCATCCGCAGCCATTGACGCTCGAACAGCGCGCGCGCCTGGGGTGGGATGTCGCTGGCCGGATAATGCAGCCCCATGAAGGACGTCATGCCGGCGCGGAGCGCCTCGGCGACGACCTCACCACTGTCATCGGCCAGGAACTTGTAGATCATCACGCGATCGAAACCGGTGACGGCGCGGATCTGGCGCGCGGCGGAGGTCAGGAAGTTCTGAAAGGTGGTGGTGCGGCGCAGCCGGTCGATGATCGTCTTCACCAGCGTCGTCGGGTCCGAGCGCATCGCCTCGGCGCCCTCGCACGGCAGGAACTCGGCCAAGGCGAGCGCGCCGGAGGCGTGGATGAGGATGTCGTGGCCAGCGTGGCCAGGCCCGATGTCGATCCCGGACAGGCGCTCGGCGAAGCCGGAGATCATCGCGGCCTGGAACGTGTTGCGCAGGTCGTGAATGACCTTCGGCGTCAGGATCGTCTCCGCCGGCGCGCCGATCATGGCGTCCAGCTCCCCCATACCGAACACGTCGGCGGCGTTCCTGGAGACATGGGCGATGCTCCAGGTCGGCAGCTCGAACGCGATCAGGCATCCGAACGGCTGAATGGCGCCTGGGATGTGAACCGGCTCGCGCTCGCATTCCGATAGATCGACCGGCTGAGAATTGGCGCGAGTCACCCTGATCCTTTCAAATGGCGGGACGGGCACTCGACGGGTGACCGAAGCTCGACCAACCAGCAACGGCACCAATCGTTTCGGTGGCAGGCGACCAAGGAGGCTTAAGCCTGGAACCTTCGCCACGATGGTCGCATTTCGGCCCTTACACGACGGCCCGCCCGCGGTCGATCCGGAGACGATGAATGGCGTTCGACCTTTCGCAATATGCCAATTCCGACCCGCACCTGTCGGCGGGCGAGCGGGCTCTGTCCGTGCTCGTCGGGCTCGGGCTCACCTCGATGGCCGCGCAGCCGCGACCGAACGTCTTTCTCAGCATGATGGCGCTCGCGACCGGCTCGTACCTCGCCTATCGCGGAGCGACCGGCTATTGCCCGATCAAGGCCTCGCTGAACGACGACTACCTCGCGGCGCCGCGCCCGGCGCCCGCCAGGGTGGAATAGGTCAGCCCAATCTATTTGGGCGCGTCGGCGGCAAGACGTCGGGGTTTACGATCGTCGCAAGCGAGTAGCGACGGTCGTAGAAGGGGCTGAAGGCGTCGTCGACCAACGTCTTCGTCCCATGCCGCTCCTGGAGCCGCGCGGTCTCCTGGCGGAATCTCTCGTTCTGCGGTCCCTGCTCGTCGCTGCCACGCGACAGGGATTCGTGATGGATGAGGCGCGCGAACGGCGTCCATACCGTCCTGTATCCGGCGCTTCGCGCGCGGAGGCAGAGGTCGACGTCGTTGTAGGCGATCGCGAAACAGTCCTCGTCGAAGCCGCCCAGCGCCTCGAAACATCCGCGCGTCACCAGCAGGCAGGCGCCCGTCACAGCACTGAGGGTCTGGCGCACGTAGAGCCTGCCCATGGGGCCAGGCGCGTCCGATGGCGCCTCGACGTACCAATGGCCCGCCGCCTCGCCGAGGCCGGCGATGACGCCAGCATGTTGGATCTTGCCCGAGGGATAGTCGAGCTTGGCGCCGACGATACCCGTCGCATCGAAGCGCAGGCATTCGACCATCTCGGCGAGCCAGTCCCCGCCATCGGTCGGCACCTCGATGTCGTTGTTGAGGAAGAGGATGGCATCGCCCTCGGCGAGCCGCGCGCCTCGATTGCACATCCGCGCGAAGTTGAACGGCTCGGGCACGATCTCGATCGTCACCCCCGGGCTGCTCAACGTCTCGTAGAAGGCCAGGACCTTGGGATCGGTCGTGCCGTTGTCGACGATGACGATCTGCTTGCGTGGGTAATCGGTCTTCTCGCCCAGGTCAGCGACGACGCGGCGGATCAGGGCGAGACTGTCGCGGTTCGGGATGACGATCGTGACCAACGGCGTCGGCCCCGGCAGGCGCACACGATGGATGCTCGGGTCCAGTGCCGGCTCGACCACGGCCGGAGCTTGCTCGGTGCCATAGGCCAAGGCCAACGCGGCGCGCGCGCTGGCGGTCGAGCGCTCCGAATGAAGCATCGAATAGCTCGCCGTCTCGCGGCGCCAGAGATAGGCGAGGTAGGGGATGTGCACGATCGAGCCCAGCGGCGCGCCGACGAGATAGCGCAGCAGCAGGTCGTAGTCCTGCGATCCCTCGCGGTCCTCGCGCAGGCCGCCGAGCGAGGCCAGCCTGTCGGCGCGATAGATCGACAGGTGATTGATATAATTGACCCCCGACAGCAGCACTGAATCGTAGGCCGGCTTGCAGAACTCGCCGATCGGCTTCAGGGCGGCGTCGACGATCAGTTCGTCGGTGTAGAAGAAGACCGCATCGGGACGCTCGAGGATCGCCTGGGCGACGATGGCGATGGCGCCGGCGACGAGCACGTCGTCGTGGTCGATCAGCGTGATCCAGCGACCGCGCGCGGCCGCGATGCCGGCATTGGTTGCGGCTGCGATGCCGCGGTTGACCGCGTTGCGGACGACACGCACGCCGGGCTTCGTCTCGGCGGCCGCGAGTCGCGCTGCCATCAGCGGATCCGGCGAGCCGTCGTCGGACAGGATCAGCTCGGCGTAGGCCGCCTTCTGCAGCGTGAATGAGTCGAGCAGATCGGTCAGAAAGCCGTCACTCGTGTTGTAGGTCGGCGTCACGAAAGAGATCAGCGGTTGCGTCGCATCCGCCAGCGCCGCGTTCATCCGCGTCTCGACCGCGCCGGCCTCCATCACCAGCCACGAGCGCAGCATCGGCAGCATTTCCTGCACGCCCTGCTGCACGCGCACGCCGCCGCCCTTCGGGACATCGCCGAAGAATTTCACGATGCGCGCGACATTGCTCTTCAGCGATGCCAGCCGGCCGCCGATCTTGGCGTCGCGTTGGACGAGGGCGACCTTCTGGTAGCGAAGGTTGAAGAGGTAATGGAGGATCGCGACGAGGATGCCGTTCGACGTCTGGAACGCGACGAGGCGGAACGTCGCCGCGCCGGTCTGGCAGGGCTCGAAGCGAAGCCGTTGGAGGCCGCCCTTCCGCTCCCGCGACACGTGGTAGAAGGCGAAAGGAAAGCTCTTCAGGACCAGCGTGTTGACGTCGCTGAATCCGTCGCCCTCGTCGAAGAGGATACGCGGCGCAAGCTCACCGCGCGCCTGGACGAGAAAGACGCCGACAAGCCGGCCGCCCGCCGGGTCGATGTCGTAGACGAGGCCCGGCGCATCGCCGGTGGCCTGATAGACGACAGGGGATAGGCGCTCGAGGTGCTCGAGGGCCGCCGCGGTGAGGAGCTTCATGTGCGCGCGCGTCCCTTCTCCCCCTGCGGGAGAAGGCAGATAGAGCTGGACCTCACTGCGGGCTCTTCGGGGCCGGCATGGGCGCCTCGGCGGGCTTGGGCGCCTCTTTCGGGTCCTGACACATGAGCGGCGAGGGCTGGCACGCGATGCCTGGGGTCGAGCAGCCGAAGCTGCTCTCCTTGATGCGGCGGCAGACAACGCACCCGTCGGACCACGTCTGGCAGGCCTCATGGGCGGCTGCGAAGGCCTCGAGGCTCTGCTTCTCGGCCGGCGGCAGCGGCGCGGGATCGGCGCGGACCCCGGCCGACGCGAGCATGAGAGCGAGAACAGCGAGCCAACGGACCATGCGCGCCTTCTAGCCCGGCGGCGGTCGGCGTGCTAGGCGCCCCACATGCTCGAAGGTCTCCCGCCGAACGGCGCCGCCCACGTGATGCGGCTCGATTGCGACGAGGCGACCGCGCGCCGCGTCGCCGACATCGTCGTCGAGACCTTCGATCCCGCCGAGACGGCGGCCGCCGCCTTTGAGACGCCCGGCGCGGCACCGACCTGGTCGGGCGCGCCCTGGCTGGTCGAGATATTCTTCGGCCATCCACCCGACGAGGCGGCAGTGCGCGCACTCCTCGCCCTCGTCACCGACGAGGAGACGGCCGCCCGCGCGACCTTCGGCGACGTGCCGAAGCAAGACTGGGTCGCCGCCTCTCTCGAAGGGCTTGAGGCGGTGCGCGAGGGGCGCTTCGTGGTGCACGGCTCGCACGGCCGCCACGCGGTCGGGATCGGCGACATCGGCATCGAGATCGAGGCGGCACTCGCCTTCGGCACCGGGCACCACGGCACGACGCGTGGCTGTCTCGCCGCGCTGAACGAGATCGGCAGGCGCCGCCGTCCCTCTCGCATCCTCGATGTCGGCACCGGCACCGGGGTGCTGGCCATCGCCGCCGCGCGACGCTTCCACCGCCGCGTCGCCGCCGGCGACATCGACGCCATCGCCGTCGAGGCCGCGCGCGAGAATGCCCGCAAGAACCGCGCGCATACGTTTGTTCGGCCCGTTCGCGCGGCCGGGCTGGGCCATCCCGCTTTGCGCGGCGAGGGCCCGTACGACCTCGTCATGGCCAACATCCTGGCGCGGCCGCTGCGCGCGCTGGCGCCCTCGATCCGCGCCCGCGTCGCGCCGGGCGGCGAGATCATCCTGTCGGGCCTTCTCGCCGGCGACGTGCCGGGCGTCGTCTCCGCCTACCGCGCGCAGGGGCTCGTGCTGGTCCGCCGCCGCATGCTCGAGGGCTGGGCGACGCTGCTGTTTCGCTGCCCGGTCAGCTCGGCCTGAACCGGGCCACGGCCGGCCGCATGCGGCCGACCACGAGGCCGCGCAGGCCGGCGATGTCGAAAAGCATCACGAGCGCGCCGTAGACCGACATCCCGGCGAGGATCTGCGAGGCCAAGACCAGGACGCTCGGCTCCCGCGCCCTGAGCGGCAGCAGCAGCAACGCCATCGCCAGCGTGGCGAGCACCGTGGCAGCGAGGTCGCGTGCTTTCGGCCACGTCGGCTTCGACAGGCAGGCGAAGGCGATGAGCGCGACCATGGCGCAGGCGAAGGAACTCGATTGCGCGATGGCGAGCCGCGAGGCGTCTGCGGTCTTAGGCAGCAGGAGCAGGATCAGCGGATCGGCGAGGCAGCCGATCACCGCCGCGCCGATCAGCGGCGCCGTCCGCTTGGCGATCTGGAAGATCGGGTTGATCACGTAGAGGATCATCGCGAAGCAGAAGAGCCCGGGCATCATCAGCGTCAGCAGCTGCTCGAACGGCCCGCGATATTGCTGCGGCACGATCAGCGCCTGCAGCGACGGCAGCACCAGCCACATCCCGGCGCAGGCCGGCAGGATGATCGCGATCGTGATCGCCATGTTCTCGGCGATGCGCTGCTTGGCGTGCTCGTGGCCCTGTCGCTCGTGCGCGGCGACGGCGAGCTGGAAGAGCAGCACGTCGAGCGTCGATCCGATCGCCTGCACCGCCTTGGTGCCGATGTCGAAGGCAAGCGAAAACTGCCCCGTCTCGGAGAACCCGTAGAGCACCGCGATCAGCGAGCGGTTGGCAAGCGGGATGCACATGTAGAGCACGTTGGCCGCGACGATCGGCATCGCGTAGCGCGCGATCGAGCGGGCGATCGAGGCGCGGGCGAGATGCGCCTCGGCGCCGGGGTCGCTGAGCGCCGTGCGCGCGGCGATGACGGAGCCCGCGATCGAGATCACGCTGCCGACCAGCGTCATCCGCGCCGAGCCGAACCAGAACGCGCCGCCGCCGGTCAGCGCCAGCGCCAGCAGGTTCTTGACGACGATGAGCTTGATGTAAAGCGCGTCGTGAAAGCGCGCGCGCACCAGCGCGGTGTTGAAATCGAACAGCCCGTTGGAGACAGACACGCCGAGGGCCAGCGCGATCAGGCTGTTGGGCAGCGGAAAATGAACGCCGGTGAAGAAAAGGGCAGCCGAGCCGACCGCGAGCCCCGTCGTCACGATCGCGAAGGCGACGTCGAGCGTGGCGCGCAGCGAGGGATCCTCGCCACGCATGCGCTCGGAATAGAAGCGGGTGGCGCCGAGCCGCATCCAGTCGAAGAAGCCGGCCTGGACCGCCATGGCGGTCGCGAGCGCCAGCGCGAAGCGTCCGTACTCCTCCGGACCGAGGAATTTCGCGACGAGCAGGCCGATCGCGAAATTGAACAGGACGTTGACGAAGAACGCGACTAGGACCCTCATGCGCGCACAGATCCCGCAACAGGTCTCATGCGCTTAGGTCTCATGGGCCGAGGACACATGGGCCGGCTCGGGCGGGGCGCATGGGTCGCTGGCGCACGCATCCTCGGATCATATCGCAGGGGCGATAAGAATGTCTTGCCGCCGCAGGCGAATTGCGCCCGGTGGCACCGGAAAGTCACTTCGCCCAAAGTCGGGTGGCCAAGCTCAGCTCGCCTCGTCGTCGATCGCCAGGCGGCCGCTCGCCCCCTTGCGCCAGACGTAGATCGCCAGGTCCGGCGCGAGGAGGTCGCCCTTCGCGTCGAAGGCGATGTCGCCAAGCACGGTCTTGAACGGTGCGCCGGCGTGCATGGCGTCGGCAAGGGCGTGCGGATCGAGTGAGGCCGCCTTCGCCGCCGCCTGCGCGACGATCTGCACGGCGGCGTAGGCATAGAAGACGACGCCGTCCGGCGCCTGGTTGCGCGCCTGCAGCCGGCGCAGCAGCGCCGCCGCGGCCGGACGCGTACGCGGATCGCGCGGGAAGACCACGAGCGCCCCGTCGGCGGCTGGCCCGGCGGCGTTGGCGAACTCGTCCGAGGCGAGCGCGAACCCGCCGATCAGGGTGACGCGCGCGCCGCTGTCCTTGAGCTGGCGCGCGAGCAGGCCGGCCTCGGTGGGGCCGCCACCCCAGAAGATCGCCTGTGCGCCCGAGGCTTTCAGGCGCGCCGCGAGGCCGCTGACGTCGCGCGAACCCTTGTCGAGGCTGCCGTAGAATACCTCATGCGCCGTGCCGCCCTTGAGCGCGGCGCGCACCGCGTCGGTCAGCGCCTTGGCGGGCCCCGTTCGGTCGTGCAGGTAGGCCACGCGGGAGAAGTGCCGCAGGATGTAGCGTTCCGCCGCCGACGCCTGCGCATCCTCGCGGGCGCACAGCCGGAACACGGTCGCGAGCCCACGCTCGGTGAGCGTCGGCGCGGTCGCCGCCGGCAGCAGGTCGAGCGCACCGGCTTCAGCGTAGATGGCCGACGCCGGCCCGGCGACCGCCGAGCTGAACGGTCCCACCACAAACGGCACCTTGTCGGCGACGAAGGCCTTGGCGACATCGACGCCCTTCTTCGGGTCCGCGCCGTCGTCGGCGACGCGCATCGTGGCGCGCTCACCGAGGAAGCCGCCATCCGCATTGATGTCGGCGATCGCCTGGCCGACGCCGAGCTTGAGCTGGTCGCCGAAGACGGCGTCGGGGCCGCTCGTCGGCGCGCTCACGCCGATCGTCAGCGCCCGCGCAGAGCCCAGCGGTGCCGCGCAAAAAATCGCGAGGGCGAGGAGCGCCGGCGCCCTCACCGCCGGCCGCGTCCGCCGGGACGTCCGGGACGCGTCTTCTTCGTCGGCCGGCGCGCTGCGGGCTTGGCGGTGACCTTCTTGGTGGGCGTCGCCTTCTTCACGACCTTCTTCGCCGTGGCTTTCTTCACCGTGCCCTTTTTCGTGACGGCCTTCTTGGCAACCGCTTTCCGGGTCGCAGGGGAGATGGCCACGCCACGCCGGGGCTTCGCCGTTGCCGGCGCCTTGGCGGGCTTGGCCTTGCGGGCCCGGCTCTTCGCCGCCGCAGCCTTGGCGACCGGCGCTCGGGCCGCGACCGGCGAGACGCGACGCGTGGAGGCCGGCCGCGCGGCCTTGCGGGGGCTCGCCTTGGCGCGTGCGGGCTTCGCCTCGCTCCGCGCGGATTCTTTGGCGGGGCGTCGGCGGGCCGGGGTCGCGGCCGCCCGGGCCGGCTTCAGCGGGCTGCGCGCCGCCGTCACGCGCCGGGCGAGGCGCCGCGTCGCCGGTTTGGCTGGTGGGCGCGCCTTCGCGCGCGCTTTGCTCGCGCGGATCGGCGCCGTCAGGAACGCGACCACGGCGGCGTCGAACGCGGCCTGCGCCCCGATGTTGGAGATGTGCTTGCAGTCGAGCTCGATGTGCTGCGCGCCGGGAATCGCGCCCAGTATTGTTGCGATATCTGCGGCACTCGCGATCGAGTCGTCACGCCCCGTCACCAAGAGCACCGGCCGGTCGACTGCACGCAACGCCTCGCGCATGTCCATGTCACGCAACGCCGCGCAAGCGGCCGCATAGCCCTCGCTCGACGTCGCGCGGAACACCTTGTCCATGGCCGCGACGTTGTCGGCGTGATCGGCGCGGAAGCCGGCCGAGAACCAACGCTCCATCGTCGCCGCCGCCAGGGCCTGCGTGCCGTGCGAAACGGCGCTGCGGATGCGCTCGTTCCAGCCCTGCGGCGCGCCGAACCTCGCATTCGTGTTGGCGAGCACCGCGCGGTCGATGCGCTCCGGCGCGTTGACGAGCAGCCATTGCCCGACGGCGCCGCCCATCGAGATGCCGAGAAAATGCGTGCGCTCGATGTCCAGCGCATCGAGGATCGCGAGTGCGTCGGCGCCGAGCCGCGCCAGCGAATAGGGCGCGCCGGCGCGCGTGCTGCCCCCGTGCCCGCGCGGGTCGTAGCGGACGACCCGGAATTGCGCGAGGAACGCCGGCATCTGCGCGTTCCACATCGAGAGGTCGGCGCCGAGCGAACTCGACAGCAGCAGCGCTGGTCGCGAGGGGTCGCCCTCGACCTCCACCCGAAATGTCTCGCCGTCGATCGTGAGGTTCGTCATCCATCCGCTTTCTGAACACGCGGCATGGGTCTAGCCAATTTCGGCGACCGGCAAAACCGCTGCGCTCAGCATTTCCCCGCAGCGTGAAGCAGGTCGGCGATGTCGCTCGGCGTGTACGGCTTGGCAACGAACGGCGCCGCACGCAGGGCCGCAGGGACGTGCTCGCGGTTCGAGGCAGAGAGAAAGGCGAATGGGATCGCGCGATCGGTCAGCGCGGTGGCGAACGCGTAGGTCGTCCCGTCGAGCACGTCGACGTCGAGGAAGGCATAGTCGATCCCCTCGAGCAGCGCACGCTCGGCGTCGGCTGTCGACTGGCTTACCACGACCTCGGCGTCGACGAGCTGCGTGACCATCGCCTCGAGGTGCAGCGAGATCATCGGATCGTCCTCGACGACGAGGATGCGACACAGGCCCATCTCCGTTGCTCCGTCTGTTCCAATGAGGTCAGGTCGAATGTGCGGCCGTCGCGTTCGTTCCAGCCCGAACGATCCCGTACGGACGACGACCGGAGCGCCCCTTCTCAGATCAGGTCGAGTTGCGTCCCCGGCGGCGGTGGCCGTGGGCCGGCCGAGATAACCGGGCCCACCGGGATCATGATTTCGGGCGCGTCGATTCCGGCCTTGTTCACGGCGTCGCCGATCGGCGCGAAGCAGAGCACCTCGTCGGCCGCCGGCTGCAGCAGCGCGCAGGCCGCGTCGGCGGTTTGCTCGTCGGGATCGAGCCAAAGCGCGAATTCGGCCGGCTCGATCACGACGGGCAACCGCGGATGGATCGCCGTCGAGACGCCGTTGGCCGCCGTCGTGACGATGCAGGCGGTATCGACCTCCTCGCCGTTCGGGCCCATCCACGTCTCCCACAGACCGGCGAGCGCCATGGTCGTGCCGTCGGTGCGGCGCGCGATGAACGGCTGCGATCGCGCCGACCGCCCCTGGCCGAAGCGCTGCCATTCGTAGAAGGCGTCCGCCGGCACGAGGCAGCGGCGCCGGCGCAGCGCGTTTTTGAAGCTCGCCTTTTCGGCGAGCCCCTCGGCGCGGGCGTTGAAGAGGAGCGGAAACCCCTTCGGGTCTTTCACGAAGCCGGGCAGGAAGCCCCAGCGCACCAGCCGGAAATGCCGGGTCGTCATGCCGTCTCGGGTCTCGGCGCGGACGATCGGGATCGGCTGCGTCGGCGCGATGTTGTGGCGCGGCGGAAAGTCCGGCGCCTCGACGAAGCCGAACAGGCTGCGCATGGCCGCCGGCGACAGGGTGATGGCGAAGCGCCCGCTCATCGCGCCTTTATCGGGCCCGGCGCGAAGGCGTCCAGCCGGCCCCTGCCGATCGGCGGGCGTGACAGATCAAGAAACAGGCGCCATCTGATGCAGATATGCTCACAAGTGGCGCTAAAATGCTCAGGACGATGCCCCGATCACAGGCTTGGCGGATTGGCTTTGCGCCGGTGCGCTCGCCGTCGACCCTGGCCTCGCTCGCCATCGCAACTGTCCTCGCCATTCTTTTTGCGGCCGCCATCATCAGCGCTCTGCAGCCGGCCCATCTCGTTGACCCTCTGCAGGCTGCTCTCCAGGGCGGTCTCTAAAGCGGTTACGTCATCCGAATTTAATAGGCGCTTGAACCGTTTGTTAGCGGCTGGCGTGCTATCCGAACGACGCAGGCGAGTCCGGTCCCCACATGAGCTTTCTCTCCGAACAGGAACGTGAAGCGGTCCAAGCGGCATCGCCGCTGCTCTCCGGCTCGCGCGTCAAGCGCGCGGAGGCGCTGATCAATCCCGCCTCGGGCCTCGCTAACGATTACCTTAACCTTTTCAACGAGATCGTGATGCTCGTCGAGCAGCTGCCGACGATGCCGGAGCTGTTCGAGGACATCCAGCGCTGGCGCCCGACCTCGTATCGCGACTACTTCAAGCGGTCGATCCTGCCGGGTCGCGGCACCGCGCTCGAGGCCTACGACCGGCTTGATTCGCGCTTCCGCCAGAGCTTCGAATCAGTTGTCGCCGAGCTCGACCGCCGCGCCACCGGCGCCGTCGCCGCGGTCCGCAAGCAGTTCAAGGGCGAGAGCGATCCAGTCGCACTGGCCGCACTCTGCGAGCGCGCGGGCTCCAGCATCCGCGATGTGCTCGATCAGGCGACCATGCTCGTCAACCACGGCGAGCTCGTATCCGGCGACGTCGTGCAGAAACGCACCGACCTGCTGATCGCCAAGCTCGCGCCGTCGGCGCTGACGATTACGCCCTGACCCGCGATTGACTTCGCCTGCGGCGCGGCGCACCGGCTGCGACGTGACCGCGATCGACCCTGACATCCCCGGCGCCGCCCAGTTGATCCGCGACGGGCGCCTCGTCGCCTTTCCGACCGAGACCGTCTACGGGCTCGGCGCCGACGCGACGTCGCCCGACGCGGTCGCCCGCATCTTCGCGGCCAAGGGGCGGCCGCTTTTCAATCCGCTGATCGCGCATGTCGCGTCGCTCGAAGCGGCGGCGGCAGAGGGCGAGCTCCCTCCGGCCGCTTTTCGTCTCGCCGCACGCTTCTGGCCGGGCCCGCTCACGCTCGTCGTACCGCGCCAGCCGGGCGCCGCCGTCTGCGATCTCGCCTGTGCCGGATTGGCAAGCGTCGGCCTGCGGGTGCCGTCGCATCCGCTCGCGCTGGCGCTGCTGCGCGGCGTCGGTCGGCCGGTCGCCGCGCCGTCGGCCAATCGCTCGGGGAGGCTCAGCCCGACGATGGCCGCTGACGTCATGGCGGACCTCGGCGATGCGGTCGACCTGGTGGTCGACGGCGGCCCCTGCCCTGTCGGTGTCGAGTCGACCATCGTCGGCTTCGACGACAACGTGCCGGTGCTGCTGCGGCCGGGCGGCCTCGCGCGCGAGGAGATCGAGGCGATCCTCGGCAGCTCGCTCGCCCCTGCTGGTCCCGGCATCACCGCGCCGGGCATGCTCGCCTCGCATTACGCGCCGAACGCGCGGCTGCGGCTCGACGCGACGGCGCTTGAGGCGGCCGACTTGGGGCTCGATTTCGCCGCCGCCCTGCCCGGCGCCACGCTCGACCTCTCGCCGCGCGGTGACCTCCGCGAGGCGGCGGCCAACCTCTACGCCTTCCTACGGCGCCTCGACGCGCGCGGACCTGCGTGCATCGCCGTCGCGCCGATCCCCGCGCACGGGCTCGGCGCGGCGATCGCCGACCGGCTGCGTCGCGCAGCGGCGCCAAGATGAAGAGCCGAGCTACTTGACCTTCACCTCGGTGGTCGACTTCAGCACCTTAGCGCCCTTCTCGGTCTCGACCTCGACCGCTGGCTTCGCGTCCGAAGCGTTGCGCTTCACCTTGCTGCCCTTCAGCGTCTTCTCGACATCGTCCGTGTGGACCTTTGTCACCTCGCCTTCGACGGTGCCCTTGCCCCACTTGTAAGTGACCGCATCACCCTTCGAGACGTCCGCCTTCTTCGCCATCGCGTCCTCCTGTCGACGCGACTCGAATGGGCTTGCGGACAGCGGCGTTCCGGTCAGGGAACGGTCACGATGACGCGGCCGCGGATCTTGCCGTCGATGATTGCGTGCGCGGTTTCGATCACCTCGCCGAATGGGATCGTGCGCGTCACCTGCGCGAGCTTGCCCCTGTCGAGATCGGTCGCGAGCCGCGCCCATGCCTTCTCGCGCTGCGCGTGCGGCCGGTAGACGCTGTCGATGCCGAGCAACGCGACGCCGCGCAGGATGAACGGCGCGACGGAGGTCGGCAGGTCCATGCCGCCGGCAAGGCCGCAGGACGCGATCGCACCGCTGCGCTTCGTCTGCGCCAACACATTGGCGAGGGTCATCGAGCCGACCGAGTCGACGCCCGCGGCCCAGCGCTCCTTGCCGAACGGCTTGCCCTTTTCGGACAATTCGGACCGGTCGATGATCTCGGCCGCGCCGAGCTCCTTCAGATAATCGGCCTCCGCCGCCCGGCCGGTCGAGGCGATGACATGCCAGCCGGCCTTGGCGAGCAGCATCGTGGCGAACGAACCGACGCCGCCGGCCGCGCCGGTGACGATCGCCGGACCATCCTTCGGCGTCACCCCGTGGGCCTCGATGGCCAGCACCGACAGCATCGCGGTGTAGCCCGCGGTACCAACCGCCATCGCGTCGGCCTCGGAGATCGCGTCGGGCAGCTTGACCAGCCACTCGCCCTTGACGCGCGCCTTCTCGGCATAGCCGCCGAAATGCGTCTCGGAGAGGCCCCAGCCATTGCAGACGACCCGGTCGCCCGGCTTGAGGCTCGGGTCCTCCGACGCCTCGACGGTGCCGGCGAAATCGATGCCGCCGATCATCGGCGAGACGCGCACGACCGGGTTCTTTCCGGTGATGGCGAGCCCATCCTTGTAGTTAACCGTGGAATGCGAGACGCGCACCGTGACGTTGCCCGGCATCAGCTCCGCCTCGTCGAAATCGACGATCGCGGCCTTGGTGCCGTCCTCGGTCTTGTCGATGCGCAGGGCCTTCATGTCTTGGATCTCCGTTGTCGCCAGCCTTCCGATAGTGGAAGGCGCGCCGCTTCAAGCGGTCGAAGACCCACAGATAGGACGATCGGCGCCCTTATCGACGCCCCGACGTTCGGCCGTCAGCGATAGCGCCACCGTTCCATGCCGCGATATTCGAGCCGCAGGACGCCAAGGCCGCCGTTCCCGTTGAGCCCCGTGAGGCTCACGTTCGCGACCGGCGTCAGGATCGCGTGACCCGCCGCACCGCCGACCAGGGCGTCGGCGCCGAAGCCGCTGCCGAGCGTCACCTGGACGCCGGCGCCCCCGAAGCCGCCGGAAAGGGCGCCGGTGGTGATCGGTCCCGGCACGCTGACCAGGAAGGCCAGCCGCACGGCATTGGTTGGGCCGAGGTCGAGGCCGACGCGACTGAACGTGCCCGTATAGAACTCCACCGCTCCGTCCTGCCGATAATAGGTGCAGGCGACCTTGCGATCCGAGGCGACGATAAAGCCGAAACCGCCGGCCTGCGTGCAGCGCAGCTCGCTCGATCCGCCTTGCGCCATGGCGGGTGCGGCGGCAGCGAGCGGGAGCGCGGCGGCGAGGGCGAGCAGGACGAGGCGGAACGGGCGCATCGGTCATCCTTGAGGGCGTCGGAGACCCGCTTGTCTCACCGCCTCACGCGCTCCGCAAGCGAGCAGGCCCGGCGCGGCGGCGGGATCGCAGCCGCTCGACAAAGGCGTGACATTGGTGCCACCTGCGGGTAGGCGGCTGGCGCCTTCTGACGCACGAAAAGAGGGGTGCTGGTGTCGTTCGACGTCGCTTTCGTGATCAAGGTCTTCGCGGCGCTGTTCGCGATCATGAACCCGATCGCCAACATCCCGGTCTTCCTCTCGCTCACCGAAGGCGCCTCGCGCGAGGCGCAGCGCAAGGTGGCGATCACCGCAACCATCGGGGTCGCGGTCGGCTGCGTCGTCTCCGCGGTCGCGGGCGAGGCGATCCTCGGATTTTTCGGCATCAGCGTCGACGATTTCCGCCTCGCCGGCGGACTGATAGTTCTGCTCATCGCGTTGTCGATGCTGCAGGGGACGGCGAGCCACGCGCATGCCCGGACCCCGGCGGAGAAGGAGCAGACCGAGGACATCGACCCGACGAGCGTCGCGATCTATCCCCTGACGGTGCCGCTCCTCGTTGGCCCCGGCACGATCGCGACCCTGATCATCTTCGCGGCGAGCGCCCGCAAGGACGGCATGGTTCTCGAGCTCGCCCTGGGGTTGATCGCCTTCCTGGCCCTGCTCGGGGCGTCGCTCTTCTCAGCCCCTCTGGTCGGCCAATATCTGTCGCAGAACGCGATCGCCATCGCGCGCCGGCTGATGGGGATGATTCTGGCGGCGATCGCCATGGAGATGATCGTGACGAGCCTGCGGACGCTGCTGCCCGGGCTGGCGCGCTGACCGGCCGCCAAAGGCCCTCAGATTAAGTTCCTCAGACCCCTGGCCGGGTTGCCCCACAGCGCCGGAACGGGCAAGACAGCCCCGCCCGAGGGAGGAGTCCCGGGTGAAGGCCGCAAGGCCGACACAAAACCTGGAGGATTTATGCGCTCAACGATCATGACCCTGACCGCCGCGGCCGCGCTGTCGTTCGTCGGTCTCGGGGCCAACGCGATGCCGGCTGGCGTCTCGGCTGGCGCTTCGTCGCCGTCGCCGCAGCTCACCTATGTCGCCGAAGGCTGCGGCCCCGGCTTCGCCCGCGGCCCGGCCGGCCGCTGCCGCCGTATCGGCGCCGTCGTCGTCGAGCGTCCGGCCGTAATAGTGCGCCGTCCGGCCGTCATCGTGCGTCGTCCGGGCTGCGGCGTCCGCGTCGGGCCGATCGGCGTCGCCACGCCCTGCTGATTTGCAAAGCCCCCGGGCCTGCGCGGATCGCGCAGGCCCGGGCACGTCTTACAGTCAGTCCTGGCTCAGTGCGCCGCCGCGGGAGCCGGGACCTTGCCGTAGCGAACCGCCGGCTTCAGCGCCGCAACTTCCTCGTCGGTGAACACGCGACCGCGCGTCAGGAAGCGCTTGCCGCTGCCGTTCTCGAGCGAGAACATGCCACCGCGGCCCGGCACCACGTCGATGATCAGCTGCGTGTGCTGCCAATATGCGAACTGCGAGCTCGAGATATAGACTTCGGCGCCCCCTATCGTGCCGAGGTGCACGTCGTCGTCACCGACCATGTAATCGCCGGTCGGGTAGCACATCGGCGCGGAGCCGTCGCAGCAGCCGCCCGACTGGTGGAACAGCACGTCGCCGTGCTCGCTACGCAGCAGGTTGATCAGGTCGACCGCTTCCGGCGTCGCCTTGACCCGGACGACTTCTTCTTCCTGCATCTCGACACCTCTTCCAAAATAAAAAAAGCTGCCCTGGGGCAGCCCATCGAGAGGGGAAACCGGCGCCCGTGGGCGCCGGTTCCGTTGTCTGTGACGATCAGAAGAAGCCGAGCTTCTTTGCGCTGTAGCTGACCAGCATGTTCTTGGTCTGCTGGTAATGATCGAGCATCATCTTGTGGGTCTCGCGACCGATGCCGGACTGCTTGTAGCCACCGAACGCCGCATGGGCGGGGTAGGCATGGTAGCAGTTCGTCCACACACGACCGGCCTGGATGGCGCGGCCGAAGCGGTAGGCGCGGGTGCCGTTACGCGTCCACACGCCGGCGCCGAGGCCGTACAGCGTGTCGTTGGCGATCTCGAGCGCCTCTTCGTCGGTCTTGAACGTCGTGACCGAAAGAACCGGCCCGAAGATCTCCTCCTGGAAGATGCGCATCTTGTTGTTACCCTGGAAGACCGTCGGCTGCATGAAGTAGCCGCCGTCGAACTCGCCGCCGTGCTGGGCGCGCGCACCGCCGGTGAGAACCTTGGCGCCTTCCTGCTTGCCGATGTCGACGTAGCTCAGGATCTTGTCGAGCTGCTCGGACGAGGCCTGCGCACCGATCATGGTGGCGGGATCGAACGGGGAGCCCTGCTTGATCGCCTCGACGCGCTTGACCGCCTTCTCGATGAAGCGATCGTAGATCGACTCATGGACGAGCGCGCGCGACGGGCAGGTGCAGACCTCGCCCTGGTTGAGCGCGAACATCGTGAAGCCCTCGAGCGCCTTGTCGAGGAAGTCGTCGTCTTCCTGCGCCACGTCGGCGAAGAAGATGTTCGGCGACTTGCCGCCCAGCTCCAGCGTGACGGGGATCAGGTTCTGCGAGGCGTACTGCATGATCAGACGGCCGGTCGTCGTCTCGCCGGTGAAGGCGATCTTGGCGATGCGGTTCGACGAGGCGAGCGGCTTGCCGGCCTCGAGGCCGAAGCCGTTGACGATGTTGAGCACGCCCGGCGGCAGCAGGTCGGCGATGAGCTCGGCGACGACCATGATCGAGGCCGGGGTCTGCTCGGCCGGCTTCAGCACGACGCAGTTACCGGCGGCGATCGCCGGCGCGAGCTTCCAGACCGCCATGAGGATCGGGAAGTTCCAGGGGATGATCTGGCCGACGACGCCGAGCGGCTCATGGAAGTGGTAGGCGACGGTGTCGTCGTCGATCTCCGACAGCGCACCTTCCTGCGCACGCAGGCAGCCGGCGAAATAACGCCAATGGTCGATCGCCAGCGGGATGTCGGCGGCCATCGTCTCGCGGATCGGCTTGCCGTTGTCCCACGTCTCGGCGAGGGCGATGGTGTCGAGGTGCTCTTCCATCCGATCGGCGATCTTCAGGAGCACGGCGGCGCGGGCGGCCGGAGCGGTCTTGCCCCAGGCGTCCTTGGCCGCGTGGGCGGCGTCGAGCGCCTTGTCGATGTCAGCGGCGGTCGAGCGGGCGCACTCGCAGATGACCTGGCCGGTGATCGGCGACGTGTTCTCGAAATAGCGGCCGTCTACGGGCTCGACGAACTTGCCGCCGATGAAGTTGCCGTAGCGGGCCTGGAACGGGGGCTTGTTGGTCGCGCCGAGAAATTCTGGCTTGTTCATGACGTCTCCTCTTAGTCTTTCGCGCCGTCACGACGAAAAGACGGGTCTGGTGCCGCCTTTGGTGGTCGGGGGATCGTCGGAAACGCGCGGCGTGACGGTATAGCCCGAAAGCCACAACAGCAAGATCACTTTGCATCAGGGCCTCTGTCGAAAGTCGAGTCATTACAAACCTTGCAAAGGGGTAGGAGCCTCGAGATTGCGCGTCGCCAGGAGGCCGCAGAGGCTCATTGCTGCGGCGGTTGCGAGATAGACGCCGACCAATCCCAGACCGCCGCGATCGGCGAGCGCCTGCGCGGCGAACGGCGCGAGGCCGCCGCCGAGAATGCCGCCGAGGTTGAAGGCGAGCGACGCGCCCGTGTAGCGCACGCGCGCGGGAAAGAGAGACGGCAGGAAGGCGCCGAGCGGCCCGTAGACGAAGCCCATCGTGAACAGCGCGAGCGTCAGATAGAGTCCCACGATCGGCAACGAGCCGCTGCCGAGCATCGGCGCCAGCGCCGCCGCGAGCACCACCGACGCAAGGCAGCCGATGACCAGCACGCGGCGCGGGCTTGTGCGATCGGACCACGCGCCGGCGACGAAGATGCCGATTGCAAGGCCGAGGATCGCGACGATCTGCACGCCGAGGAAGGTGCGCCGATCGTAATGCAGCGTGCCGGTGCCGTAGCCGAGCGCGAAGGCCGTGGTGAGATAGAAGAGCGCGAAACAGACGACGACCGCGAACGTGCCGGCGATCGCTGCGGCCGGATGCTCGCGGAGCACCTCGCTCAGCGGCACCGACGGCGGCGGCTCCGCCGCGAGCGCCCTGGCGAAGGCCGGCGTCTCGGCGAGCCGCAGGCGCACCCAAAGGACGATCCCGACCAGCAGCACGCTGGCGAGGAACGGCAGCCGCCAGCCCCAGCTCTCGAATTGCGCCGGCGTGAGCGCGACGCCGAGCACGAGAAAGAAGCCGTTGGCGGCGATGAAGCCAACCGGCGCGCCGAGCTGCGGGAACATGCCGAAGCGCGCGCGATAGCCCGCGGGCGCGTTCTCGACGGCGAGCAGCGCGGCACCGCCCCATTCGCCGCCGAGCCCGAACCCCTGGCCGAACCGCAGCAGGCAAAGCAGCAGCGGCGCCCACCAGCCGATCGACTGGTAGGTTGGAAGCATACCGATCAGTACAGTCGATGCGCCCATCGTGACGAGCGAGGCGACGAGCGTCGACTTGCGGCCGATGCGATCGCCGAAATGGCCGAAGACGATCGCACCGAGCGGACGCGCGACGAAGGCGAGGCCGAAGCTGCCGTAGGCCGCGAGCAGTCGCGCGGACGGTGACGACGCGGGAAAGAAGCTCGCGCCGAGAACCAGCGAGGCCGCCGTCGCATACACATAGAAATCGTAGAACTCGATGGCGGTGCCGACGAGGCTCGCGGCGAGCGCGCGCCGCGCGCCGACAAACGGATTGCCGGCGATTGCGGGTTCGACTTGCGTTGCGTGAGGGGCGTCTGCGGCGGTCGGGAGAGTCATCGGCGGATCATGGTGGAGGAGGTCCATAATCCTACGAAAGTATAATGGGCAAGTATCAACCTATCGCCCAGAGCAGTCGAAAGCGAAGAAAGTGAGGAATGGCCGAGTGCTTCCACAACGTTTCGCTTGCGAAACGGGAAAACTTCCGTTTGAAGTCAAACTTGGAAGGCTTGGAAATCAAATCGATTTCCGGCTCGACCATAACGAGATGGCTCGCGGGGTCAAGCTCGGGTTGCAAGGGAGAAGGCGCAATGGCCCAAGGGACGCGGAAGAAAGTCGGGAAGGCCGCGACGGTTAAGCCGACGGCGCGAGCAACGACCCGGACGACAGCGAAGCCGGCAACGAAGACGTCGGCGGCGATGGTCGCATCCCGAACGAAAGAGGCCAAGCCCGAGGCCCACGATGTCCAGATCGGCTTCCTGTCCGATTTCGTCGGCTTCCATCTGCGCCTCGCGCAGGACGCGTCCTACCGCACTTTCTCGCGTCATCGCGACAAGGACCTGATCAAGCCCGGCCGCTTCCCCGCGCTGGCGATCATCCATCTCAACCCCGGCATCTCGCAAAGCGCGCTCGGCCGCGCGATCGCCCGCGACAAGTCGACGGTGAGCCCGCTCATCAAGGACCTTCAGAAGAACGGCTTCATCTCGCGCAAGCCGTCCGCGCACGACCGCCGCAGCGTCACGCTCTCGCTGACGAAGAAGGGCGAGCGCACGCTCGACCGGCTCCGCACCCGCGCCGACGAGCACGAAGCCGAGCTCGACCGCCTCGTCGGCGCCTCGAAGCCCCGGCTGATGTCGCTGCTCGCCAAGATCATCGAGGGCATGGCCGCCTAAGATCGTCGTTTGACGAGACGGCAATTGCCAGGCGCGGGATCTACGTGGAAAAGACCCGCGCCGAGGCCTCTTGGCGGAACAGGTAGACGCACGGCACTTAAAATGCCGAGCCCAAAAGGCGTTCGGGTTCGAGTCCCGGAGAGGCCACCAATACGATGTCCGATACGGTCCGGCGCAGTGCGCTTATCGGTTTTGAAACAGGTACTTAGCCCGCAATTTCGTCCGATACGGTCTTTTGCCAGCCGGTGACATCCAGGACGATTGGGGGTATGGGCAGGGGTATGATCCCTCCGGTCGATTTTCGATACCCCCAATGCCGCTCACCGAGGTAGCTGTTCGCAACGCCCGCGCCGACGACAAGCCGCGCAAGCTCTTTGACGCGCACGGCCTCTTCCTCTTTGTCACACCGCAGGGTGGGAAGCTCTGGCGCCTAAAGTACCGGTTCGGCGGCAAAGAGAAGCTTTTGTCGTTTGGTCCCTACCCGCTTCTTGGCCTTCGGGAAGCGCGCGATGCTCGCGACGCGGCCCGGCGAAGCCTGCTTGCTGGCGAGGATCCCGGGCAGGCAAAGGCCGATGCTCGACAGGCCGTACTCGCCGCGGTCGCCAACACCTTCAAAGAGATTGCCGAGGAGTATCAGGCCAAACTGACGCGCGAAGGCCGGGCGCCGGCTACGCTCGAGAAGATCGAATGGTACCTGACATTCGTGCTCCCCGCGTTGGGCGAGCTGGACGTTCGGTCGATCACCGCCGCGCAGGTTTTGGATGTGCTGCGAACCATCGAAGCGCGTGGCAGATACGAAACGGCGCGGAAAACCCGCTCGACCGTCGGTTCGATCTTTCGATACGCGATAGCGACGGCGCGCGCGGAAAATGACCCGACTTCCGCGCTTCGCGGGGCGCTGACCCGGCCCACCGTCAAGTCGCGGGCGGCCATTATCGACCCGGCCGCTTTCGGCGGCCTGCTTCGCGCCATTTGGGCCTATGATGGCACGCCAGAGGTGGTTGCCGGCCTCAAGCTGCTCGCTCTTCTATATCCGCGCCCCGGCGAGCTGCGGCTGGCCGAATGGGCCGAGTTTGATCTTGACGGGGCTGTATGGACAGTGCCCGCCGCGAGAATGAAGATGCGCCGGCCGCACCGAGTGCCGCTCAGCCGGGCCGCGATAGAGATCCTGTCCGATTTGGAAACGAAGCGAACGCACGCGACCCCCCTCGCCTTCCCTTCCCTGCGCAGCGCTTCGCGGTGCCTAAGCGAAAACACCTTCAACGCAGCCCTTCGCCGAATGGGCTACGCGTCCGATCATGCGACCGCGCATGGCTTTCGCGCCTCGTTCAGCACCATGGCGAATGAGAGCAGGCTTTGGAGCGCGGATGCCATCGAACGGGCGCTGGCTCACGAGGAGGAAAAGTCAGCTCGCCGCGCTTACGCCCGTGGAGAACATTGGGACGAACGGAAGCGAATGGCGGCATGGTGGTCCGAACAATGCGATCAGCTTCGGCTGAAAGTGACGCCGTCCGGATGATTTCAATCTGGGGACAACAAAATATGGGTCGGCGCCAGGGGTGAACAATGCGCGAACCTTCGCTAAGGTGAGCAGTCCCAGGTTTGCAACCAGCGCAAGATTTGATGTCATGAATGAACCGACAATCACCTGCCCGAGCTGCCAAACTGATATTCATCTGACGGAGTCGTTGGCAGCGCCGCTGATAGCGGCAACGCGCAAGCAGCACGAGGCCGCAATGGCAGCCAAAGATCGTGAAATCTCGCAGCGCGAAGCCGCGGTCAGAAGCGGCCTAGAGGCCCTCGACCAACAGAAGGCGAGCATCGAGGAGGAAGTCGCCGACAAGGTCCAAAGCGAGCGGAAGCGCATCTCCTCCGAGGAAGCCGAAAAAGCGCGGCGGCTCGTTTCGAGCGACCTTGACCAAAAGGCTCAGGAGCTGGCCGAACTGCAGCTTGTCCTTCAACAAAGAGACGAGAAGCTGGCGGAGGCACAAAAAGCGCAAGCCGAACTTATGCGCAAGAAGCGCGAGTTGGACGATGCGCATCGCGAGATGGACCTTACCATCGAAAAGCGAGTGCAAGAGTCGCTTGGAAGCGTCCGCGAAAAGGCGAAGCTTGAGGCCGAGGACGGGCTGAAGCTTCGTGTCGCGGAAAAGGAAGAGCAAATCGCTTCGATGCAGCGTCAGATCGAGGAGCTACGCCGGAAGGCCGAGCAAGGATCCCAGCAGTTGCAAGGCGAAGTACTCGAATTGGAACTGGAAGCCAACCTGCGGGTGAAGTTTCCGCGCGATGTCATTGAGCCAGTTCCCAAGGGCGAGTTCGGTGGCGACGTCGTACAACGCGTGATGGGTGCCCAAAACCAGCTCTGCGGCACCATCCTCTGGGAGTCGAAGCGCACGAAGAATTGGACCGATGGCTGGCTTGCAAAGCTGCGCGACGATCAGCGCAAAGCGAAAGCCGACGTCGCCCTCATCGTTTCAAGTGTGCTGCCGAAGGGCGTCCACACCTTCGATCAGATTGAGGGTGTCTGGGTCGCTGAGCCGCGGTGCGCGATCCCAGTCGCCGTCGCGTTGCGCCATTACCTCATCGAACTTGCCACAGCTCGACAAGCGGGCGAGGGCCAGCAGTCCAAGATGGAGCTTGTCTATGGCTATCTGACAGGCCCCCGGTTCCGTCATCGGGTTGAGGCAATTGTCGAGAAATTCTCCGAGATGCAGGATGATCTCAACAAGGAGCGCAAGTTCATGACGCGTAACTGGGCGAAACGCGAGGAGCAGATCAGGAGCGTTCTCGAAAGCTCGTCTGGGCTTTATGGCGATCTGCAAGGCATCGCGGGCAAGGCCCTGGAAGAGATACCCGGTATCGACGTGCCCCTTATCGAAGACGATGCGATGGAATGGCATAGGGAGCGCCCTAGTCAGCGGCAGCTGTTTGCTGGCTGACAAAGGCGTCGCACACGGGCCCGAACGACCCGCACCGAGAATTAGCATCCAACATGCAGATGCATGTGCTGTCGCTCACGCACGGTGATGGTCTCTTCAAATGCAGCAGCGTCACCGGTAATTTCGCTGCAGAATTTGCGAAAAGGGGTGTTATAAAATGATCGGAGCAGAAAATTTAAGAATATGAAGGGACTGACAGCCGCTGACACTGGGATTCTGCAGTTCTTGTATTGCCCTATAGTGAGATGGGAAACGGGGTGTTCGTAGTCTACTCCCGCGGACGGATCAAAGTCAAAACGAAGCGGTACGGTTACAATATTTCTATCGACGACATCGCCGTAAAGCTCATCCAATTCATATATTTCGCTGTTGTTTTGGTACTCGAGAAGATCCGGAGAAGGAAAGAAGGCCAACTTGTGGCGAGTAATTTTGCCATCTAGGAATTTATACAATACTTGTATAATAGCGCCATCTATCAAGCACAGACTAAATGCTCTGTTGCGCCTGAGTACCTGATAAGCCTCGTCGTAAGGTATATTTTTAAGAGTAATCGACAAATCGACGGTCTTTCCGAAATGTATTTCGTTGGCCCTGCCGAGCCTTTCGAAGACGGGAAAGTTTTGGTCTATGCAGATTCCCGCACCAATCAAGTCTGCAATCAACGATTGAAGAGAAGTAAATATATCTTCTGGCTTCACGCTTTGGCTCCTTTCGCGAGCAAAGCGCGCAACGTTTCGACATCCTCTGCTGGCAGGTCTTCCAGAAGCACTTTACCCGCAGCGATATCGGATACTAAACGGGCAAGGTTAGTGGCTGCTCCTTTGATTGATTTCTGTTCAGCTGCCGTGATGTCGCGGTTTACAACCCGCAGCTGCTTACGTGTTTCTGCATCAGGATACACAAATGTAAGCTCGTAGCCTTGACGCTCTACACGTTCATATTCGATCTTTAGACTGTTCATTTTGGGGCCAATTCCAATAACTTTCACCCAAGCCTTGCTTCTCGTAATCGCAGTAAATAGCTGATTTCTTACACGTCCCGCGTTGTATGAGCCGCCATAACAGTCCTGCGCGTTCATAACGTACACCATGCCCGCTTCATTGCCTTTTGCTCTGAATATGCCCGTAAAGGCAACCGAGCTCCTTCGCCCTTGAAAAACACGTCAGACGATGTATCAACACCGGCAACATGGGATTGAATGCCCTTTTCGAACAACCTGCGACGAGCGCCGGCAACCTGTTTTACTGTGGATAGCGGATCCGGATTTATAACAATGATGTCGTCATAGCCTAGCTCGTCGGTCAGGATATTTTTCTCGATCTGGCTGGCAAGATATTCTGTCTGCTCTGCCTCAGAGCCGCAAATAATAAACTCAAGAAGGCGATCCACCTCTTTGGGGATTTCGAGAAAAGGCGGGCTGGATTCCGGTTCCGCGCGAGAGTAACATTGCGATTATCTTCTAGGGTTCCATTTCTGACCACGTAGCCCACGTCTTGCCAAAGTTCGGCCCGGTCGAACATCTGAATGAGACCGGTGCCGGTCTTCGGATCGGCGTCGCGGTAAATACCAAAACCTAGCGCATGGGCAGTGGCCAAAACCGGACCCGAATTCCGATAGCACTTTTCCAGAATAATGTCTTGGCTAGGCTTACCCGGAGCGGGCTCTTCGAAAATCACATTGGGTTGGCCCGCGGCGTTGACGCCAAATAACTCCTGAGGCGGAGGCAGACTACTATCAGTCAATGATTGCAATTCATCGTATGCATAAACTAGACGCTTCTCTGAGCCCAGGGAATTGTAACACAAACGGAGAAAGTTGGGATGAAAATCCTGGGCTTCGTCAATCAACAGGGCTTCAAAGATTGGTGGGAATTCTTTTGCTTCTGCTAAGGCTCTTTCCACAACACCCTGGAAAGCGTTTTGAGTGGAGAAGCGTTCTCTAGCTAAACGAAAATCCCAAAACTCCACGCCGTTAGCCTGAGAAAACTGATAATAAATACCCGTTCGGTCGATATTCCCGGGGCCGCCCCAAGCGTTGATGACCTGCAATTTCTCCCAGTCGGGAGCATCGCCTGTTTGTTCGAAAACAAAGGTTTCGATCAGGCGCTTAAATTGAGCTTTCAGAGACCGAGTATTGAATGTGACTGCGATCTTCCACTCTGGATGTTGAATATGAAGATATGCAGCTTTCAGAGCGAGAATGATAGTCTTTCCAGAACCAGCGAGTCCCCTTATTCGCTGGACGCCTTGGACGGTCTCGATGACGGCGCGACTTTGAAGAGCGTCGAGGTTCGCTATGGATTCCTCCAGCCGCTTCAATATTGCTCCCCGAGATTGGGCCCCTGATGTCTTGCGCCTTCGTTTTCCACGCCTGATCGACGAGATCGTCTGTATTACAGAGTGCGCAGTCTCATATAAATCAGGCCGATCCCAGGTTAGGTCATTTATGGTTTCAACGAGTGTCTCATCGTTGACGATGCGGTATTGCGAAGTGGACTCGAGCGGCCGCGCACGCGGCGCGTAATGTAATCACATTAGGCGTTGCTAGAAGGCTCCGACCGTTCATCAGATTCTTATGTGTCCTAAAACGAGTTTCCAACGTATTGGCAAGCTCATCCTGGAATTCCTCAAATCCATCGCAGTCTGTGCCTTCTATGATTTGAAATATGACAACGCCGTGTCCGGGACTCACCCAAAGAGCGTCAACGGAATTAACGCCCTCGGATCCGGACAGGAGA
The DNA here is from genome assembly GCA_965277735.1 of Beijerinckiaceae bacterium. GTDB lineage: Bacteria > Pseudomonadota > Alphaproteobacteria > Rhizobiales > Beijerinckiaceae > RH-AL1. The sequence continues at coordinate 631,260 of CBDIDO010000002.1, forward strand.
GGGTACCCGACATACATTACCCCCGCGCCCGGAAATGTCGTAGAGATGCGCTCGGCAAGGTGCTGACTGGTTACGGGCTTCTTGGTTGAGCCCCAGATGACGTCCGTCATGGTTGTCCGTTCCCTTTCGGGCAAGGTAGCGTAGGGCGTACGAGCGATCCACCCTCCCTTGCTACGTGTCCGTCAGCGGACGGCGAGGGCTCGAATGCGTAACCGAACCGCTTAGGGGTCGATAGCTTCGCTGTGACATCAGGGTATACCTTGGTGTGCTGTCACTTCGAGCGCGCTTCGGATCGTCACATCAGGGTTGACGGCGGCTATTTGTGCCATGCGAGCCTCGGCTTTTAAGCCCTGAGGTGACAAGTGGCTAAAGTCGGTTATGCGAGGGTCAGCACCCTCGACCAAGACCTCAACGGTCAGATTGCTCGGCTGACGGCTGAAGGCTGCTCGATCATCCGCTCAGAGAAGGTTTCCGGGGCCAGCCGCGAAAGCCGGGCCGAGCTGGCTTCGGTACTGCAGTTCCTTCGCGCCGGTGATGAGCTGGTCGTCATGCGCCTCGACCGACTCGGACGTGACACCCGCGACGTGCTCAACATACTGCATGACTGCGAACAGCGCGGGGCCTCGGTGACGGTGCTCGATCCGCACGTCAGCACGCGGGGCGACATGGGGCATATCGTGCTGACGGTGCTCGGCATGGTCGCGCAAATGGAACGACGCTTCATCAAAGAGCGTCAACGTGAGGGCATCGAGCGAGCGAAAGCGGAGGGCCGATATGTTGGCGGCAAGCGGCGCATCGACCGTTCGGCAGTGCTCTCCCGCAAGGCGGCTGGCGAGAGCGTGGCGGCGATTGCCATAGCGGTCGGCTGTAGCCGCATGCAGGTCTACCGCGTGCTTGGTGGCGCCGCCTAGAGCGTTTTCGCTGAACGCCGACTCGTAGGGATTCCCTCTGGTTCGGCTTCCTGATTCCATCGCCTTGATGAGTCGGAAGGTGACGATGGTTCAGGCCTATAGCGGCGACCTGCGCGGTCGCGTGAGCAGAGCAGCGGCCTCCGGCGTTTCGGCGCGGCAGGCGGCGGCCCGCTTCGCGCGGCGCTACACGTTAAAACGTGCCGCTACCCCAAAGTTGGAAAGGGCCATAATGCCTGGGCCTGGGCGGGTGCTTAGGAAGATGCGGGTCTGCGCAGACCTGTTCGATTATCAGATTTCGTCCGTCATGGATGAACCTATCCGGCTCCTGCCATGGCGTGCAGGGCTTGAGTTCCCTCCCTGATGCGCCAGAAGCGACGAAGATAGCTATCGCCAAGGCAGCGCCGTTCCCGATCCAAGCGGCACGGCGAAGACCCTGGCGGGTTCGTGTGGGAAAGGGCCTTGCGAACTCTGGCATCGACTTTCGACTTCGACCTGATCCCGTTGCTGCGCCGGATCACAGCGCCGACATTGGTCATGTGGGGCGATAAGGACGGCATGATCCCGTTTTCTAACGCGGCAGATTACATGAGGGCGTTACAGCACGGAACGCTCGCGGCGCTGCCAGGGGTTGGGCACCTGCCACAGGAAGAAGCGGCGGTCACGGTCGGAATCGTAAGAGCATTCCTGTCCCGGTAACTGGGTTGGCCGTCGCCTCGGCAATGCGCTTCACCAAGTTAGAGCGGCAGTCTCTGCAGGTGCTGTGGTCGTCAGCGGAGCGCCAGCGGCAATTTTTCGACCGACTCGTGAGGCAGGCATCGGATGGACAGTGCAAACGCCTCAGCGACGCCCTGGCAGGAAAACTCGAAGAGTTCGTTGATGCCACTCGCGCTGCCAATGTGCATCGCATCATAGCGACAGATTGGAAGCTGCCGGTTCACACTGTACCGCCTGTCCGGGCCGCCGGCTTTGTTCGGATGCTCCCAAGTCCAGCCAACGACCACGGCATCTTCGGGAACGTCGCCATCTTCCGTTGTGTTCGACGCCTGCCATGTGATCGACAAATCGGCGTAGCCAACAGCGCCAAACTTGTCACCATCATGGATCAACGCGACGTCGGGAAGGAAGTAGATCGCTTTTCCCCCAGCAAGTAGCACAGGCGGCGTAATGTTGCTGGCGATAGCGTCAGGAAGGCAATAATTGAGAATGGTTGGGCTCTTTTGGACGAGGTGGCTTGCGCCTGCATGCCTTTTCCAGGTCCCCAGGTCGGTGACCGCCGTGCCTGCCTCAATGCGCCACTGACCCGCGCAATTCATCATCAGGTCGAATGCCTCGGTCACACCGGCATGGGCCGCTTGAACCTCCTCGCTCAGTTCGTAAAGCAGGACCGTAACGCGACGATATGTGTCGAGCCTCCGGCCCACGAACCATAGTGGAAAGGCGAGGACAGCGAGCAAGGCGAACCCGAGCTGGCCAACGAGGCCAGCGATCAGAGGCGGCAGAGCAAATCAAACTTATCCAAAACGCTAATCACATTCGCCCCAACTTGTTCCTAAATCCTTCATTAGGCTATCTAGCGTTTTAGACCAAAATCCGGACTCGATTGATTTGGTGTCTATGTTCAGCATTTGGTGTTGAATGCGAAAAGAGGCCGGAGCAATCCAGGGTAGTCCTTGCGGACGATAATTTTGCTCTGTATCCTCGTATTCCCTTATTTGATCTAGCCTTTCCTTCTGCATGTTGTAAGAAATTAATTTGCTGTTGTAAAACTTGTTCGTTGCACGCAAGACAATCCCGCTTATAAAGTCAAATGCCCATAAATCGGAATGCCTACCGGCAGCGTCTCGATTAGAGAAGCCAAGCAAGTCCGTCGGATCAGACAGCCAAAACATCTCTACTGCTGTAGCCAGATGACAATCACTACACGAGACTATCCACTCCAAAGCAGGCTCCGCAAAGTCCCAGTTAAATTCATCGCAACGTAGTGACGCATGTCGGGCGATTTGCCTGCCATCCAGCGAAGCAATCTTTTGTTTTCTTGTTCATACATGCCGGCTCCAATCCTTTTTCAGGCTCGATACAACGTGACGCGAACCGAGGGAACACAACTCACGGCGTGTAGAGACGAAGCGGCATTCGACCAAGCTGGTCGTTGGCCCGACAGCCTCACTTTACGTGGCATGGCTTGCCGGCTATGGCGGAGACATCAAGTTGCGTGATGAGCAGCACCAGTGGAGCTTCGCCCTTGTTAGCGCTGACGTGACCTTTGTGCCCCTGGGCATCCGGCTTCGTGTTCAAATCTTCGCCGAGAAGCAACGCACCCGGCGGTAAATTTGCTTCGCTGCCATCCTGTGCTCTGATGAAAAATGAGCCTTGCAGCGGCACGACCCATTGCACGCGTGGGTTTTCGTGCCCGTCCCCTTTGAATGACCGTCGCTTTATCTGACTGTTTGGCTTGCATCTGCTCACCAGCGCTCGCATGAGCGAAAGTCGTCATCTCGCATTTCGTCAGATGGCTCTTCCCGTCATTTCCGGTCCAAAGGTGCCAATAGGCGAAAGGGGCTGTCTGGCCTTGCGCGGGCGAAAAAGCCCCTGTTCCCACGACAAGAAGGAAGCACACAGGGCGCAAGACCCTGCGAAAGCCGACGAGCCGCATCATCAGGGTATGTTTCCGACGCGTCTCCACCATCCAGTCTGAAACCATATCTTTCCCGACTTGTGGTTCTTCTGGCAGAGCTTTTCCGCCACTCGGTTGATGGGAACATGGGCGCCATTATCCCAGGCGTATTGAGCGTCGATCATCGACCGCCCTATGGCAGTCAGGTCTTTCAGCCGAAACGGCTCCCCGCTATTAATGCGTTCCTGCATCGCGGCCTCAAGCTGGCCGCGCGTGATATCGTCTTTCAATTGAGGTTCTCATGGCAAGCGGTGCAGGGTGCCGGATCATCACACTTTAGGATGGTCGGCCCGTTCTGCACCCTCACGTGTTCCGCTCCTTGGATTCGCGAACGGCTGAAGCCGTTGGTGGGGGCCGGAGGAGCGACACCGAGCCGAAAGCACCAAGCCAAGAACCCCCTGCTGCGAACACTACATAAGCGGCGTTATGCGTGTAACTGATGACCGCGAAAGCTGACAGCAGATACCAGACAGCACTCCAATTCGCTGCGACCATGCGTCGGCGCCCGGCAACGGCCGCGTTGAAGAACACATAGGCGGCATCCGTCACTGCGGTTGATGCAAACACGCCAGCCGCAGGAGGGTCAGCAGATGCATAAGTCAGGTCACTGATGCCTCCATCCGCAGCGTAACTTCGATTTGAAGCCCATCCTTTGGCGCGGAATGGGCCACATTTGCAGATTGGTTGATAGCCCGGCATGGCAGATAGCAGCAGATTTTGCAGGAGATGACGAGTGACGCACTTGGCCTGCATATAAGCGAAGTGAAGACCGAGGCACATGTGCGCACCCCCGCTAAACGGCAGCCAGGCGAAGCGATGGCGGCCGAGTTGGGCCTCGTTCATAAAGCGTAGGGGATCAAACCGTTCCGGGTCTGGCCATTGATCCGACATGTGATGAGTGAAAAGTGGGTTGATGGCGATTGGCGTACCCGCCGGGATTCGGAAGCCGCCAAACTCAAACTCGAGCAAGGCGCGTCGGGGAATTGAGGGCACCGGCGGATTGATGCGCATCGCTTCTTTGAACGCCATCTCCGTTAGCGGCATCTCCTCGAGCTTCTCGAACGGCAACAGCTCGTCACCACGCAAGTCGAGCGAATGAACCTCCTCGCGCAGTTTCTCCTGCCAGCCCGGATTGTCGATGAGCAACCATACCAGCGATGTCAGCGACGACGTCATCGTGTCGTGCGCGGCCATCATCAGGAAGATCATGTGATCGACGATTCTTGCTGAGACAGCAATTGGCCGTCGGCGTGTGTTGCCCTGCATAGGTGCGAGAAAAGATCTTCGCCCCCTTTCTCGCGACGAATGGGTATCTGCCGCTCGAAGTAGGCGACGATGCGCTTCCGCGCTTCGCCCCCCCGCCGCATCTTGGTGCCCGGAAGTGGGCGGCGCACGACAGCTACCGTCGCCGTGATCATGTCGATAAAATCCTGCAGAATTTGATCGCCTTCGACGCCGAGGCTTCCGCCTAGGAACGATGTTGCGGCCAGGTCGAGTGTCAGCTGCTTCATCGCCGGGTAGAACTGCATCGATCCTGGTGATGAGCGCCATTCCGCAACACGAGCGCGGATGCCCGCGTCCAGCGCTGCGAGGTATGAGTGCATCGGCCCTGATTTGAAGGCAACCGAGAGCGCTTTGCGGTGAAGGCGGTGCTCGTCAAAATCGAGCAACATCAAGCCGCGCGAAAACAGCCGCCCCAGGATCAAATCCCAGCCTAATTCCGACGAGAACTGCCGCTGCTGATCGAGAAGCACAAGCTCGTTGGCTTCAGGCCCAAGAAGCGTCACCGTCGTCTGGCCAAAGGCGCTTGTCTGGTAGACGGGGCCGTACTTAGGGTCAAAACCCATTCAGCGCACCCCTGCGAAGGGCCAGGATGGTCCATGTGATCAAGGCATCTCGGCACGCGCATCATCAATCGGCTTGGTCTACATCGGTGGCGCACCTCGCTCGAAAACCGTGCTGAACCTTGTCGCGGGCTTTGGCCGATTGATATCGCCAACTGGGGTAGTCGGGCACATTTTGGTGGAAGCTTATCTGCACACCTATGCGGAGGTCCGGGTTTGGTGGAAAGCGGAAGTCGAACCTAAACCTTGACCATCTTCTGCATCTCCACGTTCTCGACAGGACAACCGCACTCCATGCCGGGATATCGGCGCATCTCTCTCCATCCGCGACGCGCGTAGAAAGCACGCGCTCGGGTATTGAAGCCACGCACCTCCAAACGCGCGACGGAATGAGTGCGCCCGACGCGCTGCTCACCAGCATCGAGCAGTTCGGAGCCCACGCCAGCATTCCAGCAAGCCGGGTCGACATGTAGAGCTACGACCTGATCCCCTTCGACTTGCATCACCCCGACTAACCCTGCTTCGCGAACAGCGACGACGAAGCTTCGCCATTCGTTCTCTACATGCAGCGTCACGGGATCGAAGGTGGCGAACGTCTGGACGGCCTCGAATGGAAGTTCAGGAGCCCAGGTAACGAGCCACGAGCGCCGTAGCAGTCGCACAAGCGCCGGTACGTCCCGCTCTTCGGCGGAGCGGAGAATTGTGGTCCCAGACACCGCTATCGCTCCCTGTTTTCTGTTCTGTCCAAACATTGTTGTCCGACCATGGAAGGCCAATGACGAGGATATGGAACGGCCGCTTCGGGTCGATTTCGTTGAAAAAGTCGGCGCTTGAACGGCAGCATTCGTGCTGATTCACTTGGTCTCGCACGAGGAGACTGAGTCGATGATGGGGCCGCGGCAAGTCGAGCAAGGCGCTCTGTTCTACAACTTCTCCCTCGACGCCCATGTGCCGCAAGATCACCTCCTGCGGTCGATCGACCGCTTCGTCGACCTGGGCGATCTGCGTCGCGAGCTCGCGCCGTTCTACAGTGAGCTGGGGCGCCCTTCGATCGATCCCGAGCTGATGATCCGGATGCTGATTGTCGGCTACTGCCTGGGCATCCGCTCCGAGCGCAGGCTCTGCGACGAGGTGCATCTGAACCTGGCCTATCGCTGGTTCTGCCGGCTCGGCCTCGAGGGCCGTGTACCCGACCACTCGACCTTCTCCAAGAACCGTCACGGCCGCTTCCGCGACAGCGATCTCTTGCGTCGGCTGTTCGAGACCGTGCTCGCGCGGTGCATCGAAGAAGGTCTTGTCGGCGGCGAAGGCTTCGCAGTCGACGGCAGCCTGATCAAGGCCGATGCCAACAGGCAAAACAGCGTCGAAGGCGCTGCGGGCCTCCCGCCGGGGGCTGCAAGCCGGGCAGCGCAAGAATATCTCGCCACGCTCGATGATGCCGCATTCGGCGCTGCCACTCCTGTCGTGCCGAAGTTCATCTCGCCGGCCGATCCGGCCGCACGCTGGACGGGCGCCAACGGCGGTCTCGCCTTCTTCGCCTACGCGACCAACTATCTCATCGACCTCGACAACGCGATCATCGTCGACGTCGAGGCGACAACGGCGATCCGCCAGGCAGAGGTGACAGCCGCCAAGCGGATGATCGAGCGCGCCAGGGATCGCTTCGATCTCTATCCGGCGCGGCTCGTCGCCGACAGCAGCTATGGTTCGGCGGAGATGCTCGGATGGCTCGTCTACGAGCAGGGTATCGAGCCGCACGTCAGCGTCTTCGACAAATCGGCCAGGACCGACGGCACCTTCTCGCGCGCCGACTTCACCTACGATCACAGCGGCGACGTCTACACTTGCCCGGCGGGCAAGACGCTCTTCTGTAAGGGCACGCTGGTCAACGACGGCGCGACGCTGATGTACCGCGCCAGCAAATATGATTGCGACGTGTGCGCTCTCAAGCCCCGGTGCTGTCCGAATGCGCCGGCACGCAAGGTCCCGCGTTCGATCTATGAAGGCGCTCGCGACATGGCGCGCGACATCGGCGCATCGGATGAAGGCTACACGTCTCGCAAGCAGCGTAAGAAGATCGAGATGCTGTTCGCGCACCTCAAGCGCATCTTGAAGCTCGATCGACTACGACTGAGGGGACCGTACGGAGCCCGCGACGAGTTCCACCTAGCAGCCACCGCTCAAAACCTCAGGAAGCTCGCCAAGCTCGTTCCGACCTGTCCGCCGCTTCCAACCTGAGAAGGTCACGGTGCCTCGCGGCAGCGCGCTGGCTGCTTGAGACCGCAGCCCCTTGCCGGCACCAAACGGCACTTCTTCAACGAAATCGGTCGAGAGCGGTCCCGCCAAACGCGCTCCACCGAGATGAGTGTTTTGGCGACAACGCCTTTCGCGAGTTGGCGCCAAGAAGCAGTCTTTGCGGTGAGGCTGGAAGAGACATGTGATAGAAATCAGGCGGTACGAAGCATCCGACTTCGATAGGATCGAAGCGCTTTGAATGAGGCATTCCCGAACGACGCGCCGTGGAACCGCGCCGAGAACGCGGTTTCGGCCAGCTTGCTTTATGGCGAAGCAGACAGCTCAGGAAAGAGGCTAGAGCACTTTCCGATCGGCGGGACTCGTGGTGGGATTCCCGAATCGGCTGCGGCCTGATTCAAGCTTCGTGCTGGCGCGAGGAGGCCGGCACGCATGGGCCAGCCGTTGTCGCTCGATCTTCGTGAACGCGTCGTCGCCGTCGTCGATGGCGGCCTTTCGCGGCGCCAGGCGGCGGCCCGCTTCTCGGTCAGCCCGACGACCGCGATCCGCTGGTGCCGGCGCAAGGCGTCCGGCAACCTGGCGCCGGCGCGCCAGGGCGGCGATCGCCGGTCGCACCGCATCGAGGCGCATGCCGACTTCATCCTCGCCGAGGTCGCGGCCGCTCCCGACGTCACGCTCGAGGACCTGCGCACGAAGCTGATCGACGCGCGCGATGCGCGCTTCGGCCTCACGACGATCTGGCGCTTCTTCGACCGGCGCGGCATCACGTATAAAAAAAGACCGCGCACGCCGCCGAGCAGCAGCGCGCCGACGTGAAGGCGGCGCGCGAGGCCTGGTTCGAAGGCCAGCTCGACCTCGATCCCGACACGCTCGTCTTCATCGACGAGACGGGCGCGACGACCAAGATGGCGCGCCTGCGAGGACGGGCGCCGAGAGGCGAGCGCTGCCGGGCCGCGGTGCCGCACGGCCATTGGAAGACGACGACCTTCACCGCCGGCCTCACCACCCGCGGTCTCGTGGCGCCGATGCTCATCGACGGCGCGATGGACGGGCCGGCCTTCCGCGCCTACGTGACGACGGTGCTCGTGCCGGAGCTGCGCCCCGGCGACATCGTGGTGATGGACAACCTGCCGGCGCACAAGGTGGACGGCGTCCGCGAGGCGATCGAGGCGGCGAGGGCGAAGCTGCTCTACCTGCCGGCCTACTCGCCGGACTTCAACCCGATCGAGATGGCGTTCGCGAAGCTGAAGGCCCTGCTGCGCGCCGCCGCACCACGAACCATCACGGCGCTCTGGAAGACCATCGCGGAAGCAATCGAGCGCTTCGGGCCGGCCGAATGCCAAGCCTACCTCGCTGCCGCAGGATACGACGCCACCTGATGGGAAAATGCTCTAGACAGATGCAGGAGCCTATTTACCCATCCGTTCTTTACATGATTTGCGGCAAGATTGCTGCAGGTAAAACGTCATTATGCCGACAGCTGTCAGAGCAGCCGCGGACGGTTGTTATTGCGCAGGATCATTGGATGTCGAACCTGTATCGGGAAGAGCTGCGCGAGGTTGCCGATTATCTCCGCCTGGTACCGCGTCTGCATTCGGCAATGGAGCCTCACGTCGTCGATTTGCTGAGGGCTGGTATCTCAGTTGTTCTCGATTGGCCCGCGAACACGGTGAGCAATCGTGCCTGGATGCGAAGCCTTTACAAGGGCGCCGGGGCTGGTCATCAACTCCATTTTCTTGATGTCCCCGACGCGATCTGTCTGGCCCGACTGCATGCCCGCAATCGAAAGGGATGCCACCCTTACAACGTCAGCGACGCGCAGTATGCCGAGATCACAAGTTTATTTGAACGACCTGAGTTGTCGGAAGGGTTCAACTTGATCGTTCATGGGTGCGAACAATCGTCGATCCAGCCGGATCAGGATGCGGCAGATCGGCTGCGTGAGCGATCTTGACCCGAAGGGCGGATACCAGAAGGCTTAGGCGGTTGTGATTATCAACACGCCACGCTTGCGGCTTCGCTGCTGGGAGGCAAGTGACAGGGGCGTGTTCGCTGCCATGCACGCCGACCCGGAGGTGATGCTCGACTATGGTGGGCCAATAAGTCGGAGCGAGAGCGACAGCTTACATAGCACTCTGGAGGACAGCCCGATGGTGCATGTCGGTGACCAGTTCAAATTTGTGCCATACACGGACGGCTACGTTCGAGCGCAGATCGTCAGCGTGACGAGAGTTTGTGCGAACAGCAATTTCTGGTGCCTCTTTAAAAAGGCAAACGCTATCGACTCCGAGCTTCTGTGCGACTCACAGGAGGTCCCGGGGCTCGGCACGCTCACTCCCATTGAGCCGCCCCGCGGTAAGCAGCATGACGAGATCTCGATTGAGGAATGGCGGCACAAAATCCGCAGCATAAGGTAAAGTGTACCGCGACAGAGTGAGCGCCACGTCAGCGCGGCAGGCTCAGGACGCTCCGGTCTTTAGCAAACGCCCCTTCGCATGGGGGCACCTTGTTCCGCAACTTTGCCCATTCTGGATCGGAACGAGGGCCGTTCTCACCGCCAACTGGGCCAATTAGCTGCCCGGGAGCGACGTCACTCACTCGAGCCCAGACCTGCGATCCACATAGGATCCTGAGGACGCATCCTTTAACTTTCAGATGGCCATCGTCCTCACGCCAGAGCTTTACCTCGTAGGTTTTGCCGTTGTCGGCGTTGTAGATCTCACCGACATAATCCTCGTCTTCGGGCGCAAGTCCAAGGATCAGCTGCAAGCCGAGTACGGGTCGGCCCTTCTTACGAGCGTCCGGGTTCTTGTCATCCGTGTTGGTGGGACCTGCACCGTCTTTCGACCAGACGAGATAGCCGCAAATGCGATCCGACGGGTGCTCGCAATGCTCGATGCGAATGCGGGCCTGTCCGTCTTCGTCCAGCCAAACCCCGCTCGGGTCTGCCAATGTGCCCGCAAAGTAAGCGTCATCCTCAGACCACGTTGCTCGCGGCGATGCCGGGGCAGTAGGCCCACGGCAGGAGTTGGTCGATACGGCTGTTGAGATGGCCGTTGGCGATCTTTGTCAGGACGTCGACGAGGTAGGCCTGCGGATCGACGTCGACGAGCTTGCAGCTCTCGATGAGCGAAGCGATGATGGCCCAGGTCTCGGCGCCGCCGTCGGAGCCCGCGAAGAGCGCGTTCTTGCGGGTGAGGGCGATCGGCCGGATGGCTCGCTCGACGATGTTGGAATCGATCTCGACCCGCCCATCTTCGAGGAAGCGGCAAAGGCCGTCCCAGCGCGACAGCGCGTAGCGGATCGCCTCGGCGAGCCTGGTCTTCTGGCTGATCAGGAGGAGCTTGTTGCGCAGCCACGGCTCGAGTGCGTCGAGCAGCGGCTTGGTCTTCTCCTGTCGGGCAGCGCGGCGAGCCTCGGCGTCCTGGCCACGGATCTGGGTCTCGATGCGGTAGAGTTCGGCGATGCGCGCGAGCGCCTCGGTGGCGATCGGCGCCGAACCGGCCGCGGCGAGTTCGAAGAAGCGCCGCCTCACGTGCGCCCAGCAGAAGGCGAGCGTGACGCGACCTTTGTCGGCCAATACGCGATAGGCGCCGTATCCGTCGACCTGTAGGGTGCCGCTGAAGCCAGCGAGATGAGCGATCGGTCGCTCGGCCTTGCGGTCCGGCGCGTAGATGTAGACGACCGCCGGCGGATCGGTACCGCCCCAAGGCCGGTCGTCACGGGCGTAGGCCCAGAACTGCCCGGTCTTGGTGCGCCCGCGGCCCGGGTCGAGCACCGGCGCGGTGGTCTCGTCGGCGAAGAGCTTCGGAGAGGCCCGCAGGATCGCGAGAAGGCGCTCGTGGATGGGCCGAAGATGGAAGGCCGCCCGCCCGACCCAATCAGCCAGCGTGGAGCGATCAAGCCGGATGCCTTGCCGAGCGTAAATCTGCGACTGGCGGTACAGCGGCAGGTGATCGGCGTATTTGGCGACGAGGACCAGTGCGATCGCCGTCTCGGTCGGCAGGCCGCCCTCGATCAGCCGTGCCGGGGCCGGCTTCTGGACGACGACGTCCTCGCAGGCCCGGCAGGCATAGCGGGGCCGGCGCGTGACCAGGACGCGGAACTGGGCCGGGACGATGTCGAGCCGCTCCGAGCGATCCTCCCCGATCTGGTGGAGCGGGCCGCGGCAGCACGGGCAGCTCTTGTCGTCGAGGTCACAGACGATCTCGATGCGCGGCAGATGGGACGGCAAGGCACCACGGTTGGCTCGCCGCTTGGCCGAGGCCGCGCCGCGTACCGCCTGGCTTCGTGCTTCCGCCGCGGTCGCGTCCGACGCGGCGGTCTGCTCCACATCCTCCAGCCCGAGCAGCAGCTGATCCTCGGGTAGCGTCTCGGCGCGACGACCGAAGCGATGGCGCTGCATCGCCTTGATGATCTCTTCCAGCCGCTCGGCACGCAGCCGCTCGGCGATCAGCATCGCCTTCAGCGTCTCGGGATCGTCGGGGAGCGGGACCGCCATGTTCGGCATGACAGGAATCAAGCATATTCGCCGGCGTCCCGCGAGCCGCCGGCAGAGCCTTCCGCCGCAAAATCGCTACGATGATGCAGTTGGGACACGAACCATCCGCGCAGTGTGCACCCGCCGCCAATCGAGGCCCTCGAGCAACGCCGCGAACTCGGCCGCGGTCAGCCGCATCACCCCGTCGCCGATACTCGGCCACTGGAACTTGCCGTCCTCGAGCCGCTTGGCGAACAGGCAGACGCCTGTCCCGTCCCAATAGATCAACTTCACCCGATCAGCTCGCTTCGCGCGGAACACGTAGATCGTTCCCGAGAACGGATCGGTCAGCATCGTCTCGCGCACGATCGCCGCAAGCCCCTCGGCACCCTTCCGGAAGTCGACGGGCCTGGTCGCCACCATCACCCGGACCGCGCCGCTCAGCCCGATCACCACCGCACCCTCAAAGCCCGCAGCACAGCCGCGACCGTCTTCGCCTCGGCGCCGCGGCCGACCCGCACCACGACCCCGTCGATCTCCACCTCGATCATGCCGCTGTCGACGGTGCGCGATCCAAGCCGGCGCTGCGGCTTTGGGGGTACCTGAGCGGGATTTTCGGGCATGACGACCGCCTGGACAAACAAGCTTGGCGCCGGCGTATCGAGCGCACCGCGTGCCTGGCGCCGCCACGTGAACAGCTGTTGGGGCGTCAGGCCATGCCGGCGAGCGACAGCGCAGACCGAGTCGGTGCTCGCGAAACTCTCCGAGACGATGGCCGCCTTCTCGTCCGCGCTCCACGAGCGTCGGCGACCTGCGCCTGTGAAAATCTCCAAGCGCCGGATCGGCTCCTCGACCTCGTACACGTGTTTAAGCTCTGAAATCGACATGTGTCGAAGCCCTCCATGGGCTTCGAGAGTCCGACGTCAGAAACAGGCACGATAGGTGGGCGCGTCACGACGCTTACCCCGCAAAGGCAAGTGTCAAGTAAGAAGCCAAACCAGCGACTGACAGCAGCAGGAGCTGAAGGGAACGAACTCGAGGCAGGAGCGATGTCTGCCGCGTGACATAGGCGTCAGCGAGCTTGGATGTATGGCCGCCGGCGCCCTTCAGGCATCAAGGTAGCCGGCGCCCGTCAACGCCCTCTCCCCTCGTAGCCAGCGCGGATGCAGACCGTTGCAAGACCATCCCGACGCGGAAGCGGAAAACTGGGATCGGTGGCGCAGCCAGATCAGGCTGTGTCAGTGGAGGCTGCCAATCCACATCATCGAGGAAGCCGACGCAAGCGTAAGCTGTATCTTCAAGCGGCGTGGCCGCGACTTTGCCGTTCCGGCTCACTTCCTGGAAATTGCGCGCTGCTCGATTGGCATGGCGAAGGGCTGCCATCTTTTTACCTTCGCGGAGCTTCAATCCGGCAGCGGCGAGAAGGATCAAGCCCTTGAGGATGGATCGCTCCGCGCTTTCTCGATCAGCAGCATGCCAAAATGGCTCCCAGGCCTCATGAGCTTCCCAGTAATATCCAGCGTCAAAAAGGTCCGCGCCCCAAAACAGCTCAGTCTCGGCTCCGATGACACCTTTATCGAGCTGTAGACCGTAGCTGTGTCCGTCTGTGTCGCGAACCGGATGCGGATGGCGCCCGGGTAGATACGCGTAGGCCGGAAAGGATCTGCAAGGTACCAAGCGAGGCGGCATCGTTAGCCTTTGAACTTGGGCTGCAGCCGGTCGCTGAGGCAGCAACTCCTGGTGTCAGCCGATGGCCCTCAGCTTCAGCGCCGTCGTGAGCTTTCGAGGAAAGCACGGCGAAAATTCACAAAGATGGTTGGGGCGCCCAACGCCGGGCGCCCCGCTCCAAATAGCCTAGTGCTTGGCTTCACTCTTGGTGTGAGCCGACTTCGACGACTCGTGGGCCTTCTGACTGTGGCCGTGTGCTTCCGTCGAGTGCTTCTTGGCCGCCGCCTGATCGGCTTTGCCGTGGTGCTCTGCGGCCATCCGATGCGACTTCGCTGCCGCTTCGTGATGCTCGGCAGCTTGATTGTGCGTGGCTTGCGCCATGGTTTTTCCAGTTCTGTCACTGCACGACAGATGTGCAGTGATGCGCAAACAGGGGGCATGAATGCTCGTTCCAATACGGCTGAACAAAGGCTTCTACCGTGGTTCTGACCTTTTAGCTTGTTCCTTGTCCTGGCAGCTTTCCGAGTCGGCGGCGTCAAAGCGTCCCTTGATCACCGCGCACAGCAGGTCCCGCATGAACCTGTTTGCATGTGACGCAGAGAAAGGCGTTCGCCGCAGGCAAAGCTGCATCCAGGCGAACAAATCGAGATTCGTCGCGAACAGCGATTCGTGCTGCCTTCGTGCGCAATCTGATCCGCAAGTCCAGGATCGGGACACGAAGCATGGCCTCGTCTTTAAGGGATCACATACTCGCTGAGGCGAGCCTAGTGGGGTGATTCGAGGAGAGCTTTCATGTCAGACACCGTTGGTCTTGCAGGCGACCGCATTCGTTCGTTCGTCGAGCGTATCGAGCAAATCGAGATCGAGCTTGCCGAGCTGAACGAGGGCAAGAAAGAGGTTTTCCTTGAGGCCAAGAACGAAGGCTTCGACGTGAAGGTCCTGAAGGAGATCATCAAGCTCCGGAAACAGGACAAAGAAGCACGTGAGGAGCAAGAGACGCTGCTGGATATTTACATGCGAGCGATGGATGGCGAGGGCGCAGCTTTGGTTGCTAAGGCTGCTTAAGAACGCGATCTTCGCCGCTCGGCGTACGGCGACGCCGAGCGGTGTTTCCAATGGCCCAGGCTGGCGCGGAAGCGCTTATTGTCGATTTAAAGCCAGCATCGACAGGTCGATGGACTGGCGCGGAAGGAATCTGACGGCATCGGCGAACGCCTGAGCAACGCCCAACTGCGAAAACTCTACGAGTTCATTCACGCCGCTCGCGCTGCTGATATGCATTGCCTCATAGCTGCAGATGGGAATTTGCCGATTGTCCTTGAAGCGTCGGTCCGGCCCGCGGTCCTTGTTGGGATGCTCCCAGGTCCAACCGACGACCAGCGCGTCGTCAGGCACCTCGCCGGCCTCGGTCGAGTTCGAGACCTGCCACGAGACCGACAAATCTGCATAGCCAACGGCGCCAAATATCTCGCCATCTTGGACTAGCACGACGTCAGGGAAGAAGTAGATCACCTTGTTCCCGACCTTTAGCGACGGCGGCGTGATGTTGCTCGCGATGACTTCTGGAAGGCTGTAGCCGAGGCTGGTCGGGTTTTTCTGGACAAGGTGGCTGGCGCCTGCGTTCCGCTTCCACGTCGCAAGATCTTTCACCACTGTGCCAGCCTCAATGTGCCACTGCCCGGAGCAGCTCATCATCAGGTCGAACGCTTCAGTCACGCGAGCAAACGTCTCCTCGACCCCCTCGCTCAGCTCGTACAGAAGGACAGTCACGCGACGGTACGAGTCTAGGCGTTTGCCAAGGATCCAAAGCGGCAACGCGAGCACAGCGAGCCAAAGGAAACCGAGCTGCCCGGCAAAGGCAGCGATCACCGCAGTGACGGTAACCGCGGCTGGCAGGATGGTCGCTAAGCGGCTCGAATGGACCTTCGCGTTGATCTCGTCGAGGATCGTTCCAAATTGTTCGTTGCGCATCTGCAGCACGTCGCCCGACGCGACTTCGATCATTTCGACGTCAAACCATTGTGTGATGCGCGACTGTGCCGGCACATCAACTGCTCGAGCTTCAGATCGCTTGGAGTCCTTGACGTATCCCTGATAGCGAAATCCGTATGGTCCGGCTCTAATGAAGTGAGCGTCCGGGCGACTGCCACCCCTCGAAGCGGCCGAAAGCTCAGCGCCCGGCTGTGACGCCTCGAAGCGGTACGGCCCGACTTTGATCGAACTCTGCATATAAAACGGCATGCGCGCCTCGAGGTTACAGTCCGTGCTTGTCGCCTCGGCGGAAAGCCGAGCGATGGCGTTGCGAGCCTAACGCCATCGTGTGATGCGGCACCGGGGAGCCTGATCGCGGAGAATGCTGAGGAAGCTGTCGCGCCATCGCTTGTGATGGAAACGCACCTGCCGCGAGCCGAATGGCCCGGACAAGTTGACCATGTAAGTTCGTTGCCTTGCCTCGGATCGGCCACGCCGGCCCTTCCGGCCAAACAGGCCAAACATCAATCGGGCCGGCGAAAGGGGAATGCCGAACTCGCAGTTAGCATCTCGAACTTCCGAAAGAGGCACACGCCGTCTCAGCCAAAAGGTGGTGAACCGAACCGTTCCGCTCCGGTGGTCGAAGACCACGCCCATAAGCTTCTGGACCAGCGCCAAGAAGGCGATGAACGCGATGGGCAGCAAGATGAACGAAAGGCTTCCCTTGTTACCTAGCTCGGCCAGTCCAAGGACCGCGCATAGGATAAACTCGAGAAAAGCGGCTCCGACTGCGTTCCAATCAATAATTCTTATCATATCGGGGCGGATCCCAAAGGCTAGCGGGGCAATAGGGGCGCCTGCCGGATGATTATCGCGCTACTTTTTCTTGTTGCTCGTTTTGATCAGGTTGTTTCGATGCTGTTTGACCTGAACAACCTTGCCCGACTTGGTCTTGCGCATATGGCCTTTCGTGATTGACGCCTGCTTTTTCGCCATACGTTTCGCCCTCCCGACCGAGCCGCGCACAAGGCGCGTCGGATTTGTGTCGAATATATTCGATGGTTTAACGGAGGGCAAATCGCTCGCATGCGCCCATGTCGGGGCGGACGCGGGTCGCATGGAATTTGAGGCGGCTGCGGACCGCTCGGCAGATGTCGCAGGAGGCGCTTGCCTTCGACGCCGAGGTGGATCGCACCTCGATCAGCGGCATCGAAAACGAGGACTTCAACCCGAGCATCGACCTGCTCGACCGTTTGGCGGCGGTGCTCGACATCGATGTCGCTGAGTTCCTACGGGAGCCTCGGCCGGGCGACGAACTGCCGCCGCCCCTCAAGCGCGGTCGCCGGTCGAAGAAATGACCGGTGACGGGGTGTCCAGCTGCTCCAGCGACCTTGCCAGGGTATCAAGCCGCCCCCGCACCAACAGGGCAAGCTGGCTTAGCGCTGTGCGCTCGTCGCGCGGCAAAATCGGCGACGAGCACGCAAGGCAAAGGCAAATGACGAAGTCTCGAATGACAGCCACTTCGTCACGCGCGTCGATAAAGAGGGTCGCGTCGATTTCGAGCCGCGTCACAGCCAACTAGGCCGACGCCTTGGTTTCGGCTGACCTCGAGGGCAGCAGCGCCAAGCCGTCGGCACGGCGAACGAAGGCATCGTGGTCTTCCCACCCCTGCCAACGCAGCACGAATAGCTCCTCGCCTCGCGCCTCGGTGACGACTGCTTCGTACCAGCCTTCGTCAGGCCCGACCGAAGCGAGCACAAGGCTACCGACGCCGAGATCCTCCCATCGCTGCGGGGTGCTGGTAGCCGCCAATGGCGGCAGGGGTTGGGGCTCGGGCGGCGGGGGCGGCGCGAAGGCCCCATCAAAGCCGCTCAGCGCCTCGTACACGCCCATCTTGCAGAACGGCACGAAACCCTTGCCGCTGGCGAAGACGCGCCCTGCGGCCAGTTCTTGGGCCTTGGCGGCGATGTCGGGCGAAGTGACCGGCAGCACCCGATAGCCCATCAGGCCAGCCGCTTCGGTCGCCAGCTCGGCCTCGGCCTCGGCGAACCACGAGGCGTGCGCCTTACCCGCCTCGTCCTTTCCGAACACGACGACGGCCGGCGCGGTGTCAGATGTAACCCGGTCGGCCGGCTCGGCCGGCATGCTGGCGCCGACTGCGCGGGGCTTCCGCCCAGCACTGATCGAGGTGACGTTGCTCGCGGGCCGCGCGGCGACTGGCCCCTTCGACTTGCTCATCAGATTTGCGCTCCAGAAACACGAAAGCCCCGCACAGGGCGGGGCTTGGTGAGGTTGCGATATGGATTGCGCCAGGGTCAGGCGGCGGTCGCCGTACGGGGCAGTTCTGTTGGTCGGCTGGCATCATCGGCGGTTCGAAACCTGGAAACCCGGCGCGCCAATCGGTTCACAAGTTGCGCCGCCCGTCAAGTTTTTTGTTTGATGTCAATCTTCTTTGCGGTGTTCAAGTCGTTCACCGGGCTTAGGCTCAGCTAAACCCTGGCCCGGCTTGTATCGCGCAGTCGCCCTTCACGCTTCCGCACGCGAAAGCCATCAGGAACCTAAGCCGTATCATGCTGCTCGGTGGCGGCGGCTACGGTTTCTACGGCGGCAACGCTGGGCTCGGGTACGGTTCCGGCGGTCTTGGCATCATCGTGCTGATCGTCTTGGTCGTTCTGCTTATGCGAGCGACCTGACGCAGCTCGCTCCCTGGCTTTGCAACTGCTCGACGCTACTACCGTCGAGCAGCCCGTTGCGCTTGCGTCAGCCGGGCGCAGGAAGTCGAGCGCAATCAGCAAACGTCGGGCAAAACCGCTGTTGGCAGCCGACCACGTCATCGACGCTGATCCGATTACAAACGGCCCAGCCGTCGGCGGCGCAGAACCACCAGATTGCGAACTGAAGCCAACGGGCGAAGCGGGTCGGATACGACGGGTCGAACTCGCGTGCATCGATCAGCTGGGCAAGCTGTTCGATTACGTTGACGCACCCCGAAGCACTGTTGCAATCCGGCCCGTAAAGGTGATCCGCTGCAAGGCTTCGGAGGATACCCGTCCGATGCAGGTACGCATGAACGAGCGAGTCCACCGCGACAAAGCTCGCGCCGACTTCCACCCATTGGCCTCGATCAGGATCTCCACCAAGTAGCAGTTCGGCTAAAACCATCGACCAGACCTTCGGGCCGGTTCCAGGAATTTCTACGAGCGGCTCGAGAACTGCCGCGCGCATTCGAGCGAGGCGATGCGGGCCACCGAGCGGCGCGTAAGCCTTCGCAAGGCGCTGATCGATCCACCCGACAAAGTCGCCATCGCAGCAATCTCGAACGAATAGCCACAGCCCGATGGCCGCTTCAGCGAGAACTCCTTTTCGCGCAGGGATCGTCGTCACAGGGCAGCCGAGACGATGATGTGGCGTGTTGCACGTCTCGGCGTCGCGCCGATAACCGCAGCCTTCGAAAGTCCAGCGGCACCGAAGAAGCGGGCATCGCGCGCCGCGCGCCATAACGTCGGCAATATCTTCGAATTTCGGACTACCGTTCCGCGCGAGGAAAGCGTCTGCCGCGTAATTGCTGATGCCTTGTCGAGCTAGCAATCGAACGATCCAGTCGAAGACGGCCGCCGTGTCGCTGCTCTTCACCGCCGCAGCTATTCCATCCTCCGCAAGGCGCGCCTGTACGTCCTGAAGGTAGGAGGGCGGCGCTAGAAGCAGCAGCGGGCGAAGCACCCCAAGGAAGCTTTCCGATCTTTCTTTCACCGACTGGCCGCCTTCATGTCGGCCGGGCTTAGCTGATCGTCACGACAAGCCGTCAAGCAGGTCTGAGCGTTTAGCCACAGCACAAGTGCGGCCTGTCGGCGGGATTGATAGTCGCCGACGCCAAGACAGGCGAAGTCCGCCCCGAGGCAATCGAGCGCAGCGCAGCTGAAAGGAAGCAAGCCTACATTCAGGTCCAAGGAGCAAGGCATGGTAAGGCGTGGCGACAGCTACCGTTTCATCCCCCACTACGGCAAAACGCATTTGTCCGTGCAGACTGTCACTCTCACGAAGGTGATAAGCAGCGACAAGTTTTGGTGTCAGGTGCGAAGCGACGATGACGAGTTAAGTGACGTCCTGTGTTTTGGCCGGGAGGTGCCGGACTATGGGTCGCTTGAGGTCATCGGAGACGCACCCACCATACAGCATGATCAAATCTCACTTGAGGAATGGCGGCAAAAGGCACGTAGTAGAAACTGGCCTCGAGGCGGCTGAAGCGATCACCCATTTAGGCGATGTCGTCGTCTAGAAATGGATGCACCCTCGGTTGTCAGCTACGGAGCTGTCGCGTTCTCAGCTCTATGCGCCTTCGCAGTCGGCACCCGTTAGGTCCAGTACAAAACTTTCGCCTGTGGCAAACGTCGGCCGATTGCGCCGACTATCGAAGTTCGCATCTCCTTCATCAGCGCGGCCGGATAGACGTACTTCACCGAGCCGAATTTGGTGCGTTTCTGTGCGCGTTGGTCCTCTTCCATCTCAAGCTTTGGAGCCAGGACCGTTCCGGCCCCTGTCGGAGCAGGCGTTCAGTATCTTCAGCCGATGTTCGGCATTGCGGCTGCGTCCGCCATGTTCGGTGACAGGCTCGGGCTTCTTTTTTGCCGTTGGCGTTGTGCTGATCCTCGGCGGCCTTGCCCTCGCCGTCGCAAGCCGCCGAAAAAGCCGAAGAAGCCGTTCCCCACGAATGACTTCTTGCCGCTCGAAAGGGAACCCTTTCGGGCCGCTCGATCCTCGTCAGAAGCCTCTGAAACCGCATACCGCAGCCGCCGAGAAGGGTGCGCTGCATATTGAACCGTGGCCGCGTCCAGCTCCACATTGTGGACAGGTTGTAGAAAAAGATTTGCTCTTTTTTGCAGCTGGGCTGATAGATCGCTGGCTAGGCGGGAGCACCATGAAGAAGACAGCGACGGCCTATGTTTCTGAAAGTTCGGGTGTAACTGGCCTGAAGCCGGAAGAAACGGTGCGTCAGAGCACCATTAAGGAGCTGCTCCGTTTGGGCTGGAAAGAAGGCCAGCTGCAATGGAAGCCGGAATGGCCGGTGCCGAAAACCCACACGATCTGACCAAGCGCGAACGGGATCAGAAGTACGAAATCTGCGGGAGCGCCGACCTGGTGATCTTCGCCGACACGAGCGGCGCGGCGCATGCCCTTCAGATCATTTTCGAGTTCAAGGCTCCGGATATCGGTGCGGGGAAGGCGCAGCTCATGCGCTACCTCAGCGGCGAGCCCATGGCCAAGATGGGCTATTGGACCAACGGCTCCGCATCGCTGGCGATCTACAAACGGCACTCTGCCGATTGGGTGGTGATCGAAGGGGCGAAGCTGCCTCAGCCCTGCGACGATCTCAGCCGGGCGCCGGACAAGCCGCCAACCTGGAACAGCATCCGCACACCGACAGAAGCGGAGTTGTCCGCCGTTCTCCGGCGCATCGTGGCGACCGTCGTGGTGTCCGACGCGGCGGTGAACCGTCGCGAGGACCAGTTGCGCGAACTGCTGCACATCCTTCTGGTGAAGTTGGAAAACGATGCGGTTTTCAGCCGGTCGCGCCGGCAGGACGACGCAATGGATTTTCGGCTGTACGGTGCGCCTGAAGATCGCGTGGCGCGCACGGCCGAAAAGGTCCGGGAGCTGTTCAAAGACTACTTTTCGCGACAGCGCACCCGCATCTTCCTACCGCACGACCGCCACGATCTGCTGCTGACGGATCAGACGATCTACGCCGTGGTGTCGGAGCTGTGGCCCTACCGGATTTTGGGCGACAGGATCGACCTGCTGGCAAAGGCGTTTCAGACCTTCAGAACGTCGGCCCTCAAGAGCGGCGAAGGGCAGTATCTGACGCCGCTCCGCGTCGTGCGTCCCGCGATCATGGCCCTAGATATCACCTCCTCGGATAAGGTGATCGACCCGGCCTGCGGCACGGGCGGCTTCCTGATCGAGGCTCTCCGGCAGGTTGCCGCGAAGGAGTTCCCAAAGGAGGAGGAAGCCTGGAACCTGATCAAGTGGGCCAACGACAATCTATATGGCGTCGATAAGGATGACATCGGCGTGAAGCTGACGCGGGCCATGATGGTGGCCATGCGCGACGGCTCGACCCACGTGCTGCTGGGCGACGCGATCCGCGCGAATGAATGGCCCACCAAGTACACGAGGCTGCGCGACGAGATCGGCGACAACGCAGCACCGTTCGTGCTGGAGCAGTTCACGGTCGTCGTCACCAATCCGCCCTTTGGTGAGGACCTCAAGGTCAAGGCGGCCGACTGCAAGGCGGCCGGGTATACCATTTCCAACCACGCCGCCATGAAGGGGCCGGGGAAGTACGTCGATCTTGAAATCGGCCTTGTATATCTCGAACTGGCGCACCGGCTTCTGCGGACCGGTGGCCGCATCGGCATCATCCTTCCCGAGACTTACTTCTTCAGCAAAAAGTATCGGTGGCTGCCCGGCTGGATGGAAGGACGCCTTAAGGTTCGCGGCATGACGAACATCGCCATGGAAGCTTTTGAGGAGTTCTGCCGCGCCAAAACGAATTTCTACATCTTTGAAAAAGTCGGCAAGGGCAGCGCGGCTCCCATTGCCAAGATCGCACCGGATGAGGAGGACTGACCATGGCAATCCATAAGCCCAAGTGGTTCTCCGACAATCACGTGATGGTGTCCACGGCTCCGACCTGCGGGCTCACCAAAGGCGGGCGGCTACTGAAGAAGGTCGATCCGCATACGGCGCAGAGGACTCGGGTCGTTGACCCTGAAACCGGCGGACTCGTGGACGCCGTGAACGATCAGCTGCTGGAAGACATGGAAGCGTTGGCAGCCCTGACGGGTTTGCCGAAGAAGGGAGACAAGATCCCCGACACGCTGAACTTCGTTCCGGCGATCAATGTCAGCCTCGGGTGCGCGGTCCCGATCTACTACGATCACCGCTATGGCGATCATTTTGAGGCTGTCCTGAAGGAAGACGCGACGTTCAAGGGTTTCACGCCGGAGACCCTCGGTGCTTTGGTGAAGGACGGCCGCCTGCTAATCCGGAATGGCCATGGCTCACCGTCTCAGGAACAGCGCATTGGCGAGGTGCCCTACATCAAGGTTTCGGACCTGCGGGCGGGGCTGGTGAACATAAACCCGACGAACCGAGTGCCTCGCGCCGTCGCTGAAAAGTTCTGGCGGGCTCCGTCGTCGGGGTTGCAGCCCTTCGATCTGATCTGCCCGGAAAGAACGTCGAAAAACATCGGTGACTTCTGCGTCTTGATGCCGGGGCAGGAGCAGGTCCTTATGACAAAGGAAGTGATTGTCCTTCGTCCTGGGCCGAAGGCCAACTTCGACACGTTCTATCTGCTGTGGGCCATGACGCTAAAGATCGTCCGCGATCAATGGCGGCGGGTCGTCTTCATGCAAACCAACCGGGAAGACGTCGGCAAAAGATATCTCGAAATCTCCATTCCCGTGCCGCCGAACCGCAAGCGGGCGGACGAGCTGTCGAGGGCTTTCAAGACGTATTACGAGACGCTGGCCGAGGCCCGTGTCGGTTTTCAGGACTACCTCAACAAGAGCAAAGCCCACCATTTCTTCGTGTCGGGCGCGGAGGAGCTGGAGATAACCGACGAGGACGGCGTGGCCGACGAGGATGACGAATAGAGACCATCCACGCGGCGGGAGGACGCGGCAGGTTTGGAGTGCACGGCGTGCACCAATGGAAACCAGAATCGTTTGATATCGATGCAGCGGCGGAGGTTTGATCTCCATCTTTCTTGGTCGTCACGGCTATCACTAGGCGCACGCCCACGTCGCGTAAAGAGCCTGCGGACCCCGATGTCCACCAGCAGGAAAATATGAAAAAGAAAGCCAGCATAAACACGAACCCAATCCGGCGCCGCTCGCGAGCTATCAAGATGCGGCAGCGTCTCCCGCGAGGATGCGCCGCAGCGAGCGAGGACGTCTGCTTTGGCGACGGCTCCGATTTGGACCTAGACGATCCTGATATCGGCTACCGGTTGCAGATGATCTATTCTCGACCGTAAGCCTCCGCTTCGCCGGACGCTCGGAACATTCGTCAGAGGACACCACCGCAAAAGCCCGAATTTCGGGCTTTTGCTATCCGAACCCCGCCGACCATCCCATGCCGAATGACCATCCGCGTAAACCCAATTGTAACCGTAGCTTTCGTGGGGCTGGAGCTCAGCCATCTCTGTCGGACCTACCTAATCGACCAACGTCATGCAGGCACTCAAACGCGCCTAGCATATGCAGACCCATGACCAGTTGAGGCATTGACCAGCTGATCAGCTAGACAGGTTGGTAGTTAACAGGTTGACCAGCTCAGGCATTGACCAGCCAGACACTCAACAACTTGTCACTGACCAAGCTGACCGGCTTACCCAGGCCCCAGCCCCAAGGCTAGACATACCCCAGCTACCGGTCGTGCGGTCGAACGAGGGGTCGATGTGGGGCTTCCCGCCTCGGCAGTGGTGGCAGCGCCAAGCCTGTGTGGCGCTCGTCGATCAGCCGACCGGGCACGCTGCCCGCAGGGCATACCGCCGCCCCGGCTGAATACGAGCCGATAGATACGGTGTCGAGGCATCTACGGCGGTCAAAGACGCTCCAAGCGGCCGCGTAAAGGTACCGGCCAGGGTCTTCCTGGTACCAACCTTTGGAGCGGAACCTTGGAAAAAATCAATCGCCGATACAACGACGCCTGGGGCGGCTACATCGAAGCTCGCGTCAGCCGAGGCTGGCAGCCCTATTTGTTGACCTTCATGTTCGAGCCGCTGCCCGGCAGCCAGTCGGCGAAGATGGCGCAAATGACCCGACACCTGGAAGCGGCCTACTCAGTCTTCGTCACCCGCGTCGTTCGGAAACCTAAGACAGCAGCGGCACGCGGTGTCGCCCCGATCTGGTTGTGCTCGCCCGACCGGCCCGTCTACAAGCGCGAGAAGCAGAGCCTGCGCGACATTCTTGTCAACGACGGGCTCCATTTCCACGCGATCCTGTTGATGCCGCCCCTGTCGCGCCTAGAGGACGTGTCAGGTCACTTCCGCGACCTGCGGCGTACCTATCAGCAACAGGCTTCGCTCGACCGCGTCGATGCGGTGCCGATCAGTGACCGGTTAGCCTATGTGCATGGATACGGTTGGAAGTCGGTGCTCGACGGCCGCTTCGACCTTGGCGACGCCTTCGTGCTGCCGCGGGCTCAGAACGAGCTTGCGGCGTAAGCAACAAAAAAGGGAGAGCGTGAGCCCTCCCCTTTGCATTCGTCAAATCGGCACCTACTCGGTGTCCAACGCCTTCTCGATCTCAACGGCGCGCCAGACGAGCATGCCGTTCGCGTCGTTGGCCTCCCGTTCGATCATGATCCCGTAACGGTCGCCGACTTTCGAGTTGCCGGCGAGAAACAGGGCCAACTCGTGCTCTTCCATGGCGACTAGCAAGTGTTCGAAGACCTGCATCAACGTGATCTTCGGCAGCGCGAACTTCGGCGGACCGCCCGCTTCGTTGACAGACGCCCGGATCAGCGACGAGCCGCCGGGCGCCCCGTTCGACTTGGTATCGCCCACCGCGCTACCACGCTTACGCTCGGGAGCTTGTATTTCCTTCAGCCGCGTGCGGATTTCCTCCTCCGACTTCGGCTTCGGCTTCTTCAGGCCATCGAAGCCGCTCGCCTTGAGGACTTCCAAGATCTCCTCGAGCGACTTGGTATTGTCGTCGAAGATGCTCTGGGTTGCGTAAGCGTGATCTTCAGCACGCTTGCCCTCGCTGCCGTCGCGGGCGCCGTAGACGAATTGGTGGCAGTGCTTGTTAAGGTGCTTGGGGTCTCGCGCGTTGCCTTCCGCCCAAAACGGCAGGGCGTAGAAGGCGCTCTGCATCGCCTTCGACTTTTTGAGTGCACGATACAGCGCGCCGGCGGAAACGCTGCTCTCGTAATTGGCCGTGCGGACACCATCGTAACGCTTCTGTGCAGTCTTTGCGCCTTCGATGGGGTTCTCGTCGATCTCAGCCAACAGGCGATTGAGTGGGTAAAAACCGGGCATGGGTATCTCCTGGGAAAAGGTTCGAATTTCGGGGATTCTTGGCGGTCAGCAGTGCGGCGCGAGCGGCGTGTTCGCGGCGCGCACAAGCGCCTTCACGTCGCCCACTCGGTAGGCGGCGGTACGCGCGCCGAGCATGATGCAGGCGGGCGCCTTGCCGGCTTTGCGCCAGACAAACCACGTGCTGCGGCTGATCGGCACCGGGTTGCCGGGGCCGATGATCGACGACAGCCGCACTAGGCTATCGTCCGGGAGGTCGAAAATGTTGGTCATAGAACGGTCCCTTCCGTGTTGCGGGACCGTCTGAGTAGCTATCAAACGCGAGCCTGTTTCCGAGATTGGAAATCCAATTTCCAATCAGCGTAGCGGCCACGAAGCCGCATTTGCCACCTTAGTAAGAGCCGCATTCAATTTCGGCGCGTGCCACGCCACTTGATTTCATCGGCCCATCGAAAATCCAATTCCGAAGCGGCCTCTGTCAGGATTTTGCGAATCCACTCGTTTGACAACGACAATTTTGACTTGTGAAGATTGCCTTCAGAGTCTTGTACATCAATTAGAGCAGCCTGTATCGCGGCTGTCGCAGCGCTACTCTTTTCGGTTCTGTGCTCAAATCTTGCAACCGCCATCCCAACTATCATCTTATATAATGTTATCCGGCTAGGTTTCCCAGCCACTTCGTCTGCGTTTGTCTTCAAAGACTGTATTTCGATTAAGAGTCGATCCCTTTCCGCTCGTAATAGCGATAGCTCATCCGAAGGGTCTGCTTGGCCTTGCATAGAAGGATCAACAGTGAGGCCGTTCGCCCGAAACCAAAGAGCGAATGCTTTTGGCGATAGGGTATCATCGAGGGCACCGGCCGCAATCGATCTTCTCATCAGGTCATATCGTTCAAAATATTGGTCACAAAAAAGCGATAAATGATGTGATGCATAGTCTTTTAGGCTATCTTCGGTTACAACGTCGGGGCTCTTGCCGAATGAAAGGGCAACAGCTTCCTCGGCAGTCCATGTTGGCAGTCGCACCCACTTCTCCATTTCAGCAAGCGCATTAGACCTACTGAAAAATGCGTATCTATCATTTTCAAATTTCTCCTTTTGTATAGCCGCACCAACAAGACCGTCTTGCTCAGCAATCAAAGCGTCGAGAGCGTCATCTTCCAAGGCCAGGAGTTCATTTCTGTATGCATAAGCTTTCGAGCAATATTTCGATATTGATTCAAGAGAATGTTCCGTCAATTTCAGTCGTCCGCGCTCGCAGATGATCTTGCTTTCATCTGAAAATCTGAAGTAAGCATTATTTTTTACGAACGAATAAAGCTCTTCACTGAAGTCGATGGCGACTTCACATATATTTTCTCTATGCAAAGCAGGTCCGCTATTTTTGACTTGTACTCGCCGGAACTCTTGTTGCAGATTCGCCGTGAAAAGCGGAAAGCGGAGTTCTACCAGAGCCGCGATAGCCACGTTCTTCGATGACTGCATCGCGCGGTCCTGCCGAGAAGCTAGCAACACGGCTTGTTTGATCCGGCTGCGTTGATGTACTGGCATATTATGGACTGGGAAAACACCGCGCAACGCTTCGGCGTCGCTTGCTTTCTAAAGGGGGCGCCCCCTGATCCAACTGCGCCCGGCGATGCAGCCGCATTTTTCGATGCCGTTGACCTTGCACAAGCTTGGATTGATAGAGCTATCGCCGCCGGTCGCTTTAAATATCTTGTGCTGTGGGACGGCGGTTCTGGCGAATGGGTTTGGGTCAACGACTTCGACGCTGATTCGTGATCTATGGGTATTTTTGGGGGTACCCTCGATTTTTGATATTTGAAAATCGTCGTGAAACAATGGCTTGCAGCACCAAGGTGAGTCCCGGAGAGGCCACCAAACATCATTGTTTGGTGCGGTCCGTCCCGCCCGGACGGGCGGAACGGACCGACTCGTAGGCCAGTGGACCACGCGTTTCCACCGCAGCGTATCCGTCTGCAGCGAGCGGCGTCTCCTCACTCGACAGGTCTTCGTCCCAGCCGAACACGGTCCCGTGCGACGCTTGGGCTCGCGCCGGTTGCGCGGGCGGATGTCTGCGACGTGCCGACGTCCGACAAGAAGGTGATGTTGAGCGCCGCATCGTAGGCGAAGCGCTCGGTGAAGCCGTCACCGCGACGCGCCTCGGTCACCTGCCCGTTGGCATCGTATTCGTACGCCGGCTCGAAGGCGGCGTTCCAGCCGTAGTCGAGTAGGCGACAGACGCCGCGACCAAGTCGGCCGCGCGCGCCTGGCGTACGTCTGTACCGGGAGGCCGCCGGCGGCCACATTCCAAACCTCACCGCGATGTGCTCTATGTCTCCTTGGAAGGATCGCCATGACCCGGATCGTGGAAACCATCACCTCGATCGATTTGACAGGTCTTCGTTGTCCCATGCTGGCCCGCCGCATTCGCAAGGCGTTATCGCGCGCGGGAGTCGGCGAGCGTCTCGAGTTCGTGTGCGCCGATCCGCTGGCTTCCATCGATATCCCGCATCTTGTCGCGACACTCGGCGACGACCTCGTCACCCAGGCCAAGAGCGGCGGCCAGATTTCGTTCGTCGTGCGCCGCGCGGCCCGATCGTAGGTCTGGCTCCGGTCACAAGGTCAGATGGTTGCCCCTGCGCGTGGGGCCAAAGAGCCGGTTCACGTCCCGGTAGGGTATTTCGCCGCCGAGCCGGAAGACCTGGACTTCCGCGATCCCCAACATCGAGGGGTGGAAGGTCAACTGAACCGTCCGCGCGTCTTCCGGCAGGAAGTAGCTGACGCGCGTATCGCCTAGCGCGATGTCTGCGCTTCGGCCCCCGGACGTGTCGTCGCCGAGCGCAGTTTTCGCTCTATCGGGTGTGATCGTTCTCCCATCGAGCCCGAACGGAAGGATCGCCCGCAAAGGATCGAAAAACACGCGGTGGAAGACCACCTGGTCCTCTTCCGACAGCGCGTCGTCCACCTTCCGAAACAAGGTGACGGTGATGCCTAAGGTGACGATGGGAATGTCGACCCGCTGCCGGCCGGCGCCCAATGGAGCCTGCAGCATGACTCCGCCATTCTCCGCGAGGGCATCGATCCACGCTCCCAGCGCGTAGCAATTGACTCTATCGGCGATCGCGTCGGACGAGAGGTCGTGGTGGGTCATGTCAACATGGCCTCGCGATCACGGCTTGTCGGTGGGATAGCGCTTCCAGGTGACGCCATCGAAACGGGCGATGTCGCTGTACCCAAACGACCACAGGACGCCATCCACAGCGTCAACGAGATGGCCGTCGCGGAGCTCGGGTCGCAGACCTGTCGAGATCTGCCGGATCGACGTCCCGTCGTAGACCGAAACACCGGTTTCTCGCCCGAGGTACAGCTTCCCGGCGAATGGCGCGATCGACACGAACGTATCGTTGTCGCGTATGTCCGATCTGTCGGTGAACCCGTCACGGGCGTTTCCCTCGAGAAGAGTCCCGTTGCGACCGCAGATCCAAATCTTGTTTGCATTCTCCACGTAGATCGCATGGAGCCACTCGTCCGTTGCGATCTTGACACGTTGCCAAGCCGCTCCGTCGAAATGGAAGACAAGGCCGTCGTTTCCGACTGCGTAGAGGTCATCGGCGGCCGACCCGTTCAAATCTTCTAACATGCGGACCTCCGATGAGGAGGGAGGCAGCAGGAGGCCGGCGTCGACATGCCGCCAGTCGTTTGGGTGCGAACGCCGATAAACCTGGCCGCTGAGGGCGCCGCAGGCGAACAGGTCGGTGCCGACCTGACGAATACGCCGCATATATCCGTACCCGTCGGCGTCGTCGGCCTGAAGGCCCGCGCCGGGTATCCGCTCGTAGAAGCCTTCCTGCCGAGACGTGGTCGGAGACGCCGTGTCCTTGTCGCGCAAGGCGATCCGGCAACAGGCAAGTTCGAGGATGCGGTGATTCTGCGCCAGGTTGGCGAGGTGCCAAGCGCCCAACTGGCGCTCCTGCGCCTAGCGGGGGGCGAAACGAGCGCCCGTGCACCAAATCTTTACCAAATAAACCGACCTTCATCGCGTGCGGGCGAAGTGCGTCCGGCACCTCGCCGGAATGAACGATGAAGCTGGTAATTTTGGCTGGCGGCCTCGGGACACGCCTCGTCGAAGAGACCCTCGTGCGGCCCAAGCCGATGGTCGAGATCGGCGGCCGGCCGATCCTCTGGCACATCATGAAGATCTATTCGGCCTACGGTTTCAACGAATTCATCATCTGCCTGGGCTACAAGGGCTTCTACATCAAGGAGTTCTTCGCGAACTACATGATGCACACGTCGGACATGACGTTCGACATGCAGCGCAACAGCGTCGACTACCATACGCGCGGCGCCGAGCCGTGGCGCGTCACAACGATCGACACCGGCGAAGGCACGATGACCGGCGGCCGGCTCAAGCGCGTGCTCGGCCATGTCGCTGACGAGCCGGTCTTCGGGCTGACCTACGGCGACGGCGTCGCCGACATCGATATCGGCGCCCAGCTCGCCTTTCACCGGGCCCACGGCAAGCTCGCCACCGTCACGGCGGTCCAGCCGCCGACGCGTTTCGGCGCGATGAGCCTTGAAGACGATAGGATCGTGTCCTTCGCCGAGAAGCCCGAGACGGACCGCGCGTGGATCAACGGAGGCTTCTTCCTGCTCTCGCCGAAAGTCGGCGACCTGATCGCCGGCGACGCAACGATCTGGGAGCACGAGCCGATGAACGAGCTCGTCGCGAGGGGTGAGATGCGGGCCTATCGCCATCGCGGCTTCTGGCATCCGATGGACACGCTCCGCGACAAGATGTTCCTCGAGCAGGAATGGGCCGCAGGCACGCCGAAGTGGAGAGTGTGGTGATCACCTCCGGCTTCTGGTTCGGCCGCCGCGTCCTCGTGACCGGTCACACCGGCTTCAAGGGTTCCTGGCTCGCGCTGATCCTGGCGCGCCTCGGCGCCGAAGTGACGGGCCTGGCGCTCGATCCGCCCGACGGCCCTCAGCTTTACGACCTCGCCAGCGTCGCCGAGACCCTGGACGACATAAGGGCCGAAATCGCCGACGCGCGCGCGGTAACGCAGGCCGTCGCCAAGGCCGATCCCGAGATCATCATCCACATGGCGGCGCAGCCGCTCGTGAAAGAGGGTTACAAGGCGCCTGCCGAGACCTTCCGCACCAACGTCATGGGGACCGTCCATGTCCTCGACGCCGCCCGCCATGCACCCAGCCTGCGTGTCGTTCTCGTCGTCACCACCGACAAATGCTACGAGAACGACGAGACGAGCCGCAGTTTTCGCGAGATCGACCGCCTCGGCGGCGCCGATCCCTACAGCAACTCGAAGGCGTGCGCCGAGCAGGTCACGGCCTGCTACAGGGCGAGCTTCTTCAGCGAGCCCAGCCGCCCGGTCGCGATCGCGTCGGTGCGGGCCGGCAACGTCATCGGTGGCGGCGATTTCGCAGCCGATCGCATCGTGCCGGATGCCGTGCGGGCGATGATGGCGCACACGAGGCTCGAGGTCCGCAACCCAGGGGCGGTTCGACCCTGGCAGCATGTCGTCGATCCGTTGCTCGCCTACCTCGAGATCGCGGAGCGGGGCTTCTCCGATCCGACGACCTACGGCACGGCCTGGAACATCGGCCCCGGCGCAGCCTCGGAGCGCGACGTCGCCGCTCTGCTCGCCGGTCTTGCCGCGGCCTGGGCGCCTGCGACTCCCTGGCAACGCGACACCCGAACGCATGCGAAGGAAGCCGGCACACTTCGGCTCGACACCGCCAAAGCCCGCGAGCAGCTCGGCTGGAGCCCCCTGTTGACCTTTGACGAGATGATCGACTGGACCGCCGCCTGGTATCGCAGCTACGCCGAGGGCCGCGACGTGCGTCCGCTCACGAT
Source organism: Beijerinckiaceae bacterium (assembly GCA_965277735.1). Taxonomy (GTDB): domain Bacteria; phylum Pseudomonadota; class Alphaproteobacteria; order Rhizobiales; family Beijerinckiaceae; genus RH-AL1. The sequence continues at coordinate 662,983 of CBDIDO010000002.1, forward strand.
TCAGCAGATCGATCAGGCGCTCATGCAGCGTCTGCGCGTGACCGCGCCGGGGGCGGCGACGGCCCTCGATCCGTCCGTCGACAGGCTCCTGGCGCAACGAGCCTGAAAGTCTTCCAGGGAAGCTCTTAGAAGCCGCGCGATGGAAACGCATTGTTAACCATAATTTCCCTACGGTCCGACAAGGACGGACGGCGCGTTTTAGCGTCGGCGTGAGGAACAGGACCATGCTCGACATGACGGCTTCGACCCCGCGCACGCGGCTGCCCGAGCCTCTGTTCGTCTTCGAGCTCGCCAACAACCACATGGGCGACGTCGCGCATGGCCTGCGGATCATCGAGACCTTCGGTGCGCTGGCCAAGGACTACGACTTCTCCTTCGCCTTCAAGCTGCAGTTCCGCGACCTCGACACGTTCATCCATCCGGCCTTCAAGGCGCGGACGGACATCAAGTACATCAAGCGGTTCTCGGAGACGCGCCTCAGCCGTGACGACACGCGTCGCCTCGTCGACGCGATCAAGGCCAACGGCTTTCTCGCCATGTGCACGCCGTTCGACGAGCCCTCAGTCGATCTGATCGTCGAGGACGGCTTCGACATTCTCAAGATCGCCAGCTGCTCGTTCACCGACTGGCCGCTCCTTGAGAAGATCGTGCAGACCGACATGCCGATCATCGGCTCGACCGCCGGTATCCCGTGCAATGACATGGACAACGTCGTCGCGTTCATGAGCCACCGCGACAAGGATTTCGCGCTGATGGCCTGCGTCGCGCAATATCCGACCGCTTGCGCCGACTTGCAGCTGAACCAGATCGACGTGTTGCGGGAGCGCTATCCACGGCTGCGGATCGGCTATTCGACGCACGAGGATCCAAGCGAGACGATGCCGGTCGCGATGGCGATCGCCAAGGGCGCGGTGCTCTTCGAAAAACACGTCGGCATCGCCACCGACGCGTATGCGCTGAACGCTTATTCGGCGTCGCCGGACCAGGCACGGGCCTGGCTCGATGCCGCGCGCAAGGCCTACGCGATGGCCGGGCTCGCGGGGACGCGGATCGAGCCGTCCAAGGCCGAGCTCGACGCGCTACGCGACCTGCGCCGCGGCGCTTTCTTGAAGCATGGGATCGCCAAGGGCGAACGCGTCAGGAGCGAGGACGTGTTCTTCGCCATCCCGACCCAGCCTGGCCAGGTGACGGCCAACGACTGGTCGAAATACGCGATCCACACCGCGACCGCCGATATCGCCGAGGATGCTCCGGTGATGCACGCCGAGACGCAGCGCGACGAGGTACGCGCCAAGGTCCTGTCGATCGTCACGCGCGTCAAGGCGCTGCTGACGGAGAGCAAAGGGGTCGTACCCGGCGAGGCCGAGCTCGAGATCTCGCATCATCACGGCCTCGAGCGGTTCGAGGAATACGGGATCACCATGGTGACGGTGGTCAACCGCGGCTATTGCAAGAAGCTCATCGTGGTGCTGCCGGGGCAGAAGCATCCGGAGCAATTCCACCACCGCAAGGAAGAGACCTTCCACGTGCTGCACGGCGATCTCGTTTTGCGGCTCGACGACCAGACCCGCATCTGCCGTCCCGGCGCCGTGGTGACGATCGCGCCTGGCGTGCGCCATGCCTTCGAGAGCGCCGGGGGCGCCGTGTTCGAGGAAATTTCGTCCACACACTTTCCCGACGATTCGTTCTACACGGACAGCACGATCACCGAGAACAAGAACCGCAAGACCATTCTTCGCTACTGGATCGGCTGAACACCTCCAGCGCGCAACCGTCCTCCAAACGGATCGATCCTGCGACCATGTCCAACAGCTCCATGCGACTCGCCGATTACGTCGCCCGTTTCGTTGCCGCGCAAGGGGTTGGCTGCGTCTTCCTCGTGCCGGGCGGCGGCGCGATGTACCTCGTCGACGCATTCGGCAATTGCCCCGGGCTGACCTACGTCGCCAATCATCACGAGCAGGCCTCCTCGATCGCAGCGGAGGCCTATGCCCGCATCAACGGGCAACTCGGCTGCGCCCTCGTCACGACGGGGCCTGGTGCCACCAACGCGATCACGGGCTGCACCGGGGCCTGGATCGAGTCCGTGCCGCTGCTCATCATCTCGGGGCAGGTCAAGCGGGCCGATCTGATCGGCGACAGCGGCGTGCGCCAGATGGGTCCGCAAGAGGTCGGCATCGTCGCGATGGTGAAGCCGATCACCAAATACGCCGTCACGGTGATGGACCCGAGCGAGATCAGGCTGCACCTGGAAAAGGCCGTGCATCTGGCGACGACGGGACGTCGCGGTCCGGTCTGGCTCGACATCCCGCTCGACGTGCAGAACGCGACGATCGACGTCGAATCCCTGTGCGCCTTCGAGCCGCCTGCGCCGGAGGCGTCGCACCACGCCGCGCTCGTCGCGCAGTGCGAGAGCGTCAGCCAGGCCATCATGGCGGCGGAGCGGCCGATCATTCTCGCCGGCCACGGCATCCGGCTCGCCGAGGCGGCCGCGCCCTTCGCGGCGCTCTACGAGGCGCTGAACATCCCCGTCGTCACCACCTGGAACGCCACGGACCTCATTCCCGCGCGCCATCCGCTCAGTGTCGGAAAGCCCGGGACCGTCGCGCTGCGCGCGCCGAACTTCGCGGTGCAGAACGCCGACCTCATCATCGCCATCGGCGCGCGGCTCGACAATGTCGTGACCGCGCACAACCCCGGCAAGTTCGGCCGGCACGCCAAGAAGATCGTCGTCGACGTGGACGCAAACGAGCTCGCGAAGTTCGCCGGCAAGGACGGCTTCGATCTGTGCATCGAAGCCGATGCGAAAGACTTCATCGAGACGCTTCTGGCCGCGACGATCGGCACGCCGCCGCGCGAGCGCTCCGCCTGGCTTGCGCGCTGCGCTGACTGGAAGCACCGCTATCCGATCAACGACGGCGCGCCCTTCCCCACGAGCGGCCCGATCAGCCATTTCCATCTGACCCAGATGCTGTCGGAGGAACTGCCGGAACGCGCGCTGATCGTCACCGGAAGCTCGGGTCTCGCGATCGAGTTCTTTTACACCGGCTTTCAGAACAAGCCGGGGCAGCGCGTCTTCCTGACCTCCGGCCTCGGCGCGATGGGCTACGGCCTGCCGGCGATGATCGGGGCGCACATGGCGTCCGAGCGCGGTTCGTTCTTCGGAATCGAAAGCGACGGATCGCTGATGATGAACGTGCAGGAGATGCAGACGATCGCCAGCCTGCGCCTGCCGCTGCGCCTCTTCGTCTTCAACAACAATGGCTATGCTTCGATCCGCAACACGCAGCGCAACTATTTCGACGGCCGTTACGTCGGCAGCGGGCCGTCCGCGAAGCTCGAGATCCCGGACCTCGTCGCACTGGCGAGGACGTTCGGATGGGACGCCTTCGCGCTCGACGACGTGAGCGACCTGCGCGACGGCATTCGGCGTGCGCGCGACCACAAGGGGCCACTCCTCGTCGACGTGCGCGTGATGCAGGACGAGGCCCTGTTTCCGAAATCGTCGGCGCTACCGCAGGTCGACGGATCGATGCGCTCCATGCCCCTCGAGGACATGTCGCCGCTGCTGCCCCGCGATGAGTTCCGCGCCAACATGATCGTGCCGTTGGACCCCGCCTCCGAGTCGGTCCCCGGCCATCTGCTCATGCGTCAAGAGCCGAAGCTCGAAACTGTATGAGCACAGGCGCCACGGGACTCGAGGAACGCGATCTCGACGAGGCCTTGGCGCATTGCCGATCCGCGCTCGCCGAGCTGGATGGCGCGTCGATCCTGATCACGGGGGGCACGGGCTTCTTCGGAACCTGGCTCGTCGCGCTGCTCGCGCATGCGCGGCACCATGCGGATTTGGAACTCGAGATCGCGATCCTCACTCGCGATCCTGAAAGATTCGTCTACCAACAACCCCGGCTCACGGCGCAATCGTTTATCCGCCTGATCCGCGGCGACGTGCGTTTCTTCGAGTTTCCCAAGGGGCGGTTCACCCACATCGTCCATGCGGCGACCGATACGAGCGCCGCGGCGGATCGCGATCCCGCGGCCTTGATGGATATGATCGTCGGCGGCACGCGGCGCGTTCTGGAATTCGCCGCTGCGACGGGCGTCAGGCGCCTTCTTTATGTCAGCTCAGGCGCGATATACGGGCCGCAGCCGCGCGAGATGGATCGCCTCGACGAGACCCATCTCGGCGCGTGCGATCCGCTCGATCCCCGCTCCGCTTACGGTCAGGCGAAGCGGCTCGCCGAGCAGATGTGCATCTGTGCGGCCGAAGGCACCGCGATCGAGCCCGTCATCGCTCGAGCCTTCGCCTTCGTCGGTCCCGGCCTGCCGCTCGACGGGCACTTCGCGATCGGCAACTTCATCCGTAACGCGGTGCAGGGCCAAACGATTACTGTCGCGGGCGACGGGACGCCGCATCGATCCTATCTCTATGCCGGCGATCTCGCCGCCTGGCTCGTCACCCTGCTCGTCCGCGGAACGCCGTCGAGCGCCTATAATGTCGGATCCGACGAGGCGATAAGCATCGGGGATCTGGCCAGCCGAGTCGCGGGCTTGGTGCCAGGTGCCCGCGATGTCGAAGTCCGGGGCCGTGCCGAAACCGACGCCCCGCGATCCCGCTACGTTCCCGCGATCGACAAGGCGCGACGCGAGCTGTCGCTCGACGTCTGGACGCCGCTGGACGAGGCGATCCGCCGGACAGCGCAGCAGGCCGCCGTCGCGACGCCGAAACCCGCCGTCAGGACCCACGCCAACGAGCACGGCGATCAACTGACCTTCGTCGTCGACGTCGACGGTGTGGTCGCGAGCCTCGTTCCCGGTAATGATTACGCCAAGGCCGAACCGCTGATCGCGACGATTGCTGCGATCAATAAGCTGCATGCGCGCGGGCACAGGATCATCATGTTCACCGCGCGCGGCTCGGCCACGGGGATAGATTGGAGCAAAACGACGCGCGCGCAGCTGGAGCGCTGGGGCCTGCGCTTCCACGATCTGCAGTTCGGCAAGCCGGCGGCCGATTATTATATCGACGACAGGCTGCTCTCGATCGCCGCGCTGACGGCGATGGCGCGCGACGAGGCCTGATAACCGGCTACGCCTCTTGCTTCGCAATGGCCGAGAAGACATGGCTGTATTTGCCTGCCGCCGACATGGGATGCGTGACCCGCTCGATCGTTTTAAGGCCGACATCTTAGAACGCATCGAGAGCCTCGGACGTAGAGAGAAAATGGCTCTTGCCAATTGTGCGTCAGAGTCCGGTGATCGGCTCGCTATGGCCAGAGCAGAAAAGTCACCGAGGCCCCTAGTCCGACATGTTGAGCGCCAGAATGACGCAAGACTTCACAAACGATTAACCGCGATCCCATAGCCTCCGGCGCATGGCTGCGCGCATGCTTGACCCGGACACGCGCGCGGCATTTCCAACGCCGTTCTGGCGTTCACCGGCGTCATTGCGAGTCGCTCGATGTCGAATGAGACGCCGCCGAACTATTCCGCCCTCCGCTCGGCCAAGCGACAGAATCTCAGCGAGATCGTGCCGTTGAACCGTCCGTTCACGATCTATCTCGAGCCGACCAACGTCTGCAATTTCTCCTGCAGCTACTGCCCTGTCCATTTCGAAGACTATTTCGAAAGATCGGGTGGCCGCTCGAAGCTTGACGTCAAGGCCTGCGCGATGATCCTCGACCAGATTCTCGAACTGGGCCGTCTGAAGACGCTAAACTTCTATATGCTCGGCGAGCCCTACGCCAACCGCGACCTGCCGACCTTCATCAGGATGGCGAAGGACCGGGACGTCGCCGAACGGATCATCGTCACGAGCAATGCGACGCTCCTGAGCGAGGCCATGGCGCGACAGACGCTCGCGAGCGGTCTCGACTACCTGCGGGTCTCGATCTACGGTGCCGATCAGGCGCGTCACGAGGCCGTCACGGGCTCGAAGACACCGCTGGAGCGTATCGTCGAGAATGTTCGGCGCCTCAAGCTCATCCGCGACGACATGGGCCTCACCAAGCCCCACATCTACGTCAAGATGATCGATGGCGGCGATGCCGTCGAGAACCAGCGCTTTCTGTCCCTGTTCGCCCCGATCAGCGACGCTGTCGCGATCGAGCCGGTGATGAACTGGAACCTGTCGGAATTCGACAACGATATCTCCGGCGCAGGCGCGCAGTTGACGACGAGCTCTCATTTTGCCTTGAAGAAGACGGCGTGCCCCTTTCCGTTCTATAGCCTCGTCATCAACTCCGATCTTCGCGTCACCGTCTGCTGCGTCGATTGGGAAAAGGCGACGAAGATCGGCGACCTCCGCGAGCAGACGCTCGCCGAGATCTGGCGGGGGCAAGCGCTCAGGGACTTCCAGCTGAAGCACTTGCGCGGCGAGCGCGACACGATCGCAGCCTGCCGATCCTGCACCTTTCTTCACACGGCGCCGGATCAGATCGATGATCTCGATGCCGCGACCTACCTCGAACGGGTGGCGATGTGACGACGATCAGCATCGTAACGCCCTGCTACAATGAGGAAGCCGGGATCGCGCAATGCTACGCCGCAGTGCGCGCCGTCATGCAAGCCGAGCTTCCAGGGTACGATTACGAGCATCTCTTCATCGACAATTGCTCGCAGGATCAGACGGTCTCGATCCTCAGGGATCTGGCCGTGCATGATCGCCGGGTCAAGATCATCGTCAATGCTCGCAATTTTGGGCCCGCGCGGTCGCCTTATCATGCCTTGTTCGCCACGAAAGGCGACATCGCGATACCTATCCTTGCGGATCTGCAGACTCCGCCCGCACTCATCCCGCAGATGATCGCGCATTGGGAGCAAGGGGCTAAGGTCGTGATCGCCACACGACGCCGCAGCGAAGAGGCCTTCGCTTGGCGTGTCGCGCGAACGACGTTCTACCGGCTGATGAGCAAGTTCTCGAAGGTCGAGCAGTTTCCGAACTACATGGGATATGGCCTTTACGATCGCTGTGTGATCGAGGCTCTGCGCAGCCTGAACGAACCGGAGCCCTATTTTCGCGGCCTGATCGCCGAGGTCGGCTTCGAACGTGCCTTCATCGAATACGACCAGCCGCGCCGCCGGCACGGCCGCTCGAGCTACACAATCTTCTCGCTCGCCGACTATGCGCTGCTGGGACTGTCGAGTTACTCGCGGGCCCCGCTGCGACTCATGACCCTTGTCGGTTTTTCGGTGTCCTGCCTCAGCTTTCTTTGCGGACTCGCTTATCTCCTCGGCAAGCTTCTCTTCTGGTACAGTCTGCCCGTCGGGGTCGCCCCCCTGCTCATCGCGATCTTCTTTTTAAGTTCCATCCAGCTGCTCGCACTCGGTATCGTCGGAGAATATATTGGTTTGCTTCTTAACTATGCGCGCAAATTTCCCCTGGTGATCGAGAAGGAACGGATCAACTTCGATTAAGGGCCGAAGGAGCGTGCTTCGGGCCTCTTGCCGGTTGGGCTCTGCAGTCCGGCGCCTACAGTGCTCAAAGGGCTTGCGATGGACGTACAAAAGGGGCAGGCCAATCGTGTGCGCATTGTCGTCCAGCTGGCGTTGAAGCGTATCCTGATGCCTATCATGGCAAGGCGTTATGCTTTCATTTTGCCGCAGGCGGTACGCGTCTTCTCGCCCTGGTACGAGCCTGCATTTCGTCGCGATGTCTTTGCACCTATCGCGTCCCATTCGCTGCTTACGGAGGACCGCTGTTACTTGCTCGAACGGCTGGTGAGCCATGCCGCTCTTCTCGACGGCGATATGGCGGAGTGCGGTGTCTACAAGGGAGGCAGCGCCTTGCTGATGGCGACGACTTTGCAACGATGCCGAAGCGAGCCCCTGGCCGGCCCCCATCGAGTGGTCCGGGGTTTATCTTAGTTCATGGTCGGCCTGAGGGCGAGGGCTGGGGTGGCCGGCGTAGCTGGTCCGGGTTGCGCAGCCGGCCACACCAGGGTTTCGGGTGACGGCGGCCGGTAGGCGAGCGACGAGTGCGGGCGGATCGTGTTTTAGTGCCGCCGCCAGCTCTCGATGATGACCTTGGCTTCGTTGAGCGAGTAGAAGATCTCGCCGTTCAGCAGTTCGTCGCGAAGCTTCGAGTTGAAGCTTTCGCAGTAGCCGTTCTCCCATGGGCTCCCAGGCGCGATGTATGCCGTTCGAGCTCCAACGGCGACGATCCATTCGCGAACCGATTTGGCGATGAACTCGGGGCCGTTGTCGGAGCGGATGTGACCTGGGACGCCGCGCAGGATGAACAGGTCCGAGAGCACGTCGATGACGTCGGTCGCGTTCAGCTTTCGGCTGACCCGGATCGCCAGGCACTCTCGCGTAAATTCGTCGATGACATTCAGCATGCGGATCTTCCGTCGATCGTGCGTCCGGTCCTCGACGAAATCGTAAGACCAGACGTGGTTGGGATGCTCCGGCTTGAGCCGAAGGCACGATCCGTCGTTGAGCCATAGACGGCCCCTCTTCGGCTGCTTCTGTGGAACCTTGAGCCCCTCCCGTCGCCAGATCCGCTCGACGCGCTTGCGGTTCACCCTCCAGCCGGCCTGATGCAGCATCGCCGTGATGCGACGATAGCCGTAGCGGCCGTATTGAACTGCAAGGGCGATGATGTCGGCGGTGAGCGCCGCCTCGTCATCGCGTGTCGTCGGGATCTTGCGTTGCGTCGAGCGGTGCTGGCCGAGAACCCGGCAGGCGAAGCGCTCCGACACGCCGTGCTTGGCGACGACCTGATCGACACAAGCACGACGACGGGCTGGGCTCAGAAGTTTCCCGAGGCGGCTTCCTTCAGGATCAGCTTCTCCAGCGTCAGATCCGATACAGCGCGTCGCAATCGCGTGTTCTCGGCCTCCAGATCCTTCAGCCGTTTGACCTGGTCGCCCTTCAGGCCACCGTACTCCTGACGCCACCGGTAGTACGTGACCTCGGTGACCTCGATCGCCCGCACGGCCTCAGCGACCGCTCTGCCTTGTGAGACCAACACATCGACCTGCCGCAACTTGGCGACGATCTCCTCCGCCTTGTGTCGCTTCCTTGGCATTCTGAAATCCTCCTCCATGGCGCAAAGCCATACATCAGGGAGGACCACTTCTCAGAGGGCAGACCACCCCCAGCTCTTCTACTTTTCGACACATTCGAGGGTATGCCGGACACTTTCGGAGCTGATCGAGGCGTACATTCCGCAGGCGATTTCGGCGATACGTCTTACGAGACAGTCGCAGCAATGCTGACGCCGTTCGGCTTTGTGGAGATACGGAAAGGGTTGATTCCCCACACTTTCAGTGCTCTCGAAGACCGGCGTTTTTCCTTCGTTCACATCGACGTTGACCTCTACCGATCGACGCTCGACTCCTTGAGCTTCTTCTATCCACGCCTTGTTGCAGGAGGAGTTCTGCTGTTCGACGATTATGGCATCAGGATCTACGAGAATGCGGAGAAGGCGGCCGTCGACACGTTCTTTGCTGATAAGCCTGAAAAACCTATCAGTTTGACGAATGGACAGACGCTGCTCATCAAGGCTCCCTGACATTTCGCGGCATAAGCCGCGCTGTCCGTTTCGGATCGCGTCCCGATCTCATGTCTTCGGCGCGAACTTGAGCCCGAAATAGCGAGGCGCCAAGCGGTCTGGCCAGCACGCCTCCTTCGTTGAAGGAGCAAAAGGAATTGCTCTTGCATCCAGCAGCCATTTCGGGATCGCTTGGACCGGCGCGACGTAGTTCGATGGCACCCCATTGCTGCCCGTGGCTTGCGAGGCTTCCATCAAAGAGCAATCGCTGATCGCATAGCGGGGCGTGGAAAGCGAACGCCCGATTTCGAGCGCCGCGGACGGCGTCGTCGCGACGATCAACGCGCATCCGACAAAGCCGGCGATCCGGCGCTGACGCGTCAGCTCGACGACGACCCATCCGAAGACGAAGGCGACGATCGTGAGCGGCGCGATCGAACCGCGCATCACCAGATCGTTGTTGGGCCCGAAGTGGACGAGCGGCAGGAGAAGGAGAAAAAGCCCGTTGACGACGACGAGCGCCCGAAGATCCTCAGGAATCTCCCGCCAGACGACCGCCAGGAAAAGGAGGGCGGGCAGCTGGATATAGACGAAGAGTTGATACCAGAAAGCGACGTCGGGATGGTCGGCGAGAGTCCCGTGCGCGATCGTGGAGGCGGCAAGCAGCATGTAGGCGAGGATCGGCAGGAACCCCGCCGACGCCATCGCCCCGAGCCAGGTCCGCCGAGAGGTCAGTACCTGACGCCAGCCTCGCGCCAGGACGAGAAGCAGCCAGGCTACGAAGGGAATGACGGCGAGTGGGGACCAGAAGGCCATAATCGCGACCGAAACGCCGACCGTCGCGACGTCCGGCGAGGATCGCCGCTGGAGCAGCAGCAGAACGGCGAGCCACCAGCCCGGCAGGGCGTGGTTGGGCACCCAGAAGAGCTGCACGATGCTGCTCGAATATTGCAGATACGGATGCCAGGCATCGAGCCCGTATTCCAGGAGGAACGGGACGTCGTGCAGCGTCCTCGCGGCAAGAAAGGCCGCGCCGACGATCGACAAGCCCGCAAAGAGGATGACGATCGCGAGGTTGGCCCAGCCGCGGCCGATCACAGTCATGAGATAGAAGATCGAGCCGAGGATCAGCGCATTCTGGGCGAGAAGAGCGACGTGCGCGGCAAACAGCCCGAACGCGCGCCCGACGAGCGCCGGGGTCATGTACATCCCGAGGGGGGCCCGCAGCAGGTAATCCGTGTCTGCGATCCGGTAGGCGGTCAAACCATGCCTGACGAGATCGGACAGCACCGCGTCGCGGATTTCCCAGTCCGAGGTCGCAAAGAAGAGATGCGTCTCTCCGCCGAGAAGAAGAATAACAAGCGCTAGGCCGATGGCGATCAGCAATCGCGGGACCTGGACCGTCTCGCCGAGAGGGCCAACATCATTCGCGCCCCGTCCGACGATCAGGGCCATCGCTCCGCAGCAGCCGGCGACGACGGCGATCGCCGGCAGCGGCTCGAGCGACATCGCGAAAAGCGTGGACGGAATAAAGAAGAGCGCCGACACGAGGACGACGACGGCCCGGTTCGTGACGACGAAGGATTGCGCGCGGACGTCGGTGAACGGGCTCGTCGAGAGACTCATGATCGACCGAAGGTGTAGCGGCTGTTGAGCAGGTAGGAGATCGCGACCGCGCCTGGCAGCAGGAGCAGCGCCGCCACGCGAGGGTCGATCGCCAGACGCTGGAGGCCCGCGAGGCCGACCGCATTGTAGGCGAACACGATACCGTAGACGAGGCCGAAGCCGAGCAGTCGGCGCGGATCCCGGGAATGGAAGACATAGGATCCGGTCGTCATGAAGTTGAAGAGGACGGCGAGGATCGTGGAGACGCAGAGCGCCGAAAACGTGGTCGGCAGGAGAGCCAAAGCGGCGACAAACAGCCCGTAGCCGCACGCCGTGTTGACGCCGCCGACGATGAGGAAACGCAAGAACCGTTGCTCGCCGAGCAGGCGAGCCAATCGCGTCGTGAGCCCGAGCAGACGGGCGTCCCGCCGCTGCCCTGCGGACGGCGTCGTCATACGGCGATCTGCTGACGTTCGAGACAAAAGCGATCCAAGACCGCGATCATGTAGTCGATCGCCGCGTCGTCGAGGCCAGGATACACGCCGATCCAGAAGGTGCGATCGACGACCTCATCGGCGTTGGCAAGCGACCCGACGATCCTGAAGTCGCGTCCCTTCATGTAAGGTTGGCGGACGAGGTTGCCGCCGAACAGGAGGCGCGTTGCGATCCCCTTCGCATTCAGATGGAACAGCAACTGGTGGCGCGTAAAGGGCGTCTCGTCCCGCAACGTCAGTGCGAAGCCGAACCAGGATGGCTCGGTGCCGGCCGTCGGTTCGGGGAGACGAAAATAGTCCTGCAGATGCGCGAGGCCGGCCTTGAGATGATCGAAGTTACGTCGGCGGGCGGCGATGAAATCCTCGAGATGATCCATCTGCGCCAAGCCGACGGCCGCCTGCATGTCGGTGATCTTCAGATTGAAGCCGAGATGTGAGTAGATGTACTTGTGATCATAGCCGTGCGGCAGGTCGCCGAGGCTCCAGCCAAAGCGCTTGTTGCAGCTGTTGTCGCAGCCGGGATCGCAGTAGCAATCGCGACCCCAGTCGCGAAACGACTCCATGATCTTGGCGATGTTGTTGTCGTTGGTGAAGACGGCGCCGCCTTCTCCCATCGTGATATGATGGGCGGGATAGAAGCTCAGCGTTCCGATGTCACCGAACGTGCCGACATGCCGGCCGCCGACCGTTGCGCCGAGCGCGTCGCAGCAGTCCTCGATCAGGAAGAGACCGTAGCGGTCGCAAAGGTGTCGGATCGCCAGGACGTCGAACGGATTGCCCAGCGTATGCGCAACCATGACGGCCCGCGTGCGAGGCGAGATCGCGGCTTCGATGGCGGCCACGTCGATATTGTAGGTCGGGATGTCGACGTCGACAAAGACAGGCACCATACCCCATTGGAGGATCGGGTTGACCGTCGTCGGAAATCCGGTGGCGCAGGTGATGACCTCGTCGCCGGGCTTCAGCCGCCGCGCGCCCAGTCGAGGCGATGTGAGGGCAGAAAACGCGACGAGGTTGGCGGACGATCCGGAATTGACGGTGAGCACTTTCTTGGTGCCGAGCCGAGCGGCGAGACGTTCTTCGAACGCCGCATTGAACGGGCCGGCCGTGAGCCAGAAGTCGAGCGCCGATTCGACCAGCATCTGCATATCTCGCGCACCGTAGACTCGCCCCGAGATTGGAACGTTCGGACGTCGCGGATCAAAGCGCGGTGCTTTATGAGCAAGCGCATGGTAGCGGCCCACCAGATCGAGAATTGTGGTTCGAAGCGCCTCCGACTCGGATTGACCTTCAGTCACGCAGCCGTCGGACAGCAAGGTTGCCTCGGGCGATCCGACAGCCGGCTCGGTGACATTCATGGTCGTCCTCTGACGCCAAAGTTCTCCGACGGCATATCGCGCACTTGGTTAATGATTGCCTAAATTTTTGATGCGCGGGTAGCTTGTCCGATGGCCAGTGCATCGATCTCTTCGCTGATAATCGGCTCGACCCCAGCCGCTGCTACCCGCCCGACTTGTGCGAGATCGCCCAGACATAGGCAGCGACGGCTTTCACCCCATCCGGCGTCAGCGGCGAGCCGCCCATCGGCGGCATGACGCCGCTGAACTCCTTCGGCTTCTGGACACCCGACGCGATCGTCTGTTCAATCGCCGGGTAGCTGCCGTCGCTCCACAGCCACTTGTGGTCGGCGAGGCTCGGGCCCTGGTGGCCGCCCTGCCCTTTCAGGCCGTGACAGCCGGCGCAGGTGCCCTCCTGCTCGTCGCCGTGGAAGATGCGGCTGCCGAGCACGACGTCGGCCATGCTGGCGCCCAGGGGCGGCTGCAGCCCGACCGCCTCGCGGCCGGCATCCGCGTGCGTGCCCTCGGGCGGCTGCGCATCGGCGAGGCCGTTGCTCTGCGACGGCATGTCCGGCACGCCGGCAACGCCCGCGTCCTTATCGCCGCTGTAGGTAATCTTGTAGATCGTGCCGCCGATGTCGTCGCTGACGTAGAGCGCGCCGTCCGGGCCGACCGCGACGCCGCTCGGCCGGTGCTTGGCCGCGCTCGGGTCCTTCTCCGGGCCGGCGAAGCCGTCGGCGAACGTGAGCCACGGCCCCGACGCCTTGCCGTCCTTCATCGGCTGGACCACGACGTTGAAGCCGCCCTGCGGCGCCGGCGCGCGGTTCCAGGAGCCGTGAAACGCGACGAACAGCGCGTCCTTGTAGGCGGACGGCAGCATCTTGCCTTCGTAGATCGCCAGGTCGTTGGGAGCCCAATGAGCGGGAAACGCCGCGACCGGCGCGCCCTTGTCCGCGCAGCCACCGATCTTCTTGCCGTCGCCGCCGTATTCCGGCGCGAGCACGAGCTTGCCCTTGGCGCCGTCGTAGTAGCATTCGGGCCAACCATAGTCGCCGCCCTGCTTGAGCTGGACGACCTCCTCGGCCGGCAGCTCGGCGCTCTGGCGCATCTTGAAGAGAGCCGGCCAGTTCGCCCAGAGCTGGTCGCGACCGTGCTGCGTGACGTAGACGCGCCCGCCGGAATCGATCCCGAACCCTTCGCCGTTACGGATGCCCGTCGCATAGCGCGCGGCCGGCGAATATTTTTGGCCTGTCGTGTTGGCGTCGAAGCGCCAGGTGCCGCCGCGCGTCTCGAGCTCGTGGCACGGCGAGAGGCCGGGCGAGCGAGGCTGGCGGTTCTCCGCCTGGCAGGCGTTGGTCGCCGAGCCCATGTCGACGAACATGTCGCCCTTCGCGTCGATGATGAAGGGATGCATGGGATGGTCGCCGCCGAGCGGCATGCCGGAGACGATGGTTTCAGCCTTGGCGCTCGGCGCCAGCTCGCCGCTCTTCAGCGCGTAGCTGTCGATGCGGTCGGCCTCCTCCGCATAGACCTTGCCGTCGTGGACCGCGATGCCGGTGCCCCCGTGGCCGCCGTTGTCGGACGTCGTGCCGAAGCGCGCAACCTTGTCGGCCTTGCCGCTGCCTTGCGTGTCTTTCAGCGCAACGATGAAGCCAGCAGGATGGACCTTTTCATCCTGGTAGTAGCGGCCGCTCCAGGTGTTGACGTAGACAGTCCCGTCCGGCGCCACGGCGAGATGGCGCGCGTGGCCGAGGTTGTCGGCGAAGATCGTCGCGCAGAAGCCCGGCGGCAGCTTGAGGCCGGCATTGTCGCCCGGGCAGGCGGCGGCCGCGGCCGCGGCTGTGACGCCGCCGGCAAGCAGAAGGGCGAGGGCCGAAGCGGCGGTCGCGGACGGCAAAGCGATCTTCGTCATGGAAATCCTTCGCTGGATGGTTTCGGCCCGAACTAAGGCGTGGGGACGTCGACGGGATAGACCTTGAACGGCGCGAGCGGCTTGCCCGTCGGATGCAGGATCTCGCTGAGCCGCCCCTCGGAAACCCAGACCGTCTGACCGACCTTTGTGGCGCCGGTCGGCCCGATGAAGCCTTCCTTGATCGTATCGACCTTGGCCTGATCGCCAGAGACGGTCAGATGGTCGAGCCGCCCGGCGCCTTCGATGAGAAGGTACGACCCATCGCCCAGCGGGCGGATCGCGTCGGTCAGCTTAAGCGGCCGCGACGGCTCAAGATGGGTGACGTGCCCGGCGTGGCCGTCCTTCACGTCGACGCGGAACAATTGCGAGGCGATGAACAGGTCGACATAGACGTTGCCGTTGGCGTCGAAGGCGATGCCGTCGAGGCCGGAGCTGCCGTCCGTCGGCGGCGCGAGCTGCGGATCGTGGGCCCAGACCTCGAGCGTGTCGGTGCCGGGCTTCAGCCGAAGAATGTCGGGCTGCAGCGAGTTGGTGACATAGGCCGCGCCGTCCGGCCCGATCGCGATATCGTTGCAGAGCGCACGATCGCCAGGGAACTTGGCGCTGACGACCTGCGCGCCGGACTGAAGGTCGAAGGCCTTGACGTAGGCACCCTTGACGTCGCTCGGCCCCGGCACGCCCCGCTTCGAGAGATCGTTGGAACACAGCCAAAGCCTGCCGTGCGGCTCGTCGGCCAGGACGCCGAGCACCGAGCGCGTGCCTGACGCGCCCGGCTTGATCCATTTCTCCGGTGTCTCGCCCTTCTTGATCCGGGTGACGCCGCCGTCGGCGAAGCTGCCGACGTAGAGCGTGCCGTCCGCCGTCGAGGTGATGCTTTCCGGCGCCGCGCGTGGGCCCGGCAGTTCGATCGGCGATCCCGCGAATGCGCTGCCGGCTCCGGCGAACAGCAGCGCCGCCCCCGCGAGACCAGATCCCAAGCGTTGCCGAGCCGTTGTGATGCGCATGGTACCCGCGTTGCTCATGCCAGTGACGTCTTCGGGGGCTTAGCTGGATCGCGCTCCGCCATCGGGAAGGCCGACGCGATCACAGCTTGGTTATTCGCGTGCGAGATCAGCTGGGCCTTTCGTCGTAGCTGGCAACTTCGACGAGATTGCCGTCGGGATCGCGACAATAGACCGAGCGCAGAGCGCCCCGCGCGCCCTGCTTGGCGACAGGCCCTTCCTCGATCGTGATCCCGCGGTCGCGAAAGTGTCGCACGACCTCGTCCGGGTCGTTCGTGGTGAGGAAGCAGAGATCCTCGCTGCCGGGGACGGCCTGCTGGCCCGTGAACCAGACGACCTTGTCGGCATCGAAGGGACGCAGGTTGATCTTCTGCTGGCCGAACTTGATCGAGGTTCGCCTAGGCTTGCCCTGGCCCGGGTCGAAATCCTCGCGCGCGACACCCAGAACGGTTTGGTACCATCGCACCGACGCTTCGACGTCGCGCACATTGATGACGATGTGGTCGATGGCGTGAACGGTGAGCGGCATAACCGGACCTTGATTTGGCGAGGGGGTGGCGCCTTACAGATGCGGCTTGAGCCGCAGCGCGATCGTCTGGCGGGATGGCGGCTCGGCATCGAACGGCCGTTCCGGATGCATGAAGAACGCGCCGACCGCACCGGCCGCCATCAACACCATCGTGCCGAGGAACGGAAGCGACCAATTGCCGGTGGCATCGATGATCTTGCCGAACACGAGCGGCGACACGATTGCCGCGAAGGCCGAGCCGCAGTTCATCAGCCCGCTCGCGGTGCCCGCGAGCTGCGGCGCGATATCCATCGGCGTCGCCCACATGGCGCCGATCGTCATCTCGGCGAAGAAGAAGGCCGTTCCGAGCGCCAGGGCCGCGCTCGTCGCATCGTGGACGAAGAGGATAGGGATCGAACTGACGAGCGAGAGCAGCAGGCAGACGACGACGAGGTCGCGACGCGCCCGCACCAGGCTACCGGTGGCGCGCAGGATGCGATCGCTGACGAGGCCGCCCAACGCGTCGCCGAACATGCCGCCCAGGAACACGATCGACGCGAACAAAGCTGAGTTCTTCAAGTCCAGGTGGTACTCGTGGAACATGAACTGCGGGACCCAGCTGAGGAAGGTCCATAACGTCCAGCCGTAGCAGAAATAGGTGAAGGTGACCGGCGCGAGGCGGCGCGACAACCGCGCCCAAGGCACCGGCCGGCGCGCGGCGCGGTCCCGCCGCGGCGGCAGCATCTCGGCATCCGTGGGCGTCATCCCCGGGTGGGTGCGCGGGTCGTCGCGATAATACCAGAACCAAACGAAGGCCCAGATGGCCGAGCCGATGCCGGTGATGATGAAGGAGCCGCGCCAGGAGGTCGAGACGATGAGGGCGGCGACGAGCGGCGGCGTCGCCGCGTTGCCGAGCCGAGCGGCGGCGTGGGTCACGCCTTGGGCCCAGCCGGACTTGCCCCCGGGCAGCCAGTCGGCCATGGCGCGCGTCGCCACCGGCAGCGTCGCGCCCTCGCCGAGGCCGAGCAGGAGGCGGGCGATCACCATCGAGGTGATGCCCGTCGCGAGCCCCGTCATCACTGTCGCGCCGGCCCAGACGATGCAGCAGATGGTCAGCGTCCAGCGCGGGCCGAACCGATCCGCGAACCAGCCGCCGACGATCTGGAACACGAGATAGGGGTAGGCGAATAGCGAGAAGACGAGCCCGACCTGCGTGTTGCTGAAGCCGAGTTCCTTGCCGAACGAGCCCGCCGCCGTCGAGACGTTCACGCGGTCCATGTAGGTGAGGAAATACATGACGCAGAGCAACAGAAGCACGTTGCTCCGTGCCTTCAGCAGGCCGCGCGCCATGGTGGTGACCTCCGGTGGGCGCCAAACTGACGTTGGCTGCGAAGCCCGATGTCACGCGAGCGCGGCGCTGGCAAGGCGCCAACCGGGACGCAGCCGCTCACAATGCGCTGCTCGCTGGCGAACCGGCCCGATGGTCCTCCGGCGACCTGTCAGCCACAAATTTGAGCAGCCGCTTTTGGAACAGCAGCGTCATTGCCAAGGTTCGCACAGTCTAGCTTTCGATGGATGGACGTAGGTGCATGTGCGGAATTTGTGGTGAGATCAGCTTCGACGGCCCGGCCAACGCGCCGGCCGTCCGGCGGATGATGGACAAGATGATCCCGCGCGGCCCGGATTCCGACGGCATCAACGGCCACGGGAACGTCATCTTCGGCCACCGCCGCCTCAAGATCCTCGATCTGTCCGACGCCGCCCAGCAGCCAATGGTGGATCCGGCGCTCGGGCTCACCGTCGCCTTCAATGGTTGCATCTACAACTTCCGCGACCTGCGCTCCGAGCTCGAGGCGAAAGGCTATCAGTTCTTCTCGACAGGCGATTCCGAGGTCGTGCTCAAAGCCTATCACGCCTGGGGCGCGCGCTGCGTCGAGCGCTTCCACGGCATGTGGGCGTTCGCGATCTGGGAGCGCGAGAGCGGTCGCGTGATCCTCTCTCGCGACCGGCTGGGCATCAAGCCGCTCTATTTCAGCGAGACGACGAACAAGCGCTTCCGCTTCGCCTCGTCGCTACCGGCCCTGCTGGCGGCGGCCGACGTCGACACCTCGATCGACCCCGCGGCGCTGCACCATTACATGAGCTGGCACGCAACGGTGCCGGCACCGATGACGATCCTCAAGGGCATTCGCAAAGTCGCGCCGGCGACGATCGTGACGATCGAGCCCAATGGCACGCGGCGCGAAGAGACCTACTGGACCCTGAGCATCGGACCTCGCGCCGAAGACCGCAAAATGAGCGAGGCCGACTGGAAGCACGCCGTGCTCGACGGGCTCGGCACCGCCGTCGAGCGCCGCCAGGTCGCCGACGTGCCGACTGGCGTGCTTCTGTCCGGCGGCCTCGATTCGTCGATCATCGTCGCGCTGCTGGCGAACAAAGGCCAGAAGGGCCTGAAGACCTTCTCGGTCGGGTTCGATGCCGTGCGCGGCGTCGAGGGCGACGAGTTCAAATATTCCGACCTCATCGCGGAGCGGTTCGAGACGGACCACACGAAGCTCGCCGTCGACGGCTCGCGCACGCTCGAGGCGCTGCCGAAGGCGATCGAGGCGATGGCCGAGCCGCAGATGAGCCACGACGTGGTCGCGTTCCTGCTCCTCTCCGAGGAGGTCTCGAAGCACGTCAAGGTGATCCAGAGCGGCCAGGGCGCCGACGAGGTGTTCGCCGGCTACCATTGGTATCCGAAGGTCGTGGATTCGAACGATCCGGTGCGCGATTATTCCGCCGCCTATTGCGACCGCGACCACGCGGAGATGCGCAGGACGCTGGCGCCCGAATATCTCAACGGCGACTACTCGAAAGAGTATCTCGAAAACTATTTCGCCAAATCGAAGAGCCGCAGCGCGATCGACAAGGTGCTCGAGCTCGACCAGCAGGTGATGCTCGTCGACGATCCGGTGAAGCGCGTCGACAACATGACGATGGCGCACGGGCTCGAGGCGCGCGTGCCGTTCCTCGATCACGAGCTGGTCGAGCTTGCCGCGCGAATCCCATCCGAGCTGAAGATCAAGGGCGGCGGCAAGTACATCCTGAAGGAGGCCGCGCGCGAGGTGGTGCCCTCCGAGGTGATCGACCGCGAGAAGGGCTATTTCCCGGTGCCGGCGCTCAAGCACATCGAGGGCGAGTTCATGGACTTCGTGCAGGGTGTGTTGAACGCGCCGAAGGCGCGCGAGCGCGGCCTGTTCAATCGCGACTATGTCGATCACCTGCTGGCGGATCCGAATGGAACGCTCACGCCGAAGGGCAATTCCAAGCTCTGGCAGGTATCGCTGTTGGAATGCTGGTTGCAGACGCACGGGGTTTGACGCCGCGGCCTGCGATTCCAATCTCCCTGCTTGACGCAGCGCGGTCGTCCCGATGAAGCGAAGGCCGCGCTGCCCATGCAAGCTCGACGGAGGAGGCCGCTCATCATGTGCCGCTGGATCGCCTATGCCGGCCACACGATCCCCTTGGAGAATTACGTCACCGAGCCTGCGCATTCGCTCGTCGCGCAGAGCATCGCGGCGCTCGAATCGACGGCGGCGCTCAACGGCGACGGCTTCGGCCTGGGCTGGTACGGCGACCACGCCGAGCCGGGCCGCTACCGCGAGGTGCAGCCGGCCTGGTCGGACGACAACCTGCGCAGCCTGTGCCGGCACCTGCGCTCGCATCTCTTCTTCGCCCATGTTCGCG
Source organism: Beijerinckiaceae bacterium (assembly GCA_965277735.1). Lineage (GTDB taxonomy): Bacteria > Pseudomonadota > Alphaproteobacteria > Rhizobiales > Beijerinckiaceae > RH-AL1. Next base: position 683,065 of record CBDIDO010000002.1, read on the forward strand.
CGGCGACCGGGACGCCGATCACGCGGCCGAACTGCCATCCCTTCGCCTGCGGCGAATGGCTGTTCATGCACAACGGCTACATTTCCGACTGGGACCGGCTGCGCCGCCCGATCGAGGCGATGATCCCGGACGCGCTCTATTCGCAGCGCAGCGGCACGACCGATTCGGAGGCCATGTTCATGGCGATCGTCGGCGCCGGCCTCGTCAACGGCACCGATGATCCGATGAAGGCGACTGTCGACATGCTCGCAGCCCTGACGGCCATGGTCGGCGGTCCTGACGGCAAACCGTTCCGCTTCACCTCCGCCCTCGCCAACGGAAAGGATCTCTACGCCTTCCGCTACGCCGCCAACGACGAGGCCAACAGCCTCTACTACCGCGCATCGGGGACGGGCGTGGTCGTCGCCTCCGAGCCGCTCGATCGCGATCGCGATACGTGGATCGCGGTGCCCGAGCACCACGTCGTCATCGCCCGCCACGGCGAGCCCGTGCGGATCGCCTCGCTCGACGAGTTCGGCCTCGCCCGCAGCGATAGCCGGGCCGCTCCTTCGCCGCAGCGGCTGAGCGCCTAGCGCTCGGCGACGAGCCCGCGGATGCGGTCGGCAACCTCCGATGAAACGGGGTTGTAGACGATCATGCCGAGGTCGGGCCGGCCGTCGACGGCGAAGGCCGAATATTCCAGCTCGATCTGACCCAGCACGGGATGCGCGAGCCGTTTGACCCCCTCGCCATGGGCATGGACATCATTGTCGCGCCACAGGCCCTTGAACTCCGGGCTGAGCCGGCACAATTCCTCGACCAGCTGCGCGACCTCGGAGACGGCACCGGCGCGGGCCGCGTCGGCCCGGAAGGCGCCCACGACGAAGCGCGCGAGGCCGTCCCAATCGTGCTGCTTGGCTTTGATGTCGGGATTGCCGAACAGCATGCGCAGGATGTTGCGCTGGCCGGGGGGCACCTTGCTGTAGTCGGTCAGCACGACGGCCGCGGCGGGGTTCCAGGCGACGATGTCCCAGGTCGCGGTCTTGATCAGCGCCGGGCTCGTTTCGAGCGCGTCGAGCACGCGTTGCAGGCGCGGCGTGACGCCGGCGACGGCCTTGTAGCGGACCTCCGGCGGACGCCCGAGCCCGATCATGAAGAGGTGCTCGCGCTCGACGTCGGTGAGCATCAGGCCGGCGGCGATCCGCTCCAGCACGTCCGCCGAAGGTGCGCCGCCCCGCCCTTGCTCGAGCCAGGTGTACCAGGTCGGGCTGATGTTGGAGCGCTGCGCCACCTCCTCCCGCCGCAGGCCCGGCGTGCGGCGACGCCCCGCGGGAAAGCCAAAGGAGGTGGGATCGAGCCGGCTCCGGCGATCCCGCAGGTAGTTTCCGAGCAGGTTGTCAGCCGATACGGGCATCGTTTCCCTGGTAGTTTTTATACTAGGATGAGATCACTACTTTAATGGTAGGCGAGGCTATCCGAAGTAGCGGCGGCAAACAACATCGGAGGCTGCCATGCGCGTCTTTCTCACCGGAGCGACCGGCTTCATCGGCTCGAAGATCGTGCCGGAGCTCATCAGATCCGGCCACCAGGTGCTCGGCATGACGCGATCGGACAAGGGCGCCGAGGCCCTCGAAGCCGTTGGCGCCGAGGTCCATCGCGGCGAGCTGGAGGATCTGGAAAGCCTCCGCGCCGGCGCGGCCCAGGCGGACGGCGTCATCCACACCGCGTTCGACCATGATTTCTCGAACTTCGTTGCCAATTGCGAGAAGGACCGGCGCGTCATCGCGACGCTCGGGGCGGCACTCGCCGGCTCCGACCGGCTCCTCGTGATCACCTCGGGCACCGGCCTGGGCAGCAACGGACCCGGCAAGCCGGCGACCGAGGACACCTACGACGCCCACCACCCGAACCCGCGAAAAGCCTCGGAGGAGGCCGGCCAGGCGCTTGCCGCGAAAGCCGTCAAGGTCGCGGTCGTGCGCCTCCCGCAGGTCCATGACACGCTGAAGCAGGGCCTCATCACCCCGTTGATCGAGACAATCCGCGCAAAGGGGGTTGCGGCTTACGTCGGCGACGGCGCCAACCGCTGGCCCGCGGCCCACGTGAGCGATGTCGCGCGCCTGTACCGGCTGGCCTTCGAGAAGCAGGCGGTCGCCGTCTACAACGCGGTCGCCGAGGAAGGGATCTCGGCCCGCGAGATCGCGTCCGTGCTCGGCCGCGGCCTCAACCTGCCAGTCAAATCCATCTCGCCGGACGAGGCGCCCGCCCATTTCGGCTGGCTCGCCCCTTTCATGTCGATGGATCTCACGGCGTCCAGCGCGCTGACGCAGGAGCGTCTGGGATGGCGGCTGACGGGCCCCGGTCTCATCGCCGATCTCGAGGCGATGGACTATTCGGCGGCCTGACGCCCGCCTAGCCCGTCGCGGTCTTCACCGCCTCGATGAGCTGCTTCAGCGCGAAGGGCTTCGGCAGGAATCCGAAGTCCTCGCCCTCGGGCAGGTTACGGGCGAAGGCGTCCTCGGCGTAGCCGGAGACGAAGATCACCTTGCACTTGATGCCGCGCTTGCGCAGCTCGCCGAACATCGTCGGGCCGTCCATCTCGGGCATCACGACATCGGAGACGACGAGGTCGATCTTGCCGATATTGGCCTCGGCGACTTCCAACGCCTCGACGCCCGAGCTCGCCTCGAGCACGGTGTAACCGCGCGAGGCGAGCGCGCGGGCCGAGAAGGCGCGCACCGCATCCTCGTCCTCGACGAGCAGGATCGTGCCGTGCCCGGTGGAATCGGTGACGGTGGCGGACTTGACGATCTCTTTCCTGACCGGCTCGTCGGCCTCGGTCGCGATGTGGCGCGGCAGCAGGATCGTGAAGGTCGTGCCCTTGCCGACTTCGGAATGGCAGAAGACGTAGCCCTCGGTCTGCTTGACGATGCCGTAGACCATCGACAGGCCGAGTCCGGTGCCCTTGCCGACCTCTTTCGTCGTGAAGAACGGCTCGAAGATCTTCTCGCGGATGTCTTCGGGAATGCCGGTGCCGTTGTCCTGCACCTCGATCGCGACGTAGTCGCCCGGCAGCAGCACGTCTTCCTTGAACGACGCGCAATCGGCCGCCGGCACGTTGCGCGTGCGCAGCACGATGCGGCCGCCCGACGGCATCGCGTCCTTGGCGTTGACGACGAGGTTGATGATCACCTGCTCGAACTGGTTGAGGTCGGCCTTGACGAGCCACAGGTCGCGGCCATGGCGCAGATCGAGCTCGATCTTCTCGCCGACCAGCCGGCGCATCAGCATCTGCAGGTCGCTCATCACGTCGCCGAGCTGCAGCGTCTCGGGGCGCAGGGTCTGCCGGCGCGAGAAGGCGAGCAGCTGGCGCGTCAGCGCCGCGGCGCGGTTCGCGTTCTGCTTGATCTGCATGATGTCCTGGAAGGACGGATCGGTCGGCCTATGGTTGGCGAGCAGAAGGTCCGAGAAGCCGATGATGGCAGTGAGCACGTTGTTGAAATCGTGCGCGATGCCGCCGGCGAGCTGGCCGACCGCCTGCATCTTCTGCGACTGCGCGAAGCTCTCCTTCAGCGCGCGCTGCTCGGTCGTATCGAGCGCGTAGATCGTCGCGCCGCCGCCTTCCTGCTCCGGGCCGGTGACGAATAGGCGCGCCGAGCGCGCGCCCTCGCCGACGATACCGACGTCGACCGGCGGGATGTCGCTCTTCATGTCGGCCGCGTCGCGGATCGCGCGCTGCAGCGCTTGGCGGTCGTCCTCCGCGATTGCCGCGAAGATCGTGCGGCGCGCACCCTCGCCCTTCAGCGAGGCGGGCATCATCTTGGCGAAGGACGCGTTCGACTGCGAGATCGCACCGGTCGCATCGGTGATCGCGATCGCCATCGGCGTCGCGTTGAAGACACGGGCGAAGCGCACCTCGGCGGCGCGCAGGTTCTCCGACGGCTCCTCGCCCGGCGCCCGGTTGATAACGAGGGTGCGCGACGGGCCGGCCATGCCGTCCTGCCCGAAGGCGACGCGATGCAACAGGCGCGTCGGCAGGCTCTGGCCGCCGCGACGCTTGAGATCGACGTCGAACTGCTCGGTGCGCACCTCTCCCGGCGCGCCGGTGACGCTGCCGAGCAGCGACGCGCCGCCGCCGGCGAGGAAGTCGGTGAGCTTGAGGCCGCCCGAGCCGACCTGCGCGAGGTCGTAGTCGAGCCAGCTCGCCAGCGTCGCGTTCATGTACGAGACGTCACCGTCCTGGCCGCAGGAAAAGAAGCCGGCCGGCGCGTGATCGAGGAAGTCGATCGCGTGCTGCAGCTCCTGGAAAACGTTCTCGTGGCGCTCGCGCTCGCGGGTGACGTCGGAGATGCCCCACAGGCTTGCGCGCTTGGCGCCGGGCAGCTGCGGCAGCGGGCGCACGCGGACGCGATACCAGCCGACTCCGCCCACGGCGCCATCGAGTGGCGGCGACAGCCGGACCTCCTCGAGCGCGCGCTTGCCGTCTCGCGCCGCCTGGGCGAGCCGGTAGACGGCCTCGGAGACCTCCGGCGAGCCGGAGAACAGCCGCTCGACGCCACGCAGGTCGGCGACGCTGCGCGCGTTGGAGAGCCGCAAATAGGTGTCGTTGGCATAGAGGAACTTGCCGCCGGCATCGGTGACGAGCAGTCCCTCGGGGCCGGTGTCGCAGACCACGCGCGTCACGTCGTTCTTGACCGCCTTGCCGGCGAGCTGGAACAGGCCGATCGCGTAGCCGAACAAGGCGAAGATGCCGACGACGGCGAGCAGCGCGAGAAGGTACGTCTTGAGCAGGCTCGCCTGCTCCGGCTGCAGCGCGGTCAGCGCGAAGGCGGCGACGAGCAGGACGACAGCGAAAAGCGTGACGAGGAGGGGACTGCCGGCACGCTCGGTCCGGTGGAAGGCGGCGGTTGTCAGTTGGTCGCTCATGGCGAAGGGATCCGTCCGTCCCGGCTCGCAGGCGAGCCGCGGCTCGCGCGCGAATCAACCCCGTCGCTCGTCATGGAGCCGAAGCGACCTTGTGGGGAGCAGTCCAAATTTGCAACTCCGGGTTCCATCGTGCGACGCTTTCGAGCCTGCAGCCCACAGCTTCGTCCGCTCCCGATCTGAAGCTGAAGCTATAGGCCGAAATGCGTTAACCATCCATTAACCTTGTACGCGCTTCGCGTTCCTCTCGTGGTAGAAGGTGAACGTTCGCGTTCTCGAGTATCAGGCGATTATGCAGCAGATCGAAAACATCCTTGGCGGCAAAGGCGGTCAGCTCGCCCTGGCGGTCATCGCCTTCCTGGTCGCCGCAGTGCTGGTCCTCGTCATCGTGCGCATGCTGTTCGGCGGCAAGCTGCGGGCGCCCGGCGGCCGGGCGCGGCAGGCACGCCTCGGCATCGTCGACGCGTTCGACCTCGATCGCCAGCGCCAGCTCATCATCATCCGGCGCGACAACACCGAGCATCTCATCCTGATCGGCGGTCCCAACGACCTGCTGATCGAGCCCGAGATCGTCCGCGTCGAAGCGCGCGAGTTCCGCAATCGCGAGAAGGAGCCGGGCTTCGGCGACGCGCGCATCCCCGCGCCCTTCACGCCAGCCGACCGGCCCGAGTTCAAGTCGCCGGCCGACGCCCCCGCATCCCCTCCGCTCCCGCTGCCCTCCTCGCCGGACGAGCTGCCGCTGCCGCTCCCCGAGGTTGCCGTCGCACCGGCACCCCCGGCCCCCGAGCCGGCTGCGCCGCCCGCAGCGCCGCGGGGCCCGACCTTCCCGCTGCCGCCGCGCCGCCCGGCGCCCGCACCGGCCACCGGCGGCGAGCGCCGCGCCCCCGCACCGCCGCGCCTGCCCGAGTCCGTGTCGCGCACGCCGGACCCTGCGCCGAACGGATCCGGCCCCGATCTCGGCGCGCCCGGAGCCCCGCCACCCGTCCAGCCGCCGGGCGCCCAGCCGCCGCCCGCGCTGAGCGTGCCGCCCGCCGGCCCGGCCGTGCAGCCGACGCGCCCCGTGCCGTCCTTCCGCCCGCTGCCGCCGCGGCCGCCCGTGCGCCCGCTGCAGCGCGTGACACCGAAACCCGCCGCCGTTCCGCCCGCCGAGGGCGGCCCCACGCCGGACTCACCGTTTCCAAGCGTGCCGGCGCAGGCGCCGTCTGCCTCGGCGCCGGTGATCCCGAGTGTCGCGCCGCCGGCTCCGCCCGCCCCGCCGCCGCCGGTCGTGGTCGCTTCCGAACCGCCGCCGGCGCCCGCACCCGCGCCGCCGCCCGCGGCACCCGCCCCGGCCGACGACGACCTGTCGCTCGAAGAAGAGATGGCGAAGCTGCTCGGCCGCGGCTGAGCAGCTGCCGGTCAGCCGGGATAGTCGGACTGGTGGATCGCCCGCGCCCGCTCGAAGGCCGGCTCGGCCATGCAGCGGTCGACGATCTTCTCGACCGTCGGCACGCCCTCGATCGGCACGTTGAACATCCGCGCCCCTGCGAAAAGCGCGCACAGGCAGATATCGGCGAACGTTGGCGTCTCGCCGTGGCAAAAGGTGCCAGTCTCCGGCGCGCCCACGAGCCTCGCCTCGTAGCCGGCGAGGCCCGCGCCGAACCATTGCACCTGCCACGCCCGCCACTTTTGGGCGTCGAAGCCGGCCGCCGCGGCGAGGTAGCGCCGCACCCGCGGTACGATCAGCGGGTGCGCGTCGGCCACCGCGATCGCGGCGAGCGAGCGGACGCGGGCGCGGCCGAGCGGATCGCGCGGCAGCAGCGGCGGGTCGGGGTAGACTTCTTCGAGATATTCGAGGATCGTCAGCGACTTGCCGTCGATCATCAGGGCCGGCACGGCGCCCATCGGATTGACCGCCCGGAACGCCGGCTCGCTCGTCGCGGTGCTGTCGATGTCGACCGGGATCTCGGTATAGGCGACGCCCTTCATGTTCAGCGCGACTCGCAGGCGAAATGTCGCCTGCGAGCGCCAGAACCCGTAGAGCTGCAGCGGCGGCGCGTCCTGTCCGCCGTCAGGCATCCCGATACACGCGCTCGCGCCGCTCGTGGCGCTCCTGCGCCTCGACCGAAAGGGTCGCGATCGGCCGGGCGTCGAGACGCTTCAACGAGATCGGCTCGCCCGTCTCCTCGCAATAGCCATACGTGCCGTCGTCGAGCCGGCCGAGAGCCGACTCGATCTTCGAGATCAGCTTGCGCTGCCGGTCCCGCGCGCGCAGCTCGATCGCGCGATCGGTTTCCGAAGAGGCGCGATCGGCCAGATCGGGATGATTCTCGTTCTCGCTTTGCAGAGCCGCAAGCGTGTCGCGGCTCTCGCGCAAAATATCCTCGCGCCATTGGATCAGCTTGCGCCTGAAATAGTCGCGCTGCCGGTCGTTCATGAACGGCTCGTCTTCAGACGGCCGGTAAGTTTCATCGAATACTTGCGCCGCCACGCCCAGGTCCCCCCAGCGTTCCGATTTGGCGCCCTTATACCCAGACGGTGGGTACGTAACAATCGGGGGTGGCAGATTCATCGCGTCCTGTGGCCGAGACGCGTCGACCGGCGCGATTCGCGGGCAAAACCGGCTCGAAAGCAGGAAGAATGGGCAGCCGCGTCCGCCGCGCGCCCGGAATCATCGTTTCGGCATCGGCAATGGTCTGTTGTGAGTTCGGCCGCTGGCGCGGCGCGAAGCACGGGTCCACCTGTTTGGCCAGGGTCACACTTCGAATCGATGGGAGACAAACAATGCCGGACGCCGCAACTGCCGCGCTCGCGCTTGCCCTCGCCGGGACGCCGGTCCCCGCAACGCACGCGACGCTCACCTATCACACCCGCGCCGTCGACGGCGTCGACGTGTTCTATCGCGAGGCCGGCCCGCGCGACGCGCCGACGCTGCTGCTGCTGCACGGCTTCCCGTCCTCGTCGCGCCAGTTCGACTCGCTGATCCCGCTGCTCGCCGACCGCTGGCACGTGGTCGCGCCGGATTATCCCGGCTTCGGCCTCAGTGCCGCGCCATCGCCGGAGCGGTTCGCCTACACGTTCGACCATCTCGCCGATGTCGTCGACGGGCTCACCGACGCGCTCGGGCTGCATCGCTACGTGCTCTACATGAACGATTACGGCGGCCCCGTCGGCTTCCGCCTCGCCGTGCGACATCCCGAGCGGATCGCAGCGATGATCGTGCAGAACGCCGTCGCGCACGAGGACGGGCTAGGCCCGCTGTGGGTGGCACGCAGGGCCTTCTGGGCCGACCGCACCGCGCACGAGGCGAAGGTGATCTCCGCCTTCACCTCGCTCGAGGTCGCGCGCGACCGGCACGTCGGCAGGAGCCCGCGGCCGGAGCGCTACGATCCCTCGACTTGGACCGAGGAGGTCGCGCATCTCTCGCAGCCCGGCCAGCGGCAGATCCAGGCCGACCTTTTCTACGACTACCGCACCAACGTCGCGTCCTACCCCGCCTGGCAGGCGTGGCTGGCGACGCACAAGCCGCCGCTGCTCGTTCTTTGGGGGAAGTACGATCCGTCGTTCGAGACCGCCGAGGCGACCGCCTATCTGCGCGACGTGCCGGAGGCCGAGGTGCACATCCTCAATGCCGGGCACTTCGCCCTCGACGAGGCGGTGGACGAGATCGCGCCGCTGACGCGGCGGTTTCAGGCGAAGGTCGACCTGCAGGAGAGGTGACGCGGCCGGCTTACAAGCGCCACCATCTTCGGGCCTTTGCGAGCGCAAATCGAGGCTCTCATGATGCAAAGCGCCCTCCGCCCACTCACCGCCGCGCTGCTGGCGATTGCCCTCGCCGGCCCGCTGCGGGCCGAGCCGGCGCCCGCCTATACCAACCGCCTCGCCGCCTCCTCCGACCCGTATCTGCGCCTGCATGCGCACAATCCGGTCGACTGGTACCCGTGGGGGCCGGAGGCCTTCGCCAAGGCCAAGGCGCAGGGCAAGCCGATCTTCCTCTCGATCGGCTATTCGACCTGCTATTGGTGCCATGTCGCGGAAAAGGAGATCTACTCCAATCCGGAGATCGCGGCGCTGATGAACGAGTGGTTCGTCAACATCAAGGTCGATCGCGAGCAGCGGCCGGACGTCGACCATCTCTACATCATCGCGACCGAGATCCTCACGCAGCATGGTGCGTGGCCCAACAATCTGTTCCTGACGCCGGATGGCCGCCCGTTCTACGCCGGCAGTTACTTTCCGCCCAAGGACGATGGCGACACGCCGGGATTTCCAAAGGTGCTCGCCGCGATCCACGACCTCTGGGCGAACCACCGCGCCGACAAGGTCGAGCCCGCTGCAGACGACGTGTTCCAGGCGCTGCGTCACGTCGCCGCCGGGCAGGCGGCGAAGCCGGTGCCGGTCACGCCCGACGCGTGGCTGAAGACGGCGAGCGCCGGCCTGCTCAAATCGATCGACCCGGTCAACGGCGGCCTCGGCGCGCCGACCTCCGGCCCGAAATTCCCGCAGGCGCCGGCGCTCGATCTCCTGCTCGCGGCCGCCAACATCGACCACGACGACGCAGCACGCGACGCGTTGCAGAAGACGCTCGACGCCATGGCGCTCGGCGGCATCCACGATCAGATCGGCGGCGGCTTTCATCGCTACGCCACCGAGCCGACCTGGACGATCCCGCATTTCGAGAAGATGCTGTCGGACAACGCGCAGCTGCTCTCGCTCACCGCACAGGCGCATGCGCTGACGAAGTCGCCACTGCTCGCCGCAACTGCGCGCGACACGGCCGCCTATCTGACGCGCGACATGCAGGCGCCGGACGGCGGCTTCTACACCGCGCAGGACGCCGAGATCGGCGGGGTCGAGGGTGCCGATTATCTCTGGACGCGGCCTGAGATAGAGGCGGCGCTGGGTAAGGCCGCCACCGAGACATTCTTGGCCGTCTACGACATCGCGGCGATGCCCGATGCACCGCCCTTCGGCGACCCGAATGCGGCCGCACCGCAGGGGGGCGTGCTGCGCGCGCGCCTGCCGCTCGACGAGACGCTGAAGCGCGCCGGCGCCACGAACGCGGCGGCGATGCTGGCCGCGCTCGCACCGGAGCGTGCCAAGCTCCTAGTCGTGCGGCGCGCGCGACCGCAGCCGGCGACCGACACCAAGATCGTAACGGGCCTGAACGGGCTCGCGATCGGCGCCTTGGCGCGTGCGGCCGGCGAGCTCGGCGCGCCGAAGCTGAACGCGGCTGCGGAGAAGGCGGCGACGCGCCTCTGGCAAGACGCCTACGATGCGAAGACCGGCCTGCTCCGCCACGAAATCATCGACGCCAAGGCCGAGGTCGATGGCTTCCTCGAGGATTACGCCATGCTGGGCGACGGCTTCCTCGACCTCGCCAAAGCGGACGGGGAGGAGTCATCGGACGGCGAACAGCCGTCGAGCGCCGACGACTCATGGAACGCGCGGGCGGCGATGCTCGCCGATGCGATGCTGAAGCGCTTCGCCAGCGACGACGGACGACTCTCCGGCGGATCGAGCGGCAACCTGCCGCTGGCGCTCGGCGACGATGCCGATGGCGATGTGCCTTCGGCCACGTCAGCCGCTCTCGACCTGCTCGCGCGGCTTGGCCGGACACGTGGCGGGGCGCGCTTCGCCGCTGCGGCGGCGCGCCTCGCGGTCGCCACCAGCGGACGCATCGCCGCGCGTCCCACCGCCTGGCCCAGCGCGATCGCAGCGCTGGCCCGCGCACCGATCCCAGCGACGGCACTCGCCGCGGTAGCGGCGAAGACGCCGACCACTGTCGCCACCACCGCGCCGGCGATACCCCATGTGCCGTCGACTGCGGACCACGTCCATGCGTCGGCGAGCGTCGACGGCGACGCGATCCGGGTGTCTCTCGATGTCGACCCCGGCTTCCACATCAACGCCCACCATCCCTCGTTCGACTATCTCGTGCCGACCGACCTCGCGCTCGTAGGGTTGATGCCGACCGCGATCGAATATCCGAAGGCCGAGCACTTCGCGGCGTCCTTCGCCAAGGACGGTCTCGACGTCTACGAGGGAAAGGTGCCGCTCGTCGCGCATTTCCCCGCCGGCGCGCTCTCCGGCGTGATGGCGGTCGATGGCAAGGTGACCGTGCAGGCCTGCGACGCTCAGACCTGCCTGCCGCCCGCCACGCTCGCGATCAGCGCCGCCAATCCGGGGCGCTAGCGCTCAGCTCTCGCGGAGACACGCATGCACTGGACCCCCCTGACCCTCTCGACCCCTGTCCGCACATACGTCTTCGGCGGCACGCGCATCGCCGATCGTTTTGGCCGCGACGACATCCGCGGGCATATCGCGGAGACGTGGGAAGTGAGCGACGTCGACGGCTCGATCGGCGAAATCGTCGACGGACCGTTCGCTGGCAAGAGCCTGCGCGAACTGACGCTCGCACACTCCGACGAGATCGTCGGCCAGGGCTGGCGCGGCCAGCACTTCCCGATCCTCACCAAGTTCCTCGATGCCTCGAACCTGCTGCCGGTGCATCTCCACGCCGACGATGAAACCGCGCGCCGGCTCGAGGCGGCACCGCACGGCAAGACCGAAGCCTGGCACATCCTCGACGCCGCGCCGGGCGCCTCGGCGTTGATCGGCACCAAGCCCGGCGTCGACGCCGCGACCTTGCGCGATGCGCTGCTGCGGGAGGATTTCGATTCGGTGATGCGCCGCCTGCCGATCCGCGCCGGCGAGACGATCTACGTACCAGGCGGCACGCTGCACACGTTCGGCCCGGACACGCTGATCTACGAGATTCAGCAGACGGCCGACATCGGCCAGCACGCGATGACCTGGCGGCTCGACGGCTCGACCATCCCGCCGGACGAGCGCGCGCAAAACATCGACAGGCTGATCGCGCAATGGCGCCCGGAACCGCGGCCGCTGCCGCGCCTGCCGCTGCAGATCGTCGCCGGCCCGGATGCCGACCGCGCGATTTGCTGCGCCGGCCCCTATTTCGCGCTGGAGCGCTGGCGCGTCGGCTCGGGCGCGCGCCTCACGCACCATTTCGACAGTGCGCTGATCGTGAGCAACGTCGGCATACCGGCAACCGTGCACGCGGGCGCGACGCGCCGGCTCGCGTCCGGCCGCTCGCTGTTGCTGCCGGCCGCAATCGGCGAGCTGGTTATTGAAGGACCAGCCGACGTGCTGGTCGGCTATCTGCCGAAGCTCGATCGCGACATCCGCGAGCCGCTGCGACGCGCCGGTTTCGGCGAGGCCGCAATCGCCGGTCTCGGCGAGATGGGCGGCGGCGTCTAGAACCCGTGCTGGATGTGGGCGTAGACTTCCTCGGTGAAGGCGAAGATCTGCGCGCCGATGAACGAGGCGGTGAGCGCCGTGATCGCCAGGACCGCGACGATCTTCGGCACGAAGGTCAGCGTCATCTCCTGGATCTGCGTCAGCGCCTGGAACAGCGCAACGACGAGCCCGACCGCCATCGCGGCGCCCACGGCGGGCCCCGCCGCGGTCATCACCGCCCAGATGGCGTGGCGGGTGATCTCGAGGGCGTCGGCCTCGTTCATTCGATTTCCCTCAAGGCGACGCGGCGCTAGCTGATCGTCACGCCGCTGCCGAGCGCCAGCGTCCCGCCGTTCGCGAGCGTCGCGGTGATCGTGCCGTCGCTGCCGATCGAGGCGGAGGTGACCTTGCCGGAGACCGAGCCGTCGGCCGAGGTCACGGTGCGGCCGATCGCGGTGTCGGCCTGCTGCAGCGCGTTCGTCGTGATCATCGTGTCGAGCTTCTGGTTCGTCTGAACCGTCTGGCCCACGGCCGAGAACGAGGCGATCTGGCTGAGGTATTGCGTCGGGTCCGTCGGGTTGGTCGGATCCTGGTTCTGCAGCTCGGCGACGAGCAGCTTGAGGAAGCTGTTGTAATCGACCGTGGCGCTGGCCGACGCCGCCGCATCCGTGGCGCTCGCAGACGTCGTCGACGCGCTGGTCGCGGTCGACGCCACCGCGGTCGGTACCGTACTCGTGGAAGTCACCTGCATGTCTCGCGTCCCCGGCGCACCCTTGCGTTCACGCTAGGATGCAAGCCTTTCGCGAGGCTGGAGTCAGGACGCGATGGCGAGCGCGGCAGCGGGAGTCATCAGCGCATCGTCGTGCGCGAAGGCGCCGCGCAGGCCCTTCAGCGCATCGTAATTGCGACCGTCAGCGACCTGGTCCCGCGTGGCGCGCAGCACGGCGAGCACGGCGGCGTCGTCGTAGGCCTCGAGCATGCCCGCGAGGCTCGCGTCGAACAGGCCGCGTGCCGCCTTCGTTTCGGCCGGGCTCATCAGCATCGTCTGCACGATGAAATAGAGCTGGCGGAGCGGGCTCGTTGCCCTGTCGGGCTGCATCACGTGCGCCTCGAGAAGGAAGGTCGCGTCGTTCATCAGCTCGAGGCTGACCTTGCGGTCGGCCTTGATGACGGCACCGTTAAGGAAGAGCCGTTCGCCGGCGCGGAGCGTGATGTGCATGGGGCCCTCAGTTCAGGCCGTCGCGCACGATCGCGCAGATGTCGGCGATGCCGGCGTAGTTGGTGGACCGACCGAGCCGGATCGCTTCCGCCTCTTTCAGGATCCAGATGCCGATCGAGATCAGGCTCGCGCGCAGCGTCTCGGGCAGCGCGTTGTCGTCCTTGGCCAGCTCGCGCATGAGGATCATCCATAGCTCGCGCGTCAGATGCAGCGCGCGCACGCCGTCGATCGACGGCGACGACAGGCTGGCGGCGCTGCGCAGCAAGGTCACGACCTTGTCGAGCGCCCCGGCCTCGACCCGGCGCGCCTCCTGCTGATCGTCTTCGAGAACTTCGGCATACGAAAACTGGTACATGGGCTACCCGGCTGTGAGGTAATTGACGAGACTGAGCTGTTGCAGACGAGAGGTGAGCGAGTACGACGCCTCGAGCTGCGTCTGCAGCTGTGTCACTTGGCTCGACAGCGCATAGGCGTCGACACTGTCGAGGTTGCTGGCGCTCGACGAGAGCAGCGTCGTCTGCGCGCCGATCTGCGTGTTGGCCTGCGAGATCGCCGATTGCGTGACGCCGACGCCCGCCTGGACGTTGGTCAGGCCGGCGATGCCGGTGCTCACCAGGTTCGCGGCGGTTGAGACGACCTCCGCGGTGGCGTTCGCGCTCATGTTGTCGCCGGTGAACTCGGCGAGCATCGTGTAGGCCTGGGCCATCGTCTGGAACGTGCCCTGGTTCGCGCTGACCGAGGTCGTCGCCGTCTGCCCCGGTGCGATGTTGGTCGACATCGTCTGCGACGAGGCGGCCGACCAGGCGCTCCCCGAAAAGAGCGACGTGAAGCTGCTGCTGCTGAGGAACGACTTCATCTGGTCGCTCGTGAGCGTGCTCGCGTCGAGACCATTGGTGGTGAGATATTGCTGGAAGGCGCTCGCGGCGGCATTTGACGTCGCCGTGGAGTCGGCGATCGGCGTCGTTTGGGTGGCGGTCCCACCAAACACGAACTGGCCTCCCGCCGAGGTGTTGAGCTGCCCGATAAAGCCTTCCAACGCCCCCTGCGCGGTCGCGGCGAGGCCCGTTGTCGGCGTGCCGGCACTCTGGGCGCTCGTCAGCGTCGCCGACAGGCTCTGCGCCGTCGACTGCATCGAGGTGAGCGCCGTATTAGTGGCGGACAGCCGCGTCGAGGCGACCGCATTCGTCTGCGTGTAGGTGTTCAGCGAGTCGACGTTCGAGCGCAGCGACAGCAGCTGGCCGGTGCCGCCACCGAGCTGGAGGCCGATATCGGCGTAGGTCCCGCTCGAGACCTCGGTCTGCGCCTGGGTCAGCGCCGACTGCGCCTGAAGGATCGACGACCGCAGCGGCGACGTCAGGGATGAAGTGGAGATATAGGTCACGCTTTTACGCCCTTACGCTCCGGCCCGATCGGCTCAGTTGAACGCCTGCAGCAACGTCGAATACATTGTGTTCACGGTGTTCATCAGCTGCGCCGAGGCCTGGTAGGCGTGCTCGACGTCGAGCATGCGCGACATCTCGTCGTCGAGATTGACGCCCGTCGCGTTCGACAAGGCCGTCGTTGTCGAGCTTACGAGAGAGCTGTTGTAGGTCGACTGGTTCGTCGCGCTTTGCCGCTGCGTCTCGAGCCAGCTGACCGAGGAGGCCGCGTAGCTGGCGAGGCTCCCGGTGGCGGCGCCCCCGGAGCTCGAATTGAAGCTCTGGTTCGCGCTCATCGCCGTGACGAGCTGATTGAGGCGCGTCGTGTAGCCCGTGTCGCTGGGCGTAAGGTTGGAGGTGAAGCCGCTGCCGGCGATGCCGCCGTCGCGCAGCAGCGTGACGTTGCCGCCCTGCGAGGGATCGACGCTGGCGTTGATCGTGATCGACGCCGCGAGCCCCGTCGTGTTGGACGCGGTCGGCAGGCCGCTGAGCCCCGTCGCCGTGAACAGACCCGCGGCCGTTGGCGTGGTGCTGCCGGTTGGGCTCTCGGCGAATGTCGTGATCAGGCTCGATGCCACCTGGTCGAGCTGGTTCTGGTAGGCGACGCTGGTCGTGTCGCGCAGCGTGGCAAGCCCGGCGAGCGCGCCCGACTGGATCGGCATGACCGCCGACGCGCCGGTCACCGGCACGCCGTCGACCGTCACCGCCTGCCCCGTCGTACCGGCGGTATAGGTGTTCGTCGGCGTCATCGAGACCGTGCGTGCGGTGGTCTCGAAGAGCGTGGCGCCGCTGTCGGTGTAGATCGACATGCCGCCACCCGGCGTGTTGGTGGTGGTGATGCCGATCTCGTTAGACAGCTGCTTGAGGATGCCGTCGCGCGTGTCCTGGGCGTTCGTCGTGTCGGCGCCGCTGCGCGTGCCGATAACAATCTGCGTGTTGACGGTCTGGAATTGCGCGAGCAGCGAATTGATCGTCTTCACGGCGCTGGACATGTCGCTGTCCGCCTGCGCGCGGACCGACTGCACCGAGGCCGAGGCCTGGTTCAGGTTGCTCGCGAGCGACTGGGCGGCGGAGACGGCCGCCGTGCCGAGCGCCGACTGGTCCGGCGAGGCCGCATATTGCTGCAGGGCGTTCTGGAGGGCCGAGATCAGCGTCGCGGGCGAATTGTCGGTAGCCGTCGTCGTGCCGGTCGAGGAGGTCGTGTCGAGTGCGAGCGTCCCGGCGAGAGTCGTCAGGCCGTTGTTCATCGCGGTGCTCGAGCTCGACGCCGATTGCGCGTTGAGCAGGCTCGTCATCAGCGCCGCGCTCGTCGCGCGCTGCGTGGCCCCCGGCGTGACGTAGCCCGATGCCGAGCTGATCGTGCCGGCGCTCTCGAGCGAATAGTCCGGGTTGCTGACGTTGGCGATGTTCTTGGAGATCAGCGCCGACTGCGCCGAAGTATTGGCAAGGGCGGATTGCGCGATGCCCAAAGCACTCGACAAACTCATCTAACCCGACCCGCGCTACTTTCGACGCCAACCGCCGAACGAGATCAGACTGCACGGAAAAGATGGATAGACAGTTTACCGCGTTTCCTAACCGTAAGAATTGAAAGCTGATTCACCACAACGGGGCGGCGAGTGCCGCCGCCCCTCACCTATCGTCAGTTGGTGGTCAGCCTGTTGAGGTCGCCGAGCAGGTCGGACGCCGCCTGCAGCACCTTCGAGTTCGCCTCATAGGAGCGCTGCGACTGGATCATGTTGGTCAGCTCGGTCGCGAGGTCGACGGTCGATTCCTCGAGCGTGTCGGACAGGATCGAGCCGGTCCCGTTGGTCGTCGCGCCGGACAGGACCATCGGCCCCGAGGTCTGGCTCACCTGGTAGACGTTGCCCGTGAGATTGGTGAGGTTGGTCGGGCTCTCGACCGTCGCCAGCGGGATCTTGTAGGCGGCTTTCTGGAAGCCGCTGGCATAGACCTCCGTGACGGTGCCATCCGTGCCGATCTTCACGTTGTTCAGCTTGCTCGGCGCGTTGCCGTCGGCCGTGGCGGCCGTAACGGCGAAGCTGCTGGCGAGCTGCGTCGTCGCGCCAATGTCAATGTTGACCGTATTGCCACCCACCGTGATGGGAAGTGTGGCGGGTGAAGGGGACGTCAGCGAGCCGTCCGTGCCGCTGAACTTCAGGGTCACCGGCGTCGCCACGGCGTCGGGGGTTGCACCGGGCACACCGCCGGCTGTGTAGGGGAATCCACCGGACGGGGATGCGTCGCTCTGCGGATAGACCGCCGCTTCCCATTGGTTGTCAGCCGTCTTGGTGAGATAGACGTCCATGACTTGAGAAGTGCCCAGATCGTCGTAGACCGTGATCGAAGTCTTGTCGGTGTAGGACGTGCCCGATGTATTCGACGTCCCAGGGGTGCTCCCCGCCGCGACCGCCGTCGCCGTCGACGGCAGGTTCGCGGTCAGGGTGCCGTTGGTCGAGGCTGCGGCCTGCAACGTCTGGTTGTCGATATTGACGGTCGACAGCGTCGAGCTCGTCGTGCCGTCCGGGTTGATCTTGTAGCCCTGCAGCTGGTAGCCGGCGGTATTGACGAGATTGCCGCTGGTATCGGGGACGAACGAGCCGGCGCGTGTCAGGTAGGTGCCCTGGCCGCCGTTGCTGACCACGAAGAAGCCGTTGCCGTTGACGGCGAGGTCGGTCGACGAGCTGGTCGTCTCCAGCGTGCCCTGCGTGGCGACGCCGTAGCGGATGTCGGTCTGCACGCCGCCCGACTCGTATTCGGACGTGGCGTTCTGATCGAGCACGGTCTCGAACTGCGCCTGCGCGTCCTTGTAGCCGACGGTGGAGGAATTGGCGATGTTGTCGCTGATCGCGCTCAGCGCATTGCTCTGCGCGGCCATGCCGGAGACGGCGGTCCGCATCGAATTGAAGAGGCTCATCCTGATTGTCTCGCTTCGGGGGCTTTCGAGGGGCGCGCTACGCGGCGTGGTCCAGCGTGGCGATGGCATCAGCGCCGAGCCGCTTGTCGTCGAGCTCGATGCAATAGCCGAGGAATCGTTTGGAATCGATCGGATCGTAACCGAGGCGCTGGCGCAGCTTCTTGCGCAGCTTCGAGACGTGGCTCTCGATCACGTTCTCCTCGACGTCCTCGTCGAAGATGCCGTAGATCGCG
Organism: Beijerinckiaceae bacterium; assembly: GCA_965277735.1. GTDB lineage: Bacteria > Pseudomonadota > Alphaproteobacteria > Rhizobiales > Beijerinckiaceae > RH-AL1. The sequence continues at coordinate 700,990 of CBDIDO010000002.1, forward strand.
TTGAAGATCTGCGTCTTGGTCACGCGGCGGCCGCGGTTGGCGATGAGGAACTCGAGGATGCGGCGCTCGCGGCGCGGCAGGTCGAGCGGCGCGCCGGCGATGACGGGGTCGCGGCCATCGAAGAAGACGCTGACGGCGCCGGCGGCGGGCGCGCGCTCGACGATCCGTGCCGGCGTGGCCCGGCGGCGGATCGCGCCGAGCCGCGCGAGCAGCTCGCGAACATGGATCGGCTTGCGGACAACGTCGTCGAAGCCGCCGGCAAAGAGAGCCAACGTCGTCTCGAGCGAGCTCGCATCGTTGACGGCGACGACCGGCGCCTGCGAGCGCAGCGCGATCGCGCGGGCGCAGGCGATGCGCGCCTCGGCGTCGCCGAGCAGGAACGCCTCGATGGCGGCGATCTCGGCCGACGGCGCGTTCTCGATCCACGCGAGGAAGTCGGCCGGCGCGAACCCAGCGAGCGCCATGCCCTCGCTCTCGAATCCCTTGGCGTAACCGTCGACCACCAGCCGCCGTTCGTCGACCATCACAAGCATAGCGACCCCCGAATCAACCCTCGGAAAAGGTAGATCGGCCGTAAAAATATAGGGTAAACGCAAATTAACTAATGATCGCGTGGCGACGCCGACCAGATCTTAAAGTCCGGTAAACAAGACCACAGTTGCTCTTAATTTCATTCGAATTGCCCTTGCGGCAGGCAATTGCTGTCACCTCCCGGTTGCGTTTGCCGCCTTGCAGCACCGTCTGCGTGTCGAGACACGCGAAAAAAATCACGACGGCGATTTTGCAACAGGCGCGGAAAAGCAAAAAGCGCGTGCGGAATCGGTCCAGGCGCCGAAGCCGCTTGCCACCATCCGGGTCAGCACGCCGCAGACATAGCGCTTCTGCGCCGGATCGTTGTCGGGGCCGGCATTGTAGCGGGCCACCGCCATCGTCCAGGTCCGCTCGCGGCCCTTCAGCTCGCGCAGGAATCGCGCGGCATAGTCGACGTTGCGCGCCGGATCGAACATCGCCTCGAGCGAACCGAAGCGCGCGCCGTGGAAATGGTGGTTGATCTGCATGCAGCCGATGTCGATCATCCGTGCGCCCTGCGCCTTGGCGCGTTGGAACCGCGCCAGCGCCTCGGGGAGCGACGCGCTCGCGGTCGGCCGCCCGTCGATGTTCATCGAGAAGGGCTGCAGCCGCCCGTGCGCGCCTGTCTCGTTGAGGCCCACGGCATAGAAGACCGCCAGCGGAATCTGGTAGCGTTGCGCGGCGAGCGAGACCTCGTGCTCGCAGGACACTGCCGAGATCGGGGCGAGCACCTCCGCCCGCGCCGCCTCAAACGAAGACGCCGTCACCGCCGCGATCGCGACCAGGATCACGCGCACCTGCGGAAGATGGTGGGGGCCGCTGGCGCGACGACGACGCATCGCCGCCTGAGCCCCCAGAGCCGCCGCCCGAAAAGCCCTGCCCGGCACCCGCCTCGCTCTGGGATCTTGCGGAATCATGTGAACCTGCCGTTGAAGTCGAGGAGGCGTCCGAGCCTCGGATGACGAGGGAATCGACGCGGTAGCCGTTGTCGCCGATCGCCGCGGCGAGCTCGTCGCGCGCGTGCGAGATCGAGGCGAGCGTCTTGCGTTCGTCGACGGCGACATTGACGTCGAGGCCGTTCGCCGTGAGGTGCAGGCGCACCGTCACGCTGCCGAGATTGTCTGGGCTGAGCTGCAGGGTGAGGCTGCGCGCCGGCGACGTCGACGCAGGCGTCGGATCGGTCACCGTCGCGGCCGGGCTCGGGGCGGCGTCGCTCGAGGCGGCGCCAACGTCGGCGGCCAGCGACGTGACCGCATTCGCGATCGACTGGAGCGTGCCGTCCGGCAGGCTTGCGCCCGGCTCGGTGCGAGACGTGACGGCGGCGATCGGCGCCACGTCCTGCGCGGACGTCTCGGTCGGCGCGGAAACGGAGGGCGCGGTCGTGTCCCCCGTCGAGACGGCGGTTGCGGATTTCGCGGCCTCGGGTGTCGATGCGCCAGCGGCATGCGGCATCACCGGTGGTGCCGCGGGCGCAAGGTGGGTGGACGATGCGACCAGCGTGAAGTCCAAGACGTGCTCGGCCGTCGTCGCGCCGTCCACGCTCGCGGTGACGCCCTGATCTTTCGAAGTATCGACCGCCGTCGCAAGCGACGCCTTGCCGAGCGCCGACGAAAGCTTCGCCGGGTCGGACGGTGCCTTGGCCATTGCCGCCGCAGCGGCCATCATCGGCGCCGCGGCAATGCCGGGCAGCAGTGCGACCATGGCGGCGAGGGGGTCCGTCACGGCCGGAGTCGGGGCCGCAGCGTCGTCGCTTGCCTTGTCCGATTTTGCAGTCGTCGAGGCATCGCCCGTGCTTGCGTCACCCTCGACCCCGGCCGCGCCCTTGCCGTCGGCGGAGGCCAACGGCGCACCGTTCGCGAGCTTGGCGAGCAGCGCCGCGATGCCCTGCCCTGCGCCCGGCTGCACCGGTGCGGAAGCGGCCGCAACAGCCTTCGTCGACGCGGCGTCCGACCCGTTCTGCGCGACATCCGCCATCGCCGAGTCGAACCCGTCATCGCGCGGCGTCCCGTCCGAGCCACTGCGGCTTTGCGGCAATCGCGCGTCGGGCGTCGCGTTCGTACGCGCCGCGGGGATCATTTCACGTCCTTCAGCGCGCCATCGGAGGCGGCGAGCGAGCGCTCGGCGGCCGTCACAATCTCGCCGGCGCCGGCCTGGGCGCTCGCGGCGCGGTCGGCCTGCATCGGCTGGCGGATGATCTCGGCCACCGCGAGGGCGGAGGCGCGGAGCGCGCGATCCCCCGCGCCGAGCCGGTCGACCGAGGCATCGGTGAGCTGGTGGCGTGCGTCGTCGTAGCTGTCGCCGACGATCGCCGCAGCCCCGTAATAGATCGTCGCGCGCAAGGAATCCTCGTCACCCGGCCGCGACAGCTTGCGGGCTTCGGTGCCGGCGTAGGTCGCCATGGTCATGCGCCCCGCCAGCGCCGCCGCGTGGGCGATCGCGAGATAGAGGCGACGCCGCTCGCCCGCTTCGAGCCCGGTCATCAGTTGCGCGAGACGCTTGTCGGCGCCCGGCGTGTCGTCGGACCCGATCTCGATCGCGGTGCGTGCGACGAGCTCGCGGAAGTTCTGCGCGTAGGACGAGCGCGCAAAGGCACCGAGATAGCGGCGCGTCAGCAAGGCGAACTTGTTGAGATCGCCGGTCGGGCCGATCAGCGACATCTCCTTGCGCAGCGCCGCCTCCTCGACGAGCGTGCCCGGCGCGAGCAGACGCGCGAGATCGAGCAGGCCGACCGCCTTGGCCTGGTCGGCATTGGCGGCAAGGGTCGCCTGGATCAGCGCCAGGTGACCGCCGAGACCGCCCGGCTGCACCTTGGCGTCGATCCCCATCAGCCTCTCGCGCGCCGTCGCATCGTCGCCGACGCCGTAGGCGAGCGCGCCTGCGTAGAGGTCCGCGACGGAGGGCGCGATCACCCCGATCGGCACCGAAGCGGCAACGGTCTTCGCGTCGCCGCCGCTGAAGAGATAGAGGACCAGCGCGCGCGCGTTGCGTTTGTCGGTCCACACCTCGGCCTTGGCCTTCACGAAGGTGCGGGCCGCGCGCAGGACCGCCCGCGCATGCGCGGCCTGTGAGGCCGCATCGCCGCTGGCGATGCGATCCTGCAACGCCTCGAGCGCGCGGACCGTCTCGTAGGGCTGCGGATCGTCGGCGTAGGCCGGTCCCACACTGGTCACCAGCAAGAGTGCCAGGAGCACGAGCGCAAGACCCCTCATGGCGTCGCCCCCTCCGGTGCGCCGGCCGCCGGTGCGTCCTTGAGCAGGATCTCGATGCGGCGGTTGAGCGGGCTCGCCGGATCGACGCCAGGGCGTGCCTGGTGGTCAGCATAGCCCTCGACGTGGCTGATGCGGGTGTCGGGGAGGCCGCCGCGCACGAGCATGTAGTGCGTCACCTGCGCGCGGTCCAAGGAGAGATGCCAATTGTCGTAGCGCGCGGCATGGAAAGGCTTGTTATCGGTGTAGCCGCGCACGACGATCGAGCCGGGCTTCGACTTCAGGACCGCGGCAACGTGCTCCATCATCATCACGACCCTTCGCGACGGCACAGCCGAGCCGTTCGTGAACATCGCGAAATCGTTGGTGTCGGTCAGGCTAACGAGCAGGCCTTCCGGCGTGCGCTTGACGTCGATCGTCGGGCCCGCGCCAAGCTCGTGCGACGCCGTCTTCAACGATGCGGCGATCTCTGCCTTGGTGTCGGCGACAACCTTGTCCGCCCCGAGCCTGGCAGCCTGCTGGCCGTGCTGTCCCTTGGCCGGCCTCTCGGCGGCCGGCGGCGGCGGTACGGGCGCGTCCGGCGGCGTGATGGCGGCGAGCGCCTCGTTCTGCTCGTCCGCGGATTCAGCTGGCGGCGACGGTGGCGCGAACGGGTCGCGGAACTGGTCGCCGCCGCGAAGCCCGAGCACCTCCGACCGGCTCGCCGTCGAATCGCGCGGCGCGTCGCCGGGGCCCTTCGTCTCGGCGATCTCGGCAAGCGCGGCGTACGGGTTCTCGGCGAGCGCCTTGTCGAGTCGCTTCTCGCGCCCGGCCGCGCTCTCGGTCTTGGTGTCGTCCTTCGACGCGCCGCTCGCCGGCTTGTCGCTACCCTCGCTCTTCGCCTTATCCGCCTTCTCGGCTTTGTCCTTCCGGGCGGGGGACGTCGCGGTAACGCCAGAATCGTCCTTCTTCGGATCGCTCAGCCCGCGCGGCTGCGTCGTCGCGTCGACGAGCTTCACGGGATTGAAATAGCGGGCAACGGAGGCGCGCGTCTTTTCGTTCGCCGAGATCAGCCACATCACGAGGAAGAAGGCCATCATGGCTGTCATGAAGTCGGCGAAGGCGATCTTCCAGACCCCGCCGTGATGATCGTCGTGATCGCCGTGGCCGCCACGGCGGATGATCAGGATTTCGGGATGCCCGTCTTCGGCCATGCTCTCACGCCCCTGCGATGTCGGCGAGCGCGGCTGCAAGCCGCGTCTCGATGCGCGTGCCGCCGCACAAGACGACGGCTTCCGTCGTCTCTGCGGTGACGAGCGCGATACCTTCCAGCGGGCCGCGCGCCCGCAGCGCGGCGACGAGATCGGCCGGCGCCCGTAATGTGATGGCGGGACGCACCGGATCGGCGAGCAGGCGCGCGATCGTCGCCTCGAGCGCCGCCAGCGTGCGCTCGCGCGCCGCCTCGCCGAGCAGCGGGCGCAGCACCTTGGCGCTCGCCTCGGCGAGATCCGTGCGGAGTGCGGCGAACGCGCGCTCGATGCTTGCGGCGATCTCGACGGCCGTACCTTCACGCCACTCCGCGCGGGCCGCGGCGACGGCATCGGTAACGGCCGTCGCCTGCGCCTGCTCGAGCTCGGCGCAATGGGCGGCATGCGCCGCCTCGGCCTCGGCAAGCGCGGTGGCGCGGGCGTCCTCCACCCTGGCGTCGAGATCGGAGATCGTCAGGATCAATGTCGGCTCGATCGCCGGCGGCGCGGCGGCGATAACCGCCTCGGCAGCGAAGCGCGTGAGATAACGCGAGAGCGGCGCGTTCATCAGGCGAGGCTCTCGCGGCGGACCCATTGCTTGAGGATCGTTGCCGCCTGCGTCTCGTCGAACTCGACCATCTGCTCGAGCCGGCGTTGCGGCGAGCGGCGCGGACGGTTGGTGACGTCCTCGATAAGGTTCGGCTCCTGCCGCATGTCGATGACGGGACCGCCGTCAGCCGACCCTCCCATACCACCCGGCGCCTCGAGCGCGGGCACGACGGGCGCTGCCGTCAGCGCCGCCATCTCGGTCTCGGGCGGGATCAGCGCGCGCGTCAGCGGACGCAGGCCGAACATGATGAGCAGCACCGCGACCACGATCGCCGCGAGCGCGTTGATCGCCGTCCCCGACTGATGCATCAGCGTGTCGACGATCGACGCCGACGGGACCGGCTCGAGATCGTGGCCGGCGTCGGCGAATTCCTCGGCGAGAACCTTGATCGTGTCGCCGCGCTCCTTGCGCAGGCCCGAAGCCGAGGTGACGAGACCTTCGATGTCGGCGAGCTTGGCGGACAGCGCGGCCGGATCGGCCGCCTGCAGCGCAGCGCGGTTGACGAGGATGGCGATCGACATGTGATCGATCGTGTAGCCGCCGCTCGTGGTCGTCACCGTCTTCGACGAGAGCTCGTAGTTGGTCAGCTCCTCGCGCTTGGAATTGTCGGTGCTCGAGACCTTGCTGTCACCCGAGCTCTTGGTCTCCTGCGGCAGCGCGGTAGCCACGGACGTCGGCGACTGGCTGGAGTTGTTCTGGACCGTGTTGTTTTCCTTCACGACGCGGGTCGAGCGCTCGACGCGGGAGTCCGGGTCGTAGGTCGTCTCGGCAGTCTGGCGGTTGTCGGTGTTGAGCTTCGCCGCGACGCTGATCTGGAAATTGTGTAGGCCGAGATAGGGCGCCAGCTCCTTGCGCACACTGTCCTGGATGTCCTTCGACACCGTCTTCTCGAGCGTCAGCATCTTGCCGGCCGCCAGGTCGTCGAGATCGCCGCCCGAGGAGAGTAGCGTGCCGTCAGTGTTGAGCACGGTGACCTGGTCGACCGTCATGCCGGGCAGCGCGGCGGCGACGAGGTGGCGGATCGCCTGCCCCATGCGCGCATCCGAGACCGTGTCGGTGCGGATCATCACCGAGGCGGAGGGCGGCTGGCGCGCGCGGCGGAACGAGCCCTCGTCCGGCATCACGAGATGCACGCGCGCGGCGCGCACGCCGTTCATCGTCTGGATCGTGCGGGCCAGTTCGCCCTCAAGCGCGCGGACGCGGGTGACGTCCTGCATGAACGAGGTGAGGCCGAGCGATCCCAGCTTGTCGTAGAGCTCGTAGCCGGAATTGGTCGAGTGCGGCAGGCCCTTCTCGGCGAGCAGCATGCGCGCCTGCGCCGTCTGCGCGTAGCGCACCATGATGGTCGTGCCGTCCGAGGAGACGTCGAAGGGGATGCCGGCCTCGGTCAGCGCCGCGCCGATGCCGGAGACGTCCTGCCGGTCGAGGCCGGCGTAGAGCACCTCCTGCGACGGTCGGCTGAGATAATAGCCGGAGACGCCGACGATCGTGAAGACGGTCAGGCCGATGAGAGCCAGCGCGGTAAGCCGGCGCCAGCCGAGCTTGGCGAGGCTCGTAACGAGGGTCTGAAGCTGCTCTTGAACGTTCATGCCGGGCGGAACGAGCTCGATTGTGAGCCCCGATCCTGCCCTCGCAAGCTTGTGCGGGGATGGCGCAACGAAAGGCCGGCCGCGTCACCGCGGCCGGCCCTTGTTTCCAGAAGAGACTTCGCTGGGGGCGAAGGCTTACTGGAACAGCTTCAGGATGAGCTGGCTGTTCTGGTTGGCGACCGACAGGGCCTGCACGCCGAGCTGCTGCTGGGTCTGCAGGGCGCTGAGGCGCGTCGAGGCCTCGTTCATGTCCGCGTCGACCAGCGAGCTCACGCCGTTGGTGATCGAGTTGGAGAGCGAGGAGATGAACGTCGACTGCAGGCTGATGTTGGTCTGCGACGCACCGAGCGACTCCGAAGCGGCGGTGACGTTGGAGAGCGCCGAGCCGATCGCAGAGATGTAGTTGGAGAGCGTTTGCGAGTCCGTCGTGGAGGAGACGTTCAGGGCGTTGGCGTCAGCGGAGCTGAGCGCGTAGATGTCCACCGTGGCCGCCGTCGTACCGACGGTCGTGTCGGCCGTCACGCCGATGGCGAACTTCGAGCCGGTGCCGGTGCCGAAGTTGCTCGAGGCGGTGTCGACCGAGAGGTAATTGACCTTGGTCGACGAGCCGGTCCCGGTAACCGTCGAGACGAACTGCGCGTTGGTCGAGCTGCCGTCGAGCAGGTTCACGCCGTTGAACGAGGCCGAACCGATCGCGCTCGCCAGCTGGTTCTGCAGCGCCTGGATCTGGGTGCCGATGGCGTTCTTGTCCGTGCCGGACTGCTTGGCGGAAACGAGAGCGTTCGAGATGCTGGTCAGGATGGTGGTCAGCTGCGACAGCGCCGATGTCGAGGTCGAGAGGACCGACGAGCCAAGGTTGAGCGAGTCGGTCACAGCCGACAGGTTGCTCGTCTGCGTCTTCATCTGCGTGGAGATCGAGTAGTAGGCGGCGTTGTCGCTCGCCGTCGAGATCTTAAGGCCGGTCGAGATTTCGTTCTGGACCTGAGCGAGATTCTGCTGCGTCGCGTTCAGGTTGGCGATGGCCGTCATCGCCGACATGTTGGTGAGAATGCTGTTGGTCATGGTCTTTGCCCCCGAGTGGATGAGAAGGGACAGTCCGGGTCGAGCCGGCACGGGAGGGCGGCATCATGCCTTGGCGCCTTTTCAGCGGCCACCTTCCGTATGAGGACGATGCCGCATCGCCGCCTGACAAGACGTTAAAGCCGCAGTCGGCGAATCAGGTATAGTTAACGTTTGAAGAACCGATAGCCTGGCGATACCCGTGCCGACACAACACAAGAGGCTGAACGTTCTCGTCGAGGGCTGGCGTGGGATCAATCACTCGTTCGCGCTCGTCAATCAATATCAATTGCTCGAGCTCTTGAAGGACGAGAACTTCGCGCTGCATCATCGCGACGTGCCGTTCGCCCGACGCGAATGGAGCGCGGCAGCCAACCCAGCAGGCTTCACCGCAACGCAGCAGGCGCGAATCAATGCGCTGAATGAATCCGGCGCCAGCGACGTCGACCGAGTCTACCGGATTAGCTCACCCTTCATCTCGATTACGCCTCGCGACACGCGCAAGACGATCACCTTCATGATCACCGAGACCGGATTGTCGTTCGAGCATTTCGTAGCGGGCCCACGTGTCGAGATTGAATCCTTCACGCGCGATGACAACCGTATCCAGACATCCAGCGCCTGGTCGGCCGATCGGATAGCCGACTGGGGTTTTCCACGCGATCGCATTCACGTCGTTCCCCTTGGTGTCGACACGGCGAGCTACGCGCCGCTCGCTTCGGCCGAACGTCAGCTCTGCCGCGGAACGCTCGGCGTGAAGGACGACGAGATCCTCTTCTTCTCGATTTCCGCGCCGTTTTGGAACAAGGGCCTGGATGTGGTGCTGCGCGCCTTCGCGCGCTTGCGGAAACGACGCCGCAACGTGCGCCTCCTGCTGAAAGACCAGTACGACGTCTACAAAAGGTCAGGCAAAGACACGCTTGCCGTGCTTGCGGCGCAGGAGCCGGGGCTGATCGACCAGGACGTGGTCGGCGCGATCTCGTTCGCACAAGGCAACTTGTCGCGCGAGATCCTGCGCCTGATGTATTGCGCCGCCGACGCTTACGTTTCCTGCTATCGCGCCGAAGGGTTCAACCTGCCGGTGCTCGAGGCCATCGCGTGCGGGACGCCCGTCATCGTGACCGCGGGCGGGGCGACGGACGATTTCTGCGACCAGCGGATCGCACTCCAGGTGCCCGGCTTGCCCGGAACACGCGACGACACGGAAACCCGCTTGATCGGCCGCTACATCGAGCCGAGGCTCGATGGCGTCATCGACGCCATGGACGCTATCGTGCTCGGAAGCATCGGGCTGTTTGATCAACGCACAGCCGCTCGCGCCGAGATCATCGAGCGCTGCTCTTGGTCAAGCGCAGCCCGCGCTGTCGCCACGCTGCTGCGATAGAGCGGCTTACCCCTGGCGCTCCGCGCGACGTCAAACGAGACCGGGCCGATCCCAGCGGCCGCAGCCTCGATCATTCCGGCGTAGGCGGATTCGAGATTTGCCGTGAAACGTTGCATATCGAACAGCGGGCTCGCCATTCGCGCGGCGGCCAGCTTGGAGCGCACCGTGTCGATCGCGCCGGGCTCGGTAGAGAGCCGCAGCGCGGTACGCTCGTAATCGTCGAGCGACGTCGTCACGAGCTCGTCGAGGCCGAGCGTCGAGAGCAGACTGCCGGCCATCCGGCTCACATAGGTCTCGCCGATGCAGGTCACGACCGGCAGCCCCACCCAGAGCGCATCGTTGCACGTCGCGCCGGCCGCATAGGGATGCGTGTCGAGGAAGAGATCCGCGCAGGCCATCCGCGTCAGGTAAAGCTCGAACGGCAGCGCTGCCGCGAAGACGATGCGCTCGGGCGCGATGCCGCGCTCGGCCGCACGCGCGAGCAGGTTCGCCTTCGCGCGCTCCGCCTTGCAATAGAGCCACAGCACGCTGCCGTCGACCGCCCAGAGCAGCCGCATCCAGGTGTCGAACACTTCGGGCGTGATCTTCACGGGGCTGTTGAAGCTGCAGAATACGAAGCCCGTCTCGGGCAAGCCGCATTCCGCGCGGGTCGGCGCGGGCACCAGCGTGGTGCGCGCGTTGTCGCCCGGCTGGTAGCTGTGCGGCATCCGCACGACCTTCTCGCTGTAGAAGCGTTCCGCACCATCGGGCACGAGGAAGCGATCGGCGACGATATAGTCGAAGGCATCCGTGCCCGAGGTGCCCGGCAGGCCGAGAAACGACACCTGCACCGGCGCGGGCCGCTCGGCGAGGATGTCGAAGCGCGAGCCGGCGGTCGGGCCGGTCAGGTCTACGAGGATGTCAATTTGATCCAAAACGATTCGTCGTGCCGCGTCGGCATCGGAGACCTTGTCCAGATCGATGAAGCAATCGAACGCCTCGGCGTAGCGCGCGCGCAGCGGCGTCATCTCGGCGGGACCGAGCGAATAGCCGAAGATCTCAAAGCCCGCGCGATCGTGAAGCCGGATCACGTCCGGCATGAGGTGACCGATGGGATGGTCGCGGAAGTCGGCCGAGATGTATCCGATCCGCAGGCGGCGGCGCCCTTCGACCAGCGCGAGGGCACGCACCGGTTTCCGCGAATCGTATTTTGCCATGGCGGATCGTGCGTAGGCGAGCTGCTCGTCGCCCGAGGCGGAGACGGCCATAAGCACGATCATGAAATTGGTGCCGTCGCAGGCCATGGTGCGAATCGTCTGCGCATCGGCGGCGCCGGTGGTCCAGTCACAGAGGTGGCGCCGCACCTTGGTCAGCTCGATCTTTGCCTCCTTGAGGCTCGGATCGCGCCGGAGCGCCTCGTCGAACGCGTCCTGCGCCTCGTCGTAGCGGGAGCGCGACGAGAGGATCGAACCGATGTTGCTGTAGGCGGGCGCGAAGCCGGGCTGCTGCACGGTGAGCTCGCGCAGGACCGCGAGGGCGTTCTCCCAATCGCCGCGCATGTTGAGCACGACGCCGACGTTGTTGACGATCGGGCCAGAGGCCGGCGCCAGCAGCGCGGCCTTCACGCAAAGCGCGGCGGCTTCGTCGAGGTCGTTGTCGATCGAGTGCAGCGCCTTCAGGATGCCGAGGCTCGACAGCGCCGAAGGATCTTCCGGACTCAGACGGACCACCTCGGCAAAGGCGTCGATCGCCTCGCCCATGCGGCGCAGCCGCTGCAGCAGCTCGGCCTTCGCGCTCCAGAGCTTCACGTCGTCCGGCGTCGCGGCGATCAGACGATCGTAGATCGCGATAGCCTCGGCCTCGCGCCCGCAGCGCTCGAGCGCGAAAGCAAGGCTGGCGCGAAGGTCCGAACGCTGCGGATGCCGTTTCAAAATGGCCTCGAACGTGCGCGCCGCGCCGGCGAAATCCTCCAGCCTCTGCTGCGCGGTGGCGAGGTTCAGCTGCGCGTTGAGATGGTGCGGCGCGAGGCGCAGAGCCTTGCCGCAAGCCTCGACCGCCTCGACGCTCCGGCCCGTCTCATGCAGGATCGCGGCGAGGTTCGACCAGGCCATCGCCTGCGACGGATCGAGCGCCAGCAGCGTGCGATACCCCGTCTCCGCGCTCGCATATTCGCTGCGTTGGTGGTGAGCGAGCGCCGCCTGAAACAGGCTCGACAGAGCATTGTCCTGTCGCGGTGCGATGACAACGGGAGAGCGTCGACCCTGCCGAGATTTGCTTGATGCCATGCTGCGCCAACCGTGCCCTTCGAGCCGTCGGCCAAGCCGACAGGCGTCGTTGGGCGGCGGCATCGCAAGATCGGGCGTTAACCTTAGTAAAGGGTTAAGCGCGCTCCCCTCTCGGCCAACAAAGAAAAAGGCGGCCCTGCAGCCGCCTTTTGGTGTTTAGTCGCGATGCACCCGTTCACGCCGTCGCGTGCGCGACCTGCGGGGCCTTCGGCGGGATCGCTTCGATCGTCGCCATGCCGCTCTTCACGGCGGCCTGCACCTTCTCGAAAGCGCGCACCTCGATCTGGCGGACGCGCTCGCGCGAGATGTCGAACTCGTCGGACAGATCCTCGAGCGTGATCGGGTCGTCTGATAGACGACGCGCCTCGAAGATGCGGCGCTCGCGTTCGTTCAGCACGCCGAGCGCGCTGCGCAGGGCGCCAAGACGGTTGTCGGTCTCCTCGCGGTCGGCCAGGATCTTCTCCTGGCTCTGCGAATCGTCGACCAGCCAATCCTGCCACTCGCCTTCGCCCTCTTCGCGCAGCGGCGCGTTGAGCGAGGCGTCGCCGGACATGCGGCGGTTCATGTCGATGACGTCCTGCTTCGAGACGCCGAGCCGCGTCGAGATGATTTCGACCTGGTCGGGCCGCAGATCGCCTTCCTCGAGCGCAGAGATCTGGCTCTTCGCCTTGCGCAGGTTGAAGAACAGCTTCTTCTGGCTTGCGGTGGTGCCCATCTTCACGAGCGACCACGACCGCAGGATGTACTCTTGTATCGAGGCACGGATCCACCACATGGCGTAGGTCGCCAGGCGGAAGCCTTTGTCGGGCTCGAAACGCTTCACGGCTTGCATCAGGCCGACGTTGCCTTCCGAGATGACCTCGCCGATCGGCAGGCCGTAGCCGCGATAGCCCATCGCGATCTTGGCGACGAGACGCAGATGCGACGTGACGAGTTGATGCGCCGCGTCGGGGTCCTCGTGGGACTTCCATCGCTTGGCTAGCATGTATTCCTGCTCCGGCTGGAGCATGGGAAACTTGCGGATCTCGTTCAGGTAGCGGGACAGCCCGCTCTCGCTGGAGATCATCGGTAAAGCAGCGGCCATTCATCCTCCTTGGGCCTCCGGTTCGGCAGGCCCGCCTGTACCGCCACATTCACGCGTCGGCGGCACAACTCGCTCAAATGGACATCCGTCAGCCTTGGTTTAAGGGCCGAGCTGTCCGCGCGGCATTACAAGTTCGCAAGCTTCGACTGACGGTTACGGTTCTTGCGCCATTCGCTCAGGAAAGTCCGAACCCGCCGTTTCGGTTGCACGCGGGCTCGCGAGACCCGGCATGCGCAATTCGCATGGCCTCGTCACACGGCATCGCCGGCCCCTTCTGTGGCGCGCCATTGGGCACAACACGGGGCGCCGGGAAGTTTTGCCCGGTGTACTGGGCGTGAAATTGTGATGTGATTGCAGGCACGTCGGGTGAACCGACCGCCACAGACCAACCTCGACCGGCATGACGATCCAACGCCGTTTGGCGATCTCCTTCACGCTTGTCCTGGCCCTGAGCCTCGCCATGGGGCTGGGGCTGACTTACGGGCACGTCCTGTCGAAGGTGCGCACCGAGACGCAGGCCGCGCTCAACGTTGGCGCGGATTCGGTGAAGAGCTCCCTGGATCTGCCGGCGCGTATCAACGACCCGCGCGACGCGTTGCTTCGTGTCGTCACCGACTTCGACGGCGACCGCCACGTGCGCGCGGTCCTCACGGCGCCCGACGGGTCGATCCTGGCCCAATCGCGCCCGCTGGCGCCGGACGAGGCGGCGCCGCACTGGTTCACCACGCTCGTGGCGTCGGCGCCTGCGCGCCTCGAGATCCCGCTGCCGCCGGCGCTGGCCGGCCTCGGTCGCCTGACCCTGCAGACGGATTCGCACAACGAGGTCGCCGAGGCGTGGAGCGACACGCGGCTCACACTCACCATCCTGGCCTTCTTCTTCACGATGGTCCTGCTGCTCGCCTTCGCCACCGTGAAGGGCGCCCTGGCGCCGCTGCGCGAGATCGGGCAGGCGCTCAACCGGGTCGGGTCCGGCGATTACTCGACCCGGCTGGCCGCGCCGGTCGCGACCGAACTCGAGCCGCTGCGCGACGGCTTCAACCGCATGGCGGAACGGCTCGAGGACATGGGCGTGCAGAACCGTGCGCTCAACGAGCAGATCCTCAATCTGCAGGAAGAGGAACGCTCCGAGCTGGCGCGCGACCTCCATGACGACGTCGCGCCGTTCCTGTTCAGCGTCGGCGCCGACGCGGCGATGATCCGGCAGTTCCTCGCCAAGGGCGACAACGACGCCGTGGGCCCCCGCGCGGAAGCGATCGCCGAGTCGGTCAAGCACATGCAGCGTCACCTGAAGGACGTGCTGCGCCGCCTTGCGCCCGGAGCGCTGCTCGACCTCGGGCTGCCCGGCGCGATCGACAATCTCGTGTCCTTCTGGCGCAGCCGCCAGCCCGGCCTCGCCATCGAGATCGAGGTCTCGGGCGACCCGATCGACCCGCCGCTCGACGCCGTCGCTTTCCGCCTCGTGCAGGAATCCTTCTCGAACGCGATCCGCCATGGCGCGCCGCGCACGATCGAGGTGACGATCGATGCCGATGACATGCAGGCCGTGATCGTCGTCGAGGACGACGGCAAGGGCTTCCCTACGGCGACACCCACCTTCGGCTTCGGCCTCACGGGCATGCAGGAGCGCGTCCGCTCGGTCGGCGGCACCTTCCTGGTGAGCAATCGCCCGGGCGGCCGCGGCGCGCGGGTCGAAGCGCGATTGCCCGTCCGCCAGCGCAGACCCTCCGACTCCTCGCAGACCCTGGAAATGCCCGCATGAAGCTCCTGCTCGTCGACGACCACGCCGTGGTGCGGGAGGGGGTGCGACGGCTGCTCTCCGTGTCGCTCGAAGCGACATTGCTCGAAGCCCAGACGGGTCGCGAGGCCCTCACCGTGTTCCGGGCCGAGAAGCCGGAGGTGGTGATCCTCGATCTCAACCTGCCCGGCTCGGGCGGCCTCGACCTCCTCCGCCGGCTCCTGATCGAGGATCCAAAGACCAAGGTCCTGATCTTCTCGATGCACACGACCCCGCTCTATGTCGCGCGGGCGCTGCAGGCCGGTGCCAAGGGCTACATCTCGAAGAGCGCCGGCGCCGAGGAGCTCGTCGAGGCGATCCGCACCGTGATGGCCGGCGGCAAGTACGTCGAGCGCGAGCTGGCGGCCGACCTCGCCGTCAACGTCCTGGGCTCGGACGATTCCGGCAAGCCGCTGTCGCCGCGCGAGCTCGACATCATGCGCCTGCTCGCCAAGGGCAAGGGGCTGTCCGACATCGCCGACGCGCTGGGCATCTCCTACAAGACCGTCGCCAACACCTGCACCTCGATCAAGCACAAGCTGCTCGTCGACCGCACCAGCGACCTGATCCGCCTCGCCGTCGAGATGCACGCGTCTTGAGGCGCTGTATCTAGCCCAGCGCCTGCGAATAATCCGGCATGGCCGGCGTCGCCGGGCCGGCCGGCTCGAGCTCGCCGTTGGCGCGCCTCCGGTCGGGGTGCGCGGGATAGACGCCGAGCACGCGGATCTCCTCGCAATAGAAGGCGAGCTCTTCGAGCGCGCGCGCGAGCCCCGGGCTGTAGGGATGCCCGTCGACGTCCGCGAGGAACTGCGTGGCCGTGAACGCGCCGCCGACCATGTAGCTCTCGAGCTTGGTCATGTTGACGCCGTTGGTCGCGAAACCACCGAGCGCCTTGTAGAGCGCCGCCGGCACGTTGCGCACGCGGAACACGAAGGTCGTCACCGTCGGCGTCGTCGGGGCCTCGGGCCATTGCGGCACCGGCGAGAGCACGACGAAGCGCGTCGTGTTGTGCGACTCGTCCTCGACGTTCTCGGCCAGGATCTCGAGCCCGTAGATCTCGGCGGCGAGCTTCGGCGCGATCGAGGCGCGCGTGGCATCGCCCCATTCGGCTACCTCGCGCGCCGAGCCGGCCGTGTCGGCGGTCACCACCGGCTTCAGCCCGCGCGCGCGGATCGCCTTGCGGCACTGACCCAACGCGTGGACGTGGCTGTAGACGCTCGTCAGCCCCTCCGCCGTCGCGCCCTTTACGGCCATCAGCTGGAAGTGGATCGGCAGGAAATATTCCGCGACGATGAACAGGCCCGAAGCCGGCAACAGCGTGTGGATGTCGGCGACGCGCCCGGCGATCGTGTTCTCGATCGGGATCATCGCGAGGCCGGCGCGCCCCTCGTTCACCGCGGCGAGCGCGTCCTCGAACGTCGCGCAGGGCAGCGGCGTCCATTTCGGGTAGGCGTCCTGGCAGGCGATTTGCGAGTTGGCGCCGGGCTCGCCCTGGTAGGCGATGGTCTTGCTGGTCATGGCCGTTCTATGGACCGAAATCGGTACCGACGGTAGACCCAGAGCAACGTCGGCTAGGCGCGCCGCGGCACCAGGACCGCTGCCGCGACGGCGATGGCAACGAGAAGCGCGGCGGCAATCGTCGCGGCGGCGTGCAGGCCGGCGACCGCGCCGCCCTCTCCGGCCAGCGCCCCGAACAGAGCGACACCCATCGCGCCACCCGCCTGCCGCGCGGCGTTGAGCGTGGCGGAAGCGACACCGGAGAGCGCCTTGTCGACACCAGCGAGCACGGCGGTCGTCATCGCCGGCACGCCCGTTCCCATCCCGGCCGGCATGAGCATGAACGGCACGATCAGGGCGGCGAAGCCCGCGTGCGCGCCGAGCGTCAGGAGCAGTGCGAAGCCCGCCGCATCGACGAGCGCGCCGCCGACCATCGGCAGCCGCGAGCCCCAGCGGCCAACCAGCGTGCCGCTCGCCACGTTGACGATGAAGAAGGTCGCCGTGAGCGGCAGGAAGGCGAAGCCCGCGTGGGCCGGGCTGTAACCCAGCGCCTTCTGCAGATAGAGGCTCAGCACGAAGACGATGCCGTAATAGGTGAGGTTCGCCACCATCCCGTAGACGACGCAGACGGCGAAACCGGGCGCACGAAACAGCTTCAGCGGCAGCATCGGCGCCGCCACCTTCGATTCGGCGACGACGAAGCCGATGCCGGCGAGAACGCCGAGCCCGAGCAGCCCCAGGACACGCGGGTCGCCGGGGCCCAGCGGCTTGCCCTCGATCACCGCGCCGACGAGCGCCGCGAGCGCGACGATGCCGAGGAGCTGACCGATGAGATCGAAGCCGCGGCCGCCGGGCTCGCGCTCCGTCTCCGGCACCCGCAACGTCAGCAGCGCGCCGATCAGGCAGATCGGCAGGTTGACGAGAAAAATCATCCGCCAGCTCGCCACCGCGAGGATGAGGCCGCCGACGACCGGACCAGCCGCGATCGTGATGCTGCCCGCCGCCGTCCACCAGCCGACCGCCTGCGCGCGCAAGCGCGAATCGTGGCCCGCGGCATGGTTGAGCAGCGTCAGCGAGGCCGGTAGCATCGCCGCCGCGCCGACGCCCTGCAGGATGCGGCCGGCGATGAGGAACACGGCGTTCGGCGCCACGCCGCAGGCGAGCGAGGCCAGCGCGAACAGCGCGAGACCACCGAGATAGACTTTTCGCGCGCCGAAGCGGTCGCCGAGGAAGCCCGCGGTGAGCAGCAGCGCGGCGAAGACGAGCGCGTAGGCGTCGACGACCCATTGCAGGCCGGCAATCCCCGTCTGCAGGCTCCCGCCGATGCGCGGCAGGGCAACGTTGACGATGGTGACATCGAGCTGGACGAGCGCGAAGCCGAAGCTCGTCGCCAGCGTCGTCCAGTGGACTGTCGAGGGCCTGCCGGCCGGGGCCTGCGTGTCCATGGAATCGTCTCCTTTGATTGCGGAGCCGATCTAGCAGGCGGCGGAGGCTCGATGCTTCGGCGGCGGACGAAGCGTTTCGATCATGCCGGCGCGACCGCGCGCAAGAACCCGGCAAGATCGCTCGTCACGTAATCGATATGCGCCGGCACGACTTCCGCGGCGACGATCTCGAAGGCTTCGCGCGTGTCGTGGTCGCCGGGCTTGGGCACGACGAGGATCGTGACCATGCCGAGCGCCTTGGGCACCACGAGGTTGCGCGGGATATCCTCGATCATCACCGCCCGCTTCGGATCGACGCCGTGGCGGGCGAGGAAGCGGTCGTAGACCGCGGCCTCCGGCTTCGGCACCAGGTCGCCGGCAACGATGTCGAACACGTCCTCGAACAGCCCGGAGAGGCCCAGTGCCTCGGCGGTGGCGAGCGCATGGAAGCGCGAGCCGTTTGTGAGGATGAGCTTGCGCCCTTGCAGCGCGCGGATCGCCCCGGCGAGCGGCAGGTCGGCTGCGATCGAGGTGCGGTCGATGTCGTGCACGAAGCGCAAGAAGGTCTCGGCGTCGATCGCGTCGGTCTCCATGAGGCCGCGCAGGGTCGTGCCGTACCGTTCGTAATAGAACTTCTGCAGCGCCCGCGCCGACAGCCCGTCGATGCCGTACAGCGCCATGATCCACAGCGTAATCCGCTGGTCGATCTTCGGCCAGAGATCCGAGCCGGCGGGATAGAGCGTGTTGTCGAGATCGAACACCCAGGTCTCGACATGCGCGAAGGCAGCAGGCTCGGCTGTATTCCACGTCACCGCGTGATCAGCGTGCCGGCGCCGCCATCGGTGAGCAGCTCGACCAGCACCGAATGCGGCTGCTTGCCGTCGAGGATGACGACGCCCTCGACCCCCTGCTCGATCGCGTAGAGGCAGGTCTGCACCTTGGGGATCATGCCGCCGGTGATCACCCCCTCGGCGATGAGCCCGCGGATCTCGTCGGCCGACAGCTGCTCGATCAGCTTCTTGTTGGCGTCGAGCACGCCCGGCACATCGGTGAGAAACAGCAGGCGTTTTGCGCGCAGCGCGCCGGCGATGGCGCCCGCGAACGTGTCGGCGTTGACGTTGTAGGTCTCGCCGTCCTCGCCCATGCAGACGGGCGCGAGCACAGGGATCAGCTCGCGGCCGAGCACCTGGTCGAGCACGCGCGTCGAGACCCGCGCCGGCTCCCCGACATAGCCGAGGTCGATGTGCTCGTCGTGGCCGTCGGCCCCGACCGAAACCGGCCCCTCCGCCTTGCGGGCGATGACCATGTTGCCGTCCTTGCCGCACAGCCCGATCGCATGGCCGCCCTCGGCGTTGATCATGCCGACGATCTGCTTGTTGATGGAGCCGGCGAGGACCATCTCGACGATCTCGACCGTCGGCTTGTCGGTGACGCGCAGGCCGCCGGCGAAGTGCGACTGGATGCCGAGCTTGGCCAGCATCGCGCCGATCTGCGGGCCGCCGCCATGCACCACGACGGGATTGATACCGGACTGCTCGAGCAGCACGATGTCGCGCGCGAACGCGCGGGCCTTGGTCTCGTCGCCCATCGCGTGGCCGCCGTACTTCACGACGATCGTGGCATCGTCGTAGCGCAGCATGTGCGGCAGCGCCTGCGTGAGGATCTGCGCCTGCTGCTGCGGGTCGGCGGGGACGGGGGTCATTATCGGCGGCGCCTCGCGAAGGGGTCGCGGGCTTGTAGCGGAGGGGCGGCGAGGGCTCAACAAGCTGCGCGCGCCGGGCTGGAGGCCGGGTTCGTGGCACGCGAGCGGCCATGTCGCACTTTCATTCAAGATTCGAACCGAGACGCTACCTACCCAAAGGTAGTGTCTCAGTTTGAATTTAGGTCGCCTTGACCCGCCCAAGCCCGTGCTTGACGCTAAGCATCCATGGGCTATCTTTCTCATCCATACGCATGGCGGCTAGCATCGGCATCCTTCGCCGGTGCGACGGTCGAACGGTTGCAATACCGCGAGTCTTTGGACGTCGTGATCCGGTTTGCAGACTGGCGTGGGCGCCGGTTCCAGCCGAAGGCTTTGGAGATCGGCGAGGATGAGCTGCTGGGCTGATCGGAGATGGCGTTGCCGCCGAAGTCTTTTCATCGGCTTTCCTGCATGAACTGGCCGCGCTCCTAGGATATGCTCGACCGGAAGCCGGGAGGTGAGGCATGGCAAAAGCGAAAATATCCGACGAAGAGTTTGAGGAAGAGGTGCTGTCAATAATTACGGCCGCTATCGGGTTAGTGCTCGCCAGCAAGTCTGGAGGTAGGACTGACGTGTTGCGTGACCGAGAGTGTGCGGTGAATGTGCTCGCCTCTCTAGAAGATGACGGCTTTAGGATCGTGAAAGATGCCCACCGGACCTAAGGGCGAGAAGCGCCCCGCCGACGTGATCGGCAACGCTATCAAGATCGCCAGGATCGCTACGGGCGAAGAAGCGGAAGACCTGCTGGCGAGCAACGGCAAGGATGCCGCTGCCGTCGAGATGGGGAAAAAGGGCGGCGCCGCCCGCGCGAAAGCCGTCTCCCCCGGACGGCGAAAAGAAATTGCCAAAAAAGCGGCCCAGACTAGATGGGCAAAAATCCCTGTTCCCTCTGAAGAAGACTAGCTTTTGCAGCGTCATCAATCATACCGCTTTTGATACCCCTTATAATGACATAGGGCTGCATCATAGGATCAGCAAACCTAAATGTTATTTGCCTTTCTCCGCCCCTTTTTGTAAGAACGTTGCCTCCTTCGTTTGATGAAAACCGTCGCAAGTGCTTTTCGAAATGAGCGATGCGTCTCTTATCACCCATTATTCTGCTATATGGCTCAACAACGGACTTAGCTGGGAAATATCCCTCATCATCAGTCGCGGCCAGCGCGCATGCAAGAAGAGACTGCTCTAAAAAACTCTCTTGGTTTGTGTTAGTTGCAGATTTATACTTATTTCTAAACGCCTGTTCCGATTCGTCTATAAAGCTTTGCAATGAAGACTCGACATCTTCATTGCGAACTTCCGTCCGCCTGTCCGAGATAGCATGAATTGCTGCATGTTTTGCTAGCATTTGGGTGAAATACGCCAACCCTCGCGAAAGGACTACAATCGTCCACACCGCATCTACGTCAAATGTCATTATGGTCCTTTTTACTCTCGTAGTTATAATTTCCCTCAATTCGTTTTGAGACATTCTCAGCAGAGGAATCTGCACCAATGCCCTGTCTAGTGACGGGTGGTCTCCGATCAAATCAGTTACATTATCACCTATGCCAACAATAATAGTCGTTGTAGAAACGGAAAAATCGTAGAACTCTTTTATAAGCTTCGCTGTCAACATCCGAGCCTCGTCATCGATTAGCTCGTTGTACTCGTCGATAATGATTATCGGCAACGCATTTGCGCCGCATTTCTGAAGTTCCCGCCGCACATGCGATGGCGTTATCACTTCATAATTGACGTCAAAAGGTACATAATGAGCTTTTCCAGTCGCCTCTCCAGCAGCTTTCAGTTCTTCTAAAGCCCTAATCCACAAAGAAGAGAAATTGTCTGTGGGACTTGCCTGCACCCTTGCCACAATAAAGCTTTGAAGTGTTTTATTATATCGCTTCCAAAACACATTTGAGAGAGACGTTTTGCCAACCCCTTTCTCACCATGCAGTATCACGTGCTTCGAACGAGACATTACTGATTGCAATATTTTCAGAACTTCGGCCGCCCGCCCAGCAAATAACTCTTCTTCTGCGACGGGCGCGCCGTCGAACAAGGACATGATCTCCAATTCGAGCGCGACCCATTCATCGTTCGTGGACGGCCGCTTTGGCTTCTCGGATGGCATCCGGCTTCCCTATTCCGCGTTAAGCGTTGACCGGAATACCATTAGCGTTGACTAAGGGCAAGGAAGGCCTGACTAGCTGTTGACGCCAAGCAAAGATTTCAGTATGAAAATTGGCATGAACAAGCTGCCTCTCGCTAAGCGCGTCCAAATCCTCTCAATGCTCTGCGAAGGCAGCTCGATGCGCTCGATCTCTCGCATCTGCGACGTGTCGATCAACACGGTGGCAAAGCTCCTGACGCAGGCCGGCGACGCCTGCGCCATCCATCACTTCAACACCGTCGTCGGCGTGAAGGCGAAGCGGGTGCAGTGTGATGAGATTTGGAGTTTCTGCTACGCGAAAGAGAAGAACGTCGCGACCGCGAAGAAGGCGCCGGACTCGGCTGGTTCCGTCTGGACCTGGACTGCGCTCGACAGCGACAGCAAGCTCATCATCTCCTACTTCGTCGGCAACCGCGATGCGGAGTGCGCCAACTTCTTCATGGACGATCTTCGCTTCCGTTGTGAAGGTCGGATGCAGCTCACGACGGATGGGCATCGCGCCTACCTTGACGCCGTTGCGGGGGCCTTTGGTGGCGAGGGCGTCGATTACGCCATGCTGGTGAAGCTCTACGGCGAACCCGCCGATCGCGGCGCCAGCGCTGAGAAGCGATACAGCCCTGCCGAGTGCACCGGCGCGAAGAAGGTGCCGATCTCAGGCAACCCGGATAAGGCGCACGTCTCTACCTCTCACGTCGAGCGCCAGAACCTTTCGATGCGGATGCACATGCGCCGCTTCACGCGCCTGACGAACGCTTTCTCCAAAAAGATCGACTCGCACATTCATGCGCTGTCGCTCTACTTCGTGTTCTACAACTTCGTCCGCATCCATAAGACGCTCAAGGTGACGCCTGCGATGGCCGCTGGCCTCACCGATAAGCTTTGGAGCATGGAAGACATTGCAGCGTTGATCGACGCCAACGAGGCGCCCGCGAAGAAGCGAGGGCCATACAAGAAAAAAGGTGTTTAAGCGGGCGGCGACGTGCCGACTCACCTCAGCTTAAGTAGATCAGCCAACCGCATCGCAGCGTCCTCAGAACTGATCCGCGCAAGAATATCCACGCTTTGCGGGTCACCATCTGTGGTTTCAAAAAGAAAATATCCGCTGGCTTCCTCAGGGGGTTGGCCGGAAGCAAGCATGCGTTTTCTTGTGAGAGGTGCTATGCACAAGCTTGCGCCGTTCTCTCCCTTAGCGCTCAAGTAGTATGCATCCACCGTTTTACCCCCAGGGTGACGCCTTGCCGATCAAGACCCACATTCAGCGGCCCAAATGCGAACTTAGAGTCCGCGAACTTGCCGATTACATGAGCTGCTCGCAGCAAAGCAGAATAACATACTTGCGAAACATCAAGTATCGCCGCATCGCACAACAATTGAATCACAAAGAAGCGCGCCTTACAATAGCAAAATGGTTACGCGAGGCCGCACCCGACGTCAATGATCTCCAAGCGATAGGAACGTTTATCCGGAATAGAATGACCACAACTAACTTTGAGATTGAGCAAAACGAAACCAATGCCGATTATATTGATGCGTTTATAGAAGCTTTTCCAAAGATGAATATTCCAGCTTGCGAGCTTCATCCATCGAAACCACAAGCAAGAATTAAACTAAACGGCACAGATATTGTTTACAACCCCGATCTTCATGTCAGGCGGGTGACGAAAGTTAATACGATAAAAGAAGGCGCGGTCTTTTTACGCTATGCGAAAGGCAAGGAATTGTCGGAAGAGGCGGCGCTTTTTCAAAGTTCCTTTGCCTACAAGTTTCTTGAGGACGCGCCATTTGAAGAAACGGCTAAGCCGGAAAACAAATTGTGCATGACGGTGGATGGCTACACCGGGAAAATCACCGAAGCGCCCGGCGATTCCGTCTATCGGTTTAAAGAGATGAAAGCGACCTGCGCAACAATTAGCGCTATGTGGCCGACTCTGGAACCGCCGCCTAATGCGGTCCTTTGATAGGACAGTTGCTTAGTGCGCCACCAGCCAACCGGCAACGCCGCCATGCGCTCGGATCAGTGATTGAAACCATTCCCTCCGGGAAACGTATTGTATCCTGTGGAAATTGATAAGCTCGATCCGACGTCTGGAAAATCCATCGCAGTCGCGCTCACCGCCGTAAGCAAATCGTTGGCAGGGTCATGCCCGAGCTACGCAAGCAACCTTGCTATGTCCTTGGTCTCCGCGGAGAAAGCAGGCATTCCTTCTGAGGAATTGGCACTCCTGAGACTGCTGGTGGAGTCGGCTTCGGCTACGGAGGCGGAACGGAAAACCCGATTCTTTTGATTTCTGCGCTAAGCTGCTCAAGTTCGTAGGCCATGAAGTTCAGTTTGGTAGCCTCGCCCACCAAGCTATCCGCCTTCGTAAGTTCGCGGAGGACGTCAGCGCTGAGAGCCATAAGATCAGCTAGGCGCACGAGCTGCTGCGCGTGTTCGTCCATGATGATCGCAGCGCCTCCGTAGCTTGACCATAAGCAAGCTAGAGGGGGTGTGTCTTTTTGCATAGACCATGGCTTCTGGCGCTACAATAAGGGGAAGACGGCCCAGAATTTCAAACTGAGACACTACCTACCCAAACGTTCTCTTGCGGCCGAGAACAAATCATGTACATTGATTTGCACCCGACGCAATTGCGCGTTGCGACCACCCCGTGCCAGAAGGACGGTTCACCCATGTCGAACGCCAATCTCCGCCTCGTGGAAGGACCGTCCGTGGACAAGACCAAGGCGCTCGACGCGGCGTTGTCGCAGATCGAGCGGAGCTTCGGCAAAGGCTCGATCATGCGCCTGGGCAAGAACCAGAAGGCGGTCGAGATCGAGACCGTGCCGACGGGGTCGCTCGGGCTCGACATCGCGCTCGGCGTCGGCGGCCTGCCGCGCGGCCGCGTCATCGAGATCTACGGGCCGGAATCGTCGGGCAAGACCACGTTGACCCTGCACGTCATCGCCGAGGCGCAGAAGCGCGGCGGCGTCTGCGCCTTCGTCGACGCCGAGCACGCGCTCGACCCGATCTACGCCCGCAAGCTCGGCGTCAATCTCGAGGATCTCCTGATCTCGCAGCCGGACACCGGCGAGCAGGCGCTCGAGATCACCGATACGCTGGTGCGCTCCGGCGCCATCGACGTGCTGGTCATCGATTCGGTCGCGGCGCTGACGCCCCGCGCGGAAATCGACGGCGAGATGGGCGACAGCCAGCCGGGCCTGCAGGCGCGCCTGATGAGTCAGGCGCTGCGCAAGCTCACCGCCTCGATCTCGCGCTCGCAGACGATGGTGATCTTCATCAACCAGATCCGCATGAAGATCGGCGTCATGTACGGCTCGCCCGAGACGACGACGGGCGGCAACGCGCTGAAGTTCTACGCCTCCGTCCGTCTCGACATCCGCCGCATCGGCTCGATCAAGGATCGCGAGGAGGTCATCGGCAACCAGACCCGCGTCAAGGTCGTCAAGAACAAGGTGGCGCCGCCGTTCAAGCAGGTCGAGTTCGACATCATGTACGGCGAGGGCGTGTCGAAGATGGGCGAGCTCGTCGATCTCGGCGTCAAGGCCGGCGTCGTCGAGAAGTCGGGCGCCTGGTTCTCCTTCGATTCGCAACGCCTCGGCCAGGGTCGCGAGAACGCCAAGGCGTTTCTCAAGGCGAACCCACCGCTGGCGGAGCGCATCGAGAAGGCGATCCGCGAGAACTCCGGCCTCATCGCCGAACGCATCCTCGATCAGGCCGAGGCCGAGCCCGAGGACGGCGACGAGGGCTAGCCCTCGTCGTTCCGGGGCGAGCGCAGCGAGATCCCGGAACCGGTGTGCGCGAACGTTTCCCCTTGCGGATCCCCACATCCTCGAACTTTGAAAAACACCGGTTCCGGGTTCGGCTTCGCCGCCCCGGAATGACGACGGCTCAGTTCAAGACTGCCGAGCCCGGCTGACGCGCCGGGCTCACCATCTCGCGCAGCGCCGGCCGGTTCGGCGTGATGTCGTCCATGACGAGCGCGTTGATCGCGCAGATGAACGAGGACAGCCGGTAGCCGTCGTGGCGCGACAACGCGTTGTCGAAGGCACGGATATTCCAGAACGGATCGTTGGCGCCGGTGATCGGCGCGCTGCCGGCGAGCGGCAGGCCGTGCAGGAAGCGCACGGTCGGCATGCCCTGCCCCTTTGCGCCTGGGGTCGCCGGGGCGAGGTCGGCGCTGTCCCAGAAGAGCCCGTCCTGGTCGGCGCGCCCGGCGCGGGCGCGCATCAGCCAATGGTCCGTCGCCGGGCAGTCGAGCGGCGCATCGGCGAGCGTGGCATAGGGGTTGTGGTGCTCGGCGCCGAAGGTGCGCAGGCCGAGCATCTCATGCGTGGTGCCGAACGGCGCCGCCGACGGCAACGCGTCGGCGAGCACGCCGGCCGGCGGCCGCGGCGGGTCGAGATTGCCGATCGTGTGCGTGTCCTCGACGTTCGAGGCCTGGAACGGAAAGGTCGCGGCGAGCAATGACAGCGCGCGAATCGGCACCGTCAGCAGCGACGCTCCGATGCCTGGCGGCGGATAGGCCATGCAGCTCTCGCCGCGCGGCTGGCGATGCTCGAGCCGCGCCGCAACGCGGTCGAGATAGGCGGCGCCGGGCCTGAAATCGAGCTTGAAGGTCGGAAACAGATCGTGCGTGGCGAAGTCGTAGTCGACGCCGGTCGTGAACATGTCGTCGGTATGCGCGAGGCCGATGCGGATCAGCTCGCGCGCCCGCTTGAACCGGTCGTCGACGTCGAGGCCGATCCAGGCGCAATCGCCCGGCCGTAGGCCGCCCGGCGGAAAAGCCAGCGCCGAGGTCACCGACACGATGACCGGCCGCTGCTCCGGCACGAAGTCGTCGCCCTTGGCCCCCGAATCCGACGCGCCGGTACGCTCCGCCTCGCGCTGATCAACCTCCCGCTGGATGTCGGTCCACTTGCGCGCCTCGGCGGCGGGGTTGAGCAGCACGACGAGATCGCCGAGCGGCGGCGGGATCAGCGTCCCCGGCTGGTGCCGATCGACGGCCCGCAGCAGCTCGTCCTTGAGCCCGGTGGCGAGCATGTCGCCGCCGAGGCTGTGGCCGATGACGATCATCTTGTTGCCCGCGCCACCCGCAGCGAGCACCCCCTCGATCGAGCGCAAGGCCGAGACGGCCGAAGGCGCGATCGTCTCGGCGACGGGCTTGCGGTCGAACAGGGTCGAGCCGGCCGACAGGCTCGCCAGCGCCCCGCCGAACCTCTCGCCGAAGGACTGCTTGAGCCAGCGCTCGTCGACGCGGGCGCCGCGCCAGCCGACATAGATCGCCGTCACCTTCGTCGCGCAGTCGCGCCGCAGACTTGTGCAGCGCTCGGCAAGGAAGCGCGCGGCGTGGGCGGCGTAGAGGCGCGCGTCCGCCACGTCCTGGTCGCCGATCGAGGCATCGTGGCGCCAGCCGTGAATGAAGACGAGGACGTAATTCGTGCCCGTGCGCAGGCGCTGCTGCAGCGCGTCGAGCTGGCTGATCACCGGATGCACCTGCGCCATCGTCGTGCCGCCGGCGTGCATCGCGGCCTCCATCGCGTGCTTCAGCATCGCCGAGTCGATGGCCGTGTCGCGCCCATCCTCGTCGGCGACCAGCGCGTAGGGCTCGCCGTTCTCCTTGAACTCGAGGAAGCCGAGCGTGAAGTCGATCGCCGCCCCGCCCGGCCGCCGTGCCGGGATGACATGGCGCTGGATCGCACAGCGCAGCTTGGTCGCGAAGGACCCGTCGGCGGCCACGGCCGCGGTCTCGTCGTTGGTCAGATCGTGCCAGCCGTCGCCTTCCACCGCCGCGCCGGCGCCGAGCGCGGCAAGGCCGCGATCCGCGATCGCGGTCCAGCCGTGCGCGAGCCCGTCCGCGCAGACCGGCGCGCTCGGGTCGAGGTTGCGGTAGGCGCGGTCCTGCGGGGTCGCGACGACGACATAGTTAAAGAAGAGCAGGCCGAAGGCCAGCAGCAGCGTGCCGAACAGCGCGGTCGAGATCAGCTTGACGAGGCGCGTCCACGCGCGCCAGGCGCGGCGGAGGAGGCCAGCATGTGGCCGCACCTTCTCTTCGCCCGTCATCCGGTCGCCTCCCGTGCGCGATCCCCCTCCGTGGGGATCAGCTTGGGTTCGCGTCGGGCGGCTCGACGGTTACGCCGCCGGTCCGCTCAAGGTGCGGCGCCGGTCGCCGCTGGCGTCACCGGGGTCGAGGGAGCCGTCGCCGCCGGCGCCTGCGCGCTGATCACGCCGGTCGCCGAGTTGACGCTGTTCGTGCGCAGGATCTGCGCCGCGACGAGGCCCTGTCCGGCCGGCGCTTCGAGCGCGGAAACCAGCGAGAACAGCTTCTGCAGGTCGCTGAACGGCGAGTTCGAGACGTAGATGATGTCCTTGTCATGCACCGCGAATCGCCGGGCGCGGAACAGGGATTCCGGCTCGCGCATGTTGATGAGATAGACGACGGGCACGAGGTTCAGCGCGGCCTGGGCAGGGGTGATGCCGGGATAGCCGCGCGCGATCGCGACCGGCTCGTAACGCAGCACGAAGACGCCTTCGGGGTCGGCGCGCTCGTCGACGAGACCCTGCGCCTTGCCGATCGCCTCCTCGAGCGAGATGCCGACCGCATCGAAATTGACGACAGCGTTGTAAAGCGTCGCGCCGACGGCCGTGAAGGTGAGGGGGTAGCGCACGACGGTGATCGTGTCGCCTGGCCGAGCGAAGATGTTCTCTTTCGGCGAGTTGATGAGCGTCTGATAGGGCACGCGCAGCGTCTTGTTGCCGCGCGAAAGCTCGATGAAGCTCTCGTAGGCCGGCGCCCGGATGCCGCCGGCATCGGCGATGACGTCGAGCAGGCGATCGCCGCGCGCCGAGAGCGGCACGCGAGCGGCATTGTTCACCTCGCCCGTCACCGTCGCGCTCGTCGACACGTTCTTCGACAGCGTGACGACGATCTGCGGCTCGATGGCCTTGCCGGTCAGCTTCTGGACGATCTCTTTTTCAACCTGCGGCGTCGTCCGGCCGACGACGTTGACGCGGCCGGCGTAGGGCACGGTGATCGAGCCGTCCTGCTGCACGACCTGCGGCGGTAGCTCCGCCGTATGCGAGCCGGTCTGCTGGTCCGAGGACGTCGGCTGCGAGAACAGGCCGCCACCGGCCGCCTCGAAGATCGTGACGGTCAAGGTGTCGCCGACGCCGACGACCTGCTCGAGCGCGGAGCGATAGTCGCCGAACCGCCCATAGAGGCTCGGCCCCGGGAACTTGGCCAGATGCTGAATCGCGAAGTCCGAGATCGGCACGAGCAGGTAGGGCGCGTTCGCCTGCGCGCCCTGGTCGATCACAGCGCTCCTGGAAGGTCCGGGCGACGGGACGGTCGAGCAGCCGGCGAGCGCCAGCGCCCCGACCAACGC
Organism: Beijerinckiaceae bacterium; assembly: GCA_965277735.1. GTDB lineage: Bacteria > Pseudomonadota > Alphaproteobacteria > Rhizobiales > Beijerinckiaceae > RH-AL1. Next base: position 729,953 of record CBDIDO010000002.1, read on the forward strand.
CAAAGCACCGACACCCGCAAAGGCCCGTGCCCCGAGGCTCCCTTGCCGTCGGCGAAACAACATCGCTATCCTTTTCGGGTCGTTCGAACGCCTGCGCGAGCCGACCATTACCGCTCGAAGTTACCGCATTATGAGTGCCTTCGAAATCGCGGTCGGGCCATCGGCCGGCCAGCGTGGCTTTCTTGCAACCAAGCCGGCGCCGGCACGTATCCCTCCGTCCGCGCTTCCGCAGCCCCGCATCCAACAGGAAACCGCATGCTCGCCGCTCTCGTCTCACTCGTCGTCGTCCTTCTGCTCCTCTGCGGCGGCCTCGCCGCCTTCGCGGCCTGGACGGCATCGCGGGTCGAGGCAGCGGTGCCGCCGATCGGCGCGTTCATCGAGGTCGACGGCACGCGCCTGCATTATCTCGACGAGGGCACGGGACAGCCGATCGTGCTCGTGCACGGGCTCGCGGCGCAGATGCAGCATCTCACCTACGCCCTGCGCGAGCGCCTGCGCGGCCAGTACCGCGTGATCTTCGTCGACCGGCCCGGCGCCGGCTATTCCGACCGCAAGCCCGGCGCCTCCGCGCGCCTGCCGGCGCAGGGCGACATGATCGCCGCGCTGATCCGCAAGCTCGGGCTGGATCGCCCGCTCGTCGTCGGCCATTCGCTCGGCGGCGCCGTCTCGCTCGCGGCCGCACTCGACCATCCGGATGACGTCGGCGCCCTGGCGCTCGTCGCGCCGCTCACCCACACGCAGGCGGACGTGCCGGAGGCACTGAAGCGGCTCGCGGTCCCCTCACCGGTGATGCGCGGGATCATCGCCTGGACGCTGGCCGTGCCGATGACGATCATCGGCGGCAAAGCGTCGCTCGCCCAGGTGTTCTCCCCGGCCGCCATCCCGGATGATTTCGGCGTCCGCGGCGGCGGCCTGCTTGGGTTGCGGCCCAAGGCTTTCTACGCGGCCTCGTCCGACATGGGCGCCGTACGCGACGATCTCGACGACATGGCGAAGCGCTACCCCGGCCTGCGCATGCCGGTCGGCATCTTGTTCGGGACCGCCGACAATATCTTGAGGATCGAGGTGCAGGGCGAGCCGATGGTCGCCGCGGTGCCAGGCCTCGTCCTCGATATCGTCGAAGACGACGGCCACATGCTGCCGGTCACCGCCGTGGAGCGCACCGCGCGTTTCATCGAGGGCATGGCCGGCAAGATCCAGCGCGGCGCACCGGCGACGACCAGCCCCGCCAGCGTCTGACCTTCATACCGGCGCCCGGGAAACCCGGCGCCTTCCCTTACGTGACCGACCCGACCGGCGTGGCGTTCCGACGAAAAAGGGAATTTTCCGCCCTTCCCTTCCCGGCACCACAGCGCTATCTACCCTGCCGTATACGTGAACCTCATCTAGTAAGCGGTATGGCTCAGCCTCCGCTTCTTTGCAGGGGACAATGATGACGACATCGCTGGAGTTCCTGTCGGGCGCTGCCGAGACCAATGCTCCGGGCCTGACACTCTGGGCGCAGATCGTGCCGGAGCTGCTGGCGCGCGCAGCGACGCTCTACGGAACACGCCCCGCGATCCACTTCCTGGGCAGGCGCTGGACCTATGCCGAGGTGGCGGATGCCGTCGAGCATGTCGCCGCCGGCCTGCAGGCGCGCGGCATCGCCAAGGGCGACCGCGTCGGCCTCTGCCTGCCCAACACGCCGTTCTTCGTCGTCGCCTATTACGCGGCGCTGCGCATCGGCGCCGTCGTGGTCAACTACAATCCGCTCTACGTCGAGCGCGAGCTCGAGCATCAGATCAAGGATTCCGGCACCAGGCTGATGTTCGTGATCGACGTGCCCGAGGTGCACCGGAAGATCGCGGCCGTCGCCGAGCGGGCCGGGCTGGAAACGATCGTGCTGTGCCCGCTCGCCGAGGCGCTGCCGACGACGAAGGCCGCGCTCTATCGGCTGCTCAAGCGCAAGGCGATCGCCAAGGCGCCGGCCGACGGCCGGCACGTCGCCTATAGCGCGCTACTCGGCACGCGCTTGAAGCCGACGCCTGTCGAGATCGCGACGGGCGACATCGCGGTGCTGCAGTACACCGGCGGCACGACCGGCGTGCCCAAGGGTGCGATGCTGACCCACGCCAACATCGTCGCCAATTGCGCGCAGAACGTCGCCTTCGACCCGGATCGCAAGATGGGGCAGGAGCGCGTGCTCGGCGTGCTGCCGCTGTTCCACGTCTTCGCGATGACGGTGGTGATGAACTATGCCGTCGAGATCGCCGCCGAGATGGTGCTGCTGCCGCGCTACGATCTGGCGACGACGCTGAAGACGCTGCTGAAGACCAAGCCGACGGTGTTTCCCGCCGTGCCGACGATCTACGCGGCGATTTCCAAGCTCGCGGCGAAGGAGAAGCGCGATCTCTCCTGTATCGAACTGTGCATCTCCGGCGGCGCGCCGCTGCCGGCCGAGGTGGCCGAGCAGTTCCGCGCCCTGACCGGCGCAAGTCTCGTCGAAGGCTACGGCCTCACCGAGACGTCGCCCTGCGTCTCCTGCAACTCGCGGCACGGCGCCTCGAAGGACGGCTCGGTCGGCCGCCCGCTGCCGGGCACGATCGTCGAGATCCGCGATCCGATCACGCGCGCGCTGATGCCGACCGGCGAGAAGGGCGAGATCATCGTCCGCGGTCCGCAGGTGATGAAGGGCTATTGGCAGAAGCCCGACGCCACCGCCGACGTGCTCGACGAGCACGGGCTGCGCACCGGCGACATCGGCATTCTCGACGCCGACGGCTTCCTCTTCATCGTCGACCGCATCAAGGACGTGATCCTGTGCGGCGGCTACAATGTTTATCCCCGCGTGATCGAGGACGCGCTCTACCAGCATCCCGCCGTCGCCGAGGCCGTCGTCATCGGCATCGCGGATTCCTATCGCGGCCAGGCGCCGAAGGCGTTCGTGACGCTGCGCGCCGGCGCTAGCGCGACGCCGGACGAGCTGCAGACCTTCCTGAAGGACTACGTCTCCAAGATCGAGCTGCCGAAGCTGATCGATATCCGCGACGCGCTACCGAAGACGGCCGTCGGCAAGCTCTCCAAGAAGGAGCTCGTCGCCGAGGAGAGCAGCAGGACGCCCGCGGGTGGCGCAGCGTGATGGACGCGCCCGAGCCCATCCTGTTGGAGGCCAGACCGTCATCGAGCGCAGCGAGCGGCGTGCGCGACAGGACGTTCGTCATGGTGACCGATCTCGCGCGCGAACTCGGCATCACGGCGCGGGCGCTGCGCTTCTACGAGGACAAGGGACTGATCCAGCCGCACCGCGTGGGCGCGACGCGGATCTACACGGCGCGCGAGCGGGCGCGCATGATCCTTGTTCTGCGCGGCAAGCGGCTCGGCTTCTCGCTGCGCGAGATCAAGGACTATCTCGACCTCTACGACGTCGACCCGAAGCAGGTGACGCAGACGCGTGCCCTGCTCGATCGCATCGCCCAGCGACGCGTCGAGCTTATCGACAAGCGCAACGCCATCGTCGAGGCCCTGGATGGCCTCGACGACCTCGAACGCGACGCGAGCGCCCATCTCGCGAAGGCCGACGCCAGGAACGGCAGGGCCAAAGCCATCGCAAAGCCCATGGCGAAGACCGTCGCCAAGGCCTGAACGCCACCACTGATCTTGATCGCCGTGCCCGGCACGGTTGGAAAGGAAGCGACATGACCAACATCGTGATAGCCGGCTACGCCCGCTCGCCGTTCACGCTCGCCAAGAAGGGCGCGCTGACCAGGGTGCGCCCCGACGACCTCGTCACCGAGGTCGTGCGCGTGCTCGTCAAGCGCACCGGCATCGACCCCAACGAGATCGAGGACCTGGTGCTCGGCTGCGCCTTCCCGGAGGGCGAGCAGGGCCTCAACATGGCGCGCCTCGTCGCGCTCAACGCCGACCTGCCGCTCTCCGTCGGCGGCTCGACCGTCAACCGCTTCTGCGGCTCCTCGATGCACGCGATCCACATCGCCGCCGGCCAGATCAGCATGGGCGCCGGCGACGCCTTCATCTGCGCCGGCGTCGAGAGCATGACCCGCGTCCCGATGGGCGGCTACAACCCGATGCCGAACCCGGCGCTCCATGCCAAGCAGCCCGGCGCCTACATGGGCATGGGCGACACCGCCGAGAATGTCTCGCGCCGCTGGCAGATCACCCGCGCGGCGCAGGAAGAGCTGGCCGTGCGCTCGCACCAGCGCGCCGCCAAGGCGCAGGCCGACGGCAAGCTTGCAGCCGAGATCGTCCCGATCCAAACCAATGGCCACGCGGTGGACCAGGACGGCTGCATCCGCCCCGAGACCAACAAGGAGGCGCTCGCCGCGCTGAAGCCGTCGTTCAGCGCCGAGGGCGCGGTGACGGCCGGCACCTCGTCGCCGCTCACCGACGGTGCTGCGGCGGTACTCATCTGCTCGGAGGAGTTCGCGCATCGCCACAACCTCGAGCCGCTGGCGCGCCTCGCCTCGGTCGCCGTCTCCGGCTGCGAGCCCGACATCATGGGCATCGGCCCGGTAGCGGCGACGCGCAAGGCGCTGCAGCGCGCCAAGATCGACATCAGCCAGATCGATGTCGTCGAGCTCAACGAGGCCTTCGCCGCGCAGGCGCTCGCCTGCATGAAGGAGCTCGGCATCCGCGACGAGACGCTGAACCTCGACGGCGGCGCGATCGCGCTCGGCCATCCGCTCGGCGCCACCGGCGCGCGCATCACCGGCAAGGCCGCGAGCCTGCTGAAGCGCGAGGGCGGCCGCTATGCGCTGGCCACACAGTGCATCGGCGGCGGCCAGGGCATCGCCACCATCATGGAGCGCCTGTGATGACCGATCAGATCAAGAAAGTCGCCGTCCTCGGCTCCGGCGTCATGGGCGCCGGCATCGCCGCGCAGGTTGCCAACGCCGGCGTGCCGGTGCTGCTGCTCGACATCGTGCCGAAGGACGCGAAGGACCGGAATGCGGTCGCCGCCGGTGCCGTCGCGAAGATGCTGAAGACCGAGCCGGCCGCGTTCATGTCCGAGCGCGCCGCCAAGCTTGTGACCGTCGGCAACCTCGAGGACGACCTCGCCAAGGTCGCGGAGTGCGACTGGATCGTCGAGGTCGTGATCGAGCGTCTCGACATCAAGCAGGGCCTCTACCGCCGCCTCGACGAGGTGCGCAAGCAGGGCACGCCGATCTCGTCGAACACGTCGACGATCCCGCTGGCCAAGCTCGTCGAAGGCCTGCCCGACGGCTTCCAGCGCGACTTCATGATCACGCATTTCTTCAACCCGCCGCGCTACATGCGGCTGCTCGAAATCGTCGCCGGCCCGAAGAGCGATCCTGCCCTCGTCGAGAAGGTGAGCCGCTTCGCCGACGTCGCGATGGGCAAGAGCATCGTCGCCTGCAAGGACAGCCCCGGCTTCATCGCCAACCGCCTCGGCATCTACTGGATGCAGTGCGGCATCCTCGATGCGATCGACGGCGGCCTGTCGGTCGAGGAAGCCGACGCCGTGATGGGCCGGCCGTTCGGCATCCCGAAGACCGGCATCTTCGGCCTCATCGACCTCGTCGGCATCGACCTCGGCCCGCACATCAACGCGAGCCTCGCCGGCCTGCTTCCGAAGAGCGACGCGTTCCACGCGGTGAACCGCGACGTGCCGCTGATCGGCCGCATGATCAAGGACGGCTACACCGGCCGCAAGGGCAAGGGCGGCTTCTACCGCATCGACAAGTCGAAGGGCCGCAAGGACAAGCAGGCGATCGACCTACAGACCGGCGAATACGTTGCCGCCGCGACGCCCGAGCTCGCCGAGCTAAAGGGCGCCGAGAAGAACCTGCGCCCGCTGATGTCGGCGAAGTCGAAGATCGGCCGGTATGCATGGACGGTGATGGGGCGCACGCTCGCCTACGCGGCGAGCCTCGTGCCGGAGGCGGCCGACGAGATCGTCGCCATCGATGAGGCCATGCGTCTCGGCTACAATTGGAAGGCTGGCCCGTTCGAGCTGATCGACAAGCTCGGGCCCGCCTGGTTCGCCAAGGCGCTGGCCGACGAGGGGATCGCCGTGCCGGAGATCCTGGAGAAGGTGGGAGACAAGACCTTCTACCGGCTCGAGAACGGCAAGCGGCAGTTCTTCGGCCTCGACGGCCAGTACCACGACCTGGTGCGTCCCGAGGGCGTGCTGCTGCTCGAGGACATCAAGCTCACGGCAAAGCCGCTCCTCAAGAACGGGTCGGCAGCGCTGTGGGACCTCGGCGACGGTGTCGCCTGCCTCGAGTTCACCTCGAAGTCGAACTCGCTCGACGACCAGATCATGGCGTTGCTGCACCAGTCGATCAAGCTGGTGAAGGCGGAGATGAAGGCGCTCGTCATCTACAACGAGGGCTCGAACTTCTCCGTCGGCGCCAATCTCGGCCTCGCCCTGTTCGCGGCGAACATCGCGGCGTGGCAGCAGATCGAGCAGACGATCGCGGTCGGCCAGGACACGCTGAAGGCGATGAAATATGCGCCGTTCCCCGTCGTCGCCGCGCCCGCGGGCCTGGCGCTCGGGGGCGGCTGCGAGATCCTGCTGCATTCGGACGCCGTGCAGGCGCATGCCGAGACCTACACGGGCCTCGTCGAATGCGGCGTCGGCCTCGTGCCCGGCTGGGGTGGCTGCAAGGAGATGCTGGTGCGCTGGCAGACCAACAAGAAGTGGCCGCGCGGGCCGATGCCGGCGCCGGCCAAGGTGTTCGAGATGGTGTCGACCGCAACCGTCTCGAAGTCCGCGGCGCAGGCCAAGGACATGCTCATCCTGCGCGAGGGCGACGGCATCAGCATGAACCGCTACCGCCTGCTCGCCGACGCCAAGGCCAAGGCACTGTCGCTCGTCGACGGCTACAAGCCGCCGGAGCCGGCAACGCTCAACCTGCCCGGCGCCGCCGGCCGCGTCGGCATGGAGGGCGCCGTCGACGGCTTCCACCGCCGCGGCATCGCCACCGACCATGACGTGGTGGTCGCTGGCGGCCTCGCCGACGTGCTGACCGGCGGCGACGCCGACCCGATCGACGTTATCACCGAGGACGACGTGCTCAAGCTCGAGCGCAAATCGTTCATGCGTCTTCTGAAGACCCCCGGCACGCTGGCGCGGATCGAGCACACGCTCGAGACCGGCAAGCCGCTTCGTAACTGAGAGGAGCCAAGCTCATGCAGACTTACAAGGCCCCGCTGCGCGACATGCGCTTCATCCTGCAGGAGATGTACGGCACGGCCGAGCTCACCAACGAGCTCGGCTTCGAGGACGCCAGCGACGACCTCTGTGAGACGATCCTCGAGGAGGCCGCCAAGCTCGCCGAAGAAGTGCTGCTGCCGCTGAACGCGTCAGGCGATCTCGAAGGCTGCCACTACGAGAACGGCGTCGTGCGCACGCCGAAGGGTTTTCCAGACGCCTACAATCTCTTCCGCGAGGGTGGTTGGACCGCCCTCAACGCCGACCCGAAGTATGGCGGCCAGGGCCTGCCCGAGTCGCTCGCCAAGCAGGTCGAGGAGATGCTCTGCTCGGCGAATATGGCCTTTGGCCTTTACCCCGGACTGACGCACGGCGCGACGATCGCCATCGAGAAGCACGCGTCGGAAGAGCTGAAAGACCGCTTCCTGCCCAAAATGGTCGAAGGCACCTGGGGCGGCACGATGTGCCTCACCGAGTCGCATTGCGGCACCGACCTCGGCATGCTGCGCACCAAGGCCGTGCCGAATAGCGACGGCAGCTACAATGTCACCGGCTCAAAGATCTTCATTTCGTCGGGCGACCACGACCTCACCGAGAACATCGTCCACCTCGTGCTGGCGCGCCTCCCCGATGCGCCGAAGGGCGTGAAGGGCATCTCGCTGTTCATCGTGCCGAAGCTCCTGCCGGGCGAGGGCGATCGCCCCGGCCCGCGCAACGGCGTCACCTGCTCCGGCATCGAGCACAAGATGGGCATCAAGGCCTCGGCGACTTGCCAGATCAACTTCGAGGACTCGAAGGGCTGGATGGTCGGGCCGCCGAACAAGGGCATGCAGGGCATGTTCGCGATGATGAACTCGGAGCGCCTCTCGGTCGGCATCCAGGGGCTCGGCATCGCGGAAGCCTCTTACCAGAGCGCCGTCGCCTACGCGAAGGATCGCATCCAGGGCCGCTCGCTTGCGGGCGCCAAGGCCAAGGACAAGGCGGCGGACTCAATCATCGTGCACCCCGACGTGCGGCGGAACCTCATGCGCATGCGCGCCGAGATCGAGGGCTGCCGCGCCCTCTCCGGCTGGGTCGCCCGCGCGCTCGACCGTAGTGAGAAGGCCAACGATCCGCTGGTGCGCCAGGAGGCCGAGGATTTCCTTGCGCTGATGACGCCGGTGGTGAAGTCGATGTTCACCGACTTCGCCTTCGAGAACACCAACCGCGGCCTGCAGGTCTACGGCGGCCACGGCTACATCCGCGAGCACGGCGTGGAGCAATACGTGCGCGATGCGCGGATCGCGATGATCTACGAGGGCACGAACGGCATCCAGGCGCTCGACCTCGTCGGCCGCAAGCTCGGCGCGCATGCGGGCCGTTACCTGCGCTCGTTCTTCCACCCCGTCGCCGCCTTTATCGAGAAGAACCGCAACGACGAGGCGATCGGCGACTACGTGAAGCGGCTGGAGAAAGCGTTCGGCGCGCTGCAGCTCGCGACAGGGCAGATCGCCCAGTCCGGCATGCGCGACCCCGAAGAGGCGGGCGCCGCGGCGACCGACTATTTGCGGCTGTTCGGGCTCGTGGCGCTCGCCTACCAATGGGCGCAGATGGCCAAGCTAGCTGCCACCAAGCTGCCGCAGGCCAACGGCGACGCATCGTTCTACAAGGCGAAGCTCGTCACGGCCCGCTTCTTCTTCGACCGCATCCTGCCCGAAACCGCAGGCCTCTTCGCTGCGATCAAGTCCGGCAAGGCGTCGATGATGGAGATGGACGAGGCGGCTTTCTGACCACTGGGCGATCCCTTCTCCCGCAAGCGGGAGAAGGATTGGTCCGAGACCTTCTCAAAAGACCTCGAAAAGCCCGGCGGCGCCCATGCCGCCGCCGACGCACATTGTCACCACGGCCCATTTCGCCTTGGTGCGACGACCCTCGAGCAGGATATGGCCGGTGCAGCGCGCGCCGGTCATGCCGTAGGGATGGCCGATCGAGATCGAGCCGCCGAGCGTGTTCAGCTTTTCGTCGGGGATGCCGAGCTTGTCGCGGCAATAGAGCACCTGCACCGCGAAGGCCTCGTTCAGCTCCCAGATGTCGATGTCGTCGACGGTCAAACCATGCGCCTTCAGGAGCTTCGGCACGGCGAAGACCGGGCCGATGCCCATCTCGTCGGGGTCGCAACCGGCCACTGCGATGCCGCGATAGGCGCCGAGCGGCTGCAGGCCACGCTTTGACGCCTCCTTCGCCTCCATCAGCACCAGCGCCGCGGCGCCGTCCGAAAGTTGTGAGGCGTTGCCGGCGGTGATGAACTCGCCTTGGCTGATTTCGATGCCGTCCTTGAAGACCGGCTTCAGCTTGGCGAGATCCTCGATTGTGGTCGAGGCGCGGTTGCCCTCGTCCTTCGAGAGCGTGATCTCCTTCTCCGACGTCTCGCCGGTCGCCTTGTCGGTGACGAGCATCGTCGTCGTCATCGGCACGATCTCGTGGTCGAACAGGCCGTCCGCCTGGCCCTTCGCCGTGCGCTGCTGCGATTGCAGCGCGTAGGCGTCCTGCGCCTCGCGGCTGATGTTATAGCGCCGCGACACGACCTCGGCGGTCTCCAGCATGGTGACGTAGGTCGTCGGCATGTGCTCGACGAGCCAGGGATCGCGGGTGCGGAACTTGTTGGCGTGCTCGTTCTGCACCAGCGAGATCGACTCGACGCCGGCGCCGATCGTCACCTGCATGTTGTCGACGATGATCTGCTTCGCCGCGATCGCCACTGCCATCAGGCCCGAGGCGCACTGGCGGTCGATGGTCTGGCCGGCGACGGAGGTCGGGAAGCCGGCGCGCAGCAGCGACTGGCGCGCCGTGTTGGTGCCGGTCGAGCCCTGCTGCATCGCGCAGCCCATGACGACGTCCTCGACCTCGACAGGGTCGATCTTCGCGCGCTCGGCCGCGGCCGTCAGCGCATGCGCCGCGAGCGCTTGCGACTGCGTGTTGTTGAACGCCCCGCGGTAGGCCTTGCCGATCGGCGTGCGGGCGGTGGAGACGATGACGGCTTCGCGCATGGGCTGGTACTCCGATCTTTTCGGGCGGCGGCGCGCGCCGCCCGTTGGTTTTCAATTCTATCCGAGCAGCGCGTGCGCAAAGATGCGCGGCAGCTTCGCCCAGCTCGGCTTGTATTGGAACGCCGTCAGCAGCCGCCCGACCACGTGCTGCTGTGTGTTGGTGACGAACCACGGCGGCCTGGGCAGCATGGTGAGGCCGCCGCTGAGCGCGGTGCGCGGGAACGGCCGGAACGGCGCCGTCACGATGGTCCGCTCGGGCGCGTCGAACATGAAGCTGTTGTGGACGAAACCAATGCCGCTGCGCACATCATCGAGCGTATGGCCGGGGAACGCGCCCCAGGGGGCCTGCGCAAGGAGGAAGCCGAGGCCCGTCCACGCGTTGATGGCGATGCAGCCGTAGCGCAGCTCCGCGACGATGGTCTCGAACTTTTTCTTGCCTATCGCGCGGATCGTCGCGGGATGGATCAGGATGTTGGCGCCGAGCGTGCCGTAGAGCTCGTCGTTCGAATAGGCGATCGCCGCGCGCAGGAACGCCTCGGGGTCGCTTTCCTCCAGGCGATGCACGCTGAGCGCCGGCGCGAAGACCTCCTGTGTCGCGATCGACGGATCGTTGGCCTTGGCGAACGGGATCACGACACAATCCGGCGCGCCGGCGCGCTTCACCATCGTCGGCTGGCCGCGCTTGGCGAAGTCCGCCATGCGTTGCGTCGCGCCGGGATAGTACAGCCCGCGCGGCGGGGCGGCCTTGATCGTCTCATCGACCTTCTGCAGCAGCGCGCTGGTCTGGTCCCATCCGCCGGAGACGACCAACATCTGGCAGGCGATGCAGTTGAAGCCGGAATTGTGCAGCTTTTGGCTGGCGATGTGCTCGGCCTGGAAGGCGATGTCGGCAGCCGACCATGGTCCCGGCACGACGATGGTCGGGCAGACGGCGCCGAGCTCGGAGGTGATCCGCCGATCGTTGCGCGGCGTGCCGTTGCCCTTGTTGGCGCGGCCTTCCTCGCCGGGCCCCCAGACGATCGCGTCGTGCGAGGCCTGCGAGCCGGTAATGTGGATCTCGTCGATGCCGGCATGGTCGCAGAGATAGGCGCCGACATCGGCGCCGCCGCGCACGATCCGCAACGCGTTGGCGTCGATCAGCGGCTTCAGTGCCACCTCTAGGAAGTCGTAGAGGTAATCGTTGACCGGGTTCAGCTTGAGCAGCGTGACCTGATGCTCGACGAAGATCTTCTGGAAGCAGTCGAGCGGCGCGATCGCCGCGATGTTGCCGGCGCCCAGCACCAGCGCGACCATGCCCGTGCGCCGCTCCGGCGGGATGTCATAGGCGTGCGCCGTGTTGTCGGCGAGGTTGGCCCGGGTGACGCCTGGCTTCATCCAGACGTCGGCCGTGACGCCGGAGAGCAGCAGCCGATCGAAGATCGATTGCGGAAACACGCGTGCGGCGATCTGGCCGGTCGCGAGGTCACGCACCGGCACGTGCTTCAGGAAGCGCTTGCCGTCCATCTCGCGCAGGGTGAGCGCCAGCGCGTCGCAGCCGCTCATCAGCGCGTAGGGCCCGGACATCCACTCCTCGCCGACGAGCGGCGACCCATCGGGGATCTGCTTGGCGCGGGCCGCCGTCAGCGCCCAGTCTTCCGCGACCGACATGATGCCGGTGCGGACCGCATCGAGAATGGCGAGGCGCGCCGGAATCCCCGTTGCGGCCCAGGCCTGCTTGGCCGCGACCAGCTCCTCGACCGTCTGGTCGAGTTGATGGAACGCGGGCTCCTTCGCCTTTTCCAGGCTTACGACCGACATGGCGCGGCTCCTCGTGATGCTCGATCGCAATGGCGGCGCCGGACATCGACGGGCACGCGAGAGGCGGCGATCCTGCCCCCGATCGAGTGGGAGGGATAGGCGACGAACGGACAAGGGCGCCGGGGCTCAGGCATCGGCCGGTGCCCTGGTCTCGATGAGCGCCGTCGCGAGCGCCGCTCTGAGCGTCTCGGGGATCGGGCACGGTCGCCCGCCCTCAGTCCACACGATGACGATGTCGGCTGTGCCGATGCAGACGGTGTTTTGAAACATCGCCTGGCCGATGACATAGGACGTGCGGCCGATGCGCAGCAGCCCGGCGGCGGCGGCAAGGCGGCCGGGGTAGCGGCCCTCGGCGAGATAGCGGATCGTCGCCTCGGCGAGCACCGGCCGCTGACCGTCAGGCCGCGAGTGGATCTGGAACAGCGACGAGACGAAGCGCACGCGCGCCTCCTCGTAGAGCCCGGCCAGCGCGACGTTGTTGAGATGGCCCTGCACGTCCATGTCGCCGAAGCGCGGGACCAGCTCGGTGGCGAAGGGATAGGTGGCGAGGCACAGGCGCTCGTGTGCGGGTTTCATGCTCAACCGCCGCGCTTCAGCGTCTCGCGGGCGATCACCAGCTTCTGGATCTCGGACGCGCCCTCATAGATGCGGAACAGGCGGACGTCGCGGTAGAAGCGCTCGATCCCGTAGTCCGCGATGTAGCCGGCACCGCCGTAGATCTGCACGGTGCGATCGGCGACGCGCCCGACCATCTCGGAGGCGAAGAGCTTGGCGCTCGCCGCCTCCAGCGTCGTCGTCTCTTCGCGATCCCGCATGCGGGCGGTCTCCAGCACAAGTGCCCGCGCGGCGAGCGCCTCGGTCTTCGACTCCGCGATCATCGCCTGCACGAGCTGGAACGCCGCGAGCGGCTGGCCGAACTGCTTCCGCTCCTGCGCATAAGTAACACCGTCGGCAATCAGCCTCTCGGCGATGCCGGTGCAGACGGCGGCGATATGCAGACGGCCGCGATCGAGCACGCGCATGGCGAGCTTGAAGCCGTCGCCCTCGGCACCGAGGCGGTTGGCGGCCGGCACCTTCACGGCATCGAAGGTGACGTCGCAGACATGCGCGCCCTGCTGGCCCATCTTGCGCTCGGGCTTGCCGACCGACAGGCCGGGCGAGTCCGCAGGCACCAGGAAGGCTGAGACGCCCTTGGCGCCGGGCGTGTCGGGGTCGGTGCGCGCCATCACGGTGAAGAGCGAGGCCTTGTCGGCATTTGTGATGTAGCGCTTGGCGCCGTCGAGCACGTAGCTTTCGCCCTCGCGCCGGGCGCGCGTGCGCACCGCGGCCGAGTCGGAGCCAGCCTCGGCCTCGGTGAGGCAGAACGAGGTGATGATCTTGCCGGATGCGATGGCCGGCAGCCAGTGCGCCTTCTGCGCGTCGCTGCCGTACATCACCAGCCCCTGGCTGCCGATGCCGACGTTGGTGCCGATCACCGAACGGAACGCCGGGCTGGTGCGGCCGAGCTCGATGGCGACGAGGCACTCGTCCTCCATGGAGAGGCCGAGGCCGCCGAACTCCTCCGGGATCGACAGGCCGAACAGGCCGAGGTCGCGCATCGCGCCGACGATCTCATCGGGGATCGCGTCGTCCTCGGCGATTTTCGCCTCGAGCGGACGCAGCCGCTCGGCGACGAAGCGGCGGACGCCCTCGATCAGGTCGTCGCGGGTTTCTCGATCAAGCGCCATGGCGCGGCTCCCGGCAGGCGGCTGGGCAAATTCATATGATCAGTATGTTGCCTAGCCCAACCCGCGGCGGGCGTAAACGACTTTGCGCCGTTTCCTCGACAGGATAGGCTCCGCCGATCGACGGGCTGGCGTTCGCGCCGTGCCCCCTATTTCTGCTGGATCGAACGACCGGTATCTTCTGGCGGAGCCGGTCCACCCGAGGACGACACGATGGATTTCTCGCTCTCCGAGACACAGAGGCACTGGCAGGGGCGCGTGCGCGAGTTCATGGCGCGCGAGGTGCAGCCGGCCGTCTCCGTCTACGAAGAGGAGATGCGCGGCTTCGGCGCCAACCGCTGGCAGAACCCGAAGATCGTCGAGACCCTGAAGGCCAAGGCTAAAGCCGAGGGGCTGTGGAACCTGTTCCTGCCGCCCTCGCCCGAGCACGACACCGACGCATTCCATGGCGCCGGCTTGAAGAATATCAACTACGCGCTCTGCGCGGAGGAGATGGGGCGGATTGGTTGGGCCTCGGAAGTCTTCAATTGCTCGGCGCCGGACACCGGCAACATGGAGGTGCTGCATCGCTACGGCTCCCCCGAGCAGCAGGAGCGCTGGCTCAAGCCGCTGATGGCCGGCGAGATCCGCTCGGCCTTCCTGATGACCGAGCCCGACGTCGCCTCCTCGGATGCGACCAACATCGAGACGCGGATCGTCCGCGACGGCGACCATTACGTGATCAACGGCCGCAAATGGTGGTCGTCAGGCGTCGGCGACCCGCGCTGCAAGATCGCAATCGTGATGGGCAAGACCGACACGAGCGCGGAGACGCACAAGCAGCAGTCGCAGATCCTGGTGCCGCTCGACGCGCCCGGTGTCGAGGTCGTGCGGTGGCTGCCGGTGTTCGGCTACGACGACGCGCCGCACGGCCATTGCGAGGTGGTCCTGAAGGACGTGCGCGTGCCGGCCGGCAACCTGATCCTCGGCGAGGGCCGCGGCTTCGAGATCGCGCAGGGGCGGCTCGGGCCGGGCCGCATCCACCATTGCATGCGCACGATCGGCGTCGCCGAGGCGGCGCTGGAGGCGATGGCGCGCCGCCTCGTCTCGCGCACGGCCTTCGGCAAGCGCATCTCCGAGCAGTCGGTGTGGGAAGAGCGCATCGCCCGCGCACGCATCGACATCGAGATGACCCGCCTGCTCTGCCTGAAGGCCGCCGACGTGATGGACAAGGCCGGCGCCAAGGTTGGCCGGCTGGAGATCGCGATGATCAAGGTGGCCGCGCCCAACGTCGCGCTGCGCATCATCGACGACGCGATCCAGGCACATGGCGGCGGTGGCGTCTCCGACGATTTCGACCTGGCCCGCAGCTACGCCCACGTGCGCACGCTGCGCCTCGCCGACGGCCCGGACGAGGTGCACAACCGCACGATCGCGAAGCTCGAGCTGCGGCGCTACACCAACGCGTAACCCCTTCCTTCTCCCGCTTGCGGGAGAAGGTGGCCCGACGAAGTCGGGTCGGATGAGGGATCGTGCCGATTGGGGTTACACGGATGCGACAGGCGCCGAGCCCCCTCATCCAACCCCGCTTCGCGGGGCCACCTTCTCCCACAAGCGGGAGAAGAATAAGCGCCGAGACGCTAGGAGATTTTCGTGAAGCCCTGCAGCTTGAGCTCGCCCTGGACCAGCTCCGGCAGCCGCGCCATCGCCGCCTGCATGTGCGGCTGCTGGAAGTGGCTGTCGAGCGCGGCCTGCGACTCCCAGGTCTCGTACATCATGAAGAGATCGGGATCGTCGTTCGAACGATGCGCGTCGTAGCTGATGTTGCCCGCCTCAGCCCGGGTCGGCGCGACGAGCCCTTTCAAGGCCTCGCCGAGCGCGTCCCCCTGTCCGGGCTTGGCGGGAATGAGGACGAGCAGCGTGAGCGGCATGGGGGCGATCCTTGGCTTCGGCGACCGAAGAGCCGGCGACGTCGGAAGACGGCCATTCCTCGCATGTTTTCCCGGTCGAGGCGATGACACGTACGGCGAGGTTGACTCCGGCCAGCCTGCGCTTTTGACCCTTGGCCGGTGGCGCGGGGCCCGATCGGGTCTCGCCGCCGGGCGATTAGTAGAGAGGCAAACGAATGTCCCTTTTCGATCTCAACGGTAAGGTCGCCGTCGTCACGGGCTCGTCGCGCGGCATCGGCAAGGCGATCGCGCTGCGGCTCGCAGAGCACGGCGCCCGCGTCGTCGTCTCGTCGCGCAAGATCGAGGCGTGCGAGGCGGTGGTGAAGGAGATCGAGGCGGCGCACGGCGCCGGCCGTGCGGTGGCGATCGCCGCATCGATCTCGTCGAAATCCGATCTCGAGCGGCTGATCGCCGAGACGCACGACCGACTCGGGCCGATCGACGTCCTCGTCTGCAACGCGGCGTCGAACCCGTACTACGGCCCGCTCGGCGGCATCTCGGACGAGCAGTTCCGCAAGATCCTCGACAACAACATCGTCTCGAACCATTGGCTGGTGCAGCTCGTGGCGCCCGGCATGATCGAGCGCAAGGACGGCTCGATCGTCATCGTCTCGTCGATCGGCGGCTTGATCGGCTCGCCGGTGATCGGCGCCTACAACATCTCGAAGGCGGCGGACATGCAGCTCGCGCGCAACCTCGCGGTCGAGCACGGCAAGCACGGCATCCGCGTCAATTGCATCGCGCCGGGACTGATCAAGACCGACTTCGCCAAGGCGCTGTGGGACAACCCAGAGCGGCTGAAGGCGACGGAGGCGCAGACGCCGCTGCGCCGCATCGGCGATCCCGACGACATCGCCGGCGCCGCCGTGTTCCTGGCGTCGGACGCCGGGCGCTTCATGACCGGCCAGACGATGGTGGTCGACGGCGGCGTGACGATCACCGGCGCGGTGCTGGGGTAGCCCCGCTCAGAACCACTCGGCCCGCATATCCAGCGTCGTGCGGTCGAGCGCGCGCAAGGCGTCGAGCTGCGGATAAATCTTCGGCAGCTCCCAATGGTAGAAATAGCGGCAGGCCTGCCGCTTGCCCTCGGCGAAGGAGTCGCCCCGCGGGCCGAGCGCGAGCAGCTGCTCGAGCCAGACCCAGGCGATGACCATGTGCCCAAAAGCCTCCATATAGGCCGACGCGTTCGCCAGCGTGACGGAGGCGTCGCCAGCGTCATACAGCGTCCGCGTCGTATCCGTCACGGCATCCAGCGCCGCGCCAAGCTCGCGGGCATTGAACGCGGCATTGCCGCCCGCCGCCTGCCCCGCCGCGATCGTCCTTGCGATGCGCGCGCGCAGGAGCTCGAGCCCCTCGCCCCCGTTCTGCGTCACCTTGCGGCCGAGCAGGTCGAGCGCCTGGATGCCGTGCGTGCCTTCGTGGATCGCGTTGAGCCTATTGTCGCGATAGAGCTGCTCGACGTCGTAGTCGCGGGTGTAGCCGTAGCCGCCGTGCACCTGGATCGCGAGATCGTTGGCGGCGAGGCACCATTGCGACGGCCAGCTCTTGGCGATCGGTGTCAGCAGATCGAGCAGCGCTTGCGCCTCGCGCGCGGCGCCAGCGTCCCCGGTGCGCTGCTCGTCGACCAGCCGCGCGCAATAGAGCGCGAAGGCGAGCGCGCCTTCCACGTAGCTCTTGGAGGCAAGAAGCATGCGGCGCACGTCGGGGTGCTCGATGATCGCGCATTGCTTTGTGGTTTGATCTCGAACGCCAAGCGGGCGGCCCTGCGGCCGCTCCTTGGCGTAGGCGAGCGCCCGCAGATAGCCGGTGTAGCCGAGCGCGACGGCGCCGAGCCCGACGCCAATGCGCGCCTCGTTCATCATGAAAAACATAGCCGGCAGACCGCCGTGCATCTCGCCGACGAGCCAGCCGATCGCGCCCGGCTTGCCGCCCGGCGTATGGCTGCCCTCGCCGAAATTGAGCAGCGTGTTCGTTGTGCCGCGGTAACCCATCTTGTGGTTGAGCCCGGCCAGCACGACGTCGTTGCGCTTACCGATCGCGCCATCGTCGCCGACGAGATGCTTCGGTACGACGAAGAGCGAGATGCCGCGGCTGCCGGCCGGGCCGCCGGGGATCTTGGCGAGCACCATGTGGACGATCGTCTCGGACAGCTCGTGCTCGCCGCCGGATATCCACATCTTGGTGCCGAACAGTCGATACGATCCATCGTCCTGCGGCTCGGCGCGCGTGGAAATGTCGGCGAGCGAGGAGCCGGCCTGCGGCTCGGACAGGCACATCGTGCCGAAGAAGCGGCCCTCGCGCATCGGCGCGACGTAGCGGGCGATCTGCTCCGGCGTCCCGTGCTTGCGCAGCAGGTTCGCAGCCGCGGTCGTCAGCATGGGGTAAGCCGCCGTGGCGGTGTTTGCGGCCTTGAAGAAGGCGAACGCCGCACTGCCGACGGCGCAGGGCAGCTGCATGCCGCCGTCCTCGGCATCGGCCTGCGCGGCGAGGAGACCCGCCTCGTTGTAATGCTTCAGCGCCGCGCGGACTTCGGGGATCATCACCACCTCGCCGTTCTCGAAGCGCGGCTCGTTGGCATCGGCCTTCTTGTTGTGCGGCAGGAAATGCTCGGTCGCGATCGCCTCGGCCAGATCGAGCGTGGCATCGAAAGTCTCGCGCGAATGATCGGCGTAACGGTGGCGCGCCGTCAGCGCGTCGACCTTCAGCCAGTCGTAGAGCAGGAAGTCGAGATCGGCGCGGGAGAGCAGGATGGACAAAGTCAGGCTCGCTCTTTGGGAAGGTCGATCACCGCGATCGTGCAGCGGGAGATGCAGACGGCGCGGCCGGCCTCGTCCTCGATGCGCACCTCCCACACCATCGTGGTCCGCCCGATGTGCAACGGCCGCGCCGTACCGGTGACGAAGCCATCGCTGACGCCGCGCAGATGGTTGGCGTTGATCTCGAGCCCGACGATGGTCTTCTGGCCCCGGTCGACGACGAACACCGACGCCACCGAGGCGAGCGTTTCGGCCAGGGCCACCGAGGCGCCGCCGTGCAGACGCCCGAAGGGCTGGCGCGTGCGCGCGTCGACCGGCATGCGGCCCTTGAGCCAGTCCGGCCCCGCGTCGGTCAGCTCGATGCCGAGGTGCTGCTGCAGGCCGGGCGCTTCGTACACGAAGCCCATCGGCGATTGATCGAACCAGATTGGCTTGGGCATCCTACAACCTCCCCGCCTCGGGATGCACCTCGACGAGAAGCTTCCCGTTGTTGCCGCCATTGTAGAGCAGGTCGAGGTAGCCGATCGCGCCGTCGAGCCCCTTGCGCACGTCCTGACGCGTCTTGATGCGCCCCTCGGCGATCCAGCCGCCGAGCTCGCGGAACATCTCGTCGTAGTGCTGGATGAAGTCGAAGATGATGAAGCCCTGCACGGTGAGACGCTGCATCAGGATCAGCGGCCAGGTGCCCGGGCCCGGCGCCGGCTTCTCGTCGTTGTAGCCGGAGATCATGCCGCAGAGCGGCATGCGACCGAACAGGTTCATGCGGCTCATCACCGCTTCCATGATCGGGCCGCCGACCTGCTCGAAGTTGATATCCACGCCCTCGGGAGCCAGCGCATCGAGCCGCTCGCCGACGTTCTCGTTCTTGTAGTCGATCGCCGCGTCGAAGCCGAGCTTGTCGGTGAGGGTGCCGCACTTCTCGGGGCCGCCGGCGATGCCGATGACGTTGAGCCCTTTGATCTTGCCGATCTGGCCGACGATCTGACCCACGCCGCCCGACGCGGCGGAGACAACCAGCGTCTCGCCGGCCTTCGGCTTGCCGACGTGGAGCAGGCCGAAGTAGGCGGTGGGGCCGACAAGCCCGAACACGCCGTAGCCGACCGACAGCGGCAGTCCCTTCGGCAGGCTCGCCTTGGTGAACGTCTTGCCGTCGGTGACGACGTAGTCGGCGAACTCGCCGACCCCGAAATAGAGGTCGCCCTCCTGCACGCCGGCCTTCTTGCTGGCGACGACACGCCCCGCATTGCCGCCGCGCATCGGCGCATCGATCGCCACCGGCGGCATGTACTGGCGCATGTCGCTCATCCAGATCCGGTTGGTCGGATCGAGCGAGAGATACAGCGTCTCGAGCAGGAACTGGCCGTCCTTCAGCTCCGGCAGCGCTTCGCGCTCGTAAGTGAGGTCGCCGTCCTTGATGGCGCCGACGGGGCGCTTGCGTAGACGCCAGACGTTGCGGTGCGTCGTCATGGATTGCTCCTTGTCATTCACGCGGCGGAAATCCCGCCGTCGACCTTGAACTCGCTGCCCGTCACGAAGGCGCTCTCGTCGCTGGCGAGGTAGAGCACGCAATAGGCGACGTCGTCGGGCTTGCCGAGCCGCTTCATTGGGATGTGCTTCGTCAGCTTGCGCGTCGCCTCCGCCTCGCCGTGCTTGTCGAAATAGGATTGCACGATCGCGGTGCGAACGAAGCCGGGGTGCACCGAGTTGCAGCGGATCGCGACGCCCTGCTGCGCGCAGTCGAGCGCCACCGATTTGGTGAGCATCATCACGCCCGCTTTCGACGTGTTGTAGGCGGCGTATTGTCCGTCGGCGACGATGCCGGCGATCGACGAGATGTTGACGATCGACGCCGGCTGGCTCTCGCGCAGGTAGCGCAGCGCGTGCTTGCAGCCGAGGAAGACGCTGTCGAGGTTGATCGCCATCACGCGATGCCATTCCTCCAGCGCGATCGCCTCGACGCGCGCCTGCACGCCGATCCCGGCGTTGTTGACGAGGATCGACAGGCCGCCCAACGCTTTGTCGGCGGCGTCGAGCGAAGCCTTCCATTGCGCCTCGTCGCGCACGTCGTGCGTCGCGGCGAAGGCCGTGCCGGGCCCGTAATCCGCATCGATCGAGCGGGCGACGGACGCGACCGTCTCGGCATCGATGTCGGTGAGGAAGACCTTTGCGCCATGGGCGGCGAGAAGGCGCGCGATGGCTTCGCCGAGACCGCGCGCAGCGCCGGTGACGAAGGCCTTCTTTCCCGCGACGCGGGGACCGGGGATGACGGGGGCCATGGAGTTACCTGTAGGTGATCAGCGCGGGATCGCCCGCGCGGTCGAGGTGGGGATGTCCGTTGTAGGTCGCGAGCGTCACGCTGCCGGTGGCGGCCGAGAACCGCAGCCGCGTGATCCCGGCGTTGACCAGCGGCCAGTCCATGTCGAAGGCGCGCGCGTCCGGGAGGCCGATCAGCTCCTGCACGACGGCCGTGATCGGGCCGCCGGAGGTGAAGGCGATCACTGTGCGGGCATCGAGCGCCGCCAGCTGGCGCAGAGCGGTGCCGACACGCGCCCGGAAGGCCGGCCAGCTCTCGGCGTAGTCGGCATCGTGCGCGCCGCCGGTCCAGCGGGCGATCGCCTTCACGTACATGGCGTGGAAGGCGCGGCGCGGGTTCTCCTGCGCGGCGAACTCGGCGTGCATAGCCCCCCCGTCCGCGTAGCGCGGCTCGTAGCGCACGACGACGGTATCGTGATCGTACTCGCCCAGCCCGTCGAGCTTCAGCCAGCCGTCCCGCGCAGGGCCGCCGCAGACACCGACACAGAGCGCGGCCGTGTCGATCTGGCGAACCTGCGCGCCGGTCGCGACGACGTCCGGCACGATGCCGCAGGTCGCGAACCACTCGCCGAGCAACCGTGATTGCCGCTCGCCGAGCGGCGACAGCTTGTCGTAGTCGGCGGCGCCGAAGCTCGCCTGCCCGTGCCGCACGAGGTAGAGATCGGCCATCAGAGGGAAGATCGCGCGATCAGCGCCTGGCAGCGCCGGCCGAGCTCGTTGGCCGCGCGGCCGTAGTCGGCGAAGCGCGGGTTGGTCGTCTGCTTGAGGTGGAAACGCTTGTAGATCTGCTGGATGATCACCGCGAGGCGGAACAGGCCGAACACCTCGTAGAAGTCGAAATTGTCGACGCTCCAGCCGGTCTTCTCACCGTAATAGGCGATCACCTCGGCGCGGGTCAGCATGCCGGGCAGATGCGTCGGCTGGCGGCGTCGCGCGATCACGTCGGGCGGGTCGGTCGGCTCGACCCAGTACGAAATCAGGCCGCCGAGATCCATCAGCGGGTCGCCGAGCGTCGCCATCTCCCAGTCGAGCACGCCGATCACGCGCAGCGGGTCCTCGGCATCGAGCACGACATTGTCGAAGCGATAGTCGTTGTGGATCAGCCGGATCGCCACCTCGCCGTCGGGCATGGTGCGGGCGAGCCAGGCGACGACGTCGGGGATCGGCGCGACATCGTCGGTGAGCGCCTGCTGCCAGCGGCCGGACCAGCCCTCGACCTGGCGGCGCACGTAGCCGGCACCCTTGGCGAGCCCTTCGAGGCCCGCGGCGGCGGGATCGACGCGATGCAGCTCGATGAGCTTGTCGAGCACGCTGAGGCAGAGCTTGCGGGTCGCCGCCGCGTCGAGGTCGAGCCCCTTCGGCAGGTCGCGGCGCGGGATGATGCCGACGAGGCGCTCCATTACGTAGAAGTCGCAGCCCATTATCGCCTGATCCTCGCCGAGGGCGATGATCTCCGGCACGTAGGGATAGACCGGCTTCAGCGCGGCCATGATGCGCGCCTCGCGCAGCACGTCGTGCGCGGACTTCGCCTTGTGGCCCGAGGGCGGCCGGCGCAGGATCAGGTCGCGGTCGGGATAGCGCAGGAGATAGGTGAGGTTCGAGGCGCCGCCGGGAAATTGCGCGACCTCGGGCGAGCCCGCGAGCCCAGCGACACGCTCTTTCAAAAACGCGTCGACGGCGGCGACGTCGAAGGCGTCCTCCGCGCGCAGCTCGACGGCCTGATCGACCAGCATCTCACGCCCCACGATGACGGCACCCCATGGTATTTCCTCGATGTGACCGGTCGGCCGCTTCGCGACGGCCGCGTGAGCAACATAGGGCGGCGGGAGCCCGGGCGGGAGCCGCTTTTTCCATACCGTTAGTATGAAAACGCCCCTGATCGCGGGTTCCCGCGTCGCCAACTCGACCCTGGCGCGCTATGTCCGCCAGCAGCAACGACCGACGCCCCACACAGACGCCCATCAGGAGAGAGCCATGACCTCCGGCAAGATCGACACGAAGACCTTCGACTGGACCGACCCGCTC
This sequence comes from Beijerinckiaceae bacterium, assembly GCA_965277735.1. Taxonomy (GTDB): domain Bacteria; phylum Pseudomonadota; class Alphaproteobacteria; order Rhizobiales; family Beijerinckiaceae; genus RH-AL1. The sequence continues at coordinate 752,696 of CBDIDO010000002.1, forward strand.
GATCTCGCCGCGCGCCTTACCGAGGAGGAGCGGATGATCTCCGAATCCGCCCGCTCCTATGCGCGCGACAAGCTGCTGCCGCGCATCGTCAAGGCCTTCGCCGAGGAGACTTTCGACCGCGACGTCCTCTCCGAGATGGGCGAGCTCGGCCTGCTCGGCATCACCCTGCCCGAGGAATACGGCGGCTCGGACGCCGGCCACGTCGCCTACGGTCTCGTCACGCGCGAGATCGAGGCCGTCGATTCCGGCTACCGCTCGGCGATGAGCGTGCAATCCTCGCTCGTGATGTACCCGATCCTGTCGTTCGGCTCGGAGGAGCAGAAGCAGAAATTCCTGCCGAAGATGGCGCGCGGCGAGACGATCGGCTGCTTCGGCCTCACCGAGGCGGAGGGCGGCTCCGATCCCGCCTCGATGCGCACCAAGGCAGAGAAGGTCGACGGCGGCTACGTGCTCAACGGCGCCAAATACTGGATCTCCAACTCGCCCGTTTCCGACGTCGCGCTGGTCTGGGCCAAGCTCGACGGCGACATCAACGGCTTCCTCGTCGAGCGCGGCGCCAAGGGCTTCACCACCAACGTCATCGGCGACAAGCTCTCGCTGCGCGCCTCCGTCACCGGCGACATCGGGCTTTCCGACGTCTTCGTGCCGGAGGAGAACCGCCTGCCCGGCGTGCGCGGCCTGCGCGGCCCGTTCTCCTGCCTCAACAAGGCGCGCTACGGCATCAGCTGGGGCGCGCTCGGCGCCGCCGAGTTCTGCTTCCGCGCCACGCGCGACTACGTGATGGAGCGCAAGCTCTTCGGCAGCCCGCTCGGCGGCCGCCAGCTCGTGCAGAAGAAGCTCGCCGAGATGATGACCGACATCGCGCTCGGCTACGAGGGCGCCCTGGCGCTCGGCCGCCGCCTCGACGAGGGCGACTTCGTACCCGAGGCGATCTCGATGATGAAGCGCGCCAATTGCGCCACCGCGCTCCGTGTCGCCCGCGAAGCCCGCGACATGCACGGCGGCGCCGGCATCACCGGCGCGCTGCACGTGATGCGCCACGTGATGAACCTCGAGACGGTGAACACCTATGAGGGCGCGAGCGACGTGCATGCGCTGATCCTCGGGCGCGCGATCACGGGGATCGCGGCGTTCTGAGATCCTTTCGGCTGGTGGATCGCGAAGACAAGGTATAATTACCTTTGATGCGTATCAAGGTACTGATTCAATGGCAAAATACGTCGCGATCGCCAACGCGTGGTCGCGACGGGATCAGCGTTCGTTGACACCCGGCCCACGGCGCGTCGCCGCTCGACGGCATGGGGCCCTTCTCGCGTCACCTCTCGACAGCGCGCGGTCGGATCTGCGTCGCCGAGCGCGGTCGCATTTTCTCGCGCCGTCGCCAATCGCTCACCGACCTGAAGATCGGCGTCGCTTCGGACGCACGCACCAGACCATGCGTGTCGCACGCCGACGCCGGGATATCGCGTCGGAGTCAGCTCGATCCGGTTTGGACGTCTGGATCGACTTGCTCTCTGAAGCGCGCGATGTCGTGCGCAAACGACTTTGCCAGACGAGCGGCGGCCTCCATCGTCGGTCCGATCCGGCGCGGATCGAAACCTCCGTAGGAGCGGGTGGCCCGATTGCGAAAGCGCCGAGTCTCGTCCAGATCCGCCGCCACTTCCGAGCTCAGGATCGCCGGGCGACGGCCCGTGCCGGCGATCGACTTGGCGGCCCGCGAGATCAGCTTCTGATGCCAATCCTCGCCGGCCGGCCGTTCCTCGCCGAGGATGGCGAGGAGCCGGGTCAGCGCCATTTCGGCCGACGTATGCGCCGACTGGAGCGCGTGCATGAGCGCCATGCCGTTGCGATAGCCGACGAGCCCGCGCTCGTCGAAGCCGCCCTCGCCGTGCAGGGCAACGGCACTTGCGAAATGATTCGAGGCGGCGACGACGTCCTCGTCGATATCGATCCAACGGGCGTCGCTCATGGCAGCGAGACTCCGTCGCGCAGGACGCGCTGCATCAGGGCATCGGACACTTCCGAGACCAGATGCACGTCGGGGACGAGCCCGTGCTCGCGCAGAATCGTCTCGGCGGCGTCACGGGCGTCGCGCGCCAGAGTGGTTGGGAATTCGACCATGACATCGCAGTCGCTGTCGATATGGATGTCGCCGCGCGCGAACGACCCGAAGATGACGAAGCGACCGCCGCGCGCCGCCGCGTAGGCGGCGAGCGCCACCGTGGCCGGCTCGAAGCCGGCCTTCAGTCGCGCGATCGCACGCGACTTTCGCTCTGCCAGGGTGACGACCATAGTCCAAGGCTAGGCGCCGGACGCGCCGCGGGCAAGCAGCCCCTACAGCACCGGCACGCCGCTCGCCTTGGCCTTGTACTCCGGCTCGATGTGAATGTTGATCGTCGCCTGGCCGACAGCGGCGCGGACGGCGTTCTCGATGCGGTCGCAGATCTCGTGCGCGTCCTCGACGATCATCTGGGCCGGCACGACGAGGTGGAACTCGACGAAGGTCATGCTGCCCACCGTGCGCATGCGCACGTCATGGGCCTCGATGGCCCCCTCGGCGGAGGATGAGATCACGCGGCGCATCTCGGCGAGCGCAGCGGGATCGGCGATCTCGTCCATCAGCGCGCCGACCGAGCCGCGCAGGATCGCCCAGCCCGACCAAAGGATGTTGAGCGCCACCAGCCCGGCGACGGCGGGGTCGATGCGCAGGAGGCCGGTGAGCGGCACCAGCGCGAAGCCGACGAGCACGCCGATCGTCGTGGTGACGTCGGTCATGATGTGCCGGCCGCCAGCGACGAGCGCCGGCGACTTCCATAGCGTGCCGAAGCGGATCAGCACCAAAGCCCAGGCGAAGTTGATCGCCCCGGCGCCCGCGTTCAGCGCCAGGCCGAGGAACGGCGTGTCGGGGGCCTTCGGGTTCTGCCAGCCGAAATAGACGTCGCGCAGGATCGCGAAGGCGGTGACGAGGATCAGCGCGCCCTCGACGACGGCGCTGACATATTCGGCCTTCTGGTGGCCGTAGGGGTGGTTGGCGTCGGCCGGCTGCTCGGAAAACCACAGCGCGAACAGCGCCGTCATCGCGGCGACGACGTTGATCACCGTCTCCAGCGCGTCCGAATAGAGCGCGAGGCTGCCGGTGAGCCAATAGGCATAGGCCTTCAGCGCCAGCACGACGATGCTGACGACGAGCGACCCCCACCCGACCTTGATGTTGCGGCTCACTTGGTGTCGGCCCCGCCCTCGCTCGCCGCGCGGCGATCTCGCGGCGACGTTTAGGCCGGACGGCGGCGTTTTTCTACCCGCGCAGACGTGTCTTTCTTGGAGCAAACCCCGGCCGGCCCCGATGAATCCGTCTTTCCGGGGCGAGTGTAGCGAGAGCCCGGCAAAATCGATCATGACACAGGAATCCGTGACCACCATGAAGCCGGAAAAGCCACAGTGGCGTCATCCGGCCTCCGCGTGGTCATGGGTCCCGGGTTCGCCTGCGGCGCCCCGGGATGACGGCCCAGAGGTTCGGGCTTTAGGCCGGCATCAGAACTTCGAGTAATCCGGCTTGCGGCGCTCGGCGAAGGCGGTGAAGGCCTCGCGCGCCTCGGGGCTGGCGAGGCGGACCTGAAAGGCCTCGCCCTCCTTTGCGATCTGCGCCTGCAGCCGCTCGCGGTCGCGCATCAGCGCCTTTGTGGCGAGGACAGCGCCGGGCGGCCGGGCGGCGAGCGCCTGCGCCGCGGCCTGGGCGGCCGCCTGCAGCTCGTCGCCCTTCACGACGCGGTTGGCGAGGCCCCAGGCGAGCGCGTTCGCCGCATCGACCCGCTCGCCGAGCGCGAACATGGCGAAGGCGCGGGCGTAGCCGATACGCGCCTGCAGCAGCAGGCTCGAGGCCGCCTCCGGCACCAGCGCGAGATCGACGAAGGGGGTGGACAGCAGCGCCGTGTCAGCGAGGAACACGAGGTCGCAATGCAGCAGCATCGTCGTGCCGATGCCGACGGCGAGGCCGGGCACCGCGGCGACGACCGGCTTCTCGAAGGTCGCCAGCACATCGAGCACGCGATGCACATGCCGGTCGAGCTGCTTGAGGTCGCCCGACGCGACCCGCGCGAAATCGCCGAGATCGTTGCCCGCCGTGAACGTGTCGCCGGCGCCGGTGATGACGACGCACCGGACCGAATCGTCTCGGCGCGCGGCCTCGAGCGCGTCGGCGAGCTGGCCGTACATCTCGTTCGTCAGCGCGTTCTTCTTCTCCGGTCGGTCGATCGTGAGCGTCAAAACCTTGCCGGTGCGTGATTGGCCGATCTGCGCCATGGCGATGCTCCTCCGTTTCGGTTTTTTTAAATTATAGGGCGCCGCGTCAGGACGGCTTGAACACGCCGACGAGGCACGGTCGCACGAACAGCTCGACGACGCTCTCCTCCGTCGCGTCGTGCACCCAATGGCGCAGCTCGGCGGCGGCGTTGATCATGCCCGTCACCAGCTGCGCGGCGATCATCGGGTCGACCGGCCGGATCGAGCCGTCGGCTATACCATCGACGATGATGCCGGCGGTGCGCTGCGACAGGCGATCGAAATCGCGCAGCAGCTTCGGCCGCATCGCCTCCGGCATGGCGGAGAGCGCGGAATAGCGCAGCAGCGGGCCGTGCGCCGAGAGCTGGTGGCGCACCAACGCCGCGGTCACCATCGACAGGCGCACCCAGCCGGTGCCGCTCGCAGGCGGGGCATCGCGATGCGCGGCGCGGATCACCTCGAACGTGCGATCGAAGCACTGCGCGACGAGATCGTCCTTGTTTTCGTTGTGATGGTAGAACGAGCCCTTGGTCACGCTGAGCTTGGCCGAGATGCGGTCGACCGAGGCGCCGCGGTAGCCGTGCTCGTTGACGAGCTCGGTCGCCGCCCGCAGGAAGGCCTCGCGCGACACTTCGGTCGAGGGGTGCGGCGGCGGCGGCTCCCGGGCGATCACCGCCCAGTCCGCGCCGGGGCCGGCGAGCCCGTTGATCAGCACGTCGACGAGGCGGTCGGCGGCGCGCGGAAAATCCTCGGGCTCGAAGCGCGACAGCCATTCCTTCGCCCATAGGAAGGCCGAGAAGACGAGATGCGCGCGGGCGTTCTGCGCCAGCCGCGAGAGCTCGGGGCCGGCGGGATCGGTGAACCAGCGGCGGAAGCGCCGGAATACGTCGCTGAACGCCGTCGCAGCGGCATCGGCGCCCGTGCCGACCATCGCCCGCAGGTCCCAGAAATTGATCAGCGCCGGGCGCTGCCCCGCGGCGATCTCGGCCTGCAGCGCGAAATAGCCCGTGACGAACCGGGCAAGCCGTTCCGGCGGGCCCGGCACCAGCTCGGCCTCGTCGAGGATCTCGTCGAGCGCGGCGATCGCCCGCAACAGGCAGGCGGCGGCGAGGTCTTCCTTCTTGCGATAATAATAGGTGATCGAGGTCGTGGTCAGCCCGACCGCCTGGGCGACATCGGCGATCGTCGTGCCGTTGAGCCCGCGCGCATTGAACAGGGCGGCGGCCGCCTCGAGAATCGCCTCGCGCTTGCGCTCGTACCGGGTGGTCTGGCGCGAGGTCTCGGTCGGGACGGGGGCGATCTGGGCGGGCGCTGTCATGACCTTCGAAAGGATGGAATGCTTCCTATACACGCCAGGGGCGCAAGCGCGAGACGGAATTTTCGCCGCGCAAAAATTCCCCGGTCTCTGCCGTTCGTCGAGGCGCCAAACCCTTGATTCGAACGTGCCGTATGGTGCAATCGCCCTATCTACCAAGCACGATCCGTAAAATTGGGATAGGCGAGATGGTCGAAGGCAAGAAGGTGGTCCAGGCATCGCGCGACCGGGAGATCGCCGTCGTCACGCTGGATTCGCCGCCCGTGAACGCGCTCTCGCACGCGCTCCGGTCGCAGGCGATCGAGGCGGTGAAGGCGGCCGAGGCCGACCCGGCCGTGAAAGCCATCGTGATGATCGGCGCCGGCCGCGGCTTCTCCGGCGGTGCCGACATCACCGAGTTCGGCAAGCCACCGCTGTCGCCGTCGCTGCACGACCTCATCGACACGATCGAGAATTCATCGAAGCCGGTCGTCGCGGCGCTGCACGGCTCGACGCTGGGCGGCGGCTTCGAGACCGCGCTCGGCTGCCATTACCGCGTCGCCGTGCCGTCGGCGAAGGTCGGCCTGCCGGAGGTCAAGCTCGGCCTGCTGCCGGGTGCCGGCGGCACGCAGCGCCTGCCGCGCCTCGTCGGCGTCGAGGCCGCTCTCAACGCCATCACCTCCGGGACGCCGATCGGCGCCAAGGCGGCGCTTTCGCAGGGCATCGTCGACGAGATCGTGGACGAGAAGGACCTGCTCGGTGGCGCCGTCGCTTTCGCAAAAAAGCTCGTCGCCGACGGCGGCAAGCTGCGGAAGGTGCGCGACCTCGACGACAAGATCGCCGAGGCCCGCGGCAATCCGCAGGTCTTCGCCGACTTCGCCAAGGCCAACGCGCGCAAGTTCCGCGGCTTCGAGGCGCCAGCGAAATGCATCGAGGCCGTGAAGGGCGCGGTCGACCTGCCGTTCGACCAGGGTATGGAGAACGAGCGCAAGCTGTTCATGGCGCTGATGATGGGCGCGCAATCGGCGGCGCAGCGGCACGCCTTCTTCGCCGAGCGCCAGGCCAACAAGGTGCCCGACGTGCCGGACGGCACCGAGACACTGCCGATCAAGAAGGTCGGCATCATCGGTGCCGGCACGATGGGCGGCGGCATCGCGATGAATTTCCTGAACGCCGGCATTCCGGTGACGATGGTCGAGATGAAGGCCGAGGCGCTGGAGCGCGGCCAGAAGATCATCCGCAAGAACTACGAGGCGACCGCCAAGAAGGGTCGTTTGAAGCCGGAGGATGTCGAGACCCGCATGGGCCTGCTCACCGGTGCGCTGGAGCTCGACAAGCTGGCCGATTGCGACCTCATCATCGAGGCCGTGTTCGAGCTGATGGAGGTGAAGAAGGAAATCTTCAGCAAGCTCGATCGTCTCGCCAAGCCGGGCGCGATCCTCGCCTCCAACACCTCCTATCTCGACATCGACGAGATCGCCTCGGTGACGAAGCGGCCCGACCACGTGCTCGGCCTGCACTTCTTCTCGCCGGCCAACGTGATGCGCCTGCTCGAGATCGTGCGCGGCAAGGCGACCGCGAAGCCCGTCATCGCCACCGCGATGGGCCTCGCCAAGGCGATCGGCAAGGTCGGCGTGCTCGTCGGCGTCAGCCACGGCTTCGTCGGCAACCGCATGCTGGAGCAGCGCCAGCGCGAGGCCAACAAGCTGATCCTCGAAGGCGCGATGCCGTGGGACATCGACCGCGTTCTATATGATTTCGGCATGCCGATGGGCCCGTTCGCGATGGCCGACCTCGCCGGCCTCGACCTCGGCTGGGTGAAGGAGAAGTCCTCCTCCTCGACGATCCGCGAGATCCTCTGCGAGATGGACCGGCGCGGCCAGAAGAACGGCAAGGGCTTCTACGATTACGACGAGAACCGGAAAGCGACGCCGTCGCCCGAGGTCGAGAAGGTCATCCTCGACTTCGCGAAGAAGAAAGGCATCGAGCGCCGCAAGATTTCCGACGACGAGATCCTGGAGCGTTGCGTCTATCCGATGATCAACGAGGGCGCGAAGATCCTCGACGAGGGCATCGCGCTGCGCGCCTCCGATATCGACGTCGTCTGGCTCAACGGCTACGGCTGGCCGATCTATCGCGGCGGCCCGATGCACTACGGCGAGGTCGTGGGCCTGCCGAAGCTGCTCGATCGCATGAAGGCCTATCACGCCGAGCACGGTGACGATTTCAAGCCGTCGGCGCTCCTCGAGCGCCTCGTGGCCGAGCACAAGAGCTTCAAGGACGCGTAAGATGGCGGGCGCAAAACCATGAGCAGCTTCCCCGCAATGCCGCTGGCGCAGGCGCACGCGATGCTCACCGCGCCGGGCCAGATGTTCGAGATGGAGACCGTCTCCGTCCGAGGCCGCGACGTGCGCGCCTGGAAGAACGGGCCGAAGCGCCTCATCGACCTGTGGGCCGCGGCGGCGCCGATCGGCGGCCGCACCTTTACGGTCTATGGCGACGAGCGCGTCACCTACGACGGCTGGCGCCGCGCCGCCTTCGCCTTTAGCAAGACGCTCATCGCGGCCGGCGTCGCCAAGGGCGATCGCGTCGCGATCGCGATGCGCAACCAGACGGAATGGCCCGTGGTCTTCTACGGCGCGGCGCTGGCCGGTGCCGTTGCGACGCCGCTCAACGCGTGGTGGACGGCCGGCGAGCTCGCCTTCGCGATCCGCGATTGCGGCGCCCGCGTGCTCGTCATGGACGAGGAGCGCTTCGCGCGCCTGCAGCCGCGCCTCGTCGACCTCGACCTGAAAACCTGCTTCGTCTCGCGCCTCGAGGGCGAAGCGCCTAAGGACGTGACGACGCTCGAAAGCGTCATCGGCACCCCCGCCGATTGGGACAAGCTCCCCGAGGCCGGCGCGCCGCCGGTCGACATCGCGCCCGAGGACGACGCGACGATCTTCTACACCTCCGGCACGTCGGGGAAGCCGAAGGGGGCGCTGGCCAGCCACCGCGCCGTGACGACGCCGGTGATGGCGCAGGTCCTGTCGCAGGTGCGTGCCTTCCTGCGTCGCGGCGAGGCGCCGCCGGCGCCGGACCCGACCGCGCCGCAGAAGGTCGGGCTGCTGGCGATCCCGCTGTTCCACGTCACCGGCTGCTTCTCGTCGCTCAACACGACGATCGCGATGGGCAATCGCGTCGTCATAATGGGCAAGTGGGACGCCGAGCAGGCGCTGGAGCTGATCGAGCGCGAGGGCGTCACCCTCGCCGGCGGCGTGCCGACCATCGCCTGGCAGCTGATCGAGCATCCCTCGCGTGCCTCGCGTGATACCTCGACGATCGACTCGATGGCCTACGGCGGCGCGCCGGCGGCGGCCGAGCTGGTGAAACGCATCAAGCAGGCGTTTCCGAACTGCCAGCCCGCCACCGGCTGGGGCATGACCGAGACCTGCGCGACCTTCACCCATTTCGCCGGCGAGGACTACGAGCACCGCCCGGAGAGCTGCGGGCCCGCGATCCCCGTCGCCGACATGAAGGTGGTCGACGAGGCGGGCCACGCCCTGCCGTCGGGCCAGGTCGGCGAGCTGATGGTCTACGGCCCGCACGTGGTCGAGGGCTATTGGCACCGACCGGAGGAGAATGCCGAGACCTTCTTCGACGGCTGGATGCGCACCGGCGATCTCGCCAAGATCGACGAGGAGGGCTTCTGCTTCATCGTCGACCGCGCCAAGGACGTCATCATCCGCGGCGGCGAGAACATCTATCCGGCCGAGGTCGAGGGCGTGCTCTACGAGCATCCGGCGATCATGGACGCCGCGCTGGTGCCGATCCCGCATCCGCAGCTCGGCGAGGAGGCCGGCGCGATCGTCACGCTGAAGCCCGGCCGCACGGCGACCGAGGACGAGCTGAAGGCGCATGTCGCCGCCCATCTCGCCCGCTTCAAGATTCCAGCGCGCGTGCTCACCCGCGACGAGCCGCTGCCGCGCAACGCCAACGGCAAGATCATGAAGCGCGAGCTGCGCGCTTTGTTTGTATCGGACCAAACATGAGCCCGCGTCGTCATTGCGAGCGCGGCGAAGGTGGGAAGACGAATGAAATGCGCACTATGAGGACCACGCCATGAACCTCGACTTCTCGCCGGAGGAGGTCGCCTTTCGCGACGAGATCCGCACCTTCATCGCCGACAATTACCCGGCGGCGCTGCGCACCAAGCAGGAGAGCGGCCGCGAGCTCGATCGCGAGGATTTCCTGTCCTGGCATCGCATCCTCGGCGCGCGTGGCTGGTCCGGCCCCGCCTGGCCGAAGGAGCACGGCGGCCCCGGCTGGTCGCCGGTGCAGAAATTCATCTTCGCCGAGGAGATCGCGTCTGCAGGTACGGTGCCGATCCTGCCGTTCGGCATCAACATGGTGGCGCCCGTCATCATGGCGTTCGGCACGCCAGAGCAGAAGGCGACGTTCCTGCCGCCGATCCTCAAAGGTGAGACCTGGTGGTGCCAGGGCTATTCGGAGCCAGGCTCCGGCTCCGACCTCGCCTCGCTCTCCACGAAGGCCGTGCGCGACGGCGACCATTACATCGTCAACGGGCAGAAGACCTGGACGACGCTGGCGCAATTCGCCGACTGGGGCTTCTTCCTGGTGCGCACCGATCCGGCCGCGAAGAAGCAGGAGGGCATCTCCTTCCTGCTCATCGACATGAAGAGCCCCGGCGTCACCGTCCGCCCGATCATCACGCTCGATGGCGCGCACGAGGTCAACGAGGTGTGGCTCGAGGACGTCCGCGTGCCGGTCGAAAACCGCGTCTTCAAGGAGAACCAGGGCTGGACCTGCGCCAAGTTCCTGCTGGCGCACGAGCGCACCGGCATCGCCGGCGTCGCGCGCTCCAAGCGGGGGCTGGAGAAGCTGCGCACCATCGCCGCCGACGAGATCCAGGACGGACGGCCGCTCGCCGAGGACCCGTTCTTCGCGCGCCGCGTCGCCGAGCTGGAGATCGACCTGATGGCGCTCGAATACACCGAGCTGCGCTCGCTCTCACGCGAGGGCGCCGGCAAGGGGCCGGGCCCTGAATCCTCTCTGCTGAAGATCAAGGGCACCGAGGTGCAGCAGCGCGCGACCGAGCTGGTGCTCGAGGCCGCGGGCCAGTACGGCGCGCCGCACCTCGACCCCGACGAGACGCCCGGCGACAACGCGCCGCCCGTCGGCCCGAAGCACGCGCGCGGCGTCGCCGACACCTACTTCAACATGCGCAAGGCCTCGATCTACGGCGGCTCGAACGAGATCCAGCGCAACATCATCGCCAAGGCCGTGCTGGGGCTTTGATCATCCCTCAAGGTGAGGAGCGCCTTCAGGCGCGTCTCGAACCACGAGGCTCCAGGAGGCGACACCAGGGACCGACTCCTGGTTCGAGGCGCGGCTCCGCCGCTCCTCACCATGAGGCTACCGGGTCGCAGTAGCGGCACGAACAACCAAGCGACGGACATCACACCATGGACTTCTCCTTCACCGACGAGCAGCGCCAGCTTCGCGAGACGCTCGCGCGCTTCCTCGCGGCGCGTTACGGCTTCGAGACGCGCCAGAAGGTGCTGCGCTCGGGGTCGGGCTGGCGCCCCGAGATCTGGAAGGCCTTGGCGGAGGAGCTCGGCATCCTCGGCGTCGCGCTGCCGGAAGAGGTCGGCGGCTTCGGCGGCGGCGCGGTCGACAACATGATCGTGATGGAGGAGCTCGGCCGCGCGCTCGTCGTCGAGCCCTACCTCGAGACCGTCGTCATCGGCGCCGGCCTGCTCCGCCGCGCCGGCGGCGAGGCCGCGACCGCGCTGATCGAGAGCATCATCGGCGGCGAGGCGATCCTCGCGTTCGGCTGGAGCGAGCCGGGCACGCGCACCGACGCCGCCGACGTCTCCACATCGGCACGCCGCGACGGCGCAGGCTGGAAGCTGTCGGGCAGCAAGGCCGTCGTCGTCGGCGCGCCCTGGGCGACGCATCTGCTGGTCACCGCGCGCACAGCAGGTGCACAGCGCGACAAGGACAGCATCTCGCTGTTCCTCGTCGATCCCAAGGCGACCGGCGTCGCGATGCGCGAGTACAAGACGGTCGACGGCCGCCGGGCGGCCGAGATCACGTTCGACGACGTCGCGCTCGGCGGCGAGGCGCTGCTCGGCGACGAGGGCGGTGCGCTGCCGCATGTCGAGGCGGTGCTCGACGAGGCCCGCGCGGCGATCTGCGCCGAGGCGCTCGGCGTGATGAGCGAGCTGCAGCGCCAGACCATCGACTATGTCGGCCAGCGCAAGCAGTTCGGCGTGGCGATCGGCAAGTTCCAGGTGCTGCAGCACCGGCTCGTCGACATGTTCATGGCGCAGGAGCAGTCGGTCTCGATGACCTACATGGCGACGCTGAAGCTCGCCGAGGACGCGCCGGCGCGGATGAAGGCGGTCTCCGCCGCCAAGGCGTTCGTCTCGAAATCGTGCCGCTTCGTCGGCCAGAACGCGGTGCAGACGCATGGCGGCATCGGCCTCACCGACGAGCTGGCATTGAGCCATTATTTCAAGCGCGCCTCGATGATCGAAGGCGAGCTGGGCAGCTACGATTGGCACCTCGCCCGCTACCAGGCCGGCTCAGCTTGACCGCCCTTGACGTAACGTCACTCACCGAAGTCGAAGCTGGGCTGTTTACTCTAGATACTAGTATTTAGTCTTAGTCCTCATCCACCCGCTTGACGGCCGCCCCATACTTGCCACATTTGGCCTGCGGCTGCCGTGGACTGGGCACATGAACCTCCAACCGACGACTGAGACCAGCGTCCCCCCGACCAAGCGTACGCGCGAGGAAGCGCTCGTGTGGGCGCGCGGGCTCGTGTCGCAGGGCATCCGCGTCGTCCGGCTGCGCAGCGGCAAGACGCACCGCAAGGACCGTCTCGTCGGCCTTCCAGCCCCCCGGCCGACCCAGCGCTAAACCGCGAGCGCCGCCGCCAGCATCTGCAGGTCCGCCCAGGCGCGCCGCTTCTGCAGCGGCTGGCTCAGCAGGTAGTCCGGCGTGAAGGTCGCCAGCGCCCGCACCGTCCGCCCGTCCCCCTCGTAGCTCATCCAGCGGCCGCGCAGCCGGTTCAAGGATTCGCTCTTGTCGAGAAGCGGCTGCGCGGCGCGCTCGCCGAGGCAGATGAGAAACTCCGGCGCGGCAAGCGTCACGTGACGGCGCGCGAACGGCAGGCAGAGCGACAGCTCGAGCGGGGTCAGCGCGCGGGCGCCCGGCGGGCGCCACGGCATCAGGTTCGCGACATAGACGATCTCGCGGTCGAGCCCGATCGCGCGGAGCATAGCGTCGAGGAGGATGCCGCGTTCGCCCGCAAACACCGAGCCCTGGCGGACGTCGTCCTCCTCCGGTGCACCTGCCATCAGCATCACCCGTGCGCCCGGCTTGCCGCCCGAGAGCACCATACGGCCGAGGTTCGCCAGCAGGCCGTTGCCCGACAGCGCGGCCAACCGGGCGGTCAGATCGGCAAGATCGATTGCGGCGGCCGCCGATTCCTGCGCCTCGCGCACGAGCGCATCCGCCGAGGCTGGCGGCCCGTCGCGACGCGGCGCCGGCGCCGGGCTCGATGCGGGCACGGCCACGCTTGCCCGGGGCTGAGGAGGCGCAGCGGGCGCCAAAGCTGCCACAAATCGATCGTGCGGCACCTCGTCGACGGTCGCGTCGGCGCCCATCGCGGCATACCAGCGCAGCAATCCTTCCAGCGCCTGCAGCGTCTCGGCGGTCTCGATCATGGTTCCCACTTACCTTCCCGGTCTTTCGAAAGGGAACGCTGCTGTTGTCCCCTGCCCGTCTTTTCGCTAGGCCGACCCCCGAAACCGATGTCAGGACATAGCGATGAGCGGAAACGAGACCGAGGTCGAGCCCCGCGAGAGTATGGATTTCGACGTGGTGATCGTCGGTGCAGGCCCCGCGGGCCTCGCGGCGGCGATCCGCCTGAAGCAGCTCGATGCCGAGCTTTCCGTCGTCGTGGTCGAAAAGGGCTCCGAGGTCGGCGCGCATATCCTCTCCGGGTTGGTGATGGACCCGGCCGCGCTCGACGCGCTGCTGCCCGACTGGCGCAAGGACGACGCGCGCCCGCTCAAGACCCAGGTGAAGGAAGACCGCTTCTATTACTTGACGCAGAAAGGCGGCCTCCGCCTGCCGAACGCCTTCATGCCGAAGCTGATGGGCAACCACGGCAACTTCATCGGCTCGCTGTCGGACGTCGCGAAATATCTCGCGGCGCATGCCGAGACGCTGGGCGTCGAGATCTATCCGGGCTTCGCGGCAGCTGAGATCCTCCACGACGACGCGGGCGCGATCGCCGGCGTCGCGACGGGCGACATGGGGATCGGCAAGGACGGCCAGCCGACCGGCAATTTTTCGCGCGGCATGGAGCTGAAGGGCAAGTACACGCTGTTTGCCGAGGGCGCGCGCGGCTCGCTCACCAAGCGGATCGTCAACAAGTTCAAGCTGCACGAGGACGGCGAGCCGCAGAAATACGGCATCGGCCTGAAGGAGCTGTGGCAGGTGAAGCCCGAGCAGCACCACGAGGGGCTGGTGCAGCATTCGTTCGGCTGGCCGCTCGACAAGTCGACCGGCGGCGGCTCGTTCGTCTACCATTACGGTGAGAATCGCGTCGTCGTCGGCTTCGTCGTGCACCTCAATTATTCGAACCCGACGCTGTCGCCCTACGACGAGTTCCAGCGCTTCAAGACGCATCCGATGATCGCGCCGACCTTCGCCGGCGGCGAGCGGCTCGCCTACGGCGCGCGCGCGATCACCGAAGGCGGCTGGCAATCGGTGCCGCGGCTCGCGGTGCCGGGCGGCGCGCTGATCGGCTGCGCGGCCGGTTTCGTGAACGTGCCGCGTATCAAGGGGTCGCACAACGCGATCCGCTCCGGCATGCAGGCGGCCGAGGCGGCGATCGAAGCGCTGAAAGCGGGGCGCGAACGCGACACGCTCGAGACCTACGCGAATGGCTGGCGCGCCTCGCCGATCGGCCGCGACCTCGAGCCCGTGCGCAACGTGAAGCCGCTGTGGTCGCGCTTCGGCACGATCGGCGGCGTCATGCTCGGCGGCCTCGACATGTGGACGAACTCGCTCGCCGGCTTCTCCATCTTCGGCACGCTGAAGCACGAAAAGGCGGACTACCAAACCTTGCAGCCGCTGTCGGCCGTGACGCCGCTGACCTATCCGAAGCCCGACGGCAAGCTGACCTTCGACAAGCCGTCCTCGGTCTATCTGTCGAGCACGACGCACGAGGAAAACCAGCCGCCGCATCTGAAGCTGACCGACCCGTCGATCCCGATCGACAAGAACCTGCCCGAATACGGAGAGCCGGCGCGGCTCTACTGCCCGGCCGGCGTCTACGAAGTCGTCTATGCCGACGAGGCGGCGAAGACCGACCCACGCTTCGTGATCAACGCGCAGAACTGCGTGCACTGCAAGACCTGCGACATCAAGGACCCGGCGCAGAACATCACCTGGGTGCCCCCGGAAGGTAGTGGGGGTCCGAACTACTCGGGGATGTGAGTTCCCTTCTCCCGCTAGGGGAGAAGGGGAGCCTACCCCGCCAGCTCGCCCGCGCGTCGCTTCGCTTCCGCCACCGCCTTCACCATCAGCGGCGCGAGCCCATCACCGGCGCGCAGCACGTCCAGCGCCGCAGCCGTGGTGCCCCCCGGCGACGTGACTGCCTCGCGCAAGTGCGCCGGCGTCACCTCCGGCTGGCGCGCCATCAGCTCGCCGGCGCCTTCGACCGTCGCGCGGGCGAGGCGCGCCGCGACATCCGGCGGCAGGCCGGCGGCGACGCCGGCCTCGGCGAGGCATTCGGCGAGCAGGAACACATAAGCCGGCCCCGAGCCGGAGACGGCGGTGAGGGCATCGATCAAGCCCTCGTCGATCCATTCGACGAGACCGATCGCGTCCATCAGCGTCTGCGCGATCGCGTGGCGCTGCGGCGAGAGCCCGGGCTCGGCGGCAAGCCCGGTGGCGCCGCGGCCGACCGACGCCGGCAGGTTCGGCATGGCGCGCACGAACGCGCCGGCATCGGGGAGACCGGTGCGCAGGTTCGTCAGCGTCTTGCCGGCAAGGATCGATATGACGAGCGTATCGGGACCGGCGAGTGCCGCGAAGGCAGTCGGGTCCTGCGCGAAGACCTGCGGCTTCACGCCGAGGACCAGCACTTCGGGCGGCGTGGCCGGCGCCGCGAGCGCGATGCCGCGCGCCGCGCAGAAGGCGCGCATCTCGTCGGAGATGTGGGGATCGACGATCGCCACGGCCCGCGGGGCCAGCCCGCCGTCGAGCCAGCCGCGTAGCATCGCCCCGCCCATCTTGCCGGCCCCCGCGAGGACCAGCGAGGTGGGCCAGACTTTAGACATCGGAACGTGTGCGCATCACGCCTCGCCGCGCGTCTCGATCATCGCCGTGTCGAGCGCCTCGCGGCCGCCCTTGCCGGCCCAGACCACGAACTGGAAGGCCTGGTAGTAGCGCTCGCAGGCCATCACGGCGGAGGTGAGCACGCTCTCGCACTGGCGCGAGTTGAGCTCGGCGCCACCGGCCAGCAGCAGCGAATGGCGGAACATGATGACGCCGTCCGTCGGCCAGACGTCGAAATGGCCGATCCACATCTGCTCGTTGATGAGCGCGACGAGGTCGTTGACGTCGATCTTGCGCGGCGCCGGCACCTTGAGATCGAAGGCGCAGGCGACGTGCAGGGCTTCCATATCCTGGAGCCAGGTGAAGGCGATCGTATAGTCGGCCCAGCCGCCGGTGACCGAGATCGAGATCTCGTCCTCCTCGTCACGGTCGAACGACCACTCGTTCATGGCGGCGAGACGCTCGATCATATCGACCGGGTTCTCGACGCGGGCAATGTCGGCTTCGATCTGCGACAGGGACATTCGTTGGCCTCGGTTGGGCGCGCTGAGGCCTTCCGGCCTCGAGCCGCCGCACGTGAACGTGACGCTCGAAAAACGCTTCTCGACAGGCCGTTCGTCGTTGCTCCGGCTCGACGAATCGCCGGCGCGCCGCGACTGAATCACAAGCTGCCTCCGACCCGCAACCGGGGCTGGGGACAACCCCACGAGCCGTCGCTTGGTGTCCCTAGAGTCGAAGATTCGCGCGACTCCGTCCACGCTCCACGCAGGCATGTCCACAAAAGAAGCATGATGTGGTGAACCGGGTTGGTGAAGCGCCGGTTTGACAACCTACGATCGCAATCGCGCGCAACGGCACGCATCCAGGCAAATATGACTTGCCGGCCGGCCTCTGCTAGCTTGGGCGCAGCCGATTCGCGGAGGCCGCCAGCATGACCAGCCCGCAGACCGACAGTTCCGACAGCGGCGCGGGGGCCGCCCGCCAGCGCGGCCCGAGCCCGGACAAGACGGCGCGCACGCGCCGCGCCATCGCGGTGGCGGCCCTCGACACGTTCCTCGAGCGCGGCTTTTCCGCCACCCGCATGATCGATGTCGCGCAGCGCGCCGGCGTCGCCAAGGGCACGCTCTACCTTTATTTCACCGACAAGGAGGCGCTCTTCGAAGGCGTGCTGACCGAGGTCATCGCCGCGCCGATCGCCAGCGTGCGCCAGACGGAGCCCGAGCCCGGCGAGAGCGTGCACGGCTTCCTGAAGCGGGTCGTCATGCCGCTGATGCGCGATTTCGAGGGCTCGCGGCGCGCCGACGTCGCCCGCCTCGTCATCGCCGAGGGCGCCCACTTCCCGGCACTCGCCGCCACCTACCGCAGGCTGGCGCTCGACCCGCTCAACGCGATGATCCGCCGGCTTGCGCAGATCGCCGTCGAGCGTGGCGAGCTCTCGTCCGACGCGCTCGCGCGCTACCCCATGCTGATGCTGGCGCCCGGCCTCGCGGCGACGGTTTGGAACGGCCTGTTCGGTATCCGCGAGCCGGTCGACACCGGCGCGGTCTTCTCGGCCTGGATCGATCTGGTGTTCGGCGCCTGATCTTACCGCACCGGCGGCACGTCCATCTGACCGCTGCGGCAGCCCTCGCGGACGACCTCGGGGCAGACGTAGAAGCCCTTCAGGTCCTTGGTCAGGCAGAAGCGTGCCTCGTCGAGCGTGCCGTGCTGGCAGACGGCGGTGAGCATGCCGGGACGCAGCAGCGGATTGGCGTCGGTGAAGGCGCGCACCACGGCGGCGGGGGCGATCGACTGGTCCTGGTGCGGCTCCTTGTAGGCCGGCGGGATCACGATCATGTCGCGCGCCTTCCTGGCGGCGGCGAAATAGTCGGTCGGGCTCAAGCCGGAGCAGGTGCCGTGCTTGCGCCATTCGTAGCGCGCCAGCCCCTCGTCCGGGTAGACCCCGTCGGTCTCTGCGAGGGCGGCGCGCGGCGGCGAGCGCTGGCCGTCGCAATCGGAGGGATAGCCGTGATCGTATTGCGGCCACAGGCCGTGCACGGTGAAGCCGATGTCGGCGCCGGTGCGGCACTGGTCGCGGCCCTTCTCGTCGCCGCCGGTGGCGCAGAAGCCCGGCGACCAGGATAGCGAGAGCACATAGAAATCGAACTGGCCGGGCCGGCTGGCGCCGCGCGGTCCCGAGCCGTTCCGGCGGAACGAATCATTGCGCCGGAACGAGTCATTCTGCCGGAAGGAACCGTCCTGCTTGGGCGGGGCGCCGGTCGACGGTTGGACGGGCGGACGCTGGTCGGCGCAATTGTCGAGGATGCACATCGCCCAGGCCGGCACACCGAGCCCGGCAAGCGCGATCGCCGCCAACAAAACACGCCCCGTCATACGCATGCGCCCCTCCCTTGCGGAAACGATGCGGCGGCACTCCCAGCCCGTCAAGCGCCGCTCGCCGGCCCCGCGGGCTTCTCGCCGTACAGGGCGACGCAGAGGTAGGACGGCCATACCCGGTTCCAGCCGCGCGCGTAGGCCTTCGACATCAAGATCGGCGGCGCGATGATCTGCGAGCGGTGCTCGTAGGCCACCTCATGAATCTCGAGGCCGGCATCGGCGAAGATCAGCGACAAGGCCTCCCGGCTGAAGCGGAAGAAATCCGACGGGAAGCCGTGCAGCGGATAGGTCTGGTGGGTGGCGATGTAGCAGCGGCCGCCGGGCTTGAGCACGCGGGCGACCTCCCTGGCGGCGATCCAGGGTCGCTCGAGGTGCTCGAAGACGGCGCCCGCCACCAGCGCGTCGAAGCGTCCCGTCCAGTCCGCCGGCAACTCATGGAGGTCGGCGACCACATCGACGTCGTTGCCCGCCTCGATGTCTACTATGAGGTAGTTCGCGCGAGGAACCCCGGGGAAATAGTCGTGCAGGTGCGTTTCCGCGCCTTCGACCCACTGCTTGGTGCCGATCTCGATGACGCGCGCCGTCGAGTCCAGTTTCTCGGCCCAATCGAGGAAGCGATCCCGCGGCGCGGTGCTCGAAAGGTCCGGCCGGGGCTCGCCCACGGACCGCTCGGTCCTGCCGGACAGGTCCTTGGCCAGGTGCCAGAGAATGTTGACGGCGCGTCTCACCCGGATGACCGCGCCCGTGTCAGGGCCGGGCCATCTTGCAGGCGGGCGAGAAGCCGTTGAGCCGGTCGAGCCCGACCACGCACCACTCGACGGCGTCGGTGTAGCCGATGCTGCCGCCGGCCTCGACGATGGAATAATCGACCAGGCGCGTCTTCTGATCGCTCATCAGGATGTGCGCCTGGCAATAGCGGCGCGGGATGTAGTCGAGGCCGTTCGAGCGGAAGCCGATCTCGTGGACGTCCTCGAACTGCGCGATCTCCAGGCCCGAATGCCAGTAGGTCGATTCCCGATCGGCGAAATGCGACTGGATCTCGCGTAGCGAGGAGGGATCGCCACAGGGCGGGATGATGCCGGAATAGGGCGCGTCGCGCTCCTCGGCCGGCGTCAGCGGCCGCGCCTGCGCCGCGGCGCCCGACACGAGCAGCAGCGCGACCGCAGCCGCGAAAATGGAACGTGATCTCGACATGACGGGCCCCTGCACTCCCCCGAGCGCGGGCGACGATGCGGCGGCGCCCGAGCGGCGTCAAGCATGCGGCGATGCAAAGTCCCTCCGAGCGCCAATCCTGCAACCACACTACGTTTGACGACTTGCCCTCAAAAGAGAAAAGCCCCGAAGGAGATGCGCCCATGCCGACAGACCTTCCGCCCGACTACAAGCCGCAGCCGGCGCCCGGTCCCGCCTCCCCGGACCCGAAGAACCCCGGCATGCCGCCCGCGCCGAAGGGCCCGGATTCGCCCGCCATACCCGGCGGCAACCCGCCTGCGGGCCCCGACGTCGGGCCGATGACGCCGGACGGCGCGCCGGCCCCGGCAGCCCCGGGCGGCCTGCCGACCTTCTGATCGCTCAGCCGAGGTCGAGCTCGAAGGCGGCCGGCACATGCATCGGCCAGCGCCACGGGGCGACGTAGATCGCATCCGCACGGTAGGTGAGGTCCGTCGCGCGCTGCCGCGAGACGAAGGCGCGGGCGGCGCGCGAGAGGCGGCGCCGCTTCTCCGGCGAGATCGAGATCAGCGCCTCGTCGAGGCGCGCGCGCAGTTTGACCTCGACGAAGGCGAGCGTGCGGCCGCGCTGCGCCACGATGTCGATCTCGCCGCCGCGCACGAGATAGCGGCGGGCGAGAATGCGATAGCCCTTGAGGCGCAGCAGCAGGACGGCGGCGCCCTCCGCACTCCAGCCGGCCGCGAGCGCCGCGCGGCGGGAGTTTCGGGTCGGCCCTGATGCGCTCGGCTGCGGCATCGCCTATCGTCCCAGCGACGATGACCCTCGGCAAGGTGCCTGTGATGACGAATGCCTCCCCCGCGCCGGCCGCCCGCGCCCTCAAGGCGCGCGGCTCGTGGCATGGAGCGCCGACCGACGTCGTCGTGCTCGACTTCGACGCTCGCCACCGCCGCCGGCTCGCCATGCGTGGCGTCCGCGGGCTCACCTTCCTGCTCGACCTCGCCGAGGCGACGGCGCTGCGCGGCGGCGACGCCCTGGTGCTGGACGACGGCGGCCTCGTCGAGGTGGTGGCCGCGCCGGAGCCGCTCGTCGAGGTCTCGGCGACCGACCCGGCGGCGATGGTGCGCATCGCCTGGCACCTCGGCAATCGCCACTTGCCGATGCAGCTCGCCGGCAAGCGGCTGCGGCTGCGCCGCGACCACGTCATCGAGGCGATGATCGAGGGCCTCGGCGGCCGGCTCGTCGCGATCGAGGCGCCGTTCGACCCGGAAGGGGGCGCCTATGCCGAGGGGCACGGGCATTCGCACGGGCAGGGTCACGCGCACCATGGGCACGATCACGCGCATACGCATGACTGAGCCGACGTCCGGCATGCCGCTGCTGGTCTGGCTCTCGCCGAGCTTTCCCGTCGGCGCCTTCGCCTATTCGCAGGGGCTCGAATGGGCGGTCGAAGAGCGCAATGTCCACGACGCCGCGACGCTCGCGACCTGGCTCGACGATCTCGTCGCGCACGGGTCGATCCGCACTGACGCGGTGCTGCTCGCCGCGGCGTGGCGGGCGCCCGATGCCGCCGCCGCGCTCGCGATCGGCGAGTTGGCGCTGGCGCTGACGCCGTCGCACGAGCGCCGGCTTGAGACCGCGACCCAGGGCACCGCCTTCCTGCGCGCCGTGGCGGCGGCGTGGCCGGCGCCACGGATCGAGGCGCTGGCCTCGGCGCTCGGCGAGGACGAGATCGCCTACCCGGTCGCGGTCGGCGTCGCCGCCGCCGCGCACGGGCTGCCGCTCGGACCAACCCTGGAGGCCTTTACGCTTGCGGCCGTAGGCAACCTCGTCTCGGCCGCGCTGCGGCTCGGCCCCATCGGCCAGACCGAGGCGCAGGCAATCATCGCAGGCCTCTGCCCCGCCCTGACGCGGCTCGCCGCGCACGCCGCCACCGCGAGCCTCGACGACCTCGGCACATGCGCGCTGCGCGCCGACATCGCCTCGATGCGCCACGAGACGCAGTATTCGCGTCTGTTCCGCTCCTGATCGGTCGAACCGTGCAGGATCAGAAGCGGCCACTTTGGAATTGAAGGCTTGCTGACCGTGCCACGTTGGCTCCCCTCCCCCTTGCGGGGAGGGGAGCCAACGACCAACGCGCAGAAGCGTGGATTAGGATCGGTCAGCCGCGCAGGAAGCGGTCGATCCAGCCGCCGACGCGGGCGTTGTCGTTGGGCCGGTCGAGCGAGGCGATCGCCGCCTCGTGCTGCGCCTGCGGCAGGCCGGGCACACGGCGCTGCGTGAACAGCGCCCGCGAGAAAGCCGGCGCGAACTCAGGGTGGAACTGGAACGACAGCGCGTCATCGCCATAGGTGAGCATCGCGTGCGGCGTGAAGGAGCTCGCGGCCAGCGTCCGGCTCCCCGGCGGCGGCACGATCACCTGGTCCTGGTGCGAGGCCGTGCCGCTGACGCTGGCCGGTCCATCGAGCCAGGGCGCGTCGCCGTCGATCGCGTAGCGATGCAGGCCGAGGCCCCAGCCCTGCGGCGCCTTGGCCACGCGACCACCCAGCGCCTGCGCCAGGATCTGATGGCCGAAGCAGATGCCGACGAGCTTGGCGCGCCCCTTCGCCGCGCGCAAAAACGCCTCGAGCGGCGCGATCCACGGGAGAGAATCGTAGGCGCCGGCCGACGAGCCGGTGATCGCGTAGGCGTCGAACGCGTCCGGCGTCGGCAGCGCGGCGCCGAGGGACACCGGGATCGTCTCGTATCTGTGCGCCGCGCCGAAAAGATGCCGTGTCATGTCGGCATAGGTCCCGAACTCCGGTACCAGGGCCGGCGGCGGCGTGCCGGTCTCGAGGATCGCAACCCGCATCAGTGCGTCTGGAGCGTCGCGTCGCTGGGCCGCTTGGGCGGGGTCACCTTGACGTCGGCGTCGGGCGCCTTCGTCGCGTCCTTCATCCCCGGCAGCGCCGTCGGCTCGCGCGCCGGATTGCGCAGGATCTTACGCACCGACCACGCTTCCTTCTCGGTCGTGCCCTTGATGTCGTCGATCTTCCAGGCGCCCTCCTCCTTGACGAAGTCGTAGGTGACGACGGTCGGTTGGCCGCGGTTCAAGAAGCTCGCCGCCACCGACGCCTTGCCGGGCTCGAGCACGCCGGTCTTGATCGTCACCTTCTGCAGCTCGGCGTCCTGCGAGGCGGAGATCGGGTCGAAATCGAGGAACACGTCCTTGTCATGCGCGGCCTTGGTCTCGGCGGCGGTGATCGCGACGTCAAAACTCTTCGAGAAATATTTGGCGCGGATCGTGGGGCTCTCGAACGGGCTCTCGCCGCGCTTGCGCAGGCTGGCGACGGCGCTCTTGTAGAGCGCGTCGACGATGTCGCGCGGCTCCTCGACGACGGCCGGCGTCGTCGTGGTGGCGGTGGCCCTCGGCTGCGCCACCGTCTGCGCGAAGGCGGCCGGGGAGGCTGCAACAAGCGCGGTCATCATGAGAGCCGTCGAAACGCAAAGGGACATACGCGGGGACATGGAGCCTCGTCGGTTGGAGACGCGAGAGGAGTCTCGGTCGAACAGAAAAAGGGCCACGTTTCCCTCGAAACGCGGCCCGGATTGCTTCAGCGACGTTCCAAAATCCTCAGATCTTGGTGAGGGCCTTCAGGCGGGCCTCGATCTTCGGCAGCTCGCGCTCGGCAAGCGCGCCGAGGGCCGGATCGTCACCGTCGTCGGCATAGGCCTGGTAGTCGGCGCGGAGCTGGCTGAGTGCGTCGAGCTGCTTGAGCCACAGCGCGTTGTCGAACTTTTTGCCGGAGAGCTTGGCGAGCGAAGCGAGCTCCTTCTCGCCCATCGGGCTACGGCCGTTGGCGGCCTTCGCCAGCCCACCGGTCGGTGCGTCGATCGCGACCGAGCGGCCGGTCATCAGCGCATCGGTGTCGGCGGCGGCGAGCTGCGTGTGCCCGTCGGTCGGCAGCGCCGCGGTGAGCGCGACGTCCGACCTCGTGGCATCGGCTGCCTCGTCCTTGGCGAACGCCCTGGCGCCGGCCGTCGTGGCGTGAGTCCGCGCCAGCTCGGCCGACTTGGCGAGGAAGTCGACGTTCGCCTTCACGTTGGCGACGAAAGCGTTGGAAATCGGCGACGCGGCGAAGGCCGGTGCGCTGGAAACGGCGAGCGCGCCAACGAGAGCAGCGGCTGCGAACCTGATCGTGTTCATGGTGCTAACCCCTCAGAAAGCATGTAGAGAACCCGTCAAACCCGCGGATGGTTCCGTGTCCGCGCGCCCACCCGCCCTGCGTCGCCCGCCCGCCCTCCGACGAACGACGGCGGGGCCCCCGCCCTGATCCCGCCATGGCCGTGCGGCAGGGAGGGATTCCCTCCTGCAGATCGTCCCCGTTCGATGCTTTTCCGGTTTGTCCTCGGCCTGCTCGAGGTTTGCGTCCACGTCTCCGTCGTTGGCCTTCTCACCGTGGGCGCCGGCTTCGCGGCGCTGATCGCGATCAAGTTCTACGACCTCGTCGGGCCGCCGCATTGGCGCAATCACCTGCCGCGCGCCTTCCTGCCCGAGGCGGAGCTGCCGCACGTGCTGGTGCAGATCCCCGTCTTCAACGAGCACGAGGTGGCGGTCGGCGCGATGCGCGCGGCCTGCGCGCTCGACTGGCCGCGCGACCGCCTGCACGTCCAGATCCTCGACGATTCGACCGATGAATCGGTCGAGATGGTCGCCGCCTCCGCTGCGGAGCTCGTCGCCCAGGGTTTCCTCGTCGAGCATCGCCACCGCACGCGCCGCAGCGGCTTCAAGGCCGGCGCGCTGGCCGAGGGACTGGACGCCACGCACGAGCCGTTCATCGCGATGCTCGACGTCGATTTCCGGCCGCCGGCGCATTGGCTGCGCGACGTCATCCCCGTGTTGCTCGCCGACGTCGACGCCGCCTTCGTGCAGTCGCGCTGCGAGTTCGCCAACTACCGCACCAACTGGCTGACGCGGGTGCAGGGCATGATGCTCGACGCGCATTTCGTCGTCGAGCAGGCCGGCCGCTACCGCGGCGGCTGGCTGTTCCAGTTCAACGGCACCGGCGGCGTCTGGCGCCGCGAGGCGATCGCCGAGGCCGGCGGCTGGTCGTCCGACTCGCTCGTCGAGGACCTCGATCTCACCATCCGCGTCGCGCTCGCCGGTTGGCACGGCCTGTTCATGATGGAGCCGGGCATCCCCGGCCTCGTGCCGGAGCGCATCTCGCACTGGCGCGTGCAGCAGCGGCGCTGGTCGACCGGCTTCATCGAGGTGGCGCGCAAGCTGCTGCCGAAGATCTGGCAGGCGCCGTGGACGCTCGGCTTCAAGCTGTCGGCCGCGTTCCTGATCTTCGTCCAGGTGTTCTATGCCTGCGTCGCCACCGGCATCATCTCCTTGATCGCCGCGGTGGCACTGCGCGGCGGCGACCTCACGCCCTACCTTCCCGAGCTGACCATCGTGCTGTCGGCCGCCTTCTTCATCGCGGTCGGGCTGACGCTGCTGCCTTACCTCGCGCTGCGGCGCGGGCCGCTGTGGCGCTATTGCGCGACGCTCGTCCTCGTGCCGCCGGCGATGATCTTCATCTCGCTCTCCAACGCGCCCTCGATCCTGAAGACCGCCTTCGGCCGCAGCGAGAGCTTCAAGCGGACGCCGAAGTCGCTGAAGGCGCAGAGCGAGGCGCCGGCGCGCGATTAGGAGGCTGCCGAAGCTGATGACGGTATCGCCATGACCGACACAACCCCTCCACACAAACCGCCCGAACTTCGATCCGAGATCACCTGCCCGGATTGTCATCACCAAAAGATCGAGGTCATGCCCACCGACGCTTGCCAGTTCTTCTATGACTGCGAGGGGTGCCGCACTTTGCTCCGCCCGAAGCCGGGAGATTGCTGCGTGTTCTGCTCCTACGGCTCGGTGCCCTGCCCGCCCATCCAGCTCGAACGTCAGGGCCAGGGAGGCGGCTGCTGCGGGTCGGCGTCTTCTACATCGCTCAGTTAGGCCGCGTTCCTACGCCAGCAGCGCCAGGTACTGCACGCCGATCGTCTCGCCGAGCTTGTGGTTCTCTTCCACGAAGCCGGTGATGAACTCGTGCAGGCCGGACTGGAAGATCTCGCGCGTCGACGCTTTCTGCAGCCGCTCGTACATCTCGCGCGCCTCGCGCTGCGCCTGGCCTTGGCGGCCGTAGGCGCGGCCGAGGTGATCGAGGAAGTAGACGAGATTGTCGTAGCAGGCGATCAGCGAGCGCGGCATGTCGGGCTTGAGGATCAGGAGATCGGCGACGAGCCACGGCTTGATGCTCTGGCGATAGACCCAATGGTAGGCCGTGAGCGCCGAGACGGCACGTAGGATCGCGGTCCACTGGAAATAGTCGAGCGAGCCGCCGACCACCTCCGACTCGGGCAGCAGCACGTTGTATTTCACGTCGAGGATGCGCGCGGTGTTGTCGGCGCGCTCGAGATAGACGCCGACGCGCGAGAACCAATAGGCGTCGTTGCGCAGCATCGTGCGATAGGCGCAGCCGTCGAAGTCGAGCGAGGTCTTGTTCACGAAGTCGAGGAAGCGCGTCAGCTCCTCGCGGGTCAGCGACGCGTCGCGCGCATGCAGCTGCTCGAACCGTATGAGCTCGAACCAGGCGCCGTTGATCGCCTCCCACATCTCGGTGGTCAGCGCGACGCGGATCGAGCGCGCGTTGGCGCGCGCCGAGGCGATGCAATTGCGGATCGATGTCGGGTTGTCGGTCGAGAACGCGAGATATTCGACGACGTTCTTCTCGTTGACGACGCCGCCGGTCTTGTGGAAGCCCTCGGCGGCGCCCGACGCCTCGAGCGTCGAGTCCCACTCGGTCCCCTGTCCGCGGCCGCCCGAGGGGCCGACGTTGGCGTAGGCCGTCGGCAAGCCGGCGAGCCGCTGCGTCGCCTGGATGATGCGGGCGAGGAAGTCGGCGCGCTCCATGTAGCGCGAGACCCAGTAGATCGCGTCGGCCGTGCGTGCCAGCATGTAACTCTACGATCCCTGAGTTTGGTTTTGGCTCTGGCCTTCGAAGTCGGGCCGCGCCGCGCGCCCATCGATCGGGTGCGCGATCGGCAGGTCGCTGGCGAGGCCGGGGCCGGAGCCGTCGGCATCGTCGACGATCCAGGTGTCCTTGGTGCCGCCGCCCTGGCTCGAGTTGACGACCAGCGAGCCTTCTTTCAAGGCGACGCGGGTGAGGCCGCCCGGCACGACGCGCACGCCGTCCGACCCGCTCAGCACGAACGGCCTCAGATCGACGTGGCGCGGTGCGACGCCGCTGTCGAAATAGGTGGGGCAGGTCGACAGCGCCAAGGTCGGCTGGGCGATGAAGTTCGCCGGATCGTCCTTCAGCTTGCCGGCGAAGGTTTCGATCTGCTCCTTCGTCGCGTGCGGGCCGACGAGCATGCCGTAGCCGCCCGAGCCGTTGACCTCCTTGACGACGAGATCGCCGAGGTTGTCGAGCACGTACTTCAAGCTGTCGGCCTCGCGGCAGCGCCAGGTCTGGACGTTCTTCAGCTTCATCGGCTCGCCGAGGTAGAACTCGATGATCTCCGGCATGAACGTGTAGATCGCCTTGTCGTCGGCGATGCCCGTGCCGACCGCGTTGGCGATCGTGATGTTGCCCGCCTGATAAGCCCGCATGATGCCGGGCACGCCGAGGATGCTCTCCGGCTTGAAGAACTCGGGATCGAGAAAGTCGTCGTCGATGCGGCGGTAGATGACGTCGACGCGCTTCGGCCCCTCGGTCGTGCGCATGTAGACGGTGTCGTTGTCGACGATGAGATCGCGCCCCTCGACGAGCTCGACGCCGAGCTTGTCGGCCAGGAACGAGTGCTCGTAATAGGCGCTGTTGAACGGCCCCGGCGTCAGCACCGCGATCGTCGGCTCGCGGCTCATGTCCGGGTTCACCGAGCGCAGCGTGCCGAGCAGCGCGTCGGGGTAGTTCTCGACCGGCGCCACGCGGTGTTCGGCGAAGAGGTCCGGCGCGACGCGCATCATGACCTCGCGGTTCTCCAGCATGTAGGAGACGCCGGATGGCGTGCGCACGTTGTCCTCGAGGACGTAGAAGTCCTCCGAGTCGATGCGCACCACGTCGATGCCGGCGATGTGGACGTAGACGTCGTGCGGGACCTTGACGCCGACCATCTCGCGGCGGAATGCCGGATTTTGCTCGATCAGCTCGCGCGGCACGATCCCGGCGCGCAGGATCTCCTGCTTGCCGTAGACGTCGGCGAGGAAGGCGTTGAGCGCCTTGACGCGCTGGACGAGCCCGGCCTCGAGCCGGTTCCACTCGCTGCGCTGGATGACCCGGGGGATGATGTCGAACGGGATGAGGCGCTCGGTCGCGTCCTTGTCGCCGTAGACGTTGAAGGTGATGCCGATCCGGCGGAACATCATCTCAGCGTGGCCGCGCCGCGTCGTGAAATAGTCCTTCGACGTGTCGGCGAGCCAGCGGGCGATCCGCTCGTAGGCGAGCCGCGTGTCGCTCCCCGACATCATCTCGTTGAAACCGATCGGCCCCGCCAAAAGCACGCTCCTCGCCACTGCGGCCGATGGACGGCCGGACATCCCGCCTGCTTGAGTAGCAAGCGGCAGGCCATGGCGCCCCGATGACGCGGTAATGTGTCAGGGGTATGGGGCAGGCGACCCGAAAGCCCAGGCGACCCGAAAGCTTAGGCGACCGAGGCGAGCACCGGGCGGCGCGTGCGCTTTGCGCGATGGGCCTCGAGGAACGCGATGGCCTCCAGCGCCCGCTCGATGGCCAGGCTCGGCTCGTGCTCGGGCGGGTAGAGTTTTCGAAGCGTCTTGGCGACGCCGTAGAGGTCGCGTGTGCCGGCAAGCGATCTGAAGGTCATGTGGCCCAACCCTCGAAGCGCGCGGTCCGGGGGCGACGGCGCGAATCAAGTCACAATCGCGCCCAATAAGTTAACGGCTGGTTAACCTTAGACTTATTAATAGGGACAGCGCCTGGGTTCAGCGCCCGTCCGGCGTGCGCATCCCGATCCATTTATCCTTGACCTGCGCGTAATGCAGCGTCGGATCGTAGGGCGTCACGGCGAGCCCCAGCTTGGTCGCGGCCAAGCGCCCCGTCGCGGCCGCCATCTCGTAGCTCGCGACGACCCGGTCGTGTTGCGCCGAGACGAGCGTGGTTCGCGCCGCGAAGAGGGCCTGGATCGCCAACAGCACGTCGTAGGTCGTGCGCTGCCCCATGCTCGCCTCGGCGCGGACGTCGGTGAGCGCCACCTCGGAGGAGGTGACCGAGGTCTTCGCCGAGAAGATCAGCGCCTTCGCCGCCTCGAGCTGACCCCAGCTCGTCATGATGCCGGCGCGCACCTGATCGCGGATCGAATCCGCCTTGAGCCGCGCCCCTCCGGCCTGCTCCTTCGCCTTGCGGATCTCCGAATAGGTGACCCCGCCATCATAGATCGGCACGCTCGCGCGGAGCCGCGCGTCGAGGTCCGTGCGATCGTTGCTCGGCGACCCGCGCTGCTGCGAGCGGTCGGCCTTGCCGACGAAATCGACCGTCGGCAGCAACGCGCCCTCCGCGACGTGGACCGCCGTCTCCGCTGCATCGGCGTCGTGCAGCGCCTGCGCGATGCGCGGATGCTCCTCGAGGCCTAGGGCGACGGCATCGCGCAGCGTGGGCGGCACCAGCCCGTCGACCGGACGCGCCGCCTCGAGCCGCGCCGGCGGGGTGCCGACCACCCGTCGAAAGGTCGCCATGCTCGCCTCCAGCGTGGCCTCCGCCCGCGCGAAGCGCGTCCGGCCCTGGGCCAGGCTCGTCGACACTTCCGCGACATCGGTGAAGGTCACCTCTTTGGCGCGGTAGCGGGCGCGGGCGCCGCGCAGCTCGAATTCGAGCACCATGATCTCGTTGCGCGCGAGCGCCAGCAGGGCGATGTCGCGGAGCACGTCCATGTAGGCGGTCGCGCCGGCGAGCAGCGTCTCCTGCTCGCTCTCGCGCAGCGTCTCGCGCGAAGCGAAATCGAGCGACTCGGAGCGGCGCACCTTGTTCGTCGTGCGGTTGCCGTCGAACAGGTTTTCCGTGACCGTGAGCTCGCCGTCGCGCGGAAAATAGGTGCCCGAGCGCGGCAGGTCGGCCGTGCGGCGCCCCTTGACGTCCTCGTCGTCGACGCCGACGTACCCGTCGCCCTTGATCTTCGGCCGATAGCCGGAGACGGCCTTGGAAACGCCTTCGTCGGCCGCGCGGGTGGCTGCGCGCTGGGCGTTCAGCAGCGGATTGCCGCGATAGGCGCGTGCCAAGGCGTCCGACATCGTTTCGGCACGACAAAGCCCCGGCGCCTGCGATACGCAGATCGCGACGCCGAGAGCATATAGCTGACGCGCACCTATGTGGGACGACCTACCCCGACAACCCTGCCGCATTATACGGCAGCTTGCCGTCGCGTCGTCTCACCCGTTTGCGCCGAGACCGTGACTGCGCTGTCCCGGCAACAGTTTCGTGATCACCACCGGTAGATCAGCGAGCCGATCACCTGTGCCGGCTGCCCGCGGTAGCAATCACCCTCGATACAGGTCGTGTAGTAGCGGTTGAAGACGTTGGTCGCGTTGACCTGGGCGCGCACGCCATTGAAGCGCGGGTCGAGCTTGACGAAGTCGTAGGCCACCAGCGCGTCGAACAGCGCCACCGACGTGTTGACGCCGGTGTTCTCGTCGTCGGCAAAGCTCTTGCCCGTGTAGCGGACGCCGCCGCCGACCTGCAGGCCGCCGAGCGCGCCGGGCACCTGCAGCTGGTAGGTCGCAAACGCCGCGAACGCATCTTCCGGGATGCCCGACTGCAGCATGCCGGTCGTGCCCGCGACGCCGCGTTGCTCACGCAAGTATGCATTCCACAAGAAAAGAATTCGTACGATTTACAGCTAGGAATATTTTTAAACAACGCGGCGCTTGCTTCTACTTGCAATTGCAAGGATTACGCCGTCTCGTCCCACCCTTGATGCGACGCGCACCGGCGAATATCAGGGAAAGCCATCACCAGAGCGGAGGCAGCCATTGGCCGCGCGCAAGGTCGCCCTCATCGGCGCTCCCATCGACCTCGGCACGCACGAGCCCGGCCCGGCGATCGGCCCGGCGTTCCTGCGGACGGCGGGGCTCGCCGCGACGCTGGCACAGCTCGGCCTGCAGGTGCGCGACCACGGCGACATCGCCGCGCCGCCGCCCGCGACCATGGGCCCCTTCGCCAATGCCCACAACCTCGGCGAGGTGGTGGCCTGGACGCGCGCGCTGGCCGATGCGGTCGAAGCCGCGCTCGCCGATGACAGCCTGCCGATCGTGCTCGGCGGCGACCATTGCCTGTCGATCGGCTCGATCGACGGCGTTGCACGCCATTGCGCGGCGCAGGGCCGCGAGCTTTTCGTGCTGTGGCTCGATGCACACGCCGACATCAATACGCCGGCGACCTCGCCGAGCGGCAATTTGCACGGCATGCCGCTCGCGGCGCTGACCGGCCAGCCCGGCTTCGGCGACGCCTTCGCCCGGCCGCTGGCCCGGCTCGATCCCAAGAACCTCTCGATGTTCGGCATCCGCTCGGTCGATCCCGGCGAGCGCGAGTTGATCCGCGCGCTCGACATCGACGTCGTCGATATGCGCCGCATCGACGAGGAGGGCGTGGTCGCGCCGCTGCGCCGCATCCTCGACCGCGTGGCGGCGCGCGACGGCCTCCTGCACCTGAGCTTCGACGTCGACTTCCTCGATCCCTCGGTGGCGCCGGGCGTCGGCACCACCGTGCCCGGCGGCGCGACCTACCGCGAGGCGCATCTCGTGATGGAGATGTTGCACGAATCGGGCCTCGTCGGCTCGCTCGACGTCGTCGAGATGAACCCGTTCCTCGACGTGCGCGGCCAAAGCGCGTTGACGATCGTCGAGCTGCTCGCCAGCCTGTTCGGACGCACCACGATCGACCGCGCCGGCGCCCCCGCGTTCGCGCCAGACAGCGCGACGCGAGGCTGAACCCACCGGCCACGCCCGTCGCGACGGCGCCCCATTTGCAAGACAGTGTTGCGCGATGTGACTTGCGGCGCGCGGTGACGCCCGCATAGATCGCGCCGATCGATCACGGGGGCTCCAACGACATGACGGCTGTCGACCACGGCTTTGCGAACGAGGCGGAGCGGCTGTCGGCATCGCCGCGGCTGTTCGAGAACGCGCTTCTCGACAAGCTGTCGCGCGTGCACTGGTCGGTGCCGCTCTTTGTCTATGTCCCGATCATCGTCGCGCTGGGTGTCGTGTCGTTCCGCCTCGTCGCGCCCGTTCCGGCCATCGGTCTCTTCGCGCTCGGCTATGCGATCTGGACGCTGATCGAGTATTTCGGCCACCGCTACCTGTTCCACTGGGAATTCCCCGGCGAATTCGGCAAGCGCATGCATTTCCTGATTCACGGCGTCCACCACGATCACCCCAACGACCCGCTGCGGCTCGTGATGCCGATCCTGCTGTCGGGCCCGATCATGATCATCGCGTGGTTCGTCGGCACGCTGCTGTTCGGGGCAACCTACCGCTACCCGACGCTCGCCGGCTTCGTGACCGGCTACCTCACCTACGACATGGTGCATTACTACACGCACCACGCCACGCCGACGACCAAGCTCGGCCTGACGCTGCGCCGCCTGCACCTGATGCATCACTTCCGCGACCACGACAAAGGCTTCGGGGTCAGCGCGCCGTACTGGGACTTCGTGTTCGGCACGGCGGAGCGCCGCAAACGGCGCTGACGCCGGGCTCTTCCTTCTCCCATCGAGACGGGAGAAGGATTCGCGCTCCTACTTCGCTGCTTCCAGCTTGTCCTGCGTCCTGGTCTCGAAGTCGCTCGCATCGTGCCGCTCGTGCAGCTGGTCCTCCGGCGGCCCGAACAGGCGGTTGACCTTGCGGCCCCGCTGCACCGCCGGCCGCGCCGCGATCGCGGCGGTCCAGCGCTGGACGTTCGTGTACTCCTGCACCGCCAGGAACTCGCCCGCGTCGTAGACCTTGCCCTGCGCCAGTGTGCCGTACCAGGGCCACACGGCGATATCGGCGATCGTGTACTCAGACCCGGCCAAGTACTCGCTCTCGGCGAGGCGACGGTCGAGCACGGCAAGCTGGCGCTTGGCCTCCATCGCGAAGCGGTTGATCGCGTATTCGATCTTGATCGGCGCGTAGGCGTAGAAATGCCCGAAGCCGCCGCCGAGGTAGGGCGCCGAGCCCATCTGCCAGAAAAGCCACGAGAGGCACGCCGCGCGCGCCGCGGGCTCGGTCGGCAGGAAGGCGCCGAACTTTTCCGCCAGATGCAGCAGGATCGCGCCGGACTCGAAGAGGTGGATCGGCTTGGGTCCACTGCGATCGACGAGCGCCGGGATCTTCGAGTTGGGGTTCACCTCGACGAAGCCCGAGCCGAACTGCTCGCCGTCGATCTTGATCGGCCAGGCGTCATATTCGGCGCCCTTGTTGCCGGCGGCCAGCAGCTCCTCGAACATGACGCCGACCTTGACCCCGTTCGGGGTCGCCAGCGAGTAGAGCTGGAACGGATGCTTGCCGACCGGCAGCTCCTTGTCCTGCCGCGGGCCTGCGGTCGGCCGGTTGATGCCGGAAAACTGCCCGCCGTTGCCGTCGCCCTCGTTCCAGGTCCAGACCTTGGGCGGGGTGTAGGTCGAATCGGTCATCTCGGCTCCTCGCGTAATGTCGCCCTCATATAGGTCGCGCGAGCGGCGGTGCCGCCTTCGCAGCACTCGAGGTGGGCACCTTCAGCCGACGGCGGCGGTTTCAGGCGCGTCGATCAGGACGGCGAGGGCGCCCCGGCTCAACGGATCGGCCATGATCGCCTCGAACGTCGAGGCCGACGGGACGGCCTCGCAACCGTCGGCGAGCCCCTCGAGATGCAGCGCGAGCGCTTCCGATGCGAAGGCGCGGGCCTCGTCCAGCGTCGATCCAGCCGTGACACAGCCGGGAAGGTCGGGAAACGGGACCCCGAAGTCGGAATCCGGCTCCTTGTGAATAAGGGCGATATAGGCGTTCATGGTGACCTATCTGAGCTTCACGAGCCGTGGGGTACTCCGGCAGCGGCTCTAAAGGCCGGCAGCCTTTCTCAGGACGTCGCCCATTCGAGATTCCCAACCTTTGCCCGTCGATCGGAAATGGTCGACCACGGCCTTGTCGAGATCGAGCGTAACCTTCGCCCTCGGAGGTGACCGCCGGGCTCGGGTGCGCGCCAAAGAGGCGGCGAGCTCCGGCAGGAAATGCTCCAGAGGCTTCGCCGTGGCGAGCTCCTCGTCGGTCCATTCGGGATTGTCGGCGACCTCCCGCATGTCCTCGTCGGTGTAGCCGCGATCCTTCGTCATAGAAGCTTTCGCTCTTTCGTGCTGGCCGGACGCAAGCTTATCACGGCGATGGCCTCGGAGCCCAACGGCTTGAATATCATGGCGACCGGACGACCCTTCACATGGCCGACGACCTTGAAGCGTCCGCCTTTCGCGACCTGGACGATACCGGAACCGAAGATCGACGGGGTGACCTCGGAGAGGTCCAGCCCATGCTTGTCGAGATTGGCTCGACGCTTCGCCTCGTCCCATGTGATTTTCAATGGCGCGGCATGTTCGGTTGCCTATCGGCAGAGCGCCCAGTCTACACTTGCCGGCTCGTCGGCAAAACCGCGCTCATGGCTCCGCCCGCCTCAGCATGTCGCGCACGTCGCGACGCCCCCCGGCCCAGGTGACCTCGCGCGTGAACCACGCCCGCGCCCAGGCCGTCAGCAGCACCGCGTCGCGGCCGAGAAAGGCGAGCGGCGTCCACGGGCGCAGCTCCCAGCGCTTCAGCGCGGTGACGGCGACCTCGATCGCGTACCAGCCGGCGAGCGTCAGCGCGAAGCCCGCCCAGCCGGGTACGCCCACCAGCGGCGCGGCGAGCGCGGCGGCGCAGGCGGCCGGCAGCGGGCAGGCGACGGGCTCGAAGGCGAAGGTGCCGGGCTCCTCGGCGCGGCGGATCACCGCCCAGCGCGCCTGCCGCCCATAAACCGCCGCGAGCGAGCGCGCGCCGATCTCCTGGTCGACCGTGTTCTCGGCGAAGACGGTGCGCAGGCCGATCGCCGCCAGCCCTTTCGACAGCGCCGAGTCTTCCGCGATCGTGTAGCGCATGGCCTCGACGCCGCCCGCGCGCAGAAGGTCGGAGCGGCGGAAGATCATCACCTTGCCGACGCCGAAGCCCTTGCCGAGCGCCGAGGCGGTCAGCAGCAGCCGCGCGTCGCGGTTGATGAGGATCGCCTCGATCGCCCCGGCGACGCTGTCGGCACGCACCGCGACCGGCACCGCGCAAACCATGCCGACGCCGTCGACGAGGCTGCGCAGCATCACCCGCGCCGTGTCGGGCGAGAAGGTGATGTTGGAATCCTTGGTGACCACCACGTCGTGCGCAGCCGCCTCGAGCGCCGCCGCGAGATTGTCGAGCTTCGGGCTGACCGCGCTGATCCCCGGCGCTTCGAGCACGCGGGCGGGAACGCGGCCCTGCCCAGCGAGCTCGCGCATCGTTTCGACCGCCGGCGTATCGCGCTCCGCCGCCGCGACGATGACCTCGTAGGGCGGCAGGTCCTGCGCGAAGGCGGAGGCCTGCGCGCGCAAAAAGCCGGGATCGACGAGCTTCACCGGCAGCAGCAGCGAGACCGGCGGTATCTCGCCTGCCGTGGCGCGCCGGCGCTGGATGCGCGGCTGCAACAGTGCGCCGAAAAGCGAAGCCGCGAAGGTGGCGAGCGCCGCGACCCACCAGAGCGCCGCGAGCCCCGCGACCACGAGCGACAGCGTCAAACGCACCCCTTTCCGTGCCTGCACCAGAAGGAATTGGGCCTCTAGCCGGTCCGCAACGCGAAAGCGAGCACGCCGGCAGCGGGCTTCGACTGGTTAAAGAACTGATAGGTTCGGCAACAAAAGGTGAGCGCGGCCGCCATGGTCTTGCCCGAGGCACCAGCCTAATCCTCGTCCATCGGGCGAGCGGTAAGGGGGCCGCCCATCCGTATGTTGTCCCACGAACTCTCTCTCGTCGCCGCGCGGACCGCCGTCGCGCCGACACATGCCACATCCCTCGGAAGCGCCGTATGAGCGATCGCCTCGCCGACCATGTCCGTAGAGCGCTACGCCCCGCCTCGCATGTCCTGCGCGCGGTGCCGACGACGGCTCCGGACCTCGGCAAGACCACGCTGGCCGACAAGTTCGATCTCACCAAGGACCGCGTCTTCGTCTCCGGCGCCCAGGCGGTCGTGCGCACGCTGCTGATGCAGCGCGAGCTCGACCGGCGCGCCGGCCACCGGACGGCCGGCTTCGTCTCGGGTTATCGCGGCTCGCCGCTCGGCCGGCTCGACGCCCAGCTCGCTTCCGCCAAGGCGCTGCTTGAGGCCGCCGACGTTCGCTTCGAGCCCGGCCTCAACGAGGACCTCGCCGCCACCGCCGTCTGGGGTGCGCAGCAGGCCGAGATGCGCGGCGACGGCAAGTACGACGGCGTGTTCTCGCTCTGGTACGGCAAGGGCCCCGGGGTCGATCGCTCCGGCGACGTGCTGCGCCACGCCAACCTCGCCGGCACCTCGCCGCTCGGCGGCGTGCTGGCGCTGATGGGCGACGACCACATCGCCGAATCCTCCTCGACCGCGCACCAGAGCGAGTTCGTCTTCGCCGACATGATGATGCCGGTGCTGTCGCCCGCCGGCGTGCAGGAGATCATCGACTACGGCCTGCTCGGCATCGCGATGAGCCGGTTCACCGGCACCTGGACCGGCATCAAATGCGTCAAGGACACGGTCGAATCGACCGCTTCGATCGAGGCCTCGCTGGACCGGCCGTCGCCGATCCTGCCGATCGATTTCATCATGCCGGCCGGCGGCCTGAACATCCGCCCGCGCGACATCATCCTCGACCAGGACCTGCGCCTCACCCGCCACAAGCACGCGGCGATCCTCGCCTTCCTGCGCGCCAACAAGCTCAACACGACGATCCTGTCCGGCGGCCTCAAGCCGCGGCTCGGCATCGTCTCGACCGGCAAGGCCTATCTCGATGTCCGCCAGGCGCTCGACGTGCTCGGCATCGACGAGGTCAAGGCCTCGACCTTCGGACTGCGCCTTGACAAGCTCGCCTGCCCCTGGCCCGTCGAGCCGCAGGGCCTGCGCGCCTTCGCCGAGGGCCTCGAGACGCTCATGGTCGTCGAGGAGAAGCGCTCGCTGATCGAGACGCAGGTGCGCGAGCAGCTCTACGATTACGCGGTCCGCCCGACCTGTATCGGCAAGAAGGACGAGACCGGCGCGCCGCTGTTTCCGCCGCATGGCGCGCTCGACACCAACGAGATCGCCATCGCGATCGGCCACCGCATCCTGCGCTACGCGCCGAACGAGGAGCTCGCCGCGCGCGTCGCCCGGCTCGAGTCCGCCCAACTGCAGGCCGGCATCCGCGTCGACGGCGCCCTGCGCACGCCGCACTTCTGCTCGGGCTGCCCGCACAATTCCTCGACCAAGGTCCCAGAGGGCGCCCGCGCCTATGCCGGCATCGGCTGCCATTACATGGTCCAGGGCATGGACCGCGCGACCGAGGGCTTCACCCACATGGGTGGCGAGGGTGCGAACTGGATCGGTGAATCGGCCTTCTCGACGCGCGGCCACGTCTTCCAGAACCTCGGCGACGGCACCTACAACCACTCGGGCACGCTGGCGATCCGCTGGGCGGTCGCGGCGAAGACCAACATCACCTACAAGATCCTCTTCAACGACGCCGTCGCGATGACCGGCGGCCAGACGATCGAGGGCGGCCTCACCGTCGATCGCATCGCCGCCCAATGCGCGGCCGAGGGCGTCGCGGCGATCGCGATCGTCGCCGACGATCCGGCGAAATATCCCAAGAGCATCGTCTGGCCGGCCGGCACCAGTGTCGACGCCCGCGAGGACCTCGACGCGGTGCAGAAGCGCCTCGCGACGGTGCCCGGCACGACGGTCCTGATCTACGATCAGGTCTGCGCCTCGCTGAAGCGCCACCGCCGCAAGAAGGGCCTCGACCGCGAGCCCGACGTCCGCGTCGTCATCAACGAGGCGGTGTGCGAGGGCTGCGGCGATTGCGGCAAGACCTCGAACTGCGTCTCCGTGCAGCCGATCGAGACCGAGCTCGGTCGCAAGCGCACCATCGACCAGACCGCTTGCAACCGCGACCTCACCTGCGTCAGCGGCTTCTGCCCGGCGATCGTCACCGTGAAGGGCGCGAGCCCGCGCAAGGCCGCGCCCGCGACGCTCGACGGCCTGCCCGCGCTGCCGCCGCGCGCCGTGCCGGCGCCGCTCGCCACCCGGCCCTTCTCGATCATCCTCGCCGGCACCGGCGGCACCGGCGTCGTCACGCTCGGCGCGATCATGGGCATGGCCGCGCACCTCGAGGGCAAGGGCGCCGGCGTCATGGACATGGCCGGCCTCGCCCAGAAGGGCGGCGTCGTCCTCACCCACGTGAAGCTCGCCGAGAGCCCGGCCGACATCTCGGCGATCCGCGTCGCCGCCGAGGAGGCCGACCTGGTGCTCGGCTGCGACCTCGTCGCCGCGGCCTCCAAGAAGGTCGTCGCCGCGATCCGCAAGAACGACACCGCGCTCGTCGCCAACGTCGCCGCGCTCTACCCCGGCGAGATCACCCGCCGGCCCGATTTCGTGCTACCGCAGGCGCGCCTGAAGAAGCAGCTCACCGACGCGGCCGGCTCCGCCGCGCGCTTCCTCGACGCGACGAATCTGGCGACGACGCTGCTCGGCACCTCGCTCGCCGCCAACATGATCATGCTCGGCTTCGCCTGGCAGTCCGGCCTCCTGCCGCTTGGCGAGACCTCGATCGACCGCGCCATCGCGCTCAACGGCGAGGCGGTCGACATGAACCGCCGCGCCTTCGCGCTCGGCCGCCGCGCCGCCGCCTTCCCCGACGCGGTCGCTGCGATGGTCGCGGCCGCGTTGCCGGCCGCGCGCCGCGAGGCGCCGGCCCGCACGCTCGAAGAGATGGTCGCGCGCCGCGTCACCCAGCTCACCGCCTACCAGGACGCCGCCTACGCCGCGCGCTACCGCACGTTCGTCGAGCGGGCCACCGCCGCCGAGCGGACCCATGCGCCGGGCGGCACGCGCTTCGCCGAGGCGGTTGCCAAGAGCTATTTCAAGCTGCTCGCGATCAAGGACGAGTACGAGGTCGCGCGGCTCTACGCCAA
This sequence comes from Beijerinckiaceae bacterium, assembly GCA_965277735.1. Classification (GTDB taxonomy): domain Bacteria; phylum Pseudomonadota; class Alphaproteobacteria; order Rhizobiales; family Beijerinckiaceae; genus RH-AL1. The sequence continues at coordinate 791,341 of CBDIDO010000002.1, forward strand.
CGGCACCTTCGCGCGCCAGCTCGCCGAGAGCTTCGACGGCGACCTTTCCGTCACCTATCACCTCGCGCCGCCGGTCCTCGGCCGCCGCGACGCGCAGGGGCGCCCGACCAAGAGCAAGTTCGGGCCTTGGATGGCACGGCTGTTTCCGCTGCTCGCCAAGGGCAAGCGACTTCGCGGCACCACCTTCGATCTTTTTGGTCGCAGCGAGGAGCGCCGTACCGAGCGCGCCATGATCGTCGCCTACGAGACGCTGATGGACGAGATCTTCACCGCGCTTTCGCCCGACACCGTCGACACCGCCGTCGCGCTCGCCGAGCTGCCGCAGAAGATCCGCGGCTTCGGCCACGTGAAGGAGGCGGCGCACGCCGCCGCCAAGGCCCAGGAGGCGACGCTCCTGGCCAAGTTCCGCGCCAGCGCACCCCTCCGGCTCGCGGCCGAATGACCAGCGCGACGATCCGGCCTCGGGCCGAGGAGCGGTGGGGCGGCGCAAGCCTGTCCCCGCGGCGCCTCTCGACCACGATGGGCCTGGTCGCGCTCGCTTCGCTTGCCGGCCACCTCGCGATTCTCGCGGGCGCGGCATTCGACACCAAGCCGCCGCCACCGTCGACGCAGGAGATCTCGGTCGAGATCGTCCAGGAGGTGCCGAAGCCGGTCGAGAAGAAGCTCGAGTTCGCGAAGGTGCCGGATCTCGAACTGGCCAAGCTCGAGAAGCCCAAGCCGGAGGCCGCCAAACCAGAGGCCGCCAAACCGGAGACCGCAAAGCCGGAGCCGAAGGTCGAGCCGGCCAAGCTCGAGCCGCCCAAACCCGAGCCGAAGCCCGCGCCCGTCAAGGCCGAGCAGCCGCCCCAGCAGCAGGCCGCCCCGAAAGCGCCGCCCCCGCAGCAAGCGGCGGACGAGGCGGCGAAGGAGCAGAAGCTGGCGGCTCTGCAGCAGGAGCTGGAGAGCCTCAAGTCCGAGCAGGCACAGTTGCAGGCCGCCCGCGCCGCCGAGGCCGCGGCGGCGCAGCAGCCGGCGCCGATGCGCGACACCGGGCTCGGCCCGCTGCCTGACTCGTTCCAGGCCGTCGCGCTGCCCGCCTCGGCCGACGGCCAGGGCGAGGCGACGAGCTACCAGGAGATCGTGTTCAGCGCACTCGCCAAGGCCAAGGGCATCGGCGGCAAGTGGTCCCTGCCCGGCACCGCGGCCGTGCATTTCAACATCGATGCGGCGGGTCAACTCGTCGACGTCGAGCTGGTGCACAGGAGCGGCGTCGCCGAGCTCGACGCCGAGGCACTCGACATCGTCCATCGCGCCGCGCCGTTCCCGGCGCCGCCGCAGGGCGCGCAGCGCGTCTTCGACGCCAACTTCACGTTCAAGACGCAAGCCGCCGCACGATGAGCGCGGCGGATGTCGGGGTCGGCGGCCCGTCGTCGCCGGGGTCCGAGGTGACGCTGGTCGCGCGCCTGCAGGCCCGCTTCCATGTGATCTCGACACGGCTGCGCGCTGGCGTCACGCGCCTGCTGGCGCCGGACGACGGTGCCGTCGCGGCCTGGGCCGCCGCGTTCGCCAAGGCGCCGCAGGCGGTGCCCGACCTGCCGCCGCCACCCCGCAAGCGCCTGACGCGCTTCGTCATCGGCTTCGTCGTCGGCGCCCACGTCGCGCTGCTTCTGGTGCTGTACTGGCGGTCGTCGCCGCCCCCGACGCCGCCGGCCGAGATCACGGTCGAGCTGGTGCGCGAGATGCCCGAGCAGCCGAAGCCCAAGCCGGAGGCGAAGGAGGCCCCCAAGCCTGTGCCGCTGCAGCCGGGGGACGAGAAGGCCAAGGCGGACGGGCGCAAGTCCAACCCTGCCTCGCAGCAGGGCAGCCCGGATCAGAAGGCCAAGCCCGAGGCAAAGAAGGCGGAAGAGAAGCCCAAGGCCGAAGAGAAAAGATCCGAGCAGCCGAAGCCGGAGGTCAAGCCGAAGGTCGAGCGGCCGGCGAAACCGACGCATCAACATCAAGCGCGCCACGCGCCGCCGCGGCAGGAGCAACCGCAGCAGGAAGCCCAGGCGCAGCAGAAGCCGGCGCAAGAGCAGCCGCGTCCGGCGCCAGACAAGGCGCAAAACGATCCGCCGCCCGCGATGGCGGCCGTCGCCCTGCCCGGCGCCAGCGACAACGGGACGGAGGCCGTCTCCTATCAGCAGCTCGTGCTGAGCCAGGTCGCCAAAGCGAAGCAGCAGGGCAGCCACATGGGCGTGCCCGGCTACGCCGGCGTGCGCTTCCGCGTCGGCGAGGACGGCTCGCTCGAAATGGTGAAGCTCGTCGTCTCGAGCGGCGACCCGAACCTCGACATCGAGGCCGAGGCGATGATCCGCCGCGCGGCGCCGTTCCCCAAACCGCCGCCGGGCGGCCGCCGCGACTACGGCATCACGCTCGTCTTCGCCGCGCAGCCGCAGCAGTAGGGGCGTATCCTCCCCTGCGAAGCGGGGGGAGGGGAACCATCCGAAGGATGGTGGAGGAGGCTGCCGCCATCTCGATTTGGTTTTGAGTCATACGGTCTCGACGGAGAAGGGCTGAAGCGACGGCAGACCCCTCCACCGCCTTCGGCGGTCCCCCTCCCCCGTTTCACGGGGGAGGATGCCCCCGGTGCCTTTGCAGAGCCCAATCGGCACCTTAGATGTGCACCCCAACGAACGGGGCTCGCCAAGGAGACCACGATGGACATCAAACGAAGCGGCTCGCAGCCCTCGGGCACAGGTCCTGCGGACTATTTCACCGGCGCGGTCCGCATCGATCCGCTGGCGAGCCCGCCGGAGCCGGCGCGCGTCGTGATGGCGCTGGTGACGTTCGAGCCCGGCGCGCGCACGGCGTGGCACACGCATCCGCTCGGGCAGACGCTGATCGTCACCGCGGGTTGCGGGCGCGTGCAGCGCGAGGGCGGCGCGATCGAGGCGATCAGCGCTGGCGACGTCGTCTGGTTCCCGCCGGGCGAGAAGCACTGGCATGGCTGCGCCGACGACGGCGATGAGCCATATCGCCGTGCAGGAAAAGCACGACGGCGCGACGGTCGATTGGCTGGAGAAGGTCAGCGATGCGCAGTACGGCCAGGGCTGAGAGCACAAGTCTGAGCGAAGGAGACGGGCGATGCCGCATGTGGTCATCAAGATGTACGCGGGCCGGACGGACGTGCAGAAGGCGGCGCTCGCCCAGCGCGTCACCGAGGCCGTCATGAGCGTGAACGGCTGCGGCGCCGACGCGGTCTCCGTCGGCATCGAGGATGTGGCGCCGAGCGACTGGGTCGGCTCCGTCTACGAGCCCGACATCCTCGGCAAGCCGGACACGATCTACAAGAAGCCGGGTCGCGACCCGCGCTGAACGAACAGGAGCCCCTCATGTCCACAGAACCAACCAACGCGCGCAAAGCCTTCGGCGACGTCGCTCCGCATCTCGCCGAGATCACCGACAAGGTGCTGTTCGGCGATGTCTGGGAGAACGCCGCGCTGTCGCCGCGCGACCGCAGCCTGGTGACGATCACGAGCCTGATCTCGCTCTACCGCGTCAACGAGCTGCCCTTCCATCTCAAGAAGGCGATGGAGAATGGGCTCAGCAAGGAGGAGATCGTGGCGACGCTCACGCATCTCGCCTTCTACGCCGGCTGGCCGCCGGCGATGACGGGCCTGCAGATCGCCAGGAAGGTCTTCGAAGAGGCGCCCTAGCCGCCAGCTTGCCAACTCTCGGCGGCCGCCGTACCACCCCGCCAACAACGAGGTGACGGCATGAACAAGGTCTTTTCCGACGCCAAGGCGGCGGTCGCCGACGTCCTGAAGGACGGCATGACGATCATGGCCGGCGGCTTCGGCCTCTGCGGCACGCCGCAGGTGCTGATCGAGGCGGTGCGCGACACCGGGGTCAAGGATCTCACCGTCATCTCGAACAACGCCGGCGTCGACGGCGGCGGCCTCGGGCTGCTGCTGGAGACGCGGCAGATCCGCAAGATGATCTCGTCCTACGTCGGCGAGAACAAGCTGTTCGAGCGCCAATACCTCTCCGGCGAGCTCGAGCTCGAGTTCAACCCGCAGGGCACCTTGGCCGAGCGCATCCGCGCCGGCGGCGCCGGCATCCCCGCCTTCTTCACCAAGACCGGCGTCGGCACGATCGTCGCCGAAGGCAAGGAGCTGCGCGAGTTCGAGGGCGACACCTACGTGATGGAGAGCTGGCTGCGGGCCGACGTCGCGCTGGTCCACGCCTGGAAGGCCGACCACGAGGGCAACCTCGTGTTCCGCAAGACCGCGCGCAACTTCAACCCCGCGATGGCGACCGCCGCCGAGACGACGATCGTCCAGGTCGAGGAGATCGTCGACAACGGCACGCTCGACGGCGACGCGATCCACACGCCGGGCATCTTCGTGCACCGCATGGTCGCGGTGCCGGGCTTCCACAAACCGATCGAGAAGCGCACGGTGCGGACGAAGGCGGCGGCGTGAGCCAATCTGCCAAAGAGGGCTTCCGCGTCGTGCGCGAGGGCGCGGCGTTCCGCGGCAAGCAGGGGCATGTCTACCGCCCCGCGATCTCGGCCGAGGCGGTCGGCGCGAGCGCGCTGCACATGCAGCTGCTCGAGATCGCGCCGGGCGAGCGGGCGCATGCGCACAAGCACGAAGCGCACGAGACCGCGATCCACGTGCTGAAGGGCGTGTCGGGCTGCTTCTGGGGCGAGCATCTGGAGCATCACGCCATCGCCGGGGCCGGCGATTTCGTCTATATCGCCGCCGACGTGCCGCACCTGCCCTACAACAGGAGCGACAGCGAGCCGGTGATCGCCGTCATCGCCCGCACCGACCCCAACGAGCAGGAGAGCGTCGTGCTGCTCCCCGAGCTCGAGGCGGGGGTGGATTGGTCGAAGGCAAAGGAAGAGGTCTGAGATGCCCTGGACACGCGAACAGATGGCCGCCCGCGCTGCGAAGGAGCTGCGCGACGGGTTCTATGTGAACCTCGGCATCGGTATTCCGACTCTCGTCTCGAACTACATCCCCGACGGCATGCACGTGCAGCTGCAGAGCGAGAACGGGATGCTCGGCATGGGCCCGTTCCCCTATGAGGGCGAGGAGGACCCCGATCTTATCAACGCCGGCAAGCAGACGATCACCGAGCTGCCGTCGACGAGCTTCTTCTCCTCGGCCGATTCGTTCGCGATGATCCGCGGCGGCCACATCGACCTCGCGATCCTCGGCGCGATGGAAGTGGCAGAGAACGGCGATCTCGCCAACTGGATGATCCCCGGCAAGATGGTGAAGGGCATGGGCGGCGCGATGGACCTCGTCGCCGGCGTCAAGCGCGTCATCGTCATCATGGACCAGTGCGCCAAGGACGGCTCCTCGAAGCTGCTGCACGCCTGCACCCTGCCGCTCACCGGCTCGGGCGTGATCGACATGGTGATCACCGACCTCGGGGTGTTCGAGATCGACAAGGTCGCGGGCAAGATGGTGCTGGTCGAGCTGGCCGACGGCGTCTCGCTCGACGAGATCGCCGGCAAGACCGAGGCGACCTACACGGTCGCCGACGGCCTGCGCGCGAAGGCCGCGTAGCTCACGCGGCAAGCTGGCAGAGCAGGTCGCGCGGCACGTCGCCCATCGCGCAGACCAGCAGCGGCTCGAGGAACACGCCGGCCGCGGCGTCAGAGCGGTCGCGCAGCACGATCACCCCCGCGTAGAACGGCGCCAGCCCGTCGGCCATGGCGATCGCCGTGCCGCGCACCGCCGTCCGCCGCGGGGCGCCGGGATGCAGGGCGCCGCGCGCGCCGGTGAGAAACGGAACAACGATGTAGGTGGTCGCCAGCGCCATGATTCATCCCCTCTTAGAGAAGAGAACATAAAGCGAACAAACGATCCCTGCAACCGGAATCAGGCCACCGGAGTCAGGGATGGTCGCTGGCCGGCGGCCCGACGCCGATCTTCGTCTTGTAGATGGAGATCGGGAACTGCACCTTCGAGACGCCGTCGTTGAACGGCGCCATCCGGTCGAGCTGGGCTGCCGGCATGTAGAGGTAGCCGGCGGCGTCGATCCACATCGCATCGACCCACAGCAGGCGCTTGTCCTCGACGACGATCGACTTCGAGCCGTCGGCCTTGATCGCCATCACGCGATGGTGGTCGACGTCGCTGACGTAGATCGTCCCCTCCGCGTCGATCGCCGTGCCGCCCGTCGAGGGCGTCTTGGCGAAGGTCGAGACGTGCTTGGCGAGTTGCTTCGAATCGATCTTGGTGTCGTCGAGGTAGCGCGTCGCGATGCGCGACATCGGCCCGGAGGCCGGCTGGTAGAAGAAGAACTTGCCGTCCGGCGACACTTCGAGCTGGTCGGCGTGGATCTTGATCGGCTTGCCGTCTGGCCCGTGCATCACGTGCGCGTCGCCCGTCATCGGGCGCTGCGCGGTGGTCGAGGGATCGTCGTCGAGCACGCGGCGGGTCGCGCCGGAGGCGAGGTCGAGGATGATGACGCCGGGCGCGCCGGCATCGGTGATGTAGGCGAGCGGCCCGTGGAAGCGGATGTCGTCGACGAAGCTCTTCTCGTTCGTCGCGCCGTCGAGGTCGTAGACGCGCGCCACCTGGCCGGTCGCAAGGTCCAGCTTCACGATCTTCGGCCCGTGCGGCAGCTTGGGCTTCTCGATGCCCGGCGCGCCGGTGTCGACGACCCAAAGCGCGCCCTCCGGCCCGATGCGCAGCGCGTTCACCCGCACGAAGGCCTTGGCCGGGTCGTCGCCCTGCTTCCAAGCATTCCAGGCTGCATCGGGAAACGCGACGGGCTTGCCGTCCTTCCACTCGACGACCTGCGGGCCGGCGCTGCCGTCGATCCGCGAGAATGGCAGGAAGATGCGGCGGTCGCGGGTCGTGGCGACGCCGTTGGCGACCGTGTCGCTCTGGAGCACGACGTCGAGCGGCGCATCCACGGGTTTGTAGTTGGCGCCCGGCGGGGGCGCGTCCGGCGGCGGCGGCGCCTGGGCAGAGGCGGGACCGGCCAAGCTGACACCAGCCAAGAGAGCGACGGCGAGCGCCGACGAGAGCAGGGAGAGACGCATCACATCACCCTTAGCTTGGCGGCGCCCCGTGGCAAGAGCGGCGCCTCAGATCAGACCGCCTACACTGTCGCCGGACCGCTGCAGGTCGGCGACCATCGCCCCGAGCCGGGAGTAGTCGGCGATGACCCTGTTGTTGTCGTCGCGCAGCACGGCATCGACGTAGCGCATGCCGAAGCGGATGTCCGAGCCGAAATAGGAGCGCGAATCGACGACCAGCTGGCCGATCGCCGGGTCGTGCCCGCGAATGTTGAGGAACATGCGCAGCTCGTCGAGATCCTCATGCTCGGCATGGTAGCCGTGCAGCGGGCTCGCCTCGTCGATGACGTGCATCAGCGTGAACAGGATGGCGAAGGCCGGCACGCGATCGCGCACGAGCGGGAGCTCGATGACATAGGCGTGCGCGACGCCCTCCTCCGTCGTCGTGCGAACCAGGATGTGGAGCGACAGCTCGCAGTTCGAGAGCACCGCGTTACGGCCGTTGGCGATCCGCACCATCAGCGTCGGCTTGCCGTTGTGCTGCGCGACGACGAGGTTGTCCGCATAGAAGATTTTTGCCCGCGGCTTCGAGAAGCGAATGAACAGCAGGCCCGTCATGATCGCGGTAAACACCGTGCCGACGACGATCTCGATGCTCGAGACGATGTGGCCGTAGGTCGTGCCCGGATACATCTCGCCGTAGCCGACCGTCGCCAGCGTCTCGAGCGAGAAGAAGAACGCGCTGGCGAGCCCCGGATGCGGCTGGTTGGCGATCGCGCCGGGCTGCAGCGTGTAGAGAACGGCGAAGAACGAGTTCAGCGCCAGCTCGGCCGCCAGGAACAGCAGCGCGAACCGCTTCCAGTCGAGCGAGACGGCGAAATAATAGGGGTCGTGCAGGTCGATACGCGCGACGCCCTTGCGGATGAAGGACGTCTCGCGGCTGGCCGCCCGCGCCGTCTTCGGCGGAAGCTTCGGCGGCGCGCCGGTCACGTCAGCCGGCCCTGGCGCGACGCGCCTCGACGATCTCGCGCGCGGTCGCGAAGGCCGCTTCGACATCGAGCGTGGTCGTATCGAGGAAGACGGCGTCGAAGGCCGGCTTGAGCGGCGCCGAGGCGCGGTCGGAATCGCGCGCGTCGCGGCGGCGGATGTCGGCGAGAACGGCTTCCATATCGGCGGCCTCGCCGCGACCGACGAGCTCGCGCCAGCGCCGCTCGGCGCGCGCCTCGGGCGTCGCGGTGACGAAGATCTTCACGCGCGCCTCGGGGCAGATCACGGTGCCGATGTCGCGCCCGTCCAGCACCGCGCCGCCGGGGCGCGCAGCGAAGGCCCGCTGCGCCGCCAGCAGCGCCGCCCGCACGTCCGGCACGGCGGCGACGACGGACGCCGCCTCGCCCATCTCCTTGCCGCGCAGGCGCCTCTCGTCGAGCGCCAGCGGATCGAGCGTCTGCGCCGCGCGCACGGCGGCGGCGCGGTCGTCGATCGCCGCGCCGGCATCGAGCACGGCGCGGGCGGTCGCGCGGTAGAGAAGACCGGTGTCGAGATGCGGCAGGCCGTAGGCCTCGGCGAGGCGCTTGGCGAGCGTGCCCTTGCCGGAAGCGGCCGGCCCGTCGATGGCGACGATCACGAGAAGGCCGCTCCGAGCCGGCCGAGGTCGGCTGCGAAACTCGGATAGCTCGTCGCGATCATCGTCGCATCGTCGATCGTCATCGGCTTTTGCGACGCCAGGCCGAGGCAGAGGAAGCTCATCGCGATGCGATGGTCGAGGTGCGTCTCGGCCAGGCCGCCGCCTGCGACCTGGCCCTCGCCGCCGCGCACGACGAGGTCGTCGCCCTCGATCGCATGGTCGACGCCGGCCTGCGCCAGGCCAGCAGCCACGGCCTCGAGCCGGTCGGATTCCTTCACCCGCAGCTCGTGCAGCCCGTTCATCCGCGTCTCGCCCGAGGCAAAGGCCGCGGCGACGGCGAGCACCGGATACTCGTCGATCATCGAGGGCGCCCGCGCCGCCGGCACGTCGACGCCTTGGAGCGCCGAGGCGCGCACGCGCAGGTCGGCGACGTCCTCGCCGCCCTCGACACGGCGGTCGAGCTCCTCGATCGAGGCGCCCATCTCGCGCAATGTCGTGATCAGGCCGATGCGCAGCGGGTTCATCATCACGCCCTCGACGACGACGTCCGAGCCCGGCACGATCAGCGCGGCGACGATCGCGAAAGCGGCCGACGACGGGTCGGCCGGCACGACGATCGGCTGCGGCACGAGCTCTGGGCGCCCCTGCAGCGCGATCTTGCGCCCCGCGTCACCCCAAGGCTCGACGGTGACATCGGCACCGAGGAAGGCCAGCATCTTCTCGGTGTGGTCGCGCGAGGCCTCGCTCTCGATGACGGTCGTGCGGCCCGGCGAGTTGAGCCCGGCGAGCAGAACCGCCGACTTGATCTGCGCCGAAGGCACCGGCGTGCGGTACTCGATCGGCGTCGGCTCGGCGGTACCCTGGATGATGATCGGGCAGCGGCCGCCGTCGGCCTGCTCGATCACCTGGACGCCCATCAGCGCCAGCGGATCGAGGATGCGCCGCATCGGCCGCTTGCGCAGCGAGGCGTCGCCGTCGAAGCACGCGCGGATCGGATGGCCGCCGACGACGCCGAGCATCAGGCGCGAGCCGGTGCCGGCGTTGCCGAAGTCGAGCGTCTCGCGCGGCGCCATCAGCGTGCCGATGCCGACGCCCTGCACGACCCAGGCGTCGCCGTCGCGGGTGATCGTCGCCCCGAGGGCGCGGGCGGCATCCGCCGTGCGCATGACATCCTCGCCCTCGAGCAGGCCGGTCACGCGGGTGGTGCCGACGGTCAGCAGGCCGAAGATCATCGCGCGGTGCGAGATCGACTTGTCGCCGGGCGGCCGCAGCCGTCCGCGCAGCGGGGTACCGGCGGTGGCGGTGAGTGGCTTCGTCTCGGACGCGTGCGACGACAAATCGATCCTCTGGCGACGACAGGAAAAAGGGTGCGCCCGCGCCGTAGCATGGCCGCTCGCGGCCTGTCATCCGAGCCGCGCGCGTGGGGGCGCAGGAGGGGCGCAACTTCGGATTTGACACACGCCGCGCCCACCACTAACCGACCCGCCACGCTTTATCGCGGGGGGAGCCACGCGCGCGGCCCCCGCCCCACAAGGTCCTTTCCGTGGCGAAACCCGATCTCGGCACCAAACGCCAATGCCAAAACTGCGGCACGAAGTTCTTCGATCTCAGCAAAAACCCGATCACCTGCCCAAAGTGCGGCACCATCTTCGAGGTGGCGAGCGCGACTGCGACCCGCGCCAGCCGCGCTGCGCCGGCCGATGACGACGACAACGAGGCCGAGGACACCCCCGAGGTCGTGCCGCTGGAGGATGCCGATCAGACCGAGGACGGCAAGGTGACCGCCGCCGCGACCGAGGACGATTCCGACAACGATGAAGATTCTCCAGCCGACGACGATGATACCTTCCTCGAGGAAGAAGAAGACGACGGCGACGTCTCCGGCCTGATCGACGGCGACGTCGAGGAGGACGACGAGCGCTGAGGCGCGTCCCCCCGGACTGGGGACGGCGTCCGGCGCGGGATGCACCGCCGGGGCTTTTGCCCTACCCTTCCGGCCCGACCAGCCACGGTGGCCCATGACCCTCAGCGACGCGCAGCGACAGGAGATCGAGGAGGCCCGGCGCGCCGAAGCGGCGACGCGGCGCCCGACCGTGCCGGCGCTTGAAGAGATCCTGTTCCAGCCGATCCCGCTGCTCGACCACGGCTTCGTCCGCGTGATCGACTACATGGGCGACGACGCGGCGGTGGTGCAGGCGGCGCGCGTCTCCTACGGACGCGGCACGCGCAAGGTCCAGGAGGACCGCGGCCTCATCAACTATCTCATGCGGCACTGGCACACGACGCCGTTCGAGATGGCCGAGATCAAGCTGCACGTGAAGCTGCCGATCTTCGTCGCGCGTCAGTGGATCCGCCACCGCATGGCGTCGGTGAACGAATATTCCGCGCGCTATTCCGTGCTCGACCGCGAGTTCTACCTGCCGGCACCCGACCAGCTGAAGGCGCAGGCGACGACGAACCGGCAAGGTCGCGGCGACGCGCTGACGGGCGACGAGGCGGCGCGCGTGCTCGACCTGCTGCGCGCCGATGGCGAGCGCACCTACGACAGCTACGCCTGGATGCTGAACGAGGACGAGAGCGGCACCCGCGTCGATCCCGACCGCGACGGCCTCGCCCGCGAGCTCGCGCGCATCAACCTGACGCTCGCGACCTATACGCAATGGTACTGGAAGACCGACCTCCACAACCTGATGAACTTCCTGCGCCTGCGCGCCGACGCGCACGCGCAATACGAGATCCGCGTCTATGCCGAGGCGATGGTCGACGTGATGGCGCGCTGGGTACCGCTGTCGCACGAGGCCTTCCTCGAGCACCGGCTGGGCTCGGTGACGCTCTCGCGCTCCGCGCTCGCCGCCGTGCGGCGGTTGGCAGCCGGCGAGACGGTCACCGCGGCGACGAGCGGGCTTGGCGCACGGGAATGGCGCGAAGTGGCCGCGGCGCTGGGGCTGCCGGGGGAGTGATGCTGTAGACGCGCCGGATCTCCTTCTCCCACAGGGAAGCAGGCAGATCGCGCCCTTTTTCGAAGCGTGGCAAAAAAGGTTTGCTTCCCTACTCCGCCGCGACCTTCTCCGTCTCGCGCGGCGCGAACAGGCCGTCGCCGGTCGGTTCCATCTTGAGGGTGCGCTCGTGGTGGTCGGCGAGCGACGGACGGTGAGCGATCGAGATGATCGTCGTCTTCGGCAACCGGCGCGCGATGGTCTCGTACATCTTGCGTTCAAGCTCGATGTCCATCGCGGACGTGGCCTCGTCGAGCAGGAGCCAGTCGGGCTCGGCGAGGATCGCGCGGGCGAGCGCGAGGCGCTGCTGCTCGCCGCCCGACAGGCGCTGCGTCCAGCTGTCGTCGACCCCGAGCTTATCGACGAGCTTGTCGAGGCCGACGTCGGCGAGCACGCCCTTCAACGTCGCCTCGTCGAACGTCCCGATGGACGCTGGATAGGAAACGGCGGCCGCGAGCGTGCCGATCGGCAGGTAGGGCTTTTGCGGCAGCACCATCACCTTGGCGCCGGCGGGCGCCGCGACCTTGCCGTCGCCATAGGGCCACACGCCGGAGATCGCGCGGAACAGCGTCGACTTGCCGGAGCCCGATGGCCCGGTGACGAGCACGTTCTCGTTGGCGGCGAGCCGCAGGTCGAACGGCTTCAGCAGCGGCTTGCCGTCCGGCAGATCGAGCGACACGCCGGTGAGCACGAAGTCGCGCGTCGGCTCGCTCGGATGCGCGACCTCGGGCGCCGGCGCGCCGGCCTCGAGCGAGGCGTCGAAGGTGGTGAGACGGGCCAGCACCGAGCGGAAGTCGGCGAGGTTCGAGTAGTAGGTGACGAAGAAGGTCAGCGCCGAGGCGACCATCCCGAACGCGTCCAGCGCCAGCGTCATGTCGCCGAGCGTGACGATCTTGGCAAAGAAGAACGGTGCAAGGATGATCAGCGGCATGTAGTTGCTGATGCTGTTGAAGAAGTTCTGGAAGACGTTGAGGTTCGCCTTGACGTAGACGATCGAATAGAAGTTCCGGATGATCGAGACGAAGCGATCGGAGAGAATGCCCCGCTCGGTTCGCTCGCCGAACAGCAGCGCGATCTGCTCGCTGTACTCGCGCAGACGGGCCAGCGAGAAGCGGTAGTTCGCCTCGTAATGCTGGCGCGCGAAGGCCAGCGTCGCGAGCCGCCGGCCGATGCTCATCGTTCCGCCGGTGCCGAGCAACGCGAAGGCGAGCGCGCACCAGAACAGGAAGCCGGGCAGATGAAACCCCGTGCCGGGGAACGTCAGCTTCTGCGATGCCGTCCAGAGGATGATCGAATAGGCGACGAGCGACGAGAGCTGCGAGATCAGATTGATCGAGAGATTGTAGATGCCGAGGCCGCCGAACATGCCACCGTCGATGAAGCGCGGCACATCCTCCTGGATGCGCTGGTCGGGGTTATCGGTGCCGACGCCGGCCAGCATCATTCCATAGTGATTGTGCTTGTCGAGCCAGCGGCGGGAATAGTCCTCGGTCAGGAATTCGCGCCAGCGGATGAACAGCGTGTTGGAGACGACGAACTCGATGTAGAGCGAGACGAGGTAAGGCACGAGGTAGAGAGGGTAGTCGACAAGGATCGCCTTCCAGAAGGACGGTGCGTCATACCCCTGCATCGCATTGAACAGCGCGCGACCGACAAACGAAAGGTTCACGACCATGAAGACCTGGAGCTGGTTGATCAGCACCAGGAACATCAGGGCTCCCGCAGCGACGTGGCGCTCCCTGAGCTGCAGCCCCAGGCCGGGCACGCGCAGCGTTCCGCCCATGCGGAAGTAGCGGTCGGCGATCTCCAGAGCGCGTCGCGCCACGGGAATATAGGCCGCCACGTAGGCGAGCACGCAGAACAGCGCGACGGTGATCGCGACGCTGCTCGGCACCCGCACGCCCTCGAGCGCCTGCGGCCAGTGGCCGAGCGCGCTGACGCAGACACAGGCCCCGAGGATCACCACCTCGGTCGCGAAAAAGCGGATCAGGATCTGCAGGAAGGTCGAGGTGCCCTCCGCCGCGCGGAAGGTCACCAGGGCGGCGAGGAAGCTGAAGCCGGCGAGCAGGTAGACGACACCGTGACCGCTCGCGTGGGCGACGTAGGCGGCCGCGACGCTGAACAGCGCCACCACAAGGGCGAGCAATTTCATCAAGGCGTTTCCTGTGGGCCGGGTCCCTGCTTCCAAACGCCAATTACGTCGTCAAGAGGGCGTCGCCCCGAGGTTACGAAGTCTTCACCCGCAACCCCGCGGCCCAGCAGCGCAGCCTCAGTGCCCGCGCTTGCGCTCGGCCACGGGCTCGCTGGCGTCTTCGCTCGAGGTCTCTCGCCCGTTCACCTGGTCGAGCAGGACGGGCGAGGCCTTGAAGGTCAGCACGCGGCGCGGCTTGATCGGCACCTCGACGCCGGTGCGCGGGTTGCGGCCGATCCGCTCGCGCTTCTCGCGGACGTTGAAATGGCCGAACGAGCGCAGCTTGACGCTTTCGCCGCGCTTCAGCGTCTCACACACTTCCTCGAGGGCCATCTCGAAGACGTCGCGCGCCTGGCTGCGCGAGACGCCCGGACAGGCGGCGAAGACGCCATCGAGAATATCGGCGCGGGTGGCCGTACGGCGGAAGTTGGCGGCGTCGGACGGCGGGGCGCCCTCGTCGCGCATCGGGGCCGCACTCTTGGCGGCAGCGGCCTTCGGCGAGGCAGTCTTCGAAGAGGCGGGCCTGGGGGCAGCGGTCTTCGGGGCGGCGTTTCGGGAAAAGGTATGCAAATGCGAATTTGAATCAGACATCGTCGTCGCGTTCCCTGGCTGGCAGTCAAAGTCGAGCCGACTAGGGAGCTACGGAGAGAATTCAGAGAAAGTTTCCAGATCGGCGAACTTCCTTTGAAATAGCTCAGCTTTCCAAGGTCGCTCCCTGAGTGCGCATCGTGACGCGCTGGCGCATCCCCTCAGATAAGCGACGCCGCCCGACACGAAAAAAGGGCCCCGAAAATCGGGGCCCTCTTCAGATTTGGTCGGCTCGGTGGAGCGGGTATTCCAGAGCAAGTCGGCAACAGCCGACGTTGCTTTAGAAGTCCATGCCGCCCATGCCGCCCATGCCGCCGCCGCCGCCCATCGGCATCTGCGGCGAGTCCTTCTTCGGCGACTCGGTGATCGTCGCCTCGGTGGTGATCAGCAGGCCGGCGACCGAAGCCGCATCCTGCAGCGCCGTGCGCACGACCTTGGTCGGGTCGATGATGCCGAGCGCGACGAGATCGCCGTACTGGCCGGACTGCGCATCGTAGCCGTAGCCGTAGCTCGAGTTCTCGAGCAGCTTGCCGACCACGACGGCGCCGTCGCCGCCCGAGTTGTCGATGATCTGACGGGCCGGGGTCTGGATCGCCTTGCGGACGATGTCGACGCCGGTCTTCTGGTCGGCGTTGTCGACCTGGATGCCGTCGAGCGCCTTGATGGCGCGCAGCAGCGCCACGCCGCCGCCGGGCGACACGCCTTCCTCGACCGCCGCGCGGGTGGCGTTGAGGGCGTCGTCGACGCGGTCCTTCTTCTCCTTCACCTCGACCTCGCTCGCGCCGCCGACGCGGATGACCGCGACGCCGCCGGCGAGCTTGGCGAGACGCTCCTGGAGCTTCTCCTTGTCGTAGTCCGACGTCGTCTCGGCGATCTGGCCCTTGATCTGGCCGATGCGCGCCTCGATGTCGGCCTTGTCGCCGGCGCCGTCGATGATCGTCGTGTTCTCCTTGTCGATGCGGACCCGCTTGGCGCGGCCGAGCATCTGGAGCGTGACGTTCTCGAGCTTGATGCCGAGGTCCTCGGAGATCATCTGGCCCTGGGTCAGGATCGAGATGTCCTCGAGCATGGCCTTGCGGCGATCACCGAAGCCCGGCGCCTTGACGGCCGCGACCTTGAGGCCGCCACGCAGCTTGTTGACGACGAGCGTGGCGAGCGCCTCGCCCTCGACGTCCTCGGCGACGATCAGCAGCGGCTTGCCGGTCTGCACCACGGCCTCGAGGACCGGGAGCATCGCCTGGAGCGAGCCGAGCTTCTTCTCGTGGATGAGGATGTAGGGGTCCTCGAGCTCGGCGACCATCTTCTCGGGGTTGGTGATGAAGTACGGCGACAGGTAGCCGCGGTCGAACTGCATGCCCTCGACGACGTCGAGCTCGGTCTCGGCCGTCTTGGCCTCCTCGACGGTGATGACGCCCTCGTTGCCGACCTTCTGCATGGCGGTCGAGATCATCTTGCCGACGTCCTTGTCGCCGTTGGCCGAGATGGTGCCGACCTGGGCGATCTCGTCGTTCGACGTGACCTTCTTCGAGTTCTTCTTGAGGTCGGCGACGATGGCCTCGACGGCCTTGTCGACGCCGCGCTTCAGATCCATCGGGTTGAGCCCGGCGGCGACGGCCTTGGTGCCCTCGCGGACGATCGAAGCGGCGAGGATCGTCGCGGTGGTGGTGCCGTCACCGGCGGCGTCGTTCTGCTTGGAGGCGACCTCGCGGATCATCTGCGCGCCGAGGTTCTCGAACTTGTCCGAGAGCTCGATCTCCTTGGCGACGGTGACGCCGTCCTTGGTGATGCGGGGGGCACCGAAGCTCTTCTCGATGACGACGTTGCGGCCCTTGGGGCCCAGCGTCACCTTGACGGCGTTGGCGAGGATGTCGATGCCGCGCATCATACGATCGCGGGCATCGGACGAAAAGCGGACGTCTTTGGCTGCCATGTTGGGTTAGCTCCTGAAAATTGCGGGGGAAGGGCGGGGCTGGATCAGCCGACGACGCCCATGATGTCGCTCTCCTTCATGATGAGGAGATCCTGGCCATCGATCTTGACCTCGGTGCCCGACCACTTGCCGAACAGCACCTTGTCGCCGGCCCGGACATCGAGCGGGGTCAGCTTGCCGCTCTCGTCGCGGCCGCCCGGGCCGACGGCGATGATCTCGCCCTCCTGGGGCTTCTCCTTGGCGGTGTCCGGGATGATGATGCCACCCTTGGACTTCTCTTCACCCTCGAGGCGCTTAACGACCACGCGGTCGTGCAAAGGACGGAACTTCATGGGATTGCAGTCTCCTGGCTTGCGGCTTGCGCCCGCGCGGCCCCACGCGTCAACGCGTTTGATGGCAGCCATGCAGGCACAGTGATAGCACTCTCTCCCGGAGAGTGCTATCGCCGCTATGTAGGAAATGACGCACCCGTCTGTCAACGGGTGCCGCTGGGGCGGATTGGACCGGCGCGGGTGCGTTGAACGGCCCGAACGCGACATCGTTGCGACGACTTTCCTTCTCCCCTTGCGGGAGAAGGTGGCGCGAAGCGCCGGATGAGGGGGCGCTTCCGGACAAGGCTCGCTCTACGACGACCCCTCATCCGGCCTTCGGCAACCTTCTCCCGCAAGGGGAGAAAGGATTCGAGGTTATCGCGGCCGCGCCACCTCGCCGGTCGCCACCTTTATGACCACAGGCACAGACTTCGCGGCCGGCACCTTGGCGCGCTCGGCGTGGTGCCACAGCGGGATCAGCGGGTTGCACTCGGGGTAATAGGCGCCGACGCAGCCGTCGGGGATCGAATATTCGTGCACCCGCAGCCCTGCCACCTCGCGCACGATGGTGTCGCGCGTGAAGGCCGAGAGCGTCACCTCCTGGCCTTCCGCGAGCCCGAAGCGGGCGATGTCGCGCTTGTTGATGAGCAGGATCATCCGCGTGCCCTTGATGCCGCGGAAGCGATCGTCGTAGCCGTAGATCGTGGTGTTGAACTGGTCGTTCGAGCGCAGCGTGATGAGTTGCAGCACGTCACCACGCTTCACCTCGTCGGGATCCTCGTCGAGCCCCGACGGCACGATGAAGGTCGCCTTGCCGCTCTTCGTGTTCCACTTGCGCTCGCGCGCCGCCAGCTTGCGCGGGAAGCCGCCCGGCGTGAACAGCCGCTCGTTGAAGTCGGAAAAGTCCTTCGGGTAGGTTGCGGCGATCGCGTCGCGCACCAGCGCGTAATCGGCGACCCAGGCCTTCCAGTCGACCTTGGCCTTGCCGGGCGGCAGCGTCGCCTCGGCGAGCGCGGCGACGATCCACGGCTCCGAGCGCAGATGCTCGGAGATCGGCTTGCGCACGCCCTTCGAGCCGTGGACGTGCGCGGTCGAATCCTCGACCGAGACGGCCTGGCGCCCTGTCGCCTGCTGGTCCTTCTCGATGCGGCCGAGCGTCGGCAGGATGTAGGCGTCGTCGCCGAAGATCAGGTGCGAGCGATTGAGCTTGGTCGAGATCTCGACCGACAACGGGATGTCGCGCCACGCCGCCTCCATCAGCTCGGTCTCCGGGATCGCACGGACGAAATTGCCGCCGAGCCCGATGAAGGCCTCGATCTCGCCTTCCAGGATCTTCTCGCAGGCGTCGACGGTGCTGAGGCCCGTCTTCTCCGGCGGCTCGAAATGGTAGAGCGCGCGCAGCTTGTCGTAGGGCACCATCGCCGGCTTCTCGGTGATGCCGACGGTGCGCTGGCCCTGCACGTTGGAATGGCCGCGCACCGGGCAGATGCCGGCGCCCGGCTTGCCGATGTTGCCGCGTAGCAGCAGCAGGTTCGCCACCATCTGGCAGGCCTCGACGCCCTTGCGGTGCTGCGTCAGCCCCATCCCGTAGATGCCGATCGCCGCCGTCGAGCGCATGTAGGTCGCCGCCGCACGTTCGAGGTCAATGCGCGCGAGGCCCGACGCGCGCTCCAGCTCGGCCCATTCGTAGGCGCGCACCGAGGCGCAGAATTCGTCGAAGCCGCTGGTGTGCTCCCCAACGAACGCGGTGTCGACGGTGCGCGTGCCGGACGGGTCGTCGGCCGCGAGGATCGCCTTGCAGAGCCCGTAGATCGCGGCGATGTCGCCGCCGCAATTCACCTGCAGGTATTGCGTCGAGATGATCTCGCCCTTGTCGAGCGCCAGTTCGATCGGGTTCTGCGGATTGGCGAAGCGCTCCAGCCCGCGCTCGCGCAGCGGGTTGAAGGTGATGATCTCGCAGCCGCGCCGGCGCGCCTCCTGCAATTGGTGCAGCATGCGCGGCGCATTCGAGCCGACGTTCTGGCCAAAGAAGAAGATGCAGTCGCAATGCTCGAAATCGTCGAGCGCGACGGTGCCGACGGGCTGGCCGATCGATTCCGGCAGCGCGACCGAGGTCGATTCGTGGCACATGTTGGAGGAATCGGGAAAATTGTTGGTGCCGTAGATGCGCCCGAACAACGCGTACATGTATGACGCCTCGAGCGACGTGCGCCCCGACGAGTAGAGCACCACCTTTTCCGGGTTCATCGTCTTCAGCCTGGCGCCGATCGCGGCGATCGCCTCGCCCCAGTCGACCGGCACATAATGGTCGCTCGCGCGATCGTAGCGCACTGGCTTGGTCAGCCGGCCCGCCTCCTCGAGCTTGTAGTCCGACCAAGTGCGCAGCTCGCTCACGCTGTGCGCGGCGAAGAAGGCATCGTCGATCACCTGCGGCGTCAGCTCCCACGCCGTCGCCTTGGCGCCGTTCTCGCAATATTCGAACGTGTGCGGCTTGCCGGGCTTGGCCCAGGCGCAGGAGACGCACATGAAGCCGTGCGTCTTGTTCTGCTTCAGCATCAGCGCACCCGTCTCGACCAGCGTCTTCTCGCGGGTCAAAATCTCGGCGACGGATTTCAGCGATCCCTGGCCGCCGGCGGGCCCGCGGTAGGGCGTTAGATCAACGGGCTGGTGTTCTTGGTCGGTCATCTTCGTCTCCGGCCATATGCCTGGATGAGCGGCTAAGCCTGAGGCGCGCTTGAGGTTCCCATGCGCCCAAGCGCGACAAGATGGCAGGGGCGTACGCCGACAGGCGCGGGAACAGCGCAAGGAGCGCGCCATTGAGGCCGTGTCGGCACCTCGTCGACGGGAGGCTCAATCATGAAAGCAACAATAGCTACCCTCGCCGCGCTCGCGCTCGTTGGCGTCACCATGCCGACGCACGCCGAGACCCTAAGTGAAAAGACAGGTGTCAACTCGGTGCTCGGCATGGCGCCGACCACCAAGGACTTCGTCACCGAAGCCGCGATCAGCGACATGTTCGAGATCGAGTCGAGCAAGCTCGCTGAGGCGCGCACGACCGGCCCGACCAAGACCTTCGCTGAGAAGATGATCACGGATCACACGAAGACGACGAGCGAGCTGAAGCCGCTCGCGATAAAGGCGCATATCGACCCGCCGACGGCGCTCGACGACAGCCATAAGAAGATGCTCGACAAGCTCGACGGGCTGAAGGGCGACGACTTCGCCAAGCAGTACCATTCGGACCAGGACACGGGTCACAAGGAAGCCGTCTCGCTGTTCGAGCGCTTTTCCAAGGGCGGCGAAAACGCGGAGATCAAGGCCTGGGCCGGGACGACGCTGCCGCATCTGCAGGGCCACCTGAAGATGGCGCAGGACCTCGACAAGTAACGCCAAAGATTGACAGCCAACTAGTATCTCCGCGCGATCTGCCTTCTCCCCTTGCGGGAGAAGGTGCCCGAAGGGCGGATGAGGGGTCGTCGCAGGGCGAGCTTTCTGCGGAAGCGCTCCTCATCCGGCGCTCCGCGCTACCTTCTCACGCCAGGGGAGAACGGATCCTTCGGCTACGTTTCGGCCCACCGCGCGACACTCGCCCGATCGCTTGCCGCGGCGGCCTCCGCCACTCTCCGCCCCGCGATCATCAGGTCCGGCGCGATCTCGGCGAGCGGCACCAGCACGAAGGCGCGCTCGAACAGGCTCTGGTGCGGGATGACGAGATCGGCCGCCTCGTGCGTCTCGCCGGCGTAGAAGAGGATGTCGACGTCGATCGCGCGCGGACCCCAGCGCTCGCCCGAGACACGGCCGGCCAGCGCCTCGACGCGCTTCACTTCCGCCAGCAGCGCACGCGGCGCGAGGTCGGTCTCGGCCAGCGCACAGGCATTGGCAAAATCGGGCTGCGGCACCGGCCCCCACGGTTTCGTGCGGTAGAGCGAGGAGACGGCGCCGACCCGCACGTGGCCACCGGTGGCGAGCGCATCGAGCGCGGCACGGATCGCGGCCGGCGGATCGCCGAGATTGCCGCCGAGGCCGAGGCCGATAGGAATCCAACGCTCAGCCATCGGTGATCGCTCGCGCGACGGCGAAGGCGTCGCGATGCTCGGCGCAATCGTGGACGCGAAAAATCGTCGCGCCGCGCGAGAACGCGACGAGGTTCGCCGCCAGCGTGCCGACGAGCCTGTCCTCCGGCGCCTGCCTGCCGATCAGCGCAGCGAACAGCGACTTGCGCGACACGCCGACGAGCACGGGCAGATGGTAGCCGGCCAGCGCAGCGACGCCGGCGCCGAGGGCGCGGAGGTTCTGCGCCTTGGTCTTGCCGAAGCCGATGCCGGGATCGAGCATGATGCGATCCTCCGCGATGCCCGCCGCGGCCGCGATCTCGAGCGAGCGATCGAAGAACACGCGCAGATCGTCGACGATGTCGAGCTCGGGATCGGTGGCGGCGCGGTTGTGCATCATGACGAGGCCGGCCCCGCTCGCGGCGACGATCCCCGCCATCGCCGGATCGCCCTGCAGGCCCCATTGATCGTTGACGATCGCCGCGCCCGCTTCGAGCGCGAGGCTCGCGACGGCCGCCTTCGTCGTGTCGATCGACACGGCCACGTCGACGCTCGCGACCAGCGCCGCGAGCACGGGCGCCAACCGCGCGTGCTCTTCTTCCTCATCGACCGGCGTGAAGCCCGGACGCGTCGATTCCGCGCCGACGTCGATGATGCCGGCGCCCGACGCCTGGTGCCGGAGCGCCTCGGCGACCGCGGCGTCGGGCGCCAGGAACAGGCCGCCGTCGGAAAACGAATCCGGCGTCACGTTGACGATGCCCATGAGGAGCGGCGCGCCGCGCGGCGCGCCGAGCACGCGGGCCAGCTTCACCTGCGCCTCGGGTGTCATGACGGCCGGCGTCGCGTGATCTCGATGCCGACCGAGCCTTCGATCACGTCGAGCTTCTCGACCTTCACGGTGACGGCGGCGAGCGAGGGATGCGCGATCAGCGAGGCGGCGATCTCCTCCGCCAGCGTCTCGACGAAGGTGACGTGGGGGCGCTGCGCCAGCACGCGGATCGTCTCGATGATGACGTCGTACGAGAACACATCGCGCATGTCGTGCGGCGGCACCGGCGTGCGCTCGACGTCGGCCTCGACCGAGAACCGCACGCGCTGGCGGGTACCGTGCTCGGCCTGGTAGGCGCCGATGGCCAGCGGCACGACGAGATCGCGCACGAAGATGCGGTCGTTGGCGACGAGCGCCGGCGCGCGCGGGGCGGCGGGCGCGCCGTGACGCGGGATCAGCGCGCGAATGGCGTCGAGCGCCGCGCGGTCGAGCGGCCCGTCGGCGCGGTGGCCGCGGCGTACGGCGGTGTCGAAGCCGAGCACGTCGGGCTCGAGCAGCAGCAGCCGCGCGACATCGGGCGCCTCGAGCCCGCCGGCAAGCCCGAACGGCAGCGCGGCGGCGCGGCAGGCGAAGGCGAAGGCATCGAGCTCGGCCACCCCTGGCGCGTCGACGAGACGGCCCTGCCCGCTCGCCTCCAACATCACCGATCCGGCATGCGACTTGGCGTGCGCGATCGCCTCGAGCCGATCGGCACCGGCGTCGATCAGCGCGACGACGGCCGGCGTCGCCGGATCGGCGGCCGGCGGCGCGTCGTACGGCAGCGCGATCTCGTCGGCCGCGATCCCCGGCGCGACGGCGCCGTCGAGACGCAGCCGCAGCGTGCCGGCGAAGGCGGCGCGCACGGCCTGTGCCACGGCGAGGCTGCCGCCAGCGGGTATCACCAGCTCGATCGCATCGACGCCGGCGGCTGCGGCGGCGGCGGCCTCGCTCGCGTCGGCGACGCGCACCAGCATCCGGGTCATCGGGCAGCGCGAGGAAAGAGGGGCAGCGGCATCGGGCGGGATCGGGGGTTTGTGACGGCCCGCTCTAGAGCACATCGCGGCGCGAGGAAACCGGCGCCGTCACGTCTCCCCGTGCAGGCGCAGCCAGAGGAACCAGCCGACGGCGAACAGGATCCCGAAGAAGGCGATCGCGCCGAGCAGGTCGATCAGCAACGCAAAGGCGACGCCGAGCGCGCCGGTGAAGCGCGCCCGGCCGCGCCGGGTCTCGGGCGGCTTGGTCGCCGCAGCCGCGGTGGTCGGCTTTGCCGGTTTGGGATCGACATCCTCCACATCGGACGCGAGCGCCTTGTCGCGCTCGAGCAGCCGGCGCGCGACATAGTCGGTCGCGGCCTCGACCATGCGCGGCACGCTGTCGCTCTCGGCAATCAGTGTGCGCCCGTGACGCGTGTCCTGGATCAGCCGGTAGGTGCGCGCGTCGCGCCCCATCTCGACGAACCCGATCATGTCGAGGAACAGGCGCGGGTTGACGCCGGGCATCAGGCCGAAGTCGAACAGGTCGACGTCTTCGGGGATCTGCGCAACCAGCGGCTGCAGGGCCTCGGCGAGCAGCTCGAGCCGGCCGACACGGGCGGCGCGCATATCGGCCATCGCGCCGAGCCGCTCGGCATCGTCGAACCGCGCGCGGCGCATCGCCTGCTTGAGGCTCGCCAAGGCGGCGGGCGCATGCGCAGGCGAAACCGCCGCCGCGTCCGGGCCGTCGTGCGGCTGGTCCGGCTCGTCGGACGGTCGCTCCTGCGTCATCTGACTCTCACGCCGCCCCACACAGGGCGCGTGTGCCCCGAGGCCGAAGCTCAAGATAACCTGGATAAGGGGCGACGGTCACCGGCGCCAGCGACCCATGGTAAAGAACGCGAGAGCGGGACCATCGGTCCCGCTCCAGTTGTGGTCAGTTGGCCTGCTGAATCGCCGCCAAGCTCCAACCTTCCGGACCGGCACCGGCCGGGCGCTGGAAGGTCCAGACCTCCGTCACCTGCTGCGGCGCCGTCGAGCTGCCGGAGACGACCTGGCCGGAGTGCTGGTCGATCGTCGCGTCGACGAGCGAGAAGCGCATCGCCACCGTCGCGTAGTCGACGCCAGCCTCGCGCCACGCCTCGGAGAGGTCGCCCGAGACCATGTGCACGTCGGTGATCTTGTTGACGACGCCCTGGCGTGCGTTCTCGGCGAGCTCGCGCTCGAAATTGCCCGACATCTCCGGCGTCGTGATCCGTCGCAGCGTGCCGACATCGCCGTTCGAATAGGCGAGTTGGCTGTCGACGAGCCGTTTCTCGAAGGCCTGGTAGTCGGCCTGGTCGATGGTGATCGGCGTCGTCTGCGGCGCGCCGCCCATACCGTTGGCATTCTGGCCGCCGAAGCCGGACCCACCGAAGCCGCCGCCCTGGCCACCGAACCCGGCCCCGCCGAACGCTGGCTGCTGTCGGTTGCGGAACATGCCGAAGAGGAACTTCACGCCGAAATAGAGCAGCGCGAGTTGCAGCAGCAGGCCGATGATCGACGTGCCGCCGCCGAGGCCGCCGAACATGCCGCCGCCGAACAGCATGCCGAAGAGGCCGGCGCCGAGGAAGCCGCCGAGCAGGCCTCGCCCGAAGCCGCCGCCGAAGAAGCCGGGGCGCTGCGCGCCGAGGCCGGGGTTGAAGCCCTGGTTGCCGAAGCTGGGCGTCGTGGAGCGCTGGATCGGCGACATGCTCGGCGCGGTCGGCGTCGCCGACGGCATCGAGAAGGTGCGCGAGCCGCGGCTGCCGAAGGAGCCGCCGAGGCCCATCCGCGCATCAGCAGCGCCTGCGAGCACGAAGGTGCCGGCGAGGCCGAGCATCGCGGCCATCGAGAGGCGGCGAAGGAACTTGGAAACGAGACCGGAAGACATGGTCTATCCTTGTCGAAGCGGGGAAGACCCCCGCACGCACGTATATGTGATGCGTGAGGGCCCGCTGCAAACAAAGGGCTGTCGGACGAAGGTCTAAGAGGCGCGCGAGGCCGCTACCAGGCGACCTTGGGCAGCCGCTTCTTCCACTGCTGGCCGGGCTTGAGACGCGTGCGCACCCAGGCGTAGCGCTCGCCGCGGGGACCCGATGCCGGCGCATCGGCGGCCGGCTTGCGCGCGGCGGCGACCGCGGCTTCGGTGAGCACGGCGGCGAGCGACGTCACCGCCGGCAGCGGGCGCGCCTCGCGCACCATCGCCGGCGGCGGGGCCGCGGCAACAGGCTCTGCCGTGAGCGCGGCGACCTTCGGCTTGTTCTTCGAGCCCGGCTTGCGACCGCGCTTCTTCGGCGCGAACTCCTCCTCGAGCCGCATCATCTCGATCATCTCGGGCGACGGCGCCTCGTCGAGGACGCGCAGGACGCGCCCGCTGGAGCCCGGCTTCGGCGCCTCGCCGTCCGGCGTGGGCTGCGGGCTGGCGGTTCGGTTGCCCGCGAACAGCGCATCGGCGGCGCGCAGCGCGGCCTCGTAGCCGTCTTCGGGATAGTCGGGCTGCGACGGTGCGGTCGGGGCCCATGGCGTCGGGGCGCTGCTCGGGCCGGGCTCGCTTTTCGCGAGCTCGCTTTTGAAAACGTCGTTTTCCGGGCCGTGGCCCTGACCATTGGGACGGCGTGTGCCGCCACGATACTCGGTTACGAACGGCCTGACCGGACGACGCATTCTGTTCTCACCAGTTGACTGTTCTCACCAATGCAAGCCTTGCGACAACGCGAGCGCTCGCCAATGGATGAGGCAGATGCCGCGCTGCGGTGCGGCTAGAATCACCAGAATTGCCCACTTCGGATAAATCGGGAAAGATGATTTGCAAAGCTTCATCTTTGCCACACATTGCAAGTCTGGTTCTTTTGCTGTGAATAGCCATATCGACGCGATCAGACGTTGGCAATCCTGCCCGGGGACACTTCATGCGCGAGACGTTCAATTCAGCGTTGAAGATTGCGATGAAGGCCGGCGACAGGCGCCGCGTCGACACGCTGCGTCTCGTCAACGCCGCGCTGAAGGACCGTGACATTGAGGCGCGCGGCACCGGCAAGACGGTCACCGACGCCGACATTCTCGCCCTGCTGCAGAAGATGGTGAAGAGCCGCGAGGAATCGCGCGACATCTACTTGAAGGCCGGCCGCGAGGAATTGGCGAAGACCGAATCCGAAGAGATCGCGATCATCCAGGACTATCTGCCGCAGCAGATGGGCGATGCCGAGGTCACTGCGGCGGTCGATGCGGCGATCGCCGAGACCGGAGCCACCTCGATCAAGGACATGGGCAAGGTCGTCGGCACGCTGAAGGCGAAATACGCCGGCCAGATGGATTTCGGCAAGGCGAGCGCTGCGGTGAAGGCCAAGCTTACCAGCTAGGCGTCATTGCGAGGCGCGGAGCTTCGCTGCGCTTGCACTGACGTCAACTCAGGTGGACGCGAAATCTTCGTGCGCACCCGCATTCAGGCGTCACGATGCGTCACGCGTCACTCTAAGACGCGTAGGTAATTATACCGCAATTCCTCGCTCGGGCAAGCGCCGTCAGCTCGCCTCGTCCATCAGCGCCAGCTCGGCCTTCGGCATCGGGAACACGTTGGCGCGAGCCGGAAACTGGCGCGAGCGCACCGCCGCGACATAGTCCGAAGCCGCCTGACGCATCGCCGCGCCGACCTCGGCGAAGCGGTGGTTGTGCCGGAACGCGGCGTCGGTGTAGCCGAGCACGTCGGTGATCACGAGCACCTGCCCGTCCGTCTCGCGGCCGGCGCCGATGCCGATCGTCGGCGCCCGCACGGCGCGCGTCACGCGGGCGGCGAGCTCCTCGGGGATCATCTCGAGGATGAGCAGCGAGATCCCCGCCGCGTCCAGCGCCAGCGCGTCGGTCTCGAGCCGCAGCGCGGCGGTGGCGGTCTTGGCCTTCAGCCGCTTCTCCTCGTGGTGCTGCGGCTCGAGCCCGAGATGGCCCGAGACGGCGATGCCGGCGGCGACGAGCGCGCGCACGATTTCCGGCCGCGCGCCCTCGAACTTGACGATGTCGGCGCCCGCCTCGACGAGCCGGCGGGCATTGTCGACCGCCTGGCGCTCGCGGTCGTAGGTGGCGAACGGCAGGTCGGCGACGATCGTCGCGCCGGGCGCGCCGCGGCGCACGGCGCGCAGGTGATGGACGATGTCGTCGAGCTTGACGTCGCGTTCGCTGGCATAGCCGAGGAAATTCGTGCCGAGGCTGTCGCCGACGAGGATCAGGTCGATCCCGGCGTCGGCCTCCATCCGCGCGGTCGGCGCGTCGTAGGCGGTCAGCACCGTGATCGGCTCGCCGCGACGCTTCATCTCGAAGAGACGGCTGGTCTTGCTCATCAACGCCTCACCTTCGATATTTCGACCTAATTCGACTCGGCGGCCTGTTGATTCGAGGGATAAGCCCCGCGTTGCCCGCGCCGCAGGATATAGGTGTGCGCTCCATGCGCTTCCCGCCATCCTTTCTCGACGAGATCAAGGCCCGTCTCCCGGTGTCGGAGGTCGTGCGCGCTCGCGTCAAGCTGAAAAAGTCCGGCCGTGAATGGGTCGGCCTGTCGCCGTTCGGCACCGAGAAGACGCCGAGCTTCTTCGTCAACGACCAGAAGATGGCGTGGTTCGACTTCTCTTCGGGCAAGAACGGCAACGTCTTCGACTTCGTGATGGAGACGGAGGGGCTGACCTTCCCGGAGACGGTCGAGCGTCTCGCAGCCGACGCCGGCCTCACCCTGCCCGCCCGCTCGCCGGAGCGCGAGCGCGAGGACGCGCGCCGCGCCACGCTCGGCGAGGTCGTCGAATGGGCGGCCGCGTTCTTTGAGGCCGAGCTACGCAGCGCGCGCGGGGCTGCCGCGCGTGCCTATCTCGACCAGCGCGGCATCTCGGTCGCGAGCCGCACCGAGTTCCGCATCGGCTACGCACCGGCCGACCGCCACGCGCTGCGCGACGCGCTCGCCGCCAAGGGCGCCTCGGTCGAAGCCATGTGCGAGACGGGCCTGCTGATCCACGGCGAAGGCATCGCCGTGCCCTACGACCGCTTCCGCGACCGCATCATGTTCCCGATCTCCGACCGCAACGGCCGGACGATCGCCTTCGGCGGCCGCGCGCTCGCCAAGGACGCGCAGGCGAAGTACCTTAATTCGCCGGAGACGCCGCTCTTCCACAAGGGCGCCGGCCTGTTCAGCCATCATCGCGCGCGCAAGGCGGCGCACGACAAGGGCCGGGTGATCGTCGTCGAGGGCTATATCGACGTCGTCGCCATGCACGCGGCAGGCTTTCCCGAGACGGTGGCGACGCTCGGCACCGCGCTCACCGAGGACCAGGCCGGCCTGCTCTGGCAGATGGCCCCGCAGCCGGTCCTCTGCTTCGACGGCGACAAGGCGGGCCGCAAGGCCGCCAACCGTGCGGCCGAGATGGCGCTGCCGCTCGTTACCGCCGAGCGCACCTTCGGCTTCGCGCTGCTGCCCGGCGGGCAGGACCCCGACGACCTGATCCGCGCGTCTGGGTCCGCCGCAATGGCGGCGGCGCTGGAGTCCGCGATCCCGCTCGTCGACCTTGTCTGGTCGCGCGAGACCGAGGGCCGCCCGCTGGCGACGCCGGAGCAGCGCGCGGCGCTGCGCAACGAGCTGCGCGCCCTCGCCGGCACGATCCGCGACCGCGGCCTCGCACAATATTACTGGGCGGCCTTCGACGAGCGGCTGCGCGAGCTGTTCGGCGGTGCGCGCGAAACGCGGAGCCAGCCGCGACCGCCGGGCCAGTTCCGCCGGCCGTCGCCGCTGGAGAGGACCGGGCTCCTCTCGCAGCCGGTGCACGCGAGCGCGAGCCTCGCCTCCAGCCCGCTTTTCAAGGTCGGCGGCGCACCGCCACGCGAGGCGATGATCCTCAACATCCTGCTCGCCTGGCCGACGCTCGCCGCCGAGAAGAGCGAGCCGATCGCCGCGCTGGATTTTTCGGCGCCCGACCTGTTCGCGCTGCGCGACCGCCTGCTCGACCTCGTCCACGACGCGGATCATGACGGCGATCCGCCGGGCCGCGACGCGCTGCGCGAGGCGCTCGCCGCCGAGGGTTTTTCCGAGACGCTGGCGCGCCTCGCCCGCTCCGAGCAGGCCTCGTACTGGTATCTACGGCCGGAAGCGCCGCCGACCGACGTCGCCGAGCTGCTCAACCAGGCGCTGACCCTGCATTTCGTAACCCACGTGCTGACGCGCGAGCTCGCGGCGTCCCAGGCCGAGCTGGCGAGCGAGCAGAGCGAGAACGCGCTCGGCCGCCTGCGGCTGATCCAGGAGCAGATCAACGCCTTGCCCGGCAAGGAGGCGGCGATCGAGGGGTTCGGCAGCGCGATGGGCCGCATCGCCGCCCCGTCCGTTTGATCTTGCAGGAGGCGGCGTGTGTCTTCGGCGGCACGCAGAAAAGCTTTGCAGCGCATGGCCTTGCAGGTGCGGTCGCGGGCGCTACATCAGATGTTGCTTTCCTCCGGAGCAACCCTAGCTACCCGCGCTGGCGCGATGAACCGCCGGCCAGCGCGGCAGAGTCGTGGTGCCGGGATTGGAGGCAAGCGATCGGAATGGCGGCAGGGAACGTGCCGCGTTCCGGCGCGTAGGGCTTCAGCGAAAAGGCGACCTGTATAGGCGGCTTGCGCCGCTGGGGCCCTTTTCTGATCGGGGATTTCGACGGGACGGCCAGGGGCCGCACCCGAGTCAATTCAGGGCGCCAGCTTTGGCCGGCGCCGGTGCGAGGACCGGATGGCGAAGAAGGAAAACGAAAAGCCGGAGAACGAGGGCGCCGTGTCGGAAAACACCGACGGGCCGTTGCTCGATCTTTCGGACGCCGCCGTCAAGCGGATGATCAAGGCCGCCAAGAAGCGCGGCTTCGTGACCTATGCCGAGCTGAACGCGGTGCTGCCCTCCGAGGAGGTGAACTCCGAGCAGATCGAGGACATCCTCGCCATGCTCAACGAGATGGGCATCAACGTCGTCGAGGCCGAGGAGACCGACAGCGACGAGGCCGAGGAAAAGGAAGACGAAGAGGAAGTCGACGGCGGCGACCTCGTCGAGGCGTCGCAGACCAAGGCCGTCGCGGTGCGCTCGTCGGAGCCCGCCGACCGCACCGACGATCCCGTGCGCATGTATCTGCGCGAGATGGGCTCGGTCGAGCTGCTGTCGCGCGAGGGCGAGATCGCGATCGCCAAGCGCATCGAGGCCGGCCGCGAGGCGATGATCGCCGGGCTCTGCGAGAGCCCGCTGACGTTCCAGGCCATCATCATCTGGCGCGACGAGCTCAACGGCTCGAAGGTGCTGTTGCGCGACATCATCGACCTCGAGGCGACCTACGCCGGCCCCGACGGCAAGAACCAGCCGAAGATCGACATGACGGCGCCGGGTGCCCAGGAGGCGCTTGCGGCGCAGCAGGCCGCGCGCGCACCGGCGACCGCGCCGGTGAACCCGCCGGCGGGCCTGCGCCCGGCGTCCGAGGACGGCGACGCGGCGATCCCGGAAGAGAATTTCGACGACGACGACGACATGGAGAATTCGGTCTCGCTGTCGGCGATGGAAGCCGAGCTGAAGCCGAAGGTGCTCGACACCTTCGATCGCATCGCCGATTCCTACAAGAAGCTGCGCAAGCTGCAGGACCAGAACGTCGAGAACAAGCTCAAGAACGAGGATCTGACGCCGACCCAGGAGCGCCGCTACAAGGCGTTCAAGAAGGAAGTCGTCGCCGACGTGAAGTCGCTGTCGCTCAACCAGAACCGCATCGATTCGCTGGTCGAGCAACTCTACACGATCAATCGCACGCTGATCGGCCACGAGACCAAGCTCTTGCGGCTCGCGGAGTCGTACGGCGTCTCGCGCGAGGATTTCCTCAAGAACTACCAGAACTCGGAGCTCGATCCGAAGTGGGTGCTGCGCGTCTCCAAGCTCGGCTCGCGCGGCTGGAAGGACCTCATCGGCAAGGCCATCGAGGGCGTGAAGGACATCCGCGGCGAGATCCACAACCTCGCCACCGAGACGGGCCTGGAGATCCAGGAATTTCGCAAGATCGTCCACATGGTGCAGAAGGGCGAGCGCGAGGCCCGGCAGGCCAAGAAGGAGATGGTCGAGGCCAACCTCCGCCTCGTGATCTCGATCGCCAAGAAGTACACGAACCGCGGCCTGCAGTTCCTCGACCTGATTCAGGAAGGCAACATCGGCCTGATGAAGGCCGTCGATAAGTTCGAGTACCGTCGCGGCTACAAGTTCTCGACCTACGCCACCTGGTGGATCCGGCAGGCGATCACGCGCAGCATTGCCGATCAAGCAAGAACGATCCGAATCCCGGTGCATATGATCGAGACGATCAACAAGATCGTCCGCACGAGCCGCCAGATGCTGCACGAGATCGGCCGCGAGCCGACCCCTGAGGAGCTGGCCGAGAAGCTGGCGATGCCGCTCGAGAAGGTGCGCAAGGTCCTCAAGATCGCCAAGGAGCCGATTTCTCTGGAGACGCCGATCGGCGACGAGGAGGATTCGCACCTCGGCGACTTCATCGAGGACAAGAACGCGATCCTGCCGATCGACGCGGCGATCCAGTCGAACCTGCGCGAGACGACGACGCGCGTGCTGGCTTCGCTGACGCCGCGCGAGGAGCGCGTGCTGCGCATGCGCTTCGGCATCGGCATGAACACCGACCACACGCTCGAAGAGGTCGGCCAGCAGTTCTCGGTGACGCGCGAGCGCATCCGCCAGATCGAGGCGAAGGCGCTGCGCAAGCTGAAGCACCCGAGCCGCAGCCGGAAGCTCCGGAGCTTCCTGGATAACTAAGCCGAGCGCGTCATCCGGGGCGACGCAGGCGAAGCCGGAAACCGACGTTTTTCACCCTACCCGGAAGAGCACCGGGTCCGGATCTCCGCTTCGCTTCGTCCGGAATGACGGTCGCTACTTCGGCTGCCGCCTGAAGCAGTTCGCCCGCACCTTCGTCTTCGGGTCCGTCAGCATAAGATTGACGCTGCCGAAACGCGCCTGCGACGTGATCGCGAAACCCTGCGCCGCGAGCGTGTCGCCGGGCACGCTTCTGCCGTCGTCGGTACGCGTGCAATCGTAATCGGCGAGCTGCGGCGCCTGCGCCCGCGCCGCCGTGACCGCGAGCGCCGCACCGAGCATCGCGAGTGCCGCCCGCCTCACGCGAGCCTCCCCCCGTTCGGCACGTCCCGGTCCGGCGCGATCAGCACGATCGCGCCGTCGACGTCGGGGAAGCCGAGCACCAGTACCTCGGATAGGAACGGCCCGATCTGGCGCGGCGGGAAGTTGACCACCGCCGCGACCTGCCGCCCGACCAGCGTCTCCGGCGTGTAGAGCGCGGTGATCTGCGCGCTCGATCGTTTGGTGCCGATCGTCTCGCCGAAGTCGATGGTCAGCTTGATCGCCGGCTTGCGCGCCTGCGGGAACGGCTCCGCGGCGACCACCGTCCCGGCGCGGATATCGAGCGCCAGGAAGGTTGCGATGTCGGTCGGCGCGACGATCTTTTCGTTTTGCTCCATACGACAATACCCTCTTCCCGCGACGACTCGGGCTGGACCTTAGGCGACGCTGCCACCGCCGCCAACCCGCAGGGCGCCGGCGCCCGGCACGGGGTTGTGCATGGCGCTTCGCCCCGCAGCCAATCTTGAAGATAATTAGCTTATTGGCTAACGATAGCGCTCGACAAAACCGGCCCATTCTCGAGACACCCTGGCATGCAAAGCACCTTCGAGGCCCTCGCCTCGGCCACGCGGCGGAAGATTCTCGCCTATCTCGCACACAGCGAGATGAGCGCGGGCGACATCGCCGCGCGTTTCGACATGACGAAACCGTCGATCTCGAAGCATCTCTCGGTGCTCGAGGCCGCCGGCCTGGTGATCGGCGAGAAGCGCGGGCAGTTCATCTACTACCGCCAAGCGAGGGACAACCTCGTCAATGCGCTGCACGGCTTCCTGCAGGAAGCCTGCCCCGTCAGCGGCCCCCTCAAGCGCGAGAGCCGCAGGCGCGCAAAAGCGCCTTAGCGGCGACAGCCGCCGCTTGCCACCGCCCGCGCGCATCCGGTAGCCTCAGACCAACGCGCCTCTAGCTCAGCTGGATAGAGTATCGGGCTTCGAACCCGAGGGTCGGGGGTTCGAATCCCTCGGGGCGCGCCATCGTTGATTTCATTGACTTTTGGCTTTCAACCCACGGCGGTACCCAGCGCTGAATACCTTGACGTCCCCCGCTTTCCTCGTCCATTTTGCAAGTGAGTTTTCCGGCATCGTGAACCCTGTAGGTGAGGAGCATGCCGTGAAGAAGACCAGGTACAGCGAAGAGCAGATCGCCTATGCGCTGAAGCAAGCGGAGACCGGGACGGCGGTCGCCGAAGGTGATCCGTCGGATGGGGATCTCGGAGCAGACGTTCTACCGCTGGAAAAAGCTCTATGGCGGGCTCGGTTTGGGCGAGTTGCGGCGGCTGAAGCAAGCTCGAGGACGAGAACCGCACTCTGAAGCAGCTGGTCGCCGATCTGAGCCTGGACAATCACATCCTGCAGGACGTGCTGTCAAAAAAGCTCTGACGCCTGGACGACGGCGCGAGATGGTCGCGCACGTCAAGGCGGCCCATGGCCTGACCGAACGGCGATGCTGTGCGGCGCTCGGTGTCGATCTGACGGAACGTCAGCTCTGAGGGGCACCAGTCTGCTTGAACGGATCGGCCTTTGCGAAGGCCTCCAGTGTCTCGCAACGCTCGATGATCCGCTCAATCGTCGGTAGGTCGGCGACGGAAATCTTGAATATCTTCATCACTGCGGTGATGCTCGCGAGACAGATATCGGCGATCGTGACGCTGTCGCCGTGGCAATACAGGCCGGTTTCTTCGTCAGTGGCAAGTCGCGCCTCGACCGCCTTGAGGCCGGTGGTGAACCAGTTGATCTGCCAGGCGCGCCAGGCGGCGTCGTCGAACCCGCCGGTTGTTGTAAGATACTTTTTGACCCTGGGGACGATCAGAGGATGGGTGTCGGCTGCAAGCGCCGCCGCGATCGAACGGACGCGCGCGCGGCCATAGGGATTGGCAGGCAGGAGAGGCGGTTCGGGCGTCACCTCATCCAGAAATTCGAGAATGGCGAGCGACTGGGTTAAGGGCGCACGTCCTTTCTCGACAAGCGCCGGGATCGCGCCAAGTGGGTTGATCTCCAAAAACCTTTCGCTGCGCTGTTCACCCGCGTCGAGGTTAACGCTGTGTTCCTGCGCCGTCATGCCTTTCAGATTCAACGCGACCCGCACGCGATAAGTCGCTGAGGTCCGCCAGAAGCCGAACAGCTCAAATTGTGGTTGGTCGACCATGATCATTCAACCCGGGTGATAGGACTGACGCTCGCATACCCGGAGCATCGGTTTTTTGCGAGCGCATTGGCGACTTTATTTTTCGCTTGGGGAGGCGCTGCGCCCATACCTGGATTGGCTGATTGGTCTCTCGAGACCGATGCGGCGCCGAGTACAAAGTGCCGATCGCCTTACATGGAGATCCGGATACTACCATCGATCGCCACCATAAAGCTCCAGGTATTCAAATTCACTGCAGACTCGTGCTACATATCGTGCCTTTCCGCCTAGACTCAGCGCCCAAGACCTGGCGCCGTCACTTTCCACTTCCAGAGTTCGATTGTAGCAACGAGCCTTTTTATTGCGTGAAAAACCGATTACGACTTCAGGTGAAAGGTGCCGCGCGGCGAGCCGCTGAAGAAGAAGGCTTATCTCCTTTTTGCTTGTCCTTATTGGAAGTGTATTATAAAGGCACTGGCCCGCTTCATCATATCCTTGTATAAGCCAAAGCTGGCGATCCGTCTTGGACATTTGAGGCACCATACACTACTTTAGTGTCTGACCAATTGGCGCCGGTTAAGCTTAGTATCCGGCGCCAATATAGACGAAGCGAACCTATTTAACCGCTCCAAAACTGCCTATCGGCGTACAGTCGTTCGCCATGTGCATGTAACCTGCGGCGTTGGGATGAAGGTGATCACCGCTGTCGTAGATCGGATTGAGCTGGCTCGTGTTCTTTGGGTTTGCCATGCATGACGACAGATCGACAACTGCATCCGCAATCTTCGAACCTGGACCGGATATCCATGTATTGACCTGGCGGCGCAGCTGATCGCTGATTTCCGTACCGTGCAAGGCTCCCCCTGAGATTGGCGTTGGTAGGATGCCATTGAGCGCGATCAACGGCGGGGCAAGCTGACTAGCCTCCGCACCAAGAGCTGGCAGAATTGTCGTCAGCACAACTCTGATTCCATGTGCATGTAGTTGGTTGGTCAGGCTTGTTAAATCAGTCTCAATTGTGGTCACGATTGCAGGTGACCTGAGTATTTGGGCTGGGAGATCGAACGCAATGTCGTTGATCCCGAGGCCGACGATGGCGTCTGTGACGCCGGCCACTTTAATCACATCCGTATCAACACGATCGAGAGCGGAGGGACCGAAGAAGGGTAGGAAGGGACCTGCCGTTAGACGGTTGCCCGCAATGCCGGCGTTAACGAAGCTGAATTGCTTGTAACTAGCTAGCTTTGATAGCCGAGCTTGTATGTAGTCCTCGTAGCGTTGCTCAAATCCGAGATTAGCTATATCTTCTACAAACGTGTTTTCGACAGTTTTATTGACCTGCAAACCGTCAGTGATCGAGTCGCCAAAACAGACTACAACGCGTGGAGTTGCATTCATGCTCACGACGTCGAGTTCGTTGATATAGTGCCATGAGGCTTGAAACAAGGCGCCCGCTGTCAGCTCAAACGGCAAGAAGCCGGCGCCCGTGGCAGGCTCCGCAGTCGCCGTAAGTGAAAAATAATTGATTTCGCGAGAAACCGAATGCGTCTCGGACGCCGCAGGAATAGAGCCAGCGACGGCCTGCATGCTAACAGCGAGTTTCATAAAGCTAACGACGGGATAGCTTACCATATCGCTGGTCACCGTCTCGCCCGGCGCAATCGTCACGCTCGACGACCCGCCGAACGTCAACTGCTTGTTGCTTCCAGCCACCAGCTCTGCACCGCTTTTCTGCGCTCCAATCCAAACTTGAGTGAAGGTTACGGGGAGCAAACCCAAACGGTTGGTAAGCGTAAGACGCACCTGATTGCCAGTCACTCTAGGCGAGATAATCTCCCGGAGTGTCTGTGTACCGGGAGGAATCACGCCCGTCGTTCCGGCAGGATCGCCGACCCACGCCGCAAGGCTCGATGCCGCCACAACCGGCGTTTGAGCTGATATGCAACTTAAGGCTGCCAGAAGGCCAACAAGTGTAAGTGTTCCTTTTAGAGCTTGCATGATCCGAGACCCCTCCCGCGGCCACTGCTTGATTGCCGCAGGCGCAATCTGATCTTGCACGACCAATGCCAGATGAGTTGCGGGCCTAATCTTTCCACACTCTCTTGTTTTCGCTTGTATTTCCCAATGATCGAAACGTGGGCAAAGCCTGAAATTTAGCTCGAAGCATAAAAAGACGGCCTGGTCATTTGCCAAAAAACAACCATTGCTTGGTGTTGCTCGTGGTGCGCGCATCAAATCTTAGCCTCGCCTCACCGCCGATCAAGACTTCGGCAGGTTTCAAGACGCAATAAGTGGCCTGCTGCCGATCTCATCGGCCAGAGCACCGAAGTGCCGCGCCTCGACCTTGCGCAGGTGCGCTTTCAGCTTGGCGAACATCTTCTCGATCGGGTTGAGGTCGGGACTGTAGGGCGGAAGGTACATGCGGCGCCGGCCTCGCGGAGGTTGTCCATCACGACGACGTCGCCGCGCTTGAGTTCGGGGGCGAGCATCTGCTCGACCCCCGCCTACGCGGGGGCAGGCTGTAGGCGAGGAAGGCCTCGCCGTTCATCGGGCCATCGAGCACGAGAGGAGCGATGACGCCGCTCTCGCGCAGGCCACCAACGAAGGTCGTCATGCACCAGTGACCGTGCGGCGCACGATACGATCCGCCGCGCTGAAGTAGTGGTCGTCGTGCGAGATGACGACCATGGTCTTGCCAAGTCGTTTCAGGTCGGGAAGCGGTTCCTCGTAAAATACACGCCGAAAGGCCGGATCCTGATCAGCGGCCCATTCGTCAAAAACGATAACGGGACGACCCTCGAGACAGCCATTTAGGGAAAGGCGTAGGTCGCATTGCGCAGCGCGAGCGAGCGCGTCGCCGGTCGAGGCCGCTGCAATCGTCATCTTCTAGCGAGATGGGAAGCGTCTCCTCCAGCGTCGTTCTATCCGCTCACTGCATCTTGTTTACTGCAAGGACGGCTGCAGCGAACAGCTCGGGTGCCGGGGTGGGTTATGGCCAACCCTTTCGATACGATCACGCTTTTCAATGCGTGAAGTGCACATTGTCAAAATGCGTGCAGTACGGCGTCTTCGGGTTCGATTGTGGTGCACTAGAAGTCACCGCCGCTCGGGCTGCCGTCTCCGAACTACACCGCACTGCGCCTTCTGCGGCCCCCGCGATTGCCATCCTGAGCTTCGTCGACCACGAGCTCGAACTGCGCCGCGGCTGCAGGACCTCAGGCCGTCGAACCTGGAAGGCCGGTGACGGTCGGCGAACCACGGTGGAGAATCGGCACTGTCTCGCGCTGGCTGAGCGTGTATTTCGCGATCTCGTCCTTTCGAGCGAACCACACGCCATCCTTGCTTTTGGCATAGGCGAGGAACCGGTCGAGGGCGCGGACGCGGCCGGCGTGGCCCGCGATGCGATCATGTAGGCTGATCACCATCATGCGACGGCGGGTCAATCCCTCTTCGTAGAGCTGGTCGAACTCGTCCTTCAGCGCCTGCTCGTAGGCCGTGGGATTCCAGCTCTGAAACGGAAAGGAGACGATGTCGTTCATGTGGAAGGTGTACGGGACGGTGACGAAATCGCGTCCGCGCACCGGCACGATGAAGGGCTCGTCGTGGCTCGGCTCGTCGATGTGATAGACGAAACCGAGGTCCAGAAGCGTCTCGAGGATATGGATCGAGTTGCGCATCCAGTAGGCGTTCCAGCCGATCGGCGTCTGGCCCGTCACGCGATGGATCGTCTCCGCACCCTCCGCGATGAACCGCTTCTCCTCGTCGCGGGAGAGCTGGTAGCTGTTCTCCCAGGCGCGGCCATGCGCAGCCGCCTCATGCCCGCGGCGCACGATCTCCTGCGCGAGGTCGGGAGACGTCTCGACCGCCTTGCCGATCATGAACGACGACAGCTTGATGCCGTGCTTATCCATCAAGTCGAGAACGCGAGGGACACCTTCGTAGTGGCCGTAAGCGAAGAAGGCGTTTGTCGGGAGATCCGGCACACCCTTTTCGATCGGGTCCGGTATCACGCCGCCCGCGCCGGAGATCGGTTGACCGCCGCCCTCAAACATCAGAGAGAGACTGACGGCTATACGCGCGCCGTTTGGCCAAAAACTAGTTTGGGCATCCATGCTGTAGCTCCTTTGAAGGGGTGTGCTGGCAGCGGCCAGTGTCATCGCTGCGCCACCGGCGATAAGCTGGCGGCGGTATAGACGAAGTGCAGGAGAGGCCGGTCGAGGACGTTGATTTCGATCGTCCATAGTCCACTTCTTTCCTGTGTCGAGCTGGAGACAATTCAAATTGTCCGGCCCCGCTTCGGCGTTGTTGCAGTGAAGCCGGATCTCGGCCTCACCACCTTCGAGGGATCACGGGCGCGGCAGAACGCGGGCGGCGATCGGACGCTCTATCGCGGCAATGAGGGCATCGGCGGGTTCGAGCGTCTCCGTGAAACCTGCCATGCGGATTTTCGTCATGTCCGAGATGACGTCAAAGGCCGAGCTGAAGACGAAATCGCCGAAACCCCAGCCGACCGCCTTGGCATAATCCGGCTGGATCAGGCCGCCTGCGATTGCCCGCCAGACCGGCTCGAGCGCCGGCATATGTTCGGCGAGCGAGAAGGGAATGGGTTCGGCCGCCGCCAGCGCGAAATGCGCCGCCACCTTCTCCCACACCCGCCGCCAGCGGAACGGCGCATGGACGTAGTTGAAGGCTTCGCCCCGCGCCGTCTTCGCGGTCGCGGCCCACAGGCTCGCGCGGGCGAGGGCGTGCGCATCGGTGAATTGCGCGAGGCAGTGATCGTAGACTTGCGCCGTCCCGGGAAAGCGGAACGCCGCACCGTCGGCCTTGCTCAGCGCGGCGTAGGCGCCGATCACGGTGGCGATATTCATCGCATTGCCGGCAGCGTCGCCGAGCACCACGTCCGGCCGCAGGATGGTCCAGGCTGGGCCGCCCTTGTCGGCGCGGCGGCGCAGTTCGTCCTCCTGCGTGAAGTAGAAGTTCGGGCCGATCGGACGCGGGTTGTCATCCTCGTAGAACGGCGACGGCACCGGGCCGAGATGTACGCCGTAGACCTTCGCGCCCTGGTAGAGAACCACCCGTTCCAGCGGCGCGCCGACGGCGGCCAACCCGTCGAGCAGGTTGCGCAACATGGCCGAGTTGATCTGGTCCTCCTCGGCGAGTCCGCCGCCGGGCTTGTAGGCAGCATAGAAGAGGTGCGTCGTCTCGCGCGCCGCGTCCAGCGCCGTGCGCGTCGCGGCCGCGACGGTCAGGTCGGCGGACACGTTGCCGCCCGCACGCGAGAGCGCCAGCGCACGCCAACCGGGCGTGCGAGCGAGCTCCTCCATGAGCGCCTTGCCGATGATGCCGCCAGCGCCGGCGACGAGCGCGACCCGGCTCATCGGCGCACCCCTTTTGCGCGATCGCGAGCTTGTAAAGGGTGATGGGTGGCTTCACGGCGGCGATGCCAAGGTTGAAGCCGGCGGTGCGGTTGAGCTGGGAGGCGGGCATGAGCAGGTTTCCGTTGTTGTCGATCCACATCGCGTCGACCCAGACCAGTCTCGGGTCGGTGATGAGCGTCTCGATCTTGCCCTCTGGAGAGATCGTCAGGATGCGGCTCTTGTCGGTGTCACTGAGGTAGATGGTGCCGGCGGCGTCGATCGCGGTGCCGCCGGTCGACGGCGTATCGGCAAAACGCTCGACGTGGCGCGACAAATCGGTATCCGTGAGTGCGGGGTCGTCGAGGTAGCGCGTCTCGATCCGCGCCAATCGGCCGTTGGAAGGTTGGTAATACAACCAGCGCCCCTCGGGCGAGACCTCGAGCTGATCGGCGTGGATGTTCACCGGATCGCCTTTCGGGTCGCGCAGGGTTTTGCCTTCGGCCTTCAGGGGCGTCTGGGCGATCGTCGAAGGATGACCGTCGAGCACGCGCCGACCGTGGCCGGTGTCGAGATCGAGCACGATGAGGCCGGGATCGCCGGCATCTGTGAGGTACGCCCTACGGCCGTTGAAGCGGATATCGTCGACGAAGCTCCACGGGCGTGTGACGGGCTCGATATCGTAGACACGCGCGACCTTGTTGGTTGCGAGATCGATGCGGACAATCTTGACGCCATGCGGCGCCAGCGGCTTGCCGATGCCGGGACCGCCGCGATCGACCACCCACAAGGCGCCGTCCGGCCCAATGCGAAGCGCGTTGACGCCGACAAAACGGTCGGCACCGTCCATGCCGGGCTTCCAGCCATTCCAGCGCCTGTCGGGATAGGCTACAGGCTTGCCTTTCCTGACCTCCACCACCTGAGGTCCGGCGCCCGGCTGCTGTGGCTGCACGGGCAGGAACAGCCGTCCCTCGGCGCTCGTGGCCACGCCGTTGATGACGAGGTCGGACGAGAAGGCCGGCTTCAGGCCGGGCGTTGCCGTGGCACGTGTCGGGGCGCCCATTGCGAACGTCGCGACTGAGGCTAGGGCGACCGAGGTCGCGAGCCGACGCGTGCATGTCATCGTGCGCATTCTCAGCCCCCAGCCTTGGGCAGCAGACTGGCCTGACGCAGGAAGGTGAGGTTGTCTTCCAGATGCCAGTTGTCGGTGATGCGGCCCTTCGCGATGCGTAGGATGTCCGTCGCGATGAAGTCGATCGGCTGGCCTTTGCCTTTCGCTCCTTCGAAGCTTCCCGTGAAATGGCCGGTGAAGTGTAGGTGGCTCACGACCCGGTCGGCGACAACCAGCCGCTGGACCACGGCGACTTTGATGTCCGGCACCGCGGCAAGAAACGCCTTACTGGCCGCGGCAGGGCCGGTCGGCCCCTGCGGTCGGCCGGGTGGCAGCGTATGGTCGACGAAGCTCGGAGCGACCGCCCGGTCGAGCAGCACCTGGCTGCCGTTGTTCCAAAAACCATAGAAAGCGTCGACCGGCGCCAGCATCGCGGAGACCGCGGGACCGGGCAGGCTTTTGTCGACGATCTGCACGTCGGGTCGCGCGAGGGCGACCGCGGCGCGATCGTCCACCTGCGCCGCGACGGCAGGAGCGGCGAGAGCGAGCGACGCGAGAAGGGCGAGGGGCAAGCGCATGGTGTGGCTCCTCACGCGATCGTGCCGCCGCCGTCGACCGTGACGGTGGTGCCGGTGACGTAGGGGTTCGTGGTGACGAACAGGATGGCCTGCGCGATGTCCTCGGGCTGGCCGATACGGCGTGCGGGCAGTCGCTTGGCCGCGCCCTCGAACATCGCCTGTCGATCAGCTTCGGCCATGCCGAGCCACAGCGGAGTATCGATAAGGCCGGGCGAAACTGCGTTGACCCGCACCGGCGCCTTTTCCAGCGCGAGACCACGCGCCAGCGCCTCCAGCGCCGCGTTGATCGCGCCCTGCAGAACCGAGGAGGCGCTCGGTCGGGTCGAGAGGAAGCCAGAGACGAACGTAAGCGAGCCGCCGTCCGCGATCCGCGCGAGACGTGCCACCCGGTAGGCGCCGAAG
Source organism: Beijerinckiaceae bacterium (assembly GCA_965277735.1). GTDB lineage: Bacteria > Pseudomonadota > Alphaproteobacteria > Rhizobiales > Beijerinckiaceae > RH-AL1. The sequence goes on from CBDIDO010000002.1 coordinate 832,562, forward strand.
AACTTGCTGTTCATCGCAGCTTCGGCTTCGTCTAGCGCGAGCTTTGCCACAGGACCGGTCTTGGTCGTGGCCGCGGCGATCACCACATGATCGAATGGTGCCTGATTCTCAAAGAAGCTGGCGATGCTTTCTCGTCCAGAACGTTCAGCACCTCGCGGCTGGGCTGGAGGACGTCGGCACCCGAGGCCGCGAAGGCGTCGGTGGTGGCGCCCCCTATCCCGCCGGATGCGCCGATCACCAGCACGCGTTTGCCCTTCAATTCGGTGGTCATCGTCGTCTCCTCGATCAAGGCCGCTGCAGGAGCGCCGAGCGCAACAACAGCATCAAGCCTGAGGTAAGCCTTGCGGTTTTGAGAAGAAGCGTGCAGTCAGGCGATTGTCTCTCAACTTTGAATTGACAATGCTCGACGATCTCAACGAACTTCGGACTTTGCGAGCGATCATTATGGCCGGCTCGCTCTCCGCCGCAGCGCGGACGCTCGGCGTCAGCCTGGCGGTCGTCAGCAAGCGGCTTGCGACGCTGGAGGGGCGCGTCGGGCTGCGCCTGGTCAACCGTACGACGCGCAGCCTTTCGGCGACCGAGGAGGGCCTGCGCCTGCTGGCCGGTGTGGAACGCGCGATCGAGGCGCTCGACGAGGCCGAAGAGCAGCTCATGACGGGCCGGGAGGAGCCGATCGGAACGCTGCGCGTCACGGCGCCGGTGTCTTTCGGTCGCCGCCATGTTGCGCCGGTTCTCGCCACGCTGGTGGACCGCTACGCCCGGCTCGAGGCCGTGCTGTCGCTCGACGACCGATTGTTCGACGTGGCCGGCGGCAGCTTCGACGTGGCGATCCGCATCGGCGGCCTGGCGGATACTGGTGCGATCATGCGCAAACTGGCCGACAATCGACGCGTGCTAGCGGCCGCGCCCACCTATCTCGATCGGCGGGGCCGGCCGCGAACGCCGGCCGACCTTACGAGCCACAGCTTCCTGCGTTATGGCGACAGCAGCGCGCCTTGGACCCTCGAGAGTCCCGATGGCGCCTCGATCGCGATCGCGGCCGCACCGCGGCTCCGCGCCGACAACGGCGACGCGATCCACGATTGGTGCCTGGGTGGATACGGCATCATGATGAAATCCATCGTCGACGTTGCGAGCGAAATCGAGTCCGGTCGACTGGAACGGGTGCTGCCCGGCTGGAGCGGAGGCGCGATGCCCATCGTCGCGCTGTTCGCCAGCCGCCACCATCAGCCGCGCAAGCTGCAGGTCTTCCTCGAGGCTATGGCAAGGACGTTCGGCGCTTGATGGGTTTCAGGAGACCGGCGGGCCTGTCTTCGAGTCGTATCGTCTTTATTCATCGCCTGACAAGCATGGTCACGAGCCGTATTGCTTCCAACGTTCGGCGATCCCTGACGACGCCTAACGTCCGGCGGCTCGGGGCGTGCAGGACAAACCTCGTCGCCTACTGGCTATGATTGAGCCTTGAGCCTAAGAGGAAAGCACTCGGAAAGCATGTGGGGAGTGGGCGGACATGGGGCGTTTGATTGAAACGAGCATCAAGATCGATGCTCCGCCCAAAGTGGTTTGGGCTACTCTGACGGATTTCGCTCAGATGCCAGACTGGAACCCATTTATCAGCGCGATTTCAGGCCCCTTGCAGATGGGCGGGCGCCTTGCGGTTCGGATTACGCCGCCTGGCAAAAGTGAAATGAACTTCAAGCCGACCGTCATCGCTCTTCGCGATGAGCGCGAACTGCGCTGGCTTGGGCGCTTCCTGATCCCCGGCGTTTTTGACGGGGAGCATTATTTCCTCCTGGCGCCGGCCGGAGAAGACCAAACGACATTTATCCAGGGCGAGACATTCGGCGGCATTCTGCTCGGCATCCTCAGCGGCACACTCTCCGCAACTGAATCGGGTTTCAAGGCGATGAATGAAGCGCTCAAACTCCGGGCGGAAAAGTGCTTTTCAGGCGTCCGCCGGACCTAAAGGCGAGACCCCGCTGCTTGACCGCCTGGTCGCGACGCTGATTGGTGCCGCGCGTCACAGGCCGTAATTAGCTATAGTTTGCTGTTGCTGAAATTTCTGTTGCTGAGATTGTAGCTGCAAGGCCGTTTGTTGCTGCTGCTGTATCGCCTGTTGCTGCTGCAGCTGAACGGCTGCGTTCAAAGCGTCCAGAGCCGGATCCGCGAATGCCGGTCCAATGACACCGAAGGTCATCAAAACGGCCGCAACGAGAACAAATCTGTCTCTCATGGTTCGTCTCCAATCTAGTGCACTGACGCAGTCGTAGGATTCACGAAGCGTCGTGATCATGCGAGTCTGTGGTTATGTCCCAGACCGTCTGTATCCTTCTCGACGAAGCTGATCGGGTGCGCCTCACAGAGATTGTCGGCGACCGGTCGCGGCCGCTGAAGCATGTGCTGCGGGCACGCATCGTTCTGTTGTCGGCCGATCGCTTGCCGGTGCTCGAGGTCGCCAAGCAGGCGGGCGTCAGCCGGCCGGCCGTGTGGCGCTGGCAGCAGCGCTTCGGCGAGGAGGGCGTCGATGGGCTTCTGCGCGACAAGACGCGTCCGCCCGGCACGCCGCCGCACAACGCCGGCACCGTCGCCGAGGTCCTCGCGCTCACCTGCTCGGAGCCACCAGGCGAGGTGACGCATTGGACCGGGCGCGCCGTCGCCAAGGCCGTCGGCATCTCGCTACGCTCCGTCCAGCGCATCTGGGAGGCCCACCATCTGCAGCCGCACCGCCTGCGAACCTTCAGCGCTCGAACGATCCGGCCTTCGCCGCCAAGGTCGAGGACATCGTCGGGCTCTACATGAACCCGCCGGCCCAAGCCGTTGTCCTGCCGATCGACGAGAAGAGCCAGAGCCAGGCGCTCGAGCGAACGCGGCCCGCGCCGCCGGTCGCAAAAGACCATCCCGCCACGCAGACCCACGATTACATCCGCCACGGCACGACGACGCTGTTTGCCGCGCTCGACGTCCTGGAAGGCACCGTCCTCGGCCGCTGCATGCAGCGCCATCGCCACGGCGAGTTCATCCGCTTCCTCAACGCCGTCGAGGCGGCCGTGCCGGCCGGCAAGCTCGTTCACGCGGAAGCCGAGTGCGCCGACGGCCATGGCGACGAAGTAGATGCCGCCCGTGATCATCATCGTGTAGCCGACATCCTGCAGCTTCGACGCGCCGATGTGCGCCATCAGCCAGACCGCGAGTGGCGCGCCGATCATCGCGCCGCCGCCGTAACCCATGATGGCAAAGCCGGTGGCAAGGCCGCGCCGGTCCGGGAACCATTTGATGAGGGTCGAGACCGGTGTGATGTAACCAAGCCCCTGGCCGACGCCGGCAACGATTGCCGCGAGATAAACGACCCAAAGCTGGTGGATTGATACGCCGATACCCACAACGGCGAGACCGCCGCCCCAGCACAACGCCGCGATGAGGCCGGCCTTGCGCGGACCGGAATGCTCGAGCCAGCCGCCCCATATCGCGGCAGCGATGCCGAGCACGGCGATGAAGATCTCGAACACAGGCGTGACCGTTGGGATCGTCCAGTTGCAGGAGGTCGTGGTCAGCTGTTCAAAGAAGCTCTGATGCGCACAAGAGGCGGCCGTGTTCGGCAAGGCTGCGGCAAGCGGCTTCCAGAACACCGACATGCCGTATGCCATGCCGATTGAAAGATGGATCGCGAGCGCTGCTGGTGGCGCGAGCCAGCGAGTGAAGCGTGGACCTGCGATTGTCCGTTCGCGCGTCAGGAATCCGGAGCGGGCCGCTTCCGCAGGGTATCCTATAGCGGTCATCGTCAACATCTTCTGTTCCAGCAGTTGTTAAATGCCGCGCGCACTAAGAATCGAAGCAGGTATCTTGGAGTGACCCAGGCATCGTTCTACCTGCCAACGAAATGGCGAAGGAACGCACGCGAAGGCTTCCGGAGTGGGAGCCGAACGATGTTTCACGCACGCACTCTGGAGTTCGCGAATGGTTTGACGAGAGCTGCTGCCGGATCGATAGCTAGCTCCCTGCTCCTAGCGGGGGGCAGGCTGGAGGGCGAAACCGTAGGAGGGCAACCACTGCGTGGGCTGCGCCGTTCGTCATCTGGCGACCGATCGGCGGAGGCAGCTGAAATCTGTAAGGCCAAATAGCCTCCCGGCGCGGAGGCGAAGACAGTCGTATCTTTACAGTAGTCGCTGGCTCAGTCATGGTTACATCCGAATTATATTGTTTTCCGTAATGAATTGATTGTCCAAAGCATAGCCTCTCAGCGACGATAATAGCTATCGGCTCACCCGATAGCTTAGGCGGTGCTTTTCGTCGGCATGTTCGAAGCAAGCTGCGCAACTCTTAGGGCTGACGATCTGGTCCTGAAAAAAGCTCGCTAGGCCCCCAATGAGGGGGCCTAGCGTTGTCCGCGTTGCACTGGAGGAAGCCCTTCCTCAGGGAGCGGCAGACAAACTTTCAAGGGGCGCGGTACACAAAGCGGAAGCAACGCAAATATGTAAAATTTCGTTCACGAGATCACCCCTTCAGCTTGTCGATCGTGCCGTCCGGGACGCCGGAGAAATTGTTGGACAGCAAATATTTCGGTGCCTTCTGGATCCAGGTGTTGAGGTCGATCTCCTCGAACTTGCCGCTGTCCCAGGTCTGGATGATCTCGAGGTCCTCGGTGCCGACATTCTTGATCGCGTGGCCGAAGCCCTGCGGGATGTAGGCGGCATCGCCGGGGCTGAACTCGGCTACCTTGCCGCGTCCGCCGGAGCCGAACATCGCCACCTGGCCCTTGCCCTTCAGATAGTAGTGGAACTCGTTGGCGTTGACGTTCCAGTGCAGCTTGCGCATCGCGCCGGGCTTGATGACCATGCGCGCGCCGGACATCGATTTCGAGATCGGCCATTCGTCGACGGTGGCGAGCTGGAACGTGCCGCCGTCGAAGTCGCGCACCGCGCGCGGATCGGTCGTGAGGCGGAACTTGTGGGTCGATTCCTTCGGCCAGGGCGCGTCGAGCGCCTCGGAGATCGGAATGACCGGGCCGGACTGGATATAGGTCTCTCCCTTCGGGAACACGTCGAACGCGTCCTTCGGGATCCCGAAGTCGAGCGCCAGCATGTCCTTCGGCGTGACGTTGACCCAGTCGGTGATCGAGAACGTGCCGTGCTCGGAAAAGGCGCCGTTGTCGAACGACAGCAGGAAGTGGCAGGGCTTGTCGCCGATCGTCTGGATCGAATGGCCGTGGCCCTTGGGGAAGAACCAGAGGTCGCCCGGCTTGTAATTGTTGATCTCGCTCGTGCCCTCTGGCGTCAGCACCACGGTTTGGCACTGCCCGTCGATAACGAAGGCCCATTCGGCGGCGATCGCGTGCCAGTGCAGCTCGCGCGAGGCGCCGGCATCGAGGAACATGTGGACCGCCGCGAGACCCTTGGCGATCGGGAAATGGTGGACGGTCGCCTCCTTGGCCCAGCCGCCCGAGGTGACCTTCGGGGCTGTCGCGTCCATCGCGTAATGGAAGTCCGGCATCGCGCCGACGTCTTGCGGGTTGTGATAGGCGACCTTGGCGCCCGGCGGCAGCTCGACGGACTGGCGCGCCGCGCCGCCCTCGCCCGGCTTGCCCTTGTCGGAACCCGAAGCATAGGCTTCGCCCTCGGCGCGCGCCGAGGGCGCAAGCCCGCTTGCTCCAAATGCCAAACTGCCGGTGCCAAGCGCAGCGGCAGCCATAAACTTCCTCCGTCCCTGTTCCATGATTTTCTCTTTTTGATAATGCTCGCCGCCGAGACGACCTCGAAGTGTTGCGGAGGAGCACCATATGTTCTGACTAATCTTTTCGAAATTAAACATTCAGTTACATTTTCATTCCCGCTCTGGACCGTGACTATTCGCTCCGCCTAACTATGAAGGCCGAGGAGAGCAGTCAGCAAACACAAATACGGCGTGGTCTAACATCTGTACGGGGGGAATCGATATGAAACGGCGGCAATTTGCCTGCGCCGTAACGGCGATCTATTGTATATCGGCGTGTGGCAGCGCGCGTGCGACGACCATGGACGAGGTCGTGTCGCGGCTGAATGCGCTAGAAGCCGCCAATAGGCGGCTTGAACAAAGAGAATACTGAATTTCGTCACCGCTTGAAGACGGCCAACGTCGGCAGCTCGACGACGGGCTCGAAGCAGGTCGCAAAAGAGGTATCGCGCGAAGTGTCGCGCCAGATCGAAGCGCGACGTGCTGCCGAGCCGGCTCCCAATGCGTCGCGTTTCGCGTCGGTGCTCCCGTTCGGCCCTATATCACCGTCGGTGAACAACGGCGTTGCGCATGCATTTCTCGAGAAAGAAAAAGGCGACAAGCTCAACTTCCGTACGCCAAACGGCGAGATTTTGGTTTACGGCAATCTCGATGTCTCGTTCGATGCAACAACGAAAGGCATCGGCAATTTTCGAGCTGAAGGACAACCGCCGATTGGCAGCGTGGGTTGGCTTCCGGCGATCTCAGGAAACAAGTCGTTTCTCGGCGTTCGAGGCTTTCAGAACATCGGTTCGACGCCAAACAAATTCGTCTACCAACTGGAAACGCAGATCGACGTCTCCGCTCAATCTGGGACATCGGAGACCAACAGCAGTCAAAGCAATGTCGTGAAAGGCGCGCTCACCTCGCGCAACAGCTTCATCGGCATCTCAAATCCGGATTTCGGCATCATCCGCATCGGCAAGACCGATACGCCCTACTATCAATCCACGGCGCGCATGAACCCGTTCTCTGGCATGCTTGGCGACTATTCTGTCATCATGGGGAACACAGGCGGCGACAACCGCGTCGAGTTCGGTACGCGCCTCGATCATTCGATCTGGTATGAATCGCCGGATGTCCACGGGTTCAAATTCTCGGCGCTGTTCTCGCCCGGCCAGAATCGCGGCTATCAAAACGACAACATCCCGGCGGGTGAATCCGACTGCACTGGCGGTAACATCCCCGGCAGCGGCGGCGTCGGTGGCCTGCAAGCAAACAGCTATAGCGATGGCAGCTTCGGTAACGCCGTCAGCGCCAGCCTTGTCTACGATCAAGGCCCCCTCTACGCGGTCGCCGCCTACGAACGACACTTTCAGGTCAATCGGTCGAGCGATATCGGCCAGCTCGGCGGCGGCAGCGTCGGGATCTATGCCAACGCACCGTATTTCCTAATCCAAGCCGACACCGCCGATGAGGACGCCGCCAAGATCGGCGTTCAATACAAATTCAAAACTGGGACGACGGTGAGTGGAATCGTCGAAAGCATGCATCGCTACGTCCCCGACTTCCTGGAGTTCCAGAACGAACGGACGCGCTTCGGCACCTGGTTGGCGGTGGAACAGACGCTGACACCTGTCGACAGGGTCGCGTTCGGCTGGGCGCACGCCTTCCGGACACCCGGAGATCCCGGCCAGCACAATGACTCCTTCTATCCGGCACCTTTCCAGAACGAAGGGGATGTCACCGGCGGTCCCGGTGCCGACAACTCGGCTAACATGCTGACAGCCGTCTACAAGCGCACCCTGATGCCCGGGCTGACCTGGTACACCAACGTCGCCGCGACCCTAAATGGACCTTACGCCCACTACGACCTCGGTGCGGGCGGCCACGGCGTCACCACGGATTGCCACGACGGCTACGGGCCGGACGGCGGGGTGGGGTCTAATCCGCACTGTTGGGCCGGCGGCCAGTTGTATGGGGTGTCGTCGGGCCTGAACTTGAACTTCTGATTGTTATCGGGGCAGCCGCCGCGCGGCTGCCCCCCTTATACGGACTAAATTTCCTGTTAGATTTGAGACCCTAAACATCCGCTTTCTTTCTGTCTCCGAGGGCCGGCGGCCTCGCTGACCCCGGCATCGGGTCGAAGGACAGATAGCCGCCTGCAAATAACTTCGCCTACTGGTTGCCCGGTGTTCACGCCGCCATGTGAAATAGGCGGAGTATACAGTGATCTCTGGCAAGCACCCCGACATACAGGTCCCGCCTTTCATTAAGGTTTTGGTGATCGAGGATGACAAAGGGACGGCCGACGAGGTCGTCGCCGAACTGACAACTGCGGGCTTTTGCGTCGAGCACGTCGCTGACGGGATCCAGGGCCTCAAACGTGCCCGGGACAACGAACATCACGTAATTGCCCTGGTTCGGTTGCTGCCGGGCATCGACGGTCTGACGATCCTCGAGGAACTGAGGCGGGAAAAGGTAGACACGCCGGTGCTGATCGTAAGCGCTCTCGATAACGTCCACGAACGCGTCCGCGGATTGAAGGCGGGTTGCGACGACTACCTCGTGAAACCATTCCTGCCGATCGAACTCAGCGCACGTGTCGAAGCGCTTGCGAGAAGAATCGTCGATCCGCAGGGCATGGTGCTCAAGGTCGACGACCTTGTCCTAGACCTGAAGACGCGCACGGCCTCCCGTGGCGATCGGCATCTCAGTCTCGCACCTCGTGAAGTGCGCTTGCTCGAATATTTCATGCGGCACGTCGGACAGACCCTCACCCGCACGATGCTGTTTGAAGGCGTGTGGCAGTACCGCTTCGACCCAGGCACCAATTTGGTCGACGTCCATGTCGGTCGATTGCGCCGCAAGGTCGACGGGCCCGGACAACCAACGATGATCCGCACAGTCCGAAATTTGGGCTTTCGGCTGCAGGGGTCGGAACAATAAGTAGAGCAATCGTGTCCAAAGACTTCTCGTCGAACGGGATGCTGTCGATGTGGCCCAAACGGCTTCGCGCCGTCGCCTTCCGCGATGCATTCGCGTTTGGAATGATACTCGTCATTTCGATGACCTGCGTCGGCCTATTCGTGAGCTGGCAGACGGTGAGGTTCCTGCAGGAGCAGATCGACGCCCACTTGCTCACCGACGCGAGGTCGATCGCGGCCGAGCCCGGACCGAGGCTTTTGAGCCGCTTGTCCCTTGCGCTCTACTCTGATCCCGAAGGCAAGCGCGTGGGCGCCGTTTTCGACAAGGACGGTCGGATTCTTGGCGGTAATCTCGTCTCTGTGCCGCCCATGCTTCCGCCTTACGGCGCGATGGGATCGATCGACGATCCCAAAATCAAGCCGCCGCCGGGCCACGGGCGTATACGCGTAGGACGCATTTCTTTGCCTGAAGGCCAGACCTTGATCTTCGGACGTCGGGTCGAAGAAATGGATCATGTCGGGCGGATTTTGGCGCGCACGCTCGCTATGGCGATCGTCCCAATTGCTATTTTGGCCACGCTCGGCGGAAGCTTCATCTGGCGTGTCCGCGAACGTCGCCTGCTCGCTGTCGAACGAGCATGCCATGAGATCATGGGCGGCGATTTTAAAATGCGCCTGCCGACATCGCAGCGCATTGGTGAGTTTCGCGTGATCTCGCTGACGATCAACACCATGCTCGATGAGGTTGAACGTCTGATGATCGAGCTCCGGAGCGCCGGCGATGCAATGGCTCACGATCTGAGGACGCCGCTGACTCGGCTGCGCGCGCGGCTTGGCCGCATTGCCGAGGGAGACGCTAGCCTTTCGGCAAGCAAAGGCGCGCTCGCAAGCTTGACTGATGAGGTTGATCAGCTCATCGGCATTATTCAAGCAGTTCTTCGTCTAGGGTCTATCGAAAGCGGACAACGGAAGGCGTTTTTCTCTACCCTCGACCTCAAGCTTGTTGCCGAAGCGGCAGCGGATGTGTTCACGCCTCTCGCCGAGGATAAACACATCAACCTCACATCTGAGATCGAAACGGACCTCTGGATCAATGGTGATCGTGAGCTCCTGTTTGAGATGCTCGCCAATCTTTTGGACAATGCTGTTAAATTCACTCCGGAAGGAGGAAGGGTCGAGTTGCGCGCTCGCCTAATTGCCGACGGTGTCGAAGTTGCGGTTTCCGATAGCGGGCCAGGCATTACGGCGCACGAGCGTGTTGCCGTGCTAAAGCGATTCCATCGCGGGGATCTTTCCAGGGGCGTTCCTGGAAATGGTCTCGGCTTGTCTATCGTTTCTGCTGTAGCCAAGCTTCATGCGGCTGAGCTTGTTCTGGCGCATGCGCATTGGGAGAAAGGCTGTACGGCATCCGTCACTTTGCATCTGTGCGGCAAGCCATTGGTTCGACATGCGATGGCTGAGGCTGCCCTGATCTGAGTCGCGTGGCTGCAGACGAAGATCGCTTTGGGCAACATCCCGGCGCCGTTGTTGCCGGCCGGGCACGCCAAGCTAAACGGAACGTCCGCTTTCCGATACCGAACCGAAGCCTCGGAAGGTCCCAAATGGGCGCGGAGCCGACCGACGGCGCAAGCTGGCCGAAAGCGGGCGGTCCGCTTCGGGCATGCCAATTCATACAGCGGACATCCGCATCGGACTTTCTGCACCAGCTAGCCTAGCTCGTTGATCGTCCAACCTTATCGGAAAGTGCGACGGTCTTCGTTTATGCAACGGAGCGCGGCGTGTGGGCTGGAGTGAGAGGCGCCAGCGCAAGCAGCTTTGCTCAACCATCACGCATGCAGCTTCAAAAACTCTGCGCCGCATTTTTGCGTTGTGGCAAGAGCACCAACTCAGCCGCTTCCTCGGCATCCTTGAGGAGCGTCTTGCGCGGGGTGCCAATCTGCGCACGCATCGTCAGACCGCGGGCGAGGTCGAGGACCTGGCTCGCGCGCGCGGCGATGGGAAAGTCAGAGGGGATCTCCCCCGCGTTGATCCCAGCCCGCAAACGATCTTCCACCAGCGACACGCCACCAGCGACAGCATTCTGCAGAAATTTCCGAACCTCGGCATCGTCCACCAGCGGCGCGACGCATACGAGGAGACAGCCGGGGGCAGAACCTTTCTCGGTCGCGCTTTCTACGGCCTGCCGCAGAAAGCCAGCAAGTGAGTCGCGAAGAGCGCCGGGCGCGAGGAGGGCTTTCGCTGCGAGAGCGCCTTTACGCTCTGCATAGGCCTTGAGGGCACGCATAAATATCGCGCGCTTGTCTCCGAACACGGCATAGAGGCTTGGACGTCCCACACCCATCCCGGCGACGAGATCGTCGATCGTCACGCCGTGATAGCCCTTCGACCGAAACACCTGGGTTGCCTTCCCCAGCGCATCCGCCTCGTCGAAGCTGCGCGGCCGGCCCCGCGGCTTGGCGATTTTCTGAACCATCTAGTTAAAAATTCCTTGCAATGCGGCCCTCCCACTCCTTATGATACTAAACAGTTAGAAATTATCAAGCAGCCCTCAGGGCCTCACGACACAACTTCCCTCCACCTAGAGACGACCCATGAAAAATTCGATCGCTCTCGTCACCGGCGCCACCTCCGGGCTCGGTTATGCGGCGGCCGGCTTGCTTGCCGCCAAGGGCTACGGCCAGGTCATCGTTACCGGCCGCAGCCCAGTTCGAATCCAGGAAACGGCCGCTCAGCTCGCGGCGGAGACCAGAACAAAGATCTTCACACCGCTGGAGCTTGATCTAAACAAGGCCGCCAGCGCTGAGTCTGCAGTCGCCGAGCTGGTTAAACGCGGTCGGCCGATCGATTTCTTGCTGCTCAATGTGCCCATGTTCAAATATACCGACCTGCCGGCGTTCGCAGCCCAATACTACGGGGGCGACCAAACCGCGGCTGCTGAAGCCCTCATTCGCAGCGGACGAAACGTGAAGTACTCGCCTAACACTGCGTATGCCGACGCGAAGCTCATGATCGCCTGGTGGACCGAGGCGCTGGCGCGCCGGCTACCGTCCGGCATGGCCGTCTACGCTGTCTCGCCCGGTGCGTCGAACGCCACTAACGTCGCGCGAAACGCTGGCCCGTTGTTGAAGTATATTATGATTCCGATCGTGAATCTCATTCCCGGCATGAATCAGACGCCGGAGGTTGCGGCCAGTCGCTACATTCAGGCGTCGGAGTTTGGAACCGACGTCTCAGGGAAATTCTTCGCCTCGGCCAAAGGGAAGTTCTCAGGCCCGATGGAACTGCAGCGAGAGCCACACCTCCACGTTCGCGCCAGTCAGGAGGCCGCATGGCGGGCCGTCGTTAAGGTCTCCGGCGCCGACTTGTCTCACCCGGCATCTTTGAGCGCGGTGTCAACGGTGTCGTAACACCTGACCGCCGTCGCGTCGCAAAATTTAGCATCCGAAATTGTCCAAAAACCAAGGGCGCAATGGCGTCCTAGGAGAATGTGAATGGCACCGTATCAAGATAAAAAAGTGGTGATCCTCGGCGGCACCAGCGGCATGGGTCTCGCAACGGCAAAGATGCTCGTCGCTGAGGGCGCCAGCCTTCTGGTGACAGGCCGCTCGCAAGCCGGCCTGGACTCGGCGAAGCAGGAGCTTGGGACTGGCGCCCTCGTGGTTTCGAGCGACGCGCGATCGTTGACCGATATTGACGCCCTTGCCGCTCAGGTGAAGGCCGAGTTCGACACCATCGACCTGCTTTTCGTCAACGCTGGGTTCAGTATCCCAGCGCCACTCGCGAACGTCACCGAAGCCATCTACGACGAGATGTTCAACCTCAACGCCAAGGGGCCGTTCTTCGCGGTCCAGAAGTTCGCGCCTCTTATCAACCGGGGCGGCTCCGTCGTCCTCACGACCTCGGTCGCCAACGTCAAGGGACTGCCCGGGCAAGCCACCTATGGTGCTGCCAAGGCCGCGCTGCGATCCTTGGCTCGGACGCTCGCAACCGAGCTGCTTCCCCAGGACATCCGCGTCAACGCCGTGTCGCCCGGTCCCATCGCCACGCCGATCCTCGACAAAGTGTTTCCCGATAAGAACGTGGCCGCTCAGGTTCGGGAGAAGACGATGGGTATGATCCCGATGAAGCGCTTCGGGACCCCGGAGGAGATTGCGAAGGCCGTCCTCTTCCTCGCCTTCGATGCGACCTTCACCACCGGCCTCGAGATTCCGGTCGACGGCGGCTGGTCGCAACTCTGAGGGCGGCAGGCCATGTTGTTGCTCGAAAACAAGATCGCTGTCGTCACAGGCGGCAGCAGCGGTATCGGCCTCGCGACCGCCCAGCGGTTCGTTGAGCAGGGTGCGTATGTGTTCATCGCCGGTCGCCGCCAGGTCGAGATCGACAAGGCGGTCGCGGAGATCGGCCATAACGTCACCGGCGTAAAAACCGACATCTCCAAGCTCGATGACCTCGACCGTCTTTATGAGACCGTCGCGACGAAGGGCAGGATCGACGTGCTTTTCGCAGGCGCGGCCTTCGTCGAAAAGACGATGACAGCTAAGGCGACGCCCGAGCATTTCGACAAGACCTTCAACACCAATGCCCGCGGCACCTATTTCACCGTTCAAAAGGCGCTGCCTTACCTGAATGACGGTGCGTCGATCATCCTCGTGGCGGCGGCCGGGAAGAACAAAGGCCTCCCCGGCCGCAGCGCCTACAGCGCCACCAAGGCGGCGATCCGGTCATTTGCCCGGACCTGGACCTGCGAACTCAAGGATCGAGGGATCAGGACCAACGTGTTGAGCCCGGGCGCGGTCGACACGCCCATGTTCGACGATCAGTTCCCGTCCGGAGAGGGCGCGGCCGAAGCCAGAAAGCAGATCGTTGCGATGACGCCTTTGGCGCGCCTGGCGTATCCCGATGAGATCGCTTGCGCGGCTTTGTTCCTGGCCTCGGACCTCAGCAGCTACGTCGCCGGCATCGACCTTCCCGTCGATGGCGGCCTGACGGCCATCTAACCAAGGATTTCGCGCAGCGCCGATCGTCATTTCCGAGGAGCCTTTGATGACACACACAGCGAATTATGCCGGCCCGGAGCCAGGGAAATATCGGCGCGCCCTCGCGGCCGCCTGGGCTTTCCTGCAAGCGATGGAGTCAACCAGCTTCGACTATACGCTCGACCGCATCGAGCGCCTGGAGCGGGAGGTGGCACGACTGAAGGAGGAGCTGCGCCAAAGCCGCGATCCAAGGGCGGCCGATGTCCACAACGCTAGCGCGGCTGCGCCCGACCGTTGAGAGCAGGGACCGCATCATGCCGGTAGTCCAATTTATCACCGTCGCGCTTCCGATCGCACTTGGCCTCGTGATGACCGGGACGGGCGGGGCTAACTTTGCCGGCCCTTCATTAGCCCGACAAAATTTCGCGCTGTGGGGCTATCCGGCCGGCTTTCACCGGCTGGCGGGCAGCGTCGGAGTGGTGATCGGGTTACTTCTGCTGATCCCGCTGACATCGCGCGTTGGGGCGATCGCGAGCGCCATTTTCATGCTCGCCGCCGTTGCGACACTCATCCGTAGTCGCGACTGGGGGCACCTCCCAGTCGCCGCGATCCTGATGGCGGCGTCTGCCGCGGCGATAGCAATCCACGGCTAGTCAGCCCCTACCATGAAAGGACGACGAAATGGCCAAGCGTCAGGCAGTGTTTCCCGCTTACCGACACGCCCTTTATGAGCAACACGGTTATTCTGCTGCATTGCGTTCAGACAATCTTTTGTTCGTGTCGGGTCAGGTCGGCAGCCGCGCCGACGGTTCGCCCGAACCCGATTTCGAAGCTCAGGTTCGCCTGGCTTTCGCCAATCTGGAAGCCACGCTCGCGGCAGGAGGATGCACATTCGACGACATCGTCGATGTGACATCGTTCCATACGGATCCGGAAAAGCAAATGGGCGCGGTCATGACGGTGAAAAGCGAGAAGTTTCCGCAAGCGCCGTTTCCGAACTGGACCGCTGTAGGCGTCAACTGGCTCGCGGGCTTCGACTTCGAGATTAAGGTCACCGCGCGCATTCCGTCGCGTACATCACCGTCGGTGAGCCGCCGCAATCCGCCGACAATGTGGAATATGGCCTCAGGCAAGTTCTCGCAAATCAGTGTCGCGGAACAAGGTCGTCTCGCCTTCCTGTCCGGCCAGATCGCAGCGGCGCCTAGCAGTCAGGGCACACCCAAAGACATCGCTGGCCAGGCAAAGCTTGCGACCGCCAGCCTCGCCGCCGCACTCGCGGATCTGGAGGCGTCTGCGCAAGACATTGTCATGATGCGCGTTTACGTCGTGAATGCGACCACGGAAGCGTTCCAGCAGGTCCTAACTGCTCTACGTGAATTGCTCGGGGACGCCATGCCCAGCATGACGACGATTGGCGTTCAGGCACTCTATACCCCCGAGATTTTGGTAGAGATTGAAATGGTGGTGCGTCTCCCTGAAGTGAGATCAGATACATTATCTAATTGATTGTTATGAGACCGACGAAGGTAAAATTGCCGCTTAGGAGCAGTGCAGGTGGCCGAATGGGCTAAGTGAAGCTCACGCGTCTTATCCAAGCCGCTCTGCTCTGACCATACATTGAACCCGGTTTGCATCGCTGCGATGTCGCGCTTCCCGCTCGGCGGCCGTGCTTAGGGCGCCGGGCGAAATGATCACCGCGGTGACGCTGCCGAAGCCGCTCGGCGGCGCTCACATCTACCGCAAGGTTCGTGACCGCTCATCCTACGCCTACGCCTTGGTGTCGATCGCTGCAGTGGTCCAGCCCAACGGCTCCGGCGCGTCGCCGTCGGCGGCGTAGCGCCCAAGCCGTGGCGCGTCGAGGCGGCGGAGGCCGAGATGCCGAAGGGTTCGAGGGCCGTCACCGACCGGTTGATGCACGCGGCGCGCCCGACCGACGACAACGCGTTCAAGGTATCTCTTGTCGAACGCACGTTGGCCGCCGCTATCGCCGACGCCAAGGCCGCGTGACTACTTGCCATTCAAATCAAAGACGAGAGCCGAGCGATGAAATTCGACCAGCCCGCAGGCACCAGTCCCATCGACAAGATGAAGGTCGTCGGCCAACTCCACGACCGCGTCGAGGGATGGCTCAAGACGACGGGCACGGCGACCTATGCCTACGAATGGAAGGATCTGCCCCCGACATCGCTTATGGGTTCGTGTTGGGCGCGGCCATCGCAAGGGGCTTTATCGCGTCGATCGACGCCACCGCCGCCACGGCCGCACCGGGCGTCATCGAGGTCGTCACGCACAAGAACGCGAAGCCGCTGGGCAACGGCGAATTTTACGTTCAGCGCGGTTGAAGCTTTTAAAGCTAAACTTCGCGGAACGAACGTCCGCTTATAGGAACTCTAATCGTCCTGGGAACGACGCAGATGGGCGGATTTCGTTGAAAAAGTCGGCGCTTGAACGGCAGCATTCGTGCTGATTCACTTGGTCTCGCACGAGGAGACTGAGTCGATGATGGGGCCGCGGCAAGTCGAGCAAGGCGCTCTGTTCTACAACTTCTCCCTCGACGCCCATGTGCCGCAAGATCACCTCCTGCGGTCGATCGACCGCTTCGTCGACCTGGGCGATCTGCGTCGCGAGCTCGCGCCGTTCTACAGTGAGCTGGGGCGCCCTTCGATCGATCCCGAGCTGATGATCCGGATGCTGATTGTCGGCTACTGCCTGGGCATCCGCTCCGAGCGCAGGCTCTGCGACGAGGTGCATCTGAACCTGGCCTATCGCTGGTTCTGCCGGCTCGGCCTCGAGGGCCGTGTACCCGACCACTCGACCTTCTCCAAGAACCGTCACGGCCGCTTCCGCGACAGCGATCTCTTGCGTCGGCTGTTCGAGACCGTGCTCGCGCGGTGCATCGAAGAAGGTCTTGTCGGCGGCGAAGGCTTCGCAGTCGACGGCAGCCTGATCAAGGCCGATGCCAACAGGCAAAACAGCGTCGAAGGCGCTGCGGGCCTCCCGCCGGGGGCTGCAAGCCGGGCAGCGCAAGAATATCTCGCCACGCTCGATGATGCCGCATTCGGCGCTGCCACTCCTGTCGTGCCGAAGTTCATCTCGCCGGCCGATCCGGCCGCACGCTGGACGGGCGCCAACGGCGGTCTCGCCTTCTTCGCCTACGCGACCAACTATCTCATCGACCTCGACAACGCGATCATCGTCGACGTCGAGGCGACAACGGCGATCCGCCAGGCAGAGGTGACAGCCGCCAAGCGGATGATCGAGCGCGCCAGGGATCGCTTCGATCTCTATCCGGCGCGGCTCGTCGCCGACAGCAGCTATGGTTCGGCGGAGATGCTCGGATGGCTCGTCTACGAGCAGGGTATCGAGCCGCACGTCAGCGTCTTCGACAAATCGGCCAGGACCGACGGCACCTTCTCGCGCGCCGACTTCACCTACGATCACAGCGGCGACGTCTACACTTGCCCGGCGGGCAAGACGCTCTTCTGTAAGGGCACGCTGGTCAACGACGGCGCGACGCTGATGTACCGCGCCAGCAAATATGATTGCGACGTGTGCGCTCTCAAGCCCCGGTGCTGTCCGAATGCGCCGGCACGCAAGGTCCCGCGTTCGATCTATGAAGGCGCTCGCGACATGGCGCGCGACATCGGCGCATCGGATGAAGGCTACACGTCTCGCAAGCAGCGTAAGAAGATCGAGATGCTGTTCGCGCACCTCAAGCGCATCTTGAAGCTCGATCGACTACGACTGAGGGGACCGTACGGAGCCCGCGACGAGTTCCACCTAGCAGCCACCGCTCAAAACCTCAGGAAGCTCGCCAAGCTCGTTCCGACCTGTCCGCCGCTTCCAACCTGAGAAGGTCACGGTGCCTCGCGGCAGCGCGCTGGCTGCTTGAGACCGCAGCCCCTTGCCGGCACCAAACGGCACTTCTTCAACGAAATCGGCGCATAGCGGACCGTGACCCAACCGCCCCGCCTTGCAGAACGAGCCCGCGTCGTCGCTTGAGGCGAGCGCGGCCTGCAGGGACACGACTGGTCTGGGCACCTTTGCGCTTCTCTGATTGCACTCGAAGGCTAGCGGCGCCTAGAACAGGAGACCGCGCGACCCACCCGCCGATTCCATAAATAATCCTGTGAACGAGACTCGCGCCGGCCATCGGGGCCATCGCAAGCCCCATGCATTCGCGATTAGGAAAATCGGCTTCCGACATCTCGATCGGCTCGGGCAGGTCAACGGCCGAGATCCTTCTCCTTGGCGTTGCGGCCTGGCCGCCGAGCCTTGGGACGGTCACGGCCGGCGACTATAGCGCTGCGATTTCGAGAACGGGCTGGATCATACCAGCTGAGTATGGTCAGCACCTGGCGCTCGCCTCCGGTGCGTACGACCTCCTCAAGGCGCGGCGCGAGTTCGCCGAGTGCGCGGCCGAGATTGTCCTTTTCGGTCGCATGTTGCGCGGTCTTGTTGCCATCGATCTCGTTGAGAATAAGGTGGCAGTAGACAGCGGCGCGGATGCGATCGCTCTGCCTGATTTTGGCGAAGTCGATCCTGGTTGCGGCTCGCTGGGACGAGACGTCAGCGTACGCCTTTTTCAGAGCTGCAGCAGACTCGACGCGATCGGCGTCCCTGCGCAAATTCGCAGCGTACGCCGTTGCTCTTGCCCTTTCCTGGGAAGGAAGAACGGCGACCGCGATGCCGGCCATGACCAGAGCCAGACCGAGACCGCCACCTGCGAGCATGACGCCGGCTGCGGCCAGCTGGAACGCAAAGCGCCGCAAATCCGGCCGATCGAGAAGTCGGGCTGCAGCGAAGGCCCGAGCGACCCGCGCTCGTCTGACGCGATCGCGCCGGGCACATTCAGCACGAATAACTTCTCGCCGCGCTTTCAGTGTCGCAGACCGCTTCCGCTTGCGATCGAGGCGCGCTCGCGCGCGGACGCGATGCAGCCGCTCGGCGAGTGCACGCTGCCCATCGATCAGTGCTTCCTGCTACAGTCTTTCAAGCTCGCGGTCGACCAGACTGCGGGCCTTCTTGGATGCGGCTTCGAGGCCCACGTCACGCGCCTGATCGAGTGTCGGGATATCGGCGAACCCGTCGCGCAGATCTCGCTCTCGGATGTTGATGAGCGCGCCGTCGGCCTTTGCCTGCTGCCTCAGAGCCCGAGCCAACGGGAGATGAGCGCCGGTGGCATCATGCACCAGCAAGACCGCGCGGTCGCCCCTTGCCAGCCGATGACCTTCGGACCGGCAGGCGAGCGCGAAACGGGCTTGGTCCGCCTCAGCGTGCTGCCACATCTCGTAGGCGGCGACCGCCATGTCGACGGCATCCAGACCAAGCCCGCTTGCGTGCTGTCGGCTGTCGTCACCAAGGCGGCAACCGGGTGCGGGCGGATCATGTCCGCCGATCAGATGGGCCTCGTGTTCGAGCCCCCTGGCGCGCAATTCTGCGACAACCAGATCTTGGCGCGGCCCGGGGACGAGGGGCTCTCCAAACTCGATTTCTGCGAGCCGACTGATCAGCTCATCGCGCAACTAGTTCCCATCGGATGGAATTGCACGACCGCTCGCCGGATCGACAACGGCATACACGATATGAAAATGGTCGGGCCGCTGGCCCTTCGTGTGCTGGACGACGATGCGCGGCACCGTGTCGGGGATTGCATGCTCGAACTCAATTCGGGCCAGCACCCGCTCGATCCCGTCGGCTGGCATCGGGCGGCCCGGCGACACCTTGATGTGGATGACGTCGCGGGTCGTGCGCAGATTCGTCCGCGCAATCGCGGCGCAGAGGTGCAGCGCGCCATCGAGGTCCGCGGGAACGCCCCGGGCGAGGTCATCCCGCAGGACCACCTGCTCGTTTGTATCGGTCCGCTGCAGGTGCTCGGCAAGGCCGGGGATACGACGCCAGCGACTGCGGGCGATCACCGCCGCCGTCCGCCGCCCACTGCCGCGATGACGTCGGCAAGACAAGCCTCCAACGAGGCTCGCATAGACGAGAGGTCGGAAGACGCCGCGCCGCCGGTGTGCAGATGCCGTGCGGTCTGGTTCAAATTGTTACCGATGCGCCCAAGCTCACCGAGCAGCTTGCGCAGCTCGTTGCGGTTGTCGGCTGCGACGCCGGCCGCCTCTCGCGCACCGCACTCTTGCACGACGATGTTGCGGCATAGCGTGCCGACCGACATGCCGCGGGCGGCAGCCGCCGCTTCGATCTTGATTTTGGTCGTCTCGTCGACCCGGAAGGTCACGACCGTAGGCAGCAGCACCTCTCGCATGGCGATTCTCCTCGCCGTCGGCGCTCATCCGCCTGTGGCGTTCTGGGGGTCCACGGGGGCGCAGCCCCCTGGCCAGTTCATACGTATTCGCTTCGCGTATACGTATGGATCACTGGCAGTAATCAGAGAGATAGGTCTTATCGTGTGGAACAATATTTAGGTGATGCTGACGAATATGGAAAGGTATGGAAAACTCCATAGCCAATCAACTGATCTCAATATCATTTCAACATTGAGTGGCAGCAAGGAATGACGCCATGACTGAGAGCACTCCGACGGCGCTTCTGAGGCATTCTTTTTTTCAAAGATCGAAGGACGGCCGCCCCAGCGGTCGAGCATCGCTTTGAGCTGCCTGGGAAGGAAAGGCTTGCCCAGGTGATCGTCCATGCCGCTGCGTTTGGCGCGTTCCACCTGGTCGGTCAGGACGTCGGCGGTCAGGGCCACGATCGGCACGCGGCGCGAGGGATTTTCACGTGCGCGGATTTCTGTAGTCGCCATCAAGCCGTCCATGATGGGCATGTTCACGTCCATCAGGATAAGATCATATCGGCGCTCGAGTGCAGCTTCGACGGCGCTTCTGCCGTCCGAGACGACGTCGACCTCGTGACCAAGCTTGTGAGCGACGGCTAGCTCCTGGTTGACCGCTATGTCCTCGGCCAGGAAGATCAATAGCAGCGATCGAGGCGATGCCTCGTCGATCGAGGTTTCAGCGGCATCCGTAGTCAGTTGCACGGTGCGCGAAAGGCTCACGTCGAACCAGAACTCGGAGCCGACACCCTGCTGGCTGTAGAAACCGATCGAGCCCCCCATCAGCTCGACGAGGCTCTTACAAATCGACAGGCCTAGGCCGGAACCGCCGAAGCGGCGGGACGTCGAGCTGTCGGCCTGACTGAAGCGCTTGAATATCCGATCGCTCTGCTCATCGGGGATGCCGATACCGGTGTCCGACACGACGAAGTGAAGGTCGACGACGTCGGCGCGAACCTGGGCGGCAACGGCTACGCCGACGCGTCCCGTTTCCGTGAATTTGAGGCATTCGAGATAAGGTTGATGAGAATTTGGCGCAGCCTGGCGCTGTCGCCTGTCAAGAAGTCAGGTAGGTCTTCGTCAAGGATGACCTCCAGAGCGAGGCCTTTGTGATCGGCCTCGCTCTGGAAGATGCTCGCGACGGTCTCGACGAACTCACATATCGCGAAAGGTTGCGGATCGAGCTCGAGTCGCCCGGCCTCCAGCTTGGAGACGTCGAGCACATCGTTGACGATCGACAGCAACGTGATGCTCGCGTCGTGCACCAGCTTTGCCTGTCGACGATCTCGATCTCTGGACGCAACGCCAACCAAGTCTGCGCGGTCGCCCGCTCCCGATCCGGCAACAGCGCCACGATACGACGGCGCTCCAGGTTACAGACGATCGTGCCGTACCGGTGATTGCGGCGATAAGCCCAGTCGTCGATGCCAACGACGCGCAAGGGCTCGGGCGGCTCCAGGCTTCGCCGCCTCACAACGCGCAGCAAGGTATCCTTGCTGACCGGCAGCATCAGCCGCTTGGCGAAGCCTTCGGCGGGACGACCGCCCAGGGCAAGGCCGAGGTGATGGACGATGATCTCGAGCCTCGACGTTCGACGTGCCGATCGCGCCAACACCTCATCGCCAAAGCGTTCGCTGAAAATCCGCTTCGGGCACGCTCCGACATCGCACCGAAAGCGTCGTGCGACGATGGTGATCCTGACGCTCCGCCCCGAGGACGGCAAATCCGCCGCCGTCCTCCTGTAGCGACTGTGAACGCGACGAGAGGCAACGCCGCACGAGGGGCACGGTCGGGAGGCAGACATCGCTCTTGCCGTGACCGATGTGGACGTCTCGTCTGCGATGACGCTCTCGACGACAAGGCCGGCCGGCACGAGAGATTTGGATCGAACTGCCACCATGCGCTGATTCTCCCAGGGAGAACCGCAGGCCGCCAGCCAACTTCATCAGAAGTGAGTCAGACCCAACATTGCGAGCCGATTGACACTCGTGCCTCTGCACCATGCCGACCGTAGCAATAATAGGCGCGAGGTAGCCCACGATAGGCTTCAAGGACGCGTCTTCCTCAAGCGCACGCCGGGCGTCGGCTCGCCCTTCTGGATGCGGTTGATCCCGTCGAAGAGGTGGTCGAAGGTCGCTATCCGACTTTAATTTGCAGCTTCACGTCACCCGGTCGGCCTTCGGCGGCGCGTTCGAAGGCTGCGACGCTGTCTTCGAAGGCAAATGTCGCGCTGATCAGCGGCTTCAGGTCGACCTTGCCGGAGGCGATCATGGCGAGCGCGCGGTCGAACACGTTGGCATAGCGGAACACCGTCTCGATGCGGATCTCCTTCGCGGCGATCGACGAGACGTCGAGGCTGACAGGCTCGACCGGCATGCCGATCAGCACGAGGCAGCCGCCTGGGCGCAGCAGCGCCTGGATCCCGTCGTAGGCCTTGGGGGCGCCGCTCGCCTCGAAGACGACGTCCGCACCCCATCCCTCGGTCGCGGCCGCGACGACATCGGCGAGGCTTTGCTCGCGGACGTTGACGGTCGAGACGCCCGGATAGCGACCCGCGATGGCGAGCTTCTGCGCCATCAAATCGGAGACGATGACGCGCGAGCAACCGCCCGCGAGCGCCGCAAGCGCCGCCATGATGCCGATCGGGCCAGCGCCGGTCACGACGGCCGTGTCGCCGGGTTGGATCTTCGCCTTGACGGCCGCCTGCAGCCCTACCGCGAAGGGTTCGACCATCGCGGCTTCGGCAAAAGAAACGTTGTCCGCCAACCGATAGGTGAAGGCTGCCGGGTGGACCACCTCGGGCGTCAGCACACCGTGGACCGGCGGCGTCGCCCAGAACGCGACACTCGGGTCGACGTTGTAGAGCCCGAGCTTCGAGGCGCGCGAGGACAGGTCCGGGATACCGGGCTCCATGCAGACACGATCGCCGACCGAAAGGTTCGTCACCGCCGAGCCCGTCTCGAGGATCGTGCCGGCGGCCTCGTGACCGAGCACCATCGGCTGCTTGACGACGAAGGAGCCAATCCGCCCGTGCGTGTAATAGTGGACGTCGCTTCCGCAAACGCCGACCGTGTCGATCTTGACCCTCACGTCCGCGGGACCGACGACGAGCGGCAAGTCGATGTCGCGAAGCGAGAGTTCGTGCTGCCGTTCCAGGACCAGCGCGCGCATGGGTATTGCTCCGTTCAGTTGATCAGGAAACCGCCGTCGACCGGCATTTCGATGCCGTTCACCATGGCGGCGGCGTCGGACAGCAGGAAAGCGATCACGGTGGCGACTTCCGCTGGCTCGACGAAGCGACCGACCGGGATGCGCTTGACGATCGGTTCCGCCTTGGCTGGGTCGCTCCAGGCCTTGACCGCCATCGGCGTGAGGGTCACGACCGGGTGGACACCGTTGACCCTGATGCCCTGCCGCCCGAGTTCGTTCGCCATGACGCGCGTCAGCCCGTCGATTGCGCCTTTCGAGGCGCAATAGGCGGCATGGTCGGCAAAGCCGATAAACGCGGCGATCGAGGACACGTTGACGATCGCGCCCTTGGCTCCACGCTGGATCATCTGGCGCGCGTACACCTGGGCCACGATCATCGGCGCGCGGCAGTTGACCGCCATGATGTGATCGAAGGTTTCGACCGAAAGGTCGAGGAAGGCGTCGAGCTCCGTCGTGCCGGCGCAATTGACGAGGAGGTCGGCCGGCATCGCTTGTTCGGCGGCGGCCCGCGTCGCCGCGGCGTCGGCAAGGTCGACCGCAATCGTCCGGCAGCCGATCTCGGCCTCCAGGCTTGCGAGATCTTCGGCCGAGCGGCTCAACGCGATGATCTTGGCGCCTGCGGCGGCGAGAAGCGACGCCGTCGCGCGGCCGATCCCCTTGCCGGCCCCCGTCACGATCACGCGCCGGCCCGAGAAATCCGCCATGTCTATCCTCCCCTTCGTGCCGCGGGACCGTTCACAGCGCCACTCCGTCGCGATCGAACAGATAGGCTTGGGCCGTGTCGAAACCGACCGAGAAGGCCTCGCCCTTGCCCAGCATCCGGCGCCCCGCCGTCTGCAAGCTCACGGTCTCGCCCGTTGGGGTCTGGCCGTAGATGAGCGTCGAGCCGCCGAGGCTCTCCGAGAGGTCGGCCCGGAGCGCGAGTCGGTTCGGGCCGCCGTCGAGCACGAGATGCTCAGGCCGCAAGCCGAGGGTGATCTCATCGCCGGGTGCGATGGTGCGGCCCGGCTCGCGCGGCCCGGGAACGACGAGCGGGGCGGCCAGCCCCGGATGGCTCAATTCCAGGCCCCCACCATCGGCGCGCTCCAGCCGTGCCTTGAGGAAATTCATCTTGGGCGAGCCGATGAAGCCCGCCACGAAGGTGTTGGCCGGACGGTCGTAAAGGTCCTGCGGTGAGCCGATCTGCTCGACGCGGCCGCGCCGGAGCACCACGATCCGGTCAGCCAGCGTCATGGCCTCGACCTGATCGTGGGTCACATAGACCATGGTGACGCCGAGCTCGCGATGGAGCCGCGCGATCTCGACACGCATCTGGGCGCGGAGCTCGGCATCGAGGTTCGATAGCGGCTCATCGAAAAGGAAAAGCTTCGGATGGCGCACGATCGCGCGACCGATGGCGACGCGCTGGCGCTGGCCACCCGAAAGCTGGCGGGGCTTGCGATCGAGCAGGGGTTCCATCTGCAGGATGCGGGCGGCCTCTGCCACCTGCTTCTCGATCTCGGCCTTGGGCAGCTTGGACATCTTCAGCCCGAAGCCGATGTTGTCGCGCACGCTCATGTGGGGAAACAAAGCATAGCTCTGGAACACCATCGAGACCCGGCGCTTCGCCGGCTCGGTATAGGTCATGCGCTCGCCGTCGATGAAGACCTCGCCGCCCGACACCTCCTCGAGCCCGGCGATCATGCGGAGCAGCGTCGACTTCCCGCAGCCCGACGGGCCGACGAAGACGACGAATTCGCCCTTCTCGGCTACAATGTCGACGCCGTGGACGACGCCGATCGCGCCAAAACGCTTCTCGATCTGCTCTAGACGCAGATACGTCATGACCTCGTCCTCGAGGGCTGGAGCAATCGCGACGCCTCGCTCATTTGGTGGCCCCCATGGTCAGGCCGCGGACCATGTGCCGCGACACGAGCAGCGCGAAGATCGTCACCGGCAGCACGATGACCGTTCCAGCCGCCATTATCTTTCCCCAGGGCAAGTCGTAGCCCGACATGAAGCTCGTCGCCACGACGGGCGCGGTCCGCGCATTACTCCGCGTGAGCACGAGCGCATAGAGCAACTCGTTCCACGAGAAGATGAAGCCGAAGATGGCCGAGACCGCGATGCCAGGCAGGCCGAGTGGCAGGTAGATCCGCCAGAAGATGTCGAACTGGCTCGCCCCTTCGAGGCGCGCCGCCTCTTCGAGCTCCTTCGGAATCGAGCGGAACTGGTCGGTCGAGATCCAGATCACGATCGGCATGATGAAGGTGATGTAGACCGCGACCAGGACGACATGCGTGTCGAGCAGGCCGAGGTTGCGAGCCAGGATGTAGATCGGCAGCGCCAGAACGATCGGGCTGATGAAGCGGTTCGAGATGAACCAGAACCACAGGTCCGACTTGCCACGGAAATCGTAGCGGGCGAGCGCGAAGGCGGCAGGCGTGCCGAGTGCGACCGACAAGGCCGTGCTGAAAAGCGCGACGATGAGCGAATTGATGACGCCATTGACGACGGTGTCGTCGGAGAAGACGGCCGCGTAATTGCCGAGCGTCGGCGTGAACAGCCACACCGGCGGCGAGGCGAGCAGGTCGCTCTGCGTCTTGAACGACGACGACACCATCCAATAGATCGGAAAGATCGTGACGGCGAAGACCAGGACGAGGCCCAAACCATGCAGCACGCGTCCGCCGAGGCGGGCTCCCATCACTCGATCTCCTTATAGAAGAAGCGGATGTAGAGCCGCGCCAGCGCAATCGTCAGGACCAGAAGCAGCAGTGCCTGCGCCGAGGCGAGCCCAAGGTCGAACACGCGAAAGCCGACGCGCTGGATGTAGATCGAAATGAGCTCGGTCGCGGTTCCAGGGCCGCCGCGCGTCATCGTGAAGACCACGTCGAACAGCTTCAGCACGTCGGACGAACGCAGGATCAGCATGGCGGTGAAGCCGGGCAGCAGATAGGGCAGCTGCACCTCGGTCAGCAGCGGCCATTTGCGGCTGGTCTCCAGGCGTGCCGCCTCCTCGATCTCGACCGGGACCATCGACAGCCCCGACAGAAAGATCAGGGCGCAGAAGGGCGTCCACTGCCAGACGTCCATCAGGCAGATCGCCGCAAAGGCGCCGTTGACGCTGCCGAGCCAGTCGATCGCGGGAATGCCGAACTGGCTCAGGACGCTGTTGGCCACGCCGAAATCACTGTTGAAGATCAGCCGGCCCAATAGGCCGACGATCGCGTAGGTGGTGGCGAGCGGGATCACGAGCGAGACACGCGCGAGTGCCCGCAGAAAGTCGAGCCCCGGCCGATGCAGCAGGAGCGCGACACAGAGGCCGAGCCCCACCTCGGCCGGCATGACGATGCAATAGAACGTGCCAGTCCGGCCGAGCGTCTGCCAGAAGGTCGCGTCGGTCAGGACCTGCTGATAATTGGCGAGGCCGACGAAGGGGAAACCGTCGCGGACCCGCGCGAGGTTATACTGCCGTAGCGAGGTGAAGAGCGCGAAAAGCATCGGATAGACGCCGATCGCGAACAGCGCCACGACCGCGGGCGCCAGGAAATAGAACGGAGTGAACCGTCCATGACCGAGGCGCGTGCGGGTTAGGGGTGGAAGAAGGGGTTGGGTCAAGGCGCTGTCGAGTTGGATATGGGGTTGCAAGGTCGCACGACACCGGGCTCAATCTTCCGGCGCCGCATGGCAAGACGCCGTCGCTGCCGTCACTGCAGCAGCTTCTTCTTGCCGTCGTAATATCCTTCCTTCTGCAGGATGGCCTCCATACGGGTGCCGATCTCCTTCGACCCATCGGAGACCGACACCTCGCCGAGCATCATTTTCGTCCCGAACTCGGCGATGATTTCGGAGATCGCCGGCCACGCCGCGAAGCGCGGACGAAACGCCGGCACGCCGTGCTGCCAGGATTCGACCATCGGCGCGACAAAGGGATACTTCGCCTTGATTTCGGGATCGTCGTAAACAGCCATACGGCCCGATACGCCGCCGGCTTCGACATAGGCCTTGGCGATCGCGTCCGAGGTCGCCCATTGAATGAAGATCCAGGCCGCCTTCTGCACCTTCTCGGGTGCCTGCGACGCCACAGCGAGCGAAAACCCACCGAGCGCCGGCAGCCGCCCGGAGGGACCGGCCGGCTCCGGTGCGATGCCGAGGCAATCGCCGAGCTTCGATGTCTTCGGATCGGCCAGGGTCGAGTAGAACGCCGACCATTCGGTGATCATGGCGACCTTCTTCTGGGCGAGGCCGTTCACGGACTCCGCATGGTCCCAGCTCACGACGCCCGGCGGCATGTACTTCATCAAGTTTTGACGGAAGCTCAAGCCGGCCTGGCTGTCTTTGCTCATCAGGTTCGAATGGAAGGTCTTGTCGAGCAGCGAGCCGCCCGGGGGCCACAGCATGCGCATGAAGCTGTCCGCCGACTGTGTCTCGCCGCGCGCCGATTGCAGGGCGTAGCCGAACTGCTTCTTGCTCGGCTCGGTCAGCTTCGGCGCATAGATGTCGGCGAGCTCGCTCCAGGTCGCGGGCGGCTTGTCGAAGCCAGCATCCTTGAGCATGCACTTGTTGTAGAACAGCAGCCCGGAATAATTGTCGAACGGCAGGCCGTAGGTCGTGCCGCCCCACGTGCCGAAGGCATCGAGTAGCAGGGGAAAGAAACCTTTCAGGTTCAAGTCGGGATCGGTGATTGCGGCGTCGCCCGAATATCTGCTGATCGGTTCGATCCAACCGTTTTCGGCGAACTCGCCGATCCATACCAGGTCGACGAGCGCGATCGATAGTTCGCCCTGGCCGCTGAAATTCAAGATCTCCTTCTCGCGTGTATTCTCGTAGGGCACGATCTCGTAGTTGAGCTTGATCCCGGTCGCCTTCTCGAACGCCGGGAGGAGCTTTATGATGGCACGGTAGCCGGGCCGATCGAGGAAGATCACGTTGAGCTGGGTGCCCTTGTAGGGAGCGGCCGCCTTGGCGATGTCCCAGGCCTCGGCCGGGGCGGGCGCCAGCGCCGCCGCCGCGATAGTGAGCGCCAGGGCGCTGACAGTCCTCCTGAAGAAGCGCATATCATCCTCCCGCGATCGATCTCGTGTCGTCGATCTTGGCGCCGAGTCTAGACGGGAGTTCGATACGGTCTAGCGGTCGCGAAGCGATGAATCGATGATTTCTTGCATTACGCAGCGCAACAATTGATCTTGGCTCCACGCTCCGAGAGACCCCCAAGGAGCCGACAAATTAGCCGATGTTGGCCGACCGCCTCCTGTTGCGCGCCAGGCGCCGATACGCCGAGGGTGTCAGCCTGCGCTGCAGGCGGAAGACGCGGTTGAAGTTCGAGACGTTATGATAGCCGACCTCGAAGCAGACGTCTGTCACTGACATCTCGGTCTCGGCCAAAAGCTTGCAGGCGTGGCCGACGCGCAAGCGCGCGACATAATCGGTAAAGCTGTTGCCGCTGTTGCGCTTGAAAAACCGCGAGCAGGCCCATTCGCTCATCCCCAGCCTTTCGGCGAGGTCGCCGAGGCGGATGTCGTCCCTGAAATTCGCGACGATGAACCTGAGGGCCTCCCCGACGGAGTCGAGGCTGTGCCGGTCTGTGTCGGGGGAGAAATGCTCAGAGGACAGGATCTGACGTTCGGCACCGAGCATCAGGACTTGAAGCAATTGGAGAAACAGGCCGAGCCGGTTCAGCCCGGTGACCCTGCCCATCTCCTCCATGAGCTCGCCGCCGCGTCGGCGCGTCTCGCCATGGAAGGCGAGCCCGCGGGCGGCGAGCTTCAGAAATGCATCGATGCCAGCCAGTTCGTGAAACGCCTCGCTCGCCCGGCGCAACCGATCAGGGTGGACTTGGACCACGATGTCGCGCCCCTGGATGATCTCGCCCGGCCGCGTCGGCGTCACCCAATCGTGCGGAAGTCCGCTGCCGACCACGGTCAGATGGCCAGGCTCGAACGCGCCGATGTGGTCGCCGACGAGCGCGACTCCGGCCGCATTGCGGATAAAGTGAATCTCGACCTCGGGGTGAATGTTCCAGACGTTGCGCTCCCAGGGGTAGTCGTCGCAGCGCCAAAGGAAGGTCTCGGCTTCTCCGGTGACGACATGCTCGAAGACAGGTTTTCTGGCGGCTTGCAATCCGCCAACCCTGGTGCCGATGATGTCTCCTGAGGAACGCATGGTCTCGAGATCACGATCCGGCGCGGAAACGGCGATCGCTGCTGGGGCTCGCGCCGTGCGCGGCGCCGTCGCCCGCATCGATCGTCTCCTCGCGCATGCGCACGTGTCCTGTCGATTCAAACTCGGCTGACCGTACTCAAAGCAAGTCGTTCGCGAAAGCCGCCCCAAAGTGGGCACAACCGCGCTAACTCTGCGCTTGCACTCCTCGGGGCGAGCCGGTGTCAATCGGCGGAATGGCGGTCGCGACTCTCACCATGTGAAGGCCCATGATGTTTCTTGGCATTGATATCGGCACCTCCTCCGTCAAGGCGATCCTCGTCGACGAGAGACAGGAGGTCGTTGCGACGCGCGGATGCGCCCTGACGACGCAATCGCCGAGGCCGGGGTTCAGCGAACAGGCCCCGGACAAATGGCTCGAGGCCGTCTACGCCGCACTCGACGGTCTGAAACGCGAGCATCCCGCCGCGATGAGCGCCGTGGCAGGCATCGGCTTGTCCGGACACATGCACGGCGCGACGATGCTCGGCCGCGACCACCGGCCTTTGCGGTCCTGCATCCTGTGGAACGATACCCGTTCGAGCGCGCAGTGCCGGGAGCTAGAACGACGCTGGCCCGAGCTTCGGCAGGTCACCGGCAACAAGGCGATGCCCGGGTTTACCGCGCCCAAGGTGCTCTGGGTCGCGCAAAACGAGCCGGATATCTTCGCTGCGACCAGCCTCGTGCTGCTCCCGAAGGCCTATGTGCGGCTCGTTATGACCGGCGAGGCGTTCGAGGACATGTCGGACGCTTCCGGCTCGCTCTGGCTCGACGTGCGCACCCGTGCATGGTCGGTGGACGGCCTCGCCGCAACGGGCCTGTCGCGCGAGCAGATGCCGCGGCTTGTGGAAGGGCTGGCGCCGACGGCGCGCCTGCGCCCCGATCTCGCGTCGCGCTGGGGCATGATTCGACGCCCCGTTTTCGCCGGGGGAGCCGGGGATAATCTCGCGGGCGCTGTCGGCATCGGCGCGATCGATCCGGGCTCGGCTTTCATTTCGCTCGGAACCTCGGGGACGCTGGTGGCGCCGACAACCGAGGTCGCGGCCAATCCCAACCGAACCGCCCATAGCTTTTGCCACGCCGTGCCCGGCCGCTGGGTGCAGGCCGGCGTCACCCTTTCGGCTGCGTCGAGCCTCTCGTGGGTCTCACGGCTCGTCGGCGTTCCGGAAGGCGAATTGCTCGCGCCGCTGGGGACGGAAGCGCGGGGACCCTCGCCGGTGAGCTTCTTGCCGTATCTCTCCGGCGAGCGAACGCCTCACGACGATGCCGCGATCCGCGGCTCGCTGCACGGCTTGAGCCACGCCTCCGATCGAAGCGAGATCGCGCAGGCGGTCCTCGAGGGGGTGGCATTCTCGCTGGCCGACTGTCGCGATGTTCTCGCCGAAGGCGGCGTCGTCATCTCGGACGCCGATACGATCGGCGGCGGGTCGCGCTCGCGCCTCTGGCTGTCGATCATCGCTAACGTGCTGAACATCCGGATTCATAGGCTGGCGGAAGGCGAAACGGGCGCCGCCTTCGGCGCGGCGCGACTCGCGCGTCTGGCGACGACGGACGAGCCCGTTTCCGCGGTCTGCACGGCGCCGCCGCGCGTCGAAACGGTCGAGCCCGATCCGGAGATCGCGGCGGCCTACGCAGCGCGGCTCGCCTGCTGGCGCGGGCTCTTCCGTGGCGGTTTGTCGAAGCAAGGTTCACTGGCGACGGGGCAGAAGTCGCTGATATCACAATAAAATGTCGATGACATATGTGTTCGCAGTTTTGTTCTGACTGGCGCGCCAAAATCGACAGCGCTCCGGCCAGAGCTCAGGGCTTCCTGAACGTCATGACGACGTTGTCGGCTTCGCCGATGGCCACGAATTTCGCGCGGTCCGTGTCCCCGAGCGCCAGGTCCGGCGGCAACGTCCAGACGCCGCGGGGCCAATTAGCGGTGTCTTTCGGGTTTGCGTTCATCTCGGACGAGGCGACGAGCACGAAGCCGGCCGACGTGGCGAGCGCGATCATCGTGTCCTGGTTCACATAGCCATCGGCGGCGCGGGGATCCTGGACCCGGACGCGGTTGCCTCTGTGCTCCTCGATCCCGAGAATCCCGCCGTGCTTCAGGGCCCTGAAGAAGGCGGCGAACATGTCCGGCGCATAATCGTCCGCCATCCAATTATGGACATTGCGGAAGCTGACGACGAGATCGACGCTGTCCGGCGGCGCGATGTCCGCATGGCCTTTGCCCGCAAGCCCCAGCGTGACCTTGCCGTAGACGGTCGGATCGGCGGCAAGCTTGCGCCCGATCGGTGTCGCCGCAAGCTCGGTCGAGGCATCGTGCGGTGGCGGAAGGGCGACCTCATAATGCCCGGCGTCTCGTAAGACCGGCGCCAGGATCTCGGTCCAGTAGCCCCCGCCAGGCCAGATCTCGACGACCGACATGTCGGGGCGCAGGCCGAAGAACGAAAGCTCCTCGGCTGGATGACGAGATCGGTCGCGCGCCACGAATTTCGAGCTGCGTTGACCGCCGGCGACGGACGCAGCCAACGCCGGTCCGATGGCGGGAGACGCAGAGACCGTGCTCGCAGCGGGGTGCGAGGCAACGAGCGTCGTTATCGCGCCCATCGCCAAGCGCTGCACCCATCGATTTGTCATGGCCACCTTGTCCTCGAAGGCTTCGTTCGGCAGCGAACGATCGCCCGCTCTCGACCTGCCGTCACAGTCGCGCGACGTCAGGAAGGGCCCGGGCGGCAGGGTACGGATCGACGTCGGGTTCGTCCATGCCGGCGTGGAGAGCGACGCCGGCAGTTCGCGCCCGGCGTCAGCGCTTCACGAAGACGCTGGCGACAGTATCGGTGTGAATCTGCGTCCAGCCAAGACGCGCCAGGTGCTTGGTCTCGGCCGATCCGGCACGCACCAGCGCCCAGCCGATATGGTAGGTCCGGAGAATTGCAGCGAAGGCGACGTCGTCCTTCGCCTTTGCCGCCTGCACATAGTTGGGCAGGAAGTCGCCGAGGAAGAGCTGGTCGGTGCGGCCGTCGACGAACGTCTTGACGCCGTGCGCGATGAGAAAGCCGCCGAAATCGTAATCGTTGAGGACCGGCCCTTCGACCCCCGCTGCCATCGCGGCGCGGTAGGCGGCGTCGGGCGTCATCGTATCGGACGGCCGCGGGTCGGTGAACGGCAGCGCGACGAGCGCCGAGACCATGAGCGCGCCGGCGATGACCCAGAGGACGCGAGGTGCGCTCGCCGGACGTGGCGCAAAGCTCGGCACTCGCCGTAGCGCCGGGGCGATGATGATCGGCGCAAGCACTCCGAACAGGCTGACGAAGCGGACGTGTCGCACCATCATCGCGCCGAGCAGCACGATCGCGACGATTTGAAAGACGTTGGCGCGCCAACCGCGCACGAGCGCCGCCAGCGACAGGGCGAGCGCCGCGAGCGCGAGACAGCCCTCCACGTCGAAGCGCAGCGGCTGCCACTCGGCGATGTACTTGAGCGTCGTGGCGCCTTCCACCCGCAGCGGCACGAGGATTACCTGCCAGCCATAGGGCGACAGCACCGTGGCGGCGAGTGCCGCCGCCAGGAAGAGCCCCCAGCGCCAGCACCGAGTCCACCGCTGCGCGGTCGGCGCCGCGACGACGCCCTCGAGCGCAGCCAGGCCTGCCAAGCCAAGTCCCAGCGGAAAGCTTCCGTGCATGTTGGCCCACAGCGCCATCACCAAAGCGAAGACGAGCGGCGGCGCGCGATCGCGTTCGACCGCATTGGCGATGCCGATCATCCACGCCACGATGAGCGGCAGGACGAGAATGTGCGGCCGCGCGAGAAAGTGCGGCATGGCGAGCGGCATGGCCGCCACCGTCAGCGCCAGCGCCAGCGTCGGGTTCAGGCGACGCTGCAGCCATTCGTGCAGAACGGCGAAGGCGAGACCGATAGCCAGCGCGGTGACGAGCACCAGGCCGCGCCAGGCACCGACCTGGTAGGCCCCAAAGAGGAGGAGCTGCGACAGCCATTCCTTGGCGATCCATGGCGCACCCGCGAAGGTGTGCGAATAGAGATCGGTCGTCGGCACTGCGCCTGCCGCCCAGATCTGGCGCCCGACCGCAACGTGCCATTGCGTGTCGGGATCGCCGAGCAGCGACGAGCCCGACATGACGTGGCCGATGACGAGCGCCGCCATCACCAAGGCGCTCTGGGCCGACAATTGCGGGGCGGCACGAAGGCCGCGGAAAAGACGAAGTGGCGCCGATGCCGGCGGCGCGAATTGAAGCGTCGTGTCGCTCATCAGGCCACCAAGCGCTGCACGGCTGTGTCCGGCACGCGACCGGTGGCCGCCTCGGCAAAGCCGACCGCCCGGCCGACCACGTAGAGCGGACGGTTCTTCACTTCGGTGTGGATGCGCCCGACATAGACGCCGACGATCCCGGTCATCAGCAAGTTGATGCCAGCGAGAAACGAGACCAGCACGATCGTCGAGGCCCAGCCGGAGACGAGCGGCGCGCCGAACAGCGCCATCGCGATGGTGAAGGCCCCGTAGCCGAGCGAGCCGGCCGAAACGAGCACCCCGAGCCAGAGCGCCAGGCGCAGCGGCACGTCGGAGAAGCCGACGATCCCGTCGAAGGCGAGCTTCATCATCCGTGTGAGATCGTACTTGGTGGCGCCGGCGCCGCGCGAGAGGCGGTGGAACGGTACCGCCG
This sequence comes from Beijerinckiaceae bacterium, assembly GCA_965277735.1. Classification (GTDB taxonomy): domain Bacteria; phylum Pseudomonadota; class Alphaproteobacteria; order Rhizobiales; family Beijerinckiaceae; genus RH-AL1. The sequence goes on from CBDIDO010000002.1 coordinate 866,502, forward strand.
TCTGCCGGAAGCCCATCCAGCCGAACATGCCGCGCACGAAGCGGTCGCGCTCCGGCATCGCCTTGAACGCGTCGACCGCGCGGCGGTCGACGAGGCGGAAGTCGCCGACGTCGGCTGGGATGTCGACCTTGGTAAGCGCGCGGATCAGGCGGTAGAAGAGCGCCGCGGTCCAGCGCTTCAGCCGCGTCTCGCCCTCGCGCGACAGGCGCTGCGCGTACACAATCTCGTAGCCCTCCCGCCATTTGGCGGCGAGCGCCGGCACGACCTCGGGCGGATCCTGCAGGTCGGCGTCCATGACGATGATCGCCTCGCCGACAGCGAAGTCCATGCCGGCGGAAATCGCAACCTGATGGCCGAAGTTGCGCGACAGCGCGAGGTAGCGATAGCGCGGATCGTCCTTCGCCCGGCCGGCGGCGACGATGCCCGTCAGGTCGCGGCTGCCGTCGTCGACCAGGATCACCTCGGCAGGCGCGTCGAGCGCGGCCATCAGCCGATCGAGCCGATGCAGCAGCAGCGGCAGGACCGCTTCCTCGTTGTAGAGCGGGATGACGAGGCTGTAGACGACTTGAGCTGTACGCTCGAGCATGACGGCGGGGCCCGGATTCAGCGAGGCTCGAAGCATCGCCGAGCAGGGTTAAGGACGAGTGTAGGCGGCTCCACGTGGCGGCGTGCCACACCTTCAAATAAAAAAACCGTGGCGACAGGCACTTATTGCGCCCGGGCGGCGGGCTGATAAGCTCCTATATGTAAAGGCGTTGCGGGGGCTGCGTCGTGGCCGGAATCTTCGACATCAAGAAGGGCGCGTTCGACTCGACGGAGGCATCGCGCCTCCACGAGGCGTATGCGATCGCCCTGCAGGGGCTGCGCGCCTCCCACGATGTCGACCGCGCGATCATCAACAAGCTGGCCCGCTCGATTGTGAAGGTCGCGCAATCGGAGCCCGACTGCCTGCGCAACGACGGCTCGATCGACCCCGTGCGCCTGGCCCAGCGGGCGATCCTGCGCATGCTGCAGACCAGCGCTCCGGCCCGTGAGGCCGCCGCCACGACGCCCAAGCCCGCCCCCGACAAGCCCGCCCCCGACAAGGCAGCGCCAGAAGGGCGCCTTGCGCTCTCCGCGCCGGAGAGTGTCGCCAAGATCATGTTGCGGCTGTTCGAGCGGACGCCGTTCGCGAAGCTCTAGCCCGACCTAGCGGCTCGTCTCGCCCGAGACGCGCGTCTCGCCCTCGCGGGACTGCCAGAAGACCAGCTTCTGCATGTCGCGGGACAGCCAATAATCGCTCTTGCGCGTCTGCTGGGGCGCGTCCTGCCTGGGCTCCTCGCCCGGCGCCGCAAGCGCGGGGGTGGACAGGGTGAGAGCAAGCGGGACAATCATAAGAAGGCGTTTCATGGTCGTTGCTTCGGTGTCGAATGGCGTGTCGGCGGAAGTAACGCGCGACCACCGCAAAAGATGCGAAGCCGCCCGTGCCTCGATCTAAAGTCTAGGACTGAGATTCGGCGACGCGGCGGACCAGCGCCGCCAGCGACGCATCGACGATGCCGATCTCGCGCATATGCGCGTAGGTGTTGCGCACATAGTCCGGGTTGGCGCCCGAGACCCCGACGCCCTGGCGCACGAAGCGCTCGATGTCCGGCAGATCGAGCGCGCCGGCGTATTGCGGGTGCCGGCGCTCGACGACGTAGCAGAGCGCCGCGATCTTGCGCCCGTCGGCGAGGGTCGCGGCGAGCGTGACCTCGCGATAGACCATCGTCACCTGCTCGCGCGAGCGCAGATAGGCGATCGTCTCCTCGGCGCGCGGCGCCGGGACGCGGAACGCGACGCCCTTGCACGAGCCACCCCGGTCGAGCCCCAGCACGAGGCCGGGCCGCTCCGGCGTGCCGCGGTGGACGTGCGAATAGACGCAGAGCGCGCGCCGGTAGCCGCGCACGACGGCCAGCGTGCGCTCCTCGAAATCGAAGCCCGGCCGCCACATCAGCGAGCCGTAGCCGAAGACCCAGAGGTCCGAGCGTGGGGTCCCGGGGTCGATCGTCTCAGAATCCATCGCTCGCAAAACCGCCATGTCGGCCGCCTAAGGCCGCGCCGGAGGGGCGCCTGTAGGCAAGGCGCGGCGCGGAGGCAACCTTTTTGAGACTGGGCAAGGCGGGGATCGCGGTGGGGCTGCTGGCCCTCGTCGCGGCGGGATGGTCGGCGGCGTGGGGCTATGCGGCCTCCCAGGCGGGCGAACAGATGGACCTGTGGCTCAAGGCCGAGCGGGCGCAGGGGCGCGCCTGGACGTGCCCGAACCGCTCGGTCGGCGGCTATCCCTTCGCGCTTCGGATCTCGTGCAGCGATCCGACCTTCACGGCGCAGGCCATGGGCGAGGGGGTCGAGGCGCAGCTCACGCATCTCACCGCCGAGCTGGCGCTCTGGCACCCGCGCCGGATCGCGCTGACGCTGACGCCGCCGTTCAGCTACCGAACCGCCGACGGCGCCACCAGTCTCGGCGCCACCTGGAACGCGCTCACGCTCGACCTCGACGGCCTGCCTGATATCGCCACGATCGGGCTGAAGGGCGAAAAGATCGCCGTCTCGGGGACGTTCGGCGACCAGGGACGCCAGTCCGGCGCCGCCGCACGGCTCGAGACGCATGTCATGCTGCCGACCGCGCCGCAGCAAGAGTCGGACAACGACCCGACGCTCGTCTTCGACATCGCCGCCGACGGCCTGCCGATCGCCGCGCTCGACCAGGTCGTCGGCGGCAGCGACCTCGCGGACGTCGCGATCACCGGCCGGCTCGACCGCGCCGCCGTCGGCGACGCGCGCACCCCGAACGAGGCGATCGAGACCTGGCGCCAGGCCGGCGGCCAGATCGTGATCGATTCGAGCCGCATCAGCCGCGCCGGCGCCAAGGTGATGGCGACGGGCACGCTGGCGCTCGACGCGGCGCATCGGCCGAAGGGCAAGCTCGACGCGCAATTCGTCGGCCTCGAGCCGATCCTTGCGCGCTACGGCATCAGCGGAAACCTGGCCGCGGCGGGCTCGCTGCTGTCCACCCTGTTCGGCGGCGGCAAGCCGGCCGCGCCGACCGAGCCCGGCGCGCTGGCGCTGCCGATCTCGCTGCGCAACGGGCATGTCGGCGTCGGCCCGATCGACACGGGCGTGGCTCTACCGCCGCTGTATTGAGCGGCGCCTATTCCTCGTCGAAGGCGCGCGGCAGGTCCCGGCCGCCGTAGAGGATGCGATCGATCACGACCCTCTCGGGTTCGACATGGAACGCGATCGAGGCGCGGCGCTCGAACCCCAGGACGCGCAAGCCTGGGCGCAGGTCGTCGCGGCGGCTTCCGCGCTCGGGGAATCGGCCAGTGCGGCACAACTGTCGGTGATCCGCTGGATGTAGCCGTCCGCGCGGACTGCCCCGGCTACCGCTGCGATGTAATCGTAAAGTCGCTCGAGATCGCCGTCCGCCTGAGGCGACGACCTCGCGGGTCACCGCGCCTCGTCGGCGAGGCGCTTCAGGTGCCGGGCGCGCAAGCGGTCCCGCACTTCCGATAATGGTCGCGCGCGATCCGGCTCGGCTTTCATCAGGTCGTAGACGGGCACGACTTCCTCGAGCAGCCAGCGTTCGACCGCAGCCTCGCGGTCCTGCGAGGCGTGCAGTCCGGCCCGGACCACCTCGTTTGCCGAGGCGAAGATACCCGCGGCGACCAAGTCATCGATGTAGCTCGCCTGCTCGCTCGGCAGGCTGAACGTGCGCGTCTCAACGCGTGATGCGGTCTCGTGCATAGAAACAAGCCTGCCACGATTGAACCGAGTTTCAATTTGGGAGCCCGGCCTCAGCGAATAAGGTTCGTCCGCGCCAGATCGAGCACGGAATCGCCGCGCCCGCTCATCACCGCGCGCATCACGTAGAGGCTGAAGCCCTTGACCTGCTCGGCCTGGATCTTCGGCGGCATCGACAGCTCGTTGCGCGCGGTGACGCAGTCGAGCAGCGCCGGGCCCTTGTGCGACATCACGCGCTCGACGGCCTCGGCGAGGTCGCCCGGATCCTCGACGCGGACGCCGAAGATGCCGATCGCATTCGCCATCGCCGCGAAGTCGGGGTTGTCGAGCGCGACGCCGGTCTCGACGTAGCCAGCCGCCTTCATCTCCATCTCGACGAAGCCGAGCGTGCCGTTGTTGAAGATCACGATCTTCACCGGCAGCTTCTCCTGGCGCAGCGTGAGGATGTCGCCCATCAGCATGGCGAAGCCGCCGTCGCCCGAGAACGACACCACCTGGCGCTTCGGGAACGCCGCCTGCGCGCCGATCGCCTGCGCCATGGCGTTGGCCATCGAACCATGCATCCACGAGCCGAGCAGCCGCCGCTTGCCGTTCATCTTCAGGTAGCGCGCGGCCCAGATCGTCGGGGTGCCAACGTCCGCGGTGAACACCGCATCGTCGGAGGCCGCCCCGCTCACCGTCTTGGCGAGGAATTGCGGGTGGATCGGCTTGCGGCCCTTCTTGCCGGTCGCGAGGTCGTCGAGATCCTTCCGCGCATCGACGTAATGCGCGAGGCTGGCATCGAGGAACTTGCGATCCTTCTTCGGCGCTAGCTTCGGCAGCAACGCCTCGATCGTCGCGCCGACGTCGCCGACGATGCCGAGGTCGAGCCGGGTCCGCCGCCCGAGGTTCTCCGGCCGCAGGTCGATCTGCGCGATCTTGGCGTTCTCGGGAAAGAACTGGCGATAGGGGAAGTCGGTGCCGAGCATCAGCAGCGTGTCGCAGGACAGCATCGCCGCGTAGCCCGAAGAGAAGCCGATCAGCCCGGTCATGCCGACGTCGTAGGGATTGTCGTATTCGACATGCTCCTTGCCGCCGAGCGCGTGCACGATCGGCGACTTCAGCGTGTCGGCGAGCTTCATCAGGCTCGCATGCGCGCCAGCACAGCCACGGCCGCAGAACAGCGTGATCTTCTTGCCGGCGTTGAGCAGCTGGGCGAGCGCATCGAGCTCGGCGAGCGCCGGGCGCACCACCGGCGCGGCCGGCAGCAGCCCTGCGGCCGGCGACATCGGCCGCGCCGGCGCATCGCGCAGCGCCACGTCGCCCGGCAGCACGATGACGGCGACGCCGCGCTGGCCCACGGCCGCGCGGATCGCGGTCTCGAGCACGTAGGGCAGTTGCGCCGGGTTCGAGACCAGCTCGCAATAGACGCTGCACTCGCGGAACAGGTCCTGCGGATGGGTCTCCTGGAAGTAGTTGGAGCCGATCTCGGACGACGGGATGTGCGCGGCGATGGCGAGCACCGGCGTGCGGGACCGGTTGCAGTCGAACAGGCCGTTGATCAGATGCAGATTGCCGGGGCCGCAGGAGCCGCAGCAGACGGCGAGCTCGCCGGTCAGCTGCGAGTCGGCGCCGGCGGCGAAGGCCGCGACCTCCTCGTTGCGCACATGCACCCAGTCGATCGTGCCGCGCCGGCGTAGGGCCTCGGTGATGCCGTTGAGGCTGTCGCCGACGAGCCCGAAGATGCGCTTGACGCCGATCTCCTGCAGGGTCTCGACGACGAGATCGGCGACGTTGTTGATCTTCATAAGGCTCCTCCCGGCGGCTGATGGTCCGTCGAGACATAGGGCGCGCCCTTGGCGGCGGACACGGCGGAGCGGTGGGGAGCTGAGTTGCGTCGCGCGCCGCTATAGAGCCGGTCGCCGCACGGCGGGCTCGGGAATACGAAGCATCAAATTTCCGGGTAGTCCCGAATTAGGCACAAAACGTGCCGATTGTTGCATGTCTGTCATATGCCGTTCGGCGGATATGTGTTCAACTCTTCGTTGAGGCGGCCAGATCTGGCGACAGCCGGCGCGCCTCGCTGAAGGGGCTCGCCATGCTTAAGATCCTCGTTCTCATCTGCTCGACTTCCGTGGACCACGCCGCCTGCGACACGGCGAACGCGATCGACGTCGTCCGCTCGATGCAGGTCTCGAACCCGCAGCAATGCGGGTTCATGGCGCAATCGCTGATGGCGCAGACCAGCCTCGCGCCCGAGCCGGACAAGCAGTACATGAAGATCGTCTGCCTCCGCGTCCCGACGCAGACGGCCTCCGCCAGCCCTGAGCGCTGAGGCACCTCGGCTTCAGAACGCGACGCAGGCCGTCGAGTCGGCGCGCAGCACCGACAGCTGGCGGAAGCGACGCTCGTAGGGCGAGCGGATCGCCTCGATCCGCGCCTCGCTGGTCGCGCTCGGCTTATAGAAGATGACGAGAACCCGCGTGGCTTCCCGCGTCACCCGGCCTCGCGCGCGCCACTGGCCCTGCCCGTCCAGCACCGTCAGCCCGTCGGGGAAGCGCGGCGTCACCACCTCGGCCAGGAAGCGGCGCCAATCCGCTGCGCCGCGCGCGACGCCCATGAAGAGCTCGACCTTCGCCATCGGCTTCGCGCCCGCGCGGCACGGCGCTTCGGCGCGCGCCGGCTGCGCGAAGCCCGCCAGCGTCGCCAACATGATCGCGAGAGGTGCGGCGCGGCCTATTGCGTGAGCTTCCGGATGTTGTCGAGCCCGGCCTGATAGATGCCGCCGATCGCGGTGGCCGCATCGGCGTCCTTGCCGGCATCGGGCGTGTAGGTCGCGAGCCATTCCACGGTGGACTTGTCCTTGCCCTTCGGCGTCACCTTCAGCGTCGAGACATATTTGGTGATCGGCAGCGGGCTCTTCTCGATCGCGTAGGTATAGGTCGTCGCCTTGTCGTCGCGCGCGGTCTGCCGCTCGACGAAGGTGCCTTTGCCGTCCTTGGTGACCAGCGTGCGCAGCCCGGACGCCTCTGTGCATTCGCCGATCGCCGGATGCCAATCCTTGATCGAGCAGAACGGCCCGATCCGCGCCCAGACGTCGGCGGCGGGCCGGGCGATCTCGACGCTCTTGTCGAGCGAGGCGGCGCTGGCCGGTGCGGCGGCGGCCACCAAACAGCAGAACAACAGGGTCCAACGCACGCTGAGACTCCACGCATACAGGCACCACACGACTCTCGCGCGCGACGCGCGCTTGTCCAGTCGCCGATCGGCCGGCTCGGACCGAGCAAGGTGCGGGCCGCCATGGTGAATCTTAACCATTTCCTTCCAAGGTCGCCGCTCCCCGCCTCCTTCCCCCTAGGCGACGTCTTTGGACTGGTTCCTCGATCGCAGGATCGCGACGAAAATCGTCGTCTGCTTCGCAGCGTTGATCGCCATTGGTCTCGCCGTCGGCGCGACGACGTTCGAGAGCCTGTCGCGGATCGCCACCGCCCAGTCCTGGACGATGCACACCTATCAGGTGCTGCGCGGCACCGACCGGATGACCACGACCCTGCTGCGGGAAGCGAGCGCCGCGCGCGCCTTCCGGATCAGCGGCGACGTCACCTTGCGGGACAACGCGGCTCAGGCCGACGCGGCGCTGGACGGCCTGGTGCAGCACATCGTCGAGCTCACCGCCGACAATGCCAGCCAGCAGGCGCGGCTGGCCGAGCTCGGCGCGCTGGTCCGCGACTGGCGGCAGCAGCTGAGCACGCACACCACCGAAGTGAAGGCGGCCGACGCGCGCAGCGACATCCTCGGCGAAGAAGCGTTGCTGGCGAAGCTTCTCGCCAAGCTCGACGACATCAAGGGCGACGAGACGCGTCTGCTCACGCTCCGCTCGGTCGCCGGCAACCAGGCGTTCGCCTCGGGCTATCTCACGAGCGGGCTGGGGCCGCTCGTCGCGATCCTGACCGCCATCGGGCTCGCGATCGCGCTGCACGCCGTCATCGCGCGCCCGCTCGCCAAGCTCACCGACGCGATGCGCGCGCTCGCTGACGGCGACACCGCGCGCCGCATTGCCGACGGCGAGAGGCGCGACGAGGTCGGCGCGATGAGCCGCGCGCTGCAGGTGTTCCGCGACGCGATGATCGAGACGCGCCGCCTGCGCGACGCGCAGGGCGAAGCGAGCCGGCACGCCGAAGAGGAACGCGCGAGCCTGCGCGATGCGATGGCGGATCGCTTCGAGACCGTCGTCGGCGAGGTCGTGCGGGCCGTCTCCACCTCGGCAAGCGAGATGCAGGCCTCGGCCGCCTCGATGCTCGAGCACACGCACTGGACCTCCAGGGAGGTCGAATCCGTCGCCGGGACCACCAAGACCGCCTCGGCGACGATGCAGACCATCGCCGGCGAGACGCGGCATCTCTCCGACTCGGTCGGCGAGATCAACATGCGCGTCGTTCATTCCGCCGATGTCGCCCACCAGGCCGTCGCCGAGGCCGACCGCACGACGGGCGCGGTGGAGGGCCTGGCGACGACGGCGCACCGGATCGGAACGATCGTCGACCTCATCAACGACGTCGCGCGGCAAACCAACCTGCTGGCGCTGAACGCGACGATCGAGGCGGCGCGTGCCGGCCCCGCCGGCCGCGGCTTCGCGGTCGTCGCGACCGAGGTGAAGGCGCTGGCCGAGCAGACGGCGCAGGCGACGGAGGACATCCGCCGCCAGATCGAGGCCATGCAGGGCGCGGCGACGAGCTCGGTCGCGGCGATCGGCGGCATCAGCCAGACGATCGGCGAGATGGCGCGGGTGACGGGCGAGGTCGCCGCCGCCGTCGAGGCGCAGGGCGAGGCGACGCGCGAGATGATGCGCGGCACCGAGACCGCGGCGCAGCACACGGCCGCTGCCTCGACGCAGCTCGAGCAGGTGAGCGCGCGGGCCGTCGCGACGGGCGGTGCCGCGACAAATCTTCTCGCCGCCGCCAAGGTGCTGGCGCAGCAGTCCACCGTGCTGCACGATGAATCGCGAAGGTTCGTCGCCTCCGTGCGCGCGGGCTAGGTCGCGCGAAAGCGGCCGCGCGTATTGCTCGAAGGCCTGACCGCTCAAAATGCCCGAAGGCCACACGATCCACCGCGCGGCGCGCGACCAGACGCCGATGCTGCGCCGGAAGATCCTGGCGGTGTCCTCGCCGCAAGGCCGCTTCCTGGAAGGAGCGGCGGCGCTCGACGGCAAGCGCTGCATGAGCGTCGAGGCCTGCGGCAAGCACCTGCTCTACCGCTTCGCCGGCGGTGACTCGCTGCACATCCATCTCGGCCTGTTCGGCAAGTTTCGCGTGGACCCGCGCCCGGCCGGAGAGCCGCGCGGCGCGGTGCGCGTGCGACTCGAGAGCGCGACGCATGTCGTCGACTGCAACGGCCCGACCGCCTGCGAGGTGCTCGATGCCAACGGCGTCGCGACGCTGCTGGCGCGGCTCGGCCCCGACATCCTGCGCGACGATGCCGACCCCGACCGCGCCTTCGCGCGCATCGCCAAGAGCCGCGCGCCGATCGGCCAGCTGGTGATGGATCAGAAGGTGATCGCCGGCCTCGGCAACATCTACCGCACCGAGATCCTGTGGCGGCAGCGCATCCACCCTGAGCGCGAGGGGCGCTCGCTGTCGCGCGCGGACTTCGACGCGTTCTGGACCGACGCCGCGGCGCTGCTGCGCATCGGCGTCGAGCAGCGGGCGATCATCACCGTCGACGGCGCCGCGCGCGGCAAGTCGCGCTACGGCGCCCGCACCAATATCTTCAAGAAGAAGACCTGCCCGCGCTGCGGCGGCGCGATCCGCCAGCTCGAGTTAACGGGGAGAAAAGTCTTCTGCTGCGAGACCTGTCAACAGAAAGACGCCAGCCTTTCACCTGCGCGCCCAGGGCGGTAAGAAAGATTCCCATGACGCAAAGCCCCGCCGCCGACCCCTTCGACCCGCAGGTCTTCAAGGCCGTGATGCGCAAGGTCGCCGGCACCGTCACCGTCATCGCGACGGCGAGCGACACGGGGCTGCACGGCATGACGGCGACGGCGATGTGCAGCGTCTCGGCCGACCCGCCGATGGTGCTCATCGTCGTCAACCGCTCGGCGCGCACGCACCTGCACATCGACACCAAGAAGGCCTTCACGATCAGCATTCTGGGCGAGCACCAGCTCGACGTCGCCGACCTCTTCGCGACCAAGGGCGACGATCCTTTCGCGCAGGTCGCGCATCGCCTGCTGGCCGACGGCTGCCCCGTCATCGCCGATGCTGCGGCGCATGTGCATTGCACGGTCGAGACGCAGCTCGACGCCGGCACGCACACGATCTTCGTCGGCCGCGTGCTCGATGCCGGCACCAGCGCGGCGCTGCCGCTCGTCTACCAGGACGCGCGCTACGGACGGCTCGCTGGGGAGTGAAGGCCAACTCGCCGCCTGCACCCTGCCTTTGTCGTTCCAGGTTCGCCTGCGGACTCAGGCCACATCCAATCGTTTGATCCGCCACAATTGGCGCGCGGCGATATAGGCGAAGGCCGAGCCGATGGCCATCAAGACCCACCGCTCGACGGCGCTTTTCATCAGCAGGGCGGCAATCAACATCGCACTCGCAGCGATGATCAGGATACACCAATACGAGGCCTCTACAGCCGGGACGCCACGCTGAGCCAGGGTGCGACGAAGAAGATCCTCCGGCGTGGCCCGCGTCGTGGCCGTCGGGCAATCGCGAAGGATGAACCACGTCGCGCTTAAATGGATCGCGCAGAACACGCACCAGCTGACGAAGCCCGAAACGGCGTCGTCGGCAGCGAGGCGTCGACCCACTGCACTGGAAAGTGGCCAGAGCGGAGCCACGATCCAGATGACCCGGCGCAGATATTTGTCCATCGCGGCTTGCGCCGCCGCGTCCAGGATGTAGCCGCGGCCCCAAGCGCCGAGGGGGTAGTAGGCGGCCCCCTCCGGCGTCGCGATCGTGATCACCCGCGTCTTGCGCTCTTCTTCGTCCATGCTCGACCTCAATCGACGAAGTGGAACCCATCCTTCTCGAGCTGGGTCGACGTCATCTGCTCGCGCATCAGCTTGACGGTCCAGCCGCCGTGATCGCCGGCCGCGTCCACATAGATCCAATCGGCAACTTGGTCACGTCGGGCATGGTAAGGCGAGCCCTGGTGAAGGTCGGGCACGTGCGCGACGATGTCGGTGACCACACCGTCGTAGCTGCCGTCGGCATTGCGCCCCACGCTCGTGAGCCAGAGGTATTCGTTGCGGCCCTCGCCGTAGGGACGCGCACGTTGAGCAGGCCGCGCAACGCCCATTGGCCTGCCGGCAACGTGATGATGCGCGCCAAGCAGACGCTCAACGCGCATCGTCGCGCTCGGCGGCGCCTTCCTCGCCGCCCGCGCGCGGCTCGAGAGCGTGATCCGCCTCAGAAGCTGGCGACAGACCGGCCAAGGGGCCACCGTCGACATGCCGGCCTTCGAAGCGGCGATGAAGGACCTCGGCACCGCCGTCGCCGGCCTCGACGATTACAAGGCCGAGCACCCGCGCGCCTTCTCCGGCTTCGCGAGCTTCCCCGACGGCTTCCTCGGCCGGCTGCGCGAGATCGACGGCCGGCTGCAGCGCACGCACGGCAATCTGCGCCGCGCCGCGGGCATGGACATGACGTTCGTGCTCAGCGACTACAACACGATGGTCACGATGGCCGGCCTGCCGGGGCAGTTCAAGGACGACTGAGCTCCCGTGTGCCTTCCGGGTTCGGCCACGCCCCGGAACGACGCGCCTACCCCTCGCTCTTGCCCGCGACGCCGGCCTCGGCGAAGGTCGCCATGTCGCGCGTGCAGGCGAGCGCGGCCTTGAGCAGGCCCAGTGCGAGGCCGGCCCCCGAGCCCTCGCCGAGCCGCATGCCGAGATCGAGCAGCGGCGCCTTGCCGAGCTTCTCCAAAACCTTGCGATGCGCCTGCTCGCCCGAGACGTGGGCGGCGAGGCAATGGTCGATCGTCGTCGGGTCGAGCGCGTGCAGCACCGCGGCGGCGGCGCAGACGACGAAGCCGTCGAGCAGCACCGGCACGCGCTGCATGCGCGCCGCCAGGATCGCGCCGACGAGCGCGGCGATCTCGCGGCCGCCGAGCCGGCGCAGCACCTCGAGCGGGTCGCGCAGATGGTCGCGATGCAGCGCCAGCGCCGCCGTGACGGCGTCGTGCTTGCGCTGCAGCCCCGCGTCGTCGACGCCGGTGCCGCGGCCCACCCACTCGGCGACGTCGCAACCGTAGAGCGCGGCGTAGATCGCCGCCGCCACCGTCGTGTTGCCGATCCCCATCTCGCCGAGGCAGAGCACGTCGACGTCGCCGGCCACCGCCTCCATGCCGAAGGCGATGGTGCCCGCGCAGGCCGCCTCGTCGAGCGCCGGCGCCTTGGTGATGTCGGCGGTCGGGATCTCGAGCGCCAGCTCGAACACCTTCAGCCCGATCCCGTAGGTCGCACAGATCTGGTTCACCGCGGCGCCGCCGGCGGTGAAGTTCGCCACCATCGCCTGCGTTACCAAGGCCGGGAAGGCCGAGACGCCCTGGTCGACGACGCCGTGGTTGCCGGCGAAGACCGCCATCTGCGGATGCGCGATCGTCGGCATCGCCTTGTCCTGCCAGGCGGCGAGGAAGGCGACGAGATCGTCGAGCCGGCCGAGCGAGCCGGCGGGCTTGGTCAGCTGCGCCTGGCGCGCACGCACCGAGGCTTCCGCCTTGGCCGAAGCCTCGGGCATGAGCGGCAACAGGGCGCGGATATCGTCGAAGGGGAGGCCGCTGGTCGGCATGCTCGCGATCTCTTTGAACGAGGGGGTCGTGCCTCCTTAAGCAAAAGTCGGCGACTCCACCAAATTCCTATCGCCAAGCGCGGGAAGCGGGAGGAAGATACACGTCTCCCAGAGGAGAACGACCATGGACAAGCAGCATGTAAAAGGCGCAGTCGACAAGGCGAAGGGTGCAATCAAGGAGGCGGCGGGCGCCGCGACCGGCAGCACGAAGCTGAAGGTCGAAGGCAAGCTCGACAAAGCCAAAGGCGCAGCGCGGATGGCGGCCGGCGATGCCAAGGATGCGGTTCGTAAGAAAACCAAGTGAGCGGACGGCGATCCTTCTCCCGCTCGCGGGGGAAGGATAGGCCGCACGCGTGACGCTCGTCGACGATCTCCTCATCGCCCTGCGGTTCTTCTCGCGCCTGCCGGTGCCGGAGACCGCGAGGGAACGCGAGCTCGGCCCCGCGGGCCTCTCCAGCGTCGCCGCGTACGTGCCCGTCGCGGGCGTGATCATCGGCGTCGGGCCGGCGCTGGTGCTGCTCGCCGCCAGCGTGCTCGGCCTGCCGCCGGTGCTCGCCGCACCGCTCGCGATCGCGGCGCTCGTCCTTGTCACCGGCGCGCTGCACGAGGACGCGCTCGCCGATTGTGCCGACGGCTTCGGCGGCGGCGCGACGCGCGAGCGCAAGCTCGAGATCATGCGCGACAGCCGCATCGGCGCCTTCGGCGCCTGCGCGCTGGCGCTGTCGCTCTACATCCGCGCCGTGGCGCTCGCCATCGTCACCGACCGCTCGCCCGGCGATGCCGCGCTCGTGCTCGTCGCCGCCGCCGCGCTGTCACGCGCCGCTTGCCTCTGGCCGCTGGCGTGGCTGCCCCCGGCGCGCCCCGACGGGGCCGGCGCCGCCGCCGGCCGCCCGCTCCCCGGCCTCGTCGCGATCGCCGCGGGACTCGGGTTCGCCCTCGCGCTGGCGCTGCTTGCTCCGGCCGCCGGTGTGCTGCGGACGCTCGAGGCCTGCGCGTTCGTCGTCCTTGCCACCGTAGCGTTCACCGAGCTGGCGCGCCGTCAGGTCGGCGGCCAGACGGGCGATGTCGCCGGCGCCACGCAGCAGCTCGCCGAGATCGCCGTCTATCTCACCCTGGCGGCGGCCCTGTGAGCCTCTTCCCGCCGCCGCGCGCGTTGCCCTATGCACGACACCGGAGCCAAGCATGACGACCATCTACGACTTCTCGGCCACGCGCCTCGACGGGACCGAGGAGAAGCTCGATCGCTGGCGCGGTGAGCTGCTGCTGATCGTCAACACCGCGTCGAAATGCGGCTTTACCCCGCAATATGCCGGGCTCGAGGCGCTGCAGCAGGAGCTGGCGCCGCGCGGCTTCACGGTGCTCGGTTTTCCCTGCAACCAGTTCGGCAGCCAGGAGCCGGGCGATTCAACCGAGATCGGCAGCTTCTGCCAGATGAACTACGGGGTCAGCTTCCCGATGTTCGCCAAGGTCGAGGTCAACGGCAACGGCGCGCACCCGCTCTACAAGTTCCTGAAGGACGAGAAGCCCGGCCTGCTCGGCCTCAAGGGCATCAAGTGGAACTTCACCAAGTTCCTGATCGATCGCGCCGGCAGCGTGGTCGCGCGGCACGGCCCGATGACGAGGCCGGCGGCGATGAAGGACGAGATCGAGAGGCTGGCCTAGGGGGATTCCGTCTTTCCGGGGCGAGCGAAGCGAGAGCCCGGAATCCATGACCACCGTAGTCCAGAAGGGATCACAGAGGCGTCCTCTGCATCCGCTTGTCATGGATCCCGGGCTCGCCTTCGGCGCCTCGGGATGACGGCCGCGCGCTAGTTCGCGAACCGGAAATGCAGCACGTCGCCGTCGGCGACGACATACTCCTTGCCCTCGAGCCGGAACTTGCCCGACTCGCGCGCGCCCGCCTCGCCATGGCCAGCGACGTAATCGTCGTAGGCGATGGTCTCGGCGCGGATGTAACCCTTCTCGAAGTCGGTGTGGATGACGCCGGCCGCGGCCGGCCCCTTGGTGCCCCGCGCCACCGTCCACGCGCGCGCCTCTTTCGGCCCCACGGTGAAATAGGTGATGAGGTGCAAGAGCCGGTAGCCGGCGCGGATCACGCGGTTGAGCCCCGGCTCGGCGAGCCCGACGGCCTCCAAAAATTCCTTCTGCTCGTCGGCCGACATCACGGCGATCTCGCTCTCGATCTGCGCCGAGACGACCACGGCGACGGCGCCCTCCGACTTGGCGCGCGCCTCGACCTCGGCCGAGAACGCATTGCCCTTGTCGGCGGACGCCTCCTCGACGTTGCAGACGTAGAGCACCGGCTTCGACGACAGCAGGCCGAGCTGGGTGAAAGTGCGCTGCTCCTCGGGCTTAACCTCGGCGAGCCGCGCGGGCTTGCCCTCGCGCAGCAGCACGAGGCACCGGCTCATCAGGTCGACGAGCTCCTTCGCCTCCTTGTCGGCGCCCTTGGCGCGCTTCTCGAGCGGGATGATCCGCTTCTCGAGGCTTTCGAGGTCGGCCAGCATCAGCTCCGTCTCGATCGTCTCGATGTCGGCCAGCGGCGCGATCTTGCCGTCGACATGGGTGATGTCGTCGTCCTCGAAGCAGCGCACGACGTGGGCGATCGCGTCGCATTCGCGGATGTTGGCGAGGAACTGGTTGCCGAGCCCCTCGCCCTTCGAGGCGCCGCGCACCAGGCCAGCAATGTCGACGAAGGTCAGCCGCGTCGGGATGATCTCCTTCGACGACGCGATGGCGGCGAGCGTGGCGAGGCGCTCGTCCGGCACGGCGACGTCGCCGACGTTCGGCTCGATCGTGCAGAACGGATAATTCGCCGCCTGCGCGGCCGCGGTCTGCGTCAGCGCGTTGAAGAGGGTCGACTTGCCGACGTTCGGCAGGCCGACGATGCCGCATTTGAAGCCCATGGCGTCCGGTCCGAGAGGAGTGCCGGTGGTTAGCGCGCAAGGGCCGTGGGGGCAATGGCGGAGCGCCGGGCGCAAGCTCGCCAAACTGTGATGGCGCTTTTGTACCAAAATTGGTACACTTTATTGCGCGCATGAAGGAGAGGTCCTCGTGACCAAGGCCAACGCTCACATCGGCACGACTTTCGAGAGCTGGCTCGACGAGGTCGGCCTTCGCGAGGAAGTCACCGCAGCTGCGGTCAAGGCCGTCATCGCGGCGCAGATCGGCGAGGAGATGAAAAAGCAGAAGATCACCAAAGCGCGCATGGCCGAGCTGATGCGGACGAGCCGCGCGCAGGTCGATCGGCTCCTCGACCAGACGAACGACAGCGCCACGATCGAGACCCTTATGCGCGCCGCGCGCGCCATCGGCCGCGAGCTGCGTCTCGAGCTGGTTTGACCGCGATGCTTCGGTTTCTGCTGTTCGCGCTGTCGGCCCTGCTCCCAGCGGCATCCGCGGCCCAGGACGGGCCCGCGTCTCTCCAGCCGCCGAGCCCGTCGATTCTGGCCGCGAGCTATGCCGCGTCGGGCGTCCAGATCTATGCCTGCACCTTGGAGGCCGGCGCCACGGAATGGGCTCTGAAGGCGCCCGAGGCCCAGCTTGTCGATGCCGGCGGCACGGCGATCATCCACCATTTCGCCGGGCCGACATGGCAGGCGCGCGACGGCTCGAAGGTGGTCGGCACCCTCAGGGCCATGGTGCCCTCCCCCGATGCGGGGGCGATCCCGTGGCTGCTCGTGCAAACGACGGTTACCGGCCAGGGCCTGTTGGCCGGCACGCGCTACGTCGTGCGGCGCGACACGCGCGGTGGCGTCGCGCCCGGGGGCCGCTGCGCCGCCGGGGCGACGACGCGAGTGCCCTACACGGCCACCTACGCCTTCTACCGCTGACGCGCCGCGGCCGAGGGGCTTACTTGCTCGCGGCGCGCTTGCGCTTGGCCGGCTCCTGCGCCGAATCCTCGGCGCCGCGCTGCTGGCCGAGACCGATGTCCTTGGCGAGGCGCGAGCGGATCGCCGAATAGGCCGGCGCCACCATCGGATAGTCGCGCGGCAGGCCCCACTTCTCGCGATATTGCTCGGGCGAGAGATTGTAGACGGTACCGATGTGCCGCTTCAACGACCGGAACTTCTTCCCGTCCTCGAGGCAGATGATGTAATCGTCGCTCACCGACTTCTTGATCGGCACGGCGGGGGCCAGCGGCGCGGCGGCGACCGGGGCCGCGATTGGCCCGGCAAGCCCGCTCAGCGCCGAATGGACGGCCGAGATGAGCTCGGGGAGGTCGGCCACGCGCAGCGAATTGTGGCTCACGTAAGCGGACACGATGCTCGTCGTCAGCTCGACATGCGACTCTTGAGCCTCGTCGGCGCTCACATTGACGTCTTCGTTGGGTTCCAAGGTCGTCCTCTCAAGACCACGAGTGAAGCCGGCGCTTGCGCGACGACGTTGTATCTTGCCGTCATCGACCTCCGTCGTACGCAGAGCGCCTAACGCAAGTCGCAGCGCGTTCGGAGTAAAGCAAAATCGACCATCACGTGACGGCCTGTATTGTACTCGGCGCTCGCATAGCGCCTTCGCTTGAAAACGACAAGCGCGGAAAAGGATGATGTGACACCATTTGCGCGCATCGCCGATGGCACGCGCACATTTGTTCACTCATCAATCCAGCGGTTGCCTCATACTTTTGCAGCGGCGATCAGGGCGTCGTCGATCTCGCGCGCCCGCACGGCGGCTGGTCTTGCTTGAAGTTTGCCGACGTAGCGTTCGAAAACCGGGCGCTTGTCGATCGTACCGAACGCCAGGCCGAAGCCGAGGCCCGAGCCGAGATAGACATCGGCGGCGGAAAAGCTGTCGCCGGCGCAATAATCGCGATCGGCGAGGCCGCTCTCGATCGTTTGCAGCACATCTTCGAGGCAGCCGTAGCCGGCCATGCGGCGGCGCTCCGGCGGCACCGTGACGCCGAGCGCCTGGTTGGTGATCGCGGCTTCGAGCGGGCCGGCGGCAAAGAACAGCCAGCGGTAATAGGCGCCACGATCCGCCAGCGGCGGCACCAGGCCGGCGGCCGGGAAGGCGTCCGCGAGATAGGCGCAGATCGCAGCCACCTCGGTCACGACAATGGTGCCGTGGACGATCGTCGGCACCTTGCCCATCGGGTTGATCGCCAGATACTCGGGCGCCTTCATCCCGGGATAGTCCAGGACCTTGGTTTGATAGGAAACGCCTATCTCTTCCAGCATCCACCGCGCGATGCGGCCGCGCGACGAGGGATTCGTGTAGAAGGTGAGATCGCCCAAGAATCGGCCCTCCGGCTTACCGGCTCGCCTCCAGCCGCGCGGTGCGCAGCGACTCGAGCTCGCCGGTCAATCCATGTAGCCGATCGAGCAGGATCTGGAACAGCCGTTCCGCGCTATCGGGAAACTCGTCGAGCACGCGGTGGAACAGCGCGCGCGAGACCTTTAACACGCTCGACGGCTCGCGCGCCATGGCGGTGGCGCCGCGCGTCGTCTCGGTAACGAGGGCCGATTCGCCGATCAGCGTCGGCGCGCGCACGACGGTCTCTGGTCCGGTCTCGGTCTGCAGCGCGATCGCGCCGCTCAGCACGACATAGCCGGCATCCGAGGTCTCGCCGCGCTGGAACAGCACATCGCCGGCACGCAGGATGCGCGTCTCGGCCGAGAAGGCGATGAGGCGCAGCGCGTCGGGCTCGAGGTCGCGCAGCGTCGGGTTCTGCGCGAGATTGCGGACGTTGTCCTGCAGCGCCATGGCGAGTCCTCAGGGCATCAGCTTGTAGCCGCCGGCTTCAGTCACGAGCAGCACCGCCTTGGTCGGGTCGGTCTCGATCTTCTGGCGCAGGCGGTAGATGTGGGTCTCGAGCGTGTGCGTGGTGACAGCAGCGTTGTAGCCCCACACCTCCTTCAGCAGGACCTCGCGCGACACGACGTCCTGCCCGGCGCGGTAGAGGAAGCGCAGGATCGCGGTTTCCTTCTCCGTGAGGCGCAGCTTGCCGCCGCCATCCGTGACCAGCTGCTTCGAGCCCGGCTGAAACGTGTAGGGGCCGATGCGGAACGAGGCGTCGTCGGAGGTCTCGTGCTGGCGCAGGTGCGCGCGCATCCGCGCGAGCAGGACCGCGAAGCGGAACGGCTTCGTCACGTAGTCGTTTGCGCCGGCCTCGAGGCCCATCACGGTATCGGCCTCGCCGTCGTGGCCGGTGAGCATGATCACGGGGTTCTTGAAGCCCGCGGCCCGCATCTCCTTCACGGCATCGCGGCCGTCCATGTCGGGCAGGCCGACGTCCATGATGACGAGGTCCGGGCGCTCGCGCTGGGCGCGCGCCATGGCGCTACGCGCGTCCTTTTCCTGGATCGGCTCGAACTCGTCGTAGAGAGCGAGCTGCTCGACGAGCGCGTCGCGCAGGTCGTCGTCGTCGTCCGCGATGAGGATCTTGCGAACTTGCATAACCTCTTCTCTCTGGCGCATCGGGCGCCTAACACGCGGGGAACGTGCGCGCTTCGTGGACGGCGCGCAAGCTGGACACAAGATGATCGGCCGGTGACGAAGAAAAGCCAGGAGCGACATAGCCCGAGGCTTGGGCTCGCGACCCTGATCGTGCGGCCGGCCGCCCGTCTGCCGGGTCAAAGCGGCCCGCGCGGTCATGTCAAGGCTGGGCAGGTCACGTTGGCGTGTGCGCTGGGACGGACCGGGCTCACACATGGGAAGCGCGAGGGCGACGGCGCGACCCCCGTCGCCGCGATGGACGCGCTGTGGGGCTACTACCGCCCCGACAAGATGCCCCGCCCCTTCTGCCGCATCCCCCTGCGTCCGCTGACCACGGAACTCGGCTGGTGCGACGAGTCCGGTTCGGCCCGCTACAACCGCCCGGCGCCGCTGCCGCTGGCGCAGGGCCACGAGGTGATGTGGCGGCGCGACGGGCTCTACGACGTCGTGTTCGTGCTGGACTGGAACATGGGCCCGCGCCGCGCCGGGCGCGGCAGCGCGATCTTCCTGCATTGCGCCAAGCCGGGAATGCCGCCGACGCTCGGCTGCGTCGCGTTGCGGCCGCAGGATATGCGGCGGCTGCTGCCGCGGCTGGGGCGGTGGGTGCGCGTCGTCGTGCTGTGAGCGCTATTTCCGCGTCAGCAGAAACACCGCCTGCGCGCCGAACAGGTTCCAGATCCACCACGGCACCCTGAAGCGGATCGCGCGGCCGTTCTGGTCGAGCGCCATCGAGCGCTCGATACGGCCGCCACAGCCATCGACCAGGTCGACGAAATCGCGGATCGTGAAGGCGTGGATGTTCGGCGTGTCGTACCATTGGTAGGCGAGCGCGTCGGTGATCGGCATGCGCCCGCGCACCAGCAATTGCCCGCGCACCTTCCAGTGCCCGAAGTTCGGGAACGAGACCACCGCGTGGCGCCCGATGCGCAGCATGTGCTCGACAACCTGGCGCGGCCGGCGCGTCGCCTGCAGCGTCTGCGAGAGGATGACGAAATCGAACGCGTCGTCGGGATAGTCGGCGAGGTCGGTGTCGGCGTCGCCCTGGATCACCGACAGGCCGTTGGCGACGCACTGGTTCACGCCCTTCTGCGACAGCTCGATGCCGCGCGCGTCGACCCCGTGCTCGGCGGCGAGATAGTGCAGCAGGGTGCCGTCGCCGCAGCCGACGTCGAGCACGCGGGAGCGCGGCTCCAGCATCTGGGCGACGGCGTGCAGGTCGGGCCGCAGGGTGGCGCGGATGTCGCCGGGCGGGAAGTGGCGCGTCATCTCGGCGGCAGGCCTCGCGCCTTGGCGGCGCCCTCGAGGAAGCCGTGCGCGGTGGCGTTGAACTCGGGGTCGTCGATCAGGAAGGCGTCGTGGCCGCGGTCGGTCGGGATGTCGACGAAGGAAACCGAGGCGCCGGCCGCGTTGAGCGCGTGCACGATCGCCCGCGAAGCGGAGGTCGGGTAGAGCCAGTCGGAGGAAAACGAGACGACGCAGAACCGCGTCTTCGATCCCTTGAAGGCGGCCGCCAGCCGGCCGCCGTAATCGTCGGCGAGATCGAAGTAGTCACAGGCCCGCGTCACGTAGAGATACGAGTTGGCATCGAACCGGTCGACGAAGCTCAAGCCCTGGTAGCGCAGGTAGTTCTCGATCTGGAAATCCGCGTCGAACGAAAACGTGGGCGCCTCGCGGCCCTGCAGCTTGCGGCCGAACTTGCGCTGCAGCGCCTGCTCGGAGAGGTAGGTGATGTGGGCGGCCATGCGCGCCACCGCGAGCCCCTTGCCGGGGTGGCGGCCCTCCTCCAGGTAGCGGCCCTTGCACCAGTCGGGGTCGGCCATCACCGCCTGGCGGCCGACCTCGTGGAAGGCGATGTTCTGCGAGGAATGGCGCGCGGCGGAGGCCACCGGCATCGCGGCGAAGACGCGCTCCGGATAGCTCGCCGCCCATTGCAGCGCCTGCATGCCGCCCATCGAGCCGCCGACGACGCAGAACAGCGAGTCGATCCCGAGATGGTCGATCAGCATCGCCTGCGCGCGGACCATGTCGCGGATGGTCACGACCGGCAGGTCGAGCCCGTAGGGCCGCCCGGTCGCCGGGTTCATCGAGGCGGGTCCCGTCGTGCCCATGCAGCCGCCGAGCACGTTGGACGAGATGACGAAATAGCGGTCGGTGTCGATCGGCAGGCCCGGGCCGACGAAGCTCGACCACCAGCCGCCCTTGCCGGTCAGCGGGTTGAGGTTGGCGACATGCTGGTCGCCGGTCAGCGCGTGGCAGACGAGGATCGCGTTGGATTTGCTGGCGTTGAGCGTGCCGTAGGTCTGGTAGGCGATCTGGAACGGTGCCAGCGCGACGCCCGCATCCATGGCGAGCGGCTTGTCGGCGCCGAAGCGCACGATGTCGGAGCTCGGGGTCTCGACCTCCCTCTGGCTCGTCGTCTTGGTGGGCATCACGTTCATCGTCGCGGCAATATGGGAAGCCGCGGAAGCCGCCGTCAAGGCGAGGAGCTGGCGCTCGCCTGTCGCGCGTTCGCCGCGCAGGCCACCGTGTCGACCATGAGCCGCACGCCGTGGGCGCCCATCCGCACCTGGTGCTCGAAGGAGATCGTGTTGAAATCGCGCGCCATTCGCCGGAAATAGTCGGTGATGACCATGCTGCCGTGGCGCTCGTCGATGCCGAAATTGATAAGCTCCTGCTTCGACTGGATGACGTCCTCGACGAAGACCCGCGGGATCTTGATGGTGAGGATCTGGTAGTCCTCCCGGAAGTCCGCGTAATAGGGCTGGGCCGCATCGAGGATGACGAACCGCCCCGGGCGCAGGTCGACCTCGCGCCCGCATTGCGCCAGATGTGCGCCGCCGCGCAGCTGCATCCACCCGAACAGGCTGTCGACGTCGTCGTCCATCAGCACGGAGGTGCGCTCGTGGCTCTGGGCGACGCTCGCCATGGCCGACACGGTGACCGACCCCAGCTGCGATCGGACGATCTTGCCCGCGGGATAGCGATCCGACCTAAAGCGGATGTCGAGATCGAGGTAATGGTCGCTGAACGTCTGAAGCCAGGATCGGGTGCGGTCGCCTGCCGCGACGTGGTCCAGATCGATTAGCAAGCTCATGTCGCGCGTTCCATGTGGCGGCCTATGGGGTGGGGAGGTTGAACGTCAGGTCGGTGGATTCTCCGCTACGGCCGCCTTACCCATTTGCGACGAGGTCCTGAGCTCCGACGGGGCCTGTCCGAAGCGCAGCTTGAACCGGCGCGAGAAATGAGCCTGATCGACGAAGCCGCACTGGTAGGCAACGGCCCCGACCGATCGCGCATGATTGCCCGGATCCGCGAGCAGCTTGCGGGCGTGCAGAAGCCGGCGCTCCCACATCCAGTCGACGAGCGAGATGCCTTCGTCGGCAGCGATCTGGTGAAGACGCCGGATCGAGATGTTCAGCGTCGCCGCGACCTCCAGCATGCCGAGTCCCGTGACGCCGAGATTTTCGGCGATGTAGGCCTGGGCGCGGGCCAGGATGGCCGCGCCGCTCGCGTGACGCGGGGGCGCTTCCCCCAGCTTTTCCGTGAAGCCCGACGCGATGAGGTCGACCGCGATCGCCGACATGCGCGAGGCGTTGGCAGGATCGAGCTTCGCGCCGTGCTGGCTCAGCGAACGCAGGAACGCGGCGATGACCGGAAAGCTCGGCTGGCTGGCGTCGATCGAGAGACCGGCGGCATGGCGCGCCGATCCCATCGCCCGCTCCATCACCTGGCGGGGGATGAACACGTCGATCACGTCGAGATATTCGGGATGGTTCGCGAAGTAGGGCAGCGTGATGTCGACCAACACCATGCCACCGCTCCCGGAGCGCTGGCGGCCGTTATGGTCGAAATTGAACGTGTTGTTCGACTCTAGGAGGACGATGTAATCGTCCGCGTCGCTCGACTTGATCAGCTCGGCCTTCCGCTCCAACGTCTGGCTGACGCCGCTGAAATGCCCGATCTTGAGGTCACCGACCGTCGACAGCCCCAAGCCGGAATTGAATTTCTCGAGCTCATAATCCTTGAGCTCGACGGTGCCGATGTGCTCGCTGACGACATATTGCCAATAGTCGAGCCGGTCCTTTTCTGGAACGTCGTCCGTGCTCTTGCGGCTGAGGTCGGCCGTCGATTCTTCGCCCACGGCGCCCTGGCCGGCGGGTGATTTTTCTTTGGTGGCAACCGTCTCCCCGGCCGCCGGGTTGAGTTGTGACATCTGTCCCCATGGCCCTGGGTCTACCATCGATGCAGCGGCGTCCCGGATGCATCTCGCTGCAAGCGTGCGCTACGCCTCTATCTGACTTTGCTTTGGACGGTCTTAGGTCGGGGCGTAAATGGGTAGATGTCAAGACTTCCCATTCTTGAAGTTCCGTCTTTCTGCGCCTCGGTGCCCGATCAGCAATTGACGTAACGTAATGCGCCGGCCCGTGTCCCGCTTTTGTGGGTCGGCCCGGTCAAGATCCATAAACGATTGCGCGCGATTGAAACACCATTGCGCGGTCGATTTATGTATAATTTCTCTGTATCTAAGTGTGAACATCCGCTACACGATCACTGTAATTGCGGTGCATCAATTTGTATGCGTGCATTTTGCCGTGATCTTGCAGCCTAAGACAAACATTCCGGCAGTCTCAGTCATTGCCGCTGCGGCGGGTACGCGCGTAGCGTACGGTCTGGCATAGAAGACCGGCTGAAAAATAAGCAGAATTTCGACGCAACCCGGAGGTTCTCGTGAACACCTCGCAGCCCAGATTTGGCATCGGTTACATGGCGACCCGGCACAACGTCTCGTTCAGGACGCTGCGCTTCTACGAGCAACAGGGCCTGCTGCAGCCCATCCGCGAAGGCCAAGAACGCTTCTATACCGCCAAGGACGAGATTAGGTTGCAGCTAATCTTGAAGGGCAAGCGCCTCGGCTTCACCCTGCAGGAGATCGGCAAGCTGATCGGCAGCGCGACGCTGGAGAAGGAAGAGACCAGCGGCGGCGAGCCCGCCAACGTCAACATCCTTCAAGCGCTCGATCCGGAGACGATGGCCCGCCAGGCCGCCCGGCTCGAGGAGCGCAAGGCGCAGGTCGACGAGGCGCTACGCGAGTTGCGCGCCGCGCTCGACCAGCGAGCCGTCGCCTGACGCTTTAGTCGCCGACCGTCGTGAAGCGCCCTGCGCGCGGAGCGCTTCATCCAGCCAAAGCGTCTTTGCCTTGCTGCGCCCCGGCGACTATGAAGACGCCGACATGGACGCCACGATCACGAAAACAGAGCCGCCGCCGACGCTCGAGGCGTTGCGCGAGGAGATCGATCGCATCGACCGCGATCTCCACGCGCGCCTGATCGAGCGCGGCGAGATCATCGACCGGCTGATCGCCGTCAAGGCGCGGGCCGGCGGCGGCTCGGCGTTCCGGCCCGCCCGCGAAGCCGAGATGATGCGCCGCCTTGTCCAGCGGCACAGGGGCATCCTGCCGCTCGACACGGTCGAGGGCATCTGGCGCATCATCATCTCGACCTTCACCTATGTGCAGGCGCCCTACGTCGTCCACGCGGACACGTCGGACGGCGACGCGACGGTGCGCGACAGCGCGCGCTTCCATTTCGGCTTCACCGTGCCGCTCGAGGTGCACCAGGGCTCGCGCGCGGTCATTCGCGCGGTCGCGTCGGGTGCGGGCGATCTCGGGCTCGTGCGCACGCATGACACCAACAACGCCTGGTGGACCGATCTCACCGAGCCGGATGCGCCGAAGATCATCGCCCGCCTGCCCTTCGTCGAGCGCGCCGACCACGCGGCGGGCCTGCCGCTCTACGTCGTCGCCAAACCGGTGCGCGAGGCCGCGCTGCATGACGTGCTGCTCTACGCCGTGCTGCTGCCGGGCGCGGCGGGGCAGCCGCGCGCCGAGGCGCCGGTCGAGATCAACGCCTGGACGGCCACTGCGGCAGGTATCACGCTGATCGCGTCGGTCGCCGACGGGGTGGAACCAGGCGACGTCGCCGCCGCGTTCCCATCTTATGAGGCGCGCGTGGCGTTCATCGGCTCGCACGCTGCGCGCTTCGAGCTTCCGCAAGGCCCGATTTCATGACCGCCTCATCATGACCGCAGAGACCCCGATCCTCCGTCCGCGCCCGCACGCCGGCGTGCTCGCCGTCGACACCTACGTGCCCGGCAAGAGCAAGCTGCAGGGCTTTTCCGGCACGGTGCACAAGCTGTCGTCGAACGAGACGCCGCTCGGCGCCTCGCCGGCGGCAAAGGCCGCGTTCCAGACGGCGATCGACAAGCTCGAGGGCTATCCCGACGGCACCGCGACGCCGCTGCGCGAGGCGCTCGGCCGCCAGCACGGGCTCGATCCCGCGCGTATCGTCTGCGGCGCCGGCTCGGACGAGCTGCTCTTCATGCTCGCCAACATCTTCTGCGAGCCTGGCGACGAGGGCATCTACACCGAGCAGGGCTTCCTCTTGTATCGCGTGGCGATCCTCGCCGCCGATGCGACGCCGGTCGTCGTGCGCGAGCGCGACTTCAAGGTCGACGTCGACGCGATCCTCGCCGCGGTGACGGCGAGGACGCGCATCGTCTATATCGCCAACCCCGCCAACCCGACCGGCACCTATCTGGCAAGGGCCGAGGTGACGCGGCTCGCCGATGCGCTGCCGAAGAACGTGCTGCTCGTGCTCGACGCCGCCTACGCCGAATACGCCACGGCCGGCGACTACGATTGCGGCTTCGATCTCGTGCACGATCGCGAGAACGTCGTGGTGACGCGCACCTTCTCGAAGATCTACGGGCTCGCCAGCCTGCGGCTCGGCTGGTGCTACGCGCCGGCCGCGGTCTGCGATGCGATGAACCGCGTGCGCAGCCCGTTCAACATCAACGATCCGGCGATGCGCGCCGGCGTCGCCGCCGTCGGCGATCAGCAGCATGTCGCAGCAGCCATCGCGCACAACACGCACTGGCGCGACATCGCGACACGCGAGATCTCGGCGCTCGGCTTTCCGGTGACGGCGAGCGCGGCGAACTACGTGCTGATCCACCTGCGCGACGCGGAAGAGGCGGCGGCCGCCGATGCCTTCCTGTCGGCACGCGGCCTCATCCTACGCATGGTCGGCGCCTACGGCCTGCCGCAATGCCTGCGCCTCAGCATCGGCAGCGAGCAGGCGATGCGACTGGTGATCGAGGTCTTCGCCGACTTTGCGCAGCAACGCGGCTGATCGGCAGCCACAATGCCTCAATCCCTCGACGCGCCACGCGCACAGCCGCTCATGGACAAGCTCGCCATCGTCGGCCTCGGGCTGATCGGTGCCTCGATCTGCCGCGTCGCACGGGCGCAGAACCTTGCGCGCGTGGTGGTCGGGGCCGATGCGGATCCTGCCGTGCGCCAGCGGGCGACGGAGATCGACCTCGTCGACAGCGTCGCCGAGACGGCCGCCCATACGGCTGAAGGCGCCGACCTCGTCATCCTCTGCACGCCGGTCGGCGCGATGGCGTCGGTTGCCAAAGAGATCGCGCCGGTCCTGAAGGACGGCGCCATCGTGTCGGACGTCGGCTCGTCGAAGGTCTCGGTGCTCGGCGACCTCGCACCGCTGCTGCCGGCGCACGCGCATCTGATTCCCGGCCATCCCGTCGCCGGCACCGAGTACTCGGGCCCCGACGCCGGCTTCGCCACGCTCTTCGTCAAGCGCTGGGTGATCCTGACGCCGCCGCCCGGCGCCGATGCCGACGCCGTTGCCCGCCTCACCGCCTTCTGGACGGCGGCGGGCGCGGAGGTCGAGGCGATGAGCGCGCAGCACCACGATATCGTGCTGGCGATCACCAGCCACGTGCCGCACCTCATCGCCTACAACATCGTGCGCACCGCGGCCGACCTCGAGACGGTGACGCAATCCGAGGTGATGAAGTTTTCCGCCGGCGGCTTTCGCGACTTCACGCGCATCGCCGCCTCCGATCCGACGATGTGGCGCGACGTGTTCCTGAACAATCGCGACGCGGTGCTCGAGATGCTCGGCCGCTTCAACGAGGACCTCGCCTCGCTGCAGCGCATGGTGCGCGATGGCGACGGGGACGGCTTGTTCGACCTCTTCACCCGCACCCGCGCGATCCGTCGCGGCATCATCGCGCAGGGGCAGGATTCCGGCGAGCCGGACTTCGGCCGCCGCCGCTCGGAGCTGCGCGTCTAGCGGCTACGGAAAGCCGCCTGCGACGGCATCAGGGTGCATCAGCACGACCGCGCTGATCACCAGCATGGCCAGCACGGCGGCCACGAAGAACAGATTTCCAGTCGGCGTCCCCTTCGGCAACGAGGGGCGACGGATGGGCAGCTCGGTCGGCATCGGCGCAACCTCGCGGAAAGAATGCCTCCACGGCATTGGTGGTGGATCGGAGGCCCGAGACGCAACGACTCGGGCCACGGAAGATTGAGACTATAATCGTTACGCGTCCACTCCGGTTCATGATCCATGCCAAGACTAGTTGCCTGCCTTATCGTCGCACTCCTCCTCGCCGCGACCCCCGCGCTGGCGAAGCATCACCATCATCATGACGATGATGACAGCATGTCCGCAGGCCTCGCGAACATCACGCTGCTCGTCGTGCGCCACGCCGAGAAGCCCATCGACGCCGGCGACCGCGGCCTCTCCCCGGCGGGCGAGGCGCGCGCAAAGGCATATGCAAACTACTTCCAGTATTTCTCTGTGGATGGAGCACCGGTGGCGATCGACACGCTGATCGCCAGCTCAGATTCAAACGAGAGCGCGCGGCCGCGCCTGACGCTTGAGCCGCTGTCGAAGGCGACAGGTATCGCGATCCAGACGCCGTTCGCCAACAAGCAGGTCAAGGACGCCGCCCGCTGGATCGAGGCAGGGCAGACGCACAAGGCGGCGCTGATCGCCTGGCATCACGGCAAGTTGACCAAGCTGCTCGAAAAGCTCGGCGCCGACCCGTCGACCCTGCTGCCCGGCGGCGACTGGCCGGACGACGTCTACAACTGGGTCATCGTGCTGCGCTACGACGCTTCGGGCAATCTGTCGGAGGCCAAACGGATCGTCGAGCCGGCGGATTTGGGGAAGGGCTCTTGAACATCCTCGTCCTCTACGGCTCCTACCGCGCCGACCGCCTCGGCATCCGGCTCGCCGACTATGTCGCCACCGGCCTGCGCCAGCGCGGCGAGACGGTCGAGCTCGTCGACGCCAAGGCCCTCGACCTGCCGATGCTCGACCGCATGCACAAGGAATACGCGCCCGGCGCCGCGCCCCCGGCGATGGCGGCGCTCGCGGCGCGCATCAAGGCGGCGGACGGCTTCGTCTTCGTCGTCGGCGAGTACAATTGGGGCGTCCAGCCGGGGCTGAAGAACCTCACCGACCATTTCCTGGAGGAATGGTTCTGGCGCCCGGCCGCGATCGCCAGCTATTCCAGCGGGCGCTTTGCCGGCGTGCGCTCGGCCACCGCTTGGCACGGCATCCTCTCCGAGATGGGCATGGTCGTCATCTCGAGCGCGCTCGCGGTCGGCGGAATCGCACAGACGCTCGACGAGGCGGCGCACCCGCTGGGCGACGGCGGCGCGGCGCTGGAGAAGGCGTTCCCCCGCTTCGCCGACGACCTCGCCTGGTGGGCCGAGGCGGCAAAGGCGCAACGCGCCAAGCGCCCGCCGCCGTACTGAGACCGTCTCCGTAACGGAACGCGGCGCTACATCGTTGTTTTATTTGGTTCTTCTCTCGCCCATGTCGTGAACATGAGGCGAACAAAGCGATTCGGGGGGTGGATAAGCCGGGCGAGCTTCCATCTCGCTGCGCCCCACCCGACAACAACGCCGCCGCCTCGTTCGTGAGCTTGCCATTGAGCATGAATATCGATTGCGGCGGTCTCCAAGTTGACACCCGACGCGGCGGCAAGGATCAGGGCGACATGGACCAGGGCGACATGGACCAGGGCAGCTTGGCGCTCATGACCTTCGAGGACATCGAGATCGGCGTCGTCGCCCGCTCGGAGCCGGCGACGTTGACGCGCGAGGCCATCGTCGCCTTTGCGCAGACCTACGATCCGCAACCCTTCCACCTCGACGAGGCCGCCGGCGCCGTCTCCCTGCTCGGCGGCCTTGCGGCCTCGGGCTGGCAGACCAACGCGCTCGGCATGCGGCTCCTCTGCGACAGCTGGCTCTCGCGCGTCGCCAGCATGGGCGCGCCGGGCGTCGAGGAGGTGCGTTGGCTGCGCCCGGTGCGCCCCGGCGATCCGTTGACCTTGGAGGTGGAAGTGACCGGAAAGCGCGAGTCCGCCTCGCGCCACGACCGCGGCTTTCCCTACGTGGTGCTGACCCTGCGCAACGGGGCAAGCGAGACCGTGATGACGCAACGCGGTCCCATCATCGTCGCGCGACGCGGCGCGACGCCTGCCCCCGCGCCGCGCCCGGCCGCGCCGGCGATCGCCGTCCTGCCGCCCGCGCCGGCCGAAGCGAACCTGATGCTGACCGCCTTCTTCCCCGAGCTCTCGATCGGGCTCGGCGCGACGCTCGGTACGCAGCGCTTCACGCCGGAGCTCATCAAGGCCTTCGCCGTGCTCTACGACCCGCAGCCGTTCCACGTCGACGAGGCGGCAGCCGCCACAAGCGCGTTCGGCGGCCTGATCGGATCCGGCTGGCAGACGGCGGCGTTCTGGATGCGGCACTACATTGCCGCGCGCAGCCGCTCGAGCGAGGCACGCGCCGCAGCCGGCCTGCCGGCGGCGGTCGGCGGCCCGTCGCCCGGCTTCTTCAACATGCGCTGGCTGCGTCCGGTCCGCGCCGGCGACGAGATCACCTACGGCCTGCGCATCACCGGCCTGCGCCGCGCCGGCCGCTCCAATTGGGGGATGGTGCTGACCGAGAACACCGGCCACGCCGCCGACGGCACGCTGGTGTTTTCGTTCGAGGGGCGGCTGCTGTGGCCGGTCGCGCCGTAGCCGTCACTGCGAGCGCAGCGAAGCAACCAGAGCCATCCGCCGCACATCCGTCGTTTGCCCCTGGGTTGCTTCGCCTTCGGCTCGCAATGACGGCCCCGTGCTTCAGCTCCCAGCCTGGCGCCAACGCGCGCCCCAGCAACAGCGCCGCACGGGCATTGACCAGGCTGACCTCGCCGCCGAAGCCGAACCAGCGGCGCGGCGAGCGCCGTTCGCGCTCGACCAGATGCGCAGCGATCGCGACCAGCGTGTCCGGCGGCGCGGTCGACAGGCCGGGGAACAACGCCTCCAGCGTCAGCGGCCGCCGCGCGTAGGCGCGCGCCCGCGTCTTGACGAGATGACAGGCCACGCGCCGCGCGGCGGCGTCGAGGCAGGGATCGCGATCGGACAGGCGCGCTTGGACGAGCGATGGCATGAGGGCTCTCCGGCTGGAGAGCTTTCATATTAGGTATTTATGCCTAAGTAAAGGTATATCTACCTAATCTTCGCGACCACGCTCTTTCCCGTCGTCGACCACCGGCTGCCCGGGATGATCAGCAGGATCGGCGCCGCCCATTCGATCGTGACGTTGCGGATCGGCGGGGCATTGTGGCTCTCGAGATCGAACGTGCCGCCGGACGCGCCACGCCGGATCGTCTTCAAAAAACGCTTGCCGTCGCTGGTGCGCACCGCCGCCTCCTGGCCGGTGATCGTCTGCACGTCGTGCTCGCGCTCCTCGCAGACGACGACGTCGCCGGCATTGTAGCGCGGCCACATGCTATCGCCCTCGACAGCGAAGGCGACCGACGCCTCGGGCAGCGGCAGCGGCAGGTCGATTTCGTACAGCCCTTCGGGCGGGATCTGCTCGAATTCCGGCAGGATCTCGGCACCCGCCCCGACGCGGCCGACGACCTTCAGCGACGTCGGCGACGGCGTCGCGCCGACGCCCTCGAGCAGCCACGACGCCGTGGTCTTCAGCACCGGCGCCAGCGAATTGAGCGTCTCCGTCGTCACGCCGCGGCGATCGCCGTTCGAGACCGCGCGGCGCAGGTTGCGGATCGCGTCCGGCTTCCGCGCGGCGAGCGAAGCAGCGTGCGCCGACAGGCCGACCACCTGCAGCCGACTCTCGATCCGGGTGAGAACGTCCTTCAATTCCATATCGGTAGAATGACCGACGTGCAGAGAATTTTCATTAGGTAAATTGACCGTTGATATATCGGTATATCTACCGATACTGGCGACATGACCAACGAGCTTGCTCCCCGCACCCACAGCCGCTGGCCCGCCCGGCGCGTCGCCCTCATCGGCCAGGGCGTCGAAGCCGCCCGCGTCGCCCGCGACCCACTCATCTCGTCCACCACCGGCAACGTCCACCGCCAGGCGCGCCGCTACGGCCTCGCCTTCCGCGATGCGACGGCGCCGGTCCGGCTGCCGGCGCATATCGGCCGCCGCTACGATTCCGCCGCCTCGCAGCGCGGCGTGACGCGCGAGGAGCTGTGTCGGCTCCTCCTCGTCGCCGCCGGCTCCGACGACGGGCTCATCGACAACATCCTCGACGATGGAGAGTGAAATGCACGCCGAGCCGCTCGACCTCGACCTGCAACCCGGCCCTGCGCCGGAGCACTGGACCGCGGAGCACGTCGGCCAATGCCTCGTCGAGGCGTTCCGCACGCTCGACCGGCTGCCGCGCGCGAAGGGGCCGCGCCAGCCCGGCAACCACTGGGTGCGTACCAAGCTCGAATGGGCCGACCAGCTCGCGCAGGCCGAGCTGCCGGAAGCGGAGCGCCGCGAGCGCGAGGCGGCGCATCTCACCGCGCTCGCGCTGCGCCCGAGCGGCCGCGAGATCGACCGCATGGAACGCGCGCTCGACTGGCTGCGCGACTTGCGCGCCATCGACCCCGGCCTCGCGCTGGTGACGAGCCTGTGGGCACTGCGCACCGCCCGGCGCCGCTCGCTGCGCGCTCTGTGCCGCGAGAAGGGCTGGGCGCCCGGCACCTTCTACAAGCTGCGCGCCCGCGCGCTCGACCACCTCGCCACGACGCTGCAGGCCGCGGGCGTGCCGGTGTTTTGAAGCCGTGTTTTGAGGCCATGTTTTGAGGCAATGTGTGGCGGCGGTGCGTGCTAGCTTGGCGGCGAAGAGCTCGGACCTCCCCTTCTCCCGCCTGCGGGAGAAAGTGGCCCGACGAATCGGGTCGGATGAGGGGCCATGCCGCCTGCTGGATTTTTTCGAGAGGAGCGGCAAGGCCCCTCATCCGACCCCGCTGCGCGGGGCCACCTTCTCCCCCCACAGGCGGGAGAAGAAAGAGCGAGCGCCCTGCCCCGCCTGGCGCTCGCCATCACGATCTCGCTCGTCGCCGGCGCGTGCGACCCGCGTGATTGCGCGCTCGGCATCGCCAACGGCGACTGCACGCCGCAAGGCTCGGCGCTCGCCGCCTTCCCGCAGGACGACGCGATCTGCCGCAGCTACGGCCTCGAGCCCGGCACGCGCGATTACCGCCTCTGCCGCGAAGCCAAGCATCACGAGCGCGCGCTGACCGAGCGCGAAACGGACTACGGGTTCCTCAACAACCCGCTCACGCCCAACGTGAAGTAGCGCGCCGACCGGCGCTTTGCGGACGCGCGCGCCTTGCGATAGACGCCTCGGCATGACCGCTTACACAAACCTGACCCGCCTGTTTGGCCGGCTCGGCGCGCTCAACGATGCCGCCGGCGTGCTCGGCTGGGACTCGCAGACGCTGATGCCCGACGGCGCCGCCGACGGCCGCGCCGAGCAGCTCGCCACCCTGCATGGACTTGCGCACGAGCTGCTCGTCGCGCCGTCCACCGCCGACCTCCTCGCCAGCGCCGACACGGAGACAGGCGCGCTGGGCCCTTGGGAGCGAGCCAACCTCAACGAGATGCGGCGCGCCCACGCGCACGCGACCGCCGTGCCCGGCGACCTCGTCGAGGCGAGCTCGAAGGCGTCCTCCCGCGCGGAGATGGTGTGGCGCGAGGCACGCGCCAAAAGCGACTTCGCGCTGCTGCTGCCGCACCTGCGCGAAGTGCTCCACCTCCAGCGCGAAATCGGCGCCGCCAAGGGTGCCGCGCTGGGCCTCGCCCCCTACGATGCGCTGCTCGACCTATACGATCCCGGCCTGCGCCGCGCCTTCGTCGATCCCTTGTTCGATCGCCTGCGCCGCGAGATCCCCGCGCTCATCGAGGCCGCGCGCGCGACGCAGGCACGCCGGCCCGCGCCGATCCCGGTCACCGGCCCGTTCCCGACCGCTGCGCAAAAGGCGCTCGGCGAGGAGCTGATGCGCCGTGTCGGCTTCGACTTTTCGCGCGGGCGGCTCGACACAAGCCTGCATCCGTTCTGCGGCGGCGCCACCTCCGACGTGCGCATCACCACACGCTACAACGACGACGATTTCTCGCGCGCGGTGATGGGTGTGCTGCACGAGACGGGACACGCGCTCTACGAGCAGGGACGCCCGGCGAACTGGCTGCACCAGCCGGTCGGCGAGGCGCGCGGCATGGCGATGCACGAGAGCCAGTCGTTGCTCGTCGAGATGCAGGCGTGCCGCACGCGCGAGTTCATCACCTTCCTGGCGCCGCGCGTGCGCGAGGCGTTCGGCCGCGACGACGCGGCGCTCGACGCCGACAATCTCTATGCGCTCTATACGCAGGTCGCGCCGGGCTTCATCCGCGTCGATGCCGACGAGGTCACCTACCCCGCCCACATCCTGCTGCGCTACGACCTCGAACGCGCGCTGATCGACGGCTCGCTGGCGATCGCCGACCTGCCGGGCGCGTTCAACGCCAGGATGCGCGAGCTGCTCGGGCTCGAGGTGCCGGACGATGCGCACGGCTGCCTGCAGGACATCCACTGGCCGTCAGGCGCCTGGGGCTATTTTCCGACCTACACGCTCGGCGCCGTCACCGCAGCGCAGCTCTTCCAGGCCGCTTGCGCCGCGACGCCCGAAATCCCCGCGCGCCTCGCCGTGGGCGATTTCGCGCCGCTCGTCGCCTGGCTGCGCCGCGAGGTGCACGAGAAGGGAAGCTCGCTGTCGACCGGCGAGATCGTCACCGCAGCGACGGGACGACCGTTGGAGGTCGAACCATATCTGGCGCATCTGCGGCGGCGGTACGTGGGCGAGGCGATACATTAGGCGCGCTTCTCCTTCTCCCGCTTGCGGGAGAAGGAGAAGCGCTCACTCATTCCGGCGTGACCGGGACCGGCAGCTCGATCGAAGCGCCTTCGAAGCCGGCGGCCGCGGCCGACTGCATGCAGCCGCGATGGCCGAAGCGTCGCGGCGCTTCCTGCGTCAGGCCGGATGCCTGCTCGAACGCCTCCATCGGCAGCAGCGTCGGCGAGGATGGTGGGGACGCATACCATTTGCCGGCGAGACCGACCTGGCGCCCGACCTCGAACAGCTCGCGGGCATAGGCGCGATCGAACAGGCTGTGCGGCTTCGGCAGGAACGACGGCGGGATCGCGTTGAAGTAGAACTTGCCTTGGTTCGTCCGTGCGATGAGCGCGAGCGCGAGCAGGTTGTCGATCACCTGGTATTTCACCATCGTCTGCACCGCGCGCAGCGCCAGCTGCAGGATCTTCAGGTCGATCGCCGAATATTCCGGGCCGAGCTTGCCGTTCTGGATCACCCACAGCGTGCGCTCGCGACGCTCGGGGAAGAACATGTCCTCGATGTGCAGGATCTGCGATTCCGGCGGGATGAACACGAGCTCGGCGGTCACGCCGCCGTCGACGTGCAGCTCGTCGTACATGCGCCCGTCGCCGCCCATCACGTCGAGCTTCACCGGCGGGAAGACGCCCGGCAGCGCGGAGGACGCGCGCAGCACCTTGACGAACAGCTCGCGCCGGTCCGGGCCGCCCGTCGCCGCGATCGCCGACAGCGACCAGATCACCTGCCGCTGCGCATCGAGGTTGGTCGTCAGCACAAGCAGGCGCCGGCCCTTGCCGTGCTCCTCGGCGACGCGATCGAGAAAGGCCTCGGTGACGTAGCTCTTGATCAGCGCCTCGAGCCGCGAGGTGTCGTTGAGCGCATCCGAGAAAAAGCCGCGGACGCCCCGGCTGCGGTAGAGATGGCCGGCGCCATACTCGGTGTAGATGTCGCGCAGGCAGGTGTCGTGCGGCTGGCCGAGGAAGGCGAAGGGCGCGGCCAGCGCGCCGGCGCTGACGCCCGTCACGACCTCGAAATTCGGGCGGTCGCCGCGCTCGCTCCAACCGGTGAGCACGCCGGCCGAGAAGGAGCCCTTGTCGCCGCCACCGGACAGCGCCAGGAAATCCGCCTTGCGCAGGGCGAACGGGTTGATGCCGGCTTCCGCATTGTCGCGGACCTGCTGGTTTTTCTCGATCAGCGAATCTTCGAAGGTCTTCGTGTAGACGTCGCCCCAGATGCGCACTTGACCGAAGTTCGGCACGGTCGCGGACTCGAGCAACGCCTCGGGCAGCGCGTTGTCGCGCTGGCTCGGGAGCATGTCGGGCTCCTTGTGCCGCCCGATTCCCGGCAGCAGGCGCTCGAACAGGTGTCGCTTGCCGTCGCCTGCAAGGGCAGCGCGATCACGGCGGCGTGGCGTGGCGACTTTTTCGTCCATGGCGCGACATCCGGCTTGTCGTGCCTAGCATACAGGCACGCGAACCCGATGGGAACGCTCACGCCGCCGCAGGCGACGCATTGGCCTCCTGCGGCACCGAGGTCGGCGGCGGCCCGAGCGTGACGAGGGCGGTGAGCCCGGACGCGACCGCCATGGCGGCACCGATCCAGACGGCGGCATGGAAGCTGCCGACGAGCGCGGCGCCGGTGTGAGCGAGGACGGCGCCGGACAGCGCCGTCGCGATCAGGCCGCCGGAGCGCGAGACCATGCTGTTGAAGCCGGACGCCGTGCCGCTGTGGTGCCGGTCGACGGCGGCGAGCACCGCCGTGGTCAGCGGCGCCACGGCGCCCGCCATGCCGGCGGCTAGAACGGCGGCGCCGGGCACGACCGTCAGCCAATAGCTGCCGCCGGGCTCCATGCGCGTGAGGAGCACGTAGCCGAGCGCGGCGACGAACGAGCCGCCGACGAGCGGCCAGCGCGGCCCGTGGCGGCTTGCGAGCGCCCCCATGAGGCGCGAGGCCACGCCGACGATCGCCGGGAACGGCAGCAGCGCCAGCCCGGCCTGCAGCGGCGTGTAGCCGCCGTCGATCAGCACGTAAGGCAGCAGCAGGAACAGGCCGCTGAGCGCCGTGTAGATCAGGAACGTCACCAGCGAGAGCCCGACGAACTTGCGCGAGGCGAACATGCCGAGCGGCATCATCGCGCTGTCGCCCCGCCGGAGCTGGACGAGAAAGAACAGCACTGCCGCGATGGCGCTCGCCGCGAACATCGGCAACGCCTCCGGCGGCAGCGCCCGCCGGCTCGACCACAGGGTCAGCGGCCAGGCGAACAGGCCGAGCGCCAGCGTGGCGAGGGCGGCGCCGCCCCAGTCGAGCGAACCTTCGGGATCGGAGAACTCGGCGACACGGGTGCGTGCGATGGCGATCGCCGCCAGCGCCACCGGCACGTTGATGGTGAAGATCGCGCGCCAGCCGAAGAGCTCGATCAGCCAGCCGCCGAGCGGTGGCCCCGCGGCGCTGGCGATGACGCCGAAGGCGGCCCAGGTGCCGATCGCGCGGCCGCGCGTCGCCTCGGGATAGGCGCCGCCGAGCAAGGCGAGGCTGTTCGGCATCAGCATCGCCGCGCCGATGCCCTGCAGCGCGCGCATCGGCACGAGCAGAGCGAAGCTGGGCGCCAGCGCGCAGCCGATCGAGGCCAGCGCGAAGATCACGATGCCGATGATAAGGAACCGCCGGCGCCCGAACTTGTCGCCGGCCGCACCGCCGAACAGGATCAGCGCCGACAGCGGCAGCGCATAGCTGTTGATCGTCCATTGCAGGTCGGTCGTCGTGCCGGCGAGATCGTGCTTCAGCGCCGGCAGGGCGACGTTCATCACCGAGCTGTCGAGGAAGGCGAGGCTCGAGGCGAGGATCGAGGCCGCGAGCGTCCAGCCCGGCTTGGCGCGGCCGGCGGAGAACCTGCGGCACAGGGGCTGATCGCAAGTCGCTTGATAGGCGGCCGTCATCCGAGCCTCGCGCAAGCCGCCGACGCGGCGACGCTGAACAAATGGGCAAGGCTTCCCGCAATGTCAAAGCGGCATGTACCTGTATTTTTCAGATGAGAGCTCCCACGGTGAAGGCGACGGCGATGATCGCCAGCACCAGCGCGGCGATGCCGGCGAAGGCGAGGTCGCGGCGGCGCAGGAGCACGGCGAGCACCGCCAGCAGCCGCAGCACCGGCAGGGCGAGGAACACGACCAGCCCGGCGGTGACGATCCGCAGGCCCAGCGCCTCCCTGCCCGCGAGCCATTGCACGGCAAGGCCCCCGCCGATGACGAGGCAGGCGAGCACCGTCCCGCGCTCGAGGATCAATGCAAGAGCGGCCTCGAGCCGCCGGTCGCCGTCCAGGTCGTCCGTGGCGCGCTCGGTCATCCGCCGATCCTGCTGACGTCGAAGCCGAACGCGGCGAGGGCCATCTGCGCCGCCAGGGCGACGAGCACGACGACGAAGAAGATGCGCAGCTTGTCGCCGGAGGCGACCATGAGCACACGCGCGCCGAGCACCGCGCCGACGACCGAGCCGAGCGCCACCGGGCCGGCGATGGGCGCAGAGATCTGGCCGCGCACGAGATAGGCGCCGGCGCTCGCCACCGCCGTCACGCCGATCATGAAGTTCGAGGTCGCGGACGAGACCTTAATCGGCAGCTTCAACGCGCTGTCCATGGCGGGGATCTTGAGCACGCCCGAGCCGATGCCGAGCAACGCCGAGACGAGACCCGCGCCGAACATCAGCCCCATGCCGAGACCCAGCCGGTCGATCGTGTAGGCGACGTCCTGCCCCGTGGCGCGGTCGGGATAGGTCGCGTCGAGCCGCCGCGTGGCCAGCAGGCCGCCAGCGCGCGCCGCCGGGTCGGCGGCCACCACATCGCGACGCGCCCCCATCTGCCGCGCCGAGACGAGCAGGATCACGGCGAACAGCGCATACAGGAAGGCGATCGGCACGATCCCCGACAGCAGCACGCCGATCAGCGCGC
This sequence comes from Beijerinckiaceae bacterium, assembly GCA_965277735.1. Taxonomy (GTDB): domain Bacteria; phylum Pseudomonadota; class Alphaproteobacteria; order Rhizobiales; family Beijerinckiaceae; genus RH-AL1. The sequence continues at coordinate 904,454 of CBDIDO010000002.1, forward strand.
CGAACGTGGTCGCGACCTCGAGCACGAGCGCAAGCCGCAAGTTGACGAGGCGGGCGCGCAGGAACGGCGCCGCGCTGGCGCAGGAGCAGGCGATCACCGAGACGATGCTGGCGCCGATCGCGTCGTGGATCGGCACGCCGCAGAAGCTCGAGAGGATCGGCACCAGGAACACGCCGCTCGCCATGCCGAGCATGCCGCCGAGCGCGCTCGCCCCTAGCGCCACCGCGAGCAGGAGCACCTCATGCGCGATCGTCACGACAGGCCCCGCGCCGCGACGGCTGGCCGGGGCGCCGGCATCTCTGTATGTGTCCGCCCCACCCTGATCCAACGGCCCCCGGAGGCGCCCTGATGACATCGCCCGTGATCGACATGCGCAGCCGGCCGAGCTTCCTGCATCCGTTCTTCGGCGCCGCGCCGGGGACGCCAGATTTCGAGGTCGTGCGCTGGCTCAACAAGCGCGTCGGCGGCAAGGACATCGACCATTTCACCCGCACGCCGGACGCCAAGAGCTTCGTCGCGGAGATGGACCAGGCCGGCATCTCCGCCGCGATCATGGTGGCGCGCTCGGTACCGGGCGTCCGCGTCGAGAACACGGCTCTGGCCGAGGTCGCCGCGACGGCGCCCAAGCGGCTGATCGGCATCGCCTCGGTCGATCCGATCGAGCTCGGCGCCGAGCGCGCGCTCGGCGAGGCGCGCAAGGCGATCAGCGAGCTGGGGCTCGCCGGCCTCAACCTCGACGCCGGCTTCTACGCCGAGGGGATGAAGGCCGACGATGCGCGGCTGACGCCGTTCTACGAGCTGTGCCTCGAGCTCGGCGTGCCGGCCTTCGTCATGTCCGGCCCGACCACGCCGGACCTCAGGCTCAACGACCCCTTCTCCGTCGACCGCCTCGCCAAGCGCTTCCCCAAGCTGCCGATTATCTGCTGCCACGGCTTCTACCCTCACGTCGCTGAAATGGTCATGGTCGCCTTTCGCAACGAGAACGTTTTCGTTTCACCCGACATGTACACGTTCGCACCCGGCGCGCACGTCTATGTCGAGGCCGCGAAAGGCTTCATGCGCGACCAGTTCCTGTTCGGCAGCTCGTTCCCGTTCCGGCCGATGAAGCAGGGCCTCGAGGACTTCGCTGCGCTCGGCCTCGATGCCGAAGCGTTCGCGGCGGCGACGTACAAGACCGCGGCGCGGCTGCTGAAGCTGTAGCTTGTCATTCCGGGGCTCGCATAGCCAGAACCCGGAACCGGTGGTCCGTTCGGATCGGGTGAAGCGCTCCGGTTCCGGGTCGCGCTGCGCGCGCCCGGAAGGACGCTCTCTCAGAGCTGCACCTCTTCGAGCTCGCGGCCGGCCGTCTCCGGCCCGATCGCGTAGCCGATGATGGTCAGCAGCCACAGCGCGGCGGTCGCCAGGAACGGCGCGACGGGGCCGAACTCCGTGATGCCCCAGCCGACCAGACCCGGCGCCAGGATCGACACGAGGCGGCCGCCACCGACCATGATGCCGAACCCGGTGCCGCGCAGCGACGTGCGGAAGAATTCGGACAGGTAGGTGTCGCCGATCCCCCACAGCCAGCCGAGCATGCCGACCATCAGGCCGCCGAAGACCAGGAACACCGGCAGGCTCGACGCCGTCGAAGCGAGAATGGTGAAGACGATCATCAGCACCGCGCCGAGGATGCCGGCCGGGCGGCGGCCGATCCGGTCCGACAGGCCGGTGCCGACGAACGACAGCACGAATTGCACGGCATAAAACCACATCGCGTAGAAGATCGAGTCCGCGAGCGTGACGTGGAATCGTTTGATCATGAACGTCGTGAGGAAGAACGTGATGCCCCAATAGCCGCAGGCGTTGGCGACATAGAGCAGCCAGCCGACGGCGATCCGCTTCCGCGCGCCGGGAATCGTCCAGATGTTTGTGCGCGGTCGCTCTCCGCCACGCCGCGCGACGAGGCGCTCCATCTCCTCCTGCGCCTCCTTGAAGCGCGGCGAATCCTGCACCGAGTTGCGGAGCCAGAAGACGAGCGCCGCCGGCACCGCGGCGAAGACGAAGGCGGGGCGCCAACCGTAGCGCGGCACGATGAAGAGCGCGGCGACCGCCGCCAGGATGTAGCCGAGCGCGTAGAGCGCGAACATCGTGCCGCCCGTGCCGAGCGCGCGATGGCGCGGCGGCCACATCTCCGCCGTGTAGGGCGCGCCCACCGCGAGTTCGCCGGCGCCGCCGACCCCGGTGAGAAAGCGCAGGCCGGTGATCGTCGCGACGCTGCTGGCGAAGCCGCCGAGCACGGTCGTCAGCCCGTAGAGCAGGATCGAGAACTTGAGCGCGTTGCGGCGCCCCATCCGGTCCGCCAGATAGCCGAACAGGACGGTGCCGATCGTGTAGCCGACCAGGAAGATCGAGCCGATCCAGCCGATCGTCTTCACGTCGAGCTTGAGGTCGCTCGAGATGAGCGGGCTCAGCATCCCGAAGATGTTGACGGCGTAGGAATCGAACCCGTAGCCGAGCCCCGCCGCGAGCGCGACGAGCACCGCCTGCCGCATCGGGATCGGTTGGCCGCCCGCGGTGACCGCGACCTCGATGCCGCCCAGGGCGACATCGTTCGCCGGCGTCTTCGTCATACCGATCCCACGAGTCATTCGGCCTCTCGCCAAGGGCGCTTCACGAACGACATGGTACGCCATCCCATCTGGGAGAAAAGTTTCTTTTCTCGCGTCGAAACAGAATAAACCCGTAGAATGCCGCCAACAATTTCCGATAATGTTTCATTGACGCGATTACTTCGATCTCAGATAAATAAGCGCGCAAGAAAAAGTACCGTCTCTTCGCAATATAGAAGCGATAGCGTGGCGCAAGATTGCGTCGCACGCGGTCACGCTACGGTCCGCCGATAGCGGGGCTGTGCGCGAAGCCATCGGCTTTTTCAAGTTCGGACGAAGCGCCGCGGGGGCGGTGTACGCGTGGTTCGGGGGGGGCTTCACATGTCTGGCTTCATCGCGCCGTCGCGAGTCGATCAGCGCCGCAGATCGCGGCACAGGCGCACCTGCGCCCTTGTCGCGCTGGCGCTGCTGGCGGCTTCCGCCAGCCACGCCCAAGAGGCACCCGCCCGCTCGGACTCCGCACCAGCCGCGCCCCTCGGGTTACCGGGCGAGACCAACCCGCGCGTCGTACCGGGACTCGTGCGCGCGGTCGGGCCGTCCGGCCGCAACGGGCCGCTGGCGCCCCTCGCCGACGATCTCGACAGCTACGGCATCAAGCTGCACGCGATCTCGATCGACTTCTTCACCAGCAACGCGTCGGTGGGCCTGCTGCCGGGCCACACGGAGAACTCGCTCTACAACATCCTTGGCGTCGACTGGGATCTCTCGAAAGTCAGCGGCCTCACCGGCACGTCGCTGCATTACGAGACGACGATCTTCGCCGCCAATGCCGGGGTCGGCCGCACCGGCGCGAGCGGCTTCCTCGGCCAGACCGGCGATGCGCTCGTCGGCTACCAGGGCACGTTCAACACCAAGACCGCCGTCCTCTCGGTGGCGACGATCCAGCAGAAGCTGTTCGACGATCGGCTGTCGTTCGAGATCGGACGAACGCATCCCGATCGCTATTACGCGCTGCCGCTCTGCCAGGTTCTCGACAGCTGCTTCCAGGACCTGCTGTATTACAACGCCGGCTTCACCTCGCCGCAATACTCGGTGTACGGTGCCAACCTCTCCTACAGGCTGACGCCGACCACCTACGTCCAGGGGGGCGCCTTTTCGACCAACGACGGCACCCGCATCGGCTACGACCTCGGCGAGGAGAAGCAGACGGGCGTGCTGGCGCTGGGCGAGGTCGGCTACAAAACCGATTTCACGATGGAGGCTTTTCCGACCACCGTGTCGTTCACCGGCTTCTACAATTCATCCGAGCACCAGGTGCTCGACGCGCAGAGCGCATTGGGGCTCGATGGCGGCGGCTTCGAGCGGCACGGCACCTCGGGCATCGTCCTGCAGGCCAGCAAGGTCGTCTGGCGCGCCGACGGCGGCCATACCGATGGCCTGCCGACCGCCAAGGTGCCGACGTCGATCCTGCTCTACGGCAGCTTCGGCAATGCCTTCGACACGACGACGCCGATCCTCTCGTCGACTTATGTCGGTGCGACGCTGCAGGCACCCTTCGCCGGGCGTCCGGCCGACCGGTTCGGCGTGAAGGTCAACTACGAGAAGCTCAACAGCAACTACTCGCAGTATCTCGCCGCGGCGAATCTCGTGTCGGGCGGCTCCGGCGCGGCCTTTCCCGGCAACGAATACGTGTTCGAGGCCAACGCCCACATCCAGCTGCCCGCCGGTCTCGCCTTCGAGCCGACCGTGCAATATGCAATCAACCCGAACAGCTTCTATAATCCGCTGACGGCCCGGCGACCGCAGAACGGCGTGTTCGCCATAGGCACCTTGATCATCCCGGTCGGCGTCCTGCTCGGCATCTCGCCGGGCTGAGCCTCGGCCGCCGGGCGCGAGTGAACGGGACGCGATGACGGCGAGCGATACGAAACGACAAGCGGGGCGCGACGCGCCCGACATCGGACGGCGGCGGCTCCTCGCCGGCGTGGCGGCCGCCGCCGCGGCAGCGCCGCTTCCGGCCCGCGCCGAGGACGCGCCGGCGGACCCGACCAAGGTCCCCGGCTTCCCCGTCGGCGCCAACGACGGCTACGGCCACCCGTCGCCGTTCGAGCACGCGCGGCGTGTCGCGGTGGACAACCCGAGCCCGCTCACCTCATGGACCTTCACGCCGCTCGCCGACCTCGTCGGCAATCTGACGCCGTCGGGCCTGCACTACGAGCGCCACCATGCGGGCGTGCCGACGATCGACCCGGCGCGCCACGAGCTTTTCGTGCACGGCATGGTCACCACGCCGATGCGCTTCACCATGGCGGATCTCAAACGTTTTCCCCGCGTAACGCGCAAGCATTTCATCGAGTGCTCCGGCAACACGGGCAGCGAGTACAAGAAGCCGACGGCGAAGACGGTGCAATCGTCGCACGGTCTGCTCAGCACGTCAGAATGGACCGGCGTCGCTTTCTCGACCCTGGCGCGCGAGACCGGGATCGCCGACAACGCCAAATGGGTGCTCGCCGAGGGCGCCGACGCCGCGATGATGACCCGCTCGATTCCGATCGACAAGATGCTCGACGACGCGATCCTCGCCTTCGGCCAGAACGGCGAGGCGATCCGCCCCGAGCAGGGCTATCCGCTGCGCCTCGTGCTGCCCGGCTACGAGGGCAACACCAACATAAAATGGCTGCGCCGGATCGAGGTGTCGGACCGCCCGTTCATGACGCGCGAAGAGACCTCCAAATACTCCGACCTCGGCGCCGACGGCATCGCCGACCAGTTCCACTTCATCATGGCCGCGAAATCGGTGATCACGTCGCCGTCGGGCGGCGTGCGGCTCGTCGACAAGGGGCCTTGCGACGTCACCGGCTTCGCCTGGTCCGGGCGCGGCCGCATCGAGAAAGTCGAGGTCTCGGTCGACGGCGGCGCGACCTGGTTTCCGGCCGAGATCGAGGGCGAGCGCCTGCCCATCTGCACGGTGCGCTTCCACTTCCCGTGGCGCTGGGAGGGCAAGGCGGCGCGGCTGATGAGCCGCTGCGTCGACGACACCGGCTATAAGCAACCAACCCACGCCGAGCTCGTGGCGCTGCATGGCACAAACTATTATTACCACTACAACGGCATCCATTGCTGGCAGGTGGCGGAGAACGGCGAGGTCGGCATTGCGACGGGCGCTTAGTTTCCTCTCCATCCTTGTGTGCGGTGGCCTCGCGGCGCCCACCTTCGCCGCGACACCGGCCGCGCCCGGCCCGACGCTCGGGCTCGGCACGCCGGCAACGCCGCAGGAGCTGTCGCGCTTCTTCGCGATCCCGCCCGATGGCGCCGGCCTGCCCGCGGGGAGCGGCTCGGTCGCGCAGGGCAAGCAGGTCTACGCGGAAAAATGCATGGCGTGCCACGGCGACAAGCTGCAGGGCGTCAAGCCGACGGGCGGGCTTCCGCTGATCGGTGGCCGCGGTACGCTCACCTCCGCGAAACCTCTGAAGACGACCGAGAGCTACTGGCCCTACGCGACGACGATGTTCGATTACATCAAGCGCGCGATGCCGTTCAACACGCCGGGCTCGCTGAAGGACGACGAGGTCTATGCAGTGGTCGCCTACATCCTCGCCGAGTGCCACGTCGTCGGCGAGGACGCGACGCTCGACAAGGCCTCCCTGCCCAAGGTTCAGATGCCGAACCGCAACGGCTTCCGCCCCTACCCTGGTCTTGACCAGCGCATCTATCGCTGACGCCTTAACGGCACCCGGTCCCGCTTTCGACGACTTGACCGTTCGGCCTCCCACGTGATCTCGGGGCGCACCGCGCCTGCGAGAGGTGCCGAGGGAGGACGCATATGGTGAGTGCGCCGGCGGCCGGCGACGCGCAGAGCGACGCCGGCCGCCTCTTCGCGCTGGCCAAGCTCTGCCTCGCGGTCGTCCTGTCCCTGACGACCTGGTTCTCGGCGACGGCGGTCCTGCCGCAGCGCCGAGCTGGATGTTCCTGACGATCGGCCTCGTCTGGGGCGCCGCCGTCGTCGCCGACTCGGCGCAATTCTCGGCGATCGTCACCGAGTCGGGCGCGAAATTCGTCGGCACCGCGCTCACCGTGCAGCTCGGGCTCGGCTACGCGGTCACCCTGCTCGCGATCCTGGTGCTGCCGTCGATTGCGAGCTGGGCCGGCGGATGGCGCTGGGCCTTTGCGGCGCTGGTGCCGGGGCCTGTCGTCGGCGGCCTCACGATGACGATGCTAAGACGCCTGCCGCCGTAGCAAACCACCTAGGCAACCGCTCCTGCGCCGGGAGACTTACTCCGCCGCGCTCTTCGTCGCGCCGGCGCCGAAGCGCTGCTCGATGTACTGCTCGAGCAGCGTCTTGAACTCGCCGACGATATTGTCGCCGCGCAGGGTCGGACCCTTCTTGCCGTCGATGAAGATCGGGGCGGCCGGCGTCTCGCCGGTGCCGGGCAGCGAGATGCCGATATCGGCATGCTTCGATTCACCGGGGCCGTTGACGATGCAGCCCATTACCGCGACGTTCAGCATCTCGACCCCGGGATAGCGCGTCTTCCACTCGGGCATCGAGCGGACGATGTCGTCCTGGATGTCGCGCGCCAGCTCCTGGAACACGGTCGAGGTGGTGCGTCCGCAGCCGGGGCAGGCCGCGACCTGCGGCACGAAGGTGCGGAAGCCCATCGTCTGCAGGATCTCCTGCGCGACCTTCACCTCGAGCGTGCGGTCGCCGCCGGGCTCGGGGGTCAGCGAGACGCGGATCGTGTCGCCGATGCCTTGCTGGAGCAGGATGCCGAGCGCCGCGGAGGAGGCGACGATGCCCTTCGAGCCCATGCCGGCCTCGGTGAGGCCGAGGTGCAGCGCGTAGTCCGAGCGCGCCGCCAGCATCTTGTAGACCGAGATCAGCTGCTGCACCGCCGAGACCTTGGCGGAGAGGATGATGCGATCCTTGGCCAGGCCGATCTCCTCGGCGCGCTTGGCGGAGAGCAGCGCGGACTGCAGCATCGCCTCGCGCGTCACCGCGCCCATGTCCTTCGGCTTCTCGAGCTTGGCGTTCTCGTCCATCAGGTGCGTCAGCAACTCCTGGTCGAGCGAGCCCCAGTTGGCGCCGATGCGCACCGTCTTGCCGTACTGGATCGCCTTCTCGACGATGGTCGCGAACTGCGTGTCGCGCTTGGCTTTGAAGCCGACGTTGCCGGGGTTGATGCGGTATTTGTCGAGCGCCTCGGCGCAGGCCGGGTGATCGGTCAGCAGCTTGTGGCCGATGTAGTGGAAGTCGCCGATCAGCGGCACGTGGCAGCCGATCTTCGCCAGCCGCTCCTTGATCTTCGGCACGGCCGCCGCCGCCTCGTCGCGATCGACGGTGATGCGCACCATCTCCGAGCCGGCGCGGGCGAGATTGGCGACCTGGCGCACCGTCGCGTCGATGTCGGCCGTATCCGTGTTCGTCATCGACTGGACGACGATCGGCGCGCCGCCGCCGACCTGGACCGCGCCCTCCCCCTCGCCGACGATGACGGCGACGGAGTGATGGCGGACCGCCGGGCCGGCGATCTCCGGCACGGTCGGATCGTTCGGGGCGGGCAGGTCGAGAGCGGAAGTGGTCATCGGGTCCGTCTTCTGTGGCGCCGCCAGGCGGGCGCGCTCGAATCCATATAGGCATGGCGCGGCAGGGCGCTGTCGGGCCTCCAGATACTCCAAAGCGCGCGACGACGGAAGCCGCGGCCGCCGCCGCTCGTTACGCGAGCGTCTCCGGCCCACGAAAGCTCCAGGCCGCCGCCCGTCGCAGCACCTCGGCGAAGGCGCGCACCGCCTCGCCCGCGTCCGGCGCCGGCTCTGCCATGACGAACGCGATGTCCGGCATGGGCGGCAACCCATAGCTCTCGTCGAGCCGGTCCACGCCGACGAGCGGCATGCTGCGCGGTCCCGCGCAGACGCCCAGCCCGGCCTGCAGCGCGGCTTCGATACCGGCGAGGCTCGCGCCCTCGAAGGTGACCCGCCAGCTCCGACCGTGCGCGCGCAGGGTCTCGAGCAGCTGGTCGCGGGCCGGGCTCGGCGCGATCGGCAAGACCAGCGGCACCGGGTCCGGGATCGGCCTGGGCAGATCGGGCCGGCCCAGCCAGCACGTCGAATCCGACCAGAAGGGCGTTCCCCCTGGGCGCCCGAGCGCATTCCGCCGCAACACGGCGAGGTCGACGACCCGCGCCGCGATCGCCTCCGTCAGCATTTCGAAGGAGCCCGACACGACGCGCAACTGCACTTGCGGATGCTCGCGCATGAACAGCCACAGCACGCTCGGCAGCGCGGTGCGGCAGAAATCCTCGGACAGGCCGACGGAGATGCGGACCGGAGTCTCGCTCTGCCTGAGGTGCCGGCGCAGGTCGGCGGCCAGGCCGAGCATGGCGCGGACGTAGACGACGACCGCCTCGCCGTCGCCGGTCAGCTCGACGCCACCGGCACCGCGCCGGAACAGCGTGCGGCCGACCGCGCGCTCGATGCGCTTCACCTGCTGCGAGACCGCCGGCTGCGACACGCCGAGCTTCGCCGCCGCGCCGCTGAAGCTGCGCGCCTCGACGATGGCGAGGAGCAGGCGCATCTGGTCCTGGTTGACCAGGTGATCGAGCGGGGCGTCCGGCAGCGAAGCTATATTGGTCATGCGGGCGCAAGGATCGGCACCCCGCTGCGTTTGTCCAGAGCGCGGGCTTGGCCGACGCGATATTTTGTTCTTGGCGCGCCGCCGGCTTTGTCGAGCCCCGCGCGTATATCGACATCATCATAACTTTCGCATTATGCGGTCACTCAGTATTGGCGTGGAATCGTTTGACAAGACACAGCAACGCGGTGCTACGGTCGCTGGCGGCCGCGCGGGGCGGCCTGCCGGAGACGTCGATGCTTTTGGCCCGTGGCGAGCGCTGGTAATGTCGGCCACGGCGGACAGCACCGAGGCGCCCGTTCCAGCCAGCCTCGCCGGCATCCCGCTCACCGAATGGGCGTTCGCCTGCCGCATCTGGATCGCCATGATGCTGGCGCTCGCCACGGCCTTCTGGCTGCAGCTCGATAGCGCCTCGTCCGCCGCGGTCACGGTCGCGATCCTCGCCCAGCCCAGGCGCGGCCAGGCCTTCCGCAAGGCCGTCTTCCGCATCGGCGCGACGGTCGTCGGCTGCACCGCCGCCATCGTCATCACGGGCGTCTTCAGCCAATCGCGCGACCTGTTCATCCTCGCCTACGCGGCCTGGATGGCGCTCGCCGTCTACATCGCCTCCTGCTACGACGGCACCCGCGCCTATGGTGCGGTGCTCTCGGGGTACACCGTCGCGGTCATCGCGGTCATCAACGTCGACAACCCGCAGACCGTCTTCAATGCCGCGATGGCGCGCCTTGCGGTCGTCTCGCTCGGCATCGCGTCCATCGCGCTGATCAACGACGTCTTCGCGGCGCCCGACGCCTATCCCACCGTGCGCCAGCGCCTGCGCGCGGCGCTCGCCGAGACGCGCGCGATCGTCGCCTCCCACCTCTCCGGCACCGGCCCGGGCCCCGAGGGCACCGTGCAGCTCGTCACCAAGATCGTCGGGCTGCGGCTCGACGTGCAGACGCTGCCGGCCGAGTCCGCGACCGGAGCACCGCGCGCCGCCGCCGCCCACAGCGCCTGCGTGGCGATGATCGGCGCGCTCAGCCTCGCGCGCGCCTTCGCCGCGATGTCGCGGACCAACCCCGACCTCTGCACCGACGAAATCCTCGCCGCGCTCGAGGCAAGCGACCACGCGGCGCTCGACACGATGCTGCGCGAGGAGCTCGCGAGCCCCGAGGCATCGCCGCGCCGGATCATGATCCTGCGCTGCGCCGAGCAGCTCGCCAAGGAGCGGCAGCTGGCCGCCAGCGAGCTTGAGGCGATGGAGGCGGGACGCTGGCCGAGCCGCCAGATCAAGTCGCTGCCGATCCATCGCGACCGCGAGGCGGCGCTGCGCAAGGCGTTCCACGTCTTCATCGGCATCGTCGTCGCCGGGGCAGCCTTCGTCCTGTCGAGCTGGCCGCTGACCGCGGTATCGTTCGCGCAGGTCGGCATTTTCGCCGGGCTCGGCGCGACGATGCCGGACATCAGGGCCTTCATCAGGGGTGCGATGGTCGCCATCCCCTGTGCCGCATTGGTGGCCGGGATCACCGAGTTCGTCTTCCTCGACGGCGCCGACGCTTTCCCGCTACTGGCGATCGGCATGGCGCCGGCGATCTTCCTGGCGACGCTGCTCAGCATTCGTCCGAAGACGGCGGGCCTCGGTTTTCTCATGCTGGTCTATGTGCCGGTGATCTTTCCGCCCTCGAACCCGCAGAGCTACGATCCGCAGAGCTTTCTTTTCACGGCGATCCTGTCCTCCGCCGGCGTGCTGTTGTTCGGGCTGATCCTGTTCGCCCTGCCCGCGACGACCGACAAGGAGCGCCGCCGCTGGTTGGTCAATAGGGTGCGCCGCGACGTGCTCGCGGCGGCGGCCGGGCAAATCCATCGCACCCCGGAGGAGATGCGCTACCTCGGCGCCGACCGCATGGTGGCCCTCTCGAACATGAAGATCGGTACGCCGGCGGGCCAGGCCTGGCGGCTCGGCTACTTGCTCTCGCTCTCTGTCGCGACCCTCGTCGCGGTCCGCGCCAACGATGCGCTCGACGAGCTGCCGAAGACCATGCCGGGCGCCCGCGAGGCGCGCGCGGCCCTCACCGAACTCGATCCGCCGGCCCTCGACGCGGCCGCGCTGGCGCTGGCGCGCGCCGATTGCCCGGACGGCTGCTTCGAGGCCCGGGTCTCCGTCGTCGCCGACATCGCCTTCATCGCCGGCCTCAGCCGGGTGCGCGGCCCGCGCTTCCGCCACCTGCGCAGCGCGCTCTCCGCATGACGCACGGCTTCCACGAATTCGCGATCGGCGGTGTGCTCTTCGCGCCCTTCGTGCCACAGGCCTTGATCGCGCTTGCGATCGTCTTCCTGTTACGGCCCTTGCTCCGGCGCCTGCCGCTGGAAAAGATCTTCGCCAACGCCTCGCTGGTGTCGGTCTGTCTCTTTGTCGTCGTGCTGGCGACGGTGATGCTGTTCTACTGAGGCTACTGAAAAGGAAGCGTGATGGCGGCCCGAGGCGTTCGATGGTGGGTGAGGCTGCGCCGGTGGACCGCGACCGCGGTGGTCATCGTCGTCACCGCCGTCGCCGTCGCGCTGATCTACCAGTACTACGTCACCTCGCCCTGGACGCGGGACGGTCGCGTGCGCGTGCTCGTCGCCAATGTCGCGCCGCAGGTCTCGGGTCAGATCGTCGAGTTGCACGTCGTCGACAACCAGGTCGTCCACAAGGGTGACGTCCTCTACGTGATCGACCCGTTCGACTTCCGCGTCGCGGTCGATTCCGCCAAGGCCACGGTCCAGTCGCGCGCCGCCGACCTGCAGGTGAAGCAGACGCAGGCGCAGCGCCGCCAGTCACTCACCAGCCTCGCCGCCTCCGTCGAGGAGAAGCAGCAATATGCCGGCACCGCGGCGATGGCGCAGGGCGAGTTCGCCGGCGCCCAGGTCCAGCTCGCCCAGGCCCAGGTCAACCTGAAGCGCACCGAGGTGCGCAGCCCCGTCAACGGCTACATCACCAACCTGACCCTGCGCGTCGGCGACTACGCCTCGACAAGCTCGCCCAACATCTCAGTGATCGATTCCGACTCGTTCTGGATCGACGGCTATTTCGAGGAGACCAAGCTCGGGCGCATCTGCGTCGGCGACCCGGTCGTGGCCGAGCTGATGGGCTATTCGCGGCCGGTGCTCGGCCATGTTCAGAGCTTCGGGCGCGGCATCAGCGTCTCGGATGCTACCTCGTCCACGCAGGGCCTGCCGGACGTCAATCCGGTCTACACCTGGGTGCGGCTCGCCCAGCGCGTGCCGATCCGCGTGCATATCGACAGCGTGCCACCGGGCCTGCTGCTGGCCAGCGGCCTCACCGTGACGGTCCGCGTCCGCACGCCGGGCGACGACAACACCGGCGTCTGGCCGCGCCTCGCCGCCGCGAAGGCCGACGTGCTGGCGCTGTTCCACCTTGGGCCCTCGCTCGACCGGCCCTGCTCGCTGCCGGAAAACAGCCCCGGCGGGATCATCACCAAGCTGCCGATCGACGAGGCGTCGCACCCGCTCTCGCCCGAGCAGATCAACCCGGGCCTGGCGCCGGCGATGAACGAGGCGCCGACCAGCAAGCCGACCGACACCCCGGATCGGGTGATGCGCGGCCAGCGCGTCGCGAAGTGAGGCGCCGATCCTCCCGACGACGGAGGAACGGCTCGACTGAATCCAAGGTGCCGGACCGCCAAATTCGTGCTTTAACGTCCGCGTGAGGCCCGCGCGCCCGTTCACGGGCGGTTAACGCGCCGTGTTCGATCTCGAAGGCCAGCGTCGGCATACGGCTGGCCATGAGGGGCGAGACCGGAGGACACTATCGTGACCATGCTGCTCGAACCGGAAAAGCCGGAAACGGATACGGATACGGTCCATATCATCATCGCGGATGATCATCCGATGGTGCGTGGCGCGTTGCGCCAGGCGGTCATCTCCGCCGTCGGCGGCGCCGAGGTCCGCGAGGTCGGCGACTTGCCGGCGCTCAGCGACGATCTCGCCCGCGGCCTGCCCGTCGACCTGATCCTGCTCGACCTCACCATGCCCGGCGTCAGCGGCTTCTCCGGCCTGCTCTACCTGCGATCGCAGCATCCCGAGATCCCCGTCGTGGTGATCTCGGCCTGCGAGGATCGCACGATCATGCGCCGCTGCATCGAGGTGGGTGCCGCCGGCTACATCCCGAAGAGCACCGAGATCGAGGAGATGCGGAAGGCGATCCGCATGATCCTCACCGGCGAGATCTGGACCCCGGCCGATCTCGACCTCGTGATGCCGGCCGACGCCGCCGTCGCCGACATGATGCGCCGCCTGTCGAACCTGACGCCGCAGCAGCTGCGGGTGCTGATGATGCTGTCGCAGGGCCTGCTCAACAAGCAGATCGCCTACGAGCTGAAGGTCTCCGAGGCGACGGTGAAGGCGCATGTCTCGGCGATCCTGCAGAAGCTGGGCGTCGACAGCCGCACCCAGGCTGTGATCGCCGTCTCCAAGATCGATCAGGGGCGCTTCTCGCGCGAGGCCGGCGAAGCCGGCTGACCTCCCGCTGCATCTTCGGGCGGCCCTCGGGCGTTGACCCGACGACGCACGCGAATCCTCCGGGGCGACCTTGATCGACCAGCCGCAGCCGACCGACACGCAGCATTATTGGGCGCGCAGCGCCGCCCGCTGGCGCGAGCAGCAAGACGACACGCCGCTGCGCCGCTTCCTCGGCGGGTCGCCGCTCGCGGTCATCGTCCGGCTCGCAGTCGTGTCGATCCTCGTCGGCGCGCTGCTCATGTGGCTCGGCATCCGCCCGGCAGAGGTCTTTCAGCAGCTCGGCGACATCATCGATCGCCTGTGGGCGCTCGGCTTCCAGTCGCTTCGCGACCTCGGCGACTACATCATCGCTGGCGCGGCCATCGTCGTGCCGGTCTGGCTGATCCTGCGCCTATTGAGCTACCGCGGGCGCTGATCCTCGACAGGCCAACCTACCACCAGCCCTTCACCTTGAACCACACGGCCGGGATCAGCGCGCTGAGCACGATCAGTGCGAGACCGTAGGGGTAGCCGTAGGTCCAGTTCAGCTCGGGCATGTTCTTGAAGTTCATCCCGTACATCGAGGCGATGAAGGTCGGCGGGATGCCGATGACCGAGACCACCGTCAGCACGCGGAAGACGTTGTTCTGCTCGATGTTGGCGAGGCCGAGCAGCGAGTCGAGAAGGAACTGCGTCTTGCCGGCGAGGTGTTCCTGGAACTCGTGCAGCGATTTGACGTCGCCGGCGACGATGTCGAGCCGCATCTTCAGGTCCGGCGTCGTCATCGCCGCGCCCTTGGCGGCGAGGAACGGCGGGATGCGGGAAAACCCGAGCAGGGTCTCGCTGACCTTGGAGACGAGATCGGCATGGCGACCGATGGATTTCAGCAGGGCATGAAGCACGTCGCCGGAGCGGCGCGGCGTGTGCTTTTTTCCACTCAGGCTCTCGCTGAGAAAAATCGAGCGTGACACCGAATCCAGCTCGCCGCCCACCCGCTCCAGCAGATCGGCGACGTGATCGATGATGATCTCGAGGATCGTGATCGTCGCGCCCATCCCGCCGGGCGAGACTTCGCCCTTCGCGCAGATCTCCTTGGCGAGATTCTCGAAGGAAGGCAGCCGCGCGAAGCGCAACGTCGCGACGCGCTCCGGCGTCACGACGAAACCGACCGGCGTCATGCTCGGATAGCCGTCGGCATCGCGCACCGTCGCCGGCAGGCTCACGAGAATGACACCATTGTTAACGGCGAGACGCGACGAGGATTCGATCTCGATGAGATCGTCGTGCGTCGGGATGCGCGTGCCCAAAGCCGCGGCCAGCGTCTGCGTCTCTTCCGGTGTCGGATCGAAGGCGTCGATCCAGTGCACGTTCGCCGGTAGCTCTTTCGAACCGGGCGCGATCGCGATCGGTCCTTTGGTGTCGGCGCCATAGCAGGTCAGCATCGTGACGACAGCCTCGTTTCGTTGCCGGAGGGCCGTAGCCCATTTGAGCGGCAGTGCGGCGGGAACAGATGGTAGATGGTCGCGTTAGGCCATGGAGGCGCGACGAACGCCTTTGGTTGAAGGCACTTACATGACATCTGACGACCCAGCGGAAGTGGCAAAAGACATAGCATCCCGCGCCAAAAACGCGGCGGATCGCGCCAGGAGCGGGCTCAGCGATGCAGCCTCGATGGCCGCAGATCACGCGAGCGACGCGGCCGGCAAAGTCTCCGACAAGGCCTCGGACGTCTATCAACGAGTGCGTGATGGGGCCTCCGACCTCGGCGACAAGATTCCCGGCAGCGCGGGCGATGCGGTAGACGCCGGCAAACGCGCCTATGCCAAGAGCAACGACCAGCTCGCGCGACAGATCGGCAAGCAGCCTATCGAGGCGTTGCTCCTCGCCGGTGCGATCGGCTACCTCGTCGGTTGGGCGGCAAACCGAAGCTGATTCGTCGTCGCAGCCTCGCGGCTGCGGCTCAAAGAAAATCACGACCAGGAGAACGCGTTATGACCCGTGAGGTCTGTTCCAGCACCGAGCTTCAGCACATCTGCCTGACGTCCTTGAAGAGGTGCCCCGGCTTCGAGCATGTGAACGAGATTCTCATCCAGCCTCGCGAGCATGTCCACGGCGGCACCAATTGGACTCTCGCGGCGGTGCGGCCGCGTGTTCACAATAACGTCCTGCGTGCCGCGCGCGGCACGATCGAAGCGTTGCAGACGAGCTACGAGCTCGTCGCCAGCGAGATGATGCAGCGGCGCGGTGTTGTCGGCGCCCGGTGACGTTCGAAATCACGGTGACGTTCGGAATTATAACGTGAAGTCGCGCTCGGTGGCGCCTCCGAGCGAATTGGCCTAATCCGGCGACGCCCGCGGTCCAAGCGGGCGTTGTCGCGAGGGGCCGGTGCTCAGATCACGCATTATCGGCACGGGAAGCTACGCGCCCGAGCGCGTGCTGACCAATGCCGATCTCGAGCGGATGGTCGCGACGAGCGACGACTGGATCGTCCAACGCACCGGGATCCGCGAACGCCACATCGCCGCCGATGGCGAGGTGACCTCCGACATGGCCGTCGCTGCAGCGCGCGCGGCGCTGCGCATGGCCGAGACCGAGTCGCACGAACTCGATGCGATCATCGTGGCGACGATCTCCGCCGACACGCCGATGCCGTCCTGCGCTGTCACGGTGCAGGCGCAACTCGGAGCGCGCAACGCGTTCGCCTTCGACCTGTCCGCAGCCTGCGCCGGATCGCTCTACGGGCTCAATCTCGCCGACAGCCTCATCAGGTCCGGCAACGCGCGGCGCGTGCTCGTCATCGGCGCGGAGCTTCTGAGCCGCCTCGTCGACTGGTCGGACCGCACCTCGTGCGTGCTGTTCGGCGACGCGGCCGGCGCAATGGTGGTCGGGCCGAGTGAGGATCCGCAGCGCGGTCTTCTTTCCGCGCATCTGCATTCCGACGGAAATGCCGCCGACATCCTGACGATCCGTGGTGGTGGCAGCAGGCACCCGGTCTCGTCGGCGATGATCGAGGAGAACCTGCACAAGATCGCGATGAGCGGGCGCGAGGTCTACAAGTTCGCCGTGCGCGTACTGCCCGATGCCTTAATGGAGGCGTTCGAGGCGAATCACGTGCTGCCGTCGCAGATCGACCATGTGGTCTCGCACCAAGCGAATCTGCGCATCGTCGAATCGGTGCTCGATCGCGTCGGCATCTCGCGCGCGCGCTGCTGGATCAACCTCGATCGCTACGGCAACACGTCATCGGCCTCGCTACCCCTGTCGCTCGACGAGGCCAATCGCGCCGGGCGGCTGAAGCGAGGCGACCTCATCGCGATGATGGCGATCGGCGCCGGCATGGCCTGGGGCAGCGCGCTGATCCGCTGGTAGAGCGCGTTTCTCAACCCCAGCGGGTCCGGCAGCCTAACCGATTGTGTTTTCATCGCGACAGCGGGTAGAATTCGTCATCCGTCTTGGGAGGACGTTCATGACCGCCAGCTCGAACCGCAATGAGCGGCCCGCCGGCAGCCGAGGCACGACCGAGAAGAAATCGCGGCAGTTTCAACAGCAGCCCGGGCTCTATCCGTCGAATCCGGCTGCAGGCGCACATGCCGCACCGCATCTCACCAACGAGGACGCGACGCCCGGCGCGGGCGCGCTGCCGAACCACGCGCACGACGGCAAGGAAGTCGACGGCGGCGCCGGCTGACCAGCCTGTGAATGCGAACGCGGGAGCAACGTCGGTTTTTACCGGCTTGCTCCCGTTTAGTTGAGGATGCCCTTCATCGTCCGCATCTTTTCTCTGACCTGATCCTCGTCGATCTGCAGCGCGCTTCCGTCGCCGAGATGACGATCGACCATGGCCTGCTTGAAAGCCTGATCTTCGCTCAACGCCCCGGTCGCCAGCCCGATCACGTGGTCGGCCAGCTCGTTGACCGAGAAGCTGCTCGCGCTGGTCGAGAGCGGCGCGTTCAGCGTGAACCGTTGTTCCAGGCCGAGCGCCAGCTCGACCGCCATCAGCGAATCGAGCCCGATCTCCGCGAGTGGCGTGGCGCGGCCGACGTCCTCGCGCGGCAGCCGCAGCACGCGGGCGATCTCCTCGACGATCAGGTCGGCGATCGTCTTGCGTGCCTCTTCGGGGCTCGAGCCGGCGACCAGTGCCGCGATATCGATCTTGTCCTTGCTCTCGGCGGCCGCCTCGTCCTGGCTGGATAGCTTCCGGTAGGCCGGTGCTTCGAGCACCTTGAGGTGGCGGCGCGCGGCCGACCATTTGATTGGCGCGATGGCGATGACGGCGTCGTCGACATCGGTCGCCGGCGCGGCCAGCGCCTCGCCCATCAGGCGCAGCGCGTCCTGCGCCAGCATGCCCTTGATGCCGGCGCGGGCGAGCAGTGCGTCGCGCGTCCCTTCCGAGCGCGCCAGCACGCCCACGTCCTCGATCGCACCCCAGGCGATCGCCAGCGCCGGCAGGCCCGCGCGCCGACGGCGCCGCGCGAGGCCCTCCATGTAGCCGTTGGCGGCGACATAGGCGGCCTGCCCCGGATTGCCGATCAGCGTCGTCGCCGACGAGTACAGCACGAAATAATCGAGCTTCAATCCGCGCGTCAGCTTGTCGAGATTGTCGGCGCCGGCGACCTTGGGGCGCAGCACGCGCTCCATCCGCTCGGCCGTGATGTTCTGCACGAGCGAATCGTCGAGCACCATCGCGGCATGGATGACGCCGCCGAGCGCCGGCAGGTCGCGCCCGAAGCGCGCGAAGAGGCGCGTCAGCGCCGGCATGTCGCCGATGTCGAGCGCTTCGACGCGCACGCGCACGCCCTGGGTCGCGAGCGAGGCCAAAGCTTCGCGCGCCGCCGGCGAGGCCGCGCCGCTACGCCCGATGAGCATGAGGTTGCGGGCGCCTTTGGCGGCGAGCCAGCGCGCCGTCTCGAGCCCGAAGCCGCCGAAGCCGCCGGTGACGATGTGCAGCTTCTCCGGCGCGATCTGGAACGCGCGGCGCTGGCGGACGCAGACATCGGCGGGACGCGGCGGCCGCACGACGAGCTTGCCGATATGGCCGGAGGCCTGCATCAGCCGGAACGCCTCGCTGGTCTCCGAGGCATCGAACGCGCGATAGGGCAGCGGCGCCAGATCGCCGCTGGCGAAGAGCCGCATCACCGAGCGCATCAACAGCTTGCTCGTCGCCGGCTCGTCGATGAGCAGCTGGTCGAGATCGACACCGAAATACGAGAGGTTACGGCGGAACGGCCGCAGGCCGATGTGCGTGTTGGCGACGTAGTCGCGCTTGCCGAGCTCGACGAAGCGGCCGAACGGCCGCAGCACGCCGATCGAGCGCTCCATCGCCTCGCCCGCGAGCGAGTTCAGGACGACCGCGACACCTTCGACCGTGACACGGCGGACGTCCTCGATGAAGGCGCCCGAGCGGCTGTCGAACACGTGCTCCGCACCGAGCGAGGCGAGCAGCGTGCGCCGCTCCGGCGAGCCAGCGGTGGCAATGACACGCGCCCCGCGCCAGCGCGCGATCTGGATCGCGGCGAGGCCAACGCCGCCCGCACCGCCGTGGATCAGCACCCATTCGCCGGGCTTCAGCCGGGCGCAGATCATGAGGCCGTGGTAGGCGGTAAGGAAGGCGACGGGGATCGTCGCCGCCATCTCCATCGGCAGCTCGTGCGGGATCGGCGCCACCACCGCCGCCGGCGTCGTGACGTGGGTCGCGAACGCGCTCTTGGCGAAGGCCATCACGCGATCGCCCGGCTTCAGGTTCTTGACGGCGCCGCCGACGCGCTCGACGCGGCCGGCGCATTCGAGCCCGAGGGTCGGGCCGGCGAAGCCATGCTCGAGGATCTCCTCGGGCAACAGGCCGAGGCCGAACATCACGTCGCGGAAGTTGAGGCCGATCGCCTCGACCTTGATCTCGACGTCGCCCGGGCCGGGCAGCTGGCGGGTGATCGCCTCCCAATGAAGCCGATCGAAGCCGGTGCCGTCGCCGCGCTTCAGGCGCGCCGCTTCGGCCGGGCGCGCATGGCGGCGCTCGTGCGTCGGGGCGGTCTCGAAGCGCAGCACGCGCGTCTGGGTCCGCTCGAGCAGGATCTCCGTCTCGTTGCCGTCCGACAGCACGAGGTCGCGCAAGCGGTCGGCGAGGTCCGCCGGCTCGATGTCGCTCGCGGCGTCGACGCGGCGGATATCGAGCGACGGCATCTCGTTGGCGAGCGTACGGGTGAAGGCCCAGAAGCCCGCGGCGATCTCGTCGTCGCCGGTCGCGCGCGCGGCGACGGCGCCTGACGTCACGACCCACAGCGTGGTCGGGCGGGAGCCGACGCATTCCGCGAGGCGCTTCAGTCGCAGGCAGCGGTCGAGCAAGCGCTTGGTCGGCGCCGCCTTGCTCTCCACGTCCTGCGGGAACAGCACGATGAGGGCCGGCGACTCCGCGAGACGGGCGGCCTCCAGCTCGCTGTCGAGCACGAGCGAGACGTGCAGCCCGGCCGCCGCGAGCAGCGTCGCGAACGCCGAGATCGTCGCGCCGCGGCCCGGCTCGTCGTCGCCGACGAGCAACGCCGCGCCGGCGCCCTGTGCCGTCACCCGCTCCGACTCGATGCGCGCCGTCAGGAGCAGCGAGGCCCCGGCGTCGGTCTCGATCGTCGCGACCTCGGCATCGGCGAGCCCGATCGACTGCATGATCTCGAGCCAGTCGGCCTCGCTGACGGAGAGGCCGTCGGCCGACGGGCCGCCATCCGCGAACCGTGCGTCGAGCCCAAGGACGAGATCGCGGAAGAAGGACGGGCACGGCTCGATGGCGGCGAACAGCGCGTCGCGGGCCATGGCGCGGCGCAGGCCGGCCCACAGGCCCGGCGTGCGACGATGCCGGTACAGCGTATGCGCGGCGATGACGAAATCGAACCCGCCCTGCGGCAGCTCCTCGATCTTGTCGACGAAGTCGAGATCGCCGCGATCCGCGAACGCGATCTTGGCGCGCTCCAGCCGGCGGCGGTCGGGATCGAGCACGGTCAGCTCGGCTTGGCACGAATCGGCGAACGCGACCGCGAGGTTCGTGAGCGGCCCGAAGCCGACCTGCAGGATGCGCAGCGCGCGGTCCGTCGGCCACGCCGGCAGCGACGCCCGCAGGAGCCCGATCAGATGCGCCGCCCCCGCCTGCACCTGGCTCGCGCCGAGCTCGAACCCGTCGATCACCTTGGGCGAGAGCGGCCGCGTCGACGTCTCGCCCCCATCAGCCACCATCCGGTCGACCGCCGTGACCGTGCTGGCGGCAAGCAGCAGCTCGGCCGACAGGTTCTGGTGCTCGTTGGCGATCGTGCGCAGGATCTCGTTGGGATCGGGAAGATCGACCTCGGGGTCGATGTGGTGGCCGATCCGGTCCCGATAGCAGAGGCCGGACCGATCGAGCGCGACGAGCACGTCCTTGAGCCAGGGCTTCGCCTTGGCCGGAAGACGGCCGCTGGCGACGAGCGCCTCGACGTCGATGAAGTTTGCGGTCGCGAGATCGCGCGCGGTCCTCAGCGCGAGCGACGTGGCCCAGCCGTCGAGCAGCACGAAATCGTCGCTCATCCCGGCGGCCGTCGCACCGCCGATCGCGCGGCGGAAATCGGCGAGCGACAGCATGCGTTCGCCGCGCCGTGCGGTCGGCTCGCTGGCGAGCTGCGAGGTCTGGTGGACGGTGACGCGGACGTTCTCGGCGCCGCGCGAGGTGCGGATCGCCTGGAAGCGCGCCTCGCGCATGAACACGACGATCTCGCCCGCCTCGTCCGTCAGGATGAAGTTGGCGATGATGATGCGCTCGTCGCGGCGCAGGACGTCGATGCGCGCCTTGGTGAAGGTGACACCCGGTCGCCGCAGCATGATCTCGCCGAACCGGACGGGGATGTAGGCCGTACCGTGCACCGCTTCGCGCAGGCTCGAGAAGATGAGGACGAGCGCGTGGAAGCACGCGTCCATCCGCGCCGGGTCGATGCCGAACGCGGGGTCGCCGTCCTCCTTGGTGAGGTCGAGCTGGATCCGATCGGGCCGCACGGCCGCGGCCGTCTCGAGCTTCTGGAAGGTCGGCCCGTATTTGAGGCCGGCCCGCTCGGCCATCGCATAGATCTCGGCACCGGTGACCGGATGCGACGGCGAAAGCGGCGCGTGGTCGTCGGGCTCCGGCAACGCGCCGACCGACGAGTCGCGCAGGATCTTCGCGGTCGCATGCGGTTGCCAGGTCGAGCCGCCGAGGCGGGGCCGGCTCAGGATCTCGAGGTGACCGACGTGCGGCGAGACGCGACAGCAGACCTCGCGCGCCGCGTCGGGCGTGAGCTGCATCGGGCTCGTGATCTCGAGGTCGGCGATGGTCGCCTGATCGGTGCCGAGCCAGTCCCGCGCCACCGCCAGCGCCATCTCGGCGAAGGCCGCGCCCGGCAGGATCGCGCGTCCGTCGACGCAATGGTCGGCGAGCCAGGGGTAGAGCTCCGTATCGAGGCTCGAATGCCATTCGAGCTGATCGCTTGCGAACCGCGCGCCGATGAGCGGGTGCCAGGCGCCGGGCCTGACGACGGAGTGCGCCTCGGCCGTCTCGGGCAGGTGATAGGTCTTGCGCTGCCAGGGATAGAGCGGCAACGGCACTACGGCACCCGGCGCGGGGCCGGAGCCGAACGCCACGGCCTCGTCGATACGGGCGCCGCGGGCGAGCGCGGTCGCGACGGCGCTGGTGATCGGGTCGACGCCCTTCTCGCCCCTGTCGCGCTTGTCCATGACCGACAGCGTCGCGACCGTCGCACTGCGCTCGCCGATGGAATCGGCGATATGCGTGAGCAGGGTCGGCGACGGGCCGATCTCGACGAACACGCGGGCGCCGGTTTTCGCGGCGGCGCCGACGGCATCGGAGAAGCGGACCGGCTCGCGGACGTTGAGCCACCAATAGCCCGCATCCATCGCCGCGCCGTCCATCGTTGCGCCCGTGACGCTGGAAACGAACGTCGCATTCGAGGCGGCGTGATGCTCGAGCCCTTTCAGGCTCTGCTTCAGCGGCCGTTCGACCGGCGCCATCAACCCGCTGTGGAAGGGGTAGGCGAGGTCGAGCTTGCGGACGCGTGCCTTGTGACGGCGGGCGACGGCCTCCAGCTCGCCGATCGCGGCCCGATCGCCAGCGATGGTGAAGGCGCGCGGCGAGTTGTGGCAGGCGATTTCCAGGCCCGGAAGCTCGTCGAGGATCGCCTGCGTCGTCTCGAGCGATGCGATGACGACAGCCATGCCGCCCTGCCCGGCCGTCAGCTCCTGATGCAGGCTGCGCGAGAAGATCGTCTTCAGGGCACCCGCGCGATCCAGGATGCCGGCCGCCTCGGCGGCGGCGATCTCGCCGACGCTGTGGCCGAGCACGACGTCGGGCGTCAGGCCCTGCGCGGCCAGCGCGTGGCAGGCGGCGGCCTGGATCGCATAGAGCAGCGGCTGCGCGATCTGGGTCAGCTCGAGGCTCTGCGCGAGGTCGTCGGCGTGCAGCTTCTCGACGATCGACCAGCCGGCGAAGGCCTCGAACGCCTCCGAGATCTTCTCGATCTCGGCGCGGAACACCGCATTGTGCCGATAGGCCGCGAGCCCCATCCCCGCAAACTGGCTTCCGTTGCCGGAAAAAACGAAGGCGACTTGCGCCGAGCGCTCGAGCGCCGTGGCCCGCGCCGCGCCGACGAGGTCGTTCTCCTCGTCGCAGACGCGATCGAGCAGGGCTGCGATCGCAGCGGGCTCGGCGCCGGCGACCGGCACAATCGCTCGATGCGGCAGGCGCTCGCGGCGATGCGCCGCCGCGGCGATGATCGCGTCGGCCGTGTCCTGGTCGGCGTGCTCGAGCCGCGTCGCATAATCGGTCGCGAGCGCGGCCAGCGCCGCACGGCTGTGCGCCGACAGCATGAGGAAGGTCGCCGGCCTCTCGACGGGGGCTTTGACCCGCGCCGGCGCGTCGGCGAGGACGACGTGCGAGTTGGTGCCGCCGAAGCCGAACGAATTGACGCCGGCGATTCGGGCGACGCCGTTGCGCGGCAGCGGAATCGCCTCGCGCGCGACCTCGAGGTTCAGGGCCGCGAAATCGATGTGCGGCGTCAGCTCCTCGGCATGAAGCGAGGGCGGCAGCAGATCGTGCTCGAGGGCGAGCATCGCCTTCAACACGCCGCCGAGCCCGGAGGCGGGCTCCATGTGGCCGATGTTGGTCTTCACCGAGCCGATCAGCAGCGGCTTGGCGCGGCCGGCGGCCAGGGTCTCGCCGATCGCCATCGCCTCGATCGGGTCGCCGACGGGCGTGCCGGTGCCGTGCGCCTCGACGAAGGCGAGATGATCGAGGTCGAAGCCGCGGTCGACGTAGAGCTTATGGAGCAGCTGCGACTGGAAGGACTTCGAGGGCAGCGAGATGCCGTTGGTGCGCCCGTCGGAATTGACGTCGGACCCGACGATCAGGCCATGGATCGGATTGCCGGCGCGCTCCGCGGCTTCGCGGGTGCGCAAAACCAGCACAGCGGCGCCCTCGGCCCGCACGTAGCCGTCGGCATCCTTCGAGAAGGCTTGGCAGAGCCCACGCCGCGACAGCATGGAGGCCTGCGAGAAGCCGACGAAGGCGTAGGGCGTGAGGAGCAGGTTGACGCCGCCGACGATGGCGGTGTCGATGCGCCCGGCTCGCAGATTGACCACCGCCTCGTTGAGCGCGACGAGCGACGACGAGCACGCGGTGTCGAGCGTGAAGCTCGGGCCGTGCAGGTCGAAGATGTAGGAGATGCGGTTCGAGACGATCGACAGCGTGTTGCCGGTCATCATGTACGCGTCGGCCGACGCGATATCGACGATGCGGAGATTGACGTTCTCGACCGACGAGGCGCCGACGAAGACGCCCGTCTCGCTGCCCGCGATCGACGACGGCTTGATGCCGCCGTCCTCAAGCGCCTCCCACACGAGCTCGAGCAGCAGCCGCTGCTGCGGGTCCATCTGCTCGGCCTCGCGCGGCGAGAGGCCGAAGGCCGCCGGGTCGAAGTCCCAGACGTTGTCGAGCACGCCGGCCGACCACGTGTAGGTGCGGCCGCGCTCGATGCGGGGGTGGATCAGGCGATCGAGCGACCAGCGATCCGCCGGGATCTCGGTGACGGCGCAGCGCCCTTCCGAGAGGAGCGACCAGAGTGCTTCGACCGACGGCGCACCCGGAAGGCGGCACGACCGTCCGACGACCGCGATGTCCTGCAAATCGATCAAGCCTTCGGACCGCCGTTTCTGGGTTACGGTCAAATCGAAAAACTCTCGAGCACGTCGACGGACCCGCAGATCCTCTTGTGCTCCTTACAAGTGCTCAAGTCTCTATAGATCATCGTTTCAGCCTTCGGGCCGCGCCCTGTCAACCGGCGCGGGCGATCGACCGCTCCGCAGCGCTCAGCGCGTGAGGTTCAATGCCTGGGGCGTGGCGTCGCTACCGACACACTCGCCGACGGCCTGGAGCGTCTCGACGATCTGCTCGGGGGTGTGCTCGCTCGAGAGGAAGAAGCGCAGCCTTGCATAGCGTTCGGGGACCGCCGGATGGATGATCGGCTGGACGTTGATGCCCCGCTCGAAGAGCTTCTGGCTGAGCGTGACGGCGGCAAACGAGCTGTGCACGACGATCGGCACGATCGCATGCCCCTCGCTCGAGCCGACGTCGAGCTTGCGCGACTTGGCTTGCGTCCAGAACAGGCCGCTGTTGCGCTGCAGGCGCGCCACGCGCTCGGGCTCGCGATGCATGAGGCGAAGTGACGCTAGGGCAGCGGCCGCAACCGGCGGCGGCAGGCCGACGCTGTAGACGAAGCCGCCCGACATGCACTTGAGGTATTCGACCAGCGTCCGACTGCCGGCGATGTAGCCGCCGCAGGCCGACAGCGTCTTCGACATCGTGCCCATCCAGATGTCGACGTCGGTCGGCGCGATGCGGCAGAATTCGAAGGAGCCGGCGCCGGTGCGCCCGAGCGGGCCCAGGCCATGGGCGTCGTCGACCATCAGCCAGGCGCCGTGGCGCCGCTTGATGTCGACGAGGGCGGCGAGATCGGCGCAATCGCCGTCCATCGAATAGAGGCCTTCGGCGACGATCAGCACGCGCTCGTATTGGGCGCGGCACGACGACAGAATGCGGTCGAGCGTCTGCGTGTCGTTGTGCGGAAACGAGCGACGGGCGGCCCCGGACAGGTTGGCCCCGAGCACGATGCTGTTGTGGGCGAACGCGTCGTGGATCACGAGATCCCTGGGCCCGAGCAGCGCACCGATCGCCGTGACGTTGGTCGCATGTCCGCTGACGAAAGCGACCGCGTCCTCCTGGCCATAATGCTCGGCCAGCTCGCGCTCGAGCTCGCCGTGAAGCGGGCGCTCGCCAGCGACGAGACGGCTCGCCGAGCAGGACGTCCCGAAGGTCGCAATCGCCTCGCGCGCGGCCTCCTGCACCTCGGGATGACCGTTCAGGCCGAGATAGTCGTACGACGAGAAATTCGTGAAAGGGCGCCCGTCGATCTGGGTCGTCGCGCCCGCCCTGACCTCGTGGACGCGGAAGAACGGATTGGTGAGCCCGATGAGATCGGCCGCCGACCGCTGGACCTTGAGCTCCTGCATGCCGGGCAGCGTCGAGAAATCGGTCATGTGCTCGAAGGGATTGCTGTCGCTCTCGCGCTCGCGGATCGTCTGCCGCTCGGCCTCCATGCGCCGCGCTACGATATCCTGGAGCGCACCACGGCTCGTCTTTTCAAGTCCGGCGCCGGTTCGTTTCATGCGAGATGAGACCCTCGGTTTGCGTATCGTGTCGCGCGAACCCAATCGCTTGAAAACAAGTCATGACCTTAGCAAGGCAGGGCCTCATCAAATCCCATGCCGTGGGTCGCTTGGCCACTCTCATGGGGTCTATGGCTTCCGCGCCACACCTTCGCCAGGACGACCGCGCTGCCGCAAAAAGCCCCGCTTTGTGTCCTCCAACTTGGATAAGTACGAAGACCTTGCCCGGGTCTGGCGCCCGTTTCGCGCCAGGGGCATCATCTTTGCTGAAGTGAGCCTGGCATTCGTGACAGTGGGGCATTGTCGATGGCGTTGGTGGCGGCGGCGGCTCGAGACGGTTCAAGGAGCATGACCCGGGTTCAAAAGACCGTATTCACGACCCGCGAGCGGCAGATCCTGAACTGGTTCTGCGCGCGCATGCCGGCTGCGATCATGCCCGACCACCTCACCCTCGTCGGTGTGGCAGGCGCGGTCATGGTGTTCGCCGGGTTCCTGCTCAGCAGCGACAGCCGCTGGTGGCTCTGGCTCGCGGTGGCAGGCTTCGTGGTGCACTGGTTCGGCGACTCGCTCGACGGCAGCCTCGCGCGGTTCCGCCGGATCGAGCGTCCCCTCTACGGCTATTTCCTCGATCATACGGTCGATGCGATCTGCAACCTGCTCCTGATGGCGGGGCTCGGCTGCACCCCCTGGGTCCGGATGGACGTCGCCCTGTTCACGCTGATTGGCTACTACCTGCTCTGCATGTACGTCTTCATCAACAACCAGGTGTCCGGCGTCTTCCAGCTCTCGTTCATCTGGTTGGGTCCGACGGAGCTTCGGTTCGCCCTGATCGCCATCAGCATCTGGATGTTCTTCAGCGGCTGGATCGGCTTCAGCATCGAAGGCCAGCGGTTCTCCTATTACGACGTGCTTCTCCTGACGGCGGCCGTTGGATTCACGACGGTTTTCCTGCTTCGCGTGCTCTCCGGCATCCGCGAGTTGCGCGAGCGCGGGCCTGACAACACGCCTGCGAACGCCCTGGCGATCCGGCCGGTTCAGAGCGCCTCGAGGAACTCGGTCAGCCGCGCGAAATAGGTCGTCCACGTCTCCGGCAACAGGCGCTCGCCCGGCGCGGGCTCCGTGCCCGGCCTCGGATGTCGCGACAGCTGCGCGATCGTCTCGAGCCAGGCCTCGCCATCGAGCGGCGACAGGCGGGTGAGCAGCGGATGCTCGATCCACCGGAACACGGGGATGTCGGCCGCGATCACGGGCGCCCCCGCCGCCAAGGCCTCATGCACAGGCAGACCGTAGCCCTCCCCGAAGGTCGGCATCAAAACCGCCTGGGCGTTGTCGATCAGCCGCTTGAGACCGGGCGAGGACAGACCCGACACCTCCATCACATGCGCCGCCAAGGGTGGCGAGCGGTCGACGAGATCGATGATCGGGTCGTAGTGCCAGCCGCGCGTGCCGACGAGCAGGAGCTTCGGCGCCGCGCCGCCGAGCCGGGCGACCAGCGCCCGCCAAGCCGCGAGGATCATGAGATGGTTCTTGCGCGGCTCGAGCGTCGAGCAGAGCACGAAATAGGGACGGCCGGCGAGCGCGGGATCGAGCTCCCGCGGCGTGGCGAAGATCGGTGCGATGGGGGTCGGTGCGACGAAGACCGGCACGTAGTGGCGCCCGAGCTTGCCCATGTGCTCGCGCAGGTCGTCGGCCACGGTCGGCGTGGTCACGATGCCGGCCGCCGCAAAACGCGCGAAGTTCTCCAGCCGCGCGCGGTGCCGCGGCAGCTCGCCTGTCCGAAAATATTCCGGCATCAGCACCGGCAGCAGATCGTGGATGAAGAAGGCGGCCGAGACATCGCGCCGCGCCTCGAGCCACTCGAACGAGCCCGCGACCCAGAGCGGAAACTGGCTGGAATTGATGTAGACGCTGTGCGGCGGCAGGTGCGCACGCGGCGTCCGCGTCACCGGGGCCCCGTGGCGGCCGAGCCAGGACGCGATGCCGGTCGGACTGAGCGGGGGCAGGCGCCGCGGAGGGCGTGATGGTCGCAGCGTGGGCGACGCGGCGCCGTGCGACAGCCAGGCCACCACCCGGCCGTAGGCGGCATCTGCGCCGAGATCGCGTCGCGCCTCGCCCCAGTGCGCGGCGATCGCGTCGACCGCCTCCGCCGCCGCCGGACCCGACATCAGCCGCGCGCCGAAGCCGGTCGCGGTGGCGCCGTAGGTCAAAGCGGGATCGCCGGCGAGGAAATGGCGCGCCAGCGCGTGGTCGATACGGTCGATGCCGTTCGGCGTCGCGTTGAGGATTCGCGTCAGCAGCCGCGTGACATCATAGCAAACAGGGCGCCCCATGGACGCCCTGCTAGCAAATCGACCGTGTGAGCGACAGGCGCGATATTACGGCGTGTCGGGAAGCTCGGGCGAATACGACGGCTGGTAGTTCGCCGGCGGATGCGACGGCGTCGGGTTGAAGTAGAAATTCTGCGGCAGCAGCTCGTTCGCGATGTCGACGCGACCGTTCGGCTCCGTCGAGAACTCGACCGTCGGAAAGCTGCGGCCCGGCACGTAGGGCTGGCCCGGCAGAGCATCGCGGCCGAAATCGTCCGGACGCTGCGTCTGGATCGGCTGCTGGATGAACTCGCCGGTGTTGGCGGTCATGTACTTGCTGCCGGTGCCGCGCGGCGCGACAGGCCCGGGATCGAGCCAGCTGCGGCGGTTGACCGTCAGCGGGATGGAATTGATGTCACCGGAGTCGTCGACCGTCGTGACGGCCGGGGCGCGATGCTTCGGACGCGCGGACGCCCCCGCTGAGAATGCCGAGACCGCGAGCGCGGCCGTCAGCACAGAAACGATGGTCTTGTTCATGGTTATCCCCTCCGTCGTCATCTCAACGAGCGGCATCTGACTTTAGTTCATGTCGCGGATTCGCCACCTAAAATCCCGTTGATCGACGCATTTTCTTGGCGGCCGTGACTCGTTTGTCGTCGAGCCAGGCCGCGTGCACGCCGTCGGGACCGAGCCGCATGCCGCTGCAGGCCGGGTTGCGGCGCAGCTCGGCGGCGACGAAGAGGTCGACGAGCGCGGAATCCTCGCCGGCCGAGACGAGGTCGAGCCGGTCGATCAGGCAGGCGAGGTCGCCGCGCACCGTGCCGCAGGCGACGCCGTCGATCGCCAGCGCAGGGGCCGCGAGCGCCAGGTGGAAGCCGTCGCAGGCGGCAGAGCGCCCCGGGACCCGCAGGGTCGCGGTCTCGAACCGGCCGAACCGCGTCGTCAGCGCGCCGCGCCGCGTGCCGAGCATCGGGACAAACCCGTGCCGCGCGGCCAGTCGCGACAGGCCATCGTCGAGCCCGGGCCGCGCGTCAGGCGTCGCGCCGCGAACGAGGGCGAGGCGCAGCATCGGCGCGTCGCCCGCTGCCGTCCCGTAGGCGAGCGTGTCTTCGCGCGTGTCGCCCGCCACGAGACGACGAGCCGAGTAGGCGAGGCTGTCCGGCCGGAACTGCTGCGGCGCCTCGAGGCTGAAGATCTCGACCGGCTTGAGGATTTCGAGCCAGCGCGGCGGGGCTGGACTCGCCGGCACGGCCGGTGCGGTCACAGCGACGGGGACCTCCGGCGTGGCGCGGCTCCAGGCAACGCCGGCCACGGCGAACGCGCAGGCCGCGCCAAGGGCGCAAAGCAGGGCCACCATCAGAGAGCCCGAACCAGCGCGCGGCACA
Source organism: Beijerinckiaceae bacterium (assembly GCA_965277735.1). Lineage (GTDB taxonomy): Bacteria > Pseudomonadota > Alphaproteobacteria > Rhizobiales > Beijerinckiaceae > RH-AL1. The sequence continues at coordinate 934,560 of CBDIDO010000002.1, forward strand.
GGCCACGCTCGCGCGGCGACGTCACTCATGAATCCCCCAACCCGCCCGCCGGATGCGGCAGGGAGCAGGATGTGCCTTTGGGCTTGAGTCGTCCGTTACCGGCGCGCTAGGACATCGAAACAGCGTCAAGAACGTCTTTAGGTCGGGCCGCCGCGCAACGGCGCAGCAAACGGACGACCGTTTCGGAGAACCAATCGATGGGTTTCAAGGTCGCCGTCGTCGGCGCCACGGGCAACGTGGGCCGCGAGATGCTCGATATCCTGGCCGAGCGCCGCTTTCCGGCTGACGAAGTCGTCGCGCTCGCCTCGATCCGCTCGCTCAACACCGAGGTCTCGTTCGGCGACAAGACGCTGAAGTGCAAGGCGCTCGAGAACTACGACTTCACCGGCACCGATATCTGCCTGATGTCGGCCGGCGGTGCCGTGTCCAAGGAATGGTCGCCGAAGATCGCCGCGGCGGGCGCCGTCGTCATCGACAATTCCTCGACCTGGCGGATGGACCCGGACGTGCCGCTGGTCGTGCCGGAGGTCAACGCGCACGCGCTCGACGGCTTCGCCAAGAAGAACATCGTCGCCAACCCGAACTGCTCGACCGCCCAGCTCGTCGTCGCGCTGAAGCCGCTGCACGATCACGCCAAGATCACCCGCGTCGTGGTGTCGACCTACCAGTCGGTCTCCGGCGCCGGGAAGGAGGGGATGGACGAGTTGTTCGCGCAGACCCGCGCGATCTTCGTCTCCGACCCCGTCTCGACCCACAAGTTCCCGAAGCGGATCGCCTTCAACGTCATCCCCGAGATCGACGTCTTCATGGAGGACGGCTTCACCAAGGAAGAGTGGAAGATGGTCGTCGAGACCAAGAAGATCCTCGACCCGAAGATCAAGCTGACCGCGACCTGCGTGCGCGTGCCGGTCTTCATCGGCCATTCGGAGGCGGTCAACATCGAGTTCGAGAACCCGATCTCGGCCGACGAGGCGCGCGATATCCTGCGCGAGGCGCCGGGCTGCCTCGTTATCGATAAGCGCGAGACGGGCGGCTACATCACCCCGCACGAGGCGGCGGGCGAGGACGCGACCTACATCTCGCGCATCCGCGAGGACCCCACGGTCGACAACGGTCTCGTGCTCTGGTGCGTGTCGGACAACCTGCGCAAGGGCGCCGCCTTGAACGCGATCCAGATCGCCGAGGCGATGGTCAACCGCAAGCTGATCGTGGCGAAGCCCAAGGCGGCCTAGCAATCTCGGGGCGGCGCGACTTTCGCGGCGCCCCCCAGCGGACATGCTTATTGAGTCAGGTGCGACACCTGGACAGCCTGCTGGAACATGTTCTGCAGGGCAGTATTGATGTCGGCAGGCGTATTCGCTTGCGTATAAAAGCCGGGCGATGCGCAACTCTGGAGGGCACCGGGAATACTGGAAAGCGCGTTGTCCGCGGCGATTGTCTCGGCTTGGTTCTGGGAGCCTACAGTTAGGTAGGTATACGGAATGTACAGGACGGAAATCGTCACGCCGGCGGACTTCAAGGCCGTACATTTTGAAGAGTTCATATAGGCCGGCGAGGAGCCGTCCCACTGGGCGCTGGTGTACCCAGCAAATGTCGAAGGGCTCCCTGGATAATAATAGGTGCCGTTGCTGTTCCAAGCGTAATGTTGCGAGTTCTGCATCCCATCCGTGATCAAAAATACGAAAGGACGCGACGTTGCCGCAGTGGCTCCAGTACCAAAATTGATTATATTCGACTGCACGGCGCTGAAGATTGATTCAAAGTGGGTGCCGCCGCTGCCCGTTCCTGTGCTCGGATTGTTGCCGGTGTACAGCTGCGTGGTGCCCGTATCGAGAAGCGATGTGAAGATCGCGGGGTTGCTCGTCTGATAGTAGGGCGTGGTCGATGTCGGAATGCATCCAGCGGAGTTCCACAGCGCGTTGGAATAGGGCGACGTGACCGTCGGTGCTGGGTCGGCGTAGCTGGCATTCGCAAGCGTGGCCATCTGATCAATGAACGGAAAGATTCCGACACGGTATTGGTGCTGTACTAACGGCGTCGACGCCAGGATCAAAAGACTGCAAACGGCACTGTTGACGGCTCCGGAGCGGAGCTGAATGTTGTTGTTGAGTGCATAATTATATCCGGAAGTCTGGCCGGGAAAGTGGCAAGCAAATTGGCAGCCACCGTTGGCAGCAGCCAGAGTCGATTGTCCGGACGAGGTCGCCGGAAGTCCCATCGATCCGGAGACGTCGACCAGGAGGTAGAAGTCGATATAGCTCGGAATCTGCGCTGACGCGCTGGACGATCCCAGCACACTCATCGTCTTCTGGCCGAAGATCTGGCCGAAATTGTTCTGCGTCGTCGTGCGATAATAGACCTTGCTCGTAAAGGTCTGCCCGCTTTGCGTCAGGTAGATACAGGCGGTCGCCTGCCCACAGGTGTTGGTGGCCGGCGCGGCCGAATTCGCCGTGACCGGTGCCGGCACCGTCGAGAACGGCAGGTTGCCCGTGTTGACGGTGAACGAACGTGACGCGAGGTTCAGTCCTTGGGCGATCGCGTCCGCGGTGAGGTTGGTGTCGGTCGGATTGGCCGCGACATAGGCCTTGGCTGTCGCGACGGCCGCGAGCGCGGCGGCGTCTGCGGAATTGTCGAGCTTGCTCTTGGTCGACAGCGCTATGCCATAGTCGGTGCCGAGGCCGACCAGGCCGACCATCGGGATCATGGCGAACGCGACGATGATCGCCACGTTGCCACGCTCTCCGCGGCGGAACGCCTGGACCTGATGGACGAGCCCTCTGGCCCCACGCAGCAAGCCTAGCATTTCGAGACGATCCCATCACTGTTGGTCGTATTGTAGTCGATGAGGGTGGCGTAGCGCGGCTGTACATAGACCGAGCGCGCGATGCGCATCGCCGGCATCAAGTTCCCCGCGAAGGCAGGGTGATAGGTGAAGACGATGTCGATGACGATCACGGAGCCCGGCCCGAAGATCGATTTCGGCAACGCGAGTTTGTTTGGCGCCGCCGTATCGTTCATCGCCAGTTGCGGGATCAGACAGGCCCGGTAGTTCGGGCCTGTCGTGCCGCTGCTGGTCCAGACGACGTTCGCGAGATAGCACGTGCCCTGGTCACCACCGACCGCGCACGTCTTGTTTGCGATCGGCGTGAATTGGACGCTGGCATAGTCGATGTAGATGTCCTGCCACCAGGGTACGCCCTGCCGTTTCGCGTCGGACATCAGGTAGGGGAAGACGACAAGGCCCGAGTCGTAGCTGAAATGGATATCCTGATAGTTCACCGTCGCGGTGCTGGAGCCCTGCGGGGGCACCGCCTGCGAGATCATCTGGCTGATGGAAGACGCAAGCATCTCCACTTTGCGGACCGCGTTCACGTAGGAGATGACCTGGACGCCCAGCATCGCCAGTACCATGAGCACCGGCATCGCGAAGGCGAACTCGACCGCCACGGTTCCGCGGATCGCGCTCGCGAAGCGCTGGGTGGGCAATCGCCGCATCAATATTGCTCGTTTCGGAAGGCCGCCGTCGAGACGGTGAGATAGGCGGACGCGCCCTGGTAGGTCGCCCCGCCGAGATACGGCGCGAGGAGAGCCGGGATGAAGGTGATCGGATAGACGACCTGGACGTAGACGTAATTGCCCTGCGCGCCGGGCGTGAACTGCGCCGAACCGTTGGACAAGGACGGAATGAGCAGGCCGGTCTGGCTTGCATTGACGAACGGATAATAGCCGCCGGGTTGGGCGGCCTCGCTGGTCGTCTGCACGTTGACGATGACGTTGCTGCACGAGAAGGTCCCCGGCAGATAGGAACAGACCAAGGTCTGAAAGCCCGACTGGGACATGCCGGATGTCTGGACGGAGCCGATCATGATCTGCCGCGCGGCTTTATTCGTCGCGTAGTCCAATGCTTGATTGTAGTAGAGGATGACCGCGACCAGCATGATGAAGAGGATGGCTGGGATGAGGATCGCCGACACCAGCGCGAACTCGACCGCGGTAGAACCCCGACGACAGACCGTAAGCCGCAGCAAGCGCGACCGGAACTCGCCAGCGACGACGACAGCCATGGTCGAACGCTCAATGGCTTTGGCCGGTAACGGCACCAAGGAATCGGTTGGCAACACGCTCGCCCCTACGGATTGCCGGCTTCCAGGCTACCGCTGCGTCAGCAAGCTACCGAGCAAATCTTAAAGGACGCCTAACGCCAGGCCATCGCCGTCAATAACAGTTCGGACCTTCCTCTAGCGCACAAGCGGATTGGATCTGCATTAATTACGAGATTATATTAATCGTTCGCACAGCTAGATCGCAACGCATCTTTATATTTAAAGGGCCGATGCAACGGGCCAGCAACACGAATTACGCCAGATCGCCGAGGTCGAAATACGATGCCTTTGATGAACGGCACGCGGGTTTCTGCCGTCACGGCCTCCACTAACAATTGCGGCAGTGCAGCAGCCCCGCTCGCCGTGACCTTGCAATGTCGCGCTGTTCTTCCCGACCCTGTCTTAGAAAACGCGCCGAACGCCTACCTCCACCCCAGCTGAACCGATCGCCCAAGCAGAACGGACGCGCTCGCTTGCCGACGCGCGCCTACTCCGGCGAACGCCGGCTCATCAGCCCTGCGAGGCGTCCCGCGTCCGCATGAAACGATCGAAATCCTCGCGATCCTTGGCGTGCAGCAGTTCGTCGCGATAGGCCGCGAACTCGCGCTCCGAAGCGCGCAGCTTGTTGCGCTCGGCCTCGATGCGCTGCAGCTCATTCATGCGCCAGGCGTCGAATGCGTGGTTGCCGGACGAGCGCGACGCGAATGGCATCGCAAACCCGGAGCCGCCCGCGAGCAGACGGCGGGCCGCCCGCACCAGCACGTCCCAGCGATCGTTGGCGAAGGCCAGGACGCTGCCCTGGAACCCGCTCGCCTGATGCCACAGCTTGAGCGCAACGAACGCGACACAAAGTTGCCAGCCGCCGAGAACGAGGGTCCCGACCGTCAGAGCGACGTCCAGCATGGTCCACCGGCCGGCTGTCGCCGCTTTTGTCGAAGGGGCCGCCTGCGGGCGAGCCTGCTCGTCGCGCCGGACCTCGGCCCAGCCGCGGCGGCTCCAGCCGCCTTGGTTCCAGCCACCTTGACGCGTGGCACTGCCCCAGCCGCCCATGACTTCATCTCCATAGAAATCGGCCACCAGACGTGGCCGCTCGCCTAGAAATCATGGCGGCGTGGCCGTTCCGCAAGATGGGCGCGGGTGGCAACGCGCCGCGGCGAGCTGGCGGCACTCCCCCGGCCGGCCGCGTTGACTCGCCGGTATGGCGCAATTACGAAGCGCGCGTGACGGACACGCGGTGCTTCGTCGAGCAAATCCGAACCGCCGCCGTGCTCCCAACGATACGGAGAGAGCTCCTTGAAAATCCTCGTGCCCGTGAAACGGGTCGTCGACTATAACGTCAAGATCAGGGTCAAGCCGGACGGCTCGGGCGTCGAGCTTGCCGGCGTCAAGATGTCGATGAATCCCTTCGACGAAATCGCCGTCGAGGAGGCGCTGCGCCTCAAGGAAGCCGGCAAGGCGACCGAGGTCATCGCGGTCTCGATCGGCCCGCAGCAGGCGACCGAGACGATCCGCAACGCGCTCGCCATGGGCGCCGACCGCGGCATTCTCGTGAAGACCGACGAGCCGGTCGAGCCACTCGCCGTCGCCAAGATCCTGAAGAGCATCGTCGACCAGGAGCAGCCGTCCCTTGTCATCCTGGGCAAGCAGGCGATCGACGACGATTCGAACCAGACCGGCCAGATGCTCGCTGCCCTGCTCGGCTGGGGCCAGGGCACCTTCGCCTCGAAAGTCGCGCTCGACGGGGAGAGCGTCGACGTGACCCGCGAGGTCGACGGCGGCGCGCAGACGGTGACGCTGAAGCTGCCGGCGGTGGTGACGACCGACCTGCGCCTCAACGAGCCGCGCTACGCCTCGCTGCCCAACATCATGAAGGCGAAGAAGAAGCCGATCGCCGAGCAGACGGCGGCCGACCACGGCGTCGACCTGGCGCCGCGTCTCACCATCCTCAAGACCAGCGAGCCGCCGACGCGCTCGGCCGGCGTCAAGGTGACGGACGTGCCGGAGCTCGTGTCGAAGCTCGACGCCGCGGGAGTCCTACCATGACCATCCTCGTCCTCGCCGACATCGGCGGCGGCAAGCTCGGCGACGCCACCGGGAAGGCGCTGACCGCCGCAACCGCGATGGGTGGCCCCGTCCACGTGCTCGTGGCCGGCGAAGGCATCGAGGGCGCAGCCAAGCAAGCGGCCGCGCTCGAGGGCGTCGAGAAGGTGCTGACCGCCGACGCGGCGGTCTACGGCAGCGCGCTCGCCGAGCCGCTCGCCGCGCTGCTCGTTGCGCTTTCGAAGGACTACGACGCGATCGTCGCGCCCTCGACGGCCGCGACGAAGAACGCGATGCCGCGCGCGGCGGCCCTGCTCGACGTCATGCAGGTCTCCGACATCTCGAAGGTCGTCTCCGCCGACACGTTCGAGCGCCCGATCTACGCCGGCAACGCGATCCAGACGGTGCAGTCGAAGGACGCCAAGAAGATCGTCACGGTCCGGGCCGCCTCTTTCACGGCGACGGGCGCCGGCGGCACAGAGGCGCCGATCGAGGCCGTCTCGGCCGGTGTCGAGGACAAGGGCGTCTCCGCCTTCAAGTCCGACGAGATCGCCAAGTCCGAACGTCCCGAGCTGACCGGCGCGAAGATCGTCGTGTCGGGCGGCCGCGCGGTCGCGAACGCCGAGAACTTCCAGAAGGTGATCGTGCCGCTCGCCGACACGCTGCACGCCGCCGTGGGCGCCTCGCGCGCCGCTGTCGATGCCGGCTACGCCCCGAATGACTGGCAGGTCGGCCAGACCGGCAAGATCGTCGCCCCCGAGCTCTACATTGCTGTCGGCATTTCAGGCGCCATTCAGCATTTGGCCGGTATGAAGGATTCGAAAGTCATCGTCGCCATCAACAAGGACGAGGAGGCGCCGATCTTCCAGGTCGCCGACTACGGCCTGGTCGGCGACTTGTTCAAGGTCGTGCCGGAACTCACTGAGGCGCTTGCCAAGAAGGGCAGCTAGGCGTCTTGTGGCGGTGCGGTGACAACTATGGCGCGTAAGCGCCGCGAGGCCCAAGGCAGGTTCATCCGTGGTGGATATCGCTAAGATCGGTGTGATTGGGGCCGGCCAGATGGGGACCGGCATCGCGCAGGTCTGCGGGTTGGCCGGCATCGAGGTCCTGCTGAACGACGTCACGGCGGCGAAGACGCAGGCCGGCATCGACTGGATCGCGGCGAGCTTCGGTCGCCTCTCCGACAAGGGCCAGGTCGAGGGCCACGACGTCCATGCCGCGCTCGGTCGCATCAAGGCCGCGCCCGACCTCGTCGCCTTCGGCGATTGCGACCTCGTCATCGAGGCCGCCTCCGAGAACGAGGAGGTCAAGCGCCGCATCTTCGCGATGGTGTGCCCGCACCTGAAGCCCGAGGCGATGCTCGCCTCCAACACGTCCTCGATCTCGATCACGCGCCTCGCCTCGGCGACCGACCGGCCTGAGCGCTTCATCGGCATCCATTTCATGAACCCGGCGACCAAGATGCAGCTCGTCGAGCTGATCCGCGGCATCGCCACCGAGGACGTGACCTACGAGACCGCCAAGGCGCTGATCGCCCGGCTCGGCAAGACCTCGACGGTGTCGGAGGATTTCCCGGCCTTCATCGTCAACCGCATCCTGCTGCCGATGATCAACGAGGCGATCTACACGCTCTACGAGGGCGTCGGCTCGGTCGAGGCGATCGACACCGCGATGAAGCTCGGCGCCAACCACCCGATGGGCCCGCTCTCGCTCGCCGATTTCATCGGCCTCGACACCGTGCTGTCGGTGATGCAGGTGCTCCACGAGGGCCTCGCGGATCCCAAGTACCGGCCCTGCCCGCTGCTCGTGAAATACGTCGAGGCCGGCTGGCTCGGCAAGAAGACGCAGCGCGGCTTCTACGACTACCGCTCGGGCACGCCGATCCCGACGCGCTGAACCTCAGAACTGCCACGGCGACAGGAGGTCGATCCCCGTCGTTCGAAAATCAACGAGGTTTCGGGTCGCGAGACGGCCTCCGTTGATCATGGCGATGGCCGCGATCATCCCATCCGCAGTCGACATGGGCGCGCCGTCGCGCACGGCTTGTCCCATGATCGCGCCGTAGGCCAGGGCCGCCTCCTCGGTCAGTCCGAACGTCCTGTGAGCAAACCGACGGCGCCAATCGGTCAGGTGCTGGGCGAGTCGGCGCGCGCGCTGGTCGGGCTTGATCTTCTCGATCCCGAACGCGATTTCCGCGATCGCGACCGTCGACAATGCAAGCTCGGAATCGTGCGGCGTCAACCAGGCCAGCACGGCCGGGCTGGGTGACTTGCGCATAGGCTCCGAGACGACATTCGTATCGAGGAAGATCAAAGATCGGGCCCGGTATTCTTTCGCCGGTCCGCGCGGATCAGTGCATCGAGATCGATGTCTTCGTCCTCGCGAGCCGCCAGCCGCGCGTAAAAGGCGGCTGCGGGCTCGCGGCCCGTTTCGCGCGCCTCGTAGACTTGCAGCGCTCGTTCGACGATGTCGGCGATCGAGCGGTTCTCCCGGCGGGCGAGGCGGTGCGCCAGGTCACGGGCTTTCGCGCTGCGCACGGAGAGTTGGGGCTCGGCCATTGTTTTCCATAACAGGGCGAACATCTGCCATCAAGATGGCAGCTGATGGCAGCTGATGCGATGGCACTCGGGCTGACCTAGCGAGGCCGATCGCCTGCCTCGGCAGGATCTCGACGGCCTCGGATGAGATGCCCTGCTATCTGCCTTCGATGTGGGCGACGATCGCCGCGCAGATCTCGCGCGTCTCGAACGGTGTGAGAATCCCGCCGCCGAGCGCAAGGCGCGCAAGAAGCTCGACATACGCCGAGTCGATGCCGTGGATCGCGTGCGGCGCCTGGATGCCGCTCACCATCGGGCGGGTCGGCTGTTGGCCGGCGTTCTGGTTCGTCAAGTTTGTCTCCGCACTGCTGGGGCGCGACCACCACAGTCAGCAAAATCCCTGCCGCGCGATCCGGGGCAGCGCACCGCGGCCTGACCGAATGGACCACCCGTTGGTTGCGGGGTGGTACGCTCAGCGCTCGCCGTACTGCTGCCCCGGCGCGGCGGCGACCGCGCGGCAGGCCTCGCCCATGAAGGCCATGGTGAGCGGCGGCCGTGGGAACGGCGGCTTCTTCGGCGGCGGCGGATGCAGGATCGAGGGCTGGAACCAGCGCTGCAGCGTCGCGTCGCAGCCGTCGCCCGAGGCCACTTCCGCCTGCGGCTGGCACCCTGTCTCGCCTGGTGGGCAGAACAGCCTGATGTGGAAATGGTAGTCGTGGCCGAACATCGGCCTGACCTTCTCGAGCCACGAGCGGTCGCCGTGCGCCTCGCGGCAGATGGCGCGCTTGATCGCGGCATTGACGAAGATGCGCTGCACCTCCGGGTCGGTCGCCGCGTCCTTGATGACCTGCATCGTATCCGGGTTGAAGTAGCGCGGATCGACGTCCTTGCGATCGTTGCGCACGACCATCAGCGAGTTCGAGAACTCGCGCTCCTGGCGCGGCATCCGGTGCTCGGGCATCGGCCGCAGCCAGACGTCGACGTCGAGGCCGATCTGGTGCGAGGCGTGGCCGTTCAGCATCGGGCCGCCGCGCGGCTGCGCCATGTCGCCGATGAGAATGCCGGGCCAGCGCGTAGTGTCGTGCACGCGGTGGGCGAGGCGCTGGATGAAGGCGAGCAGCACCGGGTGGCCGTAGAAGCGGTTGCGCGAGGGCCGCATGACCTGCCAGTCGGGCCCATCCTGCGGCAGCGGTTGCGCCCCGGCGATGCAGCCCCGCGAATAGAAGCCGTAGACATGCGGCGCCCCCGCCGACGGCTCGAGCTCGCGCCCGAAGACCTCCTTGGCCGCGTCGCCGGGATCGCCGGGGTCGGCGAGCGGCGCCAAGTCGCGCGGCCCCATCGTGCCGCGATCCTGGGCCGCGGCGGGACAGGCGCCGCCGGCGAGCAGGAGCGCGAGGGCAAGACGGCGAAGCTGCATCGTGATCCCTTGAGCGGCTAGGCCGAGCTTACACCGGAAAAGCCCGGGACGATCGCCCGAAACCCGGTCGCCCACAGGTGACGGGGCCGCCCTCAGAACCCCGCCGGCTCATCCTCTTTCTTGTGCGTCTCGCGCGGATAATCCGGCCGGCGCTCGAACATCGCGCGGGCGAGCGAGAACAGCGGCGAGGCGAGCCGGTTCACGTCGTCGACGCGCGAGACGATCTTGCCGCCGCGGGTCAACTCCTTGTCAAGCAGCGCCATCGTCGGCGCGAGGCCGGGATCGTCGTCGCGCAACCAGCTGCGCAACACGCGCGTCCACACGAGCACGAGCCCCTGGATCTTCACCGCGCCGACGGGCCCCTCGGACTCGATGCCCGCCGCCTCCAGCATGAAGCGCATCGAGTTGACCTCGAGCCGGTTGATCGAGGCGGCCGCCATCGGGGCGCGCTGCACCCATTCGAAGATGCCCTCGAGCCCGAGCTTGTAGGGCGCCAGTGCGTCGAGCCGGCGCATCAGCACGTCGAACAGCCGCTCCTTGGCCGGCTCGCTCATCAGGTCGTCGGTTGTGCCGTCGAGCACGACGCGGTCGATCTTGCGCGAGAAGGCGGAGAGCACCGCGCCCTTCGACGGGAAGGCATCGCGGAAGTCGGCGAGCGACAGGTTGGCGCGGGTGGCGACATCGGTGATCGTGATGTCCTCCCAGGTGCGTTCGCCGGCGAGCTCCATCAAGGCCTCGATGATCGCATCCTTGGGCGCGAGCTTGGCGGCCGCCTTCACCTCGTGCGACTGAGGTGCGGGATCCGCGTGCGCGCTCTCATCGGCCATCTGTCGTCCTCTCGGGAAAGGTGGCCTCTTTATAGGGCGTCACGAGGCGCGGGTCCAAGGTGGGGCACCCGTCGGCCCGAATACGGCCCTAGCGAGAGAGATAGGCCGCCCTGCAGACGGACGTGACCAGGGCGCGCAGCCAGCGGTGGACCGGATCGTTGTCCATGCGCGGATGCCACATCGCGGAAATCGCGATCTCCGGCGTGCGCACCGGCAGCTCGAAGGACCTGACGCCCTCGGCGACAACGGCACTGCCCGGCGCGTCGCTGCCGAGGCAGGAGCGCGGCACCAGGCCGACGAGGTCCGAGAAGCGCGCCATCCGGATCGCATCGGGATAGCCGGGCACCACGGCCACCACCGTCCGCCGCAGGCCGAGCGCGTCGAGCGCCTCGTCGACAGGCCCGGTGAACCGCTCCGTCCGCGACGCCACGACATGCCCGCAGGCGGCGTAGCGCTCGGGCGTCATGCGGCCCTTCAGGAGCGGGTGGTCGACCCTGACCACGCCGACGAAGCTGTCGCGGAACAGCGTCTGCGTGCGCACCTCCGGCGCATTCGTGCCGAGCACGCCGATCTCGAGATCGATCGTGCCGTCGCGGATCGGACCCGCGTCCTTGTCTGGCTTGGGCGCGAAACGCAGGCGGACGCCGGGCGCGGCGGCCGTGACTGCGGTCACGAGCGGTGCCGCGAGGCTTGCCATGAACGCCTCGCTGACGCGGATCGTGAACGTCAGCGCGAGGGAGGCGAGGTCGAGCTCCGCCGAGGCCGGGCGCAGCACCATCTGCGCCTCGCGCGTGAGCGCATTCACCTGGTCGCGCAGCGCGGCGGCGCGCGGCGTCGGCACGAGGTGGCGCCCCGCGCGCACCAGCAGCGGGTCCCCCGTCGCGAGCCGAAGCCGCGCCAGCGTCCGGCTCATGGCCGAGGCGCTGAGGCCGAGGCGGCGCGCGGCGCCGGTCACGCTGGTCTCGGCGAGCAGCGCGTCCAACGCGACGAGCAGGTTGAGGTCCACGGCTTCCATCGGCGCGGAGCGTACCACGGATACATGGCGTCAGATGCAACACATCTTTGCTTGCGATGCGTCTGGCGCCCGCATACCGGATCGATCATGTGAGACGCCATCGAACATCAAGGATTTTCGCCATGTCGCCACGAGCGTCGGACAATCTCGACAAGACGATCATCATCATCGGCGCCTCGCGCGGCCTCGGGCATGCGATGGCGGCCGAATGCCTGAAGAAGGGATGGAAGGTCGTGGGCACGGTGAGGGGCGGAACAACCCGGACCGCGTTGCACGACCTCGCGGATCAGTCAGACGGTCGGGTCGAGATCGAAATCGTGGATATCTGCGTGCCGGATCAGGTGGCGGCTTTGCGCGACCGCCTGTCGGGCCGGCTCTTCGACATCCTCTTCGTCAACGCCGGCACCGCCAACGACGAGCGCGAGACGATCGGAGACGTGACGACCGACGAGTTCGTGCGCGTCATGGTGACGAACGCGCTCAGCCCGCTGCGCGTGGTCGAACGCCTGCAGGATCTCGTGCCTCCGACGGGCCTGATCGGGGTGATGTCGTCTGGACAGGGCAGCGTCGCCAACAACGAGACCGGGATGCGCGAAGTCTACAGAGGCAGCAAGGCGGCGCTGAACACGTTCATGCGGAGCTTCGCGGCGCGCCACGCCAACAACCCGCGCGCGATGGTGCTGATGGCGCCCGGCTGGGTCCGCACCGCGTTAGGCGGTGCGAAGGCACCGCTCGGCATCGAGGACAGCGTCCCGAGCCTCGTCGACGTTCTACTGTCGCAGCTCGGACACCCCGGGCTGCGCTATCTCGATTACCGCGGCCGTACGGTCCCCTGGTGATCGCCCTGATTGCAGGACGCTTGCAATCGCGCCGGTGTTCGGTCAGGCACAGCATCTGTTCGGGCTGCGGGGTCACTTTGCGCGCCATCTGGGTTGTCGTCGGTGCGATCGGAGGCCTCGTCCTTGGGGTGATCGCCGGTATCGCCGTGGCGCTTGCCGTGATGCAGCTGCATCCGCGCAGTGACGGCACCTACGGGATGCGCGAGATGCTCGTCTGCGTGCCGTGCGGTGCGCTCATCGGGCTCGTCGCCGGCCTCTTTTGGGGGTTTCACCCCGCGCGCGGCTGAAGATCCCTCAAGGCCTGATCGCGAGGCGCCATGGAAGCCGCCCGACCGGCGCCGATTTCGTCACCTTGAGCCGCTCGACGATCGAGGAGGCATTGGCATCGAGCGCGAACAGGCACGGGCCGACCTCGTCATGCAGCTCGAGCGCCATGCGTCGCCGCTCGTCGTCCTGCGCGGTGAGGAGCTTGCGGTTGAGCAGGCGGTTGCCCTCGCTGGTGCGGGCCAGAGTCTCCGCCGTTCGATTGAAGTGCGTGGTGAGCGAGGCCAGCTCGCGCAGCCAGGGCAGCGGCAGCCGCACGTCGTAGCGCTCGCCCTGCAGCGCCTCGAGGCCCTTCGCCAGCGCCGCCAGCGGAGCCAGCACGCGGCCATAGAGAAGGTACAGCGCAAGCAGCGCCGCCATGTTGAGCGCGAAGCCAGCGACGAACAGCGGCTCGGCGTAGTTCCAGGCCTCGCCGATCTCGTCGGCCGGCTGCGAGAAGATGGACACGTTGCCGATCATGCGCTCGTGCCGCAGGATCGGGACCATCTCCGCGCGCGGCGGCGGCGCGACGAGCTTGGCGAACCAGGGCGCGGGCGTATCGTCGGCGACCGGCGCGCCAGCCGCGGAGCCGCCGACGAGCTGGCCGTCCGCATCGCGCACCGCGATGCGGACATGGCGCACCGCGCGATATTGCACCGCGATCGTCTGCAGGACGAGCGGGCTCGGGGCCTCGTTCATCAGCCGGATCGAATCCGTGACGAGAAGGCGATCGACAACGGCAATGCGCCGCTCGTCGTGCCCGCGTCGGCGGGCTATCGCCCTGTCGATCAGCCTATCCGTGAACTTCGGCGCGCAGGCGGCGGAGGTCACGCCGCATCGGCGCGTTCGACAACGAGGACCCGGTGGGGCTTTCCGCGCACGCGCCCATCGCCACCACGTGCGAGGTCCATTGGTCGGACGGGCACGGCAAGACCTATTGCTTTGCCACCCCACCATCCTTCCTGGAATTCCAGGACCGTCCCGAGATCCTGCAGAAGGCGGAAGCGTTCTGGCGCCTCTCGCATCCGCAGGACCCGTGACTTACGTCGACGGCTTGGCCGGCGTCGGCGGCGAGGCAGCGCGTGCCTTGCTGATCTGCTCGGGCGTCACCGCGCCGGTGATCCCGCCGAACTGGTGCTGCACGTAATTGGCGATGGCAGCGAGCTCCGCGTCCGAATAGGCGCCCGTGAACGGATGCATGAACATCTGGCCCTGGGCCGTGTGGATCTCACTTCCCTTGATCAGCACCTGCACGAGGTTCGTCCCCTCTGGGTCGCGCGTGGTGTGCGAGCCGGCAAGCGCCGCCCAGGCGGACTGACGCCCGTTGCCGTCGGGAAGATGGCAGCCGGCACACGCCTGCACGAACAGCCGCTGCCCGAGGCCCTCGGTGGCCGGCGCTTGGGCGTCCGATGCCGGCACCGGCGACCCATCCTTCTGGGCCGGGACACCGCGCAGGTAGGTGACGATCGCCTTGATGTCCACGGGCTTCAGGCCGCTGAGGCTATGCTCGATCGCCTCGGCCATCGGGCCCGACGCCGGCCCGTGGCCCGGTGCCTTGCCCGTCGAGAGGTACTCGACGAGCTGGTCGTCGCTCCAGGCGCCGAGCCCGGCCACGCGGTCGCTCGTGAGATTGTAGGCTTGCCAGTCGGCCTGCTCCTCGCCGGCCAGCGGCTTGCTGCTCTTCAGCCCCAGCGTCAGGGTGCGCGGCGTGTGGCACTCGCCGCAATGGCCGAGCGCGTTCACGAGGTAGGCGCCGCGATTGTAGGCGTCGGACTGGTCCGCAGCCGGCGTGAATCGCCGATTGGGATTGTTGACCAGGTTCCAGAAGACGAGACCCCAGCGCTGGTTGAACGGGAACCCGATCTGGTTCTCCGGCACGCTCGCCGCGACAGGCTTGAGGCTCGTCAGATAGGCCTTGATGGCGAGCGCATCGTCGTCCGTCATCGCCGTGTAGGAGGTGTACGGCATCGCCGGATAGAGATGCCCGGCGCGCCCGACGCCCTTGTGCATCATCGCGAGCCACGCGTCGTCGCTGTAGCCGGCGATGCCGGTCTTCTCGTCGGGCGTGATGTTCGGCGAGTAGAGCACGCCGAACGGCAGCTTGAAGGGCCGGCCACCGGCGAAGGGCGTCCCGCCCGGCGCCGTGTGGCAGGCCACGCAATCCGCGGCCTTCGCGAGATATTCGCCGCGGGCGACCTGATCCGATTGCGCCGCCGCGAGCGAAGGCGCGGCAAGCACGAAAGCGAGCGCGAGGAGATGCCTACGCATGGTCAGGCTCCCCTCAGGCCGGGCGCGAAGGGCAGCTTACGCAGCCTCTGGCCCGTTGCGGCGGCGATCGCGTTGCCGAGCGCCGGCGCGGCGATCGCCGTGCCGGTCTCGCCGATGCCGCCCGGTTTCTCCCCGTTGCGGATCTGGAACACCTCGATCTTCGGCGCCTCGTTGATGCGCAGCGCGCGATAGTCGTGGAAATTGCTCTGCTCGATCGCGCCGCCGGTCAGCGTGATCTCGTTGTACATCGCCGTGCTGAGCCCGAGGATCAGGCCGCCCTGGATCTGGGCGATCACCGTGTCCGGGTTAACCGTCATTCCGCAATCGACCGCCACCGACGCGCGCCGCAGCAGGATCTCGCCCGGTGGCGTCACCTCGACCTCGATGACGGCGGCGACGTAGGAGCCGAACGCGAATTGCAGCGCGACCCCGCGGCCGTGGTGCGCCGGTAGCGGCGAGCCCCAGCCCGACTTCTGCGCCGCGAGCTCGAGCACGGCGAGGGCGCGCGGGTTCTTGGCCAGCAGCGGGCGCCGGAACGCCACGGCATCCTGGTTGGCGGCCGCCGCGATCTCGTCGATGAAGCTCTCGACCATGAAGACGTTGTGGGTCGGCCCGACGCCGCGCCACCAGCCGGTGTTCATGTTCGGCGATTCGTGCCGGACATAGTCCACGAAGGTCGCCGGGACGTCGTAAGGCGTCTCCGCCGCGCCCTCGACCGCGTCGGGATCGAGCCCGTTCTTGAAGCCGCCGGGGAACCAGCGCGCCATCACCGACGAGCCGGTGACGCGATGCGTCCAGCCGACGAGCTTGCCGTCGGCATCGAGACCGGCACTCAGGCGATCGTAGTAATACGGACGATAGTAATCGTGCCGCAGATCCTCCTCGCGGGTCCAGATCAGCTTCACCGGGTAGCTGAGGCCCTTGGCGATCTTGGCGGCGATCTCGATGCTGTCGATGTCGAGGCGACGGCCGAAGGCGCCCCCCATGTAGAGGTTGTTCACCGTCACCTTGTCCGGCGACAGGCCGGTGGCGTCGGCGACCGCCTTCTGCGCGCGCACCGGCACCTGCGTGCCGACCCAGATCTCCGCCTTGTCGGGTTGGATGTGCAGGGTGCAGTTCAACGGCTCCATCGGCGAATGCGACAGGAACGGCATCTGGTAGACGGCCGACAGCGTCTTCGCCGCCTTGCCGATCGCGGCTTCCGCATCGCCCTCCTTCTTGGCGACGACGCCCTGGCTCTGCGAGGCCTGGTCCATGTCGGCGACGATGTCCTTCAGCGTCGTCGTGCCGTTCGGCCCGGCGGACCAGACCGGCGCCAGGGCGGCCAGGCCCTGCTTGGCCGCCCACATGTGGTCGCCGATCACCGCGACGGCCTCGTCGCCGACGCGCACGACGTCATGCACGCCCGGCACTTTTCGCGCCGCGGCCTCGTCCATGCTGGTGAGCTTACCGCCGACGACGGGCACGAGCGCCAGCGTGCCGATTTTCATCCCGTCGACCTTGGCATCGATGCCGAAGACGGCCGTGCCGTTGACCTTGGCCGGCGTGTCGATGCGCTTGGCGCTGGTGCCGAGCAGCTTGAAGTCGGCCGGCGACTTCAGCTTGACGTCCTGCGGGACGGGGAGCTTGGCGGCGTCGGTCGCGACGTCGCCGAACTTCAGGGAGCGGCCGCTCGCTTGGTGGGAGATCACACCACGTTCGACGCTGCAGCTCTGCGGGTCGACATTCCACTTGGTGGCGGCAGCGCTCACAAGCATGGCGCGCGCGGTGGCGCCGGCCTTGCGCAGCCGCTCCCAATCCCCGCGCACGGAGGCCGAGCCGCCGGTCGCCTGATCGCCGAGCAGCGGATCGACGTATTTCTTGATGTCCGGCGGCGCGGGCACGACCTTGATCTGGTCGAGCCCGACATCGAGCTCCTCGCCCACCAGCATCGCCTGCGCGGTGTCGATGCCCTGCCCCACCTCGGTGTGCGGCGCGATCAGCGTGACATTGCCGGCGGGATCGATGCGGACGAAGGCGTTCGGCATGAACGCGCCGGCATCGTCGGCAGCGGCGCGGCCGGACAGGCGCAACCCGAGGACCAGGCCGCCGCCGGCGAGAACGCCGGCCTGCAGCACGAAGCGCCGCGACGGCGCCTTCAGCTCGTTGATCGGCATGGCTCAGGCCTCCGCAGCGGCGTGGATGGCGTCGCGGATGCGGACGTAGGTGCCGCAGCGGCAGATGTTGCCGGACATCGCCTCGTCGATATCCGCATCGGTCGGCTTCGCGACCTTCTGCAGAAGCGCGGTCGCCGACATGATCTGTCCCGACTGGCAATAGCCGCACTGGACGACTTCCTTGTCGAGCCAGGCCTTCTGGATCTTCGCACCGGCGGGCGATTCGCCGACATGCTCGATCGTCACGATCTTCTTGTCGCCGAGCGCGCCGACGGGATAGAGGCAGGAGCGGACGGCCTCGCCATCCACATGGACCGTGCAGGCGCCGCATTGGGCGATGCCGCATCCGAACTTGGTGCCCGTCAGCCCCGCGACATCGCGCAGGACCCAAAGCAGGGGCATATCCTCGGGTACGTCCACATGACGCACCTCGCCATTGAGGTTCAAAGTGACCACGACGTCGCTCCTGTCGGCGCCACACGCGCCAATCGACATTGCAACAAACGAAAACGTTCGCCGGGCATTCAAAGCGCCAGCGAGCGCCTCGTCTAAGCTAGTAGCGATCGGGGGTCCCGTCCATCCTGCACTTCAGGTTGCAGAACCGCGTCGATCCCCACGCCCCTCGGCCATTGCGGGCCGTTGGGTCGGCTCCATTGCCCTTACGGCAGTGTCGATGCCGTCTCGGCATCGGCTGTCACGGAAGGAAAGCTGCGTGCTCAACGCAGAGCTCCCATAATGTGGGGACAAACTTTCCCCGCTTGCGGCATCAGCCGTGCAGCAGGCTGCTTCCCGCCAGGACGAGAACGAGTCCCATCACCGACACGAGGGTCTCCATCGCCGACCAGGTGCGGAAGGTGTCCGCCGTGCTGACACCAAGGTAGCTGCGCACCAGCCAGAAGCCGGGATCGTTGACGTGCGAGAAGAAGACCGAGCCGGCGCCGATCGCCAGCACGGTCCATTCGGGCGAAGCGCCCGTGGCGGCGACCACGCCGGGCATGACGCCGGCGGCCGTGATGGTGGCGACGGTCGCCGAGCCCGTGGCAAGACGGATGCAGACCGCGATCGCCCACGCCATGACGAGCGGCGGGATGCCGCCATGCGTCGCCAGATGCGACAGCAGGTCGGCGAGCCCCGCCGAGACCAGGACCTGCTTGAGCGCGCCGCCCGCGCCGATCGCCAGGATGATCGCGCCGGCCGGCTTCATCGCCTCCGCCCAGATACCGGCCTGGATGGCCTTCTCCGCCAGGCGCCGCCCGAACAGCAGCGGCAGCGCGGCGAGGTTGGCGATGACCATCGCCAGCACCGGGTCGCTCAAGGCGCCCAGCCGGCCGACAAGGGGGGCGATGGCGGGTGGCAGGATGGCCGCGGCGTCCCCACCGAGCTGGCCGGTCGCGATCAGCCCCACGGGCAGGAGCACGCTGCACAGAGCGCGGCCGACGCCCGGCGCCGTCACCAGCGGCGCGGCGACCGCCTCGAGGACCGGCGCCGAGCGGCCGATCCGACGCGCGACGAAGGCCGCGAAGAGCGGGCCGGCGAGGATCGCGGTCGGGATGCCGATCGCGATCCCGTAGAGCATCGTGCGCGCCACATTGGCGTGCAGCGCGGCGGCGGCGAGCAGCGGCCCGGGATGCGGGGGCACCAGCGCGTGAAGGGTGGTCAGGCCGGCCAACGCCGGCAGCATGAGGCGCAGCCGGACCGTCGCCTCGTCGTCGCCATCCGCCATCCGCGCCGCCGCGGCGGCGGCGATGGGCAGCAGCAGCACCACGCCGGTCTCGAAGAACAGCGGCAGGCCGATGAGCAGCGCAACCGCCATGCTGACCCACGGCGCGGCCGCCGGCCGGCAGAGGCGCAGCGCCGCGCGCGCAAGGGCGCCGGCACCGTCGGAGAGCTGCAGCATGGCGCCGAGCGACAGCCCGAGGGCGACGACGAGCCCCGTGCCGCCGAGCACGTCGCCGGCGCCCTTCTCCACCGCCTTGGCGGTGTCGGCCATCGGCAGTCCGGCCAACAGGCCGACCAGGAAGGCGCCGCACAGCAGCGCCAGGAAGGGATGGAAGCGCGCCCGCACGATCAACGCGATCGCCGCGACGATGCCGAGCACCGCGGAGAGGACGAGGCGAACGTCCCCGCTCATCGGCCGGACGACCGCGACGTCGCGCGCAGGCGCATGCACGGTCCTCCCATGGGCTCCCTCTCCGTGGTGATCCGCCGCTTGTCGCGGTTCGTCTCGATGCGTCCAGACATAGCCAGGAGAGTTCGCACTGAATGAGGTCGCGAGCGCAGACCGACCTTCGACTGGACACCCCGACGATCGCCGGCCCCGTTACAATCGGGCGAGGGAACCGGCAGGAAAATCAGCCGCCCGCTTCAAGAGAAGACCGCCCCAGCAAACCGGGGCGGTACATGGAAGCAGCTTAGGTGCTCGCCGGGACCTATCAGTAGCGGGCAACAACGGGTGCCGGCGGCGGCGGCGCAGGCTGGAAGATCGTCCCGATTGCCGTAAGCGGTGCGACGATCACGCCATCGACCACGGTGGTGATCACGGCCCCGATCGGGGCGATGGGATCGGCAACCACGGCCACCGGTGCAGGCGGCGGGGCACTGACCGGCAAGTCGGCGGCCATGGCGTTGGATATCGTCAGAGAAAGGGCGAATGCCCCCAAAACAAAGCTCGATTTCATGATCGTCAGCGCTCCTCGACCACGACGGTGTGGTCGCCCAAGCTTTTCGGATCGACGCCCTGTCCGCAATTGTGACTGCGCGGATTTAGGTGAAGCGTTGGAAAAAGGTGACATTTTGGGCCTGTCGGCTTTGCGCCGATTTCGTTGAAAAAGTCGGCGCTTGAACGGCAGCATTCGTGCTGATTCACTTGGTCTCGCACGAGGAGACTGAGTCGATGATGGGGCCGCGGCAAGTCGAGCAAGGCGCTCTGTTCTACAACTTCTCCCTCGACGCCCATGTGCCGCAAGATCACCTCCTGCGGTCGATCGACCGCTTCGTCGACCTGGGCGATCTGCGTCGCGAGCTCGCGCCGTTCTACAGTGAGCTGGGGCGCCCTTCGATCGATCCCGAGCTGATGATCCGGATGCTGATTGTCGGCTACTGCCTGGGCATCCGCTCCGAGCGCAGGCTCTGCGACGAGGTGCATCTGAACCTGGCCTATCGCTGGTTCTGCCGGCTCGGCCTCGAGGGCCGTGTACCCGACCACTCGACCTTCTCCAAGAACCGTCACGGCCGCTTCCGCGACAGCGATCTCTTGCGTCGGCTGTTCGAGACCGTGCTCGCGCGGTGCATCGAAGAAGGTCTTGTCGGCGGCGAAGGCTTCGCAGTCGACGGCAGCCTGATCAAGGCCGATGCCAACAGGCAAAACAGCGTCGAAGGCGCTGCGGGCCTCCCGCCGGGGGCTGCAAGCCGGGCAGCGCAAGAATATCTCGCCACGCTCGATGATGCCGCATTCGGCGCTGCCACTCCTGTCGTGCCGAAGTTCATCTCGCCGGCCGATCCGGCCGCACGCTGGACGGGCGCCAACGGCGGTCTCGCCTTCTTCGCCTACGCGACCAACTATCTCATCGACCTCGACAACGCGATCATCGTCGACGTCGAGGCGACAACGGCGATCCGCCAGGCAGAGGTGACAGCCGCCAAGCGGATGATCGAGCGCGCCAGGGATCGCTTCGATCTCTATCCGGCGCGGCTCGTCGCCGACAGCAGCTATGGTTCGGCGGAGATGCTCGGATGGCTCGTCTACGAGCAGGGTATCGAGCCGCACGTCAGCGTCTTCGACAAATCGGCCAGGACCGACGGCACCTTCTCGCGCGCCGACTTCACCTACGATCACAGCGGCGACGTCTACACTTGCCCGGCGGGCAAGACGCTCTTCTGTAAGGGCACGCTGGTCAACGACGGCGCGACGCTGATGTACCGCGCCAGCAAATATGATTGCGACGTGTGCGCTCTCAAGCCCCGGTGCTGTCCGAATGCGCCGGCACGCAAGGTCCCGCGTTCGATCTATGAAGGCGCTCGCGACATGGCGCGCGACATCGGCGCATCGGATGAAGGCTACACGTCTCGCAAGCAGCGTAAGAAGATCGAGATGCTGTTCGCGCACCTCAAGCGCATCTTGAAGCTCGATCGACTACGACTGAGGGGACCGTACGGAGCCCGCGACGAGTTCCACCTAGCAGCCACCGCTCAAAACCTCAGGAAGCTCGCCAAGCTCGTTCCGACCTGTCCGCCGCTTCCAACCTGAGAAGGTCACGGTGCCTCGCGGCAGCGCGCTGGCTGCTTGAGACCGCAGCCCCTTGCCGGCACCAAACGGCACTTCTTCAACGAAATCCACCAAAGGCGGTCGCTCAAAGCGTTCTCGAAGGTCCTCCAGAGCGGACAGGCAACCTCGTCAGCGTCGGCATAGGCCTTTTAAAAAAGGGCGCATTACCGCCCCGACAAGCTCGTCGAGCGGCGCCGTCTTTTCGGCCGTCTCGTCGATCATCAGCATTGCCAGTCCGTGAACGATGGACCAACACGACAGGATCGCCATTTCGATCGATGTAGTGTCGTCCGGGACATCGAAGCGGCGGTCGGCGATCCCGCAGACGATCACTTCGCGCAAGACATTTTTGGCGCTCTCGCCGGCAGCTTCTGCAGCCTTCGCGCAAAAATCCGGTCGCGCGAACTCGGGGCCGAACATCAATCGATAGAGGGCCGGGTTGCTCGTCGCGAAGGCTATGTAAGCCTGCGCGATCGCTCGGATAGCCGCCTTGCCGTCGTCACGGCCGGTGATCGCCGACCGCATCTCGCGCTCGAGC
Source organism: Beijerinckiaceae bacterium (assembly GCA_965277735.1). GTDB lineage: Bacteria > Pseudomonadota > Alphaproteobacteria > Rhizobiales > Beijerinckiaceae > RH-AL1. Next base: position 956,867 of record CBDIDO010000002.1, read on the forward strand.
GCCTCGAAGCCGGCGGCGGCGATGGCATCGAGCAGGTGCAGCTTTTCGGGGAAGTGATTGTATGGGGCGTTGTGGGACACGCCGGCGCGGCGCGCGACCTCGCGAAGCGAGAAATCCCAATTCTGCTCTTCCGTAACGAGAGCCATCGCGGCGTCGATCAGCGTACGGCGCAGGTCGCCGTGATGGTAGTTGCGGGACGTCGGGAGGGTTGTCGCGCTGTTTGCCATCATAGTCGTTTAAGTAGCGTGACATATTGACAGCGTCAACATCAGCGCCTATGTGGGCGCTGTCAACTTCCAGCCGGCCATTCAGCCCGGGAGCCCGCCATGAACGTCCACGTCGAAGTCGCCAAAGACATTCATCTGTCCTCGGTCCTGGAGAGCCAGCGCGCGGCCTTCCTCCGCGACGGCGCGCCCTCATACGAGGCGCGCATCGCAAATCTCGCGACGTTGAGGAAGGCCATTCTCGCCCGACGCAAGGACATCGAGGCGGCGATTCATGCCGACTTCGGCAATCGCTCGACCTACGAGACGGCGCTGATGGAGATCATGCCGATCGTCGGCGGCATCGACTATCTGTGCGCGCACCTGCGCCGCTGGATGCGGCCGAAGGCGCGGCACGTCGCGCTGCAGTTCCGCCCGGGCACGGCGAAGATCCTCACGCAGCCCCTCGGCGTCATCGGCATCATCGCGCCGTGGAACTACCCCGCTAGCCTGTCCCTCATCCCGCTGGCGACGGCGCTCGCCGCCGGCAATCGCGCGATGATCAAGCCGTCCGAGTACACGTCGAAGACCTCGGCGCTGCTCGCCACGCTGCTCGGCGACATCTTCGCCAGCGACGAGGTCGCCGTCGTCACCGGCGGCCCCGAGGTCGGCGCTGCATTCTCGGAACTCGCCTTCGACCACCTGCTTTTCACCGGCAGCACCGGCGTCGGTCGCTCGGTGATGCAGGCGGCGAGCAAGAACCTCGTGCCCGTAACTCTCGAGCTCGGGGGCAAGTCGCCGGTCATCGTCGACCAAGGTTTCGACTCGTTGAAAGCGGCCAAGTCCATCGTCTTCGGCAAACTCAGCAATGCCGGTCAAACCTGCATCGCTCCGGACTTCGCCCTGGTCCACGAGGCCGATCTCGACGCCTTCGTTGCGGCTTTCACCGCGGCGACCAAAGCGGCCTATCCGGCCGGCGGGAGCGACAAGGCCTATGGCTCGATCATCAGCCAGCGCCACTACGACCGCCTGGTCGGATTGATTGAGGACGCGCAGCAGAAGGGGGCGAAGATCGTCGAAATCGGCACCGCGCCCGGGGCGGGCCGGACGCGGACGCTCGTGCCGACGCTCATCCTCGGCGCGACGCCGGAGATGAAGGTGATGCAGGAGGAAATCTTCGGGCCGATTCTACCTGTCCTGCCGTACCGCACAGTCGAGGAGACGATCGCCCGGATCAATGCCGGCCCGCGCCCCCTCGCCCTCTACGTGTTCAGCGACAAGCCGGCTGTCATCGACAACATCCTCGCCCGCACCACGAGCGGCAACGTCACCGTCAACGACACGCTGCTGCATTGCGCCGTCGACGACCTGCCCTTCGGCGGCATCGGAGGGAGCGGGATGGGCGCCTACCACGGCGAGGAAGGGTTTCGAGCGTTCAGCCACAACAAGGGTGTCTTCACCCAGAGCAAGTGGAACTTGACCAGCACGGTGCGCGCGCCCTTCGGCCGCGCCGCCGACGTGCTCCTCGCAGCTCTATTGCGCTAAAGGCAGGGCCGCCGGCCGCGACGGCAAAGCGCGTCCAAACATTAAAGTTAACTCTAACCTCACGGGCGATGCCGTCCTGAGAGGCGTCAAATGGACCTGTTCAGGACCCTCACACTTTCCAGCGGCTCGAGCATTCCGAACCGCATCGCCAAGGCGGCCATGGAAGAGAACATGGCCGACGCCGACCAAGCGCCGTCAGAGAAGCTCATGCGGCTCTACCGAGCCTGGGCAAATGGGGGCGCTGGCCTGCTCATCTCCGGCAACGTCATGATCGATGGTCGCGCAATGACTGGCCCAGGCGGAGTCGTGCTCGAGGATGACGTGCATCTCGACCGATTCAAGCGATGGGCCGCCATCGGCCGATCTGGCGGTGCGCAGTTCTGGCTGCAGATCAACCACCCCGGCCGCCAGATGCCCGCGAGCCTGGGGCAGAAGACCTGGGCGCCGTCGGCGATCCCGCTCGCGCTTGGGAACATGTCGAAGCACTTCTCGATGCCTGAAGCGATGACAGAGGACGTGATCGACGACGTAATCCAGCGGTTCGCGCGGACCTCGCTCCTTGCGCAGGAAGCCGGTTTCACCGGCGTCGAGATCCACGCTGCCCACGGCTACCTACTAAGCCAGTTCCTTTCGCCACTCGCCAACAAGCGGACGGATCGGTGGGGTGGCTCTCTCAAGAACCGTGCACGCATCCTGATCGAGATCATCAAGGCGGTCCGCGCGGCGGTTGCTCCTACCCTCGCGGTGGCCGTGAAGCTGAACTCGGCCGATTTCCAGCGCGGCGGCTTCAGCGCCGAGGATGCCCGCGAGGTCGTGCGGCTTCTCAACGACCTGCGCGTCGACCTCGTCGAGCTGTCGGGCGGCAGTTACGAGGCGCCGGCGATGCAGGGGCAGGCGCGCGACGGCCGCACGCTCGCCCGCGAGGCCTATTTCGTCGAGTTCGCCCGCGACATCCAGACGGTGGCCAAAATGCCGGTGATGGTGACGGGCGGCATCCGCCGCCGGCCGGTCGCCGAAGCGGTGATCGCCAGTGGCATCGACATGGTCGGCATCGGGACGGCGCTGGCGATCGACCCAAGCCTCCCGCGCGAGTGGCGTCTCGGCAAAGATAACGCTCCTGCGCTTCCGCCGATCACCTGGAAGAACAAGCCGCTGGCTTCGCTCGCCAACATGGCGGCGGTCAAATTCCAGCTCCGCAAGCTGAGCGCGGGGAAGGCGTCGGACCCGAAGGTGTCACCGGCATGGGCGCTGATCTCGCAGCAGATGAGCGATGCCTTGCGAGCCCGCCAATACCGACGCTGGGTGGCGCAACGTGCGGGATGACGCCATAGGTGAGAGGGGTGCCGCGGTGATCCCGCGGCACCCGCCGTAATCAACCGCGGATGAACTCCAGCAGGTCGGCGTTGATCGTATCGGCGTTGGTAGTCGGCATGCCGTGCGGGAAGCCCTTGTAGATCTTCAGGGTGCTGTTCCTAGCGAGCTTTGCCGAAAGAACACCCGCGTTCTCGTAGGGGACGATCTGATCATCATCTCCGTGCATGACAAGGACGGGGATCTGATCTCGTCCTCCAGGTCTCGACACCGCCGCTGCGCCAGGTGACTCCTCAGTCGCGCCTCGGCACGACGACCATGCTCAACATGGTCGACGGATCGTGGCATCAGACCAAGGTGCAGTCGAACACCTTGTCGTTCGCGCAGCGCACGTTCCCCCGAGACGTGAAACTGACGCGGGGCAGTGGTCCGATGAGCCAGCTGCTCGACGGCCTTGGCGCCTCGACGATCTTCCGACTCGACGTCATCAAGGACGCATAGATCGTCCTGAACATGCCGACGAAGCTTTAGCGGAAGGGATCGCTAGTATGGCCAAACGCATCCTCAACGTTGTCAGCAACGTCGCCCATTATGACGACCCGTCTCACCCGACCGGCCTCTGGCTGTCGGAGCTGACGCACGCCTACGACGTGTTTGCCGCCAAGGGGTACGAACAGCGCATCGTGAGCCCGAAGGGTGGCCTGTCGCCGCTCGAACCGCGCGCTCTCAAGTGGCCACTGCTCGACGCCTCAGCGAAGGCGTGGCTCGCCGATAAGTCGCGCATGGACGTGCTGGCCTCGACCGCTCGACCCGATGAGATCGATCCCGACGACTTCGACGCGATCTACTTCACCGGCGGGCATGCCGTGATGTGGGACTTTCCCAATTCCGAAGGATTGCAGCAGATCACACGCGCGATCTGGGAGCGCGGTGGCGTCGTCTCGGCGGTCTGTCACGGCTACTGCGGCTTGCTCAACACGAAGCTCTCGGACGGGCAGCTTCTCGTCTCCAGCAAACGCCTTACCGGGTTCTCGTGGGCCGAAGAGGTTTTGGCGGGCGTCTCGAAAAACATGCCTTATAACGCCGAAGCGGAGATGAAGCGCCGAGGGGCCGATTACGAGAAGGCTCTGGTGCCTTTCGTGTCGAATGTGGTCGTCGATGGCCGACTGGTGACGGGACAGAACCCGTTCTCGGCGAAGGCTACAGCCAATCGTGTCGCCTCTATTCTCTAACCGATCCAGGCGTCAGCTTCTTGCTTTCGTTGCTTGACGGCGGACCGTCCGCTCTCGGCCAACTCGAGCCGTCAGTCGGCTTCTCGCCCGCTCGTACACGTTCGCACTGCCACCTCTCCAAAGCGGACCTTCATGGACTCCCTCAGACCGACTACAATACGGAGCTGAGGCACTGAAGTGGTCGCCGACGGCGCACTTGTGGACGAAGCTTCGGATACGATCCAGAAACAAGTCGGTTGGTTCGAGGTGGCGTTCGTTTTCGTGGGCCGCGATGTCGCTTTGATCGCGGCTTGTCCGCGCCGCGCCCTGAACTCAAGACCCACCGACAGACGCGGTTGGGCAGTGATCGCGGATGCGATTGCCTCTCGATCAAGTCGGAATGCCGTTACAGGGGTCAACGTCGTCGCCGTCGCCGCATAAGGCGTGCCCATGATTAACCCGACCGCGCCCAGCGTGCCGCCAGGTCCCATCCGGTGGACGATCTTGGCACCGGCCGTCGTCTCTGCCGCGATCTCCACCGTCCCGGAGGGACGATAAAAATAAAGGGTTCATGCGCACCGGCTATGAGGTGGGCGCCGCGTCGTCCTACGAGACTTCGCACCCCGGCATTTTCGCGGTGGGCGACATCCGCGCCGGCTCGGTCAAGCGCGTAGCCTCCGCTGTTGGCGAAGGCTCGGTGGTTGTGTCGAAGGCCTGCGAGTTCCTGCGGGGGAAGAGCTAGCGGACGAGCCGACGCCAGACGATCACCCGGCGGAGCAGCCCTCAGGGCTTGCCGTCCGCTATTTCGAGGCCTTCCGACAAGGGGCCTAAGCTCGATGAAGTTTTTTTTGCGACACCTCTTGAAGGCCCTTTTTGAGCCGCCTAGCTCATCTTCCATCGAGGCCAGAACGGCTCGATCGCAAGGGGATTTTGCCCGTTGTGGCGGTCCCCATCACCATGTTGCTCAAGGGAGAATGTGGCTATGAGAACCTACGATTTTGCTCCGCTTTATCGCTCCACGGTCGGTTTCGACCGGCTCTTCGATCTGCTCGATGCGGGCGCTGCGCGTCCCGATTATCCCCCCCATGACATCGAGAAGAAAAGCGAAAACGAGTATCGCATCACGATGGCCGTTGCCGGCTTCAAACAGGACGAGATCGAGCTGACACAGCACGGCGTGAACCTGTTTGTCACAGGCCAGAAAGCTGCGACGCAGGGTGACCGCAACATACTGCACCGGGGTATCGCCGGCCGCAGCTTCAAGCAAACCTTCAGCCTCGCGGAGCATGTTAAGGTCGCCGGCGCCAGCCTCGAAGACGGGCTGCTGTCGATTGACCTGGTGCGCGAGGTGCCGGAGCAGCTCAAGCCCCGTCGGATCGAGATCGGTGCTGCGCCAGCTGCGCCTTCGGTCAGCCAGGACAATAGCCAGCAGAAGCTGGAACGCGCGGAGGCCGAACGGTTGGTGGCCGCCTGATCTCACCGTTCTTTCAACTGCGGTATTGCCCCCCCGGTCATTGGCCGGGGGGCTCTGTGCGGAGAAACGGAGATGAAAAACCTTGAACAGACTACCTTGATCTCAGTGGCGTCGGCCGGCAGGGAGTTGTCGCATCCTGACGAATTGGTGGCCGATCCTCGCTTGTCGCTGGCAGAGAAGAGAGCGCTGCTTGCGGCCATGGCTTCTGACGAGCGCACGGTGCCTGAGGTGCCCACCATGCGTCGGCTCGACAATGGTGCGATTGTCAGCCTGACCTCGATCTTGAAGGCGCTCGAGGATCTCGATGAACTTGCTGAACGATTGCCGCAGACTTTTGCGGTCGGCCGCGTTGCGGATCAGCGGAGCGCCGAGATCCTCACGCGCTGGCGTAAGCGACCGCTTTGGCAACGGAGCAAGCGCGATGACGATGACGAGCCGCCGCCCGTGCCTTTGGCGATGAGGGCTACCCCCGCCTGGGCTTGATTAAGTGGAGAGTGCAAGGGCGGTTTGAAAGCTGCTCTTGCATCACCGCGACCCTGCGGAGAAGCGCGAACGGGAGAAGGCTGGACGTCAGCTGCAGCCGTAGCGGCGTAAAATGCCCGCTTGACCTCATCGAGGGTCATGTCGTCCCGGCGTCGCTGATAGAGCGCTGGTCATGGTCGAGGTGCTGTTGCTGGAGCCTTCTCGAGCGTGCTGCCGTTTCTGAGATGGGCTGTGATTCGGGTTGCCTCGAACTTGCGGTTGCCGATCCGCCGCGATGCGCGACTTCTAAAAGAGCAACCGATTGGGCGCACGGGTCGGCTGGATGATTCAGCGCGCTCTGGGGATTGCCGTCCAGAGCCTGAGCAGTGCCAAGCGCCAGCATGGAGGCAATGGCGAACAACCCAGAGGCAGTGAGCCGCGAGATGAAACGCATGATAGCCTTCCCTTGGAATTCCGAATTCAATCTCGCAGGCGGTCGCCGTGCCTGCCGTGCGCCCGTCAATCCTTCGGCGGCGAAGACGTGGTGTTCGTCCCCTGGTTCAGCATCGTGCTCATCAGGCCGCGGACCCACTCGGCCCCCTGGGGCACGCTCGAGAACCAGAACTGCATCAGCGCCTCGGGCGAGAAGCGCTGCGCCTCTCGCATCATATTCTTTTCCATCTCGGCCATCATGGCGGTCTGCATGGGCTGCACATCGGGCAGGCCGAAGAACTGACGCGCTTCCAGCGGCGTGCAGTCGATTTCCAGATTGATCTTCACCGCTGATCACCTCGCCGATTCTTCGATGTTGCCGCGCTCGGTCTGCGTACGCAACACGGAGCCTCAGAACCATATTCCAACCGACTAGCCGTTTCGACATATTCGAAAACGGCAGCGGCTAGGCTACCGTTTCCGTTTGCGGCGACGATCGATGGGGGTCCCACGCTTCATCGCCAGCAAAATGACCGGAGGTCATATGAGCGCTCTCTTCGATCTTAACGGCCGTCACGTGCTCGTCACCGGCGCGTCGAGCGGTCTCGGCCGCCACTTCGCGGGCACACTTGCAAAAGCAGGCGCGGTCCTCAGTCTCGGCGCTCGGCGCTCCGACGCCCTCGCCGAGACGGTATCACGCGTCGAAAACGCGGGTGGGCAAGCGCATGCGGTGAAGATGGACGTGACGGACGCCGCCAGTATCGAAGCAGCGCTCGATGCCGCCGAGTCGCGTTTCGGTCCTGTCGCAGTGCTGATCAACAATGCCGGCGTGACGATCACGAAGGCTGCCATCGATCTCGATGAAAGCGACTGGAATGGTGTGGTCGACACCAACCTCAAAGGTGTCTGGCTCACGGCGCAGGCGACCGCGAAGCGAATGGTCCGACACGGTCAAGGTGGCAGCATCGTCAATGTCGCGTCGATCCTCGGCTTGCGCGTCGCAGGCGGCGTGGCCCCGTACACGGTCTCGAAGGCAGCGGTCATACAGCTGACCAAGGCTCTCGCGCTCGAATGGGCACGCCACAAGATTCGGGTCAACGCGCTGGCTCCTGGCTACATCGAGACCGAGCTGAACGACGCCTTCTTCGAAACCGATCTGGGAAAGGCGCTGATCAAGCGGATCCCGCAGCGTCGACTCGGCCAGGCCGCCGAGCTCGACGGGCCGCTCCTGCTGCTCGCGTCGGATGCCGGAAGCTACATGACGGGCAGCATCGTCGCCGCCGACGGCGGCCACCTCGTCTCGAGCCTATGAAGCCTCAGCGCGACTCCAACCAACCGAGAACCTGATTGCTGAGCTTTGCCTGGCCGCGGCTGACAAAGACACCGATGTGGCCGCCAACGATCGGCTCCTGCGTATAGTCTTTCGCGCCGATGATCTTGGCCATCGCCTTGGTCGCGGGCGCCGGGATGATGTGGTCTGTCTCGGTATAAAAATTCAGGACCGGCATGGTGATCGCGCCGAGGTCCACCTTGCGGCCGCCGATCTCGAAGGTGCCGGCATAGAGCTTGTTGCCCTGGGAGAGGTCCTTCAGCCATTGCCGCGCTGCGGCGCCGGTATGGTCGGGGCGATCGGCGAGCCATTTCTCCATGCGCAGGAAGTTCATCAGCTTGTCGCGGTCCTGGCCGGCGTCGATCAGCGTGAGGTTGTACTTCGACAGGCTGCGGAACGGCGTCATCATCGAGAACGCAAGGCCGCCGACGCCGCCCCGCACGTTGCCGATCGTATCGATCATCAGGTCGACGTCGTCGGGATCGAGGTTGCGCGTCCACACGTTCATGAAGCCGCGGTCGACGTGCTCGTCGATCTGATCGGCATGGAAATCGACTGGCGTCACGCAGGTGATCAGGTTGCGGATCTTGTTGCCGTGCAAGGCCGTATAGCAGAGCGACAGCACGCCGCCTTGGCAGATGCCGAGGAGATTCACCTTGTCGATGTGATGGCGCTCGCGGATCGCGTCGACGAAGCCGTCGATATAGACGTCGACGAGGTCGCTGAAGTCGTCGAACTGGTCGGCCGGCGTCGGGTGGCCCCAGTCGACGACGTAGACCGTGCTGCCGCCCTCGGCGAGGCCGCGGAGGAAGGATCGGTCCGGCTGCAGGTCGAGGATCTGCCAGGTGCCGACCATCGCGTAGAGGACGAGGATCGGCGTCTGCACGCGCATCGGCTCGCCGACGTCGATACGATAAAGCGTGCGGCCGTTGATCTCGACGATCTTCGTGCGCGGCGTGGCCGCGACGTCGACCTCGTTGGAGTCGATGTCTCCCAGCATGGCGGCGGCCGTGGCCGCGCGCTTGCTGAATTCCGTCAGCTCCTTGAGCCCCGGCAAGGCCATCGTCTGCGTCATGTCAGCCTCCCTGCATTTTCGTGCTGCCCGCGCTGTTGCAACGCGCGCTCAGTCGGGATGTCGCGCCTTCAGCTCCCGCACCTCGGCGCGCAGCGCATGCACTTCGCGCATCAGGCCGTGCAGACGCTGGTAGACGTCCAGCATCTCGGTGCGGGTCGGCATGTCGAGCGCTTCGGCCACCATCTCGGCGCGTTTACGGTGCCCCTGCTTCTGCTGCATCGTCAGCCGCAGCATGCGCTTCTGAAGCTCGGCGAAATCACCGGAACGGTTGAACGACATCAGCGTCCGGTCGAGGACGCTGTTCCAGACGTCCATGCCGTCCGCCACTTCGACCGTCTCGCCCTTGGCTCGACGGGCGGCGATCTCGGCCTGGAAAGCTTCGCTGGCCTTCACCCATGCCGGCATCGCGGCGGCGAGATATTGCTGGATCAACAGCGTCATCTCGGCTGCTGAAGCCGGCGATGGCATCAGTGCCTCGTCGAGGCGCGGTAGATCGGCGAAACACGGCAGCGCGAACGCCTGCTGCATCTCGGCAATCAACGGCAGGATCGCCTGCGGCCACGCGGCGGGCGTGCCGGCGGCGCCCATCATCATTTCCGCGGCAGGGCTACCGCGCTTCGCGAGGAGCGACTGCCATGTCTGCGTCCAAGCATTCACCGCGTCCATCGACATCGTCCAGGAGGACGCGGCGGCTGCGAAGGGATCGGCGCCGGGCTCGTTTGCACCCGTCATAGCTGCGCGGCCTTCTCACGAAGGACGAATTTTTGGACCTTCCCCGTCGAGGTCTTGGGCAGCGGACCGAACACCACCGTCTTCGGGACCTTGAACCGGGCCATCCGCTCGCGGCAGAAGGCGATCATCGCCTCCGCGCCTGGTTCCTCCGAAGCGGGCTTCAGCTCGAGGAAAGCGCACGGCGTCTCGCCCCAGGTCGTGTCGGGACGCGCCACGACGGCGGCGAACATGACGGCGGGATGCTGCGTCAGCACCTCTTCCAGCTCGAGGCTCGAGATGTTCTCGCCGCCGGAGATGATGATGTCCTTCGAGCGGTCCTTGATCTCGATCGCGCCGTCCGCGTGCCAGACGCCAAGGTCACCGGTCAGGTACCAGTCGCCCTCGAGCGTCCTCGTGGTCGCCTCCGGATTGGCGAGATAGCCCTTCATGATGGTGTTCCCGCGCATCATGATCTCGCCGATGGTCGTCCCGTCGCGAGGCACCGGGCGCCGCGTCTCGAGATTGCCGACCATCACCTCCTCGAGCGTGGTGAGAGCGGCGCCTTGACGCGCCATGCGCGCGTAACGCGTCTCCGTCGGCAGGTCCGGCCAGTCGGGCTGCGCGAGCGAAACGGTGCCCGGGCCGTAGCACTCGGTCGAGCCGTAGAGGTGGGTGACCTTGAAGCCGAGGTCTTCCATGGTCCGGAGGATGGTCGAGGAGGGCGCGGCACCGCCGGTCGCGCAGCGCACCGGGCCATGCGAGAACGGCACGCGGAACTCGGGCGGTGCGTGCGCGATCATCGACAGCACGATCGGCGCGCCGCAGAGATGCGTGACCCGATGCTCGGCGATCAGCGCGAAGATCGCCGCCGGCTCGACCTTGCGCAGGCAGACCTGTGTGCCGCCGGCGGCCACGACGGCCCACGGATAGGACCAGCCGTTGCAGTGGAACATCGGCAGCGTCCACAGATAGACACTGTCGGCGTTCAGACCGAAGGTGACGGCGTTGCCGAGCGCCTGCAGATAGGCGCCGCGGTGGCTGTTGACGACGCCCTTGGGATCTCCTGTGGTGCCCGACGTGTACAGCAGGCACAGCGACTGCCATTCGTCGTCGGGCCCTTGCCAGGCGAAGTCGGCATCGCCTTCGGACAGCAGCGTCTCGTAATCGATCTCGCCGACGCGCGTGCCGCCCGCACCCGGCGCCGGAAGGTCGACGACCAAGGGCTTGTTGCGAACTTTCCCCAGCGCCTCGGCCACCAGCGGCGCGTACTCGCCATCGACCAGCATCACCTTGGCCCCACCGTGATCGAGCGAGAAGGCGATGGTCGCAGCGTCGAGGCGCATGTTGAGCGGATTGAGCACCGCGCCCGACATCGGCACCGCATAATGCGCCTCGATCATCTCAGGGGTGTTAGGGGCGATGATCGCCACCGTGTCGAGCCGCCCGACGCCACGTCGACCCAACGCGGAAGCAAGGCGCCGGCAGCGGTCGTAGAGCTCGCCGTAGGTAACGCGACGCTCGCCGTCGATCACCGCGACCTTGCCGGCGAACGAGGCGGCCGCGCCGGACAGGAAGCTCGCCGGGGTCAACGGGACGTAATTCGCCCGCGTCCGATCGAGGCCGGTCTCGAAGGCATGCCTCTGGACGACGCTTTCCACCGCACCCGATGCGTGCATCCTTCGCATCCCCCACCGACGGCCGGCCCAAGCTTGGCAGCAAGGGTTTCGACCCGCAAACTCTGTATTCTGAATACTACCCGCGAAAGGCAACCTCGACTTTCGCAAGGTTGCGCGCCAATGAGGATGGACGCGGGGTCGAGCCGGCCCGGTGCGCGGCCGGGCAGTTGGAGAGGCGATGGGCATGCGAGGCGACATCGAGCACGGCGACCATGGTCAGGCGGGCGCCTGCGACGCGAATCCGCCGATGTGGAAGCTCGGGAGCCGGATCACGACACGCAACGTACAGGCGGCCCGTAAGGCGTACCTGCGTTACGCGGAAACCGCCGAATATGCGCTCAACCGCCTCGATTCGACGACGTCGCGCGTGGGCGAGGAATTGTGGACGATGGCGACCGGAGCGCGGGACTCTTCACCGTCCCCGGATCCGAGCGGGCGTGCGGCCGCCATGAAGGCGAGAGTGGCGCGTGGTCGTGCCGATTTGCGCGACATAGCGCTGCGCGGACAAATCGCGGCGGACACCAACGTGCGGGCCTACATGGACCATCTCGACGACCTCGCGGCCGCGCCGAGCGCCCGCAAGCTGGTGTCGGCGCAAACGTCTTATGTCTGGGATCAATGGCAGCGGTCGCTGCAGCAAGCATTCGACCTGCAGCAGAGGACGGTCGGCGCGCTGCGGAAGATGACGTCAGCGTCGACGGCTTGAGCGTTCCCGCGACATGACGCACGAGGATCCGGCTTTTCGGCGTAAAACGACGCGAGGCTTCGCGTCGAACCGCTTCCATGACATCGCTTATGTCGAATGGGGGAGCCCGAGCGCCGCGGCGACCGTGATCTGCGTTCACGGCCTGACGCGTCAGGGACGCGACTTCGATGCGCTCGCATCAGCCCTGGCCGAACGCGGATATCGGGTCGCCTGCCCCGATGTCGTCGGGCGCGGCCGCAGCGGCTGGCTGAAGGATCCGGAACTCTACGCGCTGCCGCAATACGTCAGCGACATGACGGTGCTGATCGGGCATCTCGGTGTCGAGAAAATCGACTGGATCGGCACCTCGATGGGCGGCGTCATCGGGATGGCGCTGGCGGCGGCCCAGAACACGCCGATCCAGCGTCTCGTCGTCAACGACATTGGTCCGTTCCTGCCGCGTGCGCCGGTCCGCACGATCGGCAACAACCTGCTCGAGGCGCCGACACGCTACGCGACTTTCGAAGAAGCGGAAGCACGCCTGCGGCGTGTCCACGCGCCGTTCGGCAAGCTCACCGACGCGCAGTGGCGGCACCTGACCGAACACAGCCTCGTGACGCTTCCCGACGGTGGGTTCCGGCCCCACTATGATCCCGGCGTCGGCAACGCATTCCGGCCCGGTCGCGTCTACGACACGAGCTTCTGGGAGATGTGGGATGCGATCCGCTGCCCGGCGCTCGTGCTGCGCGGCGCGCAATCCGACCTACTCCGGCCCGAGACCGCGGAGGAGATGACCCGCCGCGGTCCGCGCGCCAGGCTCGTCGAGATTGCCGATTGCGGTCACGCGCCGGCGCTGCTGGACGACGGGCAGATCGATGTCGTGACCGACTGGCTCGGACCGGCGGCGTGACCATCAGCCCGTGACAAGCTCGAGCACACTCGGCGATGAAAGCCGGCCCGTTTCCAGCGAGCGCCTCGTCAGACGAGATGCGCCGGCACTGGAATTCCTGGTCTGTCGGCCCGCCGGTCCGGCAGCCGGCGCGCCGGTGCTGTTCCTCCATGGCGCGTTTGCGGGCGCGTGGTGCTGGCAGGAAAGCTGGCTGCCCCGCATGGGGGAGGCCGGGCGCTTCGCGACGGCGGTCAGCCTGCGCGGCCACGGCAGCAGCGAGGGACGAGACAGCCTCCGGTTGGCTGGCCTCGTTGAATTTCAGGACGATCTGGCCGACGCGATCCGCGCCATGCCGTCGCCGCCGGTCGTGGTCGCACATTCGCTTGGCGGCCTGCTCGCGCAGCAGATCCTCGGACGCGTCGTCGCGGGAACGGTCGGCATCCGCGGCCTCGTGCTTGTCGGCTCGCTGCCGCCCGAAGGCCTGGCGCTGATGGCGCCCTGGCTCACCCTGACAAACTGGCTCGCGGTCCTTTCCGGCACCATGGACTTGCGCCGGGCATCCTCGTTCACCGACCGCCACAGGCGCTCCGGCGACGGAACATGGAATGCGACCGTGGCGGCAGCCTACGCGGCTTATAGCGGCGATGTCGCCTTCACCGGCTTGGCACAGGCGTTGATCCCACACCCGGTCGCGCCCGCATGGCTCGCCCGCGTGCCAGTATTGGCCCTGCACGGGGCGGACGATCCCCTGATCGACAGAGCGACAGCCGTGCGGACGGCGGCCTACCACAACGCGGACTATGTGCGCGTTCCAAAGGCTGGCCACTATCCCATGCTTGGCCGGCATGCGATCGCCGGCGCCGACGCATTGCTCGGGTGGATGCAGGGCCGCGGCCTGTAGTGCTTCGCCCTTTGCGCATCGGGGCGCGCGCTCGAGACACGGAGAGGTTCCGACGATGGCGAACAGACAGAGCCAATCACGACCTTTCAAGGTCGCCTGGGACGCCGCCACGCACGCGCGTACCCAGGCCCTGGCGCGCGCCTATCGCTTGCCACGCCTTCCGGACCCCGCTGGCTGGACCTACGGATGCGACCCCGCCTTCCTGGAAGAGCTGCGGACCTACTGGCTCGACGGTTTCGACACCGCCGCAGCCGCCGACGAGCTCAATCGCTTTCCGCAGAGCCTCGTCACGATCGAAGGCCTGGATCTGCATGTCGTGCATGTCGTCGGCGAGGCGCAGGGGGGGCGCCCGCTTCTCCTCAGCCACGGTTGGCCCGGCTCGATCTACGAGTTCTGGTCGGTAATCGAGCCCCTGGCCTTTCCCTCGCGCCACGGCGGACGTGCGGAAGACGCCTTCGACCTCGTCATCCCCGCCCTGCCCGGCTTCGGCTTTTCCGGCAAGCCGGCGTCGCCGATCGGCGCGCGAACGACGGCGCGGCTGTTTGATGCGCTGATGCGCGAAGTCCTCGGCTATGACCGCTACCTCGCGCAGGGCGGCGACTGGGGGGCCGGGGTCAGCGCGTGGCTTGGCCTCGACCACGCGAAGTCGCTCCGCGGCATCCACCTGAACTACCTGCTCGTTCAGCCCGACGCCGAGGCGGAGAGCGAGGCCGAGCGAGCCTGGAAACGGGACTTCGCGGAGAAGGAACGGACGCTCGGTGCCTATGCCGCGCTGCACGCGACGCGGCCGCTCTCGCTCGGTTACGCGATGGCCGACAATCCCGTCGCGCAACTGGCCTGGCTCGTCGAGCGCTTCCACGATTGGGCGGACCTGCGCGAGCGATCTTTCGCCGAGGTCTTCTCGAAGGACACGCTGCTGACGAACGCGATGCTCTACCTGCTCACCGACTCCTTCCCGACCGCGACCTGGTACTATGCCGGGGCGATCGCCGAGGGCGTCCGGCGCATGCCGCAGGGACGACGGGTCGAGGTGCCGACGGCTTTTTCCGCCTACAGGGATCCGCGCTCGCGCAATCCGCCGCGGGAATGGGTTGAGCGCGGCTACAACTTGACCCGCTGGCGCGACATGCCGCGCGGTGGCCATTTTGCCGCGATGGAGGTGCCGGACTTGTTCGTCGCCGACCTTCGCGGGTGGGCGCGCGAGATGGAGAGTTGAGATGAGCAAAGCGATCGTTTTGCGCCAGCACGGCGATCCAGACGCCCTAGTGTTCGAGGACGTCGACGTCGCGCAGCCGGCGGTCGGCGAACTGTTGATCCGGCAGACCGCCATCGGCGTGAACTTCCACGACGTCTATGTGCGGTCCGGCCTCTACCAGACGCTTCCGCTTCCCGGGATTCCCGGCATTGAGGCTGTCGGCATCGTCGAGGCAGTCGGTTCCGGCGTTGAGGATTTCGTCACCGGCCAGCGCATCGGCTACGTGACCGGGGCCTACGGCGCTTATGCCGAGCGGCGCGTGCTGCCGGCTGCGATCGCCGTGCCCCTGCCGGATGCGCTGACGGATATCGAAGCCGCCTCGATCCTCCTAAAAGGGCTGACCGCCTGCATGCTTCTCCAAGACGCCTACAAGGTCGAGAAGGGCGCATCGGTGCTGGTGCACGCGGCGGCGGGTGGCGTCGGGCAGATCCTTTGCAACTGGGCGCGGCACCTCGGCGCGCATGTCATCGGGACGACGGGCTCGCCGGAGAAGATCGGGATCGCGGAGGCCGCGGGTGCGCACGAGGTTCTCGACTATCGCGCGCACGACTTCGTCGACAAGGTGCGCCGGCTGACCGACGGCAACGGTGTCAACGTCGCCTACGACGCCATCGGTCGCGACACGTTTCAGGAGTCGCTCGCATGCCTCGCCACCTTCGGCATGCTCGTGAACTACGGGCAGGCATCGGGGCCCGTCGATCCGATTTCGCCCTCGGCGCTCGCCGCGAAATCGAACTCGCTGACGCGTCCGATCATCTTCCATTGGCTTCGCGACCCGGCGGTCGCGAAGCGCCTTTCGTCGAGCCTGTTTGCGGCGATCGACACCGGCGTCGTCCGCCCGCAGACGAGCCTCTCGCTGCCCCTTCGCGACGCCGCCGAGAGCCACTGGGCCCTCGAGCAGCGCCGGACGGCCGGATCCGTGGTCCTCATGGCGTAACGCCCGGCCTTCGTGGGATTGCATTCCGAATGCGTCCCGCTAACGGTGCTGCCCGACGAGAAGACGCACGACAGGGATTTGAAAGTGAACGCACCCAGGACCGGGCTCGAGGGACCGGCCAAGCGCATGGCGTCCGCCGGGGCGCAGACACCCGGGCCAGTTGCGCCGCCGACACCCCGGCGATCGCCGCCGAGGCAAACCTGCATCGAGGACCTCCGGCGTGAGGGACGCCGGCGCGCGCCAAAGATGTTCTTCGATTACGTCGAGGCGGGTTCGTTCACCGAGAGCACGCTTCGCGCCAATGTCGACGATTTCGCAGGGATCAAGCTGCGCCAGCGCGTGGCGATCAACATGGCGGATCGCAATCTGGCGGTGAAGATCGCCGGCGCGCCGGCGAGCATGCCGATCGCGCTGGCGCCGACCGGGCTCACCGGGATGCTGCACCCCGACGGTGAAATCCACGCGGCACGTGCTGCGGCGAAGGCCGGTGTGCCCTACACGCTCTCGATGATGAGCATCTGCTCGATCGAGGACCTCGCGGCGCATACCGACGCACCGTTCTGGTTCCAGATGTATGTAATGCGCGATCGCGTCTTCATCGACCGGATGATCGACCGAGCCGAGGCCTTGGGCGTCGAGACACTGATGCTGACGCTAGACCTGCAGATCATGGCGCAGCGCCACAACGACGTGAAGAACGGGCTGTCCTGCCCGCCGCGGATGACGCTGCGCAACATCGCCAATCTCGCAACGAAGCCACGCTGGTGCCTCGACATGCTTCGCACGCAGCGGCGGACGTTCGGCAATATCGTCGGCCACGCATCGAACGTCAGCGATCTCCGCTCGCTGTCGGCCTGGACCTCGCAGCAGTTTGATCCGACCTTGGACTGGGACGACGTCAAACGAATTCGCGATCGCTGGAAGGGCAAGCTGATCCTGAAGGGCATCCTCGACCCGCGCGACGCCGAGATCGCGGCATGCACGGGCGCGGAGGCGCTGATCGTCTCCAACCACGGCGGGCGGCAGCTCGATGGCGCGCTGTCGTCGATCGCGGCCCTGCCGGAGATCGTTGCCGCGGCCGGCGACAAGATCGAGATCACGATGGACGGCGGCATCCGCACGGGCCAGGACGCCTTGCGCGCGCTGGCGCTCGGCGCAAAGAGCGTATTCGTCGGGCGCGCGTTCCTCTACGGGCTCGCAGCAGGCGGTGAGGCGGGCGTCACCCAGAGCCTCGGCTTCCTGCGCAACGAGCTCGACACGGCGATGGCGATGTGCGGCCTCAAGGACGTGCGGGACGTCGGGCCGCACATCCTCCATCGGGTCGCGTAGACTCGGTCGGCTACGTGCCCGCCTGTAGCGCCGCCGAGCGTCCGTCGAGGTAACAGCAGCATGGCCGAGAAGTCGTGTCCCGCCGCGTCCCCCTGCCGGCGGCCGTCTTCAACCTCGTCAGCGGCGACAAGACAGCCGTCGATGTGCTGCTGCACGATCCGCGCGTCATGGCCGTCGGCTTTGTCGGTTGTTCCTCGAAGGGAGCAACGGGATCATGCGCCTCATCGTGGCCCGGGCATCGATCGAAGGGGCCGGCCGGAAGGCGGATTGACCTCGGGTGTCGCGTGGCTGAATACGGAATTCAAAGGCCCCGGCCCGTCGGCGCGTGACCCCATCACGACCGAGATGAGAAGCCTTGGTCCAGAGGTGGAGGAGTTGCAGGCTTTGCAGACGAGCGCGCTCACGCTTTCCCCCATGATCGAGCCGAACGTCGGTACCCGCGTCTACACGAAGATACGCTGGCGCCTGCTGCCGTTGCTGCTCGCCTGCTACGTTTCCGCCTATCTCGATCGGGTGAACGTTGGCTTTGCCAAGCTGCAGATGCTGCAGAAGCTCGGTTTCAGCGAGACCGTCTACGGGCTCGGCGCCGGCGTCTTCTTCGTCGGCTACGTGATCTTCGAGGTCCCCGGGAATCTCGTCATGATGCGCTTTGGCGCGCGCGTCTGGATCAGCCGGATCCTGATTACCTGGGGCATCATTTCCGGGCTGACGATGCTCGTCCGCAGCCCGGCGGCTTTCTACGTCCTGCGGTTTCTGCTCGGTGCCGCGGAGGCGGGCTTCGTGCCGGCCGTGATCTACTACATGATGATCTGGTTTCCCTCGACGCTGCGCGGTCGAGCGTCGGCGATCTTCTTTGCCGGCATTCCAATCGCCGGCATTCTCGGGAGCCCGCTGTCGGGCGTCCTGATCCATTCGCTGGACGGTGCGGCCGGTCTCGCCGGCTGGCAGTGGATGTTCGTCGTCGAGGCGGTCCCCGCGATCCTGCTCGGGATCGTCTGTTTGCTCTACCTCGACGATTCGATCGAGGCGGCGAAGTGGCTTACGCCGGAAGAGAAGCGCTTCGCGACCGATCTCGTCGCCGGAGACGTGCGAAGCACGGCGTCGCTCTCGATCCGCGAGGGGCTCAAGGACAGCCGTCTCTGGCGCCTGAGCTTCACCTATTTTTTCTTCACCATGGGCCTCTACGGCCTCAGCTTCTGGCTGCCGACGATCATCAAGGACAGCGGCGTCACCGACCCTCTGCACGTCGGCCTACTCTCGGCAGTTCCCTACAGCGGCGCGCTCGGCACGATGTTCCTCGTCGGTCGAAGCTGCGACCGCACCCGCGAGCGCCGCTGGCATCTGGTGGTTCCCGCCCTCGTCGGCGCCGCGGGCCTCATCGTCAGCGTGCTCTACGCGCACGACACGCTCGTCGCGCTCGTCGCGTTGACGTTTGCCGCGTCGGGCATCGTCACATGCATTCCACAATATTTCCTGCTGCCGCCGCTCGTTCTCACGGGCACGGCGGCGGCCGTCGGCCTCGCTGTCGTCAATTCCGTGGGAAGTGTCGCCGGCTTTGTCAGCCCCTATCTGCTGGGGTGGGTCAAGGACCTCACCGGCAGCACGAACGCCGGCGTTCTGGTGCTCGCCTGCGCGCTTCTGATCGGCTCCGCGCTGATCTTCGCGATACCCGCTCGCCATGTGAACGGCTGAACAGGCGCATGCGTCGGGGCAATCCGATCGAGCGAGGAAGTTCCATCGATGACTCATAAGACTCGCGCTCGGTGCGGCACAATGCAGTATGCGGACCGCGACGCTCTTCCTTATTATTGCCTTACAAAATAACGTGTCCGCAATCGAACGATGGGCGGTCCGGCGGGAACGCCAGGCGCCATCAATTCCGCAGCGACGGTCGAAGCGCTCTGCAAACCGTCGACTCCCGGCCAAAAAAAGCTGTCACCGCATCCATGGGTGACAGAGTTCGAGCGTTTTCCTAAAATATCCCCCCGAGCAGCGGCGCTGATTACGTTGCTGGACTATCTCATCCCGCTGTCGCTCCGTGGCGCCAACACGGTGTCGAACGTCTTGCCGCAGCCGCGTGCGGAGGTCGGGGAGAAGACCGAGCTCGAAGCGAAGATGCGGCTTCGGGTCTGCGCGGCCTTCAAGAAACGTCCAGCGCAACGTCGCCGAGGATTGGACGGCGGCGTACGCCGACTACGTCGGCCACTGATCGCCACGCCGTGCTCCGCCACACGGCGTCGCGCTTTACTGCCGCTCGATCACCATCGCGATGCCCTGTCCGCCGCCAATGCACATCGTCGCGAGGCCATAGCGGCCACCCGTGCGGTGCAGTTCGTAGATCGCCTTGATCGCGATAATCGCACCGGTGGCGCCGATCGGATGGCCGAGCGCGATCGCGCCCCCATTCGGATTGACCTTGGCGGGATCGAAGCCGAGCGCCTTGGTGACCGCGCACGCCTGGGCAGCGAAAGCTTCGTTCGATTCGACGACGTCGATGTCGCCGACCTTCAGCCCCGCCCTGGCCAGCGCGTCCTGCACGGCCGGCACCGGGCCCATGCCCATCTCCGACGGATCGACGCCCGACACGGCGTAGGACACGAGGCGCGCCAGAGGCTTTAGGTCGCGGTCACGCGCCGTCTTCGCACCGGCGAGGACGACGGCCGCAGCGCCGTCATTGAGGCCCGAGGCGTTGCCGGCGGTCACGGTGCCGTCCCTCTTGAAGGCAGGGCGCAGCTTCGACATGTCGGCCGGCGAGACGTCCATGCGCACGTGCTCGTCGGTTTCGAAGGTCGTCGTGCCCTTGCGTGTGGCGAGTTCGATCGGCGCGATCTGCTCCTTGAAACGTCCGTCCCTGATCGCGGCGGCGGCACGCTTGTGGCTTTCGAACGCGGCAGCGTCTTGCTCGTCACGCGAAACCTGGTAGCGCTGCGAGACGTTCTCGGCGGTGATCCCCATATGGCCGTTGCCGAACGGGTCGCTGAGGGCGCCGAGCATCATGTCGACGAGCCCGGTGTCGCCCATCTTCTGGCCCCAGCGCGCCGCAGGCACGGCGTAAGCGGACCGGCTCATGCACTCGGTGCCGCCGGCGAGCGTCACCGACGCATCACCGAGCTTGATCATCTGCGCGGCGGAGATGATCGCCTGCAGGCCGGAGCCGCAGAGGCGGTTGAGCGTCATCGCCGGGGCCGTCTTCGGGACGCCGGCCTCCATCGCGATGACGGCGCGAGACATACATGTCGCGCGGCTCGGTATGAATGACATTGCCGAAGACGCAGTGCTCGACATCGTCCGGCGCGATGCCGGCACGGGCGATCGCCGCCTTGGCAACATGCGTGCCGAGCGCGATCGGCGGCAGATCCTTCAGCGCGCCGCCGAAATCACCGATCGCGGTGCGCGCGCCGGAGATGAAAAAGACGTCGGTATCGGACATGACCTGAAGCTCTAAGTTTGAGATCGAACGGACGAATTAGATTAGCGCGGCTGCGCGCTTCGCGAAGACCGCCGCGAGGCGACCGTTCGCCTCGGCATCGTCCGAAAACGCATTGCCGGCCTTCGCACGCGCGGCGATGCCCTCGAAGATCACCGACCATCGAAACAAGCCGAACGCCATGTGGAACGGCGTCAGGCGAACGTCGTGATGGGCGTTCTCGGCGTAAATATCTTCAAAGCGTTGGAGGCTCGGAATGCCCATGCTTTCGATGTCGAGCCCGAGCAACCCGCCGAACTCGTTCGGCTTGGTCTGCCAGGCGATGGCAGCATGCGCCACATCGGCCAGCGGATGTCCGAGCGTCGACAGTTCCCAGTCGAGGATCGCGACGACGCGCGGCTCGGTCGGATGGTACATCAGGTTGCCGATCCGATAGTCGCCGTGCACGAGGCTTGCCGTGTCGTCCTCGGGAATGTGCGCCGGCAGCCAGGCGATCAGCCTGTCGATGTTGGCGTCATCGCGCGTGCGCGACAGTTTCCATTGCTTCGTCCAACGGCCGATTTGCCGACCGAAGTAATTGCCGGGACGCCCGAAGTCGGTCAGCCCCGCCGTCTCGAGGTCGACGGCGTGAAGATCGGCCAGTGTCTCGGCCATGGAGGCGTAGAACGTTTCGCGTTCGGCGGGCGGAAGGCTGGCCAGCGTCGCATCGTGGAACACCCGACCGTCGACGCGCTCCATGATGTAAAATGGCGTCCCGACGATCGCGCGATTCTCGCTGAAGAGCACGGCAGCGGGCACCGGCAAACCTTGCTTGGCGAGCGCGCTGATGACGCGATATTCGCGATCGACCGCATGCGCGGAAGGCAGCAACTCGCCCGGCGGCTGCTTGCGCAGAACCAGGCGCCTGTTGTCGAAGCTGACGAAAAACGTCGGGTTCGACTGGCCGCCCACGATACGCTCCAGCCGCATCGGCCCGCGTAGTCCCGGAATCTCTCTGCACAGGTAGTTGTGCAGGGTGTCGGCGTCGAAGCCGTAGAGAGAGGAATTGCCGAAAGGGCTCAAATTCAGGGATCCGCTCACGACGCGACCGGCCAATGCCAGAAAGCCGTGCCTTCTTCGTTGAGAAAGCGGTTCAAGACCATTTGATGGACCTCGTCTGCGCCGTCGACCAGGCGAGCCTGCCGTGCGTAGCGATAAATCCATTCCAGGACTGTGTCCTTGGAATAGCCGCGCGCCCCGTTGATCTGGATCGCGGTGTCGGCGGCGAGATGCAGAACATTGGCTGCCTGGACCTTAGCCATCGAGATTTCCTTCCGCGCCAGCCGGCCCTGGTCGAGTTCCCAGGCCGCCTTCATGACAAGGAGGCGGCCGATCTCGATGTCCATGGCGACGCCGCCGAGCTTGAGCTGGATGCTCTCGCGGTCGGCGAGGCGAATGCCGAAGCCGTGCCGCGTTTCGGCATAGTCGCGCGCGATCTCGACGCAGCGCTTGGCGAGGCCGAGCCAGCGCATGCAGTGGGTGAGACGCGCCGGTCCCAAACGGATTTGCGTGACCTTGAGACCCAGCCCTTCACCGAGAAGCACGTCGTCCGCCGGCACCACGAGCCCGTCGAATTCCAGCTCGCAATGGCCGCCGTGCTCCTCGGGTCCCATGATCGGGATGCGGCGGACGATGCGCCAACCAGGCTGATCCTTGTGGAACTGGAAGGCGGTGAGCCCGCGCCGCTGGTCGTCCGAGGTGCGCGCGATCAACGTGAAATGCGACGCGTGCTCGGCCCCCGTGATGAACCACTTGCGGCCGGTGATACGGTAGGAGCCATCGGGTTGCCGCTCGGCGCGGGTCTGGATCATCGAAGGATCCGAGCCGCCACCGGGGTGCGGCTCGGTCATCGCGAAGGCCGACGCGACCTCACCGCGCTGGATCGGCTCCAGCCAGCGCCTCCGCTGCGCCGGCGTGCCGACAGCCACCAGCATCATCATATTGCCGTCGTCCGGCGCCGCCGAGTTGAAGACGACGGGCCCGAAGATCGAGCGGTTCATCTCCTCGTAGCAGACCGCCATGCCGACACGCCCCATGCCCAGGCCGCCATGCTCCTTGGGTAATTGCAGGCACCACAGGCCCTGCTCACGCGCCTTCCTTCGCAGACGGTGCAGCATTTCTTCCGCGATATTGCCGTGGGGATCGTAGACAGCGGCATCGCTCTCCAGTGGGACGATCTCGTGCGCAACAAACTCGGCAACCCGAACGCGAAGCTCTTCGAGTGATTTGTCGATCGTAAAATCCATGGCGCCTCTGCGCGTAGCCCAACCACGATGCGACCGGACTGTATTCCGAATTCGATATCCGGGAAACTAAAATGCACTCGCGCGGAATTTCGCGGTTCGTTAATGATGGGCGACGGGCTTTGCGCGCCGTTGATGGCCTTCGTCAAGAAGGCCTTACAGGAGATGAATCGTGCGACCCATCGTAGGGCAAACGACCTTGGTCGAGCAGGTGTATGACGAAATTCTCAAGGAAATTTTCGACGGTCGCTTGAAGTCGAACGCGCGCCTGATCCAGGACGAGTTGGCTCGCTCGCTCGGTGTCTCTCGGCAGCCTGTGCAGCAGGCTCTCCTGCTTCTCCACAGCCAGGGATATCTCCAGGAGGCCGCGGGACGCGGGCTGGTCGTCGCGCCGATCGACCTGCGCAGGGCCAGTGAACTTTACGACATCCGCGGCGTGGTCGAGGGCATGGCGGCGCGATTGGCCGCCGGGCGAAAGAATAAGGCTACTGCCGATCGGGCCGCGGCCCTGATCGAGCATGGGCGACAGGCGGCACGCCACGGCGTGATCTCGAAGCTTCTCCGCGCCGACATGGATTTCCACAAGACCATCTACGAAATGTCCGGAAATCAGATGATCCGCGAGATGCTCGAACCGGCGTGGTTTCAATGTGGTCGCGTCATGGGCGAAGTCTTGGCGGAGGAAACGCCGACCGAAATCTGGGACCAGCACGAGGCGATCCTTGCGGCAATCCTTTGCGGAGATGCGGACGCTGCCGAGCAGCAAGCTCGGCAGCACGTCTCGGCGGTGTCCGAGATCTTCATGAGGCGCTTGAGTAGCGGGTATTCGAACGAAGCGGCTGTCTAGCGCGGAGCGCCAGACCCGCTGGTCGTCGAGCGGTTGCCGCTGGTAGGTGCACCACCCGTCGGCGATCTTTCCGCACCGGTCTTGGCTTCGGCCCCCGAGCTTGAACTCGTCGTGACCCCGTTGCCGCCGTTGCCTGCAGCGCCTTGCGAACCGGACCTAGTGCTTGACGTGTCGTGCTGAGCAAAAGCAGGAGCCGCTGAAAACAATAGCAACGCCGCGCAAGTCAGAAAACGCATCCCGATTTCCTTTTGCTGAGAAGACCGGTCACAACATGCTCAGGTCTTTTTAGTTGCCTGTGAGTCGCTTGCGGTCGGTCGAATTCAGGCGACAGTGGCGCCGGATACGGTCCCGTCGCACGGGACCTCAAATCTCGCCGCGACGCTTGCGCTCGGCATCGTCCCAAGCCGTGAGAGCTTGATAGTTCGGCACGAACCCGAGGCCCTTCTTCGCATCCGACGACACGACTTGCTGCGAGGTCGTCACATCGACGACGGCCGGCGCATTGGCGAAGGCACGTTCGAGGGCTGCCGGCAAGTCGGCCGCCTTCGTCACCCGCTCCCCATGCGCGCCGAGCCCCCTCGCCATCATTGCGTAGTCGGAATAGGCGAGCGTCGTGCCGACGACCCGGCCGCCGTAGTTCGTCGCCTGATCGTGGCGCTCGATGTTCCAGGCGGCATTGTTAGAGATGATGACGACGATCTTGGCGCCATGGCGCACGGCCGTGTCGATCTCCATCGCGTTGATGCCGTAGGCGCCGTCGCCCGTCACGCAGAACACTTGGCGTTCCGGGTAGGCGAGCGACGCCGCGATCGCGTAAGGCACACCGACGCCGAGGCAACCGAAGGCGCCCGCGTCCATGTACGTCTTCGCTTCCAGTCCTACGCGCGCGAAAGACAGGAGGTCGCCGCCGTCAGCGACGGCGATGGCGTTCGGCTTCGCCAGCGCGCGGATGGCGTCGAAGATCGCCATCGGATGTACGTAGCCGTCAGGGCCGGCGTCGTGTGTTTTCGCTTTGCCGGCCGCGGTGCGCTTCTCGTGCTCGCCACGCATGCGGTCGATCCACGCCTTGTCGCGCGCGGGTTCGCGGTTGCGCGCCGCCTCGACGATGGCCGACAGCGCCAGCGGGATATCGGCGAGCAGCTCCGGCTCGCCGCGGCGGTTGTCGAGCAGCTCGCCAGCGTTGTCGGCGATCCGGATGAAGTGGCTCGCGCCTGCGAACACGGCCGGGGAGCCGTAGCCCGTCTGGTAATCGAGCTTGCGACCGAGCACGAGAACGGTGTCGGCCTCGGCCATCGCGGCACCGCGCATGGCGCCGACGCCAGCGGGATGATCGGCAGGCACGAGGCCACGGCTCTCCTGCGTGTCCAGATAGACGGCGCCGAGCGCGTCGAGCAGGCGCACCAACTCGGGGCCGGCGTTGCGGGCACCGCGACCGGAAATGACCAGCGGCTTCTTTGCCGACCACAGGATGTCTACCGCTTTCCTCACCGCATCCTGGTCCGGCGGGATGCGGCGCGGCTGCTTGGCATTCATCCATTCTCCCAGCACCATCTGTGGCTGGACGTTGATGCGCAGCACGTCGGTCGGCACCTCGAGATAGACCGGACCAGGCTCGCCCATGTCGCCCATGGCTCGCGCGACGCCCTCGTCGAACTCGCGGATGACCTGGTCGGCGACGCGGAGGGTGCGCGACTGGCGCGTGACGGGACGCATGATGTCGACATGCGGGATGTCCTGCAGCGGTCCCATATTCGCCTGCTGGCGCGAGGTGCAGCCGCCGATGAGCAGAACCGGGATGCGCGCCAGCGAGGCGTTGGCGATCGCCGTAACACAATTGGTGACGCCGGGACCGGCCGTCGCCATGCAGACGCCGAGCTGGCCTGTCAGCTCGGCATGCGCGTGCGCCATGTGTAC
Organism: Beijerinckiaceae bacterium; assembly: GCA_965277735.1. Taxonomy (GTDB): domain Bacteria; phylum Pseudomonadota; class Alphaproteobacteria; order Rhizobiales; family Beijerinckiaceae; genus RH-AL1. The sequence goes on from CBDIDO010000002.1 coordinate 982,763, forward strand.
GGCCGCACCTTCATCGCGAACATCGACGATGCGGATGCCGAGCTTGCCGCAGTGATCCCAGATCGGCTGGATATGGCCGCCCTGCAGGCCGAACACACGATCGACCCCGCGCGCCTGGAGGAACCGGGCGATCCAGGCTGCGACGGCGTTCTCGTCCGAGCTGAGATCGTTGATCGGCTCGTTCATTCTCGTCTCCAATCCGTTTGATGTCTTACCGAAAGACGACACGGTCCTGTGGGCCGCGTCGCGTCCAGCTAGGTGTTGCGCTCGAGGATCAACGTCCGAAGCTTGCGATGCAGCACCTTGCCCGTCGCGGTGCGCGGCACCTCGTCATCGGGCAGAAAGTAATAGGCGCGTGGGCGCTTGTAGCCCGCGAGCTTCTCTCGGCAGAACGCATTGAGCGAATCTGCGTCCGGTATCGCGTTCGGCTTCAGCACCACCACTGCGTGCACGGCCTCGCCCCACTTTTCGTCGGGCAGGCCGATGATCGCGATCTCATGGACCGCCGGATGCGTGGCGATCACCGCCTCCACCTCGGAGGGATACACGTTCTCGCCGCCGGAGATGATCATGTTGCTCTTACGATCGACGAGGCGGATGAAGCCCTCCTCGTCGCGCCGCCCGATGTCGCCGACCGAGCAGGCGCCGTTGTTGAAGGCGGCGGCCGTCTTCTCCGGCAGGTTCCAGTAGCCGTCGAACGTGTAGGCGTTCTGCGAGAACAGCTCGCCCGCCTCGCCGTCGGGCACCTCCCTGCCCTGGTCGTCGAGGAAGCGGATTGGTCCCGAGCCGACGCATTCGCGCCCGACGGTACCGAGGTGCGTGAACTGCTCGTCGGGATGAAGCATCGTCACCCAACCGCCTTCCGTTGAGCCGTACAGCTCGTAGAGGCCGGAGTTCTTGAACATCTCCATCACGGCGCGCTTCGTGTCGGGCCGCGCCGGCGCGGACGAGATCATGAGCTTGGTGACGCGCGCGAGTTCCTCGCGACGGCGCATCGCGTCGGCCAGGCCGAGCATCATGATGAAATGCGTTGGCACCAACGAGGTGAACGTGGAGGTGCCTTCGCCGAGGTAGCGCACGCAGTGCTCGGGATCAAAGCTCTTTCGCGAATAGACGTTGGTGACCCCGCCACAATAGCTGAACGCGCCGAAGAAATAGATCGAATTTGCGTGGCACATCGGCATGACCAGCAGGGCGGCGTCGTCGCGGGTCAGCCGCAGCTCGATGTCGGTGACGAGCGACAGCAGGGCGTTTGCGCGATGGCTCCTGACCGCGCCCTTCGGGTTCCCGGTCGTGCCGGAGGTGTAGAGCAGCATGCAGGGGTCGTCGAGCGCGATGCCGCCCTGCGGCTCGCTCGAGCTGCCAGCTGCAATCAGCTCCTCGTAGGATTGCCAGCCGGAGGGGCAGTGCGCCCGGCCGAAGAAGACGATGCGTTTTTCCGGGAAATGCAGGTCTCCGCGGATTTCCTCGATCGCGCCGGCCAGCTGGTCTTCGACGATCAGCGCCGCAGCGCCGGCGTCCTCGAGGATGTAGCGGATTTCCTTGCCGATCAGGCGGAAGTTGAGCGGCACGACGACGAGACCGGCCTTCGCGCCAGCGACGAAGATCTCGACCCACTCGATGCAATTGTGGGCGAGCACCGCGACCCGGTCGCCTTTCCTGAGCCCGAGGCCAGCAAACCCGTTGGCGAGGCGGCAGGCCCTATCGTTCCATTGTCCGAAGGTCATCTCGCGATCGAGGTCGCGCGCACCAATGCGGTCCGGCTGCAGGCGGTCGTGGACCGTGAGCATCTGACCAAGTGTGAGGATAGCTCCCATAGCGCAACTCCCGCTGGTTTTTGCGGTACTGAACGGATCGACCCCGCCGTCGGCCATCGCCGCCAGCCTAGTGTTGATCAGTCGCTCGCGTCGCTGGAAGAATCGGCGCCGCCGTCGCTTATTTCGGTGACGGCGCAGTCGGCAAGACCAGGACCATGCGGTAGGACGCCTTCGGGTCCTTCGACAGCATGAACACGCAGGCCGGCGACTCGTCCGGCGCGTGCTGCTCGTCGAAGGCGATGCGCAGCAGATGGGTCACGGGCAGGTTGGTCCGATACCCTTCGGGCACCAGCGGCGCCGACGGGTCGGGCTTCAACGGCTCGAGCCCGACCGACTTGATCGGTCGTCCGAAGCACTCGCGGATCTGGAACAGCGTCAGCCGCTGCGTGCGCTTGCGGGCGCCGTCCCAGTCGACGAACGTTTTCTCGAAGAAATCGAGATCGCGATTGGCGACCGCCTTGCGAACCTTGGCGATCATCGCATCGTCGGTGCTGGTCGACGCCACGGCCGGCGCGGCTGCAGGCGCCGCGGCGCTGGGCGCCACGGGGGCGCCGGTGGCCCCCTCTGCGAGGAGGGGACCACCAGCGAACGCAACCATGACCGCGCCGAGCGCGGCCGTGGTCCAGCAAATCAGCCTCACTTCGAGGCCTCTTCGCCAGCGACCTTGAACACCCAGATCACACCGCCCTGCGGTGCGACCTTGAGACGGCGCGCCTCGGGTAGCGCGTCGTTGATGCCCTGCAACATGCGGTCGGCGTCGCCACCCCAGCCTGCCTGGACGGCGATGTACTGGGTGCCGTTGACCTCGAAGGACGACGGCACGCCGACAACGCCGGAGTTCAGCCGCGTCTCCCAGAGGACCCTGCCGGTCTTGGCGTCGAAGGCTCGGAACATGCGATCCGACGTGCCGCCGGCAAAGACGAGACCACCGCCGGTGGTCAGGAGCGGCCCCCACATGGACGTATCCTTGAACTCGTGCTGCCAGACCTTCTTGCCCTTATCCATGTCCCAGGCCTGGATCTCGCCGATCGTCACGGGCTTCGAGACATCCGTGCCGGGCTTGAAGCGTAGGCTCTTCAGGATCGCCGCCACCGGCGCGCCTAGATAGAGTTCGCCGGCCTTGCGCGGCCCGATCTTGATGTCAGTCAACGTCGCGCAGAGGTTGTCGTTGGCCGGGATGTAGAGCATCCGGGTCTTCGGGTTGTAAGCCTCCGGGAACCAGTCCTTGCCGCCCCACAGGCCGGGGCAGAAGAACGAGGTGTGACCGACGTGCGGGACCTGGTCTGGATTGTAGGTCGGGCGCCCCGTCTTGGAATCGATCGAGGCGAACACGTTCTGATACACGAACGGTTTGCCGTCCATGTAATCGATCTTGCCGCTCGGCTCGCGCTCCAGCGTCCAAAGGTAACCGTCACGTGCCGCATGCACGAGGGCCGGAACCTCCTTGCCGTTCTTCTCGACGTCGATGAGGATGGGGGCGGACACCTCGTCCCAGTCCCACGCGTCGTTGTAATGATACTGGTGATGGCCCTTCATCGCGCCAGTCTCGACATCGAGCGCGATGACCGAGGTCGTGTAGAGGTTGTCGCCGGGACGCACGGTCGGATCCCACGGGCCGCCGTTGCCGGTGCCGAAGTAGGCAAGCCCGTTCTTGTCGTCGTAGGTGCCCTGTATCCAGACCGGGCCACCGCCGGTCTTCCAGGTGTCGCCCTTCCAGCTGTCCGCGCCGGGTTCGCCCGGTGCCGGGACCGTGTAGGTCTTCCAGACCTGCTCGCCGGTGTCGGCGTTGAGCGCGGTTATAAAGCCGCGGATGCCGAACTCGCCGCCCGACACGCCGACGATGACCTTGCCCTTCGTCACGAGCGGCGACAGCGTCATGTAATAGCTGTCCTTCCACGGGGCGACACACTTCGACCAATTCTGCTTGCCGCTTTCGGCATCGAGCGACACGACGCAGGCGTCGAGGGTGGCGATGTAGACGTTCTTGCCGTAGAGCGCGACGCCGCGGTTGGTAGGATGCAGCTGGAAAAGCTCCGGCGGCAGCTCGCGCTGGTACTTCCAGAGGATCTGGCCCGTCGCGGCGCGGATCGCGAGGATTTGGTCGCCGGGCGTCGAGACGAACATGACCCCGTTGTTGACGATCGGGGGCGCCTCGTGGCCGTCGGAGACGCCCGTCGAGACGCTCCAGGCCGGGACCAGCTTCTTGACGTTGTTGGTGTCGATCTTGTCGAGCGGGCTGTAGCCCCAGCCTTTGTAATTGCCGCGGTACTGCAGCCAGTTCCCAGGCTCGGGCTGCGCCAGGCGCGCGTCAGTCACCGGCGCATACGGCGCCGGGGCCGCCTGCGCGTCGGCGGCGCGTGCCGGGTTTGCGGAAGCAAGGGCAATCGCGAGCGCGGCCGCGCCGCTTGCGAGCAGTCTCTTGGATCCCGTACGGGGCATCTCGTAACCCATGCTGTCCTCCCAGACCTACATTGATGCGAACGCTACAGTCTTGTCTTTTGGGGCGGCCCGGGCTGCGCGGTGAACCCGTCTGCGACCATCAGCTTGCCGCCGTCGCCTTTCGTCAGCGGCAACATCGGAAGCTGCTTGACGGCAGGCCCATGCGCGACCTGGCCACCCTTCTCCGGCTTGAACTCCGAGCCATGGCAGAAGCATCGCAGGATATCCGTGCTCGGATCCCAGGCGTTCAGCTCGCAGCCCTGATGCGTGCAGATGGCCGAGAACGCCATGATCCCATCGACGCTCATAGGCTTGGAAGCGTCGTCGATATCCTTTGGATCAAACTTGAATAGAATCAGCTTGGCGAAGCGCGAGTCGCTCTTGGCGACGCCCGCTGCCGTAACGGCGATGGCGGTGACGATGTCGCCGCCCATCTTGATGCTGTCGACGGTCAGTGGCGGCGACTTCGCGTCACCGTCGGCCGCCACGAGATGATCGCCCTTGGCCGGAAGGTCCTCCCCCTCGGCGAAGGCGCGAGAGACGCCGATCGCCGGCACGAGGCATACGGCGGCGCCCCCGGCGAGGACCAGCCGACGGTCGATATCTTTGGGCCGAACTCGACAACTCATCTCGTTCCCTTCTCGCTATCTGCTCACGGCAGGATGCTGACGAATTTCACGTATACGGCGTTCGTCGGGAGCTCATTCACGCCATAGACGCTTCGTGAATAACGGATCGTCAGGTTGTACTTGTCGCTGATCGTGAGGACGCCGCCGGCTCCGAGCGCCAAGTCTTCCGTATGCGGGGCAGACTGCAGACCAGTGACAAGATCTTTCTGGTTCGTGTCGTATTCGTAATCGAGCGCGGCAAATGGCTCGATCGGGATCTGTGGTTGGTTGAGCTTCCAACCGATACGCAGGTTGACGAAGCCCGACGTGCCCGGATCGACGCGATCGGCGCCCGGCGCGCGTTCGTCGCTGCGGAAGACGCCGCCAGCGTCACCGGTCAGGTCCCAGTGCTTAGCCTGATAGTCAAACAGGATCGTCGAGATGTTATCATAGTAGTGGTTGCTGAACATCTCGGAGCCGATCGGCGCCTGGATAAAGGTCTGGAAGCCGAAGGTGGAATCCTTGTTCGGCTTTATCCACGCCGCGCCGCCGAAGATCGGGTCGCCGATGCCGTACTGGTTGGCCTTGCCACTGACGCTCGAGTTGATCTCGGGCACGATGGCCTCCGGCGCGAAGCCGACATTCGGCAGGCCGTCGAATGTGATGAAGCGCACGAGCTTGGTCAGGCCGACGTTGAGATCCTGATCGGTGGTCTTCGTCAGGCCACCGTTCGCCGTGAATGTCTGATCCGTCGGGTTTGCGAAGCCGTATTGCACGAAGGCGTCGAAGTCCTTGAAGTTGACTGGCAGCTCGTATTCGTGCGGTCCGATCACAGCGAACGTTACGTTCTCCGCCGATGCCACGGACGGCAGCGCCGCGAGCGCCGCTGCCGCGAGATAAACCCCAATCCGTCTAGTCATTTCTGCCCCCCCGGCAATGAGCATCGGTGGTGTCCGATGCCGGTCTCACTTCCCCGAAGTTCTTACGTCTGCACGTAGGCGATATGCGTGGCGGTGTATTCGTACACGCCGTGCTTGCCGTCAGCGCCGCCGATGCCCGACTTCCGCACCCCCGCGTGGAAGCCCTGCATCGCCTCGAAGTTCTCGCGATTGACGTAGGTCTCACCGAACGAGAGCTCCTTCACCGCGTGCATCGCGCTGTTCAGGCTCGTCGTGTAGATCGACGACGTCAGACCATATTCCGTGTCGTTGGCGAGGCTGATCGCCTCGTCGAGGCCTGAGACCTTCATGATCGGCAGAACCGGCCCGAAGATCTCTTTCTTCATGATGTCCATGTCGGGTCGGCAGCCCGCTATCACCGTTGGCTCGTAGAAGTGCCCGGCACCCGCGCCGACGCCACCGCCGGTGACGAGTTGGCCGCCCTGCTGCACGGCGGATTTCACCAGCGCGTCGACCTTGTCGCGCCCGATACGATTGACGAGCGGCCCCATGTCGACCGGCGAGTTGCCGAGCGGGTCGCCGTATTTCACGGCCTTCATCGACTTGGCGAGGCTCTCGACGAAATGGTCGGCGACGCTAGCATCCACGTAGACGCGCTCAGCCGCGTTGCAGACCTGGCCGCTATTCAGCGTGCGTGACGCGGTGATGGCGTTGACCGCGAGCGCGATATCCGCATCCTTGAGGACGATCGCCGGCGCCTTGCCGCCGAGCTCGAGATTGACCTTGGTGATGTTTTTCGCCGCGGCCGCCATGATGCGCGAGCCCGTCTCGATGCTGCCGGTAAAGCTCACCATGCCGACGTCGGGATGGCTTGTCAGGGCCTCCCCGGTCACCGCGCCGGTGCCGTAGACGAAGTTGATGACGCCGGGCGGCACATCGACCCCGTCGAGCAGCTTGATGAACTCGGCGGCGTTGTTCGGCGTCTCCTCGCTCGGCTTGATGACGATCGTGTTGCCGGTGACGAGCGCCGGCCCGAGCTTGCGGGCGATCAGGAAGAACGGAAAGTTCCACGGCAGCACGCCCGCGATAACGCCGATCGGCTTGCGGAACAGGAGGATCGTCTCGCCGGCGCGATCGCTTTGGATCGTCTCGCCTTCGATGCGGCGCGCCCACTCGGCCATGTAGTCGAGATAGGCGGCGGTGAACTGGACTTCGATCGTCGCCAACGGCAGGACCTTGCCCTGCTCCTCGCTGATCACGCGGGCGATCAAATCGACACGCCCGCGGATCTTGTTGGCAATCTCCCGAAGAACGTTGGCGCGCTCGATGGCCGGACGGCGGCCCCACTCCACTTGCGCCTTCTTGGCGGCGCGCACGGCGGCATCGACTGTGGCGGCCGACGAATTTGGAATTTCGGAAAGTTGGGTGTCGTGAGAAGGATTGTAGACCGGCACCGACGACCCAGAACTGTCGGCGACCAGAGAGCCCCCGATGTAGTTCGAGTGGCTGGTGTACATTCCGGATTCTCCCATATGTCCCGAGCAGCGCAGGGGCGCCACGACGATGTGGAATTCAGAATGCGAAGTATCTAAGATTGGGCAAAATTCCGCAACTTGCGAGGGCGGATGCGGCCTCTGTCTTTTGGGTGTGTCCGCCGGAGAAATCATGCCTTCGCAGGAGGGAAGTGCGGCAAGTTACGCCCGCCATCCGAGGCAAAATGCACCGATTTGCAGGCAGTATTGTTGTGAAGTCACACAGGCGATGGAGTTGGCGGCTGGGATTCCATCAGATCGGACGTCGAACCGAACGGATCAATTCGCATTGTCGCCAACAAGGCTAAGACTACGCTTGGTGGCCAACCGAGGAGATTTCAAATGCGCGTAACATTACTCAGTTTCGTCGCCTGCGCGGCACTCGGGCTTTCGGCCAGCACGGGAGATGCTCTGCCGCTGGCGCCGACATCGAACAGCAGCGCGGACCTGCCCATCGTGAAGATTGCAGAGGGTTGCGGACCAGGTTTGGTGCGCGGCCGCCGCGGTACCTGCCTGCGCAGACCTGCCGTGTTCTCCCACACCGGCCGCATTGTCCGCCCTGGCTGCGGGAAGCCAATCGGCGCCGGCCTGCGCACGCCCTGCTGAGCCGCGGAAAGCGCACATGGCAAAGGGGCCCGGCATCAACTGCCGGACCCCTTCATTTCACCTGCATATGGCTGATCAGCGCGGGACACGAAGTCCCATGACCGTGTCGCTCTCGCTTGGAGGAACCACTCCGGACGAGGCGACCGGGCGATCGACGACGCCGCTGCGGCCCTCGAACAACGCGTAGTAGTGGTCCCGCGCGACCTGAGAGTGCCGGGACTGCGACTGGGCGTGAGCTATACCGCCGAAGCTTGCGATCAACGTGGCAGCGACCGCAAAACGAGAAAATGAAGTCATCACCTATCTCCTTGTGGAGAGCATACGCCATTCGGCCTATGTCCTTGGGTAGATAGGTAGTCGTTTGGCGTGCCCGATCATCTGCATGCATTCGCATGGCAGGGGCGACCCGGGCGCATCGATCGAAGGGAACAAAGTGCGGAGCGGTAAGACGACCCGCTCCCCAGCTTTATTTTGAAGGACGGCTGCGCGGATTCAGTGCTCGATGGTCCGATGTCAATTCCGCGACGCCAGGTGACGACGGTGGACATGCCGGCGATGCTCAGGCGCCGGCGCGGCGGCGGGCGCGTCAGGCTGGTCCGCATCGGCGAATGGCTTCATGATGCCGGCGAAAACGGCACCGGGCGCCTCGAGGCTCTCACGGAGCGCAACGCCGAGCGCCGGGGCAGCCGAGCCCGGCGCACTGCTGGCCGCGATGAGGGGATCGGGACGATGGAACGCGTCGCCGACGATCGTTCCGAAGGCGGCCTGCCCATCCGCCAGAGGATCCGACGGTCCCGGCGCAGTCTGCGCCTGCGCGAGCGGCGCCGCCCCGATCAATCCGATCGAGGCCAAAACAAGGGCATGAATCTTCATCGCTCGGTCCTCACCACAACTCCGCGCTGCCGATCTGTAGACATCCGAGCTCGGCCGGAAGCAGGCAAGACCATATCCATGACTACAAATGACGCCTACTCATCCGTTGGATTGAGTCTTGCCCGGAACAGTCTCTGGAGCCCCAAATAGGCCGGCGCAGATGCTTTGAAGCAACACAAAGGCGATAGGCCGTGACCTCAGGTCTGCGCAGACCTCCGACCGCAAGAAAAGATTGCAACGCCAGATTGTGATTCGCACGGCGCCACGCGATGACGTGAGCCACGATCGGCGCCGCCTTGAGCTCGCCTGCGTGGAAATCGCTGCTCGTCGGGTTCAAGCTCGTGCTTCAGCCCGTCGTCACCTGGGTGCGCGCGACCGCCGATGTTGCGCCGTTTCTCACCCACGCGGCCTGCTCCTCGCGGCGCTGCCGACGGGGACCCGCCCCTTCATGCTCGAGTCCTACCGACGCGAGGCGGACGTCACCTCCAGTGTCCTGCTGCCTCGACGGTTGCGTCGATTTTCACCATCGCCGGATACCTCGCCGTCGCAACCTGACGTCCAGGTGCGATCGATCAGCCGCGTCGATTTGCAAGTTGCAGATCGCTACGCAGATCACGGTTCCATACGCAGGAGGCCGATGCGACGACTTCGCCTGCCGTCAGCATCGGAAACCGGATGCTGAGCGACGTCGCCCGTGAACGCGTCGTATTCGCCGACGTCGCTCAGCATCCGGGTCTGACCGGTCGGGAAGAACTTCGTCGTCTCCGAGTAATTGTAGACCATCGTGAAGTGCCCGTCGGACACGCGCCCATCCGGAAGAACGACGCCGGCGGGGCAGGCATTCCACGTGTGCGGCAGGCCTGGAGGGATGTCGACCAGAGAGCCGGGCCCGACAACGAAAATCTCGCCGCCGAGCTCGGTGACGCCGACGCCGTTCAAGACGAGGATCCGCTCGGGTAGGAACCGGCCATTCTCGCCACCACCGATATGGACGTGTCGCGGAAGCCGGCAGTCCGTGTTGAACTCGATGAAGCCGAGCTGCCCTCTGAACGCGAGATCCGCATCCGGCGTCGCGCCGAGATAGAGCTCGTTCATCACGACCGGCGCGTACGACATCGGTCTGCGGATGTTGCCGCCTTCGCCGTGCGTGATGCGCGTGCCGTTGTGCAGCTCGACCCCGAGAATCTCTTCACCTGCGCTCATGTCGACTCCTGAGGGTCTTTGTGCTCGACCATCTCCGCCCGGAAAACCGCCTCCATCTCGCGGCGGAACTTGACCGCGTCCCCGCCTTCATCCGACGAGACATCGTTCCACGTAACGGGAGCGCCGGCCGGAACGGCGTGGTCCAACTTAAGGCCATGAGCGAGACCGATCGGCACGGCACCGAGTTGGAGCGACCGGCCGGACGGGATCACCTTGCCGTACACCATGAAGCCGCCTTCGCCGTCCAGCATCTCCCCCGCACGCAGGTCCCTCTTGGCGATGGCGGCGACATCGGCGCGCCATTCCTTCGTCGAACCGGTCGGCTCGCCTCGCGTGGCGATGCTCGCGATCGATGTGCCGAGCTCGAGCCCGATCAGATGGTAGGGCTTGTAGGTCGCCGCGAAGCGGCCGCTGTCGTCGGTCGACAGCCCGTATTGCTTGAAGCACTCGCGGACGTAGGCGGTTTGCGCCTCGAAGACGACGTAGACACCCCACCGCAGATCGCGAAAGACCGGCCGCCCATCGCGCTCGAGCGAGGACACGACCTCGACGGTGCCGCGCTTGCGCAGAATGCCGCCGTGCTCGACCGGTCGCAGCACCGTCGGCAGTTCGTCGACGCCGCAGGGTGGGAACAAGAGACCGTCGTCCGGCGCACTCAGCGCACAGGCGTTCGCGACGGCTGCCATCTCCAGGGCGGACTTGGTGCCGTCGAGAAAGGAGTTGAACATCTGGGCGTTGAAGTCGCCGCGGCTGACCTGCTCCTGCGTAAACCCATAGTGATCCCACACCCTGTCTGGCGTCGACTGATGGTAGATCGGAAGATGCTTGGTCCCTTTGCCAGCGCAGATCACTTCCATACCGATGGTTCTGGCCCAATCGACCAGTTCCGCGATCAAGGCAGGCTGATCCCCCGACGCCATTGAGTAGATGATGCCGGCTGCGGCGGCGCGGCGAGCAAGTAGGGGGCCCGCCAGCGCGTCCGCCTCGACGTTGACCATGACCACATGCTTGCGATGCACGCAGGCCTCAAGGACGTGGCGGATGCCGGCAGCCGGGTTGCCGGTGGCCTCTATGATAAGATCGATGAAGGGGCTCGCGATCATCGCGCTCGCGTCGTCCGTCACGCACGTCGACGCCAAGCGCGCCGCCGATTCGAACGACGTCGCCGCAAAGCGCTCGTCGGCCCAGCCAACCCTGCGCATCGAATCGCGGGCGCGTTCCGGTGACAGATCGGCGACGCCGACCAGGTGAATGCCAGGTGTGCGCCAAGCCTGCGAGAGATACATCGAACCGAACTTACCGGCACCGATGAGGCCGACGCGGACGGACCTCCCATCGGCGTCGAGGCGCGCAAGTTTCGCGAACATCGACAAGAAGAGTTCTCCCTCGTGTCTCTCGACAGCAGGCCTCGAGGACCGCCGGTTTAAATCGTTACGTTCGTCGTCGTCTCGCCGCAGACCCACAGCCCCGCGATATGCCGAAGCTCGCCTATGGTCACTCCACATTAAGGCATCCGTTACGCAGTTCGCCTCCGACCTTCGAGGAGATCAAGAGCGTGGCGAGTCAATCGCCACGCCGGCCTTGCCGATCGCCATCGACCCTTGGATGGTCGCTGTCGTAAACGCGATGCGTCGCTTCAGCCGTCGAGCGTCCCGCGTACTGGCGGATCGTCCAGGGGCGCCCTTTGTACATCGTGGAGCGGGCCCGCGTACGAACGGGCTTCGCCGGGGAGCGATCCGAGGTGACCTAGATTCGCCGTATCCGCTTGCACGTAGAGATGCCGCACAACAATGCCCTCGGGCGTGTGCATTCGAGAGCTTCGGCATCGGCCCCGATTCCTTGGTCGCACGCGCGCGCCATCTCTCGATGGCTTCGTCATCCGATCTCGGTGCTCATTCAAACTCCATGATCAGCTCGTTGACGGCAAGGCTCGAGCCGGCCGCCGCCGCGATGCGGCTCACGGTGGCCCGCCGGGTCGCGCGCAACGTGTTCTCCATCTTCATCGCCTCGACGGTGGCGAGCGCCTGACCGACCTCGACCACGTCGCCTTCGGCGACGGCAATCGATTTCAAGATGCCCGGCATCGGACACAGCAGGAGACGGGAGGTGTCCGGCGGCACCTTGACCAGCATCAACGCCGCGAGCGCTGCGACACGCCGCGAGCGGACGTGAGCTACGACCTCCATGCCACGCGTACGCAGCCGCCAGCCCGAGCCGACCGGATCGATCTTGATTCCGAAGAGCGCCCCATCCACGGTCGCGGACGCATGGCGCGAACCAGGCAGCCATGAGGTCCCGACCGTAACCGCCGTCCCGTCCGAGAAGCGCGCGATGCGCCCTAGGTCGAGCGTCAGCTCGAATAGATAGTCGCCGAGCGTCGTGACCCATTCCGTCGCGACGCGCCGCTGGCGATTGTCGAGCGCCCCCGAAATCTGCACCGCCCGATTTTCGGCAATGCAATGGACGACGGTGGCGATGGCCGCAAGGTTCCGTGCCTCGGCTTGGTCGACCGGAACGCCGGCAAATCCGTCGGGGTATTCCTCAGCGATAAAACCCGTGGTGAGGTCGCCAGCCAGGAACCGCGGATGCGTCACGACAGCGGAGAGGAAGGGAAGGTTGTGGCCGATGCCCTCGACCTCGAAATCATCAAGTGCCTGCGCCATCGCGGCAGCCGCCGACGAACGATCGGGCCCCCAGGAACAGAGCTTGGCGATCATCGGGTCGTAGAACATCGAGATTTCGGCGCCTTCCTCGACGCCGGTATCGACGCGAACGACCGAATGGTCGGCCTGGCGTCCTTCCCCGGGCGGCCGGTAGCGGGAGACTCGGCCGATGGACGGCAGGAAGCCCCGATAAGGATCCTCGGCGTAGAGACGGCATTCCATCGCCCAGCCGTTGAGCCGAATGTCGTCTTGGGAATACCGAAGCCGCTCACCGGTGGCGATCCGGATCATCTCCTCGACGATGTCGAGGCCGGTGACGAGCTCCGTCACCGGATGCTCGACCTGCAGCCTCGTGTTCATCTCGAGAAAGTAGAAATTGCGCTTCGCATCGACGATGAACTCGACCGTTCCGGCTGACTGGTAGCCGACGGCGTTGGCCAGCGACACGGCCTGCTGGCCCATGGCGGCACGGGTCTCGGGATCGAGGAACGGCGACGGCGCTTCCTCGACGACCTTTTGGTTGCGACGCTGGATCGAGCATTCGCGCTCGCCGAGGTAGATCGCATTGCCGTGCTGGTCGGCGAGCACCTGGATCTCGATGTGGCGCGGCTCCGTCACGAACTTCTCGATGAAGATGCGATCGTCGCCGAATGAGGACAGTGCCTCGCTTTGCGAGGCCTTGAACCCGTCACGAGCCTCGTCGGCGTTCCAGGCGATACGCATGCCCTTGCCGCCGCCTCCGGCCGACGCCTTGATCATTACCGGAAAGCCGATAGCGGCGGCGATGGAGGCGGCCTCGTCGGCATCGGCAACGATGCCCATGTGGCCGGGCACCGTGGAGACCCCGGCTTCCGCCGCGAACCGTTTGGAGGTGATCTTGTCGCCCATCGCCTCGATGGCGCTCGGCGGCGGCCCGATGAAGGCGATTTCAGCGTCGGCGAGGGCCTGCGCGAAGCGCGGATTCTCCGATAAGAAACCGTAGCCCGGGTGGACGGCTTGCGCGCCGGTGGCGCGTGCCGCTTCCACGATGCGATCGATCACCAGGTAGGATTGCGCCGAAGGGGCTGGACCAATCGCCACGGCTTCATCGGCCATGCGGACGTGGAGCGCACCACGGTCGGCGTCCGAATGAACCGCAACGGTCTCGATGCCGAGCCGACGGGCCGTCTTGATGACGCGACAGGCGATCTCGCCGCGATTGGCGATCAGGATTTTCTTGAACGAGGCGCTCACAGCGGAATGGTGTCGTGCTTGCGCCAGCGGGTCGTCAGCCGCTTCGCCCGCAGCGAGGCGAAGGCGCGCGCGATTCGCTGGCGAGAGGAATGCGGCATGATGACCTCGTCGATGAAACCGCGTTCGGCTGCCACGAACGGGTTGGCGAAGCGCTCCTCGTATTCGCGGGTGCGGGCGGCGATCTTGTCCGGATCCCCGAGTTCGGAGCGGTACAGGATCTCGGTCGCGCCCTTGGCCCCCATCACCGCGATCTCGGCGGTCGGCCAAGCGTAGTTGATGTCGGCGCCGATGTGCTTAGAGGCCATCACATCGTAGGCTCCGCCGTACGCCTTGCGCGTGATCAGCGTCACCATCGGCACCGTCGCTTCGCCGTAGGCGAAGAGAAGCTTGGCCCCGTGCTTGATGACACCGTTCAGCTCTTGCGACGTGCCCGGCAGGAATCCAGGCACGTCGACGAGCGTCAGGATCGGGATCGAGAAAGCGTCGCAGAAGCGGACGAAACGGGCCGCTTTGCGCGCCGAGTCGATATCGAGGCATCCGGCCAGCACCATCGGCTGGTTGGCCACGACGCCGACGGTGCGCCCTTCCAGACGGATGAACCCGGTCAGAATGTTCTTGGCGTAGGCTTCCTGCAGCTCGAAGAAGTCGCCTTCGTCGGCGATCGCCAGGACCACCTCGCGCATGTCGTAGGGCTTCGACGCGCTGTCCGGCACGATCGTATCCAAGCGCTTTTCGAGCCGGCCGGGGTCGTCGTGGAAAGGCCGCTTCGGTACCGCCTCCGCGTTGTTCAACGGCAGGAAGTCAAACAGGCGCCTGACGGCCTCGAGCGCTTCGACGTCGTTGTCGAAGGCGCCGTCCGCGACCGACGACCGCTCCGTATGGGTTGCGGCCCCTCCAAGCAGCTCGGCCGTAACGATTTCGTTCGTGACGGTCTTCACGACTTCGGGACCGGTGACGAACATGTAGGACGTGTCACGGACCATGAAAATGAAGTCGGTCATCGCCGGTGAATAGACAGCGCCGCCTGCGCACGGCCCCATGATGAGCGAGATCTGCGGCACGACACCGGACGCTCCGATGTTGCGCTTGAAGACATCGGCGTAGCCGGCGAGCGAGGCGACGCCTTCCTGGATGCGCGCGCCGCCGCTGTCGTTGAGCCCGATCAGGGGAGCGCCGTTGTTCAGCGCCATGTCCATAATCTTGCAGATCTTCTGAGCGTGCGTCTCGGACAGCGATCCGCCGAGGACGGTAAAATCCTGGCTGAACACGTAGACGACCCTACCGTTGATCGTGCCCCACCCGGTCACCGCGCCGTCGCCGGGCACCTTCTGCGCGGACATGCCGAAATCCACCGCCCGGTGGGTCACGTACATGTCGAATTCCTCGAACGACCCCTCGTCGAGAAGAATTTCCAGCCGCTCCCGGGCGGTCAGCTTGCCCTTGGCGTGCTGCGCCGCGATGCGGTGCGCTCCACCGCCCAAACGCGCCTCTGCCTGCCGCGCCTCAAGCTTTCCTATGATGTCCTGCATTTAAATCAGCGTAGACGGTTTCCGAATGCCGCTGAAGACATGGACATGCGCCTTTGCGAATGACACTAAGATCCAGCTAGCAAAATGCGAAATTGCGAATGTCCGGTTCGAAGCTCTACCTCGGCAGGAAAGTGCGGGCGCTCCGCGAGGCGCAGAGCTTGACGCAGGCCGCATTCTCGACCCGCGTCGGCATCTCGACGAGCTACCTCAACCAGATCGAGAACAACCAGCGTCCGGTGTCGGCACAGGTGCTGATCGCGCTGATGGAGAAGTTTCGCCTCAACATCGCCGATGTCGCACAGTCGGACGGCGATCGCCTTCTGTCGGCGCTCTCTGAGATCATCCCTGACCCGGTCTTCGAAGGCCAGACGCCGACCAGCCAGGAGCTGCGCCTGATCGCCTATAACGCCCCTGGGATTGTCCGCATGCTCCTGGCCAGCCATCAGGCGTACCGACGCAGCAGCGAGCAGCTCGCGAGCATCGACCACACGCTCGGTCTAGAAGCCATCACCGTAAACCCGACGCCGTACGAGGAGGTCCGCGACTATTTCCATTTCAAGGACAATTACATCCACGCGCTGGATGTCGTCGCCGAGCAGATCGCCGAACGACTCGACATCGGCCGCGGCGATCCGGCCGCCGCCCTCGCGCATCGTCTCGAGACGGACCACGGCGTGCGGGTCGTGCTTGCGGAGCGCGGTGACGACACGATCCGCAGCTTCGATTCCAAGTCAAAGATCCTCTACCTGAACCGCTACCTGCCGCGCGCGAGCCGCAACTTTCAGATGGCCTTTCAGATTGCGCGACTCGAGATGCAGGAGGTTATCGACGGCTGCCTGAACGAGTCCGAGTTCAGGACCGCGGAAGCGCAGGAGATCTGCCGCATCGGGCTCTGCAATTATTTCGCCGGCGCGCTGATCCTGCCCTACCGCCGGCTTCTCGATGCCGCCGCTGGCATCCGGCATGACCTCGAGCTCCTCGCCGCGCATTTCCAAGCGAGCGTCGAGCAGGTCGCGCATCGGCTCAGCACTTTGCAGCGGCCCGAGCTGAAGGGGATCGTTTTTCTTCGCCCGGATCGACCGAGCCGGAAACATCACCAAGCGGCACAGCGCAACGCGTTTTCAGTTCGCACGTTTCGGCGCCGCCTGCCCGCTCTGGAATGCGCACGAAGCGTTCGAGCGTCCGGGACAGTTTCTACGTCAGCTTGCGGAGACGCCCGACGGCGTTCGCTATCTCAGCGTCGCGATCGAGCTGAGCAAGGTCGAAGGCGGCTTCGAGGCGCCCCGCCGGCGCTTCGCGATCGTGCTCGGTTGCGAAATCAGCTTTGCGCCAGCGATCGTCTACGCCAACGGTCTCGATATCGCCAGGCGCACCGCCTTCGATCAGATCGGTGTCTCCTGCCGGATCTGCGAACGCGCGCGGTGCCCGCAGCGGGCGCTCCCGCCTCTCAATGCAAGCCTCGAGATCCTGCCGGATCAGCGGGACGTCCTGCCTTACCGCCTCGGCAGGCGAACCATCAACACCAGAGATCGAACACCCAACGCTGAAGAGAGAGGCAATCGGTCGAGCGATAAGTCTTAGTCAAGAGCGCCTGAGAGCGAGGCGTTAGAGGAAGGCGGCGTTTCGAGCATGATCCTCTTGAGGCCTTGTCGAGAAAGATGTCCATGAGCGACACTCGCTAACTTCACCTCGGCGCATCCATGCGGCCGGTCGCGATCCATACGCCGGCGTGAAGCGCTTACAGGCCTCCTTCGTGTCTTTGGTGCGAAGCGAGGCGATGGCCTTGCACGTCCCCGGAATAACGTCACGTCGATCGACGCGGGGCGAAAGCCACGCGCCGTGGCGGCGAGCGTGGTCGCTGAACCCGGTGATCAGGTGCAATCGGGGGGCGCCCCGCACTTGGTGGTTTTCGGCCTTGACGACGGCGGAAAGGCTCACGCCTCCTGGTTCGGTGCGGCCGACGCCGAGCTGGCCGTCAAGGCGGCCGGCCTGATGGGCTATCAGGTACTGCCAATTACCACCGCCGAACACCGCGCGGCGGCCTCAGGGCTCGCGGCAGGCCGGGTCTTTGCATCGGGCAAAGGTTTTTGTGCCGTTTGCAAAGATGGCCGCCTACGAGGCCCTACAAGCCTTTAGCGAGGCATATCGGCCCGAAGCCCCGGTCGCGCCCGAGCCGCAGTCGGCGCCGGTCGCCACCCGCTGTCCGCGACGCTGGGAAGATATCGCGGTCGGCTCACTGGTGTTGGCTTCGGTTGGCATCGGGGAAGGGTGGTATGAGGCAGTCGTCGCCGAAGATCGCGGCGAGGCGCTGTTCGTGCTGCAATGGCGTGACTGGCCCGACGACAGCCCCTTCCTGCGACGAGCCGATGGTCGCGCACTGCTGCCCGCGACCCCCGTCGTCGAGGTGGCGGCAGGCGAGTAGCTGGCACATTCATGCTCGCCTTGGAAAGCCTGCTAGACATTCGCGACGAGCTGGCGGCCGTGAAGAACTCGGCCGCCGCGCTCTACATGGCTTGCGACGCACGCTCGATGCCGGGCGAACAACGGGCGGCGCTGTGCGAGGCGAGCAACACGGTCCGTCAGCGCCTCGACGTCATCCTCCTCGCGTTCGACCAGATGCTGGCCACGCGTTCCGCGCGTCGCGAGGCAGGCGGCCGCTAAGGGCGGCACTTTGGTGAGGCTTGCTGCCCAGCACGCTTGTCATATGGTGCCGTCGCCGACGCCTGCAGGTCGGCGGGACGTAGGAGGGCCGGTGGAGCGTTGGCGTCGTTTGGCGGCGGTCGTCGACAGGGTGGCGATCCTGGTCGTGCTTGTCCTGGTGGGTGCAGAGCCGGCTGCCGCCGACGACACCGACCCTGATGCCTGCAAAATGGCGACAACCGCAGTCGCCGGGTCGCTGATCACGCCCCAACAGGACGTCGAAGTCCGAAGCAAGTCGGGGAACCCTGCACCGGGCGAGTCAACCTGCGCGTGGTCGGCAGTGCAGCACGGCCTCACTGCCGACGCTCCGCCGGAGGGTAGGCTGTCACTCGCCTTCTACCATCTGGCAAACCGAGAACGCGCCGTCGAGCAAATGAAACGGCTGACGCAGTCGGCGCCGGCGCCAAGCTTGGCCAAGACGGCAGACAAAGATGACCAGTTGCTTCGCACCGATGCGACGACGGTGGTAGCGCGGCATGGCGCCTACATCGTCGTTGTCGATGCGAGCGAGACCCGCGCCTTAGCTCGCGAGCAGGCCGGCTGGACCTACCGGCTCGAGGCCATGACTCTCGCTGTGGCCGGCGCGAAGGTGACGGGGCCTGCAAATGCTCGCGCCGTGATGCCCGTATGCCAGCTTGCAGAACCGGCGCATGTGCTCGCCCTTCTGACTTTATCGCCTTCGACCCTTGCGGCTGACGCGTCCGACGGCAGCGGCCTGCGCTGCTATTTCTCCGTCAAAGACGCGTCGCGCAATCCTGGTGGATGGGTCAACAACGACGGTACCGCGCAAGTGCGATACGAGGATCTCGGTACCAACGCTGCCGCGCTTGAGCGCCTTCACGAGGATCGGCCCTTCTTCAAATCGAGCGATCTTGTTGCGACCGTCGATTCGACCGACCGCGTGGTTCCGACCCCTGACCACCCCGAAGAGGTCGAGGCTGTCCATGGACCTTACCTCGTCACGCTGAACCTGACCGGTGTCACGCCCGAGGCACATGCCGACCCGACTTGGGCCTATCGCGTGCAACGCACCGCTTTGGAGATCGCCGGCGCCACTGTCGTTGCCGTTTCGAGCACGCCGCCAGACCCGGTGACGCCAGGACCTGCGCCGGTGCCAGCTGCTTTCGCGTGGCACACTAGCAGCCACGCCGCCCCGTCCTGGGCGTGGTTGGGGGACCCAATCGTGCACGTGCTGGTGCTCATGGCGTCATATCGGTTCTTGCTGATGCCGGTGCTGATCGGCAGCGGCATTCTCTTCGCCACGCTCGGGTCGAGCCGAAAGCCGCCTCGCTCGAGCAGTCCCATGGTGATCGAATACCAGCCCATACCCCGTGGATCGCGGCGCTGGATTTTCGCGCCGCTTTTGATCGGCGTCGCTGTTGGAAATCTTGTGATCGGCACCTGGATCAGCGGCATCCTTGTCCACATGATCGGCGCGGAAGGACAGGCGACCATCACCGGGTCGCACGGGACGGGCACGGTCTACAACAGCCATCACGTGCGCGCCTACGACGTCTTGATTCGCACCGCCGATGGTCGCACCGTCGAAAGCGGTTTTGAGGACGACGATTTTAACGTCTACCCGCACCACAACGCGACGGCTTATCCGGGCGAGGGTGACGAGTTCAACGTGCGCTACCTGCAGCACTATCCCAGCGACTTCGTTATCCTCGGCGAAGACGACAGTCCCTGGGCTCGGGGCTTGCGATGCAGCCGACTCGCCAGCGCCCGCGAAAAGGCCGAGCGTAAGCTTCGCTTCGCGCCTGACGTCGTCTCGTACCGTGAGGCAGTTTCGGCCGCAGGGAAAGCTGAGACGGATGCAGGGTGTGAAACGCCGCAGTAATAGCGCTAAGCGTCGGCTCCGGCTTCAAGCTAACATCCAGACCTAGGCGTCTTCATTTTGGGCGGCGCCCGCGTTTCAGCGGCGGTGGCAGTTCGTCGCCCGGCCGAGGCTCCCGCAGAAACTCGGCGACATCGATGTCGAGCACCGCGGCCAAGCGGTCGAGCAGGTCAATGCTGGGATTAAAATCCTCCTTTTCGATGCCGCTAATTGAGGTGCGATCCACCTCAGCGTCGAAGGCAAGCCCACTCATCGGCTTGGCCGTGCAGGCAATTGAGTCCGCGGTTCTGAGCGCGCGATCCGGGCAAGACGTACAAGAGGTCTTCGATCACCGCGCTTGGGTGCTGGTTTTCATCATCGGCAATGGCATTCTCGGCGATCTCGATGAACGCAATTTGCAAAGAAGCGGTCTGAGACTGCGAGGTGCCGCGTTTTTGGCAGCGATCTTGGCGCATGTTTATATCTTTGGAAGTTGCCGAGCCTATCGGCAGCATGCTGGGCCAAGGGCTTGGTCAGCCTACTTGCCTGTGGTGCTGTGGGTCGCGGCCCTCGCCGCCATGGTGGCCGTCTCGACGATCTTGTTCAACCCCGACGCGCCGCTGATTTTCCGCCCGGACGCGTGGTTCTGATGCGGCCCTATCTAGGGAGTGCGCAAAGGTGGCTTCTCTCGACGATTGTCGTGCTTGGCCCGCTTCTCGGCGGAGGGTGCACCTTGGTGCAGCCGGGTTGCCGCAATCGGGACGTGAAGGTGTCCATCGAGCAGGATGCGCGCGAATCGTTCGACCTTACGAGAAGCACGTCTGGGCTAACGGCGGCTCCCGCGAACACTACGTTTTCGCTTGTCGATCAGGTCGAGGTCGGCCGCCACGACAACAGCCGCTCATGCACGGCGAACGTCGTGGTAGGTTTCGCTAGCGGCTCGGTTCCAGTGCCTATCGAATACGTGGTGACCGCCGGGGCTGATGGCGAAGCCTACTATCAGTGGGACAAATACGGCTTCGGCCAGAAACTGATCGGCACCGCGCTAATGTCGGCGTTGCTTGACATGGCGCATGCTAAGCAGGCCCCCAGCAGGAGAATGAAACCGAGCAACAGCCTGAGGCGCCAGCCCCGGAACCTCCGTCGGCGGCAATTCCGTGGCCTCAAGCCGCCACCGCGCCTGCCAACATCATGGAAGCATGGGGAAAGCAGGTTCGGTCTGAAATCGCCTCACGGGCGGAAAAGCTGACCGACATGCCGGAGGGCAAGCAGCACATGCGCTTTCGCATCGGGCCAGACGGCGAGATCACAATGGCGAAGGCCGTCGAGCCTGTTGAAAACCCTATGCTCGCCGACAGACTCGTCAAGTTCCTGGATGGGGCCGACCTCGTGACCAAGCCGCCCCTCAACAGGGTGACGTGGATCGACGTAACCTTCAGCTTCTAATCAGAACGACCGCGTCTGGCCGGAAGCTGATCGTCCGCTTTGAGGTGAGACTTGAGATAGCAGACCGTCCCTAGCCATGGTTTTCGTTTTGGCCCGGCGGCCGAGGCTCAGCCCGGCGAGATGCCGAGCAGGACGCCGACCGGGATGATCAAGGTGCCTATGGCGAACACGCCGTTCTGCGGTCGCCGGGCCGTCAGCGGATTATAGAAGCTGTTCGGGTTGATTGCATATTGCACGGTCGGCTCGAAGGCGAGACCGGCGGGCAGCTGGATGTGGGCGTTGGCCTCGAACACGTATTCGTTGCCGGGAAAGGCCGCGCCGGAGCCGCCCGACACGAGATTCGCCGCGGCGAGATACTGCGAGTAGTTGCTGTTGAGCTTCTCGTAGTTGACCTTCACGCCGAACCGGTCGGCCGGACGCCCGGCGAAGGGTGCCTGCAGCGTCGCACCGACATAAGTCGACGAGAGGATCGGCGTCGTCGTGTCGAAGGCATTGCCGAAGCTGCCGTAGAGCAGGATCGACGTCGGCACCTTGGCGGTCGGCAGGCCATCGGTATGGCCGCCGTCGGCGCGCCAGACGACCTTGCTGGCCTGCAGGACGATGCCCGAGGTGCCGTGCCGCTCGAAGCCGCCGCCATCGAGCCCCAATGCGCTCTGCGCGTCGAGCACCTGGTGCTCGGATGAATTGTAGAAGCCGGTGAACGACACGGTGGTCGGAAAAGCCTCCATCGTGAAATCGGTTTTGTAGCCGACCTCGCCCAGCGCCAGCACGCCCGTCTGCTTCTCCTCGCCGAGGTCGTAGCCGATGCGGGTGCCGTCGTTGGTCGAAAAGGCGCCCCCCTGGACGTAGGTGGTCGGCGTCAGCCTGTAGGAGAGGTTGGCACCGTACACCGAGTATTGCGGCGAGGTGAAGCCGGCGTTGTAATACAGCAGGTCCTGGAAGCAGCTGTCGAGAACCTGGCAGAGCGGCAGCGCGTAATAGCGATCGGGATGCGTTCGTCCGATCTCGAACGACAGCCGATCGTCGAACAGCTTCTGCTGGATCGTCGCCACCGAGAGGACGGCGGTCTTGGTGTTGAACGTGCCCTGGTAGCCGACGAGCGCATCGCCGGTCTGGCCGAGGAAGCCGCTCGCGCCGGTGCGGCCGACCCCGGCATTGGCGGCGAAGATCGTCGTCTCGTAATGCAGCGACGTGCCGGTGAGGCCGCTGACTTTCGAGAGATCCCAGTCGACGCCAAGGATGTTGTAGAGCGAGTTCTCCGTGTGGCCCGGCAGCAGGCCCACCGACGCGTTGCTGGTGAAGAAGTCGATCGAGATCGCGTGCAGCTTGATGCCGTAGCTGTCGAGATCGTCGGCGAGGGGCGCCAGCGGCCCGTTGCGGCCGGACGGCCCGACCGCGCGCACGAGTCCCGGTACGACGCGCGGGTTGGTCTCGCCCGGTAACCCGAGGGGCGCGGCTGGTGCGGAGTCCGAGCGGGCGGGTGCCTCTTGGGCGTGGCTGGCGGAAGCCGCCAGCAGCGCCAGCGCGACAAGGGCGCAGGTGCGCCTGTGCCGCGATCGGCGGCCCTGATCGACCTGCCGCGCGACGCGCGACCGCTTCTTGAAGCCAGACATGTGAGTACCCCCTCGTGTCACTCCGCATCGCCCCCGCGATGCGTTTGTCCAAACCTGCGCGACTCACGTGCACAGTGCATGCCGGCGCCGATAGTTCGGCGCCGCAACCCTAGATCGTCAAGGCGCTCGGCCGGCGACGCTCGCTTTGCGTCTCCCCTGCCGGCGTCCCGAAATACAGGCTGTCGAGTTGCTCGCGCGTGGCGAGGTCGGCAGATGTGGAGCGGCCCGCGGCCAGACCCACCGCCCGATGCGCGTAGCGCCGCGCGAGCGTATGGTTCTGCTCGGCGAGCAGCACGCTGAGCTTGTCCTCCCGGTTGAGGCGCGCGAGCGCCTCGAAGATTGCGCGGACAGCGAGCGGCGCCAGCCCCATGGACGGCTCGTCGAGCAGCAGGAGCGTCGGGCGCGACATCAATGCGCGGCCGATCGCGGTCATCTGCTGCTCGCCGCCGGAGACCTGCGAGGCGAGGAGGCGACGACGGGTCGCCAGGCTCGGGAAGAGATCGTAGATGCGGTCGAGGTCGCGGCGGGCGGCGTTGTGGCCGATGCTCCGCGCGGCAGCCCCGGTGAGAAGATTTTCCTCGAGCGTCAGGCTCGCGAAGCAGTGTCGGCCTTCGAGCACGGAGGCGAGACCGGCGCGCACCAGCGCGTCGCAGCGCGTGCGAGGCGTCTCTAGCCCTTTGAAGACGATGCGGCCTGCCGTGACTCGCCCGCGTTCGGCCGGCAGCAGATTGGCGATCGCCCGCATGAGCGTGGTTTTGCCGGCCCCGTTGGGGCCGACGATGGCGAGGATCTCGCCGCGGGCGAGCCGCAGCGAGACGTGCTGCAGGCCGGTGATGCCGCCGGCATATTGCGACGCCAGACCATCGACGACGAGGATGTCGTCGATGGTCTTGGACTCGGCGATGGTGGTGCCTGCGCTCATTGACCTACTTCGTGGATGACCTTGTCCGCGTCGGCCTCAGTCCGCAGCTTGATGTCGTGCGACTTGGCGTAGGACTCGGACGATTTCTCGATGATCGGCCGCAGCAGCGCCCAGTCCGGCGCGATCCAATCCGAGACGACCTTCCACTCCTTGCCGTCCCACTGCTGGAAGGTAACGAGGCCGTCGCCCTCGTGGTTCTTCCAGGTGACGTTGATTGAATGGAACAGGTCCTTGGCGCCGAGCGCCTCGACGCGGGCCGGGTCGAGCGTCAGGTGCTCAAAGCCCCAGCGGACCTCGTCGCCAGACAGCGTCCGCTTGCCGAACTTCGCCTGCGCGATGCGGATTGCCTCAACGTTGAGGAGGCCATTCACGATCCCGAGGTTGTGGTAGACACTGCCGATGCGCTTCTTGTCGTTTAGGTTGCCCTTGCCGGCGCCGTAGACCTTGTCGATGATCTCCTGAACGACAGGATAGTTCTGGCCCGATGCCTGCGTGGTGATGGCGGTGTAGCCCTTGGCGGCGGTACCAGCCGGCAGCACGTCCTCTTCCGAGTTCGACCAGACGTTGCCGATGATGTGGTCGGCCGGGAAGCCGACCTTCTGCGCGGTCTTCAGCGCCACCGGGTTCATCACGCCCCAGCCGCGCAGCACCACGTAGTCGGGCTTGGCGCGGCGGATCGTCAGCCATTGCGCCTGCTGCTCGTTGCCGGGATGCGGCACCTCAATCTGCTGCACCTCGAAGCCGTACTTCTGCGCGAGCAGCTCGTAGATCGGGATCGTCTCCTTGCCGTAGGGCGAGCCGTGGTAGAGCACGACGATCTTCTTTCCCTTCAGCTTGTCCTGGCCGCCGAGCTTCGTCGCGATGTAGTTCACGATGCCCGACGTCTCGCTATAGGGGTTGAGCAGCAGCGGGAAGACGTAGGGGAAAACACGACCGTCGGTGGAATCGGTGCGGCCGTGGTTGATCGTCGTCAGCGGCACATGGTCCTGCGAGATGCGGTCGATCATCGCGTAGGCGATGCCTACCGAGAGCGGTGTCCAGGCGGCAATGTCCTTGTGGTCCTTCAGGCGCTCGTAGCACTCGACACCACGCTCGACCTCATACTGCGTCTCGCACTCGCTCCAGGTCAGTTTTACGCCGTTGACGCCGCCGTCGCGGATATTGATCAGGTTCAGATAGTCAATGAAGCCGCCGAAGAAGCCGGTGCCGCCGGCCGCGTAGGGACCGACGCGATAGCTCTGCAGCGGGAAATATTGCTCGTCGGCGTTGGCGGCGGACGTGCCGAGGATCGCGGCGATCGATAGCGCCCCGGCGAAAAGGGCTGTCCGCAGTTTGTGTCGGGCGATGGGCATGCGTGGGTTCCCCCGGTTCAGTTGGCGATTGAAGAGAAGAGGCGCGACATGCGTGCGCCAGCGCGGTCGACGAGGGCGACGAGGCCTTTCGGCTCGGCGATGAGGAAGACGAGGATGAGCACGCCGAGCAGCACGTGCTGGCTCAGGTCGAGCGTGCCGGAATCGAAGCGGCCGCCGAGCAGCGCGCTGCCGAGCCGCGACAGCAGGATCGGCGTCGTGACGATGAGCGCCGAGCCGAGGAACGCGCCGCGGACCGAGGCGAGGCCGCCGATGATGATGATGAAAAGGAGCTGGAACGAGCGCTCGAGATCGAAGCCGGCCGGCTCGACGGTGCGGAGGTAGGCGAAGGCCCACAGCGCGCCGGCGACGCCGATGATGAAGGACGAGACTAAGAACGCGAGCAGCTTGGTGCGCAACACGCGGATGCCGATGACGCGCGCCGCGATCTCGTTGTCGCGCACGGCGACGAGGGCTTCGCCTGCCTCGCTCGAGACAAGGCGATACACCAGCGCGGTGAGAAGGGCGACGAAGCCCAGCGTGAACAGGTAGCGCCCGACGGACGAGGAAAGGTCGAGGCTACCGATGCGAAGCGCCGGCGCGTCGACCACGCCGGAGGCGGAGTAGTTAGAGAACCACCCGAATTTCGTCAGCACCCATTGCACGAAAAACTGCGCGGCTAGCGTCGAGACCGCGAGGTAGAAGCCGCGCAGGCGTAGGCTCGGCAGGCCGAAGGCGAGACCGACCACCGCCGTGACGAGGCCGGCGCCGAGCACGCTGGCGATCGGCGGCAGGCCGGGGATGTGCAGAGCGAGATCTAAGGCCGCGAAGGCCCCGACCGCCATGAAGGCGGCACTGCCGAGGGAGACGAGGCCGGTGTAGCCGGTCAGCAGGTTGAGGCCCAGCGCCGCCAGCGAGAGGATAAGGAACGGCGTCAGGATCGCGTCGAGCAGGTAGCTCGAGCCAAGCGCCGGCACCATTACGAAGGCGACGACCAGCAGGGCGGCGATGGCGATGCGCGAGTGGGTCAGCAGGGGCGCGGCGTCAGCAGTAGGGGCGAACTCGATCTGCGTCATCACACGCGCTCCACGAGCTTGCGGCCGAACAGGCCACCGGGCCGCACCATGAGCACGAGCATCGCGACGACGTAGGCGAACCAGCCCTCGATGCCGCCGCCGACGAAGGGCCCGAGATAGACTTCGGCAAGCTTCTCGGACGCGCCGATGAGCAGGCCGCCGACGATAGCACCGGCGATCGAATCGAATCCGCCGAGCACCAGCACGGGGAGCGCCTTCAGCACGACGAGCGACAGCGAGTACTGCACGCCGAGCCGCGCGCCCCAGATGAGGCCGCCGACCAGCGCGACCAGGCCTGAGGCGGCCCAGACTGCGCCCCAGGCGCGCCCGAGCCGCAGCCCGACCGCGAGCGCGGCGAGCTGGTCGTCGGCGACGGCGCGGAAGACGAGTCCGGTGCGCGTGAAGCGGAAGAACAACGTGAGCGCGGCCACCATCGTGCCGGCCACCGCCGCGGCGAAGAGATCGAAGCGGCTGACCAGCACGCCGCCGATTTCGAACGGCCTATCGTCGATGCCGAGGTCGAGCGCGTGGACCTGCGTGCCCCAGACGAGCTGAGCGACGCCCTCGACGATGTAGGAGACGGCGAGCGTGGCGACGAAGAGCGTGATCGGCGGCTTGTTGACGAGCGGGCGCAACACGGTCCGCTCGATCGTGAAGCCGAGCAGTACCATGATCGCGAAGGTAAGGCCGAGCGCCACTGCGACCGGCACGCCCCGCTCTACCAGGCTGACGAAGGTCAGCGCTGCGAAGAGCAGCATCGACCCTTGCGCGAAATTGAGTACACCAGACGCCTTGTAGATGAGCACGAAGCCGACCGCGACGAGCGAGTACATGACGCCCGACAGCAGCCCGCCAACGAACACCTCGGCGAGGAAGGACCAGTCGAACCCGCTCAAGCCGCGGCCTCCCCGGTGTCGGGATAGCCGGCCTGCTCGACGTCCTGGCCGAGATAGGCGGCGATGACCGCTGGATGTCGCCGGATCTCATCGGGCGTGCCGTCGGCGATCTTGCGCCCGTAGTCGAGTACGGTGACCCGGTCGGCGAGCCCCAACACGATGTCGACGTCGTGCTCGATGAGCACGATCGTCGTGCCGAATCGGTCGCGCGTCGCGCGGATAAAGCGCGCCATCCCCGGCTTGTCCGCGCCGTTCATGCCGGCGAGCGGCTCGTCAAGCAGCAGCAGACGCGGCTCGGCGACAATCGCTCGGGCCAGCTCGATGCGCTTGCGCACGCCATAGGGCAGGCCGTCGAGCTGGCGATCACGCACCGCGTCGAGCTCGAGGAAGGTCAGCATCTCGTCGACGCGGCGACGCGCCTCGTCGCGGTCGCGTCGCGCGCGAGGCAGGCCGAGGATCTGCTCGATGACGCTTGCTTTCGCATGCGAGCGTCGCCCCATCGCGACGTTCTGTGCGACGCTTAGACCCTCGAACAACGCGAGGTTCTGGAAGGTGCGCGCGACGCCAACGCGCGACAGGTACCGCGCTTTCGGTCGAGTCGCGCCGCCGATGGCGATCGTGCCGGCATCAGCGGAATACAGGCCGCTGATGAGGTTCAGAAGGGTGCTTTTGCCGGCGCCGTTCGGTCCGATGACGGCGTGGATCTCGCCTTGCCCGACCTGCATGTCGACGTCGGCGATCGCTTGCACGCCACCGAAGCTTTTGGTCACCCCGCGAAGCGTAAGCGCAATAGCCTCACGAAGCGCTGTCGTATCGGAGGGATCTGCCTTAGCCGTAGCCGAGGCATACACGCTCAGCCTGCGGCTGGTGCTTGTTGCAAGTGCGACCGCGATGTTCATCGTTTCGGCGCAGAACGAAACCGCATCCGGTCGTTAAGACGGCCGTACGCGCGCGACAGAGGCAACGTCGCCACAGATCTTCCCAATAACTCTATCGACACGGCCAGGGCTCTTCTCATACGCTATTTATCTTTTGCGGATGAAAGATCGTCAATAGAGCATTGATGGCAAACTTGTACCACTTCTTACCCATTTAATGCAGACAACGAGTGATAATTGGACTTTTCTTCTCGTCGCGCCTCGTGCGGCCATTCTCTGGCTTTCCGACGTGGCGTCGCGCGGGAACCGGGCAGATTGCTGGATGCAGACTTCAGGGCCTTGGCCAGGCAACGGGGCCTGGCATGGAGGCGAAGCTCGCCTTCCTCGGTCATGCCCTGATGGAGAACCCCTGCGGCCTCGTCGTCGACGCGTCCCTCAAGGTCTTCGACCGTCTTGATCGGCGAGCCCTTGCGCACGAGGATGGCTAGGCCCTGCGGGTTCTGGCGCACGGCGGCGATCGTCTTGGCCTTCAGCCCCGCGGCCTTGGCGAACGTGAACGGGGCGTCCCCGACGATGCCCGTGTCGATAGCGCCGGCGTTCAGCGCCTCGAGCAAGGGCGCGGCAGCGGCGAACTCCTTCCAATCGACCTTGTAAGGCACGTCCTTCAGGACGCCTGCCGCCTCCATCAGCGCGCGGGAGCCGCCCTTCTGATCGCCGACGATCAGAGTATCTGCGTCGCTGCGCCCGCCAGTGAGACCTGGGCGGCGAGTGCGAGGAGGAGACGCTTCATTCCGCCGCGATGCCGTCGCTCGCGCGGCGCTTGCGAACGAGCTCGCGCGCCGCGGGAATCAGCGCGCGGCCGTAGTCGATCGCATCCTCGAGCGGATCGAAGCCGCGGATCAGGAAGGTGGTGACGCCGAGGTCGTAATAGTCGAGCAGCGCGTCGGCGACCTGTTCCGGCGTGCCGACCAGCGCGGTTGAGTTCCAGCGGCCACCGCTGAGCGACGCCATCTTGGTCCACAGCCTCTTGTCGAGTCGCTCGCCCTGCTCCACCGCGGCCATCAGGCGATGCGCGCCGGTGTTCTCGGCCGGCTTCTTCTGCACGGTGCCGGCCGCGGTCTCGATCGCGAGGCCACGCTGGTAGATCGCCTCCGCGCGCTCCCACGCGGCCGCCTCCGTGTCGGCGAGGATCGGGCGGAATGACAGGCTGAAGCGTGGCGCGCGGCCGTGCGCCCGCGCCAGCGTCCGGACCCTGCCGGTCAGCTCGCGAACCTGGTCGTGGGTCTCGCCCCACAAAGCGTAGACGTCGGCGTGCTTGGCCGCGACCTTCAGCGCGGCATCGGACGCCCCACCGAAATAGACCGGGATGTGCGGCGGCCGCATGCTGCGCACCACCGAATGGGCGCCCTCGACCTTGTAGAAGCGGCCTGAATGATCGAACGGCCGCTCGCTGGTCCACTCGGCCTTCATCACGTCGAGGTATTCGTCGGTGCGCGCGTAACGCTCCTCCTTGCTTAGAAAATCGCCATCCTGGCGCTGCTCGGCGTCGTTGGCGCCGGTGATGATGTGCACGGCGACGCGTCCGCGGGTGAGCTGGTCGAGCGTTGCGAACTGGCGCGCGGCCACCGTCGGCGCTGTGAAGCCGGGCCGGTGCGCGATCATCAGGTTGAGCTTGTTGGTCACCGAGCCTGCATGCGCGGCGACGAGCAGGCTGTCGGGCAAGGTCGAATGGAAGGCAACGAGCGCGCGGTCGAAACCCGAGTCCTCGTGGGCGCGGGCGACGGTGCCGATATAGTCGACGTCGATGACAGGGCCGGTCGCGGGATGAATTTCAGACACCGGCTGTGTGTTGACGTAGCCGATGAACTCGATGTCGGAAGCTAGTGGACCGGACTTGGGCAGGCTCATAGGATCTCTCCTGGAACGAATGTCTTTAGGCAAGCGCGGCGCGGCCGAGCATCGCGCGCACGGAATCGTCCTGCGGGGTGTGCACACGCCCGCAGAGCGCGTCGCGGTAGTGCCGCTCGAGCGGGTTGGCGCGCGTCAGCCCATGGTTGCCGGTGAGGCTCAACGCCAGTTCGATCGCTTCGACGACATTGCCCGTCACCACCGACTTGATGACATGTGCATCCTCGGCATCGGGGGACGCGCCGGCATCGGCATCGGCGGCGAAGCTGTCGATCAATCGGGCGTTGACGCGCAGGAGGGTTTGGATGTGGCCGACGACGTCCTGAGAGCGCGGCAGGGTCGAGAGCGGCTTGCCGAGGCTCGACGGCACGCGCGTCTTGAGAAAGCTGATCAGCCAGTCGCGCGCGGCACGGCCGACGCCGTCATAGAGGGCAGCGAGCACGATGCCGTTCTCGACGTGCTGCTGGCGCGCATCGTCCGGGGTCCAATCCGTCGGCGTCCGCAGGTCGACGGCGTGGTCGAGCGGGATGACCACATCCTCGAAGACGATGTCGTGGCTGGCGCTGGCGCGCAGGCCGACGTGGTCCCACGTCCCCTCGATCCGCGTCCCCGGGAGGCCGGCGTGCACAAGGAACTGGCCGACCTGCGGTGGTTCGTCGGAGGTCCTAGCCCATACCAGGTACCAGGACAGGATCGGCGACCCTGTTGAGTAGATCTTGCGGCCGCTGAGGTGCCAGCCGTCGCCGCGTCGCGTTGCCGTCGTCGCTGGCAGGCCGCCACGCGCCGGAGAGCCTTGCTCGGGCTCGACCCGCAGCGCGTTGATCAGCGCGTGGTCCGCCTCGCGGCCGACACGGTCGACGAGGTGCGACGGCCAGCGGTCGCTGCGCGCGATCGCGGCGTTGTGGATGTAGTGCATCGCCAGTACCAGCGCGGTGGCCGGCTCGCCCTGCGCGACGAGGCCGACTATGCGCGCCGTTTCCCCAAGCCCCGCCCCGTCGCCGCCAAGCCGCTCAGGCGCGCGCAAGGCGAGCAGCCGCGCCGCGCGCAGATCTGTGAAATTGTCGAACGGGAACGTGCCGGCGCGATCATGCGCAGCTGCGGTCGCCGCGAAAGGCGCGACCAGCGCGCGGGCGCGGTCTGCCGCCGTCACCTGGGTCTTGCCGAGGCCGGCGCTCATGTGCGGCTCCCAGCGGGGCGCCAGATTTTAAGGTCGGTCGCATCGATGCGCTTCGGGATGAGATGCGCATCGTAGAAAACATCCGCGATTTTCTGCTGGTCGCCGAGCTGGACCTTGTCGATCGGCTCGACCCGATAGGTGCGGCGGGCATTCGCCGTCTCGATGACCGCGGCCGGCACGTTGCCCCAGATCGGTGCGAGCGTCTGCGCCGCCTCGTGCGGGTGCGCCCGCACCCAGGCGCCCTGCTCGGCGAGCGCGCGATAGACGATCTCGACGAGGTCGGGATGCGCGTCGGCGAAGGCGTTGGTCACCGTGTAATAGCGATGGTAGCTCGACAGGCCAGTGGCGTCGCAGATCGTCCGCGTCGGCGCCCGGCTCTGCGCCAGCGCGAGGAACGGGTCCCAGATCGCCCAGGCATCGACGCGCCCGCTCTCGAACGCCGCCAGGGAATTCGATGGCGAGAGATAGGCCGGCGTGATGTCGGCAATGCTCAAGCCGGCCTTCTGCAGCGCCGCGGCGAGGATAAAATGCGCGCCGGAGCCGCGGTTCACGGCGACGCTCTTGCCCTTCAGGTCGTGCACCGAGAGCACCGACGAGGATTCGTGCACGATGATGGCTTCGGCGGCCGGCGAACCGACCTCACGGGCGTAGAAGGTCAGCGGCGCGCCCGCGCTCTGCGTAAAAATCGGCACCGCGTCGGCGACGTCGGGAGAGAAGTCGATCACCGACGAGTTCATCGGGTCGATGACGTTGTCGAAGATGTTCCAGTTGATCGAGAACCCTTTGCCCTCGAATTGCGGCTCCAACGTCCGATTCGCCTTGAGCAGGGTCAGCAGTGTCGACGACCGCTGGTAGCCGAAGCGAACCTGGGTCGCCGCCGAAGCGCGAACCGGCACGACCAAGGCGCCGCCGATCATCGCGAGAGCGCCGCGGCGCGTGAAACTCATGTTGGTCCTCATGCTCGGGAGTGTCAGGCGGCGGGCAGCGCGTCGGCGATATTGATCGCCTTCGGGATCAGCCCGAGCTTAAAGAATGCATCCGCAAGCTTCTGCTGCTCGGCGGCGACGGCCGTGTCGACCGGCTTCACATCCCAGGTCTGACGTTCGACCGCGACGGCGATGACCGGCTCGGGCAGGCCGATGCCGGGCGCGAGCTTCGCCGCCACATCCTTGGGATCGGCGGCGGCCAGCTTGTCCATGTCCGCGATCGCTGCGCGCAGCGCGTCGATCACCGGGGCCTCGGTGAAATGCTTGTTGCCGAGGTAGAATTGGCGGTTGCCGGCGAGCCCGGTGCCGTCAACAAGCACGCGCGTCTTAAGTGCCGCCTGCGCCGCCGCCATGTACGGGTCCCAGATCACCCAGGCGTCGACGCTGTGCCGTTCGAAGGCGGCGCGCCCGTCCGGCGGCGATAGATAGACCGGCGTCACCTCCTTCGGATCGATCCCCGCCTTCGCGAGCGCGGCGATGTAGAGCGCGTGGACGTTCGATCCCTTGTTGAAAGCGACCTTCTTGCCCTTCAGATCGGCGAGCGTCCGGATCGGGCTGTCCTCATGGACGAGGATGGCCTCGCCGCGCGGAGCCGGCGGCTCGGTGCCGAGATAGACCAGCGGCACGCCAGCGGCCTGCGCGAAGATCGGCGGCGTATCGCCGGCCGTGCCGACATCGATGGCGCCAGCGCCCAACGCCTCCATGAGCGGTGGCCCGGACAGGAATTGCCGCCACTCGACGCTCCAGCCGAGCGGCTCGAGGCGTTTCTCGAGTGCGCCGTTGGCCTTCAACAGCACCAGCGAGCCATATTTCTGAACGCCGACGCGCAACGTGTGCGCAGCATGGCCACGCGTGGGGAACATGGAGACGGCAAGTGCAGCACCGGCTAGGCGCAGCGAGACGTCACGACGGGTGAGCATCGGGTCGGTCTTCCTGGTCACGAGGCGGCAACGCGCTTTTCGGATGCCGCCCTCGTGTTGCCGATCATCTCGCCGAACGGCCCGCGATGCGCTGTGCCGACCCGAGGCGCGGTCGTGCCCGTCGCCAGCGGCAGACGTGGCAAAACCAACTCGGCGAAACGATAGGCCTCCTCGAGGTGCGGGTAGCCGGACATGATGAACGTGTCGATGCCCATCGCCATGTACTCGCGCATCCGCTCCGCCACGGTGTCTGGGTCGCCAACGAGCGCAGTGCCGGCGCCGCCGCGAACCAAGCCGACGCCGGCCCACAGGTTCGGGCTCACCTCGAGCTTGTCGCGACGGCCACCGTGCAGCGCCGCCATGCGGTTCTGCCCCACACTATCCATGCGCGCGAACGCCTTCTGAGCCTCGGCGATCGTCGCGTCGTCGACGTGTTCGATCAGCTTGTTGGCCTCGCGCCAAGCCTCCTCGTTCGTCTCGCGGACGATGACGTGAAGTCGGATACCGAAGGACATGTCGCGGCTCTGCGCTGCGGCGAGGCTGCGCATGTGCGCCACCTTCTCGCCGACGGCGGCCGGCGGTTCGCCCCAGGTCAGGTATTTCTGGACGAACCTGGCCGCGACGTCCTGGCCGGCCGGCGACGAACCGCCGAAATAGAGCGGTGGATGCGGCTCCTGCAAAGGCGGAAACAGGATTTTCGAGCCTTTCACCTGCAGGTGCTTGCCGTCATAGTCGAAGGTCTCACCGGCCAGCAGCCGCGTGTAGATCTGCAGGAACTCGTCGGTGACGGCGTAGCGCTCGTCGTGACTGAGGAAGATGCCGTCGCCGGCGTTCTCGACCGGGTCGCCGCCGGTCACGACGTTGATCAGCAGGCGCCCGTTGGAGATGCGGTCGAGCGTCGCCGTCATGCGCGCGGCCACCGCCGGCGACAACAAGCCGGGGCGCACGGCCACCAAATAGCGCAGCCGCTTGGTCAGGGGCACGAGAGTCGAAGCGACGATCCACGAATCTTCGCACGAGCGACCCGTCGGCAGCAGCACGCCGTAATAGCCGCAATCGTCAGCGGCCTTGGCGACTTGCGTGAGGTATTCGAGCGTTACCTCCCGCGCGCCAAGCGTGGTGCCAAGGTAGCGGCCGTCGCCATGCGTCGGCAGGAACCACAGGACGTTGGCCTTTTCGGCGCCTCTGTTTGCGGGATCGGTGGTCACCATCAGATTTCTCCATCTGCATGCCGGCCGCCTGTGCGGACCGCGGCTCTCGGACGCGTCTGGGTTAGCCTCTGGCCTGCGGCGTGAGCAGGCGAGAAAGGATCTGTTTTTCCGAAGCGATTGCAGCCGGATCGCTTCGATCACGCGGGCGCGATCGACGCACTTCGACGTCGAGCCCGACATGGCCCTCGTCGAGCACGACGATGCGATCCGCCAGGGCAACCGCCTCGCCGACATCGTGGGTAACGAGGATCGCGGTGAAAGCTTGGGTCAGGAAGAGACGCTCGACGAGGGCCTGCATCTCGAGACGGGTCAGCGCGTCAAGTGCGCCGAGCGGCTCGTCGAACGCGAGCACGGAAGGGCCAGAGACGAGCGCCCGGGCCAGGGCAACGCGCTGCTTCTGGCCGCCCGACAGGGTCGCGGGCCACGCCTCGGCGCGATCCGCCAAGCCAACATCGGCGAGCGCGGCGAGCGCTCGCTCGCGTGCCTGGTCCCGCCGAGCCTGCCCGACGCCGACGGCGACATTGTCGACGACCGAAGCCCAGGGCAGCAGCCGCGGCTCTTGGAACATCAGTCTGACGCCGGACCGGTCGGGACCCGCGAGCGCCGCGTCGCCGACGAGGACGCTTCCGGTATCGGGACGCTCGAGGCCGGTGAGGAGGCGCAACAGGGTACTCTTGCCGCAGCCGCTGCGGCCGACGATGGCGAGGAACTGCCCGGCAGCCACGTGCAGATCGAGACGCTCGATGACGCGCCGGTCGCCGAACGATTTCGAGAGACCGCGCGCAGTGACGGACAGCGGGCGCCCGCGCTCGAGTGCGCGTTCGCTCGACCGCGGCGCGAGGGCGACGCTCATGCCGCCACCTTCTTCGCATAGGCGGGGTTCCAACGCAGGAACCGGCGCTCGAGCACGCGCACGGTCGAGTCCGCGCCTTTGCCGAGCGCCGCATAGATCAGGATCGCCAGCACGATGACGTCGGTCTGCATGAACTCGCGCGCCTGCATGGCCATGTAGCCGATGCCCGATTGCGCGGCGATCGTCTCGGCCACGATCAGCGTGAGCCAGGTGATACCGAGCGCGTAGCGCAGCCCAACGAAGATCGACGGCAGGGCGCCGGGCCAAATCACCCGGCGAAACAGCTGGCGTGGCCCCATGCCGTAGCTTTTTGCCATCTCGATCAGCTGCGGATCGACGTCGCGGATGCCGTGCAACGTGTTGAGATAGACCGGGAAGAAGACGCCAAGCGAGACAAGGAAGAGCTTGGCGCCCTCGTCTATACCGAACCACAGGATGACGAGCGGAATCAGCGCCAGATGGGGTACGTTGCGCACCATCTGCAGCGTCGTGTCGGTGAACGCATCCGACCAGCGCGACAGGCCGTTGGCGATGCCGAAAGCGAGGCCGATGCCGCCGCCGACGACAAGGCCGGCCAGCGCGCGGAGGGCACTCGTCTCCATGTTAGTGAGCAATTCGCCGCTCATTGTAAGCCGGTAGGCACCGCGGCCGATGTCGAGTGGATTGGGCAGGATGCTTGACGCAAGAAAGCCGGTCGACGCCGCCGCTTGCCACAGCCCGAGCAGCAGCGCCGGGAGCACCCAGCCCATCCACACGGCCGGTGTCCTACGTTGGCGCCGGCGAGGCATCTCGGCTCGCGCCTCGGGGCCGCTCAACGCGAGACTGTCGCTCATGTCCTGACCTTTTTCGGGCTACAGCCAATGATTTGGCGGCGCACGCCAAAACGTGGCGTATGTCTATCGAAAGGTCGAGAAAACAGCCGTCTGAATTGGCGGGGGTTTTGAGAACAAACGTCGCGCCAAGGCCTCGATCAGTACGACTTTTTCCCAAACTATTTACATCTGGGCTGCGCACGAGAATTTTGTACCGGCTGTTCGTATCGGACAGCGCTGGCGACAGCGGGAGGGCAATCGCGCCAAAGAGGCGGCGGACGAAACGTTATCGCACGGCGGAAATACGGACGATCCTTCCATTGACGCCGGCCCGAGCGTTTTCGACACTCGTTGCATCTCTTCTGGCAAGAAAAGGCACACTCATGGCCCTACAACTCGGCGATATCGCCCCTGACTTCGAGGCCGACACGACCGAAGGTCGCATCCGCTTCCATGACTGGGCAGGTAGTTCGTGCATCGTCCTATTTTCTCACCCCAAGGACTTCACGCCAGTGTGCACGACAGAGCTCGGTTACACCGCCAAGCTGAAGCCCTAGTTTGAGCGAAGAAACGTCAAGGCGATCGGCCTCTCGGTAGATGCGCTGGAGGCGCATGGCCGCTGGTCGGACGACATCGAAGAGACGCAGGGTGCCCGCCCGAATTTTCCGCTGATTGCCAATGCAGACCGCGAGGTCTCCGACCTCTACGGAATGATCCATCCGAATGCGTCCGACACGCTTACGGTGCGTTCGGTTTTCGTCATTGGGCCAGACCGAAAGGTAAAGCTCACGCTGACTTACCCAGCCTCGACAGGACGCAATTTTGATGAGGTGCTGCGGGTGATCGACTCGCTCTAACCCACCGCAAAGCACCAAGTGGGGACGCCGGTGAATTGGAAGCAAGGCGAGGACGTGATCATCGTGCCAGCCGTTTCGGATGAAGATGCCCGCCAGAAGTTCCCGGCCGGGTTCAAGACGGCGAAGCCGTATCTGCGGACCCTCGCACAACCGCGTGGCTGACTTGCCCTAAGCTTGTCGCGGCGAAGGCCGTGTGTGCGGCGTCAACTTTATGACGGCAAGACCTAGTTGCGGCTGCCGTTGCCACCGACTGGGCCGCCGGTGGCCGTGCCGCACGAGCGCGCGCCGGTGCCGTAGGAAATGCCGCCGCAACGGCCGTTGGCCGCCACACCAGTGTGAGATTTGTGGTGATAGGCCCTGGCGACAGCGCGGTTCTGGCTGAGGTAATCGGTCGACTGCGCGAACGCGAGATTGGTCGCGCCCAGCAGGCAGGCCAGTGAGATTGTAGTTGCAAGAATTTTCATCTTTGTCTCCGTCGGTGACTGCGCAACATCCGGCGCCGGCCGGGAAGCTCGGCGGCGGCATGGCTCAGTTGAAGGGATAGTAGCGGAACGACGTCTCGATGATATTTTCGCTGGCCTTGGCCGAGACCAGCGGGGCCGCTGCCGTAGGAACGCCATCGATATTGGTGGTGCCGGCGAAAAAATCGCGCCGCGTGTAGGAGTACTGAACGCCGACCCGGACCTCGCCGTAGCTGCCCCTGTAGAGCTTGTCCCACATGCCACCGGTCAGCTGGAAGATGCGATGCGTCGCACCCTGGCAGGTGCCCCCCTGGACGTTGCAGCCGTAGTTGTTGACGCCGCCCGGCGCCCCGTATCCGACGAGGCCGCCGGCCCCGGTGCCCGACTGGATGCCGTTGCTGCCGTAGTCGCGGTTGACCTGCTCGAAGCCGCCGAAGGCATAGAGATCGATCGACGGCGTAGCGTGCAGGACGGTGCCGACCAGCGCCCCCGATCCACCGGCTGAAGGAGGACGAGAGGAGTCGGTTGCGTTCGCGTCGCCACCAAATCGATGGGGACTTCAATCGCTTCAGCTAAGTGAAAAGGCCGCACCGACCTCCTCGGCACATCTCGGCGCCCTTTTATTGATCGCCTGCCTGTGCATTCGCGCCATACGATGTTGCAGTCGAGATGCTTGGAGCTAATTCGATCTCCAATTCGACGGCGGGAAATGCTGCGATTGCCGAGGCAACTGTCTTGAGGCTGACATTGCCGTAATTTTCGCCTTCAGTCCTTGGAGCGTGCCCTTGTATGGCATCAAGATTATCCAAGATCCGTTTTCGAATCTTAAATCCTGTTTCCGAAGCTGTGCCATTTCACCGACGCGTCCTCCGGTGAAAGCGCAAAGCCAAGGTATCCATCTTTTCGCAGCAGCTGTAGTCGGTAGCTCTGCCCCCGGCACAAGGGTCAGGGTAGCTCGAAGGATCGAGTGGGCTTCTTCGTCCGTAAAGCTCTTTGGCCTAAGCTTGGGGCGCTTCCCGAGCTTGATGGTGATGCCGGCAGCCGGGTTTTGCTCCATCAGCTATTGTTAGCCGCCCAACCAAAAACAGCCTTCAGAGCCGCTAAGTCGCTGTCTTTGACAGTCTTCGCGGAAGCCTTTTTGCCGGTCTTAGCCGAGACGGTGTTGAGGCGATGATCTTTGAAAGCGATTACATTCTCTGGGGTGATGCGGCGGGGGTCTTCGTGTCCGACAAAGGAAACGAAGGATGCCATCGTGCCGCGATAGCTTTGGTAAGTGCTTATCTTCCTCTCAGCGGCTTCTGCCTCGCGCCACCACCTTTCGAGAAGCGAAGTCAGAGTAGTCAAAGAGGCAATCGCCTCTGAGGATGGTCTTGGCGGCTGTTGTTCGCCCCCTCCCGCATTGCGCAGAGCTGCTACGGTCAGGGCGAAAGCCCCTGGGTCGATTGTGCCTTCTCTTACTCCGCGCAATTTTAGGCTGGCCCGTTGCAACGCCGAAGCGACTGCGCGTTGAAGTAAAGTGTGGCTCAGACAATCAAGACTGAGGCCCTTTTCTTCGATGAGATTGCGTGTCTCCCTTAAGCAGGATCGCCGCATGGCAGGGATGACGATCTTCTCGATCCTGACAGTCTCGGGCACGCCTTCTTCGCTTTCCTGAGGGTCCGGTTCCGACCAAAGGCGATCAAACCATTCAGAGCGCCAAGTAAGCTGCAAGGTCGGGTTCTCGCCGTGGAATATCAGCCATCGGTCGTGGATACCGGCCGCAAGTTCATGAGCCTCGCGCTCAGTCAGCGTACGCGCGCCAGCGCGCAGCGTCGCCCATCACTCCTCGCATTGAGCGACTGCCTCCGCCTGCCGCCTTTTGGCGGTCTGGAGGTCTTTGGTGCCGAAGCTCCACTTCTCTTCACGCTTGACGATGACCGTCCAAAGGTCCTTCGGAACCGCGCGCCGAAAATGGTAGTATCCGGTCTTTGGATGCTTCCAAGGTTGGGGCATTATCGAGGCCATATGTACCACCCGTCTGTACCACGAGGGCAGCCTTAAGCCTATGATGCTGCTGAAGTCCGTTGCGGATCAACGCCCTAGAAAAGCGTTGGTGCCCAGGAG
Source organism: Beijerinckiaceae bacterium (assembly GCA_965277735.1). Classification (GTDB taxonomy): domain Bacteria; phylum Pseudomonadota; class Alphaproteobacteria; order Rhizobiales; family Beijerinckiaceae; genus RH-AL1. The sequence goes on from CBDIDO010000002.1 coordinate 1,022,152, forward strand.
AGGACTCGAACCTCCACGGCTTTCACCACTGGTACCTGAAACCAGCGCGTCTACCAATTCCGCCACCAGGGCAACCGGCTCCTCTTACGGGGAGGGTATCGGCGCTGTCAATGGAGCGGCGGGGTGGTCCTCGCCCCTCAGGTTCAAGCCTTGCCGGCCTCGTTGAGGTGCTGGGCCAGACGCTCGAGGCGCGCGGCGGCGCCGTCGAGCGCGCCGGCGACGTCGACGGCCAGGGCCTCGCGCATCGCTTCGCCCTCCGAGCGCGTCGCCGCCAGCTCGGCGAGCCGCGCCTCGAGCTCGGCGGCGCGGCGGCGCGTCTCGAACAGCTCGTCGGCCACCGTGATCGCGGTCATGATGACGAGGCGCGCGTCGCCGATCTCGCCGAAGCCTTTCCGTAGGCTCGCCAGGGTCGCGTCGACATGGGCCGCCAGCTCCTGCAGGTGGCCTTCCTCGCCCTCGCCGCAGGCCATGCGGTAGGTGCGGCCGGCGATGGTGACGCCCACGGTTGCCATCAGGGGGCGCCCATCAGTTGATGTCGCCTTCGGGGTTCAATTGATCTCGCCTTCGCCATCAATTGATCTCGCCTTCGGCGTGCGCGAGCAGGCGGCGCAGGCCGGCGCCGGCGTGGCCGAGGCGCAGCGCGACCTCGTCGGTGGCGTGCTCCAGAACCTGCGTGCGGGTGAGCGCCGCGTCGAGCTCGCTGGCGAGGCGCCCGCGGTCGTCCTGCATCACCGTCAGCGTGTCGACGAGGTCGCGCCGCTCGGACCCGGCGCGCGTCACGCGCTCGGCCGCCGCCTCGAGCTGGTCGAGCGCGGCGGTCAGGCGCTTCATCGCGGCCTCGAGAGGCGGGGGACGGCTCATGCGGTACGGGTCATGCAGGTGGGTGCATCGCGAATGTGTCGGAGGGCAGCATTTGACGGGGCGCTGCCGGGGCCGTCAATCTCCCGGGGTACGGCCGGAGGGCATCGGAGGACTTCGTTCACCGAAATTCATTTTTTCACGCGCGCTCGTGCGCGCACCTATATCTGTGAAGGACAGCCGGCGCCGTTTGCGCTATGGCGCGTGAAAATGGCTCAGCCGCGGCCCTCCCGGGCCTGCGCAGACGAAGGAGATGTGGCGAGATGACCGTGCGGGTGGCGATCAACGGGTTCGGACGCATCGGGCGCAACATCCTGCGTGCGATCGCAGAATCGGGCCGCACCGACATCGAGGTGGTGGCGATCAACGATCTCGGCCCGGTCGAGACCAACGCGCATCTGCTGCGCTACGATTCGGTGCACGGCCGCTTTCCCGGCAAGGTCGTCGTCGAGGGCGACACGATCGACGTCGGCACCGGGCCGATAAAGGTCACCGCGATCCGCAACCCGGCCGAGCTGCCGCACCGCGACCTCGGCGTCGACATCGCCATGGAATGCACCGGCATCTTCACGTCCAAGGACAAGGCGATGGCGCATATCCAGGCCGGCGGCAAGCGGGTGCTGATCTCGGCGCCGGGCGACAAGTCCGACTTGACCGTGGTCTATGGCGTCAACGACGACAAGCTGACCAAGGACGACATCGTCGTCTCGAACGCGTCCTGCACGACGAACTGCCTCGCCCCCGTCGCCATGGTGCTGCACCAGGCCGTCGGCATCGAGAAGGGGATCATGACGACGATCCACTCCTACACGGGGGATCAGCCGACGCTCGACACGATGCACAAGGACCTCTATCGCGCCCGCGCCGCGGCGCTGTCGATGATCCCGACCACGACCGGCGCCGCCAAGGCCGTCGGCCTCGTGCTGCCGGAGCTTGCCGGCAAGCTCGACGGCTCGGCGATCCGCGTGCCGACGCCGAACGTCTCGGTCGTCGACCTGACGTTCGTCGCCAAGCGCGACACCGACGCGGCCGAGATCAAGGCGGCGATCAAGGCGGCCGCCGAGGGCAAGCTGAAGGGCATCCTCGCCTACACCGACGAGCCCAACGTCTCCACCGACTTCAACCACGACCCGCACTCGTCGATCTTCGCGATGGACCAGACCAAGGTGATGGCCGGCAACCTCGTGCGCGTCGTCTCCTGGTACGACAACGAGTGGGGCTTCTCCTCGCGCATGGCGGATACCGCCGTCGCCATGGGCAAGCTCATCTGATGGCAGCCGGGGGCGGAAAGGCCTTCCGCACGCTCGACGATGTCGATGTCCGCGGCAAGCGCGTGCTGCTGCGGCTCGATCTCAACGTGCCGATGGCGGACGGTCGCGTGACGGATGCGACGCGCATCCAGCGCATCGTGGCCGGCGTTCGCGAGCTGGCCGACAAGGGCGCCAAGGTCATCGTGCTCTCGCATTTCGGCCGGCCGAAGGGGAAACCCGACCCGGCCAGCTCGATGCGCCCGGTGGCCGACGCGCTCGCAACCGAGCTTGGACTCCCCGTCGCTTTCGCGGAGGATTGCATTGGCGTGCCGGCCGAGGCCGCCGTCCAAAAACTCGCCGACGGCGAGGTGTTGATGCTCGAGAACGCCCGCTTCCACAAAGGCGAGGAGGGCAACGACCCGGCCTTTGTCGCCGCGGTCGCCAAGCTCGGCGACCTTTTCGTCAACGACGCCTTCTCCGCCGCGCATCGCGCGCACGCCACCACGGAAGGGCTCGCGCACGTGCTGCCGGCCTATGCGGGCCGCACCATGCAGGCCGAGCTGGAGCATATCGGCGCCGCGCTGAACCATCCGCAGCGCCCGCTCGTCGCGGTGGTCGGCGGTGCCAAGGTCTCGACCAAGCTCGACCTGCTCGGCAACCTCTCGACGAAGGTCGATCGCCTGATCATCGGTGGCGGCATGGCCAACACGTTCCTGTTCGCGCAGGGCAAGGCCGTCGGCGCCTCGCTGTGCGAGAAGGACATGGCCGCGACCGCGCGCGAGATCATCGAGAAGGCGAAGGCGGCAGGCTGCGAGATCGTGCTGCCGGTCGACGCCGTGGTGGCGGAGAAGTTCGCGGCCGGCGCGCCGGACGAGGTCGTGTCGGTCGACGACGTGCCCGAGGGCAAGATGATCCTCGACATCGGCCCGCAGTCGATCGCCCGCATCGAGGCACTGCTGCAGGAGATCAAGACGCTGGTCTGGAACGGCCCGTTCGGCGCCTTCGAGATCGCGCCGTTCGACCGCGGCACCGTGCGCGTCGCGCAGGCGGCGGCGGCGCTGACGCAGGCCAGCAAGCTGGTCACGGTCGCCGGCGGCGGCGACACGGTCGCGGCGCTGAACCAGGCCGGGGTGGCGGACGCCTTCACCTATATCTCGACCGCCGGCGGCGCGTTCCTCGAATGGCTCGAGGGCAAGGCGCTGCCGGGCGTCGAGGCGCTGAAGGCCTAGCTGGGCGCGATCTTCCTTGTCCCCCAAGGGGAAAGGGTGCCCCCGAGGCGGCTACTTCTTCGGCGGATCAGCCGTCGCCGCTGCGGCGGGCGTGGGCGCAGGCGTGCCTGGCGCCGTCCACGGAAACACCCAGGTCTCGGTCAGGATGTTGGGACCGTCGCGCAGATAGGCGCGCAGGTTGCCTGTCTCTCCCGGCGCCAGCTCGACGTCCAGCGTGGCGCGGATACCATCGATGAACGGGTTCAGCTGCGTGTAGGCGCGCACGATCTTGCCGGTGCTGGTGCTCGCATCGATCTTCACCAGACCCGGATCGTCCTTGTAATATGCAAGGTCGCCCTCGGCGAAATCGATGATGAAGCGCCGCATCGTCGGCGAGTTCGGCTCGCTCGAGCCGAGCGACCGCGCCGAGGTCTGGAACGTGTTGACGACCTTGCCGAACGACGTCAGCCCGTCGAGGTCGAGCGCCGAGGTGATCGCGTAGGCATATTCGAGCGGCTTGCCGACCGGCGGCTTGTCGGTCGCGACCCAGGACGCCACGATATTGTCGTTGCTCTCGTCGGTCGTCGGCATCTCGAACAGTTCGACATGGCCGTCACCGAGCTTGCTCTTCACATTGACCCAATAGCTCGGCCGCAGCTGGTAGGCGAGGTCGATGTCCTGATAGTGCGAGAAGTCGCGGTCGCGCTGCAGCAGGCCGAAGCCCCGCACGTCCTTGTCCATGAACGACGACGTCTTGGCGATGTTCGGGTTGCGCAGCGGGCGCCATAGCCATTCGCCGGCACCGTTGTTGACGAACAGCCCGTCGGAATCGTGCAGCTCGAAGCGGTAGTCGTCCTTGGCGACCGGGCCGTTCTCGCCGATGAAGAACATCGAGGTCAGCGGCATCAGGCCGAGCTTCACGTCGTCGCGGCGCGGGACCAGCGTCGCCTTCACGTCGATGACGCTGTTCTCTTTGGGGTAGCAATCGAACTGGAAGGCGCCCGTCGCAGCCGACGAGTCGAGCAGCGCGTAGATCGTGACCTTGTCGATGCCCGGCTGCGGCGTCTCGATCCAGAACTCGCGATAGAACGGAAACTCTTCCTGGTTGGTGCCGCCGTTGACGGCGAGCCCGCGCGCCGACAACCCGTAGCGCTGGCCGCGACCGAGGAAGCGGAAGTAGCTCGAGCCGACGAACGAGATGAACTCGTCGTATTTCTTCGGGTCGTTGAGCGGCGTCCAGATCTTGCAGCCGGCGAAGCCGAGATTGACCGGCAGCGGCTTGGAAAACTTCGTCGAGCCGAAGTTGAACTCGCCGCCCTGGTAGGGGATCGGGGTCGGGATGCCGTCGCGGATCGTGTTGATGACGATCGGCCGCTTGAACAGATAGCCGAGATGGAACAGCTCGAGCCGGAACTGGCTGCCGTTGCCGCCGAGCAGCGCCTTCGAATCCTTGAACGAGATCTGCGACCAGGCATCCCAGGTCAGCTTGTTGAGCTCGTCGGGCAGCGGCGGCAGCTGGCCCTGGTAGGGGGCCGCGGCGAGCTGGGTCGCGCGCTTGACGACCTCGTCGAAGCTGAACTTGGCATCGCGCGGCGGATGCGCGGTCTGGGCCTCGGCGGCCGGCGCGAGCGCACTGGCCCCGGTGGCGAGAGTGCCCTGAACGATCGTGCGTCGGTCGAAGTCCACGAGGTCCTCATCCCAGAAAAAGGCGGGGGAGCCGTAACGGCATACGAGGGGAGCGGCAAGGCCCCTCGCTTGGAAGAGTGAATGCGGCGCGCGCCGCCTTGATCCCGCTGCGCTCTTCCGGCCTTATCCTCACGCTCTCGAGTTTGTTCCCCGGTGGGCAGGAGAGGCGGATGAGCTTTCGGACGATCTTCGCTGGCGCCGCCCTCGCGCTCCTGCTCGGCGTGGCGCCGTCACGCGCGTCGATCACCACCGACGATTTCGTCGCGATCCTCGGCCCGTCCGCCGATTACGTCGCCGTCTCGAGCGAGCTTGCCGTCTCTGCGGCCGGCAGCCCGGGGGTCCGCGCCGCGGCGCGGACACAGGTGGCGACTGCGCAGGCGGTCATCGCCGAGCTCGCCGCCTGGCGTCAGGCGCAGGCGCGCGCGGAGGTCGCTGCCGCGCACGCGCCGACCCTCGACGGGCTTGGGCCGGCCTTCGACGCGCTGTCGGTGCCGCTCGAGGCGGTCGCTCGCACCGCGTCGGCGCCCGGCTATTTCTTCACCCGCCTGCCCTCCGCCAGCCGGCTCGACGACGCGGGCCGCGCCGACTATGCGCGCCTTTCCGCGCTGACGGGGGCGCCGTTCGAAGCGCTCTATGTGGAGACGGACCTCGCCGCGCTGCGTCGCCTCGAGCGTGCCTGCAAGGATTTCGTGCTCAACGGCGACGACGAGACGTTGCGGGGGCTCGCCGTGCACGCCCTCCCGAAGCTGCAACGCGAGATCGCCGCTCTGTCTCGACGTGGATAGGTCGTACGACGCTGATTTCCCTGGAACAAAGCCGGTCACGACGGACTTGCTTGCGGGTCTGCAACCGCCGAGTGCCCCAATGAACCCCCTCGTTCTCGTCCTCATCATCGTTCTCGTCCTCATTGCGGTCGGCGGCCTGCCGGGTCTCGGCCTCGTCAGCCTCGGCTATTTCCCGTCGGGGATCGTCGGCCTGATCGTGCTGATCCTCCTCATCATGCTGCTCACGGGACGCCTGTAGCCGCGCGCCGTCGTCCTGGGCTAAACAGCCGCGGCCACAAGCTGCGGGGAGCCGAGTGACGAGCGTCGTCGACAGACTGCTGACGCAGGCCGCGGAGGTGCCGGACGCCCCCGCGGTCGTGGAAGGAGCGCAGGTGTTCACCTACGCCGAACTGGCCGACCGCGCGTCGGCCTTCGCCGGCGTGGTCGCGCAGGGTCCGCGGCGCCGCGTGCTGATCGCGGCCGAGAAGGGCTTCCAGGCCTACGCGGCGATGTTCGGCAGCCTGATGGCGGGCGCGACCTATGCGCCGGTGAACGTCGCCTCGACGCAGGGCCGCCTCGAGACGATCTGCGCCTCTTTCGAGCCCGACACGATCGTCGCCGAGGCCGCGTTTGCCGCGACGCTCGCGCCGGCCGCCGATTGCCGCATCGTAGCGCCCGACGCACAGCTTGCGCCGCACGCGCGCGACGGTCGCGCGGCGGAGGAGATCGCCTACGTCATCTTCACGTCCGGCTCGACCGGCGCGCCGAAGGGGGTGGCCATCCCCCGCACCGGCCTCGACCATTACGTCGGCTGGATCGGGCCCGCGATGGGCCTCGCGCCGGGCGACCGCATGTCCCAGCACCCCAACATCGGCTTCGATCTCTCGGTGCTCGACATCTATGGCGCGCTCTGCCACGGCGCCGCGCTGCATCCCTTCATCGACCGCGGCGCGCGTCTGCTACCGGCGCGCAAGGTACAGGACGACCGCCTCACAGTCTGGAACAGCGTGCCATCGGTGCTCTCCATCATGGAGACGGCGCGCGAGCTCGATGCGGCGCATCTCGAGAGCGTGCGGCTCTTCACCTTCTGCGGCGAGGTGCTGCGCCGCGACCATGTCGCCAAGCTGTTCGCCGCGCGGCCCGACGCCATCGTGCTCAACACCTACGGGCCGACAGAGGCGACCGTGGCGATGACCTGCCGCCGCTTCACGATCGACGACTGGGATCGCGCCTGCGCGACCTCGGCGCCGTTCGGCGAGGCGATCGGCGACATGCGGCTCGACCTCGTCGGCGGCGACGATGCGGACGAGGGCGAGATCGTCATCTCCGGGCCGCAGCTCGCGCGAGGCTATTGGAAGGACCCCGCCCTGACGGCGGAGAAATTCCGTGACCATACGATCGCGGACGGTAGCGTGGTGACGGCGTTCTTCACTGGCGACTATGCGCGCCGCCGCGAGGGCGACGTCTATTTTCTCGGCCGCCGCGATGACATGGTGAAGGTGCGCGGCCACCGCATGCACGTCGGCGCCGTGACGCAAGCGCTTGAGAAGGTTGGCTGGCCAACTTCCTTCGCTTTCGAGAAAGGCGGCCAGCTGCTCGCTGCCGTCGAGACGGTCGACGGCCGCACCTTCGACCAGGCGCAGGTGATCGTCGACCTGTCGGGCAAGCTCGAAAGTTATTCCGTGCCGAGCGAGATCCGCTGTGTCGACGCGATGCCGAAGAACCAGAACGACAAGATCGACGGAGCGAGGGTCAGGGCGATGTTCGAGAGCGGTGGCAAGCCATGAAGAGCGAGGCCGAGGTCATCGAGGGTTTGCAGGCGATCTTCGCCGAGGTGTTCGACCGCGAGGATATCGAGCTGCACCGTTCTCTCACCGCCAAGGACGTGGCCGGTTGGGACTCGTTCAAGCAGGTCGAGCTGATCATCGAGACGGAGAGCCGTTTCGCGATGCGCTTCACCTCGAGCGAGGTCGATTCCTTCCGCAATCTCGGCGATCTCATCGACGTCGTCGCCGCGCGGGGCGCCTGACGAGGGCGTCACGCCGCCGCCATGACCGCGTCGTATTTTTCCTCCCTAGCGCAGGGTCTGGCCGCCCGAGACGTTGAACAGCGGTCTGGGAACACCGGACTGGACTGATCTGCGGCGCAAGCGCCGCGCCGAACTGGAGACCAACATGACGCGTGCAACCACCCGCCTCGCCATCGCGGCCACCGCTCTCGGCCTGATCCTTCCGCTGCCCGCGCTTGCCGCGCCGCTTCAGCTGGCCCAGGCGGATATCCCGCAGGCGAAAGAGGTCGCGCTGACCCAGCAGCAGATCGACGGCATCATCGCCGCGCAGCCGCAGATGCAGGCGATCGAGTCCAAGCTGCCACAGGGCGCCGAGGACAAGCCCGACCCGAAGATCGAAGCCAAGCTCGAGGGCGTCGCGAAGAAGAACGGCTTCTCCGGCCTCGGCGAATATTCCGACGTCTCGTCGAGCATCGGCGTGGTGATGGCCGGCATCGACCCGGAGACCAAGGGCTATGTCGGGCCGCAGGCCGTCGTCAAGAAGCAGATGGCGCAGGTGAAGGCCGACACGTCGATGCCGCCGAAGGAGAAGAAGGAGGCGCTCGACGAGCTCGCCGCCGCGCTCCAGCCCGCCGCCGCGGCAAAGCCCAGCCAGAACAACATCGACCTCGTCACCAAGAACTTCGAGAAGCTCAACGCGAGCATGCAGCAGCAGGGCGGCGCCGACTGATCTCGACCTTCAGGCCGTCTGCGGGGTTCACGCCGCGCGCCGAAGTGATCGGTCGCGACGGTTTGCGCCCTTCCGGGCGCAACATCGCATGGCTATACCCCGCCGGCATCCGCGCAAGAGAGGGGCCATGACGACCGCAGCCGTTTCGTTTCCGCCTCGCCCGATCCGGCGCTACAACACGACGGCGATCGTGCTGCACTGGATCGTCGCTGCGCTCATCCTCATCAACATCGTCGCCGGCCTCGCCGGCATGGACGACAAGAACCCCAATGTCCGCAGCATCATCGACTTGCACAAGTCGGTCGGGCTCACCGTGCTCGGCCTCGTCGCGTTGCGCATCCTCTGGCGGATGGCGAACAAGCCGCCGCCGATGCCCGGCACCTATTCGCAGCGCGAGCAACGCCTCGCGCATGTCGCGCATACCGTGCTCTATGCGCTGATCCTGCTGCTGCCGGTGACCGGCTACATCCACGATTCCGCGTTCAAGCTGGCCGCGCAGCATCCAATCAAGCTCTACGGGCTGGTGCCGTTCCCGCGCATCGGCTTCATCGAGCAGCTCGATCCCGCGACCAAGGAGCAGGTGCATTCCGTCTTCTTCGCCGCGCACGTCTGGCTCGGCTACGCGCTCTACGCCCTGCTCGCGTTGCACATTCTCGGCGTGATCAAGCACCACGCGATCGACCGCGAAGCGGAGCTGCAGCGGATGCTTCCGGGACGGCGCGACGAGGCCGCGTAGCGCTACTTTCTCCAGAGCTGGGCGCGGTCTGCCTTCTCCCCTTGCGGGAGAAGTTGGCCGAAGGCCGGATGAGGGGTCGTCGTAGAGCGAGCCTTGTCCGGAAGCGCCCCTCATCCGGCGCTTCGCGCCACCTTCTCCCTCTAGGGGAGAAGGGAGTCCCTAACCTTCGCCCAATGCCTTGAGCCTGTAGAGTGCCTCCAGCGCCTCGCGCGGCGAGAGCGCGTCGACGTCGAGCAGGGCCAGCGCCGCCCGTAGCTCGTCGCCAGCCTCGGGCTCAGGCACCGCCTCCTCGCGCGGTGCGGCAGCAAACAGCGGCAGGTCGGCGAGCAGCCGCCCACCGGGCTGGCCACGATCGGCGGCTTCGAGCTCGGCGAGCAGCGTCTTGGCGCGGCGCACCACCGCCGCCGGTAGGCCGGCGAGCTTGGCGACCTGGATCCCGTAGGAGCGGTCGGCGGCGCCCGGCACGACCTCGTGCAGGAAGACGACGTCGCCATGCCAATCGGCGACGCGGGTGGTCAGGTTCACGAGCCGGTCGAGCTTGCGCGAGAGCTGCGTCAGCTCGTGGAAATGGGTGGCGAAGATCGCCCGCGCGCGGTTCTTCTCGTGCAGGTGCTCCATCACAGCCCAGGCGATCGAGAGCCCGTCGAACGTCGCCGTGCCGCGGCCGATCTCGTCGAGGATCACCAGCGACGACGGCGTGGCGCGGTTGAGGATCGCCGCCGTCTCGACCATCTCGACCATGAAGGTCGAGCGCCCGCGGGCGAGATCGTCGGCGGCGCCGACGCGCGAGAACAGCCGGTCGACGATGCCGATCGTGGCGCTTGTCGCCGGCACAAACGAGCCGGCCTGCGCGAGCACGGCGATGAGCGCGTTCTGGCGCAGGTAAGTCGACTTGCCGGCCATGTTCGGCCCGGTGACGACGGCGATCTTGCCGCCGGTGATCGTGGCCGAAAGATCGCTGGCATTCGCCACGAACGGCTCGCCCGTCGCCTTCAGCGCCGCCTCGACGACGGGATGCCGGCCGCCCTCGACGACAAAGGCGCCGGAGGCCTCGATCACGGGCCGCACCCAGTCGCGCTCGGCGGCGATCTCGGCCAGCGCGGCGGCGACGTCGATCGTCGCCAGCGCCTGCGCCGCGGCGGCGATCGGGTCGGCCTGCGCGAGGATCGCCGCGGCGACCTCGTCGAAGATCGCCAGCTCGCGGGCAAGCGCGCCCTCGGCGGCCTGCGCGATCTTGGCTTCCAGCGCACCGAGCTCGGCCGTCGAGAAGCGCATCGCATCGACCATCGTCTGGCGATGCACGAAGGTCGCGTCGAGCGGCGCTTTCGTGAAGCTCTCGCCGAGCGCCGCCGGCACCTCGACGAAATAGCCGAGCATGTTGTTGTGCTTGACCTTGAGCCGGCGCGTGCCGGCGAGGTCGCAGTACTTCTGCTGCAGGGCCGCGATGACCTGCCGGCTCTCGTCGCGCAGCGCGCGCATCTCGTCGAGCGCCGCATCGCGGCTCGCACGCACGAACCCGCCGTCGCGGCGCGACAGCGGCAGCTCGTCCGAGAGCGTGGCGACGATGAGGGCCGGCAACGCCGGATCGACCGCCGCAGCCGCCGCGCGGGCCTCTGCCAGAGGCGCCGGCAGCGGGCCGGTCGGGAAGGCATCGTCGGCGAGGCGGGCCGCCACCTCGCGCGCGGCGGCGAGCGCGGCGCCGACAGCGGCGAGATCGCGCGGCCCCGCCCGCTCCAGCGCGAGGCGTGAGACCGCACGCGACAGATCGGGCGCGCCCTTCAGGATCGCGCGCACGTCGGCGCGCAACTCACGCGCGCCGACGAAGGCTGCGACCGCGGCCAGCCGCGCCTCGATGGCAGCGGGATCGGTGAGCGGCGCGGCGAGCTGCGCGGCGAGGCGGCGGCTGCCGGCCGGTGTCGCGCAGCGGTCGATGGTGGTAACCAGCGAGCCCTCGCTACGGCCGGCGAGGGTGCGCGTCAGCTCGAGGTTGGCGCGCGTTGCGGCATCGATCTCCATCGTGCGCGCGCGGCGCGTCGAGAGTGGCGGCTCGAGCTTCGGCCGCGCGCCGCATTGCGTGCGCTCGAGATAGAACACGGCGGTGGCCGCCGCGGCGATCTCGGCCGGCGACAGGCCGCCGAGGCCTTCGAGCGTCGCCAGGCCAAAGTAGTCGAGCAGCCGGCGCTCGGCCGAGCCGGGCTCGCGACCGATGCGGGTGATTGGCGCGCGGGTCTCGGCGAGCGCGCGCTTCACGTCGGCGCTGTCGGCGAGCGTGTCGGGGACGACGATCTCGCGCGGATCGATGCGGCCGATCTCGCCACCGAGCGCAATGCCCGGCACGTCGCAGACCTCGAACGCACCGGTCGAGATATCGACCGCCGCGAGGCCGAAGGCGCCGACCTCGCCCTTCGCCGCGTCGCCGCGCGTGCGGGCCAGCGCGAGCAGCCAGTTGGCGCGCGCGGGCTCGAGTAGCGTCTCCTCCGTGAGCGTGCCGGGCGTCACGAGCCGCACCACGGCGCGGGCGACGACGCTCTTGCCGCCGCGCTTCTTGGCCTCGGCGGGGTCCTCCATCTGCTCGCAGATCGCGACGCGATGGCCGGCCGCGATGAGGCGGTGCAGATAGTCGTCCGAGCGCACCACCGGCACGCCGCACATCGGGATGTCGGCTCCCTCGTGCTGGCCGCGCTTGGTCAGCACGATACCGAGCGTCTTTGCCGCCACCTCCGCGTCGGTGAAGAACAGCTCGTAGAAATCGCCCATCCGGTAGAACAGCAGCGCGTCGGGATGGTCGGCCTTGATGGCATGGTACTGCGCCATCATCGGCGAGGCTTTCGGGGCCTCCGGCGAGGGTGCCGCCCGCTCGACGATGAAGGGCGCCTGCTCGCGGTCCGACTTACGCATGGGCCGGAGCATAGGAACAACGCGCCGGAGGGCCAAGCCGCCGCGCTGATCTCCTCACAGGCTGTGACGAAACCAGCGACGGAGCGCGTCCTCCAGCCCGTCCGTGCCCTCGTCTTCGCTGGCCCAGGCCACGCAGCCATCGGGGCGGATCAGCATCGACGGCCCCGACGCCACCTGCGTGCAACGAACCCGCGGCGTGGCGGCTGCGACGAGCTCGGACGCCTTCGCCTCGCTGGAGGCATCGAGCAGCAGGCCGCTGCCGTCCTGCATCAGACCGTAGAGCGTCCGGCCCTCGCCGAGCGGCCGGTCGGCGATCAGGCGACCAACGTCGTCCCGCTCCGACCCCAGATCGTAGCGGGTGGCCACGCCTCGCATCCTCTCGCCGACGAGCTGGTTGACGTCGTCAAGCTTAAGGAGCCGCGCCATCAGATCCCGCATCGCGTTCGATTGCGGATCGGGCCGCATGATCGCCGCCTGCGCAAGGGTGTTGGCCAGAACGGCCTCGGCCACGGGGCACCGCTCCTGCGTGTAGCTGTCGAGCAGGCTGTCCGGCATCTCGCCGCGGACGATGGCGGCGAGCTTCCAGCCGAGGTTGGCGGCATCCGCGAGCCCCAGGCTCAGGCCCTGGCCGCCGAACGGCGAATGGATGTGCGCCGCGTCGCCGGCCAGCAGCACGCGGCCCTTCCGGTAGGTGCCGACGAGCCGTGTGTTGTCGGTCCAGCGATTGGCGACCTCGATCGCGTTGATGCGCACATCAGCGCCGCTGATGCGGCGGACCACCCTCTCCATCTCCTCGGCCGTGACGGGCGCCTCCCGATCCTTCGGCGGTCCGCTGAAGTCCAGCATGAACAGGCGGCGGGGAAAGGGCCCGTAGCCGTACGTGCCTTCCGACGTGTGGCGCCAGCCACCGGAGGCCAGGCGCTCGGGATGGTCGACGTCGACCATGGCCTGGTACATCGTCATCGTCGGCGGCGTGCCGGGAAAGTCGAATCCAGCGGTCTTGCGGACGCTGCTGCGGCCGCCATCGCAGCCGACGAGATAGGCGCAGCGGATGCGGCCCTTCCCTGTCGGCGAGGCCCAGTCGACATCGACGCCGGCCGGCTGCTGCGCGAAGCCCGTGACGTCGCGGGCGCGCCGCACCTCGATCCCCAGCGCTTGCGCGCGCGCGCCGAGCACGGCTTCGAGGCCCTGCTGGTTGACGAAGCGCATGCGCCGGTGCGGATCCTTCTGATTGTCCGGGCGCAACAGAAACAGGCCGGCGAAATGACCGCCGACCTTCGACATGCGACCGCGCATGTCCAAGCCGGCCTCCGCCATCACGTCGAGGTTACGGTCCTCTGCGGCGTCGAGGGGCGCCCCCATCCCGCGCCGCTGCAAGGCCTCGCTGCCGGGCGCGCCGACCCCCAGCGCCTTGATCGTCAGGCTCGGCGTCGCCAGGCGCTCGAGCACGACGACGCGGGCGCCGCCCAACGTCAGCTCGATCGCCGTCAGCAGCCCGACAGGCCCCGCGCCCACGACACCACATCGGCATTTTCCATATACTTGCTCCATATATGTACTTAGTACATATATGGATGTGCTATCGCCAGCGCCATGTCAATGCCGTCCGACCGCCGGTCCCGAAAACGCCTTGCCACGCGGCAGAGCATCTCCGACACCGCCACGCTCCTGTTCTTCGAGCGGGGCTTCGATGCCGTGACGGTGGACGACATCGCGGCGGCCGCCGACGTCGGGCGGATGACGGTGTTCAACCATTTTCCGCGCAAGGAGGACCTGTTCTTCGATCGCGACGAGGAGGGGCGCGAGGCCCTGCGCGAGGCGCTGCGGCAACGCGATCCCGGCGTCTCGCCGATCGAGACGCTGCGCCTGCTCGCGCATCGGGTAGTCGCGGACCAGCGTCCCTACGTCGAGTTTTCGGCCCGCAGCCAGGCGTTCATCGAGACGATCGAGGCGAGCGAGACCCTCAAGGCGCGGGCGCGCGCCATCCGCGACGAGCTCGCCGCGCTCCTGATGCTCGCACTCTGCGACAGCGTCGGGCGCCTACCGCCCGATGCCGACGCGCATCTGGCTGCCGATCTCATCCTGGCGACCTGGTCTGTCGCCTTCATCCAGGCGCACCGGACCTTTCGGAAAAGTCGCAAGACTGCCGAGGCGAAAGCCGCCTTCCTCGCGATCGTCGATCGGGGATCGATCGGCCTTGAGGCCGCGATGGCGGGGACGCCTTATGCCTGAGCGGGTCTCATTCCCCGCAGCGCAACTCGACTTGGCTCGTCTTCTTCTGCTGGCCGAACTCGACCTCGATCACGAGCTTGCCGGCACAGGTCGCTTCCTGCACCATAGGAGCAGCTGGTGGGTGAGCCATGCCATAGCGCTTCTTCGAGAATCTTTACGACCGCGCCGCTGAAGCGGATGCCTCGTTCTCCGGCGAAAGCTCTCACCTTGTTGAAGAGAGCCGGTGGAAAGCTCACGGCGGGGCGCTTTAGGTGATGATCATCCACGCTTCGCACGTCGCAGAGGCGACGCTTGTTTGGCTTGCTCTTGATGTCTGCCACGGTTTCCCTCCGCGATCTTGTTGGAACGCGGATAGGCTAGCGCTCAAGGCAGTAGGGTATCAAACTAATTCGGAGCTATAATCTTGCGTTTATCGCTAAGGCTGGATCACGTGAACGAAGGCGTAAATCAGACAGAGCACCACCGCGCCATACCAGTAAAACTGCATCTCCATGCTGTAGAGGAAACCACGCAGCAACCGGCTCCATGCTGATTTAGGCAAAGAAGCGCGCACCTCGCGCGCCCGGGCCTTCCTGCGCTTCGCCGCCTCCTCCTGCGGCATCGTCGCCGCATCCCGTTCGGCAAGCTCGGCCAAGTCGCCGATTACCGCGTCTGCGTCCTCATGGCTCAAAAGAGCTTCCAGACGCAGTTCATCATGTGAGGCATCGACCCTCGTGTCTGTGCTCGGAAGCCAATCAGGTATCGCTGGCGTCGTAGCGGCTGAGACGCTTTTTGATGTGCCGGGAAAGGCCTTCAGGTGGACGCGAGCGAATTCCCCCGTCTCCAGCGTGAAGACTATATCCGAATGCGTTTTAGCAAGCTCCTCTATGTCGGCGCTTGATAGCTCACCATAGACAACGTTTCCGACAAAATCGTAGTCGTCATCGCCGTCCATTATCACTTCCCCGCCCATGCCTTGCGCACGCGCCCGAGCACGTCGATGCACCGGTTGAAACCGATCCAGCCAACCTGAGCCCAAAGCCACCGCTTCGCGTGTGACCGATCTCCAAGTCGCCGCTCATATGCTTCTAGAAGATTACTTATGGCGCTTTCCGCATCTTCCGGCTCAAGGAGGAGGTCGAGTAAGCGAATGACTTTTCTCTCGTCACGCGCCCTCGCTAGAGCTTGAAGTTCGTTATAGACAGAAATATCTATGTGGTAAGCTCTCGTCCAAGTCTCTTCGTCCACGTCGGAGCGGCGAACCGCGACGTTATTGATCAGTCTCCATTCTATATCTCCATGGCTCATTCTTAAGCCTCCCCCGTCGTCGGCTTGAGCCAGCGCAGCCCTTGGAACCGCTGCTTGTGCAGCGACCGCGAGTGCGCCAGCGCCTGCTCGCCCTTACCGGTGACCTCGTAGAAGCGCTTGCGGCGGCCGCCACGCTCCGCGGTCGGCTCGCCCATAGTCGACGTGAGGAAGCCCTTGTTCTTCAGCCGGTCGAGCGTGACGTGGACGGCCCCGTACTGGACCTCCCTGCCCTCTCGCTTCGAGACCTCGTCCGTGATTGCGACCCCGTATGCTTTGCTGGGTCCGAGTCGCGCGGCGGCGGCGAGCACGGGCAGCTCGAATTTGCCGAGTTCGTCCATTGGGAGCCTATCTGTCTGTCAAACTGTCAAGCTGTCATATATAAGGCGTGTATTAGATATCGCGATGATACTGCCTGTCAAGACCCGCGCCCGCGTTCGCAACCCCGGCCAGCTGCGGCGAGCGCTGACATCGCTCAGCGGATGTGGCCCCACGGAATAAGTGAGAGGGCCTGTAGGATAGCAGCGCCGGCCGCCGCCCAAGCCGCGTTTTTGTTCCATTCAGCTTGAAGCTGAAGGGTGCCCAAGAGGTCCTCAGAAGCGCCGCCATCACGGGCAGTGCGTACGATTCGCGCAGATTGCCACCCGGTTTCTATTTCTTCCTGCCTGTCTTTATCGTGATCGACATGCGCCGTATCCGTTGCCGCCTTCACCCAAAAGAAGGCTGAGACAAGTGCAACCAGACCAGCGCAAACTGAAAAGAAAGTCTGCAAAACGATCTCCCTCGAAACGGAAAAACCCATATGGGGGCGTATGGCCGCTGCCTGGAAGTTTTCGGCGTAGCCCGCCTGCATGGGGACTGGGCGGCGGGAGAGCATAGTCACAAATCGCCTCGCTCGCTGCGCTCCTTGAGCCACCTGCGCGGCCCTCGTAGTCGAGACCGAAGCCGCGACCGCGGCAAGGCGGCCGGGCGTACTCTGGAACACGGGGATTGTACCGCGCCCGGCGCTTCGCTACCTCAGGCACACCATGCAGCTCCCCCAGGACAAGCTCGACCTCATTCTGCGCCGGCACGACGAGATCAACGGGCGCCTCGTCGCCAACCCCGACGCCGCGACCTTCGTCGCGCTGTCGCGCGAGCTGGCCGGGCTCGAGTCGGTCACCGCGGCGATCCGCGAGTACCGCTCGCAGGCGACCGAGCTCGCGGGCGTCACGGCTTTGCTCGACGAGTCCGGGCTCGATGCCGAGATGCGCGCGCTGGCGGAAGAAGAGCAGCGCACCGGCGAGGAGCGGCTGGAGGCGCTGTCGCGCACGCTGCAGATCGCGCTGCTGCCCAAGGATGCCGCCGACGAGAAGAGCGCGATCCTCGAAATCCGCGCCGGGACCGGCGGCGACGAAGCAGCGCTGTTCGCCGGCGACCTGTTCCGCATGTACCAGCGCTACGCCGAGGCGAACCGCTGGAAGGTCGAGATCGTCTCCACCTCGGAAGGCACGGCGGGCGGCTACAAGGAGATCATCGCGGAGATCGAGGGCGCCGGCGTCTTCGCCAAGCTGAAGTTCGAGTCGGGCGTCCACCGCGTGCAGCGCGTGCCGGACACCGAGACGCAGGGGCGCATCCACACTTCCGCCGCCACCGTCGCCGTGCTGCCGCAGGCCGAGGAGGTCGACGTCGACATCAACGAGGCGGACCTGAAGATCGATACGATGCGCGCGCAAGGTGCCGGCGGCCAGCACGTCAACAAGACGGAATCGGCGATCCGCATCACGCATCTGCCGACGAACACGGTGATCTTCGTCCAGGACGAGCGCTCGCAGCACAAGAACCGCGCCCGCGCCATGGCCCTGCTGCGCTCGCGGCTCTATGACATGGAGCGCCAGAAGCTCGACGCCGAGCGCTCGGCCGACCGCAAGAGCCAGGTCGGCTCGGGCGACCGCTCGGAGCGCATCCGCACCTACAATTTCCCGCAAGGGCGGCTGACCGACCATCGGATCAACCTGACCCTCTACAAGCTCGAGAAGGTGATCACCGGCGAGGCGCTCGACGAGGTGATCGACGCGCTGACGACCGAGCACCAGGCGGCGTTGCTCGCCGCACAGGACGACTGAAGCGGCCGCGGTTTTGACGATGCGGTTGCGGAACGTGTCGCGTGCAAGTCACGTTAAGATGGAAGATTGAAGCAACGTCGATTTGCCCGAGGAGCCGTTTTCATGATCGCCATCCTGAGCCAGGACCCGCACGCGATCCGTGACATGTCGATCAACCAGGCCAACGCCGCCCAGGCCATTTTCGGCCCGGCGCGGCCGGCCTTCCAGCCGATGCCGCCGCTCGGCGCCACCGAGAGCCTCTTCATCCTCGCCGAGAAGGCGACGCGCGCCGACGGCTTCACCCCGGCCATGGGCGACGAGAAAACCGAGACCTACTGGAACCCGCTGCAGACGATGACGGTGCTGAACACCATCATGCCGGCGAACTACACGAGCAACGTCTACATCGCCGCGACCGATCTCGAGGACATGCGCTCCAACATCGCGTTCGCGGCGGCCTTCAAGTCGCAGCTCATGACGGCGCGGCGCGGGGTCGGTAAGGTCTACGGTCAGGTGGCGCCGGCCAAGGGCCCGCTGCCGCCGCCCGGCGATCCGCGTTGGGTCGAGGTCCAGGCCGCCTGATCCAGGTTCGCGCAGGCAGGTTTTTTGCGCAGGCAGGTTTTTGCGAAGGGGAGCACGCGCGTGAGAATCTTGGCGTCGGCCGTCATGGCGGCTCTTTCGATCGGTGGACTCGTCGGGGCGGCCGGTGGCGCGAGCGCGGCGGACTTGTTCCGCCATCACCACGCGCGTCACCATTATTCGTCGCACACGCTCGGCGCCTATCGCGACGACAGCGTGTGCCAGAACTTCGAGCCGACGGAATACGAGCCGCGCACGCTCAACTTCCACCAGCCGCTCTGCTACGCGGCGCGGCCGTACGGGATCAGCCAGCACCTCTACGATTATTCGACGCTGCTGCGGCACTCGCACTCGGACGAAGACGTCTACTGAGCCGTCTTCGGACGGCGTGAGCCGCGTCGCTCAGCCGCCGCGCACGCCGGGGAAATAGTCGACGAGATCGCGCTGCGCGATCGTCTCGGCCTCCCGCTTCGATCCCAGAAAGAAGACCCCCGTCGCGGCATCGGCGCGCCACGTCTCGCCGATCATCCCGTCGAGATAGCGCACCCAGAAGAACGCGACGGCGAAGGCCGAGCCGATCTTCTCGCTGCGGAACAGGGCTCGCGCGAGATAGCGGATCGACCAGAGCAGGCTCTCGGCCGGGCCGCCAATCGTGCCCGAGGCGACCTCGGCGAAACGGCGGAACAGCCAGCGATGGCCGCTGCGGGTGTAGCGGGTGAAATCGTAGGCGCGCTCGTGCACCGGCTGCAGGAACGGCGTCTCCGCATAGACGATGCCGCCATCGACCAGGACGCGATCGATCTCGGCCACCACGCGCTCAGGCGCGACGACGTGCTCGAGCACCGCCTGGACCCAGACGCCGTGGAAGCTCGCATCGGCGAACGGCAGGCGATGCCCGTCAGCGATGATCTCGACATCGGGCGAGGCATAGACGTCCGTGCCCACCAGGCAGATGTCGCGGGCGGCGTAGAGCGCCTCGGTGCCACTGCCGCGGCCGCCGCCGCCGACGATCAGCACGCGGGCATCGGGAAACGCGCGGCAGCGCGCCAGGAAGGTCTCGCAATTGGCGGCGGCCTCGCGGTTCGGCCCCGCCGCCCATTCGCGCAGGCGTCGCGCGAGGTTGCGGCTGCGCGACAAGGGCGACGCGCCATCGGCCGCCTCGAGGTCGCGGCGCGACACGATGCTGTCGGCGAAATCGATCAGCGCCGGCGTGGTGCCGATCGTCGGGAATGCGCCGATCGTGCAAGCCGGATTTGCACAGGCAAAGCCGGCGCCTAGCCCGGCTCGGCAACGCGGGCAGCACAGCAGCGTGGCAATCGCGGCATCCACCATCATCAAATCCAGTTCGTCGATGCGCCGGACAATGCGCCAGACCGGCGATGAGTGGGCCCACGTCCCGCGAACATGGTGAATTGCTCCCGAGCAATGGTTTGTCACGGGACGGCGCGTCTTTGTCATGCGGGCGCGTTTAGATATCGCTGCAACCAAGGAGGACCAAACGTGAAGACCACAGCATGGATCATCGGTGCCGCGTTCGTCGCGCTCACCGCAGCCATTCCGGCGACGGCGCAGACGCGGCCGCACCATTCCGGCCACATGAGCTTCAACGCGCCGCAGATGCATCCGGACCGTAGCGGCTTCCACCGCCCGAACCAGCCGACGCACCACCATTTCTACGGCCATCCGGGCTACCGGCCGGTGCATCACGACCTGTAGCCGGTTGGCTGGACCCCCGCTTAGCGCGGGTTCGGCCACGGGAAGCGGATGTTGTCGTCGCGCAGGCCGGCCAGCACGACCTCGACGCCGCCCGACTTGATCATCCATTCGAGGCGGTGATCGCGGTACTCGCGGCGCCGGCCGCCGGTCGTATATGTGTCGGAGGCCGCCGCCATCTTCTCGGCGGCCGCATCGAACTCCGCGAAGGTCTGCGCCACCGAAGGGCGCTTGCGGACGCGGGCATGCCAGAGCTCCAGGGTGCTGCCGGGCGCCGGTGCCAGCCCGTAGTGCACCGAGCGATTGAGGATCGGCGCCACCGCGGCATCGGCCCAGCCGAAGCGCTCGCCGCCGAACCAATCCGCCGCGCCGAGCCGCGCCGTGAGCCACGCCTGCAGGATCGTCGTCTGCTGCGCCGCGATGGCGCGCAGGCGCTCGGCGAGCTCGCCCGTCGCGCGACGGAACCAGAGGATTTCGCCGAACCCCCAGTTCACCGCCTCGTATTGCGTATCGCAAATTTCTTCCGTGAGCCGCGCCTGCGCCCGGGCTGCGGGATCGCGCGGCAGCAGTGCGGGCTCCGGCCAGCGCTCCTCGATATATTCGAGGATCACGGTCGACTCGAAGAGGCGCAGGTCGCCGTCGATCAGCACCGGCACCTCGCCGCGCGGGTTCGCCGCGGCGAACGGGCCGTCCTCGCGCCCGGTGCCGAACGACGCCGGCAGCTCGAGGTCGAACGCGACCTCCTTCTCGCGGAGCGCGATCTTGACCTTCTGCGCATAGGACGAGAGCGGGTGCTCGTAGAGCAGCATGACGGGCCTCCTGGAAGAAGGCCCGCCTTAGCCGATCAAGCCGCCGGCTGCACTAATGCGCGCGAGCTCACTCGACGATGACGCGCGTGCCGACGCCGACGCGACCGTAGAGGTCGACCACGTCCTGGTTCGTCATGCGGATGCAGCCGGACGAGACGTTGGTGCCGATCGTATTCGGCTCGTTGGTGCCGTGGATCCGGTAGAGCGACGAGCCGAGGTAGAGCGCGCGTGCGCCGAGCGGGTTGGCCAGGCCGCCGGCCATGTGACGCGGCAGATCGGGGCGGCGCGCCAGCATCTCGCTCGGCGGCGTCCAATCCGGCCATTCGGCCTTGCGGCTGATCGCCTTGACGCCGGCCCAGGCAAAGCCCGGCCGACCGACGCCGATGCCGAAGCGCAGCGCGACGCCGCGCGGCTCGACAAGATAGAGGAACTTGTTCGGCGTATCGATGACGATTGTGCCGGCGCGTTCGCGGCCGGGATAGGCGACCTGCTGGCGCAGGTACATCGGGTCGATGCCGGGGGCGATCCCATACGCCGTCTCATAGGCGGCGGGCTGCGCCACGAGTTGCGACGGGTCGGCCATCGATTGCGGGCCGACCGGCCCTTGCCCGTAATAGGCCGGCGGCTGGTCCGGCGAATATTCGGGGAGACGTGCGTGCGGCAGGCGCGCGGCGCCGGGCGCGGTCGCCGCATAGGCCGGCGCGGCTGGCGGGTAGAGCGGTGCGGCATAGCTCTGCGGCGCATAGGAGGGCGCGGCGTACACGGGCGCGGCATAAGCCGGAGCGGGCGCGGCATAGCCGGGCGCCGGCCCCGGGCGGCCGTCGGTGATCACGTATTCGATGAAGCCGCCGCCGTAGCGACCCGACACCGGCGGGTAGTCGTTGTAGGTCTGGCGATAGCTCGGACGGTCGTAAGGGGACGGGGCCGCCTCTGGCATGCCGAGGATGTTGTGCTGCGGCGGCGGATAGCCGTCGTAGCTCTGGCGGTAGCTCGGCCGCTGAGCATCTTCGTCGCCGGCAAAACCGGGCAGACCGAACGCGCCCAACCCGTCGGCCCACGCAACGCCCGGCGCCAAGCACACGAGCGCGATCGAGGCAATCTTACGCATCACAACCCCCCGCAACATCGAACTCTGAGCACTATAAAGGATAATTTTTAAGAGTAAAAATTTACCGTGTGCCATGGTTACACAATGTATAAAATGAAAGAAACGTTGAGAATCGTCCCTTACAAGTGGTGAACGCGACAGCCCGCCACGCTGTGCGCAAGACTTGGCCGGCGGGAGCGCGGGCTAAAGGCCGATGGCTTCCAGGTGGCGCGTGGGATTGCCGGCGAAGGCTTCGAGGAGCGCTTCCTTGATCGTCGTCATGCGCGCGCCGTCGGCGATCTTCTTGCCGAATAGGTCGGTGACGTAGAACACGTCGGCCGCCCGCTCGCCGAAGGTCGCGATATGCGCCGAGCCGATGTTGAGATCGAGCCTGGAGAGGATGGCCGTCAGCGCGAACAGCAGGCCGCGACGATCGAGGCCGGAGATCTCGATCACCGTGAAGTGACCGGAGAGCGCGTTGTCGAGGCGAACCTCCGGCTCGACGTCGAATATCTCGGCGATCGACGTCTCGGCGGCACGGCGTTGCGCGACCGCGTCGGCGAGGCGGATCTCGCCCGTCAGCGAGCGCTCGATCGCCATCCCGATACGGCTCGCACGCCGCAACTCGTCCTCGTCGCGATCGAGCGCGCGCGTCACGTAGATCATGTCGAGCGCCAAACCATCGGTCGTCGTGAAGATGTGCGCGTCGACGATGTCGGCTCCGGCTGCCGCGCAGGCGCCGGCGATGATCGACAGCAGGCGCGGATGGTCGGGCGCGATCACCGTGATCTCGGTGATGCCGCGCGACGCCTCGGTCACCGTGTCGATCACCGGCTCCGGCAGCTCGATCTCGGAGGCGTTGAGGATTTTGGCGTGGCGGATCTTGTGGGGCAGATCGACCTTTTGCCAGTAGTCGGCCCGATGGCGCGCGGCGTAGGCGGCGAAGTCGGGCTCGCTCCAGGCCGGAAGGGCCTGACGCAGCTCGTCGCGCGCGGCGGCGATGCGACGCTCGCGGGCGAGCTTGGAATCCTCGCCTGTGATCAGGTTCTCCGCCGCCCAGTAGAGCGTGCGGAGAAGCTCCGCCTTCCAACCATTCCAGACGCCCGGGCCGACCGCGCGGATGTCGCAGATCGTCAGGACCATCAGCAGATTGAGCCGCTCGACCGTGCCGACGAGGGCGGCGAAGGTCTCGATCGTGCGCCGGTCCGACAGATCACGCCGCTGCGCGGTGTCCGACATCACGAGATGCTGCTCGATCAGCCAGGCGACCGTCTCCGTCTGCTCCGCGTCGAGGCCGAGCCGCGGGCACAGCTTTCGGGCGACCTTCGTGCCGGCGATCGAATGATCCTCGGTGCGGCCCTTGGCGATGTCGTGCAGGAACAGTGCGACGTAGAGGACCGTGCGGTCCTTGATCGTCGGCAACACGTCCATTGCGACCGGATGCTCGATAGCGCTGCGCCCGCTCTCGATCTCGGCGAGGATCGACACCGCGCGGATCAGGTGCTCGTCCACGGTGTACGAGTGGTACATGTTGAACTGCATCAGCGCGACGATGCGGCCGAACTCCGGGATGAAACGACCCAGCACGCCGGCCTGATTCATCAGCCGCAGCACCACGGCCGGCGCGTTGCGCGAGGTGAGGATCGACAGGAACAGGCGGTTCGCCTCGGGGTCCTCCCGCATCACCTTGTCGATCTTGACGACGCTGAGGTTCACGAGCCGCATCGCGTCGGGATGGATCGCGAGCCCGCTCTCGTCGGCGAGCGAGAACAGGCGGATCATGTTGACCGGGTCCCGCGCGAAGGTCGCGGGATGCGCGAAGCTGATACGCGCGTTCTCGAGGACGAAATCCTTGTTGTTCAAGTTGGTGCGGCGTCGCCAGATGCGACCGAAGAAGCGATCGAGCATCGGCGATGGCTTCGCCTGCCGCTCCTCGAGGCCGGCGCAGACGATCGCGGTGAGGTCCCCGACCTCCTTGGCGACGAGGAAGTAGTGCTTCATGAAGCGCTCGACGCCGAAGAGCCCCGCGCGATCGGCGTAGCCGAGCCGCTCGGCGACGAGCCGCTGCAGGTCGAACGACAGCCGCTCCTCGGCGCGCCCGGTCACGAAATGAAGGTGGCAGCGCACCCGCCAGAGGAACTCCTCGCAGCGCCGGAACAGCCGGTATTCCTTACGCGAGAAGAGGCCGGCGGAGACGAGCTCGGCCGCATCGCGGACGCGGTAGACGTATTTGGCGATCCAGAACAACGTGTTGAGGTCGCGCAGGCCGCCCTTGCCGTCCTTGACGTTGGGCTCGACGAGGAAGCGCGAGCGGCCGGCCTTGGCGATGCGCACATCGCGCTCGGAGAGCTTGGCGGCGACGAACTCGGCCGGCGTCCCGCTCACCACCTCCTGGTCGAAACGCGAGCGCATGTCCTCGAAGACCTCGACGTCGCCAAGGATCTGCCGTGCCTCGAGCAGCGCGGTGCGGATCGTGATGTCCTCGCGCGAATAGTGGAGACATTCCTCGATCGAGCGCGTCGAGTGGCCGACCTTCTGGCGCAGGTCCCACAGGATGTAGAGCATCGCCTCGACGACCTTGACCGACCAGGGGTCGTCCTTCGCCGGCATCAGGAACAGGAGGTCGATGTCGGAGCCGGGCGCAAGCGTGCCGCGGCCGTATCCGCCGACCGCGGCGACCACCAGAGTGCCGTGCTCGGTCGCCGGCGCTGGATGGACGTGGCGCACGACATAAGCGAACAGCGTCCGGATCAGCGCATCCTCGATGTCCGAAAGCCGTTCGGCGCAACGCAGCCCGTCGCCGCCGTCCTCGAGGTCGGCGCGGACACGGTCGCGCCCGTCCTGCAGCGCGTCGCGGAAGATCGCCACGACGTCGAGATGGCGGACGCCCTCGTGACCGCCGCTGGCATGCAGCAGGTCGAGCTTGACGCCGACCGCGGCGCCGTCGAACAGGTCCTTGATCGCGAGCTGCCGGCGGGTGGGGCGGCGACGGCGGGGCGGCGCGACGCGTTCGATCGAGTTGGTCACGTAGGGCGTCGGGCTCCGGTCATGAACCTAACGCGTCGCCGCGCGCTTGGTCTCGATCGCATCCCAAACGAGAACGGCGAGGTCTGGCCCCCCTACTCGCTTGATCGCTCGAATGCCCGTCGGCGACGTGACATTGATTTCCGTCAGGTGCCCGTCGATCACATCGATCCCGACGAGCAGCAGGCCCCGCCGTTTTAGTTCGGGACCGATGGTCGCGCAAATCTCGAGCTCGCGGTCGGTAAACGAAGTGGCCGCCGCAGCGCCGCCGCGTACCATATTGGAGCGGATGTCGTTTTCCGCCGGCACCCGGTTGATCGCGCCGGCCGGCTCGCCCTCGATGAGGATGATGCGCTTGTCGCCGTGAACGATGTTCTTGAGATAGGCCTGCACCACCCATTGCTCGCGGAACAGCTGCGCGAACAGGTCGTAGAGCGAGCCGAAGTTCGGGTCCTTCTCGGCGACCTTGAAGACGGTGGCGCCGCCATGCCCGTGCAGCGGCTTCATGACGATCTCGCCGTGCTGGCGGCGGAACGCCTCGATCTCGGCCCGGTCGCGGGTGATGAGCGTCGGCGGCATCAGCTGCGGATAATCCATCACGAACAGCTTCTCGGGCGCGTTGCGCACGCTGACCGGATCGTTGACGACGAGCGTGCTGGGCTGGAGGCGCTGTAGGATGTGGGTCGAGGTGATGTAGGCGAGGTCGAACGGCGGGTCCTGGCGCAGCAGCACGACGTCCATCTCGGCGAGGTCTAGGGTCCTCGCCGGCCCCAGCGAGACGTGGTTGCCGACGATGTCGCGCACCTCGACCGGGGCGACATGGGCGACGGCGCGCCCGTCGCGCAGGCTCAGGTCCTCGGGGCGGTAGTAGAAAAGGTCGTGGCCGCGGGCCGACGCCTCGAGCATCAAGGCGAACGTCGTGTCGCCGGCGATCGAGATGCGCTCGATCGGATCCATCTGCACGGCGACCTTGAGGGCCATCTTCGATCCTTTCTGTGCCGGAATGCGCTGGCCGGGGCGGCGAAGCATTAACTGGCCGTGAACGCAATGCCTTTACGTTAACGACCCTGAAGAGGGTGGACCGTGATGGGCATCGTATCAATTGGCCGAAGCCTGTTGATCAGGCAACTGCTTCTGAGCGGATTGGTGATCGCGCTCGGCGCCCTTTCCTATTTCGCGGTGCAGGACATCGCCGACGTGGCGCGGGCTCTGGCCGCCAAGGACGTCGGCGGCGCGGCGATCCTCGATGCCACGCAATCGGCATCGACGCATATCGTGCTGGCGACCGTCATCGCCGCGCTGCTGATGGCGGTCGTCTCCGCCCCCGTGCTGTTCTTCACCGTCGGCCGGCCCCTCAAGACCATCGTCGAGGCCGCCGAGCGGCTCGCCGCTGGCGACACGTCGGTCGACATCGAGCCAAGCCAGCGCAACGACGAGATCGGCGCGATCCTGCGCAGCCTGCGCGAGCTGCAGGACCAGGCGCAGACCCGCGCGGCCCAGCCGGTCGCGGCCGTCGCGGCGCCGACCGCCGGCAAGGACCGTGAGATCGCCGCGCGGACCGAGGCCTTCGCCGTCCAGCTCGCGGGCGACGTGCAGCGGCTCGCCAAGATGACGAAGCGCCTCAGCGACGCCGCGGAGCTGATGATCGCCGCCGCCCGGCACGCCAACGACGGCTCGGACCGCGCCACCAACGCCTCGACCAACGCCGCCGGCGACGTCACCTCGGTGGCGACCGCCTCCGAGCAGCTCCTCGATTCAATCGAGGAGATCTCGCGCCAGGTGGTGCAGTCGACGAACGTCGTGAAGGCGGCCGTCGAGCGCGCCGTCGACACCAATGCCGGGATGGGCCGGCTCTCCACCGCCGCGCAGAAGGTCGGCGACGTGGTGAGCCTGATCTCGCGCATCGCCGCGCAGACCAACCTGCTCGCGCTCAACGCGACGATCGAAGCGGCGCGCGCCGGCGAGGCGGGCCGCGGCTTCGCCGTCGTCGCGCAGGAGGTGAAGACCCTCGCGACCCAGACCGCCAAGGCGACGCAGGACATCACCGGCCAGATCACCGAGATGCAGGAGGCGACCGACCTCTCCGTCGAGGCGATCGACAAGATCCAGAAGAAGATCTCCGAGGTCGAGCACATCTCGACGATCATCGCCGCCGCCGTCCACGAGCAGGGCGCGGCGACGCAGGAGATCGCCCGCAACGTCCGCTCGGCCGCCGCCGGCACGCAGGCCATGTCCTCGCACATCGAGAACGTCGTGCGCTCGGTCGGCGATACGTCGACGAGCGCTACATCGGTCGCCCAGCTGGCGCACGAGCTCGACGATCTCGCTCGCGGCATGAGCACGATGATCGACAGCTTCACCCAGTCGATGAAGGCGGCTTGAACGAAGCCGGCTCTTGCCGCCTTGCGCACAGGCTCATAAGCGCCGCGACAAGCTGCCACTTGCGTCCAGGGCGTCCTTGGACAAAGTGGGAACATGCTAACGACTCTCGAGAAGCTGGCGATTCTCGCCGACGCGGCGAAATACGACGCCTCATGCGCCTCGAGCGGCACCGACAAGAAGTCGTCGCTCAAGAGCAAGGGCATCGGTTCGACCGAGGGCATGGGGATTTGCCATGCCTACGCGCCGGACGGGCGCTGCATCTCGTTGCTCAAGATCCTGCTCACCAATTATTGCCGCTTCGACTGCCATTATTGCGTCAATCGCGTCTCCTCGAACGTGGCGCGGGCGCGGTTCTCGGTCGACGAGGTCGTCGACCTGACGATCGGCTTCTACAAGCGCAATTACATCGAAGGCCTGTTCCTCTCGTCGGGCATCATCCAGTCGCCCGACTACACGATGGAGCAGGTCGTCTCGGTCGCGCGCAAGCTGCGCACCGAGCACGCGTTCTCCGGCTACATCCACCTGAAGACAATCCCCGACGCCGACCCAGACCTGCTCGCCGAGGCCGGCCGTTGGGCCGATCGCCTGTCCATCAATGTCGAGCTGCCCTCGCAGGCCAGCCTGACGCGACTGGCGCCTGAGAAGGACGGCACGCGCATCCGCAAGGCGATGGGCGGCATGCGGCTGCGCATCGACGAGGCGAAGGGCGAGCGCAAGCTATCCCGGAAGGCCCCACGGTTCGCACCGGCGGGACAGTCGACGCAGATGATCGTCGGCGCCGACCCGTCGGATGATGCGGCGATCCTGCGCCAGAGCTCGTCGCTCTACGCGAGCTACGGGCTGCGCCGGGTCTATTACTCGGCCTTTTCGCCGATCCCCGATGCGAGCCGGCTGCTGCCTCTCGCGCCGCCGCCGCTGATGCGCGAGCATCGCCTCTACCAGGCGGATTGGCTGCTGCGCTTCTACGGCTTTGGCGTCGACGAGATCATAGGTGCGTCCGACCAAGGCATGCTCGATCTCGCCGTCGACCCGAAGACGGCCTGGGCGCTGGCCCATCGCGGCTTCTTTCCCGTCGACGTCAATCGCGCCGACCGCGAGACGCTGCTGCGCATCCCCGGGCTCGGCGTGAAAGCGATCGCCAAGCTGCTCGCGGCGCGCCGCTACCGAACGCTTCGTTTGGAAGATCTTTCACGTCTTTGCCATTCGGTGAAGAAGATGATGCCCTTCATCACCTGCCTGGATTGGCATCCTGGCGGCCTCACCGATGCGACGGGTCTTGCGGCACGAGTGGCAGCGCCGCGGCAGCTCTCGCTTTTCGGCTGATCGTTCGTTCTAAAAGCTCCGTTTTCAAAAGCTCGTTGTCGGCGGCAGCATGAAGGGACGCCGCATCGCCGCCGGCAGCTCGCCGCGAATCATGAGGCCCGTGTCTTCGCGCTCAGGCGTGCCATCCCAGCTGAGGCGGTCCGGCGAGAAGAGCGTGCGGACGCGGCGTTTGCCCGGCGCCAGCGCGCCGACGATCTCCGCCATCGTCGGAATGGTCCGCGCCACGATGTCGACGATGACGAGATCGTCCTCGTCCATCTCGTAGAGAAGGAGGGTCTCCATCCCATCGAGGACGGCGAAGCGCAGGTCCTCGTCATCAAGGTTCGATCGCAGGAGGTCGGCTGCGCAGCAGACCGCGCAATGCAGCGAGATCGGCGCGCGACCGGAGGCAAGGCGATCGATCAGCACGAGGGCATCGCTGCGATCGACTGATCGTGCAGGCGGGAGACGCGCTGCCTTTGGCGCCGCGCCCACGAACGCGTGCTGGGCCAGCCGGACGAAGCCGAAGCGCGCATAGAGATCGTCGTCTTCCGTGTAGAGGAGCGTGGGCGCGCTGCCATCTCGCGCGTCGCACATCCCGAGCGCCGCATCCATGAGGCTGCGAAAGAGCCCTTGGCCTCGATGCGAAGGCGCGACACCGGCGAGGCGGATCGCTGTCGACGCGCTGTCGACGCCGTCGAGCACGAGGGTCAGCTCGCCGATTTCGACTCCCGCGACGCAGGTGCCGTCTGGTTCGAAATAGGCGAGCACCTGCCAAACCGGATCGGGCACGAGCGGTCGCGACGGAGCGAAATCGAACACGTCGGCGACGAGGCGGCCATAGGCAGCGGCGCGGGCGTCGTCGTCAAAAAAGTTTTGGCTCAAATCGAGGACTTGGCCGCCACCCTCATTGCGTGGGTCTCGCATATCATGCAATCCAAAGGAAGTGCTCGTTCGACAGCGGCGAAAATTGTCACGCCAAAGAGATGGGAGGTGGATTGCATGGTCAAGTCACGCGCGGCCGCGCCGCGCCGCGCCAAGGCGCAGCGGACGACTGAGCACCGCGATGACACCCAACGCATCGCCGAAATGATCGGCCTCGCCGCGGGGGCCAAAACGATTGCGGACAATCTTGGCGAGAGATTTCTCGCCTACCTGCTGGCCATGGTTATTCAGGAGATGAGTTACATCGACAGCCGGCGTGCAAGCAGCCAAGCCGGCGCGATGAAGCGCACCAGAGAGATGCCCCCAGCGCCGGGCGCCGACTAGGCCGTCGGGGGCACCGGAACGGAAAGAGGCGGGGCGCCGGGCGTCTCGGGAGCCGACGGCGTCGGCGTTGTTGCGGGCGTCTCCGGCGGGACCGGTATCGACAGCGGCTCCGCAGGCGGCGTGTCCGGCGCGGAGCCCGGATTGTGCGTCGGCTCCGGCGGCACGGGCACCGACAACGGCGGCGGCGCAGGTTGCTCTCGCGGCGTCGGATCTGGCGGCGGCTGGCGGTCGGGCTCGGGCGTCACGATCGGATCAGGCATCGAACCTCAGGGTTTGCGCGGCGCGACGCCATTCTTCAGCATGCACTGCTTCCGATAGGCTGTTCGTTCCGTGCCTTTGCCCTTCTGGACAGTCAGGCCCTTGGCATCGGCCTCGCCCGAGCATTTCTTGAGCATGGCGCCCAGCTCGGCCTTGGTCGGCGCCGCGAGCGCCGACCCGACAAACACAACGCCGGCGGCCGAAGCCGCCAGGCATGCAACGAGGGAAAACGAGCGGAACATTCTCGGAGCCCTGCTCACGCCGCACGACTCGGGGTGGGGGCCGGCGCCTGCCGGACGCGGCCCGGTGCCGCCTTGGCGCTCTTGGCGGCCGGCTCCTGAGCCGAGGTCGTCTTGCCCTTGGTGGCCGTGCGGGTGGCAACAGCGAAACCTGAGGGCACCGCAAACGCCGAATTGTAGCGCGTCATCATCTCACTCCAAGACGAAAGTCGGTATGCGGCAGGTAATGCGCGAGACACTGAAAAAGACGCAATCCAAACGGCAAAAAATTTTGCGCGCCGTCTCTTCAGTCTTTTCCTTGACGCGCTCACCGCGACATGAGTTGCGCCCGTTAGTCTGAAGGCGGTGCCTCCTTATCCTTCACGGGACTTGGTTGTTTTTGGTGAGCATAGTCTTATGCGGGGATACGGGCGATATGCCGCGCAACCCCCTGGCGTCCCAAATGTTCGCGGACGACCTCTCTCGGAAATCGCCCCTTTTTCGGATACCAAATGACCCGCTATATCGCTGCGTATGTCGCCACGCTCGTCGTGTTCCTGGCCATCGATTCCGTCTGGCTCACGCTCATGGCGAGCCGGCTCTACAAGCCGACGCTCGGCGATATCCTGCTTCCGAAATTCCTTCCGGGTCCGACGATCGCCTTCTACCTGATCTTCGTCGTCGGCGTCGTGATCTTCGCCGTCGCGCCGGCGATCAAGAGCGGCGAATGGACAACCGCCCTGCTCTACGGCGCGCTGTTCGGCTTCTTCTCTTATGGCGTCTACGACTTCACCAACATGGCGACGCTGCGCAACTGGACCGCGACCATCACCGCGGCCGACGTCGTATGGGGCACCGTTCTGACGGGCACATCGGCGACGCTGGGCTACCTGGCCTCGCGGCTGGTTGGCTGAGTAGCGGCAGCCTCGGATGAAATCGGCCACGCCCCGAGCGGACGGAATGCCGAGGCATCCGCCGGCTCGAGGGGTGCGATAGACGGTCGCCGCAATGCGGGACGTTACATCGACTGCGCGGTGGCGACGTTGTAGGACGCGCGCAGCGGCGACTGCTTCGTGTTGTCCTGGTCGAAGGGCGTGTAGGTCACGTCCATCTGCGTGAAGTTCAGCGTGATCGATTCCGTCGGGCGGTCGCCGGACGAGCCGACCGTGTAGGACGCGATCAGCGTGTCGTGCAGGATGTACTCGATGTAGGTCTCGCCGCCGCTGCCGGTGGTGACGAGATCGATCTTGGCGTTGACGCCTTTCGTGCCGGTGCACGCCTGCTGGAACAGGCTCGTCGTCGAGGAGTCGCTGATCTTCGTCAGCGTGACCTCGCTGATCGCCGGCTCGGACGCCTCACGATTGGCGGCGGCACCAGCGAGCGTGTTGATGTTGCGCGCGACCTGCCATTGCAGCGACTGGATGTCCATCCAGCCAACATGCTGCTCCTGCGTCGCGTCGCCCTGTACTCCGTCCATTTGGAAATAAATCGGCATCGTCGTTCTCCTTCCCTCGATCGAATTCCGGTCAAGCCTGCGCCAGATCTGCCGGCTCGGGTGTATGATCGCCATGGCTTGAATCATCGCCGTGGTGATCGCAGTCGACGGGGCGCACCGTCGCTTGCTCGCTCGGGACGTTGGCTGTCCCGTGTGTTAGGTCCGCGCGGACGCTGATGCGCCGGGCGTCGTCGAGATCGACGTGGATCGCGGTGATGGCTTCGCCGTCGCCCAGGGCATGTTCGAGGATGACGTCGGAGATCGCCGGCAGGACTTCGCGCGACAGCACGCCCTCTATGGCGCGGGCGCCGATCGAGCCGGCGAGACAGCGCGCGACGATCACGCCCTCGACCGCCTGCGACACGACGAGCTGCGCGCCATGCGCGGCCTCGAGCCGCTCGGCGATGCGCGCGATCTGCAGCTTGCAGATATCGTGCAGAACGGGCTCGGTGAGCGGCAGGTAGGGCACGATGGTGACGCGGCCGAGGAAGGCCGGCTTGAACACCTTCGAGAGCTCCGGCTGCAGCGCTTCGACCAGCGCATCGCCCTCGGGCATCGTCTCCGGGTCGGCGGCGAGCGCGGCGAGCGTTTCGGAACCCGCGTTCGAGGTGAGGATGATCGTCGTGTTCAGGAACTCGATGTCGCGGCCCTCACCGTCGCGCAGCATGCCCTTGTCGAACACCTGGTAGAAGACGTCCTGCACGCCGGGATGCGCCTTCTCGACCTCGTCCATCAGGAGAAGCCCGTAGGGACGGCGACGAACGGCCTCGGTGAGCACGCCGCCCTCGCCGTAGCCGACGTAGCCGGGCGGCGCGCCGACGAGCGAGGAGACCTTATGCTCCTCCTTGAACTCCGACATGTTGATGATCGACAGATGCTGGCTGCCGCCGAACAGCTGGTCGGCCAGCGCCAGCGCCGTCTCCGTCTTGCCGATGCCGCTGGTGCCGACCATCAGGAACACGCCCGGCGGCTTGCGCGGATCGCCGAGCCGCGCCGCAGTGGTGCGCATCGCCGACGCGATGACGGCGAGCGCGCGATCCTGCCCGACCACGCGCTGGCGCAGCCGATCCTCGAGCGTGCGCGCGGTAACGATCGCATCGCGGATCAGCCGCCCGACCGGCACGCCGGTCCAGCGCGCCACGACGGCCGCGACCGCATCGCGATCGACGCGCGGATGGATCAGCGGCGCCTCGCCCTGCAGGGCCGCGAGCCGCGCCTCGAGCTTGCGTCGCCGGTCAAGCCGCGCGCCTTGCGCCGCTTCGTCCTCGCCGGCGTCCGGCGCGGCCGAGGCCTGGGCAATCTCGTCGACGAGCAGCCGCTCCTGCTTGACGCGGGCGCGCAGCGTCTCGAGCTGCGCGCCCGCCTCGGCGATACGCGCATCGATCGCCGCGAGCGCGCTCACCACGTCGTCGCCCTCGTCGCGGACGATCGCGGCGCGCTCCGTTCCGAGGTGGGCGACCTCGGCCACGAGATCCTCGATCGCGGCCGGGTCGGTCGCGTGCGAGATGGCGACGCCGGCCGCGGCCGTGTCGAGCACACTGATCGCCTTGTCCGGCAATTGGCGGTCCGGCAGGTGGCGCGCGGAAAGCCGCACGGCCTCGGCCAGCGCCTCGTCCTTGATGCGCACGCCGTGGTGCTTCTCGAGCGAAGGCACGATGCCGCGCAGCATGCGGATCGCCGACTCGGGCTTCGGCTCTTCGACCTTCACGACCTGGAAGCGGCGGGTGAGCGCGGGATCGCGCTCGATATGTCGTTTGTACTCCGACCACGTCGTCGCGGCGATCGTGCGCAGCTCGCCGCGCGCCAGCGGCGGCTTGAGCAGGTTCGCCGCGTCGCTGCCACCGGACTGGTTACCGGCGCCGATCATCAGATGCGCTTCGTCGATGAACAGGATGATCGGCCGGGTCGACGCCTTGATCTCGGCGATGAGCCCGGTGAGCCGCCGCTCGAACTCGCCCTTCACGCCCGCACCAGCCTGCAGCAGGCCGAGATCCAGCGCGAGGATGGTGACGTCGGCGAGCAGCCGTGGAACCGAGCCGTCCGCGATGCGCAGCGCGAGCGCCTCGACCACCGCGGTCTTGCCGACGCCGGCTTCGCCGGTGAGGATCGGATTATTTTGGCGGCGCCGCATCAGGATGTCGACCACCTGGCGCAGCTCGGGCTCGCGGCCGACGACGGGGTCGAGCTTGCCGTCGCGCGCCGCGGCCGTGAGATCCACGGTGAAGCGGGCGATGTCGCTGTCCGCCTTCGCAGCCGAGATCGCCGCTGGCCCCGCAGACGCACTAGCGGCGCCAGCGCCGCTGGACGGTGGCGGCGTCGCGCTGTTGGCGGCCGTAGCGAGCGCAAGAACCTTGGAATCCTCGAGCCGCATCGAGGGCGCGATTTCGCGCACCAGCCGCTGCAGCGCCGGCGAGGTGGTCAACGCAAGGAGCAGATCGCTCGCGAGCACTTCGTTGCGACCGAAACGGAGCGAGGCGGCCAGCCAGCCCTCCTCGAGCCATTCGAGCATCGCCCGCGACAGCGTCGGCGCCGCGGAGCGATGGGCTCCCCGCATCCGATCGAGCCGTATGGCGATGTCGTCGGCGACGCGATCGGCCGCGATGTCGAGGGTGCGCAAAAGAGGCTCGAACGGTCCGCCGCGTGCGACGAGGATCGACATCCAATGCTCGACCTCGACGCTCGAATGCTCGCGCGTCACCGCCAAATGCATCGCCATCTCGAGCGATCGGCGCAGCGACCGCTCGAGCCTGTCGACCACAACGCGAAGATCAAACCCCGCCATTACGCGGTCGATCCCGTGCATCTAAAGGCCAGATTGCCGATCATTCCCGTGCCCGATTGTGAAAAGCGAATGATATGAAAGTGTCACACGGTGTTCAGACCAAGGTAACGCGGATCATACTGGGAGGTTCACATGACGTCGCTATAACCATGGCGAGAAAAAACAGCTTGATTTGCCGAGGGAAAGCATTTTTCTCTATTGCACGATCAGGCCGAGCCTCAAGCCGTAACGGGCGTTCAGACGGACGGACTTATGTCGTTGAATTTAAACGATTTGCTCAAGCCGATCCCGGACGGCGCGCAAGCTGGGGCTGATTTGCGAGGAGAAGGCGGGTTCAACTCGCTTTATTTTCGTTTGAAGGATGCGCGGGCGCAGGCCCGCACGATCGAGCGCGCCAACGAAGCCGCCGACGAAACAATGGCCGTTCCGCAGGAATGGCGCACGGTTCATTCGCTCGCCATCGAAGCGCTCGAGACGCGCACAAAGGACATCGAGATCGCGGCCTGGCTGATCGAGGCGCAGCTGCGGCTCGAAGGTTTCGTTGGGCTCGAGCAGGGTTTCAACCTCGCGCGCGGGCTGCTCGAGCGCTACTGGCCCGAGGTCCATTCGATCGACGAGGACGATGCCGCGGGCCGGATCGCCCCGCTCGCCGGCCTCAACGGGATCGGTGGCGAGGGCGCGCTGATCCAGCCGATCCGGATGGTGTCGCTGCTGCCGGCCTCGAGCTTCGGCACCAACGCGCTGTGGCACTGGAGCCGCGTGCAGAAGACACCCGACAGCCCGCTCGGCCGATCCTTCAGCGATGCACGCACCACCGCCGGCCTCGCCGCGATCCGCGCCCGCGCGATGGAGGCCGGCGCGGCGCGCGATGCCTTCACCGCGCTTACCGAGACGCTCGACCGCATCTGCGGGACCGACTCGCCGCCGTCGACCCACATCCGCAACGTGCTCGACGAAGTGCTCGACGCCTATCGCCTGCTGCTCGGCGGCGGCGTCGATATCCCGCGTAACGTCCCGACTGCGGCGGTGGCCAGCGTGACCAACGGCGAGGCCAAGCACGTTTCGCCCGCAACGATCGTGGTCGCCGCTCACGCCGACGAGGCCGAGCCTGCGGTTCGGCCGGAGCCGCCGCAGCCCGAGGGACCGCGCGAGATCAAAACGCGCGAGGAAGCCTTCACAGAGATGCTGCGCATCGCCGAGTTCTTCCGCCGGTACGAGCCGCACTCGCCGATCTCGTATGCGCTGGAGACGCTGGTCTGGCGCGGGCGGATGAGCTTCGTCGATCTGCTCGAAGAGCTGATCCCGAACGCGGAGAACCGCAAGCAATTGCTTCAGCACGCGGGCATCCACGCCAACGTGAGCACGACGACCAACACGAACGCGAACGCCAAGGGGCGCTAGGTCCACAGGTCCGAAGCGCGGTGGCGATGAGTTGAAGGAGAACGGGTCTTGGCGCAGAGCATTCACGACAAGCTCGAGCGGGTGCGAAAGCCGCGCGTGCACATCAAATACGAGGTCGAGACCGAGGGCGCCGTCGTCCAGAAGGAGTTGCCCTTCGTCGTCGGCGTGCTCGGCGATTTCTCCGGCGATCCCACCTCGCCGCTGAAGCCCTTCCGCGATCGCAAGTTCACGCAGATCGACCGCGACAATTTCGATGACGTCCTGGCGCGCATGACGCCGGGCCTCCAGCTCCAGGTCGCGAACACGCTCGTCAAGGACGGCACCGATCTCGGTGTCTCGCTCAAGTTCGAGAAGATGGACGATTTCGATCCCGCCGCCATCGTCAACCAGGTGCCGGCGCTCGCCAACATGCTCGAGACGCGCAACAAGCTGCGCGACCTCCTCGCGAAGGCGGACCGTTCCGACAGCCTCGAGGCGATCCTCGAGAAGATCCTTCAGGATCAGCGTGAGCTGAAGAAGCTCTCCGAGGATCTCGCACGGCCAGAGGGGAAAGTCTGACATGTCGACTTCGAAAGTCACGGCCCCGGAAACCACCGTCACCACGACGGACGCGCCGAGCCTGCTCGACAGCGTCATCGCGGCGACGAAGCAGACGGAGCCCGAGCGCGCGCACGCGCTCCTGCGGGCGCTGACCGAGCAGGCCCTCGACGGCACCGTCAAGTTCGACCGCAACCTCACCGTCTCGATCAACAAGGCGATCGAGTCGATCGACGCCAAGATCTCCGAGCAGCTCGCGGCGATCATGCACGATCCGAAGTTCGCCAAGCTCGAAGGCGCCTGGCGCGGCCTGCGGCATCTCGTCTTCAACACCGAGACGAGCGTGAATTTGAAGATCCGCGTCCTCAACCTTTCGAAGCGCGAGCTGTGGAAGGACATGGCCAAGTCGGTCGAGTTCGACCAGTCGACGGTGTTCAAGGCGATCTACGAAAACGAGTTCGGCACGCCGGGCGGCGAGCCCTATGGCTGCCTTGTCGGCGACTATGAGTTCTCGAACTCGTTCGAGGACATGGAGCTGCTGCAGGGCATCGCCGGCGTCTCGGCGGCGGCCTTCGCGCCCTTCATCGCCGCGGCGAGCCCGCACCTGTTCGGCTTCGAGGACTTCCGTGAGCTCGCCCGCCCGCGCGACCTCGAGAAGATCTTCGACACCGTCGAAAGCGCCAAGTGGCGCTCGTTCCGCGAGAGCCCGGATTCGCGCTTCGTCACGCTGACGCTGCCGCGCGTGCTGGCGCGGCTGCCCTACGGCAAGGAGACGCGCACCGTCGAGGAGTTCGACTACGAGGAATCGATCCCGGAGGAGAAGCTCGGGCCGCGCGGTCGTGCGCATGAGAATTATTGCTGGATGAACGCGGCCTTCGTGCTGGCGACGCGCATCACCGACTCGTTCTCGAAGACCAATTGGGCGACCGCGATCCGCGGCGCCGAGAGCGGCGGCAAGGTCGAGGACCTGCCGCTGCACATCTTCCAGAGTGACGACGGCGACCTCGACCTGACCTGCCCGACCGAGGTCGGCATCACCGACCGGCGCGACGCCGAGCTCGGCAAGCTCGGCTTCCTGCCGCTCTGCCATTACAAGAACACCGATTACGCGGTGTTCTTCGGCGGCCAGACCACGCACAAGCCGGAGAAGTACGACCGGCCCGAGGCGACGTCGAACGCCGCCATCTCCGCCCGCCTGCCCTACATGATGGCGACCGCGCGCTTCGCGCATTACCTCAAGGTGATCGGCCGCGACAAGATCGGCTCCTTCATGGAGGCGCCGGACTGCGAGGCCTGGCTCAACCGTTGGATCGCGAACTACGTCAACTCCAGCGCCGATGCCGGCCCGGAGATGCGTGCCCGCTATCCCCTGCGCGAGGCCAAGGTGAAGGTGCAGGAAATTCCCGGCCGCCCTGGATCATACAACGCGGTCGCCTGGATGCGGCCCTGGCTGCAGATGGAGGAATTGACGACCTCGTTGCGCATGGTCGCCCGCATTCCACAAAAATCCTGAGTGACGGTCCATGCACGCCGAGACGCTCCTCGACGCCTCGGATGCCGGCCCCGCGGCGGAGGCCCTCGACGAGGTCTTCGTCGCGCCGGCTCAACCGCAGGCGGCGCAGCACGCCATCAGCGCGCGGGAGAAGGTCGACCGGCTGATCATGCTGATCGATCGCGCGCTGACCGAGCAGGTCAACGCGATCATGCACCATCCGCGCTTCCAGGCCCTCGAGGCCCGTTGGCGCGGGCTCGCCTACACGGTCTCGACCACGACCGAGGCGCAGGACGTCCAGGTCAAGGTCATCTCGGTCTCGTGGCCCGAGCTCTGTCGCGATCTCGAGAAGGCGACCGACTTCGATCAGAGCCACCTTTTCGACCTCGTCTATAATCGCGAGTTCGGCATGGCCGGCGGCGTGCCGTTCGGCCTGCTGCTCGGCGATTATCGTGTCTGCCACGGCATCAATCCGGAATTCGGCACCGACGATGTGGCGGCGATGCGCGTCATCGCTGGCGTCGCGGCGGCGAGCTTCGCGCCGTTCCTGCTCGAGGCGCGGCCCGAGTTGCTCGAGCTCGATTCGTTCGGCGATCTCGACCTCCTGCCCGAGATGGCGAGCATCTTCGAAAGCCTCGAGTTCGTTCGTTGGCAATCGTTGCGCGGCATCGAGGACTCGCGTTTCCTCGGCCTGCTCGCCCCGCGCATCCTGATCCGCACGCCGCTGCGCCCCTACGATCGCACGCGCATCGACGGCTTCCAGTTCGAGGAGAAGATCACCTCGTCCGGCGCCGAGCTGCTGTGGGCGAGCCCGATCTATGCCTTCTCCAGCGTCGTCGTCCGCGCCTTCACGCAATCGGGCTGGTTCGCGGATCTGCGCGGCGCACCGCAGGATGCCGACGGCGGCGGCCTCGTCACCGACCTGCCGACGATGCATTTTGCAACCGACCGCCCCGACCTCGCCGCGCAGCCGCCGGTCGAGATCCGGCTGACGGCGACGCAGGAACGCGCGTTCTCCGACCACGGCATGATCCCGGTCGGCCACGCCCCGTCGACGCCGTGGCTCGTCTTCAACGCCAACCCGTCGCTGCATCGCCCGGTGCGCACGACGAGCCGGATCGCCGACGAGAACGCGCGCATCGCCGCAATGCTGCAATACGTGCTGTGCGCCTCGCGCTTCGCGCATTTCCTCAAGGTGATGATGCGCGACCGCATCGGTTCGCTCGGCGGTCCGTCCGACATCGAGAAGATGATCGACGACTGGCTGCAGCTTCATTGCCTCGGCAACGACGACGCCCCGTCCGAGCTCAAGGCGAAGTTCCCGCTGCGCGCCGCGTCGGTCTCGGTGCGCGAGATGCCCGGGCGGCCGGGCGTGCTCGGCTGCGTGCTGCGCCTGCAGCCGCATTTCCAGCTCGATGACGTCTCGGCGAGCTTCCAGCTCGTTGCCGAGGTTTCCACCTTTTCCGAAGTCTAGGGGATTGCCGCATGGAAGCCGATCAGATCTCGACCCTTCTCGAAGAGGGCAAGCTCGCCGACGCGGTGAGCACCGTGGCCGCCGAGGTCAAGGCCAGCCCGATGGCGACCGGGCACCGCATCCTGCTCGCCGAGCTGCTCGTGCTGCAGGGCGCCCACGAGCGCGCCGACAACCAGCTCAAGCTCGCCGCCGACCAGGCGCCGGCCGACATGATGGCGGTCACCCAGATGCGCTGGCTGCTGCGCGCGTCCGAAGCGCGCCGTGCCTGGTACGAGGAGAGCGCGGTCCCGAGCTTCATCGGCGAGCCGACGCAGCATCAGCGTGACGTGATCCGGCTCGCCCTATTCGCGCGCGACGACGAGCCGGACCAGGCTGCGGCCCTGCGTGCGACGCTCGAAGAGGTGCCGCTCCCCGAGATCGCGATCGACGGGGCCGCGGCCGCGCCGTGCCGCGACGTCTGCGATTTCTCGCAGCATGGCTTCGAGGCGCTCGCGCTCGACGGCCGCTACCTGTGGATCGCGCCGAGCGAGATCGCCGAGATCAGCTTCTCGCCCGTGCGCCGACCGCGCGACCTGCTGTGGCGGCAGGCGGAGACCAAGCTTCGTGACGGTCGTGACGCGACCTTCTACATCATCGCGCAATATCACGATCCCGAGGCGACCGAGATGCAGCGCCTGGCCAAGGAGACCGCCTGGATCGACGGCCCCGGCGGCACGGTTCGTGGCCGCGGCCAGAAGATCCTGCTCGCCGACGAGGAGAGCCACGGCCTGCTCGACGTCGAGCATCTTGCGATTCAGCATTCGGCGGCCCGCTGATGCGCTTGCAATCCTCGCTGCTCGACAGGCTCATCGACGATGCGCCCGATCTCACGCGCGACCCCCCGCTGACGCGCACGCAGGAGATGATGGCGATCCGCGCCGGCTTCTGCCGCGATCTCGAGGCGCTCCTCAACACGCGCCGGCTGTGCCGCACCCCGCCGAAGGACTTCACGCTGCTGCCCAACGCGCTGCCGGGCTATGGCGTGGAGGATTTCGTCGGCGCGCCGCTCGCCACGATCGGCCAGCGCCAGCAGCTCGCCGAATCCGTCGAGCAGGCGATCCGCGCCTTCGAGCCACGCTTCGTCTCGGTGAAGGTGACGCTGCTCAAGTCGCGCGATCGTCACGAGCGACGCCAGACGATCCGCATAGAGGCCGTGGCGCGCCTCGATCATGGGCCGGAGCCGATCGTCTTCGAGACCGCGCTCGACCCGACGTCCCGTTTGTTCGAACTCGAGTAGGACGCCTTGGTCGAGCCGCTGTTCAATTTCTTCAACGAGGAGCTCGACGCGCTCCGCACGCTCGGCACGCGTTTCGCCGAGCGCCATCCCAAGATCGCGGGGCGCCTGCGACTGTCGCGCGACTCGGTCGACGACCCGCATGTCGCGCGGCTCATCGAGAGCTTCGCCTTCATCGCAGCGCGGCTGCGCCTCAAGCTCGACGATGACTTTCCGGAGCTGACCGAGACGCTGCTCGAGTTCCTGTACCCGCATTATCTCGCGCCGATCCCGAGCCTGTGCATCGCCTCGGCCGTCCCGAACGTCGACCTCACTGGGCTGCTGACGCTCGATCGCGGCACGATCGTCGAGAGCGAGCCGATCGAAGGCGACGCCTGCCGGTTCCGCACGACGCAGGCGATCGACATGTGGCCGGTCGAGGTCGTCCAGGCGGCGCTGTCCGGCCAGCCGCTGACGGCCCCCGCCGCACCGCATCTCGAAGCGCTGTCGAGCCTGCGGCTCGTCCTCGAATGCACCGATCCGAAGGTGAGCTTCACCGATCTCGGGATCGATCGTTTGAGTTTCTACCTTCGTGCCCCATGGCGCCATTCAGTCGCGCTGTTCGAGCTTCTGCTCAACGATTGCATCGGCATCGCTTTTGCCGATCACCCGGAAGACCCGGCCGCGGTCTTCGTCGGTCCCGAGGCGCTGCGCCCGATCGGCCTCGATGATTCCGAGGCGGCGCTGCCGCGCGCGCCGCGCGGTCATCCCGCCTTCCGGCTCCTCACCGAGTTCTTTGCCTACCCGCAAAAGTTTCTGTTCGTCGAGCTGTCGCGCCTCGGCGCCAAGAGCCTGCGCCAGGCCGGCAACCGGCTCGAGATCTTCTTTTATTTCCGCCGCACCGCGCCGGACCTCGAGCGG
Source organism: Beijerinckiaceae bacterium (assembly GCA_965277735.1). Classification (GTDB taxonomy): domain Bacteria; phylum Pseudomonadota; class Alphaproteobacteria; order Rhizobiales; family Beijerinckiaceae; genus RH-AL1. The sequence continues at coordinate 1,063,885 of CBDIDO010000002.1, forward strand.
GCGATCAACGCCGAGGTGTTCGCGCTCAACTGCGCACCGATCGTCAACCTGTTCGAGCAGCGCGCCGAGCCGATCATGCTGTCGCGCGCTCTCGCCGAATACGCGATCGTGCCGGATGCGCGGCGCCACGCGACGCGCGAGGTCTATTCGGTCGACCATGTCACGGTGGCCGATCGTAGTGGCGCCGGCCGCGTCGCGACGCCGCTGTTCGGCCAGCCGATCGGCCAGGAGGACGGCCTGGCGCTGCATTGGCAGCTGCGCCGCCGCCGGCTCGTCGACGGCGATCTCGGCACCGACGCCCGCATCGCGCTCGTCGATGCGACGACAGGCGCCGATTCACCGACCGATTCCGTCCTCACGGTCGAGGCGACGTGCCTCAACCGCGATCTCGCGACGCGGCTGCCCTACGGTGGCGGCCAGCCCGTGCTGAAGACGCCGCGCAGCTCCGGCGATGCCGCCCGTTTCCTCGCCATGACGCCGTTCACCCGGACGTTGCGGCTGACGAGCGACGAGGGGCTGTTCTGGCGCCTGCTGTCGCATCTCAAGCTCGGCCACCTGTCGCTCGTCGACGGCAAGGGCGGCCCGGACGCGTTCCGCGAGATGATGCGGCTCTACGATTATCGCGACGCACCCGAGACGCGCTCGCTCATCGACGCCATCGTCGGGGTGAAGAGCCAGCGATCGACCGCGCGCGTCGCCGGCGGTCTCGCTCGCGGGCTCGACGTCGAGATCGAGATGGACACGCGCTCGCTCGAGCCCGGTGTTGCCTTCCTGTTCGGCGAGGTGCTCGATCGCTTCCTCGGGCTCTACGTCAACATGAACAGCTTCACCCGCCTGACCCTGCGGCTGCGGGGCGTGTCGCGACCTGTGAAGACATGGGCGCCGCGCTCCGGCGAGAAGGTGCTGGCTTGAACGCGCCGCAGAGCCTGCCGCCGCAAGCGCCACCCTCGAAGAGCGCCGGCACGCTGGCCGGGCGGCTCGCGCAGGAGATCGACCAGTTCGACGCGTTCGAAGCGCTGCGCCTCGTCAGCAGCGGCAACGAGAACGCGCCGCTGCCGGTCTCCGGTGCGGTGACGAACCGCTACATCGCGACGCCGCTCCGACAGGCGCCGGGATCGTTCTCGATCGAGACCGCCTTCGTCGGGCTCGTCGGCCCGCTGTCGCCGCTGCCGCCGCTCTACACCGAGACGGCGCTTCGCGAGAAGAAGCGGCGCAGCCCGGCGATGCGCGCCTTCCTCGACATCTTCGTCACGCGCGTCGTCTCGCTCTTCGTCAAGGCGTTCGAGAAATTCCGGTTGCCGCCGCTCGTCGCGCGCCACGGGACGTCGGGCAAGGCGCAGATCACCGCGGCACTCTACGCGCTCGTCGGGCTCGGCCTACCGTCGCTGCGCGATCGCATGCTGACCGCGGATTCGCGGCTCTTGCCCTACACCGGCCTGCTCGTCGGCGAGGTGCGGTCAGCCGCTGGCCTCGAGGTGATCCTCGCCGACCTGCTCGGCCTGCCGGTCAAGGTGTCGCCGATGCAGGTGCGCTGGCTCGACATCGCCCCGCACGAGCAGACGCGGCTCGGCGCGGGTGGCGGCTTCTGCACGCTCGGCGTCGATGTCGTCGCCGGCGCCCGCACCCGCGATGTCACGAGCACCTTCAGGATCATCATCGGCCCCGTCGACTATGCGACGTTCCAGAGCTTCGAGCCCGGCGGCGCCGTCATGACGCGGCTCGTCGAGATCACCCGCTTCTACATGGATTGCGGGCTGGACTTCGAGGTGCAGCTCGTCCTGCGCAAGGCGGACGTGCCGGAGTGCCACCTCGGCGCCTCGCCGCCGCGGCTCGGCTGGAACGGATGGCTGCGCCAGCTACCCGCGTTGAAGGACGCCGATCAGGCTCTCTTCGATCCTGGCACCATCTGACGCCAGCGCCGCATCGCCTTTGCCGCGCGCATGTCGGCGAGCGCATCGCGGAAGGTCTCGACCCAGTCCGGCTCGCGCGCGCCGAACCGCTGCGCCACCTCAGCCGCCGTCGGGCGCTTCGAAGGGATCGGATCGAGCAGGCGGCCGATGAGCATCGCAAGCGGGCGCGGCATGTTGCCGAGGCTCGGCACCACGCGGCGTCGGGCACGGGCGCTCTCGAGGTCTTTGCCCATGTCGAGCCGCTGGCCCGTAGCCGCGGCGGCGAGGATGAGACCGAGCGCGTACATGTCGCTCGGCGGCGCGTGCTTGGCGCCCTCGAGCAGCTCCGGCGCGGCGATCGACCATTTGCCGGCAAACGAGATCGAGCCCGACTCGCGCGAATGCGCGAGGCCGAGATCGAGCAGCACAGCGCCCTCGAGCCCGCCGACGAGCACCACGTTCTCGGCCGAGAGATCGCCGTGCACAAGGCCGGCGAGATGAAGTGCCGCCAGGCTCGTCGAGAGCCTGAAGCCGACGGCCCGCAGCTCGTCCGGCGTCAGCGCGCCGGCGACCAGCGTCTCGGCGAGCGTCGGCCCGCGGGCAAGGTCGAGCACCAGGAACGGGCGCCCGTCCCCGTGCCGCAGCAGCGCGTAGGCGCGCACGATGCCGTCGTTGCGCAGCGCCATCAGCGCCCGCGCCTCGGCGGCGAACAGGTCGACGATGAGCGGGTCGAGCGCGCGCGACGGCTTCAGGATCTTGATCGCGTAGTCGCAGCGCAGGTCGCGGTGGCGCACCTGATAGACCTCGGCCATGCCGCCGATGCCGATCAGCATCCGAACGACGAAGGCGTTGGCGAGGATGGTGCCTTGCGCGAGCGAGCCCTCGCCGGCCGAATTCGCCGCGACCTCCTCGCCGCTTGCGAGGCAGTCGAGCGCGGCGCGGACGCCGTCCGTGCAGGCGCGCACCTCCGCCTCGGATCGCGCCGCGCCGCCGGCGTCGGTCACCAGCGTCGTCACGAGCGCGTCGAAGCGCGCCTGGATCCGGCCGAGGTCGGAAATGCCGGTCGCCTCGGCGTCGGCCTGCGGCGCCTTGGTTGCGGGGAGGTCTTGCGGCTCGTGCATGGTCATGGCGCGATGGTCATGGGTTTGCGGCCTCAGCGCCCGACGTCGACGACGAGCGCGGTGATGTTGTCTCGCGCGCCGGCGATCAGCGCGTCGTCGATGAGCTCGGTGGCGACGTCGGCGGCGCTGCCGCGGCGCACCGCCGCCTCCAGCATCCGGTCGCCGATCGTCTTGACGATGCCGTCGCTGCACAGGACGAAGCGATCACCGTCGGCGAGCTCGCCGCGGACGACGTCGACCAGCATCATGTCCTCGGCGCCGACGGCGCGCGTCACGTACTGGCCGCCGTCGGAGACATGGTCGCGCGTCAGGCGCTGCAGCCGTCCTTCGCGGAAGACATAGGCGCGGCTGTCCCCGGCCCACACGATCGCGAACTGACCCTTGTGGATCACCATCGCGACGACGACGGCGGCGCAGATGCGCTCCGGCCCGAGCTGCCGCCCCTTCGCGCGCAGTGAGTCGTTGGCCTCCTCGAGCAGCTCCTCGATGTCGGTGAGCGCGCTGGCGAAGCTCATCGGCGCCTCGAACTCGGCGAGCTTGGCGATGACGACGGCGCTGGCGTACGAGCCGGCATCGTGGCCGCCGGCGCCGTCGGCGACCGCCCACAGGCCGAGGTCGGGACGTTCCAGCGTCGCATCCTGGTTGTTCGATCGCCGCGTGCCGCGATGCGTGCGCGAAGCCGAGGTCAGCGTGCCGCTGACCGACAGCATCACCGGCCGCTCCGCCGGCGGCGCGACGATCTCCTCGCTCCAGCCCCAGTCCTCCCACTGCCCGTCGAGGAGCGCGGCGAAGCGCTCGGGCGGCGGCAGGCCGCGATGGTGCAGCATCGAGGGCGGAACGCCGCCGCCGCCGCGCGTCCAGAATACGCTCATGCCGTCCTGGCGCGCGCCGAGCGTCGATTCCATCACGCCGGCATAGCCTCGTGCTTCCTCCACCTCGTCGCCGTAGGCGAAGCGCTGCGCCACGGCGGCGCGGTCGCTTTCGAACACGGGCTGGCCCAGCGCCAGCACCCGGCCATCGAAGGCGTCGAGGTCGGCGCCGTCGCCATGGCTCGACAGCCCCGCCCGCTCCGCCGCAGAGAACCACGCCTCGGCGCTGCGGATCAGCTTGAGCGGCTGTGCGCAGCCCGTCACCTCGACGGCGATGACGAGTGGGAACTCGCGGCCGAAATTGTCGGCGTTCGGCATCAGGATGCCGGCGATTGGCTCGGACCCGACGATGCCGGCGGTCAGCACGAAGCGCCAGAGCGGCGCGTGGTGATAGGCGTCCGACCAATCCTGGCCGAGCGCCTTGCGGCTCGCGGTGATCGAGGCGCTCAGCCATTGATCGAGGGTCTGGCGGAGGTGGCCGTCGATGCGGCGGCCGACGAAGTCGCCGCGCATCGGGATTTTGCCGAAGAAGCCCGGCTGCCGCGGCTGGCGCGGCTCGGCCCTGGCCGAGATCGAGGGCCGCGCAGGTGCCATTACAAGGTCTTCGGGCAGTGGAAGGCGCGCAGCGCCTTGAGGTCGAACGGGTCGAACGCGGAATCGACGTGCAGCTGGAACGAGGCGGCGCCGACCGAGGAGGCGAAGGTCGCCCGCACGGTTGAGGCATCGGTCGGCTGCAGGCTCGCGGCGTCGAGCAGGCGGAACAGGCCCCACAGCCCGCGCTTCGTCGTGGCGCCGTCGGCGCCCCCGCCGCCGTTCGACTGGAAGTTCACCTCGGCGCCGTTGACGCCGAGCTGACCCGGCCAGGTCAGGGTAACCGGCCGCGAGCTCGCCCGGGCCCCCTGATAATAGGCGACCTGCTGGCCGTCGCTCGACAGCGTCACGCCCATCGCATCGCCGTTGAGCCCGACCGGCGTCACCTCGAAGGGAATCTGCAACGTGTCCTTCGGGCCGTTGAAGAAGGCGGCGCGGATCGACGCCGCGCCTTCGAACTGGCGCAGCGAGTCGGTCGAACCGCTCGGGCGGTCGACACCCTTCTTCCAGGTCCACGGCGACGTCGTGCTGTTCACTTTGGACTCGAGCTTGTTCTTGAAGAACGTCGCGAAGGCGCCATTCGGTCCAAACAGCGCGACAAAATCTTCAGCCGTCATGTCCTTCACCGCAGCGCGCGAGAAGGGGTAGTGATCCGTCAGCGCGTTCTCGCAGAGCGCGCCGCCCTCCGCCTGCCAGGCCGCGAACTGCTCGCGATCGTGCTCGTTGGCGAGCGCGTTGGTGATGAGCCTGTCGTCGAGCGCGATCGGCGTCAGCGGCCCGGCGACGAGGGCGCCGATGTGATAGTCGAGCGCGGCGCGAAGCGGCGCGTCGTCGTTGCTGGGCAGGTCGCGCTCGAGATCGGCGTCGAGCGTCTTGCGCGCGAAGGCCGCGTCCATGCGGATGCGGCCGCCGAGCATGGGATAGACGCGGACATTGTCCATCACATAGGGGCCGGCATCGGGCTTCTCGCGCATCGTCGTCTCGACCTGCACGAGCAGGCGCGGCAGCAGAAAATCGTTGAGCGCGCGGCGGTAGAGATCGTCGTAGCCCGAGATCACCTTGTCGCGCTGCGACGGCAGCGAGAGGCGGCCCACGTGGTCGTCACCGCGATACGGCGTGTTGAGGTCGCGCGCCTGGTCGAGCACCGGCGCGATCGCCTTGAAGTCGTGGTCGTCGACGTTCTTGATCGGCGTCGCCGCTGCGGCGGGAGAGTAGAGCGCGAGGCGCGCCTCGATCGCCGACAGCTGGTCTTCCTGGCGCAGATAGTCGGCGCCCCAGATGCCGGCAAGGACGAGCGCGACGAACGCGATGGTGGCAGCGCCCACCCAGCGGACGATGCGGTCGCGGCGATCGCGGCGCGGGTCGGTCGAGATCAGGCTCGCCTCGCCGAAGATCACGTCGCGCAGCAGGCGCGCCAGGAAGAAGCTCTTGGTGCCCTGGCGCGTCGCCTCGGCGAGACGCGGCAGCTCGACGCCGAAATGCGCGACCGCTGCGCGCGTGACGAGATCGAGCGGCGCCTCGTCCTGCTGCGCGGAGGCGAGGTAGATGCCGCGGATGCGCGGCGGGGGATCGAAGCGCGACGCGGCCGCCATCTCGCCCAGCATCTCGTGCAGCGGCTCGGCGATGAGCGCCACCTGGCTCGGAAAGGCGAAGACCTCGCAGCGGCGCTCGCCGTCCTGCTCCGACTGCAGCCGATCGAGCAGCAGCGCGTTGAGCCGCTCGACGAGCGCATCGATCGCATGGCCGAAGCGATCGGCGAGGTCACCGCCCTCGATGCCGCTCGCCGGCAGGGGAAGCGTCACGCCCCACACCTGCTCGCGCGACGACCGGTCGAGATTCTCGAAGAACGCCTGGAAGCCGGCAAGCCGGTCGGCCTTGGTCAGCACGAGATAGGCCGGCACGCGCAGCTTGAACTCCTCGTCGAGCTCGCGCAGACGCCGGCGGATGATGCGACCCTGCTTGAGGCGTTCGGTCGGGTCCGCGTTCATGATGTCGTCGAGGCCGATGACGACGATGGCGCCGTTGAGCGGCTGCCGACGCCGGTGCTGGCGCAGCAGCTTCAGGAAGCCCTTCCAGCCGGCCTTGTCGGTCTCCTGCTCGCCGTCCTGCGAGGTGTAGCGACCGGCGGTGTCGATCAGGATGCCTTCGTTGGTGAACCACCAATCGCAGTGCCGCGTGCCGGCGACGCCCTGGATCGGCCGCGGCCCGGTCTCCTCGGCGAGCGGGAAGTGCAGGCCGGAATTGACGAGCGCCGTCGTCTTGCCGGCGCCCGGCGCACCGATCAGCAGATACCAGGGCAATTGGTAGATCGCGCCGCGGCCGAGCGTCTTGCGCAGCGTCTTCAGCGCGTCCTTGAGGCGCGAACGCACCTCGGCGACGTCCTCCGCCGCCGCGCGCGCGGGATCGACCTTGCCCTCGGCGGTGAGCCCGTCGATCAGCTTCTGGTCGGTGCGCTTCGCCTGGACGAGGCGATAGACGAGCCAAACGAGCCAGATCGTGAAGACCACGATCACCGCGATGAGGCGGACCCGCGCATTCGAGAACGGTCGCCAAGTGCCGAAGGCGAGCGTCTCGCCGTAGAAGAAGATCAGGCCGGCGATCGCGACGGCCCAGATCAGCGAGATCAGCCAGCGGTACTTGATGAACCTGCCGTAGGCCCGCAGGTAGCTGCGGATCTGGTAGAACCAGGTCAGGAACATCATGGCGACGGTTCCGGCGCGGTCGTGGGGCCTTGGATCGTGGGGCCTTGGATCGTGGTGCCGGACGTCTTGGCGTCGTAGACCATGATCTCGGTGCGGCGGTTCTTCTCGCGACCTTCCGGCGTCGAGTTGGTTGCGACGGGATCGGCGGCGCCGCGGCCCTCGGACCTGATCCGGAGCGGATCGACATATTGCCCGAGGATCTTGGCCACCGAGTCGGCACGCCCGACCGAAAGGTAATAGTTCGACGGAAATTTCGCGGTGTGGATCGGCGTGTTGTCGGTGTAGCCGATCACGACGACCTGCGCCGCCTGGCCGCGCAGGAGCCGGCCGATCTTGTCGAGCAGGATCCCGAAATTGGGCTGGATGTCGGCCTTGCCGACCTCGAACAGACCCTCGTTCTTCAAGGAGATGCGCGAGCCGCCATCGGCATCGCCGACGTCGCAGACGCCCTGCTTGATCTCAGGTGCCAACGCCTGACGTAGGAGCGCCGTCGACGTGTCGCGTGCCGACGCATTCGCGGTCTTCGCGGACTCGGAGCGCTTGAGACTCGGAACGCCTTGCGGCGGGGCCTGGATCAGCGCGGTCAGCGTCCTGTCGGAGCGCCGGTCCAGCCAGGTGCTCAGCGCGACATAGGTCGCCACGAGCAGGAAGGCCGCGACGGCGGCGGTGGTCCATAAAACGAGAGGGGTCGACAGTGGGCGATGGCGCGCGTCGACGCCGCGCCAGTTCGGGGAAAGCTCGCGCTCGGTCTCGTCGCGCAGCGTGCGGTAGAGGCCCTCACGGATGCGGCCGATCTCGAGATGGCCCTGCGGATGGATCCGCATCCGGCCCTCGAAGCCGATCGAAAGGCAATAATACATCAGGAGCAGGACGTCGCGGTTGGTGCCGGGGTCCTTGTGCAGATGCGCGAGCAGATCGAAGAAGCGCTCGCCGCCGGTGACGTCGCCGTGGAACGTCGAGACCATGCTCTGGCGCGCCCACACGCTGTAGGTGCCCCAGGGCGCGTTGAGGATGATGTCGTCGATCGTCGCGCAGATCGCATAATGCGCGGCGCGCACGCGCTCGGGCGGCACGCCGCCGGCGAGCGCCGTCTGGTCGAACAGCTTCACCGACTGGATCACCTTGACGCGCAGCGCGTCGAGGTTCGGCTGCGCGTTGACGACGCGAAGCCGCCCCGCGAGATTAAGCAGCGGCAGCGCCGCCGAGACGAGCGGCGGCACGCCTTTGCCGCCGAAGAGCCCACGGTCCCAATTGTCGGTCGGTGGCGGCGGACCGCGCCCCGGGCGGCCACCACCGCGTCGATCGAACGGGCCACCGCCTTCGCGGGGCGGCGGCGGACGCTTGCCGGCATCGCCAGCGCCGAGACGCAGCACCGGTGCCTGCGGGGCACCGGCGCCGCGCGGCCGGATCACCGTCGATTCGGACTCGAACTTGCCGGACATTGGATCACCCCTCGCGGATCACCCGCTCACCCCTTGATGGCCCAAAGCTCCATCTCGATGTCCGGGAAGCTACCGGCGACGTGCAGCGCCACGGCCCCCGAGGCGTCGAGCTCGCGCCACAGCGGCGTCGTCGTATCGAGCTCGAAATAGACGGTGCCGGCGCGGTAGGGCAGCTGGCGCGGCGCGACCGACAGCGGCCGCACCGGCACGCCCGGCAACGCGACATTGACGAGCTGCGCGATCTGCTCGACAGACCCGATCTTGATCTGGTTCGGCAGCTGCCGGCGCAGCTGCTCGATCGGCATGTTGGCGCGCACCGCCAGCACGAAGGCGGCGTTGAGGATCAGCTGGCGATCCTGGATCATGCCGACGCGCACGCCATGGCGACGCTCCTGCAGATCGATCGGCACCGCGGTCTGCTCGAGCAGCGCGCTGAGCGACGCGCGCAGGTCGCGGAACACGGCCTCGAAGGTCGCCTTGAGATCGTCGTGGCGATAATCGGGAAAGCGGCTCGAGCGCTTGGCATCCGTCGTGAAGGTGGCGAGCTCGCCGGCGAGCGCGAGACAGGTGGTGTAGAAGCTCTCCGGATGCATGCGGCCGGCCTGCGCCGCCGCGTGGCGCAGCACCGGCTCGAACCGGTTGAGCGTCTGCAGCAACAAGAAGTCGGCGATCTCGGCGGTGCCACGCACCGTCGGATCGGCCATGCGTCCGGCCAGCGCGTCGGCGCGGTGCGTGACGAGCCCCTGCAGCTCGCCGACGAGCCCGAGCAGCGGCGGCTCCGCGGCGCAGTTCAGCACCGGCGCGATGAACTTGTCGTCGAGCAGCACGGCGAGGTCCGAGCGCACCTCGGTGATGCGCGCGACGGGGATGCGCTCGAGCCCGGCGAGCGGACCGTTCGACGGCGCATACGAGAGCCGCAGCCGCGCGACCTCGAGACCGGACGAGACGAAGCTGTCGGAATTGGCATCCGAGGCGTCGTAGTCCTGACGGCGGTAGCGGGTGGCGGCGTCCTCGCGCCGGCCCGAGCCGACCTCGGGGGTGCCGGGCTGGCGCGCGGGCAGCGCGAGATGGACGATGATCTCCTGCACGCCCTCGACGAGCTCCAGCGGCGCCGGCAGATCCGTGTCGCCCGGCGCCTCGAACGGTGTCCCGTCGGAAAAGATGCCGCGCGCGTAGCTCAGCGCGAACTTGCCGACGGCGAGCAGCTCGCGATTGATCGCGAACTCGGCGAGGCCCCAGGGATAGGGACGCAGCTCGCGGGTGGCTGCCCGCACGAAGCGCTCGGTCCAGCGATCGGCCTGCTGGAAATGATGCACGCGCAGGAACATGCCCTCGGACCAGACAACGCGGTTCTCGGCGAGCATCTATGTCTCCTCGCAATGGGGCCGTCGGGCGAAAGCAACAAAGGCGCATGACAGGAACATCACGTCACGGCCGTTTCTGCTGAACGCGCGAGAAGCAATTTCGCAGCAACACCAAGAAGCTCGGCACGCCGTTTTTTGCGCCACCGATCTCGGCATGAAGTCCGACGTAGCGCTCCCACGCCGCGAGGCTCGCCAGCGGGCCGCGGCGGAACCGGCTCTTGGTCTCCGCCTCGATCACATCCGGCCCCAGCTTCGCGTCGAGCTCTTGCGCCGCATCTGCGACGGCGCGGCCCAATGCGCGCTGGCGATCGGCGAGCGCCGCGGCCCGCTGCGCGATCGCCTGCGCCGGCATCGGATGCGTTTCCACGAGCAGAGACAGCATGGGATCGCGATTGCTTGCGAAGAAATCGGCCCACAGAGCGCCATCGGCCGCGACCTGCAGGCCGCAGTCCCGCTCGGCGACGGCCTGCGCCGCCTCGAGCGCGTCGAGCGCGTCGAGCACCGCCCGCAACGCCTCGCCGCAGCGCCGCATCAGCTCGGCCTCGGGCAGCGCCGCGAGCCCTGCGGGATCGAGCCGCGCGCCTTCGGCGAGCGCGCGACGCGCCTCGCCGCTTGGCGCCGGCGGCGCCGCACCGGCCGCGCGCGCGGCCTGCAACGGCGTGCGCGACGGCGCCGATGCGGCAGCCGCGCCGCTCCCCTGCGCCGGGGCGATGTCGTCATCGCCGTCGAGCCAGTCCATCGGGATCGTCTGCTGCGCGCGCGGCACATGCAGCACGCTGTTCGCCGCGGCGACGTGCTCGCTGCGATTGGCGAACTCGCTGGCCGGCTGCTCGAAATCCTGCGGTAGCAGCGGCGCGTCCTCGGTCTCGGGATGAGTGCGCGGCGGTTCGTCCCAACCCATCGGCAGGCGCATCGTCGCCTCGGCAGAGCCCTGCGGCAGGGTGCTGAGCCAGCGGTCGGCCTCACCCGTCACGCCGCCGCTGGCGCGCGCCTCGACGCCCTCCGACGAGCCGTCGAGGATGTGGCTTACCGTCTGCCGCGCGCTCGGGCCCAGGCTCGGCATCGCAGGGGCCGGCGCGGCATGATCGTCGCCGCCGCCAGCGGGCATGATCTCGACCGCGAACCGGCGCGAGCCGATGACGAACACGTCGCCCGACGCCAGGACATGACGCGAGCCGGGCCCCAACGACTGGCTCTGCCCGTCGATCGTCACGCCGTTGATCGAAAGGTCGGTGAGGACGAACTTCCCCTCAGCCGTCTCGATCCGGCAATGCGTCTTCGACACTTCGCGGCTCGGGTCGACGAGCACCAGGTCGTTGTCGGTGCCGCGGCCGATCGAGAAGGTCGCGCCCGAGTCGATCCTGCGCTCAGCCCCGTCGTCGTCGAGCGATTTGAGGACGAGGGTCATGGATCATCGCGCCCGCTACCGCTGACGCGCGAACAGCAGGTCGCTCGGCACGACCACCGGCTCCAGGAAGACGATGCCGAGGCCGTAGCCCGCCGGCGCCGAGATCGTCGCCGGCTTGTTGAACTGCTGCGCGGCGACTGCGGTCAGCGCCTGGCCCGCCGGCAGCAGCGCACCCGCGGCCGCCTCGTACGGGTTGAACTTCTGGGTCGACGTGAGAAGGCCGGTGTTCGGATCGACCATCGCCTGCTGGTTGTTCTGCGTCAGCACCTGCCCGACCTGGCCGACGCCCTGCACCAGCGTCGCGAGCAGGAGCGTGCCGTAGCGCTGGAGCTCGTGGTTGTCGACGTTCTTGGCGATGCCGGTGCGCGCGGTATCCTCGGAGACCGCGAGACCCTTGACCTCGAGCGGGCGCCCATCGGCCAGATAGCCCTTGTCGAACTGGATCGCGCCCTGGCTCGACGAATAATGGATCGTGCCGATCATGCGGACGCCATCGAGCGGACCCTGGATGCCGACCTCGTCGACGTCATGGATCGTCGCGAAGATCGGCGCGCCGGGGTCGTCAGAATTGAAGGCGCGGTCGAGCGTCGCGTAGACCGTGTCGCCGGCGCGCGCGATGACGTATTTCTCGGCGTTGCCGTACCTGTCGCGCTTCACCTCGCCGGGCTCGAGCTCCTTCGTCTTCTGCGCCTGCTGGGCGCCCTGATCGCCGCCCCCGTCGCGACCATTTCGACGCTCCTCGCGCGGCGGCAGCGCCGGCTTGGCGTAATAGGTGACGGCAAAGCCGCCGTTCGGCTGCGATAGCATCGCCTCGATCTGCGCGTTGATGCGCTGGGTGACGGCCTGATCTTGCACGTAGGTCTGCTGCGGCGTCAGCGGCGGCGCGGCCGCAGCCGCCGGCGGCGCGGCGGCGGGCGGCGCCGGCATCTGCGCGGCGGCCATATTATACGAGCCGGGCGCGGGCGCCGGCTGCGCATTCGCGGCCGACTGGTGTCCCGAGCCGAACTCGATGCGGACGCCGAGCGCGTTCGACACGAGAAGCGCGGCGAAGGCCATTGCGAGCAGCATCCTGTTCATCGCCCACTCCCCTCAGAAATTCAGCGACAGGTCGCGCTCGTTGCCCGCCTCGTCGACGACGAGGATGCGCGAGACCGGATGATCGAAACGCCACACCTTGATGCCGCCGACGCTTTCCGCGACGGCGTCCTGCGCCGGGTTGATGACGGTCACGTTGCCGCGCAGATAGAGCTTGCCGCCGAGGATCCAGCCGCTGACCGACGGATCGTTGATCTCGACGCGCTGCGCATTCGACGGTGGCGCGCCGGCGCCGAACGTATCGAGGTAGCGATCGGGCAGCGTTTCGCCGCTGCCCTTGCGGCCGTGCCGCGTCGACACCGTGTGGACCGGCTGGGGCGGCGAGTAGGCGGCCATCGCCTCGGCCGGCATCGCCGGCGCATCGGGCGAGCGGCCACGCACATGGATCGTCACCGGCAGATCGACGACGCCGTCGCCACCGCTCTTGGCCATCAGCACGATCGGCAATGGGTAGTTCTCGAGCTTGATCGAGACGTTGCCGAAGGTGTTGATCCGGCACGGCATCATGGTGATCGTCGACGGCCGCTCCCCGGCGCCCGAAATTGCCGAGCTGGGCGGCGACGAGCCGCACCCGTTGCCGTCCTGCGCGAACATGCGCGGATCGAAGGCGACCGCCTCGACCGGCCAGGTATGGCCGCTGGAATCCAGAAAGGTGAGCGGCGTGACGACGCCCAGCGCGAGCTGAATCGATTGCGGATGCGACAGCAGGACCTGCGGGTCGACGTCGAGGCTGCGCGGCTCGACCTTCACCTGCCCGAGCGTGCCGCTCGGCGGCATCATGCCCTGCGTCTCCATCAGGCTGCGGCGAAGCGCGTCGGCATTGCCGGGCGAGAGGATCGTGCCCGCGGCGCGGTTCGTCATCATGGTTTGCAACGCACCGATCTCGGCCGGCGTGAGCTCGCGCGCCGGCGGCGGCATGCCGGCCTGCGGCGGCGACTCGCCCTGGCCGCGCTGCTGCTGGCCCTGGGCGGCGGCGCCCGTCGTTGCAAATCCCACCAAAAGAGCGGCTGTTGCAGAGAATCCGCACGTCCGCGAAATCAACTTGGCTATACTTCCGAGAAAGGCAGGAGCTTTTTCCCGATCCCTGCCGCTGCCAGCCCCGACGGCCGCGCGCCACGCACCGAGGAAAACCCTCGCATTATCGGAAAATCTCTTTTGCTTGCAGTGGATTGGCGAATTTGCGCCACCATTTCCCCGCCCAGCCAATATCGACCGCCGCATAGCTTTCCCCCGAACGCTGGCAGCCACGGTATGCGCTTACTGATGCATCGACGGCGGACTTGTGTCAATGAACCCACCCGTCACAAATCTTCTATATTGTAGTTCTGGTCAAATGACCCAATTCCGGTAAGGTCAGTTGTGCGAGCTAGAGTCTGCGTGGGGGCGGATGATGAGGCTTTTGCGATTAGTCTTTTTGATTTCAGCATGTTGCTGCATTGCGGGATGTGCGTCGTTCGACGGCGGAAGCCCAGGCCTCAGCCTCGGCTCGTCACCGCTCAACCTCGGTTCGTCGGCGCCCAGCACCGACGCTTTCGTCAAAAACGAGCTCGCGGGTCGGGGAATCTGATGCGTACCGGGGTCCGTTTCCTTCAAAACCTCTCGCTTTCGACGGCGCTGACGATTCTCTTCAGTGGCGTCGCCGTTGCGCAACAGAATCCGATCATCGCCGCCACGACGGCGCCGCCGGTCGCCGCTGGCGCCTTCGGCCCGACGGTCTATCCCTACAGCCCGTACGGCTACAGCCCGTATGGGGCGAGCCCGTACGGCTCCGGCTATCCCTACCAGAGCAACAACCCGTCGACGCAGGCACTCTCCAGCAACTCCAGCCAGCCGACGATGCCGGGGCAGTTCAACCTGCCGATCAACCAGCAGGGCGGCGGCGGACAGGGCGGCGGTGGTCAGGGCGGTCAGGGCGGCGGCAGCCAGGGCGCGGCGGGCTCGGCGGGTGGCGGCAATCCCGCCACCGGTGCCAGCTACGACATCACGCAGAACCCGAGCTCGCCGCTCTACAAGCGCTACGAGCGCAACAGCGTCACCGATCCGCAGCTGCGGCCGAAGGTCCTGTCGCAGATCGGCCGCGGCAAGGGGATCCGGCACGGCTTCATCGAGGAGGCCGCACGCCTGCGCGCCTCGATCGAGGGAGAGGCGGCGGCGCGGCTCGACGCGCACTACGATTTCACCCGGCAGATGATCGGCTCGCACCTCGTGCCGCCGGTCATTGGCGAGGTCCGCAACGTCGAGCAGCGCAACGGCGACAGCGTGCTCTATCTCACCGTCGGTGCCTATCAGATCGTGCGCCCCGCGCGCCTCGTGATCACGCCGCCCAACTGGCGCGACTATCTCTACATCGAGACCGCCGAGCCGCAGACCGCGATCTCGGCGCTCGCGCCGGACACGGCCGACGAGCAGAGATATTACGATGCGGCCTACGATTCCGGCGTCGAGAAGGGCATCGAGGAAGCGCGCCAGACGTTCGACGACAGTCTGAACCGCCTCGAGCGCGACTATTCCGGCATGGAGCGCTACCACGAGCTTGAGCACCAGGGTGCGGTCAGCCTGCCCGTCGTCAAGGATCAGCGCCGCGCGGTCCGCGTCGCCGACAACGGCCAGCGCGCCTTTGTCGGCGAGCAGGTCGTGACGCTGCGGGTCACGCCGCGCTTCAAGGCCGCCCGCAAGGGAGCCTACCGATGAGCCTCGATCGTCGCAGCCTGCTTGCCGCCACCGCGGCGCTTCTCGTCGGCGGCGGCGCCGAGGCGCGCAGCTTCGCGGTCGACTTCGCCGGCGCGCTGCGCCCGAGCGATGCCGCGGGCGCCTTCCGGCAACGGCCGATCGGGCCGCAAAACCTCTGGCTGCGCCGCAAGGACGGCGAGGAGATCATGACGCGCTTCCGCTCGGATGCCGCTTACGATCGCGCGGCCGTCATGCAGCTCTCGTGGTTCCTGCGCGACACGACGGACGGCGATCGCGCGGTTTGGATGTCGCCGCGCCTGTTCGACCTGCTCGCCGGCGTCCAGTCCGGCATGTCGCGCGTCGCCGGCGAGCCCGTCCCGCTCCTCGTCACCAGCGGCTATCGTACGCCGGCGCACAACGCCAAGATCGAGACGGCGGCGCGCAACTCGATGCATCTCTACGGCTTCGCCGCCGATCTCGTGGCGCCAGGCTTCCCGCCGCGCGCGCTGGCGCTGGCCGCCTCGTTCTTCGCCAGCGGCGGCATCGGCCTCTACGACGATTTCACCCATCTCGATGTGTGGAAGGTGCGCACCTGGACCGGCCCGCCGCACCACGATGCGCACGCGCCGGCGCCCGGCGTGGCGATGCCGAAGCCCGCGCCCGCAACCGCGGCCGGATAGAAGCGCAGATTTCTAGAGATAGCTCTGCGCGAGCGCCGGCTCCTCGGTGAGCGCGTGCGCCATAAACTCGATCGCGCTGCGGACGCGATCGCGCGACAGCGGGCCCCCGAGGCAGACGCGCACGTGCTCGCCCGGCTCGCCCGCGACGACGAAGGCATCGCTCGCCACGACGCCGATGCGCGTCGCGCGCATGTGACCGACGAAGGCCGAGCGCGTCCACGGCTCGGGCAACGGAAGCCAGAGATTGAAGCTTAGCGGATCGGCGCGATAGCTGCCGATGGGCAGGATGCTCGCCACCATCTTCTGGCGCGCCGCCGTCTCGGTCCGGATGAAGCGCAAAATCATGTCGGCGGTGCCGTCTTCGATCCAGCGTGTCGCCAGCGCCACGGTAAACGGCGAGGCCATGACGTTCGCCGCGCGCAACGCCGCCGAAAAGGGCCAGCCGGACTTGGCGTCGGGCACCACGACGTAGGCCGCACGCAGGCCCGCGCCGATGCATTTGGCGAGGCCGGCGATATGCCAGGTGAGATCGGGCGCCATCGCCGCGAGCGGATGGACGCCGTGGGTCGGGATGAAGCCGTAGGCATCGTCCTCGACGATCGGAAGCCGATAGCGCCGCGCGACCGCGACGATCGCCGCGCGGCGCTCTTCGGGAATCGTCAACGTCGTCGGGTTCTGCAGCGTGGGATTGAGATAGATCGCTTTCGGCGCGCGCGTCTCGCAGGCATGCGCCAAGGCGTCGGGATCGATGCCGTCGCGATCCATCGGCAGGCCGACGAGCTCGAGGCCGAGTTGTGCGGCGATCGAGCGCACGCCCGGATAGGTGATCGCCTCGCAAAGCACCGTCTCGCCGGGCTTGGCGAGCAGCGACAGAATCCCGGTGATCGCGGGATGCGCGCCGGGGACGACGAAGATACGCTCCTGCTTCGGCACCAGCGCACGACGCCCGAGCCATGCCGAGGCCGCGTCCTTGTCAGCATGCGTGCCGCCGAAGCCCTGGTAGCGCAGCAGAAAGACGAGATCGCGCGCCACCTCCGCGCAGCCGTCGCGCATGCGGCCGATGAGATCGGGATCGCTCGGCTCCGGCGGCAGGTTCATCGAGAGATCGACGATGTTCTCGCGCGCCTCGCCATCCATCGCGGCGTTACGCATCGCGCCGCGCACGAAGGTGCCCTGGCCGACCCGCGACTCGATGAGGCCGCGGCGCTGCGCCTCGACATAGCCACGCGCGACCGTCGTGAAATCGATGGCGAGTTGCGACGCCAGCTTGCGCTGCGGCGGCAGGCGATCACCGGCCGACAGCCGGCCGGACCGCACATCTTCGGCGATCAAGTCGGCGATGGCGATGTAGCGCGGCTTGTCGCTGCGCGTGAGGTCGGGGAGCCAATCGGTCATGGGTGTTTGCGGCGATACGCGAGCAAGAAGCGATCCATCAAATTGATTGCATCAAAGACCAGTCAATCCCGATCGACCAGAGGGCGAACTTCACCGGCACAGAGGAGAGCCTCCACATAAATGGTCAGCGATCAACCGTTTTGCACAATCGGTCATCGCAGTGGCGATTTATCGTGCCGCCGCGATTGAATGGAGAATTGATAGCACAAAACCTCGCTCCCTTGCGGGATGCCGCGCCCCTGGGGCTTGGCACATCGATTGCGTTGCGGCCCTCATCCCCGCGTCGCGTCGGGGGCAGAAACGTCACCGAGGAGTCAGCGATGCCCGCCGTAACAATGCCCGCGCATAAAAAAGGTGATCACCTCGTCGACTACGAGGACAAGAAGTTTGAAGACGTAAAGGCAATGCCGGGCGAAAAAGCCCTCGTCACCTTCCACACCGTCGCGTTCGAAGGCTCGATCGGCCTCGTCAATCTGCTCCAGGCCACGCGCATCCAACGCAAGGGCTTCGAGACGAGCGTGCTGCTCTACGGCCCCGGCGTTTCACTCGGTGTCCAGCGCGGCTTCCCGACGCTTGGCGACGAGGCGTTCCCCGGCCATCTCGCCATGAACAAGCAGGTCGAGAAGTTCATGTCGGAAGGCGGCAAGGTATATTGCTGCCGCTTCGCCCTGCAGGCGCTCATGGGTCACGGCGAGCCGTCGCTGATCCCCGGCGTCATCCCGATCAGCCCGCTCGACGTGCTCGACATCATCCTCCTGCATCGGCGCGCCAACGCCTTCATCCTGAACACCTGGACGCTCTGAGGATCGACCTCACCGCTCTGATATCGCCGCGCGGCGCCCGGCCCATCCTGCCGGGCGCCCGCACCTCATTCGAAGGAAATCCGTGATGGACAAGCGAAGTGTTCGCGTTGCCGCCGCGCAGATCTCGCCCATTCTCGATCGCCCGGGCGGCACGCTCGAGAAGGTCCTGAACGCGATCGACGAGGCCGCGGGCAAGGGCGTGGGCTTCATGGTCTTCCCCGAGACCTTCCTGCCCTACTACCCGTATTTCTCCTTCGTCGAGCCGCCGGTGTCGATCGGCCCCGCGCATCTCAAGCTCTACGAGGAATCCGTCGTCGTGCCCGGCCCGGTGACGCAGGCGCTCGCCGCCGCCGCCAAGAAGCACGCGATGGTGCTGGTGATGGGCGTCAACGAGCGCGACGGCGGCACGCTGTACAACGCGCAGCTCGTCTTCGATGCCGACGGCTCGTTGGCTCTCAAACGGCGCAAGATCACGCCGACCTACCACGAGCGGATGATCTGGGGCATGGGCGACGGTGCCGGGCTCAAGGTCGTCGACACCGCCGTCGGCCGCGTCGGCGCGCTGGCCTGCTGGGAGCATTACAATCCGCTCGCGCGCTACACGTTGATGGCGCAGGGCGAGGAGATCCACGCCGCGCAATTCCCGGGCTCGCTGGTCGGGCAGATCTTCGCCGACCAGATGGAGGTGACGATCCGCCACCACGCGCTCGAATCCGGCTGCTTCGTCGTCAACGCCACCGGTTGGCTCTCTGACGAGCAGATCGCCGCGATCCAGCCGGACGAGAAGATGCAGAAGGGCCTGCGCGGCGGCAATTGCACCGCGATCGTCTCGCCGGAAGGCAAGCACGTCGTACCGCCCATGACCGAAGGCGAAGGCCTGCTTATCGGCGATTGCGACATGGCGCTGATCATGAAGCGCAAGCGCATGATGGATTCGATCGGCCATTACGCACGGCCGGAGCTGTTGCAGCTCCACGTCGACGCGCGGCCGGCCACCGCGATGGTGCAGCATTTCGGCGACCGCCCGACGAAGCCGATGACGGCCTCGCCGCAGCCGATCATGCCGCCCGCGCCCCGCCTGCCCGCCAAGGACGAAGCCGCATGAGGCCCCGCGCATGAGCCACCTCTCCACCGAGCAGCTGATCAACGAGCTCCAGTCCTTCGGCATCCGTCTCGCCGACCGGAAGGTCGGCGCGCAAAGCCGTCGCGGCGGCGCCGGCCCGTCGGACCACAAGGCGGTGACGATCAACGGCCGCACGGTGATGGTGCCGATCCACACCGCCGCCTCCGCCGAATCCCCCTATGAGTCGCGCCGCCCCGATCCGGATGGCTTCAGCGTCATCGAGCGCGACGGCATCTACGTCGGGCGCATGTCGTTCCCGAACCAGCCGCGCTTCTACGGCCTGCAGACATTCGACGGCATCCCCTACTCGAAGATCGCCGTGCTGCACTCGAAGGACGTGCTGGCGACGACCGTGCTGCAGACCTGCATCCGCTACCAGAGCCGTACCAAGACCTGTCAGTTCTGCGCGATCGGCCAGTCGCTCGCGGCCGGCCGCACCGTCGCGCACAAGACGCCGGAGCAGCTCGCCGAGGTGGCGCGAGCCGCGGTCCTCCTCGACGGCGTCAAGCACATGGTGATGACGACAGGCACGCCGAACGCCACCGACCGCGGCGCCGCCGTGCTCTGCGAGAGCGCCTTCGCGGTGAAGGCCTCCGTCGACCTGCCGATCCAGGCGCAATGCGAGCCGCCGGATTCCGATCGCTGGTTCGAGCGCATGCGCGCCTCTGGTATCGACTCGCTCGGCATGCACATCGAGGCGGTGACGCCGGCGATCCGCGAGCAGATCATGCCGGGCAAGGCGAGCGTGCCGCTCGAGCGCTACATGAAGGCGTTCGAGGCGGCCGTGCCGGTGTTCGGCCGCGGCCAGGTGTCGACCTACATCCTCGCCGGGCTCGGCGACACGCCGCAGGCGATCCTCGAGATGGCACAGGCGCTCATCGCGCGCGGCGTCTATCCGTTCGTCGTGCCATTCATCCCGATCTCCGGCACGCCGCTGGAAGACCATCCGTCGCCGCCGCCCGCCTTCATGCACGAGATCCTGGCGCCGCTCGCCGGCATGTTACGCGAGGCCGGGATGCGCTCCGACACGGTGAAGGCCGGCTGCGCGAAGTGCGGCGCCTGCTCGGCGCTCTCGTCCTACGAGAAGGCAGGTGATTCCGCCGTCGGGCAGCCCGAGCCGATCTCGTCGATGCCGTTCGTGGTGCCGATCATCGATCTCGTGCTGGAGGGCGTGCGCGCATGATCTCCGACGCGTTCAGCCCGTTCGCGGCCTGCCACTTCCGGATCAAATACGCGACCGAGCGCTGGGAGCTTGAGGGCGCGGCCGCGCTGCGCCGCCAGGTGTTCTGCGACGAGCAGAAGATCTTCGAGCACGACGATCGCGACGAGACCGACGCTACCGCGATCCATCTCGTTGCGCTGTCGACGATGGCGGTGCTCGCCGACGAGGTCGTCGGCACGGTGCGCATCCACCAGAACGAGCCTGGCATCTGGGTCGGCTCACGCCTTGCCGTCGATCGCCGCTACCGCCGCGTCGGCGCTCTGGGGGCGGCGCTGATCCGACTCGCGGTGTGCTCGGCCAACTCGATCGGCTGCACGCGGTTCTACGGCAATATCCAGGCGGGAAACGAGCTGCTGTTCCGCCGTCTGAACTGGGACCGCGTCGCCGAGATCGACCTGCACGGGCAGCCTCACGTCCTCATGCAGGCCGACCTCGCCGCCTATCCGCCACTCGCCAATGCGCCCGAAGGCTTCCACGCGCTCGCGATGAGGGCCGCGGCATGACGAGCCTCACCGCGATCGCCGAGCGCGTGCGCGACGCCCGCGGCATGGCACACAAGACCGACATCGCTGTCGCCGTCGCCGATCTCGGCCTCGGCGACAGCGCGATCCCCGTCGGCGACGATTGCGCCGCGATCCCCGATGGCGACGGCTGGCTGCTGTTCGCGATCGAAGGCTTCCTCAACGACTTCGTCGAAGCCGACCCGCGCTTCGCCGGCTATTGCGGCTTGATGGTCAACCTCTCCGACATCGCGGCGATGGGCGGCCGGCCTGTCGCCGTCGTCGACGCGATCTGGGCGCGCAGCGGCGAGACGGCCGACCCGGTGCTCGCCGGCCTGCGCGAGGCGTCGTCGATCTACGGGGTGCCGATCGTCGGCGGCCACACCAACATGCGCAGCGAGCGCGGCCAGCTGGCCGTGGCGATCCTCGGCCGCGCCAAGCGCCTCATCACCAGCTTCGATGCGAGGGACGGCGACGTCCTCGTCGCCGCAATGGACCTGCGCGGCGGCTTCCGCGGCGCAGGCCTCAACTGGGATGCCGCCACCGGCGCCCCGCCGGCAAGGCTGCGCGGCGATCTCGAGATCCTGCCAGAGCTCGCCGAAACCGGGCTCGTCGCGGCGGGCAAGGACATCTCGATGGCGGGCCTCGTCGGCACGACGATGATGCTGCTCGAATCCTCCGGGCGCGGCGGTCGCATCGAGATCGACGCGGTGCCCTGCCCCCCCGATATCGATCTCGCCAAGATGCTTCTCGCCTTCCCGAGCTTCGGCTTCGTGCTGTCGGTCGCGCCCGAGAAGGTCGGCGCCGTGCTGGCCCGCTTCGCCGCGCGCGACATCGCCTGCGCGGCGATCGGCACGGTCGACTCCTCGCAGACGATGCGCCTGTGGCGCGACGGCGAGGAGGTCGAGGTTTGGGACTTTTCCCACCCGTTCATCGGCTGCGCGATTCCGGCGTTGGCGGGAGCGTCCTGATGCCTGTCATGCTGTTCAAGGCGCGCTGGCCGGATGGCACGGTCGAGACGCATTATTCGCCGTCGACGGTGATCCAGGACTTCTTCGAGGTCGGCCGCAGCTACGCGCTCGCCGACTTCCTCGACAAGTGCCGCAAGGGTCTTCATGCCGCCAGCGCACGCGTGGCCTCCGTCTACGGCGGCGCGGGATGCTCGCGCGCGATGGCGCAGCTCGCCGCGATCGAGGCCAAGGCCGAGCGCGAGGCAGACAAGGCAGCGCCGGTACGCATCGAAGGGTTCGTCACGTGATCATCGGGAGCACGCGCCATGGTGGATGAGATCACAATCGGCCAAGCCAACCTCGACAGCGCCGAGAGCATCCTCGTCGACACGCCGAGCCGCGGCCACCTGCCCGTCGTCATCGTCGGCGGCGGTCAGGCCGGGCTCTGCACGAGCTGGTTCTTGAAGCAGAAGGGCATCGCCCATGTCGTGCTCGAGAAGAACAGCATCGGCTTCTCGTGGCGCGAGGAGCGCTGGGACACGTTCTGCCTGGTGACGCCGAACTGGCAGTGCACCCTGCCGGACTTCCCCTACCAGGGCGACGACCCCGACGGCTTCATGGTGAAGGACCAGATCGTCGAGTACCTCGAGGGCTTCGCGCGCAAGGTCGACGCGCCGATCCACGAGGGCGTCACCGTCACCAAGATCACCCGCTCGCCCGACGGCAAGTTCGTCGTCAAGACGACGATGGGGGATTGGACCACCGACCACGTCGTGATGGCGATCTCGGGCTATCACCTGCCGTCGATCCCGCGCGTCGGCGAGCGCTTCCCGCTCGACCTCTACCAGATCCATTCGCAGGCCTATCGCAACCCGCAGCAGCTGCCCGAGGGCGAGGTGCTGATCGTCGGCACCGGCCAGTCGGGCTGCCAGCTCGCCGAGGATCTGCATCTCGCAGGGCGCAAGGTGCATGTCGCCGTCGGCAGCGCGCCGCGCTCGCCGCGCCAGTATCGCGGCAAGGACACGATCCGCTGGCTCTACGACATGGGCTATTACGACATGACGGTGGACAGCCACCCGCTCGGTGTCGAGGTTCGTAAGAAGGCCAACCATTATTTCACCGGCCGCGGCGGCGGTCACGAGATCGACCTGCGCCAGTTCGCGGCCGAGGGCGTCAAGCTCTACGGCATGCTCGACAAGGTCGACGGCGACATCGTCACCTTCAAGCCCGACCTCGCGAAAAACCTCGAGTCGGCGGACAAAGTCTATCTGCGCATCCGCAAGATGATCGATGATTACATCGAGAAGACCGGCATCGATGCGCCGGCGGCCGAGCCCTACACGCCGCCGTGGACCGTCGAGCAGGAACCGACGCATCTCAGCCTCAAGGACTCGAACATCAAGGCGGTGATCTGGTCGACGGGCTTCCGCGCCGATTTCTCGATGGTCCAGATTCCGGTCTTCGACGGCGCGGGCTATCCCGGCCACCATCGCGGCATTACCACGGTGCCGGGGCTCTATTTCCTCGGGCTCGGCTGGCTGTGGACTTGGGGCTCGGGCCGTTTTTCCGGCATCGCGCAGGATTCCGAGCACGTGGTAGAGGATATCGCGCGCCGGTTCTGGTCGCTAGATCTCTCTCAGGCGCCGCAGCAGAAGGTGGCCTGACCCCGCCCCCTCGGTATCCCTCAGTATCCCGTCCCTCAGTGGTGGGTGTCGGGCTCTTGGAACGCCAGCGAGATCGAGGCCGTGACGACGGTCTGATTGTCGGCGTCGCGCACATGCAGGATGGCGCTCAGAGACCCCGTGCCCTCGTGCTGAACGAGGTCGGCCAGGGTCTGCCTGATCTCAGAGAAGACTTGCGGCATGCCGCTGAGCTCCTGCCCCGTTTCGTCCCTTTGCAGTCGACCGTCCAACAGGTCGAAATAATAGAGCGGCATGGAAGCTCGAACCTCGCAACAAGAACGGCCGCGCACGACGTGCGGGCCAAACTCGCGGCTGAGGCACTCGGGCAAAACTTGTGTATCGAAAAACTTTCGCAACGGAAAGCTGTAGGGCGCACCAATTACACTTTTACGAGAGGGTGTGGCGCCGTTTCACCGAACGAGCGGGGTGATCTCGCGTGCGCGGCCGTCGAGATCGAGCGCCACGAAGGTGAAGATCGCGCCCGTGACCTTGTGAACCTCCTCGCCGTCGCGGCGGCGCCGCCAGGCTGTGACGGAAAAACGCATCGAGGTCCGTCCCGTCGCGACAAGCTCGGCATAGACCGTCACCTCGTCGCCGACCTTGACCGGCTGCAGGAAGGTGATCTTGTCGACCGCGATCGTGGCGCAGCGGCCCTTCGCGTGGCGCGCGGCGGCGTTACCGGCGGCGAGGTCCATCTGCCAGAGCAGCCAGCCGCCGAAAATGTCGCCCGCCGGGTTCGTGTCCGAGTTCATGGCGATGGTCCGGATCGCCGGCTCGCAGGGCGGCGGCAAGGCGGTGGGCTCGAAGGTCTGCTGACTCGGGCGGGTCACATGGGCTCCTCTGGCTTCAAGGAAGCTAGACGGCGCGCTCTTCGGAAGTAAAGCTTCCGGAATGACCCGTCTCTATCTCGCTGGCCCCGAGGTCTTCCACCCCGACGCCATTCGCCTCGGCGCGGCCAAAAAGGAAGCGTGCGCCCGCTTCGGCCTCGAAGGCCTCTATCCGCTCGACGGCGCCGCGCCCGGCGCGTCTCCCCCGGACGCGATGGCGATCTACGAGCGCTGCGTCGCGCTGATGCACGAGGCCGACGCCGGCATCTTCAACCTGACGCCGTTCCGCGGGCCGAGCGCCGATGTCGGGACGGTGCTTGAGCTCGGCGTGATGGCGACGCTCGGGAAGCCGGTCTTCGCCTATACGCATGCGGCCGGGGACCTGATCGATCGCCTGCGCATCGATCCCAGCCTCGTGCTCGACACGTCCACCGGCCTGTGGCGCGACCCCGACGGCATGAGTGCGGAGGATTTCGGGCTCTCAGACAACCTGATGCTCGATGGCACGTTGGCGGGCCAGGGCCGCAAGGTGCACCGCGTCGCTGTGCCCTTGGCCGAGCGCTTCACCCGGCTCGACGGCTTCGTCGCCTGCCTCGAGGAGGGGCGCGCCACTTTGGCCGGCGACATGAGGAAAAGGACCTGATGCCCACGATCTCGCGGATGCATTCCTACGAGCCGTCGCAAGGGCACGGCCTCGCGCACGACCCATTCAACGCGATTATCGCGCCGCGGCCGATCGGCTGGATCTCGTCGCGCGACGCGGAAGGCCGGCTGAACCTGGCACCATACAGCTTCTTCAACGCCTTCCTCTACACACCGCCGATCATCGGCTTCTCCTCGGTCGGCTGGAAGGACAGCGTCCGCAACGCGCAGGCGACGCGCGAATTCGTCTGGAACCTCGTCACGCGCGACATCGACGAGGCGATGAACCAGACTTGCGCGCCGCTGGCTCATGGCGACAGCGAGTTCGCGGCCGCCGGCCTGACACCGGTCGAGAGCCGGATCGTCGGAGTCCCCCGCGTCGGCGAGGCGCGTGCGGCGATGGAATGCAAGGTCGTCGACATCATCCAGCACAAGAGCGCGGCCGGCGTGCCCGCCGACGGCTGGCTGGTGCTCGGCGAGGTCGTCGCCGTGCATATCGACGAGGCGCTGATCGTCGACGGCGTCTATCAGACCGCAAAGGCGCGGCCGGTCCTGCGCGCGGGCCGGTCGGGCGATTATTTCGAGATCACCGAGGACGCGATGTTCGAGATGGAGCGGCCGAAGGGCGGCCCGCGGCCGGCTTAGTCCGGCGCGGCTTCGGGGCTTCCGTCCAATAATGGTCGAACGCGCGCCCCTGCAGCTCCCGCACGAAGCCCATCGCCTCGGGCCCGGTCCACACGCCCTTGTAGCCCTCGCGCAGCGGCGGCCCGCCGGTCCACCAGCCCTGGCCCGGCAGGCCGTCCGACTCGCGCACGACGAGGACGGCCAGCTCTGGTTCGCCGGCTGCCCGGCCGGCGTCGTCGATCGCATCGAGTGTCTTGCAGAGCGCGCGCATCTTCGGCCGCGTGAAGCGATGGCCGAGCGCGATCAGCAGCTCCGCGTAGCTGACCGCCTCGCGCCGCCGCGCCGCCTCGATCAGATGGCCGCGCACCAGCGCCATGTCGGCGATCGCCCCGGCCGACGCCTCGAACATCTCGTCCATGCCTGCCCTTTCCCCCGGCGCGTCCGCGGCCGATCATAGCGATCCAACACCCGAGGACACCAGCGATGCGCAGGACGCCGAAGAGCGTGAGAGGCCTCGAGGATTTCGGCCGCATCCCGCTCTCGCCGAACTTCTTTCTGCGCGACTTCCTGTTCTCGGACATCGCGACGATCCACGGCCTGCGCAACCTCCCCGACGATCCCGACCTCGCGATCGCCGCCGGCAGCAAGCTCTGCACCGAGCTGCTGGAGCCGCTGCAGGCCGTGTTCGGGCGTATCGCGATCCGCTCGGCCTATCGCTCGCCGGAAGTCAACGAGATCGGCAACCGAATCTACTCGAGCTGCGCGCGCAACGAGTCCGACTATGCCGGCCATATCTGGGACCGGCGCGACGCGAACGGCTGCATGGGGGCGATGGCGTCCATCATCGTGCCGCGCGTCTTCGATCGCTTCCGCGCCGAGGGCGACTGGCGCAAGCTCGCCTGGTGGATCCACGATCACCTGCCCTATTCGCGGCTGCAGTTCTTCCCGAAGCTGTTCGCCTTCAACATCGGCTGGCACGAGCGGCCGAAGCGGCGCATCGACAGCTTCGCCCAACCGCGCGGCCTGCTGACCAAGCCCGGCATGGCCAACCACGCGGGCTCGCACGAGGCCGAGTGGCGCGACCTTCGCGCCTGTATGCGCACGGAGCGCCCCGCCAATCGATCGGACACGAGCGAACGCCCCAATTGAGCCAAGTTCCACGGGCTTCCTGCCGCTGGGGCGCGCGATGTGCGTCGCGCGGCAAGCTTCGCGCGAGGCCGGCATGCGAGACCCCCGTGCTGCAACCCGGAAAGTCGCGTGTGGACTCAGACGCTTAGTTTAAGCCCCCACACGAGCCGCCATGCGCTGATGATCGATCTCGGCGTCGAGCCGGCAATCGAGATCGACGGCGAGCGTCACACGTTCTTCGACCATCGCCGCGTTTCGGTGCGCTGGCTCGTCGGCACGGTGCTGACGGGGCTGATCGGCGCCGCGCTGATCGGCTCGACGATCTACGCCGCGCTCGACCACGAATCGAACTTCGCCGTCGCGCCGACCCTGGCACTGCCGCAGCAGAAGGACGTCGCCGACGACGAGGCGACACTCCCGAAGGGTGACCGGCTGGTCAAACCGGTCGATATCGTCGCCGCCAAGCAGATGTTCCGCGTCGCGCAGCCGACCAAGATCGGCGACCGCGAGGTGATGAAGAACCACCTCTTCGCGCGCGTCGAGACCACGCTCGTCACGGCGCCGGCCGGCTTTGCCGACGAGGTGCCCCCCTTCAACCCCCTCCAGGTGCTCGCCGACGCCCGCGCGCCGGTCGAGGCGCCGGCCGACATCCCGCAGGACGACGCGGATTTCTCGTGGGCGACGCGCGATCTCACCTCGGCCAACCTCACCTCGGCCGTGTCGCTATCGAACGACGAGGTCGAGGCGCAGGTCGCCGAGCACGTGAAGAACTCGCTCGCCGCCGGCAACCGGCCCTTCAGCCTGCCCTCGCAGCTGCTCCTCATGCGGACGAGCCGCGCCAACCCGCTCGGCGCGCTCGCCTACGCCGCCGCCGCCGGGTTCGCGCGCTCGCCCTTCGCCTCGATCGAAGTGCGCATGGTGCCCGAGAACGTCACGGTGATGCCGCGCGCGCCGACACCGCCGGGCGGCCCGCAATCCGACGAGAAGCTCGTCGTGGTGGGCCAGGGGTCCTCGCTGGAAAACCTGCTGCTGACCGCCGGAGTCGCGCGTGACAGCATCCGCGATGTCGTCGCGGCGATCGGCGGCTCGGTGCCGGACGGCCGGCGGCTGAAGCTGCTGTTCACCGATTCGGAAGGGCCCGAGCCGACGCGGGTGCTGGCGCGCCTGTCGATCTACAACGGCGAGACGCCGGAAACGTCGGTCGCGCTGCGCGACGACGGCGCCTACGTCCGCACCGCCGGCGAGGAGGCGCATGTCGCGAGCGCGCGGCCGAGCGACGATGACGACGATTCGGGCGCGATGCGTCTCTACAACGCCCTCTACGAGACCGCGCTGAAGCAAGAGATTCCGAAGCCGGTCATCGACGACATGATCCGCATCTTCGCCAACGACGTCGACCTGCAGCGCGGCGTCGCCGGCGGCGATTCGTTCGAGGCCTTCTACGACAAGGGCGACGGCGACGACGTGAACCAGCTGCTGTTTGCGTCGGTCACCTCGCACGGCGAGACCTATCGCTACTACCGCTTCCAGTCGCCCGACGACGGCAGCGTCGATTATTACGACCCGAACGGCCGCTCCTCGCGCAAATTCCTGGTTCGCGCGCCGATGCTCAGCTTCAAGATCACGTCGGGCTTCGGCATTCGTTTCCACCCAATCCTCGGCTACACGCGCCCGCACACCGGCACCGATTTCGCGGCGCCGATCGGCTCACCGATCTTCGCGGCGGGCAACGGCACGATCGTCCAGGCGGGCTGGAGCTCGGGCTACGGGCGCCGGATCGAGATCCAGCACGCCAACGGCTACATGACGACCTACAACCACATGTCCGGCTTCGCGCGCGGCATCACCGAGGGGGTGCGCGTGCGCCAGGGCCAGACGATCGGCTATCTCGGCCAGTCCGGCCTCGCGACCGGCCCGCACCTGCACTACGAGGTGCTCGTCAACGGCCATTTCGTCGACCCGATGAAGGTCAAGCTCGCCCGCACCAAGGAGTTCGACGGCCGCATGCTGGCGGTCTTCATGAAGGAGCGCGGCCGCATCGACGAGCTGCTGCAGAAGGCGCCGCAGACGCAGCTCACCGCACAGCGGTGAGCTGGACAGGCCCGCGCTACGGCGCGGTGGACGTCGTGGTCGCGGCCTTGATGAGCCGCCCCTGGTAATCGAACATCGCCGAGCCGAGGTCGAACGCGTTGTCGACGGCCTCACGCCAGAGCGAGAACGCGTCGGGCGCCCGCGCCGACAGGTGCCCGGTGACATCGGTGAGGTCGAAGGCGAGATCCGCCTCGTACTTGCGCGCGAGCGCCTGCATCGCCCTGTTGTGGCGGAGGCAGAAGATCGTGAGCGTGCGGACGTTGCGGTTGCGGGCCGCGAGCACGACATGGCTCATCAGCTCGGTGCCGATGCCGCGCCGGCGCCAGGCGCGCTCGACGCTGAAGGCCGCCTCGCCGTCGCGGCGCGCCATGGCGCCCTCGGCCTGGAAGATGCGCAGCTCGGCCGCGCCGCGGATCATTCCGTCCTCGAACCAGCCGTAGGTTATGGCGGAGGGCGCGAAGCACAGCTCGGCGTATTGCCCGAGGTAATCGTCGGATACCTGCAGGCCGAAGCGGTCGTAGCGGGTCTCAGGATCGAGCCGGATCAGATGCGCACGAAAGGCAGGTAGGTCCGGCCGGTAGAGCCGGCGAACCACATGCGTATGATGAATGACTTCGTCCATGACGCCTCCAGCTGGTCAGCTCCCCAGCGCCCGCCTCTGTTATTTGTGCATTGCAACATGAACCGCAATTGCTGCGCGCGCATGGCACGCCCGCGTTCTCCGACGATCCGGTTAACGGGCTGTCGTTCTGCGTTGACCGGTGGCGGCTACGACGTGACAATGAGCGCGGGTCGATCACGATGACTTATCCTCTGCTCAAGCCCAAGCCGATGTCGCTGGACGACTTCCACGAGTTACTCGCGACCGCTCCCGAAGATGAGCGGTGGGAGTTGATCGGCGGCCGCGTAATCCGAATGGTGGTCGGTGCTCGCTGGGAGCATTCGCGCATCATCAGCAATCTGCATTTCGGTCTGCGGCAACGTCTCACCCAAAACGGCTCGCCTTGCCGCGTCTTCACTGAGTGCTTCCGCCTGGAGGTGGACGAGAGCCAATCCAGCTTTCTCCCGGACGTCATCGTCTCCTGCATGCCGCTGCCGAGCGGCGCGACGTCTCTCAAGTCCCCGACGGTCTTGATGGAAGTGCTCTCGGACGGCACGTCTCAGCTCGACCGCGGCGAAAAATGGGCGGCCTATCAGCAGGTCGAGAGCCTACGGCATTACGCGCTCATCGAGCGTGGCAGACCGCGGATAGAGCTGTTCGACCGGGAGCCCGACGGCTGGCACGTGCGGACGCTCGATCGTCTCGATCAGATTCTCGAACTTGTGGCCATCGACGTGGCGATCCCGCTCGCCGAGGTCTACGCGGATCTGTTCGACTGAACCGTGCGAGAGGCTCTCGCCGGCGTTAAGCTTCGGCGCCGTGCGCATCCCCGCCGGGTGCGCGACGTGCTAGATGTGCAAAATGAGTTTTCGATCGCTCTACGCGCACGGCTTCGCTCGAGTCGCCGCCTGCACGGTCGCCGGCCGCGTCGGCGACCCGGCCGCCAACGCCTCGGCCGTCCTCGCCGAGACGCAGGCGTGTCACGCCGAAGGCGCGGCGCTCTGTGTCTTCCCTGAGCTGGCGCTATCCTCCTACGCGATCGACGACCTGCTGATGCAGGACGCGCTGCTCGACGCCGTCGCGGCGGCCGTCGATTCGATCGTGGACGCCTCGCGGGAGCTACGCCCGCTGATCCTCGTCGGCGCGCCGGTGCGCTGGCGCCACCGCCTCTACAATTGCGCGCTGGCGATCCAGGGCGGCCGGCTGCTCGGCGTGGTGCCGAAAGCCTATCCGCCAAACTACCGCGAGTTCTACGAGCATCGCCAGTTCGCCTCCGGCGCGACGATCGCCGGCCAGCAGGTCAAGCTCGGCTCGCATGGGGCGCCGTTCGGCTTCGATCTGCTGTTTGCGGCCTCCGACCTGCCGGGTTTCGTCGTGCACGCGGAGATCTGCGAGGACCTTTGGGTGCCGCTGCCGCCCTCCTCGGTCGCCGCGCTCTCCGGCGCCACTGTGCTCGCCAATCTGTCGGCCTCGAACATCACGATCGGCAAGAGCGACACGCGCCACCTGCTCTCACGAGCCCAGTCCGCCCGCTGTCTCGCCGCCTACATCTATGCCGCGGCCGGCGTCGGCGAATCGACCACCGACCTTGCCTGGGACGGGCAGGTGACGATCGACGAGAACGGCGTCAATCTCGCCGCCTCCGACCGCTTCCCCGCCGGCGCGCAGCACGCGATCGCCGACATCGACCTCGACCTGCTGCGCCAGGAACGGCTGCGCCAGGGCACGTTCGACGACAATGCCGGCCGCCTCGTCGGCGTGGCGTTCCGACATATCCCCTTCGCGCTCGATCCGCCGCAGGGCGACATCGGCCTGCGTCGCCGCGTCGAGCGCTTCCCCTTCGTGCCGTCCGATCCGGCGCGGCTCGCGCAAGATTGTTTCGAGGCCTACAACATCCAGGTCTCCGGCCTCGTCCAGCGCCTGCAGGCGATCGGCGTGAAGAAAGCCGTGATCGGCGTCTCCGGCGGCCTCGATTCGACGCACGCGCTGATCGTCGTCGCCCGCGCGTTCGACCGCCTCGGCTACCCACGCTCCGACATTCTCGCCTACACGTTGCCGGGCTTTGCCACGGGCGCCGAGACCAAGGCGAACGCGATGGCGCTGATGAGCTCGCTCGGCGTCAGCGCCGAAGAGATCGACATCCGCCCCGCCGCGACGCAGATGCTGGGCGACCTCGGCCATCCCTTTGCGCAGGGCAAGCCGCTCTACGACGTCACGTTCGAGAACGTGCAGGCCGGTTTGCGCACCGACTACCTGTTCCGCCTCGCCAACCACCAGGACGCGATCGTCATCGGTACCGGCGACCTCTCCGAGCTCGCCCTTGGCTGGTGCACCTACGGCGTCGGCGACCAGATGAGCCATTACAACGTCAACGGCGGCGTGCCCAAGACGCTGATCCAGCACGTGCTGCGCTGGGTGGTGGAGGAGGGCCTGTTCGGCGCCGACGTCGGCGCGACGCTGATGCGCATCCTGGCGACCGAGATCTCGCCCGAGCTGGTGCCCGTCGCCGCCGGCGAGACGCCGCAGAGCACCGAGGCCAAGGTCGGCCCCTACGAGCTGCAGGATTTCAACCTGTTCTACACGCTGCGCTACGGCTACCGCCCGTCGAAGATCGCCTTCCTAGCGCAGCACGCCTGGGGCGACGTTGAAGCCGGCGCCTGGCCGCCGGGCTTCCCGCAGGAGCGCCGCCGCGCCTACGACAATGCGACGATCGCAAAATGGCTCGAGGTGTTCGTGCGCCGCTTCTTCGCCTTCAGCCAGTTCAAGCGCTCGGCCATGCCGAATGGGCCGAAGGTGGCCGCCGGCGGTTCGCTGTCGCCGCGCGGCGACTGGCGCGCGCCGTCCGATGGCAACGCCGCGGCATGGCTGGCGGATTTGGCGAAGCTGCGCGACTGACCTTCGCCCGGCGCGGGAAGGCGTCAGCCGATGACGTCTCTGTAGACGCTACGCAAGGGAATCGAGAGGTCGAGGCTCGCCAGCGTCAGATCGGCATCGAGACCTTCGACCAATCTCGCGGCCGCGAATTCGTCCTCGTCGCGGCTGAAGACCTCGATGTGAAGGTTGCCCAGCGCGACCAGGACGTAGTGGCGCAAGCTCGCAAGCGAGCGATACACGGCAAATTTCTCGTCTCTGTCGCGCTGCGACGTACTATCCGACAGAACCTCGAAGATCACTGCCGGCTGGTCGAGCGTGATCGCGCCCGGAGCCAACGGGACGCATTGCACGATGACGTCCGGCAGCAACGAAGATTGCGCCGCGTCGCTGCGCAATCTGAACGTCTCGAGGAACACTCGACAAGGCGAGTTTCGCTCGTCGAGACGGCGGCGCAGCTCGTAGCCGAGATTGTTGATGACGCGGTTGTGCTCCCAGCGCGCCCCGACCATCATCCGCGCGACACGACCCCGGATGAGCTCCCAGCGCTCGTGCGCCGGCGCCTGCGCGAGCATCCCATCGAATGCCGCGAGCGTGGTGGGTGGAAGCCTGGCAGGAGCTGAGGCCATCGACGAATGTCTCCAGGCGTGTGACGCAGCAATTAAACAACCCTTCAGGGAGGGCGGTCAATCCGAGCGAAACGGCGCGCGATCACATGTGGATCGCGCGCTTCTCGACCGCGAGCGCGGCTTCCTTCACGGCTTCCGTCAGCGTGGGATGCGCGTGGCAGGTGCGCGCGAGGTCCTCGGACGAGCCACCGAACTCCATCAGCACTGCCGCCTCGGCGATGAGGTCGCCGGCACCGACGCCGATGATGTGGACGCCGAGCACGCGGTCGGTCTCGGCATCGGCGAGCACCTTCACGAAGCCATCGGTGTGGCGCATCGCCCGCGCGCGGCCGTTGGCGGTGAACGGGAACTTGCCGACCTTGTAGGCGATGTTGGCGGCCTTCAGCTCTTCCTCCGTCCGGCCGACCGCAGCCACTTCCGGAGACGTGTAGACGACGCCGGGGATCACCTCGTAGTTCACGTGGCCGTGCTGGCCGGCGAGAATCTCGGCGAGCGCGATACCCTCGTCCTCGGCCTTGTGCGCCAGCATCGGTCCGCGCACCACGTCGCCGATCGCGTAGATGCCGGGGACGTTTGTCGCGAAATGGTCGTCGATGGTCACGCGGCCACGGTCCAGCGCGACGCCGGCGGCCTCGAGGCCGAGGCCCTCCGTCATCGGCTTGCGGCCGATCGCGACCAGGACGACGTCGGCGTCGATCGTGCGCGCCTCGCCACCGTCCCTGCCCTCGACCGTCACCTTGGCGCCGCCCTTCGTCGCCTCGACGCCGGCGACCTTGGTCGACAGGTTGAAGACGATGCCCTGCTTCTCGAGCAGGCGCTGGAACTGCTTCGCCACTTCGAGGTCCATGCCGGGCAGGATGCGGTCCAGGAACTCGACGACCTCGACCTCGGCGCCGAGCCGCTTCCACACCGAGCCGAGCTCGAGCCCGATCACGCCGCCACCGACGACGACGAGCTTCTTCGGCACCGCGGCGAACTCGAGCGCGCCTTCGGAAGTGACGATGACCTTCTCGTCGATCGTAACACCCGGCAGCTGGGTGACCTCGGAGCCCGTCGCGATGCAGATCGCTTTGCTCTCCACCGTCTGCTTGGCGCCGTCCGCGCCGGTCACCTCGACCTTGTCGGCGGCGGCGATCGTCCCGTGCCCGACGAACGTGTCGATCTTGTTCTTCTTGAACAGGAAGGCGACGCCGTTGACGTTCGACGCCACGGTGTCGTCCTTGTGCTTCATCATCGCCTTGAGATCGAGCTTCGGCTTGCCGACGCCGATGCCGAGCGCCGCGAAGTCGTGCGCGACCTCGTCCATCTTCTCCGACGCATAGAGCAGCGCCTTCGACGGGATGCAGCCGATGTTGAGGCAGGTGCCGCCAAACGTCGGCCGCTTCTCGACCACCGCCACCTTGAGCCCGAGCTGTGCGGCGCGGATCGCGCACACATAGCCGCCGGGACCGGTGCCGATGACGATGAGATCGTAGGTCATGAAGTCTCTCTGGGCGTCTCCCTTCTCCCGCTTGCGGGAGAAGGTGGCCCGACGAAGTCGGGTCGGATGAGGGGTGTTTTCAGCTGGGTTCGGCGACGGAAGAGAGGCGGCAAGGCCCCTCATCCGACCCCACTTCGCGGGGCCACCTTCTCCCGCAGGCGGGAGAAGGGTAGAACGCGGCTACAGATCCAGCACGAGCCGCGTCGGATCCTCCAGCGCTTCTTTCACCCGCACCAGGAAGGTCACCGCCTCCTTGCCGTCGACGATGCGGTGGTCGTAGCTCAGCGCGAGATACATCATCGGCCGGATCTCGACCTTGCCGGCGATCGCGATCGGCCGCTCCTGGATCTTGTGCATGCCGAGGATGCCGGACTGCGGTGCGTTCAGGATCGGCGTCGACATCAGCGAGCCGTAGATGCCGCCGTTGGTGATCGTGAACGTGCCGCCCTGCATTTCCTCGATCTTCAGCTGCCCGTCGCGGGCGCGGCGGCCGAAGCCGGCGATCGTCTGCTCGATCTGCGCGATGTTCATGTGATCGCAGTCGCGTACCACCGGCACCACGAGGCCCTTGTCGGTGCCGACCGCGATGCCGAGGTGGTAGTAGTTCTTGTAGATCAAGTCGGTGCCGTCGATCTCGGCGTTGACGGCGGGCACGTCGCGCAGGGCCTGCACGCAGGCCTTCACGAAGAAGCCCATGAAGCCGAGCTTGGCGCCGAACTTCTTCTCGAACGTGTCCTTGTACTTGGTGCGCAGCGCCATCACCGCCGACATGTCGACCTCGTTGAAGGTCGTGAGCATCGCGGCGGCGTTCTGCGCGTCCTTCAGCCGGCGCGCGATCGTCTGGCGCAGCTTGGTCATGCGGACGCGCTCCTCGCGCTCCGCGTCGGTGGCGGGCGAGGGCGCGCGGATCGGCGCCGGAGCCGATGGCGCTTCGGGCGCCCGCGCCTGCGCGGGCTTCAGCGTCAGCACGTCGCCCTTCATCACCTGGCCGCGACGGCCGGAGCCCTCGACGCCGTCGAGATCGATGCCGCGGTCGGCGGCGATCTTGGCGGCAGCGGGCGCCGGCGGCATCGGCTTCGGACCCTTCGGGTCGGCTGAGCCGTTGCCGGAGGCCGCTGCGGCGGCGCGCGAAGCAGCCGGGGTCTCTTTTGCCGTCTCTGAGGGAGCCGTCGCCTTGACCTCGGCCTTGGCGGGCGCTGCGGCACCTGCGCCTTCGCTGATCTGGCCGAGCAGACCGCCCGGCTCGACCGTCTCGCCGTCCTTGGCGACGATCTCGGAGAGCACGCCGGCGGTGGGCGCGTTGACCTCGAGCGTCACCTTGTCGGTCTCGAGCTCGCAGAGCGGCTCGTCGGCCTTCACCGCGTCGCCCGCCTTCTTGAACCAGCGCCCGATCGTCGCCTCGCTGACGCTTTCGCCAAGGGTCGGTACGCGGATCTCAGTCGTCATGATCGTTATGGCCGCGGCTGCGGCCCTCCTTGAAACTCTGCGCCTGGTTTGCGGCCAAGCTAGTCGAAGGCCTCGTCGGTGAAGGCCTTCATCTGCGCCAGATGCCGCGACATCAAGCCCGTCGCCGTCGCCGCGGCGGCCGGACGGCCGATGTAGCGCGGCCGCATCTGCCCGTTGCCGACCTGGCCCAGCACCCATTCGAGATAGGGGTCGACGTGGGCCCAGGCGCCCATGTTCTTGGGCTCTTCCTGGCACCACACGACCTCGGCCTTTGGAAAGCGCGACAGCTCGTTGACCAGCGCCTTCAGCGGCATCGGATACAGCTGCTCGACGCGCAGCAGGTAGATGTCGTCGATCGCGCGGCGCTCGCGCTCCTCGAACAGGTCGTAATAGACCTTGCCCGAGCACAGGATCACGCGGCGGATCTCGCCGTCGGGCTTCAGCTCGACCTTGTGCTCGCCGGGCTTCTCGGCGTGGTCGCGCAGCAGGCGATGGAAGCTCGTGCCCGTCGCCATCGCATCGAGACTGGAGACCGCGCGCTTGTGGCGCAACAGCGACTTCGGCGTCATCAGGATCAGCGGCTTGCGGATGTCGCGCTTCAGCTGCCGGCGCAGGATGTGGAAATAGTTCGCCGGCGTCGTGCAGTTGGCGACCTGCATGTTGTCCTCGGCGCAGAGCTGCAGGTAGCGCTCGAGGCGGGCGGAGGAATGCTCCGGCCCCTGGCCCTCGTAGCCGTGCGGCAACAGGCAGACGAGGCCCGACATGCGCAGCCACTTGCGCTCGGCCGACGAGATGAACTGATCGAAGATCACTTGCGCGCCGTTGGCGAAGTCGCCGAACTGCGCCTCCCACAAGGTCAGCGCGTCGGGCTCGGCGAGCGAGTAGCCGTACTCGAAACCGAGCACCGCCTCCTCCGACAGCATCGAGTTGATGACCTCGAAGCGCCCCTGCTCGTCCCGCACGTGGTTGAGCGGGATGAAGCGGGCTTCGTTCTCCTGGTCGATCAGCACCGAATGGCGCTGCGAGAAGGTGCCGCGCTCGCTGTCCTGGCCGGAGAGCCGGACGCGGTGGCCCTCGTCGAGCAGGGTCGCGAACGCGAGCGACTCGCCCATGGCCCAGTCGATGTTCTCGCCGGTGTCGACGGCTTTCCGCCGATTGTCGAGCAGGCGCTGGATCGTCTTGTGGAGGTGGAAGCCCTTCGGCACGGTGGTCAGGCGATGGCCGATCTCGACGAGGCGCGCGCGATCGACGCCGGTCTGACCGCGACGATCGTCCTCCGGGCCGGTGGCCGAGCGCAGGCCAGCCCAGCGCCCATCGAGCCAGTCGGCGCGGTTCGGCGCGTAGTGCTGGCCCGCCTCGAACTCGACGTCGAGCTTGGCGCGCCAGACCGCCTTGTCCTCAGCGACACGCTCGGCGGTCATCACGCCTTCGGCGACGAGCTTGTCGGCATACAGATCGAGGACGCTGCGGTGGCCCTTGATCTTCTTGTACATCAGCGGCTGCGTGAAGGCCGGCTCGTCGCCCTCGTTGTGGCCGAAGCGCCGGTAGCAGAACATGTCGATGACGACCGGCTTGTGGAATTTCTGCCGGAACTCGACCGCGACCTTGGCGGCATAGG
Source organism: Beijerinckiaceae bacterium (assembly GCA_965277735.1). Taxonomy (GTDB): domain Bacteria; phylum Pseudomonadota; class Alphaproteobacteria; order Rhizobiales; family Beijerinckiaceae; genus RH-AL1. The sequence continues at coordinate 1,101,348 of CBDIDO010000002.1, forward strand.
TGACCGCCTCGGGGTCGTCGCCGTTGACGTGGATGATCGGCGCCTCGATCATCTTGGCGACGTCGGACGGATACGGCGACGAGCGCGAGTAGCGCGGGTAGGTCGTGAAGCCGATCTGGTTGTTGATGATGAAGTGGATCGAGCCGCCGGTGCGGTGACCCTTCAGGCCGGACAGGCCGAAGCACTCGGCGATGACGCCCTGGCCGGCGAAGGCCGCGTCGCCGTGCAGCAGCAGCGGCAGCACCTTGGCGCGCTCGACGAAATCATCCTTCTGATCCTGCTTCGCGCGCACCTTTCCGAGCACGACGGGATCGACGATCTCGAGATGCGACGGGTTGGCGGCAAGCGACAGATGCACCGTCTTGTCGTCGAAGGTGCGGTCCGACGAGAAGCCAAGATGGTACTTCACGTCGCCCGAGCCCTCGGTCTCGACCGGGGTCGCCGAGCCGCCCTTGAACTCGTGGAAGATCGCGCGATGCGGCTTGCTCATCACCTGGCCGAGCACGTTGAGCCGGCCGCGGTGCGCCATGCCGATCTCGATGTCCTCGACACCGAGCGCGCCGCCGCGCTTGATGATCTGCTCGAGCGCCGGCACCATGCTCTCGCCGCCGTCGAGGCCGAAGCGCTTGGTGCCGGTGTAGCGGACGTCCAGAAACTTCTCGAAGCCCTCGGCCTCGATCAGCTTGTTCAGGATGGCGCGCTTGCCTTCGGGCGTGAAGGTGATCGCCTTGTCCGGCCCCTCGATGCGGGCCTGCATCCAGGCCTTCTCGCCCGGGTCCGACATGTGCACGAACTCGTAGCCGATCGTGCCGCAATAGGTGCGGCGCAGGATCGGCATCATCTCGTCGATCGAGGCCCACTTCAGGCCGAGCACGCCGTCGATGAAGATCGGTCGGCCGTAGTCCGCCTCGGTGAACCCGTACGACGAGGGATGCAGCTCCTCGAAGTCCTTTGGCGGGGCGAGGCCGAGCGGATCGAGCTTGGCGTGCAGATGGCCGCGGGTGCGGTAGGCGCGGATCATCATCAGCGCGCGGACCGAATCGCGGGTCGCCTGGCTGACCGCCTCGGCCGACGGCGGCGTGGGGACGCCCTCCTTCTTGGCTGCGATCTCCTTGGCGACCTTGGTGGCGATCGTCTTCTCGGCCGGCCAGTCGCCGTCGAGAGCGGAAACGAGCTCGCCATTGGCGGCAATCGGCCAGTTCGGCGCCTTCCAGGCGGGACCGTGCGCCGAGCGCTCGACCGCGACCTCGTCGTCGTCGAGGCCGGCGAAGAACGACTGCCACTCCGGATCGACCGATTGCGGATCCTGCCGATAGCGCTCGTGCAGCTGCTCGACCCAGGCGGCGTTGCCGCCGTAGAGGAAGGATGTCGTCGCGAACGCGTCGTTGCCCGGCGCCCGGCTGCTCGTGGTGCTCGCCGGCCCTGCGCCGCCGCCTGAGCCGTTGCCGTCCTGACGTGCCATGCCCTTCAACCTCCGGCCCGGCGCCGAATCAAAGCGTCGGGCTCAAATCCATTTCGCCCACCGAGGGGCGAAGCTCATGCCGCGTCTTCGCGGCGAAAGCGCGTCGAAAGCCGGTTTCAGGCCGGCTCTTCGCGCGTGACGATCAGCGCCCAGATGGTCGCCGGGATCCAGCCGATGATCGTGATGTGCAGGAGAATGCAGAGAATTCCCTGGATCACCTTGCCGCGCAAGAACATCGCCAACCAGGGCGCGAGGAAGCAGATGAGGATGTTGATCATTCTTGCATTCGCTTCCCGGGCTCAGCCCTTCAGTACCTCGACCAGCGTCTTGCCGAGCCGAGCCGGCGACGGCGAGACGGTGATGCCCGCCGCCTCCATCGCCGCGATCTTGTCCTCGGCGCCGCCCTTGCCGCCCGAGATGATGGCGCCCGCGTGGCCCATGCGCCGGCCCGGAGGGGCCGTGCGGCCGGCGATGAAGCCGACGGTCGGCTTCTTGCGGCCGCGCTTGGCCTCGTCGGCCAGGAACTGCGCCGCATCCTCCTCGGCCGAGCCGCCGATCTCGCCGATCATGACCAACGAGGTCGTCTTCTCGTCGGCGAGGAACATCTCGAGCACGTCGATGAACTCGGTGCCCTTGACGGGGTCGCCGCCGATGCCGACCGCGGTCGTCTGGCCGAGACCCTCACGGGTCGTCTGGAAGACGGCCTCGTATGTAAGCGTTCCCGAGCGGGATACGATCCCCACCGAGCCCTGCGCGAAGATGTTTCCGGGCATGATGCCGATCTTGCACTCGCCCGCCGTCATCACGCCGGGGCAGTTCGGTCCGATCAGCCGCGACTTCGAGCCCGCCAGCGCCCGCTTCACCTTGACCATGTCGGCCACCGGGATGCCCTCGGTGATGCAGACGATCAGCGGCACCTCGGCGTCGACCGCCTCGAGGATGGCGTCGGCTGCCCCCGGCGGCGGCACATAGACCACGGAGGCGTCGGCCCCCGTCTCCTCGCGCGCCTGCGCGACCGAGTTGAAGACCGGCAGGCCGAGGTGGAAGGCGCCCCCTTTACCCGGCGACACGCCGCCGACCATCTGCGTCCCGTAGGCGATCGCCTGCTCGGAGTGGAAAGTGCCGTTCTTGCCAGTGAATCCCTGGCAGATGACCTTGGTATGCTTGTCGATGAGGATGGACACGCGGGGCTTCCGGAGGGACTTGAGGAGCGGAAAGCGAAGGCCGCGCCAGCCGGACGATGCGGCTGGCGCCAATGCGCGCCGGTATAAAGATTTTTTAGGTAAGGCCAAACGAAACTATAAGCGATCAGCCCTGTGCCTTTCGCAGGGCGCCGCAGCGGGATGTACAGCAGCCTTCCGCTTTTACACTCGGTGGTCGGGCCTCCCCGCCTCAGCGGATTTGGTTGATCTGCGCCTGGCTCTTCAGCCAGATGGTCGAGGGCAGCGCGATGAAATGCGAGGCGGCCAGCCGCTGCTGGTTGTCGTCATCGGGCGCCACCGCTCTGGTCAGGAAGTCGCGGATGGTCTTGGCGGTCGCCGCGTCGGCCTGCGCCTTCGACACCACGGCATACTCGTAATTGATCAGCGGATAGCAGTCCTTGCCCGGCGCATCGACCAGCGTCAGGCGCTCGTCGGCGGGGGTGCGCGGGGTCAGCGAGGCGGCGGCCGCGGCGATCGTGGTCGCGTTGGCCTCCAGGAATTCGCCCGAATAGCTCTTCATCGCCGCCGTGCCGAGCTTGGCCGCGGCGACCTTGTCGGCAAACGAGATGCCGACATAGCCGATCGAATAGGGCGTCTTGCCCAGCGTCTCGACCATGCCGTCGTTTCCCTTGGCCTCCAGCGCGCTCTCGACCTTCGGCCAGGAGATCGTCGTGCCGAAGCCGATGCTGTCGCCCCAGGAGCCGTTCGGCATCGAGATCGTCGTCATGATGTCGTCGGTGCGCGTGGTCGTCGCGAAGGACACGTATTGGCTGAAGACGAAGGTGTCGCCCGAGCCGTCGGCGCGGTGGACCGGGACGATTGTCTTGTGGGGTAGCGCGACGCCGGGGTTCAGATCGGCGATCGCCTTGTCGTCCCACATCCGCACGCGACCCTCGAAGATGTCGGCGAGCGTCGGGCCGTCGAGCTTCAGCGGCGCCTTCATATCGGGCAGGTTGGTGACGATCGTCACCGCGGAGATCGCCATGGCGACATCGACGAAGTCCGGATGCGCGGCCGCCTCGTCGTCGCTGACATAGGCGTCGGAGGTCCCGATCAGCACCGCGCCGGAAAAGGCCTGGGCGATGCCCTGTCCGGAGCCGGTGCCGGCCGTCGTCACCCTCACGTCGGGGTGGCTCTTCTCGTAGTCGCTCGCCCACGCCTGGAAGAGCGGCTCGATCAGCGTCGAGCCCGTCTCCGTCAGGGTGACGGGCGCAGCGGACGCCGGACCGCCGACTGCGAGAATCGCCACCGCGAGCGCGGCCGCTGTCGAACACCTAGCCATCGTCGCGCTCCTCGGTGGGGGTCTAGATCTGCTGCGGCTGCTGCTCGAGCTGGTCGAGATTGATGCCGGTCGTCTCGATTCGGAAGAACCAGGTGACGATCGCCCCGAGCAGGGAGGTGACGATCAGCCCGTAAAGCAGCGCCGTCGTGCCGATCGAGGTGAGCAGGATCGGGAACATGAAGGCGGTCAGCACGGCGCCGATCTTGGCGAAGGCGGCCGCGAAGCCCGCGCCCTTGCCGCGGATGCGGGTCGGGAACACCTCGCCGGCGAGCAGATAGGTCTGCGCGTTCGGGCCGAGGTTGGTCATGAAGTTAAACAGCATGAATCCGGCGAAGATCAGCAGCGTCCTGGCGCCACCCGATACGGCGGTCGACAGCGAGGCGAGGAACAGGCCCGCCGCGCAGCCGACGAACCCCAGCACCTGCAGGCGGATGCGGCCGAGCACGTCGGCCAGGATCACGGCGAAGCCGACGCCGATGATCAGCAGCGTCGTGATCAACGCCGCGCCCTTGGCGGCAGTGATGTCGTTGGCGATGATGTCGGAGACCGAGCGCGCGTGATCGGCGCTGGCGCCGACCGCGGCGGCGAGGATCGTCGGGGTGAAGATGCCGATGCCGTAGGTGCCGAGATCCTGCAGGAACCACGGCACCGAGGCGAGGATCGTCGCGCGGATGTTGCGCTTCGCGAAGAGCGCTGCATAGGACGTGCCGCCGCCGTGGCCGCCGAGCGCCGCGCCATCCTTTGCCGCCAGCGTGATGTTCGTCGGATATTGCGGCTTGCGCATCAGGAGGCGCTTCACCGCGGCCTCCGCGTGCTCCTTCTGACCCTGGGCGATCAGCCAGTTGGCGCTCTCGACGATGTAGAAGCGGCCGGCGAGCACCAGGATCGCCGGGATCAGCGCGGACGCATACATCCAGCGCCACGCCGACAGCTCCGGCAGCGTCGCCAGGACCCCGTAGCCGACCGCGGTGCCGGCGAGCGCGCCGATCGCCTGGAAGGCGAAGGCGCCGAGCACCAGCTTGCCGCGCGCCATGCTCGGAATGCTCTCGGAGATGATCATATGCGCGGTCGGGTAGTCGCAGCCGAGCGCCAGCCCGAGGCAGAACAGGAAGACGGCGAGCAGGATGAAGTTCGGCGCAACGCACAGCAGCGCCAGGAACACGCAGAAGATCACCATCTCGATGATGAACATCGGTTTGCGACCGAACTTGTCGGCCAAGCCGCCGAGCGCGACGGCGCCGATCAGGATGCCGAAGAGGCTCGCCGCGCTGATGATGCCGTGCTCGGCCTTGCCGATGTGGAACTCGGCCGAGATCAGCGGCAGTGCGACGCCGGTCATGAAGACGACGAAGCCCTCGAAGAACTTGCCCGCGGCGGCGAGGCCCCAGATCAGCCATTGCATGCTGGTCATCGGCGAGGAGGGCAGGCTCGTGCCGTCGGGCCACGCCGGCCGCTCGTCGATCCAGTCCTGAACGGAGCGTCCACTTGCCTGTACCGTGGCGACGTCGACCATGGGGCTTAACCTACGCTTGGAGTGGATACGAGCGCGGTAGGCCAGCGAGCTGACAGTCAAATGACACCGGCCGCTCAAACGGTCCGGCGGACGATCACGATCGCGTGGTCGGCGGATGACGCCGGCTACGTCACGCGCCGTTTCGCGGAACGCCAAGCCGGTAGACGCCCCTGAGGGCTGCGGGATCTGCGACGGGCTTGCCCTTGCGCAGGATCGCGATCTCGCCCTGTCCGGCCAAGCGGATCGCCACGCGCCGCACGGGCTGCATCAGCCGGCTCCAGATGTCCTGCGACGTGGCTGGTGCGACCAGCGCCCGCGCGACTTCCGACGGACACACGGTCTTGTCGGCGCCGCGCTCCGCCACCATCCGCAGGATCGTCGCCTCGATCTCGCTATCGTTCGTGAGCGTCACTCGATGCCCCGCGCCTTGACTCCGGTCGAGCCGAAGCCGCCCGCGGCGCGCATTGTGGTCTCGAGGTCGGTCACGACCTCGAAGCGCGCAGTCAAGACGGGGGCGACGACCATCTGCGCAATGCGCATGCCGCGCTCGATCGCGAACGGCTCGCGGCCCAGATTAACGAGCAGCACCTGCACCTCGCCGCGATAATCCGCGTCGATCGTGCCCGGCGCGTTGAGCACGGTGACGCCGTGCCTGAAGGCGAGACCCGAGCGCGGCCGCACCTGCGCCTCGAAGCCCGGCGGCAGCGCGATCGCAAGACCGGTCGGTACCAACGCACGCTCGCCCGGCTCCAGCGTCAGCGGCGCGTCGGGCGGCACGGCCGCGGGCAGGTCGCAACCGGCGGCGAGCTCGCTCGCGTAGTGGGGCAGCGGCAGGCCGGCGCCGTGCGGCAGAACTTTCACGAGGACAGCCGTCACGGCTTCGGCCCCAGCTTCTCCGCGAGAAGCCGCATCAGGCGGCCCGCGACCTCGTCCTTGCCAAGCCGCGGCCAAGCCATCTCGCCTTCGGCATCGACGATGGTGACCTCGTTGGTCGCGCCGCCGAACGTCCCGCTCGCCGCGCCGACGTCGTTGAGCACGATCATGTCGCAGCCCTTCTTCGCGAGCTTGGCACGGGCATGCGCGACGAGATCGTCGGTCTCGGCCGCGAAGCCGACGACCAGCGCCGGCCTATCGGCGTTGCGTCGCGCGATCGTCGCCAGGATGTCGGGGTTTTCGGCGAAGGCCAGCGCCGGCGGCCCCTTGCCGTGCTTCTTAAGCTTGCCGGGCGCCACCTCGGCGACGCGCCAATCGGCGACCGCCGCGGCGGCGACGAAGATGTCGGCCGGCAGCGCCGCCTCGACCGCCGCCAGCATGTCGCGCGCCGTCTCGACCTTGCGCACCGCGACGCCCTGCGGATCGGCGAGCGCCACCGGCCCCGAGACCAGCACGACCTCTGCACCGGCAGCTGCCGCGGCGGCGGCGAGCGCGTGCCCCTGCTTGCCCGACGATCGGTTGGCGATGAAACGAACCGGGTCGATCGGCTCGTGCGTCGGCCCCGAGGTGACCACGACGCGCCGCCCCGACAGCGCCCCACCCGGCAACGGCAGCCGCGTGTCGCTCGACAGCGCCACCTCGATCGCCGCGACGATGGCGAGCGGCTCGGCCATACGGCCCGGCCCATACTCTCCGCAGGCCATGGCGCCGTCGTCCGGCCCGCAGACCAGCACGCCGTCGGCCTCGAGCGTCGCGACGTTGCGCTGCGTCGCCGGGTGCAGCCACATCCGCAGGTTCATGGCCGGCGCGACCAGCGTCCGCTTGTCGGTGGCGAGCAGCAGGGTGGTCGCGAGATCGTCGGCGAGGCCGTTGGCCATGCGGGCGAGCAGGTTCGCGGTGGCCGGCGCGACGACGATGAGATCGGCCGCGCGCGACAGCTCGATGTGGCCCATCTCGGCCTCGTCGGTCAGCGAGAAAAGCGCCTCGTGCACCTTCTCGCCGGCGAGGCTCGCGAACGACAGCGGGGTCACGAACTCCTTCGCGCCGGCCGTCAGCACCGGCCGCACGCGCGCGCCGCGCTCGCGCAGCCGCCGCACGAGATCGAGCGCCTTGTAGGCCGCGATCCCGCCGCCGACGACGAGGAGGATGGTCTTGTCTTTGAGCGACAGAGTCTTGGTCGACACGTTGCGATCCGCTGCGCGGGCCGCGCCCGCAATCACTGCCTTACCACGCCGAGCCGATCAGGCGGCAAGGCTTCCCAGATAGGTGTCCGCGCCCGCGAAATCCTCGGCGCCGCCCGAGAAGCCCACGTAAGCGTCCGGCCTTACGATCGTGATGTGCCCCGGCTCGGTCGGCGCACGCGGCTCCGGCTGCAGCAGCTTCGGATATTTCGCCGCCAGCGCCGCCGCCCTCGCGTGATCCTCGGCGTAAAGCACGAAGCGCGGGTCATCGCCGATCCCGGGGGGCGCCCCCGCATAATGCTCCGGCGCGAACCGGTCGCCGGCGTGGCGACCGACCGAGAGCGGGCTCTTCGCATAGGCGATGTCGGTCTCGCTCATCTGCGTCACCATCCGCTCGCGCACCGCCTCGAACCCGAGCGCAAAGTGCGCCACAGCGTCCCGCACCACCTGCGCCGCCGGGTTGGCGAGCGTGCCGATGTCGGTCAGCCGCGTCGCGTTACGCAGGACCATCTTGCCGACCGCCGTGCGCTCCGGGCTGTAGCTCTCGAGCAGGGCCTCGGACGCGCCGCGCTCAACGAGAGCGAGCCGCCAGGCGAGGCCGATCGCATCTTGCATGCCCGTGTTCATGCCCTGCCCGCCCGCCGGGCTGTGGATGTGCGCGGCGTCGCCGGACAGGAACACGCGACCGACACGGTAGTCCTCGACCTTGCGCTCGTTGATGCGGAAATGGGTCAGCCAGTTCGGTTCGGTCACCCGGAAGCCGCCGGCCCGACGGTCGGCCAGTGCCTGGACGTCGTCGAGCGTCGGATCGGGGCGCAGATGGTTCGGGTCGGTCTTGCCGACCGTCCCGATGACGCGGGCGCGGCCGCCGGGGATCGGGAACACGACGAAGGGTCCGTCGTGGTGAAAGTAGATCGCGATCTCGTCTTGTGCCGGCGCGTGCTCGCCCTCCAGCCGGACGTCGGCGAGCAGCCAGTCGTCGCCCTCCGTCGATCCGTGGAAGTCGACGCCGAGGCCGTGCCGAACCGCGCTGTGCGCACCATCGCAGCCGAGCAGCCAGGGCGTCGTCACGCTCTCATCGCGGCCATCGGCGTGGCGCAGCGTGGCCGAGACGTGGCCGCCCTCCGAGGTGAAGCCGGTCAGCTCGACCTCGCGCTCGATCTTGACGCCGAACGAGGCGAGATGCGCGGTGAGCAGCTTCTCGGTCTCGCTCTGCGGGATCATCAGCGCGAAATTGTAGGCGCTGGCGATCTTGTCGAAGGTCGGATGGCCAATGATCGTCGTGCCGTTGCGGATCGTCGCAGCGCGCCCCTTGAGCCCGGCCTCGAGGAACCCGGCCGTGCAGCCCATCCGGTCCATGAGCTCGAGCGTCCGGCTCCAGACGACGAGCGCCTTCGACGTCTGCGTCGCCTTTGGGCTCTTGTCGATGATGCGGACGGGGAGCCCGTAGCGGGCCAGTTCCGCCGCCATGGTGAGGCCGACCGGACCGGCGCCGACAACGAGGATCATGCGATTTCCTCCGCAGGCGCCATGGCGCCGTTGGGCCCCAACGCACGAAACGCCGTTGCGTTTACGCGTTCGCGGCTTGCGGCACCATCGTCGGAGCCCCCCGCCGCGCGACGAGCGTCAGCGCGATGGCAATGACGGCGACGCCAACGCCGAGCCACGGCAGCTCGGCATAGCCGACCCCGGCCGTGATCGCCGCGCCGCCCATCCAGGCGCCGGTGGCATTGCCGAGGTTGAAGGCGCCCTGGTTGAGGGTCGCGGCGAGGTTCGGCGCGTCGGCCGCGGCCTCGACGACCCAGACCTGCAGCGGCGACGCCAGCGCGAAATTGGCCAGGCCCCAGATCGTCAGCGTCACCATCGCCGACCAGTGGCCGTGGATGGTCCAGGTGAACACGACGAGGATGACGGCCACTGCGGCGAAGGCGCCGAGCACCGTGCCGACAAGGCGCCAGTCGGCGAGCCGGCCGCCGACCAAGTTGCCGATCGTGATGCCGATGCCGAACAGGACCAGCGCGATCGTCACCTCGTGCGGCGTGAGGCCGCTCACCTGCTCCAGCATCGGTGCGATGTAGGTGAAGACGGAGAACAGGGCGATCGAGCAGAGCACGCTGATCGCCATTGGCAGCAGGACGCGCGGTTGGCGTAGCGCCTTGAGCTCGCGCGTCAGGCGGTTGCTCGAGCCTGGCAGATGGCCCGGCACGAAGGCCGCGAGCGCTGCCGCCGCGAGAAGGCCGAGGCCGACGACGACGAAGAACGGGAAGCGCCAGCCCATCGCCTGGCCGAGCGCGGTGCCGAACGGCACGCCGAGCACGTTGGCGAGTGTGAGGCCGGAGAACATGATCGCCACCGCCTGCGCCTTGCGCCGCGGCGGCACGAGATCGCGCGCGACGACGCTGCCGATGCCGAAGAAGGCGCCGTGCGCGAGCGACGTGACGAGCCGCGCCGCCATCAGCGCCCCGTAGCTCGGCGCCAGCGCGCAGCCGAGGTTGCCGAGGATGAAGACGCCCATCAGCCCCGCCAGCGCTGCTTTTCGCGGCAGCCGCGCGACCGCGATCGCCACGACCGGCGCGCCGAACGCCACGCCGAAGGCATAAGCCGAGACGAGGTAGCCCGCCTGCGGCACGGTGACCGACAGGTCGCGCGCCATGTCGGGCAGCAAGCCCATGATGATGAACTCGGTCGTGCCGATGCCGAAGGCAGCGAGCGCAAGGGCGAGCAGGGGCAGAGGAAGCATGGAAACCGGGGGCTGGGAGGGTGCTGCGGCGCAACATAGCCGCTTTGCGGAATCGTGTCAGGGCGCAACGCGGCATGGCAGCGTCCCGCCTCGTGGGCGCCGAGCCTCACGTCAGGTGCGGGCCGCCCGCCGGGCGCTCCAGAGGAGGTAGAGCGTCAGGACGACCACGCTCCAGAGATTGAGGTGGGCGAGCGAGGTCTGCTGCGCCGGCGTGTAGGCGACCAGCGGCGCGCCGAGATAGGGCAGCGCGAGCACCGCGAGGCCCGTCATCAATGTGAGCGCCAGAGAGACCCGCCACTCGTCCAGGCGGAAGAAGCCAAGCGCGATGACCAGGCAGGAGACCAGGAACCAGCCCACCGCCGTGCCGGTGCCGAAGGCCTTGGTCGACAGCAGCGTGTTAGCGACGCCTGCGCCCCAGAACAGCGCGCGGCCGGCGACCGACCGCTGTCGCGCAACCAGCGGCGCGGCGAAGAACAAGGGCGTCGACAGCCAGGTCAGGAACGCCGGCCACGCGTCGCGCCCGACGATCGCCCAGACATAAACGGGATAGAGCGGCTGGCTGCCCCAGACGAGGAAGGCGCCGGCGTTTGACGCGGCGGCGAGCGGGTCGGCGTTGGCGACATAGGCCGCGCCCCAAGCGCGCGAGCGGGAAAACCAGGTTCGGGCGCCGGCGAGCGCGCCCATCTCAGCCCGCCGGCCTGAGCCGGTAGTGCGTGACGCCCCAGGCCATGCCGTCGGCGTGGCCGAACAGGCCCTCGGTGGCGAGGTAGAACAGCCGCCAGCGCCGCAACCAGAGCCGCGCGTCGCGACCATAGACTCCGGCGAGGACGCGCGTGACCTCCGGCCGGTTGGCGTCGCAATTGGCCAGCCAGTCGCGCGCGGTGCGGGCGTAATGGGTGCCGTTCCAGTCCCATGTCTCCTCGACGGCGAAGAGATCGTCGAAGCGGCCGATCAGCCCTCGGCTCGGCATGATGCCGCCGGTGAAGAAGTGCTGCGCGATCCAATCCGACTTGTCGGCATGGTCGAACCGGTAGGGCGCGTGGGCATGGGTGAACACGTGGACGAAGAGCCGACCGTCCGGCACGAGCCAGCCGCGGGCGCGGGCGAGCAAAGCGCGCCAGTTGGCCATGTGCTCGAACATCTCCACAGAGACGATGCGATCGAACCGGGCTTCGGTCGCAAACGCGTTCATGTCGGCGGTGACGATCGTGAGGTTTCCGAGCCCGCGCTTGGCCGCCTCGCTCATGATGAAGGCGCGCTGGCTCTGCGAGTTCGACACGCCGGTGATCGAGGCGTCGGGGTAATGCTCGGCCATCCAGAGGGAGAGCGAGCCCCAGCCGCAGCCAAGCTCCAGGATGCTCTGGCCGTCGGCGAGGCCGGCGTGTTCGCAGGTGAGCATCAGTGCCCGCTCCTCGGCTTGGGCGAGCGTGTTGGCCGGCGAGTCATAATAGCAGCACGAGTACTTGCGGCGCGGCCCGAGGCAGAGCTGGAAGAACGCGGCCGGCACCTCGTAATGCTGCGTGTTGGCGGCATCCGTGTGCTCGGCGATCGGAAACGCGTCCATGCCGGCGGCGAAGGCCTGCTCGAGCGCGGGGTCGGGCACCGCGAGCCGCTTGCGGGTGCGCCCGACCAGCGCGCCGATCCCGGCGCGGGTCAATGCATCGGGGAGCGGCAGCCGCTCGACGGCGCCGATGGCGACGGGCATCAGGCTCATTTCGAGATGTCGGCTTTCGGCGGGCTGGGAAAGAAGGCGCCGACCCTTTCCTGGTAGGCTCGGAAATTGCCGCCGTGCTTGCGTATCATGTGCTGCTCCAGCGGCGGCACGCCGGAGACGTAGCGCAGCAGCACGAACATGAAGAGCGGCCCCGACAGCGCCAGATAGCCCCACGGATAGGAGTGGATGTTCGTCGCAATGATCGGATAGGCGAGCCAGCCGAGCCACTCAAAGAAATAGTTCGGGTGCCGCGACCAGCCCCACAGACCGGCGTCGCAGATCTTGCCCTTGTTGGCCTTGTCGGCGGCGAATTGCTTGAGCTGCTGGTCGGCCGCCCCCTCGCCGAAGATCGCGCCGAGCAGCACCAGCGCGCCCATCACGTCGGTCGGCGCGATCCCCGGCGCCGGATTGTGCGCGGCGATGCCGACCGACAGCACCAGCACGAAGGCGGCGAGCGCCTGGATCTGCAGGAACCAGAACAGCCGCGGCTGGAAGTCGTCCTTCCACTCCCGACGCATTTCGGCGTAGCGCGGGTCCTCGCTGGTCGCATTCAGCGTGCGCAGCAGGATGTGGGTGCCGAGCCGCACCGACCAGAGCGCGACGAGGATCGCGACCAGCCATTGACGGGCCGACGGTGCCTCCCAGCCATGCCCGAGACTATGGCCCCAGGGCACCAGCGCGAGGACAACGCCGCCGAGCCCCATCTCGTAGGACCAGAAGACGTCGGACCAGCCGGAATTGCGCGTCTTGAGCGCGAGGAGCCAGGCGAGCGCCATCAACGCCGACAGCACGAGCGCGGTGGCGGCAATCGAAGTCACGGTCATGCAAGGCGGCTCGGCTGGAAGTAGCGCGACGAGCCGGGCTTCGGCCGCACCGCGTCGCATCGCTTGCGGATGAAGGCCAGCGTGTCCCGCAAGCTCGGCGCGATCGGCCGCAGTAGCGGGCTGAACGCGCCCATCACCAGCGTGTGGTCGATCTGCTTGTAGAACCGCGTCTCGGCGCGGCCGCCGAGGGCGCGGATGCGGGTCGCGAGCTTGCGACTGTTGTCGGGCTTGACCGTGCGGTCACGCAACCCGGTGATGAGCAGCATCGGCGCTGCATCGGGGCGCGCATAGGCGATCGGCTGGCTGGAGCGCAGGTCGCCGCCCGCCGGTGCGAAGATGCGCTTCAGGACGTCGCTCTGCAGCGGCAGGAAATCGTAGGGGCCGGCGAGCCCGACCATGCCGGCGAGCGCCTGTCGGCTGGCGGGATCGAGCTGCGATTTGTCAAGGGCGAGCATGGCCGCGATATACGCGCCCGCCGAATGCCCGATAAGGAAGATCAGGCCGGGATCGGCGCCGAACTCCGTGGCGTTGCGTCGCGCCCAGCGGACCGCCCGGGCCCCGTCGGCGATGAAGTCGGGGAAGCGGACGTCGGGATAGAGCCGGTAGTCCGGCACCACCGTGACGATACCGCGCTTGGCGAGCGCCATGGCCGCGAACCTGTAGTCCGCCTTGTTTCCGTCCTCCCAGCCACCGCCGTAGAAGAAGACGACCAGCGGCGCCTCGGTCGCGTTGCGCGGGGCATAGACGTCGAGCAGCCCGCGCCGCCCTTCGGCGAAGCGAACGTCGCGCGTGACCTCGACATTGCGGCCGAACGCGATGGCGTTGACGAGCGCAACCCCGTTGATCGGGCCTCGTCTGATCGGCCAAGGCCATGCCATCAATCGCACCCACCCCTCGGAACGCCGCCCCAGCGCCTACCTGCAAAAGTTGGGCGCTGCGCCGCACCCAAACGGCTCCGTCGCTCGTATATACTCTGATTTCGCGGCGGGGCGCACGGGACAAACCGAGGGTGTGTAGGCAGAAATGAGCGTCGATCGGGGCGAGCGGCTCGATGTCGCAGTGGTGGGGTCGGGCATCGCGGGGCTGTCCTGCGCGTGGCTGCTCTCCCAGCGCCACAAGGTGACGCTCTACGAGCGCGAGGACCGGCCCGGCGGTCACACCAACACGATCGAGGTGCCTACGGCTGGCGCCGCACTGCCGGTCGACACCGGCTTCATCGTCTTCAACGAGCACACCTACCCGAACCTCGTCGCCCTGTTCGACCATCTCGGCGTCGCCACCCAGGCCTCGGAGATGTCCTTCGCCGTCTCGCTCGACGACGGCCGCCTGGAATACGGCGGCAACGATCTCTCGACCCTCTTCGCCCAGCGCGCCAACTTGTTTCGCCCGCGCTTCCTGCTGATGCTGCGCGACCTGCTGCGGTTCTATCGCGAGGCGCCGCGCAAGCTCGCGGGCCTCGAGGGACTGAGCCTCGGCGACTATCTCGGCCGCGACCGCTACGGCCGCGCCTTCCGCGACGACCACCTGCTGCCGATGGCGGCGGCGATCTGGTCGGCGCCCCGCGCCACACTGCTCGATTTCCCGGCGACGAGCTTCGTGCGCTTCTGCGAGAACCACGGCCTGCTCAAGGTGACCGACCGGCCGATCTGGCGTGCCGTCACCGGCGGCTCGCGCAGCTACATCCCGGCGCTGACCGCGCCCTATCGCGACCGCATCCGGCTCGGCACGCGCATCATCGGCATCGCGCGCGACGCGTTCGGCGTGGCGCTGCGCGAGGCGGACGGCACCATCAACCGGCACGATCACGTCGTGGTGGCGACCCATGCCGATACGGCGCTCGCCATGCTCGACGTGCCGACCCCGGGCGAGCGCGAGATCCTCGGCGCATTCCGCTACAGCCGCAACCGCGCCGTCCTGCATCGCGATGCGACGCTGATGCCGCACCGGCGCAAGGTCTGGTCGAGCTGGAATTTCCTCGGCCGCAGCGGCGGCGACGCGGAAGCTCTCTGCGTCACCTATTGGATGAATCGCCTGCAGTCGCTCGCCTGCGACACCGACTATTTCGTCACGCTGAATCCGACGCGCGCCCCCCGCGACGTCATCTTCGAGACGACCTACGAGCATCCGATCTTCGATCTCGGCGCACTCGCGGCGCAGCGCCGGCTGTGGTCGCTGCAAGGCAACGGGCACAGCGGCGGCAAGGTCTGGTTCGCCGGGGCGCATTTCGGCGCCGGCTTCCACGAGGATGGGCTGCAGTCCGGCCTCGCCGTTGCCGAGGCGCTCGGCGGCGTGCGGCGCCCGTGGCAGGTCGAGGGCGAGTCGAGCCGCATCGTGCTCCCGGTGCAGGAGCTCGCGACGTGAGGTCGGCGCTCTACACCGGGCTCGTCCACCATCGCCGCTTCGGCGCGACGTCGCATGCGCTGCGCTACCGCATGACGATGGCACTGCTCGACCTCGACGAGCTCGACGAGCTGCACAGGACGCTCCGGCTGTTCTCACGCAACGCGTCCAACCTGTTCGCCTTCCGCGACCGGGACCACCTGCCGAAGGACGCACCCGTGGGCGCGACCCTGCGCGGCATGGTCGAGGCGCATCTCGCCGAGGCCGGCATCGACCTCGCGGGCGGCACGATCGCGCTGCTGTCGCTGCCGCGCATCCTCGGCTACGCGTTCAACCCGCTCAGCGTCTATTTCTGCCATCGCCGCGACGGCACGCCGGCGGCGATCCTCTACGAGGTCAAGAACACCTTCCGGCAGCGCCACACCTACGTCATCCCGGTCGACCCCGCGCAGGCGCAAGGCGGGGTCGTGCAGCAGGGCTGCGACAAGGTCTTCTACGTCTCGCCGTTCCTCGACATGGACATGCGCTACGCCTTCCGCATCGAGCCGCCGGCCGAGCGCGTCGCGGTCGCGGTCGACGGCCTGCGCGAGGGGCAGCGGATCATCGCCGCCTCGTTCGCCGGCACGCGACGCGAGCTCAGCGACGCGACATTGCTGCGCAGCTTCCTGGCGCATCCGCTCTTGAGCTTTGCCGTGGTCGCCGGCATCCATATCGAGGCGCTCAAGCTCTGGCTGAAGGGGGCGGGCCTGCGGGCCCGGCCCGCGCCGCCGGAGACGCCCGCCACCATCGTCCGCCGACGAGAGGTCTGATGTCGCTTGTCGAGAAAGCCGCCGAGGTTACGGTCCCGCCCAGGCGCTGGCGCGCGGCCAGCCTGCAGGTGAAGGTGATCGAGAAGATCCTCGCCCACCTCGCCTGCGGCGATCTGACGATCAAGCTGCCCGACGGGCGCGAGGCCCGCTTCACGTCGGCCGAGCCGGGCCCCACGGCCGTGCTCGAGATCCACCGCTGGCGGACGCTCTGGCGCACTGTCACGCGCGGCGACATGGGATTCGCGGAATCCTACATCGACGGCGACTGCTCGAGCCCCGACATCGCCAAAGTGGTCGAGCTCTTCGTGCGCAACGAGGCGGTGCTGGCGCGGATCGCCGGCTTTGCGCCGGTCCACTTCCTCAACAAGCTGATCCACCTGCGCCGCACCAACACGCGGGCCGGCAGCAAGCGCAACATCGTCGCCCATTACGACCTCGGCAACGACTTCTTCGAGCACTGGCTCGACACCGGCATGACGTACTCGTCCGCGCTCTACCAAGGGGACGATCAGAGCCTGGAGGACGCGCAGGTCGCCAAGCAGGACCGGATCCTCACCGACCTCGCCCTGAAGCCCGGCGAGCAGGTGCTCGAGATCGGCTGCGGCTGGGGCGGCCTCGCCCAGCGCATCCTCGAGGCGGGCTGCAAGGTCACCGGCCTCACGCTGTCGCCGTCGCAGCTCGAATATGCCGGCCGCCGGCTCGTCGAGAGCGGGCACGAGGCGGACCTGCGGCTCGAGGATTACCGCGACGTGAAGGGCACCTTCGACCGCATCGTCTCGATCGAGATGATGGAGGCCGTCGGGCGCTCCTATTGGCCAGCCTATTTCCAGATGATCCGCGAACGGCTCGCGAGCGACGGCCACGCCGTGCTCCAGGTGATCACGCTCGACGAGACGCGCTACGCCGGCTACCGCGACCAGGTCGACTTCATCCAGCGCTACGTCTTCCCCGGCGGCATGCTGCCGACGCCGACCATCATGCGCGAGCAGGCCGAGGCGGCCGGGCTCGCCCTGAAGTCGCGCTTCAGCTTCGGCCAGAGCTACGCGCGGACACTCGCCGAATGGTCACAGCGCTTCCAGTCCGCCCTGCCGCATATCGAGGCGATGGGCTTCGACAAGCGCTTCCAGCGTTTGTGGACCTACTATCTCGCCTATTGCGAGGGCGGCTTCCGCGCCGGCATCCTCGATGTCGGGCTCTACACGATCGGGCACCCGGAACCCACACGCTGATGTGATCCGGAGGCGGCGCCTCACATCTCGCCGCGAAACGTCCACAACCGATTGGCGGCAAACGTCCAGACCATCACGAGGCCCGTCGTCAGGACTTGCGCCGGCAGGTAGGGCGCATGCCAGTGCTCGACAAAGAGCCGCATTAGGAACCAGGTAAGGACGAAGGCGACGCCGGCGACCAGCGCGAACCGCCAGGCAGCCTCCTCGTGCGGGCGCTCGCTGCCGAACGTGTGGCGACGATTGAGCAGGTAGGACAGCAGGCCGCCGACGCAGAACCCGGTTAGCGTTGCGGGCACCGGTGGAACACGCAGAAGCTGCACCATCCCGATGAGGATCGCGTAATGCAGGCTCGTGCAGACGACGCCGACGCCGAAAAACGACCGTATCTGACGCAACAGCATGTGATGCTTTAGGATCACTCGAAGGTCTGATTGCGGAATCGACAAAGGTTTGCCACCGAAAAGCCCGCAAGTCGTAGCGAAGGGAGCCGGGCAATGGCTTTTACGCGATTTGCTCTGCGTTCCAAGGAGACTGTCTGAAAATGCGCCTGAACCTCACCATCGGCCGGCTCGCCGTCGCCGCGGCTGCTCTCGCCGCCGGTTTCGCTGCGGTCCCCGCCCGCGCCGACGTGGTCGGCGACCTGACCTGCAACATCGCGCCTGGCGTCGGCGCGATCATCGTGTCGTCGCGCGATGTCGCCTGCACCTTCCGCTCGGCCGCTGGCCCGGCGCAGCTCTACACCGGTAAGATCAACCGTCTCGGCGTCGACATCGGCAACCAGGATTCGGCCGTCCTCACCTACGCGGTGACGGCGCTCGGCACCCCGGCTCCGGGCTCGCTCAGCGGCGACTACATCGGCCCCGGCTTCGGCCTGACCCTCGGCACCGGCGGCGGCGTCAACGCGCTCGTCGGCGGCGGCAACTCGTTCACCCTGCAGCCGCTCTCGGCCACCACCTCGACTGGCACCAACTTCAACGCCGGCGTCGGCGAGTTGCACCTGATCTATGCCGGCATGGAGCCGGTCGGCGGCCGTCGGATGCGTCATCACCGCCGCTTCCATCGCCACCATATGTAAACTGTCGCTCTGAGCGATTACTGGAACCACGAGGCATGTATCGGACTGCGTCCGGTGCATGCCTTTGATTTATCTGGCTGACGCGAGGTAAAGCTCGCCTCGGCTGGACGACACAGTTGCCGAGCTGCCGCATGGCCCTTACAGGAAAGCCGAAGCTTCCCCATCTATGACCATAGCTCGGAGCAGGTGTGCCTTTAGCGCCGCCCGAGATATGCGTGAGGCGCCATGGTCGACTCCCCCCAACACGTGTCCCCCAAGCACGCCAGGATGATCATCGTCGGCTCCGGGCCGGCCGGCTATACGGCCGCGGTCTATGCCGCGCGGGCGATGCTGCAGCCGATGCTGATCTCGGGCTTCGAGCCTGGCGGCCAGCTGATGATCACGACCGACGTCGAGAACTATCCGGGCTTCGCCGACCCGATCCAGGGGCCGTGGCTCATGGAACAGATGCGCGCGCAGGCCGAGCACGTCGGCACGCAGATGGTGTCCGACCACATCGTCGAGGCCGACCTCTCGCACCGCCCGTTCACGCTGAAGGGTGACAGCGGGCAAGCGTATACCGCCGACACGATCGTCATCGCGACCGGGGCCAAGGCGAAATGGCTCGGCATCCCGTCGGAAGAAAAGTTCAAGGGCTACGGCGTCTCCGCCTGCGCGACCTGCGACGGTTTCTTCTATCGCGGCAAGGACGTCGTCGTGATCGGCGGCGGCAATTCCGCAGTCGAGGAGGCGCTCTATCTGAGCCAGCTCGCCAAGCACGTGACTGTCGTTCATCGCCGCGATTCGTTTCGCGCCGAACGAATCCTGCAGGATCGCTTGTTTGCCGCGGCCAACGTCGAGGTGATCTGGAATCACGCGATCGACGAGATCGTCGGCACCGACACGCCGCTCGGCGTGACCGGCGTACGCCTGAAGAGCACCGCCACCGGCGACACCCGCGAGATCGCGACACACGGTGTCTTCGTCGCGATCGGCCATTCGCCGGCAACCGAGCTCTTCCACGAGCAGGTCAAGCTCAAGGCCAATGGCTATATCGAGACGGCGCCGAACTCGACCGTGACCAACATCCCGGGCGTCTTCGCCGCTGGCGATGTCACCGACGACATCTGGCGCCAGGCCGTCACCGCCGCGGGCATGGGCTGCATGGCCGCTCTCGAAGCCGACCGCTGGCTCGCCGTCCAAGCCAATGATGCGGCGGCGGACTCGCGCGCCGCCGCCGAATAGCGCGACGGCCGGGAGGGACGTCACATGGACTGGGACAAGCTGCGCATCTTCCACGCCGCGGCGGAGGCGGGCTCGTTCACCCATGCCGGTGACACGCTGAACCTCAGCCAATCGGCGGTGAGCCGGCAGGTGAGCGCGCTCGAGCGCGACCTGCAGACGCCGCTGTTCCACCGCCACGCGCGCGGGCTCATGCTCACCGAGCAGGGCGAGGAGCTGTTCCGCACGGTGCAGGAGGTGATCTCCAAGCTCGACGCGACGCGCTCCCGCCTGACCGACAGCCGCGAGCGGCCGAACGGCGAGCTGCGCATCACCACCAATCTTGGTTTCGGCACCGGCTGGCTGACGCCGCGGCTCAAGGGCTTCCTCGACGCCTATCCCGACGTGAAGGTGCGGCTGCTGCTGACCGACGACGACCTTGACCTCGGCATGCGCGAGGCCGACATCGCGATCCGCCTGCGCGAGCCGGAGCAGCCCGACTTGATCCGCCGCCGGCTGCTGTCGATCTCGTACCACCTCCACGCCTCGCCGGCCTACATCAAGGCGCACGGCCAGCCGCAGACGCTGGCGGAGCTCGACGACCATCGGCTGCTTGGCCTCAGCGCGTCCGGCGTGTCGTTTCTCCTCGACAACCTCAACGCGCATCTCACGCTCGAGCGCGGCGCCAAGAACCCGCGCCAGACGGCGTTCACGGTCAACAACATCCCGGCGCTCTACCGCGCGGTCAACGAGGGGCTCGGCATCGCGACGCTGCCCGATTATCTCGTCGGCCCGGACTCGCCGCTGGTCGTGCTGATGCCGCAGATCGTGACGCCGGAGCTCGACGTCTATTTCGTCTACGCCGAGGAGATGAAGAACGTCGCCCGCGTGCAGGTCTTCCGCGAGTACCTCGTTGACGTCGCGCGGAAGTGGCGGGCGTAGCCGCTAGCGCCCTGGGGCCGCTGGCGGCGGCACGGCACCGGCTGTCCTGAGCCCGAACGCCTTTGCCAGAAACAGCCCCGCATGCGTCATCGCCGCGCCGTCGATGCCGTGGCCGACGCCTGCGGAGATGTGCCATTGCGACGGGATGCCGACCTCGGCGAGGTCTTCGGACGCGATGAACATCGCGTCCGCCGGGATCACCTCGTCGTTCGAGCCGTGCGTGAGCAGGATCGGCGGTGGGCTCTGCGGCGCGACGAGATGCTCGGGGCCGACCAGCGTGCCGGAAAAGCCGACGATGCCGGCCGGCGAGCGCCGCCGGCGCAGGCCGACGTGCAGCGCCATCATCGTACCCTGGCTGAAGCCGACAAGCGCCAACTTGTCGTCGGTGAGGCCGTGGCTCGCCAGCTCGGCATCGAGGAACGCGTCGAGCACCGGCTGCGCCTTGTTGACGCCGAGCCAACGCTCGTCGGGATCGCGAGAGGTGAGCCCGAACCATTGCCGACCCATCGGCGCCTGCGCGCAGGGCTCGGGCGCGTTTGGCGCGACGAAGGCGGCATCGGGCAGCAGCGGCTGCCACTGCCGGCCGATCTCGATCAGGTCCTTGCCGTCGGCGCCGTAGCCGTGCAGCAGCACCACCAGCTGCCGCACCGGGCTGCCGGGCCTGCCGGTCGCGGCGCTGGCTTGGGCATTCTTGGCGCCGAGGCGCGGTCCGTCGAGCTCTGCCATCAACTATCCTTTGATCTCGTCCGGCATCGGCGTGTCGAGCGTGGTGCGAGCCTTCCGCGTGGCGCTGTAATAGGCCCAAAGGCAGTGCGCGGCGACCCCTCTGAGCGGGCGCCAGCGCTCGCCGATCGCGATCATCGCCTTGGAGTCGGGGCGCGCCTCGAGGTCGAGCACCAGCTTAGCTGCCTCCTGCAGCGCGAGATCGCCGGCCGGCCAGGCATCGGCATGGCCGAGGCAGAACAGCAGGAACACGTCCGCCGTCCACGGCCCGATGCCGCGCAGCTCGCAGAGCGAGGCGTGCGCCGCCTCCGCGTCCAGGTCGGCGAGCTTCTGGAAATCGAGCGCGCCGGCCGTCCGCGCCTCGGCGAGCGCGCGCAGGGTCTTGAGCTTCGGCGACGACAGGCCGCAGAGCTTCAGGTCGGCGTCGCTCGATCCATGCACGGCGTCGGCGTCGAAGGCGCCGAGACTGGCTTGCAGGCGACGGAAGATCGCGGTGGCCGAGGCCGTCGAGACCTGCTGCGAGACGACGATGCCGACGAGCCCCTCGAAGCCGGCGGCGCGTCGGCGCAGCGACGGGATCGGCCGGTCGGCGACCGTCGTCGCGACGAAGGCGGGATCGATCTCGGCCAGGGCCGCCAAGGCGGTGTCGAACACGGCCTGGTCGGTCAGAATCACCGGATGGGTCGCCGCCTTTCGCTGCTTCGTCCCGCGTCGCGCCGCCAAGCCCCGGTTCTCCCCGCGTGATCCTTCGCCGCGTGATCCTTCACAACGAGGCCCGCGGCACTAGAATAGGCGTTCGCGCATCGACGCACCATATGCGGGCGAGGCGAGTGCCTGCGCCCACCTCTGGATGCCGAATGACCAGCACGTTCAACCGGACCGTCGTGCGTTTCGCCCCCTCCCCCAACGGGCACCTGCACCTCGGGCATGCTTATTCGGCGCTGATGAACCAGCTGATCGCCAAGGAGACCGGGGGCCGGCTCCTGACGCGCATGGAAGACATCGACACCACGCGCTGCCGGCCGGAGTTCGAGGCCTCGATCAGCGAGGACCTCACCTGGCTCGGCTTCGCCTGGGAGTCGCCGATCCGCCGCCAGTCCGAGCACCTCGCCGAATATGCGGGGGCGCTCGACAGCCTGGAGCGGCGCGGTCTCGTCTATCCCTGCTTCTGCTCGCGCGGCGACATCATGTCGGTGGTCGCGCCGCGCCCCTCCTGGCCGACCGATCCCGACGGCACGCCGCTCTACGCCGGCACCTGCAAGCACCTCTCGCAGAAGGAGCGCGAGCGCCGCCTCGCCGCCGGCGAGAAGGCGAGCTACCGGCTCGACATGGAGCGAGCGCTGCGCACCGTCGACCGCGAGCTGACCTGGAGCGAATATCGCGAGACCGGGCGGCCGACGGAACAAGCCGCGTCGCCGGCGACCTGGGGCGACGCCGTGCTCGCGCGCAGGGACATCGCGACGAGCTACCACATCGCCGTGGTGATCGACGATGCCGCGCAGGGCGTCACCGACGTGGTCCGTGGCGAGGATCTCTTCCAGGCGACCAGCCTGCACCGGCTGCTGCAGGACCTGCTCGACGTGCCGGCGCCTGCCTACCACCACCACCGGCTGCTGCGCGATGCGGCGGGGCAGAAGCTGGCGAAGAGCCTGCGCGCCAAGTCGCTCCGCACCTTCCGCCAGGAGGGCCGCACCCGCGAGGACGTGCTCGCGCGCATCGGCCTGCCGGCGCGCGCCATGGGTCGCCTGCGCGTCTAGAGCGTCGGATCGCTCCTCGCTTCGTGTCTCGATTTGGAGCAAATCGGCAGCGCCGACGTGGCTTTAGCGACGGTCCATTAAGGTAAATTCTTAACCCTTCGACCCTTAGATCGCCAAGCACGGCCGGACGCCGTCCGGCCTCCCGGCGCCATCAAGTGCCCACATTCCGGTCGCCTTCGGCGGCGACAAAGATGCGCCAAAGTCACGAAGGGTCCCCCGATGAACGTACGCCTCGCCGGTCTCTCGCTCGCTGCATTGCTCGTTTCGCCGGCCTTCGCGGGGCCCGTCGCCCCGCAGAAGCACGTCCATCGCGTCTTCGACATCATGCGTGAAGGCTCGAAGATCGGCACCGACACGTTCGACATCAGCCGCCAGGGCGATGCGACGACCGTCAAGGTCAACACCCATATCATCGTCAAGGTCGCCTTCATCACCGCCTACCGCTACGACCATTCCGAGGCCGGCAGCTGGAAGGGCACGCAGCTCGTCTCCTTCAAGTCGAAGACGGACGACAACGGCACCGACCACGAGATCGACGCCACCCAAAACGGCGGCAAGCTCTCCCTCGACGTCGACGGCACCTCGACGACGGCCCCGAAGACGTTGCAGGCGGCGAGCCTGTGGGGCGCGGAAGTCTCCAAGCAGAAGCAGATCTTCGATCCCGCCAACGGCAAGCGCATGGCCGTCGCCGTGCAGGATCTCGGCGAGGAATCGGTCGAGGTCAACGGCGTGCCGCAGCAGCTGCAGCACGTGAAGCTCACCGGCGCCTTCCCGCGCGACCTCTGGTTCGACGAGGACGGCCTCGTGAAGATGGCGCTGCGCGGCTCGGACAATTCCGAGATCATCTCGCAACTGCGCGTCTCGACCGCTTCGAACTAAGCCAGTCCAAAACTGCTCCGCCGCCCGGCCCGTGCCGCGGCGGCGGCGGCCTCGAGACCCGCCAGCGACAGGCCGAAGCGCGCGCGCCCCGCGCGGCAGACGGCGAGGTAGTCCGCGTTCGGCGCCACAAGGCCGACGCGCATCGTAGGGACGACGCGATAGGTCTGCGCCGCCACGGCGGCACCGGCCGCTTCCCGCACGACGACCGCCTCGCGCCGATAGCGCGTGGGATGGCCCTCCTTCACATCGAGCGGCGTCCAGTCGTCGATCTCGAACAGGTAGCCGTCGACCGCGCCGCCCGCCAACGGTCGCAGATCCAGCGCGCCGCAGCCGCGGCGGCTCGAATGATAGTCGAAGACGAGCGCTTCGCCCTCCAGCACCGCCGGGCCGATTGGACGCATGACGAACGGCTCGAAGCCGCGCTCGGCACAGAAGACGGACCAATCGTCGAAATCGAGGTTCGAGCCGTAGCCAAAATAGAGGTCGCGCAAGCCCGTGCTCCTTCCCGAACGGCTGGCTGCTACCAACATGCGCCAAGTCGCCGCGTGGCCTTACTTATCGCGTCCGTGAGCGAATCGGGTTAAACATTTATTAAGCGCTTGGGCGTCTTGATTCCCTCCGTGACATTTCGAGTTTTGAGATAGCTTCGATGGGCGCCGAGACGTCATTCGCCGCACCGCGCCGCATCCTGGTTGTCGACGACGTCGAGCTCAACCGCACGCTGGTCGAAGCGGTGCTGCGCGGCGCGACCTACGAGGTCGACAGCGTCGAGGACGGCGCGTCCGCGCTCGCGGCGCTCGACGCCAAGCCCTACGATCTCGTGCTGCTCGACCTCGAGATGCCCGGCCTCGATGGCCACCAGGCGGCCGCGGCGATCCGGCGGCAGAGCGACGTGCGTCTTGCGGCCCTCTCCTCCCATTGCGAGCCCGATTCGCGTCGGCGCTCGGCCGAGGTCGGCATGGCGGCGCATATCGCGCGGCCGATCGCGCCGCGCGCGTTGCTCAACGAGATCGAGCGCGTCTTCTGCCAGCCCTTCCAGGCGCGGCCCGATGCCTGGCAGCGTCATCTCTACGCCGAATGGACCTCGCGGCTCGGGCACGAGCGCATGCGCGGGTTTCTCTTGAACCTGCGCGACCAGCTCGCCGTGCTGTGCGATCTCGCCGACGACGGCGAGCGCGAGGCGGTTCACAAGGTCGCCCACGACGTCGCCTCGACGGCCGGCATGATGGGGTTCCTCGAGGTGACGCGCTGCTGCCGCGTCCTGCTCGAAGGCGGTGCGGCCGGCGAGTTGGAGGCGCGCGACGCGCTGCAGCTGGCGATCAACGACGCGATCGATTGCCTGGACCATCATTTCGCGACGGAACGGCGCGGCGCCGCCTGAAGATCGGCACGCGACGGCGGTCGGGGGGCCGAGAATGTTTCAGACCGTCTGGTGCTACGGCACCGTCGCCACCGCCGCACTCGTGGTGGCGTGTGGCCTGCTGCTGATGCGCCGGCGCATCTTCGCCTCCCGGATTGCCCTCGGGCTCGTCGCCGCGGCGTGCTTCATCGCGCTCGCCGGCCTCCTGCTCTTCGCCATGCAGAGCCGCGCCTCGGTCGCGCGCCTGGACATGCGCAACGATTACGGGATCCTGCGCGCGGTGACGCGCCTCGGCTCCGCCGTCGCGCATGCCGAATCGGGCCAGCGCGGCTCCTGCTGACGCTCGACCGGAGCTATCTCGCCACCTTCACGGTCGCGACCGAGAAGGTCGCGCTGGAGACGCGCAACTTCCACGACGCGCTGGCGAGCGACACGGAACTCCAGCTCGAGGCTGCACGCCTGATCGAGACGATCCGGCAGAAGATGGCCGAGATGAGCTCGACCCTCGCCGTTCTCGACAAGAAGAGCCGCGACGACAGCATCGCCCTCGTCCGCACCAACCAGGGCCTGCACCTCGAGAGCACCATCGACGGCCTCATCGACGATATCCGCGCCAAGGTGCAGGGTCGCATCCGCGACCTGATCCAGCGCGACACGGCGTCCGACATCCGGATCAGCCTCGGCACCGGCGCCCTGCTCCTCCTCGCCGTGCTGGCGATCGTCGCGGCGTCGATCCTGTCGGCCCGCGAGCAGGAGCAGCGCGCCGCGAGCCAGCGCGAGATCGAGAGCCGCAACCGCGCGCTCGCGATGGCCGGCGAGATGGCCGATATCGGGCACTGGCGTCTCAGCGTCGACCCGCTCGAGCTGCACTGGTCGGACCACGTCTTCCGCATCCACGGTCTCGAGCCCGGGCAGGTGCCGCCTCTCGACAAAGCCATCGAGTTCTATGTCGAGGAGGATCGCCAAGGGGTTGCGGCCGCCGTCGAGCGGGCGATGACCACGGGCGAGAACTTCCGCTTCGAAGCACGACTGGTCCGCGTCGACGGCCGTCTCGTCGACGTCATCGCGCGGGGGATGTGCGATCGCGATAGTGCGGGCAGGACCATCTCGATCTTCGGCGTCTTCATGGACGTGACGGCAATCCGTCGGTCCGAGCGCGAAATCGTCAATCGCAACGCGATGTTCGCGCTCGCCAGCGAGATCACCGGTATCGGCCACTGGCGTATGACCCTCCCCGACATGGCCGTGTTCTGGTCCGACCAGGTGTTTCGCATCCACGGCGTCGCCCCTAAGGAAGGGCAACCGACTGTTCACGAAGCGACGGCGTTTCATCATCCAGACGACCGCTACATGATGAAGACGTTGCTCAAGCGGGCGATCGCGACGGGCGAAGGGCAGCAGTACGAGGGACGTGTGATACAGCGTGACGGAACGACAATCGACGTCGTGTCGCGCGCCATCTGCGAGATGGACAAGGACGGCAAGGTGACGTCGATCTTCGGCGTACTTCAAGACGTCACCGCGATGCGGCAGTCCGAGCGCTGGCTGCAGAAAAGCGAACGCCTTTACAGAATGCTCGCCGAGAACGTGTCGGACGTCATCGTGCGTTACGACATCGAAATGCGGATCAATTTCATATCTCCGGCGTGCGCTGCGCTGCTCGGGCGCGAACCGCAGACATTGATCGAGACACGGATCGCCGATCTCGTGCATCCGGAGGATCGGGCAGCGGTCGTTGCGAGCCTTTCCGCCTGGGACGCGGGCGGCAACGCCGCTCATTTCGGGATCGAGTGCCGGCTCTCGCATGCCAGCGGCGAATGGGTCTGGGTCGAGGCCAACGCCTGCCGCTTCCAAGGTGACGACGGCAATGAAGGCTCGATCGCGGTCATCCGCGACTTCCGCCAGCGAAAGATCGCGCAGGACCGCATCACCGCCGCGATGGAGACGACCGACGCGGCGCGCCGCCAGGCCGAATCGGCCAACCAGGCGAAGTCGGACTTCCTCGCGGCGATGAGCCACGAGATCCGCACGCCCTTGAACTCGATCATCGGCTTCACCGGCCTGATGCTCGACAACAAGACGCTCGGCGGCGACCTGCGCCATCAGACCGAGATCGTCCGCTCGTCCGGCGCCGCGCTGCTCACAGTCATCAACGACATCCTCGACTTCTCGAAGATCGAGGCCGGCGCGATCGAGATCGAGAGCGTCCCCTTCGCGCCGCGTGCTTTGTTTGCCAACGTCATGTCGATCGTGCGCGGCACCGCGCTCGCCAAGAACCTCGACATCGCCGTCAACATCGATCCTGCGCTGCCCGACGGCCTCGCCGGCGATCAGGCACGCATCCAGCAGGTGCTGCTGAACCTGCTCAACAACGCGCTCAAGTTCACGACCGAGGGCTCGGTGACGCTCAACGTGCGCGTCGAGCGCAACGACCACGAGAACGCGCGGCTGCGCCTCTCCGTGGTCGACACGGGCGTCGGCATCGAGAAGTCGAAGCACGACCGCCTGTTCAAGCGCTTCAGCCAGGCCGACGCCTCGGTCTCGCGCGAGTTCGGCGGCTCGGGCCTCGGGCTCGCGATCTGCAAGCGCCTCGTCGAGCTGATGGGCGGCGAGATCGGCGTGTTCTCGGAGAAGGGCCGCGGCTCGAGCTTCTGGTTCACCCTGGCGCTGCCGCGCGCCAAGGTCGAGCTCGCGGCGGGCCCGGCGCAGGAGGGCTCGATCGCGGCGACGGGCCGGCTGCTGCTCGTCGAGGATATCGAGGTCAACCAGTTGCTCGCCCGCACGATCCTCGAGGCCGATGGCCACCAGGTCGACGTCGTCGCGAGCGGCGAGGCCGCGATCGAGGCGGTCCAGGCGAAGGCCTACGACGTGGTGCTGATGGACGTACAGATGCCCGGCATGGGCGGCGTCGCCGCCACGCAGGTGATCCGCGCGCTGCCCGGCAAGGCGTCGCTGCCGGTCGTCGCCATGACCGCCAACGTGCTCACCGACCAGGTCCGCGAGTTCCGCGAGGCCGGCATGGACGACCACGTCGGCAAGCCGATCAACCGCGCCGAGCTGCGCGCGACCCTGGCGCGCTGGCTCGACGCCGCGCGGCCGGTGGCCGAGGCGACCGAAACCGCAATCGCGCCGACCTTCGACCAGGCGACGTTCGACGGCATCGCCGACCTGCTCGGGCCGGCCAAGACCACCGAGACGATGGGCAAGTTCCTGCGCGAGATCGAGGGCCGGCTGTCGGCCGAGACGCTCGCGGCCGCGGCGCATGAGGCGTTCCAGCGCGACGCGCATGTCGTCACCTCGATCGCCGGCATGCTCGGCTTCGTCGACCTGGCGCAGACCTGCGCGGCAATCGTCGTCTCGCCGCTCGATGCGGCCGATTTCGAGGCCAAGGGGACGCAGGTGATCCGCGCCAAGGCAGCGGCGATGCTCCGCGCCACCGCGCTGCTCGCCGGCAAGCCGCAGCTCTCGGCCGCTGCCGCGGCCTGAGGACTGCCCAAACGCCGTGCGCTGCCCCTATATGTCGGGCAGTAGCGACGGAGAACTCGCATGAAGATCGACCTGACCGGAAAGAAAGCCATCGTCACCGGCTCGACCGAGGGGATCGGCGAAGCCTGCGCCGTCGGGCTGGCCGCCGCGGGCGCCAGCGTCGTGCTCAACGGCCGCAAGCAAGAGACGCTGAAGGCCAAGCTTGCCGAGTTACGCGCGGCGATGCCCGAGGCCGACATCTCCGCCGTCGCGGCCGACGTCGGCACGGCGGAGGGCTGCGCCGCGCTCGTCGCCGCGGTGCCGGCGGCCGACATCCTCGTCAACAACGTCGGGATCTACGACGTGAAGCCGTTCTTCGACATCGAGGATGCCGAGTGGCAGCGCTTCTTCGAGGTGAATGTGATGTCGGGCGTGCGGCTTTCGCGCGCCTACATGCGCGGCATGATGGAGAAGAGCTGGGGCCGCGTGGTCTTCCTGTCCTCGGAATCCGGCATCAACATCCCGGACGACATGCTGCACTACGGCTTCACCAAGACCGCGGTGCTGTCGCTGTCGCGCGGCCTTGCCAAGATGGCGCGCGGGACCGGCGTCACCGTGAACGCGGTGCTGCCCGGCCCGACGATGTCGAAGGGGGTCGAGGACATGCTCGCCGACGCCGCGTCGAAGTCCGGCAAGACGATCGAGCAGGTCGGGCTCGACTTCGTGAAGACGAAGCGGCCGACGTCGATCATCCAACGCGTCGCGACGGCCGAGGAGGTCGCCAACATGGTGGTCTACGCCTGCTCGAAGGAAGCCTCGGCGACGACGGGGGCGGCGCTGCGGGTGGAAGGCGGCATCGTCGAGTCGATCGTCTGACGCAACGGATGGTCAGCGCGGCGTGGAAGAACGCCGCCCACGCAGATTAAGATAGGCCATGCGCGCGATGAATTGATCACCAGACTGAAGACCGCCAAGGCCGCCTTGCGCGGGTTCGGCGTGGGCGGCCTTTCTCTTTTCGGCTCTCACGCCGCCGACAGCGGCTCCGACACGTCCTCGAGCGACTTGCCTTCCGCCGCGACGCCCCAGATCGCCTCGAGCACGGCGGCGCCAATCATCAGCGCGGCCGCGAAGACGTAGCCCCAGAACAGCATCCACTTGTCGCCGGTGCCGATCAACCAGCCGAAGGCCAGCGGGCCGGCGATGCCGCCGATCGCGGTGCCGAAGGCATAGAAGATCGCGATCGCCAGCGCGCGGATCTCGACCGGGAACACCTCGGAGACGGTGAGATAGGCCGCACCCGCCGCCGACGAGGCGAAGAAGAAGATCACCGACCAGGCGATCACCTGCTCGGTCGCCGTCAGCAAGCCGGCGGCGAACAGCCAGCCGGAGACGACGAGCAGAATGCCCGAGATCGCGTAGGTGAAGGCGATCATCGGCTTGCGGCCGATCTTGTCGAAGAGCGGCCCCAGCACGAGCGGGCCGAAGGCGTTGCCGATCGCGAACGGCAGCATGTACCAGCCGGTGCTCTTCACCGCGACGTGGTAATAGGTGTCGAGCACCTGCGCGAAGGTGAAGAAGATCGCGTTGTAGAAGAACGCCTGCGCCGCCATCAAAGCGAGGCCGACGATCGCGCGATCGCGGTTCTTGACGAAGATGGTCTTGAAGACGACCGACAGCGGCGTGTGATCGCGCGCGTGGATCGTCATCGGCTTCAGCTCGTCCTGCGACGCCACCTTGCCGCCGTGCTCCTTCATGTTGGCTTCGATATCGCCCATCACCGCCTCCGCCTCCTTTGCGCGGCCGTGGATGACGAGCCAGCGCGGGCTCTCGGGGATGAAGGTGCGCAGGAAGACGATGCCAATCGACAGCACCGAGCCGACGAAGAACACCGCGCGCCAACCGTATTGCGCGGGGATGATCGCCGGATCGAGGAAGAACAGCGAGGCACCGGCACCGATCGCCCCGCCGATCCAGAACGAGCCGTTGATCGCGAGGTCGGTGCGGCCGCGGAAGCGTGCCGGGATGAACTCCTGGATCGTCGAGTTGACGGCGGAATATTCGCCGCCGATGCCGCCGCCGGTGAGGAAGCGGAACAGGCAGAAGCTCCACAGATTCCAGGAGAACGCGGTCGCCGCCGTGGCGACGAGGTAGAGGCCGAGCGTGAAGAAGAACAGCACGCGACGGCCCAGCCGATCCGTCGCCCAGCCGAAGCCGAGCGCGCCGATCACCGCGCCTGCGAGATAGAACGAGTTGGCGAGGCCGATCTCGAGATCGCTGAAGTGTAGCGAATGATCGGCCTTGAGCGCACCCGAGATCAGCCCGGCGAAGGTTACCTCGAGCCCATCGAGGATCCAGGTGATCCCGAGCGCGGCGATGACGAGCGTATGGAAACGGCCCCATTCGAGCGCGTCGAGGCGCGCCGGGATGCGCGTCTCGATCGCCTCGTCCTTGACGTCCGCCATCCGTCGCGTTCTCCCGTTGGACGGTCGCTTGACCACAGCGACGGCGTAAGCGCAATTCGCCCTGCCGAAAGCGGGGCTTAGCTCGCGCTGGCACATCGATCGCATCCAAGTTCGGCCAAGCTTCGAGGATTGCCACTTGACCGACACTTCCGACGACGACGTCTCGACCCTCAACGCGATGGGCTACGCGCAGGAACTGGCGCGCGGGATGAGCGGCTTCTCGAACTTCGCGATCTCGTTTTCGATCATCTGCATCCTGGCCGGCGGCATCACGTCGTTTCCCACCGCGATCGCGACCGGATCGGGCGGCGGCGTGGCGATCGGCTGGCTCGTCGGCGGCCTGTTCGCGTTGGTGGTGGCCGCGGGCCTCGCGCAGATAGGCTCGGCTTATCCGACGGCGGGCGGCCTCTACCATTGGTCGTCGATCCTCGGCGGCCGTGGCTGGGGCTGGACCACGGCCTGGATCAATCTGATCGGCCTCGTCTTCGTGCTCGCCGCCGTCGACGTCGGTGTCTTCACGCTGTTTCAGGGCCTCGCGGTGCCGGTGCTCGGCCTCGACGGATCGGGCTGGGGCTTCTGGCAGCAGACCGGCGCCGTCGTCGCGATCCTCGTCTCGCAGGCGCTGTTCAACCATTTCGGCATCCGCGTCACGACGATCCTTACGGACTTTTCCGGCTATTTCATCTTCGTCGTTGCGGTGGTTTTGACCCTCACCTTCCTGGTGTTCGGCGCGAGCTTCGATCTCCATCGGCTCGTCGCCTTCGTCAACACGACGGGTCCGGCTGGCGGCGGCTTCGTACCGGAGCCGCGCTCGGCGCCGATGGCCTTCCTGATCGGCCTGCTCTACCCGCTCTTCACGATCACCGGCTACGACGCCTCCGCCCACACGGCGGAAGAGACGGTCAATGCCCGCGTGGCGGTGCCCCGCGGCATCATGAACTCGGTGTTCTGGTCGGCGGCGTTCGGCCTCGTGATGGCCGCATCCTTCGTGCTGGCGAGCCCCGATCTCGCGGCCACCGCGAAGGCCGGCGGCAATGCGTGGTTCGACCTCTACGCCAAGCTGCCGACGCCGAGCTGGCTCAAGGACATTCTCGCCTTCAGCATCGTCATCGCGAACTACCTCTGCGGCCTCGCTTGCCTCACCTCGACGTCGCGGATGATCTTCGCCTTCTCGCGCGACGGCGGCCTGCCGGGCTCGCAGCTCTGGAAGCGCGTCGATCCGCGATGGCGGACGCCCGTGCCGGCGATCTGGCTCGCCGCCACGCTGGCGCTGGCCTCGACGCTGTACTCGCCCGCGTTCAACGCGCTCGCAGCAGGCTCGGCGCTGTTCCTCTATCTTTCCTACGCGATGCCGATCGCTGCCGGCGTGCGCGCGGAAGGCCGGACGTGGACGACGTTCGGCCCGTTCCAGCTCGGCGTCTGGTTCAAGCCGCTCGGCGTCATCAGCACCATCGGCGTTGTCGTCCTGCTCTATGTCGGCATCCAGCCGCCGAACGACATTCTCGTCAGCTACGCGATCGGCATCGCGATCGTGATGCTGGCGCTTTGGTTCGGTATCGAACGACGTCGCTTCAAGGGGCCGCCGATCGGCGCGGCGCTTGCCGCCCGCCAGACCGAGATCGCCCGCGAGGAGCAGGCGATCGGCAAGACCGCGTGAGCTGCTAGAGCGGGCGCCACTCCGCGCGCCGCCAGTCGAATGACGGTGGCATCTCGGAGCGCGCGCGCAGGATCGTCTTGTCGTCGTTGAGTCGGCGGATCTCGACGATCTCGTGCGGTGTCGGGACATTCGGCCCGAACTTGCGCCAATCCGTGCGCGGCGATGCAGCGATGGAAGTGTCCGTACCCACAACTTGCGTCATGACCAGCCCCCCCGTGTGCGGATGTGGCGAATATGCGGCGGGTTTCGACTTTCGTCTAGGGCCTTCTTGTACGCGAACGAGGTCGTGAACGACTCACAGGAGGCGGTCGGTCCGATCGTGCAGCGCCTCCGCGAGACTGACCGTGCCAGAGCCGCGGCGCGCCGGCTTCTGCTGGCTCTCGTGCGGCGCCCAGCCCGCCAGCCAGACGATCTCGAAGGTCGCGCGGATGCGCCCATCCGGATCGGCGAAACGCTGCGCGTAGAGTTCAGCTGCGCGCAGGAACAGCTGGCGCCGGGCGGGCCGGCGTTCGCGCGCGACGAGCGTGCTGGTCGCGCCCATCGCCCGCAGATCGGCCATCAGCGCGAAGAGATTGTCGTAACGCACGGTGAGCGGGTCCGAGTCCGCGACCGGCAGCGCGAAGCCGGCGCGCTGCAGCAGGCCGCCCATGTCGCGCACGTCGGCGAACGGCGCGACGCGCGGGCTGGCGCCGCCGGTGAGCTCCGCCTCGGCTTCGGTGAGCACGGCGCGCAGCTCCTGCAAGGTTCGGCCCCCGACGATCGCACCGAGGAACAAGCCGTCGGGCTTCAGCGCCTGCCTGATCTGCACGAGCGCGCCGGGAAGGTCGTTGACGCCCTGCAGCGCCAGCGCGGAGACGATGAGATCGAAGCGCTCCGGCGCAAGGGGTAGCGCCTCCGGGCTGCCGACGATCTCGACCAGGCCGCTCGCGTGACCCGTCGCCAGCGGCGCGACGCGCACGATGGTCGCGCGCGGGTCACGCACCGCCAGCGCTCCGGCGAGATGCAGGCCGGGCGTGCCGACGTCGCCGATGAGCGCGAAGCTCCGCTTGATCGTCGCCAGCCGCTCGACGAGGTCCTCGCTGGCCCGCGCCAGCAGGAAGTCCGCCGGCGCGCCGGAGGCGACGGCGCGCGCGAGACGGTGGCGGGCGAGGGTTTTGTCGAAGATCGCGGTCGGTGCGGCCATGCCGTCTATATGGACCGCGGCGTCGGGCGCCACAAAGAAGAACGGCCGCCGGGGGTTCCGACGGCCGTTCGATCGAGCAATGTTGCTAGCCTAAAAGCTGACCTTCACACCGCCATAGACAGAGAGCGGCTGGGCCACGGTAACGGAATCCGCATTCCCGTTTGGGCGATCGTTGGCGGCGAGTGTCGGGCTGACGTTCGCGCCGCTGGTCCCTGTGTCGTAATAGGTGCCGGAGGTTGCGAAATGGCGATCCGTGACGTTGTTGACGATGCCGAAGATCTGAAAGTGGTCGGTCACCTGGTACGACGTGTGGAAGTTCAGCACGTTGTAGAAGGGCAGCTTCGGGTTCTGGTTGGCATCGTCGCCGACGAAGTACTGGCTGCCAACGAGGATCGTGTCGGCGCCGAAGATCCACTTCGGCGTGATGTGATACTCGAGCCCGAGCTTGCCGAGCTGCGAGGGGATGCCGGGAATGACGTCGCCGGGCCGCACGAAGATGTTGCCGTTAGCGTTGGCCATCGGGTTATTCGGCGAGGCGAACTTCGCCGAGAACTCGTAGCGCGCGTCGATGTAGGCGTAGTTGGCGTAGAAGTCCCACGGTCCGTGATCGTAGATGATGCCGGCCTCGACGCCCTGGCGCAGCGTCTCCGGCGCGTTGACGAAGAAGCCCTGGCCCGACAGCGCGCTCGGCTCGCTGACGATGTCGTTGTCGCTCTCGGTGCGGAAGTAGCCCGCCTTGTAGGCGAGGCCGCCACCGATGGCCGCGGGGAGCGGGGCGAGGCCGCGCACGCCGGCTTCGACCGTGTGCGAGACGACCTGCTTCAGCGGCGGATCGGAGACCAGCGCGGTCTCGAGGATGCAGGGCTGGAACTTGTTCGAGCACTCGCTCTCGAGCGGCGTGGGCGCACGGTTGGCTTCCGAGTAGCCGGCGTAGACGGTCAGCGCCGGCGAGAACGTGTAGGTCGCGCCGAACACCGGGTTGATGCGGTCGTAATTGGCGGCCGAGTCGAGGTTGGCGTTCGAGCCGCTGAGATCGTTGAGATAGATGTTGGCGATGTTGAAGCGCGCGCCGGCGGTGATGGCGAGGGCCTTCGTCACGTTGAACGTGTCGAGGGCGAAGAGGCCGACATAGGTCGCGTTCGAGGAGACGAAGCTCGAGTTGAAGCCGACGTTGCCGCGCGTGTTGATGATGCTGCCGGCGCCGGGCACGCCGAAGAGCTGGTTCTGGAACGCCGAGTTCAACAGGCCGAGCGTCGTCGTCGAGCTGAAATGGCTGTCCGAATTGTCGACGCTGGCGCCAGCGACGAAATAATTGTCGTGG
>CBDIDO010000003.1:0-3191678 GCA_965277735.1 Beijerinckiaceae bacterium
AGCGCATCGCGCGGCGCGCTCAGGTCTCGTCCGTCAAGATGCTCGGCACGTTCTGCTCGACCCACGTCTTCAGCTCCGCCAGTGCCGGGTGCGAGAGATTCTTCCGCAGGTAGGTGCGTACCCGCGGGATGTGAACGAGGTATTGCGGCTTG
Source organism: Beijerinckiaceae bacterium (assembly GCA_965277735.1). GTDB lineage: Bacteria > Pseudomonadota > Alphaproteobacteria > Rhizobiales > Beijerinckiaceae > RH-AL1. The sequence goes on from CBDIDO010000003.1 coordinate 153, forward strand.
TGATCTCGCTTATCGAGCCTTGCGAAAATTCCTAAAATTTTCGTAGCACGCTGCGCGCCGAGGATCGCATAGGCCTTGGCGAAGGCGGCCATATCGAAGGTCGGGTCGGCCGCCCGACGCGCCTTTGCATAATGCGTGAGCAGGCGCACCTCGATGGCCGCCGGCACGGTGACGCGCGCGTCCTGCAGGAGCGAGGCGACATCGTAGGCCGGGTGGCCGATCACGCAATCCTGGAAGTCGATCATACCGACCCGCGCCAGGCCCGCGCGTTGCGGGAGCCACAGCAGGTTCGGCGAGTGATAGTCGCGCAGCGTCCAGGTCTTGGGCCCGTCGAGCACGTCGACGAGCGCGTCGCGCCACAGGTTGAGGAACTGGGCCTTGGCGCCCGAGGAGGGCATCACCTTGGCGATGTGCGGCGCGAACCATTCCGGTAGCAGCTCGACCTCGATGAGCAGCGCCTCCGCGTCGTAGAGCGGGATCTCGTACTCGCCACCGGCACCGTCGGCGAGATGGGCCGGCAGCTCGGTCGCGTGCAGCTGGGCGAGCGCGGCCACCGCCTCGTCGTAGCGCTCGACGATGATGCCGGTGTCGTCGACGAGAAGGTCGGCGCCGAGATCCTCGATGATCGCCAGGCCGACCTCGGCATCGTGCGCGTAGACGTTCGGCGACGAGAACCCCGCGCCACGCAAGCCGGCGCCGATGGCGAGGTAGGGCCGGATGTCCTCCGCGAGATGGGCGATCGCGCTGTAGGTCTTGCCGAAGCGGATCATGGGCCCGTCGGGGCGCGGCGGTGAGATCATCAGGATCGCCTGCGTGCCGTCCGGCTTGGCGAGCCGCTCGTAGGCGCGCGTGGAGGCGTCACCCATCATAAAGGTGCGCTTGGCGTCGGCGAAGCCGCTCCTCTCGAAGAGGTTGCGGATCGCCCGCGACAGGATGAGGCGTGAGGCGAAGCCGCCGACGCCGGTGACCGAGACGAGGCGCGCATCGGCCCGGCCGTCGGCGGCGGGATGGAAGGCGATGTCGAGCCGGTCGCCTGCGAGGCCGCCGCCGGCGCGCTCGGGCCATTCGACGAGGACGAGCGCGCCGTCGGCCTGCTCCTCCCAGCCGAGCTCGGCGAGCTCGGATGGCTCCTTGATGCGAAACAGGTCGGCGTGGACGATCGGGAATTGCGAGCCGTCCTTCACAGCGCTGTCGTAGACCTGCAGCAGCGTGAAGGTGGGGCTCGGCACCTCGAGGTCGGGGTCCCCGACGAGGTTGCGGATCAAGGCCCGTGCGAAGGTGGTCTTGCCGGAGCCGAGGTCGCCCGAGAGCGTGACGAGATCGCCCGCCTTGACGAGGGAGGCGATATCTGCGGCGAGCGAGGCCGTTGCCGCCTCGTCGGCGACATCGACCAACCACGGCGATCCCGCGCGCGGTTCCTGCAACGCCTCGACGGCCATCAAATCACTCCTCGGCCTGCTCAGGCTGCCCGGTCTCCCTGGCACCAGCCAGCTTCTCATCATGAGTCGGGAAGATGCAAGTGACCGTCGTGCCCTCGCCCGGTGCCGAATCGATGAGCACGCGGCCGCCGTGCAGCTCGACGAAGCTCTTCACGATCGACAGCCCCAGGCCGACGCCGCGGTGGCGCGAGCCGATCGTGTTCGAGTGGAAGCGGTCGAACACGTGCGCGATCACCTCGGCCGGGATGCCGCGGCCCTGGTCGGAGACCTTGAAGACGATGTCGTCGCCCCGGCGCAGCGCGGCGAGCGTCACCGTCTGGCCCGGCGCCGAGAAGCCGATCGCATTGGACAGGAGATTGAACAGCACCTGTCGCACGCGCTTGGCATCGGCCTCGAAGGTGCCGATCTCCGGCAGCGCGACGATCTGCAGGCTGAGCGAGGCGTCGGCGAGCCGGTCCTGCACGCCCTCGGCGGCGCCGCGGATAGTCTCCATGACGTCGATGCGTTTCAGCTGCAGCTCGAGCACGCCGGTGTCGATCGTCGCCAGATCGAGGATGTCGTTGATGATCGCGAGCAGGGCGGCAGACGACTTCAGGATGTAGCCGACGTACTCGCTCTGCTTCGGGTTAAGAGGGCCAATCGCCCCTTCGCCGAGCAGCTGGATGAAGCCGATGATGCTGGTGAGCGGCGAGCGCAGCTCGTAGGACACGTGGTGCACGAAGTCGTTGCGCAGCTGCTCAGTCTCGATCAGCGCCTTGTTGCGCTCGGTGAGCGCGCGCTCGACGTTCACGCTCGCCGTCGTGTCGGTGAAGGTGATCAGCGTCGAGCCATCGGTCAGCGGCGCGGTCGTGGCATCGATCACGGTACCGTCGCGCCTCGCGATGCGCAGCTCGATGCCGAGACGGCGATCGTGCAGGCCGGCGACATTGGCGCGCAGCGCCTCCCACGGCTCGCTCTCCGGCGCAAGTCTCGCGCAGAGCGCGGCGACCTTGTCGATGTGTGGATTGTCGCCGAGTTCGCTCGCCTCGATGCGCCAGAGGCTCGCGAAGGCGGCATTCGAGAGCTTGAGGCGCCCGTCGGTTCCGAACACGGCGACGCCTTCCTTCAAGGTGTCGAGCGTGTCGGTCTGGACGCGCGACTGCTCGATGAAGGCCGTCTCGAGACGATACCGCTCGGTGACATCGTCGAAGAGATAGGTGACGCCGCTCTGCGGGTTCGCGTTGACGACGACGCGCAGGGCGCGACGGTCGGGCAGGTACCAGATCTCCGGCGCCGGGGTTTCCGGCGATTGGTAGCGCGCGAGATGCGCCTCCTTCCAGGCTCGGTAGTTGGCCTGCTCGGGCAGCATGCGGCGGGCGCGCAGCCGATCGAGGATCTCGGATTCGGTCGGATGCTGCTCGAGGAAGGTTTCCTCGAGCGCGAACAGCGCGCGGTAGGCCTCGTTGTAGAAGACGAGCTTCTTCCGGCGATCGAAGATCGCAACGGCGGTGGCGAGCTGGTCGAGCGTGCGCGCATGTGCGGCGAGCGCCTCCTTCAGCTCGGCCCGGACGCCCTCGAGCTCCGAGGTGTCGAAGGCGATGCCCATCGCGCAATCTTCCTGCGGCACCTCGACGACGTCGAGGCTCGATCGCCATCCGGCCATCACCGCCGCGACGCGCTCGCGGAACACCTTCAATTGCGCGCGGCTTCCCGCCGCCGCCTCACGGCCGGGGCTTTCGAGCAGCTCGACGCCGCGCAGCAGCACATCACGCGTATCCTGCGCCTCGACGGCGCGCACATAGGCCGTGTTGACCCACACGAGCTTGCCCAGCGCGTCGCGTGACCAGGCGGGATAGCGGATCTGGTCGAGCAGGCCATGCAGGGCGTCGAGCTCGCCCGAGCTCCGCGCCAGCGCCTCGCGCAGGCGGCTGGCCTCAAGGCGGTCGCCGGAGACGTCGCGGATGCGGACCACCGCGCGGCCGGCGACGGCGCGACCCTCGGTCTCGAGATGGCGGCCGCCGACGCTGACGACCGGCATCCGAAAACCTTCGCCGCGCTCGCGCAGCCACGCGACGTGGCCATCGAGCTGCTGCGCCTGCTCCGGCGGCAGCCACGAGCCGAAGCCCAGCACGCGACGCAGGATCGGCACGTCGCTGACGAGCGCCGGATCGCCTTCGATATATGGCTCGTCCGAGTTGAGGCCCCACGCGATAGTGATCTGCGGCTCGGCGGCGAGGAAGGTCTGGGCGCGATCGAGATCGGCCCGCACTTCGCTCAGCGCGAGCGTCAGCGAGGTCTCGCGCTGGGCCGCGCGGCGACGACTGCTCAGGTGGAGGAGCGCGACGGTCGCGGTGACCAGGACCGATCCGACGAGAAGCGACAGCAGGAAGGAATCGTGGCTCTTGCCCGCGTCGCTGAGAAAGCTCAGGCGATCGGCAAGCGCGGCCTCGGCGGACGACGGCGCGACCGCCGCCAGTCCCGTTCCCAAGACGAGCCCCATCCCCGCAACAAAACGCATGCGCGCGTACCCGGCACCCCCCTGCCGCAGCCGCATTCTCCTTGCCTCGCCATTCCGCCGCGCCCCGAATCGTTTCACCTTACCGACCCCGCCCTGATTTGAGAATCGAGCACGGCGGCCAGTTGCCGGCTTGTTCACGGCCAACGTGCAAAAGGCGACAATGGTGTGCTCTTTTCGCCGCTACGACTTTAGGCTGTAGGGCTCCGCGGCACCCAGGGTGGCAATCGCAGGGGGCGCCACCCGTCTCTCAGGCCCTCGCGCGGGCATCGGTGCTAGACTGTCGCCGACCCAGGAGACGGCATGACGGATTTCGCGCGCACGACGATCGACGAGGACGACCTCGCGAAGTACGAGCGGCTCGGCGACGATTGGTGGGACCCCAACGGGCCGATGGGCGCGCTCCACAAGTTCAACCCCGTCCGCGTCGCCTGGATCACCAAGCTCCTCGTCGACGCGGCGCCGGCTACGGCGGCGGCACCGCTCGCCGGCAAGCGCATCCTCGACGTCGGCTGCGGAGGCGGCATCCTGTGCGAGAGCCTAGCGCGGCTCGGTGCCGAGATGGTCGGCATCGACCCGGCGACGAACAACATCGCCGTCGCCACCCGTCACGCCCAGGCCGCGCAGCTCGCGATCGACTACCGCGCGACCACGGTCGAGACCCTGGCCGCCACCGGCGAGCGCTTCGACGCGGTGCTGGTCATGGAAGTGATCGAGCATGTGCGCGACGTGCCGGGCTTCGTGCGCGATGCCGGCACCATGGTGCGGCCCGGCGGCCGGATGTTCGGCGCCACCTTGAACCGCACGTTGAAGAGCTGGGCCTTGGCGATCGTCGGGGCCGAATACGTGCTGCGCTGGCTGCCGCGCGGCACGCACAACTGGCACCAGTTCGTGACGCCAGACGAGTTCCGCCGCCACATGCGCCGCGCCGGTCTCACGCCCATCGATGCCGCCGGCGTCGCCTACAATCCGCTGACCGACCGATGGTCTCTGTCCTCGGACATGGGCTGCAATTACATGCTGGCCGCGCGCCGCGCGGTTTGAGACATGGACGGCCTTGCAATCGCCGGATCGAGCTTTTAGGTTCCCGCCGTCTCCCGCCGCCATAGCTCAGTTGGTTAGAGCGCTTGATTGTGGATCAAGAGGTCCCCCGTTCGAGCCGGGGTGGTGGTACCAGACATTACAACAAGTTAGGCCTATCTTCGCTGCGTCGCCGCTTCCCAGAGCCGAACATGGGAAGCGTATGGGAAGCTTCTTCGCAAATCGAAGGTGGCCTAGGCTTCTGCCATGGGCATCTCCTTCCGCTTTTACGCCTTTCCCGATGATGGCTCGCTGCGCCGCATCCCGAAGCGCATCGCCAACGATCTCGGCGTCACCGACGAGGCTGTGCCCGAATTTGCCGGGACCCGGCAGCGCGTTGCTCAGGTCATCCTTGAGATCGACGACGGGCGGCCCGCCCGCATCATGGATGCCCGCGGCTTCTTCTGGACGTTCGACGCAGAGGGACGGCTCGAAGACGACGCCCACACCAGCTTCCGCCTGCGGGTGGACGCAGAGGAGGCGACGCGCCGCGGTCGAGCCGGCCGGGTCGTCAGCCTGCTGCCCGAGATCAAGCGCAAGGAGCAGGAAGCCCGGGACAATTGGACCCTGTCCGCCGAGGACCTCGATCGGATCGCCGCGGACTTGTGGCCTGGCGTGCACGGGCCGGCCGACGAGGTCACCAGCGTCAAGGGCAAGAACCCGAAGCGGCCGCCTTTGACCTACGAGGCGAAGCACGCTCTGCAGCGTCTCGTCGACAGCGTCTTCCAGATCAACGGTATCCTCGATGGCCTGTCCGAGCGCGCGCTGAAAGGCCTTGCTTTTGAAGCGTCCCGCTCGAGCACCTTTCAGGATGAAGCCCTATGGCAGGGGATCAGCGAGGAAGCGAAGCGTCGCGAGCAGATCCGAGCGGCCCATCGCACCGGCCGCGGCGAGTGGTACGCCGTGCTTGAGATTGCGAGGGCCAACCGGACCTACCCCCACCTCTGGGAGCACATCACTGCTGAGCACGAGAAGTGCTCGAGCCGGAAGGATGCGGTCGAGGCCTGCCGGAGGCTGATGGCTGGGAAGGCCACCTGGATGGACGCAGACATCGAATTATCGGTGAACGTGCGATCGGCCCTAGAATGGCGGCCGGACGAGTGGGATTAACGAAAAGCGATCGCAACTCATGATGGAGGCGCTCACTATGGCAAGCTTACTTGTCGTGCTCCGACGCGGCTGAATGTGCTGAAGTCAATAAGACAACTCTTTGATTGCCGAAACGAGAAAGTCTCGTTGCAATCCCAGCTTTTCGATCTGCCGCGCGACAGTTGCTTCACTGAGAAAATTCCAGACACGAATTGCAACTCGCGGGTCGCGAAGCTTCCGCACCACTTCTTCAGTTCTTTGAAAATTTGCGATCTCAGGAGAGCCAAATCTGAGGCGGCGACACATCAATATGAAATCGAGCATTCGTTGGGAGTACGTGTCGTAAATTCGCTCGCGTCCAACTTTATCGGAAGTCAGCATCCCGCGTTGCTCGTAGTAGGTGATCTCCCGTACATCGATGTTTCGGGACGCCGCCAGTGTCTTCAGGTTGAGATGCAGCATCTTCGGTCCGCACGCGACCGCTGGTCGGCCTTGTCATAAATGTGCAATCCAAATGACAAGAAAGCAATCGAACGAAACGTTTTCAGGGATGCACACGCGCGTGCGATCTCGAATGGCGCATCGGCCGCGCCGCGCCGGTCGCTCCCGCCAACCGCCCACACTCCTCATACGCAACCACTCGCCCTTTTCTTCACGCGCACGGACCCATCTTGGTCACCAATGGTTCGTGGCGGGCAGGAGCATGCATGATCAAGGCAGTCATCTTCGATGTCGACGGGACGCTGGTGGACAGCGTCGCCATCCACGCCAAAGCGTGGCAGGAGGCGTTCGGTGCCTTTGGGCACGACATCGCGTTCGAGGAGCTACGCGGGCAAATCGGAAAGGGTGGCGACCAGCTCCTTCCCGTCTTCCTGTCAAAGGAGCAGCTCGACACGCAGGGCGAGAAAATCAACGCTCGTCGAGCCGAGATCATCAAGGAGCGATTGCTCTCGAAAATCGAAGCGTTCCCGAAGGTGCGCGCTTTGTTCGAACGTCTGCGCGCCGACGGCCTCAAGATTGCGCTAGCGTCCTCGGCCAAGGGGGATGAGCTCGAGACTTATAAGAAAAAGGCCGACATTGCTGATCTGGTCGAGGAAGAGACCTCGGCCGACGACGCCGAGCGATCGAAGCCGCACGGCGATATCTTCCAGGCCGCGCTGGACCGGTTGCCCGAGATCGCGCCCGGCGATGCCGTTGTCATTGGCGACACCCCTTACGATGCGGATGCGGCCGGCAGGGTCGGGCTGCGCACGATCGGCGTCCGCAGTGGTGGGTTTTCGGATGCCGATCTGCTGAAGGCGGGATGCGTTGCAATTTACGACGATCCGGCCGACCTACTTGGGCATTACGAGGAGTTCTTGAAGGTGGCGGTAGCCGACGTGCTCTGAGAAAAATACAAATCAGTAGTGTGACAAGAAAAGTGGCTTTGCACGTCGATCACCGCACCTCCTTGAGCCTCGGCCTCGCCGCTGACGCCGGCCTCAGTGCCCATTGCCCGACGGGTGGTCTCCTTCGGCAGTCGCGTCGCTCTCGCACATGTAGGCGCCGACTTTCGTGTGCCCGTACGTGTTCGATCCGGCCTTATGGTAGATCTTAGACTTCGTGTTGACCCAGACAACCGCTGTGCCTGGGCATCGTCGTTGGGCCTCGGCGTCCGTGCAGAATTGGACTGCGGTGTGCGACGCTGGAAGATGCGCGTACCCGTTCGAGCAAGCGCTCTCACCACCGCCAGCTGTCTGCGGCGCGGGCGCCTGAGATCTTGGTGCCGGCGCGGGAGCTTGAGGAGCGACCGGCGGAGGAGCCTGCCGCGCGGGGGCTGAACTCGGTGCGGGAGTCGGGACGGGCGCAGGAGCGGGCGCTACAGCGCCGCCGTTGATCGGCGTAGGGGCGCCAGGCGGAAGCGAGCGGCACGCCGCGACGAAATCCTTCTTCTTTTCCTTAGCTGCTCCCAGCGCCGCCTTCGCCTGCTTGTACTCGTCATCGCATTGGCCGGCGGTCTTGTAGGTCCCGACATCAGACGTTCGACCGGCGGGCGCTGCGGGGGACGCAGGCGCGGCGCCGGCGATCGGCGTCGCCGTGCCCGGGGGAAGCGCGCGACAGGCGGCGACGAAGTCGCCCTTCTTCTCCTTGGCGGCTTTGATCGCGGCCTTGTTTGCCTTGTACTCGTCGTTGCAGGTGCCTGCGCCCTTCAGCGCCTGCGCCGAGGCGGGTGCCACAAAAATCAGCGAGCCGCCAACCAGGGCGGCCAAGGCCCATGCGTTTAGCTGTTCGACCACTGCGACACTCCGAAGGCTGCTTGCCGTGCTCGGCAGAGCGACGCATGATCGGAGCATTGTCAAATCTATTTCAGGATGACCCATGGCCCTACGCGCCGAGCGGATTGCCGAATTCATCTCCGATCGGGCGCCCGACGACGGCTTGAGGGTTCAGCTTCTCTGCGAGGACCACGTCGGCACGTATACGCTGCCGTTCCTCTGCCTATGGACTGGATCGGGCTGGGCGAACGCCGCGACGATGACGGCTGTCGATGCTGATGTCCTGGGCTGGCGATTGCCTGAATCGCCGGCATGGTCCCCGCGGCGCGGAATTCGGCGGTGAGCGCAGGTTCATTCATCGGCCTGGTGGTCGGCGTTAACGTCGCGATCTTGATTGCCGGAACGCTTTTGGCAAGGCGCCCGGTGAAGCGCGTCGCGGCCGAGCGGGACGCGCAGTTTCGCGCCCTCTTCAAGCTCGAACCGCTGCCACCGCCAGGCGACGAAGTGCAGATCCTCGTCGACGACGAGCGCGGCATGGTCGCCAAGCTTGATGCGGTTCACTGGCCGTACCTTGGATGGACTGATGCGCGGACGCTGCTGCCTGTCGAAGACGACGTGCTTGGCTGGCGTTGGCATCCTTTCCGAGAGCGGCGGCAGGATGACCCGGCAACCTGGCCACGGGAGAAGCTCGCAGCTGAACTCGAGCGGCTCCACGACAGCGGCGCCAACGACGCGTGACCGCCAAGCATCCGGTTACGCCTGATGGCCGCTACTTCGTCGTGCGTGGCCGCCTGTGGCGCTGCACGAACCCGGGCCTCGCCGACACCGACCGTTCGCGGCTAACCAAAGAACTTATGGAAGCGCGGCGCACAATTGGCCGCATCAAGCGAAAGCAGAACGGCGACCTGCCAGCGGCCCGCGCAGCCGTCGATCGCGCTAAGGTCGCTCTCGGCGAGCGCGGACCGGTCTGGTGGGATGACGGAGCGCCGGACTATACGCGGCGCATGGCGCGCAACACGCCCTATGCGGAATGGTACGCTGGTGTCGAACAATAGGATGTCAAAAAAGAACGAAGCCATGCTGAGGAACGGTGGCCACGCAAAGTCGCTTCTGAGGTCGTCGATCAGGAGGAGCCATGAGACTTCGAGCATTTCTTGCCATCGCTGTACTGGTGGCGACCGCAGGCACCGTACGCGCCGGCTGCAAAGACGACATCGATCAGCTTGAAGCCGCCAGTCAGCAAAAAACAACGGCGTCGATCGCGACGTCCTCAGGGGGCCAGGCTACAGCCGCTCGCCGAGAGGCTCCGCAAGCTGGCCAGGGCACCGGGGATCAAGCCATGCAGGCAAAGGTCGCTCTCAACGATGCCAAGGTCGCCCTTGGCAAAGGCGACGAGACGGCATGCGCAGCGGCCGTGCAGCGGGCGCGAGGACAAGTCGAAAAGTGAAAGAGGCGGCAGACCGGGAGCGCTAGCTTAAGCTTAACGAGGTGATGCCATTGTTGCCGAATGGCCTCTCCACCGCGGCGCCCGAGTAAGCGAAAAACCGACGCGCCACGCGATGCCGTCTCCGATCGCGCCGTCGTCGCCCTTGCCCGTTGACCCGCGCCAGGCCGGCCTCTTTGGAGCCGCTGCCGCAATGGATCCGTCCCTGCCTCCCGTCGCTCGTCGACAAGCCGCCGGTCGTGCCGCAGTGGGTCGTGTCCGCCTATGTCGTCGACGGGCCCTTTACGGGTGCGGACCAGTAGCCGTCCCACGTAACCTCGTGCATGATTCGACGTCGCGCTTCCCGGATCTCGTACTCGCAACGTGGAAGCGTGAACGGGAGCACCGCGCCGATAAAGGCCATTCGCCTAAATGCGAAGAGAAGGTGCAACTGCCCTCGAGTAATGCTTCGGCTGACATCGAAGGATTATCTCATGCGTCTCTTTTTCGCTGCGCTCCTGTTAGCCCTGTCGTCACCTTTCGCGTTGGCTCTGGAGCGTGACGACGTGGTCGGCACCTGGACCCTTGTGAGCAGCACCCGCAAGGTCGTGGCTACGGGTGAGGAGAGCAGCACCTACGGTGAGCATCCCACTGGCACCATCGTGTACGGTCGCGATGGCCGGATGATCGTCCTCATTGTACACGACAAGCGCCCGAAGCCGGAAAGCATTGGGAAGACGACGGACGCAGACCGCATCGCCCTTTTCAAAACCATGGTCGCCTACAGCGGTACCTTCTCGATCTCAGGCGACACGATTACCCATACGATCGACGCTTCCTGGAACGAGGTATGGACGGGGACGAAGACCGTTCGCGATGTGAAGCGCGACGGCGACCAGTTGATCTACACGACGAAGCCAGCGCCAGCGTCGACGGACGGCAAGATCAGCATCGTTACGCTTATATGGCAGAAAGTTCGGTGACCCAGGTTCAAGTCGAGGCAGAGAACGACGCGAGCCGCGAGTTAGGCTTAAGGTGGTGGTGTGATGACGGCTTCCAAGCCATCATTATCTCGAGATGCGACCACCTGCCCAATAAGGAAATCCGTTTTCTCGGAAATTTCGAGCATCGACTTCAAAGTTTCGAGGCGCTCCTGCGCTGACTGTCGCCCCTCCAAGGGGAGAGCACCGATGTACTGACGCTGGGCAGCGATATGGCTTTTCAGCTCCGCAATACGGGCTTTTGAGGCGTCAATGTCATAAAGTTTTGAAACCATAGTCATCGCTCCCGAAGTTGCGAGACTACCAAATGACACAAGATAACGCCCGTTGTTTTGGTTTTGGGTTGAAAATCAAGAAACCCCTGTAATTTCAACGTTCGTGAGTTCGCGACCTTATGCCAAGCCTCTTTAGCATAAGCCAACGTCGACCGCGATCTTGGGACGAGCGGCCAATCTTGGCGGCGAGGCCGATAACTCGCCCAGATGGCAAGCGACCCTGAACGCTTGGGCTCCGAAGCTAGGAGGATTAGACTATCGGGTCTGCCTCGTCAGACGCCGACTTCACCATAAGGCGCAGCAGGGCCAAATCGTCAGCCGGAAGCCCCGCCTTCTCCGCGGACGCGAGGCATTGCACAAGATTTTTTCGGAAGTCGGGACACAGTGCCAAAATCGACTTGCTTACGGCGACAAGTGCAACGGCGATGGCTTTCGCGGAGGTTGGGTCGGGAGGTTGCGTTTCCACGGGATTCAAAGCATTTCTCGACCCAACGGTTCGTTCACATCGATGTTAATTAGCGGGTGTCGCCTCAGCAGCGATGCAATCGTTCAGAAGACGTAACGGGATGCGGCGTTATCGATCGTCTGTGCAGCTTCTGTAATTTGATCGGCTGCCGATTGGACTTCGGATAGCCCAGGTATCGTGGAAAGGCAGGTGACGACCCAGGCCGAAATCCGTAACAGATTTGAGATGCGCTTCAACGCGACGGTGATTCAGAACGATCCATGTCCCCAAACTAGAGCTGCAACGCCGACCGTCAAATTGCTCCTAACCGACAGAGCGTGCGTGATACGCGCACGACGACGTCGCAGGTTAGCAGGCGGAGAGAGCAAATCGTCGACCCCGACGGCTCGACTGCAACCGAGTAGCGGCAAACCCGGCGGCCATCGCTACGTATGTGGCGGCCATCGCTTGTTTCGAGAGCACGAGTTCCCAACCAGGCGTGAAGCGCCGCGGGGTGATCGTGTAGTCGACGACCGCGGCCAGCGCCGCGACCGCGCAGGTACGGCCCACCACATCAGCGGCATAGCGGGAAGCGCGGAGAGGCCGGCGGACCAGCCATGCCTCAAAGAAGGCCGACAAAAAGATGGTCGCCGCGACGTGCGTTGCTAACCCAACGCCGGTGTGCCGAAGATCGACGCTCGTCCGGCGCGCGGCGCGGTCTCCGTTGAGCCAATGGCTTGTCGCGTTAAGCGGCTGAGCTGCACCATGTCTCTCAAGCCTTGCGACCAGAGCGAGGGCTAAAGTTGAGGTGCAGGCGCCGGCCGCGCCAGAGACCAGCGAGCTTCGCAGAAGCCGAGCGATTGTCATCGCAGAGGATAGTCGGGTGAGCGTTCGCTCCACATGTCGCGCAGCGCCTTTCCAGACAGCACCGACATGAAGCCGAGAGCTGCAGAGGACAGGAAGTGAATCGCTTCGCCAAGCTGCACCGTCAGCTGGCGATTCTGGGCCTCAAGTTCCTGGTTCGCCGCTTCGAAGGCTTGGCTGTGAGCTTCCAACTGCTCGATGTGCTCTGCCGTCGCGTTCATGGACGACGCCGCAAACTCGATCGCTTCAAGGACGCCGGAGATATCGGCTCGCGCGGGCATATGCGCTTCGGGCGCCGTCCGGGGCGCATCAACCTGCGGACCTCGGAGATGGCGATCGAGGTCTCGTAGAAGCTCGCGATCAATGTTTGCCACGTGGGATCCTTGTCGATGGCTCAGTCGGCTGAGCTTCGCGCTTTCGTCAACCAAAGACCAAAGACGACTTTTAGCTGATTGCACTTGCTCCGCCGAGGATTACCAATCGGCCGGGAAGAGGAAGCAGCAGCATGCATGTGACGATGGAGCACGCCGAGGCAGCGATCCAGGGCGCTCGAAAGAAGGCGCTCGAGCTCAAGACGCAGATGTGCATCGCGATCGTCGACTCTGGCGCGAACCTGAAAGCGTTTCTGCGCATGGATGACGCATGGGTCGGGTCGATCGACATCGCGACAAAGAAGGCGAAGACCGCGGTGTTCTTCGGCATGCCAACCGGCGCCATCGGGAAGCTGTCACAGCCAGGCGGCTCGCTGTTCGGCATCGAGCATTCGAACGAAGGTCTGATCACGTTCCCCGGCGGCTTGCCGATCGTGGATGAGCACGGCGTTCTCGTGGGCGCGATCGATGTCAGCGGCAGTTCCGTCGAGAACGACGAGGCCGTTGCGCAAGCGGGCGTGGATGTCCTTGGCGTCGCGGAGCTTCCCGAGCACCCCTGGCGAACGTAAGCTTCGTTGGCTCGGGCTCAATGAGATGATGCCCTTGTGGTCCTTCTTGCCACCAGCGCCGCATCGGCGGCGGCGGAACTCGCGGATCAGATATTGAGCGCTTCGCTGAGGATGCGCATGATATCCTTGTTCGCCGTGTCCTTAAGCTTCTTGTCGGCGAGGCCGTCGGCGGCAGCGGCGATGTGCTGCTCCGAGATCATCATCGCCACGCGTCGCAACGCGGCGATGGCGGCCTTGATCTGCTGCAGCTCGTCGCCGCAATAACGGTCGTCCTCGATCATCGCCTTGAGACCGCGAACCTGCCCCTCGATGCGGTTCAGCCTCTCGATCAGCGGCTTGCGATCTTCAGGGCTCCTGCGCAGCAAGAGCTTTCCATCTTCGAACAGGGACGTCTTCATCGAACCTTTCGAGTCTCCGGCGACGGACGGGTTTCGCCGTCCGTCACCATGGTCCTTACCCGATCTGCTGCGTTTCCGCACCGCTGTCCGGCCGCGCTGGGCCAAGCACGGGCTCTTCGCCGAGCGGCTTGTTCTGGAATATCGTGAACTTGCCCTTGCCGTCGATCGACGGGCCGTTGGTCCAGCGGCCCTTCTCGGGCTTCTCACCGTCGTGAGCGCAGGCGAAGAAATTGTAATTGTATTTCTCGTGCTCCTCCTCCTGGGGGAAGCTGTTGGGGATCGGCAGAGTACCCTCGTGACCGCCGAGTTCTTCAAGGACGGCAAGCCATTGCTGCTGGTGCATCGTGTCGCGAGCGATCATGAAGTGCAGCATGTCCTTCATGCCGGCATCGTGCGTGGCATTGAACAGGCGCACAGCGAGCACGCGGCCGGTCGATTCAGCGGCGACGTTGCAGTACATGTCGGCAGCCAGATTGCCGCTCGCATAGATGTGCGACATGTCAAACGGCACGCCGTCCGCGTTCGCAGGGTAAGCCGCCATGCCGGTCGACAGCACGTGGCGGTGCAGCATGCCCTCGATGACGTGGCGCGGGTTTTCGCCGCCCATCATGGCGCCGACGACCTTGTCCTTGGCACCTTCCTCCTGCACCGATGACGGAGCGGTCTCGAGATTCATCGCCACCGCGGTCGCGAGCATTTCGATGTGGCCCATCTCTTCGGTCGCCGTATGCAGCAGCATGTCACGGTACTTGGTCGTCGGACCGCGGGCACCCCAGGCCTGGAAGAAGTACTGCATGCACACGCGAATTTCGCCTTCGATGCCGCCGATCGCCTGTTGAAGCATCCGGGCGAAGATCGGATCGGGCGCCTCCACCTTGACCGGGTATTGAAGCTTCTTGTCAAAATAAAACATTTGATCTCCTGATGAGGGTACCCCTACAGAGTACCTGCACCAAGCGGCCAGCTCGATTTCGGTTCGAACGGAAGGCAGCCTTTTAAGACACAGGGACGCGAAAGCATGTTGCAACCTGGTACGCGGCCGGACCCCGGCGAGCCGGCAAGCTCTGAAGAGGCAATGTTTGTTGGGCCGGATAAAACGCGTGTCGATAAGCGTGCTGACGCGGGATTCGGAAACCGCTTCCGCAACGCCGGCTGATAGCGTTCGACGATAACAGCGACTACGAAACGAGTACGTCTCTTTGTCACGCGACAATCTTTCATCTTTCTGGCGAGGCGTTGAAAGGTCACGACCCAACACCGCGTGTTGAGTGACTGCCGTGTTGTCATCGAACCTGACTTGGTCATTGCGCTCAATGGACGCGCGATGAGAATTGCCGTCGTTGCCCACCTGAAATATCCGATCGTCGAGCCGTTCGCCGGGGGTCTCGAGGCGCACACGGCTGACCTGGTTGCAGGCTTGGAACGTGTCGGACACGACGTCGTCCTGTTCGCGGCAGTCGGCTCATGTGCGCGTTGCCTTCGCGCAGTGTGTGCGCCGACCGGCGAGCTTGTCGCGGACATCGCCGATCGCTCCGAGGCCGCCGCTTACGCGGCTATTATCGATGCTCTTCGTTCCGAAGCGTTCGATATCGTCCACTTGAACGCGCTTCACTTTCTGCCAATGGATGCCGCAGCTGCTATTCCAGCGCCGATGGTCGCCGTGCTCCATTGTCCGCCATTCGCGCCTTTCGAGAAAGCGATGAACGCTGCATCGAGAAACGTCACCTTAGTGTCGGTTTCGTCTGCGCTCTCGCTGCAATGGCCCGATCTGCCGAGGGAGCCGATCGTCATCGACAACGGTGTGGATCTCGCGCGATTTCGTTTCAATGCGACGCGTGCCGATCCGGGCTTTGGGCTCTGGTGCGGCCGCATTCTTCCGGAGAAGGGTCTTCATCTGGCGATCGATGCTGCCCGCGGGGCTGGCATCATGCTGAAGATTTGCGGCCCTGTCGTGGATCAGCGCTACTGGCTGAACGAGATAGAGCCGCGATTAGGAGCGCAGGCCGTCTACCTCGGGCATCTAACCCACGAGGCAGTGGCCGCGATGCTTGCGCGTGCATCCGTTCTTGTCTGCACGCCTTGCTGGGAAGAGCCGTTCGGCCTCGTGGTCGTCGAAGCGCTTGCCTGCGGAACGCCGGTTGCCGGCTTCGCTCGCGGCGCGCTCGCAGACATTCTCGACGCCAAATGCAGCGTGCTCGCCGCGCCGAATGACGTCGCCGGATTGGCTCAGGCGATCGTGTTGGCGCTCTCCCTTGACCGCCATGCCTGCCGGGCGCGGGCCGAACTCTTCGGCAACGATCTCATGATTGCCCGCTATGTCGCGCTCTACCGCACGCTCATCTTTGCCGACGAGGAAGCCCACCATCGCGATAGCCTGCTCGACGACGCCGATGCGAGCTGAAGGCGCCGCGCGCCGCTCGATCGGGTATTACGTCCACCACCAAGGTCAGGGGCATCTGGTCCGGGCGCGCGCAATCCAGGCAAAACTTGGAAGCCGATGCACCCTCATCGGAACGTTTCCAGGCGACGAATCTGATGCGACAATCCTCAGATTGCCGGACGACCGCATCTCTGCGTCGTTCTCTGGTGCCGATGGGGAAAGCTCGCGACCGAACGCGTTTCACTACGCTCCGCTCGATGCTGCAAACGTGCGCGAGCGGATGGCCTTGCTGGCGGCATGGATCGCGCAGAATAATCCGGCCTGCCTTGTCGTCGACGTCTCTTGCGAGATCGCTCTTTTTGCCCGGCTGATGTCGCTGCCGGTGGTGTTGGTGCGTCTAGCAGGGCGCCGAACCGATACACCTCATCTCGAGGCGTTTCGCGCCGCCGAACTGTTGATCGCGCCGTTTCCCGCCGAGTTCGATGATCGCGACATGCCGCAATGGATACGCGACAAAACGATCTATGTCGGCTTCATTGGGCGCGTCCGCCCCCAACGTCCGGCCCCTTCGAAGCCGAGCCGCATAGCTGTGGTGATGGGGCAGGGTGGCGCGTCCGTTCTGATGATCGAAGCGATTGGCGCGGCGGCGCGCGCAACACCAGCCTGGGATTGGCAAGTGTTCGGAGGGATCCCAGAGGGGGGCGACCTCCCTGCCAATCTCGCTTTGCACGGATGGTGCGCGGACCTCAGCTTACACCTGTCTGAGGCCGATGTGGTCGTAGGAGGTTGCGGCGACGGCCTTCTCGCGGATGTTGCGGCTCATGCGAAGCGTTTCGTCTGTCTTCCCGAGGATCGGGCCTTCGATGAGCAGCGCAGCAAGGCGCGCCATCTTGCTCGGCACAAGATGGCAGTCGTGCGCGAAAGCTGGCCTTTGCCGGATCAATGGCCCGGTGTCTTGGAAGAAGCTTGCGCCATCGATCCGGGCAGGTTGGCGTCGCGGCATGATCCTTTGGCCGCCGATAGGGCTGCTGCGGTCATCGAGAGCCTAATCGCGAATCGTGCCAGTCAAAATGGCCGGTCGGGTGGCACGCTGTGAGCGGAAATCTCTGCTTCTGTCGGCGGCCGACTTAAGGAGAGTGCCACGCCATTGAAGCTTACGACGCCGATGGCTGCAAACGCCTCGAGCCAACCACGCATCGGCCAAACGCCGTGCCTGGCGTGGAAATGGAGAGCATTGCGAACTATGTCGGCGCAGTGCGGCAGCGGCGGATCGCAGGCAGCGTGTCGCTGATGAAAAGCACAGCCCGTTCCTTGAAAGAGGATTGGCACGCCAGCCGCAGCGGCTCGAAAAGCCAGGTCGGTATCTTCGCCTCCGTAGCCAACAAATCCTTCGTCGAAGCCGCCCAGCCGGTCGTACGTGTCCGCCCTTACAGCGAAAGCGAGCGACCAGAACAAGCCAGGGTCAGGCGCTGCCACGACGCCGCCTTTCGGAAAGCATCGCGCTGGATGGTTGACGCCCCGGCGACGCAGCGCCTGCTCTGTCCAACCGCTTTCGACGGTCTGCGTGAGGTAGAAGATCTCGCCGCAAATCAAGCCGTCGTTTTCGAGCACCGCGGCCTCGAGCGCGCCGATGAGATCATGCGAAGGAATGCAATCGACATCAAGAAAGACCAGGACGTCTCCGTCCGCGGATTGCCGCCCGGTGTTCCGAGCTCGCGCTAGCGCCAAACCGTCGCCGAGCGACGGCGCAACGGTGACATCCGGCGGAACGGCCTGCTCGCCGCCGCCAATCGCCACGACGATTTTCTGATCCGGTGCGCGCTGACTTCTTGTCACACCTTCAAGACAACGCAAGAGGTGGTCGCTGCGATCGCGATTGAGTGTAATCAAGCTCAGCTTCGCCATCGACCTCTCACTCTCCTCCGCATTGATAACAAGGCAAACCACCACACGGCTATTGCTAGTGTGCCCAATCAAGCTCCTGACGACGGCCTGCCGAATCTCGAGCGCACTCTCAAAAGGGCCGGTTCGAGCCGATCTATCTCTTCGCGATAGAACAGCATGGAACCGACCTCGCCAGCATCAAAAATATCGGCAGCGCGCGCTCAACGAAGTGGACCATCTCGAGCCTCATGGGGTTTGACCTGCTATGAGATGGCAGCCTTACTTTGACGGCGTAAGAGGCTGCGACCGTATGGACGCCGTGCAAACTGACGAAGCGCCTCGGCGCTTGCGCTCAAAATCTCGAAGGTCCGCCTTGCTGACAGACCAAGCCGGCTATGAGCGCAGGCGCTTTCATCATCGCAAAAACCGTCTGCGTTGGGGCGATCGTACGCAGCCGCGTCGCGCCGGACACTCGAACCGGTCGATTAGCGACAGCCGGCCGACCACGTCGAACGACTTGCTAGACTATTGTCGGCGCCGCCGCCTCTTTGCCGGGCAGCTTGAACGCAAAGGGGATTGCGACGAGGCAGATCGCGGCCATCGGCCAGAAGCCCGCGGCGCCGACCGTGCTGTAGAGCTGTCCCGAGAGAGCGGTGAGGGCCGCGGACGCGATCCCTAGGATCAAGGTGCCGTAGATCGTCTGTGCGGTCGCCGCCAGCGCGTCCGGCACGCGCCGCGCGATCACCTGCATGCACGCGAGATGCACGAGCGAGAACGTGAGTCCGTGCAGCAGCTGTGTCCCCACCAGAAAAGGAATGTCCGTTGTGAGCGCCAGCACGCCCCAACGGACCACGCCGGCGACGGCACCGCCGGCGGCGCAACGGGCGGGACCGAACCGCGCGAGAAGCGGCGCCCCAAGCAATGCGAAAACCACGACTTCGGATGCGACCGCCACGGACCAGAGAAGTCCGATCGTTGGCGCGCTGATGCCGGCGGCGCGCCACTGGATCACGGCGAAGCCGTCGAGCATCGCGTGGCTGCCGATGACGAGGCCCGCGAGCACGAGGATCGCGCGAAACGCCGGGATCGCGAGCAGCGTCGTGATGGCGTGCCGCGCCAGCGCGCCGGGGGCCATGGTGCCGTCGGGCAGGCTTGCAACGGGGATTGCGGCGACGCCGAAGAGGACGCCGGCGATGACGATGATCGCGTCGAGCCCGAAGTGCTGCACGAGCAGCCCGCTCGCCAGCGTGCCGGCGATGAAACCAGCCGAGCCGATGCCGCGGATAAGTCCGTAGGGGAAAGCCCCGCGATCGCTGGCGCGCAACGCAATGGCGTCGGCGAGCGCGGTCAGCGGTGATGTCGTGACGGAATGGAGAAGACAGACAAGGAGCAGCGGCCAAAAGCCGAAGCCGACGAGGTAGAGCAGCATGAACAGGCCGGAGCCGAACAGGCTTGCCGCCAGGACGCGCCCAACGCCGAAGCGATCGGCCAGGAGGCCGGCGATCGGCCCGACGACGAGACGCATGATGGTGCCGATGGCGAGGACCACGCCGACACTGACCGGCGACAACCCGCGTGCGGCCAGGAACGACGGGAAGAACGGCGATTCCGTGCCGTAGGCTCCGTAGAGCGAGGCGAACAGGAGCCCGAAGGAGATCCGGCCATCCACGGCCGCGGCCGGTCGCCATGGCGATCGGCTCATCGAGGACGCATCGAGGCTTGCGCGCGCATCCGCCTGTGTCCCTCTCCGGCCGAGCCGTAGCACGACTTCCGACCATATCCACAATGTCGCGGCTGCGAAGGGAACCGCGCAACGTCGTGCGGCTTGAGCGCCGGGGATGGAGCGGCGCTGGTGGAAGAGACTATGGGATCGCGGCACGATGTCCCGACGACGATCGTCGCCATCCCTGTCTGCAACGAGGAAGAGCGCATCGGCGCGTGCCTGGCGGCGCTTGCCGCGCAATCCGGTATCGCGCCCGGCGCGCTCGGCATCCTCCTTTTCCTGAACAATTGCACGGATCGCACCGCAGACGTCGTCGCTGCGTCCTGCTCCCCGTTTGCCGTGAGAGTGATCGAGCAAACGCACCCGGAGGCTTCCGCGGGCTGGGCGCGACGCGTTGCCATGGAAGCTGCCGCGGCGTGGCTTCGCTCGGGTGTGCGGGGCGGCGGCGTGCTCATGACGACGGATGCCGACAGCCGCGTCGCCTCGGATTGGGTCGCCCGTAACCTCGCCGCGATCGAAGCAGGCGCCGCCGCGGTGGCGGGACGTCTCGCCCTCGATCCCGACGAGGCCGCTTTACTACCGAGCGCGCTGCACGCCCGCGGGCGGCGGGAGGGCGCCTACGAGACGATGCTGGCCGAGATTTGCGCCCGGCTCGATCCTGCACCTGGCAATCCGTGGCCCTGCCATTGGTCGAAATCGGGCGCGACGATCGCGGTCACGCTCGAAGCCTACGAACTGGTTGGCGGCATGCCGGACAAGCCGACCGGCGAAGATCATGCTTTCATCGATGCGATCGTCGAGCGTGATCTCGTGGTTCGGCACGATCCGTCCATCGTCGTCGTCACCTCTGGTCGGCTCGAAGGGCGGGCCACCGGCGGAGTCGCGGACACGATACGGCGGCGCTGCGAGATTCCTGAAAGTCCTTGCGACGATCGTCTGGAGACGACAACGCGGGTGGTCATGCGCTGCTTGGTGCAGCGTCGGCTGCGCTGCCTGTGGGACGCCGGCAGGCTTCGCGAAACCGGCAGATGGGCTCCTGCCTTGTCGATACCCGAGGCGGTGGCGCGCCGGATTGGTGCAGCCTCGTTCTTCGGCGAAGCGCACGCTGCGGTCCAGGCCGCGAGCCCGCGGCTGAGCTGCAAGCCCATCTGCCCACGCCAGCTTCCATCACAAATGGCGATCGCCCGGCTGTTACTGGGCCTCTTGCGTCTGCGCGATCGGACGGCAGGTGTCCTCGTGCCGCAGGGCCCCGACCGCAGGCGCGCTCGTCTTGGCGCAGAGCCTGCTGCGGCATCCGCGATACGACCGCGTCACACGCGACCCGAGCATCCTGTTTCGTGATCGGCTGACCGTCCTTCCGCTCGATCGCAATCCTGACGCTGAACGCGTTGAAGCAGGCTCGTATGGTGGCGTGTCGCCATCGATCGCCAGCGGCTCGATCCAGAATTCATCCATCTTCACGGCCTCGCGGTCGCGGCCTCGCGGGCGCGGTGTCGGCCGGCGAAGCTTCAAGCGATTGCCCACCGCGATGGATCGACGAGCCGGCTTCTGTTCATTAAAATGCTACGACGCACGCGTTCCCCCATGTAGGCATGTCAAATGCTGTCGTGAACGACAATGTTTTTGCGTGTGCGGCAGATACTCGCTCTGCGTAGGAACGAAACGGCTGCCAATCGTTTTGACGATGGACCGGGCTGCTACTGCCCAGACTGTCTACATCAAATGACAGGACAACGTCATGCGCGCATTATGTTGGCACGGCAAAGGCGATATTCGCTGCGATACCGTGGCCGATCCGACGATCGAAGATGCTCGCGACGTCATTATCAAGGTCTCGAGCTGCGCCATCTGCGGATCCGACTTGCACCTCATGGACGGCCAGATGCCGACCATGGAGAAGGGCGACGTGCTCGGGCACGAGTTCATGGGAGAAGTGGTCGAGGTCGGCAACCCGAGCCACAAGCTGAAGAAGGGCCAGCGGGTCGTCGTCCCGTTCCAGATCACCTGCGGCGAATGCCGCCAGTGCAAGATGGGCAATTGGTCCTGCTGCCAACGGTCGAACCGCAACGGCGAGATGGCGGCACAGACGTTCGGCTACCCGACGGCTGGGCTTTACGGCTACTCGCACATGACCGGCGGCTATTGGGGCGGCCAAGCGGAATACGTGCGCATTCCGATGGCCGACACCTCGACGATGGTCGCGCCGGAAGGCATGGGCGACGACCATCTTCTTTTCCTCACCGACATCCTGCCGACGGGCTGGCAGGGCGCCGAGCAGTGCCAGATCCAAGGCGGCGAAATCATCGCGATCTGGGGCGCCGGACCGGTCGGCCTGTTCGCGATACAGTCGGCCAAGATCATGGGCGCCGAGCGCATCGTCGTGATCGAGACGGTGCCCGAGCGCATCGCGCTCGCAAGGAAGATGGGTGCCACCGACATCGTCGATTTCGAGAACGAGGACGTCTACGAGCGCATCAAGGAGATCAGCAAGGGCGAAGGCGCCGACGGGGTCATCGATTGCGTCGGCATGGAAGCGACCGGCGGCCACGGCATCGCGGGTGCGATCTCGAAGGTGCAGGAGACCTTGAGATCGTCCACGCAGCGGCCGTACGTGCTGAACGAGGCGATCAAGGCGGTTCGTCCCGGCGGCTCTGTGTCGGTGCCCGGCGTGTACGGCGGCCCGGTGCCGCTCGACATGGGTTCCGTCGTGCAGAAGGGCCTGACGATCCGCAGCGGCCAGACCAGCGTGAAGCGCTACCTCGAAAAACTCACCGGGCTCATCCAGGATGGGAAAATCGACATGACGTCGATGGTCACCCACAAGAGTAAGGATCTCGCCGACGGCCCCGACCTCTACAAGACCTTTCGCGACAAGAAGGACGGCTGCGTCAAGGTCGTCTTCGATCTCGCCTGAGGCCGCAGCGTCGTTGGAGCGTCGGCGCCGCTTCACTCGATCTCGTTGGCTTGGTGCGGCAGCATGCGGCTGAGCGCGCCATCGCGGCGCACGAACAGGTGCCAGGCGGTGCCGGTGAGGTGGAGGACGATCAGGGCGTAGAGCACGAATTGCGTGATCAGCACGTGGATGATTGCGGCGATCTTGCCCTGGCTCGGCGAGATCGGCGCTTTCGGCACGTCGAAGAGGCCGAGGAAGCTGATCGGCGGCTTGTCGCCCGAGGACATGATGTAGCCGGACACGGGCATCACGATCAGCACGAGGTACAGCAGCCCGTGCGTCAGATGCGCGAGGCGGCGCTCCCAGACGGCCCCTGGCAGCGGCGGCGGCGCGTTGAAGATCCGGTAGAGGATGCGTGCGGTGACGATCGCGAAGAGCACGAGGCCGACGGTCATGTGGCCCGCGGCATAATCGTCCGGCGTGCCGGGGAACGGTGCGACGAACGTGTCGGGATGGCCGGGCTTGGTCTTGAACGCGCCGAAGATCCAGCCGAGCGGGATGACGGTGAACATCAGCACCGCCGTAATCCAATGGAACCAGCGAGCGCCGGCGCTGTAGCGTGAGCCTGTTGCGCTCGATACGTAGTCTGACGCCATCTGTGGGCTCGCCGCCATCTCTGGTCTCCCGGCGGGCCCCGTGCCCGCGTCGTCTGAACGATCGTCGAGCGCCGACGTTGCGGCTGAGTTCCTTCGCGCCGGGAGCGCGTCGATCAACGAGGTGATTCAATTGAGCGGTTCGATCCCGCGCGATGATCCGTGCAATTCGCGACTGCTCATCGAGCGCGCGCGTGACGTGGCCGCGGACGCGGCGCGGCACGCCGGAGATCTTGACGACGACGGCGCGTTTCCGCACGAGGACATCGCTGCGCTTCATCACGCCGGCCTGCTGATGGCACCGTTCCCCATCGATAGGGGCGGCGAAGGTCTCGGCATCGGCGATGCCGATCGACTCCGCAGCGTGCTGACGGCCATCGGGCGCGGCAGCCTGCCGCTCGGGCGTCTCTACGAAGGCCACGTGAACGCCGTCGTCCTCACGGTCCGCTACGGTTCGCCCGCCAACCTGAAGCTTCTTCAGGAGGAGGCTGCCGCAGGCCGCCCGACCGGTGTCTGGATGGCGGGCGAAGCCCTGCGTTTGGAGCGCGGGACGGCAGGCGAGCTCGTCCTGCGCGGGGGTAAAATCCTCTGCTCGGGCGCCACGCATTTTCGGCGCCCGCTCGTCGCGACCGAGCATGACGGCGGCTCGATGATGATCATTCCCCTCGTCGCGCCAGACGAGCGCGCCGAAGCGGCAAGCTGGACCGCGCAGGGCATGCGCGCGACCGCGACTGGCAGCGTCGACTTCGATGGCATCGTCGTCGCGGCCGACGAACTCGTCGGCGCGGCCGGCGACTATCTGCGCTCGCCATATTTCCGCGGCGGCGCGTGGCGCGTCCTCGCCGTGCAGCTTGGGGGGTTGGAAGCCGTGCTCGCGACATACGCCGCGCAACTGCGCGCCAGCCCGCATCGCGACCAGCCGCTCCAGCTCGCACGCTACGCCGAAGCTGAGATCGCTTGCGAGACGGCGCGTCTCTGGGTGGAAAAGGCGGCGCGCGTCGCGGAGGGTTCGGGCGAGGATGCGGAGGCGATCGACGCCTATGTCGATCTTGCCCGCAACGCCTTTGAGGCGACAGCCGTGAAAGTCGTGGCGCTGGCGCAGAAGTCGATCGGCCTGAAATCGTTTTTGCGACCCAATCCGCTGGAGCGCCTCACCCGCGATCTGACGACCTACCTTCGCCAGCCGAACCTCGACATGTCGCTGATGTCGGCCGCTGCGTTCCGGCTGCGCAAAGAGACACCGTGAACGCGGCCGCGTTTTTCGCCGCTGCCGTCGCGCTGCCGGTTGGCACGCTCGCCGACATCACGGGCGGCGGCGGTCTCGTGGTCGTCGCGCCGCATCCGGACGACGAGAGCCTCGGATGTGGCGGCCTCATCGCGGCGACCTGCGCCGCGCACATACCGGTGCGCCTTGTCGTCATCAGCGATGGTGTCGGCTCGCATCCGAATTCGCGGCTCTATCCGCCGTCGCGGCTGCGCGCGCTTCGCGAGGAGGAGACGCGTCGCGCAGCAACCGAGTTGGGCCTCGGCGCGGACGCGATCCGTTTCCTGCGACTACCGGATCGCAACGTGCCAACGCGAGGCGACGCGGCAGACACTGCTGCCGACGCGATCGTGGCGGCAGCACTTGAGATCGAGGCCGGAGCTCTATGCGTCACTTGGCGGCACGATCCGCACTGTGATCATACCGCCAGCGCAGGCCTCGTCGACGGCGCCCGCACTAGGCTGAACGTGCGCGTCTTCTCCTACCCCCTATGGGGATGGGTCCTTCCGCCCGAAATGGACGTCGGGCCGCCGCCGAAAGGGCTACGCTTGGACGTGTCCCGGCACCTTGCGGCAAAGACCGCGGCGATCGCGGCGCATCGTTCGCAGACCACGAACCTGATCGACGACGACCCGGACGGCTTTCGCCTCAAACCGGAGATGATCGCGCGCTTCACCGGGCCCTACGAAATCCTTTTGGAGGAGACCCCGCTTTGACCCGGTTCGAGCGCTCGTTGCCCGCGACGTATTTCGACGAGCTTTACGCGCGCGACGCCGACCCCTGGCGGTTCGCCTCGAGCCCCTACGAACGCGACAAATACGCCGAGACCCTCGCGGCACTGCCGCGCGAGCGGTACCAGTCGGCCTTGGAGATCGGCTGCTCGATCGGCATCCTGACGCGGCAGCTCGCGATGCGCGCGGACACGCTGTGCGCGATCGACTTGGCAGCCCAGGCGCTCGACGAAGCGCGACGACGCTGCGCCGACCTCGATCACGTCCGTTTCGAGCTGATGGGCGTCCCGGCGCAATGGCCGCCGGGTCGCTTCGACCTGATCGTGCTGTCTGAGGTCGTGTACTACCTCGATCGCGCCGATGTGGCCGTCCTCGCCGACCACATTCGCGAGGCGATCGTGCCGGGCGGCAACGTCGTGCTCGTGCATTGGCTGGGCGCGACGCACTATCCCATGACGGGCGACGAGGCTGTCGAGGCGTTCGAGGCATCCACATCCGCTTGGGCGGCTCGGGTTTCTGGGACGCGGCACGAGGCCTATAGGCTCGACATCTTCCAAGCAGGCGATGACGCCTAGACTAGGGTCCAAACTCGATCAGCTCGGCTGTGCGAACATCCGAAACTGGTGTATACGTAAGCTGTGCCCCTCGGTGAGGGGCTACTTGCCGTGAAGCGAATGTTTCAAATCGCGGATGCGGTCGTGACCAGCCACCACGCGCCCTGCGGCGGTCGTCACGAATTGCTGCACCGCAGGGATTCCGGGCGCACGCCCGAGGTGCGCGCATTGGCACAGCCGCCACAGCTCGACGGCCACAGCTCCCACGCACGGCGAATCAAATCATTACGCGACTAACGAGTAGATGGCGTAGCTGGCTCTGCATCTGCGCGATGGCGGTCTTGTCGCCGGAGAGGTACCTCAGCAGGCACTGCTGGAAGAGACCGTCCACAAGGGCGTAGATCAGCGTCGGCGGCGTGTCACTGGACGTCCCGGAGAGTTCGTGGAAGCGCGAGAAGATCCGCCAGATCATCTGCTCGAGACTCTTGTCGATCGCCGCGACGTCAGCACGGAAGGCGGGCTCGAACAGCGCCTGGGAGCGCAGATCGTACCAAAGGCGGTGCAGGCGCGCTTCGTCGCGCGCCGTCGCGCCGATCGCTTCCAGGAAGCCTTCCAGCAGCCCGTCGAAGCTCTCGGCCTCTGCGGTGACCAGGTCGTAGCGCTTGACGCAGCGCTCCTTGTACTGGCGCACACAGCAGGTAATCAGGTCGAGCTTGTCCGCGAAATAGTAGTGCAGCACACCATGCGAGAACTCGGTCTTCTGCGCGATCTCTCGCAGGCTGGTGCGGGCGTATCCAAGCTCGGCCAGTGTCTGGATGGCCGCGTCGGCGAGTTCAGCGCGGCGCTCAGCGAACTTGTCAATCCGCTCGCGCGGCACCCTGTCCAACTTCCGTACCGCCACCGCGACCACCATCCCTCTTTCGTCTAAGTCGAGACCCTAGGGCATCCGCGCTCTGCCTCACAAGGCCTGGACGATCGTCCGAGAAAATCTGGACATCTGTCTAAGGAAATCTTGACGCTTGTAAAGCTTCGGGAGTCTCTTGGCGCACCGCGGCGATCGGGGCGGCCCGCTACCCCTCGCGACCTCGGACAGAAAACGATCGGGAGGAACCTGGATGGCAATGATTGAGCTTGCTGGCCGCAAGGCCCTGGTGACCGGCGGCGCGCGCGGCATCGGCGCGACGGTGGCCGCCGCGCTCTCGAAGGCGGGCGCTTGGGTAATGCTCGGCGATATCCTCGACGAGGTCGGCGAGACGACCTCTACCGAGCTGTCGCGCGGCAACGCCAAGGTGCATTTCACCCATCTCGACGTGACCGACGAGGCGAGCTGGGAGACCGCCGTCGCAGCGACGATTTCGCAGCTCGGTGGCTTCGACATCCTCATCAACAATGCCGGTGTCGAGGTGACCGCACTCGTCGCGGACATCGATCCGGCCGAGCTGCGCCGGATGCTCGATGTCAACGTCGTCGGCACCGCGCTCGGCATGAAGTACGCCTTCCGCGCGATGCGTCCGGACGGTGCGGCCGGCAAGGGTGGCGCGATCGTCAACGTCGCCTCGGTCGCGGCGATCATCGCCTTCCCCTCGATCTCCGGCTACTCGGCGACAAAGTCGGCCGTCGATCGCATGACGAAGATCGCCGCCGTCGAGTCTGGCAGGCTCGGCTACGGCGTGCGCGTCAACTGCGTCTATCCAGGCCTCGTCCCAACCGACATGGGCATGAAGCTCGCCAACGACATCGTCGCGCTGGGGCTCGCGCCGTCGCTTGAGGGCGCGATCGGTGACGTCGTCGCCCAGACCCCGATGGGACGCCTGGCCGCGGTCGAGGAGATCGCCGACCCGATCGTCTTCCTCTGCTCGGATGCCGCCCGGTTCATGACCGGCGCCGGCCTCCCGATCGACGGCGGCATGGGCATCTAGCTCGCGCAGGCCTCCGGTTCTCACCTGCTTTCGAAGGTTATCTCCATGAGCAAAAAGCCCGTCATTGTCTATGGCGCGTCCGGCTACACCGGCCGCCTCGTCTGCGAGTACCTGCGCGAGCTGCAGGTCCCATTCATCGCCGCGGGGCGCGACGCCAAGCGCACCCAGGCGGTGCTCGACAAGGTGCCCGGCATCGAGACCGCCGAGTACGAGGTCGTCGAGGTCGCGCACAACGTTGATGCGCTGACCAAGCTGTTCGACGGCGCCAGCGTCGTCTCCAACATGGTCGGCCCGTTCATCAATTTTGGGACGGAGGTGGTCCAGGCGTGCCACGCGGCAGGCTGTCACTACCTCGACACTACCGGCGAGCAGGACTGGATGCTGGTCGCCAAGGAGGAATGGGGCCGGAAGTTTGCCGACAAAGGGCTCCTGTTGTCGCCCTGCGTCGCGCAGATGTACACCACTGGCGAGATCGCCGCGAACATCGCGCTCGAGACCCCCGGCCTCGATACGCTCGACATCCTCGTCCTCTGGAAGGGGTTCCCGACCTACGCGTCGACGCAGACGATCTTCACGATCCTCAAAGCCAAGTGGTACTACCTCGAGCAGAACAAGTACGCGGAATGGCCGCTCACCCACGTCGACGAGGTCGTGATCCCGGGCCAGCACGTCACAGGCCTTGCCGTGCCGTGGGGGGGCACCAGCCATCCCGTCTGGTTCAAGGACGATCCGCGCGTGACGAGCTGCAAGGTGCACGGCGGCGTGATGGCGCGCGAGGTGATGGAAGGCGTCATCGCGACGACCAAGATGTTCGAGGAGAAGATCAAGCCGCTCCCGCCCAAGCAGCAGGAGGAGCAGCTCGCCGCGATCGCCGCGTCCGTACAGGCCGGCATGCCGCCGCGCGAGAACGCGCGTTTGAACACGACAATCGACTCGGTCTTCGCGTCGGGGCCGCTCGGACGCTCGCATGTCGTGATTCACGGCAACCAGAACTACAAGCAGACCGGGCTGCTGCAGGCGTTCTCGGCCTTCTCGCTGCTGCACCAGCCGCCGGGCCGCGTCGGCTTCGCCTCGGCGTGCCAGGCCTTCGGCTACCGCGAGCTGCTTGGGCAATTGCGCGCCTACGGCCTCGTCATGAAGCCAATCGTCATCGTTCACGACTAGCGCGCAAACTTCGCGAAACGGGAGGGCGGATGCGCCTCATCGATTATCTCGACAAGGGCGCATCGCTCGACCCCGGCCGCCCGTTCCTCACGGTCGGCACGCGCGATCTCTGTTATGGCGACGCGCAACGCCTCACCTACCGCGTCGCCAGGGCGCTTCAACGCTCTGGTATAGCGCCCGGCGAGAAGGTCGCCGTCCTCTCCGGCAACGACGCAACCGCTTTCGCCTGCGTCTTCGGCATCTCGCGCGCCGGCGCCGTCTGGTGCCCGATCAACCCACGCAACGAAGCGTCCGAGAACCAGTACAGCCTCAATGCCTTCGACTGCGTCGCGCTCATCTACCAGAGCGCCTTCGCCGGCCTCGTCGACAAGATCCGACCCCAACTACCGAAGATGAAGCTGTTCGTCTGCCTCGACGAGACGCGGGCCGAGACGCCGTCGCTGGCGCAATGGCTCGAGGGCGCAGACGACACGCCGGTCGAGATCGCGCCCGTCGACGACGTCGCGATGATCGCCGGCACGGGCGGCACCACGGGCATGCCAAAAGGCGTCATGCTCTCCGGCCGCAACCTCGAAGTGATGTCGGCGATGACGCTCGCCGGCTACCCGTTCCCGCCGCGCCCGGTCTATCTCGCGCTGGCGCCGCTCACGCATGCGGCGGGGGTGCTGTGCCTGCCGATCATGAGCCTCGGGGGCCGGGTCGTGATCATGCCGAAGCCCGACCTCGCCGACTTCCTTGCGTCGATCCAGCGCTTCGCCGTCACGCACGCCTACCTGCCACCGACGCTGATCTACATGCTGCTCAAGCACACCGATCTCTCGCGCACCGATCTCTCCTCGTTGCGCTGCTTCTGGTACGGCGCGGCGCCGATGTCGCCCGCTCGGCTCGCCGAGGCGTTGGAGCGGATCGGCCCGGTGATGGCGCAGTTCTTCGGTCAGACCGAGGCGCCGATGATGGTCACCACCATGGCGCCGGCCGATCATTTCGCGGCCGACGGGTCGGTCGCCGACGCGCGTCTCGCCTCGGCAGGGCGCCCCTCAGCCTTCACCCAGGTCGCGATCATGGGCGAGGACGGTGCGCTCCTGCCGACCGGCACGCATGGCGAGATCGTCGTCCGCGGCCCGCTGGTGATGCCCGGCTATTACGAGGACCCCGACGCGACGCGGGCGGCCTCGCGCAACGGCTGGCATCGCACCGGCGACATCGGCTACCTCGACGCCGAAGACTTCCTGTTCATCGTCGACCGCGCCAAGGACATGATCATCACGGGCGGCTTCAACGTCTATTCGGCCGAGGTCGAGCAGGCGCTGCTCGAGCATCCCGACGTGCAGGACGCCGCCGTGATCGGGCTACCGGACGAGAAATGGGGCGAGCGCGTCACCGCCGTGGTGCAATGGCACGAGGGCCGCGACGTCGCGCCGGACGAGGTCATCGCCTTCGTGAAGTCGCGCATCGGGAGCGTCAAGGCGCCGAAGACGTTGATCGCCTGGCCGAGCCTGCCACGCTCCAAGGTCGGCAAGGTCCTGAAGAAGGAAATCAGGAGCCAACTGCTCGCGGAGGCGGAAGCACGATGAGAAAGGTCTTCGTCGCCGGCACCGGCATGATCGCCTTCGTCAAGCCGGGCGACAACGAACCCTATCCGGTCATGGCCGAGAAGGCCGGCCGGCTCGCGCTCGACGACGCCGGTGTCGGCTACGAGAAGGTCCAGCAGGCCTACGCCGGCTACGTCTACGGCGATTCGACGAGCGGCCAGAAGGCGCTATACCGGCTCGGCCTGACCGGCATCCCGATCGTCAACGTCAACAACAACTGCTCGACCGGCTCGACCGCGCTGTACCTCGCGCGGCAGGCGGTGGCGCATGGGGCCGTCGACTGCGCGATGGCGCTCGGCTTCGAGCAGATGCGGCCCGGCGCGCTGGGCGAGATGTTCGACGACCGGCCAAAGCCGCTCGCCGACTTCGAGGACGAGGCGAGCGCGATAACCGGCAAGCCGCAGATCCCCGTCGCGCTGCGCTGCTTCGGCGGCGCCGGCCTCGAGCACATGCGCAAGTACGGCTCGACGCTCGAGACGCTCGCGGCGATCCGCGCCAAGGCGAGCCGCCATGCCGTCAACAATCCGCTCGCCCTGTTCCGCAAGGAGGTCACGACCGAGGACGTCCTGATGTCGCCGGCGATCTGGCCAGGCGCGCTCACGCGTCTCATGGCCTGCCCGCCGACCTGCGGCGCGGCGGCGGCGATCCTGGTGTCGGAGGACTTCGCCGCGCGCCACGGCCTGTCGCGGCGCGTCGAGATCGCCGGTCAGGCGATGGCGACGGACGGCCCCGGCACGTTCGAGGCGCACGACATGATGCGCCTCGTCGGCTACGACATGTCGAAGGCCGCCGGCGACAAGGCCTACGACGAAGCCGGGCTCGGGCCCGAAAACGTCGACGTCGTCGAGCTCCACGATTGTTTCGCACCTAACGAGCTGATCTCCTACGAAGCGCTGGGCCTCTGCCCACAGGGCGAGGGCGCTCGCTTCGTCGCCGACGGGGACAACACCTACGGCGGGCGCTACGTGACCAACCCCTCCGGTGGCCTCCTCTCGAAGGGCCACCCGCTCGGCGCCACCGGTCTCGCCCAGTGCCACGAGCTGACGCTACAGCTCCGCGGCGCCGCCGGCGCGCGCCAGGTCGAAGGCTCCGAGGTCGCTCTGCAGCACAACGTGGGCCTCGGCGGCGCCTGCGTCGTGACGATCTACCGGCTCGGGGCCTGACCATCGCCATTCGTTGCTGATCGCTTCAGATGTCTGATCTTGTCGGGTATCGCCTGGAAGCGGCCTTTCCGTTTTCGGCCAGCTCACGTCGCTTTAGGGACGTATCGAACGACTGGCGTGGGTCGGAAGCGGCCATCGGAGCGGTTAAGCTGATTGGGTTTGGACCCTAGCGGCCGCCATGAAAGGGCGGCCGGCTTCTGTCACTCACGTGCTCTGACGTAAGCTGTGGCCTAAGCATCTTAGCCCGGCTCAATGCGGGGCTTTTTGTTACGTTTAAAGCGGGCCGCCACGATCGCATTACGTCGTGACGGCCCTAACCGTCGTTAGGAGTGCATTCCTTTCGGCGGTTGCTTGTACTGATTGAGTTTTTTCGCTCAGATTTCTTGATAACTAAACATTGATGTTAATTGGAACGAAGCGGGCTCTATCGGCGTGCGCAGGTCGACGAGGCCGGTTCGATTACGTTGCCCTGACCAAGCGAAGCGCGCAGAAACTTGCTATGCCCGTTCGGTCGACTCGCTGGATTGGGACGTCTATGGCTACTGGCACCGTGAAATGGTTCAACTCCGACAAGGGCTACGGCTTCATTCAGCCTGACGGCGCCGGACCTGACGTCTTCGTGCACATCTCTGCTGTCGAGCAGGCAGGCCTGCGCAGCCTGAACGAGGGTCAGAAGCTTTCGTACGAGGTCATTCCCGACAAGCGATCAGGGAAGTCCTCGGCCGGCAACCTGCGCGCCGAATAGCAAGCGCCGTCTGAAGCGCGGGCGTCGCTAGTTCTCTGGGGGAGGGTTGGCGACGGTCCTAACCTCTCGCGATCGGAGCAGAGGCTTCCCGGAGCTTAGCGGCGCTGATGACCACGCGAATACGCGGGATTTCCAAAAGACCGAAAAATCCAGTCACGAAAGCTGGAGTTTAAGCGATCACATGCCCTGTGAGCGTTGCAACGAAAGCGGCTGGGTCTGCGAGGCGCACGGCGAGTTCGCTTGGCTGATCGAAGGCGAGCCTCATTGCGAAGCGCCGGGCGTCCCGTGCCCCGACTGCAATCCATCGAGCGGCCGAGACGATCCGCCCGACGACAGCCGGATCATCGTCCGGTAGCCATCGGCGATGCTCGTCGTTGGTCTAGAGGTCGCAACTGCTTGGGCGGCGATGCTCGGCATCGCGTACCTCGCCCGTTTCAGGCTTCGCATGCGCAAGGTCCTGTCGGTTGCGGCCGTGGGCACTTGCTATCTGATCCTCGTCTTCGCGACCGTGCAGGCTGGAGCCGTAGCCGATGCGTACGCGATTGCCGATCTTGAGCCGGCCGCCTGGACCGACAAGTATCTTGGAGTCGACCAGCTGCGAGGCGATCGCGACGTCGCGGCCGACGAGGAACGTGCCGCGGTTGAGGATGTCCGGCCGGCCTTCCGCGATGCGACCGCGGGTCGGGCGCCCGATCCGACGCAAGCGGCGCAGCGCGTCTGAGTTCACGGCTTGGGCGCAGCCGCGAGACGCACGAGCGGGCGCGCCGGATTGCCCATCGCCATTGTGCCGGGCGGAATCGTGCCGCGCACTACGCTGCCGGCGCCGATCACCGCGCCGCGTCCGATTCTTGCGCCTGGCAACACGGTGACGCGCGCAGCGAGCCAAACGTCGTCGCCGATCTCGATCCCTAACGGCGGGTCGTCTTGCGGGCTCAGCCGATCCCCTGCGCCCGGGAAGGCCGTGTCCGAGATGACCGACAGGTTTCCAATCAGCACGTTGTCGCCGATCGTCACGCTCCGCTGCGCCGAAATCAGCACGCCATAATTGATCTCGACGTTGCGGCCGATCGTGAGCCGCGCGCCCTCGGCGCAGGCGAGCTCACAGGGCATGAATCTGTTGACCAGGACGAACCGACTGCCGATCGAAATCTCGCCTGCGCCGGAGACGATCGGCCGTCCCTTGACGCGCGCAAGGCCTAAGACGCCAACCTGTCGGCGCAGGTGGACGATCCCGATTAGGCAGCGAAGGACGAAGGACACGCTGTCAGTGACGCGGCGCCCGCGCCTCGAGTCGCTGCTCCGGGCTATCGGCGCACTCATGCGCCTTCCACCGGTATGATGTTGTCGATAGCTTCGTCTGCCCTTGGATCCGCGTCGTCCACCATAACCCACGTCGCATACTTGCGGGCCGCAAGCTCGATCGCACACGCAGCCTGATCGCGGTCGGCAGTGCCGCTGGCAAAACCGACAACACACCAGTTACTGCTCTCGCTTGATGCCGTTTTAGCATAGTCGACCACGACCGCTTTGATGCCCCACACAAAAGATCGCGCTTGCATCAAGGTGAGGCCCTCGAGGGTCGATCGCGAGGCATAAGCGGGACAATAGGAACGCCGGCTAAAGCTTTCTATTTGATCAACAGCATGTCGCTCGCGCACAGCCGCGTCACGTTTCGCGCGTGCAAGAAAGCCATTAAGCATTCTTGGGCTCATAGACAATTCGCGCTGAAGGGCTGGCAGCGCGCGAGGCGCGAGACATTTGTCACGATCGTATCGATACTTTCGAAAATCGAACTCTCCGGCGTAGCAAACTCGATTTCGAAGGTCTCTTCGAGAGCCAGCATGAGGTGCACCGCTGCAAACGAGGCCAGCCCGGCTGCCCAAAGATTATCGCGATCGCCTAAGGCGTCGATAGAAATGCGCAAGCGCCCGTGCGTCCTGACCAGGCTCCGAACTTGCTCGATCATCTTAGCCTCCTTCGGGTCCACCTTTTCCAAGGCAGATCCCTCATCACGTCGCGCGTAGAACTCGGTGCGATGTCAGTACTGTCCTTGGCCTCGTCCATCTGAGCCAGCGGCAGAAAGCGATCGAACAGCTCCTCGATGACAGCTTCCATAGTGCAATTCCGTCTCTGGCAGATGAGCGCAGCCCGAGCGTAAAGATCGGGCGGAAGAGTGATTTGCGCAGTTGGGTTGCCTGCGACAGACCCTTGTTTCTCAACTTCAGAACGCATGGTTTCGCCGGACATGTCGTGCCCTTTTAGATCGACGCTTCGGCTCTGTCTTCGATGACGACCCTTCTTCCGAATATCTTGGAAGCCCCGCGCAGAACCTTCCATTCTCGTCCGAAAAATCGCGCTGATTTCTTGGGCTTTGGCCAGATTTCCCGAAGAGGCTCGCTGATAGTGTATCCGCGAATGTGCGCCAGTTCGTCGGTGTCGGGTTCTGTTTCGTCGACGACGATGACGCCTTTTACATGAGCGGATCGCGCGCGGATTTTCGCAACGTCATCCCTCAATTTTTCTAGCTGCTGGTTTCCCGCCAGAACGGCGAGAACGACTTCATCGGCAATGGCCGCTACTTGAAAAGCGTCAGAAAGACTCTCCAAGGCAGGAGCGTCGATAACAATTGCGTCGAACTCTTTCCTTAGAGCGGCAAAACGGGTGCGGAGCTTTGCTCCAGATAGCGTGGCAAGATCTGTTGCCTTCGCATCTCGGTTGGTCATCAGGAAAAGCGGAGACGCACCGTCAACCTGGACCGCGACCTGCCTAGCGGTGGCGGATCCCTCGAGATAATCCTGTAGACTAAGAGGCGAGTGGCACCTGAGGTCTAGGGACAGCTGATAGCGCGAATTTCTTCCGTTGAGATCGACTAGCAGTGTGCGCAAACCGCCGCTGGCCAGGGAGCGCGCCAACGCAGATGCAACGAGAGACTTCCCTTCTTTCGGGAGCAATGAAGTAACGAGGGTGATCGGATGACGTCTACCGGTCACACTGATTTGCTGCGGACTGCGTGGACCCGCTGCCAAAAAAGTATCCGTTTGGCGCGTGACCGCGGACCGTTGGCCGACCAGAAGGCGCTTGGGATGTTGACGCGGGCAAGGATGGGAAGCCCAAGCATATCGGCGAGATTGTCGATACTTATCTTTCTGCGCAAGACGCTGGCGATCCCGGTAGCAGCGAAGCCGAATATCAAGCTAACCACGCCCGCGACTGCCACAGAAAGCAACTTTTTAGGGAAAGAAGGATGCGTCGGCAGCGTCGCTTCCGAGACTATCCGTATCTCAGATCCATTATAGGTCTGGTCTGCAAGCATGTCCTGATAGCGCTTCAGCACGCTATCGTAGACTGCCTGCGTGCCTGTTGCTTCCAACTGACGCATTTTTAAATCTGACACTGCACTGGCAGACATCATTTTGGAAGAAACCAGAGCGGTTGGACTTAGTTGGATCGCAACTTGTGCATCTCTTGCTTCCGCCGCGGTGCGGTCCAGTTCGTTCTTCATCCAACGAACCTTGGCGTCAAAATCTGCCCTCCGGTGGTCGATCTCGCCTTGCACGAAAGCGCGCGCGTGGGCTGTCACAATCCTCTCGGCAAGATGAGGGTCTCGGGCCTCGAACGAAAGCACTATCGTCAGGTCTTTGCTTTCGCTGACAGCCTTCAGCCTAGCCTCATACGTCTGTAGGACACGATCACCGGCCATCTCCTCGGCCGAGAAGAGCGATGCGCCATCTTCTTCGGGCGTAAGCAACCGGCTCACCTTCGTAAGTGTGCTGGTCAACCAGTGGGGGCTGGGCTGAAACTCGGGTTCACTGGCAAGATTGAGATTTCGGATCACTTTGCGCGAGACCCCATCGTCTGTGATGAGATCCGTGAAGCTTTTCACAACGAAAATGTCGGCCTGTTGCGGAGCTGATCCCTTTCGATCGCTCGGGTCCTCAACGAGCTTGAGCGGGACAAGAAGCAGGATAGTAGCTTTGTAATAGGGGGCAAGCTGTGTAACTACGGCGCATGCCGTGCCGAAGCAGACTATCGCAACAAATGTACCAATCTTCCACTGCCTCAAAACCGAGCGCCAGTCATTGGAATCGGCAGGTGCATTGTCCATTGTCGGTTCGTCCATGTCGAGCTGCCAGGCAGTGAAATACAGCCTAGTGGGCAAAATTGACGGCGCGCTACAATAACGTAACTTTTTAGTTAATATTGGAACTAGAGGCTGCGGCCGACAAAGATATAAAAGCTCTCAAAAGTACGTCTTTTCACACGCCGGTCGAGATAGTCATGGCTCGGTTTGAAAGGCGAGCGGTTGAAAGCTGACCTATGACCTAGACATGCTTGAGGTCGACGGGCGACGGCTCGATCCGGTCGCCCGCGGCCCGACAGCCCGCGCATCAGTCTGCCGTCAGGACTATACAGACGTGCGCCGCACCAAGCCTGCCGGGTCGGCGCAGTGCGGGCGCGCTCCGGCTCGTTGACCCTCGCCCGAGCCTGCGGGGCGAAGGTAGGTAATCGGCTCCGACAACGTGTAGGCGCTTCAGGACCGCCTCGATTTGGGGATTGCCAGACCACCGGATCATCAGCCGGCGCCAGCGGCGAAGCAATCAAGCAGTGGTGCGGCAGGCGATGTCATGTGATTTCACACTGTGCATTGCGGGTTACCATAAACTGAACCGCAGGTTGCGTTGCACTAGATTGCGTTTAATGTTTTGTTATGAGCCCCGCCTACACGAACGCATTAACTGTAATTCTGGCCCTGCTGGCTTTGCCGAGTATCATGATTGTCATCGTTTTTGCTTTTTGGATCGCGTCGCTTGTGTAATTTTAACTGCAAAGGTTGAATGAAAAGTACAATCCGTGTGAAATCAAGCAAAGCCTGAAGGCGGTTATCGACAGTGTGACCCTGATGGGATGGCAATTCCCGGGTCGACGGGAACCGGACAGCTGACGTTTCGGCGCGAGGCCGTAACATGAGGTTTGCTACCCGCTCTTCCCTGGCAAATCCGAGACCCCCAACGACCGAAAAGAAGAGGCTGGCATTGCAAATTCAAGCCGACCCATGCTCATCGGCCCAGACAATGATCAGGACAGCTTCGTCTCCCCACAAACCTGCTGGAGAGCGACGGCCTGCTCGGCGCACCTGCAAGGGACCGCGGTCGACTTGAGCCCAGCTGGTTTGCCCGAGCTGGCGATGTCCATTAGAGCACGCTGCCCTTTCACGATGTAGGTGCCGACGCCGCCTTCTTCCTTCGGATCCTGCCAGACACCGATGACGACGTCGTGCTTCTCCACCATCTGCTGCACCTGCGCGGCGCTGCCGGTAAGGGTTTCCGCGACCATGTTGGCTTTATCGACAATGTTTTTCAAATCGATCGGCATTCCTCGTCTCCGCAAAAATGGGGTTGCTATCAAAAAGGCACGCACGCGCCCGGTGACATCTTATCTCGAATCCGCGCGGCCGTCAGCCCCAAAGCATCGGCTACGTCTGCGATGTTGGTGCCGAGCCGTTGTAGCTGGCCGGCAAGTTCGTCGAGCATTGCGCGGCCTTCCTCGTCGCGCAGGAGCTGGCACCGCTGCGCAAAATCCGCATCGTCGGCCTCGAGCAGATCTACAGCGGCGTCGATGAGCGGCAGGGGTTGGGAGCACCAAGCCGCGGTGAAAGGCGACGAGCCGTCGATGACGCGGCACAGCGCCTGGATGGGCGAGCGTCGCGGGAAGGCGAGGATCGTCGCGCTCATGCCAACCCTCCCGCCGCCAGCGCCTTGGCGACAGTTCGCATAGTGCGCAGGATCGGCGACTGGTCGTCGATGTACGATCCCTCGATGCTGGCCATGTACGCGAGCTGTGCAGCCGCGCCGGTGACCGTCGCCGGGATCATGTCGCCCAGGGCCTGAATTGCCGCCTCTTCCTCGCGGACGGCCGCGATGAAGCCCGGGTCGTCGTCGCCGCCCGGGTGGCTGTTGGAGCGGACGAGGAGGACCTTGTGCAGCTCGATCTGGGCCAGCACGGGGTCGACGCCGACGGTCGCTGGGACGGCAGCGGCAGCCGCGGTGGACGCTCCCGCCAGCATCGCGAGCGTGACCGAGCGCCGCGAGAGGTGTGCTTGCTCATGCATCGTAGATCCCCGCTATCCTGAGGAGATCGCGCTTGAGCGAAGCCTTGAAAGTGGGGACGTGACAGCCCTTCAAGGACTTCAGCACCTCCAACTTGAAGCGAATGCCCTCTGTCGTCGTCGCCGGCGTGTCGAAGACACGTTCATTGATCTGCCATTGCGCGTCGCATGCGCGGCCCTGGTTCGCGTCAGCCAGGGTGTAGCCAGTCTCGAGTTCGATGGTTGTCCTGTCGACGTGCGGCTCCGCCCGCACGCGCGCCCGCAGCAAATCCTCAGCGAGCCCGACTGGTTCAAAGGTCGCCTCGAATGCGGCCTCCGCCTCGCGCCACAACGGCTGAAGCGCGAGTAGTGCTCCATCTGGCTGGGCGGCGACGCTGGTCTGCAAACTTGCCGCGACGATGGCGGCGGGGGCGGCAGCGACAAGGCCGCGACGGGTAAGAGCGTGCGCCATCGGTCAAGCCCTCCGCATTGGTATGCGCCAGTCCGATCGCGCGTCTTCGTCATGCCAGCCGCAGCCGACTGTGCTGAGGACCAGAGCGGCGCGATCGATGGGCGACGGACCGCGCGGCGGGTGAAACCTGGCCGCATCGCCGGTGCCGATGTGCACCACTGTCCCGTCCATCGCCTCGAAACGCTTGGAGCGCGTGCCGCCGTGGTAGGCGATCACGTCCGGCAGCTCGGCCATGTCCCATGCGAGATGGCGATACTCGTAATGCAGCCAGGTCTTGTAGGCTTCCAGCATCTGCCGTGTGACGGGTTCGGCGACCGCGTATGGTTGGCCGAGGAGCGTTACGCTGCCGCCGATCAGGGAGAGCTTGGTCAGACCGGCAAGGAAGCTCCGACGCGGCAGCGGTCGAGCGAGGGACGGAAAGATAGCGGGCAAGCCTGTGGCGGCTGCCGAATCGATGTTCGACATTGTTGTCTCCGAAAGTTGGTGGGGCTGGCGAGAGCGGTCAGACGTACAGAGGGTTGGGACTGACACCGGCGAGTTCGACGAGCAGCTCGGGCAGCGTCTCGGCGACTTCTTCGTCCCATGTGTTCAGCAGGACGGCAGCCCTGAACGCGAGTTCGCGAAAGTTGGTCGGCTCGATCGCGAAGATCTTGGCGGCGTGCTCCTCGGCCGCAGCTCTTATTGCAATCTTGACCTCGCTGGCTGCGGTCAGGCCAGCCGCATCGCGACGGCGCTTCGCCTCGGCCTGCCACGTCTCGATCTGATCGAGCGTCTTTCGAGCCCGCGGGGCCCGATCCCTATTGCGCTAGCCAGCGTCGGGCGCATCGGGTTCGTTTTCCATGGCGATCATCTCGCGCAGGCGGGCGACGTTTTCCTCGCCGTCGTCGAGGTAGCATTTGCACTTGTTGCCGGGCAGCGGTTCGAGCTTGTAGCCGCCCTCGGCGGTCCACGGAGTCCAACGCGGCCGGTCGGGCTCGATGTATCGCTTTTCCGCTTCCCACTCGGCATCGTGAGCCGCGTTGCGCGCCACGGCGAGGCCGACATGCTCGAGATACATCCGCTCGATGGGGCCGGGCTCGTCGGCGAGGACAGGCAAGGCCACGGCGCTGGCGCCGGCCGCTGTCATGCCGGCGAGCAAGCCAGCCTGGGCAATCAGGCTTCGGCGGGAAGGCAAAGGGGTGGCGTTCGCTGAGACGGCGCTCATCGTGGTGGTCTCCAGGGTTTTGAAAAGGGGGGTGGGTTAGAGAGCTGCGCGCAAAATTGCGCTTAGTGAAAAACTGGCCCCATTGGGGCCACTTCCTATCTGGCGCCAGCGAAGCGCGGCGCGCCGCCACAGGCGCACCAGCGCATGAGCCAGACGAGATCGTCGGCGATGGCGGTGAAGCCGGCGGCGACGGGATGAAGGCTGCGGGCGAACGCGAGACCTATCGCCTGCAGGAAGCTGCGTCGGGTGATCGGCAGTCGGCAGTCGACGTGCGGGCGCATGTTGGGATCCTAATTGATCATCAGTTGAGGCCGCGGGCGGCGTCGACGAGGACGCGCGCCTGCATGTGAAGGCGTGAGAACATCTCGTTGCCTGGACCGTCGATGCGGCAGCCCCATGCAGCGGCGCGAAGCTCGCGAGCACGCTCGGCGATGTCAGCCGGGATCGGCGGAAGGGTCGCCTGATAGGCGGCTTCGGCGATCGCATCGCGCTCAGCCGAGTAGACTGCGCGCAGGGAAATCGCGAAGGCTTGGCGATAGGTGCCTTTAAAACCAGACCACCGCAACTCGCGACGGGCGTGCTCGTGGGCAGAACGGAAGATGGCAGCGCGGTCAAACATTGTTTCTGTACCAAGTTATCTTGGTGCAGAACCTAACACCGCGCTTTTGGTTGCGTCAACAAGAAATTTTGGTATCGTACCAAGAAAGGCGGTGCGCATCTAATGTTGACGACAGGGTATCAGCTTGCCGCGGCTCGTGCGTTGATCGGAATGGATCAGGTCGAGCTCGCATCAAAAGTTGGTCTCAGCGCCAACACCATCCGCAACATGGAGGCATCGAAAGCGAACCCGATTGCCGGAAGGTCGCAAAATGTCGGCGCCGTGCAGCGGGCTCTTGAGGCGGCGGGCGTAGAGTTCTTGAACCACGGGCATCCGGGCGTCCGCCTCAAGCCGCCAACGATCCATCCCAGACCTTTCGGGCCGGCCACCGACGTCGTCGACACGATGGACAACGCGATTTCCAAGGACCGAGCGCGGCTGGCCTCGGTCAAAGAGACGGGCGAGGAAGTGCCCCAGGAGGAGTGGCAGCGCTTCGAGGCTGCAAACAAAAAGCCTACGTAGTAGCTGGCCGCGGCGACCATCGATGAAGATCGCCACGTTCAACATCAACGATGTCAACAAGCGCCTCGGTAACGTGCTCGCATGGCTTGAGGAGTCGGCTCCCGATGTCGTCTGCCTTCAAGAGTTGAAGTGCGAGCAAAAGCGCTTCCCGGCTGATACCTTCCAAGAAGTCGGCTACGGTGCTGCATGGCGCGGCCAGAAAAGTTGGAATGGCGTGGCCATCCTCGCGAAGGGTGCGGATCCGATTGTCACGCGGACGGAGCTGCCAGGCGATCCCGCCGACGCGCAAAGTCGATACATCGAGGCGGCGGTCAAAGGAGTGCTCGTTGCCTCGATCTACCTGCCGAACGGCAATCCGCAGCCGGGACCGAAATTTGACTACAAGCTCGCTTGGTTCGAGCGCCTCGGCGCACACGCCGCGACCTTGATGGCGGCCAAGGCACCCGTCGTGCTCGCAGGCGATTTCAACGTCGCGCCGACCGACCTCGACATCTACCCGACGCGCTCGTGGGACAACGACGCCCTTGTGCAGCCGGCCAGCCGCAAGGCTTTCGCCAAGCTACTGGCGCAAGGCTGGACCGATGCGCTGCGCGAGAGAATGCCCGACGAGCGCGTCTATACCTTCTGGAGTTACAAGCGAGATCGATGGGCGCGAAACGGTGGCCTGCGTCTCGACCACCTTCTGCTAAGCCCAGAGCTTGCCAAGTGCTTGGTAGGTACCGGTGTGGACCGCGATGTCCGCGGTGAGGAAAACGCCAGTGACCATGCGCCCGCATGGATCAAACTTGAATGCATCGAGCATTTCTAGAGCTGGAAGGTCTGCTATGTCTTTTGCCATCTGGCAGATAGTTGGCCCAATCTAGCGAATTGCATGAACCACATCTCATTCTGCTTGTTCGCAGCGCTCCAGCAGGAGAATGACAAAATGATCAAGATAGCTTTTGTTGCAGCGGTAATCGCCGTCGGTATGTGTGGCAGCGCGCCTTCTTATGCCGCTGGCGGTGGTGCTGGCGGGGGCGGTGGAGATGGCGCAGGTGGCGCCGGATCAGGGGCCGCTGCTTCGGGCGCTAGCTCGGCAGGGACCGGCGGCGTTGGCGGGCCGACCACCCCCGGTACTGCGCCGTCAGGCGCTAGCGGCATGTCTGGCGGATCGACTGGAGCGGCTTCGACGTCTGGTCGTGGCGGCGACTCGTCTGCCGGAGGCGGATCGCGCAACGGCGACCACGGCAACTGAGCAAAAGCCGCCAACTTGGGCAGCGCGGTACACGCGCTGCCGCAAAAAAAGGTTCCGCAATGACTTACACAGTGACCATCACGTCGTCGGACGGAAACAAAAACACCTACTCCTGCGGAGGCGGCACGGATCAAGAGGCGCTCGTCTATGCTGGGAAGGTTGTTGAGGAGAAGGCTGACCCTTCAGATCCGCAAGCGACCGTAACAATCGAAAAAGACGGCCAAGAGATTGGCGTCCCTTCAGTGGTTGCAGATATGCTCAAGCGAGCAGTTTAAGCTACCATCCAATTGAGAGTCTTTTGGGCCTCGCGAACCGGTAGAGGCGCTTGTGATGCGGCTCTTTAGCACAAGTACGATCAGATGTGGCCGCAGTTGGCGCCTGGCAACCAACGGGAGCCATGATGACCGACGAAAACGAAAAGCTGCCTTCCGACGCCGAACATGGCGGTTTGAAGCCGCAGCCTCCCAAAGATCCCGAGCCTCCGACTTCACCGCCGGACGAAAAGAAGGCTGAGAAGGATCCTTCTCAGCAACCGTCCTGATCGGGAGAAAAACATGCTTGATCAAAGCAAGACGGCGCTCGCAGAAGCGCCAGCGAACGAGCGGAACGTCGCCGAGATCATCGCTCTACGGTTTCTCGCCTCCGAACTGGAGGAGAACCTCATGCCTGCCGACGACGCTGCTCGGACAGCGCAAGCGCATAAGGAGGCGGGCGACGAGACCTGGTTACGCACCGTCCACGGCATCCTGATGGGCATGCGGTCCGCGGGAGCGCAAGGCCACC
The DNA here is from genome assembly GCA_965277735.1 of Beijerinckiaceae bacterium. Classification (GTDB taxonomy): domain Bacteria; phylum Pseudomonadota; class Alphaproteobacteria; order Rhizobiales; family Beijerinckiaceae; genus RH-AL1. The sequence goes on from CBDIDO010000003.1 coordinate 43,419, forward strand.
GCTTACAAGGCTGAGCCTACACATCAGCTCATAGCTTCAGGCAAAGCATAACCGGTTGCCTGGCGGTCATATACCGCTGGGCAGATCGATTGGTGATCTAAGCCATCAGTCGTCGACGCACATTGCTCTGCCCAAGGCCACTGCTCGCCGTAGGCCAGGTCCTCGTACGCCCAGCGTGACCAAGCTTCTCGCTCGTGCCACTCCGCTAACTGTTTAAACGCCTCTTATAAGTGTTGCGGTCTTCGTCAACACTTACCGGCCTAATCTATCTTCCGTGTCGCCCGTCTCTGCTTTGTCGGGGCCTGCGGTCTGTCTGCTATCTTGACTTATATAGTGTATGCTCGTCGCGCAGGCAACATCCAGTGGTTCCTATCCACCGGGCCGTAGAGCTACTGCTGCTCATTTCTGGCATCGCCGGCATTCCCAGATTTGAGGGGTGCCGACTGCGCGGCTGCTATTTGACGTAGGCGCAGACCCAGCGTCGCGGCCGTGCCGCCGTCCTTGACCGTCGGCGCCTTGGCGAGGAGCGCCTTGGCAAGATCAGGATTGAGCATCGCCTCGGTGACGAGGTGGTCGATCCTCGTGATGCCCGCGTTTCTCATCGCACCCACCGGTTTCGACCCGAACCAGCCGGCCATCGCGCCAACAGGACCAGCGAGATAGTGGCCGCCCAACGCCAACATTGCTTGCACCGCCATGTTCGAAAGGATCGACTTGTCCGGTGCGTGCGGCTTGGTCAGCAGATAGTCCTGAAGCGTGTTCGACCGGCCTTTGAGCTGCGTCGCCTGGATTGACCGCTGGGCTCGTTCCAGGTCCTGCGTGATAGCCGAGATCTTCCCCGTCTCTTCGGGCGTGAACACTTTTCCCAGCGCCGGCTGATTGGCTCGAAAAAAGTTGATGAAGCTCTGGCCCTTGATCTGCGGCGTACCGCTGGTGCCCGCCTCGCCGCCGAGAAACCGGCCTTGGATGTGGTCGACGATGGCGCGGCGAAGTCCGTCGCGCGCCGCGGGATCGGCGGCCGCGCGAGAGGCAAGAAAACCCATGACGTCGGCGGCGTTCTTCTGGCCGAAGACCGAGCCCACGTGCCGCGTGATCGAGGACGGATCGTAGAGGTTGAGGAGCGGTCCCGCCGCGCTTCGGCGTAACTCATTCTCGCGTTGGCGCTGGTTGGCGACAATCTCGTCGTAGGCGTCCTGGGCGTCGATCGAGTGCTGGAAGCGATCGCGGACCTGGGGCGGGAGCTCGTTGATCGCCGAGTCGTGCTGCTTCATCCAAGCGTGGATCGCAGGACCGTCGAAGGTGCCGTCACGGCGCAGCGCCGCGCTCCTCAGCGATGCAGCCGCGGCTTCGGTCGCGGCCTCCTGCGAGCCACCGGCTGCCAGGTAAGACCGCAAGTCCTCGCCGCCGGTCGGGCCGGGGTGGAAGAACAGGCGCCCCATCTGGGCGTCCGAGCGCTGGAAACTGGCGGCGCTTGAGCCCTGCTCGAGGGCCTTGCCGACGACTCCCTCGTCGAACGTGTTGGCGCGGTTTTTCGTGGCCGCAGAGGCCGCCTTCAGTCGGGCTGCCGCGTCGGCGTCGAGAGGTGGAGGCGACGGTATTCCCGAATCGCTCGAAGCTTGTCCAATTCCCCCCGCCGTCGAACGTCCTGCTCGAACTCCGCCAGCGCTATCGGCCGCTCCTCCGTCGGCAAATCCGACAGGACTAGTTCCAGTCCGCGCAAGACTTGTGCTGGCGTTAGCGGCTCTTCCGTCAACCTGGACGCCCCATGCAGATCGCATCCGCGCTTCCATGGCGTCCTCTGGCGCCATGGTCCCGCGTTGCACGGCAATCTGGTCCAGCGCGGCTTGGTTTTCAACGCCGTGGTCGATCGAGTTCTCGACTGCCCCGCGCAAAAGGGTCAGTCGTCGCATGGACTGGGCATCGCCCGATTGCTGAGCGGCTCGCATCGCAGTCGAGATCGACGAGCGCAGGTCCTTCACCTCGCTAAATGGCATTTGGTCGCCGTAGCGCGAGGCGACATCAAAGATCCTCGCCTCCTCGCCGGCCATCGGGGTCGCCGACGGCGTCACGGCCGCGGTAATGCTTTTGGCCGCGCTGGAGATCGGCGCCGCCGGCATCACCATCTTGCCCGTAGGGTCCACTGCATCCCAAAGATTGTTCTCGTTCGTCTTCGCTGCCGCTCGCGCCTGGGCGATCGGTTCCCGTAGGCCCGCGCCGACGGTCTCCGGCGTGCTGCCGTTGCCGCCGATGGCGCGGCCTGCATCGTCAACTGTCTGCTGGCTGGCCGCCGCTGCCGACTGATGATCTGCATCCATCGCGTCGCGCATCGAGCGAAAGTGGTTGGCGACGTCGGCCGGCGACGCATCGGCAGCCAGCGAATTGATCTGTCCGACCCGGGCGGCGTTCTGGTCGGCTCCACGCTGTAGAAAGCGATCGGCATTCGCGGACGACACGCTCCTCTCGAGCTGGCCGAGCCCCATGTCGCCGGTCTGCTGAAACGTCGTCGGCGTCGAGCCTGGGACGATCTCCTGCGTGCCATTTGAAAGGCTCGCGCGCACCGCGACGGGATCCGTCGCTCGGCTCTCGAGGAACCCGCCAGCAAGGGCAGCCTGGTTCTTCGTGGCGGTGATCGGTTGCCCTGCGGCGTCGCGAGCTATCGCGCCCGCATCGCCATCAAGCCCAATGGGCCGCTGGAACCCACCCAGCTTGTCCATCGGGGCTCGGTAGCTTTGGAACTTGCTCGCGAGGCCTGACATACCGACACCGGTGGCAGCAGCAGCACCGAGACGGGCGACATCGCTGTAGGGCTCGTAGGGCGAGCCTTTGGTCATCTGCGCGGCTGTCTCGGACGCTACGGCCGGCAAGACTGTTTCGGCCGTTTTACGGGTGGCAGTTCCCAAAATAGTAGGTCCGTCAGGCCCGGCGGTCACCGCGGGGAGGAACTCGCCGATGGTCTCGGCGTACTGACCCGCTCGCGTTTGAGGTGTTGGCAACGGACCGACGACCTTTTCAATGGCGCCCGTCACGTCCTTGCCTGTCGGGAGGCTCGTCGGATTTGGGATGCCCGCCTTGGCCGTGACGTCGGCGACGATGCCACTATCCGGGCTCGTTGCGTTGTAGGCCTTGTCGAAGTCGGCGCGATCCGGCGTTCCCGCCTGCGGGCCGTACCCCGTCCAATCCATGACTTTGTGTGCAGCGCCGAGCGCGGCGCGATCCCAGACCGTGTTCCACGAATCCTGGACGGATCCGGGCAAACCTACTTGAGCCGCCGTCCCACGGATAACACCCGTGCCCGCGCTCAGCCCTATGTCTGCGGCAACACTCCGTTTCGGAGTGGTATCGACCGGCGCAGAAGCCGTTGGCGCGGCGTTCGGGTTTCCGTCGTCGTAGCCGAACTTGTCAAATGGGTTGCCGTTCGGCGGCGCAGCGGGCAGGCCCAGCGATACCTGATACGATCCGTTCTTGGGGCCAGGGCCTTGCTGTGCAGGCCCATCGTCGAAGCCTATGGCATCGAAAGGGTTGGCGTCCATCAATCAGTCCGGCTGCCGAGGTAATAGCGCGCGATGCCCTGGCCGTATTTGGCGTTGAAGGCCGAGATCATTCCCTGGCTGTTGCCGTTCTGCTGGAGCAGCTTCACGGCCGCGGGGGGCACCCGCGCCAAGCTCCTCGCCTCCTCGACGTATCGAGAGGGAGAGTGGTTCTGATCGAAGAGGACCTCGGCGCCGATCGGGTTACCACCGTTGTTCTCGGCGTACTGCTGCTGGAACGTGTAGAGATCCTTCTGCCGCTGCTGCGAGGCCATGAGGCTGCCAATCAGCAGCTTTGCACCCTGCGGTGTGCTCATCACGCTGGGATTGAGGCCGATCGCCTGGTTGACGATATAGCCGGCCTCGCCCTTGCCAAGCCCACCAGCGAGATCGAACCCAAGGCGACCGGTCGTCTTCGCCGCCGACTCCGCCGCGGTGATCTTCTCCGGCTCGAAGAGCGGGGGCATCCCGGCTGTCGACAAAGCCGTGTTGACGGCCTTCGCGAACCCGATGCGGGTGTCGGCTCCTGATCCAGGCGCTAGCAGCGTATCGCGAAGATTGGCGTTCGGGCCTGGTGTCAGCTTCGAGAGGTCCTCCTGCAGCTGCATGAGGCCCGTCTGCGCCGCGCTTGCGGTGACGAACTGATCGCGAGCGCTTTTTTCTTCTTCAACGGCCCGCTGCGCATCAAGATGCTGCTTCTCGAACTGAAACGGCGTCAAACCGCTCACAAGCGGCGTAAGGCCTTGTGCAGGCGATCGCGTCGGCGGGGCCGACGGGGCGTTAGAGGCTGATCGCCCTTCGACGGAGGCCTGAGGGGCGGTTGGCAGCGGCTGCGTCGAAGTCGGCAGCGGAATCGGTCCGGGCACAGGTGGCGCGAGATCGGGCTTCGCAGGCGCCTGCGGCAGGTCCGCAGCAGCGGCACGCAGGCCTATGCCGCCAGCACCCGGAAGTGTCGACGCGGGCTCAGGCGGCGGCATTGAGACGCCCTGGCCCATCGGGCTCGGGCCAGACAGGCTGAAATTGCCGCCGCCCTGACCGTTGAACTTCCGTTCCCACATGCCTGCAAACTGGCCTGCTGTCATGTTCGGCGTGCCGCCATTTGAGACCACGGCCCTCGCGCCGACGAGCGAGGCGGCAGGGGCGTTCGGGTTGGCGAGGAGTGCAGCTGCGCCGCCGGCGCCCTGCTGATGCGCGAGGTAGAACTCGGCGCCGGTCGGCGGTCGACCAAGCGCTTTCGTAAGCGTTGCCGAGTTGTCCGCAGCAAGGCGCGCTGCGGCGACCGTGGCCGCCTGAGGATTAAGAGGCGACGCGCCGGGAGCGCCATACTTCGCCCAGGTCGACGGCACGAATTGAAAGAGGCCGGCGGCGCCAGATGGATTGCTGGCATTGGCCCAACCACCACTCTCGATCTGTGCTGTGCGACCGAGATAATTCGTCGGCAGGCCGTAGGCGTTCTCGGCCTGCGTCATCAGCGTGGGCTGCGCCGATGGGGCCCCTGGGCCTTGTCTCATCTGCTCAGGCGTTGCCTGATCGATCCAGCCAGGACTGGCTTGAGAGGCGCCGAGAAACCCGCCTGCGATCGGTCGGCTGCCATTGCCTGGAGCTGGCGCGACGGGGGCCGGACCCTCAGTGGCGACTGAGCGGCCAACGTTTGGCGTTTGGCTCGCCGCCGGCGTCGAATTGAACATCGCGTTCTTCAGGTTCGGGCCGGCGTACAAACCGGTGCCGACGGGTACCTGAAAAACGTCGTTGAGGTTTTTCTCGCGCGTCTGATTGCCCATCGAGTCGCCAGAGTTGACGACGGAATCCGCCCCGGCCGCCGCCCATTGCCGCGCGATCGTCATGCGCTGGTTGGCATCAGTGATGTTGTCAACTGCATGGCCGGCGGTAAGCGGGGGAATGAGCCCGGCAGCGTGCGCCTGTCCGACAGCAGTGTGCCAAGCAAGGTCCTGTTCCGCCTGAGAAGACGCCTTGGAAGCGGACTGCATGTAGCCGAGCGCAATCCGGCCACGGAGGTTGGCCTGCTTGGACAGGTTGTCCTGATCGACTCCGGCAGTTTGTGCTTGCGTGTTTTGCGCCGTCGCGCCCTGGCCTACCGCCTCGGGGCCAGCCGGCGCGAGGGAGTACGGGTCGTGCGTCTGCCCGTAGCTCTTGAACGAGCTGATCGTGTTCCCCCTGGATGTTGCCGAGCACGCTTTTGGCTGCGTCAGGGTCGTAGGCGCCAAGGCCTGAAGCGTTGAGCGCGTTCTGCGGATCTGCCCCCGGCGTAGCGAGGCCCCTCGCTAGGTTTTGCTTCGACGAAAGGGACAGTCCGCTCAGCTGGTTCGAGATATCCCGGCCGGAAGCCTCGGCGCCAAGGTTGCGACTTTCTTGAGCGAGCATGTAGGCTTGCAGCGGCGCGACCGCGTCCTGGGCATTGTAGCCCTTAGCTTGCAAAGCAACGTCGGCGTCGTAGTCGGGCATCGAACAAAGTCCTGATCGAAGCTCATGCTACGCTAGCAAGCGCGTCTTCGCAATATTGGATCGCAGGGATGCTATGAAATCCACGAAACACATAAACACTTATTGTAGAATATTTACGAAGTTAACACTTACATCTTACCTGCGGTGGAGATGAGGGGTCGCGTCGTAGGTACCGAGGTCATATCCATCTCTAACAATTCGCAGGCACACGCAATCAACATGATTGTCTGTCACCCAATCCATGGCGCGTAGGATCCCCAATGCCCTTGCCTCTTTGTCGCCGTGGGCATCAGACAAGTCGATCCGCTGAATTTTGGTATGATCGCTCCAATCCAGCATCACAGCCGAGAACCGTGGCTCCGTCATTGGTAAATCAGGGATGCGAGTCCACGAGCGTAACCATAGCGAGCGGTCCTACGGTCTTAAGGCCCCGGGAGGGGCGTTCCCGGGTTTCCGAGTGCACCAAGAGCGACCATCAGCAAGAACCCTATCACCGCTCCTATGGCGACAAAGAACAATCGCTTTTTCCAAGAATTGGCAGCCGACGTGACGCGATCTGGACGACGCGAAGGAAGGTCGGTTGGCATTCGGGACCCTCTTCTCAGCTCCCGTTAACGTCGCCAATCTTGTAGGATGCCTGAGCGCGGTGGCACCAGCCTAAGACATTCGAACCAACTTGACGACGGGTGCCGGCAATCACCCATCCGTCCGCGGTTGTCCAACAACACAGAAAAGGCATCGCCCTTAGCGCACCCGCGTGCCGGCAAAGCACCTCAACCTTCACCCCAGCGGGCGGAAGTAATCGGCGGCGGAAGCATTGAGACAACGCATCCTCGCCTATCAATTTCCCACCAGCGGATGACTGTCTCACCAAGAGCCTTACCGATAAGGAATTAAAAGGGGCCGCGTCAAATGATGACGCGGCCCAAGGTACGCCAGGCGTGGACTCCTGGCAGCCAAACATAAAAGGACGACGATGCCAGTGCACTATTGGCCTTGAGGCCCGCATTGTTGGGGAGCAACTCAATAGCGCCCGGCCACAAAATGCGGTTGGTATTCATGCTTTTGCACCAGGAGGACCAGTCATTTGGCACCGGAGCTGCTCGGAACTTCGTCGACGCTAGAGGTTTCTCTCGATCTCGAAAGGGAGAAAATACCATGGACAAAGAACACGCTAAGGGCGGCATTGATAAGGCCAAGGGCGCGGTGAAGGATGCCGTTGGTTCGGCGACCGGCAACGAGAAGCTTCAGGCTGAAGGTAAGGCCGACAAGGCTAAGGGCTCTGCGCGCGAAGCTGCCGGCGATGTCAAAGATGCTGGCAGGAAAGCAGGCGACGCCCTCAAGCGTTGATCCTACGGTCAATGATGCGGGGCGGAGCGCCTCCGCCGAAGATCATCATGAACTCCACCATCACACCGGCAAGGAGCACCGCCGAAATCATCACCAGCGGAAGCTCCTTCCACAGATCCGATGCGCCTGATTGGCCGTCTGCGGCGGAAAATCAGTCGGCATGACGTTCCTTTGGTTTAGCGGCACTAGCGATCAAACTCGCCGCAGCAATCGATTAGATCCGAGCAGGTGATCGACCCTTGTAAAACTATCACAAAATGTGAGACGCCAAAAACATGAGCCACGTCATCGTAGCTTGGCATTTTCTCGCGGAAATTCCTCAGCCCTACGGGCGCGCGACGCGCGATTGCTATGCCCTCGGCTATGACCGCAATGAAGCCGCCAGAGCGCTTTTGTCTCAGCATCCTCGCGCGGGATTTCGCATCGATGCGGGACGTCCTCTCACCCAAAGCCAGCTTGATGAAATTCTGGGTCCGGCAAATGGCATGCATCGGGGCGAGACCGTTCGTTGTTACACGCATCCATAGTCTGCGCCCGACCTTCAGCCGGTCGCCAACTTGGGCTTGGCAGCGCCACTGCTGTAGTAGCCACATTGGCCCCCAAAGGCTGAACGACTGGCTCGTCGTCTGTCGTAGCTAACCTTGACGCCGACCGCCGCTTCGAAACGCCGCCACTGCTCGGAAGAAAGCTCTTCGCCCGTCTCTTTGATGGAAGCTATTCTGGTCATGCTGGCCGCCTCGAAGTCCGCTGGGATACACACTCCATTCAGCCCGCCGAGGTAGGAGATGATATGGCAGAATGACGTTCGATCGGCGACGATCAGGCACGGCGATCATGTGATCGCGAGCAGCCTAGAGCGGGCTAGCATCGGAGTAAGCGTTGCTACGATTTCGATCGACAAGGGGATCGGGTGCGGCATGTCGTTAGGGAATTACGTTGCGATGATGGTGGTCGTGCTGGTGGCTGGCATCGTTGGCGCAACAGTTTCACATCATGACAAGCTGGAGACGTTTGCTGACGCAAAGGCGCCAATAGCGGCGCCCGTAGGCTCGGACTTCGAAAGCCTTGTTGAACCGCATACCGCCCAATCGCCTCCGGCGCCGGCCGCAACAAACACGGCATCGACCCGAGCAAAGTATGCTGACAAATGCGGTGAGCGCCGCCCTCATCATCGAGGAGCGTGCCGGCACCACGGCGGTGTGGCTTCAAGCAAATAATTGCCCTTCGTAGACAGCGACGACCCGCCTCGGCACATGTGGCTCAAACCTATTTGAGCTGGGCGAGAGCCTGCTCGTGTGAAATCACGTTCAATTCACCTGATAGGGCAATGGCCGTAAGTCGCGAATGGCGATACGGCGCTACCGCTTTAGCGGCATCGATACGACGGTCCATGTCTTGGGTCTCATCGCGGAACACCTCGATCAGAAAGTTGAGCGGATCAAGCCCGCTTTGCAGGCGCTCGTTCTCAAGCGCGATGGTCTTCTTGTTGCGCGTGCCCCTTTGTTTCCCACCCGTTTTCGGCAGGCCTTTCGGACGACCCATTTTCCAAGCTCAATCTATGTGTGTTGTTGTGGCGTGCTCAATTTTGGAATGTCGGCTTAGCAGCATCACGTAGGATGGCCATCGCTTGATTGCCTGCCGCTTCACGCTCGCGTTCCGTCTCCAGCATCTTGATCACCACTTCTACAGCGTAGCTCAGCGTCTTCAAGGCCTGCAGGCTTCCGCGAAGATGGCCCACAAGCACTCGCTCGCTCTGCACCTGCGAACCGTGCACGTCGCAATATCGAGTCACGGAAAGAGCTATCTCACCGACACCGTTGATGGCCCCAAAGAACGCGCTCTCGTCAAAGAAGATTGTCGCGGCATTCGCGCTACCGAGAGCGGAGATGGGCTCGCGTGGATTGATCTGCGCGGCGGTGTTGTCTTGCTGGCTGTCGGCGCTCATGCGGGGGCTCCTTGTTGCTGCTGCTTCATCGTGATCTCTGGCGTCCGGTTAGCCTTGGCGACGCGCTCCTGAATACGAGCGCTGAGGATCTCTGCCTCGTCGTCGCGCCACTCGGCCCATAGAGCGTTTCGGCAGGCGAGGAGGTCGAAGAAGCCGTCGGGCTGCGCCTCGGGGTAAGCCTCGCTCGATGGGTCGTCGAGGAAGGCGACGCAATCGGCGACGGTCCTTGCGCCAACAAACTTCTCAAACACTTTGCCGATCCCGAGAGAACGTCGGTTGGTCGCGTTGACAATGATAAGGCCGCCCGCGCTTGGAGCACCGATATAGGTTTCGAACCGAGGCGAGATTTCTGCAAGAGTGCGCGCGGCTCGTAGAGCGGCAACACGGTGCTTCACTTGGTGCTGGACAATCGGGAAGCCGATCTCGACGATTTCCTTCGCGCAGAAGACGGCGGACGGTGTCGCGTTGAAGGCGCGGATGATTGCCTGTTGAAGGCGGCCTGGACCGCGGCTCATGTTGGTGCTTCGGCCCGAGGCCGCATCGAGCACATCTGTCCGCGCCGCTGGACGGATCGTTCAGCCCAAGACAGGCCCATCGCGAGACGCGTCTTGCCGACGGAAGTTGGAGAACACCCTATCGCCCGAGCGATGGCGCGGTCACTGCGTGAAGGGTCCGCATGCAGAGCGGCCCGTATCTGTCCATCCCGCGTGGTCGGATGAGGAGATGAGGGTGAAGGTGTACCTTCACCCTTGGTGGACGCATCGGACAGATGCGTCCGACGTACGAGCGTCTCGAGATCGCGAAAGAGCGCTGCGTCTATTTTTTCGCACGCCACATCCATGTCGCGATAGAATTTGAAGCGCGCGTACAGGTCATCCAGCGTCGTCGTCACTAGCTCGTGCTCGACGAGGTCGCGGACCATGTCGAAGCGCATGCTTGGAACGAGGTCGAGGCCGCTGTCGCCATAATTGTTTGGCCCGAGAACGTCCTCAATTTCCTGCTGACGCGCTTCCCAATATCGGTACTCGGCCATCGCTACGGAGAAGGTCGTCGGCATCGGGTACGCATTTTTGACAAGGTCCAGCACGTGGACCGGCGCGGGCTCGCAGTAGTTCCAGCATCCGTCCACGGTATCAGTCCACCGCTCGTAAGGTCGCTCGCAGCACTCTCGGCGCGCACCGAGGGCGTTGTGAAGAAGCTGCTCCTTGGCGCATGGCGCGAGCGCCGCTTCTTCGCTGCCAAAGCGCTTCAGAGTGGCCGCGCGGCGCGCAAGACGCTGTTGCTCCTTCTCGTCCTTCTCGGCGGCGTGACGCGCTTTCCAGCCGGGCTCTCGCTCCTCCATCCAGTCATCGAAACCGCCGAAGATGTCGCTCAATGACTGCGCGATGGGTAGCTCAGCCGTCACCATTGCCACATCAAGCGTCATACCAGCGGCTTCGGCCATTGCTTCAGCCTTGGCTCGGGCAGCAGTCCGCTCGCCCTCGTGCTGCGTCGACCGCATGAGCCCGACGACCTTGATGAACTTTGGGTCGAGACGTGCGGTCATCGGCCGTTCTCCTCGGGCTCTGAATGACGGTCGCCAGCCTTCTCCGGATGCACACCGCAGATCCGCTCGCACCAGGCCTTAGCCGCCTCGACATCGTCGCCGCTGTTGCCCTTCCGGACCATGCCGGGGATCATGCTCGAGGTGCCGTCGGCGAGTGGCGGCATCGCGTTGGCATACCAGCCGTAGCCAAATGTCTCGACCACCGCGATCGAAAGACCACGCGAGAAATCTTCAGGTGAGGCGAGAACCTCCATCTCGTGCCATCGATCGCGGCCTTCGCCGGGGTGCCAGATCGGTGTCGACGGGGTCGTCATGCAGCCACCCGCAGCAAGTGATCGGGCACCCGGCAACCCGGTGAAAAGGGCGGTGGCCCAAGGGTGCCTTCCGGCCACGTTGCCGGGTCATCGCGCCATCTCTCGACCTGCTTCGAGACCGTGCTTGTCGGCCAGCTCACGCCGCCAGCAAACTCAACGCGGGGTCCCGAAGAGGGTGATAGACCCTCGCTCGACAAGCTCGGCTCATCGTCCCAACGACGCCCGTTGAGCCAGCTTGCCGGATGCGGCCAAAACTTCAGATCGGGTTGCACGGTCCAGAAGCGATCAATGCCGGTGAGAAGTTCTCCGAAGGGCGTGTCGTCGGCCGCCTCAATTTTCTGGAAAGCCTTTTCCGCTTCCGCTCGCGCCTGCTTCCGCGGGTACTTCACGTACCAGTTCGGGAACGCGTCTGGCGGATAAGGGTGCTTGCGGGGCTGCGCCGCAGGCTTCCGCGGTCGATCAGCCGTCGCCGCCGGCGACGGATCTATATCTTCTTTCCCTTTCCCTTTCCCTTTCCCTTTCCCTTTCAGAGCGTTTTCCGCTGGAAGTCCTGGGACGTCCGCAAGACGTCCGTCGGAAGTCTCGGCATTTCCGTCGGAAAGTGGTTCATCAGATGTCCTAGCGACGGTCGATCCCTCTGCGCGCCCGCAAGTTGGCGCAGCTTGCGCCGCCTCACCTTGCTCGTCCGATGGTTTGGGAGGCAACGGGAGGGGCTCCAGGCCATCCTTCGCCCTGCGGACATTGGACTTCCGAATCCGGTCACAGTCGCGTTCCCACAGATGCTGCTGCCGCTCTGCCCATTGCGCACGAGCGACCTCGCAGAGTGTCGGATGGTACCAGCGCTCGTCCGAGCACCTCGTCCAAGCACTCATGACCTCGTCCTTGACGGCGAGCCACTCATCGATGTTGCGCCGGCCGAACCCAGCCCATTCCGCAAGGATGTAGTTGTCGTCGGGAACGCTGCCCGCCGGCACCTGCTCGAACGCCTCGGCCTCCAAGTCGACGCTGATCCGGCAGGCGAGATCTGACGCGCGCTTCCAGAACGACGATTGCCGCAGACGCTTGTGGTAAAATGGGAACCAGTCGAAGGCGCGAAGGTCGACCTCGGGGCCAACGAGAGGCGGCGGGAGCTCGCTCATCGCGGCACCTCTCGACTGGCAGGGCCGAAGGTCGAGCAGCCGGCGTTAAACCACACGTCGATCGTTCGTTCGCTGCCGACACGCATCTTGGCGACGATCAATTCGGCGCGGTGCTCAAGGGATTGGAACCGGTCGATGGCCTCCGAGTCACCCGCCTTGTATTCGGGCGAGTGCTTCAACCGGACGCTTTCTCGATCAATGATCAGGACCACGTCAGCATCGGCCTCGAGGTCGCCGCTCTCCCGCAGATCGGCGAGTCCTGGCGTCTTGTCCTTTCGGTCCTTCTGCTCGACGCCGCGGTTGAGCTGGGCGAGCAGGCCGACGCATATGCCTTCACGCTTGGCCAGCGCCTTCAGGCCGCCGCTGATCTCGCCGATCTCGTAGACGCGGTTGCCTTTGTATCTGTCGGTCGCTTTGACCTGCTTCAAGTAGTCAATGAACACGACTGCAAGGCGGATGCCTCGCTTCGCCATCCTAGCTTTCTCTGACCGCACGCGCGCGGTGATCTCCGCGAGTGTGAGTCCGTCGGCGACGTCGATGCTGATCGGCAGGACGCCGAAAGTATCACGGGCACTCTCAACCGAGGCGAGTTGCTCCTCGTCGAGGTGGCCGGCGAGGATGGCGCCATAAGTGATGGTCTGGCGCTGATTGAAGGCGAGATCGCTGAGGAAGCGAGCTGCAAGTTCATCTTGCTCGACCTCGAGCGAAAAAAGCGCGACGCCAACACCAGGTCGACCGGTCTCCATGTCACGAGCGCTACGCATCGCGACTTTCTTCGCGAACCCTGTCGCCAGGATCGTTTTGCCGTGGCGCGGGCGCCCGGCGATGATCCATAGCGTGCCGGGCCGAAATCCCCCTCCAGTCGCCCGGTCGAGATCGGGCAGTCCGGTCGACACACCAACTTCCTGTCGCTCACCACTCATGATCGCGCGGGCTTTGTCGACGAGGATCCTGCCGCACTCAGCTGGATCTCGGCGCGTGTCGCTTGCCACTGCCCGTTCGGCAATCGACTGCAGCTTTTCAAAACTCGCGGCGGCGACCTCACCGCATCCCATAGACACGGGCTGGTCTTGGGCGAGCTTCGAAAGATCCTCGCCGATCTGGATCAAATCGCGCCGCGTCGCGAGGTCGTGGACAGTGCGCCCGTAATCCCCGGTGTTGATGATCGCGGTCGCCTCGGCGGCCAGCCGAGCGAGATACTGCGGAATGGTGATGCCACCGAGGTCGGCGTTGCCAAGAAAGGTCTTCAGGGTAATCGGCGTAGCGACCTTGCCAGCGCGGATCAGCTGCGAGGCGACGTCGAAGATGCGGCGGTGTACCTCTTCATAGAAATGCTCCGGCTTAAGGAAGCCGGCCACACAGCCGAATGCGTCGTTGTTGATGAGAATGGCGCCGAGCAGAGCCTGCTCGGCTTCAAGGTTGTGCGGAAGGGGCAACGCGTGGGGAGCGCCGCGACCATCCCGAATGTTATGAATGTCGGCGGTCATGCCCGTCCCCCTTCGCGGGTCAGCATCTCAACGAGCCCTCCAATAAGGCGCCTCTCGGATGCCTCGGCCTGCTTCAGTACCTGATACTGATGCGGCGGCAGGTGCCGCTCGATGGCGTCCTGCACGATGGCGCGCAGCAGGCTCGGCTCGATCGCGTCGAGTTCCACCGAGATGTCGCCGAAGCCTTTCGCCCGGCTGTCCGAAACTTTGGTCGGGCGGGACGGCAGCCGCCACGCCTCGATCTGCGCGGGCGTCACGCCGATGCGCTCGAAGGTGATGTCGGCCTGCGGCGCTAGCTCCTTCAGCGTTTGCTCGATCTTTTCGCCGGCGTTCACGCCCGATGGATCGAAGTCGCCGAGATGGTACACATAGACCGGCACCGACATCTCGTTCATCGCCTCGGCGGCCGAATGCAGGAACGAAAGGCTGGCGTAGCCACGCGCCACCATGAGCGGCACGTCGAACATGCTGGTGACGGGGTAGACGACGCCGGACAGCGCGTCCTTCTCGAGCCAGATCTCGACGTAGGCGTCGGCGTTGTCCCAGAGGGACTTGCGATACAGGCGGGCGGTGTCGTTGAGCGCCTGCTCGACGCTGGAGAACGTCTGCGGCGCGCGTTGCCACCGGGTGTTGTCGGCGAGCCAGTTGTAGGGGAGCTTGAGGAAGTCGCCCTTATAGACGAAGCCGTCCCTGCGCATGAGCGTGAGGTCGGTCTGCACCTTGCAGTAGCCGGCCTCTGTCTTGTCGACGATGCCGCGGACGGTGGCCTGGTAGAAGACCTGGCGCACCGTCATCGGCTTCATGCTGCCGACGATCTCGAACAGCGCAGCGCGGCGCCGCTCGACCTCGGCCTTGCTCGACCGCGCCCGCGGCGGCTTTATGGGACTAACCGAGCTGCCAACCGAGCTTGCGCTCGCCGATGCGAATGCCCGCAGGCACCTTTCCAGTGCGATAGAGGCGACGGAAATGCGCGAGCGACATGCCGAAAAGCGCTGCCGTCTGACGCGCACTCAGGATTCGCGAACGGTCGGCGGTGGCCGGAATATCTTGGTGCTGAGTCACTCTCTTGCTCTCCTGCCTGAGCAGTGTGCTCGGCTACAGAGCAAGAATGAGCAGAAGGCACTATAAGCGGTAGGATAAAACCAGACAAAAAGGGATATATCTATTTTCTTCGAGTTTCACGCCAGAGCGGCTGCAGCAGCCTACCTAGGTAGTCGAAGTCATATTCGCAGAAGGCGTTCTCCTTCATCCAGGCATGCACCGCGCCAACGAACGCTTCCTTCGTTTGAGATCGATCTTCCTTCGAGGCGTAATTGCCACTTTCGATCAATTGCCGTGCGTGCTGTAGCATTCTTCCCTTATCGGGATGTGGCGGTCGTCCAACACGGCTATTGCTTTTATCTCCGGTGGAGGCCTGAACTCGATCGTTGAAATGAACAGACGGTTCGACGATTGTTTGCGGACCGCCGTCGGCCAAGCCGGCGGCGTTAGCAGGAACTCTCGTCAAACGAGAAGGCAATGCAAGATCGAACTTCGCAGCCCAATTTCTGAGAGCGGTAAGAGGCAGCGCGGTCTTAAGAATGTACGTTGTGCGGACCATAGCCGCGTCGAAGGCCGCCTCAGCACGCGCAAATTCGCCGCCCGACAGCGGCACCCACTTGCCTTCAGACAAGAACTCTAGGCCGCTGCCGTCAAACAGACCGGCGCGAATTGCGCCGACGTAGGAGGTCTCAACTTCGGTCCGCTCACTCTCTGGGAGCGCCATCAGTAGGAGCGAAATCGGAACCTTTGAAGTTGGGTCAAAAACCTCATCATAAAGCCGGATAAGGATGACCTCGTCGGCCTCATGCATACTTTTTAACACGCCTTCAGCCACGTGATTCTCCAGCCGCAGACGCCGCGCTGCAATTTGAAACGATCTCTCCCACACGCGTAGCCCACCTGTTCAGCGCTTCTCGCTTCTCCGCGGCGTACAGTGCCCGATTGTAGGTGCCCGCGACGCCAGCCTTGGTGCCCGAGACGTGGTTGAGGACAGCCTCGACCACATGCGGCAGGACGCCGAGATCTCCCATACGGGTCGCAACGGTGCGACGGATATCGTGAAGGCGCCATGGCGTGTTGGGAGCGCCGACCGCTTCGGCGATCCTCACATTCAGCTCTAACTTGGCCTTCGACCAGCCCTGGAATGAGCCGTTGCCCGAACCGTAGACAAAATCGCGCTTGGGGTTGCGCGGCATGGCTGTGATGATCTCAAGGACCGATTCTCCGAGAGGGATATCGTGCGGGAGATGGTTTTTCGTTCGATCTCCGCCAATCGTCCACAGGGCCTGTTCAAGATGAAGCTCGGACCAAAGAATGCCTCCAACCTCCCCGCGCCGTTGGCCCGTAAGGATCAACAGTCTAATGATCTGACCGTAATCTCCGGGGCCTGAACACTGCCATGCCGCGCGTACCTCGTCATCGGTGAGGACTCGCTCTCGGGCAACCTCGTCGATGGCTTTGTTCGTCCCAACGACGACATTCGACTCGGCAAGCCCTTCCCCGATGGCCCAGGAGAAAAGCTTGCTGAGAGCTGCGCGCGAACGGTTCGCGCTATAAAGCCCACTGCTGGCGGCGAGCCGGCCTAATTGGTCGGCGACATGGCGACGCTGAAGGTCGACCACTCCCATCTTGTGGAGAGGCTTCCAGTGCTTTTGCAGATGGATGACGACGTTGTCGTAGCTGCCCGGCTTGAGCTTCCGCTTGGCGACGGGCAGGTAGCGTTCCACCAGTTCGACGAGCGTCATTTCCTTCGTTTCAGGGATGCGAGCTGCTGCCTTCGCCGCTTGCGGATCCTGCCCGAGTGCGACTTGAGCCAAGGCACTCTTGGCTCGCTTGCGAGCTTCGGCGGCGTCGATGGAGCTGATAGAGCCCAGGCTTAGGCGGCGCTGTTGAGCGCCGACGCGGTATTGGACGACCCAGCTTCTTTTGCCGCCGGCGCGCAAACGGACGCCGAACCCCGGAAGGGCGTCGTCAAACACCAGCAGATCGTTCTTCCCGGATGGCAGCTGCAGAGCCGCTACGTTCGCGTCGTTGATCTTCAAGCTTGCATCGCCGGCGTGGGAAGCACTTGGGAAGCAACCTTACGATCGCTTCCGATCATTCACTATCCCATAAATCTAAAGGTACCGACACATTATCAGCGGCTTGAGTGATCAAACGTGAACATTCACGATCTTGTGATCGCGGTATCCTGAGATTGTGGATCAAGAGGTCCTCCGTTCGAGCCGGGGTGGTGGTACCAGACAAGCTTTTGACGATGTTTATGTTTCTGGCCCGAGGGCTTCGCTCCAGAGGCTTGGTCTAAGAAGCTTGGCCCCAGACGTCGGACCAATCCCAAGCCTCAGGCGACGCCAGGATCGCCAGCACCAGCGCGAAGGTCTTCTCGTGTGAGGGATTGTGCGCGACCACCCGGCCGATGAGCGGTGCGCCGAGGAGCGCGAGATCGCCGATCATGTCGAGCGCGACGTGGCGTCCGGGCTCGTCGGGCCAGCGGCGCGGCGGCAGCATCCGCCGTCCGGCGACGACCGCCGCCCGCCACGGCCGCCAGCCGTGCAGCAGCGGCGCCGGCGCTCCGGCCCGTGCGGCGATCTCATTCCAGACTCCTGCGGGCTCAGCGAGCGCGGCATCGGGCTCGTTCGGCGTCGCGCCCGGCGGCCGGGCTGCGGCAGGCGGGGTCAGACCGAGGCGGCGATGCAGGTTGCCGAAGCTGCGCGATCCTGCCAGCTCGGCCTCGAAGCTGGCGGAATCGATCGCACCGTGCCAGCGCATGACCGGGAACGCCGGCAGCACGTCATGCGTGACATCGATCTCAAATCTCTCTCCCGGCTCAGCCCGGAGAAACCCGCCATGGCGGGCGACCTGGATCGGAGCGCGGAGGCGGATCGCGCGCCGCGGCGCGTCCTGCGCGACGACACCCGCCTTGCGCAACGCGCGGCACCAGCGTGCGGCGCTGCCGTCGAAGATCGGCACCTCGGGGCCGTCGAGCTCGATCGCGACATTGTCTACCCCGTAGGCGCCGAGCGCCGCCATCAGATGCTCGATCGTGCGCGCCGTGCGCCCGTCATCGAGCTTGACAGACGTGCTCATGCGGCTCGCCATCCAACGCTCGGTCGCGACCGGGACCAGCGCGCTGCCCGATTGCCCGATGCGGCGCCCATAGCCTGGCGGGGCGGGACGCAGCGTCACGCGGCTGCGCGTGCCGGTGTGCAGGCCGGCGCCCGTCAAGCGGATCTCGGCGGCGATTGTCATCTGGCGCGTCACGCGCCGCTTTAGGCAGAGGCACGTGGCTTAGTCGAGCGCTTTTGCCGCCAGCACGTCTAGGGTGGTCCGCGAGGCCAGCAGCAGCACGGCCGCGCGCGGTTTCACAGAAGCTTCTGCAGAAGCGCGGCCATTTCGTTACGGACTGTCATCGCAAGAGCGAGACCTGTGCCGATGAGGCGCCTTCGTCCTAGGCTTGGCTGGCCCGAGCGGAGAGCGCACGGGCCAGCAGCTCGGCCACCTGCCGTCGTCCTGGTCTTTTCCAACCCTATCGCCGCAAACCGCCCATCTGCCTGTTTCGGTCCCGTGCGCGGCCGAAGGTAGAATTCGGGCGCCCTGAAGGTTCCGTCCTCACTTCAAGGACGCGCCGCGGCGATCCGGCCTTCGTGCCACTGATTCGCGGGCGGTGTGGCTCTCCTTCGGTCGAAAGATAGCGAAGGCCTTAAGATTGCAAGGGCGGCACGCAAATCTCCCACAGCGAAAAAGCCGATATAAAACATATATTTGGTAATAATGACGTTAGGTAATATTGCTTAATTACCTAACGTAAGGTCTTTTATTTGATTGCGATTGATGTGCTGTGATGTAATGCTGGCCAGGTAGCAATTTTGTCCTTGGGGGATCGCGATGCCTGAGCAACTTGTCTTTGATGACTCTCTGAACCTGCTTGGTGTTGGTCTTGGAGTCACGAACCTGACTGGAACGGTCGGAATTACGTACGGTTCGCCAAATGTGGTGACGGGATCGCTCAGTGTAACTGCGGCCGGCACGATATCGGCGCAGACTTTTACTAGTTTAACGGTCACCCAGACTGGGACAGATACGACTACCGGCATGCCCATTTACACGCTGACGGGCTCAAACGCCCTCACGAGCATCTCGGTCACCTATACGGGCCAAGATCCGACCACGAATAATGCAACCCTGTCGGTTGCCGGTATCCCGGCTGCCACCGGCAGCGGGTCCGTCACCTCGACCACGGTCTGCTTTGCCGGGGGTACGAGGATCTTGACCACGCGCGGCGACGTGGCCGTCGAGGATCTCGAGGTCGGCGATCTCGCGCTGACACTCTCCGGCGCGGCGCGACCGATCCGTTGGCTCAGCCAGAGGAGCGTCGACTGCCGCCGCCACCCGAAGCCGTTGGAGGTGATGCCGGTCCGTATCGCCGCGCATGCCTTCGGCGACAACCGCCCGGAGCGCGATCTCATGGTGTCGCCCGGCCATTCCATCTGCGTGGACATCGTCGGCGAGGTGTTCATCCCGGCCGCCTCGCTGGTCAACGGCTCGACCATCCAGCAGATCGAGGTGGACGAAATCACCTACTGGCATGTCGAGCTCGACAGCCACGACGTCATCCTGGCGGAGAATCTCCCGGCCGAGAGTTATCTCGACATGGGCAACCGCGCGTTCTTCCAGGCAGCGGACGTCGTCGACCTCGCCGTCGGGCCCGATGCCGATCCATCGCAGCGCACGCACGCCGACTTCTGCCGGCCCTTCCACGCCGCCGGCCCCCTGGTCGATGCGGTGAAGGTGCAGCTGCGCAAGCGCGCAGAGGATAGCGGCTGGACGCTGTCACACGACTGCGATCTGCATCTTGTCGTGGACGGGCTGCGGCTCGAGCCTGTCGTCCGCGGCCTCACGGCCCGTTTCCTCGTGCCAGGGGGCTCCAAAGACGTCTGGCTGGTGTCGCCGACGACGCGGCCGAGCGATATCTGGGACAGCAAGGATGCGCGCGATCTCGGTCTTTATCTCGCCGGGCTGCGGATCGAGGATGGCCTTTCCGAGGCGCGCGACGTTCCGATCGACGACCCGATGCTCTGCATCGGCTTCCACGGCGTCGAGGCCGGTTCTCACCGCTGGACGTCGGGCCGCGCTCGGCTGCCAGAAGCATTGTGGGAGGGCTGCCAAGACGGCTTCTATCTGCGCGTCGAGCTTGCGGGTGCACCAGTCCCGCGATGGGTGCTGCCCATGAAGGAGCGCCCAACCGAGACGCGTCCGGCGCTTGCCTTGGTCGCTTAAAAAGCTACCTGTGTGAGACCGCCGTGCGACGGCGGTCTCATTGCAGGAATGTGCGCTCTGCCATCTGAGAAACTCGTGATTCTCTATTGGTGTCAGGAGACCGCGCTCGTTCCTTTCGAAACAGGGATCCAGCGCGTTGTTCGGCGCCTCGCGGAAAGATTGAACACGACAAGCGCTACGATTGTGCCGATCGGCTGGGACGGTCGATCCCGGCAGGTGGTCAGTCTCCCGACGCCATCGAACTCGCGGGCGCGTCCGCTTGAATCGCTCATCACGGATGCTGCCATTCTCTTCGTTCCAGAAATTCCGATCTCCCTGATCGGCATCGACCTCGATCCCATCCAGCTCGGACGCGCTTACGGTTTACGCACTGCAGCGTTGATCCACGATCTGATTCCGATCAAGTTGGCCGCCAATTACGATGCCGGCGGATTGGCCGTCTTTCGACGCTATTACCGTCAGTTCGCGTCTGCCGATCTGGTCCTTGCGACGACGAACTACGTTGCTGCGGATCTGAAGGATTTTCTCCTTCGCGAGCACCTCCGGGTCCCTCCCATCGAGGTCGTTCCTCTCCCCGCTGAATTCCCGTCGGTGAAAAGGAGCATGGCGTTTCCAGCGCTTCGCGGCGCGGGTGACCCTCTGCAGCTTCTCGCGGTGACGAGCTGGGAGCCGAGGAAAAATCTCCTGCGGCTGCTGCGAGCCATTCAGCGTGCATCGAGCGACGGGGGCCCTCGCATCACGCTCGATCTCGTGGGACGGCAAGCGGGATTTCCGGCATATGACGCCGAGGTCGTCTCGATCGTGCAAACGCTACCCACGGTCACTATTCGCGGGACCGTGTCGGACGCAGACCTGGTCTCGCTCTATGCGAATTGCCACGTCAGCGTCTACCCGTCCGTCGAGGAGGGTTTCGGCCTGCCGATCCTCGAGAGTTTGTGGCTGGGACGCCCGTGCCTTTGCCACAACGGGTCATCGATGGCCGAGATCGCACCCGGCGGCGGTACGGTCATCATCGACATGACGGACGAGGACGCCATCGTCGACGCGCTGAGGCACCTCGCGGCAACGCCCGACTACATCGAGCAGCTTGCCCGTGAAGCTGTCGCGCGCCCTTTGAAGGATTGGGCCGGATTCGCCGACGACGTCCTGCAGCGCATCGCGCCCTCGACCATGAGCGTCGCCTGATCGCGTGTCCGGCGCATTGAGACCGTGTCCGGCGCGTTGAGACATCGAGTTGGCCGACAGCGTCCGACCAGCGTCACCCCTTGATCACTGCGCTTTGCGCTCACCATATCAGCGTGGCTATACGAGATGATCCGGGCCGTCAGTCGGTGAGATGAAAAAGCCCCATTTGATGACGATGGATGAGCTGCTGGCTCTGCCCACCTTCAGCGAAGGTGGGGTGCTCGACCGCGCCAGTAGGTTCAGCGGCTGCTTTCGTGATCGCCAGGGCTACCTCTGGGGTACGTGCCTCATCGAGGATCCCTGGGAACGCTATCCCCCCGCCTGGGTCCGCTTCCCGGCAGCCTGCTTCGTGGCCCACACGGGGCTCCGCGAGGCCCAGTTCAGCAACACGAGTGCGTTGCGCGGCTTCATTGACCGTTTCGACGAAGCTTCGGTCTCGGGATGGGCGCAGGATCTCGGCACGCCGGATGCGCCCGTGGTGCTCGATCTGACCGTCAACGGCAGGATCCTCGCCAGGGTGCAAGCCGATCAGTTGCGCGGCGACCTGCTCGACTTCGGCATCGGCGATGGGCACCACGCCTTCGGCGCCGCGATTTTGCTGCCGCCGCCGCGTGGCGAGTCGCAGATCGTTGTCGCGCAGCGCTCCTTTAGCGGCGACGTGCTCGACGTCGCCGTCCGCCGGCCGGAACGCTGATCGCAGGTGCAAGCGCGGCGTTCTAGCCGAGCCGCGACACCTCGTCGGCCCGACAGTTTGGAAGCCAGCGGGCCAGTGTCGCCTGCAGCTGCTTGCGGATGATCGGCTTGCCGACATGATCGTCCATGCCGGCATCGCGGAATTCCGTCACCTGTTCGGCGAGCACGTTGGCCGTCATGGCGATGATCGGGAGCTGCCGCGTTTCCGGCAATGCGCGGATGGCCCGCGTCGCGGCGACTCCACCCATGCCGGGCATCTGAACGTCGATCAGCACGAGATCGTAAGGCTTCGCCTGCACCGCTTGATCGCCTCTTTCCCTCTCGCCGCGACATCGACCTTTTGGTCGTCCTATTCCAGGAGGGTGCGGGCGGAAGCTGATTGACCTCGACGTTTTCGACCAGCAGGAGACGTCCGCTCGTCGTGCCGACCCGGCCCACACCGGCGCGACCGTCGCGTGCGGCAACGTCAGGGTGGACCGAAGTTTGCCCCGCGTCCGACGTCGCTCACGGAGGAATCTCCCACGCGAAACGAGGTCATAAATAAAGCAGAGGCCAAAAGACTTCCTATCAGCGACGGCGGAACCCGGGCGTCCTTTTCTAGCCGACTTGTCTTTGGGCGTAGCGCGTGAGCGCCAGATCGGCCGGGTCGAGATCGGGCTTTCGTCCCGAGATCACATCGGCGAGGAAGCGGCCCGAGCCGCAGGCCATCGTCCAGCCCAGCGTGCCGTGGCCGGTGTTGACGTAGAGGTTCGGCAACGCGGTCGCGCCGACGACCGGCGTGCCGTCCGGCGTCATCGGGCGCAGGCCCGTCCAGAACGTCGCATCGGCCGGATCGCAGCCGTCCGGGAAGAGGTCACGCACTGAATGCTCCAGCGTGACCCGGCGGGGCGTCCGCAGGCGCAGGCTGAAGCCGGCCAGCTCGGCGGTGCCGCCGATCCGCACGCGGTCGCCCAGCCGGGTGATCGCGATCTTGTAGGTCTCGTCCATCACGGTCGAGACGGGTGCCATGTCGGCATCGGTGACCTTGGCCGTGAGCGAATAGCCCTTCACCGGATAGACCGGCACATCGATGCCGAGCGGGCGCAGCAGGGCTGGCGTGAAGCTCCCCGCCGCCACGACATAGGCGTCGGCCTTGAGGATCTCGCCGCGGGCGAGCTCGACGCCGTCGATACGATCTCCTTCACGCCGGAGCCGCTTGACGGACGCGCCGAAACGGAAGGTCGCGCCCGCCGCGCGGCAGATTTCGGCGAGGCGCTGCGTGAAGAGATGCGCGTCGCCTGTTTCGTCACCGGGCAGGCGCAGGCCGCCGACGAGGAGGTTGGCCGAAGCCGCCAGGCCCGGCTCGCGTAGGACGCAGCCCGCGACGTCGAGCAGCTCGTAGGGGACGCCGTAACGGTCGAGGACCGCCGTGTCATGGCCCGCGGCATCGAGCTGGGATTGCTTGCGGAAGAGCTGCAGCGTGCCGCCGGTCCGCTCTTCGTAATGGATGCCCGTCGCGTCGCGCATCTCGCGCAGACGATCGCGGCTGTATTCGGCGAGCGCGACCATCCGGCCCTTGTTGCGCTGGAAGGCCTCCTCCGTGCAATTGGCGAGCATGCGCGCGAGCCAGCCGTAGAGCCGCTGATCAAGCAGCGGCCACAGCACCAGCGGTCGATACCGCATCGCCAGCCATTTGAGCGCCTTGACCGGGATGCCGGGGCCGGCCCAGGGCGTCGAGGCGCCAGGCGACACCTGACCGGCGTTGGCGAAGCTCGTCTCCATGCCCGCTGCGGCTTGGCGGTCGACGATCGTGACCTCGTGCCCGTCGCGCGTCAGATAATAGGCGGTCGCCACCCCGACGACGCCGCTGCCGAGCACGATGACGCGCATCCATGGTCCCCTGCTGCCTCTCGGCCGTCCTTAGCACCAAGCGGGCCGCGTGGGAGACGAGAGGGAGTCATCTTGCCAAATCGCGACGTCGCGCCTACTAACTCAGCTCCCGCCTTATCGGTCAGGCCCGCATGCTCGGCATTCTCGCCAGCGTCCCGGCTCACATCCCGAACCTCGGCCGCCCCGGCCCTCTCGCTACCCAAGAAAACATTGCCATGACAGACATCGTCTCCGAAGACACGGACGCTCACGAAGAGACCGCGGGCGCCCCCGCTGCGCCTCACCCCAAGGAAATCAAGCTCGCCGACCTGAAGGACAAGTCGCCGCCGGAGCTCGTCGTCTTCGCCGAGGAATACGAGGTCGAGAACGCCTCCACGCTCCGCAAGCAGGAGCTGATGTTCGCGATCCTCAAGCAGCTTGCCAGCCGCGAGATCGAAATCGTCGGCGTCGGCGTCATCGAGGTGCTGCAGGACGGCTTCGGTTTCCTCCGCTCGGCGGACGCGAACTACCTCGCCGGCCCCGACGACATCTACGTCTCGCCCTCGCAGATTCGTCGCTTCGGCCTGCGCACCGGCGACACGGTCGAAGGCCTGATCCGCTCCCCCAAGGAGGGCGAGCGCTACTTCGCGCTGCTCAAGGTCAACACGATCAATTTCGAGGACCCGGAGAAGGTCCGCCACAAGGTCAATTTCGACAACCTCACGCCGCTCTATCCCGATCGCCGGCTGAAGCTCGAGATCGAGGACCCGACGCGCAAGGACCTCTCGCCGCGCGTCATCGACATCGTCGCGCCGATCGGCTTCGGCCAGCGCGCGCTGATCGTCGCGCCGCCGCGCACCGGCAAGACGGTGCTACTGCAGAACATTGCGCAGTCGATCTCGGCCAACCATCCCGACGCCTACCTCATCGTGCTGCTGATCGACGAGCGGCCCGAGGAGGTGACCGACATGCAGCGCTCGGTGAAAGGCGAGGTCGTCGCCTCGACCTTCGACGAGCCGGCGACGCGCCACGTCGCGGTGGCCGAGATGGTGATCGAGAAGGCCAAGCGCCTCGTCGAGCACAATCGCGACGTGATCATCCTGCTCGATTCGATCACGCGGCTCGGGCGCGCCTACAATACGACGGTGCCGTCCTCCGGCAAGGTGCTGACCGGTGGTGTGGACGCCAACGCTCTGCAGCGGCCGAAGCGCTTCTTCGGCGCCGCCCGCAACATCGAGGAAGGGGGCTCGCTCACCATCATCGCCACCGCGCTGATCGACACCGGCTCGCGCATGGACGAGGTGATCTTCGAGGAGTTCAAGGGCACCGGCAATTCCGAGATCATCCTCGACCGCAAGATCGCCGACAAGCGGACCTTCCCGGCGCTCGACATCACGCGCTCCGGCACCCGCAAGGAAGAGCTGCTCGTGCCGGCCGACGTGCTCAAGAAGATGTACGTGCTACGACGCATCCTCAACCCGATGGGCACCGTCGACGGCATCGAGTTCCTGCTCGGCAAGCTGCGCGAGACGCCGAAGGGGAACAGCGCGTTCTTCGAATCGATGAACACATAAGGTTCGCGATCAATCCTTCTCCCGCAAGCGGGAGAAGGACGACTGCTACCCCTTCGAGAAGATCAGCACCCGCAACCCTGGCGCGTCCGCGCTGCCGGGCAGCTTGCCCTGCACTACCGGCTGGCCGGCGGTCGCAGCGGTCATCCCGCAGAACGCGACCACCGAATCCGGCTTGGGCTTGGTCACGCTCACCGTGCCGGGCGGGTTATCGAGCCAGCGCGCGGGGCCGTCGTTGGCGAGCGTGAGGTCGTCGACCTCGAGCTGGTCGTCCTTGGCCTTCAGGAGCGCCTTGGCGGCGGCCAAAATTTGCGGCGTCAGGCAGACCTGATCCTTGAGCGCCTCGAAACCCGGCAGGCCGTCGGCCCTGACGCCGTACACGGCCTTCACCGGCTGGAAGGTCACCTTTACCTCGGTCGTCGCGCCGGCCGGCAGCGTCTGCATCCAGGAATGCACGGTGTGCAGCGTCCAGTCGGCGAGCAGCGGCGTATCGGGCTCAGCCTGGTCGCGCGGGGTGACGAGGCCGAGCGCGACGAGCTTGGCGAGCGCCTCGGGCGTCGTCCCAGCGAGCGCCTTGTCGATCTCGGCGCCGAAGGGCAGGAGCGGAAGGTTGGCGGCTTTCAGGTCGGCGAGGCGGTCGACGCCGAGCGCCAGTGCCTGCATCGAGACGTTCGTGGCAACGGGCGTCCCACTGGCCGTCACGGCGAGGCCCACCGGGTTCTCGGCCACGTTCGAGGGCAGGTTGTAGATCGTCGTGCCCTCGGTGTTTACCTCGAGGTCCGGCATCGAGACGCTGGTGGCGAGCTTCAGCTCGTTTTTGCCCTTGTTCTGAAAGCCGTAGGTGTAAGTCACGCGATCGACCGAGACGTCCAGCGCCATACGCTGGATCGCGAGGTCGGCGTCGGAAGCGATGGCGAGGGCGCCGACCATGAGCGGGGCCGGCGTCGGCCCCTCCTCGTCCTGCTCGCTCGCCGCGGTCCCTGTGGTCTCCGCCCGCGCCGGGAACGCGAACGCGCCGCACAGCACGAGCGCGGCGATCAGACGGACCGTGACGGCCATGCGAATCCTCCCTCTGTGACCGCGGACATAGCACAGCCGGCGGGCGGGATGCGACAGACCGAGCGGGGGGCGGATCATGCAAGATACAGGGGCGCCGCAGACCGCGTTTCAGCGAGAAATCGCCGCTCCCCGACAGCTCGCTCGCGACGCCTCAGCATTTGCGACGCGATCGCGGCACGCGCGGGGTGGACAGGCCCAGGCGCATTTGCTAGGTGCACGCCTCGCTGCGGCGCGGTCTTGCCCGCTGCGGTTTTCGATGGGCGCATAGCTCAGTTGGTAGAGCAGCTGACTCTTAATCAGCGGGTCCACAGTTCGAGCCTGTGTGCGCCCACCATCGAAACTCTCTTCCAGACCTATCCTTCCGGCGAGACGGCTCGCCTCGGGATGCGGTCGCCGAGCTTTGTCGAGCTAATGGCGGGAGATCCTATTCGGCGCCGATGAAATGGTGCCGAAGCGTGCCTTCAACTCGCGTCCGCGATACGCTTGAGATAGGCGCCGTAGCCCGACTTGCCGTAACGTTCCGCTGCGGCGAGCAGCCCAGACTTGTCGATGAAGCCTTGGTTGAAGGCGATCTCCTCGATGCAGGACATCTTCAATCCCTGCCGCCGCTCGAGAATCTCGACGAATTGGCCCGCCTCGGCGAGGCTGTCTTGGGTGCCGGTGTCGAGCCAGGCGAAACCGCGGCCCATGACCTCGACATGCAGGTCGCCGCGCTTGAGGTAGACGCGGTTGACGTCGGTGATCTCGAGCTCGCCGCGCGCCGATGGCTTGATCGATGCCGCGATGTCGAGGACCTCGTTGTCGTAGAAATAGAGCCCGGTGACGGCGAGGTTCGAGCGCGCGCGTGCCGGCTTCTCCTCGATCGTGAGCGCGCGCCCACGCGGATCGATCTCGACCACACCATAGCGATTTGGATCGGAGACGACGTAGCCGAACACTGTCGCGCCGGCCTCGCGCGCCGTGGCAAAGCCGAGCAACTCGGGGAGGCCGTGGCCGTAGAAGATATTGTCGCCGAGCACCAGCGCGACGCGGTCGTTGCCGACGAAGTCGCGACCGATGATGAAAGCCTCCGCGAGACCGTTCGGTGCCGGCTGCACCGCGTAGGACAGCTCGATCCCGAACGTCGAGCCGTCGCCGAGCAGCTGCTTGAAGAGCGCCTGGTCGTGCGGGGTCGTGACGATCAGGATCTCGCGGATGCCCGCCATCATCAGCGTGCCGAGCGGATAGTAGATCATCGGCTTGTCGTAGACGGGCAGCAGCTGCTTCGAGATCACGAGCGTCAGCGGATAAAGCCGCGTGCCGGAGCCGCCGGCGAGTATGATGCCTTTCATCGCGCCATCCTTAGGTCCTTGGGTCTCGCCCGTCTAATCTGCGGCTCCCGCGCGGATCAGCATGACGACGGCTTCTTCCGTGCGCTCTTGCCAGGCCCGCGCGCGATAGCCGAAAGCCTGCGCGAACCGCGCGGAGTCCAACGCCGAGTTCGCTGGGCGCCGCGCCGGTGTCGGGTAATCGGCCGTCGCGATCGCATCGACCGGCGGATGCTTGGCCGTCGCCTTTTCCTGGGCGGCGACGATGGCTTCGGCGAAGCCGTGCCAGGTCGTCTCGCCGGTGCCGGCGAAGTGGAAGGTGCCGCTAGGGTCGTCACCGTGTGCGATCGCGGCGTCGACGGCGAGGATCGCCTCCGCGATATCGGCGGTGGCCGTCGGTGTGCCACGCTGGTCGGCGACGACGCGGAGCCGGTCGCGCTCCGCGGCGAGGCGCAGCATCGTCTTCAGGAAGTTCGCACCGTGGATGCCGTAGACCCAGGCCGTGCGCAGGATCACGTGGTGCGGATTGGCCTCGCGTACCGCCGCCTCGCCCGCCGCCTTCGTGCGGCCATAGACGCTCAGCGGTGAGATCGCATCGTCCTCGGTGTAGGCGCCGATCTTGCTGCCGTCGAACACGTAGTCCGTCGACAGGTGCAGCACCGGCGCGCCGTGAAGGGCGGCTGCGCGGGCGATGGCGCCAACAGCGTCGCAATTGGCGGCCTGCGCCGCTTCCGGCTCGCTCTCGGCCTTGTCGACGGCGGTATAGGCCGCGCAATTGACGACGAGCCGTGGCTTTTCGCGCGCGACCGCCGCATCGACCGCGGCGGCGTCACAGATATCGACATCCTGCCGTGTCAGGCCGATCGCGTCGGCACCGCGGGCGGCGGCGAGCGCCATCAACTCGCGGCCGACCTGACCTGCCGCGCCGAATACAAGCAGCGATCCGCTCAAGACGCCATGCCGAGGCGCTGGCCCTGGTACACGCCGGAGCGGATGCGCCGCCACCAGTCCGAGTTCTCGAGGTACCAGGCGACGGTCTTGCGCAAGCCTGTCTCGAACGTCTCTTGCGGGACCCAGCCGAGCTCGCGCTTGATCTTGCTCGCGTCGATCGCATAGCGCTGATCGTGTCCCGGGCGGTCTGTCACGAAGGTGATCAGCTTTTCGCGCGAGCTCGACGCGTCCGGAGCCAGCTCGTCGACGAGCGCGCAGATCGCGCGAACGACCTCGATGTTCCTGCGCTCGTTCCAGCCGCCGACGTTGTAGCTTTCGCCGAGCACGCCGTTGGTGGCGATCGTCACCAGGGCGCGCGCGTGGTCCTCGACGTAGAGCCAGTCACGGATGTTGTCGCCGGCGCCGTAGACGGGAATCGGCTTGCCTTCGAGCGCGTTGAGGATAACGAGCGGGATCAGCTTTTCGGGGAAATGATACGGGCCGTAATTGTTCGAGCAGTTCGAGGCGACCGTCGGCAGGCCGTAGGTGTGGTGCCAGGCGCGCACGAGATGATCGGAGCCGGCCTTGGAGGCGGAGTAGGGCGAGTTCGGCTGGTAGGGACTGTCCTCGCGGAAGAAATCGTCGGCGCCGAGCGAGCCGAACACCTCGTCGGTCGAGATGTGGTGGAAGCGAAAGCGGGCCTTGGCCTCGCCCTCGAGGCTGGCCCAGTAAAGCCGTGCCGCCTCGAGCAGCACGAAGGTGCCGATGACATTGGTCTCGATGAACGCCTTGGGGCCATCGATCGAGCGGTCGACATGGCTCTCGGCGGCGAGGTGCATCACGATGTCGGGCCGGTATCGCGAGAGCGTCGTCCGCACGGCGCCGGCATCGCAGATGTCGACCTGCGCGAAGGCATAGCGCGGATCTTGGGCGACGGGTGCGAGGTTGTCGAGGTTGCCGGCGTAGGTGAGCTTGTCGAGGCAGAGCACGTCATGCGTCGTATCGGCGATCAGATGGCGCACGACCGCCGATCCGATGAAGCCGGCGCCGCCGGTGACCAGGAAACGCATCGCTAGCTCCCGAACTGGAAAGGCGTCGCCGCATCGCGCAGGAACGGCAAGGCGACGTCCTTTTCCGAGACCTTCATTTCGGCATGCGGGAGGGGCCATTCGATGGCGATGTCGGGATCGTCGAAGCGGATGCCGCGCTCGGCGTCCTTGTTGTAGTAGCCGTCCACCTTGTAGGCGAAGATCGTGTCGGGCTCGAGCGTGCAATAAGCGTGCGCGAAGCCGTGCGGAATGAAGAGCTGGTGTCCGTCGGCTGCCGTCAGCGTGGCGCTGCACCACTTGCCATACGTCGCGCTGCCGTCGCGCAGGTCGACCGCGACATCGAAGACCGAGCCCTTGAGGACGCGCACGAGCTTGGCTTGCGGCTCCGGCGTCACCTGGAAATGCAGCCCGCGTAACGTGCCCTGCTGCGTGGAGAGCGCCTCGTTATCCTGCACGAAGACGTCGACCGGCACCTCGGTGAAGCTGCGTTTCGAATAGGTCTCGGCGAAATAGCCGCGGCTGTCTTCGAAGCGCTGCGGCGCGAGCAGGATCACGTCCGGGATCGAGAGCCGTTTAACGTCGAGGGGCATGCGCTTTCCTGGTCGCGGAACGGGTTTTCGAGATCGAAAGGCGGCGCGGATCAAGACTGCCCGAATATCGCAAGTCGCGGCCGGGTCAAGTCGCCGGTCACGAGCGGCCTGGGAAAGGGGCCGCCGGCCGAAGTCTTGGATACAAGCAAGACATTTGTGATCGAGTTGTCGAAGCATCCAACCGAATCGTCAGCGGGCTTTCGCGGCTCGCAATCTCCACGAATTTTGCTTGAGACTCTCAGCTCAATCGGGCTTGGCCGCGGGACCGCGGCGAATTGCAATCGCCGGAGCCGTCACGTAGTGGAGGCGGCGGCTTTGCCTTGACCCAGCCGCGAACTCGATTACCGGCAACCGAGATGAACACCACCGAAGTCATACCGGAACGAGCGCGGGACCGCCTCGCTGAACCAAGTTCATCAAAACGGATTCTTGTGACCGGTGGCGCCGGCTTTCTAGGCTCGCATCTGTGCGCGAGTCTACTCGCGGACGGCCATGAAGTCCTCTGCGTGGACAATTATTTTACGGGACGCCGGCGCAATATTGCACATCTGTTGAGCAGTGCCCGCTTCGAAATGCTCCGCCATGACGTAACATTTCCGCTTTATGTTGAAGTGGATGAGATCTACAATCTCGCGTGCCCGGCTTCGCCCGTACATTATCAGTTCGATCCGGTCCAGACGACCAAGACCAGCGTTATCGGCGCGATCAACATGCTTGGCTTGGCGAAGCGGACGCGGGCTCGGATATTTCAGGCGTCGACGTCTGAGATCTACGGCGATCCATCAGTGCACCCGCAGCCTGAGACTTATTGGGGTAACGTCAACACGCTCGGGCCGCGCGCCTGCTACGACGAAGGCAAGCGCTGTGCCGAGACGTTATTCTTCGACTACCATCGCCAGCACAAGATTCAGGTGAAGGTTGCACGGATCTTCAACACCTACGGACCGAACATGCATCCGCGTGACGGTCGTGTGGTATCGAACTTCATCGTCCAGGCCCTTCAGAACGAGCCGATCACGATCTACGGCGATGGCCAGCAGACGCGCTCCTTTTGCTATGTCGACGACCTTATCTCAGGTTTTCGAAAGCTGATGGCCACCGGGCCGGACACCACGGGACCCGTCAATCTCGGTAACCCCGGCGAGTTCACGATGCTGGAGCTTGCCAATCTGGTGCTCGAAATGACCGGTTCGAAGTCGTCCCTCTTTCACGTGCCCCTCCCAGCCGACGACCCAAAGCAACGCCAGCCGGATATCACGATGGCGCAAAAAGAGCTGGGATGGGAACCAAAGGTGAATCTGAAGGCTGGTCTCGCAAAGACTATTGCGTATTTCGACGGCCTTCTTTCCGAGACGTGATACCAGATGTTTCCCGAGCACGTGCGCGAGGGATCGAAAAGCCGACGTCATAGGAGACAGTATCCGTGCGCATTGCCATGATCGGCTCCGGCTATGTCGGGCTCGTCTCGGGAGCCTGCTTTGCCGACTTCGGCCACGACGTCGTCTGCGTCGACAGCGACGCCAGGAAGATCGCAGCCCTCGATGACGGCATCATGCCGATCTTCGAGCCGGGCTTGAAGGATCTGGTCGATCGCAACGTGCGCGACCGCCGACTCGCCTTCACCACCGATCTCGCGACGGCGATCGCTGGCGCCGAGGTCGCGTTCATCGCCGTCGGCACCCCGTCACGCCGTGGCGACGGGCACGCGGATCTCTCCTACGTCTACGCGGCCGCGGCCGAGGTGGCGCGCGCGGCGACGGGGCCGCTCGTCGTCGTCACCAAATCGACCGTCCCGGTCGGCACCGGCGACGAGGTCGAGCGCATCTGCCGCGAGGCGCGGCCCGATCTTCAGATCGACGTCGTCTCGAACCCCGAGTTCCTGCGCGAAGGCGCCGCGATCGGCGACTTCAAGCGGCCCGACCGCATCGTCGTCGGCTGCACCGGCGAGCATGCCAAGGCTGTGATGGCCGCGGTCTACCGGCCGCTGACCTTGAACAACCTGCCGATGGTGTTCGTCGCGCGGCGCACGTCGGAGCTCATCAAATATGCGTCGAACGCGTTCCTGGCGGTGAAGATCACCTTCATCAACGAGATCGCCGACCTCTGCGAGAAGACCGGCGCCGACGTGCAGGATGTCGCCCGCGGCATCGGTCTCGACAAGCGCATCGGCCCGAAGTTCCTGCATCCCGGGCCCGGCTATGGCGGCTCGTGCTTTCCGAAAGATACGCTGGCGCTGGTGAAGACCGGCCAGGACTACGAAGCCCCGATGCGCATCGTTGAGACGGTCGTCTCGGTGAACGACCAGCGCAAGCGCGCGATGGGCCGCAAGATCATTGCGGCCTGCGGCGGCTCGGTGCGCGGCAAGACGATCGCCATCCTTGGCCTCGCCTTCAAGCCCAACACCGACGACATGCGCGAGGCGCCGGCGCTGGCGATCGTCACCGCGCTGCAGGACGGCGGCGCGAGCGTGCGCGGCTACGATCCGGAGGCGATGGAACAGGCGCGTCAGCTTCTGCCCGACATGACCTTCGCGGACTCGGCCTACGCCTGCGTCGAGGGTGCCGATGCGGTCGCCATCCTTACGGAATGGGACGAGTTCCGCGCGCTCGACCTCGCGCGCCTGAAGAGCCTGCTCAAGGCACCGGTGCTCGTCGATCTGCGCAATATCTATACGATCGGCGAGACGCGGCAGATCGGTATCAACTACTCAAGCATCGGACGGTAAGGGCTCAGCCGAGCGCCGAATTCGGCCGTGCCTCGGCGACGCCGCGCGCGGCCGCACCATGTGTGGGCCGGCTCGCCAGGGACTCACCGGCATTGTCCGGCAAGCGCAGGAACACCAGCACGGAGACGGCCGAAAACGCCGCCACGACGAGGAAGGCCGCGTGGAAGTCCTCGAGCGCCAGCGGGCCGCCACTGTGCGCCTGCATCGCCTGGACGACCCCCGCGCCGACGGCGACGCCGACCGACAGCGACAGCTGCTGCGCCACCGAGGCGAAGGACACCGCCTTGCTCATCCGTTCCGGGCCGATGTCGGCGTAGGCGATCGCGTTGATGCCGGTGAATTGCAGCGAGCGGAAATAGCCGCCGATCAGCAGGAGCCCGAGGAGCAACGCGGTCGGCGTCGCGGGTGAATAGGCCGCATTCAGCCCGATGAAGCCGGCGCCGATCAGCGCATTGACGACCAGCACGCGCCTGAAGCCGAAACGGTCGAGGATCGGTGATGCCGTCGCTTTCATTGCCATCGCGCCGGCGGCCGCGACGAAAGTGGTGAGCCCCGATTGCAGGGGGCTCATGCCGAAGCCGATCTGCAGCATCAACGGCAGCAGCAGCGGCACCGCGCCGACCCCGATGCGGAACAGCGAGCCGCCGGTGACGCTGACCAGGAAGGTGCGCACCTTCAGGAGCGAGAGATCGAGGATCGGCGCGGCGACGCGGCGCGCATGGCGCACGTAGAGCGCAACGAGCACCGCGCCTGCACCGATGAGCGTGGCGACGAGCCATTGCGGCACCAGGCTGCGCCCGATGACGGTCAGCCCGAACACGAGAGAGGCGAGCCCGGCGCCCGAGAGTAAGAATCCGCGCCAGTCGAGCGGCACGATCTCGTCGCTCTTGATGTTCTCGATGAACAGCGTGACCAGCGTGACGCCGAGGATCCCGATCGGCACGTTGATCCAGAAGATGTAGCGCCAGTGGAAATAGGTGGTGATGAAGCCGCCGACCGGTGGCCCGAGCATCGGCCCGAGCAACGCAGGGATGGTGAGGTAGGCCATCGCCCGCACCAGATTGTGCCGCTCCACCGTGCGCAGCAACAGCAGCCGGCCGACCGGCACCATCATCGCGCCGCCCGAGCCCTGGATGATACGGGCGGCCACGAAGCCCGGCAGCGAGCTCGACAGGCCGCACAGGATAGACCCGCAGGTGAAGACAATGATCGCGGTGCGGAACACGATGCGCGTGCCGAAGCGATCCGCCATCCAGCCCGACACCGGGATCAGCACCGCCAGAGCGATGAGATAGGAGGTCAGCGCCAGCTTGAGCGACAGCGGGCTCTCATGCAGGTCGCGCGCGATCGCCGGCAGCGAGGTCGAGATGACCGTGCCGTCGAGGTTCTCCATGAGGAGCGCGCAGGCGACAATGAGGGCTGTGAGGGCGTAACGGGGCAAGCTGCTTCGGCGGTTCGGTGTGGGGATGTCCGGCAGGTGCGCCTCACCCGCGCCGAGTTCAAGTCGAGAACGTGTGATCCCGGCCGGGGCATGTCGGGGCCCGGAGGCCATGGAGGCTTTGCGGAAGGCTTGAAAGCCACGAACGATCTGCGTATGAGAGCGCTCCCAGGCGCCGCTGGAGCCCAGCGCGCGACCTGTCCGCATCTTGCCGGCCCGTGCCGGGATCGGATGCTGGGGGATAGTTCAACGGTAGAACTGCGGACTCTGACTCCGTCAATCTTGGTTCGAATCCAGGTCCCCCAGCCAATTCCCTCCGTGCGACAGCACCGCCCAAATTCATCCCTTTGTCACACGGATGTCCGCTAAGCACTCCGGTCACCGGAGATGCTCATGGATTTCTTCCGCCGCTTCACGTTCCTCGTCTGCACGCCGGGCTTCCAGGCCGATGATCTCGAAGGGCAGCGCCTGCTGGAGATTATCGGCGCGGTCGAGCGGATGGGGTTCCAGGTCGTCAAGGCGCGGCGCATCGAGGATGCCGAGATCGCCGTGCAGACCGACGCCGCGATCGGCTGCATGGTGGTGGACTGGGGCAAGAAGGGTCTCGAGGGCAAGGCGGCCGCGCTGATCGACCTGATGCGCAAGCGCGGCCTCGATATGCCCATCGTCGTGCTGGTGCGCCGCAAGCGCTTCGAGGACATCCCCGTCGAGGTGATGGACTATATCGATGGCTACGTGTTCCTCGCCGAGGAGACGCCGGAGTTCATCGCCCGCAACCTCGTCAGCCGCCTAAAGCATTATGCCGAGACGCTGAAGACCCCGTTCTTCGGCGCGCTGGCCGACTATGCCGAGGAGGGCAACCAGCTCTGGACCTGCCCGGGCCACAACGGCGGCATCTTCTACAACCGCAGCCCGATCGGCCGCATCTTCGTCGAGCATTTGGGCGAGGCGATCTTCCGCGACGACCTCGACAATTCCGTGCTCGAGCTCGGCGACCTGCTCACCCACGAGGGCCCGGCGCTGAAAGCGCAGAAGGAGGCGGCGAAGATCTTCGGCGCCGAGAAGACCTATTTCGTGCTGAACGGCACCTCGACCTCCAACAAGGTCGTGCTCGCCGCCCTCGTCGCCGAAGGCGACCTCGTGCTGTTCGACCGCAACAACCACAAGGCTGCCCACCACGGCGCCCTGCTGATCGCCGGCGGCGTTCCGGTCTATTTGCCGACCGACCGCAATGCCTACGGCCTGATCGGCCCGATCCATTCCGACGCGCTGGACGAGACCGCTATCCGTGAGCGCATCCGCACGCACCCGCTCGTGACCGACCCGGAGGCCTGGCAGCGCCCGCGGCCGTTCCGCGTCGCGGTGATCGAGCAATGCACCTACGACGGCACGATCTATTCGGCCGAGGCTGTCGTCGCCAAGATCGGCCACCTCTGCGAGTACATCCTGTTCGATGAAGCCTGGGCGAGCTTCATGAAGTTCCACCCGCTCTACGCCGGCCGCTTCGCCATGGGGCTGCAAAACCTCGGGCCAGATTCGCCCGGCATCATCGCCACCCAGTCGACCCACAAGCAGCTTGCGAGCTTCTCGCAGGCGTCGCAGATCCACATCAAGGACAGCCACATCAAGGGGCAGGAGCGCTACGTCGGGCATCGCCGCTTCAACGAGAGCTTCATGCGCTACGCCTCGACCTCGCCGTTCTATCCGCTGTTCGCCTCGCTCGACGTCGGCGCGCAGATGATGAAGGGCCGTTCGGGCGTCGTGCTGTGGGACGACACGGTGCGGCTCGGCATCGAGGTGCGCAAGAAGGTGCGCGCCATGCGCCGCGAGATCGAGGAGCGCGAGAGCCGGCCCGAGCTGCGCTGGTTCTTCGACCCGTTCGTGCCCGACGTCGTCCCCGTGCCCGACCGGGCCAAGGCTGGCGCGACGCTCGACGTGCCGTGGGAATCGCTCTCCACCGACGAACTGGCCAGTGACGCGCGCTTCTGGGCCCTGCAGCCGGATCGCGCCTGGCACGGCTTCGATCATCTCGAGGCCGGCTTCGCCATCACCGATCCCGTCAAGCTGACCCTGCTCACGCCCGGCTTCGACCGCGGCACAGGCAGCTACACGGATTTCGGCATTCCCGCGCCCGTCGTCGCCGAGTACCTGCGCGAGAACCAGGTGGTGCCGGAGAAAAACGACCTCAACTCGCTGCTCTTCCTGCTCACACCCGGCGTCGAATCGTCGAAGGCCGGCACGCTGATGAGCGCGCTCGCCGCGTTCAAGAAGCTGCACGACGACAACGCGCCGCTCGAGGAGGTGCTGATCGACTTCGTCAAACGCCGGCCGGCGCGTTACCGCGGCCTGCGGCTGCGCGATCTCTGCGCCGAGATGCATGCCTTCTACCGCGGCGCCGGCACCAGCGCACTGCAGCAGGCACAGTTCGAGCCCGAGCACCTGCCCGAGATCGCAATCACCCCGCACGCGGCCGACCAGCTCCTGGTGCGCAACAAGGTGGATTACCTACCGATCTCGCAGGTGGACGATCGAATCGCGACCACGCTGTTCGTCGTCTATCCGCCCGGCATCGCGACGATCGTGCCCGGCGAGCGCATGGGCCCGCGCGCCAAGCCGATGCTCGACTATCTCAAGACGTTCGAGCGCGGCGCCAACCTGTTTCCCGGCTTCGAAGCCGAGATCCAGGGCCTGTTTCGCGAAGTATCCGAAGACGGTACGGTTGTGTTCCACACCTATGTCGCCCAAGAGACCGCGGCGAAGGAGACGACCGAACGGAGGCCGGCATGAGCCGCGGCGAAGACAATCCGACGATCTTGGTGCGGCCGTCGATCGATGCCGACGTGGCGGACATGCTGGCGATCTACCGGCATCATGCCTGCCACGGCGTCGGCGACACCGGCAGCTACGAGCCGGCCCGGTTCGACGCCGAGGATCTGAAGCAGCGGCGTAAGAGCATGCGCAAGCATCGCCTGCCGCACCTCGTCGCGGTCATCGACGGATTCGTGGCCGGCTACGCCTATGTCGTGCCGTTCCGCAAGCGCCCCGCCTACCGCTACACGGTCAAGCACTCGATCTACGTGCATCCCGAGCGGCTCGGCCTCGGCGTCGGCCGTGCGCTGCTGCCGGCGCTGATCGAGGCCTGCGGAGCGGCGGGCTATCGCCAGCTCATCGGCTACATCGACGGCCACAACGTCACGTCGCTGAAGCTGCACGAGGCCTGCGGCTTCGCCGTGGTCGGCCGGCTGCCGGCGGTCGCCTACAGGTTCGATCATTGGGCCGAAACCGTGATGGTGCAGCGGGCGCTGGGTGCCGGCGACGCCACCACGCCGGACCCTTGGGGCGCGCACGGGCCGGTGTGCGAGGACGGATAGCCTCGATCAGTCTTCACGGCGCTTGCGCAGGATGTAGCTGTCCATGATCCAGCCTTTCGCGTCCTTCTTGCGCTGCCGGACCGCGTCGATCTCGCCCTTCACCTCGGACAATCGCCCCGAGACCAGGCATTCGTCCTCGGTCCCGACATAGGCGCCCCAGAAGATGTCGACGTCGTCGCCGTGGATCCGCCGGTAGGCGTTGTCGCCATCGAGCACGACGACGACGCTGTCGATCGCGTTCGTGAAGTTCTCGTCGAGCCTGCGTCCGGGAACGATCGCGACCGGCTCACCGATTCGATTCAGGGGGACGCGATGGGCGGCCGCGAGCGCCTGGATGCTGCTGATGCCGGGGATCACGTCGTAGTCGAGCGGCAGCCCCTTTGCGTGCAGCTTCTCGATGATCCGGAGCGTGCTGTCGTAGAGCGCCGGATCACCCCAGACGAGAAAGGCGCCGCATTCCCTATCGGCAAGCTGCTCCATCAGCAGGTGCTCGTACATGTCCTGGATCGCGGCATGCCAGGCCTCGACGTCGTCGCGATAGGATGACGAGCGATCCCGCTTCGGCACGTCAAATTCGACGGTTCGATAGCGAGGGTTCGCGATGTGGCGCTCGCAGATCTGCGTGCGGAGCTGCTTGAGCTCCTGTTTCTCGGCACCCTTGTCTGGCACGAAGAAGACGTCGACCGCGTTCAGCGCTTTGATCGCCTGGATCGTCACGTGATCGGGATGGCCGGCGCCGATCCCGATGATACGGATCTTTCGCATGCGTTCCCTTGGTCCCTTTGTCGGAGAGCGTGGCAGCCTCCGCGCGACGCGTATCAACGTTTTCTCGCCGGCGTCTCCACCAAAACGCAAGACTCTGCGGGCATTCTGGCCCCGAAGCTTTGCCGGACGTCGTGCGGGCCTGCCTTCGGGACACGCACTGTATTTCTTTCGATCGGGCCCAAGAGAATGGATTACGTAACGTTGGAGCCGGGTGACCCCGCGCCGGGCGCGGGCCACGCAGCGCTGTTCGCCGGCGAGCGCCGGGCGTTTCCGCGCCTGAAGATCGAGCTGTTCGGCACGTGCTCCGTGGCGGCCGGCCCCGACGAAGCCTGCCTCGCGCGCGACATGTCCGTCGGCGGCCTGGCGATCCTCTGCGACGGCCGAACGGCGGTGGAGTCCGAGGTCGTCGTCTCGCTGCCGCAGGTCGGGCTTCTGCGCGGCCGCGTCGTCCGCTCGTTTGGGGGCGGCTTCGGGATGACCTTCGTCGAGGGGCGTGCCCAGCGCGAGCGCGTCAGCAATTTCCTCACGTGGCTCGTCGAGCGCGAGACGGATTCAGGGCTAGAGGATCGCATGCACGCCCGCGTCGTCCCGCTACGCCGCCTCGTGTCGCTCGCGGCGTCGGGCGAGAGCTCGATGGCGCGGATCGTCGACGTCTCGCGCTCCGGTGTCGCGCTCACCTCAACGAGCAACGTGCAGGTCGACGACGCGATCGTCGTCGGGAGCAGGGCGGCGGTGGTGGTACGCCTGCTCGAGGGCGGCTTCGCAGCCCGGTTCGTCGCGCCGCTCGATCCCGAGTTCGACGCCTCGATCGTCCTCTGATCCTGGCCGAGAGATCCGCTCGGCGGGCGGCCGCTAGAAGTCCTCGAGGTCGAAGTCGAGGATCGCCATCTGCAGCGTGTAGCTCTGGCCCTTGGGATCGTCGGCCGAGATCACGCCGAGAAAGTCGTCGCCGGAGTTGAGCTCGACGGAATCCGTCTTCTTGGCTCGGGCGAGGATCTTCAGCTTGTCGTTTTCGAACAGGCGGCGGAGATAGTCCTGCAGCACGGGCCGCTCGACTGGCAGCTTCATGTCGAAGGCAAACGAGCGGTCGCCGTCCTCGTCGTCGACGATGATCGAGCCGATGGCGCGCTCGCCGAGATGCACGTCGGCATGCTCGGGGTCCTTGCGCGCCTGGGTGACGCGAAGCCCCTCGTTGCCAAACGACTGGCGCAGGAATTCCTGCAGCTTGCGCATCTCGGTCTTGTCCAAGGGTCGTCTCCGTCTCACTGGCCTATGGGCGGCAACGCGCCACGGCCCGGTCGGTTGGCACCAGCTCGTCGCTTTAGCCCTATCGGGGGCGCTGGCGCTACCGCCGCGGCTCGATCACCGAGCGGCCCTCGATCATCTCGAAGGTCGGCTTGGCCGCGAGTATCTGGTCCATCGTCCGCGCCGGCTCGGCGCATCCGGCCTCGCCGACGATACGGGCCGGCACGCCCGCCACCGTCTTGTTGTGCGGCACGGGGTGCAGCACCACCGAGCCTGCGGCGATGCGCGCGCAATGGCCGATCTCGATATTGCCGAGGATCTTGGCACCGGCGCCGATCAGCACGCCGTGGCGCACTTTCGGGTGGCGGTCGCCGCAATCCTTGCCCGTGCCGCCCAGCGTCACGTCCTGCAACATCGAGACGTCGTCCTCGATGACAGCCGTCGCCCCGACCACCAGGCCGGTGGCGTGGTCGAGGAACACGCCCTTGCCGATCTTCGCCTCGGGGTTGATGTCGGTCTGGAAGACGGCCGAGGAGCGGCTCTGCAGGTAGAGCGCGAAATCGTGCCGGCCGGCCTTCCACAGGGCGTTCGCGAGCCGGTGCGCCTGGATGGCGTGGAAACCCTTGAAATAGAGGATCGGCTGGACGAGCCGGGTGCACGCCGGGTCGCGGTCGAACACTGCGAGCAGATCGGCGCGGAAGGCCTCGGCGAACGACGGGTCGTCGGCGACGAAATCGGCGTACGCTTGGCGGATCAGGTCGCCCGGCACGTCGGCATGCGCGAGCCGCGCGGCGACCCGGTGCACCACCATGCTCTCCAGCGACTCGTGGTTGAGCACCGTCGAGTAGATGAAGCCGGCGATCTCGGGCTCGCGACGGATGATCTCCTGCGCTTCGCCCGTCATCCGGGCGAACAGGGGATCATGCTCGGTGAGCGAGACGACGTTGCTCTGGGCTTTGGAGGCCATCGATCCTTCCATACGCGTCACGCGAAAATATTCTCCACTCGATCCCTCATATAGACCATTCACGGTCGTTCTTCGAGGAATTCGAGAACGGCGGTTTTGTACATCTTGTCGCCGACCGCCTTGTTGTGGTCGCGACCCTCGATATCGAAGCTCTTCGCGTGCGGCATGAGCACCGCCAGACCGACGGGGTCTCCCGCGATGTCGTCGTGCGTGCCGACGGCGACAAGGGTCGGGCAGGCGATCTCGGCGACCTCGTCAGCGGGCATCAGCGCCCGGGCGCCGCGAATGCAGGCAGCGAGCGCGCGTCTGTCGCTTTTCGTCGCATCCGCGAAGGCGCGGAACATGCGCTGGTGCGGGTCGGTGAGGCTCTCCAGCGCCGGGGCATCCATGGCGTCGGCGATGCCCATCGGCAGCGTGCCGCCCTCGACGAGCCCCATGCCGAGGCCGCCGAGCACCAGCGAGCGCACCCGCTCCGGCGCGAGGCGCTGGAGGAAGGCGGCGATCCGCGCGCCCATCGAATAGCCCATGACGTCGATGCGCCCGAGGCCGAGATGGTCCATCAAGGCCAGCGCGTCGGCGGCGAGCGTGCGGATCTCGTAGGCGTCGACCTCGTAGGGCTTGTCGCTGCGCCCGTGCCCGCGCACGTCGTAGAGGATCACCCGCCGCCCATCGCCGGTCAGCGTCTTGACCCAGGTCGGAAATACCCAATTCACCGCATGGCTCGAGGCGAAGCCGTGGATGAGCAGGATCGGCTCGTCCCGGTCGGGGCCCGTCGCGGGCTCGTCGAGATAGGCGAGGCGGATGCCGTCCGGGGTGGTCATGTTCAGCATGGCGTCTTCCTAGCCGGGCCGGGTGCGGCAGGGCTAGGCCCGATCGCGGCTCAGACGATCGCGAAGGCGGCGACGATGGCCGCGAAGCCAACGGCGATCCAGGCGACATAATCGCTGATCAGTCCGCTGTGCAGCGCCTCG
Organism: Beijerinckiaceae bacterium; assembly: GCA_965277735.1. Classification (GTDB taxonomy): domain Bacteria; phylum Pseudomonadota; class Alphaproteobacteria; order Rhizobiales; family Beijerinckiaceae; genus RH-AL1. The sequence continues at coordinate 85,222 of CBDIDO010000003.1, forward strand.
AGGCCGCGGAAGACGGGGCCGAAGGCGCCGCGCGTCGTGCCCTTGAACATCCGTGGCAGCAACTCGCGAAACAGCCCGTAGCCGGCGATGACCAGCGCAAGCGCGACGGCGACCCAGGCCAGCCAGAGGTGCGGCGCGTCTTCTGGCAGTGCTACCGCCGGGACGGGCTTCGGCGCGGCCAGCCCGATCAGCGCGGCGCCGTCGGGGTGCGCGAAGGCCGTGATCGCGGTCTCGACCCAGGCCTTGGCGAGATCGCCCGGCACGAAGGCGAGCGCCGTGAGCAGCGCCGCCGGCAGGATCATCAGCCAGAACGGGCGGTCGGCGCGCTCCTGCTCGTCCTCGGTCGGCGCGCCCTCCTCGCTGCCGGGGTCTGGCCCCAGGCCGAGGAAGATGCGGCCCGTCGCGCGCAGTACGGCGCCGCCGGTCATCGCCGCGCCGAGCGCCAGCGCGTAGACGACAAAGCCGCGTCCGCTCTCCGAGAGCCCGGCATCGATCAGCTTGAATCCCTCGTCGGTGAGACCGAAGGGCAGGCCACCGAGAACGAGGCCGCCGAGGCCCATCACGATCCCGGCCGGCCAGATGCCCTCGCGGCCGAGCCCGCGCAGACGGATCTCGTCGATTGACGCGCGCGTGGCGAGCAGGATGCCGGCGACGATGAAGAGCGCGGCCTTCATGAGCCCGTGGCCGACGACGTAGACCAGCATCCCGGCCGTGCCCTCGTTGGTCAGCGCGCTGATGCCGGCGAGCATGATGCCGGCATGCGAGATGGTCGAGAAGGCGAGCATGCGCTTCACGTGGCGCTGCTGCAGCGCCATCAGGCCGCCGACGAGGGCGCCGAGCGTGGCGAAGCCGAGGATCGCGTCATGCATCACGCCGTCGACGTCGGAATAGCCCGCGAAGACCGCCGCCATCAGCTTGGCGACGCCGAACAGGCCGATCGACACCATCGAGCCGGAGAAAATGATGCAGACGGGCGAGGGCGCGACGGCATGCGCGTCGGCGAGCCAGAAGTGGAACGGCACCATCGCCGACTTGATGAGCAGCGCGCAGACGATCATGCAGAACGCGCCCTCGATGACGGGATCGTTGGGGCTCGCCGCGACATGCTGCGCGAGGGCGGAAAAATCGAGCGCACCCGCGCGTGAGTAGATGAGCCCGATGCCGGCGAGCATCATGAAGCCGCCGAGCGAATTGGTGACGGTGAAATTGAGCGCACCGCCGATCGCCGAGCCCTCGAGCTTGTAGCCGGTCAGCGCGAAGGCGGTGACGCTCATCACCTCGAACCAGACGAACAGATTGAAGAGATCGTGCGTCAGTGTGAAACCGCACATCGCCGCGAGGAACAGCAGCATCAGCACCTGGAAATGCGCTGAGATCTTCTCGAAATAGCCCCACGAGAAGACGAAGCTCGACGCGAAGAGCAGGCACACGAGCGCGGCGATCGAAGCCGAGGCACGATCGGCGGAGAACGCGATGCCGAGCGTCACGCCGTCCTTCGGCTGCCAGCCGCCGAACCACAGCGTGATCGGTCCGTGCCCGGAGCGCACGGCCAGCGTCGCGCAGGCGACCCCGGCGCCGAGCGCCGTCAGCACGGCGATCGCGTCCGGCCAGTGCTTCGGCCAGACATGCCCGAACATGAGGAGGATGGCCGCCACCACCATCGGCCCGGCGACGGGAAGCGGGACGAGGATCGCGTCGGGGATCAAAGCCGCAGCCTCCCCTTCTCCCGCTTGCGGGAGAAGGTGGCCTCGCGAAGCGAGGTCGGATGAGGGGGGTTGCAGCTTGCACCTCCGCTAGGCGAGAGGCGGCGGGTCCCCTCATCCGACCCGACTTCGTCGGGCCACCTTCTCCCGCAAGCGGGAGAAGGATCGCGCGCGCTGCCCGACATGGAGAATTTCATTTATGCAGCGGCTTCAACTGGTGGGGGTCGATCGTGCCTTTGCGTTTGTGCATCTGCAGGGTGAGCGCCAGCAGCAGCGCGGAGATCGTCGCACCGACGACGATGTCTGTGAGGACGAGCGCCTGCACGATGGGATCGACGGCTGGCGTGCCGGGCGGGTGGTCGTAGAAGATCGGCGCGCCGGCGTTCCATTTGTAGCCGATCGCGAGCAGCAGCACGTAGGTCGCCGACTGGCAGATCGAGAGGCAGCCGATGAGGTGCACGTAGTTGCGGCTCGTCACGATGCCGTAGAGGCCGATCGCGAACAGCCACGCGGCGACCAACCAAGGGAGCAGGCTCACGAGTGGTGGCCCTCCTCGTGCGCGTCGGGCTCCTTGTCGCCGGGCTCGTAGGCACGCGTCTCCTCCATGAACTCGAGGAAGACGAGAGCGAACGAGCCGGTGACGGCGAAGGTGACGCCGATGTTGTCGACGAACATCGAGCCGCCGGACCAGGCGCTCTTCAACGTGCCGAGCGGCAGGATGTTGGTCGCGAAGGCGCGTCCCATGAGCAGCGGCGCGAAGCCCATCAGTGCGAACAGCAGCGCGCCGCCGGCCTCGCTGAAATCGAGTAGCCGCGAGCGCACGATGCGCCGCCAGCCCGGGTAGGTCTCGGCGAGATAGACGAGCAGGAAGCTCGTCGCGATGATAACGCCGCCCTGGAAGCCGCCACCGGGCGTCGTCGAAGCGTGAATCGACACGTAGATGCCGAAGATCAGCGTGAGCGGTGCGAGGATGCGGGCAACGAGGACCGTGGCATCCGAGCGGTGCGGGCGGCTGCGCCCGGGGACGAAGCCGGGCGCGGCGGCGCGATCCTCGCCGCGCGAGCCGCGCAGCAGGACGACAGTGCCGGTGACGGCGGCGAGCAGCATGAACTCCTCGCCAAGCGTATCGAAGCCGCGATAGTCGAAATTGACGGCGGTGACGGCGTTGGTGACGAGCCGCTCCTTCGGCGCGGGCGCGTTGATCGCGTCGCCATAGGGCAGGGGATGCGCGCCGAACTGCGGCATGGCGGCGGCGAGCTTGAATGCGGCCGGCGCCAGGATCAGCGCGGCGAGCACGAGCATGATGAGGCGCGTGCGGTCGCTCACGAGTCGCCGTCTTTCGGCGAGAGGTCGTGGATCATCCGCATGCTCGCCAGCGTGACGAGGAAGAGCAGCGGCGTCGCGGCGGCGCCGACGGCGATCTCGGCGAAGGCGACATCCGGCGCCTGCAACGCCATGAAAAGAAGTGCGAGGACAAACCCGTTGGCGGCGATCGCCAGCACCTGCCTGCGCGGATCGCGCGTCAGCACGACGCCGGTGCCGGCGGCCGCGACCAGCAGGAAGAGGAGCGGGATCAGGATCTTCACGTGCGCTCGCCCACCTCTTCGCGCGTGAAGATCGCCCGCGCGACGGCATGGTTGACGGCGGCGCCGGCAACCAGAGCGACGAGCCAAAGGAGGAGGATCTTGAAGGCGCGTGTCGAGGGGCCGTCGGCGCCGAAGGCGGCGAGGACGAGCGAAAGGCCGGAGCCGACCGTCACAAAGGCGACGGCGTGCAGGCGATCGAGCGCCGAGGCGAGCCGCGCGAAGCCGGCCGCGCCGACCCAGGCGAAGACGATTGCCAGGCTGAGCAACGTGTCGACGAGCGCCGCGCTCACAGGAATCGCTCCATGAACATCGTGTAGAGAAGCGTGCCCGGCACCGAAAGCAGCGTGAGGCAGAGCGCGAGATCGACGAAGGACGGCTGATCGAAGGCGAAGGTCATCGCGGCGAGGATCATCGCCGACAGGGCGCCTGCGAGCTGGACGGCAGCGAGGCGCTGGTTGGCCGCGCCGCGCATCGCGAGTGCAACGACGACGGCGAGCGGCGGCAGCAGGAGGATCGTGGCGAGGAGCCAGACGCTCATGCCGGCCACGCATGATCGGAAGACGGCGGCTTAGGGGGCAGGCCGTGCGTCAGCAGGTGATCGCTCAATTCGCCGCGGACGACGAAGGTGCGCGGCGCCAGCGAGACGCCGATGACCGTCAGCGCGCGGCGCGCGGCTGAGCGTGGGGCGTCGTCGCCTGGCTCGAAGGGCTGCTGGCTGAATGCGCCGCGTTGGCGCGTCGGTCCCGTGGCGATGGCCACCACAAGCTCACGCCCGACGACGAGAAGCTCGGGCAACAGCGCGAGAAGCGGCTTGGCGATCGCCTTCGGCGGCGGCAGCGGAAGGTAATTGCGCTTGGCAACGGTCTCGAGCGCGACGGCGAGTGCGGTGCCCAATCCAGCGCAGGCCACCGTGGCGGTGATCTCGACGGCGTCGATCGAGCCGGCGAGGAACAGGTAGAAGCCTGCCAGGAAGCCGAACACGCCCACGCCCCAGACGATCCTGCCCATGCCCCTCGCACTCCGCTCCAAGGCCGGAATGCGTGTTGCGAGCGTTACGTTCCGTGCGGCGCGCTAACGAGCCGGTGATCCGACCCGAGCGAAGTCAAGCAGCTCGTGCGTGTAGTGCTCGGCGACCTCGCTGAACGGCTGGTGCGTGGCATCGTAGAGCACGGCATGGTGCGTGAAGAGGATGCGCGGAATCGCGAGCGATGCCTCGGGATGGTCAGGCGCCGGCGGCTTGATCTGCCAGTCGGCCGGCAGCGGCGACCAGAGTTCGTCGACGGCAAAGGTCTGGCGGGTGAAGTGCAGCGCCGCGACCGCCCGGCCGAACGGCGTGTCGGTGGTCTCGAGCACGTGGTTCATCTCCGGCGTCAGCCGCGAGGGCACGTACCAATTGTCGGCCTCGGAGAGCACGTGGGCGCCGCAGGTGAGGCGCACGCGGCGGTATTTGACCTGCGCGTCGGCGCCGAGCCCCAGCCGCTTGCGGCCGTCCGGGTCGAGCGGCATGTCCTCGCCGCGGACCAGCTCTGCGTGCACCTTGGGGTCCGTGGCCATGGCGTGGACTTGGCACCATTGCTCGAGCGCCTTGGTCGCGCTGGAGCTCGCCAGGATCTCGGCGTTGAGGGTCTCGATCGAGGCGAGCGTCTCGACGCGGGCGCGGAACGTGTCGGGCATGGCGGTGGCGGGACCGGCGAGAAGGGCGAGTGCAAGCGCGGCGGGAAGATGTCGAAGAGTCACGGGGGCTTGCGCTCGTGGTGTCGGGTGCGCTTCTTAGCCGGCCCGTCGGAGCTTGTCAGGAATTCATGCGCGTCGCCCTTTTCGTTCCCTGCTATATCGACGCCTTCTTTCCCGAGGTCGGGATCGCGACGTTGGAACTGCTCGAGCGCGTCGGCTGCAAGGTGGACTATCCCTTCGACCAGACCTGCTGCGGCCAGCCGATGGCGAATTCCGGCTGCCAAGCCGAGGCATCGGCGACCGAGCGCCTCTTCGTCGAGAACTTCTCCGGCTACCAGCACATCGTCTGCCCCTCCGGCAGCTGCGTGCACCACGTGCGCTCGAAATTCGATGCGATCGAGCAGACCGAAGCCGTGCGCGCGGTGCGCTCGCGGACCTTCGAGCTGGTGGAGTTCCTGCACGATGTCCTGAAGGTGGACGCCTTCCCCTGGGCGCGCTTCCCGCACAAGGTCGGCTACCACAACGGCTGCGGCTCGCTGCGCGGGCTCGGCCACGCGCGGCCCTCCGAGCTGAACGAGCCCTATTTCTCGAAGCCGCTCGACCTCCTGCGCAAGGTCGACGGCATCTCCTTCGTCGAGCCGGCGCGCCCCGACGAGTGCTGCGGCTTCGGCGGCACGTTCTCGGTCTTCGAGGAGGCGGTGTCGGTGAAGACGGGCCAGGACAAGGTCGCCGACCATGCGCAGGCCGGTGCCGACTACATCGTCTCGGCCGACACGTCGTGCCTGATGCACCAGAAGGGTTGCGCCGAGCGGATGGGGGCACCGATGCGCTTCCTGCACATCGCGCAGGTGCTGAATGGGGTGGCGGCGTGAGCGCCGATTCCGAGCGCGGCCAGGACGGCCGCCGGCTCCAGAACGCCGAAGGGACCTCGCGGCCGCTCGAGGCCGACCAGCGCGAGCGGCCGGCGAAGGGCGCGGTCGCGCGCAGCGGCCGGCGTATCGATCATGCCGAAGCCGCGAAGCGCTTTATCGCCGCGCCCGAGCACCTGAAGTTCCACGACGATCGGCTGTGGGACATGCGCAAGAAGCGCGACGCGCAGGCGTTTGCGATGCCGGAATGGGAGGAGTTGCGCGGGCTGGCCTCGCGCATCAAGGAGCACACGCTCACCCATCTCGACACCTATCTCGAGCAGTTCGAGGCCGCGGCGCGCGCCAACGGCGTCAGCGTGCACTGGGCGGCCGACGGCGCCGAGCACAATGCGATCGTCCTTGGCATCCTGCGCGACCAAGGCGCCAAGACGCTGATCAAGTCGAAGTCGATGCTGACCGAGGAATGCGGGATGCGCGAGCATCTTACCGAGAACGGCATCATCATCACCGAGACCGACCTCGGCGAGCGCATCCAGCAACTCGATCACGAGGCGCCGAGTCACATCGTCGTGCCGTCCGTGCACAAGCTCCGGCGCGACGTCGCCGAGGTGTTCGCGCGCACGCTCGGCACCGACCCCGGCAACGACGACGCGCATTATCTCGCCGAGAGCCAGCGGCAGACGACACGCCCGCATATCCTCGAGGCGGATGCCGGGCTCACCGGCTGCAATTTCGCGATCGCCGAGACGGGGGCGATCGTCACCTGCACCAACGAGGGCAACGCCGACCTCTCCGCCAACACGCCGAAGCTGCACATCGCGTCGGTAGGCATCGAGAAGCTGATCCCGCGCGTCTCCGATCTCGCGGTGTTCATCCGGCTTCTTTCGCGCAGCGCGCTCGGCTCGCCGATCACGCAATACACCTCGCATTTCAAGGCCCCGCGCGCGGGTGCCGAGATGCACATCGTGCTCGTCGACAATGGCCGCTCGGCGCGGCTCGGAATGGAGAAGTTCTGGACGTCGCTGAAGTGCATCCGCTGCGGCGCCTGCATGAATACGTGCCCGGTCTACCGGCGCTCGGGCGGCCTCTCCTACGGGTTCACCTACGCCGGACCGATCGGGCTGGTGATCGACCCGACTTTCGACAAGCACAAGTTCTCGAACCTGCCATTCGCCTCGACGCTGAATGGTTCGTGCACCAACGTCTGCCCGACGAAGATCAATCTGCACGAGCAGATTTACGCCTGGCGTGAGGTGATGGCGAAGGAGCACGAGGTGCCGTTCGCCAAGAAGGCCGCGATGGCGGCGGCCGGGGCGGTGCTCGCAAATCCGAAGCTTTATCGTACCGCGATCAAGGCGGCGGACGGGGCGCTGGCGACCTTGCCGCGCTTCGCGACCTACAGCAAGGTCAACGCCTGGGGCCGTGGCCGCGAGAATCCGGCGCCGCCACGCAAGAGCTTCCACGATTGGTGGGCACAAAACCGTACGGACAAGAAAAAGTGAGCAGCCGCGACGCGATCCTCGGGCGTATCCGCACCAATAAGCCCGCGCCCGTCGCACGCCCGGAGGTGCCGCTCTTCGACGCTGGTCGCGGCGGCAACCTCGTCGGCCGCTTTGCCGAGGCGCTGAAGGCGATGGGCGGCCTCTGGCTCGCGCCTGGCGCCGGCGATCCGCTGGCGCCCGTGCGCGAGCGCGTCGCCGACGCGGCCGTCGTCGTCTCGATGGCGCCGGAGATCGCCGGCACGCGCGACATCGCCGGAGCCGCGCCGGCGTCGCTGGCCGATGTCGACATCGCGATCGTGCGCGCGGCGTTCGGCATCGCGGAGACCGGCTCGGTCGCGCTCACCGAGAACGAGCTCGGCGTCAACACGCTGGCCTATCTGGCCCAGCACATCATTGTGCTGCTCGATCCGGCCGACATCCTCGTCAACCTGCACCACGCCTACCTGCGACCTGAGTTCGAAGACGCCCGCTACACGGTGTTCCACACCGGCCCGTCGGCGACGGCCGACATCGAGGGCGTTCTGATCCGCGGCGCGCAGGGCGTGCGCTCACTGGCTGTCCTGCCGCTGGCGCGCGGCGCCTAGCGCTCGGCTGAGGCGCGACAGGTAGATCGACAGGATGAGGATCAGCGTCAAGGCGCCGAGCACGCCGAGCTCGATCATCGAATGTAGGAAATGCAGCTGGTCGGTCTGCTTCGACTGGTCGGCGACCTCGACGGTGACGATGAGGATACGCCGCACCGAGGCGATGAGCCCGACGATGAGGAACGGCTCGATCGGGATCTGATCGCTGGTGATCGACTGGCGGACGGTGTGCAGGATCTCGACCAGCATCAACGTGAACAGCAGCTTGTCGACGATGAGAAAGACACTGCTTGTTTCCGGCCAATGCTTGAACGCATCCGCCACGCCGGCGAGCGACCCGCTGAGGAGGATCAGCGTCACGACGACGAGGACGGCGCCGATGCCGATCGTGATGGTTCTCCGCGCCGCCCTTTTCCTCCACCTCCGCTTGCGCGCGCTCGTTCATTCGCGTCTCCCGCGAGGCCCTGACGCCCGCGCTTGCGATTCGTTGACCGGTATACGGCCGTCCGAAATGCACAACGCCCCGCTCCGACAAGCCGGAACGAGGCGCTGTGCTTGGTCGTGAGAGCTACGAGGGACGCTAGTTCTTGGTGCCGCCTCTCTCAGTCGTGCCGGTCCCGTTGCCGCTGCCGGCGGACTTCACACCGCTCTCGGATCCGGTCATGGCGCCGCCCGACTTCATCGCACCACTGGATCCAGTCGCCATCAAAGAGCCCGGCTTCGTGCTGTCGGGTGTCATGCCGTTCGCCTTCGTGGTGCCGGCGGGATCCGTCCGGCTCTGCGCCAGTGCTGCCGGCGCGGCGAGCAGACAAGCGGCGGTGGCGATCATCGCGAGCTTCGTCGTGTTCATGTCGTTCTTCTTTGACAGGTGGTCGGCTTAATGCCGCAGCGTTGCCAAGGTTCGCGGTCTCGGTGCCTGATGTTCTGCAACGAGGCGTCTCACCGGATCCGCGCGCCGAGGATTTTCTTTAGAGACCTGAATTTTATGGAGTTCGATCGGCGCGGCTCGACTCGTGACAAATGCGCTGCTGCCAGAATTCGGTTCGAGGCGGTCAAAAGGAACGCGCCGAGCGCGCGGCGCCTCTTTGTCGGTGCAAGCCAAAAAAAATTGCGGCCTTCCCTGCCTAGCCCGGCGCCCTAAACCTGTGTAGGGACACGCCCAAACCGCCAGAAGAGGGAGTTGACGCCGATGAAGACCCGTGCCGCCGTTGCGTTTGAGGCGCAGAAGCCGCTGGAGATCGTCGAGGTCGATCTCGAAGGTCCGAAGGAGGGCGAGGTCCTCGTCGAGATCAAGGCGACCGGGCTCTGCCACACCGACGCCTACACGATGTCGGGCCAGGATTCGGAAGGCCTCTTCCCCTCCATCCTCGGTCACGAGGGCGCAGGCATCGTCGTCGACGTCGGCCCCGGCGTCACCTCGCTGAAGAAGGGCGACCACGTCATCCCGCTCTACACGGCCGAGTGCCGCGAGTGCGACTACTGCCTCTCGCAGAAGACCAACCTCTGCCAGAAGGTCCGCGTCACCCAGGGCAAGGGCCTGATGCCGGACGGCACCAGCCGCTTCTCCTACAAGGGGCAGACGATCTTCCACTACATGGGCTGCTCGACCTTCTCGAACTTCACCGTGCTGCCCGAGATCTCGCTCGCCAAGGTGCGCAGCGACGCGCCCTTCGAGAAGATCTGCTACATCGGCTGCGGCGTCACCACCGGCATCGGCGCAGTGATCTTCACCGCGAAGGCGGAGTACGGCTGTCGCGCGGTCGTCTTCGGCCTTGGCGGCATCGGCCTCAACGTGATCCAGGGCCTCAAGATGATCGGCGCCGAGCAGATTGTCGGTGTCGACCTCAACAACGGCAAGAAGAACATCGCCATGCAGTTCGGCATGACCGACTTCGTCAACCCGAAGGAGCTGCCGGCCGGCACGAACATCGTCAACCACCTCGTCGAGCTGACCAAGGGCGGTGCCGACTACACATTCGACTGCACCGGCAACGTCACTGTCATGCGCCAGGCTCTCGAAGCCTGCCACAAGGGCTGGGGCACCTCGATCATCATCGGCGTCGCGCCGGCGGGCGCCGAGATCGCGACCCGTCCGTTCCAGCTCGTCACCGGCCGCAACTGGCGCGGCTCGGCCTTCGGCGGCGCGCGCGGCCGTACCGACGTGCCGAAGATCGTCGACTGGTACATGGACAAGCGCATCAACATCGATGACCTCATCACCGATGTGATCCCGCTCGACAAGATCAACGACGGGTTCCACGACATGCATGAGGGCAAGGGCATCCGCACCGTGGTGAAGTACTGATGGTGGCGGCGCCCGAGAAGACCGGGTCGCACGTCTGCTTCGGCGGCGACAACACCTTCTACAAGCACGAGTCGTCGGAGATCGGCGGCCCGATGAACTTCACGGTCTACGTGCCGCCGCAGGTTAAGGCCGGCAAGAAGGTGCCGGTCCTGATGTACCTCGCGGGGCTCACCTGCGACCACACGACCTTCATCATCAAGGGCGGCGCGCAGCGCCTCGCCGCCCAGCACGGTTTCATGCTGGTCGCGCCGGATACCAGCCCGCGCACCAAGCGGTACCCGGGCGACGATGAGAAGTACGATTTCGGGATCGGCGCCGGCTTCTATGTCGATGCCACGCAGGCGCCGTGGAAAGACGGCTACCGCATGGGCTCCTACGTCTCGAAGGAGCTGCCGGCGCTGATCGACGCGAACTTCCCCGTCGATGGCCGCTGGGGCGTGTTCGGCCACTCGATGGGCGGCCACGGCGCGCTGATCACCGCGCTACGCAACCCGGACCGCTTCAAGTCGGTCTCGGCCTTCGCGCCGATCGTCGCGCCGTCCTCCTGCCCCTGGGGCGAGAAGGCGCTCGGCAACTACCTCGGCAAGGACAAGTCGGCCTGGGCCGAATGGGACGCGACCGAGCTTGTGAAGGCCGGCAAGACGCAGTCGCACATCCTGATCGACCAGGGTACGTCCGACCAGTTCCTCGAAGGCGAGCTGCATCCGCATCTCTTCGAGGCGGCGTGCAAGGACGCTGGCCAGGCGCTGAAGCTGCGTATGCAGGAGGGGTACGATCACTCCTACTACTTTATGCAGACCTTCATGGAAGACCACATCACCCACCATGCCAAGGTGCTCGGCGTCGCCTGAGGCGCATGTGAACAGAGCGCCGATGGCCTACGGACCGTCATGGCCGGGCTTGTGCCTGCCATGACGGCGTCGCTCGTCGCGCTGATCGTCGACAGCCACCGCCGCCTCGTCGGGCGCCCGCTCGTCGACGAGCGGCTTGATGCCGTGGCGCAGGCGGAATGGCTCGCCGACGACGCCCCGTTCGGTTTGCTGGCGCACGACACGCAGCCCGACCCGCGCTTCATCTACGCCAACCTCGCGGCGCTCTCCTGCTTCGAATATCCCGACGACGAGTTGATCGGGCTTCCCTCGCGCCTCACCGCCGAGGCGCCGGACCGGGACGAGCGCCAGCGCCTGCTCGACGCGGTCGCCCGCGACGGCTTCATCGACGGCTATCGCGGCCTGCGCATCGCCAAATCCGGGCGCCGTTTCTGGATCGAGGATGTCACGGTCTGGATGCTGATCGACGCTGCCGGCGTGACGCATGGGCAGGCCGCCGTGTATCGCCGCTGGCGCGATGTCCAAGGCTAAAATTCAAGAATATTTCGCAACTGCAAAAAATTGCTGCACTTGCGAAATGAGCGGTCCTTCGTCATATCCGCCGGACGTCGCGCGGGGCCGGTCTTCGGCCTAGTCTGCGCTCGCCGCCGTCCGGAAAACGAAACGATGCCGACCGAGAACAACACCGTCCTTTTCACGCGCGAGCAGGCGAAGAAGCCGATCGTCGTCGTGGTCGGTTGCGGATTCGGCGGGCTTCAGGCGGCGATGCATCTCCACAAGCTCGACATCGAGCTCATTTTGATCGACCGCACCAACCACCATCTGTTCCAGCCGCTGCTCTACCAGGTGTCGACGGCGGCGCTCGCGCCGTCCGACATCGCCTCGCCGATCCGCTCGCTGCTCGGCACCAAGCCGAACGTGTCGGTGATCCTCGGCGAGGTCGACGGCATCGACAAGGACGCGCGCACCGTCTGCATCAAGGACACGGGCAACGTGCCCTACGATTACTTGATCCTGGCGACGGGCTCGGCCTACGCTTGGTTCGGTCATGACGAATGGTCCGACCACGCGGCGGTGCTGAAGACGCTGCCGGACGCGCTGCAGATCCGCCGCCGCATCCTCGAGGCGTTCGACTGGGCCGAGACGCGCACCAACCCCGAGGACGTGAAGGCGCTGATGACCTTCGTCGTCGTCGGCGCCGGCCCGACCGGCGTCGAGCTCACCGGCTCGCTCGCCGAGCTGGCGCGCGCGACGCTGAAGGCGGAGTACCGTCACATCGATCCGTCCAAGGCGCGCATCGTGCTCGTCGACGCGGCCCCGCGCATCCTCGGCGAGTTCCCCGAGCACCTCTCCGCCTACGCCAAGCAGGCGCTGGAGGACCTCGGCGTCGAGGTGATGCTGAATACGCCCTGCGAGGAGATCGATGCGCGCGGCATCACGCTGAAGGGCCAGCGCATCGACACCGCCAACATCTGCTGGTGCGCCGGCACGCGCGCCGAGCCCGCCGGCCAGTGGATCGGCGCCGCGACGGCGAAGAACAACGGCGTCGAGGTGACCAGCGATTGTTCGGTGCCGAACCATCCCGAGATCTTCGCGATCGGAGATGTGTCGAGCTACAAGACCAAGGACGGCAAGATCCTGCCGGGCCTCGCGCCGGTCGCCAAGCAACAGGGCGCCTATGTCGCCAAGGTGGTCGCCAGCCGCATCGGCGCGCGCAAGCATCCGGGTCCGTTCAAGTACACCAACCTCGGCACGATGGCGGTGATCGGCCGCTCGCACGCGATCGCTGTGATGTTCGGCATGAAGCTGAAGGGACGCCTCGCGTGGCTTGCGTGGTCGCTGGTCCATCTGCTGCTGCTGATAGGCTTCCGCAACAGGATCATGGTGTTCACCAACTGGGCGTGGGCCTTCTTCACCTACGGCCGCGGCTCGCGCCTCGTCGTCGGCAAGGCACGCAAGCTCGTCGAGGACGATCACCTCGCGAGCCCCGAGCGCACGCGGCACCAGCAGCACATGTCTGTCGCCGAGTAGGCTACTTCCCAGTCGGCTTAGAAGCGTGGTCGATCAGGTAGCGCCAGTGGCCGCCCACGGCGACGGCCGCGTCGGTGAAGCGCGTGTGCGAGACGACGTCCGCCCCGCCGGCCTTCGGGTGCAACGTCAACGTCGTCAGCCCCCACGACACGACGAGCGGGGGCACCTCGACCCAATGCGCGTCCTCGACCTTCACGCTCACGGTGAAATGCGCGAACAGGTCCGCGTAGCCCGACATGATCGCGTTTGCGCCCTTCACCTGCGTCGAGCCCGGCGGGTAGGCGGTTGTCGCCGCATCGTGCATCTCGGCGAGGGCCGCAAGGTCGCCATGCTCCATTGCCGTGCGCCATGCCGTAGCCGGCGCGCTCTCGCCGTCGCGCACCTGTGGACCCTCCGCGGCGCCGATCGTGTGTGGGCAAACTATCGAGACGAGTAAAGACAGGCAAACCGCAAGGCCGGGCGTGACCTGCCTTCTCCCCTTGCTGGAGAAGGTGCCCGAAGGGCGGATGAGGGGGCGGTGGCGGAAAGACCTCACGCGACGAGGCCGAGGCTCGTCCTGAGACGACCCCTCATCCGGCGCTTCGCGCCACCTTCTCCCGCAAGGGGAGAAGGGAAGCGGGCTGCCTTACAGTGCGTCGGCAGCTGCGAGCTGATGCGCGGCACGGCGCAGGCCGGTCACGTGCGGGCCGACGACTGGCGACGGTGCGTCGAGATCCTCGGCCGCCACAGGCGCCTCAGTGCTTTTCGGCATCGTGCTCGCGACGATCGTGCGGGCGATCTCTTGGCGGCGACGATGGGCGCTGGCCCTGAGTCCGACCGGGCGCGCGCCTACGATGGGACGCAGGTCGCCGCCGGTCGAGCCCACCGGCTCTCCCGCGAAGGCAAGCGCCGCGCTCGGCTTCTGCGTATCCATACCTGTGATGAGATCGGGAAGGGCGCTGCGGCGCAACGCGGGGGCGCCGTCCTGCGCTTCGAGGCTCGCCAGCGTGTCGGGGCGGCGCGGGGCCACCACGTCCGGCGTGTCGGCGGCCGCAAGTGCCTCGGGCCGCGACGGCGGCAGGGGGACGTCGGGGGCGACAGCGTATTCTGCGGGGCGACGCGGCGGCAGCGGCGCGGCGGCCGTGTCGGTGCCGGCGGGCTCGAGGCTCGCCACCTGCTGCGGCGCGCCCTGGTCGAGGCCGGCTTGTCCTGCGACCTGGGCCTGCGGGTCGGCGGCGGTGCGCAGGTCCTGCGCTTGCGGCGCGTAGGCAATCGCGGCGGCAGGTTGAGCGTCCTGCGCGGCGACCTGTTGCGGCTGCGGCTGGGGCGCTTCGGCTTGCCCGGGCGCGGGCTCGGGCTGCACTTGACGCACCGCGGAAGCTGGCGGCGGAGCCGCGCTGGCGACGGCCGTGCGGCGATCCTCTTCGTCCTCGCGAGCGGCACCGCCGCCGCTGTTGCCGCCACCAAACAGCCAGGCGAAGAAGCCGCCCGAATCCTGTTGCGCCGGGGGCAGGTCGGTCTGGCCGCGCTGTGCCAGCTCGAGGCGCGCCTGCTCGTAGCCGGGCATCGGCTTGCCGTTGGAGGGGATGTGGACAGTCTTGCCGTCTGGGAACAGCTCAGCGAGTTGCTCGTAGGGCATGCGCGGCCACGAGCGCACGCCGCCGACGTCGATGTGCACAAAATTCGCCGACGGATACCAGCCGACGCCGCCGTGCTGGAGCTGCATCGCCACCTCGCGGATGCGGTGCATCGGGAAGCCGGGCATCGTCGTGTCCATCGCCTTGCCGAGCATGTGCTGCGAGTGCTCGGCGACCGCCTTCGAGCGGCGGCGCAGCATCGCGTTGGTCTCAGGTGAGCGATAGGCGGAATAGATCTGGATGCGGTCGGTGGCGCCGGCGGTGCGATAGGCTTCCCAGATCGCGTCGAACAGACGCGGATCCATGCTGATTTCGTCGTTGTTGCGCCAGTCGCGAAGGAAATGGTTGAGCTGCCGCAGCACCGCGGGGTCGTAGTGGCCGTCGACGCGGAAGGTGGCGTCGATCGTTTCCAAGGTGTGCGTGTGATAGAGATGCAGCGTCCGGGTCTCGCCATCGGCGACGCAATTCTGGGTCGCGCTTGGGGCGATCAGCCAGGAAGCCAGCGAGCACAGAAGGCTCGTCGCCACCAGATTGCGCAGTCGTCTCGCCGTTTGGCGTAGATCAAGACGTCGCAAAAGCCCGGTCCCCCTTCACGCTACAGGTCACCGTAGGGCGGCCCGAAGACGACAGACAAGCGCGAAGCGGCAAGAAGGCGGCACGCGGCGCCCGCGCGGCGCGATTGCGGCGGGCTGTGGCCAAAAAGCATCGGTCGCGAGGCGCGATCTGCGCGCAAGGGATTCGCGGTGGCCCGACATGCGCTCCAGAGGCGGCACGCCGTCATAACGACAAGATCAAAACGTCTCTGAACGGTGCGGCGGAGAGAGGCGATGCGGAACGGGCGCGGGAGGGCGATGGCGACGGCGTTGGCTCTCTTTGCGCCAACCCTGATGGCGCTCCCCGCCCGTGCCGATCCGGCCACCTCGCGGGCGTCGACCGGAAGTGCCTCGCTCGACCAGAAGCAGACCGAGCTGCGCGGCCTGCAGGAGACGATCGACGCCAATGCGGCGCGGCGTGCGGCGCTGACGAACGAGATCGCCGGCATCGAAGCCGACCACGCAAAGCTCTCCGCGGCGCTGATCGAGACGACAGCCAAGGTCAACGACCAGCAGGCCAAGATCGCCGACATCGAAAAGCGGCTCGATGCGCTCACAGAGCGCGAGGATGCGGCGCGCCGCACGCTCGACAGCCGCAAGGCCGTCGTCGCCGAGGTGCTCGCCGCCCTCCAGCGGATGGGCCGCAAGCCGCCGCCGGCGCTGCTCGTCGATCCTGAGGACGTGCTACGGGCGATCCGCACCTCGATGCTGCTCGGCGACCTGCTGCCGGCGATGCGCTCGGAGGTCGAGCGTCTCGTCGCCGACCTCACCGAGCTCACCGACGCTCGCAAGGCGGTCGAGGCGGAGCGCCGCGCGCTCGATGACGAAGTCGCCTCGCTCGCGGCCGAGCGCGAGCGGCTTTCCGCGCTCGTCGATGCGCGCCAGGCCGCGCTCGGCAAGGCGCAGGGCGAGATGGTGGACGAGGCCGGGAAGGCGAAGCGACTCGCCAGCGAGGCCGGCTCTCTCAAAGATTTGATAGGACGCATGGAGCAGGGCGACGCGGCGGCGGCCAAGGGCGCCGAGGCGGCGCGGCAATCCGACGCGAAGCTCGCCGCGATCACGCCAGACGCGGGCCTTGCCGCGCAGCCGTTCAAGGATTCGGCGCGGCTCGCGCCGGCCGTGGCCTTCGACAAGACGAGGGGCCTGTTGCCGATGCCGGTGGCGGGCTCGCTGCTGCGCGGCTTCGGCGACGACGATGGCCTTGGCGGCACCGAGAAGGGTCTGCTGCTCGAGACACGTGCCGCGGCGCCCGTCGCCGCGCCGGCTGACGGGTGGATCGCCTATGCCGGCCCCTATAGGTCTTTCGGCCAGTTGCTGATCCTCAACGTCGGCAGCGGCTACTACATAGTGCTTGCCGGCATGGATCGGATCAACGTAGGCTTGGGGCAGTTCGTATTGGCCGGCGAGCCGATCGGCGCGATGGGCGACGGTTCGACCAAGACGGCCGCCGCCGTGGCGCTAGGCGCGGCACGGCCCCTTCTATACGTCGAGTTTCGTAAGGACGGGGCGACGATCGATCCGGGCCCATGGTGGGCGAGACCGGAGCTTCAAAAGGTTCGCGGATGATGCGGAAAGTCTCGCTTGTGTTCCTGGGTGCGGCGCTCGGCGCTGCGTCAGTCTCGATCGGCACGCAGATGCACGTGCTCGATCATGCCAATGCGGCGGCCTCCGATACCTATCGCAGCCTGAACCTGTTTGGTGACGTCTTCGAGAAGATACGCACCGACTACGTCGAGAAGCCGGAAGACCAGAAGCTGGTCGAGGCGGCGATCAACGGCATGCTGACCTCGCTCGACCCGCACTCGTCCTACATGGACGCCAAGGGCTTCCGCGAGATGAACGTGCAGACGCACGGCGAATTCGGCGGCCTCGGCATCGAGGTCAGCCAGGACGACGGGCAGATCAAGGTCGTCACCCCGATCGACGACACGCCGGCCTCGAAGGCCGGTATCCTGTCCGGCGACATCATCGACGCGATCGACGGCGACGCGGTCTCGGGCATGACGCTCAACCAGGCGGTCGACAAGATGCGCGGTGCGGTCAATACCGCCGTGACGCTCAAGATCCTGCGCGGCCCCAAGAAGGACGCGAAGGACTACAAGCTCACCCGCGCCGTCATCACCATCAAGTCGGTCCGCAACAAGATCGAAGGCGACGACATCGGCTACATCCGCATCACGCAGTTCAACGAGCAGACCTACGACGGCGTTAAGGAAGCGATCGACAAGTTCGACAAGCAGATCCCCGGCGACAAGTTCAAGGGCTACATCCTCGACCTGCGCAACAACCCGGGCGGCCTGCTCGATCAGTCGATCGCTGTGTCGAACGCCTTCATCGACAAGGGCGAGATCGTCTCGACGCGCGGCCGCAACGCCGACGAGACGCAGCGCTACAACGCGCGGCCCGGCGACATCTCGCACGGCAAGCCGCTGGTGGTGCTGGTCAACGGCGGCTCGGCCTCGGCTTCCGAGATCGTCGCCGGCGCGCTGCAGGACCACAAGCGCGGCACGATCATGGGCACGCGCTCGTTCGGCAAGGGCTCGGTGCAGACGATCATCCCGCTTGGCGGCAACAACGGCGCTATCCGCCTCACCACCGCGCGCTACTACACGCCGTCGGGCCGCTCGATCCAGGCGCGCGGCATCGAGCCGGACGTTGTGGTCAACGAGGACGTGCCGAAGGAATTCCAGGGCAAGGACGAGGTCAAGGGCGAGGCCTCGCTGAAGGGTCACCTGACGCAGACGGGTGATGAGGGACACGGCTCGTCGGCCTACGTGCCGCCGGACCCGGCCAAGGACGTCCAGCTGATCGCGGCCGAGGATCTGCTCCGCGGCATCAAGCGCGCGGCCAACGCCACGCCGTCGAACCCGACGCCGGCGGCGCCGATGCCGGCCGGCAACCCGACGACCAGCGTGCCGCCCGGCGCGCCGGCGCCGACCGCGCCGACGACCGGTGGCGAGCCCTCGAAGGCTCCGCCGTCGAAGATGCCTTCGACCAAGATGCCGTGATCGCAGACGACGCGGGATAGCTGTCCCGCTGCGGTTTCGATATCCGGCTTGCAAGCTATAAGATCGGCGGCATGCTTCGGCCTGCCGCCGTCATGGGCTGATTCGCGACAGAGGCGAGCGGACGGCGGGTCGGACGAGGATCGCCCCGATGGATCTCAATGCGCCGCTCGGAAAGACGTCACCGCCGAAGGGCGGCGAGGACGCACCGGGTGGTGCCGCGTCGAAGGTGCGGTCGCCTTGGAGCGTGCGGCCGCTCCTGCTGGCGGCCAGCGGGCTCGTATTCGCCGGAGCTCTGGTCGCTCTGGGCGTCACGCTCTGGACAGCCGACCCGCACGGGGGCGAGCCCTATGTCGTTACCGCGATCCCGCCGCAGGAGGCCAAGCCCATTCCCGCGGCAAAGCCGGTCGTTCCGCTCGACCCCGTGACGACCGGCTCGCTCGCGCCGAACGTCGCCAGCGGGCCGCCTTCGCAAATACCGCTTTCGCAGGCGCCGTTCCTGCCGGCGCCGCCCGCGCGCAGTGGCTCGCAGGGGCCGGCCGCGCCGCTCATCATCGACGTCGCCAAGGCCTTGGCCGATCGCGAGCGCGCGAGCATCCCGGTCGGCGGCGAGCCGGCGCCGGCTGTCGCACCGCCGGCGGCTGCGGCGCCGCGGATCGCGATCTTCGTTTCGGGCATGGGCCTCTCGTCGGCCGCGACCCGCACCGCGACCGAACTGCTGCCCTCCGCCGTCAGCTTCGCCTTCGTGCCGTACGGCGAGACCATTCCCGCCGCCGTCTCCACCGCTAAGGAGCGCGGGCACGAGATCCTGCTCCAGGTGCCGATGCAGAATGCCGGCGGCGCGCCGCTTCCGGGCCCGCATGCGCTGCAGCCCGGCGAGCCGGCACCTCAGGTCGGCGTGGACGTGGCTTGGCTGATGGGTCGGGTCGAGGGCTACGACGGCGTCGTCAACCTGCTCGGCGCGCCGGTCACGTCCGATCGCAACGTGATGGGCGCCCTGATGAAAGCGGTGGCGGCACGCGGGCTCTTCTATCTCGACGATGGGACCTCGAAGCGCAGCCTCGGGCAGGCTCTGGCCTTGGCGCAGGGGGTGCCGGCGCTGCGCGCCGATGTGGTGCTCGACGCGACGGCCGATCCCGCCGTCGTGCACGCCAACCTCGAGGCGCTGCTCGCCGTCGCCAAGCGCAACGGCAGCGCGATCGGCATGGCGAGCGGGCTGCCCGATCATCTAGCCGCGATCGCCGCCTTCGCGGCGGGGCTCTCGGCGCGCGGCGTCGATCTGGTGCCCGTGTCGGTATTGGCTGGGCGCGGTGCTACGAAGACCGTCGCCCGATGAGCCGGCGGCAAGCGAGAGGACGGGTGGGACGTTAGGTGCGTGGCTTCGAACATTACCGACCTTGCGTCGGCATCATGCTCATCAACGCCGAGGGCTTGGTCTTCATCGGGCGCCGGCGTGCGAAGCGCGCCTCCGACCACCTCGGGTCGAAGTATCTTTGGCAGATGCCGCAAGGCGGGATCGATCCCGGCGAGGACCCGTATCACGCCGCCCTGCGCGAACTTACCGAGGAGACCAACGTCACCTCCGTCGAGCAGCTCGCCGAAGCGCCCGAATGGTACACCTACGACCTGCCCGTCGATGCCACCAAGAAGGCGTGGCGCGGTCGGTATCAGGGCCAACGCCAGAAATGGTTCGCGCTGCGCTTCACGGGACCCGAGAGCGAGATCAACGTGCTCGCGCCGGCCGGCGGCGTGAAGCCCGAATTCGACGAGTGGCGCTGGGCGCGGATGGAGACGCTGCCGGAGCTGATCATCCCGTTCAAGCGCGAGGTCTACGAGCAGGTGGTCAGCGCGTTCAAGCCGTTCGCCGCCGCCTGAGCCCTGCCGGTCTCTACTCGAAAGCGAAGGCCGCGCGCATGCGCATCTCGGAGCCGAACCGCTCCTGCGCCTCCCGTACGAACTTGCCACCGAGCTTCTTGTAGAACTCGATCGCGCGGTCGTTCTCCGACAAGGCCCAGACCACCAGCGACTTGTAGCCGTGGTCGGTGAGGTCGCTGCGAGCCACGTTGAACAGGCGGCGGCCGAAGCCGAGCCCCTGGAACTCGGGCGCAATGTAGAGTTCGAAGATCTCCGCGCCGTACGGCATTGAGGGCACGCGGTTGCGTCCGTAACTGGCGTAGCCGCCGATCGTCTCGTCGAAATCCAGCACGACGAGACGCGAGCGCCGAACGATCGCCGAATGCCACCAGCGCGGCCCGCGCCGCGCGATCATCTTCTCGAGCTCACGGCCGGGAATAATGCCGCGATAGGCGTCGCGCCACGCCGCGTCATGCACCTCCGCGATGCCCTCGGCATCTTCCTCGCGGGCATTGCGGATCGTGATGAGCGTCTCGACCATGAACGCGAGATTAGGCTTGGAATTGCTCAGCCGGCAAGGATTTTCGCGTCAGTTTCGCAGGGCCGGCCGCGCCGCGATTGTCACGCCCGTTTCCGCGGCATGCGGAAGGCTCCCGAGCGTCGCCGCCGCCGGCCTGTCGCCGCGGCTGGAGCGGGCAAGGAGTCCGAAGGCGATCGCCTGCAGGCTCCCCAGCGTGATGAACCAGAGCTCAGCGGTGGCGACGCCGAACAGCGCGATCGACAGCGTCACGACGAGGCCGGCGAGCAGCGCCGGCGCGACGAATGGCGCGGCCTTCGCTGCGGCGAGAAGCCCGAGCGCGAAGACGGCCGCGAAGGCGATCGCGCCGATCATGCCGAGATCGTACCAGACCTCGAACAGGATCGAGCGCGGCGTGTGCGCCGGCAGGAAGCCGAGCGCGGCGCCGAAGCGCGCGAGATCGAGACCGTGGCCGGTGATCAGGCGTACCGGATCGGACGCGACGAGGCTCCGCCAATCCTGCATCGCGGAGACGGTGCTGTGACCGACGATCGGAATATGCTCGGCCAGCGGCGCCAGCGCGAAGGGGAGCGCCGGGGCGATCGCGACGAGCGCGCAGAAGATCGCCGCCGCGACGAACGCCACCCGTCGCGGCGCGTCGCCTGTCGCGGCGAAGGCAATGGCGCCGAGCATGAACGCCGCCATCGCCAGCGGCGCCTGCGCCACCATGACGACGTCGGCGACGAGGATGGCGAGCAGGATCGCAAGCAGCCAGCGCCCGAAGGCGGCGAGCGCGCCGAGGGCCGGCCAGACGAGCACGACGATCGTCAGCACCGAATGCTCGAGCAGCGACGAATCGAACTCGCTGCCGCCGCGGAAGGAGTCCGGTCCGAGGAACGCCATCGCCAGCGTCGACAGCGACGTCACCGCGACGCCCGCCGGCAGCAAGTAGAGCGCGGGCCGCGCGCGCCGCTCCGGCAGATAGATGATGACCAACGCGGCGAGGGCGGCGATGACGAGCGTCGCCGCGTAATGCGGCACGGCAACACTCGGGTAGGGCGTCCAGACGATCGAGAGCCCCATCCAGGCGAGCAGGCCGAGCGCGGCGAGGGCGATCGGCTGGCGCAACGCGTCGCGCAGCGAGCCGAGACCCTCGCGCGAGAGCGTGATGAGCAGCGCGGCGAGCAGGACGCAGGCGCCGATCGGCAGCAGCACGAACAGCGCGCGACGCGAGACCACGCCTGTGAGCGGCGCGCCGACCATGAGGATCGTCATGCCGGACCAGCCGAGCAATCGGGCGGCATCCCGTGCGGGATCGAAG
This sequence comes from Beijerinckiaceae bacterium, assembly GCA_965277735.1. GTDB lineage: Bacteria > Pseudomonadota > Alphaproteobacteria > Rhizobiales > Beijerinckiaceae > RH-AL1. The sequence goes on from CBDIDO010000003.1 coordinate 107,212, forward strand.
CGGCGGGAGGGATCGGGCTCGGCGGTCTGGAGCATGACGGCCACCCATAGCACGCGGCGCGTCGTGCAGGGCAGTCGCAGCGCCTGGTTTTGGGGACGGGGTTACCGCCGCTCAGACGGCCTGCATCTGATTTCGTAAAACGGCGGTCTCTTCCCGCATGGGCTGCTGCCGGCGGTCATCATCATCCAGGGCGTGGTCTTCGCCTATGCGGGCATCGACGATCCGGCTGTTCAAGAACTGCGTGCCGGTCGCGGTGCCGGGCATCGCCTTCCTGTCCGGCGGCCAGTCCGACGTCGAGGCGACGGCGAACCTCGACGCCATCGCCAAGCACGGCCCGCAGCCGTGGGGCATCACCTTCTCTTACGGCCGCGCATTGCAGGCGGCGGCCCAGCACGCGTGGGCCGGCAAGCGCGAGCAGGAGGCGGCGGGCTCCGCCGCCTCCACCTACCGCGCGCAGATGAACGGGCTCGCGATGCTCGGCAAGTGGACCGACGCGGAGGAGAAGAAGGCGGCGTAAGCCGGCCTTTTGTCGTCATAGCCGGATAGGGCCGGCCACGACGCGCCCGTGGGGTGCGGCCACCAGACGAACGCGATGGTCGCGCATGCCGGGGCCATCTCCATCGATCTCGATATGGCCCAGATCGGCGAGCGCGAGCACGCGCGACCAGACGACCATGTCGCCTGCGCATTTCGAGAACGGCCGCTCGATCAGCTCGACCATGGCCTCGGCGACGACCCGCGCGCCCTTTTGCCACTCGGACGTCACGCGCGAAAGGATAGCGTCGTCGAAATGGGTGACGGCCGCCGAGCGCAGACCGGTATGGTCGACGACGCGGAACCGCGCATTCTCGGCCTGCAGTCGTTGCCACAGGTCGCGATAGCGGGTCACTTCTGGCGGCGAAAGACGTGTCCTGCGCGAAGAGAGATCAGCCTTGATGATCTGATCCGGCGTCAGGATGCCCAGCGACCACAGGGCGGTCTCCCGATGCATCCCACGCGGTATCACGACGTCGCTCGCGTCGGTGACCCAAAATGCTGACTCCCCGACGCGCGAGACGAACTCGAGAAAGCCGGCGTATTCGAGCGCGTGATTGCGGCAGACCCAGGCCACCGGCGACACGTCAGGTGACATCGCGTCCGTCCAGAATTGGTCGGATTGGCTGGAGATTTCGAGGGGATAGCTTAGCTCGTCGTCGAGCCAGTCCTTTCGATACCGGGCTTCCGGGACATCGATCGGCCCAACGCTCAGATCGTCAGGGAAGCCGATGACGCGTTCGTTACAACCGATCTGGCGGAGCGCCTGACGGATGCTGCCCGCCGCCGACATGCCGAAAACAACATGCAGGACCGGCTTATCGATAAGGATCGAATGCATTATCTTCACTTTGGTAGCAAACAATAAAACTCTACAACGTCGGCGCCTGCCAGATCTCTTCGGCGTATTCGCGGATCGTGCGGTCGGAGGAGAACCAGCCCATGCCGGCGATGTTCTTCGTGCGTGCGGCAGCCCATACCTGCGGCTCGGCCCACATCGCGTCGACGTCGCGCTGGCGCTTGAAGTAGAACTCGAAGTCGGCGGCCACCATGAACGTGTCATAGCCGAGCACAGCGTCGACGAGCGAATGGTAGCGCGTACGGTCGTCGGGCGAGAACTGGCCGTCGTAGATCGCGTCGAGCACGTCCTTCAGGCGGTATGAATTGATGAGCGCGTCGCGGCCGCGAAAACCCTGCTCGCGGCGGGCCACCACCTCCGGCGTCGTCATGCCGAAGATGAAGATGTTGTCGAGCCCGACGGCCTCCGAGATCTCGATGTTGGCGCCGTCCATCGTGCCGATCGTCAGCGCGCCGTTCAGCGCCATCTTCATGTTGCCGGTGCCCGATGCCTCCATGCCCGCGGTCGAGATCTGCTCGGACAGATCGGCGGCCGGGATGATCACCTCTGCGAGACTGACGTTGTAGTTCGGCAGGAAGGCGACCTTCAGCTTGTCGCCGATATCGGGATCGTTGTTGACGATCTGGGCGACGTCGTTGGCAAGCTTGATGATGAGCTTGGCGCGCGCATAGCTCGCCGCAGCCTTGCCGGCGAAAATCTTCACCCTTGGCGCATACTCGGCCGACGGGTTGAGCTTCATCTCGCGATACATCGCGGCCGTCTGCAGGATGTTGAGCAACTGACGCTTGTACTCGTGGATGCGCTTGATCTGCACGTCGAAGAGCGCGTCAGGCGAGACCTTGACGCCGAGCCGATCGTTGATCACCGCGGCGAGCGCTTCCTTCTTGCGCTTGCGCACCCGCTTCATCCTGTCCTGGAACGCTTTGTCGTCGGAATAGGCGGCGAGGCCGGCCAGTTGGTTCGGATCGTCGAGCACCTTCGGCGACAGCGTCTCGACGAGCAGCTTGGTCAGCTCCGGGTTCGCCTCCATCAGCCAGCGGCGGAAAGTGATGCCGTTCGTCTTGTTGACGATGCGGCCGGGATAGATCGCGTTGAGGTCGGAGAAGATCGTCTGCTTCATCAGGTCGGTGTGCAGCGCCGACACGCCATTGATGCGGCGCGAGCCGATGAAGGCGAGATGGCCCATGCGCACGCGCTTCGAGTCGCCTTCCTCGATCAACGAGATCGAGGCGAGCTTGGCGGGGTCGTTCTTCATCTCGTCAGGCACCCGCTTCAGGTGCTTGTGGTTGATGAGGAAGATGATCTGCATGTGCCGCGGCAGAAGATCGTTCATCAAAGCGAGCGGCCACGCCTCGAGCGCCTCGGGCAGCAGCGTGTGGTTGGTGTAGTTCAGCGTCGACTGGGCAATCGCCCACGCCTTGCCCCACAGCATCCCGTGCTCGTCGACGAGGAGACGCATCAGCTCGGCGACGGCGATCGCCGGGTGCGTGTCGTTCATGTGGATCGCCGCATGGTCGGCGAGATTGTCGAGCGACTTGTGCATCGACAGGTGGCGGCGGACGAGGTCCTGCAGCGAGGCGGAGGTGAAGAAATATTCCTGGCGCAGGCGCAGCGCCTGACCCGAATGCGTCTCGTCGGAGGGGTAGAGCACGCGCGAGATCGATTCGGCGTGCGCACGCGACGTGAACGAGCCGACGTGGTCGCCGCGATTGAAGCCGATCAGGTCGATCGGGTCGACGGCGCGCGCGGACCACAGCCGCAGCGTATTGGCGTGGCGGCCCTGCCAGCCGATGATCGGCGTGTCGTAGGCGACTGCATTCACCGTCTCGCGCGGATGCCAGACGTTCTTCAAAGGCGCGTCTTCGGTCTCGCCGCCGACCTGCTCGACGAAGCCGCCGAAATTCACCGGGTAGACGACCTCGGGCCGCTCGAACTCCCACGGGTTGCCGTGCGCGAGCCAATCCTCCGGCGCCTCGTGCTGCCAGCCATCCGAGATCATCTGGCGGAACAGTCCGTGCTCGTAGCGGATGCCGTAGCCGTAGGCGGGCAAGCCGACGGAGGCCATCGATTCCATGAAGCAGGCCGCCAGGCGGCCGAGGCCGCCGTTGCCGAGCGCGGCGTCGGGCTCTTCCTGGCGAATCTCGTTGAGGTCGACACCGAGCGCCGCAAGCGCTTCCCGCGCCGGCTCGGTGAGGCCGAGGTTGTTGAGGCCGTCCATGAGAAGCCGGCCGATCAGGAACTCGACCGAAAGGTAATAGACCTGCTTGCCGTCGACCTGGTGGCTGCGCCGCGTCGCGCTCATCCAGCGGTCGACGATTCGGTCGCGCGTCGCCAGCGCCAGGGCGACGAACCAGTCGCGCGGGCTCGCCGTCTTGATGTCCTTGCCGACCGAATAGATGAGCTTGGCGAGGATCGCCTCGCGCAGCTCCTCGCTGTCCGTCGGCGCCATGCGGCTCTTCAGAGGCTCGGGCTTGCGGCGTTCGACCTCGGGAGCTGTCGTCATGTATCGGGTCCGTTGCGAGTTGGGCTCGGAGCGCAGGAGGCTATCAACATTCGCGCCATGGGCCGCACTCCGAAATGGCCGCGAGGTGTGTAAAATCCTAACGAGGAGGATTTACGGCAACACATTCAATTAATTACCGATTCGGCAGCAGACGCCGCGCGGGATCAATCGGACGTTGCATTGAAAAGGTCATGGACTTGGGTCATCTTGGATGGGTACCGGTCCGATGACCGGGTGCACCGAGGACGGAAGAACTGATCAATCCGGTTTTGAGCGAAGCAGCCCCGCGGCCGCTTCCCCCGCTGACGGGCTTTGTGCCCGAAGACGGTAAGCTTGTGCAGACCGTGATGGCATGTCTCGATGACGCCAAGGCTGAATCGACGACCTTGATCGATCTGCACGGAAAGACCTCAATCGCCGACGCGATGATCATCACGACGGGTCGCTCCAACACCCACGTGAACGCCATCGCCGATCGGGTCCTGAAGGCGCTGAAAGACGCCGGCTTCGGGGTCCCCCGAACGGAAGGCCTGATCAACGGCGACTGGGTGCTGATCGACGCCGGCGACGCGATCATCCACGTTTTCCGGCCCGAGGTGCGAGAATTCTACAACCTCGAGAAGATGTGGGGCGCCGACCGGCCGAAAGCGGCCTGAGCGCCACCGCTCTCGAAACCTGACGGCCGCGATGCTCCGCGTCGCGCTCGTCTGTGTCGGCCGACTCAAGGCCGGCCCCGAACGCACGCTCGCCGAGCGCTATCTCGAGCGGGCTGGCGCCGCCGGCCGCGCCGTCGGCCTCGGCGTCGAGATGCGCGAGATCGCCGAATCACGCGCCCGCCGCGCCGAGGACCGCAAAGCCGAGGAGGCCGCGGCGATTCGCGCTTCGTCGCCCCCCGATGCCGCCCTCATCGTGCTCGATGAGGTCGGCACGCCCATGGATAGTGTCGCCTTCGCCGGCCTCGTCGGTGCGCGACGCGACGACGGAACGCCGGTGCTCGTGATGGTCATCGGTGGTGCGGACGGCCTCGACCCGTCGCTGCGCCGCGAAGCCGTCGCGACGATCGCCTTCGGCGCGATGACCTGGCCGCACCAGCTCGTGCGAATCATGGCGGCCGAGCAGATCTACCGCGCGGTGACGATTCTTTCGGGGCACCCGTACCATCGGGCCTGAGTCCGTCATTCCGGGCGAGCGCAGCGAAGACCCGGAACCGGTGCTCTTTTCGGATCGGGTGAAGCACACCGGTTCCGGCGCCCCGGAATGACAGACGCGCTATTCCACCACGTCCGGCGTGCGCCAGCCCAGGTGCTGGCCGGCGTCGACGGCAATCATCTGGCCGGTGACCGCCCGTGCGTTTGCCAGGTAGAGCACGGCGGCTGCGATCTCGTCGGGATCGACCGCGCGGTGCAGCGGCACGCCCTTCACCTCGATCGAGAAGCCCGCGTCGCCGTCGGTCGCGTTGGGCAGGACCGGCCCGGGGCCGATCGCGTTCACCCGCACTCCCCGTTCGGCGAAGGCCTGCGCCATCGTTCGCGTCGCCGTCCACAGCGCCGATTTCGCCAGCGTGTAGGAAAAGAACTGCGGGGTCGGCCGCAGCACACGCTGGTCTATGATGTTGACGATCGCCACGTCGCCGCCGGGCGCGACCTGCTCCGCGAAGGCGCTCGCCAAGACGACGGGTGCGCGCAGGTTGATTGCGATCTGCCGGTCGAACAGCGCGAGGTCGAGCGAATCGGCCGCATCCGGCTCGAAGATCGCGGCGTTGTTGACGAGGAGATGCAGCGGGCCGAGCGCGGCGCGCGCCGCCTCGACCAAGGCGGCGCAGGCGCCGGCATCGGCGAGATCGGCGGAGCGGGCGACCGCCCTCACCCCGTGCGCCGCGGCGAGCCGCTCGGCCTCGGCCTCGGCGCGGGAGAACGAGCGCGCGCTCGCATGCAGGACGAGGTCCCAGCCCGCGGCGGCGAGCCGCGTCGCGATCTGCAGGCCGATGCGGCGCGCGGCCCCCGTCACCAGCGCGGTGCGACGCCCGTTGTCGGCAGATCGGTCCGTCGTCGTCACCTCGTGTCCTTTCGCGGCGTCGTCGGCGTCCTCTTACGAAAGCCCGACGCGAGAAACCATCTCTTCACCAAACCATATTGCCCCGCGTCCGGCGATAACAATCAAGCGAAGACCTATGACGTCTTGTACTTGAGGGGCGTCGACGAAATTGCATTAATATAAATGAATTCACACCATCGCCAATATGCTTAAGAAACGTCAAGCATAATCGCTCGGATTTTCGTAACCCTGATCACCTATCCCGGAGTGACCGGCACGACACCGATGCCCCGGAGATCGATATGAACCGCCTCGCCCTCGCCGTCTCGGCCCTGAGCCTCGTCGTCGCCGCGCCGGCGCTCGCCGCTGACCTCCCCTCGCGCTACGCCCCGTCCGCCCCCTATTACGCCCCGGCGCCGATCTTCACCTTCAACGGCCTATATGCCGGCGTGAACGGCCAGTTCGGGTTCGGCTCGGTGTCGACCTACGGCCACGCCGCCGGCTTTGGCGGCCCGGTCGGCGGCCTCGGCGGCGCGACGGTCGGCTACAACTACCAGCAGGGCGCGCTGCTCGTCGGCGCCGAGGCCGACATCGGCTTCGGCACGATCTCGAGCCCGACGAGCGCCGGCGCGATCAACAGCGGCGCCAATATCCACGGCCTCGGCACCGCCCGCGCCCGTCTCGGCTATGTGTGGGATCGCACGCTTCTCTACGTGACAGGCGGCTACGCCGGCGCGAGCATGAACGGCGCGGTCTCGGACTTCACGGGCCGCCCGTCCTACGTCCTCAACGAGAGCCATTACCTCAACGGCTACGCGGTGGGTGCCGGCGCCGAGTTCGCGGTGACGACGCGCATCACGGTGAAGGCCGAGTACCTGTTCGCAGACTTTGCCAAGCAGGGCTATTTCCCCAACACCCGCGACAGCCTGACCGCGAGTCCGCACATCAACCTGATCCGCGCTGGCGTGAACTACCACTTCTAGGCTCGATCCTCCCCCGTGAGACGGGGGAGGGGCTCACCCCCTTGCGCGCCATGCCTCGGCGATCGTGTCGAGCGTCGCGGGATCCTCGATCGTCGCCGGCATCGCGTAGTCCTCGTGCTCGGCGATCTTCTTCATCGTGCCGCGCAGGATTTTGCCTGAGCGCGTCTTCGGCAGGCGGTCGACGACGAGCGCCGTCCGGAACGAGGCGACCGGGCCGATCTTGTCTCGGATCGCGGCGATGGCCTCGGCCTCGATCGCGGCCGCATCCTTCGCGACGCCAGCCTTCAGCACAAGAAAGCCACACGGCACCTCGCCCTTGATCGGGTGGGCAACGCCGATGACGGCACATTCGGCGACGTCGGGAAGTGTCGCGAGAACCTCCTCCATGCCGCCCGTCGAGAGGCGGTGGCCGGCGCAATTGATGATGTCGTCGGTGCGCCCGAGCAGGAAGAGATAGCCGTCCTCGTCCATCAGGCCGGCGTCCGAGGTCTCGTAGAAGCCGGGGAAAGTCTCGAGGTAGCTTTCGCGCATGCGGGTGTCGTCCTGCCAGAGCGTGGGCAGGCAACTCGGCGGCAGCGGAAGCGCGATGACGACGGAGCCCATTGTGCCGCGCGAGACCGGCTGGCCGGCCTCGTCGACGATCTCGATGCGATAGCCCGGCATCGGCACCGCGGCGGAGCCGGGCTTGATCGGGAGCGCGTCGAGCCCGAACGGGTTGCCGGCGATCGCCCAGCCGGTCTCCGTCTGCCACCAATGGTCGATCACCGGCAGGCTCAGATGGTTCATCGCCCAATCGACTGTGGTCGAGTCGGCGCGCTCGCCCGCGAGGAAGATCGCGCGGAGCTTGTCCGGCTTGTATTCCGCCCAGAATTTCGCCTCCGGATCTTCCTTCTTGATCGCGCGGAGCGCGGTCGGCGCAGTAAACAACGCAACCGCGTTATGCTCGGCGCAGACCCGCCAGAACGCACCGGCGTCCGGCGTGCCGACTGGTTTGCCCTCGTAGCAGATCGTCGTCGCGCCGATCAGCAGCGGCGCGTAGACGTTGTAGGAATGGCCGACCACCCAGCCGACGTCGGACGCGGTCCAGAACACCTCGCCGGGCGCGATGCCGTAGAAGTCGCGCATCGACCAGGCGAGCGCGACGAGATAGCCGCCGGTGTCGCGCACAACGCCCTTGGGCACGCCGGTCGTGCCTGATGTGTAGAGGATGTAGAGCGGATCGGTCGCGTGCATCGGCACGCAATCGGCGCGCTTGCCCGCCTCCTCCGCGGCGTCGACGAGCGTTTCCCAGTCGTGGTCGCGGCCTGGGATCAGCTCCGCCTCGACGCGCCGCTGCCAGATCAGCACGGCCTCGGGTTTTGCCGTGGCCATCTCGATCGCCTGGTCGATCAGCGGCTTGTAAGGGACGACGCGGCTCGGCTCGATGGCGCAGGAGGCGGTGAGGATGAGTTTCGGCTTGGCGTCGTCGATGCGCGTGGCCAGTTCCTTTGCCGCGAAGCCGCCGAACACGACGGAATGGATCGCGCCGATGCGTGCGCAGGCGAGCATGGCGACATGCGCGCGCGGGATCATCGGCAGGTAGATGATGACGCGGTCACCCTTGCCGACGCCGAGATCCTGCAGCACCGCGGCGAGCACCTGCACCTCGGTGAGCAGCCGAGCGTAGGTGATCGTCTTCTGGAAGGCGATGATCGGCGCGTCGTAGATGATCGCTGCCTGGTCGCCGCGCCCGTCGCGCACGTGGCGATCGACGCAATTGAAGCAGGCGTTGAGCGACGCATCGGGGAACCAGCGGCCGTAGATGCCGGCCTTCTCGTCGAAGATCGTCTTCGGCGGCTCGATCCAATCGATGGCCTTGGCGGCCTCGCCCCAAAAACCCTGCGGGTCGCGCAGCCAATGCGCGTAGACCTCTTGATAGCGGCTCGACATGCCGTCCCTCCCGCGCGCTTCTGCCGGCGCTGCGGCGCGCAGGTGGCCATACATCCCCTCTGCTGACAAGAGGCTGGCGGTCCACCGCGCCGGCGATTTGGGAACTTTTGGCAAGGCTCGGCGTCTGACTGGAAAGCCGCCGAAAGCGCGGGCAAGGGAGGGGGACGTCTTGGGTCGAACCGCGCGCCGGATCGCCATTGTGGTGGCCATGCTCGTCCTCTCCACAGCCGGAGGCGCCCGAGCGGACGCCCGCCGCGAGGCCTGCAAGGTAGCGATGAACGACCGCATCCAGACATGCACCAACGATTGCACCACCCGCGCCCTCGCCGCGGCTTCGAACTACAAGGACACGAACAACAACGTGAAGTTCGGCTGCATGAAGGGCTGCGCGATCGGCCAGATCATGCAGATGCAAGCCTGCGCCGCCGGCAAGGACGATGCCGATCCGGGCGAGACCAACCGGCACTAGCTGCCGGGCGCACTTTGTCATTCCGGGGCGCGCGGCGCCGCCCCGGAATGACAATCGCTGAAGCGCTTTACCGCTTTGCCACGTCGTAGCGCAGCCAGACGACTCCACCTTCCATCGTCTCGACGGTGCGCAGTGTGAGTGCCATCGACTTCGGCGCGTCCTCCTGCCCCTCGTAGTCGAACACCGCAGGGGTACCCATCAACCCGTCGACCGCGGGTGCGACCAGCAGGCTCACCTCGTCGACAAGTCCGTCGGCCAGGAAGGCGCCGTTGATGCGTCCGCCGCCTTCGAGCAGCAGCCGTTTGATGGAAAACGTCGTGGCCAGCTTGTCGAGCACGAGACCGAGATCGATCGCGTCGCGACCGCCGAAGAGATACGAGACGCCGGCACGGCGCAGCGCGTCGAGATGCGCGCCGGGCGCCTGCTCGGTGAGGATCATCACGACGTGGTCGCCGGTGATGTCGTTGCGCTCGCCCCAATGCATGCGCGCGTGCGCGTCGAGGCCGATCGCGTATCCCTTGCCGTCGCGCGTCGCGATGAAATCCTCGCGCGGGATCGGCGCGCCGCTGTACGGCTTCGGCGGCTCGCCCGACGCGTAGCCGGCCATGGTGACGCGGCCGCACATCCAGGCGTCGCCCTCGAGCTTGTCGTGCACCGCCTCGTATGCCTTCTCGACCACGCCGTCGACGTCGAGCCGGCTCCAGCGCTTGATCTTGACGCGCCCATCGACGCTGCTGGCCATGTGGCAGATCACGTGCGGCCTCGGCATGCTCATCCCTTCGTTTGGTGCTGCGGCGGAAAACCGCGACCGGCGCGATCGTTCCCGTCGCGCGTCAGAACCGCGACACGAGCGCGACGCCGCCGACGAGCAGGCCGCAACCGACGAGCCGCTGCCAGCTCGCCGCGTGCTGCTCGAAGCCGAACCACGCGAAGTGATCGACCGTGACCGAAAAGAGGATCTGCCCGGTGACGACGAGCCCGATCAGCGCCGCCGCACCGAGCACGGGCGCCAGCAGGATCGTCCCGGTGAGGTAAGTCGCGCCGAGCACGCCGCCTGCGAGCCAGAGATACCAAGGCGCCGTGCGCAGTATCTCGCGCGACGGATAGTCCTTCGAGAGCAGCATCGTCAGCACGACCGTCGCGACGATGCCGATCAGCATATTCACGGCAGCGGGGATGTAGAGATTGTGCAGGTGCTGGCCGAGCGGCTTGTTGGTGGCAACCTGCGTCGTCAGCACGGCGCCCAAAAGAAGCGCTGCGCCCGCTGCGAGCCCATTCATCGCCTGTCCTCCTCGTTTCCGCGATGCTGCGGGCAGCGCGCGCGGCGATCAACCCGCATCGGTGTCGCGGGCGGCGACAAGACCGGCGCGGGCGTGGGGGCGCCAGGCGCGATCGCCGGTGAGGAAGGCGATCCAGCCGAGCGCCGCGCCGAGGTGGCGGAGAAATTCGAACGAAACCGCGCCGCTTATGGCTGCCGCGAGCGCGAAGCCGGGGCTCAGCGACTCATCGGTCGTACCGGCGTTCAGACGCACGGCGCGCGCGTGGACGGCGATGTCGAGCGCGATCTTCACCGCGAGCAAGGCCCCGGCTGCGACGAGCAGGCTCCAATGCCCTCGCGCCGCGAAGAGCGGCAGCAGCGCCAGCGCGACGAGGCCGTGCAGCGGCTGCAGCGTGTCGAACGCCTTGATCGGCAGCATGACGCGGCCGATCCGGCCGTAGCGCGCCGCGCCGACCATATCGCGATACCAAAGCTGTGTCTCGAGGAAGCCGCAGAACCAGCGTTGCCGCTGGCGCAGGAAGGCCCGGATCGCCGCTGGCGCATCCGTGCTCGCGTGCGCTGCGACGATGCCCGTCGACCAGTCGAGATGGTGCAGCGCGGCGTACCGGCGCAGCCGGTGGATCAACTCGTAATCTTCAACGAGGCCCTCGGGGTCGAAACCGCCGACCGCGAGCAGCGCCTCGCGGCGGAAGCCGGCGAAGGCACCGGGGATGTGCAGCAGCGCATCCATCCGCGCCCAGGCCGCGAAGAAAAGCGCGTTGCGGGCGTATTCCCGGCGCTGGAAGACTTGCAGGAGCCGGCCGAGCCGTGTCGCGTCGCAGGTCGGCATTAATATGCCGCCGCCGGCGACGACGCGCGGGTCTGCGGCGAAGGCCGCGCGGAAGGCGCCGACGGCATCCGTCTCGGCCAACGTGTCGGCATCGATGGTGAGCACGATGTCGGCATCGGCCGCCAGGAGCGCGGCGTTCAGCGCGCGGGCCTTTCCGCCGTGCGGCAGTCGCAGCCAGCGCAGCGTCGGATGCGTTGCGCTCGCCGCGATCCCGCCGATCGGCGGCAGCGGCAGCGTAAACCCGAAGTCGCGGGCGAGGACGTCCGCGGTGTCGTCACGCGAGCCGTCGTCGGCGATGAGGATCAGGTCTGGCGGGTCGGTCTGCGCGAGCAGCGCGCGCAAGGTGGGCGGCAGCGCCGCGGCCTCGTTGTGCGCGGCGACGATGGCGGCGAGCGTGGGCCGTGGCCCGGCAGTTTGCGGGGCGACGATCGCGGGCCGCGTCGCGGCGAAGACGATCGCCACCAGGATCAAATCATAGGCGACATAGACGAGGCCGGGCGCCCAGCCGGCTGGGCCCGGTGCGAAGATGGCGCAGGCGCAAGCGAGAATGAAAAGCGCCGCCGCGGCGCCATGGATCGCGAGGCTCGCCACGGGCGTCGGCTGTGGCGACAGGCGCGGCGCCGCGGCAGCAAGCGCGCGGGCGAGGGGCGGGACGGGCGTCAGGCGCAAAGCCTCCGGGTGACCGACGCCCTTCTAGCCCCACAGCGTGTATTGCGGATGCGCGTTGTGTCGCGGGCGGCCCTGCTCTGGGCTCAGGCCTCGTCGCCCTCGACCTCGTCCGGCGGAACGATCGTCACCCGCCGTGCCGCAAAATCGATCGTTGGCACGACGGCCTTCGTGAAGGGAAACAGCAGGCTCTCGCCGCCCTGCGGCGGACGCACCTCGATCAGGTCGCCGCCGCCGTAGTTCGGCACCGCGATCACAATGCCGAGAGGCACCGCCTCCGCATCGACCGCAGCGAGGCCGATGAGGTCGGCAACGTAGAACTCGTCCTCGTCGGGCGGCGGCAGTACGGCACGATCGAGCGACAGCTCGAGGTTGGTGAGCGCCTGCGCCGCATCACGCGTGGCGACGCCCGCGACGCGTGCGACCAGCATGTTGTCCTTCACGAGCCGCACGTGTGCGAGCGTGAACGTGCGCCCGTCGGCCGAAGTCAACGGTCCGTAGCCGGCGATCGCCAACGGATCGCCGGTGAAGGATTGTAGGCGCACCTCGCCACGCACGCCGTGCGGCGCGCCGAAACGGCCCACCACGATCGAGCTTGCAACGATGCGCGCCATGCGAGGGCAGCCTTAGGCGGCGGCCTCTTCGCCGGCCGGGGCGGGCGCCTCTGCGGCGGCCTTCTCGGCAGCGGCAGCCTTCTCGGCGGCAGCGGCCTGCGCGGCAGAGCGCTCCTGCGCCTTCTTCTTCGGCGCGCCCTTGGTCGGGTTGTTGCCGGTCTTGTGCTCGCCGACGCCGAGGGACGCGAGCAGGCGGGCGACACGGTCGGTCGGCTGCGCGCCCTTCACCATCCAGGCCTGCGCCTTCTCGGTGTCGAGGACGAGACGCTCGGCGTGATCCTTGGCCTTGATCGGGTCGAATGTGCCGATGCGCTCGATGAAGCGCCCGTCGCGCGGCATGCGCGAGTCGGCGACGACGATGCGGTAGAACGGACGCTTCTTGGCGCCACCGCGGGACAGACGAATCTTCAGGGACATGCTTGGTCTTTCTTCGGTTGGTTTGGTGTTGAACTTGTAGGCGCGGTTATTTCTTCTTCCCGAACGGGAAGCCGCCGCCGCCGAGGCCGGGCAGGCCACCGGGCTTGCCTGGTCCAGGAAAACCGCCGGGCATCCCCGGCATGTTCGGCATCTTGCCGCCCATCTGCTTCTGCAGCGCCTCGATCTGCTCGGGCGTCGGCTGGGGCATGCCGCCACCCATGCCGGGCATGCCGCCGCCGCCGAGCATCTTCGCCATGCCGGCCATCTTGCCGAGCTTGCCGCCGCCCATCAGGCCGCCCATGGACTTCATCATATCGGCCATCATGCGGTGCTGCTTCAGCAGCTTGTTGACGTCCTCGACCTTCATGCCGGCGCCCGCCGCGATGCGCTTCTTGCGCGAGGCCTTGAGGAGATCTGGGTTGCGGCGCTCCTTCGGGGTCATCGAGAGGATGATCGCGCGCTGGCGCTTGATCATCTTGTCGTCGACGCGGCCGGCCATCTGCTCCTTGAGCTTGCCCATGCCGGGCATCATGCCCATCAGGCCGCCCATGCCGCCCATCTTCTCGACCTGCGCCAGCTGGTCGGCGAGGTCGTCGAGATCGAACTTGCCCTTGGCCATTTTCTTGGCCATGGCCTGCGCCTTCTCGGCGTCGATGGTCTCGGCCGCGCGCTCGACGAACGAGACGATGTCGCCCATGCCGAGGATGCGGTTCGCGACGCGGTCGGGATGGAAATCCTCGAGCGCGTCCATCTTCTCGCCGGTGCCGAGCAGCTTGATCGGCTTGCCGGTGACGTGGCGCATCGACAGCGCGGCGCCGCCGCGGCCGTCGCCGTCCGTACGCGTGAGCACGATGCCGGTGATGCCGACGCGGTCGTCGAAGTTCTTGGCAAGGTTCACCGCGTCCTGGCCGGTTAGGCTATCGGCGACGAGCAGGATCTCGTGCGGGCGCGCGGCTGACTTGATCTCCGCCATCTCGGCCATCAGCGCTTCGTCGATGTGCGTGCGGCCGGCGGTGTCGAGCATCACGACGTCGTAGCCCTGCAGCCGCGCGGCCTGCTCGGCGCGCCTCGCGATCTGGACCGGGGTCTGCCCCGGCACGATCGGCAGCGTGTCGATACCGATCTGCTTGCCGAGCACGGCGAGCTGTTCCTGCGCCGCCGGGCGCTTCACGTCGAGCGAGGCCATCAGCACGCGGCGCTTCTGGCGCTCGGCCAGGCGCTTGGCGATCTTGGCGGTGGTGGTGGTCTTGCCGGCGCCCTGCAGGCCGACCATCATGACGGCGACGGGCGCCGCGGCGTCGAGGTCGATCATCTCGACCGTCTGGCCGAGCGTCTCGATCAGCACGTCGTTGACGATCTTGATGACCATCTGGCCGGGCGTCACCGACTTGACGACGTTCGCGCCCACCGCTCGCGCGCGCACCTTGTCGACGAAGCTCTTCACCACATCGAGGGAGACGTCGGCCTCGAGCAGCGCGCGGCGCACCTCGCGCATCGCGTTGTTGACGTCGTCCTCGGACAGCGAGCCGCGCTTCGTCAAGGCATCGAAGATGCCGGAGAGTCGATCGCTGAGACCTTCGAACATGCGGGTCCTTGCTGAGGCTGATTCAGCCAACGCGAAACGCGCCCGGGGGCGCATCGCGCTGCCGGGCGTGCCGCCGGCATTGGGCCGGTCGGATTGATCCTCGGAACTGAGGATGACGCGCTTTTACGTGGTCGGGCGCGAGATGACAACAGTGCCCGTAGTCCGAGCGGCTGCAACCGGAGCGTCCGAAAGCGTACAGTCCCAGGCTGCGACCGGATGTCCGCCATTTGGACGATACGGTCCCAGCGATAGATGACATACGTGTAATGCGGCGGTCCGGGGTTTCCCGGTCTTGACCGCAGAGCACCGCTGGACGAACCGGCGGGTCCTCTTGGCTCACGCGAGCGCGGATCGTCGATTTTGACGGACATTCACGACTGGCACGAGACCGATCGGCTTCACGCCGAGCAGGGTCAGGGCGATCCGTTCGCCGCCGCCGTGCGCGCGACGCGGATGGCGATGATCATCACCGACCCGCGCAAGCCCGACAACCCGATCGTCTTCGCCAATGCCGCCTTCCTCAAGCTGACCGGCTACGAACGGGACGAGGTGCTGGGGTCGAACTGTCGCTTCCTGCAGGGGCCGGGGACCGACAAGGCATCAGTCGCGGCGATCCGCGCGGCGATCGAGAGCCGCAGCGACATCGCCATCGACATCCTGAATTACCGCAAGGACGGCAAGCCGTTCTGGAACGGCCTCTACATGTCGCCGGTTACGAATGCGGCCGGCGAGCTGCAGTTCTTCTTCGCGTCCCAGCTCGACGTCACCGATCGCGTCTCGGCGCAACAGCTGATCACGACCCAGCGGGAATGGCTCGAGCGCGAGGTCTCGCGTCGCACCGAGGAGCTGCGCGAGGCGCTCGCCGCGCAGACGATGCTGGTCCACGAGGTCGACCACCGCGTCAAAAACAACATCCAGATGATCTCCGCGCTGCTCTCCATGCAGACCGCCGCGATCCCCGACCCCGCCATCCGCGGCGCGTTCGGGAGCATGCTGCAGCGGGTGGAGGCGATCGGCGCCGTCCATCGGCGGCTCTATCAATCGAAGGACGTGAGGCAGTTCGATCTCACCGAATTCGTCCGCGACATTTCAGGCGAGCTCCTGAAGGTGTCCGGCCGAGACGACATCGCCGTCGATCTCGATCTGCAGACGGTGCATGTGCCCTCGCCGCAAGCGTCGCCCATCGCCCTCATGCTGAACGAGCTTTTGATGAACGCCCTCAAGCATGGTTTTCCGCCCGGGCGCCCGGGACGGCTGGCGATCACGGTCAAGGAGACGGCGCACCACCTGAAAGTCGTCATCGCGGACGACGGCATCGGCATGCCGGACGCCAAGCCAAAGAAAGGCTTCGGCAGCCGCATGATCAAGACGCTGGCGCGGCAGCTCCAGGCCGAGGTCCAATGGACCGAAGGCAATCCCGGTACGATCGCCGAGCTGCGGCTTCCGATCCAGCCGATGCTTTTGAAGGTGCGCCAGGATGGATGATCCCCTGCGCTTCCTGATCGTCGAGGACGAGGCGCTGCTGCTGATGCAGCTCGAGGCGAGCGTCGAGGCGGAAGGCCACGAGGTCGTCGGCACGGCGATGTCGGCTGGCGAGGCGATTGCGCTTGCCCGCTTGGTCGAGCCCGACGTCGCGTTCATCGATCTTCAGCTTCTCGACGGCCCGACCGGAATGTTTGTCGCGCAGCATCTGCGCGGCACGGAGAAGACGCTGTTCGTCTTCATCACCGCCAACGCGACTCGGCTCCCCAGCGATTACGACGGCGCCGCGGGCGTCGTCTCGAAACCGTTCTCGCAGGCCGGCATCACGGCGACGATCCGCTATCTCACCTCGTGCATGCGCAACCCTTCGCCGGACCTCACCGCGCCCCCCGAGCTGAGGATCGCGCCCGGGTTCGAAAGTTTCCTGGCGCGCGGTGGCAGCGCGACGGCTTAAGTCGGGCGCGCGAAGGCGACGGGCTGCGCCCGGCTCTGGCCGATCAGCAGGAGCATCGCGGCTGCGACGAGGCAGATGATGCCGGCCGTCCAGAACGCCGACGTGTAGTTGCCCGTCGTCGTCCGCAGGTATCCGGCGCCCCAAGCGGCCAGCGCGGCGCCGACCTGATGGGCGGCCTGGATCCAGCCGAACATCAGCGCCGCGTTCTCGCGCCCGAACGCCTTTTCGCTGAGCTTCAGCGTCGGCGGCACCGTGGCGATCCAGTCGAGCCCGTAGAACACCGCGAACAGCGACAGCCCGTAGAAGCTGAGGTCGAACGCGAAGGGGAGGGACATCAGGGAGAGTCCGCGCAGCCCGTAGTACCAGAACAGCAGGAAGCGGCTGTCGACGCGGTCCGTCAACCAGCCCGAGGCGGTGGTGCCGATGAGGTCGAAGATGCCCATCAGCGCCAGCAGGCCGGCCGCGCGTACCTCGGGGATGCCGTGATCGACGCAGGCCGGGATGAGGTGGGTGCCGACGAGCCCGTTGGTCGACGCGCCGCAGACGAAGAACGTGCCGGCGAGCAGCCAGAAGTCGCGCGACCCGAGGCCGACCTTGAGAGCGCGGATTGCGCGCAGCGCAGGATTGACAGTGCTCGTCGAAGCCGGCTCGATGATCGAACCGCCGTAGGGCGGGATGCCGAGATCGGCGGGGCGGTCGCGTATCAGGAGCGCGACGAGCGGCACCAGGAGAAGCGCGGCGGCCGCCACGCTGAGCGAGGTCGCGCGCCAGCCGATGTCGGTGGCGGCCTTGGCGAGCAGCGGCAGGAACAGGAGCTGCCCGGTGGCGCTGCTGGCGGTGAGCAGGCCGACGACGAGGCCGCGGTTTTTGTCAAACCAGCGGTTGGCGATCGTGGCACCGAACACCATCGCGACCATGCCGCTGCCGAGCCCGACCAGCACGCCCCAGAGCAAAGTGAGCTGCCAGGGATGGCGCATAAAGATCGTCAGGCCGGCGCCGAGTGCGAGCAGCATCAGCGCGCCGCAGACGGAGCGCCGCAGGCCGAACCGCTCCATGATCGCCACGGCAAACGGGCCGACGAGGCCGTAGAGCATGAGGTTGATCGCGACCGCGCCGCTGATCGTCGCCGTCGACCAGCCGAACTCTTCACGCAGCGGCACGATCAGCACGCCAGGCGTCGATCGGATCGAGGCGCCGACCAGCAGAACGAGGAAAGCGACGCCTGCGACGACCCAGGCGTAGTGCGGTGCGCGCGAGAAGGGCGCGCGAGGCGCCGTCGGCTGGAGATCGGGCGAAGGACTCATCAGGAGGGGTGCCTTCCGATTTCGATGCCTTCGACGCGCTTGAGCATGCCGCGCAGCGCGGCCGCCTCCCCGGTCCCGAAGGCCTCCGCGAAACTGGCCTCGGCGAAGGCCCACAGCGCGGCGGCGCGCGCGGTGAGGGCGTTGCCCTCGGCGGTCAGCGCCAGCACCCGGCTTCGGCGATCGTTTGGGCCCACGACCATGGCGATGAGACTGCGCGCCTCGAGCGGCCGCACGAGGTGCCCGAGGGTGGATCGATCCATGACGAGATTGTCGGCCAGATCCTTCAGCCGCATCGGGCCGAGCCGCGTCAGCCGCGCCAGGATGGCGTATTGGTTCAGGCTCAGGCCGACGGGCGCCAGCGCCGCATCGTACGACCGCGTGACGTGCCGCGCGGCCTGTCGGAGAGCCGAGCAGCTACAAGATTCCGGTTCGTGACCCATCGTGTTCCCTCGCTGCCGCGTCGATAAGGGCAATTGCCCTCAATGGCAAGCGGGCTCGGTGTCATGGGGCCTGATGGTCGCGATAGGAGGTCTGGGCGCCGGCCCGTGTCGTCGTGTCGGCGGCGTAGGCGACCGCGTGCGACACCGCGGCGTCGACGTCGCGCGCCGCGATCCAATGCGCGGCGAAGGCGCCGATGAAGGCATCCCCGGCGCCCGTCGTGTCGCACACCTCGACGTTCGGCGCGGGCACGCGACGGACGGCCGCCGCCTCGACGATCAGGGCGCCATCGCCGCCGAGCGTGACGATCACCGTTCCGGCGCCTCTTGCGACGAGCGCGCGGGCGGCTGCCTCGACCTCGTCGCGCGTGACGATAGGGAGGTTGGTCAGAAGGGCCAACTCGCCGCGGTTGGGTACAAGGAAGCGGGCGCCGCAAGCCAGCTCGAGGTCCAAGTCCGGATGTGCGGGCGCGGGATTGAGCAGCACGTCGACGCCGGCCTCGGCGCAGAGCGCGAGCGCGCGGCGCACGGCCGCGAGCGGCACCTCGAGCTGCAGCACGACCAGCGCGGCGCCGCGCAGCGTCTCGGCCGCCGCCTGCACCGCCTCGGCTGTCAGCGCGGCGTTGGCGCCGGCGGCGAGGAGGATGCGGTTCTCGCCCGACGGCTCGACGAGGATCGTCGCCGTCCCGGTCGGCGTGCTCCCCACCACAAGCGCGTGGCGCGTGTCGATCCCGGCCGCGTGATAGCCTGCGAGAAGCTCGCGGCCGAAGGCGTCGTCGCCGAGCCGCGTCACGAACGCCACGTCTGCGCCGCAGCGCGCTGCCGCGACGGCCTGGTTGGCGCCCTTGCCGCCCGGTCCGGTCGAGAAGCCCTCCGCCGCCAGCGTCTCGCCGGCCTCCGGCAGGCGGGTGATGCGGGTCACGAGGTCCATGTTGGAGGAGCCGACGACGCAGATGCGGCTCATGCGCCGGTCTCCAAGCAATGCGCGACATAGAGGCGAATCGCGGTGCGCAACTCATCGAGCGGGCCGGGACCCGCTTCGGCGAGGACGCGTGCGCCCTTCAGCATCTGCAGCAGGGCGTCCGCGCAATCCTCTGCGTGGGCAAGGCGCGGCGCGCGGCGGTGCAGCACGGCGGCGATGCCGCGCCGCGCCGCTTGCCGGATCGCGGCGCGTCGGTCCTGTCCATCCGGCCGGAGATCGACCAGCGCGACGGCGACGGCGCTATCCGCGCGCCGGTCGAGCATGGTCTCGATCAGCGCGTCGGCCAGCGCATCCGGTGGCAACGTCGCCGCTTGTGCCTCCACCCCTGCGAGACCAGCGGTGACGATCTCCGCGTAGCGCGCGAGCAGCGCGTCGGCGAGCGAGGCCTTGGTTGGAAAGAAGCGGTAGAGCGAGCCGATCGCCGTGAAGGAGCGCGCCGCGATCTCGGTCATCGTCGCCGCGTCGAACCCCTTTTCGGCGAAGACGGTCACGGCCGCATCGAGGATCGCCTGGACGCGCGCATGGCCCCGCGCCCGTTTCGGGGCACGTGCTTCGGCGGCTTCGGCGATGCTTGACATTTGCGAGGATATCCTCAACTAACGCAGATATGCGAGGCTATCCTCGCATATCTCGTCCGCTGGTCAACAGGGAGGCCCCTATGGCTCTCGACACCCCCGTCACCCTCGATCCGAAGCGCACGGCGCTCGTCCTCATCGATCTTCAAAACGGCATCGTCGGAATGCCGACCCAGCCGCGCTCGGGTACGGACACGCTCGCCGCCGGCAAAGCGCTGGCCGAACGCTTCCGCGCTGCCGGCGCACCCGTCGTGCTCGTGAATGTCGCCTTCGCCCCGGATTTCGC
This sequence comes from Beijerinckiaceae bacterium, assembly GCA_965277735.1. Taxonomy (GTDB): domain Bacteria; phylum Pseudomonadota; class Alphaproteobacteria; order Rhizobiales; family Beijerinckiaceae; genus RH-AL1. Next base: position 127,433 of record CBDIDO010000003.1, read on the forward strand.
CGACGCGCCGCCCTCGAATGTCGACGCGCCGATGAGCGCGCATGGCGAGATGCCCAAGGATTGGGCCGAGTTGGCGCCGGGCCTGGCGCAGCCGTCCGACCTCCGCGTCACCAAGCGCAACTGGGGCGCCTTCCATGGCACCGACCTCGACACGATCCTGCGCCGGCGCGGCGTGACGACCATCGTGCTCGGTGGCATCGCCACCAACATGGGCGTCGAAGGCACTGCGCGGGAAGCCTGGGCGCACGGCTACGACCTCGTCGTCGTGGAAGACGCGACGTCGGGCCTTTCGACCGAGCTGCACGACATGGCGATGCGCCACATCCTGCCGCGTCTCGCCCGCATCCGCTCCAGTGCGGCGATCCAGCTTGCCCAAAGCTGAGGCAGCGAAGGCTGAAGCGGCGAGCCGCCTCGCCGCGAGCCCGCTCTGGCTGCGCTGGGTCGTCCTCGTCGGCGGATCCGCCGTCCTCGCCGGCACGCTCACCGCGCTGCACATCTCCGCCGCGCTCCTGCTTGGCTCGATCGCCGCCGCCATCGCGCTTGCGGCAGCCGGCGGCGCAGTCGCGGTGCCGGGGCCACTCTTCACGGCGGCCCAGGCGCTGATCGGCGCGATGATCGCGTGGAGTTTTACGCCCGCGCTCTTCGTCGAGTTCGCGCGGCGCTGGCCGCTGTTCCTGGTCGCGATTGCCTCGGTTCTCGTCGCGGCCGCCGGAATCGGCTGGCTGCTGACGCGCTTCCGCGTGCTGCCCGGCACGACAGCGGCCTGGGGCACCTTCCCGGGAGCCGCGACAGTGATGGTGCTCATGGCCGGCGACTTCGGTGCCGACATGCGGCTGGTCGCCTTCATGCAATACTCGCGCGTGCTGCTCGTCGCGCTCGCCGCCTCCGCCGTCGCGCACCTCTTCGACGTGAAGACCGCCGCGGCCGTCGTCGTGTCGCCGCCCCTGCATCTCCGTGAGGTCATCGCGACGCTCGGCGTCGCCGCCGCGAGCGCGTTTGCCGCGCTCCGGCTTGCGCTCCCCGCTGGCGCGCTGATCGGGCCGATGGTCGCCTGTACCGCGCTGCAGCTGACAGGTTTGCTCTCGATCGAGTTGCCGCGCCCGCTGCTTGCCCTTGCCTACGCGATCGCAGGCTGGTCGATCGGCATGCGCTTCACCCGCGAGATCTTGGCCCATGTCGTCCGCGCGCTGCCACGCGTCGTCCTGTCGATCACGATCCTGATTCTCGTCTGCGGCGGCTTCTCGGTGGCGCTGGCCGCCATCACGGGGCTCGATCCGCTGACCGCCTATCTGGCGATGAGTCCCGGTGGCGCCGATTCGATCGCGATCATCGCCGCCGCGTCGCCGCACGTGGACGCGCCATTCGTCATGGCCCTGCAGGTGTCGCGCTTCCTCACGATCCTGGCGTTCGGCCCGTGGCTCGCTCGGCTCGTTGCCCGCTCGGCGGCCAGCGACGAACCGGCTTGAGGATCAGGCGTCGGCCGGCATCGGCGTCAATCGCACGCCCGCATCGCAGCCACGCTGCCAGACGAGCAGTGCGTGGTAGCGGGCGCGGCTCGCGGCATCGGTGAGCAGGAACATGCGCGGCAGCGCGCACGGCGCATCGAGACGCAGGCGCGCCCCGCCACGCGAGCGATCGCGGATCCGGCATTCGACCAGGACATGGCCGCGCCGCATGCCGACGACCGCGTCGCGCAGCCGCGTGCGCAGGCGCTGCTCGACGCGCCGCTCGCCCGCCGTCGGCTCGACGACGCTGTAGGTGAAGTCGCCCTGCAAGGTCTCGCCGGCCGCAACGCGGCGCGCTGCGACGTCGGCCCCGCTCATGCCGCGTTGCGCCCATCCTGCGCGTCGGCGCCGAGCCGCGCGGCGGCAAGCGCCTGCGCGAAGATTTGTGCTCCGGCCTGCTCGCTTTCTGGCGGCGCCGTGAACCAGAGCTTCTTGATCTCGACGCGCGTCTCGCGCGGCGCCAGCGTCAGCGTGAAGAACGCGGTCACCGCCTCGTGCTGGAATTCCATGTCGAGGCTCACCGAGGCCGGATCCTGGTAGCCGACCGCGAAATCGCCGGAGCAGGCGAAGACGAGCGAGCCGTCGGCGAAATGCATTTCCGACGAGGACTGCACGAGATCGGCGACGTTGGCCCAGCGGCCGGTGCGCATGAACGTGATCATGTCACCGGCGTCGATGAGGCGGAGTTCCGCCACGGTTCCGGTGAGCGCATCGACGAGAAGCGCCGTCAGGTTGGTCGTTTGGTCGGCAACGACGTGGCGCATGCTAGCCCTTCAAGGCAGGACGGGCGGCGCGCGGGGAACGCGCCTGCAGGAAATGGATCAGTTCGGCGACGGCTTTATAGAATTCGGCGGGGATCATCTGGCTTATCTCGACACGGTCGTACATGGACCTTGCGAGAGCCTTGTCTTCGATGACCGGAATCTTATGACTTTCGGCGATTTCGCGGATCTTGAGCGCGACGAGATCCTGGCCCTTGGCGATGACCATCGGCGCGCCGCCCTCTTCGCGCACGTAGCGTAAGGCGATCGCGTAATGCGTCGGGTTGGCGATGACGAGCGTCGCCTTCGGCACCGAGGCCATCATCCGCTTGCGTGAGCGCTCCATCGCGAGCGAGCGGCGTTTCGCCTTGACGATCGGGTCGCCCTCGAGCTCCTTCTGCTCGTCCTTGACCTCTTGCTTTGTCATGCGCAGATCGCGCTTCCACTTGACGCGCGACCACAGCACGTCGGTGGCCGCGAGCAGCGCGAAGGCGGCGAGCGCCGCGGCAATGAGCCGCGCGATCATGCCGAGGACCATGCCGCCGAGCGCCGACGGCTCCATGAACAATGTCTCGAGCGTCGCGTCGCCTTCGCCACGCAGCACCAGCGAGCAGACGCCGCAGATGATCGCCAGCTTTAACACGTTCTTTGCAAACTCGACCTGGCCGTCGCGGCCAAGCAATCGTTTGAGCCCCGACATCGGCGACAGTTTCGACCATTTCGGCGTGATGCGCTCGAGCGACAGATGCGGCACCCCCTGCGCGAAGCCGGCGACGAGGCCGGCCATCATCAGGAGGAAGAGGATCGGCATCAGGAACTGGGTCGAGGCATCCGCCGTGAACTGGAAGATCGCCAGCGTGTCGGCCGTCGTCGCGAAAGGGTCGTGCGTCGGATTGGCGAAGATGCGCGAGAGCGCGTCGGCGAGCGCCGGCACGCTGTTGCGCAGCATGAGGGCCGAGATCGCCAGCATCGCGCCGAGCGAGAGGAACACCGACGCCTCACGCGAGAAGGGCACGTTGCCGCGCTCGATCGCCTCGCGCGTCTTCTTTTCCGAGCCTTCTTCTGTCTTTTCGCCGCTAGTGCTCTCGCTCGCCATCAGTCAGCGACCTCGCGCAGCTCGACCTCGCCGCGATCGGCCATCGCCAGCAGCGTGTCGGTGATGAGACGCCGGGCGGCGGCGACCTCGCGGGCCGGCGCGGCGCCGGCGCCGGCGAGCTCGTTCTCGACGAGGCGGCGCGCCCGCGCGGTGAGCGAGGAGAGCACGTTGGCGACGAACTCGGAATCCTTGCCCGAGAGCGCGACGACGATCTTGTCGCTTGCGACCTTCTCGAACAGCGCCTGGCGGCTCTTCTGCGGCAGCCCGACGAGATCGTCGAACGAGAACAGCTTGGCGCGCAGCGCCTCCGCATCCTCGGGGCGCGCGGCTTCGAGCGCCTGCAGCACGTCCTCGACGTGCTCGGGCGCCATCTTGTTGATGATCTCGGCCATGCGCGCGGTCTGCGCGCCGGGCGGTGCCGGCGGGTTGAGGATGAGATCCTGGTTGATGCGCGTCTCGATCACGCGCAGCGCGGCATCCGCGACGGGGGCGAGCACGAGCAGGCGGCGCGTCACCTCGTTGCGGCGCTCGCGCGGCAGCAGCTCCATGATCGACGCGGCGACGTTGGAGCCGAGCTTCGACAGCGCGAGCGTCGCGACCTGCGGATGCTGCTTGACGAGATAGTCGGTCAGGACGGAGGCGGGCAGCGCGGCGATCTTCTGCCAGATCGAGCCGTTCGAGGCGCCGCGCACCTCGGACATGATGTCGGCGACCTGTTCCGGCGGCAGCACGCCCGCAAGCAGGCTCTCGGCGCGATCGACGTTGCCGGACAGCTCGGCGCCGTTCGAGAACTCGCCGGCGAATTCCTCGACGAGATCTTCTAGCACGTCCATCGGCACCGAGCCGAGCTGGGCTGCGGCGCGGGTGATGACCTTGAGCTCGCCGGCATCGAAATGGCCGAGGAGGCGGCTCGCCAGTGGCTTGCCCATCACGAGCAGCAGCGCGGCGACCTTCTGTGCGCCCTTCAGGGCGGGGTAGGCGTTCTCGTAGGTCGCGTCGCTCGCCATGGCGTCAGACGGTGTCCGGGCGGCCGATGATCTCGGTGAGCTTGACGCCGATCCGCGAGGGGTCGTCGTCCATCGCGACCAGCTCGCCGCGCGCGATGATGCGGCCGTTGACGACGACGTCGACGGGATCGGAGATCGCATGGTCGAGCGCGACGACGGCGCCGCGTCCGAGCTTCATGAGGTCCGAGATCGGCATCGAGGCCGAACCGAGAAAGACCTGCACGGCGACGGGGATCTTCAGGATCGAATCGAGGTGTGGCCCCTTCGCGGTTTCGGCGCCGAGGGGGGCGGTGGCTACATTATCGAGGGGCACGGTCTGGGCCATTGTCAGGCTCTGATAAGGTCGTTGAAGGGGTGATGGCGGCCGAGGTCGCGCGCTGCCGATGGCTCGGCGACGACGTCCTCGATGCGCAGCGAGTAGCGGCCGTCGTCCTGACCCACCTCGCCGCGGTAATAGGTTTGCCCGTCGCAGACGAGCGAGACGCGCGCGCGCGCGTCGCCCGGCAGCGCCAGCACCTGGCCGACCTTCAGGGCGGCGAGGCTCGAGAGCGGGATCGCCTTGGCGTCGAGGTAGGCGTCGAGCGTGATGCTGGCGCGGCCGAGCTCGCGCTGCAGACGGCCGCTCCACGCGGGATCGTCATCGACCGGGGTGGTTGCGCCCTCGTCACGGCGGAAGCGTTCGAGCGCCGCGGGCGGCAGCACTAGCCGCAGCGTGCCATGCTGGCCGAAAGCGCCGATGGTGACGCGCACCACCGCGACCTCGGCGACGCGCTGGCCGATGAGATCGCCGACGAGCGGGCCGTCGATCTTGGCGGCGCGCGTCGGGCCGAAGCCGAGGTCGGCCCACTCGCTCTGCACCGCGGCGGCGGCGAGCGTGACGAGGATCAGAGCGAACTGGTGGTCGATGGCGGTCGCGGGCCGCGGCGTCTCCGGCGCCGCCTCGGAGCCGTTGCCGCCGGCCAGCAGCTCGACGATCGAATGGACGAGGCGGCCGTTGAGCGTGATCAGGAGCTTGGTGCCGAGTTGCGCGCACTCGATGAGACCGGCCACCGCCTCCGCAGGATGCGAGGCGACGACATCGCGCAGCGGCTCGATCGCGGCGCCGGCCATCGCGCCCTCGATCGTCGTCGTGGTGCCGGCCATCGTCTGCAGGTTCTTGACGATCTGCGCGACGAGGCGCTCGACCGCTTCCTTGAGGCCCGGGGCGCGCTCGTGGAGGGCGCCCGTGCCCGCGCGGCCCGCCGCGCTTGCCTTGGCTTGCTGGACGAGCGGGAACATCAGGCCGCCGCTGCCTCGGGCTTGCCGCCGGCCATCGTCTCGTTCTCGACCGCGTCGATCGTCGGGCGGTCGTAGGCCGAGATCGTCTTGCGACCGTGCTCGAGGGCGATCAGCGGCATGGCGCCGTTCATGAAGGCGAGCAGCGACTGCTTGATGATGATGTAGAGCCGGCAGCGCTTCTCGCGCGTCACCTTGATCTTGTGCGCCAGCGGGCCGGCGAGGCCGTAGGACATGAAGATGCCGCCGAACGTGCCGACGAGCGCCGCTCCGATCAGCTCGCCGAGCAGCTCGGGCGACTGGTCTAGCGCGCCCATCGCCTTGATGATGCCGAGCACAGCGGCGACGATGCCGAGCGCCGGCAGGCCGTCGGAGACCGCGGTCAGCGCATGGTAGGCCTTGAGCTTGTCGCGCTTGATGGTCTCGATCTCCTCGTCCATCAAGGCTTCGATCTCGTGCGTCCGAGCGTTGCCGATGAGGATCAGCCGGACGTAGTCGCAGATGAAGGCGGTCATGTCCTTGTCGGCGAGGACTTTCGGGAATCGTTTGAAGATCTCCGATTCCTTCGGATTGTCGATCTGCTCCTCGAGCTCGTTGCGGGCGTTGCCGCGCAGCTCGCGCATCAGCACATAGAGCAGGCCGAGGAGATCGAGGTAGTCGCGCTGCTTCGGCCCCGCGCCCTTGATCGCCTCGAGGCAGGCCTTGCCGGAATCCTTGATCGTGTTCAATGGGTTGGCGACGATGAATGTGCCAAGCGCCGAGCCACCGATGATGATGAACTCGTAGGGCTGCCAGATCACGATCAGATGGCCGCCGAGCGCCGCGAAGCCGCCGAGCATGCAGCCCATCGCGATGACAATACCGACAAGGAAGCTCAAGACGTGTCTCCTTCGATCCACGTTGACTTGAACAGAGCTGCCTTGTCCGAGGCTGTCGGCTATTCCTGCTTGATTTCGAAGGTCGCACGCTTGCGGTGGCCCGAGGACCTGCCGGAATGCCTGTGCGAGACCGTATGGCTGCGACCATGGCCACGGCTACGGGCGCGCGAGGCGTGGCGGCCGCCGCGCGAGGCCTTGGCCGGCGCGCTCGCCGCGGCTTGCTCGCTCGAATCCTTGACGTCGCCCGGCTTCACCGGCTCGACGCTCTTCACCTTCGAGGTCGGGCCGAACTTGGCGAGGCACTGGTTGTAGGCGTCAGCAGCCTGGATCTTCTCGCACTCCTCGATCCGCGCCTGCGCGCGGGCCGCCGCGCCGGAGAGGGCGACGCCGGCCAGGCACAAAGCGAGCACCGCGGCGGTGCGGCAGGGGGACAATGGCACGTTGCTCATCCTCTCAGGACCGCGCCGGTCTTGCGGCCGGCATCGGCGACGATCTTCTGGGCGACGGCGTCGATCTCGGCATCCGTCAGCGTCTTCTCGCGCGGCTGCAGCGTGGCGGTCACGCCGACAGACTTCTTGCCGTCTGGCACGCCGGGCCCGGTGTAGACGTCGAAGACGACGACATCGCCGATCAGCGCTTTGTCGGCGCCGGCCACGGCCTTCACCAGCTCGCCGGCCTCGACGCTAGTGTCGACGATGAAGGCGAAGTCGCGAGCGAGCGGCATGAAGTCCGGCAGGTCGAGACGCGGCTTGGCCTTGGTGGGCTTGGATTTCGGCGCGGGTATGTCGTCGAGGATCAGCTCGAACCCGACCATCGGCCCATCGACGTCGAGTGCCGCGAGCACGCGCGGATGCAGCTCGCCGAACTGGCCGATGGCGTTTTTCGGGCCGAAGCGAAGCACCCCGGAGCGGCCGGGATGGAACGCCGCCGAGGCACCGGCCACTACCTGCAGGCCGCCCGTCGGAACGCCGAGGGCGGCGAGGATCGCGAGCGCATCGGCCTTGGCATCGAAGACGTCGACTTTGCCCGCGGTGCCGGACCAGTGGCGTCCGGGCCCTGTCGGACGCGCGGTCCCGCCGCGCACTGCGCTGGCCGCGACGCGCTGGTCGGTCTCGCCCATGCCGCGAAACACCTGGCCGACCTCGAACAGCGCGAGGTCGCTGTGGCCCCGCGCGGCGTTGCGCCCCAGCGCGGCGACGAGGCCGGGCAGCAGGCTCGGCCGCATGTGCGAGAGATCGCTGGCGATCGGGTTGGCCAGCGGCAGAGCTGCGCGGCCCTCGCCGAACAACTGCGCCTGACGCTCGGAGACGAACGACCAGGTCACCGCCTCGATGAGCCCGCTGGCGGCTAGCGCGCGCTTGGCCTGCCGGGTCCGCCGCTGCAGCGGCGTCAGGATCGCCGTGGCGATCGAGTCCAACGCCGGCGGCAGGGGGCGCGGCGCGACACGCTCGAGGCCGGCGATGCGCACGACCTCCTCGACGAGGTCGGCCTTGCCTTCGATGTCGGGACGCCACGACGGCACCTTGACGGCGAGCGTGTCAGCATTGCTGGCCGAGCGCGCCAGGGTGAAGCCGAGCGCCTCGAGATTGCGCGCGATCTCCTCCGGCGTGAGCTCGAGCCCGGTGAGACGCTGCACCTCGCTTTCGGGGAAAGAGATGCGCGTGTCGGGCTCCGGCACCGCGCCAGCGAGCGTCATCGCCGAGGCTGTGCCGCCGCAGAGGTCGAGAACGAGCTTCGTCGCCAGATCGAGGCCGGGCACGCAGAAGGCGGGGTCGATGCCGCGCTCGAAGCGGTAGCGGGCGTCGGAGACGATACCGAGCTTGCGTCCCGTCGCGGCGACGCTCGACGGGCTCCAGAGCGCGGATTCGATTAGGACGTCTTTTGTCGCCTCGTCGCAGCCCGTCGCCTCGCCGCCCATGATCCCCGCGATCGAGACCGGGCCGCTGTCGTCGGCGATCACGACCATCGTCTCGTCGAGCTTGTAGGTCTTGCCGTCGAGCGCGACGAGGGTCTCGCCGGCGCGCCCGCGCCGCACGACGAGCGCGCCCTTCACCTTGGCCGCATCGAAGACATGTAGCGGCCGCGCGCGGTCAAAGGACAGGAGATTGGTGACGTCGACGAGCGCGTTGATCGGACGCAGGCCGATCGCGCGCAGGCGCGTCTGCAGCCAGCCCGGGGACGGCCCGTTGCGCACGCCGGACACGCGGCGCAGCGCGAAGGCGGGGGCCAAGGCGGGGTCGTCGAGATCGATGAGCACCCGCGCCTGGCAGGGGACGCCCCCCTCGATCGGCGCGACGGCCGGCGTCTTCACGCGGCCGAGGCCGGCGGCGGCGAGATCGCGGGCGATGCCGGCCACGCCCATCGCGTCGGGGCGGTTCGGCGTCAGGTTGATCTCGATCACCGGATCGTCGAGGCCGGCGTAGAGGGCGTAGGGCACGCCGATCGGCGCATCCGCGGGCAGGTCGAGGATGCCGTCATGATCCTCGGACAGCTCAAGCTCGGCGCCGGAGCACAGCATGCCGTTCGATTCGACACCGCGGATGACGCCCGCCGCCAGGGTGATTCCCTTGCCCGGGATGAATGTGCCGACCGGCGAAAACACCGAGCGCATGCCGGTGCGCGCGTTGGGGGCGCCGCATACGACCTGGACCGGCGCGCCGGACCCGGCATCGACCGAGCAGACGCGCAGGCGATCGGCGTTCGGGTGCGGTTTCGCCTCGATGACCGAGGCGACGACGAAGCCGGCGAGTGCCGCGGCGGGGTCCGTGACATGCTCGACCTCGAGGCCGATCCGGGTCAGGGTATCGACGATCGTCTGCAGGTCCGCACCCGCGTCGGCCGGCGTGTCGAGGTGGTCTTTGAGCCAGGAAAGCGTGAATTTCATGAACGGGCGAGCGTGGCGACCGCGCGACGCGGTCTCGGTCGGAGAGGCGGCTCTTCTAGGCACATTGCGCGTGATTGGCCAGCGTGGGGAGCGCTTCGCGTGAGCGACGACCTGCTCGTTGCCGCACGCGCCGCCAAGGCAAATGCCTACGCGCCATACTCGCGCTTCGCGGTCGGTGCCGCGGTGCGGGCGGCGAGCGGGGCGATCTTTGCCGGCGCCAACGTCGAGAACGCCGCCTATCCCGTCGGGACCTGCGCCGAAGCCGGTGCCATCGCGGCGATGGTGACGGCGGGCGAGCGCATCATCGTCGAGGCGCTCGTCGTCGGCGACGGCGCGGCGCTCGTCTCGCCCTGCGGCGCCTGCCGCCAGCGCCTGCGCGAGCTCGCCGGCCCAACGACGCCGGTCCACATCGCGGGTCCCGACGGCATCCGCGCCACGATGACGATCGAGGACTTGTTGCCGGCCGCGTTCGGTCCGGATAATCTCTAGTGTTATTGTTTTTATAAAGAAATGATGCAAGTATTAGTCTTACGTTACGTCATCACGTGATGTATTATCTGATCGTGCGCACCCAATGTTAAGATTTGTTTTGATAAACAAGCGTTGGTTGCCTCACGGACGTGCGTGAATGACGTTGGGTGAAGACGGTGACATCTTGGAACGTCAACGAGCCGCGCTCGCGGAGCGTGTCCTCGCGGAAGGCAGCGTGCGCACCTCGGCCCTGAACCGGGTCGTCGCGCTGGCGACGCGCCTGTTCGACATGCCAAGCGCCGCCGTCACGATCATCGGCAGCGAAGACCTCCGCTTCGAGGCCTCGGTCGGTCTCCAGTTGGAATCGATCCCACGCGATGAGGCGTTCGGCGCCCGGGTGATTCTGTCCGACGACGTGCTCGTCGTGCCGGACGCCCGATCCGACGACCGGTTTCGCCATTTCCGCTCGGTTCGTGAGGAGCGCATCGTCTTCTATGCCGGGGCGCCCTTGCGGTCGTCGAACGGTCTGCGGATCGGCGCCTTCTGCCTGATCGACACGAAGCCGCGGCGTCTGCTTTCGAACCTCGAAACGCAGATCCTCAAGGATTGCGCCGATCTCGCCATGAGCGAGATCGAAAACCGCCGCGCGCGTGTGCTGAACGGCATCCTGCAAGGGATCGCGCAATCGGTCGGAGCGGCGCTGATCTGCACCGATGCGACCGGGACGATCGTCTATCACAACCCGGCGACCGAATGCCTGCTCGGCTACGAGCCGGACGAGCTCATCGGCAAGAACGTTGCTGCAGTTGTGCCGGCGCGGTTCGTTGCCGCGCACCGCACCGGCGTGGCACGCATCGGCGCCGGCGCGCCGTCGAAGCTTTCGGGCAAGCTGTTCGAGAGCGCCGCGATCCGCAAGGACGGGGTCGAGGTCCCGGTCGATCTCTCGCTTGCCGTCTGGCAGTCGGAGAGCGGATTGAGGTTCAGCGCGACGATGCGCGACATCACCGAGCGCAAGCAGCGCGAGGAGAGCCTGAGCCGGCTGGCCTTCTACGATCCGCTGACCGGTCTCGCCCGGTCCTCCGGCTTCACCCGCAAGCTCACCTCGCATTTGGAAGCGGACGGCAGCGCCACCATCCTGCTCGCCGAGATCGATGGGCTCCAGAGCATCAACGACGGGCTCGGCTACCCCGTTGGCGACGCGCTGATCCAGGCGATCGCGATCCGCCTCGTCGGCATCATCCCGCATGGCTCGAAGCTCGCGCGCTGGAGCGGACGGACGTTTGCGATCATGCTTCCGGGTCGCGATCCGATCCGAGCGCGCGAATGCGCCGGCGATCTCGAGATCGCACTGGCCGAGCCTTTCGAGGTCGACACGCACACGCTCGTCATCGGCCCCTCGATCGGCGCGGCGATGGCACCCGACCATGCTTCCGCAGCCGAGGACCTCGTGGCGGCGGCCGAACTGGCGCTGCAGGCCGCCAAGGGCAGCCAGGGCCAGCGCTTCCGGCTCTTCGAGCGCTCGATGCAGACGGCGAGCGCCGCGCGCCGCGCGATGCGCGACGAGGTCCGCCAGGCGCTCGACGCTGAGGAGTTCGAGCTCTTCTACCAGCCGCAGATCTCGCTTTTGACAGGCGCGATGATCGGCGCCGAGGCGCTGATGCGCTGGCGCCATCCGACGCGGGGACTGCTGACGCCCGGCACGTTCATTCCCGCGATGGACGACAGCACGCTCGCCCTTCACGCCGGCTGGTGGACCCTCGACCAAGCCTGCCGGCAGATCGCGCAATGGCGCGCCGAGCGGCGACCGCCGCTGCGCGTCAGCGTCAACCTCTTCGGCGCCCAGCTGCGCTACGGCGGCTTGCGGACGGTCGTCGCCGACCTCATCGAGACTTATGCGATCGCGCCGGGCGAGCTGGAGCTTGAGGTGCGCGAGACGATCGCCAACCAGGAGGACGACAATGTGGTCGCCCTGCTGCGTGACCTGCGCGACCTCGGCGTCGGCATCGCGCTCGACGATTTCGGTACCGGCTACGCCTCCCTGAGCACGCTGAAGCGCCTGCCGGTCTCGACCATCAAGATCGACGTCGGCTTCGTGCACGGTCTCACCGCGCGCGACGCCCATGATCGCGCGATCGTCGGCGCGATCCTCGGCGTCGGGTTCGATCTCGGGCTCGACATCGTCGCCGAGGGAATCGAGACGCTGGCGCAGGCGGCCGAGCTGACGCGCATGGGCTGCCCGAGCGGCCAGGGCTATCTCTACGGACGCCCCGGCGTGGCCTCGCAGCTGTTCGCGCAACGGTCGTGGCTCATGCCGCAACGAGCGTCCGCCGCGGGAGAATGAACCGACGCGATCGCATTTCGCGACTTTCCCGTAGCCTTCGCAAAATAGCGGCGCTAAAGCAGGCTGGTGAACAGGCCGAATTTCTTCGTATTCGAGAATAATTCTAAAGGAGTGGTCTTGGCGCTTCCGTTCGAAGCGCACACCATCCAAGTGATTGTCACCCGAAAAGGTTTTTTGAATTATTTTAAACTACACGATGTTGAGCCCGACGACTTGAAGGCCTGGGCGAGGCGCAACGTCGCATCGCTGAGCCAGATCGCCTGGTTCGCCTACGACCAGGGCCGCTACCGCGAACGCACCGTCGCCACCAACCTCGTGCGCCAGGTCGATATCGACATCGACAAATACGTCGGCTGGGCCTTCGTATAGGCGTGCAGCCGCGAGCCTTGGCGGACCAAGGCTCGCGGTTGAAGGCGCGGATGGGGCAGCCTCGCCGAGGCCGCGAGCGAATTACGCGGTCAGACGGCACCGCCGAGGAGGCGGATCACCAGGACAATCAAGACGATCATCACGATGAGCCCGACGATGCCGGGTCCGGGCCCCGAGAAGGTGCCCCCGCGATAGCCGTAGAAGCCACCGCCGCCGAACACGAGGAGCAGGACGATAATGACGACGATCAGCATGACGCGCTCCTTGAGGGCAGACCCGAAGCAAATAGGGCGCAAAGGCTGCGGCTAAGCAAGCGGATCGTCGCCAAGTCGTTGAAGCGAAGGTCATATGGCATTTGACATAGTGCTCGTGTCAGCGCCCGAGCGCGGCGATCGCGTCGGCGAGCGGGCGCCCGGCATCGGCATATCCTGCCCAAGCCTTGGATCGTTTGAGAAGGGCCGGCACGCTGCGCACAGTGTAGCGCGCCGGATCGAGATCGGCGCGCACTTGCGCCCAGGTGAGCGGCATCGACACCGGCGCGTGCGGCCGCGCGCGGGGTGACAGCACGGCGACAGCGGTCGCGATGCGATCGTTGCGCAGGTAATCGAGGTAGATGCGGCCTTTGCGGGCCGCCTTCGACGATTTGGTGAGAAAGCGGCCGGGCGCGTCGCGCTCAATCGCGATGCAGAGGTCGCGTGCAAAGCGTTTGGCCGTCTCCCAATCCGCTTTTCCGGCGAGGACCGGCGTCACGACATGCAACCCCTTGCCGCCGGTCGTCTTACAGAAGGATTCGAGGCCGCACGCTTCAAGCCGCTCGCGTAGCGCCTTGGCCGCCTCGACCACCTGCGGGAAGGCGACGTCGGGGGCAGGGTCGAGATCGAAGACGAGCCGGCCCGGCTGCAGTGGGTCGCCCGGCACGCTGTTCGCCGGATGCAATTCGAGGCCGCCCATCTGCGCGACCGCGGCGAGCGCCTCGACGCGGTCGATCACGAGATAAGGCTCGTGGTCGCCGAGCACCTTCACTTTGTCGAAGAGGTCCGAGCCGCCCGCCATCGCGTGGCGCTGAAAGAAGGTCTGCCCGTCGATCCCGTCCGGGGCGCGGATGATCGAGCAGATGCGGCCCTCGAGATGCGGCAGCATCCAGTCGCCGACGGCCTCGAGATAGGTCGCGAGGTGGCGCTTAGTCACGGGCGTGTCGTCGCCCGCATCGGGCCACAGCGCCTTGTCCGGATGCGAAAGTGTCACGCCCATCACGACGACCTTTCCTTTGCCGATCTTGCCGGAGCGGGGCGCCGTCGGCTGCGCTGGTGCGGCGGCCGCCGTCGCGACCGGCGGCTCCGCCGCGACCTCGGCCGCCGGCTTGTCCTCGCGCAGGCCCTTGAACGCCGCTTGGCGCACCGAGCCATCGGCCGACCAGCCGGCGAACTCGATCTCGGCGACGAGCTCCGGCTCGAGCCAGTGCACGGACTTCACCCGTGGCGGCGCGATCTTGCCGTCGAACGGGCTCGTCTTGCGGGCATGAGCCTTCAGTTTCGGCATCAGCCGCTCGATCGTCGTCTGCGAGAAGCCGGTGCCGATGCGCCCGACATAGGCGAGCTTGCCCTCCCGGTACACGCCGCCGACGAGCGCGCGGAACTTGCCGTTCGTATCGGTCCAGCCGCCGAGCACCACCTCATGGCCGGCGCGGCACTTGGCTTTGGTCCAGGAGTCCGTGCGGCCGGAGCGGTACGGGGCGTTGGTGCGCTTCGAGATGATCCCTTCGAGGCCCATGTCGCGCGCCGAGTCGAAGAGCGCGCCCCCGTCGGCGTCGAAATGCTCGACGTAGCGGATCATGGCCTTGCCCGTCCGCCGCGCGGCCAGCAGGCTCTCGAGCGCCGCCTTGCGCTCGGCGAGGGGGTCTTTGCGCAAGTCGGCGCCGTCGTGGAACATCAAGTCGAAAGCGAAATAGACGAGCGGCCCCGTCTTGCCGGCCGCGAGTGCCGCCTGCAAGACGGGGAAGTCGGGGCGCCCCTCCGCGTCGAGCGCCACCACCTCGCCGTCGAGGATCGCGTCGGGCAGGCCGCGTGCGGCTTTGACGATCTCCGGGAACTTGTCGCTCCAGTCGAGCCCGGTGCGCGTGCGCAGCTCGGCCCGGCGCCCTTCGATGCGCAATTGCATGCGATAGCCGTCGAACTTGATCTCGTGCAGCCATTGGCTCGACACCGGCGGCTTGGCGACCGAGGCGCAGAGCTGCGGCGCGACGAAGTCGGGCATCGCCGTTTCGTCCGATCTGCGGCGCGGGGTGTTCCCCTTCCCGGGCGTCGCGGCGGCGAGCTTCTGCTTCGGCGACAGGGCCGCGGTCGTCGTCTTCGGGGCGGCACGTCCGCTCTTGCCGCGCTCCTCCTCCGCGTGGCCTTTCGCGGAATCCCAGATCGCGTCGGCGGCCGGAGCCTTGTCCTTGCCGAGCATGAATGGCGTTGGCGCTCTGCCTTCGCCGGCCGCGATCGTCTTCATCGCGCGACCCGACGACACCGAGCGGTCGATTGCTAAGATCCCGCCGCCCTCGTCGCCGTCGTTGGCGGCGGCGTCGCGGTGCTTGATGAGCAGCCAGTTGGTCCGCTTGCCGCGGGTCCGATCGTGCTTTAGGCGCACCAGGACGAAGCTGCCCTTGAGGTGCTTGCCCGCGAGCGCAAACTTGAGCTCGCCGGCGACGAGCGCCTTGGCGGGCTCGCCGTTCTCCGGCGCCCAGGCGCCGCGATCGAACAGTTGCACCGTGCCGCCGCCGTACTCGCCCTTTGGGATCGTACCTTCGAAATCGCCGTAGCCCAGCGGATGGTCCTCGACCTCGACCGCGAGGCGCTTGTCGGCTGGGTTGAGCGATGGCCCCTTGGTCACCGCCCAGGATTTGAAGACGCCGTCGAGCTCGAGCCGCAGGTCATAGTGCAGCCGCGTCGCATCGTGACGCTGCACGACGAAACGCAGCACGTCGGACGCGCGGACCGGGTCGTCGCCCTTCGGCTCGGCCGTCTTCTGGAAGTCGCGCCGCGCCGTATAGGCGGCGAGCTTCGTGTCCTTCACCATGACAGCGTCCCGTCTTCCGTTTGTCGTAGGCTCGTCATTCCCGCCCCTTTACCATCGACCTCACTTTCGCCAATCAGATGTTGCTCACCTCGTCTTGACTGTGGTTTACCGAGCACGCGGCTTTTGAGTTGTCTGGAGTAGAAGAGCATGCACAGCCCTTTCACCTCCCGTCTCCTTCGCGCCGTCGCCCAGCGCCTGTCGTCGCCAGCGAACCGGTTCCGGCTCGCCGTCACCGCGGGCTTCCTCGTGTCCGCCGTCGGCTTCACGACTGTCGTCATCTCTGACCAGGACGGCAACGCCGACGATTGGTTTGGTGCTGGCGGCATCCTCGGGATGCAGCAGCCGGTCGAGCAGGCCCAGCAGGAGGCCGCGCCGAGCGGCTGGAGGAGCTGGCTCGCGCCGCGTCGCCACGGGCATCGTGACGCCGCGCGCCATCGCGTCGCCAAGGTCGAGTCGGCGACGTTCCTGCGTTCGGTCGAGCGCACCCGTTCGCTCCGTTCCGAAGATGGCCCGGTCGAGCTCGGCCGCCGTTCGATGTGCGTGCGGCTCTGCGACGGCTTCGCCTTCCCGGTCGGCGCCTACCATGGCGAGCAGGACCGCGCCGCGCACGAGGCGACCTGCCATTCCAAATGCCCCGGTGCCGCGACCGCGCTCTATGTCGTGCCGTCGGGCTCCGACTCGATGGACGAAGCGGTCCGCGTCGGCACCGACAAGAATTATTCCGAGCTGCCTTACGCCTTCCACTACACGACGGTGCTGTCGAGCTCGTGCTCGTGCCATCCGCCGGAGGGCGGCCGCATCAAGTCGCTCCTGCACGACTTCACGCTGCGCCGCGGCGATGCCGTGATGACGCAGGCGGGCTTCAAGGTGTTCCACGGCGCGAGCCGCTTCCCCTACCATCGCAACGACTTCGTCAAGCTCGAGCAGAGCCGCGACATCCGCAAGGGCGACCGCGCGACCTTCCGCGAGATCGAGCACGCGAGCCTGATGTCGGCGCCCAATATCCTGGCTCGGTCGACCCCGTCTCAGCCGTCGGCGAAGACGGCCACGACGAAGGGGTTCGAGCATCAGGCGAGCCTCACGCCTCCGCCGCCCCTGCCGCCGGAGCCGAACCCGGCGCCCTGAGCGACGCCAGCTCCGCCTCGAGCTCTGCGATGCGCGTGTCCCGCGCCTCGATCGCCTGCTTGACGAGCTGCGCATCGAGCTTTTGCGGGATGTGCTGCGGGCAGTTCACGTCGAACGCCGTGACGGTGAATATCAGCGCCCGCTCCGCTGCCGCCGGATAATTCGGATCGACCAGCGCCGCGATGATCTCCGGGTCTTCGGTCATGCGCGCGTGGCCCCAGATCTTGACGCGCCTCTTGTGCGCGTAATCCATCAGGAACAGGAACGCCTTGTCGTTCTCGGCGAGATTGCCCGTCGTCACGTACTGCTTATTGCCCTTGAAGTCGGCGAAGCCGATCGTCTCGTCGTCGATCACCTTGATGAAGCCCGGCTTGCCGCCACGGTGCTGCGCATAGGGCTGGCCGTCCTTGGCCGCGGTGGCGAGATAGGCGGTGTCGACCTCGGCCAGGGACGGCTCGAGCGCGCGGGCCCCGGTCCGGAAGTCCATGCGCTCGTACATCCGGCGCGAGCCGCGCCGCTCCTGCTCGGCCTTCACCGCCGGCGTGAACGCAACGTCGCTGAGCTTGGCGGTCTCCGGCATGGACTCTCCCTCGGCGGATCAAAGTCCGTCCAACAAACATCTCGTCAACGTAGGCACACGAGCGTGATCCAAGCGGACCACAATTGAAATTGACAATTGCGTCGCCGCCGCCGCGTATCGTCGTCCTAAAAAGAGGAGGAACGCGCTTGACGACGACGAATGCAACGGGGCTGAAGACGCGTGACGAGCGCCTGGCGGATGGCCGCGGCCTGCGCAACGTGGTGCCGCGCGAGGCGCACGCCCAGTTCACCGTCGACACCAACCGCGACCCTCTGCCGATCCTCACCGCCGGCGATTCCCTCCGCGTCCCGTCGCTGATCCCCGAGCGCTACAAGCGCATGGGCGTGAACCCGTTCGCCTTCTACCGGGGCGCTGCGGCGCTGATGGCGCATGACCTGCTGCCCATGCCGCGCATCGGCCTGCCGGTGCAGGCCTGTGGCGATTGCCACCTCATGAACTTCGGCGTCTTCGCCTCGCCCGAGGGCGCGGTGCTCTTCGACATCAACGATTTCGACGAAACGCATCCGGGCGTCGACTTTATCGTCGATCTCAAGCGGCTCGTCGCCTCCGTCGCCGTCGCCGCAGCCGCCGCGGGGCTGCCGGAGAAGCGCGCGCAGGCGCTCGCGCAGGCGACGTCGAAAGCCTATCGCGACTTCATGTTCGAGCTCGCGAAGAAGTCGCCGCTGGAGGTCTGGGAAACGCGCATGGATCTCCAGGCGCAGCTCGACGATCTCGACGATACGCTGAAGACCTCGATCCTCGAGAAGCTGCTCAAGGCAGAGAAGAAGGGCAAGGATTCCGACGAGGCGCCCGAAATCGCCGAGCACGGCCTCGCCTTCGAGGACGAGGCGGGCAAGGTCTTCCACACGCTGCCGGACGGCACGCCGGTCAAGACCGAGCTGACGGAATCCGCGCGCCGCATCTACGAGGCGACGCTGCTGCCCGAACGGGCGATGCTGCTGCGCCGCTATGCCCTCGTCGACGTCGCCTTCAAGGTCGTAGGCGTCGGCTCGGTCGGCACCTATTGCGCCGTCGGCCTGTGGGCGACGGGCGACGGCGAGCAGATGATCCTTCAGGTGAAGCAGTCCGACGTCTCGGCGGTCGCCGGCTTCGCGCCGGGTGCGATGAAGGCGAGCCACCAGGGCAAGCGCGTTGTCGACGGCCAGCGGGCGATGCAGGCGGCGGCGGACCCGTTCCTCGGCTGGACGCAGGACGAGACCGGGCGCCAGCTCTACGTCCGTCATCTGAAGAACCGTCGTCTCGCCGCGATCGGCGGCCTGATGGAGGCGAAGGCGCTGCCCGCCTATGCGACGCTCTGCGGCCGCACGCTGGCGCGCGCGCACGCCCGCACCGGTGACCCGGCGATGATCGCCGGCTATGTCGGCGAGTCAGAAGCGCTCGATGACGCGCTGGCGCAATTCTCGATGGCCTACGCGCGGCAGACCGTGGCAGACCACGAGAAGCTCGTCGCCTCGTCGCTGATGCCGAAGGGCTGAAAAGGCGACCGCGGCTGCTTTGGCGGCTACTTGGACGACATGTCGTCCATGCGCCGCTGCAGCGCATCGATCTGGCGCCGCATCTCGTCGAACTCGGACGGCTTGCCGTTATCGCCCGGCTCCGGGGCGGTGGGCGGTGCCGCCGCGTTGCCGTTGGCGCCGCCCGAGAACGGCGTGAACATCGACAGCGCCTGGCGAAACATCGCCATATTCTGGCGCGTCTGCTCCTCGATCTGCCCGACGAACGGCCGCGCCGCGGAGGCGAGCGGGTTGTTGCCGAGCATCGACGCGTATTGCTCGGCCATCCCGCCCTTTTCCTTGGCGAGCTTGTCGAGCGAGAACTCGAGGTAGCTCGGCACCATCATCTGCATCGAGTCGCCGTAGAAGCGGATGAGCTGGCGCAGGAAGGTGACCGGCAGCAGGCCCTGACCGCCCTTCGATTCCTGCTCGAAGATGATCTGCGTCAGCACCGAGCGGGTGATGTCCTCGCTGGTCTTGGCGTCGTAGACGACGAAATCCTCGCCCTTCTTCACCATCGAGGCGAGGTCCTCCAGCGTCACGTAGGCACTGGTGCCCGTGTTGTAGAGCCGGCGGTTCGCATACTTCTTGATTGTGACAGGCGTCTTCTCGGCTTCCATCGCTCAATGTCCAGGGACTATGCCGGGTTTGCAGATGTGGCCGGCCTTCGCGCGGGACCCGCACGGGAGAGCGACCATAGGCGCTGCGCCCACCGACCAAAAGACAGAATCTGCTGCAGCGCACTCTGTCGTGTGACCGAGGGTCGGCTTGTCTCAGGGCGCTTCAACCCGACATGACACCTGTGTAAGATATGCCGCAGCGCAAAACGATCCGCCCATTGTCTGCGGGTACGGCCCGTGGGCTGGCACGAAGGGAGACATCCTAATGTCCAATGATATCGTCATCGTCGCCGCTGGCCGCACCGCGGTCGGCTCGTTCAACGGCTCGTTTGGCTCGACGCCGGCGCACGAGCTCGGGGCCACGGTGATCAAGAATGTCATGGAGCGCGCCAAGCTCGACGGCGCCGAGGTCGACGAGGTGATCCTCGGCCAGGTGCTCACCGCCGCGCAGGGGCAGAACCCGGCGCGCCAGGCGGCGATGGCCGGCGGCGTGCCGCAGGAGAAGACGGCGTGGAGCCTCAACCAGGTGTGCGGCTCTGGCCTGCGCGCGGTGGCGCTCGGCCAGCAGCAGATCGCCAACGGCGACGCGTCGATCATCATCGCCGGCGGCCAGGAGAGCATGTCGCTGTCACCGCACGCCTCGTACCTGCGCGCGGGCAGCAAGATGGGCGACACTAAGCTCGTCGACACGATGATCAAGGACGGGCTCATGGACGCCTTCCACGGCTATCACATGGGCACCACGGCCGAGAACATCGCCACCCGCTGGCAGATCTCGCGCGAGGACCAGGACAAGTTCGCGCTCGGCTCGCAGAACAAGGCCGAGGCCGCGCAGAAGGCCGGCAAGTTCCGTGATGAGATCATCGCCTTCACCGTCAAGGGCAAGAAGGGCGACACGGTCATCGAGGACGACGAGTACATCCGCCACAACGCGGTGTTCGAGAACTTCTCCAAGCTCAAGCCGGCCTTTTCGAAGGACGGCACAGTGACGGCCGGCAATGCGTCGGGCCTCAACGACGGTGCCGCCGCCGTCGTCCTGATGAGCGCCAAGGAAGCCGAGAAGCGCGGCCTCACCCCGCTGGCGCGCATCGCCTCCTGGGCGACCGCCGGCGTCGATCCGGCTGTCATGGGCACCGGCCCGATCCCGGCCTCGCGCAAGGCGCTCGAGAAGGCCGGCTGGAAGGTGAAGGACCTCGACCTCGTTGAGGCCAACGAGGCCTTCGCCGCGCAGGCGCTCTCGGTCAACAAGGACATGGGCTGGGATCCGGAGATCGTGAACGTCAACGGCGGCGCGATCGCGATCGGCCATCCGATCGGCGCGTCCGGCGCGCGCATCCTCGTGACGCTTCTGCACGAGATGCAGCGGCGGGATGCGAAGAAGGCGCTTGCCACGCTCTGCATCGGCGGCGGCATGGGCATCGCGCTCTGCGTCGAGCGCTGATCGCTCCCCCACCAAAACCACATACGACGCAAGACTAGGCTTGTCCGGCGCCTCGCGCCGGACATATCGTTTGGGAAGCCGGGCCGAAGAGCCCGGGACTCAGAGGGAAGGAAGCGGGAATGGCACGAGTGGCGGTCGTGAGCGGCGGGTCGCGCGGAATTGGCGCGGCAGTCAGCAAGGCTCTGAAGGGCGCGGGGTACCAAGTCGCTGCGACTTATGCCGGCAACGACGAAGCCGCCAACGCCTTCCACCAGGAGACCGGCATCGCCGTCTACAAGTGGGACGTGTCAGACTACGAATCCTGCGCCGCCGGGCTGAAGAAGGTCGAGGAGGACCTCGGCCCGATCGACATCCTCGTCAACAATGCCGGCATCACCAAGGATGCGCCCTTCCACAAGATGAAGCCCGAGCAGTGGTATGCGGTGATCAACACCAACCTCAACTCGCTCTTCAACATGACACGTCCGGTGATCGACGGCATGCGCACGCGCGGCTTCGGCCGCATCATCAACATCTCCTCGATCAACGGACAGAAGGGCCAGTTTGGCCAGACGAACTACGCGGCCTCGAAGTCGGGCGACATCGGCTTCACCAAGGCGCTGGCGCAGGAGAACGCGAGCAAAAACGTCACCGTCAACGTGATCGCGCCTGGCTATATCGCGACCGAGATGGTCAAGGCCGTGCCGGCCGAGATCCTCAACACGAAGGTCATCCCGCAGATCCCGGTTGGTCGGCTCGGCGAGCCCGAGGAAATCGCGCGCTGCGTGCTGTTCCTCGCGTCCGACGACGCGAGCTTCATCACCGGCTCGACGATCACGGTGAACGGCGGGCAATACATGACCTGAGGTCGCGGCGACGGTTTCTTAAAGGAGCCGCGTCATGCTTGTCCCCATCACGACCATGTCGCGTGTGGGGATCATGAGCCAGATCATTTCGTTTCCGACCCCGGCGCCCCGCGATGGTGCCGTGCGCGAAATCTGCGCCGGCGAGCTTGTCCCGTTCGGGCGCAACGACCTCGCCACCGTCATCGAGACGATCGGCCTCCTGCGCGATGCCGGCCTAACCGACATGCTCGACGAGTTCAACCGCGGCCCGGTGGTCACGCGCCGCCGCCGCGCGGCGAACGCCTCGGCCTGAAGATTTTGTGGGTTGCGGGGCGAATGCGCGCTGGGCGTTGAGCGCTTTCCGAAAAATATAGTAAACGGCTCTCTGTCGCAGCCACGCGACGATGTCCGAGAGCCCGCATGGCGACCACGCACAGCTTCTTTTCCGTCGAGCCGCCCGTCGACGATCCCGCGCGCGATCTCGTCGGCGGCGGCGACGCGTTCGCCGTGACGATCGGCTCGCGGCTCGATACCCGCTTCTGGCTTCGCATCGAGCGCGAGCTGGAGGACGACGCGATCGTCGTCACCGACTTCACGCCGGGCACACGGCCGCGTGCCGAGCTCGCGGCCGGCCTCGCCATCGCGGTGCGCGCGGTGTCGTCCGATGGCATCCGCGCGCTCGCGTTCCGCGATCTCGTGCCGGTGGGCGCGCAGGCGCCGCTTTACCCCGCCAGGATCGTGCAGGCGGCCGACCTCGTGAAGCAGCTTGCCGCAGCCGTGGCCGACAGCCTCGCGACCGTCGTCGCCTCTTTCGAGATGAAGCCGCAACGCGGCAAGATCGACGCCCGGGTGACGTTCGCGCCGCGGGCGGTGTAGCGCTCTCGCAGCGCTTGTCCCGCCGCCTGAATTCCTCTTCACTGCCGGCCCAAGAGAGCGCCGGCATGTACAGCGTCACCCTCGCCTCGCAGACCGACTTCGACGGCTGGCGCAAAGCGGCGCGCGCGGCGGTGCTCGCCGGTGTCGCGCCGGATCAACTCGTCTGGCGCGTCGTAGGAGAGAGCGGCGACCTGCTCGCGA
Organism: Beijerinckiaceae bacterium; assembly: GCA_965277735.1. GTDB lineage: Bacteria > Pseudomonadota > Alphaproteobacteria > Rhizobiales > Beijerinckiaceae > RH-AL1. The sequence goes on from CBDIDO010000003.1 coordinate 150,261, forward strand.
CCGCTGATCTCGCCGATCTGCCGCCCGTCGAAGCGCCGCAGTTCAACGTCTCGAAGAGCTTCGTCGCGCTCGCAAAGGAGGTCGTGCTCCACGCGGACCCTGAGCGCTTCGCGCTGCTCTTCCGGCTCCTGTGGCGGCTGCGCGCGACGCCGCACCTGCTCGACGACGCCAGCGATGCTGACGTCCATGCGGCGCGTGCGATGGAAAAGGCGATCCACCGCGACATCCACAAGATGCACGCCTTCGTGCGGTTCCGCGAGGTCGAGGCGCCGGATGGCGAGGCGGCCTACATCGCCTGGTTCGAGCCCGACCATTACATCGTCGAGGCGACGGGCGATTTCTTCGTGCGCCGCTTCACCGGCATGCGCTGGTCGATCCTCACGCCGCACCGATCGGCCTTCTGGGACCTGGAGACGCTCAGCTATGGCTCCGGCGCGGACAAAGCCCAGGTGCCGACCGACGACCGGCTCGAAGAGTATTGGCGCACCTATTACGCGTCGATCTTCAACCCGGCGCGGCTGAAGATCGACGCGATGCAGAAGGAGATGCCCAAGAAATACTGGAAGAACCTGCCCGAGGCGCAGCTGATCGACGGCCTCATCCGCGACGCCGCGACGCGGGAGCAGGCGATGCTCGCCGCGGAACCGACCGCGCCCTCGCGCCTTGCCTCCGCGATCGCGAAACAAACGGTCGAACATCAGCGCGAGGACGGCGAGTTGCAGAGCGATCCGTCGGAAGGTCAGTTGTTTGGAGATGACCGCCCGCAGAGCCTCGACCAGGCGCGCGCGGCGGCGGCACGCTGCACGCGTTGCGATCTGCACGGACCGGCGACGCAGACCGTGTTCGGCATCGGCCCCGAGACGGCCGAGATCATCTTCGTCGGCGAGCAGCCCGGCGACAAGGAAGACCTCGCCGGCAAGCCCTTCGTCGGGCCGGCGGGGCAGGTACTCGACAAGGCTTTGCGCGAGGCCGGCATCGAGCGCGACAAGGCCTACGTGACCAATGCCGTGAAGCATTTCAAATACGAGCCGCGCGGCAAGTTCAGGCTGCACAAGACGCCGGAGACGCGCGAGATCGAGGCCTGCCGCTACTGGCTCGACCTCGAAAAGAGCTTTTTGGAGCCGAAGATCATCGTCGCGCTGGGCGCTTCGGCCGGCAAAGCGCTGCTCGGCCGCACGGTGCGCATCGGCGCCGAGCGCGGGCGCCCCATCCCGCAAGGCAACGACGCGCCGGTGTTCGTCACCGTGCACCCGTCCTACCTGCTGCGTCTGCCCGACGAGGCCGCGAAGGCGAAGGAATACGCGCGTTTCGTCGAAGATCTGACCGCCATCCGAAAGGCAGCCGGCTTGTGACGCGATGGTTGCAAAAATACGTCGCGCTCAACTAAAGTCTTCGCCTCTCCGGCTTGTTACTCGCAAAGCTCGGCTGCTGCCGCCTATCGTCGCCTATGACGTGATTTGGGGCTGGGCAGTCGGCGATGATGAAGCGTGTTTGGACGGCATTCGCTCTCGTGACGATCGGGATCTTGGGGCTGACGGCACCAGCGATGGCGGCGGACCTGCCGGCGCGGCGCGCGCCTCCGGTCTATGTCCCGCCGCCGATCCCGGCATTCTCCTGGGCCGGATTCTACATCGGCGGCCAGGCCGGCTACGCCTTCGGCGAAGATCACGGAGTTAATCCTTTGAACGCACCGGGCGGTCGCGTTTCACATCCCGACGGATTCATCGGCGGCGGTCACGTCGGCTACAATTTTACGGGGATCCCGGGCTTCGGCGGTGCCGGTCTCGGAGCCGGCGGTCTTGTGCTCGGCATCGAGGGCGACGCTGACGGGAGCAACTATCACGACACCTACGGGATCAACGCCGTCACGACGATGAAGAGCGACGTCCAAGGATCGGTGCGCGGCCGAGTGGGATTCGCCTACGACCGTGTCCTCTTCTACGCGACAGGAGGCGCCGCCTTCGCGACGTTCCAGGACGATTTCCACAACCCGACTTTCGCGACGTTCACACGCACGCGCGTCGGCTACACGGTCGGCGGCGGCCTGGAGTACGCCTTTACCAACAACTGGTCGGCTCGCGCCGAATATCGTTACAGCGATTTCGGTTCGTACCTCGAGGTCCCCAACGGGTTGCCCGTCACGCGTCACGAGACCATGCAACGGGTCCAAGGCGGCCTCAGCTACAAGTTCGATACGCCCGGCGCCGCACCCGTCGTCGCGCGATATTGATGTTTCGACGCCCGCTCGCTTCGATGATCGGCAACCGTTGCCGGTCATCGGATGCCGCGTCTTGGCGATTTCCCTGAACGGATCTTTTGCCACGTTTCGCTTCGGGACGGGCTGCTTCCCGCTCGTCAAGCCTTTCGCCACCTGCGCCGGCCAACGTGCATACGAGGGTCGCGGGCTTTTCGGATGCGCGGGCGACTTCAGGCTTCGGGACTGGTGCTTCTTCTGCTGGCCGGCGGCGCGGCGCTCGCCGAACACCGCGCGTTTGAGGCGAATCGCGATATCTCCGTCGGCATGATCGACCCGGCCAAGGTCGCGCTCGAGCCGACGCCGATCCGCCCCGAATGGATCATCGAGGGCGCGCCGCGCACGCTGGCCGCCGAAATCGCCCACACCGACGACGCCACCACGCGCGTTTACGTTTGGCAGACGAGTGCGGCCCGCTTCCACTGGAACTACGAGTTCGACGAGGTCGTGCAGGTTCTAGAGGGCGAGGTCTTCGTCTCGGATCAGACACACCCCGAGCGCCGCCTCGGGCCTGGCGACATCGCCTACTTCCCTGTCGGCGCGCAGACGGTCTGGCGTGTGCCGGACCATCTGCGCAAGATCGCCACGATCCGGCGCGGGCCGCCGAGCCCGATCGCCGTATCCCTGCCGCCCAGCGAAGCTGTTAATAAAGCGACGCCAGCACGGAGACTTCGTGTGTGGCGGCTGCCGCGATCTGCGCGGATATCAACCCGCCTGCCATCGCCATGCCGACGAGCACCAGGAAAACCCCGTAGGCCCTCGCGAGACGCCGTCCCCCGTCGGTCACGCGGAGCGTATGCACGCCGATGAGCAGCGCGACGATCGGGAAAAACATATAGGCCAGCATGATCTTGCCTCAGGCGGTCAGCCTTCGCAGATGCGAGCCAACCCGAAGGCGAACGAACAAGCGCATCAAACGTGCCACGTTTTTGCCGTATATCTTTAGGGGGAAGCCTAAAATGATGTCGCACCAGCGGCTTAGCTGGACGCCTGCCGGACAATCTGCCATTCGCTGGCCGTCGAAGCCTCGCCAAACCGGGACAGCGCGATGACCCAGCAAAAGATCCGCAAGGCCGTATTCCCTGTCGCCGGGCTCGGCACGCGCTTCCTGCCCGCCACCAAGGCGGTGCCGAAGGAAATGCTCACCGTCGTCGATGCGCCCGTGCTCCAGCATTGCGTCGACGAGGCTAAGGAAGCGGGTATCGAGCACTTCGTCTTCGTCACCGGGCGCGGCAAGGCGGTCATCGAGGACTATTTCGACATCGCCTATGAGCTCGAGGACACGCTGAAGGCGCGCAACAAGGTGCCGCAGCAGGAACTCCTGAAGAAGCAGCTGCCGGGCGCCGGCACCACCAGCTTCACCCGCCAGCAGGCGCCGCTCGGCCTCGGCCATGCCGTGTGGTGCGCGCGCGAGATCATCGGCGACGAGCCGTTCGCCGTCATCCTGCCCGACATGATCACGCTGCCGGGCGCAAAGGGCTCGCGCTGCCTCGCGCAATGCATCGCCGCCTATGAGGCGCACGGCGGCAACGTGATCGCGGCGGAGGAAGTGCCGGAGGAGGAGACGCACAAGTACGGCATCCTCTCGATCGGCCAGGACCGCGGCGACACGTTCGAGATCACCGGCATGGTCGAGAAGCCGCCGAAGGGCGAGGCGCCGTCGACCTCGATCATCTCCGGCCGCTACATCCTTGGCCCGGCGATCTTCGCGATCCTCGAGACCCTCGGCAAAGGCGCCGGCGGCGAGATCCAGCTCACCGACGGCATGAAGAAGCTCTCCGAGACCCAGGCCTTCCACGGCGTGCGCTTCGACGGCAAGACGCACGATTGCGGCTCCAAGCTCGGCTTCCTCCTCGCCAACGTCGCCTTCGCGATGAGGGACGCCGAGGTCGCCGCGGACTTCAAGCGCGAGGCGCTGACGCTTTTAAGGTGAGGGCGAGGGCGCCGGGCGAACACCGGGAGGTGCTCATGGATCGGGTCGAAAAGGTGGCTCGCGCGATGGCTCTCGCCGACGAGGTGATCCCGATCAGCCCGTCGGCAGATGGGAATTTAAGAGGATCGTCGGGAAGACCATTTCCATCTTTAGATACGACCGCAAGCCTGCGTGCTGGAACTACTACGTGCCGCTCGCAAAGGTTTTCATCGCTGCTTCCAAGGCCCTCGAGGACGCCTGAGCCATGCGCTGGGGCTCCCGACGTCGAGGCCTCAGCGTCTCGGGATGGGCGCGACGAGCTGCCGGAAGGCATCGATGAATCCCAGCGCGAGCCCGTGCGGCGGGATCATCTGGAAGAGCCGGTCGCCCTGGTAGACCAACAGGACGCGCGCATCCTCGCTCCACGCGACATAGTCGGCCCAGGCGACGAAATTGTCCTGGTTCGGCGTCACGGCGCGCATGCCGCGTTCGCTGAGATCGACGCGCCATTCGTGCAGCAGGTTTGGCTGGGTCTTCATCGCCCGGCGCGCGAACAGGGGCATCGCCGCGTAGACGATAAGAGACCAGCCGATCATCCAGTTCAGGCCGCCGGCCGCCGAGACCGCCATGACGATCGGCGTCCAACCGCCCGGCGTGGCGGTAGCAACGACGATGGTGCAGATCAGCGTGAACCCGAGCAGAAACATCCAGGTGCGCGCCCGCTGCGCCTGCCAGCGCATGTGCTTGCGGTTCGCCGCTGTCACGTCCGCGGCCGAGACGTGGAAACGCGTGCTCGCCAAAACGGCATCTGGTGTCGCGTCGATCATGGGCTCGGCAAAGCTCGCCAGACTAGACACTGGGCTTTCCATCCGCACGCCGCTGGGCCCGGACGTAGACGGTCTTCTGAACTGTCGCGACGACCTTGCCCGCGGCATCGAGGATGTCGACCGAGAACGTCGGCAGCGCCTTCGCGCCAGCGGCGGTTGCGGCGCGCACCTGATCGATCGTCGCCTCGTCGAGTCGATACGTCGCCGTGACCTTGCCACGGCCCGGCGACACGAATTGGATCGACGCCGCCTGATCCCAGATGACGTAGTCGCGTCCCAGCGCCTGTCGCAGCATGAGCGCGTAAAACGGATCGGTCATCGCAAACAAGCTGCCGCCGAAATGGGCTCCGCTCGGCGTGAAATTGAACCATCTTTGCGTCAGGGAAACTGTGACCGTGCGGAAATCGTCCGAGACCGCATCCACGGCGATTCCGGCGAACAGGAGAGGCGGCCAAAGATTGAGGCGTCTGCGGAAGACCGCCGGCGTCATCGCATGGCCCATTCGTGGTGGGGAGAGGGCCTTCACCCTTTGATCCGTGCAAGCCAGTCGTCCTCGGAGAGGACTTCGAGCCCCAGCTCGGCCGCCTTCTTCAGCTTCGACCCGGCGCCGGGCCCGGCGATGACGATGTCGGTCTTGGCCGAGACCGAGCCGGACACTTTGGCGCCCAACCGCTCAGCCTGCGCCTTCGCCTCGTCGCGCGTCATCTTCTCGAGCGTGCCCGTGAAGACCACCGTCTTGCCGGCGACGGGGCTCGACGTGGTGACGGGCGGCAGCTCGACCGGCGTGACCTCCTTCAGGAGCTCGGCGACGACCTTGTCGTTGTGGTCCTCGGCGAAGAAGTCGACCAGCGCCTCGACCGCCACACCGCCGAGCCCATCGATCGCCTCGAGATCCGCGCGCGCGTCCGACGCGGGGTCGGCGGCGGCCTTGGCGACCTCGCGGATCGCGTCGAACGCGCCGTAGCGGCGCGCCAGCCGCAGCGAATTGGTGCGCCCGACGTGCCGGATGCCAAAGGCATAGAGGAAGCGGTTGACCTCGACCTTGCGTCGCGAGTCGATCGAGGCGAACAAGTTTTTGACCGACGTCTCGCCGTAACCTTCCCGGTCCTTCAGCTTCTTGAGACTGCGCGCGTCGCGCGCCTCCAGCGTGAATATGTCGACCGGCGTCATCACCAGCCCGTCGTGGTAGAACGCCTCGATCTGCCGGTCGCCGAGCCCCTCGATATCCATGGCATCGCGCGCACAAAAATGCTTGAGGCGCTCGATCGCCTGCGCGGGGCAGACGAGGCCGCCGGTGCAGCGCCGCACGACGTCCTGCTTGCCGGTCTTCTCGTCGATCTCGCGCAGCGCCGCCGAGCCGCAGATCGGGCAGACGTCTGGAAACGCGAAAGGTTTGGTATCCTCCGGCCGTTTCTCGAGGACGGGTCCCAGGATCTGCGGAATGACGTCGCCGGCGCGCTGCAGAGTGACCGTGTCGCCCTCGCGGACGTCCTTGCGAGCAACCTCATCCTCGTTGTGGAGCGTCGCGTTGGTGACGACGACGCCGCCGACGGTGACGGGATCGAGCCGCGCCACCGGCGTCAATGAGCCGGTGCGCCCGACCTGGATCTCGATCTTGCGCAGCACTGTCGTTGCCCGCTCGGCGGGGAACTTGTGCGCCGTCGCCCAGCGCGGCGTGCGCGACACGAAGCCGAGCCTCTCCTGCAGCGCGATCGAGTCGATCTTGTAGACCACGCCGTCGATGTCATAGGGAAGCGCCGCGCGCTCCGCTTCGATCTTGCGATATTGCGCCAGCATCTCTTCGGAAGTTTGGCACAGAACCGTCATGGGGTTGACCGGCAGGCCGAAACGCTCGAAGGCCTTCACCATGCCCATCTGCGTATCGGCCGGCGGCTTGCTCGCCTCGCCCCAGGCATAGGCAAAGAAGCGCAGCGGCCTCGCCGCTGTGATCGTCGAATCGAGCTGGCGCAGCGAGCCGGCGGCCGAGTTGCGCGGGTTGGCGAAGAGCGGCTTGCCGGCCTCCTCTTGCCGCTTGTTGACGCCGGCGAACCCGTCCTTGGTCATGTAGATCTCGCCGCGGATGTCGAGGAGGCCCGGCGGCTTGCCCTTCAGCTCGTGCGGGATCTCGCGGATCGTGCGCACATTGGCGGTGACATCCTCGCCTTCCTGCCCGTCGCCGCGCGTCGCCGCCTGGATCAAGACGCCGTCCTCGTAGCGTAGCGAGCAGGAGAGCCCGTCGATCTTCGGCTCGGCGGTGACCGCCAACGCTTCCTCCGGCTTCAGCCCGAGGAAGCGCCGCACGCGGGCGCAGAATTCCTCGACCTCCGCGTCGGCGAAGATGTTGCCGAGCGACAGCATTGCCACCTTGTGGCGAACCTTGGCGAATTTCTCGCTCGGCGCCGCGCCGACCTTTTTGGACGGCGAGGCTGATGTGACGAACTGCGGATGCTCGGCCTCCAGCGCCTCCAGCCGCTTGCGCAGCTTGTCGTAATCGCCGTCCGAGATCGTCGGCGCGTCCTCGGTGTAATAGCGCCGGTCATGCTCGGCCATCTCGGCCGTCAGCGCGGCATATTCGGCGGCGGGATCGGCGGGGGCGGGGGACTTGCGGGCCATGGTTGGGTGGTAGCAAATCGCTCGCGCCAGGTCATCGCTCGCGACTGGCTCAGCTTCGTGCCCCTACGCCGGCGCCTGCGGTGGCTCGGGTGCCTGCGGGCCGCGGCGGCCGAAGCCGGTCGTGTTCCGAAAGTCCTGCGCCAGCGCGTTGAACTGATCGGAGATCGAGGCGAGGTAGCCGTCCCACTCGGTGTTGAGCGGCTGGTTCTCGATCAGCGCGTGGTAGCGCACCATCATCATCACCAGGAAGAGCGGCTTGATGAAGGCCGAGCGCAGCGCCCAGGTCAGCAGCACTGCGATGACCACGGTGACGAGGCCGCCCGCCTCGCGCACGCTGTGCGGCAGCAGCACCGTGAACAGCGCCGCCGGCACCATCATGACGATCCACAGGATGACGGTCAGCACCTTTTCCTGCACCACCATCCAGATCGAGGTTTTCAGTATCTCCTTGGCGTTCTGGCAATAATAGACGATGCCCTCGCGCGCATCCCGGCCCGGATCGCCGTCGTCGCGCACTAGGATGTAGGAGAAGATCACCTTGTCGAGGTAGCGCGTCGCGGCCTTCATCACGAGGTTGACGAGGCTCGCCGCCGCATCGAGGCCGGGGATCGGGATCGTCTCCGAGAGCCAGTCCAGCGTCGAATGGAAACTCTGCAGCACACCGCGCACGAGCGCGTTGAGCCCGAACAGCAGGTTCACCTGGCCGAACCGCTCGGTGACGATGCGGCGGCCATAGGCCAGCATGCTCTCCGAGCCGTTGGCGACCGCGCCCTTGGTGACGAGCTCGGTGAGAACGGCGACATGGCCGCATTCGAGCAGGTGCAGGATGTAGCGCAGCACCGTACCCCAGAACCAGCCGACGCCGACGAGGCAGCCGACGAGCCAGACCCAGCCGAAGGCCGAGGCGATGTGCGTGCCCAGCCAGGCGCTGCCGCCGAAGGTGACGACGAGCCAGACGATGCCGCCGAACGCGAAACCGAGCTCGATGCCGAACCGCGCCAGCGCGTAGGGCGCGCTCTGCATCACAAGGCGCGCAGCGGTGCTGAGGCTGTGGTCGCGGACGACGAGGCCGTAATGGTTGCGCTGCGGCGAGGGCGCCGCGTTCCACTGGCCGTCAGGGGTCGTCATGGGCGTTTCATCACGAAACGCCGCCGGTCTCGCAAGACGACTTTAGTTTTAACGCTGTGCCTAGGGCGTCGCTGTTAGCGCCGCATAGACGCCCTTCACGTCGCGCGCGCGACGCGTGGCGGCGAGCGCCGGGCCTTCGCGCAGGCGCCGGGCGATGCAGGCGAGCACGGGCAGCTGCGCGGCGCTGTTGGCCGCCGGCAGCAGCGCCAAGCAGACGATGTCGACGGGCCTGTCGTCGACCGCCTCGAACGGGATCGCCTCGCGCAGCCGCGCGACGAGCACGAAGGGCGCGGTGACGTTCGGCAGGCGCGCGTGCGGCACGGCGATGCCGTTGCCGAGCCCTGTCGAGCCCAGCGCCTCGCGAGCGCGCAGCGCTTCGGTGACAGGCGCGGCTTCGATGCCGAGCGCCGCCGCCGCTCGCTTTGCGAGATCGCCGAGGCAGGCCGCCTTGTCGGCGTAGCGCAGACCGACGAGGCAACGGGACGGCTCGATCAGGTCGGCGAGATCCATGACACTCACTCCGGCGCGCGCAGGCGGTAACCGACGCCGGTTTCCGTGAGGATATACGACGGCCGCTCGGGATGTGCTTCGATCTTTTGGCGGACCTGGCGGATGTAGACGCGCAAATATTGCGGGTCGGTGTTCGGGCCCCACACCTCCTTCAGCAGGAAGGCGTGGCTCAACACCTTGCCGGCGTGTTGTACGAGCAGCCGCAGCAGCTCGTATTCCTTGGGCGAGAGCTTGACCTCTTGTTCGTCGACCCGGACGTGGCGACGCACGAGATCGACGCTGAGGCCGTCGACCTGGAACAAGGGCCTCTCGCCTTGCTCCTGCAGCCGGTGACGGAGCGCGACGCGCACCCGCGCCAGCAGCTCGTTCATGCCGAACGGCTTCGTCACATAATCGTCGGCACCGAGATCGAAGGCCTTCACCTTGCCGGTCTCGTCGTCGCGGCTCGACAGCACGACGACAGGCAGGGTGGCGCCGCGCTCGCGCAAGAGGCGCAGCACCTCGTGGCCCGGCATGTCCGGCAGGCCGAGGTCGAGGATCATAAGGTCGGGTTTCTCCGCCAGCACCTCGAGCGCGGCCGTGCCGGTCGCCGCCTCGAGCACGTCGTAGCCCTGCGTGCCGAGCCCGGTGCGCAGCAGCCGCCGGATCGGCGGCTCGTCGTCGACGACGAGGATTTTGACGTCGAGCGCGCTCACGCAACAGACTCCAACGGTGCCGTTTTGGCCGGCACCGGCAAGCGGATTGTGAACACGGCGCCGCGCCGGTCCGACCTATTGCCCGCAATGACGGTGCCGCCCATGGATTCGACGAAGCCGCGCGCGATCGCGAGGCCGAGGCCCGTGCCCGCCCGCACGCGGTCGCCTTTGCGCGCGCGGTAGAACTTTTCGAAGATACGCTCGACGTCGTCTTGTGGCAGGCCGTCGCCCTCGTCGAGCACCTGCAGGCTCACCGCGCCGCCGTCGCGCCAGGACTGGATCGAAACGGCCGAGCGCTCCGGTGCGTGCTTGGCGGCATTGTCGAGCAGGTTGAACAGCGCCTGCTCGAACAGCACCGCGTCGAGGCGCAGCAGCGGCAGGTCGTTGGGCAGCCGCAGGTCGATCGCATGATGCGCGAGGATCTTGGCCGACCGCTGCAGCGTGGCGCCGACGAGCTCATCGAGATCGTGCAACGCGAAGTTCGGCATCACGGCACCAGATTCGAGCTTCGTCATGTCGAGGAGGTTCGCGATAAAACGATTAAGCCGCTCCGACTCCTCGATGATTGTGCCGACGAGATCGCCCTTGGCGGCCTCGTCGAGCGCGGCGGACAGATCGCGTAGAGTCGAGGCGGCGCCGAGGATCGAGGCGAGCGGCGTCTTCAGGTCGTGCGAAATCGAGGTGAGCAGCGACGAGCGCAGCCGGTCCGTCTCGGCGAGCAGGCGCGCGCGATCGACGTCCTCGGCGAGGCCGACGCGCTCGATCGCGAGCGCGGCCTGGTCGGACAGCGCGTCGAGCAGCCGGCGCTGCTCGGGCGCCAGCAGGGCGCCGGCCTTGTCCGAATCGAGCCCGACGACGGCGACGAGGCCGCGCCCGGTGCGCATCGGCAGGAACAGGCGCTTGGCGCCGGGCAGCGTGTCGGCGCCGCGCCCGGCGGGGCGATTGTTGGCCCAGGCCCACTGCGCGGCGGCGAGGTCGGCGGAATCGAGCATGTCTTCCGGCGGGTAGCCGGCCTTCACCTCGAGCCGGCCGGCGTCGGGCATCAGCAGCACGACGTTGAGGTTGAGCATCGAGGCCATCTGGAAGGCGGTGGCCCAGAGCACGTCGTCGATCGACACGCAGCCGCCGAGCTTGCGCGCGAAGGCGTACAGCGCCTCGGTGATTCTCGCGCGCGCTTGCGCGACTTTGGCTTGAGCTCGCGTGCGTGCCGCGAGGTTCGAGACCAGGATCGCGACGAGCGTGAAGAAGAACAGCGCCGCGACGTTGGTCGGATCGGCGATCGTGAACGTGTAGAGCGGCGGCAGAAAGAAGAAATTATAGGCGAGCGTCGCGGCGACGACGGCGAGCAGCGACGGATAGAGCCCGAAGGTGACGGCGACGCCGACGATCGCCGTGAGGAAGACGAGGTCGACGTTGTTGAGGCCGAAGCTCGGCTCGATGAGCTTGGCGACAGCGAGCGCCCCGGCCACCATGCCGAGCGCGGCCGCGTAGGGCGACAGCGCGATCGGCGCGCGTGGCGGCACGGCCCGCGAGGTGCTCTCGGCCGTCTCGGTCAAAGCCTCGCCGGCGATGGCGTCGCCCGCAATGACATGGACCGAGATGTTGCCGGCGCGCGTGACGAGGTCGCGCACGACGGAGCCATGCATCAGCTCGAACCAGCGCGACCGCTTCGTCTTGCCGACGACGATCTGAGTAAAGTTGTTCTCCTGCGCATAGGCTACGATGTCGTCGGCGATGTGCCGCTCGGCGGAGGGCATGGTGATCGTCTCGGCGCCCAGCCGCTCGGCGAGGCGGAGCGTTTCTGCCATCCGGTCGCGCTGGGCCTCGGTGAGCGACAGGCTGCGGCCGGTCTCGATCGTGATCGCCGTCCACGGCGCATGGAGGCGATCGGCGACGCGCTTGGCGAAGCGTACCAGCGCCGCCGAACGCAAGTCCTCGCTGACGCAGACCAGCACGCGCTCGCCCGCGGCCCAAGGCCCGCGGATCGCGTGCGCCTGCATGTGGGTGAGCAGTTGCTCGTCGACGCGCTGCGCGGTGCGGCGCAGGGTCAGTTCGCGCAGGGCCGTGAGATTGCCGGGCGAGAAGAAGTTCTTCAGAGCGCGCTCGGCCTGCTTCGGCAGGTAGACCTTCCCCTCTTCCAGCCGCCGGATGAGGTCGTCCGGCGCGAGGTCGATCGCCTCGATGTCGTCGGCGCGGTCGAGGATCGAATCAGGCACCGTCTCGCGCACGCGGATGCGCGTGATCTGCGCGACCACCGTGTTGAGGCTCTCGACATGCTGGATGTTCAGCGTCGTGTAGACATCGATGCCGGCAGCAAGGATCTCCTCGACGTCGAGGAAGCGTTTCGGGTGCCGGCTCTCGGGGGCGTTGGTGTGCGCGAGCTCGTCGACGAGGACGAGTTGCGGGCGCCGCGCCAGCACGGCATCGAGGTCTATCTCCTCGATCGTGCGGCCCTTGTAGTCCAAAGTGCGGCGGGAGATCGTCTCGAGCCCGTCGAGCAGCGCCTGCGTCTCGGCGCGACCATGCGTCTCGACCACGCCGACCACGACATCGATCCCCTCGCGCCGGCGCTGCCGCGCGGAGGTCAGCATCTCGTAGGTCTTGCCGACGCCCGGCGCCGCGCCGAGGAAGATCTTCAGGCGCCCGAGGCGTTGGTTTACATGAAGCGCAACGTCATTGGTCATCGTGCAGGCGTCCTCCTTCTCCCGCTTGCGGGAGAAGGTGGCCCCGCGAAGCGGGGTCGGATGAGGGATCTTGCCTCATCTTCTATCGCAGTCGCACGAGCGCGTCATTGCGAGCCGAAGGCGAAGCAACCATGGGCCCCTGCGAGCCATGCTCCGAATTTCCCTCTGCCGCCCTGGATTGCTGTGCTTCGCTTGCAATGACGGCCTTCACGCCCCCGCTTTGTCGAGCGCCAGGTTCAGCTCGAGCACGTTGACGCGCGGCTCGCCGAACAGCCCGAGTTCACGACGCTCGATATGCGCCTCGACCAGCCTGCGCACCGCGTCAGCGGCCATGTTGCGCGCCTTGGCGACGCGCGGCACCTGGAACAACGCGGCGTCCGGCGAGATGTCCGGGTCGAGGCCCGAGGCCGAGGTCGTGACGAGGTCCTGCGGCACCGGCGTGCCGGGGTTCTCCGCCTTCAGCTTGTCGGCATCGCCCTTGATGCGATCGATCAGCGCCTTGCTGCTCGGCCCGTAGTTCGAGGCGCCGGAGTTCTGCGCGTTATAGGGCGCGGGCACGGTCTTCGCGGCATCCTTCGGATCGGGCGCGACCGTCGCAGAGGGGCGTGGATGGAAGTACTTGTCGCTCGTGAACGCCTGCGCGATCAGCGCGGAGCCGACCACCTTGCCGTCCTTCTCGACCAGGCTGCCCTGCGCCTGGCTTGGGAAGAGGACTTCCGCGATCCCGGTGATCGCCAGCGGGTAGCCGAGGCCGGTGATCAGCGTCAGGAGGACGACGAGGACGAGTGCGGGACGAAGTTGCTGGAGCATGGTCGGACCTCAAACCAGATGGAGCGCTGCGACGCCGATGTCGATCGCCTTGATACCGACGAACGGCAGCAGGATGCCGCCGAGCCCGTAGACGAGCAGGTTGCGTTGCAGAAGCGCCGCGGCGCCGACGGCGCGGTACTTGACACCCTTCAGCGCGAGCGGGATCAGCGCGACAATGATCAATGCGTTGAAGATGATCGCCGACAGGATGGCGCTTTCCGGCGAATGCAGCCGCATGACGTTGAGCGCCTGCAGCTGCGGGTAGAAGGCCAGGAACATCGCCGGGATGATCGCAAAATATTTGGCGACGTCGTTGGCGATCGAGAAGGTGGTGAGCGCGCCGCGCGTCATCAGCAGCTGCTTGCCGATCTCGACGATCTCGATGAGCTTGGTCGGGTCGGAATCGAGGTCGATCATGTTGCCGGCCTCGCGCGCCGCGACGGTGCCGGTGTTCATCGCGACGCCGACGTCGGCCTGCGCGAGTGCCGGCGCGTCGTTGGTGCCGTCGCCGCACATCGCGACGAGCTTGCCCTTGGCCTGCTCGTCCTTGATCAGCTTCAGCTTGTCCTCGGGCGTCGCCTGGGCGAGGAAATCGTCGACGCCGGCCTCTGCCGCGATGGCGGCGGCGGTCATAGGATTGTCGCCGGTGATCATCACCGTGCGGATACCCATGCGGCGCAGCTCGACGAAACGGTCGCGGATGCCGCCTTTGACGATGTCCTTCAGGTGGATGACGCCGAGCAGGCGCCCGTCGCGCGCCACGGCGAGCGGCGTGCCGCCCTGCTTGGAGATCTCCTCGGCGATCGCCTGGATCTCGCGCGTCGCGGCGGGGCTCGTGCGGTCGGCGATCATCACGCCGCTCGGCGCGCCGTCCTCGGCCTTCGCGCCGACGAAGGCGAGGATCGACTCGACGGCGCCCTTGCGGATCGAGAGGCCGTCGCCGTCGATGCCGCTCATGCGGGTCTGGGCCGTGAAAGGCACGAAGGTCGCGTTCAGCGAGCCCATGTCGCGCTCGCGGATGCCGTAGCGCTCCTTGGCGAGCACGACGATCGAGCGGCCTTCCGGCGTCTCGTCGGCGAGCGAGGCGAGCTGCGCGGCATCCGCCAGCTCCTGCTCGTCGACGCCCTTGACGGGCCGGAACGCGGTGGCCTGGCGATTGCCGAGCGTGATCGTGCCGGTCTTGTCGAGCAGCAGCGTGTCGACGTCGCCGGCCGCCTCGACCGCGCGGCCGGACATGGCGAGCACGTTGAAGCGCACCAGCCGATCCATGCCGGCGATGCCGATCGCCGACAGCAGCGCGCCGATCGTCGTCGGGATCAGTGTGACGAAGAGCGCGACGACGACGAGCACGCTGATGTGGCCGCCGGCATAGGCGACGAAGCTCGGGATCGTCGCGGTGGCGAAGACGAAGATGATCGTCATACCGGCGAGCAGAATGTTGAGCGCGATCTCATTGGGCGTCTTCTGGCGCGCGGCGCCCTCGACGAGCGAGATCATCCTATCGAGGAAGGTGGAGCCCGCCGCGGCGGTGATGCGCACGCGGATCTGGTCTGACAGCACGTGCGTGCCGCCGGTCACCGCCGAGCGGTCGCCGCCGGACTCGCGGATGACCGGCGCCGACTCCCCGGTGATCGCGGATTCGTCGATCGAGGCGATGCCCTCGATCACCTCGCCGTCGGAGGGGATGATGTCGCCGGCCTCGACCAGCACGATGTCGCCGACCTTGAGCCCGTTACCGGGCACCAGCTCGTAGTCGCTTTTGCTGTCGCCCTTGAGCAGCTTGGCCTGCGTCTCCGTGCGCGTCTTGCGCAGGAAATCCGCCTGCGCCTTCCCGCGCCCCTCCGCCACCGCCTCGGCGAAATTGGCGAAGAGCACGGTGAACCACAGCCACAGGATGACCTGGGCGGAGAAGGCGAGGTTCGGCGCACCGACGACGAGGTCGCGCACGAAGAGTACCGTGACGAGCGCGGCGACGATCTCGACGACGAACATCACGGGGTTCGTGTAGAGCGCGCGCGGATCGAGCTTGCGGAACGCGCCGCCGATTGCGGGCACGAGGAGCTTGGGATCGAAGATCGAGGAGGATTGGCGGGACATCTCGAAGGGTCTCTCGGCTGTCCCTTCTCCCGGAAGCGGGAGAAGGAAGAGTTCAGAACATCTGCCCCGCGACGATCGCGAGATGCTCGACGATCGGCCCGAGCGCAAGGGCGGGGAAGAAGGTGAGGCCACCAACGATCAGGATCACGCCGACAAGCAGCCCGACGAAAAGGCCGCCTGTGGTCGGGAAGGTGCCAACGGACGCCGGCACTTTCTTCTTCGCGGCGAGCGAGCCGGCGATGGCGAGGGCGGGGACGATGACGAAGAAGCGGCCGATCAGCATGCCGAAGCCGAGCGACACGTTGTAGAACATCGTGTTGCCGGAGAGCCCGGCGAAGGCCGAGCCGTTGTTCGCGGCGACCGAGGTGTAGGCGTAGAGCACCTCGGAGAAGCCGTGCGGGCCGGCGTTGTTCATCGCGGCCACGGCCGACGGCACGCCGAGCGCCATCGCGGTCCCGCCGAGCATCACGAAGGGCAGGCAGAGGATCGCGAGCATCGCCATCTTGACCTCCTTCGCCTCGATCTTCTTGCCGAGGTACTCGGGTGTGCGCCCGACCATGAGGCCCGCGACGAAGATCGCGATGATGACGAAGACGATCATCCCGTAGAGACCCGAGCCGACGCCGCCGAAGATGATCTCGCCGAGTTGCATGTTGATCAGCGGGATCATGCCGCCGAGCGCGGTGAGCGAGTCATGCATGGCATTGACCGCGCCGCACGAGGCGTCCGTGGTGACGGTGGCGAAGAGCGAGGCGCCGGCGAGGCCGAAGCGGATCTCCTTGCCTTCCCAATTGCCGCCGGCGATGCCGAGCGCATGGACGAGCGGGTTGCCTGCGGCCTCGGCCGCATAGAGCGCGGCGACGCCACCGAGGAACAGCACGCCCATGGCCGAGAAGATCGCCCAGCCCTGCCGTTCGTTGCCGACCGTGCGGCCGAACACGTTGGTCAAGGCGGCACCGAGCGCGAAGATCGACAGCATCTGGATGAAGTTCGACAGCGCGGTCGGGTTCTCGAAGGGATGCGCCGCATTGGCGTTGAAGAAGCCGCCGCCGTTGGTGCCAAGCATCTTGATCGCCACCTGGCTGGCGACGGGGCCGACGGCGATCGTCTGCTTGGCGCCTTCCAATGTCGTGGCGTCGACGTAGGCGCCGAGCGTCTGCGGCATGCCTTGCCAGACGAGAAACAACGCGAGCGGCACGCAGATCGGCAGCAGCACGTAAAGCGAGCAGCGCGTGACGTCGACCCAGAACGAGCCGACGGTCCGCGCCGAAGCGCGCGCGAAGCCGCGGATCACGGCGACGGCGATCGCGATGCCGGTCGCCGCCGACAGGAAGTTCTGATGCGTCAGGCCGAGCATCTGCGTGAGATACGAGAGCGTCGATTCGCCCCCGTAGTTTTGCCAGTTGGTGTTGGTGATGAAGCTCGCCGCGGTGTTGAAGGCCAGGTCCGGCGCCACCGCGCCCTGGCCCGACGGGTTGAACGGCAGCATGTCCTGCAGCCGCAGCAGCACGTAGAGGATGACGAAGCCGCCGATGTGGAAAAGCACGATCGCAAAGAGGTAGCCGAGCCAGTGCTGCTCCTGGCGCTCGTCGATGCCGGCGAGCTTGTAGAGGCCGCGCTCGATCGGCTGCAGCGCGGGCGAGAGAAACGTGCGCTCGCCGGTGAAGATTCGCGTCATGTAGCCGCCGAGCGGCCGCGTCAACGCGATGATGACGAGCGAGAACAGGACGATCTGCGCCCAGCCGTTGAAGGTCATGCCGGAACTATCCATCGCCGCCTCCTAGAAGCGCTCGGCGCGGATCAGCGCATAGGTGAGGTAGGCGAGGATCGCGGCCGTCACGATCGCGCCGGTGAGGTAATCGAAGGTCATGGCGCGCGCCGTCAGAGCCGGTCGCAGGCGTCGGCATAGGCCGCCGTCACGACGAGAAAGAGGATGCCGCCGGCAATAAAGAGACAATCGAGCATGGAGATGGACCCGGACGAGCGCGGAGGAGCCGCGCGACGCCGGCGACTATCGTCGTCCGAAGCGTAGGAATTCGAGGGGCCGGACGGGCTGCATCTATAGGAATCCCGTGGGGTAACGGAGACTCGGCCGGTCACGCCGTCGCGTCCTAGAGGTCTCGACGTACGCCGAAGCTGCGATCGGCTCAGGCTGTTTGCTGCTGAACCATCTTCATCGGCGGCAGCTGTCGGGCCGGCAGAAGTTCGCGGTACACGATCGGGATGGTCTCGATCGTATCTGCCACGGCCGACGCCGGCTTTGGGACGCCCAGCAGGTAGCCCTGGATGTCGTCGCAGCGGCGCGCGCGCAGGGCGATGGCCTGGTCGACCGTCTCGACGCCCTCTGCCGTCACCTTGATCGACAGCTCGCGCGCCAGCGTCAGGATCGCGTCGATGATGGCGCGATTCTCGTTACGGCTGAGGAAGTCGCGCACGAAGGTGCGGTCAATCTTGATCTTGTCGACGGGAAAATTGATCAGGTAATTGAGCGAGGAATAGCCCGTCCCGAAATCGTCGAGCGCGATCCGGATGCCGCGCTTGCGCAGCGCATGCAGGTTCTCGAGCGCGGCGTCGCAATCCTCGAGGAAGACGCCCTCGGTAATCTCGATCTCGAGCCGGCTCGGGTCGAGGCCTGAGAGCCCGAGTGCCACGGAGACGTCGCTCAGGAAGTCCGGCATGCGGAAATGCTGTGGCGAGATGTTCACGGCGATCGACACGTCGGAGTCCCAGCGCGCCGCCTCGGTGCACGCCTGCCAGAGCACCCAGCGGCCGATCGAAACGATGAGGCCGATCGTCTCTGCGACCGGGATGAAGGCGACGGGCGACACCTTGCCGCGCGACGGGCTGTTCCAGCGCAGCAGTGCCTCGAAGCAGACGACGCGGCCCTGGTTCAGGTTCACCAGCGGTTGGTAGACGAGCTCCAGCTCTCCGCGCGGCAACGCCACGCGCAGCTCGTTCTCGAAGGCGCGCCTCTCGTTCAGCGAGCGCTCCATCTCCTCGACGAAGATGCGATAGCGCGCCTTGCCTTCCGCCTTGGCGCTGTAGAGGGCGAGGTCGGCCTTGACGAGCAGGCTGTCCGGGCTCTCCGAATCGTCCGGGGCGAAAGCGATGCCGATGCTGAGGCCGATGTCGGCCTCCGAGCCGTCGATGTGGAACGGCGCGCCGATACGCCAGATCAGCGCCTGCGCCAGCGTCTCTGCCTCGCTGCGCCGCACGACCGGGAGCAGGACGGCGAACTCGTCGCCGCCGAGCCGCGCCAATAGCGCGCCGTTCGGCACGGCCGACTTGAGCCGCTCCGCGACCTCGATCAGCAGCCGGTCGCCGATCGCGTGACCGAGGCTGTCGTTGATCCCTTTGAAGCCGTCGAGATCGAGATACAGGAGCGCGCGCCGGGCGCGAGTCTGCCCCGACGCGCCGCAATCCTCCCCGGCAAGGCTCAGGAAGACCGAGCGGTTGGCGAGCCCCGTGAGCGCGTCGAACTTCGCCATGTAGGCGATTTTCTGCTCGGCATTGAGGGTCAGCGTAATGTCGGAGCCGACCCCGCGATAGCCGAAGAAGGCGCCGCTCTTGTCGTAGATCGGCTTGCCGGTGAGGCGCCACCAGATCGAGGCGCCCTCGGTCTTGATCTCGATCACCATGTTGTGGAACGGCCGGCGCCCGGCGATCGCGGTGAAGACCTTCCGTGCGCCGCCGGAGACCTGGGCGTTCGGGCTTCGAGCCTGCAGGATCTTGTGGAACGTCTGCTGGTGCAACTCGGCCAGCGGCACCCCGAGTGCCTGGGCGATCCGCTCGGACGCGTTGGCGAGCCGCCCTTCGCGGTCGATCTCCCACAGCCAGTCGCTGGTGGCCTCCTCGTACTCGCGCAGCAGCAGCCCGATCGTCTCGTTCTGCTCGCTGACCTGCACGCGATCGAAGATGCGCTGAACGGACAGCTTGTTCATCTGCTTGATGCTGAAAACGGCGAAGAAGGTGAATATCCCGAGCAGGACGAGCAGGCAGACGCCGGTGAAGCCGCCCATCAGGGACAGGCCGATGCCCGTCCCAGCGAAGATCGGAAGAACGAACAGGATCGCGACCGGCAGGATCGGCCCGAGCACGAAGACGTCGGCGATGACGCCGGTGATCATGCTCGTCACGACGATGCGGTGACTGTCGTTCGACCAGGGGAGCAGGGCGATCGGGACCGTCCCCCAGGTCAGGCCGATCAGGAACGCGAAGGTGATCGCCGCCCATCGGCCCCGCTGCACCGCCTTGGCGGAATTGATCCGCGGCCCGAGGATCGCGACGGCACAGAACGCCGTGCCGACGAGCAGGGAGACGACGACGCCGATAGAGACCACATAGCCGCGGCACGCCGTGTCCCAGAAGAACGGGATCAACGACATCACGACGAGGAGATGCGCGAAGAGCGAATAATTTGCGAGCTTGAGGGTCTCGAAGAGCTGCGCCGCCCGCGTCTCCGTCGAGAAGCGCTCGGGAATGGTCAGGCTGGCATCGGGGCGGTCGACCGCGCGCGTGACACGACGCGCGAAAGCATCGAGGCGCGACCCATGCGCCACCGCCTCAACGTGTCCTGCCTGTCGCGCTTCGCTCATCGAGCTCTCGATTTGCTGCGGCAACCGTCTAAGATGCTGGCTGAGCGGACGCCCGGATGGCCGGATAGACCGCTCGCTCGTGTTTCCCTTACGGCGCCCGCACTCTAGACGCCGACAACTTGACAATGCGTTGCGACGGCGCGGGAGATTTGAACTGAATCGCGCAATCGACCAGCGCGCAATATATCCAGTGCGGGCCATACCGCGCGTTCGAAACGGCTTCCCTTTGCGACGGTTCTGTGTTGCAGTGCAGCATTCGAGGCCGGCAGGGTCGCGGAAGGTTTTAAAAAGGCGGTTGCAGCTCTTCGATGGACAATGTCAGGGACGATGTGCCGTTCGGAAACGGCGGCGGTGGTGGTGCTGGGGGCGCCGGGCTGCGCGACATCGAGCCCTTCGGCTCCAATCCTGGCAACCTCCGCATGCGCCTCCTGCCGGCGAGCGGCCCGTCGCGGCCGCTGGTGGTGGCGCTGCACGGTTGCACCCAGACGGCCACGGGCTTCGCGGACGGCTCGGGCTGGCGCCGCCTCGCCGAGGCGAACGACTTCACCCTGCTGCTGCCCGAGCAGCGCGCGACCAACAACCGCAAAACGTGCTTTTCCTGGTTCGAGCCGCGCGACACGCGTCGCGGCGAGGGCGAGGTCGAATCCATCCGCCAGATGATCCTGCACGTCCTGGCGGTTTGCCGGTCGGATGCGCGGCGGGTCTACGTCACCGGTCTCTCGGCCGGCGGCTCGATGGCTTGCGCGCTGCTCGCCACCTATCCCGAGCTCTTCGCCGGCGGCGCGATCGTCGCTGGTCTGCCCTATGGGGCGGCCGACAGTGCCGCCGAGGCGTTCGACTGCATGTTCGTCGGACGGACGCGTGAGCCGCGGCTCTGGGGCGACGCGGTGCGCATCGCGGCGCCGTCGCCGGCCCGCTGGCCGACCGTGGCGATCTGGCAGGGCACGGCCGACAGCGTGGTCAAGCCGATCAATGCCGGCGAGCTCGTCAAGCAATGGACCAATGTCCACGGCGTCGCGGCGCAGGTGCCGCTCGAGGACGACATCGGCGCGACGACCAGGCGCGTGTGGCGCAACGAGGCGAAGCGCCCCTGCGTGATCGAGTACAGCGTACCGGGGCTCGGCCACGGCATGCCGGTGGACGACGACGCGCCGCCGGCTCCGTTCTTCCTGCCGGCCGGCATCGACGCGGCCGAGCAGATCGCCGGCGACTTCGAAATCCTGCGGACGCAGCGTACGCGCGGCCTGCTCGCCCGGCTCGGCCTCGCGGGCTGACCTCAGGGCTTGAGCGGCACCGTGTAGGTTGTCGCGGTGCCATCGATGCAGATGTCGCCCTGCGCGTTGCGCACGCTGGTCTTCAGCGTACAGATCGGCTTGTCCTCGCGCACGGTCAGGACCTCGACGCGGCCGACGATCTCCTCGTCGACGCCGACGGCCTTCAGGAATTTCCATTCGCATCCGAGGAAGACGGTGCCCGGTCCCGGCACGTCCTCGGCGACAAGCGCGTTGAGGAGGCCTGACGTTACGCCGCCCTGCACGATCAACTTGCCCATCGCGCTGCGCTCGGCCGCTTCGCGATCGTAGTGCAGCGGATTGCGGTCGCCGGTGATCTCGGTGAATGCCTCGATGTCCCGCATCGAGGTCGTGCGCCGCCGCTCGGCGACATCGCCCACGCGCGGCATGCCCTTCAGCGTCGATTCCCAGCTTTTCAGCTTGTCGTTCATCGGCTTCTACCTCCCTTCGTTGGCGCCCGGATCGCGGCCCGGTTTTCGCTCGGGTTGTCGCGCGACCGTCACCTGCATGTGACTGGCATCGGTCCGCGCGACATGCTGGTCTTGCGCGATCAGAGACACGAAACGCAAGGAGCACGGCCGCGTGACGTCCGACCGTCGATCTGTCTTCGCTCTCGCGCTGGGACTCGCTGTGTTCGCGTCCGCCCCGGTGCTTACCGCCCACGCGGAGGCCTCGAGCGGCATGCGCGTGGTCGAGCTGTTCACGAGCCAGGGCTGCCCGCGGTGTCCGCCGGCGGACCGGCTCATCTCCGACCTGGCGCGCGAGCCCAAGACGATCGCGCTCTCCTACTCGGTCAACACCTGGGACTTCGCTGGGTGGCACGACACGCTGGCCGAGCCGGTGTTCACGCGCCGGCAGCATGCCTATGCGGCGGCGCGGGGGGACCGCAGGGTGTTCACCCCGCAGGTCATCGTCGATGGGATCGCCGTCGAGGCCGGCGCCGACCGGCCGGCGATCCAGCGCGCCACCGAAACTCTCGCCAGTAGCGCGGATGTGATGCATGTGCCGCTCGATCTCACCGAGTCCGGTGGCAAGCTGCACATCGCGGTCGGCGCCGCGCCCGCGGTCGGCGTGTCGGCGAGCATCGTGATCCTGCGCGTCGCGCGCCAGAAGACCGTCGACATCGACCGCGGCGCCAATTCCGGGCAGAGCGTGACCTACACCAACGCCGTCCGCGCCCTGCAGAAGATCGGCGAATGGACCGGCGAGGCCAAGAGCTTCGACCTCGTCGAGCTCAAGGCCGACGACGAGGGCTACGTCGTGCTGCTGCAGGCCGGCACCGAGGACAAGCCCGGTGCCATCCTCGCCGCGGCCAAGGCCGGGCTCTGAGGCTCAGCCCTTTCGCTCGGGCTTGCCCTTCCGTTTGGTCGACGCGAGCTCCTCGAGCTGCGACTCGCTCATGGACTCGACCATCGACTTAGACGCGCCTTGCAGATCCTTCTTCTTGGTCTCGCCGCGCTTGGCCGAGAGCGCTGCGCCGGCCGCCTTCTGCTGTGCCTTCGATTTGGCGGGCATTGTGACGTTCTCCGTGCTGACCGCCTCAAACGTCGATCGCGGCGTTCGCGTTGCCGGCCGCCGCCGCCTCGGCCGAAAGACCGAGCGCGGCCCAGGCCCCGTGCATGTGCACCGGCAATGGCGCCTCGACCTCGATCGGCGGCTTGGTCTTGGCGAGCGGCACCGAGATCGCGCGGGCGTGCAGGTGCAACGGCGGGGCATTATCGTCGTGTAGCCGTGTCCCGTAGATCGGGTCGCCGAGGATCGGCAAGCCCATCGCAGCACAATGCACGCGCAGCTGGTGCGTGCGGCCGGTGAGAGGCGACAAGGCCAGGGCCGCGCGACCATCGTCGCGGGCGAGGACGCGCCAGCGCGTCTGCGACGGCAGGCCGCCATCTTCGACCTTCATCCACCAGCCGCGCGTGGCGTCGCGCCGCCCAAGCGGCAGGTCGATCAGGCCCTCGTCCGCCTCTGGCGACCCCTCCACCACGGCCCAATAGGTCTTCGCGATCTTGCCCTGCTTGAACAGGAGCCCGAGCTTCTCCAGCGCCTTCCTGTGCCGCCCGAGCACCAGGCAGCCCGAGGTGTCGCGATCGAGCCGGTGCGCCAGCGCCGGGTCGCGCGGCAGGCCGAAGCGCAGGCCGGAAAAATGCGCCTCGAGGTTGTCGCCGCCCTTCGGCCCGCGATGCACCGCGATGCCCGCCGGCTTGTCGAGTACGAGCATCAGCCCGTCGCGATAGAGCAGGCGCCCCGCGATCGTGTCCGCGTTCAGGATATCTTCGCCACGCTCTGCAGGCATTCTCGTGTCGCATCTTCGCCTTGCACGTCGTTTCCTCTATAGCTGAGGACGATCGGAGAATTCGCCTTGCGTCCCACGACTTCCCTCGCGATCGCGCTGCTTGCCGTGCTGGCGCTTGCCGGCTGCGGGCGGCGCGGCCCGCTCGAGCTGCCGCCGGGCGCGCCGCCCCAGCCGGCCGCGCAGACCGCCGCTACACGGAACAGCGTCCTCGGCAATCAGGTGGCGCGCACCCCGGGGCAGAAACAGTCGGACATCTTCTCCGAGGGGACAGTGCCGCGCCCGATCAACGCGGCGCCGCAGCCGAAGACCGGCTTCTTCCTCGATCCCCTGCTCTAGAGCGATCGGCTATTGCCGACGTGCTCCGCCTAGACCATTAAAGCGACGCCATGCACCATTTCGCCCCCCGCAACGGCGTCCTCCACGCGGAGGACGTCGACCTCGAGCGTATCGCCGCCGAGGTCGGCACGCCGTTCTACTGCTACTCGACCGCAACGCTGCGCCGCCACTACCGCGTCTTCACCGAGGCCTTCGAGGGCCTCGACGCGATGACCTGCTACGCGGTCAAGGCGAACTCGAACCAGGCCGTCCTCACCCTGCTCGCCCGCGAGGGCGCCGGCATGGATGTCGTCTCCGAGGGCGAGCTGCGTCGCGCCCGTGCCGCCGGCGTGCCGGGCGCCAAGATCACGTTCTCCGGCGTCGGCAAGAGCGACGCGGAGATCGCGCTGGCGCTCGACGAGGACATCTTCGGGTTCAACGTCGAATCCGAGCCCGAGCTTGCGATGATCTCGGCGATCGCCACCGCAAAGGGGCGCACCGCGCGGATTGGCCTGCGGGTCAACCCCGACGTCGACGCCCGGACCCACGCCAAGATCGCGACGGGGAAGGCGGAGAACAAGTTCGGCATCCCGATCTCGCGCGCCCGCGCCGTCTATCGCGAGGCGGCGGCGCTGCCGGGCCTCGAGGTCTGCGGCGTCGACATGCACATCGGGTCGCAGATCACCGATCTCGCGCCGTTCGACCACGCTTTCGAAATCCTCGCCGGCTTCCTCGGCGAGCTCGCGGCGGACGGGCACCACATCGACCATATCGACCTCGGCGGCGGCCTCGGCATCCCCTATCGCGCAGGCGAGGATTTCGAGACCTACCATCCCGACCGCTATGCCGAGATCGTCCGGAGGCGGCTCGGCCACCTGCCGGTGCGCTTCCTGTTCGAGCCGGGCCGGCTGATCGTCGGCAATGCCGGCATCCTCGTCACCCGCGTGATCCTGGTGAAAGAGGGCGAAGCGAAGAGCTTCGTCGTCGTCGACGCCGCGATGAACGACCTGATCCGCCCGACCCTCTACGAGGCGCACCATGAGGTCGTCGCGGTCCGCGAAACGGGGCGCCCGGAGATCGTTGCCGACGTCGTCGGCCCGGTCTGCGAGACGGGCGACTATCTCGCACAGGGCCGCACGATGCCGAAGCCGGCGGCCGGCGACCTGCTTGCCGTGATGTCGGCCGGCGCCTACGGGGCCGTGCAGGCGAGCACCTACAACAGCCGCCTGCTCGTGCCCGAGGTGCTGGTGAGCGGGGCTGACTACGCCGTGATCCGGCCGCGTCGGACGTTCGAGGAGCTGATCGCGATGGACGCTGTTCCGGGATGGCTGGAGTAGGGCGCGAACGCCCCTACACGTAGTTCGCGTCGATCCTCTCGACGTCGACGAGCACGTCGTCGCCCTCGACCTTCAAACGATATTCCGCGAGCTGGCAGCGCTTGCCGTCCACGCACTTGCCGCTGCGCCCGTCGAACACCCAGTCGTGGTGCGGGCAGGTTAGATTGTCGCCGTCGAAGCGGGCGTCGGCGAGCGGCTCGCGGGCATGCGGGCAGAAGCCCTGGAAGGCGCGCGGCGTGCCGCCCTCTGGCCAAAGGATCAGGACCAGCGTGCGGTCGATCGCGGCGACCTCGAGGCGCCCTTCGCTCAGGTCGTCGCGACGGCAGGCTTTGCGGAACATCGCGTGCTTACTTCTTCTCGGCGTAGGTGGCGGCCTGCCGTCGCACGATCTCGACGAGCGTGCCTTCGGCGAGGGCGATGTCGAGGCCGTGCAGGCCCCAGGGCGGAGAATATTCCGCGAGGCGGTCGATCAGAGACGCGGCCGTTTCGCCGGCTTGCGTGCTCGCCTTCACCGAGATGGCGAGGACGGAAAAGGGGCCACCGACCGTGCAGCGCGAGCTGATCAGGCCGGGCAGCTCCGCGAAATCGGTCCCGAACTTGTCCCGCAGGGCGCCATAAAGGGGAAGGTCGGCGTCGAGCGTCGGAACGCCGGCGATCGCGCTGGGGTCGACGCAGGCGAAGGCGACGCCGGGCTTGCCGGTCGACCCGAAGCGCGCACCCGCCGCCATCGGCCGGTCGGCAGGATAGGTCGAATAGACGATGACGCAGCCGAGCTCGCCCGCATGACTGCACAACGGGACGTGCGCGAAGGAGCCGCCGACGAGCTTGCCGTCGGGCACCTCGACTTCCGTGCCGGGGATGATCGCGCCGATGAGCCGCGCCTGCTCCGGCTTGCCGTCGATCTCGTCGGCGATCAGCCGCGTCAGCATCTTCGAGCCCTGGCTGTGGCCGATCAGCACGAAGCCGCGGCCGGCGTTGTCGTGCGCGAGGTAGTTCTTCCAGGCGGCGAGCACGTCGGAATAGGCGATCGTGCGCGGCGGCACGTCGAACTCTTTGTGGTCGATGACCTTCCGCAGTCCGTCGCGCGTCACCTGGCGATAGAGCGGCGCGAAGGTCCGGCAGACTGACGCGAACCGGGCGAGCTGAATCCGCGCCGCGCCAATCTCGTCGCCCGTCGCGGCGATCGGCGCATTGTCGCCGGTTGCGTGGGACACCGTCGGGTAGACGTAGAAGCAATCGATCTTCGCTGCCGGATCGGGCGTGCTGGTGACGACGCGCTTGCCGCCGTCGTTCTCGAATACGGTCGCTGTCGTCGGCTTGGCGCAGGCGTCGGGGCGGTCCGGCCGGCAGAGCCACGAGGACGGCTGGTCGTAGTCCGGCGGCTTCGGCGTCGGCACCGGCACGAGCGGCAGTACCTCGGCCAGCACGGCGAGAACGAGGATCACGAAGAGAACGGCCGCGAGGCGCATGGATCGTCTCTGTCAGCTCATGTAGGTCGGCAGCCAGCCCTCGTGCGCCTGCCGGAGCGCATCGAGCGTCACTGCGACCTCGCCGAGCTGCAGCGCGCTTCCGCCGGTCGTGCCGATGCGCGCGCAGGGCACCCCGCGCGCTTCGGCCTGCGCGAGCACGGCGCGGGCCTCGACGTCCGGCACCACCACGAGATAGCGCGCCTGGTCCTCGCCGAAGAGAGTGGCGTGGGCCGGCACATCGCCGGGCACCCCGATGGCGGCGCCGATGTTGCCGGCGAGCGCCATCTCGGCGAGCGCAACGGCGAGGCCGCCGTCGGAGAGATCGTGGCAGACGCCGACGCGGCGCTCGACGATGAGGTCGCGCACGAAATCGCCATTCGCCTTCTCCGCGGAGAGGTCGACCGGCGGCGGCGCGCCGGCCTCGCGGCCGCAGATCTCGCGCAGGTAGAGCGATTGGCCGAGCCATCCGGCTGTCGCGCCGACGAGGAGGATCGCCTCACCCTCGGCGACGAAGCCGACCGACGCCGAGGTCGCGACGTCGGCGATCACGCCGACCGCGCCGATCGACGGCGTCGGCAGGATACCGCGGCCGGCGCTCTCGTTGTAGAGCGAGACGTTGCCGGACACGATCGGGAAGTCGAGCGCCCGGCAGGCCTCGCCGATGCCGCTGATGCAGCCGACGATCTGGCCCATCACCTCCGGCTTCTCAGGGTTGCCGAAGTTGAGATTGTCGGTCACCGCGCGCGGCAGGGCGCCGGTGGCCGTGATGTTGCGCCAGGCCTCGGCCACCGCCTGCTTGCCGCCCTCGAACGGGTCGGCCTCGCAATAGCGCTGCGTCACGTCGGTCGTCAGCGCCAAGCCCTTCGGGCCGTCGCCGATGCGCACGATCGCCGCGTCGCCACCCGGCCGGCGAATGCTGTTGCCGAGGATCAGGTGGTCGTATTGCTCCCACACCCAGCGCTTCGAGGCGATGTCCGGCACCGCCATCAGCTTTACCAGCGCTGCAGCCGCATCCATCGGCGGGGTCACCGAGGCAAGATCGATCGGCTCGACCTTGGACGTCGCGACATGCGGCCTGTCGTAGAGCGGCGCCTGATCGCCCAGCTCCTTGATCGGCAGGTCGGCTTTCGTCTCGCCGCCGTGCTTAACGACGAAACGCAGCGTGTCGGTCGTCTTGCCGATGACCGCGAAGTCGAGGCCCCATTTCACGAACACCGCCTCGGCCTCGGCGCGTTTCTCCGGGTGCAGCACCATGAGCATGCGCTCCTGGCTCTCCGAGAGCATCATCTCGTAGGCGGTCATGCCGGTCTCGCGGCAGGGCACCGTATCGAGGTCGAGCTCGATGCCGAGGTCGCCCTTGGCGCCCATCTCGACCGCCGACGAGGTGAGGCCGGCCGCGCCCATGTCCTGGATTGCAACGACCGCGCCGGTCTTCATCAGCTCGAGGCAGGCCTCCAGCAGGAGTTTTTCAGCGAAAGGATCGCCGACCTGCACGGTCGGGCGCTTCTCCTCGGCATCCGCCTCGAAGCTCGCCGAGGCCATGGTGGCGCCGTGGATGCCGTCGCGGCCGGTCTTCGAGCCGAGATAGACGATCGGGTTTCCGACGCCTGTCGCCTTGGCGTAGAAGATCTCGTCGGTGCGGGCGAGGCCGACGGCCATCGCGTTGACGAGGATGTTGCCGTCGTAGCGCGTATGGAACTCGGTCGAGCCGCCGACCGTCGGCACGCCGAAGGAATTGCCGTAGCCGCCGATGCCGGCGACGACGCCGGCCACCAGGTGCCTGGTCTTTGGGTGCGATGGATCGCCGAAGCGCAGCAGGTTGAGGCAGGCAATGGGACGCGCGCCCATGGTGAAGACGTCGCGCAGGATGCCGCCGACCCCCGTCGCCGCGCCCTGGTAGGGTTCGATGTAGGACGGATGGTTGTGGCTCTCCATCTTGAACACGCAGGCGTCGCCGTCGCCGATGTCGATGACGCCGGCATTCTCGCCCGGCCCCTGGATCACCCACGGCGCCTTGGTCGGCAGGGTGCGCAGGTGCAGGCGCGAGGATTTGTACGAGCAGTGCTCGTTCCACATCGCCGAGAAGATGCCGAGTTCGGTGAAGGTCGGCGCGCGGCCGATCAGCGCGAGGAGGCGCTCGTACTCGTCGGGCTTCAGCCCGTGCGCAGCGACGAGGTCTGGCGTGACGTGAGGTTCGGCGGACAAAGCGGTCTCGGTGTCGATAGCGGGCCGTGGCCCTCTTAGCCCAGGTCAGTCGCGCTTGTCGCGTGCGGGCTGGCGAACGCTGCCCCGCACTCCCACCTGATCTCCCATGATCCCCATCTCAGTCCTCGACCTTTCCCCCGTGCTCGAAGGCGAGACTCCGCGCGAAGCGCTGCAGCATACCGTCGCGCTCGCCCGCCACGTGGAGGCGCTCGGCTACCAGCGCTTCTGGCTCGCCGAGCACCACAACCTCGCCGGCATCGCCTCGGCAGCCACGTCCATCGTGATCGGCCACGTCGCGGGCGCGACCTCGACGATCCGCGTCGGCTCCGGCGGCATCATGCTGCCGAACCATCCGCCAATGGTGATCGCCGAGCAGTTCGGCACGCTCGACGCCCTCTATCCCGGCCGCATCGATCTCGGCCTCGGCCGCGCGCCCGGCGGCGATGGCATGGTTTTGCGCGCCTTGCGTCGACGGCCCGACGACGCCGACCGCTTCCCACGCGACGTGCAGGAGTTGCAGTTCTTTCTCGAGCCGCCCGAAGAGGGGCAGAGGATCCGCGCCGTGCCCGGTGCCGGCTCGCGGGTGCCGCTCTACCTGCTCGGCTCGTCGACCTTCTCCGCCCAGCTCGCCGCCGAGCTCGGACTGCCGTTCGCCTTCGCCGCGCATTTCGCGCCGGATTCGTTGGGCGACGCGCTGCATCTCTACCGCACCGGCTTCAAGCCGTCCGCGCAGCTCGATCGGCCGCACGCGATGGTCGGCGTCACGGTGGTTGCCGCCGAGACCGACGCAGAGGCGCGCCGTCTCTTCACGTCGCTGCAGCAGGCCTTCGTCGCGCTGCGGCGCGGCACGCCGGGGATGCTGAAGCCGCCGGTCGACGACATCGGCGCCATCGGCAGCATGCAGGAGCGCGCCGGCGTCGATCATGCGCTGCGCTACGCCATCGTCGGGGGTCCCGACCGCGTCCGCGTCGGCCTCGAGACGCTACTCGAGCAGACGCAGGCCGACGAGCTGATCGTGTCCGCGCAGATCTACGACCAGGCCGCGCGGCAGCGCTCGTACGAGATCCTGGCCGAAGTGCGCGATGCGATGGGACGCGACCGCCAGGCGGCTTGATCCGCGCGCGAAAACGGCGGCCCTGGAGCCGCCGTTTCTTGTTCGTCCGTTGCGTCGGATCGTTACTCGACCACTTCGACGACGCGGCGCGTGCGCGGCTCGACGATGACCGGGTGGTGGTTGATCACGACGTAGCGGTAGCCGGGCCGCGCGTGGAAACGCTCCGGCACATCCTGGTAGGTGTAGTCCTCGGGCAACACGACGCCGGCGCGCACGGGCTCGGCATAGTCGTAATTGCGGACGTGCTCCTCCTCGACGTAGCTGCGGAAGCGCGGACGGTCGTCGACGCCGAGGATGCCACCGACTGTGCCGGTGACGGCGCCGACCGCGCCGCCGACGACGCCGCCGACCGGGCCGGCCGCGCGGTCACCTGCGTTGATGCCCTCTTCGGTCCCGCGGACGGTCCCCTGGGCGTAGGCTGCGAGCGGCGCCAGAGGCGCGGCCAAGGCGACGGCGAACAGCGTCGTTGCGATTTTGCTGGGCATGAAAGGTCTCCCTTGCGGTTGGGCCCTGCGAACCGCCACGCTCGCTCGATGTTCCCTGCCCTCTGGTCGTACGACCCTGCGAAATCAACGCGTTGGCGTTATGCCATTGTCACAACAGGCGCTTGGCGTCTTTACACCGGCACCCTGAGTGTCGCTCGCAACCCGCCCATCGTGCTGTCGCCGAGCGAGATGTCGCCGCCGTGCGAACGGGCTATGCCGCGCGCGATCGACAGGCCGAGACCGGTGCCGCCCTCGTCCTGGTTACGTGCCTGGTCGAGCCGCACGAAGGGGCGGAAGACGTCCGTACGATTTTCGGCCGGGATGCCGGGCCCGTCGTCGTCGACGTGGATCGTCAGGAAACGCCCGTCGTTGATACCTTCGATCGACACGTTGCCGCCGTAGCGCAATGCGTTGCCGACGAGATTGCCGACGCATCGCTTGAAGGCGTCCGGCCGCACGCGCACGATCGGGTCGCCTTGCCAGGAGGCGCGCACAGTGCCGGCGTCCTCGTCTTGGTCGATCTGGCGCTCGGCGTCGGCGCGCGTGTCGTCGATGAACTCGCGCATGTCGACGGCGATCGCGGGTTCCGAGGCGTCGCCGCGTGCGAAGGCGAGATAGCCCTCCAGCATGCGCTGCATCTCCTCGACGTCCTTCTTCATGTCCTCCGAATCCTCGCTGTCGCCCATCAGCGCGAGCGAGAGCTTGAAGCGGGTGATGACGGTGCGAAGATCGTGGCTGACGCCGTTGAGCATCGCGGTGCGTTGCTCGATCGCGCGCTCGATGCGCCGCTTCATCGCGATGAAGGCGTAGCCGGCCTGGCGCACTTCGCGCGCGCCACGCGGGCGGAAGTCGATCTCACGGCCCTTGCCGAACGCCTCCGCCGCGCGCGACAGGCGCAGGATCGGCCGGATCTGCGTGCGCAGGAACGCGATGGCGACGACGATGAGCACGAAGGACGTGCCGACCATCCAGAGGATGAAGATGTAGGAGTTCGATGCGTAGGCGGCCGATCTGTAGGCGACAGCGCGCAAAATCGCGTTGGGGAGCTCGATGCGGATCTCGATCAAATTCGAGCGGCCGACCGTGTCGAGCCAGAACGGCCGGCCTATCTGCTTCCTGATCTCGTTGCCGAGCGCGTCGTCGACGATCGAGAAGAACGGCTTCGGGAGCGTCGGCGGCAGCGGGCCCTTGGGCAGGAACTCGATGTCGATCTTCATGCGCTCGGAGGCGATCTTCGTCAGCGCGGTCGCATCCGCGTCCTGCGGATAGGATTCGTAGATCGCGATGATCGCGGCGAGGTCCTGCGTCAGCACGGTCGACAACCGCGTCGTCACCAGCGCCCAGTGCCGCTCGAGGAAGATGAAGGTCAGCACGCTCTGCAGGATCACCATCGGCAGGATGACGATGAGGATCGAGCGCGCGTAGAGGCCCTTCGGCAGTAGCGCAGCGACGCGCCGGCCCGTCTCGCGCCACGCGACGCGCGGCACGCCACGCCAGAAGGGCAGGGTGACGAGGCTCATAGCCCCACCTCGGCGGGGCGAAAGGGGGTGTTTGTAAGGCGAAGCACAGTGCCGAGATAGCAGGGCCTCGATCCGCCGACGAATCCACACCCCCTTCCGGCCTATCCGTTCGCCCTTGAAAGAGCGGCGTCCGCCTGATCCAATCTCGCAAAGACCAGGGGAAGATGTCGCATGACGGCCGTTGCCGAGACACGTGGGGATCGGCCGAAGCGTGGCTTCGTCGCGTTCTGCGTCAGCCTGTTCGAGCGCTGGATGCCAGACCCCTTCGTCATCGCGATCGCGCTGACGCTCCTGACCGGCCTCGCCGCCTGGCTGATCGCGCCCAACGGCAAGCCGGACGTCATCATCACCTCCTGGTACGCAGGGATCTTCAAGATCCTGACCTTCGCGTTCCAGATGATCCTGATCCTCGTCGCCGGCCACGCGCTCGCCAACGCGCCGCCGATCAAGCGCGGCATCGTCGCGCTCGTCTCCCTCGCCAAGACGCCGAACCAGGCGGTGGTGCTCACCTTCTACACCTGCGCGGCCGCCTCGTTCCTCAATTGGGGTTTCGGGCTCGTCATCAGCGCGATGGTCTCGCGGGAGATGGCGCGCCGAATGCGCGTCGACTTCGGCTGGATCGTCGCCGCCGCCTATTCCGGCTGGATGGTTTGGGCGACGGGTTTTTCGTCATCGATCGCGCTGACGCAGGCGACGAAAGGTTCGGATCTCAACATCATCGAGAAGGTGACGGGCCACGTCACCCCGTTCGGCGACATGGTGTTCAAGGCCTGGAACCTGGTGCCGACGGCGCTCATCGTCGTGCTGGTGCCGCTGCTGTTCATCGCCATCCGCCCGCGCGACGAGGACGTCGTCGCCTTCGAGCCGCCGCAGGAAGACGCCGAGGCTGCCGCCAAGCCCGAGCGCGGCGGCCACGATGACCCGGCGCGTCGCGCCGACCGTTGGCCCGGGCTCGCCTGGGCCATGTCCTTGGTCGGGTTCGTCTACGTCGCCTGCATCTGGATCACCAAGGGACCGTCGATCGACGTCAACCTCGTGATCTTTGTCTTCCTGATGCTCGGCCTAGCCTTGCACGCCTCGCCGATCGCCTACGTGAAGGCGATCGATGCCGCAGCGAGCCAGGTCGGTTCGATGATCCTGCAATACCCGCTCTACGGCGGCATCATGGGCATCCTGACCGCGACTGGGCTCGCCGGCGTGATCTCGAAGGCCTTCGTCGCGGTCGCGACGGCGCACACGCTGCCGTTCTGGAGCTATGTCGCCTCGCTGTTCATCACCATGCTGGTGCCGTCGGGCGGCGGCCATTGGGCGGTGCAGGGGCCGTTCGTGGTGCCGGCGGCCGTGCAACTCGGCGCCTCGCCGGCGGCCGTGGCCATCGCCGTCGCGGCGGGCGAGAGCGTCGCCTACATGCTGCAGCCGTTCTTCGCGCTGCCGGTCGTCGCCATCGCCGGAATCGGGATCCAGCGGGTGATGGGCTACACCGTGATCACGTTCCTGCTGACGAACGTGATCTGGATCGCCGCCACGCTGCTGCTGATGTGAGGCAGGCCAAACGCAGCGCGCCGCACATTCCGGCGCGGCGCCACAGCGTCTGGTGAGGTGTCGGTTGACCCGCGAGCCAATCGGCTCAGGCGACGAGGGCAATCTCGTATACTTCGCCCAGGAAGTTGCTCGCCTCGTCGGCGATGCCCTCTTCGGCGCCCTGGTACTTGAGGCCCGTGCCGTCGAGGATCCGGTCGCGACCCAGATGGAAGACGAGCTTGGCGAGTTCTTCCTTTGCCTCGGCGTCCATGATCCGCGACACCTCGAGCGCGCCCAGGGCGCGGGCGTAGGATGACCGCAGGGTCTGCAGGTCGCGTCGATCGAAGATGGAGGCGGAGGTGTCGAACTCGTAGGACATGGCATTAAGCTCAGCGCGGGATCGCAAAGACGCACGTATCGAGCAAAAATCAAAAACGCAAATTAAAAACTTGACACCATACCAAAGTCACAAATGCCGGCGGGCCGCCTCCGGTTCCGCCGGCCGCCGCTTTTATTTGCTTCCGCTGTTCAGGCCGGCGTTCTTGCCGATTGTCAGCCCGATGCCGGACCAGTCAATGTCCTCGCCCTCCTTGGCGATCGTCTCGAGCAGGTGGTTGCGCAGCACGCTCAGCACCGGCATCGCGACGCGGTGCTTCTCGGCCGACTCGCCGACGAGACGCATGTCCTTCAGGCCAAGCGGCGCCTTGAAGCCGGCCGGCCGGTAGCGATCCTCGACGATCATCTTGCCGTAGTTCTTGTAGACGGGCGCATCGAACAGCGTGCCCGTGAGGACCTCGTACAGCGCGGCTTTCGGTACGCCGCCCTTCTCGGCCAGCGTCATCGCCTCGCCCATCGTCTCGATCGCGGCGAGGATGGCGAAGTTGCCGCAGAGCTTGACGAGGTTGGCCGCCGACGGAGTCTCGCCGACGCGGAAGGTACGCTGGCCGATCGCCTCGAAGGCGGGCTCGGCCTCGTCGATGTCCGCCGACTTGCCGGCGGCGACGATGAACAGCTTGCCGGCCGCCGCCGCCTCGGGGCGTCCGAACACCGGCGCCGAGACGTAGCGCTGGCCGTGCGCCTCATGCTCGGCGGTGAGCCGATCGGCCGTCGCGACCGAGATGGTCGAAAGCGAGACGTGCAGCGAGCGCTCGGGCAGGCCTTTCATCAGGCCTTCCTCACCGCGCAGCACCGAGAGCAGCGCGGCATCGTCCGACAGCATGGTGAAGACGATCGCGGCGTCGTCGGCGGCCTCCGCCGGCGAGCCCGCCTCGCGCGCGCCAGCCGCTTTCAGCTCCTCGGCCTTGCCCGGGCTGCGGTTCCAGACCGTGACCTCGTGACCGGCCTTCACGAGGTTGGCCGCGATGCCGGTCCCCATGGATCCGAGGCCGATGAACCCGATGCTCATATGTGTCTCCCGCAGGCGCCGCGTCGGCTTAGGAGCCGCACGTCGCGCACGGAAATGAGCCAAGCGGGACGGGAGTTCAACCCTCGTCCCTCGACGGGCGCCTCAGTAGAACGGGTTGAGGTGCGCCGGCTCGGAGCGCAGCGGCAGAGGGGAGAGCCCTGCGGAGAACGTGTATCCCTCGACGGATCCGAAGAGCGCGAAGAGCCCCCCGTTGGCGCGCGCGCGCACCATGTGCATGTAGCGGCCGCCGCGGAAATCCTGGCCGATAATGACGAGCGAATTGTCCTCGACGTAGCGGCAGCCGGGGAACGAGAAGATGCCGATCGGCGCCTGTGCGACCTGCGCGTCGAGGAGAGCCTCGAGCTGGCCCCGCGTGGTGCAGAACGGCTGACCGTGCGAGGTCGCAAACAGATTCGCGCCGGCGATCGGCTCGTCGGCCATCGCCACGCCAACACTGGCTATACCGAAGATGCCGAGCACAGCCAGGAGAACCAAGGTGAGGCGCTTCATCGATCATCCCCGTCGGCGTCGCGTCGCGACGCGCTCGACGGGAGACTATAACGGGCCTCTTCGACCCGCACGAGCGGCCCGACGTCGCCCTGCGGCGATTTTCGTCGGGCCTGCCCTTCAAGTCACACTCGAGAAATCAGAGCAGTATCAGCTCTGGCTGCCTTCGCCGACGTTGGTGACGGCGCGGCGGTTCTGCGACCAGCAGGAGATGTCGTTGCACACTTGCACCGGGCGCTCCTTGCCGTAGCTGATCGTGCGGATGCGCGAGGCCGGGATGCCGCGGGCGACCATGTACTGCTTGACCGTCGTGGCGCGGCGTTCGCCGAGGGCGAAATTGTACTCGCGCGTGCCGCGCTCGTCAGCGTGGCCCTCGACGATGAAGGGGCGGTCGTAGCGCTGCAGCCAGGCGACCTGGCGATCGAGCGTTGCCTGCGCCTTGGCGGTCAGGTCGGACGAATCCGACTCGAAGAAGACGCGGTCGCCGGCGGTCTGCGCAAACTCCTGGGCGCTGCCTGGCAGCCCGCTGCCGTTGACGCGGCCGTTGCCGTAGCCGGCGCCCTCGCCGTTGCCGTAACCGGAGCCGGTGCGGCTGCCGCCGCCGGCCATGCCAGCGAGGCCTTCCTCGCCCGGCGTCTTGGCGCAACCGGCGATGGCGAGGCCGACGCAAACGACGGCGGCGAGCTTGACGGCAGAAAACTTGACCTGGAGGCGCATGGCCTGTCTCCGAACGCGAACAACTGCGTTCTGGATTAGCCCGCGCGGGTTAAGCGGAGGTGTTCGTCAACCTTAGCGAAGCGTTTCGCGACCGCCTTCGATTGAAACGATGCGTTTATGGTTAAGCGCACGTTGCGGGGAGCCATCGTGGGCCTCGGGTTAACGCGGCGGTCGAGGACGGCCTCCGGCCGGCTGACCGTGAGGCACATGGCGGTTTTCGCGTCGATCGTCGTGCCGCGCGGAACACAGGGGCCGAGCAAACGTCGCCAAGGATCGCCTCGGCCGCGAAACGCAACCATAACGCGCTGTGAATAGCGTGAGTTGTGTGGATTGATCTCTGAATTGTTCGACCGTGTTGCGTGCCGTGCCTTTGCGTTTTGCCCTTGCCCTGTGGCTTCTCCTCGCGTCTCTTGCCGCGGCGCGCGACAGCAGCGATGGGCCGGCCACCAACACGGTAACGGGCTCCGATTCCAGCGCCTTCGGTGGGCGCCTCGCGCTCTATCAGGCGCCGGGCATGGTCATCGCGCTGCAAGCGCTGGAGCAGCCGGCGGTCGGTGATCAAAGCAATGCCGAGATCCTCGCCGATAGCGGCGCACGGAGCTTCGCGAGCGATCTCCGCGTGATGCTTGGCAAAAGCTTCACCTGCTTCGGCCTGCCGGCTTTCGTCGACATTGATCCGGGCGCGCGATTGCGCGCCGGTCCGTTGCCCACGGAGGCGCGCGTCGACGCCACGCTCGGCGTGCGGCTCAAGCCGTGGCTCCTCATGATGGTGCAGGACTTTTTGAGCTTCGCCGCGCCGGCCGGCCCGCTGGTGCCGCGCACCGACTACAGCAAGCTGCAGGCCTCGCTCGTCTACGACGTCTCGCGCGTCTGGTCCGTCCAGATCGGTGGGATGCGAACCTTCTCCGGGCGCAACATCGTGCGCGAGACGGGGCCGCTCGCCGCCCTTTGGTACAGGTTCTGATTGCGGCGTTGACCAGCTAGAGCTGGTGCATGGATCTCCCGCTGCGCATGGACGCCGATCAACTTGCGGCTTTCCTCGACGAGGCTTTTCCGCCGGCGGCGCGACGCGCGTTCGGCGACATCGCTTCTGTCGCCTCGGGCCACGTGCAGATGCGTCTTGCGCCGACGCAGGCGATGACGCGGCCTGGCGGCTTCGTCGCAGGGCCGGTGCTGATGGGTATGGCCGACGTCGCGGGCTACGCGGTCGTGCTCGCGCATATCGGGCCAGTCGCCATGGCCGTCACCAACACGCTGACGATGAATTTCCTGCGCGCCTGCCGCTGCGAGCCCGTCGTCGCCGACGCGCGATTGCTGAAGCTCGGGCGCCGGCTCGCGCTCGTCGACGTCCGGCTGTGGCAGGACGACGAGCGAAAGCTCACCGGACAGGCGACGGTCGGCTACGCGCTGCCGTGAAGCGCTCTCAAAGCCCCGCGGCGCCGCCGTCGGAGCGCGGGTCGTGGCCGGCCTCGATGCGGCCGCTGGGCGCACGGACCAGCGCGCCGGCGTGGCCGAAGCCGTCGAGATAAGGCTCGCCCGCCAGCTCGACCTCGTGGCCGGCGCGGCGCAGGTCGCGCAGCACGTCGTCGTCGAAGCGAGGCTCGAGCTTGAGGCTCGTGCTCTCCGTGCCCCAGCTGCGGCCGTAGAGAAACCGCGGCCTGTCGAGCGCCGAGGCGACGCTCTCGCCGAACAACAGCCGGGTGAACACCTGCGCCTGGAACTGCGGCTGCCCGTCGCCGCCCATCGCGCCGTAGGCGACGATGCGGCCGTCATCGAACACGGCCAGCGGCGGGTTCAGTGTGTGGAACGGCCGCCGCCCCGGCGCCAGCGGATTGACCGATTCGGGATCGAGCGAGAACGAGGTGCCGCGGTTCTGCAGCAGCACGCCGGTGCGCGGCAGCACGCAGCCCGAGCCGTATTCCCAGTAGATCGACTGGATGAACGAGACCGCGCGGCCGTCGCTGTCGATCGCGCCCATCCAGATCGTGTCGCCGGCCGCGGGCGCCACCGGCCAGGCGGCGGCGCGCTTCATGTCGATCGCCTCCGCCTCGCGCTGCAGGGCTTCGGGCGTCAGGAAGTCGTCCGGGTCGTGGCGCATCCAATTGTAGTCGGTGCAGACGCGGTCGCGGATCGCCAGCGCGCGCTTCGAGGCCTCGATAAGCCCGTGGATGTGCCCGAAGCTTTCGGGCCGCTGCGTGCCGAGCCGATCGAACATGCCGAGGATGAGCAGGCTCGCGAGCCCCTGCGTCGGCGGTGGCGCGTTGTAGTGCGTGCGCCCGTCGAGCCGCAGCGAGAGCGGCGCGCGCATCACGGCGCGATAGGCCTGCAGGTCGGCGCGCGTGCCGCCGGCCTCGATGCGATCCATGTCTTCGGCAAGCTCGCGGGCGACATCGCCGCGGTAGAAATCGTCGAGCCCGGCATGCGCCAGCTGCTCCAGCGTCGCTGCGAGCTTTTCCGCGCGACGGATCGTGCCGGCAGCCGGCACCTTGCCGTCGACGAGAAAGGCCTGCGCGAAGCCCGGCGCCTGGTGCAACGCGGCTTCCTCGAAGGGCTTGGTGCGGACCTCGGAGGCCGAGACGGGGCAACCCTCGCGGGCGAACTTGATGGAGTCCGACAGCAGATCGGGCAGCGGCAACCGGGCGCCCCCGGCCTGGGCCAGCTCGCGCGCCAGAGTCCAGCCACCGACCGTGCCCGGGATGGTCACGGCCGAGAGCGGCCCGCGTGCCGGGATCCTGTCATAGCCGAGCTTGTGGTAGCGCTCCGGCGTCGCGCGCGCGCCGGCCGGCCCGCAGGCCTCGATGTAGCGCACGCGGCCCGAGGGCGATCGGATCAGCCAGAAGCCGTCGCCGCCGATCGCGTTCATGTGCGGGTAGACGACGGCGATGGTCGCCGCCATGCCGATCATCGCCTCGATCGCGTTGCCGCCGGCGGCGAGGATGTTCCGCCCCGTCTCCGCCGCCGCGTGATGCGGCGCCGCGACGGCGGCGGTCTCGAAGATCTCGCTCTCGATCACGCGGCGACCGTGGCGGGCCCGAACACTTCGCCGAGCGCGCGCTCGATGCGCGCGGTCGAGCCGGTGTCGTCGAGCGGGTTGCGGCGCAGGCGGTGGCGCAGCGCGAGCGGCGCGATCTTGCGGAGGTCGTCGAGCCCCGCGCGATCTTTGCCGGCGAGCGCGGCGGCGGCGCGCGCGGCGCGCATCAGCGTCAGCTCGCCGCGCAGCCCGTCAGTGCCGAGCGCGAGGCAAAGTTTTGTAGCCTGCTCGAGCACGGCATCCGGCACGGTGATGCTGGAAAAATCCTTGCGCGCGGCGAGGATCTGCTTGCGGATCCGGGCTTCCTCCTTGGCGAAGCTCGCGATGAAGGCGGCGGGATCGCGATCGAACGAATCGCGGCGGCGGATCACCTCGATGCGCTCGGCGAGCACCTGCGGCGTGCGCACCTCGACGGCGAGGCCGAAGCGATCGAGCAGCTGCGGGCGCAGCTCGCCTTCTTCCGGGTTGCCGGTGCCGACGAGCACGAAACGCGCGGGGTGGCGGACGGAGAGGCCTTCGCGCTCGACGACGTTCTCGCCGGATTGCGCGACGTCGAGCAGTAGGTCGACGAGGTGGTCCTCCAGCAGGTTGACCTCGTCGATGTAGAGGAAGCCGCGGTTTGCGCGCGCGAGCAGGCCGGTCTCGAACGCCTTGACGCCCTGCGTCAGCGCCTTCTCGAGATCGAGCGCGCCGACCACGCGGTCCTCGGTGGCTCCGAGCGGCAGGTCGACGACGGGGACCGGGACCTGGTGCGCCTTGAGAGGCCCCGCCGCCTTGCGGGCGCGGCAGTCCTCGCAAAGCGTCGTGGTGTTGGCAGGGTCGCAGCCGTAGCGGCAGCCGACCACCGCCTTCATCGGCGGCAGCAGCGCGGCAAGCGCGCGGATCGCGGTCGACTTGCCGGCGCCGCGGTCGCCGAGGATGAGCACGCCGCCGATCGCCGGGTCGACGGCCGAGATCAGGATGCCGAGCTTCATCTCGGCCTGGCCGGTGATCGCGGAGAACGGAAAGGCGAGAGGCATCGCGGCTCGAGAATGATTGGGCTGTGTCGCGACCTTGCGCGATGATGCGCGGGGTCGCAAGCCGTCCGGCTAGCCGAACGCCGCGAGCAGCAGCGCGACGCCGGCGCCCGTCGACAGGATCAGCCGGAGCCGGCCGAACCACGCTGGCGCGCGGCCGGAGCGGACAAGCGCGAGATCGATCGGCCCGAGTGCGAGCGCGACGAGGCCGAGGATCACCAGCCGCCAGGGCTCGAGAGCTGCCATCGCCGCCCAGGCAACGAGCGAGGGGACGACGGAGATCGCGTAAGGCGTGATCTCCTCCGTGTCGCGCACGGCAAAACCCCACCGAATACCGCCGAGGAACGAGACGATGATCGCCGCGTAGCTCGCGAGCGCGAAGTCGAGGCGGACGGTGGCGAGCCCGAGCGCCGAATGGACGAGAAGCGCCAGCGCGAGGCCCCAGAACGGCACGAGGCCGGCAAGACCGAGCGCCAGCGGGGCGGTCGGAATGCCGAAATAGTGAGTCGCGGCCGTCGGCGCCGTACTCATGTCGCGCCGGCGCTGCGCAGCTTGGCCGGGACCTTGCTGCGACGCCGCTGCTGCACCGTCTCTTTCGCGGCGTAGGTCGCCAGGAGGCGGTCGCGCATCGGCGACAGCCCCGCGTAGTGCCACCAGATGGCGTCACGCGGCGTGCGCGCGTCGCTCGGCGCCCACGGCTTGTTGGCGCCCGCATAGTGGATCACCCACGGGTCGCGCCGCCACACCGTGCGCAGGGCTTCCCAGCGGCGCCCCGCGCGGGTGAAGCGAACCAGCACGTTGACGATCGCGGGAAACGAGCAATTGGCGAAGGAATTCCAGCGCTGGTCGAGCCGCGCGTACGTGCCGCCGCAGATGTAGTTCAGCGCGTCCTGGTCCATGTAATAGAGCTCGGGATGCGCGGTGAGATAGGCGACCGTCCGCCCGGCGACGTCATGCGCCCGCCAATAGGCGAGGTCGAACACCATCACCCCGCAGTTGAAATAGTTCGTCGTGCCGTCGCACTCGAGGCCGAGCACCTGGCGGACATAGCCGGCGAAGCGCAGCTTCTCCTTACCGTAGGGGACGAAGAAGGTGGGCCAGGTGAGCGTGCCGACGAGCATCGGCCAGTCCGGCATCGCCGCCAGCGCGGTGCCGTCGAGCGGCGTGTCGAAGAGCGCTTCGAGGTCGCGGTGCACGATGATGTCGACGTCGAGATAGATGATCTTGTCGATGTCAGGCAGCAGCTCGGGCAGCAGGAAGCGCAGGTAGGTTCCGGCCGTGATGTGGTCGCGGATCGGGAAGTTCGCGTGCACATTCGTGCAGGGCAGCGGCTCGAGCTCGAAGGTCGCATCGTTCATCGCCGCGGCGACCTCGGCGAGGTCGGGCGAGGTGAAATCGGTCAGCGCGTAGAGGCGGACCGGGCGCGCCGCACGGGCATGCGCCTTGATCGATGCGGCGAGCACGATCGCCGCATCCAGCATGCGCGCGTCGAGGCAGATGGCGATGTTGATTGTTGTCTCGTCCAAAGCTCGCCGCTCGCGCCTCCCTGCTGGCAGGGCGGTGGCATGGCAAAAAGGCGGGCTCGCGGCAAGCGGCTGGTAGGCTCAGTTCACCCCGGCGGTCGTCGTCGGCATCGTGGTGGGGCCGATCGAGACCCACACGTTGGGGTCGGCCTGCGACTGGCGCTTGACGAACTTGTAGCCCGTCTCGTCCCAGTAGCGGATCTCGCCGACCATGTTGTCGAGGATGACGTCGCCCTTGTCGGTCTTCACGGTGAGGATGGTGTGGCCGTTGCCCTCGAGGTCGCGGACGATGGTCATCAAGAGCGCCTGCCGCGGGAAGCCCATGTCGAGTAGCAGGCGGCGCTTCCACAGCGCGTAGATCTTGCAGTCGCCCTTGCCGTCGACGGGGTAGTCCCAATGGTCGAGCAGCGTGCCCCAATGGTCGAGGTTCGAGACCGGCTCGATCTCGGCGTTGGCGCGGGCGTTCACCGCCTCCAGCGTCTCCATGACCTCGGGCGTCATCGCGACGTCGACAGGCTCGGCGACATCGACGCGGCACTCGTCGGGGCGGCGCGAGCAGAAGTCGGCCCAGCCGTACGGCACGCGGGTGATGGTGCCGACTGGCGCGAAATGGGCGGGATCGAGCAACTCGCCGATCGCGTCGACAGGCATGACGGCGGCAGCATGGTGCCGACGCGCCTTCGCGGCATCAGCCGGCAGCGCGAGCAGGACGATCGTCGCGACGATGCAGAGCTTCGTCACCCAATTCAACATGCCATCGACCCCCGTCTGACCAAGGCAGTTTCGTGGCAACGGGGCTTGGGGTCAATCGATTGGTTAAGAGAGAGTTAACGGTGGTCCGGGGCGGTAAACGCGCTCCGGATCTCAGTTCAGGTGCTGCTCGGCGCCGAGGGCGGCGACGGCCTGGCTCGACCGGGGGATGATCGAGACCCAAACATTCGGGTCGGCCTGCGACTGGCGCTTCACGTAGGTGTAGCCGGTCGCGTCCCAGGCGCGGATCTCGCGGACCATATTGTCGAGGACGAAG
This sequence comes from Beijerinckiaceae bacterium, assembly GCA_965277735.1. GTDB lineage: Bacteria > Pseudomonadota > Alphaproteobacteria > Rhizobiales > Beijerinckiaceae > RH-AL1. Next base: position 193,163 of record CBDIDO010000003.1, read on the forward strand.
TCGCCGTGGTCGGTCTTGACCGTCAGGATCGTGTGGCCGTTGCCCTGGAGATCGCGGACGATGGTGAGCAGTAGCGCCTGGCGCGGGATGCCGATATCCATCAGCAGCTTGCGCTTCCACAGCGCGTAGATCTTGCAGTCGCCCTTGCCGTCCGCCGGGTAGTCCCAATGATCGAGCGTCGTGCCCCAATGGTCGAGGTTCGACATCGGGACGATCTCGGCATTCACCTTGGCGTTGATCTCTTCGAGGATCTTCGCGCTCTTCTCGGTGAGGCGAAGATCGGCCGGATCGAGCACGTCGACCTTGCACTCCTGCGGCTGACGACCGCAGAGGTCGGCCCAGCCGTAGGGAACGCGGGTCATCTCGCCGATCGGCGCCCAGGTCGCCTGCGCGTCGGCCAGGGTCAACTCCTGCGCATCCGCATTGCGGGCGGCAAAAAGGCCGGCGGCCAGGCAGGCCGCGATGGCGAAGGTCTTGATGACGCCGGTACGCACGATGATTCAGCCCCGTTTCCACGGGGCAAGAGTGCCGCTCGGCGCGTCAGCGGCGGCGCAAGAAATTCACTCGAATTCGCTGGTATCGGATTAACCAGTCGCAGGCGTCGTTCCCCGGCTCAAACCTCTGATATCGCAGCACTTCGCCTTGGTTAACGACCTCGCGCACCCGGCTTAACGAGTTAACGGCGCCATCCAGCCGACGTATTTGTTGCCGCGATTCTAGCGTGAACGCCCGGTGAATGCCGAGCGCGCGAGGGATAAACCCCTTAGATTACTTGCGAATTGGGCTTGGATGAGGGGGTTTTTCTTGTTGAACCTCTGGTTCGGCGATCGCGCCGTCGTTCGGCGCAGGGTCGGGTCGTAACGCGTCCGGCGGGGTGGCACTCGCCGTTTTGAGCCTTCGCTCAGTTGACGCTCCGCTCGTTGCCGGAGAGACCGGCGACGGCGCGGCTCGCCGCCGGCAGGATGGACACCCACACGTTCGGGTCGGCCTGCGACTGGCGTTTGACGTAGGTGTAGCCGGTCGCATCCCAGGTGCGGATCTCGCCGACCATATTGTCGAGGACGAAGTCGCCGTGGTCGGTCTTGACTGTCAGGATGGTGTGGCCGTTGCCCTCGAGATCACGGACGATCGTCATCAGCAGCGCCTGGCGCGGGAAGCCGATGTCCATGAGCAGCTTGCGCTTCCACAAAGCGTAGATCTTGCAGTCGCCCTTGCCGTCGGAAGGGTAATCCCAATGATCGAGCGTCGTGCCCCAATGGTCGAGGTTCGACACGGGGACGATCTCGGCGTTCACCTTGGCGTTGATCGCCTGGAGGATCTGAGCCGTCTTCTCGGTGAGGCGCAGATCGACCGGGTCGAGCACGTCGACCCGGCACTCCTGCGGCTGGCGACCGCAGAGGTCGGCCCAGCCGTAGGGAACGCGGGCCGTCTCGCCGACCGGCGCCCAGGTCGCCTGCGTGTCGGCGAGCCGAAGCTCCTGCGCATCGGCGTTGCGAGCGGCGAGGAGCCCGAGGATCAGGCTGGCCGCGATGACGATGGTCTTGAAAACACCGGTACGCACTGGAGGTAGCCCCGTTTCGATGGGGCAAGAGTGCCGTCCGGCGCGTCAGTGGCGGCGCAAGAAAATCGCTCGAATTCTCGCGTTTCGGATTAACCAAGCCAGGAGGGGCAAATCCGATCTAACTCACTGATTTGTTTCGAGTTAACATTGGTTAACGACGGCCCGGACGCGGCTTAACGAGTTAACGGCGCCACTTGCGCGTCACATTTATTGCCGCGATGCGATTCTAGCGTGAACGTCAGGTGAATGCGATCACAGAAAGGGCTCAAGTCTCTAGGAATGCTCGCGAATCTTGCCGCAGGCGAGGGTCTCGGGATGGCAATTTCCCTTGCCGTCCCGCTGCGCGACGCAGATCGAGGCGTGCGAGAGATCGTAACCCGATCGCTTCGCGCCGATGACCGCCTTGATGCAGAGCGACGGCACGGCCGGGTCGATGTCGAACGTGTCCTGCAGCGCGACCGCATAGGCGTCGCGCGGCGCATCCCAGAACCGGGTCGCCGACGTCTCGGTGCTGCCCTCGCGACTCGCGTGGCGTGCGACCACCGTCGCCTTGCCCTGGTCGGTGGCGGGCGGGAAGTCCAGCGACAGCGAATAGGAGTACGAGATGCCGGCGACGCGATAGCCGAAGTCGACGGCGAGCTTGTCGGCGGATTGGTTCTCGAGCACCGGGCTCGTCGGCGGGTTCGCGGGGGCGAAGCTGGCGGCACCGGGCATTGAGGTCAGCAGCGCAAACCCCTCGGGCGTGCGACCCTGTGACAGCATCAAGGCGCGGTAGCCGTGGAGGCCGACGCAGAGGACCACGACGAGCGCGCCGAGACCGACGGCGAGCTTCAGGGCGCGGGTCATGTGGTGGTTCCTCTGTCTCGGGCGCGCCCTGTGCATGCGGGCGGCGCTGCTTGGCGAAGCGCTGTGACGAAGTCGTGGCGGCGTGCGATATGAAAGCCAAGATGAGTCGTCCGAGCCTCAAGGCCATCCTCACCGACAGGACGCTCGCCCTGATGCTGGCGCTGGGCTTCTCGTCCGGCCTGCCGTTCCTGCTCGTGCTCGGCACGCAAGGCCTCCGTCTCGCCGAGGCCAAGGTGCCGGTCGAGACGATCGGGCTCGTCAGCTGGGTCGGGCTTTGGTACTCGCTGAAATACCTCTGGGCGCCGTTCATCGACGAGCTCGATCCGCCCTTCCTCGCGCGCCGGCTCGGGCGGCGGCGCGGATGGCTTCTGATCTCGCAGATCGCCATCACGCTCGGGCTCGTCGGGCTCGCCTACGGCCAGCCGGGGCCCGGCTCGCTCGCTTGGATCGTCGTCTGCTCGGTCTTCACGGCCTTTGCTGCCGCCTCGCAGGACATCGTCATCGACGGCTGGCGCATCGATGTCGCGCCGATCGAGAAGCAGGGCATCATGGCGGCGACCGGTAATCTCGGCTTCCGGCTGGCGTTCCTGTGCACCGGCGCGGGGGCGCTCTACCTCGCGCAATATGCCGGATGGACGCGCGCCTATCTCACGATGGCCTGCCTCATGCCGATCGGCATTATCGCCGGCGTGCTGTCGCCGCGCCTGCCGGAGCGGGACGGAAGCGCGCCTCGGCCTTCGTGGGCCGAGAGCTTCATCGATCCGATCGCCGATCTCTACCGGCGCTACGGCAAGCTGCTGTTCGCGATGCTCGCGCTCGTCGCGCTCTACCGGCTGTCCGATTACCTGAGCGGCGTCATGGCCAACCCGCTCTATGTGAAGCTCGCCTTCTCCAAGGCCGACATCGCGACGATGTCGAAGGTCTACGGCATCTGGATCGGGATCGCCGGCGCGTTCGCCGGCGGGTTCACGATCACGCGGATCGGCCTTATGCCGGCGCTGCTGATCGGCGGCTTCTCGGCCGCGGCCTCGCATCTCTGCCTGGCGCTGCTCGCCGCCTCCGGCAAAAGCCTGGCGCTGCTCGCACTCGCCGTCAGCGTCGAGAATTTTGCCGGCAATTTCGCCGGCGCGGCGCTGACCGCCTACATGTCGTCGCTGACCTCGCCGATGTATGCGGCGAGCCAATACGCGCTGCTCTCGTCGCTTTACGCGCTGCTTGGTAAAAGCCTCGGAGGCCTATCGGGCTACGCCGTGAAGGCGCTGGGCTTTCCCACCTTCTTCGCGGTGACCTCGACCCTCGCGATCCCGGTGACGGCGTTGTGCCTCTTCGTCTGGGCGCGTCAGCGCGGCGCAGGGACGGAGGCTGGGCGGCTCACGACGGCGGACGAGGAGGTCTCGGCGGTCTGAAGCGCGCGGGCGCCGATCGTCGCGAGGAGCCCGATCGTCCAGCACGTCGGGCAGCCGCGCATCAGGGCGATCGCGCCCGCCAGCGTGGCGGCTGAGCCGGCGATGCGCGCGCCACCTCCGCCGTGGAAAAGCAGGTAGGTGTGGACGAGCAGCACTGCCGCGCCGGTGCCCCGCGCGAGGTGCTCGGCGATGGTGGGGCTGGCGAAGGGGCAAGCGCGTTGGTTCATGGGATGGATACGCGGCATCCCACGCGAAGGTTTCCAGAAGGTCAGGAGCGCGGCGGATCGAGGGTCAGCACCGTGCGCCTCATGTCGCCGTTCTGCGCCCACGCCTGTGCGACCTCGGCGAGCGGGACTGGGTTCGTCGCGATCTTGAAGCCCGCTTGCACGGTCGCGTTCAGAAGGTCGCCCGTCGCGGCGACGATGCAATCGAGCGGGATGCTGCCGATACCGCTGCCCATCAACTCGATCGCGGACGAGCGCAGGACGGCGCTCGGCAGGGCGATGCTCGGGCCGCTCATGGCGCCGATCTGGACGAAGCGGATCGGCACCGCGTCTTCTCCGACCTTCGCGGCGGCGGCGAGCAGCCGCTCCGCGCTCGGCCCCCACAGATAGTCGAGCACGACGTCGATGCGCGTGGCGAACTGGTTTTCGAATGCCGCGTCGAGGGCCTGTGTATCCGCGCTGAGAGGAATCGTCACATCAGCGCCGAGCGCGCTCAGCGATTGCAGGGTTTCGGCATTGCGGCCCGTCGCGATGACCTTCTCCGCACCGAGGTGCTTGGCGATCTGCACCGCCAGCCGGCCGGCTACGCCCGTGGCACCGTTAATGAGCACGGTCTCTCCTGGCTGGAGCCGCGCGCGGTAGGTGAGAGCGGCAAGCGACGACATGCCGGGGTTGGCGATGGCCGCGGCGGTGATGTCGTCGAGGTCCGCTGGAAGCGGCAAGCATCGAGTGGACGGCACGATCGTGCGCTCGGCAATGCTGCCGTTCGGCGCGTTGGGAAGAACGAAATAGACCCGCGTGCCATCCTCGAGCCGACCGACGCCGTCGATGCCGACGACAAAGGGAAAGCGGCTGGACGAACTGTAGTGGGCGCCGGAGGCGCGACTGCGGACGACCGGGCTTAGGGCCGAAGCCGTCACCGTGATCTTGGCGCAGCCCTCCACGGGCGTGGGCTTGGCGAACTCTCCGTAGATTGGCGCCTGGCCGGCGCCTCGAACGATGGCAGCTTTCATGGCGAGGACCTTTCGGCTATTATGTGCATAACGCACATAAAGAGACCGGCTGCATGTCGTCAAGAGGTAAAGTGCAAAATACACATATCAGCCAGCAGCTGCGCCGGCTCCACGCGTCGATCCTCGACATCGTCACGGTGATGAACCGGCCGCAGCGCGACGAGGTTCTGATCAAGGAGGCGGGCATCCCGCTCGACCGCGCGCTGTTCCCATTGCTCGTCGGCATCGAGCGGTTCGGGCCGATCGGCGTGGTCGAGATCGCCGAGCGCGTCGGGCGCGACTACACGACGGTGAGCCGCCAGGTCGCCAAGCTCGAGAGCCTCGGTCTGGTGGAGCGCCGCGCGAGCCCTGCCGACCGCCGGGTGCGCGAGGCCGCCATCTCGCCGAAGGGCAAGGCGATGACCGAGCTGGTCGACGCCGCTCGCGACAGGATCGGCCGCGCCGTCTTCGCGACCTGGGACGCGCACGAGATGGACGAGCTGGTCAGGCTCGTCCGCAAGCTCGCCGACGCCATGCTGGAGGAGCCGCCGGCGGGCGCGTAGGCGTCAGCCGACGCTGCTCAGCCGGCCGGCTCGATCAACGCCAGCACGCGCATCGCCCCCATCGAGCGCGCGAGGTCGGCAGCCGACACGCCGCCGCCGTCCTTGCGCGCGGAGTCGGCGCCGCCGGCGAGCAGCGCCTCGACGATGTCGATCTTGTCGAACATGGCTGCGGTCATCAGCGGCGTGCGGTCGCTGCCGGTCGGCCCGTCGACGGCGGCGCCGTGGGCGAGCAGCAGCGCGACGATCGCCGTCTCTCCCTTGAAGCAGACGCCCATCAGCGGCGTCTGTCCCTTGTCGTTGACGAGATCGGGGTCGGCGCCGCGCTGGAGAAGCAGCTCTGCGACCGGGGCGTTGCCGTTGTACGCCGCGAGCATGAGAAGGCTGTCGCCCTTGTCGTTCCGCATGTTCGGCAACAGGCCGTGATCGAGAAGGGAGGCCATCTCCGCCGCGTCGCCATGCCGCGCGAGGTCAAAGACGCGGGCGGCGAAGGCGAGGGTCTCCTCGTCGAGATGCGGTGTTTCGGACATCGGGTCTCTCGGCATGCTGGCGCAGATGGGGTGAGGTCGCGACGCCGTCCAGCGGCTCGCGCCGCGACACCCTGGAACGATGCTCGCAAGACCCGTGTTTGCCGGCTTCAACGGGGGCGACCGACGCTTTGACCACATCAGCACAGACGACCAACGTGAATCGCAGCCGGGTGCTCGAGGGGCGCCCCTATCCGCTCGGGGCGACCTGGGACGGGCGCGGGGTCAATTTCGCGCTGTTCTCGGCGCACGCGACCAAGGTCGAGCTCTGCCTCTTCGATCATTTCTCCGAAAAGGAGCGCGAGCGCATCGAGCTGCCCGAGTTCACCGACGAGATCTGGCACGGCTACCTCCCCGATGCGCGGCCCGGCACGATCTACTCCTACCGCGTCTACGGGCCCTACGATCCGGCGCAGGGCCATCGCTTCAACCCCAACAAGCTTGTGCTCGATCCCTACGCCAAGGCGATCGAGGGCCAGCTGACCTGGAACCCGGCCGTGTTCGGCTACATCATGGAATCCGGCGACGATACGACCTTCGATACGCGCGATAGCGCCAAATACATGCCGAAGGCGCGCGTGATCGACCCCGCCTTCACCTGGGGCGCCGACCAGCCGCTGCGCACGCCGTTCGATCAGTCGCTCATCTACGAGATGCACGTGCGCGGCTTCACCAAGGCGCATCCGCGCGTGCCGGAGCGCCTGCGCGGCACGTTCCGGGGGCTGCTGCAGCCGGACGTCATTCGCCACATCAAGTCGCTCGGCGTCACCGCCGTCGAGCTGATGCCGATCCACATGTTCATCAACGACGACCACCTGCTGCGGAAGGGCCTGACGAACTACTGGGGCTACAATTCGCTCGGCTTCTTCGCGCCGGACCGGCGCTTCGCCAGCGTCTACGATTTCGCCTTCTCCGAGTTCAAGGAGATGGTCTCGCACCTGCATGCCAACGGGCTCGAGGTGATCCTCGACGTCGTCTACAACCATACGGCGGAAGGCAACGAATTCGGACCGACCTTCTCCTTCAAGGGCATCGACAATTACTCGTATTATCGTCTGCTGCAGGACGATCCGCGCTACTACATCAACGACACCGGCACCGGGAACACGATGAACCTCTCGCACCCGCGGGTGCTGCAGATGGTGACGGATTCGCTGCGCTACTGGGTCACCGAGATGCATGTCGACGGCTTCCGCTTCGACCTCGGCACGATCCTGGCCCGCGAGGACCACGGCTTCGACGAGGGCGGCGGCTTCCTCGATTCCTGCCGGCAGGACCCGGTGCTGAGCCAAGTGAAGCTGATCGCCGAGCCGTGGGATTGCGGCCCCGGCGGCTACCAGGTCGGCCGCTTTCCGCCGGGCTGGGCCGAGTGGAACGACCGCTACCGCGACGATATCCGCGAGTTCTGGGTCGGCGGCGAGCATACTCTGCCGAACCTGGCCAAGCGCCTCACCGCCTCGGCGGAAAGCTTCAACTACCGTGGGCGCAAGACGTGGGCTTCGGTGAACTTCGTCACCGCGCACGACGGTTTTACGCTCAACGATCTCGTCAGCTACAATGACAAGCACAACGAGGCCAACGGCGAGGACAATCGCGACGGCCACTCGCACAACCGGTCATGGAACTGCGGCGTCGAGGGCGAGACCGACGATCCCGAGATCCTGGAGCTGCGCCAGCGTCAGAAGCGCAACATCCTGACCACGCTGTTCGCGTCGCAGGGCCTGCCGATGCTGCTCGCAGGCGACGAGTTCGGCCGCACGCAGAACGGCAACAACAACGCCTATTGCCAGGACAACCCGATCGGCTGGGTCGACTGGACCCTGCTCGCCGGCCCCGACGAGGCGGAGAAGCCCGGTGACTCGCTCTACGCCTTCACGCAGAAGCTCGCGAAGCTGCGCCACGATTATCCGATCCTGCGCCGCGAGCGCTTCCTCACCGGCCATTACAACGAGGAGCTCGACGTCAAGGACGTCACCTGGCTGCGTCCCGACGGCAAGGAGATCCAGGATTCCGACTGGTCCGACGGCAACGCGCACTCGCTTGCCGTGCTGCTCGACGGCCGCGCCCAGCCGACCGGCATCAAGAAGCGCGGCAGCGACACCACGTTGCTGCTCTGCTTCAACGCGTACTACGACATGGTGCGCTTCAAGCTGATCAAGATGGCGGGCGGCGACAAATGGGTGAGGCTGCTCGACACCAACCAACCGGACGCGGACGAGTCGAGCGCGTTCAAGCTCGGCCACGACTACGACGTGACAGGGCGCTCGGTGGTGATCTTCAAGCTGCAGGCGAAGGCGAAGAAGTAGGGGCTTCCGCGATCTAAAGGTAACCAATGCGTGCCGCGATGATCGAGTTCGTCACCTTCTGAATCGTGTTTCCGGTCGGCCTCGTTGTCGGCTCGATCATCCACGAGTGCGGCCATTGGGCGGCAGCCGTGGTGCTGCGGGCAGAACCCAGACTCGTATGCCTGGGGTACGGCAGGCAACTCCTGCAAGTGCGGGCGCTCGGGGTCCATCTCGTGCTGCGCGCCTGCCCGTTGGGCGGTCACGTGTTGCTGGTGCCCATGGGGCGGGAGAGGCGCAACGCCTATGCGGCGATCATCGCGGCCGGGGCGGCCACCGACCTCGTCGCATTGCTCGCAACGCTGCTCGCGTGCTGGGCGTGGGGCGGCAAAGGCACCATCGCGCCCACCGCCTTTCTGGCGTTCGCCGGCGCGCAGGCAGTCAGCCTCGCGAACACGCTGATGGGCGACCCGACCGAGGGACACCCCGATCGCAGCGACAGGACAAAGCTGATCGCCTGGGCGACGGGGCGCGACGATGATGCTCGGAAGGCCTACGCCCCGCTCGTCGCTCGCTACACGCCGGAGCGCAGGCCAGCCAGGGCCCGAGACTTCGCCGAGGTCCTCTTCCACACGCTGCGTCCCGATCAGGACGAGCCATGGGGGCGCCAGCAGGCGATGGACGGCATTCGGGCCGTATTGGCACGCGGCCGGCTGAACAAGATCGAGCACATCGCCACGCAAAAAGCGGCTGATGGTCTACCTGCAGAAGGAGCTGGACTACCTGGCGAGCCTGGAGCCCTTGGAGGCGGAAAGCGCCGAAGCGCCGTCTGGTTGATCCATACCCTCGGCGTTGCCCGGGCGCGAAAACCATGCTGTGTGCCGGCTCCCCTTTCCACGCCGGACGCGATATCAGGCCAGCATGACCACCGAGCGCTACAACGCCCGCGAGACCGAGCCGCACTGGCAGCGCGTCTGGGACGAGCGCGGCATCTTCCGCACCGGCGCCGCGCTCTCCGACAAGCCGAAATATTACGTGCTCGAGATGTTCCCCTATCCCTCGGGGCGCATCCACATGGGCCATGTGCGCAATTACGCGATGGGCGACGTGGTCGCGCGCTACAAGCGGGCGCGCGGCTTCGAGGTGCTGCACCCGATGGGCTGGGACGCCTTCGGCATGCCCGCCGAGAACGCCGCGCGCGACAACAAGAGCCACCCGGCGACCTGGACGTACAAGAACATCGACACGATGCGCGGCCAGCTGAAGAGCATGGGCCTGTCGCTCGACTGGTCGCGCGAGATCGCGACCTGCGATCCCTCCTACTACAAGCACCAGCAGCGCTTGTTCCTCGATTTCCTCGCCGCCGGCCTCGTCGACCGCAAGCAGGCAAAGGTGAACTGGGACCCCGTCGACATGACCGTGCTCGCCAACGAGCAGGTGATCGACGGCAAGGGCTGGCGCTCCGGCGCGCCGGTGGAGCAGCGCGAGTTGACTCAATGGTTCTTCCGCATTGGGCGTTTTGCCGACGACCTGCTGACCGGTCTCGACACGCTCGAGCGCTGGCCGGAGAAGGTCAAGCTGATGCAGCGCAACTGGATCGGCCGCTCCGAGGGCCTGCTGGTGCGCTTCGCGCTCGAGAGCGAGGCCTTCTCCGCCCGCGAGATCGAGGTCTACACGACGCGGCCCGACACCCTGTTCGGCGCCAAGTTCCTGGCGATCGCCGCCGATCATCCGCTAGCGCTCGCGGCGGCCGAGGGCGACACCAAGCTCGCCGCCTTCATCCAGGAATGCCGCGCCATGGGCACCTCGGTCGCGGCGATCGAGACGGCGGAGAAGCGCGGCTACGATACCGGGCTCAGGGTCACGCACCCGTTCGATCCGGGCTGGCATCTGCCGGTCTTCGTCGCGAACTTTGTGCTGATGGATTACGGGACCGGCGCGATCTTCGGCTGCCCCGCGCACGACCAGCGCGATCTCGACTTCTCCCGGGCCTACGGGCTCGGCGCGACGCCCGTGGTTTGCCCGCCGGGCGTCGACCCCGCCACCTTCACGATCGAGGACGAGGCCTACGACGGCGACGGCACGCTCATCAACTCGCGCTTCCTCGACGGGATGGCCATCCCGCAAGCCAAGGCCGACGTCGCACGCCGGCTGGAAAGCGAGACGCTGTTCGGCTCGCCCTTGGGCAAGCGGCAAGTCAATTACCGCCTGCGCGACTGGGGCGTCTCGCGCCAGCGCTACTGGGGCTGCCCGATCCCGATCCTGCATTGCGCGGCCTGCGGCGTCGTGCCGGTGCCGGTCGCAGACCTGCCCGTCACGCTGCCAGAGGACGTCAGCTTCGATCAGCCGGGCAACCCGCTCGACCGACACCCGACCTGGCGCGACGTCGCCTGCCCGGTATGCCACGGGCCGGCCAAGCGCGAGACGGACACGATGGACACGTTCGTCGACTCGTCCTGGTACTTTCTGCGCTTCACCGACCCGTGGGACGCCACCGAGCCGACCGAGCCCGGCGCCGTTCAGCGCTTCATGGCGGTCGACCAGTATATCGGCGGCATCGAGCACGCGATCCTGCACCTGCTCTACGCCCGCTTCTTCACCCGCGCGATGGCGGCGACCGGCCACGCCGACGGAGTCGCCGAGCCCTTCGCCGGCCTGTTCACCCAGGGCATGGTCACGCACGAGACCTATCGCGACGCCAAGGGCGATTGGGTGCTGCCGTCCGACGTCCGCTTCGAGGGGCCGGCGGATGGCCGCTCGGCGGTCCGCATCGACGACGACGCGCCGGTGACGATCGGCTCCGTCGAGAAGATGTCGAAGTCGAAGAAGAACGTTGTCGACCCGGACGAGATCATCTCGTCCTTCGGCGCCGACACCGCGCGCTGGTTCATGCTGTCGGACTCGCCGCCGGAGCGCGACGTGCAATGGACCGAGCAGGGCGTCCAGGGCGCAGCGAAGTTCCAGCAGCGCGTCTGGCGCCTCGTGCACGAGCTGGCCCGTGTCGCGGCTGCCCCCGGCACGCCGGCCCCCGCCGAGACGGGCGCTGCCGCGGCCGAGGTGCGCAAGGCGACACACGGCGCGCTGCTCAAGGTCGGCGACGACCTTGACAATCTGCACTTCAACACGGCGCTCGCGCGCATCTACGATCTCGTCAACAAGCTCTCCGCCGCCATCGGCGCGATCGAGACGCCGGAGATCGGCGCCGACCTGCGCTTCGCCTTCCGCGAGGCGGCGGACGTGCTGGTCCAGCTCTTCGCGCCGATGATGCCGCACCTGGCCGAGAGCTGCTGGCAGGCGATCGGTCATGGCGGTCCCGATGGCGGCCTCGTCGCCGAGGCGCCCTGGCCCGTCGGCGACCCGCGCCTCATTGTCGAGGACACACTGACCCTTCCAGTGCAGATCAACGGCAAGAAGCGCGCGGACGTGACCGTGCCGCGCGACGCCACCAAGGAGCAGATCGAGGCAGCCGTGCTGGCGCTCGACGCCGTCCAGCGCGTGCTCGACGGCAAGCCGGCGAAGAAGCTGATCGTCGTGCCGGGGCGCATCGTCAACATCGTGGTGTAGCCGGCGCGATCCCCTCCCCCTTGCGGGGAGTGTTAGGGGTGGGGGTCGTCGTGCGTATCGGCCGTCAATGAAGCTCGTCCTGACCCCGACACTCCAGGGGAGCGGAGACCGCCGGCATCGCGCGCAAGGCGAAAACATTGCTTCACCAACACTTAACGCCGCGCTTGCCGCTCCCCACATCCGCTCCAGGTCGCTGCTTCGGCGGGGCCGATCCACACACGCGCGTCGTCGCTTCGGGGCGTCGCGCGGCAGGAGGGACGATTTGAACATCGAGAAATACACCGAGCGTGCGCGCGGCTTCATCCAGAGCGCACAAACCCTTGCGATGCGCGAGGGCAACCAGCAGTTCACGCCCGAGCACATCCTGAAGGTGCTGCTCGACGACCCGGAGGGGCTGTGCGGCGGCCTGATCGACAAGGCCGGCGGTCGCTCGCGCGACGCGCTGCAGCAGACCGAGATCGCGCTGGCCAAGCTGCCCAAGGTGCAGGGGCCCGGCGCCGGCAACGTGTATCTGGCACCGGCCACCGCGCGCGTCCTCGACCAGAGCGAGCAGATCGCGCAGAAGGCCGGTGATTCCTACGTCACCGTCGAGCGCCTGCTGCTGGCACTCGCGATGGACAAGCAGGTGGAGGCCGGCAAGATCCTGGCGAACGCCGGCGTGACGCCGCAGACGCTGAACGCCGCGATCGAGGACTTGCGCAAGGGCCGCACCGCCGACAATGCCTCGGCCGAGAACGCCTACGACGCGCTGAAGAAATATGCGCGCGACCTCACCGAGGCGGCGCGCAAGGGCAAGCTCGACCCCGTCATCGGCCGCGACGAGGAGATCCGCCGCACCGTGCAGGTGCTGTCGCGGCGCACCAAGAACAACCCGGTGCTGATCGGCGAGCCCGGCGTCGGCAAGACGGCGATCGCCGAGGGCCTGGCGCTGCGCATCGTCAACGGCGACGTGCCGGAATCGTTGAAGGACAAACGGCTTCTCGCGCTCGACATGGGCTCGATGATCGCCGGCGCGAAGTACCGCGGCGAGTTCGAGGAGCGGCTGAAGGGCGTGCTCAACGAGGTCACGGCCGCGGCGGGTGGCATAGTCCTGTTCATCGACGAGATGCACACGCTGGTCGGCGCCGGCAAGGCGGACGGCGCGATGGATGCGTCGAACCTGCTGAAGCCGGCCTTGGCGCGCGGCGAGCTGCATTGCATCGGCGCGACCACGCTCGACGAGTACCGCAAGCACGTCGAGAAGGACGCGGCGCTGGCTCGGCGCTTCCAGCCGGTCTTCGTCTCCGAGCCGACGGTGGCGGACACGATCTCGATCCTGCGAGGGTTGAAGGAGAAATACGAGGTGCATCACGGTGTCCGCATCACGGACGCCGCGATCGTCGCCGCCGCCACGCTGTCGAACCGCTACATCGCCGACCGCTTCCTGCCCGACAAGGCGATCGACCTCGTCGACGAGGCGGCGTCGCGCCTGCGCATGCAGGTCGATAGCAAGCCAGAGGAGCTCGACGAGCTCGACCGCCGCATCCTGCAGCTGCGCATCGAGCAGGAGGCTCTGCGGAAGGAGACCGACGACGCGTCGAAGGACCGCCTGGCCAAGCTCTCCAGCGAGCTCGGCAACCTCGAGGAGCAGTCGGCCGCGCTGACCCAGCGCTGGCAGGCCGAGAAGGGCAAGCTCGGCGACGCGCAGAAGCTCAAGGAGCAGCTCGACGAAGCCCGCAACGACCTTTTACGCGCCCAGCGTCGCGGCGAATACCAGCGCGCCGGTGAGCTGACCTACGGCGTCATCCCGGAGCTGGAAAAGAAGCTCGCCGAGGTCGAGGGCAAGGCCGGCGAGGTGCTGGTGGCGGAGGCGGTGACGCCGGACATGGTGGCCGGCGTCGTCTCGCGCTGGACCGGCGTGCCCGTCGACAAGATGCTGGAGGGCGAGCGCGACAAGCTGCTGCGCATGGAGGATGTCATCGGCGAGCGCGTCATCGGCCAGCCCGAGGCCGTGCATGCCGTCGCGACCGCCGTACGCCGCGCCCGTGCCGGCCTGCAGGACCCGAACCGGCCGATCGGCTCGTTCATGTTCCTGGGGCCGACCGGCGTCGGCAAGACCGAGCTGACCAAGGCGCTCGCATCGTTCCTGTTCGATGACGAGACCGCGATGGTGCGCATCGACATGTCGGAATACATGGAGAAGCACTCCGTCGCCCGGCTCATCGGCGCGCCGCCCGGCTACGTCGGCTACGAGGAAGGCGGCGCCCTCACCGAGGCGGTTCGGCGGCGTCCCTACCAGGTGCTGCTGTTCGACGAGATCGAGAAGGCGCATCCGGATGTCTTCAACGTGCTCCTCCAGGTTCTCGACGAGGGCCGCCTAACCGACGGCCAGGGCCGCACGGTCGACTTCCGCAACGTGCTGATCGTGATGACGTCGAACCTCGGCGCCGACTATCTCGTCATGCAGAAGGAGGGCGAGGATTCGGCCGCCGTGCGCGAGGAGGTGATGACGGCGGTGCGCGCGCACTTCCGGCCGGAATTCCTCAACCGCATAGACGAGATCATCCTGTTCCACCGCCTGCGGCGGCAGGACATGGGCGCGATCGTCGACATCCAGCTCGCCCGGCTCGCCAAGCTGCTGGAGGACCGCAAGATCGTGCTCGACCTCTCGCCGGACGCGCGCGCGTGGCTCGCCGAGAAGGGCTACGACCCGGCCTACGGGGCGCGGCCGCTGAAGCGGGCGATCCAGAAGGCGGTGCAGGACCCGCTCGCCGAGAAGCTGCTCGCCGGCGAGGTGCGCGATGGCGCGGAAGTGACGATCGGTGCCGGCCCGGACGGGCTGATCATCGGCGACATACCGGGCGTGGCGGCCGCGCCGCGCGAACCCGGCTCGCGCGCGCTGCATTGATCGAGACGGCCGCCGGTTCCGGCGGCCGTTTCATTTCCGTTCGAGCCACCGATGACGGCGACGATCTACGTTCGAGTGATAAACGAGGTCGTCCGCGTCTGGCGTCCTGTGCTCGCCGAGCACATCGGCGCGTCCCGTTATCGCCTCCTCCCGGATCAGGCCGTTCCCGAAGAAGAGGTCTGGGAATTCGAGCCGGGTTGGTGCGTGAAGGTGGAAAAACGAGAACCTTCCGAAGGCGAAGCGCTTGTCGCCGTCGAGACAGCCTGAACCTCAGGCTTCGAAACGAAGAAGGTGCTGAATCATGAAGCCAATGGAACCGATGAAGCCGATGAAGCCGATGGAGCCCATGAAACCCATGGAGCCGATGGATTTCGGCGATGCGTGGTGGCCGGCCGATCTCGGCGAGCCGTCGTCGACCGGCGGGCAGAACGACATGCGCTACGCGTTCTTTCCGAAGTCGCGCCGGCTGCTGATCGAGCGCGACGGCAAGCGGACGACCTACGACAGCGGCGATCACGACATCACCGGCGTCTCGCAGCAGAACAGCGGCTCGCCGACCTTCGCGACCAACAGCGGCGAGGTGCGGCTCGATGATCTGAAGGTGGTTTGATGGTCACCGACAGGAGCGACATGCTGACCGACGAGGGCCGCGCCGAGGTCGAGGCGCTGGCGCGCCGCCACGACGTCTCGCCGGAGGCCGTGCTCGTGCTGCTCTATGCGCTGGAGCGCGGTGGCGGCGATCAGGCACAGTTCTCCCATCCGGATCTCGGCGGCATGGGACAATGGTCGCGCGGCGGCATGATCATGGTCGGCGACATGTTCAACAACGCCTTGAAGGCGCGCATCGACGGGCTCTGCCGCGACACCGCGGCGCTGCTCGGCCAACCGGCTCTGATGCGCGAGGAGCGCAGGTCCAGCGAGGCCGGCGCCTGGTGGCCTGCCGGCTGCGGCCGGCCGAGCGCGAGCGGCGCGCAGAACGACCGGCGCTATGCCTTCTTTCCGGCCACACGGCGGCTCGCCATCGGGCACGGCGACCGCGTCGAGCTGTATGATACCGGCGAGCACCGCATCCATGGCGTCTCGCAGCAGCAGGGTCACGGCAGCGATCTTCGCTTCACGAGCGAGCTCGGGACCGTCGCGCTGCACGATCTCGAGCGCGTCGCCATCGACAACCAGCCGACGCAGCGGGAGGCGACGCCGGCCACCTCTCTTCCAGGCTCGCAGCGGGACGCCGTCCCCGCGCAGGTGCCGGAACCGCGCGAGGGCGACGTGCTGGATCTGCTCGAACGCCTGCACGCACTGCAGCGCAAGGGAATCTTGAGCGAGTCGGAGTTCGCCGAAAAGAAGCGAGAGCTGCTGGCGCGGCTCTGAGGCCGACACGCGGCCGCTTCTCATCAAGCGCGAGGCACGGCTTTTTCGTAAGCCTGCCCCACGATGCGATCGAGCGCGTCTCGCGTCCCGGCGCCGAGCGCCGCCTCGAGCTGGCTTTGCGCGCGCTGCCACAACGGGACCGCCTGTTCGAGCCGGGCGCGGCCGGCATCCGTCAGCCGGATCAGCCGCACGCGGCGGTCGGTTTCGTCGGTCGCCGCCGCGGCAAGCCCGTCGCCGACCAGAGGGCCGAGCGTTCGCTTCAACGTCGTCGGATCGACGCCGAGGCGTTCGGCGAGCGTGCCGATCGGTACGCCTGCCGCACCCGTCGCTGCCGCGCCGAACAGGTTGGCCAGCACACCGAATTGCCCGATCGTCAGATCGGTGGGCGCGAGGCAGGTCTCGTAGAGCTGCGTGATACGTCGCGTCGCCATGCGCAGGCGCAGGCAGCTGCAGCCACCGACATCGCGGATGTCGACCCCGGCGATCGTGAAGATAGGTGTTTTGACGGACTTTCCAGGCATGCACGCCTCACGGAAAGCAGCGGCCGAAGGCGAGCAGCCAGCGCGGCGACCCCTTCAGCCGGAGCTTTCGCGTCAGCAGCAGGCTGGCGATGCCGCGCTCCTTGCGGATGAACTGCAGCCAGGCGACGCTGTCGACGCGCACGACGCAATCGGGTGAGCCGGCAAGGCCCGTGTCGACTGTCAACGTCCGCTCGTGGATGCGGATCGTCGCCTCGTGCGGCACTTTGCCGGTAAAGATGAAATGGTAGGTCGCCGACAGGCCGACCGCCTTGGCGCGCTGGAACGTGAGTTTCATGCCGAGCAACAGGCCGGGGATATTCTGTGGCCGCAGCGTGTTGCGCACGCGCTGCGGCGATTTGTGGGGAAAGCGCTTGGCGACATGCGCCTCCGCGTCCGTCCCGGCCACCACGTAGACCGGCTCGATCTTCTCGGTGAGGGGTTTCATTACGTCGCGTTTGAAGCCGCCCTTGTCGGCGATATAGGGTCCGATCACGTCCTCTCCGGCGGGGCAGACGGCCACGCAATAGGCGGCCTTGTAATTGGCGCCGAACGAGAGGCTCTGCCACATCGAGGCCTCCTCCGAAGGCTTGTGCGTCTTCTGCAACGCCATGCCGTCCTTGGCGTCTGCGATCGTTTCGGTCCAATCCATGAAGCCGCCCATGAAGTCTCGATAATTGTGCGTCATGCAGGCGGAGAAATTGAAGTATCCGTCGGGCTCGATCGCGCCGACCGGGCAGGCTGCGACGCAGAGCTTGCATTCCAGGCACGGATTGAAGGCGACCGGCATGGTCTCCTCGTCGATCGCGCAAGCGACGAGGATCGTTGCGAGATTGACGAAGCTGCCGAAGATTGGGTGGATGACGTTGCGGTGGATGCCGATCTGGCCGAGGCCGGCGGCGACGGCGAGGGGCTTGTGCGCGACGACCCAGATGCGGCCTGGGAACCGGTCCATCTCCATCGGAAAGCCGGCCGAGGGGTTGAGCGCGCGGATGCCGGCCTGCTCGAGGCCGGTGGCGATCGTGTGCGCCACGTCGTTGATGTTGTGATAGGCGCGATGGAACTCGAGATTGCCGACCGAGCGCACGGGCGTGCGGATGTCCTCGCGATGCAGGCGCGTGACGATGCTGATCAGCGTCCGCGTGCCGGGCAGGGCGTTCAGGATGTGCGGCCGCTCGCCGGCGATTTCGGCGCGATCGATCGCGACGAAACCGACGTCGTCGGCGCCGGCGTCGAGGCAGAGCTGTCGGAGCCAATCCTTCGTCAGGCGCTCGGGCGGCGGCGGCGCGGCGGGTCTCTCGCGGACGGCGCGAATGGTGGGATGCTCTTCGACGAGGCTCATCGGGCGACTCCAGCGGATCTGGACATTATCTGTATATGCAGGTAAATGTCGACGCGCTTTTCAGCACACCTCATGCTGCCGGCGCGTCTCAGTTTTCTCCGAACGCCTCGAGCGCCCCATCGTAGTTCGCCGAGCGCGGCTACGGCGCGCCGTCACGCAGCGCCGTCGAGGACAGCGACGAGCGCTTGTCGTGCAGGATCACGTAGGCCGGCGGTGGCGACGTCGCGAGCTTCGCCGCGTCGCTCTCTTCGAGCCGGCGCCCGGCCAGCGCGCCGGCGGCGCGACCTTGGGCCGCGCGCAGAGTCGAGCCCGGCCGGTCGACAACGCCGATCGGCATCGTGTCGACGATCAGCCGCCACTGCTTCCACAGGTGCAGGTCGGCGAAGGAATCGGCGCCCATCAGCAGCACGAAACGGACGGACGGGTGGCGTGCGCTCAGGGTGGCGACCGTGTCGCAAGTGAACGGCGACCCGAGGGCCTGCTCGTAACCCGTGACCAGAATGCGCGGATGCGACGCCGCGCGGCAGGCGGCGTCGATCCGCTCGGCCACGGGCGGCAGGGCGCTCGTGTCCTTCAACGGGT
This sequence comes from Beijerinckiaceae bacterium, assembly GCA_965277735.1. GTDB lineage: Bacteria > Pseudomonadota > Alphaproteobacteria > Rhizobiales > Beijerinckiaceae > RH-AL1. Next base: position 211,825 of record CBDIDO010000003.1, read on the forward strand.
TGCCCGGCGAGACGAGCCACCAGATCCAGTCGAGCTCGAGGCGACGCAGCGCAATCAGGCTCGCGGCGCGATGACCTTCGTGCGGCGGGTTGAAGCTGCCGCCGAACAAGCCAACGCGCTGGTCGCGCGCCACTGGCGGCAACCCGGCGAACCCTTTCGAGGGGATCGGGGCGAGCGAGGGCTCAGGGTCGGATCTGGCCGTTGCCGTGGACTCGGTACTTGAAGGTCGCAAGCTGGTCTACGCCGACCGGGCCCCTCGCGTGGAGGCGCCCCGTGGCGATGCCGATCTCGCCGCCGAAGCCGAATTCGCCGCCATCGGCGAACTGGGTCGAGGCGTTGTGCATCACGATGGCGCTGTCGACCTCGCGCAGGAACTTGTCCGCTGCGGCCTGGCTCTCGGTGACGATGCAGTCGGTGTGGCGCGAGCCGAAGCGCTCGATGTGGCCGATCGCCTCGTCGACGCCGTCGACGAGCTTCACCGCGAGGATCGCATCGAGATATTCGGCGGCCCAGTCGGCCTTCGTCGCAGGCACGACGCGCGGATCGATGCGGGCGGTGGCGGCGTCGCCGCGGATCTCGCAGCCGGCGTCGAGCATCATCATCACGAGGTCGCGGTGCAGCGGCGACGCGCGGTCGACGAGTAGCGTCTCGGCGGCGCCGCAGATCGAGGTGCGCCGCAGCTTGGCGTTGCGCACGATCGCCATCGCTTTGGTTCGCTGCGCAGAGCGCTCGACATAGACGTGATTGACGCCCTCGAGATGCGCGAAGACCGGGACGCGCGCCTCGGATTGCACGCGGTCGACGAGGCTGCGGCCGCCGCGCGGCACAATGACGTCGACGGTGCCGTCGAGGCCCGCGAGCATCATGCCGACGGCGGCGCGGTCGCGCACCGGCACCATCGTGATCGCCGCTTCGGGCAAGGCCGCCGCACGCAGGCCCTCGACGAGGCAGGCGTGGATGAGGCTGGTCGAATGAAAGCTCTCCGAGCCGCCGCGCAGGATCGCGGCGTTGCCGGCCTTGAGGCAGAGCGCGCCGGCGTCGGCCGTCACGGCCGGCCGGCTCTCATAGATGATGCCGATGACACCGAGCGGCACGGAGACGCGCTCGATGACGAGACCATTCGGGCGCTTGAACGTGTCGAGCACGCGGTCGATCGGGTCGGGCAGCGCGGCGATCGCGTCGAGGCCGCGCGCCACGCCTTCGATGCGCCCTTCGTCGAGCACGAGGCGCTCGATGAAGGCCGGCGCGGTGCCGCGCTGGCGCGCCTCGGCGACATCGAGCGCATTGGCAGTGAGGATGTCGTCCGCCCGCTCGCGCACTGTGGTGGCGGCAACGCGCAGCGCCTTGGTCCGCGCTGCATCCGAGGCCAACGCGAGCTGGCGCGCTGCGGCGCGCGCTTGCTCGCCGAGCGCGATCATCACCACCTGCAGGTCGCTCTCGACGCCGGCGACGATCTTCAAGGGTTCCATGCGCCCCTTATCGCCGCAGGGCCGGTGCGCTGCAAGCCCTTGTGCGCACGCCCGCAAAGGGGCGCGCCGTGTTGACTTGATCTCAGGGCTCGCATCTGATCGGCATCGGGCTTGCAGGTGCCATTCCGCACGCTTGTAAGATCTAGCCGTTTCTGCCAAATGTCGCCGAGATAGGACAGGATTGCTGACCAATCTTCGTCCTCTGTCTCGCTGCGTTTCGGACCGGGTTGGGGTGGACGGATGAAGGCTCAAGACTCGATCGCCAGCTGGACCAACGACGACGGTCGCGCTGAACCGCGCGGCAAGCTCGCGGCGTCGCCGATGGCGCGCGCACCGCACGACCCGGCAGTCTGCCGCGACATCGTCTATCGCGATCCCGGCATCCCGGAAGCGCAGGGACTCTACGACCCGTCGAAGGAGCACGATTCCTGCGGCGTCGGCTTCGTCGCCAACATGCACAACGAGAAGTCGCACGAGATCGTCGAGAAGGGTCTTCAGATCCTGCTCAACATCGACCATCGCGGCGCGACGGGGGCGGACCCCAAAGCCGGCGACGGCTGCGGCATGCTGCTGCAACTCCCGCACGAATTCTTCGTCGAGAAGACCGAGCGGCTCGGCTTCAAGCTGCCGGCGGAAGGCGAGTACGCGATCGGCGTCATGTTCGTGCCGAAGGACCGCGAGGCCGCTACCGAGATCGCCGGGATCGTCGAGGAGACGATCGCCGCCGAAGGCTTCCGCCTGCTCGGTTGGCGCGACGTGCCGGTCGACTCGACGAAGCTCGGCGAGAGCGTCAAGCCGAGCGAGCCGCTCACCCGCCAGGTCTTCATCGGTCGCGGCCCGACGCACAGCGACCAGGACACTTTCGAGCGCCGTCTCTTCATCCTGCGCAAGCAGATGTCGAACGCGGTCTTCGCCTGCAAGGACCCGCGTTACGCCGGCTATTACAACGTGTCGATGTCGTCGCGGACGATCGTCTACAAGGGCCTGCTGCTCGCCGGTCAGCTCGGCGATTATTTCGACGACCTGCGCGACCCAGGGCTGAAGACGGCGCTGGCGCTCGTCCACCAGCGCTTCTCGACCAACACGTTCCCGTCGTGGCAGCTGGCGCACCCGTATCGCTACGTGGCGCACAACGGCGAGATCAACACGCTGCGCGGCAACGTCAACTGGATGGCGGCGCGCCAGGCCTCGGTCTCGTCCGACCTGTTCGGCGAGGACATCGAGAAGCTGTGGCCGATCTCCTACGAAGGACAGTCGGACACCGCCTGCTTCGACAACGCGCTCGAGTTCCTGGTGATGGGCGGCTACTCGCTGACCCACGCGATGATGATGCTCATCCCCGAGGCCTGGGCCGGCAATCCGCTGATGGATGAGGAGCGCAAGCGCTTCTACGAATATCACGCCTCGATGATGGAGCCGTGGGACGGCCCTGCCGCCGTCGCCTTCACCGACGGCCGCCAGATCGGCGCGACGCTCGACCGCAACGGCCTGCGTCCGGCGCGCTACCTCGTCACCAAGGACGGCCTCGTCGTCATGGCGTCGGAGGCCGGCGTGCTGCCGATCCCCGAAGAAGACATCGTCCAGAAGTGGCGCCTGCAGCCGGGCAAGATGCTGCTCGTCGACCTCGAGAAGGGCTGCATCATCTCGGATGCCGACATCAAGAAGGAGATCTGCGCGCTCCACCCCTACAAAAAGTGGGTCGACCGCACGCAGCTGCAGCTCGAGGAGCTGAACAGCGTCGAGGCGCGCGTGACCCGCGGCGACGTCTCGCTGCTCGATCGCCAGCAGGCCTTCGGCTACACGCAGGAGGATCTGAACCTCCTGATGACGCCGATGGCGGTGACCGGCGCCGAAGCCAACGGCTCGATGGGCACGGACACGCCGATCTCGGCGCTCTCGTCGAAGTCGAAGCTGCTCTTCACCTACTTCCAGCAGAACTTCGCGCAGGTGACGAACCCGCCGATCGACCCGATCCGCGAGGAGCTCGTCATGAGCCTCGTGTCGTTCATCGGGCCGCGGCCGAACATCCTCGACCACAAGGGCAACTCGAAGAAGAAGCGCCTCGAGGTCCGCCAGCCGATCCTCACCAACGAGGACCTCGAGAAGATCCGCTCGATCGGCACGATGGAGGATTCGTTCGACACCAAGACGCTAGATATGACCTACGCCTCGCAGTCGGGCGCGGAGGGCATGGCGGCGGCGCTTGATCGCCTTTGCACGCGCGCCGACCAGGCGGTGTCGGGCGGCTACAACATCATCATCCTGTCCGACCGTCTCGTCGGCGCCGATCGGATACCGATCCCGGCGCTGCTGGCGACGGCGGCGGTGCATCATCACCTGATCCGCACCGGGCTGCGCACGTCGGTCGGTCTCGTCCTCGAGACGGGCGAGGCGCGCGAGGTGCATCATTTCGCGCTGCTCGCCGGCTACGGCGCGGAGGCGATCAATCCCTATCTTGCCTTCGAGACGCTGGCCTCGATGGGCAAGACCTTCCCGGAGGCGATCAACGCGCCGAAGGCGATCGCGCAGTACATCAAGGCGATCGGCAAGGGCCTGCTCAAGGTCATGTCCAAAATGGGCATCTCGACCTACCAGTCCTATTGCGGCGCGCAGATCTTCGATGCCGTCGGCCTCGCCGACGATTTCGTGAAGCAGTACTTTACCGGCACCGCGAGCCGCATCGGCGGCGTCGGCCTTGCCGAGGTCGCGCAGGAGAGCGCGACGCGCCATCGCGACGCCTTCGGCGACTCGCCGGTCTACAAGGCGGCGCTCGACGTCGGCGGCAATTACCAGGTCCGCGTGCGCGGCGAGGCGCATTCGTGGACGGCGGAGTCGGTGTCGCTGCTGCAGCACGCCGTGCGCGCCGAGCCCGGCGCCCACGCGCTCGACAAGTATCGCGCGTACGCCAAGATCCTGAACGAGCAGGACGATCGGCTGCTGACGATCCGCGGCCTGTTCCGCATCAAGACCGCCGAGGAGGACGGGCGTCAGCCCGTGCCGCTCGAAGAGGTCGAGCCGGCCAAGGACATCGTCAAGCGGTTCGCGACCGGCGCGATGAGCTTCGGCTCGATTTCGCGTGAGGCGCATACGACGCTCGCGATCGCGATGAATCGCATCGGCGGCAAGTCGAACACCGGCGAGGGCGGCGAGGAATCCGATCGCTTCAAGCCGCTGCCGAACGGCGATTCGATGCGCTCCGCGATCAAGCAGGTCGCCTCGGGCCGGTTCGGCGTCACGGCGGAATATCTTGTCAACGCCGACATGCTGCAGATCAAGATGGCGCAGGGCGCGAAGCCCGGCGAAGGCGGCCAGCTGCCCGGCCACAAGGTCGATGCGGTGATCGCCAAGGTGCGCCATTCGACACCCGGCGTCGGCCTGATCTCGCCGCCGCCGCATCACGACATCTACTCGATCGAAGATCTGGCGCAGCTCATCTACGACCTGAAGAACGTAAACCCCGAGGCCTGGGTCTCGGTGAAGCTCGTCTCCGAGGTCGGCGTCGGCACCGTCGCCGCCGGCGTCTCGAAGGGGCGCGCCGACCACGTGACGATCTCGGGCTTCGAGGGTGGCACCGGGGCTTCGCCCTTGACCTCGATCAAGCACGCCGGCTCGCCGTGGGAGATCGGCCTTGCCGAGACGCATCAGACGCTGGTCATGAACCGGCTGCGCTCGCGCATCGCCGTGCAGGTCGACGGCGGCCTGCGCACCGGTCGCGACGTGATCGTCGGCGCGCTGCTCGGTGCCGACGAGTTCGGGTTCGCCACCGCGCCGCTGATCGCGGCCGGCTGCATTATGATGCGCAAGTGCCATCTCAACACCTGCCCGGTCGGCGTCGCGACGCAGGACCCGGTGCTGCGCAAGCGCTTCGTCGGCACGCCCGAGCACGTCATCAACTTCTTCTTCTTCGTCGCCGAGGAAGTCCGCGAGCTGATGGCGGCGATGGGCTACCGACGCATCGACGAGATGATCGGCCAGATGCAGATGCTCGACCGCGCCAAGGTGATCGAGCACTGGAAGGCCAAGGGGCTCGACTTCTCCAAGCTCTTCACCAAGCCGAAGGGGACCGAGGGCGACCCGATCTTCCATACGGATGCGCAGGACCACAAGCTGGAGAACGTGCTCGACCGCCGTCTGATCGAGAAGGCCAAAGGCGCGATCGAGAGCGGCGAGAAGGTCGTGATCGAGGAGCGCATCGTCAACGTCGACCGGACGACCGGCGCCATGATGTCCGGCCGCATCGCGCTCGCGCATGGCGAGACGGGGCTCCCCGACGACACGATCGTCGTGAAGCTGACCGGCACCGCCGGCCAGAGCTTCGGTGCGTTCCTCGCCAAGGGCGTGACGCTCGAGCTCGAGGGCGAGGCCAACGACTACGTCGGCAAGGGCCTGTCGGGCGGCCGCCTCGTCGTGCGCCCGCACGCCAAGTGCAACATCGTGCCGGAGCACTCGATCATCGTCGGCAACACCGCGCTCTACGGCGCGACCGACGGCGAGACCTACTTCCGCGGCGTCGCCGGCGAGCGCTTTGGCGTGCGCAACTCGGGCGCCGTCTCGGTGGTCGAGGGCACCGGTGACCATTGCCTCGAGTACATGACCGGCGGCGTCGTCGTCGTGCTCGGTGCGACCGGGCGCAACCTCGCGGCCGGCATGTCGGGCGGCGTCGCCTACGTCTACGATCCGGACGGCACGCTCGAGAGCCGCACCAACATGGCGATGGTCGAGCTCGAGCCGATCACCGACGATGAGGGCGAGCAGGAGGGGATGTACCACCAGACGCGCGAGGCCTTCGCGCAGGGCAAGCTGAAGATCGTCGGCGATCTCACCAAGTTCGACGCGGCGCGGCTGCGTCATCTCGTCGAGAAGCACGTCGCCTATACGGGCTCGAGCCTGGCGCAGGGCCTGCTCGACGACTGGCGCACCGCGCAGGCAAAGTTCAAGAAGGTGATGCCTGTCGAGTACCGTCAGGCGATGGAGAAACTCGCCACGACCGAGGCGCAGATCCTCGAAAACATCGGCGTCTAGGCGCCGACAACAGCATCACGAACGAGTTCTAGGGGCGGGCAGGGAACGTATGGGCAAGATCACGGGCTTCCTCGAGATCGATCGGCGCGACCGGCGCTATCTGCCGGCGGCCGAGCGCATCCGCACCTACAAGGAGTTCATGATCCCGCTCTCCGAGGAGGCGGTGCGTGACCAGGGCGCCCGCTGCATGGATTGCGGCATCCCGTATTGTCACAATGGTTGCCCGGTCAACAATCAGATCCCGGACTTCAACGACCTCGTCTTTCGCGGCGAATGGGAGGAGGCCTCGCGCAACCTCCACTCGACCAACAATTTCCCCGAGTTCACCGGCCGCGTCTGCCCGGCGCCGTGCGAGGCGTCCTGCACGCTGAACCTCACCGAGCAGCCGGTAACGATCAAGTCGATCGAATGCTCGATCGTCGACCGTGCTTTCCTCAACGGCTGGGTCAAGCCCGAGGTGTTCGGTCGCAAGACCGGCAAGTCGATCGCGATCATCGGCTCCGGACCGGCCGGGCTCGCCTGCGCGCAGCAGCTCGCGCGCGCCGGGCACGAGGTCCATGTCTACGAGAAGCACGCCAAGCCCGGCGGTCTGCTGCGCTACGGCATCCCCGACTTCAAGATGGAAAAGCACCTCATCGACCGACGCGTCAGCCAGATGGAGGCGGAGGGCGTCAAGTTTCATTGCAACGTGCATGTCGGCAACGACGTGAGCCCCGATGGGCTCGTCGCCAATTACGATGCGGTCGTGCTGGCCGGCGGCGCCGAAAAGCCGCGCGATCTGCCGATCCCCGGCCGCGACCTGCACGGCGTCCATTTCGCGATGGATTTCCTGCCGCAGCAGAACCGCCGCGTCAGCCAGGAGGCGTTCCAGTCGAACGACCCGGTCCTCGCGACGGGCAAGCACGTCATCGTCATTGGGGGCGGCGACACCGGCTCCGACTGCATCGGCACCTCGATCCGCCAGGGCGCGCTCTCGGTCACGCAGCTCGAGATCATGCCCGAGCCGCCGGCCAAGGAGAACAAGCTGATGACGTGGCCGGACTGGCCGCTCAAGCTGCGCACCTCGTCCTCGCAGGAGGAGGGCGCCAACCGCGACTTCGCGGTCCTGACCAAGGAATTCGTCGGCAACAGCGAAGGCAACGTCAAGCAGCTGCGCTGCGTGCGCGTCGACGGCAAGATGAACGAGCTCGAGGGCTCGGGCTTCGACCTGCGCGCCGACCTCGTGCTGCTGGCGATGGGCTTCGTCTCGCCGGTGTCCGAGGGTCTGCTCGCCGGCCTCGGTGTCGATCTCGACAAGCGCGGCAACGTGGTCGCCGACCAGAAGGTCTATGCCTCCTCCGTCGACAAGGTCTTCGCCTGCGGCGACATGCGGCGTGGCCAGTCGCTCGTCGTCTGGGCGATCCGCGAGGGGCGGCAAGCCGCGCATTCCGTCGACAAGGCGCTGATGGGCGATACGGTCCTGCCGCGCTAGCGGAGATCGACGGCGCGATTTGCACGAACATTGTTGGAAAGACAGGCGTTTCCGCGTATCCCAAGTCATGCGGCCGTCGTCTTGCGGTCGCGATGAGCCGGGTGGCGAGCTCGGCAGGTGGTGACGCGATGGATCAGCTGGCTGACGACAAAGCGCTCGACGATCCCCTCGACCTCGACAATCAGCTCTGCTTCGCGCTCTACGCTGCCGCTCACGCGATCAAGAAGGCCTATCGCCCGCTGCTCGAGGGCCTCGGGCTCACCTACCCGCAATATCTGATCATGATCGTGTTGTGGCGGACCGACGCGCTCAAGGTGAGCGAGATCGGCGAGCGCCTCAATCTCGATTCAGGCACGCTCACGCCGGTCTTGAAGCGGCTCGAAGCGTCGGGCCTGATCAATCGCCGCCGCCGGCCCAAGGACGAGCGCGAGGTCGAGATCTCGCTCACCAGCGAGGGCAGGGCGTTGCGCGAAAAGGCGCTCGGCGTGCGCTGCGATATCGTGCGTCAGCTGCAGATGAGCGAGCGGGAGATCGCCAAGCTGCGCGGCGAGCTCGACGCGGTGATCGCCACGCTGGGCGACGCGGAATAGCTCTGCCTTCCGGTTAGCGGCCCAGCGCCGCCTTGGCGTCGGCGACGTCGGCGTGCATCTGGAGCGTCATCGCCTCCAGCGAGTCGAACTTGGCCTCGCCGCGCAGGTACGCGACGAAGTCGACCCGCAGCGTGCGCCCGTAGAGATCGCCGGAAAAATCGAACAGGAACACCTCGAGCAGCGGTGCGCCGTCGACCTCGACGGTCGGGCGGCGTCCCCAGCTTGCGACCGCATCGTAGGTCTGCCCGTCGACCCTCGCGCGCACCGCGTAGATGCCGTGGCGCAGCCGGCAGCTGGGGTCGGCGTTGAGGTTGGCGGTAGGGAAACCGAGCGTGCGGCCGAGCTTCTGGCCGCCGCGCACGGCGCCGGTGATCGCATAGGGATGGCCGAGCAGCGCCGTCGCGCGGGCGACGTCGCCCTTCTCCAGGGCCTCGCGTGTTGCGGTCGAGGAGGCGACGACGATCGGCCCGTCCCCGTCGGCGTCGACCTTGGGCACGATCTCGACGTCGAAGCCGTTACGGCGCCCCGCCGCCTCGAGGAACGCCGGCGTGCCGGACCGTGCCTTGCCGAAATGGAAATCGTAGCCGGCGACGACGGCGCGGGCGCCGAGCCGCCGCACCAGGATGTCCTCGACGAAGCTCTCGGCCGGCATCGTCGCCATCGCCTTGTCGAAGGTGAGCAGGACCATCCCATCGAGGCCAAGCTCTTCGAGGATGCGCGCCTTGTCGGAGCTCGGCGTCAGCCGGAAGATCGTCCCCGGGCCGTCGAAATAGTCGCTGGGATGCGGCTCGAACGTGACCGCCGCGCAGGGGCAGGCGAGCGCGTCGGCACGCGCCCTGGCACGGGCGATCACCGCCTTGTGGCCGCGGTGGATGCCGTCGAAATTGCCGATCGCGAGCACCGGGTGCACGAGCCCTGCCGGCGGGCCTTCGGGATCGACGGCGACGACGAAGCGCCGCGCTTGTGCGTTGTCAGCCAAAACGGACCAAGAAGGGCTGGGAGAAGCGGGTCGCCGGAGCGCCGCGGACCCTGCAATGGCGGATACCCCTCGTCAAGCATAACGGCAAAGCGCACAGCGCTGGTGACGCAGCGTCCCCACTGCTCGGATATTTTACCGATCCGCTTAAGGAATTCGCAATCGCGTTCGCTTCTACTGGATGGAACGACGGGGGCGCATTTCGGCGACCTCGGGCGTGCAAGTTACCGGCGATGGACCACGGGAGCCAAGCCATGACCGCCGACACCACGATGCCGATCCTGGTCGTAGATGACTACCAGACCATGGTTCGCATCATCCGCAATCTCTTGAAGCAGATCGGCTACGAGAACGTCGACGACGCCGCCAACGGCGAAGAGGCGCTGCGCAAGATCCGGGAGAAGTCCTACGGGCTCATCATCTCCGACTGGAACATGGAGCCGATGACCGGTTTCCAGCTGCTCCAGAAGGTGCGCGAGATGCGTGGCGTGGGCGATGTCCCGTTCATCATGGTGACGGCCGAGTCGAAGACCGACAACGTCGTCGCCGCGCGTCGTGCCGGCGTCAGCCACTACATCGTCAAGCCGTTCAACGCGGCGACGCTCAAGGCCAAGATCGACGCGATCTTCGCAGCCGTCGCGGCCTAAGGGCCCGACACTCTTCTGACGCGAAGGGCATCGAGCGCACCACGCTCGATGCCCTTTTGCGTATCCGGGCGCGGACGCCCTCTAGTAGACCGAGCGGCAGACCTTGGTCACGCGGCCCATCGCCCCGACGCGGGTCGTGCAGACGCGGCGCGCCGGACGGCGGATGACGGTCCGCCGCACGATCACGACGGTCTTCTCGACATGCGGCACGCCGGCCGTCGCCGTCGCTGCCGAATCGATGCTCGGCATCGCCTCTGCGCCCGCCACGGACAGGACAAGCGCGGCGCTGCCGGCGACTGCCAGAATCAAGTTTCGCATGATGGGACCCTCCCAAGGCCGGGCATGCGACGACATGCCTCAACGGCCAAGGTAAAGCCGTCTCCCCGAATGAGGTTCCTGTTTCACCAGCCTGTCATGGTCGAAGGGCGATCGCTTGTGCGGAGTCGCCTCAGTAGCGCCCGTGGCTTCCGCGCACGTTGCCGCGCTGGCCGCGGCCGCCGCGAGGCACGGCGTCGATGCCCGGACGCGACGGCTCCGTCAGGAACATCGGCTTGGCGAAATAATAGCCCTGCGCGACGTTGATGCGCGTTGCCGCCTGCAGATAGGCGAGTTCCTCGTAGGTCTCGACGCCCTCCACGACGATGCGCAGGTTGAGCGCGTTGCCGAGCAGCTCGATCACCTTGAGGATCGTCTGGTTGCGCGGCTTCATGTGGATGCCGGTGATGAACGAGCGATCGACCTTGAGCTCGTCGGCGGTGATCTCCGCGAGCGTCGACAGCGAGGAATAGCCGACGCCGAAATCGTCGATCGAGACGCCGATACCGTGCTCTCGCAACATCGGCAGGATGTGGCTCTGGAACTCGCCCTTCGAGAGGAAAGCCTCTTCCGTCAGCTCGAGCACGAACCGGCCGGGGTAGCCCGTATGCGCGAGGTGCTCGACGAGCGCCTTCATGAAGGCGAGGTCGGTCGCCTGTTTCGCCGCGACATTCAGGCTGATCGAGGCGTTCGGGCCAAAGGCGTCGTTGATCTCGTCGATCTGGTTGATCACCTGGTCGAACAGGATCATCGAGATCTCGTCCATCAGGCCGAGCTCGATCGCCAGCTTGATGAAGTCGCCGGGCGCGCGGATGATCCCGTTCTCGTCGCGCCAGCGCAGCAGCACCTCGAGGCCGACGATCTCGTCGGTGCGGAAGTCGACCTTGGGCTGAAAGGCGCACAAGAAGCTGCGGTCGCGGATCGCCAGGCGCAAGCGCTGCTCGACCTCCATGCGCGCCGTCGCCGCCTCGGAGAGGTTGGCGTCGAAGAGGCGGATGCCGCCTTTGGCGGATTCCTTGACCCGGTACATCGCGCTGTCGGCGGCGGCGCGCAGGATCTCATAGCTCTGCCCGTGCGCGGGATAGAAGCTGACGCCGATCGAGGCCGACGCGAAAATCTCGAACCCGTCGACGAAGAACGGCTCACGGAAGCGCGACGAGAGCCGCTCGACCTCGGGCCCGACCTCGTCGGCCGAGGCCAGGGGGGCGGTGAGCAGCACGAACTCGTCGCCGCCGACGCGCGCCAGCAGGTCGGTACCGCGTGAGTTTTCCGAGATGCGGCGGGCGATCTTGACGAGCAGCTGGTCGCCGACGCCGTGGCCGTAATAGTCGTTGATGAACTTGAAATTGTCGACGTCGATGAACGACAGGGCGAAGGGCAGCGAGCCCTCGGCGATCATCGAGTTCACCGTCTGCTGCATCAGGTTGGTCTTCGGCAGGCCGGTCAGGTCGTCGAAGAAGGCGCGCTTGGCGAGCTCGTCCTCGACCCTGTTGCGCTCGGTCGTATCGGTAAGGGTCAGGACGTCGTAGCTGCGCCCGTCGAGTTCGACGACATGGCGGGCCGCCTCGACGGAGGGCCGCGGTTCGTCAGTCTCGTCCGATTTGGCGAAGGCCAGGGCCATCGTGTTGGCGAAAAGGCTCGTTCCCGCCGCGCGGTCGTGGATCGCCAGACCGAGCGGGAGCTTGTCGAGCACGCGCGCGACCAGCACATCGCGTCCTTCGTCGGCGCGTGTCCGATCGTCCGGAATCGTGGCGCGCCCCCCTGGCGTCATCGGCTAGCGTCGCAGAAGTTGGTACTTGGCCTGATCGAGGCGTGCGCTCGCGCTCTGCAGCGCGCTTGGGTCGGGTGCGGTCGCCGGCGCGGGCACCTCTTCCTGGCGCGGCTTGCGGTCGGTCGCGGCGCGCCGCCAGCGGTCGACGACCTCCTGCACGAAGTCGAGCCCGACGCGCCGCTCGACTTCCAGCGACCAGGTGCCGATCGCCTCGCTATGCGGAAGCAGATGGTCCGGCAGTGTGCGGAAGGTCATGCGGGTCGGCAGCGGCACGGCCTCGCCGATGCCGATGATCTCGCGGGTCGCGAGCGTCGGGATGAAGTCGAGCAGGTCGGCCGTGTCGTCGCTGACCGCCGAGCGCAGCAGCGCCTGGTCGCGCTCGTTGGCCATGCGCATGGCAAACAGCGTCGCACATTGCGAGATGATGGTCGGGTCGAGCTCCGCCGGGCGCTGCGAGACGAGGCCGAGGAAGACACCGTACTTGCGGCCTTCCTTGGCGATGCGCGAGATCGCGCGGCGCGTGGGGGCAAAGCCGATCGAATGATCGATCGAGGCGTAGCGATGCGCCTCCTCGCAGACGAAGAGCAGCGGGATCGCGCCGTCGCTCCACAGCCCGAAATCGAAGGCCAGGCGGCACAGCACCGAGACCACCGCGTCCATCACCTCGACCGGCAGGCCGGCGAGCTGCATGACGGTGATCGGCTTGCCCTGCATGTCGATGCGGAACAGCTGGTTCAGGAGCTCCGCCATCGTGTCGCCGCCGACGTTGGCGTTCTCGAACATGAAGTCGTAGCGCGGGTCGTTGCGGATCGTCTCGATGCGGGTGATCAGACGATGGTAGTTCATCCGGCTCGAGCGGTTCTCGAGCTTGCCCATGCGCTCGTCGATGAGCGAGATCAGGTCCTGCAGCAGATAGGGGACCGGCGTGTCGACCGTGTAGCCGGTCGAGCGCGGATCGAAGCGCTTCAGCGAGAGGCGGTCCGAGCTCTTGTACTGAAGATACTGGCTCTTTGCGATCGGGATCAGCTCGGCGAGGATCTCGAGCTCCTCGTCAAGGCCGGGGCGACCGCCGTAGATGACGTCGACCACTTCCTCGAAGTTGAACAGCCAGAACGGCAGCTTCGATGCGCGGGGATTGACGACATTGGCCATGTCGCCGAAGCAGCGGCCGTATTCGTTGTGGCTGTCGAGCACGAACATGCGCAGGTCAGGCCGCACGCCGAGGATCTCGCGCAGCATGACGGCGACGCCGCTCGACTTGCCGACGCCGGTCGAGCCGAGGACGGCGAAATGCCGGTTGAGGAGGGCGTCGACGTCGACATGCGCCTCGATCGAGGGATCGTTGTAGAGCCGGCCGATCGAGATCGAGCGCTCGGCGCGCCGGCCATAGATCAGGCCGATGCCGTCGCGGGGCAGCACCGAGGCCTCGTCGCCGATGTTGGGGTAGCTCGCGAGACCGCGGCGGAACGACGTGACGCCATCGCTCCCGATGACGATCTCGCCGACGAGGTCGACGGTCGCGGTCGCCCGCGGCGTGGCGCCCGATTCGGGGGACGGGACGCTCGCGATTTCGGTGATCATGCCGACCGGTCGCGCGTCGCCGGCCTGGATCGCGAGGAAGGCGCCGACCGTGATGCGCTCGCCGCGCGAAGCGTCGAGATCGATCGTCGCGCGCGAGCCGCGCACCGAGGAGACGCGTCCGACGTGCGAACCGATACCGAGGGAAATGGGCTGGTCCATAATGTCCTGCTCGCTGTCGCGAATAGCTTTTGCCGTGCAACCTTGAGAAAGCGTGTACTTCGAGCGTAGCCGTTGAAAATTGACGATGCGTCAACGCAGGGAAAGTCGATGAGTCTGGTCAGGACGACGATGCCGTCGCCCTTTGGAAAGCTGACACTGGTCGCCTCGGAGGCAGGTCTGGTCGCGGTCTTGTGGCAGGACGAGGACGGCAGCCGGGTGCGGCTGGCGCCGCTCGACGCCATCGCGAAAGCGCCGGACAGCGCGATTCTCGCCGAGGCGCGGCGGCAGCTCGAGCGTTTCCTCGACGGGGCGCTCGATCGCTTCACCCTGCCGCTCGATTTTCGCGGCACGCCCTTCCAGTGCAGCGTCTGGCAGGCGCTCGTCGACATCCCGTATGGCCAGACGCGCACCTACGGCGAGATCGCCGCTCAGCTCGGATGCCCGGCGGCGCGCGCCGTGGGCGCCGCGAACGGCCGCAACCCTCTGTCGATTGTCGTGCCCTGCCATCGTCTCGTCGGCGCCGACGGGAGCCTCACCGGCTTTGCCGGCGGCCTGCCGGCCAAGCGCTGGCTGATCAACCTCGAGGCCGGCCTGGACCGGGCCGAACAACGGTGCGCCTCTTGAGCCCAGAACAAGCGAACATCGAGACCGCCGCCCCGCCGCCGGACGCGTTCGACGCGCTGCACCGCGTATTCGGCTTCGCCGAGCTCAAGCCCGGCCAGGGCGAGGTGGTGGCCGCGGTGCTCGCCGGCGAGGACGTGCTCGCGGTCATGCCGACCGGCGCCGGCAAGTCGCTCTGCTACCAGCTCCCTGCCGTCATGGGCCATCGCCTTACCGTCGTCGTCTCGCCGCTGATCGCGCTGATGCGCGACCAGGTCGGCGCGCTCCAGGCCAAGGGCGTGGCGGCGGGCGGCCTGCACTCGGGCAACACGCCCGCCGAGGCGGCCGACGTCGAGGCCGCGCTGCGCCGGCGCGCGCTGCGGCTCATCTATGTCTCGCCGGAGCGGCTTCTGCGGCCCGGCACGATCGGACTGCTGCGCGAGGCCGGCTGTGACCGGCTGGCCATCGACGAGGCGCATTGCGTCTCGCAATGGGGGCACGACTTCCGCCCGGAATATATGGAGCTGCGCGCCGCGGCGGACGCACTGGGCGATCCCGCGATCCTCGCCGTCACCGCCTCGGCCGACCATGCGACGCGCGAGGAGATCGTCGCAAAGCTGTTCCGCCGGGCGCCGCGGCGCTTCGTGCGCTCGTTCGACCGGCCGAACCTGCACCTCTCCATTGCCCGCAAAGGCGATGCGCTCGGCCAGATCAGGACGTTCCTCAAGGGGCACAAGGGCCAGGCCGGCATCGTCTATGCCGCCTCGCGCAAGGGCGTGGAGAAGCTCGCCGAGGCGCTCGCCAAGGACGGTACCTGGGCGCTGCCCTACCACGCCGGCATGGAGCCGCACCTGCGCCACGCCCACCAGGACGAGTTCCTGCGCAACAAGGGCGTGGT
The DNA here is from genome assembly GCA_965277735.1 of Beijerinckiaceae bacterium. GTDB lineage: Bacteria > Pseudomonadota > Alphaproteobacteria > Rhizobiales > Beijerinckiaceae > RH-AL1. Next base: position 227,324 of record CBDIDO010000003.1, read on the forward strand.
GGTGGTCGCCACCATCGCCTTCGGCATGGGGATCGACAAGCCGGACGTGCGCTTCGTCTGCCACGCCGACCTGCCGGGCTCGGTCGAGGGCTATTATCAGGAGATCGGCCGCGCCGGCCGCGACGGGCAGCGCTCGGACACGATGATGCTGTGGGGCGAGGGGGATGTCCGGCTGCGCGAGCGCCAGATCGCGCTCTCCGACGCCGGCCCCGGCCACAAGGCCGTCGAGCGCCGGCGCCTCTCGGCCCTGCTCGCGCTCTGCGAGACGCCGCGCTGCCGCCGCCAGACGCTGCTCGCCGCCTTCGGCGAGATCGGGCCGGCCTGCGGGTTCTGCGACATGTGCGACGGCGCGCATGCGATGTTCGACGGCAAGGTCGCGGCGCAGAAGGCGATGTCGGCGGTGCTGCGCACGGCCGGGCGCTTCTACCCCGGCCACCTCGCCAACCTGCTGATCGGCAACGCCACCGACGCGATCTCGCGGCACGGCCACGACGACCTGCCGACCTTCGGCGTCGGCGGCGAGTTCACATCCGCCGAATGGCGCAGCGTGTTCCGGCAGATCCAGGCGGCCGGGCTGATCGTGCAGGACGAGGAGGAAGGCCGCTGGATGGTCACCGACGCCGGCCGCGCGGTGCTGAAGGGCGAGGCCGAGCTCGATCTCGTTGCCGCCGAGCCCGCGACGCGTAAGGGGCGGGCGGCCCGTGCGGCGCTCGCCGGCGTCGCGCGCGGTGGCGACGCGGCGCCGCGCGGGGAGGTGCCGGCATCGGGCGGCGACGAGCCGGCGCTGACGACGGACGATGCGCGGCTCTTCGCCAAGCTCAAGGCGTGGCGGACCGAGGTCGCGCGGACGCAGAAGGTGCCGCCCTACGTCGTCTTCAACGACCGCACGCTGCGCGCGATCGCCTCTGGGCGGCCGCGCGACGCGGTCGATCTCGGGCGCCTGCACGGCATCGGGCCGGCCAAGATCGCGAGCTACGGCGAGGCCGTGCTCGCCGTGCTCGGCCGGTTCGCCCAGGAGGGGTGAGCCCCTACTTCTGCTTGGCGATGATCTTGTCCTTGATCCCGTCGTAGGTCTTCTGCGGCAGGATGCCCTTGGCGACGAGGTCGTCCTTGCCCTTCCAGGGGCGGCCCTTGATGATCGCCTTGGCGCGCACGTCGCCGACGCCCTTCAGCGCCTTGAGCTCGTCTTCCGACGCCGTGTTGAGGTCGAGCGGCGCCGTCTTGGGCGAGGCCTTCATCATCGACGGCGACGACTTCATCATCGAGGGCGACGACTTCATGGCCGGCGCGGCGGGGGCCGGCGACTGGGCGTGCGCCGGCAGCGCGAGGGCGAGCGCGGCGGCCAAGCTGGCGGACAGGACGAGGAGCGGAGTCTTGAGGTTCATGGTGCGATCAGTTCCGGGCGCCGCGCCGATCGCGGCCCGCGAAGCTGAGCTGCATCGCGCGCCAGGGTCAAGCGAGTCGCGCTGTGGCAGGCCGCGCGACATTGCGGTATTATAACCGAAAGGCGAATCGCTGTCGATCCGCCGCTTTCGGGCGGCCTATGCCGTGGGCATGTCGCGGTTCCGCGACGCGCAATCGCGGCCCTGTCACGGTTCGTCGACACCGGGCTGCGCCCGGGTCGCGGTTCCCTGACACCAGAGCGCGCCCTGTCGCGGAACCGCGACACGGGCCGGCGCATGTCGCGGTTCGCTGACAACGGCGGTTGGCGATGCTCATTCCGCCCCGAGGGTCGGCATACGGCATCGACCCGGCGCTGAGCACTTTCCCTAGCTGTCGTCTACGGAGATCGGCAATGGAGCCAGGCGCTGCCAACAGCTTCCCTTCCCCCTTGTGGGGACAACCATCCGACCGCGAAGCTTTGCCGGATCGAAGGAGATTTGAAGTTGGCCGGAGCAGCTGATGCAGCATTGGTTTGATACACACCGGGTTCGGCTGCTCCGCTCCGGAATGAGGGCCCTCAAGGCTGAAAATCAGCGTCGCGTAGACGAAGAACACCACAAGACCCATCGCGCCTTCGAGGATCGTCGTGCGCCGACGCCGGGCGCCGTCTTTCCGCTACCGGCGAACAATCGTGCCCACAGACTGTCGCAATCCCGTTTCGATACAAACTGATTTAGGTGCGCTCCACGCGCCCCGGGAATGACGGACAGGCCCATTCAGGCCGAGAGATCGGCGTCGCAACTCCAGCATCGCGCCCTCCGGGATCGTGGTGTGCGCGCCCGGAGAAGGGGCGGCCGATGGTCGAGGCGGCGCCACCGAAGCGCGTCGCGCTGGCTCCGCGGCCACTGGTATGCCCGCACCATTGCATTAGTATTCTTGCGCATTAGGTGCCCGTCTTGGGCGACATCGCTCTTCGAGGAAGCAGATGGATCAGAGCGTCAATCGAAGCCAGCTGCAGCTCATCATAGCTGGCCTCACCGACGGTGTGATCCTCATCGAACCCGATCAGTCGATCGCCTGGGCCAACGACGCCGCGCTCGCGATGCACGGGATCGAGCGGGTCGAGGCGCTCGGCGAATCCGTCGCCGCATATCGCGCCAATTTTCAGCTGCAATACCGCAACAACCATCACATCGAGGAGGGACGCTACCCGATCGAACGTGTGGTCGGCGGCGAGCGGTTCGATGATGTCGTCGTCGAAGTGACCCCAGCCGGCAAGAACAAGCCGCAATGGGTGCATCGCATCCGGAGTCTCATCATCAACGACACCGACGGCAACCCCGATTGCCTGGTGCTGATCCTCAAGGATGCGACCGACCGGTTCCAGGCGGAAGAGCGGTTCCAAAAGACGTTTGCCGCAAACCCGGCGCCGGCGATCATCTGCCGCCTCACCGACCTTCGCTACGTCAAGGTGAACCAGGGCTTCATCGAGATGACCGGGTATCGCAAAGAGCAGCTGCTCGGTCGCACGACCTACGAGATCGATCTGTTCAAGGACGCGGAAAGACGTGGGCTCGCCATCGAGCGCCTCAGCCTCGGCGAGACCATTCCCCAGATGGAAGCGCGGATCGACCTTCCGGATGGCAGTGCCAAGTGGGTCATCGTCGCCGGCCAGCCGCTAGAGGTCGGCGACGAGGCCTGCATGCTCTTCACCTTCGCCGATCTGGAACGGCAGAAGAAGGCGGAGGCGTCGCTTCGCGACAGCGAGGAGCGGTTCGAGAAGGCGTTCAAGTCTTCGCCCTCCGCGACGATCCTCCTCAAGGCATCCGACTTCACCTTCATCGCGGTCAACGATGCGTTCCGGACGACCTTCGGCCGTGCCGAGCTCGACGTCGTCGGCCGCCAGATGGGAGAGATCGGCCTCTGGGCGAAGGACGAGGCCTTCGACAGATTCAAGAGGGTCGCGATCGAGACCGGGCTCGTCGGCGATTCCGACGAGTGCCTCAAAACGGCGGCCGGCGACGCGCTGGACTGCGCGATCTCCGGCGTGGTGATCACGGTCGCCGCGCAGCGCTGCCTCCTCTGCACCATTCTCGACATCACCGAGCGCAAGCGCTCCGAACGCGACCTGGTCGCCGCGATCGATCAGGTGATGGCGGACACGTCCTGGTTCAGCCGCGGCCTGATCGAAAAGCTCGCCGGCCTGCGCAAGACGTCACGCAGCGAGGATCGCGACCCCGGCGCCGAAGCCCTGACGAAGCGGGAACGCCAAGTCCTGCAATTCATCTGTCAGGGCGTCAGCGATGCGAAGATCGCGGACCGTCTGAGCCTGTCCCCCAACACCGTCCGCAATCACATCGCCGCCCTCTACAGGAAGCTCGATGTTCACAACCGGACCGAGGCGGCGCTCTGGGGCCATTCGCACGGCGTGCTGCCGGACGCGACGACGAAAGCCAAAGACGCGTAGCGGCTACTAGTATTTTTTCGGCCAAATTGATCTCGCCGCATCATTGCCGAAACCCTCGTCCTCGCCATGTTTCACCCGTCGCCGAATCGTCGGGGCCAGACGCGAGCGGAGCGGATCGTGGACAAGGATCGGGTCGAGGGCGGCGCCGAGGCCGCCAAAGGCTCCATGAAGGAAGCCATCGGAACGATCGTCGGAAACGAGACGACCCAAGCGCAGGGCGCCGCCGAAAAAGCAGCCGGCAAGGCGCGAGAGGCTGTCGGCAAGGCCAAGGGCGCCGCCGGCGATCGGCTCGGCAAGCGATAGGCCGGACAAGCGCCAAGCCGGACGGACGCAAGAGACGCCGCATCGCCATCGACGCGAACGACGTCGCAAGGGAGAGACGCATGGATACAGATCGCATCAAGGGTGCCGCGCAGGAAACCGGCGGCAAGCTCCAGCAGGGCTTCGGCAAGTTGACGGGGGATTCCTCGACCCAGGCCGAAGGCGCCGCGCGCGAGATCGGCGGGAAGGCGCAGGGCCTGTACGGCGAAGCCAAGGATCAGGTGCGCGAGTTCGCCGAGGACGCGACCGACTACGCACGCGGCGCCGTCCAGCACGGCGGCGACGTCGCCCGCGAGGGCATCAGGGCCGTCGAGTCGAGCGTCAAGGACTACCCCGTCATCTACCTTCTCGCTGCGGCCGCCGCAGGCTTCTTCGCCTCGATGCTGCTCAGCGATCACAACGACCGCCGCTATCGCCGCCGCTGAACGGAGCCATCGTGACCTTTTTCTTCAACAAGACCCGCGACCGCCAAGAACGCGACTTCGCGACGAACGGGGCCCTCGGCTCGAACGCCGCCGCCCTCATGCTGCACCCGATGTCGTGGAGCGCCATCATCGCCGGCACCTTGACCGCGCTGGTCTGTCAGTTGGTGCTCAACCTTCTCGGCCTCGGCATCGGGCTCTCGACGGTGGATCCGAATGGCAACGGCGCGGGCGCCAAGGCGCTCTCGATCGGGGCCGGGCTCTGGATCGTCATCACCGCCATCGTGACCTATGCGATCGGCGGCTACATCGCCGGTCGCCTCGCCGGCAAGCCGCTGCGCTCGACGGCCGGCTATCACGGGCTCGTCACCTGGGCGCTGACGACCGTCGTCGTGATCGTCCTGCTGACCAGCGCCGTCGGCTCGATCGTCGGCGGCACGCTGAGTGCCGTGACGGGCGCGTTCGGCGGCGCCGGTCACGCGGTGTCGAGCGCCGTGCAAACGGTGGCGCCGCAGATCTCCGCGCAGGTGGGCGGTGATCCTCTGTCGAAGATCGCCGACCAGCTGAAGGCCAAGGCCAACCAGCCCGACAATCTCGCGGCGCGCGACGATGCGATCGCGGCGGTCAAGTCGGCCATCTCGAGCGATCCGGCGCAGCGCCAGCAGGCCACGGACCAGGCGGCGCAAGCCGTCGCCAAGCTGACGAATGTCCCGGTCGATCAGGCGCGAACCCAGGTCCAGGGGTACGAGGACCAGTACGACCAGCTCGTCGCGACCGCGAAGCAGAAGGGCACCGAAGCTGCGGACGCTGCCGCGTCCGCCGCGTCCAAGGGGGCCCTTGCCGCATCGATCTCGTTGATCGTCGGCGCCCTCGCGGCGTTCTTCGCCGGCCGCTTCGGCGCCGTCCGGCTGCAATCGATGCTGGCTGAGGCGGCGTGAAGAGGGTCGCGGCGGCGTTGCGCCGCCGTGATCTCGTTCGTTTCGGGTTCGGGATGGCGAAGCTGGTCGCAGCCGGCGCGGGTCATCGAATCGCAAGGGGAACCATGTCTCGAGACACCGATCGGAGACCGTCCACGCTGGGACTGATCGGAGACGCGATCGCGCAGGCCTCGCGGCTCTTCTCGTCGGAGATCGTCCTCGCGAAGACGGAGCTCGGCGAGAAGATGGCGTCGGCCATCCTGGCCATGGCGAGCATCGTCGGGGCTGCCACCTTTCTGATCGTCGCGATGATCTTCCTGCTGCAGGCCCTCGTCGAGTGGCTGGTCGAACGCGGCTGGCGACCGTCGCTTGCGAGCCTTCTGGTCGGCAGCGCGCTCGCGGTTGCCGCGGCAGCCGCGATCTTGATCGCGTGGCGCCGTCTGACGCTTTGGCGGCTGGCGCCGTCGCGAACCCTGAACCAGGCCTCCCGCGCAATGGCCGCGATCAAGGGACAATGACGATGAACAGCGCCAAGCAGGCAGAGGCGGAGGTCGAGCGCGCGCGCGTCGCTCTGGAGGCGACCCTTGCCGGTTTGCGAACAAACATGAGACCCGCGCACCTCGCACGAGAGGTCTTGTCCGGCGGGGATTGGTTCGGGCGATTCCAAAATTTCGCCCGTTCGAGCCCGATCTCGTGGGCGGTGATGACAGCCGCCGCGCTCGGGATCGGAATCCAGGCCTCGCGCCTGATGAAACCGTGAGACGTCCCAGTCACCGGAACTTACTGCCAAGCTTACGGTTCTGGGTGGCACGCATCGAAGGAGAGTCATACGATGAGCAGCACAACCGACAAGATCACGGGCGTCGCCAATGAGGCGATCGGCAACGTCAAGCAGGGCATCGGCAACGTCACGGGCTCCGAGAAGCTCAAGGCCGAGGGCAAGGCGCAGGAGCTGAAGGGCGAGGCGCAGAAGACCGCCGGCGACGCGAAGAGCGCGATCGGCAATGCCGCCGACAAGGTCGCCGACAAGTTCAAGTGATGGTTCGGCCGGGCCGGCGATTGTCCGGTCCGGCCTCGTCCCTTCTCAGTCGGCCGCGCAGCCCCGCATGACGGGGTATTGCCCTCACGGCTGAAAGATCAGCGTCACGTAGACGAAGAACACCACCAGGTGCATCGCGCCTTCGAGGATCGTCGTGCGCGCCCCTGAGAACGTGAGCGTGGCGAGCACCAGCGTCATCGCGAGCAGCACCATCTCGGCCGGCGGCAGGCCGAGGACGATGTCGCGGCCGGTGAGCACGCTGACGGTGACGATCGCCGGCACGGTGAGGCCGATCGTCGAGGCCGCGGCGCCGAGGCAGAGGTTCACGCCGCGCTGCAGCTGGTTGGTCGAGACGGCGCGCAGCGCGGTGATGCCTTCGGGCGCGAGCACGATCAGCGCGACGACGAGGCCGCCGAGCGCTTCGGGCAGGCCGGCGGAGACGAGGCCGCGATCGAGCAGGATCGCGAGCTTCTTCGACAGCAGCACGATCGGCAGGATCGAGGCGACGAGCAGGGCGGCGTGGCGCGTCGCGGCGCCGTGGCCGTCTCGCGCGTGGCTGGTCTCGACGAAGGCGGGATCGGCGTCCTCTTCCGCCAGCGGCTCGAGGAAGAAGCCGGTGTGCCGCGCCGTCTGCACGACGAGGAAGGTGGCGTAGAGCGCGAGACAGAAGATCGAGAAGGCGATCTCCTGGCCATGCGTGAGCGTGCCGCCCGGCGTCGAGCGCGTGAAGTTCGGCAGGATGAACGCGATGACCGATAGCGGGATGATCGTCGCGAGATACGCCGAGGCGCCCTGCATGTTGTAGCGCTGCGCGCCGTGGCGCAGGCCGCCGACGAGCAGCCCGAGCCCGACGATGCCGTTCATCACGCTCATCACGACGGCAAACATCGTGTCGCGCCCCAGCGTCGACCGCTCGCTCGCCTGCCCCTGGCCGCCGAGCATCACGGCGGAGATCAGCGCGACCTCGATGAGCACGATCGCCAGCGTGAGGATCAGCGTGCCGTAGGGCTCGCCGAAGATCTCGGCGAGATGCTCCGCCTCCTCGGTGACGCCGAAGGCCGACCACAGCATGATCGCGAGCAGACCGGCGAAGAGCAGCGCCTCCTGCCACGCTGGCAGGCCGGCGAAGAGCGTGGGAAAGGTGAAAGCGATGGTGACGGCCGCCCAGCCGACGAGGAGGCGGAGTGCGGTCACGCGACGTTCTGGGTGCAAGGACACAGCATCGCCCGACGCGTAAGGAGGCTTCGACGAGAGGTCACGCGAAAACTGTTTCTCTGTTCGGCGAAAAGGGCCGTTTCACCGTCGGGATGTGCACGGCCAATGCTCGAACCTGCCGCCGTCACCCGGGACGCGGAAGAGAGCCCGCGCGGCTCCCTCCCCGCAAGGGGGAGGGGGAAGCTAGCGACCATCGCAAAAGAAGATGCGTCAATGCCGTGTCGCTTCTGAAAGTTTGATACCAATCGATCGGCCCCCTCAATATCCCACCGCCAGCGTCCCGCGCTGGCGCGGGTCGCTGGCGCCGGCGAGCACGCCGCCGTCGATCGCGATCGACTCGACCGAGCCCCAGGCGTCGTGCGGCAGCAGGGTGTAGCCCATGCCGCGCAGCAGGCGCAGCGTGTCGGGGGAGAGCCCCGGCTCGATGAAGAGCTTGTCGGGCAGCAACTGGTCGTGCACGCGCGGCATCTCGGTCGCGGCGGCGATGTTGAGCTTGAAGTCGACGCGATCGAGGATGATCTGCAGCACCGTCGTGATGATCGTCGAGCCGCCGGGCGAGCCGGTGACGAGCTCGAGCTTGTCGTCCTTGAACATCATCGTCGGCGTCATCGACGACAGCGGGCGCTTGCGCGGCCCGGGCGCGTTGGCCTTCCCGCCGGTGAGCCCGAAGGCGTTGGGCACGCCGGGCTTGGCGGCGAAATCGTCGAGCTCGTCGTTGAGCAGCACGCCGGTGCCGTCGGCGACGAGGCCGACGCCGAAGGAGAGGTTGAGCGTATACGTGTTGGCGACCGCGTTGCCGTCGGCATCGACCACCGAGAAATGCGTGGTCTGGTCGCTCTCGTAGGGCGCGGGATCGACGGCGGCGATCTCGGCCGCGGGCTTGGCGCGGTCGGGCTCGATGAGGCCGCGCAGCTTCTCGGCATAGGCTTTCGAGATCAGCCCCTTCACCGGCACGTCGACGAAGGCGGGATCGGCGAGATATTCGGCGCGGTCGGCGTAGGCGAGCTTTTCGGCCTCCGCCATGTCGTGGATCGTCTTCGCCGACAGCGCGCCCTGCGCGGCGAGCGGAAAGCCTTCGAGGATGTTCAAAAGCTCGATCACGTGCACGCCGCCCGACGACGGCGGCGGCATCGAGACGATCGTGTGCCCGCGGTAGGTGCCCTGGACCGGCGCCCGCTCGATCGCGCGATAGGCGGCGAGATCGTCCATCGTCATCGTGCCGCCAGCTGCGCGCACGGCGGTGACGATCTTCTGCGCGACAGGCCCCTCGTAGAAGCCTTTCGGCCCCTCGCGGCCGATCGTCGCCAGCGTGTCGGCGAGGTCGGGCTGGCGCAGCGTGTCGCCGTGGGTGAGCGGCGCGCCGTCCTGGTGCAGGAAGATCGCCGCCGACGACGGCCAGGCCTTCAGCCGCGTCGCCTTGGCGAGCGAATCTGCGAGGTCGTCCTCGACGGGGATGCCGTCGCGGGCGAGCTTTTCCGCCGGCGCGGCGAGGTCGGCGAGGGTGAGCTTGTGCGAGCCGTATTTGTCCACCGCGAGCGCCAGGCCGGCGACGGTGCCCGGCACCCCGACTGCGAGGCCGGTGTCGCGCGACAGCCGCGCCACGGCGTCGCCGGCGGCATCGAGAAAGACGTCGGGCTTGGTCGCCGCGGGCGCGGTCTCGCGATAGTCGATCGCGATCGTCTTCCCCTCTCGCGCCAGATGCACCAGCATGAAGCCGCCGCCGCCGAGATTGCCGGCGCGCGGCAGCGTGACCGCGATCGCGAAGGCGGTGGCCACCGCCGCATCGACGGCGTTGCCGCCCTTCCTGAGGATCTCGAGGCCGACGCGGGCCGCGGTGCCCTCCTGCGCGACCACCATGCCGTGCCGCGCGATGACCGGCAGGTTGCGCGCGCCTTCGCCGATGATCGGCGGCGGCTCGGCGTGCGCGGGGAGGGGCAGGAGAAGGGCGACGAGCAACGAGAAAGAGGCGAGGCTCTTCCTCCTCCCGCTGGCGGGAGACGGTGGCCCGACGAAGTCCGGTCGGATGAAGGTTCGTGCCGCAACGTTGGTCAAGGAGGTGGCAACGCCCCTCGTCCGACGTCGCTTCGCGGGGCCACCTTCTCCCGCAAGCGGGAGAAGGGATGGCGACGGGGGTTCCGGACGATACGACGAGGTCAAACTTTCGATCCCGACTGGCATCCCACAAAAAGAACCCGGCGCTGGGCCGGGTTCTCGATACTCAGGTCTGCGGCTGCGGCTCGAAGCCGCCGGGCTCGGGGCCTTGCTTGGGGCGGGTCGCGCCGGTCGCCGGCACGGTCGAGCCGCGCGGCGGTGGCGTCGAGTCGTCGCCGGTATCGCGCACCGGGGTCTTGCCGTTGAGCAGGCCGATGATCTCGTCGCCCGACAGCGTCTCGTATTCCATCAGGCCCTTGGCGAGCGTCTCGAGGTCCTCGCGCTTGGTCGTGATGATGCGGGTCGCTTCCGACAGGCCCATCTCGACCAGGCGGCGCACCTCGCCGTCGATCTTGCGCGAGGTCTCCTCGGAGAGCGTGTTCTTCTGGCCCATGGAATAGCCGAGGAACACCTCCTCCTGGTTCTCGCCGTACATCACGGTGCCGAGGTCGTCCGAGAAGCCCCAGCGGGTGACCATCGCGCGGGCGAGCTTGGTCGCCTGCTCGATGTCGGACTGCGCGCCCGACGTCACCTTGTCCTTGCCGAAGACGATCTCCTCGGACACACGGCCGCCCATCAGCACGGCGAGGCGCGAGGTCATCTGCTCGTAGCTCATCGAGAGCTTGTCGCGCTCGGGGAGCTGCATGACCATGCCCAGCGCACGGCCGCGCGGGATGATCGTCGCCTTGTGGACGGGGTCGGTCGCCGGCACGTTCAGGGCGACCAGCGCATGGCCGCCCTCGTGGTAGGCGGTCAGCTTCTTTTCCTGCTCGGTCATGACGAGCGTGCGGCGCTCCGCACCCATCATGATCTTGTCCTTGGAATCCTCGAACTCGACCATGGTGACGATGCGCTTGCCGCGCCGCGCCGCCATCAGCGCCGATTCGTTGACGAGGTTCATCAGGTCGGCGCCGGAGAAGCCGGGCGTGCCGCGGGCGACGACCTTCAGGTCGACGTCGGGCGACAGCGGCACCTTGCGCACGTGCACCTTGAGGATGCGCTCGCGGCCGATGACGTCGGGGTTCGGCACGGTGATCTGGCGATCGAAGCGGCCCGGACGCAGCAGCGCGGGATCGAGCACGTCGGGCCGGTTGGTCGCGGCGATGAGGATGATGCCCTCGTTGGCCTCGAAGCCGTCCATCTCGACGAGCAGCTGGTTCAGCGTCTGCTCGCGCTCGTCGTTGCCGCCGCCGAGGCCGGCGCCGCGATGGCGGCCGACCGCGTCGATCTCGTCGATGAAGATGATGCAGGGCGCGTTCTTCTTCGCCTGCTCGAACATGTCGCGCACACGGGACGCGCCGACGCCGACGAACATCTCGACGAAGTCGGAGCCCGAGATCGTGAAGAACGGCACGTTCGCTTCGCCGGCGATGGCGCGGGCGAGCAGCGTCTTGCCCGTGCCGGGCGGCCCGACAAGCAGCACGCCGCGTGGGATGCGCCCGCCGAGCCGCTGGAATTTCTGCGGATCGCGCAGGAACTCGACGATCTCCTGCAGGTCCTCCTTCGCCTCGTCGACGCCGGCGACGTCCTCGAACGTCACCCGGCCATGCGCTTCGGTGAGCAGCTTCGCCTTCGACTTGCCGAAGCCCATGGCTTTCCCGCCGGCCCCCTGCATCTGGCGCGAGACGAAGATCCACAAAGCGAGGAAGGCGAGCAGCGGCAGGCCGTTGACGAGCAGCGTGATCAGCCAGGAATTGCCGTCCGACGGCGCCTTGGCGGTGATCGCGACGTTCTTCTTGTAGAGGCTCTCGACCAGCGTCGGGTCGCTCGGCGCGTAGGTCGTGAACAGCCTGTTGTCGGTGAAGTGCCCGGTGATCTCCGGCCCGGAGATCGTCACGTCCCGCACGCGGCTGGCGTCGACGTTCTTCAAGAGCTCGGAGAACGTGATCTCCTGCGGGTTCGTCTTCTGCCCGGGGTTGTTGAACAGCATCACCAGCGCGACGACGAGCAGGAAGATGATGACCCAGAGGGCGAAGTTGCGGAAATTGGGATTCATGAGCGACCCAGGAAGCTCCGGGCGACGGTCCCGGTGCGGAGGAGAGGATAGCCGTTGCCACGGCCAGTCGAACGTCAGAGCTTAGTCGAGCTGTCTTGAGCGAACGTCTTTATGGTGCCCTGCCAACAGGGCGAATGTAAGCTGCCCCTTCTGCATTGCCAAGAGAGCGCGCCGGCCGCGTCACTATGGCCTTAACCGCCGCTCTCCCGCCCCAGCATGCGGCGTGCCGGAGCCGGCGTCACCACGAGCGATGCGTCGGCGGCGAGCACGATTCGCGCGTTTCCCAGCGTCGCCCGATGCGGCGTGCCTCGGTGCAGGGCGTCGGCAAGGGCGTCGGTGAGCCGCTCGAGCCGTTCGAGCCGCAGCATGCCTGCGCCGGGCACCGCGGATTCGATCTGGCGGCGGAGCAGGCGCACCAGGATCTCCGGCTGGATGCCCCGGTCCATTAGGCGGAGGCCGCCGGGCGTCGGCGGCAGAGTCGCGGCGATGCGGTCCACCTCCGCCTCGAGCGCCGACTCGGCGCGGGCGGCGCGGCGAGCCAGGCGCAGCAGCGTGTCGCGGTCGAGCCCGAGCCGCGCGTAGTCCGCGTGCCCCGCCCGCAGCCGGGCGCGGGCGTAGGCGGGGTCGCGGTTCGAGGGATCGTCGACGGTGGCGAGGCCTTCGGCCGCGCACAGCGCGACGAGCTGGTCCTTGGGGATGTCGAGCAGGGGGCGCACCAGCGTCACGCCGGGCGCCAGCGGCGTCTCGCGCCGCATGCCGGCGAGGCCGCCGATCCCGCTGCCGCGCGTCAGCCGCATCAGCACCGTCTCGGCCTGGTCGTCGGCATGGTGCGCGGTGAGGATGTGCGGGGCGCCGACGGCACGGGCATGGGCGGCGAGCAGGGCGTAGCGCGCGTCGCGGGCGCGCTCCTGGAGGCGGGTGCGGGGCTTGTCGCCGGTCCAGGCGAGCGTCGCGTGCGGCAGGCCTAGCTTCGCGGCTGCTGCGGCGACAAGCGCGGCTTCGCTTGCGGACTCGGGCCGCAGCCCGTGGTCGACGGTGGCGACGCGAAGGGCCGGGGCGGCGGGGAGGGCGGCGGCCCAGCGTGCCGCGAGGTGCAGCAGGGCAATCGAGTCCGGGCCGCCGGAGACGGCGAGCAGCAAGGCCGGAGCGGTATCGAGGCCGAAGAAGGCTGCAGCCAATCCTTCTCCCGCTTGCGGGAGAAGGTGGCCCCGCCAAGCGGGGTCGGATGAGGGGCGATCCCGCGTCCCCGGCGTTTTTCGAGCTAGCGGCAAGTCCCCTCATCCGACCCGACTTCGTCGGGCCATCTTCTCCCGCGAGCGGGAGAAGGGGAAGACGAGACTTCTACCCGCACTGCGCGCGCTTCGACTCGCGATCGGCGCCGCTCTTCACGTAGGCGGGCGCGTTCGGGTACTTGCGCGCGATCTCGGCGAAGGTGGCGCAGGCCTGCTCCTTGGCGCCGAGCGACTTCAGCGAGATGCCGAGGTGCAGCATCGCGTCGGGCGCGCGGGTCGAGGCGGAGAAATCGGTCGACACCTTCAGGTACTGCTCGGCGGCCTCGCGCGAGCGGCCGCGCTGGGCGTAGCTCTCGCCAAGATAATAGGTGGCGTCGGCGGCGAGCCGGCTCTTCGGGTTCTTTTGCAGGAAGGCGGAGAAGCTCCGTTCCGCCTCGTCGTACTGCTTGTCGCGGTAGAGGCCCACTGCGGCGTCGAAGGCCTCGCGCGGCGTCGCCGGAGCCGTGGCGCCGACGGCGGCCGCGCCGGGGCTCGCGGCGCTGGCGGTCTCGGTCGGCGCGCGCGGCGGCAGGCGCAGGGTCGGCGCGATCGTGTCGTCCCCGCCGCCTCCCGACTGGCGGAAGCGGCCGCCGGCGAGGTCCATCGGCGCGCCGCCGGGATCGTCGTGCTGGGCGGAGGCCGCCGACCCGAGCGGCTTCGGCTGGCCGGGGTCATTCTTCGGCGCGGCATCGGGATCGAACGCCTCGTCGCGGCCCTTTCGCGCCGGCTTGGCGGCCGGCACGTCGGCCGCGGCGGCGCGGTCGGGGGCACGATCGGGAACAGGCGCGATCTCGCTGCGCTTGGCGCGGCCGCCGGCGGCGAGCCGGTCGTCGACGTCGCCCTGGAATTTCTGCAGCTGCTCGACGAGCTTGCGGTTGGCGTTCTGCAACTCCTCGATCTGGCCGGTCATCTCGCGGATGCGGCCCTCGAGCTTGCCGACGCGCACGCCGAGCCCCGCCGAATCCGACGCCCCGCCGCCGTAGCCACCCGCGCCGCGATCGCCGCCGGCGTCCGGCGTGTCGTAGCCGCCGCCACCGCCGCCGCCCTGGTCGTAAGGGGGCGGGTCGCGCCCGTATTCCTGCGCGATGGCCGGCACGGCCGCGAGCGGCAACGCGAGAAGCGCGGCGACGAGGAGGCGGAGCGACGTCATCGGGTGTGTCCAAGCATCAACGAGCGAGCCCGCATCAAGCGCCGGAAAGCGGGCGGATTTTGGCCGGGGCGTGGGCTCGATTGCAGGTCTCGTCCGAGGTCAAGAAACGGGAGGCTCTGCCCGCCAAGGTCGTGACCGCAAGGATGCAACGGCCGCCTCTATGTCGTGCGCTACCGCCATATGCGCAGGATTGGCAACGTCGAACGTGTCGTCGGTCGCCGCGAGGAAAAGGGCGCCGCTTGGACGTCGCTCGACGATCGCCGACTTCGGTGGCGGTAGGCACGGAGTCTCGTCCGCGGTCGGATCGCATAACGGTAATTATACCGTATTTCGGTCGACTGGCAAACGAGCCGGTTGGACAGTTCTTGCTTGGGAAGGCCGTCCACCCGCGTTGCGCGCCTCTACCCCTCCGCCCGCTCCCGCGTGCGCGGCACGCTGGCGTCGATGCCGCGCATCAGGCGGCCGTACACCCGCGCGGGCAGGAAGCGCCCCAGCACCGCCCCGGCATAGAGAAACCACGGGAACGCGATCGTCGCGTGGCCTTTCGCCAGCCGGCGCTTGATCAGCGCGGCGGCGGCGGCGTCCGACAGCTCGCCGGGCTTCATCGCGGTGATCGAGTCGTTGAGCGGCGTCTTCACGAAGCCGGCGACGATCAGGCTGACGATCACGCCCTTTGCCTCGAGCCGCGGGCGGATCGACTCGGCCCAGGCGTGCACCGCCGACTTGGTGAGGCAATAGGCCGGCGAATAGGGCAGGCCGTGCAGGCCGGCGATCGAGCCGACGAAGGCGAGCTGGCCGCGGCCGCGGGCGGTCATCGGCCCGATCAGCGGTTCGGCGGTGTTGAGGACGCCAAGGAGGTTCGTCGCGATGATCGCGCGCACGGCGTCGGGCTCCTCGGCGAGCTCGCCGGGGCCGAGGCCGGTGGTGATGCCGGCATTGGCGATCGCGAGGTCGAGCGGCGTGCGGGCGTCGGCGGCGGCGATGAAGGCGGCCATCGCGGCGCGGTCGCGGACGTCGATCGTGCCGGTCTCGACGACAGCGCCCTTTTCGCGCGCGGCATGCGCGGTGACATCGAGGCGGCCGGCGTCGCGGCCGATCAGCACGAGGTGCAGGCCCGGCGCCGCATAGGCGAGCGCCAGCGCGCGGCCGATGCCGCTCGACGCGCCGGTGATGAGCACGCAGCGCGGCGCGAGCTTCACGAAAGAAACGCTTCGGCGAGGCAGACCAGCGCGGTGCCGCGCTTCACGTTCAGCCGCACCACGGCCGGCGCACCGGGGACGGCCTGCACGACCTTGCCGGTCACCTCGAAGGCCTCGCCGATCAGCACCGGCTCGACGAACTTGGCGGAGAGCTTGGTGAGGGTCGCCTCGGGGCGCCAGGCGCGCAGGGTTGGCTCGAGGCAGGCCATGATCAGCATGCCGTGGATCGGCGGCGCGGCGAGGCCGGCCTTCGCCGCGATCGCGGGATCGAGGTGCAGCGGGTTGTCGTCGCCGGAGGCGGCGGCATAGGCCGCGAGATCGGCTGCGGAGTAGGGGCCGTAGCTGCGCGGGGCGATGGCCTCGCCGCGGGCGAGGGGCGTCATGCCGCGGCCTGCGTAGAAAACAGCCGGAGCACGGTCTCGATGGTCGCGACCCGCGCGCCATCGGCGCTGAGAACGCCCTCGGCCACCAGACGGTCGGGCGCGCTCTCGCGTCGTGCGCTCACCGCCAGCTGGTAGGACACGCCCACTCGCAGCGACACAGCGTAATCGAAGGTCTGCGACTCATGGAAGGGGACGAGGTCGGCCTCGGGCAGCAGCGCGGCCAGCGCGGCGCGGATGTCGGGGCGCGCCATCCAGCGGATCGGCCAGGTGAAGGGGAGCGTCCCACCCTCGTCATCGAGCCGCGCGGCCCGACGGAAGGCGGCGACCTCGGCCGGATCCGCCGACACCGCGAAGGTGCCGATTGCGGCGCTGCTCACGCCGCCTCTGGCGCCTGCAGGACGAGGACGGCGTTGATGCCCCCGAACGCGAAGGAGTTGCTCATCGCGGTGCGAATGCGCAACGGCCGCGCCTCGTTGGGAATCGCGTCGACCGGGCATTTCTCGTCCGGCTCGAGGTAGTTGATCGTCGGCGGGGCGATCTGGTCGCGCATCGCACCCATGGTGACGACGAACTCGAGCGCGCCGGCGGCGCCGAGCCCGTGGCCATGGATCGGCTTGGTCGAGGAGATCGGCACGTGCGCGCCGCGCTCGCCGAACACCTTGTGGATGGCGGCGGATTCGGTCGTGTCGTTGACGATCGTCGCCGTGCCGTGCGCGTTGATGTAGTCGATTTTGTCGGGCGTCACGTTGGCGTCCGCCAGCGCCATCGTCATCGCGCGCGCGGCGCCTTCGACATCGGGCGCCACCATGTCGCGGGCGTCCGTGGTCGTGCCGTAGCCGGCGAGCAGGGCCAGGACCTTGGCGCCGCGCGCCTTGGCGTGCTCCTCGGATTCGAGCACGACGACGCCCGCGCCGGCGCCGAGCACCATGCCGTTGCGCCCCTTCGAGAACGGCCGGCAGAAGTCCGGCGTCATCACGCGCAGCGCTTCCCAGGCCAGCATCGCGTTGTTGGTGATGTGGTCCTCGGTGCCGCCGACGACGGCGACGTCGACGACTCCGGCGCGCACCATCTGCATGCCGATGCCGATCGCCTGCGTCGACGAGGAGCAGGCCGAGACGACGGCGAAGCTCGGGCCCTGCAGGCCGTAGCGGATCGACACGTTGGCGGGGCACGCGCTCGGGATCAGCTTCGGGATCATCAAGGGATGCGGGCGGCCGTTCAGAATGAGCGCCTTGTGGATGCCTTCCTCGATCGAGATCATGCCGCCGATGCCGGTGCCGATGATCGTCGCGCCGCGCGGGCCGAAGCGCGTCGAGCGCTCGAAGCCGGCCTGGGCGATCGCCTCGTCGGTGGCCACCAGCAGATATTGGCTCACCGGATCGCAGAGCGGCAGGACGTCCCGCTCGAGGTGATCGGTGGCGACGAAGCCCTGCACCTGGGCCGCGATCTTGATGCGGCCGCGGTACTCGTAGGGGAAGACCGGCGGGTTGATGCAGGGTCGGCCGTCGCGGGCGGCGGTCCAAAGCGTCTCGGCGCCGACGCCGGCGGCGGAGACCGCGCCGATGCCGGTGACGACGACGCGCCTATCGGATGCCATCAGGCCGACTTTTCCTTGATGATGTAGCTGGCGATGGCGTCGATCAGGTCCTTGACGTTCTTGGCGTCGTGAAACGGGCCGTCCATCGGGATGTAGACGTCGAACTTGTCCTCGATCGCGGTCAGGATCATCACGATGTCGATCGACTTCAGGTCGAGGCTCTCGATGGTCGCCTCGGGGGTGACCTTCTCGCGATCGAGCATGCCTTCGGTGACGATCGTGTCGATGATCTTGTTGACGAGATCGTCGTGATCGATCGGCGCTTTCTGGCCGGCTGTGGCCGCCGCCTCGTCCTTGGTATCCACCGATCACTCCCGCTCGTGCGAACCGGGCGCGGACATTCGGCGATGCCGCCAGCCCTTGCAAGCCCGATGTTGGTCATATGATGCGCGCCATGGGCGCCTTCGTCGCGGTCTCGCCGCGCTCTCCGAAGTCGTGCCCTCCCTAGTCCAATCCGCCCGGCATGGGAAGGCCGGCATGGGAGGGGAGGAGAGGGGCCGGCTCACGGCGCCGGCGCGCCTTTCGCCTTCTCCATCAGCGCCGTGAAGCGCGTGAAAAGGTAGTGGCTGTCTTTCGGCCCCGGCGAGGCTTCGGGATGGTGCTGCACCGAGAAGGCCGGTCGGTCGGTCAGCTCAAGGCCGGAGTTCGAGCCGTCGAACAGGCTCTTGTGGGTCTCGCGCGCATTCGCTGGCAGGGTGGCCGTGTCGACCGCGAAGCCGTGGTTCATCGAGACGATCTCGACCTTGTCGGTCGTGTAGTCCTTCACCGGGTGGTTGGCGCCGTGGTGGCCCTGGTGCATCTTCATCGTCGTCGCGCCGATCGCCAGCGCCATCAGCTGGTGGCCGAGGCAGATGCCGAAGGTCGGCACCTTCTGCTCCAGGATGTCCTTGATCACCGGCACGGCGTATTCGCCGGTCGCGGCCGGGTCGCCGGGGCCGTTCGACAGGAAGACGCCGTCGGGCTTCAGCGCCAGGATATCGGCCGCGCTCGCCGTCGACGGCACGACGGTCACCGCGCAGCCGGCATCGGCGAGCAGACGCAGGATGTTGCGCTTGATGCCGTAGTCGATCGCGACGACCTTGTAGCGCGGTGCGGTCTGCCTGCCGTAGCCGGTCTCGAGGTCCCACACCGTCTCGTCCCAGTCGAGGCGCTGCGACGAGGTCACGCCGGGCACGAGGTCGAGGCCCTCGACGCCCGACCAGCCTGCCGCCTGCGCCTTGAGCGCGGCGAGGTCGAAGGCGCCGTCCTCGGCATGCGCGATCACGGCGTTGGGCATGCCCTTGTCGCGCACCAGCGCCGTCAGCGCGCGGGTGTCGATCCCGGCCAGCCCGATGATGCCCCGCCGCTTCAGCCATTCGTCGAAATGCAGGCTCGCGCGATAATTCGAGGGGCCGGTCACCGCCGCGTGCACCACGCAGCCGATCGCCCCCGTCGCCGCGGCGAGATTGAGGGACTCGATGTCCTGGTCGTTGGTGCCGACGTTGCCGACATGGGGAAAGGTGAAGGTGAGGATTTGCTTGGAATACGAGGGGTCCGTCAGGATCTCCTCGTACCCCGTCATCGCAGTGTTGAAGCAGACCTCGCCGACCGCGACGCCGGTTGCACCGAAGCCCTCGCCCTCGAGCACGGTGCCGTCGGCGAGCACCAGCACGGCCGTCACCTTCGGCTCGGCCCAGCCTTCATCGTGTGTCATGATCCTTCAGCTAAGCGCTGGCGGAGAGCTGGTCAATCGCTTCGAGCCGTCTGGGCAGGCCCGCGCCGCGCGCCCATATGCGGTGCATGACCCGCATGACCCTGTCGCTCTCACTCTTCCTCGCGCTCGCCGCACCGCTGCCGGCGCTGGCGGCGCAGAACCTGATCCCGTCGCCCTATCCCAGCGCATCGCCCGGCACGGCGCCGCTCAACCCGTCGGCGTCGCGCACGGCACCGTCGCAGAGTCTGGCGCCGACGCCCTATCCGCAGGCGACGCCCGGCTCGCAGGGCAACGCGCCGAACGCGACGATGGGCGGCCCGCAGCAGCGCGTGCCTTCGACCTATCAGCGCAACTACGGCGTCGAGCAGCATTGATGCGCGGCGCTGCGCTGATCGGGGCGGCTAGCCTGTTGCTTCTCGCGGCACCGGTGCTTTCGTCGCCGGTCGGCGCGGCGCAGTCGCTGATCCCGACGCCCTATCCCAGCGCGGTGCCCGGCGCCGCGCCGCTCGACCCCGAGCCGGGCGGCCTCGGCGGCCCGCAGCGGCTGATCGAGGACCCCTATCCGCAGATCACCGGCGACTTTTCGCAGGGCAATCCGCCGATCTATCGCCACCACCGCCACCAGCGGCTCGTGCCGTCGATCTATCACCGCAAGTATCGCGTCGACCAATGACAAGCGCGGCGATCGAGTCCGATGCGGCGTTCGAGGCGGTCGATGCGGAGATCGCCGACCTGCTCGACGAGCGGGCCGGCTGCCGGCGCGCCATCCTCGCCTCGCGCGTCGCGGTGATCGGCGGGGCGCTGGTCCTCGTACTGTCGTTCTGGGTCCGGTCGCTGGGCGCGCCGACGACCCTGATCGCCGCGCTGACGGCGATGATCGGCGGCACGGTCTGGGGCGGCGCCTCGAAATCGTCGGGCGAGGAGATCGACGGCCGCCTCGCCGAGGCCGAGGCGCGCAAGGCGGCGCTCATCGACCGCGTCGCCGCCGCCAACGGCTGGCGCGACCTGACATCGACCGTGCACTGAGCGCAGATCGAAGTTTGCGTCAGCGCGATTTATTATTGGCCTTCGACGGGCAAAGCCTCGTCGAGGAGATCCTCAGCTAGCTCAGACAGCCAAGGCGAAACATCCACAATCCTCACAGCGCTTTCGAACGCGGCGTAATAATCCCGAACACTACGAAAGTTGTTACCGAAGCGGTCGTTGAAAAGCTTTTGCAGCTTATCGTTACGGCTAAGCACGCTGGTCAAAGCGCGGCCGCCGCGCAAAAATTTGAGTACATGATGCGTTCCTAGAACATAGAGATATTTCTCCTTCGATGTTTGGTGTTCTGCCATTAGTACGTAGTCTTTGAATATCGAGTTCTGCCTGATCGATTCTGGACCGCCTCGCCAGCGAATAAATTTGAACTCCGCCACACGCCGATTCGTCTCTAGATCGAATTTACGACCCGTGTTTCCCGCGCCAAGCGATACATATTTGACTTTCTCGTCTGGCTCAAGGAGGTGGGGTAAGCACAATAGGATACCGAGAGCATGTATGGTGACATTAATTTGACCAGCTAGGCGTTTCATCTCCGCGGCTGCGGCGAGAACTTCCCGCCCAGCTCCGGTGCTTTCAAGGAAAGCGGCGCAGTTTTCAGTCGATACGTCTTGAACAATTCCTTCGATGCGCGCGAGCGTTTGGGTCAGGTCGGGTCCTGTAAATTTGGACAGAAGGCGGATGGCCTCGATCGGATCGTTTTCCAAGACGATGTCTCCAAAGTCATTTGCGACGAAGTCATGTGCGAATGCTCGACTACATTTGACCGCCTCCTATTCCCGATCGCTTCGGCCCATCCGCATCGTCGGCCCCTTCGGGCCGATGCGGGCGATCAGGCCGTGCGGCGCGCCGGGCGGCAGCGGCGGCAGCGGCGAGGCGTGCGACACCGCCGCGATCGCCGCCTCGTCGAGCTCCTCGTCGCCGCTGCTCTTGGCGATCTGCATCGCCAGGATGGTGCCGTCGTCGGCGACTTCGAAGGCGACGGTGCAGGTCGTGTCGTCGGCGTCCGGCCCGAGGTCGACGCCGCGGTATTGCGCCATGATCTTCGCGAAGACGTTGGAGAGGTAGCGGTTGTCCTCGTTGCCGCCGGTGATCGGCGCCTTCTTGGTCGGCCGCGCGAGCTTGTAGTCCAGCGTGTCCGACTTGCCGGCGAGCTTCTGCAGGGCGGTCTGATCGCGGCGGGGCTTGGCGCGCGGCGGCGCCTTGGCGATCTTCTCCGGCTTCTTGGGCGGGGTCGGCGCGGCCTTGTCGAGCGCCTCGGCGTCCTTCTTGAGCACGTCCTGCTTGGTGTCGGCCTGCTTGTCGTCGTGCTCGGACGCCTCCGTGGGCGCGGCCGGCGGCTGCGGCGGCGGCGCCTTCTCGCCGTCCTGCGGCGGCGTCTCGGCCTTGGGCGCGCTCGTTGTCTCGTCGAGCTTGTCGGTCTCGATCTTCTCTTCCGACGGCGCGCGCGGCGCGCTCGAGGCCGGCTTCTCGATCTCCTTCGCCTGCGGCGGCGGGGGCGGCTGCGGGGCCTTCGGCGGGGGAGGAGGCGGCGGCGGCGGGGGCACCAGCTCGACCGGGATCTCCTCGTTCTTCGCAATCTCGACCGGCTGGTGCGCGTCGCGATACAGGAAATAGCCGAGGATGCCGGCGTAGATCGCGCAGATCGCGGTGACGGTGATCGTGTTCCAGGTGCGGCGCCGGAAGGCGTCGTCGCGCCAGGGCGCAAGCCACCGCTCCCCCACCCGGATCGGAACCGCGGGGAGGCTCTTGCGCGCGGGCTTTTCAGCCGCGAGTTGCGTCTCCTCGGGCGGCGCCATGGCGGCGACTCACACCACGGACGCGTGCCGGACGCCAGAGGAAAGACGCGCCGGCTGCGCCTAGCGCGTGACGCGTGTCCAGGCGCCGACGTTGCGCGGGGCGAAGAGCTGGCTGCGCGTCGCCTTCGCGGCCGCCGGCGCCCGTCCCGATGTCGAGCACCGACATCCCGTCCGCGAGGCCGGCGGCCCGCAGCAGCCGCGTCGTCAGAGGCTCCAGCGCCATCGCCTGCAGCTCGAGGCGGCGGATCTCTTCAGGGTCATGGCCGAGAATGTAGGGTGTGCCGCTCATAGCGCGCGCTCCAAAGTGTTGGCGTCCAAGGCGACGGGCGTCCACGCCTCGAGCTCGACGCCGCCGAAAACGCCGCAAGGCTGGAACGGGTCGCGCGCGGCGAACCCTTCGGCGTCTTCCAACGACGCGGCCTGATGGAAAAACAGCCCGCCCGTCTGGTCGGCGAAGGGACCGGCCGCCAGCAGGCGCCCGGCGCCCATCTACTCCCGCGCCTAGGCGTGGTGTGCGGGGCGCGTCGCCGAGAGTTCGGCATCCGTGTAGCGCGTGATCGCGACATAGATCATCGTGACGTTCCTTGCTGCCGTCATGCGGTCAGAAGTGGCTCCAGCCGCCGTCGACGAGGATGTCGGTGTCATTGATAGAGCTCGCGGCATCCGACGCGAGAAAGGCGACGACCGCGCCGATCTCGCGCGGCGGCTTGTCCCGTTGCGCGACGCGCGAAAAATTGTTTGAGACCGGACGATGGCGATGCGGGCGTGGCCGGAGACTTGAGCCAGCGTCGAGGCGCGCGCATAGCGCCACGGGCACGGCAGGCGCCGATGATCGGCGCCTGCCGGAGGTCGCGAGGCTTGCTTAGTCGGTAAAGGTATAGGCGCAGATCTTGTTGCCGGCCGGGTCACGCAGATAGCCGGCATAGGCGCCCGGCAGATGGCTGCGCGGGCCGGCCGCTCCCTCGTCGGTCCCGCCGTTGGCGAGTCCGGCGGCATGGAAGGCGTCGACGTCGGCGGTCGTCGCCGCCGCGAAACCGACGGTCACGCCGTTGCTCGAAGCCGGCTGGCCGTTGCCGGGCTTGGCAATGAGGAACCCGGGCTTGTCCTTGCCGTACAGGATCCAATCGTCGCCGAACGGGCCCAGGTTCTTCACGCCCAGCGGCGCCAGCGTCGCATCGTAGAACTTCACCGAGGCGGCGAGATCCTTGGCCGGGAGGAAGACGTGCGAAAAGATACCGTCACCGGAAATTACAGCCATGTGTCACCGTTCTGTGGGGATGGGGGGAAAGCCGGCGGATGCCGGCGTTATATCGTAACGTTGATTGGGGCTGTGATGTCAACCGTGGGCGATGGTCGGCGTCCACGGCTCATGCCGCGGCCGTCACCCCACCGACATCATCCGCGCGAGCAGCTTGGACGTATAGTCCACCATCGGCACGATGCGCGCGTAGTTGAGCCGCGTCGGCCCGATGACGCCGAGCACGCCGACGATGCGCTGCTGGCCGTCGC
Organism: Beijerinckiaceae bacterium; assembly: GCA_965277735.1. Taxonomy (GTDB): domain Bacteria; phylum Pseudomonadota; class Alphaproteobacteria; order Rhizobiales; family Beijerinckiaceae; genus RH-AL1. The sequence continues at coordinate 250,877 of CBDIDO010000003.1, forward strand.
GGAACGGCGCGGCGATCATCGAGGAGCCGGAGAGCGAGAACAGCTTGTTTTCCGAGCCGATGAAGATGCGCACGCCCTCGCCGGTCTCGGCGCGCGAGAGCAGGTCGACGACATCCTTCTTGGTCTCGAGATCGGCGAACAGCAGGCGGATGCGCTCGAGGTCCTCGGCCGCGGTGAGGTTGTCGAGCAGGTTGGCCTGGCCGCGCACGATGAGCTGCGACTGGCCCTGGCCCGCCGCCCACGAGGCCAGCCCCTGGTCGACGAGCTTGGCGGTGAGCGCGTCGAGCTCGGCCTCGGCGGCGCCGCGCGCATTGTCGATCTCGACGCGCGCCTCGGCAAGCGTGCGGCCGCGGATGCGGGCGTTGAGGTAATTGCCGGCCTCGACGAGCGCGGAGGAGGGCAGGCCGGCCGAGATCGGCAGCACGCGGTTTTCGACCGACCCGTCCTCGCCGACGAGCACGGCCAGCGCCCGCTCGGGCTCGAGGCGCAGGAACTCGATGTGCTTGAGGCGGCCGTTGTCCTTGGTCGTCACCACGACGCCGGCGCCGCGCGTGAGGCCCGACAGCATGGTCGTGGCCTCGGTCAGCATCGCCTCGAACCCCTGGTCGCGGCCCATGCCGAGCTGCGCCTCGATCTGCCGGCGCTCCTCGGCGTCGATGTCGCCGATCTCGAGCAGCGCGTCGACGAAGAAGCGCAGGCCGATCTCGGTCGGCAGCCGCCCGGCGCTGGTGTGCGGCGCGAAGATCAGGCCGCTCTCCTCCAGCGCCTGCATCACGTTGCGCACCGAGGCCGGCGACAGCGGCGTCGGCAGCAGGCGCGAGAGATTCCGCGAGCCGAGCGGCTCGCCGGTGGCGAGGTAGCTCTCGACGATGCGGCGGAACACGTCGAGCGAGCGCTGGTTGAGGCTGCGCAGCGCGCCGGCCTCGCGCAGCGCCTCACGCGCCTGGCTGTCGAGGGGTGTGCTCATAGGGGGAGCATGGCGCGCGGTGCGGCCGGGCGCAAGGCGCCCCCGGCTGATGTCCACCCGCCGTCATGCCCGGGCTTGTTGCGGACATGCACGCGGCGTCGTTGCGATGGTAGTGTCAAACTAGACGCAATGTCGCGGCGTGGATGGCCGGGACAAGCCCGGCGATGACGAGGAGACCTTGGGATGAGCGACGCAAAGATTTCCGGCCGGTTCGACGTCATGGCCCTCGCGAACGCGCTGCCTGCGGACGCCAAGGCGATGATCGTCGATCATTACATCACCGATCGCGAGACGGCATCGGCGCGGGTGTTCCGCGTGCTGAAGCCGGTCCCGCCGCACTTTCATGAGACCTGCGACGAGTTCCTCTACGTGCTGTCCGGGCGCGCCGCGTTCTGGATCGGCGATCCGTCGGATGAGGCCGAGGTCGGGCCGGGCCAGCTGCTCGTGTTCGATCGCAAGACCGTGCATGCGGTGCCGCGTCTCCTCGAGGAGCCGTTCACGGTGCTGTCGATCGACGCGCCGCGGCGCGCACCGAACGACATCACCTTCGTCGATCCGAAGGACGGCACCGCCACCGATTTCATGGCCCGCAACGCCGAGGGCTATTGAGCGGCGGTGACGACGTCCGATGACGCGAGGGTGCCGCGGTAGGCGAACAGCAGTCCAAGCCAGGGATGCGCGACCACGACGCTGAACCTGTAGCGGCCATCGTCAGCGTCGGCTGCGGCTTTGATCTTCGGTGCCAAGGCGAACGGCAAGGGAAGTGGACCGAGGCGCCAACCCATCAGCCGCCAGTGGACGCCGGTCGCGGTCGCCTGGAGATCGAAGGCGAAGTGGAGGGGACCAAAACCTTCCTCGAACACGCCGATCCGATCCGTGTCGGTGAAGCGCGAGCTGAACGCGCTCGACCCGAAGCGTCGCGTCCAGGTCTCGCCGTTCGCGGAGGGAGCGATCGTGACCGCAGCGACATGGTGGCCGGTGCTGGGAAGACCCAAGAGGGCCCGAAGCACCCGGGCCCCGCGGCCCCGGCCGGCGCGCGCGCGGGCCGACCCGCCATAGACGCGGGCGGACGTCGTGCCATGAACCGTTCGCACCGCCTCCTGCAGCGCATCGAAGCGCGGCCCCAACAGGCGGCGGAACAGGACGGGATCGTCCGGCAAGGCGATGTCGACGCGCGTGCGGATCGGCAGCTGCGCGAGCTCGTGCAGGATGTCGTCGCCACCGAGCAGGCCGACGCAGGGGCGGGCGCCGGTCTCGCGCAGCCGCCCCTCGACGAGTGCGCGCACGAGCGCCGCGGCGGGCGCCGCCGGTGTCGTCGGGCCCGCATTGGCCTCGGCCCACAGCGCCCAGCGGGCCCGACACGCTTGCCCCCGCGCATCGAGGCCGCTCGCCTCGACGATCATCCCGCCGCAATCCGTCCCGAGCGGCGCGAGCCCATCGGCTGCGACCTTGATCGGCTTCGCCAAGGGCCGCAGGGATCGCACCACGCCGACCCGCACCGGCAGCGCGAGAAGGGCGAGGCCGAGGTGCATCAGCGGCAGCTCGAGGCCGGCCATGAACAGGGCCTCGCGCCGGACGTCGAAGCGCGTCGGCAGGAGGTCGAGATCCGGCGTGTCGCAGATCGAGGCGAAGCGACGTCCGAGCCCCGGCATGTCGAGCCGCCGCAGGCCCGACCAGCCATGCGCCGTGGTCCAGCGTCCGCCGCGGAAGATGCGGAGCGGCTGCCCTGCGTAGGACAGGATCGCCTCGATGACCGACAGGCCGCGCGGCGCCCGCGCGCCGGGCGAGATGGCCACGCGGACGTCGTCGATCCGCTGCCAGCCGCGCGTCAGGCTCGTCAGCGCGGCCTGCGAGAGGGCGGGCGTCGAGCTGGCGCCGGTCACCGCCAGCACGCCGGCGGCTTGGGCCTCGGCGTCCAGCGCGGGCGCAAAGCCGGCAACGAAATCGCGGGCGTCCGCGAGATCGACGTAATGGGCGCCGCTCCGAATGGCGGCCCGCGCCAGCGTGTAGGATGCGTTCTGGAACGGCCCGGCGGCGTCGATCACCAGCCATGGCCTGCCGAGATCGCCTGGCGCGTTGCGATCGATGATCTGCGTATCGATCGGAGCCGAACCCGCCAGATCCCGCTGCAGAGTGTCGAGCGAGCTTTGCGTGCGGCCGGCGAGCGTGAGCGCGATGTCCGGCACGCTCACCAGGAGGCTTGCGAGCCTCCGGCCGAACGTCCCGGTCGCGCCGATGAGCAGAATGCGTCGCGTCATCGCCGACCTTTCGCGCGGTGCGCGTTGCGTGGCGCGCTAGCCTTCCACCACGCGGATCGTCGCCTTCCCGCTCGGCGCGTCCATCATCGCGGCGAGGAAAGCGGCGGCCCGCGCCTCGGCATCGCCGCCGAGCCGGGCGAAGGCGCGCGTGAAGCGGGCCGATTGCACCAGCGCGATCTCCTCGATGAGGGTGGCGCCGCGCGGGGTCGCGGCCAGCACGCGCTGGCGGCGGTCGATCTCGCCGAGGCTGTTCGTCACGTAGCCACGGTCGACGAGGTCCTTCAGCACGCGGTTCAGGCTCTGCTTGGTGATCTGCAGGATGTCGAGCAGCTCGGCGATGGTGAGGCCCGGGCGCCGCGTCGCGAAATAGAGCACGCGATGGTGCGCGCGGCCGAAGCCGTCGCCGGCGAGGATCAAGTCCGCGTCGCGCACGAAGTCGCGATAGGCGAAGAACATCAGCTCGGTGAGGTCGTAGAGCGGCCCTCGTGCGGTCGCGGATTGCGCGGCCTCCGGCCTCGCGAGATCGGCATTGGCGCTGCGCGTCATCGGACCCGTCACTATAAGTCAGCATTGTTGACTTAAATTCGGGCGGACGCTACCCCTCGCGGACCCCGCGCACAAGCGCCTCGTGCCCGTCGCGACCAGCGCGCCCGAACGCGCCCAGAAGGGAGAGAGCCCATGGCCATGATACCTTTCGACAAGCGCGACGGCTTCATCTTCATGAACGGCGAGATGGTGCCGTGGCAGGATGCCAAGCTGCACGTGCTCTCGCACGGCCTGCACTACGGCTCGGCGGTCTTCGAGGGCGAGCGCGCCTATGGCGGCGCCATCTTCAAGTCGCGCGAGCATTCCGAGCGCTTCCTCGCCTCCGGCCGGCTGCTCGATTTCGACATCCCGTATTCGGTGGACGAGCTCGATCGCATCAAGCGCGAGGTCGTCGCCGCCAACGGCCATTCCGATTGCTACATCCGGCCTGTCGCCTGGCGCGGCAGCGAGATGATGGCGGTCGCCGCCCAGCACTCGACGATCAACGTCGCGATCGCCGCGTGGGACTGGCCGTCGATGTTCGACATGGCCACCAAGATGAACGGCATCAAGCTCGACATCGCCGAGTACCGCCGTCCCGATCCGCGCACCGCGCCGTCGCATGCCAAGGCCGTCGGCCTCTATATGATCTGCACGATCTCCAAGCACGCCGCCGAGCGCAAAGGCTATGCGGATGCGATGATGCTCGACTGGGAGGGCCGCGTCGCCGAATGCACCGGCGCCAACATTCTGTTCACGAAGGCCGGCCGCATCGAGACGCCGATCGCGGACTGCTTCCTCGACGGGATCACCCGGCGCACGGTGATCGACCTCGCCAAGCGCCGCGGCATCGAGGTGATCGAGCGCCGCATCATGCCCGAGGAGTTGGCAGGCTTCGACGAGTGCTTCATCTGCGGCACCGGTGCCGAGGTGACGCCGGTCTCCGCGATCGGGCCGTACACGTTCACGCCGAGCACGATCTCGCGGCAGATGATCGAGGATTACGCCGCCGAGGTGCAGCCGAAGCGCAAGGCGGCGTAGGACTGCGCCCGGGTCCGGCTAGAGCTGCACCCAATCGAGGTGCCGCGCACCGTGAAGAACGCGTCGATGGTCAGGCTGTCGTCGCGTCCGAGAAGACGAGATATTTGCCGAGCACGGCGACGCGCACGCCGGCGCCGTACTCTTCGCGAAGCCGGTGGCGAGCGGGATTTTCCGTCAGCGTCGCGCACAGCCGGCGTATGTCTCCGACGAGCTTCAGTGCCGCACGAGGATTGTAGGACTCGATATAATTCGCGACCTCGGCGAGGTCCGACTCGGCGAGCGCCGAGAAGACGCATCGACGCGCGGCCATTCCTAGGTCGCCGATCCCTTGAGCTTTGCTTCAAGGCGCTCGAAGACCTCGTCAGCAGGCACGACGCGGCCCTCTGCCCGGCTTGCTTCTATCGAGTGGCGGATATCATCTACGGATAGCTTTTGATCCGAGAGGATACGATCGCGTTGGATGAGCTCGTGCAGATACTCGCTCTCGCTCGAGAACTCGCCGCTCTCGACTCTGCTGCGGACCCAGTCCCTGATACTGTCGGGAAGCGACACGTTCAGCGATGCCATGGTGCTTTGCGACCGGTTTGGTGACTACGTGGAGTGTGCCGCAAGATTACACGCGTTCGACCGTCCTCGCCACTTTCTGCTTGTCGTGCACCGGAGCCGGCAGAAGGTCGAACCGCCGCCTGATCGGACGGACGCAAACGCTCGTGCTCGCCCGGATCGCTTTGACGGCCTTATCCGTCGCGCAGTGAACCCCAGCGTTCGCCTGCGCGCTCAATCACTTGCGCGCAATAGAAAACACCATTCCGTGATGCATCCTTCTGTCGCTCCCGCAGTTTCGGCGGCGCAACACGGAGACTTAGCACTATGAATCGCATCCTCGCCGCCGCGACCCTCGGCGCCTCACTCCTCACGCTCTCGGGCGTCGCCGGCCACGCCGCAGACTCGATGTCGGATGCCGACAAGACCTTCGTCGGCATGGTCTCGCAGGGGGGCATGTACGAGGTCGCCCTCGGCAAGCTCGCCGAGGACAAGGGCAGCGTCCAGGACATCAAGGACCAGGGCAACACCGAGGCGCACGACCACGACCTCGTCGGCGCCAAGCTGAAGGCGATCGTCACGGGCGCCGGCCTCCCGTTCCCGGACAAGCTCAACGATGAGTTCCAGGCCCGGCTCGACAAGATGAAGGCGCTCGACGGCGCGGCCTTCGACAAGGCCTATGTCGCCGACATGATCAAGATCCACAACGCCGACGGCGCGGCCTTCGCCAAGGAAGCCAAGGGCGGCACCAATCCCGACCTGAAGGCTTTCGCGGCCGAAACGCACGCGATCGTCGAGCGCCACCTCGGTGAGCTCCACGCCAAGGGTGCCGACGCGAAGTAGGGCGCCACGCTTCAGGCCAGCTTCGCGTGCTACAGCGCCCGTATGTGGCGGGCTCGGACGTCTCGTAGGCTCTCTGCAATGGCGGCGGCCGGATCGGCCGCCGCCATTGCGTGCTTTTGCGCGGCCGCCACCGCCGAGCCCGACAAGGCGCTGGCGCCGATCCCGGGCGCAACGCTTGCGCTGATGGCCGCCAAGGGCACCAATGCCGCGGCGCCGCTGGTACTGCGCAGCTACAAGAAGGAAGCCGAGATCGAGGTCTGGAAGCGCACGAGCGCCGGCCGCTTCGTCTACATCAAGACGTTTCCGATCTGCCGCTGGTCGGGCCAGCTCGGCCCAAAGATGTATCCGGGCGACCGGCAGACGCCGGAGGGGATCTACGACATCCCCAAGACGCAGATGAACCCGAACTCGCACTATTACCTGTCCTTCGACACCGGCTTCCCCAACGCCTACGACAAGGCACACGGCTACGAGGGCTCGGCGGTCATGGTGCACGGCACCTGCTCGTCGATGGGGTGCTTCGCGATGACGGACAAGGCGGTGGGCGAGCTCTACGCCATCGCCCGCGACGCGCTGAACGGCGGCCAGCCGGCCTTCCAGCTGCAGGCCTATCCCTTCCATATGAGCGCCAAGAACATGGCGCTCTACCGCGCCGACCCGTCGATCGATTTCTGGCGCCAGCTGAAGGACGGGTCGGACCGCTTCGAGGCCACCGGCGAGATTTTGCGCTGGAGCGTCGTCGGCGGCCGCTACGCCTTCGCGCCCTCGGCCGATCCGGCGAGGGAGGCCGCGGCCAAGGCCTTCCACGCGGCCGAGACCGCGCGCATCGCGCAGCTCGTCGCCGACGGCGCGGCGGCGGTGCGCACCACCTATGCCGACGGCGGGCAGAACGCGATCTACGCCGCGCTGCTGGGCAAGGGCGCGAGCCTCGGCACCGTTTCCCGCCCCGAGGCGCTGGCCTATGCCGCGATCGACGTGACGCTGGTGCCCGCGCGCCACCGCCGCCCGCGGCCGCGGCTCGAGGTCACCGTCGCCGACTGGCGTCCCGATCACATGGCACTGCCGCCGACCCTCGTCGCGGCGCAGTCGTCCGAGCCGCCGCCGGCGCTCGGGGCGGACGCGATCATCGGCCTGCGGATGCGCTGGCGCGCCACCCTCCCACGAAGCCCGGATTGACAGGTCGGCCGCGATCGGCTGCCTTGGCCCGCATGAAGTCCTTGCGCGCGCGTCGTCCGCTCGTCCTCGTGCTTGCCGCGCTGGCGCTGCCCGTGGTGCCCGCCTTCATGGGGGACGCGCTCGCGCAGAGCATCCCGGCCGACCAGAGCTGCGGTGGCCTGCTCTGCGACATGGGCGTGGTCGGCCACAAGGTCGAGGCACCGGCCCCGGTCGTCGCGCCTGCGCCGGTCGCGCCCGCGCCCGCTGCCGGTGCGGCCCCCGCTCAGCCGTCGCGCCCTCGGCCGCGGCTCGCGCGCAAGACGCCGCGGGCCCCGCGCTTCGCTGCCGTGCCGGCGCCCGCCGTCAAAGCCCCGCGCCAGGCACCGGCGCCCGCGCCGGTCGTGGCCCAGCGGGCCGAGCCGCCGGTCTCGATTGCCGCGCCGGCGCGCGCCGCGCCCCCCGCGGCCGAGGCCCCGCCACCGCGCTACTCCGGGCCGACGGTGATCTTCCAGTCGATCGACCCGCGCTTAGGCCTCCCCCCTTGATCAAGGATGGACGCCGCCGCGCATCGGCGTAGGCTCGACGCGGGCGCAAACGGTGCGCCGAGGAGACGAGCCATGGCCAAGGGTCAGATGCGCGGCAACAAGGAAGCCAAGAAACCGAAGAAGGAAAAGCCGAAGACCATCGCCGCCGCGCCGCCGACGGTGAAGATCGGCACCGGTGCCGACAAGAAGAAGTAGCCGGCCTCGATCGCCCGCTCCGCCTGGGCGCAACGCGCTTCGGCGTGGCGGCGAGGTTGCGTTGCGGGAAGGACCGGCCTAGCGTCCCCCTGGTTGAGCGGCGCCCGTCGCGCTCGCATCCCGACCCGACGATCTCAATGGAGGAAGAACCCGCCGTATGGGCGCGCCCGCCGAAATCTGCAATTGCAGTGCGATCCGCCAGGCCGAGCGCCACGTCGCGCGACTTTACGAGCGCGCCTTCGCGCCGCTTGGCCTCACCATCGACCAGTACGCGACGCTGTCGAAGCTCGGCCGGCTCGGCTCCTCGTCGATCACCGGCCTCGGCGAGCTGCTGTCGATGGATCGCGCGATGCTCTCCTACGTGACGAAGGGGCTGCTTGCCCGCGACCTCATCGCCGTCACCCGCGCCGAGGGTGACGCGCGCTGCCGCCTCGTCGCGCTGACCGATGCCGGGAGCACGCTGCTCGCCGAAGCGCGGGTGCGCTGGAACGCCGCCAACGCGCAGATCGATGCCGCGCTTGGCGACAACGCGCCGGTGCTGCGCCAGCTGCTGAAGCAGGTCGAGACGCTCGACCTGCGCCACGAGGCGCCGGCGCCCGAGCTGGCGTCGGCGTTCTAAGGCCAGTCTTTTCAGACCATCGTCGCGACGGCCTTCGCGAACGCCGGGCGCGCGCCGACCCGCTCGGCCAGCGCGGTGATCGGCTCCGGCATCGCCACCTTGGTCAGCTTGGCCCAGCGCGTGGCGTAGAAGATCGTCGCGTCGGCGATCGAGAAGATTTCGCCCGCCGCATAGGGCCGGTCGCCGAGCTGCGCGGCGAGGATCTCGAACCCCTCCGCTGCCATCGCCCTGCCGTCCGTCTTCACGGCGGAGCGCTCGTCCTCGCTGCGGCAGAACTCCTGTGGGAAGAAGATGCGCCGGAACGCCTGCCCGTGCAGCGTGCCGATCGTATAAAACATCGCCTGCGACGCCTTCAGCTCCGCCTCGGGCTCGGTCGGCCACAGATGCGCCTCGGGATGGGTGTGGGCGATCCACAGCGCGATCGCCGGAAACTCGGTGAGCGCCGTGCCTTCGTCGCGCACCAGCACGGGGATCTTGCCTTTCGGGTTGATCGCCTTGAACGCGTCGCCGCGCTGCTCGCCGGCGCCCGTGTCCACCTTCACCGCCTCGTAGGGCACCTTCGCCTCGTCGAGCAGCGCCGCGATCTCGATCGCGCAGGTGAACGGTCCCCAGTAGAGCTTCATGATGCGTCCTTCCCGTTTGGCCCCCGACGTTTCGCCGGCCGGGGGACACCCATAGCGGCTCGCCGCGCCCAGCGCGACCGCTTGCCCGCAGGCCCTGGAGCGCTTAGGTAGAATAACCGGAAACGCGGCGCCCGTCCAGCCCGCCCCGGCGCGTCGCGCCGGGTGTCGCGCTCGGTCCCCGTCGCTGGCCGCGTGCGCCGACACGGGCAGGGACCCCACGGCGCCGTGCGCCGATCCCGGCCGGGGCCTGCTGTGGCGTCCGCCGATTTTTCCGGGGGCCAGTGGGCGCGTACGCCGACAGACAGGTTTCGGTGTCGGCGTTCGGCGCCAGTGGTCCTTAGCCATCGCTCAATTTCGATGCTAACCTTCGCGAGCAAGACGAAGGCTCCGAGACGCAAGGCCCAGTGGGGCCGGCGAGACAGACATGACCCGCAACGAGCAGCCGGGCTCCGGCCTCTACGACGAGGATTTTTTCGCCTGGACGCAGAAGCAGGCGGCGGTGCTGCGCGCCTTGCATCCGGCCGCGGTCGACCTCGCGCCTGAGGGCGTCGCGCATCTCGATGCCGCCCATCTGGCCGAGGAGATCGAGGATTTGGGCAAGCGCGACCTGCGCGAGGTGATGTCTTATCTCCGCCTCGTCATCCAGCATCTCGTCAAGCTGCGGGTGGCGCCGGCCTCGCGCGACGCCGCGCACTGGCATACCGAGGCGGTCAATTTTCAGCTGGCGGCGCGCGAGGCTTTTTCGCCCAGCATGCGCCGCCTCATCGACGTCGACGACCTCTGGCTCGGCGGCTGCCGCGCCGCGGGGCGCTTCCTGAAGGACGCCGGCGCCCGCGATCCCGCGACGGACCCCTGCCCCTTCACGCTCGACGACCTGCTGGCCCGCGACTTCGACGTGGACGCGGCGGTGGGGCGGATCGGGGTGAAGCCTGTCAGGTCGGGCGCAGGCGCTGCACCTCCGTAACGAAGGCAAGCCGCCATTGCGCCGCCTCGTCCTCGGCGAGCCATAGGCTCATCTGCGGCACGATGGTCTCGTAGAGGCGCAGCGTGGCGCGGTCCCACGGCATCGCCTCCGCCGCGCGGGCCTCGGCGACGATCTTTTCGAGCCGCGCGCGCACGCGATCGGGATCGCCGCGGAACACGGCTGGGGGCGCCGGCTCGGTGCCGAACAGGTCGGGCTGGGCTGGGCCAAAGAGATCGGGCTGACTGGCGGCTCGCATGGCGCGATCATGCCGCGATGGCGCGCCGAGCGCGAGAGGCGAAGCCGGGTTATCCCCGCTCAGGCGCTATCCTCGGCCGGGATCGCCCCGGCTTCGCCCAACGCGGCGACGGTGACGAGCGTGCCCGCGCAGATTTCGGTCAGCAAGGCGGCCTGCGCCGGCTCGAGTTCGATCAGCCGGCCGAGCACATTGAGGAGGTCGAGAAGGTCGCTCGTATATTCCGCCGGCCAATGGTCGGGCTTGATCTCATCGAGCGGAGACGGCGGCCGGCGGTCGCCGATGATCGGCTTTGGAGCGGTCGCGCTTGCGATAGCCGAACCATTGCCGCAGCACGTTCTTGCCCGACACCTCGTAGGCCCACATCGCCGGGGTGACGTTGCCGATGCGTCCCGCGCCGATGTGGAGCTCGCGCGTGCCGGGATCGTAGCTCATCACGTCCGGCAGCGGCTCGGGCGCGCCGGGAATGGCGCCGTCGTCCGGGATGGTGGGACGCTCGCCCGGCGGAAGGCGCGGCGCCGTGAAGCGCGTTGCGCCCGTTCCACGAAGCTCGCGCCGAGCGGCTTGGGCCCGACGGAGGCGTGAGTGACGCCGTCCTCGGCAAAAAGTGCTCGCGACGTGGGCCACATCGCCGCCGTTCCAGGTCTCGGCGAACTCTTGGGCGCGGGTGGGGGTCATCTTTTTCTCCTGCGAATGAGCTCGACGCATTCGATCCGAAGCGGTACTGTTTGGCGCCCTGACAAGAAGGTGAGACAGTTTGCGTTATATCAGCCTCTTCTCTGGCGCAGGTGGTCTTGATGCCGGCCTCGCAGCTGTTGGTGGGCACTGTGTTTGTGCTATCGAAATGGACGCGGATAGCTGCGAGACGCTCAGGCTTAACGGCCATAAGCATGTGATTGAAGCACAGATCGAGACGCTACCTCCGCTCTCTTTGAGGGAAAGCCTCGGCGTTCAACCCGGCGAAATCGATCTAATCGTGGGAGGGCCGCCGTGCCAACCATTCTCAAAGTCAGCCCTTTGGACCAACAAAGCCGCGCGGGGGCTGCTGGATCAGAGAACTAAGACGCTGTTTCATTTTTTTGAGTATGTGACTGAATTTAAGCCCCGCGCCTTTTTGTTAGAAAACGTGGAGGGGTTTGCGCGATTGGGTGGTCTTAATTATGTCGAGCAGTCCTTATCACAAATGAGAAAGCGTGGGCTTTCTTACAACTTGTCGTGTAATTTGGTCGATGCAGCAAGTTACGGCGTTCCGCAACGGAGACGTCGATTCCTCGCTGTGGGGGTAAAGGAGGGTGCCCCTCTTGTATTGCCTAAGCCGAAGTATGGCGTCGATAAGCCTTACAAAACTGCCTGGGATGCGATTTCAAATACCACGAATTTGAGCGGCTTCGACGAAGAATTGGCGGTTCGCGGGAGATGGGCAGGCCTTCTAGCTTCTATCCCCCCAGGTGCAAACTATCTCTGGCACACCAGCCGAGGTGGAGGAATGCCATTATTCGGTTGGCGCACGCGCTACTGGTCTTTTCTTTTAAAGCTCGATCCAAATCTCCCTTCTCCCACGCTTGTTGCAAACCCGTCGCAGAACTCGGGGCCGTTTCATTGGGATAATCGCTTGCTTTCGACGCGTGAGCTGGCGGCTATTCAAACGTTTCCGCAAAATTATCATTTTGCGGGGAGCCGCGCCTCAAGACAGCGCCAGGTCGGTAATGCTGTGCCTCCATTGCTGGCGGCCACCATCGGCGTTGCTATAGCTAAGCATCTTAAACATCCTTCGAAATCTATTGGGCCGCTGGTCGGCAGGCGCTCACGGAGAACCCCGGATATTCCTGAGACGAATGAAGTTCCTCTAGAGTATCGTGAGTTGGCTGGCCTTCATGCAGCGCATCCGGGTACTGGCAAAGGACCTCATCCGCGGATGCCGATCGCGCTAGACCAAAATGTAGAGTTTACGCAATCAGCAGCAAGCGCCACTGCGGCGAACGAGATGGCGGAGGCGTAGAGTGGTCATTCCGGTAATACGAGAAGCGGATATCGACGAGCTTTTGCTCGATCCTAAAAATCCGCGCCTTCGGCGCCCTCCCGGTCAACCAATTCTTGAGCAAGCGGAGCTGCTTAAGGCGATGGCCGCATGGGAGCTTGACGAACTCATAGTTTCCTACGCCGAAAGCGGCTTTTGGAAGCACGAGCCTTTGCTGGTCGTAGAGGAGGACGGATCTAGTTATTCGGGCAAAATCGTCGTCGAGGGAAATCGACGCTTAGCTGCGCTTAAATGTATGCGCGCTTTTCTTCGAAAAGAAAATATACCGTCTCGCAGAATTACGAGAGTTGTCAACGAGGCTTTGCAGGCGTCTCCCGGGATAACAGAAGATTCTAGTCTTTTTACGGAAGTTCCGTTCGTTACGTATGCAAATCGTGGAGAAGTTGATGCTTATCTTGGGTTCAGGCATGTTACAGGTGTAAAACAGTGGGAACCACAAGAAAAGGCGACGTTTATAGCTCATCTGATCGACGACCGTAGTTATAATTATGCGGCTACTGCGAAGCTGATTGGTAGTAAGGGTGAAACTGTTAGGCGGAATTATATTGCTTATCACCTTCTGAATGATTTTGAGGAGACCGTTCAAACAGAGGATGCCATACAAGCTCTTGAGAGGGCCCGAGACGACTTTTCTGTTTTCTTTCTGTCGCTGCGCGAAGAGGAATTCGGAAATTCCTTGATGTATCATTGGATTTGCAGCCAAACGAAGTTCCTGACGCCATCAAAAAGCTGGATCGTGATCGTGTGGATCGGTTTCTTGTTTGGATGTTTGGTTCTGATGAAAAAGAGTCGTTTCTTGGAGAATCTAGAAATATAAAACGCTTCGCTGAAATACTATCAAAGCCGGAGGCGTTAGCCTACATCTCTAAGCGTGCCCGACCCGAGTTTTGACATTGCATATGGGATGACAAAAAATGCAACAGAGGACATCGTATCTGCACTCAAGCAATCGAGAGAGTTTTTGAGAAATGTCTTGGGTGATCTAGATTTGGCTAAAAAGGACGCTGAGATCATCGAAGCGGCTTGGCCCGTGGTGTCGGCGGCAGCCGAAATCGCCAAGAGGCTAGGCGGCGAGACTTTGGACAAATTGAAATCATTGGTGTGCAATGCTGTCAGCGCCTAGTTCTGCGCTCGGTGGTCCGGGGCAACCAACCCGCCGGAGAATAGAATTAGTTGTGGCCGGCCCCCATCGAGTGGTCCGGGGTTTATCTTAGTTCATGGTCGGCCTGAGGGCGAGGGCTGGGGTGGCCGGCGTAGCTGGTCCGGGTTGCGCAGCCGGCCACACCAGGGTTTCGGGTGACGGCGGCCGGTAGGCGAGCGACGAGTGCGGGCGGATCGTGTTGTAGTGCCGCCGCCAGCTCTCGATGATGACCTTGGCTTCGTTGAGCGAGTAGAAGATCTCGCCGTTCAGCAGTTCGTCGCGAAGCTTCGAGTTGAAGCTTTCGCAGTAGCCGTTCTCCCATGGGCTCCCAGGCTCGATGTAAGCCGTTCGAGCTCCAACGGCGACGATCCATTCGCGAACCGATTTGGCGATGAACTCGGGGCCGTTGTCGGAGCGGATGTTGGCCGGCCCCCATCGAGTGGTCCGGGGTTTATCTTAGTTCATGGTCGGCCTGAGGGCGAGGGCTGGGGTGGCCGGCGTAGCTGGTCCGGGTTGCGCAGCCGGCCACACCAGGGTTTCGGGTGACGGCGGCCGGTAGGCGAGCGACGAGTGCGGGCGGATCGTGTTGTAGTGCCGCCGCCAGCTCTCGATGATGACCTTGGCTTCGTTGAGCGAGTAGAAGATCTCGCCGTTCAGCAGTTCGTCGCGAAGCTTCGAGTTGAAGCTTTCGCAGTAGCCGTTCTCCCATGGGCTCCCAGGCTCGATGGAAGCCGTTCGAGCTCCAACGGCGACGATCCATTCGCGAACCGATTTGGCGATGAACTCGGGGCCGTTGTCGGAGCGGATGTGACCTGGGACGCCGCGCAGGATGAACAGGTCCGAGAGCACGTCGATGACGTCGGTCGCGTTCAGCTTTCGGCTGACCCGGATCGCCAGGCACTCTCGCGTAAATTCGTCGATGACATTCAGCATGCGGATCTTCCGTCGATCGTGCGTCCGGTCCTCGACGAAATCGTAAGACCAGACGTGGTTGGGATGCTCCGGCTTGAGCCGAAGGCACGATCCGTCGTTGAGCCATAGACGGCCCCTCTTCGGCTGCTTCTGTGGAACCTTGAGCCCCTCCCGTCGCCAGATCCGCTCGACGCGCTTGCGGTTCACCCTCCAGCCGGCCTGATGCAGCATCGCCGTGATGCGACGATAGCCGTAGCGGCCGTATTGAACTGCAAGGGCGATGATGTCGGCGGTGAGCGCCGCCTCGTCATCGCGTGTCGTCGGGATCTTGCGTTGCGTCGAGCGGTGCTGGCCGAGAACCCGGCAGGCGAAGCGCTCCGACACGCCGTGCTTGGCGACGACCTGATCGACACAAGCACGACGACGGGCTGGGCTCAGAAGTTTCCCGAGGCGGCTTCCTTCAGGATCAGCTTCTCCAGCGTCAGATCCGATACAGCGCGTCGCAATCGCGTGTTCTCGGCCTCCAGATCCTTCAGCCGTTTGACCTGGTCGCCCTTCAGGCCACCGTACTCCTGACGCCACCGGTAGTACGTGACCTCGGTGACCTCGATCGCCCGCACGGCCTCAGCGACCGCTCTGCCTTGTGAGACCAACACATCGACCTGCCGCAACTTGGCGACGATCTCCTCCGCCTTGTGTCGCTTCCTTGGCATTCTGAAATCCTCCTCCATGGCGCAAAGCCATACATCAGGGAGGACCACTTCTCAGAGGGCAGACCAGGTTGAACAAAGAGAAGAAACGGCTCCCTTCCGCGGCGTAGGAAACTAAGCCCATAACGCCTGCGGATTTGCCCGCTACCTTGCAAACTTCTTATGCTTCATCCGGTGCGGGATCAGCTCGTCCACCCCGAGGCGCCGCTTCTTGTCCTCCTCGTAGTCCGCGAAGTTCCCCTCGAACCACTCGACATGCGCGTCCCCTTCGAACGCCAGCATGTGCGTGGCGATGCGGTCTAGGAAGAAGCGGTCATGCGAGATGATGACCGCGCAGCCCGCGTAGTCGGTCAGCGCGTCTTCCAGCGCCCGCAGCGTCTCGACATCCAGGTCGTTCGTGGGCTCGTCGAGCAGCAGCAGGTTTGCGCCGGTCTTCAGCATCTTGGCGAGGTGGACGCGGTTGCGCTCGCCGCCCGACAGCTGGCCGACTTTCTTCTGCTGGTCGGGGCCTTTGAAGTTGAAGGCGCCGGTGTAGGCGCGCGAGTTGATCTCGCGCTTGCCGAGATAGATGATGTCCTGCCCGTCGGAGATCTCCTCCCAGACGTTCTTCTTGCCGTCGAGCTTGTCGCGCGACTGGTCGACGTAGCCGAGCTTGACGCTCTCGCCGATCGCGATCGAGCCGGCGTCGGGCTTCTCCTGGCCGGTGATCATGCGGAACAAGGTGGTCTTGCCGGCGCCGTTGGGGCCGATGACGCCGACGATGCCGCCCGGCGGCAGCTTGAAGGTGAGGTTTTCGATCAGCGTCTTGTCGCCGAAGCTCTTCGAGAGGCCGGTGAAGTCGACGACGTTGGTGCCGAGCCGCTCGCCGACGGGGATGACGATCTGCGTCGCGGACGGCACGCGGTCGGCCTGCTTGTCGACGAGGTCCTGGTAGCGCTGGATGCGCGCCTTCGACTTGGCCTGGCGCGCCTTGGGGCTGGAGCCCATCCACTCGGCTTCCATCTCGATCTGCTTCTGGCGCGAGGCGTCCTCGCTCTTCTCGAGCGAGAGGCGCTTGGCCTTCTGCTTGAGGTAGCTCGTGTAATTGCCCTCGTGCGGGATGCCGCGGCCGCGGTCGAGCTCGAGGATCCAGCCGGTGACGTTGTCGAGGAAGTAGCGATCGTGGGTGACGATCAGGATCGCGCCGGGGTAGTCGCGCAGATGGCCCTCGAGCCAGTTCACCGTCTCGGCGTCGAGATGGTTGGTCGGCTCGTCGAGCAGCAGCAGCTCGGGCTTTTCGAGCAGCAGCTTGCAGAGCGCCACGCGGCGCTTCTCGCCGCCCGACAGCTTGTCGATGTCCCAGTCGTCCGGCGGGCAGCCGAGCGCGTCCATCGCCTGCTCGACCTGGCTGTCGAGGTCCCACAGGTTCTGGGCCTCGATCTCGTCCTGCAGGCGGGTCATCTCGTCCGCCGTCTCGTCCGAGTAGTTCATGGCGAGCTCGTTGTAGCGGTCGAGGATGTCCTGCTTGTCCTTGACGCCGAGCATGACGTTTTCTCTCACGTTCAGGCCCTCCACCAGGGGCGGCTCCTGCGGCAGGTAGCCGACGCGGGCGCCCTCGGCGACGAAGCCCTCGCCCTGGTACTCGTGGTCCATGCCGGCCATGATCTTCAGCAGGGTCGATTTGCCGGAGCCGTTGATGCCGAGCACGCCGATCTTGGCGTCGGGGTAGAAGGAGAGGTGCACGTTATCGAGCACCTTCTTGCCGGTCGGGTAGACCTTGGTCAGGCCCTGCATGTGATAGATGAACTGCCGCGCCATGGGGTGTGGGCTCGCCGTGTCTGTCGGGGGATTTGGAGTTGGGCTGGTTCTAGCGGGGGAGAGGGGCGCGGTCCAGGAGGCGGACGCTTGCCGGGCGAAGTTTCCATGGTATCTATCACGATAGATACCACGGAAGGCCTGCAGCGATGTCAGGGACCGCAAAGCTTTTTACGCATGGCCGAAGCCAGGCGGTGCGCCTGCCGAAGGAATTTCGTTTTGCTGGAAGCGAAGTTGCGATCCGCAAGGTCGGCAGCAGCGTGGTCCTCGAGCCGCTCACTCGGCGGACGGCCGAAGACTATCGTGTCATTTTCGATGAGATCGACCGCATCGGCGCGGCGCACGGTGCGTTCATGCCGGAGGGGCGTGAGCAGCCGCCGATGCCGCCAGACGACGACATCGCAGAACTCGACTAGCGGCGCCCCGGGATGGTGTGTCTCGACACGAACATCGTCATCGGCCTCCTGAACCGGCGACCGCCGGCGCTTCGGCTTCGCGTGCAGTCGGAGCGCAGGACGCTGGCGCTTCCGGCAATCGTGCTCTTCGAGCTTCGATACGGCATCGCGAAAAGTGAAAAGCGCGTCCACAGCGAACAGCAGCTCGATCTCTTCATCGGAAGCCAAATCGGCATTCTGCCCTTCGAGAGGGAAGACGCACGGATCGCTGCCGAAGTTCGCGCGACGCTCGCGCGCGCCGGCACACCGATCGGACCCTACGACGTCCTCATCGCGGCGCAAGCGCTTCGGCATAACGCGACGCTGGCGACGGCGAACACACGCGAGTTCGCGCGCGTGCCCGGCCTCGCACTCGAAGACTGGACGCGCTGACGCTCGCTCACCCCGCCTCGAAATCCGTCGCCGCCCCACGCGCGGCCCAGGCGTCGTGCTCGGCCAGGCGGGCACGGGCGTCCTCGCCCACCGCGTCGACGGCCCAGCGGCCGAGCACGACCTGGCGCGGCGGCTTGTCCATCGTGGCGATCTCGATCATCAGCCGGCCGGCCTTCACCGGATCGCCGGCCTGCTGGCCGGAGACGTCGGACGTCCCCTTGAGCCGCGCGCCGACCGTCTCCTCGTAATCCTTGATCCGCGTCGGCGTCTGCTTCAGCGAGCGGCCGGCCCAGTCGGTGCGGAACGGCCCCGGCTCGATGTTGGTCACCTTGATGCCGAGCGGCTCGACCTCCTTGCCGAGCGCGTCGGCCCAGCCCTCCACCGCGTGCTTCGAGGCGGCATAGAAGCCCGAGCTCGGAAAGCCCATGCGGCCGGCGACCGAGGTGATGTTGAGGATGCGGCCGTCGCGCTGCTGGCGCATGATCGGCAGCACCGCCTGCGTCATCTGGAACAGGCCGAACACGTTGGCGTCGAACATCGCGCGGATCTCGCGGTCGTCGCCTTCCTCGGCCGAGGCCTGGTAGCCGTAGCCGGCGTTGTTGACGAGCACGTCGATGCGCCCGAACGCGCGCTTGGCGGCGGCGACGGCGTCCTTGATCTGCGACGGCTCGGTGACGTCGAGCGACAGCGGCAGCGCCTCGCCCTTGGTGCCGGACGCGAGATCCTCGACCTTGGCCTTGTCGCGGGCGGTGACGATGGCGCGCCAGCCGCGATCGAGCACGAGCTTGGCCAGCTCGCGGCCGAAGCCGGTCGAGCAGCCGGTGATGAACCAGACGGGGGTGTTGGTCTCGGCCATGGGGTGGCCTCTTCCTTGTTCTGACGATGTGGAATATGTCGCTCGCAGGTGGGGCCGTGCCCGCCGCAATCAAGGAGCCGGCAGCAACGCCGCCTCGGAAAAGTGCCGGGTGCCGTGCGCTGCGACGGCCCGGTGGACAGGACACATGGTGACGATCGCACGTCCGGCCGAGCGGCCGATGAACCCGCGTTTCTCCTCCGGCCCCTGCGCCAAGCGCCCCGGCTGGACCCCGCAAGTTCTCGCCGATGCCGCGCTCGGTCGCTCGCATCGCGTGCCGGTCACCCTCGCCAAGCTGCGCGAGGCGCTCGCGCTGACCCGCGAGGTGCTTGCCATCCCCGCGACGCATCTCATCGCGATCACGCCTGGCTCCGACACCGGCGCGGTTGAGATGGCGCTGTGGAACCTGCTCGGCCAGCGCGGCGTCGACGTCGTCGCCTGGGAATCCTTCGGCAAGGACTGGGTCACCGACGTCCTCCGCGAGCTGAAGATCGCCGATGCGCGCTCGCATGTCGCGCCGTTTGGTATGCTGCCGAACCTCAACGAGGTCGACTTCGACCGCGACGTCGTCTTCACCTGGAACGGCACGACCTCCGGCGTGCGCGTGCCGTCGGCCGACGTCATCCCCGCCGACAGGGCCGGCCTGACGATCTGCGACGCGACCTCAGCCGTCTTCGCGCAGGCGCTCGACTGGTCGAAGCTCGATGTCGTCACCTTCTCCTGGCAGAAGGCGACGGGCGGCGAGGCGGCGCACGGCATGCTCGTCGTCGGCCCGCGCGCCATCGCGCGGCTGGAAAGTTTTGCCCCCGACCGTCCGATGCCGAAGCTGTTCCGCATGGTCGACAACGGCAAGCTGAACCGGAGCTTCTTCGACGGCTCGACGATCAACACGCCGTCGATGCTCTGCGTCGAGGATTACATCGACACGCTGCGCTGGGCGAAGGGCCTCGGCGGCCAGCCCGCGTTGCAGGCCCGCTCCGACGCGAGCGCGTCCGCGATCGCCGCCTGGGTGGCGCGGACGCCTTGGATCGGCTTCCTCGCCGAAGCGCCGGAAACACGCTCCAACACCGGCGTGTGCCTGAAGATCGTCGACCCCGCCTTGCTGGCCGGCGACGGCGGCGCGGCCTTCTGCAAGGACCTCGTCAAGCTGCTCGAAGCCGAGGGCGTCGCCTTCGACATCGCCGCCTACCGCGACGCGCCGACCGGCCTGCGCATCTGGTGCGGCCCGACCGTCGAGCCCTCCGACGTCGCCGCGCTCACGCCCTGGCTCGACTGGGGCCACGCCACGCTCGCCGCGCAATATCAGGCGGCGGCCTAGGAGCGCACGTGCTGCGGATCTAGCCGCTCGTCAGTCCGGGCGCCGCAGGCAAATCCGGACTCGGTTTGCGTCGAACCACCTCGATCATATCAACAGCACCTCGACGCGGGGGCCTATAGCCTTGGCGAGCTTGGCGTCACGTGTCACGAGGCGCGCATCGAGCGCCTCGGCGAGCAAGACATAGACAGCGTCGTAGGCACTGACGTTGGCGCGGAGGTCCCATACGGTCGCGAGCAGCGGCCCGTGCGGATGGCGCTGGATTGGCAACGCGGACAGATCGTCCATGGCTTCGCCGGCGCGTTCAGCCTCGATGACGCCCAACTGATCGAGACGTCGAAGAACGTGCATGATCTCGACGTCGATGAGATGGGGCGCGTGGAGAGGATCGCCCGCGCGCAGGACATCTTCGCAGAGCGCGGCCGCGATCGGTTCGCGGAGAAGGATGTCGACGAGGACCGATGCGTCGAGCACGATCATGGATCACTCGCGCATGTATCAGGGGCGGTCGCGTGCTTCCCGGATGAGGGTCACAGGGTCCACGGTCGGAAACACGCGCGACCGCCGCCGAAGGCGTTCGATCATCTCCTCGGGTGTCGGCCGCGCCGCCACGACCTGCATTTCTCGCAGGAGAAAGTCAGACAAGCTCAGCCCGGCGAGCGCCGCGCGCGCCTTCAGTTTTCGATGCAGGGCATCCGGCACATTGCGGACCTGGATCATCGACGTCATGCGGCGAAGATAGATGCATGTGCGGCGCATGTCCACGCCAGGGCTAGACATTGGTTCCGCTTCGCAGGCCCCAAATGGACGGCCCCCTACAGCTTGCGCAGCGCCACCGCCTCGATGCGGTGGTCCAGCCCCTTGCTGAGCACCAAATTGGCGCGCTGGCGCGTCGGGGCGACGTTCTCGTGCAGGTTGACGAGGTTGATGGTGCGCCAGATCTCGTGCGCCTTGGTGGTGGCGGCGGCCTCGTCGAACTCGGCGTATTTGGTGAAATACGAGCGCGGGTCGCGGAACGAGGTCTCGCGCAGGCGCATGAAGCGGTCGACGTACCAGCGCTCGAGATCGCCCTCGCCGGCGTCGAGGTAGATCGAGAAATCGAAGAAGTCGGAGACGAAGGCGGCCGGCTTGCTGCGGCGGCGCCGGCGCCCCCCGGGCGAGAGCACGTTCAGGCCTTCCACGATGAGAATGTCCGGCCGGTCGACCACGACCTGCTCGTCGGGCACGATGTCGTAGGTGAGATGCGAGTAGACCGGCGCCGCAACCTCGCGGCGCCCCGCCTTCACGTCGGAGATGAAGCGCAGCAGCGAGGCGCCGTCGTAGCTCTCCGGAAAGCCCTTCTTGCCCATCAGCCCCTCGCGCTCGAGCACGGCGTTGGGGAACAGGAAGCCGTCGGTGGTGACGAGGTCGACGCGCGGCGTGTTGGGCCAGCGCTGCAGCAGCGCGCGCATGACGCGGGTGAAGGTCGACTTGCCGACCGCGACCGAGCCGGCGACCCCGATGATGTAGGGCACCTTGCCGTCCTCGGCGCCGAGGAAGCGCTGCGTCGCCTTGAACAGCCCCTGCGTCGCCGCGACGTAGAGCGCCAGCAGGCGCGACAGCGGCAGGTAGATCTCGATGACCTCTTCCAGCGTGATCGGCTCATTGGTCGAGCGCAGCCGGACGAGGTCGTCGCTCGACAGGGTGAGCGGCGTGTCGGCGCGCAAGGCCGCCCATTGCGCCCGGTCGAAGCGATGGTAGGGCGAGTGGACCGGCAGCTCGACGCGATCGTCCATAACGCGGCCTCGGGTCTCTCGGTCGCTTAGCGCGACGCCTTTTCCTCGTGGCCGGACTGGGTGGTCCGCCGTTGAAGCTCGGCCATGATGTCGGCGAGCGGGATCCCGCTCGCCTGGAGCAGGACGGTGAGATGATAGAGCACGTCGGCGGTTTCGCCAACGATGGCGCCGCGTTCGCCCTCGGCCGCGGCAATCACGAGCTCGACAGCCTCCTCGCCGAATTTCTTGGCGCAGCGCGACGGGCCCTTGTCGAGGAGTGATTTGGTGTAGGACGTCGCGGCATCCGCCGAGCTGCGGGTCCGCACGATCGCGGCGAGATCGTCCAAGGTGAACCCGTCTGGCATTGCGCGTCCTTCAGCGCCCTTGCGCGGAACCCGTGCTCCGGCCAAGGCTTGAAATCCAAGTCTTGCTCGATCCAGTAATGCGCGCGCGCCGCCGCGCCAAGGCCCGAGACCGGCCGCACAAAGAGACGCCAGCCAAGAAGATGCAGACCAGCTTCGATCCCGAGCTCCTCGAGCGCCCCGCCTTCGCCTCGAGCGAGAAAGTCATCCGCAAGTGCGTCCATTGCGGGTTCTGCACCGCGACCTGCCCGACCTTCGTCCTGCTCGGCGAGGAGAACGACTCGCCGCGCGGCCGCATCTACCTGATGAAGGACATGCTGGAGAACGACCGGCCGGCCGATGCCGAGACGGTGAAGCACATCGACCGCTGCCTCTCCTGCCTCGCGTGCATGACGACCTGCCCTTCGAGCGTGAACTACATGCACCTCGTCGACCACGCCCGCGCGCATATCGCCAAGACCTACAAGCGCCCGCTGCTCGACCGGCTGACGCGCACGATGCTCGGGCTGGTGCTGCCCTATCCCGCCCGCTTCCGTCTCGCGCTGCAGGGCGCGCGGCTGGCCAAGCCGTTCGCGCGCCTGTTGCCGAAGCAGTTCGGCGCGATGCTGAAGATGGCGCCGCCGAGCCTGCCGGCGAAGGGGACGAGCGACGTGCCGGCCGTGCACCCGGCGCAAGGCGAGAGAAAGCTGCGCGTCGGTCTGCTCACCGGCTGCGCGCAGCGCGTGCTCGACCCCGCCATCAACGAGGCGACGATCCGCCTGCTGACCCGGTTCGGCGTCGAGGTCGTGGTGGTGAAGGGCGTGGGCTGCTGCGGCGCGCTGCAGCACCACATGGGTCAGGAGGACGCCTCGCATGCGATGGCGGCGGCGAACGTCCGCGCCTTCATGGCCGAGAAGCGCGCGCGCGGGCTCGACCACATCGTCATCAACACGTCGGGCTGCGGCACGACGCTGAAGGATTACGGGTTCATGCTGCGCGGGGATTCCGCGCTGGCCGCCGACGCGGCCGAGGTCTCGGCGCTGTCGCGCGACGTCAGCGAGATCCTGGCCGAGCTGCCGATCGCACCCGCCGCCGACGTGCCGAAGCTGCGCGTCACCTATCATTCGGCCTGCTCGCTGCAGCACGGCCAGAAGGTGACCAAGGCGCCGATCGACGTGCTGCGCCAGGCGGGCTTCGAGGTGACGCCGGTGCCGGAGGGCCACCTCTGCTGCGGCTCGGCCGGCACCTACAATCTGCTGCAGCCCGAGATCGCCGAGCAGCTGAAGCAGCGCAAGGCGGCCAACATCGAGACGACGCGCCCCGATGTGGTGGCAGCGGGCAACATCGGCTGCATCGTGCAGATCGCCGGTGCCGTCGGCGTGCCGGTGGTGCATACAGTCCAGCTCGTCGACTGGGCGACCGGCGGCCCGCGCCCGGCCGCGCTCGACGCGGGAACGACGCGCTGACAGGTTCGTTCGGCGCTTGCCGTTAGGGGAGGGGGCCAGATGACCAGCACAGTCCCGCTCCGCCGCGGCGCCCTCGCCCTGGCCCTCGCGCTAGCGCCGGCCGTCGCCCTGGCGCAGGAGCTAGGCCCGAAGCTGCCGGCGATGCCGAGCCTGGAGAAGGACGGCGACATGTCCAAGCCGGCCGGGGCCCTGCCGCCGCCGGCCAAGACCCCGGAAAAACCGCCCGCGAAGCCGCTGCCGAAGGCGGAGGAGAGCAAGAAGAAGCCCGAGCCGGCGAAGAAGGCCGAGCCAAAGAAGGCTGAGGCGAAGAAGGCGGAACTAAAGAAGCCAGAGCCGAAGAAGGCCGGTGCGAAGAAATCGAAAGACGCCGGCAAGCGGGCGGCGCCCCACGCCGCGCCCAAGCACGCCGCCGCCAAGCCGCACCCGGCGCGGCGAGGGAAGAAGCGGTAGCACCTCGTCATTCCGGGGCGCGGGCAGCGCGAACCCGGAGCGGTGCTCTGTGCAGCCTGGCGTGAAGCACACCGGTTCCGCGTTCGGCTGCGCCGCCCGGAATGACGCGCGCGGGAGTCATCCCGGCGCGTTCGTGGTAGGATCGCACGGCGACAGCGGACCTTTGCGATGACGTTCCAGGGCCGTCGGCGTGTCGCCGACCGCGTCGAGTCGGCCAGCCACGATGCGGGCGTGATCCGCCTCGGTCCGCCGGGGCTCGAGATCGACGTGACGCGGCTGTTCTGAGCCCCGCTTCCCTTCTCCCCTCGTGGGAGAAGGTGGCGCGAAGCGCCGGATGAGGGGGCGTTTCCGGAAAGTGCTCGCTCTACGACGACCCTTCATCCGCCCTTCGGGCACCTTCTCCCGCAAGGGGAGAGGGCAGATCGCGACGCGCCCGCTACACCGGCACCCGGAGCAGCGCCTCCAGCGTCTCGATGCGATCCGCCTCTCGCGCGGGCTTGTCCCAGCGGATGCGCGCGACGCGGGGGAAGCGCATCGCGACGCCGGACTTGTGGCGGGTCGAGCGGTTCAGCCCCTCGAAGGCGATCTCGAGCACGAGGCCGGCGTTCTTGCCGTGCACGACCTCGCGCACCGGGCCGAAGCGGTTGGTCGTATTGTTGCGGACGAAACGATCGAGCTGCGCCAGCTCCTCGTCGGTGAAGCCGAAATAGGCCTTGCCGACGGGCACCAGGGCCTCGCCCTCCTCGTCGGTGCGCCAGACGCCGAACGTGTAGTCGGAGTAGAACGACGAGCGCTTGCCGTGCCCGCGCTGCGCGTACATCATCACCGCGTCGACGGTGAACGGGTCGCGCTTCCACTTGTACCACAGTCCCTTCGGGCGGCCGGGCAGGTAGGGCGAGTCGGCGCGCTTCAGCATCAGCCCCTCGATCGCCTCGGCGTCCGGCCCGGCGCCGGCCCCCGCCGGGTCTGTCCGCGCGCGCGCGAGGTCATCCCAGGTTTGGAAGGCAACGATCGGCGAGAGGTCGAGCCGCTCGTGCGCGGCCTCGCCAACGAAGGCGGTTAGTTTTTCGCGCCGTGCGCGGAACGGCAGCGGCCGCAGGTCCTCGCCGTCGAGCGTGAGAATGTCGTAGGCGCGGATCGCCGCCGGATAGTCCGCGAGCAGCTTCAACGACACGGTGCGGCGGTTCAGCCGCTGCTGCAGCACGCCGAACGGCTGCACCAGATGGTCGCGCACCACGAGCAGCTCGCCGTCGAGCGAGAAGCGCTCGTGCGGCAGGTCGGCCAGCATCTGCGTCAGGTCGGGAAAGGTCTCCGAAATGTCCTCGCCGGTGCGCGAGTAGAGCCGCGTCGCGATGCGGTCGTCGGCGTCGAGGCCGCGCGTGGCCTGCACGCGGATGCCGTCCCACTTCCACTCGGCGGTGAACAGGGTGGGATCCTCGACCTCCATGTCGCGCGTCTCGAGCGGATGCGCGAGCATGGCGGTGTGGAACGGGGCCGGGTCGATCGCGTCCGGCTTGTCGGCGCGGCCTTCGACCCAGGCGAACAGATCGAGATAGGGCGGGGCGAGCCCGTGCCAGACCTCCTCGATCTCATTCGCCGCCTTGGCGCCGAGCGCCGCCACGGCGGTCTTGGCGAGCCGCGCCGAGACGCCGATGCGCAGCGAGCCGGTGATCAGCTTGAGCAGCGCCCAGCGCCCCGTCTCGTCGAGCGCATCGAGCCAGCCCGCGATGACGCGCGGCAGGTCGAGCTTGCCCGCCGTGGCCAGCGTCGCGACGACGTCCGAGAGGTGCAGGGCGCTCTCCTCCCCGCCGCCTCCCTTCTCCCCTTGCGGGAGAAGGTGGCGCGAAGCGCCGGATGAGGGGTCGTCTCCGGAAGGGTCTCGGCCCAGGGCATGCGCCTCTTCCGAAGAAGCCCCCTCATCCGCCCTTCGGGCACCTTCTCCCGCGAGGGGAGAAGGAGAGCGCGGCGGGGTCGGCCAGAGCAGCGCCACGGTCTCCGAAAGGTCGCCGACGTAATCGTACGACAGCCCGAACAGATATGGGTCGACCCGCGTCGCGATCAGCGCGCGGATCAGGTTCGGCTTGGCGTGCTGGAACGACAGCGCGCCGGTCAGCGCGGCGAGCGCGAAGCCACGCTCGGGGTCGGGCACCGAGCGGAAGTAATCCGTCATCAGGCGAAGCTTGTTGTTGCGGCCGGGCTCGTAGCTGAGCCTGTCGAGAAGCTGCGCGAAGCGGTTCATGCCGCCTCAGATGTGCACGCGCGCCGCCTCCGCCACAAGCCGCGCCGCCGCGACGTCTTCGACCAAAGGATAAGCCCGGCAGTCGAACTAGCGAACCTTCGGTCCTAGACGCGCGCGTCGCGCCGCCTTCTAGAGAAAGCTCTGTATGGACGGGGGGTTGGACTTGAAGCAGCTGCTTTTCACCGCGCAGGGACGGCTCGCCCGCGGCGGGTTCTGGAAGGGTGTTCTCATTCTCATCGTCTTGACGGTGATCGGCGCCACCGCCGTCGGACTATTCGGCGCGCTCTTGCCGCACGGGACCGGCGCGGACGGCTCGTATCATGTGGAGGGACTGGCCGCGGTGCCGGTTGTCCTGATCTCCTTCGTGACGATCGGCATCAGCATCTGGGGCGGCCTCTGCCTGGCGATCAAGCGCTTCCACGATCGCGACAAGTCGGGCTGGTGGGTGCTGATCCAGTTCGCGCCGATCATCGGCCCGATCTGGTACTTCATCGAGACCGGCTTCCTGCCCGGCACGCCGGGGCCGAACAGTTTTGGTCCCGATCCGCTCGGCGCGCCGCCACTGCCCCATTCCCCCGCCATCGCTTGAGCGGGGAGGTCGAACGCATGCGCCTCGTCTGCTGCCTCGCGCTGGCGGCAAGGGCTGCGAGGTTGTGACGACCTACGAGCATTGCGGCTCCGTCGCGGTGAAGGAGACTGGCGCCGGCGGTGCCTGGGGCGTTGGCGACACCAAGGACGGCGCCACGACGCTGACGAAGTGCGGCGACGAGGACAGCTGCAAGGTCGTCGTCACCGACTGCAACTGAGGCAGTCGCACTCGGTTATTGCTCACTTGGCCATCTTGGTGTGCAGCTCGTCCAGCGCGGCCTGCGCCGCGGCGATGCGGTCGGCGTTGCCGATCGCTTTGGCCAGCTCTAGGCGGCGGCGCATCAGCGTCTCGGCCTCGTCCTTGCGGCCGTCCTCGAAGGCGAGCACGCCGAGCTGGAACAGGCTCGTGTCGACCTTCTCCGCATCGTTCGCCGCCGTGGCGATATCAAGCACGCGCTCGAGGCTGGCGCGGGCCGCCGGATGATCGCCGAGCTCGTATTGGTTCTGCGCCAAATTGACGAGGCCGCCGATCAGCAGCGGCGAATGGGCGCCGTGCAGCCGGGCGCCGGCCGCGAGAACCTCCTCGTTCATCGCCTTCGCGCCGGCGAAATCCTTCGTTTCGTGCAGGCAATAGGCGATCTGCTGCTCGGTGCCGAGCTTCTGGTCCTCGGTCACGCCGTTCTCCGGCGACATCGTCGCGACGGCCTTGCGGTAATGCGGGATCGCGTCCGCGCAATCCTGCTTGGCGATGTAGAGGTTGCCGACGTCGTACTCGAGATGCATGCGCTCCTTCGCCTCGAGGAAGGGCTGCGTCGCGTCGATCGTCAGCGCGTTCTCGCCGTGGCGGATCGCATCGTCGGCGGGGCCGACCTTGGACTCGATCATCGCGCGAATATGATCGATGCGCCCGGCGTCGCGCGAGCCCGTCGCGGCGTCGATCAGATCGAGCTGGGTGAGCGTGTCGCTGGCGCTGAGCTTCGACGCCGGATCCATCACGCGATCGTGTATCGCCTTGATCTTCTCGCTTGGCGTCTGGGCCGTCGTTGGGTGGGCGGTCTCGGCATGGGTCGCGGTGGGGCCAACCATGGCGAGCGTCGTCGCGAGAAGCGCCATTTGAAGGCAGAAGGCTCTCGGCATCTGGCAAGCTCACCTTGTGTTCAGGCGCCGCGATCGGCGGCAGTCGACGCTGTTGTCTCCCGTTCCGGCGGGCGTGGCTAGGTCGGCTGCCGGGGCGCGGCGCACAGGCGCGTGAAGGTGAGCGTGCGGCGCGTCCTGAAGCCGAGCTTCTCGTACAGGCCGATCGCCCCCGCATTGTCCGCGAAGACGTGCAGGAACGGGATCAGCCCCTTCGCCTGAATGTCCTGCGCGACGCGGATCAGAAGGAGCCCCGCGAGGCCTTTGCCGCGATGCGCGGGATCGACGCAGATCGCGCTGACCTCGACGCAGCGGCCGAACCGCATCCGTTCGCCGGCCATCGCTGCAAGCACGCCCTCGCTGCGGATGCCGATGTAGCGCCCGAGCTCGATGGTGCGCGGCCCGAACGGGCCGGGGCGCGTGCGGCCGGTCAGGTCCAGCATGTCGGGCACGTCGGCTGCGCCGAGCCGGATCGGCTCGGGTCCTGCGGGCGGCGCGGGAATGGGTTTGCACAGGACCATCTGGGCGACCGGCGCCTGCAGGTCGATGTCGAGGCCCGCCGGCGCGGCGAGCGGACCGACGGTGCTCAAGGCGACGGGACTGTCCGCCGGCACGAGCGCCGCCAGCGCCGCGAAGGCGGCCGCCGACGGCTCGGCGATGGCGGCGAAGGGTCCGATCTCGGCGGGGTAGCGCTTGGCGAGCGGGCCGCCTTGCGCGAGCGCCCGGTGCTCCGTCGTCAAGGCGGCCCAGACTGGATCGTCCAGCAGGCCAGTCGTCTCCGCATCGAGCATCGCGTGTCTCTCCGAACCGTCCGCAGGTAGGTGCATATGCCTCTACCGCGCAAGGCCGGCACTGGGGCTACGAACGGTCGGACGCGCCGTTCAGGAAGCTTCAAGACGCGCCGCGTATGGTCCCAGCCGCCGCACGCCGAGACCCCTGCCATGGACGCCCTCTCGATCACGGGCCTGATGAAGGCCTACGACAAGCCCGCCGTGCGCGGGCTCGACCTCACGCTGCGCGTCGGCGAGTTCTACGCGCTGCTCGGCCCCAACGGCGCCGGCAAGACGACGAGCCTGCGCATGACCGCCGGCCTGCTGCGGCCCGACGCGGGCGCGATCTCGATCTTCGGCATCGATGCGCTGACGGACCCGGTCGCGGCCAAGAGCATCACCGCCTGGGTGCCCGACGAGCCGCTCGTCTACGACAAGCTGACGCCGGTCGAGTACCTCGAGTTCGTCGCCGGCCTCTGGCAGGTCGAGGCGGATGTCGCCGCGTGCGCGAGCGACACGCTGCTCGACCAGCTCGGCCTCGCGCCGCAGGCGCACGAGCGCTGCGGCGGCTTCTCGAAGGGCATGCGCCAGAAGGTGGCGCTCGCCGGCGCGCTGATCCACGATCCGCGGCTCATCATCCTCGACGAGCCGCTGACCGGCCTCGATGCCGGCTCGGCCCGCCAGGTGAAGACGATTTTGCTCGAGCGCGTGCGCGCCGGCGCCACCGTGCTGATGACCACCCACATCCTCGAGGTCGCCGAGCGCATGGCCGAACGCATCGGCATCATCGCCGAGGGCCGTTTGATTGCAGAGGGTACGCTCACCGAGCTGCGCGCGAAGATGGCCGGCGCCGGCGGTGTCGACGCGAGCCTGGAGGACATCTTCCTCGGGCTGGTGGAAGCGCAGGCGGCGTAGTCGGAATTTCGCTTCTCCCGCAAGGGGAGAAGGGGAGCCCACGTTCACCGCGCATCAAGACCCTCCGGCTAGGCTCATTCCACCCACCCCGGACGCCCTGATGAGCCTCGCCTTCTTCGCCCGTCACGAGCTGCGCCTCGCGTGGCGCGACGCGCTCATGATGCTGCAGGGCGGTCGGCAGCGGCGCGGGTATCTCGCGGCGATCGCGGTCGCGGTCTTCGTCATCGTGCTGCATCTCGTTGCCTATACGATGCTGGCACCATCGCAGGCGCTGCTGCGCGCGGCGGACAAGCCGTTCCTGGTGGCGCTCACCGGCTCGGCGCTGCTCGCCTGGACGCTGCTCTTGTCGCAGGCGATGGAGACGGTGACGCGTTCGTTCTACGCGCGCGCCGATCTCGATCTCATCCTCGCCTCGCCGGCGCCGGCGGCGCGGCTCTTCGCCGTGCGCATCGCCGCCAACGCGCTCGCCGCGGCGGCGATGGCGGCGCTGCTGATCGGGCCGGCCGTCGATGTCGCCGCTTTTCTCGTCGGCCCGCGGCTGCTCTCGGCCTACCTTGTCGTCATCGCGATGGGCGTGTCGGCGGCGGCGGCGGCGGTCGCGGTGACGGCGCTGATGTTTCGTGTCGTCGGGCCGAAGCGCACGCGGCTCGTCGCGCAGATCGCGGCGGCGGTCGTCGGCGCCGGCTTCGTCGTCGGCATCCAGATCGCCGCGGTGGCGTCGGCCGGCAGCCTGTCGCGCAGCGCGATGTTTTCTTCGCCGGCCGTGTTGGCGGCGGCGCCCGGCCTCGCGAGCCCGCTGTGGTGGCCGGCGCGCGCGGCGCTCGGCGACATCGCCGCGACGGGCTGGCTGCTCCTCGCCGCGTTCGGCCTCCTCGCCGTCGCCATCGCCGTCACCGCCCCGGCCTTCGCGCGCGACGCGATGACGGTGGCGAGCCTTGCCGAGGCGCCGACGGCGCCGGGCCGGGCGCGCGCCTTCCGCCGCCGCTCCCGCGCGCAGACGCTGCGCATCAAGGAATGGCGGCTGCTGTGGCGCGATCCGTGGCTCGTGTCGCAGAGCCTGATGCAGATCCTCTATTTGCTGCCGCCGGCCGTGCTGCTGTGGCGCGACTTCGGCACCGGCGCCGAGCGCCTCATCGTGCTGGCGCCGGTGCTGGTGATGGCCGCGGGCCAACTCGCCGGCGGCCTCGCCTGGCTGGCGCTCTCGGGCGAGGACGCGCCCGATCTCGTCGCCACCGCGCCGCTCCTCGCGCGCGCGGTGCTGCGGGCCAAGGTCGAGGCGGTGCTGGCGGCGGTGGCGTTGCCGGTGCTGCCGCTCGCCATCGCGCTCGCCCCGGCGGCGCCGCGCGTCGCCCTCGTCACGCTGGTCGGCGCGGCGATGGCGGCGGCGGGCGCCTGCGCGGTGCAGTTCTTCTTCCGCGCGCAGGCCAAGCGCACCAATTTCCGCCGCCGCCAGACCTCGTCGCGCTTCGCCACGATCGCCGAGGCCTTCGTGTCGATCTCGGTCGCCGGCGCCGCCGGCCTCGCAGCGGCGGGGTTCGGCGCCGAGGCGCTGGTCCCGCTCGCGATCACCGGGCTGGTGCTGGTCGCCTCGCGCGCGCTCGGCCGGCCTCCGGATACGGCGCTCGCCTAGGCCGCGAGGGCCGCGATCTCGGCCTCCGCCGCGGCGATGCTCGCGTCGCGTTTCTCCGGGCCCATGTTGAGCCCCTCGGCGCGCACGAACGTCAGGTCGGTGACACCGAGAAAGCCGAGCAGCGCGCGCAAATAGGTCTCCTGGTGGTCGTTCGCCGCGAAGGGGCCGGCGGTGTAGATGCCGCCGCGCGACGAGGCGACGATGATCCGCTTGTCGCCGCACAGGCCCTTGGGTGCGCCGTCGGCGTAGGCGAACGTCTTGCCCGGCACGGTGAGCCGGTCGAGCCAGGCCTTCAGGTGCGAGCTGATGGTGAAATTGTACATCGGCGCGCCGATGACGACGACGTTCGCCGCCAGGAACTCGTCGAGCGCCGCGAAATCGTCGGCGAATGCCGTCGGCCGCGCGTCGGCCGACGGCCCGCGCGTCGCCGCCACCAGGGCGCTGGTGAGGTGCGGCAGCGGCGTCGCCGCGAGATCGCGCGTGGTGACCTCGAGCCCGGGATGCGCGGCTTGCAGCTTGGCGACGACCTCGGCCGAGAGACGCCGGCTGACGGACGCGTCGCCGAGCACGCTGGAGTCGATATGCAGGAGCTTCATGGGGAATGCCTCGTGTGGAGGCCACTGGCGATCCGCTCGAAGCGGCGGTATGCTTTTGTGACCGAGGCGAAATAAATGACCACCCACGAAACGGCGCAAGACGGCACATTTTCTGAACTGGGGCACATCGATGTGCCTGCCCCGGAGGTGCCCACCCATGATGCGGCGGGATGCGCGGGGCGACAGCCGGTCGAGATCCAGCGCGGCTGCGCCGGGGTCAGCGACGTGCTCGCGCGCATCGGCGACAAATGGAGCGTGCTCATCGTCATGATGCTCGCCGGCGGCCCACGCCGCTTCAGCGAGCTGAAGCGCATGGTCGACGGCATCTCGCAGCGCATGCTGACACTGACCCTGCGCGGCCTCGAGCGCGACGGCCTGCTGACGCGCACCGTCACCCCGACCATCCCGCCGCGCGTCGACTACGAGCTGACCGGGCTCGGCCGCTCGCTCCAGGGGCCGGTGGTGGCGATGGGACAATGGGCGCAAGCCAACCGCCCCGCGATCGATGCCGCACGCGCGAGTTACGACGCGGGGCGTTGATCCGAGAGACGCGAGATGCCATTCAAGCGTCGCTGGCCGGCCATTCGTATCGCGTGATCTCGATCCCGGCCTCCACGAGGCGGACCTCCCATGCCTCGTTGACGAGGTCGCCATCCGCCAGCTCATCAAGCGCGGCATCAAACAGGATGCGTTGCGTGGGCGGGGGAACGAACGGCACGATGATGATCAATCCGGCGTGCACGTTCTCGCGCGCGTAGAGATGCCGGAAGTCCTTGCCGTTGTTCGTGACGAGCGCGAAATCCTCCTCGCGGATCGAGGCCATCAGCGCCCAATCCGGCGTTCCGCTCAGACCGCGATAATTGACATGCGTCGCCTCGTGGCCGCGCAATGTCGCGACCTCGACCAGGGAGGTATGGAGGCACTCGTCGACGAGGAATTTCATTCCGCCGCAGGGATGAGGGATTTCTCTTCGCGCGCCAGCGGGTCTTGCTTCATGGCGACGAGCTTGGTGCCTTTGATTGTCAGCCCGAGAGCGCTCAGGGGCCTCGGGCGACCCCGCCGCGGATGCGCGCGCGCCCAGGCTTCAGCCAATGAAAGGCTCTGCCGCGACAGGCTGGGATAGCCGGCAAGCAGCTCTTCGGTGGAGGCGCCGGCGGCCCGCATCGCCGCGAGCGCGCGGACCGGGATGCGCGTGCCCTTGATGACGGGTTCGCCCCCCAAGATTGTCTTGTCGCTGACGACGAGGGATTCGGCGGCTTCGAGAGAGCGAATACCGCTCTCAACGTCCCGTCGCGCTCCGGCGACATCGACGATCAGCAGCTTGCTGGCGCTGAGGGTCCGCGCCCCGGGCGAGGACGCCATCGCCGCGAAGAGCGCGTTGCGTTGCTCGCTCGAAAGCATCTCGCCCGTGCCGCGCCAGATCGTCAGACGCACGAGGTCGTCCACATTCATCAGACGACGTGCGAGCGGCACCTGGTCGTGCCCCGCAGGCTCGACAATGCGCTTGTCGATCGCATTGTGGACCGCCTTCGGCGGCAACCCGGTAATCGCAGCCGCCTCCACGGCAGTAAAAAGACGCGTCATGCAGAATTATTCTCCTACAGGAGAATAATACATTTGCGCCTTGCCCCAGGCAAGCGCTGGGGCCGGCGGAACCCGCCTTTGCCAGCTCCGTTCGCTCCAAACCTGTTTCGAAGGAACTCCCCATGCCCGGCCCGCTCGCTGGCCTCCGCGTCGTCGATCTCACCTCGATGGTCTCGGGGCCGCTCGCGACGATGATGCTCGGCGACCAGGGCGCGGACGTCATCAAGGTCGAGGCGCCGGGCACCGGCGGCGATCACACGCGCGGCGCCGCCAACCGGCGCGGCGGCATGTCCGCCTCGTTCCTGCACAACAATCGCAACAAGCGCTCGATCGTGCTCGACCTGAAGGCCGACGCCGGCCGCGCGGCGCTGTTGCGCATCGCGGCGCAAGCCGACGTCTTCGTGCAGAACTTCCGGCCCGGCGTCGCCGAGCGGCTCGGCGTCGGCGAGGCGGCGATCCGCGCCGTCGCACCCGCCGTGATCTACGTTTCGATGTCGGGCTTCGGCGAGGTCGGGCCTTATGCGCAAAAGCCCGTCTACGACCCGCTCGTGCAGGCGCTCTCCGGCCTCGCCTCGGTGCAGGCGGGCTCGGACGACGCCAAGCCGCGCCTCGTGCGCACCATCCTGCCCGACAAGCTGACCGGCATCGTCGCCGCGCAGGCGATTGCGAGCGCCTTGTTTGCCCGCGAACGAACCGGCGAAGGCCAGCACATCCGCCTGTCGATGCTCGAGGCTGTCTCGGCTTTCCTGTGGGGCTCGGACATGGGCAGCCAGACCTTCGTCGCGGGCGATCTCCCGCAACAGGAGGCGGCGAGCTTCGCCGACTTGATCTACGAGACCGCGACGACGCCGATCTCGCTCGCCGTGCAGTCGGACCGCGAATGGCGCGCCCTCGTAAAGGCCTTCGACAAGCCGGACTGGTTGGAGGACGAACGGTTCAAGACTGTCGAGCTGCGCCAGAAGCACATCAACGAACGGCTCGATCTGACGCAGGAGGTGCTGCGCGCGCGTCCCGCCGAGGACTGGCTCGAGCGGCTGACCGACGCCGGCGTGCCCTGCGCGCCGGTGCTGACGCGCACCGCGACGCTGACGCATCCGCAATTCGAAGCGCTCGGCATCGTCACCGAGACGGAGCACCCGCAGGCCGGCCGCATCCGCGAGGCGCGTCCCGCCGCGCATTTTTCGGCGACGCCGCAAGCGCTGACGCGGCCCGCGCCGGGCTATGGCGCGGATACGGCGGACGTGCTGCGCGAGGCGGGGCTCGACGAAGGCGAGATCGCGGCAATGCGACGCGACGGCGCCTTCGGGCGCGATGCAAAGGAGGCCGCGGAATGATCGACTTCCACTACTGGCCGACACCCAACGGCTGGAAGATCGCGATCATGCTGGAGGAATGCGGCCTTCCGTATCGCATGATCCCGGTCAACATCCAGACAGGCGAGCAGCACGAACCCGCCTTCCTGGCGATCAGCCCCAATGGCCGCATGCCGGCGATCGTCGATCACGATGCGCCCGGCGGTCCGCTGCCGGTGTTCGAGTCCGGCGCGATCCTGCTGCATCTCGCCGACAAGGCGGGGCGCTTCGCTCCGGTCGACGACCGCGCGCGCAAAGAGCTGATGGAATGGCTGTTCTGGCAGGTCGGCAACCTCGGGCCGATGGCCGGGCAGCTCAGCCATTTCGTCAATTACGCGCAGGGCGAGCACCCCTATTCGCATCGGCGCTACGCCGACGAATACGCGCGCTGCCTCGGTGTGCTCGAGCGCCGGCTCGAGGGCCGCGCCTATATCCTCGGCGATGCCTATTCGATCGCCGACATGGCGTCCTGGCCGTGGGTGCTGATCGCCAAGCCGCTCGGGCAATCGCTCGACGATTTTCCCAACGTCGCGCGGTGGCGCAACGCGATCAAGGAGCGACCGGCGGTGCGGCGCGGCGTCGACCTCGGCAAGGCGCTGCGCCGCGCGGCACCGCCGACCGACGACGAGCGGCGCATCCTGTTCAACCAGAAGCGCTAGACGACGATCGCGACCTTCGCGGACACCGTCTCCTTGCCGTCTTCCAGCGTCACGTTCGAATATTTCGCGTGCGGCGGCTTCTCCTCGTAGTGGAGCGTGCGCTTGGCGATGGCGTTGCTGTGCGCGGTGCCGTGCGGCAGCTCGACGTGGAAGGCGAGCAGCTTGACGAGGGGGTTGATCCCCTGCGGCTTGGCCGAGACCAGCTCGACCTTCCAGTCGACCTCGACCTCGACATCGACGCTGGCCGTGAACGAATGCGGGTGGCCGGGGCCGACCTGCTCGTTGAGCACGCCCTTCAGGCTATGCGGGATGATCGGAACCACGGGTTGGGCGTGCTTTGTCATGCTAACCTCCCTGTAGCGAGGCCGCTCTGGTCGCGCCGGAGGGGCTCGCCGCAATCGGGGGTACGCGTCGATGGGGAGGGCCACAACCTATCACATCGGCTTACAGCTTTCGGCGCATGATTGATCGTGTGCCATCAAACGGATGGCGATCACATCACGAGCGAGACCTTGGCTGAGATCGCGGTATCGCCCTCGCCGAGCCAGACCTCCTTGTAGTCGGCAGCGGGCGGCACTTCCTCGTAGCGCAGGGTGCGCCGGACAGTTGCTCCGCCCGGCACCGCCGGCGCGGCGGCGCGAACACGCAGCAGCTTGATCAGCGGGTTGATGCCCTGCGGCACCGCGGCGACGAGCTCCACCGCGCGGCCCGCTTCGACCTCCACGTCGACGATCACAAAGAAGCGGTCGCCGTGCCGCTGCCCTGGTTGCTTCTCGAGGATCGCCGTCAGGCTTCCGGGAACAACCGAGATGCCGTGGTGCACCTGCTCGCCCATGACGCCCTGGCCGAAACGATACTGCATTCAAGGCTAGCACCGCCGGGCGGCGGCGAGCACTTGTCACAAGGGTCTAAGCCTTTCGACGCGTGACCTCCTTGCGGTCGTCGGTCACGGCATCGGCGCGGCGCTGTGCGCCGGATCATCGCTTGGCCCGTTCTTGCGCAGAATTTATGCCGCCCGCACAATATATACTCAAAATGCTCGTCTATACCCTTGCGTGAAGCTGGCGTCTGGAAAGACATCGGGCGGCAATGCGACCGATATAGGCAAATGTCGGAGCGAGGAAATGCGACAACGATTGGTCGCGCCGGGGGCGTTTCGGTATTCCTTGCGGCGTTAACCTTCGTTTAACCATTGCGCGCTTTGGTGGGCGCACGGCTTAACGAGGGCAACGCAACATGGATATGTCTTTCGAAGATCACGTCAGGGAACGCGCCTATCACATCTGGCTCTCCGGCGGCATGGCCGACGGCCAGGCGCACGAGCATTGGGTGATGGCCGAGCGGGCGATGAAGGCCGCCGAGCCCGTCGTCATTCTCACCAAGACCGCCAAGAAGCCGGCCGCCAAGGCCAAGGGCGCCGCCAAGCCGGTTGCCGCCAAGACCGCTGCGAAGTCGAGCGCCAAGTCGACCGCAAAGAAGGCCGCCAAGGCCGAGATGACCGCCACGCATTGATCCGGCGCGGGCGCTGCTGCGCCCGCCTGCCACCGACCCATCAAGCTCCACCTGCGAATCGATTGCAGCGCCGCGCCGGCCCGACTAACCTGCCGGGCGCGGGGCGTGCGATCGTCTCGCGCGTGGGAGTACACGGCATGGGCGCGGGACGCAGGTCACCGGCTGAGGTCGCACAGGCGCTGGGCGAGAAGAGCCGCGCGCGCAGCCGCAGCGAAAGCCTCTGGCGCCGCGAGACGTTCACCTTGCCGCGCCAGGAAGCGCGTGCCGTGGCGCACGAATGGTTCGCCGCCTTTCCCAAGGCCGCCTACATGACCGAGATCGAATCGTGGCGCGAGCTGTCCGACGGGCAGATCGAGTTCACCATCCGCCGGCTGCCGAGCGCGGACTGATCGCGACACTTTCGACCGGCGGGGGTTCCGGGTTCGCGCCGTTGGCGCGCCCCGGAATGACGAGGCTGGTGCCTTACCGACCGCGCAGGAAGAAGAACCACACCAGGATGATCACGGGGATCGGGATCCCGATCAACCAAAGCAGACCACCGGTCAACATCACTTATACCTCTTTGTATCGTGCCGAGTTTGAACTGCGCGATTTGCAAACCGTTCCGCTCTGGCTTTCGGCCGTAGTGCAGGTGCCGTATGAGACGGCGCTGGGTGGAACGCAGCGAAACGAGGCGAGGCCGATCGACGTGAAAGCACACGAGCGAGACCCCAGCGGCTTTCATCCGACGCGCCGTATCGCGCTGGCGCTGATCGCCGGCGTGGCGGCGACGCCGGCGTTTGCCGTCGACGCGTTCGCGGGCTTCCTCGAATCGCTCTGGCCCAACGCCAAGGCCGTGGGCGTCCGCCGCGAGACCTTCGAGAGCGCGATCGCCGGGCTGACGCCCGATCCGTCCGTGCCACGCTCGTCCGGCGGCCAGCCGGAGTTCGAGAAGCCGCTGCAGGCCTATTACGCGCAAGCGGTGTCGGCCGGACGCCTCGCCAAGGGCCGCGCGCTCGCCGCGCAATATCAGGCCGAGCTCGCCGCGATCGAGCAGCGCTTCGGCGTGCCGGGCGAGATCTGTCTCGCCGCCTGGGGCATGGAAAGCGATTTCGGCCGCGCACGCGGCGGCCACGACATCGTGCGCACGCTGGCGACGCTGGCCTATGTGCGGCCGGATCGCCCCGTCTTCCGCGACGAGTTCGCCGCCGCGCTGCTGATCATCGACCACGGCCAGGTCGCGCGCCAGAACCTCGTGGGCTCGTGGGCGGGCGCGATGGGCGATCCGCAATTCCTGCCGTCGGCCTACCTCAAATACGCAGTGAGCGCCGGCGGCGGTGATGCCGCGCCCGACATCTGGACGAACGCGCCGGACATCCTCGCCTCGATCGCCAGCTTCATGCACGGCAGCGGCTGGGCCGGCAGCCAGCCCTGGATCGAGGATGTCGTGCTGCCGCAGGGTTTTGCTTATCCCACGTTGCATGCCAGCGCGGCTGAATGGGCGTCGCTCGGCCTGCGCCGGGGCGACGGCCGCGAGCCTGCGGGCGACGGCTCGGCCGCGCTGTTCCTGCCGTCGGGCGCGGCGGGGCCGGCGTTCCTGCTGTTTGCGAATTACTTCGTGATCAAACAATACAACAATTCGGATTCCTACGCCCTGTCGCTCGGCTCGATGGCGCAACGCATCGCCGGCGGCGCGGCGCCGACGGTCGCGTGGCCGGCGAAGCCGATCAACCTGTCGCGCAAGGACAAGGCCTTCATCCAGACGCGGCTCGCCGCGCTCGGCCTGTACGAGGGCTCGCAGGACGGCAAGCTCGGCCCAAAGGCGCGCGACGCGATCCACGCCTATCAGCTGAAAGCCGGCCTGCAGCCGGCCGACGGGTTTGCGACGCCGGCGGTGGTCGCGAGCCTGAAGGGGGCGAAGTAGCCGCCGTCCCTCCGGGGCGGCGCAGCCGAACCCGGGACCGGTGCTCTCGAGTGCTTGGTTTGACGCACACCCGTTCCGGGTTCTCGCTCCGCGAGCCCCGGAATGACGGGGGCTACCGCCGCGTCGCGGCGACCCAGGCGCGGGTGCGGGCCTCCGGGTCGGCATCGAGCGTGATGTCGGTGACCACCGACGCGATGTCGGCGCCGGCGGCGAGCACGCCCGGCGCGCGATCGAGTGAGATGCCGCCGATCGCCACGAGCGGAATTTCGCCGACGCGCGCCTTCCAGGTGCCGATCTTCTCGAGCCCCTGCGGCGCGAAGGCCATCGCCTTCAGCCGCGTCGGATAGATCGGCCCGAGCGCGACGTAGTCGGGCTCGAACGTCAGCGCCCGGGTCAGCTCGGCCTCGTCGTGCGTCGAGAGGCCGAGCCTGATCCCGGCGGCGCGGATCGCGGGCACGTCGGCCGCGTCGAGGTCCTCCTGGCCGAGGTGGACGAAATCGCAGCCGAGATCGATCGCCGCGCGCCAGAAATCGTTGACGACGAGCTGGGCGCCGGCGGCCGCGCAGAGCGCCCTGGCGCGGGCGATCTCGTCGCGCGCCTCAGCCTCCGGGCGGTCCTTGACGCGCAGCTGGATCAGCCGCGCGCCCTGCGGCAGCAGCCGGCCAATCCAGTCGGCGGTGTCGACGATGGGGTAGAACGGGTCGAGGGATGTCGGGGACATGGCGGGGAGGTGCGCGCTCGGGGAGGGTGCGTCAAGCCGGCGTCACTCCGGTTCTCGCTTTGCGCGCTCCATCACGCCGCCGCGTCCGCCACCTCGGATGGCGCCCCCGCGTCGTCCTCGTCGCCGTAGCCCAGGATGTGCAGCGGCTCGGCTTCGATCCCCTGGCCGCGCGCCCAGTGCACCAGCGCGTCGGCCTCGCCATGCGTGACGAGCAGCCGCGAGCAGCCGGTCTCGGCCACCGTCGTGCAGAGCGCCTCCCAATCGGCGTGGTCGGAGACGACGAGCGGCAGCTCGATGCCCTTCTGGCGCGCTCGGGCGCGGACGCGCATCCAACCCGACGCGAAGGCCACCACCGGATCGGGGAACTTGCGCGCCCACAGGTCCTGCAGCGCACCGGGCGGGCAGATCACGATCTCGCCGCCGAGGCTCGCGCGGTCCTTCGGGCCGACCTTGCGGATCTCGCCGAGGTCGATGCCTTGCGCCTGGTAGAAGGTGGTGAGCTTCTCGACCGCGCCGTGGATCCAGATCGGCCTGTCGTAGCCGGCCTGGCGGAGCAGGGCCATCACGCGCTGCGCCTTGCCGAGCGAATAGGCGCCGACGAGATGCGCGCGCTCGGGGAACAGGTCGCGCGAGGCGAGCAGCTTGGCGATCTCGAGGTCGGTGCGCGAGTGGCGGAACACCGGCAGGCCGAAAGTCGCCTCGGTGACGAAGACGTCGCAGGGCACGACCTCGAACGGCGCGCAGGTCGGGTCGGCCTCGCGCTTGTAGTCGCCCGAGACGACGATGGTGCAGCCGGGCAGGGCGATGCGCACCTGCGCCGAGCCGAGGCAATGGCCGGCGGGGTGGAAGCTCGCACGCACCTCACCGAGCATCACGGTCTCGCCGGGCTGGATCGGGTGCGCGGTGTCGCAGAAGGCCTCGCCGTAGCGCACCGCCATGATGCCGAGCGTCTGCGGCGTGGCCAGCACGGTGCCGTGGCCGGCGCGGGCGTGGTCGGAATGGCCGTGGGTGACCAGCGCCCGGGCGACCGGGCGGACGGGATCGACAAAGAAATCGCCCGGGGGACAATAAAGTCCCTCGGGCGCGAGAACCAGCGAACCTTTAAGATCCATCAGCGATCAGCGCGACTTAGTCGCCGCTGCAGACCATGCCGTTGGTCGGGTAGGACTTGCCGTCCGGGCCGATCATGCTGGTGACGCGGACGCAATCCTCGGCCATGCCGGGGCCGGCCTTGGCGAGCTGGAGCGTCGGGCCGCCGGCGAGCGGCTGCAGGGTCTGCGCGACCATCTCGGACTTGCCGGAGAACACGATCGGCGCTGCGACCGCCGCGCCGAGCGACGCGAAGGCGATGGCTGCGACAGAGAGCTGGAGAGCCGTCTTACGAATGCGCTTGCGGGTCGTAACCATGGTGACCCCCCTCTGAAAAATGCCCCGCACCCGTGGTGCGTCGGCATAAGAACGAGCGGCGCGTCAAAAGGTTCACGCTGTGTCAACCCGAATACCAAAAAAAAGAGCCCCGCCGAAGCGGGGCCCTTTCGAAGCGCTGGGAGGCTCAGTAACCGTAACCGTAGCCATAGCCGCAACCCGGGTAGCCACCGTAGTAACCGTAGCCGTAGCCGTAGCCGCAGCCCGGGTAGCCGTAGGCGCCGTAGGCGAGGCCGCCAGCGAGCAGCCCCGCGCCGAGCCCGTAGCCGTAGCCCCGGAAGCCGCGACCATAACCGTAGCCGTAACGGCCGTAGCCGCCGCGGAACCCGTACCCGCCACGGAAGCCGCCGTAGCCACCGCGGAAGCCGCCGCGATAGCCGCCGAAGCCGCCCCGGAATCCACCGCCATGGAACCCGCCGCCGCCGAAATGGCCACCGCCGCCGAAGCCGCCGCGCGCGTCGGCCGTCGTCGGCACCGAGGCGATGCCGGCGGCGAGCGTCAGCGCCGTCGCGGCCGCCATGGCCGTCGTCTTGAACATACCCGTCATCTTTGCAACTCCATCAAACACCGGTCGTGTGTATCGAACTCGTAGGCTCGGGAATCTTTCCGTGCCGGTCTCGTCGTACGACCGCGTTGGGGCGGATATGGTGAGCGGGGCGTTCCCGCTGCAAGGGCAGGCCCGTTCACGAGCCTGCGACTTTCATTTGAGATCAAACCGAATAGTCGTACGACTCTGCCTCGGGCTGCGACCTTCCGGCTCGGGGCCGC
Source organism: Beijerinckiaceae bacterium (assembly GCA_965277735.1). Lineage (GTDB taxonomy): Bacteria > Pseudomonadota > Alphaproteobacteria > Rhizobiales > Beijerinckiaceae > RH-AL1. The sequence goes on from CBDIDO010000003.1 coordinate 292,805, forward strand.
GCGCCGCATCAAAAGCCGCAGGCGCCCGGGGTCCGCGCATAATAGTTCCCGCATTCGACGAAGCCGCGGAAGCCGCCGCCGTTAAGGGCGCCTAGCAGCGCTAAGCCGAGATCGCCGCGCGGCGGCCCGTAGCCATAGCCATAGCCATAGCCATAGGCGGGCGTGATCGGGCCGAGCGGACCGTAGCCGGGCCCGTAGGCCCCGGGCCCGAAGTAGCCCACCACGCCCTGCTGCCGCGGCGCGGCTCGCTGCGGCGACTGCGCGGGCGGGACACTCCTGACGCTTTTATGCGTCCGGTGGTGGACGCGCGCCTGCGCGACGCCGGGTCCCGAGGCGAGGCCCGCCGCCAAAGCAAGCGTTGCAGCAACAACGACAGTCGTTTTGTTCAAAAACACAGTCATCAAAGTCTCCGATCGGATTGCATGCCAAGCTAACGCTATCCGGCTTGCCTGGTTACTTAAATTACTCTCCGTGGGGTCACGAATGCGCGATCCACGATTTGAAACCAAACGATAGGCTAAAATGGCGCCGGCTGGCCGCGCCCGCGCCGGACGGCTAGGGTCGTCAGGTGACGAAAGCCGATCCGGCCCTGGGGGTGCTTCCCCCGCGCTTCTCCGCCTGGTTCGCCGCGCGCGGCTGGCAGCCGCGCGCCCACCAGCTCGAGCTGCTCGCCGCCGCCCAGGCCGGCGAGGACGCGCTCTTGATCGCGCCGACGGGCGCCGGCAAGACGCTCGCCGGCTTCCTGCCGAGCCTGATCGAGCTGACCGAGCAGCCACGTAACCGCGCGGGCCTGCACACGCTCTATGTCTCGCCGCTGAAGGCGCTCGCGGTCGACGTCGAGCGCAACCTCGGCCGCCCCGTCGCCGACCTGCGGCTCGGCGTGACGATCGAGACGCGCACCGGCGATACGTCCGTCGCCAAGCGCAAGCGCCAGCGCGAGCGGCCGCCGGACATCCTGCTGACGACGCCGGAGCAGGTGGCGCTGCTGCTCGCCTCGCCGGACAGCTTCACCCTGTTCGCCGACCTGCGCCGGATCGTGTTCGACGAGCTGCACGCCATCGTCGCCGGCAAGCGCGGGGATCTGCTATGCCTCGATCTCGCGCGGCTGCGGCAGATCGCGCCAGCGATGCGCGCGACGGGCCTGTCGGCCACAGTGCGCGACCCGGCCGAGCTGCAGCGCTGGCTGGTGGGGCAGGCGCAGCCTCCCCTTCTCCCGCCTGCGGGAGAGGGTGGCCCCGCGAAGCGGGGTCGGATGAGGGGCCGTGCCGCTTCACCCCCGGTCCAGGCTGAAGCGGGGACTCCCCTCATCCGACCCGACTTCGTCGGGCCCCCTTCTCCCGCAAGCGGGAGAAGGGAAGACGGCGCTCACCTCGCCCGCCTCGTCCTCGCCCCGCCCGGCGCGCCGGCCGATCTCACCATCCTCGATACCGAGCAGCGCATGCCGTGGTCGGGCCATTCCGCCCGCCATGCGCTGAACGAGGTCTACGCCGCCATCCGCGCGGCGGGCATGACGCTCGTCTTCGTCAACACGCGCAGCCAAGCCGAATTCATCTTCCAGACCCTGTGGGCGATGAACGAGGACAATCTGCCCATCGCGCTCCACCACGGCTCGCTCGATGCCAGCCAGCGCCGCCGTGTCGAGGAGGCGATGGCGGCCGGCCGCCTGAAGGCGGTGGTCTGCACCTCGACGCTCGACCTCGGCATCGACTGGGGCGACGTCGACCTCGTCATCAATGTCGGCGCCCCAAAAGGCTCGAGCCGCCTGATGCAGCGCATCGGCCGCGCCAACCACCGGCTCGACGAGCCCTCGCGCGCGCTGCTGGTGCCGTCGAACCGTTTCGAGGTGCTGGAGTGCCGCGCCGCCGTCGATGCCGCCAATATCGGCGCGCAGGACACCGCGGTGGCCCGCGCGGGCGCGCTCGACGTGATGTGCCAGCACATCCTCGGCATGGCCTGCGCGGGACCGTTTGCCGCCGAGGAGCTCTACGCCGAGATAACCTCCGCCGAGCCCTATGCCGAGGTTGATCGCCAAACCTTCGATCGAGCGCTGGCCTTCGTCGCGCATGGCGGCTACGCGCTGGCCGGCTACGAGCGCTTCGCCAAGATAAAAGAGGTGCCCGACGAGCACGGCGAGGTGCGCTGGCGCGTCGCCAACGGCCGCGTCGCGCTGGCCTATCGGATGAACGTCGGCACGATCGTCGAGGCGTCGTCGCTGAAAGTGCGGTTGGTGCACGGCAAGGGCGCCGCAGGCCACAAGAAGGGCGGCAGCGCCGACGCCAGCGAAGTCTACACCGGTCCTCTGCGCCGCGGCGGCCGCGTGCTCGGCGAGCTCGAGGAAGGCTTCCTCGAGACGCTGCTGCCCGGCGACACCTTCCTCTTCGGCGGCGAGGTGCTGGCGCTGCAGGGCATCGTGGAGAACGAGGCGCTGGTGTCCCGCGCCCGCTCCGACACGCCGCGCGTGCCCTCCTACGCGGGCGGCAAGTTCCCGCTGTCGACCTACCTCGCCGAAGGCGTCCGCCGCCTGCTCGCCGACCCCGACCATTGGGGCGACATGCCGATGCAGGTCGCCGAATGGCTCGAGCTGCAGCGCGAACGCTCGGCGTTGCCGCCGCCCGGCGACCTGCTCGTCGAGACGTTTCCGCGCGGCAACCGGTTCTACCTCGTCTGCTACCCGTTCGAGGGCCGCCTCGCGCACCAGACGCTCGGCATGCTGCTCACCCGCCGCATGGAGCGCGCGCACCTGCGGCCCTTGGGCTTCGTCGCGACCGACTACGTGATGGCCGTTTGGGGCAAGACCGACATCGGCCTGCGCCTGCGCCAGGGCCTCGCCTCGCTCGACGACCTCTTCTCGCAGGACATGCTCGGCGACGACCTCGAGGACTGGCTGCAGGAGAGCGCGCTGATGAAGCGCACCTTCCGCCAGAACGCCATCGTCTCCGGCCTGATCGAGCGCAACTTCCCCGGCAAGGAGAAGACCGGCCGCCAGATCACCGTGTCGACCGACCTGATCTACGACGTCCTGCGCCGGCACGAGCCGGACCATATTCTATTGCAAGCCGCGCGGGCGGATGCCTCGACGGGGCTGCTGGACATCGTGCGCCTGGCCGCGATGCTGGCGCGGGTGAAGGGGCGTATCTTGCACAAGGACCTCGACAAGATCTCGCCGCTGGCCGTGCCGATCATGCTGGAGGTCGGGCGCGAGCCGATCCACGGGGAGGGAAGGGATGCGATTTTGGCGGAGGCGGAGGCGGACTTGGTCAGGGAGGTGATGGGGTAAATAGCAGTCTAGAAAGGAATGTCGTCGCCGATCACATCATTCATCCGGCCCTTTCTCCCGAAAGGCTCCTGTTTTTTCAATTGAAACTTTTCGATGTTATTCTCGATCCAATCCCACCCCACGGTCGTGAGCGATATAGCGGTATATTCGTCGCCATCTCGATCTTGTTCAAGAGAAGAGCTGATATAATTTTTCTTTAGTAATAATCTAGCTCCTGTGTTTGCAGCAATAGACGTATACCCTTGTTTGTCGACTGCCTGACGCAGATAACCAATCGACAGGCTTTCTTCCTCAAGACTTAGTTCACTTGCGAGAACGCCTATCACGGCGACCTCGAAGTTGGTGAGTTCAGATTGCGTTGATTCCGCTTTCGCAATCGCTTTCGGAATCAATGACAATTCGGATAGTTTTTTCGCTATTGCTTCAAGTCGCCTTTCTATTGCGATTTTCAATTCGTCAAAGTCGCTTGGTGCATTCGTCGAATAAAAAATGACTTGTCTATGTTGAACATCGAATGGGAGTTTCCGCCCTTTGGCGCAGACCAAGCACAGTTCTTTACGATGAGCTATTGCTAAGCCGACTTCGCACCAAACGTTAGGGTTGTCGGTCGTGATGTCCGCAAAGCAAACGTCTGCTTGCTCAATTTTTTTTTTCAATTTCAAAAATCGGGATCGAGGCTGAGCTATCTTCGTCAATTCGATAGGGCTCGAACCCACCTCTTTTGATGGCATCAAGAAATATCTCTCGATAACGCTGATCGTACTCGCCTCCATCGAAGGGTTGGATGATAAAACAATCTTGGGTCATCGATCTCAAGCCCTCGCAAATGCAGCGGCCGCCGCCCGATCAGACATTCCCGTATAACGGGTAAGCGCGCCTAACCAAATCGTCAAACATTCGTAACGCGCGCCTCCGTCACGATTACGCTCTGGAGATAACCGACCTCCTCGATAGAGCGTCGCCACTCTCCGCGTCGACGCGCAGCACCATGTCGCGCGCTTCTGCAATGGGTAGCCGGCGCGCCGTGCAGTTCACAGCCGAGGAAGGCGTCGTTCGCGGGGTCACTCGTCCAAAGCGATCGCCGCGAGTTCGCCTCCGATGCCGAGGTGAAAGCCATCTGGGCAAAGCATGGCGCGCGGACGCTGAAACTACGAGGTCAAACGAAATGGCGCCGCGCGCCCCTTCTCCCGCTCGCGGGAGAAGGTGGCCCGACGAAGTCGGGTCGGATGAGGGAACTCGCCGCCTTGCCTGCGATGGACCCACGACGGCACCATCCGTCACCGCTTCGCGGCGACACCTTCTCCCGCGAGCGGGAGAAGGATCGGGCGCCCGCTACAACCCCGCCACCAAGCTCGGCACGTCCAGCGGCTTGAACCCGTAGTGCCGCAGCCAGCGGATGTCGCTCTCGAAGAAGGCCCGCAGGTCCGGCATGCCGTATTTCAGCATGGCGATGCGGTCGATGCCTATGCCCCAGGCGAAGCCCTGGTAGATGTCGGGGTCGATCCCGCAATTGGTCAGCACGTTGGGGTGCACCATCCCGCACCCTAAGATCTCGAGCCAGTCCTCGCCCTCGCCGAAGCGGATCTCGCCGTCGCGGCGGGCGCAGCGGATGTCGACCTCCATCGAGGGCTCGGTGAAGGGAAAGAAGCTCGGGCGGAAGCGCATCTCGACGCGCTTCACCTCGAAGAACGCCTTCAGGAACTCCTCCAGCACCCACTTGAGGTTGCCGAGGGTCGCGGTGCGGTCGATCACCAGCCCCTCGACCTGGTGGAACATCGGCGTGTGCGTCTGGTCGGAATCGCAGCGGTAGGTGCGGCCGGGGCAGATCACGCGGATCGGCGGCTTTTGATTCAGCATCGTGCGCACCTGCACCGGGCTCGTGTGCGTGCGCAGCAGCTTTCGCGTGCCGTCGGGGCCCGGCGGGAAGAAGAACGTGTCGTGCATCTCCCGCGCCGGATGGTCGGGCGGGAAGTTCAGCTTGGTGAAGTTGAGGTCATCGCTCTCGATGTCCGGCCCCTCGGCGATCGAAAAGCCCATGTCGGCGAAGATGACGCCGATCTCGTCCAGCACCTGGGTGATCGGGTGGATGCGGCCGGTTTCCAGCGGGCTCGGGCGGATCGGCAGGGTGACGTCGACGGTCTCGGCGGCGAGGCGGGCTTCGAGCGCGGCCTCGCGCAGCGTCTCGCGGCGCGCGTCGAAGGCGGCGACCACCTTGTCCTTCAGCGCGTTGATCTCGGCGCCGCGCGCCTTGCGCTCGTCGGGCGCCATCTTGCCCAGCGTGGCGAGCAGCGCCGAGACCGCGCCCTTCTTGCCGAGCGCGGCGACGCGCGCCTGCTCGAGCGCGGGCTCGTCTGCGGCCGCGGAGATGGCTGCGAGGGTTTCTTGTTCGAGGGCGTGCAGGTCCGACATCGGCGCCAAGTGCCACGGCGGCGGCGAGGTGTCGAGAGGAGGGCGCCTCTCCTTCTCCCGCAAGCGGGAGAAGGATGAGCGCTGCGCCCCTACCCGCTCGCTAGATCGAGCACCCGCGCCGAATGCAGCGCCTCGCGGCCGGCGAGGTCGGCGATCTGGTGGCGGCAGGAGGTGCCGTCGGCGACGATGAGGGCGTCGGGCGCGGCGGCGCGCACGGCCGGCAGCAGGCTCAGCTCGGCCATCGCCTTCGAGGCGTCGAGCGTCTCGGCGGCATAGCCGAAGGCGCCGGCCATGCCGCAGCACGAGGATTCGATCGGCTTCACCTCGAGCCCGTCGACGAGGCGCAGCGCGTCGAGCGCGGCGGGGAAGGCGCCGAACGCCTTCTGGTGGCAATGGCCGTGCACGTGTGCCGTGCCGGCGCGGGCGAAGGTGCCGGCCGGCGCGCCGTGCTCGGCGATCAGCTCGCCGAACAGGCGCGCGCGCTTGGCCAGCGCTGCGGCCTCCGGCCCGGGCAGCAGGGTGGGGATCTCGTCGCGCAGCGTCATCAGGCAGGAGGGCTCGAAGCCGACGATCGGCGCGGTGCCCGCGGCGAGCGCCGCGACGAGGCGGCGCGCCTCGGCCCGCGCGCGGTCGACCATGCCGGCCGACAGGTACGTGCGCCCGCAGCAGAGCGGGCGGCCGGCGCGCGGCATCACCGGTCGCAGGCCGAGCCGGCGCAGCACGCGGACGCCGGCCCGGATGTTCTCGGGCTCGAACCAGCGGTTGAACGTGTCGGGGAGCACCAGCACCTCGCCGGGGGCGCCGGTGGGCACGTCGATCTCGGCGTCGCGGAAGGCGTCGCGGCGGAAGGCGGGCAGGGTCCGCTCGGCGGCGAGGCCGAGCGTGCGCTCGCCGAGCCGCCGCAGCAGCGGGCTCGCGTTGCGCAGGTTGGCGAGCGGCGCCAGCCGCGACGCCCACGGGGCATAGCGCGGCAGCTCGGCCACCAGCCGCTCGCGCGGGGCGACGCCGTGGGTTGCGGCGCGGGCGTGCGCGGCCTCGATCTTCATGCGCGCCATGTCGACGCCGGTCGGGCACTCGCGCCGGCACGATTTGCACGACACGCAAAGCTTCAGCGCCTCGGCGACATCGTCGCTCGCCAAACCTTCGCGCCCGAGCTGGCCGGTGAGCGCGAGGCGCAGCGTGTTGGCGCGGCCCCGCGTCAAGTGCTTCTCGTCGCGCGTCACGCGGTAGGACGGGCACATCGCGCCGGCGTCGAATTTGCGGCAGGTGCCGTTGTTGTTGCACATCTCGACCGCCGCCAGCAGGCCGCACTGCGGGCCGGGCCACGCCGACCAGTCGAGGGCAGGCGTCACGTCGAGCGCGCGATAGTTTGGTGTGTAACGAAACAGCGCGCGATCGTCGAAGCGCGGCGCGCGCACGACGCGGCCGGGGTTGAGCAGGCCGGCGGGGTCGAACGCGTCCTTCACCTGCTCGAAGGCCGATGCGATGCGGGCGCCGAACATCGGCGCGTTGAACTCGCTGCGCGCGATGCCGTCGCCGTGCTCGCCGCTGTGGCTGCCCTTGTATTCTCGTACGAGCTCGAAGCACTCCTCGGCGATCGCGCGCATCGCCTTGACGTCGGCCTCGCGCTTCATGTCGAGCACCGGGCGCACGTGCAGGCAGCCGACAGAGGCGTGCGCGTAATAGGTCGGCCGTGTGCCGTTGCGCTCGAACACCGCGTTGAGCCGCTCGGTGTAGTCGGCGAGGTCGTCGAGATCGACGGCGCAATCCTCGATGAAGGAGATCGGCTTGCCCGCGCTCTTCATCGACATCATGATGTTGAACCCGGCCTCGCGCACCTCGGCGATGTCGGCCTGGAAGCGCGTGTCAACCGCGCGCACGACGGCGTCGGGATGGCCGATGTCGCCCATCATCTCGTCGAGCCGATCGAGGTCTTTCGTCAGCGCGTCGACATCGTCGCCGTGGAACTCGACGAGCAGCAGGCTCTGCGGCTCGCCGATCAGCATGCGCTCGATCGTCGGGCGGTAGATGTCGATGCCGCGGCCGAGGTCGATCATGTTGCGGTCGACGAGCTCGACCGCCTCGGGGTCGAGCGTCACGAGGTGGCGCGTCGCCTCCATCGCCGCGCGGAACGTCGGGAACTGGCAGATGCCGACCACTTTTCGCGGCTTGATCGGCGCGAGCTTCAGCAGCAGCCGCTCCGACAGCGCCAGCGTGCCCTCGGAGCCGACGAGGAGCCGGGCGAGATTGTCGCGGCCGGCGGCGTGCGCCTGCGGGGTCAGCGCATCGATGTTGTAGCCGCCGACGCGCCGCAGCTGGCGCGGGAAGCGGGCGGCGATCTCGTCGGCCTCGCGCAGCCCCAGCGCGCGCAGCGCGGCGAGCAGGGCCGCGGGCTCCCGCGCGTCCGGCCCGAAGCGATGCCGTGTGCCGTCGGCGAGCAGCGCGTCGATCGCGAGCACATTGTCGGCCATCAGCCCGTAGCGGATGCTTTTCGCGCCGCAGGAATTGTTGCCGGCCATGCCGCCGATCGTGCAGCGCTGGTGCGTCGAGGGATCGACGGGAAAGAACAGGCCGTGCGGCTTCAGCGCCGCGTTGAGATGGCCGAGCACGATGCCGGGCTCGACCAGCGCGGTCCGCGCCGCCGCATCGACCTCGACGAGGTCGCGCAGGTACTTGGAGCAGTCGAGGACGATGGCGCGATTGACGGTCTGGCCGCACTGGCTGGTGCCGCCGCCGCGCGCCAGCACCGGCACGCCGTGCTCGCGCGCGACGGCCAGCGTTGCCTGCAGATCGTCGCGCGTGCGCGGGACGACCACGCCGATCGGCTCGATCTGGTAGATCGAGGCATCGGTGGCGAAGCGGCCGCGGTCGGCGCGGGAGAACAGCACCTCGCCGCGCACTTCCCGGCGCAGCGCCGCCGCCAGCGCGGGATCGCCGGGAGAGACGCGGACGGCTTCGGACACGGTCATCGCCGATGCCCTACGCCCCGCTTGGTGGGAGGGCAATCCTTTGTCGCGCGAGATCCTTCTCCCGCTCGCGGGAGAAGGTGGCCCGACGAAGTCGGGTCGGATGAGGGATGTGCCCGCTTGAGCCTGAGATAGGAGAGAGGCGGGAAAACCCCTCATCCGACCCCGCTTCGCGGGGCCACTTCTCCCGCAAGCGGGAGAAGGGGAGGCTTGTGCCCTACGCGCTACGGCGCTGGCGGCGGTCCTGCATGGGCTGGTAGGCCATGCGGGCGTGGTAGGAGCAGTAGGGGCCGTCGCCGATCGGGGCCTTGCCGCCGCAATAGCGGAACTCGGCCGAGGCTGGGTCGCCGACGGGCCAGCGGCACATCGACTCGCGCAATTCCATGATGGTGACGTTCTCGGCCATCGGGACGACGTTGTTGCCGGTGTTGTCGCGGAGCGCCGGCATCTGCATGGCCCGCGGCTGGATCGCCAGCGCGGTGTTGCCGCGCATCGGCATCGCCGTCGGGCGATGCTGCGCGCCCTGCGGGCGCCCCAGGCCCTGCGTCTTCGGCCGTGCCCGTGCCGTGCTCGCCGAGCTCTGCGCCTTGACGCGGCCCGAGAGGCCCAGCCGGTGCACCTTGCCGATCACCGCGTTGCGGGTCACCCCGCCGGCGAGCTCGGCCGCGATGCGGCTGGCGCTCAGGCCCTCGTCCCAGAGCTTGCGCAGAAGCTCGACCCGTTCCTCGCTCCAGGGCAGGACCGCCCCGTTCGCCGCGTTCTGGTCCGTCATCGTCTCGTCCGCCGCTCTAGGTCCGGGGCCGACGCCATCGAATGTTGCAAGTCACGAGGCCAGTCCCGGACGCCTGACAACAGACGGATTCCGGACGTGACACCGCGCCGGCAAAACCGGTGGCGTTCAGACGCAAGACGCTTCAAGTAAAGATGCCGCACGACATGTCGTGTCTGACAAACGAGACGCTACACTAGCCGTTGAATCTCGCGCAAGAGTCTGGCGACATTGATTCGGCTTTTCAACAGCGCGTTGCGCGGCCCGCGCGGCTTACTGGGACGGGACTGACTCAAAGAGGGAACAAACCGGAATCGACCTGCGCGAAAGGCCGATCAGGGTTAACGAAAGCCGAAGGCCTGTGGCATTTTCGTCGGCGATCCGCCGTTTGATCGGCCGCCTCGGGCGCCGTCGCCGGCGGGCGGCGCTGCAATTGACCGGTGCCGGCCTTGCTTCTACATTAGTGGAAAGCCGTGCCGCCCCGTGAGGCGGCATTTTCCGTTTCTAAGGCCCCTCGTGGCCGCTCCACGCGGAGAGCGACGTGACCTCGTCCCTGCTGCCGACCTATGCCCGTGTCCCGCTCGCCTTCGCGCGCGGCGAAGGCGTCTGGCTCGAGACGGTCGACGGCGCGCGATACCTCGATCTCGGCGGCGGCATCGCGGTCGCCTCGCTCGGCTATTCGCATCCCCACCTCGTCGAGGCGCTGACCGCGCAGGCGGGGCAGCTCTGGCACACCTCGAACCTGTTCGTGATCCCGCAGGCCGAGCGCCTCGGCGATCGCCTCGTTGCGGCGAGCTTTGCCGACTACGTCTTCTTCACGAACTCCGGCGCCGAGGCGCTCGAGGGCGCGATCAAGACCGCGCGCAAGTATCATGCGGTGTCGGGCCAGCCGGAGCGCTTCCACCTCATCACCTTCGAGGGCGCCTTCCACGGCCGTACGCTGGCGACGATCGCCGCCGGCGGCAACGCCAAGTATCTCGAGGGCTTCGGCCCGAAGATGCCGGGCTTCGACCAGGTGCCCTACGGCGACATCGAAGCCGTGAAGGCGGCGATCGGCCCGCACACGGCCGGCATCCTCGTCGAGCCGATCCAGGGCGAGGGCGGCATCCGCGTCCCGCCGCACGGCTTTTTCCGCGCGCTGCGCGAGATCTGCGATGCGCAGGGGCTGCTGCTCGTCGTCGACGAGGTGCAGTCGGGCGTCGGCCGCACCGGCAAGCTGTTTGCTTATGAGCATTCGGCCAATGAGCTCGCAGGCGTCGCGCCCGACATCATGGCGATCGCCAAGGGCATCGGCGGCGGCTTCCCGCTCGGCGCCTTCCTCACCACGGCGGAGGCCGGCAAGGGCATGACGGCCGGGACGCATGGCACGACCTACGGCGGCAACCCGCTGGCGACGGCGGTCGGCAACGCGGTGCTCGATGTCGTGCTTGCCGACGGCTTCATCGCATCGGTCGCCGACAAGGGCCTGCGCTTCAAGCAGAAGCTCGCGGCGCTCAAGGACACCTATCCCGACGTCGTCGCCGAGGTGCGCGGCGAGGGCCTCATGCTCGGTCTGCGCCTGCGCGTGCCGCCGGCCGATTTCGCCGCCGCGGCGCGCGAGGAGCACGTGCTGGTGATCCCGGCCGGCGAGAACGTCGTGCGCCTGCTGCCGCCGCTGATCATCTCGGACGCGGAGATCGGCGAGGGCGTCGCGCGGCTCGAGGCCGCCTGCCGCCGCATGTCGACGCCGGCCGAGCTGAAAGGCGCGGCCGAATGACACGCGCGCTCCCGACCCCGGACTCACCGACCGACGCGCTCGTCGGCGTCCGGCATTTCCTCGATCTCTGCGACGTGCCCGCCGCCGACCTGCGCCGGATCATCGATCATGCGGCGACGATGAAGGCGGCGTGGCGCAAGGGCCTGCCGCCGACCGAGCGGCCGCTCGCCGGGCGCACGCTGGCGATGATCTTCGAGAAGCCGTCGACGCGCACCCGCGTCTCGTTCGATCTGGCGATGCGCCAGCTCGGCGGCGAGACGATCATGCTCACCGGCAAGGAGATGCAGCTCGGGCGTGGCGAGTCGATCCCCGACACGGCGCGCGTGCTGTCGCGCTTCGTCGAGATCATCTGCATCCGCATCCTCGATCATTCCGCGATGCAGGAGTTCGCCGCCAATTCGAGCGTGCCGATCATCAATGCGCTAACCAAGCGCTCGCACCCCTGCCAGATCATGGCCGACATCCTGACCTACGAGGAACGCTGCGGGCCGATCACCGGCCGCACGGTCGCGTGGTGCGGCGACGGCAACAACGTGCTGGCGAGCTGGGTGCACGCGGCGCAACGCTTTGGCTTCAAACTGCGGATCGCCACGCCGAAGGGGCTCGAGCTGGCGCCGGTGGTGCTCGAATGGGCGCGCGCCAGCAAGGCCGATGTCGAGGTCGGCCACGATCCGCATGCCGCGGTCGCCGGCGCCGATTGCGTCGTCACCGATTGCTGGCTGTCGATGGGCGACGAGGAGAAGACCGCGCGCTACACGATGCTGAAGCCGTTCCAGGTCAATGCGAAGCTGATGGCCGAGGCGGCGCCCGAGGCGATCTTCATGCATTGCCTGCCGGCGCACCGCGGCGAGGAGGTGACCGACGAGGTCATCGACGGCCCTCAGTCCGTCGTGTTCGACGAAGCGGAGAACCGCCTGCACGCGCAGAAGGCGATCCTTGCCTGGTGTCTTGGGTCGGAGGGTTTGGGGTCCGAGGGCTTGGGGTCCGAGCCTTGAGCGAGGTGAGGCCCGTCTCCGATCAGCCGCAAGACGATCGCATCCTCCCCTTCGCGGTGGAGCCGCTCGACGTACGCGGCCGCGTGGTGCGGCTCGGCCCGGCGGTCGACCACATCCTGACGCAGCACAATTACCCGGCGCCGGTGGCGCGGCTCGTCGGCGAGGCGGCGGCGCTCACCGTGCTGCTGGGCTCGGCACTGCGCATGGAAGGCCGCTTCCAGCTGCAGACGAAGAGCGACGGCTTCATCGACATGCTCGTCGTCGATTTCGACGCGCCGGACCGCATCCGCGCCTTCGCCCGGTTCGATGCCGACCGCGTCGCGGCGGCGCCGCGCGGCGAGGACCTGCTCGGGCGCGGCCATCTCGCCTTCACGATCGAGCGCGGTGGCGAGAACTCGCGCTACCAGGGCATCGTCGCTCTCGAGGGCCAGGGGCTCGAGGCGGCGGCGCACCAATATTTCCGGCAGTCGGAGCAGATCCCGACGCTGGTCCGGCTCGCCGTTGCCGAGAATGTGACCGGCGAAGGCGCGGCGTGGCGGGCCGGCGGCCTGCTCGTGCAGTTCCTGCCGGATTCGCCCGAGCGCCAGCGCCAGGCCGACTTCGATCCCGGCGATGCGCCGGCCGGCTACACCCCCTCCGTGCCCGCACGCGACGAGGCCGACATCGACGATGCCTGGAGCGAGGCTTTGGCGCTGGCCGAGACGGTCGAGGATCACGAGCTGGTCGACCCGACGCTATCCTCGGAGCGGCTGTTGTTCCGGCTGTTCCACGAGCGCGGCGTGCGCGTGTTCTCGCCGCAGGCGGTGCGCGATGCCTGCCGCTGCTCGCGCGACAAGATCGAGGCGATGCTGCGCCGCTTCTCGCCGCAGGAGCGCACCGACATGATCGGCGACGACGGCAAGATCGGCGTCACCTGCGAGTTCTGCTCGACGCACCGCGAGTTCGACCCGAAGGATTTCGACGCGCCGGACTGAGCGCGTCAGCGCTTGGCGATGTCCTCGATGGAGGCTTCGACCTGGCGCATGTGCTGGCGCATCAGCGTCGCCGCCTCCTCGCCGTTGCCGCGCTCGATCGCCCGCACGATCTCCTCGTGCTCGGCATAGGATTGCGGGACCCGGTTGGCGGCATCGAACTGCCCGCGCCGGAACGGGGCGAGCCGCCGCCGCAGGTCGCGCGCGACGGTCGCCATCGTGGCATTGTGGGCGCCGGCGTAGATGCGCTCGTGAAAGGCGATGTTGACGTCTTGATAGGCGTCCTTGCCCTTGGCTCGGGCCACGTCGCCCATCTTGTCGTGCGTCCGGCGCAGCGCGTTGCGATCGGCCGCGGACATCGAGAGCGCGGCGAGGCGCGCGCAGGTCGCCTCGATCTCGCTCGCGGCCACGAACATGTCGGCGAGCGCGTCGGGCGTCGGCTGGCTGACGATGGCGCCGCGGAACGGGCGCCGCTCGATCAGCCCCGTCGACTCGAGCTGGCGCAGTGCCTCGCGCACCGGCGTCCGCGACACGCCGTAGCGCGTGGCGAGCGTCACCTCGTCGAGGCGGGAGCCGGGCGGGAACACCGAGGCCGCGATCTCGCCGGCCAGCCGCTCGACCAGATTGTCGCCGCGCGTGATGGCCACCGGGGGCGCCCGCTTCGTCTCGTCGTTGGCGCGCCGCGCGTTTCGCTTCGTGGGGATGTGATGTTCGGTCATGGCTGAACGGTCATCGGCACGACGCTGCAGCCCGTCATCGCCGCGGCGAGACCTGATAGCAAATACGACGACGTCGCCCGCGCATGCCTGTTTTCCACGCAATCTCATATTTTAATAGCCAAGCTTAGCCAAAGCAAATTGACCAAGCGGTAGTAGGTACACATTTGCGTGTGTTTTTGACTTGATTGACTAGAGTCTCTCGGCGGAAACCGTTTGTCGTCAATTAAAGAGGTGATGACGCAATTGTGATTATCGGCCGCCGGAGACAGTCATGATCGAGCCGGTGATATAGCTCGCCGAGTCGGACAGCAGCCACGCGACTGCCTCCGCGATCTCGTCGGGGCGGCCGCAGCGGCCGATCGGGATCGTCGGCGCGATCTTCTCGGCGAAGCCCGCCGTCATGTCGGTCTCGATCATGCCCGGCGCGACCGCGTTGACGCGGATGCCCTGCCGCGCAACTTCGGTGGCAAGCGCGCGTGTAAAGCTCTCGACGGCGCCTTTGCTGGCCGAATAGGGGACGGCGCCGGGGATGCCGCCGGTGCGCGCGGCGACGGACGAGATCAGGACGATGCCGCCGCCGTTGCCGCCGCGTGCGGTCGACAGCCGGCGCACGGCCTGCGCGGCGCACAGCATCGGCGCGAGGATGTTGGTCGCGACGACCGGCATCAAACTGTCGCTGTCCTGCTCATCGAAGCGGCGCGTGGCGTCGCCGACGATCCCGGCATTGGCGACGAGCCCGGCCAGCGGTCCCATCGCGTCGGCGGCGGCGAACAGGCCGGCGATCGCCGCCGCATCGGCCATGTCGGCCTGATGCGCGGCGGCGCGCCCGCCGGCGGCGGCGATCTTCGCGACCACCGCCTCGGCCGCCCCCGCGTCGCGCGCGTAATTGACGAGGATCGCATAGCCCGCGGCGGCGAGCTTGCTCGAGATCGCCGCCCCGATTCCGCGGCTGCCGCCGGTGACGATGATCGTGCCCAGATCTGCCATGCTCGAAGCTCCGCTGTCGCTAGAGCCCCGATAAGACGACGCCCGCCGTCAAGATGGCGAAGGCGGCGACCATCATCCAGTAGCGATGATGGCTGGCGGCGATGAAACCCTGAACCGCCGGGATGTGGAAATAGAGGCTGGCCACCGACAGCGCGGCCAGGATCAACGCGACCAGGAAGACGGGAATGGTGGGCGGCGTCAGACGCATCGAGACTTCTCCGGCGCCTGCGGGGCGCGCGTCCTTATAGGCGATTCGCGAGGCGACGATCGAGCCGAAGTCAGGTCACCGTGACCGGCACGCGGTGCCAGGCGGTGCAGAGGTAGCCCTTGATGTTCCAGCCGTCCTGCGGTCGCGCCGGCTGGGTCGCGCCCGCCGCATCGAAGGCCCGGACGGTCAGCTCGTGCGCGCCCGGCGCGAGATCGAGCGCGGCGGACCAGAAGGTCCAGCTCCACGGCGCGGACGGCTCGAGCGCCGCCTCGCTCCAGCTGTCGCCGCCGTCGGCGGAGACCTCGACGCGCGTCACGGCCTGCCCGGTCGCCATCGCATAGCCGCGCAAGACGACCCGCCCGGCCTGCAGCGCGGCGCCCGGTGCGGGCTCGCAGATCGCCGAGTTCACCGGCATCTCGTCGATCGTCTCGCCGCGGTCCCAGTCGATGTCCTCCTTCGCGCGGATGTCGCCCGGCAGCAACTTGTAGTCCTCGGCCTGGATCGGGTTTTCGGACGGCGTGTCGCGCACCTCGATCGCGGCGAGCCATTTGGGGCTGCGCACCCCGGCGAAGCCGGGCACGACCACGCGCAGCGGGAAGCCGTGCTCCGGTGCCAGCGGCTCGCCGTTCATCGCGAAGGCGAGGAGGACCTCGGGCGCGATCGCCTTCTCGATCGGGATCGAAGCGCCGTAGGTGAAGTGCTTGCCGTCGACGTCGCATTCGTCGAGCGAGGAGAAGGCGACGTGGAGACCCGGCGCGTCGTCGGCGCCGGCGGCGCGCAGCACGTCGGCGAGCGCGACGCCGGTCCAGCACGCGTTGCCGATCGCGCCGGTCTCCCAGGGGTCGCCCTCGACAGGCGCGACCGCGTCCATGTCGGCGCGCCGGTTGCCGGCGCATTGCAGCACGGCTTCGATCGTGTGGGTCGCGAAGCGCGCGCGCAGCTCGTCCATGCCGAGGTCGAGTGCACGGGCGACGCGGCCGGTGACGCGCAGGCGGTGCGTCGCGGCGTCGATTGCGGGGATATCGCCGTGACTGCGCACGTAGAAGTCGGCCTGGTCGGTGACGAAGCTCTTGCGCAGCGTGACGCGATCCGGCTCGGCATTGTACGGCTGCTCGGAGCGAACGATCGGATCGGGCGTCGTCTTGGTCATGGATGCCTCCTGCCGGACGCTAACCGCCGAGGCGCGTTTTCTTTCCGGCTAGCGGTCGATCAGCATCTGCACGAGCTGCGGCTCGATCGCGCGTCCCGCGGGCGGGGCCGTTTGCATGGCGTCGCGCTGCATCAGCCGCAGCCAGGCGCCGTCGTCGAGTTGGCGAAGGCAGCGACCATCGTCCGGCAGCTCCATTTGTCGCACGCCTCGATCGGGCCAGAAGAATAGACATGGCATGCAACCTGCGCACGCCATAGTCATTCGGCTTTTCGAATTGACCATCCACCCAACGATCTAACGAGGCATCATGGAGCAGGCAGACGCCTGGCACCTCACCGACCAGCTGGACGCCGAGCACGGCAAGGGCGACCCGTTCGCCGCCGCCGTGCGCGCCACGCGCATGGCGATGATCGTCACCGATCCGCGGCAGCCTGACAACCCGATCGTCTTCGTCAACGACGCGTTCCTGCACCTCGTCGGCTACACGCGGGCCGAGGTCATGGGGACGAACTGTCGCTTCCTTCAAGGACCCGAGACGGACCGGGGCGCCGTTCAGCAGGTGCGCGAAGCCATCGACGCCAAGAGCGACATCGCCATCGACCTGCTCAACTACCGCAAGGACGGATCGTCGTTCTGGAACGCGCTGTACCTCAGCCCGGTCACCAACGAGGCCGGCGAGACGCTCTACTTCTTCGCCTCGCAGCTCGACGTCTCGGATCGCATCAACGCCCAGCAGCGGATCCTGGAAGAGAAGGCGCATGTCGAGCGCGAGGTCGCGCGGCGGACGCGCGACCTCACCAACGCTCTGGCGGAGAAGGACCTGCTGATCCACGAGGTCGACCACCGGGTGAAGAACAACCTGCAGATGGTCGCCGGGCTGTTGTCGATGCAGACGAAGGCGATCACCGATCCGCCGGCCCGCGCGGCGATGGAGGCTATGCTGACGCGCGTCGAGGCGCTTGGGACCGTCCATCGGCGGCTTTATCAGTCGAACGATGTCGCGCGCTTCGACGTTGCCGAGTTCGCACGTGACCTGGTGACCGACCTGGTCCGAGGCTCGGGTCGCAACATCAAGCTGCACCTCGATCTCGAGACCGTCGAGATCCCCGTCGAGAAGGCGCCCCCCGTGGCCTTGATCCTGAACGAGCTGATCACGAACACGCTCAAGCATGCCTTTCCCGACGACAGAGCGGGTCGCTTGTCGATCACGGTGACGCCGAGCGGCAATTATTTCGGCATCAAGATCGCCGACGACGGCGTGGGCATGCCTGTCGAGGTGATGGCGAAGCGCTCGTTCGGGAAGCGCCTGACGGAATCGCTGGCGCGGCAGCTCAATGCGAGCATCGCCTGGTCGTCGAACGACCCCGGCACGATCGTCAACATCCGGGTGCCGCTCGTACCCGTCGGCGGATCGGTGGACGCATGATCGAGCCCCTCCGCATCTTCGTCGTCGAGGACGATGCCATCATCCTGATGCAGCTGGAGACGTTGCTCGAGGATGCCGACCATACGATCGTGGGGTCGGCCATCTCGGCCGCGGAGGCGGTGCCGCAGATCCGGTCCTTGCGGCCCGAGGTGGTGCTGCTCGATCTGCAGCTCAGCGACGGCTCGTCCGGGCTCGACGTCGCCCGCGCTGTTCGCGACCAGGACGACCTGACGATCGTGTTCATCACCGCCAACGCGCGCAAGCTGACCGCCGACATGGAGGGCGCGGCCGCGGTGATCGCCAAGCCGTTCACCGAGCAGACCCTGCAAGGCTCGATGGCCTTCCTCGAGGAATGCGTGCATCGCCCGCCGCCGCTGCTGGACTTGCCGCTCGGCCTGCGCCTCGCGCCGGCCTTCACCGCCCGGCTGGATGGTCTGCGCGGCGCCATGTGAGCTGCGCGCCGAGCGTTACCGGTCGATCAGCATCTGCACGAGCTGCGGCTCGATGGCGCGCATCACGCGGGCGGTGCCCCCGGTCAGCCGCTCGATCGTCTGGGTGGCGTTGCGCTGCATCAGCCGCAGCTTGGCGCCGTCGTCGAACAGCAGCGACAGCACGCGCACCAGCATCGAGGCGTCCCTGATCGGCGCCGCGCCTTGCGCGTTGTCGAGCGCGGCGTAGATCGCCGCGAAGGCTTCGACGCTCGTGCCGTGCAGGATGGCGCAGCCGAGCTTGGCGGCCTCGACCGGGCTGTGGCCGCCGCCGGCGAGCGAGCGGCCGACGAAGGCGATGTCGCTCGCCCGGTAGAACAGGCCGAGCTCGCCGCCGACATCGGCGACATAGAGGCTCTGCAGGCTGCCCTTGGTGTCGCGCTCGCGCGAGCGCAGCGCCACCGCGAGATCGCGGCGCGAGGCCGCTTCGGCGAGGCTCGCCCCGTCGCGCGGCAGCCGCGGCACCACCACGGTGACGAGATCGGGGAAGCGCGGCAGCAGCAGGCGATGCGCCTCGAGGATCAGCGCGTCCTCGTCCGGGTCGGTGAGCGCGGCGACCCAGATCGGGCGGGCGCCGACGCGGGCGGCGAAGGCGCTCACCGCCTTCGGGTCGGCCGGCGGCGTCGGCACGTCGAACACGAGGTCGCCGACCGTCTGCACCGAGGGTGCGCCGAGCGCGACGAAGCGCTCGGCGTCGTCGTCGCTGCGCGCCAGGCAGAGGTCGATGCGACGCAGCAGCGACGCGATGAAGCGCGGCATCCGCACGCACTTGGCGTAGACGCGGTCGGTCAGCCGCGCGTTGACGCAGATCAGCGGCAGGTCGCGGCGCGAGGTCTCGAGGATCACGTTCGGCCACAGCTCGGCGCCGGCCAGCAGCACCATGTCGGGCTGCCAATGGTCGAGGAAGCGGCTGACATAGGCCGGCACGTCGACCGGCATGTATTGATGGAAGGCACCGCCCGGGAGCTGGCGCTTCAGCCCGTTGGCGGAGGCGACGGTGCGCGTCGACATCAGCACGTGGAAGCCGCGTGCGCCGAGCCGGTCGACCAGCGGCAGCAGCGTCTGCCCGTCGCCGAGGCTGGCGGCGTGGATCCACACCAGCCGGCCGAGCGGGCGCGGCAGGCCGGCCACGCCCATCCGCTCGCGCAGGCGGTTGCCGTCCTCCTTGCCCTGCCGCCGGCGCCAGTGCAGCAGCGCCGGCATCAGCGGTCCGGCACCGCGGCTGCCGAGCCGGTAGAGCGGCAGAAGCAGCGAGACACTGCCGATGTCGCCGGTAGAGGGCATCAGTTGGCGGGGTCGAGCAGACGGTGCAGGTGGGCGATGAAATAGCGCATGTTGGCGTTGTCGACGCTGGCCTGCGCCTTCGATTTCCAGGCCGCATGAGCGGCCGAATAGCTCGGGAACACGCCGACGATGTCGAGCGCGGTGAGATCGACGAAGGTCGTGCCCTCGAGATCGTCGAGCTCGCCACCGAAGACGAGATGCAGGAGCTGCTTTTCGGGTTTTTCGGTCATCCTTCTCTCCCGAAGCGGGTGCGCCCGAGCGCCTCGCGCAGCTCGGCGCACAACGCCCGCGGCGCGGCGGTCAGCACCCCGTGAATGGGATCTGGTCTGTTGTAGCGCACCGGCGCGCCGTCGAGGTCGGCGAGGATGCCGCCGGCTTCCGTCAGTACCATGTCGGCGGCGGCGAGGTCCCAGTCGTGCGAATTGCGGGTGGTGAAGCCCGCGTCGTAGACGCCGGACGCCACCTTGGCGATGCGCAGCGCCAGCGAGGCGATCTTCGGCTGGAAGGCGAGGTCGATGCCGGCATCGGCGAGCGCGCCGGCCAGCACCTTCGGGCAGGTGATCCGCATGTCGGGCCGCACCTTCGTCTCGTCGCGCACCGGCAGCGGCTTGCCGTTGAGCGTCGCGCCATGGCCGGCGGCGGCGGCATAGGTCTCGCCGAGCGCCGGCGCGTGCACCACGCCGCAGACGGGGCGCCCGTCGACGACGAGCGCGATCGCCACCGCCCAATTGGCGTCGCCTTCGGAAAAGCCGCGCGTGCCGTCGATCGGATCGACGATGAAGACCTCGCGCGCACCGAGCCGGCTCACGTCGTCGACGCTCTCTTCCGACAACCACGCCGCGCCGGGGCGCAGCGGGCGCATCGCGCGCTCGAGCAGCGCGTTCACCTCGAGATCGGCTTGCGTCACGGGCGTGCCGTCGCCCTTCCACTCGACATCGGCGGCGGTGCGGTTGCCCGGCCGGAAATAGCCGGTGGCGACGCGCCCGGCCTCGTCGGCGATCGCGACGAGGCGAGTCAGCAGGTCTTGTATGTCGAGCGGGTCTTCCAGGATTTTGCGCGCCGGGTGTCGGATGTTGCGACTGACGCTGCTTAGCGAGCGAACACGGCGCCTTCAAGCCGGCCAACGGGACCCCGCTGCGCCCATCGCGCAGGGCTTGGCTCATTTGCTCGCATTTTAGCGAAGACGTTGCCGCCAAGGGAACGATGCGGGCCGAAAAGGCCAGTATAACCGGTGATTTAGGTGGCGTTCACCGTCGCGCTTAGCGATTTGGGGCCGTCGGCTCGGCAGGATCGGGACAGTCGATCACGGAGCCCTTCGCGCATCATGAGTGCCCTCGAGACCTTCTCAGTCACCAGCCACGCCATGGACCCGCGCGCCGATGGGGCGGCCCGGACCATTCATGTCAGCGCGGAGCGCGTGACGATCGAGCGTACGCTGAAGGGCGTGCGGATGAAGCTCGGCGTGCCGGTCTCGGCCTATCGCGGGCTGGTGCTGGAGGTGCGGCAGCCGACCGGCCATGCCACGCTGACGCTGCATCACGAGGACCGCGAGCTCGACGTGACGCTCGCCAGCGGCGAGGCGATCGCGCTGGCCCGCAAGG
This sequence comes from Beijerinckiaceae bacterium, assembly GCA_965277735.1. Taxonomy (GTDB): domain Bacteria; phylum Pseudomonadota; class Alphaproteobacteria; order Rhizobiales; family Beijerinckiaceae; genus RH-AL1. The sequence continues at coordinate 313,811 of CBDIDO010000003.1, forward strand.
CGCGCGCCTGGAGCCACGTGCTGGGCCAGCCCGTCTCGATCGAAGAGGCCTGCGTCGTGATGGGCGACCCGACCGCGCGCCGCCTGGCGCCGATCAAGCCGGGCCGTCGCTCGCGCTTCGCTCGCCGCCGCAAGCCGGGCGTCGGCAGCCGCCTCGCCACCACCTTCGCCGACGAGCACGAGATCATCGCGCGGGACTGAGAGGAGCGGCGGCTCGCCGCCGCTCCGTGGCTCAGACCGCGTCGAGCTTCCCGAAATGCTCGGCGAGCAGGTAGTAGAAGGTGAGCCGCGACTTCGTGTGGTCGGCCTTCATCGTGGTGCAGACCGCCTTGATCGCGCCGTCGAGATCGCCGCTCTCGAGCTTCAGCTTCTTCTTCAGAAAATTGTCGCGCACCCGGCCGAGCTCGACGGGGTCGGTGCAGGCGACGTATTTCGCGTCGGGCTTGCTCATCACCAGCTGGTAGGTCTTGGCGAGACGCGCGACGGCGGCCTCGTCGACGGGCTTCTTCGTGTATTTCTTGATGTCTGCAACATGGTCGGACATGGACAGGTCTCCTGCGCGCGGCGCGTTTCCCAGGCACGATTCGCGCCCATGACGCGAAGGGAGCATGTCATTCGACCCCCCGGGCGACAACCGGCCGAGTGACCGAGCCTGGGGACGGCCATAATTTGTCGAACCCATAATCTGTCGAACGAGGAGACGAGATGTCGAGCGAGGACACGATCGAGCGCGATGCCAAGACCATGCGGGATGTCCTCGCGCGCTACCGCGTCACCTCGGGCGACAAGTTCGACCTCGAAGCCTTCGCCACCGACGACCTGCCGGACGGGATGCCGGGCAAGCACGAGGCCAAGACGCTGCTTGCGCAGGGCACCGAGCGCCTCGCCGAGCTGCAGGAGCTGCTCTACGCCAATGGCACCTGGTCGCTGCTCGTCGTGCTGCAGGCGATGGACGCCGGCGGCAAGGATTCGACGATCGCGCATGTGATGAGCGGCGTGAACCCGCAGGGCGTCGCCGTCACCCCGTTCAAGGCGCCGGGCCCGCACGAGCTGGCGCACGGGTTCCTCTGGCGGGTCGGCCGCGTCGTGCCCGCGCGCGGCATGATCGGCATCTTCAACCGCTCGCATTACGAGGACGTGCTCGTCTCGCGCGTGCACGACGACAGGCTCGCCGGCACCGGCCTGCCGCCCGAGCTGATCGGCGGCAAGCATTTCTGGGATCACAGGCTCGAGGACATCGCCGGCTTCGAGCGCTACCTCGAGCGGCAGGGGACGCGGATCGTCAAGGTCTTCCTCAACGTCGGCCGCGACGAGCAGAAGGCGCGCTTCCTCAAGCGGCTCGACAGGCCGGACAAGACCTGGAAGTTCAGCGCCGCCGACCTTGCCGAGCGCGCGCTGTGGCCCGACTATCGCGCCGCCTACCAGGCCGCGATCGGCGCCACCGCGACAAGGTCGGCGCCCTGGTACGTCGTGCCGGCCGACCGCAAATGGTTCGCCCGCCTCGTCGTCGCCGAGGCAATGATCGCCGCGCTGGAAGACCTCGACCTGAAGCCGCCGGAGGTGGCGAAGGAGGACGCGGCCAAGCTCGCCGACGCGCGCAAGCAGCTCGAGAAGGAATAGCGGCGCCGCGGTCGGCGCCCCATATCGCTCGCATGGCCTCCAACGACGTTTCGCTGCCCCTCGAAGGGCTCCATTGCGGCTCCTGCGTGCGTCGCACCGAGACGGCGATCGCCGGCGTCGCGGGCGTGGCCTCGGCGACCGTGAACCTCGCGGCGATGCGGGCCGACGTTGCGATCGCGCCGCGCGCCGACCGCGCCGAGGTCCTGGCCAGGATCGACGCGGCCGTGGCGAAGGTCGGCTACACCGTCGCGGCGCGCCCGATCGAGCTGTCGATCGAGGGCATGCACTGCGCCTCGTGCGTCGGCCGCGTCGAGCGGGCCCTCGCCGCGGTGCCGGGCGTACGCAGCGCAGCCGTCAACCTCGCCACCAACCGCGCGACCGTCGAAGCCGCCGGCTTCGTCGACGCGGCGACCCTTGCCGCCGCGGTCGCGACGACGGGCTACGAGGCCAAGCCGCTCGGCACGGACGAGGCGCCGCGCCCGCGCGACGAGACGACGCCGCTTCGCCGCGACCTTGTGATCGCCGCGGCCCTGACGCTGCCGGTCTTCGTGCTCGCGATGGGCGGCCATCTCGTGCCGGCGCTGATGGACATCGCCGATGCGCCGGCGGCGCGCATCCTCTCCTTCGTGCTGACGACCCTCGTGCTCTTCGGCCCCGGCCTGCGGTTCTACCGCCATGGCGTACCGGCTCTGCTGCGGCTCGCGCCCGACATGAACTCGCTCGTCGTGCTCGGCGCCACCGCGGCGTGGGGCTATTCGACGATCGCGACCTTCGCGCCGCGCCTGCTGCCGGCCGGCGCCGACCACGTCTATTTCGAAGCCGCCGCCGTCATCGTCACGCTGATCCTGCTCGGCCGCTGGCTCGAGGCGCGCGCAAAGGGCCGCGCCGGGGCGGCGATCGAGCGCCTCGTCGGCCTGCGCGCCAAGACGGCGCGGGTCGTCCGCGATGGTTCAGCCATCGACGTGCCGCTCGACGAGGTGCGCGTCGGCGACCTCGTGCAGGTGCGCCCCGGCGAGACCGTGCCGGTCGACGGTATGGTCAGCGAGGGGAGCTCGCGCGTCGACGAATCCATGCTGACCGGCGAGCCGGCGCCGGTGCGCAAGGGGCAGGGCGATGCCGTCACCGGCGGCACGCTCAACACGACGGGTGCCTTCAGCTTCCGCGCCGAGAAGGTGGGGGCCGAAACCACGCTGGCGTCGATCATCCGCATGGTCGAGGCGGCGCAGGGCGCCAAGCTGCCGATCCAGGCGCTGGTCGACCGCGTCACGCAATTCTTCGTGCCGGCGGTCATGGCGATCGCGGCGGCGACCTTCGTCGCGTGGCTTCTGCTCGCCCCGGCGCCGGCGCCCGGGCCCGCGCTGGTGGCGGCGGTCGCCGTGCTCATCATCGCCTGCCCGTGCGCGATGGGACTGGCGACGCCGGTCTCGATCATGGTCGGCACCGGCCGCGCGGCCGAGCTCGGCGTGCTGTTCCGCAAGGGCGACGCACTGCAGCGCCTGCGCGAGGCACGCACCATCGCCTTCGACAAGACCGGCACGCTCACCGAGGGCCGGCCGCGCCTCACCGACCTCGTCGTCGCCGATGGTTTTGCCCACGACGATGTGCTCGCCGCCGTCGCCGCCGTCGAGGCGCGCTCCGAGCATCCGATCGCCACCGCGCTCGTCGCCGCGGCGCGCGACGCCGGCGTCACGGTCCCCGAGGCGACCAGTTTTTCCGCGCAGCCGGGCCTCGGCGTCGCGGCCGAGGTCGGCGGCCGCGACATCCTCGTCGGCTCGGCGCGGATGCTCTCCGAACGCGGCATCGACGTTGCGACTCTCGCGGAGGCGGCGGCACGCCTCGCCACGCAGGCGCGGACGCCGCTCTACGCCGCGATCGACGGCAAGCTCGCCGCGCTGATCGCCGTTGCCGACCCCGTCCGTACGACGACGCCCGCAGCGATCCGCGCGCTCAAGGCGCAGGGCCTGCGCGTCGCGATGATCACCGGCGACGGGCGCGCGACGGCCGAGGCGGTGGCGCGCGAGCTCGGGATCGACGAGGTGGTGGCCGAGGTGCTGCCCGACGGCAAGGTCGCGGCGGTCGAGCAGCTCGGCGCTGGCGTGGCCTTCGTCGGCGATGGCATCAACGATGCGCCGGCGCTGGCCGCGGCCGACGTCGGGCTGGCGATCGGCGGCGGCACCGACGTCGCGATCGAGAGCGCCGACATCGTGCTGATGTCCGACGATCTCGCCGGCGTCGCGACCGCGGTGGCGCTGTCGCGCGCGACGATCCGCAACATCCATCAGAACCTCGGCTGGGCGTTCGGCTACAATGTCGTGCTGATCCCCGTCGCCGCTGGTGCTCTCTACCCTTGGTTCGGCCTCACACTGTCGCCGATGCTGGCTGCGGGCGCGATGGCGCTGTCGAGCGTCTTCGTCGTCACCAACGCGCTGCGGCTGAAGCGCTTCGCGCCGCCCTCAACGCACGAAAGCGCGGGTCAGCGACCCGCCGACGCGCTGCGCGCGGCACTAGAGCCCGGTGCGATCAGCGCGTCGTAGATCGCGAAGCGCGGCTCCTTGAGGACCGACGCGCGCAGGTGCACGTCGTCCTTGTAGAGCGTGCGGCCGTCGACGACGATCGGGCAGCGCCCGTCGGGACAGAGCGCCGGCGCTGGATCGACATAGGTCACACCCGCTGCGCGCGCGGCCGCGGCCAGCCGGGTCGAGGACGCCCGCGTCCAGGCCTCGAAGTCGGCGAGCGGCTGCGACAGGTCCGTCACCGGGCGCCCGGCCACGGCCCTGGCGTAGAGCTTTTTCGGGTTGCCGCCGCCGTAGGGCGGCACGTCGAGCACGACGACCTCCTTGCCGGCCTCGCGCAGCGCGCGCCAGCGTTCGACCATCCGCGCGGTGGCCGCCGTCAGCGCTGCATCGAAGCTCGCCGTGTCGAGGGGTGTGCAGGCGCCCTTTTCGCCGAGGCAGAGGATGTCCGGCCCGTAGCCGGACCAGAGCGCGCTCACCACGATGCGCTTCGCCGGCGAGGCGGCGGCGATGTCGTAGGCGAGGTCGACGAAGCGCCGGCAATAGGCGCCCGGCGTGCGGCTGCCGACGCCGGGCATCGGCGGGCAGCCGCCCTGCGTCACGAAGGTGACGGCCGTGCCTGTGAGCGCGTGCGCGAAGCGCGGCGCCAGCTGCTCGGCGACGGAATCGCCGATGACCAGCGTGTCGGGCGTCGCCGCGTCGCCGAACGTGCAGCGCGAGATGTTGGTGGCGCCATCCCACTGGAAGCGATCGCAGGCTTTCGGATACGCCCAGTCGGTCCGCGCGGCACGCATTTCGGCGAAATAGGCGAGAAGCTTAGGGCGCTCCGCGTAGCGAATGGTTTCGAGACCACCGGTCGCGGCCACCAGGATCGCGAGGCCGGCCATGTTGGCAAACAGCGCCGCTGCGAACGGAAACCCCAAATCTGCGCTGTCGAAGAGCCGCGCGGTGAGCCGCGTCTCGACGAGCTGGTAGGAGGCGGCGCCGCAGGCGATCGACAGGACGATGCCGGCAACGGCCCATACCGGCGTCGTGTGTCCCTCGAAGACGAGCAGCGCGACGATCGGCCAGTGCCACAGGTAGATGGAATACGACCAGCGGCCGAGCGCGGCGACGGGCGCGAGCCGCGCCCACCAAGCGTGCTCGCGGCCGGCGAGCAGCACGAGCGCGGTGCCGGCGACAGGCAGCAGCGTCATCGGCGAGGGCCACGCCGTGATGCCGTCGGCGAGGGCGATCCCCGCCGCGATCAGCGCGAGGCCTGTGACGTGAAGGCCGATCCGCGCGCGATCGGGGAGCGCGAGTCGGGTGCCGACCGCGGCGACGAGGCCGCCGGCGAGAAATTCCCAGGCGCGGTCCTGCAGGAAGAAGAAGCCCCGGTTGAGCGGGCTGCCGCCGGTGCGCCAGTTGAGCAGCGTAAGCGCCAGCGAGGCGATGGCGACCGCCGCCATCGCCAGCGCGGTGCCGCGCGTGCGCGCGCCGAGCCGCGCCAGCGCCATCAGGGCCAGCGGATAGACGATGTAGAACTGCCATTCGACCGAGAGGGACCACGTGTGGATCAGCCAATTGTCTTCCGGCGGCGCGGCGAAATAGCCGGCCTGGTGCGCGTAGAGGATGTTGGAGGCAAACAGCAGCGAGGCGAGTGCGCTCTTCGCCAGACCTTCCAACTGCAGCGGGTTCATCAGCGCGGTGCCGAGGGCCAGGATCGTAGCGACGAGGACGACCATCGCCGGCACGATGCGGCGCACGCGGGCGAGGTAGAAGCCGGCCAGCGAGAAGCGCCCCTCCGCGAGGCGCCCGCACACGATCTGCGTCATCAGGAAGCCGGAGATGACGAAGAACACGTCGACGCCGGCAAAGCCGCCCGGCGCGAGGCCGAGCTGGAAATGGTAGAGCACGACGGCGGCCACCGCGACGGCTCGCAGGCCGTTGATATCCTCGCGAAACCCCATGCGCTCCCCGTGCCCTCCGCGCCGCACAAAGGCGAGCAAAGCGGCTGAAATGCGAGCGCGCGGGCCGGCCTCTGCCACGCAAGCATGACAATCGCGTGCTTGCCAAAGCGGCAGGCGGTCCGCTAACTCGCGGCCCTGCGGCGGAGGGGCGTATGGCCACCTTGAGCGTACGGATCGCGCTGGACGAAGGTGGCCGCATCGGGCCGGGCAAGATCGACCTGTTGGAGGAGATCGCCGCCTGCGGCTCGATCTCGGCCGCGGGCCGGGCGATGGAAATGTCTTACCGGCGCGCCTGGGAGCTCGTCGAGGAGATGAACTCGATCTTCGCCGCCCCCGTCGTCGAGCGCCAGGTCGGCGGCAAGAACGGCGGCGGCGCGACGCTGACGCCGCTCGGCCGCTCGCTCGTCACCCGCTACCGCGCGATCGAGAAGGCCGCGGACGCCGCGGCGCGCGGGCATCTCGAGGTGTTGCAGCGGGAGGCGGCGGTGAAGGTGGGGGCGTAAGCCTGTCAGCCGAAGTGGTCCGCAGCCACTCCTTCTCCCGCAAGCGGGAGAAGGAAACCGCTAGACCGGCCGCCGCTCGACGAGGCTCTTGCCGAGATAGTCGCCCGCGTCGCGTGCGCCGGGCAGCATGAAGAAATAGCAGCCGCCGAACGGCTTGATGTACTCCTCGAGCGGCTCGCCGTTGAGCCGCGCCTGCACGGTGCGGAAGCCGCAACTGCCCCGCCTTGGTGATCGAGTCGCGCGCGAAATTGTAACGGCGGCGCAGGATCAAATTCCTCTTTGTCGCCGAAGTGCGCGGGTTGGCGATCTTACTCAGTCGCGATGACGTGCGGGCTCGCCGAAATCAAATCAATGCAAGAGCGCCAGGCGCTCAGGCTGCGAAGAGCTTTTGCCCAATGAACTCACCCTCCTTGATCCCACCTGGACACGCGAACATGCCGCTCCCGACGTGTGTGGCGTATTGATTCAAGAGATCGAGCTTCGACATCGGCTCGAAGATCTTGATGAACCCGTCGCGCGGGTCGCGCTGATAGGCGACGAACAGCAGGCCGGCGTCATATTCCAGCCCCTGGCGCCAAGGCGGCCAGCGCTCGGCGACGTGGCTCAGCCCGTCGTTGTAGGAGTAGGACCGGCGTAACACGCGGGCACCGTCGTTGGCGGCTGCGGACCCGAGCCGCACATGGGCGGTCTGCCCGATAATGGGGTTGCCAGCCTTGTCGGTTGCGTCGAGGTCGAGCGGCGTGAACTCCTCGCCCCCGGTCAACGGGGCGCCGCTGATCTTCCGACGGCCGATGACTTGCTCCTGGAAATCGAGCTCGGTGCGGTCCCAATGTTCCAGCGCAAGGCGAATGCGCCGCACGACCATGTAAGTTCCGCCGGCCATCCAATCCGATGATTTGGGATCGACCCAAACCACATCGTCGAACGTCCCGTTTCCGATCGTCTCGCCGCCAGCGATCTCGGCCGGATAAGGGCTGCCAGGATTCAGGGTGCCGTCCCTGAAGCCGAGCAGGTTGCGCGGTGTGTTGCCGCTCGGACTGTCAGGCAGGAAACCCGTCTGGAGCCACCGTAGTTCGGCGACACCGGAATTGGTGACGTAAGCTTTTGTCGATCCGGCCTGCTTGCCGCCGTAACCTTTGGCCGTGTCGTCCGAGGCGGCGGCGCGCGCGAGCTGGCGGATGGCGTGGAAGGCGACGAACCCGTCATCGGCACACGCCTGGATGCAGATGTCACCTCCGCTCCGCCTCGCGTCGAGCTGATCGCCGTTGAAGCTCGGCAGGTCGACGAGCGCCTCGGGTCGGCGCGCCTTCAACCCGAACCTGTCCTTCCCATCCTTCTCGAACAGGCCCGCTCCGAAGCCGAAAGTCAGTGTCAGGCGGCGTGGCGGCAAGCCGACCGTCTCGCCGCTGTCGCTTGGCGCCTTGGCCGGATCGCCGATTACCGGCGAGGCGGGCTCACCGGCGGTCATTCGGGCGGCCATCTCGGTCCAGGTCTGCAAGACCTGCACGAGATCGCCGAGTTTGTTGGTCGTCACGTCGAAGGCCGCGAAGACGGTGTTCGCTTGTTGCGGCGTGTGGATACCGGCCTGATGCGGCCCGTAGAACGGCTCGCTGGCCTGGAGACCGCTCTTGTCGACCTTGGTATTTGTTGTCGGGTTCCCGCCCACGTTCGCGGATGCAATTCCAACCGAGCCCGTCGCCATGAGCGCACCGCCGGCCGCCCCGAGGAAGCCCCGTCGTGTGGATATCGGACAACCTGCCAACTCTTCGAGTCTCCTTGGGCCTAGTTCGCCTTGGTCAGCGTGTTCACGTCGTCCTGGACGTAGTAGATTCCATCGCCCGACGGTGTCATCGCGATGCCGAACAAATCGCCGCTGCCGGGCGGCTGTTGTGCCTTGTCGACGTTGGCCCAATAGGCCTCGATCTGCTTGCCGCTCGCCGGATCGACCTCGACGACCTGGCCGTTGAGGCCGTTGACGGCGAGAAGGTGGCCGTTGGGTGCCAGCGTGAGCGCCAGAGGCCGCTGCAGCTTGTCACCCTGCGTGACGGTGCGGCCGATGCCGGCGCTGTCCTCGCGGGTTGCGGCGTTGGGAATCGCAGCGATGGAATTGTCGAGGGCGTCGGATACGTAAAGGACGCCGTCCTTGCCGAGCGCCAACCCGGTCGGCCCGATGATGAAAACGCCCTTGTCGGCCTGTTCACCGAAGCCGCTGCCGATCACGGTCTCTTTGGCAAGGACCGGAGGCTTGCCGTTCGCGATCGACAATTCGATCCGCACGACGCTCGCCTTCTTGACCACCGGAGAATTTTCCGTGGGCGCCCCGACGTCGAAGCCAGTATTGCTGACGAAAAGCGTTGCTTTCGCACCGTCGTCGATCACGGCCATGTTGCCCCAAGGGCCGTTGATGTTCGAGCTCGTGATTGTTCCGGCGACCTTGCCGTCCGGATCGAGCACGACGAGGCATCCTTTCCCCTTCGTTGCCGTGGTCCCATCGGTCGAAGGAAGGCTGCCGACGATCACCCAACCGGTCTTCAACATCGCCATCGCTGTCGTCAGGCCGACGCCGCCCGGACAGCCGTCGAGCTTCTTCGGAATGGCCGCGAACTCGGTCATCTTTTTCGTCGCGGGATTGTAGTCGACGATCGTCGTGCCCAGGCCTTGAAGGTTGGCCTTGTCGTTGAAATTGTCGACCAGCACGTCGTCCTTGTGGATCTTTCCCGCTGAGACCGGCGCGACATAGATCGCGTAGGGGTTCTGGTCGCCGTTTCCGGGCACGGTCGAGGTCAGAGTCGTCTGGCGGCGCAGCCCGCCGAGGAAGCTCGTCGCGGGCTCGCCCGTTGCCGGGTCGCCTGCCGCAATCACCGATTTTGCCTTCGGCGGCGCCTCCGCCTTGGCCGCGGCCGAGACGACGAGCTTGCCCCTGGGATTCGAGTCATGGCCGCAGGTCATCCCATAGGTGCCCGGGTCGAGCTTCGTCGTCAGCGTCGAGGTGAAGCCCGGGAGGATGTTCTCGCGCTCGTGGAGAACCCTGTGGTCCTTGAGGATCTCCCACTCGACGCCGCGGTGGCTGGCGTTCTTGATCTGGAAGGCGATTTTCTCCGGCGGCACCGTCAGCGTCATCGGATCGCAGCCCTTGTCGTTGATCGTCAGCTGCACCTTCTGCGGGCTCGCCGTCTCGGCGCGGGCGCCGCTTGCCGAAACGGTCGCGGCGAGCGCAAGCGAGGAAACGGCAGTGAGGAGACTACGCATGGAGGACATGGGGTCTTTTTCCGATCGGTCGGTCAGGCGTGGCGGGGAACGGGGGCGGTGTCGCGCGCGGGCATGAAGAACAGCACGAGCGCGGGGATCAGGTAGGCGAAGTAGATGAGGACCTCGCCAAGCGTCGGGTTGTCGTTGTAGCCGAACATGCCGGCGAGCACGGTGCCGAGCGGGCCGTCGGCCGGCAGCGCGCCGCTCCAGTCGGCGACGACCTGCTGCAGGCCGTTCCAAAGGCCGGCCTCGTGCATCGTGCGCACGAAGCCCGCGAGCAGGCCGGCGGCGACGACGATGATGAACACGCCGGTGAAGCGGAAGAAGCGGCGCAGGTCGAGCTTCACGCCCCCCCAATAGATGAGCAGGCCGACGCCGATGGCGCCGAGCAGGCCGAGGAAGGCGCCGAGCGGCACCTCGTAGCCGGTGCTCTGCTGGAAGATCGCAAGCAGGAAGAAGACGGATTCGAGGCCCTCGCGGCCGACCGCAAAGAACGCCATCGCGACGAGCGCGAAGGCGGCGTTGCGCGAGGTCGAGATGGAGGCATCGACCTTGTCGTGCAGCGCGCCCTTGATCGATTTCGCCGCCGACTTCATCCAGAACACCATCGAGGTGAGGATGATCACGGCGATCAGCGCCACCGCACTCTCGAACATCTCCTGCTGGCGCTGCGGGAACTCGGCGCTGGCATAGCTCAGCGCGATGCCGATCGCGATGCAGATCACCGCCGCGATCACGACGCCCGCCCACACCGCGCCGAGGTACTGCTTGCGGCCGGTCTGCGCGAGATAGCTCGCGATGATGCCGACGATCAGCGAGGCCTCGATCCCCTCGCGGAGCATGATGAGGAACGCAACGAGCATGAATTTCACCCCGGCGCGTGTCTTGCTTACCCTTGCAAGACGCGAGCACGTCCAATTACCTGAGGAAGAAGCGCTGGCTTCTATGCGTCCGGCAATAATCCACGCCATGTGAAGCATCAATGCACAGACGCAACATTGGAATTAGAATAGCTCCAAAGTACAACGCCTGCGTCGTTCGGTCCGGCCCGAAAAGATCGCCGCTGCGTCGGCCATCTTCGATGCGCAAGAAATTCAACGGCGTGGGACCTGAACGGCGTGGGACCTGAACGCCGTCCGCGCGTTGCAGGTCTACGGGCCGGCAAGGGCCCGGTACCGGAAGGAAAGCGACATGGGCGAAAACACTCCCGGCGTCGACGCCGTGATGGACGGCTACGCAACGGGCACCAAGACCCTTCAAACCTTCGCGAGCGAGATGCAGCGCCTATCGAAGGACGCGATGGACCAGACGACCGGTCTGATGGAGCAGCTGCGCGGCGCCAAGTCGATGGAGGACGTCGTCTCGATCCAGACGACGTTCCTGCAGAAGAGCTTTTCAAACTACGCCGAGACCACGCGCCGCTTCAGCGAGCTGATGATGACGCTGCCGATGGAGATGGCGCGCCAGGGCCAGGCGGTGTTCCAGCAGAACACCGAGCGGATGACGCAGGCGGCGCAGCGCTTCGGCGACGAGGCGCAGAAGGCCGGCGACACGATGAAGCAGGGCTAGCGCCCGCCCGTCTGGAACCCGGGCCGCGCGCCTACAGTCCGGTGGACCCGTCGCGCGAGCCGGGGTAGGCATGCGGATGCCTTCCGCCGCTTGGACGTTGTCATCTTGCTGACGCTCGTGCTTTTGCGCCATGCCAGGGCCGTGCAGCAGTCGCGCGGCGACGATCTTTCGCGCGATCTGCAGGACAAGGGACGCCGGGATTCCGGGCTGCTCGGCAGCTACCTTCGCTCGCACGACCTCGTGCCGGATGTCGCGCTGGTGTCCTCCTCGGCGCGCACGCGCCAGACCTTCGACGGATTGACGGCGACGATCGAGGCGCCCGTGCCGGCGACCTACGACGAGGCGCTCTACAACGCCACGGCGGGCGAGATCCGCTCGATGCTGAAGGCGACCGAGCCCGGCGTGCGCACGCTGATGATCGTTGCGCACAATCCCGGCATCGCCGACCTCGCGGTCATGCTGTCGCGCGACGGCGATCCCGTCGAGATCGGCCGCATGCGCAACCGCTTCGCGCCGTGCAGCCTCGCCGTCATCGCCTGCGATGCCGAGGACTGGGCCGATGCCGCCGCGCGCGGCGGGCGCCTCGATCTCTTCCTGCAGCCCGAGGACCTCGAACCGGGCGTCTGAGCGCCATCCGGAGGCCGGCATGGATCACGGGCCCAAGATCGCGCAGGTGGCGCAGCTCGTCGGCGATCCGGCGCGCGCCAACATGCTCGCCGCGCTGCTCGACGGGCGCGCGCTGACCGCCAAGGAACTCGCCGAGACCGCCGGCGTCTCGCCGCAGACGACGAGCAGCCACCTCGCCAAGCTGCACGACACCGGCCTGCTGTCGCTCGAGCGGCAGGGCCGGCATCGCTACTTCCGGCTCGCCTCGCAGGATGTCGCGCGGCTGCTCGAGGCGATCATGGTCGTCGCCGAGGCCGGCCCGGTGCGCTGCGACCCCTGGCGCGGCGGCGACAGCCTGCGCATCGCCCGCACCTGCTACGATCACCTGGCCGGCCGCCTCGCGGTCGCCGTCGCCGACACGCTCGTCGCGCGCGGCTGCCTCGAGATGAACGCCGACGGCGGCGACGTCACCAAGGCCGGCCTCGCCTTCTTCGAGACGTCCGGCATCGTGCTGCCGCCCGCCTCGCGCCGCCGCGCCTATTGCCGCCCCTGCCTCGACTGGAGCGAGCGCCGCCCGCACATCGCCGGCGCGGTCGGCGCCGCGATCCTCGCCCACGCCCTCGATCGCGGCTGGGTGCGCCGCCAGCAGGGCAGCCGCGCGCTCGACCTGACGCCCTTCGGGCGACAGGGCTTCTCCGACACGTTCGGGGTGCGGCTCGCCGGGTGAGGCGTCAGGCCGGGAAGCGCTCGCCGACCATCGCCTCGCTCTTGGCCCACAGCGCCGCGGCGTGCTCGGGATCGAGCGCGTAGGGGAGCACGCCTTCGCTGACGAGGCTGATGTTCGCCTCGGCGACGATCGGCGAGACGTGGCAGTTCTCGCAATAGCGGCCGCCGACCTCGTCCGCGGGCGCGACGACGCCGGCCCAGACGGAGGTCGCGGCGCCCTGCGGCACGGTCTTCCAGACGCGCGGCGGCTTGCCCTCGGCGACGAGGTCGGCGCTGATCTGGTCGACCATCTTCTGGATGACGTCGCAGCCGAGATGGCGGCCGAGCTCGGTCTGGATGCCGCCGGGATGCAGCGCCGTCGCGCGCACGCCGCGCGCCTTGTGGCGACGGTCGAACTCGACCGCGAACAGGATGTTCGCCGTCTTCGAGCGCCCGTAGCCGAGCCAGGGATCGTAGGCCGTGTGCTCGAAGTTGGGGTCCTCGAGATCGACGTCGCTGAAGCGATGCCCCGACGAGGACACGTTCACCAGCCGCGCGCCGGGCTCCAGCAGCGACGCGATGCGGTTGACCAGCACGAAATGGCCGAGATGGTTGGTGCCGAACTGCGTCTCGAACCCATCGGCTGTCTTGCCGAGCGGGCAGGCCATGACGCCGGCATTGGCGACGACGAGGTCGAACGACTTGCCCTCGAAGACCAGCGCGTCGGCGGCATCGCGCACGCTGGCGAGCGAGGCGAGATCGATCTCGATCAGCTCGAGCTTGCCGCCATTCGCGGCATCGGCGCGGACGGGGGCGGTGGCCTTCTCGGCCTTGGCGAGGTCGCGCGCGGCGCCGACCACGTGGGCGCCATGCGCCGCGAGCGCCCGCGCCGTCTCCACGCCGAGACCGGCGGAGACGCCGGTGACGAGGACGCGCTTGCCCGCGAGGTTCACGCCCGCCAGCACCTCGTCGGTGGTGGATGTTGCATCGAAGGATGCGGTCATGATGGGGATTCCGTTGGCTCAAGGATGGACCGGGCTTGCCGCCGCGGAGGCCGTCGATTAAACGGAGGATGCCTCCGTAATCAGATATACGGAGGCATCCTCCGCTTATCAAGGAGGACGGAGTCGATTTGAGCGAGGTCGAGGACAAGCCGGCTGGGGCGCGCAAGCCGCGTGCGGACGCGCAGCGCAATCGGCTGCGGCTGCTGGAGGCCGCGAAAGCCGCGTTCACCGCGGGCGGCGCCGACGTGACGATGGACGAGATCGCGCGCCGCGCCGGTGTCGGCATCGGCACGCTCTACCGGCACTTTCCGACCCGCGACGCCGTGCTCGAGGCGGTCTATCGCCACGAGGTCGAGCAACTCGCGGCGGCGGCGTCAGACCTCGCCGACACCCTGCCGCCACTCGAGGCGCTGCGCGCCTGGCTGCTGCTCTCCATCGATTACATGGCGACAAAGAAGGTCGTCATGCCGGCGCTGCAATCGCTCGTCGGCGACACGACCGAGCTGGTCAACGCGACCGGCACGTCGGTGAAGGCCGCCAACGGCATGCTGTTCGACCGCGCGATCGCCAGCGGCGACATCAGCGCCGCCCTCGATCCGCTCGACCCGCTGCGCGCCATCTTCGGTCTCGCCAACGCCGGCCCCGATGCCGACTGGGCGCCGAGCGCCCGCCGCCTCATCGACATCCTCATCGTGGGGCTGAGGGCGACGCCGAAGGCGTGAGGGCGCGCCGTCACGCGGTGGACAGACTCGTGCGCTAGGCGCGCCTCATGACCCTCGACCGCTCCTCCCGCTGGCTCGCCCTGGCGCTTCTCTGCGCCGGCGACCTGATGATCGTGCTCGACGTCACCGTGGTGAACGTCGCGCTGCCGACGATCCGCGGCGACCTCGGCTTCAGCGAGGCGGGGCTGGCGTGGGTGGTCAACGCCTACATGGTCACCTTCGGCGGCTTCCTTCTGCTCGGCGGCCGGCTCGGCGATCTCTACGGACCCCGGCGCATGTTCCTCGCCGGCGTCGCTTTGTTCGCGCTCGCCTCGCTCGGCTGCGGGCTGGCGCCGACGCAAGGCGCGCTGGTCGCGGCGCGCGCGATCCAGGGCTGCGGCGGCGCGGTGGTCTCGGCGGTGGCGCTGTCGCTGATCGTCACTTTGTTCCAGGAGACCACGAGCGGGCCAAGGCGATGGGCGTGTTCGGCTTCGTCTCGGCCGCCGGCGGCAGTATCGGGGTGCTGCTCGGCGGCGTGCTCACCCAGACGCTGAGCTGGCACTGGATCTTCCTCGTCAACGTGCCGATCGGGCTTGCCGTCATCCTCGCCTCGTGGCGGCTGCTGCCGGCCGACGAGCGGCCCGCGACGCGCGCATCGCTCGACGTCGCCGGCGCGATCACCGTGACGCTCGCCATGCTGCTCGCGGTCTACGCGATCGTCGGCGGCAACGAGGTCGGCTGGCTGTCGCCGCGCACGCTCGGTCTGCTCGCGTCGAGCGTGGCGCTGGCGCTCGCCTTCCTCGCCATCGAGGCGCGGGTCGCGGCGCCGCTGGTGCCGCTGTCCCTGCTGACGCATCGCGGCCTGGCGATCGCCAACACGATCGGCATGCTGTGGTCGGCGTCGATGTTCGCCGCCTTCTTCCTGTCCGGCCTCTATCTGCAGCTCGTGCTGCGCTACACGCCGCTCGAGGTCGGCCTCGCCTTCCTGCCGGCCAACGTCCTCATGGCGGCGTTCTCGCTTGGTCTCTCCGCGCGCATCGTCATGCGCTGGGGCAATCGCGGGCCGATCGTCGTCGGGATGGCGATGATCACGATCAGCCTGCTGCTGCTCGCCCGGGCGCCGACGGAGGCGTCGTTCGTCGTCGACGTGCTGCCGCCCTTCGTGCTGCAGGGCCTCGGCGCCGGCATCGCCTTGAACCCGCTGCTGATGGCGGCGATGGGCGAGGTCGGCCCCGACGAATCCGGCCTCGCCTCGGGGTTGGTGAACACCGCCTTCATGCTGGGCGGCGCGCTCGGCCTCGCCATCCTCGCGAGCCTCGCCGCCGCACAGACCGCCGCGCTCGCGGCACCGGGCTCGCGGTGGCCGAAGCGCTCAACGCCGGCTACCACGCGGCCTTCCTGGCCGGCGGCGGCTTCGCGCTGGTCGCGACTCTCGTCGGGCTCGGCATCACCGGGCGATCGGAGGCGGCAGAGCTACGCCCGGTCACGGCGCACGAGTAGCAATAGATGATATCTAATGCTATGTCTCAGCGACTGGAGGCGCTGATGTCGAATGTGAGCCTTGGGACCCGCTACGAGAAATTCGTGAAGGACCAGATCGAGCAGGGCCGTTTTCAAAATGCGAGCGAGGTGGTCCGCGCCGGCCTTCGGCTGCTCGAAGACCACGAGACGAGCCTTGCGGAGCGCCGCGCCGCCTTGCGTCGGCAGATCGATGCCGCGTTCGATGATCCGCGCCCGAGCCTCACGGCTGACGAGGTTTTCGGCCGGCTCGAGCAACGGCACGCCGACGCGATGAAGGCCGCGAAACATGGTGCGTAAGGTTGAGTAGGCCGCTGCCGCCGATCTCGACGACCTCTACGATCACATCGCGACAGACAGCCCCGAATGCCTTGGCGTTTGTGCGCCGTCGCGTATGTCTTCGAGAATGACATCGTGTCGATCTGCCGGATTTTCTATGGCGGCCGCGATCTCGAGGCCCTCGTCGGGACGATCGAGTAGCCTCCGCCCACAGGCGACCTTTGCGTCCTGGCGCGCGGGCGCCTAAATCCCCAGCCTGGAACGCTTCGAGACACTGGACCTACCACATGACCGCCCCGCGCACGCTGCCCAAGACCTTGTACGACAAGATTTGGGACGACCACGTCGTCGAGACCTCGGCCGACGGCACCGCGCTCCTCTACATCGACCGCCATCTCGTGCACGAGGTGACGAGCCCGCAGGCCTTCGAGGGGCTGCGCATGGCCGGGCGCAAGGTGCATGCCCCTGAGCGCACGCTCGCCGTCGTCGACCACAACGTGCCGACCACCGACCGCAGCAAAGGCATCGAGGATCCCGAGAGCCGCCTGCAGATCGAGACGCTGGCGAAGAACGTCGCCGACTTCGGGATCGAGTATTTCGACGAGCACGACATTCGGCAGGGCATCGTCCACATCATCGGGCCGGAGCAGGGCTTCACGCTGCCCGGCACGACCATCGTCTGCGGCGACTCGCACACCTCGACGCACGGCGCGTTCGGCGCGCTGGCGCAGGGCATCGGCACCAGCGAGGTCGAGCACGTGCTGGCGACGCAGACGCTGATCCAGAAGAAGGCGAAGAACATGCTGGTCGAGGTCGCGGGCGAGGCGGCCCCCGGCGTGACGGCGAAGGACAT
Organism: Beijerinckiaceae bacterium; assembly: GCA_965277735.1. Classification (GTDB taxonomy): domain Bacteria; phylum Pseudomonadota; class Alphaproteobacteria; order Rhizobiales; family Beijerinckiaceae; genus RH-AL1. The sequence continues at coordinate 330,879 of CBDIDO010000003.1, forward strand.
CATCCTCGCGATCATCGGCGAGATCGGCACCGCGGGCGGCACCGGCCACGTGATCGAATATGCCGGCGCCGCCGTGCGCGCGCTGTCGCTCGAGGGTCGCATGACGATCTGCAACATGTCGATCGAGGGCGGCGCCCGCGCCGGCATGGTCGCGCCGGACGAGAAGACGTTTGCCTACCTCCAAAACCGCCCGCGCGCGCCGACCGGCACGGATTGGGAGGCGGCGATGATGCATTGGGCGACGCTGACGACCGACGAGGGCGCGCATTTCGACAAGATCGTGCGGCTCGATGCCGGCAACCTGTCGCCGATCGTCTCCTGGGGCACCAGCCCGCAGGACGTGATCACCGTCACGGGGACGGTGCCGCGCGCGGAAGACGCTAGCGACGAGATGAAGCGCACCGGCATCAGGAAGGCGCTCGCCTACATGGGCCTGCAGGGCGGCGAGAAGATCACCGACATCGCGCTCGACAAGGTGTTCATCGGCTCGTGCACCAACGCCCGCATCGAGGACCTGCGCGCCGCGGCCAAGATCGTCGAGGGGCACACGGTCGCCGAGCGCGTCTCCGCGATGATCGTGCCGGGCTCCGGGCTCGTGAAGGCGCAGGCCGAGCAGGAAGGCCTCGACACGATCTTCAAGAAGGCCGGCTTCGAATGGCGCGAGCCGGGCTGCTCGATGTGCCTCGGCATGAACCCCGACAAGCTGAAGCCCGAGGAGCGCTGCGCCTCGACCTCGAACCGCAATTTTGAGGGCCGGCAAGGCCCTCGGGGGCGGACGCACCTCGTCTCGCCGCAGATGGCGGCGGCGGCGGCGATCGCCGGGCGTTTCGTGGACATCAGGGAGTGGGCTAGCGAGGGCTAGGCTACGCTCGATCGCAGGGGGTGGTCGGCCGAGCCGCTCCAACCGTTGCGCATGGCCTCGCGGACGAGCGCCCCGGCTGCGGCCGTATGGGGGCGACCGCGGACGGACACGATCGCGACGTCTCGCGTCACCTCGGGATCGACCAATGGACGCGCGATGACGCCCGGATGCGTGACGCTGTGCTCCGGGAGGAAACTGAATCCGAGGCCCGCTGCGACCATCGCGAGGATCCAGTCGTCGCGCTCGCTGCTGTAGACTGCGTTCCACGTGGCGCCGCATGCGCCTAGGATGCCCGAGCCGTTGAACTCGCAATGCGTGCGGTTCAGGTAGCGATGGTCGTCGAGGTCGCTCAGTCGCAGTGAAGGCCGCGCCGTCAGCGGATCGCCTGGCGGAAGCACAATGACCATCCGCTCGTCGAAAATCTTCAGATAGTGCAGCTTATCGTCGTGCGTAGCTGGCCTGCAGTAGAGAGCGACGTCGAGGCCGCCGCCCAGCAGCTCTCGCTCCAGCGTTATCGCCGTGGCGTCCGTGATCTCGAGGGCGACACCAGGATGCGCGACGCTCATGGTCGCGACCAGCGAAAGCAGCGGTGCCGGCGCGATCGTGCACATCACGCCGAGGCGAAGACGCTGAATTCCGGCGTGGAACGCCTCGGCTTTATCTCTGGCGGCGTCGGCGTGATCCTGCACGCTGCGGATATAGGGTAGCATCAACGCGCCGAGCTCGGTGAGATGCGTGTTGCCGCGCTCGCGCCGCAGCAGCGGGCCGCCGAGCTCCGCTTCCAAAGCTTTGATGGCGCGTGTCAGAGCCGGCTGCGAGACATGGCATCGTATCGCAGCGCGCGTGAAGTTCAGCTCTTCGGAGAGCGCCACGAAATAGCGGACCTGATGCATCTCCATGCGCGTGCTTATCAGATGCGGCGCGCGCGTCGAAGCCTTCTTCGAATGGCGGCGATAGCGTGCCGACATGAACTTCATCGGCGATAGGCATTTGCTGCGACGCACCGACCGGGAGATTTTCTCAGATATCCGATTTGCGCGTTCGAGGATTCACTCGGATATGGCCGGTCCCTCCTTGCCCGACGACGGCGAACTGGCGTGCCTGATGATTCTGGCCCAGGCTGGAGATCGGGCCGCCTATGACCGAGTGCTTCGCGGGTGCGTGGCTATTCTCGAAAGATTCCGCGCCGACGATGGCTTGCTATCTCATGTGCACGAGGCAAAGATTGCAAACTGTCTTCGCACGGTCCACGCGGCGCGGCATACGTTCGATAGCAAACGATCATTCATCAGTTGGGTTGCCGTGATTGCCCGCCATCACGGGTTGTCGCCACGCGGCTGATGTCGCGACGCGCCGGCCCTCCATTGCGTCAACGGACCTTCGCGTCGAAGCCCCATCCAGGCGAGCACACTGTCGCCGAGGAACACGACGAGGGAAGCTACGGTGCATCCGAGCGCTGTCGCAAAGAAGCCGATGAGCCAGCCGTCGACGGCCGAGTTTCGAATGCTGCCGAGAAAAAGGATCGAGGCGGCCCCGCAAGACGCGGCCGCGCCCACGGCACCGAGCGCAATGGCGGCGTCGAGAAGCCACATTCGGCGCAGGAAACCTTCGAGGTGGCGCCGCAGCCGCACCTCGTCGATCGGGCTCTCCGCATGTTCAAGGAGGCCGGCCGCCTCGGTCAGGCTCTTGGCCACCCGCGCGAGGCGCGCATTGAAGAGCTGAAGAAGCGTCCCGATGCCGGACAGAAGAAAGACCGGCGTCAGCGCGGTCTGGATGATGTGCGCGAGACCGCCGACCGGGTCCATCACGGCGATCGATCGCTTGCGAGGGGGTCGTTCAGGCGTGCGCCTTATGCGCCGGTGCCATAGGTCCGAGGCCGGCCTGCTCGGCTGTGGTGTAGGGCGTGCCGAAATACGGGAAGTGAGTCTGCATCCGCGAATGGTCCGGCGCGACCCCGTCGCCGAGCGAAGTCCCCGTCGCCAGCGTCAACATGACATCCATGACGTCATCGTCTAGCGCACGGCCGTTGAACGCGGCGACTTCGAATGCCGCCGGGGTGCCCAGCTCGTACGGAAGGACGACCGGACAGAGGCGTGCGGCCACCTCCGTCGCATAGTCGGCGGGTTCGGGTGCCGAGCCGGCAAGCGAGACGATCTTCTCGATCAGCATGGCGATAGGAGGCGCGAACAGCGCGCAATCCGAGGTCGGGTGCGCACGATTGAAGGCCTCTTTCGTGGCAGGGTCCGGCATGAGCATGTTGGTGACGAGCGGCAGTCCCCAGCGGGAGACCTGGACCTCCGGTGCGTGCCCATGCAGCGATGCCGTCGCCCAGGCCTGGATGCGCTCGGCTCCGATCGACGCGTTCGGCACCTCGATCACGATCGCCGTGACGTTGCGCCGCTCGAACAGGTTCCTGTTAGTCGAGAAAGCCGCAGCATCGTAGCGGCCCTCGCTGAGCGCTTTTCTGAAGCGGCCGAGTGCGGCGCCGTCTCCGGCGAAAAGGTCCGGTGCCAGACCGGCGAAGACCCGAACGCCGCCGTCCGCGACGACCGCGCCGGTCTCACCGGTCAAAAGAAGCTCGCCTCCCGCGCCGGCTCGCGCGTCATCGCCGGTCGCGCGGCACAGTTCCAGGCTCTGCACATGCGCCGCGTGCTCGTTGTGTCGCGGCGGCCCGAAACGCAGCTTGAAGGTGACGTCCTCGCGGGCGTCGCCGTCGGTATCCACCCTGAAAGCATAGAGGCCCTCCTCGCGAAAGGTGTCCGGCGCAGAGACACCAGCATCGGGATTGACCGTCATCGCGAGGACGGTGGTGGCTGTGGCGCCGTTCGAGCCCGCAAAGATGTAGAAATCGCACACGTTGATGCGTGGATCTTCCAGCGCCGTCGGCGTGTCGAAATGATGCGACATCTTTGGTCCGTCTTCCCAACCGTGCTTCGCAGCCGCAACAGCACACGATATCGGTTCGGCAGCCAATGCCGTCCGTTGATCGATTTCATGCCCGCCGGGCACCGGCGGTCGCCCGCGCGAAGGTCCTACCCCAGCGCCGCCGGCCCCAGGTGCGGATACGGCCGCGCGCTTTCGGCCATCGCTTCCTTCAGCGCCTCGAACATCGTGAGCAGGTCGCAATGCTGCAGCACCGGCTCGGCGGCGCGCTCGTCCATCGGGATCGAGGGGCGCAGCGAGGCGTCGCGCGCCTCCAGCGAGGCAAGCAGGTAGCAGCCGGACGAGACGAGGCTGAAGGCGCGCAGCAGGCACAGGCGCTCCCAGGTGTCCGGCTCGCGCTGCTCGCCGTCGACCATCGCCAGCACGGCGGCGATCTCGCCCAGGGCCTGCGCCTTGTCGGCCTTGCGCGTCTCGAAGAGGTCGTCGGTGCTGCTCATCGCTCGGTCAACTTCAACTCGATGCGGCGGTTCTTGCGGCGCGCGTCGTCGGAGTCGGCCGCGTCGAGCGGTTGGAACTCGCCGAAGCCGGCGGCGACGAGGCGGTGCGGATCGACGCCCTTCGAGATCAGGTACTCGACGACCGACGAGGCGCGGGCGGTCGAGAGCTCCCAGTTCGAGGGATATTTGTCGGAGCGGATCGGCCGCGTGTCGGTGTGGCCGTCGACGCGCATCACCCACGGGATGTCGGGCGGGATCTCGCGCTCGAGCTGGACGATCGCGTCGGCGAGCCGGTCGAGGTCGCTGCGGCCCTTCGGGTCGATCGCGGCCTGGCCGGCATCGAACAAAACCTCGGACTGGAAGACGAAGCGGTCGCCGACGATGCGGATGCCGGGCCGGTCGCCGAGGATCTGGCGCAGCCGGCCGAAGAAGTCGGAGCGGTAGCGGGCCAGCTCCTGCACCTTCTGGGCAAGCGCCACGTTGAGGCGCGAGCCGAGGTCGGCGATCTGCGCCTGGCTCTCCTTGTCCTTGGCCTGCGAGGCGTCGAGCGCATCCTGGATCGCCGCGAGCTGGCGGCGCAGCGCGGCGATCTGCTGGTTCAGGATGTCGACCTGCGACTGCGCCCGCGCGGAGAGCTGCCTTTGCCGGTCGAGCTCGCCCTGCGCCGTCGCCGCGGCGCCGCCGGCGCCCGCGGCCTGGCCGGCGGCGGCATCGAGCAGGCCCTGCAGGCGCGCCTTGTCCTTGTTGGCCGAGTCCAGCGTCGCGGTCAGCGACTCGAGATTGGATTGCGTGGCCTGGTTGGCGGCCTTCTCCAGCGCGAGCAGCGAGGTCAGCTCCTCGATCTGCCGGTTCAGCTTGGTGAGCGCCGAGTCCTTCCCCGTCACCTCGCGCGACAGGTAGAATTGCGCGACCATGAAGACCGAGAGCAGGAAGATGATGACGAGCAGCATCGTCGACAGCGCGTCGACGAAGCCGGGCCAATAATCGACATGCCGCGCGCGGCCTCGGGTGCGCGCGAGCGGCATCAGCGCCGCTCCGACTCGGAGGCGAGGCGGCGCAGCAGGGTGCGGATCTCACCGTTCTGATCGGCCTGCGCCTCAACCCAGTCGCGGATCTGCTGCTGCTCGGCGCGCATGTGCTGGACGAGGGACTGGATGCCCTCGGCGAGATTGGCCAAAGCCGCCGACGAGGCGCGCGCCTGCGAGGGATCGTTCAGCCGCGCCAGCGCCTTGTCGAGATCCGGGCTGGCGCCGGCGATCGGCTCGGCGGAGGTGAGCGCGGTGAGCGCGTCCTCGAGCTCGGTGTAGAACCGGTTCTGCGCCTGGCCGGCCTGCAGGTCGATGAAGCCGAGGATCAGCGAGCCGGCGAGGCCGAACAGCGACGAGGTGAAGGCAAGGCTCATCGAGGAGAGCGGGACGGCGAGGCCCGCCTTCAGCTCCTCGAACGAGGCGGCCGAATCGGCGCCGGCGCCCATCGATTCGATGACATGGGCGATCGAGCCCACCGTCTGGATCAGGCCCCAGAAAGTGCCGAGCAGACCGAGGAAGATCAGCAGGCCGGTGAGATAGCGCGACAGCTCGCGCGCCTCGTCGAGCCGGGTGCCGATCGAATCGAGGATGACGCGCAGCGTCACGGTCGACATGGCGGAGGTCGGCGCCCGGTCGCCGAACAGGGTGGCCATCGGCGCCAGCAGGATCGGCCGCGCCACGTTGCTCGCCTCGCCGCGCGGCAGCGCGTTGACCCAGCGCGCCTCGCGAAACAGCCGCGCGACGTTGCGGATGCCGTAGACGACGCCGAGGAAGAGCACGAAGAAGATGAACCCGTTGAGGCCCGGGTTGGCCATGAAGGCCTTGCTGATCTGCTGGTACAGGATCAGCGCGATGAAGCCGATGAGGATCAGGAACACGACGATCCGCACCAGGAAGATGCGCGGCGAGGACAGCCGCAAGTGGTCGTCGGTGTCGGCCACGGCCATCGTCGTATCACGCTCCCGGGCGAGACCTGCGTCTCGTTGCGGGTAGTTTGCGGGCGGCGCAGCAAATGGCAAGCGATTTCGGGGTGTTCAGAGAGGCTTGGCGGGACCGTCGCCCGAAGGCTACATGCGCGCCATGCACCAGCTCGTCGCGCTCGCCCTCTTCCTCGTCTTCACCCTCGGCCGCAGCCCCAACGCGGCTACGCCCAGCGAACACCTCGCCTACCTGCTCGGCACCGCGGCGACGCGCGTCGTCATCTTCATGGCGCTGCACGTCGTCGTCTATTTCGGCGTGAAGCGCCTGCAGCCGTCGGAGAAATTCGCCTCGTTCTCGACCACGCGGCTCAACTACCTGACGCTGGCGCTCCTCGTCTTCATCATCGCCGCGCAGTTGAAGCACGGTTAGGAGATCGCTTGCTGCCGCCGTCTTTCCGAGGCGAGCGCAGCGGCCAGGCAACCCGACATCTTGCGCCGCCTTTGCCGATGATGGCTTTAGGCTCGACGACGCCGACGGTTTCCCTTCCCCTTGTGGGGATGGGGTAGTTGTTCGGTCCCCGTTGCCGAGGCGGCGAGACCCCCCTGACCCTCCCCACAAGGGGGAGGGGAACCGCGACGGAAAGCGGGCGGTGGCCTAACCCTCCGCGACGCGCACCAGCGCCTTGCCGAAGTTCTTGCCCTCCAGCATGCCGATGAACGCGGCGGGCGCGTTGGCGAGCCCGTCGGTGACATCCTCGCGCGTGCGGATGCGCCCGTCGGCGAGGCCGGCGCCGACCTCGTCGAGGAAGGCGGGGTAATGCGCGGCGGCGAACTCGTAGTTGATGAAGCCGCGCAGGGTGAGGCTCTTGGTCAGGATCGCGCGCTGCGTCGCGGCGAGCGCCGCCGCGCCCTCGGTCACGCCGCTGTATTGCGCGATCAGTCCGCAGACCGGCACGCGGGCGAAGCCGTTGAGCAGCGGCAGCACCGCCTGCCAGACGGCGCCGCCGACGTTTTCGAAATACACGTCGACACCCTCGGGGCAGGCGGCGGCCAGCGCGCCGGGCAGGTCCGCGCCGCGATGGTCGAGCGCGGCGTCGAAGCCGTACTCGTCCTTGATGAAGGCGCACTTGTCCGGGCCGCCGGCGATGCCGACCGCCCGGCAGCCCCACAGCTTGGCGAGCTGGCCGACGAGCGAGCCGACCGGCCCGGAGGCCGCCGCGACGACGACGGTCTCGCCCCGCTTCGGCTGGCCGATCAGCTTCAGGCCCGCCCACGCCGTGAAGCCCGGCATGCCGAGCACGCCGAGTGCCGAAGAGAGTGGCGCGCGGGACGCGTCGAGCTTGCGCATCGGCGTGCCGCCGACCCCGTTGCCGTCGGAGGCCGCATGCGTGACCCATCCCGTCGGCGCCAGCACGATGTCGCCTTGGGCGTAGCCCGGATGGTCGCTCTCGATCACCTCCGCGACGCTCTCGCCGGTCATCGGCGCACCGATCTCAACAGGCTTGGCATAGGACTTCCGGTCGTCCATCCGCCCGCGCATGTAGGGGTCGAGCGACAGGATCAGCACGCGCAGCAGCAGGCCGCCCTTCGGGCAGGCCGGCATCGGCGCCTCCTCGAGCCTGAAGTTTTCCGGCGTCGGCTTGCCCTGCGGGCGGGACGCGAGGACGATCTGCTGCATGGTCGAGTCCTTTGTCGTGAGGCTTTAAACGTAGGCTGTTTTTCGCGACCGTCACCCAGCACCCCGCAAGGGGAGAAGGAGATCACGCCTCCGCCATCCGCATCAGGCGCAGCTCCTCGAGGTCGAGCTCGCCCTCGATCGCGCGCAGCACGCTGTCGTGGATCTTGCGCTCTCGATGCAGCGTGATCAGCGCGTCGCGGCTGGTCGTCAGCGCGCCGATGGCGGCGGCGAAATGGTCGGTGCGCTCGGTCTCGATCGCCGCGAGGCCCTCGTCGCGCAGGCGCGACATCGCGCGGATCTTGCGCTGGTACATGTCGATGAGGCGCGGGTGCATCACCTCGCCGGTCCCCGTCACGAGGATCGTCTGGAGCGAGGCGAGCCCGGCCTCGGTGACGGCGATGCGCGCCTCGGTGGCATTCAAGAAGCCGCCCTCCGCCATGCTGGCGCGCGTCAGCTTGAGACCGAGGATCAGCGGCGCCAGCGTCGTGCCCTGCACGAGCACCGTGAACAGGATCACGATGAACGAGGCGAACAGGATCGTGTCGCGGCCGGGAAAGTCGAGCGGCAGCGCGAGCGCCGCCATCAGGGTGACGACGCCGCGCATGCCGGCCCATCCGAGCACGATGGGCGCCGCATGCGGCACGCGCTCGCGCCGCCGCCGGCGGAACGACAGCAGGCGCGGCCCGTAGATGTTGAGCCCGATCCAGACGAAGCGCGCCAGCACGACCGCCGCGGTGACGGCGAGCGCCATCGGCAGGCGGTTCGACACCGCCGCCATCTCGCCGTCGCCGCCCCGGTGCAGCACGCCGCGCAAGGCGAGCCCGATCAGGACGAAGACGAGCGCCTCCATGACGAAGGTGACGAGCGACCAGACCGCGGCCGACTGCACGCGCACGTTGGCGTTGAGCACCGTGTGCGAGCGGATGCCGACGATCAGGCCGCAGGCGACCGTGGCGAGCACGCCCGACGCATGGACCTGCTCGGCCAGGATGTAGCTCAGCCAGGAGCCGAGGAAGCTCGACACGATGATCGTCGGCACGTCGTGCAGGCGGCGCACGACCTCGGTCCAGAGATAGCCGCTGAGAAGGCCGATCGCGACGCCACCGATCGTCAGCCAGACGAAGGCGGAGCCTGCCTCCGACGCGCTGAAGCTGCCGGTGAGCGCCGCGGCGACCGCGAACTTGTAGAGGACGAGGCCGGAGGCGTCGTTGACCAGGCTCTCGCCCTCGAGGATCGTGACCAGCCGCTCGGGCAGCGAGAGCCGCTGCAGCACCGCCTTCGCCGCCACCGCGTCGGGCGGCGAGACGATCGCGCCGAGCGCGAAGCAGGCCGCCAAGGGCAGGCTCGGCATCATCAGCTTGGCGACGAGGCCGACGACCAATGTCGTGAACACGACCGCCCCGACGGAGAGCAGCAGGATCGGCCGGAGCTGCGCCTTGAAGTCCCGCCACACGGTGAAAAAGGCCGAGCCCATCAGCAGCGGTGGCAGGAACAGGACCAGGATCAGGTCCGGGTCCATCGTGAAGGCCGGCAGGTTGGGGATCAGCGCCAGCACCATGCCGCCGAGCACGAGCGCCACCGCCGCCGGAAGGTGCAGCCGCGTCGCCGCGAGCGACAGGACGAGCGCGGCGCCGACGAGAAGCAGGACCAGTTCGAAAAGGGAGACGGCAGACATGTCGCGGCATCTATGCCGATGCGCGTGCTGCGATGCAACGCGCTTGGCTAGAGCCGCTTCTCCATCACCACCAACGTCAGATCGCCGCGACGCGGCTTGCCGTAGCGGTCCTCGCCGTAGGGAAACGGCTCGACGGCGCCGGTGCGACGGTAGCCGAGCCGCTCGTACCAGCCGATCAGCGTGTCACGCAGGTGGAGCACCGTCAGCTCCATCGTCGTGCAGCCCGCGTCGCGGGCGCGCGCCTCGACGGCGGCGACGATCGCGCGGCCGGAGCCGCCGCCCTGCCGCTCCGGATCGACCGCGAGCATGCCGAAATAGAAGACGCGATCGCGCCGCAGCGTGACCTGCACGCAGGCGCGGATCGCGCCCACGTCGTCGCTGTCGAGCAGGATCGCCGACGGCGGCACGATCATCTCGGCGAGCAGGGCGGGGTCGGTGCGCTGGCCGTCGAGCAGGTCGGCCTCGTGCGTCCAGCCCTCGCGGGCCGAGGCGCCGCGATAGGCGAGGTTCACGAAGCGGGCGAGCGCCTCGAGGTCTTCGGCAGTGGCTTCGGTGAGCACGATCGCGGCCTAGACCTGCTCCGGCTCGGCCGACAGCTTCTCGCGCATCTCGATCAGCTCGAAGAGATGCACCTCGCCGCGCTCTCGGGTGTCGGGATCGGGGATGCGATGCAGGAAAGCGCGCTGGTCCTGGATGGCCTTTTCGAGGCGCTCGATACGCCGGCGAGACATCTCATGATCGTCCATCGCGCGCTCCAGCCTGGGTCACTTCCTTAATGCCGGACGAAAGGGCCCGTTCCCACGATTGGTTGCTCAAGGCGAGTTGCCCACAACCTCGTGCGAAAACAACGAGGGTCGGGTCGTCTGGTTTCGCGCCGGACCATCCACGGCCCGCGGCGTTCCGCTTGATCTCCGCCATCACGCCGACCGAAGTCACCATGATGGGCGTTGGGATCCGTCCGCGGGCGCCCACGATGTTACGATCGCACCGGAACGCTGAGATGCCTTGCGGCGAATTGCTTGAAACGGGCGACGCGTCTAACGCGTATCCGTCTGGACTGCGACGAGGGATTGCGATGCCGACGAGATCAGTGCCCCTTGCCGCCATGCTCCTGCTCGCCGTCGGCACCGCAGCGCTCGCGCAGGACGCGGCGCCGCAGCGCCAGGCGGGCGATCTCGCCGGAACCTGGGAGCTCGCGGTCGACAATCGCGCCGAGGCCTGCCGCCTCCTGCTGCGCGCGCAAAAATCCGACAAGGGTGACTATTTCCTTGGGATGCCCGCGGCGTGCCGGCACGCGATGCCCTGGCTCGCCAAGGTCGGGCGCTGGGGCCTGCCCGACGCGACGCATCTGACGCTCGACGAGCCGGGCGGCACCGCGGTGCTGACGCTGGCGGCGGCGGGCGACGGCTTCAGCGCGGCGGGCTCGCGCGTCTTCACGCTGAAGCGCGTCGGCGGCGCCGATGCCGAGGCGGCGCCGCTCGATGGGCCGGGTGGCCCCGCGATCGTCCGCGTCGCGCGCCGCAAGGCCGAGCCGGACGCCGAAGCCGCGGCGCCGGCGGTGCACGTCACCGCTGCGGAGATCGCTGGCCGCTATGCCGTGATGCGCGAGAAGCACGACACCGGCTGCATGCTGACGCTCGACGACAAGACGCGCGGCAAGGCCGGCGGCGACCGCGTCCAGCTCGCGCCCGGCTGCCGCGACCAGGGCATCGTCATCTTCGACCCCGTCGGCTGGCGCCTGGTGAAGGGCGAGCTGGTGCTCACCGCCCGCGCCGGCCACACCGCCAAGCTCGGCCCCGTCGGCGACGACAAATGGGCGAAGGACATAAAGGACGGCAGCAAGCCGCTCGGGCTGAAGAAGCTGTAAGCGGAGCGCGCGCTGCGCGCGCCCCGCAGCGGCGGCTACGCCGCCTTCGCGAGCTGCCGCAGCACGTAGCTCAGAATGCCGCCGTTGTTGAAGTACTCGAGCTCCTCGGCGGTGAAGATGCGGCAGGTCAGCGGCACCTGCTCCTCGCGGCCGTCCTCGAACTTCACCGTCATCTCCATCTTCTGGCGCGGCTTCAGGCCCTCGCTCAGGCCGTGCAGCGTGACGATCTCGTTGCCCTTGAGCTTGAGCGACGACCACGTCGTGCCCTCCTCGAAGGTGAGCGGCAGCACGCCCATGCCGACGAGGTTGGAGCGGTGGATGCGCTCGAAGCTCTCGGCGATCACCGCGCGCACGCCGAGCAGCTTGGTGCCCTTGGCCGCCCAGTCGCGCGACGAGCCGTTGCCGTATTCGGCGCCGGCGAAGACGACGAGCGGCACCTTCTCCTCGGCGTATTTCATCGCCGCGTCGTAGATCGACATCTCGCCGCCGTCCGGCCAGTGCTTCGTCTGGCCGCCCTCCGGCACGTTGCCGTCGGCGCCCTGGCGCATGAAGTTCTTGATGCGGATGTTGGCGAACGTGCCGCGCATCATGATCTCGTGGTTGCCGCGCCGCGTGCCGTACTGGTTGAAGTCCTTCGCCGCGACCTGGCGCTCCGACAAGTAGGTGCCGGCGGGCGAGCTCTGCTTGATCGAGCCGGCCGGGGAGATGTGGTCGGTTGTGATCTTGTCGCCGAACAGCGCGAGGATGCGCGCGTCGACGATGTCGGTGATCGCCTCCGGCTCCATCTTCATGCCCTCGAAGTAGGGCGGGTTCTGCACGTAGGTCGAGCCCATGTCCCAGGCGTAGGTCTCGCCCTTCGGCGCATCGACCTCGCGCCAATGCTCGTCGCCGTGGAAGACGTCGGCGTAGCGCGACTTGAAGACCTTCCGGGTCACGTATTTCGCGATGTACGCGTTGACCTCTTCCGCGGTCGGCCAGATGTCCTTCAGGAAGACGTCCTTGCCGTCCTGGTCCTGGCCGAGCGGGTCCTTGGTGAGATCGAGCTTCACCGTGCCGGCGATGGCGTGCGCGACGACGAGCGGCGGCGAGGCGAGGTAGTTCGCCTGCACGTCGGGCGACACGCGGCCCTCGAAGTTGCGGTTGCCCGAGAGCACGGCCGAGGCGACGATCCCGTTCTCGTTGATCGACTTCGAGATCGGCGCGGGCAGCGGGCCCGAGTTGCCGATGCAGGTCGTGCAGCCGAAGCCGACCAGGTTGAAGCCGATCTTGTCGAGATCCTCCTGCAGGCCCGAGGCCGAGAGATATTCGGCGACGACCTGGCTGCCGGGCGCGAGCGAGGTCTTCACCCACGGCTTGCGGGTCAGGCCCTTCTCGGCCGCTTTTCGCGCAAGCAGGCCGGCGCCGATCAGCACGTTCGGGTTCGAGGTGTTGGTGCAGGAGGTGATCGCGGCGATGACGACGTCGCCGTGGCCGATCTCGTAGCCTTCGCCGTCGACGGCGTAGCGCTTCTCGACGTCGCTCGTCTTCTTGTACTCGGCGCCGAGCGCCTCCTTGAAGCCGGCGCCGACATTCTCGAGCGAGACGCGACCTTCCGGCCGCTTGGGCCCAGCCATCGACGGAACGACCTCGCCGAGGTCGAGCTCGAGCGTGTCGGTGAAGACCGGGTCCTGCGTGTCCTTCTTGCGGTAGAGGCCCTGCGCCTTCGAATAGGCCTCGACCAGCTCGACGCGCTCCTCGGTCCGGGCCGACATGGTGAGATAGGCCAGCGTCTCCTTGTCGACGGGGAAGAAGCCGCAGGTCGCGCCATACTCGGGCGCCATGTTGCCGATCGTCGCGCGGTCGGCGAGCGTCATCGTCGAGAGGCCCGAGCCGAAGAACTCGACGAACTTGCCGACGACCTTCTTGGCGCGCAGCATCTGCGTGACGGTGAGCACGAGATCGGTCGCGGTGACGCCGGGCCGCAGCTCGCCGGTGAGGCGGAAGCCGATCACCTCGGGCAGCAGCATCGACAGCGGCTGGCCGAGCATGCAGGCCTCGGCCTCGATGCCGCCGACGCCCCAGCCGAGCACGGCGAGGCCGTTGACCATGGTCGTGTGCGAATCCGTGCCGACCAGCGAATCGGGATAGGCGACCTCGACCGTCTTGCCCTTCTCGCTCTCCTCTTTCTTCGTCCAGACGGTCTGGGCGAGGTACTCGAGGTTCACCTGGTGGCAGATGCCGGTGCCGGGCGGCACGACGCGGAAATTGTCGAATGAATCCTGGCCCCATTTCAGGAACTTGTAGCGCTCGCCGTTGCGCTCGTACTCGAGGTCGACGTTGGTCTTGAAGGCCCCCGCCGTGCCGAACGCGTCGACGATCACCGAGTGATCGATCACCAAGTCGACCGGCACCAGCGGGTTGATCTTCTGTGGATCGCCGCCCAGCGACGTCATCGCGTCGCGCATCGCCGCGAGATCGACGACGGCCGGGACGCCGGTGAAGTCCTGCATCAGCACGCGGGCGGGGCGGAAGGCGACCTCGGTCTCCACCTTGCCCTTGTTGTCGAGCCAGGCCGCGCAGGCCTCGATGTCGGCCTTCTTGACCGTCTTACCGTCCTCGAAGCGCAGCAGGTTCTCGAGCAGCACCTTCATCGAGAAGGGCAGCTTCGAGATGCCCTTCAAGCCATTCTTCTCGGCCTCTTCCAGCGAGTAGTAATGGTAGGTCTTGTCACCCACGCTGAGCTTTTTGCGGCACTTGAAGCTGTCGAGAGAGGCCATAGAGCGGGTTCCTGGACGGGACGGTCGAGCGCGGCGGCCGCGCGTGCGAACTTGTAGATAATCTAATGTGGACGCGCTAGCAGATGCCGCGTTCGTTTTCGCAATGCAAGAACGGGTCTTTTTCGGACCCTCCGTGGAGGCGGAATTTTCATGCGCGTCTCACGAGCCGTTCTCGTCGTTCTCGGCCTGATCCTGGCGGTAAGCGCAGGCCCCGTTCTTGGCGATCCCGCGGGACCGCTCCCGGTGGTCGAGTTGCCCCCATGGGCCGCCGTTGTCCGCTCGCGGGTCGCTCGGGCGTTGGCGTCGCTCAGGCACATCCCGCGAGGAAGGGTCATCGTCGGTTTCACGGTGACCGAGGCGGGCGAGATCGTCGACGTCCATATCGACGGCCAACCCCGCACTGCCCCGCGCGCGACGGCAGCGCTGCAAGCGCTCGGCAGCGTGCCCGCGCCCCCTGACGGCCGCTCTCACCAGGTGAGCGTGGCGGTCCGTTACCACTGAGCGAGCGGCTCGACGCGGCCGAGCGGACGAGCATCGCGCTTATGGAAAATCCGGCGCAGGCGCGTTAGGCGAGAGCCGGCGGCCGATCTGGTGCTGTCCTTGTCTCGCCCGGGTCCGACTTGAACGCTCCGCTTCTGGCCATCGACGGTCTCACCGTCGAGCGTGGTGGCCGCATCGTCCTGCGGGACCTCGCCTTCGCGCTGGCGCCCGGCGAGACGATCCTTGTCGCCGGCCGCAACGGCGCCGGCAAGTCGACGCTGCTGCGCACCCTCGCCGGCCTGCTGCATCCCGCCAGCGGCACGATCCGCTACGGCCTCGCCGACGAGGATGTGAACGGCGTCGAGACGATCCACTACCTCGGCTACGAGGACGCGCTGAAGCCGTCGCTCACCGTCCGCGAGAATTTGGATTTCTGGGCGAGCATGCTGGGCGGTCAGTCCGGGCCGGCGCAGCCGAACCGAGAACCGGCGCTCTCCAGCGCCGCCGCCGGCAAAGGTGCGGGCGCACCGGTTCCGGGTTCTCGCTCCGCGAGCCCCGGCATGACGCTGGTCGAGGCGCTCGATGCCTATGGAATAGGCAGGCTCGTCGACCTGCCCGCCGGCTACCTCTCGGCCGGGCAGAAGCGCCGCGTCGCGCTCGCCCGCCTGCTGCTCGCACCGCGACCGATCTGGCTGCTCGATGAACCGCTCATCGCGCTCGACACCGCTGCTCAGGATCTCGTCGTCGCCCACATGGCCGCGCACACGGCCGCCGGCGGCGCGATCCTCGTCGCCTCGCACCAGCCGCTCGCGGCGACGCGGGCGATCTCGCTGGACGCGCCCGGGTCGATGCACGCATGAGCCCGCTCGCCGCGCTCTTCCTGCGCGAGCTACGCGTCGGCCGCCGCATCGGCGGCGGCGCGGCGCTCGGCGTCGTGTTCTTCTTGATCCTCATCACGCTGATGCCGTTCGGCATCGGGCCGGACCTGCGGCTGCTCGCGCGCATCGGGCCGGCGATCCTGTGGATCGCGGCGCTGCTCGCGACCCTGCTCGGGCTCGATCGCCTGTTCCAGGCCGACCGCGACGACGGCTCGCTCGATCTCCTCCTGATGAGCCGGACGCCGGCCGAGGCGATCGTGCTCGTCAAATGCGCGGCGCATTGGCTGCTCACCGGCCTGCCGCTGGTCGCCGCGACGCCGCTGTTCGGGCTGATGCTTGGCATGGAGGGCCAGGCGCTGGCGCAGACCACCGCCACGCTCGCCGTCGGCACGCCGGCGCTCACCCTGCTGGGGGCCGTGGGCGCTGCGCTGACCGTCGGCCTGCGCAAGGGCGGCCTCCTGATGGCGATCCTGATCCTGCCGCTGTCGATCCCCGTGCTGATCTTCGGCGTCTCGGCGGCGACGGCCGGGCTCGGCAACCCGATCCCGTTTACGACGCCATTCCTGATCCTCTGCGCGATGACGCTCGCCGCGATCGCCGGCACGCCGTTCGCCGCGGCGGCGGCGCTCAGGGTGATGAACGAGTGAGGATTGCAGCTCGGTCTCGAGGCGCCTAGAATCGAAGCCTGTAGCGGAGGACAACCGCATGACCGCTCCCCTTACGGACACGACGGCGACCGCTGCCCCGGACCTGATCGAGGAACTCGCCGTCGTCAGGCTCGTGCACGGCATCACCGTCGATGCGAGCTGTCGGTTGCCAGCAGGCAGCCTCGGCGCTGTCGTTTTCGTTCACGACGAGGGCCAGGCCTACGAAGTGGAATTTACCGACCCGATCGCGGCCCTCGTCACATTGCGACGCGGGGAGATCGAGCCCACGGAGACGACCCGTGCCCGTGTCGCAACCACCGACGGCGTTCATCATCGACGCCGCTAAGGTTCGGGATTATTTGCTCAATCCCGATCATCCCGTCGGCCGATCAAAAGCGGTCTTCTTTATCGAATGCGGCTTCGATGCTGCGCGCTCGGAGCTTCTTGCCGACTGCCTGTTCGCTCATGCCGCCTCGGACCGTCTCGTCGGCAGTGCGGACACGCCATTCGGCACGAAATGGATTTTCGAAGGCTCGATCCAGACGCCTGCCGGGGTGATCAACAGAATGAGAAGCGTCTGGATCGTAAAGCCGAACGCTGCTTTTGCCGAGCTGGTCACCGCCTACAGGTTTTGATCGCTGCGCGCGAAAAAAAAGGCCCCGTCGCCGGGGCCTTCGACCTTGATGTTAGCGAGACAGACCGACTCAGATCGCCGCGTCGATCCACTTGCGCAGCTCGCCCTTGGGGGCGGCGCCGACCTTCTGCGAGGCGACCTTGCCGTCTTTGTAGAGCATGAGCGTCGGGATCGAGCGGATGCCGAGCTGGCCGGCGATGCCGGGGTTCTCGTCGACATTGACCTTGGCGATCTTCACTCTCCCGTCCATCTCCTTGGCGATCTCCTCGAGCGAGGGGCCGATCATCTTGCAGGGGCCGCACCACTCCGCCCAGAAGTCGACCACCACGGGGACTCCGGCGCCCAGCACGTCGGACTCGAAGCTCGAGTCCGTAACCTTGACGGTGCTCATTCGATGAACCTTTCCAAAGGCCGCATTTTGGTGGGCCGCATGCGATCCGCGCGACCCGTCGCAGTCGAACGTAGGAAGGCGGGAATGTGGCGTCAAGCAGGCGGGACCGGACGCGCCGGCAGCCGAGACTAGTGTGCATGGCCTTCCCGCACGCGTCTGAGATCGTTTGCCTTTGCCGGGCGATCTCTCTATAGAGCACGCCTTCCCGGGACGGTCCCGGTCGCGCTTCTCGACACCTCGCTGGACGACATCCCGGCCAGGCGGCGAGACGCGCTTCTCACCGAGCAAAGGATATACGATGTCGATCACGGCAGAGCGCAAGCAGGCGCTCATCACGGACTATGCGACCAAGGCGAACGACACCGGCTCGCCGGAAGTGCAGGTGGCGATCCTCACCGAGCGGATCACCAACCTCACCGAGCACTTCAAGACCCACACCAAGGACAACCATTCGCGCCGCGGGCTGCTCAAGCTCGTCTCGCAGCGTCGTCAGCTTCTCGACTACGTGAAGCGCCAGGACGAGCCGCGCTACAAGGGGCTGATCGAGCGTCTCGGCATCCGCCGCTAAGGTTGTCGCACAACTTTGCGCAAGAGCTTATGTGAGTTGAACGGGCGGCGTCTTCGTTGTACGACGCCCGTCGCGGCCTGATCGGCCGCAAGTCGGAGTGTAGCGCAGTCTGGTAGCGCACCTCGTTCGGGACGAGGGGGTCGGAGGTTCGAATCCTCTCACTCCGACCATTTCTTTACCTCCGCGATGTCCCGCCGCCCGCGCGCCGCTCGCGGCGTGAATCGTCCGGCCGCCGGCCGCGGAGACCACCCATGCAGATCGACAAGCTCGCCATCGGCTCGAACCCGCCGGAGGACGTCAACGTCATCATCGAGGTGCCGATCGGCGGCGAGCCGATCAAGTACGAGATGGACAAGGCGTCCGGCGCGCTGATGGTCGACCGCTTCCTCTACACGTCGATGCGCTACCCCGGGAATTACGGGTTCATCCCGCACACGCTGTCCGAGGACGGCGATCCCTGCGACGTCATCGTCTGCAACACCCGCGCGATCGTGCCCGGCGCCGTCATCTCGTGCCGCCCCGTCGGCGTGCTGATGATGGAGGACGAGGCCGGCATGGACGAGAAGATCCTCGCCGTCCCGACCGCCAAGCTCACCCGCCGCTACGAGCGCGTGAAGAATTACACCGACCTGCCCGACATCACGATCGACCAGGTCAAGCACTTCTTCGAGCACTACAAGGACCTGGAGCCAGGCAAGTGGGTCAAGGTCGTCGGCTTCAGCGACGCCGCCAAGGCCAAGGCGATGATCCTCGAGTCGATCGAGCGGGCCAAGACGAAGGGCTGAGGTTCTTCCTTCTCCCGCAAGCGGGAGAAGGAAGAGAGCGCCGGGTCGCTTCGCTATCCGTCGAGCCCGCCCATCTTCTCGATGAAGCTCGTCACCTCGCCGACCCCCTCGCCCGAGCGCATGTTCGTCATCACGAACGGCCGCTCGCCGCGCATGCGCTTGGCGTCCCGTGCCATCACCTCGAGCGAGGCGCCGACATGCGGCGCGAGGTCGACCTTGTTGATGACGAGCAGATCCGAGCGCGTGATGCCCGGGCCGCCCTTGCGCGGAATCTTCTCGCCGCCGGAGACGTCGATCACGTAGATCGTCAGGTCGGCGAGCTCGGGCGAGAAGGTCGCGGCGAGATTGTCGCCGCCCGATTCGATCAGCACGAGGTCGAGTGCGGGGAATTTCTTCCGCATCTCGCGGATCGCGGCGAGGTTCATCGAGGCGTCCTCGCGGATAGCGGTGTGCGGGCAGCCGCCCGTCTCCACGCCCATGATCCGCTCGGCCTCCAGCGCGCCGGCCTCGGTGAGGATGCGCTGGTCTTCCTTGGTGTAGATGTCGTTGGTGATCGCGGCGATGTCGTAGGCCGTACGGAAGCGCTTGCAGATCTGCTCCATCAGCGCGGTCTTGCCGGAGCCGACCGGGCCGCCGATGCCGACGCGGAGCGGGCCGTTGGGAGAGGGCAGGGCAGGTCTCCTTCGGTTGGTGGCTAGCGATCCACGAGGCCGGCAAGATCGAACGCCGCGACGTCGCGCAGCAGCGCGATGAAGGCGCTGGCGCCGTGCGCGGCGCAGGCCTCGCCGGCCTCGACGGAGCCCTTTGTCGCGTCGCCGGCGACGCCGGATTCGTGCAGGTCCTGCGCCATCCAGCCGAAGCCGGTCGGCCGGCCGCCGGTGCGCAATTGGGCGAAGCGCTGCTCGATCGCGACGGACGCCGGCACCGCGTTGCGCGCGGCCTCGCGCCGCACGAGGTCGGGGCGGAACGCCAGCATCAGCGAGGTCTCGACCGCGCCGCCGTGGATGCCATGCGCGAGCTCGGCCGGCTCGAACAGGCCCTCGGGGTAGCCGAAGCGCTGCCACGACGCCTTGACGACGAGGAGGCCGAGCGTCGCGCGCAGCTCCTGGGCCAGGATGTCGATCACCGGCGAGTTGCCGCCGTGCGAATTGACGACGACGAGCTTGCGGATGCCGATGCGCGCCACGCCCACCGCCAGCTCGCTCCAGGCGGCGATCGCGGTGCGCGCGGAAAGCGACAGCGTGCCGCGGAAGTCGGCGTGCTCGAGCGAGGCGCCGCAGCTCTGGATCGGCAGGACCAGCGCGGGCACGTCGTCGGGCAGGCGCGCACGCACGCGGTCGAGGTAGCCCTGCATGATGAACGTGTCGGTGCCGAGCGGCAGGTGCGGCCCGTGCTGCTCGATTGCGGCGACGGGCAGCACGGCGACGGTGCCGGCGCGGTCGGCGCGGTCGAGGTCGGTGGTGGTCAGCTCGGCCCAGAGCGTGGAAGGCAGCATGATGGCGTCATGTTGCACGCCCCCTCCGCGGCGCCAAGAGGAAGCCTGAACGCGGCACGCCAGTTGCTTGATGCTGAATCGGCGCGCCCTGGCGCGTTCCTCCCGAGACTTAGACCCGCCTGGCCTCGCCGGGCGGGTCCTTTCTTTTCCGGGGCCGGGCAGCTCCGGGGCGGGGCAGCGGCGTCTAAGGTTTCCGCTCGGATATCAAATGATAGACCATCGAGGCCGCCGTCTCCTGCACCTCGGCAGGCGTCAGGGTCTCCGGCTTGGTCAGGGCGCGGCTGAACAATTCCTTGATCCGCGGGGACGTCGGGTCGGGTTGCGGCGTGATCTTCGGGCCGGATGAAAGCATGCGGCTCGAAAACCATCGACCGGCGAAATGGCTCCGCTTTTCGCGTCGGAAAGCTCCGGCCAGCCTCGCGCAAGCCCCTACCGGCATCGTCGGACGTATCGCCGGAGCCCCGCGCCTTGCTCTCGACCACCGCCTCCTATCTCGCCGTCTCCAACAACCTGACGCGGATGCAGACCGCGACGGCGGCCGACCCGCAGGTGAAGAACGACACCGCCTATTTCCTCGCCAACATCGGCAAGGTCACCTCGATCTCCGGCTTCGTGAACAACTA
Organism: Beijerinckiaceae bacterium; assembly: GCA_965277735.1. Lineage (GTDB taxonomy): Bacteria > Pseudomonadota > Alphaproteobacteria > Rhizobiales > Beijerinckiaceae > RH-AL1. The sequence continues at coordinate 351,546 of CBDIDO010000003.1, forward strand.
CCGGCTGTTCACCTACGCGATGAAGGCCTTCGGCCTCGAGGACATGGACTACGCCAAGGGGCTCGTGACCAAGCTGCTGCAGGGCGGGGTCACCGCGTCCTCCGCGCTCGCCAACACGCTGAACGATCCGCGCTACAAGGCTCTCGCGACGGCCTTCGACTTCGTCGGCCAGGGCGCGACGGTCACGCAGTCCACCGCGGCGACGACGGACGTCGTCTCGAAATACGTCGAGCAGAGCCTCGAGGATAACCAGGGCACGACCAACCAGGGCGTCCAGCTCGCGCTGTACTTCACGCGCAACGCCCCCTCGGTGACCAACATCTACGGCCTGCTCGCCGACAAGAACATGCTGAAGGTCGTCGAGACGGCGTTCGGGCTGCCGTCCGGTGCCACGGCCGACGTCGACTCGCTCGCCGCGACGCTGGAGAAAAGCGTCTCCGTCGCCGACCTGCAGGATCCCGCGAAGGTGCAGAAGATCGCCGAGCGCTTCACGGCGATGTGGGACCTCGAAGGCAACAACACCTCGTCCGACGTCTCGAACGTCAGCCAGATCTTCGCCGCCTCGTCCTCATCGGTCGGCTTCTCCGCCGATCTGCTGCTCAGCCTGCAGGGCCTGAAGCTCGGAGGCAGCTGAGATGCGCGGCAACCTCTACGTCGAGCTCTCGGGCGAGATCGCGCTCGACAAGCGCATGGACACGCTCGCGACCAACCTCGCCAACGTCAACACCGGCGGCTACCGCGCGCAGGGCGTGTCGTTCGCCTCGGTCCTGTCCAAGGCCGGCGAGCGGCCGGCCTCCTTCGTCTCGACCGGCACGGAATACATCTCGCGCGCGCAGGGCGCGGCACAGCAGACCGGCGACCCGCTCGATGTCGCGATCCAGGGCGATTCCTGGTTCGCGATCAAGACGCCGGCCGGCACCGCCTATACCCGCGACGGCCGCTTCCAGATGAGCCACACCGGCGAGCTGCAAACGCTCAACGGCTATCCCGTGCTCGATGCCGGCGGCACCTCGATGCTGCTCTCCGCCGACGGCGGGCCGCCGAAGATCGCCCAGGACGGGATGATGACCCAGGGTGGCAACCAGGTCGGCGCGATCGGCCTGTTCGCGCTGCCCGACAACGCCAAGCTGACGCGCTACGACAATTCCGCCTTGATGTCCGACCAGCCGGCGACGCCGGTGCTCGACTTCGTGAAGAACACGGTCTCGCAGGGCTTCGCCGAAGGCTCCAACGTCAACCCGGTGCTCGAGATCACCAAGCTGATCCAGATCCAGCGCGCCTTCGACGGGCTGATCAACCTGCAGCAGACGAGCGAATCGAGCCAGCAGGACGCGATCAAGACGCTGGGGTCGAACTCGTGACGGCCGTTCGGCCTCTTCCTTCTCCTGCTTGCGGGAGAAGGTGGCCTGACGACGTCGGGTCGGATGAGGGGCGTATGCGCCTCTCGCCTGTCTCAAGCGCATGCGGCGCGTCCCCTCATCCGACCCCGTTTCGCGGGGCCACCTTCTCCCGCAAGCGGGAGAAGGGATGGCGCTCGTGAACGCCCTGGATCGGCTTGCGCAAGAGACACAGCGCGCGGGCGCGCCGGGCGCGCTGGTCGCCATCTCCGGCGCGGTCGCCGACGTCACGCCGACCACCTATCGCGTGCGCGGCCTGTCGCCGTTCTCGGCGCTCGGCGATTGCATCGCGCTCGCCGCCGACGGCCGCCGCCACGGCGAGATCGTCCGCGTCGATTCCGATTGCGTCACCGTGAAGCCCTTCGCCACCACCTCCGACGTGCGGCTCGGTGCCGTCGCCAGGCTTGCGCCGCCGGTGACGATCGCCCCAGCCGTGTCGTGGAAGGGACGCATCCTCGATGCCTTCGGCGCGCCGCTCGACGAGGCCGGCGACCTCGAGACGGGGCCGGTGCGCATGCCGATCCACGCCGAGCCGCCGCCGGCGCTCGAGCGCGGCCGCGTGAAAGAGGCCTTGAAGAGCGGCGTGCGCGTCGTCGACATCTTCACGCCGCTCTGTCACGGCCAGCGTATCGGCATCTTCGCGGGCTCCGGCGTCGGCAAGTCGACGCTGCTCGGCATGATGGCGGCCTCGAAAGGCTTCGACACCGTGGTGATCGCACTCGTCGGCGAGCGCGGCCGCGAGGTGCGCGAGTTCATCGAGGACGCTCTAGGCGCGAACCGAGCCGTCGCGGTCACCGTAGTCGCCACCGGCGACGAGAGCCCGATGATGCGGCAGATGGCGCCGCTCACCGCGATGGCGATCGCCGAATATTTTCGCGACCGCGGCGAGCGCGTGCTGCTGATGGTCGATTCCGTCACCCGCTATGCGCATGCCGCGCGCGACGTCGCGCTCGCGGCCGGCGAGCCGGCGGTGGCGCGCGGCTACGCGCCCTCCGTCTTCACCAGCCTGCCGCGTCTCCTTGAAAGAGCTGGCCCAGGCCTGGATGGGAAGGGCTCGATCACCGGCATCTTCGCCGTCCTCGTCGATGGCGACGACCACAACGATCCCGTCGCCGACTGCATCCGCGGCACGCTCGACGGGCACATCGTTTTGGATCGATCGATCGCGGATGCCTACCGCTATCCCGCGATCGACGTCACGCGCTCGATCTCGCGCCTCGCCCAGCATGTTTGGACGCCGGACCAGCGCACCCTCGTCGGCCGGCTGCGCCAGATGATCTCGCGCTTCGAGGACACGCGGGACCTGCGCCTGATGGGCGGCCTGCAGGCCGGCGCCGACCCCGATCTCGACCAGGCCGTGGCGCTGACCCCGATCATCTACGAGGCGCTCTGCCAGGCGCCGCATAATCCCGCCTCCACCGACGCCTTCCGTGAGCTCGCCGAGGCTCTGAACAGGACGCGACAATGACGAAGACCACATCACCGGCGCGCGCCGGCTTCTCGCTCAGTGGCGACGGCGCGATCGGCGCCGCCGGCTGCTGCCTGGCGCTCGGGGCGCTGAGCTTTGGCATCTACATGAACGTGCACGGCCCGGCCTCGAGCCTCGGCACGAGCAACGAGTTCAGCGTCTTCGCGCAGCTGGCGCCGCACCAGCATCGCCAGGCGACGCCGGCGACGACCGACGGCAACGTCGACACGACGTCGACCGCGACGATCCCGCGTGCGGCGACCGCGACCGCCGACGGCGCTGCGACGCGGATCATCCCCTCGATCTCGCTGGCTTCGGCCGACGCCGACCACGCCACGCTGATGATCGACGGTCGCGCCCGGCGTGTGCGCCTCGGCGACGAGGTGCCGGGCGCCGGCGAGGTGCTCGCCATCGTCCCCGGCGAGCGCCCGATGGTGCGCGCCGCCCGCGGCCTGATCGTGCCCGCGGCGGAGTAGCAGCGCTTCGGTGCGGGGGCCACCGAGCGTCACATACCTCCGAGGAGAGCTTCGATCGAGCCGTTGCTTCCCCTTCCCCACGAGGGGGAAGGGAAACCGTTGGCATTGCCTCACTCAAAGCCAGGCCGCCGTCACGCCGACGTCCACCCGCCATCGATGGACAGGTTCGAGCCCGTCATCCCCTTGGCCGCATCCTGGCAGAGATAGACCGCGAGCGCCGCGACCTCGTCGATCTGCACGAATTGCTTGGTCGGCTGCGCCTTCAGCAGCACCTCGTCGATCACCTGCTCCTTGGTCATTTTCCGCGCAGCCATCGTGTCGGGGATCTGCGCCTCGACGAGCGGCGTCCACACGTAGCCGGGCGAGATCGCGTTCACCGTGATGCCGAAGGTCGCGAGCTCGAGCGCCGCCGTCTTGGTGAGCCCGGCGATGCCGTGCTTGGCCGCGACATAGGCCGACTTGTAGGGCGAGGCGACGAGCGAATGCGCCGAGGCGATGTTGATGATGCGGCCCCAGCCCTTGGCCTTCATGCCGGGGATCGCCGCGCGCATCGCGTGGAACGCCGACGACAGATTGATCGCGATGATGCGGTCCCACTTGTCGAGCGGGAAGTCCTCGATCGGCGACACGTGCTGGATGCCGGCATTGTTGACGAGGATGTCGACGCTGCCGAACGCCTGCTCGGCCTCCGCCACCATGGCCGCGATCGCCTTCGCGTCGGTCATGTCGGCCGCCGAGTAGTGACAGCGCACGCCGAGCTCGCGCTCGATGCCGGCGCGCGCCTGCTCGATCGCCGCCGCCTCGCCGAAGCCGTTGAGCACGATATTGGCGCCCTCCCGCGCCAGCGCGCGGGCGCATCCTAGCCCGATGCCGCTGGTCGAGCCGGTGACGAGCGCGGTCTTGCCTTTGATCATGGACGGGGCTCCGAAATTTCTACGAAGCCTCTATTACGCCGCGGGGCCGCGGCGCGCCACGCCCGCGCAAGGTCTGAAGAACGGCGCCTTGAATAGCGAAGGGGCCCGGCTGCGAATGAACGCGCCAGGCCCCTTACCCCTCAACCCTGCCGGTAATGGAAGCTTTTTCCCCCGAAGAAGCTTCGTCAGCCGGTCAGCGCCTGGGAATGTTGATAGCAACCCGTAGCGTCACTGTCTGTGTCCGCCGGAGCACACCGCCCCGGCAAGTGATTTGCTGGACAGCGCTCGCCGCCGCAGCGAAGCTCCAACCTGGCGAAAATTGAACGAGGCATGGAGGGTGCGATGTTCCGTGAGCCAGGCAAGGGCGGCGGCGGTGGCGGCGACGGACGCTCCGCGCGCAACGTGCTCGGCGAGGTGCTCGAGCCCTGCTCGCGCGACCCGCTCACCGGCTTCTACCGCGACGGCTGCTGCAACACCGGCCCCGAGGACCGCGGCAGCCACACGGTCTGTGCCCTGCTGACCGACGACTTCCTCGCCTTCTCCAAGGCGCGCGGCAACGACCTCTCGACGCCGATGCCCGAATACGGCTTCCCCGGCCTCAAGGCCGGCGACCGCTGGTGCCTCTGCGCCCCGCGCTGGCAGGAGGCCTTTCAAGCCGGCGCGGCGCCGCGCGTGGCGCTGAAGGCGACGCACGAGGGCGCGCTCGCCTATTGCGCGCTGGCGGACCTGAAGGCGCACGCGGCCGATTTGAGCTGAGCCCGCCACCTCCCTTCTCCCCTTGCGGGAGAAGGGAAGCGCGTCAGCCAAACGCGTCCTTGTACTGATCGCGCAGCGCCGCCTTCTGGACCTTGCCCATCGTGTTGCGCGGCAGCTCGTCGGCGAGCATCACGCGCTTCGGCAGCTTGAACTTGGCGAGCCGCCCATCGAGCCCTGCCAGGATGGCCTTCTCGTCGAGCGCCGCGCCGGGACGCGGCACCACCACGGCCGCCACCCCTTCGCCGAAGTCCCGGTGCGGCAGGCCGATCACGGCGCTTTCGAGCACGCCGTCGAGCGCGTCGATCTCGAGCTCGACCTCTTTCGGATAGACGTTGAAGCCGCCGGAGATGATCAGGTCCTTGCCGCGGCCGACGATGTGGACGTAGCCGTCGGCATCGATCTCGCCGAGATCGCCGGTGATGAAGAAGCCGTCGGGCCGGAACTCGGCGGCCGTCTTTTCCGGCATCCGCCAATAGCCCTTGAACACGTTGGGGCCTCTCACCTCAATGACGCCGATCGCCTCGCGGCCGAGGTCGCGGCCGGTGTCGGGATCGGCGACGCGCAGGTCGACGTCGGGCAGCGGGAAGCCGACCGTGCCGGCGCGGCGCTCGCCGTCGTAGGGGTTCGACGTGTTCATGTTGGTCTCGGTCATGCCGTAGCGCTCGAGGATCGCGTGGCCGGTGCGCTCCGCCCAGTCGCGATGCGTCTCTTCGAGCAGCGGCGCCGAGCCGGACGTGAACAGGCGCATGCCCTTCGCGTGCTCCTTCGTGAAGTCCGCGCTGTCGAGAAGGCGCGTGTAGAAGGTTGGGACCCCCATCATCACGCTCGCCGCCGGCATCTCGCGTAGCACCGTGCCCACCTCGAATTTCGGCAGGAAGATCATCGCTGCGCTTGCCCGCATCGTCGTGTTGCAGGCGACGAACAGGCCGTGCGTGTGGTAGATCGGCAGCGCGTGGAGCAGCACGTCGTTCGAGGTAAAGCGCCAGATGTCGGCGAGCGCCTTGGCGTTCGAGACGAGGTTGTCGTGCGTCAGCATGGCGCCCTTCGAGCGCCCCGTCGTGCCCGACGTGTAGAGGATCGCCGCGAGGTCGTCCGCTGCCCGCGCGATCGGCGCGAAGCCGTTCTTCGCCGCCGCGGCCGCCTCCGCCATAGAGCCATGCCCGTCGGCGCCGAGTGTCTCGACCTGCGCCGTGCCGGCGATGCGGGCGATCGCGTCGCGCTTGGCCGGATCGCAGACGACGATCGCGGGCTCCGCGTCGCCGAGGAAATACTCGAGCTCGCCCGACGTGTAGGCCGTGTTGAGCGGCAGGAAGACGCCGCCCGCCATCAGCGTGCCGAGGTAGAGCACGAGGCCGGTCGGCGATTTCTCGATCTGCGCCGCGACGCGGTCGCCGGGCGTTAGACCTTTCGCGGCAAGCGCCGCCGCTATGCGCGCCGCCTCGCGCCGCAGGTCGGCGTAGCTCCAGGCGAGGCCGCCGGGCGCGCGCAGGGCCGGCGCGTCGTCGGCGCCCCGGCACAGGATCTCGTCGAAGAAGAGGTTGGCCATGTGATGCTTCTAACGCATCGGCGGCGTCAGACCACCCTGTCGAGCCGCAGGCGCTGGCGCTCGTCGGTGAAGCGGCGCGCGGCGAGCAGGGCGATCAGCACCGAGACGAGCCCGCCAGCGCCGGCGAGCAGGAACATCAGCAAAATCTGGTACTTCACCGCGTCGAGCGGATCCATGCCGGCGAGGATCTGCCCGGTCATGATGCCGGGCAGCGTGACGATGCCGGCGGCCGACATCTGGTTGATCAGCGGCACCATTCCGCGCCGGATCGCGTCGACGACGATCGGCCGCGTCGCCTCGGTAAAGGTCTCGCCGAGCGCGAGCCGCGCCTCGATCGCAACCCGCTCGCGCGGGAAGCCGGACAGAATGCCGTCGAGCGTGATCGCGCCCGCGTTGAGCACGTTGCCGAGGATGATGCCGGTGAGCGGCAGCGCGTAGCGCGGGTCGTACCACGGTTGCGGCCGGATCGCCGTGGTCAACGCCAGCACCGCCGTCGCCGTCGTCGCCAGCACCACGGCGAGCGAGCCGATGAGAAGGTTGCCGCGGCCGCGCAGCTTGCGCTCGGGGCGCGCCGCCACCTCGCGTGCGGCGACGAGCATCATCAGCGCGGCGATGGCGAGCGTGGCGGCGGGATTGTGGAGCGCGAAGACGATCCGCAGCACGTAGCCGACCGCGACCAGCTGGACGACGAGCCGAAGCGCGGCGATCGCGAGCTGGCGGTGCAGCCCGAGGCGGAAGACTAGCGAGAGCCCCCCGTCGAGCACCACGAGCGAGGCGGCGATCGCGAGGTCGCCGGGCGAGAGCTCGACGGGGCTCATGCGGCGGCGAGCTTTCCCGCCGCGAGCCGGTAGTGCTGCGTGCCGAGCCGCGCCGCCTGCGCGGCATCGTGCGACACGAGGATCACGATGATGCCGGTGGCCAGCACCTCGCCGAGCAGCGCCTCGACGCGCGCCACCGCTTCGGGATCGAGCGCGCCGGTCGGCTCGTCGAGCAGCAGGCAGGCCGGCTCGCGCACCAGCGCGCGGACGAGGGCGAGGCGCTGCCGCTCGCCGGTCGACAGCGTGGCGACGTGGCGCGCGAGGACATCGGCCTGTAGGCCGAGGCGGGTGGCGAGGTCGCCGGCCCGCGCGTGCAGCGTGACGGGGATGTGCGCGTCGACCCGCTCGGCCCACCAGCCGGCCTCGGCGGCGAGATAGGCGACGCGGGCGCGCCACGCCGGCGCCGGCATCGCGTCGCGGCGCAACTCGCCGAGGCGGACGTCACCCTCGCTTGGATCGAGGTCGGTGATCATGCGCAGAAAGAGGCTCTTGCCCGCCCCCGACGGCCCCGAGATCGCCGCGCATTCGCCCGCCGCGACCGCGAGGTCGACCGGCCCGACGAAGGCGTTGCGGAGGGATGTGATATGGAGCGACGACTGCACGCGAACATCCTAGAAAGGCCGGGCTTTAGGCGGGATTGTCCCGTCTGGCCATAGAGGACGAGAGCCCGATGGCGTCGACCGTCGACATCATCCCCCTGCGCGAAGCCGATCACGCCGCCTGGCTGCCGCTGTGGCGCGGCTACCAGTTTTTCTAAAAAACAGAGATCCCGGACGCGACGAGCGCGGTGACCTGGGCGCGCCTGCTCGATCCGGCGGAGCCGATGGGCGGCGCGCTCGCGTGGGACGGGCCGTGCGCGGTCGGGCTCGTCCACCACCTCCGCCATCGCTCGACCTGGACGATTGGCGACTATGTCTACCTGCAGGACCTGTTCGTCGCCGAGGATGGGCGCGGCCTCGGCACCGGGCGGGCGCTGATCGCGCATGTCGAGACGGTCGCCCGCGACGCGGGCTGCTCGCGCGTGCACTGGCTGACGCACGAGACCAACACCGACGCGATGACGCTCTACGACAAGGTCGCGCAGCGCTCCGGCTTCGTGCAGTACCGAAAACTCTTCGAGAATTGAGGCAAGCGCGATGAGCGACGATACAGGCCGGCTCGATGCGCTGGAGATGCGCGTCGCCCATCAGGACGCGACGATCGAGACGCTCGACGCCACCGTCACCGCGCAATGGCGCAAGATCGATGCGCTGACGCGCGAGCTGGCGGCGCTGAGCGATCGGCTCGCCGACCTCGGCCGCCGCGAGGCGGGCGCCGCGGAGCCGCCGCCACCGCATTACTGAGGATCGCGATCTGCCTTCTCCCGCGGGGGGAGAAGGGAAGCTCACCGTGGCTTCGTCTCCGGCATCAGCAGCGCCACGGCCGCCACCGCGGCGGCGCCGGTCGCGGCGAGCGCGAGGAAGGCGATGCGGTCGCCATAGGCCGAGGCGATGTGGCCGGCGACCACGTTGCTCAGCGTGCCGCCGAGCCCGATGGCCAGGCCGAGCACGCCGAGCGCCAGGTTGAAATGGTCGCGCGAGAGGTCGCGCACGACGAGCGGTTGCAGCGTGCCGAACATCGCGGCGCCCGTCCCGTCGAGCAGCTCGAGCGCGACCACCACCCCACCGCCGCCGAACAGCGCGAGCAGGCCGGCGTGCAGCGGCACCGCGACGAAGCCGATCAACAGGGCCGGCTTGCGGCCCCAGCGCTCTGCCAGCCGGCCGAACAGCGGCGCGATCGTTGCCGTCACCAGCTGCGCGACGATGAGGCAGGCCGCGAGGATCAGGTTGCCGTGGCCGCCGCCGGCGTAGCCGGTGAGGCGGGTGACCGCCAGCGGCAGGATGAAGGCGTTCGACGCCTGGAACAGGACCACGCAGGCGACGAAGGCGAGCAGCCGCTTGTCGCGCAGCGTGGCGAAGGCCGTCTTCAGCCCGTCGACGGCCGAGCGTTCGCGCCGCTTGCGCTCGTGCGGATGGCGCGGGCGCAGCAGGAACAGCGCGACGAGCGCCGGCCCGGTCGAGGCGGCGGTGAGCCAGAACGGCGCGTTCGTCGCGATATAGGCGCCGGCGAGCCCCATCACCGCGGCGCCGGCGGCATTGCCGAGCGCCATCGATGTCGTGTTGCGCGCCAGTCGGCCGGCAAAATCCTTTGGGCCGACCACGCGCAGCGTCACCGCCGCGACGGCCGGCACCAGCATGGCGCTGGCGATGCCGTGCAGCGCCTCGGCGGCGAGGATCGGCAGCCATGTCGGCAACAGCGCGATGACCAGCGCGCTCGCCAGCACGCAGACGAGCGCAAAGGCCGTGGCGAGTCGTTTCTGCGCGACGTAGTCGATCAGCGCGCCGGCCGGCACCTCGGCCAGCATCGAGACCACCGTGCCGACGCCGAGCGCGATGCCGATGTCGGCGACCGCCCAGCCACGCGCGGCGAGATAGACGCTGATGAACGGGCCGAAGCCCGTCTGCACGTCGGCGAGGAAGAAGGTCAGCGCGTCGAGCGCGCGATCGGTGCCGGTGACGCCGGAGCCGCGCAGCCCGAGCCCGCGCGAGACGTTTCGCGCGATCGTGTCTCTGGTCGCGGCGATCCGCGTCAACGGGCAGCCTCCACGCGGATGGGCCCGGACCTATACGCGAGAGGCTCGGCGAAGGCATTTCCGATCCGTCGCAGCGCGCCAACGGATGTCGCGTCAGGCGATGCAGATGCCGTCGACCGCCACAGGCCTGAACAGGTGCGGGCTCGCCGTCGCGGTCTCGGGATAGTCGGCGAGCCGCGCCTGGAATTCCGGGTTGGCGAAGGCGGCCCGGAAGTGCGCGACCGACTCCCAGACGGCGTAGTTCATGAACGCGCCGCTGCCGGCGATGCCGCGGTGCATCTGGGTCGAGATGAAGCCGGGCTGTTTCTTCATGATCGCGGCGTCGGCGCTCCAGGCGGCAAGCAGCCGGTCGGCGTCGGCGGGCGGCGCGACGAACGTATTGACCAAAACCACGGGGCCGCGCTCGTCCTTGAGCTGGTCGGCGAGGGTGACGGTTTGATCCATCTCGGTGAACTTCGGCATGTCAGATCTCCTTGTTCGATTGGGTCGTGCTGGATTTCGCCGCCGCGGCGGCGCCGAGGCGCAGTTGCAGGTCGCGCAGCAGCGCGCCCGCGGCCTCCAAGCTCTCGACCGGAAGGCCGGCGCCCAGCGCGTCCGCCCAACGGGCCTGGCGCTCGCTCGCGGCGCGGTAGGCCGCTTCGCCCTGCTCGGTCATCGTGACGAGCATCGCGCGGCGGTGGTGCGGGTTCGGCTCGAGGCGGACCAGATCGTCCGCCCGCATCTCGTCGACCGATCGCTGCACGGCCTGACGGGTGAGGCCCATGTTGCGGGCGATGTGCGCCACCGGCAGCGGCACCGGCGAGAACGCGATGGCGCCGAGCACCTGCCACCGCGCGCTGGTCAGCCCGAGCTCGGCCACGAGCGCGTCACCCGCGGCGAGCAGGGCGCCATTCAAGCGGAACACGTCGAGGACCAGGCTGGTCAGCGCCTGCCGCCCGCGGCGGAGATCCGTTTGCGTATCCGTGATCTGCGCTGGTTTCGCTCGTGCCATGGCCCCTATCTACAAATTTGGCGCACGGTTGTCAATACGACAGCATGTTGTCCATATTGGCCCGGCCCGCGCTTGACCTCCCCCTTGCCGGCGGGACAGTGCAGCCATGCTCCTGCTCGAATGGATCGTCCCGCTGCTGATCGGCGCGGTCGCGTTGACGCGGCTCGCGGATCGGGTCGGCGTGCCGTACCCGGCCTTCCTCGCGCTCGGCGGCGCGGTGCTCGCGCTGCTGCCGCAGGGGCCGCATATCGTGATGGAGCCCGATCTCGCGCTGGCGCTGTTCGTCGCGCCGGTGATCGTCGACACCGCCTATGACGCCTCGCTGCGCGACCTGCGCACCAACTGGCTGTCGATCTCGCTGCTCGTCGTCGCGGCCGTCGGCGTCACCACGATCGCGGTGGCCGTCGCGGCGCGGCTGATGCTGCCGGACCTGCCATGGTCGGCGGCGATCGCCCTCGGCGCCATCGTCGCGCCGCCCGATGCCGCCGCGGCGACGGCGATCCTGCGCCAGGTGCACTTGCCGTTCCGGCTGTCGACGATCCTCGGCGGCGAGAGCCTGCTCAACGACGCCAGCGCGCTCTTCATCTATCGGCTGGCGCTCGGCGCCTTCGCCGCTGGCGGCATCCATCCCGGTTTTCTCGCCACGTCGTTCATCCTCGTGCTGCCGGCGAGCCTCGTCGCGGGCTGGCTGACCGCGCGGGCGACGGCGCGGCTGATGGGCCGCATCGAGGAGATCGGCCCGGCGATCATCATGCAGTTCAGCCTGACCTTCGGCATCTGGATGCTCGCCGAGGCGCTACAACTCTCCGCGGTACTCGTCCTCGTCGCCTATGCCGCGACGATCTCGAACAACGGGCCGCGCCGGCTGCGCGCCAGCCTGCGGCTGCCGACCTTCTCGGTGTGGGAGGTGGCGATCTTCGTGCTCAACGTGCTGGCCTTCGTGCTGATCGGGCTGCAGCTGCGGCCGATCCTCGAGGGCATGTCGGGCCAGCGGCTCGCCTTCGCATTGTCCTTCGCTTTCGCGATCCTGCTCGTCTGCATCCTGGCGCGGCTCGCCTGGGTCGCCTTCTACGGGATGCTCCGCGCGCGCCCGCTCGGCCGCGTCGGCCGGTTGCCGCGGGGCGTGGCGGACGGCACCTCGTTTGCGAAGGGCGGTCTCGTCATCGGCTGGTGCGGCATGCGCGGCGTCGTCACGCTGGCCGCCGCCTTCGCGCTGCCGACCGGCGCCGAGGGCACGCCGGCCTTCCCGCATCGCGATCTGATGCTGCTCACCGCCTTCGTCGTCGTGCTCGGCACGCTGACGCTCCAGGGCCTGACGCTGAAGCCGCTGCTGCGCTGGGCCGCGCTCGAGGACGACGATCCCGTCGGCCGCGAGATCGGCCTCGCGCGCACCGAGATCAACCGCGCCGCGCTCGCCGCCATCGGCGACGACGACGGGCCGGCGGCCGAGAGCCTGCGCGCCGAATATGTCGAGATCCTGCGCCTCGCCGAGGACCACCCCGACGGCTTCGCGCCGCCGCAGACCTCGCAGGACGAGCTGCGCCTGCGTTCGATCGAAGCCGCACGCTCGCGCCTGCACCAGCTGCGCGCCTCGGGCGAGATCGGCAACGACGCGTTCAGCCGCATCGAGTTCGAGCTGGACAGGGCGGAGCTGCACGCGAGCGCGGTGTAGCGCGCCCGTCATGCCGGGGCGAGCGCAGCGAGAACCCGGAACCGGTGCGCTTCAAACCACTCGCGGAAGAGCTTCGCGTTGCGACGGTCGTTGGGCTTCCCCTCCCCGCAAGGGGGAGGAGGGAGCCGCGCGGCATCGTTCAGCGAACGTTCGCCCATTCCAGAGCGGCTGTTTGTCGATCCCGCTTTGCTGCGTCCGGAATAACGGCGCCCTACTCGAGAGCGCCGCGCATCCGCCCCAGCCACATCACCAGCGGGATCGTCGCGAGCGCGCACCCTGTCGTGGCGACGATCGTCGCGGACTGGCCGACGAGATCGGCGAGGGCGCCGAAGACGACCGGCGCCACAGCCGCGGCGCCGATGACGCCGCTGTAGAAGATCGCGAAGGCGCGGCCGACATCGCCCTTCGCGACGTCCGGCACCGTGCCATAGAGCACCGACGACGTGCCGTTGAGCGCGATCCCGAGCAGCGGCAGCAGCGCCAGCAATCCGCCGAGCGGAAGCGCGGGCACGGCCGCGATCATCACCGCCGTGAGCGCCTCGGTGACGATCACCGTGGCGACGAGGCCGGCCTTCTCGCCGATCCAGCCGCAGACGAACTTGCCGAAGGCGCCGCCGGCGAAGACGAGGGCGAGGCCTGTTCCGACCAGCGCCTGCGAGGCGTGCCGCTCGATCAGCACGAACGGCAGGAACAGCAGGAAGCCCATGCGGGTCGCGGTATCGAGCGCGCCGATCGCGAGCAGGATCGTGAAGCCCCGGCCCTCGAACGTCGTGCCGCGGGCCTCGGCGGCGGCCGGCCGCGCCGAAGAATCCGGGACCAGCGCGAGCAGGGCCAGCGCGGTCGCCAAGCCGATCGCCGCCAGCGCGAAGAGGGTCGTGCGCCAGGCCATCGCGAGCAGCAGCAGCGAGGTCAGCGCGGGGAACAGCGCCTTCCCGAGATCGCCGGCGAAATTGTAGATGCCGAGCGGGCCGCGGCGCGCGTCGCCGTAGGCGTCGGCGATGATCGCGGAGGAGCGCGGATGCTGCGTCGACGAGCCGAGGCCGGCGATCGCCAGCGCGACGCAGAGCAGCGGCAGGCCTCGCGAGAGGCCGGCGAGCGCGAAGCCGGCCGCCATCACGGCCGTGCCGCCGACCAGCGCGGCCCGCGCGCCGAAGCGCGCCGTGGCGCGATCGACCGGCACCTGCGCGCTGGCCATCGCCGCGGGGAAGATCGCCCGCACCAGGCCGAGCGCGGCATAACCGAGGCCGAAGTCCGCCTGCCACAGCGGCAGCAGCACGTAGATGAGATCGAGATAGCCGTCGTGGACGACATGCGCCGTGCAGGCGGCGAACAGCGCACGGGGCTTCGGCCGGGCGAGGGCAGGCGGGGACAGGGCGTCGGTGGTCATCGCCCACCATCGCCCTTGTGCCACGCCAGGAAAAGTCGCTAGCTTCACACATGTCCTGACAGTTTTCCTCACGGGTCACATGCGTGGTCGTCGTCTCCCACCCCTGAACGCCCTGCGCGCCTTCGAGGTGGCGGCGCGGCTCGGCAGCTTCTCGGCGGCGGCGAGCGAGCTCGGCGTCACGCATGGCGCAATCAGCCGCCAGGTCGCGGCGCTGGAGGCGTGGTTCGGCCATCGGCTGTTCGTCCGCGCGGGACGCGGACTGGCGCTGAACGGCCCCGGCCGCACCTTCGCCACCGAGGTCAGCGGCATCTTCGATCGCCTGGCCGAGGCTGCCGCCCGGCACGGGCCGGCGCCGGACCGGACGATCCTGCGCATCGACGCGCCGGCCACCTTCGCGATGCGCTGGCTGATCCCGCGCCTCGCGCGCTTCCACGAGGCGCACCCCGACACGCAGGTCGAGGTCGTGACGACCGTCACCTTCGCCGACGGGCTACGCGGCGGCTACGATCTGGCGATCCGCCGCGGCCCAAAAAGTTGGGACCGCCACCATGCGACGCGCTTTCTGGACGAGACGGACACGATCATCGCCAGCCCGCAGCTGCTGGCGGCGCGGCCGCTGCGGTCGCTCGACGCGCTCGCGGGCCACACGTTTCTCTCGACCGAGACGCGGCCGGGCGACTGGCCGGACTGGCTCGAGGCCGCGGGGCTGGGCCTGGTGCCGCAGGCGAAGGTGATCCGGCTCGACCATTTCTTCGTCACGCTGCAGGCCGCGACGGACGGCCTCGGCCTCGCGGTCGGCCCGTTCCCGGTGCTCGATCGCGACATCGCCGCCGGCCGCTTCGTCACGCCCTTCCCGACGATCCGCGTGCCGCGCGAGAGCTATTACGCTCTGGTGCCGGACGATGCCGACAAGACGCGCTCGCTGCGCGCGCTGGTGCGCTGGCTGGTGGCTGAGGGGAGCGGGCGGGGCGCCGACTGACGAAGCGTGCCTGCGGCCCGCGACGGCCTATCTATGATCGGAGCAATGGGAGATCGACGCAATGACCCACTCGGCAGAGGCTGCCCCGATCAGCCGCTACCCGACACCAAAGCTCGCGGACATGCCGGCCGACATCCGCGAGCGCATCGAGAAGGTCCAGGATAAGTCGGGCTTCGTGCCAAACGTCTTCCTCATGCTGGCGCACCGACCGGACGAGTTCCGCGCCTTCCTCGCCTACCACGACGCGCTCATGGACAAGCCCGGCGGCCTCTCGAAGGCCGAGCGCGAGATGATCGTCGTCGCGACGTCCGCCGCCAACGAGTGCCAGTATTGCGTGATCGCGCATGGCGCGATCCTGCGCGTGCGGGCGAAGAACCCGCTGATCGCCGACCAGATCGCCAGCAACTATCGCAAGGCCGACATCACGCCGCGCCAGCGCGCGATGCTCGACTTCGCGATGAAGGTGTCGCGCGACGCGCAGACAATCGACGAGGCCGACTACGCCGCGCTCGCCGCGCACGGGCTCGACGCCGAGGACGCCTGGGACATCGCCGGCATCGCCGCCTTCTTCGGCATGTCGAACCGCCTCGCCAACGCGTTCAGTTTGCGCCCCAACGACGCGTTCTATTCGCTGGGACGGTGACGCTGCTGAAGTGCCTCCTCCCTTGTTCCCGGCTCTCGCTTCGCTCTACTGCATTCACATCTCGGGACGGTCTCCGCGATCGAGCCGCTTTTCCCCTCGCCCTTGTGGGGAGGGGTCAGGGGTGGGGGTTCTCCCCGCTTCGCCGACGGAGACTGAACTGGTAACAACGAGCGGGCGGAAACAACCCCCATCCATGGCCCTTCCCCACAAGGGGGAAGGGAAGCCGTCGGCATCGCACCAGCCCAAAGCCATCATCGCGAAAGACACCGAGAAGTGTGAATCCAATAGCGCGCAGCGCGAACCCGGAACCGGAGTGCTCAAGGCTAGTTTGAAGCACACCGGTTCCGGGTTCGGCTGCGCCGCTCCGGAGTGATGCTGGCCGAATTGACCAGCTACGGCAGCGCGAACACCATCAACGCGTCACCCTGCGGGTAGCCCCAGATGATGCTGCCGCCAGCCGCCACCGCCACGTATTGCTTGCCGTTGACCGCGTAGGTGATCGGCGGGGCGTTGACGCCGGCGCCGCAGACGAAGTGCCAGAGCTTCTTGCCGGTCTTGGCGTCGAAGGCGTCGAAGTCGCCGTCGCCCTCGCCGGTGAAGACGAGGCCGCCGGCCGTCGCCAGCACGCCGCCGACGAGCGGCTGCGGGGTCTTATCCTGCCACAGGATCTTGCCCTCGTGCGCGAGGTCGAGCGCGGTGAGGTCGCCGAAGCGCGGCACGTCGGCGGGGTCGGCGGTGGTGTATTTCACCGGCGGCTTGTCACCGACGGCGGGCAGGGTGGCCGTCTTGAAATGCGCCGGCAGGTGCATCGAGGCGACATAGACGACGTTGGCCGCGGTATCGACTGCGGCCGGCGACCAGTTCGAGCCGCCGCCGACGCCGGGCGCGATGGTGAAGCCCTCGGGCGTCGGGGTCGCGAAGAGGTTCGTCTGTGGCGTGAACGGCTCGGACTTGTAGATGAGCTTGCCGGTGGCGCGGTCGTTGACGAAGTACCAGCCGAGCTTGGAGGCCTCGCCGACGACGGGCACGCGCTTGCCGTCGATCGTCAGGTCGAACAGCGACGGCGGGCTCGCGACGTCGTAGCCCCACAGGTCGTGCGGCACCTGCTGAAAACCCCATTTGAACGCGCCGGTGTCGGCATCCACCGCGACGAGCGAGACCGTGTAGAGGTTGTCGCCCGGCCGCCCGTCGCCCGTCGCCTGCGGAGACGGATTGCCGATGCCGAAGAACAACGTCTTCGTCGCCGGATCGAGCGCCGGCGTATGCCACACCGTGCCGCCGCCGTAGCGCCAGGGCTCCTCGCCCGCCGCCATGAGCTTGGCGGCCTCGGCCTTCTCGGCGGCGACGTCGCGATGCATTGGCACGCCGTAGGCGGTGATCGCGACATAGTCGCCCTCCCAACCTTTCCGCGTCGAGTCGAACTGCCAGAGGCGCTTGCCGGTCTTGGCGTCGAAGGCGGCGAGGAAGCCGGAGCGGCCGTACTTGCCGGCGATGCCGACGACGGTGCCGAGCGGCGCGCCGGGCCGGTCCGCCTCGAGATGCAGGCCGTAGCCGACGCCGGTGATGCCCATGTAGACCTTGCCGTCGTAGTAGAGCGGCGCCGAGTTCGCGCCGACGCCGCTCTGGCCGGAGGCGGTGCGCTTTGCGGGGTCGGCCGCCCTGTCGAGCATCGAGGTGTCCTCGGCGGCCTTCTGGTCGGCGGTGGCAAGCGTGATGTCCCACGCGACCTTGCCGGTCGCCTTGTCGAGCGCGATGAGATGGGCGTCGACGGTGGCGACATAGACCTTGCCGTCGCCGAGCCCGAGGCCGCGGTTGGCTGGGCCGCAGCAGAGCTTCTTGGCCTTGGGCGTGTACTGGAAGTGCCACAGCTTCTTGCCGGTGGCGGCGTCGAGCGCGGTGACGCTCGAGAACGGCTCGCTCATGTACATGACGCCGTCGTCGACGAGCGGTGTGGTCTCGAAGGTGGCCGGCTTGCCGGTCTGGTAGATCCAGCGCGGCGCGAGCGAGGTGACGTTTTGGGTGTTGATCTCGGCGAGCGGCGAGAAGCGCGTGTGGGCGTAGTCGCGGCCGTTGGTCAGCCAGTTCGCCTTGTCCTGAGCCGCGGCGAGGATGCGGGTGGTGTCCGCGTCCACCGCCAGGGCCGGGCTCGCGGCGATCAGGCCGGCGAGGACGAGGGCGAGGCGGCTGAGGCGGGGCATCGATCGGGTCTCCGTTGCGGCGCGCTTCTAGCACGACGCGCCCGATCGAAAACCGGTCGAACGTCTCACGCCTCGATCGGCCGCGCCTCCTCGGGCAGCATGATCGGGATGCCGTCGCGGATGGGGTAGGCGAGCTTGGCCGCGCGGGACACGAGCTCCTGAGCCTGCGGGTCGTACTCGAGCACGGTCTTGGTCAGCGGGCAGACCAGGATCTCGAGCAGCCGCGGATCGATCCGCGTCGGCTCGCTTTCGGTGGGCACCAGCGCCGTCGAACCATTGTCATCAGTCATCGCAGGTCCCCGTCACTGCAGCGTCGAGGAGGCGTTGCGGCCGCGCGCCAGCTCGATCTCGGTGATCGCGACCAGCACCTCGGCGCGGCCCTTGAGGTCGCTCGCCTCGAGCAGCGCCTGCTTCTCGCGCGGGCCGAACGGGCTCATCATCGAGAGCGCGTTGACCAGCGCCTCGTTCGGCGCCTGGTTGATCGACTCCCAGTCGATCTGCAGCTGGTTTTCCTCGGCGAAGTCGCGCAGCGCCTTCAGCACGCCGTCGCGGTCGACCTCGTCCTCGCCGTCGCGCGGCTTGAAGTCGGAGGCAAACGCCTGGAAGTCGACGCGGCCCTGACGGTAGGGCGTCATCGCCGGCACTTCCTCGATCATTGCGAAGCGCGACACGCCGGTCAGCGTCAGGATGTAGCGCCCGTCGCCGGACTCGGCGAATTGCGTGATGCGCCCAGCGCAGCCGACCTTGAACAGCGGCGGCCGATCCTCGCCGCCCTCGGGATCGGGCTGGATCATGCCGAACATGCGGTGCGTCTTCAGGGCGTCGTCGACCATCGCGAGGTAGCGCGGCTCGAAGACGTTGAGCGGCAGTTGCCCGCGCGGCAGCAGCAGCGCCCCCGAAAGCGGGAACAGCGGCAGCACATTCGGCATCTCGTCGTGGCTTTCGGCGGCGGTGAAGCCTGTCATGGCGTCGGTCCTGTCATGAGAACAGCAACGTCGACAGTTTTCGGCGCGCGGCAAGTGTCGTCTTGTCCATCAGGCCCCAGGCCTCGAAGAATTGCAGGAGCTGCTTCTTGGCCGCGCCCTCGTTCCAGGTCTTGTCGCGCTTCATCAGCTCGATCAGGGCGTCGGCCGCCTCGTTGCGCTTGCCGGCGCCATTGAGGCCGATCGCGAGGTCGAGGCGCGCCTGGTGGTCGTCCGGATCGGCCTCGAGCCGCTTCATCAGGTCGCCGAGCTCGCCGACCTCGCCCGCCTGGGCGGCGACATCGAGCGCGGCCTGCGCGGCGACGATCGCCTTGTCGGTGGCGCCGGGCGGCGGCACCTGCGCGAGCACGTCGCGCGCGGCATCGAGGTCGCCGGCGGCGACAAGCGCGCGGGCGAGGCCGCCGAAGCCGGCGAGATTGTCCGGGTCGCTCTGCAGCACCGCGGCGAAGACGTCGGCCGCGCCGGCCGGATCGCCGGCGGTCAGCGCCGCCTCGCCCTCGGCCAGCAGCTCGTCGAGCCCGTCATCGAGCGGCCCGACGAGGCGCTCGATGAAGCCCTTGATCTGCGCCTCCGGCAGCGGCCCCATGAAGCCGTCGGCCGGCTGGCCGCGCTGGAACGCATAGACCGCCGGCACCGTGCGGATGCCCAGGCGCGACGGAATCTGCGGATGCGCTTCGATGTCGAGCGTGACGAGCTTGACCTTGCCCTCGGTCGCCTTGACCACGCGCTGCAGCACGGCGAGCAGGGCGCGGCACGCCTCGCTCTGCGGCGACAGGAACAAGACGAGGACGGGTTGGCGCGCGGACTCGTTCAGCACATCGGCGGCAAAGCCGGTGGTGGTGGTCGCCTTCGCGGCGGGCGCGGCGCGATCCGCGGTCCCGACCAGGTCGGTCATTGTGGCAGTTCCCCTTGGAGACTCGTCGCCGCGAAGATGGGTCAGGCAAGGCGCAAGCGCAACCTGGGGCGGTGACGCGCGTCATTCCGGGGTGACGATCGAAGCGTGTCACCGCCCCGCGCGGGCCAGTTCCTCCGGCGGCCCCGAAGCGGCGGCCTGGCGCGCCAGCACCTCGTCGAGCGTCACCGGGCGGTAGTCCCAGGCGTCGACCCCGACATCGCAGGAGCGCGTCGTGTCCGGCAGCTTGCCGTGCGTGTGGCCGTAGAGGTGGCGGCTGCCGCGCCAGACGCCCGGCCACGAGCGGTGCGGGTAATGCGAGAGATAAAGCGCCACCTCGCCCTCCGGATGGCGCAGCGCGAAGCGGACGCTCTCGACCGGCGGCGCGGCCCAGGGCAGCTCGAGCACGCGGTTGGTGTCGTGGTTGCCGCGCACCAGCCGCTTGCGCCCGGCGAGCGCGGCGAAGACCTCCCGGCACTGCTCGCGGCTCGCGTTGGCCGAGAAATCGCCGACGTGCCAGACCTCGTCGTCCGCGCCGACCACCGCGTTCCAGCGCGCGACGAGCAAGGCATCGTGCGCCTCCACCGTCGCGAACTCGCGGCGCTGGCGCAGGATGTGGGGATCGCCGAAATGCGAATCGGCGGTGAAGAAGATCACGCGCGGCCGGCCAGGCCGTCGCCGCGCAGGTCCGGGTAGGCCGGCAGCTCGGCGAGCCGGTCGATCCAGGCGATGCGGCCGCGATGCTGCGTGTGGTCGCGCGGCGGCAACTGGTCCGGCGCGTCGAGCGAGGCGAGGGTGACGTCGACCTCGTCCAGGTTGTCGCGCGCGTAGGTGAGCGCCGTGCCGCAATCCCCGCAGAAGCCGCTGGTGGCGCCCGCGCTCGAGGCGAAGGTTTTCGGCGTGCCGGTCCAGGCGAGCTCGGCGGGGCGGCAGGAGAACCAGCCGACGATCGGAGCGCCGGCCGCGCGCCGGCAATCGTCGCAATGGCAGAGCGTCGCGTTGAACGGCGTGCCACGGATCTCGTAGCGGATCCGCCCGCAAAAGCATCGGCCTTGGATCATGGGTCCTCCTTTCGCGTGTCCTTTATTTGATCCGCCGCGCTCGGCGCGCCCAAAGGCTTACGCCCACCGGCAGGCGACGATTGCCGCAACGATAGCCACGAACGCGCCATTAACGACATCCGAGCCCCGCGCTCGCCTCCTATCGGACCCGCGTTATCATCGTCCATGGCCCCGGAGATTTTCCCCCGCTATTGCACGCCGCTCGGGCGGTTCGTCGACAAGATGATCCATCTCGCCGGCCTGCTATTCGCCGTTGTCGGCGGCGTCGTGATGCTGACCTTCGCCTTCGCCAGCCAGGACGGTCGCGCGCTGGCGATCGCGGTCTACGCGTTCGGCTTCGTCGCCATGCTGGCGGCCTCCATGGCGTACAGCTTCGCCGAGCCCGCGCGCCAATCGCTGTTGCGTCGGTTCGACCATGCCGGCATCTTCATGATGATCGCCGGCTCCTACACGCCGTTCACCGCGCACGCGCTGCACGGCGCCTGGGCCTGGGGCATGACGACGACCGTATGGCTGGTCGCCGGCGCCGGCATCCTCTTCAAGCTGTTCCTTCCCGACCTGCGCGAGAGCGTCTCAGTCGCCCTCTTCGTCGCGCTGGGCTGGATCGTCGTCATCGCCGCCGGCCCGTTCATCGAGGCGCTCTCGATGCCGGTGCTCGTGCTGCTGCTGCTCGGCGGCCTCGTCTATACCGTGGGCGTGATCTTCCACGTGAAGGAGCACTGGCGCTACGCCCGGCCGATCTGGCACGGCCACGTCCTCGTCGGCGCGGTGCTGCACTGGATCGCCGTGCTCGTCGGCATCGTCCTCGCGACCGCCGCGCCCGAGGTGGTCGCCTCGTCGCATCCGGCGCCGACGGTCGAGGTGTCGGCAGGGGTGGGGTCGCGGTAGAGCCTTCGGGCCCGGCACGAAGACGGTGGTGCGCCCGGCTCCCGGTTTAGCGGAACGCGACCATGAGAGGCTCCCCGGCGACGGCAACCCGCCTCGGCAGATCACAAGGTGGTGAGACCAGCGCCGAACGCGCCCGTGGCCGCGTGTGGCGCGCTCTCCGGTCGCATGGCGGATTGCCAAGGCTTCCGACTCGGCGCGCAGTCGCCACCGTCGCATTCGGGCAAAGACCCGAAGCGGCGTTCGATTGCCACCATCGGGAGATTTCACATGGCAGAGCACCACGACCACCCAGCGGCGCACCATCACCAGACCGCCGCCGGTCACCACCATGCTGCCGCGCATCACCACCACCAGGCTCAGCACCATCACGCCAACGGTGAGCACGACCAGGCCAAGAAGCATTCCGCCGAGGCCAAGAAGCATGGCGACCTCGCGCACAAGCATACGACCGACGCGCACAGCCATTCCCACAAGTAGACATGCACGAACCGGTCGGTGGCTAATCAGCCATCGACCAATCGACCGGTCTCCGGGCCTGTCGCCAAGGGCGGTGGCGGTTCGGCGTCGTGCGCGCGATGGTGGCCGAAGCGTTGTCTTCTGCGGGGCCGGGGCGAAAGGTGCGCGTATCGCCCCGGAAAGACGGCTTCATTGGAGCAAGGGCTCCCGCCCCCGTCGCCGACCCGCTATGCTCCCCGCATGACCTCCGCCGCTCCCGAAGCCGAAGCCCAGATCGTCCGCCCCGTCGGCCCCGGCGACCATGTCTTTCTCGTCGATGGCTCGTCCTTCGTGTTCCGCGCCTATTTCCAGTCGATCCGGCAGGACCCGAAGTACAATTATCGCTCAGACCGCCTGCCGACCGGCGCGGTGCGCCTCTTCTGCACCAAGCTCTTCCAGTTCGTGCGCGAGGGCGCGGCGGGCATCACGCCGACGCATCTGGCGATCATCTTCGACAAGTCGGAGGCCTCGTTCCGTCGCGAGATCTACCCCCAGTACAAAGCCAACCGCTCCGAGCCGCCGGACGACCTGATCCCGCAGTTCCCGCTGATGCGCGATTCGGTGCGCGCCTTCGGGCTGAAGCCGGTCGAGCAGGACCGCTACGAGGCGGACGATCTGATCGCCACCTACGCCGAGCAGGCGCGCGAGCGCGGCGCGGATGTCCTCATCGTCTCCGCCGACAAGGATCTGATGCAGCTGATCCGTCCCGGCGTCGCGATGTACGACCCGGCCTCAGGCATCGCCGGCACGGCCGGCGCGCGCGAGGAGCGGCGCATCGGCGAGCAGGAGGTGTTCGACTACTTTGGCGTCGGCCCCGATCTCGTCGTCGACGTGCAGGCGCTGGCGGGCGATAGCACCGACAACGTGCCGGGCGCCAAGGGCATCGGCGTGAAGACGGCGGCGCAGCTCATCAACGAGTTCGGCGATCTCGATACGCTGCTGGCCTGCGCCAAGGAGATCAAGCAGCCGAAGAAGCGCGAGACGCTGACCGACCCGGAGAGCGTGAAGCTGATCCACCTCTCGCGCGAGCTGGTGCGCCTGAAGCGCGACGTCGCGGTCGAGGTGCCGCTCGACGATCTCGGCCTCGCCGTGCCGGACGGCAAGACGTTGGTCTCGTACTTCAAGGCACTCGAGTTCACGACGCTGAGCAAGCGCGCGGCGGAAAGTTTTGACGTCGACGCCAACGAGATCGAGCCCGATCCCGAATTCGCCGGGCAGGCCGGCTGGCGCAACCGGCGGGGCGGCAAGATCGCCGGCGAGGCCAAGCCCTTCGAGGGGCCGGCGCAGAATGCGCGCTACGGCGACCAGGCGCCGGTCGCCGCGATCGAGACCGGACCGGGCAAGCTTGCCGAGGCGCGCGCCAAGACGCTGCGCGAGACGCCGTTCGATCGCAAACGATACATCACGATCGCGTCGCTCGATGCGCTCGACATGGTGATCGAGGCGGCCGTCGAGGCCGGCGCGATCGCGATCGACACCGAGACCTCTGGGCTCAATCCGCTGACCGCCGACCTCGTCGGCCTGTCGCTCTGCGTCGGGCCGGGCGACGCGGTCTACGTGCCGCTACTGCATGTCGGCGAAGGCGAGGGCGATCTCTTCGGCGGCGCGGCGCGCGTCGAGGGCCAGCTCGAGACGGACGCCGTGCTCGCGAAGCTGAAGCCGCTGCTCGAAGACCCGAGCGTGCTGAAGATCGCGCACAACATGAAGTTCGACTGGCACGTGCTCAAGGCGCGCGGCGTCGAGCTGTCGCCGCTCGACGACACGCTGCTCATCTCCTACGTGCTCGACGCCGGCCGCACCGACCACGGCATCGACGTGCTGTGCGAGAAGCTGTTCGGCCACAAGCCGATCCAGTTCGGCGAGGTGGCGGGCCAGGGCCGCACCTTCATCGGGTTTCCGCGGGTCACCATCGAACGCGCGACCGAATATGCCGCCGAGGACACCGACGTCACGCTGCGGCTGTGGCAGGCGCTGAAGCCGCGCCTGCCGGCGGAGCGGATGAACGCGGTCTACGAGACGCTCGAGCGGCCGATGACCACGGTGCTCGGCCGCATGGAGCGGCGCGGCATCGCCGTCGACAAGACGATCCTGCGCCGCCTCTCCGGCGAGTTCGCCAAGGAGGCCGAGCGGCTCGAGGGCGAGATCTACGAGATGGCCGGCACGAGCTTCAACATCGGCTCGCCGAAGCAGCTCGGCGACATCCTGTTCGGCCGCATGGGCGTGACCAGCGCGCGCAAGACCGCGACGGGCGCCTTGTCCACCGCCGCCGGCGTGCTGGAGGATCTTGCCGACGAGGGCAATGCCTTCGCCGGCAAGGTGCTGGAATGGCGCCAGACGACCAAGCTGAAGAACAATTATTGCGACGCGTTGCCAGGCCACATGGACGACAAGGGCCGCGTCCACACCTCCTACCAGCTTGCGGCGACGACGACGGGTCGTTTGTCCTCCACCGAGCCGAACCTGCAGAATATCCCCGTGCGCAACGAGGCGGGGCGCAAGATCCGCACCGCTTTCGTGGCGACGCCGGGGCACCTCCTGATGTCGGCCGACTATTCGCAGATCGAGCTGCGGCTGCTCGCGCATATCGCCGACATCCCGCAGCTGAAGGAGGCCTTCGCGCGCGGCGACGACATCCATGCGATGACGGCATCGGAAATGTTCGCGGTGCCGATGGAGAGCATGACGAGCGAGATCCGCCGTCGCGCCAAGGCGATCAATTTCGGCATCATCTACGGCATCTCGGCCTTCGGCCTCGCCAACCAGCTCGGCATCGATCGCTCAGAGGCCGGCGCCTACATCAAGCGCTATTTCGAGCGCTTCCCCGGCATCCGCGCCTACATGGACGCCACCAAGGCGACGTGCCGCACGAAGGGCTATGTCGAGACGCTGTTCGGCCGGCGCTGCCACTATCCGCGCATCACAGCCTCGAACCCGTCCGAGCGCGCCTTCAACGAGCGCGCGGCGATCAACGCGCCGATCCAGGGCACCGCCGCCGACATCATCCGCCGCGCGATGATCCGCATGGATTCAGCGCTGGAGCGCGCCGGGCTGAAGGCGCAGATGCTGCTGCAGGTGCACGACGAGCTCGTCTTCGAGGTGCCCGAGGCCGAGGTCGAGGCGACGATCGCGGTGGTGCGCGGCGTGATGATCGAGGCGCCGCACCCCGCCGTGCAGCTCTCCGTGCCGCTGCAGGTCGACGCCAAGGCCGCGAGCAATTGGGACGAGGCGCACTGAGCCGCCATTCCGGAGTTTTTGCTGCGCCGCCGCGGATGAGCGCCGGGTTGAAGCCCACGCTCGGCCGGCGCAGAATGGCGGGCGACCGAGGAGGACACGATGTCCGACACCGAGACAGTGACGATCGCCAGGCCGCGCCAGATGGCCGAGGATCTGCGCCAGGCCGTCGATGCCGGCGAGTTCGCCTCGCGCGACGAGGCCGTGCAGGAGGCCGTCCGCGAGTGGCAGGAGCGCCGTGGCGCGTTGGACTACACGACGGACGAGAAAGGCTCGCCAGCGGTCCGAGCCCGTTTGCCACCCTCGAGGACGTGAAGGCGGAGGCGCGACGGAGGTTGAAGGCTAGGCTCGCGTGAGGCGAGATGCCGACAATCGTGCCGCTATCGACATCGTGCGCGTTCTGCACGGTCGCCGCCGCACGGATGCGGACGTGTTCTGAACGTCGGCTGTGCGCCCCGGAATGACGGGCGCCTTTCTCGGGCCATCCTCACCGGGCATCTCCCGCGTCGACCCCCGCTGGAGGTGCCCCACGATGCCCAAGCTTCCCCTCGTTCTCGCGCTGGCCCTCGTCGTCGCAGCCGCCGGCGTCGCTCGCGCTCAGGACGACGAGGACACGCCCTCGCTCGACGACACGCCGCGCATCACCGTCGCCGGTAGCGCGACGACCGAGGTGGCACCCGATCTCGCGACGATCACGCTCGGCGTGACCAACCACAAGCCGACCGCCAAGGCCGCGGCCGATGCCACTGCGACGGCCGCGCAGGCGATCGTCGACGAGGCCAAGGCGGAGGGCGTCAAGCCGGCCGATATCGCGACGCAGACGCTCACGCTCGCGCAGACCTTCGAGGACCAGCAGGACGCGCACGGCCATTTCATCGGCCGCAAGGCGACGGGGTTCGACGCATCGAACACGGTCGCGATCCGCATCCGCGACCTCGCCAAGGCCGGCACGCTCGCGCAGGCGCTGATCGACAAGGGCGCCAACACGTTCGACGGCATCGCCTTCTCGATCGAGCATCCGCAGCCGATCCTCGACAAGCTCGCTGGCGAGGCTGTCGCCAATGCAAAGCGGCAGGCCGAGATCATGGCGCAGGCGGCCGGCGTGAAGCTCGGCCACGTGCTCGTCATCGAGCGCGCGGGGGCGGCGCCGCCGTTCCGCGCCCGCGCCTATGCCGCGCCGATGGCCATGGCGCGCGTCGCGGCGCCCGCGTCGATGCCGGTCGAGGCGGGCAGCCAGGCGCTGTCGGCCGAGGTCTCGGTGTCCTGGGCGATCGACCAGCCGTAGTCTTATCGAGGATGCGCGTCAGAAGCAGGCGACGCCGCTCTGGCCGGTGCCCGTGGTGATCGGCGTCGCCAGCGTGATCGTGCCGGAGGGCGCGCGCGGCACCATGTAGGTCGTCCGCCGCATGCCGGGCTTGAACCAGTCGGACGGGTTGCCGAGCGGGGCCGGCAGCGTCGGGAAGAACGGCGTGTAGGTCGAGGCGACGTCGGCGACGATGAGATACGAGGTCGAGCCGGCCGTGTAGCCGAAGCCGCCGGCGCTGTTGGCGAGGATGATCGAGCGCGGCACATTGGCCGCGGTGCCATAGGTGCCGTCCGCGACCTGCGTGAGCGGCGTCTTGCAGGCGCGCAGCGTGCCGTTCTGCGTGAACGACCAGCGCACCAGCGCCTGGCAGCAGGTCCCGTCGGCGTTCGCCTTGATGTCGACCGCCGAGACGGTGAGGTTCAGCGCGCTCGTGGGGAAGGGCGACATCACGGCCGAGGCGGCGCCGAAGATCAGCGACACCGTGCTCGAGGTGACCGGCGTCGTCGTCGACTGCTGCGAGACGAGATCGGAGATCGTGCGCGAGAGCAGGTCGAGCCGGCGCCCCAGCAGGACTGCCCGCGTCATATCGACCGCGCCGACGTAGAGGAGCAGGATCAGGGGCAGGATGAGCGCGAACTCGACCGCCGCGACACCGCGCCGGTCGGCGAGCGCGCCGCGCCACCTCCTTGCGACACGCCTCAGCATCCGGCGGGCGGCGTGTAGGTGCCGTTGCCATAGGGCTCGGCCTGGAACACCGCGGTCGCGAGCAGCAGGTGCGAATAGCCCGTCGTGCCCGGCACGCCGGCGACGAGCCCCGTGATCACCATTCCGATCGTGCCGGTCGTCGCGCCGGCGATCGTCGGCAGGTACACCGGCATCGGATAGGCGACGCGCACGACGGTGATCGCGCCGGCATTGCCGGGGCAGAACAGCCGCGTCGCGCTGGCGCTGTAGAAATCGTTGGCGACGTCGAGCGTCGTGAAGACGGAATACGCGGCGGGGACCGGAAACGAGCGCACGTCGATGATGAGCTTCGAGCAGTCGATGAAGCTCGGCAGAATGCGCGTCCCGGTGGCCGGGCAGATGTAGGTCGTGCGGAACTGGTCGGCCGAGGTGATCGCCTGCGTCTGCGCGGTGCCGGTCAGCAGGTTGCGCGCGGCGTCCGACACGGCCGTCTGCAGCCCCTCGCTGGTCCACACCACGAAGCCGGTCTCGAAGATCGACAGCAGCAGCCCGAGGAACGGCACGATGACGAGCCCGAACTCGACCGCGCTCGCCGCGCGCGTCTCCTGCGCAAAGCGACGAACGACGCTGGTCTGCTTGACGTTACGTAATCTTTTCATGGCATCTGCTGTCGAAAGATGCCGATTATTTACAATATGAAATATTGCCTGGCGGTTACGAAGGCCGGGAAAATGGAAGACAGCGGTCCTTCCGTATTGTCATTCCGGGTTCGGCTTCGCCGCCCCGAAATGACGGGGGCTAGGCCCGCTCGCGGTAGAACACGTAGTCGGCGGCATCCTGCGCCGGCACGGGGAGGATCTTGGCCCAGTTTGCGGCGCCGACGACGTCGCGCAGGTCGTTCAGCGCCATGACGAAGCCGATGCTGACCTTCTGCACCAGCGCCTTCTTGTCGATGTTGCCGCGTTCGTAGGCGTGCACCAGCGCCGTCCGTTTGTAGTAGAATGACAGGTAGACGTCGTCGATGTCCGGCGAGATCATCGCGTATTGCGCGCCGAGCACCGGCTTGATGAACCGCTCGTTGTTGGCGCGCACGAGATCCCATTCGTCCTTCAGGCCGCCGCCGAGCGCCTTCACGGCGGTGTCGACCTGCTCCTCGCTGACACGGCCGGGATGCTCGCGGTTCACCGCCAGCGCGGCATCCTTAACCCGCGTGACGAAGGCGTCGAGCTTGAGGCCGTAGATGCCGCAGAGCAGCGTCGCGATCTCGTTGCCGGGCGAGTTCTTCACCGTCAGGCCGGCCGGCAGCAGGATTCGGTTCGAGGTCTGGTCGCAGACTCCCGTCACGCCGAAGTCGATGCCGGCATAGCCTTCGGGCCCGGCGATCGCCTTGGCCCAGAGCAGGTCGCCCGGACCCGACGCCACCGCCGTCGCGACGGACGGATCCTCGGCATAGGTGCGGCCGAAGCAGCCCCATTGCTCGCCCGTCGAGGCCGCGACGCAGGTGTGGTCGAGCGGCCAATTGTGCAGCTGCTTGATCGGGTGCCATTGCGTCGGCAGCGCGTAGCCCGTGAGGGTCACGTCGGTCGGCTTGCCCGCGGCCACGGCGCCTGTCGGCGCTAGGGCCGCGAGCGCGACGCCTGTCGCGCCGCCCGCAAACTGTCGTCTCGTGATCATCGCCCGCCCCGGCCATCTCGTCTGGCTCGATATAAGCCGACTGGCGCAGCGACGCATCACTTGGTTTGCCAGTAAGTCGTGAGGCCACCCTCGCCAACGCTCTCGCGGGAGCCGCGGTCTTCGACCTCCCCGCCGAAGAGGCAGCAGCGATCGTCGAGAAGCTCCGTGCGACCGTGTCCGCGCGGTGGGAGCCGCTTTTTGCCGAGGCGGGGATCGGCGCCGCGGATCGCCGCCGTTTCGCGACGTGCTTCCGGCTCGCCGCCGGGGCGGCCTGACCCGGCCTCTCCGATCTCGGCTTCAGCGCTTCAGCGCGCTCTCCGTCGCCAGCGCGACGGAAAACAGCAGCGCGTCCTGCCCGGCGCGCGCGGCGAGCTGGACGCCGACCGGCATGTTGTTCGGCCCGTGGCCGGCTGGCAGCGTGAGGCAGGGCAGCTGCAGCTGCGTCCAGACGCGGTTGAAGGCGGGGTCGCCCGTCGCCTGCAGGCCCTTCGGCGCCTCGCCGGGCGCCGGCGGCGAGAGGATGACGTCGGCATCGCCGAAGATGGCGTCGATGTCGCGGATCATCTCGCGCGTGGCGGCGATCGCCTGGTCGTAGGCGCGGGCGGAGATCGTGCGGCCCTCATCGAGGTAGGACTTCAGGATCGACGACAGCTTGGCCTCGTGGCGGCGGCGCTCGTCGGCGAGCGCCTTGTCCATCTCGTAGGCCATCACCAATCGCTGCAGCTTGGCGAGCTGCTGCAGCTGCGGCGGGTTCGGCAGGTCGCGCACGGCGTGGCCGGCCTTTTCCAGCGCCGCCATCGCGCGATCAAGTGCAACCACGGCCTCGGGCTCGGCATGGCCCGGGTAGGGCTCGCGCAGCACGGCGACCTTGAAGGTGCCGCCGGGCTCGGGCTTCAGCGACGGCCGTGCGGTGAGGCCGGCGATCGCGAAGGCCGCGTCCTCGACGTCGCGCGCGATCAGCCCGACCGTGTCGAGCCAGTCGGAGATCACCTTGACGCCGGCGCGCGGGATCAGCCCCCAGGTCGGCTTGTAGCCGACGACGCCGCAATAGGCCGCGGGGCGGATGATCGAGCCCGCCGTCTGCGTGCCGAAGGCGAGCGGCACGAGCCCGGCGCCGACCGCGGCGGCCGAGCCCTGCGACGAGCCGCCCGGCGTGCGCTCGGGATCGTGCGGATTCACCGTCTTGCCGGGCCGGTAATAGGCGAATTCCGTCGTCACCGTCTTGCCGACGACGATGGCGCCGGCGTTGCGCGCCTGGGCGACGCAGGCCGCGTCCGACACCGGCCGGTGCTTGTCGTAGAGCTCGGAGCCATAGCCGGTTGGCAGGTCGGCGGTGTCGATGTTGTCCTTCACGGCGAGCGGCACGCTGGCGAGCGGGGGCACCTTGTCGCCGAGCTTGCGCACCTTGTCCCAGGCCCGCGCCTGCTCGAGCGCCGGCTCCGCGCCGACGACCGTGAAGGCGCCGAGCGCCGGGTCATGGGCGGCGATGCGATCCAGCGTCTCGCGGATCGCGGCTTCCGATGTGGTCTTCCCCGCTTTGAGATCAGCCGCGAGCGAGCGGGCGGTGGGGCAGGGGAGGGCGTCGGACATCGGCCGCGTTCTAGGCGACGCGGCCGCCGGGGTCGAGCCCGATCACACGTGACCGCCTCGGTCCCGGGCGAACCTTATTTCGCCCGCGACCTGAAGATGGTGTCGGGCTCCGCCCGCAGCGCGGCCGGAAAGATCGGGATCACGCGCGGCGGCGGCCGCAACACGCTCTCCTCGACCGGCTCCTGCGTCTTGCCGCGCAGATAGAGGAACAACTCGACCGCCTCGTCGGCCAGAACCTTGGCATCGCTCGCCGTGGCGAGGCGCCGCTTGAGGCGAAGCCGGCTGCGACCGAGATTGTGAACGAGACGCGCGATCTGTGGCGCACCCGCCGGGTCGTCCTGGATCTCGTCCTTGAGCGTCTTCCCGGCGAGGGTGCAGGCTGTTGCCAGAACCTCGACCTCCTCGGGCTCGAACACTGCCGCGCCGGATACCATCGCATCGAGCATCGCCGCCTCCCTTGTTCCGAGCACAACAGCGGTGTGACACGCAAGGTTAATGCGATATTATGTCGCAGGACGGGTTCCGCGCCGGCAGCGGCCGTCCTGGCCATATCCGTCGCATGCCCAGCGACAGCCTCACCTCCCTCGGCGCCACCGACGCCCTCATCGTCGTCGACGTGCAGAACGATTTCCTGCCCGGCGGCTCATTGGCGGTGCCGGACGGCGATGCCGTCATCGCGCCGATCAACGCGCTGGCGCGGCGCTTTGCGCATGTCGTGCTGACGCAGGACTGGCACCCCGCCGGCCACGTCTCGTTCGCCTCGACGCATCGCAAGGCGCCGCTCGAGACGGTCGCGCTGCCCGACGGCCGCGACCAGGTGCTGTGGCCGGACCATTGCCTGCAGGAGACATCAGGCGCCGCGATCGCCGATGCGATCGACATCCCGCACGCGCGACTCGTCATCCGCAAGGGACACCGGGTGCAGCTCGACAGCTATTCGGCCTTCAAGGAGGCCGACCGTGCAACGCCGACGGGCCTCGCCGGCTACCTGCGCGAGCTGGGCATCGCCCGCGTCTTCGTCGTCGGGCTGGCCACCGACTTCTGCGCCGCCTGGACCGCGATCGACGCCGCGGGCGCCGGGTTCGAGACCTATCTGATCGAGGACGCCACCCGCGGCATCGACGCCGGTGGCTCGATGGCAAGGGCGTTCGCGGACATGGACGCCGCGGGGGTCAGGCGAATCGTCGCGAGCGCGCTCGGATAGAGTGCGACTGCTGCGCATTGCAAAGATCGCGAATGCCGGTCGTCTGCTTTCCCTCCCCGCAAGGGGGAGGGGTGTCCCTTCCTATGCCGGGTAGGAGATCCGCCCCTACGCTCGCGCGGGCTGCACCGGCACCGCCATCTCGGCAACGCGCGGGCGGAGCAGGAAGGCGAACAGCGCCACGAGCCCGAACACCGCCATGCTGGCGACCGTCGAGAGTGGCGTGCGGCCGTCGTAGGCCGTCGCCACCACGTAGCCGGCCAACGCGCCGGAGACGAGCTGGGCCGACACCACCGCGGCGCTGGCCGTGCCGGCGATGTGCAGCAGCGGCTCGATGGCAAGCTGCATCGCGTTCACGTTGGTGATCGAGCAGCCCATCATCAGCAGGACAAGGAACGGCAGGAAGGCGACGAGCCGCGGCTCGCCCGCCAGCGTCAGCGCCAGCAGGGCGAGCGTGCCGGTGACGACGAGCGTCAGGCCGCCGACGAGCAGCTTCACCGGGGGCATGCCGCGCTTGTTGAGCCGGGCGTTGACGAGGTTGCCGACGAGCAGGCCAGACGAGTTGAGCATGAAGGTCAGCCCGTACTGCGTCGGCGTCAGATGGAAGGCGCCGATCATCACGTAGGGCGAGCCCGACACGTAGGAGAAGATCACGCCGAACATCGCGATCGCGATCAGCGTGAAGCCGAGCGAGCGCGGGTTGCGGAACACCGCCGTGTAGTGCCGCGCGAGGTCGCGCGGCGCCATCGACACGCGACGCGCCTCGGGCAGCGATTCATCGAGCCGCCACCACACCAGGACCAGCGCGAGCGCGCCGGTGACGGTGAGGAAGGCGTAGATCATGCGCCAGCCGCCGAATCCCATCAGCAGCGCGCCGATCGACGGCGCCAGCAGCGGCGCCAGCAGGCTGAGCGCGGAGACGTAGGACATCTTCTCGCGCTGCGCCGCGCCTTTGAAATGGTCGCCGATGATGGCGAGGCCGAGCGGCCGTGCGCCGCCGCCCATGCCCTGCACGAAGCGGCAGACGAAGCAGCGACGGCAGGCTCGGGGCGAAGCAGCAGCCGAGGCCGCCGATGACGTAGACGAAGCAGGCGAGCAGCGCGACCGGGCGGCGCCCGAACCGGTCCGACAGCGGGCCGTAGATCAGCGGCGAGATCGCGAAGCTCAGCATGAAGGCGGAGAGCGACAGGCCGATCGTCGCCGGCGCCACCTGGAGATCGTGCGCCATCGGCTGCAGCGCGGCGAGCGACATGTCGGTCGCGAACGCCGAAAGGGCGCCGAGCAGGCTCATGAGCACGATGAACAGGAACGAGGTGGGCGCGGCCCGCAAGGCGGTCTCCCGAGAGGTTCTGGTATGCGAGAGGGCGGCGTGGCGATTGAACCGAGCCGATGGTACTCAAACCAGAATCTATGTCAGGGGCAAGGCGAAACGGCTGCGCGAGGGGCACGCCAGCCATGTGGCCTGCGTGACCCGCGCGCGAATGGTGACGGAAGCGTAAACGCGCCGCGCCGCGCTCAGGAGTGCTTGCGCACCTCGTCCTCCACCCTGTCCTTTGCCTCACCCATCCCGTCGCGCACCTTGTCGCGAGTCGTGTTCTCGGGGAGCTTGCTCTTCTCCTCGCGCACCGGCTCGGGCGTCTTCGGCGCGTCATAGGTCTTCTCGCGCACGTGGTTCAGCTCGGCCTCGACGGGCGCGCCGCCCGTGTTGCGCTTCTGTGCCAATTTGTCGTCCGCCATCGATTTGCTCCTTTGCGTGGACCGGCGAACGAACGAGGGCCGGGATCGATCCGCAGTCTTGCGGCAATCGGCTTCGCGCGCGATGAGGGGCGCATGCTCCCCCACCGTCCCGGCCTGCTCCTCGTCCTTGCGCTCGTGGCTGGTCCGGCTTGGGCGGACCAGGGCGCGCGGCCGGCGGCGAGCCTGCGCGACCTGCGGGACCATTTCGCCGGCTGCTTCACGCCGCCGAGCGCGGCGGCCAACACCCGCGTGACCTTCTATTTCTCGATGAACGCCAGGGGCGGCCTGGTCGGCGGCCCGCGCACCACGTGGCTCGGCTTCACCGGCGCGCCGCAGGACCGCGCCAAGGCGATCGGCAGGTTCACCCAGGCCTTCGATGGCTGCCTGCCGGTCGCGCTCGACCGGCGGATGGCCGCCACCCTGCCGGGGGAAGTCTATTTCCTGCAATATGTCGTCGGCCGCGACGGGCACGAGGACGCGGTGCTGCTGCGCCCGTTCGGCAGCCACGGCGGGATCGGGCCAAGAACGATCGAGCCGCGCGGGATCGAGCCGCGCGAGATTGAGCCGCCGCGCCTCGGTCGCCTCGCGCCGGTGCCCACGCCCGCGCCAATGCATGGGCCGGTGTTCGACTCGCCGATCGCGCTACCGCCGCCGCGGCGGTAGGGGCTCCCGCCTTTGAAGGCGATGGGGTCTGTCGAGACGCGAAAGCCGACGGAGGCCGCAGCGCCGGCAGCCCTCCTCAGGGCCGCAGGCGGTACCCCGTGCGGAACATCCACCAGACCACGGCGAGGCACGCCGAGAGGAACACCAGCGTCATCGCCAGGCTCAGCCCGACGCCGACGTCGGAGGCGCCGTAGAAGCTCCAGCGGAAGCCGGAGACGAGATAGACCACCGGGTTGACCAGCGTCACCTTCTGCCAGAACGGCGGCAGCATCGAGATCGAGTAGAACGAGCCGCCGAGGAACGTGAGCGGGGTGACGATCAGCAGCGGCACGATCTGCAGCCGCTCGAAGTCCTTCGCCCAGACGCCGATGATGAAGCCGAACAGGCTGAAGGTGACGGCGATCAGCACCAGGAACGTCGCCATCCAGACCGGATGCGCGATCTCGTAGGTGACGAAGAACCGCGCCGTGATCAGGATGATGAGCCCGAGCAGCATCGATTTCGTCGCCGCGGCGCCGACGTAGCCGGCGACCACCTCGTACCAGGCGACCGGCGCCGACATCAGCTCGTAGACCGTGCCGTTCCACTTCGGGATGTAGATGCCGAAGGCGGCATTCGAGATGCTCTGCGTCAAGAGGCTCAGCATGGTGAGGCCGGGCACGATGAAGGCAGCATAGCTGATGCCGTCGACGCTCGAGATGCGCGAGCCGATCGCCGAGCCGAACACGATGAAATAGAGCGCGGTGGAGAGCACGGGCGCGATCACGCTCTGCCCGGCGGTGCGCACCCAGCGCCGCATCTCGAACTTGTAGATCGCGAAGACACCGATGAGATTCATGCCGTTGGGTTCCTCACCGTGTGCTTACGAGGCTGACGAAGATGTCCTCGAGCGAGCTCTGCTTCGTGTTGAGGTCCTTCAGGCTCACCCCGGACGCCTCGAGATCGCGCAGCAGCGGTGCGATGCCCGTCTCCTCGGCCTGCGTGTCGAACGTGTAGACGAGCTCGCAGCCGTCGGCGCGGCGCTCCAGGCCGTAGGCGACGAGGCCCGCGGGGATCGCATCGAGCGGCTGCTGCAGGTTCAGCGTCAGCTGCTTCTTGCCGAGCTTCTTCATCAAGGCCGCCTTGTCCTCGACGAGGATGATCTCGCCGTTGGCGATGACGCCGACGCGATCGGCCAGCTCCTCCGCCTCGTCGATGTAATGGGTGGTGAGGATGATGGTGGTCCCGCGCTCGCGCAGGCCGCGCACCATCGCCCACATGTCGCGGCGCAGCTCGACGTCGACGCCGGCGGTCGGCTCGTCGAGGAACAGGATCTCGGGCTCGTGCGACAGCGCCTTGGCGATCATCACGCGGCGCTTCATGCCGCCCGAGAGCGTCATGATCGGCGAGTCGCGCTTCTCCCATAGCGACAGGTCGCGCAGCACCTTCTCGATGTAGCCGGGATCGGCGCGCTTGCCGAACAGGCCGCGCGAATAGCTCACCGTCGCGCGCACCGATTCGAAAGCGTCGGTCGAGATCTCCTGCGGCACCAGGCCGATCTTCTTGCGCGCCGCGCGGAAGTCGCGCTGGATCTCGTGGCCGGCGACGGTGATCCGCCCGGCGGTCGGGTTGATCAGGCCGCAGACGGTCGAGATCAGCGTCGTCTTGCCGGCGCCGTTGGGTCCGAGCAGCGCGAAGATCTCGCCCGGCGCGATCTCGAGGTCGACGTTTTTCAAGGCTTGGAAGCCCGACGCATAGGTCTTTGTGAGACCGGCGATCGAGATGACAGAGGGCACGCGGGCTCCCGGAACGAGGGCTGGAAGGAAGGCGGGGCGCGCCCGATAGCACGTGGCGCGCGGGGTTCATATGGGGTGCCGTGCGCGACCTGCGCGCGCCGCATCGGACCCTTGCGCCCGCGGCGTGTGGCAAGAGCTACCTAACGGTATAATATCCATAGGCCTGTGGCGCCCTCGGGCGCCTTTCTGCGACCGGAGAGCTCATGCCCACTCTATTCGATCCGATCCGCCTCGGGGCGATCGAGGCGCCAAACCGTATCCTGATGGCGCCGCTGACGCGGGGCCGCGCGACCCGCGCGCACGTGCCGACGCCGATCATGGCGGACTATTACGCGCAGCGCGCCAGCGCCGGCCTCATCATCTCGGAGGCGACCGGCATCAGCCAGCAGGGTCTCGGCTGGCCCTACGCGCCGGGCCTGTGGAGCGACGCGCAGGTCGAAGCATGGCGCCCTGTGGTGAAGGCGGTGCATGACGCGGGCGGGCGTTTCGTCGCCCAGCTCTGGCACATGGGCCGCGTGGTGCACCCGAGCCTCGGCGGCGGCCAGCCGGTGTCGGCCTCGGCGACGACGGCGCCCGACAATGCGCATACCTACGACGGCAAGCAGCCTTACGTGGAAGCCCGCGCGCTGCGCGAGGACGAGATCCCGGCCGTGCTTGAGGACTACCGCCGCGCCGCGCGCAACGCGATGGCCGCGGGCTTCGACGGCGTGCAGATCCACGCCGCGAACGGCTATCTCATCGACCAATTCCTGCGCGACGGTAGCAACCTGCGCACCGACGGCTACGGCGGTTCCATCGCGAACCGCACGCGGCTGCTGCGCGAGGTGACGCAGGCGGTGGTCGACACGATCGGCGCCGATCGCACCGGCGTGCGCCTGTCGCCAAACGGCGCGATCCAGGGCGTCGACGATTCGAACGCGCCCGCGCTCTTCGTCGCGGCGGCGGCGGCGCTCTCGGAGATCGGCATCGCTTTCCTCGAGATGCGCGAGCCGATTCCCGAAGGCACGTTCGGCAAGCCGTCGACGCCGCCGGTGGCGCCGGCGATCCGCGAGGTGTTCAAAGGCCCGCTGATCCTCAATTCCGACTACGACGGCGCCCGCGCCGCGGCGGCGATGGCGACCGGCCTCGTCGACGCCATTGCCTTCGGCCGCCCGTTCCTCGCCAACCCGGACCTGCCGGCGCGCCTCGCCAAGGGCGCCGCGCTGAACAAGGACGTGGCGAAGACCTGGTACAGCCAGGGGCCGGAGGGCTACGTCGACTATCCTGCGATGGGCGACGAGGCGGTCGCGGCGCAGTAGAGGCCGCAGCCCCCTCCCTTCTCCCGCTTGCGGGAGAAGGGAAGTCCGCCTCAAAACAAAAAGTACCGTTGCGCCATCGGCAGCTCGTGCGCGGGCTCGCAGGTCAGGTGCTGACCATCCGCCTCGACGCGGTAGGTCTCGGGGTCGACCGTCAGCGCCGGCGTCGCGTCGTTGTGCACCATGCTCGCTTTCGAGATGCCGCCGCGCGTGTTTTCCACCGGCACCAGCCTGCGCGCCGTGCGCAGGCGCGACGCGAGCCCCTTGTCGAGCGAGGCCTTCGACACGAAGGTCAGCGAGGTCGACGCCAGCGTCGCCCCGTAAGCGCCGAACATCGGGCGGTAATGCACCGGCTGCGGCGTCGGGATCGAGGCGTTGGGGTCGCCCATCGCGGCCATCGCGATCACGCCGCCCTTCAGCACGAGGTCGGGCTTCACGCCGAAGAAGGCGGGGGTCCAAACCACCAGGTCGGCGAGCTTGCCGACTTCCACCGAGCCGACATGCTTCGACACGCCATGCGCGATCGCCGGATTGATCGTGTATTTCGCCACGTAGCGTTTCGCGCGGGCATTGTCTGCCGCCCCGTCGCCGGCGAGTGCGCCGCGCTGGCGCTTCATCTTGTCGGCCGTCTGCCAGGTGCGGATGATGACCTCGCCGACGCGGCCCATGGCCTGACTATCCGAGCTCATCATCGAGAGCGCGCCGATGTCGTGCAGAATGTCCTCCGCCGCGATCGTCTCGCCGCGAATCCGGCTCTCGGCGAAGGCGAGATCTTCCGGGATCGACGGGTCGAGGTGATGGCAGACCATCAGCATGTCGAGGTGCTCGTCGAGCGTGTTGCGGGTGAACGGCCGCGTCGGGTTGGTCGAGGAGGGCAGCACGTTGGGCAGGCCCGCGACCGTGATGATGTCCGGCGCGTGGCCGCCGCCCGCGCCCTCGGTGTGGAAGGCGTGGATCGTGCGGCCCTTGAAGGCAGCGATCGTGTCCTGCACGTAGCCCGACTCGTTCAGCGTATCCGAGTGGATCATCACCTGGATGTCGTGGTCGTCGGCGACGGAGAGACAGCAGTCGATCGCCGCCGGCGTCGTCCCCCAATCCTCGTGCAGCTTCAGCGCGCACGCCCCGCCTTCCACCTGCTCGACGAGGCCGCCGGGCGTCGCCGCATTGCCCTTGCCGGCGAAGCCGAGGTTCATTGGGAAGGCATCGGCCGACTCGATCATCCGCGCGAGGTGCCAGGCGCCGGGCGTGCAGGTGGTGGCGTAGGTGCCGGTCGCCGGCCCGGTGCCGCCGCCGAGCATGGTGGTGACGCCCGAGGCCAGCGCCTCCTCGATCTGCTGCGGGCAGATGAAGTGGATGTGCGAATCCATCCCGCCCGCGGTGATGATCTTGCCCTCGCCGGCGATGATCTCGGTGCCGGGGCCGATCGGGATCGTCACGCCCGGCTGGATCGCCGGATTGCCGGCTTTGCCGATGGCGGCGATGCGCCCGTCCTTCAGCGCGATGTCGGCCTTCACGATCCCCCAATGATCGAGGATCAGCGCGTTGGTGATCACCGTGTCCGGCGCGCCCTGCGCCCGCGTTGTCTGGCCTTGCCCCATGCCGTCGCGGATCACCTTGCCGCCGCCGAACTTCACCTCCTCGCCGTGGATCGTGAAGTCGCGCTCGACCTCGATGAAGAGGGTCGTGTCGGCGAGCCGCACGCGGTCGCCCACGGTGGGGCCGAACATGTCGGCATAGGCGGCACGGGGAAGGGTGGCGGGCATGGGCTGTCTCCGCTCATCGAGGAGCAAATTCCGGACCTTCGTCGCCACCTACCACGTAGCGCCGCGCCCTACACCACCTCGAGCCGCCGGTACGGCTCCGCCGGAAGCGTCACCTGAATCACATCACCCGGCTTCACCGTTCCGCCCTTGCGCACCACCCCCATGATGCCGGCTTTCCGCCGGAGGCTGCCATCGGGCTCGCGGCCGAACATCGCCTTGGTCAGGCCGTGGCCGAGCGCGTCGATCTTCTTGCACGGGTCGCGGATGCCGGAAATCTCGACCACGACGTCGCCGATCGCGAACAGAGTGCCCGTCGGAAGGGTCACCAGGTCGAGGCCTTCCGTCAACACGTTCTCGCCCATGTCGCCCGGCGCGAGCATGAAGCCGAGCGCGGCCATCTCGGCGAACAGCTCGACGGGCAGGAAGTGCACCTGAGCGAGGTTCGGCGCGGTCGGGTCCTTGCCTATGCGATAGAGGTGCTGGACCGTCGTGCCGCAATGGGCGTCGCCCTCGACGCCGAGGCCGGCCAGCAAAGTGATCGCGTCGCGCGGTTCTTTCGAAAAGCCGTGTGTCGCGGTGGCGCTTACCGCGATGATCGTGCCGGTCATGGTTTGCGGCAAAGCGCCCTCCGCTCGAACAAGCGGCGACGTTAGCGCCGCCGGCGCCCGTCCGTCGAGGTCTTACGCCAGGCGGTCGGGGACGATCGCGCCCAAATGCTCGCGCGCGAGATAGCCGGCATCGAAGGTCGCGCGCGCCTTCAGGCGGTCGACGTCGAGGATCTTCAGGCGATGGGCCTTCAGCTCGATCAGCCCGTCGCCGCGCAGGGCCTGCAGCGTCCGGTTCACGTGCACGGTCGACAGGCCTGCGATCTCGGCCAGCTCGGTCTGGCGGAGCGGGAGATCGTACTCACCGTCGAGCGCCAGCCCGACGGCCTGCAGCCGCACTAGCAGCTCGCAGAACAGATGCGCCATCCGCTCGGTGGCAGAGCGGCA
This sequence comes from Beijerinckiaceae bacterium, assembly GCA_965277735.1. Taxonomy (GTDB): domain Bacteria; phylum Pseudomonadota; class Alphaproteobacteria; order Rhizobiales; family Beijerinckiaceae; genus RH-AL1. The sequence goes on from CBDIDO010000003.1 coordinate 391,653, forward strand.
ACCGAGGTTCACCACCCATTCGCTGAGGATCGCCTCGCGGCCGAGAGCCGATTGCCAGAGGAAGCGCATCACGGCGAACCGCGTCTCGCTCCACGCGAGCACCACGTCGCGGGCGACCAGCACGACGGCGCTGTCCGCCAACGCGACGAAGGTGCTGTCGCTGCGCCCTTGCAGGCACTCCTGCAGGTCGCAGCAATCGCCCGGCACGAGCAGGCCGATGATCTGGCGCCGGCCATCCGCGAGAACCCGCGCGCGGGCGATCAGCCCCTCCAGCAGAACGTGCACGGCCTCGGCCGGCTCGCCCTGCCGGACGACGATGTCGCCGACCTTGAAATGCTTGGCCTTGGCTTCGAGCTCGACCGTCCGGCGCTCATCGTCCGGCAAGCTTTGCAGCAGGAGCTCCGGGCCTGGAGTCTCGGAGGTCATCGAGACTGCTTACGGCCCTTGCAAATGTTGCGGAAGGCCTTCGATAGAAGCGTCAGAAACCGGACACAAGAGCCGCCGTCGTTGCGCTGGCCTTCAAATTGGTCGCAGGGTGCGCCATCGCTTGGCACAATCAGGCCCAAGCGCCTGAGAGAGGCTTGAGCTCCCGCCACATCCGAGGGGGGAGCATGTCTCAGGTCGCAACACAATCCACTGTATGCAATCTCTTATTGCGCCGTATGTCGGCCGGTGACTTCGCACTGCTCGAGCCGCATCTGGAAGTCATCGACCTCAAGCGAGGCTTGGTGCTCGCGGAATCTGGGCAGTTCATAGATCACGTCTGTTTTCCCGAAACGGGCATCGTCTCTCAGGTGGCGATCACAGAGGACAATCGGCGGCTCGAGGTTGGCATCTACGGACGTGAGGGGTTCGGCCCGGCGGCGCTGGTCGCCGGAGTCGACCGCACGCCCTACGAGCATTTCGTCCAGGTCGAAGGGACGGGCATGCGCATCCCGTCCGCAGCCTTCGCGGCCGCGCAGCGGCAAAGCCCCAGCCTGAACGCGCTCCTGCTGCGCTACATGCAGGTGTTCACCGTCCAAACCGGCTACACGGCATTGTCGAACGGCAGCGGCGTGATCGGCGAGCGCCTGGCGCGCTGGCTCCTGATGTGCCACGACCGCATCGACGGCGACGATCTCTTCCTCACGCATGAGTTCCTCGGCATCATGCTCGGCGTCCGGCGCTCCGGCGTCACCGACGCGATCCACCATCTCGAGGGCGTCGGAATTATCCATGCGGTTCGCGGCCGGATCGAGATCCGCGATCGCGAGCGCCTCGCGGAGACCGCGGGCGACAGCTACGGCGTGCCCGAGGCCGAGTATGCGCGGCTGTTGGGGCCGATCCGATAAAAGGGTAGGCCGGTCCGCTCCCGATCGTCAGCGCGTCAGCAGGACGTGGGTCGCCAACTCCGTTGGGACCGTCTCGGCCACGCGATAGCCGAGACCCGCAAGGTCGAGGCCGGCGAACAGGGATTCGCCGCGGCCCAGAACGACGGGCGACTGCGCCAGGTGCACCTCGTCGATCGATCCTGCGAGCAGGTACTGGCGGACCGTCGACACGCCGCCGCCGATCTTCACGTCCGCGTCGCCAGCGGCGGACTTGGCCTGGGCGAGCGCCGCCTCGATCCCGTCGGTGACGAAATGGAAGGTCGTCCCGCCCTCCATCACGATTGGCGCCCGGGCATGATGTGTGAGGATGAAGGTCGGCGCGTGATACGGCGGATTGTTGCCCCACCAGCCCTTCCAGTCGGGGCCGCCCCAATCGTCGCCGGCCGGGCCGAACATGTTGCGGCCGAGGATGAAGGCGCCGAAGTTGTCCATCGCGGCGCGGGCGAACCGATCGTCGGTCCCGTCGGTGCCGCCGTCCTTGCCGACCATCGACCGGAAGGTCCGCGTCGGGAAGAACCAGCTCATCAGCTCCGGTCCGCGCTTGCCGAGCGGATGCGCCAGGCTCTGGTCCGGGCCGGCGCCGAAGCCGTCGATGGACACGCCGAAACCGGCTACCCGCACCTTGCCCATGGAGGCCCTCCGTCCGCTCGCCGCGAAGCGTTGATATCAACTTAATTCGTTCGATGTCAAAGGCGGATCGTGAGCATTTCGGCCGAACCTAATCGCCCAACGCCCCCATCACCTCGCCCCGGAACCCGTGCACCTCGCGCGTGCCGCCGAGCGGGACCAGGCGCACGCTGCGCGTCTGGCCCGGCTCGAAGCGCACGGCCGTGCCGGCGACGATGTCGAGGCGTTTGCCGCGCGCGGCGGCGCGGTCGAACTGCAGGGCGGCGTTCGTCTCGGCGAAATGGTAGTGCGAGCCGACCTGGATCGGCCGGTCGCCGGTGTTGGCGACGGAGAGCTCGGTGACCTCCGCGCCGGCGTTCATCACGATCTCGCCGTCGGCCGCCGCGATCTCGCCGGGGACCAGCGTGTCGGCCGCGCCGCGGATCGGCTCGTGCACGGTGACGAGCTTGGTGCCGTCCGGAAACGTCGCCTCGACCTGGACGTCGTGGATCATCGCCGCGATCCCGTCCATCACCTGCTCGGCGGTGACGACATGCGCGCCGGCCTCCATCAGCTCGGCCACGGTGCGCCCGTCGCGCGCGCCCTCGACCACGAAATCGGTGATCAGCGCGATCGCCTCGGGGTAGTTGAGCTTGACGCCGCGCGCCAGGCGCTTGCGCGCGACCTCGGCGGCCATGGCGATGAGGAGCTTGTCCTTCTCGCGGGGGGTCAGCTGCATGTTGCTCCTAGCTCCACGCGCCCTAGCTCCAAGAACGGGGCAGCGGGTCGATGCCCGCACAGGCGAGCGCGGCGATCATAGCCGCCCGCAGCCGCTCGGGCGAGCCCGCCAGCGCCCTCGCAACCACGATGCCATCGCGCGCGCTGACACCCGCCTCGACATCGGCGTGCGGGGCGAAGGCGGCGCGCAGCGGCTCGACGAGCGCCGCGCCGTCCGGCGCCGCGACCAGCATCAGGGCAATCGCCCGCGCGCCGCCGCCGAGGGCGGGGCGATCGAGCAGCGCGCCGATCGCGCCGTCGAGCCGCGTCGCCTCCGCGAAGACGAGGCGACCGTCACGCCGGACGTGCCAGTCGTCGCGTAGTATGCCGGACATCGCTGTCTCGCTGCGCGCGAGCCGGCCCAGCACGAGGATCTCGGCGACGACGAGCCGCGCATCGGCCGCGACGTCGATGTCGACGCGGCGCGCGAGCCGCGCGCCGTCGAACAGGATGGTCTCCTGCGGGATCCAGGCGAGGCGCGCGCCGGGCGCAAGTGCGAGCCTGGTGGTGATGGAGGCTTCGGGGCCGGCCGAGCGATAGACTTTTTCGGCGGCGACGCTGCTCACCGTCGCGTCGGCGTGGGCGCCGAGATCGATCGAGACCGCGAGCTGATCGCCGGCGACGATTCCGCCCGCGGTGTTGACGATGATCGTCTCGCAGCGCGGGCCGCGCACGCGGCGCAGCCTGAGGCCGCCGCTCTCGTGCAGCCGTTCCAGCGATGTCGTGTGAGGATTGGCCGAAAAGCGCGCGCGGATCTCGCCGGAGGCGGAGGATGCGAGCTGTGGCGCAGCAGTCATGCGTCTCTGTGCGACAGGGCGCGCCTGCGCACAAGCCGCAGGGTGCGGCGCCGCTGGTGGGCGACGCCGCGGGTACTCGTCAGTGCATGTCGGCCGGCAGCTTGCCGCCGTTTTCGGCGAGCTTCTGCATCACCTGCTTGTGCAGCCAGATGTTCATCGTGGCCGAATCGCCGGTGTCGCCGGTGTAGTTCAGCTCGTGGGCGAGCTCCTTACGGGCGGTGAGGCTCGAATCCATGTGCAGGAGCTTCATGAGGTCGACGATCGAGTGGCGCCAGTCGAGCGTCTGGCCGCCCGAATCCATGCCGTCGAGCACCGCCGCGACATCGACCGAGGCCGGAGCCGTCGAAGGCGCCGCGCCGCCCGAAGCCGGAGCTGAAGGGGCCGGCGTGGACGACGACGTCGTGCCGCCGGCCGGAGCCGGGCTGCTGGGAGCCGGGGAGGCGTCGCCGGCCGGCGGCGATGCGGGGGCCGCCTCGGCGGGGGTCGAGCCGAAGATCTTGCCCATGATGGTGCCGAAAATGCTCATCGATTGGTCTCCATCGGCCTGAAAGATCGTCGTCGCGGCGACCAGAGCGGACGCGCGACGAGGGACGGGCGGCCAGGAGGCGCGCATTTCGCCGCGAGCCCCACCCGTCGGGAGCCCTAACGCACGAGTCACCGTTAAGCTGCCGCCAGTTATCCGTCATTTGGATCCGTCATTTGCCTGTCACGAGGAGGATCTTCCCGAGATGGGCGGAGGATTCCATCATCTCGTGCGCCTGGCGCGCCTCGATCAGAGGGAAGGTGGCGTGGATGATCGGCTTCACCTTGCCGTCATCGAGCAGCGGCATCACGCGCTCGCGCACCTGCCGCGCCACCTCGGCCTTCAGCGCCAGCGAGCGCGGCCGCAGCGTCGAGCCGGTGAGCACCAGGCGGCGCACCATCACCGAGGTGAAGTCGAGCATCTCCGTGATCGGCGAGCCGAGGAAGGCGATCTGCACGAGGCGGCCCTCCATCGCCAGGATCGAGATGTTGCGCGGGAGGTAGGGGCCGCCGACCATGTCGAGGATCACGTCGACGCCGCGCTTCTCGGTGATCGCCTTGATCTCGGCGACGAAGTCCCGGGTCTTGTAGTCGATCGCATGGTCGGCGCCGAGCGTGCGGCAGAAGGCGCATTTCGACTCCGAGCCGGCCGTCGCGAAGACTTCCGCGCCGAACGCGTGCGCGAGCTGGATCGCCGTCGAGCCGATGCCGCTGGAGCCGCCGTGGACGAGGAAGCGCTCGCCCGGCTTCAGGTGGCCGCGCAGGAAGACGTTGTCGAAGACGGTGAAATAATTCTCCGGGATGCCGCCGGCGTCGACGAGGCTCATGCCCTTCGGCACGGGCAGGCAGAGCGGCGCGTCGGCGAGCGCGTATTCCGCATAGCCGCCCGAGCCGAGCAGCGCGCAGACGGCGTCGCCCTCCTTGAGGCCCTCGACGCCCGGGCCGACCGCGGCGACGCGGCCGGAGACCTCGAGGCCCGGGATCGCGCTCTCGCCCGGCGGTGGCGGATAGGCGCCGGCGCGCTGGAAGATGTCGGGCCGGTTGACGCCCGCCGCCGCGACCTCGATCAGCACCTTGCCCTCGCTTGGGCGCGGCACCGGCGCCTCGGCGACCCGGATCACGTCGGGGCCCCCGCCGCCGTCGAAGACGATCTGCTGCATGCGATCGGGAAGCGCGGCCATCTGATCTCCTCGGTGTCGGGCACCGGGACATAGGGCGCTAGCGGGCCGACGTCACTGCGAAGACGTAACCGCGAAGACGTCGTACGGGCTGCCGGGGACAGGGACGCGCCGGAGATAGGCGGGGATCGCACCTGTCGCGAGCCGCGCCGCGAGCCCGTCCGGCGCACGGGCCGCGAGGTTCGCCGTCTCGCCACCGCAGGTCACCACATAGGTCGCGCCGCGCGCCGCGAGCATCGTCCGCGCCTTCTCGGGCGTCGCCAAAAAGACGTCCATCATGAAGCGGTTGCCGTCGTTGTTGCGGTGGTAGGGCGCGGCGAACACGTCGAGCGGCGTCGCGACGAGGAGATGCGAGCCGAGGTTGATCGGCGCGACGACGCGACCCGGCCCGAGCGCGGCCAGCGGCGTCAAGGACTCGGGCGCGAGGCAGGCGACTTTCGGCCCGCTGCCGGCGTGGGCGTCGTCCGGCAGCGCGACGGCCAGGCCGGTCGAGGTGAACGGCAGGATGAGCAGCGGCGCGAAGGCGGCGAGCAGCGCCAGCCCGCGCGCCGCGAGCCGATCCCGCCAGACAAGCACGAGATGCACGCCACCGCACAACGCCAGCGGCGTCACGCTGCCGACGACGCGCATCTGCCAGAAGGTCAGCGCCAGCCCGAGCGCCGTCAGCGCCGCGATCGCCGCGAAGCGCAGCGCCGTCGCGCTCTGCGCCGTTCTCTTGGCCATGAAGACGGCGTGCAGGCTGCCGACGAGGCCGAGAACGAGCGGCGTGAAGAGCGCGACGCTCATCATCGTGCGGCCCTGGACGAACTGCGCGAGCGGCTTCGATTCCACCACGTTGTCGAGCCAGAGCGTCCGCACCAGCGGATCGACCCCGGCGAACGGGCTGCCCAGGCAGCTGGGGTAGGCGAGGACGAGGTAGAGCAGCACCAGGGCGCCGACGAGCATCGCGGCCGCCGCGCGCCGGCCCGGCGATGCCAGCCTGGCCGAGGCGCGGGCCAAGGCGATCGCGCCGAGCCCGCCGATCAGGCCGGCGCCGAGATGCGCCGCGCCCATCTCGTCGCAGATCGGCGCCAGCCATTGCGCCGGGGCCACGTCCACCAGGAAGAGCGCCGGGAGGGCCACGGCAAGGCCGAGGCCGAACCAGGACAGGGCCGAGGCAAACGCCTCGCCGCGGACGATCCAGAACGCCACCATGATCGCGCAGAGCGCGCCGAGAAACGGCAAGGTCTCCAGGACCATGGCGAGGCCGAGCGCGACCAGCATGCCGGCGACGGCGGCCTGCCGCGCGTGCCCCTGATCGAGGCTGGCGAGCGCCGCGGCCACCGCGAGGACGAGGACGACGGTCTCCGGCGCGTGATGGCCGATGCGCCCGGGCAGGAAGGCGACGAGCGCGGCGCCGCTGAGCAGGGTGCCGAGAATTGCGATCGGGCGAGCGGCCGCACCAGCGAGCACGCCGGCGAGCCGGCCCATCGCGAGATAGAGGCCGAGCAGCCACAGGGTCGGCACCGCGACGCAGGCCCAGTGCTCAGCCGTGGGACTGTCGACGGCGACCGAGAACAGCTTGATCAGTGCCGCGGTCGGCAGGTCGACCAGCCGAGACCAGTGCATCAAGGCCCCAAGCGGCGGATCGAGGCGATGGGCGGAAAGATCGTACCAGCCTTGGCCGCCGAGCCAGGACCGCACCTCGACCAGGCGCATGGCATCGTCGGGATCGCCGAAGCCGCCGCGCAGGGTGTAGCCCGCGGTGGACGCACTCATCACCAGGGTCAGCGCGGTCGCGCCGAGCGCCAGCAGGAGAGGGTGCCAGCCGGCGCCGATGGCCGCACGCCGGGCCGACGGCTGTGCGCCGGTAAGAAAGGTCATCGGGTCACCGATCGGCGCGAAATCGCCTTGCTTCGGTTGCACCCTACCTCATGACGATTACCGGGCACTTGACGACCCGGTCGCCGACCCGACAATCGTCGTCCCAACCGATCGAGGTTTCCTTGAACACCCGTAGACAGAGCCTTCTGCGCAGCGTCCTCGAGATCTTGGCCGAGCTCGTCGTCGGCTTCTTCGTCGTGCTCGACGCGATCGTGCGGCCGCTGTTCGGCCCGCTGACGCGCTGGCTGTCGAGCCTGAAGCTGATCCACCGGATCGAGGCGTGGATCGTCTCGCTGAACCCCTACGTGATCTTCGTTCTGATCGCCGCGCCTTTCGCGGTCGCCGAGGTCACCAAGGTCTACGCCGTCATCCTGATGGCCGAGGAGCACTTCCGCCTCGGCATGACGCTGTTCATCGGCGCCTACGTCGTCTCGATCCTCGTCTGCGAGCGCATCTTCAGCGCGGGCAAGGAGAAGCTGCTCACCCTCGGCTGGTTCAAGTGGGGCTACGACCGGGTGATCGCGGTCAAGGACGCCATCGTCGCCTGGATCGTGCAGACGCGCGCGTGGCAGTCGGTGGATGCGATGCGCCAGCGCGTCAAGCTCGGCTGGAAGCGCCTGCGCATGCGGATGCGCCTCACCTTCGGCCGACGCGAGCCGGCCCCGAAGGTGCTCGAGCAGCAGCCGCGCTAGAGCGATGCGCGTCATCGACCTCAACTGCGATTGCGGCGAGGGGTACGGCGCCTGGCAAATGGGCGATGACGCGGCGATGCTGGGGCTCGTGACCTCGGTCAACGTCGCCTGCGGCTTCCATGCCGGTGATCCCGACATCATGGCGGCGACGTTCAGGATGGCCAAGGAGCGCGGGGTCGCGGTGGGCGCGCATCCCGGCTTCGCCGACCGCGCCGGCTTCGGCCGCCGCCGCATCGCCACGACCGAAGCCGAGATCGAGCGGTTGGTGGCCTACCAGATCGGCGCCGCGGCGGCGCTCGCCGCGCTGGCCGGGCACAAGCTGACGCACGTGAAGCCGCACGGCGCGCTCTCCAACATCGCCATGGCCGACGCCGGTGCCGCCGCCGCGATCGCGCGCGCGACCCGCGCGGTCGACCGCGATCTCGCCTTCCTCGCCATCGCCGGCACCGAGCTCGAGCACGCCGGCGAGGCCGCGGGGCTGCGGACGGTGCACGAGATCTACGCCGACCGCGGCTACACCGACGACGGCCATCTCGTGCCGCGCAACGCGCCGGGCGCGATGCTGCTCGAAGCCGGCGAGGCCGCCGCCCGCGCCACGGCGATGGTCGAGGCCGGCGCCGTCTTCGCCGTCTCCGGCAAGCAGGTGAAGGTCGCGCTCGACTCGATCTGCGTGCACGGCGACACGCCGGGCGCGGTGGCGATGGCGCGCGCGGTCCGCGCGTCGCTGGAGCGGGCCGGCATCGCGCTGCGCCCCTTCGCCGCCTGACCATGACTGGCCCGCGCTACCTGCCGGCCGGGGAATGCGCACTCACCGTCGAGTTCGGCGCGACGGCGGAGCCCGAATATCTCGACAAGGTGCTGGCGCTCGACGCCGCGCTGGCGGCCGCGCCGATCGACGGCATCATCGAGACCGTGCCGACCTACCGCTCGCTGATGGTGCATTTCGACCCGGCCGTGCTCGGCGCCGGCGATCTCGTGGCGCGGCTCGCGGCCGTCGACCTCGCCGAGGCGCCGCGCCGCACGCCGCGGCACTGGCGCATCCCCGCCTGCTGGGACCCGCCCTATTGCGAGGACCTCGACGAGGTCGCCGGCCTGCTCGGCCTCGCGCCCGACGAGGTCGCCGCGCGTCACGCCGAGGCCAGCTACACGGTCGTGATGTACGGCTTCGCGCCGGGCTTCGTCTTCCTCGCCGGCCTGCCGGAGGAGCTGAAGGTCGCGCGGCGCCAGACCCCGCGGCCGCCGGCCCCGCCCGGCGCGCTGACCATCGCCAACGGCCAGGCGCTGATCGCCTCCATCGCCATGCCGACCGGCTGGTACATGCTCGGCCGCACGCCCGCCCGCACCTTCGACCCCGCCCGCGACCCGGCGTTTCCGATCGCGGTGGGGGATCGTGTGGCGTTCGAGCGGGTCGATGCGGCGCGCTTCGCCGAGCTGGAGCGCGAGGTGGCGGCGGGGCGGGATGTGCTGGGCGGAGACTAGGATTTGCCCCACATATAAATCATCCCTATCTTGGGATGACTTATGGAGGTGGATGTGGCGGACGCGTTTTCCCTCAACGAAGCAGGCTTCCTCACCGGCCGGTCGACGGCCGCGATCAATCGGGCCATCGACCGCAAGGAGATCGACGCCCGCGCCGGCGGAGCGCGGGTGACCAACGGGGCGCGCAGGGTCGGGCCGGCCGAGCTACGCACGCTCGCTGTCATCGACGCCGTGGGCAAGGTTCTGACGCCGGCGGGCCGTCGGCAGTTGTCGGTAGCAATGCGTCGACTTCCGGCTCAGCGGAGCCGGGTGAGCGTCGGAGCCATCGATATAAAGCTGGACGACGTGGACGCGCGGATCGCCGAGCGGCGGGCTCGGCTCGAGCAGCTCCGCGCGCTCGTCGAGCCGCAGGCGGACGGCGACCCGATCATCCGCGGCACCCGAAACTCCGTCTACGTCATCGCCGCATTCACGCGCGGCCAGACCGTTGCCGAGATCATCGAGGATTGCCCCGACATGACGCCGGAGCTCGTCGCGGCGGCGGCCGACTACGCGAAAGTGTATCCGCGCCCAGGGCGCCCACTGCCCACGCGAAGCTTCACACGTATGCTCATCGACCTGGGCAATTCCGGTGTGTGGGATGTCGAGACCGATGAGGAGCTGGTCACCCCTCGTCTCGTTCCTTCTCCTTGACGCTCTACCTGCTCGACGAGAACGTGATCCGCGAGTTGCGGACAGACGGACACGTCAATGTCCGAGCATGGCGTCAGAAGGTGAACCAGGGCGACCTCCGTATCAGCGCCATGACGTATTTCGAGACGCGGCGTGGTTGGGAGCTTCGGCGTCGAAAGGCTCCGGCGCTCGCGGCGGCGAAGCTCGCCGAGCTGGAGGCGTGGGCCGCGGCTTACGGACCTCGCATGATCCAGATCGACAAAGCGATCGCGGAGGAATGGGCACGCCTGGTCGGCATAAAGGATAAGAACCGGCTCGACCGCGCGCTTATCGCCACCGCCCGCGTGCATGACATGGTCCTCGTGACGCGCAACGTCGCGGACATGCGAGGCTGCGACGTGCGCATGCTCGATCCGTTCCGCAAGGCGCCGAAGATCGAGACGGTTTGATGGCCATCCTCACCCTCGCGAGCGTCGGCCCGGGCGCGACGATCCAGGATGGCGGCCGGCACGGCTGGCTGCGCTACGGCGTGACGCCGGCGGGGCCGATGGACTGGGTCGCGCTCGAGACGGCGAATCGCGCGCTCGGCAATGCGCCCGATGCGGCGGCGATCGAGATCGGCCCCGGTGGGATCGCGCTCTCGGTCGATGCGCCGCTGCCGCTGGCCTTCGCCGGCGGCGGCTTCGCCTGGTCACGTGCGGACGCGGCGCTGCCGTCGGCCGCCCGGATCATGCTCAAGCCCGGCGAGGTTTTGCGCGCGCGCGGCGGCGCGTGGGGCAGCTTCGCGGTGCTCGCGGTGCCGGGCGGCCTCGAGGTCGCGCCCGTCATGGGGAGCCGCGCGACGCATACGCGCTCGAGCCTCGGCGGCGTCGAGGGACGGGCTCTGCGCGCCGGCGATCGCTTCCCGGTGGAGGCGTGTCCGCCGCAGGACGATGCCGCGCTCGAGGCGCCCTGGCTCGCGCGACGCGATGCGCCGCTCGGCGTGATCCTCGGCCCGCAGGACGATCATTTCGACATCGACGCGATCGACGCCTTTCTCGCCGCGACCTGGACGCTCACCGCCCAGGCCGACCGCATGGCCTACAGGCTCGAGGGGCCGAAGATCGCCGCGCGCGCGCACGACATCGTCTCGGACGGGGTCGCGCTGGGCGCGATCCAGATCGCCGGCGACGGCCAGCCGATGGTGCTGATGGCCGACCGCCAGCCGACCGGCGGCTACGCCAAGATCGCGCATGTCGCGCGTGTCGACATCGGCCGCCTCGCGCAGCTGCGGCCGGGCGAGACCTGCCGCTTCGCCCGGCTCGACGCGGACGCGGGGCGCATGGCGTTGCTCGACCTGCGCCGCCGCCTCGCCGGCACCCGCGACCGCCTGGCGCCACTGCGCCGCGTGCCCAGCGCCGCCAGCCTGATGGGCGAAAACCTCGTCGGCGGGGTGACGGACGCGCTGGGGTAGCGCAACCGAGCCATGCGCCGTCCGCCCTTGCCGAAACCGTCGCATCGGCAAGGTAAAGCCGCACGGCGGCAGCTTGGCCGCGAAGTTTGGTCGCGAGGAGAGATGCCGATGCTCAAGGACGCCGGGCTCAAGGGCTACCCGCTGCTGCACGACCCGCATTTCAATAAGGGGACCGCCTTCTCGGGCGACGAGCGGCGCCAGTACGGGCTCGAGGGGCTGCTGCCGCCGGCCGTCATCTCGCTCGACGTCCAGGTCGCCCGCGTGCACGCCGAGCTTCAGGCGCAGGACAACGACCTGCAGAAATATCTCTTCCTGTCCGACCTGCAGGCGCGCAACGAGACGCTGTTCTACGCGATCCTGATGTCGGACCCGGCGACCTACATGCCGCTCGTCTACACGCCGACCGTCGGCGAGGCGTGCCAGAAGTTCGACCACACGTTCCGTGCGACGCGCGGCATGTATCTCTCGATCACGATGAAGGGGCGGCTGCACGAGGTGCTCGGCAACTGGCCGCAGACCGACGTGCGCTTCATCGTGGCCACTGACGGCGAGCGCATCCTCGGGCTCGGCGATCAGGGCGTGGGCGGCATGGGCATCCCGATCGGCAAGCTCGCGCTCTACACCGCGTGCGCCGGCGTGCCGCCGCATCTGACGCTGCCGATCACGCTCGACGTCGGCACCAACAACCACGAGCTGCTCGAGGATCCGCTCTACCTCGGCCTGCGCCAGGAGCGGGTGCGCGGCGACGACTACCACGCCTTCATCGACGAGTTCGTCGAGGCCGCGACGACGCGCTTCCCGAAGTGCTGCATCCAATGGGAGGATTTCGCGAACTTCAACGCGGTGCCGATCCTCAAGCACTATCGCGACAAGATCTGCACCTACAACGACGACATCCAGGGCACGGCGGCTGTCGCGCTCGCCGGCATCTTCGGCGCGCTGCATATCTCGAAGGGCAAGCTGCCCGAGCAGCGCTTCCTGTTCCTCGGCGGCGGCTCCGCGGCGACCGGTATCGCCGAGCTGATCAGCCAGGCGATGGTGGTCGAGGGCCTGACCATCGACGAGGCGCGTGCCCGCAACGCGCTCTACGACGTGCACGGGCTGATGACGACATCGCGCACCGATCTCGCCGACTTCCAGAAGCCGTTCGCCGTCGACATGGATGGCGTCAAAACCTTCGTCGAGGCGATCGAGAAATTGAAGCCGACGGGCATCATCGGCGTCTCGACGGTGCCGAAGCTCTTCAACAAGGCCGTCATCGAGGCGATGAGCAAGCTGAACGAGCGGCCGATCATCTTCCCTTATTCGAACCCGACGAGCCGCTCGGAATGTACGGCGGAGGAGGCCTATACCTGGTCGGACGGCAAGGCGATCTTCGCCTCGGGCAGCCCGTTCCCGCCGGTCAAGCTCGGCGACAAGACCTTCGTGCCGGGGCAGGGCAACAACGTCTACATCTTCCCCGCCATGGGCATGGCGGTGCTGGCGACCGAGTCGAAGCGCGTGACCGACGAGATGTTCATCGAGGCCGCCAAGGCGGTGGCCGAGCAGGTCTCCGACGAGACGCTGGCGACGGGGCTGATCTACCCGCCGCAGAGCCACATTCTGGAGGCCTCAATCAACACGGCGATCCGGATCGCGACCTACATTTTCGACAACGACCTCGCCGGCGTGCCGCGACCCAAGGACATCGCCGCGCATGTGCGCGAGCACGCCTACAAGCCGGCCTACGCGCGGACGTCGATGTCGTGAGGCGGAGCCCTCGTCTCCCGCGAGCGGGAGACGGATTGGGCCATGGCCAAAAACCGATCGGTCCCGGCGCGGGCGTCCCTCGCGCCGAGCCGATGCGTTCAACACTCTGCTCGCGGGGGCACGCCTTCGCTCGCGACCTTCGGATCGTCACGCGCTGCGCGCTTTGGGCGCGCGAACCGGCGCTGTCGGTCGGGATTGCGATGCCATGATAGCGAGCAGCCGCGCTCGTTTGGAATGGAGATTCTCATGAGCCCTCTCGACACTAACGATCTTTCGCGCCGGCGCGTGATCGCTGCAGCCGGAGCAGGCTTGGCGGCGGCGGCGACGCCCGGATCGGCCGGGGCGTCGACGCCGGAACCGAACGCGGAAACGCTCGTGGATCCCACCTCCAAATTCCCAAAACCGCCGTTCGAAGGTCAGAGTCAGGCGTGGCCGGGGCTGGCAAGCAAGATGACGCCGAAGCCCGACCACGGCGAGACCAGCTACAAAGGCTCCGGTCGCCTCGCCGGGCGCAAGGCGCTCATCACGGGCGGCGACTCCGGCATGGGCCGCGCCGCCGCCATCGCCTTCGCCCGCGAGGGCGCGGACGTCGCCATCAACTATCTGCCGGCGGAGGAGGAGGATGCGCGCGAGGTCATCGCGCTCATAAAGGCGGACGGCCGCAACGCGCTCGCGATCCCCGGCGACCTTCGCAGCGAGGACTTCTGCAAGCAGCTTGTCGAACGCGCGGTGGGCGGTCTCGGCGGCCTCGACATCCTCGTCAGCAACGCCGGACGCCAGCAGGCTCATGCTTCGATCCTCGACATTTCGACCGAGCAGTTCGATGCGACGATGAAGACGAACATCTACGCGCCGTTCTGGCTCATCAAGGCGGCGCTGCCGCACATGCCGAAGGGCGCCTGCATCATCGCGACGACGTCGGAGCAGGCCTACGATCCGAAGCCGGACCTCTACGATTACGCGCAAACCAAGGCGGCCACGATGAACTTCGTGAAGTCGCTGGCAAAGAAACTCGGGCCGAAGGGCATCCGCGTCAACGGCGTCGCGCCCGGGCCGATCTGGACGCCGCTGCAGGTCTCTGGGGGCGCCTCGCAAGAGAAGCTGAAGCATTTCGGCGGGCAGACGCCGTTGGGTCGGCCGGGCCAACCCGGCGAACTCGGCGGCATCTACGTCCAGCTCACCGACAACCACGGCAGTTTCGCGACGGGACAGGTGTATGGCGCCGCGGGCGGGTCGGGACAGCCCTGAAAGACAGGCATCAGGGCGACCCCGGCGCCTGAAGGAAGATGGGCGCGGCCTCCTTCGACGACACTCTCGTCGGCGACGGGCGGCGAACCTAGAACCCCGTCGGGCCGACGGCGCCGACCCAGCGTTTCACCTTGGTTGGGTCGCGCTCGTCCATGTAGAAGAAGTGCGTCATCGTCGGCCGCACGCTCGCGATCGAAGGATCGTCGAAGGTCATGCCCACCTTGCCGTGGAAGACCTTCAGCATCGGGCTGTCGAGATAGCCGATCACGTCGTGGTGCGCGGTGAAGCCCTTGTCGATGAAGGCGCGCAGGTTGTCGCGGATCGCCTCGCGGCCGTGCCAGTCGGCGACGCCGAGGTTGCAGACCGCGTCCTCGGCGAAGCAGTCGAGGCCCTTGCCGAAGGTCTTGTCGTCGATCTCCTTCCACATGTCGAGGAGCCAAGCCGGCGCGGCGGTCTCGGTGAAGGTGATGGTGCTCATGTTCGTCTCCAAACTTTGCGGGGCCGGTCGATCCGGCCAGTGGGTGGGTTTTAGGCGATGATGGCTTGGCGGAGGTGCCATATGGCCCTCGCTTTTCGCCAATGGAGGCCGCAGCCCTCCCGTCTCCCGCAAGCGGGAGAAGGGATCTCGCGCTACATGTCGACGCCCAACGACTTGGCGATCTGCCGCGCCAGAACGGTGCGCCGCGCGATCACCGGCGCGATGGACTTCTTCGCGGCGGCGAGAATCGCCGGCGGCGCGGTCTCGGGCGTGCCGGCGTCGAACGGCGGCTCGGGCGCATAGACCATGTAGAGCTGGATCTCCTTCGCCACATCCTCGCCGCGCAGCTCGGCAGCCAGCCGCAGCGCGCCGTCGATGCCGGCGGTGACGCCGGCGGCGAAGATCCAGTCGCCGTCGAGCACGACGCGCTCGTTGATCGGCGTCGCGCCGAAATACGGCAGCAGCTCGAACGAGGCCCAATGCGTCGTCGCGCGGCGACCCTTGAGCAGCCCGGCGGCGCCGAGCAGCAGCGCGCCGGTGCACACCGAGAACACGCAGGTCGCGCCGCCGGCCTGCGTGCGCAGCCAGCCCAGCACCTGCTCGTCCTGCATCAGCGCCTCGACGCCGTAGCCGCCGGGCACGTGCAGCACGTCGAGCGGCGGCGCCTCGGCGAGCGTGGCGTCCGGCGCGAGGCGCAGGCCTTTCAGGTCGCGCACCGGCTCCATCGTCGTGCCGTAGAGCTTGTAGGTGGCGTTCGGGAGGCGCGACAGCACCTCGAACGGGCCGGTGAGATCGATCTGGTCGAGGCCCTCGAACAGCAGCGAGCCGATCTCGAGGTGGGTGTCGGCGGGGATCATCGGGGGCTCCTTTTCGTCGATTGGACAAGCCGACATTAGGCGATGTAGCTTTGGCGGAAATGCCAAAGACCCCACACTCCTCGCCAAAGCTTGCCCACGCTGGGCCGCGCCTCGTCGAGATGCTCGCCTTCCCGCGCGTGCAGCTGCTCGACGTCACCGGCCCGCTGCAGGTCTTTTCCACCGCCAACGACCTCGTGACCGAGGCCGGCGGCGAGCCGCCCTACGCGATCCGTGTCGTCGCGCCGGGCGGCGGCCCGGTCACCGCGTCGGCCGGGCTCGAGATCGCGACGGCGCCGCTGCCGCCGCCGGGGCGGCCGCTCGATACGCTGATCATCGCCGGCGGCAAGGGCGTGCATGTCGCGGCGAAGGACGAGGCGCTGCTGCGCTGGGTCGGCCGTCGCGCGAAGGCGGCGCGGCGCACGGCGTCGGTGTGCACCGGCGCGATGCTGCTCGCCGCCACCGGCCTGCTCGACGGGAGGCGCGCGGCCACCCACTGGTCGTTCTGCGAGGAGCTGGCACGGCGCCATCCCGCCGTGTTCGTCGAGGGCGATCCGATCTTCGTGCGCGACGGCACCTTCTGGACCTCGGCCGGCGTCACCGCCGGGATCGATCTCGCGCTCGCGCTGCTCGAGGAGGACCTCGGGCCGGAGCTGGCGCTGGCGGTGGCGCGCTACCTCGTCGTCTTCCTCAAGCGCCCGGGCGGCCAGGCGCAATTCTCCGAGACGCTGTCGCTGCAGGCCGGCGACGACCGTTTCGGCGCGCTGCACCGATGGATGGGCTCCAACCTGTCGCACGATCTCTCGCTGCCGCTGCTGGCGGAGCGCGCCGGCATGAGCGAGCGCAGCTTCAGCCGCCGCTACCTCGAGGCGACGGGCCAGACGCCGGCGCGCGCCGTCGAGCGCCTGCGCGTCGAGGCGGCGCGGCGGCTGCTGTCCGCCTCGCGCCTGCCGGTGAAGCGCATCGCCGGCCGCTGCGGCTTCGGCTCGGAGGAGACGATGCGGCGCAGCTTCCTTCGCGTGCTCGCCGCGACGCCGCAGGATTATCGCGCGCGGTTCGGCGGCTAGGGCGCTCGTCATTCCGGGACGGCGCAGCCGAACCCGTTCTCGCTGCCCAAGCCCCGGAATGACGACGGCGGCAAAAACGCGCTAAAGTCCCCATAGAGCCGATCGCCGGAGAGACCATGCGCTTCCCCTTCACCTGCGCGCTGACCGCGGCGCTCCTGCTCGCCATCGCGCCAAGCGCGCAGGCGCGGCCTCGCCACCACCATGGCGTGCCGCCGAGCATGGATGCGGTGCAGCTTGCCGGCATCGCGCCCCCGACGCGGCGGAGCACCGCGCTGCAGACCTACGGCGACGCGGAGATCGCGCGCGCCCGCATGCAGCGCCGCTATCCCCGCGAAGACGCGGCGAATGCTGCAGAGGTGGCGCGGACGGGCGGCGCGCCCTATCCCTGCGATCCGCGCCTCGCCACCGCCGACGCCTACGTTTGCCGCACGGACCCGCGTGGGACCGACTATCGCGAGGGCTACGCCTTCACGCCGTCCTACGTCAGCGCGCCGACCGTGTTCCAGCAGGATCCGGGCACGCAGGTGCCGGTGATGCCCGACATCACCGGCTTCTTCTGGTCGGTCAATTCGGCGCGCCTCGACCCGCGCTGAGCCCCGCGCCGCGCCTGCATCCCCGCCAAATGGACCCATTCGGCGGGGAGCGGCGTTTGCGACCGGAATTTGAATGATAGGAGCCGCCGATGAACCGTCCCACCCCCCATCTCTCGCTTGCCGCGCTGGCTCTCGCGGCGGCGTCGCTTCTCGTCACGCTGCCGGCGCGCGCGCAGGGCACCCAGGAGCAGCAGGATGCCTGCGCGCCCGACGCGTTCAAGTTCTGCCAGGCCACGATCCCGGACATCCCGAAGACCGAGGCGTGCATGAAGGCGCATTTTTCGCAGCTCTCGCACCGCTGCCAGCTGGCCTTCGGCGACGTGACCGGTGCGCCGAAGGGCCCGCCGGCCGCCACCGCACGCGGCGAGGAAACCGCGCCGCCGCCCGTGGCGGTCGCGCCGCGCGAGGATCGCGATGAGGCCGGCATCGACGCCGCGCCCGACTCGCCGACGAGCGCTTACGCCGCGCAGATCCGCGGCTATTGCCGCGACGGCCTGATCGACCCCTTCACCTGCCGCTCCACGCTGAACGCGCTGAAGGGCGCGGAGTAGGGTTTTCGGCTAGCGCGCGCCTTGCAGGGGTCCCCGTATCGAGCGGCACGGACACAGGTTTTGCCTCGTTTCGGCACGACCTTCCCGCCGCTCCCATTGCGGAGGCCGACCATGGACGGCGATCTGAAGATCAAGGTTTGGAAGGACAAGATGGCGTTCCCGCACCCCGTGCGGTGGTGCTGGGAGGTCAAGCAGGACAGGGGCTTGCGGATCGTCGGCTGCGGCACGACGCAGAGCGAGCGCACCTCGCGCGAGGCGGCGGCACGGCTCGTCGACGAGCGGATCCGGGCGCCGTCCCGTTTTGTGCGGCGCCGGCGCTTCACGCCGCGGATCGCCTCGAACTGAGACAGTGATTCCTGCCCCGCTCGGCGGGGGAGGCTGCGGCGCGGCGGCAACAGCCGGCGCCAAATGCCGCGGTCCCACGCTTGTGATGCCGCGTGCCACGTTGACGTCCAGATCGTCTTGCCACGTCGCGGCGTGCTCGACACGCTCACCCCATCCGCCGCCCCGGCGGCCGACATCGCTGCAAGGCCTCGCTCGTACCGCCCCGACATCGACGGGCTGCGCGCGGTCGCGGTCGTCGCCGTCATCCTCACGCATGTGGGCATGCCGGGCTTTGCCGGCGGCTTCGTCGGCGTCGACGTCTTCTTCGTCATCTCCGGCTACCTGATCTACCGCGACCTGATCCGCCGGCTCGCCGAGGGGCGGCTGTCGCTGGTCGGCTTCTACGGCCGACGCATGCGGCGCACATTGCCGGCGCTCTACCTCGTCTGCGCCGTCACGCTGGCCGGCGCGGCGCTGCTGATGATGCCGGGCGATTTCGACGAGCTGGCGCGCAGCATGATCGCCGCGGTCTGTCTCGTCCCCAACATCTTCTACCTGGCGCAGACCGGCTATTTCGACGGCGCCGCGAGCGGCAAGCCGCTGCTGCACACCTGGAGCCTCGGCGTCGAGGAGCAGTTCTACCTGCTCGCCCCGCTGCTGGCGCTGGCGCTGGTCCGGCTCGCGCCGCGCCGGCGGACAGCGGTGCTCGTCGCGCTCTTCGGCCTTGCGCTCGCGCTCGCGATCGGCGTGCGCCTGCAGTCGCGCGACGCCGCGTTCTACCTGATGCCGACGCGCGCCTTCGAGTTCCTCGTCGGCTGCCTGCTCGCCGAGGGGGTGGTGCCGGCGATCCGCGCGCGCTGGCGCGCCGAGGCGCTGACGGCCATCGCCGCGCTGGCGCTTGCGATCGCCATCACCGCCTTTTCCGGCAGGACGCCGCTGCCCGGCCTGCTCTCGCTCGTGCCGTGCCTGGCGACGGCGGCGATCATCCATGTCGGCAGCACGCAACGCACGGCGGTGGGTACGGCCCTCGGTCGGCGTGGGCCGGCTTTCGTCGGGTTGATCTCGTATTCGCTGTACCTGTGGCATTGGCCGCTGATCGTCGCCGCGCATTATGCCGGGCTGCCGGTCACGCCGGCGCTCGCGCTCGGGGGGACGATCCTGCTCGTCGGGCTGTCCGTCCTCTCCTGGCGCTTCGTCGAGACGCCGTTCCGTGCTCCGCGCTCGATCTGGCGCGGCCGCGCGCCCGTCCTGGTGCCGGCCGGCGCGGCGGCGCTCGTCGCCACCTGCGCGCTGACCGTCGCCGCCGAAGGCTGGCCGCATCGCTTCCCGCCGGACGTCGCCTCGGTGGCCGCCTACTACGCCTATCGCGACCACAAGCCGTTCCGCGAAGGCCAGTGCTTCATCACGTCGAAGAACAGCCTCGCCGACTACGACCGCGCGACATGCTTGCAGATCGAGCCGGGCAAAAAGAACGTGCTGCTGCTCGGTGACAGCCACGCCGCGCACCTGTGGACGGGGCTCGCCGACACCTGGCGCGATGTCAATTTCCTGCAGGCGACGGCGTCCGGCTGCAAGCCGGTGATCGGCACGACCGGCCCCGCGCGCTGCACGAAGTTGATGGACGAGATGATCGCGCGGTTCATCCCCGAGCATCGTTTGGATGCCATCGTCATCGGTGGCTTGTGGGACAAGGCCGATTTCGCGCCGCTGCAGGCGACGATCGAGGCGCTGCGGCCCTACGTCGGCAAGATCGTCGTGTTCGGCCCGATGCCGCGCTACGACGTGCCGGCCGCGACGCTGATCGCCAAGAGCATGCTGCGCGGCACGCTCGCCGACGTGCCGCGCCATCTGCGCGCCGGCGTCCACGAGCTCGACGACGAGATGCGCGCCGCCGTCGCGCCGCTCGCCACCTACGTCTCGCCGTACGACGCGATGTGCCCCGACGACCATTGCCGCCTCTTCGCCGGCGCCGGCGTGCCGATGCAGTTCGACTACCACCATCTCACGAAACAGGGCTGCGACCGGATGATGACGACGATCCGCGCGACGAATGGGCCGTTGTTTTAGCGGTGGCGACACCCGTGCCGTGTTGCGGCGTTACGTCGAGGCGCAGAGATAGCCCGTCATTCCGGGACGCCGAAGGCGAACCCGGAACCGGTGTGCTACAAACCATCCATCGTTGAAGAGCGCCGGTTCCGGGTTCTTTGCTGCGCGAGCCCGGAATGACGCTCCAGCTACGGCGCGCGCGGCCCGCTGGCGGGCCAGCGGGCGTCGTCGGCCCGGCCGGGCGGCGGCGCGGCGGTATCGGCCGGCGCTTCGGCGCCTGCGCGATAGGCGGTCGGCGCGGCGAGCTCGCCCTTGTCGGCGGAGGGCGCCTGGTTGAGGTTGACGATCGGGCCGGCCTCGGGCTTCGGCACCGGCACCACTTTCGCGGCCTTGGTGTCCTTCGCCTCGGGACCCTTCGCGTCTTTCTTGCTGCCATCGGGCGTCTTCGTCTGCGCGTCGGGGCCGAGCGGCAGCACGGGCGGCGCCGTCTTGCCGTCGAGCACGCGGCGCACCGGCGCCTCCACGAAATGCGCGAGCTTGCGGGCGCCTTCCTTCGTGAACAGGATGCCGTCGGCCGAGCGCAGGCGAACGGTCTGTCCGTTGATGTCCGGCCCGTAGGCGGCAAACTCGCCATTGTCGTCTGCGAACGCCTCCCAGGTGTCGACATAGGTCGCGCCGCTCTTCACGGCGGCGTCGCGCGTGATGTCGTTCAGCACCGCCATCGCGTCGGCGAAGTCGGAGTTCTTGGTGATCGGCACGCCGACCCAGACGAGCGGGATGTGCTTTTTCTTGAAGGCCTCGTCGATCGCGCTCACACGGCTCGCATAGATGCGCCGCCAGTCGTCGGAGCCGACCTCGTATGTCTTGCCGCCCTCGGTGATCGGCTGGCGGTCGTTGGAGCCGATCATCATCACCGCGACGTCGACCTTGTCCTTGCCCGAATTCTTGTCTTGGCCGGCGAGCAGGGTGTCGATCGTCTTCGGCCAGTCGAAATAGGCCGTGTTGACGAGGCCGGTCGGGCCTTTCGCCTTGTGGACGATGGCGACGTCCTGCCGGTCGGCCAGCGCGTCGTCGAGCCCGTTGGCGAGGAACTGGCCGAGCGTGTCGCCGAACACTTCGACGAAGATGGTGGCGTTCTTCTTCTGCGGGGCCGGCTTGTCGGGCACCGCCGCTGCGGTGCCGGTGTCGCGTGGCACAGTCCGCTGCGGCGCCGCCTGGGCCTGCGGCGGCTTGCGATGCGGGCGCCGGCGCGGCGCGGCGCGTCCGCCGCCGTTGTCGTAGCCCTGGTTTTGCTGCTGCTGCTGCTGCTGGAAGGGAAAGCCGCCGCCGCCGAACAGGCCGCCGAACCATCCCTGCGCCGAAGCCGGCCCAGCCGCGAGGAGCACGGCGAGCGCGAGGCTGAGAGCGGCGGCGAGGCACGCGGCGCGCGAGGGCGGGCGATGGCGCATCCCGAGCTTATAGCCCGGGTGGGCCGGGTGGCCAAATCGGGGTGCGCGCCTACTGCGTCATCGGCAGCACGGTGCCGATCAGGATCGCGGCCCAGTGCAGGCCGGCGGCGGCGACGACGTGGCCGTGCCACAGCGGCTTGCCGAAGGCGATGCGCTGGTCGTTGACGTGGAAGAAGATGCCGATCGAATAGAGCAGGCCGCCGAGCACGAGCAGGGCGAGCGCCGGTGACGCGAGCCCGGCGACGATCGGCTGCACGGCGACGACGACGACCCAGCCCATCGCGAGATAGAGCGCGATCCAGGCCCATTCCGGCAGCCGCAGCACGATGATCTTACCGAAGATGCCGATTGCGGCGATCGACCAGACGGCGATCGTCATGCCCCAGGCCCAGGCGCCGGTGAGCACGTAGGTCGTGAACGGCGTGTAGGAGCCGGCGATCATCAGGAAGATCCCCGCATGGTCGAGCCGGCGCAGGAACGGGCGGTGGCGCTCGCTGGAGAAATTGTAGGCCAGCGAGAAGGACAGCATCGCCACCACGCCGGCGGCATAGATCGCGATCCCCGCGACGCGGCCGGGCGCGTTCGCGGTGGAGAGCGCGATGAGGATCGTGCCGCCGACGATCGCGAAGGCGAGCCCGACGAGGTGGATCACGAGGTCCGCCTTGCGGGCGGCGGGCGTCGGATAGAACGGCCGGGCGTTGATCTGTGTCATGCGATATCGAGCTTAGCCTGGGTCATTTCGGGTGTCTCGGCCGAAACAAGCGCGAAACTATGGTCGTTAGGCGGCGCTTGCGGCGGCCCCGGCGCGAGGTCGCCACGACCTCCGTCGTCATGCGATAATGACGGCGGGTCCGTCCGTTTCGAAACAAAGCAGCGATCATGGTGATCACGCGTCTGGCTATCGCAAGCTACCGCTCGTTTCGCGACACCTGCCTCGCGCTGGCGCCGCTCACCGTGGTGACGGGCGCCAACGGCAGCGGCAAGTCGAGCCTGTATCGCGCGCTGCGCCTGCTCGCCGATATCGCGCAGGGGCGCATCATCCAGTCGCTGGCGGCCGAGGGCGGGCTCAACTCGACGCTTTGGGCCGGCCCTGAGACGTTCTCGCGCGGCATGCGCGAGGGGACGCAGCCGGTGCAGGGCGTGGTGCGCAAGGGGCCGATCAGCCTGCGGCTTGGGTTCTCGTCCGAGACGTACGGCTACGCGATCGATCTCGGGCTGCCGCTGCCGGCGGCAACCATGTTTAGCCGCGATCCCGAGATCAAGGTCGAGAGCGTGTGGACCGGCGAGCGCCTGGCTCGTGCCAACGAGTTCGCCCGGCGCGACCGGGTGAGCGCGCGCATCCGCGACGCGGCCGGCGCCTGGCGGCGGGTGGCGGGCCATCTCGCCACGCAGGACAGCATGATGGCCTTTTGCGCCGACCCCGACGGCGCGCCCGAGCTGCTGGAGCTGCGCGAGACGATGCGCGGCTGGCGCTTCTACGATCATCTACGCACCGACCCGGACGCCCCCGCCCGCCGGCCGCAGGTCGGCACGTTCACGCCGGTGCTCGCCGGCGACGGCGCCGACCTCGCCGCCGCGCTGCAGACGATCCTGGAAATAGGTGACGCCGCCGCCCTTGCCGCGACGATCGCCGACGCGTTCGCCGGCGCCGAGGTGAGCGTCGCCGGCAATGACGGCTTCTTCGAGCTGGAGATGCGCCAGCACGGGCTGCTGCGCCCGCTGCGCGCCGCCGAGCTGTCCGACGGGACGCTGCGCTATCTCATGCTCGCCGCCGCCCTGCTGTCGCCGCGCCCGCCCGCGCTGATGGTGCTGAACGAGCCGGAGACCAGCCTGCATCCCGACCTGCTGGCGCCGCTCGGTCGGCTGATCGCGAAAGCGTCAGCGCGCTCGCAGGTGATCGTGGTGTCGCACGCGCGGGCGCTCGTCACGGCGCTCGAGGCGGCCGAGACGTGCCGGACGATCACGCTGGAGAAGGAGCTCGGCGAGACGCGGGTGGCGGATGCGGATCGCCTGTCGATGCCGAGCTGGACATGGCCGACGCGATGAGGGGAACGGTTAAAAGGCTGCCCACGTCTCCCTTCTCCCCTTGCGGGAGAAGGTGGCGCGAAGCGCCGGATGAGGGGGCGCCTCCGGAAGGGGCTCGACCCAGGGCGAGCGGCTTGTCCGGGACCGCCCCCTCATCCGCCCTTCGGGCACCTTCTCCCGCGAGGGGAGAAGGCAGATCGCGATCGGCCGCCCTCGCCCTCGTCGCCGCGCTCTGCCTCCCCGCCGCCGCCCGCGCCGCCGAGGCCCCGCCCGCCGTGGCCGTCTGCGCGACGATCAACGAGGCGGCGCGGGTGCACGGCCTGCCGGCGCCGTTCTTCGCGCGGCTGATCTGGCGCGAGAGCCGGTTTCATGCCCGCGCCCTCAGCCCGGCGGGCGCGCAGGGCGTCGCGCAAT
The DNA here is from genome assembly GCA_965277735.1 of Beijerinckiaceae bacterium. GTDB lineage: Bacteria > Pseudomonadota > Alphaproteobacteria > Rhizobiales > Beijerinckiaceae > RH-AL1. Next base: position 415,859 of record CBDIDO010000003.1, read on the forward strand.
TCATGCCGGCGACGGCGGCCGAGCGCGGGCTTCTGGACCCGTTCGCAGCGCGCGAGGCGCTGCTGCATTCCGCCGGGTTCCTCGAGGAGCTGCGCGCGACCTTCGGCAATCTCGGCCTGGCGGCGGCCGCTTACAATGCGGGGCCGGGCCGGGTGACGCGCTGGCTCGCCGGCCAGGCCGAGCTGCCGCAGGAGACGCTCGACTACGTGCTGGCGATCACCGGCCACGAGGCGGCGGACTGGCGCCTCAAGCCCGCGCCGGCGCTGCGCGCGGACGCGACGTTCGACTGCGCGCGTTACGCGATCCTCGCGTCGCGCGAGCCCGACGTGCACGCGTCCATGGGCGGCGGGGGCGGCGGCGGGCCGCCGCCGAAGCCGTGGGCGGTGATCCTGCTCGGCAACCCGGCGCGTGCCAAGGCGGTGAGCGAATACGCGCAGGTGCGCGGCCGCTTCTCGGGCATCCTGGGCGGGATCGAGCCGCGCGTGGTGCACAAGCGCATCTCCGGCCTCGAGATCCCGCGCTTCATCGTGCAGATCGAGCGCGGCACACGCGGCGAGGCCGACGCGCTCTGCTCGCGCCTGCAGCGCGCCGGGGGCACCTGCTTCGTGCTGGCCAACAGGGGCTGACTCTATTATCGCGGCTTGCAATGACGGATGCTTGCTCTATCCTGTTGTTGCAAGAAGCCCACGTTGGCGGGTCGAGACGATGACATTCATTTTTTCCACGAGAGGAATTTATGTCATCTATTTTCTAATGTTAATATTATCTTGCTTATTTTTGAGTCTCTCTTTTGTTTTTGCCTCTCGGGTTAGACGGTTTGCCGGGAGCAAAAAAAATAATCCACAGGACGAGGGGTGGGAAAAGTGGAATGATCATATCAGGCAGGTTTTTTTGAATTTGTTTTTCCTAACTCTGGCGACCACCTCGGCTGTCACTGTCTTCAATCTGCAAAGGCGCCAACAAGCAATTTTTGCGAACCGGGATATGGCCGATAAGGCGATGGCGACTATCGATGATATTGTGAATCAGCAATCGGAGGCGTTAAAACTATTATACATGCTCGATCTCCGGCTGCCCTCGACGCAGAACGACAGCGACGGTTTCGATATTTTTCGCAATGCAATGGTCCGCGCTTCGAGCAGGAGACAAGTAGATTTCTCAATCTCAGACATCAAAAAACCCTTCAGTGTTGATGATATCAAGACCTACGATCGAAAAATATATGGATACCTATCAGAGTACGACCTCGCAAGTTTTTCTGCGCTGACGTACACCATCGATGATGTCGTCGACGATATTTCGAGATCTTTAAACGGGAAAGTTCTAGATTATGGCCTATATAAGATCGATTCTGATCAAAGAAATCAAATAGAGTTATATATATTTCAGTCAAGAAGTTTATCTGCTGAATATGTCGTTTCGCTATGTGCCCTATATTCGCGCATCGCGGATGGGGCTGCCCGATCGGATCTTGGAGAGGATTTTTTCGTAGATGTCACGCCAGATATACATCTTGCAGATAAGTTAGATTTCGCGGAGCCGTCTCTCGCAGCTTATTTCGAGCCGGAAATCAAAAAACTCAAATTACTGAAACACAAATCTTCGGATTGCGCGAATTATACAGCACAGGTGCTCCGCGAGGGAAGCCAGATCATTCCATTCCTGAGAGGAGCGAATTAAAGTAGACCTTCGGGCCGTAAGCCCCGCCGCGATTGCCGATTTTTGGAAAGCTCCAGCCCGCGTCGACGGCCTGCCTCGCGCCGGCCAATCGCGGCTGAGGCGGCAGGGCGTACGACCATCCAAACGGGAAATAAGGGAACGGCTGCGCTCGCCCGCCGTTGGGAGGCCTTCGTAACGGAGGAAACCCCATGGCTTTCAAGCACGCTCTCATCGCGCTCTCGCTTCTCGCGGTCGCCCCGGCCACCGCAATGGCGCAGGGCACGGTGCGCGGCGCCGAGGAAGGCGCCAATGCCGGTGATCGCGCGGCCGGCCCGGTCGGCGGCGTCGTCGGCGGCGCGATGGGTGCCGCGACCGGCACCGTCGGCGGTGTGGCCGGCGTCGGCGCGCGCGACCGCGGCTGCGACTCGAAGACCGTGACCCACGAGGACGCGGCCGGCTCCGACACGGTGAAGCGCACCAACTGCAACTGATCTCGCGCAACCCTTTCTCCCGCTTGGCGGGGGAAAGGGTTCTGGGCGGCGGGAGAGTGGGCCACGTCATCCGCCGCAAGCGGATGATCGGGTTATTTCGGCTTAGGTTTTTGGCTAGGGTCCAAACTCGAACAGCTTAGCCGTGCGGATGGCCACAATGGGTGGATTTCGTTGAAGAAGTGCCGTTTGGTGCCGGCAAGGGGCTGCGGTCTCAAGCAGCCAGCGCGCTGCCGCGAGGCACCGTGACCTTCTCAGGTTGGAAGCGGCGGACAGGTCGGAACGAGCTTGGCGAGCTTCCTGAGGTTTTGAGCGGTGGCTGCTAGGTGGAACTCGTCGCGGGCTCCGTACGGTCCCCTCAGTCGTAGTCGATCGAGCTTCAAGATGCGCTTGAGGTGCGCGAACAGCATCTCGATCTTCTTACGCTGCTTGCGAGACGTGTAGCCTTCATCCGATGCGCCGATGTCGCGCGCCATGTCGCGAGCGCCTTCATAGATCGAACGCGGGACCTTGCGTGCCGGCGCATTCGGACAGCACCGGGGCTTGAGAGCGCACACGTCGCAATCATATTTGCTGGCGCGGTACATCAGCGTCGCGCCGTCGTTGACCAGCGTGCCCTTACAGAAGAGCGTCTTGCCCGCCGGGCAAGTGTAGACGTCGCCGCTGTGATCGTAGGTGAAGTCGGCGCGCGAGAAGGTGCCGTCGGTCCTGGCCGATTTGTCGAAGACGCTGACGTGCGGCTCGATACCCTGCTCGTAGACGAGCCATCCGAGCATCTCCGCCGAACCATAGCTGCTGTCGGCGACGAGCCGCGCCGGATAGAGATCGAAGCGATCCCTGGCGCGCTCGATCATCCGCTTGGCGGCTGTCACCTCTGCCTGGCGGATCGCCGTTGTCGCCTCGACGTCGACGATGATCGCGTTGTCGAGGTCGATGAGATAGTTGGTCGCGTAGGCGAAGAAGGCGAGACCGCCGTTGGCGCCCGTCCAGCGTGCGGCCGGATCGGCCGGCGAGATGAACTTCGGCACGACAGGAGTGGCAGCGCCGAATGCGGCATCATCGAGCGTGGCGAGATATTCTTGCGCTGCCCGGCTTGCAGCCCCCGGCGGGAGGCCCGCAGCGCCTTCGACGCTGTTTTGCCTGTTGGCATCGGCCTTGATCAGGCTGCCGTCGACTGCGAAGCCTTCGCCGCCGACAAGACCTTCTTCGATGCACCGCGCGAGCACGGTCTCGAACAGCCGACGCAAGAGATCGCTGTCGCGGAAGCGGCCGTGACGGTTCTTGGAGAAGGTCGAGTGGTCGGGTACACGGCCCTCGAGGCCGAGCCGGCAGAACCAGCGATAGGCCAGGTTCAGATGCACCTCGTCGCAGAGCCTGCGCTCGGAGCGGATGCCCAGGCAGTAGCCGACAATCAGCATCCGGATCATCAGCTCGGGATCGATCGAAGGGCGCCCCAGCTCACTGTAGAACGGCGCGAGCTCGCGACGCAGATCGCCCAGGTCGACGAAGCGGTCGATCGACCGCAGGAGGTGATCTTGCGGCACATGGGCGTCGAGGGAGAAGTTGTAGAACAGAGCGCCTTGCTCGACTTGCCGCGGCCCCATCATCGACTCAGTCTCCTCGTGCGAGACCAAGTGAATCAGCACGAATGCTGCCGTTCAAGCGCCGACTTTTTCAACGAAATCGGTGGAAAGCAGACGTTCGGTGAGGGCTTTCAAGAGGCCGCTTCGCGCCCAAGGCAGCCTACCGGGGGGCGACGGCGGCCTACCTGGAACCGGACCTTTCTCAAGGGTGCATCGTCAAGAGTCCGCACCGGGCACACCTGCGGATACGGTTTTGTTAGCTGCGGAAGTCTAGATGCCCCGGCTCCGACGCAACTCTTCCGTCAGACCTCTCGCTCTAATCGATCAATCCGATCTTGGGTGCAATCGAAGCTCGTGAGCCGCGTTCCAGTTTTTTGTCTACACGGTCCAACTACCGGTGGATCGTTATAGCCGCGACGGAGGCCGCCATCAGGACCGCGGCGCCCGGCAGGTGCCCCCAGTCGCGACTACGAATCAGGGTCACGACTGCGACCAACATGAAAATGGCGCTCCCGATAGCTCCAACCCACGCCGTCACCGGGATCATCAGAAGTAAACCGACCACGATTCCGAGGCTGCCTACCACCCGGTGAGAGCCGGCCGGATAGCCCCAAAGCGCGAAATTCTCACGTGCTAATGAAGGACCGGCGAAATTGAGTGCGCCAGTCCCGACCATTATGACGCCAAGTGCGATCGGAAGTCCGACGGCGATGAGTTTGATTACCAACATGGTCTGGTCTTCGCTCTGTTGGCCGTAGTGATTTGCGGCGTCGTGACGGTTGGTTCAACGGGCGCGGAGTGGGTTCGACATCGGCGCTCATCTCCCCGCGACCGACGCGCCATCAGGACACCGCGCTCAAGGATGCGGGTTATGACAAGTCAACGCCAGAGACCTTGACGACGGCCTGCCACGCGGCTTCTTGGCTGGCGCGATCGTGGAGGTGTGGGTGGCGCTGCGCCTCGATCGGGCCTGTGAACTTCCCTTGGGCGGAGGCGAAAAATTGCCCTGAGACGTCGGTTCCAAACGCCGACGCCTGAAGGTACCGACGGGCCGCGGTCTCCGGCGTCTGATTCATGCCGGGAATGAGTTTCACGATTGGGATAAACAGATACCTCAACGCCGGGCCAGCGCTTCGCACCACTTTGGTGTCGGTCGCCGCACCGGGCGAGACAGCGTACACGGCCATGCCGGAGGGTAGCCGGCGCGCCAGCGCCGCGACCCACCAAGCGATGATGAGCTTCGCGTCGGCATACGCATTGTTGGGCACGTACTTCACGTTCGGCCCGTTGCGAATCAGGGCTTCTACAGCGGCGGTTCGGTCACCCTGGTGGCATTTGGCCGCGAAGGCCGGCAGGTCGGTGACGCTGAACATGGGGACGCCCCCTCGGGCAGGCTCCGCACCGGCGATAACGATGCGAGCGTCGGAACTCAGCAGGTTGGCGCGGAGCAAACCGACAGTCAGTTGGTGATGACCGATCAGTGGGGCCTGAGCCGCCTCGACGCCCGCCGCAGTGATGACGCGCGCCTTGAAAGGAACCATCCCGGCATTGAGCAGTAGAAAATCGATTGGGCGACCTTGCTTGATCAACTCGGCGACGGCGGACTGAACGCTAGACGGCTTGTCCAGATCTAGTTCCAACGGCGAGAAGATCTGTTTTTTGGTCTCAGCCGCGAGTGCAGCTGCTGTTTCTTGAACCTGGGCCAGTTTGCGTCCGGTGACGATGACCTCGCGCCAGCCTTCTCTCGCAAGAGTGCGGGCTGCCGCATAACCGAGCCCGGAGGTGGTGCCGGTGACCAGAGCGATCGAAGGTTGCATGGGCGGCTCCGTGGTGAAGGGAAAGGGCAGGTCCAGAGGCCTCGCGAAGCCGAGGCCGGCTTGCTAATTTCCAACTGTTTGGTACCATAATCGGAGAAGGGTCGCGTTGCAAAGAGTTTTTAACTAGATGGTTCAGAATATTGCCAGGCCACGCGGCCGGCCGCGCAGCTTCGACGAGACGGGGGCGCTGGAAAAGGCGACTCAAGTATTCTGGTCGAAGGGCTACGACGGCGTAACGATCGACGATCTCGTCGCCGGGATGGGCGTAGGACGACCGAGCCTGTATGCCGTCTTCGGGGACAAGCGGGCGATATTCCTGCGCGTCCTCAAGGCGTATGCGGAGAAGAAAGGCGCTCTCGCCGCGAAGGCGCTGCTGTCGCCGCAGACGCTTCGCGGCTCGCTGACCCGCTTCCTGAGATACGCAGTCGAAAGTGCGACCGAGAAAGGATCAGCCCCGGGGTGCCTTCTCGTGTGCGTCGCGCCGATCGTGGATGACGCTGAGGTCCGGAAATTCCTGCAGAACGCCGCCGCTGGGGGTGTTTCGCTGGTGGAAGGTCGTTTGCGGGACGGGATCACCGCCGGCGAAATTCCGTCCGAGTACCCTGTGGGCGTCCGCGCGATCCAAGTCACGGATTTTGCTCGTGGCCTTACCATGCGTGCGCATATAGGCACGCCGCGCAAGACGCTTCTCAGGGATGCCGAAGAAGCGGTCGACTTGTTGCTGCTGTCGCGACGCGGAAATGCGGCGCAGGCTTTTTGAAGCTGCATGCGTGTTGCGCTGGCGCCTCCTACTCGGCCCCAGGCTAGGACACGCCGCGCCCCGGTTGCACAATCAAGACTGTCGCACTTTTCGATAGGGCCGGGACCGTCGACGCGCTGGTGCAGAAGTCCGATGCGGATGTCCGCGCGGCTCAGCGCTTGAGCTTGCGATCCCGCTTCGCCAGCGTGCGCAGGCGCAGCGCGTTGAGCTTGATGAAGCCCGCAGCATCCCGGTGGTCGTAGGCGACGGCGCCCTCCTCGAAGGTCACGAGATCCTGGTCGTACAGCGACATCGGCGACGAGCGGCCGACGAGGATCACGTTGCCCTTATATAGTTTGAGCCGCACCTGTCCGGAGACGGGCTCCTGGCTCTTGTCGATCAGCGCCTGCAGCATCTCGCGCTCGGGCGAAAACCAGAAGCCGTTGTAGATCAGCTCGGCGTAGCGCGGCATGATCTCGTCCTTCAGGTGCGCGGCGCCGCGGTCGAGCGTGATCTGCTCGATGCCGCGATGCGCGACGGCCAGGATCGTGCCGCCGGGCGTCTCGTACATGCCGCGGCTCTTCATGCCGACGAAGCGGTTTTCCACCAGGTCAAGCCGGCCGATGCCGTTGTCGTGCGCCAGCTCGTTGAGCTTCGCCAGCAGGCTCGCCGGCGACAGCGCGACGCCGTCGATGGCCGTCGGGTCACCCTTCTCGAAATCGACCGTGATGTAGGTCGCCTTGTCCGGCGCGTCCTCGGGCGAGATGGTGCGCGAATAGACGTAGTCCGGCACCTCGTCGGCCGGGTCCTCCAGCACTTTTCCTTCCGAGGAGGCGTGCAGCAGGTTGGCGTCGACCGAGAACGGCGCCTCGCCGCGCTTGTCCTTGGCGATCGGGATCTGGTTCTTCTCGGCGAAGTCGAGCAGGGCGGTGCGGCTGGTCAGGTCCCACTCGCGCCAGGGGGCGATCACCTTGATGTCGGGCTCGAGTGCGTAATAGCCGAGCTCGAAGCGCACCTGGTCGTTGCCCTTGCCGGTGGCGCCGTGGCACACCGCGTCGGCGCCGACCTTGCGCGCGATCTCGATCTGCTTCTTGGCGATCAGCGGCCGCGCGATCGAGGTGCCGAGCAGGTAGCAGCCCTCGTATTGCGCGTTGGCGCGGAACATCGGGAACACGTAGTCGCGCACGAACTCTTCGCGCAAATCTTCGATAAAAATATGCTCCGGCTTGATGCCGAGCATGATCGCCTTGTCGCGCGCCGGCCCCAGCTCCTCGCCCTGGCCGAGGTCGGCGGTGAAGGTGACCACCTCGCAGCCGTAGGTCGTCTGCAGCCATTTGAGGATGATCGACGTGTCGAGCCCTCCCGAATAGGCGAGGACGACGCGCTTGATCTTTTCGTTGGCCATGGGTCTCGAGGCTCGGCTGCGGGGCTCGCGCGCTCTTAGGCGCGCCGGCCCGGCGGGGCAAGATCGGGGCCGGGCCGGGAGTCGTCATTGCGAGCCGCAGGCGAAGCAGCTTCGCGCCGTTCGCAATGAGCGCTCCGGTCGATCGGCCTAATCCTTTCGAAATCTCGGCTCAGGCTTGGACGAACCCGCACTTCGTGCGTTCATGAGAGGTGGCGCCGCGGATCGGGCGCCGCGCCGGAGTTTCAGATGCGCGCGCCGACCTTCGCCTTGGCTCTTCTGGCCGCCTCCGCCTTGGGGGGCGTGCCCTCCGCCAGCTGGGCGCAATCGCCGCCCGACAAGCCGGCCCAGGCCGAGCCCGACAAATCGGACGACGTGCTGAGCCCATCGACGCTGCCGAAAGCGCGGCAGAACGTGAAGGAAGACCCGGGCAACCAGGTCGACGCGCTGAGCCCCGACGAGATGCGCCGCCTCGAGCGCATCCGCGCCAAAGCCGCCGCCAAGTCCGACGCCGCGAAGGCGAAGGCCGCCAAGACCGACGCGGGCAAGGCCGAGGCGGCCAAGGCGGAGGCCGCGCGGCAGGATGCCGCCAAGGCCGAGGCTGCCAAGCAGGAGGCGGCCAAGGCCGAAGCGGCGCGGCAGGAGGCGGCCAAGCAGGAGGCGGCCAAGGCGGAGGCCGCCAAGCAGGACGCAGCCAGAGCTGAGGAAGCCAGGGCGGCCAAGGCCGAAGAGGCGCGGCAGGACGCGGCCAGGCAGGAAGCTGCCAAGCAAGAAGCTGCCAAGCAGGAAGCCGCCAAGGCCGAGGACGCCAAGCGGGAGGCGGCGAAGGCCGAAGCGGCGCGGCAGGACGCGGCGAAGGCGGTGGCCGCTAAGCAGGAAGCCGCCAGGCAGGAAGCCGCCAGGGCTGAGGCCGCCAAGCAGGACTCAGCCAAGGCTGAGGCGGCGAGGCAGGAGGCGGCGAAGGCTGAAGCCGCCAGGCAGGAGGCCGCCAGGGCTGAAGCAACCAAGCAGGAAGCGGCCAGGCAGGAAGCGGCCAGGCAGGAAGCCGCCAAGGCAGAGGCCACGCGGCGCGAGGCCGCCAAGGCTGACGCTGCCAAGGAAGCGGCAGCCAAGGCGGCCGCTGCCGAGGCCGCGCAACAGGCGCGCGAAAGCAGCCCGCCGCCGGCCGCCGACAAGCCGGCGCCGCGCCAGGCCGAGATCAAGGACCCGTTGCCGCAGCGCAAGGCCGCGACCGCCGCGCCCGCGCGGCCCGCGCGGCAGGCGACGCGCCGGGTGCGCCCACCGCGCGACACGGCCGATCTCGACGATCGCCGCCCGAGCCGCCGCGGCTATCCGCCGTTCCCGCGCCGCCCCTACCCCGACTCTGCCGAGCGCGGGCCCCGCGTCGGCGACGTCATCCCGCCCGGCGTCCCTCTGCGCCAGATGCCCTACGGCGCCTACGCCGGCGGCCCGCGCCGCTTCTACGGCCAAGGCCCCTACGCCGACGGCGCCCCGCCGTACGCCTACGGTCCGCGCGGCTACGCGCCGTTCCCGCGCGGCGACGACGATTACGGTGCGCCGCCGCCGCGCCGGTTCTACGGGGAGCCGTATTAGCAGGTTTGCTGCGCTTAATGCGCGAGTCAGGGGCTAACCCATGTTCATCAAAAGCATGGGGGCGTCTCTCGTCGAATGCCGACCCACCCGGTAAGAGGGGTTGTTCAACTCCACCGAAATCATCGCGGTGGCGACGATAAGCTGATGGCAAGAAGTTGCTTGTCCAGATAGGGCTGCAAGCTGACGCTGAAAATTCTGACTGCGCACCGTCTCTACCCCCATATTTTCGAGAGTGTCGATCATTGCAAACCGCGGATGTCGAAAAAACGCTTCTTGAGTAGCAGCAAACATGAACCCGCTGCAAAAACTACTCTTTAAGATAGCCCTTGAGCTCGCCGAAAAATAGCTCTCCTCGTCAACAGATATTCGGTTGGTGTCAAAACTAAATTGTATATTTTCCGCATTCTCGAACGAATCTTGGCGCCGTAAGTCAGATCTGAGTAATTTTCGCACTATCTCGGCTATCTCGGTATAGGCTTTTGAAAGTCGCGATCTTTGCATAAGCCGAATGCTCTCGTTCCGGGACTTGAGAAGGGCGATTTCTTGATTCAATTTTTCTTTTCCTAACGACAATTTGTCTAGCAATTCAAGCATGCTCAGAGTTTTGCTCGCCTCCTCTTTCTGTCGTTCCAGATAGCCGGCCTGTCGCGTGAGGGCTCTGATGTCGTCTCTTGCTGCGCTTGATGGAAGTCTTTGGACGCTATTCCAATGACTAGCCAAACCATTCCAACGACCTTGAGCTGCGGCGTATCTTTTTCCTAACTCAGCAAGCTTTTGTTGGCGTTTTTTCTGTAAGGATTCTGATTGCTTTATCTGCGTTCCCGCATCGTTAAGTAGGTTGAGCATACGATCGTTGAAGGTCTCAGCGCCATACGACTCTTTGCAGAGGGGGCATTTAGTAGGATTGGAGGGAGGTTGCTCGACGGGTGTGTGGCAAGCTGGGCACGTCTCAAAGGAAGCTGTCCATACATATGTCCTTGTCAATTCCGCATCTCGCAGACTGTTCACTTTTCTCTGCAGCGTCTTTATGAACAGTTCAGAGTCCGCTATTGACAAGCGCTCTTGATCTAATTGCTTCTCCAGTTCGCCAATCTCGTGCTGCGCTTCTGATAATGATTTGTAAGACCTTTGTTGCGCGGTTAGACTTATTTTGTCGGCTTCGGCTGAGCTGTACAGTCGTTCCTCCGCTTGAGCGATTGCTGCAGTATTCTGAGCTATATCTGTGTCTAATTTCGACATTACAGAAGAAAAACTTTTACGGTTCTGTAGGATTTCGGTATCTCCGAGAATCGCAAGAAGGCTTTTCTGCCTGCTGTCGACCGCCTCGTATTCTTTGGTCGCATTTTTTAATCTCAGTTCCTTTTTTTTTCATACAGATCATTGTTATATGCGCCACACAGGAGTCTACCGACTGTGTCCCGCATGTTGGATGGTTCGAACCGCTCAAATCTGAATATATCATCAATGGGGCTCAATTGATCTGCGTACAGCAAGCGTAGTATCTGATGCATTGTAATGTTGCCGCTTGTCTCCAGCGCCACCTCGGGCATTCCCATAAATCTAAATAGTACCTGCGAAAAGCTCTCCAAGGAGGCTGACCTTCGATACGGATATCTTTTCCATTCAGCAGAAGGGGCTTCCAAGGCATCGCCCATGGCGCCGACAAATAACTCCATTGGCGAGGCTGTGTTTTCCGATATATCACTCGCGACAGTAATCATATTTCCACTTAAATCAAGCTCAGCTAATGTTTTGCGGCACAGAAGCGCGGCTTGACTCCACTTATCAAGATCACCGCCTAGGCCATAATAGATCAAATTTAGCAATGTAGACTTTCCAGAGCTGTTATCCCCACTAAGTATATTTAAGCCGGTATGAAAGGCCTCGTCGTAAACGACGTCTTTGTCATTCCTTATTACGACAAATCGCTTAAGCTGAAGGTAAGGTAAGTGGTATCTCATAACGGCTGCTCGATATCGTAGCGCGTGTCGACTAAGCCCGACCGCGAGCGGAGACTATTGATACCTCTAGATGGCAAAGTTGTCACCAGTTGCGTCAGCACGTCAAAAAGGTTGGACGAATCTTGATTGAGTGCCTCGATCCGGCTTTTTAGAGCGGGCAAAACGTCAGGCTCAAGCATATAAAGTGTGTTTCTCTCGATCCTCACGCACCCAATGCTTGCGAGTTTGTTTATGGCCACATCTTGGTATATCTGCATTTCGTCGAATAAAATCGATGAGTCCGGCAATATGCCGTAGGGAATATAGGAATCGAAATCCTTCAATTTACTTCGCAATCGCGCAAGATCGCGAGTCATTTTCATTTCCGATATCCGAAAAGGAAACAACAGATAGAAATCTAAGGCGCGCAAAGTTTCGTAATCGATCCGGCCAAGTTTATCTAACAGGCCGGCTTTCAATCGCAATATACGAAAGCAAGCGTGAAAGACATCATAGGCAGGCTGGAATGACAAATTATCACTCATTTATGCCACCGTATAAAGCAACGCTCCGCGAGCCAGTAAATCATTCCCATGGCGACGGTGTGATCGATCTCTAAAATACTGGCGCAGCAATCTGCGACAGTCGGCTGTATCACCTTTTCGTCAAGGATGACATTGTAATCTAATAACGAGATCGAACCAAGCTGCGGTCTTAAAAATTGATTAAAATAGTACTCCGCCCTCGACAGGAGACAGGCAAAAATCTCTTGCGCGGAAGAAAAATGAGAGTATCTTTCTAGTATTTTCGCAAATATTTCCTTCTTCTCGATTGCGTCTTCGATTTCGTCCTCTCTTGCGCCGGCCTTGAGCTTATCTATTAAGCCTACAATTTTGTCGTAATTCCTCTGATTGTAAAATCTTTTTAATCGCACGTTCGTTTCTGTGCACTGTTCGTCCTTGTCGACTTGAAGCTTGAGCTTCTCAAGTTGCAGCAGCAATGCGCTCTGAAAAGCGCCTCCAATATAGACCGCTCCGATGTTGTTCTGGTCGCCGCCTATCTGGTTTTGACCTACGTTCGAACCGCTCTGGTTTGTTGTAACTAAGCTCACTGCATGAATTGCCTTATTTACGGTTAGACGAACCGCCAATCTGATCGCGGCCAACATTCGAACGGCTCTGGTCGGTCACTCTGCCGCTACCTCGGACGGAATTCTTCGTCAGGGTGTAGGTCAACAGCGAGCCGGCAAAAAAACCTGATATTGCCGAAACGATCTGGGACCAATGCGCGGTAAGAAAATCCACTGCAACCTCCGGTATGGTGAGTACGGCATACTGTAAGGATTTTCTCAAGCGGCTGTTCCGGATATTTCGGGATATCATCACTCCACATCCACCCGCATCGACCGCGAGTTATCCGACAGCCGCAGCTCTCGCGCCCGCGCGCGCCGCGTGTTCCGGCGCGTCCGCCGCCTTGCGGCTTTCACCTTGAGCGCGGTCTCGGCGGTGGCGACGGCGCGGAGCATCCAGGGCGGGGGCGGGTCGTAGGGGGAGAGCACGATCTCGAAGCCGAGCGTGAGCAGGACGCGCAGCACCTTGTGCGCCTCCAGCGTCGGCTTGCCCTGCTCGAGCTCGCCGATCCAGTGGCGGCCGACGCTTGCCCGGGTGGCGAGCTCGGCCTGGTGGATGGCAAGGCCGGTGCGCATCGCGCGGACGAACTCGCCGAGCTCGGTCATCGAGTTGATCGCCTTGGCCAGCTCGTCGCGCGGCACGGGTTTCTTGGCGAGCGCGAGCTTGACCGGGTCGGGCCTGGGTTTCGGCAATCGGATCTTGTCCATCTTGGTCCTCCGACATCACGCAATCGAACATCGCGGCAGTGTCCGTGTCGGCGTTCGCCGGCTCGGACGCGTGCAGGGCGGCGCACGCGACCCGTGGTCCCCGCCTGCGGCGCCGAGCGCCGCCACAGGCCCCCGCCGGGATCGGCGTGCGCCGCCGTGTGGCAAGGGCCGGTGTCGGCGCTCGGCGCCACGCGAGGCACCCCGACCTACGAGAGCGGGCGGGGTGGACGCGGGACGCTTCTTCGGTTATATTACCGGAGATGGCTCGGAGTCGCAATGCCGGCCCGGAGGCGACCGCCCGCCCTTCGCCCCGCTTGCTGCCCCGCCCGCGTCTTGCTAGAGGAGCGGCTCATCAGAGCTTCGCCCGCCGTCCATGCGCCGGCCCGCGTCCATTTCGACGCGGTGGCCCGTTTAAAAAGACGGGCACCGGCGGATCGAGGCTCATCCGAAACCAACGAACCGCCGGCGCCGAGCCCTGACGGGGCTCCTCCAGGAGAATGAATGTCAGACGTTACCAGCTACACGCCCTCGCGTGACGATTTCGCCGCGCTGCTCGACGAGAGCTACGGCGAGAACGAGGCCCTCGAGGGCTCGGTCATCAAGGGCACCGTCGTCGCGATCGAAAAGGACGTGGCGGTCATTGACATCGGTCTGAAGACCGAGGGGCGCGTCGCGCTCAAGGAATTCCAGGGCCCCGGCCGCGAGGGCGACATCGGCGTCGGCTCGATCGTCGAGGTCTATCTCGAGCGCATCGAGAACGCTCTTGGTGAAGCCGTTATCTCTCGCGATAAAGCCCGCCGCGAGGAGAGCTGGGTCAAGCTCGAGAAGGCCTTCGAGGCGCAGGAGAAGGTCGAGGGTCAGATCTTCAACCAGGTCAAGGGCGGCTTCACGGTCGACCTCGACGGCGCGGTGGCCTTCCTGCCCCGCTCGCAGGTCGACATCCGCCCGGTGCGCGACGTCACCCCGCTGATGAACATCCCGCAGCCGTTCCAGATCCTCAAGATGGATCGCCGCCGCGGCAACATCGTCGTGTCGCGCCGCACGGTTCTGGAAGAGAGCAGGGCCGAGCAGCGCCACGAGATCGTCGCCAACCTCGAAGAGGGCCAGGTGATCGACGGCACGGTGAAGAACATCACCGACTACGGCGCCTTCGTCGATCTCGGTGGCATCGACGGGCTGCTGCATGTGACGGACATCGCGTGGCGGCGTGTGAACCACCCGACCGAGGTGCTGAACATCGGCCAGCAGGTGCGGGTCAAGATCATCAAGATCAACCACGAGACGCACCGCATCTCGCTCGGCATGAAGCAGCTGCTCGACGATCCGTGGCAGGGCATCGAGGCCAAGTACCCGATCGAGGCGAAGTTCACCGGCCGCGTGACCAACATCACCGACTACGGCGCGTTCGTCGAGCTCGAGGCCGGCATCGAGGGCCTGATCCACGTCTCCGAGATGAGCTGGACCAAGAAGAACGTGCATCCCGGCAAGATCGTCGCCACTTCGCAGGAAGTGGAAGTGCAGGTGCTCGAGGTGGATTCGGTCAAGCGCCGCATCTCGCTCGGTCTCAAGCAGACGCTGTCGAACCCGTGGGAGGCGTTCGCCGAGCGCCATCCGGTGGGCACCGAGGTCGAGGGCGAGGTCAAGAACAAGACCGAGTTCGGCCTGTTCGTCGGCCTCGACGGCGACGTCGACGGCATGGTCCATCTGTCGGATCTCGACTGGTCGCGGCCGGGCGAGATCGCGATCGAGGACTACAAGAAGGGCGACATCGTCAAGGCCAAGGTGCTCGACGTCGACACCGAGAAGGAGCGCATCTCGCTCGGCATCAAGCAGGTCACGACCGACGCCGCTGCGGCGCCGGCGGGGACTGCCGGCACCGGGGCCGGTGCCGAGGAGACCGGGCCGGACGCCGCGCTCCGCAAGGGCGCCGTCGTCACCTGCGAGATCATGGATGTGAAGGACGGCGGCATCGACGTCCGCATCGCGGGCACCGATTACTCCGCCTTCATCAAGCGCAACGAGCTGGCGCGCGACCGCAACGACCAGCGCCCCGACCGCTTCGCGGTGGGCGAGAAGGTCGATGCGCGCATCACGCAGATCGACAAGCGGGCCCGCAAGGTCACGGTGTCGATCAAGGCGCTCGAGATCGCCGACGAGAAGGAGGCGATCGCGCAGTACGGCTCGGCCGATTCCGGCGCGTCGCTCGGCGACATCCTCGGCGCCGCCCTGAAGGCGCGCGACAAGAAGGACGACTAGTCGTCTCTCTTCCAACCACCAGGAGGCCCGCGCATCGCGCGGGCCTTTTTCGTTCGGGGCGCCATTCCTTCTCCCGCAAGCGGGAGAAGGTGGCCCCGAAGCGGGGTCGGATGAGGGAAGTGTCCGCTTGGGCCGCTGAACAGCGCGTCGCCCATCTCTTTGTGCAGGCGATGCAGGCCGCGCTTGATTTCCTCGTAGAACTCGCCGATCGAGTAGAAGCACATGCCCTGGTCGCCAGGCACCTTGGCGAGCGTCGACGCTGCCTTGTGCTGCAGTGGGCGGATGCGCTTGGCATCGCTCGGCGCCGACTTCTCCGGCTGCTCGATGTTGAGGGAGGTTTGGATCGCCGCTTTCGAGAACGGCTGGATCGAGACCTGGAAGTCATGCTCGCCGTCCGGCAGATAGGCGGGATACAGCGGCACGAAGTCCTTTGCCGTGAGGTCCGGCGTGCCGCCGACGGCGTTGAGAAGATTGGCGGCCAGCGTGAGGTGCAGCATCTCCTCGACGACGACGACGCGGAGGATGTGCGTCGCGTCCGAGTTCGTCCCCGGCTTGATCGAATAGAGCGCCATCAGGTAGGGCGGGATCGTCGCGTGCTCGAGCCGCATCGCGGCGAACAGATAGGCGTGCAGGAGGTCGGCGACGGTCTTGATCCGGGAGGTCGTCGTTTCACTCATCTGCATCCCCTCATTCTGCGGCGCGCGCCGCGTGGCTCGCGCGAAGCTGCGTCAGCATCGCTTGCGTGCTGCGAAAGGTGAGCGCGGTCATCGTCAGCGTGATGTTGGCGGTGCCGATCGTCGGCATCGAGCCGCCGCCGACGAGGTAGAGGTTCTCGTGGTCCCATGAGCGCTGGTCGGCATCGACGACGGAATTGGTTTTGTCCGTTCCCATCACATGCGTGCCAGCGAGATGGTTGCCGCCGCGGATGGCGTAGCCCTCGCCTTCGTGCGTGACGTAGCCGTAGTCCCAGTCCTCGTAATGCGTGTGGTCGGCGACGCCGAGGCGTTGGAACACGAGCCGCGAGAAGTCGTGCGCATAGGCGATGCCGCGCATCGTGTAGTCGGGGATCGAAAACGAGATCACCGGCCGCATGTTGCCGAGCAGGTCGGTGTAGGCGGCCTCGACCGTGACGCGGTTGCTCGCCTCCGGTCTCGATCGCGATGGGCGGGCGAGCACGCTCGCCGCCCGTCGGCTGCGGCCTTGTCGCAGTCTCCGGAGAGCGAGACGCCGTCATCGTGGAGCTCCCGTCGCGCCAGGGCTCTGCGCCTCCAGGTTGTGGCTTGCGCGAAGCCTGGGCGCTGGCTTAGCGGTTTGTCTCAGGAGGCTTGCGATGCGCGAGCCATGGCGGATCGCCGGATGACCACATAATCACCACTCCGGAGGGTGAGCGGCCCAATCGCTGTCGTGGATCAAGGGGGGCCGTCATCGGGTCGCGCCTTACTCGGCGTCGAATCTAGCAACTCGCGTATAAGTTGCAATTAGAAACGAATGATGCTTTGTGATGATCGGCGGTGTGCGTTGCTACCCCACCCGCTCCCGCACGCCGACGTCGGCGAGCGCGCGCTCCAGCCGGTCGAAGCTGATCGGCTTGCCGAGGAAGGCGTCGATGCCGGCTTGCGAGGCCGAGCGGCGCTCGCCGTCGCGCAGGTCGGCGGAAAGCGCGATGAGCCGCGCCGGCGCGGCCTGGCGGGCGATCTCGGCGAGGCGCACGCGGCGCGCGACCTCGAGCCCGTCGAGGCCCGGCATGCGGATATCGAGCACCATCGCGTCGTAGGGCGTGCCGGCGTCGAGCGCGGCTTCGGCGAGCGCCAGCGCCGCGAGCCCGTCGGGGGCGTGCGTCACCACGGCGCCGAGCCGCTCGAGATGCTTGGTCGCGAGCAGCGCGTTGACCGGGTTGTCCTCGGCCAGCAGCACGATGAGGCGGCGCGGCGCGGGATCCGGCGCAACCAGCGGGCTGGTCGGCGGCGCCAGCATCGGCCGCGGCTCGGCGAGCGCCATCAGGCTGCGACGGCGCACCGGCTTCACCAGCCAGCCATCGAAGCCGCGCGCCGAGCTTTGCCCGAAGGCGCGTCGCTCGTAGGGCGAGAACAGCACCAGCGTCTGGCCGGCGCCGGACGCGCGGGCGGCGATGCCGAGCTCGAGCGTCGCGGCTTCGCCCAGCGCGCAATCGACCACGACGATGTCGTAGCGCGTCGCGGCGAGGCGTTGGGTGCCCCCCTCGACCGCGACGACGTGCTCGACCTGCGCGCCGGCTTCGCTGAGCCGCTCGACGAGGAAGCGTGCCTCGAACGGCGAGTCCGCGACGATCAGCGCGGTGCACCCCTCGAGCCGCGGCATCTGCAGGGAGTCCGTCGCGACCGGGTCGGCCGGCAGCGGCAGCGTCACCGTGAAGGTGGCGCCGCGTCCGTCGTCGGGCGCCAGGGCGAGCGCGCCGCCCATGCGCTCGGCGAGCCGCCGCGAGATCGCCAGGCCGAGGCCGGTGCCGCCCTGGAACTCGGCGTTCTCGGCCTGCGCGAATTCCTCGAAGATGGCGGCGCGCCGCTCGGCCGGGATGCCGGGGCCCGTGTCGGCCACATCGAAGCGCAGCGTGTCGTCGGGGCCGCGCGAGACGCGCAGGCCGACGCCGCCTTCCTGCGTGAACTTGATCGCGTTTCCCGCGAGGTTGAGCAGGATCTGCCGCAGGCGCGTCGCATCGCCGATCACGCGCGACGGCACGTCGGTCCCGGCGGTCGAGGCGATCTCCAGGCTCTTGCCCTGCGCGCGCGGCGCCAGCAGCTCGGCGACGCTCTCGACGAGCGCGACGACGTCGAAGCTCTCTTCCGCGATCTCGACCTTGCCGGCCTCGATCTTCGAGAAATCCAAGATCTCCTCGATCAGCGAGGCGAGCGCCGAGCCCGACGAGCGGATCGCGGCGACATAGGTGTCCTGCTCGGCGTCGAGCCGCGTGCCGACGAGCAGCTCGGCCATGCCGAGGATGCCGTTCAGCGGGGTGCGCACCTCGTGCGTGACGTTGGCAAGGAAGCGCGTCTTCGCCTCGTTGGCCGCCTCGGCGCGCTCGCGTGCGGCTGAGGCCTCGCGCAGCTCCCAGATCTCGTCGGAGAGCCGGTCGACCTCGATCGCGAAGCTGCGCGCCCGCCGGCGTCCGGCGAGCACGACCAGCCCGAACGCGAAGACGGCGAGCGCCGCCCCGATCGAGGCAAGGGTGAGCGGAGCGATGGCGAGCAAGCGGTCCATGGGGATCCCGGCGGCATGAGGCCGACGGTCGCAAGCTAGCCGGCGCGCGCTGCGGTTCCGTTCCGGAAACGCGCTAAATCGGGCCGACGATGCTTACCGCTCGTTAAGCACGAGTCTCATTTGCCTTCGCAGCTCATCCCGTACTCGCGCTCGAACGCGGCGCGCTCGCTCGCGCTTTCGTGGGTGAGCAGCGCGCAGGCGGAGTAATTGCCCTGCATCGCGCCGTTGTCGATGTACATCCAGTCGGTGACGCGCGAGAGCGGCAGCTTCACCGTGTCGCCCTTCTTGTAGCCGGGGATCGTCTCCGGCGTGTTGTCGAGCTGGCCCTGCACCTCGTCGTTCGCGACGGTGAACGGCGAGAGCCAGAAGAACTCCTGGCGCCCGGCGGGACCGAGGCCGATCTTGACGGCATAGGCGTCCGTCCCGGGCTTGGGGTGCCGGCTGGCTTCGAGGAAGCCGGCGAATGTCGCGCGGGCCTTGCGGACGGCCGCGGCCATCGCCGGGTCGCCATCGGGGATGAGATCGATCTGATCGTTGCGCGCCTTGTCGCTGAACGACTGGGCGCGACAGGTGCCGGCGAGCGAAAACGCGAGCAGAAGCGACAAGGCAATGGCGCGCATGGCAAAGCTCCAACGAAATATCGCGGGAGCCTAGCAAGCGGACTGCGACGGGTCGATGAAGCCCGGCCGCCGTTTAGCCCTGCTCGGCGCGGGCGCGTCTCGGCTCTTTCGGCCGCGGCTTGAAGCCGGGCCTCGCCTTCGCACGCGGGCCATCCGACGACACGCCGCCCGGCGCGGTGGTGCGCACGATCGCGATGTTGTCGCCGGCGGGCGCCGGGCCGGCCACCGCGGCGGCGAAGGCTTCGGCCGCGCGCGGCGCGATCTCGACCTTGCTCTCGCGATCGAAGATGCGGATCGTGCCGATGTCGCGCTTGGTGATGCCGCCGCGCTTGCACAGCATCGGCAGCAGCCATTTCGGATCGGCGTTTTTCTTGCGGCCGATGTCGAGCTGGAACCAGACGCCGCCGTTGCCGGTCGGCGCGTTGCGATCGTAGTTGCGCTCCGCCGGCTCGCGGCGGGGCCGCTCGGACGCGCGCTCCGGCCGACGCTCGACCACGCCCGGATCGGTGACGTCCTCGGGCTCCGGCAGGCGCGAGCGGTAGGCGCGCACCAGCGCGGCGGCGATCTTTTCAGCCGAGGCGCCTTCGAGCAGGCGCCGGCCCAGCGCGAGATCGTCCTCGCTCGCATCGTCGGCGAGAATCGGATCGTCGAGCAGGCGCTGCTGGTCGCGCTCGCGGATCGATTCCGCGGTCGGCGGTCCGCTGAAGGTCGCGGTGAGCCGCGCCATGTCGAGCAGGCGGTCGGCGCGGCGCTGCGAGGCCGGCGGCACCAGCAGCACCGAGACGCCCTTGCGCCCGGCGCGCCCGGTGCGGCCGCTGCGGTGCTGCAGCACCTGCGGGTCGGTCGGCAGGTCGGCGTGGATGACGAGCCCGAGGTTCGGCAGGTCGAGCCCGCGCGCGGCGACGTCAGTCGCGACGCAAACGGTGGCGCGGTGATCGCGGAGCGCCTGCAGCGCGTGGTTGCGCTCGTTCTGCGACAGCTCGCCGGACAGGGTGACGGCGGCAAAGCCACGCTCGAACAGCATCGCCGAAAGATGGCGCACGCTGTCACGCGTGTTGCAGAAGATGATCGCCGACGGCGAGTCGACATAGCGCAGGATGTTGACGATTGCGTGCACGCGCTCGTTGGCCATCACACGGATCACGCGGTAGTCGATGTCCTCGTGGCCGCGCGCGGCACCGCCGGTCTCGATGCGCAGCGCGTCGCGCTGGTAGCGCGAAGCGAGCGCGACGATCGCCTTCGGCAGCGTGGCGGAGAAGAGCAGGGTGCGCCGCGCCGCTGGCGTCGCCTCGAGGATGAACTCGAGGTCCTCGCGGAAGCCGAGGTCGAGCATCTCGTCGGCCTCGTCGAGCACGACCGCGCGCAACTGGGTGAGATCCAGCGCGCGCCGCTCGAGGTGGTCGCGCAGCCGCCCCGGCGTGCCGACGACGATATGCGCGCCGCGCTCCAGCGCCCGCCGCTCGGCGCGCGGGTCCATGCCGCCGACACAGGCGATGATGGCGGCGCCGGTCTCGGCGTAGAGCCACGCCAGCTCGCGCTGCACCTGCAACGCGAGCTCGCGCGTCGGCGCGACGATAAGGGCCAGCGGCCCCTCGGGCGGCAGCTTCTCCTCGCCGCGCAGCAGCGTGTCGGCGAGCGCGAGGCCGTAGGCGATCGTCTTGCCGGAGCCGGTCTGGGCGGAGACGATGAGATCGCGGTTGGCGGTGTCGGCGGCGAGGATCGCGGCCTGGACGGGGGTGGGTTCGTCATAGCCGCGCGCGGCGAGCGCACGCGCGAGCGGAAGGGGCATCTGGGGAAAGGGCAAGTTGCAGGGGCTTTTCGGTCGGGCGGCCGCTTGGGGCTCGCGTCTTGGGTGTCGCGACCACAGGTCGGGCGACGTAGCCCGCCTTATGGCAGGTTCAACGCGGTTTGGGAATTTTCTTCCTTCGCGCGGCGAGCCACCATATCGAGAGGCATGACCCTCTCCATCGACGCCACCTTCGACGGCGGCAACATCGGCGTCCTCGCAATCGGCGACGACCGCGTCGATCTCGAGATCAATCGCGACCGCTACTCGGGCTTCTACCAATGGTTCTCGTTCCGCCTCGCCGGCGCGCGCGGGCGGCGGGTGACGCTGCGCATCGTCAATGCCGGCGACGCGGCGTTCACGGGCGGCTGGCAGGGCTACAAGGTGCGCGCCAGCTCGGATCGGCTCGCCTGGCGCATGATCGAGACGCGCTACGCCGAGGGCGTGCTCGCATTCGACTGGTCGGGCGACAGCGAGCTCGTGTGGTTCGCTTACTTTGCACCGTTCACGATGGAGCGGCACCATGCGCTCGTCGCCCGCATCGCGGCGCAGCCCGGCGTCACGCATCGCGAGCTCGGCCGCTCGCTCGATGGCGTGGCGATCGATGCTTTGGTGATCGGCACGGGGCGCAAGCCGGTCTGGCTGATCGCCCGCCAGCACCCTGGCGAGCCGATGGCGGAATGGTGGATGGAGGGCGCGTTGGACTGGCTGACCAGCCCCGCCGCCGCGCCTCTGCGGGAGGCCGCGACCGTGCATGTCGTGCCCAACATGAACCCGGACGGGACGCGGCGCGGGCACCTGCGCACCAACGCCGCCGGCGTGAATCTCAACCGCGAATGGCACGCGCCCTCGCGCGAGCGCAGCCCCGAGGTGCTGTGCGTGCGCGAGGCGATGGACAAGACGGGCGTCGTCTTCGCGATGGACGTGCACGGCGAGGAGGCGATCCCCGCGGTCTTCTTTTCGGGCTCGCACGGCGTGCCGAGCTTCACCGAGGCGCGCGGGGTGGCGTTCGACGAGTTCTCCCGCCGCCTCGCCGCGCACACGCGCGACTTCCAGACCGCGAGGGGCTACGGCCGCACGCCGCCCGGCAAGGCCAATCTCACCATCGCGACGAGCCAAATCGCCGAGCGTTTCGGCGCGGTGGCGATGACGCTCGAGATGCCGTTCAAGGACCACGACGACAACCCTGACCCCGTTCACGGCTGGTCGCCCGAGCGCTCGATGGCGCTCGGCGTCGCCTGTCTCGAGGTGCTGGCGGGGATGATCGGGGAGATCGGCGAGCCGGCGGGGAACGCCCCTTAGCGGACGAACGTCGCCGGCTCGCCGACGCCGTCGAACGCCAGCTCCTCGACGCGTGCCGGCAGCAGCACCGCGAAGAACGCGGGGATCGCGAGGAGATAGGCGGCGGCGCCGACGTAGAGCACCGAGGACAGGCCGAAGGCGGTGGCGACGATCGGCACCAGCGCGGCTCCAATCACCGAGAAGCAGCCGTTGATGCCCCAGGCCCAAAGGAACATCGTGTCCTTGCGCAGATGCGCGAGGCTCGCCATCGCCGTGGGCATCGGGAAGCCCATGAGGAAGGCCGGCGGGAAGACGAGCAGGAACGACAGCAGCAGCCGCAGCCCATAGGGATAGGTGCCGATGACGTCGAGCGGCACGTGCAGGAACAGGCCGTAGAGTACGAGCAGCGCCGAGATGCCGAGGAACACCACAGGCATGATCAGCTTGGCGCGCGAAAAAATTCGTTCGGAGACGAACGCGCCGAGGCCGGAGAAGACCAGCATGCCGGTGATCATGATCGAGGCCGAGATCGTGGCATTGGCGAGCGCCAGCACGAACTCGGCGATCATGCCGACCTCGATCATGATGTAGCCGAGCCCGAGGCAGGCGAAATAGACGATGGTGAGCGCCTTGCCGGGCGTCTTCGAGAACACGGTGCGCCAGCCGAACACGACCGGGATCGCGATCAGGGTGGAGGCTGTGATCGCCGCGATCGCCAGCGTCGCCCATAAAAGTAGGTAGCCCCATTCGTCCTGCACCAGCTCGAGCTTGGACTTGTCGGCGAGAATCGCCGGCAGGTCGGACGGCTTGATGTAGGCGGCGAAATAGGGGCGATCGTTGGTGAGCGGACGGATGTCGAAGAGGTATTTCTTCGACAGCTCATCCCAGTCGCCAGCGACGATCGCGTGCCAGGCGATGCGCGCGAGCTGGGTCGCCGGCAGCGCGGTCTGGCCCTCGGCCATCGGCGCGTCGGTGGTCGCATCCGGGTCGCCCTCGGGCGGCGGCGAGCCGGCGATCGCGTCGGCCGGCGACGCGACGGCGCCGAACAGCTGCGCGGTGTAGTCCTTGAAGATCTTGTCGGCATTCGTCGTGTCGACCGGCATGCCGGGATAATAGATCTCGTCGAACGACATTTTGCGCGTGTGGTCGCGCAGCGTCGCGATCTCGTCGTCGCTGAAGCCGCCGTTCTTGTAGAGCACCGTGGCCGAGGAGAGGTAGCTCGACACGACGAAGAACGAGCGCTCGAGCGTCGCGGAATCCACGGCGCGACCGGCTGATGCCATCGTCGCGTAGAGCTTCAGCACGCTCTTCGGCGGCTCTTCCTTGTTCCACATCGTGACGGAGAGCACGCCGCCGGGCGCGAGCGCGCGCATATAACTTTCCATCGCCTCGCGCGTGTAGGCGAATTTCTCGACGATCGGGAAACCGCCCGGCGACGACAGGCCGGCGGAATCGGCGAGCGAGAGATCGATGATGTCGTAGCGGTTCTTGGTCGCGCCGAGGTAGAGGCGCCCCTCGTAGTCGATCACGTCGAGGTTCGGCTTCGCCAGGATGTTGCCGGTAAAACTTTTCAGCGTCGGGTCGGTGCGGAAGGCGGTCAGGATCGCGGGATTGCCCTCCGCGACGGTGACGTGCTTCGAGTTCGCGAGAGCGATCGTGGTCGAGATGCCGCCGCCGAACTGCACGACGAAGGTCGAGGGCTGCTTCTTGATCACGTAGGGGTAGATCATCGGCAGGTAGCGGAAATAGTCGGTCTCCGCCGGCGGCAGCTCGCGCAGGATGCCCGCCGGCCCCTCGCCGTCGATGTAGAGGCCGAGATACGCGTTGGCCGGCATGCTCTTCAGGTTGAAGGCGGCGTTGTCCGAAAGCCCCGGCGCGAAATGCAGGTACGACGAGGAATAGACCTCGATGAAGCCGAACGGCGTGTCACGCGCGTAGACGCGTTTCGAATCCGGGAATTTGCGCGCGTAGGCGACGCCCTTGTAGTCGGAGGTCGCGAGCTTGGTGAGGCCGAGGTCGGACGGCGCCTTGAAGTGGGTGACGAGCGTGCCGGCCGCGATCAGCACGAAGACGAGGCCGAGGCGGAACTCGCCGAACCCCGTGAACCAGAGCAGGCTGCCGATCGTCCACAGGATCAGCGGCGCGACAATGAGGTTTTCCGGCCAGAACACGTAGGTCGCGGCAAGGAAGACGAGGCCGCAGAGGCCGGAGCCGGCAAGGTCGGCGAAATAGACGCGGTTGAACCCCGTCTTCGCGCGCAGGAAGACCGTGCCGAGGAAGGTCGCGCCGGCGATGAAGGGCAGCAGGTAGAGAATGAAGTTGGCGAACAGCCGCCACTTCTGCGCAGGGTCGGAGACGAGGAAGATCGCGTTGAACGGCAGCTGCTGTGCGCAGAGGTTGGCACCGACCGCGAGCGGCCCGAAGGCGAGCAGCGAGCAGGCCGCGACGCCCTGCCAGTTGCGCTCGAACCACGGGCGCGCGATGCACATGACGGCCGAGGTGAGACCGAAGCCGAGCATCGCCAACGAGACGACGAGCGAGCCGAAATGCCCCCAGGAGCCGACCTGGAAGATGCGCATGATGGCGATCTGCAGGGCGATGACCGCGCCGGCGACAAGGCCGACGGTGACGTAGGCCAGGGCATCGCCGCGCGGCGACGCCTCCATGCGATCGTCGAGGAAGCTCACGAAAACCTTCCCTTTTCCCGCTTGCGGGAGAAGGTGGCCTCGCGAATCTGGGTCGGGTGAGGGATCGTGCCGCTTGCGCCTGGCAATGGCGAGAGGCGTCGCCGCCCCTCATCCGACCCGACTTCGTCGGGCCACCTTCTCCCGCAAGCGGGAGAAGGAATGGGCCCGGCCATCCTCACTTGTTGTGCGTGCCCGTGATCTTGCCGTCGTCGGCGAGCTTGGTGAACGGCACGAAGGGCACGATGCGCCCGTTGTAGATGTCGCTGCGCGCCACCGTGATCTGCCCGTCCTTGTCGGCCGACTTGGTGATCTTCAGCACGCGCTGCGCGCCGGGCGGTCCGACCGGGATCACCATCACGCCGCCGGTCTTCAGCTGCTGCAACAGGGGCGGCGGCACGTGGTCGATACCGCAGGTGACGATGATCTGGTCGAACGGGCCGGCCTCGGCCCAGCCGTAATAGCCGTCGGCGTTCTTCCAGTTGATCGCCTTGAATTCGGAATAGCCCTTCTTGATGAGGTCGTCGCGGACGCCGGCGGTGCGCTCGGCGAGCGGCTTGATGATTTCGATCGTCCACACCTTGTCGGTGAGGTTCGAGAGATAGGCCGACTGGTAGCCGGAGCCGGTGCCGATCTCGAGCACCTTGTCGCCCTTCTTCACGTCGATGACCTGCGTCATCCGGCCGACGATGTGCGGGCCGGAGATCGTGACGCCGAAGCCGATGTCGAGGAAGGCGTTGTCGTAGCAGCGGCCGAGGTTCTGCTTCAGGCAGAAACCCTCGCGCGGCGTCATCAGGAAGGCGCGCTTGTCCTTGACGTCGGTCGTATCGCGGTTGCCGACGAGATGGCGGAAGCGGTCGAAGCGCTCGGCCAGGTATTTCGGGTCCTCGCCACGGTTCTTCACCGCCCAGGCGATGAACTTCTCCTGAGAGTCCATCGGCGGCATCTCGTCCCAGGTGTAGGGGACGGGCACGTCGGCGAAGGCCGGCACGGAGGCCGACTTGGCGAAGGTGGCGGCAGCGGTGCCGGCGGCGAGCGAAGCGAGGAAGGCGCGGCGATCCAAAGCGCGGCGGACCATGGGACCTCCCGATGGGGTCGAAATTACGCGACTCCGGCCGACGGCAGGGCGCGCGCCCTGTTAACCGACTGTTCGGGCGGCGGCAACCTACGGCCGGCTCCCAATCCGAGCGCATTATCGACCAAGGCGCTGCCCGCGTTCGGCGGCGGTGGACACTCCCATCAATAAAAACGTCAGCCATACGGACATAGTCATGGCCGATGCCAAGCCGATCATTGCTTTCAGATCGGCCCGATCGAAAAAGGCCTCGTCGACCCTGTCCATCCACAACCCCGACGCCAAAAAGCAACAAACGTTGAGAAAGACCATCAACGGAATCACAATGTAGTAAAATCTAGTTGATTTATGTCTTTTGCTCCAAGCTATAACGTCGCGGTAAAACCGTTTTTGGTCTCGAATGACTAACAATCGATAAAAAGGAAACTGAATAAGCCACAGAATCGTCATCGCTACAATGATCTGAGTATTAGATAAATCGGGAGAGAGATCACTTCTTAGGAAGCACATAAGCAAGACATAACAAAAGATAATAACGTATCCATACCCGAAATAATTAAGCCTAAATTTTTGAGCTCGCTTACGCGGATCGTATCTTGGAATGAGGGGAAGGTTGCCCGCTTCAATCATTGGGACGTATCTCTCAATTCGGCTAGTCAGCTCTTGGCCGGCATCCCGTCGAGCAGCTTGTCGACGTCGGGCAGGATGCGCTGGACGATGACGCCGACCCCGTCCCCGGTTGGGTGGAGCTGGTCGGGCAGGTGCAGCTTGCGGTCGCCGATCACCCCGTCGAGGAAGAACGGGTAGAGCGGCACGTCGTAGCGCTTGGCCAACGCAGGGTAGATCGCGGCGAAGGCGTGGCCGTATTCGGCGCCCATGCTCGGCGGGGCCTGCATACCGGCGAGCAGCACCTTGATGTGCTTGGCCTTCAGCGCCTCCAGCATCTTGGCGAGGTTGTCGGCGGTCAGCTTCGGATCGATGCCGCGCAGCATGTCGTTGGCGCCGAGCTCGAGGATGACCGCGTCGGCGCCGTCGCCCAGCGTCCAGTCGAGCCGCGCGAGGCCGTCGCCGGTCGTGTCGCCGGAGACGCCGGCGTTCACCACCTCGACATCGCGGCCCTGGGCCTTGAGGGCGGCCTGCAGCCGTGTGGGGAAGGCGTCGGCGTCGGGCAGATTGTAGCCGGCCATCAGGCTGTCGCCATAGGCGACGAGGCGGAGCGGGCGCGCCGCCGCCGGGCCCGCGAGCGCCCAGGCCGACACGCAAACGGCCAAGACCAAGCCTGTCGCGCCGCGCGCAAAAGCCCCATATGCGGGCGGCATGCGACAAGCGAAGACGGGCATATGACCTCAGCGGCGATCGAGATGGCGGACGTGGACCTGAGCCTGGGCCGCGGCGCGGCGCGGGTTCACATCCTGAAGGGTATAAGCCTCGCAGTCTCCCGCGGCGAGACGGTCGGGCTCACAGGACCCTCCGGCTCGGGCAAATCGACGCTGCTGATGGCGATGGCGGGGCTTGAACGGGCCGATTCTGGCCGCATCGCGATCGAGGGCACCGACATCGGCAAGCTCGGCGAGGATGCGCTGGCGCGCTTCCGCGGGCAGCGGATCGGCATCGTGTTCCAGTCCTTCCACCTGATCCCCACCATGACGGCGCTGGAGAACGTCGCGGTGCCGCTCGAGCTCGCCGGTCAGCGCGACGCCTTTTCCCGCGCGCGGGACGAGCTGGCGGCCGTCGGCCTCGCCGAGCGGACCACGCATTATCCGGCCCAGCTCTCCGGCGGCGAGCAGCAGCGCGTGGCGCTGGCCCGCGCCATCGCGCCGCGCCCGGCGATCCTCGTCGCCGACGAGCCGACCGGCAACCTCGACGAGGCGACGGGCTCGCAGATCGTCGACCTGATGCTGGCGTTGAAGCGCGACCGCGGCACGACGCTGGTGCTCGTCACCCACGATCTCTCGCTCGCCGCGCGCTGCGACCGGACGATCCGGCTGCGCTCGGGCTCGATCGAGCCCGACGCGCCCGCCCGCCTCGCCGCCCACGCGGCTAGCTGAGCTTGCCAAGTCGAGCCTCGCTTGTGGCGGGGCCGGCAGTGCCGTACACCCGCGCACCTGCTCTCCATCGGAAGACGCCGCGGTGCTCTATCTCCTGCAATTCATCGTCTGGCTTTTGAACATCTTCGAGTTCATGATCATCATCGTGGCGATCATGTCCTGGCTGATCGCCTTCGGCGTGATCAACATCTACAACAGCGGCGTCCGGGCGGTGTATGATGGGCTCAACGCCGTCATCGACCCGCTGCTGCGGCCGATCCGCCGCATCGTGCCGATCGCCGGCGGCCTCGACATCTCGCCGCTGATCCTGATCATCCTGATCGAGCTCATCAAGCAGGTCGTGATTCCCAATATCGCCGCCGCGGTGCTCTAACAGGCTGACGGATTGTCATTCCGGGGCGAGCGGAGCGAGAGCCCGCAGCCGCTTCAACCCTCATTGTAAACAGCAATGTCTACGCCGCGGAGCGCTCATTCCCAGTTCTCGCCCGCGCGCTGTCAATGACGTAAAGACAAAGGTTCCGATCCCAGCCGCGCCGGCGGCGCGCACCTGCGCTGTGGCAAGCGCATTGCCTTGTTTGCTTTCTTACGATCAAGTGCGTGAAAGTTGATTGTGAGCGGTCTATGACCAATCTGTAATGGTCGTGGCGTTTTGCCGTCCCGTGCCCGCGGCCTGCGCCGCGCGGCTTTCCAGCAGGTCCGCATGGGTCTCGTACTTTACGCGCTGAAGTACCGCGTCACGTTCTTCGTGCTGTCGATCGTCATGCTGCTCGGCGGCATCGGCTCGGCGGTCGTCACCAAGAAGGACGTGCTGCCGGTCGTCAACATCCCGGTCGTCGTCATCGTGTGGCAGTACACCGGCCTCGACACGACCGACATGGCAAGCCGCGTCACGACCTATACCGAGTACTCTCTGTCCAACAACGTCAACAACATCGCCCGGCTCGAGAGCCAGACGATCCAGGGCTACACGGTCGAGAAGGTCTGGTTCGACCCGCAGGTGTCGGTCGACCTCGCGATCGCCCAGGTCGTGTCCTCGGTGAACTCGATCCGCGCCGTGCTGCCGCCGGGCATCCAGCCGCCGGTCGTGCTGCGCTTCTCCGCCTCGTCGCAGCCGGTCGTCCAGCTGGCGCTGTCGTCGGCGACCCAGAGCGGCGCGGCGATGTACGATTACGCGATGTACCGGATCCGCCAGACGCTGCTGTCGTCGCCGGGCGCGACACTGCCGGCGCCCTCCGGCGGCTCGCCGCGCCAGATCCAGGTCGACCTCGACCTGCACGCGTTGCAGGCCAACGGCCTGACCCCGCAGGACGTGGCGAACGCCGTCCTGAACCAGAACCCCATCGTCCCGGCGGGCCTCGCCAAGATGGGCAACATCCAATACCCGATCCGCATCAACACGGCGCCAGCCGAGATCGCCGACCTCAACACGATCCCGGTCAAGGTCGTCGACGGCATCCCGATCCAGGTCAAGGACGTCGCCTGGGTGCGCGACGGCTCGCCGCCGCAGCAAAACCTCGTCGTCGAGAACGGCATGGGCGGCGTGCTGATGCCGATCTACAAGAACGGCACCGCCTCGACGCTGACGGTCGTCGACAACGTCAAGGCCGCGATGCCGATCATCCGCGGCGCGGCACCGAAGGGCATCGACATCAAGCCGATCTTCGATCAGTCGGTGTTCGTCTCGGGCGCCATCACCGACGTCATCCGCGAGGCGGTCATCGCCGCCTGCCTGACGGGTCTCGCGATCTTCATCTTCCTCGGCTCCTGGCGCTCGACGCTCGTCGTCCTCGTGTCGATCCCGCTGTCGATCCTGACCTCGATGTCGATCCTGTCGCTCCTCGGCGAGACCATCAACGTCATGACGCTCGGCGGCCTGGCGCTCGCCGTCGGCATCCTCGTCGACGACGCGACGGTCGCCATCGAGAACACCTACCGTCTGATGGAGGAGGGCCACACCTTCCGCCAATCCGTCGTGGAAGGTGCCGCCGGCATCGCCAAGCCGGCCCTGATCTCGACGCTGGCGATCTGCTCGGCCTTCGTCAGCGTGCTGTTTTTGACCGACACGCCGAAATACCTGTTCACGCCGCAGGCGCTCGCGGTCGTGTTCGCGATGCTGACATCCTACCTGCTGTCGCGAACGGTGGTGCCGATCCTCATCGACATCATGGTCGAGAAGGAGTTCGACGAGCGCTTCGGGCCGAACGGCACGCACCATGGCGGCGATGGCGGGGCGAAAAAGCGCGGCGCGATCGCGCGTGGCGTCGCCAAGTTCCAGGCCGGGTTCGAGAAGCGCTTCGCCAAGTTCCACACCGCCTATCTCGGCCTTCTCTACGCCACCATCCGGCACAGGTTCGTGACCTGCACCGTCGTCGCGCTCATCCTCGTCGGCGGCGGCGTCCTGTTCAGGTTCGTAGGCCAGGATTACTTCCCGCAGATCGACGGCGGCACCCTGACCCTGCACATCCGGGCACCCGCGGGTACCCGCCTCGAATCAACAGGCGAGCGGTTCGCGCAGGTCGAGAAGGTGGTGAAGAAAACCATGCCGGGCGTGATCGATTCGGTGATCGACAACATCGGCCTGCCCGCCATCAACTACAATTTCGCCTTCGGCGACGGATCGATCGTCGGCTACAACGACGGCCAGATGCTGATCCAGCTCAAGGACAATGTGCCGCGCGAGCCGATCACGACCTACATGCGCAACCTGCGCAAGGTGCTGCGTCAGTCGTTCCCCGACATGATCTTCTACTTCCAGCCCTCCGACATGGTCACGCAGATCCTCGACTTCGGCACGGTCACCTCGATCGACGTGCAGGTGACGGGGCGCCATACGGCGCAGGACCTAGCGGTGGCGCAGGAGATGGTCGCCCGCATGAAGCGCGTGAAGGGCGCCGTCGACGTCCACCTCCAGCAGATCGTCGACACGCCGGAGTTCTTCGGCACGATCGACCGCAACTTCGCGAGCGAGGTCGGGATCAACGCGCAGGGCATCGCCAACTCGATCAACGTGTCGCTATCGGGCAGCTACCAGATCCAGCCGAACTTCTGGTCGGATCCGAAGACCGGCATTCCCTATCAGCTCTGGGTGCAGACGCCGGAATGGCGAACCGACAGTCTCAATGACGTGAAGACGACGCCGGTCTACATCACCTCGAGCGGCGACGCGCCCGGCGTGCTCACCTTGCTGAGCTCGGTGACCGACCTGAAGCGCCAGTCCGAGCAGACGGTGGTCAACCACCTCAACGCGCAGCCGGTGTTCGACATCTACGCCAACGTCCAGGATCGCGATCTCGGCTCGGTGAAGAACGACATCCAGGCGATCATGGCGGACGAGCAGAAGAAGCTGCCGCTACCCGACACGATCGTGGTCCGCGGCCAGGTCGAGCAGATGCAGAACGCCTTCCTCAACATCGGCATTGGCCTCATCATCTCGATCGTCGCGGTCTACCTGCTCATGGTGTTGAACTACCAGAGCTGGGGCGACCCGTTCGTCGTGCTGTGCGCGCTTCCGCTCGCCTTCTGCGGGATGCTCGCGAGCCTCTTCATCACGCAGACGACGCTGTCGATCCCGTCGCTGTTCGGCGCCATCATGGCGGTCGGCGTCGCCTCGGCGAACTCGATCCTGCTCGTCACCTTCGCTCGCGAGCACCGCGAGGCGACGGGCTGCGATGCCTTCGAGGCCGCGATCACCGCCGGCGAGACCCGCCTGCGGCCGGTCCTGATGACGGCGCTCGCGATGTTCGTCGGCCTGCTGCCGATGGCCATCGGCATCGGCGAAGGCTCCGAGCAGAACGCCGCGCTGGCCCGCGCCGTGCTGGGCGGCGTCGCCGTCGGAACCTGCTCCACCCTGTTGTTCGTTCCCTTCCTGTACACGCTGCTGCGCCGAGGCAAGGTGATGCCGCTTGAGGACTACGCATGACGAGATCGAGCATGGACGATCGGGACCAGTCCGACGCGCCGGCACAACAGTCGCAGCAGCCGCACAACGAGGCGCCGCGCAAGGACGTGCCCTTCGCCGAGCGCGAGGCGCCGCCGCCGCCGCGCAAGCGCGTCTTCTTCATCGTGCTGCTGGTCGCCGTCGCGCTGCTCGGCTACGGCGCCTTCGGGCATTTCGAGACCTACGAGCGGGCGAGCGAGACGCAGCAGGAGGCGATCGACTTCACCCCCGATGTGACGACGATCACGGCGAAGGCCGAGTCCGACCCGGTGAAGCTGACGCTGCCCGGCCAGGCCGAGCCGTTCTACCAGTCGACGATCTATCCGCGCGCGACGGGCTATATCGCCGAGCGGCGCGTCGACATCGGCTCGCACGTCAAGAAGGGCGATCTGCTGATCCGCATCTCGGCGCCGGACCTCGACCAGCAGCTCGCCCAGGCCAAGGGTCAGCTGGCGCAGACGGTCGCCGCGCAGGCGCAGGCGCAGGCGTCGCTCGACCAGGCCAAGGCCAACCTCCAGCTCGCCCAGGTCACCTCGCAGCGCTACCAGAAGCTGACGACGCAGGGCTACGAGACGGTTCAGAACAACGACAACCAGAAGACCGCGGTGCAGTCCGGCGGCGCCAACGTCGAGTCCGCGCAGGCCGGCATCAAGGTGGCCGACGCCAACACCAAGGCGCAGCAGGCGACGGTCGACCGGCTGCAGGCGCTCGTCGCCTTCGAGGTCGTCGACGCGCCCTATGACGGCGTCATCACGACGCGCGGCGTCGAGGTCGGCGACCTCGTCAACGCGGATTCCAAGACCGGCAACCCGCTGTTCACGATCGCCTACGACAAGGAGCTGCGCGTCACCGTCCACGTGCCGCAGGCCAACGCGTTTTCGGTCAAGGACGGGCTCTACGCCACCGCCTACCTGCCGCAGAAACCGGAGGAGACGTTCTCCGGCAAGATCGCCCGCTCGTCGGTCGCGCTGCTCAACTCGGCGCGCACGCTCGACACCGAGGTCGACGTCGACAATCCGACCGGCGCGCTGCGGCCGGGCTCCTTCGTCAACGTGACCTTCGAGGTGCCGCGCCTGCGCCCCAACGTCGTGCTGCCGGCCGAGGCGCTGATCTTCAACAAGAACGGCATGCAGGTCGCCGTCGTCCAGGACAACGAGATCCACCTGCAGACGATCTCGATCTACCGCGACTTCGGCAAGACGGTCGAGCTGCGCGACGGGCTCAACGGCGGCGAGCAGATCGTCAACAACCCGCCCGTCGACATCACCGAGCACATGAAGGTGAAGGTCAAGCAGAAGCCGCCGGAAGAGCAGGCGAAGAAGTAGGGCGGGGACGTCCTTCCCCCCCTTGCGGGGAAGGCGGCCGACGAAGTCGGGTCGGAATGAGGGGGCGCCTCCGGACGAGGCACGTCCCAGGGGCAACGCCCTTTCCGGAACCGCCCCCTCATCCGCCCTTCGGGCACCTTCTCCCGCAAGGGGAGAAGGCAGATCGCGTCCAGGTTTCCGGCTAAGCCGCCTGCGCGAGCGCGACCTCGCGCATGTCCGCTGCGAGCGCATCGACCCGCGCCGGATCGGCGTCCCAGCCGCACATGAAGCGCGCGGCGCCGCCGATGAACGAGTAGAAGCGCCAGCCCTTGGCGCGGAGCGCGTCGAGCACCGCCGGCGGCGCCTGCACGAAGACGGCGTTCGCCTCCGAGGGATAGGCGAAGCCGACGCCAGGAAGGTTGCCGATCCCATCGGCGAGCCGCCGCGCGCAGGCAT
This sequence comes from Beijerinckiaceae bacterium, assembly GCA_965277735.1. GTDB lineage: Bacteria > Pseudomonadota > Alphaproteobacteria > Rhizobiales > Beijerinckiaceae > RH-AL1. The sequence continues at coordinate 449,598 of CBDIDO010000003.1, forward strand.
TGGCGTGGGTGGCGTTCTTGAGCCAGGCGCCGCTCTCGATCAGGCCGACCCAGGGCGCGGCGAGGAAGCGCATCTTCGAGGCGAGCTGGCCGGCCTGCTTGCAGCGGTAGTCGAAATCCTCGGCGAGCTTGCGGTCGAAGAAGACGATCGCCTCGCCGAAGGCCATGCCGTTCTTGGTGCCGCCGAAGCAGAGCACGTCGACCCCCGCGCGCCATGTGATGTCGGCGGGGCTGGCGCCGTGGCTCTCCGCAAGGCTCGCGCAGGCGTTGGCGAAGCGGGCGCCATCCATGTGCAGGCGAAGGTTCAGCTCCTTGCAGGTCGCCGACAGCGCCGCGACCTCGTCGGGCGCATAGACGCGGCCCGTCTCGGTCGACTGGGTGATGGTGACGACGCGGGGCTTGGGGAAATGCAGGTCGCGCCGCCCGGTGGTGATCGCCCGGATCGCCGCGCTGTCGAGCTTGCCGTCGACCGTCGGCGCGGTGAGCAGCTTCGAGCCGTTGGAGAAGAACTCCGGCGCGCCGCACTCGTCGGTCTCGACATGCGCGGAGGCCGCGCAGACCACCGAATGGTAGCTCTGGCAGAGCGAGGCGAGAGCGAGCGCGTTCGCGGCCGTGCCGTTGAAGGCGAAGAAGACGTCGCAATCCGTCTCGAACAGCGTGCGGAAGGCGTCTGCCGCGCGCGCCGTCCACTGGTCCTCGCCGTAGGCGGGCGCATGGCCGGCATTGGCCTGTTGCATTGCAGCCCAGGCCTCCGGGCAGATGCCCGAATAATTGTCGCTGGCGTATTGCTGCTCGAGATAATCCATTCGGTAGGAATGGGCGATGTGATCCGCAGGTGCAAGCGCGCCTCGCGATTGCGGCTAACGGAACGGCGGCGCCTTGCCGCCGCACGCGCACGAGGCGTGCGCGCTCCTGCGGCTCAGTCGACCGTGTCGCCCTCCGGGTCGTCGTCGTTGTCGCCCATCATCGCGGCGCGCAGGCTCTGCCAGCGGCGGATCGCCTCGTGTGCGCCGATCAGCGCCAGCGCCAGGATGAACGGGACGAGGTAGTAGATCACCCGGAACAGCAGCAGCGCGGCGAAGAGCTCGGCCTCCGAATGCGCCGGCACGGTCTTCAGCATCGTCGCCTCGAAGACGCCGATGCCGCCGGGTGCGTTGGAAGCGATGCCGAGCAGCGAGCCGAGCACGTAGAGCGCGACGAAGGTGATGTAGTCGATGAGCCGCGGCGGGGCGAGCAGCACGTAGAGCACGCCGGCGGCGGCGCAGAGGTCGATCAGCCCGAGGCAGATCTGCCCGAGGCTGAGCCACAGGCCGGGCAGCTCGAGCTTGTACTGCTGGAAGCTGACCCGCCGCCCCTTCGCGGCGTAGACGAGGTAGGCGACCATCGCGACGAGGATGGCGATGCCAATCGTCCGGTTCAGCCAGGGCGAGAGGTGGTCGAGATGGGCGACGCCCTCGGCGCGCACAGTAAGGCCGACGCCGATGACGAGCACCATGCCGAGCCAGAAGGTGAGCCCGGCGATCACCGTGAGGCTCGCGACCTTGCCGGCCGACAGCCCCTTGGTCGAATAGATCCAGTAGCGCACGGTCGCCGCCGTGATCAGCGGGAAGCCGAGCGTAAACGAGACCGCGTAGCTCGTGAAGGACGCCAGCGCGGTGGTGCGGTAGGGCACCTTGAGCTTGAGCTGGCGCAGCGCCAGCCCGTCGTAGCCGGTCAGAGCTAGGAAGGAGATCGACGTCAGGACGAAGGCGAGGACGAAGCGCTCGGCGCTGGTCGCGGCGATCGCAGCCCGCAGGTCGCCGGCGTCGATCTGCATGAAGGTCCGCGTCAGCACGAAGATCGCGAGCAGCGCGATCGCGAGCGACAGCACGACGCCGAGCCCGTGCAGGATCCTGCGCCGCACCGCGTGCTTGTCCTCCACGTGATCGGGGATGACCGCGTTGAGCACCTTCGTGGTCAGCTTGCCGTGCGGCTTTCGCGCGCGCGAGGCCGCCACGTCTTCGGCGTCATGTGTCTCGTCCCGAGACTCGTGACCGTCTTGCGCGTCGCGGGCGGTCGTGCCGTCCAAAATCAAGCGTGCTCCCGTGCGCGGTGCCCTTCTGCGAAGGCCCCGATGGTCCTAGAGGGGCGGGCATGTCGAGGGAAAGACGACCGGCCGTCAGGCAAGCCGCCGCAGAAGCCTCTCGTGCAGCCGGTTCGTGGGCGCGAACACATAATCCATTGTCGCGACCGTCACGTGCTCGGCGCCATGGGCGATGAGCCAGTCGGCGAGCGGGGCGACCTTGTCGCGCAGGCAGGTCAAGGTCAAGCGCCCGGCGACGTTCTGCGAGCGCAGCGTGGCGCCGAAACGATTGTGCGCCTCGGCGACGAGCCCCGCCCGGGTCTCGGCGCGCGTCTCGTCGAATTGCGCCACGACGTCGCGCGTGAGACGGGCATTCTCTTCCGCCGAGATGCGGCCGAGGATCTGTCGCGCCTGCTCGCGCGTCTCCTCGTCCCAGGTCGCGCCGAGCGCGGCGACGAGATTGGCCTCGGAGCGCAGGATCACCCCGTCGTCGAGCACCTTGAGCCCGTTGGCGGCGAGCGTGGCGCCGGTCGTCGTGATGTCGACGATGAGCTCGGCCTGCCCCGCGGCAGGCGCGCCCTCGGTCGCGCCGAGGCTCTCGACGATCGTGTAATCGCCGACGTGCTTCTCGGCGAAGAAGCGCCGCGTCAGGTTGATGTACTTGGTGGCGACGCGCATGCGCTTGCCGCGCCTGGTGTAGAAGGCCGCCGCCACGTCCTCGAGATCGGTCATGGTGCGCACGTCGATCCAGGCCTGCGGCACGGCGACGACGACGTTGGCGTTGCCGAAGCCGAGCGGGGTCAGCAGCTCGAGCTTCGAGTCGGCCGCCTCGATCGTCTCGCGCACGAGATCCTCGCCGGTGATGCCCATATGCGCCTGGCCCGAGGCGAGCAGGCCGACGATCTCGGAGGCCGAGACGAAGGCGACCTCGACGCCGTCGATGCCGTCGAGCGTGCCGCGATAGTCGCGCGCGCCGCGCCCCTGCACGAGCTTGAGCCCGGCGCGGGCGAAGAACGCCGACGCGTTCTCCTGCAGCCGGCCCTTCGAGGGGACGGCGAGGACGAAGGGCGCGCTCATGGCTTGCCCTCCGCGCCCGGACCTTCGGATATGCGGCGATCGGCCCAGAACGACGCGCCGACGGCGGCCACCGGGGCGCTGGCGCCGAGCGTCGTCGCGAGGCGATCGTAGCGGCCGCCGCCGACGATCGGCGGATCGGCCGGCCGCGCGGCGTCGCGCGCCTCGAAGACGAAGCCGGTGTAATAATCGAGGTTGCGCACGAGGCGGGTCGAGAAGCGCAGCGTCGCGACGTCGAGCCCGTGCGCGGCCATGAAGCCGAGGCGGTGGTCGAAGCGCTCCAGCGCGCTCTCGAGCGGCAGCTTGGCGTCGGCGGCGAGCGCCCGCAGCGCGGTCGACGCCTCGTCCGGATCGCCGGAGATCGCGAGGTAGCGCTCCATCACCTGGCGCGCCGCGGCCGGCACGCCGGAGCCGCCTTTCAGAGCCGCCTGCTCGAGGAAGCGGTCGGCGATTTCGGCGGCGCTGCGGCCGCCGACCGAGGTGATGCCGGCGATCGCCAGCAGATCCTCGACGAGCGCGCGCGCGCCCTTCTTGTCGACGCCTTCCAGGGCGGCGAGCACGCCGGAATGATCGATGCCGCCGTTGTGCGGCGCGTCGAGGATGCCGGCCAGCCCCTTGCCCTGGGCGAGGCCGCGGATGATGCGGCGGCGCCATTGCGTCGGAATGGCCAGGCAATCGAGCAGGTCCGCGAACAAGCCGGCATCGCCGACCGTCGTCTCGAGCCGTGTCGAGGTGGCGAGCGTCGCGGCCTCGAGCGACACGGCGAGGATCTCGGCGTCGGCCGCCTCGCGGTCGGCATGGCCGAAGCTCTCGATGCCCGCCTGCAGGAACTCGCCCGGCCCGTCGCGACGCAGCCGGAATACCGGCCCGCAATAGGAAAAGCTCGCCGGCTGGCCGAACTCGGCCGAGGCGATGTACTGCCGGCAGACGGGGATCGTGTACTCCGGCCGCAGGCACAGTTCGGTGCCGTGGATGTCGTTCGTCAGGAACAGCCGCCCGCGCATGTCCTCGCCGGAATCGAAGAAGGCCGCAGCCGGCTGCAGCAGCGGCGGCTCGCAGCGCTGGTAGCCGGCGCCGACGAGATGATCCATCAGCGCCTGCTGGCGCTGGCGGTCGTCGGCAAAGGGAAGCGGCGTCGGGGCGTTCACGAGAAAAGGGTCTCCGGGCGCGGCCTCCATACCAGGGGTGCGCCAGCGAGGCGACCCGTTTCGCCTTCCAGGGTGAAGAGCGGTTTTCCGCGGCGGCCGGGCGCGTTGCCGGAGTGTCGATCCGGTAATATAACCTATCCGCCGCGCCGCGTCTATCCTGGCCGCTGATCGGTGACCAAGAGCGCCCGTGCCGGCGAGCGCCGACCCCGGACGAGGCCATCGGTGCCGAGCGGCGACGTCGACAGGGGCCTCGGTCGTCGAGCCGCGACTTGGATTGGCGGGTGTCGGGGAACGCCGACAAAGGCCGGAGGCAGAGGCGGTTTCAGTCCCGCCGCGCGGCCACCAATGCGGCGATGATCGCGGCGCCCTGGGTCGTCGCCGCCTTGAAGGCGGCACTCCCCGTGATCTTTTCCCCGTAGCAGGCACGGAACGCGGCGTCGCCTTTGTCGCGAAGCTCCACGCCGGGGTCCGGAGCATCCGTCGCGGGGCCGGCCGCGTAAGCCTTGTCGGCGGCGTCGGCCCGCTTCGCGGTTTCCTTTGTGATGGCGTCGCAGGCGGCGATCGGCTTCATCGGGGTCGCGAGCTTCGCCTCGACGAGGAACACCCGGCCGCGGTGCTCCAGTGCGACGAATATCTCGTCCGGCGCCTGCGGGCTCTGGTCCTGCGTGCGGGCCGAGAGGGTGGCGTGCGCGAAGGTGGCGTCTGGCGGGGCGACCACGGGGAGCTCGGCGTAGTGGACGACGGCGGAGCCCGTGCTCATCGCCCAGGTGTAGAAGATATCGGTCTTCACGGCGGCCGCGGGATCGCGCGGCACGTCGGGATCGCTCGGTGTCGTCTTGCGGTGCGCCGCGAGCCAGGCGTCGAGCAGGCCTGGCGTCGAGACGACGAGGCTCTTGTCGCTCTCGCTCACGCCGAAGGCGAGCCCGTCGAGCATGCCGAAGCCTTCGTCTTGCGTCGACAGCGTCTCGAGATTGAGCTTGCTCTTGGTTGGGAAGCCGACGACCGCCACGCGGCCGATGATCGGCTTCATCCGCTTCGCAAGATCGGCGAGGGCCTTCTCGAGCTGGACGTCGCCGTGGCTCGTGTCGCGCGTCGCCTCGGATTTCGCGAGCGTGGCGATGTCGCGATCGCGCGCGGCGAGATAGTCGGCTTCCGGCGACGCCGCGTGGGCCGCGATGCAGGAGGCAAGGAGAAGAGCGAGGGACAGATGTTTCATGCGGCTCGATAGAAAGGTCGTCGACGCGCCGTCTATGCTTCTAAAGCAGCAGACGCCACAAGCGGCGACGTCGAGAGGAGCCCCTGTCGTCGCGCCGGACCGACCCGCGATCGTCCGCCTATCGGGGCTCTATCTAAAAGACGCCCGAGAATGTCTCCCACCGTGCGATCGTGCGTCGGCAGCGACCCATCGCGGCGCTAGCCCAACACTGACGCCTGCACGCGATGCGGGCGCTCTCGGGAGGATCGATATGTCTGACATCAATCGCCGCACGCTCGTCCGCTCGGCGGCGGTGGGCGCCGCCGTGGCCGGCTTCCTGTCGACGGCCGCGCAGGCGGCGGACGGCAAGTTCTATGTCATCGCCGAGCTGGTCTCCAAGCCGGACAAGGCCGATGCGCTTCGCGAGCTGCTCATCCCGTTCACGGCGGGATCGCGAAAGGAGCCGGGCTGCCTGCATTACGTCCTGCTCGAGGACGGGCACCAGCCCGGACGCTTCCTCACGTTCGAGACCTGGACCGACGAGGCCGCGCTCAACGCCCATATGACGACGCCGGAGATCAAAGCGGCGGCGCCGAAGCTCGCGGAGATCCTCGCCAAGCCGTTCACGCAGATCAAGCTCGGCCTCGTGAGCGAGTAAAGGTCGGAGTCCAACCATTCGATGGAGGCCTTGAAATAGGGTGGCCGCCCGGCTGACGAATCAACCGGGCGGCCCACGCCACGCCGCTGAGGTTTCGGAATCGGCTGCGTGACGTATCTCGGTGCGACGGTGTGCCTCGCTCAGTAGCGGGCGACGACCGGGGCTGATGTCGGGGCAACGTAGAGCGGCACGACGACGCGGACCCACCCGCGGGTCTCCTCGCCGGCCGAGACGGCCGGGACGATCGCGTTCTTGTACAGCGAGTGCGTCACGATTCCGGTCAGCGTGAACGTCCCGAAATCGTAGCCGACCAGGCCGCCGACCGCGACGTTGCGCTCGCGCGTGTTGCCGTTGGTGGCGGCGGCCGTCAGATGCGCGATGTTGTCGGTGTCGATGTTGCCGTAGCCGGTGAAGCCGATCGTGAATTTACCGAACGTCTTCTCGGCGGTGAAGTCGCCCGCGAACATGTCGTTCTGCGTCGCCACGAGGAGCCCGTCGCCGGTGATCCCTTGCGCGGACGAGCACAGGCAGCTCGAGAACGAGGCGTTCTCGATCAGCGTGATGCCCTCGAACGGACCCGTCGGCACCTTGTATTGCAGGCTCTGGCGGACATCGACGCCCGGGCGCGTGCGGCCGCTGAGATCCTGGATGTTCTGGCTCGGATCGGGCGTACGCAGCAGCGCGCCGACACCGCCGGTCAGGCCGCCGCCGAAGTCGTGCGCCAGCATCGGGCCGAGCGCATAGGTGATCGCGCCGAAGCGGTCGAGGCCGCCGCCGTCGACATGCGCGAAGGGCAGGGCGGCGAGGAACTCGAGGCGCGTGTTGTAGAACGAGATCGGCGTCGACCAGATGATGACGGGGATGTTGACCCCGAGGCCGACGCTCCGCCCCGGCACGAGGTTCGGCGAGCGGCCGTAGTTCTCGAGATCGGCGAAGAAGACGCCTTCCGGCAGCGGCGAGACGAGCGAGACGCCCATCGTCTCGCCGGGCTGCATGTAGCCGGCGTTCGATGCGGTCGCGGAAAGCGAAAGCGCCAGCGCTGCTGTCGCCGCAAGGATCTTTGTCTGCATGGTTTCCCCCGATGCCGAGGCAAGGTTTGCCTCAAAACAGAGCGCGCGATGCCTAGCACGCGCCGCCAAGCCTCTGCCGTTACCCGAGCACGGCGGATGATCGCCGCAGGGCTCGGGTCCGAGCAATAGGACTAAGAGGCATATGCCAGCAAATAGAGAGGCCCGGCAACCGGAAACAACGCCGAACGCGCGCGTCGCCGAGCAGTGTTGTAGGAAGACAACAGGCGGCGAGCGGGCACACCGAACGGCGCCCCGCGCCGTCAGGCTAGGGCCGCGGCCTACTCCCTCACACGTCGCCGCCGGCGATGGCGGCGACGATCCGCGCGCGGTCGATCTCCTTGGTCCGCCAATGCGCGATCGTGCGGCCGCCGCGCATCACCCAGATGCTGTCGGAGATGCGCATCACCTGCTCGAGGTCGTGGCTGATGACGAGCTGGGCGATCGCCTCGTGGCGCAGATTGCCGATCAGCTCCTCGACGGCGCCGCGCTCGCGCAGGCCGAGCGCGGCGGTCGGCTCGTCCATGATGACGAGCGCCGAGCCCCAGCTCGCGGCGCGGCCGATCGAGATCGACTGGCGCTGGCCGCCCGACATCCGCCGCACCTTGGCGCACACGGGCGGCATGTTGACCAGCAGCCGGCCGAGCTTCTCCTCGGTCTCGCGGATCATCCTGCGGCGATCGAGCCAGCGGAACGGGCCGACGCCGAACGCGATTTCGCGGTTGAGATACATGTTCTGCCAGACGGTCAGATCCTCGACGAGGGCGAGATCCTGGAACACCGTCTCGATGCCGCGCGCCCGCGCATCCATCGGCGAGGCGAAGGCGACGTCCTCGCCCTGGAAGCGGATCGTGCCGGCGCTGGCGGGGTGGACGCCGGTGATGCAGCGGATCAGCGTCGACTTGCCGGCGCCGTTGTCGCCGACCAGCGCGGTGACCTCGCCGGCCGGGCACACGAGGTTGGCGTCGCGCAGCGCCTCGACCGCGCCGAAGGATTTGCGCAGGCCTTGCACCTCGAGGACGGGCGCGCTCATCGCTGCAGCCGCCCCAGCACGGCGGCGGCGATGACGACGATGCCGACGGCGATCGGCTGGTATTATTCGGAGACCTGCAGCAGCGTGAACCCGTTGAGCAGCGTGGTGAGGACGAGCGCGCCCGCGAAGGTGCCGAGGATCGCCGCGCGGCCGCCGAACAGCGAGCTGCCGCCCAGCACCACGGACGCGATGCAGGTGAGGAGCTGCGACGTCTGCATGGAGGGATCGGCGCCGCCGGTGCGGGCGACGAGCAGGATCGCGGCGAGGCCGACGAGCGTGCCGCCGATCGCATAGACGCCGATGCGGACGCGATCGGTGGCGATGCCCATGTTGCGCGCCGCGTCGCGATTGCCGCCGGTCGCCAGCGCGTGCGTGCCGAAGGGCGTGAAGGCGAAGACAAGATAGGCGAAGACCGCCACCAGGATCGCGATGAGATAAAAATAGCGGACCGGGCCGATCTCGCCGAGCGCGAGCGACTGCAGGAACGCGCTGTTGACGGAGAAGGACTGGCCGCCGCTCACCATCAGGCCGACACCGTTCATGACGCCGAGCATGCCGAGCGTCGCGATGAAGTCGTTGATCCTGAGCTTGGCGATGATCAGCCCGTTGACCAGCCCGACCGCGAGCCCCGCGAGCAACGCGGCGCCGATCGCCGCCGGCATGCCGTAGCCGGCGTTGTAGGTCAGCCCGAAGACGACGGCGGCCCAGGGCAGGTTCGAGGCCACCGACAGGTCGATGCCGCCGGTGACGATGGTGAACTGCTGCGCGATCGCCAGCACGAGCAGGATCGATGCCGACACCAAGAGATCGCTGATGTTGGCCCAGGTGAGGAAGTAGGGCGTCAGCACGGAGAACGTCGCGCCGATCGCGATGAGCCCGATCAGCGCGGCATTGTCGCCCCAGAAGCCGGGATCGCGCAGCTTGCCGACCATCGTCGACGAAGGATTGGCCTCCAACTACATCGCCTCGAACGGATTGTCGAAGCTGAAGAACGGGCGCGGGAAGGCTTTCAGCGCCTCGTCGACGTTGTCGGGCGAGATCAGCTTGATCGGCGCCTCGACCTTGGCGGGCAGCGTCTTGCCCGCGGCGAGGCCGCGGCACGCCTGCACCGCCATCTGCCCCTCGGCGTAAGGGTATTGCGACACGGTCGCCGACAGCTTGCCCGACTTCACCGAGGTGAGCGCCTCCTGCTCGCCGTCGACGCTGATGACCTTGATCTTGCCGGCCTTGCCGGCATTGGCGATCGCCTGCGCGGCGCCGAGGCCCATCTCGTCGTTGTCGGCGAAGATGCCGGCGAGGTCCGGATGCACCTTGAGCATGGCCTCGGTTGCGGTCAGCGCCTTGGCGCGCTCGAAATCGGCGACCTGTGCCTGCACCACCTTCAGCTTGCCCTCCGTCGCCTTGCGGAAGGCGGCCTCGCGGGCGATCGCATTGGTCTCGCCGGGAATGCCGCGCAGGATCGCGACGTCGCCTTTGCCGCCGAGCAGCTTCAGCATGTAGTCGCCGGCCATCTCGCCGGCGCGCGAATTGTCGGAGCCGACCGCGCTGGTGATCTTCAGGTCGGCGGCCTTCACGGCCGCCGGGTCGAGGCCGGCGTCGAGGTTGAGGATCGGCACGCCCTTGCGCGAGATCGGGATCAGCGGCGTGATGACGTTCGACGCGTTCACCGGCACGACCCCGAAACAGGTGTAGTTCTGGTTGGCCATGGTCGAGATCTTGGCGTTCTCGCCGACCGCGTCGGTCTCGGTCGAGCCCGCCTGCACCGTGACCGGGACGCCGAGCTTCTTGCCCTCGTCGACCGCGCCGTCGCGCAGCGCGCGCCAATAAGGATTTCCGAAGTCGCGAATCACGATGGCGACGCGGGCGTCCGCCGCTTCGACCGGGGCCGTCCGGATCATCACCGGCCCGAGCAGAAGGGCGCACGAGAGGGCGGCGAGCGACACGCGCTTGGACATCGTTTCTCCCTTGTCTGACCGCTTCGGCTCCTGCTCGGCCGAAGGCGCGCGCTCTTTGCGAGCGCTGGGACGACGATAGTCGCAGCGTGCCGCGTCTGCCATTCCCTCGACAGGAGGGGTGTTCGACGCCGACGCCTGCCCCTATTGCCGCGAGATTCCGACCGGCAGCGTCGCGAGCCGCGCCATCTCGGGCCGGCGGAACAGGTCGGGGTCGGCGACGAAGGCGGCGAAGAGGTCGCTGGCGTCCTCGCCCCAGAAGGTCTCGCCGTCCATGACGAAGGTCGGCACGCCGAAGACGTCGGCGGCGATCGCCGCCTCGCCGTTGCGGCGCAGGGCCAGCTTCACCGCGTCGCTTTTCACACGTGCGGCGAGGTCGGGGAGGCCGAGCGCGGCGGCGAGCGCCGGCAGGTTCGCGGCGTCGGAGAGATCGAGGCTCTCTTCCCAGATCAGCGCAAAGACGGTCTCGACCGCCGCCCAGGTGCTGCCGGCAGCGACGATGGCGCGCAAGGCGACGAGCGGGTTGAACGGATGCGTCGGCGGAAAGCGAAACGGCAGGCCCAGCGCCTCTGCCCGGTGCTGCACGAGCCGGTAGGTCTGCAGCCGCTTCGGCGCGATCTCGGCGGGGCCCCGCTGGCCCCAACGCGCCAGCAGCGGGCCGAGCACGATCGGCCGCGGCGTGATCTCCGCCATCGCCCGCAGCCGCGGCATCTGCGCCTTCAGCTGCAGATAGGCGAACGGGGAGAGCGCGTCGAAAAACCAGTCGGCCTGCCGCATCGCTCTCTGGAGCTCCCGTGCCGGCGGCGTCGGGCGCGCCGCACGAGGCGACTTAAGAGCAAGCGGCGCGCTTTCATCAAGCCGCTGCGAACGGTGCCGTCGCGTTATTGACTGAGCGTCCGCTCTCTTATAGAACTCGTCCCATGGCAAGGCCTCGGAGCGACGAGAAGCGGAGCGCGATCATGGCGGCGGCGACCCGCGTGATCGCCACGCAGGGGCTCGCCGCGGCGACGGCGGCGATCGCCGGCGAGGCCGGCATCTCCAATGGTTCGCTGTTCACCTATTTCGACACCAAGGCCGATCTTCTGAACCAGCTCTACCTCGAGCTGAAGGCCGAGATGGCCGGTGTCGCGATGGAGGGGGTCCCAACCAAAGCAACCCTGCGCAGCCAGATGCTGCATATGTGGCGCAACTGGCTGCACTGGGCCGTCGCTTTTCCCGAGAAGCGCCGTGCTCTCGCCCACCTCGCGGTCTGCGACGACATCACGCCGGAGAGCCGGGCGGCGGGCCACCGGACGATGGCCGGCCTCGCCGCACTGCTCGAACGGTGCCGCGAGACGGGCGCCCTGCGCAACGCGCCGCTGAGCTTCGTCTCGGCGCTGACGAGCACGATGGCGGACACGACGATGGACTTCATGATCGCGGAGCCGGCCGTTGCCGAATCCCACTGCCTCACCGCCTTCGAGGCAATGTGGCGCATGCTCACCTGAGCCCCTTTTTTTTGGCTCGATGAGAGAGTGACTGAACAGGCAATCATTCAACCGAAGGAGAGAGAGCATGACCAGCAAGATCGCCATCGTCACCGGCGGCAGCCGTGGCATCGGCCGCAACGTCGTCGAGAGCCTCGCGCGGCGCGGCGTCCAGAGCATCTTCACCTATCACAGCCATCGCGAGGCCGCCGACGCGGTCGTCGCCGCAGCGAGCGCATCCGGCGCGAAGGCGATCGCGCTGCGGCTCGACACCGGCGCCATCGCCTCTTTCGACACCTTCGCCGACAGCGTGAAGGGCGCGCTCGCCGAGCTCGGCGCCGAGCGCTTCGACTATCTCGTCAACAACGCCGGCAACAACCACCGCAACTTGCCCTTCGCAGCTGTCACCGAAGACGAGCTCGACAGCGTCTTCAACGTGCATTTCAAGGGCGTGCTTTTCCTGACGCAGGCGCTACTGCCGCTCATCAACGACGGCGGCCGCATCATCAACATCTCGTCCGGCCGCACGCGCCTCGCCATGCCCGGCGGCGCGGTCTATGCGTCGATGAAGGGTGCGGTCGAGGTGCTGTCGCGGCACATGGCGCTGGAGCTCGGGCCGCGCCGCATCGCCGTCAACGTCGTCGCGCCCGGCGCCGTCGCCACCGATTTCAGCGGCGGTGTCGTCCGCGACAATCCCGAGATGCAGAAGCGGATCATCGAGCACACTGCGCTCGGCCGCGTCGGCCAACCCGAGGATCTCGGCCCGGCGATCGCCGCGCTCCTGTCGTCGGACTTCGGCTTCGTCAACGGCCAGCGCATCGAGGTCAGCGGCGGCGTCATCCTGTAAGTGCGGGGCGCGAGCGTTTCGACCGCCTAGGGCTGGAACGCCGTCGCCGCGAAGCTCGGCACTTCGGCCGCGAAGGTGTCGAGCCAGGCGACGAGGCGCGGGTGGGCGTCGCGCCACGTGCCGGGGAAGCGCAGGTCGAGGTAGCCGAGCGCGCAGGCGACCGCGACATGCGCGATCGTGCGCGGCCCCGCCGGCGGGGCGGCTTCGAAGGCGGCGAGCCCGCGCTCGACCTTTCCGGTCTGGTGCGCGATCCAACGCGGCTCGTGCTTTTCCGGTGGCCGGAAACGGCCCTCGTAGATGAGCAGCACCGCCGCATCGATCAGGCCGTCGGCCAGCGCCAGTTGCGTCAGCACGCGACACCGCTCCGCGGACCCGGATGGCAGCAGCCTGCCGCCGGCGCGTGCGTCGAGAACCTCGAGGATGACGCGGCTGTCGTAGATTACCTGCCCGTCCTCGAGGACCAGCGCGGGGATCTTGCCGAGCGGGTTCTGCGCGCGGATCGAATCGTCGGGAGCCTGCGTGTCGGCGAAGACGATCTCGATCTCGTCCGTCAGCCCGAGCATCGCCGCCGTGATCCGGACCTGCCGCCCAAATGGCGACGGCGGCGCGCTGCGCAGGATCATCATGGTTTGCTTCCCTCCCGTGTCGCGAGCCGGTCGATCGTGGCGCGACCGGCTTCGCCGCCCAGCTGTCGGGCCAGCGCGGGCAGAAGGCAAGCCATCTCGTTCTGCAGCACATAGGGCGGGTTGATCACGACGAGGCCGCTTGCTGCGAGCGGGCCGTCGGCCGACGGCCGCGCCACCGCGAGCTCGAGCCGCAGCGCGTCGGTGACGCGGGCGGCGATAATCGCCGCCGCGAGCCGCTCGCCGCCGCGCCGATCCTTGATCGGGTACCAGGCGACGAGGATGCCCTCGCGCCATTTGGCGTGCGCGGCGAGCAGCGCCTCGGTCAGCCGGTCGAACTCGTCCGCCGCCTCGAACGGCGGATCGATCAGCACGATCCCGCGCCGCTCGACCGGCGGGATGAAGGCGTTGAGCCCGGTGTAGCCGTCGAGGTCGATCACCTTGGCGCGCCGGTCACGGCCGACACAGGCGCGCAGCCGCGTCAGCGCAGCGGGATGCAGCTCGCAGAACAGTAGGCGATCAAGCGGGCGCGCCAGCGCCAGCGCGAGCGCCGGCGAGCCGGGGTAGCGCGCGCGGGTCGCCTCGACGACAGCAATATAGGGCTCGAGCAGTGCGCGGGCCTCGGGCGCCAGCGCGGCGGGATCGAGCGCGCCGATGCCGGCGCGCCATTCGCCGGTACGCGCGGAGGCGTCGGCGGCGAGATCGTAGGCGCCGCTGCCGGCATGCGTGTCGATCAGCCGGAACGGGGCCGGCTTGCGCTTCAGGTATTCGATGACCCGCGCCAGCACCGCGTGCTTGAAGACGTCGGCGAAATTGCCGGCGTGGAAGGCGTGGTTGTAGTTCATCGGTCGCCACCGAACGGAATGCCGGTCGCTGGCTTCCCCTCCCCCTTGTGGGGAGGGGCAAGGGGTGGGGGTCCCGACGCTCTTCTCGGTCGGCCGAGAAGCACGGCCTGACCCCCACGCCCAGCCCCTCCCCGCAAGGGGGAGGGGGGCCGCGCGGCATCGCTCAACAAACTCATGCGCAGGAGCCGCAAACGAGAGAAGGCCTCACGCCTCCGGCGGCTCGTCGCCGCCCAGATCGCGGAAATACGGCTCGACCTTGCCTTTCAGCTTGATCGTCATCTGGTCGCCGGTGCGCGTACGGGCGGTGCCGGCGGCGAGCCGCACCCAGCCTTCGCTCACGCAATATTCCTCGACGTTGGTCTTCTCCTTGCCGTCGAAGCGCACGCCGATGCCGCGCTCGAGCAGCGCCTCGTCGTAGAAGGGGCTCTTGGGGCTCGCAGCGAGGCGATCGGGAGGCGTGTCGGTCATGGGGCTCGTCCGGAGAATGGCCGGTCCAAGTGGCGAACTCGCCGCGCCCGGTCAAGTCGCCCGCGCGACCGGAAGTGTCTCAGTTTGAATTTGGCGCCGCTAGGTGAACGACCAATAAGCCAGCGATGCCCCCGCGACGCCAATCGCGGCCCAGATCGCCAAAAGATGCAAAGGCTGCCTAGCTAGGCGCTGCCAGAAAGAACCGCGCATGCCGACACTGTTCATGCGAAGATGCATAAAAATTACGATCGACAGCATCTTCAAAACGATCCAACCGGCAACGATCGCGATCGCAAAACCTGCCACCCGCGCAATCATCATCCAACCTTTTCCTCGCTTCTTTTGTACGGCCCCCGCTTCTTCGCAGGCGCCTCGTTAGCGTCGATCAGCGCCGCAATATCTTCCATGTTCCAAAGCCGATCGCTTACGCCGACGGCCATCGCTGGCGACACACGAAGCGTCTTGTGAACCCGAACAAAGTTGTACCAGACCGTGTAGAGCGCGACCATATGCGCGTGGCTCTCGAACTTCTTCGAGAACGCGTTCGTCAGTCGCGTGAGACACTATCGCGCTCACCGCCCCGCCAGCAGCGCCCCGAAGCTGCGCCAGATCACGTAGGCCGCGATCGCCAGCACGACGAAGGCGAAGACCTTGCGGAGCCGGTCCTTGCTCTCGCAGAGCTTCACGGCAAGCTTCATCCCGACGAACCCGCCCACGACGCCGCCGAGCACGAACAGCGCGGCGACGCGCCAGTCCACCAATCCGGAGCGCGCGTAGTTCGCCGCCGTGGTGATCGAAAACGCGGCGACGGCGAGCAGCGACGAGCCGACCGCCTCGATCATCGGCATCGTCGTCGCGAAGAGCAGGCACGGCACGATGAGGAAGCCGCCACCGATCCCGAAGAAGCCCGAGGCCATGCCGGCGAACAGCGCGAGTCCGGCCACCTTGGCGTCGGAGCGCGTCTCGTAGCGCGGCCGCTGCGCGTCGCTCGAGCGCAGCATGAGCAGCGCGACGGCGATCATCAGGCAGCCGAACAGGAACAGCAGGCGCTGCCCGTCGAACGCCTTGCCGAGCGTCGAGCCCACCAAGGCGCCGACCACGCCGACCGCGGCGAACATCGCCGCATTGCGCCAGCGCACGTGGCCGGCGCGGGCGTGGGTTGCGAGGTTGGTCATCGCGGCGACGGAGACGGCGGCGGCGCCGGTGCCGATCGCGAGGTGCGGCGAGCCGACGCCGACCACATAGAGCAGGAGCGGCGTCGCCAGCGTCGAACCGCCGCCGCCGACCAGGCCGAGCGCGAAGCCGACCAGCACGCCGCAGACCACCGAGAGCGCGTCGATCATCCGACCGCGCTGTGGCGCACCTCCGCGACCTCCGCGGCGAGCAGCGCCGCGACCTTCGCGGTCAGCGCGGCGGCGGTGAACGGCTTGGCGAGGAAGGCGCCGTCGGCGAGCCGGGGCTCGTCGGCGCCGTCACCCACGCCTTCCTGCAGCAGCTTTTCCTTCGTGTAGCCGGTGGTGAACAGCACCGGCAGGTCGGAGCGCAGCACCGCGACCTGGTCGGCGAGCTCGCGGCCGTTGATCGGGCCTTTCAGCACGATGTCGGTGAACAGCAGCGCGATATCGGGGTTGAGGCGCAAGCCGTTGAGCCCGTCCGGCCCCGTCGCCGCCTCGACGACGGTGTAGCCCGCATCGCGCAACGCTGAGGTCGAGAAGGCGCGCACGAGGTCGTCGTCCTCGACGATGAGGATCTTCGCGTTGCGCGCCGCCGGCACCATCTCGCTCGCGACCGCGGCCGGCGCCGCCTCCTGCTCCGCCTCGGCGATGCGGCGCGGCATGAACAGCTTGATCACCGTGCCCTCGCCCGGCGCGGACGTGATCGCGGCGTGGCCGCGCGACTGGCGGGCGAAGCCGTAGACCTGGGAGAGGCCGAGCCCGGTGCCCTTGCCGACCGGCTTCGTCGTGAAGAACGGCTCGAAGGCATGCGCCAGCACGTCCGCGCTCATGCCGGTGCCGGTGTCGGCGATCGCGACCATCACATAGTCGCCCGGCACGAGGTCGGCGTGGTTGGCGCAATAGGCGGCATCGAGCGGCACGTTGCCGGTCTCGATCGTCAGCGTGCCGCCGCGCGGCATCGCGTCGACGGCGTTGACGCAGAGATTGAGGATCGCGTTCTCGAGCTGATTCGGATCGACGAAGGCCGACCACAGGTCGTCCTTGAGGGCGAGGTCGACCGCGACATTCTCGACCAGCGTGCGCTGCAGCAGGTTCGTCATGCCGCGGATCGTGGCGTTGGCGTCGAGCAGCTCGGGATCGAGCGGGTGCTGGCGCGAGAAGGCGAGCAGCCGCGAGGTGAGGGTGGCGGCGCGCTGCGCGCCGTCGATCGCGTTGGCGATCAGCGTCTGCTGGCGCGGGTCGGCGTCCTTCATCCGGCGCGTCAGCAGATCGAGGCTGCCGATGACGACGGTGAGCAGATTGTTGAAATCGTGCGCGATGCCGCCGGTGAGACGGCCGACCGCCTCCATCTTCTGCGACTGGCGTAGCTGCTCCTCGACCTTGGCGCGCTCGGCCATCTCGGCCTCGAGCCGGCTGGCGGCACGGCGCCAGCGCACCGTCGCCGCGCCCTCGAGCGCGATGCGGCGGATCGCGAAGCCGGAGACGCCGAGCAGGGCGAGCGACGACAGCAGCGCGACGAGGCCGTAGCCCCACATGTTGCGCCACCACGGAAACAGCGCCGCCTTCCACGGGATGCCGTAGCCGACGATGACGGGATAGCCGCCGACCCGCTCGTAGGCGACGATGCGGCGGGCGCCGTCGATCACCGCCGGGCGCACGTAGGGGCCGGTCTTCGGCCCCTCGAGCGCGAGACGGAATTTCGTCGCCGTCGGCAGCTTGATGCTGGTCATCGCCGGCTCGGAGACCAGCACGCTGCCGTCCTCGTTGGCGAGCACGAACATGTGGCCGGCGTCGCGCTCGGCATCGCGATAGAAGGCGCTGAAGCAGGATTGCTCGACCGAGACGACGACGACGCCGTCGAACCGGCCCGCGACCGGCCCCTGCAGCCGCGCCGCGATGTTGAAGACGGGCTCGCGCGTCTGCTTGCCGATGACGCCGCGCGCGATGATCGGTCGCCCCGGATCGCTCGCCTTCAACGCCTGGAAATAATCGCGATCGGACACGTCGATCGTCGGGTCAGCTGGAAAGCTGCGCGAGGTGGCGCGCAGGTGCCCGGCCGCATCGGTGACCGAGATCGCCGCCACCTGCGGCAGCAGCGCCTGCAGATGCGCCAGCGCGTTGTGGAGCTGCGGGCCGACCTTCGGATCGCTCCAATTGTCGACCTTGCGCAGGCTGCCGTTGAGCTGATCGATCATCAGCACCTGGGTGTCGAACACCTTGAGCGCCTGCTCGTGCAGGATGCGCACGTCGCGCTCCACGCGCCGCACCGCCGCCCGCTCGACGTCGTGCCGGTTCTGCAGCGCCGCGAGCGAGAACAGCACCAGCGGCAGCAGCACCGAAACCACGAGCAGCGCGACCGTCGAGCGCGGCACGCGGTCGGCCCGCGGCGGCACGGCTCGCGTCGCGGTGCGAGGAGGGGGAAGCTCTGTCGTTTCAGGCGACATGGCGTCGAATGTGGCAAATGAGGGTGACGCAAACATGGCCGTGGGGGCGGGGCTGTCATTTGGCCGTGCCCCTCGCTGGCCCCGCGGCATCCTGGGCGATCTTTAAGGTGGCCCCGCAATCGAGAATGACTATAAACCCCGCATGACAGATGCCGTCGTCGCCGACGCCCCCGGGGCGCCGTTAGAGAAGCCTTCGCCTTCGCCGGACAAACCCAAGCGCGCGCGACCCAATCTCGGCGCCTTGAAGCACGTCCTCCCCTATGCGCTGCGCTACAAGGGGCGGGTGCTCGGTGCCGTCCTGGCGCTGACGGCGGCTTCGGCGGCCACGCTGGTGGTGCCGGTGGCGATCCGGCGGATCGTCGATTTCGGCTTTGCGCCCTCGAAGGCGGGGCTCATCAACTCGTATTTCGTGGCGATGGTCGGCGTCGCCGTGGTGCTCGCGCTGGCCTCGGCGGCGCGCTATTTCTTCGTGATGACGCTGGGCGAGCGCGTGGTCTCGGACCTGCGCCGCGACGTCTTCGCCCATCTCACCCGGCTCGACGCCGATTTCTACGACCACGCCCGCATCGGCGAGCTGATCTCGCGGCTCACCGCCGACACCACGCAGCTGAAATCCTCGTTCGGCTCCTCTGCCTCGGTGCTGCTGCGCAACCTGTTCATGTTCGCCGGCTCGCTGGTCATGATGTTTGCCACCAGCACCAAGCTGTCGGCCTTCGTCTTCGTCGTGCTGCCGGTGATCGTGCTGCCGCTCGTCGCCTCCGGCCGGCTGGTGCGCAAGCGCTCGCGCGCGGCGCAGGACACGCTGGCCGACGCCACCGCCTATGCCGCCGAGAGCCTCGGCGCGGTGCGCGCGATGCAGGCCTACAATGCGCAGGGCGCGACAGCTGGCCGCTTCGCCGGCGCCGTCGAGCACTCCTATGCGGCGGCGAAGACCGCGATCGTCGCCCGCGCGACGCTGACCGGCGTCGTCATCCTACTGGTGTTTTCCAGCGTCGTTGGGGTGCTCTGGCTCGGCGCGCACGACGTGCTGGCGGGCCGGATGAGCGGCGGCACGCTGTCGCAATTCGTGCTCTACGCGGTGCTCGCCGCCAGCTCGCTGGGCCAGCTCTCCGAGGTGTGGAGCGAGATCGTCGCGGCGGCGGGCGCGGCGGGGCGGATCGGCGAGCTGCTCGCCGTGCGGCCGCAGATCGTCGCGCCGGTCGACCCGATCAAGCTGCCGGCGCATCCGACCGGCGCGGTCACCTTCGAGGACATCGTCTTCGCCTATCCGACCCGGGGCGACGACAAGGCCCTTCACAACGTGAGCTTCACCGTGCGGCCGGGCGAGACGGTGGCGCTGGTCGGCCCGTCCGGCGCCGGCAAGACGACGATCTTCCAACTGATGCTGCGCTTCTACGATCCGCAGCTCGGCCGCATTCTGTATGACGGCATCGACATCCGCGCGCTCGACCCCGCCGACCTGCGCGGCAAGATCCGCAGCGTGCCGCAGGATCCGGTGATCTTCGGCACCAGCATCGCCGACAACATCCGCTACGGCCGCCCCGACGCCACCGTCGAGGAGGTGCGCCGCGCCGCCGAGCAGGCCGCGGCCGACCAGTTCATCCGCATGCTGCCGGACGGCTACGAGACGATGGTCGGCGAGCGCGGGGTCACGCTGTCGGGCGGCCAGCGCCAGCGCATCGCTATCGCCCGCGCGATCCTCGATTCCGAGCCGCTGCTGCTGCTCGACGAGGCGACCTCCGCGCTCGATGCGGAGAACGAGGTGCTGGTGCAGGGCGCGCTCGAGACGCTGATGGCGCAGCGCACGACGCTCGTCATCGCGCATCGGCTCGCGACCGTGCTGAAGGCCGACCGCATCCTGGTGCTGGATCAGGGCCGCATCGTCGAGGAGGGCACGCACAGCTCGCTGGTCGCCCGCGACGGCCTTTACGCGCGGCTGGCCAAGCTGCAATTCGACACGCACCGGCTGACGACGGCGGCGGAATAGGGCCACTCGTCACGCGCTCCCCCATGCCGTCACACGCATGTCACATCCCCTCACGACGTAGAGCGGAGGAGGTGCGGCATGCAATTACAGGCCGCCGACACGGGCAATGCCGTCGTCGTCGATCAAGCCGAGGTCGCGGCGATCAAGGCGCGCATCGATCTCGCCGACAGGGCCCAGCTGACGACCTTCGGTGACAAGGCGCAGCGCGATGTCGTCGCCTTCGCCGACAAGGTTCTGGCGCAGGCGCGCAACAAGGAGATGGGCGAGAGCGGCAAGCTGCTGCTCGACGTCATCGAGAAGGCGCGCGGGCTCGATCCGACCACCTTGCGCAAGGGCGGTTTCCTCGCCCGCATCGTGCAATCCTACGAGAGCCGGCTGCGTCGATTCATCGGCAAGTTCGAGACCGTGGCGGGCCAGATCGAACGCATCACCATCGACCTCGAGCGTCACAAGGACACGCTGGCGCGCGACATCGCGCTGCTCGACGGCCTTCACGAGCAGACCAAGCTCTCGATCAAGGCGCTCGAGGCGCACATCCAGGCCGGCAAGGCCTACGGCGAGGAGTTCCGCGCCGGCCGCCTGGCCGAGCTGAAGAGTACGGCCGACCGCGCCGGGAGCGGCCCGGATGCCGACGGCAGCGCCCTGGTGGCTGCGCAGGACTACGGCGACGCCGTGCAGGCGCTGGACCGGCTCGAGAAACGCGTCTTCTACCTGCAGCAGGCGCGCCAGATCGGCATCCAGCAGCTGCCGCAGATCCGCATCGTCCAGTCCGGCGACGAGACGCTGATCGAGAACCTGCAGGCGACGACCCAGCTGACGATCCCCGTCTGGAAGCAGAAGATGGTGCTGCTGCTTGGGCTCAACCGCCAGGCCGACGCGCTCGCCATGCAGAAGACCGTGACGGATGCGACCAACGCGATGATGCGGCAGGCCTCGGAGATGATGAAGACGCAGGCGATCGACATCGAGCGGCAGGCGCAGCGCGGCATCATCGACATGGACACGCTGGAGCGCACCAACCGCGACCTCATCGACACGGTGACCGGGGTGATCGACGTGCAGCGCGACGGGCGTCGCAAGCGCGCCGAGGCGGAGGCGCGCATGGATCAGCTGACCGGCGAGCTGCGGACGGCGCTGACCAAGGCGCCGGCGTGAGCAGGCGACGGCTCGCGCTCGTCGCCGCCGCGCTGGTCACCGTCGCCACCGTCGCCCTCGCGTCCTGCGGGAGCCCCTCCGGCCCCGACATCAAGATCGTCGCCGGCTCGGAGAACAAGCCGTTCGAGCCGCTGGTCCAGGCGTTCTGCGCGCAGCGCGGCGCGCATTGCAGCTTCGTCTATTCGGGCTCGCTCGACATCGGCTTCGCGCTGCGCGCCGGCATGCTCGATGCCGACGTCGTCTGGCCGGCCTCGTCCGTCTGGATCGACGTCTTCGACGACAAGCGCAAGGTCTCCCACCTCACCTCCATCTCGCAGAGCCCGGTGCTGCTCGGCGTGCGCAAGCAGAAGGCGGAGGCGCTCGGCTGGACCAGGCGCGACGTCACGATGAGCGACATCCTCGCTGCCGTGAAGGCGGGCAAGCTGAAGTTCCTGATGTCGTCGGCGACGCAGTCGAACTCGGGCGCGGCCGCCTATCTGGCGATGCTGAACGCCGCCGTCGGCACGGGCGATGTGCTGACCGCAGCCGACCTCGCCAATCCCAAGGTGCGCGAGCGGGCGCGTACCTTGCTGTCGGGCGTCGAGCGCACGGCGGGCTCGAGCGGTTGGCTCGCCGACCTGTTCCTCGCGCAGGACGCCGCAGGCACGGCCTACGATGCGATGTGGAACTACGAGGTCGTGCTTAAGGAGACGGACGAGGCGCTGGCGGCGCGCGGCCACGATCCGCTCTGGCTCGTCTATCCCAAGGACGGCGTCGCCATCTCGGACGGTCCGATCGGCTATCTCGACCGCGGCCGGGGTCCGCAGGTCGAGACATTCGTCACCGACCTCGAGGCCTTCCTCCTCGCGCCGGACGCGCAAGGCAAGATCGCGGAGGCGGGGCGGCGCGTCGCCGGCGGCGCGGCGGCCGCGGCAAAGGCGGAGCCGGCCTGGAACCTCGATCCGGCGCGGCCGATCACGGCGCTGCGCCCGCCCGAGCCGAAGGTCATCTCGGCGGCGCTGGCCATCTACCAGGGGACGCTGCGCCGCCCGTCGCTCACCGCGCTCTGCCTCGATGTCTCCGGGAGGATGTCGGGGCAAGGCATCGACCAGCTGCACAAGGCGATGCACTTCCTGTTCACGCCGTCGGACACGCGCGACCTGCTGGTGCAATGGACGCCGGACGACCACATCGTCGCGATTCCCTTTTCGGGCCAGGCCTATCCCGCGGAGACGGGCACCGGCGCGCCCGCCGACCAGACGCGGCTCGAGGCCTGGGGCCAGAAGCTCGAGGCGATCGACGGCACCGACATGTACGCCTGCGCGCGCGCCGCGCTCGCCGACATGCGCGCCGATCTCGCGACGCACCGCTACCTGCCGGCGCTGCTCATCATGACCGACGGGCGCAGCGACGGCGACATGGAGGGCTTCATCCAGGCGTGGAAGGCGCAGGCGCCGAGCATCCCGATCTTCGGCGTGACCTTCGGCGACGCGGACACGACCCAGCTCGACCGCGTCACCCAGGCGACCGGCGGTCGCGTCTTCGACGGGCGCGCGGATCTTGCGACAGCCTTTCGCGCCGCGCGGGGGTACAATTGAGCGCGTGGAGAGACGCACCAACCATATCGCGGCCGGACTCGCAGCGGCGCTGGCGCTGCCCCTCATTGTGCTGGCGCTCGGGGTGCCGCTGATGCTTGCCGTGCCGCTCGCCGGTGCGCTCTATGCCGGCGTCGCCCTCGCGCTCGCGCCTGCCGCGCGTCGACTTCGGCAAGATCGGCCGCGCGCAGGCCGAGGTCGTCGGCGAGCTGATCGCCGCGGCGGACACGCAGGTCGCCGCGCTCGACGCCGCCGCCGGCGCGCTGAAGGCGGCGGACCTGCGCACGCCGGTCGAGCATCTGGCGGCGAGCGCCAGGGCGATCCTGGCGCGGCTCGCCGCGGCGCCGGAGAAGCTGCCGGCGGTGCGTCGTTTCCTGGCCTACTACCTGCCGCGCTCGGTCGAGATCGCCGAGGCGCTCCCGGCGCTCGAGCGGCGTGCCACTCCCGACGCCGCGCGCCGCGCCACGATCGTCGCGACCTTGGCCAAGCTCGGCCAGGCCTTCGCCTTCTACGCCGACGGGCTCGACCAGGCCGACCTGGAAACCCTCGATGTCGAGCTGAAGCTCGTCGGCGCGGCGCTCGCCGAGGACCTCGGGCCGGTCGCCGCGGCCTCCCCCTTGCGCGGGGAGTGAGCATGGCGATCGACCGCCGCGCCCTCGGTCTCGGCCTCGTCGGCCTCAGCGTCGCCGGCACCGGCCTCGCGCTCTACGAACGCGACAACCCGGCGCTGCACGGCATCTTCGGCACCGCGACCCAGCTCACCGGCTTCGTCGGCGGCGAGAAGGAGGGGCTCGTCAACGATCCCGAGACGATCGCGGCACTGCGCGGCGCCGGCCTCGCGCTCGACGCCCGGCGCGCCGGCAGCGTCGAGATGTGCCGCGAGCGCGCGCTGCTCGACCAGCACCCGCAATTCTTGTGGCCGTCCTCGTCCAATTTCGTCGATCTCGCGCGCCAGAGCGGCGTCGCCATCCGCCGCGACCAGGTGATCCTCAATGCGCCGATCGTCGCCTATTCCTGGGAGGAGGTCGCCAAGGGGCTGGCGGCCGCCGGCTACGCCAAGGCCGCGGGGCCGTCCTGCTACACGCTCGACCTCGGCAAGCTGATCGCCGCGATCCTCGCCGCCAAGACGTGGGCCGAGGTCGGCGTGCCCTCGCTCTACGGTCACGCGCGCCTTCTCTCGACCGATCCGACCCGCTCGAACTCGGGCTTCATGTTCGCCGGCCTCGCCGCGAGCCTGCTCGCGGGAGAGGTCGCGACGCCAGCGACCCTCGACAAGACGATCGAGCCCCTGCGGACGCTGTTCGGCCGGATGGGCTACAAGCCATCCTCGTCGGGCAAGATGTTCGAGGACTATCTCGCCGGCGGCCCCGGCGCGCAGCCGCTTGTGATCGGCTACGAGAACCAGCTGCTCGAATGGATCCTGACCGACCCGGATCGTTGGCACCGGTTGCAGGCCGCGACGCCGACACAGCCGGTGATCCTCTACCCGACGCCGACGGTCTTTTCCGCCCATCCGCTGATCGCCGTCGACGACGCGGCGCTGCCGCTGATCGACGCCTTCATGGGTGCCGACCTGCAGAAGATCGCCGGCACGCGGCACGGCTTCCGCGGTCCGCTCGGCCTGTTCGGCGCCGCCGACGACCCGCTGGTGGCCGGGCGCCTGCTGCCGCGCATCGACGCCGTCCTGCCGATGCCGGACATCGCGACGATGCTGGCGTTGATCGGGCATATCGCCGCGTAGCGGCGTCCCCGCCGCGCGATCTTTGTCCGCCCGCGGCTGGACCCCCCTCGCGTCCTCTGTGCTAAACCGGTCGCGATCCGAACGGGGACGCCTGTTGACGAAAACCACACTCGAAACCAAGCCGGAAGCCAGGATGGAATCCCTGGGCGTCGAGGCGCGCCGCGAGGCGATCATCGCCGCCGTGCGCCAGCGGGGCTTCGCGACGATCGAGGCGCTGGCGTCGACCTTCGGCGTCACCGTGCAGACGATCCGGCGCGACCTGAACGAGCTGTCGGCGGAAGGCCGGCTCGAGCGCTATCGCGGCGGCGGCGGCCTGCCGTCCTCGGTCGAGAACACCGAATATGCGGCGCGGCGCGTCACCCTGTCGGACGAGAAGCGGCGCATCGGCAGGCTCGCGGCGGCGCGCATCCCCGACCATTGCTCGGTCTTCATCGACATCGGCACGACGCCCGAGGCGGTCGCGCGCGAGCTCGTCGCGCACACCGGGCTCAGTGTCGTCACCAACAATCTGCATGTCGCGCTCACCCTGTCGCGCGAGACCGACTTCCGCGTCGTGATGGCCGGCGGCACGGTGCGCTCGGGTGACGGCGCGGTGCTCGGCCAGCAGACCTGCGACACGCTCGCCCAGTTCCGCGTCGACTACGCGGTGATCGGCATCTCGGGCATCGATGCCGACGGCACGCTGCTCGATTTCGACACCGAGGAGGTGCGCGCGACGCAGACGATTTTGGCGCACGCCAAGGCGGTCTATCTCGTTGCGGACCACACCAAGTTCGCGCGCCGGCCGATGGTCAAGGTCGGCACCCTGGCGCAGGTGCAGATCCTGTTCACCGACGAGGCGCCGCCGGCGGCGATCGCCGCGCTGATGAAGGAAGTCGGCGTCGGCTGCGAGATCGCACCCGCCGGCGCCTGAGCCTCAGCGCGTCCACACCACCGGCGTCGGTGCGTAGTGCCGCATCTCGGCGATCTCCGGGATGAACGGCTTGATCGCCGCCAGGAACGGGGGGAAATGCGGGCCCTTGCGGAAGCCCTCCAGATGCGTCGGCGTCGAGACCCAATGGATGCGTAGGATGAAGCTTCGCCCGTCCTCCTCGCACCGCGTCAGCTCGTAGCCGAGGCATTCCGGCGCCGCCTGCAGGTGTGTCGCGACCGCGGCGTAGGCGGCGACCAGCGCGTCGGGCGCGCTCGCCGTCAGCGCGTAGCGGATGTATTCGATGGTCATGCGTGATCCCCGGGGCCTTTCGATCGCGACGAGTAGGCCAGCGGGACGCGCCCGGACGCAACGAACCATCTGGTGAGGGCGGCGGATGAAACGGCTTCGAGGGACGTACGGCTGCCCTGTCGAGCTCGCGCTCGAGTTCGTCGGCGGCAAATGGAAGACGGTGATCCTCGCTTGGCTGAAGGAGGCGCCGCAACGCTACGGCGAGCTGCGCGCCCGTATGCCCGGCGTCTCCGACAAGGTGTTGACCGAGCGCTTGGGCGACCTCGAGCGGCTCGGCCTGGTCGAGAAGCGGCCGGGCAAGGTCTATGCGCTTACCGCGCGCGGCGAGAGCTTGCGGCCGGTGCTCAATGCGCTGTTTGCCTGGGGCAGCACGATCGCCGAGGAGCTGCCGGTGAGTGTCGCCGCGTCCTCGCCGGGCCCCGCAGCGTAACCGCGGGCCTCTCCCGCGGGCTTTCGGTCGAACGACGGGGTGTTTTCGCTTCCGAACATCGTATATGACGGGAGACCGACACCGACCTTTCGCGTTTCCTAGGCATGGACCAGACTTACGATCTCCTCGTCATCGGCGGCGGCATCAACGGCACCGGCATCGCGCGCGACGCGGCCGGCCGCGGGCTCAAGGTGCTGCTCTGCGAAAAAGGCGACCTTGCGGAAGCGACGTCCTCGTCGTCGACCAAGCTGATCCACGGCGGCCTGCGCTACCTGGAATATTTTGAGTTCCGCCTCGTCCACGAGGCGCTGACCGAGCGCGAGCGGCTGCTCAAGATCGCGCCGCACATCATCTGGCCGCTGCGCTTCGTGCTGCCGCACGACACGGGCCTGCGCCCGGCCTGGATGCTGCGAGTCGGCCTGTTCATGTACGACCACCTCGCGCGGCTGCGCACGCTGCCGGGTTCGAAGAGCGTTCGTTTGCGAACATCTCCGGTCGGCGCACCGCTGCAGAAGCGGCTGACCAAGGGCTTCATCTATTCCGATTGCTGGGTCGAGGATTCGCGGCTCGTCGTGCTCAACGCGATGGACGCCCGGGCCCGCGGCGCCGACGTGCGCACGCGCACCGCCGTCGACAGCGCGCGCCGGCAGGGCGACGCCTGGGTCGCGACGCTGCGCGGGCCGCATGGCCAGGAGCAGGTTCGCGCGAAGATCGTCATCAACGCGGCGGGGCCGTGGGTGTCGCAGACGCTCGGCGGCACGCTCGGCATCAACGCCAAGGCGGCGGTGCGGCTCATCAAGGGCAGCCACATCGTCACCAAGAAGCTCTTCGACGGCGAGCAGGCCTACATCCTGCAGAACCCCGACAAGCGCATCGTCTTCGCGATCCCGTACGAGCGCGACTACACGCTGATCGGCACCACCGACGTGCCCTACGACGAAGCGCCCGGCCCGGTGCGCATCTCGCCGGAGGAGACCGACTACCTCTGCGAGAGCATCAACAGGTTCTTCATCAAACAGATCGCGTCGGCCGACGTCGTCTGGAGCTATTCGGGCGTACGGCCGCTGTTCGACGATGCCGCCAAGAACGCCTCGGCCGTGACGCGCGACTACGTGCTCGACATCCACGATGCAGAGGGCGCGTTGCCCGTGCTCTCGGTGTTCGGCGGCAAGATCACGACCTATCGCCGACTCGCCGAGCACGCGATCGGCAAGCTCGAAAAGTACCTGCCGGCGCTGAAGCCCGGCTGGACCGACAGCGCGCCGCTGCCCGGCGGCGACACGGGCGATTTCGACACCTGGCTCGCCGGCTTCCGCGCGCGCCACGCCTTCCTGCCGGCGGAGCAGGCGACGCGGCTCGCGCGCGACTACGGCACCCGCGCCGAGACGATCGTCGGGGGAGCCAAGAGCCTCGCCGACCTCGGCGAGGATTTCGGTGCAGGGCTGACGCGGGCCGAAGTCGATTATCTCGTTGCCCAGGAATGGGCGGTCGCGGCGGCCGACATCCTGTGGCGGCGCTCCAAGCTGGGGCTGCGTCTGTCGAAAGAGCAGGCCGCCCGGCTGGAGGACTATCTCGAAAAACGCGCCGCAGCGGCTTAGGACGACGACCAACCTTCTCCCGCACGCGGGGGCGGATAAGAACACTATAAAAATCTACGGGAGAAACGTCATGGCCGAGTATATCGGCGCGATCGATCAGGGCACGACGTCGTCGCGCTTCATTGTTTTCGATAAGCGCGGCAACATCAAAGCCGTCTCGCAGCGCGAGCACGAGCAGATCTTTCCCAAGCCCGGCTGGGTCGAGCACGACCCGAAGGAGATCTGGCACAACACGCAGCTCGTCATGCGCGCCGCCTGCAAGGATGCCAGCATCGAGCCGAAGCAATTGAAGGCCATCGGCATCACCAACCAGCGCGAGACGACGCTGATTTGGGATCGCCACACCGGCGAGCCGCTGCACAACGCGCTGGTCTGGCAGGACACGCGCAACGACTCGCTGGTCGCGAAATACGCCAAGGACGGCGGCATCGACCGCTTCCGCAAGACGACCGGCCTGCCGCTCGCCTCCTATTTCGCCGGCCTCAAGCTGCGCTGGCTGCTCGACAACGTGAAGGGCGCCCGCAAAGGCGCGCGCGACGGCGACGTCCTGTTCGGCAACATCGACACGTGGATGATCTGGAACCTCACCGGCGGCAAGGACGGCGGCCTGCACGTCACCGACGTCACCAATGCCAGCCGCACGCAGCTCATGAACCTGAAGACGCTGGCGTGGGACGAGGGCATGCTGCGCGCCTTCGAGATCCCGCCGGACATGCTGCCGGCGATCCGCTCGTCGTCGGAGGTCTACGGCGAGAGCAAGGCGCCGTTCGAAGGCGTGCCGATCGCCGGCGTGCTCGGCGACCAGCAGGCGGCCCTTTTCGGCCAGACCTGCTTCAAGCCGGGCGAAGCGAAGAACACCTACGGCACCGGCTGCTTCGTGCTGATGAACACCGGCGAGAAGCCGGTGCAGTCGAAAGCCGGGCTCGTCACCACGCTCGCCTACAAGCTCGGCGACGCCAAGCCGGTCTATGCGCTCGAAGGCTCGATCGCGGTCACCGGCTCGCTGGTGCAATGGCTGCGCGACAACCTCGGGATCATCAAGGCGAGCCCGGACATCGAGGCGCTGGCGCGCACGGTGGAGGACAACGGCGACGTCTATTTCGTGCCGGCCTTCTCCGGCCTCTACGCGCCGCACTGGAAGGAGAGCGCGCGTGGTGTGATCGCCGGGCTGACGCGCTACGCCAACAAGGGCCATATCGCCCGCGCCGCGCTCGAATCCACCGCCTATCAGACACGCGACGTGCTGGTCGCGATGGAGAAGGATTCAGGGATCCCGATCAAGGAGCTGCGCTCCGACGGCGGCATGGTGGCCAACGACCTGCTGATGCAGTTCCAGGCCGACATCCTCGACGTGCCGGTGGTGCGCCCGAAGGTGACCGAAACGACGGCGCTCGGTGCTGCCTATGCAGCTGGTTTGGCGACAGACTATTGGAAGTCGACGTCCGACCTGGTCGACAATTGGGGCGTCGACCATCGCTGGCACCCGAAGATGAAGGAAAAGCAACGCGACGCGCTGACCAAGTCTTGGTCAAAGGCTGTCACCCGCAGCTTCGACTGGAAGGACGAGGAGTAGCCACAATGCATTCCGCTTTTCTCGGTGAGCTCCTCGGCACGATGACGCTCATCATCTTCGGTGACGGCGTCGTCGCCGGTGTCCTTCTCAAGAACTCCAAGGCCGAGAACAGCGGCTGGATGGTGATCACCACGGCCTGGGGCCTTGCCGTCATGTGCGGCATCTTCGTCGCGATCGCGACCGGCTCGAAGGACGCGCATCTCAATCCCGCCGTCACCGTCGCCTTCGCGATCGTCTCCGGCGACTACTCGAAGATGGCGACCTACATCCCGGCGCAGATGATCGGCGGTTTTCTCGGTGCGGTCGTCGTCTGGGTGCACTACCTGCCGCACTGGCGTGAGACGACCGAGCCAGACCTTAAGCTCGCTGTCTTCTGCACCGGGCCGGCGATTCGCGACCTCAAGGCCAACTTCCTGAGCGAGGTGATCGGCACGATCGCGCTGCTCTTCGTGATCGCCGCGATCTCGTCGAAGGCGGTCGGCTCGCCATCGCCGATCCAGCCGGGCTTCGCGCCGTACCTCGTCGGCATGCTGGTCTGGGTCATCGGGTTGTCGCTCGGCCCGACCACCGGCTACGCGATCAACCCCGCGCGCGACCTCGGGCCCCGCTTCGCGCACGCCATCCTGCCGATTCCCGGCAAGGGCGGCTCCGATTGGGGCTATGCCGCGATCCCGGTCGTCGGCCCGCTCGTCGGCGCAGTCGCTGGCGGCCTGATCGTGCTCGGCCTGGGGATGTAGGTCTGTTGTGCAGGGCACCGGCCGGTAGCTACCGGCCGGACGCCATCAGCGCGACGTCGCCGCCGGCGGCGGCGGTGTTGACCGACACGGTCTGCTCCACTGCGAAGCGCGCGAGATAGTGCGGGCCGCCGGCCTTCGGGCCGGTGCCGGAGAGGCCGCTGCCGCCGAAGGGTTGGGAGCCCACCACCGCGCCGATCATGTTGCGGTTGACGTAGACGTTGCCGATGGTGAGCCGCGCGACGATGCGGGCGATCGTGGCGTCGATGCGCGAATGTACGCCGAGCGTCAGGCCGAAGCCCATCGCGTCGATCTCGTCGAGCACGGCATCGAGCGCGCTGCCCTTGTAGCGCACGACATGCAGGATCGGGCCGAACACTTCCTCCGTCAGCGCGCCGATGCGCGGCAGCTCGTGGATCTGCGGCGGCACGTAGAGTCCCGTGCTCGGCGCCTCGCCCACGAAGAGCGGCGGCCGCAGCGCGGCGGTGTGCGCCAGGAGCCGGTCGCGCGCCTCGGCATCGATCACCGGGCCGACGTCGGTCGCGATGTCGCGCGGATCGCCGACGCGCAACTCGCCCGCCGCACCGGCCACCATGTCGAGCACCCGCCCCGCGGTGTCCTCCTGCACGAGCAGCAGCCGCAGCGCCGAGCAGCGCTGGCCGGCCGAGCGGAAGGCCGAGGTGACGACGTCGTCGGCGACCTGCTCGGGCAGGGCGGTGGCGTCGACGATCATCGCGTTGATGCCGCCGGTCTCGGCGATCAGCGGCACGATCGGGCCGTCCTTGGCCGCCAGCGCGCGGGCGATCGCGCGCGCCGCCGCGGTCGAGCCGGTGAACACGACGCCCGCCACCGCGCGATGCGCGACAAGGCGCGCGCCGATCGCGCCGTCGCCGAGCACGAGCTGCAGCGCGCCCGTCGGCAGGCCGGCGGCGTGCATCAGGCGCACTGTGGCGGCGGCGATCAGCGGCGTCTGCTCGGCCGGCTTGGCGACCACCGCATTGCCGGCCATCAGCGCGGCGGCGATCTGGCCGGTCAAGATCGCGAGCGGGAAATTCCACGGCGAGATCGCGACGAAGATGCCCCGCGCGCGTAAGGTGAGGCGGTTGCTCTCGCCGGTCGGGCCGGGCAGGTCGGTCGGCGCGCCAAACAGCGCGCGGCCCTCGGCGGCATAGTAGCGGCAGAAGTCGATCGCCTCGCGCCACTCGGCGAGCGCGTCGGCGAGCGTCTTTCCGGCCTCGGCCTGGAGCAGGGCGAGCAGTGTCGCGCGCTCCGTCTCGAGGGCGTCCGCGACGCGGTCGAGCACGTCGGCGCGCCGCGCGGCGGGCGTCGCGGCCCAGGCGCGTGCGCCGGCCGAAGCAGCTGCCATCGCCGCATCGGCGATCGCCGCGTCGGCCTCGGTGATCTCGCCGAGCGGCACGCCGTCGATCGGGCTTGTCGCCGCGCGCTTGTGCCCCGCCGCTAGCCGGCCGTCGACGATCGAGGCGGCTGCGCGGGGCAGGGCGGCGCCGGCGATGGCCGCAAGGAGCGCGTCGAGCCCGGCCCGCTCGCCGATCTCGACGCCGGGCGAGTTTTTCCGCGACGGCGCGAACAGGTCGCGTGGCGGCCGGATCGTCGGGGCGGCCTCCCCCGCGAGGCTCGCCGGCCGCTGCAGCAGCCGCTCGATCGGCACATTCGGGTCGGCCGCCTGCGAGACGAAGGACGAGTTGGCGCCGTTCTCGAGCAGGCGCCGCACGAGATAGGCGAGCAGGTCGCGATGCGCGCCTACGGGCGCATAGGTGCGGCAGGCGTAACCGCGCTCGCTCTCGACGAGGCGGTGGTAGAGCGCGTCGCCCATCCCGTGCAGGCGCTGGAACTCGTAGCCCCGCGTGCCGGCGCGTGCGGCGATCGCGGCCACCGTCGCGGCATTGTGGGTCGCGAATTGCGGGTAGAGGCGCGGCCGCAGCGCCAGCAGCCGCGCGGCGGCGGCCTCGTAGGCGAGGTCGGTCATCGCCTTCGAGGTGAAGACGGGGTAGCCGGGCAGCCCGCGCTCCTGCGCGCGCTTGATCTCGGTGTCCCAGTAGGCGCCCTTCACGAGGCGCACCATCAGCCGTCGGTCGTGGCGCTCGGCGAGGGCGGCGACGTGGTCGATCACGGCGAGGCAGCGCTTCTGGTAGGCCTGGATCGCCAGGCCGAACCCGTCCCAGCCGGCGAGCGAGGGGTCGCCCAGCACCGCTTCGATCACCTCCAGCGACAGCTCGAGCCGGTCGGCCTCCTCGGCGTCGATGGTGAAGTTCAGGTCGAATTTTCTCGCCGCGCCCGCCAGCTCGAGGACCACCGGGACCAGCTCGCGCAGCACCCGCTCGCGCTGCGGCGCCTCGTAGCGCGGGTGCAGCGCCGAGAGCTTCACCGAGATGCCCGGCCGGTCCGGCAGCGCGGCATTGCCGGCGGTGCGCCCGATCGCCTCGATCGCCTCGGCGTAGCGCTTGCGGTAGCCGGCGGCGTCGGCCGCCGTGCGCGCGCCTTCGCCGAGCATGTCGAAGGAATAGCGGTAGAGCCGGCCGGACGGGCTCGAGGCGCGCTTGAGCGCCGACTCGATCGTCTCGCCGAGCACGAAATGGTCGCCCATCAGCCGCATCGCCTGCCGGGTGGCGGCGCGCACGGCTGGCTTGCCGAGGCGCCGGGCGGCCGCGGAGAGGATGCCGGTCGGCGTGTCGCCCGGCGCGACGATCCGCGCGGAGAGCCCGAGTGCCCAGGCCGAGGCGTTGACGATCGGCATTTGGACGATCGGCATGTCGGAGGGCGCGTGCGCACCGGAAAAGCCGCCGAGCTTGTCCTCGATCAGCCGGTCGGCGGTGGCGGCGTCCGGCACCCGCAGCAGCGCCTCGGCCAGCACCATCAGCGCCAGGCCCTCCTTGGTGGAGAGCGAATAGGCGTGCAGCAGCTCCTCGACGCCGCCGAGCCCGTGGCGCGCGGCGCGGATCGCGCCGACGAGGTCGCGGCCGATCGCCTCGGCCCGCGCCTCGGCTTCCGGCGGCAGGGCGGCGGCGCCGAAAAGGGCAAGGCGGAGCGCCGCCTCGTCGGGAGCGTAGGGCGCCGAAAACGTCGTGCTCGTCTGATCCATCGCGCCGGCGCCTCCACCGGACCGGCCGACTCGGCTCAGAGGCCGGGACGACGCCGAGACCGTCCCACTTTGTGGCGGTTCGGACACGCCGAGGCAAATCCGGCGCCCGAGGCGGTCGGCGTCGCTAAAAGAGCCTTAACGTGGATGGCGTAATTGCCGGGACAGGGATTTTCGGAGGGATCGGCATGCCGTGGCGCTTCAACGCCAGCGCCCGGGTTTGTGTCCTCGCGGCGATCGCGGCGCTGACGGCCGCCTGCGCGGGCCAGCAGGCCCGCATCCCCTACACAGCGCAGGAGGCGATGCTCGCCCAGCCGGTCGGCTACGAGCACATCCGCGTCTGGCTCGACGAGACCCGCGACAACCCGCCCGAGTTCGCGCCCGACATCAAGCCGGGCGAGGTCGCGCAATATCTGGCGCTGTCGGGCGGCGGCGGCAACGGCGCCTACGGGGCTGGCATCCTCAACGGCTGGACGCAGAGTGGCAAGCGGCCGACCTTCAATGCGGTCTCCGGCGTCTCGACCGGCGCGCTGATGGCGCCCTTCGCCTTCCTCGGTCCAGCCTACGATTCGACCGTCGCCGACATCTACACCGGCGGCGAGGCGGCGACGCTCGTCTCTACCCCCGACATCGGGGGCGCCGCCTTCGGCTCGAGCCTGTTCGGCGGCCGCAAGCTGCTCGACCTCGTCACCCGCTACGTCGATGCCGACATCGTCGCGGCGATCGCCCGCGAGCACAAAGCGGGTCGCCGCCTCTACGTCGTCACCACCAACATCGATGCCAAGCGCGGCGTCGTCTGGAACATCGGCGCGATCGCGGCCTCCGGCCAGCCGGATTCGATCGACCTGATCCGCAAGGTGCTCGCCGCCTCGGCGAGCGTGCCGCTGGCCTTCGCGCCGCAGCTCATCGACGTGACGGCCGACGGGCACGCCTTCCAGGAGATGCACGCCGACGGCAACGTGACGACGGCGGTGTTCACGCTGCCGCTCAAGTACCTTGCCGCGCAGCGGCGGACCCGGCTCGCCGGCGGCGCGATCTATGTCGTGATGAACACCGTCACCGAGCCGCAATTCTCGGTGGTCGAGCGCTCGACGCTGCCGATCGTCGCCGCTTCGATCGATACGCTGACGACACAGAAGTCGGAGGCCGATCTCGCCGCGGTGTATGCCTACGCCAAGACAAACAAGGTGGACTTCAACCTGACTTCGATCGACCCGGCGATCATCAAGGCGGGGCTCGGCAGCTTCGATACGGCCTACATGCGCCGCCTCTACGATGCCGGCGTCGAGATCGGGAAGTCGGGCAGCTTCTGGCGCAAGACGCCGATCCCGTCGCTCGCGCCGGCCGACGGCGCGACCGAGGCCGATCAGAAGCCCGCGGGAGATCTGGAGGTGGCACGGCGAAGCTTGCCCCGCGCCGCACGCAGCTGAGCCAGCACAACGTTGTGATGGCGGTAGGGAGCGCGATCGGGTAAACGGCCTCTATCTTGCGCGCGGGCCGCCCCGACTTCGCCTCGATAGGGTGAGATACAAACCGTCCATGTCCGCCATCGTCCGCCTCGCACTCGCTCGACCCTACACCTTCGTGGTGATGTCGATCCTCATCTTCCTGTTCGGCGGTCTGTCGATCGTGCGGACACCGACGGACATCTTCCCGAACATCGGCATCCCGGTCATCTCGGTGATCTGGAGCTACACCGGCCTGCCGGCGGACGACATGCAGGGCCGCATCACCACCGTCTACGAGCGCGTGCTGACGGCGACGGTCAACGACATCGAGCACATCGAGTCGCAGTCGGTGCCCGGCTACGGCATCGTGAAGATCTACTTCCAGCCGACCGTCGACATCGCCGCGGCGCAGGCGCAGGTCGTGTCGATCTCGCAGACCATCCTGAAGCAGCTGCCGGCCGGCATCACCCCGCCGCAGATGGTCGTCTACAACGCGTCGAGTGTCCCGGTCATCCAGCTCGCGCTGTCCTCCAGCAAGCTGTCGCAGACCGCGCTGAACGACCTGGCGGTGAACTTCATCCGGCCGCAGCTCGCGACGATCCCGGGCGCCCAGCTGCCGTATCCCTACGGCGGTGCCGCGCGCCAGGTGCAGATCGATCTCGACCAGAAGGCGCTGCACGCGCACGGCATCTCGGCCAACGACGTCGGCGCGGCGCTGGCACGCCAGAACCTGATCACCCCCGTCGGCACGCAGAAGATCGGCGCCTACGAGTGGATCATCGACCTCAACGATTCGCCGAAGAAGCTCGAAGAGTTCAACAACCTGCCGGTCAAGGTCGTGAACGGCGCCGTCATCTTCATGCGCGACGTCGCCAACGTCCACAACGGCTCGCCGCCGCAGACGAACCTGGTCCAGCTCGACGGCGCCAAGGGCGTGCTGATGTCGATCCTGAAGACCGGCGGCGCCTCGACGCTCGACATCATCAGTGAGGTCAAGAAGCGCCTGCCAATCATCGAGGATCAGCTGCCCGACGGCGTCAAGCTGCGCTACGTCGCCGACCAGTCGCCCTTCGTGAAGAACTCGGTCAGCTCCGTCGTGCGCGAGGGCCTGATCGCGGCCGCGCTCACCGGGCTGATGATCCTGGTCTTCCTCGGCAGCTGGCGCTCGACGCTGATCATCACGGCGTCGATCCCGCTCGCCGTGCTCTGCGCGATCATCGCGCTGGCGGAGCTTGGCCAGACGATCAACGTGATGACCCTGGGCGGCCTGGCGCTCGCCGTCGGCATCCTCGTCGACGATGCGACAGTGACGATCGAGAACATCAATCGGCACATGGAGGAGCTCGGCGAGGACATCGTCACCGCCATCACCAAGGGCGCGCAGGAGATCATGCCGCCGGCGACGGTGGCGCTCTTCTGCATCTGCATCGCGTTCGCGCCGCTGCTGGCACTGGGCGGCGTCGCCGGCTACCTGTTCCGCCCGCTGGCGATGGCCGTCGTCTTCGCGATGATCGCCTCCTACGTCCTCACCTATACGGTGGTGCCGACCCTCGCCCGCTTCCTGCTCTCGGGCCACGAGCACGATCACCCGCATTCCGAGCCCGGCAAGCGGCCGTCGATCTTCGTGCGCATGCAGCGCGGCTTCGAGCGCGGCTTCGAGCGGCTGCGCGGCGGCTACCTCGGCCTGCTGACGCTCGCCCTCGAATACCGCCGCATCTTCGTCGTCGGCTTCCTCACCGCGGTGCTCGCGTCCTTCGCGCTCGTGCCCTACCTCGGGCGCGACTTCTTCCCGTCGATCGATTCCGACGCGATGCGCATCCACGTGCGCGCGCCGACCGGCATGCGCATCGAGGAGGTCACCGCGCTCATCGACCGCGTCGAGGCGAAGATCCGCGCCACGCTGCCGGCCAACAAGGTGCTGAGCGTCGTCAACAACATCGGGCTGCCGAACAGCGGCATCAACATTACCTACGGCAACTCGGGCACAATCGGCGTCTTCGACGCCGACATGCTGGTGACGCTGTCGAGCGCCGACGATCCGCCGTCGTCGGACTACGTCAAGCTGCTGCGCACTACGCTGCCGCGCGCCTTTCCCGAGGCCACCTTCTCGTTCCTGCCGGCGGACATGGTGAGCCAGATCCTGAACTTCGGCGCGCCGGCGCCGGTCGACGTGCAGGTGGTCGGCTCGAAGGCCGACGCGATGCGCGACTACACCGCCATGCTGATCACGAAGCTGCGCCGGGTCCCGGGCATCGCCGACCTGCGCATCCAGGAACCGATCCGCAACCCCGGCCTGCACGTCGCCTTCAACCGCGAGCTCGCGGGCGTCGTCGGCCTGACCGAGCAGGACGCCGCGACCAACATCCAGACGACGCTGTCGGGCTCGACGCAGACCGCGCCGACCTACTGGTACGATCCGTCGAACGGCGTCTCCTACCCGGTCTCGGTGCAGACCCCGCAATATTCCATCGACTCGATGAACGAGCTGAACAACCTGCCGATCCGCGCGTCGGATTCGAACCAGCTGCTCGGAGGCCTCGCCACCGTCCAGCCGGAGCCGCTGTCGGCAGCGGTCGATCATTACGACGTCCGCAACGCCTTCAACATCTACGCGACGAACCAGGGCCGCGACCTCGGCGCGGTGATCGCCGACGTGCAGAAGATCGTCGACGACACGCACGCGCAGGTGCCGAAGGGCACCGTCGTCAAGATCCGCGGCCAGGCGGTCACCATGTCGACCGCCTACAGCCAGCTCTTGTACGGCCTCGCCTTCTCGATCGTGCTCATCTACCTGCTGATCGTCGTCAACTTCCAGTCGTGGCTCGACCCGTTCGTCATCATCATGGCGCTGCCGGCGGCGCTCGCCGGCATCGTCTGGATGCTGTTCCTCACGATGACCCACATCTCGGTGCCGGCGCTGACCGGCGCGATCATGTGCATGGGCGTCGCGACGGCGAACTCGATCCTCGTCATCTCCTTCGCGCGCGAGCAGCTGCACGAGGGGCGCGACGCGATGACCGCGGCGCTGGCCGCCGGCGCGACGCGTCTGCGTCCCGTCATGATGACCGCGCTGGCGATGATGATCGGCATGGCGCCGATGGCGATCGAGCCGGGCCAGAACGCCCCGCTCGGCCGCGCCGTCATCGGCGGCCTGCTGTTCGCGACCATCGCGACGCTGCTGTTCGTCCCGGTCGTCTTCTCGATCGTCCATCGCAACACCAACAAGCGCCAGGCCGAGATGCCCTCGCCTGAGCTTGCCCACGTCGCCCACGGCGCGTAATCGGAAGAGACCATGGCTCAAGAGTCCGTCCCCACTCCCCGCAAAGGCCACGTCGTCCTCGTGCTCGGCGTGGTGCTCGTCGTGGCGCTCGGTGCCGCCTTCTTCGGCGTGACCGACCGTGCGCGCAGCATGCAGGAGGTCGAGACCTGGACGCACGAGCAGGCGATCCCCTCGGTGCATGTCATCGGCCCCAAGAAAGGCTCCGACGAGCAGGAGCTGACGCTGCCGGGCACCGTGCGCGCCTACACGACCGGCTCGCTCTACGCCCGCGCCAGCGGCTACATCACCTCCTGGAACCATGACATCGGCGCCCACGTGAAGAAGGGCGACGTGCTCGCCACGATCTCGGCGCCCGATCTCGACCAGCAGCTCGCACAGGCCAAGGCGCAGCTGATCCAGCTGAACGCCGCGCAGGTGCAGGCGCAGGCCGATTCCGACCTTTCGGTCGCGACCGAGAAGCGCACCAAGCAGCTGGTGACCCAGGGCTGGTCGAGCGCGCAGCGCGGCGACACCGATCGTTATGCCGCCGCCTCCCGCGCGGCCGCCGTCGAGGTCGCCAAGGCCAATGTCATCGCGCAGCAGGCGGCCGTCGGCCGCCTCGAGGAGCTGGCGAATTTCGAGCAGATCGTGGCGCCGTTCGACGGCATCGTCACGCAGCGCAACGTCGATATCGGCGACCTCGTCACCGCCGAGGGCAAGTCCGGCCATCCGCTGTTCCAGGTCTCCGACCTGCATCGCATGCGCACCTACGTGGACGTGCCGCAGGCCTTCCTCGGTGCGATGAAGCCGGGGCTCGAGGCGACGCTCGCGGTCATCGGCAAGAACGAGACGTTCCCGGCCAAGGTGGCGTCGACCTCGAATTCCGTCGCCGAGGCGTCGCGCACCGGCCTGGTCGAGCTCCATTCGGATAATGCGGACGGCGCGCTCTGGCCGGGCAGCTTCACCGAGGTGCATTTCCACATCCGCTCGAACGGTGACACGCTGAGCATCCCGACGACGGCGCTGGTGTTCGTGCGGCACGGCATCCAGGTCGCGAAGGTCGACGCGGACAATCACATCCAGCTGCTGCCCGTCGACCTTGGCCGCAATCTCGGCGTCGACGTCGAGGTGAAGAAGGGCATCGCCCCCGACGACAAGCTCGTCGACAACCCGCAGGAATCGATCCGCAACGGCGACCTCGTGCGCGTCGAGGACAGCGGCAAGCCGATGCACACGTCGGAGCGCTGAGCGCTCATCCTCCCTTGTGCAGCCGGGGAGGATGATCATCCGAAGGATGGTGGAGGAGGCACGGCGCTGCGGCCCCCGTGGTCCCCTTGGTCAACGCGTTATCGCGCAAGATCCTGATCCCGATCGCATTTTCTTGCGACGTGACGGTTAACGCTTCACCGGAGCTTAACCAAACTCGGCCTCAATGTAGCGTCGCTTGGCCTTGGCGCGTCCTTATCGCGGACACGAATGGTGGCCAATCTCACGACACGGTGATGAGGGGTCGAGAGCGGGGGTCATGACCGATTTGAGCTGGGGGCCGGCGGATTTTGCGCCGTTCGAGCCGCAGGCGCCTGTGCGCCGCGGCCCGTCACAGGGACTGATCTGCGCCGCCGCGTTGCTCCTGAGCGCGCCCATCGGCCTCGACGTCCTTTACAATCGCTCGGCGCCCGACGCGCCGGTCGCCGTCGTCGCCGAGGCGCCCGCGCCTGCGCCGACCCGTCAGCGGGCCATGCCGGCCGCGCCGCCCGCCGCGCTCGCGCCGCTCCGCCGCTATGCGGCGATCCTCGATCCCGATTTCGTCTCCGGCGCCAAGTCTGCCTCGTTCGGGCGCCCCGCCGCACTGCGCTCCGCCTTCGAGCCGAGCCGTCTCGTCCCCGTCGACCAGGCCGATGCCGCCCCGGCTCTCGCGCCCGCGCAGAACCAGGTTGCCCAGCCGCAAGTCGCCCAGCCGCAAGTCGCGGACGTCGAGACCTCCGACGACACCGAGACGCCGGTCGCGGCCGTCACGCCGGCTCTGCCGCCGTCGCCGCCGCTGGTCAGCCAGATGAAAGAAGTCCCGCTGCCGACGCCGCGGCCCGATTTCGCGTCCGTTCCGCGCTCGTCGGCGAGCCGCCGCCTGGCCGCAGCCATGCCCGAGGAGACCGCGTCGGTCGCCCCCGCGGCGCCGGGCGCCCCGGCGGCGCCGGTCGCAGCTCCTGCGCAAGGCGGCTCGTTCTTCGACAAGATGTTCGGCGCGATCACCCGGCCGGGCACGGCGCTCGGCTACGCTGCCGTCGAGCCCGGCGAGCTCGGCCGCCCGGCGATCGACCGCTACACCGCGGTCTACGACATCTCGGCGCACACCGTGACCCTGCCCGACGGGCGCAGGCTCGAGGCGCATTCCGGCCTCGGCGAATATGTCGACAACCCCGCCGGCGTGGCGCTGCGCATGCGTGGCGCGACCCCGCCCAACCTTTACGAGCTGACGCCGCGCGAGGCGATCTTCCACGGCGTCCGCGCGCTGCGCATGACGCCGACCGGCGGCACCACCTACGGCCGCGCCGGCCTGCTCACGCACAGCTACATGCTGCGCGGCCGCTCCGGCGAGTCGAACGGCTGCGTCGTGTTCCGCAACTACGAGCAGTTCATCTCCGCCTACGATTCCGGCCAGGTGCGCCGCCTCCTCGTCGTCGCCCGCGCGGGCTAGAGGCCTTGGGCGAACCGCTCGCGCCACTCCTTCTCCCGCTTGCGGGAGAAGGTGGCCCCGCGAAGCGGGGTCGGATGAGGGGCGTTGCCGTCTCTGCCCCCAAAGTGACCCAAGCGGCACGTCCCCTCATCCGGCCCGACTTCGTCGGGCCACCTTCTCCCGCAAGCGGGAGAAGGGGAGGGCGCGCGCTTTTTCCCCTGGCGTTCGCCGCCATCCTGGCTTCGGTCCCCGCTCGCGCCTCCGACATCACGATGATTGCGCACGAGCCGACGCAGAAGAGCGCGCATCCGCCGCTGATCGTGCTGCTGCACGGCGCCGGTGCCGACGAGCGCGACATGATCTCGATGTGGCGCGACCTGCCGCCCGATTTCGTCGTCGTGTCGCCACGCGCGCCGTTCCGCGATGGCGGCGGCTACGAATGGTACCGCAAGCCTTCGCGTGCAGCCGACATCGCGATCTCGCGCAAGATCGTCGAGCTGATCGTCGCCAAGGCCGTCGAGCGCTTCGATGCCGACCCGCAGCGCGTCTTCCTCGGCGGCTTCAGCCAGGGCGGCGTGATGACCTACGAGGTGGCGCTGCACGCGCCCGCGCGCTTCGCCGGAGCGGTCGTGCTGTCGGGCTCGATGTTCCCGTCGGCGCTTGCCGGCGTGCCGACGACGGGCCTCGCGCACGACCCGTTCTTCATCGGCCACGGCACGGCCGACCCGCGCATCCCGCTGGGTGCGGCGACCGCGGCCCGCGCCACGCTCGACAAGCTCGGCGTGCCCGTCGCTTTCCACACCTATCCCGGCATGGGCCACGCCACCGACGCCGCCGAGGCGCAGGATCTCGCCGCGTGGCTGGCGGCGCACAGCGGCGGCTAGTTCGTCTGCTGGCAGCCGAGCTCCGCCGCGGTCGTGTCCAGCGGATCGGCGTTGGCACAGTGCGTCGTCGATGAGCTCGGCGTGGTGGCGCCCGCCGTCGAGCCCGTCGTGCCGGTGATCGAAGGCGTGCCGGACGCGCCGGTCAGCGGCGTTCCCGACGGACTGGCGCTGGCCCCGGAGCCGCCTGGGGTGCCGCCGGAAGACGAGCCCGTGCTCTGTGCCGCGGCGAAGCTGCCCGATGCGAGCAGCAAAAGCGACGCGAAGGCCGCAGTCGAAAGACGCATGACGTGTCCTCCTGTTGAGACGCCTCAACCCGCCGCGCCGGCCTTGGTTCGCCGCGCGGCCGCCGCACTATTCGCCCCGCCGGGGCGACCCACCTGTATCTTTAACTAACCACGCAACAAAAACTGCGGTTGCGCACAATTTGCTGTTGGGTGTGGCTCCGGGATCATCGCTCGATCGACGTGTCTGATCTAGGCTAGCTCGATCGGTGGTCGGGTTCTTTCGTATAGGCAGCAGACAATGAGACTGTTTGTCGGCGCGGTGATGAGCGCTGCCATGTACCTCGCGTTGCCTCTAGTTGCCGCGCAGGCGGCAATAGTCGGGACATCTGCGCGGATGACGCCGCCGTTGCCGCTGCCCGAAGTCGCCTCGCCGTTCGACCCGTCGAGCGACTGGGTCGCGACGTCGGTTGCCGGCTACACCTATGCCGAAGGTCTCGCCGAGCAGCCGACCGCGGTCTACGACATCACCGCGCATGTCGTTGTCCTGCCCGACGGCCAGCGGCTGGAAGCGCATTCCGGCCTCGCCGAGCGCGCCGACGATACGCGCTTCATCCGCCAGCACATGCGCGGGCCGACGCCGCCGGCCCTGTACGATCTCACGCCGCGCAAATACCGGTTTCACGGGGTCACCGCGCTGCGCCTGCTGCCGATCCTCGGCGACGTGTTCGGCCGCAGCGGCCTCCTGACCCACACCTACATGCTGCACAATCGTCCGGAATCGAACGGCTGCGTGGTGTTCCGGGACTACAGCTCGTTTCTGAAGGCCTATCTCGACGGGCGGGTCCGGCGGCTGCGCGTCATCCCCGCCGTCGGCGACATGGCAATCCGCGACAACAACGCCTAGCGACGCGTCACCTGAACAGCAGCCGCGACGACCACCCCTCGCGGCTGCCTCATCGCGACCTCGGCACCCTGGCGCGGCAACCCGCTCTACGCCTCGTAGTCGCGCGCGCGGGCCGCGACGACGACCGCCAGGGCCACCACAGCGATCGCGAGATTGTAGCCGCCCCATGCCGGTCGCGCCTGCGCGAACGAATACATGGCGATCATCGTCGCCGCGAAGGCGACGGCGAGTGAACCTGTTTGCACGGCGACGCTGCTGCTGGCTTTGGGCATAGGGCCTCTCCGACGACCGACGCCTGCCAACGTCGCAGCCATCGCGGCGGTTCAGGCGGGTGGCGCGTCTTTCCGGTGCTACGAGAGGAGCGCTTTCACGATGTCGGCCTGCGTCCGGGACGCGATCGTGTCTCGCGCGCGCTGTGCGAGGTCCGCACGGCGGTGCGCATCGCCGACGAGCCCGGCACAGGCGTCGACGAGGCCGTCGTAGGGACACAGGGCCATCGCTCCGGCGAGATCGCTGCAATCCGGATCGTCGGACGCGCCCTCGCTCACCACGCAGGCGCCCAGGGCGAGGAGCGGGCCGACGCGCACCGCCTCGAACACCGCCGTGTCGTAGAAATGCATGTTCAGGACGACCTTGGCGCGCGCGACCAGCGCGTCGCGCTCGGCGCCGTAGATTTCGAAGCGCGCCTCGACGGTGAGGCCGCGTGCGCGCAACGCCTCGAGGATCGCGGTGCGCCGCGCGTTGAAGGAGCCGTAGAAGAGCACGTCGATGTCGCGGGCCTCCGCCGATGCCGGCCGCGTGTCCGACGGCATGCCGCGGATCGGCAGATGGACGGCGTGCGGGATGCCGGCCGCCGCGAGCGCCTTGATGTTGGCGAGGCTGTAGTCGAGCAGCGGATGGCGGGCGAGGCGCGCCAGATAGGCCGGCGTGTTCCACGGCGAGCCCGTCGCGCCGATCTGCTCGAAGTTGAAGAGCACGGCATCGGCGGCCAGCGTCTGATCCTCGGTGAGGAGATGCGCGCCGAGGATGATCGGCACCCGGCCGCCGAGATCGCTCTCGCGGCGCACGATCGGCACCGACCAGCCGAGCGCGCCGAAGCCGGCGCTGAGGATCTCGGCGACGTCGTCGAACACGTGGGCGTGCGTGTAGGCCTGCGGCGTCACGATCCAGAGCGCATAGCGGTCGCGGGCCTCGGCTGACGCGCCGGCGAACGCCCGTGGCGGCGCAGCGGTCGGGCGCGCGGCCGCAAGCGCCCGACCCTCCGGCCGCCAATGCGCTAGCGCGGCGCGATCGGCATCGGAGAGGGCGGTCTTGCGCAGGGTGACCGCCA
Organism: Beijerinckiaceae bacterium; assembly: GCA_965277735.1. GTDB lineage: Bacteria > Pseudomonadota > Alphaproteobacteria > Rhizobiales > Beijerinckiaceae > RH-AL1. The sequence goes on from CBDIDO010000003.1 coordinate 493,488, forward strand.
TCGCGTCGACGGCGCGCGGCGTCCGCGCGATCTCCTCGAGCGGGACGCCGCGATCGCGCAGGGCCGTCCCGACCTCGCTCAGCACGTGCTCCATCTCGTCGAGCTCGAAGCGCGCGTCGCGCCAGCCGAGGTACCAGAACCACTCGGTGTAATAGAGCCAGCTGCGTTCGTTGAACGAGCGCAGATGCGTCGGGTCCTGCCATGCGCCATACGAGAGGTCGAAGGGGACGCGGATCAGAAAGCGGCCGCCCTCGCGCAGCAGAGCGAGGCAGCTCGTCATCAGCGCGACGAGGTTCGGCACATGCTCTAGCACGTCGTTGGCCATGATGATTTCGAAGAGGCCCGGCTGCAGCCGCACCTTGCCGAAGCGCGTGGTCGGCACCACGACGCCGGCCGCATCGATCGGTGTCGTCGCGAGGTCGACGAGCGCGTCGGGGCTCCAGCTCGGATCGACGTCGATGTTGAAGCAGTCGGCGCGGTAGTCCTTGCCGGAGCCGAGGTTGACCATCGCTGGGAGCGGCGCCGGCGGCCCACCTGCCGGCGGCATGTGCACCGCGGGTGCCGGTCGTCCGGTGGCTTGCGGCAGCTTGTCGAGCGCGAAGCGCATGTTCGCATAGGTGCGCGGCAGCTCGTGCGCGGGGACCTTGCCGCCTTGCAGGGCGCGGAGCGACGCATCCAGGCAATCGCGATACTGGCCGGCCCAATAGGCGTTGACGGCGAGCTCGTCGAAGATCCCGAACTCGTAGGCATAGGGCTCGACGAACAGCCCCGCCGGGGCCTGCGGGATGGGCAGGCCCGCCATCGGCTTGGCGATCGCGTAGCCCTGCGCGAACCGCGTCAGCATGCGGCAGAGGTGGCTCGCGGCATAGGCCGCCTCGACGCGGAACGGGCAGGCCTCGCTTGCGCGGGCGTAGACGGCGATGATGTCGTCGGGCGGCCGGCTCAGCCCTTCCATCAGGCGACCGGCGTTGAGCAGGCTGACGTAGACCTCCTCGATCCAGAACCCCAGCTCGGCGCGGTCGAGATAGGCGGCGACCGCCTTCTCCGGCTCGCCGCAATCGCGGTAGCTCTGCGCGAGATAGAACGTGTAGCGCGCGAGGAGGAACGGGTCGGTCTCCGTGGCCAGCGCCCGCGCGAGCACCGCCGCGTCCTTGGCGTAGGTAGTGGGATCGGTGCTGCGCGCGCCCTCGTGATTGATCTTCATCACGATCGGCAGATGGCCCTGGGTCGTGGCCTCGGCGCATTCGAGGAACTCGTGGATCACCCCGCGATAGCGCCAGGCGAGCGCGTTCTTCACCAGCTGCGGGCGCCGGTAGGTCGTGGCGCCATAATGGATGTCGATCGCATAGGAATCGTCGTCGAGCGACGGCAGCGCGAAGCCATCCTCGATCACCAGCTCGTCGTCGGCATCGATGACGAGCGAGTAGGCGGCGTGTGGCCGGGCCAGCGCCAGCGCCTCGCTGCGGCTATGCGCGAAGTCGACCCAGGGTCGCTCGACGACCTCGCCCGGCAGCCCGGCCATCGCCTCGCGCACGATGGCCTGCGTGCCGTCGCGCGAGCCGGTGTCGACGACGATCCAATGGTCGATGATCGGCCGCACCGAGGCGAGGCAGCGGCGGATGACATGCGCCTCGTCCTTGACGATCATGCAGAGGCAGACGGTCTTTCCGGCTGACGTCACTTAACGCTCGTTCCGACTCACCGCCGCCGCTGGCCGACGGCCTTCGGCTGCATTCTAGCATGCGCGAGGAAAGCCCGCGCCTCGGCCGACGGCGGGCGAGAACTGGCGCGAGAGGCGATGCCGCTCGCGCTCTGGCGCCGAGGCGTCAGCCGCGGCGGCGGAGCCGCGACAGGAGGCCGGCGTGGGCTGCCTGGGCCCTTGCCGCGATCGCGGCGCGGACCCGTTGCAGCACCGGCCCGGCGATGACGAAGGGCGCGCGCGCCGCCTCGTGCGCCAGCGGCGCGAAGGCCGGGTGCAGCACCATCGGCCCGTCGCCATTCTCGAACTCGGCGCGGTTGCCGACATCGAGATAGCTCTCCGCCCCGAGGCCTTCGACGACGAGGATGTCGTGCGAGTCGAGCTCGACATGCACGTAATCGACCTCGGCGACGGCCTCCTGCACGATGGTTTGGCCATCTACCAGATAGACAGCGGGGATCAGGTGCTCGGCGCTCGCGTCGCGGACGAACAGGCCGTGGCCCGGCGACACGACGAGATCGCGCGCCGGCCGGTTGTCGCCGAAGGCATGCGCCGCGATGCGCACGGGGCGCACCTCGTGCGGCCGCGGATGGGCGTCGGGCCGCAGCTTGCGGCGCCCGATCCAGCGCACCGGCACGGCGGCGCCGTCGATCGTCAACACGAGGTCGCCGATCGCGAGATCCTCGACGGGACGCTCGCCCGCCGGCGTGGCGATGTGCGTGCCGGCGGCGAAGCACTCGATCGGGCCGGTCGGCCCGGTCGCTCCCATCGCGCCGGTGCTTCCCCTTGCGCCCGTCGCGCCGGTACCTGTCGCGCCCGCCGGTCCCGTCGCGCCGGTGGCGCCTGCGGCACCTGTCGCGCCAGATCCCGTGGCGCCCGTCGTGCCCGCAGGGCCGGTTGCGCCCGTGGCGCCGGTGACGCCGGTGCTCGGGCCAGTGGCGCCCGTGGCGCCATTGGTCCCGTTCGCGCCTGTGGCGCCCGTGGCGCCGTCGGTCCCGTTCGCGCCTGTGGCGCCGTCGGTCCCGTTCGTGCCTGTGGCGCCCGTGGCGCCGTTTGTCCCGTTCGTGCCGGTAGCACCCGTGGCGCCGTTGGTCCCGTTCGCGCCTGTGGCGCCCGTGGCGCCACTGGTCCCGTTCGCGCCTGTGGCGCCCGTGGCGCCACTGGTCCCGTTCGCGCCTGTGGCACCCGTAGCGCCGTTTGTACCATTCGCGCCTGTGGCACCCGTGGCGCCGTTTGTACCATTCGCGCCTGTGGCGCCCGTGGCGCCGTCGGTCCCGTTCGTGCCGGTAGCACCCGTGGCGCCGTTGGTCCCGTTCGTGCCGGTAGCGCCCGTGGCGCCGTTGGTCCCGTTCGTGCCGGTAGCACCCGTCGCGCCGTTTGTTCCATTCGAGCCGGTTGCGCCCGTGGCGCCGTCGGTCCCGTTCGTGCCGGTAGCGCCGTCGGTCCCGTTTGCGCCGGTAGCGCCCGTCGCGCCGTTTGTTCCATTCGAGCCGGTTGCGCCCGTGGCGCCGTCGGTCCCGTTCGTGCCGGTAGCGCCCGTCGCGCCGTCGGTCCCGTTTGCGCCGGTAGCGCCTGTGGCACCGTCGGTCCCGTTTGCGCCGGTAGCGCCTGTGGCACCGTCGGTCCCGTTTGCGCCGGTAGCGCCTGTGGCACCGTCGGTCCCGTTCGCGCCGGTAGCGCCCGTGGCACCGTTTGTCCCGTTTGCGCCGGTAGCACCCGCCGGTCCCGTCGTCCCGGTGCCTGTGGCACCGGCTGGGCCCGTCGTGCCCACGCCCGTCGCGCCGGCGGGTCCGGTCGGCCCCGTCGGGCCCGCCGCGGCTGTCACCACGACGTTGTTGTACTGATATTCGTAATCCGTCCGGCCAGCGCCGTTCACGTCGTTTCGTGCGGTCGGGCCCGCTACGCTGGTGAACGAGGTTCCAGCCGAATTGGTGACCGTGCCCGCGAACGTCTCGGTCGGCGCGGTTTGTATCCCCGTATTGCCGGCACTGTCTCCGTCATTGGTTGAGAGATAGAACGCGAGATTGTAGGTCCCGGCCGGAAGGCTTGCCGTATACGAGAAAAAAGATCCGTCCTGCAGGGTCGCATTGGGCGCGAAAGCGAGTGTCGTTTGTCCAATATATGTCGACCCGTCGTTCGGTTCAGGAAACATCGGCGACGAATAGAGGTACAGCGTGCCGCTGGTGTAGCTTGTTGCGTTGCCGTCGGAAAACCGACCGGTAATTACAATTGTGCCGTTGGCCATGTCTTTGCCCCGTCGATCCTGGCATCGCACTGAGCTTCAGCGATGCGCGGATTTCCCCTGCTCACAGATAAACATTGCTCAATGTCCCGCCTTTTCGGCGGTAGTCTCGACTGTGGGATCGAGGATCCCTTTAAATCAATCCATTACTAGGTCAGCTATGTCCGGCGCGCGTGGCCGAGCGCCGCTTCGAGAAGGTCGGACGAATTGAAGTCGTTCTACCAGCTATGGTGTGCCGCTTGGTGAGCTTCATTAAGGCTTGGCAGAAATAGAATCAAAGAGCGATAATGGCACGCGTTCTACTTCTTTAGTATGAGGGACATTCAGCCGGAATTACGCCCAAGGCCAGCTGATCGCCGCTGGCGGCAGCCTATGTCGATCTCTTGGATGCCGCGAAACACGGTGATCAAATGACACGGCGATCAAATGACACGGCATGAAATGACACGGCGATGAAATGACACGCCGATGAAATTACATGCCGATGAGATAAGCTAGACTAGCAGCCATAATGGCGTTCTGCTCCTAACAAGTACTGGTTCATTTGCGGAATGGGGGCCCGCGAATCGCTCGGAAGCCCGCTTTTGTCCGATGTTCGGTACTGTGCGCGGCGCACTGCTTTCCGACTCATCCGAAAGTCGAGCGCGACAGGCGTTTACAGTTGGGTTAAGGACGGATCGCTCGAAAAGTCCGAGGGAGCCGGCGGTTTTCTGAAAAGATCTAGTTGTCGTCGGAATATTTCGTAGCGCTTAGCTCGGCGCACCAATTCGTGTCGCAACCAGCCGACTGCCACTTGGCAGGATAGGGCCACCGGTCAAGATTTCGATTTCCGCTCCAAGGTCAAGTCGAAAAGAAGGATGCTCTCATGGACCCGATACTTGGATCTATTATCATCTTCGCCGGGAACTTCGCACCCAAGCCATGGGCGTTCTGCCAGGGGCAGCTCCTGTCCATCGCGCAGAATTCAGCGCTGTTCGCGATCCTCGGCACGACCTACGGCGGCGATGGCCAAACCACGTTCGCGCTGCCGGACCTGCGCGGGCGCGTCGCGGTGAGCCAGGGCCAAGGTCCGGGCTTGTCCAATTATTTTCTCGGCCAGCAGGCGGGAACCGAAAACGTCACGTTGAACGTCTCGCAGATGCCGAGCCATAGCCACAACGTCGCCGCCAACGATTCGACGGCGAACGCCACGGTTTCTCCGAAGAATGCCTATCTGTCCCAGACGAACGTGCCGGGTACCAGGCCGACGACCTCCGACACCTACGCCTCGTCGCTCGCCACCGCGACGACGCTGAATCCCGCGACCATCCAGTCGCAGGGCGGATCGCTTCCCCACACCAACATCCAGCCGCTGCTCGCAATCAATTACATCATCGCGCTCCAGGGCATCTTCCCCTCGCGCGACTGATGGTATGAGCGAGACGCAACCGACCGCCGCCTTTGCAGCCTTCCGCGAGGCCGTGCTCGACGACGCCGCTCTCCTTCGGGATCTGCGTGTGCCGCAAGAGCGGGAGGCCTATATCGCACGCGTCGTCTCGATCGGCGCCGCGCGGGGCTTTGCGTTCGACGAAGCTATCGTGCGCGCTGCGCTGCGCGAGGGCGAGCTGACGTGGCTGGCGTCCGGGGCGGACGTCGTTTGAGCCCCGCCGATCGGCTGTTCGGCTGGACGCCCTATCGTCTCGCCTTCCGCGGCGACGAGCCGTGGGTCGACTGGTGCCATCTCGACCTGCGCCGGATGGTCGAGCCGTTCTTCTACGAGACGGTCGTCCAGGCGATGCGCGAGCCGTTCAACCTCGTGTTCCAGCAACATACGCCGATCGAGACGCTGGCCGAGCTGCCGCCCGGGCTGCCGGTCGCCGGCTTCATCTTCCACATGTCGCGCTGCGGCTCGACGCTGGTCTCGCAGGCGCTCGCCGCGTTCGAGAGCAACATCGTCGTCGCCGAGGCCGTTACGCTGCGGTTCGTGCTGCGCGCCTTGGCCGTCGGCCGCGCGACCCCGAACCAGGCGGCCCGCTGGTTGCCCCTGCTCGTCAACGCCTACGCGCAGCCGCGCTTCGCCTACGAGCAACGCATCGTCGTGAAGTTCATGGCCGCCGACGTGCTCGATATCGCGCTGGTCCGCCAGGCGTTTCCCGAGGTGCCGTGGATCTTCGTGACGCGGGACCCGGCCGAGATCCTCGCCTCGCAGGTCGCGTCTCGAGGCATCGACCTCGCGCGCGGCCAGATTCCGGCGCCGCGCCTCGGCCTGACCGAGGACGCCCTGTGGCAGATGGATCCGCAAACGTATCACGCGCACGCGCTGGCCGCCTTCACGCGCGCGGCGCTCGACGCGTATCCCGGCGGAAAAGGTCTGGTCGTCGACCATTCCGAGCTGCCACTGGCGCTCGGGACCAAGATGTTGCCGCATCTCGGGCTCCACCCCAGCGCCGGCGCGGTCGAGCTGATGCTTTCGGTCGCTCGGCGCCATTCGAAGCAGCCGGACGTCCCTTTTTCGCCCGAGCAGGACCCGCATCGAGCCAATGCCTCCGCCTACCGCTCGATCGTCGAGCCGATCGTCGGTCCGACGATGGCGGCACTGGCCGCGCTGCGGGTGACGTGAGCTCGGTGTCATCGCCGGCGCAGGTGATCCAGGATGCGGTCGTTGAGCGCTCTGATGTCGTGGATGAGGTCGCAAGGCAGCACGAGGCCGACTTCCTTCTCCCTGACGCGCGCGGCCTGCGCGCCGAGGTCGAAGACGATCGGCGGGCAGCCGAACGCGAATGCCATCGAGAGCGTGTAGCAGTAGGTTTCTGGCCAGATCGACGGCAGCAGGATGGCGGAGGGCTCGGCCGCGACGAGATGCGCGAAGGCCTCGTCGGAGGTCTCGTAGCGTCCCGTCTCGCTGACGCCGGCGGCGGCCATCTCGCCGCCGATGTCGGAATAGCCGATGATGGCGTAGCGCAGCGGCAGGCTGCGCGCCGTCGCGTCGCGCGCGAGACCCGCGATCACGCGCGAGCCCTTGTGCGGCCCGATCGCGCCGATCGTGACGATGTTGAAGATCGCGGGCGCGCGCGGCGGCGCGTGGATCGGCGCGGTCGTCGCGCTTTCCTCATGCGGCACCACGTCGATGGGGAAGGCTGCGCCCTGGCGCTCGAAGCGCGCCTTGATGTCCTCGGAGGGCGCAATGACGCGCGCCGCGCCGGCCAGAACGTTCGCATAGGTCGCACGCCGCAGCTCGGGATCGACGGCCTCGGGATAGGTGCGATCGAAGCCGATGCAGGCGCGACAGACGTCGACCGGCGCGAGGCCGCAATAGCGGCCGTTCGGTTGGACGAGGTTGTTGCGATGGCAGAAGGCCGCATAATCGTGCAGCGTGACCTGGTAGGGAATCCCACTGTCGCGGACGAGATCGAAGAACGCCTGCGTCGCCGGCCACGAAAGGCCGGTGAGCGAGTGCAGGCACAGCATGGACGGCGCCAGCCAGCCGAGGAAGTCGAGCAGGGTCTCGCGGTAGGTCGTGATCGAGAGCGGCCGCAGGTTCGGGCAATAGGGGGCGGCGGCCGAGGCGGAGCGGATCTCGAGATCCCAGGCGCTCTCGAGGCCGACGCGCACCAGGATCGCGACGCGGCCTGCGGCGCCGGCCTTCGCCGCCTCGTGCTCGACATGCGTGGCGATACCGCCGGCGAGCGCGTGTTAGACATGCACCTCCGCGTTCCGGCTGGCCAGCGCGAGCCGCTTCAGGTCGAGCCGGATACGGCCGTGCTCGGTGCTGTCGGCATCGACATGCTGGCGGATGAGATCGGGATAATGCGGGTGCTTGGCGACCAGCTCGGCCTGTCCGCGCACGCGGCGCTTGGCCTGCGGCACGCCGAACGAGACCTCGCCGACGTGGTAGACGAAGACGTCCTCGGCCAGCACGTTGCGCAGACCGGCGCGGCTCGCCCGGATGCAGAAGTCGTTTTCGTCGCCGTAGCCGCGCCCGAAGGTCTGCTCGTCGAGGAGCCCGATGGTGTCGCGGCTCCGCGCGCTGACGAAGAGGCAGAACCCGACGCCGACGGGGATCTCGCTGGCGCGCCCGGCGTTGCAGCTCGCTGCGAGCTGGTCGAGCCCGGCGGCGTCGGTCTCGACCTGGATCGCGTTGTCGACGTTGCGCAGCGGGTAGCTCGCGATCGTCGCGTTGTTCGAAAAGGGCGTCACGGTCGCGATGCGCGGATCGCGCCGCGCATGCCCGACGAGGCGGTCGAGCCAGTCGCCGAACACTTTCGTGTCGGTGTTGAGCAGGATGGCGTCCGTGCCGGCGAACCGGTGCAAGCCTTCGTTCACGGTGGCGACGAAGCCGAGGTTCGTCGCGTGGCGCACGTGCAGGAACAGGCCGCGCGCGGCGAGCGCGGCCAGCGTCGCGCTCAGCGCCGCATCGGGCGAGCCGTCGTCGATGACGAGAAGCGCGAGGCGCGTGCGCTGGCGCGCCGAGAGCACCGAATGGATCGAGGCGAGCGTCTCGTCGTGGCCCTTGTAGACCGGCATGACGATGACGCATTCGGCGTCAGCCGCATCGGCGGCCGGCGTCACGCCGGCCCAGGCCTCGGGCGCCGGCGCGACCGGGCGCAGATAGGCCTCGTGCCCGAACGGGTTCGGGCGCAGGCCCCTGGCCTTGCCGACCGCGAGGTAGTGATAGAACGGATTGACGCCGCTCTGCGCGACGTCGGGATTGCGCTCGAGGTAATAGGCGCAATCGAAGCTGCGGCAGGGCTTGCGGTTCTCGCGCCAGCCATGGCGCATGAAATGATCGAGCGGATCGACCTCGGCGTCGCGGACGTCGTCGTTCTCGTAAAGGTAGAAGTCCGCCTCGAACTGCGACGCGACCAGCGCCTTGGCTTCGGCATCCTCGGCGGCGTCGCCATCGTGTTGCTCGCGCAACATCTGCGCGTCGACATCGTGGGCGCGCGCGGAAAACCGCTTCTGCGACGCGAAATGATAAAGCGGAGAGACGACGAGAGCGGCGACGAACGGATGCAGCGCGATATAACGTTTGGGATCGAAGGACTGGCTCGGCGACAGGCCGTCTCGCCAGCCGGTGCGCAGGTAATGCTCGAGCAGGTCGCCGTCGGCGCCGACCCGCTGCGAGCGGTAATAGGTGGCCGAGAAATACGGCCGCGCGAGCGGCGTCTGGACGAGGACATAGTCCATCTCGCTGTCCGGCGCGGTCGGCAGGCGTTCGGCCGCGCCGCTCGCCGCGTAATGCGTCAGCGGGTTGAGGCGCAGCCCGTCGAGGTGCTTGTCGCGATAGAACAAGGTCACGAACGTCCGCGACGGGTTGCGGCCTTCGAGCCAGCCGTGCGTCATGAAATGGGCGAAGGGATCGACGCCGGAGGCCGCCACATCGGCATTCGTCGTGCGATAGAAGAGCGGGTCGAAGTAGGCCCGCTCGGGCGCGGAGCGGCGACGGCGCCAGCGCAGCCAGCGCTTCATGCCGGCCGCCTCCGGGCATCCCGCGCAGGCCGGCTTGGTGGCGCGCCGACCCCGGCGCTAAGGAGGGATCGGGGCCCGTGGAGCCCCGTCGCCGGGAGCGGTCGATGATCTGGCACTGGCTCAACCGGCATGCGAAGCGTCCCGCGGTCCTCGCCGCCCTGCGGCGCATCGCGCGGCGGCGCGACCCGGCCGCGCGCGAGCGCGCGCTGATCGTGGGCTCGGGCCTGTTCGACGAGAGCTATTATCTCATTCAGGCGCCCGACGTGCACGAGGCGGGCGCGGACGCGATCGATCATTTCTGCGGCCACGGCTGGCGGGAGGGGCGCCGCCCGAACGCCTGCTTCGATCCTGCCTGGTATCGCGAGCTCTATCTAGCCGACGCGCCCGAGGCGAACCCGCTCGTCCACTACATCCGAAAGGGGGAGGCGGCGGGCTGTCGGCCGATCGCCTTCTTCGACCCCGCCTGGTACCGGCGCGCCTACGGGCTCAAGTCGTCGCAACTGGCGCTGCGGCACTATCTCGAGAGCCGCCGCTCGCAGCGGGTCGCGCCCAATGCGGAGTTCGATCTCGATTTCTATCTCGCGCGCCACCGCGACGAGATCGGGCCCAACCGCGATCCCTTCGCGCATCTCATCCGCTGCGGGGCCGCGCGCGATCTCGATCCTTCGCCGCGCTTCGACTCGCGCGGCTATCGGGCCGCCAGCATGGGCGCGCCGCCGCCAGGGCCGCAGACGCTGGCGATCCACGAGCGGCGGGTGCCGCTGGTGCACTATCTCGACGCGCAGGCCCGCGCGACGGCGCGGCGATGAACCGTCAGCCGACCAGGGCGAGGGCGGGGCGCGTGTCGGCCGGGCGATGCCAGCGCGGGAGGCTCGAGCAGGCAAGGTCGATGCGCAGGTAGAAGCCGTTCTCGCAGCCCTCCCACAGCGCGGCCGGCAGCCGGGCGCGGCCCGACGTCCAGCGACGCGATCCCTCCTCGACCGCATGGAAGCCGACGCAGAGCAGCGGATCGTCGACCGCGAGATCGCGCGGCGCCGACAGGCCGTCCTCGATGCGCAGCGCGGCGACGAGAAGAGGCCGAGATCGCGATCGTCGCAGGTCCCCAGCGTTTCGCTCGGGCGCGCCGTCGGCGAGACCAGCCACACGTCCTTGGCACCGGCCGGCACGTGGAAGCGGGCGGTCAGGTCGCGGACGATCGGGTCGAACCGGTGCCCGTCGACCTCGAGATGCAGCTCGAGATCATGCGTCAGCGCCCAGCCGCTGGTCTTGCCGAGCTTGCGCAACTGCGCCTGGACCACCTCGACCATGGGGCCGGCGCCATAAAAGGGCCGGCAGAAGTCGGCGTGCGTGCGCAGCGCGGGATCGGCGTCGGGCGACGCGTCCAGGGTGACGACATCGCCCTCGGCGAAGAAGCCGCGGTTGCCCATGTCGAGATAGCTCTCGGCGGGCAGGTTCTCGGCGAGAATCACGTCGTGGCTGTCGAGCTCGATGTGCCAGTAGGTGGTCTCGTCGACCTCGATCTGCCGGATCGTCGTGCCGTTGACCAGCGCGACCGCCGGGATGAGCACCTCGCCGAGCAGGTCGATGCAGATGGCATGACCGGGCGAGACGAAGAGATCGCGCGCCGGGCGGTTGTCGCCGAAGGCATGCGCGGTGATGCGGACCGGCATCGTCTCGTGCGGGCGCGGATGGCGACGGCACTCGACCGTGCGATGGCCGAGCCACCTGATCGGGCGATGCGCGCCGGAGCTGGTGACGACGCGATCGCCGATCGCAAGGCGCTCGACGGGAATGTCACCTCTCACGGTGCGGATCTGCGTGCCCGAGACATAGCAGGTGACGATGAGATCGGTCCCGCCGGCCTTGTTCACGGTCGGAGCGGTGCCCGGATCGGCCGCCGTGGTCAGGCCGGCCGGCGCTGCGCCGACAAACACGAAGGTTTCCGATACGCCGTTCGTGCCGGTTATCTTCACGTCCGTGTTGGAGGGATTGGCAGCGTCGGCGGTGGTCGTGACCGTGCCGTTCGCGACGTTGACGAGATCGATGACGTCACCGGGCGCAAAGCCGGTGATGGTCTGGGCGAACGTCGTTCCGCCGGTCCCGGTCTGGGCAACGTCGAGCTGCAGCCGGCTCGAACTTCCCGATGCAAAGGTCAGCGTTCCGGTCGCTGACGTTCCCGACGGATTTGCTGTATCCGCCTTGGGGGAGATCAGCTCGAGTGTGCCGCCCTGCAGTGTCGTGCCGTTGGCGGCCGCGTTGCCGTTGATCGTGAGGGCACCACCCGACAAAACGGTCGTGTTGGTCGCCAAAGCTCCCTTGAGATTCAAGTTGAGCGCGCCGCCGCTCTCGACGGTGGCGGCGTTGATAGTGGCCGTGCTCGTCGCCACGCCCGAGGCGGCATTCAGGTTGATAATGCCGAAGTCCATGTCGCCAGACGAGCTGCCGTTGTCTGTCTCCAACCCGCCGCTTTGAATCACGGCATTTGTTTCGCTGCCGCCTGCATCGATCTCGAGCGTGCCGCCGCTTTGGACCGTCGTATTTTCGGCGGCGCCGCCGGACTGGACGTCGAGCGTGTTGCCGCTCGTCACCGTATCGTTGTTGTCCGGCGAATTGCCGGCACCGGGACTCACTGGTGTCGTTGCCATGACGCGCTACTTTCTCTTTACACGCGGGGACTCGGATGCACCCGAGCGACCGAAAATTCTCGTTGGAGGCGCCCCGCGATCAGTGCGATGCGGGACGGGCTCGGTACGATTGCAGCTACGCGGACCGCGCGATCAGCAGCGATCCAGAGGAGCAATCCACCGCCGGCCTCGGCGACTCGGCGTCGGCGATCCACCGCGGCACGGGCGCCCCGGCGAGCTCGACGCGCAGGTAGAAGCCGTTCTCGCAGCCTTCCCAAAGCGCGGCGGGCAGCCGGGCGCGGCCCGCTGTCCAGCGACGGCAATTGTCCTCGACCGCGTGGAAGCCGATGCAGAGCAACGGGTCGTCGATCGCGAGATCGCGCGGCGCCGACAGGCCGTCCTCGATCCGCAGCACACCGAGATAGAGGCCGAGATCGCGCGCGTCGGGGCTTACCATCGTGTCGCTCGGGCGCGCCGTCGGCGAGACCAGCCAGATGTCCTTGGCGTCGGCCGGCACGTGGAAGCGCGCCGTCAGGCCGCGCACGACCGGAGCGAGCCGGCGCCCGTCGACCTCGAGATGCAGCTCGAGGTCGGTCATCAGCGACCAGCCATTGCTCTCGGCGCGCTTGTGCAACTGCGCCCTGACCACCTCGACCAAGGTGCCGGCAGCGTGGAACGGGCGGCAGAAGTCCGCATGCGTTCGCAGCGACGGATCGGTGTCGGGACCGGCGGCGAGGTCGACGACGTCCGCTTCCCGGAAGAAGCCGCGGTTGCCCATGTCGAGATAGCTCTCGGCCGGGAGGTTCTCGGCCAGGATGACGTCGTGGCTGTCGAGCTCGATGTGCCAATAGGTGGTGGTGTCGACCGCGATCTGCTGGATGGTCGCGCCGTTGACGAGGGCGATCGCGGGGATCAGCACCTCGTCGACCACGTCGACGCAGATGGCGTGACCGGGCGAGACGAAGAGATCGCGCGCCGGACGATCTGCGCCGAAGGCATGCGCCGTGATGCGGATCGGCATCGTCTCGTGCGGGCGCGGAAGGCTGCGGCAGTCGACGGTGCGATGGCCGATCCACTTGATCGGGCGCCGCGCGCCGGAGGCGGTGACGACGAGATCGCCGATCGCCAGATGCTCGACGGCGACGTCGACGAGCACGCCATTTGAGTCCAAACGAATACCGGTACCGCTGCAGTAGCAGGGACCGGCTTGCGGCGCGAAGGCGACGCCGCGGATATTCGTGTCGGGCGCAGCCACAGCCAGCTGGCTGAAGGTCTCGCCGGTCGCGGCCGCGGGGGTCGTCGCTGCGAGATTGTCCGTAATGCCGTAGAGATACGTCTGATTGAGGTCGCCGACGGTGGAGTTGGTGGCATAGAGTGAGACAGTGCCGTTCGTGTTCGCGACACCCGTGAGGCCGATGAGGCCGGTCGTGCCCTGCCCACCGGAGCCGGGATCGCTAATCGTGTTGCTCTGGAGATTGAGCCCGGCCGACAGCGTGTAATCGAGACCCCATTGCCCGTTGGTACCGAGCGTCCACTTCTGCAGGCCACCATCGCCGACACCGCCGGCTTTGGGTATCCCGCCATCGGCGACATAGAGGGTCGTCGCATTCGCGAAGTAGAAGTTTTCCGGGCTGAGGTTGACGGTGCCGGTCGATCCGTTGATCGAATTCCCCTGGCCCGCGCTCAGTGTTACGGTCTTGTTGATACCGGGGAGGATCGTAGGGGTCGCTGCACCGGTCGGGAGTCCGTTGTACTCCGCGATGTTGGATGTCGGGCCCTGCTTGCTGTCGGTCGATACGTAGAGATTGCCGTTGTAGATCTCGGCCGTTCTCATATCGGTCAAATTATTGATGGCGGTCGGCGTCGTGGTCGTGGTGCCGTCCTGCAGCTCGAAGAGGCCTTGCGTCTTGTCGCCCTTCACGCCCTGGCCGGCTAAATAGAACGACGAGCCGTTTTCCGTGACGACGCTGCGCGGATTGTTCGTATTGTCTATGTTGAACGCGCCCGTCGACGTATCGACGGTGCCATCGTATCGGATGTCGGCAATGACGCGTGCGACCGCGGTAGAGCTCCCGCCGGGCACACTCGTCGACTGAGCCAAAGCGGCATTGCCGTAGACCGCGGCGCCGCCCTGATTGTAAGTGGACGCGTTGACTCCGTAACCGGCAATGGTGAGCGATTGCCCGTCGCCGGAGAGCTCCAGCGTCCCTTCCGACGAGGAGCCGTACTCGCCGGAAATGGCGTTCTGGGCCACGCCGTTGATGGTCGAGGGGGCCTGCGGAAGCTCGAGCTGGCCGACGGCGGTGCCGGAGCTGGTCAGTTCCTCGAGAACGATGGGCGAGGCTTGGTTGTCGGTATAGTTGGTTGCGTCGCCGGTTGCGCCATCGCCGTAGACGCTGATGACCAGGTCGCCGGGAGTAAATGAAGACAAGTTGGCCACGACACCGCACCCTTACGCAACGCAAACACACGCATTGGTTAATGATCCTCCATGACGGTTGCGCAACAAGGGCAAGACGAACAGAACTCGCTGTTGCGAATCCACCTATGGTGATTTGATGTCACACTGACGAGGGTGCGTCGACGCAGAGGTCGGATTTCCAACCTTCTCGATCGGCCTTGCGGGACAGCACACTAGGCGCCGCTAGCCTTCGAGTGCAATCAGAGAAGCGCAAAGGTGCCCAGACCAGTCGTGTCCCTGCTGGCCGCGCTCGCCTCAAGCGGCGACGCGGGCTCGTTCTGCAAGGTGGGGCGGTTGGGTCACGGTCCGCTTCGCGCCGATTTCGTTGAAGAAGTGCCGTTTGGTGCCGGCAAGGGGCTGCGGTCTCAAGCAGCCAGCGCGCTGCCGCGAGGCACCGTGACCTTCTCAGGTTGGAAGCGGCGGACAGGTCGGAACGAGCTTGGCGAGCTTCCTGAGGTTTTGAGCGGTGGCTGCTAGGTGGAACTCGTCGCGGGCTCCGTACGGTCCCCTCAGTCGTAGTCGATCGAGCTTCAAGATGCGCTTGAGGTGCGCGAACAGCATCTCGATCTTCTTACGCTGCTTGCGAGACGTGTAGCCTTCATCCGATGCGCCGATGTCGCGCGCCATGTCGCGAGCGCCTTCATAGATCGAACGCGGGACCTTGCGTGCCGGCGCATTCGGACAGCACCGGGGCTTGAGAGCGCACACGTCGCAATCATATTTGCTGGCGCGGTACATCAGCGTCGCGCCGTCGTTGACCAGCGTGCCCTTACAGAAGAGCGTCTTGCCCGCCGGGCAAGTGTAGACGTCGCCGCTGTGATCGTAGGTGAAGTCGGCGCGCGAGAAGGTGCCGTCGGTCCTGGCCGATTTGTCGAAGACGCTGACGTGCGGCTCGATACCCTGCTCGTAGACGAGCCATCCGAGCATCTCCGCCGAACCATAGCTGCTGTCGGCGACGAGCCGCGCCGGATAGAGATCGAAGCGATCCCTGGCGCGCTCGATCATCCGCTTGGCGGCTGTCACCTCTGCCTGGCGGATCGCCGTTGTCGCCTCGACGTCGACGATGATCGCGTTGTCGAGGTCGATGAGATAGTTGGTCGCGTAGGCGAAGAAGGCGAGACCGCCGTTGGCGCCCGTCCAGCGTGCGGCCGGATCGGCCGGCGAGATGAACTTCGGCACGACAGGAGTGGCAGCGCCGAATGCGGCATCATCGAGCGTGGCGAGATATTCTTGCGCTGCCCGGCTTGCAGCCCCCGGCGGGAGGCCCGCAGCGCCTTCGACGCTGTTTTGCCTGTTGGCATCGGCCTTGATCAGGCTGCCGTCGACTGCGAAGCCTTCGCCGCCGACAAGACCTTCTTCGATGCACCGCGCGAGCACGGTCTCGAACAGCCGACGCAAGAGATCGCTGTCGCGGAAGCGGCCGTGACGGTTCTTGGAGAAGGTCGAGTGGTCGGGTACACGGCCCTCGAGGCCGAGCCGGCAGAACCAGCGATAGGCCAGGTTCAGATGCACCTCGTCGCAGAGCCTGCGCTCGGAGCGGATGCCCAGGCAGTAGCCGACAATCAGCATCCGGATCATCAGCTCGGGATCGATCGAAGGGCGCCCCAGCTCACTGTAGAACGGCGCGAGCTCGCGACGCAGATCGCCCAGGTCGACGAAGCGGTCGATCGACCGCAGGAGGTGATCTTGCGGCACATGGGCGTCGAGGGAGAAGTTGTAGAACAGAGCGCCTTGCTCGACTTGCCGCGGCCCCATCATCGACTCAGTCTCCTCGTGCGAGACCAAGTGAATCAGCACGAATGCTGCCGTTCAAGCGCCGACTTTTTCAACGAAATCCGCCCATATCGGACCTTGGACGGGCCTTCGGCCGGCGTTCAGAAGCGGACATTGCACGACGCCTCGACCGATCCCGCGTAGATGGTTGCGGTCAGCCACGTTCGACCCGTGAACGCAGACGTCCAAGTGCTCGTGCGCAGGTCGCGTCTTTCTTTTGATCTACGCTATCCTTAAGTACAAACGCGCAGCCGACCTATGCATGAAATGCTTAAAGGATAGTGGGATCTGCATTGACAATCTTCTTTGAAGAGCGATTCAAGGGGTTGGGGCAACATCTACCTTGAAGCCCAGCTTCAGGGTGACTTGGAAATGGACGACTTGGCCATCGGTCACGTGCCCCCTGGTCTCGACGACTTGAAACCAGTCAATATGCTTGACTGATTTTGCGGTGGCGGCGATCACCGACCGAATGGCATCGTCGATCGATGTCGAAGAAGATCCTACAACCTCGACAATTTTGTAGCTGTGGTTCGACATGAAGACTCCGTTGGTCTGTAGCGGCACTCGATTTGACAATAAAAGTCACTGCCTTTCAGCAGGCCTTGCGGCGGAGCGAGCCGGAGGCGGGCCGGTTCCTAGTATTTCATCATTGACTTTCCTGCCGTACATGGAGTCTTCAGTATCGTGAAAAATCGCCCGAGTCGTGGCGACATCTGTCACGAAACGCGGATCCTGTGGGCGCTCGTGGCTGTCCATGAAGGTCGCAACATCCCACGCCTCCTGATCACTTAAGCTCCACCCCTGGCCAAGCGGCATGTTGGCTTTGACGAAGCCAGCCGCGTTCTTGATCGAGCCCATGCCAGCGCCCCAGTTGAACGATTTGGAGCCCCACAGCGCAGGAAAGACGTCCGCGCCGTCGGGACCATTCTGTCCCAAACCATCTGCTCCATGGCAAAGCGCGCATTTCGCGGCGAACACCTGTCCGCCGCGGGCGTAGTCGCGGGGCCGAGGAGGTTTTGCCACGGCAGGGTAACCGCGGCCCGGTAGAGAGACGCCGGTTGGTGCGTTTTTAGCGAGGAAAAAGGCATAGGTAGTGAGGGCCGTCAGCACCTTGTCGCCGGCGGGCGGTGCCGCACCGTTCATGCTGTAGCGGAAGCAGCCCTGCAGCCTCTCCTCGAACGAGTTCACACGGTGATTCTTCGCTCTATACGCCGGATATTCGACGTAGGCCTGCGCCAGCGGCGCCGAATTAGCAAGACGACCCGCATCTAGGTGGCAATTCGAGCATTTTAGGGAATTTCCGACGTAGGCGCCGGCGTGCGCCCCTGGATCGGTGAAGATGGCCTCGCCGAGCTTGATCATACTGCCGAAATCATCTGCAGGGATGGCGCTTTCCGGCGGCGGCACGAAAGCGGGAGCGTTCTCCGCAGCCCGAATGGCGATGGGGCTCGCGGCGAAGGCGAGCACTCCAAGGGCCGCTATGATCCGTCTTTTCATGGGCCGCCCTATGTTTTGGCCGGATGCTTCGGGGGCGCTGCGGGAAGGCTCGCGTAATAGGCAGCGACAGCCGCGATCTGCGCGTCGTCGAGGTGTCCGGCGACGGATTTCATCAGACCCAGGGGATCGTCGTGCCGGGTCCCGCTCTTCCAGGCCCTGAGCTGATTGGCGATATAGGTCGCCGACTGCCCCGCGAGCGCCGGAAAGGCGCCGCCGACGCCAAGGCCCCGCCCGCCGTGGCAGGAGGCGCAGGGTGGCACGTTCGCGCCCCAGGCGCCGCGGAGTGCAAGTGTCTCGCCAGCGGCCAGATCGCGTGACGCAAATGCCTCGGCGACCGCTGGCGTCGGAAGGCCAGCGTAGAAGGCCGCAAGATCGGCCCTTGCCGCTGGATCCAACGTCTTGACGATCGGCGTCATGATAGCGTTGTCGCGCGCGCCATTGCCAAAGGCGGCAAGTTGGTTGTCGAGGTATGTGGCGTTCAGCCCCGCGAGCCGAGGGATGCCGGCGCCGGACTGGCCTTGCCCCTTGTCGCCGTGGCAGCCGCTACAGGCCGGCGCCCCGACGGCGTTGCCCCTGTGGGCGAGATTCGCACCTCGGGTGATGTCGCCGGCGTATGCGAGAAAGGAGCTGGTCAAACCAATCCAGACGACGGAGATCGTCGCCGCTCCGATCTCGCGCCTCATTTCTTGCCCTCGGTCGAGGTTCCGGCCTCGAAAGCTTTGAACCCGTACCCTTCGAAGATCGTAAGCGCCGCGGGGGAGACGATGAAGGCGAGCCAGGCCTTGGCCGCCTGCGGGTGCGCCGCGCCCTTCACCATCGCACCACCGTAGACCGCCGTGGCGTTATCCTTGTCCGGAATATCAACATGGCTGATCGGATGGCCGGCTTTTTCCTGGAACATCGCCTCGGATTGCCAGGTAACGCCGGCCTGCACGAACCCCTGCATAAGGTACAACGGCGTCTGTCGATGATGGATGTGGGTAAGGAACGTCGAGCCGTCCCTCACCTTGATCTCGTAGACCGCCTTCTCCAAGTCGCTGCCCCCGGTCTTTTCGAGGCTCGCCTTGATCTGCCGCGCGATACCCTCGAACGCCGGGTTGGGCATCGCAAGCTTGATCCCAGGCTTGCCGAGATCGGCGAGCCGGGCGACATGGGCCGGATTGCCGGTCGGGATCATGATCGTCAAGGTGTTGGTGGCATAGGGCACGGCGGGGCCGTCCAGCTTGCCTTCGGTCACCAGGTCCTGGACCTTCTTGTAGCCAGCGAGATAGACGTCCGGCTTCGCGGTGAAGGTCATGTTGCCGACGGTGATAGTGCCGCTGGCGTCCATCTGCTTGACGAGCAGGCCGGGCGGGATCGTTTCCCAGAACAGCTTGCCCTTATATTCGGGATGCTCGTTCTCGAACGCTTTGACCAGCGGCGCCATCGCGAAAAAGTAATTGCCGCCGACGTAGAGCACGAGCTTAGGGTCGTCGAGGCTACCGTGGAAGTCGGCCATGTCGTCGACCGGGGGCACCGTGAACTCGAGGCCGCGCTGCAACGCGTCATTGTTGTCGCCGTGCTGCCACGGCGGATAGACGCTCTCGTCGGGGATCGACGGCGCCCTGCTTTCGACAGCCGACGTCCCCTGCGCTTGCGCGGCCGGGACAAGCAGCCCCAGGCCCGCGCTCAAGGCCAGCGCATAATATCGCAACGATCTCATCAGGCCACCCTCAGGCGATATATCGGAAGCCGACGTCCTGCAGTTCCGGAATGGTGGCGACGGCGCCCGGCGTGAGCACGACACCCGGCAGAAGATGATTGCTCAGTTCTGCGGTCACCTGCTCCTGCGAGAGCTTGTCGGGGTTGATCTCCTTCTCGATGAGCTTGCCGGCCTGTTCCCAGATGGCGTTGTGACACGACATGAAGACCACGCCGCGCTTCATCAGCATCGGGATCGAGTTGTTGCTGGGCGAGAAGACGCCCTTCGCGTCCTGATAATTCTTCGGATCGGCCGAAGCCGCCTTCTTGTCGTCGATCAGAGTGTTCGTCTTGAACTTGTCGCCGGCGAGCTTGGTCAACTGGTATTTCTCCCACATCCCTTCGTCATAGAGAGCGAGATGGGCGGATCCGTGCACCGCCGCCACGACGAGGAAATCGGGGTGCTTGAAGGACCAAATCTGCGCGTTGAGTGAATTCCGCATGCCGTTCAGCCAAGAGCCCTCGATCGCCGTGCAGTCCCAGACCTGCTTGGTCCGCGGCTTGTATGCCATCACCTCCTTCAAGGCTTTGTCGTCCCACTGGTCTGTGGCGTTCAGGATCATCGGCACAGTCTTGAAGTCTCGACGGCGCGGCGCCTTCTCGAGACGCTCCATGAGGGCATGGAGCGTTTCCGCGCCTTCTGGAAGCACCGGCTCGGTCGCCGGTGCAGCGGCTGCCGGCGAGCCGCTCAATGTCGTTCCGCCCAGAGCGACGATGGCGACGCCTGCCGTCTGCAGGATGCGCCTTCGATCGGTATCCTCGGTCATGATCATCTCCCTGTGTGACGGTGGCCGCCGTCTGTTGAAACGGGTCCTTGGCTCGTGCCGAGTGTCTGGGCCGCCTGTTCGTCTTTTGCGATTACGCCCGGCGGCGCGCCGCAGTTCGAGACCCTCATGACGACGCACCGAGATGCAGAAAGTGGATGAGCATCAGACTGAACAATACGAGGATCACGAGCGAGAGGGTAACGGCGGCGGTGACGCGACCACCGACGCGTCCTATGACCCTGATGTCGACGCCGAGGCCCAGAGCAGCCATCGACACAATCGTCAGAAGCGTGGCCGTCCGAGCCACGGGGTAGACGACCGATGTTGGGATCACACCCATCGAGCGGAGCGTGGCGAGGCCAACGAAACCAAGGATGAACCAAGGCACAAGGCGTGTCACGCTGAAGGAGGATCGGGTGCCGGACCTTTCGCCGCGCAGACTGCCGGCCAGCAGCGATAAGGCGAACACCACGGGACCAAGCAACAGAACGCGCACCAGCTTGACGAGCGTTCCGATCTGCGTGCTCACCAGGCCGGCAGGCACGGTCGCAGCAAGAACCTGCGGCACGGCGTAGACCGTCAGCCCGGCCAGGATCCCGTATCCTCGCGACGACAGGCCGACGAGCGGGATCAACAGCGGCAGCCCCAGGACCATGACGACGCCGAGGATCGCCGTGAAAGCGATAGAGGAGGCGATGTCATCGCCGTCGGCGCCGATTACCGGCGCCACCGCCGCAATCGCCGAATTGCCGCAGATCGAGTTACCGCAAGCCACGAGGATCGAGAGGCGCACTGGCAAGCCGAGGAGTCGACAGAGCGAGAAACTCGCGGCGATGCTTACCGCGACCGTCACGGCGATCGCGCCGAGGAGCAAGGCGCCAGAGCCGATGATCGCATTCAGACTGATGGAGGCGCCGAGCATCATGACGGCGACCTCGAGAACCTGCTTGGCGCTGAAAGCGATACCGCTGCGCCAGTAGGCGCTGGGCTGCCAGATGCTTCGCAGCGCGGTTCCCAACAGGATCGCCACGACGAGCGCCTCGATGTAGGGATGCCCGAGCTGATGCTCTTCGAGCGCCTGCAATGCGATCGAGACGATCGTCAGGGTCAGGCAGAGGCCGATGCCCGGCAGAAGACCCACAGGCCCGGTGACTTGACGCTCACGCGCTGGCGCCACCGCCAATTCGGTTCGTTCGAGCACTGAAACACCTCCGGTCCAGAGGTATCTCGCGTCGGTTGCCTCGGATAATACGTAGTCCCTCGGGGGTCATAGCGAGGACTTATCGGCCCACCGGATCTCTACGGGTATTGCGCGTGGCGCAGCGACTTATTTGGTTTCCGCCACCGAAGATGGCGAGCCGTGCAAGGTCGCGAACAAGTCCGGTTGAAAAAAGCCGACACGCGCCACCAAGATCGCGATGATGAGCGCCCAGAAGATCGTGGTTCCCGCACGCTGCACGGCAGCCGAAGCTCGCCCAGGATTCAGTGTGCTGTTGCCAGCTGATTTTCGAGTGGTCGCGTCCATTGCCATTCCCCGCATGCGCTAAATGTCGAGTGCGGGCCCACGAGAGTCAACGAAACGCCGTGCCAAAGAATACTGGCCGAAGAGTATAATCTGCGCGAAAGGGCTCCGCGCACGGACGTTTTATCCAACTCGCAGCGATGAGGCTTTAGTCAGGGTGTTCCGGCGAGGACCGACGCCTTGAGCCTTCCGTCGATCGGAACGGGGCTGCGGGCGACCGAGGCGCCGTTCGACACGCCAAACGTAAGGGAGACACCCTCTCGCAGATAAGCGGTTTGACCAAGCGTGAACTGCAAGCTCACAAGCCAGCAAGCCGTCAGCAGAAAGAGAAGATCGACGAAGTGCGGCTTGGACAATTTGGTCTCCGAGCTTGCGCTCCGTCTTCTCTGCATCGCAGCATGATAGCAAGACCTGTTGCTGCATGGCAGTCTTTTTCATCGCGCATGCGTGCGGCTACAGAGAAGCGTAAGCATTCCTCCAGGAGATTTTATCCCTCTTGAACGACAACGAATTTGGTTTGGAAATACACAACAATGGCAACGAGGCGAAGACACGCAAAATAAGGTAATCAACGTGCGTTGCGACAGACTGGCGGACCTGCGGTCTTCAAGCGATCCTGGTGTTAGGCTAAAGGCTGCGAGCCTACCGCGTCGGCACCAATTGCTTCGCCCGGACGGCCTTCTCGCTCGCGTCCGGCTTTTCCACGGGCTCCTCGAGGACGCGGCTGAGATCCTGGCTCTTCGCGAGAGCCTTGATCGTCGACACCATGATGCTGGCCATAGGCATGATGGTTTCGGACTCGGCCCAGTAAAGACCGACTTTTCGCTTCTTCTCCGGCTCGACCAGCCGCAGCGCCTTGGTCCCTTTGTGCAACCCGGGCATGCGCGCGAAATGCGAGGGAATGATCGTACAGAGTTCTGAGAACTGCGTCTGAAACATCAGGTGCAGGATGGATTCGGACTCGATGACCGGTTTTGGCTCCTTGCCGACCGAGCGGAATGTCTGATCGGCAAACCACCGCTCGTGTGTCGAAGACCGAAGCATCGCGAGGGGCATCTCGGCGGCCTCTTTCCATGTGATCGAAGTCTTGCCGGCGAATTGCTCGGTGTCCGGGACAAGCAGGCTCAAGCTCTCGCTGTAGAGCGGCAACACGTTTCTGCGCCCGAGATCATCGGAGTCCATGTAGAAGATGGCGACGTCGAGAGAAAACGTATCGAGACCGAGCCGCATGGCCTCGTGGCCGACGAATTTGACATCGATGTTGACGTTGGGATGCTTCGAACGCACGGCGTTCAGAATTGTAGGAAGGATCGGGGAGATGGACGGCATCGCGCCGATCCGCAGTTCGCCGTTCAGGTCACCCTTCAAAAGGCCGATCTCGGCACGCATCGCATCGCAATCAGCGGTGATTCGTCGAGCCCACTTGGCGATCCGTTCGCCTTCGGCAGTAAGCCCGTGCAGCCCCTGTCCGCGGCCGCGGAGAAAGATCGGGACGCCAAGCTCGAGCTCGAGCTGTTTGATGCCGTTGGAAAGGCTCGGTTGAGTCGCATGGCAACGCGCGGCGGCGCGACCGAAATGTCCCTCTTCGACGACGGCAATGAGGTATTTGAATTGGCGAAGATACATGCGCGGCCCGGTTCAATCATTAGTCCGAAAGCAGAGGCCGCGATCAGAGCAACCAAGGTCCTCCCGAGCTTACCCTGCTCGTCGACCGCCGCCGCAGCGGAAGCCGAGTCGTCATCACAGCTGGACATCCTCGAGCTCACGTCCCGCGGTTTCTGGTCCCACGGCGTAAGCAACGATCGTCAGGATCCAGAGCGCCGAAGTCGCCAGAAATGGCGCGGTTGGACCGAACTCGGCAATCCCCCATCCGACGAGTACCGGCGCGAAGATCGAGACCGCGCGCCCGCCGCCGACCATGATCCCGAACCCCGTTCCGCGCATCGACGTGCGGAAAAACTCGCTGAGGTAGGTATCCCCAACGCCCCAGAGCCAGCCCAGCATTCCGACCATGAGCGACCCGAAGACAAGGAAGGCGAAAAGCCCGTTCGCCGTGGTGGCCAGCACCGTGAAGACGATCATGAGAACCGCACCGAGGATGCCGGCAGGCCGGCGCCCGATGACATCCGACAAACCGGTTCCCACGAACGAGAGAACGAACTGCACGGCGTAGAAGAGCATCGCATAGAAGATCGCGTCGGATGTGCTCACCTTGAACTTCGTGATCATGAACGTGGTGAGAAAGAACGTGATGCCCCAATAGCCGCAGGTGTTGGCGACGTAGAGGAGCCATCCGATGAAAAGGCGCTTCTTGGCGCCTGGGATTGCCCAGATCCGCTCTCGCGGCCGACTGACGCCCTCCTCTCGAACGACGCGCTCCATTTCCTCCTGCGCCTCTCGGAAGCGCGGTGAATCCTGCACCACGTTACGGATCAGCAAAACCAGGGTGGCGGGAACAGCCGCGAAGATGAAGGCCCAGCGCCAGCCGTAGGCTGGCACGATGGCGAGTGCAGCCAATGCCGCTACGATGTAGCCCAACGAATACAGGGCGAACATGATGCCGCCGGTCCCGATGCCGCGATATTTCGGCGGCCACATCTCGGCGGTGTAGGGCGCTCCGACCGCGAGCTCGCCGGCACCTCCGACGCCGGTGAAGAACCGAAGCCAGGTGATCGCGGTGAGGCTGCTGACAAAGCCGCCGAGCACCGTCGTGGCGCCGTAGAGGACGATGGAGAAGCGCAGCGCGTTGCGCCGTCCCACCTTGTCGGCGAGCCAGCCAAAGCCAATCGTGCCGATCGTGTAACCGATCAGGAAAATCGAGCCTATGGCGCCGATCGCCTTGAGGCTGATGTTGAGATCTTTCGCGAACACCGGCGATAACATGCCGAAGATATTCACGGCGTAGGAGTCGAAGCCGTAGCCGAGGCCGGCCGCGAGCGCGACGTACAGAGCCTGCCTGAACGGAATGACCTGGCCTTGGGCGGTTTTCGTGTAGGTGTCCTCGAGCCCCTCCGAAAAATGGCGGGCTCCCTCCCGCGGACCCGTTGCGCGCGCAAATGCGTCCGTACCAAGCACTTCGGGCATGAGCCTCTCCCCCTCAGGTGCCGCTTTTTCGCTACAGCTTAAGCCGTCAACTCCGCGCGGATTTGGGCTGCAGTAAAATCGTTTGGACTGATCACGGCATAGGAACGCCCTATGCCGACTAGGCGGTCGGTGCTTTCTCCGACGTTCGACAGAGAGACGAACGGCCCGTCGCGCAGCGCGGACCTGTCCGCCAGCTGTGTTTGGACGGAAGTGCTTGCATCGGTTCTGAGGTGAGCCGCCGGCGGCTGCAGGTCCGCTGCGAGGTGAGCGGCAGACCGCGGGCGAGTTCGTGGCGTTCAGAGAAAACGCAGCTGCAGCTTTCCGCAAACAAACGACAGCCAAGACTCAGTGCGCGACTGAGGCCCTCATCTTAGCCACCATGCCGTCTAGCGTCTCGTGTAGCCCGGCTTGGCTTAGATCGTCGGCCGGCAACGCCGAAGAGGCGATAGGGCGCAGGGGAGTCAAGACGGGACGAACGAAGAAAACGGGCGCGTCACCTTCGTTCGGATCACCGAGCATATAGCCCACGTCGAGATCGACGGCGCCGTCTTGGCTGGCCGAGGTGAAACCTATCTCCAGTCGTTCCGGCCAGCACACGAGGTTGCGCTGCTGCGCCTCAGACGCCTGCAATCCCCCACCGTGCGCGTCTTTCAAGGACAGCAGGATCGACGCAGCCGATTCCAGTGCGTCCGTGAGTTTGCGCAGCTCTTCGATGTGCTCACTCGATGCATATTTGCGCTCGTCCCCCGTCAAAAGGCGGTCTTGCGGATAGGGAAGCGACTTGGAGAAGCGCTCGCGGTCGAAGCCCCGATGCAGCAATTCGCAGAGTAGCCAAGCCTCGATCTCGGTCGACGATTTCTCGTCGACGTCCATCGCGTGCGGCGACAGCGCCCCGTTCTCCTCGAACTGCAGCACGAGATCGGGCAGTGAGAGTGTGAGCGCGGTTCCCGGCGCGATCTCCGGTGTGAGGAAGCGCAGTCTGTCGGGATCGAAGAGCAGCGGCACGCTGTCGTCGGCGGACGTCGATGCATGGAAGCTGCGCGCCATGCGCGCGAGCCAATGCAAGGCGTTGTGAATCTCATCTCGTGACCCGATCGGCTCCGGCGGCTTCAGCGTATTGCCCAGGCTCGGCATGGTGCTCATGGCTTTTCCTCGTCCGTCTCGGCTACTCGGCGGCAGCGCGCCCTTGCGAAGCTTGCCCCAGATCGAGCCGGAGCAAACGACTGGCATTGCCGAAGGTCGCGGCCTCGAACGCTTCCTTTTCGAGGCCGAGTGCCGCGAAGTCATCGAGCCCTTGCTTCATGGGTCGGAAGGGGAAGGAGCTTCCAAACAGGAATTGGTCCCGCATGAAGCCGTTGGCGGCCTCGACGTAGAGCTTGCCGCCCGGCGCGAACGTGTACATGTCGGGCGATACGAACACGTTCTCGTTGCGGAACGCCACGGTGATCATCGCCTCCACGTGCGGATAGAAGCCGTGGCAGCAGACGATCGGCAGCTTCGGGAAAGTCTTTGCGACGCGATCGACGGCGAAAGGGTCGTTGAGGCGCAGGTCGGGGGTGGTCGGCCCGGACATCACGAAAGCCGGCACATCGAGCTCGAGGCAGAGCTCGTAGAACGGCATCAAGCGCGCGTCGTCGGCGCGCATGCCTTCTGCATAGAAGCCGGCGTCTAGGTTGATTCCCTTCATCCCCAATTCGCGCACGGCATGACGCGCGTGCCCCAGCGCTTCCTCGCGCCCGTATTCGATCGGATCGATCGACGCGATCCCGATCAACCGCCCCGGCGCCGTGGCGGCCATCTTAGCCAGATCCTCATTGGCGATTCGCACGCCGGGCACGCAGCGGGCGACCATGACGGCGACCGTGATGCCGGCGCGGTCCATTTCGGCAACGAAGCCCTGCGGATCGTTGCCGCGCGTGAAATGATCGATGTCCTTGCCGCCGACGCGCTTGTTGAGCCAGCGAACGACATCGTATTCCTTCGTGCCCGCCGTCGACCCGAAGAACGGGTGCAGGAACGCAGGGCGGCTTCGCATGTCGACGACGGGATGGCTGGTCATTTCTGAAATCCTAAGGCTGCGTGCGCGCCGATCTTGGCGGTTGTCGAGTTCAGGAGAATTTGTCGAACCTTATGTCGCCCGGCTTCATCCGTGCTTCCGTTATGAGCATGCGGATCGCAGCATCGACCATCGGTTGGGGGCCGGCGACGAACGCGACCTCGTCCGACCATCGACCGCGCATCTCCGCAGCCGCCACCTGGTGCACGAGCCCCTTGGCCATCGCGACATCGGGGAACTCGGGATGGGCTGCCTCCACCTCATCCTCGTCCGAGATCGCGATCACGACCTTCAGGCTCCCTGAGGCCGCCGCGACCGACTCTGCGAATTCAGCAACGTAGAAGGCGTCGGCACGCGTGCGGACACCGAAAAACACATGTCCCTTGTGCTCCGCGTAATGGTCGGCCTGGCGCGCATGCGCGAGGATCGCCATCATGCCGGCGATGCCAGAACCGCCGGCGATGCAGATGAAGTTGCGGTTGTCGTCCGGCCGGAACGTGGCCCGCCCCAAGGGCCCCACGACGTCCAGCTCGTGACCCGTCAGGTCCTGGTCGAAGATCGCATCGGAGAAGAGGCCCTTCGGCTTTCGTTTGACGACGAACGTCAGATTTCTCGATTCCGGTCCATGGTTCACCATGGAATAGGCGCGGTGGCCGACGACGCCCTTATGGCGAAGCCCGACGAATTGGCCCGCCTCGAAATCGATCGGCTGCGACAACGCGAGGTCGAACTGCAGGACGTCGCGGGTCAGGCGCCGAACCGACTCGACTCGCCCCGTGCGGCGCAAAAGCCTTGGAGCGAGCGGCTCGGGCTGGATGGCGCTGGAGCGCACCTTGATCGCGCAATCCGACCGCGGGCGCGCCTGGCACATCAAGACGTCGCCCTTGTCTAGATGGAGCTTCGCGTAGCCGGGGGCGTCCGTCCACCCGGGGTCGACGCTGCCGGCCGCAACGCGGGCGTGGCAGCTGCCGCATGTTCCCGTGGAACATTCGTAAGGGAGATCGTAGCCGGCCGCGAGGCCGGCGGTCAGGAGGCTTTCGTCGTCGCGACACGGAAAAGAAAACGTCGCGACCTTGGTCTGTACGTCCACGTCGAGGACGCGCGGGTAAAGCGACACCGACGGTGCGACATCGTCACGCGAAGAAGTCATCGTCGCTCACTTCGCCCTCGTCTTCGAACTCGTAAACGATCTCCTTGTCGATCAGGGCGAAGACGGCTCCGCCCTCTTCCTTGGTGTCGTAGCACTGCAGGTTTTTCTCGGCCTCGCCTTGCTTCTCGAGCGTATCGAGGTTCCACGCCCAGAGGTGCTTGGTGCAGGTGAGCACGCAATCCGCCACGACGCCCGACTCTTCAAGTGGCTCTTCCATGTGCGGGCAGATCGACGGCATGGTCCGGAAAGCACCGCCGTAGTTTACCACGACCAGAGACACGCCCCCGGTCGTGAACTGCTTTACGGAGTCAGGCGGCACATCGTCGGCACCGCAGATACGTTTCCAGCTCATTATGGTCCTCCCACCGACAGGCCTTCGCGCGGGTCGGTTTGTGCTCGAACGAGCTCTCGGTCCGCTAGATCGGCCAATGCGAGCCCTTGTCGAGCCGCCGTTCGTCGATCCGCACATCGCGCTTCGTGAACTTGGGAACACCGTCGGTGACGCTGAACTCGTCGTAATACTTCCCAACGAGAAAGAGCCGGCTCTCGCCGGCATCGATGTGCGAATTAGTCCCGTCGAGAAGGTTTTGATACACAGCAAAGGCACTGATGGCTTTCGCGGACTTCCCGTCGTCCGACATGTCGACCGTGTACACCGATGTGTTGCGCCGCAACCATGAATGGTCGGTGTTGTGTTTTGGCAGCAAGCGCACGAGGCTCATCATGTCCTTGCGGGAGCCCTGAAGGTAGATCATGTCCTTCTTGATTTCAGGGCTGAAGGATTTGATCGCGTAGTGAAAGTCGTCGTCGCAGAGGTCGAGCCATTCGTCCCATCGCTGATCGTCCAGCATGAGCGTCGCACGATAGATCGTGTCGCGTACCTTGCCGGTGGGATCCGCACCGTTGGTCGACATGAGACAGTTTCCTTCCCTGGCGGCTTTCAGCCTCGCGCGCACGTGGGCCGTGCGTCGCTTTTGTTGTCAAAAAACCGAGGTGACGACGTCGATTCGTCACCTGATCAAACTCGGCGGCTATTCCGCCGCTGCGGCGCTGAGATGCGGGGCGTCCGCCGACCGCAGGTCGGGGTTGCTGGCGGAGCGATCCATCCAGCGGCTCCACTCCTCGTAATAATGGCGCATCCCGTTTTCGTCGTGGATCGTCTGGTTTTCCTGCCTACCATGAAGGATGCGACGCGATTCGCTGCCAGGCAGCGTGGTGGCGCCTTGACCGGTGACCCCGATCAGATCCTCGTGCAGGTTTCGCCCGAAGGGCCCCCAAATCGAATTGTGGTGATTGATGCGGGTCTGACGCTCTTCGGGCGTATCCCGCTTAAGCCCAAGGCCACGGAATTCGATCATCACCTTGTTGGGTCCGAGCGGGGTGACGATGTCGCAGCGCAGCGCCGACCCGCGCAGATTGAAGTTCATGCCCGGAAACAGATCCACCATGTACCACTGGTTTGGCGGCAGATGCGGGAACGACAGACCGGCGCGGCTCTCGAAACCTTCGTACTGATCATAGTTGACCTCAAATGTCCCGACAGTGACGTGGCCATGATTGAAGGCCTCGTTCTTACGCGCGAAGTAGGCTTCGTTGAACCCCGTCACCCGGTTATGGTAGTGCATGAAGTCGTGGTAGAACTCGCAATTGGTATCGTGCCAAAGCTTGTAGTTCGTGTCCACGATAGCTTTGTGGTAGTGGAAAACCTCGAGCGGCTCGGCATCGATCGTCTTGCGCAAGGTCCCGAACGCCTCGGACGCCCAGTCCTCTAGTGAAGCGGCGGGCTTGTCGTCCAGATTGACCCAGACGAAGCCGCCGAACTTGACCTCGCACCGCAGGCGCCGCAGGCCTACATCCTCTTTCGTCAGCCGATCCTGGAAGCCTTCCTTCTCGCGGCTGATGTAGACGCAGTTTCCCTTCATGTCGTATTGCCACGCATGAAACATGCACGTCATACGCTTGGGGTTGCCCGAAGCCTGACCCTCGAGAAAGCTGCCGGAAGGGCGTCTCTCGATCAGCATACCGCGATGCGGGCAGACGTTGAGGAAGGCGCGCACGACGTTATCGGGGCCTCGCGCGATGATGATCGGTTCGCGTGCGATCGTCACCGTACGGAAATCGTAGGGATCGGCCAGCTCGGACTCATGGCAGACCGGAATCCAGGTGTGCTTGAAGATTTTCTCGAGCTCCTCTTCGAAAATCTCCTGATCCGAATAGATCCGGCTGTCGATCCATTCGCCCTTTTGCAGCGGAGGATTGGCGAGCCATTGTTGGTGGTTTTTCGCGGCCATATCAGCGTTCCTCCGTCGTATTCACATGGTCGAGCGGCGACCGTTGTGGCCGCGAACAGAAACCGAAAGATAGCAGAAGTGGGATGGTCAAAAAGACGGCGAAGCATTGAACCATTTTATGATTGGATTGACCTGGCGAATGAAGCCCCCTCTGCTCGCTGAGCATAATCGCCTCGGCAATCCTTGCGGCGTTCCGAGAGGCTATTGGCTTTTGAGCGAACGTCGATAGCTTATCGACCGGCTAAGGCCGTCTACTTTGCGGGGCACTTGGTCCAAAGGGCGCTCCGGCGTGGACACAAAGGTCTTGACTTGCTCGAGACGTCAGTCAATCTTGTACCGATCGATACAAAGATCGGCTCGAAGCGGCTCCAGTGGTGTCTGTGACACGTTGTGTCGCGCCGAAATAAAAAACTAACAAATGAGGAGGATACACCTATGGTAAAGCGGATAGTTTTGAACGCCTTCGACATGACATGCGTGAGCCACCAGTCCGCCGGGACCTGGCGGCATCCGTTGAGCCAAGCGTCGCGGTATAACGACATCGAATACTGGACGAACATGGCGCGCGAACTCGAGCGTGGCCATTTCGACTGCCTGTTTATAGCTGACGTCGTCGGCGTCTACGACGTCTACCGGGGCTCCGCCGGAGCCGCTCTGACGGACGCCGCGCAGGTCCCCGTCAACGACCCCTTCGCCTCGCTCTCCGCGATGGCCGCGGTCACATCGAACCTCTGCTTCGGCATCACCGCGGCGGTCACCTTCGAGCAGCCCTACATCCTCGCTCGTCGGCTCTCGACGCTCGACCACCTCTCGAAGGGTCGCATCGCCTGGAACGTCGTTTCCTCGTACCTGAACAGCGCCGCACTCAACATCGGCCTCGACAAGCAGATCGGCCACGACGAGCGCTACGACATGGCCGACGAGTACATGGACGTCATGTACAAGCTCTGGGAAGGCTCCTGGGAGGAAAGCGCCGTTCACCGCGACAAGGTGTCGGGCATCTTCACCGACTCGGCGAAGGTCCATCCGATCCGCCATGAGGGCAAGTACTTCAAGGTGCCGGGCTTCCACCTGTGCGAGCCATCGCCGCAACGGACGCCGGTGATCTTCCAGGCCGGCGCCTCGAGCCGTGGCCGCAAGTTCGCCTCGCGCCACGCCGAGGGCATGTTCATCCTGACGACCAGCATCGAGCAGTCGGCCAAGGTGACGAAGGACATCCGCGACGGCCTCGAGGAGCAGGGTCGCGCGCGCGACTCAGTGAAGATATTCACGCTTCTCACCGTTGTCACCGCGGCGACTGACGAGGCGGCGGAGCGCAAGTACCAGGAGTTCCTGGAGTACGCGAGCCCGGAGGGCATGCTCGCCCTCTACGGTGGCTGGACCGGAATCGACTTCTCGACCTATGACCCGGACCAGCCGCTCGAGGCGCTGGAGAACGACAGCCTGCGCACGACGCTCGAATCGCTGACCGAGGGCTCGGGCCGCACCTGGACGGTGAAGGACGTGGTACGCGAGCGTTGCATCGGCGGCCTCGGCCCGGTGCTGGTCGGTGGTCCTCAGAAGGTCGCCGATCACCTGGAGCGCTGGGTCGACGAAGGCGGTATCGACGGCTTCAACCTCGCCTACGCGATCACGCCCGGAACGACCACCGATTTCATCGACTATGTCGTGCCGGAGCTCGTTAAGCGCGGGCGCGCGCAGACCTCCTACAAGCCAGGTACATTCCGCGAGAAGCTGATCGGCACGCCGACACCCTACACGGAGGAGTCGCACCCTGCGGCGCAGTTCCGTGGCGCCTACGAGGGCAAGGAGAGCATCGCCGACAAGACGAAGGACTCGAACTTCGACCACACCGCACGGCGTGCTGCGGCGGAATAGACGGCCGCTTGGGAACGATAGCCGAGGCCTGCGTAGGTCTTGCAGTTGGGGCGCCCAGCCACCGGAGCGCCCCAACGAATGTGTATCAGCTTGAACAGGCAGCGTCGGCGCTGCCGCAGCCGCCGAAGATCGATACAATTCCGGCGCCAATTTTGTCAGGGGCATGCGCCGCCGCTACACCTTCTGTCTTGGTTGAAGACAGTGACGCTGCTGCACCAGTGGAAATAAATCCGAGCTGCGTCCTCTGTCTTATGTCGCAGAAGTCAGAATAGTCCGTTTGAACGACTTGACGTGAAAGACACGCCAATCACTAGTGTGTACCGGTCAATACACTGTTCGACGACCTTTAGGTTTAGCGCCTGGCTTGTGGCTTTGGGAGCGCGGTATGGTTTCGATGGTCAGCATCAACGGAAGCCCACGGCGCGAGTCGCGGACCGCTGTGCTCGTCGATGCCGTCGCTGCGGGCATATCCACCCGGCTGGCTGCCGAGGGTACGGCGATCTCGCAAACCCGCATCGACCTTTCGCGCTGCGCTCCAGCTCTCTTCGCCGGCCTGTTGCGTGCTGATCTGGCCGAGGCCGGCGATACGATCTGCCGCATCGTCGAGCGCGCCGATATTCTAGTCGTGGCATCTCCCGTATATCGCGCGAGCTATACAGGCCTTCTGAAGCACCTTTTCGATCTGGTCGACCGGGACGAAATGTATGGTCGAAAAGCAGTGCTTTGCGCGACGGGTGGCACGCTGCTGCACGGGCTCATGATCGAACATCAGCTGCGTCCCCTCATGGGCTTTTTCCGCATTCAGACGGTAGCCACGACGCTTTTCGCGCTCGAGGATGACGTGAATGACGGCGAAATCGTCAATGCCGCGCTGCGCGAACGGATCGCGAGAGCAACGGACGAGATGGCGGCGCTGGTCTGCGGCATCCCGCTCGGCGCCACATATCAAGCGGCCGCGTGAAAGCCATGACATCTCGCCCGACACGCCACAGAATGAAGTTCGCGCATTGGGTACCCAATGTCAGCGGCGGCCTGGTCGTCAGCAAGGTGCCGCAACGCACCGACTGGACGCTCGACTACAACGTGCGCCTCGCCCAGATCGCGGAAGAAGTCGGCTTCGAATACGCGCTGACGCAGATCCGCTTCATGGGCAGCTATGGTGCCGACTGCCAGCACGATTCGGTAATGTTCTCCGCCGCGCTGCTCGCCAACACGCGGCGCCTCAAGGTGATCACGGCAATCTTGCCGGGCATCTTCCATCCCGGCGTCGTCGCCAAGCAGGGCGCCACTGCCGACCAGATCTTTGACGGGCGCTGGTGCATCAATGTCGTAAGCGGTTGGTACCGCGACGAGTACGACGCTTTCGGCGTGCCGTGGGTCGAGCATGACGAGCGTTACGTGCGCTCGCGCGAGTTCATCGAGATTCTGCGCGGCGCCTGGACGCAGGACGACTTTTCCTACCCCGGGAAATATTGGCAGATCAGCCATTACACGCTGAATCCAAAACCTTTGCGGCTGCCGGGCCGGCCTACACCGGAGATATTCCAGGGCGGCAATTCGAACGCAGCGCAAGAGAACGCAGCGGCAGTCTCGGACTGGTATTTCATGAATGGCAACACGCCGGAGAAGCACAAGGCGCAGATCGACCGCGTCAACGAGAAGGCCGAGCGCACGGGGCGCAAGGGCAAGGTGCGGTTTGCCGTCAACGCCTTCGTGATCGCGCGCGACAGCGAGAGGGAGGCGAGGGACGAGCTGGAGCGGATTGTCGGCGCTGCCGACGACGATGCCGTCTCGGGCTTTCAGGCCGCCGTCAAGGAAGCTGGCGCCTCGACCAAGGACAAGATGGGCATGTGGGTCGACTCGCAGCCACGCGACCTCGTCCAATACAACGATGGTTTTCGAACCAACCTAATCGGCACGCCGGAACAGATCGCCGACCGCATCTTCCACCTCCGCTCGCTCGGCGTGGACCTCATCCTGTGCGCGTTCCTGCACTTCCATGACGAGATCCGCTTCTTCGGCGAGCACGTTATCCCGCTCGTGCGCGAGATGGAGAGGGCTGAGCAGCTATGCGAGTCAGCTTGATGCGCACGTCCCGCCCCTTTCCCTACGACACAGATCTCGGCGCCATGTCCTTGGGTGCGGCATGAACAAGATGGATGTGATCGACGCGAGCTACTACCTCAGCGGCGCTGCCGAGATCATCGCCGAGGCTGCGGCCGGCCGGATGGTCATCCTGGTCGATGACGAGGACCGCGAGAACGAAGGCGATCTCGTCATTCCGGCGCAGTTTGCGACCGCTGACGTCGTGAACTTCATGGCCCGCAATGCCCGCGGGCTGATCTGCCTCGCGTTGACCGGTGACCGTGTCCGCCAGCTGGCTTTGCCGATGATGGCGCGCTCGCAGAACTCGCGGTTCGAGACCGCCTTCACCGCCTCGATCGAGGCGCGGCACGGCGTAACGACGGGAATATCCGCCGCCGACCGCGCCCGCACGATCGCCGTTGCGATAAACCCGGAGACGACGCCGGCCGACATCATCACGCCTGGCCACGTCTTTCCGCTGAGCGCGCGCGAAGGCGGCACACTGATCCGCGCCGGCCACACCGAGGCCGCGGTCGACCTCGCCCGCATCGCCGGACTGACCCCGGCCGGCGTTATCTGCGAGATCATGAATGACGACGGCACGATGGCGCGGCTACGGGAGCTCACCGCCTTCTCGCAACTCCACAATATCAAGATGGGGACGATCGCCGACCTCATCGCCTATCGCCGCCGGACCGAGAAACTCGTCGCGCAGGTCGCGATGTCGGCGATCCACCACCCGTCCTTCGGCGAGTGGCGGATGCTCGTCTATCGCGACAGCGTCGCCGACGCTGAGCATATCGTGCTCACCAAGGGACATTTCGACGACGGCTCCGCACCGACGATGGTCAAGCTGCATTTCGCCAATGTCATCTCGGACCTGCTGCTGCGCCCGACCGAGGATCCACTCGCCGGCGCGATGTACGAGATCATGAAGGCTGGCCGCGGGGTGGTTGCGGTCATCAACGACGCGCGGCGCGACGCCGTCTCGACGAGCATCATGACGCGCAGCCCGCACGCGCGGCCTGACGCGCGGACGCGCGACCATGGCATAGGCGCGCAGATCCTCGCCGATCTCGGCCTGCACGAGATCGTGCTGATTGGCGACGGCACGCAGACACTCGTCGGCCTCGAGGGCTACGGCATCGACGTCGTCGACGAGCTGGTGATCGAGGCCTCAGCGTGAACGGGCATAAGTGAAAGAAACCGCATGAACGATACGCAGCATGACGAGACGATCTTCAAGCCGACACCCGCCAAGGTGAGCGAGCGCGCTCCGCTCGATGCCCAGCTCTTCAAGGCGGTGATGCGCCAGGTGGCAGGCACGGTCACGGTGATCTCGACGGCGAGCGAGCACGGGCTGCACGGCATGACGGCGACCGCAATGTGCAGCGTCTGCGCCGATCCGCCGTCGGTCCTGATCGTCGTCAACCGGACAGCGCGTACGCATCCGCATATCGACAAGAAGAAAGCGTTCACGATCAACATCCTCGGTGACCACCAGCTCGATGTGGCCGAGCTGTTCGCATCAAAATCCGACGCGCAGTTCGAGAAGATCGACCATGTTCGCATGGACGATGATTGCCCGGTCATCACCGGTGCTGCCGGCTTCCTGCATTGCGCGGTCGACCAGCAGTTCGACGTGGGAACGCACACGATCTTCGTCGGCCACATCCTGAATGCCGGCACCAACGAGGCGACCACACTCGTCTATCAGGACGCCAAATACGGCCACGTCGCGAGCGGTGCGGACGGAAGTTGAAGCAGAGCGGGCGATAGACCCGCCGCTAACGGGAGGAAAGAATGGCTAATATCGACGCAGCCGACCTGAGAGCAGACTTGTCGAGACCGGCACCAGCGAATCCCGCTTTGGCCGGCGTCGACGTCGCGCCTTTTCGACCCAAGACCGCACTGGTCGGCTTCGCGCTGATCTACGGGTTTACGATCGTCTCCTGCGCCCTGGTGAACTTTTGGGTGATGCGGATGCCGATCGGCAATTGGCCGGCGGCCGACGTGCCGAAATTCTTCTGGCTCGACAACGTGAGCTGGCAGATCTTCGCCGTTTGGTGGGCGTGCCTCTTCGCAGTCTGCGGCCTCTGGCCGTTCGCCACGATCAGCAACGTGATGGCTCGCGGGGTCGCGGTCCTCGCCGTGTCCTGGGTGCTCGGCTGGCTGACTGCCAAGGGCATCTTCACGCTTGGGCTCGGCGCGGATTGGATCTTCCCGATCGTCGGGACGGCTTGGTTCTTCCTGGCCTACTTCACTTTCAACGGCGAGTGCTGGTTGGTGCGCGGGTTCGCGCCGGGGCGGCAATTCTGCCTCCTTCTGATCCTCATCGTCGGTTCCACTTATCTCGTCACCCATTCTTCGATCCGCTGGATCCCGGCTTGGTGGTTTCCCTTCAACCTGATCGGCGCTGCGACCGGCACGCTCGGCTATATGACCCGCGGGATGACGCAGCCGGCCAAGGCAACGACGCAGATGGCGATGCTGTTCAGCGCGGCGGCGCTGTGCATCTGGGCGTCGACTGCGCTCGGCATTTGGGACCCGGCCGCGTCACCGATCTCCAAGTTTTGGCAGATGGGCCACATCACGGCTGACAACGACTGGCTCGTCTTTTTCATGGTCGGCACGTCGTTGAACTTCGGCCTGCCGGTCATCCTGCACAACTGGCCGTTCACGCGCATCCCGATGCCGTGGGGTGGGCTCGTGGCGTGCGCGTTCTACCTCTGCCTCGACGTCGTGGTGACCATGGCGCTTCTGCGCCTGGTCGGGACCGTCTTCTCGAGCAAGGAGGAGCTTCTGACCTACGCCTACATGGGCGTGAACTGGTCGCTGGTCCTGCCACTGGTGTTCGGTCTCGGCTTCTCGCGCCCCTACCTCTGGGTCGGCCAGCGCAGCCCGGGCCAATGGGACGATATGGCAGCCTAAAGACTGTCGTGCTTCGGCGCCGTCGGGGGACGCGCCGAAGCCCTTGGGACTGTAGCTTGGAAGAGGGGGACGAAGTCATGTCGAACATGGAACACGAACAAGGGCGAACGCGCGGCGGCGAGCGCCGAAGGGTCACGGCAGCGGCGAAGCGCTGCGCGATCGCCGGCCTGGCGCTGCCACTGGCCACCGTGCTGTGCACCGCGGCCCACGCGCAATCGGCGCCGTCGTCGCTGCCGGGCGAGGTCAACCCGCGCGTCGTGCCGGGCCTCGTGCGCTCGGTGGGGCCGTCGGGCCGCAACGGGCCGCTGGCGCCGCTCGCAGACGACCTCGATAGCTACGGGATCAAGCTGCACGCGATCTCGATCGACTTCTTCACCAACAACCCGTCGTCCGGCCTTATCCCAGGCAATTCGGAAAACTCGCTCTACAACATCCTCGGCGTCGACTGGGACCTCTCCAAGGTCGGCGGCCCGAAAGGCACCTCGCTGCACTACGAGACGACGATCTTCGGCGCCAACACCGACATCGGCCGCACCGGCGCCGCCGGGTTTCTCGGCCAGACCGGCGACACGCTGCTCGGCTACCAGGGCACGTTCAACCAGAAGACCGCGGTCATCTCGGTGGCCACGATCGAGCAGAAGCTCTTTGACGATCGTCTGTCATTCGAGATCGGACGCACCCATCCCGACCGCTACTACGCGCTGCCGCTCTGCCAGGTTCTCGACAGCTGCTTCCAGGACCTGCTGTACTACAATGCCGGCTTCACCTCGCCGCAATACTCCGTCTACGGCGCCAATCTCTCCTACAAGCTGACGCCGACGACCTACATCCAGGGCGGCGCCTTCTCGACCAACGACGGCACCCGCATCGGCTACGACCTCGGCGCGGAGAAGCAGACGGGCGTCCTGGCGCTGGGTGAAGTCGGCTACAAGACCGATTTCACGATGGAGGCCTTTCCGACGACAGTCTCGTTCACCGGCTTCTACAATTCCGCCGAGCACCAGGAGCTCAACGCCCTTAGCGCGTTCGGGCTCGATGGTGGCAGTTTCGAGCAGCACGGCACGTCTGGCATCGTCTTGCAGGCGAGCAAGGTCGTTTGGCGCGCCGATGGCGGCCACACCGATGGCCTGCCGACTGCCAAGGTGCCGACGTCGATCCTGCTCTATGGCAGCTTCGGCAATGCGTTCGACACGACGACGCCGATCCTCTCGTCGACTTATGTCGGCGCGACGCTTCAGGCACCCTTTGCCGGGCGCCCCGCCGACCGCTTCGGCGTGAAGTTCAACTACGAGAGGCTGAACTCGAACTACTCGGATTATCTCGCCGCGGCGAACTTCGTGTCGGGCGGCTCCGGCGCGGCGTTTCCCGGCAACGAATTCGTGTTCGAGGCCAACGCCCACATCCAGCTGCCCGCGGGCCTCGCTTTCGAGCCGACCGTGCAATACGCGATCAACCCCAACAGCTTCTACAATCCGCTCACCCCAAACCGCCCACGCGACGGAATCTTCGCGATCGGCACGCTGATCATCCCGGTCGGCATCCTCCTCGGTATCACGCCAGGGTGAAAGACGGTATGAGGGCAAACTGGTGCGAGAACAGATGAAGAGCAACGATAGACAAGGCGACCCGAGGCGCGATTTCACTGCACCCGACATGGGCCGGCGGCGACTTCTCGCCGGAGCCGCGGCCGCAGCCGCGACCATGCCGCTGGCGGCGCGCGCCGAGGACGCGCCGCCCGACTCGACGAAGGTGCCCGGCACGCCGGTCGGCGCCAACGACGGGTACGGCAAGCCTTCGCCCTTCGAGCACGCGCGGCGGGTTCTCGCCGAGAATCCCAACCCGCTCACCTCGTGGTCCTACACGCCGCTCGCCGATCTCGTCGGTAACATCACGCCGTCGGGCCTGCACTACGAGCGCAGTCACAACGGCTATCCGACGATCGATCCGAGCAAGCACATGCTCTATGTGCACGGCATGGTGAACACGCCGATGCGCTTCAGCATGGCCGACCTCAAGCGTATGCCGAGCGTCACGCGCAAGCACTTCATCGAGTGCTCCGGCAACACTCTGAGCGAATGGAAGAGGCCGACCGCGAAGAACGTGCAGACCTCGCACGGCCTACTGAGCACCTCGGAATGGACCGGCGTCCCGTTCGCGACGCTCGCGCGCGAGACGGGCATCGCCGGAAACGCGAAATGGGTGGTCGCCGAAGGGTCAGACGCCGCGGTCATGACGCGCTCGATCCCGATCGAGAAGATGCTCGATGATGCCATTCTCGCGTACGGCCAGAACGGCGAGGCGATCCGGCCCGAGCAGGGCTATCCGTTGCGCCTGCTGCTGCCCGGCTACGAAGGCAACATGAACATCAAGTGGGTGCGCCGCATCCAGGTCAGCGACAGCCCGTTCATGACGCGCGAGGAGACTTCGAAGTACACCGACTTGAAAGCCAACGGCATCGCCGATCAGTTCAATTTCGTGATGGAAGCGAAATCGGTGATCACCTCGCCCTCCGGCGGCATGAAGCTCGGCGCGCACGGCCCTGTCGACATAACCGGCTTTGCATGGACGGGCCGCGGACGCATCCAGTCTGTCGAGATCTCGCTCGACGGCGGCTCGACCTGGTATCCGGCGCAGATTGCCGGCGTATCGCAGCCGAAATGTACGGTGCGCTTCCATTTTCCCTGGGACTGGCACGGTCAGTCGGCGCGACTCACGAGCCGATGCACGGATGAGTTTGGCTACCACCAGCCGACGCACGAGCAGCTCGTGGCGCTCTACGGCGTCAATTATGTCTACCACTACAACGGCATTCAGACGTGGCAGGTTGATTCGAATGGGGAGGTTGGTCTTGCGACGACGTCTTAGCCTTGTCGCCGTCGCTCTGGCGCTGACGCTCCCGGCGACCTGCCACGGCCAGGCGGCCCCCGACACCAGCCCGCAACTTGGCCAGAAAGCGACGCCGGAGGAGCTGGCGAAGTTCTTCTCGATCCCGCCCGACGGCGCCGGGCTGCCCGCCGGCCAGGGCTCGGTCGCCGATGGCCGAAAGGTCTTCGAGGCGAAGTGCGCGATGTGCCATGGCGAGAAGCTGGAGGGCGTGAAGGCGACGGGCGGCCTGCCGCTGGTCGGTGGGCGTGGCTCGCTCACTCAGGCGAAGCCGATGAAGACGACGGAGAGCTATTGGCCCTACGCAACGACATTGTTCGACTACATCAAGCGCGCGATGCCATTCACCCAGCCCGGGTCGCTGAGCGACGACGAAGTCTACGCATTGTGCGCCTACATCCTGTCCCAAGGCCATGTGGTTCCCGAAGACACCGTTCTCGACAAGGTCTCGCTACCGAAGATCGTTATGCCGAACCGCAACGGCTTTACACCCTTTCGAGGACCCGATCCGAGCCTCTACCATTAGTCTCGCGCGAGCACGGGCAGGTGTTTTTCCTTGACCCGCCCTCAAGGTTTCGGCCATTGGACCAATCGGTACACGAGCGTCGATCTTGAAGGCTGACGACCTGGATCGTGCACAGACAAAGGAAACGCCATGTCTGCGACCGAACCGCTGACGCTGCACGTCGAGGCCTCGGGCCGCAACGACGACGTCCGCGCCCGGATGCTGGCGCTCGCCAAGCTCAGCGTCGCGGTGGTTTTGACACTGACGACATGGTTCTCGGCGACCGCGGTGATGCCGCAGCTCAAGGAGCACTGGCACGTTACTGCCAACGAATCCGTATGGCTTGCCATCGCGGTGCAGCTCGGCTTCATCATCGGCGCTATGCTGTCGGCGGTGACGAGCCTCTCCGACCTGCTTGCGCCGCGTGTCCTGATGGCGGGTGCCGCCGCTGCGGTTGGCATCGTCAACATCCTGCTGCTCGTCGCGCAGGATGCTGAGCAGGCGGTGATCCTGCGCGTCCTCACCGGCGTCCTGCTTGCCGGCGTCTATCCGCCGTCGCTGAAATTCATCTCGACCTGGTTCCAGAAGGGCCGCGGCATCGCGCTTGGCTGCGTGATCGGCGCCCTGACGCTCGGCTCGGCGATGCCGCACGCGATTAACGCGGCCGGCGGCGTTGGGTGGCGCGGTGTCATCGTCGCGACGAGCCTCGCGACCTTCGCCGGCGCCGCATTGATCCTGTTCGCGCTGCGCGAGGGGCCGTATCCGTTTCCGAAGGTGGGCTTCAAACCGAGCGAAGTCGGCGCGGCGCTTGCCGACAAGCGCTTCCTGCTCTGCACCACGGGCTATCTCGGCCACATGTGGGAGCTCTACGCAATGTGGAGCTGGTTGCTGTTCTTCGTCACCGATCGTCTAAAGACCCTGGGCCATCCGGACCCAGCCTTGGCCTCGACAATCACCTTTCTCGTTATCGCTGCCGGCACCCCGGCCTGCATTGTTGCGGGCTCGGTGGCAGATCGCATCGGCCGGCCGATCACCACCATTGCGCTGCTCGCCATCTCAGGCGCCTGCGCGGCGCTGATCGGCTTCGTTTTCGTCGCCCCGAGCTGGCTGTTCCTGACCGTCGGGCTGATCTGGGGCGCCGCCGTTGTCGCGGACTCGGCGCAGTTCTCGGCGATCGTGACGGAATCCGGCGCCAAGTTCGTCGGCACCGCGCTCACCGTTCAGCTCGGCGCCGGATACGCTGTGACGATCCTGGCGATCCTGACGCTACCGACCATCGCTGGCTGGGCCGGAGGCTGGCAGTGGGTCTTCGCGGCACTGGTGCCAGGCCCGGTGATAGGTGGACTGGCGATGGCAAAGCTGAGAAGTTTCGTGGCGCGAGAGCGTTCCGCGCCCGGTTAGCGTCGAGCGGTCTTTACGGATGCGGCCGGCGCGAGCGCACGCAAAA
This sequence comes from Beijerinckiaceae bacterium, assembly GCA_965277735.1. Classification (GTDB taxonomy): domain Bacteria; phylum Pseudomonadota; class Alphaproteobacteria; order Rhizobiales; family Beijerinckiaceae; genus RH-AL1. The sequence continues at coordinate 535,574 of CBDIDO010000003.1, forward strand.
CGATATCGGTGAAAATGTCAGCAATTTCCACGGCGCTGCATTTGCCCTTTGGGTCGAGCCAAAGGAAGGCGTGGAAGTACATTCCCAGGAGCCCCTTCAGCGCGACTTGAGGAATGCGTCGAAACACGCCGCGGCGCGCGCCATCCTCGCAGGCCTTCCGCCAGATACCCTCGTACTCAGAGTGAAGCCGTGCCACCGAGTCATAACGGGTCCCTGTCAAACAGTCGGATTGTCGAAAGCAGACCGAGAGTTCCGACATATTCGCACTGACGACTTGCATGATGTGGCGGCTCAAGCGGTCGATGCGGTCTCGCGGATCGGTGGTGTCGCGAAGGATTACGTTGCCGGTTGCAACGAGCTCGCTGATGTAGTCAATAATGATGTCGTAGAGTAGTTCTTCCTTGCTACCGATATGGTAGTAGAGGGCACCTCGCCCAAGGCCGACGCGTTCGCCGATTTCGGCTACACCAACCGCTTGGTAACCCTTCTCAGCAAACAGGTCTGCCGAGATCTTCAATATACGACGACGCTGCGCGTCGGGAACCGCCGCAGCCCTGTTTTCGGTTAGCGCCATTGCTCATCTATTGCGCAATCGTCGAATGGGCACAACCTCATTCGATCTCGCCAGCGATCTCGCAATTTGAGGCCGCGGTCAGCCGACGCAGAGAGCATCATCGTATCTCGGGTGCGTTTTAGATTGGTCCGGCTTTCGCGCCATGCACCTGATCATTCTCTTGCGCCTAGCGCCCAGTCTTGGGCGAGGGCGGCGTCGCAAACCTTCGATCTGGTCGACGAGGGCGACGACGCAATACGGATCGGAAGGCCGTCCGCAACGTGACCTCGGAAGAGTCTAAGCAGGACGGCGTCCCAGCAACGTCAGGCCCGGGAGCACCGGATCGGTTGTTTCGGCGCTATTCTGCGCGCAGGTTGCCCGCTGAGGCCTTCCCGGACCGTTTGTCGGCAACGACTTCGTAGGACAGCTTCTGGCCTTCGTTGAGGCTTCGCAAGCCGGCCTGCTCGACGGCAGAGATATGGACGAATACGTCGGGGCCGCCGCCGTCGGGCTGGATGAAGCCATAGCCTTTGTCGCCGTTGAACCATTTCACGGTACCCGTAGTCATAGAGAGTCCAATCGTAGGATTCGAGCCAGCGGCAGATCAGAAGCGAGGCACGCCGATGCCGTCGCTCTGCCGACCGTAACGACGATGTTGGGCGGAAGTTGCCTCTGGTGCTCGCCGAGAAACCGCCGATCGTTTCAGAACTTAAGGGCGGCGTTCTTGAGCACGCCCGGAATGTAATAATTGTATCTGGGGTGGCGATGAGCACGGCATCGCCGGCGGTAGCGCACCCATCGACGCACGTCTTATGATAAGTTTCCCGACTTGACCCGCTTCCGCAGCATGAAGATTGTGATCTGATAAGCACCGAGGTCATTATGGAATTTCCACTCGCAACGCGTACCTGCTTGCAGGAAGAGATCGATCGATACGGCTGGAAGATCGGCGAGCACAGCTACGGCGCACCCACCGTTTTCGACCAGGATTATGGGCATCTATCGGTCGGCAGGTTTTGCTCGATCGCGCCCGGCGTTTCCTTCCTGCTTGGAAACCACCGAACCGACCTCGTCAGCACCTACCCGTTCAAGTTGCTTGCCGACTACTGGCCGGGCGCCGATGAGGGCGCCGACGATCACGAGGGCCGCGGCGGCATCGTGATCGGCTCCGACGTCTGGCTGGGTGCCTACGCTACCGTCCTAACCGGGGTAACAATCGGCTCGGGCGCTGTCGTCGCAGCAAACGCCGTCGTGACGAAAGCCGTGCCTCCTTACGCGGTGGTTGTCGGCAATCCGGCACGCATTCTCCGCTATCGTTGCACTAGCACGCAGATCGAAAGTCTTCTGAAGATCGCCTGGTGGGATTGGCCAACCGAGAAGGTGCAAGCCGAGATCGCCGCAGTGACTTTGTTGTCGGTGGACGCATTCATTGAGCGCTTTGCGCCAATTTGAAACGTGGCTTTCCGGCGACGCGCCCGGGGGCCTACATCCCTAGGCGAATGGCCCGCGGGCTTTGCACTATCGAGAACGTAAAGTCTGTGATTCTAAGGTCTGGTATCTTGACGGTAGCCTTACTTTAAGCCGCAGCATCGTTACCCGCGCGCCAGGCCGACGCGAACGAGAAAACCTAGAGCCGACGATGGCGGAGCCAATCATTCTGACAACTAAGCACGATCTGGGGATCGTAGCTGTCAAGCAACGTATCACTGAGCGGTTTGAGACGCTCAAACAAACGGTCAAGATCGAAAAAATTGGTGATACAAAAATGTATTGGGAGGGCGACACCGCTCATTTCAGCGTCAAGGCACTTGGGCAAAGGGCAACGGCGACAGTCGCAGTGACTGACGACAGGGCGACAGTCACGCTTCACCTACCGATGATCCTTGCGCCGTTTAAGGGTGCGATCGTTGCTTTCATTTCCAAGCAAGAGGATACCGTGAAGGGCAAAGACGTTGCCGGGCAGGCGGAAACAGGTCCGAAGGGGGCTTCCGCGCCAAAAACTGTACGCGAACAATAACGAGAGTCACTGCCCCATGTGAGACTGCCTCACTCGATATCAAAACATGATTGTGGACTTCCCTACGGGGTTATAAGTGAGCCGCGCGGACGTGTCCGCATTTGGGTTTGAATCGGCTTGGCACATTTTGCATTCATTTGCGTTCCAGCGAGTGGGCACATCGCGCCGCTTGCTGCGTTGGCGCGAGAACTCAAGCGGCGCGGGCATGCAGCGACCTTCCTTGATCATCCCGAATGCGCTCCAGTCATCAATTCTTTCGGGCTCGACTTCCTGCCTCTCGACTTAGCGGGACGCGCGTCATTTTCGCTGGAGGACGCGCTCAAACGAGCGGGTCGTGTGCGAGGTCTTATTGGGATCCGCCCGCTGATCCGGGATTTTGCGCAACGTGCGAGGATGTTTTGCGAGTCTCTGCCATCGGCTCTGCAGCCTCTGGGCATCGATGCGATCGTTGGCGATTGGATCGAGCCGGCAGTTGGGCTGGTCGCGCACCACCTTGGCTTGCCCTACGTCTCCGTTGCCGCCGCCTTGCCGTTGAATTGGGCTCCCGGAGACACGTCGCCCTTTGTCGGCTGGTCACATCAGTCCGGTCGCTGGCACCGTCGCGCCAACGTGGCCGTTCAATGGATCGCCGAGCGGGCGCAACGGCCGATGGTCGAGGTGATCCAGAGCTATGCCGAGCGCTGGGACCTTTCCCCTCAAAGGCGGACACAGGATTGGGCTTCCGGTTATGCCCAAATCGCGCAGTTAACGCCCTCGCTGGATTTTCCGCGTCGATCTCTCATCGGCTGCTTTCACTATTGCGGACCTCTTCGTGACCCGTCGCCGGCTCGCGGATCGGAGCGGCGAGTGCAGGGGCGTCGGCGCGCTTTCGCTTCTCTAGGATCGCTCCAGGGCCATCGCGGCGAGATTTTCGAGTGGATCGCCGACGCCGCCGAGGTGCTCGATCTAGACCTCACGATCGCCCATGGAGGTCGCCTTGCGCCTGCTGACGCGAAGCGACTTTCGCGCCGCGCGGCTGTACACGATTTCGTTGACTACGCGGAGATACTTCCGCAGAGCGATGTCGCAATCATGCATGGTGGCATGAACGGCGTTCTCGATACGCTCGCGCACGGGGTGCCGCTCGTTGTCGTACCATTGGCCTACGAGCAGGGCGCGATCGCGGCGCGCGTCCGGCGGGCTGGTGCAGGAACCGTGTGCCGACCGCTGGCACACGCCGGACGGCTCGAAGCGGCGATCGCGGCGGTGATGAACGATCCGTCACACGCGCAGGCAGCCGACAAAGTTCGAGAGGAAATCGTGGCCGCGGGCGGCGTGCTTGTCGCCGCTGACATCGTCGAGCAGGTAGTGCGAACGCGCGGTCCTTGCCTCAATGCCGCGGCCATCTCACGCGACCGCTCGCTGGCCAGTTTTGCTCTGGGTGCCGATTTGCAGAGCGTGCCGAGTTAGGGAGCTGCCCTGTCCTCAGATTGCAACGTCGTGCTCGCACCAAGCGTCGATGTCTCGCGCAGCACGACGTTGCATTGGATGCACTTATATCGGGGCAACTGAGGACAAAATCGTTACGGGGCTGCTAACTTTGGTTGCTGCGCCTCAGGCCGACCTCTGCGGCAACAGCGCAGTATCGTGGAAAAATAACGCCATGTACCATTGGTCGATTAGCCGGAGGATCGGGGGCGCCAGCACCTGCTCGATCTGCATAACGGCGGCGAGCGCCACCGCGTCGTCGCCAGCATCACCTACATACTTCATCGCTGGTAGAACGTGCATTGTGAAACGCTGGCGCGGGTGGCGCTCGCCGTAGAGCGGCACCACGATGGCGCCGGTCCGCATCGCAAGGCGCGCGATCTTGCCGAGGTTGTTGGCAAGGCTTGGCGGGCGGCCGAAGAATGGCGCCGTCACGCGGCCCGCCGCTACCTCGTCGACGGCAATCCACAGCGTCCCGCTGGGCTCGCGCAAGCGGGCGAGCACCTTGCGCCACACCGTTGGCGAGAGCGCAACCAGGTCAGCCGGCATCTTCGCGCGCTCGTGCACAATGATTGCTGCATTTGCCGCCGTTCTTGGCGGATCGTAGATCGCAAGGAAGCGGCGCGCCGGCGCATAGCGGTTGACGAGACTGATGCCGATCGCCTCCCAGTTGCCGGTATGCACAAAAGCGACGATGACTGGCGCATCGCTCGCCATCGCTTCGTCGAGATGTTCGATGCCGTCGAAGGCTACACGCCCTCGTTTGACGATGCGGTAGCAGCTGGGCACCTCGGCATAAACCCGCGCGGCATTGGCCCAGGCGCGGCGTGCAGCGGCCTCGATCAGCGCCGGATCGTCGGCCCAGTCAGGCCGCAACGCAGAAAATAGCTCCCGCAAGTGTCTGGTGGTAGGTTTGAACATTCTTCGTGGAATTATTGAAGCCGCCGCGCCGAACTCAGAGACGCACTGCGACGGCAGCGCCTTCAACACACTATAGGCGGCCAAAATGGCCTGATCCTTCATGCGGAAACCTCCATCAAGGAAAAATCCGATGCTCGATCGTCATCGGCAAGTGCTTGCCCGGCCGTAGGCTCAGCCGGCAGGTTGGTTTTACTACCCAGCCGGGCCTCAAGCGAAGCCGCACCCGACGCGCGAGGGTCGCCAGGCACAGCGTCGTCTCTAACAGGCCGAACGCAGCGCCGGTGCAGACGCGCTGGCCGATCGAAAACGGCACGTAGGCGTAGCGCGATGGCGGCGCGCCGCCACCTGGCAGGAAGCGCTCTGGAGTGAACGCGTCGGGGTCGGGCCAGAGTGTGCGATGACGGTGCATAATCCAGGCGTTCAGCATAATGAGATCGCCTTTTTTTATAAATTTGCCACCGATCGTTCCGTCTTGGGTCACCTGTCTTGCTTGGATCGGTACGGGCGGGTAGAGCCGCAGCGTCTCCTCGATGACAGCCCTGGTGTATGGCAGATTCCTGTAGTCGGCATACCCCGCCGGCTGGTCACCCAGGACGGCATCGACCTCAGCGTGCAGGCACGCCTCACTTACGGGATCCTGCGACAGCAGAAACCAGGCCCAAGCGAGGGTGTTTGCTGTAGTCTCGTGGCCTGCCATGAAAAGCACGGCGGCTTCATTGCGAAACGCCGTGTGATCCATAGCCGCCGCAGCGCCACTGCCGACTGCCTCGCGCATTGAGCGAACCAACGAGCAGTCGTCGATCGCGTCCGCCTTGGTCACCCCGTCGAGCAGCTCGTCAAGGATCACGTGGATGCGCTTAGCGGCGAGCCGCACCCTGGGGCCCTGCCAGCGCAGGCCGAACGAGGGAAGGCCGATGAACGAGAGCACGTCGAGATAGCGGATCAAATTCTGGTACACGCCAAAAGCCTCGACGAGGCGACGCGTGGACGCTTTGGCGAGGTGCTGACCAAATATCGCGGTGCCGATGATGCCGGCAGTGAGTTCGGCCATCGCTGCGAGTGCGTCAATCTCCTCGCCGTCACGAGCGAGCCAGTCGATGCGTTGCGCCGCTGCTCCCGCAGTGATCGCTGGCGCCAACTCCGGCAACTTGGAGATGTGGGTTGCGGGAGATACGACCCGCCGACGCTTTTGCCAGGTCTCTCCTTCGCTCACGAAAAGGCCGTCGCCGATCAACGGCGCCAGCGCGGCCTTCTGCTGCAAGGTTTTTTTTTCGTAGAGAGCGCCCTCGTCAACGAAGATCTGTTTCACCGTCTCAGGCGTCGAGAGGACGTGCACGCTTTGTCGAAATACACGAAATGAAAAGCTGGGCAAGTCGAAGCAGAAGTTCGGCCAGGCGGCGATGACGTTGCGCGGGGCTGTCCAAAGCAGCCGAAGAGAGGAAGCCTGGGTCGCGGGCCGCGGCGGATAGGGAGGAACGTACACCCTGCAACCTACAAAACTACGCCGCGAGTAACCGGCGCGTCGTTCCGGGGAGGCAATGTGCCCAATACACGGGCTGGAGTCGAGAACAACCTGCGTGGCAGGCTGATAGGCAGATAAAAGTTGCGACTTGGCCCTAGGCAAGATCGCGAAAACCTCAATTTAATCAGGATAGGAGCGTCCGCATGGCATGGGCGAGCGACCCGCATCTTGGCCTCGAAAACAACCGCAGGAATGATTTTTTGATGGCGGCCGTATGCAGTGATTCCAAAGGGTTTAATGCTTCGAACGGCGAACGGCTGCTATCAGGCCCCCCCGACGCATGTGAAGGGCGTATTTGGGCGCGAAACCACCGGTCGGTGGGCCCGAACGTCCGCTTGCCAATCCACGAAGGATCGCTTCGCTCGAACGTGGCCCAAAGAAGTCGCCGACGACGGACTCGATTGAGTTCGTGTGAAGCCGCCCATGCGAACATACTGGCCAGCGGAGTGATTGACGGCGAGATGCACGAAGTCCTTGCCGAAGGCGTCCACCAAAACCCAGGAAAGGGAAAAGCCTGGTGGAAGGAGCTCGTCAGCCCCTTAGTCGCGCGTTGTGTGCTCGGCGACGGTCAACTCTCGGGTATTGAAGCGGTACGTCCCGCGAACGCGCGATCCTCGTCAGTCAGGACGGCCGACTTCGCCTTGACGTTCTTTCGAACCTCATCCTGTAGCGTTTTGGCTTTGGTGTCGGAGACGTTAGCCGTGCGCAGCTCGCCGTCGCGCTCAATGATGCCGAGAACGACGGCCTTGTTCGCGCCGCCCTGGGAGCCGGGCGTTTTCTTGCTGGCGTGCTTATTTTTCTCTCTGCCGTCGACGAACGTCGTGTCTGCCTCGACCTTGCCAGACAGTGGCGCTGCAAACGATTGCGTGCGGGCCGCATGGCGAAGGCGATGCAGCATGTACCAAGCGGACTTTTGCGTGATCTTTAGGTCCTTGGCGAGGGTCGTGCTGGCAATGACTTTTGAATGGTTGCTGATCAACCAATGGCCAGAAACCACTTGCGCAGCGGAAGCTTTGTGTCCTGAAAAATCGTGCCGACTTTAATCGAGAAACGCTCGCGGCAGTCGCTGCACTTGAACGTCTTTTTATCGCTGAAGTGCATGATGCGAACGCCGCCGCAATAAGGGCACGACTCGCCGTCGCGCCAGCGGATCGAACGAAGGTGATCGATGCAAGACTGTTCGTCGGGGAACGCGTCCATGAGATCAAAGAGGCTGTCGAAATGCTTCAACATGGGTCCGCTCCGCCGATGGAGAGAACCTAGCCCATCGCCTCGATCTGGGTCAGGCACGTATATAACTCCCGCTCGTGGAAGCGGAACACTTGTTCGTTGAGGTGGCGAAAAAGGTGGAAGGGTTCGACGCTGAGCCCCGCTAGAGCAGGCTCCAAAAGTAACATCGGAGCCGCAAAGTGGCGGATGGCCTCAAACGGCCACGAGTTAACAAAATCCTTCAGTCGAGCTCGTAAGGCCAGCGGCGCGCGCCGCATTTCGCAGGCCAACCTCGCTTTGAGGTCCCGTTGCAACTCCGGTCGTTCGATCGGATAGGGCTCAGCTTTACGCGGCGGCGGCTACCGTTTGGTGTCCCACGAAGCGGGAACTCGTCAAACGTGCAAACGACGCAATGTCAATCTAGATTGGCTCTTCGTTATCGCCGACGGGTCGGTAGCTGTACGAGTCGACAGCGCCGTGCCGCCTCGCTTTCGACGAGATGCAGCAACATTTCCCGCAGGAGATGCGGATAGTAAGGTTTCAGCAGGATTGTATCAGCGCCACGCCGGACGGCCCAAAGCCAATCTCTTCCACCACGGTCCTCGCTTACGCCAACGATCAAAACGCCTCGATCGCGAATACGTTTTATCCCGGTCCAAACTTGGTCGAAGTCTTCTGCTATCTCAATGAAAACCAGATCGAAGCCTGCCGTATCGGCGAGACAAGAAAATCCAGTTGGCGACTGCATTGAAACGATACTTCTGAATCCGAGAATGTTCAAAAGAATCTTCAATCTGTCGCCAAATATGGGGTCTGAGTCGAGAATAGCGACCTTTAGATAGCCGGCTATGTCTATGCATCTGTTTTCTACTTCCAAAAGCCGTCCCCTTGTGACTGCTAGGGAATTAGACTGGCGATGGTGAATTGGACTTTAAATCATTACGTAAAATTGTAGTTACCTCGGCATATTTTGCTGCGCGTCCACTGACAATTGCGTCGTTGTACGGCTGCCGGAAGAGCTCCGCTACGATACACGGCATCACGAAGCGGCTCCGTGTGTGATGACTGCGCGAAGGCGACCGAGCTAGCCTGCGGAGTGACGCGAGTTCTCGATGACTTAGAGCACTTTCCGATCGGCGGGACTCGTGGTGGGATTCCCGAATCGGCTGCGGCCTGATTCAAGCTTCGTGCTGGCGCGAGGAGGCCGGCACGCATGGGCCAGCCGTTGTCGCTCGATCTTCGTGAACGCGTCGTCGCCGTCGTCGATGGCGGCCTTTCGCGGCGCCAGGCGGCGGCCCGCTTCTCGGTCAGCCCGACGACCGCGATCCGCTGGTGCCGGCGCAAGGCGTCCGGCAACCTGGCGCCGGCGCGCCAGGGCGGCGATCGCCGGTCGCACCGCATCGAGGCGCATGCCGACTTCATCCTCGCCGAGGTCGCGGCCGCTCCCGACGTCACGCTCGAGGACCTGCGCACGAAGCTGATCGACGCGCGCGATGCGCGCTTCGGCCTCACGACGATCTGGCGCTTCTTCGACCGGCGCGGCATCACGTATAAAAAAAGACCGCGCACGCCGCCGAGCAGCAGCGCGCCGACGTGAAGGCGGCGCGCGAGGCCTGGTTCGAAGGCCAGCTCGACCTCGATCCCGACACGCTCGTCTTCATCGACGAGACGGGCGCGACGACCAAGATGGCGCGCCTGCGAGGACGGGCGCCGAGAGGCGAGCGCTGCCGGGCCGCGGTGCCGCACGGCCATTGGAAGACGACGACCTTCACCGCCGGCCTCACCACCCGCGGTCTCGTGGCGCCGATGCTCATCGACGGCGCGATGGACGGGCCGGCCTTCCGCGCCTACGTGACGACGGTGCTCGTGCCGGAGCTGCGCCCCGGCGACATCGTGGTGATGGACAACCTGCCGGCGCACAAGGTGGACGGCGTCCGCGAGGCGATCGAGGCGGCGAGGGCGAAGCTGCTCTACCTGCCGGCCTACTCGCCGGACTTCAACCCGATCGAGATGGCGTTCGCGAAGCTGAAGGCCCTGCTGCGCGCCGCCGCACCACGAACCATCACGGCGCTCTGGAAGACCATCGCGGAAGCAATCGAGCGCTTCGGGCCGGCCGAATGCCAAGCCTACCTCGCTGCCGCAGGATACGACGCCACCTGATGGGAAAATGCTCTAGCGCCACAAAGCTGCTCGTCCTCTTCGACGTTACCCACTCACAATCTAGCTTTGGCCGCGGGTCTCGGAGGCTGCGCGCCCAAGATCCGCGTTTTGAAAGCCGTCTCTTGAGGCTGAAGCGGACTTCACGAACTCACAACATCCGCAAAACGTCGATCTCTAAGCCATTCACGAGCATCCGCTGACCGGTATAAGAAAGCGGGGACCGGCAGTGCCGGTCAATTCAGGGCTTTACGATCGGGATGTTTATCACCCCGGCAGCCGGGGATCGCTCCGTTGCGCAAAAGAAAAAACAGAGGCTTATTTTGCGCCTTCAGCCGAGTTATTACATGTGATCCGCAAGCGTGTTTTCCTAGGAGAAGCTAAGCAGATGTGATATTCTACCTGCTCGTAATAACAATTAAGGCGGACTCGGGCGATCATTGCCGAGGTAACGACAGAGGAACCGAGGTACCGGTGAGGTACCAAGGAACCGAAAGGAACAAAGCTGATACGCTTCGATCCGATTTCATCAATGATTTCAGTAGGTTAGTGGCGCGCCCGAAGAGATTCGAACTCCTGACCCCTAGATTCGTAGTCTAGTGCTCTATCCAGCTGAGCTACGGGCGCATCGCGTTCGGGCGGCACAGATCGGCCGGCCCCGCGAGGGAGCCTCCATAGCGAGTCGGTCGGGGCGTGGCAAGCGTCCCGTGCATGGGCCAGCGACGCGGTCAGCGGCTCGGCGGAGCGTCGTGGTCGACCAGCGCGCGGATGGTGATCAGGGTGCGGAAGGCGCGCACGTTGGGGTCGTCGTTGAGGGTGGCGCGCGAGAAGTGCTCGTAGGCGGCCATGTCGGCGACGCGCACCAGCAGCACGAAGTCGCTGTCGCCCGTCACGTACCAGGCGCCGTGCACCTCCGGCCGGCGCAGGATCTTTCGCGCGAAGGCGTCGAGCACGGCGGAGTTCTCGCGCTCCATCTGCACCAGCACATGCATCGTCAGCGTCAGGCCGAGCGCCGCGGGGCGCACGATCGCGACGTCGGCGGTGATCACCCCCTCCGCCCGCAGGCGTCGCAGGCGGCGAAGCACCGCGCTCTCCGAGAGGCCGACCTGGCCGGCAAGTTGGCGCGCGGGCGTGAGGTTGTCGCGCGCGACGAGGTCGAGCAGCGCACGGTCAAAGCGATCGAGGGTGGCGGAATCGGTCATTATCTGCACAATAAAGCCGAAATCAGCTGCTGTCGTGCCTGTTTTTGCCGACACCCGTCGGCCGTGGCGGTCTACGACCGTGCCCATGTCGACCGATGCCGCCTGCGCCGCGCCGCCCCTCAAGACCGCGACGCCCGGCGCCCTCGCGCCGCTCGCGCTCGTCGGCAGCATGACCTCGGTCTGCCTCGGCGCCACCTTCGCGCATGCGATGTTCGCCACCGTCGGCGCCGCCGGCACCACGACGCTGCGCATCACGATCGCGGCCTTGATCCTGGTCGCGCTGCGGCGGCCCTGGCGGCACCGCCTGTCGCGGCGCGACGCCGGCCGCATCGCGCTCTACGGCGCCATGCTCGGGCTGATGAACCTCTGCTTCTACATGTCGATCCGCACGGTCCCGCTCGGGCTTGCGATCGCGATCGAGTTCACCGGGCCGCTCGCGGTGGCGCTGGCCGCCTCGCGGCGCGTGCTCGATCTCGCCTGGATCGCGCTGGCCATCCTCGGCGTCACGCTGCTGCTGCCGCTGCATGGTGTCGCCAGCGCGCTCGATCCCGTCGGCATCGCCTTCGCGTTGATGGGCGCGGTGTTCTGGGCCGCCTACATCATCACCGGGCAGCGCCTGTCCCACCTCGATGGCGGCCAGGCGGTCTCGCTGGGCCTGGCGATCGGCGCGCTCGCGGTGCTGCCCTTCGGACTCGTCGCGGCGGGGCGCACGCTGCTCGATCCCGGGCTGCTGGCGACCGGGATCGTGGTCGCGGTGCTGTCGAGCGCAGTGCCGTATTCGCTCGAGATCTTCGCGCTGCGGCATCTTCCGCGCCAGACCTTCGGCGTGCTCTTGAGCCTGGAGCCGGCGATCGGCGCGCTCGTCGGCCTCGTGCTGCTCGGGCAGCACTTGCGGCCGGTGCAATGGGCGGCGATCGCCTGCATCGTCGCGGCCTCGGTCGGCACCACCTTGGCGGTGCGCCGCCACCGGCTGGCGGGACGAAATGAGGCGCCGCGTGGCGCGTGACTCCCGTTCACCTCAGCTTCATGGGGGTGATCTTATTGGCAACCTGCAGCCGTGTGGATCGTTTGGCGTGCCCATACCGCGAAACCTGCGGTCTCAAACCAGTTTAGAGGAACCTTATGACCCCCGTGAAGACCATCGTCGCTGGCGCCCTCGTCGCCGCCACCATGACGTTCTCGATCCCCACCCCGGCGTCCGCCATCGGCATCTTCGTCGGCCCGCGCGGCGGTGTCGGCGTCCGTGTCGGCGGCTTCGGCTACCGCGGTGGCTACGGCGGCTACGGCTATCGTCGCGGCTTCGGCTATCGTGGCTACGGCTACCGCCGCGGCTTCTACGGTCGCGGCTATCGCCGGTTCTGATCGATCGCCCCTGCTGTGAGCGAAGGAGAGGCCGCGCGAGCGGCCTCTTTTTTTTAGGCCTACGACTACGCCAAGCGACCAGCCATCGAGCTCTTTCGGAAGGGATTCGCACCATGCGACTGCGTGATTTCGAGGTTCTGAGCTTCGACTGCTACGGCACGCTGATCGATTGGGAGACGGGCCTTCTCCAAGCGCTCGCCCCGCTGCTCGAAAAGCTGCCGGCGCCGCCCGCGCGCGACGACGTGATCGCGGCGTTCGGGCACTTCGAGGGCGCGCAGCAGCGCGCGACGCCGACCAAGCCGTATCGCGACATTCTCGCGATCGTCTACAAGCGCCTCGCCGAGGCGTGGGACCGGCCGGTGAGCTGGGAGGAAGCGCAAGCCTTCGGCGCGAGCGTTCCCGACTGGCCGGCGTTTCCCGACAGCGCCGCGGCGCTGGCCGAGCTGAAGCAGCGCACCAAGCTCGTCATCCTGTCGAATGTCGACAATGCGTCCTTCGCGGCGAGCAACGCCAAGCTCTCCGTCACCTTCGATGCGGTCTTCACCGCCGAGGAGACGGGCGTGTACAAGCCCGACCGGGCCGGCTTCGACTACATGCTCGCGCGGCTCGCCGAGCGCGGCATCGGCAAGGGCAAGATCCTGCATACGGCGCAGGGGCTGTTTCATGATCACGTCACCGCCGCCGATCTCGGGCTGGCGCGCTGCTTCATCGACCGGCACGCGGCGCGCCCCGGCGCTGGCGCGACGCCGCTGCTGGAAGGTATGCGAGAGCCTGACTTTCGCTTCGAGAGCATGGCGGCGCTGGCGGCGGCCGTGCGCGAGGAGGCCTAGCGGTCTCGGTGAAGCCGGCGGCCTGTTCACCATGGCTTCATCGTGGATGACCTAGGTCGAAACCCGAAGCCGACTTGGCCGTTGCAATGTGCCATCGCCTGATGGTCCGGTTTCGACCCAGAACCAAAGGATATCCTATCGTGAAGACCCTCATCGCTGGCATTCTGATCGCGTCCACCGCGGCGCTCGCCATTCCCACGCCCGCTTCCGCGATCGGCATCGTCGTCGGCCCGCGTGGTGGCGTCGGCGTCCGCGTCGGCCGTCCCGTCTATCGCCGTCCGTTCGTGCGCCCCTTCGTGCGTGGTGGTTTTCGCCGTCCGCTCGTGCGTCGCGGCTATCACCGGTTCTGATCGGTCCGACGGCATCGAACAAAGAGAGGTCGCGCGAGCGGCCTCTTTTTTTTGCGCAGGACCGGTCGCGGGCGCTGCGCCGACCCGCTATCCTTGGCGCGTCGCCTCGACGCCATGTACGGAATGCGGGAGGACTGTCGTATGCCAAACGTTGGCGGGACCCGACCGAAATGGCCCCAAGAGGGCGCCTGCCGATGTGGCGCCGTCCGGCTGCGGATCTCCGCGCCGCCGCTGCTCACTATGGCCTGCCATTGCACCGGCTGCCAGCGGATGAGCGCCAGCGCCTTCTCGCTCAGCGCCGCGATCCCGACCGAGGCGTTCGCCGTCACCAGAGGCGCGCCGGTGCGCGGTGGCCTCGGCGAGGGCCCGATCCACCATTTCTTCTGCCCGCAGTGCATGAGCTGGCTGTTTACGCGTGCCGACGGCATGGACGGGTTCGTCAACCTGCGCGCGACGATGCTCGACGACGCACGATGGTTTGCGCCGTTCATCGAGACCTGGACCGCCGAGAAGCTGCCGTGGGCGACGACGCCCGCCACGCACAGCTTCGAGCGCTTCCCGCCGCTCGAGGCCTATGAGGCGCTCATGCGCGACTACGCGGCCGCCCGGGCAAACTCGGCATAGGCAACCTCGCGTTCACCATGCCGCGCGACGCCAAGGCGGCGTTAAGCACGTATGCAGCCCGCGCGGCGATGATCGACGGCTTCCGCCCCAGGGACGTCCCCATGCCTCGCGCTCATGCCTTCGATCTTCGCTACGAGCACGAGATGCGCGCCGTGCCTGTGCAGGCGACGCTGCCGTCGCAGCCGCTGCTGCACGGCCGCAGCCTCGTGGCACGTCTGCGCGGCCTGAAGCTGCTGATGGAGGCCGAGCGCGGCCTCGCCGCCTGGATGGTCGCGCCGCACGCCATCCTCTCCTGAGCCGTCAATCCGGGGCGGCGCAGCCGAATCCGGAACCGGCGCCGACTCGGGCTGGCGCGCTGCTTCATCGACCGGCACGCGGCGCGCTCGGCGCAGGCGCGACGCCGTTGCCCCACGGATAGATGCCGAGCGCGAGGGCTTCGGCCTCCGCTCGCTCGCGGCGACGCAGTCTCAGATTATAGATTCAGATCATCTTCGCCGTCATCGCCAGAGCAACAGCGTGCGCGCGCGTGCGTGCGCCCAGTCGGCGCTTGGCCCGCTCGACGTGAGCGTGCGCCGTCGTCGTCGATATGGACATCGCCGCCGCGATCCTCGCGTCGCTCAGGCCGGCGGCGACGAGGCTCAACGCCTCCTGTTCCCGTACCGAGAGATGCTGGGGCACGCTTTCGGTGTCGAGGGCGAGGGCCTGCACCTTCGCGTAGGCTGCCACCGCGAGCTGCGTGAGCTCGGCACGGTCGCTGCTGTCCAGCGAGAGAGACGAGGACGGCGTCGCGAGGCTCACGAACCCATGGCGCAGGTGCGGACGGTCGACCGGAACGGTCAAGCCGTCGTTCCATCCGAACGCGCTGCAGGCATCGAAGACGCGGAGCCCTTCGCCGGGGCGGCGAGATTTCAGTTCTTTCCAGGTGAAGGGCTCGTGCGCCCGCTGCATCTCGTCGAAGACGATGTCATGATGCGCAAATCCGTTGACCGCATAAAACTCGATCCAGTTCGGCCAGCGGACCAGGGGCAATCCCCCGAGCTCGTCGGATGTCGGCATCAGGCCGAAGGCGAAGGCGTTGATCCCGAACTTCCCTGCCGCCGCCGCGAAAGAATGACCGAGAGCGTCCAGCGACGTTGCAATCAGTACAGGCTCCACGTCGTTGATCCCCTTCTTTCGATGCGTTCCCTTCCCAGAGGACCGGTAGCACGATCGACACCCGCTCCTTCCAGGGATCGAAAATATTCCGCCGACTGTATCCAAACAGAGACAAGCCGCCCATTCGCGCCCTCGCTAAGGTCGGCAGACGACGAGCGCGGGGTCGCGATAGCGACTTCCCCGCTCTAATATACGGGGAAACTATGCCTATTACTCTCACCCGCTTGACGGTATCTACTGTCCTTGTCTCATCTTCATTGACGTTCTGCGGCCCGGCCGACGCTCAAAGCAAACAACTCAATGCCTTCAGCAATCTCGCGGGCACGATCGCCAACGTCGCGGGCGTCGCCGCAGCCCTTTCGGGGGGCGCGCCTCCCGGTCCGCCCGGAGCCGTGGTTGTCGCCGACAAGAAAACGCACCTCAAAGGTGCAACCATGCATCGAGGGCACGTCGCCGTTCACACTGGCCGCCATTGACCATGAAGAGCCCCCGACTCTGATCCGGAATCGCGGTGCGCTGGCGCTCGACGCGCCCGTCGCCCCGTTCGGCCTAATCCGGCAGGTTGGTGAGCCGCGGCCGCCACACGCCGAGCGCCACGTTGGCGACGGCCACCAGGAGCAGCACGATCAGCGTGTTGCGCTCGGCGCCCAGCGTGCCGGCGAGCCCGGCCACATCGCCCTTGCCCGCCAGCGCGGCGGCGCTGCGCTCGGCCTCCTGCTGCATTGGCCCCATCACGCCCTGGAAGCCGCCCTCGAAGATGAGGACGCCGGTGATGAGCTTCAGCCACGCCCAGCCGGCGTTGTGGAATGCGCGGTTCGTCGCGATGGACAGGAGGCCGGCGATCAGCGCGAGGGCAATCGAGGGCAGGAACATCCAGGTGGCGATCGCACCCATGGCGGCGCGCACCGCCGCGTAGGCGGGTAGTTGGGCGGGCGGCGGCGCGACGCTCGCCAGCACCACGAGCGACACCATCGCGCCCAGCAGGCCGGCGGCACCCAGCGTGTGGAGGAACTTGAGGAGACGACGCACGGCACTCGCGGGGCTGGTTGGCGCGCGCGGAGCCTAGTCCAGCGGGCAGGGCCTGCGAAAGGCGGCCATTTCGCCGCATATCCTGAAGCGACATCTGCCTAGGGTCCAAGCTCAATTAGATAGGCTTGTGATGGCTGCTTCCGATCCACAGCAGACATGCGACCCGTTTTGCAAACCGACAGACGTGGGCCGATTACGGCCTGGCAGCTTCCGGACGAAAGTCGGAGTTAGCAGCCGCAACTTGAGCGGCTGCTACCGATCCACAGCAGATGTATGATCCGTTTTGCGAACCGATAGACGCTGGCCGGAAGCGCTTTGCGTCCGCTGCAGGTGGCTTCGGAAATCGTCGGCGAGACTGCGTATCGCCTTGGCATAAACCACCAGCGCTTCACCATCAATCGTCAGCTCGACACCGCAGCTGGATCGCCGGAAAAACAGGCAGCCGGCGGAGCGCTCCATACGACGAACTTGCTGGCTGATTGCGGGCTGAGATACGCCTAGTTTAGCAGCAGCGCCCGAAAAGCTTCGCGCCTCGGCGATCGCTATAATAACCTTCACCTGTTCGTGAGTGATCAGGCGTTGTATATCGACGGCTGATCTGCCGTTGTTCATGCCCTGTCGCGTTCTCCCTAACGCCCAATCGGAGCGATCACCTCGAAAAGATTTCGCCAAGGGTCTGCAAAGAAGGCGATGCGTAGGCCAAGAGCCGGGACGTCGCGAGGCTCGGTAACGATCGAGACGCCACGGCGCTCCAGCTCAGTGATGGTCGCGTCCACGTCGAAGACTTGAATGCCTAAGTGGTGCCACCCCGCCAGGTCATAGCTCTCACGCAAATCTCCATAGAGCGGCCTTTCGGCAGCGCCGGGTCCAGCAAGGATTTCGAAGCTGAAGCCTTCGCCCGCTGCGGGCGCGAGGAAGCCGAAAGTCAGCTTTCCGATCGACGTCGATTTCAACAGCCGGAAATCGAGCGTGGTGGTGTACCAGGCAACGGCTTCGTCGAAGTTTGGCACGCGGATAGCGGCGTGGCTTGGCAGCCAAGACGCAAACGGGCTGGAGGTTTGTGACTTAGCTGATGTGTCAGGTGCCTTCATTGCTGATTCTCGATTTCGATCACGGGATTCGGCTCTTAGAAAGCAGCCTGCCATTGGCCCAACGGCGAATGTCGTGGGCCAGCTCGAGCTTTCGCTCTAACGGCAACCAATGCCCCCCGCCCTGCTCGGTCAGTGAAAGATCCGCACAGGCTTGCCGCATCGGTTCCCCGATGCGGCTTTGACCGGTATCGCAGAGCGCATCGAAAGCTCCGTTCACGAACAGAACGGGCTGCCTGAGCCGGCCGCCGTCGGGCGCCTCGCCGGCATAGGCCGTGTTGGCGTCATCGTTCAGATACCAGGAATTCGCTGAGCGAAAACCATTTTCGCGGAAAGCTACAACTAACGCTTCGAAATCCGCGGGTGGCCAAAGCGCGGGCTCTGGCGCCAACGCCGACGCGCGCCGCGCTGCCCCGAACCAACCTCCTCGTCGCGTCACTGTCGCCGTCCTATAAACACGACCCTTCGACGCTGCGGTACCGGGCTGGTAGATTGCTGCGAGCGTGGACGGGATGTCCGCCTCGAAGTCGCTCACTGTCTGCTCGAAGTGCGTCGCGTAAAACCGGCAGTAGTCCCATGGACCGTCGGGATAATCGTCGGACGGATAGAGTGCGCGATTGACGAGCGGCAGAAGGCTGCCCAACGCAAATCCACCCGGAAGGTACGGCACCGAGACAAGCACCAATCCCTTACATCGAGAAGGGTGATGCGCGGCCAGCGCCGCGGCGACAGGGCTTCCTAAGTCATGGCCGACCCAGATTGCGGCGTGCCTCCCAAGATGATCGTGCAGGTCAACCATGTCGTGGACGATCTCCCGTATGGCGTATGCCTCGGGATCAGCCGGGGTCGATGAGCCGCCGTAGCCGCGCATGTCGGGGGCGACACAGCGCCAACCCTCGGCGCCGAACGCCTGCATCTGCGCCCGCCACATCAGGCCGATCCCGGGCCAGCCGTGGAGGAAGATCATCAGTGGCCCGTTGGCGGGACCGATCTCCCAGTATGCCGTCGTATGGCGTGCTGAGCGGAAGCTGCGCGCGATCGGCCCTATCATCAAAGCTCCGTTTCGATGGCGTGTGACGAGCGCATGTGGTCAGCAGCCCGCGAGCATGATGCGAGCGACCTCGGCGATGGCATCGATCTGCGGCCAATGCAGACTGCAGCGGTCCTCTCCGGGTGCTCCATAGCGAAATTGACGGCAGCCGGACCGCCGGCGTCGTGGCCGACTGGTACGATCCTGTCCAGCGACAAGGCGTTGACGACGGCTTCCAGATCGCCGAGCTGCTGCTCGAAGCTGTAGCGGACGCCATCGGGTTTATCGGACGCGCCGAAGCCTAGAAAGTCGATCGCAACGGCTCTACGACCACCCGCCACCAGATGCGCAATCAAGTCGTCGTAGATGTGTGAGTTGTCCGGAAATCCATGCAGCAAGACGAAGGGCGCACCGTTGCCGGGGAAGTCGCGGACGTAGACGCTTCCGCCATCCCGCTGCACGCGATGCTCGGCAAACGTGGGTAAACCGCTGCTGGTATCGTCGGTCATTCTCTACTCCCTAACGGCGGCGTCCTGGGGTTCAATCGAGGTGGCCGCCTTCATGTCGGATCCAGTTCGAGCAGAAACTCCACGAGGTGCTCGCTGGCTGCTGCAGAGGCTTCGTGCTGCACCCAGTGGCCGATACCTTCGAGTCCGACGTAACCTCTCAGGCCAGGGAGGCGATCGCGCAGCGCGGCTTCCGTTAGGCGATAGACTGGGAACAAACCATCCGCGTTGCCCCACATGAAAAAGGAGGGCTGCGCTATCCTTGCGCCGGTGTATGCGGCCGAAAGATCAAAGAACGGCTGAATGGCGCGATAGTAGTTAAGCGCCCCGTGAAACCCGTGCGTTCGAATTCGGCGATGTTGTGGGCGAGGTAGTCGAGCTCGATCCAGGGCGGAGGTCGATCCGGTGGCTTCCGATGCAGGCTTCGATTCGGATCGAATGGGTTCCACGCGTCCTCCGCAGGCGCGGACCCAGAGGCCCAGAACAGGGCGCCTGGGATGGTGACGCTCGCATCGGCCCAGACCTGGTCCGCCTCCGGTCGGATCTGCCCGAACATGTAGAAATCCTCTTGGCGCCCAGCCGCTCTCATCGCATCCAAAACGCTCATTGCGCCGCGGGGCACGTAGGGTACGGCGAGGCAGAATACTGCCGTGAAACGGTCGGGCCGCATCATCGCGGCATTCCAAGCGACGTTCGCTCCCCAATCGTGGCCGACGAGGGTGGCCTGCGCTATCTGAAGCGCGTCGAGGAGCCCGACTAGGTCGCCGACTGTCTGAAGCGGAGTGTAGAGCGCCGGGTCCGCGGGCGCCGAGGATCTCCCGTAGCCACGCATGTCGGGCGCAATGGCTCGGTAGCCAGCCGACGCAACCGCCTGCATCTGCGCGCGCCAGGTGTAAGCGGTGTCGGGAAACCCGTGAACGAATAGGACGGCGGGACCTTTGCCCAGCGCCGTGACGCGCAGAGTGATCCCGTTGGCCGCGACATCGAAAGTCTCGGCATCGTTGCCGTCAGATATTCCCTTCGCTTTCGACATCCAAAGCTCCGGCCGCCCGGGACAGCAGGCTGCGCACGGATTGAAGCGACTACCAATCGAAAGCGTAAGTCCTTAAGTTCGGCAGCCTTTCTTCCATTTTCCGGGAGCAATGATGGATCGCCTGGGATCGATGTCGCTCCTCGTGACGGTCGCCGAAGCAGGCAGCCTCTCAGGCGCCGCTCGAAGGCTCGAAACGCCGCTCACGACCGTCAGCCGCAAGATCGCGGATCTCGAGCATCATCTGAAAACACCGTTGCTGATGCGATCGAGCCGCAAGACCACGTTAACGGACGCGGGCAAGTCCTATGTCGTATCTTGCAAGCGGATCTTGGAAGACATTGGCGAAGCCGAACGTGTCGTGCAGGGCGAATATATAGTTCCAAAGGGCGAGCTGAGCATCACTGCTCCAATTGTACTCGGCCGTCTGCATCTAGTTCCGGTGCTCGCCGATTTCCTTCAGACGTATCCGGACATCGACGTGCGCCTCGTTCTTGCGGATCGTTTGGTGAACCTGGCCGAAGAAGGAATTGATGCCGCGCTTCGCATCGGCGAGTTGCCGGATAGCGCGATGGTCGCAACCCACATCGGCGACGTCCATCGCGTGTTCGCTGCCAGTCCCGCTTATCTCAAGTTGCGAGGGACGCCGATAAAGCCGACCGATCTCCTCGGCTATGATTGTGTCGGCGTGCAGGGTTTCACGGGGCCGGGTCTATGGAGCCTTAGCAGCGACGACGAAGTCCCGGCCCGTTATCGCATAATCGTCAACTCGACCGATGCAGCTTGCGAAGTGGCCAAGGGGGGGCTTGGCGTCGTCTCCGTGTTCTCCCATCATGTAGCGTCTTCCTTCCGTGATGGAACGTTGGCGCGCGTCCTGCCGGACTTTAAGCGAACGACACTCCCGCTAAGCCTTGTACGAAACTCTGGCGGGTATCTCCCTTTGAAGCTGCGCGCCTTCCTGGACTTCGTTACGCCGCGCTTGAAAAGTCGATTGTCCGCGGCCGACAAGCCTCGACCGCGATGAATGCGCTATCAGCTTTGCAGGCTAGCGGCCTGCTGCAGCGTTGGGCGCAAAGCAGGCTCTTGGGACGCCCTTGTCGTAGGTCCGCTTGCCACCAATTTCGGACGCTCGCGGAGCTTTGCTGATTGGGTTTGAACCTAGGACCGCTCCTGCCCCAGGCTCTCGTGCAGTCCCTCGAAGGCCTGGCGGACGCCGTGCAGCTGGTCGAGCAGGTGCAGGATGACGTCGATGCCCTCGTCGTTGACGCCCATGCCGGCCTTCAGATGCTGGATCAGCCGCGCCCGTGCGAGGTCGGCGTCGCTGAAATGCGGCTCTGTGTCGGCGCGTTGCGGCACCAGCCAGTCCTGTTTGATCCAGACCTCGAGCGTGTGCGTCTCGATCGACAGGTGGGTGAGAAACGTTTGCCTGTTCATCATGCCATCCCCGCGCGCGGGTCGAAGGTCTTGCCGGCATCCCAGCCCGCCACGAATTTTTCGAGCTCGGCATCCGGCGGCTTGGGCAGCACGACTTTCAGCCGCACGAGCTGGTCGCCGGCCGCGCCGCCGCGGCGCGGCGCGCCCTTGCCCTTGAGGCGCAGGGTGGTGCCGGTGTTCGAGCCCTTCGGCACGCTCATCGTCACCGCGCCGGTCGCCGTCGGCACGCGCACCTGGCCGCCGAGCACGGCCTCGCTGAGCGAGACGGGCAGGTCGAGGATGATGTCGTCGCCCTCGCGGGTGAAGCGCGGATCGGGCCGCACCTCGACCTCGACCAGCGCATCGCCGGGGGCGCCCTGGCCGGCGCCGGGCGCGCCCTTGCCGCGCAGCCGCAGCACCTGCCCGTCGACGAGGCCGGGCGGGATGCGCACGTCGAGCGTGCCGCCGTCGGGCAGGGTGACGCGCTTCTCCGCGCCGGAGATCGAGTCCGCGAACGAGATCGCCAGGCTGTAGTGCAGGTCCTGCCCGCGCCGGTTGGCGCGCGCGCGGGCGCTGCGGCGCAGCAGCTCGGCCAGCGCGTCGTCGCCGTCGGCGAAGTCCGCGTAGCCGTCGCCCCCCGTGTAGGGATGCGCCTCGTCGGACGTCGCGTAGTTGCGATAGTACGGCTGCTGCGGCGGCCGCTCGGCGCCCGAGGCGTCGATCTCGCCGGCATCGAAGCGCTTGCGCTGGTCGGCATCGCCGATGAGGTCGTAGGCGACCGCGACCTCCTTGAACTTCTCCTCCGCCCCCTTGTCGCCGGGGTTGAGGTCGGGGTGCAGCTTCTTGGCGAGCTTGCGATAGGCGCTGCGGATCTCGTCCGCCGGCGCCGCCGCCGCGACGCCGAGCACCTCGTAGGGGTTCCTCAAACTAGCGCTCCCGGACCTCGATCTTCCTAGGGAGAGATTCGTATCCGCGGTCTCAGCGGTCTCCAAGGCTTTTGAGGTAGGCGCAGAACATGTCGGCCATCGCCTCGGCGTAGGCTTCGATCTCGGCGGGGGATCGAGGCGTTTCGGAAAAGTGCTTTCCCACCTGGCTCATCGTCGTCGTGATCAGGTCGCCGGCCAGGGCACGCGTCGCGTCGGAAGCCCTGGGCAGCGCCTCTCGCATGAAAGCCTGGACGGTGCGGGTGCCCGACAGCCTTACCTCGCGCGCCTCTGGGGCGTCGCGATAGAGAGGCGCGGCATCATCGAGCGCCACGCGGACCTCGGCTTCCTCGCATTCCGAGCGCGCGAACGTGTGGACCAGGATGCGCAGGCGTTCGAGCGGGGGACGTTGCGCGTCTTCGAGGATGTCGCGCAGGAGCTCGCTCGTCTGCCGCCATTCGTCGCTCTGCAGCTGAAACAAGATCGCCGCCTTGTTCGGAAAATATTGATAGAGCGACCCGACGCTGACGCCGGCTTTCTCGGCCACTCGCGCCGTGGTGAAGCGGTGCGCGCCCTCCTTCGCCAGAACGCGAATGGCGGCCTCGAGGATCGTCGCGACGAGATCGGCCGAGCGGGCTTGGCGCGGCTGTTTTCGTGAGGAGATCGAGGCGCTTGGGCGGTCGGTCATCGGGGCGCGCGGCCAATGCGATAGAGAACGCGACGGATTAGTCGTATTTTTAGTCCGGCGCAACGCCCCGCCGGTTCGGACTGGAGACCGACATGACCACCCTCACCGAAGACCCGCTCGCACCCTTGCTGGACCGCCTCTTCGCGGAAGCGGCCGCGGCGTCGCCGGAGGCGAGCCCGGGGCTCGCCGACCTCGGGTCCGACGACCTGGCGCACCTGATGCGCAGCAAAACCGACTACCTCGATTTCTACGGGCGCCTGAAGGACCTTCCGCTCGCCGTCTCGCGCGAGACGGGGGCGCTCCTCTACATGCTGGCGCGTAGCTGCGGCGCGCGGACGATCGTCGAGTTCGGCACGTCGTTTGGCCTCTCGACGCTTTATCTCGCGGCGGCCCTGCGCGACAACGGCGGCGGCCGCCTGATCACCAGCGAGTTCGAGCCGTCCAAAGTGGTGCGCGCCCGGGAAAACCTGACGCAAGGTGGTCTTGTCGATCTGGTGGAAATCCGGCAGGGCGACGCGCTGCAGACGCTGCGCGTCGATCTTCCCGAGACCATCGACCTGCTGCTGCTCGACGGCGCCAAGGCGCTCTATCCCGAGATCCTGAGCCTGCTCGAGAGCCGCTTCAGGCCGGGCGCGCTCATCGTCGCCGACGATGCCGACAACAGCCCCGACTATCTGGCGCGCGTGCGCTCGCCGGCCCACGGCTACCTATCGACGCCGTTCGGCGAGGACGTCGAGCTATCGATGCGGATGTGAGCTGTCCCATACGCCGCGAACCGCCCCTGCGAGGCCTCGGCGGAATAGGCGCCGAACAGGCTTGTTATCGTGAACGTCTTGTCGTCGATCATCCGCTGCGTGAAGACTTTTTCCGCCGCATCGAAATGCGCCTTGTCGATGCCGACATCGTTGAGCACCTGGTCTTTCGAGAGCTGCGGGACGAAGCCGAAATAATACGACGCCTCGCCGATCTGGCGCAGCGTGACACCCTCGACCGGCGCCAGCAGGGAGAGATCGAAGCCCTTCACCTTGCGCACCATCGGCGGGACGTCGTCGGCAGGGGCGGCGTTCGCGGGAAATGCGGGGGCGACAATCGCGGCGGCCACGAAAAGCCGGAGAGATGCCAGGCGGGACCAGAGTCGCGCGTGCATGTCATGCCTTTGAAATAAACGCGGCGCGAGGCGCCAAATGGTGCCGCGTCCTAGTCCGGATCGCGCAGGATGTCGACATCGGTGCTTCGGCCGCGCTCATCGGTCGGCCCCTCGACGCGCGCCGCGGCGGAGCAGACGAGCGTCAGGCCGTCGAACAGCGCCAGGACGGCCGCCATGTTGTTCGAGATCAGCTTCGGGTCGCGGCAGAGCGGAGACGCGATCGTCACGTAGTGCAGGGACGGCGAGCCGCAGAAGCGCGTGATGGCTCGTGGTTGGGTCATGTCCAGATCTTTCCCGCGACGCAAGATCCTGGGCGGATCCTCCGGCCGTCCGGGTGCACCGGACCTTCGTGGGTCGCCGCTCAAACGGCTCAGGTTCAAATCGAGACAGCCGGAATCTGCAGTCAAAGGACTGAAGTGTCTAATCCTTTAGTCGAAAGCGGCGTCCGTTTACTTCGCCTGCCGCGTGAGAGAAAGCTGCAGGCGCCGTGAACCTTCCAGACGTTCCACGCGACAAAGACCTGGCGGTCGGGGACGATGATGCTCGCGTCCTCGGACGAGATTCTGATCGAAAGGATCGCCTCGGGCGATCACGCGGCTATGCAAGCTCTCTTCGTGCGACACAACGTGCCCGTCTTCCGCTACCTCGCGCGGATGGTGCGCAACGATGCGCTGGCGGACGATCTCATCGGGGATACGTTCCTGGAGGTCTGGCAGCGCGCCGGCCGCTTCGAGGGGCGCTCCACCGTCTCGACCTGGCTGATCGGCATTGCGCGCTTCAAGGCGCTGTCCGCATTGCGGCGGCGGTCCGACCAGGCCCTCGACGACGAGACGACCGAGGCGATCGAGGACAAGGCCGACACGCCCGAGATCGCCGAGCAGAAGCGCGACAAGAGCCAGGTTCTGCGCCGCTGCGTCGCGGCGCTCTCGCGCCAGCACGGCGAGATCATCGACCTCGTCTATTACCACGAGAAGTCGATCGAGGAGGTCGCCGAGCTCGTCGGCATTCCGGAAAACACGGTGAAGACGCGGCTCTTCCACGCGCGCAAGCGACTGGCGGAGATGGCCCAAGCACAGGGGCTGGATCGGGGATGGCCATGAGCGACAACGCAAACGACGGGCGCGAGATCGCCGATCTCCTGCCGTTCTACGCGACCGGCGCGATCGGCCGCGGGGACAAGGCGCGCCTCGACGTCGCGTTGCCGCGCGACGCCGCCTTGCGGCACGAGTTCGGGGTCGTCGAGGAGGAGCGGCAAGCGACGATCGAGCTCAACGAGAGCCTGGGCGTACCGTCTCGGCAGGCGCGCGAGCGCCTCTTCGCGATGCTGGCCGCCGAGCCCGCCAGGAAAGCGGCCTGGTTCGATCCCGCGGGCTGGCTCGCGTCGCGGCTCGAAGGCTTGCGGCCGCGGACGCTTGCGTGGGCGGGCGTCGCGGCGGTGCTCGTGGTGGCGGCGCAGGCAGGCGTGATCGGCCTCATGATGGCGCCGCGCGCGGGCTTCGAGACCGCGTCCGTGTCGCCGCGTGTCGCGGGCCCTGGCGAAGGCGCGCTGTTGATCGTCGCCTTCGCGCCGGATGCCAAGGCGGGCGACATCGCGCGCCTGCTCGATGGCGTCAAAGGCACGATCGTCGCCGGCCCGCGCGCCGGCGCCTTCTTCCAGGTGAGGGTCGGTGGCCACGCGCTGAGCGACCCCGATCGGCAGAAGCTCATCGCCACCCTGGTGTCCCGGCCGGACATTGTCCGCTTCGCGGCCCCCGGCGACGAGGAGGAATGATGCGATCGCGCTCCGCATTGTCGTTGCGCGTCGGCCTCGCCGTCGCGCTCGCCTCGGTCGCGAGCACACGGGAGGCCGCCGCGCAGAACAGGCCCCCGCCGCCGCCGCCTCGTGCCACCGCTCCGACGCCGACCATCGGTGCGCCCGAGCACCGCCAGAGCTTCCCCGTGGGCCTCGCGGTGGGCCTCGGCCTCGGGCTGGGGCTCGCGGTGCTTGGCGGCATCCTGAATTCCCGCGCCTCCTCGGACGACACTGACGGATCGGAACCGCCGCGCGAGCCGGCCGTGCCGCCACCTCCCGGGCCCGGTCCCACCGAGCCGACGCCGCATCGCGTCCGGGTCGTCACCCGGATCATCGGGCCCCAAACGATCCACGGCAAAGTCCGCGGGCCGGGCGGAAAGATATCAGAGCAAGCCCCACGCCCCGGCTTCGTGGTGCCGTCGGCGTCCGAGCGGCGGTACGCGCCGGACGAGGTGCTCGTGACGACGAAGGGTGCCGTATCCCCGGCGGCCCTGCGGCGATTGGAGGCCGCGCTCGGCCTCACCCCCGTGACCGTCGCTCACATCGACCTGCTCGACGCCGACGTGCGGCTGTTTCGGCTGAGACCGGGATCGTCGGTCGCCGCGACGATCCGCGCGCTGCGGGGGCAGAAGCTCGTCGCCGAGGCCGAGCCCAATTTCGCTTTCGAGCTTCAGGACGATCCGCATCCCGCGGAGAGCAAGCCTGACAAGGCGGCGCCGCCCGAAGGCAAGGCACCTGACAGGGCAACCCCCGTCCAATACGCCGTGGCAGCGCTTCATCTCGACGAGGCGCACCGCGTCAGCGGCGGCGAGAACATTCGCGTCGCGATCATCGACAGCGGGATCGACGAGACCAATCCGGATCTGAAGGATGCGGTCGTGGAGCGCTTCGATGCGATCGGCGGGACCTTCGCCGCGCAGGCGCACGGCACGGCGATGGCCGGCGCGATCGTCGCCCACCAAACCTTGGTCGGCGTCGCACCGAAGGCGCGGCTGATCGCCATTCGCGCCTTCGCCGGCGCGGCCTCGAGGGGCACGGGGAGCGGCTTCAATGTGCTGCGCGGGCTCGATTTCGCGGCGGCCCACGCCGCGCGCATCGTCAACATGAGCTTCGCCGGCCCGCGCGACCTGCTTGTGGGCCAGGCCCTGGCGGCGGCGCGCAAGCGCGGCATCGTGGCGATCGCCGCCGCGGGCAATGCTGGCCCGTCGGCGAAGCCGCTCTATCCCGGCGCGGAAGACGGGGTGATCGCCGTGACGGCGACGGACGCCGCGGGCAAGCCGTTCGCGCAGGCCAATCGTGGCGCCTATGTCGCGGTCGCCGCGCCCGGCGTCGACATCATCGCGCCGGGCCTTGGCAGCGCGGTGCAGATCTCGACCGGCACCTCGATCGCCTGCGCCGAGGCGAGCGGCGTCGCCGCCCTGGTGCTGTCGCGGCGCCCGGATGCGACGCCCGATGCGGTCCGCAAGATCCTGACCAGCACGGCGCAGCCGATGCGGGACGACGCGTCGGCCTCCGGAGCCGGGCTCATCGACGCGGCCGCCGCCGTTCGCGCGGCCAAGTAATGACCCCGCCTTGGTAACGCGGGGCGTTGCTTGCACGGACCGCTAAAGCGAAACCCGCCGGAGTGCCGGCGGGTCTCACCAATCGGTCGCTGGGACCTCGGCTCAATACGTGACCGGGTAGCAGAGGCCGCCTTCGCGCACGTAGTAGGCCGGGCAGCCGTTCCAGCGGACGAAGCCGCCGCGCCAGAAGCGGGGGGCGCGGTAGCCGCCCCAGTAGCCGCCGTGGCCCCAGTAGCCGGCGTGGCCCCAATGGGCCGGTCCGCCGAAGCCGAAACCGCCGATGTGGATGCCGAAGCCGTGGGCCGAGGCGGCGCCGGTGCCGCCGATCGAGAGGGACGCCGCGGCGACGGCGGCGAGAAGGGTGGTCTTCAAAGCTTTGCTGATCATGGTCAGGTCCTCCGTCCAGGCCATGTCGTGCCTGGTACGCGTCTGTCGTCGCGGCGCGCGGACAGGTTCAGCGGAAGGGGTTCGACTTTGGTCTAAGACCGCGCCCCGCGACCGGCCGAGCCGATCGCGCCCAGCGGCCCACCGGCCCGATTTGACAACCCCGCCGCCCCGCGCCACTCCCCGCGGATGACCTCCTCCGCCGCAAGCTCCGTTGCCCAAAGGTCGGATCCCGTCGCGAGGCGGCGGACCTTTGCCATCATCTCGCATCCGGATGCCGGCAAGACGACGCTGACCGAGAAGCTGCTGCTGTTCGGCGGCGCGATCCAGCTCGCGGGCGAGGTGCGCGCCAAGGCCAACCGCCGGCAGACGCGGTCGGACTGGATGGGCATCGAGAAGGAGCGCGGCATCTCGGTCGTCACCTCGGTGATGACGTTCGAATACGGCGATTGCGTCTACAACCTGCTCGACACGCCGGGCCACGAGGACTTTTCGGAAGACACCTACCGCACGCTGACGGCGGTCGACTCCGCGATCATGGTGCTGGATGCCGCGCGCGGCATCGAGGCACGCACGCGAAAACTGTTCGAGGTGTGCCGGCTGCGCGACATCCCGATCGTCACCTTCATCAACAAGCTCGACCGCGAGACGCGCGACCCGTTCGAGCTATTGGACGAGATCGAGAAGACGCTGGCTTTGGAAGTCGCGCCGGTGACCTGGCCGCTCGGCCAGGGGCGCGGCTTCGTCGGCACCTACGACCTCGCCAAGAAGGAGGTCCGCCGGCTCGACCACGATGCCGAGGCGGTGCCGGTCTCGGGGCCGGACGATCCCTATATCGAGGGGCTGATGAAGCCGGCCGACTTCCTCGAGACCGTCGAGCAGATCGAGCTGGCGTCCGACGGCCTGAAGAAATTCGATCGCAAGTCATTTCTCGAAGGCCACATGACGCCGGTCTTCTTCGGCTCGGCGTTGCGCAATTTCGGCATCCGCGATCTCATCGACGCGCTGGCGGAATTCGCGCCGGCGCCGCAGGGGCTGGAGGCGGCCTCGCGCACGGTGGATGCGCACGAGGCCAAGATGACCGGGTTCGTCTTCAAGATCCAGGCGAACATGGACAAGAACCACCGCGACCGCATCGCCTTCATGCGCGTCTGCTCCGGCAAGCTGTCGCGCGGCATGAAGGCCAAGCTCGTGCGCACCGGCAAGATGGTGGCGCTGAACTCGCCGCAGTTCTTCTTCGCGCAGGATCGCCAGCTCGCGGAAGAGGCCTGGCCGGGCGACGTCGTCGGCATCCCGAACCACGGCCTGCTGCGCATCGGCGACACACTGACCGAGGGCGAGGATCTCGTCTTCCGCGGCGTGCCGAGCTTTGCCCCAGAGATTTTGCGGCGCGTAAAAATCGGCGACTCGATGAAGCAGAAGAAGCTGCGCGAGGCGCTGGGCCAGATGGCGGAGGAGGGCGTGGTGCAGCTCTTCATCCCCGCCGACGGCTCGCCGGCGATGGTCGGCGTCGTCGGCGCGCTGCAGCTCGACGTGCTGGTCGAGCGGCTGAAGGCGGAATACGGGCTGGAAGTATCGTTCGAGACGACGCGCTTCACGCTCTGCCGCTGGATCACCGGCACGCAGGCGGAGATCGAGAAATTCGCCAAGGCGCACGGCTCGTCGATGGCGGACGACTTCGACGGCTCGCCGGTCTTCATGGCGCCGTCGGCCTGGGACATCAATTACGAGGCCGAGCGCTGGCCGGATGTCGCGTTCGCGGATATAAAGGATTACCAGCGCGAGCACGCCTGAGCCATGGCTCAGGCGGTGGGGTGCTAGCGGGCGCCGGGCTCGCGGTAGAACAGGAGCTTCGCCGGAACTGCCAGCAGGAGCAGGACGAGCACGACGTGCTCGAGGATGTGGATCGCCATCGCGTTCACCTTGAACAAGGGCGTTGCCGCCAGAAAACGGCAGGCAATGTGAACGTTGGATGACCGGGAGGTGCTCGAGCGTAACCCTGCGGGAGCTGGCACGAAGACCGAACGCCTCACCGCCTTCAGCGACGGCGCCATCGCCGTCATCATGGTGCTCGCTCGCGTTCAACGGGATCGCGAAGATCAAGGACCGCTTCGTCCTCGCGCGTCGTGCGACGTGTGTGCGATTTCGATATCGTCGAGCTCACGTCGGGCTGCGATCTGCCGACCAGGACGGCCCCGCAGTCGCGGTGAAGCTATCTCAGCTCAGCGAGGCCGGCACGCCGCTCATCAGCGCCGTCGTGGCGATGTTGGCGCGGATGCGCTCGTTGTGCACCATGATCGGCGACGATAGCACGTCGCGCAGGTGGCGGCCGATCGCGAACTCGCCGTCGTTGCGGTAGCCGGCCAAGCCGCAGGCACGCATCGCCAGCATCACGGTCTCGACCGCCCGCTCGGACACCTCGACCTTGAAGAGATTGAGCGCCGCCTGCGTCTCGAGCGCGGTGAGCGCGCGCGGGTCGTCCTTGATGCGCTCGTAGCGGGTCACCATCGCGCTCACGATCCCGCGCAGGGCGAGCAGGTCCGCCGTGGCCTCGGTGCAGCGCGTGGCGCCGGGCGGCATCTCGCCGCCGGCCTTCCGCGCCGCCGTGCGCACGAAGCTCTGCGCGCGCGACACTGCGGCGGCCGCGATGCCCGTCCATGCCGCCGCCCAGGCAAGATGCGAGATCGGCACCATCGTCTGCGGATGGATCTTGCCGTAGCCGACGGGCAGGATCTGCGCCTCGCAGCCCTCGGCCGCCAGCGCGAAGCCGGCGCTCGACGTGCCGCGCATGCCGAGCGTGTCCCAGCTTCCCGTCGGCGTCAGCTTGTAGTCCTGCTTGAGGAAGACGACGAGCGCCTGGTCGGAGGCGGACGCATCCGCGTCGCGCCGCGCGGTCGTCACGATGCCGTCGGCCTCGGCGCCGTAGGACATGACGGTGGCGGCGCGCGCGAAGGCGAGCCGGCCGCCCTCGTTTACCAGCGGCGCCGCGGACGAACGGACATTGCCGCCGCCGCTGCCCTCGGTCGTCGAGGAGGCGAGCAGCAGGTTCTCGGCCGCGACGCGGCGCAGGAAGTCGCGGTGCCAGGTGCTCGACTCGGCATGGCGCACCACGCAGGCGAGCGCCGCCTGGTGCATGGCGACGATCATCGCGGTGGAGGCGCAGGCCTGGCCGAGCGTGTAGCAGACGTCGGCGACCACATGCATGGAGGCACCGCCGCCGCCGAGCGCGCGGGGGACGAGGAGGGCCATCAAACCATTGCGCTTGGCGGCATCGATCGCGGCGGTGGGAAAGACCGCATCGCGGTCGACCGCGAACGCGTGCCCGGCGGCGATGTCGGCGACCGCCTGGGTCCGCGTGGCGATATCGAAGGCGCGGGCGGCTTCGATCGCCTCCGGCCCCTCTGCTGCACCGATGTTGCTGCCGTCGTGCAGGGTCATATGCCACATCCCGTGTCGAGAATTGTTCGACATTTAATCGAAATTAGATCATCTCGTAATCAAAGGCGCTCGTTCATGGTGAATAATATGTTAATCGGGTCCGTAAAATATCATTAATTCGCGCTTCAAATGCAATTTACTTGATTCTTTTGACGGAGTTTGTGAAGCAAATGATCATTGACTTGAGCGAACCGGCGGCGACGCCGGATCAGGGTGATGCGATGCAGCAGGCGGGCAATCTGGCGAGCGGGACGATGGCGGGCGGCACGGTCGCGGCCAGGGTCGCCGACGTGGTCCGGCGCATCGCCGCCCAGCACGACGTGCGGGCCGAGATCGCAGCGACGGATTCGCTGGTCGATTCCGGCATGACCTCGATGGCGATGGTCGACCTCATGCTGGCGATCGAGACCGCGTTCGACGTGACGATCCCGCAGCGCGAGTTGACGCCGGCGAACTTCCAGTCGATCGAAAGTCTGGCCGCGCTTGTCGCGCGCCTATAAAGCTCAACGGATCGATCCGGGCCGACCCGATGAGGGTCGCGCGCGGGACAACGGAGGCCGTGTGCTCTCGAACGAGCCGACCCTTCCCTACCAAACGATGGACGCGCTACCCGCGCGGCCGCGTCGGGAGAAGGTGCGGCCGAAACTGCTCTGCCGACAGATCCGCGACGAGGACCTTGACGCCGTCGTCGCCTGCCTCGCCAGGGGCTTCCCGGAGCGCTCGACCACCTATTGGCGTCGCGGGCTGATGCGGCTGCGCGACCGCGCCGTGCCCGAGGGGCGCCCGCGCTACGGCTACGCATTGACGGCGGACGACGAAGTCGTCGGCGTCGTGCTCGTGATCTCCGCCATCACGGACGACGGCCACCTCCGCGCCAACGTCTCGAGCTGGTATGCGGACGAAGCCTATCGTGGCTATTCCAACCTGCTGATCGTCGCGGCTTTCCGCGCCAAGGACGTCATCTTCTTCAACATCTCGCCGGCGCCGGCGACGATCCCGACGGTCCTCGCGCAGGGCTACACGCGCTACGTCGACGGCACGTTCCACGCGATGGCGGCGCTCGGTCGCCGCGTACGAGGCGCCGAGGTACGCGCCATCGTCGCCGCCACGCCGGACGCGCCGCCGCTCCTCACCGAGCACGCCGCCTGCGGCTGTATCTGCCTCGAGGTCGCCTATCGCGGCGAGGCCTATCCGTTCGTCTTCGTCCCCGCCCGCAGCGCCCGCAACCGCCTGCCGAGCGCGCAACTCGTCTACTGCCGCAGCCTCGCCGAGATGGTTCGTTTCGCAGGGCCGCTCGGGCGCTATCTCGCGCGCCTCGGCCTCGCCTCGATCATGATCGACGCGCCGGGGCCGATCGCCGGCCTCCTCGGGCGCTACGCCGCCGGGCGTCGCGTCAAATATTATCGCGGCCCGACCGCCCCGCGCCTCGGCGACCTCAGCTCGACCGAGCTGGTCTACCTCGGGCCATGAGTCGGACGATGAGTCGGACAATGAGCGTGAGCCTTACGATCGGCGCGGCGCCGCGGCCCGCGAAAGTGTCGGCGAACGCCGACTGGGTGCGCGCGCTCGAGCGCACCGCGTCGATCACGCCCGCCTCGACGCGCACGCTCGCCCGCGTCATCGACGAGATCGCCGACCCGAGACGCCCAGCGCTCGTCGGCGAGACCACGAGCCTCGACTACGCAAGCCTCGCCGCGCTGGCGAACCGCGTCGCGCGCTGGGCGCTCGACGAGGGCCTGCGCCCCGGCGACCGTGTCGCGCTGATGATGGAGAACCAGGCCGCCTATCCGGCGATCTGGATCGGGCTCTCGCGCGTCGGCATCGTCGCCGCGCTGCTCAACACGCAGCTCGTCGGCGCCGGCCTCGCGCATGCATTGTCCGTCGCCGATGCGCGGCACCTGATCGCCTCGCCGGGGCTAGCGCCTGTCGTCGCAGACACGCTCGGGCAGACGTCCGGCCCCGAACTCTGGGTCTACGGCGGCGAGGCCGATGGCTTCGCCCCGCTCGCCACCGTGCTCGCGGCGCTGCCGGCCGCGCCGGCGCCGGAGGCCGAGCGCGCGATCACGCTCGCCGACCCGGCGCTGCTCATCTACACCTCCGGCACCACGGGCCTGCCGAAGGCGGCGCACGTCAGCCATTACCGCATCATGATGTGGAGCGAATGGTTCGCCGGCCTGATGGACGCGCGCGCCGACGACCGGCTCTACGATTGCCTGCCGATGTACCACAGCGTCGGCGGTGTGGTGGCCGTCGGCGCGATGCTCGCAGCGGGTGGCGCGATCATCGTGCGCAAGGGGTTTTCCGCGCGCGACTTCTGGGACGATGTCGCCGCATCGCAGGCGACGATCTTTCAGCATATCGGCGAGCTCTGCCGTTATCTCGTCGCTGCGCCCGAGCGCGAGGCTGCGCCCCGGCATGCGCTGCGGCTTGCCGTCGGCAACGGCCTGCGCGCCGACGTCTGGCGGGCCTTCGAAACCCGTTTCGCGATCCCGCGCATCGTCGAGTTCTATGCGGCGACGGAAGGTTCGTTCTCCCTCTTCAATCTCGAGGGCGAGCCGGGCGCGATCGGCCGCATCCCGCGCTTCATGGCGCATCGTGCGCCCGTCGCGCTCGTCGCTTTCGATGTCGAGCGCGAGGCCCCGGTGCGCGACGGGACCGGCTACTGCCGCCGCTGCGGGGCCGACGAGGTCGGCGAGGCGGTCGGCTTGGTCGCGGCGGATGCGGAAAAGCTCGCCACGCGCTTCGAGGGCTATACCGACGATGCCGCGAACGAGCGCAAGCTGCTGCGCGACGTCTTCGCCAAAGGCGACGTCTGGTTCCGCACCGGCGACCTGATGCGGCGCGACGCGCGCGGCTTCTACTATTTCGTCGACCGCATCGGCGATACGTTCCGCTGGAAGGGCGAAAACGTCGCGACGAGCGAAGTCGCCGACGTCCTGGCTGCCGCGCGCGGCGTCGCCGAGGCCTCTGTCTACGGCGTCGCCGTGCCGGGCGCCGACGGTCGTGCCGGCATGGGGGCGATCGTCGCCGGACGGGACTTCGATCTCGCCGCCCTGCACGCGCACGTCGCCGCGCGCCTGCCACGTTACGCGCGCCCCGTCTTCCTGCGTCTGCGCGCGGCGCTCGCGATCACCGGCACGTTCAAGGTGCAGAAGGCCGACGACGTGCGCGACGGCTTCGACCCGGCGCGCTTGTCGGACCCGCTCTTCCTCGACGACGGCATGGCGTATGTGCCGCTCGATGTGGCTCTGCATGCAGCGATCGTCGAGGGAAAACTAAGGCTCTGAGCGCTCCTTCTCCCCAAGCGGGCGAAGGAAGCGCGCCGACCTACTCCGCCACCGCCGCATACACCATCGCCCGCGTGAGCGAGCGGTAGTGCGCGCGCTGCGCGGCATCCGACGTCTGCATCATCAGGATCGCGAAGAAGCCGCGTGCGGGATCGACCCAGAAATAGGTGCCGCCGACTCCACTCCAGAAATAATCGCCCACCGAGCCGGGATAGGCCGCCTCGCCGGCTGCCAGCCGCACGGCGAAGCCGAGCCCGAAGCCATATCCGGGCCCCGGCGGGTAATAGCCGCCGCGCGCGATGTCGCGGCCGAGATGGTCCGATGTCGCCAGCGCGATGGTCGGCGCGCTCAGCACGCGGCGTGCGCCGAGCCGGCCGTCGCAGAGCATCATGCCCAGGAAGCGCGCCTGGTCGGCCATGGTCGAGAACAGCCCGTGGTTGCCGCGCTGCCCGCGCCGCGGCTTGCGCGGATCGAAGAAGATCGGCCGCAGGCCCGGCGCCTGCGGCAGCGGCTCGGCGACACGCCCAACCAACGCCGGTGGCACGGAAAACCACGTCTCGCTCATGCCGAGCGGGCCGAACAGCGTGTCGTCGAGCACCCCGGCGAGGTCGCGGCCCATAGCGATCTCGAGCACGTGGCCGAGCACGTCCGTCGCGTGGCTGTAGTGCCAGATCGTGCCCGGCTGGTGCTCGAGCGGCAGCGCGGCGAGCCGTGCGACGTAGTCGGCGTTGGACAGATCCTGCATCAGGAAGCCGTCGGCGATGGCGGCGCGTTGCGCCGGGCTGTCGCCGAGGAAGCCGTAGGTAATCCCGGCGGTGTGGCGCATCAGGTCCTGGATTGTCGGGGCCTGCGCGGCCGGCACGTGGCGACCGTCCGGCAGCGCGACGACGAGGTCGGCGAAGGCGGGGATGAACTCGGCGACCGGCTGGTCGAGGCGGAGGAGCCCGCGCTCCATCAGCACCAGCCCCGCCATCGTCACGATCGGCTTGGTCATCGAGTAGATCCGCCAGATCGCGTCGGCCGCAAGCGGGTCGCGCGTGGCCACGTCGCGAAAGCCGGACTCGTGCGCGAAGAGATCGCCGTCGCGGCCGCCGATCAGCAGCGCCGCACCGGGGATCGCTCCTGCGGCGACATCCGCGTCGAGGCGGCGGCCGACGGCGGCGAGACGGTCCCGATCGAAGGCGACTTTACCAGAGGGGCACATATCGCTCTTTCGCCGGCTCTTCAGAGAGGGACGTCGTCCGCGCTGAAATCGCGCCCACCGTAAAGAACCCGGAGGATTTCGACCTCATCTGTCAGCGTGCGGTAGACGATGAGGGTCCGCCGTTCCAGCGCAACCGTGCGGATGCCCGCGCCGAGGTCGCTCCGGTCGGTGCCGCGATCCGGCAGGCTGGCCAAGTGGCCGCAGAGCGTCTCGATGCGGGCGATATAGCCGCCCGCTCGTGCTGGGCCGGAGCGGTCTTCGATGTAGCTGTAGAGATCGAACAGGTCGTCGCGGGCAAGCGGGTGGATCGCGAGCTTACGCGACAACCTTGGCGGCTTTCATGCGCGTCGCGTGGTGGGCACGTAGCTCGGCGAACACCTCGTCTGCGGGGATCGCAGCGCGGGGATCGTCGAGCGCCGCCCGCACCTTTTCGCGCAGCACGGCGTCGATCGCCGCCTCCTCGCGATCAAGGGCGCGCAGGCCTGCGCGCAACACGTCGCTGGCCGAAGCGTAGGCGCCAGACTTGACGCGGGCCTCAACCCGCTCCTGCAGCTCGCCGAGGGTGACGGTGATCGGCTTGGATGTTCGCATTGGCAGCTCTTTCGCTCGGTCCATTTCTTATCTACGAAGTATGACTTTGTCATATCCACTGCGCCCTCAAGGACGCTACCGGCTCCTCGCCATGCCGACCGCCTGATCCGCGCGGTACGACAGCGCCTCTGCCAGATGGTGGCTCGCCACCGTCTCGGCGCCGTCGAGGTCGGCAATGGTGCGGGCGAGCTTCAGCACGCGGTGGAAGCCGCGCGCGGAGAGCTGCAGGCGCTCTGAGGCCTCGCGGATGAGCTTCTGGCCGCCGACATCGGGTCGCGCGACCTCCTCGATCAGCTTGGCCGGCGCGGCGGCGTTCGACGTCACCTCGGGGTGGCCGAGGGCTGTGTAGCGCCGGGCCTGCGTGGCGCGCGCGGCGGCCACCCGGGTCGCGACCTCGGCCGAGCCTTCGGCCGGGGGCGGCAGCATCAGGTCGGCGGCGGAGACGGCGGGGACCTCGACATGCATGTCGATGCGATCGAGCAGCGGGCCGGAGAGGCGCGCGGTGTACTGCGCGATGCAGCGCGCGTTCGGCTGGCGGTGGCAGGCGTAGCCGGGGTCGATCGCATGGCCGCAGCGGCACGGGTTCATCGCCGCGACGAGCTGGAAGCGCGCGGGATAGGTGACGCGATGGTTGGCGCGCGCAACCATCACCTCGCCGCTCTCGAGCGGCTGGCGCAGCGAGTCGAGCACGGTGGGCTGGAACTCGGGCAGCTCGTCCAGGAACAGCACGCCGTTGTGGGCGAGCGAGATCTCGCCCGGCCGCGCGCCGGTGCCCCCGCCGACGAGGGCAGGCATCGAAGCGGAATGGTGCGGCGCGCGAAACGGACGCCGGTCGGTCAGCTCGCCGTTGGCGAGCGAGCCAGCGATCGAGTGGATCAGCGAAACCTCGAGCAGCTCGGCCGGCGTCAGCGGCGGCAGGATCGAGGGCAGGCGCGACGCCAGCATCGACTTGCCCGCGCCCGGCGGTCCGTTGAAGAGCAGGGCGTGCGCGCCGGCGGCGGCGATCTCGAGCGCGCGCTTGGCGCTTTCCTGGCCCTTGATGTCGGCGAGATCGGGCAGCGGGCCGGCCGGCTTGCGGATCGCCGCGCGGGGCCGGCCCATCACCTGCGTGCCTTTGAAATGATTGGCGAGCTGAATCAGCGAGCGCGGCGCCAGCACGTCCATGTCGGCGGCGGCCCAGGCGGCCTCCGGCCCCGTCTCCTTCGGGCAGATCAGGCCGAGGCCCCGCGCGTTGGCGGCGATGGCCGCGGGCAGCACGCCGACGACGGGGGTCAGCGTGCCGTCGAGCGCCAGCTCGCCGAGCACGACGTAGGACGACAGCATGTCGGCCGGCAGGGCGCCGATCGCCGCCATGATGCCGAGCGCGATCGGCAGGTCGTAATGGCTGCCCTCATTGGGCAGGTCGGCCGGCGCGAGGTTGACGATGATGCGCTTGGCCGGCAGCGCCAGGCCGGAGGCGAACAAGGCCGCGCGCACGCGCTCCTTCGATTCCGCCACCGCCTTGTCGCCGAGCCCGACGATGCCGAAGAAGACGTTGCCGCTGGCGATCTGCACCTGCACGTCGACGGGACGCGCCTCGATCCCCTCGAACGCGACCGTCGCCACCCGAACAACCATCGCACGCGCTCACGCCACCCCGCACGCGAGCTTACGCAGGGGGTGTCGGGGTTGGCAACGGGTGGGTGTCGACACGGGTCGGACGGCGGCCGCGGCTGCTCAGCGCTCCTCGCGACCCTCTCGCTGCAAGATTTCCGAGGGTGTGTGCTTGCGGTCGGCCATCATGGCGCGACACTCCGCCGCCAATTCGGAGAAAGTCGGCGAGTGCCTGTCGGAGGATCTCGTGATGCTCGGCCTCGACTGTACGGCCATTGCGGATTGCGCGTCGTAGGAGCCGGGGGATGATGTCATCATCGACGTCCACGAAGCTGAAGCTCGCCGGCCATCGCGTGCACTCGAATGCAAGGGGCACCGCTTATCCGAGCTTGCACCGACCGTAAACCTCGCGCAGCTTTCAGGTCGTCCGCAATCCGTCCGCCGGCGCAAGCGTGGCGGACTTCGCCCCGACACCCGCAAACAGCGCGTCGAGCCTCACGCGCTCCGCCGCCGAGCGCGGCACGGCCAGCGCCAGCCCGACATAGACGGCGAGATTGCCGACCAACGCCACCGCGCCCGATGTCAGGCCCCACGCCCATGGGATGCCGATCGGCCAGAGCACCTGCAGCGCGCAGACGGCGGCGATGCCGGCGATCATCGCACCCAGCGCCGCCCAGCGGTCGCCGAGCTTGGAAAAGATCCCGAAGTACAGCGGCACCGACAGCTGCACCATGACCTGGAAGGCGAATAGCGCGATCGAGAACAGGCTCGGCAGCGGCAGGCAGGCGATCGCGGCGGCCGACAGCGTGATCGCCGCCATCGCGATCTGCGAGGCGAGGCGCAGGCCGCGATCGCCGAGGGGGCGTCGGCGCAGCGCGGCCAGGATGTCGTTGGCCGCCTGCGCGCCGCAGGCCTGCACCGTGGCATCGATGTTGCCCATCGAGGCGGCGAAGACGATGGTGCCGGCGAGCGCCAGCGCGAACGGGCCGCCGGCCGCGAAGGCGAGCGTGAACCAGCCGTCCTGCGGCGCGGCGGCGACATCGGCGCGGCCACCAGCGAGCAAAGCGAGCAGGCCCAGCGCCGAGACGAAGATCAGCGACAGCGGCGCGCAATAGGCGGCCGAGCGCTTGACGCTCGCGACGCCGGAGCCGGTGTAGAGCCGCACGAACAGGTCCGGCCAGCACAGGCTCGAGAGGACGGGCAGCAGCGTAAGCGAGAAGAACAGCAGCGGCTGGCCGCTGCCGGGACCGGGCAGGGCGAGCCGCGCGGGCGGCAGCGCGGCGAGGCTGGCACCATGCATGAGGAGCCAGGCTACGAGGGCGACGATGAAGGCGCTGCCGAGGATATAGGCGACGAAACCCTGCACGACGTCCGAGATGACGATGCCGCGCATGCCCATGCGGATCGTCCAGATCTGCCGCACGCTCATCACGATCACGCCGAGCACGACCGAGGCCGTGAAGCCGAGATGCCCGAGCGACAGCGCGTGGAAGACGGCGCCGAGCGACTGCATGCCGAGCACCATCCAAGGGTAGAGCCCGACGATGCCGACCAGCGCCGATACAACGCGTACGGCGCGCGAGTCGAAGCGCAGCGCCAGCAGGTCGGGCTGGGTCTTGAGGTCGTATGTCGCGCCCCAGGTCCAGACGCGATCGGCCATCAGGAACATGACGACGGGCGCCAGCAGCGTCGAGATGTTCATGCCGACCACCCCGTTGCCCGCCGTGAAGGCGAAGAAGGCGACGAACACCGTGCCGGGCTGGTAGGTGTTGAAGAACGCCATCGCCTGCGCGAAGCCGCCGAACGAGCGGCCGGCGACCGTGAAGTCGGAGAAGTCACGGTCGGCGCGATAGGTTTGCTGCAAAACGGCGACGACCAGCGCGAAGAGCAGGGCGGGCAGGCCCAGGGTGACGAGCAGGCTCACCGTGCGCGCCGCGTGGGATCGCAGACATAGGCCACGACGACGCTCGCTGCGATGAAGGCGCTCGTCGCGAAGAGATAGACGATCACGCGCGGCACGCCGAGGATCGGAGGCCCGTCGCTCGCGAGCTGGTGCAATTGCGGCGTCAGCGCGAGCACCGCGTCGGCGAGGAACCACGCGCGGATCAGCAAGGGCAGAGGCTGGGGTCTCATCGGGGTCGTGCATCTCGACATCACGGCCGCGAGCATCGGCGCCGCGGCGCCGCAGGCCCAGGGCAAGCGCCCCGTCATCACCTGGGCAATTTGCCCGACGCGTCGTTCGGCGGCTTGCCAACCCCCGGGGATCGCGGCCTTCTGCGGCGGCACAGTCCGGAGCGCCCGATGCGTCTTCTCCTCCGCCTCCTCCTCGGCATCGCCGCCGTTGTCGCCGTCTGCCTCGCGGCGACCACGGCCGTTATCCTGCACGACACGCACGCCCGCCTCGAGACGGCGACGGCCTCGAGCGCGGACCGGGCGGCGCGCGCGCTCGGCGCGCTCTATTGGCAGGAGCTGGTGTGGCGCGACGGCCTCAACCGCGCCGAGCTGCTGCCGCTGCCGGAATGGCGCACGCTCGCTACCGCACGCGTCGTCGCGCCGGGCCTCTGCGTGACCTTCGCGCCCAAAGTGACGGCAAACGCGGCCGACCCGCTGCCGCCGCTCTGCAGCCTCGCCGAGGATGATTTCGCGCCGGCTCCCGCCTGGTTCGGCACGCTCTATCGCCAGCTCTATGGCGCCTTCCCGCTGGCGCGCCGGCCGATCGACGCGCGCCAGAACGTCGGCGAGATAGTCGCCACCGCCGATCCCGGCACCGCGTTGCGGCTCGCCTGGCTCGAGATCGCGCTGCTCCTGCGGACGACGGCGCTGATGGCGCTGGCGATCGGCCTCGGCGTGGCGCTGCTCGTGGTTCGCGCGCTGATGCCGGTGCGGGCCATCATCGCGCGGCTGCGCCGTCTCGAGGCGGGCGACTATGCGGAGAGCCTCGGGCGCCGCGGCGGGGCCGAGCTCGGTCAGATCGCCCGCGCCGTCGACGCGCTGGCGGGACGCCTCGCCCGCACGCAGGCGGCGCGCGCGGCGCTGACGCGCCAGCTGTTCCAGGTGCAGGAGGACGAGCGCCGCGCGCTCGCCCGCGACCTGCACGACGAATTCGGCCAATGCCTCGCCGCGACGAGCGCGCTCGCCGGCTCCATCGAGGCCGGCGCCGCCGACCGGCCCGACCTCGCCGCCGATGCGCGCGCCATCGCCAGCGCGGCGCGGCGCATGATGCGCACGCTGCAAGAGGCGCTGGTGCGCCTGCGCTCGCAGGATATCGACGAGCTCGGCCTCGCCGCCTGCCTACGCCAGCTCGCGGCGTCGCGCACCGGGGCCGACGTCCGGCTCGAGACGGCGGGCGACCTCGCCGCCGTGCCGCGGCCGATCGCCGTCGGGCTCTACCGCATCGCGCAGGAATGCCTGACCAACGCGACACGCCACGGCACCGCGCGGCACGTCGTGGTGCGCATCGCCGCCGGGGCGGACGAAATGGTCTCGCTCAGCGTCGAGGACGACGGCGGCGGCGATCCCGCGCGCCTCGCGGCGGGCGCGGGCCACGGCGTGCTCGGCATCCGCGAGCGCATCGCCGCGCTCGGCGGCAGCCTGGCGATCGGTCCCGCGCAGCGCGGCATCAGGGTCGCGGCGACGATCCCGTTCGCGCGGACCGCGGCCGGGGCGCCGGTGCCGGCGTGAGCAAGCTCCTCCTCGTCGACGACCACCCGGTCGTCCGCGACGGCTACAAGCGGCTGTTCGAGCGCCAGCCCGGCTGGCGCGTCGTCGCCGAGGCGGACAATGCGGCCGCGGCCTACGAGGCCTACCGCACCGCGCAACCCGACATCGTCGTGATGGACCTGTCGATGCCGGGGCCCGGCGGCCTGGAGGCGCTGCGCCACATCCGCCAGTGGGACCGGTCCGCCCGGTTCCTCGTTCTCTCGATGCACGACAACGCCACCTTCGCGCTGAAGGCGTTCGAGGCCGGCGCCATGGGCTATGCGACGAAGAGCAGCGACGCCGCCGAGCTGGTCGACCTCGTGCGCCGGGTGCTGCGCGGCGAGCGTGCCTTGTCGGCCGATATGGCGCGGACGCTCGCCGCCGAGCGTATCGCCGGCGGCCGCGCGGCGCTCGACGAGCTCGGGCCCCGCGAGACGGAGATCCTGCGCCTCGTGGCGAGCGGGCTCACGGCGAGCGAGATCGCCGGTGCGCTGAACCTCAGCCAGAAGACGGTGCAGAACTACCACTACGCGATCAAGGCGAAGGTCGGCGCGCGGACCGACGCGAGCCTCGTCTGGCTGGCGATCGAGGCCGGCCTCATCGAGCGCCGCCTGCCGGCGGGGAGCGACTGAAGGCGAAGGTCGATCGCGTGGGGTAGCCTCGGGCGCCTTGACTTGGCTCGATTTCGCTGCTTGATAGGATTGACTGTATATTACGAAACAAGAGTCTTCGAGTCGCAGTTACATGATCGGAATATAGGCAAGAGCGGCCGGCAGTCTCATTTTTTCTGACCAGAAAGAACCAATTCTGCAGCAAAAGATGCGGTAATTGTAGTCTTCCATCGACCGAAGCCGATGCGATCCGTCTAAAAACCGGCCCTAAATTGACTGCAGTCACCCAAGTAGAATGCAGTTTCGGTTGGTTCGCCGCTTTCGACGGCGTGGGCAAGTCCAATGCCGCTAAAATCGACTCCTGCGGCCTCGGCTGCAATGCCAAGATTTCACCGCTTCGGCGCGCCGAGCACCGATTGGGTCCGTCAGAGCGCGCGCAAGGGGAGAGTCACATGAACTTCGTCACGGCTTTGGCGATCTGCCTCGGGATCATCGGCGGTTTCCTCGCCTACCTCTATCTCGGCCCGATGGCGGGCACGATGCACATCTGGATGATCTTCATCGCCACCGCGATGGGCGTCGCGCTCGGCGGCACCAACGAGTCGTTCAAGAACATGGTGGTCTGCGGGATCGCCGGCATGCTCGTGGCCTGGGCGGCCTCGCTCATCATCATCAACGTCTCGCCGGGCCTGCCGCTGCCGGTGTGGGCGGGGATCGTCGTCGGCGCGGGAACGGCCGCGTTCACGCTGCTCGGGCTCATCCCAATCTTCTCGGCGATCCCGGCCACCGTCGTCGGCTATGCCGGCACGTTCGCCTACCTCCTCGGCAACCCGAAGGTGCTGCTGTCGAACGACGTGCTGCTCGGCATGACGGTGAAGAACCCGCTGCTCAACATCACGCTGTCGCTGGTGATTGCCGCGGCCTTCGGGATCGTCTCGCTCAAGCTCGCGACCATGATGTCGACGAAGGCCGTCGCCGCCCCCGCACCGGCCGAGTAGACGGCTTCATCTCAGCGAGGAAGGGCCCGCTCGCGCGGGCCCTTTTTTCGTGGTCTTAGCGGCAGACGCGGTGGTGGCGCGAATAATAGCAACGCCGCCCGTGATAGTAGAAATAGCGCGGGTGGATGCCGAGCGCCCCGTTGACGGTGCCGACGCCAGCGCCGACCGCGCCGCCGACGATGCCGCCGATCGGGCCGAGTGCGTGGTTGCCGGCGTGATAGCCGCGCTCGGCGCCGCCCACGAGGCCCTGCGCCTGGGTTGCCGTCGGAAGGGCAACGGCGGCGAGGATGGCGAAGGCGGCGACATGACGATGCATCGATTTACCTCCTTAGGTTGCCTGTCGAACAGTCAAGTTGCCTAAAGGTTTCTGTCAAACCAAAGCTTTTCGAGCAATCATGCCTATTCCTCGATCGCCTCGCCGGCGGCGTTCCAGTCGAGCATGCCGCCGGGATAATGCGCGGTGATATCGGTGCGGCCGGCCGCATGCGCGCGGTCGAGCGCGACGAGCGAGCGCTTGCCCGAGCGGCAGTGCAGCACGATGCGCTTGCCGTCCTGCTTCGGAGGCAGCGCGTCGGTGTCGAAGCTCTGCAGCGGGTTCAGTACCGCGCCCTTGATGTGGCCGTCGGCCCACTCGTTGGGCTCGCGCACGTCGACGAGGTCGATCGTGCCGTCGGCGAGGCCGCGCTTCAGCTCTTCGCGGCTCACGTCTTCGTGCGGAATATCGGACATGGTCTCTCCTCGGGGTCGGGTGGAAGCTAAGCTGTCGCCGTCGCCGTTTCCAGAGGGGCACGCTTGACGGGGGCGGCCCACCCGCGCAGGTAGGCAGCCATGCGCCGTCGCTACCACATCCTCGATGTCTTCACCGACACCAAGCTCGCCGGCAATCCGCTGGCGGTCGTGCTCGATTCGGACGGTCTCGACGATGCGGCCATGCAGAGGATCGCGCGCGAGTTCAACCTGTCGGAGACGGTGTTCTGCTTTCCGCCGCGCGACCCCGTCAACTCGGCCGCGCTGCGCATCTTCACACCGGCGACCGAGCTGCCGTTCGCAGGGCATCCGACGGTCGGCACGGCGATCCTGCTCGGCATCGAGAACGCGCCCGACCTGATCGCCCGCGAGGACGTCGGCCTCGTCCTGGAAGAAAAGATCGGCGCCATCGCCTGCAGCGTCCGCCGCCGCCGCGGAGAGGCGGCTCATGCGCGCTTCGAGGCGCCGCGCGCCGCCGAGGCTTGGGCCTCGCCGCCCGATCCTCCCGCCATCGCGGCGAAGCTCGGGCTGACGCCGGCCGACATCGGCTTCGACGGCCACCTGCCGTCGTGCTTTTCCGCCGGCAATCCCGTGACCTTCGTG
This sequence comes from Beijerinckiaceae bacterium, assembly GCA_965277735.1. Taxonomy (GTDB): domain Bacteria; phylum Pseudomonadota; class Alphaproteobacteria; order Rhizobiales; family Beijerinckiaceae; genus RH-AL1. The sequence goes on from CBDIDO010000003.1 coordinate 580,306, forward strand.
CCGATCGCCTCGCTCGAGGCGCTCGGGCATGCCGCGTTCCATGGCGCGCCTGGCGAGAAAGCTTTTCTCTATCTCTATGCGCGCGCCGAGCGACAGGGCGACACGCGGGCGTTCCGCTCGCGCATGCTTTGTCCCGGCTACGGGATGGACGAAGATCCGGCCACGGGTGCCGCGGCCGCCGCCTTCCCCGGCGCTTGGGCCGCGGGCGAGTCGCTCGCCGAGGGCGAGCATGATTGCATCCTGCTGCAAGGCGTCGAGATGGGGCGCCCGAGCCGCATCGGTGTCGCCTTCGCAATCGAGGGCGGCTGCGTCGGGCCGGCGGCGATCGGCGGGTCCGCCGTCGTCGTCATGCAGGGGCATCTCGAGTTTTGACCTCGCCGATCCGCGAGGTCGCCACGCTCGATTTCCCTGTGGAATCCTACGACTGGGCGTTTCCGCGCGACGACGCCGCGCGGATCGACGCGCATTGGGCCCGCGAACTCGCCGAAAAACCCAGGATGTTCGACGGCCGCGTCCTGCTCTCGCATCGCTGGGCGATCGAGGGGGACACGGTCGCCGGCGCCTGTTTCGAGACCGGCTTCAAGAGCTTCCTGTCGTGGCGCGACCTCGGCTACCCCGGCCCGCGCGTGTTCAACGTCTTCTCGATGCCGGCGCTGCGCGCGGCCGACGGGGCGTTCATGCTCGGCGAGATGAGCGCGGGGACATCGAATGCCGGCAAGCTGTATTTTCCCGCCGGCACACCGGATCTCGACGACATCGGGCCGGATGGGCGGGTCGATTTCGAGGGCTCCATCCTGCGCGAGCTCGAGGAGGAGACCGGCCTCGCGCCGCACGAGGTCGAGCTGGAGCCGACGTGGCGCATCGTCGTCGCGCCGCGCCCGGCGGTCGCCTGCATGCGCATCGCGCGCTCTTCGCTCTCGGCCGAGGCGCTTCAGGCGCGGCTGCTGGTCCACAATGCCGGGGCCGCGAGCCCGGAGCTCGTGCGGCTCGTGCCGGTCCGCACGCGCGCCGATCTCGATTCCGAGCGGATGCCGGATTTCATGCTCTTTTATCTTGAGGATGCACTGCAAACGCCTGAATCCGGGCCTCGCAGCCAGATTTGAACGGCTAACGTCTGCAGCGCCGCTACGGAAAGGCGCGGCCGTGCCCTTGCTTAGAGCGCTAAGCAAACCATAAAAGCAGCAATCCTGAAACAGGCTTTGTCCTTCCCAGCACGGCTGGGGCGTCAGTACATTGGAAAGACTCGAAAGGTCCTTGCAGATGTCGTTGCCGAAACTTCCTGAGAAACTCGGGAAGATTTTCCCGATTGTACTGATGCTGGCCTTTGCGGCCGTGCCCGTTGTCGCTCAGACGCCGGCGAGCACCGCTACGCCGCCGGCCGCGGCCGCGCCGGTCCCTGCCGATGCGGCCAATCCGGCCGCGGCGCCTGCCGTCCAATCCCCGACACCGCAAGCGCCGACGGCCGGCACCCCTGTTGCCGGCGCCCCCGTGGCTGACAAGGCGCCGAGCGCCGACGACAAGGCCACCCCGGGCACCGGCTCGTCGATGATCCCGCACGACCTTTCGCCCTACGGCATGTTCATGCATGCCGACATTATCGTGCAGGCGGTGATGGTCGGCCTGGGCTTCGCCTCGCTGGTCACCTGGACGATCCTGCTCGTGAAGACGATCGAGCTGTTCGCGGCGCGGCGCAGCGCCAGCGGCGCGCTCACCGACATCGCAGCTGCCAACAGCCTGCAGGAGGCGTCCGGAACATTCGCCGACTCGAAGGCGCCGGTCGCACGCCTCGTGAAGGCGGCGCTCGACGAGGAGCAGCGCTCCTACGGCCTGCCCGCCGACGGCGTGAAGGAGCGCGCCACGGCGCTGCTCGCGCGCATCGAGACGCGCGCCGGCCGCACGATGGCGCGCGGCACCGGCCTGCTCGCGACGATCGGCTCGACGGCGCCCTTCGTCGGCCTGTTCGGCACGGTCTGGGGCATCATGAACGCGTTCATCGGCATCTCGCGCACCAACACGACGAACCTCGCCGTCGTCGCGCCGGGCATCGCCGAGGCGCTGCTCGCCACCGCCTGCGGCCTTATCGCCGCCATCCCCGCCGTCGTGATCTACAACATGTTCGCGCGCGGCATCACCGGCTACCGCTCGGTCCTCGGCGACGCCTCGGCCGAGATCCTGCGCCTGCTGTCGCGCGACCTCGACCGCGCCCAGGCCGGCACGGTGCGCCCGCGCGCCGCGGCGGAATAGGCCATGGCCGCCAAGCTCGCGACTGGCGCGGACGGCGACGACCTCGTCGAGACGCATGAGATCAACGTCACGCCGTTCATCGACGTGATCCTCGTCTTGCTCATCATCTTCATGGTGGCGGCGCCGCTGTCGACGGTCGACGTCAACGTCGACTTGCCGGCCTCGACCGCCAACCCCGTGCCCCGCCCGGAAAAGCCGATCTTCGTCACGCTGAAGCCGAACAAGCAGCTCGCGCTCGGCGACGACCCGGTTGCCGCCGACGCCCTTGGCAGCGCGCTCAATGCGGTGACCAACGGCGACAAGGACAAGCGCGTCTTCGTTCGCGCCGACAAGGTGGTGAACTACGGCGACGTGATGGAGCTGATGAACACGCTGCGCAACGCCGGCTATCTCAAGATCGGGCTGGTCGGGCTCGACTCCGGCAAGCACGACGTCGCGCCGCCGCCCGGCCAGCCGGCCGCGCCCGGCGTCGCGCCGCCGACATCGGGCACGGTCAAGCCGTGACCTTGCTGCGATGAGCGACACGGCCTTCCACTATCGCGAGCCGCCGCGCCGCGACATCCCGCTGTGGATCGTCGCCGGCCTGGTCGTGCTCGCGCTCCACGTCGCGGCGCTGGTCTACCTGATGAGCCGGCCGGCGGGCGAGCCGAACGTCGAGACGCAGAACGCGGTTGAGGTGGACATGTCTCCGCCCGAGATCGCGCCCACGCCGCGCGAGGAGCAGGAGCCGCCGGCTCCCTCCGTGCCCCCCGATTCGCCGCCGCCCGAGACCGCGCCGCCGATGATGAGCACGCCGAACGCGCCGGAGCCCGTCGTCCCGCCGCCGCCGCCCCCGCCGCCGCCTGCCGCGGCGGTCGTGCCGCCGCCGCAGCCCGCACCGCCGCCTCCACCGGCGCCGGCGCCCGCAGCCCCTGCGCCGCAGGATCTGCCGGTGATGCCGAAGGTCGAGGCGCCGCTGGAGCAGCCGAAGCCCGACGCCGCCGCCGAGCAGGCGAAGCAGGAAGCCGTGCAAAAAGCGGCGGACGCGCAGCGCCAGCAGCAGATCCAGGCCCAGCGCGCCGCCGAGGCGCGCCGCCAGGCCGAGATTCGTCGCCAGCAGGAGATCGCGCGTCGCGAGCAGGAGCGGCGCGACGAGGCGCGCCGCGAGGCCGCCGAGGCGAAGCGCCAGGCCCAGATCGAGGCCAAGCGCGAAGCGCAGGCCGACGCGAGGCGCGCGGCGCAAGCCGCGGCCAGGCAGGAGGCTGCGGCCACCCGCCGTGCCGCCCAGCAGGCGCAGCGCGAGCAGCGCGCGCAGCAAAGCCACGTCTCTGGCGCCGAATTGGGCGCGTGGGGCTCGGAGGTCCGCTCGCGCGTCGCCGGGAGCGCGTCGAGCGTGAGCAGCGGCGAGCCTGGACGCGCCAGTGTGAGCTTCTCGGTGAGCGCCAGTGGCGGCATCGGTGGCGTGCGCGTGTCCGGCGCCAATGCGGGCGCCGTGTCGGCAGCTGTCCGCTCGATCGGCGCGGTGACCCCGCCGCCTGATCACAAGCCGCACACGATCAACGTCAGCATCAACGTCCACTGATCGCGACGCTCCCCGGCGTCACATGCAGGCGCTGCGCGCGATCGCCGAGCGGCGCAAAGGCGCCGGCATCGGCGCCGGTCATCCAGACCTGGCCCGGTAGGCCGTCGAGCTCGTCGAACAGCGCGGCGCGGCGCGACTCGTCGAGATGGGCGGCGATCTCATCGAGCAGCACGATCGGCGCGATGCCGCTGAGATCGGCGACGAGCCGTGCATGCGCCAGCACGAGGCCGACCAGCAGCGCCTTCTGCTCGCCGGTGGAGCAGAGCCCCGCCTCGACGTCCTTCGGCCCGTGCCGCACCAGGAGGTCGGCCGCCTGCGGGCCGATCAGCGTGCGCCCCGCCGCCGCGTCGCGTCCGCGCGAGGCCTTCAGCATCGCGCGGTAGCGATCCTCGACCTCGAGCGCGGGATGGGCGGCACACAGCGCCTCGATCTCGCCTGCGAGCGCCACCACCGCCCAGGGAAAGGGCGAGGCGTCGCGCCCACGCAGCAGCGTCTCGAGCTTGGCGAGCGTCTCGACGCGTGCGGCCGCGACGGCCACGCCGATCTGCGCGACCTCCCGCTCGATGGCATCCAGCCAGGCGGCGTCGGCGCGCTGGTCCTCGAGCACGCGGTTGCGCTGGCGCAGCGCGCGCTCCATCGCCGCGACGCGGCTGCCGTGCTCGGCGTCGACGGCCAGCACGAGACGATCGAGGAAGCGCCGCCGCTCGCCCGGCGAGCCGGCGAAGAGCTGGTCCATCGCCGGCGTCAGCCAGACGAGGCGCAGGTGGTCGGCGAAGGCACGCGCCGAGGCGACGGGCTCGCGATCGACGCGGTGGCGGCGCTGCGCCGGGCCGCCGTCGGGCGAAGGCTCGAGCCCGGTGCCGAGGCGCACGGTGCCGTCGGGCGCGGCGAGCTCGACCGAGACCGCGAAGCCGCCGCCGCCCCCGCGCCGCACGCAATCGCCGAGATCGGCGCGGCGCAGCCCGCGGCCCTGCGCAAGCATCGAGATCGCCTCGATGAGGTTGGTCTTGCCCGAGCCGTTGTCGCCCACGACGGCCACGAGCTTCGCATTGATCGCGAGATCGAGCGTGGGGTAGGAGCGGAAGTCGGCGAGGATCAGCCGGCGGATCATGCTGGCGTCACAGCACGAGGCGCAGCGCGCCGCAAATCCTTCTCCCGCAGGCGGGAGAAGGAGCGCGCGTCACCTGAAGTGCAGCACGGGCACCTGGCCGTCGAAGGACGAGACCCAGACCAGGCCGCGCTCCAGCCCCGGCGGCGGCGGTGGGAAGGGCGCGGCGGCGCGCAGCGCACGCATCGCCAGGGCGTCGATGTCGGGATAGCCGCTCTTCTCGCAGAATTCCTGCAGCAGCACGTGGCCGTCGGGGCCCACATGGAAGCAGATCGCGACCTTGCCGCCCGTCTGGTAGTGCGCGGTCTTCGGCAGCTGCTGCACCTTGGCCTCGAGCATCGCCTCGACCTCGCTCATCCAGCGCATGTCGTCGGTGCCGCCGTAGATCTTGGCCTTGGGCGTCGGCTTCGCCAAGGTCATGGTCGCGCCGAAGTTCGGCGCCCCGCCGAGCGCCGCGAGCAGGTTCGGGTTGATCTTCTGGCTCGAGGTTTTCGCCTCGCGCGTCTTGGCCTGCTTCTTCGCCGGCTTGCGCTTGGCCTTGTCGAGCGCCTCGGCCTCCTTCTTGTCTTCCTCCTTGGACGCTTCCTCCTTGCTGACCTCGGGTGGTTGCTCCTTGGCGGGTGCAGCTGACGGGGCCGCCGCCGCGGGCGTGCCCTGCGTCGGCGTTTCGAGCTTGGTCGGCGCCTGGGTCTTGGCTTCCTTGGTCTCGGTCTTGAGCTTGTCCTCGCTGGGCGCGCGCGGCGCGCTGTAGGCGGGGCTCAGGTCCTCCTTCGGCTTCGGCGGCTCCGGCTTCTTCGGCTCGGGCGGCTTCGGCGGTTCCGGGGGCTTGGGCGGCTCCGGCTTCTCGACGACGATCTCGACCGGCGTCTCCTCCTGCTGCTGCGCCACCTGCAGATCCGCGCGCCGGTCGCGCAGCAGGAAGGCGGCGATCAGGCCGACATGGATGAGCAGCACGAGGGCGACGATCGAGATGAAACGCCGGCTGAGCCCGCGCCGGCCGTTGGTCTCGAAGAAGCGCGCGTCCTCGGTCGCGGCGAGATTTGCCTCCGCCGCGTCGAAATCGTCCGGATCGTGATGATCCTCGTCCGTCATCCTCGAACCGTCACATCAGGCGATCCGCAGGCGCCACTCAATTTCGCTTCCCCGCAAGCTTGGCAGGCGCGAAAATCGGCGCTTGCGGAGCCTATGCCACAAACGAGCGAGCCTTGTTGGGACAGTCGGACGAATCTGAGGCGCAGGTGCGGCCCCTGCGGGCCGGCGACATCGCGGCCCTCGCCGACCTCTGGGTGGCCTCCTGGCAGGAGGCGATGCCGGCCATCGACTTCGTCGCGCGGCGCGACTGGATCGTCGCGTTCCTCGGCGCGCCGGGGCACTCGACGTGGATGGCCGAGGTCGCGGGCCGGCCCGCGGGGTTCGTGACGCTCGAAGGGCGCTACCTGCACCAGCTCGTCGTCGCGCGGGAGAGCAAGGGCAGGGGGCTGGCGAAGGTGCTCCTCGACGCCGCCAAGGCCCGGGCGACGGACGGGCTCGCGCTCGACGTCAACCAGGCCAACGTGCGCGCGGTGCGGTTCTACGAGCGCGAGGGACTCCGCAAGGTCGGCGAGGGGGTGAATCCGATCTCCGGGCTCGCGACCTGGGCGATGGAGTGGGCTTGAAGTACCTGCCGGAATCCGGATCATCCGGACGGTCGGTCGAAGGCAAATTTCTTCTTCGGCTGGGTTTGCCCAGGACCGGCCGCAAGATCTGACGGCGGCTCTGCTGGATCATCCGCGGACATCGCTCCTTTGCGACACGCCCAGCAGCACCTGGGGTATCAAGCCGCGCGCCGCCCCGCCTTGACGCCGCCACCCTGGCGTCGCACACCCCGCGCGTTGCATGGAGGCCCCGTGCCGCTCGCGCTCATCACCTATCCCGTCATCGATCCCGTGCTGGTGCACCTCGGCCCGCTGCCGGTGCGCTGGTATGCGCTCTCCTTCATCGGCGCGCTGCTGGCGGGCTGGGTCGGCACGCGCTTTCTTTACGGCCGCCCGCACCTGTGGGGCGCGCGAAAGCATCCCACCGTGCTCGCGATGGACGATCTCGTCGTATACATGGCGGCCGGCATCATCCTCGGCGGCCGCATCGGCTACGTGCTGTTCTACAACCTGCCGTTCTACCTCGCGCACCCGATCGAGATGTTCACGGTGTGGAACGGCGGCATGTCGTTCCACGGCGGCCTGCTCGGCGCGATCGTCGCGATGTCGGCCTTCGCCTGGCGCAACGGCGTCTCGGTGCTCAGCGTCACCGACGCGGTCTCCGTCACCGTGCCGATCGGCATCGTCTGCGTGCGGCTCGCCAATTTCATCAAGCCGGAGTTGTGGGGCCGCGTCACCGACGTGCCCTGGGCGATGATCTTTCCTGGCTCCGACGGCCTGCCGCGCCACCCGAGCCAGCTCTACGAGGGCGGCCTCGAGGGCGTCGTGCTTTTCTGCATCCTCGTGCTCGTCGTCGCCCGCGTCGGCCTGCGCCGCGACGGGCTCGTCACCGCCTGCTTCCTGATCGGCTACGGCGTTGCGCGCATCATCTGCGAGTTCTTCCGCGAGCCCGACAAGCAGCTCGGCTTCCTCTGGCATGGCGCCACGATGGGGCAGCTGCTGTCGGTGCCGCTGATCCTCGCCGGGCTCGCGCTGCTGGTGCGCGCGCTGCGCCGCCCGCGCGCCGCGGATGCGCTGCCGGCCCCTGGGGCCGAGGCGGCGACGGCTTGAATGCTCTCGAGCGCGAGCTGCGCGCGATGATCCGCGACGAGGGGCCGCTGTCGATCGAGCGCTACATGCAGCTCTGCCTGCAGCATCCTCTGCACGGCTACTACACGACGCGGGAGGCGATCGGCCGCGCCGGCGATTTCATCACCGCTCCCGAGGTCGATCAGATGTTCGGCGAGCTGCTCGGGCTCTGGGCCGCGCAGGTCTGGCTCGACGGCGGTGCGCCCACTCCCGTCCACCTCGTCGAGCTGGGGCCGGGCCGCGCCACGCTGATGGCGGACGCGCTGCGCGCCACCCGCATCGTGCCGGGGTTCCACGAGGCGCTGCGCGTCGACATGGTGGAGACGAGCCCGCGGCTGGAGGCGGCGCAGCGCGCGGCGCTGGCTGGCGTCGCGCCGCCGGTCGTTTGGCACCGCACGATCGAGGAGGTGCCGGCCGGGCCGGCGCTGATCCTCGCCAACGAGTTCTTCGATGCGCTCCCGGTGCGCCATTACGTGCGCGGGCCGCAGGGCTGGCACGAGCGCGTCGTCGGTCTCGATGCCGATGACAAGCTTGCCTTCGGCGCCGCGCGCGAGCCGGTCGAGATCGAGGCGGCCACCGGAAAGCCGGGCCAGGTGCTCGAGGTCGGCCATGCCGGCCTGCGCGTGATGGCCGGGCTTGCGGGCCGCATTGCAACGCAGGGCGGCGCGCTTCTCGTCTGCGACTACGGCCACGCGGCGAGTGGGCTCGGTGAGACGCTGCAGGCGCTGCGCGGCCACGCCTACGCCGACCCGCTCGCTGATCCCGGCGAGGCTGATCTCACCACCCACGTCGATTTCGCCGCGCTCGCCCGCACGGCGGTCGCCGCCGGTGCGGTTGCGCATGGGCCGGTGGAGCAGGGCGCATTCCTGCAGCGCCTCGGTATCTTGTCGCGCGCGGAGAGGCTGCGGGCGCGCGCCGACGCACGTCAGGCGCAGGCCATCGACGCCGCGCTGCATCGTTTGACATCGCCCGAGTCGAGCATGGCGACACTTTTCAAGGTGCTCGCCGTGACACAGCAGGGCGTGCCGACGCCGCCGGGCTTCGAGGACACAGCATGATCCTTCCCGCAATCGCATCGCCCGATCTCGACGGCGTCCGCCACGCGTTCTTCACCCGCCAGGGCGGCGTATCCGAGGGCGTCTATGCGAGCCTCAACGGCGGCACCGGCTCGCGCGACGCGGCCGAGGCGGTGACCGAGAACCGCCATCGCATGGCGGCGCATCTCGGCGCGCATCATCTGCTCGTGCCCTACCAGGTCCATTCGGCGACCTGCCTCGCTGTCTCCGAGCCATGGGCCGAGCGCCCGCATGTCGACGCGCTGGCGACGGCGACGCCCGGCCTTGCCATCGGCGTCACCGGCGCCGATTGCGGCATGATCCTCTTCGCCGATCGCGCCGCCGGCGTCGTTGCCGCCGCGCATGCCGGCTGGGGCGGCGCGCTCAGTGGCGTGCTCGAGGCGACGCTGGACGTGATGGAGACGCTCGGCGCGCGGCGCGGCGACGTCGTCGCCGTCCTCGGGCCGACGATCGCGCAGGCGAGCTACGAGACCGGGCCGGAGTTCCACGAGCGTTTTTGCGCGCGCGATGCCGGCTATGCCGCTTTCTTCGAGCCGTCGGGCAAGGAAGGCCACAATCGCTTCGACCTGCCTTCCTTCATCGGCCATCGGCTGCGGGCGGCCGGTGTCGGCCGTTTCGTCTCGCTCGAGCTCGATACCTACGCCGACGAGGCGCGCTTCTACTCGTTCCGCCGCAAGACGCACCGCGGCGAGGCGGATTACGGGCGGCTGGTGTCGGCGATCGTGCTGTAGCCGCCGTCATTGCGAGCGAAGCAACCTAGGCCGTCTGCCCAAGACTCGTCGTTGGCTCCTGGATTGCCTCTGCGCTCGCAATGGCGCTATGCGCCATCAAAGCAGGCGCGTGCGGCATGGATATCGGAATAACGACGGTCGGCCCAATCGATGAGGTTCGCCATCGGCTCCTTAGGGATTGACCTAGCGGGGCCAGACGATATTCGACGCTCGGCGGCTTGGTCGGAAAGACATGGCGGGTGATCAGCCCGTCGCGCTCCAGATCGCGCAGGGTCTGGGTGAGCATGCGCTTGGAGATGTCGCGGATCGCGCGGTGAAGCTCGCTGAAGCGCCGCGGTCGCGTCGCAAGGGTCATGATCATCAGGATGCTCCACTTGTCGCCGATGCGGTCGAGCACGTCGCGCACCGGGCAGTGTACGGGGTCTGCTGACTGGGCGTCGTCAAATTGATATCGGCTGAAGCGCTCGATCGCGCTCGATGCGGTGCTCATGCGGGTTCCCCTGGTCTCTCCTGGTAACAAAAAACTGCCTCCTTACGGCGGAGGAGAAAGGTCTTTATATGAGACTTGGCCTCAAACATAGACCGTACGGGCCAGGAGAAGACACATGTTTTTAGTGATGGGAATTACGGGGCAAGTCGGCGGCGCGACGGCAAGGCATCTGCTGGCGCAAGGCAAGACGGTACGCGCGCTGGTCCGCGACCGCGCGAAGGCGGCCAGCTGGACGGACCATGGCGTCGAGCTGGTCGACGGCGATTGGACCGATGCGGCGGCGATCGAGCGGGCGCTCGAGGGCGTCGACGGCGCGTTTGTCATGTTGCCGGCCATTTGGACACCCTCGCCGGATTTCAAGGAAGCCAAGGGCGTCATCGCGAGCTATGTCGAGGCGCTCACCAAAGCGCCGGCGCCGCGTGTCGTCGCGCTCTCGTCGATGGGCGCGAACCGAACCAGCGGGCTGGGAATGATCACGGCCTTGTCGCTTCTGGAGCAGGGCTTTTGCGATCTGGCGATGCCGATCGCCTATGTGCGAGCCGGCGGGTTTTTCGAAAACTTCCTTTACGGCTTGCACGTCGCCCAGGGCGGCGCGCTGCCAGTCTACTACACCCCGACAAATCGGAAATCGACCATGGTCGCGACCAACGACATCGGCGCCGAGGTCGCCACGCTTCTGTGCGGGCCGGCGTGGTCGGGTCATCGGGTCATCGAGCTCGGTTCGATGGTCAGCGCCGACGAAGTGGCCGCGCAATTGGGTGAAATCATGCAGCTCGACGTCAAAGCCTTTGCCGTCCCGCGAGCGGAGTGGCCGGCAGCGTTTGAGCAGCTCGGCATTCCGAAGGGCCGGACCGGACCGGCCGAAGCGATGTTCGAGGCCGTCAACGCGGGATGGATGGACCTCGGGGTCGAGGGTACGGAGCACGTCGTAGGCACGACCTCCCCCCGCGATGTTTTCTCGGCTGCCCGGAAATCCGCCACGGCCTAGCTAGGTCCGCGGATCGGCGACGGGATGCGGCTTCCGCGCCGGCTTCCGGAAATCCGCGTCTCCTTCGGAATGATGCGGTGCGGCCGGCCGTCTGGTCCGCCGCGACGCCCTTATCGGACGAGGTTGGACAATGTACAAGATTTCCTGGCGCCAGGTCTTGGCCTTGGCACTTGCCGCTTTCTTCGTCGTGGGATCGCTCAGCAACATCTTCGCCCCAACATCGATCTACGAGGAATATCTGCGCTGGGGATATCCGCGCTGGTTCCATGTCGTGACCGGATCGCTGGAACTCACGACGGCCGTTTTGCTGGCGCGGGCACCGACGCGGCTGTGGGGCTCGGTGCTCGGCTGCACCGTGATGCTGGCGGCGCTCGCGACCGTGACACTCCACGGCGAATACGGGCACGGGGTGGCCCCGCTCGTCGTGGCGGCACTATCGATATTCGTCGGCTGGATCACCTGGCGGAAGCGGCTGTAGCCGTCCGCTATCAAACATGTCGCGATCTGCCTTCTCCCCTCGCGGGAGGAGGGATCAGCGCGCCACGCCAGCGATCGCCTCGGCAAAATCCTTTGCCGCGAAGGGCTCCAGATCTTCTGCCGTCTCGCCGACGCCGATGAAATGCACCGGTAGCTTGAAGCGCTCGGTGATGGCCACCAGAATCCCGCCGCGGGCGGTGCCGTCGAGCTTGGTCATCACCAGGCCGGTGACGCCGGCGACTTTGCCGAAGATCTCGACCTGGCTCATCGCGTTCTGGCCGACGGTCGCGTCGAGCACCAGCAGGCAGGCGTGCGGCGCTTGCGGGTCGAGCTTCTTCATCACCCGGATGATCTTTTCGAGCTCGGCCATCAGCTCGGCGCGGTTCTGCAGGCGCCCTGCCGTGTCCATCAGCAGCACATCGGCGCCGCTCGCCTTCGCGGCTTCGATCGCCTCGTAGGCGAGGCTGGCGGCATCCGATCCCTGCTCGCGCGCGATGACGGGGCAGCCGAGCCGCTCGCCCCAGATCGTCAATTGCGCGATGGCGGCGGCGCGGAACGTGTCGCCGGCGGCGAGCGTCACGCGCTTGCCCTCTGCCGTCAGCTTGGCGGCGAGCTTGCCGATGGTGGTGGTCTTGCCGGAGCCGTTGACCCCGACGACCAGGATGACGAACGGCTTCTTGGCGTCGACCGCGATCGGCGTGGCGTAGGGCGCTAGCACGCGCTCGACCTCGGCGGCGAGAATCGTTTTCACCTCTTCGGGCGAGACGTCCTTGTTGTAGCGCCCCTTGCCGACGGCCTCGCTGATCCGCGTCGCGGTGGCGACACCGAGATCGGCGCGAATGAGCACATCTTCCAGCTCCTCCAGCGCCGCCTCGTCGAGCTTGCGCTTGGTGAAGATGTCCGCGATGCCGGTGCCGATCGAGGACGACGAGCGCGATAGGCCTTCCCGCAGCCGGGTGAACCACGAGCGCTTCGGCGCGGGCTCGGGCTCTCCCGCCACGGGTGCTTCCGGGGCGGGAAGCTCGGGCACGTGCGGCGCCGGGACGACGGCAACGGGCTCCACGATCGCCTGCGCGGCCGCCTCGAGCGCGACAGGCGCCTCGGGCGTCGTCGCTTGGGGCTCTTTGCCCTCGGCCTCTTTTGCCTCTGCGTCCGGCACCGGGGCGGCCGCCTCCTCGCCCACGAACAGGCGGCGGAAGAAGCCGGGGCGCGCCTTCGCGCCGGCTTTGGTCTCGTCGGTCAAAATGTCGATCCTGCGGTTCGCCGCCGATATAAGCCCTCGTCGCCGGCATGCCAGCGCGGCGTTAGCTCAGGCGGCGCGGATGCGGGAAATCACGTCGCGCACCTCCTCGTCGAGGCGCACGACCTCGTCGGTCAGCTGGGCGATGTCGATCAGCATGTCGGTCGCGGCATCGCCTGCCTGGGTCGCGGCCCTGTCGACCTCGCCGATCGCGAGGCTGAGCCCGCGCGACGCCGCCACCGCATCCTCGACCGAGCGGCCGATCAGGTCGGTGGCCGCTCCTTGCTCGCGCACGGCGGTGGCGACCGCGCCCGAGACCGTGTCGATCTTCGCGACATGGCCGCGGATCGCCGAGAGCGCCGCAGCCGCCTCCGTCGCGGTCTTCTGGATCGCCTCGATCTGGCGGCCGACGTCGCCGGTCGCCGCCGATGTCTGCGTCGCCAGGGCCTTCACCTCCTGGGCGACGACGGCGAAGCCGCGCCCTGCCTCGCCGGCGCGGGCCGCCTCGATCGTGGCGTTCAGCGCCAGCATGTTGGTGCGCTGCGCGATCGAGGAGATCAGCGCGACGATCTCGCCGATCCGCGACGCCTGGCTCGACAGCGCCTCGGTCACCCCACCCGATATGTTCGCGCGCTCGGTGGCCTGCGTGGCGGCCGCGTGGGCCTGCGCCATCTCGGTATCGATCCGCGTGATCGCCTGGCGCAGCGCGGTCGCCGCCTCGTCGACGCAGCCGACACTCGCGTCCGCCGCCCTGGAGGCGTCGGCGATGTCCTTCGTGCGGGCCGCGGAGGCAACCGTCGCCGCGGTCATCGCCTCGGCGCGCTTCATGATCTTGCGGCTCGTCGCGTCGACGAGGCCGGCGACGCTCTGCACCGTGACGGCGAGGTGGTTGGCGAGCTGCTGCAGCTCTTCGCGACGCGCCTCGGCGTAATGCACCTCGCGCTCCTGCTCCGTCTGGCGCAGCCGCAGCACCTCGGTCTCGGCATCGCGGAAGCTGGAGAGGGCGCGGGCGATGGCGCCGATCTCGTCGGCGCGCCGCGTCCCCGGGCATGAGTCATCGAGCTCGCGGCCCAGCGACTTCACGTAGGTCTCGATGCGTTCGAGCGGCCGAGTCACGATCAGGCGCAGCGATAAGAGCACGGCGATCATGATCGCCGCGACGACGCCCGCGAGCGGCCCCACGAGCGCCCGTCGCTGCGAGGCGGCATCCAAGGTCGCGGTCGGCACCTCGACGCGGACCAGCCAGGCCCCATCGAGGTTGGCTAGGGGCGCCCAGCCGACCGCGACGGGCCCCGCCGCGGTCTCGCGATCCGCATGGAACTGCCCGTCCCGGTGCGCCGCTGCGAATTCCTCCACGAGCTCCGGGTGAGCGTCCTGCAACGGGCGCAACTCGCCGTCGGCCTTGTCGTCGATCACGACCATGCCGTCGTGCGACACGAGAAGGATGCGCGCGCCGTTCGACGTCGAGGTCGAGGCGATGGCGTCGAGCAGGGGCCGCAACGCGATGTCGACGCCGATCGCGCCGACCACCTTGTCGTCGGCGATGATCGGCTCGGAATAGGAGATCGCGGCGATGCGGCGCTCGTTGCTTCGGATGAAGTAGGGCTCGGTGGTGAAGGCGACCCCCCTCTCGAGCGGAGCGCGGACGAGGTCGGCGTGCTCGTAGTCGCGCACGGCGTCGAGCGTGATCTCCATGCCGTTCTGATGCCAGTAGGTGAGGTAGCGCCCGCTGGCATCCGAGCCCGGCGTGCCGGCGAACGCAGCGTCGTGTCCGTCGAAGGCATTCGGCTTCCACACCGTCCACACGCCGAAACGGTCGGGATCGTCCTCCACCACGCCTCGGAGCAGCACATCGGCAGCGTGGCGGTCGCGCACGCCGTGCGTCCACAGCGTCGCCATCGCGGCGCCCGTGGTCGCGACGGCGCCGACCGTGCTCCTGATCTCCCGCTGGACGCTGGCGATCGTCTCGGCGGCCGATTGGCGCGCCTGGGCGCGCGATCGCGCGTCGGTCTCGACCTGTGCCTGATGGGTGAAGACGAGGGCGCCGACGGCGAGGCCCGCCAGCATGCAGAGCACGATCGTGCCGCCGAGCTTGGTGCCGAGGCTGGAGCCGCCGGCAAGCCGGTACAGTCGCTTCGCTGCAACGAGGATGGGCGAGGGCTTTGTCGCGCTGGGCCGTTTGCGCACCGCCAGCATCACAGCGCTCGCAACGAGAGCGGGCCTATCGGGCGAGACATCGGCGTTCCCAGCAATGATGGTCGTCGAAATGAATGATGCATCTGACGCCCTATGCGGCGTCGTCGGACTCGAACTCGACAAGGACGGCACGGCTCGCGGGTGGCACCGCGTGCGGCGTGGAGGAAAAGGCCAGCGTCCGGCCGGCGGCGAGGAGCCGCGCGGGTGCCGTCTCGCTCCAGCGCGCGATCTCGTTGCCATTGCCGTCGCGGACCACGAAGGTGAGTCGCGGGATGCGGACGCGGGCATGCGCCACGTTGCGGATCTCGCCGGAGACGACGACGTCGGCTGCGCTCGGCGCGAGGCGCTGGCTGTGCACGCCGCGGAAGGCAAGGCCGCGCAGGTTCACCGGCAGGCCGGCCGCGCCGTAGATCGCCGCCGCGCGCGGCACCAGCTGGACGATCTTGGCGCGGGCGCCGATGGTGAGAGACACCAGCGCCAGCGAGGCGAGCCCGAGCGTGATGCCACGCGGCACGCGCCGGGATCCCCGCTCGACGGGCGAGTGAACCTCGCGGGGCGGCGGAAGCTCGCCGAAGAACCGGTCGGGCGCCGCGAGCCGTGGCATCTCGCCGAAGCCGAGGAGGGGGGCGTCGCCGCCGACATGCCACCGCGCGTCGCAACGCGGGCAGATGACGGTGCGGCCGCCTTCGATCTGGGCCGCGCTGACGTGATATGATCTCGCGCAGGTCGGGCAGTCGATGAGCATTGAGTTTGCTTCTGGGCGGAGGACAACTGGGCTCATTCTGGGACAGCGGCCTTAAAGCGACGTTAACCCTGACGAATCGTTACCTGCGGCAGATAGGCGGAGTGCATTTTGGTCGTCTTCGAGAATGTCGGTCTGCGCTATGGCATGGGCTCAGAGACGCTGCGCGACATCACTTTCCGCATCGAGCCGCAATCGTTCCAGTTCCTCACCGGCCCCTCGGGCGCCGGCAAGACGACGCTGCTCAAGCTCATCCTCTTCACGCTGAAGCCGACCCGCGGCCTCATCTCGCTGTTCGGCCGGGATGTCGCCGAGCTCGACAAGGACGCGATCACGGGTCTGCGCCGGCGAATCGGGGTCGTCTTCCAGGATTTCCGGCTGCTGCCGCATCTCACGACCTACGAGAATGTCGCGCTGCCGCTGCGCGTCCAAGGTCGCGAGGAGGCGACCTACCGCAACGAGGTCGTCGAGCTGCTCGGCTGGGTCGGGCTCGGCGAGCGCATGCACGTGCTGCCCGCTGTGCTGTCCGGCGGCGAGAAGCAGAGGGCGGCGATCGCCCGCGCACTCATCGTGCGCCCCGAGCTGCTGCTCGCCGACGAGCCGACCGGCAACGTCGATCCGACGCTGGCGCGGCGCCTGCTGCGGCTCTTCATGGAGCTGCACAAATCGGGTACATCGGTGGTCATCGCGACGCACGATCTGGGCCTGATGGACCAGTTCGACGGGGCGCGCCGCCTGGTGCTCGGCGACAGCCGCCTGCATATCTTCGAATGAAGGGAACGTCGTGGTCTCGCTGACCCGCACGGCGCTGCGCGCCAAGCCGCAACTGGCCGACGACCGGCCGCTGAAGCGCGACATGCCGCTCGTGCCGGCCGACACGATCGCCGGCCGCGCGCTCGTCACCGTGATCGCGATCATGACCTTCCTCGCCGCGCTCGCCGCCGGCGTCGCGATGCTGACCGCGGATGCCGCGCGCGACTGGCAGAGCGACGTCTCGCGCGAGATGACGATCCAGGTGCGCCCCGCCGACGGCCGCGACCTCGATGCCGCGACGAAGCAGGCCGCCGAGATCGCCAGGGCAATGCCGGGGATCGCCTCGGTCGACCCCTATTCCAAGGCCGAGAGCGAGAAGCTGCTGCAGCCCTGGCTCGGCGCCGGCCTCGATCTCGCCGACCTGCCGGTGCCGCGACTCGTCGTCGTCAAGCTCGAGTCCGGCGCGCGCGTCGACACGGTCGCGCTGCGGCTCGCGCTCGACGAAAAGGTGCCGGGCGCGAGCCTCGATGATCACGGCATCTGGCTGGCGCGGCTGGCGACCATGGCGCATGCGACGGTGGCGATCGGCGTCGTGGTCTTCGTGCTCGTCCTCGTCGCGATGCTGATGGCCGTCGCGTTCGCGACGCGCGGCGCGATGGCGGGCAACAAGGAGATCATCGAGGTGCTGCACTTCGTCGGCGCCGCGGATTCCTACATCTCGGGCCAATTCCAGAAGCACTTCCTGCGGCTCGGCCTGCGTGGCGGGGCGATCGGCGGCGGCATCGCGATCCTGTTCTTCTTCCTCGGCGGCCGCCTGCTCGGCTTGTGGCGCGCCAGCGCCGGCGGCGAGCAGATCGAAGCGATGTTCGGCACCTTCGGCCTCGGGCTCGCGGGGTACGCGACGATCCTGCTGATCGTCGGCGGTGTCGCGTTCCTCACCGCCATCGTGTCGCGGACGATCGTCTATCGGCACCTGCGCAGCATGATGTGAAAGACGGCGTTAACCACACCGGGTCCAACGCTTCACGGGTCGGGCGCACCGAAAAAGCCGTCTTTGCCGGCCAAGTCGGGCCATGCGCCGAAAGAACCTGGGATCGTTCGCGATGAAGCACACGCTCGCAGCCCTGGCGGCTACGCTCGCCGTCTCGCTCGCCACTCCCGCCCACGCCGACTTCGCCTCCTGCGTCGCGGGCCTGCGCGGAGCGGCAGCGGCCAAGGGCGTGTCGTCGCAGACGTTCGACATGCTGACGCGCGACCTGCAGCCGAACCCGGACGTGCTCAAGTCCGAGGCCTACCAGCCAGAGTTCAAGACGGCGATCTGGGACTATCTCGCCGGCCTCGTCGACGAGGAGCGCGTCGAGGACGGTCGCGCGGCGATGCGCGAGAACGCCGCCGCTCTCCGCGCCGCCGAGGGCCGATACGGCGTGCCGGCGAGCGTGATGACCGCCGTCTGGGGCGTCGAATCGAACTTCGGGCGCAACTTCGGCTCGAAGCCGGTGATCCAGTCGCTCGCCACGCTGACCTGCGAGGGCAGCCGGCGTGCCGGCTACTATCGCGGCGAGCTGCTCAACGCGATGAAGATCGTGCAATCCGGCGACATCGACCCCCGCGACTTCAACGGCTCGTGGGCGGGCGCCTTCGGCCACACGCAGTTCATGCCGTCGACCTTCCTCGGCAGCGCCGTGGACGGCGACGGCGACGGGCGGCGCGACATCGTCCACGACGCGGCCGACGCGCTCGCCTCGACAGGCAATTACCTCCGCAAGTCCGGCTGGCACCAGGGCATGACCTGGGGGTTCGAGGTACGGCTGCCGGAGGGCTATTCGGGGCCGTCGGGCCGCAAGGGCAAGCAGCCGATGTCGAGCTGGGCCTCGCGCGGCATCACCCGCATCGACGGCCGCCCGCTCGGCGAGGGCACCGCGGGCCTGCTGCTGCCGGCGGGTCCCAACGGGCCGGCCTTCCTCGTCACCAAGAACTTCGATGCGATCTACGGCTATAACGCCGCCGAGAGCTACGCGCTGGCGATCGCGCTGCTGTCGGACCGGCTGCGCGGCCTGCCGGGCATCCAGACGCCCTGGCCGACCGACGATCCCGGCCTGTCGCGCGCCGACCGGCGCGAGGTGCAGACCCGCCTGCAGCAGCGCGGCTACGACATCGCCGGCAAGATCGACGGCGTCATCGGCGACAAGACGCGCGAGGCGATCGTCGACTTCCAGCAGAAGAGCGGGCTCAGGGCGGACGGGCGCGCCAGCCAGTCGGTGCTGGGGGCGCTGCGCCGCTGAGGCTCAGTTGGCGCAGCGGCTGGCGTCGACGGCCCGCTGGCAAATCGCCTTCAGCTCTTCCGCCATCGCCCGGGCCTGCGACACGATCACGTAGAGCTCGTCGCGGTCGAACACGCGTGTGTCGGCGATCCGTCGGGTGGTGTCGGACCCGATCAGCAGGAGGTCAGCCAAGCGTAGAAGCTCTGCATTTCCTTCGATAATCGACATCGCACAACCTCGCCCGCGATTGCAAATGGGCAAAATCGCAAGAATTTCCACAAACATTCTGCGCGATTGATCTTCTGGCATAGAACTATAGTTGAGGTTCACGCCAAATTGACGCGGATCTGAGCTGTCCCGATTAGACACACCATCATTAGTAAGTAGATGGGCGCCCGATCGGCTTGGCGCCGAGGTCCTGCTTGATCCGCTCCGCATCCGCTCTGATCTTGCGCTGCTCGGCTTCGCTCAGCCGATCGAGGTTGCGGTAGACCATGGCCATGCGGTTGTTGCCGGCGAGCTTGCGCTGGTTGCGGATTAGGAAGTCCCAGTAGAGTGGGTTGAACGGGCAGGCGTCCGGGCCGGTGCGCTCCTTCGGGTCGTAGCGGCAGGTCCCGCAATAATCGCTCATCCTGTCGATGTAGGCGCCCGAGGCGGCATACGGCTTTGAGCCGATGATGCCGCCGTCGGCGAAGGTCGCCATGCCGTGTGTGTTCGGCAGCTCGACCCATTCGTAGGCGTCGGCATAGACGACCATGTACCAGTCGTTGATTTCGTCCGGGTGGACGCCGAGCAGCATCGCCAGATTGCCGGTTACCATCAGGCGCTGGATGTGGTGGGCATAAGCGTGCGCCGCCGTCGCCTGCACGGCCTCGCGCACGCAGGCCATCTCGGTCTCGCCGGACCAGTACATCCACGGCAGCTTGCGATCGGCCTTCAGGGCGTTGAGCTGTTTGAACGCCGGCATCTTCAGCCAGTAGATGCCGCGCATGTACTCACGCCAGCCGAGGATCTGACGGATGAAGCCTTCGACCGCGTTCAAGGGCGCGCGGCCGGCGCGATACTCGGCCTCGGCACGCTGGCAGACGTCGAGCGGGTCGATCAGCCCGAGGTTCATCGCCGCCGAGATGATCGAGTGCCACATCCACGGCTCGCCCCCGACCATGGCGTCCTGATAGTCGCCGAAGCCCGGCAGGATGCTGCCGATGAAGTCCGCGACGATGGCCTCCGCCTCGTCCGGCGTCGTCGCGTAGCCGAAGCCCTCGAGCGCGCCGAAGTTATCGGGAAACAGCCGCGCGACGTCGGCGATCGCGCGCTTTGTCGTGGCATTCGGCGCGACGAAACGGTGCGGGGGCGGGGTCAGGCGCTTGGGCATCGCTTTGCGATTCTGCTTGTCGAGGTTCCAGGCGCCGCCGACCGGCTTGTCGCCCTCCATCAGGATCGCGGTGCGGCGCCGCATCTCGTGGTAGAAGAACTCCATGCGGAGCTCTTTCTTACCGTCCGCCCAGGCGGCGAAGTCCCGCGCCGAGCACAGATACCGGTCATCCTCGCGGATCTTGAACGGCACGTTCGACTCGGCCGCGAACGCCTCGAAAGCCTCCATCAGCCGGTATTCGCCGGGCGCGGTGACGACGACCTCGTCATATGCGCCCTCGGCCAGCGCGCGGCGGACCTCGCCGATCAGCGAGCCTGAATTGCCTTCATCCTCGTAGCCGACATAGCGGACACGCACCTTGCGCTTGCGCAGCCGCGCGGCGAGCCCGCGCATGCCGGCGAAGACGAGGGCGATCTTCTGCTTGTGATGCCGGACGTAGGTCGCCTCGTCGCGGACCTCGGCGAGCAGCACACTATCGTGCTTGGCATCGAGGTCGCGCAGCGAGGAGAGGCGATCCTCGGAGATCTGGTCGCCGAGGACGAGGCGGAGGGTGCGGGGCAAGGTCGGCTTTCGCGGGGGGCTTTGCCGCAAATGCTGGCGCGCGGACGGGGGTTCGTGCTGCGGCGCTTCGTCCTAACGCCTCGACAGCGCCTGTGGTGCCCAAACCACGCCCTCGATCATACGGGTCCGAAGACGCCGTCAGCCACGGTTCGGCCGCTATGCGGCATCTCAAACCATCGGTATGACCGAAGGCCCGTGCGTCCTCGACAACGACAGACGCGCCAGTAGCGTGCAGGCGATGACCCCAACCCGACGAGGTGCCCGTCGCGGCGGCCCGCGGCGGCTCGTCGCCAGGGCTATTGCGGCGCTCGCTCTGGCGCCGGCGCTTGGCGGCTGCATCCCCAACGCCATCGTGCCCGACACCACCCTCGATGTCCCCGGCCACTACCGCTACGCCGAGCCGAAGAGCGGCGGCGCGCCGCTTGAGGATCATGCGACGGACTGGTGGCGGACCTTCCGCTCGCCGGAGTTGACCCGCTTCATGGAGGAGACCGAGGTCCAGAACCTCGACATCGCGGCGGCGATCGGCCAGGTCGAGCAGGCGGATGCCTTGGTGCGTCAGACGGGCGCGGCGCTGCTGCCCTCGATCACCGCCAACGATTCCGCGACGCGCTCGCTGTCCTCCTCGTCCATCTTCACGGGCGTCGGCTCCGGGAGCACGGGCACGACGAGCGGCACCTCGACCGTCGTCAGCGGCTCGTTCAGCAACACGCCGCGCACCGATCTCGTCGCCTCGTTCGGCGCGAGCTACCAGCTCGATTTCTGGGGCAAGAACCGCGCGACCTACAAGGCGGCGCAGGACAATGCCACGGCGAACCGCTGGAACCGGCAGACGGTGCAGCTCACCTCGCTCGCCTCGGCGGCGACGACCTATTACACGATCCTCTCGGCGCGCGAGCGCATCGCCTACGCCCGCCAGAACATCAAGGCGTCGAGCGACATCCTCAAGCTGATCCAGCTTCGCCAGACCGCCGGCACCGCCACCGACCTCGACGTCGCCCAGCAGGCGGCTCTGGTCGCCAATCTGAAGGCGTCGATCCCGCCGCTCGAGGTCATCGAGGCGCAGAACATCGCCGCGCTCGCCGTGCTGCTCGGGCGCGCCCCGGAGCATATCGAGGTGGCCGCGCGCAGCGTCCTCAAGGCGTCGGTGCCGGTGATCGCGCCGGGCATCCCGTCCGAGGTGCTGACGCGGCGCCCCGACGTCGAGTTCGCCGAGACGAGCCTCGAATCCGCGCACGGCAATCTCGTCGCGGCGCGCGCGGCCTTCTTCCCGCAGCTCAACCTCACCGCGCAGGGCGGCTTCGAGAGCCTGGCGTTGAAGACGCTGTTCTCGCCAGCCTCGACCTTCTACACCGCGGCCTTCAGCCTGGCGCAGCCGATCTTCGACGGCGGCCTTCTGCAGGGGCAGTTCGACCAGCAGAAGGGCATCCAGGACCAGCTCGTCGCGCAGTACAAGAAGACGGTGGTCACCGCCTTCTCGGATGTCGACAAGGCGTTGGCCGCTCTCAGATTGTATGCCGAACAAGAAGAATTGACCCGCCAATCCCTTGTGGCGTCGCAGCGTGCCTTCCAATTGTCGCAGGACCGATTGAAGCAGGGTGTGCTCGACGTCGTCACGTTATTGCAAACGGAGCAGACGCTATTTACCACGCAGGACACCCTGATCCAGGTGCGGCTGCTCCGCTTCACCGAGGCGGTCGCGCTCTACCAGGCGCTGGGTGGTGGGTATGCTGGCGCGAAAGGGACCAGGGGCGGCACCTGAGCCTCGCGCGACCGGCTCCGCACCGAGGAGGCCGATCGAGATGAGGCGGATCTGGCGGTTTCTCGCCTGGGCGACGGGGATCGCGGTGGTGCTCGCCTTGGCGATCCCGCTGTTCACGACCAGCCTCCTTAACAAGCCGGGCGCTGAGAAGCACGCCGGCGGCCACGGTGGCCGTGGCAAGCACGGCGGCGGTGACGAGGGGCCGATCCCGGTCCTGACCGCCGCGGCGCGCCAGGCCGACGTGCCGGTCTATGTCGAAGGCGTCGGCACCGGGCAGGCGCTGAACTCGGTGCTGATCCGCTCGCAGGTCGACGGCATCCTGATGAAGCTGAATTTCGTCGAAGGGCAGGACGTCAAGGCCGGCGACCTCGTGGCGCAGATCGACCCGCGCCTCTACAAGGCCGCCTACGACCAGAACGTCGCCAAGAAGCAGCAGGACGAGGCGCTGCTGACGAACGCCAAGCTCGACCTCGCCCGCTACAAGATGCTGGCGCAGACCAAGGCCGGCACGCAGCAGCAATACGATACGCAGGTCGCCACCGTCGCGCAGGACCAGGCGCAGGTGGCGCTCGACCAGGCGATGATCGATTCCTCGGCGACGACGCTCTCCTACACCAACATCACCTCGCCGATCGCCGGCCGCGTCGGCATCCGCAATGTGGATGTCGGCAATCTCGTGCACGCGGCCGATACGACGGGCATCGTCACGATCTCGCAGATCCAGCCGATCAGCGTGTTCTTCAACGTGCCGCAGCAGGAGTTGCCGCGCATCAACAAGGCCTCGCTCGCCGGCCAGCTCGACGTCCAGGCAACGGATTCCGCCGGCAAGGCCGTCGTCGACCATGGCGTGCTCGCCGCGATCAACAACACGATCGACGCGACGACCGGAACGGTGAAGCTGCGCGCCAACTTCCCCAACCACGACCTGCAGCTGTGGCCCGGCATCTTCGTCAACGTCCGCCTCAAGGTGGAGACGCTGAAGGACGCGGTGGTCATCCCCGTCGGCGCGCTGCAGCGCGGGCCGAAGGGCGCCTTCGTCTTCACCGCCACTGCCGCCCAAAGCCAAGGCAACAACGACAAGGACAAGCCGACCGCGAAGATGGTCGATGTCGAGGCGGGCCAGCAGGACGACACGCAGGCCGTCATCGTGAGCGGGCTGAAGGCCGGCGATTCGATCGTCACCTCCGGCTTCCAGAAGCTCACCGACGGCGCCAAGATCGCGCCCTCGCCGGACAAGGCCGCCGCGCGTACCGCGTCCGAGGAAGGCGGCCCGGCGCTGCACGAGCAGGGCGTGACGCCACCGGCCGAGAGCCAGGACACGCCGGGGCGGCCGCATCGCAGGCGCGGCGCGCGCCAGAGCACGACCACCGAATGAGTATCTCGGCGCTCTTCATCAGGCGGCCGGTCGCGACACTGCTGCTCGCGATCGCAATCCTGCTCGGGGGCGCGCTCGGCTACAATTACCTCGCCGTCGCGGCGCTGCCGCAGGTCGATTTCCCGACGATCCAGATCACGACGCAATTGCCCGGCGCGAGCCCGGAGACGATGGCGGAGCTGGTGACCGCGCCGCTCGAGCGCCAGCTCGGGCAGATTCCGTCGCTGACCACGATGACCTCGTCCTCCGCCTTCGCGCTGTCCGAGGTCACGCTGCAGTTCGATCTCAACCGCAACATCGACGACGCCGCGCAGGACGTGCAGGCGGCGATCAATTCGGCCGGCTCGACGCTGCCGAAGAACCTGCCGTATCCGCCCGTCTACTCGAAGGTGAACCCGGCCGACACCGCGGTGATCGAGATCGCGCTGACCTCGAAGACGATCCCCGTGCGCGCGATGAGCGACCTCGCCGACACGCTGATCGGCCAGCGCCTCTCCGAGGTCTCGGGCGTCGGCCATGTCGGCATCCTCGGCGGCGTCAAGCCGGCCGTGCGCATCCAGGCCGACCTCTCGCGCCTCGCCGATTACGGGGTCGGCATGGAGGACCTGCGCACGGCGATCGCCAATGCCAACGTCGCCGGCGCCAAGGGCTCGCTCGACGGCGCCAAGCAGGCCTATGCGATCGGCGCCAACGACCAGCTCGAGAACGCCGACGCCTACAGGAACGTGGTCGTCACCTATCGCAACAGCGCGCCGGTGCTGATCTCGGATGTCGCCGACGTGGTCGACGGGCTCGAGAATGCGCATGTCGCCGGCTGGTACCAGGGCAAGCCCGCCGTCATCATCGACGTGCAGCGCCAGCCGGGCGCCAATGTCGTGCGCACGGTCGGGCGCCTGCGCGCCGAGCTCGACAAGCTGAAAGTGCAGCTGCCGGCCGGCGTCGACCTCGCCATCGTCAGCGACCGCACCGGCACGATCAAGGCCTCGATCGCCGACGTGCAGTTCACGCTGATGCTGTCGGTGTTGCTCGTCGTGCTGGTGGTGCTCGTCTTCCTGCGCTCGATCCGCGCTACCCTCATCGCCGGCGTCGCGCTGCCGCTGTCGCTGATCGGCACGTTCGGCGTGATGTATTTCCTGAACTTCAGCCTCGACAACCTGTCGCTGATGGCGCTGACGATCGGTACCGGCTTCGTCGTCGATGATGCGATCGTCATGATCGAGAACATCGTCCGCCATCTCGAAATGGGCGAGGAGCCGATCCACGCGGCGCTGAAGGGCGCGCGCGAGATCGGCTTCACGGTGATCTCGCTGACCGTGTCGCTCGTCGCGGTGTTTATCCCGCTGCTGTTCATGACCGGCATCGTCGGGCGCATGTTCCGCGAGTTCGCGCTGGTGCTGACCATCGCCGTCGTCGTCTCGGCGATCGTCTCGCTGACGCTGACGCCGATGATGTGCGGCCAGCTGCTGCGCCGGAGTGAGCAGGATCATGCGAAGCCGCCGGGGCGGCTGGCGCGGCTCGGCGACGGCTTCACCGCGCGCTACCGCGGCAGCCTCGAATGGGTGCTGCGCCACCAGACGCTGATGCTGCTGGTCACCGTCGGCACGCTGGCCGCGACGCTGGCGCTCTACGTCACTATCCCGAAGGGCTTCCTGCCGCCCGAAGATACCGGGCTGATCTCGGCCGTCACGAACGCGGATTCCTCGGTGTCGTTCGAGGAGATGTCGCGCCTGCAGAAGCGCGTGGCGGCGATCGTCCGCGACGATCCGGCCGTCGAAGGCGTCACCTCCGTCGTCGGCGTCGGCACCGTCAACGCGACGCCGAATGCCGGCAAGCTCTCGATCGTCCTCAAGTCGCGCGAGTCCGGCCGCGACGGCGTCAAGGCGATCATCGCGCGGCTGCGCGACGAGCTCGCGCCGCTGCCGAAGATCACGGTCGCCTTCCAGAGCGTGCAGGACATCCAGATCACCGCGCAATCGTCGCGCGCGCAGTACCAGTACACGCTGAACGGCACGAAGACCGCCGAGGTCAGCGACTGGTCGAACAAGCTCGTCGCCGCGCTGCGCACGTCGTCGGTGTTGCGCGACGTCGCCTCCGAGGCCGAGGACGGCGGCCCGCGCCTGTTCGTCAAGATCGACCGGCAGCTCGCCGGGCGGCTCGGCATCTCGGTGCAGAACATCAACGACACGCTCTACGACGCCTTCGGCCAGCGCCAGGTCTCGACGATCTACGCGCAGACCAACCAGTATCGCGTCGTGCTCGAGGCGCAGCCGCGCTATCTCGCCGAGACATCTTCACTCAAGAATTTGTACGTGTCGTCGGACGTCGCCGCGCAGGTGCCGCTGTCGACCTTCACGACGCTGACGCACGACACCGCGCCGCTCTCCGTCCAGCACACCGAGCAATTCCCGGCGGTGACGATCAGCTTCAACCTGGAGGACGGCGAGTCGCTGAGCAATGCGGTGCAGGCGATCGCCGATGCCAGCACGGCGATCGGCATGCCGCCCTCGATCACCGGCGTGTTTGCCGGCGATGCGGCGGAATTCGCGAGCTCGCTTCAGAACGAGCCCTGGCTCATCCTCGCCGCGGCGATCACGATCTACATCGTGCTCGGCGTGCTCTACGAGAGCGCGATCCACCCGATCACCATTCTGTCGACGCTGCCCTCGGCCGGCGTCGGCGCGCTGCTCGCTCTGATGGCGTTCAAGATGGACCTGTCGCTGATCGGGCTGATCGGCATCGTGCTGCTGATGGGCATCGTCAAGAAGAACGCGATCATGATCATCGACTTCGCGCTCGATGCGGAGCGCGGCGAAGGTTTGAGCCCGCACGAGGCGATCATCCAGGCCTCGCTCCTGCGCTTCCGCCCGATCATGATGACGACGATGGCCGCGTTGCTCGGCGCGCTGCCGCTCGCGCTCGCCACCGGCACGGGCTCCGAGCTGCGCAACCCGCTCGGGGTCTCGATCGTCGGCGGCCTGCTGCTGAGCCAGCTCATCACGCTCTACACGACGCCGGTGATCTACATCGCGCTGGAGCGCGTCCGCTACCGCTTCTTCGGTGAGATCAAGCACGCCGACCCGGAGGCGGAGACGCCCGAGGAGTACGAGCACCGCAGGGCCGCGGAATGAATTTTTCCGCGCCGTTCATTCGCCGGCCGATCGGCACGTTCCTGCTGGCGATCGGCGTGTTCCTGCTCGGCGCCGTCAGCTACGGCCTGCTGCCGGTCGCGAGCCTGCCGAGCATCGACTTTCCGGCCGTGTTCATCGCCACGCAATATCCCGGTGCGAGCCCGGAGAACATGGCCTCGACCGTCGCCGGGCCGATCGAACGGCGCGTCGGCGAGATCGCCGGCGTCACCGAGCTCACCTCGGTCAACTCGCTCGGCTCGTCGGTCATCATCGTCCTGTTCGATCTGTCGCGGAACGTCGCCGCGGCCGCGCGCGACGTGCAGGCGGCGCTGAACGCGGCGGCGACCGACCTGCCGACCGGGCTTCCCAACGTCCCGATCTTCCGCAAGGCCAACCCCAACAACATCCCCGTCCTCATCCTCGCGGTGACATCGGACACGCTGTCGCCGTCGGCGGTGTATGACGCCGCCGACAGCGTGCTGATCCAGCGCATCTCGCAGGTCACCGGCGTGTCGGACGTCTCGGTGGCCGGCGCCGACCAGCCGGCGATCCGCGTCACGGCGGACCCCAAGCGGCTCTCGTCGATGGGGCTCTCGCAGGACGACGTGCGCACCACGATCGTCAACGCCAACGCGCTGTCGCCGACCGGCGCGATCGACGGCCAGGTCTACGGCCGCACGATCGCCACCGACGACCAGCTCAAGACGCTGGAGGACTACAGGAACCTCGTCGTCCGGAACGTGTCCGGCCGCAGCGTCCTCCTGTCCGATGTCGCCGATGTCGAGAACGGCACGCGCAACGGCCGCTCGGAGGCGACCTTCAACGGCAAGCCGGCGGTGCTGATCTACGTCCGCAAGCAATCCTCCGCCAACGTCATCGAGACCGTCGACAAGGTGAAGGCGCTGATCCCCGAGATCCAGCGCTTCATGCCGGCCGGGATCGAGGTCTCGATCCTCAACGACCGCACGACCTCGATCCGCGCCAGCGTCGACGACATGCTGGCCACGCTCCTCGTCACCATCCTCCTCGTGATGATGGTGGTGTTCGTCTTCCTGCGCCGGGTCACGCCGACGGCGGCCGCCGGCGTCACCGTGCCGCTCGCGCTCGCCGGCACGTTCGCGATGATGTATCTCGTCGGCTTCTCGATCGACAATATCTCGCTGATGGCGCTCGCCACCTCCGTCGGCTTCGTCGTCGACGATGCGATCGTGATGATCGAGAACATCGAGAAGCTCCGCCACGAGGGCCTCTCGCCGATGCGGGCCGCGCTCGTCGGCTCGCGGCAGATCGGCTTCACCGTCATCTCGATCTCGGTCTCGCTGATGGCGGCGTTCATCCCGCTGCTGCTGCTTGGCGGCGTCGCCGGCATGCTGTTCCGCGAGTTCTCGGTGACGCTCGCCTTCGCGATCATCATCTCGACGGTGGCCTCGCTGACCATCACGCCGATGATCTGCGCGAACTTCACCAGCAAGAAGCCGCCGCGCGCGCCGAACCGTTTCGATCGCATCGTCGAGGGCGTGCTGTCGCGCAACGCCGCGCTCTATGCCTTGACGCTGCGCTACGTGCTGCGCCACCGCCTGCTCACGCTGCTCGTCATGGCCGGCACGATCGGGCTGACGGTGTTCCTGTTCATCAAGACGCCGAAAGGCGTTTTTCCGGACGACGAGACCGATCTCATCATGGGCACGACCGAGGCGTCGGCCGCGATCTCGTATCAGGCGCTGGTACCCCTGCAGCATCGCGCCGCGCAGATCGTGCGAGACGACCCCGCTGTCGCCGAGGTCGGCTCGTCGGTCGGCAATTCCGGCACGGGGCCGAACTCGGCCGAGGTCAACGAGGGCAAGCTCTTCATCTCGCTGAAGCCGGTCAACGAGCTCAACGGCGACACCACGGCGCTGATCGTCGACCGGCTGCGCAACAAGCTGAAAAAGGTGGTCGGGCTCGACACGTTCCTCATCCCGCGCACCGACCTCAGGTTCGGCGGCCGCGATACCAAGTCGGCGCTGAGCTACACGCTCACCGACAGCGACTACGCCGAGCTGACGCAATATTATCCGCTTGTCGAGGACCGGCTGAAGAAGATCCCCGGCCTCGTCGACGTGACGACCGACCACGAGGCGGCTGGCCTCCAGGCCAACGTGATCGTCGACCGGCTCGCGGCCTCGCGCATGCTCGTCACCATGGCCAACATCGACAATTCGCTGAACAACGCCTTCGCGCAGCGCCAGATCTCCACCATCTACTCGCCGCGCAACCAGTACCGCGTCATCCTGGAATCGCCGTTGAGCCAGCAGCGCGGCCTCAACGACATCCTCGCGACCTTCGTGCCGGCCGGCGTCAGCCTGCAGAACTCGACGGCACTGTCGGGCGGCAGCGTGCAGACGGCGCTCAATACGACCCCGAACAACGGCCAGGCGCAGACCCCGACCACAGGGACCTCGACGCAGACGGCCACCGCATCCTCCGCGAGCTCGTCGGCGGCGACGGCGAACATCACCGCCGTGCAGGGCACGACGAGCGGCGGCGCGACGGTGACCGCCAACCCGACAGGCCAGGTCCGGCTGCAGTCGATGGCGCATATCGAGGTCGGCACGGCGCCGCTCAGCGTCAATCACCAAGGCCAGTTCCCCGAGGTGACGATCAGCTTCAACCTGAAGCCCGGCACGATCCAGGAAGAGGCGTCGAACGCCGTGCTCGCCGCCATCGCCGACATGCGCCTGCCCGACACGCTGCACGGCGGCTTCTCGGGCGATGCGAAGCTGTTCCAGCAGAGCTCGAGCGGCCAGGGGCCGCTGCTCTGGGCGGCACTGATCTCCGTCTATATCGTGCTCGGCGTGCTCTACGAGAGCTTCGCGCATCCGCTCACGATCATCTCGACGCTGCCGTCGGCCGGGCTCGGCGCGCTGCTGGCGCTCAACATGACCGGCACGCAGCTCACCCTGATCGCCTTCATCGGCATCGTGCTGCTCGTCGGCATCGTGAAGAAGAACGGCATCATGCTGGTCGATTTCGCGCTGAATGCCGAGCGCCAGCGCGGGTTGCCGGCGGAGGAGGCGATCTACGAGGCCTGCGTCGAGCGCTTCCGGCCGATCCTGATGACGACGCTCGCCGCGCTGCTCGGCGCATTGCCGCTGATGCTGGCGTCAGGCCCCGGCTCGGCGCTGCGCCGGCCGCTCGGCATCACGATCGCCGGCGGCCTCATCGTGTCGCAGATGCTGACGCTCTACACGACGCCGGTGATCTACCTCTATCTCGACAAGCTGCACCACCGCCTGCGCCGCATGAGGATCCCACGCCGGTTCGGGCGCGGCAGGCGGGAAACGGCGCCGGCGGAGTAGAGCCGCAGACCGTCCTTCTCCCGCTTGCGGGAGAAGGAAAAGCATGGCGAGGCAGGACACTTGCAAGGGGACCGCGGGCAGCGGGAGACGCTCTTGGTCGCGGGACATCGGCTTTTGCAGACGGCGGAGGGGCGCCGGCTGCGCGAGATCAACGACGGCGTCGCGTGGCGGCGCTGGGGGCCGTATCTCAGCGAGCGGCAATGGGGCACCGTCCGCGAGGACTATAGCCACGACGGCAACGCCTGGACTTTCTTTCCGCATTCCCACGCTCTCTCCCGCGCCTACCGCTGGGGCGAGGACGGGCTCGCCGGCTTCTGCGACACCGGCATGCGCTGGTGCCTCGGCCTCGCGCTGTGGAACGGCAACGACCCGTTCCTGAAGGAGCGGCTGTTCGGCCTCAGCAACGGCGAGGGCAACCACGGCGAGGACGTCAAGGAGGTCTATCACTACGCCGACGCGCTGCCGTCGCACGCCTACAACCGCATGGTCTACCGCTACCCGCACGCGGCGTTCCCCTACGCCGAGCTCGTCGCGCGCAACCTCGCGCGCAGCCGCCACGAGCCCGAGTTCGAGCTGCCCAACACCGGGATCTTCGAGGATCACGCCTATTTCGACGTGACGGTCGAATATTCCAAGGCCGGCCCCGACGACGTGCTGATGCAGATCAGCGTCCGCAACGCCGCGGCGACGCCCGCGACGCTTCACGTCCTGCCGCAGGTCTGGGGCCGCAACACCTGGTCCTGGAGCCTCGACCCCAGAGCCGAGCGCGCCTGGATCGACCGTGCCGCCGACGACAGCCTCGTCCTGAAGCGGCGCGGGCTGAAGCCGCGCCGGCTGTCGCTCGACGGCGAAGCGAATTGGCTCTTCACCGAGAACGACACCAACGCGCAGGTGACTTTCGGCACCGCAGGCGAGGGCCCCTTCAAGGACGGCATCAACGATTACGTCGTGCACGGCCGCACCGACGCGGTCTCGCCGAAGCCGCACGGCAGCAAGGCGGCGGCGCCGCTGCGCTTCGAGCTGCCCGGCTTCGGCACCGCCTCCGTGCGGCTGCGCCTTCGCATGGCCGAGAACGAGAGCGCGCCGTTCGCCGATTTCGATCACGTCATGGCGACGCGCCGCGCCGAGGCCGACGAGTTCTATGCGGTGCTCCAGGAAGGCCTTGCGGATGCGGCCGCGCGCGACGTGCAGCGGCAGGCGCTCGCCGGCCTGCTCTGGTCCAAGCAGGTCTACATCTTCGACGTGCCGGTCTGGCTCGCGGGCGATCCCGGCAATCCGGCGCCGCCGATCGGGCGACGTCGGGGCCGCAACAAGGAATGGCTGCACCTCAACAATTCCGACGTGATCCTGATGCCGGACAAGTGGGAATACCCCTGGTACGCGGCGTGGGACCTCGCCTTCCATTGCGTCGCCATGGCGCCGATCGATCCGGTCTTCGCCAAGGAGCAGCTGATCCTGCTCAACCGCGCCTGGTACATGCACCCGAACGGCCAGCTGCCGGCCTACGAATGGGAGTTCTCCGACGTCAATCCGCCGGTCCAGGCCTGGGCCGCGTTCCGGGTCTACCAGATCGACCGCGAGCTGACCGGCGTCGCCGACATCCCCTTCCTCGAGCGGATCCTCCACAAGCTCCTGCTCAATTTCACCTGGTGGGTGAACCGCAAGGATTCGGATGGCCGCAACATTTTTCAGGGTGGCTTTCTCGGGCTCGACAATATCGGCCCGTTCAATCGCTCCGAGCCGGCGCCGGACGGCGGCATCATCGATCAGGCGGACGGCACCGCCTGGATGGCGATGTATGCCCTCAACCTGTTGCGCATCGCGCTCGAGGTCGCGGCGGTCAATCCGGTCTACCAGGACATCGCGACCAAGTTCTTCGAGCACTTCCTCACGATTGCCAGCGCCATGGCGCATGCCGGCGAGGACGATGTCACGCTTTGGGACCAGGCCGACGGCTTCTATTACGACACACTGCGGCTGCCCGGCGGATCGCACGTGCCGCTGCGGCTGCGCTCGATGGTCGGACTGATCCCGATCTTCGCGGTGGAGGTTTTGGACGAAAGCATTTTCGAGAAGCTGCCCGATTTCACCAAGCGGCTGCGCTGGTTCCTGGAGAACCGTCCCAAGATGGCGGCGCTCGTCTCGCGCTGGAACGAGCGCGGCATGGGCGAGCGCCATCTCCTCTCCGTGCTGCGTGGGCACCGTCTGAAACGCCTCCTGCGCCGCATGCTCGACGAGACCGAGTTTTTATCCGACCACGGTGTGCGCTCGCTGTCGAAGGCGCATGCGGCCGATCCCTACAGGCTCTATCGCAACGGCGCCGTCTACGAGGTCGAGTACACGCCGGGCGAATCGACGAGCGGTCTGTTCGGCGGCAATTCGAACTGGCGCGGCCCGGTGTGGATGCCGCTCAACTATCTGCTGATCGACGCGCTGCGAAAATACCATTCGTATTTCGGGCCGGAGTTCAAGGTGGCGTGCCCGGTGGGGTCGCAAACCATGCTCGATCTCGCCGAGGTCGCCGACGAGCTCGCGCGACGGCTCGCCACGCTGTTCCTGCCCGGCGCCGATGGCGTGGCGCCGGCCTTGAGGCGCGCCGGCGAGGGCCACGGGATGGTGGAGGGTCACCTGCTGTTCCACGAGTTCTTCCACGGCGACACCGGCGAGGGCCTCGGCTCCTCGCATCAGACGGGGTGGACGGCGCTGGTAGCGGACCTGCTTCCCCGCCGTCATTCCGGGGCGGCGTAGCCGAAACCGGAATGATGTCGCGGTACGCTGTCAAAGGCCCGCTTTGGGATCGCGGTACCGCGACACGGCTCCAATTCGGGGTCGGGGTACCGCGACTTTGCCGCAGTCCGGTGTCGACGTTCCCCGACAAAATCAGTCGAACAGGCTCGACACGCTCTCTTCCTTGGCTGTCCGGGCGATGGCCTCGCCGATCAGCGGGGCGATCGAGATGACTCGGATATTGCGCGACACGCGCACGGCCTCGGTCGGCAGGATCGTGTCGGTCAGCACCAGCTCCTTCAGGTGCGAGGCGGAGATGCGGGCCACCGCGCCGCCCGAGAGCACGCCGTGCGTGATGTAGGCCGACACCTCCTTGGCGCCATTTGCGAGCAGGGCGTCGGCCGCATTGCACAACGTGCCGCCCGAATCGACGATGTCGTCGACGAGGATGCAGGACCGCCCGCGTACGTCGCCGATGATGTTCATCACCTCGGATTCGCCGGCCCGCTCGCGGCGCTTGTCGACAATCGCCAGCGGCGCGTCGATCCGCTTGGCGAGCGCCCGGGCGCGCACCACGCCGCCGACGTCGGGCGACACGACCATCACGTCGGAGAGGTTCATCCGCTCCTTGATGTCGCGCACCATCACCGGGGCGGAGAAGAGGTTGTCGGTCGGGATGTCGAAAAAGCCCTGGATCTGGCCGGCATGCAGGTCGACCGTCAGCACGCGGTCGGCGCCGGCGTGGGTGATGAGGTTGGCGACCAGCTTGGCCGAGATCGGCGTGCGCGGGCCGGCCTTCCGGTCCTGCCGGGCGTAGCCGAAATAAGGGATCACGGCGGTGATGCGGCGTGCCGACGAGCGGCGGCACGCGTCCGTCATGATCAAGATCTCCATCAGATGGTCGTTCGCCGGAAACGACGTCGATTGGATGATGAAGGTGTCCTGCCCGCGGACGTTTTCCTGGATCTCGACGAAGACTTCCATGTCGGCGAAGCGCCGCACCTGGCATTTCGTCAGCGGGACCCGCAGGTAGGCGGCGATCGCCTCCGTCAGGGCACGATTGGAATTACCCGCCAGAATTTTCATACCGGGCTCTTCATACCGTCATGCCACTGACACCCGAGGGTCTACAGCGCCGCTCTTAGCAGCCGCACAACGCGTAAACAACGCCGGAGGAGGGCGCCCGCGTCGAAGGTTACCGGACGGGCCCGCGTCGGCCGCGGGCCCGGTCGCCATCAGCGCGCGCGCGTCCAGTTCTGCGAGCCGCACGGGCCGCCGCCGGGGACGCAGCCCTCGACCTGCAGCGAGCCCGGCGAGGTCAGCGTGATCTTGCCGGAATACATCTGGCCGTCCTCGGAATTGTAGGTCTGGCCCGACCACGAGTTCGGCCCCGACGGACGCATGCCGAAGAACACCTCGATGCCGATGACCGAGCGGTTGCGCTTGCCCGGGTCCGGGTTGCGGTAGTCCTTGCCCGGCTGACCCTTGGCGACGAAGCCGCAATAGCCGCCGCCGCACTTCGAGATGCGGACAACCGCGGTGTGATCCTCGACGAGCCATTCGCCGGAGGGGCCGGCGCCGGCGGCGGCGAAACCCGGTCCAGCGGCCATGAGCAGCAAGCCCGCGGCGCCAACGATCGAAGAAATCCTCATCTTGCGTCCTTGTCTGGCGCGCACCGCATCGCGCAAATAAACGGTGGACCGGCTCAGCCGGGGCCTGCTCGACCATCCCTCCGACGGGCGATCGACTCGAATCAGGAGTGGCCCCAACGTGACGGGGACGCTCGATCCAGTCGTTTTGGGGATGGACTGGTGCCGCGTCAATGCGCCGGGGCCGCGATTCGGTTCGTTGCCGCGCCGACATTCCGCGCTTTCGTACCCCGATCCGGCGGTCTTGTGTCTTTTCAGCCGCAGCCGCACCCCCTAAGTCTCCGTCATGCAAGCCAATGGGTCCAGCGATACGCCGATCGTCCCGGAGGACGGCTGGTCGGACGACGAGGCATTGCCCGAGACCGACGTCCAAACCATCGACGTTCAAAGCCTCGACCTGGATGCCGAAGCGCCGCCGATCGAGGCGACGGACGAGGACGATGCGGCGCCGGCGTCGGTCAAAGCTGGCGCCGCGGTCATTCGCGGCTACTGGAAGCACGCGCCCAAGGGGCCCGGCGTCTACCGGATGATCGGCGCCGACCACGAGGTGCTCTACGTCGGCAAGGCGAAGAGCGTGCGCAAGCGCATCGCCAGCTACATGCGGCCGGCCGGGCACACCAACCGCATCGCCCGGATGATCGCGCTCACCGCCTCGATGGTCTTTCTCTCGACGGCGACCGAGACCGAGGCGCTGCTGCTCGAAACGAACCTCATCAAGCAGCTGAAGCCGCGCTTCAACGTGCTGATGCGCGACGACAAGTCGTTTCCCTACATCCTCGTCACCGGCGACCACGCGGCGCCGCAGATTACCAAGCACCGCGGCGCGCGCACTCGGAAGGGCGATTATTACGGGCCGTTCGCCTCGGTCTGGGCGGTCAACCGCACCCTGAACGCCCTGGAGCGCGCGTTCCTTCTGCGCTCGTGCACGGATTCCTTCTACGAGAACCGCACGCGCCCCTGCCTGCTCTACCAGATCAAGCGCTGCTCGGGCCCTTGCACGGGCGAGATCGGCCACGAGGACTACGCCGAGCTGGTCAAGGAGGCGCGCGGCTTCCTCTCCGGCAAGAGCCGCACGGTGCGCGACATGATGGCGGCCGAGATGGCCAAGGCCTCGGAGGCGCTCGAGTTCGAGCGCGCAGCCCGGTTGCGCGACCGCGTCGCCGCGCTGTCGGCGATCCAGGGCCAGCAGGGCATCAACCCGCGCAACACCGAGGAGGCCGACGTCTTCGCGATCATCGAGCAGGGCGGCCAGTTCTGCATCGAGGTGTTCTTCTTCCGCACCTACCAGAACTGGGGCAACCGCGCCTACTACCCCAAGGCCGACCGCTCGCTGACGCCGTCTGAGGTGCTGGAAGCGTTCCTGGCGCAGTTCTACGACGGCCGGCCGCCGGCGCGGCTCGTCCTGCTCTCGGAGCAAATCGAGAACCGCGAGCTGCTCGAGGAGGCGTTCCAGCAGACCTTCGGCACCCGTGTCGAGATCTCGACGCCGCAACGCGGCGAGAAGCGCGACCTCGTCCAGGCGGCGCTGCACAACGCCAAGCAGACGCTCGGCCAGAAGATGGCCGAGACGGCCTCGCAGGAGAAGCTGCTCGCGGCCGTCGCCGAGGCGTTCGGGCTCGAGCGCAAGCTGCGCCGCGTCGAGGTCTACGACAACTCGCACATCATGGGGCAGAACGCCGTCGGCGGCATGGTCGTCGCGGGCACCGCCGGCTTCATGAAGATGCACTACCGCACCTTCAACATCCGCGGCGAGGACCTAACCCCTGGCGACGATTTCGGCATGATGCGCGAGGTGCTGCGTCGCCGCTTCACACGCCTCGCCAAGGAGGCACCCGCGGACTCCCTTCTCCCCTCGCGGGAGAAGGTGCCGGCGCAGCCGGCGGATGAGGGGGCGGTGCCGGATGAGGTTCATGACGAGGCAGCCGCCTTTTCCGGCGACGACCCCTCATCCGCCCTTCGGGCACCTTCTCCCGCAAGGGGAGAAGGCAGCTACCAGGGCATCACCGGCCCGGTCACCTCGATGAAGGAGCGCCGCGTCGCCGAAGGTCCGCCGCCGCCGGTCGCCACCACGGCGGCCACGCAGGCCGACGACAGCGAGGTGTTCCCGCAGCGCCCAGACCTGATCCTCATCGATGGCGGTCTCGGCCAGTACAACGCGACGCGCCAGATCCTGGCCGAGCTTGGCGTCACCGATGTCGCGGTGGTGGCCATCGCCAAGGGCCGCGATCGCGACGCCGGCCGCGAGATGTTCTTCGTCGAGGGCCGCGAGCCGTTCCGGCTGCCGCCGCGCGACGCAGCCCTCTATTTCGTGCAGCGGCTGCGCGACGAGGCGCATCGCTTCGCGATCGGCGCGCACCGCGCCCGGCGCAAGAAGGACTTTACCAAGAGCCCGCTCGACGAGATCGCCGGCATCGGCCCGGCGCGCAAGCGCGCGCTGCTCAGCGCCTTCGGCACCGCCAAGGCGCTGTCGCGGGCGGCGCTCGCGGATCTGGAAAAGGTGCCGGGCATCAACGCCGGCACGGCCAAGCTGGTCTATGATTTCTTCCACGAACGGAGCGGGTGAATGACCGAGATGCTCTTCAACGGGCGGGGCTT
The DNA here is from genome assembly GCA_965277735.1 of Beijerinckiaceae bacterium. Taxonomy (GTDB): domain Bacteria; phylum Pseudomonadota; class Alphaproteobacteria; order Rhizobiales; family Beijerinckiaceae; genus RH-AL1. Next base: position 617,445 of record CBDIDO010000003.1, read on the forward strand.
CGGGGCGCTCCTCTTCGACATGGACGGCACGCTGATCTCCTCGACGGCCTCGGCCGAGCGTGTGTGGGCCGCCTGGGCCCGGCGGCACGGGATCGACGTCGAAGCCTTCCTGCCGACGATCCACGGCGTACGCTCCGTCGAGACGATCCGCCGCCAGAACATCCCGGGGGTCGACCCCGAGCGCGAGGCCGCCGTGATCACCGAGCTGGAAATCGCCGACGTCGAGGACATCGTGCCGATCCCTGGCGCGGCGCGGTTTCTCGCGTCGCTGCCGGAGGGCCGCTGGGCGATCGTCACCTCCGCCCCGCGGGACCTCGCGAAGGCCCGGCTCGCCGCCGCGGGCATGCCGATGCCGAAGTTCATCGTGACGGCCGAAGACGTCGTCGACGGCAAGCCGAACCCGGCCTGCTTCCGCCTCGGGGCAGAACGCCTGGGGGCGGACCCCGCCGCCTGCCTCGTCTTCGAGGACGCCGAGGCGGGCCTCCTGGCGGCCGAGGCGGCGGCCGCCGAAGCCGTCGTCGTCGGCAGCCACGGCGGCGCTCCGGCGGGCCGCCACCCCATCGTCGCCAGTTTCGAGGAACTCGCAGCCGTGATTGGCCGCGACGGCCGGATCAGCGTGTCGCGAGACGCCGCCACACGTCGCGCGTGACGACCGGGAACAGCACGAGGATCGTCGCGGCATAGACTGCCGCGCCGACGCCGGTGACCAGCGCGATGCGGGCGATGGCGCCGCCGGTCAGCGCACTGCCATGCGGCAGCCAGCGGATCACGAGCGCCATGATGGCGACGGCCGCCGCAACGAGCCCGGCGTCGAGCAGCGGCAGCCGCAGCCCGGCGTCGAGCCGCGCGACGGCGAAGCTCGCCACCATCGTCAGCGCGTAGCCGGCGGCCGAGCCATAGGCCGCGCCGACCGGTCCCCACCACAGAAGGCCGATCCAGCATCCAATGACGACGGCCAGGCTTTCGACGATCGTCATGAAGGACACCATCGTCGTGCGCTCGATGAGGACGAAGACCTGATCGGCGACATGCGTGCGGATGTTGCGGCAGAGGCCCGCGATGAGGCCGGCCGGGAGGACGGCGATCGTCATCGCGCGGAACGGCGCGGCGACGAGGAGGGGCACCAGCGCATCCTGCAGCAGGTAGAGCCCGACGGCGGCGGGCAAGGCGAGGCCGAACATCAGCAGCCCGTTCATGGTGATCTCGCGATAGGCCTCGCGGCGCGAGCCGAGCCGGAAGCGCTCGACGGCGATCGGGAAGGCGGCGACCGTCACGAACATCGCCGCCGTCGCGGTGATGCGCTGGCCGAGCGCCCAGCCGACCGCGATGAGCCCCATCGCCTCGGGCCCCAACCGGTGATCGACGAGGATGCGGATCGCGTTGGTGCCGAACCAGGCCGCGACACCGGCCACGATCAGCGGCAGGCCGAAGCCGAACGCCTGACGCATCAGCGCGCGATCCGGCATCCGTAGGACGAGGCGCATGTTCTGGCGGGCGATCAGCCAGGCGAGCACCGCGGATTGCGCGATGCCGTAGCCGGTCAGCGCCGCCTCGGGCGTCGGCGTGACGAAGGCGACGGCGAGGAAGGCAAGGACGAAGCCGGCGACGGGGCCCGTCGACGTCGCGATCGTGTAGTCGAGGATGCGGCTGCGGGCGCGCGCGCGCTCGGCGAGATGCAGATTGAGGCAGCGGGTGACGGTGTAGAGCACCGTCGCGCCGATGAGCCCCGGGGTCCGGTCGACCGAGATGAACAGCAGCGCCAGGATCGCGGCGACGATCTGCGGGAAGATGGTCGCGACGAGGATCGGGAACTCGCTCTCGCGGTAGCTGCCGCCGCCCTCCGCCTCGTGGCTCGTGAAATAGCGGATCGTGTACTGCGAGAACCAGGACAGGCAGAGCAGGAAGACGAAGTCCTGGCTCGCCATGATGTAGGTGAGCACGCCGTACGGGCTCGGCGCCATCCAGTGCGTGAACACGAGGATCGCCGCGAATTGAGCGAGCGGTCCGATGACCTGCGCCGGCATGTAGAGGATGGTGTGTCGGATCAGCATAGAGCGGAGCAGACGCCTTTCACGCCGCAGCTTTCTGCCGAGCGGCGGTCGTGGACAGGTTCGGGGACAACCTATCGAAGCGGCAGCACAGAGTCTTCCGGACAGGCGAAGGCGAGGGTTTTGTGGTGAATACCGGTTCGGGATTCACCCTATTCGGACCCTTCGATGGCCGCACCGGCGAGCGCGGGATAGCCTGGCGCTTCCTCTGAAAGGGATTGCCATGGACGTGCGGGAGACCATTCTCGACGAGATGCGCCGCGTTGCGCGGGAACAGAAGAAGACGCTCGGCCCTCTGGACGACGACACGCCGCTGCTCGGCAGCGGACTCGACTCGCTCTGCTTCGCGATCCTCGTCGCGCGCCTCGAGGAGACGCTCGGCATCGACCCGTTCTCCAGCTCGGAAGACGTTGCGCTACCGGTCACCGTCGGCGACCTCATCGAATTCTACGAGCATGCCCGGGTCTGACGTGCCCAGGTCTGAGCTGCCCAAGTCTGGCGTGCCCAACTCTGAGTTCGGCGCGACGTCGCGCCTCGCCGCGCGTGCCGCGACCCGCCTGATCGACAGCGACGCGACGCGCGATCTCGGCGCGCTGGCCACCGGCACCTGCCTCCAGGGCGCCGCGTCCGGCCTGGCCGGCCGCTCCGTCCTCGTCGCGACGCGCGCGCAGCGCGAGAGCGGCCTCGCACTCGTCGAGCTCGATGGCCTGGTGCGGCGCATGGTGATCGCGCCGCCCGATCTCAATCCCGAGCATCTGGCGGCGATCGTTGAGGACGCGGAGATCGAGTCGATCGTCTGCGACGAGCCCGAGCGTTTTGCCGCGCTCGATCTGCCGGTCACGCTGATCGCGGACGCGATCGTGCCGGCCGGGGCCTTGCCGCGCGCGCATGACACGCAATGGGTGCTGCTGACCTCCGGCACGCTGGGGCGGCCCAAGATGGTCGCGCACACGCTCGCCGCGCTCACCGGCGCCATCGACGGACCGCCGCACGACGGCAAGGTCGTCTGGTCGACCTTCTACGACATCCGCCGCTACGGCGGCTTGCAGATGTTTTTGCGGGCGCTGCTGGGCAAGACGGATTTTGTCCTCACCGATGCGGCCGAGCCGCTCTGCGACCTGCTGCAGCGGCTCGGCACCGCCGGCGTTACCGCGATCTCGGGCACGCCGTCGCACTGGCGCCGCGTGCTGATGAGCAACGCGCGCGGCCCCTTCGCGCCGCGCTACGTGCGGCTCTCCGGCGAGATTGCCGACCAGATGGTGCTCGACGGTCTGCGCAGCGCATTTCCGGGCGTCACGATAGAGCACGCCTATGCGTCGACGGAAGCTGGCGTCGGCTTCACCGTGGCCGATGGGCTCGAAGGCTTCCCTGCCGCCTACCTCTACCGCGACAGCGCGGTCGCGATGAAGGTCGAGGACGACACGTTGCGCATCAAGTCGCCGCGCGCCGCCTCGTTCTACCTCGGCGCCACCGCGCCGGTGCTGACGGATGCCGACGGCTACGTCGACACCGGCGACGTCGTGAAGCGCCGCGGCGACCGCTACGTCTTCGCCGGCCGGCGCGGGGGAATCATCAACGTCGGCGGCCTCAAGGTGAACCCGGAAGAGGTCGAAGCCGCCATCAACGCCCACGCAGGCGTGCGCATGTCACTCGTCCATGCGCGGAAAAGCCCGCTGACCGGCGCGATCGTTGCCGCCGACGTCGTGCTGCGCGACGGCGAGGCTGACTACGGAACGTTACGCGAGGAGATCCTCGAGGCGTGCCGCGCCCAGCTCGAGCGTCACAAGGTGCCGGCCATCCTGCGCTTCGTGCCGTCGCTGCCGCTGACGCCTGGCGGCAAGCTCTTGCGCGCGCAAGGCTGAGCCATGCAGGGCGCGCCACGGACGGTCATCGTCACCGGCGGCAGCCGCGGCCTCGGGCTTGGCATCGCGACGGCTCTGGCGGCGCAAGGCTACCGCGTCGTCGCGGTCGCGCGGCGCGAAAGCGAGGCGCTGCAGGCGGCCGCCGCCGCCGTGGCGGCGCCGGGATCGCTCCATTTCGAGCCGTTCGATCTCGAACATCTCGCCGAGGTGCATGAGTTCGTTCGCGGCCTGCGCAAGACCCACGGTCCCATTTACGGGCTCGTCAACAACGCCGGCATCGGCACCGAGGGCGTCCTGGCGACGATGCCGATTCCGTCCATCGAGCGCCTCGTGCACCTCAACACGCTGGCGCCGATGGTGCTGACCAAGCATGTCGTGCGCTCGATGATGGCGTCGAGCGCGGGTCGCATCATCAACATGTCGTCGATCATCGGCTCGACGGGCTACAGCGGGCTCTCGGTCTACGCGGCCACGAAGGCCTCGATGATCGGCTTCACGCGCTCGCTGGCGCGCGAGGTCGGCTCGCTCGGCATCACGGTGAACGCGATCGCGCCCGGCTTCGTCGACACCGAGATGACGTCGGCGCTCGACGACGCGCAGCGCGCCAAGATCGCCCGCCGGTCGGCCCTCGGCCGGCTCGCGTCGGTGGAGGACGTCGCCGCCGCCGCGACCTTCCTGATGAGCGACGCGGCCGCCGGCATCACCGGCACGGTGATGACCGTGGATGCCGGCAATACCGCCTGACAGGCCGCTGACGTCGTGGCACGCACGCTGCTGCATATGTGATGCGCGGCGCTCGAATGTGCCGCGATGAGACAGGCACGTTCGCCCATGCTCAAGCGGAGTTTCCAAACGATGCGCAACGAGACGCTCGCGGTGCACGGCGGCTACGACGGTGATCCGACGACGCACGCCTGCGCCGTGCCGATCTATCAGACGGTCGCCTACGAGTTCGACTCGGCCGACCACGGCGCTGCGCTGTTCAACCTCGAGGTACCGGGCTACCGCTACAGCCGCATCGCCAATCCGACGGTGGAGGTGCTGGAGCGCCGCGTCGTCGCGATGCACGGCGGCGTCGGCGCGCTCGCGACCTCGACCGGACAAGCCGCGCTCACCTACGCGATCTCGACGCTGGCCGATCACGGCGGCAACATCGTCTCGGTGCCGCAGCTGTACGGCACGACGCACACGCTGCTCGCGCACGTCCTGCCGCGGCAGGGGATCGCGACGCGTTTCGCGGTGGGTGACGATGTCGCCGCGATCGAGCCGCTGATCGACGAGAACACCAAGGCTGTCTATTGCGAGAGCATCGGCAACCCCGCCGGGAACATCACGGACATCGCCGCGCTGGCGGACTGTGCGCATCGCCACGGCGTGCCGCTCGTCGTCGACAACACGGTGGCGACGCCCGTCATGCTGCGCCCGATCGAGCACGGCGCCGACATCATCGTCGAATCGCTGACCAAGTTCATGGGCGGCCACGGCACCACGCTGGCCGGCATGGTCATCGACTCCGGCCGTTTCCGCTGGCGCGACCAGGCGCACAAATACCCGATGTTCTGCGAACCGGACGCCTCGTATCACGGCATGGTCTACGACGAGCGCTACGGGAACGCCGCCTACATCGCCCGCGCGCGCAGCGTCTACCAGCGCGCCACGGGCGCGGTGCTATCGCCGTTCAACGCCTTCCTGATCCTGCAAGGCATCGAGACGGTGGCGCTGCGCATGGAGCGCCACGTCGCCAACGCCCGCGCCGTCGCCGAATTCCTACGCACCGACCGGCGCGTCGCCTGGGTCAACTACGCCGGCTTCGAGGACAGCCCCCACGCGGCCCTCGCGCGCAAATATCTCGGCGGCAACGCCTCCTCGCTGTTCACCTTCGGCATCGTCGGCGGCCTCGAGGGCGGCAAGGCGTTCTACGACGCGCTCGGTCTCGTCAAGCGGCTCGTCAACATCGGCGACACGCGCTCGCTCGCCTGCCACCCGGCCTCGACCACGCATCGCCAGATGACCATCGAGGAGCAGGCGCACGCCGGCGTGACGCCCGATCTGATCCGCGTCTCGATCGGCATCGAGCACATCGACGACATCATCGCCGATCTCGATCAGGCGCTCGCCGTCGCCGCTGAGGCGACCGGGTCGCTCGCTCGCGCCGTGGCCTAGGAGCGCCCCATGCCGCTCATCGTCGAACCGCCGCGTGCATCCCATCCGGCCGAGGCTGCGAGCCCCGCGACGATCGAGATCGCGCTGCTCAACAATCTCGGCGACGGCGGCCTCAAGGGCGGCGAGCGGCAGTTCATCGAGATCCTGCAGGAGGCCTCGGGACCCGATCCCGTACGGCTGCGTCTGTTCTCGCTGCCGGGTATCCCGCGCGGGCGCGAGGCGCAGGAGCGGATCTCGGCGCATTACACCGACTTCGCCGATCTCATGCAGTCGCGCGTCGACGGCCTGATCGTCACCGGCTGCGAGCCTGTCGCGGCGCGCCTGTCGGAGGAGCCGGTTTGGGGTGCCCTGACCGAGGTGATCGACTGGGCCGAGCACAACACGCGCTCGACCATCTGGTCGTGCCTCGCCGCGCATGCCGCGGTGCTGCATCTCGACGCAATCGAACGCCAGCCGCTGGCAAACAAGTGCTCGGGCCTGTTCACTGTCGAGCGAACGAGCGACCACCCGCTGCTGCAAGGCATTCGCGAGCCGCTGCTCGTGCCGCACTCGCGCTGGAATGGGCTCGACGAGGCCGCGCTGAAGGCTGCCGGCTACGAGATCGTCACGCGGTGCGAGGAGGTCGGCGTCGACCTCTTCGTCAAGCGCTGGCGCAGCCTTTTCGTCTACCTGCAGGGCCACCCCGAGTACGACGAGGGCGCGCTGCGCGGCGAGTACCGCCGCGACGTGATGCGGTTCCTGGCCGGCTCGTCGGCGACCTATCCGGACTTACCCCGCTATTATTTCCCATCGACGACGGAAGCCGCGCTCCGTGCCTTCGAGGTCGAGGCGAAGCGAGACCCGGCGACCGAGATGGCCTTTCCGCTGAAGGCACGGCCCACCAGCGCGCGCCGCTGGCACCGTTCGTTCGCCGTCGGCCTCCTGCGCAACTGGCTGCGCGAACTGCGCACCGCGCGAGTCGACCGTGTCGCGTAAGTCAGCCGAGAACCTCGGCGATGTCGCGGGCGATCGCGTCGAGCGCGACCTGGGCGGCGGGAACGACACCGTTGAGTGCGTAGAAATGGTGCATGAGCGCCGCGTGCTCGCGGTGGCGGACGTCGACCCCGGCGTCGACGAGTCGCCGCGCGTAGGCGGCGCCCTCGTCGACGAGGGGGTCGAAGCTCGCGGTGTGCAGAACCGTCGTCGGCAGCCCGGCGAGATCGCCGGCGCGGAGGGGGGAAATGCGTCGGTCTTCCAGCGGACGCTGCGGCGCATAATGGACGAGATCCGCAGCGAGAGTCGCGGAATCGAGCAGGAAGCCGTCGGCGAAGCGCCGGCGCGAGGGCCTCTCGGCGGCAAAGTCGAGGGCGGGGCAGAGCAGGACCTGCGCGCGCAGGCGCTTCTGCAGGCCTTGGCTCACGATCGCCGCCAGCGTGCCGCCCCCGGAATCGCCGCCGACCGCGACACGCCGCGGGTCGAGCCCGAAGCTCGCGGCGTGGCGCAGGACGAAGCGCGTCGCGACGAGCGCGTCGACGACCGCCGCGGGAAACGGGTGCTCCGGCGCCAGCCGGTAGTCGATCGCGACGACCTGGCACCGCGCGCCATGGGCGAGCGTCCGGCACAAGGCGTCGTGGGTGTCCAAACCGCCGGCGACGAGGCCGCCGCCGTGAAAGTACACAAGCCCGGCGCTCGGACGATCGAGCCCGCCGGGCGTGTAGCACCGGAGCGGGATCGTTCGCTTTCCGATCGCGATGACGCTATCCTCGCTCGCGACGGCAGCGGCAGCGGGCGGCTTCGAAAACTGCATCAGCTTCGCGAATCCGCGACGCCGCTCGTCGATGCCGAGGGCGCTCCCGCGGCCGCCCAGCGCGACCATGGCGAGAAAGCGCCGCGCCTGCGGGTCCAACGCCGAAAGGTCCGCCTCTCCCAAAGAATCCTCCTGCCAGAGAAGCCGAGCAAATGACCGACGCACCGGACGCGCTTGGGATCGATACCTGGACCTATTTCGAGGGCCGTTGGCAAGCCGGCAACGCGCCGATCATGGGGCCGCGCACGCATGCCGTGTGGCTCGGCTCGACCGTGTTCGACGGCGCCCGCACCTTCGGCGGCACGGCGCCCGACCTCGACCTGCATTGCGCCCGCATCAACACGTCGGCGGAGGCGTTCCTGCTGACACCGGTCGTGCCGGTCGCCGACTGGATCAAGCTCGCGCACGAGGGCATCGCCCGCTTCGAGCCCGGCGCCGAGCTCTACATCCGCCCGATGTACTGGCCGGAAGATGGCGCGGCCGGCGGCGGTGTGCGCTTCGACCCCGGCTCGACGCGCTGGTGCATGTGCGTCTACCGCGCCCCGATGCCGGAGCCCGCGGGCTTTGCGATCACGCTGTCGCCGTTCCGTCGTCCGTCGATCGAATGCGCGCCCGTCGATGCCAAGGCCGGTTGCCTCTATCCGAACGGTGCGCGCGCGCTCATCGAGGCGTACCGGCGCGGCTTCGGCAATTGCTTGATGCTCGATCTCCTCGGCAACGTCGCCGAGCTGGCCAACTCGAACATCTTCATGGCCAGGGGCGGCATCGTCTACACGCCCGTGCCGAACGGCACGTTCCTCGACGGCATCACGCGCCGCCGCGTGATCGGGCTGCTCGAGGCCGACGGCGTCGAGGTGCGCCAGGCGACGCTGCGCCATGCCGATTTCCTCGGCGCCGACGAGATCTTCGCGACCGGCAATTTCGCGAAAGTGGTGCCGATCACGCGCATCGAGGCGCGCGAGCTGCCGATCGGTCCGCTCTATCGGCGCGCCCGTGCGCTCTACTGGGACTTCGCGGCGCGCGGTGCCAAGGTCGCGCCCGAGCTCAGCCGAGTTCCGGCGCCAGCTCTTTGATCTCTGCGATCGGCGAGCGGCCCCAGAGCGCCTTCATCACCTCGTAGAGCGAGGCGTCGACGGTCAGCTCGTGGCTGCGGTCGAAGATGATCTTGCAGCCGCCGGACGCCTGCGTCTCGACGGCGCGGACGAGGGCGGGGTTCACCGCGGCCATCTGGTTGCCGTGGCGGGGAAAGATCGGAACGTGCGGCAGATCGGACATCGCCTCTTCCGGGTTTTGGGGGATGGCCTGCTGGTAAAGGCTCAACCTCAAAGGACCCTGAAGACGGTCGATCCAATCCGACCGATTGGCCGAAGGCAGATTACCGCCAGACCATTGAGGCTGACGCGCAGGTTCTGTCTTTCCGGGGCGAGCGAAGCGAGAGCCCGGAATCCATGACCACCATGAGTCCGGATCAAAACGCAGCGGCCTCGTTCGGAGTCGGCATTGTCCTGGATTCCGGGCTCGCCTTTGGCGCCCCGGAAAGACAGGCATCGGCTTAATCAGCCTCGCGCCGCCAGCGCCTTCGCCCTGATTCCGCTCAAGGTCGCGCCTGGCAAGATCGCATCGGGGTCGATCTTCAGGTGCAGGATCGATGGCAGGCCGGAGGCGCGGGCGTCGGCGAAGGCGTCGGCGAACTGCTCCGTTCTCTCCACCGTGACGCCGAACCCGCCGAAGGCGCGGGCATAGGCGGCGAAGTCGGGATTGCGGAGCTGCGTTGCCGAGATGCGCGTCGGGTATTCGCGCTCCTGGTGCATGCGGATCGTACCGTATTGCCCGTTGTCGGCGACGAGGACGATGATCGGCAGGTCGTACTGCACGGCCGTGGCGAACTCCTGGCCGTTCATCAGGAAATCGCCGTCGCCGGTGAGGCAGACGACGGGAACGTCGGGCTCCAAACGCTGCATGGCGACCGCGGCCGGCACGCCGTAGCCCATCGAGCCGGACATCGGCGCGGCATGGCCGGCAAACCGGCGCACCCGGAAGAAACGGCCGATCCAGGCCGCGAAATTGCCGGCGCCGCTTGTCAGGATCGCCTCGCGCGGCAGATGTTCGCGCAGCCACACCATGATCTCGCCGAGGTTGACGCCGCCGGGCTGCGGCGTCGCGATATCGGACCAGGCGCGGTACGCGGCGTGCGCGGCTTCGGCGCTGCCGGTCCACGCCGGCAGCGCGGCCGGGCTGAGCGCGTCCAGCGCGCCGGCGAGGCCGATCGGCGACGCGCAGATCGCGAGGTCGGCGGCATAGACCCGGCCGAGCTCGCCCGGCTCGGGGTAGATGTGGACGAGCTTTGTCTTCGGCGTGGGGATGTCGAGAAGCGTGTAGCCCTGCGAGGGGATATCGCCGAGCCGGCCGCCCATCGCGATGACGAGATCGGCGGCCTCGATGCGGGCCAGCAGCTTGGGATTCGAGCCGATGCCGAGGTCGCCGGCATGGTTCTTATGCAAGGGATCGAACAAAGGCAGCCGGCGGAAGCTGGTGACGACGGGCAATTCGAAGCGTTCGGCGAAGCGGGTGGCGGCGGCGCAGCTCTCCGGCGTCCAGCGGCCGCCGCCGAGGATCAGGATGGGCGCCTTGGCGGCGGCGAGCAGGTCGGCGAAACGCGCCATGTCGGCCGGCAGCGGTGCCATTTCCGTCGGCTCGACGCGCGGGGCGTCGGCGACAGCGACGCGCTCGGTCAGCATGTCTTCCGGCAGCGCAAGGACGACCGGCCCAGGCCTGCCGTTCATCGCGACGTGGAACGCGCGGGACACGACCTCGGGGATGCGCGCGGCCTCGTCGATCTCGTCCGAATACTTGGTCAGCGGGCCGAAGACGGCGCGGTAGTCCAGCTCCTGGAAGGCCTCGCGGCCCCGCGCGCCGCGCTCGATCTGGCCGACGAACATGATCACCGGCGCGGAGCCCTGCTGGGCGATGTGAATGCCGTGCATGGCGTTGGTGGCGCCGGGCCCGCGCGTGACGAAGCAGACGCCGGGCCGCCCCGTCGCCTTGCCGATCGCCTCGGCCATGATCGCGCAGCCGGCTTCCTGGCGGCACACGGTCACTTTGATCGGCCGGTCGTGCAGCGCGTCGAGGACGGCGAGGTAGGACTCTCCGGGCACGCAGAAGATGTGCTCGACGCCTTGCGCGACGAGCTGATCGACGAGCACCTCGGCGGCCGTGCGGGAAGCGGTCATGGCGCTGTTCCTATCCCTTCTCTCCCTGCGGGAGAAGGTAGATCAAGCCATCCCCAGCGCATCCCGCGCCGACGCGGGCCAGCGCGCGGTCTCGAGGCCGTGTATCCAGAACAGCGCGACGGCGAGTCGGTCCATGCCGAAGGCGACGCAGGCGGTGTGCGCCGGCGCGCCGGCCTCGTCGAGGAGGTCCCAGGTCAGGCCGAAATGATCGCGGTGGTAGTTGAAGCTCATGCAGGCCGTCGGCTTCTCTTCCGAGTGCAGCGGCACGAGCAGCTCGAACTTCAGCGCCTGCTGGATCTGCGCCACCGCCATCATCTGGCCGACGCGGCCGAAGAACGGATCGGATGCCTGATCGATCTTGCAGGGCAGGGCGAGGGTCTGCGCCATGGCGGTCGCGCGCTCGAGCCAGCGGGCGCGGAACCCGGCGACATGCGCCTCCGAGCCGATGCAGACGTATTCGCGCATGCGGAAGGACTGTAGCCGGTCGAGGTCTTTCGACGGCTCGCGGCGGAAGCAGTCGCTGGCGACGTCGAAGAGCAGTCCCGTGTCCGGCACCGGGCCGCGCGCGGCGGCGATCGGGTAGACGGGGTAGCAGGCGGCGGGCGACAGCACGAGCTCGGTCGCCTTCAGCGAGTCGACCCAGCCGAAGTTGGGACGGGAGGCGGCGGCGTTGATCTCCGATTCCGAGCCGTGCAGCGCGCAGGCGCAGCCGATCAGGTTCGGAAAGCTCTTCAGATAGCCGTGGCGCTCGAGGTCGCGGCGGCTCATCACGGGCGGAAAGCGGAACACCTCGGTGCCGGTCTCGCGGTGGCTGGTGATCAGCGCGCCGAGGCGCTCGATCACGTCTTCGTAAAGTGCGGTTCGGGCGTAGACGCCGTCGGCGCCCATCGGGCGGAACAGCGCCTCGCGCAGCGCCGTCTGGCGATCGCGGGCGGTGGTGGCGAGCATTTCGTGCGTCAAGGCGAGCTCCCTGAGGGCGGGACCACGATCGTGCCGCTATGGCCGGCGGCTCTGCGCCATGTCCTACACCCGGCACGCGAGAGATGCAGTCCGATCGGTCTTTAGGATTAATGCGCGGCGTGTTGCTCACCCGTTTGCGGGGGACGCGCTGGCAATCGCGGCGGCTCCGCCTATTTGGTCTGCAATCCCACCTCCGCATCGGATCGGATCGAGCATGCAATATCGTCGGCTGGGCCGCAACGGTCTCGAAGTCTCGCGCATCTGCCTCGGCTGCATGAGCTACGGCGTCCCGGACCAGGGCACGCACGAATGGACGTTGCCGGAGGCCGAGAGCCGGCCCTTCATCAAGAAGGCGCTCGAGCTCGGCATCAACTTTTTCGACACCGCCAACGTCTATTCCGCCGGCACCAGCGAGGAGATCGTCGGGCGCGCGTTGAAGGAGTTCGCCAAGCGCGACGAGATCGTGCTGGCGACCAAGGTGCATGGCCGCATGCGCCCCGGCGCCAACGGCGGTGGCCTGTCGCGCAAGGCGATCCTCGCCGAGATCGACAATTCGCTGCGCCGCCTCGGCACCGATTACGTCGATCTCTACCAGATCCATCGGTGGGACTATGACGTCCCGATCGAGGAGACGCTGGAGGCGCTGACCGACGTGGTTCGGGCCGGCAAGGCCCGCTACATCGGCGCCTCCTCGATGTTCGCATGGCAGTTCGCCAAGGCGCTGCACACGTCCGACACGCACGGTTTCGCGCGCTTCGTCTCGATGCAGGATTACGTGAACCTGCTCTACCGCGAGGAGGAGCGCGAAATGCTGCCGCTCTGCCGCGACCAGGGCATCGGCGTGATCCCGTGGAGCCCGCTCGCGCGTGGCCGCCTGACGCGCGACTGGAGCGAGGAGACGTCTCGTTTGTCGACCGACGAGTTCGGCAAGACGCTCTATGCCAAGACCGCCGAGGCCGACAAGCGCATCGTCGACAAGGTCGGCGAGATCGCCAAGGCGCGCGGCATCCCGCGTGCGCAGGTTGCGCTGGCGTGGGTGCTGGGCAAGTCCGAGGTGACGGCGCCGATCGTCGGCGCCACCAAGGCGCACCATCTCGACGATGCGGTGGCCGCGATCGAGGTGAAGCTCGATCCGGCCGAGGTCGAGGCGCTCGAGTCGCTCTACGTCCCCCACGCGACGACCGGCTTCAACTGAGGAGATCATCGTGGCCAAGACCGTCCTGATCGTCGGCGCCTCGCGTGGCCTCGGCCTCGGCCTCGTGCGCGAATATCTCGACGAGGGCTGGGACGTCATCGCCACCCCCTCGCGCGGGTCGGATGGCGCGCTGCGCGAATTCGCGGCGAGCGCGGGCAGCCGGCTACGGCTCGAGACGCTCGAGGTCACCGACGCGGCCGGCCTCGCCGCCCTGAAGCGGTCACTCGCCGGCACGACGCTCGACGTGCTCTTTGTCTCCGCCGGCGTGATGGGCGAGCGCGACGGGCCTGCGGCCGACACCGAGCCGGAAGAGTTCGCACGCGTCCTCGTGACGAACGCGCTCGCACCATTGAAGATCATCGAGGCGTTGGCCGACCGCGTCCCGCGCAACGGCGTGATCGTCGCGATGACCTCGACGCTCGGCAGCGTCGCCGGCAACACAAGCGGGGGCACCGAGGTCTATCGTGCCAGCAAGGCGGCGCTGAACACGCTGCTGCGCAGCTACGCCTCGCGGCATCCGCAGCGCGCCATCGTCGCGATGCATCCGGGTTGGGTGCGCACCGACATGGGCGGCGCGAATGCCGCCGTTTCCGTCGAGGACAGCGCGCGGGGCATGGTGGTGGCGATCGCGGCTCGCGCCGGCCAAGCTGGCTGTCTCTTCATCGACTATCACGGGCAGACCATCCCCTGGTGAGCGGGCTTTCGGCCGAAGCAGGGATGGCTTAGGTTCCCCGGCAGAGAGACGCGGAGGTCCCATGAGCCGTTTCACGATGATCGTCGCGCTGACGGGCGCCCTCCTGGCGGGCGCCGCGACCGCAATGGCGCAGACGGCGCCGGCCGGCCAGTTCGGGCAGCGGACCAGCGGCGGCAGCTACGTGCCGTCGACGAACGATCCGGGCTGTGCCGGCCTCCTATGCAGCCCGCTGCCGTCGTCCAATCCAGGGGGCGGCCCCGCGCGGAATCCATCCGAGGTCGCGCCGCCGCCGGCGTGCCAGGGGCTGCTCTGCAGCATGACGCCCTACAGCATGCAGCGGCCCTATACGGCGGCCGAGGCCGCCGAGGTCGAGCGCCAGCGCGCGGCCGCGCAGGCCCAGATCGCCGCCGCTCCGCCGCCGGAGGCCGCGGCCCCGGTGCGGCACGTGCGCAAACGCCGCAAGGTGGCGAGAGCCGCCCCCGCGAAGGCGGCGGCCGCGAAAGCCGCCCCAGTGAAAGTCGCCCCAGTGAAAGCCGCGGCTGCGAAAGCTGCCCCGGTCGCCGCGCCTCGTACCGTTGCGCCAGTCGCGGCCGCGCCTCGTACCGCTGCGCCGGTGGACGACGTCCAATCGCTCAGGTGAGCGCGCTTCGATAGGCGAACAGGCTTGGCGTGCCGCCGGTCATTATGAAGAGCACCGACGCGCCGTCGGCGTAGGCGCCGGCGCGGATGTCGTGCAGCAGGCCGGCGAAGGCCTTGCCGCTGTATACGGGATCGAGCAGCAGGCCTTCGCTCCGCGCCATCAGCTCGAGGGCCGCGCGCATGCCGTCGGTCGGGATGCCGTAGCCCTTGCCGCGGTGCGCGCCGTCCATCACGATCATCTCGGGCGAAATCGCGAGCGCGGGGTCGATCAAGGCGGCCGTGGCCTGCGCCTTCTCCAGCACCTCGGCACGCGCCGCCGCGAGCGGCGCCAGCACCGTGTAGGATTTGACGAGCTTGGGGTCGCTGCCCATCGCCGCGAAGCCGGCGACGAGGCCGGCCTGCGTGCCGTTGCTGCCGCCGGCGACGACGATCTGCGCGAACGACACCGCGTGGTGGTCCGATTGCAGCGCGATCTCGGACGCGCAGCCGACGTAGCCGAGGCAGCCGACGGGGCTCGACCCACCCGAAGGCGCGACATAGGCGCGCCGTCCCTCGGCCCGCAACGCGGCGACGCGCTTTAGCGCCAAGGCCTCGGCGTCGTCGCGGGTTGGCACGTCGTGGATGCGCGCGCCGAACAGCCTGTCGAGCAGCACGTTGCCGTTCTGATCGTAGTCGGGGTCATCGTTGCGCGGCACGACGCGCGACAGGATCAGCTCGCAGGCGAGCCCTGCTTTGGCGGCCGCCGCGGCCGTCTGCCGTGCGTGGTTCGACTGGCGGCCGCCGAAGGTGATCATCGTGTCGGCGCCCTGCGAGATCGCGTCGCCGATCAGGAATTCCAGCTTGCGCAGCTTGTTGCCGCCGCCGCCGAGCGGGATCAGGTCGTCGCGCTTGACGAAGATGCGCACCCGCCGGCCCGCTTCGGCGAGCTTGCGGTTGATGTTGTCGAGCGGCTGGATCGGCGTCGCCTCGGCATCGAGGAAGGTGAAGCGCGGGAAGCGCGACAGGTCGATCTCGCGGGTCATGTCTCGCTCCTTGCCGGGTGCACCTCGAGGTGGGGACTGCCTCGTCGCTTGTCACCGCAGGCCCCCTGCGGGATAAGCGGCGCCTTCCGAAAAGGGTCCTTCCCCCGCAATGACGAGCTTCCCCAACCGCGTCTTCTCCGGCGTCCAGCCGACCGGCAATCTGCACCTCGGCAATTACCTCGGGGCGATCACCAAGTTCGTCGACCTGCAGGCGACGCACGAGTGCATCTTCTGCGTCGTCGACCTGCATGCGATCACGGTGCCGCAGGACCCGGCCACGCTCACGTCGAGCATCCGCGAGGTCACGGCCGCCTTCATCGCCGCCGGCGTCGATGCCAAGAAGCATATCGTCTTCAACCAGAGCCAGGTGTCCGAGCACGCCGAGCTCGCCTGGGTGTTCAACTGCGTCGCGCGCATCGGCTGGCTGAACCGGATGACGCAATTCAAGGAAAAGGCCGGCAAGGACCGCGAGCAGGCTTCGATCGGGCTCTACGCCTATCCCGCGCTGATGGCCGCCGACATCCTCGCCTATCGCGCGACGCACGTCCCGGTCGGCGAGGACCAGAAGCAGCACCTCGAGCTCGCCCGCGACATCGCCCAGAAGTTCAACCTCGACTTCGCGGAGTCGATCGCCGCGCACGGTCTCGGGGTCGGCGAGACGGGTGGCTTCTTCCCGCTGCCGGAGCCGCTGATCCAGGGGCCGGCGACGCGCGTGATGAGCCTGCGCGACGGCGCCAAGAAGATGTCGAAGTCTGACCCCTCCGACAATTCGCGCATCAACCTGACCGACGACGCGGACCAGATCGCGTCGAAGATCCGCAAGGCGAAGACCGACCCGGAGCCGCTGCCGTCCGAGACCGCGGGTCTTTCCGGACGGCCCGAGGCGGACAATCTTGTCGGCATCTACGCGGCGCTTGGCCGCTCGACGAAGGCCGAGGTGCTGCAGGAATACGGCAACGCCAACTTCTCGACCTTCAAGGGCGCCCTTGTCGAGCGGGCGGTCGAGACCTTGGGGCCGATCGGGGCGGAGATGAAGCGGCTGACGGCCGATCCCGCCGCGATCGACGCGATTCTCGCCGATGGCGCGGACCGGGCGCGCGTGCTGGCGCGGGCGACGATGGATCACGTCAAGGACATCCTCGGCTTCGTGCGGAAGATGTGAGTCGCGGCCTGCCTACCGTTGCCGTTGCTGTGTCAAATCTCTAGCCTATGGGGGTGCGCGCGTTGCCTTCTCGCGCATTAGTGAATAGATAAAATCTATTGCTACACGGAGTTGTTATGGCGGAGATCGTCGCATTCCCGACTGAGACCGCCGCCGCCTTTTCCGGCGAGGAGAACGTCGACCGGGCCGTGGAAGACCGCTTCCTTCTCGAAGAGGGGCTCGAGTTGCTGGCGGACTACCGCGCCATCGAAGACAAGCAGGTCCGGGCCTCGCTGCGCGGCCTCGTGAAGGCGCTGGTGCGCTCGAGCGGACAGACCCTGAGCTGATCGGTCGCCGCCGACGTGGGCGAGAGCCGTGTCACGCCGCGCCGAGCTTCCGGCCCGCGAAATACCGTGTGACGGCGACCACGATCGCGACCGCGGCTGCGTGCGCCACCAGATCGATCGCCGCGACATCATAAGGGTGGAAGAAGTTGAGCAGGGTTGCCGCCGCGGCCGCGACGGCAAGGCCCGCACACGCCCCGGTGAGCGACGGCGCCAGGCTGTATCCGCGCCGCAGCATCACGAGGATCAGCGCGGAGAGCGGCACCGAAAACGCGACGATGAACATGAAGCAATGGGTGGAATGCATCGGTGGCATCGGGGGGACGCCGGGGATCAAGCCACGCGCGCATCCGAGGCCGCTGGCGCCGATCCACAGCGCCAGCCCCGGCAGCGGCAGCAGCGCCCAGCGCGGCGAGCGGTCCGGTAGATCGAGCTCGAAGGCGGCGATGGCCGCGAGGATCGCGGTGAGAGTCGAGCCAGTCGCCGCGATCCAAAGGTCGGGCACGGCCATCAGCCGATAACGCATCTCGGTGAGATCGGCGAAGCTCGCGAGCGCGAGCGCGATCGCCAGCACCACCGCGAGCCAGCAGACGGCGCGGAAGATCGGCGACGGCAGCGGCTTCACCGGACGCAGCTCGGCGACGAGCTCCTCGATGAGAGTGCGGTGCGCGAGGTCAGACATGGAACTTGCCCTCCCCGGAGAGACGCCCGCGCAGCGCCTTCAGCGCGCGATGCATGTTGACCTTAAGCGCGCCCGTCGTCTTGCCGGTGGCGAGCGCGGCCTCGGCGAGCGAGTTCTCCTGAAGCGCCAGCAGCTCGACCGCCTCGCGCTGGCCCGGCGTCAGCGTGTCGATGGCGGCTTTCAGCTCGCGTCCCACCTCGGCATCCGACCACGAACGGTCCGGCGCGGCGCCGGGATCGGCGTGCTGCTCGTAGGCCAGCGGCGCGTGGATCTCGCGGCTCGCGCCGCGGCCGGCGCGCCGCAGCGCGTCGATCCCGCGACGCTGGGCGATGACGGTGAGCCACGCCGTGAACGAGCGCGACGGATCGTAGGTCTGGCGCGCCTTGTGGAGCGTCAGCAGGGTCTCCTGCACGACGTCCTCGATCGCGGCGCCGCGAACGCCGGCGCGGGTTGCGGCACGCCGGATGATCGGCTCGCAGGCGTGCAGAAGCTTCTCGTAGGCGCGCTTGTCGCCGGCTTGGACCGAACGCATCAGCGCTGCCAAAGAGAGATCGTTCGCATCGGAAGGCCGCATGGTGCCGATGATGTGTCCCTGAGCGAGGGCAAGACCAATCACGGTGTCGTGCGCGTGGCAAGAGGTGCGTAGGGGCCGTCGTCGGACCGCGTTTGCCTCATACTCAGCGTATGATCTGCCGATGGCGGCGGACAGGGAAGGACATCATGGCCTACGAGGCCAACCTCGGTCTGCTCGCCTTGACGCGCTTCGGCTGCGGCCCGCGCGGCGACGGCGATACCAAGATCGCCTCCGCCGATCCGCGTGGCTTCCTCGCGGCCGAACTCGCCGAGCCGGGCATCGCACTGCTCGAAGGCCCCGGGCTGCCAACCACGGCTGACGCGCTGCGCCAGCAGTTCGCCTACAAGGAAGAAAAGCAGGTCGCGCGAGAGGCGAGCCCGCCCACAATGGCGCCGTCGGCCGCCGCACCAGCCATCATGGCTCCGGCCAAGTCGGCAATTGTCGCCGAGATGCAGCCGCCGTCCGCGAGCGCTACTCCGGCGCCCGCGCCCAAGCCCCCCGCGCCGGCGCAGGTCGTCTATCGCGACGAGGCGCTGGCGCGCATCCGTCGGGGCATCGAGGTGCGCGCCGGCTTCGCCGAGCGCCTGGTCGCGTTCTGGTCGAATCATTTCTGCATCTCGGCGACGAAGGGGCCGATCGGCCGAATCACGGCGGGGGCGTTCGAGCGCGAGGCGATCCGCCCGCACGTGCTCGGCCGCTTCGCCGACCTGCTCGTCGCCGTCGAAAGCCATCCGGCGATGCTGCACTTCCTCGACAACACGCGCTCGGTCGGGCCGAACTCGCGCGCCGGGCAGCGCGGCCGGCGTGGGCTCAATGAGAATTTCGGCCGCGAGATCATGGAATTACATACGCTGGGCGCCGGCAGCGGTTACACCCAGGCCGACGTCACCAATCTCGCCCGCATTCTGACCGGCTGGAGCTATGTCGGTGCGGAAGGCAGAGGCGGCGACCCGGGCACCTTCGTCTTTCGTGAAAACGCGCACGAGCCGGGGCCGCTGCCTTTGCTCGGCCGGACCTATCCCGACGCCGGCGTGGAGCAGGGCCGCGCGGCGCTGCTCGACATCACCCGCGACCCGCGGACGGCGCGCTTCATCGCGAGCAAGCTCGCGCGGGCCTTCGTCGCCGACGTGCCGCCGGCGGCGCTCGTCGACCGGCTCGCGACGACGTTCACGGCCACCGACGGCGACCTTAAGGCCGTCTCGCTGGCGCTGATCGCCGCGCCCGAGGCCTGGTCGCCGACGCTGGCCAAGATGCGCACGCCCTGGGACGTCATCATCGCGACCAACCGCCTGCTCGGTCATCTGCCAGAGGACCCGGGACAGGTGCTCGGCCCGCTCAGGGTGCTCGGCATGGAGCTCTGGTCGCCGCCGGGTCCGAACGGCTTTCCGGTCACCGACGTCGCCTGGGCGACGCCCGAAGGCCTGAAGCTGAGGCTCGATTATTGTGCGCTGGTGGCGAGCAAGCTCAAGACGCCGCCGAACCCGAGCGACCTCCTCGAGCGCCTCGCCGGAGGGACGCCGTCACCCGAGACGCGGACGGCCATCGCCCGCGCCGAGAGCCGCGAGCAGGGCCTCGCGCTCCTCCTCATGTCGCCCGAAATGCAGCGGAGCTGAGCCGATGACCCTGTTCGCGCATCCCTCCCGTCGCACCCTTCTCTCCGGTGGCGGCGCGCTGTTCGGCGCGGCGATGATCCCGAGGATCGCCTCGGCCGCCGGCGCGCGCGATCCGCGCCTCGTCGTCCTCGTCCTCCGCGGCGCGCTCGACGGCCTCGCCGCCGTCGGGCCGATCGGCGATCCCGACTATGTCGCGCTGCACGGCCAGCTCGCGATGCGCCTGGACGGTCCGGCGGCCGCGCTGCCGCTCGACGGCTTCTTTGCGCTCAACCCCGGCATGCCGAATTTTTCGCGCATGGTGCGGGATAAGACCGGTGTGGTCGTTCATGCGACCGCCACCGGCTACCGCGACCGCTCGCATTTCGACGGCCAGGACGTGCTCGAGAGCGGCATGCCGGCGCCAGGCTATGTCGAATCGGGCTGGCTCAACCGCGCGCTCTCGGCGCTCCCGGCCGGCGAGCGCGTCGGCCGCGCCGGTGGCCTGGCCGTCGGCGCCTCGACGCCGACGATCCTGCGCGGCCCCGCACCGGTGCTGGGCTGGGAGCCGGAAGCGATTCCCGGCGCCAGCGAAGAGCTCGCGCGGCGGGTGCTCGACCTCTACACGCACACCGATCCGAAGCTCGCCGAGGCCATGCGCCAGGGCCTCGATGTCGAGAAGATCGCGCTGACGAGCGACGGCACGATGGCCGGTCCGGCGATGACACCGAAGCAGGGCGCCGCGCGCCGGCCCGCGGGCATGCGCCAGGCGGCCGAGGGCGCGGCGCGGCTGCTGGCCGCGAACGACGGGCCGCGCGTCGCCGCGCTCGTCTTCGACGGCTGGGACACGCACGCCGGTGAAGGCGGCGCCACGGGACGGCTGATGCAGCTGCTGGGCGGCCTCGACGAAGCCTTCGCGGCCTTCGAGTCGGGCCTCGGGTCGGAATGGAAGCGGACGGTTGTCGTCGCCATCACCGAATTCGGCCGCACCGCGCATATCAACGGGACCGCCGGCACGGACCACGGCACCGGCACGGTCGCGTTCCTCGCCGGCGGCGCGGTGGCGGGCGGCCGGGTGATCGCCGACTGGCCCGGGCTGAAGCCGGCGCAGCTCTACGAGGCGCGCGACCTGGCGCCGACGACCGACCTGCGCTCGGTGCTCAAGGGCGTGCTGGCCGACCATCTCGGCCTGTCCCATTCGGTGCTCGCCCAGGCTGTCTTCCCCGGCACGGTTGCGCTGCGGCCGATGAAGGGGCTGATCGCCGCATAAGGCGGCGCGGCCCCTGCCGCTGAAGCGCCACACCTTGGAAACGCTCGAAAAGAACCCGTCGGCGCTTATGGACAGCGCGCCCGGAACACGGCATAGGCACAGACAAAATCCCGGGCTTTGGCTTAGGTGATAGACCCGCGCGTCGAGCGCCGAGCGAGGATGGCTGAGGGGCGATGGATTCGTTTACATTCAACAAGATCGCCGGCGCAGTGCTCGGCACCTGCCTCTTCGGCATGGGCCTCGGCCTCGTCGCGCAAGCGATCTACGAGCCCGAGGCCCCCAAGAAGCCCGGCTATGCCCTCCCGATGCCGAAGGAAGAAGCCGCTGGCGGCAAGGCGCCGGCCGTCGCGCCGCTGCCCGTGCTACTCGCCAAGGCCGACCCGAAGAAAGGCGAGACCGCCGCGAAGATCTGCAGCGCCTGCCATAACTTCCAGGAGGGCGCCGGCGCCAAGGTCGGCCCGGATCTCTACAACGTGGTCGACCGCGAGAAGGCGTCCGTCGCGGGCTTCGACTATTCGTCCGCCCTCAAGTCGAAGGGCGGCAAGTGGACCTTCGCCGACCTGAACGAGTGGCTCACCGCGCCGTCCAAATACGCGCCGGGCACGAAGATGGGCTACGCCGGCGAGGAGGACCCGCAGAAGCGCGCCGACATCATCCGCTACCTCGTCACGCTGTCGAAGACCCCGGTGGCGCTGCCGAAGCCGACGCCCGAGGAGGAGAAGCAGGCGCAGGGCGGTGGCGCAACCACGACTGCGGCTGCCGCGCCGGCTGCTGGCGGCGACGATCTCATCAAGCTGATCGGCGACACGCCGCCGGCGAAGGGCGAGCAGGCCGCCAAGATCTGCGGCGCCTGCCACAACTTCAAGGAAGGCGAAGGCAGCAAGGTCGGCCCCGATCTCTACGGTGTGGTCGATCGCGAGAAGGGCTCGGTTGCCGGGTTCGACTATTCGTCCGGGGTGAAGGCCAAGGGCGGAAAGTGGACCTACCAGGACCTCAACGAGTGGCTCACCGCGCCGGCGAAGTACATTCCCGGCACCAAGATGGGCTACGCCGGCGAGGCGGACGAGAAGAAGCGCGCCGCGATCATCTCCTACCTTCGGTCGCTGGCGAAGACGCCCGAGCCGCTGCCGGCGGCAGGTGAGAAGAAGGCCGATGCCGGTGCGGCGCCGGCCAAGACCGCCGACGCGGGCGATGCCGCCAAGCCTGATGCAGCCAAACCGGCCGCGCCGGCCGCCGGCGGCTTCGCCCAGATGGTCGCCGACGCCAAGCCCGAGAAGGGCAAGTCCGCCGCGCAGATCTGCGGCGCCTGCCACAACTTCAAGGAAGGCGAGGGCAACAAGGTCGGCCCCGACCTCTACGGCGTGATCGATCGCGACAAGGCGTCGGTCGCCGGCTTCGACTATTCCGCGGCCCTGAAGGCCAAAGGCGGCAAGTGGACCTACGACGACCTCAACACGTGGCTCACCAACCCGCAGGCCTATGCCTCCGGCACGAAGATGGGCTACGCCGGCGAGGCCGACGAGAAGAAGCGCGCCGCGATCGTCGCCTATCTCAGGACGCTCGCCGCGACGCCGGCACCGCTGCCCGGCGCCAAGTAGGCGGTTAAGAGGTCCGGCGCCAAGCCTGACCAAGATTTAACGCGCAGCGCGCGCCTGCCGCGGTATCCCTCCGGACGCCGCGGCAAAAGCGACACATTCCGTCGGCAAGGGCAGACCCATGACCGCCGGATATCCCCTGTCGAAACGCCCGCTTCTCACCCGCCGCGAGTCGCTCGCGCTCGGGGTCGGCGGCCTTGTCCTTCCCGCGGCTCTGGGCCCGCGCGCGGCCCGCGCTGACGATTACGGGCCTGAGGCGCACGGGCTCTCGATCTTCGGCGATCTCGAGTTGCCGGCGGACTATCCGCATCTTGCCTATGTCGACCCGAAGGCGCCGGTCGGCGGCGAAATCCGGCTGCAGATCGACTCGTCGCAGGGCAACCAGAACTTCCTCACCTTCAACACGCTGAACGTCTTCAACTTCGCCGGTGACGGTGCGGCCGGCGTGCCCGCCGCCTTCGACAGCCTGATGGGCGGCAATTCCGACGAGCCGGATGCGCTCTACGGCCTTGTCGCGCGGGCCGTGAAGGCCTCCCCCGACAAGAGCCGTTACCGCTTTCTCCTGCGCAAGGAGGCGCGTTTCCATGACGGCTCGCCGCTCACCGCGAAGGACGTCGCCTTCTCGCTCAACGTGCTGCGCGACAAGGGCCATCCCGCCTTCCGCCTGCCGCTGCGCGATCTCGATAGGGCGGCGGCGTCAGCCCCCGACGTGCTCGACGTTTCGCTGAAGCCCGGCCACGCGCGCGACGCGATCCTGTTCATCGCCGGGCTGCCGATCTTTTCGGCCGCCTTCTACGCCAAGGTGCCGTTCGACGAGGTGAGCCTCGAGCCGCCGCTCGGCTCGGGCTCGTACAAGCTCGGCGCCTTCCAGCAGGGCAAGTTCGTCGAGATGGAGCGCGTCGCCGACTATTGGGGCAAGGACCTGCCGATCAACCTCGGCACCGGCAATTTCGGCAAGCTGCGCTACGAGTACTACGCCGACCGCAAGATCGCCTTCGAGGGCTTCAAGGCCGGCGACTTCACTTTCCGCGAGGAGTTCACCGCGTCGGTCTGGGCGAAGGGCTACGACTTTCCTGCCGTGGCCGATGGCCGGGTGAAGAAGGAGTTCATCAAGGACGATACGCCGAATGGCACGCAAGGCTGGTTCTTCAACACGCGGCGCGACAAGTTCAAGGACCCGCGCGTCCGCCAGGCGATCGCGTTTGCATTCGACTTCAAATGGACGAACGCCAACATCATGTACGGCGCCTACACGCGCACGGTGTCGTACTTCCAGAACTCGCCGATGGCCGCCGACGGCACGCCGTCGCCCGACGAGCTGAAACTGCTGGATCCGTACAAGGCCAAACTGTCGCCGCAGGTCTTCGGTCCCGTCTATATGCCGCCCGAGGGCGACGGCACCGGCACCGACCGCACCATGCTGCGCAAGGGCTTCGATCTCCTGAAGGCCGCCGGCTGCGAGCGCGACGGCGAGCGGTTGCTGCTCCCCGATGGCGCGCCGCTCGAGATCGAGTTCCTCGATTCCGATCCGGCGCTCGATCCGCACACGCTGCCCTTCGTCCGCAATCTCGGGCTGCTCGGCATCAAGGCCAACCTGCGCGTCGTCGATCCCGCGCAATACAAGCGCCGCACCGACGCCTACGATTTCGACGTCGTCGTCCAGCGCTTCGGCTTCGGGCTCACGCCGGGCGCGGCGATGCGCGACTATTTCGGCTCCGACGCCGCCAAGACGCCCGGCTCGCGCAACCTCGTCGGCATCAGTGATCCGACGGTCGACGCGCTGATCGAGCAGGCGGTCGCGGCCGACACGCGCGAGAAGCTGACGGTCGCCTGCAAGTGCATCGATCGCGTGCTGCGCGGGTCGCATTATTGGGTGCCGATGTGGAACAAGGGCGGCCACAACATCGCTTATTGGGATCTGTTCGGTCGGCCGCCGCGCCCCGCGAAATACGGGCTCAACGCGGTCTCGACCTGGTGGTACGACGAGGCCAAGGCGGACAAGACCGCACTGCGGCCGCGCTGAGAAGGCTGCAGCCATGCTCGCGTACGTCGTCCGCCGCCTCGCCTTGATGCTCCCGACGATCCTCGGCATCCTCTTCTTCACGTTCCTGATCATGCAGTACGCGCCGGGCGGCCCGGTCGAGCAGATCATCTCCAAGATCCAGGATGCGAGCAGCGGTGGTCCCGGCGGCGAGGCCGGCGGCGCCAGCCAGTCCGGCTCGCGCTATCGCGGCTCGGAGGGGCTCGATCCGGCCTTCAGGAAGGAGATCGAGAAGCAGTTCGGCTTCGACAAGCCGCCGGCCGCGAGATTCCTCAAGCTCGTCGAGGACTACGGGCAGTTCGACTTCGGACGGTCCTTCTTTTCGAAGGTGCCGGTCCTGGAGCTCATCAAGCAGAAGATGCCGGTGTCGATCTCGCTCGGCCTCTGGATGACGCTGATCTCGTATCTCGTCTCGATCCCGCTCGGCATCCGCAAGGCGGTGTCGGACGGCTCGACCTTCGATGTCGCCTCGTCCTTCTTCGTCTCGATCGGCTTCGCGATCCCCGCCTTCCTGTGGGGCGTGCTGCTCGCCACGCTGTTCTGCGGCGCATACTTCCCGATCTTCCCTTTGCGCGGGCTGACGTCGGAGAATTTCGCGCAGCTCTCGATGCTCGGCAAGGTGAAGGACTATCTCTGGCACATCGCGATGCCGGTCACCGCGCTGACGCTCGGCTCGTTCGCGACGGTGACGGCGCTGACGAAGAATTCCTTCCTCGACGAGATCAACAAGGCCTACGTGCAGACCGCGCGGATGAAAGGCTTGACGCCGAACCGCGTGCTCTACGGCCACGTCTTCCGCAATGCGATGATGATCGTGATCGCGGGCTTCCCCGGCGCCTTCGTCGGTGCGTTCTTCACAGGCGCGCTGGTCATCGAGATCATCTTCTCGCTCGACGGCCTCGGCCGGCTCTCCTACGACGCCGTCATCGCGCGCGACTATCCCATCGTCTTCGCCAACATCTACATCTTCGCGCTGTTCGGCCTCGTCGTGAACCTGATCTCCGATCTCACCTACACCTGGGTCGACCCGCGTATCGATTTCGAGCGCCGCGATGTCTGAGACGGGCGCCCCGACAATCCGTGACGAGGTCGATGTCCCGCAGATCTCTCCGCGCGTGCCGGTCTCGCGGTTCCTGCGGCTGTCGCCGATCAACCAGCGCCGGCTCACGATCTTCCGCCGGCACAAGCGCGGGTTCTGGTCGCTCTGCCTGTTCCTCGTCGTCTTCGGGATCTCGCTGTTCGCCGAGTTCATCGCCAACGACCGGCCGATCCTCGCCTTTTACAAGGGCGAGCTGCTCGTCCCGCTGCTGGTGAATTATCCTGACGAGAAGTTCGGCGGCTTCACCGCCTATGCCGACTATCGGCTCAAGGACACCGCCGACGAGATCAACGCGCACGGCTGGATGCTTTGGCCGCCGATCCGCTTCTCCTTCGGCACGGTGAACTACGCTTCGGCGACGCCGGCGCCGACGCCGCCGACCTGGACCTTGAGCAAGCAGCAATGCGAAACAGCCGGCGCGGCGCAGGCCAACGGCGCCGCGAACCGCGGCTGCGCCGGCATCGAGAAGAATTGGCTCGGCACCGACGAGGTCGATCGCGACGTGCTCGCCCGCGTGATCTACGGCACGCGCGCCTCGATCCTTTTTGGCCTCGCGCTCACCTTCTTCTCCTCTATCGTCGGCGTCGCGGCGGGTGCGATCCAGGGCTATTTCGGCGGCTGGACGGACCTGTCGTTCCAGCGCTTCATCGAGGTCTGGTCATCGCTGCCGCAGCTCTACATCCTCATCATCATCTCGTCGTTCATCTCGCCCAGCATCCTCTCGCTGCTGGTGATCCTGTCGCTCTTCTCCTGGGTCAATCTCGTCTATGTCGTGCGCGCGGAATTCCTGCGCGCGCGCAATTTCGAGTACGTGCGGGCGGCCCGCGCGCTGGGGCTCTCGAACGCCACGATCATCGTGCGCCACGTGCTGCCGAACGCGATGGTCGCGACGCTGACGCTGCTGCCCTTCATCATGTCGGGCTCGGTCACCGCGCTCACCGCGCTCGACTTCCTCGGCCTCGGCCAGCCGCCCGGCTCCGCCTCGCTCGGCGAGCTTTTGGCGGAAGGCAAGAACCACCTCGAGGCGCCGTGGCTGGCGATCGCCGGTTTCGTCTCGACGGGCCTCATCCTCTCGCTCCTCGTCTTCATCGGCGAGGGCGTCCGCGACGCCTTCGACCCCCGCAAGACGCTGGCGTGAGGAGCGCCCAGCGTGCCTGACACCCCCCTCCTCGACATCCGCGATCTCTCGATCGCCTTCCCCGTCGCGCGTGACGCCAGGGCGGTCGACGGCATCTCGCTTCAGCTCGAAAAGGGTCGCACGCTGGCGATCGTCGGCGAGTCCGGCTCGGGCAAGTCGGTCACCGCGTTGTCGATCCCCGGCCTTCTGCCCGGCGGCACGCGCGTCGAGGGCAAGATCGTTTTCGCCGGCGAGGACATCACAAACGCCACCGAGCAGCGCCTGCGCGGCCTTCGCGGCCGGGCGATCACGATGGTTTTTCAAGAGCCGATGACCTCGCTCAATCCGCTGCACGCGATCGAGCGGCAGATCGGCGAGATCCTCGAGGTGCACGGCATGCGCGGGCAGGCCAAGCGCCGCGCGCGGACGCTCGAGCTGCTGACCGAGGTCGGCCTGCGCGATCCCGAGAGCCGGCTCAACGCCTATCCTCACCAGCTCTCCGGCGGCCAGCGCCAGCGCGTGATGATCGCGATGGCGCTGGCCAATCGCCCCGACCTTCTCATCGCCGACGAGCCGACGACGGCGCTCGACGTCACCGTGCAGGCGCAGATCCTCGCGCTGCTGAAGGACCTGCAGGGCAAGCACGGCATGGCGATGCTGTTCATCACGCACGACCTCGGCATCGTGCGCCGCCTCGCCGACGATGTCGCAGTCATGCAGAAGGGCAAGATCGTCGAGCAAGGGCCGGTGTCGCGGATCTTCGCCTCGCCGCAGCACGCCTACACGAAGATGCTGCTCGCCGCCGAGCCGAAAGGCCTCGCGCCGCCGCTCGACCTCGCCGCGAAGCCGATCGTCGCGGTCGACGACGTGCGCGTGCATTTCCCGATCCGCAAGGGTGTGATGCGACGTACCGTCGGGGCGGTGAAGGCGGTCGACGGCATCTCGCTAACGGTCCGCGAGGGCCAGACGGTCGGCGTCGTCGGCGAGTCGGGCTCGGGCAAAACGACCCTTGGCCTGGCCATCCTGCGGCTCATCTCGTCGCGCGGGCGCATCGCCTATCTCGGCAAGCCGATCGACACGCTGGGCTTCGCCGCCATGCGCCCGCTGCGGCGCGACATGCAGATCGTCTTCCAGGACCCCTACGGGTCGCTGTCGCCGCGCATGACGATCGCCGACATCATCGGCGAGGGTCTCACCATTCATCGGCGTGACCTGCAGGCGCGGGAGCGGCGTGAGATCGTCGCAGGGGCGCTCGCCGAGACGGGCCTCGATCCGGCGACGATGGATCGCTACCCGCACGAGTTCTCCGGCGGCCAGCGCCAGCGCATCGCGATCGCCCGCGCGATGGTGCTTGAGCCGCGCTTTGTCGTGCTCGACGAGCCGACCTCAGCACTTGATATGTCGGTGCAGGCGCAGATCGTCGATCTGCTGCGCGATCTGCAGGCAAAGCGCGGGCTCGCCTACCTCTTCATCTCGCACGATCTCAAGGTCGTACGGGCGCTGGCGAGCAACATCGTCGTCATGCGCGAGGGCAAGGTCGTCGAGGCCGGACCCGCGACGGAGGTTTTCGCGGCACCGCGCGACGCCTACACCCAGGCGCTCTTCGCGGCCGCGTTCCGCACCCAGGTGGCCGGCGAGGCTGTGGTCTCGCAGTAGAGGCTTTGGTCTCGCAAGAGCGGCATAAACGCACTTGGACTTATTCCAGTTGCGATGTGCGCCATCCCCCAATCGACGGCATGAACCGTGCGTGCATGATCCGAGTTCGAGCGGATGCTGGAGGGATAAAACGCATGGTTGTAACGGAGGCAGATGTCGCGCGGCTCGTCGGGACGGTTGGGCCGCTCCTGATGCACGAATTCGTGCGAACGGGCGCTTCTGTGGGCGAGCTTCGTCGCGCTCTCTCGATTGCCGGATCCTCGTCCGGCGCACAAAGGAAACTGTCGCCGCGGATGCGCCGGCTAGTCGACCTGCTCAGCGCAGTCGGGCCGAGCCTCGAAGCCGGGACCGCCGCCTGATCAGTGCGCGTCGGGGATGAGCGTGGGCGCAGCGACGGCCGGCATTCCCGGCAGCGCGGCGAGCGACGGCACCGGCGCGGCTGACGCAGTGAGCACCGGCGGCGCGATGGCGCGCGCGTCGGGATAGGTTTCCTCCCAACCACCACCCAGCGCCTTGAACAGCGCAATCAGGTCGATCGAGACGTTGGTCTGGCTCTGCGCCAGCTGTTGCTCGGCGGAGAGCACGGTCTGCGCGTCGGTGAGCAGCGTCGTGATGTCAGCCACGCCTTGCTCGTAGCGCGAGCGCGCCAGCACCAGCGCCTGCTTGGCATGCTCGGTTTGCGCCTTCAGGTGCTCGCGGCGCACCTGCTCGGTCTTGTAGGCGGTCAGCGTGTTGACGATGTCGTGCCAGGCCGAGAGCACGGCCTTGTGGTAGGCGACGGCCGCCTCCTGCTGCGCCTTCTCCTGCATCACGAGGTTGGCCTTCAGCTTGCCGCCCTCGAAGATCGGCAGCGTCACCGAGGGGCCGACATTCATGTATTGCAGCGACGAGCCCTTGAAGATGTTGCGTGGCTCGAGCGCCTGCAGCGTCGGGCTGCCGTTGAGCGTGACGGTCGGATAGAACTCGGCGATCGCGACACCGATATTGGCGGTGGCGGCGTGGAGCTGCGCTTCCGCCATGCGGATGTCGGGGCGGCGTCGCGCCAGCTCGGACGGCAGGCCGACCGGGATGCGCGGCGGGCTCGGCGGGATGGCGCGGACGCCGACGAGCTCGCCGGAAAGGCCGAGCGGCGGCTCGTCCAGCAGCAGGCTGATCGCGTTGATGCCTTGCACGACCTGCGTCTGCAGCGTCGGAACCTGTGCCTTGACCGACTCGACCTGCGCCGCAGCGCTCTCGGTGTCGAGCCCCGTGACGAGGCCCTTCTCCATCCGCGTGCGCGTGACCGCGAGGATCTCCTCCTCGACCTTGATATTGTCTTGCGCGATCTTGATCTGCGCCTGCGTGCCGCGCAGGTTGACGTAGTCGCGCGCGAGCTCGGCAAGGCTCGAGACCAGCGTGTCGCGGCGCATCTCGGCGTTTGCCACGAGCTGCGCGTCCGCCGCTTCGACTTGGCGGGCGACATGGCCCCACAGGTCGATCTCCCACGAGGCGTCGAACCCGACGGTGTAGTTGTTGAAGCCGCTTGTGATGTGGTTCCCGCCTTGGGAAATCCCGCTCAGGGCGCCCTGGTACTGCTGGGGGACCTGTGTCGAGCCGAGGCCGTTCAGAGGTATCAGCGAGATCAGGCCGTTCTTGCTGAAGGCCTCGTGATAGTCGGAGGCGTTGCCGCCCAGCGTCGGCAGTTCGGCCGCCGCTGTCGAAGCGCGTTGCGCGCGGCTTTCGGCGAGCCGCAGCGTCGCGGTCTTGACGTCGAGGTTCTGGTCGGCGACGCGCGCCTCGAGCCGTGACAATTCCGCGTCGTGGAACGTGTGCCACCATTGCACGTCGGTCGGGGCGCCGGTGGCGCCGGAGAGGATCTTTACCGGCGACGCGGTCGACTTGCCCGTGTCGAGGAAATTGCCGCTTGCCGCCGTGACCGGCACGGGCGGCGCGAAGTTCGGCCCGACGCAGCCAGCGAGCAAGGCCAGCGCGCATGTCGCCAGCGTCACGCGTCTCACTCGTGTCATGTTAGTGACCGCCACCACCGCCACCAGATGCCGTTTTTTTCGAGATCAGAAAACAGAACGGCACGACCAAAAAAGCAATCACGGAGGCGTACATGAAGACGTTGGCGTACGCTAAAGTCGCCGCCTGTTTCATATATGTCTGATAGAGCTGGCTCGTCGCGACGGTTTCCACCGTCGAAGGCGCACGGCCGAGCGCCGTGATCGTCGCTTCTGCCTTCTGAAGGTACTCATTGTAGCCCGCATGCAGTGGCGTCATGAACTGCTGCAGGTTGGCCTGGTCGATCTGTGTGCGCTCGGTGACCATCGCACTCGAAAGCGAGATGCCGATCGAGCCGAAGACGTTACGGAACATCGAGAAGATCGCGGCGCCGTCACTACGATAACGCAACGGCAGCGTCAGATAGGCGATCTGCGAGATCGGCACGAACAGGAAGCCCAGCGCCGCCGTCTGCGCGCTGCGCATGAACACCAGCGTCTTGAAGTCGATATTGGGAACGAGGCCGCCGGAGTAGAACAGCGCGCAGCCCATCAGGAAGAAACCGAACATCACGATGTAGCGCGTCTGGATGCGGGTCATCAGTTGGCCGACGATCGGGATCAGCACGATGACGACGATGCCGCCAGGTGACAGGATCAGTCCAGAGATCGTGGCCGTATAGCCGAGCTCGGTTTGTGCGTATTGCGGGATGAGGACGGAGCTCGCATAGAGGATCGCGCCCATCGCGCCGATGAAGACGCAGCCGAGTGCAAAGTTCTTGTCCTTGAAGATGTCGAGGTTGACGATCGGCTTCTTGGCTGTGAGCAGCCAGACGATCGCGCCGCCAATGCCGAGGAAGGCGAGGAGCGCGAGCACGCGGATCACCGGCGAGCCGAACCAGTCCCAGTCCTCGCCCTTGTCGATCATCACCTGCAGGCAGCCGAGCCCGACCGAGATCAGCGACAGGCCGATGTAGTCGATGCCGCGGGTCTTGCGCTTCTGCTTCGCCTTCTCCCACGGCGGATCCTCGACGAGGATGAAGTTGACGACCACCGCGAAGATGCCGACGGGTACGTTGACGAAGAAGATCCAGCGCCAGGAATAGGTGTCGGTGATCCAGCCGCCGAGCGTCGGGCCGAGCACCGGCGCGACGATCGTCGCGATCGCGGTGAGGCCGAAGGCGGCGCCGCGCTTCTCGGGCGGGAACGTGTCGAGGATGATCGCCTGCTGGTTCGGCTGCAGGCCGCCGCCGAAGAAACCCTGGAAAGCGCGGAAGATGATGAGCTGCGGCAGCGTCGTCGCGACCCCGCACAGGAACGAGAACACCGTGAACATGCCGAGGCAGATCAGGAAATAACGTTTGCGCCCGATCGTGTCCGACATCCAGCCGGAGACGGTGAGCACGATGCCGTTGGCGGTGAGATAGGCCGTCAGCGCGTAGGTCGCCTCGTCGTTCGAGGCGGCGAGCGAGCCGGCGATATGCGGCAGCGCGACGTTGACGATCGTCGTGTCGAGAATCTCCATAAACGCCGCAAGCGTTACGGAGACCGCGATCAGCCAGGGATTGAACGACGGCTTCCAGTTGGAATGCTCGGCGTCCTCGTTGCCGGCAGGCTTGCCGCCCTTCTTTTGCGGCTTGCCGTTCGACGAGGCCTTGCCGCGAGCGTCGCTCATCTCACCGTGACCGTCGGCTCGACGGAGAGACCGAGCGGCAGCGGCAGCGTTGGATCGAGGCCGGAATCGATGACGATCTTCACCGGCACGCGCTGCACGATCTTCACGAAGTTGCCGGTCGCGTTCTCGGCCGGGAAGGCGGAGAACTTCGAGCCGGAGCCGAGCTGGATCGAGTCGACGTGGCCTTGCAGGTCGAGGCTCGGATAGGCGTCGACCGTGATCTTCACCGCCTGGCCCGGCCGCATCAGGTTGAGCTGCGTCTCCTTGAAGTTCGCGGTGACCCAAACCTCAGGCGAGACGATGTTGAAGATCTGCTGTCCGACCTGGACGTAATTGCCCATCTCGACGTTGCGCCGCGTGATCCAGCCGTCCTGCGGCGCGCGCACGACCGTGTAGGCGAGGTTGAGGTTTGCCTGGGCGAGGTTGGCGCGGGCCGTCTCGACCGTGCCCGACAGGTTGCGCTGCTGCGCCTCGCTCTGGCCGATGCTCTGCTTGACGGGCTGCGCCTGGACGACGCGCGCCTGGTCGAGCAGCACCTGCGCCTGCGCCTGCTGCAGATTCGATGTCGCCGCGTCGACCTCCTGCTGCGTCGTCGCCTGGCGCGGCAGGCTCTTCTGGCGCTCGAAATCGGCCTTGCGCTGGACGAGCGTCGCATTGGCCGCATCGAGATTGGCCTGTGCGACCTGGAGCGCCGCGGGGAAGTTCTTCATCGCAATCTCGACGCCGAGCTTCTGGCCCTCGAGCTGTGCCACGGCGGTGTCGAGCTGGCCCTGCGACGTGTCGCGCGAGTTCACGAATTGGCGAGGATCGATGTGGATGAGCGCCTGGCCCTTGCGCACGAACTGGTTGTCGGTGACGTCGAGGGAGACGACGCGACCGGCGACGCGCGGTGCGATCTGGACCGCGCGGCCGTCGGTGTAGGCGTCGTCGGTATCCTCGGTGTTGAGGCCCGAGAGCCACCAGTAGATGCCGCCGAGCGCGAGGAGAATGACGACGATGATCGCGACGAAGAAGACCTTCGGCCGGCGCTTCTTGCGGGTTTCCTGGTCGGCGCGGTCCTGCTCGTCGGCGGCGTCCTCGCCGTCGTGCGATTCCTCGTCCTCGGGCTCATCGTGGCGGGGCTGCTCCTCCTGCGGAGTCTCGCGTCGCTCGGGCGCGTCGCCCGGAGGGGCATCGTGCCGTTCGGCGAGGCGTGTCTCGAAGTCTGACTCGCTGCGCGTCATGAATCATCCGGCCTTCGTCGAAGAGCCCGGGTTTGGTGGTTGCGACACAGCCCGACAAATGATTGTCTGCGTATCTAACCGAACCCGTCGGTTCGCTTATTAAAGGGTTCTTCATGGTCGCGTCAACCGCACGGCCGCCCCTCTGTGGCGGCGATCAGCCCGTCCCGCGCGGCGAACGCCGCCGGCTCGAGATCGCCGCCGTGGCCGAGCAGGTGTTCTTCGAGAACGGGTTCACCGACGCGACCATGCAGTCGATCGCCGTGCGCGCCGGCGCCTCGAAGGAGACGCTGTATCGCCATTTCGGCAGCAAGGAAGAGCTGTTCGCCGAGATCGTCGACACGCGCGCCCGCAGCTTCCTCGACAGCCTCGACGAGAATTTTTCGGGGCCGGGCTCGGTGGCCCAGATCCTGTCCGGTGTCGGCAAGCGGGCGATCGAGATGCTGTTCGACCCTCTGGCGATCAAGCTCTGTCGCACCGTCATCTCCGAGAGCCCGCGCAACCCGGCGCTCGGCCGCATCTTCCTCGAGGAAGGGCCTTATCGCGTTCGCCGCGGCCTGACGGATTTTCTCACCTGCGCGACGGCGCGAGGCGATCTCGATTGTCCCGATCCGGCCTTGGCGGCGGTTCTGTTCATCGGCCTCGTCATGGCCTCGCTCCACCTCGACCGGCTCGTGCTCATTCCGCCGCCGCGGATGACGGACGAGGAAGCGCGCATCCATGTCGACGAGTCGGTCGCGGTCTTCCTGGCGCGCTACGCGCCGCGTCGCGAGGCATCCAGCGCGAGCTGATCGGCGAGCCGTCGCGCGACCGCCCAGGTCTGGTGGCGGATGTCGGGGACGGCGACGATCTCCCAGAAGGCGCCCCTTGTGATCGGCCCGAGCGCCAGTAGCCAGGGCTGCGCCGACCCGTCGCGATCGATCGTCCGCGACAGCTCGTCGACGTCGACGCCGATGCGCAGACGGTCCGGCCGAATCAGCCCACGCGCCACCAGGCCGCGCAGCAGCAGCTCGTCGGTAGCGAGCAGGTCGCCCTGAGGGCCGGTGCAATTGATGATGCGGCGCACGGCGAGCGCCCGCGTCGCCGTGTCGCCTCGCGGGCGCCAGGTCACCCGAGTGCCCGTGCTGGCCGCCTCGACCGAGACGAGCTTGCCGGCGGCGATCTCGAGCCGGCCGTCGGCCTGCATCTTCGCGATCTTTTCCGCCACCTGCGGCGCGATGCGGTGGCGGTGCACGTCCCACCAGGGGCGCAGGTGGCGCAGGAAGCGCCGGCGCTGCGCGAGATCGGCGTCGCGCCACATCGCCTGCGTGAACGGCCGCAGCTCGTCCACGGCGGCGTGCCAGCCGACGGCGTCGGCGCGCGCCCGGACGGACCGCACGAGATGCGCGCAGGTCGACGCCGGCGCGGCCTTGAGCTTCGAGGGCGCCATCTGCGCGCCGGCATGGGCGCGTGGTGCCAGGCCGCGGCGCGACAGCGCGACGATCTTGCCGCCGAACCCTTCCGCCTCGAGCATGAGGGCGACGTCGATCATCGTCAGGCCGGTGCCGATCGTGAGCACGACGTCGTCGTCGGTGAGCCCGGCGGCGATCGGCTGCGTCCACGGGCATTGCGCATAGGCGTCGCTCGGCAGCGCCACGTCGTCGAGGCCGGCCGGCGAGTAGGGCATCAGGTTGCCGACGGCGAGCACGACGGCATCGGCGTCGAGCGTGCGGCCGTCGGCGAGATGGACGCGCGCGGCCTCGCCGTCGCGGGTGACATCGCGCGCCTCGCCCTCGACGATCGTGAGCCGGCCGCCGGACGCGGCCGCAGCCTCCGCGAGCAGCCCGGCGAGGTAGTCGCCATAGACGAGCCGCGGCGCGAAGCCGCTGGCGAGCTCCGGATGGCGCTCCGACAGCCAGCGGACGAAATGATCGGGATCGTCCGGGAACGCGCTCATGTTGCCGGCGCGGACGTTGAGGACGTGGTCGCGGTGGGCCGCCGAATAGGCAATGCCGCGGCCGGGATGTGCCCGCCGCTCGACGATCGTCGCCGTCGCGGCGCCGTAGCGCAGCAGGTTGATCGCCTGCAGCGCGCCCGCGAAGCCGCCGCCGACGATGACGACATGCGGGGCGGCGCCGACCCGGGTCGATGCGTTCATCTCTGGCGCGGCTCGCAACGTCGCATTCATCTCTCGCCGGTTCCCTGCATTGCATGCGCCATGCCGGGCCGCTAAGGCGATTCCAGGGCAAGTCCGGCCCCGGTTGAACGGCCCAGCTCGATGAGCTAGGCGGAGTGACTTGAAAGCCTCGGAGATCCCTATGCTCGATCCGACGCACGCCCGCGCTCATGGTCAGCTCCGCCACGATTGGAGCGTCGACGAGATCGTCGCGATTCACGATCAGCCGCTGCTCGACCTCGTCGCCGAGGCGAATGCGGTGCATCGCGCCAACCACGATCCGTCCGACGTGCAGAAGGCGAGCCTGCTGTCGATCAAGACCGGCGGCTGCCCCGAGGATTGCGCCTATTGCCCGCAATCGGCGCACCATAAGGAGGTCAAGCTCGACCGCGTCGACCTGATGGATGCCGACGAGGTGCTCTCGCTGGCGACGCGCGCCCGCGCGGCCGGCGCCGACCGCTTCTGCATGGGCGCCGCCTGGCGCAGCGTGCGCGACGGCAAGGAATTCGACGCGGTGCTGAAGATGGTCGAGGGCGTGCGCGCGCTCGGCATGGAAGCTTGCGTGACGCTCGGCATGCTGAACGATGCCCAGGCCGGCCGGCTCAAGGAGGCGGGGCTCACCGCCTACAACCACAACCTCGATACCGGCCCCGAATTCTACGACAAGATCATCTCGACGCGCACCTACGACGACCGCCTGGAGACGCTGCGCGCCGTGCGTGGCGCCGGCATCGAGATGTGCTGCGGCGGCATCATCGGCATGGGCGAGGCCGTGCGCGATCGCGCGGCGATGCTGCAGGTGCTCGCCTCGTTCGACCCGCATCCCGAGAGCGTGCCGATCAACGCGCTGGTGCCGGTCGCCGGCACGCCGCTCGCGAAGAAGGCCAAGGTCGAGCCGCTCGATCTCGTGCGGATGATTGCCACCGCGCGCATCGTGATGCCGGGCGCCCGCGTGCGGCTCTCGGCCGGGCGCTCGAGCCTGTCGACCGAGGCGCAGGTGCTCTGCATGACAGCGGGCGCGAACTCGATTTTCTACGGCGAGACGCTGCTGACAACGCCGAACGCCGAGGTCGGCGAGGACGACGTCCTGTTCGCCGCGCTCGCCGCCCGCGCGCCGGCTGCCGCGACGGCTTGACGGCACGCCCGATGGCCGTGCTCGCCGCGCTCGCAAGACGCTGGCGGCGCCGCCGCCAGATGAAGCAGATCGCGGCGAGCGGCGCCTTCGACGCGGCCTGGTACCTGCGGCGCTATCCCGATGTCGTCGCGGCCGACGTGGATCCGCTGCGCCACTTCGTCGAATCCGGCTGCCACGAGGGCCGCTTCCCGAATCCGATCTTCGACACCGACTGGTACGTCTCGGAATATCTGCCAAGCGACACGCGGACCAACGCGCTGCTCGACTATGTCGGCCGCGGCTGGCGTCGCGGGCGGCGCCCCAACCGATGGCTCGATCCCGCCTGGTATCGCGACAAGGTCGGCCTCGCCGCGTCGCGCGATCCGATGGCGCATTACCTTGCGGCCGGCCGCGATGCGATGGCACCGGGCCCGACGATCGACCCAGCGGCGCTCGCGCGCGATCATGCCGATCTCGGGGGCGACGGCACGCCGCTCGGCTTCGTGCTCAACACCTATCGCGTCTGCGGCGATCTCGACGCCTGCACGTCCTACTATGTCGCGGCCTGGGTCGCGCGCCGCGCCGGCCCGCAGATCGTCGTCACCGTCGTCGTCAACGGCCAGCCCGTCGGCGAGGTGATTCCGTGGATCGCGCGGCCCGACGTGAAGCGCACGCTCGGTCTCGACGGCCTCGGCTTTTGCTTCGTCTTTCCGACGCGGCTGGCGCATGGCGACGTCGTCTCGCTGCGCGACGAGCTGGGCCAGACCCTGATCGGCTGCGTGACGACCTACGAGGTGCCGGCGCTCGACTCGACCGCGGACTTCTATCCGAACCGCGCGGCGATCGCCGCGACGTTCCTGAAAGGGCGAGGAGTCGAGATCGGCGCCTTCTCGCAGCCCAACGACTTGCCGCCCGAT
The DNA here is from genome assembly GCA_965277735.1 of Beijerinckiaceae bacterium. Classification (GTDB taxonomy): domain Bacteria; phylum Pseudomonadota; class Alphaproteobacteria; order Rhizobiales; family Beijerinckiaceae; genus RH-AL1. The sequence continues at coordinate 655,215 of CBDIDO010000003.1, forward strand.
CGCGAGATCGCCTTCTACGACCGCTATCCCGCCGCGACGCTGCGCGAGGTCTACGATGCCGATTGCGGGCGCCCGCTGATGGAGCCGGATTACGTCGGTCAGGCCGAGACGCTCGACGGCCTGCCCGACGCGGCGTTCGACTTCGTCATCGCCAATCACGTGATCGAGCACCTGCAGGACCCGATCCTGTTTCTGAAAAGCATCGACCGCAAGCTCGCACCGGGCGGTCGCGCGATGATCGCCGCGCCGGACAAGCGCTTCTGCATGGACAAGACGCGCTCGCTCACCCCCTTCGATCATCTCGTCGAGGATCACGAGGGGACGCAGAGCGTGTCGCACCAGCGCGCGCATTTCGTCCGCTATTTCGCCGAGGCGGGCGGACAGGATGCGGCCACCGCGGCGGCGAGCGCGACGGCGGCGGACATGAGCGACATTCGTTTTCACTACCACGTCTGGGATGCCGAGACGTTCGCCGGCTTCATCGTGGCGACGATCGAGCGGTACCGCTTGCCGCTCGCGCCGATCCACACGCGGGCGACGGAGGCGGACATCATCGTCGTGCTCGAGAAGACGCCCACCGCCACCGGCGCGGTTTGAGCGTGCCGTGAAATCGCCCGCGCGCGCCTGGCGGCACTGGCGTCTCCGCCGCCTGATCGCGACGAGCGGCGCGTTCGATCGCGGCTGCTACTTCGCGGCCAACCCCGACGTCGCCGCCGCTGGCGTCAATGCGCTCGACCATTATATCGGCGCGGGCGACCGCGAAGGGCGTCGTCCGAACCCGATCTTCGATCCCGATTGGTACCGCACCACCTATCTCGGCGGCGACGCGCGCCGCAACACGCTCGCCGATTATCTGCGACATGCTCGGTCCGTTGAGGTGCGCAATCCCAACAGATGGTTTGACATTAATCATTATCGATCTGAGACCGGGATCAGCACACGCGTCGATCCGATGCGGCATTACCTCGTCACGGGCCGCGACGCGACAGACCCGAGCCCCGATTTCGACTTCGACGAGCTGCGCCGCCGCTTTCCCGATCTCGGCGGCCACGCCACGCCGCTCGCGTTCCTACTCAACGACTATCGCGTCGCCGGCCGCATCGATGCGTGCACTTCCTACTACGTGTCGGGATGGGCGAGCCGCCGCGCCGGTCCACGCATCGAGATCATCGTGATGGTCAACGGCCGCGAGCAGGGCCGCGTCGTGCCCTGGGTCGCGCGCGACGACATCCGCTCTGTGCTCGACAACGGCGCGCTCGGCTTCTTCTTCTCCTTCCCGACGCGGCTCGCCAGCGGCGACAAAGTCGACTTGCGCGACGATCTCGGCGAGACGATCGTGGGGCGCCGAACGACCTATCGCGTGCGGCCGCTGGGCGATAGCGACGCGCTCTACGAGAACCGCGCGTCCATCGCCGCGGGCTTTCTTTTCGGCAGCGGTGTCGAGATCGGCGCGTTCACCCAGCCGACCGATCTGCCGCCGGACCGGCACGTCACCTTCTTCGATCGCTTCGGCCCGGCGCGACTGCGCACGATCTACAACGAGAGCTGGTGCCGCCCGCTGATCGAGCCCGACGTGGTCGGCGAGGCGGCGACGCTCGAGGGCCTTGCCGACGCTGGCTACGACTTCCTTATCGCCAATCACGTGCTCGAGCATCTCGAAGATCCGATCGGCTTCCTCGGCCGGGTCGCGGACAAGCTCAAGGCCGGCGGGCGCGCGATGATCGCGGTGCCCGACATGCGCTACGGCGACGACCGCATCCGGGCACTGACCCCCTTCGAGGATCTCGTCGCCGACCACGAGCAGGGACCGGAGCGCAGCCGTTTCGATCATTATCTCGAGGACGCCGCGATCAAGGGCCTCGCGGGCGATGCGGCCTTGGCGCACGCGCGCAAGATCGCGGCGGACACGACGCTGGTGCACTATCACGTCTGGGACGCGCCGCACTTCCTGGCCTTCGTCGGCGCCGCGATCGCGCAGTACGCGCTGCCGCTGAAACGCGTGCACGACTCGGCCTCGGTGCACGAGATCATCGTCGTGCTGGAGAAAAGCTGAGCGCATCTCAGGCGACCGCGGCCGCCGCTGCGCGCCCCGCCACGCGGCCGGAGAACAGGCAGCCGCCGAGGAACGTGCCTTCCAGCGCCCGATAGCCGTGCATGCCGCCGCCGCCGAAGCCGGCCGCCTCGCCCGCGGCATAGAGGCCTTGGATCACGTTACCGTCGCGCCCGAGGACGCGGCCGTCGAGATCGCATTCGAAGCCGCCGAGCGTCTTGCGCGTGAGGATCGACAGACGCACCGCGATGAGCGGGCCGTGCGCGGGATCGAGGATGCGGTGCGGCTTCGCCGTGCGCACCAGCTTCTCGGGGAGCGCGCGCCGCGCATTCATGATGCCCATCACCTGCGCGTCCTTCGAGAACGGATTGTCGACCTCGCGATCGCGCGCGACGATCTCGGCCTCAAGCGCGGCGGGATCGATGCGCGCGTTGCCGGCGATCGCGTTCATGCCGGCGACGAGCGCGGCAAGATCGTCGCGCACGACGAAGTCGGCGCCATGCTCCTTGAAGGCCTCGACCGGCGCCGCAGCCTTCTTGCCGAAGGCGCGGCTCAGCGTGAGACGCCAGTCCTTGTTGGTGATGTCGGGGTTCTGCTCAGAGCCCGACAGCGCGAACTCCTTCTTGACGATCGATTGCGTGGTGACAAACCACGTGTAGTCGGCGCCCGACTTGCAGATGTGCTCGAGCGTGGTGAGCGAATCATAGCCGGGATAGCAGGGCGCCGGCAGCCGCTTGCCGAAGGCGTCGAACCAGAGCGACGACGGGCCAGGAATGATGCGGATGCCGTGGTTGGCCCAGATCGGGTCCCAGTTCTGCACGCCCTCGGTGTAGTGCCACATGCGGTCGCGGTTGATGAGGTTGCCGCCCGTCGCCTCGGTGATCGCGATCATGCGACCGTCGACATGCGCTGGCACGCCGGCGACCATGCGCAGCGGCGGCGGCCCGAGCCGCGCCGGCCAGTTCTCGCGCACGAGGTCGTGGTTGCCGCCGATGCCGCCGGACGCGAGGATCACAACTTGCGCGCGATGCTCGAAGCGGCCCGTCTCCGTTCGGTTGGTGGCAAAACCACGCGCGGCGGTGTCCGGCGCGAGCACGGCGCCGTGCACGCCCTCGACGTGGCCGTTGGTGACGAGGAAGCCGTCGACGCGGCGGCGGAAGGCGAAGGATATCAGGCCCTTCGTCTCGGCCTCCCGCGCGCGGCGCACGAACGGCGCCAGCACGCCCGGCCCGGTGCCCCAGGTGACATGGAAGCGCGGCACCGAATTGCCGGGGCCTGTCGCATGGCCGCCGCCGCGCTCGGCCCAGCCGACGACGGGGAAGACGCGCAGGCCCATCGCGTGCAGCCAGGCGCGCTTCTCGCCCGCGGCGAAGGCGACATAGGCTTCCGCCCAGCGACGCGGCCAATGGTCCTCGTCGCGGTCGAAGCCGGCGGTGCCGCACCAGTCTTGCCAGGCGAGCGCGTGCGAGTCGCGGATGCGCAGGCGCCGCTGCTCGGGACTGTCGACGAGGAACAGGCCGCCGAGCGACCAGAAAGCCTGGCCGCCGAGGTTCTGCTCGGGCTCCTGGTCCAGCACGAGGACGCGCCGGCCGGCATCGGCGAGCTCGGTCGCCGCGACGAGCCCGGCGAGGCCCGCGCCGATGACGATGGCATCCGCGTCTTCGCTCATGAGATCGTCCGCTCCCCAGTGCGTTTCAAAACCCGACATTCAGACGTCAGGATGCGTCAGGCGTCAGGCTTGGGCCACGGTCGAAAGCTTCGTGAAGTCCACATTTAGGCGTCACCATGCGTCACGCGTCACTGCCATGAGGTATTTATACCTTATCGGCGCGGCTGCGACAAACGCAGATCGCTCCCGGAACAACGGACCGCGGACGCCCTAATGCCCCAGCCGCTCGAGCAGGTCGCGCACGTGCACCTGGTCGGCTTTGTAATTGCCGGTCAGCGTGTACATCACGAGGTTGATGCCGCCGCGCAGCGCGATCTCGTGCTGGCGCGGGTCGCCGGGCGAGAGGGCGTAGAGCGGCTCGCCGTAATCGTCGCCGGCCCAGCCGGCGGCGAGGTCGTTCGATGTCAGGATGATCGGCGAGACGCCGTCGCCGGAGCGGGCCGGGCGCGCCTCCTTGTCGCCAATCGGCGGCGGCAGCGCCTCGATCCAGGTTTCGCCCGAGGCGTAGCGGCCGATGAAATTCTCGATGAGATAGAACGTCTTCGTCACGACATGGTCGGACGGGATTGGCTCCAGCTCCGGCACGTCGACGCCGGCGAGCAGCTGACGCAGCCAGGCCGTCGCCGGCGTCGGCTCGCCGTTCGGATGCACGGAATTGGCGTCGCGCGTGTCGAACACGATGGTGCCGCCGTTGCGCATGTAGGCGGAGATCTTCTCGATCGCCTTCTGCGAGGGCTGCGGGTTCGTGGCGACGATCGGCCAGTAGAGCAGGGGATAGAAGGCGAGCTCGTCCTTGGCGGGATCGATGCCGATCGGATCACCGGGCGTCAGCGAGGTGCGCGCCGCCAGCGTCGTCGAGAGCGTCGCGAGGCCCTGCTTGGAGATCTCGTCGACCTTGCCGTCGCCCGAGGTGACGTAGGCGAGCCGCACCGACAGCGCCGACGAGAGATCGTTCGGCGAGACCTTCAGCGGCGCCTGGGCGGCCGCCGCGTCGCCGTCATTGCGAGCGAAGCGAAGCAACCCAGGGTTGGCAGGGGACAATCGGGCAGAAGGGAGCTCTGCACCCCCTGGGTTGCTTCGCCGTTGGCTCGCAACGACGGACGCAGAGGTCTCCGCATGCGCCGGCGTCGGCGCCTTGAGCGTTGCCGTCCCGGCGAGAAGCAGCGCGAGCGCCGCGGCGACCGCGCGACGCGGCGCGGGCCGCAGCTTGCCCCCGAGCCACAGCGCGGCGAGCGCGTCGAGGCAGAACAGCACGAAGGCGCCGGCGATCAGCCACGGCCGGAGGTCGATCGGCTCGGCCGCCTGCAGCGGCGCCGATTCGAACGACAGGCCCGAGAGATCGACCGCCGGGATCTTGTCCTCGGGCGCCAGCGCGTTCACGGCGAGCAGCGAGTCGGCCGCGCCGTAGAAGCCCGGCGGGTGGTCCGGCGAGGCGACGCCGCCGAACGTGGTGGGGACCGGCTTGGCGGAGGCCGGCGGCGCGCCCAGCGTGCCGAACCCGTCGAGCGTGCGCGACGGCGCCACGGTCTCGACCGCCCGGCTCGCCTGCGCGGCCTTGGCCTCGGTCTCGGAGACGGCGCGGGCGCTCTCGCCCGACAGCGCGACGATCTTCTTCAGCATGTCGACGAAGAGACCGGAGATCGGCAGGTTCGACCAGGTCGTGTCGGCCGTCACGTGGAACAGCACGACGCGGCCTTTTCCGTGCGCGGCGGCGGTCACGAGGGGCGTGCCGTCGGAGAGCTGCGCCCAGGTCTTGGCCGGCAGGCCCGGCTCGGGCTCGGCCAGCACCTGGCGCGTGATCGTGACCTCGTCCGGCACTTTCAGGCCGACGAACGGGCTCGGCGGCTCGAAGGCGGCGAGGTGCTTTGGCCGCTCCCAGGAGAGCGTGCCGCCGAGCACGCGGCCGCCGCGGCGCAGCTTGACCGGCACCAGATCGTCCGTCGCGCCCGAAAGCCGCGTGCCGGCGAAGCGCACGAGCAGGCCGCCGCCGTCGACCCAGTCGGACAGGCGCTGGCGGATCGGCCCGGTGATCGTGCCGTAGTCGGCGAGGATCAGCACGGTGACGCGCTCGTCGAGTATCGCGCCGATCGGGTCGGGCGTACCGGGCTTGGGCTCGTGCACGTCGGCGAAGGGGCTGAGCGCCTTGTGCAGGTAGTACGCGGCGGCCAGCAGCGGCTGCGCCGTGTCGGCGGTGTCGCCGGAGATGATGCCGACGCTGCGCCGCTTCCAGCGCGAGTCGAGCAGGGTGACCGCGCCGGCCGAGCGCGCGCCGGTGACCTCGAGCCGCGCGATCTGGTTGCGCAGCTCGATCGGCTGGTCGAACGTCGCGTCGACCGCGTCGCCGGTCTTGAAGACGTAGGGCGCCTCGCCGACCGTCAGGCCCTTCATGTCGAGCGCGCGAACGATGCCGTGCGCGCCCTCGGTGCCGGCAGCCGAGCGCAGCACCCGTACGGCGAGCTTGTCGCCGTCGTTGCGCGGGTCGGTGATCGCGAGGACGGGCTTCGCGTCGGAGATCAGGATGGTCTTCACCGGCAGCGCGGCGAGCGCCTGCGCGAAGGCGCGACCGGCGCCGCGCTCGAGCCCGTCCGAGAGCCACACGATGGTCGTGTCGGGGTGCGACTTCACGAAGCGCCCGATTGCGCCGGCGAGCGCCATGCGGTCCGGCGCGTAGGGCACCGGCGCGAGCGCGTGCAGCCGCTCGAGCGCGGTCGTGGAATCGGTCGCGATCACGTCCTTGCCGCCGTCCGACGTCGCGGCGACCGCGACCGTGCGCGACTCCTGGCGTGCGGCCTCGATGCGCTGCGTCGCGGCGATCACCCGGCGCTCCCACGTCGGCGCCGCCGCCCAGCTGGTGTCGAGCGCGACGAGCAGCGAGCCGCTGCCCTTGGTGCCGACGCTCAGCGGGTTCCAGATCGGCCCCGCCATCGCCAGGATGACCAGGGTGGCCAGGGCGAGCCGCAGCAGCAAAAGCCACCACGGCGTGTTGGCGGGCGTCTCGTCCTTGGGCCGCAGGTCGAGGATCAGCTTCAGCGGCGGGAACGGCACCCGCTCCGGGCGCGGCGGCGTCACCTTGAGCAACACGTACAGCACCGGCAGGCCGGCGAGCGCGACCAGCGCAAAAGGGATCGTGAAGGCGAGCGGCAGGCCGAGCATCTAGCGCGCTCCCGCCGCGAACAGGTCGGCGCCCTGCTCGAGCCGCATGCGCAGCGCGAGCAGCGCCTCGGAGGCCGGGCGGTCGGTGCGGTGCAGGGCGAGGCTCCAGCCCTTGGCGCGGACGATCGAGGTGATCGCGTCGCGGTGCGCGGCGAGGCGGCGCATGTACATGTCGCGGAACCGCTCCGCCTGGCCGATGCGCATCAGCGCCGACGTGTCGACGTCGACGAACTCGGTATGGCCGGCGAAGGGGAAGGTCTCCTCGACCGGGTCGGCGATCATCAGCAGATGCCCGCGCGCGCCTCGCGCGGAAATGTCCTCGATGCGCGCGCCGATCTCGCCCGGCGGCGTCAGGAAGTCGCTGATCATCACGATGCGGACGCGCGGCGGCAGCGGGCCGGCGGGCGGCAGCTCATCGTCGCCGGTGCGGCGGTCGTGGGCAAGCGCCTCGGCGAAGCGCTCGATGACGTTGCGCGAGGCGACCGGGCGCGTCAGGCCCGCGAGGCCGACGCGCTCGCCGCCGCGCACCAGGAGATCGGCCGCGGCGAGGCCGAGCACGATGGCGCGGTCGAGCTTCGACTGCATCGCGAGCGACGAGGCGTAGGCCATCGACGGCGAGCGGTCGATCCAGAGCCAGACGGTATGCGCGGATTCCCATTCGCGCTCGCGCACGTAGATCCGGTCGTCGCGGGCCGAGCGGCGCCAGTCGACGCCCGAGGCCGACTCGCCGGCGACGAAAGGGCGGAACTGCCAGAAATTCTCGCCGATGCCGGCGCGCCGCCGCCCGTGCACGCCGTGCAGGGCGGAGGACGCGATCTCCTTCGCCGCCACGACCAGCGCGGGAAGGCGCCGCGCGAGATCGAGCGCGCCCTGCTGCTGCGGGCCGCCGGGACGGCGCTCGGACTGGTCGAGAAGGCGCGCGGAGACGGGCATCAGTTGATCACGAAAATTTCGCCGTCAGCTTCTTCACCACGCCCTCGATCGTCTCGCCGTCGGCGCGGGCGGAGAAGGTGAGCGCCATGCGATGCTTCAGCACCGGCTCGGCAAGCGCGATGACATCGTCGAGCGACGGCGAGAGGCGGCCGGAGACGAGCGCGCGCGCACGGGAGGCTAGCATCAGCGCCTGCGCCGCGCGCGGGCCGGGGCCCCAGGCGATCGACTTGGTGATCGCGGCGTCGCCCTCGCCGGGGCGCGCGTTGCGGACGATGTCGAGGATCGCCTCGATGATGGTCTCGCCGACGGGCAGACGGCGCACGAGGCGCTGCGTCGCCTGAAGGTCCTCGGCGCTCATTGCCGCCTTGGCGACGGCCTGATGCTCGCCGGTCGTCTCGATGAGGATGCGCTTTTCCGCGGCGCGGTCGGGGTAGGTGACGTCGATCTGCATGAGGAAGCGGTCGAGCTGCGCTTCCGGCAGAGGATAGGTCCCCTCCTGCTCCAGCGGGTTCTGCGTCGCCAGCACATGGAAGGGGGCCGGCAGGTCGTAGCGCTCGCCGGCGACCGACACATGGTATTCCTGCATCGCCTGCAGCAGCGCCGATTGCGTGCGCGGGCTGGCGCGGTTGATCTCGTCGGCCATCAGCAGCTGCGCGAAGATCGGGCCGCGCATGAACTTGAAGCTGCGCTTGCGGTCGACGCTCTCTTCCAGGATCTCGGAGCCGAGGATGTCGGCCGGCATCAGGTCCGGCGTGAACTGCACGCGGCGGGCGTCGAGCCCGAGCACGGTGCCGAGCGTCTCGACGAGCTTTGTCTTGGCGAGGCCGGGCACGCCGACGAGCAGGCCGTGGCCGCCGGCGAGCAGCGTCACGAGCGTCTCCTCGACCACCGTCTGCTGGCCGAAGATCACGGTGCCGATCGCGGCGCGCGCGGCCGCGACCCGGTCCAGCGCGACCTCCGCGTTGCGGGCGACCGCGGCTTCGAGCGAGGTGGCGTTGGTCGCGGGCTCGGCCATGGACGGGTGGCTCCTGGGGGAATAGGTGGGATACTATGGCGGGACCGAGCGACTTTGGCGCTCTTTGGGTTCAGATTATGACTGAGAACGCGGCGCGGGAGAAGGCGACGCAAGGGAGAGCGACAGATGGACCCGCTTCCCGGCTGACCGGCCTCGCGGCGGCGGTCGGTGCTGTCAAGCTGCGCGGTCCGGCTCCCGTGGACAAATGGCATCCGCCCTATTGCGGCGAGATCGACATGAAGATCGCCGCCGACGGCACCTGGTTCTACGCCGGCACGCCGATCTCGCGACCTGCGATGGTGCAGCTCTTCTCCGGCATCCTGCGCAAGGACCCCGAGCGCTACGTGCTGGTGACGCCGGTCGAGTGCGTCGGCATCGCCGTCGAGGACGTCCCCTTCATCGCCGTGGCGATGGAGACGGACGGCGGGACGCTGCGCTTCGTCACCAACCTCGGCGACGAGGTCGAGGCGGGCGACGCGCATCCCATGCGCTTCGGGCTCGCGGCCGACGGCGGCGTGAAGCCATATGTCCTCATCCGCGGCGGCCTCGAGGCCCGGCTGACCCGGACGCTGGCGATCGAGCTGCTCGATCGTGTCGAAGAGCGCGACGGCAGCGTCGGCATCGCCTCCGGCGGCGCCTTCTTCGCCATCGGCCCGGCCGAGGCCGAGGCGTGAACATCCGTCCGCGTCCGCCGCTGCCGCCCGAGTCCTTCGATGCCGAAGCGGTGTTCGCGCGCATCCGAGAGCGGATCGCCCCGTCGCTCGCCGCCGATGCCTTGGATCGCGCCGCGACCCCGCGCTATGGCGACCACATCCTCAACGCCTGGGACGTGACGGCCGACTTCCTGGCGACGGTGCGCACCGCCGCGGTGCTGGTCGGCCTCGTCGAGCGGCCGGACGGCCTCACCATGCTGCTCACGCAGCGCACCGCCGGCCTGCGCGACCACGCCGGCCAGGTCGCGTTTCCCGGCGGCAAGATGGACCCGGACGATGCGAGCGCGGCCGCCACCGCGCTGCGCGAGGCCAACGAGGAGATCGGCCTGCCGTCGGAACGCGTCGAGGTGCTCGGCTACCTCGATCCCTATCTCACGCGAACCGGCTTCCGCATCGTGCCGGTCATCGCCCGCGTGACGCCGCCTTTCGACATGGTGCTGAACCCCGGCGAGGTGGTCGACGCGTTCGAGACGCCGTTCGCCTTCCTGATGAGCGAGGCGAACCACCAGCTGCACGAGCGCAGCTTCAAGGGCCAGACCTGGCAGTTCTATGCCTTCGAGCACGGCGGCCGCAGGATCTGGGGCATCACGGCGGGCATGATCCGCGGCCTCTACGAGAGGCTGTATCTGTGAGCTGGCGAGCACCATGATCCGCGCGCTGTCCGAGCCGCTGGCCTTCTTCCTGGTGCCGTTCGCACTCTATGCCGGCTTTCTCCTGCTGCAGCTGATCAACCCCTTCCTGATCGACAATTGGACGCGGCGCGTCGTCGTGCCGCTCGCGCTCGCCGGCCTGCTGCTCGCCGTCGGCAGCCTTGTCGTGGTCGGGCTGCTGGCGCCGCGCTACGAGGGCGGTTACGTCCCCGCGCACGAGGAGAACGGGCGCATTGTGCCTGGACAGACGCAATGAAACCGGAGGTGGCGGCCCTGCTGTCGCGCGCGCCGCTCGCCCGCGCGCTCGACCTTCTCGATCGTGACGGCGAGGAGGCGCGGCTCGTCGGCGGCGCGGTGCGCAACGCGCTGATGGGCCGCCCCGTCGCCGACTACGACATCGCCACCACCGCCTCGCCGCAGACCGTGACGGCGCGCGCCAAGGCCGCGGGCCTGAAGGTGAGGCCGACGGGGATCGCGCACGGCACGGTCACGCTGCTCATCGACGGGCAGCCGTTCGAGGTGACGACGCTGCGCGAGGACATCGACACGGATGGCCGCCACGCCATCGTGCGCTTCGGGCGCGACTTCGCGCAGGACGCCTTGCGGCGCGACTTCACGATCAACGCGCTGTCGCTCTCGCGCGACGGGACGATCCACGATTACGCCGGCGGCCTCGACGACCTCGCGCGCTGCCGGGTCCGCTTCATCGGCAACCCTGCGACCCGCATCCGCGAGGATTACCTGCGCATCCTGCGTTTTTTCCGCTTCACCGCCGAGTACGGCGAGGGGCCGCTCGATGCGGACGGCCTCGCCGCCGCTGTCGCGCTGCGCGAAGGCCTGTCGCGGCTCTCGCGCGAGCGCGTTCGCGTCGAGCTTTTGAAGCTTCTCGTCGCGCGGCGTGCGCCATCGATCGTCACCGAGATCGCCGAGACAGGGCTCATCGGCCCGCTTCTCCAGACGGTGCCGCAGCCGCGCCGCCTCGCCGCCGCGCTCGCGATCGTGCCGGAGTCCGATGCGATCCTGCGCCTCGCCGCGCTCGCGGCGATCGTGCCGGAGGATGCCGCGCGCCTGCAGGATCGACTGAGGCTCTCGAAGGCCGAGACAGCGCGACTCGACGCTGCGACCCGGGTGCTGTCGCGCCTTCATGGCGTGCACGAGCCGCCCGCCAGCGAAGTGATTCGCGCGCTTTTGTTCAAGTTCGGCCGTCCGGCGGTCGCAGATGGGGTGAGCTTGGCGGCCGCCGAGGCCGGCGGCGAGGGGGTGGCATGGCAGCAGGTGCTGCGCGCCATCGCGAGCGAGACGATCCCGGTCCTGCCGTTCACGGCGGAGGATCTGATCGCGCGGGGCATGGCGCCCGGCAAGGCGCTCGGCGATGCCCTTCGGCGCCTGTCCTCCCTCTGGGAAGCGGCCGGTTTTCCGACCGAACGCTTGGCCCTGAATGAATTGCTCGCGAGCTTTGATGCAGCGCCCGGTGACGATAGGTAATGTTATTACTTTTGATAATATTACGGTACGTCACCTAATGTAGCGTAAGCCACGCAACGCAGTGGATAGTGAACAAATGACCTGAACTTACTTGACGGAGAGGCATGGCTCGGCTCTGAATCGACCCCTTAGCCGGGAGCTGTGACGATGTCGCGCTTGAGCGGGCATGCCGAGAAGATCATTTCGACAATCGAGACCTACGCCGGCACGTCGGCCCTGGTAGCGTCATGGCGGCGCTCCCTGCGCGTCCATGGTCTCGATCCCGACCTTTCCATCCCGCCGCAGCCGGATCGCGACGCGTGGTGCGAGGCCTGCGAGCGCGAGGACGACCTCCTCGAGGTGAGCCGGCCGGTGCTCGACCAGCTCCATGAGATGCTGAACAAGACCGACAGTGCCGTCTTCCTCACCGATCGACGCGGCATGGTCCTCGATCTGCGCACCAACCGCGCGTGCGATTTCTGGCAGCGCAAACCCGACGAGTGGCTCGGCACGATCTATTCGGAAGATCGGCTCGGCACGACGGGCATCGGCTTGTGCATCGCCGACCAGCGCGGCGTCATCGTGCGCGGCGACCAGCATTTCCTGGCGCGCTACACCGACCGTGTCGCGATCGCGGCGCCGCTGTTCGGGCCCAACGGCTATCTCGTCGGCTCGCTCTCCTTCAACCAGGATGCCGCCGCGCATGAAGCGCGGCTCGATGCCTTCATGTCGATGACGGTCGCGAATTTCGCGCGCCGGATCGAGGCCGAGTTGTTCGCGCGCGCCTATCCGCACACCCGGCTCGTGCTGGCCTCGATGCAGGGGCGCGCGCCGGAAGCCTTGCTCGCGGTCGACCACGACGATCGCGTCGTCGGGGCGACGCGCGCCGCCCGCCGCCTGCTCTCGCTCGACGACGACGCGCTCGCCGAGGCGCCCAATGTCGACGATCTCCTCAACGCGACCGCTGCCCAGCGCGGCGACGTGCTGGCGGAGGCGGAGCGGCGCACGATCGTGCGGGCGCTGTCGCGCGTCGGCGGCAATCTATCGGCGGCCGCGCGGCTTGTCGGCATCAGCCGCTCGACGCTCTATCGCAAGCTCGCGTCCTACGAGATCGGCGCGCAGATGGCGGCGACTAAACCTCGCCCATCGGCTTGAAGTCGAGCAGCGTCTTGATGCGTCGCGAAAGGCCGTCGCGCACCTCGCGATAGGCCTCGAGCCGCCGCTCGCGCGAGCCCTCGACCGCGGTCGGATCGATGGTCGGCCAGTAGAGCACGTCGCAGGCGAGCGTGCGGGTGAATTCGAGCGCCTTGTGGTGCGCTTCCGGCGACAGCGTCACGATGAGGTCGAACGAGGCATCCTCGAGATCCTCGAACGTGTGCGGGTGGTGCCCCGTGATGTCGACGCCGACCTCGTCCATCACGGCGGCGGCGAACCCGTCGGGCTCGCCCGAGCGCACACCGGCCGAGGCGACATACATCTCGCGCCCGAAGTAGAGCCGCGTCAGCCCCTCGGCCATCGGCGAGCGCACGGCGTTGAACGAGCAGGAGAACAGGATCGCGGACGGCCGCACGAGCAACGGGCCGCTCATGGTGCCAGGCTCTCGGGCCCCGCCACGCTAGCCTTTCCAGTGCAGCGCGGTGATCAGCGTGAAGAGGCGTCGCGCCGTGTCGTTGTCGCAATCGATCTTGCCCGCGAGCCGCTCGTTCAAAAGGTCCGCGCCCTCGTTGTGCAGCCCGCGACGACCCATGTCGATCGCCTCGATCTGCGCCGCGGTCTGCGTGCGGATCGCATCGTAGTAGCTCTCGCAGATCATGAAATAGTCGCGCAGGATCCGCTTGAACGGCGAGAGCGACAGGATGTGCACGGCCTTCTGCTCGCCGTCGGCGCCGGCGATGTCGAGCATCAGCTTGGCGTCGTGCAGCGAGATCGTCAGGTCGTAGGGCCCCGCGTCCTTGCCGGGCAGGCCGAAGGCGTTCTCCTCGATGAGGTCGTAGACCGCGATCTGGCGCTCGTGCTCCTGGTCGGGCGTGCCGATGCCGATCGAATCGCCGTCGAGCACGACGGACTTCAGCCGGTTGGTGTTCTCCTCACTCATATCGCGGCCCGCTGGCGCGTGGCGACGGGGCGCTGGCCGAGGCGCATCGCGACCGAGCGCGCGTGCGCGCCGAGGCCCTCGGCCTCGCCGAGCGTCACCGCGGCCGGCCCGATCTCGTGCAGGCTCGCCTCGCTGCATTTCAGGATCGACGTCTTCTTCATGAAGTCGAGCACGTTGAGGCCGGAGGAAAAGCGCGCCGAGCGCGCCGTCGGCAGCACGTGGTTGGAGCCACCGACATAATCGCCGACGGCCTCCGGCGTGTGGCCGCCGATGAAAATCGCGCCGGCGTTGCGGATCTTGGCGGCGATCGCTTCTTCGTCCACGGCGATGATCTCGAGATGCTCCGGCGCCAGGCGGTCCGCCAGCGGCACGGCGCCGGCGAGCGACGGGACGGTGATCACCGCGCCGAAATCGCGCCAGCTGGCGCCGGCGATCTTGCCACGCGGCAGCGTGCGCATTTGCGCTTCGACTTCCCTTTCGACGGCATCCGCCATCCTGGCATCGTCGGTGATGAGGATCGACTGCGCCGCTTCGTCGTGCTCGGCCTGGGCGAGCAGGTCGGCGGCGACCCAGGCAGGGTCGGCGGTGGCGTCGGCCAGGATCAGCACCTCGGACGGCCCGGCGATCATGTCGATGCCGACGGTGCCGAACACCTGCCGCTTGGCGGCGGCGACATAGGCGTTGCCCGGCCCCATAATCTTCATCACGGGCGCGATCGTCTCCGTCCCGTAGGCCAGCGCCGCGATCGCCTGTGCGCCGCCGACGCGATAGACCTCGTCGACGCCGGCGAGCTCGGCGGCGGCGAGGACGAGCGGGTTGAGCTTGCCGTCGGGGGACGGCACGACCATCACCAGCCGCTCGCAGCCGACCACTTTCGCCGGCACCGCATTCATCAGCACGGACGAGGGATAGGCGGCGGTTCCGCCGGGGACGTAGAGCCCCACCGCCTGGATCGCCGTCCAGCGCCAGCCGAGCTCGACGCCGAGAGAATCGGTGAAGCGCAGGTCCTCGGGCACCTGGCGGGCGTGGAAGCTCGCGATGCGCTCGTGCGCGAGCCGCAGTGCCGCGAGGTCTTCCTTGCGGCAGGCCCCTTTGGCAGCCTTGATCTCTTCGGCTGTGACCCGCAGGCCAAGCCGGCCGAGGTCGACCCTGTCGAAGCGCTGCGACAGGCGGATCAGCGCCGCGTCGCCGTCGGCGCGCACCTCGCGGACGATCTCGCGCACGGTCGCATCGACGTCTTCCGACACCTCCCGCTTGGTTGCGAGCAGCGCCTTGAAACGGCTCTCGAAATCCGGGCTCTCGCTGTCGAGCCGCAACGGCATCGAGCTGATCTCCAGGCGGGCAGTGGGGTCGATCCTCCTTAGCCTTCAAGCGAGGTCGAGGGCAATGGCGGAGGTTTGGGGCGCGGAGGTGCCGCGGATTGCGCGGGTGGCGCGATGGATATACACTGCCTGATGTAGATCATCGGAGGATTGTCTATGCGAGTGAGCAAGTGGGGCAACAGCCTAGCGGTTCGCCTGCCGGCCGCCGTCGTCGAACTGCTACAGCTCGAGGAAGGCGACGAGATCGCTATCGAAGTGGCGGGCAAGCGCGCCCTTGGGGTGGAGCGCGATCGAAACCTGGACGAGCTCTTCGCGCGTCTGGATGCCTTGGGCCTGCAATTGCCGCCGGGATACCGTTTCTCGCGCGACGAGGCGAATGAGCGCGGCTCGTCGGCCGACGAATGAAGGTGTTCTTCGACACCAACATCCTGGTTTACGCGGCCGTCCAAAGCGATGTCCGACATGCTGTCGCGCGGCGCTTGTTGGCCGGTGGCGGAGCGATCAGCGTGCAGGTGCTCAACGAGTTCGCCAACGTCGCGCACCGCAAGCTGAAGATGAGCTGGGCCGACATCCGTTCGGCTTTGCGCTCGATCAGGTCGTCACTGCCCGCGCCGCCGATGACGGTGGCGATCAACGAGTTGGCAACTGCTCTCGCCGAGCAGCACAAGTTCGCCTTCTACGACGCCCTGATCATCGCCTCTGCTTTGGAGGCGGGTTGCACCACGCTGTACACGGAGGACATGCATCACGGGATGACAATCCGGCAGAGCATGCAGATCATCAACCCGTTCATTGGCCCCGGCACCGGCTCATAGAAGCCGCGACACCACCACCCCCACTACAACCGGCCCGCACAGCAGGATCGCCAGCGGCACGCAGCAGCCGAGCATGGCGCCGACCTTGCGCTGGCGCCCCTCGCGAGTGAGCGGGATGCCGATCGCCCGCGAGATGCGGCCCTTGAGCGCGGACAGGCCGATGGCGCGGCGCCACGAGAACGAAAACCCGTATTTCCTGTCGTCGTCCGACATCGCCCCTCGCTTTCCCGCCCAAAATCGGGCCCTCGGTCTCATGCGCCGCGCGCCACGGGTGTTGCAAACGCGGCGGCGCACCTACCTAGCAGCTGTGCCGCAGCCCTTCGCGGCGATGGAGACCCTCATGAGCCCAGTGCTGCAGCCCGTCCGCCTCGGCGATCTCGAGCTCAAGAACCGAATCGTCATGGCGCCCCTGACGCGCAGCCGCTCCTCGACAGAGGGCGTGCCGCCGGCCTACGCCGCCGACTATTACGCGCAGCGCGCCACGGCCGGGCTTATCATCTCGGAGGCGACCAACATATCCCCGCAGGCGGTCGGCTATGCCCTCACGCCGGGCATCTGGAGCGACGCGCAGGTCGAGAGCTGGCGCCATGTGACCGACAAGGTGCACGCCAACGGCGGCCTCATCTTCCTGCAGCTCTGGCATTGCGGCCGCATCTCGCATCCCGACCTGCAGCCGGGCCACGGCCTGCCGGTGTCGGCCTCGGCGGTGAAGCCCGAGGGCCAAGCCTTTACGACCGAGGGCATGAAGGCGCACGTCACCCCGCGCGCGCTCGAGACCGACGAGATCCCCGGCATCGTCGAGGATTATCGCAAGGCGACGGCCAATGCGAAGCGCGCCGGCTTCGACGGCGTCGAGGTGCATTCGGCCAACAATTACCTGCTCGAGCAATTCGTCCGCGACTCGACCAACCACCGCACCGACCAGTACGGCGGCTCTATCGCAAACCGGCTGCGTTTCCCGCTCGCCGCGGTCGACGCGGCGGTACAGGCGTGGGGCGACAGCAAGCATGTCGGCATCCGCCTGTCGCCGACCACCACTGCGCCAGGCGAGACGCCGCTCGACAGCGACACGACCGCGACCTACGGCGCCTACGTCGACGCCTTGCGCGATCGCGAGCTGCTCTACATCCACGTCATCGAGGGCGTGACGCGCGCGACGCGCGAGTCGAAGGCGCTCGATTTCGATGCGCTGCGCAAGCGCTGGCCCGGCATCTACATGGGCAACAACCGGATGACGCTCGCTCTCGCCGAGCAGGAGCTGTCGTCCGGCCACGCCGACCTGTTCGCGTTCGGCCGGCCGTTCATCGGCAATCCGGATCTCGTCGAGCGGCTGCGCACCGGCGCCGACCTCGTCGAGGCGCCGGAGAAGACCTATTACGGCGGCGATTGGCACGGCTATTCGGATTGGCCGGGCCTGAAGGGGCCGGTCGAGCTGCGGTAAGCTTCCCTCCGTCCTTGCGAGCCGAAGGCGAAGCAACCCAGGGACCACGCGTTGGCCCTGGGTTGCTTCGCTGCGCTCGCAATCACGACGCCTACGGCGTCAGGAGTACGACCGGATCAGATTGCCGACGAGCAGGTTCCAGCCGTCGATCAGCACGAAGAACAAGAGCTTCATCGGCAGCGAGATGATTGAGGGCGACAGCATCATCATGCCCATCGACATCGTCACCGTCGCGACGATCATGTCGATGACGAGGAACGGCAGCACGATCAGAAAGCCGATCTCGAAGCCGCGGCGGATCTCCGAGATCATGAAGGCCGGGATCAGGATGCGCAGGTCGACGGCGCCCTTGTCGGTCGTCTTGATGCTCGCCTGCGCGAGGTCGTCGAACATCTTGAGGTCCTTGTCGCGGACCTGCGCGAGCATGAACTTGCGGAACGGATCGACGATCTTGGGATAGGCGTCGCTCTCGGACATCTTGTTGTCGATCAGCGGCTTCAGGCCGTTCTGCCAGGACGAATCGAAGGTCGGCGCCATCACGTAGAACGTCATGAACAAGGCGAGCGAAACGAGGATCAGGTTGGCCGGCGTCGTCTGCAGGCCGAGGCCCGAGCGCAGGAACGAGAAGGCGATGGCAAAGCGCGTGAAGCTCGTCACCATCACGAGCAGGCCCGGCGCGATCGACAGGATGGTGAGGAGCCCCACGACCTGGACGATGCGGCCCGTCGCCGTGCCGCCGGCCTGGGGCACCAGCGAGTTGAGGTCCGGCACCTGCGCCAGCGCCGCGTGGAGCGGGACGAGCGAGAGCAACGTGGCGCCCGCGGCGACGCCGAGGAGCGAGGTGAGCTTGCGGGCGACCGAGCGTTTCATTCCACCACCAAAGTCTCGATCACGACCTCGCGCACCTTGCCCTGCGTGCGGACGGCGGCGCGGTCGTTCAAATCCTCACGCAGGTTCTGCAGGCCGCTCGCGCCCTGCAGCTTCACCAGCGTCAGTGTGTTGAGGAAGGCGACGATGTCGTCGGTGATCTGCGCCGCGGCGAGGCCCGGCTCCTCGATCGCGCCTTTCGTGAAGACGATCGCGACCTGCAGCCGGACATGCGAGCTGGTCGGCGGCGCGAGGTTGGTGATCACCGCCGGCAGCTCGCGGATTTCGACCGTGTTCGGATAGGGCAGCGACGGCGCCGCGGTCGCGGTGGCATGCGGCTCGATCGCGCCCTTGAGTCGCGCGACGATCAGCTTGCCGACGAGGCCGCCGCCGATGAGGGCGAGCACCGTGAGTGCCGCCGCCGACACGATCAGGTTGGACTTGCCACCAGTTTTCTCTGCCACGGCTGCCATCGTCGGGCCTCAGAACGGCTTGACGGCGTTGTAGATCTGCTGGCCCCAGCTCGGCTGCTGCACCTCGCTGAGCCGTCCGCGGCCGCCATACGAGATGCGGGCCTCGGCGACCTTGTCGTAGGGGATCGTGTTGTCCTTCGAGATGTCCTGCGGCCGCACGATGCCGGCGACGTAGATCTGGCGGATCTCGAAGTTGACGCGGATTTCCTGCGAGCCCGATACGACGATGTTGCCGTTGGGCAGCACCTCGCTGACGACGGCGCCGACGGAGACCTTGATCTTCTCGCTGCGGTCGATCTGGCCCTGGCCGGTGGCGCCCGTCGTCGAGGACGAGTTGAAGTCGCCGGCGATCTTGCCCTTGCCGAGCCCGAGGTCGAACTTGTTGGCCACCTCGTCGTCGAGCGAGGCCTGCGTGTTGTTGCCCAGCGAGGCCTTGTCGTTCATCGAGATCAGGATCGTGATGACGTCGCCGCCCTTCATCGCGCGCGGGTCGCGATAGAGGCTGGAGCCATCCTGGTAGAGCGAGTTGAAGGCCGGGCGCTGCTCGTCGCCCGCGTAATGGTGCGGCAGGATGGCGGGCTCGACACCGGCGCCTACGGGGGTGAGCACCGGCTCGCGGCCGATCTCGGTCGGGCGCGCCGCGCAGCCGGAGAGGGTCACGGCTGCGACCGCGATGCTCGCGAGCGCGGCGAAGGTCGGGCGCTGGCTCACAGCTTCTTCTCGTTCGATGCTTGGGCGCCAAGCGGCGTGGCGGCGATGAGCGCGGCGAGCTTGCCGGCGCGCTCGGGCACGATCTCGTTGAAGATCGCACTCGCCTGGCGCGGGTTGAGCTGGCCGAGCACGGCTGCGGCCATGTCGTCGTCGAGCTGGGAAATCTGCGTCGCCGCCGTCTCCGGCCGCATCTTCGCGTAGATGCCGACGAGCTTCTCGGCCGCTTTCTTTTCCAGCGCCTCGCGCTTGCCGATCCAGTCGCGCAGCTCGGCCGTCTTGGCATCGAGCTCGGCGACGCGCGCCTTGAGGCGCGTCTCCAGCGCGTTGAGCTGCTGCGTCTGCCAGGCGAAGCGCGCGTCGCTCGCCGCCTTGGCGATGTTCGTGCAATAGCGCTTGACGTCCGCCTCGGTGCTCTGCGCGCGCGCCGGGGACGACAGCGTGAGCGCCAACAGCGCGATCGACGCCAGGCGGATATCGATGCGCGGCAATGCCATGTGGCCGGTGATCATGCCGCCGAAGCTAAGGCCACAAACTTGTGTCGGGCTGGCTGACCGCGTCCTGTTCGACGATTGCTGTGACGGGCTCGCAAGATCCGGCGATCGCCGGACCCAGCGAGCCCATTTCACATCACATGCTCTCGAACTTGTGGCCCGACTTCTTGCATGGCGCGGCGGCCGTCATCGCGAAGCCCTGGCCCTTGCAGGCGTTCAGCCCCGGTCGGCCGCCCTTGCAGGCGCTCAGGCCCTTGCAGGAATTGGCGGCCATGCAATGGCCCATCTTGGGGGCGGCGTCCGCCGTCGTGGTCGTCGCCACGCCGGCAGCGAACAGGCTGGCGGCGGCCGCCGCCATCGCGGCGCCGGATAGAATCGTCGTCTTCATTGCGGTCCTCCCTGGACGATACGACCGGGTTTTTTTCTCCCGTGTCGGCGTCCAAGGTTGCAGATCGCGCGGCGCCCGTAAGTGACTCGGGTCACCGCCCTGTCGACGTCTCGCTGGAAATTCCCGCCCAGGCGAAAGCGGCGCCTACTGCGTGACGAGGTCCGCCTGCAGCGCGCCGGCCGACTTGATCGCCTGCAGGATCGCGATAATGCCCGAGGGTTTGAGGCCGATCTGGTTCAGGCCGCCGACGAGCTTGCGGAGCGTCGTGCCGCCGAGCACGCGCAACTGGCCGCCGTTCTCGTTGATGTCGACGTCGGTGCGCGGCAGCACCACGGTCTTGCCGCGCGAGAACGGCGCGGGCTGCGAGGCGATCGGCGTCTCGGTGACGCGCACCGTCAGCGTGCCGTGGGTGACGGCGACGGTCGAGATCTGCACGTCCTGGCCGATGACGATCGTGCCGGTGCGTGCGTCGATGATCACGCGGGCCTCGGTGTCGGGCTCGACGAGCAGCGAGCCGATCTCGGCGATGTAGCGCGTCGTGCCCATGTGCGGCGGCAGGGTGAGCGCGACGGAGCGGAAGTCGCGCTCGCGCGCGGTGCGCATGCCCCAGCGGCGCAGCGAATAGCCGTTGATCGCGTCGACGATGCGGATCGCGGTCGCGAAATCCGGGTTCTTTAGATCGAGCGCCATCGGCCCGACGTCGCCGGGGCGGTTGGCATTGGGAAGTTCGACCGTCGCGCCGTTGGGGATGCGGCCGACCGTCGGCACACCTTGGTTGACGGTTTCGGCCTGGCCGACGGCGGCGGTGCCGGAGACGGCGACCTCGCCCTGCGCCACCGCGTGCACCTTGCCGTCGGCACCCGACATCGGGGTCAGCACCAGCGTGCCGCCCATCAGCGACGTCGCGTCGCCCATGGAGGAGACGGTGATGTCGATGCGCTGGCCGCGGTTCATGAAGGGCGGCAGGTCGGCCGTCACCATCACGGCGGCGACGTTGCGGCTGCGCAGCGCCTGATTGCGCACGTTGATGCCGAGCCGGTCGAGCATCGACTGCATCGTCTGCTCGGTGAAGGGTGCGTTGCGCAACGTGTCGCCGGTGCCCTCGAGCCCGAAGACGAGGCCGTAGCCGACGAGCTGGTTGTCGCGGATGCCCTCGATCGTCGCGATGTCCTTGATGCGCACCGCGGCGGTGGCGGGCAGGATCGCGGCGGCGGTCGTTACTGCGGCGAGGAAAAGGGTGACGAGCTTTCGCATCCTAGCCGCCGACATGGACGGAGCCGTCCGCATCGACGACGCCCGAGATCGTAACGCCGCTCTCGTTGTTGCGCACGGAGACGACGTCGCCGGCGGCGCCGTTCTGTAGCGCGGCCGCGTAGGTCTGGATGACGAGGCCGTCGTCCTTGTAGACGACGCGCACCAGCGAGCCGACGCGCACGAGCCGCGGCTCGCCGATCGCATTGATCGCGATCGCCTGGCCCGGCAGCAGCGTGCGCCGCGCGACCTTGCCGACGAGCATGGTCCGGTTGGTGGCAAACGACGAGCTCGCCACCGCGTCGGGGAAGTCCTGGTCGGCGAGCATGTCGTCGCGGATCACGTCGCCGGGATAGATCGTGACCGCCGCCACCGGGCGGCGCTCGGCGGCCATCGCCGGTGCAAATTGGCTGGAGATGAGCGCGTACAAGAGCAAGGCGAGGGTTAGGAAGGGCCGTGCCGGCATGGTTCGTCTCGTCCTTTGCGCGGCGCGATCAGCGCATCTGGGTGAGCGTCTGGCCCATCTGGTCGGCCGCCTGGATCACCTTCGAGTTCATCTCGTAGGCGCGCTGCGCCGAGATGAGGTTGGTGATCTCGGCGACGGGATCGACGTTCGAGGATTCAAGGTAGCCCTGCGTGATCGTCGCGTAGCCGGGATCGCCCGGCGTGCCGACGACGGGCGTGCCCGAGGCCACCGTCTCCTGGAACAGATTGTTGCCGATCGGCTGCAGGCCGACCTCGTTGGCGAAGTTGGCGAGCGTCAGCTGGCCGAGCTGCACCGGCGCCGTCGTGCCGGCGACCGTCGCGTTGACGATGCCCGTCGAGCTCACCGTCACCGTCGTCGTGTTTTGCGGGATGACGATGTTCGGCGTGATCAGGTTGCCGTCGAGCGTGACGAGCTGGCCCTGCGCATTCGTGTTGAAGGCGCCGGCGCGGGTGTATTCGATGTCGCCGTTGGCATCCTGGATCTGGAAGAAGCCGCGGCCGGTCAGCGCCATGTCGAACTGGTTGCCCGTCTGCGTCAGCGCGCCCTGGATGTGCAGGTTGCGGATCGCCGCGGTCTTCACGCCCAGGCCGAGCTGCGCGCCTTCCGGCACGGCGCCCTGGGTGCCGCGCTGGGCGACGCCCGGCAGGCGCTGGGTCTCGTAGAGCAGGTCGGTGAACTCGGCGCGAGCGCGCTTGAAGCCGGTCGTGTTGATGTTGGCGATGTTGTTGGCGATCACCTCGACGTTGGTCGTCTGGGCGTTCATGCCGGTGGCGGCAATCGTCATGGCACGCATGTGTCAGGCCTCAGATCGGCATGCGGGTGACGTCCTGAAAGGCGGTGACCGCCTTGTCACGGACGGCGAGGGCGGTCTGCAGCTGCTCCTGCGCGTTCATCACGGCCTCGACGACCGACTGCGTCGTCGCCTTGCCCTGGATGCCGGAGATCGACGCGGCTTCGGCGCCCTTCAGCTTGTCGGCCGTGTCCTGCGAGAAGGAGGCGAGCAGCGAGGTGAAGCTGTCCGACGCGCCGGCGATGCTCGACGAGCTCGTGGCGGCGGACGACGCGGTCTGCGCCGGCCCTAGGACGGACGAAAGGGCGCCGACGGCGAGAGGAGCGATCATGAGGAGCCCTTGAGGAGATCGATGGTCATCGAGATGAGGTCGCGCGATTCCTTCACGACCTGGAGGTTGGCCTCGTAGGCGCGATTGGCTTCGCGCATATCGGCCATCTCCATGATAAGGTTAATATTAGGAAGCTTTACAAACCCTTTCGCATCGGCCGCCGGGTTGCCCGGATCGTGCTCGACGGTGAAGGGTGCGTCATCCGTGCCGACGTTGGCGACCTGCACGAGGTCGGCGCCCGTCGCCTGATCCATCGCGGCTTCGAAGGTGATCGTCTTGCGCCGATAAGGGTCGGCGCCGGCCACCGATCCGGTCGACTGCGCGTTGGCGATGTTCTCGCTGGTCACGCGCATGCGCGCCGAGTTCGCGGTCATCCCGGAATCGGCGATCTTGAGCGAGGCCTGGAGCGGGTCGACGATCATCTTTCCTCTCTTGCTGGCGCAAGGTCTTGATGGCGCACGTCGGCAACAGCCGACGTGCGCTAGCTTTTCAGGCTCGCCATCAGCATGCTGTGGAAGGAGCGCACGATATTGGTCGTCAGCGCGTAGTCGCGCGCGACCTCGCCGGCCTTGCCCATCTGCGTCTCGATGCCGACGGTGTTGCCGCTCTCGGTGACCTCGAAGCCGCCGTCCTCGTCGGCCGTGGTGCCGTCGACGCCGGCGGTGTCGGTGACCGGCAAGTGAGCGGGGTCGGTCGAGGCCATCTGCAGGTGCGTCTGCGAGAGCACGTCTGCGAAGGGCACGACGTCCTTCTGCTGGTAGCCCGGCGCGTTCATGTTGGCGACGTTCTGCGCCACCGTCGACTGGCGCAGGGCGAGCCAGGCGCTTTTGCGCGACGCGAGACCCAGGAGGTAGATCGGTTCCATGCATCCAAGCCTGGCCGACCGAGCTTGCCCGAGGCTGATCGGGCTGCCGCAATGCGGCAACGGATTGGACGTGCCGGACTAGCCTCGTCTTTCCGGGGCGAGCAAAGCGAGGGCCCGGAACCCAGGACCGCGATCCTCCCGGACGATCCGGCGTCCGCGTCGTCCTGGGTCGCGAGCCCGCCTGCGGCGTCCCGCGATGACGGCTCCAACCGGCGGATCTACAGCGTCAGTTGACCCACGGCCCGATCGCGTCGAGCAGCTCGTCGCGCTTGAAGGGCTTGCGGAGGTGGCCGTTCATGCCGGCTTCCAGCAGGCCCTGGATGCGGTCCGGCGCCTGCTCGCCCGTCAGCGCGACGATCGGGACTTCGCCGTGCGGCGCGGCGAGGCCGCGGATCATGCAGGTCGCGCTCACGCCGTCGATCTTCGGCATGTAGACGTCCATCAGGATCAGCGCGTAGCGATGGCTGGCCGCCAGGCGGAAGGCCTCTTCGCCGTCCTCGGCGATGTCGACGATGAAGCCGGCCCGCGTGAGCATCGCGCGCGCCATGTCGCGGATGATCGAGAGGTCGTCGACCAGCAGGATGCGCTGCGGCTCCCTCGCCTCCGCGTGGTCCCTCGCAGGGGCGGATGAGACCAAACCCTGGTCCATCTTGAAATCCCAGCCACGCGCGACGCCCGCACCGAAGTCTCGGCGCGCGGCTTTACGGTACAAGAAGATCCCTTCGAGCCCGTAAACGGGTTTGGCGGGATTTCGCGCTCTGCGGAAGGATCGAGGGTTCAGGGCGGCCGCTGGTTTGCCGGGCGGCCGACCGCGAAAGATGCCTGGCGCTTCTGGCGATTGCCGCACCGGGCGTTCCGATCGACGCGCGCACGATTGAGCATTTCAAAGCTGCGGCCCGGTACTCGGACCGCGGCGACTTGGCTCTCGCCAACCTGCGTCTTGTCTTCGCAGACCTGCCTCGGCTTCGCGACGCCGGCGACGCGGCGCGCCTGCGGGCGGCCGAGTACCTGCTCGATCACGGCATGACGCCCGGCGAGCTTCTGCACAAACTCGAGATGGATGCCGCCGCGCTCGGTCTCGAAAAATACGACCCCGACCAGCCGCGGTGCCCGCCGGTCGGGGGAAGGATGGTGGACGCTGGACCAACGCCATCTGGGATCGGGTCAGTCACTGGCTGGATGAGGAAGTGCCGGTCTACGACACCGACACCGGCGACGAGGTCGGCACGCAGTCGCGCGGACGCGCGATGGCCACGAACCCGCTGACGATCGCCGCGGCCGGCACGGCGGCTTTCTTTGCCGCCGAAGCCGCTGCGGCTGCAGCCGCAGCTGCCGCAGCAAAGTTGCCGGACGCGGTCGAGGACGATCTCGACTTGCTCGGACGTGTGGACCGCCCGGCAGGATCACGGTCGTCGCCAGGTCGATCGAGGCGCCGTCCGTTGTGGCCCGACGCTCCAGGCTGTCGTTTCGGCAGCCGCACGCCGCTCGACACGTTTGGTTGGCGCGAAAAACGACAGGGCAGACACTAAAGTGATTGCCTAAGTGTCGAGGCGGGGATAGTTAGGCGTGTGCCTAACCAATCGACCGACCTCGACCGGCTCTTCAACGCCCTGGCCGATCCCGCGCGTCGCGTCATCGTGGAGCGACTGAGCCGCGGCCCGGCACCCGTGAGTGAACTGGCCAAGCCGCTGCCGATGTCGCTGCCATCGGTCATGCAGCATCTTGGTGTGCTCGAGGCCGCAGGGCTCGTGCGGTCGGAGAAGGTCGGGAGGGTGCGGACATGCTTGATCGAGCCCGGCGCGCTCAGTCTGGCCGAGCAATGGATCGACGCCCGGCGAACGGAATGGGAGCATCGCCTCGATCGCTTGGGCACCTATCTCGCAAACCTGCCGATGGAGGAACCAGACGGTGCCGAATGACGAACCTGTCCTGACCCTGCACATGCACCCTTTGGCATCCTACTGCTGGAAGGTGCTGGTCGCGCTCCATGAGTCCGAGATACCATTCTGTTCCGTACGGATCGACGGTGTTGCAAAGCATAACAAGGGGTACGCGGACCTATGGCCGCTCGCCAAGATGCCGCTGTTGCAGGATGGCGAGCATGTCGTGCCTGAGACCTCGATCATCATCGAGTATCTTCAGGCTCACCATAAAGGCGCAGCTATCCTGATCCCGGCTGATGGCGATGCGGCCCGCGAGGTGAGGTTGTGGGATCGCGTCTTCGATCTCTATGTCCACACGCCTTTGCAGAAATTCGTGTCGGATCGGCTGCGTCCAGAGGGTGGCAAGGACGCCCTGGGCGTCGAGGAAGCGCGCGCGACCCTCGATGGCGCCTACGCCATGCTGGATCGCCGAATGGCCGGGCGGGAATGGGTTGCCGGCGATGCGTTCTCGATGGCCGACTGCGCCGCCATGCCGCCGCTCTTCTATGTCGACGCGGTCTATCCCTATCGCGCCGCCTATCCGGCCCTGGCCGCCTATTTCGAGCGACTTTTACTTCGGACGTCCGTTCAGCGGGTGATCCGCGAGGCCCAGCCTTGGTTGCCGTACTTCCCGTTCGCAGATTCGCTCGAACCACCCTTCCTCGCCGCGACAGCCGAGTGAGATCAATCGGAGGAAGTTGTCATGCCCCGGAAGCCATTTGACGCCGGCGACGCCATCGAAGCCCATGCTGCTGCCAAGGCGCGCATCGCAGATGAGCCTACGCGCTCTGTCGTGCACGCCACCTTCCACCTGGAGCGAACCTACGACGCCTCTCCGTCGCGCGTGTGGAAGGCGCTGACAAGCCCGAGTGCGAAAGCCCAGTGGTTCGCCGCGCCGTCCGAAACGGTCGAAATCATCGAACGTGCGATGGATGTGCGACCCGGCGGGCGCGAGCGGCTCAAGGGGCGCTGGGGCGGACGCGTGGTCTCGACCTATGACGCAACCTATTACGACGTGATCGCGAACGAACGGCTGGTGTATTGCTACGAGATGCATTTGGACGATCGGAAGATCTCTGTTTCCGTTGCGACCATGCTGTTGAAGGCAGATGGAAAACGGACCCAGCTCCAGCTTACGGAGCAAGGTGCATTTCTCGATGGCTACGACGACGCCGGTTCGCGCGAGCGCGGCACAAATGAACTCTTGAGTCTGCTGGGTCAGGCGCTGACGGTATAAGCGCCGAAAAATTCAGGGCCGGCTGATACCGCCCTGTCGAGTCGCGATCCTTGGTGTCACGCGACCTCGCCGCAAGTTTCTGCACCGCCTGCCCTCGATCCGCCCCCTCGACGCCCCGACTTGGCGTGTGACATGCTAGCTGCCAGGGGACACACCCGCGGGGCCGGCACAGATGAAAAGACTACTCGTCGCGAACCGCTCGGAGATCGCAATCCGCATCTTCCGCGCGGCGACCGAACTGGGTCTGACCACGATCGCGGTCTACGCCGACCAGGACAAGCTCTCCCTCCACCGCTTCAAGGCCGACGAGGCCTATCTCATCGGCAAGACTCCCGGCGGCGAGCCGATGGGACCGATCGACGCCTACCTGTCCATCGAGGAGATCATGCGCGTCGCCCGCGAGTCCCGCGCCGACGCGATCCATCCCGGCTACGGCTTCCTCTCCGAGAGTCCCGAATTCGTCGACGCCTGCAAGGCGGCCGGCATCGTCTTCATCGGGCCCAGCCCGGAGACGATGCGCACGCTCGGCAACAAGGTGTCGGCCCGCAACCTCGCCGTCTCGGTCGACGTGCCGGTGATGCCGGCCACCGCGCCGTTGCCCGACGACGAGGCGGAGATCAAGAAGCTCGCCGCCGAGATCGGCTTCCCGGTGATGCTGAAGGCGTCCTGGGGCGGCGGCGGGCGTGGCATGCGGCCGATCAAGGAGGAGGGCGCGCTGCTCGATGCCGTGAAGTCGGCCAAGCGCGAGGCGAAGGCCGCCTTCGGCAAGGACGAGGTCTATCTCGAAAAGCTCGTCGTGCATGCCAAGCACATCGAGGTGCAGCTGCTCGGCGACACGCACGGCACCTGCGTGCATCTCTTCGAGCGCGACTGCTCGATCCAGCGCCGCAACCAAAAGGTGGTGGAGCGCGCGCCGGCGGACTTTCTGTCGGACGAGAAGCGCAAGGCGATCTGCGATGCGGCGATCCGCATCGGCCACGCCACCAATTACGTTGGCGCCGGCACGGTCGAGTTCCTGTTTGATGCCGGCAGCGACGAGTTCTACTTCATCGAGGTCAACCCACGCATCCAGGTCGAGCACACGGTGACGGAAGTGGTCACCGGCATCGACATCGTGAAGGCGCAGATCGGCATCCTGGAGGGCGGCCGCATCGGCAACACCGCCGAGACCGGCGTGCCGCCGCAGGACGAGATCAAGCTTTCGGGCTTCGCGATCCAGTGCCGCATCACCACCGAGGATCCGGACAACGACTTCGTGCCCGACTACGGCCGCATCACCGCCTATCGCGGCGCCTTCGGCTTCGGCGTGCGCGCCGACGGCGGCACGGCGTACTCGGGCGCCGTCGTCACGCGCTGGTATGATTCCCTGCTGGAAAAGCTGATCTGCTGGGCACCGACGCCGCAGGAGGCGATCAAGCGGACGCAGCGCGCGCTGCGCGAATACCGCATCCGCGGTGTGGCGACCAACCTCGCCTTCCTCGACAAGATCGTCAGCCACCCGAAATTCTCCGACTCGACCTACACGACGAAGTTCATCGACGACACGCCCGAGCTCTTCGCGATGAAGGCGCGCAAGGATCGCGCGACGCGGCTGCTCACCTATATCGCCGACGTCAGCGTCAACGGGCACCCGGAGACGAAGAGCCGGCCGCGCCCGGTGGAGCTCAAGGCGCCGATGGCGGCGGAGACGGGCGGCCACGCGGCGCCCGGCACCAAGCAGATCCTCGATCGTTTGGGCCCAAAAGGCTTTGCCGACTGGATGAAGAACGAGAAGCGCCTCCTTGTCACCGATACGGCGATGCGCGACGCGCACCAGTCGCTGCTGGCGACGCGCATGCGCACCTACGACATCGTCTCGATGGCGCCGGCCTATGCGACCAAGCTGCCGCAGCTCCTCTCGCTCGAATGCTGGGGCGGCGCGACTTTCGACGTCGCCATGCGCTTTCTGGGCGAAGACCCGTGGGAGCGCCTCGCGATCATCCGCGAGCGGGTGCCGAACCTGCTGCTGCAGATGCTGCTGCGCGGGGCGAATGGCGTCGGCTACACCAATTACGCCGACAATGTCGTCAAGCACTTCACCAAAACGGCGGCGGCTGCCGGCGTCGATTTGTTCCGCGTGTTCGACTGCCTCAACTGGGTCGAGAACATGCGCGTCTCGATCGACGCGGTCTGCGAGTCCGGCAAGATCGCCGAGGGCGCGCTCTGCTACACCGGCGACGTGCTCGATCCCGCGACGGAGAAGTACACGCTCAAGTACTACGTCGGCCTCGCCAAGGAGCTCGAGGCGGCCGGCTGCCACATCCTCGGCATCAAGGACATGGCGGGGCTGATGAAGCCGAACGCGATCAAGCGCCTGGTGCGCGTGCTGCGCGACGAGACCGGCCTGCCCATCCACTTCCACACGCACGACACGTCCGGCATCGCGGCGGCCACGGTGCTCGCGGCCTCGGAGGCCGGCGTCGATGCCGTCGATCTCGCGATGGACGCGCTGTCGGGCTCGACCTCGCAGCCGTGCCTCGGCTCGGTGGTGATGGCGCTGGAAGGCACCGAGCGCGACACCACGCTCAACCCGCAGGCGATCCGCGAGATGAGCGTGCGCTGGGAGATCATCCGGCGCCAGTACGAGGCCTTCGAGTCCGAGCATTCCTCGCCCGCGTCCGAAGTGTACCAGCACGAGATGCCGGGCGGGCAGTACACGAACCTCAAGGAGCAGGCCCGCGCGATGGGCCTCGATACGCGCTGGCACGAGGTCTCCCGCGCCTATGCCGAGGCCAACCAGATGTTCGGCAACATCATCAAGGTGACGCCGTCCTCGAAGGTGGTCGGCGACATGGCGCTGACCATGGTGAGCCACGGCCACAGCGTGAAGGACGTGCTCGACCCCGAGGTGCAGATCAACTTCCCAGCCTCGGTGATCGACATGCTGCGCGGCGACCTGGGGCAGCCGCCCGGCGGCTGGCCCGAGGCGCTGCAGAAGAAGGCGCTGAAGGACGTCAAGCCGATCGACGTGCGCCCGGCGAGCCTGATCGAGGCGGTCGATCTCGAGGCCGAGCGCAAGAAGTTGGAAGAAAAACTAAATCGCAAGGTCTCCGACGAGGACCTGTCGTCCTCCCTGATGTACCCGAAGGTGTTCGCGGACTTCGCCGGCCGCTCACAGACGTATGGGCCTGTTTCCGTTCTGCCGACGCCGACGGCGCTCTACGGCATGGAGCAGGGCGATGAGATCGCCGTCGACCTCGAGCGCGGCAAGACGATCTTGATCCACCTCGCGACGATCGGCGACACGGATGCCGAGGGCAACGTCAAGGTGTTCTTCGAGCTGAACGGCCAGCCGCGTGCGGTGGTGGTGCCCGACCGCAACGCGACGCCGACGAGCAAGGCCAAGCGCCAGGCCGAGGACGGTAACCCCAACCATGTCGCCGCGCCGATGCCGGGGCGGCTGGTGTCGCTCTCGGTGGAGCAGGGCGAGGCCGTCAAGGAAGGCCAGACGCTCGGCGTGATGGAAGCGATGAAGATGGAGACCGCGCTGGAGGCGCAGGCGAGCGGCACGGTGGTCGAGATCCTGGCCAAGGCCGGCGACCTGCTCGACGCGAAGGACCTGATCATGGTCATCGGGGAGAAGGGGGATGCGGCCGAAGGCGAAGACGCCAAGGCGGAGGCGCAGTGAATGCGGACCCGATGAACGGCTAGCGCGCTCGGTACCTCGCGATGAGGAAGGGTCTCTTCAGACGGCCGGTACCGGTAACGGACGCAAGCCGGACAGGATGTCGACAGCCTCCGCTGCGATCTGCCTGATGTCGCGCCGATCAGGAAGCTTGCCGTCGTCGTGCAATCGCGTCTGAGCGACCAGCGCCACGACTTTCGCCAGTGCGATCCGGATCTCGGCCGCCGCGAGGCACACTTCGTCGATGGTCGCGATCGCCAGATGATAGGCCTCGCTGATGGCGGACGCCAAGCTGGGAGCAAGTGTCGACACCTCGACGAACGGTAGCGCAAACACCTGCTGCAATCTGATCGCGCTGATGAGAGGCGTCGACGCGGGTGCATTCGCGTCGATAGCAGACGTCGCCGTAGGGCTCATGCGATTCTCCACGCCAGATACAACTGCTCAGCTTAGCGACGGTTGCATTGCGAAAGAGATGCCAAGTGCGTCCCGGCGGCCATGAGGCCGCCCCGCTATTGGTTGCTGGCCCGGTCCGCCGCGAGCAGCGCCAGTCCCGAGGCGACGGATTGGAAGGCGTCGCCCTGGTGCAGGCGCTCCGGCGGGAAGCGCCGCGCGAACAGCTCGCGCACGGCGGGCACGAACGATGTGCCGCCGGTCAGGAAGACCGCATCGACGTCGCTGTCGTGGATGCCGGCGCGTTCGAGCGCGATGTCGACGGTCGCCTCGATGGCCGCGAGATCGTCGGCAATCCAACGCTCGAAGTCGCCCCGCGTCACCTCGGCCTCGATGGCGATGTCCCAGCCGGAGAAGCGCAGCGTCGCTGTCTCAGCGCGCGAAAGGGCCGCCTTGGTGTCGCCGACGGCGCGGTAGAGCGCGAGCCCCATGTCCATCTCGACGATCGTGGCGAGCGCCTCGAGCTCGTCGCCGCGATCGCTCGCCGCGGCGAGCTTGCGGAGATCCGCGAGGATGGTGCCGGACTTCAGCCACGATAGCTGATGCCATTGCGCGAAGGACGCGTGGACATACGCGGGGATTGGCAGGGCCTTGTCGAAGGAGCGGTAGGTGGCGCCCTTGCCGAGACGCGGCGCCACGACATGATCGAGGATGCGATAATCGAACGTGTCGCCGGCGATGCCGACGCCGGCATGCGACAGCGGCTCGGCCTTGATCTTTTCGGCGCCGCGCGCGCCTTTGCCGCGCTCTCCCTGGCCGCGCGAGAAGCGCATGATGGAAAAATCGCTGGTGCCGCCGCCGAAATCGGCGACGAGCACCGTCTCGTCGCGCTTCAGCTCCCGCGCGTACCAATAGGCCGCCCCGAGCGGCTCGTAGGCCAGCATGACGTCCGCCATGCCGGCCTCGGCATAGGCGGCCGTCAGGCGGGTGACCGCGAGATCCTCGTCCACGACGTGGCCCGCGAACGTGACCGGCCGCCCCGCGACGATGCGGCCGTCGGGGATCTCGCCCGCCGTAAGATCCGCAAGAAAGGTGGCAATCAAAGTCTCGATCGTGAAGCGTTGGCCGTAGAGCCGCGTTTCCGAAAAGGCGCGGCTCGCCAGATGCGTTTTCAGCGATTGCACGAAGCGCTGCTCGCCCACGGGCGACTCGGCGCGGGCGATCGCCTCGGGCCCGGCGACGTGATTCACGCTGCGCCCCTCGCGCCAGAACGTCAGCGCCGTGCGAAACGTCGAGGTCGGGCCTTCCGGCGTCGGCCACGCCCGGCTTTCGACACGGCCGTCGCCGTAAACCAGGGCCACGACGCTGTTGGTCGTGCCGAAATCGATGCCGACACCGGTGATCGGAGAGGTCAAGTTCCAACGCTACGAATGAGGGAGGGGCGCGCGGCTCTTACACGCGTAGCCTCGTCGATGCTATGGCGACGGCCCTTCGCGGTCCCGGCGCGGACGAGCCCAGATTTTGGGAAACACGCATGCGGTTCGATCGCGACTACGATCTCTATGCCTTTCTCGGCCTTCCTGGCGCGACGCTCCCCTGGATCGCAGGATCCTGGAAGACGATCGCCGCGGCGCTCAATCCGCTCGTCCTTGCGGCGCGGGACCGAGCGGCGGTGCGAACGCTCCAGCTCGATCCAGGTCCCAAAGGGCGTCCGTTGTCGTTCGGGCGCATCGGCTGGAATAAGCGGGGTGCCGCGAAATGGGTTCATGCGACCGAGGGCGCGTTGCTCTCCGGATTCCCGGCACGGTTCAACCATTGCGAAGCCTGGGCGCCGAGCTGGTCGGCCTGCGAACGCGATGGGCTGTCGCCGGATGTCTATTTCGCCATGCGCGATCATCCGGCGTGGACATGGTCGAAAACCCCGCTTGCGTTTCGCGACTGCGGCTTCCTGGCCGTGGCGAAAGACCTGCATTTGCCGCGCGGCGATCAAGTGCGCGGCGATCAGATCCGCGGCATCGCCGCCGCCGTGGCCTCCGTCTTCGAGGCCGTCCTGTTTGCACTTTGCACGCGGGCCTGGGGCGAGCCCTTCGGCGACATAGGGTTCTCGAACGCGACCAATTACCTTCAAGCCGTCGCTCTGCTGGGGCGTGGGGCCCCCGACGAGACCCTGTCGCTATCGGCCTTGGAGGGCAATTGGGAGGCGATCTGACTGCGAGCCCAGCCGGCAAGATGCGCACGAGCCGCCGGGCGTTTTCGGTTGCGATCGTGGCCGCAACGCTCGTCGTCGTCGGCTGCGGCCCGTCGGCCGCGGCACCGCTGGCACCCGACACCATCCCCTTGACCGTGCACACGCCGCACGCCGGCTTCAACCGGCTGTCCGTGAGCGTGACGCTCTGCGTGCCGGGCACGCGCCAGTGCACGACGATCGACGACGTGATGGTCGACACGGGATCGACCGGCCTGCGCATCGAAGCGGCGGCCTTGCCGGCCTCGTTTCATCTCCCGCCTTTTCTCGGGATCGAGGGAGCGCCGATCGCGGAATGCCTGCGCTTCGTCCACGCCGCCGCCTGGGGGCCGCTCGTGCGCGCCGACCTGCACCTCGGCGGCCTGGTGGCGCCGAACATCGCGATGCAGGTCATCGCCGACGGGCCGTCGGCGCAGCCACCGGCTTGTCCCTCCTCGCAGGTCCAAGCGACATCGAACGGCACGCTCGGCGTCGCTCCGCGCCTCACCGATTGCCCGGGGTCCTGCAAGCAGGTCGCATCGGCGCCGGGCGTCTTCGCGATGAAGCAGGGGGCCTGGGTGCCGTTGAGCGGAGCGGTCCCGGTGAACGACCGCGTTCCGAACCCGGTCACCCGTCTCCCCGGGCACGACAATGGCGTCGTCATCGATCTCCCCGCGCCGCGCGGCGGCGGCGAAGCCGCAGTGACGGGCGCCCTGACGCTCGGCGTCGGCACCGGGCCGGACGGGCTCGCCGACGCCCGGATCGTGCCTCTCGACACGCGCGGCTATTTCACCACGCTGTACGGCGACCAAGCGTATCCGGAGAGCTATCTCGACAGCGGGACCATGACGGACATCGTCCCCGATGACCGGCTGCCGCGGTGCGAGCGCGCATCCTGGGCCTTCTGCGTGCGGCCGCGCCGGACGCTCGCCGCCACGATCGTCGGGTCGGACGGCGCGCGCACGCCAGCGCCCTTCGCGATCGGCGATTACGATGCCGCGCGGGAGCACAACGACGGCGCCGCGGACGATCTGGCCGTCGCAGGCGATCCCGGCACCAAGACATTCGTTTGGGGCGCGCCCTTTTTCCTCGGCAGGCGCATCGTCATCGTCATCGAAGGGAAGGGCGTTCCCGGCCGTCCCGATGTCGGGCCGTTCTTCGCGATCCGGACCAAGCCCTGACGCGGTGCGCGTAAACGGCCTTCGTCGGCCCAACGATCCTCAATCGGCGGCCAGGAGATCGTCGAGGCTCGGCACCTCGCCGAATTGGCGCAGCACGACGGCATCGCCGAACTCGCCCGTGGCGGGGTCGCCGGTGCGCGAAAAGGCCACCGCGCCGGGCACCGTCTCCGCCATTCGTCGCGCGAGGCTTTCCGCCGCGCCGGCGGACTGGCGCTCCTGCGCTTCGCCGGCCACCAAGTCGCCGTCCTCGCTGCGGAGGAACGGCAGCGCGACGTGATAGGTGACGGGCATCAGCGCGTCCTCGGTTCCTTGCGCGGCCGCCCCCGCTTGGCCGGCGCCGAAGGCGCTGCGCCGTCGCTCGCCTGGATTTCGGCCGGTTTCGCGGCGCTCGTTGGCGCGGCCGGGCGGGCCTTCAGGGGTTCGGCTTCTATGAAACGGATCATGCGTGATGGTCTCCGTTGGCCCGACTCGCCGGCGGCCCAATCGATAAAGAACGTATGAAGAACACCAAGCCGAATGACAAGCGGAGAGCGGGTTCGGCGCGGAGGTATCCACACCGCATGTCGATCAACGCCAGCGGATGTCACGTGCCCTTGCTCGTACCCTGCCAATAAAGACGAGGCTGGACCAACCGCCCCCTTTGCAGCGGCGACGGCGGATGCTCTTCTGTCGTGGCCTCGTGAACGGCGGGGCGTCCGGTACGGGCGATCGGAGGGCGGGGATGGCGCAGGCGCGACGTTGGCTTTGGGGTCTCGTGCCGCTCCTCGCGTTCTGGCTGCTCGGCATCTGGCTCGAAACGCGCCGTGTCGAGGCGGACCTGTCCACCACCGCCCGCGCCACCGCAGCCTCCGGAAGCTGGGTCCCCGCGAAGTTCCTGGTGCGCGGCCGCGATGTCATCGTCGGCGGCGACGCCTACGATCCCGCCGACCGGGCCGCGCTGATCCAGTCGCTCGACCGGAT
This sequence comes from Beijerinckiaceae bacterium, assembly GCA_965277735.1. Lineage (GTDB taxonomy): Bacteria > Pseudomonadota > Alphaproteobacteria > Rhizobiales > Beijerinckiaceae > RH-AL1. The sequence continues at coordinate 690,770 of CBDIDO010000003.1, forward strand.
TCCGGGCGTGCGTCGCGTCATCTCGCGGGCGCGTCTTGTGCCGGTGGCCAAGCCCTATGCGTGGTCGGCCACGAAGGATGCCGGCACCTTGGCGCTCGCCGGCGACGTGCCTTCGCCCAAGGCCAAGATCGCGGTCATCGACCGCGCGGAGGGCGCCCGGATCGACGACACCACCGCCTTCGCCCGCGGCGCCCCCGAAGGTTTCGCCACCGCCGCCGGCTTCGGCCTCACCCAACTCGCCGGCCTCTCGAAGGGCCGCGTCGCGCTCGACGACAATGTCCTCACGATCTCCGGCAGGGCGAGCGATGGGGCCGCGCGCGACAAGGTCGTGGCCGCGCTCGGCAGCCTGCCCTCCGGCTTCACGCTCGGCGCGCACGACATCACGGCGCCGAGCTATGATTTCACCGCCAGCAGCGATCCCGGCGCCGGGACGCTGACGCTCAAGGGCAGCGTGCCGGACGACGCCGCGCATGCGAAAATCGTCGACGCGGCCAAGACCGCCTTCGCGGGCGCCAAGATCGACGACCAGGTGAAGGTGCAAGCGGGCGCGCCGGACGGCTTCGGCTCGGCGGCCGTGGCGGGCCTCAAGCAATTGTCGCGGCTCGACAAGGGACAGCTCGCGCTGTCCGACTCGTCGCTCAGCCTGACCGGCGGGGCGCTCTTCCCGAAGGCGGAGGGGCAGATCAAGACGGCGCTCGCGGACCTGCCGAAGGGCTTTTCGGCCAAGAGCGACGTGCGCGCCGAGCCGCCGGCCGCCGGCACCGATGCGGCCGGCTGCCAGTCGTTGTTCGGCGACCTGCTCGGCAAGGGCAAGATCCAGTTTGAGACGGCGAAGGCCAAGATCGACGGCGTCTCGTCCGGCCTGCTGGACCATCTCGTCGGGATCGCGCTGCGTTGCCCCGCGCAGACGATCGAGATCTCGGGTCACACCGATTCCTCAGGCAACGAGCAGTTCAACCTGGATCTCTCGAAGCGCCGCGCGCAGGCGGTCGTCGATTATCTCGCCGACGCCGGGCTCGACCGCGGCCACCTGACCGCGATCGGCTACGGCGCGACAAAGCCGATCGCCCCCAACGATACGCCGGACGGCATGGCGAAAAACCGCCGCATCGAATTCGTCGTGAAATAGGCCCCACCGGTGCTCTACCTCATCCACACGCATTGGCTCTGGTTCTTCGGCGCGCTGGTCATCGGGATCATCGTCGGTTGGCTCACCTACTTTCGCGAGGCGACGCGATGGGCCGATCGCCCGGTCCATATCGCCGTTGCTATCGTAGTGATCGGCGCCATTGTGGCGATCGCCAAGATCGTGCCGGGCCGCTACGGCTATTGGCTCGAGCTCGGCGTGATCCTCGCCGTGTTCTACACGATCGGCTGCTTCATCGGCTGGGCCCTGCGCGATCTCGCCGAGTTCAGGCCGGCGGTGGCAAGGCAAGGAGCGGCGGCAACGGCCGCGACGACCGGCTCCTACCTCTTCCGCGACGCGTTCGCCGGCACGGGCGGCGGCACTCCCTACATGCGCACGAGCGCCGATGATGGCGACGCGCCACGGGTGCCGCTGCCGACGGGCACCGGTGCGCTCCCGCAGGCGCCGGCGGTCGGCGGCTACACGTTTCCAAAGACGCTCCCCTTCGCCGACGTGCCGGCGAGCCCGCGCGCCGAGTCCACGACGGGCCTGCTGCGGCACTGGAGCTCGCCGCGACCGGCCGGGGCCGCCGACGCCCCCGCCGCACCTGCGTTCACCGGCACCAAGGGCGGCTACATCTTCCCCCTCGCCGCGGCGGGTGCGGCTCTCGTGGGCGCGGCCCGCGAGGGCAAGACGCGCGCGGGGATGTACAAGCATTGGTCGTGGCGCCGCGCCGCCGCGGCGGATGCGCCTGCGGCTGGAATGGTGGCTGCGGGGGCGGCGCCTGCCGCGACAGCACCGGCACAAGGACCAAGCGGCACCGCCGCGCCTGCTGGTGGTACGAGCAGCATGGGTGGGCCGGCTTCGGCAAGCCGGGAGGCGGTATCGCCCGTCGCGCCAGCAGGCGCGCCTTCGGTCGGCGGGGCAGCCGGCTCGGAGACCTCGGCGCCGCCACCGGCCTCGACCGCCGCAGCGCCCGCACCATCGTCCAGCGCCGATCGCCCGGCCCCGGCATCCGGGACGTCCGCGACATCGCTTGGCGCCGCGCTGCCGAGTAGCGTCGGTTCGGGGTCAGCCGACGTCAAGACGGGCGCAATCGGTGGAGCACAAACGACCACAGCACGTCCCGCGGGCGACGCATCGTCGGCCGCACCGCCGACGTCCGGCGCGCCCGCCGCGGCACCCGTCGGCGCTCCTCCAGGCAGCGGCGCTGGGAATGGTCAATCGGCTGCGGTCTCATCGGCAGCGGCAGCAGCTTTGGCGGCAAGCGGCGGCGCGACGTCCGCGGCGCCCGTCGCTGGCAGCGCCGGTAGCTCGGGGGCCGGTGCCAGCGCCGTCGCGGGATCGCCGCCGGGCGCCGTCACGCCCTCGGGCGAGACCGGCGGATCGTCGAGCTCCGGTGCGTCCACGCCCCTGGCGGCGGCCGGACCCGGCGCCTCGAGTCCCGCGGGTGCCACGCCAATGCCCGCGTCGAGCCCGCCCTCCTCACCCGCGCGTCCGGCAACAGGTGACGGCATCGCGGCTGACGGCGGTTCGCCTGCGGCAGCCACCGGTGTGCCGGGCGCGCCCGGCAAGGCATCCGTCCCCACCGCCGGTGTCGGCGAAGAGATGGCGAGCGCGTCCGTGACCCCGCGCTCCGCGCACCCGTCGTCGACGCCGGCTTCGGCCATTGCAGGCGGAGCCCCCGCGACAAGCAGCGGCTCGATCGGTGGAGGACAAACGACAGGCTCACCGCCGGCGAACGCCACTGGATCGTCTGCAGCGTTGGGCGCCACGGGCGGCGCGGCCGGACAGAGCAGTGCAACGGGTGATGCGGCAGGTCTAAGAGCCGCTGCGATCAGCGGCACGCCAGCCGGTCAATCGGCAGTGGTCGCATCGGCAGCGCCGGCGCGCGGCAGTGATGCGCCCGCCACGACCGCAGGCTCCACAGCTGACGCCAGCACCAAAGCGGGGACGCCGGCGGCCGGCGTCAGTCCGCCTCGTGCGACGAGCGGACAGCCCGGCAGCGCCGCGCCGTCCGTTGCGCCGACAGGGTCGGGCGCCGGCGGCCCGAGCGGATCGGCCGCCACAGGCGGCTCCACCGCGCCGACGAGCGCCCCGTCCGGTGTGGCTCCGTCTGCGCCGACCGCGTCTTCGGCTCCTGCGATAGGCGGCCCGTCGAGGAGCGATGGCCAAGCCGCAGCCGCCGGTACGGCGGCTGGCGCAAAAGATGGAGAGCAAACGACAGGGGCGCGTCCGGCGAGTGTCGGTGGAGCGCCCGGGACGTCGGGGCAGCCCGCCGGCGCTGCAGCGCCGCGCACTCCGACAACCGGCCCATCAACAGCTTCGGCCGTGCCCACAGGCGCCCCGACCCAGGCGCCGCCCACCGACGCCGGAAGCGCCGGCAGCACGGCGGCATCCCCTTCCCCGGCGGCTGCCTTGGCAAGCCCGGCCCCCGCCGGCGCGACCACCACCGCGGGCCTGCCGTCGGCGCCGCCGTCCGCCTCGGGCCAGCCGGCGACGATCGCGGCTGTGCCGGGCGAGGAGAAGCATCCCGGCGCGCGGCCGGAGGGGCTCATGACCGCCCGCGACAATCGCGCCGACGATCTGAAGCGCATCCGCGGCATCGGCCCGCAGAACGAGGGCCGGCTGCATGGGCTCGGCATCTGGCACTTCGACCAGATCGCCGCCTGGACGCCGCAGAATGTGCGGTGGGTCGGCTCCTATCTCGCCTTTCCCGGCCGCATCGACCGCGAGAACTGGCTCGATCAGGCCAAGGCGCTGGCCAGTGGCGGCGACACTAACTTCTCGAAGCGCGTGCGCGCCGACAAGGTGGCGACATCGCGCGACGACGGCAGCCAAGGCCAGTTGAACATCGACCCCAACGTCACGCCGCGGCCCCGCAAGCCGCGCTGAGCGGGCCGCAGGGGGCTTGGTGGGTCTAAGGTGTCAGCAGCCGGAGCAGCGTTCTCACGGCGCCGGGGCGGGAGCCGCGAAGGTCGTCGTGCGACGTGTCGTCCTGAGCGTCGTGGCACAGCAGCTGATTCACGAACTCGTAGACCGTGTCGTAATCCTTCCGCGTCATGCTCGTCTTGCCGCGACGTAGCAGGCGATACAGCCGCAGCATCTGCAGCATGCGGTCGATAGGGCTGCGGTTGTCGCGGTTGGTGACCGCGCGGTCGCGTGCGCGCTGCGGATAGGTCAGCGCGTCCGACACGGCCTGCCAGGCTACGCGACGTCGCACGTATTCGACAGTGGCGCGCTCGGGCGAGATGACGTGGCTGACGACGACGTCGGGCGAATAGATGATGTCGCGTCCGGTGGCGCGGATGCGATCGCAGACGGCCGTCTCCTCGTTGGACAGCAGCGCTTTGCCGATGCGACCGAGCTTTGGGTCGAAACCGCCCACTTCGAGCAGGGCATCGCGGGCGAACGCGATGTTGCAGCCCGCCAGCCATTCGTCCGGCGCGAGCGCCCGCATGCGCGTGCCGCGGTCGATGATGGCGAAGCTTTCCATGAAGCGCTCGCTCATCCAGGCGGGGGGCGGCTCGATCCAGATCGGCCGGACCGGCCCTCCGACCACGCCGGCGGTGGTCGCGTTCGCCTCGAACGCCGCGGCGATGGCGCGGACCCAGCCCGGCTCCGCGACGGCGTCGTCGTCCAGATAGGCAACGATCGGCGCATTCGCCGCTTGCGCGCCGATATTGCGCGCATTCGACAGGCCGACCGAGGTCGTGTGGATGAACCGGATCGCCTTCGCGTCGAACTGCGAGGAAAAGCCTTTGGCGGCGTCCCGATCGACGGAATTGTCGACCACGATGATTTCGCTATTCTCTGCAGCGACTTGCGGAATCAGCGACTCGATCGCTTTCCGACAAAGATCATGCCTCTCGTGCGTACATGTCACGACAGAAACGCGCATGAGGCTGGCGGTCATTCAGTCACAGACGCCCGGGCGCTGGATCGGACGCAGCCAATCGCATATCGGAAGTCGTGATCGCCGTATGCGTGTGCAGTCTCGAGGCGCCCGCGTCGCGAGAGCGGCTAGGGGCGAGGTGGTTCCGAGGCTAGCCATCATCCATACCGAGGTTCGGTTCGGTCCGTCTTGCGTCAAGGACCTACAACATTCGTAGCATGCTTGGCGATGACAATTGCGTGCACCCGACCGGCGGTCGAACGGCCTGTTATGCCTTCTCCCGCACCCCCGCCGGCACGATGCGCAGCGACACCAGCCGATTGCGCACCTTGCGCAGCACCTCGAACCGAAACCGGTGGAAGGTGAACACTTGTCCCGACTCGGGGATCGCGCGGGCCTCGTGGATCACCAGCCCGGCGATGGTGGTCGCCTCCTCGTCGGGCAGGTCCCAGGCCATCACGCGGTTGAGGTCGCGGATCGACACCGAGCCTTCGACCAGCACCGAGCCGTCGGCCTGCGGGCGCACGCCCTGCACGGCGAGGTCGTGCTCGTCCTTGATGTCGCCGACGATCTCCTCGATGATGTCCTCGAGCGTCACCAGCCCCATCACGACGCCGTATTCGTCGACGACCAGCGCGAAATGCGTCTTGCGCCGGCGGAACGCCTGCAGCTGATCCTTCAGCGAGGTCGTCGAGGGCACGAACCACGGCTCGACGGCGACCTTGTCGACCTCGAGCGCGGCGATGTCGCCGCCCGACGCGTTCAGCGCCCGCACGAGATCCTTCGCGTAGAGCACCGCGACGATGTTGTCGGGCTCGCCGCGCCACAGCGGCAGGCGCGAGTAGGGCGAGGCGACCACCTCGTTGACCAGCTCGGCCGGCGGCAGATCGGCGCAGATCGCGTTCATCGAGGTGCGATGGACCATGATGTCGAGCACGGTGAGCTCGTCGAGGTCGAGCAGGCCGCCGAACATGTCGCGATCGGAGCGCTCGACGTTGCCTTCCTTGTGGAGGAGGTCGACGGTGCTCTTCAGCTCCTCGGCGCCCGACAGCATCGAGCGCTGGTGCTCCGCGGCGCCGCCGCGGAACAGCGCGAGGAAGCCGCGCACGAACACCTCGATGGCGAGCAAGATCGGCCCGAAGATCGCGACGATCGGCGCCAGCACGCGCACGAAGAGCAGCGAGACGCGGTCGGCGTTGTTGATCGCGACCGTTTTGGGCAAAACTTCCGCGAAGACGAGCAGCAGCACGGTCATGATCGCCGTCGCCCAGATCGCGCCCTGCGCGCCGACAAGCACGTCGAGCACGCTGGTCATGAAGGCGGACGAGCCGATGTTGACCAGCGTGTTGCCGAGCAGCGTGGTGCCGATCAGCCGCTCGCGCTTGCGCAGCAGCTTGTTGACCAGGGCCGCGCGCTTGTCGCCGTTGCGCTCGAGCGCGTGCATGCGGGCGCGCGACGCACCGGTCATCGCCGTCTCCGACGCGGCGAAGAAGGCGCTCATCGCGATGCAGAAGACGATGATGGCGACCGCGACCCAGATGTCGACGGGCAGGGCGGGCGGCGCGGCGCCGTGCATGTCTCTTACGCCTTTGCCTGCAGATCGTGCTCGAGGAACCGGCGGACCTCGTCGGCGGCGATGCCCTTGGCGATGAAAGCCTGGCCGATGCCGCGCACGAGGATGAAGGTGAGCGCGCCGCGCTCGACCTTCTTGTCCTGGGCCATCGCGTCGAGGATCGCGTCGGCACCTGCGTCGAAACCGGGGATGTCGCTGATGCGCGTCGGCAGGCCGCAGACCTGCAGATGCGCGATCACGCGCTCGACGTCGGCGGCCGCGCACAACCCGAGCGCATGCGAGAAGCGGAAGGCGCAGGCGAGGCCGATAGCGACGCCCTCGCCGTGCACGAGCCGCATGCCGTCGTAATGCGTCAGGCGCTCGAACGCGTGGCCGAACGTGTGGCCGAGGTTGAGCAGCGCGCGCTCGCCGGCCTCGCGCTCGTCGCGCATCACCACGCCCGCCTTGCCGGCGCAGGCCTTAGCGATCGCCGCGTCGCGCGCGGGTCCGCCGGCGAAGATCTCGGTCGTGTTGGCGTCAAGCCAGTCGAAGAACGCGGCGTCGCCGATCAGCGCCCATTTGACGATCTCGGCATAGCCGGCGGCGAGCTCGCGCTTGGGCAGCGTCTCCAGCACGTGCGAGTCGGCGAGAACGAGGGTGGGCTGGTGGAAGGCGCCGATCAGGTTCTTGCCGTGTGCCGAGTTGATGCCGGTCTTGCCGCCGACGGAGGAATCGACCTGGGCGAGCAGCGAGGTCGGCATCTGCACGAGCTTCATCCCGCGCCGCACGCTCGCCGCGGCGAACCCAGCGAGGTCGCCGACGACACCGCCGCCGAACGCCAGCACCACGTCGCCGCGCTCGAGCCGAGCGGCGAGGATCGCGTCGCACACGGTCTCGAAGACGGCGTAGGATTTCGACGCCTCGCCGGGACGCACGATGACGCTGGCATGGCGGATGCCCGCGCGATCGAGGCTCGCCTCGAGCGCCGGCAGGTGGTGGTGCGCGACATTGTCGTCGGTGACGATGGCGCAGGCGGCGCCCGGGACGAGCTGGGCGATGCGCGCGCCGGCGGTCTCGATCAGGTCCGGGCCGATCTCGATCTCGTATTCGCGGCCCGGCAGGCCGACCGGCACGCGATGCGCCGACGCCGACGCGGCGAAGGGCGGCGGGGCGGGCGACGGCACAGGGGCGGGTTTGGCGTCCAAAGGGACCTCGGGAGAGAAGCGCAGGTGGAATTCGAGCGCGGCGAGCGCGTCCTCGACGACCGCCTCGTGCGGGCCGTCGCGCGAGATCACGGTGACGTCGGCGCGTCCATAGACGGGATAGCGCTTGTCCATCAAGGCGCGAAGCGTCGCTTCCGGGTCATCGGTTTTCAGCAGCGGGCGGTGCGAGCGGCGGCGGACGCGACGCCACAGCACGTCGATCTCGGCCTTGAGCCAGAGCGAGATGCTGCCCGCCGCGATCTGCGCGCGGGTCTGCTCGTTGAGGAAGGCGCCGCCGCCGGTGGCGATCACTTTTGGGCCGTCGCCGAGCAAGCGCGCCATCACGCGGCGCTCGCCGTCACGGAAATAGGCCTCGCCGTGCTTCTCGAAGATCTCCGAGATCGACATGCCGGCGGCCCATTCGATCTCGCAGTCGGCATCGACGAAATCGAGCCCGAGCCGGCGGGCGAGGCAGCGGCCTGTCGAGCTCTTGCCACAGCCCATCAGCCCGATCAGCACGATCGAGCGGCGCCCCAGCGCCTCGACGAGGCTCGCCGTCCGCCGGTCGCGCAGGCGAACGGCGTCGTCCTCCACGAAGGTCGAGCTCTCAGTCATCTGAATGGTCTAGCATAGGCGCGCCGGTTTTGAAGCGGCGTCGAGGGGCATCGCTCAGGCTCCGATCGCGTCCGAGGAAGCGCCGCAGCCTCTCATTCTCCCGCTTGCGGGAGAAGGTGCAGCGCTACGTCGCCCTCCACGGCTTGATGTCGAGGAGCGGCGTGCCGTCAAGGCAATCGAGCCCGCGCACCTCCAGCACGGCGCCGTTCAGCGCGATCAGCACCACGCGCGACGAGGCGATCGGGTTCGGCCGCGTCGGGGCGCGCAGCGCGAAGGGCCCGCGCGCCGCGCCGTGGCCGGGCGTCAGCCGCACGAGGTCGCGCCGCGCCTCGTGCATCCAGTAGAGCACTTGCAACTCGGCGCCCGGCTCCAGGCCGTCGCAGGCAGCGAGCCAGCGCGGATCGAGGATCAGCCGGCAGAGCGGGCCTGCCTCCGCATCGCCGCGGCGCGGGCAGGCGGCGCGCGAGGTCCACGGCGTCGCGATGCGGCCGATGAAGCAGAGGGTGGCGTCGGCGGCGAGCGGGCCGGGCGACACGATCTCGCCTTCGCGCGGCGCGTCCAAGTCTGCGTGGCGGTCATCGGGATTTTCGATCATGACATAGAAGCCTCGTGACCTGGAAGAAAACTAGTTGCCTGCCGAACGTCACGTTGCGAGCGAGACGCGCGCCTGCTTGAAGGCGGATGGGCAGAAGACCCGCCGGGGAAACGTCAGTGAATACCGCTATCTGGAGCCAGACCTACGATCCGTTTGGCAACGCGATCCTGTCCACCCTTGTGGCGGCCATCCCGATCATCGTGCTGCTCGGCCTCATCGCCGCCGGCAAGGTCCCGGCCTATCTCGCCGCCATCGCCGCGCTGATCGCCGCCTTCCTCGTCGCGACGCTCGCCTTCGGCATGCCGGTCGCCATGGCGACGAAAGCCTCGATCTTCGGTATCGCCACCGGCCTGTTTCCGATCGGCTGGATCATCCTCAACGTCATCTTCCTCTACCGCCTGACGGTCGAGAACGGCTCGTTCGCCGTCCTGCAGACCTCGATCGCCAGCATCACGCCGGACCGGCGGCTGCAGCTGCTGCTCGTCGCCTTCTGCTTCGGCGCCTTCTTCGAAGGGGCGGCGGGGTTCGGGACACCCGTCGCCGTCACCGGCGCGATCCTCATCGGGCTCGGCTTCTCGCCGCTCGCGGCCTCCGGCCTGTCGCTCATCGCCAACACGGCGCCGGTCGCCTATGGTGCGCTCGGCACGCCGATCGTCGTGCTCGGCGCCACCACGGGGCTCAGCCCGATCACGCTCGGCGCGATGGTCGGCCGCCAGCTGCCGTTCTTCTCGCTCATCGTGCCGTTCTGGGTAATTTGGGCGTTCTGCGGCCCGCGCGCGATGCTGAAGATCTGGCCGGCCATCCTCGTCGCCGGCGTCACCTTCGCCATTGCCCAGTTCCTGGTCTCGAACTACCACGGCCCCTGGCTCGTCGACGTCGTCGCCTCGCTCGTCTCGATGGGCGCGCTCGTGCTCTTCCTGAAGGTCTGGCAGCCGGCCGAGATCTACGAGAGCGCCGCGCTCGGCGCCCGCCACAACGACACCAGCGCGCAGACGATGGACACATCGAAGGCGCCGGAGATTTTCGACACCCATCGCGAGCACACCGTGCTGCAGGCGTGGCTCCCCTGGGTCATCCTCTGCGTCGTCGTGTTCACCTGGGGCACCGAGACGTTCAAGAAGTTCGCCGACGGCCTGTACCTGCCGAAATACGCGGTGCCTGGGCTCGACAAGCTGATCCAGAAGATGCCGCCGGCGGTGCCGAAGCCGACGCTAGAAGCGGCGGTGTTCAAGTTCAACATCCTGACGATGACCGGCACCGGTATCCTCGTCGCCGCGATCATCGCTGGCATCGTCATCGGCTACAATCCGCTGCAACTCGCCCGCGCCTACCTGCGCACCCTGCGGCTGACGGCGACCTCGCTGATCACCATCGCCGCCATGCTGGGGATCGGTACGCTGACCCGCTACGCCGGCCTCGACGCGACGCTCGGCCTCGCCTTCGCGCATACCGGGGTGATCTACCCGTTCTTCGCCGCGCTGCTCGGCTGGCTCGGCGTCGCGCTGACCGGCTCGGATACGGCCTCGAACGTTTTGTTCGGCGGCCTGCAGACCGTGACGGCGAACGCGCTCGGCCTGTCGCCGATCCTGATGGCGGCGACGAACTCGTCCGGCGGCGTGATGGGCAAGATGATCGACGCGCAGTCGATCGTCGTCGCCTCGACCGCCACCAACTGGTACGGCCACGAGGGCACGATCCTGCGCTTCGTCTTCAAGCACTCGATCGCGCTCGCCTGCCTGGTGGGTGTGCTTGTGATGCTGCAGGCCTACGTCTGGCCGTTCACCAGCCTGGTTTTGAAGTAACCCGGACGTTCCAGCCGCAGGCTCTTCCTTCTCCCGCTTGCGGGAGAAGGTGCCCCGCGAAGCGGGGTCGGATGAGGGTGGTTCCAGGAAGGTCTGCGACGGTCGACATCGAGGCGCGTCATTGCGAGCCGAAGGCGAAGCAACCCAGGGGTTGCCGGGCTTGAAACCTGAGGTTTCCTTCTACCTCCCCTGGGTTGCTTCGCTTCGCTCGCAATGACGGCCTCTTTCTGAACGCCACTGGACACGGAAGAGCGCCAATCGGGCTATTGCCTTTTCCCACCTCGTGGCCAAAATGCGTCGGTCAAGACATTTCTGCATGAGGATTCCCGTGCGCAATTTCTGGCTTTTCGCCGCTCTGGCTGTTGCAGCTCTCGCTTTCACCGCTCCCGCCCGGGCCGAGCAGCCCTACGGCGCCGTCGTCGTCTATGGCGCGCCGCTCGAGAGCGGCAGCCGGCCCGGTGCCTCGTTCATCGGCTCCAGCCAGGTCGACGTCATCGAGACGGCGGTCGAGCGCTGCAAGGCCAACACGGTCACCGAGCAATGGGGCAATTGCGCCCCAGGCCGCTGGATCGACACCGGCCGCTACCTGCTCGTCGCCGCGGTCTGCGACGCGACCGATGCCAACGACGGCCATCACCGCCTGCTCGAGTTCATGCGCGACGGCGTGACGGCCAGCGACGGGGAGATCGAAGCCGCCGTGCGCCGCGAGACGGCGATGACCATCGCCGATGGCGGCTGCAGCAAGGTCGCGATGTTCGACGCAACGAAGCCGGAGCTATCGAACCAGGAAGAGCCTGGGTTTGCGCGCTCCGTGGCAAAGGAACCGCTGCCGGCCGCCATACCACTGCCGGCCGCCATACCTGGGCTGTTGCACGGGCGGCGCCTTCTCTTCCTGCGGGAAGGGCACTGACGCTCCTCCTTCTCTCCGCTTGCGGGAAGAAGGGCAGGCGGCTGCTAGAGCGCCGCCTGCGACTTGCCCTTGATCGAGCTGGTCCGCTCGGACTTGTCGGCTGCAGCCGGATCGGCCGGCTTCGACTTGGCCACTTTCGCGACCTTCGCCGCCTTGCGGGCCGCAGCGACCTTCACCACGGGCGACGTCGCCTTGCCCGAGGCCGGCTCGACGAGCCAGTCGGTCGCGCCGGCGGTCAGCGCCTCGGGGCGGCTGACGTCGGCGGCATGGGTGCCGGTGAAGAAGGCGTTCTGGCCGCCGTCGGCGTAGATCGTGCGCATCGCCGGCGTGGTGGCGGCGAGCTTGGCGATCTTGGCGTCGTCGTCGGCCTCGCGCGCGGCGACCTCGTTCTGGATGCCGTCATGCTGCAGGGCGGGGCAGGGGCCGGCCGGGTCCATGTGGTTGGCCGGCGTCGTCGTGTTGAAGACGTAGTGGCGCGCGCAGACGCCGACCGTCACGTCCTGCTTGGCGACCTCGAAGTTGTCGGCGCCTTCCTTCAGCTGCTTCCAGAACTCGATGTTCGGATCGTTCCGATACTTGGCCATGTTCTCGGCCGTCATGCGGAAGGGATACGACTGCATCTGGATCGACTGCTGGCCGCCGGTGAAGGCCTCGCGGGCGATGGCGTAGATCTGGTCGATCTGCTCGTCGGTCATCGAGAAGCAGCCGGCCGACGAGCAGGCGCCGTGCACGAAGATCGAGCCGCCCGACGCGCCATGGGCGCGATCGTAGGCATTGGGATAGCCGACGTTGAAGGACAGATAGTACTGCGAGACCGGGTTCATCTGGCCCGGCGTGATCCGGTAGAAGCCTTCCGGCACCTGGCGGTCGCCCTCGGCCATCTTCGGCCCGAGCTGGCCCGACCAGCGGCACATCGGGAAGGTCTTGAAGAGGACGTAGCGGCCGTCCGCCTTCATCTTCCAGACCTCGAACTCGGCGTCCTTCTTGTACGTGCGGATCAGCACGGCGGAGGACGGCGAGACGCCCTTCTCCTGCATCAGCGCGACCATGCGCGCCGAGAGCGGATGCGAGGCGCGCGCGGAACCAGCCATGCCGCCGAGATCGTCGACGGGGCTGCCTTCGTCGCAGGCGGCGAGGGATGCGGCGGCGCCGACGACCAGGGTCGCGAGGGCAAGCCGACGAATAGTGGGGCGTACGAAACGCATGCGCCATCAACTCTCGAATAGGGGCGTGCGCGTCCGCCGCCCCACGACAATCGGCCGTATCGATCGATCAAGGCGGCCGCAAGGCCGAGACATTCCGCCCGCTCGGTAAACGAAGCCTGAAGGGCGGTTTGCGCGCGAGTGTGGCGCGGGGTGCACAACCCGAGGCCGGCTACCGCCAGCTGGCGATGACGCTCCGCTCGAGCAGGCACTGCCGCCGCGCCACCGAAAACACCGCCGCGCGGCCGAGCACGTGGGCAAAGGGCTCGGCGTCGCCGAACAAAGCGGCGAAGGCGCGGTCGAGCATGTTGAGGCCACCGGCATAGGCGCCGAACGCCGGCATCACGCAGCGCGACGCATCCGCGACGAAGCAGCGCCGGCGCACCGCGGCGCCGGCCCCGCCGACGATCGCGACGGGGTGCAGATGCCCGGCGATCTCGGCCGCGCCGGGCGCGAGCGAGGGCTCGTGGCGCAGGGTGAGGGCGCCCAGCGTCAGCTCGCTCGCGTGGTCGCCGTCGAGCGCGGCGGGCGGCGCGGGATCGTGGTTGCCGGCGATCCACAGCCAGTCGCGTCCGACCTGCATCGCGCGCAGCGCCTGGATGTCGTGCGGCATCAGCCGCCCCGCGGCGCTGGCGTCATGGAAGGAATCGCCCAGCGCGATCACCCGCTTCGGCGCCAGCCGCCCGATAACAGCGGCGAGCCGCGCCAGCGTCGCCGACGTGTCGTAGGGCGGCAGGAAGACGCGCCGCGCCGCGTAAGACGAGCCCTTTTCCAGGTGCAGATCGGCGACGAGGAGCAGCCGCTCCTCCGGGCAGAACAGCGCGCCGGAATGATCGGCGACGAAGGCGCGCCCGGCGAGCCGCAGCAGCTTCTCCCCGCTCTCGATGCGTCCGACATGCGCGTTCATGGGATCGGGTTAGAGCAGATTCGCGCGGACGAGGCATCCGAGTTCGATCGCCGCGGCCTCGCCGCCAACCTGGGCGCGATCTGCCTTCTCCCCTTGCGAGAGAAGGTGCCCGAAGGGCGGATGAGGGGGCGGTGCCGGACAGTGCGTGTGCCCGGGCCGAGACCCCTTCGGAGGCGACCCCTCATCCGGCGCTTCGCGCCACCTTCTCCCGCAAGGGGAGAAGGGAGCCGCGCCTTTAGTTGGCGGCCAGCGCTCTGTCCGGATGCCGCGTGACGTAGCCGTCGATCACCGCCTGCGGGATGATGTGGTAGCCGTTGACCGGCACCGGCGCGCCAGCCGCAGCCGTCGGCTCGAGCACGACGTGCCACGGCCCGACCTTGCCGACCTCGAGGCAATCGTCGATGTCGTAGAGGTCGTCGGTGTGCACCTCGCTCTCGCCGCCCTGCATCAGCTCGCTCTTGGCGCGCGCCTTGGCCTCGGCCGCATCCTTGGCGACGACGATCATGTTGGCGTGCAGCTCGGTGAATTGGCCCTCGGCATAGCCGCCGAGGTTGATGAAATAGAGCGCCTTGCCGTTGTCGGGCGCATCCTTGGCGAGCGACACCTTGTGCCCGTCGACGACATCGAGCGCCATGTAGGAATCGAGATGCAGGCGCGTCGCGGCGCCGAACCACAGGTCGAGGCACTGCTCGTAGGTCGCCTCGATCGTCTCGCCGGTGACGAAGACGACGTCGTGCAGCTCGGTGTTGCAGCGTGTCGCGCGGCCGCCGAGATAGACGGCGAAGAGAGTGGGCATGGGCTTGTCCCGCGATGTCGCCGGTGCGTGTCGCACCAGGGTCGCCGACCGCCGCCGAAAGGGAAAAAAGTGGGAGGCTGGACAGAGACCCGCCCGGTCTCGTTAGGGCTGCTTCCTTCCGGACCTGACCCGGTTGGCGAGTGGAACGTCCACCGCCAACCTCCCGTCGCCTATGTGGACCATCGAAGGCAGCGGTGCAACCCGGCGAGGCCTCTTCGATCTCGCCGTCTTTCCGGGGCGAGCGCAGCGAGAGCCCGTAACAACGTTCTTCCAGGAGGAGACGCGGCGCCTCATCCTGCCGGCCGCGTTGTCCCTGGATTCCGGGCTCGCCTTCGGCGCCCCGGAAAGACGGGAGATGGGCGATCAACCGGCTGACGCTGCCGCAGGCTACTTGATGAGCGCCGCCGCCTCGCGAAACTTCGGGTGCGCCGAGCTGCCGATCCATTCGAAGATCACCATCTCGGTGGTGACGATCTCGACGCCCTGCTGCTCCATGCGGCGCACCGCGACTTCGACGCTCTCCGGCCGGCGCGACGAGATCGCGTCGCGCACGACATAGACCCGGCGCCCGCGCGCGATGAGCCCGAGCGCCGTCTGCAGCACGCAGATATGCGCCTCGACGCCGGCCAGCACGACGGCATGGTCCGCGCCGAGATGATCGAGGAAGCCCTCGGCCTCGACTGCGCCGAAGCACATCTTCGGCAGCGGCGCGCCGGCCGGCGCGGCGAGCGCGGGCACCGTCGGCCCGAGGCCCTTGGGATATTGCTCGGTGTAGATCGACCGGCACGCCGACGAGGGCGGCGGCGTCGGCAAGCTTGCGCGCGTTGGCGACCGTCGCGTCGCCCCGATCGATCGCCGGCATCAGCTTCACCTGGAAATCGATGAGGGCGAGCGACGACGTGCGTGGATCGAGGGTGGGCATGGGCGTCTCCTTCCCGCCGAGCCTCGCCCGAAGCCCGGCGCGCGCGCAAGCCTCCGATCGCGGACCGCGGCTAGCCGTTCGCGCCGGGGTGCTCGCCGGCCCGCTGCGGGAAGACCGCGATGCAGGCAACGATGAACGCGATGAGGATCGCCGACGCCGAGAAGCGGTCGAGCGCCAGGCCGCCGTGCGACACCGGCTTGTCCAAGAAGTCGCCGACGGTGGCGCCGAGTGGGCGGGTCAGGATGAAGGCGATCCAGAAGAGACCCACGCGCGACAGGTTCGTCAGCTGAGCGAGCAGGCAGACGGCGACGAGCGCGGTGCCGAACACCAGCGCGCCACCGGCATAGCCGAGGCCGCCGGTGTCGGCGGCGAAATCGCCGAGCGCGGTGCCGAGCGTCTGCGAGAATAGGATCGTCACCCAGTAGAAGCTTTCGACCTTCGGCGTCTCGATGTGGCTCGCCGAGATCGATCCCGTCGCCAGCCACCAGGTCGCGAGACTGCCGATCAGCAGCGTGAACAGCAGCAGAGAGCCGCCGATATAGCCGATGCCGAGCGACCGGTCCGCGAAGTCGGCCAGCGTCGTGCCGACCGTCGTCGAGGCGATGACGACGCCCCAGTACAGGAACGGGTGGAACCGCTGCGCGCGGACCTGCACGATACAGATGGCGATGAAGGCGAGGGCGAAGATCGCCGTCGAGACGAGATAGCCGAGATGCAGAGACATCGAGACCGCGTCGCCGCCCGTCTCGCCGAGCGTCGTCGCGGCGATCTTGATGACCCAGAACGACAGCACGACCTCGGGCACCTTGCCGAAGCCCGCGCGCGCCTCGGTGCGCTGGGTCGCGACGCGCGAGCCATGCAGCGCCCCGCTGAAGGAGCCTACGGCTGCGGTCATGGGGATGCTCCTTTTGTTTGCGGTCCGACCTTGTCAGCGTGAGCTTCGATTGCGGCAGCGCTTGGACGGATCATGAGTGGCGAATGAAGGAGCTTGCGGGACTCGCAGCCGACGCTAGGGTGCGGCCAAGCGAGGGCGCGAGATCCCGCAAGAGGCAGGGATGGCCACGGCACATACCGATCACGAGGGCATCGCCCGCAGCGCGCTCGCGCTCGGCGCCGCCGCGCTCCTCGCCGTCGACCCTGGCCTCGGCGGCGCCACGCTGCGCGCGCCGGCGGGGCCGGCCCGCGACGCGTGGCTTGCGACCCTGCGCGCCGCCCTCGCCCGCGCGGCGGGCGCGGCGCCGCTCCCGTGGCGGCGGCTGCCGCCCGGCGTGGCCGAGGGCCGCCTGATCGGCGGCCTCGACCTCGCGGCGACCCTGGCCGCGGGGCGGCCGATCGCCGAGCGCGGCCTCCTCGCGGAGGCCGCAAGCGGCGTCCTCGTCGTGCCGATGGCCGAGCGACTCGCCGGCGGCGCGGCCGGGCTCGTCGCGAGCGCCCTCGACACCGGCGAGATCGTCGTCGAGCGCGACGGCATCGCGGCCCGGGCTCGCGCGGATTTCACCTGCATCCTGCTCGACGAGGGCGTCGACGACGAGCGCGCCCCGGCCGCGCTCGTCGAGCGGCTCGCCTTTTCCCTCGATCTCGCCGGGCTGCGCCCCGCCGAGATCGCCGCCGACGCATCCGACATCGCCGCCGCCCGCGCCCGCCTGCCGGCGGTTTCTGCCGGCGACGACGTCGTCGAGGCGATCGCCGCGGCGGGGCTCGCCTTCGGCGTGCCCTCGCTGCGCGTCGCGGGGCTGGCGCTGCGTGCCGCCAAGGCGGCGGCCGCGCTCGCCGGGCGCGACGAAGTCGCGGCCGACGACCTCGAGCTCGCCGCCGCGCTCGTGATCGCGCCGCGCGCGACGCAGCTGCCGGCGCCGCCGGAGAGCGAGCAGCCGGACCAGCCGCCGCCTGAAGACGACCCGGCGCCGCCCGAGCCGCCGCCGGAGGAGACCTCCGACGAGTTCAGCGCCGGCCCGCAGGACCTGACCGACCTCGTCGTCGAGGCGACGCGCGCGGCGATCCCGCCTGATCTCCTGGCCACGCTGTCGCTCGACGCGACGAGCCCGCGCGCGGCGCCCGGCCGCGCCGGCGTCGCCCGCGCCTCGGCCAAGCGCGGCCGCCCCGCCGGCGTGCGGCGCGGGGCGCCGGGCCACGGCGTGCGGCTCGCCATCGTCGAGACGCTGCGCGCCGCCGCCCCCTGGCAGCGCCTGCGCCGCGCCACCGCCCCGGCTGGCGCCAGCCGTGTCCTCGTGCGCCGCGAGGATTTTCGCGTCGCGCGCTTCAAGGAGAAGAGCGAGACGCTCACGCTCTTCGTCGTCGACGCCTCGGGCTCGGCCGCGCTGCATCGCCTCGCCGAGGTGAAGGGCGCGGTCGAGCTGATCCTCGCCGAATGCTATGTTCGCCGCGACCAGGTCGCGCTGATCGCCTTCCGCGGCAACGGCGCCGAGCTGATCCTGCCGCCGACGCGCTCGTTGGTGCGGGCCAAGCGGGCGCTGGCGGGGCAGGCGGGTGGCGGCGGCACGCCGCTCGCCGCGGGGATCGAGCTGGCGGCGCAGGTCGTCGATGCCGGCCGACGCCGCGGGCAGGCGGCGGTCGCGGTTTTCCTGACCGACGGCAAGGCCAATGTCGGGCGCACCGGCCGGGCCGGGCGCGCCGAGGCCGAGGCCGACGCGCTCGCGGCGGCGCGGCTGTTCCGGGCGGCCGGGGCCTCGCCCCTGGTGCTCGACATCGCGCCGCGGCCCGGCGAGGCGGCCGCCCGTCTCGCCGCTGCCATGAGCGCGCGCTACATCCCGCTGCCCTATGCCGACGCGCAGGCTCTCTCCCGCGCGGTGATGGCCGCTACGCCGAAAGCGGCGGGCAACGTTTGATCGCGCCGGCACGTTCTGCCGGCGCCTCAAGAGGAAGCCGGATGGATTTTCGCCTCAGCCCGTTCCGCCAGCCCCGCAGCCCGCTCCGGCGCGCCGCCACCTGGAGCCTGATCCCGCTCGGCCTCTCCGCCGGCTGGCTCGGCTCGGCGGCCTTGCGGGTGCCGCACGACGTGCCGCTCGATCTTCCGCTGGACGCCGAGATGACCGCGCTGCACGTTCCCTTCGGCGAGCTGGCCACCTATGCCGCCGGGCCGGACGAGGGCGTGCCGCTACTGCTCGTGCACAGCGTCAACGCGGCGGCGAGTGCCTACGAGGTCGGGCCGCTGTTCGCCCATTACGCCAAGAGCCGGCCGGTCTACGCGCTCGACCTGCCGGGCTACGGTCTGTCGGACCGGCGTGATCGCATCTACACGCCGCGGCTGATGACGGATGCCCTGATCGCGATGATGGAGACGATCCGGGGGAAGCACGGCGCCTTCCCGATCGACGTCGTCGCGCTGTCGCTGGGCTGCGAGTTCGCGGCGAGGGCGGCGACCGACCACCCCACCTATTTTCGCAGCCTCGGGCTGATCGCGCCGACTGGCTTCGACTCGCGCCGCGAGGTCGAGGGGCCGGCCGGCGAGACCTACGGCAAGCCGTCGGTGCGCGACGTCGTCTCGTTCCCGGCCTGGGGCCGCCCGCTGTTCGACGCGCTGACCAGCCGCATCTCGATGCGTTATTTCCTCGAGAAGACCTTCGGCTCGAAGCGCATCGACGAAGGCCTGCTCGACTACGGCTGGGCCGCTGCCCATCAGCCGGGCGCCGAGCACGCGCCGTTCTCGTTCCTCTCCGGCTTCCTGTTTTCTGCCGACTCGCTGACGCTCTACAAGGAGCTCGCGATGCCGGTGTGGATGGCGCACGGCGTGCGCGGCGACTTCGTCGACTACAAACGCAAGACCGAGGTCGAGGGTCGCCCCGGCTGGACCATCCAGGTCTTCGAGACCGGCGCCATGCCGCATTTCGAGCGGCTCGGCGAGGTCGTCGCCGTCTACGATGCCTTTCTCGCCAAGGTCGCCGGCTGATGTTCTCCGCCCCTCACGCGCTCGACTTCGAACGCGACGGCCAGGCTTGGCCGAATCGCGATGCCAGCCGCTTCGTCCACGCCGCCGGCATCGACTGGCACGTACAGGAAATCGGCGATCCGCAGCTGCCCGTGCTGGTGCTGCTGCACGGCACCGGTGCGGCGACGCATTCGTGGCGTGGGCTCGTGCCGCTGCTCGCGCCGCACTTCAGGCTCGTTGCGCTCGATCTGCCGGGACACGGCTTCACGCAGAAGCCGCCCAAGGCGCTGCTCGAGCTGCCGGGCATGGCGGCGGGCGTCTGCGCGCTGCTGCAGGTGCTCGGCGTCGATCCCGTGCTGGTGGCGGGTCACTCGGCCGGCGCCGCGGTGATGATCCGCATGGCGCTCGACTGCCGCATCCATCCCAAGGGGCTCATCAGCCTCAACGGTGCGCTGACTCCCTATGGCGGCGACGCGGCGAAGATCCTGTCGCCGATCGCCAAGCTGCTGTTCCTCAACCCGCTGATGCCGCGCCTGTTCGCCTGGCGTGCCAGCGACCGCGCCTCGATCGAGCGCCTGATCAAGAACACCGGCTCGAGCGTCGACGCCGAGGGGGTCGAGCACTACCGCACGATCGTCGCCTCGCCGGACCACGTCGCGGCCGCGCTCGGCATGATGGCGAATTGGGACCTGCAGCCGCTCGCCCGCGACATGGGCATGCTGGACGTGCCGCTGCTGCTGGTGGCCGCGTCGGGCGACAAGGCGATCAAGTCCGAGGACGCGTTCAAGGTCCGCGAGATGGCGCCGCACGCCAAGGTCGAGATCATGCGCGGGCTCGGCCACCTCGCGCACGAAGAGGCGCCGGAAGCGGTGGCGGCGCTGATGCTGGGATTTGCGCGCGAGGTGGGGGCGCTTACGGCGGCGGCGCAACCCACGGGTTGATGAGGCTGAGGCCGCACGGGGCGAAATGTTTGACGTTGCGCGTCACGAGCACCGCGGCGTGGACGCGGGCTATGGCGGCGATCATAATGTCCTCGTTCTCGATGATGTGGCCGTGAGTCTCGCACAATCCCCGAATGTCGCCGTAGGCTCGCGCGCACGCGCTATCGAACGGCACGATGTAGGCCGCCAGAACGTCTTCGAAAAACTTGTCGATCCGCGCCGTAAGGTCGCGCTTTCGTCGACCCGTCGGCAATTTCGCGAGCCCGTATCGGATTTCCGCTTCGTTGATCGACGTTGTCGCGACCTCTTCGATCGGCAGGCCGCGGGCAAAGGCGTCGACCGATGGGTCGGGGACTGGGCGCAGCAGCTCGGAGATTACGTTGGTGTCGAGCAGAAACACGCGCGACCGCTCAGTAGCCGTCGGAGAAGTCCGGCGGCGATCGTCCTGGTCCACTTCCCCTCGGAGGGATGTCCAGTTCGACGCCATGCTCCGGCCCGAACAACCGCCTTGCCGCCTCGGCGAGGTTCTCGCGCGGCGTCGTGGACAGCGGGCGGGAGACCGCGGCAGCGAGGACCGCGCGCGCTTCCTCCTCTGTCGTTCTGTGATGCGCCGCGGCAGCTTCTTTCAGACGCTCGTGAAGCGTCTCATCGAAATCGCTGATCAGGATGCTAGCCACGACGATCTCCTCGATCCCGAGGCGACCGTATCAGTTCTGCGGCCGAAACGCATATCGGCGGGATATGCGCAGATGAGGGCGGCCGTCCAAGTCGTGGGGTGAGAGCGGCCGGCGGAGCATGACGCCGGCCGCGTTGTCCATCAGCTCCGCGAGCCGATCACCCCTTCAGCTTGTCGATCGTGCCGTCCGGGACGCCGGAGAAATTGTTGGACAGCAAATATTTCGGTGCCTTCTGGATCCAGGTGTTGAGGTCGATCTCCTCGAACTTGCCGCTGTCCCAGGTCTGGATGATCTCGAGGTCCTCGGTGCCGACATTCTTGATCGCGTGGCCGAAGCCCTGCGGGATGTAGGCGGCATCGCCGGGGCTGAACTCGGCTACCTTGCCGCGTCCGCCGGAGCCGAACATCGCCACCTGGCCCTTGCCCTTCAGATAGTAGTGGAACTCGTTGGCGTTGACGTTCCAGTGCAGCTTGCGCATCGCGCCGGGCTTGATGACCATGCGCGCGCCGGACATCGATTTCGAGATCGGCCATTCGTCGACGGTGGCGAGCTGGAACGTGCCGCCGTCGAAGTCGCGCACCGCGCGCGGATCGGTCGTGAGGCGGAACTTGTGGGTCGATTCCTTCGGCCAGGGCGCGTCGAGCGCCTCGGAGATCGGAATGACCGGGCCGGACTGGATATAGGTCTCTCCCTTCGGGAACACGTCGAACGCGTCCTTCGGGATCCCGAAGTCGAGCGCCAGCATGTCCTTCGGCGTGACGTTGACCCAGTCGGTGATCGAGAACGTGCCGTGCTCGGAAAAGGCGCCGTTGTCGAACGACAGCAGGAAGTGGCAGGGCTTGTCGCCGATCGTCTGGATCGAATGGCCGTGGCCCTTGGGGAAGAACCAGAGGTCGCCCGGCTTGTAATTGTTGATCTCGCTCGTGCCCTCTGGCGTCAGCACCACGGTTTGGCACTGCCCGTCGATAACGAAGGCCCATTCGGCGGCGATCGCGTGCCAGTGCAGCTCGCGCGAGGCGCCGGCATCGAGGAACATGTGGACCGCCGCGAGACCCTTGGCGATCGGGAAATGGTGGACGGTCGCCTCCTTGGCCCAGCCGCCCGAGGTGACCTTCGGCGCTGTCGCGTCCATCGCGTAATGGAAGTCCGGCATCGCGCCGACGTCTTGCGGGTTGTGATAGGCGACCTTGGCGCCCGGCGGCAGCTCGACGGACTGGCGCGCCGCGCCGCCCTCGCCCGGCTTGCCCTTGTCGGAACCCGAAGCATAGGCTTCGCCCTCGCCGCGGGCCGCGCTGGCCATCGCCGCGATCCCGCCCGCCCCGAGCGCCGCGCTGCCGAGAAAGGCGCGTCTATCCATCTCGATGTCTCCCGAACGCGAGGGGCTCATTCCGCCCTCATTGTTTGCCGGCCTTGGTGAGCGCGGCGCTAGCCGCGACCATGACGGCCCGGACCTGGGGGCGGAACGCCGAAAATGTCGCACACAGTTATCGGGTGCCCCGATAGGCGAAGAAATCGGCGTCGGCCAAGGCGGCCAGGACGCGAAGCCGCACCTTAGACAGAGCCACAAACGGCTGGCGAAGTGTCAACTTCGTGTTACACATCCGCGCATGACGCTGGCGACCTTGGATGCCGAGACGCAGCTGCCGCCGCCCGCTCCCGCGGAAAGCCGGCCGCACGCGATCGTCATCGGCAGCGGCTTCGGCGGCCTGGCGGCGGCGGTGCGGCTCGGCGCGCGCGGCTATCGCGTCACGGTGCTGGAGAAGCGCGCCTTGCTCGGCGGCCGCGCGGCGGTCTACCGGCAGGATGGCTTCACCTTCGATGCCGGGCCGACCATCGTCACCGCGCCGTTCCTGTTCGAGGAGCTGTGGGCGCTCTGCGGCAAGCACCTGGCCGACGATGTCGAGCTGCGGCCCGTCTCTCCGTTCTACGAGATCCGCTTCGAGAACGGCGACGTCTTCCACTACACCGGCGACGCGCAGGCGATGCGCGCCGAGGTCGCGCGCTTCTCGCCGGGCGACGTCGCCGGCTACGAGCGCTTCATGCAAGCCTCCGAGACGATCTTCAAGATCGGCTTCGAGCAGCTCGGCGACGTGCCGTTCTCGTCGTGGCGTGACATGGCCAAGATCCTGCCGGCGATGGTGAAGCTGAAGAGCCACCGCTCCGTCTACGGCTACGTGTCGAGCTTCATGAGGGACGAGCGGCTGCGGACGATCTTCTCGTTCCACCCGCTGCTCATCGGCGGCAATCCGTTCTCCGCGACCTCGATCTATTGTTTGATCTGCTTCCTCGAGCGGCGCTGGGGCGTGCACTTTGCGATGGGGGGCACCGGGAAGCTCGTCACCGGCCTCGTTGGGCTGATCGAAGGGCAGGGTGGCAGCGTCCGCACCCGCGCCGCCGTCGACGAGATCCTCGTCGCGGATGGTCGTGCCGTCGGCGTGCGGCTCGCCTCGGGCGAGACGCTCGATGCCGACATCGTCGTCTCGAACGCCGACTCGGCCGCGACCTACCGCCACTTGCTGCCGGCGCCGTCGCGCAAACGCTGGAGCGACAAGCGCCTCGACAAGGCGCGCTATTCGATGGGCCTCTTTGTCTGGTACTTCGGGACGAAGCACCGCTACGAGAATGTTGCGCATCACACGATTTCGCTCGGGCCCCGCTACCGCGGCCTGCTCGACGACATCTTTACGAAGAAGCATCTTGCAGATGACTTCTCGCTCTACCTGCATCGCCCGACGGCCACCGATCCGAGCCTGGCGCCGGACGGCTGCGACGCGTTCTACGTGCTCTCCCCCGTGCCGCACCTCCAGAGCGGCACCGGTTGGGGCCTTGCAGCCGAGCGCTACCGCCGAGCGATCGCGGAAAAGCTCGAGGCGACGCTGCTGCCGGGCTTGAGCGACAACATCGTCACCTCGCGCATGATGACGCCGCAGGATTTCGCCGACGATCTGTCCTCGATCAACGGCGCCGCCTTCGGCCTCGAGCCGGTGCTCACGCAGAGTGCCTGGTTCCGCCCGCACAACGTCAGCGAGGAGGTCGAAAACCTCTTCCTCGTCGGCGCGGGCACGCATCCCGGCGCCGGGCTCCCCGGCGTGCTCTCCTCCGCCCGCATCCTCGATAAGGTCGTCCCGCATGCCACGGCTTTTTCCTGAGGCGATGATTCTTGCGCGCGAGGATCGCGCCGCCTGCCGCGCGCTACTGCGGACGGGCTCGCGCACCTTCTTCGCCGCCTCGCACCTGCTGCCGGCATCGGTGCGCGAGGCGGCGACCGCGCTCTACGCCTTCTGCCGCCTCGCCGACGACGCCGTCGATCTCGACACCGGGTACGACCGCAGCCGCCGCGCCGTCCTGCGCCGGCTGGAGGAGCGGCTCGATCGTGCCTATCGCGGCGTGCCGCTGCCGCTGCCGGCCGACCGCGCCTTCGCCGAGACGGTCGCGCGCTTCGAGATCCCGCTCGAGATCCCCGCCGCACTGCTCGAAGGCCTGGCGTGGGACGCGGAAGGGCGGCGTTACGCCAGTCTCGCCGACCTGCATGCCTACGCCGCCCGCGTCGCGGGCACGGTCGGCGTGATGATGGCCTTGGTGATGGGCGTGCGCGAGCCCGCCGCGCTCGCCCGGGCCTGCGATCTCGGCGCCGCGATGCAGCTCACCAACATCGCGCGCGACATCGGCGAGGACGCGCGGGCCGGCCGGCTCTACCTCCCGCTCGACTGGCTCGAAGAAGCCGGCATCGATCCCGACGCCTTCCTCGCCGACCCGCAATTCACGCCGGTGCTAGGTGGCTTGGTCTCCCACCTTCTCGCCGAAGCGTCACGCCTTTATCGCGCGGGCGAGGCCGGCATTGCCGCGCTGCCGCTGGCCTGCCGCCCTGGCATCCGCGCCGCCGGGTTGCTGTATGCCGAGATCGGCCGCGAGGTCGCACAACGCGGCTATGATTCCGTCAATAGCCGCGCCGTCGTGCCGAGCGCGCGGAAGCTCGCTTTGCTTGCGCGCGCGGCGACGCCGGCCCGCCGGCGCGACGATTACGGCGCGTGGCCGCTCATCGAGGAGGCGCGCTTCCTGATCGAGGCGGTGACGCCGGAGCCGAAGCTGCCGCGTCTCAGATACGGCGAGCGCGTCTTGTGGGCCCTCGACCTGCTCCAACGCGTCGAGCGCCGCCGTCTCGAGCACGGCCTGCCGGGAGGCTCGTGGTGGGCGGCACGGGCGGACTGATCGAGCTCGTTCTCATCTTCGGGCTCGTCTTCGGTTGGGGCGTGTTCGAGCTGCGCCGCACCCGCCGCGACGGGAAGAAGGCCGAAGCCGAGAAGAACGAGGCGGAGAAATAGCCGTCATTCCGGGGCGAGCGCAGCGAGAACCCGGAACCGGTGTGCTCGAACGATCCGGTTTGCAGCTGCCGAACACTTCAATCATCGGCGCAAACCCGGGTTCGGCTTCGCCGCCCCGGAATGACGTTGGCGCGGCGTCATCGCGCCCAGCGCGGCATCTTGAACGGCAGCATGAAGCGCACGGCCGGGTTCACCAGCCGCGACAACGACAGCGTCTCGTGCACCCCGTCGCGATCGGCACCGTCGATACGGGCACGAACGGCGGAGCGCGCGTAGAAGGGCGCGTTCTCCATCGTCTGCAGCAGGGCCGGCGTGCCGCGGGACTCGCAGGGTGCGGCGCGGGGTATGCGCCAGCCCGTCGTCGTGAGCCGCTGATAGGGTAACGCGGGCGCCTCGACGATCTCGGCGCCGCGCACGTCGAGCGACAGGCCACGCTCGGCCCCATCGCGCGGGATCACGTCGTAGAAGATGCGCGCCCGGTCGCCGAGGTCGAACCGCGACCAGGTCCACGAGCGGAACGCGGCCTCGAGCGGCTCGTCGCCGTCGTTCGTGTCGAAATAGCCGGTGCCGGTCCAGCGCAGCGCCGGCGCCTCGAATGCGACGGTGACGTCGCTGAGCGGGGCGATCGGTTGCCAGCGGTGCCGGCCCGCGGCGTCGAGCGCGAAGCGGCATGTCGCCAGCCCGCGCGGCTTGACCGTGATGCGCCCACGCAGGCGCGAGGGGAGGGGCGCCGTCGTCTCGTCGATCTCGATATGCAGTTCGTCGCCGAACCATCGCATCGCGCTGGGACCGATCTCGATCTCGCGCGCGGTGCGGGCGAGATCGCGACGGCCGCGCTCGGTCATCGCCCAGCGATGCGGGGTGCCGTAGAGCGCAACGTTCATCGCCACGTGGTTCTCGGGATCGCCGCCGCCGCGGGCACGGGCGAAGGCGTAATAGGGCGAGAATACGCTGCCGATGAAAGCGATGATGGTGAGCCCGTGCTGGCCGTCGGCGCTCAGCGCATCGACGTACCACCAGGCATAGCCGTTCTGCGGGAGCGTGATGTCGAAGCGCGGTCCTGCAGCAGCGCCGCCGCCGCCAGCCGGCCCGATAGTGCCGCCATCGGCACGCCCGGCCCCGGATGCACGCTGCCCCCCGCCAGATAGAGCCCCGCCACCTTGCTGCGCGCGGCCCCGCGTCGGAACGACGCCTGCCATCCGTGCGAGGCCGGCCCGTACAGCGCGCCCCCCGTCGCCGGGAACAGCGTCTCGAAGCCGCCGGGATGCGTCACTTCGCTCGCCAGGCTCTCGATCGTCAGGCCCGACCGGCCGAAAACCGATCGCATGCTGCTCTCGCATCGCGAGATCTCCTCTGGGCTGAAGGCGCGCGCGTCGCCGCTGGCGGGCGCGTTGACGAGGCAGAGCAGCCGCTCCGGGCCGCCTGGCGGGCTGTCGTCATCGCCGCGATCCTGCGCGCAGATATAGACGGTCGGCTCGTCCGGGATGCGGTCGCGATCGAAGATCGCGGCGAACTCGGCTTCGTAGCCGCGCGAGAAGAAGACGTTGTGGCGAACCAGCGGAAAGCCGCGCGTCGTCGCGCGCATGGCGAAGGTGACGGCGGAGAGCGAGCGGGCGGCGCGCGGTGCGCTGGGTCCCGCTTTCGCGAGGTCCTTGCCGAGCAGGCCCGAGGTCAGCGCCGCGACATCGCCGTTGAAGACGATCGCATCGGCGGCCAGCCGCTCGCCGGTACCGAGCTGGACGCCCGAAACCGCGCCGCCCGCCGTCTCGATACGCGTCACCTCGGTGGCATAGCGGAAGGTGACGCCCTTCGCCGCTGCGAGGCCAGCGACGGCCTGCGCTAGCACGTGCATGCCGCCCTGCGGATACCAGACGCCGGCGCGCTCGACATGCGCGACCAGCATCAGCGTCGCCGGCGCGAGGAACGGCGACGAGCCGCAATAGGTGGCGTAGCGGCCGAACAGCTGGCGCAGGCGCGGGTCGGAAAAATGCTCGCCCAGCGCCGACCAGAGGATGTTGAACGGGCTGATCTTGCGCAGACCCCCGAGGCCGGTCAGCCCGTAGGAGGCGACGAGCTGGTCGAGCCGCGGCCGCTGCGCGCGGATGAACCGCCCGTCCAGCGTCTCGAACATCTCCTGCGCGCGCCTGGCGAAGGCGCGATAGCCCTCGGCCTCGCGCTTGCCGGCGAAAGCCTCGATCGCCGCGACGGAGCGCTCGAGATCGGCGAACAAATCGAGCCGTTCGTCCGGCCCCCACGCATGGCGCGCAAGGATTTCGGCCGGGGCCAGCGTCACATGCGCGTCGAGGCTGGTGCCGGCATCGGCGAACAGCTCGTCGAACACCCAGCGCATGGTGAGCACCGTCGGCCCGGCGTCGATCGCGGCGCCGTCGACGACGAGCTGGCGCATCTTGCCGCTCGGCGCCGCGGCGCGCTCGAGCACGGTGACGTCGTGGCCCTGGCGCGCAAGATCGAGCGCGGCGGCGAGACCGCCGATGCCGGCGCCGACGACAATGACCCTCATGTGATGGCACCCTCCTTCGCCGTCTGTCAGATGTCATACCGAAGATGTGTCAATGTAACTTGACACCACGCGCCGACAACGTAGCCTGACAACGGGAACGGGGCGCGTCAATCGGAGGGCTGCCATGGAAGCGGCAGAACGGATCGAGCAGGCCTTGCTGACGACGATCGACACCGTCGCCGTGCCGTCGTGCCCGCCACGCCTCATCGCGGCCATGCGCCACGCCGTCTTTCCCGGCGGCGCCCGCGTGCGGCCCCGCCTCACCCTGGCTGTCGCGCAGGCCTGCGGCGAGGACGACCCCTCCGTCACCGACGCCGCCGCCTGCGCGATCGAGCTGATGCATTGCGCCTCGCTGGTGCACGACGACCTGCCGTGCTTCGACAATGCCGAGACGCGGCGCGGCAAGCCGTCGGTGCACAAGGCGT
The DNA here is from genome assembly GCA_965277735.1 of Beijerinckiaceae bacterium. Classification (GTDB taxonomy): domain Bacteria; phylum Pseudomonadota; class Alphaproteobacteria; order Rhizobiales; family Beijerinckiaceae; genus RH-AL1. Next base: position 719,066 of record CBDIDO010000003.1, read on the forward strand.
TCGGCGAGCCGCTCGCCGTGCTCTCCGGCGACGCGCTCATCCTCCTGTCCTTCCAGGCGATCGGCCTGCTCGCGCATGCGCCGCACCGCCTCGCGCTGCTGGTGATGACGCTGTCGCGCGCCACCGGCGCACCGGCCGGCATCATCGCCGGGCAGGCCTGGGAATGCGAGCCGCGCATCGACCTGCGGCATTATCATCGCGCCAAGACGGGCGCACTGTTCGGCGCCGCGGCTATCGCCGGCGCGGCGGCGGCGGGCGTCGAGGCGGAGCCGTGGCGCGAGCTGGGCGAGACGCTGGGCGAGGCCTATCAGGCGGCCGACGATATCGGCGATGCCTATTCGAATCCGGAAGAATGCGGCAAGCCGACCGGCCGCGACGCCGCGCTCGGCCGGCCCAACGCGGTCGCCGAGCTCGGCCTCGATGGCGCGGTGCAGCGGCTCGACGATCTCGTCGCCCATGCCATCGCGTCGATCCCGCCGTGCCGCGGCGAATCAGCGATGCGGGCGCTCGTCCAGCACGAGGCGCGGCGGCTGCTGCCGAAAGCGCTCGTCACCGGTCTTGCCACCCGCACGATCGCGTGAGCACCGCCATGTCGAACATCGCCAAGGGCCCGGATGCCGGGCGTCCCAGATGGCGCTCCCGCTGGTTCGAGACGCGCAACCGCATGCTGGGCCAGCCCGGCTTCCAACGTTGGGCCTCCACCTTTCCGCTGACGCGGCCGATCGCGCACGGCCGGGCGTCCAGCCTGTTCGATATCTGCGCCGGCTTCGTCTATTCGCAGATCCTTTTCGCCTGCGTCGAGCTGAAGCTGCTGGAAAAACTCGCCGGCGGCCCGGTTGCCGCCGAGACGCTGTCGACGCAATGCGAGCTGCCGCCCGCGTCGATGACGCGCCTGCTCGAATCGGCCGCCGCGTTGCAGCTCGTCGAGCGGCACGGCGACGGCTACGGGCTCGGCGTGCACGGCGCGGCCTATCTCGGCAATCCCGGCATCGGCGCGATGATCGCGCATCACGCGATGCTCTATCGCGACCTCGCCGATCCCGTCGCGCTGCTCAAGGGCGCGAAAAGCGACACGGAGCTGGCCAAGTTCTGGCCCTATGCCGGCGCCGACGATGCGACGGCGCTCGATGCCGATTCGGTCGCGCCCTACAGCGAGCTGATGTCGACCTCGCTGTCGCTGCTCGCCGACGACGTGCTCGATGCCTATCCCTTCGTCGATCACGCCTGCCTGCTCGATATCGGCGGTGGCGGCGGCGATTTCCTCGTCGCGGCGGCCAACCGGCGGCCTGATCTAAACGTGATCCTGTTCGATCTTCCCGCGGTGGCGGAGCGCGCCACGGCAAAGTTCGAGCGCGAACGATTGGCTGGTCGCGCGACGGCGATCGGCGGCGACTACAAGCACGATCCGTTGCCAGAGGGCGCGGACCTGATGTCGCTCGTGCGAGTCGCGCACGACCTCGACGATGCCGATCTCGATGCGCTGCTCGCCAAGATCGTCGCGGCGCTGCCGCCGGGTGGCATCCTCCTTTTGGCGGAGCCGATGGCCGACGTGCCCGGCGCCGAGCACGTCGGGGCGTACTTCTCGATGTACCTTCTCGCAATGCAGCGCGGCCGCCCCCGCTCGGAAGGCGACCTCACCAGACGGCTTTATGCTGCGGGCTTTGCCCGTGTGCGCTGCATCGCAACAGCACGGCCGATGCTGACGAGCCTGCTCGTCGCCCAGAAAAGCGCCGGAATCCGCAATCGAGCAGTAAGGCGAGATTGACAACAAGAAGTGTCAGCTTAGAGTGACACTAAGGAAGCGCTTCTAGGCAGAAGACGAGCTTCTCACAGGCGGGGACGCGATCGTGCAGACCAACGCCATTGTCTTGGCAGAGCCCAAAAGCATCGAGCAGCGCGAGCTGGCGCTCGTCGATGCCGGGCCGACCGATCTGACGGTCGCTCTCGACTGGAGCGCTATCTCGAGCGGCACCGAGCGGCTGCTCTACAACGGCAGCATGCCGGCCTTCCCCGGCATGGGCTATCCGCTCGTCCCAGGCTACGAGGCCGTCGGCCGCGTCGTCGCGGCGGATGCGGGCGGCACCTTCAAGCCCGGCGACACGGTCTTCGTTCCCGGCTCCACGGCTTTCAAAGGCGCGCGCGGCCTGTTCGGCGCCGCCGCCTCGCATCTCGTCGTGCCGGCCGCCCGCGTGGTGGCGCTTGACTCCGGGCTCGGCGAGAGCGGCGTGCTGCTGGCGCTGGCCGCCACCGCCTATCACACGCTCGGCGCACCCCAGTCGTCGTCGAGCTTGCGCTTCCCCGAGCTCATCGTCGGTCACGGATCGCTGGGTCGTCTGCTCGCCCGCATCGTGGTCGCCATGGGCGGTCCGGCGCCGACGGTGTGGGAGCGCGATCCCACCCGCCGCGACGGTGCCGAGGACTACGAGGTCGTCGGGTCCGAGTCGGACCCGCGGCGCGACTATCGCTCGATCACCGACGTCAGTGGCGACCCCGCCGTGCTCGACACGCTCGTTGCGCGGCTGGCACCCGGCGGCGAGATCTGCCTCGCCGGCTTCTACGCCGAGCCGGTCTCGTTTGCCTTCCCACCGGCTTTCATGCGCGAGGCGCGCCTGCGCATCGCAGCACAATGGCAGCGAGAGGACCTCGAGATGGTCTGTCGCCTGGCGCTCTCGGGCGCGCTGTCGCTGGAAGGCCTGATCACCCACAGGGCCGCGGCGTCCGACGCCGGCAGGGCATACGCGACTGCCTTCGGCGATCCCGCCTGCCTCAAAATGGTCCTCGACTGGAGAGATGCGGCATGAACGCTGTGACCCCGATCAGCATGAAGGATGCCCTTCGTGCCGAGGCCGCGATCGAGCCGGATGCGGTGCATCAGGTCGATGCCGATGCGCCGGCGAAGAAGGAGACGCAGATCATCGCGATCTACGGCAAGGGCGGGATCGGCAAGAGCTTCACCCTCGCCAACCTCTCCTATATGATGGCGCAGCAGGGCAAGAAGGTGCTGCTGATCGGCTGCGACCCGAAGAGCGACACGACCTCGCTTCTATTCGGCGGCAAGGCCTGCCCGACGATCATCGAGACCTCCGCCAAGATGAAGGCGGCCGGCGCCGAGATCACCATCTCCGACGTCTGCTTCAAGCGCGACGGCGTGTTCGCGATGGAGCTCGGTGGCCCCGAGGTCGGGCGCGGCTGCGGCGGCCGCGGCATCATCCACGGCTTCGAGCTGCTCGAAAAGCTCGGCTTCCACGATTGGGGCTTCGACTTCGTCCTGCTCGACTTCCTGGGTGACGTGGTGTGCGGCGGCTTCGGGCTGCCGATCGCCCGCGACATGTGCCAGAAGGTCATCGTCGTCGCCTCGAACGACCTGCAGTCGCTCTACGTCGCCAACAACGTCTGCTCGGCGGTCGAATATTTCCGCAAGCTCGGCGGCAATGTCGGCGTCGCCGGCATGGTGATCAACAAGGACGATCACAGCGGCGAGGCGCAAGCCTTCGCGGAGGGCGCGGGCATCCCGGTGCTGGCGGCGATCCCGGCCGACGAGGACATTCGCAAGAAGAGCGCGAACTACGAGATCATCGGCACGCCGGGCAACCGCTGGGCCTCGGTCTTCGAGGATCTCGCGCAGAACGTTGCCGACGCGCCGCCGGTGCGGCCGAAGCCGATGACGCAGGATGGCCTGCTCAACCTCTTCTCCGGCGACACCGTCGGCCGCGACGTCGTGCTCGTGCCGGCGACGATGGAAGACATGTGCGGCCGCGCCGACGTCACCAAGCCGTCCCTCGAAGTCGTCTACGACACGGTTTGATGGCCATGGATTACGACGCCCCCAACCGTGAAGACGTGACGATGTCGGAAGCCGGCGAGCCGGTCTCCGCGTCGGGCTCGGGCTGCCACGCCGGCAAGGCGGAGATTCATGCAGCCGCGTCGAAGGCGGGCAAGTCCGAAATCCTGGCGCGCTACGCCGCCGATTATCCGCAAGGGCCGCACGACCAGCCGCAAAGCATGTGCCCGGCCTTCGGCTCGCTGCGCGTCGGCCTGCGCATGAAGCGTACCGCGACCGTGCTGTCGGGCTCGGCCTGTTGCGTCTACGGCCTCACCTTCACCTCGCATTTCTACGGCGCCCGGCGCTCGGTCGGCTACGTGCCGTTCAATTCCGAGACGCTGGTCACCGGCAAGCTGTTCGAGGACATCCGCGAGGCGGTCTACCAGCTCGCCGATCCCGAGCACTACGACGCGATCGTCGTCACCAATCTCTGCGTGCCCACCGCCTCCGGCGTGCCGCTGCGGCTGCTGCCGAAGGCGATCAACGGCGTCCGCATCATCGGCATCGACGTGCCGGGCTTCGGAATCCCGACGCATGCGGAAGCCAAGGACGTGCTCGCCGGCGCGATGCTCGCCTATGCCCGCGAGGAGGTCATGGCCGGCCCCGTGGCGGCGCCCGACAAGGGCCGCAGCGCACGCCCGTCGATCGCACTGGTCGGCGAGATGTTTCCGGCCGATCCCGTCGGCATCGGCGCGCTGCTCGAGCCGCTCGGGCTCAGCGCCGGCCCGGTCGTGCCGACGCGCGAATGGCGGGAGCTCTATGCCGCGCTGGACTGCGCCGCGGTCGCCGCGATCCATCCCTTCTACAAGGCCTCGCTGCGCGAGTTTGAAGCAGCTGGGCGCCCGATCGTCGGCTCCGCTCCCGTCGGTGTCGACGGCACCGCCGCCTGGCTCGACGCCATCGGCCGCACCTGCGGCGTCGCGCAGGACAAGGTCGACGCCGCCAAGAACCGCTTTCTGCCCGCGATCAAGGGCGCGCTGGCCGCCAAGCCGATCAAGGGCCGCATCACGGTCTCGGGCTACGAAGGCTCGGAGCTGCTCGTCGCGCGCCTCCTCGTCGAGAGCGGCGCCGACGTCTGCTACGTCGGAACGGCCTGCCCGCGCACGCCCTGGTCGGAAGCCGACCGCGAATGGCTCGACGCCCACGGCATCCCGGTCACCTACCGTGCCTCGCTCGAGCAGGACCTCGCGGCGATGGAGGCGTTTGCGCCGGATCTTGCGATCGGCACCACGCCGCTGGTGCAGAAAGCCAAGGCCAAGGGCATTCCGGCGCTCTATTTCACCAACCTCATTTCGGCGCGGCCGCTGTTCGGCATGATGGGCGCGGGCTCGCTCGCCGAGGTCGTCAACGCCGCGATCGCCTCCAAGCCGCGCTTCGATGCGATGAAGGCCTTCTTCGAGGACGTCGGCACGGAGCACACCGCCGGCGTCTGGCAAGACACGCCCGTCGATCGGCCGGAGTTCCGCGAGAAGTACAAGAAGGCGCTCGACATTAAGGCCAAGCAGCGTGCGGCTGAGACCCAGGATCTGGGAGGGCCGGCCTGATGCTCGTCCTCGATCACGACAGGGCAGGGGGCTATTGGGGCGCGGTCTATGCGTTCACGGCCATCAAGGGCCTGCAGGTCGTCATCGACGGTCCGGTCGGCTGCGAGAACCTACCGGTGACGGCGGTGCTGCACTACACCGATGGTTTGCCGCCGCACGAGCTGCCGATCGTCGTCACCGGCCTGTCGGAAGAAGAGCTCGGCAAGACCGGCACCGAGGGCGCGATGCGCCGCGCCAATGCCGTGCTCGATCCGACGATGCCCTCGGTGGTCGTCACCGGCTCGATCGCCGAGATGATCGGCGGCGGCGGGACGCCGGAAGGCACCAACATCAAGCGCTTCCTGCCGCGCACGATCGACGAGGATCAATGGCAGTCGGCCAACCGCGCGATCAACTGGCTTTGGACCGAGTTCGGTCCGAAGAAGATGCCGGCGCACAAGCCCCGGGCCGAGGGCGCCAAGCCCAAGGTCAACATCATCGGGCCGATCTACGGCACCTTCAACATGGCGTCCGATCTCGCCGAGATCCGCCGCCTCGTCGAAGGCATCGGCTGCGAGGTCGCGATGACCTTCCCGCTCGGCAGCCACATCGCCGATGTCGGCAAGCTGGCGAACGCCGAGGTCAACATCTGCATGTACCGCGAGTTCGGCCGCCTGCTCTGCGAGCAGCTGGACCGGCCGTACCTGCAGGCGCCGATCGGCCTGCATTCGACGACCAAGTTCCTGCGCTCGCTCGGCGAGCTGACGGGGCTCGACCCTGAGCCCTTCATCGAGCGCGAGAAGCACACGACGATCAAGCCGCTGTGGGACCTGTGGCGCTCGGTGACGCAGGATTTCTTCGGCACCGCCACCTTCGCGGTGGTCGCGAGCGAGACCTATGCGCGCGGCGTGCGGCACTTCCTGGAAGACGAGCTGGGGCTGCCCTGCACCTTCGCGATCGGCCGCAAGCCCGGCGCCAAGACCGACAACGACGAAGTGCGCGCGCTCTGCAAGACGAAGCCGCCGCTCGTGCTGTTCGGCTCCTACAACGAGCGCATGTATCTCGCCGAAGCGGGCTCCCGAGCGAGCTACATCCCGCTGTCGTTCCCCGGCGCGATCATCCGCCGCCACACCGGCACGCCGGTCATGGGCTATTCGGGCGCGACCTGGCTCGTGCAGGAGGTGGCGAACGCGCTGTTCGACGCGCTCTTCCACATCCTGCCGCTCGCGACCGCGATGGACAAGGTCGCGGCCACCCCCTCGCGCTTCGCCGAGGCGCCGCGCCGCGATCTTTCCTGGGACGACGCCGCGCGCGCCGCGCTCGAGACGCTCGTCGACGCGCAGCCGGTGCTGGTGCGCATCTCCGCCGCCAAGCGGCTGCGCGATGCGGCCGAAGGCGTCGCCCAGGAGCGTGGCGATAGCCGCGTCACCGCCGATCACGTCGAGTCTTCGGCGAATGCTTTCGCGGGGGCGCCCGCATGACCACGACATCTGACACCTCGAGGAGGATCGAAATGAATGCTCGTCGCCTCGCCGCTCCCGCGGGCCCCGCCCGCGACTGGGACGGCGTCCAGTTCAAGACGATCTTCGCGCTCTCGTTCGCGATCTACCTTCCGATCGCGCTGATGGCGCGGCTGTTCCCCGCCTATTGGCGGGCCGACGTGCCGCACCGCTCGATCTTCGCCGATGCCGTCGCCGGCGCCGGCACCACGGCGCAGCTGGCCTTCTGGGGCTAGTCCTGCGCCAAACAATTCGTCCGGGTCCCCGGGCGCATAAGCCGTCGCTGCGGTACGCCGCCGCGACGATCCCGCCGCCAGGTCCTGCGCGGTAACGGCCGCAAGGCCATCAGAAAAGGAGGGTAACATGGCTGATGTCCCGGGACGCGACGTCTCCATATCAGGCATGACCGAGCCAGAAGCTCGTGAGTTCCACCAGATCTTCGTGACCAGCTTCCTCGCCTTCACAGCCGTCGCGGTCGTCGCGCACGTGCTCGTGTACATCTGGCGTCCGTGGCTGCCGCCGGTCGGTGGATACAAGACGTCGATGGAGATCATCCATCACGCTCTCACCGCTCTGACCTAAGGAGAACGATCATGTGGCGTGTTTGGCTGCTGTTTGATCCCCGCAGGACGCTGATCGCTCTGTTCACGTTCCTGTTCGGACTGGCACTTCTGATCCACTTCATCCTGCTCTCGACGGACCGCTTCAATTGGCTCGAAGGGCCTCATGCGAAGACGGCTTCGGCGGCCAGCGAGATGTCGCCGATGCCCTCGCCCGCCAAGTAGCGGACGAAGGTAGGATATAAAACGATCGATGGCGGCGCCGGACATGCGCTGGGCCGCCGTCGACCACGATGCGGACGGTGATACGCGCCGTGCGCTGGCGGGAGGCTTCTGGTCATGGCGATGCTCTCTTTCGAGCGGAAATACCGCGTGCCCGGCGGCACGCTCATCGGCGGCGATCTCTTCGACTTCTGGGTCGGACCGTTCTTCGTCGGCTTCTTCGGGATCACGACGATCTTCTTTTCCTTCGTCGGCACCGCGCTGATCGTCTACGGCGCCTCGCTCGGGCCGACGTGGAACGTCTGGCAGATCTCGATCGCGCCCCCCGACATCTCCTACGGCCTGGCGCTCGCGCCGCTGAAGGAGGGCGGGCTCTGGCAGCTCATCACGATCTGCGCACTCGGGGCCTTCTCGTCCTGGGCGCTGCGCGAGGTGGAGATCTGCCGCAAGCTCGGCATCGGCCTGCATGTGCCGTTCGCCTTCTCGGTCGCGATCTTCGCCTACTTCTCGTTGGAGGTCATACGACCTGTGCTGCTCGGCGCCTGGGGCTTCGGCTTCCCGTACGGGATCCTGTCGCACCTCGATTGGGTGTCGAACACCGGCTACCAGTACCTCCACTTCCATTATAATCCCGCGCACATGCTGGCGATCACCTTCTTCTTCGCCACCACGCTCGCGCTGTCGCTACACGGCTCGCTGGTGCTCTCCGCGACCAACCCGCAAAAGGGTGAGCGCGTGAAGACGCCGGAGCACGAGAACACGGTGTTTCGCGACTACATCGGCTGGTCGATCGGCACTATCGGCATTCACCGCCTCGGCCTCTTCCTGGCGCTGTCGGCGGGCTTCTGGAGCGCTGTCTGCATCATCATCTCCGGTCCCTTCTGGTCGAAGGGTTGGCCGGAATGGTGGAACTGGTGGCTCAACCTTCCGATCTGGCGCTGAGGGAGATCGTCATGCCTGAGTACCAGAATATCTTCACCCAAGTTCAGGTCCGCGGTCCGCTCTATCCGGGCATCCCGCTCACCCGCGGCGAGAACCGCGAGCGCCTCGGCAAGCCGTTCTTCAGCTACTGGGCCGGCGTCATCGGCGACGCGCAGATCGGGCCGGTCTATCTCGGCTTCCTCGGCACCGCGTCGATCCTTTTCGGCGTGCTGGCCTTCGAGATCATCGGCCTCAACATGTGGGCCTCGGTGAACTGGGATCCCGTCCAGTTCGTCCGCCAACTGTTCTGGCTCAAGCTCGAGCCGCCGCCGCCGTCGGCCGGCCTGTGCATGATCTGCCCGCTCAACCAGGGCGGCTGGTGGCAGATCGCCGGCTTCTTCCTCACGACGTCGGTGCTGCTGTGGTGGCTGCGCATCTATCGCCGCGCCAAGGCGCTCGGCATGGGCACGCATGCCGCTTGGGCGTTCCTGTCGGCGATCTGGCTGTTCCTCGTGCTGGGCTTCATCCGGCCGCTGCTGATGGGCAGCTGGGGCGAGGCGGTGCCGTTCGGCATCTTCCCGCACCTCGACTGGACCGCGGCCTTCTCGCTGCGCTACGGCAACCTCTTCTACAACCCCTTCCACATGCTCTCGATCGCGTTCCTCTACGGATCGACGCTGCTCTTCGCCATGCACGGCGCGACGATCCTTGCGGTCTCCCGCCTCGGCGGCGAGCGCGAGATCGAGCAGATCGTCGACCGGGGCACGGCCTCCGAGCGTGCGGCCCTGTTCTGGCGCTGGACGATGGGCTTCAACGCGACGATGGAATCGATCCATCGCTGGGCGTGGTGGTTCGCGGTGCTGACACCGCTGGTCGGCGGCATCGGCATCCTGCTCACCGGCACGGCGGTCGACAATTGGTACCTCTGGGCGGTCAAGCATGGTGTGGCCCCACACTATCCGCAGGTCGGACCGGTGGTCGTCGATCCGGCGCTGAAGGCGGGAGTGCAGTGAGATGAAGAAGCTCGGCATCGGCACGATCATCGGCCTCACCGTCGTCACGATCGCATTCGCCTTCATCGTCTTCGGGACCTTCCAGGCCCCGCGGACGGAGAGCATCCAGCACGGCTATCGTGGCACGGGCATGGATCTCATCTACCATCGTGCCGAGCTGACCTCGGCCGAAGCATCGAACAAGGTGCCGAAGGTCATCCCGGCGTCGACGCCCGTCGGCACCAAGGCGTCGACGGTCTATAAGAACCTCAAGGTTCTCGGCGACGTCGACGTCTCCGAGTTCGGCCGCATCATGGCCTCGATGGCGACGTGGGTGGCTCCGACGCAGAGCTGTGCCTATTGCCACGGCGCCAGCGGCAACTTCGCTTCCGACGACCTCTATACCAAGCGCGTCGCGCGGCGGATGCTGCAGATGACCCGTCACATCAACGTCGACTGGAAGGACCACGTCGGCCAGGCGGGCGTCGTCTGCTACACCTGCCATCGCGGCCAGCCGGTGCCGACCTACATCTGGTTCGACACCAAGACGCCGGCGGCGGGCTTCGGCACGGTCTCCACGGTGGGCGGCGACAGCGCGTTGCCGGCGAACCCGTACTCGCCGTTCCTCGAGCAGGCCAACGAGATCCGCGTCGTGGCGAAGACCGCGCTGCCGGGCACCGATCGGCAGTCGATCAAGCAGGCCGAATACACGTATTCACTGATGATGGCGTTCTCCAAGGCGCTCGGCGTGAACTGCACGTTCTGCCACAACACGCGCTCGTTCGCCGCCTGGGACCAGAGCTCGCCGCAACGCGCGACGGCCTGGTACGGCATCCGCATGGTGCGTGACCTCAACGTTAACTATCTCGGCAGCCTGAAGGACACGTTCCCGAAGTATCGCCTCGGGCCGGAGGGCGACGTCGCCAAGCTCGACTGCACGACGTGTCACCAGGGCGCCTACAAGCCGCTGCTCGGCGCCAAGGTCGCCGACAAGTTCCAGGAGCTCGAGACGACCGCCGACGTCGCCAGCGCGGCGGCGGCACCGAAGCCCGCTGCGGAGCCGGCCCCGGCGACGCCGCCGGCTCCTGCTCCGGCCCCTCCGGCGGCCGCGCCCACGCCGCCAGCCGATGGCAAGTAGCCAGCTCGACATCCAATAGAAGAGGGGCCCCGTTCGCAGGATCGGGGCCCCTCTCTTTGTATCCTTTACGACCCAGCCCCTGCCGCGTATCCGTCGCTCCAGCCCGGCAGCGGCTTGGAGAGACATGAGCACAGCCCACATCGACGACGCTCTGCCCGCCGCCGCGTCGACGTCGGGCTTTGCCGCAATCCTCCGCGAGGAGACGGCAACCGTGCATCGCCAGGCCGAGCGCGCTGGCTTCGTCGCCGACCTCATCCGCAATCGCGCGACGCGTGACGGCTACGCCCTGTTCCTGCGCAACCTCGTCCCCGCCTACACGGCGCTCGAGGCGGCCTTGGCCCGCACCCCGGCCGGCCCGCTCGTCGCCGCCTTCGCGGCGCGGGGCCTCGCGCGCCTGCCGGCGCTGACGCGCGATCTCGCGGCGCTCGCCGGCCCGGACTGGGCGACGCGCTGCGCGCTGCTGCCCGAAGCGGAAGCCTATGGCGCGGCGATCGCGGCGGCAGCCGACGAGGTGCCCGCGCTCATCGCGCACGCCTACGCGCGCTACCTCGGCGATCTCAGCGGTGGCCAGATCCTGAAGCCGGTCCTGGCGCGCACGCTCGGCCTCGGGCCGGAGGCGCTGGGCTTCTACGACTTCCCCGCGCTCGCCGACGTTGCCGCGACCAAGCTCGCGATGCGCGCCGCGCTGGACAGCGTGCCGGTCGGCTCGAGCGAGGCCGATCGGCTCGTCGCCGCGGCGATCGCGGCCTTCCATCACAACATCGCGGTCTCCGAGGCCGTGCAGCGGGCGGCGGGCTGATGCCGCGGGACGCTTTCGGCCAGGAGATCGGCGTCCCGCTCGCCGGCTGGAAGCCGCCACCGCCGCCGCCACGCAACGCGATCGCGGGACGCTATTGCCGCCTCGAGCCGCTCGACGCGCGACGCCATGCGGCGGATCTCTTCGATGCCTATGCCGCAGTCCCCGACGCGCGCGACTGGGCCTACCTGCCGCTTGAGCGTCCGGCCGATGTCGATGGGCTGCGTGCGCTGATCGCGGCGCAGTCGCTGTCGCGCGATCCGCTGCATTTCGCCGTTCTCGATGGCGACGGGCATGCCGTCGGCTCGGCCGCGCTGATGCGGATCGACCCGCCGAACGGCGTCATCGAGGTCGGCCACATCAATTTCTCGCCCAGTCTCAAGCGGACGCGCGCGGGCACCGAGGCGATCTTCCTGTTCATGCGCCTCGCCTTTCAGCTCGGCTACCGGCGGTTCGAGTGGAAGTGCGACAGCCTCAATGCGCCGTCGCGGCGCGCGGCCGAGCGTTACGGCTTCACCTTCGAGGGTATCTTCCGGCAAGCCATCGTGACCAAAGGCCGCAACCGCGACACCGCCTGGTACGCGATCGTCAACGGCGACTGGCCGCGCATCGAGGCCGCGTTCGAGGCATGGCTCAAGCCCGACAACTTCGATGAGGCGGGGCAACAGCGCCGGCCGCTGGCGGCGCGCGGCGCTTAGAGGCGTTGCCTGGAGACTTGGAAGCGTTGCTTAGAGGTGGCGGCGCTTGACGCCGAGGTCGAAGGCGACGCGGCAGACGGCGCTGAGATCGGCGTGGTTCTGCTTCATACAGGCGATCAGGCCGTCCTCGTTGGGATAGACTCCGCTGCACAGGCGCATCGCGTCCATCGTGCAGGCGGCCTTCTCGGCATTGGTGATGTGATACTTGTCCTTCACGGCCTCGTCGCCGAGCGCCGCGGTCGACGCGATCAGCGAGACGAGCCCGATCGACGTCAACAATCGTCGCATGAGCATCCCGGATTCGAGCTTGTAGTTCGACTTTCGTAGAAGAAAATGCGCTGAAGTCCACCCTTTTCCCAGGGTCATGGTTACCTTGCGGCCGGGCGCCTGGCCATGCGCAAGGGAGGCCTCCTCAGGGGCAGCGCGCTTGCCCAGAGCGCGTCCTCCAGTATGTTCGGCAACACATGCCGACAAATCATCCCGCGAGACTCCCTCGAATTTCCCGCCGGTCGGTGCTTGCCGGCGCCGCGGCGCTCGCCGCGCTGCCGCCGCTGACCTCGGCCTGCGCGGCCGGCCCGGCGACCTTCCGGGTCGGGCTGCTCGCCTTCGGGACGGGCGACTGGGAGATGGCCACGATCACCAGCCACGGCCTCGACACGGCCGCCGGGATGAAGGTCGAGGCCGTGCCGCTGGCCTCGAACGACGCCGCGCGAATCGCCTTCCTGTCCGGCTCGGTCGACGCGATCATCTCCGACCTGCTTTTCGCCGTGCGCCTCAAGTCCGAGGGCAAGGCGCTGCACTATATGCCTTATTCGACGACCGAGGGCGCGCTGATGGTCGCCGCCAGCTCGCCGATCAAGTCGGTCGCCGACCTCGCCGGCAAGTCGATCGGCGTCGCCGGCGGCCCCTTCGACAAGAGCTGGCTGCTGCTGCAGGCCGAGGCGATGAAGACGGCAGGCCTCGACCTCATGAAGGTCGCGCGCCCCGCCTTCGGCGCTCCGCCTCTGCTCGCTGCCAAGATCGAGAGCGGCGAGCTCGATTGCGGGCTTCTCTATTGGAGCTCCTGCGCGCGGCTCGAGGCCAAGGGCTTCCGCCGCGTCGTCGAGGTCGAGCAGCTCGCCGACACACTCGGCGCCAAGGGCAAGGTCGCGCTCGTAGGCTTCCTGGTGCGGCCGGGCGTCGAACAGGCGACGCTCGCCGGCTTCGGCAAGGCGGTGCGGGCTGCGGACGACCTGCTGGCGAGTGACCCGAAGGCCTGGGAGCCGCTGCGGCCGATGATGCAGGCGCCCGACGAGGCGACCTTCGAGGCGTTGAAGAGCGCCTTCCTGCGCGGCATCCCGAAGAAGCCGCGCGCGGCCGAGATCGCCGACGCGCAGGCCTTCTTCGAGATCGTCGCCAAGCTTGGCGGGGCCTCGCTGGTCGGCGAGGCGACGAGCCTGCCGGCCGACCTCTACGTGGATCAGTCGGTCTACGGCTGAAGAGCGTCCCGAAGGAATAAGCCGAGCGACCGCTTGCCGCGCCGCGCGGCTCGGCTAGTTTGCCGATCATGAATCCACCTCATCCCGATCGCGGGACCAGCTTGTCCCGGCGCGCCCTCTTGGCCGGCGCCGCGGCGCTCGCCGCCTCGACGGGAGCGCGGGCGGACGCGCCGCCGCCGTTCAAGGTCGGGACCCTCGCCTTCGGCACCGTTCATTGGGTGATCGACACCATCAGCCGCAACGGCCTCGACAAGGCGCAAGGCTTCACGGTGGCGCCCGTGCTGCTCGCGTCGAGCGACGCCGCGCGCATCGCCTTTCTCGGCGGCTCCGTCGACACGGTGATCAACGACATCTTCTTTGCCGCGCGGCTCAAGGCCGAGGGCAAGCCGCTGCAATTCCTGCCCTACACCTCGACCGAAGGCGCGCTCGTCGCGCCGGGCGCCTCGCCGATCCGCGACGTTGGCGACCTCAAGGGCAAGTCGATCGGCGTCTCGGGCGGCCCGCTCGACAAGAACTGGCTGATCCTGCGCGCCGATGCGCTCAAGAGCGTTGGCCTCGACCTCACCAAGGACGCGCGCCCCGCCTTCGGCGCGCCGCCGCTGCTCGCTGCCAAGGTCGGCAGCGGCGAGCTCGATTGCGGACTCCTGTTCTGGAGCGATGCCGCGCGCCTCGAGGCCAAGGGGTTTCGCCGCGTCCTCGACACGGAAGAGATCGTCGCCAAGCTCGGCGTGCCCGGCCGGGTCGCGATCGGCGGCTTCCTGTTCAGGCCCGGTATCCCGACGCCGGTGCTCGTCGGCTTCGCCAAGGCCGTGCGGCAGGCCAACGACCTGCTCGCAAGCGATCCCAAATCCTGGGACGCGCTGCGGCCGCTGATGCGCACGCCCGACGAGGCGACCTTCGCGGCGCTCAAGTCGGCCTATCTGCGCGGCATCCCGAAGAAGCCGCGCGCGACCGAGATCGCCGACGCGCAGGCCTTCTTCGCCGTCGTCTCCAAGCTCGGCGGCGCCGCGCTGGTCGGCGAGGCGACGAGCCTACCCACCGACCTTTACGTCGACCAGGCCGTCTTCAATTGAGCGGCACTCTGACGCGCGGCCTTCGCTTCATCCTCTCGCTCGCCGCCTGCGTCGTGCTGTGGGGGCTCGTGGCGGGCCTGCTGCAGCCGCGCAACCTGCCGACGCCCTGGGCCGTCGTCGCCTTCATCGGCACCGATCTCGTGCACGGCGACATGCTGTTCAACATCGGCATGACGCTGTGGCGCGCGTGCGCGGCCTTCGCCATCGCCATGGTGATCGGCTGCGGCCTTGGCTTCCTGTTCGGCCGCTCGCGGGCGGCGGACGAAGCGTTCATGCCCTGGGTGCTCGTGTTGATGAACACGCCCGTGCTGGTGATCGCCGCGCTCTGCTACATCTGGTTTGGCCTTAACGACACTTCGGCGATCCTCGCCGTGTTCTTCTCGAAGTTTCCCAACAATACGATCATCCTGCGCGACGGCGTGCGCGCCTTCGATCCCGGCCTCGACGACATCGGCACGATCTACCGCTTCTCGTTCCTCACCCGCTTCCGGCAGATCTGGCTGCCGCAGGCGATGCCCTTCGTCATCGCCGCGACGCGCTCGGGCATCGGCATCGTGTGGAAGATCGTGCTGGTGGTCGAGTTCTTCGGGCTCTCCAACGGTGTCGGTTTCGCCATCTCGCGCTACTTCAGCGTGTTCGCCATCAAGGAGATCATCGGCTACAGCGTCGCCTTCTCGCTCGTCATGCTGGCGGTCGAGCTCCTCATCCTGCAACCGCTCGACGATCATGCCCGACGCTGGCGATCAGCCGCTTCTTGACGTTACGATCGACCGCAAGGCGCGGGGGCGCGGCGCGGCGCGGGTCGAGATCATCGACGGGCTCGCCTTCGCGCTCGAGCGCTCCAAGGTCAGCTGCCTGTTCGGGCCGTCGGGCTGCGGCAAGACGACGGCGCTGCGCATCATCATGGGTCTCGACGCCGAGTTCGAGGGCACGATCCTGCCGCCGCCGCGCTCGCTCCACCTCGGCGTCGTCTTCCAGGACCCGCGGCTGCTGCCGTGGCGGACGGTGGCCGAGAACGTCACCTTGGCTGCGCCCGGTCTCGGCCGCGCCAAGCTCGACGCGCTGCTCGAGGAGCTCGGCCTCGCGCCCTGGCACGGCCACCGCCCGAACCAGCTGTCGCTCGGCATGCAGCGGCGGGTCGCACTGGCGCGGGGGCTCGCGGTCGAGCCCGACCTGCTCGTCCTCGACGAGGCGTTCGTGTCGCTCGACGAGGCCAGCGCCACCTCGCTGCGCGCCGCCGTGTTCGACGCGGTCGCCACCCGCCGGGCGACCGTCCTCATGGTCACCCACAATTCCGACGAGGCGCTGACCTTCAGCGACACGATCCACGTTTTGGCCCCGCGGCCGACCCGAGTGATAGAGACTTTGAATTATACCGCGCCCCGCTCGGCCCGTGACGGAGCCTGGCTGGCGGCCGAGCGAGACCGGCTTTTTGGTTTGGGGGCCTACGACCGTGGCAACCCGGTTCCCGCCCGACCTTAAGACTTGCGGCCGGGCTTGTCCCGGCACGAATCTCCCGGTTGCGAAGTTTCGCCGCATCCGAAAAAAATCTTTTGCGCGAGAGGCTTAAAAGATTTGGGGCTTCGCTGCACCGCGGGAGCCTAATGTTTTTGCACGGACTTTCGGCCTGTCGTTTTCCTATGCCGAAAGACAGATATTTGGCGTATGAGCGTTCCCTAAGAAACGTCTTGCGCACGACCGACATCTTGGTAGTGTCGCGCCGTCTCCGATGGAAAAACCAACATCGAGGAACCAGGCTGTCGCGCTAAAGAAATAACAATCAGCGGCGCCGTCGGAGGAAGCCTGGTTACTCACTAAGAACGTAAACCCGCGACGCTACGGCAGCACCTTAAGCTGACGGGGCGGTCGTCCTGGAGGAAGCCCAAATGAAGTATCTCGGCTTGGCTGTCGCCACTGCCTGTCTCCTTTCGTATTCGCTTCCGGTGATGGCTGACGACGCCGCGCCGACGGCAGTCACCGGCACCCCGCTGACCAAGGTTATGCAGAACCCCAACGAGTGGGGCGCGCAGCGTGGTGACTACGCCAACACGGCCTACTCGAAGCTCGAGCAGATCAACGCCAAGAACGTCAAGAACCTCCAGGTTGCCTGGACTTTCTCGACCGGCGTCCTGCGCGGCCACGAGGGCTCCCCCCTGGTGATCGGCGACGTGATGTACGTCCACACGCCCTTCCCGAACATCGTCTACGCGCTCGACCTGAACAACGACGGCAAGATCCTGTGGCGCTATACGCCGAAGCAGGACCCGGCGGTCATCCCGGTCATGTGCTGCGATACCGTCAACCGCGGCCTCGCCTACGACAACGGCAAGATCTTCCTGCATCAGGCCGACACCAACGTCGTCGCTCTCGACGCCAAGTCCGGCAAGGAGCTCTGGAAGGTCCAGAACGGCGATCCCAAGAAGGGTGAGACCAACACCGCGACCGTTCTGCCGGTCAACGGCAAGGTCATTGTCGGCATCTCGGGCGGCGAGTTCGGCGTGCAGTGCCACGTGACGGCTTACGACGAGAACACCGGCAAGCGCGTGTGGCGCGCCTACTCGGAAGGCCCGGACGACCAGATGCTGGTCGACCCGGAGAAGACCACCTCGCTCGGCAAGCCGGTCGGCAAGGATTCCTCTCTGAAGACCTGGGAAGGCGATCAGTGGAAGACGGGCGGCGGCTGCACCTGGGGCTGGTACTCCTACGATCCGAAGCTGAACCTGTTCTACTACGGCTCGGGCAACCCCTCGACCTGGAACCCGAAGCAGCGTCCCGGCGACAACAAGTGGTCGATGACGATGTGGGCCCGTAACCCGGACACGGGCATGGCCAAGTGGGTCTACCAGATGACCCCGCACGACGAGTGGGATTACGATGGCATCAACGAAATGCCGCTCGTGAACCAGAAGATCAACGGCAAGGAGACGCCGATGGTCGTCCACTTCGACCGTAACGGTCTCGGCTATACGCTGAACCGCGAGACGGGCGAGCTCCTCGTCGCGCAGAAGTACGATCCGGCGGTGAACTGGACGTCGGGCGTCGACATGGACAAGTCGTCGCCGACCTACGGTCGCCCGAAGGTCGTCGCCAAGTACTCGACCGAGCACAACGGCGAAGACAACAACTCGAAGGGCATCTGCCCGGCGGCTCTCGGCTCCAAGGACGAGCAGCCTTCGGCCTTCTCGCCCAAGACTGGCCTGTTCTACGTGCCGACCAACCACGTCTGCATGGACTACGAGCCCTTCAAGGTGAGCTACACCCCCGGTCAGCCCTACGTCGGCGCGACCCTCGCGATGTACCCGGCGCCCGGTGGCACCAACATGGGTAACTTCATCGCTTGGGATGCCACCAAGGGTAAGATCGTGTGGTCGAACTCCGAGCAGTTCTCGGCTTGGGGTGGCGCTCTCGCGACGGCCGGCGACGTGGTCTTCTACGGTACCCTCGAGGGTTATCTGAAGGCGATCGATGCCAAGACGGGTAAGGAACTCTACAAGTTCAAGACCCCGTCGGGCATCATCGGCAACGTGATGACCTACGAGCACAAGGGCAAGCAGTACGTCGCGGTCTACTCGGGTGTCGGTGGTTGGGCCGGTATCGGTCTCGCCGCTGGCCTGACCGACCCGAACGCCGGTCTGGGTGCTGTCGGTGGCTACGCCGCCCTCAACAACTACACCGCTCTCGGCGGCACGCTCACCGTGTTCGCTCTGCCGAACAGCTGAGCTGACGTAAGATAGTCTCCACGAATGAGGGGTCGGCCCATCGGGCCGGCCCCTTTTCCTTGCAGCGACTTCCCGATCTCGGTGGGAAACCATGCTGCGAAGCGCTTGAAATTTCACCACAAAAAGCGGACATGCGACCACGCAACCGATTGCACTCGGGATGCCGTGGCGGCATAACAGACCCAGGCGCGTTGCATCGGCGAAGACCGAGCGACGCATCGAAGGCCGGTTCAAGCCGGCATTATCGGAGGAAATGCTCTCATGCGTGCTGTCGGTTTCATGCTCGTGCTCGGACTCGGACTGGCTGGCGCCGCTGGCGTCGCCCGGGCCGATAGCGGCCCCTATACCGACGCCCAGGCCGACGACGGCCACGTCAAGTTCAACAACAACTGCGCGCAGTGCCACGGGCCGAAGCTCGACGGCGCGCTCGGCCCAAACCTGCACGACGACAAGTTCAAGGCGATCTTCGCCGGCAAGCCGGTCAAGGATCTGCGCGACTTCGTCTACGAGAACATGCCGCAGAACGCGCCGAAGTCGCTGACGGACGAGAACCTCTATCCGATCCTCGCCTGGATCCTGAAGAAGAACGGCGTCCCCTCGGGCGACAAGCCGCTCACCAAGGACAGCGTCGCCAGCTCGCAGTTCCCCAAGTAACTCCAAATCTCTTTGGGCCGCCCCCGTATCTGCGATGGGGCGGCTCAATAGTGCCGTTCGTATAGGCCGCCAAAGACGAACGGAATGCGGTAGATCGCGTTTGACCTCCCTAACAAGAATACTGGGAGGATCGCTTTGCTTTATCGCACCACGTTTGCCGTTGTCGCAGCTGCCAACATCGCCCTATGCGGCGCCGTCTTCGCCGCCGGGTCCGCTCCGTTCACCGATCAACAGGCGGAGGACGGGCACACCAAGTTCAACAACCATTGCGCCCAATGTCATGGTCCCAAGCTGCAGGGCGCGCTGGGTCCGAACCTGATGGACGACAAGTTCAAGGCGGTCTTCGCCGGCAAGCCGCTGAGCAATCTGCGCC
This sequence comes from Beijerinckiaceae bacterium, assembly GCA_965277735.1. GTDB lineage: Bacteria > Pseudomonadota > Alphaproteobacteria > Rhizobiales > Beijerinckiaceae > RH-AL1. The sequence goes on from CBDIDO010000003.1 coordinate 738,535, forward strand.
AGTTCGTCTGGGAGAACATGCCGCAGACAGCGCCGAAATCGCTGCCGGACGACCAGATCGACCCGATCATCGCCTGGATCTTGAAGAACAACGGTCTGCAGGCGAACGGGAAGCCGTTCAGCAAGGAGGCCGCCAGTGCCGAGTTCCCGAAATAAGGGCCCGACCGCGTGACGCCGAAGATCGCTCCAAAGTTCGCCCGAGGGATCGCTCATGGAAGGACGGCCGGCGCGGCCGTCCTTCTCCTCTTCCTGGCCGGCGGCGCCGCGCGTGCCCAGAACGTGCCGGACCTCGTGTCGCGCACGGCGTTCCGTGTCTGCGAGGACCCGGCGAATCCGCCGTTCAGCGATCGCCAGAAGCAAGGCTTCGAGAACAAGATCGCCGACATCATTGCGGGCGAGCTGAAAGAGCCGGTGCGCTACTTCTGGGCGCCGTCAGGCCCCGGTTTCGTCAGCAACACACTGAACCAGGATCTCTGCGACGTCGTGATGGGCTACACGATCGGCTCAGAGATGGTGCAGGCGACAAACCCCTATTACCGCTCGACCTATGTCCTCGTTACGCAGAGGGGCAGCGACCTCGCGGCGATCCAGTCGATCGACGATCCCAAGCTGAAGGGTCGCAAGATCGGCGTCTTCTCGGCGACACCGCCGACGGACGCGATGCTGAAGAACGGCACGCTGACGCAGGCCAAGCTCTACCCGCTGCTCGTCGACCACCGGTTCGAGGCGCCGCTCGAGACGATGCTCGGCGATCTCAAGGCCAAGACGATCGATGCCGCGGTGGTTTGGGGCCCTCTCATCGGCAATGCGGTGAAGACGTCCGACGGAGCGCTCGTCATGTCACCGCTGCTGAAGGACGTCGATCGGCCCGGCTACAGCTATCGGATCGCGCTTGGCGTGCGCCACGACGAGAACGACTGGAAGCACAAGCTCGAAGGCGTGCTGCGCAAGCGCAAGGCCGACATCAACCGCGTGCTCGCCGACTACAACGTGCCGCTGATCGACAATCTCGGGCACCTGATCGCGCCCGCGACGGCGACGAGTGAGAGCGCGCCGAAGATCGAGCCGGCCGCAACTGCGCCCACGGGCGGCCCGGGCGCGCAGGCCAAGCCGATCCCGAAGGGCTTTCAGATGCCCGGGCCGGCGCCGACAGCGCAGTAAAAGCCAGCGTCATTCCGGGGCGCCGCAGGCGAAGCCGGAACCGGTGCTCCTCCGGCTTGGTTTGATGAGCACCGGTTCCGGGCCCTCGCTGCGCGAGCCCCGGAATGACGCGGTGACAGCTTCTTAAAGGTGACAGCTACTTGAAGCAGCGGATCTCGGCTTCGGCCTGAGCGCGGCGCAGGTCGGCGACCATGTCGTTCATGCCTTTGATCGCGTTGAACTCGCGCGTGATCGCGCCGACGCCTTGGCGCATCGACAGCACGGTCTCGGCCTGCTCGTATTTGTCGTATGGCAGGATCGAGGCGATCACGTCGATCGAGCAGGAGCAGTGCTCCAGAGCCTGGCGCGTCTGGTTGTTCGACGCCATGCAGCCGAGCACGTAGTCCGCGCGCACGTCGGTGGGATAGTCGTTTCCCAGCCCGTTCGCCGGCGCCGCCGCGAGCGGAGCGGCAGCATTGGCGAGAAGCGCGAGACCAACCAGAGCGAGCCGCCTCACGGCGTCTTCTCCGGCGTGTAGGTCAGCGTCTCGGCGAAAGTCGCCGTGCCTGTCGCCGGGCCCCGGATGTCGACCTTGACGAGATTGCCGGGCACCGACTCGGCGACCTCGACCGTGTAGGTCATCGTCTCGAGGTCGCCCATCTTCGTCGCTTCCGAGTCGCCCTTGTAGGGCTCGATCGTGATGCGCGTGCCGGGCACCTGCTTGCCGTCGATTGTGAGTGGCACGTTCTCGATCTTGGCGTTCTCGCGCCAGGCCTTGCGCACCGCGTTCTTCAGGTAGCGCGGGTTGGCTCCCCAGGCCTTCGACAACTGCTCGACGTTGTTTTCGAGCGCGAGCAGCATCACCGGGTTCTGCTCGTCGGAGCGGAACGGCCCGGCGGGCGTCGCGTGCTCGCCCGTGAACATGCGGACCTCGGCGGTGCGGCTTTTGTCGTCGTCGCCCTTGTCGAGCTTCAGCGCGATCCTGTCGTCGAAGGACGCCCCGAACTTGGCCGGCACTTTCTGCGAATAGGCGTAGTTGAGCGACGTCCCGACCGGCGCGTTGACCCATTGCGGCTTCTCGAACAGCAGCGATGCGACGTCGTCGCCGGTAGTGGGCCCCGCCATGGCCGACGTCACGAGAACGACAGCGGCGGCCGAACCCAACCCAAACTTTGCAAGCTTCACGATATCTCCTCGACCTGTCGCGGCGCCGGCTGACCCGGACTGCGGTATACGTAATCCGGCGGCGCTTCGATGGCCGCCTCCTGCGTCGCCAGCGCCTCGATCTTCGCGTGGAACGGCGACTTCCCGCAGGCGGGGTCCGTCTCGGCCGCGTCGCCGAGCAGAGCGAGCGCCTGGCAGCGGCAGCCGCCCCAGTCGATCTCCTTACGCTCGCAGGTGCGGCAGAGTTCCGGCATCCAATCAGTGCCGCGGTAGGCGTTGAAGGCCGGCGAGAGGCGCCAGATATCGCCCAGCGAATGGTCCTTCACATTCCAGAACTCGAGGTTCGGAATCGATTCCGCCGCGTGGCAGGGCAGCACCTTGCCTGACGGCGCGACGTTCATCAGCTTGCGGCCCCAGCCGCCGGCGCAGGCCTTCGGGCGCAGCGCGTAATAGTCCGGCACGACGAGGTCGATGACGAGCGTGCCGGAGAGGCGCTTGCGCGCCGCCTCGACGATGCGGATCGACTTGTCGACGTCGGGCCGCGCCGGCATCAGCGAGGCGCGGTTGGTGTAGGCCCAGCCGTAGTACTGCGTGTGCGCGATCTCGAGCCGGCGTGCGCCGAGCTTCCGCGCCAGCTCGATGAAGCCTTCGACCTGGTCGATGTTGCCGCGGTGGATCACCGCGTTGACGGTCAATGCGAGACCGAGCCGCGCGACCTCGGCCGCGAACTTCATCTTGGTGTCGTGCGAGCCCTTGAGCCCCGCCACCTTGTCGGCCGAGGCGACGTCGATGCCCTGCAGCGAGAGCTGCACATGGTCGAGCCCGGCCTCGGCTAGCGCCGGCAGCACCGCCAGCGCCCGGCCGACACCCGACGTGATCAAGTTGGAATAGAGCCCGACCTCGGCGCATTTGGCGGTGATCTCGACGATGTCCTGCCGCGCCGTCGGCTCGCCGCCGGAGAGATGGACGTGCAACACGCCCAGCGCCGCAGCCTCCTCCAGCACGCGGAGCACGGTCGTCGTGTCCATCTCGGCCGAGCGCTTGTCGAGCTCGAGCGGGTTCGAGCAATAGGGGCAGTGCAGCGGACAGCGATGCGTCAGCTCCATCAGCACGCCGATGGGGTTTGGGATAGCAGGGTTCTGGATGGTCGCCCCGGATGAGGTCATGCCGCCTCCATCACGCGCTTTGCGATAAGGTCATCGATCATCTTCCCTATATCGTGTGCGATGACCGATTTGTCCGCCCCGTACTTTTCGGCGAGGGCGGCGGCGATATCGTCGACCGAGCGCGTGCCATCGACAAGCTGCAGGACGGCGACCGCGTTCCCGTCCACGTTGAACGCGCGCTCGGGGGCGAGCAGCACGTGCGCGTTGCGCACCTGGTCGAAATGCAGGCGCACGCCGCGCGGCAGCTTGGGGATGCTTGTGCCGGTGAGGTCGCTCACGTGCTGCTCTCGCTCACTTGACGGCATGCCCCGGCTGCCAGGCGCCCGGCGGGATCATCGCGTCGTCCTCGACATATGCGTGCTGCAGCGCGTCGAGCTGTGTCCAAAGCACACTGCACTTGAAGCGCAGCGCGGCGCAGACGGCGGCCTGCTCCTTGGCGGTGCGGGCGTGCTCCTTCACATAGGCCAGCGCGAAATCCGCGTCGCGCGGCGCCTGGGTCAGGCGCTTGCCGAAATAGGCCAGCGTCTTCTCGGAGATGAAGTCGTAGTTCTTCAGCATGCCCGAGACGCGCTCGGAGATGATGTTGGGCGAGAACAGCTCGGTGAGCGACGAAGCGATCGCCTCCAGCATCGGCTTCTCGCGCACGAAATGCACGTAGGCATCGACTGCGAAGCGGGTGCCGGGCAGCAGGCCCTGCAGCGAGGTGACGTAGGCGCGCTCGAAGCCGAGGCCTTCGGTCAGCATCAGCCAGCGCTCGATGCCGCCGTCGCCGGCGTTCTCGCCATCGTGGTCGACGATGCGCTGGCGCCAGATGCGGCGCAGTTCGGGATCTTCCATCCGCGACAGGATCGTCGCGTCCTTGATCGGGATCATCGCCTGGTAATAGAACCGATTGAGCGCCCAGGCCTGCACCTGCTCGCGGTTCAGCTTGCCGCCGTGCAGCAGCTTATGGAACGGGTGCAGGTTGTGATACTGGCTCGCGCCGATCGCGCGCAGCTGCTTCTCGAGCTCGTCTGGCGACAAAACATCCTTCATAGGTCGATCCTCATCCCGTCGTAGCCGACCTCCCAACCGGAGGCTTCCGCGTGTTTCCGTTCGCTCGAGTCGGACACGAGGACCGGGTTGGTGTTGTTGATATGGACGAACACGCGGCGCGCAACGTCCGCGTTCGCTAGGCTTTCGAGTGAGCCGCCCGCGCCCGACATCGGGACGTGGCCCATGCGCCGCGCGCTCTTCACGCCGAGCCCGGCCTCGATCATCTCATTGTCCGTCCACAGCGTCCCATCGAAGAGCAGAACGTCGGCGCCGGCGATCCGGTCCTTCACCGGCCGCGTCACCTCGGCGCAGCCGGGGATGTAGAGCAGGCGCCGGCCGTTGGCGGAGATGTCGAGTCCGACCGTGGTCTCGGTCGCCTCGCCGATCTTCATCGTCTCGTCCTCGAGCCAGAGCGGCACCTTGCCGGGCACGGCGAACATGTCGACGCGCAGCCCCGGCACGGGTTCGAAGGGCTCGTCCATCGCCACCTGCAGGCGCGGCACGAAATCCGGGTTGGCGACCGAGAAGATCCTGTTGGCATCGACCGACTCGCGCGTCGACTTGGTCGCAAACAGCTTGAACGGCGAGCTCTCGCGCAATGTCAGCAGGCCGGCGACATGGTCGACGTCGCCGTTGGTGAGCAGGACAGCCGCGATCGGCGAATGGCGGGCGCCATGGCGCGGGTAGAGCGCCGGCGTCGCCGCGATCTGCTGGCGGATGTCGGGAGAGGCGTTGACGAGCAGCCAGTGCTCGTCGTCGGCAGTGACGGCGATCGACGATTGCGTGCGCGAGGGCACGCGCGGATCGCCCGCACGCGCCAGCTCGCAGACGGCGCAGCGGCAATTCCACTGGGGAACGCCACCGCCCGCCGCCGATCCGAGGATGACAGCCTTCACCAGACCGCTCGATGCGGGATTAGAACAGGACGTCGAGGTCGGCCGACTCGTAGCTGGTGACCTCCATCCCGACGCAGATTTCCTCGACGACGGGCGCAATCCAGCTCATGTGCCTACTCCTTGTGCTTCCTCATGCGCTGTTCCAAGATCAACCTGAGAAGATCTTAAGAATAGCGGCCCGTCTTTGGCGCGGGCGCTGGACTTATCCCTTTCTCGGGAATTTTTGGCAAGTATCAGCCGCGTGATACGGCCGGATTTTTGCTGAGAGGTTCGTAAGGCACGCGGGGAAACGCTAGCTGATACGCCAAGACAGCTGATCCCGCGGCAATCGACCGGTCGGGTCATAAACATCGACCTTATGAGGCAGGGCCGGACCCCAAATCCAGAGCACGAGGTTCACGTTTGCGTCGGTGGCGCCAAGCGCGAAGCTCGGCACCAGGATGCCGGCATGGCCCGAGGCCTTCAGACGATCGATCGCAAGCCAGGACGGCGCCTGTTGCCCCGAGCGTTGAAACACGAGCCAGGCGCACGACAGCTCATCGCGAGCAATCCCGTGACCGGCGCGGGCCGCGTCGTCGCGAAGATCGGCGATGTCCTCGCAGTCGATGTCGTATTCGCACATTGTCAGGGGCAGAAGCCGGGCGGTGAAACCTTGGGTGCATTCGCCGAACGACGTCATCACGTCGAGTGACAGGTACAGCGCCGGCTCGCCCTTCCGGTTGAAGCGTCCGCCTGTGATCGCGGCGCCCGCGCCGGAGAGCGGCGTGAAGGACCAAGCCGGATCGTGTGCGCGATAGCAGCGGCCGACAAACCTCAAGCAAAGCCGCCGAGCGCGAGATGATCGAGATAGTCGCGAACGGCCGCCGCCTGACCCGACTTGACGAGGGCCTCGGGCGTGCGGCCGTCGAGCGCCGGGATCGGCTGCGAGCGATACCATGCCATCGCCTGCGCTTCGCCACCGGCCCAGTCGCGTACGCGGCTGATGATCTCTAGCATCTCGGTCATCCGAGTCTGCGCTCTCGGCGCGACCCGGCGCTTCGCCTTGGACATGGACGCGGCGCCGAGTCCGGCAGTCTCGGCGAGCTGCGGCTTCGACATGCGGAAAGCCTCCGCGACGCGGTCGACGTCGACGAAGCCGTCAGCCATGAAGCTTGCGACGAAGCCGAGCGCCAGCTCCGGTTTCGGGGCGCGACGGGGCGCCCGGGTACGCTTTGTTGCAAGCATGTCTCGTCTTTCGTCCGCTTTCGCGATGAAAGATAGGACGCAAACGTGCTTCCGCCAAGTATTACACCGTCTGCAGCCACTCCAGCACCGGCTCGGTGCTGCGATCCGGCGGAAACACAGGGTAGAACACCTTCTCGATTACGCCGTCTCTCGCGACCAGCGTGAGGCGGCGGATCAGCGGCATGCCGTCGGCCTCGAAGAGCGGCAGGTCGAGCGCCTTGGCGAAGTGCAGGTCGGCGTCGCTCAGCACTGGATACGGCAGGTGTAGGCGCGCAGCCATCTCGGCTTGGTAGTCGGTTGTCTGCGTGCTCAGCGCGTAAACGGCGACGCCGAGGTCGGCGAAGGCGCGGTGCGAGTCGCGGATCGCGCAATTCTGCGGCGTACAGCCGCGCGCGCCGGGGATTGCGTCCCAGCCATCGGGCAGCGCGACGCCGGGGCGGCCTGTCATCGGATAGACGAAGAGCGCGGTGCGCCCGTTGAGCGCGGACAGGTCGATCGGCGCGCCTTGCGTGGCCGGCAGAGCGAGCGCCGGCAGGCGCCGGCCCGGCAGATGGGCGCAGGCGCCGTCGTCCTGCGGGCGCGGCAGATCGTCAGGAATGCTCGAAAGATTTGTGCTCACCGTCTCACTCATGGTGTGCCGCGATCACCTCGGCATAGAGCTCGAGCGTCTGATCAGCGATCGCATCCCAGCTGAAATGCGCCTCGACGCGCGCGCGCCCCGCCTTGCCGAAGCGCTCGCGCAGGCCCGCGTCTCCTGCGAGCCGGTTGATCGCGGCGGCGAGCGCGCCGGCGAAGGCGGCAGGATCGGCCGGGTCGAAGCCGCCCGGCTTCAGGCCGACGTCGACGAGCAGGCCGGTCTCCTCCGGCACGACCACTTCGGGGATGCCGCCGACGTTGGAGGCGACCACGGCGGTCCCGCAGGCCATCGCCTCGAGGTTGATGATGCCGAACGGCTCATAGACCGACGGGCAGCAGAACACGGCTGCATGCGTGTAGAGCTGGATCACATCGGCGCGCGGCAGCATCTCGCGGATCCAGATCAGGCCGGGCCGGTCAGCCGCGACCTTCGCGAAAGCTGTTTCCATCTCGGCGCCGATCTCCGGCGTGTCCGGCGCGCCGGCGCAGAGCACGATCTGCAGGTCGGGATCGATCTTCGGGATCGCGTTGACGAGATGGATGATGCCCTTCTGGCGCGTGATGCGCCCGACGAAGAGCAGGAACGGCTTTTTCGGATCGATGCCGTGCTTGGTCAGCACGTCGGTGCCCGCGACCGCCTTGTACTCCTCGAGATCGATCCCATTGTGGACGACGTGGACGCGCTCCGGCTTCACGTCGAACAGCCGGAGCACGTCGGCGCGCGTTTCCTTAGAGACGGCGATGATCGCGTCGGCCTGCTCGATCGCGGTGCGCTCCATCCAGGCCGACAGGTGATAGCCGTTGCCGAGCTGCTCGACCTTCCATGGCCGCAGCGGCTCCAGCGAATGGATGGTGAGCACGTAAGGCACGCCCCACAGCTTGGCGGCGATGAGGCCGCCCATGTCGGTGTACCAGGTGTGGCAGTGGACGAGGTCGGCATCGAGCTTGTCCTTGGCCATCGCGAGCGAGCGGGCGTAGGCGTCGATCGCGCCGACGAAGCGCGGATCCGTGTTGCGCTTAGTCTCGTCCCATTGCGGGTAGCCGCGCACCGTGAGCCGGCCCTCGTCCAACTGCTGGTCGCCGAAGCAGCGCATCTCGACATCGACGTGCCGCGCGAGCGCCGCGGCGAGATATTCGACGTGCACGCCGGCGCCGCCATAGACGTAAGGCGGGTATTCTTTCGAGAAGAGGGCGACCTTTTTCACGGACATCTCGGCCTCCTTCCTTCTCCCGCTTGCGGGAGAAGGTGGCCCGACGAAGTCGGGTCGGATGAGGGATGGTCCCGCTTTGCTGTGAGGTCGGTGAGTTGCGGAATCGCCCCTCATCCGACCCCGCTTTGCGGGGCCACCTTCTCCCACAAGCGGGAGAAGGAAGTGACGACGCTAGTTCTTCAACCGGTCGATCATCGGCTGGGTGATGAGGCAGATGCCCTTGTCGGTGCGGCGGAACCGGGCCGCATCGTGCTCAGGATCCTCCCCGACCACCAGTCCTTCGGGGATCTTCACGCCGCGGTCGATGATCACGCGGCGCAGGCGGGCGCCGCGGCCGATCTCGGCGTAGGGCAGGATCACCGCGCCGTGGATGCGGCCGTAGGAGTGCACGTGCACGCCGGTGAACAGCAGCGAGCGGGAGAGGTCTGTGCCCGAGACGATGCAGCCGCCGGAGACGAGCGAGTTGGTCGCGCGGCCGCGGCGCCCGTCGTCGTCGTGGATGAACTTGGCAGGCGGGGTGATCTCGCCATAGGTCCAGATCGGCCAGTCGCGGTCGTAGAGGTCGAGGCCCGGCACCACGTCGGTGAGATCGAGGTTGGCCTCCCAGTAGGAATCGAGCGTGCCGGCGTCGCGCCAATAGGCGTTGGCCTCGCCGGTCGAGCGCACGCACGAGCGGCCGAACGGATGTGCCACGGCCTTCCCGTGCTTGACGATGTAGGGGACGATGTCCTTACCGAAATCGTGGCTCGAGTTCGGGTCGACGGCATCGCGCCGCAGCTGCTCGAACAGGAATTCTGATTCGAAGACATAGATGCCCATCGAGGCCAGAGCGATATCGGGCTTGCCCGGCATCGGCGGCGGGTCTTTCGGCTTCTCAAGGAAAGAGATGATGTTGTCGTTCTCGTCCACCGCCATCACGCCGAAGCCGACTGCCTCCATGCGCGGCACCTCGAGGCAGCCAACGGTGACGTCGGCGCCCGAGTCGACGTGCTGCTGCAGCATCAACTCGTAGTCCTGCTTGTAGATGTGGTCGCCCGCGAGGATGACCATGTAGCGCGGGCCGTAGCCGCGGATGATCTCGATGTTCTGCGTCACGGCGTCGGCGGTGCCGGCGTACCAGAGGTTTTCCGACACCTGCTGCGAGGCCGGCAGGATGTCGAAGCTCTCGTTGCGCTCGGGCCTGAAGAAGTTCCAGCCGCGCTGCAGGTGGCGGATCAGCGAATGCGCCTTGTATTGCGTCGCGACGCCGATGCGGCGGATGCCGGAATTGAGGGCGTTCGACAGCGCGAAATCGATGATGCGCGATTTGCCACCGAAATAGACGGCGGGCTTGGCGCGATGGTCGGTCAGCTCGAGGAGCCGGCTGCCGCGTCCGCCCGCCAGCACATAGGCCATGGCGTAGCGGGAGAGCGGGGCGCTCACCCGGGTCTTGTCCAGCATGCGTTTCCTCCCGGCCGCTGCGTGTGGCCGTAGGCCAATTATGGGTCATTGAGAAGAGAATTGCAGGGGGGCTTAAAGGCGAGGGAACCCCGGAGGGCGCCTCGTGCGTCTCTTTGCAATGCAGAAGAAGACCTGAGGCCTGAACGCTTGTTCCAAGCTTAGCATTTGGCAGGACGACATGATCCCCGCTGGCTACATGGCGAAGAGAGTGCAGACCCGCCCGGATCTGAATCAGGTCGCGGGCGTCGAGGACATCTTCTCGTTGAGCAACTGCATCTCGCACGCGTACGCCGATTACGTCGGCTTCTGGCGGCACAACGGATTCTGGCTCTTCAACTCGGTCCGCGAACTCGAAAGTCTTGCCCGCGACGAGGGTGTCGATCTTTCCGGTACAACGATGTTCTACTATGAGGTTTTCGAAAAAGAATACGACGAAAACACAAAGACGTGGTCGGGGGTCTCGCCAAACGATTCCTTCCGGACGGACGTCGAGTTCCCGGACGACGCGTGGCTGGCAGGCTACGACGTGACGACGTTCTTCGCCGGCTCCACCCCCGAATGCTCTCCGCTCTCATGCAACGCTATGGCCCGAGAAATCTCGGTCAATCGCCACTGCTTGTTCGAGAGCTTCGAGCAGGCGTCATCCGCGCTGGAAGCCGGCAAGTTCGACCGGAGCGAGCCGGGCCCCTTCCGGATCTTCGCTGTCTATACGGTTTGATCCCGATCGGCTCTACCGCGCTCAAAACACCGCCGCACCCGTGTCCGCCCCACCCACGTTGGCGCGGAACATCGCAAACAGGTCGCGCCCGCAGCCGAACGCGTTGGCAGCGAGGTCGGCCTGCGCCAGCGGCCGCGACGCCCATTCGACAGGGTCGACGAGCACGCTGAGCTTCCCGGCGTCGCCGTCGACGCGGATGATGTCGCCGTCGATCACCTTGGCGATGCCGCCGCCGTTCAACGCTTCCGGCGTCACGTGGATCGCCGCCGGCACCTTGCCGGAGGCACCCGACAGGCGGCCGTCGGTCACCAGCGCGACCTTGAAGCCGCGGTCCTGCAGCACGCCGAGCGGCGGCATCAGCTTGTGCAGCTCCGGCATGCCGTTGGCCTTGGGACCCTGGAAGCGCACGACGGCGATGAAGTCGCGGTCGAGCTCGCCGGCCTTGAAGGCGTCCTGCAGCTGCTCCTGGCTGTGGAACACGATCGCCGGTGCCTCGACGACGTGACGCTCGGGGTGCACGGCGGAGAGCTTGATGACCGCGTTGCCGAGGTCGCCGTGCAGCACGCGCAGGCCCCCCGACGAGTCGAACGGCGACAGCATGCCGCGCAGCACGTTGGCATCCGCACTCTGGGCCGGGATATCGCGCCAAACCACGCCGCCGTCCTCCTCGAGGAACGGCTCGGTCGCATAGGCGCGAAGATCGCCGGCCACGGTGGCGACATCGTCGTGCAGCAAACCACCGTCGAGCAGCTCGCGGATGAGGAAGGCCATGCCACCGGCGGCGTGGAAATGGTTCACGTCGGCCTTGCCGTTGGGATAGACGCGGGCGAGCAGCGGCGTCACCTCGGCAAGCTGGGAGAAATCGTCCCAGGTGAGCGTGACGCCGGCCGCGTTCGCCATCGCGATCAGGTGGATCGTGTGGTTGGTCGACCCACCGGTCGCGTGCAGGCCGACGATGCCGTTGACGAAGACGCGCTCGTCGAGCATGCGGCCGATCGGCGTGTAGCCGTTGCCGGACGCCGTCAGCGAGAGCGCACGGCGTGCCGCCTCCTCGGTCAGCGCGTCGCGCAGCTTGGTGCCGGGGTTGATGAAGGCGGCGCCGGGCAGATGCAGGCCCATGATCTCCATCAGCATCTGGTTGGTGTTCGCCGTACCGTAGAAGGTGCAGGTGCCGGGGCCGTGGTAGGCGCCCATCTCGGACTTCAGCAGCTCGTCGCGGCCGACCTTGCGCTCGGCGTAGAGCTGGCGGATGTGGCTCTTCTCGGTGTTCGAGATGCCGCTGGTCATCGGGCCTGCCGGCACGAAGACCGCCGGCAGGTGGCCGAACGACAGCGCGCCGATCACGAGGCCGGGCACGATCTTGTCGCAGATGCCGAGATAGACCGCGGCGTCGAACGTCTGGTGCGAGAGCGCCACCGCCGTCGCCAGCGCGATCACGTCGCGCGAGAACAGCGACAGTTCCATGCCCGCCTCGCCCTGGGTGACGCCGTCGCACATGGCGGGCACGCCGCCCGCGACCTGTGCAGTGGCGCCTGCGGCGCGGGCCGCGCGGCGGATCATCTCCGGGTAGGTCTCGTAGGGCTGATGGGCGGAGAGCATGTCGTTGTAGGCGGTGACGATGCCGAGGTTGGGCGTGCGTCCCACCGCGAGCCGCGCCTTGTCGTTCGCCGGCGCGGCGGCGAAGGCGTGCGCCTGGTTGGCGCAGCCGAGCTTGGCCCGCGGCGTCTTCGCCTGGTCTGCGGCGGCTTCGAGGCGGTCGAGGTAGCGGCTGCGCGCGTCGTGGCTGCGCGCCACGATCCGTTGAGTGACCTCGGCGACGCGGGCGTGGATGGTCATGTTCAATCCTTGTCGAGCCGAGGGTTCAGGCGCCGAGAAGCTCCATCGAGCGCTTGGCGCGCGCGGTGATGGCGGCCCAGTCGCCGGCCTCGACGAGCTCGGGCGGCGCGAGCCAGGAGCCGCCGACGGCGAGCACGTTGGGCAGCTTCAGCCAGGTCGGGGCCTCGCTCTCCGAGATGCCGCCGGTCGGGCAGAAGCTCACCTGCGGGAACGGGCCGGCCAGCGATTTCAGCGCCGGGATACCGCCTGCGGGGACGGCGGGAAAGAACTTCATCACGTGGAAGCCACGCTCGAGGCAGGCCATGATCTCGGACGCCGTCTGCACGCCGGGCACGAATTCGAGACCGATCGCGGCCGCGGCGTCGAGCAGGGCCGGCGAGGCGCCGGGCGAGAAGGCGAACTTGAGCCCGTTGTTCACGCAGACCTCGAGGTCGCGCTTGGTGAGCACGGTGCCGAGTCCGACGATCGCATCCTCGACCTCGGCATGGATCAGCTTGGCGGCGACCATGCCGGCGGCTGTGCGCAGCGTGATCTCGAGCGTCTTCACGCCGCCCGCGACGAGCGCGCGGGCGAGCGGCACGGCATCCTGTTCGCGTGCGATCGTCAGCACGGGCACGAGGCGCGCGGCGCGCAAAAGGCGGTGTGGTCCCGTCTCGATCATCGTCGGCTCCGGTTTGGGCAAGTCCAGTCTGGCTGGCTTCTCCTGGCAACCCGCGCGCCATATGGCGAAGCTTATTGGCCGGAGCGTGTCGGGCGGACGCGCGGAGCCTATCGCAGCCCCCGCGTTTCGCATGCGAATTTCGAGCGGATCGAGGATCGCCGACGAGAAGGAGGACAACGGATGATCACTTTTACGAAGGTCGTGCCGATCCTGCGCATCTTCGATATCGCCAAGGCAGACGAGTTCTATCTCGGCTTTCTCGGCTTCAAGATCGATTGGGACCATCGCTTCGAACCGGACTTGCCGCTGTTCCGGCAGATCTCGCGCGGCGACCTGGTGCTCCACCTCAGCGAGCACCACGGCGACGGGTCTCCCGGCACGCATGTGCGCATCACGATGCGCGGGATCGAGGCGCTGCAGCGCGAGCTCGTCGACAAGCGCTACAATTACGGGCGCCCCGGCCTCGAGCGGACGGACTGGGGCACGCTCGAGACCAGCGTGTACGATCCCTTCGGTAACGTGCTCGTTTTCGCCGAGGCGGTTGCCGCCGCCGATCGAAGCTGAGCTTTGCCATTTCTGTTCGACCAATTTGGTCTGCGGCACAGCTTTACAAATCTACTTTCCGGCGCTTTGACGATACGTGCGTCTCGATCACTGGACGCCCGAGAACGAAAAGTCACGATTCGCCGATGCTCAATGTCGCAGCGCGGCTCGATGCCCTTGCGGACTATCGCATCCTCGACACGCCGCCCGAGCCCGAGTTCGACGATATTGTAAAAATCGCCCAGCGCGTCTGCGACACCCCGGTGGCGCTCGTCAGCCTCGTCGCCGAAGACCGCCAGTGGTTCAAGGCGCGGATCGGCTTCGGCCCCTGCGAGACCCCGATCGGCCAATCGGTCTGTGCGCATGCGATGGAGGTCGACGAGCTCCTCGTCATCACCGACCTGACGCAGGACCCGCGCACCAAGGACAACACGCTCGTCACCGAAGCGCCGTTCATCCGTTTTTACGCCGGCGCGGTGCTGCGCACGCCGGACGGCATCCCGGTCGGCTCGCTCTGCGTGATCGACGGCGTGCCACGGCCGGCCGGTCTGACGCCAATCCAAGCCGAGACGCTGACCGCGCTCGCCCGGCAGGTCATGGTGGTGATGGCGCTGCGCAAGGCGATGGCCGATCGCGATGCGGCTCTTGTCGAGGCGCGCCAGACGGGCCTGTCGCTGCTCGGTCGTGCCACGTCGAGCGAGAACGCGGTCGCCCGGATGCATCTGGATCAGGCGCACGAGGCCGACGCCAAGAAGGCCGGCGGTATCGGCACGTTCGTTCTCGACGCTGACACCTACGGTCTCCGCGTCTCGGCCGAGTTCTGCCGCATCTTCGGCCTCGCCGTCGCGCCCGAGCATGCCGCCGCCGACGTCCAGGGGTTGGTCGTCGAGGCGGATCGGCGTTTCCTCGCCACGCCGCAGACGACCGCCGAGGGGACGGTTCCGCGCGAGATTGAGTTTCGCATCCTGCGGGCGAACGACGGTGCCGAGCGGTGGATCGGCCGCACCGCCGACTTCCGCACCGACGACGCCGGCGTCGTCACGGCGATGGTCGGGATCGTGCGCGACATCACCGACCGCAAGCTGGACCAGATCCGGGTCGACGCGATGATCCGGCTCCGCGACGACCTGCGGGATGCTACCGCCACTTCGCAGGTCGTCGATTCCGCGGCGCGCACGCTCGGCGAGACGTTAGACGCCTCGCGCTGTGCCTTGGCGCTGCTCGACCTTGCAGCGGGGACTTTCACGGTGGAGCGCGACTGGTCCGCGCCCGGCGTCGACAGTGTCGCCGGATGCCATTCGCTCGATGGATTGCGCATTATCGTCGATCGACTCGAGGACGGCGTGCCCGTCGTCAACGCCAACATTCCGGCCGATCGCTGGCTTGCTGGTGACCACCAGGGCTACGAGGCGCTCGGCGTGAAGGCGCAGATCGTCGTGCCGCTGATCGAGCGCCGGCGGCTCGTCGCCGCGCTCGTCGTGCATAGCGCGGTGCCGCGGACCTGGAGCCGCAGCGAGATCGACTTCGCCGTCGCCGTCGCCGACCGCACCTATGCGGCGCTGGCCAAGATCCGCGCGGAAGAGCAGCAGCGCGTGCTCAACCTGGAGCTCAGCCATCGGCTGAAGAACACCCTGGCCATGGTCCAGGCCATCGCCAACCAGACGCTGCGTGGCGTCACCGAGCGCAACGTGGTCAAGGCGCTGGAGGATCGCATCATCGCGCTCTCCAAGGCGCACGAGGTCCTGCTCGAGCAGAACTTCGCCTCGGCGCCGCTCGCCGGGGTCGTCGCGCAGGTGATGGAGCTGCACGGGCACGAGGCGCAGATCGCCAGCGCCGGCCCGAATGTGACGCTCGGGCCTAAGGCCACGCTCTCGCTGTCACTTCTCCTTCATGAGCTGGCCACGAACGCAATAAAATATGGATCTCTGTCCGCCGAAACCGGTCGCGTTTCGCTCGAATGGAGGATCGACAGAACCGGCGCCGAGCCGATGTTCTCGCTGAATTGGCAGGAACGCGGCGGGCCGCCCGCTCAGGTGCCGACGCGCAAAGGGTTCGGGTCTCGCCTGATTGGCATGGGTATCGTCGGGGCGGGGAACGCTCGGCTCGATTACGGCTTGGAGGGGCTCACCGCGGAATTTTCTGCTCCGCTCAGGGCCATTGACGAAAGTTAACAGTCGCGAAGCTTTTTCGGTACAAGGGTGGTTATGATCTCGACGAATTCGACAAAGAAGACGGTCCTCGTCGTCGAAGATGAGCCGCTTCTGCTCATGCTGGCGGCCGATATCGTCGAGGACGCCGGCTTCGAGGTGGTGACGGCGACGAACGCCGACGCGGCGATCAAGATCCTGCTGTCGCGTCCCGACGTCGACATCGTATTCACCGACATCGACATGCCGGGCTCGATGGACGGCCTCAAGCTCGCCGCAGCGATCCGCGATCGCTGGCCGCCGATCGAGATCATCGTCACCTCCGGCAAGGCATGGCCGAGCAAGTCACAGCTGCCGTCGCGCGGCCAGTTCTTCGCCAAGCCCTACGACGCCGCGCGCGTCACCGAAGCGCTCCACCGCCTGGCGGCCTGACGCTCAGCCCTTATCGAGCAGCGTTGCGATCATCGCCACACGTTCGTCCGTGGGATCGCCACTCGGGATCGGGCGTCCGGCGCGCCGATACCAGTACGAGGCGTTGGCGTGGTCGCCTTCCAGCCGATGCAGATGCGCGTGCACCCACGCCGCCTCCGGCCCGTCCGCGTCCTGCACGAGCGCATGCGCGCGCTCCCAGCCGCCGCGATGCGCCCACCATAACGCCCCGAGCGCCGGCGTGCCGTCACCCGGCGGACCGTCGCTCTCGAGGAAGATCTTCGCGGCCAGCGGAAGCGTCATAGGGCGATCATAGCGGAGGCGCGGCATCTGCCCAAACACGTCGGCCGTCCAATTGACACCAGCACCTCCCGCGTCACCTCATGCCGCAAAGACATCTGGGGTCTGACATGGACGTGAAAACGGTCGCCACGACGCCGTTCGAGGGGCAGAAGCCGGGCACCTCCGGGCTACGCAAGAAGGTCGAGGTGTTCCGGCAGCCGGGCTACCTCGAGAACTTCGTGCAGGCGATCTTCGACTCGCTGGAGGACTTTGCCGGGCAGACGCTGGTGGTCGGCGGCGACGGGCGCTTCTTTAACAAGGAGGCGATCCAGACCATCATCAGGATGGCGGCGGCCAACGGGTTCGGCCGCGTCCTGGTCGGGCACGGCGGCCTGCTCTCGACGCCTGCCGCATCCTGCATCATCCGCGCGCGCGAGGCGTTCGGCGGCATCATTTTGTCCGCCTCGCACAATCCCGGGGGGCCGGACGGTGACTTCGGCATCAAGTACAATATCGGCAACGGCGGTCCCGCGCCGGAGAAGATCACCGACGCGATCTTCGCGGGCACCAAGGATATCGCGAGCTACAAGACACTCAAGACGCCCGACCTCGATCTGTCGAAGCTCGGCTCGCACGAGCTCGGCGAGGCGCGCGTCGAGGTGATCGACCCGGTCGCCGACTACAAGGCGCTGATGGCCACCCTGTTCGACTTCGACAAGATCCGCGCCGCCTTCGCCGCCGGCGTGCGGATGCGCTACGACGCGATGAGCGCGGCGACCGGCCCCTATGCCAAGGCGATCCTCGTCGACGAGCTCGGCCTGTCGCCCGAGAGCGTGCTCAACGCCGAGCCGTTGCCCGATTTCGGCGGCCACCACCCCGATCCCAACCCGGTGCACTGCCACGATCTCTACGAGGCGATGATGGCCCCGGACGCGCCCGACCTCGGCGCCGCTTCGGATGGCGACGGCGATCGCAACATGATCGTCGGCAAGGGCATCTACATCAATCCCTCCGACAGCCTCGCCATCCTCGCCGCTCACGCGCGGGCCTGCCCCGGCTACAAAGACGGGCTCGCCGGCATCGCCCGCTCGATGCCGACCTCGACCGCGGCCGACCGCGTCGCCGAGAAGCTCGGTCTCGCCTGCTTCGAGACGCCGACGGGCTGGAAGTTCTTCGGTAACCTGCTCGATGCCGGCAAGGCGACGCTCTGCGGCGAGGAGAGCTTCGGCACCGGCTCGAACCACGTGCGCGAGAAGGACGGGCTGTGGGCCGTGCTCATGTGGCTCAACATCCTCGCCGAGCAGAGGAAGCCCGTCGCCGACATCGTCGCCGCGCACTGGAAGACCTACGGGCGCAACTATTACACACGGCACGATTACGAGGAGATCGACCTCGACGCCGGCACCGCGCTGATCGCGAACCTGCGCGAACAGCTCGCGAGCCTGAAGGGACGCAAGTTCATCGGCGGCTACGAGATCGCGACGGCCGACGATTTCGCCTACACCGACCCGATCGACCATTCGACGTCGCAGCACCAGGGCATCCGGCTCGTCTTCACCAACGGGGCGCGCATCGTGATGCGCCTGTCCGGCACCGGCACCAAGGGCGCTACGCTGCGCGTCTATTACGAGGTCTATGAGCCCGCCGACGGCGACCACGGCCAGGACACGCAGGCAGTGCTGCGGCCGCTGATCGAGATTTCCGAGGAGGTCGCCGGCATCCGCGAGCGCACGGGGCGCGACAAGCCGGACGTCATGACCTAGCACTAAGGTAGTGGGAAGCCAAACTTATCGAAGTCCTCGCGATACCGGCTGCGTGCGATCTCGGTGACGATCGGATCGGCCCGCGCGGCCTCGTAGGCTTCGCTCGGGCTCGTGACGTTGAGCTTCGGCAACGAGGCCGATGCCGGAATATCGACCGCGCGCAGAAAGTCGGCGAAGTCGTCTTCGAGGCGGTCGAAGCTCAGCGAAAAGTCAGGCTTCCGGAAGACGCCGTCGACTCTCAGATACGCGACGGAAGGGGCGGCGAGATCGGCGAGAAAGCGCTCCCGATCCCAATATGCATTCTGCAGATGCCACGTGTCGTCGCGATGCCTGACGAACCAGTTACACGGAGAGAAATAGCTGGACAGCAGGCGATCGACGGGATGTCGCCTGCAGGCGACGACCGTGAAGCGGTCGAGCTTCACCCGCTGCGCGTAATAATCGAGATCGACGTGCTTGAAGGGCGTGAGGCGGCCCCTGACCGCGAACCGCTCGAGCCCGTCCTGGTGCCCCACATGCGAAAGGATCGTATCGTCGGAGAAGGGTGCGAGGACCGTCTGGATGGAATTTCCGCCGGTCTTGGGGATGTGGATGAAGATGAACCGGTGCTTGTGGGAGATCATCGTCGTCTTCGAGCAGTCCCAAGGCGGCAGAGCCGCGCTGATGTCGCGCGGGGGCCATCTGACGTCAAGCGCTGGAGCCGCTCGCTTCGGCGGGGCGCCCATCGCCTGAAACCGCGCGGCAAGTCCCTGTCATCTCTTAGAAAACGCTTATGGCTGCGCGCTTGCTGCGGTCAATCCTGCCTGTTAGCGTCGGGATAAAGAGGAAAGCCGATGCGAGCCGGGCCGAGGTCCGATCGCGCGAGCTGACCCGAGGCCGTGGCCCCCGCGCGGCATCGAGGAACCGACCGAGGAAGATAATTGTCGTCACGCCTTCCCGTGCTGGCGCGCGCCGCGCTTCTGTCGGCCTTGCTCATCCCTCTCTCGATCGGCCCGACCGCGGCGCAACAGCCGCCGGCCGCGTCGCCGCCGACGGCTGCGCCCGGCATGCCGGTGCCGGGCCCAACGCAGAACGTGAAGATCGCCTATCTTGGCTTCAGGCGCCCGGCGCCAGCGGTCTACGACTACGAAGCCGACCCATCCGACGTCGGGATCGCCGGCGCCAAGATCGCCATGCGCGACATGAAGACGACGGGGCGCCTGACAGGCCAGGATTTTGCGCTCGACGAGGCG
This sequence comes from Beijerinckiaceae bacterium, assembly GCA_965277735.1. Lineage (GTDB taxonomy): Bacteria > Pseudomonadota > Alphaproteobacteria > Rhizobiales > Beijerinckiaceae > RH-AL1. Next base: position 758,057 of record CBDIDO010000003.1, read on the forward strand.
ATCCTCAACAAGGGCGAGTCCGCGGTCGATGCAGCCAAGGCGCTCGTCGCCAAGGGCGAAGGCCTGATCATCGCCGACCTGCCGATGAAGGACCTGCTCGCCGTTGCCGACGCGCTGAAGGATTCGCCGGCCACGCTCTATTCGATCCAGTCGCAGGACGACAGCCTGCGCAACGCCGATTGCCGCGCCAACGTCTACGACATCGCCCCTTCGCGCGCGATGCTGACCGACGCGCTGGTGCAGTTCCTTGTCTATTCGAAATGGCCGAAGATCTTCCTTGTCGTCGGCAAGGACCCCGAGGACCAGCTCTACGCCGACGCGGTCCGCCGCTCGGCTCGAAAATTCGGTGCCAAGATCGTCGGCGACAAGGTGTGGGAGTTCGGCGATCTTGCCCGGGCGCGCGCCGACGGGCCGACGCAGGCTGCGGCACTCGTCTTCTCGCGCGGGACCGGTGCCGACATGATCGTCGTCGCCGACGAGGCCGGCAATTTCGGCGACTACATCCAGTATCACACCTCCGAGCCCGTGCTGGTCGGCGGCACGCAGGGGCTGACTCCGGCGACCTGGTCGCGCGTGCTCGACGCCTGGGGCTCTGCGCAGCTGCAGAGCCGCTTCGTGCGCACCAACAAGCGGCCGATGCGCCCGCTCGACTATCAGGCGTGGGAGGCGATCCGCATCATCGGCGAGGCCGCGACGCGCTCGCAAAGCGGCGACCCGCGGACGATCGCCGACTACGCGATGCGGCCCGACTTCGAGATCGCCGCTTTCAAGGGCGTGCCGGTCCGCTTCCGCCCTTGGGACCGGCAGCTGTCGCAGCCGATCCTGCTCGTGCAGCCGAAGATGCTGGTCTCGGTCGCACCCGAGCCCGGCTTCCTGCACCCCGTCAGCCAGCTCGAGACGCTGGGCTTCGACAAGCCCGAGACCGGCTGCAAGATTCCCTCTGGAGGCAAATCGTGACGCGTATTCCGGCGCTCGGCGCCCTTTTGGCCTTGGCTTTTGTTGCCGGCAGCGTGCCGGCCAAGGCCTACACGGCTTACGTCACGAACGAGAAGGACAACACGGTCAGCGTGATCGATCTCGACTCGTGGAAGGTCACCAAGACGGTGGACGTCGGCCGCCGCCCACGCGGCATCATCATGAGCCCGGACGGCTCCGAGCTGTTCGTCTGCGCCTCCGACGACGATTCGATCCAGGCCTTCGATCCGAAGACGATGAAGCTGCTGCGGACACTGCCCTCCGGCCCCGACCCCGAGACTTTCGCGATCAGCCCCGACGGCAAGACCCTCTATGTCTCCAACGAGGACGACAACGAGGTCACGATCATCGACATCCCCTCGAACAAGGCGCTGGTGCAGATCCCGGTCGGCGTCGAGCCGGAAGGCGAGGGCGTCAGCCCCGACGGCTCGACGATCGTCAACACGTCCGAGACCACCAACATGGCGACCTTCATCGACGTGAAGTCGCAGAAGATCGTCGCCAATGTGCTGGTTCCGTCGCGCCCGCGCATCGCGGTCTTCAGCAAGGACGGCTCGCAGGTGTGGGTCTCGTCCGAGGTCGGCGGCAAGGTCACCGTGATCGATGCCAAGACGCACAAGATTCTCGGCGACGTCTCCTTCGCGATCCCGTCGATCACCGCGGAGACGATCCAGCCCGTCGGCATCCGCCTGACGCCCGACGGTAGCACCGCGTTCATCGCGCTCGGGCCGGCCAACCACGTCGCGGTCGTCGATGCCAAGACCTTCCAGGTGCGGAAGTACCTGCTCGTCGGCCAGCGGGTGTGGCAGATGGCCTTCACGCCGGACGACAAGTACCTCTTGACGACCAACGGCATCTCGAACGACGTCTCCGTCATCGATGTGCCTCGGCTCAAGGTGACGCGCTCGATCCCGGTGGGTTCGTACCCCTGGGGCGTGGCGATCTCGCCGAACTGAGCCGGGGGTCGCTGGTGGCATGATGATGATCGATAATCCCGCGCTCGAAGTTGCGAACGTCTCGCATCGCTTCGGCCAGCGTCAGGCGTTGCGGGATGTTTCGCTGCGCGTCGAGCGCGGCGCGTTCACCGCGCTGCTCGGCCCCAACGGCGCCGGCAAGACGACGTTGTTTGCGATCATCACGCGCCTCTACAACACGCGCGAGGGCCAGGTCCGCATCTTCGGCCGCGAACTGAAGCGCGAGCCCTCCGCCGCGCTCGCCGAGATGGGCGTCGTCTTCCAGAAGCCGACGCTCGATTCCGACCTCACCGTGCGCCAGAACCTTGCCTACCACGCCAGCTTGCACGGCATGAGCGGCAAGCCGGCCCGCAAGCGCATCGAGGATCTGCTCGCCCGCGTCGGCCTCGCCGACCGCGCCAAGGACAAGGTGCGCACGCTGTCCGGCGGCCAGTCGCGCCGCATCGAGATCGCGCGCTCGCTGGTGCACGGGCCGCGCCTGCTGCTGCTCGACGAGGCCACCGTCGGTCTCGATCTCGCCTCGCGCGCCGACATCGTGCGCATCGTCCGCGACCTCGTGCGCGAGGACGGGCTCTCGGTGCTGTGGGCGACGCACATCTTCGACGAGGTCGAGGCGACCGATAACGTCTACGTGCTGAATGCCGGCGCGATCGTCAGTCAGGGCCGCTCCGACGAGATCGCCAAGGGCTCGAAGACGGGCCAACTCGCCGATGCCTTCCGCGCGCTGACGCAGGACACGAGCCGGGCGGAGCTGGCGCAATGACCGATATCACCGCCGGCGCGCCGCCGCACCGCTCGCTCGGCCTCGCCGGCTACCTCACCTGCCTCGCCGGCATCACCAAGCGCGAGCTGCTGAAGTTCGTGAACCAGAAGGAGCGGTTTTTCTCCGCGCTGGTGCGGCCGCTGATCTGGCTGTTCGTGTTCGCCGCTGGCTTCCGGACGGCGCTCGGCATCTCGCCGATCCCGCCCTACCAGACCTACGTCGTCTACGAGGAATACGTCACGCCGGGCCTCGCGCTGATGATCCAGCTCTTCGCCGGCATGCAGTCCTCGCTGTCGATGGTCTACGACCGCGAGGTCGGCTCGATGCGCGTGCTGCTGACGAGTCCGTTCCCGCGCTGGACGCTGCTGCTCGCCAAGCTGCTCGCCGGCGTCATCGTCTCAGTCGTGCAGGTCTATGTCTTCTTCGTCATCGCCTGGTTCTACGGCATCCAGCTCGATCCGATCGGCTACCTCGCCGCCTTCCCGGCGCTGATCGTGTCGGGGCTGATGCTCGGCTCGCTCGGCCTGCTCATCTCCTCGCAGATCAAGCAGCTCGAGAACTTCGCGAGCGTGATGAACTTCATCATCTTCCCGATGTTCTTCGCCTCATTCGCGCTCTACCCGTCGTTCCAGCTGCAGGCCGCCTCGCAGACGCTCTACGACATCTGCCTGCTGAACCCCTTCACCCACGCCGTCGAGCTCGTCCGCTTCGCGCTCTACCTGCAGTTCGCGCCGATGGAATTCCTCATCGTCGTCGGCGTCACGATCGTGTCGTTCGGCCTTTCGGCCATAGCCTACGACCCCGGCCGCGGGATGCTGGCGCGGCGCGGCGGCCCCGGAGATTAATCGTGCGCTTTCGCTTTTACCTACTCGCCGCCACCTCTCTCGTCTGCGTCGCCACCGGTGCCGCGCTCGCGCAGGGGCCGGTGCCCGGCATGCTGCCGCAACAGCGGGGTGGAGCGGGCGGCGGTCCGACACCCGCCGCCGGCGCGGTCCCGTCGCTCCAGCAGCAGCCCGGCAGCCTGACGCCGGGCCAGAACGGGGGCGCCGAGCCGCAGCGCGCCCCGGGCTCGAAGGCGGAGGAGGGCACCGTGCTACCCGGCGGTAACGCCGACTCCGGTACGACGACCGTCTACGCGCCGTCGAGCGAGGCCGAAGCGAACGTGCCATGGCCCTGCGCGCAGGCGCGCGTCTCGAAGATCAGCGCCGGCACGATCTGGTCCGGCCCGAGCCTCGATGCCGGCAAGGGCTGGGAGGACGACAACGAGACGGCCGAGCTCGCCCAGCAGCTCGCCTCGCGCCGCACCACGCTCGAAGAGGCCAACGGCCTCATCGCCGATTTCGCCAAGAAGGCCGGTGCCGACAAGGACAAGAAGCTCACCGAGCTTTTCGTCGGCACGCTCGACCTCATCAACGGCAATCGCGACCAGATTCTCGACGGCATTATGCGCTACGCCCGCGGCCAGGAGCGCCTCGCCGAACGCATGCGCGCCGAGTCCGACAAGATCTCCGAGTCGCAGGAGAACGCCACGGCCACCGGCCTCGGCGTCGCCAAGGATCAGGCCAACACCGACTTCGCCTGGGACCAGCGCATCTTCAGGGAGCGCAAGCAGGCGCTCTCCTACGTCTGCGAGACGCCGAGCATCCTCGAGCGACGCGCCTACGAGATCGGCAAGCGCATCCAGGCGCAGATCTGACCTTTTCAAGGGAGTCCCCTATGCGCGTCGTCAGCCCGCTCGCCCTCTCGTTTGCTCTCGTCCTCGCCTTCGCCAGCGCAGCCGCGGCGAAGACCACCAAGTTCTGGAACCTCACCGCCAACACGATCACCAGTATCGAGCTGGCACCGACCGGCACCGACAAGTTCGGGCCCGATCTCGCCAAGCTCGACCCCGATGGCTCCGTCGACCACGACGAACGCATGAAGCTGAAGGATATCGCCGACGGCACCTACGACGTGCGCCTGAAGGACGACAAGGGGCGCATTTGCGTGGTGAAGGGCGTGGCGATCAAGGAAGGCGACGTCGTCACCATCGAGGAGAAGCAGCTCGAAGGCTGCGCCAAGTAGCAACGCTTTGGGAAATTCTCCCGAACGAGGGCCGTGACGCCTCCCGGCCTCACTGCCAGTGTTGCCCGTCTGAGAGGGACTTTTATGAACGGGTTCGCTGCCATCGTTTTGATCTGCCTGGCCACAACCCCGCGCCAGGATTGCGACGAGAACAGCGCTCTCGTGCTACGCTCGATCCACGTGAACAACGAGCTCGGCTGCACGTCCGGCTGGCAGGAGATCATCGCGCGCGGTGGTCTCCAGGAAAGCCTCAAGGGCGGCAATTACGTGAAGACGCTGTGCCGGCGCGAGAAGGCCGAGCCGTAGGCGCGGCCGTCCCGACGACCTACCTTTGGAGAGGCCATGTTCGTCATCATGTCTGTCTGCCTGATCGCCGCGCCCGGCGCCTGCAAGGAGGCGCGCGTGCAGCAGACCGTCGAGGAGCGACCGCCGATCGCCTGCATCGTCGAGGGCCAGAGCACGGTCGCGATCTGGCAGACCGAGCATCCCGCCTATGTCGTCAAGCGCTGGAAGTGCGTGCCGCGCAGCCGGCTCGAGCAGCCGCTGTGACGATCTAAGACTGCGCCGGATCCATGGCGGTATAAGCAATGCGCACCATCCGCTTCCGGCTCGGCCTGCTCGTCTTCGGCTGCCTGTTCATCGCCTTCGCGGCCGGCGCCGGCGTGATCTACACGCTGCACGTCACCGACCGCACCGTCGATCGTGCGCTCGACGCGCAGCGTCGGCTCGATCGCCTCACCGAGATGTCCGGCCGCATCCAGCAGTACGGCCTCGTGGCGATCTCGATCGTCAACGATCCCACGCAGGCCGCGACGCGGCTCAAGGACGCCGAGAACGACGTCGACGGCGCGATCCAGAGCTTCGAGCCCGAGATCGCCAAAGCGATCAGCAACGCCGACATGCCAGTCGACGCCAATGCGATGGCGGCGCGCGCGCGTCCGCTCGAGCAGGTGCGGGCGGGCTTCCACGTGCTCGTGCACCAGGTGCAGGACGCGCTCGTGCAGCCGGACGCGCCGGCGCGCGCGGACCGCATCCGCGGCGCCTTCAACAGCTTCGCGACTTTCACCGGCCCCTATCTCTTCTTCCTGATGCAGGCCGATCGGCGCGGCGTCGAGGTCGGCCGCGAGGAGGCGCGGGCGATCTCGCGCACGCTGACGCGTGCGGCGATCGCGCTCGTCGTCGTCGCGCTGATCGGCGCCCTGGTGCTCTATCGCGTCACCTCGCGGCCCATCCTCGCCGCGGTCGCCGAGATCCGCGACGCGGCGATCGCGATCGGGCAGGGCGAGCGCAACCTGCGCCTGCCGGTGCGCAACCGCGACGAGCTCGGCCTGCTCGCCATCGTGTTCAACCGGATGACCGCGCGGCTCAGGCGCGGCGAGGCGCGTGTGGCGCAGGATCGCGCCGCGCTGGAGCGCACGATTGCCGATCGCACGAGCGACTTGCGCGCGGCAAACGAGACGCTCAGCACCATCGACAGCTCGCGCCGCCGCTTCTTCGCCGACGTCTCGCACGAGCTGCGCACGCCGCTGACCGTCATCCTCGGCGAATGCGAGATCGCGCTCGCCACGCGCAAACCCGAAGAGCCTTCGGCGCTGGCGAGCCGGCTCGATCCGTCGGCAGCGGCGTTCTCGGTGATCCGCCGTCGCGCGCAGCGCCTGCAGCGGCGCGTCGAGGACATGCTGCGCATCGCCCGGTCCGAGAGCGGTACGATCGAGCTATCGTTCGCGCCGGTCGCGCTGCAAGCGGTCTGCGCGAGCGCGATCGAGGCGTTCGAGGGCGCGACACGCAAGCGCGATGTCGCGATCGTGCTCGAGGCGCGGACCGAAGATGTGCTCGTCGCGGGCGATTTCGAATGGCTGCGCCAGATCGTCGAGGGCATGATCGACAACGCGTTGCGCCACGCCAAGGGCGCGACGCGTATCGAGCTTGCCTGCGCGGTCGAGGACGGCGCGGCGCGGCTCGACGTGCGCGACGACGGACCGGGATTTGGCGGTCACGATCCTCGGGAACTTTTGGAAAGATTCTCGCGGCGGGGCGCAAAAGACGAAGCGTCGGGCTTCGGAATCGGCCTTGCGCTGGTGCGATGGGTGGTGGACAAACATCACGGGACCGTCACGTTGCGCGATGCCGCGCCACCGGCGCACGGTGCCGAGATCGCGATCAGCCTTCCTCTCGTCGTGACTCAACGGGCCGAGACTTGATGTCAGACACCGACGTTCTCGTCGTAGAAGACGATCCCGACATCGGCGCGCTGCTCGATCGCGGGCTCGGCGCCGCCGGCTTTGCCGTAACCTGGGTCGACACGACGGGAAGCGCTTTGCAGCATTTCGCGGGCCGGCCACCGACCGCCATCCTGCTCGACGTGATGCTCCCCGACGGCACCGGCTACGAGCTGTGCCGCATGTTTCGGCAAAAGGGCTTCCACGGGCCGATCCTGTTCCTCAGCGCCAAGGACGAAGTGTCCGACCGCGCCGACGGGCTGGCCGCCGGTGGCGACGATTACATCGTCAAGCCCTTCATCTTCGACGAGCTGGTGGCGCGGCTGCGTGCGCAGCTGATCCGCCGTCACTCGGCCGAGGCGACGCGCCTGCCGGAAGCCGGCGGCATGACCCTCGACATCGACACGCGCCACGTCCGCTTTTCCGAGGTCATCGCCAAGCTCACCCAGCGCGAGGCCGAGCTGCTCGCGCTGTTCATGGAAAGCCCCGACAAGCCGATCTCGCGCGGCGACATCTTCGACCGCCTCTGGCTCGAGCAGGGGGGCGCCTCGCTCAACGTGGTCGACGTCTACATCGGCTATCTGCGCGGCAAGATGGCCGACATCGTCAAGGCCGGCGGCCCCGCGATCTCGACCGTGCGCGGCCGCGGCTTCATGCTCGAGCTGCCTCGGTAGGCGCACACGTTCGCGTGAGCTAGCCTCAGATCCCCGACTTCTTGTCGATCTGCTTCGTCGTGGCGACGAGCCGGCTCCAGCCGTCCTGCACGTCGGTCGAGAGACCCCGCAGGTTGTCGTTCACGACGGTCCAGTTGACCATCTGCGGCGCGGGGCGCGCGTCGGGGCCGGGAGCCGCGTGCATGGCGTCGGCGATATAGGCCGCGCCGACGGTCAGGATGATGCCGAGGGCCAGGCCGGTCAGAAAGCGCATGGGAAGCCTCCGAATTAGGGTTACCAAGGCAACGCTTGTCGCGCTTCCGCCGTTCCGTTGCAGCGCAACAGCGAAGCTAGAAGTCGGCAGGGAGAGCAGCATGTCGCTGAAAATCGAGGATTACGCCATGATTGGCGACTGCCAGACGGCAGCGCTCGTCGGGCGTGACGGTTCGATCGACTGGCTGTGCTGGCCGCGCTTCGACTCGTCCTCGATGTTCGCGCGCATCCTCGGCGACGAGGACAACGGCCGCTGGCTGCTCGCCCCGGCCGACAAGGATGCGAAGGTCACGCGCAGATATCACGAGCGGACGCTGATCCTCGAGTCGCGCTGGGAGGCGGCGGACGGCTGCGCCGAGGTCATCGACCTGATGCCGGATGCGCGCCCGCACTGCTATCTCGCGCGCATCGTGCGCGGCCTGCGCGGGCGCGTGCGCTTCCACACCGAGCTGCAGATCCGCCCGAACTACGGCGTCGCAATCCCGTGGATGCGCCGCGACAAGGACGGCAGCGTGCGCGCGGTCGTGGGGCCGGACGCGCTGATCATGCGCACCAACATCGAGCTTCAACCGGACACGCGCCGCCACTCTGCCGATTTCGTCGTCGAGGCCGGCCAGACCGTGGAATTTGTGCTCGGGTATCATCTGTCGTTCCAGGAGCCGCCGCCGCCGATCGATGCGAACAAGCTGCTCGCGCACACCGTCGACCGCTGGCACGGCTTCACCAGCCATTTCGATCGCGAGACCGATTATCTCGACCTCGTCATGCATTCGCTGATCACGCTGCGCGCGCTGATCTACGAGCCCTCCGGCGCAATCGTCGCCGCGCCAACGGCGTCGCTGCCGGAAGAGCTCGGCGGCGAGCGCAACTGGGACTACCGCTTCTGCTGGCTGCGCGACGCGACCTTCACGCTGCTCGCGCTGATGAACGGCGGCTATGTCGACGAAGCCGCGAACTGGCGGAAATGGCTGCTGCGCGCGGTCGGCGGCGATCCCGGCCAGATCCAGATCATGTACGGCATCGGCGGCGAGCAGCGCCTGCCCGAGTCCGAGCTGCCGCTCGCCGGCTACGAGGGCTCGCGCCCCGTGCGCGTCGGCAACGCCGCCGCCGGCCAGCTGCAGATCGACATCTACGGCGAGATACTCGACGCGCTGTACCAGGCGCGCCGGCACGGACTCACCGAGGAAGACGACGACTGGCCGGTGCAGATCGAGCTCCTGAAGCACCTGGAGAGCGTGTGGTGCGAGAAGGACGAGGGCATCTGGGAGGTGCGCGGTGGCCGCCAGCACTTCGTCTATTCGAAGGTGATGGCGTGGGTCGCCTTCGATCGCGCGATCAAGACGGTCGAGGAGTTCGGCCTGCAGGGTCCCGTCGACGTCTGGCGGAAGATGCGCGACACGATCCACGCCGACATCTGCGAGAAGGGCTGGAACGAGAAGGTCGGCGCCTTCGTCCAGTCCTACGGCTCCGACAAGCTCGACGCCTCGATCCTGCTGATGCCGCTGACCGGCTTTCTGCCGCCGGAGGACCCGCGCATCCGCCGTACCGTCGAGGCCGTTGAAAAATACCTGCTGAAGGACGGCTTCGTCGCGCGCTACCTCACCGACGGCGACGACGGGCTGAAGGGCTCGGAAGGCGCGTTCATCGCCTGCTCGTTCTGGCTGTGCGACTGCCTCACGCTGATTGGCCGCCGTGACGACGCACGAAAAATGTTCGAGCGGCTGTGCACGATCGCCACCGATCTCGGCTTCCTGTCGGAGGAATACGACGTGAAGAACCAGCGACTGATCGGCAATTTCCCGCAGGCCTTCTCGCACATCGCGCTGATCAATACGGCCTTCAATCTGCGCGAGGTCGAGTCGCCGGCCGAACAGCGCTCGGGGCACAAGTCCGGCATGTGGTAGCAAACCCCTAAAACGAGGAATGGGGTTATGATGCTGATTTTTTGTTAGCATCTTGGGATGGAAGATCAACGGCCTGTTGGCCAAGCGCCAAGAGCTTGTGGTCGCGAGGTGATTACGCTCGACGAAGGCGACGTGGTCATCACCTTCCCAGAGAACCTGTCGGCCGACAGCTTCGGCGACCTGAAAGACCACCTCGACCTGTTCATCAAAAAGATGCAGCGGCGCGCGGCGGGGCCTGAAAAGCACGAGCTCGGCGAAGCTACGCGACGAAGAGGGCTCCGAACTTTCGGGATCGGAGCCCTCATCACTCCGACGTGTTCGGTTATTCATAGAGTATTCACAAATTCATACTTCCGGGTAAGCTCCATATATATATCAAACACATGTGATTTGAAAAGCCGCCAGGAGCAATCACATTGCTTGATGTGGCAGTTTAAAGGAGGAATCCATGAAGATAAAATGTAGCCTTGCGGCAGCGGTGTTGATTTCAACGTGCGCCGCTTTTCCAGCTTTAGCCCAAGACGCGATTCTTGCCGCAAATCAGCAAGCGGCCGTGCAGCAAGTTCAACAATACAACGAGCAAATGAGGCAAGTTGCTGTTGATAATGCCGAGCAAGCCCGCAAAAATATGGAGCAGAACAATAACGGCGGCGCTATTGATCTCGATCGCTTGTTTGGACTAGTCCAGGATCCTGCCCCTGTTGCTACGCCGCAGGAAACGATACCGGCTCTGCATCATCGGTATCGTCACCGCAGAAAGCACGGTTCGTAGCGGCTAGGCTACCTTAGGGGTTTGCTGTCTTATGCCGCACAAGTCGGACAACTCGTAAGATATCCTCCCCCGCTCAAGCGGAGGATGAAGGCCGCCGCCTCAGATGTAGGGGCGCCAAACCTCTGGGATGAACGCGTAGGAGTCGGCCCCGATCTTCTCCAGATGGGCGAAGGCAGGAAAGTCGAGGTGCGAGCCGGCGACGCGCAGCTTGTCGGTGGCGACCTTGTCGAACAGCCGCTTGCGATGCGCCTTCGCCTGCTCAGGATCGATGTCGAAGGCGAGGTAGACGTCGGGGTGGCGCGTCTGCAGCATCGGCAGGTGGACGATGTCCGTCCACATCAGCATCTGCTCGTTGCCGGAGGTGATGTGGAAGCCGGTGTGCCCGGGCGTGTGGCCCGGTAGCGGCTCCGACTCGATGCCCGGCGCGACCTCGCCCTTGGCGAAGGTGCGCATGCGCGACTTGTACGGCTTCACCGCCGTCTGCGCGGCCTCGAAATAGGGCTTCATGCCGTCGGGCGGATTGCTCGTCTCGAGCCAGAACTTGGCCTCGTCCTCGTGCAGCAGCAACTCGGCATTGGGGAACACCGCGCGGCCGTCCTCGGCCGTCAGCCCGCCGGCGTGATCGGGATGGAGATGCGACATCAGGATCGTGTCGACCGTATCCGGCGAGACGCCAGCCGCGTTAAGCGCCGCCGGCAGCGCGCCGGCCGCGAACATCGAGTTGTTGCCGGCGCCGGAGTCGATCAGCACGCATTTGCCGCCGGTGTGGACAACGAAGCAGTTGATCGTGATGATCGGCTCCTGCGAGCGGAAGTGCGCGGCGAGCTGCTTCTTCGCGTCATCCGCCTCGATCGCCTTCACGATCTCGAAATTGGCGTGCAGCACGCCGTCGACGATCGAAGTGACGACGATGTCGCCGATCTTCTTGCGGTGGATGCCGGGCGTCTGGGTCGTCGGTGCGGTCTGCATGCCGTCTCCTGGGAGCTGGTTCGATCGTGCGCGGCATATGGGGCGCGGGAGACGCGCCGCCACCGTGCGCGAGCGCCGGCAGGCACTCAGACCATCATCCCAGGTCGTGGGGTCCTCGATGCACCTCCGTTTTCCAGCGGTGCGAACATTGGAGGTGCACCTATGAAAATGTCATTTGCAGCCCTTTTCGGGGCTTTGGCCCTTTCGACCTTCGTGGCGTCGATGGCCGACCCCGCCTACGCGCTCGGCGGCTGTGGGGCAAACTTCCACCGCAACGCCTTCGGGCGCTGTGTCTTCGGTGGCCAGAACCAGGGTCGTGCCTGCGGCGGACGGGCCATGTCGCCACGCGGATGCCGACCGGTACGCTCCGCTGCCTGTAGGCGCTACGGCGCGAGCGCAATGACGAGCCCTTCGTCCGCCGCCAGGGCGAGATGGCCGGAGGCGGCCTCGCCGTCGCGCTCGAGCGTCGTCGACACGAGAATGTGCCCGTCGATCCCGTCGGCGTGGCGCGGCTCGCTCGTGAGGTTGAGCACTACCTTGAGGTGTTTTCCACCGAGCCGGCGTTCGTAGGAGATCATGCCATCGCCCCGCGCGATGGCGTCGATCGTACCGCCGACGAGCGCCGGATGCGCGTGCCGCAGCGCGAGCAGTTTCTGGTAGAGCGTCAGCATGGAGCGCGGGTCGCGCGATTCCGCGGCCACGTTGATCGTCGCGTGATCGCCGAGCGGCAGCCATGGCCGCCCATTGGTGAAGCCGCCGGCGAGTGAGGCATCCCACGGCATCGGCGTGCGCTCGGGATCGCGGCCGAGGCCGATGCCGGGCTGGCGCTTCTCCGACGGGTCTTCGACGAGGTCGGGCGGGATCGGCGTGTCGAGCATGCCGATCTCCTCGCCGTAATAGATCGTCGGCGTGCCGCGCAGCGTCAGCAGCAGCAGCGCCGCGACGCGCGCCTGGGCCGCGCCGATCCGCGTGCCGATGCGCGACTTGTCATGGTTCGACAGCACCCAGTTCGGCCAGGCGCCCGCCGGCAGGGCTTCATTGTAGTCGGCGACGATCTTGCCGACGCTCTCTGCCGTCCAATCCGCGCCGATCAGCAAGAAGTTGAAAGGCATCTGTGCGCCCTTCAGGGTCTGCCCGTAGTAGGCGACCAAACGGTCGAGCGGCAGGTAGATCTCGCCGATCAGCAGCCGGTCGCCGGGATAGGCGTCGAGCACGCCGCGCATCTCCTCGACGAGGCCCATCATCTCCGGGCGGTCGCATTCGTAGATCGAGTGCAGCCGCTCGCGATCGCCCATGCCGGGCTTCCAGTCGGGGTTCACCGGATTGTCGCGCAGGTGCTCGTCCTTGATCAGGCACCAGATGACGTCGACGCGGAAGCCGTCGACGCCTTTGCCGAGCCAGAAGCGCAGCACGTCGAACATCGCCTGCTTGACCTGAGGATTTCTCCAGTTGAGGTCGGGCTGCTCCTTCAGGAACGAGTGCAGGTAGTATTGGCCGGTGCCCTCGTCGAAGGTCCAGGTCGGGCCGCCGAAATGCGACATCCAATTGTTGGGTGGCGAACCGTCAGGCTTCGGGTCGCGCCAGATGTACCAGTCGCGCTTCGGGCTCGTGCGTGCCGCGCGGCTCTGCACGAACCAGGGGTGCATGTCGGAGGAATGGTTCGGCACGAAGTCGAGGATCAGCCGCATCCCGCGGCCGTGGACATCGGCGATCAGCCGGTCGAAATCCGCCATCGTGCCGAAGCGCCCGTCGATGTCGCCGTAGTCGGCGACGTCGTAGCCGAAGTCGGCCATCGGCGAGGGGTAGATCGGCGACAGCCAGACCGAGTCGATCCCGAGGCTCTGCAGATGGTCGAGCCGCCGCCGGATGCCCTCGAGATCGCCGATCCCGTCGCTGTCGCTGTCCTGGAACGAGCGCGGATAGATCTGGTAGATGATGGCGCGCTGCCACCAATGGCTCGTGCCGTCCGAGGATGCCATGCGCCGCGCTCCGTTCTGGATACGGAGGAACCACGCGATTGCGTCGTCGGGATGAAGGCGGCCGCGACCGCCCTAGGCCGTCCGCGCTATTGCGCCGAGCCCTGCCCCGGTGCGCAGGTCGGCGGCGATCCCCTCGCGCTCGGCGCGGGTGCTGCCGAGCAGGTGGACGTGCCATTCCTCGACGCCGTCGGCGATGGCGGCGGCGACTGCGCGGTGGCGCGCCGAGCCCCATTCGACCACCTCGATGCTGCGCGCCACGCGCCGCGTGCCGTGGCTGACCACGGCGATCAGCACGAAGGCCTCGAACGCCGGCAGCCCGGCGTCGCGCGCATTCGAGTCGAAGGGAAAGACGGAGGCGACGTAGCGGCGGCCGGAGGCGCCGTACCAGGCATGAAAGCCGTCGCGCAGCGCATGCGTATGGAGGCTTGCAAGGGCGCCGGCGGCAGGCGCCAAATCGAAGATCACCGCGCTATCGAGCACAACCATCCGAGCCCCCTCTTCACGGGAACAAGAATAGAACAAAAACAAAACAAGTCAAGCTCAAGCGGGCGCTGGCGACTTCCCGGCCTTGTCGGCACAGCGCGGCGCGGCGGGCTGCGGAACGACCTCCCGCAGGCTCGCATCGGCGGCCAGCGCCTCGGCGACGAGCGCATCCGTGGCCGGCTCGATCGCGTCTTCCACCGCCGTCATGAAGGCGCGTTTGCCGAGTCCCGGCGGGATCGGCGGCAGGAAGTCGAACACGACCGTGCCCGGCCGGCGCAGGATGCCGCGGCGTGGCCAGAACACGCCGGAATTCAGCGCCACGGGAATGCAGGGGATGCTCGAATCGCCGACGATCGCGGCGACACCGGCCTTGTAGGCGGGCCGCGCGCCGACCTCGCGACGTGTTCCCTCGGGGAAGATGATCACCTGGCGCCCCTCGGCCAGGCACGTCCGCACGCTGCGCTGCAGGCCGGCGATCGTGGCGCCGCGCCGGCTGCGGTCGACGGCGATCTGCTTGGAGCGGATCGCGTACCAGCCGAAGAACGGGATCTTGGTCAGCTCCTTCTTCAAGATGAAGGAGAAATCGTCGAGCACCAGGATCAGCGCGAAGGTCTCGAGGGAGGACTGGTGCTTGACCGCGAGAAGCGCGGCACCCTTGGGCAGCCGCTCGACATTGCGGAACTCGACCCGCGTGCCGCAGATGATCGCGAGCAGCTTCACCGAGACCCAGGCCCAGGAGCGCACCAGCCGCATCGTGGCGCGGCGCGGCAGGACCAGGCACGGCAGGCCGAAGAGCATCAAGACCATGAGGGCCGCATAGAAGGCGACCTGGAAGATCACTGAACGGATCAGGATCATCGCGTCTCGGTCATCGGTGCGGAGCCCTCCTGGCGATGCGGGATTGTCGCGGCGACGGGCGCCGGTCGTGGCCGGACCGTAGCATCGGCATGGCACCCCGTCGAATTGCGGCGGGCATTTGCCTGCACGCGTGGCAAGGAAGTCGCAACCACGCCTCCGCTATATGGGGACGCTGGCGCGGCTTGCCCGGCGCATCATCTTTAGGCCGCAAGCGCGTGCCACGTCGCTGGGCCTCAGCTTCACCGGATTCCGCATGAGCGACATCAGCCCCGTCGTAGCGCCCGCCCCCGGCTTCGTCCGCGAGGGGCCGATGCGGCGGCTCTACCATTGGACGCTGGCGCAGGCGGAGAAGCCCTCGGCGCCCTACGTGCTCGGCCTCATCGCTTTCGCCGAAAGCTCGTTCTTCCCCATCCCGCCGGATGTGATCCTGGTGCCGATGTCGCTGGCGCGCCCGCGCCGCGCGTGGCTCTATGCCGCGATCTGCACCCTGGGCTCGGTCGCCGGCGCGCTGCTCGGCTACGCGATCGGCTCGCTCCTCTACAACACGGTCGGGCTGTGGCTCATCCACCTCTACGGCTACGGCGCGCGCGTCACCGAGCTCAAGGCGCTGTTCGCGCAATGGGGCTGGGCGGTCATCCTGCTCAAGGGCTTGACGCCGATACCGTTCAAGATCGTCACGATCACCTGCGGCCTGCTCGGCTACAATCTGCCGCTGTTCGTTGCGCTCTGCGCCTTGACGCGCGGCGCGCGCTTCTTCGTGCTGGCGGTGCTACTCAACTTGTTCGGCGACACGATCAAGGGCCTGCTCGAGCGTTATTTCGGCGTGTTCATGCTGATCCTCGTGCTTACCGTGCTGGTCGGCTTCTACATCGCCGCTAAGGTGATCTGATGGACGCAGCTGTCGTCGGTGTCTCGCGCGCGCCGGTGCGTCCGGCGGTCCTCGTTCTCGTGTTGGCCGTGGCGACGATCGCCGGCGCCTTCGCCTTCCAGGCGGCCGGCTACGCGCCGTGCGAGCTGTGCCTGAAGGAGC
The DNA here is from genome assembly GCA_965277735.1 of Beijerinckiaceae bacterium. GTDB lineage: Bacteria > Pseudomonadota > Alphaproteobacteria > Rhizobiales > Beijerinckiaceae > RH-AL1. Next base: position 773,973 of record CBDIDO010000003.1, read on the forward strand.
GGCTGCCCTATTACGCCGGCATTGCGCTCGCCGCCGTCACGCTGGCGGTGGCGTTGTTCGGGCCGCCGGCGCTGGCCCGCGTCGGGCTCGCTCTGCTGGCGCTCCTGTTCCTGTTCTCGGCCAGCTTCGGTGTTTATCACGCCGGCGTCGAGTGGAAGTGGTGGGAAGGCCCCACCGGCTGCACCGGCGCGCTGACGCGCCCGACGTCGAATGCCGACTTCCTGCAGCAGCTGCAGAGCGTCCATGTCGTGCGCTGCGATGCGGTGGCGATCCGCATCCTCGGCTTCTCGCTCGCCGGCTGGAACGCGATCGTGTCGCTGGTCATCGCCGGCATCGCCGCCGCTGGCGTGCGGCGCTAGCGGATCACTCCGCCGGCGCGGACGCCTTCGGTCGGCCCCACGAGGCCATCGCCTGGAAAACGCCGTCCCGCCGCACCAGCCCGTGGAACAGGCCGGCGGCGACGTGCATCAGCACCAGCGCGCAGAACAGCAGCGCCAGCGACGAATGCAGATCCCAGAGCACCGCATGCAGGCTGGCGTTCGGCGGCAGGATCGGCGGCAGGCGGAGGCCGCCGAGCAGCACGATCGGATAGTTCGCCGCCGACATCATCGCCCAGCCGAGCAGCGGCATGGCGAACATCAACCCGTAGAGCGCGTAGTGCGAGAGCACCGCCGCGAGCTTCATCGGCGCGGGGAGATCGGGCGGCAGCGGGGGCGCCCCGAGCGTGAGCCTCAGGCCGAGGCGGATCACGACCAGCACCAGGATCAGGATGCCGAGCGACTTGTGGATCTCGGTGAGCGGCACGTATTTCGGCATTACGGTCGACACCATGCCGACGCCGATGAACAGCATCGCGATGATGCAGATCGCCATCAGCCAATGCAGGATCTTCTGCGAGCCCGCGAAGGATTGCTCGTCTCTCATTGGGCCGCTCCTGCCGCGGTCCGAGGATAGTCCTTCTCCTCGGCCGACCTGAGATCATAGGACTTGGCGTAGGCGGCCGAGCGCGCCGCCGGGAACGGATCGTCGGACACGGTGATGCCGTCCGGCAGGACGGTGGGATCGAAATTGATGTCGCGGCAGGGACCGTCGGCCTCCGGCTCGATCTTCTGCGCCGTCAGCGTGCCGAGCTCGATCACGCGGCGATCGGCTGGCCACGCCCTGCTCGGATCGGCAATCGGATCGCCGGCGTTCGCGAGCGTCGCGACCAGGGTCCATGTCTGCGGCGCTTTGCCGACCCGCTCGGTGATCTCGGTCTCGAGCACGTCCGGCCCCTTCTTGGCGAGATCTTCCGGCTTGATCGGCACCACCGTCGCAGCCGGCTTGAGCGACCATCTGACGGGGTGCTCGGCGCCGGATGCGTCGACGAAGAGGAAGGCGTTCAGGCCGTTGAAGGCGTCTTCTGCGTAGCTCTCGGTCCACGGCGCGGTCTTGGCCCAGCCCGCGAAGCCGGCGATCTCAGGGTGCTTGCCGGCGAAAAGCTTCATCGCATCAGGCTCCTTGCTGCCGGACGCATTGAGCAGCTCGTAGAAGGCCTGCGGCGTCGACACGGCGAAGACCGGCGCGTTGATCATCGCGGTCCGCCAGACCTGGTCGCCGGCCGAGATCTGCAACCCGAGGCCGCGGACCCGGACCGTCGCGTCAGGCGCCGTCGGCATCGGCGTGCCGAGGTTGAAGCGCCCGATCACCGGGTAGCTGCCCTTTGCGAGGACCTTGGCGCGGGAGACGGCCGCGCCGTTGCCGTTGGCCTCGAACGTCCCGGTGAAGCAGATGCCCTTCGCGTGGTTGCGGCGATGGCCGAGAACCGCGCCGCCGGGTGGCGCGAACGCCGCCACGATCTTGTCCGGCGTCAGCCTGTGCGGCGACAGGAATCCAGCCGTGTAGGCGAAGGCCGCGGCGCTCACGGCGACGATGCCGCCGATCAGAACCAGCGATCCGACCTGGCCAGCCAGCCCCGGCGATTTCGACATCCGATCGTCCTGATTCGTGTTCGCCAGCGTTGCCGCCCGGAGGCGAAATCTGCTCAGTCTGCCGAGCGGCGTCAACCACCGTTACGCTTTCGTTGTCGGCTTTACGCTTTGCTATCCTGCGTTCGCCTCACCGTCGCTGCAGCAGCGGGCTAGAGGCAACGGGCGTCAGCGGCACGCAGGCGAAGCTCACGTGCACGTCGCCGCTCGTGCCGACCTGCGTCGCATGCGCGGCGGCGGTCTTGCAGGCCTCCATGTCGTAGAAATCGCCGAGCCGCTGCGACGTCGCGCCATTGCCGGATGTCGCGATGAGGATGAGAGTGATGAGCTGTGCCGATGCCATGGTCCGGACCTGTCAGGTCGCTAGTTTGCGGCGATGCGTGAGCTTGTCCAGCAGGAGGTAGAGCACGGGCGTCGTGTACAGCGTGAGAAGCTGGCTGACGATAAGGCCGCCGACGATGGCGAGGCCGAGCGGGCGGCGGATCTCGGCGCCGTAGCCGCCGCTGAAGGCGAGCGGCACCGCGCCGACGATGGCGGCGAGCGTGGTCATCAGGATCGGCCGGAAGCGCAGCAGGCAGGCCTTGAAGATGGCTTCTCGCGACGAGAGGTTGCCCTCGCGCTCCGCCTCGATCGCGAAGTCGATCAGCAGGATCGCGTTCTTCTTCACGATGCCGATCAGGAGGATGACACCGATCAGCGCGATGATCGTGAACTGGGTCTTGAAGACCATCAGCGTGATCAGCGCGCCGACGCCGGCCGATGGCAGTGTCGACAGGATCGTGATTGGATGGACGTAGCTCTCGTAGAGCACGCCGAGCACGATGTAGACCGCGATGAGCGCCGCGGCGACGAGGATCGGCTCGTCCTGCAGCGATTGGGCGAAGAGCTGCGCCGTGCCGGTCAGGCTGCCGCGGATCGTCGCCGGCATGCGGATGCGAACCGCGGCCAGCTTGATCTGCTCGGCCGCCTCGCCGAGCGACGCGCCGGACGCGAGATTGAACGAGATCGTCGCCGCGACGAACGGGCCCTGATGCGAGATCTGCAGCGGCGTATGGCCCGGGGCGTAGCGCGCGAAGGCGGCGAGCGGCACCATCGTCTCGGCACTCGTGCTGTCGGCTGAGCCGGCCGACGCCGACGATTTGCCGGAATTGCCGATCGCGTTGGTCGACGCGTTGCGCGCCGTGCTGACGGCGGTCGTGCCGCTCGATGTGGCCGACTGGCCCATGACCGTCACGGGCGAGACGAAGCTCGTGGCCGCGACCGGCACGGTCGCGCCGGTCGAGACGGCCGAGGTGATCGTCGTGGCGGGGTTCGGCATCACCGTCTGGCTCGTGATCACCGAGCCCGAGGGCGCCTGCGTCGTCGCGGTCCCGCTCGGCGTACCGCCGAAGGTCGAGATGTAGACCTGCTTCAGCGAGTCCGGATATTGCCAGAAGCGCGGCACCGCTTCCATGACGACGTGGTACTGGTTGACTGTGCTGTAGATCGTCGACACCTCGCGCTGGCCGAAGGCGTCGTAGAGCGTGTTGTCGATCTCGCTCTCGGTCAGCCCAAGCCGCGCCACGGCATCGCGGTCGATCGTCAGGTCGGTCTCGAGCCCCTTCTGCTGCTGGTCGGAATTGACGTCGGCGAGCGCGGGAGCGCTCTGCAGCTCGGTCATCAGCTTCGGCGCCCATTCGTAGAGCTCGTCGGTCGAGTCACCCTGCAGCGTGTATTGGTACGCGGCACTGGAGGAGCGGCCGCCCATGCGGACATCCTGCACCGCCTGGAAATAGAGATGCGCGCCAGGGATGCGGCCCAGCGGCTTGCGGAGGCGCGCGATCACCTCGTCGGCCGTTGCGTCGCGCTTGTCGAGATCTTTCAGCGCGACGAAGACCGTGCCGGTGTTGAGTGCGGCGCTGGGACCGCCGCCGCTCCCGACGCCGGTGAAGCCGACGACGGTCTGCACGGCCGGGTCTTTCTCGACGATCTTCATGAGCTGCGCGAGCTTCTTCTCCATCGCCTGGAACGAGATGCTCTGGTCGGCCTGGATCGAGCCGACGAGACGCCCCGTGTCCTCCTCCGGGAAGAACCCCTTCGGGATGGCGACATAGAGGATGCCGGTCAGCGCGATGGTGGCAAAGAACAGCGAGACCATGATGACAGGGTGGCGCAACGACCAGAGCAGGCTGCGCTCGTAGCCGCGCAGGATCACAGCAAACGGCGTCCAGCGGCGCTGCTGCCGCGGTCCAGTCCGGCGCTTCAGGAGAAGCGAGCACAGCATGGGTGTCGTGGTGAGCGAGACGACGAGCGAGACGAGGATCGCCACCGTGAGGGTCAGCGCGAACTCGCGGAACAGCCGGCCGAGGATGCCGCTCATCAGCAGGATCGGCGTGAAGACTGCGATCAGCGACAGGCTGATCGAGATGACGGTGAAGGCGACCTCGCGGGCGCCGCGCAGCGAGGCCTCGAGCCGCGGCACCCCATCCTCGACGTGGCGCGCGATGTTCTCGAGCACGACAATCGCATCGTCGACCACGAAGCCGGTCGAGATCGTCAGCGCCATCAGCGAGAAGATGTCGAGGCTGAAGCCGAGCAGGTACATGATGCCGAACGTGCCGACGATCGAGATCGGCACGGCGACCGTGGGCACGAGAGTCGCGCGCCAATCGAGCAGGAACAATGCCACGATCGCGATGACCATGACGACGGCGATGATCAGTGTCGCCTCGGTGTCGTGGAGGGAGGCGGAGATCGTGATGCTGCGATCGATCGCGGGGATGACGTCGATCGACGCGGGCATCGCCGCCTTCAGGTGTGCCAGCTCGCGCTTGATGTTGTTGATCGTGTCGATGATGTTGGCGCCGGGCTGGCGGAAGATGATGACGAGGATCGAGCGCTTGTCGCCGGCAAGGCCGCGATTGCGGATGTCCTGGACGCTGTCGACCACCTGGGCGACGTCGGAGAGATAGACCGGGTTCGAATTGCGGTAGGCGAGGACGAGACCCTTGTAGTCGGCTGCCTTGCTCGCCTGGTCGTTCGTATAGATCTGGATGCGGCTCGTGTCGGATTCGATCGCGCCTTTGGGGCTGTTGGCATTGGCCGACGAAAGCGCCGCGCGCACGTCCTCGAGCCCGATGCCGTATTTGTGGAGCTGCAGCGGATTGAGCTCGACGCGCACCGCCGGCAGCGAGGAGCCGCCGATCTCGACCTGACCGACGCCGTCGAGCTGCGACAGGCGCTGCTGCAGCACGTTGCTCGCCGCGTCGTAGATCTGGCCCTGCGTCAGCGTCTCCGAGGTCAGCGCGAGGACGAGGATCGGCGCGTCGGCGGGATTCAGCTTCCGGTAGATCGGATTGCTCGGCAGATCGGTCGGCAAGTCGGCGCGCGCCGCGTTGATCGCCGCCTCGACGTCGCGCGCGGCGCCGTTGATGTCGCGCGAGAGATCGAACTGCAGCGTGATGCGCGTCTGCCCGACCGAGGATTGCGAGGTCATCTCGGTGACATTGGCGATCTGGCCGAGATGACGCTCGAGCGGCTCGGCGACGCTGCTCGCCACCGTGTCCGGGCTGGCGCCGGGCAATTGCGCGGTGACAAGGATCGTCGGGAAGTCGATCTGCGGCAGCGGCGAGACCGGGAGCAGGGGAAAGGCGATGATCCCCGAGATGGCGATGCCGATCGTCAGCAGCGTCGTCGCCACGGGGCGGAGGATGAAGAGCTTGGCGATGTTCATTCGCCGGCCTCAGTCGCGAGGCGCGGCGCGGGCGGACGGCGGACGCGCGCCGCGAGTCGCACGAAGGCGAGATAGATGACCGGCGTCGAGAAGAGCGTGAGCACCTGGCTCACCGTCAGGCCGCCGACGATGGCGATGCCAAGCGGCCGGCGCAGCTCGGAGCCCGTGCCGGTGCCGAGCATCAGCGGCACCGCGCCGAGCATCGCGGCGAGCGTCGTCATCAGGATCGGCCGGAAGCGCAGCAGGCAGGCCTGGTAGATCGCCTCCTCGGGCGGCAGGCCCTGCTCGTGCTCGGCTTCGAGCGCGAAGTCGACCATCATGATCGCGTTCTTCTTGACGATGCCGATGAGCAGGATGATGCCGATGATCGCGATGACGTCGAGCTCGTGGCCGAGCAGCCGGAGCGAGAGCAGCGCGCCGACGCCGGCGGACGGCAGAGTCGAGAGGATCGTGATCGGGTGGATGAAGCTCTCGTAGAGCACGCCGAGCACGATATACATCGTCACGATCGCGGCGATGATGAGCACGAGCTGGTTGTCGAGCGAGGCGCTGAAGGCCGCCGCGCTGCCCTGCATCGAGACGACGAAGCTCGCCGGCAGGTCGAGCTGCTGCTGCACCTCTTGCACCGCCGTGACCGCCGCGCCGAGCGACGAGCCGGGCGCGACGTCGAACGAGATGTTGGCGGCCGGAAACTGGCTGTAATGCGCGATCTGCAGCGGGCCGGTGCGCTCGTGCACATGGACCAGCTCGCTCAACGCAACCTGGCCATCTCTCGTCGAGAGCGACGACGGCAGGTAGAACATCGAGAGCGCGGCGAGGTCCTTCTGCAGGTCGGGTGCGACCTCGAGGATCACGCGGTACTGGTTCGACTGCGTGTAGATCGTCGAGACGATGCGCTGGCCGAACGCGTCGTAGAGGATGTTGTCGATGCTGGCCGGCGTGATGCCGAAGCGGCTCGCGGTCGCCCGGTCGATCGTGAGATCGACCGCCTTGCCGCCGTCCTCGAGGTCGCTGGCGACATTGGCCAGCTCGGGCCGCGCATGCAGGGCTTCGACGAAGCGCGGCACCCAGGTCGAGAGCGTGGCGATGTCCGGGTTCTCGATGACGAAATGGTACTGCGCGCGCGTCACCGTCGAGTCGATCGTGAGATCCTGCACCGGCTGCATGTAGAGGCTGATGCCGGACACCGCGGCGACGGACTTGCGCAGCTCGGCGATGACGGCCGTGACGCTGCGCCCCCGCGTCTCGAGCGGCTTCAGCGTGATGAAGACGCGGCCGGTGTTCGGCGTCGAATTGTTCTGATCGACGCCGACGAAGGACTCGACATTCTCGACCGCGTCGTTCTCGAGGATGACGTCGGCAAGCGCGCGCTGCTTCTGCGTCATCGCGGTGTACGAGATCGTCTGCGCCGCCTCGGAGACGGCTTCGATCTCGCCGGTGTCCTGCGTCGGGAAGAAGCCCTTCGGGATGTCGATGTAGAGGAACACCGTGAGCGCCAGCGTCGCCAGCGCGACGACGAGCGTCAGCGGTTGGTGGTCGAGCACGATCCGCAACAGGCGTGCATAGACCGCGATGATCCCGTCGATCACCGCCTCCGCGCCCCTGTCGAACCAGCCGCGCTCGTTCTCCGGGCGATGGCGCAGCAGCTTGGCGCACATCATCGGCACCAGCGTCAGCGACACCACGGCCGAGATGACGATCGTGACGGCGAGCGTGATCGCGAACTCGTGGAACAGCCGCCCGACCACGTCGCCCATGAACAGCAGCGGGATGAGCACGGCGAGCAGCGAGACGGTAAGCGAGATGATCGTGAAGCCGATCTGCTCGGAGCCCTTCAACGCGGCGGCGAGCGGCTCCTCGCCCTCCTCGATGAAACGGGCGATGTTCTCGATCATGACGATAGCGTCGTCGACGACGAAGCCGGTCGAGATCGTCAGCGCCATCAGCGACAGATTGTCGAGGCTGAAGTCGAGCAGGTACATCGCGACCAGCGTGCCGACGAGGGATAGCGGCACGGAGAGGCTCGGGATCAGGGTCGCCGGCAGGTTGCGCAGGAAGACGAAGATCACGAGCACGACCAGGACCACGGCGAGGCCGAGCTCGAACTCGACGTCGGCGATCGAGGCGCGGATCGTCACCGTGCGATCGCTTAGCACGTCGATCTTCAGCTCGGCGGGCAGGCCCGATTCGAGCTTAGGCAGCAGCGCCTTGATCTGGTCGACCACCTGGATGACGTTGGCGCCAGGCTGGCGCTGGATGTTGAGCACGATCGCAGGCGTCTTGTTCGCCCAGGCGGCGATCTTGTCGTTCTCCGGCCCGCTGACCGTCGTCGCGACGTCGTCGAGCCGCACGGGATTACCGTTGCGATAGGCGACGATCGTGTGGCCGAGCTCCTTCGGATCGTAGATCTGGTCGTTGGCATTGATCGTCGAGGCCTGCGCAGGGCCGTCGAAATTTCCCTTCGGCGTGTTGACGTTGACGTTGCCGATCACGGTGCGGATATCGTCGATGGCGAGGCCGTGCGCGGCAAGCTTCTGCGGATCGAGCTGGACGCGGATCGCCGGCCGATGGCCGCCGCTCACGCTGACGAGACCGACGCCGTTCTCCTGCGAGATCTTCTGGCCGAGGCGTGTCTCGGCGATGTCCTCGAGGTCCGTCAGCTTCATCGTGTCCGACGTGATCGCCAGCGTCATGATCGGCGCGTCGGCCGGATTGATCTTGGCGTAGACGGGCGGCGTCGGCAGGTCGCTCGGCAGGAAGTTCTGCGCCGCGTTGATCGCCGCCTGCACCTCCTGCTCGGCGACGTCGATGTTGAGCGACAGGCTGAACTGCATCGTGATGACGGAGGCGCCGGCCGAGCTCGCCGACAGCATCTGGCTGAGACCCGGCATCTCGCCGAACTGGCGCTCGAGCGGCGCGGTGACCGACGAGGTCATCACCTCGGGGCTGGCGCCGGGGTAGAACGTCTGCACCTGGATCGTCGGGTAATCGACCTCGGGCAGCGCGGAGAGCGCCAGGAAGCGGTAAGCAAAGAGGCCCGAGAGCAGGATCGCCGCCATCAGCAGCGTCGTCGCGACCGGCCGCAGGATGAAGAGGCGCGACGGGTTCACCGCGCCGCCCCGTCGCCCCTAGGGTCGAGCAAGTCGGCAGCAGCCGACGTTGCTCTAGGGCTTGCCATGGTGACCGTTTCCCGTGTGCGGGGCGCCGGCAACGATCACCTTGATGCCCGAGCGCAGCCGGTCGCTGCCGTCGACCACCACGCGGTCGCCCGCGTCGAGGCCGCTCGTGATGGCGACCATGGCGCCCTGCGTCGGCCCGAGCTCGATCTTCTTGATCGCCACCTTGTCGTCGCTGCCGACCACATAGGCGAAGGTGCCGGGCGTGCCGCGCTGCACCGCCGACGTCGGCGCGACGATGGTGTTGGTCAGCTCGCCCAGCTTGAGGTGGATATTGACGAACTGGTTCGGATACAAATGGTTGTCTACATTGTCGAAGAGCGCGCGCGCCTTGAGCTGGCCGGTCGTTGTGTCGATCGTGTTGTCGAGCGTCTCCAGCTTGCCCACGGCGAGCGACTTCTGGTCCGCCTGGTCGAAGGCCGTGGTCTGCAGCGTCTGGGTCTTGGCCTGCGCGTCCTCGACGTCGGGGATCACGCTCTCGGGAACCGAGAAGATGACCGAGATCGGCTGCAGCTGGGTGAGCACGACGAGGCCGTTCGTGTCCGTCGTCTGCACGTAATTGCCGGGGTCGACCTGGCGCAGGCCGACGCGGCCGGCGACCGGCGCGGTGATGTGGCAGAAGGCGAGGTTCACCTTCTGCGCCTCGATCAGCCCCTTGTCGGATTCGACCTGGCCCTGGTCCTGCTGGACGACGTATTTCTGGTCTTCCGCCGTCTGCCGCGCGATCGAAGTTTGGTTCAACAGTGTCTGATAGCGCTTCTCGTCGGTGATCGCCTCGTCGAGCAGGCCCTGGTCATGCGCGAGCTGGCCCTCGTACTGGTGGACCAGCGCGAGATACGGTCGCGGATCGATCTGGGCGAGGAAGTCGCCCGCCTTCACGAGCTGCCCCTCCTTGAAGCCGACCTCGGTGAGCTGGCCGTTGATCTGCGTCTTGACGGTGATGTTGGCGATCGGCGTGACGGTGCCGAGCGCCTCGACATCGACCTCGATATCGCCGCGGCCGATCGTGGTGATGCCGACGGTCGGCGGCGGCCCTCCTGCGGCGGCTTTCTGTGTCGTCTTCTCGCCTTGCGGGACGAGCGTCTTGTAGGCGTAGAAAAGCGCCACGCCGATGATGATCAGCGTGAGCGTGGTACCGATGAACGACAGGCCCCGGCGCGTCCGTGTGCGCGGCGGCGGTGTATCCCAGCCGGGCTGCTCGGATCGGCCCGGCGCGTCGGTACCGGGCGGCTTCGTCCGGGGCTGATCGATCTCGTTGCGGGTCAAAGCTTCGGTCGTTCCTGCTGGGACTCGGGAGTCAGAGCGGCGGCGTCAGGGTCGAGACGGGGGTCAGCGTCTGGATCGGCGGCAGCTCGTCGGCATGCCAACCGCCGCCGAGCGCCTGGATCAGCGCGACGCTCTCGATCAATTGCGACTGCTGCACCGCGAGCAGCGATTCTTCCGCCGACAGCAGCGTCGCCTGCGCGGTCACCACCGAGGTGAACGCGACGGTGCCGGCTTGGTATTGGTTGAGGTAGACCGACACCGCCTTTCGGGCCGCCGCGATCGTCTCGCGATCCTTGCGCGCCTCGGCGGCATAGACGCGGAGCGCCGCGAGGGCGTCCTCGACTTGCTGGAACGCCGTGAGCACCGTTTGCCGGTAGGTGGCGACACTGGAATCGTAGTTCGCGCGCGCCGCGCCGAGCTCGGCATGGAGCAGACCGCCGTCGAAGATCGGCTGTGTCGCCGAGCCGGCGATCGACCAGGCCTCGCCGATCATCGCGGCTGGCGGCGGACCCGCCGTATAGCTGAACAGCGCGGTCAGGTTGATGTCGGGATAGAAGTTCGCGACCGCGACGCCGATCAAGGCACTGTCCTGCTGCACGGTGCGCTCGGCGGCGGCGATGTCGGGACGACGCTCCAGCAGGCGCGACGGCACGACGATCGGGGTGGCGGGCGGTGGCGGCAGCGATCGGCCGTTGCGCCTGAGCGCGAGATCGGCCGGCGGCCGGCCGATCAGCATGGCGATCGCGTGCTCGTACTGGGCGCGCAGCACGCCCGTGTCGATCGAGGAGGCCTGGACGCCGTAGAGCTGCGTCTGCGCCGTGACGACGTCGGCCTCGGAGACCGTGCCCCCCTTGAACTCGTTGCGGGTGATGTCGAGCGTCTTCTGGTACTCGACAGCCGTGCGATCGAAGAGATCCTTCAGCGCGTCCGTCGCCCGCATGTCGTAATAGGCGGTGAGCAGCGCGCCTTGCTCGGAGAGCTTGGCGTTCTGCAGATCGGCGGCGCTCGCCTGTGCTGCGGCCGCGCTCGCCTCGACGTTGCGCCGAATGCGGCCCCAGAGATCGATGTCCCAGGTCGCGGTCGCCGACGGCACGAATGTCAAGGTCGTGCTCCTGCCCGTGGCGCCTGACGCGGTCGTCGCGTGGCTCGCTGTCACGGTCGGATACAGGCTGGCCTGTGCCTCCTTGATCAGCTCGCGTGCCGCCACGTAGGACGCCGCGGCGCTGGCCACCGTCTGGTTCGAGATGTCGACCTGGGAAGCGAGCGCGGAGAGCGTCGGGTCGTGATAGACCTCCCACCAGGGGCCTCGGTCGAGGGTGTCGAGCGGGGTCACCCGCTTCCAGCCCTTCGCGGGCGCCGCCGCCTCCTTGAAAGCATCCGGCACGGGCGCCGCGGGCCGCACGTAGTTCGGACCCACCATGCAGCCGCCAAGCGTGCTCGCGATCGTCATTGGAAGAATCCACGATGCTTTGGCCCAGGACGTCTTGCGACGCAGGGCCGCTACGCGGGACGGCCGAGCAAGTCTGAAACACCTCACGTGATAAGAACCGCTACCCTCTGAAAACGCTGGGCACGTCAGACTGTCGTATTTGTCGGACAGGACGCATCTGAAGGCTTAGAGGGTGCAGCGCACACACGAAAGTAAAACGTCTGTGTCTGGACGGACCGCCGCGCGGGCTTTCCTATGCCGCTGATCGCCGAGCCCGACCGAGCATGACCTCACCCGCGACCAGACTGCGCTTTGCACGAACCTGTGGCATCGTCCTCGCGGCGGCACTCTGTGTAGGCAGTGCCTCGGGGCCGGCGCGCGCGGACAGCCCGCGGCGCGACGTGCAGCTGATCGGGCTCGCGCCCCTGTACGAGGCGCTCTTCGCGGTCGCCAACTGCCGCAATGTCGCGCTCGACGAGCCGGCCTTCCGCCGCGCCACGCGGCTGTACCATCTGACGACGGACGACCTGACGGTCGGCGGCGACTTCGCTCCCGAGATCGCCGCGCTATCCACCGACTACAGCCTGCGGCTCGAGGACGATCGCGTGGCGTTCTGCGACGCGCGCCGGCTGCAGCTTGCCATTCCGCACGGCATCCTCACCGATCTGGGACCCGAGGTGCCGCGACCGTTGCTGCCGTTCGCGATCCAGCCCTAGGGCCACGCCGGTCGCGAAGGCGACGCTCGCCAACGGCATCGTCATCGAGCGCATCGTTTCGATCCGGGCCAGCAATGGCGGCATCGAATACGCCGCCCCCGTGATGGAAGCACGCCGGCCAGTCGTTCTCCGACATGATCGCCGACGCGCGCGATACGAAGGTGGCGCGGACGGGACTCGCTCACCTGCTGTGACGACGGCAAAAGGATCGGGGCCTTCATTCGGGCACCGATCCCACGTTCTGATTTGTTTTGCAAAAAACTTATAAGACGAGCCGGAAAGTGCTCAGACGCTTTCCGGCGCCGGCAAGCTCTGCGGCCAGCGCGCCAACGCGGCTTCGCCGGCTTTCGTGAGGCCGTAGCGCCCGCGTTCGATCCGCACGAACCAGCCGTAGACGTTGCCGCGCAGGATCTGCGCGGCGGTCGGCGCGACCGGCCGAAGATCGCGGGGGCTCTTGGCGCCATCCACCATGGCCGCCGCACAGAGCAGCGCCTGCTGGCGATAGGCGGTCATGATCGGCACGCGCGAGCCGCCGCCAAGCACGGGGTCGCCGTGCCGTCGGCGATGCTCCTCGACGAGACGCGACCGGCGTTTCGTGTCGCGACGCGGCATCGGCGCCGCGGGGCTGACGATGATGTCGACGGCGCCCGCATCGGTGACGCCGAGCATGCCGAAGCCCAAGCGGCGGCAGAGGTTTCGAAACCGGGCATCGCTCTCGCGGCCCGCGCCGCGCGCGGAGACGCGCGCCGCGATCCACACCTCGTCGCAGGCCGAGGCACGATCGACCGCCTGCAGCACGAGATCGAGATTGAAGCGCATCTTCAGCTCGCCGATGACGACGAGCGGCGGCTCGCCTTGCTTCACCGCAAGCACGTCGCAGCCGCCGATCTCGCCCTTCACGGCGAAGCCGAGCGCCTCGAGGAACGCTTTGACCGGCGGATAGAGCGTCGTTTCCAAAGTCCGGCTCCAGCGACGCGATTCGCGCTGGACAAGACATAGCTGAATTCGGTGCCGGCGATCTCGAAGGTGCTCAGAAGCCGTATTGCTTGCGATACGCCTTGTCGGCGCTCTCGCGAGTCGCCCCGTGCAGATCCGCATGGGACGGTGCGACCGAGTTCGAGGTGGCGCTGGAGTGATTTCGTTTGCCGTGGTGCGCGCCCGTGGACGGTCCATCCCCGAAGGCGGCCGGAATGATCCCCGTGCTTGCGCGAGCGCCGAGAGCTGCTGGCGGCACCTCGCCTGCTAGGAGCGGAGCTGCCGTCGGCAACACAAGCACCAACGCAAAGAGGGGACTCGAGATCGAGAGCTTCATGGAATAGGCCCTTCGTGCCACCGGAGCGCATCCCCTAGCGCTGCTTTGTGGCTTTGATGGACCGCCACGGCCCGCGGCGATCAACCTTTCGACAGATCCTCGCGGGTCACGCCATCGAACTCTGAGATGAACTCGGCGCCGAACGCTCTCGATGGCGTCTGGAAGCCGGCGGTCACCTCTCCGCCGGCGAGGCGACGCGCGATCTCGACCGCGGTCAGCGCCGTCAGCGTGTAGGGATCCGGCGTGGTCAAACGGCTCGTGACCGTCTTGCCGGCCGCATTCCGCGCCGTGGCCACGACGACCGCGCGTCCGCGCGCGCGTTGCTCCGGCGTCGGTCCCGGCGGCAGGCGCTTGTCGATCTGCGCCTTCAGGAAGCGCTGGGCCACGCCGGCGCCGAGCGCGCTTTTGACGAAAGCGGGGAGGCTTGCAGCCTTCTTCATGCTGGGATCGGCCTCGAAGAAGACCGCGATGTCCGGGATGCCCGTCGAGTGCCATGCGGTGGAGACGTCGCCCCAGCTGACCCCGATCGTCGCGTGCGGACCGGCCCCGAAATCGGCGGTGCCGCGCGGCGTCCCCTTTGCCCGCACAATGCAGCCATTCGTGCGCACGCTCGTGCCTTGCGCGATGGCCTCGACCATCGTCTTCGCCGTCCCGCGACTGGGGTGCGTCAAGCCGCCGATCGAGAGTGTGAGGCTCGTCGCATCGGGGAGCAGGCCGGCGACATGGGCCGCGAGACAGTCGCTCGGGACGACATCGAAGCCGACGCCGGGCATCAGCACGATCCCGGCGGCTTTCGCGCGCGCATCGCTGGCCGCCAGATCCTCGAAGACGCCGATCTCGCCGGTGATGTCACAATAATGGACTCCGGCCGCGAGACAGGCCTCCGCCATCGGCCGCGATGTCGCCGAAAACGGGCCCGCCGCATGCACGACGGCGCTGATCCCCTGAAGCTGGGCGACAAGGCCGCCCCCGAGTCCGAAGACGCGGTGCTGCAGCCCAAGGCGCTCGGCGAGAGGCTGGACTAGATCGGCGCTCCGTCCGGCGAGCACCGGGCTCAGCCCGCGTTCGACGGCGTGCTCGGCGATGAGGCGCCCCGTGTAACCGGTGGCACCATAGACCAGAAGGTCGCCCATCGAGATCTCCGAAATCGGTGCCCGGGGGGCACGATGGTTTTGCTCAGACGCTAGCTTTGCATGCGAACCAAACGGGCGCGCCTCCTAGATGAGCCCGGTCGTATAGTAGATCGCGATCACGACGAACACGGCGAGCGTCTTGATCAACGTGATGGCGAAGATGTCGCCGTAGGACTGCCGATGCGTGAGCCCGGTGACCGCAAGCACCGTGATGACGGCCCCGTTGTGGGGAAGGCAGTCCATGCCGCCGCTCGCCATCGCGGTGACGCGATGCATGACCTCGAGGGGGATCCCCGCGGCGTGCGCGCTGGCGATGAACTGATCCGACATCGAAGCGAGCGCGATCCCGAGGCCCCCGGAGGCCGAACCGGTGATGCCCGCGAGCGTGGTCGTGGCGACGGCGGCATTGACGAGGGGATTCGGGATTACGCGAAGCGCCTCGCGCGCGATCAGGAACCCTGGGAGCGCCGCGATGACGGCGCCGAATCCATATTCGGAGCCCGTGTTCAGGGTCGCGAGCAGCGCACCGGCGATCGCCGGCTGGGTGCCCTCGGAGAACCGATGCGCGACCGTCCTGAAGGCAAGCGCAATGACCATCAGAATGCCGATCAGCAACGCGGCCTCGAGCGCCCAGACGCCCGTCATCGTCGGGATCTTGGTGACGAGCGGGTCTTTGAGTCCCGGCAGGCTGACCGTATTGCTCGCGCCGAACGCGGCGGGAATTATCGAGGTGAAAACCCTGTTGAGCACGCCGACGGCGACCAGCGGCAGGATCGCGATCGCCCAGTGGGGAACGTGCTCGGTGTCGACGGGCTGAGGCTCGTTGATGTGATCGTCCCCATAACCCTCGTCGCCGGCCCGCCTCGCGCGCCATTGCAGGTAGAGGACGCCGCTGACCAGGATCAGGCCGCCGCCGATCGTCCCGAGCCATGGCGCCGCCCAGGCGGTCGTGTGGAAGAAGGTCGTTGGGATGATGTTCTGGATCTGCGGCGTTCCCGGCAACGCATCCATGGTGAAGGAGAAGGCGCCGAGGGCCAGCGTCGCCGGCATCAACCGCTTGGGGATCCGCGCGGCGCGGAACATCTCGACGGCGAACGGATAGACCGCGAAGACGACGACGAACAGCGACACGCCACCGTAGCAGAGCGTCGCCGCCACGAGCACAATGGACAAGATTGCCCGTTGCGGCCCGACGAGCTTGATGATGGCCGCGGTGATCGACTTGGCGAAGCCCGACATTTCGATCAGCTTGCCGAACACCGCCCCGAGCAAAAAAATCGGGAAGTACAGTTTGACGAAGAAGACCGCCTTTTCCATGAACAGGCCGGTGAAGACCGTCGGGATCGCGGTCGGATCGGTCAGCAGCACGGGGATGAGAGCGGCGATGGGCGCGAAAAGGATCACGCTGTAGCCGCGGTAGGCCACGAAGACGAGGAACGAGAGGCCGAGGAGGGCGATCAGCACAGTCATCGTGGGCGTTTCCTATCGATGGCGACGCACGACCGGCTCATGCGCGTTACCATCGCGAGCTTCGAAAACGATCGGGTCATGACGTCTGGCGGCCACGTTCTGGCGAGCGTCCATTTGGGTGGGAGTCGAACCAGCCGCCGGATGGCGCGTCGGTGCCCAGAAGCGAGGTCGCCATATGGCCACCAAACCCGACCCCGTTTCAACGGGCCGAAAGGGGGGCACACCCAATTGCTCTTTGTTGTGAGAGGTTTGGGTGGTGCCGCAAGAGGGATTCGAACCCCCGACCCCGTCATTACGAAACAGAGTCTCCAAATGATCAAGAGAAATTATAAGTAATCATCCGACCCGTTTTCCCTTGCAAAAAGGAAGAAACACTCACATGTTGGGAAACATAAGCGGCCGTAGGTGATCATTAGATTGCTTCCCAGCTGCTTCCCAGAAAGCTTCCCAGGGTGCTCGTTTGCGACTGACCAAGGCGACGGTCACCAAGATCGCTGTACCCGATGGTCGTAGCGAAATTCTCGTCTTCGACGAGAGCCTCCCGGGATTTGGCCTGCGGGTCCGGAGCGGCGGGAAGAAAACCTGGATCGCCCAGTACCGGATCGGCACGAAGCAGCGCCGGCTTACCCTTGGCTCGCTCGATAAGCTCGATCCGGACGAGGCTCGACAACGCGCGAGAGCGGCTCTTGCGAAGTCCCAGCTCGGCCAGGATCCACAGCTCGAGAAATACGAGAGCCGCGCCGAGGCCTCGGTCACGTTCGATATCGTCCGCAAAAAATATCTCGCCACCGCAATCAAACGGCTTCGCCCTCGAAGCTACGAATTATCTGAGCTCACACTGAATCGACACTGGGCTCCTTTGTCGGAGCTTCCAATATCGAGCATCCGTCGTGCGACGGTGGCCAATAGGATGCCAGAGATTGCCGAGCAGCACGGTCTGGTCGCGGCAAACCGGGCTCGCGCATCCCTGTCTGCCTTCTTCTCCTGGGCGATCGGAGAGGGAATAGCCGACACCAATCCCGTCGTCGGGACTAACAAGGCGATCACAGAGATCCCTCGTGATCGTGTGCTCACCGATCAAGAGCTCGCGCTGGTTTGGACGTGTTTAGTCGACGGCGACTACTGCTGGATCATCCGCCTACTGATCCTTACGGCCCAACGTCGGGACGAGGTCGGTAGCATGCCCTGGTCCGAAATCGATGTGGGCGCCGCTACCTGGAAGATCGAGTCTGCCAGGACGAAAAATCGTCTTGCGCACGAGGTTCCGCTTTCACGGTCGGCAGTCGAGATCCTTGCAAATCTTCCGCGGCGCGAGGGGCGCGATCTGGTCTTCGGGTCTGGCGCCGGCCCGTTCCAGGGATGGGGAAATGCGAAGGAAGCGCTCGATGAGCGCATCAAAGCAGCAAACGGTGGAAAAGCGATCGCGCCTTGGCGAATGCACGATATCCGCCGGACGGTCGCGACCCGGCTTGGCGATCTGGGCGTTCTCCCGCACGTGGTTGAAGCGATCTTGAACCACATTTCGGGTTCGAAGGCGGGTGTCGCTGGGATTTATAACCGGGCGCTCTACGCGCCGGAGAAGCGTGCCGCGCTGGATCGCTGGAGCGATCACCTCGAGGGGCTCATTGCCAAGGCAGCCGTATGAGCAAGGACTTCCCCATACCCCCGGATTATTCATCGATTGCGTTGGCGCGAGACAGGGCTCGCGCGAAGTGGGGTACGAGTGGTGATGCGCATCTCCACGGGCTGCTGTCGGCTGGACGGATCCGTGTTCAATCTTCCGGCAGGAACGGGGAGACTACCGACATTGCCCCGACTTATTGGACGCCGGATACCGTCAAGATCGCGCTCTTGGAAGAATCGGCCGGTTATTCGTCGGGATGGAATGGACCGTCGTTAAGTTTGGGGCGACCGGTTGTGAACGACGATGATCTCGATCGAGAACTCCCATCGTTTGCATCACAGCTAACGGGTAAATCGAGGTTGACCAAAGAGACCGCCCCTTCTCGAAAAATGCCCATCGGTCGACCGCCCAATTCGGATGGAGACGCCTTTTGGATCGAGGCTTTTCGCCTGGTTTTGACCGGTCAACAGGCTGCCTCCGATGCTTCTTCGCAAACTCAGAAAACCTTCGCGAAAGCCATGGTCACTTGGGCTCAGAAGAGCATGGATAAACCCTTCGCCGAGGACACCATCGATAAAAAGATACAAGCGTTGTGGAAGGTAGTCCGAGCGACACAAAGTTAAGGGTTTTAACCCCTTACTTCCCCTTACTTCCTAGCGCACAAAGCCAGGATAACTCACCTGTGATCTCGTAATGCGCCGCATCCCGCGGAGCTACGGGATCAACATCGTGTCCTCAGTCGAAATCCCTCAAATCGCGGCTCAAGCGCGTGTCTTGAGTGCCAAACAAGTAGCTGAACTTTGCGGGCTCAGCCTTCCGCATTTCCGTCGGCTGTACCGCACGGGACGCGTTCCTCCGCCGATCAAGATCGGCCAGCGCAAGATGGGCTGGCAATACGGTACGGTCGCGACTTTCCTCGCTTCGAAGACGGCTGCCGCAGCGTGAAAGCTCCGCGTCCACCCGCCTAAAGAAAACGCCGGCCCCTGGGGAGGACCGGCGCGTTCCGAATTAGTTTGATCTCGACAGTCACATCTAGTTCGCAGCGCTCCGAAAAGTCAATTCCCTTTTCCAGGCCGGCACCCCATCCGGGAGTGCCCAATGTACATTTGCGACCTCGACCATATCGCCGAACGCCAGAAGCGCGCCGGTGCGACCATCATCGACTTTCGAACCGCGCGCGCTGCGATCCTCGTAGGGCGTTGCAAGGGGCCTTCGCGCGAAGCGAGGGCCCTGATCGGCGCTCTGCTGAACGTAGGCGCGACAGCGTTGCCGGTTTGGATTCATCCGATCGACGACGAGATCGGCATCGAGTGGGACGCTCGTCCTCGCCGTAGTGATCTGTTGCTCGCCGAAAGAATCTCTCGCTGGCTTGGGTATCGCACCGGCACGCATGCCGTCGGCAACGGCGGCTTCACCTTCCTTTCGGTGGCAGCATGAACGCCGTCGCGGAAAAGAATCTCGACGCGCTCGAGGTCACGCCGTCGAAGCTGCGGCACGCGCTAACGCTCGCCGCCCAAGGCTATCGAGTGTTTCCGGTCATTCCGAACGGCAAAACGCCAGCCGCCCGTGCGTGGCAGGAGCGCGCGTCATTCGACGCCGAAAAAGTGCGAGCCATGTGGTCGACCCACGATCCAGTCAACGAGATCACGCGCGAGCGCGACTTCAACATCGGGATCGCCACCGGCCGCACGCGGGACGGCTGGCTGTGCGTCCTAGACGTCGATGTGAAGGACGGCGCGCTGGGTCAAGAGAGCCTCGAGGCGCTCGACATGATGGCGCCCGAGCCGTGGCTCGACACAAAGCACGTGCGCACTTGGTCCGGCGGCGAACACTATTATTTCGAGAGCCCCGGCCCACTGGCCAACACTGCATCGAAGCTCGCGGCAGGGATCGATACGCGCGGCGAAGGAGGCTTCGTCGTCGCCGCGGGCTCAATCGTGTCGGGAAAGCCCTACAGCGACCTTGGAGGCTCCGCGAGGCCGATCCCCGGTTGGCTCGCTGACGAGATCGGCGCGCCCCGCCCGAAAGCTATTGGCGTGCCCGTCCTGTGCACGCTGGACTCGGACCAGGCGGTCGAACGAGCGACGCTTTACCTCGAGCAGAATGCCGAAGTGGCGATCATGGGATCGGGCGGCAACGCGGCTACGTTTCGAGTGGCGTGCCGCGTGAAGGATTTCGGGCTTTCGCAGCATGGCTGTTGCGAGCTCATGTTTTCGAAGTGGAACGAGTGCTGCTCGCCACCGTGGGAATACGAAGAACTGAGCATCGTCGTGTCGAACGCCTACGCGCACGGCAAGGACCAGGTCGGCGTTCTGAGCCCGGAAGATTTTCCGCCGATCGATCCTGACGATCCGCTGCTGCAGGTACCCGGCAAGCCCAAGGCAAAAGCTCGCCCGAAGATGCCCGGGTTCGATTTTTCCATCAGCGCGGAGACCCTGATGTCCATGGTGTTCGATGAGGTTCGTTGGGTCGTCGACGGGCTCATACCGGAAGGGCTTACGATCCTCGCCGGCGCGCCGAAGATCGGCAAGTCTTGGCTCGTGTCCGAGCTCGCTACCGAGACCGGCGCCGGCGGCTCGCTGTTTGGCCGATATGCTTGTCCAAGCGGGCCTGTGCTGATGCTGGCGCTCGAGGATAACCCACGGCGACTTCAGGGCCGGTTCCTGAAGATGCAGGCGAAGGCGCCCGCCGCGCTGGAGATCCGCAACGCCTGGACGCGTCTCAATGAAGGGGGCGTTGATGCTATCGCGAAATGGCTCGACGCGCACCCCGACGCACGGCTGGTGATCATCGACACCCTGGCGAAGGTGAAACCAAAGGCGGCTAAGGGCGCAGCGGGATACGATGCCGACTCGGACGCTCTTGCGCCTCTGCAGCGGCTCGCGCTCGAGCGCCGGGTCGCCGTCGTCATCGTGCACCATGATCGCAAGGCTAAGGACGATGACGATTGGCTTAACCAGGTGTCGGGCACGCTTGGCCTCTCGGGCGTTGCCGACACGATCATGCTATTGCGGCGCGTCCGCGGGGCCGGCCAGCATGCGGCGTCTTTGAATGTGACCGGCCGCGATATCGAAGAAGCTCGAATTGGGCTGGCCTTCGATCCCGCCGTCGGCCGATGGAAAATCGCAAGCGACGCGCTCGACGACTTCGAAGACGTACCGCCTGAGCAGGCCAAGATCCTGCGAGCGCTTAAGGAAGCGGGCGCGAACGGTCTTATGCTCGCCGAGATCGCCACCGCATGCGCAAAAGCGAAGGCCAACGTCGGCAACATGCTCGCTAAACTTAAAGAGCAGGATCTTATTTTTAATCCGAGCTACGGGCGATGGGCCCTTTGCTCCCTCAATGAATGAATGAAACGAGTGAACTCTCTTTCACTCCATTCATCTCTTACACACTATCACCCATTCATTAGATTCATAAGGATAGAGAGATGGTAGTTGGAGGAAAGGCGATCGCCTCTGGGTCGATGCCGACAGAGAGGCGAATGACGATCGGCGATGAGCGAGTCCCGCTTATTCTGGTTCCTTACGATCGACGCGAAAGCCTCACCCTCAAGCAGGCAGCGCAGATCGCTGGGCGCGACCCTGAGACTATCCGACGATGGTGTTCGCTTAACGACATCGGCCGGCACGTCGGAGGCCGCTGGGCGGTCTCGCATCCGGCGCTGCTCATGCTTCTTGATAACGATCGACAGGCCCTGCGCGCTTACCACGCGGGGCACCGTAGCGGCGGCCTCGTCGAGCCCTATTTCGAAAGAGCCGGCATGCGCTCCAAGAAAGCTTCGCAGTGATGGCCAGCGACGACGCATCCCCCAATCCCGACAAGGATTGGTGCGAGGGCAATCGACCTCGGGGTTAGCGGAGCTTCTGCGAAGGGGCGTCGACCGCCAGGTTCATACCGTGGCTCTGGACAATTTGGCACGTGCAACGACCTCCTCAGGCGTTGGAGGGTTGGCAGGATGATACGATAGGCAGATCGGCGTCCTAAGCTTGAACGGCTTTCCGCTCTTCTCGGTCTTGAAATAAAACTCGCCCGCCGCGAGCTTGCCGACATCGTCGGCCGACCCGCCCGTGGCGGCAATCATGCCTTTAATCGATTGCTGATCGGTCGGCGAGTTCTGCTTGCCGAGGAATTGTGTGGTGCAGTTCGAGACGACCTTGTTGTCGATGCCCTTGGGCGCCTGTGTTACCGCGATCATGCCAAGCCCATACTTGCGGGCCTGGGCAACGAGTTGCACGCCGCTCGTCTTCGACAGGGCGCCGGCGCCCGATGGGATGAAGTTCTGCGCCTCGTCGATCACGTAGAGCATGCCGCGGGGCGAAGGATGCTTCTTTACCCAGCCGAACAGCGTCATTTGCAACCGATTGACGAAGTCCTCCCGCGCCTCGTCAGATGCCAGACCCGACAGGTTGATGACGGACACGCGGGTACGGGCGGCGTCTCTCCCGTGGAACAAAAGGTGGGGGTCGAGCACAGGACCCGTCGCCTTCAACAAAGGATTAGTCGCGACCGAGGCCTTAAGTTCTTCGGCCATCTTAGCGGCAAGCTTGCCAGCATTTCCGATCTCGCTGGCGCTATCGGGCAGCTCTGCGAGCAGCGCGGTCATCGCCTTCAGATCGCCGCCGCCCGAACCCGCGAAAGCGCGCAGGGCGTCGGCGAGGACGCCCTTTTGCAGATTGCTTTTCGCCCCTGCCAGCGGACCCAACGTGTCGGCCGCCATCGCAACTGCCTGCGCCTTTTCGTCGGGGTCGTCGCCGAGAGCGGCGAAGTCTGGCAGCACGGACAGAAACAGTGGATTGCCTGCGGCGATGCCTGGCGTCCACACCACCACTTCGACGCTCGCGGCGTAGCGCGCCGCCTTGACCGCGTCTGCGTCGGTGAAGGCGGCCGGGCGCTCCGGCCAGGGATCGCCAAGACGCGCGAGGTCGTTGTTGGGATCAATTACGATAGCCGGGATCCCAGCCAATGCCGCCTCCTCCACGATGCGGCGCAGGAGCACCGTCTTGCCCGAGCCGGCGCCAGCGATAATAGCGGTGTGGCGAGGCAGCAAACCGGTTGCGAGTTCCTCCATCTCGTTGTTCGTTGCCCGCTGGCCGACAGGGATGGTTGACGGCACCGGCGCCTCCGCCGGTGGCGCTACGGGCGACACCGCGGTCGCAGGCGGTTGCGGCGGGGTCGCTGCTGCTGAAGTGCTGCCGCGCAGAGGGAGTACGTCCTTCGTCGGCAGAGACTTGGTGGTGGGCCCTATCTCGGGCACCGCTACAGTTGGGTCAGCATCCTTCGACGCGATAGGCGGCGGGCACAGCCCGGACTGCTTGAACAAGGCGGTCTCGCACAGCGGCTCGCGGACGACGAGCCAGCGCTCGAAAGCATCGAAGCGGCTCTGGGCAAGCGCGGCGTCGCGCAGGTGCCGAAGCGCGGTGACGGCACGAAGGTCGGCGTCAGAAGGGTCGATCACGATCCCCCCGGCGGCGCGGAAAGCGTCGAACAGCTCTCTTGTCTTTGGGCCGCTCGGCGGGGGCCCGCGCCGCACCACGATGAGATAGCGATGTTCAATTTTGGCGCCGATGCCGGAAGCCGTGAGCGCCGCCCGTAGCCGTGCGCAGAGCGCAACCGGATGACTATGCTGAAGCGCGCGGAAGCAATAGTGCCGCTCGCGGTCGTTGGCGCGATGATCGGTGAAGGTAAGCCGGCCGTGTAACGGCGGCGTCCTCTGCACCGGGTCTGCCCTGCACTCTACGTCGTAGTCCTCGTGCGCCGGAACCTGCTTGGCATAGAGATCTATGGCGTCGCGCAGCAGGGCGCCGAGCTTGCCGTCGTCCTTATCGTCAAGCAGACCGTCGAGGTCGGCCGATTTGATCGCGGCAGCGTAGTCGAGATCGAAACCGTCGTCAGTTGCCGGTGGGGGCGGTCCGCCCGCAAACCCACCAAGCATGTCGCACGGCATCACCCTGCCTTCGGCAAGGCATCGCCTGCGGTGCTCGTCGCATCCCATTAGAATGGTGCGCGGCGTCATGCCCAGCGAAGCGCTTAAGATCGCCGCGTCAGTGAAAGGTCCCGTTGGACTCGCCGGCGTCAGGGCGGCTTTGGCGTAAGCCGGCGCCAAGCGGTCGGCGATCAAACGGCGCACGAAGGCTCCGCTCGCGGCGAGGCGTAGGGGCACGGGCGTCGTGAAACTTTGAATAAGCGGGACCGGTCCGTCGTCCTTGATGATCGTCCAAGAGCCGGGAAGACAGGTCAGCACCAACATGCCACGCCCAATGCTGCGGGCTAGGTCAAGTAGGCCGCCGCTGAGCAGTGCTGTAAAATCGGCGGTGCCCCCAAACTCGGCGCCACTACCTTTCGCGCTGATGACGCCATCGACCTGGTCAACGGCGATTAGCGTCGGCCCGGCGAGCCCCAATACCCAGAGCAAACCTTTGACGATCTGGATCGGCGAGGGCGGCGGTGAAACGAAACCAAGCGCTTTGCGTCCTTCCTCGTCGGCGTCGTAGCCTTGCAGCCAAGCATGAGCGATACCCACCGTGGCCACGTCGTGCGATCGCAGCAGAGCGAGGGCGCGGAACACGTCGCGGTGCTGCAGAGCATTAGCCATGTCGGTCTTCATCAGGCCGCCGACCAGCAAGTCGACGACGCGCTTTGACTCGACCGTCGGGCTACCGAAGGCAGTCTCCACCTCCACCTCGACCTTGAAGCGGCGGGCGACGGCCGCGATCACTGCCTCGAACTGGCGCTTGCCGTCCGGCATCTCCTGAAGCAGCGAGGTGACAAAGCTCAGCGCGGCGCTTTTCCAAAAATCCATGATGCCGACGACATCGAGCATCACGAACCAGCAGTGTTCGGCGAAGGCACGGCGCCGGAGCACGCCGACAAGGTGCGTCTTGCCGATCCCGGCCTGCCCGAGGAATACGCGGGCCGGCGGATTGGGTGCTTTCGTCAGTTTAGCGAGCTCGGCGATGGTGGCGTCTACGAGATCCTGATTTGGTCCGGCGTCCGCTGCCGCCTCGTCGCTCCATACGCTGTCGAGCGAATGCACCCAGCCGAAGTCGGCGTCCTGCAGAGCCTGCAATTCATCGGTCATGACGCGATCCAGATGATGTGGAAGGGTTCGCCGCTCGGAGCGAAAGCGGCATCGTGGTCAGCCTGTGAAAGCTGACGCGGATCGTCGTTGCGCATCAGCGAGGCTTTTCGATCGCCTTTGAGGATGCGTCCGAGCGCTTCATCGATCGTGGGTCGATCGAAGTCGGCAAGTTCGGCGCGGAGACGCGCAAGGGGGACCATCTCACCTTTGCGGCCGCCGGTCAGTGCGAGGTAGCCCTCCTCAATCCGCTTGCGAAGCGCGGCCGGCGTCGGCGCCTTGACCTTGCGCTTGGTTTTCGATCCGGCCGACGCCTTAGCCGATGAAGCCGCCGTCTTGCGGCGAGGAGCTGCCTTCCCTTTGGCTGCTGGCGCGGGTCGCACTTCCGGCTTGATGCCGATGACGTCGCTCAGCGTCGCGCCACTGCGCTGAAGGTGCTCGCCGAGTCGAGCCAGTATGTCGGACAGAGCCCGCTGCGCCGGCGGCAGCTCAGCGTTGAGGTGCGCGGCCGTCCATGCCCAGCCGGCGTCAGCGAGAGCTAGTCCGAGTCCGCGGCCGTGTTTGCCGACGACGATTAGCTTCGCTTTTGCCAATGTCTCGCGGTCCGCCTTCTTCACCGCGGGCATCAGCTCTGCCTGCGGACATGCGCCGTGACGGGCGAGCAGGCCGAATAGCAGCAGGGCTTGCGAAGGAGTCGGGGTCATAGTGTGGGTCTCCTCAGGGCGACGACGCGGCGCACCTTGTCGAGCGCACGGTCAAGATCGAGCTCCACCTCCGCATTGGTGAGGCGCAGCACGAGGTAACCTGCCACGAGCAATTCGTAGTCGCGATGACGGTCGGCGGCGTAAGTCGGGTCACGCTCGTGCTCCGTGCCGTCGAGTTCGACCACGACCTTACCGTCGCGCCATAACAGGTCGACGCGCGGCCTCGGTCCAAATGGACCGAGGGGCACCATGACCTCGTCGGCAAACAGGCCGGCAAGGTCAGACGTTGCTGCCAACGCAGCGCGCATTCGCTTTTCTGTCGCACTGCCTCCGGGCTCTCGAGCGGCCGGCAGCGACGGCACCAGGCGGGCTATTGGCGGCTCCGGAACCGGTGCCAACGTAAGCGCGCCGTGGAGCACCCGGTCCCACGGGGGCCCGGCGTTTGGCATCTCGTAAAGCGCGGCAACAGTGCCCGCGTGGCGACGTCGGCACCATTCCAGCGTCGCGATCAGCGGCGCGGCGCGCTCCGGGTGCGCAGCGTCGAGCGGAAACATGAGGATGGGATGACCGGCAGCGGCGTGGAGTTCAGAGAATTGTATTTCATTTGGCAACGCGCGGAAGCGAGGCGAACGGCCCGCGGCGGCGAGCCGCTCGGCGGCGCGCCTCCAGCTTGGCAGCGTCGGCCGCGGCCACGCGGGCCATGTCGCCAGCGCCAGCTCCGCGAGGTCGTCGAGGATGCGTGCGATAGCCGCAGCATTGCCGGCGACGTTGGCTAAGTCGAGCCGCAGCAGGCGCGGTGCACCCGCTGGAAGGAGAAGCGCACGAGCATCTAAGCCGATCGCGGTGATCAGGTCTCCACCGCGCAAGCCCCCTAAGCGCGAATAAAAAACATCGAGTTTCACCCGCTCCGACGAAACAGCGGTTTGCTCGCGCGTCATGAGATGCCCGCACAATCATAAATTGCGCAGCGATCTATCACGCCTTGCTTAGGCCGGCTACCGGAGGGCGGCTTGGCCCCACCGAGGCGATGAGGTTGTTGGCTTCTGCTATTGGGCAGTCAACGTTCTCAAGGGCTTAAATAGAGAAATCCACATATCCCACGTTCGCCACAAACCCGCATGGCGGATACGCGGCCGAAGGCGCATATTGCCTTCATGAGCGGAAGTGTTTCCTCGAACTACCTTGATGACGGCCGCGGTCAATATCCTGATCGTATCGCCGCAAGCGTTCCGAGGGGTTTTCGCGATCGAGTAAAACTTGCCGCTCAGGCGGAGCAGACCACGCTGGCTCAGTTCGTTCGATCGTCGATCGAGCGGAGGCTAGCGGACCAGAAGTAACGACCTCACGGCGAGGTATCGCCGAGACGAAGCCTGGCAAGACCGCGGACGACAGGCGCTGCGACGCTGATCGAGAGGATCCCCACCGGTTGGGTCAAGCCGAGGAAAGCCCGGAAGCACCATCGACGGGCGATGGAAGCCGATCACGACGCCGGAGGCGCGTGACGGTCGGAACACACTTCCATCGGGCTACCCCATGGCTGACGCTAACGAAAACCTGCGACGCAGCGAGAAGGCGTTCTCGAGGCGATCGATCGACTGGGAAGCCATCGAGACCGCGTATCGGTTGGGACAGCTATCCGTTCGTGAGATCGGTAAGCTCTTCGCCGTCTCTCACACCGCTATCGCCAAACGCGCCAGCTCGGGCGGCTGGATGCGTGACCTCATGGGCCAGGTGCGCCGTCGAGCCAGCGATCTTCTTGCGCTTCCGGAGTCGCCTTCGCTCCCCCCCGAGCAGGTCGAGAAGGCAGTCGAGGACGCCGCGACATACGTCGTTGACATCGTCCGAGCGCATCGCAAGCAGGCCAGTACAGCCCGTGACGTGGTCCAGAAGCTCCTCGATGAACTCCATGATCCGAGCACCGACCTGACGGCCCCGGTGCGCACGTCGATGATTCAGAGCCTGTCGACCGCGATGAAGACCCTCGTTGCGATTGAGCGGCAAGCCTTCAATGTGGATGCAGTCGAACCGGAGCCGCCGGCGCCTATTGCCCCAACTCACGAACGCCGCAAGGCCGCGTTGGCGCTGCTGCTCGCCCGCGAAGATCCGACGCCCTCCGTCGGACGAGCGCGCTAATGCCTGTGACCGATGCCTCGCAACCCACCGTCTATGCCCCGACGCCAGCTGATATTGACGCGCTGACGCGCATGACCGTCGGCGAGGCTCAGGGCGAGCCCGACGCAGGACAAGCGGCGGTCGTACATGTCGCGCTGAATCGACTTGCGGCTGGCACCTATGGCAAATCATTGGCCGCTGTCATCGCGGCCCCCGGCCAGTTCGAGTCGGCGGACACCCCGGCCTCCGCGTATTACACGACGTCGCCGCAGACACCCGCTTACAAAAAAGCGGCGTCGATCGTTCAGGGTGTGCTCGCGGGTCAAATTCCCGATCCGACCAATGGCGCGACGAACTTTTTTGCTCCGGTCGCGCAGCAGGCGATGGGGCGCGCTGCGCCGCAATGGGCGAATGGCCAGCCCACGGCAGTGATCGGTGGCCATCAGTTTTACGCTCCGCAAGGTCCGTCAAACGGTAGCGCGTTGCTGGCGCCGAAACCGCCACAAATCACAGGCCCCGATGGCAGTTTGGGTGAGACCGGGTTGCCGACTCTCGCCTACGCAGATGGGCCCTCGCCGGCCACACCCCAAGGAAGTCCGCAGCCCATGGCCTCTTCCGCTCCGGCGCAAAGCGATCTCGACTACCTGAACAGTCTGGCGCCAAAGGCCGCGCCGGCGGCTCAAGCGCTTGGCGTCGCGTTCACGCCGCCCCTTGGAGCCGCGACCCCGGCCGCGGCCGCCGGTGCTGCGACCTTGGCCTCGCCGACAGCAGCCGCTTCGCTGGGCTCAGACGAGGCGTATGTCGATGCCCTCGCAGCAAAGATCGCGGCTGCCACGTCCTCTGAAGAGCCCGTCGTGGCATCCACGGCGCCGTCCGCCACAGCGGCCCCGCCAGTAATTCCTGGCCCGCTGTCGAATGCGCCAGACGACGGCTACATTGCCGGCATGTTGAAGGGGGGCGCCACGGCGGCTGTTAAAGGCGCGGCCGACGTTCCGGGCGTATTCGGCAATCTCGGCAATCTGGCGACTTATCTCGGCGATCGCGGCACGGAAGCCGTCAACAAGCTAATGGGCGGCTCAGCGTCTCTCGAGCAGGTCCAGGCCCAAAACGCTGACGCTCGGGCAAAATTCAGCGCGGCGCAGCAGTCCACGCCGCTCGGTCGGGCCGCAGCCGCCATGGACCCGATGCGGTACATGCCGTCCGGGCAAACCATCTCGAATGCACTGTTCAACCATATGGGTAGTGGTGAGTACGTTCCGCAGACAACGGAAGGCAAGGCCGCCATGGGAGGCGTCGAAGCCGCCGTCGGCGGCGCGGGTTTGAGCGGCGCGAACGCGCTGATGGGCGGCGTTAAAGCGCTGGCGGCCCCGGCTGGCACAAACGCACTGATGGGCGCGGCGGGGACGGAAATTTCTGAGCGCACTCATGACCCGCTCCTGGGCCTTGCAGCTACGGCAGCAATTCCCGCAGCGTTACCTCTTGTCGGACGTGGTCTAGGCGCGATGGCCGGGAGCACATCCCCCGAAACCGCAGCTCTCGCCGATTTGGCCCGAAACAAGTTTGGCATCGACGTCAACGCAACTCAGATGTCGGAAAATCCCGGCGTCCGTCTCGCGGGCTCGGCGCTCGACAATTTGCCCTTCAGTGGGGCGGCGGGAGACATGGCCGCGCAGCGAACGGCGTTCAATCGCGCGGCCAGCAACACGATCGGTGAAGACGCGCCGAAGCTTACGCCCGATGTGATGCTAGCTGCTAAAACGCGGATCGGCGCCGCTTTCGACAACGTAGCCAATAACACCACCGTAAAAGCAGATCCGCAATTTCAAAACGATTTGCAGAGTACGTTGCTAGGCGCGCATCAGGAAATATCGGCGGACGAGTTCAAACCGCTCAATGTCATTTTCGACAACATTATGTCGAAGGTGGACGGCAACGGGGACATTGCCGGGCCGACGTATCAGGCGATTACCCGGACGGGGACGCCGCTTGATAGGGCGGTCGAGAGCACAAACCCGAATGTCTCTCACTGGGCGGGCCAGATAAAAACGGCGCTCCAGGGCGCGCTCCAGCGTTCCGCCGCGCCCGAATACCAGGACCAATTGGCGCAGGCTAAGGCCCAATGGGCGAATTTGATGGCGTTGAAGCCGCTTGCGGCGAAATCGACCACGGGCGACATCTCGCCAGCGCTTCTGCAGGGTTCCATCAATCGGGGAACCGGCGACTCTCTTGCTTTTGGCGGCGGGGGAGACCTGGGAGACTTGGCTCGAATTGGTCAACGGTTTCTCAAGCCGCCGCCGAACTCCGGAACGGCCGATCGCTTGACCGCCGCGGGAACGATCAAACAGATCGGTGGCGCGCTATCAGGGCTCGGCGGAACAATGTTCTTCGGAAATCAGCTTGGCGTTTCGCCGAACGAGATGGCGCTATCGGCTGCTGCGATACCAGCGGGTGCTCTCGCCGCTCGCGGCGTCGGCGCTGCGCTCCGATCCGACTGGCTCGCCAAAAACACGATCAACAACAGTCTCATGCGGGGATACCAGCCGAGCGGCGCGAGCTCGCTCCTCTTCGGTGCCGTACCTCCGTATGCCCTCCAGAGCGCGCCCAACCCGGCGCTGCCGCAATAGGTGTTGAACAACGCGGGTACGAGGTTGAGCTGCAAGAGGATCACGCTCGCTACGCAGGTGAACGCTCCTCGACGACGACGGTCTCTATGATCCCCGCGGGCTCGTAGAGCCATTTAGCCAAGCTCCCCGCCACCACCGCGCCGGCCACGGGTGCAAGCCAGAAGAGCCAAAGCTGGGCGACGTATTCGTGGCCAGCGAAGAGAGCGGGGCCGGTGCTACGTGCTGGATTGACCGACGTATTGGTCACCGGGATCGAGATCAGGTGGATCAGCACCAGCGCGAAGCCGATCGGGATGCCGGCGAAGCCGATAGCCGCCCCCTTCGATGTGGTGCCGATGATGATGAA
This sequence comes from Beijerinckiaceae bacterium, assembly GCA_965277735.1. Taxonomy (GTDB): domain Bacteria; phylum Pseudomonadota; class Alphaproteobacteria; order Rhizobiales; family Beijerinckiaceae; genus RH-AL1. The sequence goes on from CBDIDO010000003.1 coordinate 804,642, forward strand.
GAGGAAAAAGAAGGTCGCTAGGAACTCCGTGGTAAGGCAGGCGCCGAGGCTGTATTTTCCCGGGCTCAGATCGCCGTAGCCGTTCGAGGCGAAGCCGCCCGGCACCCAGTCGGGCTTTCCCGATGCTATGAGATATAGGACCCCCGCGCCGAAGATCGCCCCGGCGACCTGGGCGGCGATGTAGGGGACAACATGGCGAGGCGCGCACCGCCCCGCTGACCATAAGCCCAACGTGACAGCAGGATTGAAGTGACCGCCTGAGATGTGGCCGACAGCATATGCCATCGTCAAGACAGTGAGCCCGAAGGCGAATGCTACGCCAAGAAAGCCGATGCCGAGTTGTGGAAACGCCGCTGATAGGACGGCCGCCCCACAGCCGCCGAAGGTTAGCCAGAAGGTCCCGAAGAATTCTGCGGCCGCGCGCCGTGCTGTGTCGTTGCCCATTGTCGTCCCCTTCGGGAGCTGCGCCGACCCAACAGAAAGTTCAGCCCGCAACCTGTTGTATTGGTTAGAGCTTCAAGCGCAAATCCTCCTTTTGACTTAGCGGAGCTTGGGCGGCCTCATCCACTAGGCTCGATCGGATCAGGCGCCATGAAGCACCAACGGGTACACATAAGCGCTGGTCATCCGAAGCAGCCACAGCGGCGCAGCTCGCGGGGGGCCGCGGCGTTACTGGCGGGCAACCTCTCAATCAACCCGGCTACACGCGCAGACAGGCCGGTATCAGGTGCTCGACGGGCTCCCGTCGCGTTAACGAGCTGCGATCGCCTGCGAAGGCGCGAAGTCCGGTCGCACTGCAAAGCCATAACTATTTTGTCTCATTTGAGAATAAAGCCAGGGCTGCGTCTGCTAACGAATGAGTGGGGTTTTCGTTACACCAATTTCTGATCCATAATTCTAGGCCGCTTTGATCTGTATTTAGACTCTTTTTGCGAGGCTGCGAGATCTCAAGCGCCGATATAAAACCGTAGATCCACTGTTGGTAGGAAGAAGACTCTGCGAAGAACAGATCGCCTCCGGGAAAGGACTTCATCTGTCGGCTCTTACCGGGGGCGTCACGATTTACCGCAGCGATGAAACTTCCGCAGGAGTTCACTCCCACTCCGGATTGCATATAACGTCCGCTGCTATCATAAGCCGCCGAGGGTGCGGCTTGTAAGCATACGATTACCGCTAGCACGAACATGTAATCGCGTTTCACGGTCATCTATGAATTCCCGGAGTTTCAGGCCGCCGAACTACTCGATGCGGCGCGAACGTAGCATGGATAGGAACAGGCCGACAGCATCGCTCGTGACGGCAAACAAGGGCCGACGCGGAGCGTCGACCCTTCGCGCTTTAGTTACGCGGCTTTCACTCGGGTCGTTTCGGCCTTAATACGCAAGATCAACTGCCGAAGAAATTGATACAGTGCTGCTTGAGCCCTCTCGCCAGGGTAGTGGCTTTCATAGCCCTCCTCGAACATCTCACGCTCGTCGAATTCGATCACGTCGAGAAGGGCGCCGGCCTCGTCGAGGTCGAGCGGCAGCCGCATGCTGCCGTCCGGGGCGTCGAAGATCATCTCTCGCAGCTCTTGGTCGGCTTTGTTGGCTTTCGCTTGCTCAATTTTGATCCCTTGCCTCGCGTAAGGGGTGTGAGCAAAGTCGGTCACTGCATAATCGAGCACGACTCCAAGGTGCCACAGCTGACACAGCTTGGCGCACTGCGCGACATAGTCCGTAGGCAGACCACCTTCGAGGGCGGCGTCGACCATCGCCATGGCGCCTACCCCGTTTCCCATAGCGGCATAAGCCACGTCAGCATCATGTCTGGCCGCCCTTTCCGCAGGTGAAAGATTCAGGGTATTCAGTCGGATAGCGTCACTCATAGGGGCATTCCCTTGGGTTGATGTTAGGCTGGACACGGTGCTTGAACACCGTGTCCAGCCGCCTATGGTCCCTCTGAGGCCGCTCTGTCAATAAAAGAATTAAAAAACGAAGATGTGAATCAATTAGACATTCATTGCTTAGTGTGTTATGCATTTTTTGTTGCTGGATTTTGCGACGTACTTTGCGCAGACGATATGTTGTGATTATCACAACGAGTTTATATACTACGTTTCGGGCCGGCGATTCTGGTCGCCTCGTTCGCACTGCCGTCCCTCTCGCCGTTGATCTCGCCGACGCGCCAGCCGCGACCTGACAGTTTCTCGGCGAGCGCTCGGCTCGTCTCGAGGAACGCCACCGAAACAGCGACCTGCTGATCAGCCTCGAGCAGATCCTGCACGAAGTCGGCCGTACCCGTCACGCGCAGGAGGCTCGCTTTCTGGCGAAAGCGCAGCTCGGCTGCCCAACCCGTCGGCCGTCGAGTGCTCCCGTCGAGCAGGCCCAGCTCGCGTCGAAACTGCCGCCAGGTCTCGTCATATAGCCGGCGCTCGTCGCTGCTGAGCGCCGTAGGCGCTAGCTCGCGCGCCACCTCCGGCCAGCCCGCAATATCGCTCGGACGCCGGCGCATGCCGATCGCCCGAGCGCCTTTGAAAAGCAGATCGGCTATGACGCCGCGGTCGCGGGCGTTGGCCTCCCACGACCAGTTCGTCCACCGTCCCTTTGCCCTGCCGATTTTCAAAAGCTTCATCAGCTCGCGAAAGTCGGCGAGCGTCTCGACCGGCGAGCCGGCGGCGTGGCCGAGCAGGGCGCCGAGGTAGGACAGCTCGTGCGGCGTCTGACCGGCCGTCGCGCTCATGAAGATCGAGAAGCTCGCCGCGCTCGCGAGCTGCGCGCAGACGAGGCTCTGCTGAGCGTAGGGGTTTCGAAGGCGGTGGCTCTCGTCGAAGACCACGACCAGCCATGTCTTCTTCGGCTGGCCGAGCTTCGCCAGCTCGTTGTTCTTCGCCCGGGTCGATCGTCGCTTGCTCGCCTCCGGGGGCGCCATCAGCGACTTGGTCCGCTCGTAGTTGATGAGCGTGACGGCCTTATCCGGGAGACCTGCAAGGGCGATCGTGCGGCGCCATTGCGGGATCGCGCCCTTCGGGCAGACGATCAGGACGTCGGGCTCAGGCATCGAGGCAACAGCGCACCAGACCGCGAGCGTCTTGCCGAGACCGGTCATGTCGCCGAGCAGGAAGCCGGGGCGGCCCTCCGACCGCGCCGCCAGGATCGCCGATGTGGCTTCACGCTGGTGTGGACGCGGCACCAGCAAATCGGTCGTTGTCGCAACAAACGCCTCGGAGCGTGAGGATGTCACGGAAGGTCTAGATCACGCATGCAGCCAGTCTAGCCCTTTCCGAAATATTCGTCGCCTTGAGAACGATCGACGACGAGGACTGCGAGCGATGCTTGGCAAGCTCGGCGGCAACGGAGAGTTTTACCCTGCACCAACAGAGCGAAAGACCAGCGTCAACTTTTTGTCGGCGAAAGCCGCGTAGCGGCGTCTAGATTTTGATCATCGAAACAATGCCTCCGACCGCGTTACGACAGAGTCATTTGCAGGGACGATTTGGAGGCGAAGTACGGTGCGTTCGCTGTCATTTCTTCCGAGCTGCCTCATTGATGCGCTCTTCCGCCACACGCGCCATTTCGATTCGCTCGGGTGTCGGCGTCGACCCTCCGGCTTCGTCGTCCGTACCCAAAGGCGACGCGGCCGGTGCCGGCGCGCGGTCCGTATCGGATTTTGAGGCGCCGTCACACCCGATCAGGTCCCTTAGCTGGTCCATCGTCGAAGGCTTGTCCTCTGCCATGCTCAACTCCTGTGACGTCTAGCTGTTATGGAAGGCGTCGGCTTCGCGAGCGATCAACGCGTCGGTTTTTCTGTTCCAACGATGATGCGGGCTGATCCCATTGGCATGCGGTTTCTGCAGTCGCATCATCACGACGATGCCAGCGAAAGCGAACAGCCCCGACCCGAGAACACCGACGGCAAGTGGCCAGAATTGCACGAATTGACTCCTTCAAAACGATTGAAAATTTCAGTGGTGGGTCGGAAACATGACCGAATAGCCGTAGACGATGGAAAATCCGATGACGATGAGCAGCACGGACAGGCCCAACACGATGGGCATTCGCCTGCTGTTTTCGCCCTGCCGCGCATCTGTCGCGGTCTTAACCGTCGTCGCCATAAGACATCTCTCCGTTTCCACGCTGGACTGAGAAGCATGGGGCAACGAGATAGGTCCTGCGTCATCTTAGCTGCACCGCACAAAAGCTGATGAGCTATTAGAAAGCGGAAGTTGTCGCCGGCTCGTTTTCTAGGAACTTACGTGGAGTGGTCTCATTGCCTTCGAACAAAACGACGGAGCCAACTCATGACCCATTTCACAAAAATCAGTGCGATCGCGGCAGCGCTAATGACCGCTGTTGCCATGCCCGCCATGGCGCAGACGGCGATGAGGATGGCGCCAGCCGGCGCGATGACGGTAACGACGCCGGAGTTTGTCAAGATGGCCGCGCAATCCGACGAGTTCGAGATCAAGGAAGGCAAGCTCGCCGAGAAGATCGGCTCGCCGGAGCTGCGGAAGTTTGGCATGTTGATGGTTCGCGATCACACCAAGACCACCGAGGGCCTGCACGCCGCGCTGAAGAAGGCCGGCATGGCCGTTCCGCCCCCGCCGCCGATGACAGCCGAGCAGCAGGCTATGGCCGGCAAGCTCGAGGGCCTCGGCGGCAAGGCATTCGATCATGCCTACCTCGAGCAGGCGGTCGCCTCGCACAAGAAGGCATTGGCGCTGCACGAGGCCTACGACAAGTCGGGCGAGTCCGCCCCCATCGTCGCCGCCTCGAAGGAGGCTACCCCGATCGTCCGGGCGCACCTGCAGATGGCCGAGCGCATGGCCGCCGGTAAGCCCGGCGAGATGTAGGCGTCACGCGTACCGCAGGTTAGCAGGGCCGTGCGGCAACGCGCGGCCCCTCTCGCTGCGCCTCGGCTTGCGGGAGCAGCCCATGACAGACGCGGCGCTGCAGCTCGACCTCGAGCACGTCCTTTTGCACCGCCTCGGCCCATGGCTCCTGCCAGAGGTTGGTGACCACGTTTGTGCCGATGCCTGATTCGCCTTAGTCGGCTTGGCCTTCTCAGGCGCCGCCATGATGCGGCTGTCGTCGGGCGGATCGTCCCGCTCGCCGGCAGGATTGCAGTCGGGGCACGGGACGCCCGGAGCGTCGCAATGGGGCTCGCCTTCGATCATCCACGCGAGTTCGTCGTGCGCCTCGCAGACCCAGCCGCTGTCGCAGCAGCGCTGGCAATTCATTGCGCGTGCGGCGTGATGAACTCCCCACCGACCGTGTCGCCTTCTCGCCAGACCATCCGAACCCTGTAGCGGTGGAAGGCGCCAGCGATCGGAATAAGCAGGTCGAACTCGTCGGGAAGGTGGATGGCCTCCGCGACCTGCATCTTGAAGCCGCTGGCCGAAAGGTCCTTCACCCGGCAGGCAATAGCAAGGCGGTCGCTCAGTTCGACCCTGGCCTCGATATCGCAATCTGCGCGCTCTTCGCTCCGCCGGTCTTCGCCTTCAGTATTCTCGGCTGCCATGTCAAAGCTCGTTGCGTCCCGCCACGCCCCGCGCATCGTAACAGCGAGCCTTCGTGCGGGAAACGCTCTTGCGAGCTTCGGTTCATTTCCCCGATGTGATGCTCATGTGTCGTCTCTTCATTCCTGCGTCGAAAACGGTTTCGCAGCCGGCGCTGAGCGATGCGTGGTTGGCCTTCATGCAGGTCAGTAGGCGCTGTTCGTCGGGATACGCTGCCGAACAAAGCGACATTGCGTCTGACGAGCAGGCCGACTTTTCGGCGTCTGTGATGTGAAACGGATCGGGCTGAGCCGCGTGAGCAAGCTGCGCTAGCAGCAGCAGGCAAAGCGTGGCGATGCGCGAATGAGACTGCATGAGGCCTTCCGTGTTCACAGTCGACGGAAGGCAAGGCATTACCCACGACTGTGAAGATTACGCGGTGCCGCGGCCATTTTCCGAAGGGGCCTGTTGCGTACAAGGCGCCTACGCGACGTGCTTGAGCAAACGCGCGACGGCTGGCCGGAAGGGCGAGACGACCCTGTAGCCCAGCTCGAGCGCTGGCGTCGCGCCTGGCAGGCTTGCGACCATCGCCGCGGGCCGCCAGAACGTGAGCACTCGCCAGATCTCGACGAAGGCCGCCGCGCCAGCTTTCAACTCGCCCGACGGCAGGCGGACGTGAAAGCGGCCCATCGCGTTCTCGCGCGGAAGGTCGGGCCCCGGATCGACGTTGGGATCAGCGACGTCGATGAAGTCGATGCGCTCGGCGCCGGTCGACCGGCGATAGCGCCCGAACTCCATGCGGCAAACGGGCAGGAGCCATCGTGGTAGACGATCAGGTCGGGTGCGCTCATGGCCGGGATCATCGACGGCGCCTGAGACCCGCGCCATGCGACCGAGCGCCGCCGTCTCGACTCCCAGCGCGCGTTCCCGCTACGTTCCCATATGCGGCTATCGAGCTATCCTTATGTGATCGTACGCGCAGCCTGCACCCGCTGCCCTAGGCGCGGCTCCTACCGCCTTGCCCGCCTCGCCGATCGCTACGGGTCGGAGATGACGATGCCGCACCTGATCGAGCTGCTGTCGGCGGATTGCCAGAAGCGGGAGACCGGCCGGGTCTTCGATCGGTGCGGGGCGTTTTTCCCGGACCTGGGAGGTTCGAGGCCGCCGGATCATCCTGCGCCGGCGGCGAGGCCGAGCTTGAAGGTGGTGCGGTAGCGGCATTATCAAGCAAACACCCCCCGGCTCAAATGGCCTAGCTCCCGCTAGCGGGGGCGAGGCGCGGCCTCTTAGTGGCTGCGACGCCATGGCCCCCGACTTTTGATCGCATCGGCCGTTGCGATTCGTGCTTCCGGTTCCCCCCTGGCATCGGAGGCATTGGCCGCTCGGCGTTGCTTCTGCGTCGGGCGGCTACCGTGCCCATAGGCCGGGAGGGGCCATATTAGGAAAGCGGCGGTGTGGCGCCGCGCACTCTTGGGGGCGCTAATCTGCTGCTCTCCGTCTCCTTCGGCTTACTTGTAATCACCAGATGCGGTTGTCGATTTCCTCCACTTTTTGCGAAGAATCACGGCGGAGGAGGTTGAAACGGCGCGGCGGCGTCAGTGACGCGCGCGGTCGGAGCGCTCCGCTTGCCTCAGATCGGTTGCTTGATTCCATTTGTGATGCGGACTTACGCCCTTGACGTCGGGGCGTTGTATTTTGATGAAAAAAGCGATCGCGACGAGCGTGACGACGCCCGATCCCGCGATGCCGACGGCGAAGGGCCAAAACTGCATCATCCGCGCGCTCCAGTCTGTGTCGAACAGATGAGGCGGCTTTGCATAGGGAATACTGGTCGGTCGATGGGCTGCGCTACTTGGCCGCTGAGCTTGAGGCTAGGCTTCTGCAACCGATGAAGCGGCGCGAAGCTTCAGCCCGATATTCCCAACGGAGAAAACAGATGTCGTCAGAGTGGATCATCGGCGCGCTCGCTTTCATAACGATCGGAGGCACCCTTGCTCTTGGGATCTTCCACTTCGGCTTTCAGCTGAAGAGCCCCGCAAACCTGGAAGCTGCAAAGCGCGTGGCTGCGGACCGCGAGTCGGCGACGACGAAAGTGTCTGCTGAGGGCGCTGGCGGCCGATCGTTGCGTCAGAGGCTAGACGAAGCACCGGGGATCAATGATCGACTCAGCGACCGGTATGTCGGCGGAGGTTTCGTCGACGTTTTGCTGGAGCGCAAATGGTCCGAGCTGCGGCCGGCCTTTGGCCCCATGCCTGATAAATAGGTGGCGGCTACTCCAGGCTGCCGGGCCGTCATCCTCAACGAGGGTATTTTGCGATGTACCGCCAGATCTTGACCCTTGGATGCATCGTCAGCTGGCCCTTGGCCGCGATCGCACAGGAAGATCACTTCCATGCGACCGCCGCTGAGAAGGCTGCTTGCACAGCGGACGCCACGCGTCTGTGCGCCTATACTTGGCCGGACGAGGACAAACTCATTGGATGCATGAAAGCGAACGAAGCACAGCTCGGCCCGACATGCCTTCCGGTATTCAGAGCCGGCATCCGGCGGCGCGGCCTTTGATCACGTTTCCGTGGACGACCAGACGAGCCGCAGCCTATCGACTTGATCGCTTAGCATGTCGGGCGTCGATCGAGCCCGTTGAAGCAGAGAGTGATGCGATGACATCCGCGGCGAAAGGATCGTCAGCGCCGCGAAAACCGGTAAACGGTAAACGCGGCAAGCCCACATGCTGACGCAACGATGATCACCGTTGCCATTGGCCAGTCCATGATCAGTCTCCCACTGCTACTCGGCGCGCAGATTGCCGGCCGAAGCTTTCCCAGACCGTTTGTCGGCAACGACCTCGTACAAGAGCTTCTGACCCTCGTTGAGGCTGCGCAGGCCGGCCTGCTCGACGGCAGAGATGTGAACGAAGACATCCGGGCCGGAGGCGTCAGGCTGGATGAAGCCGTACCCTTTGTCGGAGTTGAACCATTTCACGGTGTCAGTAGCCATAAGCGTCCCAATCATCGAGTTGACCGGACGCCCATAGCAAGATCCGGCGCCCTGATCCCCCTGGATGCCGCCGATGCTTCAGGAGGCCGCAGCAATCTTCTTCGCCGTGGGCGCCTTGGGAAGCCAGTGCACGGCAGCAGCGGTGGCGTATCCGCCCTGGCGAACCACTTCCTCGGCGCTGCGCGCCAAGCTACGGCTTTCGCTCATGGCACCCATCACGCCGGGCGAGTTGAAGGCGGGTCGAGCCACGGCCACGTCGATTACGTCGGCGGGGGCCTGGGCGAGCCAGCGCGCTGAGCCTGCAGTAGCGAAACCACCCTGGCGCCGGACGTCGACAGCGCTGTCAGCGCGGGTCGCATTGTTGTAGGCCGCGCCAATAACACCGGGCACAGAAACGGCGTCGGTGCGGCCGGCCGAACCTGCCATGGCGGTGGACGATGCGATCGCCGCGAGCGTGAGAGCGGCAACGGCTGAAAGTGCTGCGATGCGCTTCGACATTGTTTTTTTCCTTGGTTCGCACGGCGGCTGTCCGTCGTTCGACAGATGATTTGCGCTTATGGCGCGCATACATCAAACAGATGTCGTCCATAGCGGGTATCGACCGCATCGATGGTTATCGCCTCGCTTGCGCCTTGGTTTGCGCTGCACGGCGCGGAACACGCGAACATTCACTCACCAGACTCGACTCTCACCTGCTCCGATATTAGAACATTAAGCGAACATCGAGGGATGAGATGGCGCGCCGAACGGGTCGATCCGACTTGCCAAAGGACCCGGCGGCGACAGTCAGAGCGATGCGTGTTTGTCGCGAAGCGATGATTGAGGTGTGTCGATGCGTGAGACCGACCGGGCCAGCCTACCATGCAGCGTCGATGGTCATATCGGCGATCGACGCAATGGCGACGTTCCTGACCGGGGAACGGTATTACTTTTCCGCCGGCGGCTCGGTCGCGGGCGACTCGTCTCGGGATCAGGATGCGAGAGCCCGCGAGAACGGAGAGAAGCCCTGGCGCACGTGACCTACTTCGTAGCGATGCCATTCGACCGGAATGAAGAAGGCGACCTCGTCGCGGGCGAGGCTCAGGATCGGCAGTCGGCCGGCGCCGCCGAGAGCGCAGCGCGTCGCATGGCGGAGACCGCCGCCGGCGCCGTGGCCTTCTCGCGCACAGGCGACCCGTCCACAGGCGAATTCGAGGACGCGATCGTTCTGCGCCAGTTCGGCGAGGTGCCAAGTCTCGACGCACTCATGGGCGGAGAGTGACGATGCCAGCGTACCGCCTGGAGATCGAGCGCGGAGACACCCTATGGGTCACTGCTGATGACGAGCAAGGCGCGATCGAGATTTCGTCCGCACATATCGCTGATGAGGTCGCGCTCACCGAGCACACCTCGATCAAACTCATGCATGATGCTGACGACACACTGATACTGCGAGCTGTCGCGGCAAAGTGGTCCGCCAGAGCACGGCCGTGATGTTGCCCTTGTCGGGAGGCCTCTTCCAGGTCGGCACCGAATGCGAGGGGTCGGCGTTCAACGTATTCCATCAGGGACAGAGAGACGGCGCGCAGGTCGCCGAGCGTCAGTCTTTGTCCAGTACGTCCTTAGTTGCGAGCACCTTGTAGAGAACCGGCTTGCCGCCAATGAAGGTGATATCGACGTCGACGACGAACAGCTTCTTGAATGGGTTGTCAGGCATGTCGATCATCGCGCTCTTCACCTGATCTGAAGCGAAACGCACCTTGACGGGCTTCATGGCGTAACGCTCGATCACGCCGAGATCGCCGGGCTTCTTCGCTTGGTCGTCCCGAACTTGGTACCAGTAGAGGACCTCATCCTCCTTGACGCCGGATTCTTGTGTCGGACGTTCCTCGATGATGCGTCGTAGGCGTTGCTGACCGGCGTTAGCCTCCGTGGAGGTCAGCGGCGCATTCATGATGATCGTGCCGCCGTTTTGCGCAATGAAATTGATCTGGCTGCCGCTATCCTTCGCGACCGGCGCGATGATGTTCGAAAGCTGCTGCAGGTCCTTCTTGCTGGTGCCGAGCAGCATGTCTTTGATGTCGACCGTATCCTTGATGCCCTTGAAGAACTCGAACCATTCGCCGAGCTCCTGCGCGTAGCTGATGATGAATGGTGCCGCCGGCGCCAGCCACTGCTGCTGCGTGGCCTCGCTGATTAATTCGGCGATTATGCTTCCGGTCCGAACCTCTTTAACGTAGAGGCGCATGTCGTCCGCTGCATAAGCGGCCTCGCGTCGAGCGACAAAGCTGCGGAACTGTTCACCGAGCGAAAAGAGCGACGAAGTGAAGTCGGCCAGTTCGATCGGACGGGTGTTTTTGAAGTCGTAGGTAAGACTTGCTCCCCCGCGTTCGGCGGGCACGAGAGCTTTGACCACGCGGCGACCCTCATCTGCAGTTGGCAAATCATCATCGGCATCTGTGGCGGCCGAAGCAAGAATGCCGATCGGCGCCAACCTGCGGCGGACGCAACCGATCCGCTGCCGGGCCGCATCCTATTCCGTCAAGCCTTTGAAGCTCGCGTGCCGCAACTCGCCGGCCGTCGTCACGCCGCGATAGGCGATCTCGGCCCGCAGGTCCGGCGATACCCACACCGCGCCGCCGGCCTTCAGCCCGGCGACCGCGCAGCGCTCAGACCGGATGCTGTCGAGCCGCTCGCGTAGCGCCGCGGCAACCCACTCGCTGAACCCGGTCCCGACCGCGCCGGCGTAGCGCGGCGTTGTCCGAGCGTGCGCTGCGACTACTGATTGATGGACGCGTTCAACCTGGCTGCTAGCCTTCGCGACCATTGGACGGTGGGAGGGTTCGATGCGGCTTCGGAGTTACCATATTGCGACGTGCGCTTTCGGCTTGGCAGTCCTCGCCGGCGTCGCATTAGCTTACCCAGCGGCCGCCGCAGTGGCATGTCCGTCTTGCTTCGGTTTCGAGCCTGCCACCGCGCAGACCTATGTCGCGAGTCAGTCCGCGACGCACGAGGTGTCGGGGCTGGTCACTGCGGCCGAGGAACGCGTGCGCGCGTTCTATGGAATGCGCGAAAGCAATCCGCGCATCTTCGTCTGCGGCAGCGATATTTGTTACCGTCGCGTCGGCGGCGGCGGCTCGCGCGGAATGGCGCTGCTGGATCAAGCGCTTTTTGTGTCCCCGCGCGGCACGAACACTGTCATCATCTCGCACGAGCTGTCGCATATCGAGCTGCACCATCGCCTCGGCCTCGAGCGCACTCTTCGCCGCGACGTCCCGCAATGGTTCGACGAAGGTTTGGCGGTCAACATCTCAGACGACCCGCGGTACCTTGCTCCCGTCGGCAAGAGCGACCGCTGCCTCGTCGCATCGGATGAGGTTCTGCCGACCGATCGGCGCTTTTGGCTAGAGACGGCGGCAAATAACGATCTTTACGCCAAGGCCGCATGTCGCGTCAGCCGCTGGCTTGCCGCGCATGACGGGTCGAAAGGGCTGCTTAAGCTCGTCGCGCGCGTAAGGGCTGGCGTTCCATTCGAGGAAGCCTACGAAAGCCAGTGAGAAACTCAACGGACGCCGATCGGCGGCTTGTTGACGAGCGTCGGCAGACAGGGCCGGATCCAGTTCGGCAGCGGCTCGTCGAAGAGGCCAGCTTGGCGCGGGTCGGCCGGCTTGGCGACGACAGCGCGGTCGGCGACGACATCGCGCGGTGCTTCGGTTTTGCGAGGGCGCGCCGGTGGGCGCCGCGGCGGTTTCGGCATGAGGCCATGATGCCCGGTAGACCTTAACGGGCGCCGTTGGGCGCCGCAGAGAAGGAATGCGACCGGCCTAGTTCTAAGCTTGATCGCAATGCTTCGGCCCGCGTGTGGATTAGAGCCATGGACGAGGCTTCGATTTCGCTACGGACCCATTTGTCCACCTCCGCCGCCAGCTGCACGGAGAGGATTTCGTCCAGCAGGTCGCTTAAGAGGATCGGAAACTGCTGGGGGCGCATTGCGGATTGCACGAACACGCCGGCGGTTTCCGTGACGGCGAGGCCCAGCGCTCGGCGGCGACCTTGATCTCGCCGTGGGCGACTTCTTGGTAACGATTGACCAGGCGAAGCATGCCGCGCGCTTCTTAGGGGCTAGGCACGATCGTGACGCCCTTGAAGACGATGGACGCCTCCACGGCGCCGACAAGCTGGATGAGCGTGACCGCCATATCCTCGATGTAGGCCGGGGTGAAGACGTCGAGCTTCACTCCGTCCTTATCGAAGCCATTGCGATGAACGCAGTCGTGGCGATGGGTCATCGCTTTCTTCAAAAAGCCTTGGTCCGGAGCCGCTTTCAAGAATTCGACGTTTAGCGCTTTGCGGTAGAGCTTATCCACCTGGTCAAGCTGGTGGTAGATGACGTTTCGGAGGTAAGCTCGCACTTCACGCTCGACGAGCATCGGCTCGGCGTGGATCCTCGCCAGATTATAGCGCCGCTCCTTCAGCTTCGGATCATCGGCGACAAGCCTCGCGATCGCATTAGGGTCGCGTTCGACGTTCCTAATTAGAGTGTCCGCCAAGTAGGCTTCGAAGGCCGAGACGTACTGAGCAAACACCATGCGATTGACGAGATGCGAGCCGTCGTCGCTGCCCTGAACCCGAAGAACTTCTCGGATTTGATCCGTAGCCTCCATGAAGCGCTGCCACGGATTGCTCGGAGGAGCTTCTTCAAAGGGAACGTCGAAGTCGTAGGTCGGCGGCTCTGTCTCGACTACAATTTCCGGGTGCTCAATGAGCTTGACCTCGATCGCGTCGGCGTAATTGACCACGGAGGCGCAGAAACAAGCTTGGCATTCGGGGCATGCGAGATCGTAGTAGCCGTGAGCCATCGTTGATTTGGGGGCGTCGGCGGCTATCGGCGGTATTCCGACGGAGGTAGCAGCTAGCTCTCGGCACATCGGGCACGTGAACCAACGTCGGCGAAAATCATCTCTTCGGACATGGGCACCGCAGTGGCTCAGGATGGCGATCGCAGTTGGCCCTAGCGTTAAGTTGCCAGATTGGTTGCCAAGGGAGCCGCACCTCGACACTGGCAACTGTCGGCCAAAAAGGCGAGGCCGACAGCCGACTTCGACGGCGCTTCCCATGTGCTTCCCAATCGCAATTTCTGGGAAGCGGCCGCGTCGCATATGGCGCCTAAGTCATTGATTTTGCTGGTGCCGCAAGAGGGATTCGAACCCCCGACCCCGTCATTACGAATGACGTGCTCTACCAGCTGAGCTATTGCGGCGACACGATCGCGTGCGATCGCGGCAGGGTGTAGCGGCGTGGGCGCCGTTTGGCAACGTCCGGAAGGGCGTTCTGCGGCCTCAGCGCACCGGCGGGTGCGCGTCGCTGGAATTGTCGGGCTCGGGGCCTGCACCGTTGGCGCCAGTGCTCGCGGCCGTCGCGTCGGGCGCGGTCTCGGCACCACCGTTCGCCTTGACCGGGGGCACCTGCGCGTGCCGCTCGTCGACGACCTCCTTGTCGCCGCGGTAGAACAGCGGGCGGCGCGGCTTTGGCGGCGCCTTCGGCGCGGCCGGAGGCGATTCCTCGACGCTGTCCTCGACGTCGGCGGGCGCGTCGGGCGCAGCGAGGGCATCGAGCGGCGTCGCGTCGATCGCGGCCGGTGGCGCGGGGCGGGGCGGCGGTGGCATCGCGTCCATCGCCGGGCCGGTGCGCTCGGCCGGCACCTGCCATTGGAAGGCGTCGAGCTTGCCGGTCGTCGGCGAGGCCGGCGCCCAATGGTCATAGACGATGCCGTCGGCGACCCAGGCGGGGTCGAGCGGGGCGCGCGAGGCCCGCGCCAGCCATTCGCGCCATTGGCCGAGGTCGCCGTGCTCGGCTTCCTCCAGCTCGGCCATGATCAGGCAGGCGCGCACGCTCGGCCGCTTGCCTTCGGCGATCAGCGGCGCCATCGCCGCGCGCGCCTCGTCGAAGGCGCGGGTCGCTAGCGCGGCCCGCGCCACCACGATGCGGCTGACGGGGTCGAACGAGGCGATGCCCATCAGCGTCCGGGCGCGGGCGAGCCGATCCGAGGTCGAATCGCCGGGACGCACGTCGAGATAGGCGCGCGCGACATCGGGATGCCGGCAACGCGGCCACGCCTTCTCGATCAGCTTCGAGGCCTTGCCGATGTCGCCGCGGCGGCTAAGCAGGTTGGCCGCGACGACGATGGCCGGGGCGAGATCGGGCGCGCGCCGCATCGCCGAGCGGGCGAGCTTGAGCGCCTCGTCCGGCGCGGCGAGCTCCTTGTCGTAGGCGATCGCGGTCTCGAGCACGGCGCGCTGGCGCTCGCCCGTCGGCTTGTCGACGAGCTTGGCGGAAATCGAGGTCTCGACCGTCGCGAGCGCCTGCTCCCAGTCGCCCGAGGAGGCGCGGTGCTCGAGCACCGCCTGCGCCGACCACGGCAGCGGCGCGGCCCCGTGCGCGGCGGTGGCGAAATGGCGGGCTGCCTCCTCGTCGCCGCGCCGTGCGGCGTCCGCGTGCAGGCCGCGCAGCCCGAGCACGCGGGTGTCCTTGCGCTGCGCCAGAGCCTCGAAGGCGTTGCGCGCCTCGAACTCGTCGTCGTTCATATGCGCGGCCTGCGCGCGCAGCATCAGCGCGAGCGGGTCGTTGCGCAGGTGCCGGCTCGCCTGCGTCGAGGCCTTGCCGGCCGTGCGGGCGTCGCCGGCGGCGGCGGCGATCAGCCCCCGGGAGAGCGCGGCATAGCCCTTCTCGCGGCGCCGCTGGCGCGAGAACACCGCCACGAAGGACGGGAAGCCGAGCACGAAGCGCACGACCGTCCAGACGAGGATCGCCGCGACTGCGATCGCCAGCACGAGCAGCGCCGCCGACGTCGAGACGATGGCGCCGAACCAGTCGACCTGGACGTGGCCCGGGTGGTGGATCAGCCACACCCCGCACCAGGCGAGGATGGCGAGGAGGACGAGGTAAAGGACGACGCGGATCATGACTTTCTGCCGCCCAGCGAAGCGATCGCCTGCTGCTGCAAGGCGTGCGCCGCGTCCATCGCCTCAACAGAGGTCTTGGCGAGCGCGCCCCAGGCTTCCGATTTTGACTTGGCGTCGGCGGGCAGGCCGTCCCAGGCCGTGTAGGCGCCGGCGATGTCGTCGTGGGCGAGGTCGGCCTCGATGCGCGACACGCGCGAGCCGACGTCGTCGCCGTCGCTCGCACCGGCGCTGCGGACCGAGACCATCGAGGCCATGCCGCTCTTCAGCCGGTCCATCAGCCCGGCATTCGGCGGCGCCTTGGTGGCCGTCGCCATGATCGTGTCGGCGAGCGGCGCGAACTTCTGCGCCAGCGCCTGCGCCGACGGCACGCCCTTGTCGGCGTTCTCCTTCAAAACGGCGACCTTGGTCGGATCGGCGTTGAGCGGGCCCAGCGCCGCGACCTGGCTTGCGTAGGGCGTGCCGTGTGCGATCGCCTGAACCAAGCTGTCGGCGACGACGGCGAGCGCCGGCGCGCTGGTGACCTTGGCCTCCAGCACCTTCTGCTCGTCTTGCAACGAAGCGACGCCGGCCTGCGTCGTCGCGCCGTCTTTCTTCACCCCGTCGAGCGCGGCGGCGAGCGCGGCGACCTTGCCGCCGAGGTCCTTGACGTCGGCGCCCTGCGCCTTCAGCGCGTCGACACTGCCGCCGATCGCTGCAATCTTGCTGTCGAGCTGCGGGTCGCCAGCCGCACCCTTCTGCTTCAGCCCGTCGAGCTGGGTCTGCAGGTCGGCGATCTTCTGCTGCAGCGGCGCGGGATCGAACGCCGGGGTCTTCTGCGCGGTGGTCTGGCTCTTCAGCGCGTCGATCTCTGGTTGTGTGTCGGGGCGCTTCTCGAGCGCGTCGATCCGCGCGCTTAGGGAAGCCACCTGCGACGAGTCGGTGGTGCCGACACCGCCTAGGGCGTTGATCGCGGCGGCGCTGCCGGCCCCGATGATGGCACCGACGATCAGCGCGAGAACGATCGGCACGCCGGGCAGCGACTTGCCCGGCGGCGGGGAGTGCGGGGCCGCTGCCGCCTGTTCCGGGAGGGGCTCGGTTGTCGCCGCGTGCGGGGCGTCTTCGCGCAGGGGATCGATATGCGAGGCGTCGGGGCGGGGTGCCGGCTCCTCGCCTGGCAGCCGCTCGTGATCGGCGCTGGCCAGCTCGGCGGAGTTCAGCGGGCCGCGCGCGTCGCTCGCGGTCCATTCCGTCTGCTCGCGCGTCTCCGCGGGCGGGTGCGTGGGCTCGTGCCCGGTGCCCGGCTCGGCTGTGTGCTCGCCACTGGCCGGCGGCGTCGTGCCGGCGGCCTTGTCCTCGCCTTCGTCAGCCATGTCGATCCTCTTTCCGCCGCGTCGTCTTAGACCCGTTTCCACCGGGGGGGAATTGGCCCAAGCCGCAAACAACGTCGCCAAGCCGGCACTCAAGAACAGCAGGCGCCGAACAAGCGTCAACGTCGCCGTACGATCGAGGGTTCAGGGGATTTGCGCGGAGAATTCGAAGGTCGGCTCAGCGCACCGGCGTGCCGATTCGCTGGTCGAGCGGGCTCCCGAGCCAGGGTCCGACGGTGCGTTGGAGCCGTAGTGTCGCGATGCTCGCTTGATGGGCGCGGTACGCGGCCTCGTCGCGCCACGTCTCGATGATGTCGAAGTGGTTCTGTCGCACCTCCTGCAGCGCGTCGACGCGCTGCACACCGGGCTCGCGCCGAGCCGCCTGGAGATAGCTCGCGATCTCGTCGCGGGCCTGCGCCGTGTGATCCGGCAGGATGTCGACGTGCTCGACGATGTCGATCGTCTCCGCCGGTTCGGGCGGCCGGATCATGGTCTGCGCGGTGGCGGTGGTCACGAGCGAGGAAAGAAGGATCGCGGCAGTCGTCGCGAGCTTCACGCGTCGTCCTCGCTCGCGAAAAGCCCGAACTGCGGGGTCGGCTGCGCCGGCGCCGCGAGCCCCAGATGCGTAAAGGCGTGCGGCGTGAGCAGGCGTCCGCGCGGCGTGCGCTGGAGCAGGCCGCGCTGGATCAGGTAGGGCTCGATGATGTCCTCGATCGCGTCGCGCGGCTCTGAGAGCGCCGCCGCCATCGTCTCGATCCCGACGGGGCCGCCGCCGAACGAGGTGGCGATCGTCGTGAGGTAGCGGCGGTCCATCTGGTCGAGGCCGATCGAATCGACGTCGAGCAGGCGAAGCGCCTTGTCGGCCAGCGCGCGGGAAATCTCGGCCTCGCCGTCGACGAGCGCGAAATCGCGCACCCGGCGCAGCAGGCGGCCCGCGATGCGCGGCGTGCCGCGGGCACGGCGGGCGATCTCGTTGGCACCGTCGACGCTCATGCCGATGCCGAGCACGCGCGCGCCGCGGCGCACGATGCTCTCGAGCTCCTCGACGGTGTAGAACTCGAGCCGGATCGGGATGCCGAAGCGGTCGCGCAGCGGCGTGGTCAACAGGCCGGCCCGCGTCGTCGCGCCGACCAGCGTGAAGCGGGCGAGATCGATCTTCACCGAGCGCGCCCCAGGCCCCTCGCCGATCATCAGGTCGAGCTGGAAATCCTCCATCGCGGGATAGAGGATTTCTTCCACCGCCGGGTTGAGCCGATGGATCTCGTCGATGAAGAGCACGTCGCGCTCCTCGAGCCCGGTCAGCTGCGCGGCGAGGTCGCCCGCCTTGGCGATGACGGGGCCGGAGGTCGAGCGGAAATTGACGCCGAGCTCGCGCGCCACGATCTGCGCCAGCGTCGTCTTGCCGAGGCCGGGCGGCCCGACGAAGAGAACGTGATCGAGCGCCTCGCGCCGCGTCTTCGCCGCCTCGATGAAGACGCGCAGGTTCTGCCGCGCCGCCGCCTGGCCGGTGAACTCGGCGAGCGAGAGCGGCCGCAGCGAGGCGTCGGGGTCGCTGTCGAGCGGGTCGGCGCCGACGAGGCGGGTTTGCGCGAGGGCCAAGGAATGGCTTCCGAATCGCAGTTGAAATCAGATGACGTTCGACGAAAACTGGTATCTGCTTCACATCGATTGCGAAAGGCGTGACCGATGAGCCGCCCGGCGCTCGAGCCACAGCACATGAGCCTCGATTTCGAGGACCTGCTCGCCGACGCGCCCGACGACGAGCGTTGGGAGCTGATCAGCGGCCGCGTTGTAAAAATGATGGTCGGCGCCCGCTGGGAGCACAACCGCATCATCAACAACTTGTCGGAGGGGCTCAACAGCCGCTTCCGCGCGGCAGGATCGCCTTGTCGGACGCTGACCGAGACGTTTCGTATGAAACACGAGGCGTCGCCTTCGTCTTTTTTGCCCGACTAGCTTGTCTATTGCACAAGGCCGCCGCCGGGCGCGGCGTTCCTGTCGGACGCGACCGTCGTTGTCGGGGTACGGCGCGCCGTGATCGCGAGGACAAGTGGGCCGTCTACCAGACACTGCCGAGCTTCAAGCACTATGTCCTTGTCACCCGTGACAACCCTCATATCGAGACGATCGACCGGTTGAACGGCGAATGGAGCACTTTTCGCATCGCCGATGACGGCCACGCTGGCTCTGCCTGGCGTCGACGTCGAGGTGCCCCTGGACGAGATCTACGCCGATCTCTTCGAGTAGACCGGCGCATACCCCAGGAGAGCGCACCGGCCCGATAATTGCAAAGCGCGTTGATCATCCGCCGCGAGGGTTCGATAGACATGATCGATGCTGTGGTTCCTTCAAAGGTCGTCCAGGCCATGATCGCGCTCGGCGCGGCTAAGACACGGCTCACGACGATGGAGCTGTTCGTCCGCTCGGCGCTCGCAGGCGCCTTCCTGGGCGTCGCCACCACCTTGGCCTTCACCGCGGCCGGCCAGACCGGCCTGCCGATCGTCGGTGCCATCATCTTCCCGGTCGGCTTCGCCATGATCGTGGTGCTCGGGCTCGACCTCATCACCGGCAGCTTCGCGCTCATGCCGATGGCCGTGATGGCGGGACAGGCGACGGTCGGGCAGATGCTCAAGAACTGGGTCGTCACCTTCCTCGGCAATTTTGCCGGCTCGCTGATCCTCGCCGGGCTCATGTACCTGTCGCTGACCAGCATGGGTCACGACGGCGGCGGACCGGTCTTCACACCCGTCGTCGAGGGCCTGAAGAAGGCCGTCACCGCGCGGTCGGCCGGCTTCTACAACCTCGGCACACTCGGCGTCGGCACGGCCTTCGTGCGCGCCATGCTCTGCAACTGGATGGTCTGCCTCGGCGTCGTCATGGCGCTCTGCGCGACGACCTCGGTCGGCAAGATTGTCGGATGCTGGCTGCCGATCCTGATCTTCTTCGGCCAAGGCTTCGAGCACGCCGTCGTCAACATGTCGCTGTTCCCACTCGGCCTGATGCTCGGCGCACCGGCGAGCGTGTACCAGTACCTCGTCTTCAACGAGCTGCCGGTGACGATCGGCAATCTCGTCGGCGGGTTCCTGTTCACCGGGCTGGCGCTCTACCTCGCCTATCCTGTGGCCGAGGCGCAGCGCAGCCCGGAGTTCTCGGGCGCGCAGGTTCCCGCCGAATAACGTCCCATCGCCGCGCGCTTGCGCACAATGCTCAAAACAAAGGCCCGGTCGTCAGACCGGGCCTTTTTCGTGCGTGGATCCTGCCGGCCTCATCGCAGCGTCGTTACACGCCCGTCGGATAGTTCGGGCTCTCGCGCGTGATCGCGACATCGTGCACGTGGCTTTCGCGCAGGCCGGCGCCGGAGATGCGCACGAAGCGCGCCTTGGCCTGGAAGTCGGCGATCGTCGCGGCGCCGACATAGCCCATCGCCGCGCGCAGGCCGCCGGCGAGCTGATGCAGGATCGCGCCGGCCGGGCCGCGGTAGGGCACCTGGCCCTCGATCCCTTCCGGCACGAGCTTCAACGTGTCCTTGATGTCCTGCTGGAAATAGCGATCGGCCGAGCCGCGGCTCATCGCGCCGACCGAGCCCATGCCGCGATAGGCTTTGAACGAGCGGCCCTGGTAGAGGTAGACCTCGCCGGGGCTCTCGTCGGTGCCGGCGAGCAGCGAGCCGATCATCGCGACGGCCGCGCCGCCAGCGATCGCCTTGGCGACGTCGCCGGAGAATTTGATGCCGCCGTCGGCGATCACCGGCACCTCGCCGGCAGCCGAGGCCGCATCCATGATCGCGGTGAGCTGCGGCACGCCGACGCCGGCCACCACGCGGGTGGTGCAGATGGACCCGGGCCCGATGCCGACCTTGATCGCGTCGGCGCCCACGTCGATCAGCGCCTTGGTGGCCTCGGCCGTCGCCACGTTGCCGGCGATGATCGCCGTGCGGTTGGAGATGCGCTTGATGCGGGCGACCTGATCGAGCACCTGCTGCGAATGGCCGTGCGCGGTGTCGATGACGAGGCAGTCGACGCCGGCGTCCATCAGCATCTCGGCGCGGGCGAAGCCCTTGTCGCCGACGGTCGAGGCGGCGGCGACGCGCAAGCGCCCCTCGGCGTCCTTGCAGGCCAGCGGGTAGAGCGTGGCCTTCTCGATGTCCTTCACGGTCAGCAGGCCGACGCAGCGGCCCTCGTCGTCGACGACGACGAGCTTCTCGAGCCGGTGGTAATGCAGCAGGCGGCGCGCCTCGTCCTGCGGCACACCCTCCTTCACGGTGATGACTTTGGCGGTCATCAGCTCGGCGACCTTCTGCTCGGGATGGTCGGCGAAGCGCATGTCGCGGTTGGTCAGGATGCCGACGAGCCGCGAGGGCTTTCCTGGCGTGCTGCCGCGCTCGACGACGGGGAAGCCGGAGACGCCGTGGCGGCGCATCAGCGCCTGCGCGTCAGCGAGCGTCTCGTCGGGGAAGATGGTGATCGGGTTGACCACCATGCCGGATTCGTAGCGCTTGACCTTGCGGACCTCCTCGGCCTGCACATCGGGCTCTAGGTTGCGGTGGATCACGCCGATGCCGCCGGCCTGGGCCATCGCGATCGCGAGCCGTGACTCCGTCACCGTGTCCATCGCCGACGAGATGATCGGCATGTTGAGGATGATCTCGGAGGTCAGCCGCGAGCGCAGGTCGACCATGTTGGGCATGACTTCGGAGTGCCCCGGACGCAGGAGCACGTCGTCGAAGGTGAGCGCCTCCTCGATGGGTGGGCGGGCGATCGTGGCCATGGGGGTCGTCAACTCCAG
This sequence comes from Beijerinckiaceae bacterium, assembly GCA_965277735.1. Lineage (GTDB taxonomy): Bacteria > Pseudomonadota > Alphaproteobacteria > Rhizobiales > Beijerinckiaceae > RH-AL1. The sequence goes on from CBDIDO010000003.1 coordinate 826,187, forward strand.
GTTTGGATGGGCCGGAGCGCGGGCTCCCGGGCCGAGTTGACAGTGGCTGATATCATACGAACGACAGAGGTCAAAGGTCGCGCGGGGCTTGTCCCGCGCGGTTTTGCACCGCCTCAGCCCGCCCTGCGCACCTCGCGCTGCGGCAGCACCCAGTTCGGGCGCGGGAAGTGGCAGGTGTAGCCGTTCGGGATGCGCTCCAGATAATCCTGGTGCTCCGGCTCGGCTTCCCAGAACGCGCCGGCCTTCTCGACCTCGGTCACCACCTTGCCGGGCCACAGGCCGGAGGCGTCGACGTCGGCGATCGTGTCCTGCGCGACGCGCTTCTGCGCCTCGTCCGTGTAGTAGATCACCGAGCGGTAGCTCAGCCCGCGGTCGTTGCCCTGGCGGTTCTTGGTCGTCGGGTCGTGAATCTGGAAGAACAGCTCGAGCATCCGGCGATAGCTCGTCTTCGCGGGGTCAAAGACGATCTCGAGGCCTTCGGCATGCGTGCCGTGGTTGCGATAAGTGGCGTTCGGCACGTCGCCGCCGGTGTAGCCGACGCGCGTCGAGATGACGCCCGGCTCGCGTCGGACGAGATCCTGCATGCCCCAGAAGCAGCCGCCGGCGAGGATCGCTGTCTCCGTCGTCATCGGGCGCCCTCCGCCTGTTTGGCCTCGAACAATTGCCGATAGGCGCCGTAGCCTTCCGATTCGAGGTCCTTGGCGTGGACGAAGCGCAGCGATGCCGAGTTGATGCAATAGCGCAGGCCGCCCTTGTCGCGCGGGCCGTCCGGGAAGACGTGGCCGAGGTGGCTGTCGCCGTTCGCCGAGCGCACCTCGGTGCGCACCATGCCCAGGCTCGCATCCTTGTGCTCCTTCACATAGGCTGTCTCGAGCGGCTTGGTGAAGCTCGGCCAGCCCGAGCCCGACTCGAACTTGTCGGTCGAGGCGAACAGCGGCTCGCCGGAGACGACATCGACGTAGATGCCCGGCTCGTGATTGTCCCAATATTGCCCGGTGAAGGCACGCTCGGTGCCGTCCTCCTGGGTCACGCGGTACTGCTCGGGCGTCAGAGCCGAGAGCGCGTCGGGGTTCTTGTGGTAGTCGGCCATAAAGATGCCTCCTCTTTTTGCTTTGTCTACATGGGCGCACGAGGCGGGTTTTTGTAGGCTTATCTGCAGGCTTTGGACGCTCAGCGCGATGCGCGCCCGGCCTCTGCGAGCGATCGGTCGAGCCAGTCCTCCAGCTTAGCTCGGGTTGCTCGCATGTCGGACGAGAAAGCGCACGACGAGCCCTCGGTGTCGGCAGATGGCAGGGATTAAGCGCCACCGATCGTTGCCGGCACGTCGAAGAGCCGCTGCGGCGTGCCGTTCGTCGCCTGGCCGGAGGTCGCTTCGGGCCGATATGCCCTGATCCGCAGGGAAACGCAGATGATCGAGACCATCACCGTCGAGCACGTGACCTTCCTCACCGATCGCCCGTTTGCGGAGGTCGTCGCGATCTTCGAGGAGCAGGTCGGCACCCTGGAGGAAGTCGGCTGGGATTGGATTCCCGCTGCCGCCAAGGACAACGCTGACTTCGAGCATCGCGTGAAAGCGCACCTCGGGCCGAGCGGCTTCACACGGTTCCTCACGATCGACCACGGCACCTGGGTGACGCAGCAAGGCCTGCCCTGCAAGTTTCTCCTCTACACGATCGGCAACCCGCTGATCGCGATCACCATGCTGAGGCACGGGGTCGAGGCCGGCCTCGACGTGCCCGTCCGCCTTGCGATCTACGAGGATGGTGACGGCAAGACGCGGCTCGTGTTCAACAAGCCGTCGACGCTGATGAGCGGGATGAGGAGCGCGGCGGTCACCGCGGCGGCGCAGAAGCTCGACGCCAAGATGATGGCGCTCGCCGCCGCCGTCACCGGAGTCGACGCCTGAGGCGAAGCGCCGGGTTGAACCCGTCCCGCGCCGGTGCATCATGGTGGGCTTGCGGAGGATGAGGATGGCCAGCCTCAAGGACGATATCGCACGCTCGCTTGATCTCGATCCGGAGCGCGCGATGCGCGCCGAGAGCGCCCCCTACGGCATCATCGACATCGGCTCGAACTCCGTGCGGCTCGTCGTCTACGACACGCTCGGCCGCGCGCCGCTGCCGCGCTTCAACGAGAAGTCGCTGTGCCGGCTCGGCGAGGGTCTCGCGCAGACGGGCGCGATCAAGCCGGAAAACTTCAAGCGCACGGTCGACGCGGTGCGCCGCTTCCGCGCTATCGCCGACGCGATGGGCGTGACGCGGCTCGACGCCACCGCGACGGAGGCGATGCGCCGTGCGACCAACGGGGCCGACCTCGCCGCCGAGATCGAGAGCGGCGCGGGCGTCAAGATCCGTATCCTCACCGGTGAGGAGGAGGCGCGCCACGCCGCACTCGGCGTCGTCTCGGGTTTCTTCCGGCCGGTCGGCCTGATCGGCGACATGGGCGGCGGCAGCCTCGAGGTCGCCGAGGCGCTGGACGATCATGTCGGCGAGCGCTGGGTCAGTCTGCCGCTCGGCGCCCTGCCTGTCGAGACGCTGCTCGAGAAGGGTACCGACGTCGCCAAGAAGGAGGTCGATTCGATGCTCGCCGATGGGCTGCCACCGGCGCTGGCGCATCCGGTCTTCTTCCCCGTCGGCGGCGGCTGGCGCGCGCTGGCCAAGGCGCACATGGCGGAGGTGGGCTGGCCGGTGCCCGTGGTGCACGGCTACACCATCGAGACCAGCGTGATCCGCAGCTTCGCCAAGTCGCTGTGGCGGGGGACGGGCATGAAGGATGTGACGCTCGACGCGGTGCCGTCGCGCCGCGCGCGCACGCTGCCCGCCGCCGCCCTCGTGCTCGATCGCGTGCTGAAACGGCTGGCGCCCGAGCGCGTCACCTTCTCGGCGCTCGGCCTGCGCGAGGGTTGGCTCTACGCCCAGCTCGCCGAAGCCGAGCGGTATCGGGACCCGCTCGTCGAGGCCGCGCAGCTGATCGGCCTGCCGGCCGCGCGCGTGCACGATTTCGCGCCCGCACTCGTGCGCTGGACAGCGGTGCTGTTTCCCGGCGAGAGCACGGCCGAGGCGCGGCTGCGCATCGCCGCCTGCGCGCTCTCCGACATTGCCTGGCGCGACCACCAGGACCTGCGCGCGTCCGAGAGCTTTCGCCGCCTGCTCACCTTCCCCTTCATCGGCATCACGCACGAGGAGCGCGTGATGCTCGCCGCCGCCGTCCACGCCCGCTACGGCGGCAAGGCCGACGATCCGTGCCTGTCGCCAGCACTCGACCTGCTCTCGAAACCGCAGCGCCGCCGCGCGACGATCCTCGGCCGCGCGATGACGCTCGCCTATCGCTTGTCCGCCGGCGCGCCCGGCGTGCTGGCGGAAAGCGAGCTGCGCATCGAGACCGACGTCGTCCGCCTCCTCGTCGGCCAGGCCGCGCGCGTGCCCGACAGCGAGGTGGTGGCGGACCGGCTGGCCGCGCTGGCGGCTGCGATCGGGGTGAAAGGCGCGGAGGTGGTGGAGCGGGAACTTCTTCGCGACAGTCCGGTCGTCAGCGGTCCCTCATAATGAGACCCAATGAGACACGGACCGCATAGCGGAAGACCGAAAGTCACGCTCACGTGGCGCTGGGATGAGAAGCGATCCTTCTGCTTGGCCGATCGCGCGGCAAAGACTCAGCGCGGAACATCACCCGGAGCGCGGTCGAACGAGGCGCGCGCGGCATGGATATAGACATAACAACGGTCGGCCCAATCGATAAGGTTCGCCATCGGCTCCAGCAGAGATTGGCCTAGCGGGGCCAGACGATATTCGACGCTCGGCGGCTTGGTTGGAAAGACATGGCGGGTGATCAGTCCGTCGCGCTCCAGATCGCGCAGGGTCTGGGTCAGCATCCGCTTGGAGATGTCGCGGATCGCGCGGTGAAGCTCGCTAAAGCGCTGCGGTCGCGTCGCGAGAGTCATGATCAGGAGTATGCTCCATTTGTCGCCGAGGCGATCGAGCACGTCGCGCACGGGGCAATGGGCGGGTTCGGCTGATTGGGCGTCTTCCGAACGATAGCGGCTGAATCGCTCGATCGCGCTCGATGCGGTGTTCATGCGGTTCCCCCAGCCTTCCCTGGTTACAAAAAACTGCCTCCTTACGGAGCAGGATGAAGGTCTTTATGTGAGACCTGCTCCCAGAGATAGACCATGTGGGGCCAGGAGAGAATGCGCAGGAATGAATGTTTCGCGGCCGTGCTCGGAAGTGACGCAACCGGTTCAATTTGAACTGCGGCGCTCACATTAGGAAAGATCGAGGTTCATGAAGATTCTGGTTTTGGGTGCAACGGGCGGAACGGGACGGTTGATCGTCAGCGACGCCTTGGCGAAAGGCCATTCCGTCGTGGCGTTGGTTCGCTCGACGACAGGCGCCAATTTGCCGGGAGCAGAATTGATCGAGGGCGACGTCCGCAATGCGATCACCCTTGTTAGCGCCTTGGACGGCTGTGATGCCGTCGTCAGCACGTTGGGCACCGGCATAGGCTTCCTAAAGGTCAGCCTGCTGACCGAAGCGATGCACGCGCTGGTCCCGGCGATGACGCGCAGCGGCGTGCGCCGCCTGGTCTGCATCTCCGCTCTGGGCGTCGGGGACAGCCGTGGCCACGGCGGCTTAGTGTTCGACCGGCTGTTCCAGCCTTTGCTGCTTGGCCAAGCCTACAAGGACAAGGACCGTCAGGAAGCTGCGATCCGAGCCAGCTCCCTTGATTGGGTCATCGTCCGACCCGCCATGCTCACCGATGACCCAGCTCGAGGCAGCGTCAGGGCCGTCATCGACCTCGAGGGCATCAACGGCGGCAAAATAGCTCGCGCGGATGTAGCCCGGTTCGTCGTCGACCAGCTGACGACCGACATTTGGTTGAGACGGACACCAGTCATCCTGTGGTGAAGCTTGGTCGCACAGAGCACCTTTTCGAGCCGCAGCAATCAGCGGAGATCGTCCGGCTGCCCGACCAAGTCGCCATCTGGGCCTCCGTGGCGCCCTCATCAGACAAGGTTGGACCAAAGTCTAAGTTTTCCTGGCGCCAGGCCTCGGCCTTGGCTCTTGCCGCCTTCTTTGTCGTGGGATCGCTCAGCAACATCATCGCCCCGTCCCCGATCTACGAGGAATATCTAAAGTGGGGATATCCGCGCTGGTTTCATTTCGTGACCGGATCGCTGGAACTCACGACCGCCGTCTTGCTGGCGTGGACCCCGACGCGGCTGTGGGGCGCTGCGCTCGGCTGCACCGTGATGCTGGCGGCGTTCGCGACCGTGACCCTCCACGGCGAATACGCGCACGGCGTGGCGCCGCTCGTCGTGGCGGCACTAACGATACTCGTCGGCTGGTTCGCCTGGAGGAAGCGGCTTTCCAGCTCGGAATGACGTGGACCAGCGGCGTCTTGCAGACAGGCCGCTGCGAGGCGATCAGCGCGCCAGGCTCTCGTATTGCGCCGCGTCGGAATAGAGATCGGTCGAAGAGATGCGGGCGCAGAGCGTGCTCAGCGCCGCGGTAAACGGGCCTAAGATCGCCCGGCGATGATCGTGGAGGTTCGATATGGAAGACCGAGAGATCCGAGGGGCTCTGGATCACCACTGGGCCGCCTCCGACGCGGACGATTTCGATGGGGAGCACCAGATCTACCGAGAGGACGCGCTTCTCGAATATCCGCAATCGGGAGAGCGGATCCGCGGGCGGCGGAACATTCAGGCGTCGCGCACCGCGCAGCCGAACCGGAAACGCTTCACGATACGACGGATCATCGGCGCCGGCGACCTCTGGGTCACCGAATACGTCCTCGCCTACGACGGGCGGCCATCGCACACCGTGAGCATCATGGAGTTCCGCGAGGGGAAGGTGGTCCGCGAGACGCAGTATTTCGGCGATCCGTTCGAACCAGGACCATCGCGCGCGCAATGGGTCGAGGCGATGACTTGAACAGCTGTCTGCCGCTTGCGCGCGCCGAACTGCCGACGGACACGGCCGCGCTCGCCTGCTTTCTCATCGGCAAGCGATTGATGCGCGACTTGCCGGACGGCACGGCCAGCGGGCGGATTGTCGAGACCGAGGCCTATGTGATCGGCGATGCCGCCGGGCACGCCTACAGGGGCATGACCCCGCGCAATCGCTCGCTGTTTTTGGAGCGCGGGCACGCCTACATCTATCTCGCCTACGGCACGTCCTTCATGCTGAACGTCTCGAGCGAAATCTCCGGGATCGGTGCCGGCGTTCTGCTTCGCGCGATCGAGCCACTCGAAGGCGTTGCGATCATGCAGCGCAATCGCAGGACGGAACGCTTGCGCGACTTGACGCGAGGACCGGGACGGCTCGCCGCTGCCTTGCAGATCGATCTGCGGTTCGACGGTCTCGATCTTTGCCGGGAAGGGCCGCTATGGCTCGGACACGGCGACCGCGAACCCGGAGAGATCGGCTGGAGCACGAGGATCGGCATCTCGCGCGATGCAGACCGCGTCCTGCGGTTCTATCTTCGCGACAATCCGTTCGTCAGCGGTCCAAAGTCGCCCAACACATGAGGACTTCGACATCGCCCATTGCGGCCTCGGCATAGTGCAACTGGCGCTTCAAGTCGGACACCGTGACGGCGATCAGCGCGCCAGCCCCTGGTATTGCGCGGCGTCGAAGCCGACGAGCAGCTTCGCCCCGGCCGCCAGCACGGGCCGCTTGATCATCGACGGCTGCGCCAGCATGAGCGTCACGGCCTTGGCTTCGGTCAGGCCTTGCCGCTCGGCCTCCGGCAGCTTCTTGAAAGTCGTCCCGGCGCGGTTCAAAAGCTTTTCCCAGCCGACCTGGCCGATCCAAGTGTGCAACTTATCGGATGCCACGCCTTCGACCTTGTAGTCGTGAAACACGTAGGCGATGCCGCTCTGATCGAGAAAGGCGCGCGCCTTCTTCATCGTGTCGCAGTTCTTGATGCCGTAGATCTCGACCACGTCAGGTCTTCACTCCCACTCGATCGTCCCCGGTGGCTTCGACGTCACGTCGTAGACCACGCGGTTGATCCCGCGCACCTCGTTGATGATCCGCGTGGCGGTTTTTCCCAAAACGTTCATGTCGAAGGGGTAGAAATCCGCCGTCATGCCGTCGACGCTCGTCACTGCGCGCAAGGCACACACGAAATCGTACGTCCGCCCATCGCCCATGACGCCGACCGTCTGCACCGGAAGCAGCACGGCGAAGGCCTGCCAGATGATGTCGTAGAGGCCGGCCTTGCGGATCTCGTCGAGGTAGATCGCGTCGGCCTGGCGCAGGATCGCGAGCTTTTCCGGCGTCACCGCGCCGGGGCAGCGGATCGCCAGGCCTGGGCCGGGGAAGGGGTGGCGGCCGACGAAGGCCTCGGGCAGGCCGAGCTCGCGGCCGAGCGCGCGGACCTCGTCCTTGAACAGCTCGCGCAGCGGCTCGACGAGCTTCATGTTCATGCGCTCGGGCAGGCCGCCGACGTTGTGGTGCGATTTGATCGTCACCGATGGCCCACCCGAGAAGGACACACTTTCAATGACGTCGGGGTAGAGCGTGCCCTGCGCCAGAAACTCCGGCAGGCCGCGGCCGTCCTTGGCGAGCTTCTTTGCCTCCGCCTCGAAGGTCGCGACGAACAGCTTGCCGATGATCTTGCGCTTCTCCTCCGGGTCGCGGATGCCGTGCAGAGAAGCGAGGAAGAGGTCGGCCGCCTCCACGTGGACGAGCGGGATGTTGTAATGCCCGCGGAACAGCGAGACGATCTGCTCGCTCTCGCCCTGCCGCATCAGGCCGTGGTCGACGTAGACGCAGGTCAGCCCGTCGCCGATCGCCTCGTGGATCAACACCGCCGCCACCGCGGAATCGACGCCGCCGGACAGGCCGAGCAGCACACGGCCGTTTCCGACCTTGGCGCGGATCGCGGCGATCGCCTCGGCGCGGAACGCCTTCATCGTCCAGTCGCGGCTGCAGCCGGCGATCTCGAACAGGAAGTTGCGGATGAGCTGCGGCCCCTCGGGCGTGTGGTGTACCTCGGGGTGGAACTGCAGCCCGTAGAGCTTGCGCGCCTCGTCGGCGATGACGCAGACCGGCGCGTTCGCCGAGTGGCCGATCGAGGAGAAACCCGGCGGCAGCTGGGTGACGCGGTCGCCATGGCTCATCCACACCTGGTGGCGGCCGCGCTCCCACACGCCGGCGAACAGCGGCGAGTCCGCGGAGGCTTCGACTTCGGCGCGGCCGTACTCGGCATGGTGGCCGGCCTCGACGGCGCCGCCGAGTTGCACCGCCATCAGCTGCTCGCCGTAGCAGATGCCGAGCACCGGTACGCCGGCCTCAAACACGGACTGCGGCGCGCGCGGCGAGTTCTCCTCCGTCACCGAGGCGGGGCCGCCTGACAGGATCACCGCCTTGGGCTTCAGCGTGGCGAAGGCCGCCTCGGCCGACTGGAACGGCGCGATCTCGCAATAGACGCCGGCCTCGCGTACCCGCCGGGCAATGAGCTGCGTCACCTGCGAGCCGAAGTCGATGATCAGCACCTTGTCGTGCTGCTCGAGAATGTTGTGGTGGATCGTGTCGATCGTCACGTCGGGCCTCCAGGGTCCCTCCTAGAGGCTTTGGCGGTAAAGCGAAACGGGGCAGCGCCGCCCGTGCACAAGGGCCGGCCCTACACCCACCCCGCCAGCTCGCGGCGCACGATGTCCTCGATCACCGTCATGCCGATGTCGGAATCGTTGAGGCAGGGCAGCGCGGCGAAATGCTCGCCGCCGTGCTCGAGGAAATAGTCGCGGTTCTCGACGCCGAGCTCCTCGATCGTCTCGAGGCAGTCGGCAGCGAAGCCCGGCGCGACGACGGCCATCGACTTCATGCCGGCCTTGGCCATGCTCTTGATCGTCTCGTCGGTGTAGGGCTGCAGCCATTCGGCTGGGCCGAAGCGGCTCTGGAAGCTCATGCGGAACTCGTCGGCCGTCAGCCCCATCGCGTGGCGCAGCCGCTGCCAGGTCTCGATGCACTGGCCCTGGTAGGGGTCGCCGAGGTCGCAATAATCCTGCGGCACGCCGTGGAACGAGGCGAGCAGCACCTCGGGCTTGAAGTCGAGCCTGGCGAGGTCGGCGCGGATCGAGCGCACCATCGCGTCGATATAGGCCTGCGATTGGAAATAGGGGTGGGCGACGCGCATCGTCGGCTGGAAGCGCATCGAGGCCAGCGCCTCGAACGCCTTGTCGCAGACGGTGGCCGAGGTCGCCGCCGCGTATTGCGGGTAAAGCGGCACGAGCAGGAACTTGTCGCAGCCCTGCGCGACGAGCGAGTTGATGCCCTGCTTGATCGACGGGTTGCCGTAGCGCATGCCCCATTCGACGACGATGTCGTGGCCTGGCGCCCCGCCCAACCCACCTTCTGCGATCCAGGCGGCGAGCTTGTCGGATTGCGAGCGGGTGATGGTGCGCAGCGGGCTCTCGTCGCGCTCGCGGTTCCAGATCGAGTCGTAGTCGCGTCCCTTGGCCGACGGGCGCACGGATAGGATGATCAGGTTGAGGATCGGCCACCAGACCAGCCGCGGCGTCTCGATCACGCGGCGGTCGGACAGGAATTCCTTCAGGTAGCGGCGCATCGACCAATAGTCGGTGGCGTCCGGCGTCCCGAGGTTGACGAGCAGCACGCCGGTCTTCGCCCTGGGAAAGCCGAGTGGCGCCGCGACGGGGCAGGCGCCCGGGGCGGCATCGGGCTTGTGCAGGGGGATGACTTCGGCGGTCACGGATGTCCTCTGGCGTTGATCGGCTGAATCTAGGGTCTCGGAGGCCCTCTGTCATGTCCGCCAGCCGTCACGCGTTGCCGCAGCTCTCAGACGCGCCGCGGGGCGAAATGGTCGACTGGCCCCGGTCCCTGGCCGACGGTGAGGCGGTCGGCGCCGGCAAGCGCCGCCGAGAGGTAGGCCTTGGCCTCCGCGACGGCGGTGCGCAGGGGCGCGCCTTTGGCCAGGTTGGCGGCGATCGCGGAGGACAGCGTGCAGCCGGTCCCGTGCGTGTTGCGGGTTGCCACGCGTGGCGCCTCGAGCCACAGGAGGCCCTCGTCGTCGAGGAGGGCGTCGTCGGCACTCGCCCCGGCGGCGTGGCCGCCCTTGACCAGCCACGCTGCCGGCCCGGCGCCGCGCAGCGTGCGCGCGATCGCCTCGATCTCGGCGCGCGAGGTCGGTTCAGCGATACCAGCGAGCCGTGCGGCCTCGGCGAGGTTCGGCGTGACCAGCATCGCGCGCGGGAAGAGCCGCGTGCGCATCGCCGCGATCACGTCGTCGTCGCCGAGCGTCGCGCCGCTCGTCGAGACGAGCACCGGGTCGAGCACGACCGGCACTGCAGGGTAAGGGGCGAGCGCATCGGCGACCGCCGCGACGATCTCGTGCGAGCCGAGCATGCCGATCTTGACGGCCCCCACGTCGATATCGGCGAAGACCATCGCGATTTGCTCGCGCACGAAGTCGGCCGGCGGCAGATGCACCGCCGAGACGCCGCGTGTGTTCTGCGCCGTCAGCGCCGTGATCGCGGCCATGCCGTGGCAGCCGAGCGCGGCGAAGGTCTTCAGGTCGGCCTGGATCCCCGCGCCGCCGCTCGGATCGGAGCCGGCGATCGAAAGGACGTTGGGGATCAAATCGTCCGCCTCAGTTGAGCGGGCGCTCGTCGACGATCATCGCGTCGTCGTCGGGCAGCGTGCCGGGCTGCACCAGCTCGACGGTGCCGGAGAGCTGCGTGACGACGCGCAGCGTCTCGCGCAGCTTCTCGTCGAGCATCGCCGCGTCGCCGGCATGCTCGACCCGCAGGATGAACTCGTCGCGGTCGCGCGGGCGCCGCGTGTAGCCGCGGATGCGCGTCACCTCGGGATGCCGCGCGGCGATCTCTCGAACTTGCGCGATGTGCACGCGCGTGTCGTCGATGTCGACGCTCGCCGGGTTCATCTCGCGCGGGCAGGCGATGCGCATGTTGGTGCGCCCGCAGGTCGAGGGCTGCGGCAGCAGCTTGGAGCGCAGGCCCGTCGCCAGCCGCACCAGCGGATAGTCGGGGTTGAGCCGGGTGACGACGATCTCGCCCTCGTCGCCCGCCGGCGTCGGCAGCCGCGTCTCCGGATCGACGATCTCGAGAATGAGCCCTTCGTTGACGACGAGACCGGGCGTCGTGCCGCTCTCGTATGCGATGGGGCCGAGCTCGGCGGTCACGAGCACCTCGCGCAGCGCGATGCCGCGCAGCCGTAGCTCGCTGCGCTTGCCGGGCGAGGCGCAGCAGGCGACGAGGGCCGTGTCGAGGCTCGTCGTGCCGATGCCGTGGGAATCGGCATAATCGAGCAGGTCGCTGAGGTGTTTTGCCGGGCCGCAGTAGAACCGCGGCGCGAGCCGGCGCAGGGCCTCGAGCTTGCGGTCGAGGTCGGCGCCGCCCGCCGGCACCACCGGGCAGCCGATCGCGCGCGCTCCGGACTCGATCATGTGCCCAAAGGGAGAAAGGTCGTAGGCAAAACAATTGAGCACAGGCTCGCCCTTGCGCAGGCCAGCGGCATAGAGCACCCGCCCCATTCCCCACCAGTCCTTGGCGCAGCCGGAGAGAGCCAGCGGCCGCCCGTGCCACGGGATGACGTGGCAGAGGGCGCCGAGGCGCGTCGCCGCAAGGCCGCCGAAGGGCGGCGTTTCGTCTTGCTGAGCGATAAGGTCGGACACGCGGCGCAGCGGGATGCGCGCGAGCTCGGCGCGATTTGTCAGGCTCGCGGGGTCGATCCCCTTCAGTTGCGCGCGCAGGGCCGACGCACGCGAACGGGCGATCGACAGGACGTGGCGGAGGTCTCGAAAGAGCGCGGTCTCGCGCGCGGCCGGCTGTCGGTTTTCGAGTCGGTCGAAGTGATCGTACATTGCGACCGTCGTCTACGCGCGCGGCGTTAAGGAAGGGCTTCCGTCAACTTATCGACAGATCGTTGCCACATGCGAGTCGACTTTCTGCGGATTTTTGCGCCACCGGGCGATTTCGCCTCCGTTGTGGCCCCAAAACACCGCTCAGGCGGTCGTCCCGGCGGGAACGCGCCGCCGCCGCCGCACCTGGTGTCCCGTGAGATGGACAACGCCGCCGCCGAAGACGAAACCAAACAATCCGAGGGCCAACGCCTCGGGCGAGGTCGGCACGGCCGGCTCGAAATCGCTGTAGGCGCCGCGCGCGATCCGCTGGTCGTAATGCGTCGCGACGGTGGCGATGCGGGCGAGCGCTCCTTCGCTCTTCAGCGCCGCCTGCGTGTCGCGCAGATTCGCGAGGCGCTCGACGTCGTCCTGGATCTCGTCACCGCGCTCGCGCACAAACTTGTCGGTGTTGGCATGCAGCCGATCGATGCCACCGCTCTGCGTGAGGCCGTGCTGGGCGCTGTCGGAGTCGAAGCGGGCGATGACGGCCGCAAGCTCGTCGATCGCGCCGCCGAGGCGCTGGCGATATTGCTCGACGAACTCGGGCAGCTGCGTCAACGCCAGGCCGCAGAGCAGCGCGATGAAGAACGCGATGCGGCGGAAGATCATAGGCCGGTCTCCGGGCGGGGGCGGAGACAGCCTAGCATCATTTCACCGCGCGGGTCAGGACGCTCAAGATGGGACGCTCAGCAGATGCGCCGCGCCGCCGCTCGTGCCGAACAGCAGGCGTGAGCCATCTGCGCTCCACGCCATCGCCGAGATCGCGTCGCGCGCCACATCGGGTCGGTGCACCAGCATCTCACCTGAATCGAGAAGACGGACCAGGAGAACCCAGCCGTCCTCGTAGCCGACCGCCAGCATCAGCGCCTTCGGATTGAAGGCGACGCAGGAGACCTTGGCGCGGCGCGCCGCGACCTCGCGCGGCGGCTTTTTCATCGGGCCGTCCTTGTCGCGGAACGGCCAGACGACGCAGGTGTCGGCGCCCGAGGTCGCGAGCCAGAAGCCGTCCGACGACCAGTCGATCGATTTGACGCGCGAGGGGTAGCCCGACATGCGCATGTGCGCACGATCGTCGAGCTTCCAGCCGTGCAGCGCGGCCTCCTGCATCGAGGTGACGAGGAAGCGGCCGTCCGGCGAGAAGGCGATGGCGAGATGCGACCCCTTCCACTCGAGCATCTCCGGCGGCGTGTCGGTGTTTGGAAACCACAGGCTGGCGCCGTTGTAATGCGCGATCGCGATACGGTAGCCCTTCGGCGCGAAGGCAAGGCCGCGCGCGGTGGTGGCGACGGCGATCTCCTTCAGCGTGCCCTTGGCATCGCGGGCGAAGACGCGCTTGCCCGTCGAGAACGCGATCGCGCCATCGTCACGCGCGGCGAGCGCGTCGATCCACTTGCCCTTGGCGTCGTGCAGGACGCTCGTCGTGCCGTCGCCTTTCGTCGCGACGACGAGGCCGTCGTCGCCGCCGGTGACGAGCGTCGAGCGCGTGATGGCGCTGGCCAGGATCGCACCGTCGGCGTGGGCCGTGACCACGTTTGCCGCATCGGGGGACCCCATCGTCAGCGAGCCGTCGTCGCGCGCGAGCACCGGCGTGCCGCCGATGAACGTGGCGGCATGCACGGGCGCGCCCGGCGTATAGGGGACGACGTGCTGCGTCAGGGACGTGGTTTGCTCGACCATGGGATCAGGCGGCGCAGGCGGTGAAACCCTTGCGGATCTCGTCTTCCTTCAGGTGGCGCCCGATGAAGACGATGCGGCTGGTGCGCTTCTCCTCGGGCTTCCACTCGCGCTGCAGATCGCCGTCCATCATCATGTGCACGCCCTGGTAGACGAAGCGGCGCGGCTCGTCCTTGAAGGCGAGGATGCCCTTGGAGCGTAGGATGTCGCCGCCCTCGCGCTGCACGTATTCCTGGATCCACGGCAGGAATTTCTCGGGATCGACATCGCCGTCGATCGTCACCGAGAGCGAGGCCATCTCCTCGTCGTGGTAGTGCTTCAAACCACCATGGTCGTGCGCGTGGTTGTGGCCATGGTCCTTGTGATCGTGTCCATGGTGATCGTGCCCGTGGTGGTCATGCCCATGGTGGCCGTGATCGTGTTCATCGTGGCCTTGCTCGCCCTTGTCGAGGAAGGCCGGCTCCAGCTCGAGGATGCGATCGAGATCGAACGCGTTGCGCCCGAGCACGGCGTCGAGCGGCACGGCGCAGCGCTGCGTCTTGTGCAGCTTCGCATAGGGGTTGATCCCGCGGATGCGGGCCTCGACCTCGGCCAGCTCCTCGGCCGAGACGAGATCGGTCTTGTTGAGCACGATCACGTCGGCAAACGCGATCTGGCTCTTCGCTTCGGGCGCATCCTTGAGGCGCGCCGCCAGCCATTTGGCGTCGGCGACGGTGACGACCGCGTCGAGCCGCGACTTCTTCTGAACGTCCTCGTCGACGAAGAAGGTCTGCGCGACGGGGGCCGGGTCGGCGAGGCCGGTCGTCTCGACGATGATCGCGTCGAACTTGCCGCGCCGCTTCATCAGCCCTTCCATGATGCGGATGAGGTCGCCGCGCACGGTGCAGCAGATGCACCCGTTGTTCATCTCGAATATCTCTTCGTCGGCGTCGACGACCAGCTCGTTGTCGATGCCGATTTCCCCGAACTCGTTGACGATGACCGCATACTTCTTGCCGTGCGGCTCGGAGAGGATGCGGTTCAAAAGCGTCGTCTTGCCGGCCCCGAGATAGCCGGTGAGCACGGTCACGGGGATTTTTGCGTCCTGCGCTTCGTCCCGTCGCTCGTGAATCTCGGTCATCATCGTCTCCGGCTGTTTGGCGGCCCCGATATAGGGCTATAACGTATCACCTGGAAGCCCGTTGGCGTCTGCAAGCCCGCTGGCCTTCTCGGCCGCATCGGTCCATATCGGCGCCATGAACCGCAATCGCCTCTTCACGATCGTCGCTTTCCTCGCGTGTCTCGGCATTGCCGGCCTTGGCATCGCAGCCATCCTGATGCCGCGCGGCCTCGTGCCGCGAGGCGCCGCCGAGGTCGGCGGCCCGTTCACGCTCGTCTCGCAGGACGGCACGACCGTCACGCAGAATGCGCTTCTCGGGCACCCGACGCTGGTCTTCTTCGGCTACACGCATTGCCCCGACGTCTGCCCGACGACGCTCGCCGACATGTCCGCCATGTTCAAGACGCTCGGCGACGACGACAAGGCGCGCGCGCTCTTCATCACCGTCGATCCGCAGCGCGACACGCCGGTCGTTCTGAAGGATTACATGACGAGCTTCGACCCGCGCATCACCGCGCTGACGGGTACGCCGGAGGAGATCAAATCGGTCGAGCGAGCCTACAAGGTCTATGCAAAGGCCGTCCCCGACAAGGACGGCACCTATACGATGGACCACACGGCCATCACCTATCTGATGGACAAGGACGGCAAGTTCGTCAGCGCGTTCAACTTCGACCGCCCCGCGCAGCAGTCGGCGGCCGAGCTGAAGACCTATTTCTGACGGTTAGAACAGCAGGTTGCGCAGCGCGGCGCCGGAGCCGTAGGGCGAGGTCGCGGCATCGCCGGCGATCGCGTAACCGAGGCGGGGCTGCGGCGCGTCGTGCTTCAAGACCAGCAGCGTCGAGGCGGCGAGGGCCAACATCAGAAGCGTCATGAGCGGGATGTGCAGCGGCATGGCCTTGGACCTGGATGGTAGAGATTTCATCGAATGCACCTAGGCATTGCTGCAGCGCACAACAGCGGGCAGATTTGCAGGCCAGATGCGCTTGAAATGGGCACCTGCGCGTCACGGTAGGCGGATTGCGCGCCGCTCGATGCCCGTGCTCTGAAAGTTCGCATGTGCGACGAGGGCGTCCTCCTGCTACACGGCCTGGGTCGGAGTTCGGCCTCGATGGCGCGCATGGCGGCAGCGCTCGCTGCAGACGGCTACCGCACGCTCAATCTCGATTATCCGAGCCGCAAGCGCGACCTTGCCGCGCTCGCCGACTATGTGCAGGTGCGGGTCGGCGCCTGGAGCGAGGCATCGGACGGGCGCTTGCATGTCGTGACCCATTCGATGGGCGGTCTCGTCGCCCGCGTGTGGGCCGGCCGCCACCGGCCGCCGCAGCTCAGGCGCCTCGTCATGCTGGCGCCGCCGAACCAGGGCAGCGAGATCACCGATCTCCTCGGTCGCGCGCGCGCCTATCGGGCGGTCTTCGGCCCGGCGGGCGCGCAGCTCGGCACGCGGCGCGATGCGGCCACCGCGGCGCTGCTCGCGAAGCCGCTCGAGTGCGAGGTGGGAATCATCGCCGGGACGCGCTCGCTCGATCCCGCCGGCTGGCTCGCGTTGCCCAAGCCCAACGACGGCAAGGTGTCCGTCGCCTCGACGCGGCTTGAGGGGATGGCTGACCATCTCGTGCTGCCGGCGACGCACACATTCCTCATGCGCCACCCCGCGGTCATCGCCGCGACGCTCGATTTCCTCCGCGACGGTCATTTCCAGCGGCGTTGAGCACGCCGTCCGCTCAGTCCAGCGTCTTGCCGCGGGTCTCCGGCATCATGAACGCGGCGGCTGCGCCGATGAGGCCCGTGACGGCGAGGTAATAGGCCGGCGCGAGCTTGTCGCCGCTAACCGCGATCAGCTTGTTGATCACCCATTGCGTCGAGCCCCCGAAGATCGTGACGGCCAGCGCGTAGGCGACGGAGAGCCCGGCGCTGCGCACCGCGCGCGGGAGCGCCTCGGGAATGCCGACGATCGAGCCGGCGCTGGCGAAATTGGTGAGGATCGAAACGATGATCGTCGCCGCGATGACGCTCGTCGCCGACCGATCGCGCACCACCCAGACGAACGCCGGTATCGCGACCAGCGCGACCGCGAGGCGCGGATAGATCATCAGCGGCCGCCGGCCGATCCGGTCGGCGAGCCAGCCCCCGAGCAGGCTGAAGACGATCGACGTCACGCCGAGCGCGACGGTCACCTCAGCCGAAATCTTGAGCGGCAGGCCGAGCGTGGTGCTGGCGTAGGTCGGCATGTTGATGCCGGCGTAGGTCGCGATCGTCGAGGCCATGATCATCAGGAAACCGGCGACGAGGAGCTTGCCGTGTCCGCGCGAAAGCGTCGTCAGCACCTCGCCTACCGACTGGCCGTCCTCGGTCTCGGCGGTCTCGGGCAGATGGTTGCGGATGACGAGACCGACGGGGACGATGAGGAACCCGATAAGAAAGGGGATGCGCCAGCCCCAGTCGTGCATCGCCTCCTTGCTGAGCGAATAGGCCAGCACCACGCCGATGCCGCCGGCGAAGAGCTGGGCGACGCCCTGGCTCGCGAGCTGCCAGCTCGCCATCAGCCCGCGCCGGTTCGGTGCGGCCGCCTCGACGAGATAGGCCGTGGATGGTCCTACCTCGCCGCCGAGCGCGAAGCCCTGCACGAGCCGGCCGATCACGACGAGTGCCGGCGCCGCCCAGCCGATCGTGCGGAACGGCGGGGTCGCGGCGATGATCAGCATGCCGGCTGCCATCAGCGCGATCGTGACCAGCATGGCGGGCTTGCGGCCGGCCTTGTCGGCGAACGCGCCGAGCATCACCGCGCCGACTGGCCGCGAGAAGAAGCCTATCCAGAACACGAGGAGCGCCGAGAGCAGGCGCCCGGTGTCGCTGCCCGAAGGGAAGAACGCGTCGCCGATCTCCTTGGCGAAGAACGAGTAGGCGAGGAAATCGTAGAACTCGAGCGCGTTGCCGAGCACCACGGCGGCCACGGCCTTGCGGTCGAGCGGGCTACGGGTCTGCGCGTCCACAGCATTCCTTTCCCGGCGCCGCGCGCCCTTGACCCCGCGCCGCGAGGGCTGATCTAGACGTTGCGCATCGGAGGACCGAGCTTTGACCTCGAACGCGAACCTCGCAGCGCCGAACGATCTCGACGCCTATTTCATGCCGTTCACCTCGAGCCGGGCTTTCAAGGCGCGGCCGAAGCTGATCGCCTCCGCCGAAGGCATGTACTACGCCTCGACGGACGGTCGCAAAATCCTCGACGGCATCGCCGGTCTCTGGTGCTGCAACGCTGGGCACGGGCGCAAGCCGATCGTTCAGGCAATCCAGGCGCAGGCGGCCGAGCTCGACTTCTCGCCGCCGTTCCAGTTTGCGCATCCGAAGGCCTTCCAGCTGGCGACGCGCGTTGCCGATCTCGCCCCGGCCGGGCTCGACCACGTCTTCTTCACCAATTCCGGCTCCGAGGCCGTCGAGACCGCGCTGAAGCTCGCGCTCGCCACACACATCGCGCGGGGGCAAGGCACGCGGCAGCGCCTGATCGGCCGCGAGCGCGGCTATCACGGCGTCAATTTTGGTGGCACCGCGGTCGGCGGCATCGTCGCCAACCGCAAGCTGTTCGGCACGCTGGTCGCCGGCGTCGATCATTTGCCGCACACCTATAATCGCGCCGAGCAGGCGTTCTCGAAGGGCGAGCCGGACTGGGGCGCGCATCTCGCGGACGATCTCGAGCGTCTCGTAGCGTTGCACGATGCCTCGACGATCGCCGCCGTCATCGTCGAGCCGATCGCGGGCTCGACGGGCGTGCTCGCGCCCCCCAAGGGCTACCTGCAGAAGCTGCGCGCGATCTGCGACAAGCACGGCATCCTGCTCATCTTCGACGAGGTCATCACCGGCTTCGGCCGGCTTGGCCATGCGTTCGCGGCCGAGCGCTATGGTGTTACGCCCGACATGATCACCTTCGCCAAGGGCGTCACTTCGGGCACCGTGCCGATGGGCGGCGTCATCGTGAGCCGCGCCATTCACGAATCGCTGATGCGCGGGCCGGAGCATGCGATCGAGGTGCCGCACGGTTACACCTATTCGGCGCATCCGCTCGCCTGCGCGGCCGGCCTCGCCACGCTGGACCTCTACCGCGAGGAAGGGCTGTTCGAGCGCGCCCGGGCGATCGAGCCTGTCTTCGCGGAGGCGGTGCATGGCTTACGCGGGCAGCCGAATGTCGTCGACATCCGGACAATCGGCCTCACCGCCGCCATCGATCTTGCTCCGAGGGACAGCCTGCCCGGCCGGCGCGCCTTCGACGTGGTCGAGGACGGATTCTGGAACCAGAACGTCGTCGTCCGACAGGCGGGCGACTCGATCGTCCTCACCCCGGCGCTCGTCATTGCGGAGAAGGAAATCGGCCTGCTTGTCGAAAGGGTGGGGGCATCCCTGAGGGCGGCCACAACCTGAGGTGTCGCGCCAGTTTGTCGCGAGGCTGACTAGTCTAGCTTTCGACTTGCGTGTTAACTGGTCTCCGCTCGATGACGGAGGACATTGATGGCAGGTTCGACAGACCTTTTTACGGAGTGGGCAAGCCAGCCTTTCCAGCCGAGCCACCTCGACGGCAACGGTGCCGCGGTTGACGCCCCGACACGCGTGGCTGTTGCCCTCGAATACATCGCCGCTCAACTCGGCGAGATCAGCCGGAAGATGGATACGATCGGCTCTGGGTTCGGCGCGACGAAGGAAGATTTCGACGCCATGAACGATCTGCTGAGCAAGCTCTGATTTTCTGATTTCATACATCGGCCGCCGCCGACGCAGCGCCGGCCCGGGCAGAAACGCCGCATTGACCGAAGTCAAAGACAACGAAGTCCGAGACACCGACGCCCAAGCCAACGACGGTCCGGCGTTCGTATCCAGAAAGCTGTACGGCCGCCGCAGCGGCAAGGCCCTCGCGCACTACCAGCGTGAGCTCGTCCGCACGCTCCTGCCCCAGCTCTCGCTCGATCCCACGCGCGAAATCGATCCATCGCGCGCCTTCGTGCGGCCGATGCGCGAAGTCTGGCTCGAGGTCGGCTTCGGGGCCGGCGAGCATCTGCTCGCCACCGCCACCGCCAATCCCGACGTCGGCCTCATCGGCTGCGAGCCGTTCCTCAACGGCGTGGCGCGCGCGCTCGCCGATCTCGCCGCCGCCGATCTCGACAACGTGCGTCTCCATTGCGGCGATGCCGTCGAGATCATCGACCGGCTCCCCGCCGGCAGTCTCGGCCGCGTCTTCGTCTTCTATCCCGATCCCTGGCCGAAGCGGCGCCAGCGCAAGCGCCGCTTCCTGTCCGACGAGACGCTGGCGCGGCTCGCCCGCGTGATGCGCTCCGGCGCCGAGCTGCGCTTTGCGACCGACATCGACGACAAGTGCGGCTGGACGCTCGCCCGGCTCCTGCGCTCGCGCGACTTCGCGTGGACCGCCGAGCGCGCCGCCGATTGGCACGCGCCGTGGTCGGGCTGGGTCGAGACGCGCTACGAGCAGAAGGCCCAGGCCGAGGGTCGGCGCCCCTGCTACATCACGGCCATCCGCCACTGACGCTGTCGGTAGCGTCTAGCCGTCCGCCTCGATCGTCGCCTCGGCGGGCGCAGCCGCGGCGGCGCCGAAGCGCATCAGGCCGACGCCGTGGCCCTTGAGCCAGGCCTCGGCGCGCGAATAATCCGGCACGAGCCGGGCGGTGACCCGCCAGAAGGCGTCGGAATGATTCATCTGCACGAGGTGGGCGACCTCGTGCGCGGCGAGATAATCGAGCACGTGCGGCGGCGCCATCACGAGGCGCCAGGAAAAGTTCAGTGCGCCAGATGAGGAGCACGAGCCCCAGCGCGAGGTTGTGTCGCGCAAGGTGATGCGCCGCGCCTTCACGCCGAGGATTGCGGTGTGCCGGGCGACGGCGCGGATGAGATCAGTGCGCGCCTCGCGGATCAGGAAGTCCTGCACGCGGCGCGCGACGAACGGCGCCTCGCCGGAGACGCAGAGCAGGGGCGCGCTGCCGTCGACGCCGGCCTCGATCCACACGGTGCCGCGCGCGCCGGGCCGATGCACGATCTCATGGACCACGCCGCGGATCGGCAACGTCGCGGCCGGCCCGAACGGCGTCGGCACCGGCAGACGCGCGAGCCGCGCGCCGATCCACGCCGCGTGGCGCTCGACGAAGACTTTCGCGCGCACGAGCGAGCCGCGCGGCGGCATCGTCAGCAGCGCGTCGCGCGTCGCGGCGCGCACGCGCAACGTGAAGCGCCGCGCGCTGGCGATGCGCCTGATCTGCACCCGATGCGTCTCGCCGGCGTGCGCGACATCGAAGAAACTGATGTCGGTGCTGCGCAGCGCCGGCTTGGGTTCGCCCTTCCGCATGGTCCCTATCTTAGCCGCCGCCGACGTGAGTCGCCATCGCGAGTCGCGTCAACCCAAGTGACAGCAGGGCGCCGACTTGAGGCGCACAGACTTCAAGCAGATTGACTTGGGGCGGCGAGGCTCCCAACCTAGCCGATCGTGATGATGAAGGCGGCAACCACGGAGACGAAAATGACGCTGCGCGTGTCGGGCAAGAACCTCGCGATCGGTGAGGCGCTTCGAACCCATGTCCACACGCGGATCGACGGCGTCGCCGCCAAATATCACGCAGGCTCTCCAACAGGACATGTCACGATCGAGCCAGAGGGCTCGGGCTACCGCGCCGACTGCACGCTGTTCCTGAAGAGCGGCATCACCCTCCACGTCGAGGCGATCGCGCAGGAGCCCTACGCCACCTTCGACAAGGCCGCCGACCGCATCGAGCGGCGTCTGCGCGACCATCGTAAGCGCCTGACCGGCCGCCACGGCGAGAGCGCCGAGGATCACCTTGTGGCGCTCGGCGCGGGGGCCGGGGCGGCGCTTTTCGAGCCGGAGCCGCTCGAGAGCGACGACGATGAGGAATGTTTTCCGACCGTCATCGCCGAGACGAACGGCGACTACAAGGAGATGACGGTGGCGGCCGCCGTGCACGCGCTGGAGTCGTCCGAATGCGGGGTCGTTATCTTCCGCTACCCCGAAAATCGCCGTATTAACCTCGTCTACCGACGCGCGGACGGCAACATCGGCTGGATCGACCCGTTTCGTCCGACGAACGGCCATTCGGCCTGAACCGTCGGGCATCCAGGCGAGTTTAAGAGAGGCGAGTCCTTCGCCTTCGGAGACATTTCCTTAAGGTCACTCGGGTTTAGTCGCGCCGCCTGCATGTGGTCGACGCGAGCAATGCGGTTCGGCTCGGCTTTTGCAGCGGCCGCCCGCAGCCCTGGCCCGGTTTGCGCGTTTGCGCTCGGATATCGGAACGTACCTGAACCCATGACCCTCAACGATCTCATCGCTCGCGACGCGATCATTCCTTCGCTCAAGGTCTCGTCCAAAAAGCAGGCGCTGCAGGAGCTCAGCGAAATCGCTGCGCAGAAATGCGGCCTGCCGGCGCGCGAGATCCTCGACTCCCTCGTGCAGCGCGAGCGGCTAGGCTCGACGGGCATGGGCGGCGGCATCGCCATCCCGCACGGCAAGCTGGCCAAGGTCGAGCGCATCTTCGGCGTCTTTGCGCGGGTCGAGAAGCCGATCGATTTCGAGGCGTTGGACGGCGAGCCGGTGGATCTGATCCTGCTGCTCGTCGCGCCGGAGAGCGCCGGGGCCGACCATTTGAAGGCGCTGGCGCGGGCGGCGCGGCTGCTGCGCGAGCGGTCGATCACCGCGAAGCTGCGCGCCACGCGGGACGCCGGCATGCTGTATCAGCTGCTGGCCGCCGACGAGGCCAAGCCGCACGCGGCCTAGCCGACGAAGCCTCCCTAATAGCTCCTGGAACACTTCTTTAAGCGGGCAAAGGCAACCTGGAGACGCGGCATACGTCCGCGCCATGGTCTTGGACGCCAATGCTTCCCCCGTACGCCCGCATCCTCGTCGTCGACGACAGCCAGGTCACGCGCAAGCTCGTCCGCGCCATGCTCTCCGAGATCGGCTTCGCCAATGTGGACGAGGCCGAGGACGGCGCGCAGGCGCTGACGTCGCTCGGGATGCTGCGCTACGCCCTCGTCATCTCGGACTGGATGATGCAGCCGATGAGCGGTCTCGACCTGCTTAAGGCGGTGCGGCGCAGCGGTCGCTACGGCCGCCAGCCGTTCATCATGATGACAGCGTTGAACCAGCGCAAATTCGCCGAGGTCGCCCGCGACGCTGGCGCGACCCAGTTCCTCACCAAGCCCTTCACGGCAAGAAACCTCGCCGCGAAGATCGCCGCGATCGAGCTCGTCGAAGCTTAGGCGAGCTCGGGAAAGCCGGTCAGCACCAGGCGCGCGTCCCGTAGTCGAGCGCGTAGCGGTCGGGGTCCGCGGCCACGGCCGCCATGCCCACTAACACCGCATCGTCGGCGATGATGATCCGCGTGCCGACCTTGCGCAGCAGCTCGCCGAACGGCGCCTTGTCCTCATAGCGCGCGCGGAAGCCGGCCGGATCGAGGAAATCGACCAGACGCGGCAGCACGCCGCCGGAGAAGGTGACGCCGCCCGTCGCCAGGAAGGCCATCGTCATGTCGCCGGCGAAGCGCGCGGCGAGGCGCCAGAACAGGCGGATGGTGTCGGCCTCCTCGCCGTAATGGTCGGCCTTGGCGCGCTCGACGAGCTGGGCTTCATCGTGCGCCGGCGCCATCAGCCCGCGCGAGGCGAAGCGCGCCCTGTGCAGGCGCAGAAGGCCTGGCCCGGACAGCACCGATTCCGCGCTGATGCGTCCGTAATGGGTGAGCGGGATGTGCGGCCAGATGGCCAGCTCCTCGGCGCCGACGGGGCCGAAGTCGACATGGCCCGCCTCGCTCGACAGGGCGAAATGGCGCCCCTGCACCTCGATCAGCGCGCCGGCCCCGAGGCCGGTGCCGGGGCCGAGGATCAGCTGCGCGCCCTTGTCGTTCTCGGTCGCGTCGCCGATGCGGCGCACCCAGCTCTCCTGCACGACGGGCACGGTGAGCGCCTGCGCCTCGAAATCATTGAGCAGGAGGCCCTGCTCGAGCCCGTTAGCCCGCGCGACGGTCGCGCCGTCGATGTCCCAGCGCGCGTTGGTCATCGTCACCTTGCGGCCACGGACGGGACCGGCGGCGCAGGCGATCAGGCTGCGCGGGCGCGCCTCGAAATGCGGGATCGCGTCGGCGACCGCCGCCTCGAGGCTCGGGAAATCGCGGGTCGCGCGATGCGCCGGCTTGGAGATGGGGGCACCGGGTTCGGCGACCAGGGCGAACCGCGCGTTGGTGCCGCCGATGTCGCCGACCAGAACCGGGAAGGGAAACTCCAAGGCGAAGACCTTTCCTGACAGGGTTGACCATTCGAGGCGGAATCTGGCTGAGCTTAGTCGCCGCAGCGGGTCGACGCCACTGGCCCGATAAGGAGAGGCTTGTCACGCGCCGCGTTCGCGCCGCGTGGGCCTCGACCCTCTATGATGCCGCCGACGCGGCTCAACAAGGACATCACCGGCCATGATGGTCGATAAGCGCCCCCGTTTCATCTACGCGGCCCGCAAGGTCGCGCTTCCGTTGTTCTACCTCTTCCTGTGGGACATCTTCGTCACCGCCCTCTATTTCTACGTGACGCCCGACGTACAGCAGATCGAGCTGCCGCTGACCCTGTTCGGCACGGCGCTGGCTCTTTTCATCGGCTTCTGCGTCAACGCCGCCTATGCGCGCTGGTGGGAGGCACGCGGGCTCTGGGGCCTGATGATCAACGCCTCGCGCAACGTGGCGCGCCAGGCAATCTCGTTCTGCGACGAGGCCGGTGCCAACGCGCTCAAGGGCATCGCCCGCGACATCGCGCGCGCTCAGATCGCGTACGTGCACGTGCTGCGGACCTCCCTGCGCGGCCAGCCCATGGCCGACGAGGCGCGTCGCTACCTGCCGGCCGACCAGGTCGATGGGCTCCCGCAGATCGCCAACAAGCACAACATGATCCTCACCGACATGGCACTGATGGCGTCGCGCGCGTTGAAGGCAGGGATGCTCGATCCCTATGCACGCGTGCGCATCGAAGCGACGCTCGTCGACATCGCCAACGCGCAGGGCGGCATGGAGCGCATCAAGAACACGCCGCTGCCCTCGCAGTACCGGTTCTTCCCGCTGATCTTCGCGCACATCTTCTGCCTCATCCTGCCGTTCGCGGTGGTGCAGAAGCTCGGCATCTACACGCCGGTCGGCTCGTCCTTCGTCAGCCTGATGTTCCTGATGGCCGTGCAGATCGGCCTCGACCTCATGGATCCTTTCGCCGACGATATCTACGACGTGCCGATGACTGCGATGTGCCGGACGATCGAGATCGATCTCCTGCAGATGCTCGGCGAGCCGGCGCCCGAGCCGGTGCGCCCGGTGGACGGGATCCTCTGGTAGCTGAGAACTTCCTTCTCCCCGCGCGGGAGAAGGTGGCGCGAAGCGCCGGATGAGGGGGCAGCGCTGGAGAGGTCTCTCTCTACGACGCCCCCACATCCGCCCTTCGGGCACCTTCTCCCCTTGCGGGAGAAGACAGATCACGCCCGAAGAGTCTGCGTTGGGCTCAGGCCTCGTTCAGCGCCAACGCCAACCCGCGGGGACTGGCGTCCGCGCCGGTCTCGATGCGTACCGCCTCGCCGGCCGCCTGCCGTCGTCCGATCCACGTCGTGAGATACTCGGCGCAGGTGTGGTCGACGTGCCAGAGCTTGCGCATGCGGATCGTCACCTTGCGCGCCGGCGGCACGGAATCGAGCGTGTTGGCGAGATAGGGAAACTGCAGCATCGTCGCCGAGCCGGCGAGCGTCACCACATACTCGCCGTCCGCCGCGTCGCGGGTGCGCGCCACGAGACGCAGCCGTTTCAGCCAGGGCAGCAGCTCGAGCAGGCTGAGCCCGATACCGAGAAGCACGCCGGTGAGCAGGTCGGTCGCCACCACGGTGACGAGCGTGATCGCCCAGATCGCGGCGGGCAGCGGCCCGTAGCGATGCAGCAGGTGCCTGAGGTGTCCCAGGCTGACGAGCCGGTAGCCGGTGACGACGAGCACGCCGGCGAGTGCCGCCATCGGGATCATCCGCAGGATGGCACCGAGGAAAGCGACCGCGGCGAGGATCCACAAGCCGTGCAGCACTGCCGAGGCGCGGGTCGCCGCGCCGGCCTGCACATTGGCCGAGGAGCGCACGATGACGCCCGTCATCGGCAGGCCGCCGAGCGCGCCGCACAGCAGGTTGCCGAGGCCCTGTGCCGCGAGCTCGCGATTGTAGTTTGTTCGCGGACCATTGTGCATCTGGTCGACCGCGGCGGCCGAGAGCAACGTCTCGGCGCTGGCGATGAAGGCGATCGCCGCGGCCGAGACAACGCTCTTCCAGGAGAGCAGCTCAGCCATGTCGGCCAGGCTCGGGACTGTGACGCTCTTCAGGAGGCTGGCCGGTACCGCGACATGCGCGATGTTGAGCCCCAGGACCAGCGCCAGCGCCGTGCCGGCGACGACGCCGACGAGCGCGCCCGGCACGAGCCGCAGCGAGGCGGGACGCACGCGTTCCCAGCCGAGCATTGCGGCGATCGTCACGATGCCGACCAGCAGCGGCGCCTCCGCGCCACGGCCGGTGAGCGGCCACATGTTGTAATAGGCCACCGGGATCGCGAAGATGTTCTCGATGCCCTTGGCGTGCGGGCGCGCGTCCAGCATCACGTGCAGCTGGCCGGCGACGATGAGCACGCCGATGCCGGCGAGCATGCCGTGCACGACGGCCGGCGAGATCGCGCGGAACCATTGCCCGAGCTTGGCGAGTCCCGCGACGAGCTGGATGAAGCCGGCGAGTATCAGGATCGGCCCGAGCGCGCCGATGCCTTCCTCGGTGATCAGCTCGAAGACGATGACGGCGAGGCCGGCTGCCGGCCCCGAGATCTGCAGCGGCGAGCCGGCCAGGAATCCAACGATCACGCCGCCGATGATGCCGGTCAGCAGTCCCTTCTCCGGCGGCACGCCGGAGGCGATGGCGATGCCCATGCACAGGGGCAGGGCGACGAGAAACACGACGATGGACGCCGGCACGTCACGTGCCAGCGTCGCCGGAAACAATCCCCTCATGATATTCCCCTGTTATGCGACCGCGACGAGATGCTTGGTCCGGTCCCCGCGACCGGTGCCGATCGATGCGAACTCCGTTGTGGCGGCATCCATCGCGAGGATGTCGCCCGCGGCGATGTCGAAGAGCCAGCCGTGCAACCGGAGCGTTCCGTCCGCGAGGCCGGCGGCGACGCTGGGATGCGTCTCGAGGTTCTTCACCTGGGTCGCGACATTGCGCATCGCGAGCCGCCGCGCCGATGTCTGGTCGCTCGCTCCCACGTCGCACACGAATCCGTCACGCACGCAGTCGCAATGGCCGAGCCAGGCCGCGACCGCCGGCATCGTCTTCAATGCATCGGGCTTGAGCAACGCCTTCATCGCGCCGCAGTCGGTGTGGCCGCAAACCACGATGTGACGGACGCCGAGGCCCTTCACGGCGTATTCGATCGCGGAGGTCACCGCACCCGCCGCCTCGCTGCCGTAGGGCGGCACGATATTGCCGGCGTTGCGGGTCACGAAGATCTCGCCGGGGTCGCATTGCAGGATGACCTCGGGCATGACGCGCGAGTCCGAGCAGGAAATCACCAGGGCCTGCGGCCCTTGGCCGTCGCGCACCAGCTTCTCGTAGAGCGCGCTCTGGCGCGGATACACGTCCTCGCGGAAACGAGCGAAACCTTCGAGCAGACGATCCATCGGTAACTCCAGCAACCGGCTCGACCTCGCGAGACCTCACAGCAAGAGTTGCAGCGTCCGCTTTGCCTCCGGACGTCTCATCCGTGACAAAGTGTTTCCGCACTGCAGCAAATCCGTGCCGCGCTGCAGCTAAAGGGTCGCGCTCACGTATAGGCGAGGCGGATCGCGATGATGACGAGGTTATAGACGGCGTGAAGCGCGATCGTCGGCTTGATCGTGCCGGCGCGCTCGCGCATCAGCCCGAGCGCCGCGGCGAGCGGCAGCACCTGCACGATGCGCGTGTGGCTCGCGTCCCAATGGATGCCCGCGAACATCACGAGCGTCACGAGATAGCTCGGCCAGAACGAGAAGCTGCGTCGCAGCGCGGTGTAGATCCAGCCGCGGAACACGAGCTCCTCGGCGATCGGCGCCAGCACGACGAGGTTGCTGACGAGCGTGGTGATGAGGATAATGTCGGTCGGCCCGCTGACGAGCAGGCTTCGGTCGCGCGCGTGCTCGACGGAATAGGTCGAGATCGCGATGTAGCCGAGGGTCAGCGCGGCGATGCCGAGCGTGTCGCGCCAGGCGCCGCGGCCGCGCCGCATCGGCCGCAGCGCCACGAGGTCGCGCCAGCCGCGGCCACCGCGCAGCGCCGCCGCCAGGAGGGTGGCGAGCCCGAGCCCGATATAGGCCGTGCTCACCGTCGCGGCGCCGACGCGGGTCTGCAGCGGCCGATCGAACCGCAGCTGCTGCAGGAAGTCCGTTGCGCCGTCACCACCGAGGTGACCGAGCAGGATCAGGAGGGCGACAAGCGCGATCAGGCCGCAGAACAGGAGCGCCGCCGAGACGATCGCAACGAGGCTCGCCGCCAGCCATGGCGGATCGAGGGGTTGCGGCATGCGAACCGCCGCCTCCACCCCGCCCGACGGCATCTCCTCTGCAACAGGTTCCAAATCCATCGGCCCGCGGTGCGACCCGCCCTTTCTAAGTGGCGGATTTACCCCTATATTCCCATCGCCGTCCTCGTGACGGCTATGGCGATAAACGGCGTCGAAATAAGCTTTTCGGACCCGGGGGCGGTACCCGGCGCCTCCACCCGAGCGCATTTGATCCAAAGACGGTTTACCCCGTCGCGGTTCCGGTGCGCTTCGGCGGGGGCGAAATAGGTTCGACGGGAAGTGTAAAGGACTGTCTTTTGCCCGGCATGGTACCGCCGTTATCGGGCTAAACTTATAGTTGCCAACGACAACTATGCTCCGGTCGCCCTCGCCGCGTAATGCGGTGATGGTACCGATTCCAAGTCCTTTGGGGTAGCACTCAAAGGCGGGGTTCGGAGGCACCTGGCAACAGAAGCCTCCACTTTTCATGCTAGCCTGCCGACCATCACACCCGCTCTGGATCGCGAATGCCGAACGACCTGATCCGCTACGATCTTCTCGTCCAGGAGGCGCTCTGCGGGGTGGTGAAGAAGGTCCTCGGCGATGTCGCCCGCAACGGCGAGCTGCCGGGCGAGCACCATTTCTACATCACCTTCCGCACCCATGCGCCGGGCGTCCGCCTCTCGTCGCGCATGCGCGAGCAGTATCCGGAAGAGATGACCATCATCCTGCAGCACCAGTACGAGGGCCTGCGCGTCAGCGATCACGCCTTCGAGGTCGGGCTGTCGTTCAAGAGTATCCCCGAGGTGCTGGTCGTGCCGTTCGATGCGCTGACCGGCTTCTTCGATCCGTCGGTGCCGTTCAACTTCAAGTTCGAGCCGCAGCCCAACGTCGACAGCGAGGAGGCCGGCGAGCCCGGCGCCCCGGCGCCGCGCGCGTTGACCGCGGTGCCTCCCGGCGGCGTCGTTGCGATGCCGCGGGCCGAGGCGAGCAAGAGCGACGACAAGCCTACGGCTGTTCCGAGCAAGCCGGCGAAACCCGCCAAGCCGGCAGTCGCCAAGATCGAGCCGACCAAGATCGAGCCGACCAAGCCCGAGCCCGTCGAGCAGGGCGCCGACGCGCCGTCCGAGCAGGCGAAGGTCGTGTCGATCGACGCGTTCCGGAAGAAGCCGTGACGGGCGAAGTCGTCAACCTGCGGCGCGCGCGTAAGGCCCGCGACCGCACAGAGCGTGAAACTGTCGCGGCCGCCAATCGCGTCGCGTACGGCCGCACGAAGATCGAGCGCCAGTCGCAGGCGATCGAGACGGCGCGTACCGAGCGCGTGCTCGACGGCCACCGCCTCGCAACGCGCGATGGCAACGACGCCTAAGGCCGTCGCGCCGACGGCGATCGTCAAGCACTCGCTGGTTGTCGCCGGCCATCGCACCAGCATCTCGCTCGAGGATGCCTTCTGGCAGGCGCTGAAGGCCGCCGCCGTGGCGCGTGGTCTTTCGATCTCGGCATTGGTCGCCGAGATCGATGCGGACCGCGGCGAGGCCAACCTGTCTTCCGCGATCCGCGTCCATCTCCTGCGGGCGCTCACGCCCCGCGCTGCTGATCCTCCCCCTTGAACCGGAAGAGGATCGCTTGCGTCGCCGCCTACTTCAACGGGATTTCGTAGACCTTGAACGGCAGGTGCTGGCCCTTGCCGCCGGCGCCGCCGAAGAGGTGGGACAGCTGGCCCTCGGTGACATAGGCCTTGTCGCCGACCTTGGTGACGCCGGTCGGGCCGTCGATCCCGTCCTTCAGCGTGTCGAGCTTGGCGGTGTCGCCTTCGATGGTGACGCGATCGAGGTTGCCGCTGCCCTCGATCATCAGGAACGAGTTGCCGTCGGCGTCACGCATCGCGTCGGTGAGCTTGGTCGGGCGCGAGGTCTTCAGCTGGGTGACCTTGCCCGCCTTGCCGTCCTTGACGTCGACGCGGAACATTTTCCCTTCGGTGAAGGTGTTGGTATAAACGTTGCCGTCCCCACCAATGATGATGCCGTCGAGGCCGGCGCCCTTGGCAGGCGGCGCGAACTGCGGGTCCTGCGACCACACCTCGAGTTCCTTGCCACCCGGCGCGAGCCGGAAGATCTGCGGCCCAAACGTGTCGGTGACGAGCAGGCCGCCGTCGGGCGCGACCGTCATGTCGTTGCAGATCTCGTGAGGGCCGGGCAGCTTGTAGGATGCCTTGCCCTCGCCGCTCTTGAGATCGAAGGCCTTGACGAAGGCGCCATCGACTTGGCTCGGCCCTGGCGCACCGAGCGCGGTCAGATCGTTCGAGCACACGTACAGCAGGCCGGCCTTCTCGTCGGCGAGGACGCCGAAGAGCGAGCGCGTCCCGAAGGCGGCGGGTTTGATGAATTGCTCGGGCTTCTGCCCGGGCTGGATACGGATCACGCCACCAGCGCCGGCGCTCCCCACGAAGAGCGTGCCGTCGGCGGTCGACGAAATGCTCTCGGGAAAGGTCATGTCGCCGGGCAGCGCGACATCTGCATGGGCCAGCGGCGCGAGCGCCAATGCAAACGCCGCGGTGACTCCGAGGCGTGAGAGAATGCTCGTCATGTGTTTTCGTTCTCCGTAAGGGGCCGCGGCCATCGCGGGTGCGATGCCGCGGGTCGTCAGTCGAGGTCGCGTTGCCCGCGGAAAGCCGTGCCGAATGAATTCGACGAAACCTCCGCCAGCATCGTCCTCAGCGCTTGCGCCTTGTCGGCGCCAAGCGCCGCCTCCACCCGCGTCTGGGCGGAGCGCCAGAGCGCGCTCGTCTCCTTGAGCTTGGCTTCGCCAGCAGGGGTCAGGGAGACGCGCTTCGCTCTCGCATCGCGGTCGTCTGGATCGAGACGGATGAATCCGTCGCGCGCCAGAGGCTTCAGCGTATGGCCCAACGCCGACAGGTCCATGACAAGCTCACGCGCGAGCGCCTTCATGGTCGGTCGGTCCATCGCTTTCACGTGAAAGAGGATGCCGTGCTGCGCCGCGCGCAGACCGGACGGCCGCATCACCTCGTCGAACAACAACCCAAGGTGACGCGTCGCCTTGCGCAGCTCGCTGTTGTTGCAAGGCCCCGGGCCGACGAAGAGCGTCGGCGCGGGGTCATCCTCGCTGGTGTGCGGTTTCCTCATGAGGCCCACATAGTGGTCTATGCCACAGCTTCAACGCCCCGATAGCGGGGGGCCACCTCGCGCGTCGACAGATGCGGGCCCATCGCGGCACGCGCGGCGTCGAACGTCTTGTAGAGCTGCTCGTCGGCGAGCGGCGGGATCGTGACGGTCTCGCCCTTGTCGAGGCCGACCAGCGCAGCATCGACGAGATCGCCGACCTCCATGACCATCTCCGCCGGGAAGGCGTCGATGTCCTTGCCGGAGCGCGCCCAGATCTCGGTGCGCGTGGCGCCCGGCAGCACCGCCTGCACCTTTACGCCGCGCTCGCGGACCTGCGCCGCGAGCGAGAGCGTGAGGTTCAGCAGATAGGCCTTGGTCCCGCTGTAGACGCCATCGAACATCTCGGGCGCGAAGGCGAGCACGGACGCGATGTTGACGATGGCGCCGGCCCCGCGTGCCGCGAAGGCCTTGCCGGCGGCCGCCGCGAGACGCGTGGGCGCGGTGACGTTGAGCGCGATGATCTGCTCGAGCGCTTCGGGGCCGTTGTCGAGCAGACCGCCGTTAAGCGACATGCCGGCGTTGTTGATGAGCACGCTGACGTCGGGCGCGGCGACGCGATGCTCGATCACGGCGACGTCGCCCGCGCGGGTGAGGTCGGCGCCGAGCACCTCGACGACCCGGCCGGTTTCCGCGCGCAGGCGCGTGGCGAGCACCTCGAGGCGATCGACGTCACGGGCGACGAGGACGAGATCGTGGCCGCGGTGCGCGAGGCGATCGGCATAGACGGCGCCGATGCCGGTCGAGGCGCCCGTGATGACGGCGGTGGTGGACATGGAAGGTCTCCGAAAAGGCATATGCCACTTACTGCGGCATCGAGATAAATGCATATGCCTGTAATTTGCCGCAAGACCCGCCCGCGACGATTTCTGTCTGCTTGAAGTGAGTTCTAGCGCTGCCCGGCCAGCACCCGTGCGGGCGGGAAGGCGATCTCGACCAGCGTGCCCTGGTCGATCTTCGAGCGGATCGTGAAGGTCGCCTCGTTGGCCTCGACGAGCGCCTTGGTCAGCGGCAGGCCGAGCCCGGTGCCCTCCGTCGTCATCGGCCGCGTCGACAGCTGGCGGAACGGCTCCAGCGCGGCGGCGATGTCGGCTTCCGACATGCCGGCGCCGGTGTCGCGCACGCGGATCACCACCTTGCCGTCTTCCGGCGCCGCGGTGGCGACGATCACCTGGCCGCCCGGCTCGTTGTATTTCACCGCGTTCGACAAGAGGTTCAGCACGATCTGGCGCATCGACCGCTCGTCGGCCTTGATCATCGGCAGGGCGGGGGCGAGCGACATCCGCATGATCACACGCCCGCGGCTCGCCTGCGTCTGCATCAGCCCGACGCAGTCGGAGATGATGCGGTTGGCGTCGATCGGCGTCGGGTCGAGCTCCATCCGCCCGGCCTCGATCTTGGAGAGATCGAGCAGGTCGTTGATCAGGCTCATCACATGCGTGCCGGACGAATGGATGTCGCGCAGATAGTCCTTGTAGCGCTCGTTGCCGACGGGGCCGAAGCGCTCCTCGCGCATCACCTCGGCGAAGCCGATGATCGCGTTGAGCGGCGTGCGCACCTCGTGGCTGACCTTGGCGAGGAAGTCGGTCTTGGCAGCGCTCGCCGCCTCGGCGTCGTGCTTCGCCGTCTCCAGCTCGTGCTCGACCTTCTTCCAATGCGTGAGGTCGCGGAAGAGTGCGCAATAGCGGGCGTCGCCCGTCGCGCTTCCATAGTCGTCGGGCTCGGCATGGTCGAGCCGGCCGAGGGTCATGAAGACGGGAATCGTCCCGCCCTGCGGCGCCCCCACCTCGAGCTCGCGCCCATCGTTGAGCAGGCTCCTCGTGGCGTTTGTCATCAAACCGTCGAGATAGTCCTTGGCAAGGTTCCGGTTGCCTTGTGCGAAGAGGTCCAGGAACGGCTTGCCGATCACCATGCCGCGGTCGCGCCCGAGCAGCGCCTCGCCGGAGCGGTTGAGCGAGAGCACGTCGCCGGCCTTGTCGATGACCGCGACACCGTCGGTCGCGGTCTCGAGGATCGCCCGCAGGTGGCTCAGCTCGGCGCCGTCGCGGCGGCGATCCTCGGCGTGCTGGCGGCCCATCGCCTCGATGGCCGCATCATGCTCGGTCTCGAGGCTCGTGGCCGCTTTCGTGTCGGGCGCGGCCTGCAGCGTGAGAAGGGTGGCCGGGAGGCCGTCCCAGTCGATGCGCTGCATCCGCGCCGAGGCGGGAAGAATGGTGCCGTCGCGCCGGCGCACGGCGACGGATTCGCAGTCGCGACCCTCGTGCGGCGTCGCGCTGAACAGATGCGCGAGGCCGCCAGCCTCGTGCAGCTCGTCTTCATCCTTGAAGCCGGAGAGGTCGAGGAAATGGCGGTTGGCGAAGATCGGCACGTTGTCGCGCGAGACAAGGAGGCCCAGCGACAGGCGGTCGAGCATCGCGAGGGCGTTGTCGGAGGGGTGCCCCGGCGCTGGCGTCGGCATGAGTCCGACAGGTGGCGGAACTGCTACGGGCGCCTCGGCAGCCGGTGCTTCGGCGACGGGCGCGGACACATCCGCGGCTGGGTGCTCGACGGCCTCAAGCGGAGCCGGCTCGGGAGCGACAGCAGCCGGGACCAGAGTCTCTGGCTCGGGCACCGGTTCCGGCGCAGCTGGTTCCTCGACAAGCCCCGCACGGTCGCGCAGCTCGGCCGCGAGCGCTGCGAACGCGGCGTGGTCCTCGCTGGAAAAACCCTTCTGCGCGCCGGGGAACAGCACGACGTTGCCCGGCCCGCGCGGTCCCTCGGCTGCGGGCACGAGCCGCATCGGCTGGCGCGGCACGATCTTGTCGAGGTGGATCACGCCGTAGCCGCGGAAGCCTTCGAAGGCGCGGTCGGGGCCGAAGGCCGGGACGGCGCCGAGTCCGACGCCGACAGCGCCCGGCGCGTCGGTGATCGGC
Organism: Beijerinckiaceae bacterium; assembly: GCA_965277735.1. Taxonomy (GTDB): domain Bacteria; phylum Pseudomonadota; class Alphaproteobacteria; order Rhizobiales; family Beijerinckiaceae; genus RH-AL1. The sequence goes on from CBDIDO010000003.1 coordinate 860,517, forward strand.
CAGTCGACATCAAGGCCGCTCCACGTGACGCGTCCGGCGAGCGCCTCGGCGAGCCGGCCGCTTGGGTCGAGCTTGGGCGCCAGCTCCGGCAGGCTCTTGCCGACGAGATCGCCGTTGCCGGGGCCGACGATGGCGGCCAGCGGCGCCGAGATGTCGCGGCAGATGCCGTCCGCATCGCTCTGCCACAGGAAGCGCAGGCGCTGGGTCGACGGCCAGCGGTCGGCCAGCGCCTCATGGATCGCCTGCACGTTCATCGGCGCGTCGAACGACGAGCTCGGCTCGGCGTCCCCGTGCGCGGCTTCGCTCGCATCGGCCGGCGCTGCCGGCGTGACCGGCATCAGGCCCGGGCGCACCCCGAGCGCGGCGGCCACGAACACCGGCAGGCCAGCCGCCGTCTTGAAGCGACGGCACAGGAAGGTGATGACCTCGCTCGCCGGCCCGATCGTGAAGCGCAGCCGCTCGAGCCGCGGCGCGCCCTCGATCGGCAGCGAGCGGAACAGATCGCCCAGCCGGCGCGCGCCGGGGTCGCGGCCACCGAGCAGGCGACGCGAGAGGGCCTCGCTGCCCGTGACGTCGAAGAGTGCGAAGAAGGCGTAGCTCGCCATGACGAGGCGGGGACCTGGCGAGTCGCCGGTCGCGACCGCGAGGAGGGGAGGGCCATTGCGCCGGTCGAGCGCGAGCGCGTCGAGAAAAGCGTCGAAATCGTCGCGCGTCAGGCCGGGGCCGAACCAGACGTCATTCATCGCGACCGAGCTTCCCCCTAGCTGTGCCAGCCACGCCGCGCCCTCGACTCGGATAGCATTAAGAAAGCTTTAAAAGGGGCCTCCTCCGGCGTCCACCCGACTCGTGCTGCGCCCACATACACTTAGGATTAGAGTTAAATGCGGGGCCATATTGCGGCGGTCGGATGCGCCTACTCGATCAGAATCGCCCTGAAATCGTTCACGTTTGTGAGCGTCGGACCGGTCACGACGCTGTCGCCCAGGGCCTCGAAGAATCCGTGTCCGTCATTGCGCGCGAGGCTTTCGGCCGGCGTGATCCCGGCCGCGAAGGCGCGCGCCAGCGTCGTTGGGGTGACGATCGCGCCGGCCACCTCCTCGGCGCCGTCGACGCCGTCGGTATCGCCGGCGATCGCGTGGACCTTTGCATTGCCCTGCAGCGCGATGGCCAGCGACAGCAGGAACTCGACGTTGCGGCCGCCGCGGCCGTCGCCGCGCACCGTCACCGTCGTCTCGCCGCCGGAGAGCAGCACGCAGGGCGCGGCAAACGGCTGGCCGCGGGTCACCACCTGCCGCGCGATGCCAGCCATCATGACACCCATGTCGCGCGATTCGCCCTCCAGGCTGTCGCCGAGGATGTGCGGCGTGATGCCGGCGTTGCGCGCGACCTCGGCCGCTGCCTCGAGCGAGGCCTGCGGCGCGGCGATGAGGTGGAATTCGTAGGCCGGCAGGCTCGAATCGTCGGGCTTCGGCGTCTCGCCGGCACCGCTCTCCAGCGTTTGCCGCACGGCGTCCGGGATTTCGATCCCGTACTTCTTGATGAGCCGCAGCGCGTCGGCGCAGGTCGTCGGGTCCGGCACGGTCGGGCCGGAGGCGATGTCGCCGGGCGCGTCGCCCGGCACGTCCGAGATCGACAGCGTCACGACCTTCGCCGGCGCGCAGGCGCGCAGCAGGCGGCCGCCCTTGATGGCCGAGAGGTGGCGGCGCACGCAATTCATCTCGCCGATCGTCGCGCCGCTCTTCAAGAGCGCCTTGTTGACCGCCTGCTTGTCGGCGAGGCTCAAGCCGTCGAGCGGCATCGGCAGCAGCGACGAGCCGCCGCCCGAGATCAGCGCGATGACGAGGTCGTCGGCCGTCAGCCCTTCGACGAGCTTCAGCATCCGCTTGGCGGCATCGGCACCGGCCTGGTCGGGCACGGGATGGCTCGCCTCGACGATCTCGATGCCCTTGGTCTCGGCGCCATGGCCGTACCGGGTCACCACCAACCCTTCGAGCGGTGTCGGCCAATGCGCTTCGAGCGCGCGCGCCATCTCGGCCGAGGCCTTGCCGGCGCCGATGACGAGCGTGCGGCCCTTCGGCGGCGGCGGCAGGTGGGCCGCGATGGTCTTGAACGGATCGGCGGCGGCGACGGCCGCATCGAACAGCGACCGCAAAAACGTCTTCTGGTCCAAGGAACAGCCTTACAGCGAGGAGATCTTCGATCGCGCGCTGTTTAGGTGAACCGGCGCCGGAGCGCTATCCCATCCGCCCGGCGGAGGGGTGACGTCGGTGGCGGCCGGATCGGCCGTCCTCGGATGGAACGCCGCGGCGAGCGCCTTGGCGACGGAAAGCTCGCTCGGCGAGAGCTTGGCGCCGACCTCGTCGCGCTTGCCGGCCGCGTCGCTGTCGCCCTGCGCGGCGGCGATCGCGAACCACTGGTAGGACTGCACGAGCGACGGCTCGACGCCGAGGCCGCGTACCAGCAGGATCGCCAGGTTGAACTGGCTGTCGTGCACGCCGTATTGCGCCGCCTTGCGGAACCAGGTCGCGGCGCTTTCGTAGTCGGGCTTTCCGTCGCCGTCGGCGAGGAGCACCGCGAGGTTGTGCATCGCGCGCGGATTGCCCGCCTCGGCGGCCTGGCGATAGAGGCTGCGCGCGTGGGCCTTGTCCTGCGTGACGCCGAGGCCCTTCTCGTAGAGCGCGCCCAGCCGGTATTGCGCGGGCACGATGCCCTGGTCGGCGGCCTTGGCGTAATATTTCGCGGCCCGGCCGAAGTCGCGCGCTGTCATGCGGCCCTCGGCATAGGCGCTGGCGAGAATGTATTGCGCGGCGGCGTCGCCCGAATCGGCGGCGGCGGTGAGGCCAGCGGGGAGTTGCGGCGGGCGCGCCGCCGGCATCGACGGTGCGGCGAAGGCCGGCAGGCTCGGGATCGAGCCGGTGGCGATCGGGTCGGAGCCGGGGATCTTGGCGACCAGCGCCGGCGTGCTGCGCGGCAGCGTGCTCGGCGAGAGGACGTCGTTGGCGTCGGCGGTCCGCGCGGACCGCTGCCGGGTCGGCTCGGCGGCGGCGACCCGCGCGGCGGCCGCGGAATAATCGGCGATCTGGCTAGCGGTCGACTGGAAGGGCACGAGCTGCACCAGCGCCGTCGTGATCGCCACGACGAGCACGGCGGCGAGCGACAGCAGGACGGGGCGCTTGTGGCTGGCGACGAAGTCGCGCGACTTCAGGGCGAGGCCCGAGCGCGTGTCGATCGGATCACCATCGCGCATCGCGACGACGGACGGATCGGTCTGCGCCGCGAGCGCGGCACGGCGCGCGGCCGCGATGTAGTCGGGCCTGCCGGTGTCGAGGGCGACGGCGTCGGCCGGCGTCGCGACCATCGGCTGCGGCCGCCGCGCCGCGGGCCGGGCGCGGTGCTGGTCGAGCATCGGCTCGGCCGCGCCCAGGGTCGGTGCCGCCGCTGGCGCCGGCTCGGCTTCGCGCAGAGCCTTGAACGCGTTGTCGATGCCGCGCGGGGACGACGGGGCGTGGATGTCGTTGAGGCCGTCCTCGACGCTCGCGAGCCGATCGACGACCTTCTCGAGGACGGACTGCATCGCGTCGAGCGTCGAGCGCGTGCGCAGGTCCGCGTCTTCCTGCATCGCCTTGAGCACGGCGACGTCGGCGCGCGGCGCGGGGCGGTCGAAGCCCTTGTCGGCGATGGCAACGCGAACCGCTTCCTGCGCGGCGCGCGAGGCGGCGCTTTCGGCGAAGCTGCGCGTCTCGTCGAGATGCGAGAAAAGCTCCTGCATGGCGCGTTCGATCGTCGCCAGCGAGGCCATCCCGCTCTCGTTCGAATCGAGGCGCGAGGTGAGCGTACCGATCTGGCGCTGCAGCGCGTCGAGCGCCGGCTGGCCGGCGTTCGGCGCCTGCACGGCCTCGATGCGATGCGTGAGGTCGCGCAGCAAGCCTTCGAGCGACGCGACATCGAGCGCCGGCGTACGCTGCTCGACGAGCGCGTGGATGCCCTGCAGCTGGCTTTCGAGCGCCCTGACCTCGGCCTTGAGCTCGCCGAGCGCGCCGCTGGACTCGCCGGCGCCGAGCTGTGTCTCGATTCGCGCGAGCTGGCCTTCGAGCGCGGCGACGGAGCCGCGCGGCGCCAGGCCGCGCAACTGCCCGGCCATGGTCGCGATGTCCTCGCGCAGCCCCTCGAGATCGACGCGCGGCGGCGGCGGGCGCCTATCGGGCGCACGTGTGGTGCCGAACAGGCCGGCGGCCTTCGTGGCCGGTGCCTCGAGCGAGCGCTGGCGGTCCGCGATCTCGGCGATGGCGTCGCCGAGGCGGCGGCGCTTGAGGGGCAGCTCCGGCGGCAGAGCGCGCTCCTGCGCGGCCGCCATCGCGATCGACGAGGCCTGCGGGGCGCTCGGCCGGGTCGAGAGCGCGTCGAGGACGGCGTTGAGCTTCAGCTCGAGCCGGTCGACGGGCGCTGAGTCGCTGCGCGGCGCGTGGGTGTCCGTCTCGTTGCGCAGGCCGATCTGCTCGAGGCGCGCCTCGAGCCGGGCGAGAGCGCCCTTGATGGGATTCGCATCCTGCGAGACGAGCCGAGATTCGATGTCGGACAGGCGCTCGGCGAGGGTCGCAACGCCGGCCTGCTCGCGCGTGCGGCGGGCTTCCGCCGTCTCCAGGTAGCGCGCGACGGAAGCGAGCGCGTCCTCGGTGCGACGTTCGGTGCGCTGCGCGCGCGCCTCGATCGCCGCGACCGCTTCGACGACGGGATCTTCCTCGGGCACGTCGAGCAGTGCGGCGCGACGGCTGTGGCGGCGCTCTTCCTCGTCGCTGACGACGCGAAGCCGCTGCCGCTCGCTGCTCTGATCGTTGCCGCGGTCGGAGCGCTGGGACCAGTCGTCCCGGCTCTGACGGTCGCGCTCGACGATTCGGCCGCGCGGGCGCGCGGCGGCGGCGCTGAGACGCTCGAGCCGGGAGGTGACGGCCTCGATCCGGTCGTGCTCAGAGAGGTCGGCGGAATGGCGGCCGCGGTCGTCCTGCGGCATCGGGCTGGCGCTGTCGGCGATGACGCCGTGCAGCCATTCGCCGAGCGAAAGACCCTCGCGACGGGCGGCATCGCGCGCCGCCTCACGGGCGTCGAATCCCACGCCGTTAATGTTCCAGGGTAGAGCCTTGCTCATCCGATGGTCCGTTTGGGGCCTCACCCCCAAGGGGGCGCGCCGGAACTTCGCCGTCGGATGCGAAGGTGCATCGCTCAGAGTAAACAGGCGGTTAAAGCTGATCGATTTTGGCACAACGCCCGGCAACCCCGAGGGGACGGCCGTGTTCGACTGGATTGTGTCAGTCGCGACCGCTCTTATAAGTAGTGATGATGTGAGCGTTCGGCCTTGAGGCGTTCGACCGGTGGAGCCAGAAATGCAAAGCGAGCTTTCCCGAATTGAAATGGACGGCACGGCCGCCCGTGACGAGTATACGATCAGCGACCTGGCGCGCCTCTACGACGTCAGCCTGCGCACGCTGCGCTTCTACGAGGACAAAGGGCTCCTGCACCCCCGGCGCCAGGGGACCGCGCGGTTCTACAAGCCGGCGGATCGCATCCGCCTCGAGCTGATCCTGAAGGGCAAGCGGCTCGGCTTCACCCTGTCCGAGATCTCGCAGCTGATCGCCTCGAACGAGAGGAAGGCCCCGCGCGAAGCGACGGCGGAGACGGCCGATCTCACCGTGAGCCTCGACCGCCATCAGATCCAGGCGCAGATCGCCTATCTCGAGCGCCAGCGCGACGAGCTCGACGGCGCGATCACCGAATTGCGCGAGGCGCATACGCGGATGATGACCGACGCGCTCGATTGAGCGTGTTTGGGACGGCCGCCTGCTATTCGGCGGCCGTCTTCACCAGCCGCCATTGCCCAAGCAAGGCGCGCAGCGTTGCCGGCTTCAACGGCTTGTGGATCAGCCGGACATCGGCACGACTCGCCAGGTCCCGGACGGCCGAGCTGTGGTCGGCCGTGACGAGGACGGCGGGCAAGCTGCCGTACCGCTTGCGCAGCGCGGCGATGACGCCGAGCCCGTCGATCTCGTCGATATGGTAGTCGGCGATGATCACGTCGGGCACCAGCTGGCGTGAGACGAGCGCGTTCTCGATATCGCCGATGTCGAGCCCGCAGGCGAGAATGCAGCCCCATCCCTGCAGCAGCGTCTCGAGCCCGGCGAGGATGGCCGGCTCGTTGTCGACGGCTGCGACGACGAGCCCGTCGAGGATGCCCTGGCGCGGGATCGCGGGCGTGAAGGCGTCGACCACTATCGTCGAGGCGATGGCGCGCGGCACGGTCACGGCGAACGTCGAGCCGCGACCGATGACGGAGCGCGCCTTGATCTCGTGCCCGAGGACGAGGCCAAGTCGTTCGACGATGGAGAGCCCCAGGCCTGCACCTGGCGCCATCTGCGCGCTGCGCGGAAGGCGCTCGAACTCGCGGAAGATGAGCTGGAGCTTGTTCTTCGGAATGCCGACGCCGGTATCGAGAACCTCGATCCTCGTCTTGTCGCCGACCCGACGCGCGCCGACGAGGACGCGGCCTTCGGGCGTGTACTTCAAAGCGTTCGAGACGAGGTTCTGCAGGAGGCGCCGCAGCAGCATCCGGTCCGATCGCACCGCGAGCGTGGTCGGGACGAAAGTGAGATCGAGCTCGCGCGTCCGGGCCATCGGCTCGAAGTCGACGCGTAGCTCTTCGAGAAGCGCGCCGAGATTGAAGTCCGAGAGCTCGGTCTTGGTCGCCCGCGCGTCGAGCTGCGAGATCTCCAGCAGCGATCTGACCACATCCTCGACCGCGCCGAGCGACTGATCGACGTTGGCGGCAAGCCCGATCATCTCGACGCAGCCGTCGCGACCGCGCAGCCGCTCGCGCAGATAGGAGGCGTAGAGTCGCGCGGCGCTCAAAGGCTGCAGCACATCGTGGCTCGCGGCCGCGAGGAAGCGCGACTTGGTGATGTTGGCGTCCTCGGCATCGGCCTTGGCGCGGGCGAGCTCCATGTTGAGGCCGACGAGCTGCTCGGTGCGCTCGCGCACGCGCAGCTCCAGCGTCTCGTTCTCGGCCTCGAGTTCCTCCTCGGACTGCGCCTGCGCCGTCGCATCCGAGTAGGTGAAGAAGATGCCGCCGTTGTGCAGGCGGACCGACCGCAGCTCGAGCACGCGTCCGGCGGGCGCGTTGAGCATGCGCAGGCCGAGCGTGGGCTGCGCGAGCGTGTCGAGGCGCGCGACGACGATCTCGTCCATCTCGCCCTCCGGGCCGTAGACGCCGCGCTCGGCGTTCGATCGGATGAGCGCCTCGAGCGGGACGCCGATGCGAAGCTCGCCCGATGTGAACTGGAACATGTCGCGATAGGCGCGATTCCAGGCGACGAGCCGGAGGTCGGCATCGAAGATCGCCATGCCGTCGCGGGCGATGTCGATCGCGTGCTGCAGCAGATCGCGGCTGTTCTGGATCTCGAAGGCGGCGTCGTCGACGATCCGTCGTGCCGTTTCGCGCGACATCTCCTTCTGCTCGAGCAGCAGCGAGATGACCAGGCGCGCCGAGGCGGCGCCGATCGTCGTGGCGATGAGCTGCTCGGCGTGCTGCAGCAGCGCGGGCTCGGCGGCCTGCGCCTTCTCGAAGGGGGCGCCGCGCGAGGTATGATAGTCGCGAAACAGGCGATCGGCCGTCTCGGCGCCGAGGAATCGCGCGGTCGTCGTCGACAGCTCGCCGATCGAGACATTGGCATTGCGCAGGCGAAACGAGCTCGCCTGGGTCATCGCCTTGGCGCGCACGAAGATGTTGGCCTGCAGCCGCTCGCCCGCCGTCGGCTGCCGGGTCAGCGAGAGCGCGACGAAGACGCAGACGTTGATCGCCAGGCTCCACACCACACCCTGTTGCAGCGGCGCAAGGTCGACACCGAGGAGGTCGGTCGGACGCAGCGCGTCGATGCCGAGGGGTCCGAGCGTGAGCAGCGGCGATGAATGCGGCACCAGGATCGGCAGCAGCAGCGTGTAGGCGGAGACCGCCGTTCCCGCGAGCATGCCGCCGATCACCCCGCGGGCCGTGCCGCCGCTCCAGACGAGCGCGCCGATCGCCGCCGGCGCGATCTGCACCACGAGCACGATGGGCTTCAGACCGATGGTCGAAATTCCGGCCTCGCCGCAGCCGACGGCGACCGCGGCGGCGGCGCCAAACGTCGCGACGATGGCGGCGCGGCGGATCCAGAGGATCGGCGGCACCACGGCCCGCCCGCGCTTGCCGAGCTTCGAGGCCGACCAGAGCACGAGCGGGACGACGAGATCGTTGCAGCTCATGACGGACAGCGCCACGACGCCGATCACCATGGTGCCGACCGAGGCCGAGAGGCAGAGGATGAGCGCGACGATCGCCATGAATCCGTTGCCGCTCGCCATCGGCAGCGCCAGCAGCGAGAAGTTGCGGTCGAACGCGCCCGACGGCAGGCGCGCCAGGCCGGCTACCGCGACGGGCAGCACGAAGATCGGGGCGGCGATAATGCACGCCGGCACGAACCAGCCGGCGAAGCGCACGTCGTCCTCGTTGCGGTTCTCGACGATCGCGACGTGGAACTGGCGCGGCAACACCAGGCTCGCCGCCATGGTCACGAGAATCAGCGGGAGCCATCGCGCCAGCGTCGGCTGCGTCTTGACGACGGCCGTGATGGCGGGATCGCGCGCCACGCCCTCCGTAAGGTCGCTGATGCCGTGAAACAGCCCCCAGCAGACGAACAGGCCGAGCGCCAGACCGGTCACGAGCCGCACCAGCGTCTCGGCGGCGAGCGCCATCATCAGCCCGCTGTGGTTTTCCGTCGCGTCGGCCCGCAGTGTGCCGACCGACAGCGCCAGCACGGCCATGAGAGCCGCGACGACGAGGGTCGGGCCATGCGACGGATCGAAGCCCGCGACGAGCGGCACGTCGTCCTTTGAGATCACGGCCAGCGTGTGGGCGATCGCCTGGATCTGGATCGCGATGAACGGGACGCAGGCGAAGACGCAGATCAGGGCAACGATCGCCGCGACCATGACGGAGCGCCCGTAGCGCACCGCGATGAAGTCGGCGATCGAAGTGATCCGCTGCGACCGCGAAATGCGGATCATCCGGAGGAAGACGGGATAGAAGATCGCGTAGATCGCGATCGGCCCCAGCGCGATCGGCAGGAAATCGAGCCCGCGGCGCGAGGCCAGCCCGACGGCGCCGAAGCTCGACCAGAACCCGAAGGAGACGCACGAGGAGAGCGCGTAGATCGCGCGGCGCAGCGGCGCCGGCCACGGGCGCGACGATTCGCGGCCGAGCCGGCCGATCAGGAGGAATCCGGCGGCGTAGGCGAGGGCAACGAAGATCGCGAGGGGGCCAAGGCCCATGGCGCCGATCCGTGACGCGTCCGAATGGAAGCAGGTCGAGTTGAGGACAGAGGACGCTACCACCTTGCCGGCAAAGGCGGAACGGCTAAGGTGCTGACATTGGAAAGGGAGGCGTAGGCGTGCTCAAGGAATTCAAAGACTTCATCATGCGCGGCAACGTCGTCGACCTCGCGGTCGCCGTCGTCATCGGTGCCGCGTTCGGGGCGATCGTCACCTCGATGGTCAACGACCTCATCATGCCGATCGTCGGCGCGATCACGGGCGGCGTCGATTTCACCAATTACTTCACGCCGCTCACCTCGAAGGTCACCGCGACCTCGCTTGCGGAAGCCAAGAAGCAGGGCGCCGTCCTCGCCTGGGGCAACTTCCTGCAATTGCTGGTCAACTTCCTCATCATCGCGGCCGTGCTGTTCCTCGTGGTCAAGGCGATGAACACGGTTAAGAACCGCGTCCATCACCCCGAGCCGGACAAGGCGCCGCCGCCGAAGCCGGACGACATCGTGCTGCTCGAGCAGATTCGCGACCTGCTGGCCAAGCAGGCGGCGCCGGGCGTCTGAGCTTCCGATGATCTGCCTTCTCCCCCTGCGCGATAAGAGCTTGCCCCGACCTGATCCGGGGTGCCCGAAGGGAGCAAGGTCTTTCCGGAAACGCCCCTCATCCGGCGCTTCGCGCCACCTTCCCCCGCAAGGGGGAAAGGGACGAACCAAAGGAAAGGGCCGGTCCTGAGGACCGGCCCTTTTCAATCGGCGTTGCTGCGACGGCCTATTCGGCGGCGCGCTTGAAGTCGGGGAACGAGCAGGGATCGACCTCGGCCGCGGCCTTCTTGGGGCGCAGCTTGACGATCTTCGGCTCCTCGAACGTGAGGCCCAGCGCCTTCCACACATCGACGAGCGCGTCGACGAGGGCCGCCACATGCGCATCCGTGTGGAACGGCGTCGGCGTGATGCGCAGGCGCTCGGTGCCCTTGGCCACCGTCGGGTAGTTGATCGGCTGGATGTAGACGTTGTGGCGCTCGAGCAGCATGTCGGAGGCCGCCTTGCACAGCTCGGCGTCGCCGACGAACACCGGTACGATGTGCGAGGGGTTCGCCATCACCGGCAGGCCCGCCGCGGAGAGCGCATGCTTGGTCAGCATCGCCTGGCGCTGGTGCCGGGCGCGCAGCTCGTTGCCTTCCTTCAGGATGGCGACGGCCTTGGTCGCCGCGGCGGCGATTGGCGGCGGCAGGGCGGTAGTGAAGATGAACGATCCGGCATAGGAGCGCACGGCGTCGACGATGTCCTTGTCGGCGGCGATGTAGCCGCCCAGCGTGCCGAAGCCCTTGGCGAGCGTGCCCTCGATGACGTCGATGCGGTGCATCAGGCCCTCGCGGTCGGCGATGCCGCCGCCGCGCTCACCGTAGAGGCCGACCGCGTGGACCTCGTCCATGTAGGTCATCGCGTTGTAGCGTTCGGCGAGATCGCAGATCTCGGCGATCGGCGCGATGTCGCCGTCCATCGAATAGAGGCTCTCGAAGACGATCAGCTTGTTGCGATCGGGGCCGGCGGCGCGCAGCAGCTCTTCCAGATGCGCCATGTCGTTGTGGCGGAAGATCATGCGCTGCGCCGACGAGCGGCGGACACCCTCGATCATCGAATTGTGGTTCAGCGCGTCCGACAGGATGAGGCAATCTGGGATCAGGTCGGCGATGGTCGAGATCGCCGCCAGGTTCGACACCCAGCCCGACGTGAAGACGAGCGCGCCGTCCTTGCCGTGCAGATCGGCGAGCTCGGCCTCGAGCTTGACCAGCGGATGCGAGGTGCCGGCGATGTTGCGCGTGCCGCCGGCGCCGACGCCATGCTTGGCGCCCGTCGCGCACATGGCCTCGATCACCTCGGGATGGCGGCCCATGCCGAGATAGTCGTTCGAGCACCAGATCGTGACCTCTTCCGGCTCGCTATCGGCGCGGTGCCAGAGGGCGGTGGGGAAATTTTCGGCGCTGCGCTCGAGGTCGGCGAAGACGCGATAGCGCCGTTCGGCCTCGAGCTTGCCGATCGCTGCGGTGAAGTGCCGACGGTAGGTCATCAAGATACCTTCATCGTGGGGCGTTTCGAACTGTCAACCGAACCGACTGTCAACTTGAGCTGACACCGGATCATGCCCCGCGCGGCTCTCTTTAGCAATTCCAAAACAGCCTATCGAGTGACAGATGGTCCTAGCGGCCAAAAAAATGACCCTGCAGGCCGTGTTTTTCGTCGGATGCTTTCGGATCGGTGGTCGCGCGGAGCCCTCACCCGCTCTGGCTGTGGGTCAACTGCGGCGCGGCATCGACATCCAGCAAGACCCGCATTCAGGCGTCAGGATGCGTCAGGCGTCAGGTTGGGATCACTTCGCTCGAAGCCGCGCGACCCACATTCGGGCGTCACCAAGCGTCACGCGTCACCAGCGGATCCAACGGCTGCGGCGGTAGATATACCTGCGGGCGCCGCGATGCGCAAACCGGGATTCGGCTGGATCAGTCGCGGATCGGCTCGTGCCGCAGCGCCGTGCGCATGAAGAAGTAGAGCAGCACGAAGCCGCTGAGGCCGAACACGACCTCGAGCCCGCGGCTGATCACGTGCGGCAGCTGCATGATGCCGCCGATCGCCCAGCCCGCCGCCCAGGACGCGCCGACGACCTCGGTCCCGACCAGGATCGAGACGGCGATGATCGTCGAGAGCTTGACGGGATTGATGGCGCCGCGCGCTGCCAAGGCGTTTCTCCTCGCCGGACCAGACCGGCGGCTCGCCCTAGCATGCCGGTTCAAAGAGCTCAAACCGCCGACTGACCGATCGCCGGCACATCGAGCGCCTCGCCCGGCCGCTGCACGCGGAAGCGATCCGCCGCGATCCCGGCCCCGGCGAGCGCGGCGGCCAGGCGCTGCGGCGGCGCGTCGATCGCCTCGCTGGTGAGCTGGAAGGTGCCCCAGTGGTGCGCCAGCGCAATGGCCGCGCCGCAATCCTGGAAAATCTTCACCGCCTCGTCGGGGTCGACATGCTGGTCGCGCATGAACCAGCGCGGCTCGTAGGCGCCGATCGGGATAATCGCGAGGCGCGGCGGTCCGAAGCGCGCGCGGATGTCGCGGAAGATCGCGCCGTCGCCGTAGCCGGTGTCGCCGATGTGGTAGATCGCGCCGCCCGGCGTCTCGAACAGGAAGGCCGCCCACAGCGCCATGCGGCGATCGGACAGCCAGCGCGACGACCAGTGCTGCGACGGCACGAGCGTCATCGCCACGCCGTCACCGAGCGCGACGCGCGCGCCCCAATCATAAGCCTCGGCCGCGAGCGCCGGATCGGCTTTGCCCAGGATCACGTCGTTGCCGAGCGGGACGATGATCCGGCAGGCATGGCGGCGGCGCAGCGCGGAGAGCGTCGCGACGTCCATGTGGTCGTAATGGTTGTGCGTCACCAAAATCGCATCGAGCGGCGGCAGCGCCTCGAGCGCGAGGCCGGGCGGCCGCACCCGCTTCGGGCCGGCAAAGCCGAACGGGCTCGCCCGCTCGGACCAGACGGGATCGACCAGCAGATTGAGGCCCGCGGTCTGGATCAGATGCGTCGCATGCCCGATCGAGGTGACGCGCAGCCCCGTGCCCGCTACGCGTTGCAAGGGCGGGGTCGCCGGCGGATTGTCGATCTGGCGCGGCCATCGCTCGTAGCGACTGCCGAGCAGGAAGCGGAACAGATCGCCGCGGCTTTTGTCCGGCGGCGCGGCGCCGGGCAGGAAGAAGCGCGTGCCGTCGTAATGATCGCTCGGGGGGCCGTCGTAGTAGCGATTCTGCGTCATCCGCCAGTGCTCGCGCGCGAGTGCGGCGGGGGCGGGGCGGCCGGTTTTTCCTTGATCTTCGCCCCCGGATGGATCATACGGGCGCCAGCTTTTCGCACCGGCTCGCTGCCGGTGCTTTTCGTTTCGAGGCACGCCATGAAGGTCCGCAACTCCCTGAAGTCCCTGCGCGGGCGCCACCGCATGAACCAGCTGGTGCGCCGCAAGGGCCGCGTCTACGTGATCAACAAGGTCCAGAAGCGCTTCAAGGCCCGCCAGGGCTGAGGCCCGGCTGCTCGCCACCTTCGCGCGCCCGGCCAGGATCCGGGCGCCGCTCAAAATACGCTCGCGCGGCCGATCGGCGGCGCCGGTCTTCCTCTTGCAGCCGCGCAGCGCCCGTTTTATAGCTCCGCGCCTGCCCGCGCTTGCTCCCTTCGTCTAGCGGTCTAGGACGTCGCCCTCTCACGGCGAAAACAGGGGTTCGATTCCCCTAGGGAGCGCCAGTTTCTCGCATAAGCTCCTCACTGTGAGATTCGCTGGCCGCTAGGCTTTTCGTTATGGCGGAAACCGCAATAACTCATTCTTCGTAGGCACTTAGGACGTCCCATCCGCTCAAGGATCCTGGTGAGGATCCTTCGTTGTGAGAACGCGGACGTCCCCGATCGCGCCGCTGGTCAGACGGGCTCACCATCGTCCTTCTCGCAGGCCTTGATGAGCTGGCCGATCGGCAGTTCGGCGTTCCCAGGGATGCTCGCGGCCGCGTCGAGGCATTTCACCACTCTCGGCGCAGCGCTTTCGCGCTGGTCTCGCTTCAGAAGCTCGGCGACCAGCTTGGTCTTTTCGCCCGCCGACGCGCTCCTCCGCCACGACCCCATAGAGTCGCTCGCTTCAAGATCCCACAGCGGCCGGAATTTGCGAATGTCGCTAATGTCAGGACGGCAAGCCAAGTCGCGCGCATCGTTCCGCCCAAGTTGATGCGCCACCAGAAGCGGCAGCGGACCCATTACATGGGTCGGTACCGCCGGTGATCGACCTGCGCGGCGAACGGACGCCCCGGCCCGCTAGCGTGGCCTTATCGGGCGGCTGCCACCGTTACCGGATGGCCTCTCCACCGCGGCGCCCGAGCAAGCGAAAGACCGACGCGCCGCGCGAGGCTGTCTCCGATCGCGCCGTCGTCGCCAAGCCAGGCGACCGCGCGGTCGGCACCGGTTTTACAAGCGGGTCGCCGCGGCGCTGCGCGATCGCCGGGTTCGCGCCAAACCCGCGTGCCGAGATCGCCTATCGCGGTGTGACGCGGCCAGTGAAGTGCTTAGTGCAGGGCGTACCCGAGATGCAGCGCTAGGCGGATTGCCAAGCGCTGCATCTCCACACACTATTTACGCAAGCGGACGGTGTGGGTCATAATTTTAGCGGCAGTTCGTCGACGCGGCGTGGTTCATGCCAGCCTCGCCCTCGCTGACGGTGCGGACGATCTTGTGCGTGCCGGGATCGACGATGATGATCTCGTCGTTCTCGACGAACGACTGGAAGCCGCGATATTGCGGGTAGCGCTCGACGAGCGTGGTCTTCAGCGGCGCGAGACGCCGGCCTTCCGGCACGCCGCCACCGACGCGGATGTTGACGTGGACGTTGTCCCGGTCGCCACGATCGTGGTCGCGGTCCGCATGCTCGCGATCGCCGTGCTCGCCACGATCGGCGCGTTCACCCTTGTCGGCCTTGTCGCCTCTGTCCGCGCGGTCGGCCTTATCGCCCTTGTCCGCCCGGTCGGCCTTATCGCCCTTATCGCCCTTGTCGCCCTTGTCCGCCCGGTCAGCCTTGCGATCTTCGCGGCCGGTCTCGCCAGCGCCCATCTTGGCTTTCTCGCCCGCGCCCGTCTTCTCGCCAGAACCGGCCTTCTCGCCGCCGCCCTGGCCCATCTTCTCGCCGCCCGTCTTTCCGCCGGTCTCGCGCGCACCGCCCTCGTGGCTCATGGCGCCACCAGCCGCGCCGTGCTCGTGGGCGGCGCCCGCGGCGCCGCTGTCGCGACCGCCTTCGCCGCCCTGGGCCATCGCCATGCTGGTACCAGCGAGCAACGCTACCACGGCAGTAGCAGTAACCAGTCTCATCCGCATCTCCGCTCTCCAATTTTAACGCCAAGGCGAATGACGGCTGGCATCTGCGGTTCCTCGGCGCGGAGTCTTAAAACTAAAGCAAATACTCGTTGGAACGCCGAGCAAAGACCTATGCTTGCAACCAAAAGTTATGTATAATTATTGAGATTATCACTGCATAAGGGTGAAAGTCTTACAACTCTGCGCCTTGGAACACTCTTTGCGGCGCTACGTTTGGCTCCGGTTGTCTGAGGAGCTTGTCATGAAATATCTAGTCGCCTGCGCCGTGGCCCTATCGCTCTCTTGCGGAGTGAGCTTAGCAGACGAGACCGTCATCCATCATGACGGTCCAGATGCCGCGGTGGTAAACCACGAAAATGAGACTATCGTCCATCACGATGAGCCAGTCGTTCGTGAAGGCGGTTGCGCGAGCAAGACTGTAACCAAATAGAACGGAGAAGGGGACACAGTCTCAAAGACGAAGTCCGACTGCTAGGCCAGCAAATCGACTGTAACCGTCCGCTTGGTACTGCCAACGTTGCGGTTTTGGATACAGTTGCCATTGATTATGTCATGATAAGCACGGCGGCGCTTGCGCCGCTGTGTGATTTTGCGCAGTTCCCGCGCTGGCGTCCATCTTCGTCTGAGCAGGGTGTGTCCGAAGCCTCCAGGCAGCTGCGGGTAGGCGAACCGGCATGGTTTCATGAATATCGGCCACGGTTCGTTATTGTTATCTGGGAATATCCGACTATTTTGATCGGCGTAACCCCCTACGACCAATTGCCGATTGTTCCTGATCTCGCTAGTCCGCTTGCGCGCTTACGGGAGAAGTAGTGTTGAGCTAGCAAGGACGTGTAGCCTGCGAATGCGATCGACGGCGGCCTTCGGGCAGCTACACAGTTGACGGTAACTGGCTCATTGTCCGGTCCACACTTGGTGACCATCGCGTTCGGCTTGGCCTTGCAGACCCCCGTAAGCTTGCTTTTAGGCTTTTGAAGAACGTCTGTATGAAAGCGACCGCGGACGCGCCTAGCGCCCCTCCGCAACTATGCCCCTCCCCAAGCATCTCGGACAAAGCGAAACAGCTGGTCGATCTTCAACGCGACCGTATCGTGGCGATGGCGGCTACAGATCCGCAGCGGCCCCACGACGAGCGAATGCTTGAACAGGCAAATGCCCGCTCCATTGATGCGGCTAGCCGCCTGCTTGATCCGCCGTTGCACAGTCCAGACGCATCGAATGCTTGAGGAAGAGCAAGTCTCCGTCGCGACGGAGCCGCAGCCGGATCGAGCCTGTACGGAAGAGCTTTGGCTAAACTGCTTGTTTATCCCGATAGTTTGACAGAAGACGAACTTCGGGAATTGGCGAAGGGCATCCTGGACCCGATGCTGGCCGGCGCAGACACTAGCCCATGTCTTTCAGCGCAGGCCTCTTCGTCATCTCCGCGACTGAGGCGGCAGGTCCGATTTCCTACCGTCTTTGACTATGTGACCGAGGCGCTCGGATGGTCTGGCAAGATGGCGACACGGTCGACGGGAGTTCATGACGCTGCATGCCCAATGGACTGGTCAGCGCTGCGGCGACAGCGGCTGGGTCTGCGAGGCGCACGACGAGCACGCTTGGCTGATCGAAGGCGAGCCCCGCTGCGAAGCGCCGGGCGTCCCGTGCCCCGGCCGGCGGCCGTCCTGGCGGAGGCTCCCGAGGTCGTGACGAGGATCGTCAGCGACCTCTACGGACAGAAGGCGGCGTGCCGGTCATGCAGGCGCACGGTGGTGCAGGGCTCGCGTCGGGCGGGTTAGATGCGCGTCTCGGGTTCACCATCTGCGTCCTCGTTCCCCTAGAGATAATCGGGCGCTGAAATCGGCCCCGCCCCATGACGATGGCACGCCCCCGTCTTGCCATCGTCATGGGGGCGGGGCAGACTGCAATGACAGAGGAACCAGGGCCGCTGTGAGCAAGGCCTGATTGCAATTTAAGTATTGCGGGAGGCACGGCTTGAACGTCCACGTGCCCTACACGCAAGCCGGCCGGATGATGGCGATTTCGACGCCGCTCGGCCAGGACGTTCTGCTGCTCGATCATCTGGCGATCGACGAGGGCATCAACGAGCTGTTTGCGATCCGCGCCTCGGTCAAGTCGCAGCGCGACGACCTGCAGGCCTCCGACCTCATCGGCTCGACCGTCGACTTCTCACTGAAGCTGAAAGATGCCGGCACGCGGTATTGGAACGGCTTCGTCACCGAGCTGCACGAGGGGCCGCTCACGTCGAGAGGGACGCGCTCCTACGCGCTGACGATCCGGCCGAAGCTGTGGCTGCTGTCGCAGCGCTCGAATTGCCGCAAGTTCCAGAACCTCACGAGTTCGCAGATCCTCGAGACGCTTTGCAAGGAGCATGGCATCAGCGATTTCGACCTGCGCATCACCGGCAAGCCGGCAGCGCAAGAATATAGTGTGCAATGGAACGAAACCGATCTCGACTATCTGCTACGCCGGCTACAGTTCGACGGCCTATTCTACTGGTTCGAGCCCCGACAAGGCAAGCATACACTGGTCGTCGCCGATCACGTCTCTGGATATCGGGATTCGACCGAGCCGCAGGTCCGCTTCACGCTCGGCTCGGCGGCGCAGGACCAGATCACCGACTGGCGCCGGACCTTCGCCTTCACGCCGGGCAAGCGGAGCGGGCGCGACTGGAACTGGCTGACGATGATCCCGCCCGAGGGCGACCAGACCTCGTTCGACATCGTGCCGGGTAGCGCGAGCGAGGAGCTCTACGAGTTCCCCGGCCTGTTCCAGGACTCGACCAGCGCCGAGCAGGCGATGAAGTCCCGCATCCAGGCGACAGAGACCGGCTACGAGACGGTGGCAGCGACGTCCACGGTGCGCACGCTCGGGCCGGGCCAGAAGTTCACGCCGCAGGACGTGGCGAAGCCGTCCGACATCTTCGCGCAGCAGGTGCTCGTCTCGATCCGCCACGTCGCGCACGATCCGACCTACGAGACGACGGGCACGGCGCGCCCGTCCTACGACAATACGTTCACCGCGATGCCCGCGACGACGCCGGCGACACCGCATCGCACCATTCCGCGCCCAAAAATCGCCGGCCAGCAGATCGCGCTGATCGCGGGCCCCTCCGGCGAGCAGATTTTCACCGAGCAATATGGGCGGGTGAAGGTGTGGTTCCCATGGGATCGCGAGGCGCAGAAGGACGGCTCGGACACGCCGTGGATCCGCGTCGCCCAGCGTTGGGCCGGCTCGACCTGGGGCCACCAGGTGATCCCTCGCGTCGGCATGGAGGCGCTGATGGGCTTCCAGGAGGGCGATCCCGATCGACCCTTCGTGATGGCGTTGGTGCCTGACCCCACCAACGCTGTGCCGTATCAGTTGCCGGCCAACAAGACCAAGATGGTCTACAGGTCGAACTCGTACCAGTCGACCGGCGCGAACGAGATGACCTTCGAGGACGCCACCGCGGCCGAGAACATGTTCTTTCACGCCTCGAAGGACCACACGACGGACATCGTCAACAATCGGACGAAGACCGTCGGCGTCGACGAGTCGAACTCGATCGGGTCGAACCAGTCGACGACGATCGGGCAGAACGCGACGACCGAGGTCGGCAGCTCGATGAACCTCACCGTCGGCGGCACCGGCGCCGGCGCGATGGCGATGATGGCCCCGCTGATGGGCATGACGGGGCTGACCTCGGGCATGCTGGGCCAGGCGCTCTCGGTGGCCGGCGGCTCCGGCGGTGGGGCGGCCAGCGGAGCGAGCGGCGCGCTGTCGGGCGCGGCCAGCGGCCTCGGCGGGCTCATGTCCTCGGCGGCCAGCATGGTGCCGGCGATCGCCGGTGGCGCCGTAGGCGTTCTGGCCGCGGCCGGCCAGTCGGCGCAATCCGGCGTCGTATCGCCGTCGAACACGCTGGCCGACGCCGGCGCCGCGCTGGCGGCGTCCGGCGCCTCGCTCGGCTCGGCCGTCGGCAGCCTCTTCGCTCTGCCCGGCATGCTCAACGTCTCTGTTGCAACCATGCGCACCGATTCGATCGGCATCGCGCACGCTTATCAAGTCGGGATGAGCCAGGCGGTAAACATCGGCGTGACAAAGAACGAGAGCGTCGGCCAAGCCAGCGCCCTCTCCGTCGGCGAGCAGTACAACATAGCGGTCGGCAAAACGATGACTCTCGACGTCGGCGACACCCTCGTCATCACGGTCGGCCAGTCCTCGCTGACGATGGACAAGGACGGCAATGTGAGCTTGTCGGGGAAAACCTTCGTCTGCTCTTTCTCGGACCATATCCAATTGCTTTCGAAGCTCATCGATCTCAACTGAAATGCTTGACGTCACCAACCTTTCGTCTTTCGCGCTCCTCACTTTCGGCGCGCTCGATACGTCGGACGAGCTGTCGGAGGTCGTCGTCGCCAAGGGGGGCTACACGCTGCGGCCTGTCTCGCAAGAGGGTCGGGAAACCGACGCGCCATCGGACGTTTCGCTTGAGTTCCTCTTCGACGAGACGCTGACCTCGTTGTTCGTCCAGGACGAGTGTTTCGGCGCCGTCAACCGAACCAGCGTACGGACCGAGAGCGACCTCGCTCCGTTCAAGCCCAGGTGCGACGTGATCCTCATCGGGTCGGCGCACAGTCCGACCGGGCGGCCGACGCGGGACATGATCGTCGGTATTGACATCGATCGCGGTAGAACCCGAGTCCACAGCCATAGCCTGAGGATCCATGGCGAGCGCGATCTGATCCGTCGTGATGCCTTTGACCGCGGCGCGGCGGCCCTGGTCTGGCTCGCAACTGCCGGGTCGGTTGAGGCGCCCGAGTGGTATCTGAGCGAACCGGAGCCGTTTTCGGAGTGCAAACTCCGCTACGAGCTGGCCTTTGGCGGCGAGGCCAGGGTCGCCGTGGACAACGAATGCGCCGAGCGCGTTGCCGCCGAGAACAGGCTGGACGATGAGGTAAGGCAAGAGCACCCTGACGGCGCGGGGGCGCCAATCGCACATCGGGTATGCGTTCTCAACCCCGTCGGTCGCGGCTTTGTCGAACAATGGCATGTAAAAGCAACGCGATCCTCTCGATATCCCGCGCCGAGGATCGAGGCCGAGTCGTCCCCTTTCACGCCGCAGCTGTTTCACGCCCTGCTCCACGGACACGTTGAATGCGGGTCGGACCCCGGTCTCACGCCGCAGGGCTTCGGCTTCATCACCAAGGCCTGGCAACCGAGGCTTAAGCTTGCCGGCACTTACGACGAGATCTGGCGGGCCGAGCGCTGGCCGAACCTGCCGCCCGACTTCGACATGGCGTTTTGGAACGGGGCGCATCCGTCCATGCAATGCGAGTATCTGAGGGGCGGCGAAAGCATCACGCTCACCAATCTTCTCCCGCGCGGCGCCCTTGGCACGCGCACTCAGCCCGATGCAACGATAGCGCGGCTGCGGTTGCCTGTAGTCGAGCTCGCGCTGCGGCTTGAGCTCGAGGACGGGCGGACGACCTACGGCCTGATGCCGATCGACACGCTGACGTTGGACTTGGAGGCGATGGTCGTGCACATCGTATGGCGACTGCGCATCCCCGAAGGCCTGCCAGCCCGCGACGCGGTCCTGATATCGCTGGCCGAGATTCGTGCCACGGAGATGGTGGCGGCCGAGGCCATTTGAATCGGCTCGAGGGAGGACTGCCATGCCGGTCGGCGCACGCAAGGATGCGATCATCTATTCGGTAACTCTGGCGCCGGATGTCTGCTGGACTCCCGTGGGCGCGGGGATGGAGCCGGTTCCCTATCAGCTCTATGCCGATCTCAGCGGCAGCCTGAAATGCATCGAAAACGTCAGGTTCAACAAGAAGCCCTGCTACGTATACGATCACAGTCTTGCGCCCATCGTCTATGGCGACGAGCCCGGCACTGGCGGCGGAGTGATGTCCACCGTCAACAAGGCACGGGTTTGGGCGGACCATGCCTCGGAGAACGTCCGCGCCGATCGCTACCGCATCGTTCGCGTCGGCGACCTGAATTGGATGAACGTTCAGTCGGACTGATCTGATGCCCCAGGATCTTCTCGACCGCCCCGCAGCCCCACCCAAAGTCTCGCCGCCCGGGCCGGGGCAAGCGGACGGCAATCCGCGCATGAACGCGCGAGGGCAATTCAGGGGGCCGGCGCCCAGAAACGAACCCGAGGTCGAAGAGGCCCTCAGGCGACGGATCGCGAAAGACACTGCCGACATCGCGCGCCGGACGGCCATCGAGGAGGAGGACGGCGAGGTCAGTACCGGGACGGCTGGCGGCATCGACGAGATCCCTATCGCGGGATGGATCGTCCTCGGTGCCGAGGTGGGTGTCGCCGGCTATCAAGCCTACCAAATCTACCAGGACACCAAGGACCTTCTGAAGGCAACAGAAGATCTAAAGGCGGCAAGTGGTGGCGGCAACAACAACAAGAACGTCCAAGTTCAGGGCGAAGATCCTTGTTTTATTGGTCCGTATAACAAAAATAAATGCCCCGGCGGATTTAAGCATCACGTTGTTCCCGACAGAGTTCTGAATTTCGCGGCGGGCTCCAGCTCGCGTATTCCCAATGCGCCGAGCTATGGCCAAGGCATGACCATCTGCCTGAGCAAGCAAGAGCATTTGGACGTTCACAGCATCCTGGATCCCGCGCTGGAGGCCCTCGGAAAGAATTCGTCGACAGGTGCGGGCACTGCGCCGATGAGCCAGATCGTCGACAAATCGATCGAAGCTGCCGAGAAAGTCCGGCCGGAATGCAAAGGCAAATTCGATAAGGTGCGGGAGCAATACAAAAGTATGGGCAATCAGCCGGGACGCACGACCAAAGGTCCGCCAACCGCCGGTTCGCCCGCTCAAAACATACTCAGCTCTGGTGGAGCCGGCGGCGGAACGAGGTAATGGCGGACATGGGCAAGCGGCAAATATTCTCCGCAAAGGCGGCCGAGCGGGACTACTTCTGCTTTACGGACGTTGACGAGGCAAGCTACGCCAACAACCCGTACGTTCCTGAACACATCCTGCGGACTTACGACGCGAAATATCCGGGCTTGTGGAATATCGAACCGCTCGACCGCTGCATCGTCTCGATCTGCCGATACGCCTATCCAGATCGCGACCGGAGTATATTCGTCAGCCTGTCCGCCGAAGGCGATGTCGGATTTATCGGCAAGGAAGAGGGGTTTTACGAGAAGATCCCCGGCGCCGGCCTTCTCTGCGACGATGCCGATGGCTATGGCTACATGAAACGGATCCGTCAGATCGGCACCGATCTCTTCGCCTGCGGCCACAATGGGCAGGTCTACAGGCGTCTCGGACCCGATGACTGGCGCCGCATGGACGCGGGCATTCTTCTGCCCCCGAGCGGCAGCGATCCGTTGATACCCTCCGACGTCAATGGCGCCGATCCGGAGCACCTCTACCTGGTCGCGGACGACGGCAAGGTCTTCTTTCACGATGGGCGCGATTGGAGGAAAATTCCCGTCCCTACAGACGAATGGCTTTACGACATCTATGTGGAATCGCGTGACACGAACTGGATTTGTGGTCGCAACGGCACGCTGCTGAGAGGCAACGAGCGATCAGGCTTCTCAGACCTCTCCAGCGTGCGCGACAACGCGACTTTTCTCTCGATCGCGGGTTTCGGGGGCAAGATCTACCTGGGTCACGCCGACGGCGTCTCGGTCTTCGATGGTCACAGAATCGAGCATGTGACGACCGGCCTGAAGCCGGACCTCAGCGACGGGCACCTCGTTGATGTCGTGGACGGCGTGCTTTGGTCTTTCGGCTACAACGACATCGCGCGGTTCGATGGAACAGTTTGGCGCCGCTTTCCGACGGACGCGCCATAACGACTTGAGAGCTCCCCATGGACACCTCTGCGAACGCGATCGCTGACCGGGTCAATTGCTACGCGATCGGCGACTGGATCGACGTGGTTGCGGATTGGGGCGGCGTACCGCTCGCGGTTCCGCTCGATCTAGGTCAAGAGCCGGTGCAGGTTCAGCTCGTCAGAGTGGGCGTGAGCATCAGCTTGTTCCGGCACGCCGACGAGGCCTTGTCGGAGAGCGATCAGGTTGTGTTCCATCGCGTCTCCTTCGATCCGGTACGCGCGGTGCTGCCCTTTGGGCTGAACGGAAATACGACTACGCCGGACACCGCCAAAGGAATCCTTTCAAACGATTTCGCCGGCGGCCGTGCTGCGGATCTCAAGCGAGGCGATACCCGTATCAGCTTCTTTCTTCCGCAAGATGCGCGAGCGATCGAACTCACCTTTCACCCAACGATGATCGGAATTTCGGCCTGCCAGGTGTTTCGGCTTGGGGGCGAGTTTCCTTACCGTGACATCGACCGCCTTTTCGGCCCGCGCCGACTAGGACGCTGACGATCGCGCGGCGCGGCGAACGAGATACGTCTATGGCTCTCGGTCTTGGCGACAAGCTCATGGCCCAGAGTCGCAACAAGATGTGGGATATCGACGGCGGCCAGCGGATCGGCGCAAACGAACTCTAGACATTCGCCGACGCTGGCGCGCAACAGCGCCTTGCGGACGCGCCGGGCCAAGTAGGGACAACGAAGGTCCGTCAGATCGATCGAGGTGACGGATTCCGCGATTTGGATCATTTCGATCAGGCCCATCCGGTCGAGCGCGTCCGGCACCTCGACATGCACGTGCATCGCGCAGCACATCGAGCGGTGCGTGATGATGCCGAACTGGTCCTCGAGCTTGCGGTAGCGCTCTTTTTCCGTGGTCTCCTGGCGCTCGAAACTGCCGAGCGGATGGCTACCGGCCGCAAAGAGCGAGAGGCCGTGCGCCTTCGCGATCTTCGCCAGCGTGCGCCGCGCCTCCTGCAATGACGCGAGGGCGGGAGCGGGGTCGGTGGCGGGCTTCGAGGCGAACTCGACCTGGCCCTTCAGCAACTCGTGCTCGGCCGCATCGAATGCCCCGGCCATCTCGGCGTGAAAGCGATCGCAAGCCGTTGCGGCAGCGGACAGTCCCGTCGGGGCCTCGGCCAGAAAATACCTCCTCGATGCCGAACGCGTAGCCGCCGCTCATGCCTCTCCGTGTTGAAAAATACTGCCCCTTGTGCCGCCACGGGCGACCACGGCCATGCAAGATGAGGTCCGCGGGGCCGTGGGAACTGGTGCGCGCCAATTGCGCGCGGGGCTGGAACCAACAAACGCGGACGGGCTTCCGAGCGCAACTCCGCTCGACCTGGAGCGGTGTCTTTTCACGTAATTGTACGGAGACACACCATGCCCAACGCCGCCAGCAAGCGCATCGAAATGCAGGACCCGCGGACGCAATATCCGCAGCCGCCGTTCGCCAAGCAGCTTCAGCAGGCGCCCGGCCTCGCCTCCGACATGAAGCCCGTGCCGGACCACGGCGAGGAGAGCTACGTCGGCCATGGCCGACTGACCGGCCGCAAGGCGCTGGTGACCGGCGCCGATTCCGGCGTCGGCCGCGCCGCGGCGATCACCTTCGCCCGCGAAGGCGCCGACGTCGCACTAAGCTACATGGAGGCCGAGCACGGCGATGCCGCCGACGTCGCAAAGCTCATCGAGGCGGAAGGTCGCAAGGCCGTGCTGATCCCCGGCGACATCGCCAACGAGGGCTTCTGCGAAAAGCTCGTTGCGCAGGCGCGCTCGCAACTCGGCGGCCTCGACATCCTCGTCAACAACGCCGGCAAGCAAACCAATCAATCGGACATCGCCGACATTACGAGCGAGCAATTCGATCGCACTCTGAAGACCAACCTCTATGCGATGTTCTGGATCACCAAGGCGGCCATCCCGCACATGCCGCCGGGCGCCTCGATCATCAATACGGCTTCTGTGGTCGCCTATAATCCGCCGGCGATCCTGGTCGATTATTCGACGACGAAGGCCGGCATCGTCGCTTTCTCGAGGGCGCTCGCCAAGCAGGTGATCGAGAAGGGCATTCGCGTGAACGCGGTGGCGCCGGGCCCGTTCTGGACCGCGCTGCAGCCGTCCGGCGGGCAGCCGCAGGAGGCGGTCGAGAAGTTCGGCTCCAGCGTGCCGCTCGGCCGCCCCGGCCAGCCTGTGGAGCTCGCCCCGATCTACGTCTTCCTTGCCTCGCAGGATGCCAGCTACGTCACCGGCGAAGTCTATGGCGCGACGGGCGGTACGGGTACGGCGTAGTCGCGCCTCAAACGATCGTCTTGAGGCGGCGCGTCAACGACGCGCCGCCTAGCCTGACGAGCTCGTCCAAGTCAGCACTTTGCGCCCCACTGCCCTTCCAACGTAAGCGTTGCCTCGTAGACAGTGGCACCGGCCGCATCGCTCGCGATCACACGCATGGTGCGCTGGTCGCCATTCGGCATCGTGTCGCGTGCCATGTCCGGCAGGCAGGCGAGCACGGCGCGACGCACGTCGTCCGGTCCGTTCAACTCCATCGGCTCGCAGGTTGTGCTGTGGGTGCCATCGTCGGCGTGAAAATCGTACCAGGGCATGACGGCGCCTTTCCGCGATAGGATTTGCCTTCCAATCAACTGATCGCGAATGGGTTGCTCGGGCTGTCGTTCAATCCTGGAGGGATAGGCGATAGGCTAGCGCAGCTCGGCTGCCCATTCGCGCAGGTCGGTTACGAAAAGGGCGGGCGCCTCGAAGGCGCGACGCAGGATTTCATCATGGTCAACGGCAAGGTCTTCCAGGCGAAGACCGCCGACAAGTTTCTCTCCAGCCTGAAGCTGCTCGCCAGGACGACGGATCGGATGGAGGGCACGAAGGTGGTGGCTTCAAAAGTCCTGCAGGGCGTCAACGCGGCCCTATCGACAGTTGGGCTACAAAGCACCACGTTGGGCTCGCTCGGTGGCGCGCCCAACGTAGATCCGCTCGGCGAGACCTACTACAGCCTCACGCCGTTCCGCTACGGCGACTACATCGCCAAGTTCTCGCTGCAGCCGATGTCGGCGAGCCTCACCGCGCTTACCGGCAAGAAGATCGATGCCAGCGGGCGTCCCGATGCGATCCGCGAGACGGTGCACGAAGACATGCGCGGTCTCGAAGGCGAATGGGCGTTCAGCGTCCAGCTCTGCCGCGACCTGGAACAGCAGCCGATCGAGGATTCTACCGTCGAATGGGAAGAGGACGCGGCGCCGTTCCAGCGCGTCGCCACGATCAGGATCTATCCACAAGACAGTTGGAACCCGCAGCGCGTCGAGGCGGTCGACGAGCAAACGCGCTTCAGCGTGTGGACCGGGCTCGCCGCACACCGGCCGCTCGGCAACATCAATCGCGCGCGGCGGCAGGCCTATCGCCATTCCGCCGATTTCCGCCAGCGCTTCAACAAGTGCCGATCCACGAGCCGGGCTAAGGCGAGGGCGCTTCCGCTTTCGGCTGCCTGCCGGGATGCGCCAACAGGGCCGCGTCGGCGGCGAGATGGTCCGCAACCACGCTGCTTTGCGACTTCTGAGGATGACGCGTCGGGGCAGGTGCGGCAGCGGCGGCGATCAGCAAGATCCCATAGATGCCGCCAATCAGAGCGGCTATAATGGCCGCCGGTCGACGATACTTTTTCATTGGCCTCATCTTTTCGTACGATCAAAGAAACGTGGACCGAGCCGTTTGGTTCTGCGATTCGGCTCCCGCTTTGCTAGCCCTTTCGTTTCCACCATTTGTGTAGCGCGACGAGCGCCCAGACGCCTTCGACGAGCCCGAACGGCCAGGCCCCCTGCAGAAAGCCGTAGGCGGAGCCGAGCGCGCAGGCCCCGGCGAAGGCCAGCGTGAACCAGGTGCTCCTGGCCTCAAGCGCGTAGGTCAGCAGCATCAGGCTGACGGCGCAGAGGCCGAAGATCGTCAGCACGTCCATGGCGCTCCGGTCAGCCCCGCTGTTGCGGGGCGTCGAGCACGTCGCGCACTTTCGACGCCAGTGCCGCCAGCGTGAACGGCTTCGGCAGATAGGCGGCGTCGGGCACCTCGTCCTCGATCGCGGTGCCCCGCGCATAGCCCGTCGTATAGACGACCTTGATGTCGGGGCGCATCGCGCGCGCCGCATCGGCCAGCTCGCGGCCGTCCATATCCGGCATCACGATGTCGGTGAAGATCAGGTCGATCTGCGGCTGCGCCTCGAGCAGGCGCAGCGCTTGGCGCGGACCTTCCGCCTCGACGACGGCGTAGCCGAGCTCGCGCAAAGCGTCGACGCTCATGTCGCGGACGCCTGGCTCGTCCTCGACGACGAGAACGGTCTCGGCGTCGCGGGCGTGCGGCATCGGTTGGGGTGTTTCGCTCGCGGGATCGGCGCTCGGTGCCTCGCCCGAATGGCGCGGCAGGTAGAGCTGCACGTCCGTGCCACGGCCGACCGCGGAGCCGATGATGACGTGGCCGCCCGACTGGCGGACGAAGCCGTAGATCTGGCTGAGCCCGAGCCCCGTCCCCTTGCCGACCTCCTTGGTCGTGAAGAACGGGTCGAACGCCCGCTCGATGATCGCGTCCGGCATGCCGACGCCGATGTCGCTGACGCCGATCATCACATATTGGCCGGGCGTCGCCTCGGGGTGCTCGCGGGCTTTCGCCGCGTCGAGCTCGATGTTGCGCGTCTCGATCGTCATGCGGCCGCCATCGGGCATGGCGTCGCGCGCGTTGACAGCGAGGTTGAGGATCGCATTCTCGAGCTGCACGGGATCGGCCCAGCAGCGCCAGAGGTTCTCGGTCGCGACGACCTCGACCTCGATCGTCTCGCCGAGCGTGCGCTGCATCAGGCTCGACATGCCGGAGACGAGCGCGCCGACGTCGATCGTCTGCGGCGCCAGCTCCTGCTGCCGCGCGAAGGCGAGCAGCCGCGTCACCAGGTCGGACGCGCGCTTGGCGCCTTCTTGGGCGCTGTCGAGCGAGCCGAGGAGGCGCTCGTAGTCGCTGCGCTCCGCGCGGCGGCGCGCCATCTCGATGCTGCCGATGACGACGGCGAGCATGTTGTTGAAATCGTGCGCGATGCCGCCGGTGAGCTGGCCGATCGTCTCCATCTTCTGGATTTGGCGCAGTTGCGCCTCGGCGGCCTCGCGGTCGGCGACCTGCTGCCGCAGCGCCGCGGTGCGCTCGCTGACGCGCAGCTCCAGCTCCTCGTTGGCGTGCCGCAACCCGGCCTCGGCGCGGCCGGCGCGCTGGAAGGCGAGCGTCATCGCGTTGATCAGTGCGATGTCGACGCCGACGGTCAGCGCGTAGAAGCCAAGTGCCAGCCAGCCTTCCGGCCAGGGCGGGATGATACTGCCGGGCTCGGCGATGAGGGTGATGTCGGCGACGAGCCCGGCCATGATGGCGGTCAGGATGCCGGGCAGCGTCCCGCAGCAGAAGGTGACGAGCACGACGGGCGGGATGAAGATGACGAAGGGAAATCCCTCCGCCGCGGGGCCGAGCAGCTCGCGAATGCCGTAGGAGAACGCCACCGCGGCGATGCTGGCCGGCACGCCGAGCCAGGGCCGGTCGCGCAGAAATTGCGTCGAAGTGAGGAGACTCATCGCACCGTTGCGCCGGAAGGCTTGGCGCAGTCTAGGCCATCGTGCGGCAAAGGCCTAGCTGGACGGCCGTCAGGCCTGGCGCACCACGAAACGATGGCCGTCGGGATCGAGCACCATGATCGCATCGCTGCCATCGGCCTGCGCCACGATGCCGGGCGAGACGAAGCGCGCGTCGATGCGCTCGAGCGCGTAGACCACGGCCGCAAGGTCCGGCGTGTCGAGCACGGCATGCGTCGCGGCGATGTCGCGCGAGGTGGTGGCGCCCGAGATCGGGCGTTGGCTGCCGACGTGGTAACCGAGCAGCTCGAGATGCGGCGGCGCGGCCTTCGGCATCAGGCCGGAGACGGTGACCCGGGCGTCCGGCACCGCGTCCATGCGGGCCTGCTCGGGGCCCTCGTTCTCGGTCTGCGGACCGAGCGAGAGGCCGAAGGCGCGTTCGAAGAAGGCGATGCTGCGTGCCGTATCGGACACGGCGATCGCGGTGTGGTCGATGCCGAGGAAGAGCCCGTCGCCGCGTTTCTTTTCCCAGGCCTCGGGCCCCTTGCCGGCGGGAAACGCGAGCAGCTCGAGCGGGTGGCCGTCGCCATCGCGGAACTTGAAGGCGGTGACGCCACCCGACGAGGCGGGCAGCACGATCGGCCCGCCCTCGCTGATCGGCGTGAACCGCCGAGAGTCCGTCAGCCGCGCGTAGGCCTTGTCCATGTCGGAGACGATGATCGCGAAATGCTGGAACCACATGTCGGAGCTGGTGCTGCCGCGCGGGTAGGGCGCGCCGGGCTCATCGAAGGCGACGAGCGAGAGGCGCTGCTCGTCGAGCTCCATGATCGTCTCGCGGATGCGCGCGTCCGGCACGCCGTAGAGCTCCGCTTGCCCACGATCGCCGACGCGGCGTTCCAGCGTGACGAAGTCGAACGTCTCCTCGAAGAACAGCTCGGCCTCGGTGATGTCGTCGACGACGAGCGCGACGGAGGCGATGCGGGTGATCTCGGGTCCGCTCACGATCGTCTCCTTGGTGGCCTCCTCGTCTACGGCCAGGTTGCGCCGCGCACGTTGAGGAAGATCGAATAGATCGCCTGCCCGGCGCAGATGAAGAGCCGGCTGCGATTGCGATCGCCGAAGGCGACGTTCGAGGTCAGCGTCGGCACGAGCACCTTACCGAGAAGCTCGCCGCGCGGCGAGATGCAATGCACGCCGTCTGCCGCCGACGACCAGACGTTGCCGTGCTCGTCGCAGCGGAAGCCGTCGGCGTAGCCGGGGCTCACCTTGTGAAAGAGATAGCCGCCTGAGAGCGTGCCGTCGTCTCCGACGTCGAAGACGCGGATGAATTGCTTGGGCGGCTCGGCGAACAGCTTGCCGGTTTCGGCGACGTAGAGCTTCTTCTCGTCGGGCGAGAAGCAGAGCCCGTTCGGCTCGTCGAAATCGTCGGCGGCCACCGTCAGCTTGCCGTCGCGCGGATCGTAGCGCATCAGGGCCGGTCCGAGCTCGGGCTCCTGGCGGCCGCCTTCATAGTCCGTCTGCAAACCATAATGCGGATCGGTGAACCAGATCGTGCCGTCCGATTTCACGACGATGTCGTTCGGCGCGTTGAGCCGCTTGCCCTCGTAGCGGTCGCAGAGCACGCTGACCGCGCCGTCGTGCTCGAGACGGCTGATGTTGCGATCGCGATGCGAGCAGGTGACGAGGCGCCCCTTGCGGTCGCGCGCGTGGCCGTTGGCGAAGCCGGCGGGCTTGCGGAAGAGCTGCACGCCGTCGGCCTCGCTCCAGCGCATGACGCGGTCGTTCGGCAGGTCGGAGAAGATCAGCATCGCCATGTCGCCGAACCAGACCGGGCCTTCGGTCCAGCGAAAGCCGTCGCCGAGCTTCTCGAGCGGCGCGTTGCCCAGGATGTAGGTCTTGAAGATGGGGTCGACGATCTCGAAGCCGTCCATGATTCACCTTGCTGGACTTATCTCGCGGGCACCGTCTCCGCGTAGGGCGGCGTCGAGGAGAAGGGATGCTCGAGCACCGAGCTGACCGAGGCGAGCGGCGCGCCGAGGATGATGAAGCCGAGGCCGCCGACGAGCCCGAAGTTCTTCAAGAAATCCCAGAAGTGCGCGCGACCCTTGCTCTCGCCCTTGGCGAAGAAGTCGCCCGAGGCCCAGAACTGGTGATAGAGCAGGGCGGTGACGATGCAATAGAACGCGAGCAGCGCGGCCGCGGCGCGGTCGAAGACGCCGCCGACGATCAGCACCGACGTGCCGATCTCGACCAGGATCGCCACGACGAGCAGGACGGGGCCGCCGGGCAGGATGCCGCCCTCCGCCTGTTTCAGGGCGCCTTGCCAGTTGAAGATCTTGTCGAGCGACGAGAACGGAAAGATCACGACGAGGCATATGCGAAGGAGAATCTGCGCCAGGACGTTCAACTTATGCCTCCACGGGACGACGGTGCCGAGCCGCGCTTGTTATAGCGCGGCAATGCATCCCGCATGACGGGGACGCATGGTGGACGAGCATTTTTTCTGCCATGTGGCGCGTGCGGGGGTGACGAGCCCGCGAAGGCTCGTGCGTGTCGACGACCTTTGCGGTGTCAGATCGCTCTCAGCGGCCGCCCTGGATCACGCGGAGGTAGGGCCGCGTCGTCGGCGTCGGATCGGCAAACAGCATCGGGCTCGCGCCCGTGTCCGCGCCGACGGCGAGACTCTGCGGTGCCGACTCGCGGGCTTCGACGATGCGCAGCGACTTCAGGCTGAGCGCCCCGATCGGCAGCAGGCCGAGCCATGCCGGCGCTTCGATCGGCTTGATGAGGCCGAGGATGCGCGCGTGCGTCTTGCCGTGGTGGCGCAGCGGCAGGAAGATCAGCTCGAAGGGGGTGGGCTCCTGCCCGACCGGCGCTGCGACCGCGCCGGCGACGACGGGGCAGGCGCCGTCGGCCACCGTCATCAGAACCGCGGCGACGTTGCGGCGCTCGGCGGCGTGCCACAGCGCGAGAAAGTCACGGCCCTTCTGCTCGGCGTCGAGCAGGCCGTTGACGCGCGTGCCGGCGAGCCGGATCGGAAAGCCGCGCGACATGTCGACCTCGAGCATGAACGTGTCGGCGAGCACCGACCGGATCGCGGTCGGCTCGATATCGACGCGCTCCGGCGCGCGGCGGGCGCCGCGTAGCTCGTTCCAATAAGCGAAGAGCTCGCGCGTGGACTGATGTTTCATACTGGCTCTCCAGGCTTCGGTATCGCCGGGGCCGCGTCCCGCCTGAAAGCGCTCGCGGCCCAAAACGACACCGATGCGGGCTCGATCTCGGTGTTCGCCGTTACGGCAGCAGTCCGTGTGCCAAAGGCCGCGTGCCTCGCGCCGCACGTTTCCGCGCCGCACAAATTCGCCGCAAAGCGGCTTGAGGTTCAACGGCTTCGGGCAGATCATGCCCGCTACACACCGACTGCCATACGGGCCGACTTGCCACACTGAGCCTTGGGAGAGCGCGTCACGCCGCAGGACCGAGCGATGCTTTCGAGCCGGCACAGGCCGGCGATCCGTGAGGCGCTCCGCCTCGCGCTGGTCCCGCTCTGCATCTGCGTTGCCCTCGCGGTTCGCCGCAGGGTCGCGGCGGACGATCTCAGCGACACCGCCGATCTCGCGCTGACCGCGGGCGCTCTCGTCTTCTTTCTCGCCGGGTTCGTCGCGTCGCTCTGCCTCGCCCGTGTGAAACACGGCCTGCCGCGGCTGGTGGTGCCGGTCGCGCTCGTCCTCGTTGCGGCGGTCTTCGGCGTCCGCAGCTTCACCGATGTCTCGGTCGAGATGCACAGCCTCGGCGACGCCCGCGACGGCATTCCCGCCATCATCGCGCTCGGCCCCGACGGCACCGACATCCGTTTCTCCGGCGAGATCCACGAAGGCGACGCGGCGCGCCTCGCGGCGCTCCTCGATGCGCATCCGCGCGTGACCCGCATCCATCTCACCAGCGAGGGTGGCCTCGCCGACGAGGGGCAGGCGCTCGGCGCGGTGATCGCCGGCCATCGCCTGACGACCTACGTTCCGGACTTCTGCGTCTCGGCCTGCACGCTCGCCTTCGTTGCAGGCCGCGAGCGCCTCGCGCTGCGCGACGCGCGCCTCGGGTTTCACGCGCCTTACGAGGAAGGCCTGTTCGGCCAGACCTTCGCCGGCGACGCGAGCGCGGTCCGCGCCGCCTATCGCGTGGCGGGCGTGACCGAGAGCTTCCTCGACCAGGCGCTTGCCGCCGCGCCCGACGACATGTGGTTTCCCGCGCCGGACCGGCTCACCGAAGCCCGTGTCGTCACCGCCTACATCGATCGCGACCGGCTGCCAGACTCGAACCTCGACGCCACGCCGACGCTCGCGGGCGCACGCGCCGTGGTCTTGCGCAACGTGCCGATCCTGTCCGGGCTCGCGACGACGAGCCCGGCGCTCGTCGACCGCATCGCCGGCTGGTATCTCGAAGCCTATCGGCACGATTGGTCGGAGGCGCGCGTCGTCGACGGACTGCACGCCTTGTCCGACGGCGCGGTGACGCTGGCCGCGGCCGGCGCCAACGACACGACGCTGGTCGATCTCGCGCGTTTCGTCGCCGCTGCGATGGAGGATGCCGACGCTGACGATTGCGTGGCGATCGGCGGCCAGGGCGATCTCGTCACCGCCGCGAGCGTCAACGGCGACAAGGACGATGCTGCCGTCGGCAAGATCTCCGCGTTGCTCGGGGCGACGATGACGGCGCCGCGCGTGGGCGCGTCAGGCAGCCATTCGATGCACGCGGGGCCGACGCCGATCGCCTTCAGCGCACCGGGCGGCGGCAGCTGCGCTGCGCTCCGCCGCGCCTATCGCAGCGCGCTGGCGCGACCCGTGCCGGAGGCGGCGGCGCTGCTGCGGCCGCGTTTCCAGCAATGGGCGCAACGCTCGGTCATGACGCTCGCCGCGGCGATCTCCGAGCCTTAAGCGTCCGGCCCGTGGTGCTCGGTGTCGGTGTCGAGCACGACCTTCGATTTCACCGTGGCGTCGGGGTTGAGCTCGTAGACGATCGGCACGCCGGTCGCGATCTCGACGCGCACGATCTCGGACGGGTCGAGCCCGTCGAGCACCATCACCAAAGCGCGCAGGCTGTTGCCGTGCGCGGCGACCAGGGTGCGCTCGCCGCGCAGCACGCCGGGCAGGATCGCCTGGCAATAATAGGGGACGACGCGGGCGACCGTGTCGCGCAGGCTCTCGCCGCCCGGCGGCCGCGTGTCGTAGGAGCGGCGCCAGATGTGGACCTGCTCCTCGCCGAATTTCGTGCGCGCCTCGTCCTTGTTGAGGCCGGAGAGGTCGCCGTAGTCGCGCTCGCGCAGCGCGCCCTTCATCGTCAGCGGCAGGTCGGTCTGGTCGAGCGCCTGCAGCGCGGTCGTCATCGTGTCCAGCGCGCGCTTGAGATCGGAGATGTAGCCGCGATCGAAGACGAGGCCGTGCTCCTTCAGCGCGTGGCCGGCGGCTGCGGCCTCGTCGAAGCCGAGCGGCGTCAGGCCAGGGTCGCGCCAGCCGGTGAAGAGGTTCTTCGCGTTCCATTCGCTCTGGCCGTGGCGGAGCAGGACGAGCGTGTGCGCCATTCTTCGTGTTCCTTACGCGGTGAGGCCGAGGACATCGGCCATCGTGTACTGTCCCGGCTTCTTGTCGCGCGCCCAAAGCGCGGCCTTGATGGCGCCCCGTGCAAAAATCGCGCGGTCTTCCGCGCGGTGGGTCAGCTCGAGCCGTTCGCCGGCGCCGGCGAGCACGACGCTGTGGTCGCCGACGACCGTGCCGCCGCGCAGCGCCGCGAAGCCGATCTTGCCGCTCTCGCGCGCGCCGGTCAGGCCGTCGCGGCCGCGCACGGCGCGGTCTGTGAGGTCGGCGTCGAGGGTGTTGTCGAGCCCTTGCGCCGCCGCCTCGCCGAGCAGCAGCGCTGTGCCGGAGGGCGCGTCGACCTTCATGCGATGGTGCATCTCGACGATCTCGATGTCGAAGCTCTCGCCGAGCGCTGCCGCGGCCTGGCGCACGAGGCCGGCGAGCAGGTTGACGCCGAGGCTCATGTTGCCCGAGCGCACGATCGTCGCGTGGCGCGAGGCCGCCTCGATCGCCGCGAGATGCTCGGGCGCAAAGCCGGTGGTGCCGATGACGTGGACGATGCGGGCCTGCGCGGCCAGCGCCGCGAGCGCGACGCTCGTGTCCGGCGTCGAGAAATCGATGATGCCCTGCGCGTCGACGACGAGCGGCAGCGCGTCGTCGGTGATGGGGACACCGCAGGGCTTGAGGCCGGCCAGCGCGCCGGCGTCCTCGCCCAGCGCCGGCGAGCCCGCGTGCTCGAGCGCGCCGGACAGAACGGCGCCTCCGGTTTCCTCGATCAGGCGCGTGATGGTGCGGCCCATGCGTCCGGCCGCACCGACCACGACGAGACGCATATTCGACATAAAACCCCCGCGCGGTGGCTCTCCTATAAGGCCGCGCGCGGGGGATGCAAACGATGTGGCTAGGCCTTGGCGCCGGCGATCGCGTCCAGCACGCGCATCGCTTCGGCCGGCAGTGCGAGCTCGGCGACCGCAAGGTTCTCTTTGAGATGCGCGACCGACGAGGTGCCGGGGATCAGCAGGATGTTCGGCGAGCGGTGCGCGAGCCAGGCCAGCGCGACCTGCAGCGGCGTCGCGTCGAGCGAGGCGGCGACCTCGTCGAGCGTCTTCGATTGCAGCGGCGCGAAGCCGCCCAGCGGGAAGAACGGCACGTAGGCGATGCCGGCGGCGGCGAGCGCGTCGATCAGCGCGTCGTCCTCGCGATGCGCGAGATTGTACTGGTTCTGCACGCAGACGATCTCGACGATGCCGCGTGCGTCCGCGATCTGCTTGGGCGTAGCGTTGCTCAGCCCGATGTGGCGGACGAGCCCTTGGCGCTGCAGGTCGGCGAGCACGCCGAGCGGCGCCTCGATCGGGCCCTCGGCCGGGCCGTGGACATCGAACATGAGCCGCAGATTGACGACGTCGAGCGCCTCGACACCGAGATTGCGCAGATTGTCGTGCACGGCCTGGGTCAGCTCCTCGCGCGAGAAGGCGGGATTCCAGGATTTGTCCGTGCCGCGCCGGGCGCCGATCTTGGTCACCAGCGTGAGGTCGCGCGGGTAGGGCGCGAGCGCCGCGCGGATCAGCTCGTTGACGACATGCGGCCCGTAGAAGTCGCTGGTGTCGATGTGGTCGACGCCCTGGGCGACCGCCTCGCGCAGCACGGCGAACGCCGCGTCGCGGTCTTTCGGCGGCCCGTAGACGCCGGGGCCGGCGAGCTGCATCGCGCCGTAGCCGAGCCGTTTCACGTTACGATCGCCGAGCTTGAAGGTGCCGAGCGTGTCGATGGCGGCCATCGTTCTCTCCTGTGCTTGAGAGCGATCATCTAAGGCTTGCACCATCGTGCGATAAGTCGGAGATATCGGCACGGGCTGTGCGGGATTTCGTACAATGACGACTGACGTCCGCGATCTGCAGGCCTTCCTCGCGGTGGTGCGCGCCGGCGGGTTTCGCGGCGGCGCGCTCAAGGCCGGCGCCAGCGCCTCGGCGCTGAGCGAGGCGGTGCGGCGGCTGGAGCGCCAGCTCGGCGTGCGCCTTCTCAACCGGACGACGCGCAGCGTCTCGCCGACGGAGGCCGGCGCGCGGCTCGTCGAGCGGCTGACGCCGGCGCTGGCGGAGGTCGAGGCGGCGCTCGACGTCGTGAACCTCTACCGGGAGCGGCCGGCCGGCACGCTCCGCCTCAACGTGCCGACAGCCGTCTCGAAGCTCGTGCTGCCCAAGATCATCCCCGGCTTCCTCGCCGCGTACCCCGACATCATCCTCGAAGTGCTCGCCGAGGAGAGCTTCGTCGATCTGCTCGCGGCGGGCTGCGACGCCGGCGTGCGCTACGACGAGCGGCTCGAGCAGGACATGGTGGCGATCCCGATCGGGCCGCGCGTGCAGCGATTCGCCTGCGGCGCGGCGCCCGCCTATCTCGACCGGCGCGGGCGGCCGACGCATCCGCGCGATCTGCTCGGCCACGCCTGCCTGCGCGGGCGCTTTCCGAGTGGCGCGGTCATCGTCTGGGAGTTCGAGCGCGACGGCGAGGTCGTCCGCGTCGAGCCGCAGGGGCCGCTGCTGGTCAGCGTCGGCACCGCGACCGACCTCGCGGTGGAGGCGGCGGTCGCCGGCGTGGGAATCGTGGCGCTCTTCGAGGACTGGCTGCGACCCTATTTCGACAGCGGCGCGCTGGAGCCCGTCCTCGAGCCCTGGTGGCAGTCCTTCCCCGGCCCATTCCTCTATTATCCCGGCCGCCGCCTGGTGCCGGCGCCGCTGCGCGCCTTCATCGATTACGTCAAGGTGACCGCCGACGGACGCTGAGGCGTGCGCACGCCTCGTGTTTGCCTTGGAAAATCGCCGATCCTCTGCGATAGGCACGCCTACCGGCCTAGGCAGGCCAAGTTCTAGCGGCCTCGGTCGGCCAAGTTCTACCGGCCACGGCCGGGCAATGCATGCGGGAGAACGCTTCAAGATGACGGCGACGAGCTCGGCCCTCGCCGAGACCTCCGGCCGCGCGAGCACGCTCCGCGCCGCTCTGATGCGGCAAGCGCCCCTCGTGGGCGGGTTCCTTCTGCTGCTTCTCGTCGCGGCTGGCTCCATCGTCCTCGTCGTGACGAACCAGCACTTCGCCGAGGGCGTCTCGCGGACGCTGGAGGTGCGGTCTTCCGCCTACCGTCTTCTCGCGATGGCGCAGGACGCCGAGACCGGCCAGCGCGGATATCTGCTGACGGGCAACGCGGATTA
This sequence comes from Beijerinckiaceae bacterium, assembly GCA_965277735.1. Classification (GTDB taxonomy): domain Bacteria; phylum Pseudomonadota; class Alphaproteobacteria; order Rhizobiales; family Beijerinckiaceae; genus RH-AL1. The sequence continues at coordinate 897,971 of CBDIDO010000003.1, forward strand.
TCTGAAGCCCTACGAGCATGGACGCACCGAGGCGCCGAAAGCGCTCGGCGACCTGCGAAGTCTCGTCGCTGGCAATCCCGCGCAGGCCGAGGAGATCGAGCGTCTGTCGCAAGCCCTCGACGGCAAGCTCCGCGAGCTCGCGATCACGGTCGACCTCTTGCGCAAGGGGGAGCGCGACGCGGCCCTCGCCAAGGTGAATTCGAACATCGGCAACGACCTGATGCAGGACGTTCGCCGGTCGATCGCCGCGATCGAGCGGGAGGAGGGCCGGAGCGAGAACAGCCAGATGGCGGTTCTCGAGAGCAGCAATCATCTGCTCGCCGGGGCTTCGCTCGTCGGCTTGATCGTGGTCGTCGCGCTCGCAGGCTACGCGATCGCGGCGAGCGGTCGCGCGACGCGCACCCTGCTCGTCGCGCAGGACGAGCTGCGTCACACCAACGAGAACCTCGAGGCGATCGTCGCCGATCGTGTCAGCGAGCTGCAGAACGCCAACGACGAGATCCAGCGCTTCGCCTACATCGTCAGCCACGACCTGCGTGCGCCGCTGGTCAACGTGATGGGCTTCACGAGCGAGCTCGATACGGTGCGTGGCGACGTCGCCTCTTTTCTCGCCGACGTGGAGCGCGAGTCGCCCGCGCTCGTCACCGCCGATCGGCGCGAGGCGATTCTTACCGATCTACCCGAGGCGCTCGGCTTCATCCGCTCCTCGACCTCGAAGATGGATCGGCTGATCAACGCGATCCTCAAGCTGTCGCGCGAGGGGCGCCGCGTGCTGACGCCGGAGGAGATCGATCTGCGCGCGCTCGTCGTGGCGCAGGGCGAGAGCCTGTCGCAGCAGCTCGAGAGCGGCGATGCGAAGCTCGTCGCGGCCGACGATCTGCCGGGCTTGGTCTCCGACAAGCTTGCGATCGAGCAGATCTTCGGCAATCTGATCGAGAACGCGGTCAAATATCTGAAGCCCGGCCGCCCGGGCCTGATCGAGGTGCGCGGACGCAAGCAGGGCGCCTACGTGCACTACGAGATCGAGGACAATGGCCGCGGCATCGAGGCCAAGGACTACGAGCGCGTCTTCGAGCTTTTCCGCCGTTCGGGTGAGCAGGACAAGCCGGGCGAGGGAATCGGCCTCGCCTATGTCCGCAATCTTGCCCGTCGGCTGGGTGGCAACGTTGCGGTCCGCTCGGAATTCGGCAAGGGTTCCACTTTCACGGTAACCTTGCCCGCCACCTTCTCGACCCGGTCGGCCAAAGCCACGCCGACCGCCAAGCAAGCCTCCACGACCAAGACGAGAGCCGCCTGATGTCCCAGATCCCCGTCGAAATTGTCATGATCGAGGACGATCCCGGTCACGCGCGCCTGATCGAGAAGAACATCCGCCGCGCCGGCGTAAACAACGCCATTGTGCATTTCGAGAGCGGCACGGCAGCTCTGCGCCATCTCTTCGAGCCGGCGGTGCGCAACAATGGGCCGCTGCTCGTGCTGCTCGACCTCAACCTGCCCGACATGAGCGGCACGGACATCTTGGAAAAGATCAAGGCCGATGAACGGCTCAAGCACGCGCCCGTCGTGATCCTGACGACGACGGACGACCAGCGCGAGATCCAGCGCTGCTACGCGCTCGGCTGCAACGTCTACATCACCAAGCCCGTCGAGTACGAGACCTTCGCGACCGCGATCCGGCAGCTCGGCCTGTTCCTGTCGATCATGCAGGTGCCCGGCCAGCCATGATTGAAAGCCAGCTATGACCTACAGCCAGGCATGACCGAAAGCGTTGGCACGACGCGGCTGCTCTACATCGACGACGACGCGGCTCTGCGTCGACTCGTGCAGCGCCAGCTGTCGCGCCAAGGCTACGAGGTCGTGCTCGCCGAAGGCGGCGCAGAGGGGCTCGATCTCCTTCGCCGCGAGCGCTTCGATGCCGTCGCGCTCGACCATTTCATGCCGGGCAAGGAAGGTCTCGAAGTCCTCGCCGAGATCCGGCCGATGCCGGATCATCCGCCCGTCGTCTATGTGTCCGGCTCGGACGAGGGACGTATCGCGATCGCCGCGCTGAAGGCCGGCGCCGCTGACTACGTGATCAAGGACGTCGGCGGCGTCTTCATCGAGCTTTTGCAGAATGCGATCGACGGCGCCGTCGCGCAGGAGCGGCTGCGGCGCCAGAAGATCGAGGCGGAGCGCGAGATGCGCGAGGCGCGCGAGCGGGCTGAGGCGTTGCTGCGCGAGGTCAACCACCGCGTCGCCAACTCGCTCGCGCTTGTCGGTTCCTTCGTCTACCTGCAGCAGAAGGCGCTCGGCCCCGATCATGCCGAGGCGCGCGAGGCTCTGGCCGACGTCCAGGTGCGCATCAGCGCGATCGCGCAGATCCACCGCCGGCTCTACACGTCCGACGATATCTCGGTCATCGAGATGGATGCCTATCTGACGGCGCTTATCGAGGAGCTGGGCACGGCGCTCTCCTCGCAGGGCACGGCGCATCTGATCAAGCTGGAGGCGGAGCCGGTGCAGATGGCGACCGACCAGGCCGTGTCGCTCGGCGTCATCGTCACCGAGCTCGTGACCAACGCCTTCAAATACGCCTACCCGAAAGGCGAGCCCGGCGAGATCAGGGTCGCGCTGCGCCGCGAGCCGTCGGCTTTGTCGCTGGTCGTCGAGGACGACGGCGTCGGTCTCTCCGCCGGCGAGCAGCCCAAGGGCACCGGGCTCGGCACGCGTATCGTCCGCGCGATGGTCGCGAGCCTCAAGGCCAGCCGCAGCGACGACACGAGCCACCGCGGCACCCGCGTCATCATGTCGATCCCGACGATCGTGCCGGCGTAACCACCGTCCAAAGAGAAAGGGCGCCGATCCCAGCGGATCGACGCCCCTTGTTTGCTTGTCCGAGCTGGTGGCTTACGCCGCCTCGCCCACGTTGGTCTCGGCCTCGGTCGTCTCGGTGTCGCCCTCGTCGTCGCCTTCGGCCTCGTCGGCCTTGGTGCGGCGCGGGCCCTTCTGCAGCTGGCTGTCGATCACCTTCAGCGCCTCGGTGTCGGTCAGCTTCTGCACCACGGAGAGCTCGCGGGCCATCCGGTCGAGCGCCGCCTCGTAGAGCTGACGCTCGGAGTAGGACTGCTCGGGCTGCGCGTCGGAGCGATAGAGGTCGCGCACGACCTCGGCGATCGCGACGAGGTCGCCGGAGTTGATCTTCGCCTCGTATTCCTGCGCGCGGCGCGACCACATCGTGCGCTTGACGCGCGCGCGGCCGGTGAGCGTGTCGAGCGCACGCTTCATGACGGCGGCGTCGGCGAGCTTGCGCATGCCGACGCTCGCCGCCTTCGGCAGCGGCACTTTGAGGATCATCTTGTCCTTGATGAAGGACACGACGAACAGTTCGAGCTTGTAGCCGGCGACGACCTGCTCCTCGACAGCGATGATCTCGCCGACGCCATGCGCCGGATAGACGATGTACTCGCCGGTCTTGAACGTCGGCGCCTTGCCGGTCGGCTTCGGCCGGGCGGCGAGGGCCGACGGGCGCTGCGGCATCATCGGACGCATGGGCGCGACCGCAACCGGCGCGGGAGCCGGCGCCTCGGCGGCGGCCGAAGCCGCGGCAGGCGCCGCGCGCTCGTCGACGGTCTTCTTCGCGTTGTTGTCAGCCACCTGCTTGTCAGCCACTTGGACCACACCTTTCAAAGCATCGACAGTTTCGGAGGCAGGCGTCGGCTTCGCGGCCGACGTCATCTTCTTGCGCGCCGCAACGAAGGCCGCGGCCGCGTGACGGGTAGCGCTCGACTTGACGGGGCTCGGCTTGGCAGCCGATTTCGTCGAGGTCTTGACGCCGGCGGAGGCCGACGACGGCGTCGTCGGCTTGGCCGCGGCTGCGCTCTTCGTCTTCGGGGTCGCGATTGCGTCCGCGGCGTTCTTCTTGGTGGGCATCGTCGCCTTTCGTTCGGTCGGAGCGGCGGCCTTCGGGGCCGCCGTGTTGGTGGAAATCGTGGTCGCCTTCGGCGCGGGCTTGGCAGCCTTCGCCGGCGGCGTGCTTGTCTTCGCCGGGGCCTTGGCGGCCGCCGGCTTGGCAGTGCTCTTGGCGGCGCTCTTTGTGACTTTGGCGACCGTGCCGGACGCCTTGGCCTTGCTCGCCGTCGCTTTGCTCGTCGCCTTGGTCTTCTCGACCTTGGACGTCGTCTTCGCTGTCGTTCGGGCCGTCGTCGCGGCGGGGCTCTTCGCCGCCGTCCGGGCGCGGGCCGTCGTAGCAGCCGTCTTCGCGCGGGCCGGAGGCGCCTTGGTCGCGCTGGCGCGCTTCACGGACGCCGCCGGCTGCGCGGCCGTCCGTGCCGCAGCCCTTGACGCGGCCACAGGCTTGACGCTACGCGCTGATGACTTGGAAGTGGTCTTTGCTTTGACCGAAGCCGCTCTCGCGGTCGCAGGTTTGGCAGTCGTCTTCGAGGTCACCGACTTGGAAGTCACCGGCTTCGATGCCTTGGCCGAGGCCGTTTTGGTCGCGGCGGTCTTGCCCGACACGGCTTTCGCCGGCTTGCGGTCCCGCGCGGCGGGCTTGGTTCTCGGCGACATGAGCGCCTCTCCTGAGATCGGACGGCTTAGGAGCGTGATCGAATAAGACGTGCCGCGAGGGCGTCAGGGCACGTCTTGATCACGCCGGTCTAAGCGGCGCCGTTTTGGGAAATTCGACCGCTTACCGGCGCTGCTCCACCCCGCGCGGCGAAGAAGCCGGGCAGGTGGTGGAGATTTGCAGGATATCGGTCATTAACTAACCGGTATCACACAATCGGCTGAAAATCAATGAATCCGGGCGGTTGGCCGCCGTTCACCCGGCGAATAGTTAACGCCGACGTGATGTAAAACCTGAAATTGCGCAAAAAATGATCTTGCCGGGAGGGCTCAGTCGCCTTCGCCCGGGTTCGGCGAGAAGTCTGCGAGCTTGCCGTCCTTGCCGTCCATTGCCTTGGCGTCCGGCAGGGGATCGCGCTTCTTGGTTAGATTCGGCCAGCTCTTGGCCATGTCGAGGTTGAGCTTCAGCCAATCCTCGAGACCTTTTGACGTATCGGGCTTGATCGCCTCGGCGGGGCATTCCGGCTCGCAGACGCCACAGTCGATGCATTCGTCGGGATGGATGACGAGCATGTTCTCGCCCTCGTAGAAGCAGTCGACCGGACACACCTCGACGCAGTCGGTGTACTTGCACTTGATGCAATTCTCGACGACCACATACGTCATTGATTGATCCTTCCCGGCCGAGCACGGCCGGCTCCGCGTCTGCCAGATGGGGTTGAGGTTTTCGGCTTGCTATTCGCTTCGTGACCGCAAGGCAAGCGGAGGCGGGTGCGTCACGCGCAGCTCGTCTTTTGCTCGTTCAGGTCCCGGTAGAGCAGCCGGGCTTCCTTGAAGGGACCGCGACGTTCGCCGAGCGCCGCGACCTCGAGCACGCGGACCTCACGATCGAGCGCGATAGTGAGCACGTCGCCGATGCCGATCGGCTTGGCGGAGCCAGCCCCCCTCTGGCCGTTCACCCTCACGTGCCCCCCCTCGACGAGCTTCGCGGCTAGGCTGCGGCTCTTCACGACGCGGGCGAACCAGATCCATCGGTCGAGACGCTGCCTGTCGTGCTCCATTGCCTCTCGGGTCCGTCCTTGCGCTCCGGTCGCGCTTTGCCTTTTCGACGGCGGGCAAGGGCGCGCAAGCCGAGCACCAGGGCCTTTGCCCGGGCGCGTCCCGCGATCGCCAGCCGCTCGATGGTATAAACGGCGCGGAACGACGCGGGTTCGTCGGGATGCAGGTCGACCATGACATCGACGAGCGCCAGGCGGTCCGGCCATACGCGGTCGATCATCGGATGGTCGGGCGCGGCGCAGGAATCCGTGAGGCGCACGCCGCGATCAGCAAGCTGCATCTCGGTGAGCTCGAGCGTCAGCTGGACGCCGGGCGACAGCGCCGCGTAGCGCTCGTCGAAGGCGGTCTTCCAGAAATGCGCGCGCCCGTGCGAGGTCACGACGATCCCCATCGCGACCGGGCGCCCGTCGATCTCCAGGGAATCGATGCGACACTTGCCGTCCTCGGCCATCAGCCGGGTCATGCTGCGCGTGAAGGTGGCGAGACCGGCATCCTCGAGCAGCGCGTTGCCGTGGGTGCCCTTCCAGCTGTTGAACTCGAGCGCCAGGAAACGCTCCGTCGCGTGCTTGATCTCGGTCGGTGTCGCGGCGCTCGAATAGGTGCGGTCGCCGCAATCGGCCAGCCGGCGTCGGAGCCGGCGCGATTCCTTGCGCCGCTTAGCCGAGCGGAAGCTCGCGACCGTCGTCACGGCGGCGGGTTCGCGGGCGTGCAGGCAAGCGCGGCGGTGCTCGCCGAGCATATGGCCCGTCGTGCCGAGCGTCGGCTCGATCAGGCGCTGGAAGAAGAGGCCGTCGCGGGGGATCCGGCGCAGCCGAAGTGCGAGGCGGGCGTGGCCGGCGCCGAGCCAGTCGAGCAGGGTTTTCCACGCCGCATCGGCGAGCTCGCGGTCGAGCAAGGGCTGGCCGAGGCAGATCTGTTCGTGGGCGAAGCCGCGCGCGACCCGGTCACCCGGCACGATCCGCTTGGAGATCGGCAGCAGCCCGACGAGCCGGCCGAACGAGGTCGTGTCGCTCTCCTGCCAGACAAGGATGAAGAGCGGGCGCTGCGACGGCCCGATGTGCTGCACCAGCGGCAGCGCGAAAGCCGGATCGAGAAAGATGTTGGGATCGAGGGCCTCGTCTGCGAGGCGGGCCCAGGCCTCCTGGTAGCCGAGCAGCGTGCGCAGGTCCGCCTGCTCGACGGTGAGGCGAGGGAGCAAGCTCGACGCTTCGTCGTCCGGCGGCTCGGCAACGAGCACGTCGGGCAGCGTCACATCATCCTCGACGGTCCAGCACCGTGATGCGTCCAAACGAGCCGCCTCTCCCGGTAGTGCGCTCCAAATCGACACAGGGCACCCGCGATTTCCTCGGCAAGTGAGGATGCCAACAAGATGCGCGCCAAACCTTGATCCGCGTTTACGCAGCGGCACCTCAAGCTTAACGCGGTGAAGAAAGTCTGACGGGAATCAGGCCAATAGGCCGCCCGGTGCAGGCGCCAGCGGGTTGGCCGCGCTGGGGTCGGCCCGGTCCACGCCCGGCTCGCCGGCGGCCGCCGACCAGAGGCCCGCGACGAAGGCCTCGTCGAGATCCTGCACAATGAAGACCATGCGCGTCCCATGGTCGTCGTCGGGCCAGGCGTCGAGGCGCTGCAGAGGGTGGACGACGTGCTGGACGGCGTGCGCCACCGCGGGCCGCGCGGGATCGTCGGCGAGCGCGACGAGGCCTTTGAAGCGCAAGAGCCGTGCGCCGTGCGCCGAGACGAGCAGATCGAGGAACAGCGACAGCGCCGTCGGCGAGACCGGCCGCGGCCATCGCAGGCTGAACGAGCGGATGCGCGAATCGTGGCGGTTCACATCATGGTGATGGTGGTCGTGGTCGTGGTCGTGGCCATGGCCATGGCTGACGTGCCCGGCCTCGTGCGCCTCGGCGGCGAGCCAGGCCGCCGCATCCGCCCCGCGTGCGACAGGATCGTATGACACGCCGCCGAGCAGGTTGGCGACGCTGGCCGTTTCGGCTGGAAGTAGCGGTGCGCCGGGATTGAGCCGGGCGAGGCGGTCGCGGAGCGCTGTTGTGTCTCGGGCGAGATCGGCCTTGGAGAGGACCAGGCGGTCGGCCATCGCGACCTGCTTCACAGCTTCCTGGTGCGCGTCGAGCGTGGCGGCGCCGAGGACCGCGTCGACGAGGGCGACGACCGCCTGCAGGCGGAAGCGCAGCCGCAGGTAGGGATGCGCCATCACCGTGTGCAGCACGGGCGCGGGGTCGGCGAGGCCCGTGGTCTCGATCAGCACGCGCGTGAACGGCGTCATGCGGCCGTTGTCGCGGGCGCGCAGCGCGTCCTCGAGCGTAGCGACGAGATCGCCGCGGATCGAGCAGCAGAGGCAGCCCGAGGTCATCACCAGCATGTCGCCGTCGACGCGCTCGACGAGATGGTGGTCGAGGCCGACCGAGCCGAACTCGTTGATCAGGACCAGCGTGTCGGAGAGCGCGGGATCGCGCAGCAGGCGATTGAGCAGCGTGGTCTTGCCCGCACCGAGAAAGCCGGTGACGACGACGAGGTCGAACGGCGGCGGCGGTCGCCGCACGTGCGCTGCGGCTGGGGTCTCGTCAGCTGGCATTGGGCTTCTTCACCTTGGCTGCGGCGTCGTGCGGCACCTTGGCGGGTGTCTGGGTCTTGCCGACCCCGCCGGCGGCGCGTTGCTTGCCCGGGCGCTTCTTCGCCGCCGCGTCGGCGGTCATGGGCTTGGTCGCGGTCCCCATCGGGGCATGCGGGGCGCGCGGCTGCGCCACCACCCCGTGGTAGCCGGGGTCGGCGCCGATCCGCACGGACAACGGGGTGAAGACAGGCGGCGGCAGGGCGGCGATGCGCGCGGCCACGCCGGTGTTGGGCGCCGCGGGCGCCTTGAGAAGCGCATTGTCCGGATTGGCCAGCGCCGCGATGCCGGCCGACGCCGACAAAGGTAAGTCGAGCTGCGCGACCTCGGCCTCGAAGTCGGCGGTCACGGGGCCGTCCTTGGCGCAGACCTGATCGTGCAGGTCCGGTGGGGCGGCCTCGGTCGATGCCGGTAACAACAGGATCGAGCCGCGCGGCTGGTCGATCCCGGCGAAGCCTCGGTCGAGCAGGTCGACGACCATCTCGTTGCGCAGGTCCGCCGTCGGGCCGCCGAGCACGACAACGATGAGCCGGCGGCCGCCGCGGAAGGCGGTAGCGACCAGGTTCCAGCCGGCGGCGCAGGTGTAGCCCGTCTTCATCCCGTCCATGCCGGGATAGCGCCCGAGCAGCACATTCGTGTTCTGGATGCGCTTCTTGCCCAGCGCCAATTCGCCGATGTCGAAGAGCTTCGCCTCTTCGGGAAACTCGATCAGCAGCGCGCGGGCGACGAGCGCCAGGTCGCGCGCCGAGGCATAATGGTCGGGCGCGGACAGGCCGTTCGGATTGACGAAATGCGACTCGTGCATGTCGAGATGCGCGGCGGCGCGGTTCATGTCGTCGGCGAACGCCTCGACCGAGCCGGAGACGCCCTCGGCGATCGTGATGGCGATGTCGTTGGGCGATTCCACCATCAGCATCTTCAGCGCGTTCTCGAGCGTCACCTGCGTGCCGGCGGGGAAGCCCATATGCGCCGGCGGCATCTTGTGCGCGCGGGCCGAGACGACGAGCGGCGTGTTCATCGCGATCTTGTGGTCGCGGACCGCGGAGAGCGCGACGTAGACCGTCATCAGCTTGGTGGTGGAGGCGGGAAACCAGGGCTGCGTCGCATCGCGCGCGTAGAGGACGTCGCCTGTCGCAAAATCCATCGTCAGCGCCGGCGTCGCCAGGGCGCGCGACGGGCCGAGTGTCGCGAGGCAGATCAGGATCGACGAGACCAGCCGCCGGCGCCGCATCGCGCCGGACGACCGTTCAATTGGTGGCATCGGCCTTTGACTTGGCCCTGGCGACCTTCTTCGGTTCCGGCTTCTTGGCGACAACCTTGTGCGGCTTGTCGGCTTTCTTGGCCTCGACCTTCTTGGCCTCGACCTTCTTCGGCTCGGCCTTCTTGGCAACGGTCTTCTTGCCGTGGCCGTTGCCCTTGTCTTTGGCCGCATCGCCGCCGTCGCCGATCTCGCGCTGCTTGTCGGCCGTCTTGCCATGTGCTGCAGCGTGCGGCTTGGCTTTCGCGCTGGCTTTCTTCGGCTCGGGGTCGTTGGGGGCTTCGTTCCCGCCCTCGGCACCGGCGAGGATCTTCGTCTTCGGTGCCTCTGCGGCGGCCTTCATGGTGACGCGGCCGCGGCGCGGGACCCGCGCGAACTTGCCGCGACGTCCGCGCAACGGCAGCGCCGTCGGATCGACCTGCAGCGGCGAGAGGCCGACGACGGGCTGAATCGTCGGGGCGGCGTAGGCCTCGGCCGTGATGGGCGGCGTGCTGGTGCCGATCGGCGTATTGGCCGCACGCGCCTCGGCGACGACGCCGGTGTAGCCCGGGTCGGCGCCGATGCGGACCGGGACGGGATCGAAGACCGGCGGCGGCATCGTCGAGATGCGCTCCGCCGTCGGCGCCCCCGCACTCACGGGGGCCTGGGCAGCCGAGCCGAACAGCATCGCGCCGGCCGGGTTGAGGGCGGAGAGCCCGATGCCGGTGCTGCCGCCCGGCTGCAGCGGCTGGTCGAGCTGCTCGACCTCGGACTGGAACTGCGCGATCAGCCGCCCGCGAGCGCCCGAGCAGATGGGACCATGCATATCCGGCGGGTCGCCACCAACGGAGGCCAGGGACAGGACCGAGCCGCTCGGGCGATCGACATTGGCGAAGGCACGGTCGAACAACGCAGCGATTTTTTGCGTCCGCGTCGGGACGGACGGCGCGCCGAACACGATGGCGACGATGCGACGCCCGTCGCGGAAGGCGCTGGCGACGACGTTGAAGCCGGCGGCGCAGGTGAAGCCCGTCTTCATGCCGTCGGCGCCGGGGTAGCGGCCGAGCAGATTGTTGTGGTTCGGGATCAGCTCGGCGCCGAGCGAAAGCTCGCCGAGGTTGAAGAGGCCCGCTTCGTCGGGAAACTCGGTGTAGAGCGCGCGCGCCAGGATCGCCATGTCGCGCACCGAGGAATAATGGTCCGATGCCGGCAACCCATTCGGGTTGACGAAATGAGATTCGCGCATGCCGAGCTGCGCGGCAGCGCGGTTCATGTCGTCGGCGAAGCCCTCGACCGAGCCGCCGATGCCCTCGGCGACGGTGATCGCGACATCGTTGGCCGAGCGCACCATCAGCATCTTCAGCGCGTTTTCGAGCGTCACCTGCGTGCCGACGGCAAAGCCCATCTTCGACGGCGGCATCTTGTGCGCGCGGGCCGAGACGACGAGCGGCGTGTTCATCGCGATCTGATGGTCGCGCACCGCGGAGAGCGCGACATAGACCGTCATCAGCTTGGTGGTGGAGGCGGGAAACCACGGCTGCGTGGCGTCCTGCTGATAGAGGACATCGCCGGTCGCCACATCCATGGTCAGGGCCGGCGTGGCATCGGCGCGACTGGCGCCAAGGGCCGCGACGCAAACGACCAGGAAGGAGGAGAGAAGCCGGCGGACGTCGCTAGGTCGGCGCATCAAACTTTATCCAACGCTGTCATGACCCTAGCGAAGAGATTTTCAGCTGGGAAGGCCCGTTGCGGTGACTCTGGAGGCAACGTTGGCGATCGATCGTTGCGCCGCCATCACCCCCTTGGCCCTCATCGCCGCCCTAAGCGGCAGATTCAAGGCGTCTCACTCGCCGGGGGCGCGGGCCTCGATCGCCAAAGCGTGGACGCCGTCCGGCGTCAACTCGTCGGCGAGCAGCGCGTTGATGGCGCGGTGCCGATCGAGCCGGCTCTTGCCGCGGAAGCCTTCAGAGACCACCTTGATACGGAAATGCGTCTCGCCCAAGCCCTGTGCGCTGCCGGGACGCGACACGACATGCGCATGGCCGGCATGGCGCGCAGACTCGTCGATCACCTCGAGCGACGATGGCGCTAGAGCTTCGGTGAGCGTCCGCCTCATCTGATCCGCGACGATCCCGTCGGTCATGTCGATATCCTTTTGCTGCGGCGCCTATGCGCCGTGACGTTTGCCGGTTACATGGCGTGCCGAGGCTGGATGTCGCGGCCCGCGTGATCGTGTCGCCTGCCGCTTGATGCCCGTCGAAACACGCCCATAATGCCACGACCATGAACCTGAACTCGCGACTCTTCGACCGCATACGAACCGCCCGAGACACGCGGCCAGCGCCCGCTGTCGAGGAGGTGCTCTGTAATTATCCGGGTTGCAAGCAGCCCGGCCCGTTCCGTGCGCCGCAAGGGCGCGACCGGGAGGGCCAGTTCTTCTGCTTCTGCCTGGATCACGTCCGCGAGTACAACGCCTCCTACAATTATTTCAACGGTATGAGCGCTGACGACGTCGCGAACTACCAGCGCGACGCGCTCACCGGCCACCGTCCGACCTGGACGATGGGCTCGAACAAGACCGCGAAAGGCTTCCGTGAGGAAGGCGACAAGGAGGGAACGAGCGACCCCCTCGGCATGTTTCGTGCGAAGACCGAGGCGAGGACAGGTGGCCGTACACGTGAGCCGCCGCGGCCGCGCGTCAACATCGCCGCGGCCAAGGCGCTCGACAAGCTCGGCCTCGACGAAACGGCCGGCGCGCCGACCGTGAAGGCGAGATACAAGGACCTCGTGAAGCAGTTGCACCCCGACGCCAACGGTGGCGACCGCTCGAACGAGGACCGGTTGCGCGAGATCATCCGCGCGTACAACTACCTGAAGTCCGTCAAGCTCGCCTGAGCGGCGAACCTCCCGAGACGGGAGCCCGAACGAGAGAGAAGAAAGAAGGCTCATGGAGAGCGTGACGATCGACGCGGCCAGGTCCGGCGGCATGCCGGACATGAAGGTCTCGGTCCGCCAGGTGTTCGGCATCGACAGCGACATGGAGGCGCCGGCCTATGCGAAGGCCGAAGAGCACGTGCCGGACCTCGATCCCGACTATCTCTTCGACAAGGACACGACGCTCGCGATCCTCGCCGGCTTCGCGCGCAACCGGCGCGTGATGGTGACCGGCTACCACGGCACCGGCAAATCGACGCACATCGAGCAGGTCGCGGCGCGGCTCAACTGGCCGTGCGTGCGCATCAATCTCGACAGCCACGTCTCGCGCGTCGACCTCGTCGGCAAGGACGCGATCGTCCTAAAGGACGGCAAGCAGGTCACCGAGTTCAAGGACGGCATCCTGCCCTGGGCGCTGCAGAACAACGTCGCGCTGTGCTTCGACGAATACGATGCCGGCCGCCCCGACGTGATGTTCGTCATCCAACGGGTGCTGGAGACGGCCGGGCGCCTGACCCTGCTCGACCAAAGCCGCGTGATCCGGCCGCATCCCGCATTCCGGTTGTTCGCGACGACGAACACGATCGGCCTCGGCGACACGTCCGGCCTCTACCACGGCACGCAGCAGATCAATCAGGGCCAGATGGACCGCTGGTCGATCGTCGCGACCCTGAACTACCTGCCGCACGACCGCGAGGTCGACATTGTGATGGCCAAGGTGCCGCGCTTCGGCGCCGAGGTCGGCGATGCCAAGGGCAAGGACGCGGTTGTGGCCAAGGACGGCCGCACCAAGCTCATCAAGGGCAGTCGCGAGACGGTCTCGAAGATGGTGCGCGTCGCCGATCTCACCCGCAACGCCTTCATCGCCGGCGATCTGTCGACGGTGATGAGCCCGCGCACCGTGATCACGTGGGCCGAGAACGCCGAGATCTTCGGCGACGTCGGCTTCGCCTTCCGGCTCACCTTCCTCAACAAGTGCGACGAGCTGGAGCGCACGCTGGTCGCCGAGTTCTACCAGCGCTGCTTCGGCCAAGAGCTGCCGGAGAGCGCCGTCAACGTCGTGATGAGCTGATTTGGCTTCAAACCACAAGCCACCAAGCAAGACCGACGCGCCGCAGGAGCCGTTCAAGCGCGCGGTGGCCGGCTGCATGCGCGCGCTCGCCCGGTCGCCCGACCTCGAGGTGACCTACGCGCCCGAGCGGCCGAGCCTCGTCACCGCGTCCGAAGGCATCAAGGCGCGCCTGCCCGAGCCGCCGCGCAAGCTCGATGCGCGCGACGCGGCGATCGTGCGCGGCCACGCCGACGCGATGGCGCTGCGTCTCACCTGCCACGACGGCAACATCCACCGCCGCCTGATGCCGCAGACGGCGGGCGGCCGCGCCTGTTTCGATGCCGTCGAGCAGGCCCGCGTCGAGGCGATCGGCGCGCGCCGCATGGAAGGCGTCGCCGGCAACCTCGCTGCCATGCTGGACGACCGTCTCGTGCGCGCCCGGCTGTCCGAGGTGTCGCGGCGCGAGGATGCGCCGCTCGAGGAGGCGCTGGCGATGATGGTGCGCGAGCGCCTGACCGGGATGCGTCCGCCGAAGAGCGGCGAGCGCGTCGTCGACCTGTGGCGCCCGTGGATCGAGGAACGCATCGGGCGCGATCTCGACAAGCTCGGCGCGACGATGGAGGACCAGAAGGCCTTCGCGCAATCCGTCCACAAGCTGCTCGCCGCGCTCGACATGGGCGAGGAGACGGGCGCCGACCAGGAGGACGACGACGAGTCGCGCGACGACGAGGCCGACAACGAGGACCAGCAGGACGAGGAGCGCCAGGGCGATGCCGAGCGCTCCGACGACGGCCAGCAGAGCGAGAAGGCGGAGGCGTCCTCCGAGGAGATGGACGATTCGGCGATGGATTCCGCGGAGGCGCCGAGCGGCGAATCCGCCGACGAGGCCGATTATTCCGATTCCGAGCAGGCCTCGGATGCGCGCCGCGCGCCCGCGCAGGGCCGCAACGAGCCGCGCGGGCCGGAGTACCGCGCCTACAACCGCGGCAACGACGAGATCGTGACGGCCGAGGAGCTGTGCGATCCTGAAGAGCTCGAGCGGCTGCGCGCCTTCCTCGACAAGCAATTGCAGAATCTCTCCTCGATCGTCGCGCGGCTCGCGAACCGCCTCCAGCGCCGGCTGATGGCGCAGCAGAACCGCTCGTGGGAATTCGACCTCGAAGAAGGGATGCTCGATCCCTCGCGCCTGCCGCGCATCATCATCGATCCGAACCAGCCGCTGTCGTTCAAGCGCGAGAAGGACACCGACTTCCGCGACACGGTCGTCACGCTGCTGCTCGACAATTCGGGCTCGATGCGCGGGCGCCCGATCACGGTCGCCGCGACCTGCGCGGACATTCTGGCGCGCACGCTCGAGCGCTGCGGCGTCAAGGTCGAGATTTTGGGGTTCACCACCCGCGCCTGGAAGGGCGGCCTCGCGCGCGAGGCGTGGTTGCAGGCTGGCAAGCCGGCCTCGCCGGGTCGCCTCAACGACCTGCGCCACATCATCTACAAGAGTGCCGACGCCCCCTGGCGCCGCGCGCGGAGGAATCTCGGGCTGATGATGCGCGAGGGGCTGCTGAAAGAGAACATCGACGGCGAGGCGCTCGACTGGGCACACAAGCGCCTGCTCGGCCGGCCCGAGCAGCGCCGCATCCTGATGATGATCTCGGATGGCGCGCCGGTCGACGATTCCACGCTGTCGGTGAACCCCGGCAATTACCTCGAACGGCACCTACGCCACATCATCGAGGAGATCGAGACGCGCTCGCCCGTCGAGCTGATCGCCATCGGCATCGGCCACGACGTGACGCGCTACTACCGCCGAGCGGTGACGATCGTCGACGCGGAAGAGCTCGGCGGCGTGATGACGGAAAAGCTCGCCGAGCTGTTCGACGAGACGGGCGCGCAACCGGCTCCTGCGGCGACGCGAGGTGGGCGGGCGACGCTGCACTGAGCGAGCGGATGCGCGCCCAAGCACGCGTCGTCTAACCGTGTGTCGTTTTTAGCTTTCGGCTGCTGTGGCCGCATCGAAGCGATTGGCCCCACGTGTGCCGGGTGCCAGCCCCATGAGGGCAATCAGCAGCAGGACTCCGAGCGGGGGAAGGAAAGCCGGCCCGACGTTCGGCACGAGCAGGACGAGCACCACGGCCGGCACGACGAGCCAAGCCGACAGACCGATGTCGTGAAAGCGCCGGGCCAAGGCCGAGAGGCTTCCCCAGACGAGGGCGATCACCAGCGCCGCAGCGAGAACCAGGATTGCGGCGGCCAAGGCGCCGGGCAGGTTGGGCGCGTCGCGGGCCAGTGGAATCCTGTCCAGCGGATAGGTCGGATCCACCGAATGGATCGCCATGTCGACGAGTTGCTGCAGGGGAACCGAATAGGCGAACAGCGCAACGGCGACCATCGCGAGCACGAACGGCAGCCGGCCGAGGCGGCCGTGAAAGGTCAACAGCGCGCGTATCGTCTTCATCCTGTTGCCGGCCGGATCATTGACCCCGCGTATCGAAGATCGAGCCGGCGAGGCCATCCGAGGTCAGCGACGTCATCGGATCGTTCCGACGCTCCTCGATGGCCTCGTCGCTGAAATAATCCTGCAGGGCCTTCTCGCCCTTTTGAACGAGAGGGATGGACTTGCTCACCTTCATGGTGACCCAGCCGGCCATATCGGCGACGAACCCCGGCGCGCCCGCCTCCTTGACCACGTTCTTCACGCCGATGCCGGCGATCTGCGCGATGTCGGTGCTGCCGGGCTTCAGCTCCGGGTCGGAGACGACCTTGTGGCCCGGCCCAACGCTCAGCGTCGAGCCACCGCCCTTCAAGGCGACCATGCCGCCGGCGCTCAGGGCGATGTCCTGGCCGGCCTCCAGGGTGATCGTGCCGTCCGCGTGCAGCTTGATGTTGCCGTCCTTGTCGATGGTGATCGAATTGTTGCCGACGTTGAGCGAGATCGAGTCAGTCGCGTAGAGCTCGATGGTCTTTGCCGTCTCGGTGATGTCGTTCTTGGCGGCGACGTAGATCGAGTCGTCGGCGATGATCGACACTGCCTGCCCGGCGTGCTGCATGATGTTCTCGCCGGCCGTGACGCTGGCCCGCTGCACGGTGACCAGCGACCAGTCGTTGCCGACACGCGTCACGGCGTTCTTGCCGACGTTCATCGACCAGGATTGGCCGACCTTCGTTCCGAAGGTGCCGCCGACGTGGGTCACCTTGCTGACGCCGACCTGCTCGACGCGCGCGCAGCCGACATGATCGGTCTTCATCGTTCCGGTGATGTGATTGTGCATCCCGGGCAGGTTGAAGAGGCTGCCGACGGCACTCCCGAAGAGGTTGCCGGCAGAGGCGAGCGCCGTCCCGGCGTCGGGCCGCGGACTCGGTCCATTCCAGACGTTCTGCTGGGCCTGCTGGCCCGACGCGTTCAGGATGCCGGTCAACAAGTCCACGAGCCCCGGTATCATCGACGAGCTGTGGCTCGACAGAGCCTGTACGAGGGCGTCGAGGCCGGGACCGCCGGAAGCCGTGCCACTCGGGAGGCCGCCGTTCGCCGCCGCCCCCAGGGCCTGGACCAGCAACTGGCCGGTTGCCTCGCTCATGTCTGCGAACGGCGCCATGAGAGGCGCAACCCCAGCACCGGTGCCACCGATCGTGATGTTGATCGACTTGCCGGCCTCGAAGGTCATGTTCTCGCCGACCGTCATCGCCTGGTTCTGCGCGACGACGGAGGATTGGTTGGCGCCGACGCTGAGCGTCTGATTGTTTCCGATCTTCGTCGTGTGATCCTTCTGGGCGTGGAAGAACATGTTCTCCGCGCCCGTCGCATCCTCGAAGGTCATCTCGTTGAAGCCGGTCGACTTGTAGGAGTTCGAACGGAACGTCATCCGCGTCTTGTTGTCGGGCAGCGGGTAGGGCGTCGGGTTCGTCGGGTCGGGCACCAGGGCGGTGACGAACGGCCGGTCCGGGTCGCCCTCCTGGTAGGAGACCAAAGCTTCCATGCCGACGCGCGGGATCACGTGGTGGCCCCAGGTCGTGCCGGCCCACGGCTGGCCGACGCGGATCCAGCAGGTATCGGAGCCGTCCTTCACGGCGCGCCGGTCCCAGGGGAACCAGACTTTGATCCGGCCCCATTGGTCGCAGAAGATCTCCTCGCCTTGGGGCCCGGCGATCAGCGCGATCTGCGAGCCGAGGATCTGCGGCCGCGGGATCGTCCGATGGGGCGTGGCCGGCGTCGTCGCCGGTGTCACGATGAACGTGTTGGCGTAGGAGGGCTTGCCGCCGTTCGTCTCGTAGGTGCGGTTCGAGGCCTCGTGACGGATCGAGGTCACCACCTGCGGCTGGAAGGCGTTCGACGGCTTGGCGACATCCTGCGGCGTGAAGCGCCGGCCCGGCGCCAGTGTGCGCACGGTCGAGGACGCGTCGACCGTCTCGAACCCCGTCTCCGTCGCCTGGATGCGATATTTCATCGCCTGCTCGGCGCTCCAGGAATCGTCGAAACGGCCCGGAAATTCGTAGAGCTCCTTCGCGGCGGAGCCGGGCACGATGTTGAAATTCGCCTGCTCGCCCTGCGGCGCTTCCATGGCGAGGAAGTTCCAGTCGCGACCGGCGCGCCGGCCCGGCGTGTAGGCGTAGCGCAGGTTCCAGCGGTTGATGTAGTCCTGCGCCGCCGAGCCCTCGGTGAAGCGCACCTCCGGCTCGCTCGAATCGCGGTAGCCGGACTGGTGGTCGGCCACGATCAGCGTGTGCCGGCCCTGGCTGTGCTCGAACCAGTAGAACAGCCCCATCTGCTCCATGCGACGCAGCATGTAGGCGAGGTCCGTCTCGTTCCACTGCACCGAATAGTCGATCGGGGTCAGGTTCTGGGTAATGCGCAGCTTGAAGTCGGCAATGCCGTGCTCGGAGAGCAGCGTCTCGATGACCTGCTGTGCCGTCATATTGCGGAAGATGCGGCAGTCCGACGTCTGCGACAGCGTCCAGAGCTTCGGCCGCACCGTCAGGCTGTAGGAGCGCGTGCCGCGCGTCGTCAGCGAGCCCTGGTGAAGGTCGGTGACGAAACCATTCCACCAGCGGGTGCCCTCGTCCTTCAGCTTGAGGGAGAAATCGACGGAGGAGCCGATGAGGTCGCCGGCGCGCAGATCGTCGCGCTGCGACTTGACCTGCGCGTGGATCGTGAAGAGCCCGTTGATCGCTTCGTCGATCGCCAGATGCTCGAGGAGCAGCACGTCCTCCCCGAGCAAGCTGGAAATGGCCATCATCCGGCCGGCTTGCGTATAGGGAACATGAATATTCAAAACCGCGCCCCCGGGTCCGCGTCCGCACAAAGCGTCGCGGGAGGCTAAGTCGCGCCGATTACGGCGCTATGACGTGATTGGAATCTCGCACAGGTTTGCGGTGCGATGCGCGCCTTAGGCCGTCAGCGCGGCTTGCGGGTGCTTCTCGGTGAGCGCCATGCGGAGCTTTTCCATCGCGCGGCTCTCGATCTGGCGCACGCGCTCTTTCGAGATCCCAAGCTGCACGCCGAGCTCCTCGAGCGTCATCGCCTCTTCGGACAGACGGCGCTCGCGCAGGATGTTGTACTCGCGGTCGGACAACCGCGTGAGCGCATCCTTGAGCCAGCTCAACCGGCGGTCGGTATCGATCGCGCTGCCGACCGTCTCGTCCGGGAGCGGCTGCTTGTCGACAAGGAACTCGATGCGCTCGGAGGGGGCGCTGGTGTTGTCGGCATCGGCGACCGGGGCGTTCAGCGAGACGTCGGGGCCCGAGAGGCGGGTATCCATCATCTCGACATCGGCGCGGTTCACGCCGAGCGCCTTGGCGATCTCCCCGTAGAGGACGACATTGCCGCGCGGCTCGCCGCCGCTCATCGAGAGCTTGGCGCGTAAGCGGCGCAGGTTGAAGAACAGCGCCTTCTGCGCCGAGCTGGTGCCGCCGCGCACGATCGACCAATTGCGCAGGATGTAGTCCTGGATCGAGGCGCGGATCCACCAGGTCGCATAGGTCGAGAAGCGGACCTCGCGATCGGGATCGAAACGCGCGGCCGCCTCGAGCAGGCCGACATGGCCTTCCTGGATCAGGTCAGCGACGGGCAGACCGTAATGACGAAAGCGCACTGCAATCGCGATGACGAGACGCATATGCGACTCGGCCAGCTCGTGCAGCGCATCCTCGTCATGATTGTCGCGCCAGCGGACGGCGAGATCGTGTTCGTTGTCGCGCTCGAGAAACGGCGCGGCCATGGCGGTCTTGACCAGTTGTTGCCCGACACCGATCAGCTGGCCCATGAACTCTCCCGCTCCCGCGTGGACGGTCGACCGTGACGCGTCCTCAGGTGTCCCGAGAACCAAACTCGGGGGGCGTCGGTTCCAGCATCGCCCGAGAGATAGCTACTCGACGACGAGCTTGTAGCGTTCGCCGGGCTTCAGGACGCCGTCCGCGTCGAGCCCGTTCAAGAGCTCGAAGGTCTCGAGCGGCTTGTCGGGCACCACCATCTTCTGGGAGAAGGTGCCGGCATCGTCGCCGGCCTTGGCGATCTGCAGGCCGATGCGCAGCGGCTTCACCTTGCCGGCCTCGTCGGGGCCGATCTTGCGGAACGAGTCGATCGCCGCGCGATAGGTCGTCTCGTGGGCTGCGTCGAGCCCATGGGTGGCAAAGATCACGCGGTACACCTCGTCGTCGTCGAAGCGGATGACGGCGAGGCGGAAATTCCACTCGCCGGCGCGCGCGGTCGCGGTCACCGCGGGCATGCCGTTCACCGTGATCTTCTCGATCGAGCTTTCCAGCAGGCCGTCGATCCAGCCCGAGCGCACGTAGGCTTCGAGCGTCGTCGTGTCCGGCACGGAGACGCTGTCGAGCCGCATCGCCTCGACGCCGCCCTCCTTGACGCCGAGCACGGCCTGCGACGAGTTCTCGAGCACGAAGCCGTCCGGCGCGGTGATCGTGAAGCCGAGCTTCGGCTGGGTGAAGGTGCGGCCGCGGATCGTGCCTTCGGCGGGATCGTCGCCGAACATGATCCCGTCGATCGCCTGCAGGTAGGCCTCGCGGTCGCGGGTGCCGAGGTCGGGCGCGCCGATCTCGCGCGCGGCCTTGATCGCGGCGGCGACGCGCTCCGGGGTCGACGGATGCGTCGCCAGGATGTCGGGCTTGGCGGCGCTGGAATTCTGGCCGATCAGCGAGGCGCGCAGCGCGGTCGAGCGGGCGAGCGCCTGCAGGAAGCGGCTGGCGCCATAGGGGTCGTAGCCGGCGGCGGCGATCGTCTTGATGCCGATCTGGTCGGCCTCGAGCTCCTGGGCGCGCGAGAAGCCGGCGATCGACAGCTTCGCCGAGGCGGCGATCTCCGCGCCGCGCTGCTTGTTCTGCACGAGCTGGGCGACCTTCGAGATGACGGCGGCGCGCTTCTCCTCTTCCTCGCGGCGGATCGCATGGCGGGCGGTGACATGTGCGATCTCGTGCGCCATCACGGCCGCGACCTCGGAGCCGTCGTTGGCGAGCGCGAGCAGGCCGCGGGTCACGAACAGGTCGCCCGACGGCAGCGCGAAGGCGTTGACGATCGGCGAGTTCAGGATCGTGACGTGGTAGGTCTTGCCGGCGAGATTGCCGGTCCCCGCGAACTTCTGCAACACGCCGTCGAGGTAGTGCTCGACGGCCGGATCCTTGAAGTCGCCGCCAAACAGCGCGACCATCCGCTTGTGCTCGGCCGACGAGGTCGACTCGGTGATGACCTTCGGAGCCGTCGGCGCCTCGATCGGCTCGACCGGCACGACGCCCTGGCTGTCGATCGTCGCGCAGCCCGCGAAGAGAGAGGGCACGAGCAGCACCGCGGCGAAGCAGGCCGCGCGGAGGCGCGAGAGGGTGGGACTGCGGTGTGCCACGCGACGCTAGTTCGGCCGGGCCGGAGTGGTCTCCGGCAGGATCTCGATCTCGTCGGGGCCGGCCAGCTCGATGCGCGGTCCGAAGCGGCGGTCGAGCAGACCGCGCAGGCGCAAGGTGCGACCGATCAGAGAATGGACGTCCACGCCTTGAGCCTCGAATGTCTTCATCGCGCGCGGGACGATCGTCGCCTCCAGGAGGCCGTGCGACCCCGATTGTGCGGCGCCTTGCCCTTCGAGGCGGAGCCGCGTGCGATACGGCCCCGGCTCGACGGCGCGAAGCCGCGCATCGACGACGACATCGGTGCCGGCCCGCTCGGCGAACGCCGCGCGATCGTCGACCGCGAGCACGCTGTAGAATGGATCGGCCCACAGGCCAAGCCGCCCGCGCCGCGCATTGTCCTCTGCCGCGAGCAGGGCGGTACGGCAGGTGGCGGCGGCGGGTTCGGGCTGGTAGCGAGCCAGGCCCGCGGCGAGCGCCAGGGCGGCCAGCCCGCCGGGGGCCGTGTCGGTGACGCTCGCGAACGCCACGAGGCGTCCCCACCGATCGGGCTTCGGCGACAGGACCGTCACGGCGAGCGCGTGATGGGCGACAAGGGCGGCGAAGGCCGAAGCATTCACGGCGTCGCGATCCGGCGCGTTCGGCGTCCCAGCCGCGGCTTCGAGCCCGGCGAGGCGAAGGCGGCGTCCGTCGGCGAGCTTCAGCTCTAGCCGTGGGGCAACCGACGCGAGCACGGCCGGCTCGGCACCGACCGTCGGGCAGGCGTCCGCACGCGCCGAAGTTGCGCCGGCGCAAGCGAGAGTCACGAGCGCGGCACGACGACAAACCGCGAAACCGAGCATCGGACCTCCCGTTTGGGTCGCGGTCTTAACGCAGCTTTGAACGGTCGCCTACGTTCTTCTCTTCACCCTTGTTTTCAAAGCCGTTACGGTCGGATTGGCACCTCTGCCGCTCGACCCGGGACGGAATTTCCATGCTCTTTCAGGCCCTCACCGACGCGCCGACGCTGCGCGAAGGGGTGACGCTCAACTTCATGGCCGTGCCGCAGGACGAGGCCTCCGTGCCGGCGGGGATCGCGGCCGGCGATCGCGTCATGCTGCGCTTCGGCCATTGCTGCCCGCTGCTCAGGGAAGGGCGGATCAGCGCGGCGGATGCGGAGGCCTTGGCGCTCTCGCTCGACGGCGCCATCTGGGCGCTCGCGCCGCGCACGACCGGGATCGAGGTCCCCGGCATCGTCAGCCAAGACTGGATCATCACGCACCGCGCCGACTAGCGCTTTCTCGACGTTGCGCTAGCGGGCGGCGACCCGCTTCCAGCGCGCCTCGAGGCGCGCGTCGATGCGGCCGACCTTGGCCGTCATCGCGGCCCAGAACGCCTTGCCCGAGCGGGCGCGCCCACGGCCGGGCACAGGAGCCGCAGGGACCGCAGAGGCGCCCTTGGCCATGCCGGCGTCGGCAAGCTTGATCGCGATGAGATCGGCGGGCGTGATCATCGCGGCGAGCGGCGAGCCGACCGCGACGAGGTGCGCCCGCGCCCGCGCGCAATAGGAGACCGAGAGCGCGCTCATCATCTCCTCGCCGGTCCCGGCGCGGTACTTCATGAGGGTCCGGCAGACGTCGCCCTTCGTCATATGCCAGGCTTGGCCGAGGTAGGTCGCGCCGTAATGGATGTTAGTCGCGGGATCGGCGAGCTCGCCGGGCAGGCCTTTGAAGCCGAGCATCGCCGCCGTGCCGGGGCGCACCTGCATTAAGCCGATCTCGCCGACGCCGCCGACGACGCTCGGGTCGTAGCCGCTCTCGATCTTCATCACGGCGTCGACCAGCGCATACGGCAGGCCGGCCTTCGCCGCCTCGTCGATCGCGAATTTACGGAACGGCGCCGACCCCGCGGCCGGACGCGGCGGGAGCGGCAGGACCCCGATGGGTCCCGAAGCCGGAGCGGCGTCGTCTTTCGCAAGCGCGAGAGACGGACGCGCGGGGGGCACGGGCGTCTGCGCCAGCGTCGGCGCGGACAGGAGGCCAGTGGACAGGAAGACAAAGAGCAACGATCCGGCAACGTGCATCGGGACAGGTCTCGAAATGCAATGCACCATAGCGTGGCGCGTGGCCGTTAAGGAAGGCTCTCGCGCTGGCTCATCGCGTCGGCGAGGCTGCTCGCGACGGGGGAGTGCAGGCCGGGGTCTCGCAGCGCGTGCGCTTCGGGGCCAACCGCCGCATTGGTCGAGAGGTCGAAGAGGTCCATCGGCAGCAGCGTCGGCGAATGCGGCGGCGAGGTGAACCAGCGCCCCGACAGCCCGACCTCGTGGCCGGCCGCGAACAGCTCGCGCGCGTGCTCCTGGTCGAACAGCATGCGCGGCTTCGGCGCGAAGCTCGCGGGGATCGGGTTGAAGAAGAAGCGGCTGTTGTTGCGCTTCGCGGTCAGCGCCAGCGCCAACAGGTTGTCGATGACCTGATACTTCACCAGCGTCTGCACCGCGCGCGCCGCGATCGGCATCAGCCGCGGATCGATCGGAGCGTATTCCGGCCCGAGCTTGCCGTTCTGGATCACGTAGAGCGTGCGCTCGCGCCGCTTCTCGAAGACCAGGTCCTCGATCTTCAGCACTTCCGTCTCCGGCGGGATGAAGACCAGCTCGGCGGTGACGCCGCCGTCGACATGCATCTCGTCGTAGATTTTCCCGTCCGGACCGACCACGTCGATGTGGACCGGCGGGAACAGGCCCGGCAGCGCCGAGGAGGCTCGCAGGATTTTGACGAACAGGTCGCGGCGATCGGGCCGGTTCGACGCCGCGATCTCTGACATCGACCAGATGACCTGACGCTGCGCGTCGAGGTTCGTCGTCAGCACCAGGAGACGCCGGCCCTTCACGTGCTCCGCGGCGACCTGGTCGAGGAACAGATCCGTCACGTAGTGGCGGATCAGTGCGTCGAGCTTCGTCGTATCGTTAAGTGCGTCGGAGAAGAAGCCGCGCAGGCCGCGGCTTTTGTAGAGATGGCCGGCGCCATACTCGGTGTAGATCTCCTCGAGACAGAGATCGCGGTCGATAAAGGCGAAAGGCGCGGCGAGCGCGCCGGCGCTGACGCCGGTGACGACCTCGAAGCACGGTCGGTCGCCACGCTGGCCCCAGCCGGCGAGCACGCCGGCCGCGAACGCACCCTTGTCACCGCCGCCCGACAGCGCGAGGAAGTTCGCGATATCGCGACCCTGCGCCGCGACGCCGGACTCGGCGGCGGCGAGCACTTGCCTGTTCTTCTCGATGAGAAGCTGCTCGAAGCTCGGTGTGTAGATGTCGCCCCAGGTGCGGACGTTCTCAAAGCCCGGCACCACCGCGGAATCCAGCATCGACTCGGGCAGCGCCGACGGTCGACGCGGAAACTCGGCCTGTTTGTGGGCCTGACGCGTCCGCGCGAAGCGCCGGGACAGGCGGCGCAGGAACGGGTCGCGATGCCGCGCCTCGGCCTCCGCGCGGATTTCCCAGGGCTCGAATGTTCGCGGCGACCTGTGCTCGTTCACGACCCGCGTCCTCCTGGGCTTTGCAGGATAGATAATGTCTTAGTCGGTTGCGACCATGACGTCGGAGGCTTTGATCAGCGCGATCGCCTTCTTTCCCGCCGCGAGGCCAAGCTCGGCGACCGCCTCGTTGGTGATCGAGGCGAAGATCTTGGTGCCGCCGACGTCGATCACGACATGCGAGGTCGTCGCGCCCTTGTGCACTTCGACGACGGTGCCGGGGAGCTGGTTGCGCGCGGAGATCTTCATGGGATGGCCTTTCAAAGACGCCGCCACAAGCGGCGCGTCGGGCTTAGCAGATCGCCGTCTCGCCCACTACGCCAGCGCCAGGCCGCGCACGTGCTCGGCGATGGCGAGCGCAGCGGTGAGCCCGGGCGATTCGATGCCGAAGAGGTTTACCAGCCCGGCGATGCCGTGCTCGGCCTCGCCCTCGATGACGAAGTCGCGCGCGGGCTCACCCTGCGCTGCGATCTTGGGCCGGATGCCGGCACTGGCGGGCTCCAGCGCATCGTCGGGCAGCGCCGGCCAGTAGCGGCGGATGTCGGTCGCGAATGAGGACGCCCGCGACGCGTCGACGGAATAGTCGAGGCCGTCGACCCAGGCGACGTCCGGGCCGAACAGCGCGCGGCCGTCGAGCATCAGCGTCAGATGCGTGCCGATGCCGCCCTGCACCGGGAGCGGATAGATCAGCCGCGTGAAGGGGCAGGGGCCGCGCAGCGCGAAATAGCTGCCCTTGGCGAAGGCGGCCTGCGGCACGCGCTCCGGCGGCATGCCCTCGACCGAGCGGGCCAGCGCCGGAGCGCCGTGCCCGGCGGCGTTGATCAAGACATTGCAGACGAGTCGCATCGGCGTCGCGCCGCCGACCTCGAGCACGAAGCCCTGCTTGGCGCGGTAGATGTATTCCAGCGGCGCGTAGAAGGCGGTGACGGCGCCGAATTCCTCGGCGTCGTCCTGGAGCGCGCGCACGAGAGCCTGGGCGTCGACGACGCCGGTCGAGGGCGACAGGAGGGCGCTGGTGCAGGCGAGCGCTGGCTCGAGCGCGCGGGCGTCGGTGGCCGAGAGCGGCACGACATCGTCGACCCCGTTCTCGCGGGCGAGACCGGCGATCTCGGCGAGCCGCGCGTCCTCTTGGCTCGAGGTCGCGACGACGAGCTTCCCCAGCCGGCGATACGGGACCTGGTGCGTCTCGGCGTAATCGTAGAGGAGCTTGCGCCCCGCGACGCAGAATCGCGCCTTCAGGCTCCCCGGCGGATAGTACAGCCCCGCGTGGATGACGCCGCTGCCGCGGCCCGACGTGCCGGCAAAAAGCCCCTCGCCCGCCTCGAGCACGAGCACCTGCCGTCCGGCCATCGCCAGCGCGCGGGCGATCGCCAGCCCGACGACCCCGGCGCCGGCCACCACGCATTCAACCTGGTCCATGAACGGCCAACACCCCTTTGTTTGGCTTGATATTTAGGCCCGTCAAACTGATATGGAGGCCGGTTTTCAACACACGTCCACCATCTCACGTCCACAAGGGTTTCATGAGCGACTCCAAGCCAGAGCAGCAGCAGCCGGCCAACGCCAACGGCTCAGCCGACGCCGCGGCGCAGTCCGACGGGAAGGCGAGCGCCGCCGCCTCCGCGGAGGCGAACGCCAACGCCGAGCCCGATCCGTTCAAGGTGCTCGAGGCGCTGCAGGCGGAGAACGTCGAGCTGAAGGACCGTTCGCTGCGCACGCTGGCGGAGATGGAGAACCTGCGCCGGCGCACCGAGCGCGAGGTCACCGACGCCAAGGCCTACGGCGTCACCTCCTTCGCCCGCGAGATGCTCGGCTTCGCCGACAACCTGCGCCGCGCCGTCGAGGCGGTGCCGGCGGAGGCGCTCGAAGGCGCCGACCCGGCGGTGAAGAGCTTCGTTGAGGGGATCGATCTGACCGAGCGCGACTTCCTCGCCCGCCTCGCCCGGTTCGGCGTGAAGCAGATGGAGCCGCTCGGCAAGAAGTTCGACCCGAACCAGCACGAGGTTCTGTTCGAGATCCCCGACGAGAGCGTGCCGACGGGCACGGTGATGCAGATCGTCGAGCCAGGCTATACGATCGGCGAGCGGACGCTGCGCGCCGCCAAGGTCGGCGTGTCGCGCGGCGGCCCGAAGGCCTAGCTCCTGGTAGCCGTCATGGCCGGGTTGTCCCGGCCATCCAAGCGGCGCCGCCTAGGCGTCCTTGCACGTACGGCCGCGATGTCCCGGCGTGGGCGGCCGGGACAAGCCCGATCGTGATGGTGACGAGCGGGCGCATCACCCCGATACCGCCAGCCGGACATCACAGCCGCTCCCCGGTCACCCGGCGTAGCGTCAGGTTGAACCGGCCGCCCTCTTTGAGCAGCGTCGAGGAGCCGGCCAGGATGCGGTCGACGCCGTGGAAGGCGAGCCGCGCGGCGCCGCCGAGCACCAGCGCATCGCCGGATTCGAGCTTCAGGCTCTTCGTCGGCCCACGCCGCCCGGTGCCGCCATAGCGGAACACGCAGGTGTCGCCGAGCGACAGCGACAGCACGGGGGCGACGAAGCTCTCCTCGTCACGATCCTGGTGCAGGCCCATCTTCGCGCTGCCGTCGTAATAGTTGATGAGCCCCGCCTCGGGCGGATCGGGATAGTCGGCTAGAGCCGCCCAGGCATCGAGGATCGGCAGCGGCAGCGGCGGCCACGCGCGGCCCGTCGTCGGGTGGGTCGGGCTGTAGCGGTAGCCGCTGCGATCCGAGACCCAGCCGAGCGGCCCACAATTGCTCATGCGCACCGAGAACGGCGTGCCGCTGCGCGGCATGGTCGGAGTGAACAGCGGGGCGTCGGTGAGGACCGCGCGGATCGCGGCGAGCAGAGCCGCCTGCCCGTCGCGATCGAGGTAGCCTGGATAATAGCGGAGCCCCGGCGCGGCCTCGATCGCCGGGTGGCTCACCGAGTGCCGCTCACTTGTTGGCGAGGCGATCGAGCACGTTGGCGAAGGCGTCCGGCATGCCGTCGGCGGCCGGGGCCGGCGTCTCGTAGGTCGAGCCCATGCCGCTGCGCACGCCGCCGACGGCCGGCTTCGTCGCCATCTGGTCGACGAGGCGGTCGACGCGCGTCGCTGAGGCGTCGTGTGCGACGGACACCTGATCGCCTGCAGCGACGGCCTCGATCGCCTTGATGAGCTCGGACATGCGCATGCCCTTGGTCAGCACCGGGCAAGGCGGCGTGTCGGGCAACTCGGCATGGCCGGTCAGGATCGCGAGCCGCGCGTCGGCCTTCACGCCGAGGATGTGGTGCGCGAGGTCGGTGCCGGACATGCCGGGCATCGTGTAGTCGATCAGGATGAGGTCGTAGGCGTCGCTCTCGTGCAGCAGCTCGATCGCGGCCTCGGCGCCGACGGCCGGCGTCACGAAGTGACCTGCCTCTTCAAGCTCGTCGGCGATGACGTGCCGGATCAACGGATCGTCGTCCACGAGAAGTATTTCGAGATGCGCCATGGTCCTACCGAAAACGTCGAACTTGAGCTTCGCCACGCGTCAATCGACGTGAAGCCAGACAACATATGGTCGAACGCGATCGTTCCCTTGGCCTTTCGGCCAGGGTAAAGCTCGGCGCCGCAGAGGAGAGGACCTTGGTCGCAGCCACCATCGACGAGATCAAGGCCATGATCGGCCAGGAGGCCGGCGTGTCGAGCTGGGTGATGGTCGACCAGGCCCGCATCGACGCCTTCGCCGCGACGACGGGCGACGACCAGTTCATCCACGTCGACCCAGAGCGCGCCGCGACGACTCCCTACGGCGGCACCATCGCACACGGCCTGCTCACGCTCTCGCTCGTGCCCGCGATGGCCTACGAGGCGTTGCCGAGCCCGCAGCCGGTGCGCATGGCGGTCAACTACGGCTACAACCGCATCCGCTTCACCTCCCCGGTGCGGGCCGGCAAGCGGGTGCGTGCGCGCTTCAAGATCGTAGGCATCCGCGAGGTCGAGGCGGGGCGCTGGGACCGGATCACCGAGGTCAGCGTCGAGATCGAGGGCGAGACGCGCCCCGCGCTCGTCGCCGAGATGATCAGCGTCATCTACCTCTAGCCGTCACACCTTCTTCGTCGTGCCGATGCGCAGCGTGTCCTGCGCGTTCGACTTCAGCAGCCCCTCGACCTTGCTCGCCATCGCCGCGAGCAGCCAGGGCAGGTGCACCTCGACGCGCATCTCGGCTGCCTTGACCTCGATCTCCGCCGTCGCCCGCTGGCCGATCGCGCGGACGTCGAGATGCGCGGTGTCACCCACCCAGGCGATGTCGGCGCTGCCGATCTTGTCGACGTATTCGCGCTTCAGAAGATCGAAGCGCTCGCCTATGCGCCGCTTGGCCTCGGCGATCCCGAGCTCGTGCGGGAAGGTCATGGTGATGGATCGCGACATGGCTTTCTCCCGAAGACTCAGAGGTAGGTGCTTGCGGGCGCTTGCGGAAGCATGCGGGCCGAGCAGATCGGACTAGGCCGATTGGTGCGAAAGCGTCAGATGTCCTTGAAAGCAAAGGGCGAGATACCGCGCATCGCATCGTCCACGTCGAGCGGGCGAAGCGCGGGCGGCGCGGCGCGCTGCGGGCAGGCGGGGCGCTCGCAGAGCCGGCAGGCGACGCCGATCGGGGTCACGTCGGGCGAGGTGAGGTCGAGGCGCCGGGCGTAGACGAGGCGCGGCGCGTATTTGATCTCGCATCCCAGTGCCAGCGCGAAGCGCGGGGCGATCGCGCCGTGCGGATTGGTCGCGCGGCGCACGGTGCGGGCGATCGAGAACCATTGGCCGCCATCCGGCAGCTCGACGACCTGGGTGAGGATGCGGCCGGGCTCGGCGAAGGTCGCGTGCACGTTCCACAGCCCGCAGGTGCCGCCGGTCTGCGCGAAGGGAAAACGGCCGGCTGAAAAACGCTTCGAGACGTTGCCGGCGATGTCGACGCGCACGAGGAAGAACGGGACGCCGCGTGCCGTCGGGCGACCCAGCGAGGTGAGCCGGTGCGCGACCTGCTCGAACGAGGCGCCGAAGCGCGCCGCCAGCACCTCGAGGTCGTGGCCGGTCGCCTCGGCCGCGGCGTGGAAGCGGGCGTAGGGCATCATCACCGCGCCGGCGAAATAGTTCGCGAGCGTCACGCGCAGCAGCCGGCGCGCAACCACGTCCTTCGGCTCGAGCTTGGCGCAGACCGCGTTGACGAGCTGCCCGTGCTCGGAGATCGCGAGCTGGTAGGCGACCTGGAAGGTCCGGCCCGGCGCGTCCATGATCTCGGAGATCAGCAATTGCCGCCGGTGCAGGTCGTACCAGCGCAACCGCTGGCCCATCACGTCGACAGGCAGCACACGCACGCGGATGCCGTGGCGCGCGCGCAGCCGCTCGGACATCGTGTGGAACGGCTCCGGCCCTTCGAGCGCGAGGTCGGAGGCGAAGGTCTCGGCGAGGTCGTCGATCTCGGGGAAATGGTTGCGCTGCTCCTGCAGGATCGCGCGGACGCGCTCGATCGGCGAATCGCCGGGCAGGCTCTCGGTGCGATCGGGGTCGGCGTCGACCAGCACGCGCGCCTCGCCGGCCTCGCGCGCCGAGGCGTAGGCGCGGTAGAGCCGCTGCATCGCCGAGATGACGGAGGGCGCGTATTCGGCGGCGTCGATCAGCTCGGCGCGGGCAACGGGGGCATCGCGGAACAAGGGATCGGCCAGAACCTGCTCGAGGCTCTCGACGGCCGGCCCGGCGCGGTCCTCCATGAACTCGCGCGGGTCGATGCCGTAGACGTCGGTGAGGCGGGCGAGGACGGGCAGGGTGATGGGGCGCTGGTTGCGCTCCATCAGATTGAGGTAGGATGCGGAGACGGTGAGCTCCTCCGCCATGCGCGCCTGCGTGAGGCCGCGCTCGCGGCGCAGCCGCTTCAGGCGCGGGCCGGCGAGGATCTTGCGGCCGGAGAGGGCGGAGACGTCGCTCATGGCTGCTCGAGCTGCCTGTGGGGAATGGTTTCCGCAGCGTGTAAATTATTTGACAGATTTACACGATCATTGCGTAAATCTTACACAACATGACCCGATTGGGTCCAGCGTTTCCTTGCCTTTCGAGGCGTTTTGTTCGATCTTAAAGCCCTAATCGCGGGTCCGAGCGGGACCGCTGTCAACACCTGTTAAGAAAGCTGGGCGCGCTGTCCCGAGCCGATTTCGGCGGACGCACCGGCACCAAGGAGCAGAACGTGTCGTACCAAGACGAGATTTCGAACGTCGAGAAGCTGATCACGACCAAGCAGGGTGCCTGGGCCGGCATCGACCCCGAGGCGGTGACGCGCATGCGTCTGCAGAACCGCTTCAAGACCGGTCTCGATATCGCCCGCTACACCGCCAAGATCATGCGTGACGACATGGCCGCCTATGATGCCGATCCGTCGAAGTACACGCAATCGCTCGGCTGCTGGCACGGCTTCATCGCCCAGCAGAAGATGATCTCGATCAAGAAGCACTTCGGCTCGACCAAGGGTCGCTACATCTACCTGTCGGGCTGGATGGTCGCGGCGCTGCGTTCCGACTTCGGCCCGCTGCCCGACCAGTCGATGCACGAGAAGACCACCGTGCCGGCGCTGATCGAGGAGATCTACACGTTCCTCCGCCAGGCCGACGCGCGCGAGATGGGCAACATGTTCCGCGCCATCGACGCCGCCCGCAAGGCCGGCGACAAGGCCACGGCCGACAAGCTGCACGCCGAGGTCGAGAACTTCCAGACGCATGTCGTGCCGATCATCGCCGATATCGACGCCGGCTTCGGCAACGCCGAGGCGACCTACCTGCTCGCCAAGAAGATGATCGAGGCCGGCGCCTGCGCGCTGCAGATCGAGAACCAGGTCTCCGACGAGAAGCAGTGCGGCCACCAGGACGGCAAGGTCACGGTCCCGCACGTCGACTTCATCGCCAAGGTCCAGGCGTGCCGCTACGCGTTCCTCGAGCTCGGCGTCGAGGACGGCATCATCGTCACGCGCACCGACTCGCTTGGCGCCGGCCTCACCAAGCAGATCGCCGTTTCGAAGGAGCCGGGCGATCTCGGCGACCAGTACAACTCGTTCCTCGATTGCGAGGAGATCTCGTCGGCCGACCTCAAGAACGGCGACGTCGTCATCAACCGCGGCGGCAAGCTGCTGCGTCCGAAGCGTTTGGCCTCCAACCTCTTCCAGTTCAAGAAGGGCTCCGGCGAGGACCGCTGCGTGCTCGACTCGATCACGTCGCTGCAGAATGGCGCCGACCTGCTCTGGATCGAGACCGAGAAGCCGCACGTCGACCAAATCAAGCACATGATCGACCGCGTCCGCGAGGTCATCCCGAACGCCAAGCTCGTCTACAACAACTCCCCGTCGTTCAACTGGACGCTGAACTTCCGCCAGCAGGTGTTCGACAAGTGGGAGAAGGACGGCAAGGACGTCTCGAAGTACGACCGCGCCAAGCTGATGAGCGTCGAGTACGACGAGACCGAGCTCGGCCAGGAAGCCGACAAGTGGATCGCCCGCTTCCAGTCGGACGGCTCGGCGCATGCCGGCATCTTCCACCACCTGATCACGCTGCCGACCTACCACACGGCCGCGCTCTCGACCGACACGCTGGCCAAGGACTACTTCAGCCCCGAAGGCATGCTCGGCTACGTCCGCGACGTGCAGCGTCAGGAGATCCGTGGCGGCATCGCCTGCGTGAAGCACCAGAACATGGCCGGCTCCGATCTCGGCGACGACCACAAGGAGTACTTCGCCGGTGAAGCCGCGCTGAAGGCGGCCGGTGCCGACAACACGATGAACCAGTTCTCGCACGCAGCCGAGTAAGCGGTCCCGCGAACCCAGACGGAAAGCCCCGGTGCTCGCGCGCCGGGGCTTTTTTCATGCGCAGGCCGAGACGCGTCGGCCGAGGCGAATGCGCCGACCGAATGGCCTACGGCTCTGCCGCGTGATGGTGATGGTGGTGGTGCCGGCGCGGAACGGGCGCCGCATTCGAGTCGGGCGCCGCCGCGTCGTCCGTGCCGGGCATCGGCTCGGCGGCCGACCGGCCTTCGACCATGCGCGCGTCAGACGCCGGCGCGAGCCCGGCGGTCTCGACGGCTGGCTTGCCGACTGCCGCGCTGTCCGCGGTCGCCGCATGGCAAGTTGCGCCGCAATCCGTGCGGGTCAACATCAGGGTGGCGGCAAGGACGCCGCCGCCGATGACGAGCGCCCCGGCGACAAAGGCGAGGCTGCGAACGCCGCGTCGTTTGCTATGGGTCGAACCAACATCGGCGTCCGGCCTCGCCAGCAGCGTCTCGATTTCGTGCCACTCAGCCGCCGGCTCGGCGGGGGGCATGCTCCAAAACGGCCCCGCGGACGCATGCGGCAGCCTCGTCGTCGACGGCGATGAGATACTCATGGGGAAACCCCGCGCGTGCAACAGCTTAACTCAAGGTGAATCGCGGGATCTGTCAATGACGTAACGGCGGTCACGGCTCCTGGCGGGTGCGCGACTTTCGTCGAAGCGCGAGCCCCGACCGGCGGCGCAGGGCGCCTTTACTCGCGTCGCCCGATCATCTAGGCCTCGCCTGCAAAGGACCTCGGTGCGTTGCGCCGGGGTTTTTTCGTTTTGGTGATGAGGACTTAGGTCGAGGCAATGGCGAACGTCGTGGTGGTCGGCGCCCAGTGGGGCGACGAGGGCAAGGGTAAAATCGTCGATTGGCTGTCGCGCGAAGCGGACGTCGTCGTGCGCTTCCAGGGCGGCCACAACGCCGGTCATACGCTCGTCATCGGCGACAAGGTCTTCAAGCTCGCGCTCCTGCCCTCCGGCATCGTGCGGCCGGGCAAGGTCTCGATCATCGGCAACGGCGTCGTCGTCGATCCGCACCACCTGCTCGAGGAGATTGCCAAGATCGAGAAGCAGGGCGTCGAGGTCACGCCGCATACGCTGATGATCGCCGAAAACGTCACGCTGATCCTGAAGCTGCATCGCGAGCTCGACGCGCATCGCGAGGCGGCCTCCTCGGCCGGCACGCAGATCGGCACGACCAAGCGCGGCATCGGCCCGGCCTACGAGGACAAGGTGGGGCGCCGCGCCATCCGGCTCTCCGACCTCGCCGAGCCGGACACGCTCGATGAGAAGATCGCGCGCCTGCTGTCGCATCACGAGCCGCTACGCCGCGGCCTCGGCCTCGAGCCGGTCACCGCGCAGGAGATCCGCGACGAGCTGCTGTGCGTCGCGCCCAAGATCCTGCCCTTCATGGCGCCGACCTTCGAGCGGCTCGAGACGCTGCGCCGCGCCGGCAAGCGCATCCTGTTCGAAGGTGCGCAGGGCGCGCTTCTCGACGTCGACCACGGCACCTATCCGTTCGTGACCTCGTCGAACACGGTGGCCTCGAACGCTGCCACCGGCTCCGGGCTGGGGCCGAAGGCGATCGGCTACGTACTCGGCATCGCCAAGGCCTATTGCACGCGGGTCGGCGGCGGCCCTTTCCCGACCGAGCTGCACGACGAGATCGGCCAGCGGATCGGCGACCGCGGCCACGAGTACGGGGTCAACACCGGCCGGCGGCGACGCTGCGGCTGGTTCGACGCGGTGCTGGTGCGCCAGACGGTCAAGACGTCCGGCATCGACGGCATCGCGCTGACCAAGCTCGACATCCTCGATGGGTTCGAGACGATCGAGGTGTGCACGCACTACGAGCTCGACGGCCAGCGGATCGACCGGTTGCCGGCGAGCCAGGCGGCGCAGGCGCGGGTCAAGCCGGTCTACGAGACGATCGAGGGCTGGAAGGGCACGACCGCCGGCGCGCGCTCGTGGGCGGACCTGCCGGCGCAGGCGATCAAGTATGTGCGCCGCATCGAGGAGCTGATTGAGGCGCCGGTCGCGCTGCTGTCGACCAGCCCGGAACGCGAGGACACGATCCTCGTCCATAACCCGTTCCGCGACTAGTTGTGCTCTCGTAACAAGGCCGAACGCAAACCAGCATCCATCGACGCGACGGTGGATTGACGAAATAGGCCGCGTAAGTGCAGTGAAGCCCGCATGGCCGAGTATTACCCGCTGCTAGCCAAGGCCGTCGGAAGCCTTCCGAATTCGACGTCGGACACGCGGCGCATCGTGTACGAACGCGCGCGCAAAGCGCTCATCGGCCAGCTCAGGACCTATCATCCGCCGGTGCCCGACGAGGACATCGAGCGGGAATCGCTCGAGCTCGACCGCGCGATCGAGCGGATCGAGACCGAGCTCGCGGCCGCCGCCGCTTCGCCGCCGGCTGACGCTGCGCCAACGGCGGCGCCAGCCAAGCCATCAACGCGCCCGATCCCGCCGCCGCCGGCCGCGCCGAAGCCGGTCGCGCCGAAGAGCCCCGGAGGGGCGCTCGGCCCGTCCGCGCCGCGCAAGCCGCTCCCGCCGTTGCGCCCGCGCGCGCCGAAGTCGACCGAGCCCGTGCTGGTCGAACCCAAGCCGGGCGATCCCAAGCCGGTCGATCCCAAGCCGGGCGACGCGAAACCGCCCGTCGTCGATGCCCCGCCAGCGGACGCCGCCGAGCCGCAGGCGACCGAGGCGAAGCCACCGGCGGTCCAGCCCATCCCGCCGATGCCGCCCGCCGGCGAGCTGAAGCTGCCGACCGCCAAGTCCGAGGTGACCGCGCCGCCGCCGCCGTCGCCGCTGAACAATCCCGACGTCGCCGACTCGGTGCCGCGGCCGCGGCTCGAGCCGCAGCGGCCGTTCGCGCCGCAGCCCGCGGTCGCCAAAGGCCCCAAGCGCCGCCTCTGGATCGTCCCGCTGGTCATCGCGATCGTGGCTGTGCCCGTCGCTTATGCCGCCTGGAAGCTCCGGGTCACCCCAGAGACGATCACCCGCAGCATACCCGTGCAAACCCAGTCGTCGCAGGACAACGGCAAGATCGTCGATCGCGTCGGCGGCGCGAAGCCGGACGAGAGCCAGCAGGCACTGGAGCCGCCCAGCGCACCGAATCCTCAGGACACCTCGCAGCCGGTTCCCCAGCAGCAGGCCGAGACGCCCCCGGCACAGTCGGCGCAGCAGCCGGAGCCGGCCGCCCCGCAACCGTCGCAAGAGGCGCCGTCGGACGCGTCGAAATCCGCAGCGGCGCCGCCGACGGCCAACAATCCCGAGCTGCCCGTCGCCTATCGCGCCGCGCTTCTCGTCGAGGCGCCGGACCTGCCGAGCAAGGTACAGACCTTCGCCGGCACGGTCGTGTGGAAGCTGAACAACGTTAACGCCGGCCCCGGCGACGCCGTCGGCCTGTCCGTCGTCGCCGACATCGACCTTCCCGACGACAAGATGAAGGCGACCGTCATCTTCGAGAAGAATTCCGATCCCTCGCTGCCGGCCTCGCACACGATCAAGGTGCGCTTCATGATGGGCCAGGGCAGCTATTCGGGCGACGTCAAGCAGATCAACGTCCTGCAGATGCGCCGTGAGGGCAATTCCGACGGCGAGCCGCTCGCCGGCGTCACCGTGCCGGTGGTGCAGAACTCCTTCCTCGTCGGCCTGAGCCCGGGCAACGCCGAGAGCGCCAACCTGCGCCTTCTCGCCGAGCTGCCGTGGGTCGACATCCCGATCCTGTTGAACAACGGCAAGATCGCCAAGCTCACCTTCGAGAAGGGCGCCGCCGGCCAGCGCGACTTCAACGAGGCGGTCGCCTACTGGCAGAAGCAGTAGCGCCGCCCTTCGACGCCAAGAGAACGGCCAAACCCACCTGGTCGACTACGGATCCGGCGGCGAATAGACCTTGCCCGGGTTCAGGAGATAGCCCGGGTCACAGAACGACTTCAGACCCTCGGCGAGAGCCAGCTCTGCCTTTCCGCGGCAATAGGCGAGCTCGCTGACCCGATATTGTCCGATGCCGTGTTCCGCGGAAACACTTCCTCTGAACGTCGCCACGATCCCGTGGACAATTCGATTGAGATTTTCTGCCGAGGCGTCGCTGCCCGGGATGACGTTGAAATGGATGTTCCCGTCACCGACGTGTCCGAAGATATTCAACTGCGCGAGAGGAAACGCGGCACGAACGCCGTCGCTGGCGGCTTTCAAGAACGCCGGGATGCTGCCGATCGGCACGGAGACGTCATGCTTTATGCTGCGGCCCTCGGCGCTTTCACATTCGGTGATGCGCTCACGCAGCGCCCAGAGGCCGGCCGCCTGCTGCATCGACGCCGCAAGGACGCCGTCGGAGGCATGCCCGTGCTCGATACATTCGGCCAGGAAGGCTTCCGTCGCGTCGCGAAGGGGCAGGCAGGATCCCGCCTCGATCAGCAGGGTCCAGGGCGAAGAGGCTAGCGGGCTCTTGAGACCGGCATGCTTGGCGACGAGCTCGAGTGATGCGCTCGAAATCAGCTCGCAGGCCTGGAGCGTCTCGCCGAGCGTCTCTTGCGCCGCCTGAAGGACGGCGATGGCGGCCTCGGCATCCGCCAACGAGAGCAATGCGGTCTCGGTATTCGTCATCCTGGGGGCAAGTCGCAGGATCGCGCCCGTGACGATCCCGAGCGTCCCCTCGCTGCCGATGAACAGCTGCTTGAGGTCGTAGCCCGCGTTGTCCTTGCGCAGCGCGCGTCGGGCATCGAGGATCGTGCCGTCCGCGAGCACGACCTCGAGGCCGAGCACCATGTTGCGCGTCATGCCGTAGCGCAGGACGTTGATGCCGCCGGCATTGGTCGCGATGATGCCGCCGATCGTCGCCGAGCCCTCCGCCGCGAAGCTCACCGGCAGCAGCCGGCCGGCCTGCGCCGCCGCGTCCTGGACGTGCTGGACGATGCAGCCGGCTTCGACCTCGATCATCGAGCCGAGCCGGTCGACATTGAGGATCCTGTCCATGCGCTTGAGCGAGAGCACGATCTGCGCGCCGGATGCGTCAGGTGTCGCGCCGCCAGCCAGGCCCGTGTTGCCGCCTTGGGGAACGACGGCGACCCCTGCCGCATGGCACAGGCGAAGCGTCAGGGAGACCTCGGCGGTCGTGCGCGGCAGCACCACCGCCGCCGGGCGTCCGTGAAACATGCGCCGCCAGTCGGTGGCGTAGGCGGCCATGTCGGCCTCCGCATGCAGCACGGCACCAGGACCGAGCTGCGCCGCGAGGGCGGCGAGGCAGTCGGCGTGTCGATCGGGCGAGCTCATCTGGCGCCTAGAACTCGACGGGCGAGCTGGCGATCGCCGCCTCGGAGATCGGGGCCGGGATCAGGCGGGCCTGAACGGTGCCGGGGATGGCCTTGAGTCCGGCCAGCGTGGTTGCCAGGTTGCCAGCGAAGGCATCGGCCTCGACGACGACGTAGCCCAGGTCGCCGTCCGTCTGCAGATACTGGGCCGCGACGTTGATGCCTGCGTGCGCCACCGTATCGTTGATCTGCCGCAGGACGCCGGGGACGTTGCGGTGGACGTGAAGGAAGCGGGCGCCCTCGCGGCGCGTGGGGATCTGCACCTGCGGGAAATTGACGGCGCCAGCCGTCGAGCCGCTCTGGATGAAGTCGACGAGCTTGCGCGATACCTCCTCGCCGATGCGGTCCTGCGCCTCCATGGTCGAGCCGCCGATGTGCGGCGTGAGGATCACGTTCTCGAGTCCCTGTAGTGGGGAGACAAACGGCTCGCCGTTCGACTTCGGCTCGACGGGGAACACGTCGATCGCCGCGCCCGCGAGGTGATTGTCGGTCAGGGCGGACGCCAGCGCCGCGATGTCGACCACGCGGCCGCGGCTGTTGTTGATGAGATAGGCGCCCGGCTTCATGGACCTGATCCGGCTCCCGTCCATCAGATTGTTGGTCTCCGCCGTCTCGGGCACGTGGAGGCTGACGACGTCGCTCTCGGCCAGCAGCTCGGCCAGCGACACGGTCGGCTGCGTGTTGCCGTGGCGCAGCTTGTCGGACACGTCGAAGAAGATGACCCGCATGCCCATCGCTTCGGCGAGGTTCGAGAGCTGCGCGCCGATGCTGCCGTAGCCGACGATCCCGAGCGTCTTGCCGCGGACCTCGAACGCGCCGTCCGCCGACTTGTCCCAGGCGCCGACATGCAGGCCAGCGGACCGATGCGTCACGCGACGCAGCAGCATGACGATCTCGCCGATCGTCAGCTCCGCGACGCTACGGGTGTTCGAGAAGGGCGCGTTGAAGACGGGAATGCCCTTGGCGCGCGCGGCCTCGAGATCGACCTGGTTGGTCCCGACGCTGAAGCATCCGACCGAGATCAGATCGGGCGCCGCGGCAAGCAGCTCCCGGGAGACCTTCGTTCGGGAGCGAATGCCCAGGACGTGGGTGGTCGCGACCTCGGCCAGCTCATGCGCGCCGACCGCTCGCGTGAGGCGCCTGATGTCGCGAATGCCACCACGCACGAAAGCTTCGTCCGCGGACGGGGCAATGTTCTCGGCGAGAACGACACGAACATCGTGAGGAAAAGAATTCGGCATAATAGACGGTAGCGCTCCACGTCACGGGACGGTCCTCTTGGCGTC
Organism: Beijerinckiaceae bacterium; assembly: GCA_965277735.1. Classification (GTDB taxonomy): domain Bacteria; phylum Pseudomonadota; class Alphaproteobacteria; order Rhizobiales; family Beijerinckiaceae; genus RH-AL1. The sequence continues at coordinate 937,181 of CBDIDO010000003.1, forward strand.
TAGCCCTCCCGGTCTGGTCGTTCAACCGATCTCAAAATGCGACCGCGTCACGGGAGTGGGCCTCCAGCAGGGCGCAGCGGCCGTCTCCATGCTCAGCGAGACGACCATCCATGCAACATTGTCGACGCTCACTTGCAAAAGAGCGCGTCTCTCAGAACGGCTGCGGCCCGTCGATGACCGACTGCGGCAGCGGTGTTGTCGAGGCGATCGGCCGGCGTCGGCCGTTGCGCGTCTCGATCGTGAACGGCCGCGTGACCTCCGCGGCATGGAACCCAGCGTCGCGCGGCTCGCCACGACCGCGGCGGGGGCGCTCGTCGCCGCGCTGACCGCGCTTGGTGCCGCGCTGGCTGCGATGGTCGCCCCCGGCGAGACGCTCCATCTTGCGCTTCAGGCGCTCGGCCTCGGCCCGCATGTGCGCCTCGAGCCGCTTGGCGTCCTGACCCGACAGGACTGGCTGGCGCGCCGCGTCGGACCACGGCACCAGCGTTGCGGCGCCGTCGCCCAGCAGCGCGACGCGGGCAAGCTCCAGGCGGCCGATCGCAGAGAGACCGGCGTCGGTAAGCTCGTAGATGCCGCCGTCGCAGGGCGTCAGCGCTTCCACGCCGAGGTCGCGGGCGAGGTCCGCATGCGCGGCGAGGTGCATCGGCGTGCCGTGCACCGGCATCGCCAGGCGCGGCCGCACCGCCGCATACATCGCGCGCAGATCCGTGCGGCAGGGATGGCCGGTGACGTGCACCGGCGCGCCGTCGATCAGGTTCTCGGCGGTGATGATCTTGGCGCCCTTGGCGCGCAGGCCGTCGAGCACGGCGTCGATGTAATCCTCGTTGCCGGGGATCGCGCGCGCGGAGTGCACGACGACGTCGCCCGGCTTCACCTGCGGCAGCCGCGGGTCGACGACCTCCTTGGCGGCGAGCTTGGCCAACGCCGCGTTCTCCTCGCCCTGGGTGCCGGTGCAGATCAGCACGCAGCCGCGCCGCTGCGTGCCGTTGAACTTGGTCGAATCCGGCAGGAACGCCGGCACGCCGCGGGTCAGGCCGAGCTTCTCGGCCACCTCGGCGGCGTTGCGCAGCGAGCGGCCGGCCAAGGCCACCTTGCGCTGCGCCGCCTTCGCGGCATGCGCGACGGAGGCCATCCGCGCGACGTTCGAGCCGAAGCTCGAGACGAACACCATGCCCTTGGCGCGCTGGAACACCTTGGTCATCGCCTCGCGCACCGAGGCTTCCGAGGTCTGTGGTCGCTCGCGATCGGCGTTGGTCGAATCGCAGAGCATCAGGTCGACGCCATCGCGGCCGAGCGCGGCGAACGTGTCGAGATCGGTGGTCGAGCCGATCCCCGGCGCGGGGTCGATCTTCCAGTCGCCGGTGTGGATGATCCGCTTGCCACCGTGCTCGATGGCGAGCGCCAGGCAGTGCGGCGTCGAATGCGCGACCTTGATCGTGCGGAGGTGGAACGGCCCGATGTCGAGCGCGGCGCCGGGCGTGATCGTCTTGAGCTTCACGTCGCCGCGCGTGCCCATGTCCTGGAAACGGTTCGTCAGCATCGCTGCCGCGAACGGCGGCGCATAGATGGGGCACTCGGCGTAGCGCGGCCACAGCCGATGGATCGCGCCGACATGGTCCTCGTGGAAGTGCGTGACGACGAGGCCCTTGAGGCGCCGGCCGAGCAGCTTGAACAGTTTGGGGTCGGGCATGATCGCCTCGACGCCGGCGACCTCGCGCGGGGCGAAGCTGGTGCCGGCATCGACCAGGATGAACTGGTCGTCGGCGCCGTACAAAGTCCAGTTCATGCCGATGTCGGCGACGCCGCCGATGGTGGCGACCAGGATGGCGCCCTGGCTGGGGCGCGGGATCGCGGACAAAGTCCGCAGATCGAAATCATGCATTTATGAAGGATATCCTTGGGGAAGCCGCGAACAGGCGCCGAGCCTGCGCGGAGGATGATGGGATGACCCATCTACAAGTCCCGTTCCAACCCGGCTCGACAGACCGAAAACGGCAGCGACGGAGGGGTTCGGCGGGGGAAGGGTAGCGGCGGCGCGCGAGCTGATCATCAAGGGCTCAGCGTTCGCCTGGTAATGAGAGGCGCCCGACGTCACCGTCCACGCGCTTGAAGCCTTCGGCAAATCATTTGCCTTTATTATGGACGTCGCGGGTTCGATGCGCAAGGGATAGGCCGCCGCCGAGGCGAAAAGGCCCGGGTCGTCCTTAAAAAGTAGGCCACGACCTTCACCGTCCTCTCCTCATCCGATACGAGGCTTGGCTTTGCGGGCCGCGGTGGCGGCTTTTTCGTCGGCTTCCGCGACGGCTTCGTCCGCGGCGGTCTGCGCCTTCTCGATCCGGTCCGCCCGGCAGCCTTCGTCCTTCGCCCTGATCGACTCGAGCTCCTCCTCGGTCAGATCCTCCACGCCCATGTAACGGTTCTGCGCCGCGCTGACGCGGATCAGCTCGTCCAGCTTCGCCTGGATGGCGGCGCCGTCGCGGTTCTGCGTGTTCTGGATGAGGAAGACCTGCAGGAAGGTGACGATCGTGGTGCCCGTGTTGATCACGAGCTGCCACGTATCGGAATAATGGAAGATCGGTCCCGATACGGCCCAGACCACGATGATGATGACGCACAGGATGAAGGTGCTGGGCCGACCTGTGGTCCGCGCGATGAATGTCGCGAACCTCGTGAACGCCTTCGACATGATGCGTGACCCCCCTTCCGATCGCCAGTTTCTTGTCTCGGAAAGAGAAAGCCGTGCGACGTGACCAGGGGCCTAGTGTTAGGGCGATGTCGTGCAACGCGCTATGTCCCGGGCAGCCCTGCCCGGGACACGATTTCGTTTTTCAACATCGTCGCGATGCCGCGAGCTCGACGATTGTGTAAGTACCCAAAGTTTGTCTCTGAGACCATGCTAAGTATCTGATATTGTTATAGGGTCGCGCCCTGGTGCGCGTGGAGTTTGTCGCCTGGTGTAGCCATAGTTTGTCCACAGGCTGCACGCTTGCGCAATAGAGCAAAAAAAACCTCGCCGAAGCGAGGTGTGAGCAGTCCGTGTGCGGTTACCGGAGGGTCTAAGGCCGACCCATTTTAGCCCTCCCGCCGAGGAGGTCGTTTACTTCGGACAGACGGACGAGGGCCGACATATAGCCCGTCGCGCCTTCGTCGCGACCCCGCGACGGGAGTTTGTTTCGAACGATCGCATCGACGATCTTTGCGGCGCCGAGCCTCGAGCGGCGTGCGGCGTGCGGGATGTGACACCAGTCGTCAGTCGGCATTCGAATGGCCGTCGCGCCGAGCAACAGACGGTCCAGAAAAGCTTCGAGATCGCGCTTCCGATAACCGGCATCCTTGAGGCCCTTTTTCCGCCCGGCCACGACCGGTTTGATGAAGCCGGCTTCTTGTAGGATGCGCGCGTGAACGCGTCCCGCGCCAAGGTAAACGGCGGCGCCCTTGAGCGGTACGCTTTCCGAGGTTCGGGCCAGGAATTCGGCGTGCTGTCGGGCGTCGAACAGCACGTAGCCGTCGGCCCTTGCCGCGTCGTCCGGGGATATGATCCTCTCAAGCGCAAGCAATTTCCGGAGCCGCTTTCTGTGGAGGCCCGTCTCGACGGAGGCGGTACGGATCGAGTGGACGCGTCGCTCCTCGACTATTCGACCGCAGACTCGGTCCCCAGGCCCAACTGGAAAAGTTTGGACGATGATATCTGCCAGCACTCCGCGTACCGGATCGAAAGCCTTGTCGCGAGCGAAGAAGGCGGCCCACTTGTACAGAGTTCCGTAAACCGCGTTCGGCTTCACTTGCCCTGTTCTTCCGTATGGAAACGTCCGCCGCAGGGTCTCCAGGAACGCGCGGATGCCGGCTTCGCCTTCGTTGGCTATCTCGAAGCCGATGCCGCCCCCCTTATACCATTGCTCCTCGGTGACGGACGGGAGCCGCGGATTCCGCCCAAGCAGCTTGGTGATGCCGAGCATCTCGCAGAAAAGCGCCGCCGCGTGCAATTCGAGCCTATCGAGCCAGGAGGCGGAGCGGCGTCGGAGCCTGTCGCGCAGGTATATCTCTAGAGCACTTTCCGATCGGCGGGACTCGTGGTGGGATTCCCGAATCGGCTGCGGCCTGATTCAAGCTTCGTGCTGGCGCGAGGAGGCCGGCACGCATGGGCCAGCCGTTGTCGCTCGATCTTCGTGAACGCGTCGTCGCCGTCGTCGATGGCGGCCTTTCGCGGCGCCAGGCGGCGGCCCGCTTCTCGGTCAGCCCGACGACCGCGATCCGCTGGTGCCGGCGCAAGGCGTCCGGCAACCTGGCGCCGGCGCGCCAGGGCGGCGATCGCCGGTCGCACCGCATCGAGGCGCATGCCGACTTCATCCTCGCCGAGGTCGCGGCCGCTCCCGACGTCACGCTCGAGGACCTGCGCACGAAGCTGATCGACGCGCGCGATGCGCGCTTCGGCCTCACGACGATCTGGCGCTTCTTCGACCGGCGCGGCATCACGTATAAAAAAAGACCGCGCACGCCGCCGAGCAGCAGCGCGCCGACGTGAAGGCGGCGCGCGAGGCCTGGTTCGAAGGCCAGCTCGACCTCGATCCCGACACGCTCGTCTTCATCGACGAGACGGGCGCGACGACCAAGATGGCGCGCCTGCGAGGACGGGCGCCGAGAGGCGAGCGCTGCCGGGCCGCGGTGCCGCACGGCCATTGGAAGACGACGACCTTCACCGCCGGCCTCACCACCCGCGGTCTCGTGGCGCCGATGCTCATCGACGGCGCGATGGACGGGCCGGCCTTCCGCGCCTACGTGACGACGGTGCTCGTGCCGGAGCTGCGCCCCGGCGACATCGTGGTGATGGACAACCTGCCGGCGCACAAGGTGGACGGCGTCCGCGAGGCGATCGAGGCGGCGAGGGCGAAGCTGCTCTACCTGCCGGCCTACTCGCCGGACTTCAACCCGATCGAGATGGCGTTCGCGAAGCTGAAGGCCCTGCTGCGCGCCGCCGCACCACGAACCATCACGGCGCTCTGGAAGACCATCGCGGAAGCAATCGAGCGCTTCGGGCCGGCCGAATGCCAAGCCTACCTCGCTGCCGCAGGATACGACGCCACCTGATGGGAAAATGCTCTAGCCCGGAGGCTGCCCTGCGCGTGGCGCGCCCAAGCAGGTCATCGACGCCGCCGGGCCAGCGGCCCACGCGCAGTGCGAAGTCTGCCGTTTCCGTCCATACGGCGTGGTCGTCGACGGCGACGAGCGACAGGCCGTGCTCCGGACAGGTACGCATCGACCGGAGCAACCACGCGAGACGCCCGTGCCGGTGCGACGGGCCAGCTTTCGCCTCGTCTTCCGCGAGGCACGCCGGACAGACCGTCAAGATTTTCCAGGGCATCGCCTCGCGCTGGATCCGCTCCGGTCCCACGGTGTAGGATCGGTCTTGCCTGACGAGGTGTCAATCGGCTCGCAATGTTGACCCCTGATCGGCGTCCAACTTTGACCCCTCTGTTGCCGCTCGCACGGGCGCTTCAGTAGCGCTCGCCCCGGCGTGAGCTGGTCGGGGTTGCGGAGCCGGGGCGAGCGCGGTCGCAAGCCCCCTTCAGCCTCGGTTCTTGAAGCGCCAGCTCTCGTTGCCGGTCTCGACGATGTCGCAGTGGTGGGTGAGGCGATCGAGCAGCGCTGTGGTCATTTTGGCGTCGCCGAAGACGCTGGGCCATTCGCCGAAGGCGAGGTTGGTGGTGACGATGACCGAGGTGCGCTCGTAGAGGCGGCTGATCAGGTGGAACAGCAGCTGGCCGCCGCTTTGCGCAAAGGGAAGGTAGCCGAGCTCGTCGAGGATGACGAAGTCCATGCGGGTGAGATAGTCCGCAAGGCGTCCTTGACGACCTGCGCGGGTCTCGGCCTCGAGCCTGTTGACGAGATCGAGCGTGTTGAAGAAGCGGCCGCGTTTGCCGGCACGGATGCAGCTGCGGGCGATCGCTATCGCGAGGTGGGTCTTGCCGGTACCGGTGCCGCCGACGAGCACGCAGTTGCGCTGCTCGGCGATGAAGTGGCCGCCGGCAAGATCGCGCACGAGGACCTCGTTGATCGGCGTGCCGACGAAGGCGAAGTCGGCGACGTCCTTGGCGAGCGGCAGCCTGGCGATCGTCATCTGGTACTTAATGGATCGGGCCAGCTTCTCGTCGATCTCGGCCTTGAGCAGGTCGCCGACGAGGCGCTGGGGCTCGTGCTGGCGCTTGACGGCGGTGGTGACGATCTCGTCGAAGGCCGAGCGCATGCCGAAGAGCTTAAGCGATCCCATCATGTCGAGGATGTCGGTGCGTTCCAGTAGACGTTCCATTGGGTCAGATCCTTCTGAGGCTGTCGTAGCGGGCACAATCGGCGATCGGCGCATGGCGCAGGGTCAGCGCGTCCGGCGTCATGATGGTGATCGGCGGCGTGGGATCGCGCTGCCGCGAGACGATGTTGATGATGACGTCGGCAGACGAGACGCCCTCGATCAGCGCCTCGGCACAGGCGCTCTCGACCGCCGGCAGTCCGTCGCTGAGCACCATGGCGAGGATCTTCGCCATCTGCCGGTCGCCGTCGTCGGAGCCGGCGAGCTTGCGGCGGATGCGATCGATCGCCTGCGGCAGCACCCAGTCCTTGAACGGGGCGCCGTTGCGCAGCGCACCGGGCTTGCGGGCGAGGACCGGCACGTAGTGCCAGGGATCGCAGATGGTCGCGCCGCGGCCGAAGACGCGGCTATGCTCGGCGACGATGCGGCCGTCCTGGCGGATCACCACGCGGTCGGCATACGCCTGGATCTCGACGGGTCGTCCGACGGCGCTGGCGCTGACCGAGTACTTGTTGTTGTCGAAGCGCACGAGGCAGGTCTTCGAGACCGATGCCGGTAGCGCATGGAAGCCGTCGAACCGGCCGGCGTGGCGAACGAGGTGCGGCCGCTCGGCCTCGAACATCTCCCAGACGGTGCGATCGGTCAGTTCGGGATGGGGATGCGCCTTGGCATAGGCGACGCAGCGATCCAGCAGCATGCCATTCAGCTCGTCGTAGCTCTTCACGCGCAGCCGAGGCGTGAAGAAGCGCTCGCGGACAAGCCCGACCTGGTTCTCGACCTGGCCCTTCTCCCAGCCCGACGCCGGCGTACAAGCGACCGGCTCGACAAGATGGTGCGCACACATCTGCAGGAAGCGACGATTGTAGCCGCGATCCTTGCCGACGAAGATCGTCTCCACCGCCGTCTTCATGTTGTCGTAGATGCCGCGCCGGCAGGCGCCCTTGAAGAAGGCGAACGCCCGGTCGTGCGCGTCGAAGACCATCTCCTGGCTCTCGCGCGGATAAGCTCGGACGAACATCATGCGGCTGTGACAGAGCCGGACGTGCGCCACCTTCACGGTCGTCGTCACGCCGCCGATCAGCACGATGTCGTGGCTCCAGTCGAACTGGAACGCCTCGCCCGGCGCGAAGGCCAACGGCACATAGGCTTCCGCGCTCGCCGCCGCGTGTCCCTTCACCCAGACCCGGGCATAGCGGCGAACCGCGTCGTAGCCACCCTCGTAGCCGAGCGCCCGCAACTCCTCGAAGACCCGGATCAGTGTCAGGCGCTCCCGCGCCGCCTTTGTCGCGTTGCGGGCAAGCATCCGCTCGAGGTCGATCTTCCATCGCCCGAGCTTGGGCCGCGGCTGCACCTCGCGCTCGTAGGCAAACGACGTCGCGCCCGAGCGCAGCACCTTGCGCACCGTGTTGCGCGAGATCTTCAGGTCGCGGGCGATCTCCTTGATCGACTTGCCCTTGACCAGATGCTCCCGCCGTATCCGGCCGACCGTCTCCACAACCAACATCCCCGCCGCCCGCCCGCCGTCAAAACGGACAGCGCAACAGGCCAAGATTAAGGGGTCAGTTTTGGACGCCGATCACCCCGATAAGGGGGTCACTTTTGCAGGCCGAAACACACATCCCCGTCGCGTCCCGAGTCGGGCAGGGCTTCTTCCGTCGTCAGGAGGTGCAGGACCTCGTCGCCCTATGCCGCGCGCTCGCCGATCGCGGGGACACGCTGGCGCTGGGGGCTTTCATGCGCGGGCCATTGGTCGGCTTGACCGAGGAGGAACTCCTGGACGCGACGGGGGCGCTTCCCGACGGCGAGGACGAGCGTCCGCGGCTCAGCCTGACGACGCCCCTGGAGCACGTGGGCCATCCGCTCTTGCGAGAGACGCTTCGCGTCCTCCAGGACCTCGCGAGACGCGCCGCGTTCACGACCCCGCATGCGATCCTCTGCGAGGCCGTTTCCGACCTGCGCGTCCGCGCCGTCCTGGTCGGGAGGCACGACGACCCGAGACAGGCCCTCGCGAACGTCGACCGCTTCCTCGAGATGTCGAGGGCCTACGACGTGAAGGGCTTCGCGCGCTACGCGGCCGACATCGCGCGCGCGTGGAAGGAAGGCGCGCCCGCGGCCGAGGCGCCGTCGGACGGGGAAGGCGCCGTCCGGCTGGTCACCATGCATGGGGCGAAGGGACTCGAGTGGAACGTGGTCGTGCCGATCAACATGGCCACCAGGCTGCTTTCGCGGTTGGACTTCGCCGTCGAACGCGAGCGGGCCGTGCTCCACGTGCCCGTGTTGGGCGGCTTCCTTCCAGGGGCGGCCGAGGCGATCGACCGGGAAGGCGACGAACTGGCGTTGGAGCGTCAACGTCTTCTCTACGTGGCCGCGACGCGCGCTCGAAGCCTTCTGGTGCTTCCGAGGCTCCCCTTCGCGGTCTCCCGTAGCTGGTCCTCGCTGCTGGGCCCGTTGGATTCGTTGCAACGGTGGGAACTCAAACCGACTACCTCGCCGCTTCGCGACGCGGTCGCGCCGACCTCGGCGCCGGACGCAGAGGAGTTCGCGGCACAGGAGCGGGCGGTGCGCGCGAACGTCGCGTCGATCAGGAAGGTGACGCCGCACCGCGCCGAGCCGTCCGGCTTGGAGGGATTCGAGTGGGCCTCGGCGGCTCCGGCCGAGCGATCGGAAGGGCGCGGCGGTGCTGGAGAGCATGACGGGCTACTTCGCGGAGCGGTCGTTCACGCGCTCATCGAGGACGTTCTCGCGGGGGTCCTTCCGGAGGCCATTGTGGCCCTGTCGCGCCGTGCGGAACGGATCGCCTCCGACCTCCGCGTCGACTCGTTTCGCGCGGAGGAGGCGGCCTCCTACGCCCTCCGGGCGCTCGCCGCCGCGGCGCCGTACCGGCGCAGATACAGGATCGTCTCCGAGTACCCAGTCTATGCCAGCGCCGCGAGGGACGGTGTCGAGGAAGTCACGATTGGCGCCGCCGACGCGGTCGCGCTCGACGTGGAGGGTCGGATCGCGGTCGTCCTCGAATGGAAGACCGACGACGCTCCATCGTCGTCCACTGTCGCGCGTTACGTAGCCCAGGTCCGGACGTACGTCCGAGCTACCGGAGCGGACGAAGGTATCATCGTCTTCGCCTCCGACGGCAGGACGCTGCGCGTCGCCGGAGGGGAAATGCGGTCGCCCCGTGCGCGAAGCAGGTCTTCCGGTGACCGGAGGGCGATCGCATCGACCGTGCAGGGCACCGCGTAGGATGCCATCGCCGCAACGGCGAGCGGGCGGGGCCGGTATCCGCCCCTTCTTGTCTTCGAGGCACCGACACCGCTAGGCGATAGTCCCATGAGTGAAACCGCAAAGGCTGACGTCGAGAACCTCGAGGCGAACCTGGCACGGGCACCCCTTCGAGTGGGTATCTCGACCCGCGCCCTCTTCGATCTCGAGGACGAGCATTCCGTGTTCTCCACGCAGGGCGTGGAGGCCTACGCTCGCCTCCAGCGCGAGCGCGAGGCCGATCCGCTTGCGCCGGGACCTGGCTTCGCCGTCGTGAAGCGTCTTCTCGCGCTGAACCGTGAGGGTGGAGCGCCGTACGTCGAGGTTGTCCTGCTCTCGCGGAACTCGCCCGACCTGTCGCTGCGCGCCTTCAAGTCCATCCGGAGCCACGGCTTGGCGATCAAGACGGGAAGCTTTACCAGTGGGCGCTCGTTGGGTCCCTACGTGTCCGCCTGGGACATCGATCTTTTCTTGTCGAACGAACAGGTCGACGTCCAGGTCGCCCACGCAGGGGGCGCCGCGGCCGCTAGGCTCGGACCTATCTCGTCCCGGAGCGACGAAGCGTCCTTGGACGAGGTCCGGATCGCCTTCGACGGGGACGCGGTCGTTTTCAGCGCCGAGTCCGACCTCATCTACGCGCGGGACGGGCTGGAGGCGTTCCTCCGCCACGAAACGGAGAACGCGACGAAGCCAATGGCCGGCGGTCCCTTCGGGAACTTGCTGAAGAAGCTGTCGATCCTCAGGCGAATCCACATGGGCGAGGATCGCGTCAGTCGCGTGCGCATCGCGATAGTGACCGCGCGCAACGCGCCGGCACACGAACGGGTCGTCCATACTCTTAGGGCTTGGGGCACCGAAGCCGACGAGGCCCACTTCGTCGGCGCCAGGCCGAAGTCGCCGGTCCTTGCCGCCTTCGGCGCTCACATATTCTTCGACGATCAGGAGAAGCACGTCCTCGGAGCGTCGAGCGTGGTGACGGCGGGCCTGGTGCCGGGTCCGCACGACGCGGCACGACCGATAATCCCCGCGGGCTGACTTCCTTTGGGATTGACGGCGGGAATGGGGCTTGTCCGGTCGCTCCGGCGCGTCGCTACTCGCTACGATACGCTCGCCGCCGCGGTCGCCATCGCGACCTAGGCTCGAAACTCAATCAGCTTGACCCCGTGATGGCCGCTTCCGACCGATTTCGTTGAAGAAGTGCCGTTTGGTGCCGGCAAGGGGCTGCGGTCTCAAGCAGCCAGCGCGCTGCCGCGAGGCACCGTGACCTTCTCAGGTTGGAAGCGGCGGACAGGTCGGAACGAGCTTGGCGAGCTTCCTGAGGTTTTGAGCGGTGGCTGCTAGGTGGAACTCGTCGCGGGCTCCGTACGGTCCCCTCAGTCGTAGTCGATCGAGCTTCAAGATGCGCTTGAGGTGCGCGAACAGCATCTCGATCTTCTTACGCTGCTTGCGAGACGTGTAGCCTTCATCCGATGCGCCGATGTCGCGCGCCATGTCGCGAGCGCCTTCATAGATCGAACGCGGGACCTTGCGTGCCGGCGCATTCGGACAGCACCGGGGCTTGAGAGCGCACACGTCGCAATCATATTTGCTGGCGCGGTACATCAGCGTCGCGCCGTCGTTGACCAGCGTGCCCTTACAGAAGAGCGTCTTGCCCGCCGGGCAAGTGTAGACGTCGCCGCTGTGATCGTAGGTGAAGTCGGCGCGCGAGAAGGTGCCGTCGGTCCTGGCCGATTTGTCGAAGACGCTGACGTGCGGCTCGATACCCTGCTCGTAGACGAGCCATCCGAGCATCTCCGCCGAACCATAGCTGCTGTCGGCGACGAGCCGCGCCGGATAGAGATCGAAGCGATCCCTGGCGCGCTCGATCATCCGCTTGGCGGCTGTCACCTCTGCCTGGCGGATCGCCGTTGTCGCCTCGACGTCGACGATGATCGCGTTGTCGAGGTCGATGAGATAGTTGGTCGCGTAGGCGAAGAAGGCGAGACCGCCGTTGGCGCCCGTCCAGCGTGCGGCCGGATCGGCCGGCGAGATGAACTTCGGCACGACAGGAGTGGCAGCGCCGAATGCGGCATCATCGAGCGTGGCGAGATATTCTTGCGCTGCCCGGCTTGCAGCCCCCGGCGGGAGGCCCGCAGCGCCTTCGACGCTGTTTTGCCTGTTGGCATCGGCCTTGATCAGGCTGCCGTCGACTGCGAAGCCTTCGCCGCCGACAAGACCTTCTTCGATGCACCGCGCGAGCACGGTCTCGAACAGCCGACGCAAGAGATCGCTGTCGCGGAAGCGGCCGTGACGGTTCTTGGAGAAGGTCGAGTGGTCGGGTACACGGCCCTCGAGGCCGAGCCGGCAGAACCAGCGATAGGCCAGGTTCAGATGCACCTCGTCGCAGAGCCTGCGCTCGGAGCGGATGCCCAGGCAGTAGCCGACAATCAGCATCCGGATCATCAGCTCGGGATCGATCGAAGGGCGCCCCAGCTCACTGTAGAACGGCGCGAGCTCGCGACGCAGATCGCCCAGGTCGACGAAGCGGTCGATCGACCGCAGGAGGTGATCTTGCGGCACATGGGCGTCGAGGGAGAAGTTGTAGAACAGAGCGCCTTGCTCGACTTGCCGCGGCCCCATCATCGACTCAGTCTCCTCGTGCGAGACCAAGTGAATCAGCACGAATGCTGCCGTTCAAGCGCCGACTTTTTCAACGAAATCGACCCACAGCAGACATGCGACCCGTTTTGCAAACCGACAGACGTTGGCCGGAAGCGGACCGTCCGCTTCAGAGCAGATCGACCAAGCAGCCGGGATCATCTTCGGTACACCAGATACCACCGGCCTCCGGGAGGTGGGCCGCCAGCTTTCGAAATGATCAGGACTTGCTCTCAACCAGCGGCGTTACGAGAACTGATCGGTCATCGTATCAACATGCTGCTTTCAGCGCGGATGGGCCGTGCTCGCGTCCGAGCTTTCTTCCAAAACAGCGCAAGAGTTTGCATTCCTGGCGTTACTGTCTGGGCGCGAAGCCGACTGACGGCTCAAGTTGGCCGGAAGCTGTCCGTCCGCTTTCGGCGCCGGGGTCGCGAAAGCGGACAGTAGTAGGCACCGGCTGTTCGCAGTGCCATCTTAGCGCAAAAAAGCGATGAGCTTCCGAGCCGTAGCTTGCGACTTTGGCGAGGCAATCCACAGAGATCATTCGCTACGAAATGCCTGTGCTGACCGGTTGAGACGCCCCTGTATCGGCCAAATGGCCATCTCGATCCAGCTAGGGTCAATCGTCGGGCGTGAGCTGGCGATCGATGAGGTGGTCGTCACTCATGACGTAGGGCGATGACAAGACTGTGGGCGCGCCCTCGGCTGGACGCCAGTCAAGCGCCCATTGATGCGCCCACAGGCGCGAGCTTTACCTCAGCTTCGGTTTCACCGTCGAATTTGCGAGCGCGACACATAGGTCCCAACGGTTGCTTCGTTCAATCACTTGTTACGATCACAACAATGTCAACGCCTCCAGAACTTAAAATCCTGCTGTATAAATCGGGCGTCATCAAACTTGCAGGATTCATTTTGCGCCGAACCTTCGCTATTGCGGCAATTGCCGTGGTCGTCGCCGCGGCCGCGGGCGTCCTCATCTTTGGACGTTCCGCAGCGCCAACCCCAGCCCGTGCCGATGTCGCGCCAGCGACCGTGCCGGTCCTCGCCTCGACCGCGCAGTCGAAGGACGTGCCGCTGCTGCTGCGTGGGCTCGGCACGGTCACGGCCTACAACACGGTCAACATCGAGAGCCGCGTCGAGGGCGCCATCACCGGCATCTCGTTCAAGGAAGGCCAGGCCGTCCACACCGGCGATCTGCTGATCCAGCTCGACCCGCGGCCCTACGAGGCGATGCTCGCGCAGGCGACGGCGAGCGGGGCGCGCGACAAGGCGCAGCTCGAGAACGACAAGGTCAACCTCGGCCGTTATTCCGAGCTGCTCAAGCGCAACTATACCCCCGAGCAGACGGTGGCCACGCAGCAGACCACGGTCGCCGAGGATCAGGCCGCCATAGAGCGCGACCAGGCGGCGCTACAGGCCGCGCAGCTCAATGTCGACTACGCCGCATTGCGCTCGCCCATCGACGGCGTCACCGGCGTCCGCCACGTCGACCTGGGCAACTTGATCCGCTCGGGCACGGCGCAGAACCTCGTGACCGTGACGCAGATCAAGCCGATCTTCGTCGTGTTCACTTTGCCAGAAGCTGACATCAGCCGCGTGCGCGATGCGATGACGGGGGGCACGCTGAGCGTCGAGGCCTATTCGCCCGGCGACGTGCGCAAGATCTCGGCCGGCAAGCTCAACCTCATCGACAACACGGTCAACCAGACGACAGGCACGGTGCAGCTCAAGGCCGAGTTCGCCAACGACGACACCAAGCTTTGGCCCGGCGAGTTCGTCAACGCGCACCTGCTGCTGAAGACTGTGCGCAACGGCGTCACCATTCCCGCCGCCGCAGTGCAGACGGGGCCTGACGGCTCGTTCACCTATGTCGTCAACGACCAGTCCGAAGCGATCATGACGCCGATCAAGGTGCAGCAGACCGAGGCCAACACCTCGTTGATCGCCAGCGGCCTCAAAGGCGGCGAGCGTGTCGTGACCTCCGGCCAGTTTCGTTTGCAGCCCAACTCCAAGGTCAACATCGTCGAACAGCTCGCCGATCCCGGCCCGGCGCTCACCGATGCGCCGGAAGGAACGACCGGCACACGATGAACATCTCCGCGCCTTTCATCACCAGGCCGATCGCGACGACCCTCATCATGATCGCCCTGCTGGTGGGCGGATTCATCGGCTACAATCTGCTGGCGGTCGCGGCGCTCCCCAGCGTCGACTTCCCGACGGTTTCGATCAGCGCGCAGCTCCCCGGCGCCGATCCGCGCACCATGGCGTCGGCCGTGGCGCAGCCGCTCGAGCGGCAGTTCGCGCAGATCCCGGGCGTCAACCAGATCACCTCGACCAGCGTGCTCGGCACGACGAACATCACGCTGCAGTTCAACCTGAACCGCAACGTCGACGGCGCGGCCGGCGACGTGCAGCAGGCGATCAACGCGGCGCAGGGCTACCTGCCGAAGAACCTGCCGACGCCGCCGACCTACCGGAAGGTCAATCCGGCCGACCAGCCGGTGCTGATCCTCGGCCTGACCTCTAAGTCGATGCCGCTGACGCAGCTCGACCAGTTCGCCGATCTCAACGTCGCGCAGCAGATCTCGACGCTCGACGGTGTCGGCCAGGTCACGATCTTCGGCGAGCAGAAATACGCGCCGACGGTGATGGTCAACCCGCTAAAGCTCGCTTCGCGCGGGATCAGCCTGACCGAGGTCGCCAACGCGATCACCACGTCGACTGTCGACACGCCGGTCGGCACGCTGCAGGGCGCGCGCCAGTCCTACCAGATCGGCACCAACGGCCAGCTGTTCCTGCCCGCCGAGCTCGCGAAGGCGATCGTCACCTATCGCAACGGCGCGCCGGTCCGTGTCGGCGACGTGGCAAAGGTCTCTGCCGGCGTCGACAGCCCGTTCCAGGCGAGTTGGGTCGGTGCGTCGCGCGGCGAGATGATCGGCATCTGGCGCCAGCCTGGCGCCAACACGCTCGAGGTCGTCGACAAGATCAAGGCGCTGCTGCCGAAGCTGCAGGCCGGCATCCCGCCGGCGATCAAGCTCTCCACCGTCAGCGACCGCTCCATCTCGATCCGCGACAGCTTCCAGGACGTGAAGATCACGCTGGCGGGCACGATCGTGCTCGTCATCATCGTCATCTTCGTCTTCCTGCGCGAGTTCTGGGCGACGATCATCCCCGCTCTCACCGTGCCGCTGTCGCTCGTCGGCACCTTTGCGGTGATGTACGAGCTCGGCTACAGCCTCGACAATCTCTCGCTGATGGGCCTGACGCTCGCCGTCGGCCTCGTCGTCGACGACGCGATCGTGATGCTGGAGAACATCTTCCGCCATCTCGAGATGGGCAAGGACCGCGTCACCGCCGCGCTCGATGGCTCGAAGGAAATCGGTTTCACCATCGTCTCGATCACGATCTCGCTGATCGCGGTCTTCATCCCGCTCCTGTTCATGGGCGGTCTCATCGGCCGCATGTTCCGCGAGTTCGGCATGGTGGTCACGGTCGCCGTCGTGCTCTCCGCCGGCATCGCAATCAGCCTGTCGCCGATGATCGCGGCGCTCGTGCTGAAGAATCCGCACCGCGTGCAGCACGGTCGCCTCTACATGCTCACCGAGGCGATGTTCGAGGCCATGGTGCGTGGCTACGAGCGGATCCTGAAGCTGTCGCTGCGCTTTCGCGGGCCGGTGATGTTGCTCAACATCGGGCTCATCGTCCTCTCCGGCTATCTCTTCGTGAGCATGCCGAAGGGTTTCTTCCCGCAAGAAGACACCGGCATGCTGACGGGCTTCAGCCAGGCCGACCAGGATATCTCGTTCGAAGGCATGAAGAACCGCCAGCAGGCGGCGCTGAAGGTCGTCGTCAGCGATCCCGACGTGCTGTCAGTCGGCAGCTCGATCGGCGGCAATTCGAGCTCGGGCTTTAACACCGGCCGCATGTTCATCCAGCTGAAGCCCGTCGGCGAGCGCACCAAGACAGCAGACCAGATCATCCAGCGGATGCGCCTCAAGCTCGCCGAGGTGCCGGGCATCGTCACCTACCTGCAGTCGGTGCAGAACATCCAGCTCGGAGGGCGCCTGTCGCGGACGCAATACCAGTACACATTGCAGGACGTCGACATCAACGAGGTCGACACCTGGGGGCCGAAGCTGCTCGCCGCGTTGAAGAAATCGCCGCTGCTGCAGGACGTCGCTAGCGACCAGCAAACCGGCAGCCCGACCTTGATGATCGACATCGATCGCGACGCGGCCTCGCGGCTCGGCGTCAACATCAGCGAGATCCAGCAGACGCTGTCGGACGCCTACGGGCAGGCCTACGTCACGCAGATCTACGCGCCGCTCAACACCTACCACGTGGTCATTGAGGTCGAGCCGCGCTTCCAGCAGGATCTGACCGCGCTGAGCAAGCTCTACGTCCACGGCACGGGCCAAGCGATGGTGCCGGTCGGGCAGTTCGCGCACGCCAAGCGCATTCCAGGCACGGTCGCCGTCAACCACCAGGGCCAGTTCCCCGCTGTCACCCTTTCGTTCAACCTGGCGCCGGGCGTCTCGCTCGGCCGCGCCGTCGAGGCGATCCAGGCGATCGAGCGCGACATCCACAAGCCCGACACGCTGCAGACCTCGTTCCAGGGCACGGCGCAGGAGTTCCAGCGGTCGTTGGCGACGCAACCCTTGCTGATCGCCGCCGCGCTCTTCGCCGTCTATGTCGTGCTCGGCATCCTCTACGAGAGCTTCATCCACCCGTTCACGATCCTGCTCAGCCTGCCGTCGGCCTCGGTCGGCGCGCTGCTGTCGCTGAAGCTCTTCGGTTTCGACCTGAGCATGATGGCGATCATCGGCCTCGTGATGCTGATCGGCATCGTCAAGAAGAACGCGATCATGATGATCGATTTCGCGCTGCAGCGGGAACGCAACGACGGCCTGTCGGCCGAGGACTCGGTCTACGAGGCCTGCGTGCTGCGCTTCCGCCCGATCATGATGACGACGATGGCGGCGCTACTCGGCACGCTGCCGATCGCCATCGGCTTCGGCGCTGGCGCGGACCTGCGCCAGCCGCTAGGCGTCGCGGTGGTCGGCGGCCTCATCGTCTCGCAGGCGCTGACCTTGTTCACGACGCCTGTCACCTACCTCTACATGGATCGGCTCAACGCGTTCCTGACGCGCCGGAACCACGCCGCCGCCGACCCCGCTGTCGAGCCGATGACCGAAGAGCCGCACCCCGTTGCCGCGAACCTGATCCACATGCGGCGGACCTGATGGAACCGCCTCGCCGAGGTCCTGGCGAGGATCAGGGGCCGTCGGGCCGGGCGTTGCTTGTCGCGGCGATCCTCATCGCCGTTCTCGTAGCGGCCGGGCTCGCCGTCTCGCAAGGCCTTCTCAGCATGTCGCGGCTGCAGGATTGCGCCTCCACGGGGCGCCGCGACTGCTGAACGATCGACGCAGATCTCTACCCGAGCATGTCGGACGCAAAGGGAAGGTTCGGGCCTGTTTGCCCAGGCCCCCTTCAAGCGGATGATCGCGGTCTTCGGCATAACCAGGACGGCATCGATTTCGACGTCAAGTACGCGCTCGACGTCAGTCGCGGCAGAGACGAGGTCGCCGTCGCCAACAAGCTGACCCTCGACATCCTGCGCCTTTGCGACCGGCTCGGGATCAGAGCAGGTGACGAACAAGCGTGGGCAGCCAAGTAAATCGTCCGCCTGCGCCCACGCGCGACGAGACCTCCGAGGATTCGAATGTCTGCTTGAAGGCGCACGGCACAGTAACACTAATGGCTAGGCGTATCTCAGCCCGCAATCAGCCAGCAAGTTCGGCGTATAGAGCACTTCACCGGACGCGTATTTTTCCGGCGATCCAGCCGCGGTGTCGAGCTGACGAGTGATGGTGAAGCGCTGGTGGTTTACGCCAAGGCGATACGCGGTCTCGCCGACGATTTTCGAAGCCACTTGCAACGGACGCAAAGCGCTTCCGGCCTACGTCTATCGGTTCGCAAAACGGGTCGTACTTCTGTTGTGGTCGGTAGTAGTCGCGCCAGCTGCGGCAGCTAACCCCGGCTTTTGTCCAAAAGCTGCCAGGCCGCTATCAGCCAGCTTGAGCCGCCAGTCGGCTTCGCGCCGATTTCGTTGAAAAAGTCGGCGCTTGAGCGACAGCATCCGTGCTGATTCACTTGGTCTCGCACGAGGAGACTGAGTCGATGATGGGGCCGCGGCAAGTCGAGCAAGGCGCTCTGTTCTACAACTTCTCCCTCGACGCCCATGTGCCGCAAGATCACCTTCTGCGGTCGATCGATCGCTTCGTTGACCTGTGCGATCTGCGTCGCGAGCTCGCGCCATTCTACAGTGAGCTCGGGCGTCCTTCGATCGATCCCGAGCTGATGATCCGTATGCTGATTGTCGGCTACTGCCTTGGCATTCGGTCCGAACGCAGGCTCTGCGACGAGGTGCATCTGAACCTCGCCTACCGCTGGTTCTGCCGGCTCGGCCTAGAGGGTCGTGTACCCGACCACTCAACCTTCTCGAAGAACCGCCACGGCCGCTTCCGCGACAGCGATCTCTTGCGTCGGCTGTTCGAGACCGTGCTTGCGCGGTGCATCGAAGAAGGTCTTGTCGGCGGCGAAGGCTTCGCGGTCGACGGCAGCCTGATCAAGGCCGATGCCAACAGGCAAAACAGCGTCGAAGGCTCGGCTGGCCTCCCGCCGGAGGCTGCAAGCCGGGCAGCGCAAGAATATCTCGCCACGCTCGACGATGCCGCCTTCGGCGCGGCGACCCCTGTCGTCCCGAAGTTCGTCTCGCCGGCTGATCCAGCCGCACGCTGGACCGGCGCCAACGGCGGTCTCGCCTTCTTCGCCTACGCGACCAACTATCTCATCGACCTCGACAACGCGATCATCGTCGACGTCGAGGCGACAACGGCGATCCGCCAGGCAGAGGTGACAGCCGCCAAGCGGATGATCGAGCGCGCCAGGGATCGCTTCGACCTGTATCCGGCGCGGCTCGTCGCCGACAGCAGCTATGGTTCGGCGGCAATGCTCGGATGGCTCGTCTACGAGCAGGGTATCGAGCCGCACGTCAGCGTCTTCGACAAATCGGCCAGGACCGACGGCACCTTCTCGCGCGCCGACTTCGCCTACGATCACAGCGGCGACGTCTACACCTGCCCGGCGGGCAAGACGCTCTTCTGCAAGGGCACGCTAGTCAACGACGGCGCGACGCTGATGTACCGCGCCAGCAAATACGATTGCGACGCGTGCGCTCTCAAGCCCCGATGCAGTCCGAATGCGCCGGCACGCAAGGTCCCGCGCTCGATATACGAAGGCGCTCGCGACATGGCGCGCGACATCGGCGCATCGGATGAAGGCTACACGTCTCGCAAGCAGCGCAAGAAGATCGAGATGCTGTTCGCGCACCTCAAGCGCATCTTGAAGCTTGATCGCCTACGACTGAGGGGACCGCACGGCGCCCGCGACGAGTTCCTCCTCGCGGCCACCGCCCAGAACCTCAGGAAGCTCGCTAAGCTCGTCCCGGCCCATCGGCTCATGGCCGCCTGAGGAGGCCGCGGAACCGAGCGGCGTCGCGCCAGAAGCGTGAACCTGTATACCTTGCCGGCAACCGACGACACTTCTTCAACGAAATCCGCCCAAAGCGGACGTTTCACCTGTCGCCTCCAGCGTGAAAGCAGACGCTCGCAGCGCCCTTGTGGCAGCGGCGGCCGAATCTCTAGAGCGCTCGCGAACGCCCGTGTGGCCGTAAGCTGGCGCCAAATGTGACAATCTCGTCACGGCCAGCTCCGATCGCATGATTCCGTGCGTCACCGGGTTTCGAGGCGCCCACGAAGAGTCGCGCCTTAAACTATTATTTAAGCGGCGCTTTTCCTCATCAGGAAAAGGAATTTTCCTAAAGCATTGTTCTTTCGAGATTTTATTCCGCGCTCCCTACCCGCATAGCTTCCCTCAACATGCCTTGGGGGGCTTATGGTGAGACCAATTGGAACAATAGTTGGTACTAGATGGCCGCGCGCCGCGATCGTCGGGCTTGCTGGCGCGCTGCTGGTATCGGGCGCAGTGACCGAGGCGCAGGCTGATCCCTCGCTCGCCGAGATCGCAGCCGAGATCCAGGCCCTGAAAGCCGAGAACCGCCAGATAAAGGCCGAGAATCAGAAAATGCGGGCGGCGATCGCCAACCTCGGCGCGCAGACGCATCGCACGACCGAGAAGGTGCGTGCTGTCGCGACGCGGACCGAGCAGATCGCGGCGAAACCGGCAGCCGCGGCGCTGCCAGAGGGCGCCGTGCCGGCCTTCGTCACAGCCAACAAGCAATTGCAGTTCGGCGCGATCACCATCACGCCCGGCGGCTTCTTCGCCGCCGACAACATCTACCGCACCCGAACGACCCAGTCGGACATCAACACCGCCTGGAACAGCATCCCGACCAGCAACTCTGGCCTGGCGCACATGGGCGAGGACAAGACCACCGTGCGCGCCTCGCGCTTCGCGCTTCTCGCCGAATCGCAGATCACGCCGAGCATGCTCGTCGCCGGCTACGGCGAGTTCGACTTCCAGGCCTCCGGCACGACGTCGAACAACAACCAGAGCTATTCCTACGTCCCGCGCATCCGTAACCTCTATTCGACGCTCGACCTCAACGACTACGGCTTCCATGTTCTCGCCGGCCAGAGCTGGTCGCTTGTCACCTTGAACTCGAAGGGCATCACGCCCCGCAACGAGGTGACGCCACCGACCATCGACGCCGGCTACATGCCGGGCTTCGAGTACACGCGCGCGCCGCAGATCCGCGTCGTGAAGGACTTCGGCGGCAAGCTCTGGCTCGGCCTCGAGGCCGAGGCCGCGGCCTCGGAAGGCATCAACAACGGGCTCTGTGGCAACGTCGTCAGCAACAACTCGACCGCGCCGACGGGAGGAACCACCGGTCTCGGCGTCAACACCGGCCTCGGTATCGCCGGCGGCAATTGCCTCGCGGTCGGCACCGGCGGAAACTTTGGCCAGCAGGGCGACCAGACGCAATATTCGCTCAACAAGGTGCCTGACGTCATCGGCAAGGTCGCCTACGAGGCGAGGCTCGGCGTCCGCGACATCCATCTCGAAGGCTTCGGGCTCTATCGCGACTTCTACGACAACGTCGCCTATGGCGCGGCACCGGCGACATCGACCTTCGCCAACCCCGGCGGCTACACCGCGGCGAGCAACCAGCACACGCCGGGCTACGGCGTTGGTGGCGGCGTAGTCGTACCGGTGCTGCCGCGCGTGCTCACCTTCCAGGCGAGCGGCATCGTCGGCCGCGGCATCGGTCGCTACACCTCGTCCCAGTTGCCGGATGCGACCATCACCGGCGACGGCGCGCTGAAGCCGCTCGGTGGATCAGCGGCACTGGTGGGCGCCGTCCTGCACGCCACACCGTCGATTGATCTCTATGCTTTCGGTGGCTTCGAGCAGGTCAACCGCGACTATGGCAGTAACGGCATCCAGTCGGGTACCGGGGCCGGTGGCCTCGTTGGCTACGGCTCGCCGGGCGGCGTCAACAATTACGGCTGCAATGTCGAAGGGGGCACTTGCACCGGCGCGACGCACCGCATCTTCCAGCTCACGGGCGGTATGTGGGACAAATTGTACCGTGGCAGCTACGGCGAGGTCCGGGTCGGCCTTGAATATTCTTATACGCAGCGTGATCTCTTTGCCGGCACGACCAACCTGAACGGTATCCCAACTGCGGATGCGCCTTTGCGCTCGGCCAAGGCCAATGAGAATATCGTCGAGACGTCGTTCCGTTACTATCCGTTCAACTGAGCCGATACGGCGCCGACCTTTCCGGCCGGCGCCGGCGGCTTTGCAAAGTCACCGATGGAGACAAGAATGAAAATTCTTACAACCACAATCTCATTGGCCTGGCTGCTGGGCGCGACCAACATCGCGTTCGCGCAGTCGACGGACTACCTCAGCCAGAACCGCGCCGTCGCCAGGGCCTATCACCACAAATCTCACACTGGTGTGGGGGCCAACGGCCGGTGCGGTGGAATCTCGTACGGCACCGGCGCGCGGTCCTGCGGCACGGCCACCGGCGGCCCAGTCGGCGGCAACGGCAGCCGCAACTAGGTCTTGCGCGTATAGAGCTGACGCCGTCCACGCTGTCTCCGCACAAGTTCAAGGCAGGTCAGCCAAGCGGTTGCGCGACGGTTCGCAGATACGGCTTCACGGTCTTGAAGCCGGCCGGGAATTTCTTGCGCGCGTCCTCGTCCGACACGGCTGGCACAATGATCACGTCCTCGCCTTGCTTCCAGTTCACCGGCGTCGCCACTTGGTGCTTGGCGGTGAGCTGCAGCGAGTCGATCACCCGCAGCACCTCATCAAAATTGCGTCCCGTCGAGGCCGGGTAAGTCAGCGTGAGCTTTACCTTTCGGTCCGACCCGATGACGAAAACCGAGCGTACCGTAAGTGTGTCGGACGCATTCGGATGGATCATTCCGTAGAGGTCAGAGACCTTTCGGTCTGCATCGGCAATCAGCGGGAAATTCGGACGGGCGCCCTGCGTCTCTTCGATGTCGTCCGACCAACGGCCATGCGCCTCCATTGCATCTACCGAGAGGCCGATCGCCTTAACGTTTCTTCGCTCAAACTCGGGCTTCAGCTTCGCTGTGTATCCGAGTTCCGTCGTGCAGACCGGCGTGAAGTTCTTGGGGTGAGAGAATAGGACGATCCACGAACTGCCTGCCCATTCGTGGAAGCGGATGCGACCTTCGGTCGTGTCGGCCTCGAAATCAGGGGCGATGTCGCCGAGTTGCAGGGCCATAGAGTGTGCCTTTTCTTGCCAGAAGAGATGCAACGAGTGTCGAAAACGCCCGGGCAAGCGTCAATGGAAGGATCGTCCGTATTTCCGCAGCTCGATAGCGTTTTGTCCGCCGCACCTCGGCGCTCACGCGCCTCGCTGGCTCGGTAGCTTGTCTACGGCCGTCAAAGAAATTTGATCGACATGGAATAGCGAGGCACCGCATTCCCTCGGTCCACGGCCGCCTCGTGTCAGCCCGCGTCGCATATAGGAAGCCAAGGTGGACGCATTCAGCTCGAACGTTGTGGGTCGCCTCGAGCGGCTGCCGATGACCTCCTATCAACGCAGGATATTCGCGATCATCGCGTCCGCCTGGCTGGTAGATCAGATCGACGTGGCTTTGTTGACCTTCCTGCTCGGTTCGCTCGTGGACGCCTTCAGCCTAACGCCGGCACAGGCCGGCTGGCTCGCAGCCATGACGTTTGCCGGTCAACTCGTCGGTAACGTCGTCGCAGGGGCGGCAGCCGATCTGTTCGGCCGGCGCAGGGTATTCCAAGTCACGATGATCGTGTGGGGACTGGCGAGCTTCGCGGCGTCAGCAGCATCGAGCGTCACGACGCTTATGGCGGCTCGCTTCATGATCGGTGTCGGAGTCGGCGGTGAGGCGCCGGTCGCGCAAGCCATGGTGTCGGAGATCGTGCCGGCCGACGTGCGGGGGAAATACATCGCCTTCATGGAGGGCTTTTGGGCGATCGGATACGTGCTTTCCGGCGCGATCAGCTACTTCATTCTTCCGCACCTTGGATGGCGCTGGGTTTTCGCCGTAGTCGGCTCATTGTCGCTGGTAGTTTTTCTCGTTCGCCGTGGTGTGCCCGAGTCCCCGCGCTGGCTGGCCGACAACGGGCACGCCGTGGAGGCCGACGCGGTCATGTCGCGTATCGAAGCGGAAGTCGGCAAGCGCATCGGGGCGCCATTGCCGGCGCCGAGACCCGTCGCGATGGCACGCACGGCTCGAAAGCATCAGGCCCCGATCGCGACGATATTTTCGCAAGAGTATAGAGCGCGGACGATCATGGCCTTCGGCATGTGGTTCTTCGCGCTGATCGGGTTCTTCGGGCTGAACTCCTGGATCGCCGTTCTCCTGAAATCGCACGGCTTCTCGATCATCGCGTCGGTCGGCTTCGTGACGCTCATCACGATCGGCGGCATTCCCGGCTTTTTCACAGCCGCCTTCTTTCTCGAAAGGATCGGTCGAAAACCGACGACGACCGGCTTCCTCGTGCTGTCGGCCGCGGCCGCCTACGCATATGGGAACGCGATCGATGAGGCGGCTCTATTCGTGACCGGCTTCACGATGCAGTTCTTCATGTTCGGCATGTGGAGCTGTTTGTACGCGTACACGCCGGAGCTTTATCCGACACGCGCTCGCTCCACAGGCGCCGGATTCGCATCCGCGTTCGGACGAATTGGCGCGATCGTCGGGCCCTTGCTGGTCCCTGTGCTCGTCGCGCACGGCGGAACCGGCACCGCCTTTCAGGTCGGCGCCGGCGGATTTATCGTGGCGGCTCTCCTAGTCGTCGTCCTCGGTGTGGAGACCAAAGGCAAGATCCTCGAGACCATCTCGCGATAGGTGTCGAGCAGTCTCCGGCGCTACTTCACGACTGCCTGGGGGGAAGCCTCGCGGCTCACCAGCACGGCCGCGATCACAACGGTCCCTTTGACGATCATCTGCGTGTATTCCGACAGGCCCATCAGGTTCAGGCCGTTGTCGAGGATTGCGACGATCAGGACGCCAATGAGCGTGCGCTGCGGGCCGCCGACGCCGCCGGCGAGGGACGTGCCGCCGACGACGATCGCCGCCATCGTATCGAGCAGAAGATCGCTGCCGAGCGATGGTCCCGCCGAGCCCAGCCGCGCGACAAGCAGGATGGCTGCCAGTCCCGCCATCAGACCGGAGAGGCCGAACGCATAGATCTTGAAGCGGTCGACCGGCACGCCGGCCGTGCGCGCGACCGTCTCGCCGCCGCCGATCAGATACATGTAGCGGCCGAAGCGCGTTCGCGCGGCCACGAACACGACGACGAGCCACGCCCCGATCGCCCAGAGCGCGATGTTGGGGACATGCGGGATCGCCTGCGCGATCGCAACGTCGCCGAAGTCGAAGTTCGAGAATTCGACGGCGCGGCCATCCAAGAGGTTCAACCCGATGCCGTTGAAGATCGACAAAGCACCGAGCGTGACCACGAAGGACTGGATGCGGCCGCGCACGTAGATCAGGCCGTTGAGGAGGCCCAGCGCACCTCCGATCAGCGCGGCGATCGGCAGAATCGAGAGATCGAGATTGTAGGCGTTCATGACCTGGACGCCGATCGCGCCGGTGAGCAGTACGATCGCGCCGACCGACAGATCGATGCTCCCCATCATCACGACGAAGGTGCTGCCGAGGCAGGCGATGAGCAAGCTCGAAGCCTGGCCGCTCAGCGCCGTCACGTTGCGGATGGTCGCGAAGGCCGGCGTTTCGATAGAGAAGAAGACGATCAGCCCGAGCACCGCGAGGGCAGGGAGCCCGAACCCGTTTCGGAACGCCGACAGACGCGCGCCGAACGCGGCCGATTGGGCGCCGATGCCTGCTGGTCGCTTGACTGCCACTTCGCTCACGCTGCTGCCTCGTGCTTCTCGGCATCTTCGATGGGCCGGCGCCCGTCGTCCGGCATCATCCAGGTAACCAGCTCTTTCTCAGTCGGCTTGCGATCGGGCGGCGCGTCGACCTCGACGGCGACACGGCCGCGCTGCAGGATTAGGATGCGGTTTGAGAGGCCGATCAACTCGAGGAGCTCGTCCGTGACCAGCACGATGCCGACGCCCTTGTCGGTGAGGTCGCGGATCACGCAGTAGATCTCTTCTTTCGCGCCGGCGTCGACGCCGCGTGTCGGGCTGTCGAGCACGAGCACGCCGGGGTCGCGCGACAGCCAGCGGGCGAGGACCACCTTCTGCTGATTACCGCCGGAGAGGCGCGCGCACGGCGTATCGGGCTTCGCCGAGCGGATGCGGAGCTGCGCGATTTGCGCCTTGGCGACGTCGATCTCACGGCGTCGCCGCCACAGGCCGAACTTCGTCGTGGCGCGATCGCCGCCGCTGCCCAGCGACATATTCCAGGCGACGCTAAACGGCGCGATCATGCCCTCGGTGAGACGCTCGGCTGGCACGTAGCCAAGGCCTGCGGCGACCGACGCGCCGATCTCGGCGCGATCTGGCGTTCGGTCGAGCAGCGCAACGGTGCCCGACGTCGCCTGTGTGACCCCTGCGATGCTCTTGCCGAGCCGCGACTTTCCGGAATCCAGCAGACCGCCGATACCGACGATCTCGCCCGCGCGAACGTCGAAAGAGACGTCATCGAACGCGCCACGCTGTAACAGGCCGGAGACCGTAAGCACCGTGCGCGCACCCGCGACATCGCGCTGGCGGGTCTCTTGGTAGAAATCGGTGCTGCGCTCGCGGCCGACCATCAGCTCGTGCAACAAAGGTTCGGTGGCCTCCGACGCCGGCAGCGAGGAGACAAGCCGGCCGTCACGCAGCACGTGGATCTGGTCCGAGAGCTGTAGCACCTCCGTCAGGCGGTGCGACACGAAGAGCAGCGACCCGGTCTTCCGTAGCCGGCCGACGAGCGCCAGGAAGGCCTCCTCATCGCGGCGATCGAGCGCCGAAGTCGGCTCATCGAGGAGGATCAGCGGCTGCGCGATGCCGGCAATGTGGACGGGCCCAAGGCAGGCGCGGGCGATCTCTATCGCCTGGCGCTTGGAGAAGTCGTAGCGCCCCGTCTGCCGGTTGACGTCGATCTCGAGCCCGGCATCTTCCACAATGCAACGAGCGACGCGGATCATCGCGGCCCGATCGACAATGCCGGCCCTCGTGAACCGATACTCCTGGCCGAGCACGAGGTTCTCGTAGACGGGAATGTTGAGCACCAGCGACTGCTCCTGGAAGACGCGGCTGACGCCGCGCTCCCAGGCCTGACGGTAGCCATGCGGGCGGAAGACGTCGCCCCGCAGCGAAAGGGTGCCCTGGTCCGAGCTCGTGATGCCGCTCAGGATGTTGAACAACGTTGACTTGCCGGCCCCATTCTCACCGACGAAAGTGACGACGCTATTGTGCGGCACCTCGAAGGTGACGTTGTTCAGGACCGGAATGCCTTCGTAGGCTTTGCTCAGCCCAACGGCAGAGAGCAGCGGACCAACCATGGTCAGGCCGGCAGCGGATCGAGAAATTTGAGCTTGTAATGTTCGGCGTGCTCCTTGCGAACCGCATCCCACTCCCCGTTCGTCTTGGCGTCCGTGTAGCGCTTCGGATATTCGTAGCCGCTCGGCTTCCGCAACTTCGACCACAGCACGTCGAGATCGAACGGGTAGATTTCCTGCTGCGGATCCCAGTCATTGGGGTGCATCACCTTCGACATCAGGCGGTAGTTGAAGGGCTGTCTGCCACCGTTATCGACGTAGCGCGCGAGATAGGCGTCGACATTCGACGCATCGACGTGGACCGAGCGCCACGTGAGCAGCCGTTCGGTGTCCTTCGGGCGCCAGCCGTGCGTCACGTCGTAGATGCGCGAGGTGAAGAAGCCCCCCGCGAACGTGCCGGGGTTGGCGCAGGTTACCAGGATGTGGCCGCGCTTCACCATCCGCGCACCCTCGCCGGTCCCGTCTGTCGACACGATGTAGACATCCTTGCCGGGCTCGAGGCCCGCATTCCGCAGTGCCGCGAGGATACCGAGTGCGACGTCGTCGTTCTGCGCTACGAAGCCGCGGATGTCCGGATGACGCGAAAGGAGTGCGGCCGCCGCCTTCAGAGACGCCTCGCGGCTCCAGAGGCCAGGCAGGCTTCCGACGAATTCGATCTTCGGAAACTCCTTGATCGCTGCATCGCGACCGGCGCTTCGCTCGATGTCGAGCGTGTTGCCGTCGTTGCCGGTGACCCCCGCCACCTTGCCGCCACCGAACTTCTCCACGATCAACGTCAGCATCTTGGCGGTCGCCGCCTTGATGGCGGAGAGTTCCTCAGGCTGCGCGTACACGGTCCAATAGTCGTTGGCATCGAACGGCGTGAACCAGGGCTGCGAGTCCCAGATGTTGGCGATGTAGATCTGGTTCTGCTTCGCCAACTGTGAGAAACGCCGGATGCTGCCGCCGTCAGAGAAGTTGATTATCACGCCCTGGGCGCCGCGAACGATCTGCTGATCGTATTGGTTGGCCTGCTCCTGCGCGTTCAGGTGGCTATCGACAGCCACGAAGCTGCTGAAGCCAAGGTCCTTGGAGGCCTGCGTGGCACTCGCGGCGACCTGCTGATTCCATTCGTTGATCATGTAGCCGCTGAGATAGGCGAGCTTGCCGCCCGGGTCCGTCAAGGCCACTGATGGGAGGCCCGCCGCCGCAGCGCCGGCACTGGCAGCCGCACTGGCGGACATGAATCTCAGGAAATCACGCCTGGACACGCCGTGGGTGTCCAATTGACCGAGATAGCTATCGACGACCCGACGATTTTCGAAAGCCGGCAGTCCGTGGAGACCGTTCTTCATCTGCCCATCCGTCGCGTCATCATGGCACCTCGCAGCATCCGGGTTCGATCGGGGTCGAACCCGGATGCTGCGAAGCGATAAGGTTTGTACGCTGACCAACCTTCAACTCAATAGAACTTAGGCGCAATGTTTAGTGGCGATGTAGAACGTTCGTTTCCAGGCAGATTGTCGAAGCGCGTGTTTCGTCTCTGGAGGTCGTATCGATTGCTTAGACGATGCATGTCGCGGATCGGTTGCGTCGTCCGAACGGGATTGCGGAACGGATCGCGCAATCCATCTTTTCCTGCAGACCTACAAGTCGCGATCGCGAAAGATCGCGGCGCACGAGCGGCGTGTTGGGCCTAGGATCGGCCTGCTGTTCGGCTACTTGAACCAGGGACATGCGATGAACGCCCAACGTCAATTGCATCTCGGCGCGTTCATGCGACCGGTGAGTATCCACACAGGTGCTTGGCGCTACCCCGGCGCCTATCCGGATGCGAACTTCAGTTTCCAGCATCTCAAGAGTTTCGCCCAGCGGCTGGAGGCAGCGAAGTTCGACGCCTTCTTCATGGCCGACCACCTTGCCGTGCTTAACATGCCGATCGACGCGTTGAAGCGCAGCCACACGGTGACGTCGTTCGAGCCGTTCACGCTGCTGTCGGCTCTCGCCGCGGTGACGGAACGCATTGGCCTTGTCGCGACCGCGTCCTCCACCTTCGATACGCCCTATCACATCGCGCGCCGCTTCGCCTCGCTCGACCACATCAGCAACGGGCGCGCCGGCTGGAACATCGTCACCACCGCCAACCCCGACGCCGCGCTGAACTTCGGCGAGACCGAGCAGATGGACCATGGTGCGCGCTACGTGCGAGCGCGCGAATTCTACGATGTCGTGACGGGCCTGTGGGATAGCTTCGCCGACGACGCCTTCGTTCGCGACGCTGACAGCGGTATTTTCTTCGATCCCGCCCGGATGCACACGCTTGCGCACGAAGGACCGAGCCTGCGCGTGCGTGGGCCGCTCAACATCGCGCGCCCGGTGCAGGGCTGGCCGGTCATCGTGCAGGCCGGTGCCTCCGAGCCGGGGCGCCAGCTCGCGGCCGAGACGGCAGAGGTCGTCTTTGCGGCGGAACCGACGCTTGCCGCCGGCCAGAGCTTCTATGCCGACGTAAAGAGGCGCATGCGCGCGATCGGTCGCGACCCGGATCATCTGAAGATCTTGCCTGCCGCTTTTGTCGTCGTCGGGGATACCGACCAGGACGCACGAACCAAGCGCGCGCATCTCGACAGCCTGGTGCACTATGATAGCGGTATCGGATCACTCAACGGCATGCTCGGCTATGACGTCTCGGGCTTTGACCCCGATGGCCCGCTGCCCGATATTCCGGAGACCAACGCGAGCAAAAGTGCCCGGGCGCGCATCGTCGAGGCCGCGCGCACCAAGAACCTGACGATCCGCGAGCTGGCACAAAAGGCCGGCAGCTATTCGGGCCTGGCCTTTGTCGGAACGCCGCAAACGATCACCGACGGCATGGCGGAATGGCTCGCCGGCGAGGCCTGCGACGGGTTCAATGTGATGTTCCCCTATCTGCCCGAAGGCCTCGACGATTTCGTCGATCGCGTTGTGCCGGAGCTGCAGCGACGTGGCCTGTTCCGCACTGACTACGAAGGCACGACCCTTCGCGAGAACCTGGGTTTGCCCAGGCCGACGAACCGCTTCTTCGCGTGAGGCCTTTCAGGCGAACGCTGCATACAGCAGCGCGCATCCCGAGCAGAGCAGCAAGGCGTCCAGAAGAACCTCGAACGTCCGTAGGTCCATCCGCTGGACGACAACCTTGCCGACGAACGACCCCGCCATGACGGCTGACCCGATGATCAGCCCCTGGGCGATTGCGGGCCAAGGCAGCGCGCCAAACTGCCGGAACGTGACAGCCTTGCTTATCATCAGGAAAAGCGAGCTGGCCGCCTCGGTAGAAAGGAACGCACCCCTGGCCAGTCCGTAGCTGGTAAAGGCCGGCACGCTAAGCGGGCCGGTGGAGAGCACGATGCCCGTCACGAACCCGATCGCGGCCCCGGCCACAGCCAGATGCCAGAGGCGGACCGAGAAGCTGTTGGCGCGAAGCCAGTGGCGAGTCGGTATCATCGCCAGAAAGAACAAGCCGAGTGCGATATCGATGACATGCGAGGGAAGGACCAGCAAGGTGCGGGCGCCGAGCGCCGCAGCCGGAACCCCGGGCAAGGTGTAAGCCGCAAAGGCTTTCCAATCGACCTCCCGCCACCATGCCGCCACCTTGGCGACGTTCGACATGAGCGCCGCGATCGCCATAATCGGTACCGCTTGCTTCGGCCCGAACCGATAAACCAGAACGGGCAGCAGCATGATCGACGAGCCGGTGCCGATGACCCCGCTGAGCGCACCGGCGGCGAGGCCGACGATCAGGACGAACGCGTAGATCATGGGCGCCCGTAGCGGCTCATTCGGCCGCTGTCGAACGAACGTCGGCGCGGGCCTTGACAGCCTCGATGTCGCGGAACGCGTGCGCCGGATGCGTCTCGGGCAGCAGCGCACCGCGCCCGAACAGCTTTTCGCGCAGCGTCCCCGGCCGGTAGGCGCGCGGATAAGCGCCGCGCCGCTGAAGCTCAGGCACAAGAAGGTCGACGGCGTTCTCGAAGCTCTCCGGCGTCACCGCATAGGCGAGGTTGAACCCGTCGACGTCGGTGTCCTCTACCCACTCCTGCATCATGTCGGCGACTGTCGAGGGCGAGCCGACGAAGACCGGCCCGATGCCGCCGATGCCGCCCCACTTCGCCAGCTCCTCGATCGACCATGGCTTCTCGGAGCCGGCGAAATGCTCGACCATCGAGACGATCGCGTTGGTCTCCACCTTCTTGATCGGGTCGGTCGGCTTGTACTGCCCGAAGTCGATGCCGCTCCACCCCGACATGAAGACGAGCGAGCCATCATAGGACGAGTACGAGCGGTATTCCTCGAGCTTCTTCTGCGCTTCGGCGTCCGTCTCGCCGAGGATAATGGTGGTTAGATTGTAGATGAGCAGGTCCTGCGGGCTGCGTCCCGCCACCGCCGCCTTGGCGCGCACGTCCGCCACGTAGCCCTTCAGTAGCGACTTGGCCGGCGCGGCGACAAAGACGCACTCCGCGTGACCGGCTGCGAAGGCCTTGCCGGGTCCCGAGGCGCCGGCCTGATAGAGGACGGGCGTGCGCTGCGGCGACGGCTCGCAGAGATGGTAGCCCGGCACGTCGAAATATTTCCCGTGATGTGCGATCTCGTGTACCTTGGCGGGGTCGGTGAAGATGCGCCGTTCGCGGTCGCGCAGCACAGCGCCGTCCTCCCAGCTGCCCTCGAACAGCTTGTAGAGCACCTCGACATATTCCGCGGCGACCTCGTAACGGTTGTCGTGCCGGCGCAGACCAAGCGTTCCGACGTTCTTCGCACCGCTTTCGAGATAGGAGGTGACGATATTCCAGCCGACGCGGCCCTTGGTGTGGTGATCGGCCGTCGAGAGCCGTCGCGCGAATGTGTAGGGGTGCTCGAACGACGTCGAGGCGGTGATGCCGATCCCGAGATGCTCGGTGGCGAGCGCGATCGGCGCGGCGAGCTGCAGCGGATCGTTGACGGGGATCTGCGCCGCCTGATGCAGCGCATGCCAGTTCGAGCCCTTATAGACATCGTAATAGCCGATGACGTCGGCGATGAAGATGCCGTCGAAGATGCCGCGCTCGAGCGTGCGCGCCACATCCTGCCAGTACTCGAGGTCCTTGTAGCGCCACGACTGATCGCGCGGATGCGCCCACAGGCCCGGAGACTGGTGGCCGACGCAATTCATGTCGAAAGCATTGAAGCGGATCTGTCGCGTCATCTGACCATCTCGATCTCGAGGCGAAACCTCATGCTCGGGCCGCCCGACGCGGTTTGCCGAAGGCACGCTGCAGCGCGGTATTTTTCACGCGCGTAGCCTCCGCTTCAATAGAATTAGCCGACGGAAATCGAGGCCGAGGAGAGACATCTCTTTTGCGGTTCGCGCTGTCAGGGCAACATCGACCTTCGCGCGGCGGATCGGCGGACATTGTTTGCAAACCCCCAGGCTAGCTGATCAAAGCGTCGACGGGTCCGTCGGACGCGGGCAGATCGTGCCGAGTGGAAGCGGCGGCGGCGGAGAGAAGGTTTCTCCGGTTTGGTGGGTCTTTCTCCAAAACTTGGGCCCAGGAGAAGATCTTGCGCCCACAGCGACTTGTTTCGGAAGCAAATGCGATTGATTTTTCGACGCCCCGATGATGCCGTAGCGTGCCCGGCCGGCTCTAGCGGCCTTTCGATCCGAGCGCCCTCAGAAAAGGAGACGGCCATGTCCCTCGTTGACGAAGTGATCGGAGCCAATGCCAGCTACGTCGCGAGCTTCGGCGACAAAGGCTCGCTCGCGCTGCCGCCGGCGCGGCGCTTTGCGATCCTCACCTGCATGGACGCGCGGCTCGATCCCGCGAAATACGCCGGGCTCGCCGAGGGCGACGCACATGTCATCCGTAATGCCGGTGGGCGCGCGACGGACGACGCGGTCCGCTCGCTCGTCATCTCCTACAAGCTGCTCGGCACCAAGGAATGGTTCGTCATCCACCATACCGATTGCGGCATGCAGCTGTTCACGGATGAGATCATCGGCGGCCTGCTCGAGAAGAGCCTGGAGACCGCCACGATCGACGCCAGCGGGTGGCACGACCACGGTCACGGGCCGGGCAGCGTGCACGGTCGTTACGTCAAGTGGCAGACCTTCAAGGATCTCGAGGAGAGCGTCCGCGAGGACGTCGCGCGGCTGCGGTCTCACCCGCTCGTCCCGGATACGATCCCGATCCACGGCTACATCTACGACGTGCGGAGCGGCCGCCTCGTCGCTGTCGAATAGATTGCGATAAAAAGCCTCTTCCGATGGGGCTTTGCGAGATCGTTTCGCTTTGAATGCGGCGCGTTTTGGAATGGACAATCGTCCGCTCCGCCGGAAGATTGAGGTTTGCGGATGCGCTTCGAGCGCAGCCTGCGTCGCGTCCAGTTTTCCCACGAGGATCAAAATGCCGGTTCGAGTTTTCGCGCGCGCTGTCAGCGTGGCGCTTCTTCTCGTCGCCATCGGCCGTCCGGCGCTCGCCGAGGACCTGCGCGAGGTGCGCCTCGATTGGGCGACCTACAATCCCGTCAGCATCGTGCTGAAGGACCAGGGCCTACTCGAGAGGGCGTTCGGCAAGGACGTGACCGTGCGCTGGGTGCAGTCGCGCGGCTCGAACAAGGCGCTCGAATATCTCAACGCCGGCTCGATCGATGTCGGATCGACGGCAGGCGCTGCGGCGCTCGTGGCGCGCGTCAACGGCAACCCGATCAGGGCGATCTACACCTATTCCGCACCGGAATGGACAGCGCTCGTCACGCGCAAAGATTCGGGAATCGAGAAGGTCGCGGATCTCAAGGGCAAGCGCATCGCGGTCACCCGCGGGACCGATCCGCACATCTTCCTCATCCGCGCGCTCGCCACCGCCGGGCTCACCGAGAAGGACGTCAAGATCGTCCTGCTGCAGCACCCGGACGGTCGCGCGGCGCTCGACCGTGGCGACGTCGACGCCTGGGCGGGGCTCGACCCGATGATGGCCGCCGCCGAGCTCGACAATAGCGACACGCTCTTCTACCGCGACCGCGCCGCCAACACCTGTGGGGTGCTCGACGTACGCGAAGCCTTCGCCAAGGATCATCCCGACGCCGTGCGCAAGATCCTCGACGGCTACGAGGAGGCGCGGCGTTGGTCGCTGGCGCATCCCGCCGCGTTCAAGGCGCTGATCGTCAAGGCGACCGGCCTGTCGGCGCCGGTGATCGACCGGCAGATCGACCAGCGCACCGACATCACGAAGAGCGCGATCGGCGCGCCGCAGCGCGAGTCGATTCTTGCCGCGGGCAAGGCCCTGCAAAAGGCCGGCATCATCCCGGAGACGACCGACGTGCCGGCCGCGCTCGACGCCCTGATCGATCCCGAGTTTCAGTCCGCGTCCGCCAAATGACCCTGCAAGAGACGTCGCTCGCGGCGTCCCTGGAAGAGTGCGACGCCGAGCCGAATGCCCGCGCCGAAGGGCGCAAGCGCGCGTTCGTCCGGCGCTTTGGCCTGGGCCTCGTCCTGCCGATCGCCGGCCTCGCCCTGTGGGAGGCCGCGGTCCGCTTCGGCGTCATCGAAGGGCGCCTGATGCCGCCGCCGAGCCGCATTGCGCGCGTCTTCCAGGACATGGCGGCGAGCGGCGAGCTTTGGCGGCACGTCGAGGCCACCTTGACCCGCGTCGCGGCGGGCTTCGCCATCGGCGCGGTCGTCGGCACATTACTCGGCGCCGCGAGCGGCGCGCGCGCGGTGGTTCGCGGCCTGATCGACCCGACCATCCAGGCGCTGCGCGCCATTCCCTCGATCGCCTGGGTCCCGCTGTTCATCCTGTGGTTCGGCATCTTTGAAACTTCGAAGATCACGCTTATCGCGGTCGGCGTGTTCTTCCCCGTCTATCTCGGCGTGATGAACGCGATCGCGTCGGTCGACCGCAAGCTGATCGAGGTCGGCCGCATCTTCCGCCTGTCGCCGCTCGAGTTGACGCGACGCATTCTGATGCCGGCGGTCCTGCCGGCCTGGGTCGTGGCGCTGCGCACCGGTCTCGGGCTCGGCTTCATGTTCGTCGTCGCGGCGGAGATCATGGGCGCGTCCGAGGGGCTCGGCTACGTGCTCGTCGACGGCCAGCAGCTTGGCAAGCCGGAAGAAATACTCGTCGCGCTGATCACCTTCGCGATCATTGGCCAGGCCTGCGATGCGGTCCTGGTGGCGCTGACACGGCCGCTGCTCGCGTGGCAGGACACCGACAGGCGGCCGCTCTAATGTTGCGCATCGACCGGGTTGGCAAGGTCTATCCCGACGGAACGCACGCTTTGTCGAGCATCGCGCTCGACGTGCCGCGCGGCGAGATCCTGGTGCTGCTCGGTGCGTCGGGCTGCGGCAAGACGAGCCTGCTCCGCATCATCGCCGGCCTGGAAAGGGCGAGCACCGGATCGGTCGCCCTCGACGGGCGCAAGATCGACGCGCCGCATGCCGAGATCGGGCTCGTCTTCCAGGAACTGCGCCTATTGCCCTGGCTAAGCGTCGCCGAGAACGTCGGCTTCGGCCTGCGCGGGCTGGGCCGCGCCGAGCGGGATGCGAAGGTCGGCGCGATCCTCAGCCGCGTCGGACTCGCCGGCCAGCGTGGCAAGCTGCCGCGCGACCTCAGCGGCGGCCAGCAGCAGCGTGTGGCGCTGGCGCGCGCCCTTGTCGTCAAGCCCGCGGTTCTCCTGCTCGACGAGCCATTCTCGGCGCTCGACGCGCTGACCCGCGAAGCCCTACAGGATCATCTGCTCGAGCTCTGGGCCGACGACGGCCCGACGATCGTGATGGTCACCCACGAGATCGATGAGGCGGCCGCGCTCGCCGACCGATCGTGATGCTCGCGCCCCACCCAGGCCGGATTGCAGACGTCGTCGTCAACGATGCGGAACGGCCTCGCGCCCGCGAGGCAGCGGAGTTCGTCGCCTTTCGCCGCCGGCTCCGATCCGCGCTAGATCGCCATGAGGCCCAAGCCTCGGCCATCTCGGCGC
Organism: Beijerinckiaceae bacterium; assembly: GCA_965277735.1. Classification (GTDB taxonomy): domain Bacteria; phylum Pseudomonadota; class Alphaproteobacteria; order Rhizobiales; family Beijerinckiaceae; genus RH-AL1. Next base: position 973,332 of record CBDIDO010000003.1, read on the forward strand.
ATGCCAGCGCCTGAGCGGACTGGCTAGCTTTCGGCGCGCTTCACGACACGATTCGTGCCCGGGTGGTGAGGTGGTGCACCGCCAGTCGCCGCTCGCCAGCCCTGATGGCGAGGGCTTTCTGCACCGTGGCAGGACGACGGGACAAACCCTCTCGTTTGGATCGCAACAACAGAAACACATCCCCTCGCGCGCTCGATAGCATCCTGTGATCGTCAGAGGCCGATGGCTGGACCGGCCGTCTTCGCATTGATGAAAATGGAGCTTCGTATGACCGTGCGACGGCTGTCGTTGACGGACGTCGATGACCAGATCGGCGTGTCGACATTCGAGCGCCACGATGGTCCGACGATCTTGCTGGCCATCGTCATCTACGGGTCATGGTCGCTGTTGCTGTGCCTGCACGCGCGACTTCCGTGGTGGATCCTGGCGCCGGCGACAGGCTACGTCGTTCAGTGGCATTCCTCGTTGCAGCACGAGGCGATTCACAGTTTCCGGGGCGTTCCGAAATGGCTTCGTACCGCCCTTGTGTGGCCGCCGATCGGTGTGTGCTTACCCTTCGAATTGTTTCGACGCTCCCACACGCTTCACCATCACAACTCTCATCTCACCTTTCCGGGCGAAGACACGGAGTCTTTTTATCATGAAGAGGAGGAATGGGAGGATTTCGGGCGTCCGTGGCGCGGGCTGCTGGTCATCAATCAGACCTTCATCGGCCGGATTCTGATCGGTCCGCTTCTGTGGACGTCGAACCTTTGTGTGAAGGAGGCGATGGCGATCGCGTCCGGCAACAGGTCGAATATCGGCATCTGGCTGCGCCATTTGGCGGGGGTGTCGGCCATTTTCGCGATCGTAACCTGCGCTTTCGGTATGCCGATCTGGCGGTACCTAATCGAGTTCGTTTATCCCGGGCTGATGTTCGGAATGATGCGCAGCTTTATCGAGCACAGATGGGGCGAGCGGCCGACCGAGCGCACCGCGGTGGTGGAATCGAACTGGCTGTTCAGCCTGCTCTTCCTCTTCAACAATCTTCACGCCGTGCATCACCTTTATCCAACATTGCCGTGGTACCGGATAGGCCGGGTTTGGCGCGAGCATGGCGACTACATCCGTACCTATAACGGCGGCTTCGTCTTCCGCGGCTATGGCGAGATCGCGCGGCGCTGGTTGATAACGCCAAATTTCGTTCCGGTTCACCCGCCCAGTCGATCAAAAGCGAGACAGGGTGAGGTGATCCGGCAAGCGCTTCGTGGTCCGTCCGATCTGGAATTGACGGATGTCATGCATCTCCAAGATGCCGCGGAGCCTTTCGCGCCTGCCTAATCGATTAGGCGGCGAACGTTGCGAACCGGGATTTGCTCGAGAGGCGGTATTCGTTGCAAGAGTGCGATGGCAGAACCTAACGAGGGGCAATGAACTTTTCGGCGAGCCTGCCGATGTACAACCTTCCGGAAATGGCAGACGCCAATGCGCAATTCTGGCGCGTGTTGCGAAAGCTAATCGCCGGACACGGCCTGACTGTCGGCGGTTGCGAGCTGGACCATAAGCCGCGCGCCGACTCTGACCGTGTGAACACAAACATCATCTTTACGCAGACTTGCGGATACCCGCTTGTCAGATATCTTCGCGGCCAAGCATCCATCCTGGCGACGCCTTGCTATGGGATGGCGGGCTGTGACGGCCCATACCACCGCGCTTTCTTTGTTGTCCGCGCCGACGAGCGCGCGACGCGCCTTGACGATCTTCGCGGTCGGATCTTCGGCTGCAACAGCTTGCGGTCCAACACCGGAATGAACCTGCCGCGCCTCTCGCTTGCCCGGATCGCGAATCGTAAGCGCTTCTTTTCGGCGGTCGTCATCACGGGTGGCCACGTTTGGAGCCTGGAGCACTTGGTCTCGGGATGTATCGACGTTTGTTCGGTCGATTGCGTGACGTGGGGTTTCTTGGAGCGGTTCAGGCCCGGTCTGACCGCGCAAGCTCGGATTCTTGCGGAGACGGATCAGAGTCCTTGTCTGCCATTCGTCACGAGTGCGGCGACGAGCAGCAATGTTAGAGCGGCGCTTCGACAGACCCTCGATGATGTTTTTGAAGACCCGCAATATACCGATTTGCGGGCTTCGTTGGCCTTGAACGATGTCGCGCATCTGGAAGATGCGGCTTACGAAAAGCTGCTTGAATATGAGCGGCACGCCGGCGCGCTCGGGTATCCCGAAATAAAATGACGGACGGATCGGCGGATTTTTGCCCTTTGCCGCCATTCGCGGATGACAGTGTGTGGCGCAAAAGCGGACATTTTGGTCAGAGACGCTGGCCGGCGTCTAGCAGACCGTGCTCCAAAGCCAGAAGTACAAGGTGCGCATCGCTCGAAATGTCCAATTTCGCCTTGAGTTGTGTGCGGTTGTTATGGACCGTTTTCGAAAACAGGTTCAGCGCTTGGGCAATGTCTGTTACCGAGAGCCTTTTTCGCTATGCTGACGTTGTCGTGCATCGTGAACATCAACACTCGAGCGAGAGGGTGATGTTGTCTGATGCGCCGAAGCGCATCCATCCCACTCGCATCTGGCAATGATACATCCATCAAAACGATGTCGGGATGAGGTAGTGGGTCAGTTTGAAATCTTGGGTTTGCGGCAAACGGCTACGATGTATTCGTATTCAACGCTGGTCTGCCCTCTGAGAAGTGGTCCTCCCTGATGTATGGCTTTGCGCCATGGAGGAGGATTTCAGAATGCCAAGGAAGCGACACAAGGCGGAGGAGATCGTCGCCAAGTTGCGGCAGGTCGATGTGTTGGTCTCACAAGGCAGAGCGGTCGCTGAGGCCGTGCGGGCGATCGAGGTCACCGAGGTCACGTACTACCGGTGGCGTCAGGAGTACGGTGGCCTGAAGGGCGACCAGGTCAAACGGCTGAAGGATCTGGAGGCCGAGAACACGCGATTGCGACGCGCTGTATCGGATCTGACGCTGGAGAAGCTGATCCTGAAGGAAGCCGCCTCGGGAAACTTCTGAGCCCAGCCCGTCGTCGTGCTTGTGTCGATCAGGTCGTCGCCAAGCACGGCGTGTCGGAGCGCTTCGCCTGCCGGGTTCTCGGCCAGCACCGCTCGACGCAACGCAAGATCCCGACGACACGCGATGACGAGGCGGCGCTCACCGCCGACATCATCGCCCTTGCAGTTCAATACGGCCGCTACGGCTATCGTCGCATCACGGCGATGCTGCATCAGGCCGGCTGGAGGGTGAACCGCAAGCGCGTCGAGCGGATCTGGCGACGGGAGGGGCTCAAGGTTCCACAGAAGCAGCCGAAGAGGGGCCGTCTATGGCTCAACGACGGATCGTGCCTTCGGCTCAAGCCGGAGCATCCCAACCACGTCTGGTCTTACGATTTCGTCGAGGACCGGACGCACGATCGACGGAAGATCCGCATGCTGAATGTCATCGACGAATTTACGCGAGAGTGCCTGGCGATCCGGGTCAGCCGAAAGCTGAACGCGACCGACGTCATCGACGTGCTCTCGGACCTGTTCATCCTGCGCGGCGTCCCAGGTCACATCCGCTCCGACAACGGCCCCGAGTTCATCGCCAAATCGGTTCGCGAATGGATCGTCGCCGTTGGAGCTCGAACGGCTTACATCGAGCCTGGGAGCCCATGGGAGAACGGCTACTGCGAAAGCTTCAACTCGAAGCTTCGCGACGAACTGCTGAACGGCGAGATCTTCTACTCGCTCAACGAAGCCAAGGTCATCATCGAGAGCTGGCGGCGGCACTACAACACGATCCGCCCGCACTCGTCGCTCGCCTACCGGCCGCCGTCACCCGAAACCCTGGTGTGGCCGGCTGCGCAACCCGGACCAGCTACGCCGGCCACCCCAGCCCTCGCCCTCAGGCCGACCATGAACTAAGAAAAACCCCGGACCACTCGATGGGGGCCGGCCACTGATTGGGTTTGGACCCTAGGCCGATCTGCTGAGCCTCCTGCGCCAGTGGTGGACGCTCGGGCGCCAGCAGGGGGTGATGCATCGCGACGGCTGGCTGTTCCCGGGGCAGCATGCGCTGAAGCCGATCAGCACGCGCCAACTCCATCGCATCGTCGCCGAGGCGGCGCATGCGGCCGACATCGCCAAGCGGGTCGGCCCGCACACGCTGCGCCACAGCTTCGCCACCCACCTTCTCGAGGACGGCATCGATATTCGGGTGATCCAGGCGCTGCTCGGCCACGCCAAGCTGGACAACACCGCTTTCTACACAAGGGTCGCGACACGCACGGTCCGCGCCGTCACCAGCCCGCTCGACAAGCTCGGCATGCTCAGGATCGGAGAGCACGCGCCGGGCGGTTGACGCCTTGCGCGCCTCTCTCGAGGTCGCAGACATCTTCCGTGCCGCCGGCCCGGCGTACCGGGCCGCTCATACTGGGCACCTGAGCCTGCACCAGCTCAAGGTCATGGCGGCGATCGAGACCTGCCGCACCGCCGCTCTTGGCGGCCATGTCGATGACGCTTGCCGCCGACGAGTTCATCCGCCGCTTCCTGCTGCATGTCCTGCCCAAAGGCTTCCATCGCATCCGCCACTACGGCCTGCTCGCCAGCGCCGGCCGCAAGGCCAACGTCGCGAAGGCCAGGGACCTGCTTGCCGTGTCCGCGCCAAGCGCGACGGAGGAGCCCGCCGCTGCGCCAGACCATCGACCACCGTGTCCATGCTGCGGCGGGCGCATGACGATCATCGAGACCTTCGAGCGCGGGAGGCAAGCGCGAGCGCCGCCGGATACCGTCACGCCGACCCGGACGGTGACGTCGTGACCCGGCACGACCCAGAACTCCCTCACGGCTTGGCCCGGCGGCCTCGACGATCGTTCCCACGCGTCTTCACGCGCCTGATCGCGCGATTGCATCTGAAGATCCGCACCGATCGTCCGAGATCGAACCTTCAGCTGCCTCCAAAAGACCGCTCAGCGGGTCATTTGAACCGCCTCCATGCCACCGCCAGCGATATCGATCGAGGCTGTCCTCGCGCTCGCCGGCACGAGCCGTTCCTCTAAACCCATAGACCTTCACCTGCGGCCCGCGGGTTCGTTCTTCGGCCACTTTCGTACGCCTACCGGCGCCCGAAACTCTTCACGTCAACGGACCAGCCGCTTTGGAGCAAAAGCGTAGCGAAGCGGTCGACTGCTCGATCGGAAGCTTTGCAGATGCCCAGGCCGCGATGCAGACTTATCCAAAAGTAAAAGCGTAGGCCTGGACGCCCGGATCCGCGAACTCGATCGAAAACGTGTGGTCGGCGATCGCGCCTTGCTGGCGCACGAGCTGGTAGAGCTTCTGCCCCGTCACCGTGCCGGTTCCGTCGGCGGCGGTATCGACGCCGTGGTCGTCGCCCGGCGGCTTGCCGTCGATCGTCACCTTGAAGCGCACCGGCTTGCCGGCGGGGGCCGGCCCCAGCACGAGGTGTAGGTCGCGGGCGTGGAAGCTGAAGGCGATCTTGCCGGACGCGCTGTCGAGACGGGCGTGCTCCTCGGCGACCGTCCAGGCGCCGACGAGGCCCCAATTGTTCAGGGTGAGCTTGTCGGGCACGGCGTAGGTGGCGGCCTCGTCGTCCTTGGCCCCGCCGGGCGAGACGAACCGCTCCGCGCGGGCGTAGCCGATATAGGTCTCGGGCGATTGCACCTTATCGAAGTCGGACGATGCCTCGTCGCCGCTTGCGCTCACCTTGACGACGTCGGAGCCGATATCCTTGTGGCCGGCCTCCTCGAGCAGGGTCTGGATAATCTTCTCGGATTCGGCGTACTCGCCCTTGCCGAAATGCGTGTGGCGGATGCGGCCCTGCGCGTCGATGAAGTAATGCGCCGGCCAGGAGTCGTTGTTGAACGCGCGCCAGATCGCATAATCGTTGTCGATCGCGACGGGGTAGTCGACCTTCAGGTTGGCGACCGCGCGCTTGACGTTGTCGATGTCCTTCTCGAAGGCGAATTCCGGCGCGTGCACGCCGATCACCACGAGGCCCTTGTCGCGGTACCGATCCGCCCAGGCGCGGATGTAGGGCAGCGAGCGCAGGCAATTGATGCAGGAGAGGTCCAGAAGTCGACGAGGACCACTTTTCCGCGCAAGGCCTCGCGAGTCAGCGGGGCTGAGTTCAGCCACAGCGTCGCGCCGTCGAGCTTCGGCATCTCGCCAAGGACGGGCAGCGTGTCCCCGGCGGTGTCGGCGGTTGCAACTGCGGTCTGCGTGTTCGGCTTCGGCTTCAGCTTGTCGATGAGGCCCTGCTCGAGCGTGTTGGTGCTGGCGTAGGAGACGCGCGACAGCACGCCGGTATCCGCGCCGAGCGCGATCGCCACCACGCCGGCGAGCACCGCGAGACCGAGCCCGCGCCGTACCCATTCGCCGGCGCCGAGCGAGCGTTTCATCGCCGCGAACAGCTTGCCGCCGATGAGGAGCGCCAGCGCCAGCGAGGTCGCCGCGCCGGCCGCGTAGCAGAGCAGCAGCCACGTCGTGGCCACGCTGGCGCCTTGCAGCGCCGCGCCCGTCAGGATCAGGCCGAGGATCGGCCCGGCGCAGGGCGCCCAGAGCAGGCCGGTCGCGACTCCGAGCAGAAGCGACGACCAGACCGAGGGCCCGCCCTCCCGCCCGTCCGCCGCCCTGGAGAGCTGGCCGCCGAGCTGCACGAGGGGCTGCGTCAGATGATCGGCGAGGCTTGGGAGCAGCAGCGTCAGGCCGAGCACCACCAGCACGGCGAGCGCGAACCAACGTCCGTACTGGTTGGCCGCGACCGCCCAGCCGCCGCCGACCGCCGCCAATGTCGCGACCAGCGCGAAGGTCGCCGCCATGCCGATCAGCATCGGCAGTCCGCTCGTCGCGAACCGCTGGTTGGCGCGCGCGAAGACGAAGGGCAGCACCGGCAGGATGCACGGGCTGAGGATGGTGAGGACGCCGCCGAGGAAGGCGAGAAGGGGAAAGATCATGCTGCGCTCTCTGTCCAAGGGCTGTAGAGGTTGCGGGAAATGCGCTGGCGAAAAGTATTAATGGATTAAAGCCGCACAGCGCACGCTCAACGGGATCGTCTGGGCGTAGCTCATCGAGGTTGTCGCGTTGCCAGCGTCACGCAGCGACATCGCGATCAGCGTCTTCGAAATCCGCCTTGAAGATCGAGGCGAGTAAGGCGTTGGCCATCGGCGAGAGCGGGTCTCGATCGGAAAGCACCAGCCCAATTACTTCGCTGTGCGTCGGTTCGACGAGACTGCGCGCGAAAATGCCCTGTGCCGGTCCAAGCAGGTCGAGGAATGTGTGCGGCACGATCGCGCCGAAGCGGCCGCGCCGTACCTGCGCGAAAACGCCAAGATAGGAATTCGAGACGATCGCAGGATTGATTGCCAAGCCGGCCGCGCCAGCGATCCTGTCGAGGATGCGCCGGTTCTGCATGCTCTCGGTGAGCAGGCATAGCGGCTCGGTAGCGGCTTCGGCCCAGGTGATCGAGCGGGCGCCGGCGTGGCGGGCGTCGCTCGAGATAAAGATGTAGCGCTCGCGGTAGAGCGGCACGCGTCGCACCCGCACGAGCGGCTCGTTTTCAAGATAGGTGAGGCCGGCCTCGATCTCGAAGGCGTCGAGCGAACGCTGAATCGCCGCCGACGTCATCGAGACGATCTCGACGCGGGCCGCCGGATGCGCCTCGCAGAAGCGTTCGGTCAACAGCGAGACCGCGGCATCGCGGCAGGTACAACGCCGATGCGCAGGATGCCGGTGAGGCCGCTGCGCAGGCCGGAGAGATCGGCCCTTAAGCTTTCGTAGTCGGTGAGGATTTGCTGCGCCCAAGCGAGCACGCGCGTGCCCTCGAGCGTCAGGCCGAGATAGCGATGCCCGCGCACGACGAGCGGGATGTCGAGATCGTCCTCCAACTTGCGGATCGCCGCCGACAACGTCGGCTGCGCCACGTTGCAGGCCTCAGCGGCGCGGGCGAAGTGCTGCTCGCGCGCCAGCGTGACGAAATAGGAGAGATGGCGAACCTGCATACGGACGGGCGCTCGTTGTTCCCAATGGAATATAGCGGCGGCGGTCCGGCTGCGATAGCGGGCCGGTCGGCGCTTTGATTAATTCCAGCTATCGATCCTTCCAACAGTTTCATTGGATTTGCGCGGGGCATCCGCGCAGTCTTGCTGGGTCGAACGGCCGGGATTTGAAACATCGGCGTCGGCAAGGGAGACGCCAGGACACTTTGCGCCAATCGCCAGCGATCCTCTACTCATGCGTCGGCGTTGCCGCCCTCTGCGAAAGGCGTCTCTTCCCCAATATAATTCTGGAGGAGACTACCAAATGGCGAAGATTATCTGCGTGCTCTACGACGATCCGGTCAACGGCATGCCGAAGACCTATGCGCGCGACGACCTGCCGAAGGTCACGCATTATTCCGACGGCCAGACGCTGCCGACCCCAAAGGGGATCGACTTCCAGCCGGGCCACCTGCTCGGCAGCGTGTCGGGCGAACTCGGCCTGCGCAAATACCTCGAAGGCAACGGCCACACGCTGATCGTGACGTCGAGCAAGGACGGCGCCGACTCTGTCCTCGACCGCGAGCTGCACGACGCCGAGATCGTCATCTCGCAACCGTTCTGGCCGGCCTACATGACCGAGGAGCGGATCAAGAAGGCGAAGAACCTCAAGATGATTGTCACCGCCGGCATCGGATCGGATCACACCGATCTGCAGGCGGCGATGGACAACGACATCACCGTCGCGGAAGTGACCTTCTGCAATTCGATTAGCGTCGCCGAGCACGTGGTGATGATGATCCTCGGCCTCGTGCGCAACTACATCCCCTCCTATGAGTGGGTCGTGAAGGGCGGCTGGAACATCGCCGATTGCGTCGAGCGCTCTTACGACGTCGAGGGCATGCACGTCGGCACCGTCGCCGCCGGCCGCATCGGCCTCGCGGTGCTGCGCCGCCTCAAGCCGTTCGAGATGCACCTGCACTACAACGACCGTCACCGCTTGCCGGAGGCGATCGAGAAGGAGCTGAACCTCACCTGGCATGCCAAGCGTGAGGACATGTACGGCGCCTGCGACGTGGTGACATTGAACTGCCCGCTGCATCCCGAGACGGAGCACATGATCAACGACGAGACGCTGAAGCTGTTCAAGCGGGGCGCCTATCTCGTCAACACGGCGCGCGGCAAGCTGTGCGATCGCGACGCGATCGTGAAGGCGCTCGAGACCGGGCAACTCGCGGGCTATGCCGGAGACGTCTGGTTCCCACAGCCGGCGCCGGAAAACCATCCGTGGCGGAAGATGCCGCATCACGGCATGACCCCGCACATCTCGGGCACCTCTCTCTCGGCGCAGGCGCGCTACGCCGCGGGCACGCGCGAGATCCTCGAGTGCCATTTCGAAGGCCGGCCTATCCGCGACGAGTACCTCATCGTCGAAAAGGGCCAGCTCGCCGGCGTCGGTGCCAAGTCCTACTCGAAAGGCAACGCCACCAAGGGCCACGACGCCAAATAGCGCGACCTACGGCAGGGTGCCGGCGTGGCTGGCACCTTGCTTGTCCCCAATAGATCGGCCGCAAGGCGAAGAGAACGACGCCGTCGCGAAGCGGCACGGAGGAACGAATGAAGCGCGCAGACCTCACCGAAAAAATTTCGACATCAAGCGCGAGAAGAACTGGACCTGGAAGCAGATCGCCGCCGACATCGGCGGCATGTCGGAGGTGCTCGTCATCGGCGCGCTGCTCGGCCAGATGAAGCTGACGAAGCCGCTGGCCGCCAAGGCCGCCGAGCTGTTCGGCCTGTCCGAAGACGAGGCGCGGATGCTGAACGAAGTGCGATGCGCGGCACGCCGATGCCGCCGACCGACCCGCTTATTTACCGCTTCTACGAGCTCGTCATGATCAACGGGCCGGCCTGGAAGGCGCTCATCGAGGAGGAGTTCGGCGACGGCATCATGTCGGCGATCGACTTCGACCTTCAGATGGAGCGCCTGCCTGACCCGAAGGGCGAGCGGGTGAAGATGACGATGTCGGGCAAATTCCTGCCCTACAAGTACTACGGCGCAACCGGCAACAATCAGCAATTGGGACACAAAGAAGAATAGCTTGGTGCAAACGAACGTCCGCTTAAGGGCTCATCAAATTTGCTCTTCGACGACCGCCCTGGGCGGATTTCGTTGAAGAAGTGCCGTTTGGTGCCGGCAAGGGGCTGCGGTCTCAAGCAGCCAGCGCGCTGCCGCGAGGCACCGTGACCTTCTCAGGTTGGAAGCGGCGGACAGGTCGGAACGAGCTTGGCGAGCTTCCTGAGGTTTTGAGCGGTGGCTGCTAGGTGGAACTCGTCGCGGGCTCCGTACGGTCCCCTCAGTCGTAGTCGATCGAGCTTCAAGATGCGCTTGAGGTGCGCGAACAGCATCTCGATCTTCTTACGCTGCTTGCGAGACGTGTAGCCTTCATCCGATGCGCCGATGTCGCGCGCCATGTCGCGAGCGCCTTCATAGATCGAACGCGGGACCTTGCGTGCCGGCGCATTCGGACAGCACCGGGGCTTGAGAGCGCACACGTCGCAATCATATTTGCTGGCGCGGTACATCAGCGTCGCGCCGTCGTTGACCAGCGTGCCCTTACAGAAGAGCGTCTTGCCCGCCGGGCAAGTGTAGACGTCGCCGCTGTGATCGTAGGTGAAGTCGGCGCGCGAGAAGGTGCCGTCGGTCCTGGCCGATTTGTCGAAGACGCTGACGTGCGGCTCGATACCCTGCTCGTAGACGAGCCATCCGAGCATCTCCGCCGAACCATAGCTGCTGTCGGCGACGAGCCGCGCCGGATAGAGATCGAAGCGATCCCTGGCGCGCTCGATCATCCGCTTGGCGGCTGTCACCTCTGCCTGGCGGATCGCCGTTGTCGCCTCGACGTCGACGATGATCGCGTTGTCGAGGTCGATGAGATAGTTGGTCGCGTAGGCGAAGAAGGCGAGACCGCCGTTGGCGCCCGTCCAGCGTGCGGCCGGATCGGCCGGCGAGATGAACTTCGGCACGACAGGAGTGGCAGCGCCGAATGCGGCATCATCGAGCGTGGCGAGATATTCTTGCGCTGCCCGGCTTGCAGCCCCCGGCGGGAGGCCCGCAGCGCCTTCGACGCTGTTTTGCCTGTTGGCATCGGCCTTGATCAGGCTGCCGTCGACTGCGAAGCCTTCGCCGCCGACAAGACCTTCTTCGATGCACCGCGCGAGCACGGTCTCGAACAGCCGACGCAAGAGATCGCTGTCGCGGAAGCGGCCGTGACGGTTCTTGGAGAAGGTCGAGTGGTCGGGTACACGGCCCTCGAGGCCGAGCCGGCAGAACCAGCGATAGGCCAGGTTCAGATGCACCTCGTCGCAGAGCCTGCGCTCGGAGCGGATGCCCAGGCAGTAGCCGACAATCAGCATCCGGATCATCAGCTCGGGATCGATCGAAGGGCGCCCCAGCTCACTGTAGAACGGCGCGAGCTCGCGACGCAGATCGCCCAGGTCGACGAAGCGGTCGATCGACCGCAGGAGGTGATCTTGCGGCACATGGGCGTCGAGGGAGAAGTTGTAGAACAGAGCGCCTTGCTCGACTTGCCGCGGCCCCATCATCGACTCAGTCTCCTCGTGCGAGACCAAGTGAATCAGCACGAATGCTGCCGTTCAAGCGCCGACTTTTTCAACGAAATCGGCGCAAAGCAGGCTCTCGGGACGCCCTTGTCGTAGGTCCGCTTGCCACCAAAAGCTGACGCTCGTGCAGCCGACCTGATTGAGTTTTGACCCTAGCTCTCCAAGCGGCTGATTGAGCACGGCCCCTAATAGTCCGCAGGACACATGCCGGCGAGAAGCCTCGCATGCGACGCGAGACTTCGCGAGAGGTGTTCCGTGAGGAGCCGCACGCGCTTGGTCTTGCGTGTCGCCGTGCGTGAGCAGCCACAGCGTCCCATGCAGGCGCAAGGCGGAGCCGGGTACCCTTGCGAGGAGCAGGTCGCGATCCCCGACGAAGCAAGGCAGTGCGGTAATTCCGACTCCTCCGCGGACCGCAGCCATCTGCGCTCCGGCCTCGGTCGTTCTGAACGGAACCTTGATGGGGCGCACCTCCATCGGACCTGCCCAATCCGGCACACGCCAATGTTGCTCTTGATGATCCATCGAATCCCCGATCGGCGGCGCCGGAGCGCCAATCGGCCAGCAGGGCTCGGGACATGTAGATACCTCCGTAGCCGAACGACGGGTCGCAAGGCTTCTCTTCGCCCAAGGACCACGCTCGGCGCCGCCGATCGCGTGCGGCCGAGGGCAATGTCGTCGCGATCATATCGGGGGTGCTTCCGATCCTGCGGAGCACGGAGTGGGGTGTCGCTGCCGTGACGAGTTGAACCGTTCAAGCCCGTCGCGTAGGCGACCTCGCTCAGCGGCTGACGCGTATTGGTCAGCAAGTCCGGCGCCCGGAGCCGCGATGCGCTGCGTCCGGCTTCGACCGGCCCGACTCGAGGTTCCGATCTAATGGTCTTCGGCTTGACGGCTTCAGCTAGCTTTGCGTGCTCAGGCGATTCAGCATCCTATTCGAGCGGGCTGCTCGTAGGCGTTGAGTACTAGTAGATCTATGGCCTTTCTGGTGCGTTCACATCATTGAAATACAACGGCTCAGCCTTAGGTACGCTTGGGCGTATCAGTGCGCATCTAAGGAAAGTCTTATGTCAATCATCGCGTGGCTCATTCTCGGTCTCGTCGCCGGTTTCATCGCGAGCAAAGTGGTCAACAAATCCGGGGAGGGCCTCATCGTCGACCTCGTGCTTGGGATCGTCGGTGCCGTTGTCGGCGGCTACCTGTTCACGCTCTTCGGCGCCGCTCCCGTAACAGGACTCAACCTCTACAGCATTCTCGTCGCCGTAGTGGGAGCCGTGGTCGTCCTCGTGATCTATCACGCGATCGTGGGGCGTCGGCGCGTCCTTTAAAGATCGCGGGTCGACCGCATTCGCCTTCTGCCGAACATTCTTCTTCGGCGAAGGCGAAGTTCGAGATCTCCGCGTTGGCTTCGTGAAGCGTCGAGAGGCAGCCTTGGATCAGAGCGTAAACCGCAGCCAACTTCAGCTAATCATTGCTGGCCTGACGGATGGCGTCATACTCGTCGAACCGGATCAGTCGATCGCGTGGGCGAACGAGGCGGCGCTCGCGATGCATGGCGTCGATCGGACCGAACGTCTCGGTTCCCAGTCAGCGAATATCGCCAAAACTTCCAGCTCCAGTACCGCAACAACCATCATATCGAGGCCGGCAAGTACCCCATCGAGCGGGTCGTCGGCGGCGAGCGGTTCGACGACGTCGTTGTCGAAGTTACGCCGGCGGGCGAGAACAAGCCGCAGTGGGTCCATCGCATCCGTAGTCTCGTGATCAACGACGCGGAGGGCAAACCGGACTGCCTGGTCCTGATCCTCAAAGATTCGACGGACCGTTTCCAGGCCGAAGAACGCTTTCAGAAAACCTTCGCGGCCAACCCGGCTCCCGCGATCATCGGACGCTTGAACGATCTTCGTTTCGTCAAAGTGAACCAAGGGTTCCTGGAAATGACCGGGTACCGAAAGGAGCAGCTCCTCGGCAAAAGCACGTATGAGATCGACCTCTTCAAGGATGCGGAAAAGCGCCAGCTAGCCATCGAGCGCCTCAGCCTCGGGGAGACCATTCCGCAAATGGAAGCGCGGATCGACCTGCCCGACGGCGGATCGAAGTGGGTGATCGTCGCCGGCCAACCTTTGGAGGTGGGAGACGAGGCCTGCATGCTTTTCACTTTCGCCGACCTCGAGCGGCAGAAGAAGGCGGAGGACTCTCTCCGGCAGAGCGAGGAGCGCTTCGAAAAATCGTTCAGGTCTTCTCCGTCAGCGACAGTCCTATTGAAGGCGACGGACTTCACGTTCGTTGCCGTCAACGAGGCGTTCGTCAAAACATTCGGTCGTACCGAAATGGAAGTCATCGGCCGAGGGTTGGGCGAGATCGATCTTTGGGCGAAGTCGGGCGCCTTCGAGCGCTTCAAGGCCGGCGCCGTCGAAACCGGGTCGATAGCCGACACGGAGGAGTGCCTCCAGAACGCCTCCGGTGACGCTCTCGACTGTGCGTTGTCCGGGGTTGCGATCAATGTCGCCGGCGAGGGCTGCCTTCTTTGCACCATCCTCGACATCACCGAGAGAAAACGATCGGAGCGCGAACTCGTAGCCGCAATCGATCAGGTCATGGCCGACACGTCCTGGTTCAGCAAGGGTTTGATTGAAAAACTGGCCAGCTTGCGGTGCGCAACGAGGAAAGAGGAGCGGGACGCCGCCGCCGAGGCCTTGACCAGGCGCGAGCGCCAAGTCCTGCAGTTTATCTGCGAAGGCCTCAGCGACACCAAGATCGCCGAGGGGCTTCGCCTTTCGCCTAACACGGTCCGCAACCACATCGCCGCCCTATACCGCAAGCTCGACGTGCACAACCGTACCGAAGCCGCCCTCTGGGGCCACGCGCATGGCTTCGTAGCCGACGCGGCGCTTGCCAAGGTCAAGACCACAAAGCCGCGCTCATACTAGTACCTGGGAGCCCCAAAAGGTGCATCCAAACCATTGCGTGTGGTCAATATTTGCCCACTTCAATCAGGCGCCGGACGGCGCGATTTGCGGGAGGAAGCCGTGGCTAAAGATCAGATCGAAGGCGCGGCCAGGATCGCCAAAGGCTCGATCAAGGAAGCTATCGGCAAGATCGCCGGAAGCAAAACGACCGAGGTCCAAGGCGCGGCTGAGAAGGCAAGCGGCATGGCGCAGGAGGCCGCGGACAAGGGCAAGGATGCTCGTCGCCACCCCGGCAAGAAGTGACGCGAAGCGACGGAATCGAAGACCGATCCCGTCGCTGATTTGGCATGGACCAGCTTCAACATAGGAGAACCGAATGGATACGGATCGCATAAAAGGCGCGGCGCAGGAGGTTGGCGGCAAAGTCCAACAGGGCTTCGGCAAGTTGACGGGTGATCATTCGACCCAGGCAGAGGGCGCCGCCCGGGAGCTAGGCGGCAAGGCCCAAGGTCTGTTCGGCGAGGCGAAGGATCAGGTGCGACACGTCGCCGAAGACGTGTCCGACTACGCCCGCGACGTCGTCGACCATGGCGGGGATTACGCGCGCCAGGGAGCGAAAGCCGTCGAGGCGAGCATCAAGGATTATCCGGTGATTTACCTCTTGGCGGCTGCTGCCGTGGGGTTCTTCGCCTCCATGCTCCTCAGCGATCACAACGATCGCCGTTACTACCGCCGCTAGATCGGAGCTATCGTGACATTCTTCTTCAACAAGGCCAGGGACCGCCAAGAGCGCTCCATGGCTGCCAACGGTAGCTTCGGCGCCGACGCCACCGCCCTCATGCTGCATCCGATGTCGTGGAGCGCCATCGTCGCGGGCACGCTCACGGCGCTCGTCTGCCAACTCGTCTTCAATCTGCTCGGTCTCGGGATCGGGCTGTCGACGGTGGATGCGGACGGGAGCGGCGCCAGCGCCAAGGCGTTCTCCGTGGGAGCCGGCGTCTGGATCGTACTCAGCGCTATCGCTACCTACGCGATCGGCGGGTACATCTCCGGACGTCTTTCCGGCAAGCCGCTCCGCTCGACGGCCGGTTACCACGGGCTCGTCACCTGGGCGCTGACCACCGTCCTCGTGATCTTCCTGCTCACCAGCGCGGCGGGATCCATCATCGGCGGAACCCTCAGCGCGGTCACAGGCGCGTTCGGGAGCGCCGGCCATGGCATCTCCAGCGCGGTGCAAGCCGTAGCGCCTCAGGTCTCCGCACAGATGGGCGGCGATCCGCTGGCCAAGATCACGGACCAGCTAAAGGCAAAGGCGAACACGCCCGAGAACGCGGCGGCGAGAGACGATGCGATCGCGGCCGTGAAGTCCGCACTGTCGAGCGATCCCGATCAGCGCCAGCAGGCGAACGATCAGGCCGCCCAGGCCGTCGCCAAGCTGACGAACGTCCCGGTCGATCAAGCGCGGACGCAGATCCAAGGGTACGAGGATCAATACGACCGGCTCGTCGCCACGGCGAAGCAGAAGGGGACCGACGCCGCCAACGCCGCGGCCTCGGCCGCCTCGAAAGGCGCGCTTGCGGCCTCGATCTCGCTGATCGTCGGTGCTCTGGCCGCCTTCTTCGCTGGTCGCTTCGGTGCGGTGCGGCTGCAGTCGCTTCTGACGGAAACGGCGTGAGCAGGGTCGCGGCGGTCCGCCGCCGCGACCTCGTCCGCCTCGTTCGGGGCTATCAAGCTTTTGGCCAGTGGCGCGAGACGCCGCATCGCGAGGGGAAGCATGTCCGATCAGAGACCGTCCACGCTGGGATTGATCGGGGATGCGATCTCGCAAGCTGCCCAGCTCTTCTCGTCGGAAGTCGTGCTCGCGAAGACCGAACTCAGCGAGAAGATGACATCGGCCGTCGGTGCTGTCGGGAGCATCGTCGGAGCCGCTGTCTTCCTCATCGTGTCGTTGATCTTCTTGCTGCAGGCGCTCGTCGAATGGCTGATCGAAACGGGTTGGCGCGCATCGGTCGCCAGCCTGTCGGTCGGGGCCGGTGTCGGGGTCGCCGCGATGCTGGCCATACTCGTCGCGAAGAGCAGACTGACTACGTGGCGCCTTACGCCGTCCAGAACTCTGAAGCAGGCGGCGCGGACCATAGACGTAGTCCGAGGGAGGGCCTGACGTGGACACCGCCAAAAAGGCCGAGGCCGCCGTGGAACGTCAGCGTCTCGCGCTCGAGCAAACGCTCGGGGACCTTCGCGATCATCTCAAGCCCACGCAGCTTGCGCGCGAGGTCTTATCGGGGGGGCATTGGTTCGATCGCCTGCAAACCTTCGCCCGCACCAGTCCTGTATCATGGACGATCATGACCATCGCAGCGATCGGCATTGGGGTGCAAACTTCGCGGCGTACCATTCGGTGATCAGGCGATCTTCGGAAGCAGGCCATGTGACGTCCGATTTACGGATAAACCGGAACGAACTGCCAAGCTTACGGTTTGCCGTGTGTACGAAACGAAGAGAGTTGGAGACCGGATCGTGAGTAGCGCAACGGACAAGATCACTGGCATCGCGAATGAAGCGATAGGCAACGTAAAGCAGGGCGTTGGTAGCCTGACTGGCTCCGAGAAGCTTTAGGCTGAAGGCAAGGCGCAGGAGCTTAAGGGTGAAGCCCAGAAGACCGCCGGGGAAGCGAAGTCTGCCGTAAGCAGCGCCGCGGACAAGATCGTCGACAAGTTTAAGTGAATCGCTTAGGGGCCGGACCACTGTCTGCGATCCGGTCCCTCTAGTGTCCGACTCCCCAGTGACTTGAGTAAGCTATTACGTTAGACCGACTTCGAATGCCATGTGGTCGTCCGTTTGGTCTATACATGTCGCATAATTTGGATGACGTGCTTTATTCTGCCCGAAGGCTTCCCGCAGACGCTTTGCCGGTGCGTCGGTCAGCAACCACCTCGTAAGAAATCTTCTGGCCTTCAGTCAGGCTCCGCATGCCTGCCTGCTCAAGGGCCGATGCATGCACGAAGACATCCTTCCCGCCATCATCCGGCTGAATGAAGCAGTAGCCTTTTTCGCCGTTGAACCATTTGACCGTGCCGATAGCCATACCCAATCCCTGTTGCGTTTCTAGCTTTGTCGCTGCGAGGCGCCACCATCTTGACAGACTGCGACCATGCCCAAGCGGCGAGTACACCCGCATGTCGCTGTAAACCTCAAGTTTGAGTTTGGTCTCAAGCGGCGGATGTAGCCGCATTTTATCGTTGGCCGCACGTGACAACAATGGTGTGTTCTGACTATTTTTGCTTTCGAGTACTAGTTGGCTCGCTGGCTGGGGCTTGCGAGTGATTTTTGCGGTTGACGGCATTGGTGAAGGCCTGAAGGCGTGCCATAAATTGCCGATGCCAACTTACACCATTCAGCTCAGGTCGCAGCAGACCGGTAGGTCGTTGTCGCTTCGATTTTTTAGCGCTGCCTCCGACGATCAAGCTAAGTCCGATGCGGGTGCCGAACTGGAAGCGCTCGCCGGCATCGTCCATCCTGAGGCGCTCGTTATCCTTATCAAAGAGGATGGGTCCGCTCTGGCGGAGATCGGCACCGTCGATATGGTTCGTAAGCTCTGAATTGGTTCGTCTATATTTCGAGGACTTGGTCTCCAAGCTTCGGTGAACAGACGAGATATTAAATATTCTCGCCTCCTCGCCGCTTCCGGCCGACGGCGCCTATGTTGCCCGCCAGCAGAGGTTGTCGTTCTTTGTTGTCTCTCGCTACGAGGAGTAGGCGATGTGGACAGGCAAAGGCCTCGTAACGGTCTTCGTTGTGTTCGTCTTTTGCTGGCTCGACTCGGCCCAGGCGGCCCGATACGGCTCCGTACTCGAGGGCTGGATCGACGCAACGCACGGATCCCGACACAAGCGCTATTTGACAAGGGCTGGAGAGGATATTGGCGTTGGCTCGATCGCACCCGGCCTAGACCTGATCGCGACCACCGCGATCAATATCCGGGTCGGCCCAGCGGATTGGCATCGGAAGCCCGTTGCCACTATCCCGGCGGGCTCGGCATTCAAGGTGCTCAGCAAGAAGAGCGTCGGTAACGAAGTCTGGCTGAAAGTCGTGCCGATGACGGGGTTGCCGGAGGGGCTGGCGCTAGCCGGCTCGCTTTACGGCAGGCGCGTCCAACCCCCGGGCGAGGTGGCGGCTGTCGACCTTGCAACGAAGTGCAAGGAGGGATTGGCCAAGCAGGTCGCCGCTCAAGATCCGAACGCCAAGCCGGAAGACCGGGATATCTATTACGACACCGTTGGCCTGATCGTTCATCGCGACGCCGACGGCTCTTGCAACGGCGGCGACACCGCGCAGAGGGAAGGGTGGTATTGGTTCGGCGTCTGGCTTCGAAAACATACTCCAGGCGCGCCTCCCTTCGTGCCTAACCGCAAGTGGAAGACGTTTCACGAGGTGCTCGCGCTGCTCGAGCCGGCGCATGACGGCTTGATCTATCGCCATCCAAAGCTCGCTCCGTGGAACGACCCGTTCAGCAACGACCTTGGCACGTCGCGCGATCAGCTCGTGCCGATCGTCGCGGCCATGGGCGTCTGGGGAGAGACTGATGCCCTGGAACGCCTCTGGGAGAGGATGCCCCAGGACGCCAGCGGCAAGCACGCATTCAACGGTTCTTGGCGCACGATCGGCGGTGCCGGGTGGGATTGCGAAAGCGTGCTCCACACGAACTGCAGCCCGTCGCTCAAGTGCGATCTCAACCGCGACACGCGAGCCTGCGACGCGAACGTCGACAGCCGCGACTGCAGCGCGGGCCAGGACAATAGGGAGTGCTCGCAGCCTCGTGACGATCGAGGTTGCGGGGATCTCGATTTGATCTGCAAGGCCGCGAGAGACGGGCAAAATGCGATCTACGCCCACAACAAGGCCGCATGCGAAGCTGCCAAGGCTGCGGCGAACGGGATGAACGCGGCCGGCAAGGTCTCCTGCGAGGCACAGAAAGCCGCGCAGAACGTAGCCTATGACGGAGCGAAGGGTGCTTGCGAGGCCGCGAAGGCTGCCACGAACGAAGCCTATGATGGCGTTCAAAAGGCCTGCCTCTTGGCGAGAGCCGGCGGTAAGGCAGCGTGCGAGGGCTACAAACAGGTTGCCTTCAACGCCTGCCGCCTCTCGAACATTTTCACGGGCGACCCGTTCGGACCCGAGTACATCAACCTCGTGCTGCGGGCACTGAAGCGCGACCCGAGAAATCCCAACAACGACATCTTGGATCCGCCTTCGATTTTCGTTGGAGGAGCGCTTGGCGAGTTGGAACTGCTTGGCAATACACACCTGCGTATAGGCGCGGGCCACTCCAATAGGGACGATGTCGGCCCGGACCTGAACCACATGGTGGCGCTGATCCAGGAGCGGCTCGAATTCTCGGACGCCGTTGGCGATGATGCCGTGCATCAGTATGCCGTCCAGCGTACGCCAAGTTATGGCTCGTACCTTGAACAGTATTATACAAAATACGGCAGAGACGAGAAGGACATGATCGGCCGGATCGATGCGGGGATCGCCTCTGGCTGGCAGCCCGATCCGGGCATTTCTGCTCCGCTCGGCGTCGCGAAATGGTATCACCGCCCTAGCGAAGGAGCGAACCCAGCTTTAGCCAAGTTGTACGCGCCGGTCCTCGATTTTTATCTCAAGTGAGGCGTTAGTAAACTCGTTCTTGTATTTTTTGGGAAGTACCTATTGCACACGCCGGCGACCGGAAGTTCTCAACGTAGACGTGATACAACACGTCTTTTACTGCGGTGAGCGAGGTCGCCATTGCGCCGAGCGATTGAACGTCGTGGCGACGTCCCCTGCCGTGCGGCGTATCTGCGCTCGAATGGACGAACGTGACATTGCCGGTCTTCTCGCCAAGCAAAGGCTGCGGACTGCGACACCTCTCCGTATTGGACACCCTTCACCGGACGACTTCGCGGGCGCCGTCGGACCCGGATTACGTCGAAAAAGGTTGTGCGCGAATGAATGGTTTTGTGTGAAAGGTGACGTCGAGCTAACGACGTCTCGGTAGCGGAAGGACTGGAGAAGCTTGGTCGATCGTAGCGAACACAGCCGCATCGACGCGGAGATCGCCCGCACCGGAAGCAGCACGGACCCATTTGCGGCCGCGGTGCGGGCTACTCGGATGCCGATGCTAATCACGGACCCGCACCGGCCCGACAATCCAATCGTGTTCGTCAACGCCGCATTCTCCAAGCTGACCGGATATGCGCACGACGAGATCATCGGGACGAATTGCCGCTTTCTCCAAGGCGACAAGACCGACCGCGACGACGTCCAGCGCATCCGCGACGCCATCGATCGGCGCGTGCCGATCGAAGTCGAACTGCTCAACTACAAGAAGGACGGCGAGATCTTCTGGAACCGCCTCCTGGTCTCGCCGGTCTTCGACGAGGACGGCGAGCTTACCTATTTCTTCGCCTCGCAGTTCGACGTCACGCTGGAAAAGGACCGCCTCGTTCGCCTGCAGCGGGACTACGAGGCCCTGGAGCGCGAAGCCGAGCGGCGCAACCTGGACCTGACGCGCAGCGAGGATCGGCTTCGTTTCATGGTCAAGGCCGGGCGGTTCGGGACGTGGAGCCTAGACCTCAGCGAGAAACGGCTAGTGGCCTCCGAGCTCTGCAAGGAGAACTTCGGACGTCCGGGGGACGAGCCGTTCGGCTACGACGACCTGCTCGCGGCGGTCGCGGACGTTGATCGGGAGCGGATGCAGGAGACCGTTCGTGCGTCGATCGAGCACCACCAGGACTACGACATCGAGTACCGGGTCGTGACGCCCAAGGGCGAGACGCGTTGGCTCCAGATCCGCGGGCAGACCTACTACCGGGCGGACGGGCGTCCGATCAGCATGGCGGGAGTGTCGATCGACATCACGGAACGCAAGCGGGGCGAGGAGCAGCGCAGCCTGCTCGCCGCCGAGTTGAACCACCGCGTCAAGAACTCGATGGCTACGATGCAGTCCATCGCGTTCCAGACCATGCGCAACTCGGCGACGATGGAGGAAGCGCAGGAGGCGTTAGGCGCCCGGCTTCAGTCGCTCGCGGCGGCGCACGACGTACTGACCCGCGAAAATTGGGAAGGCGCGACGCTGGCCGAGGTCGTCGAAGGTGCGCTGACCCCTTTCCAGACGGGCGCCGGCAAGCGCTTTACGACCGGCGGCCCGGACGTTCGTCTGACGCCCAGGTGGGCGCTGGCGTTCGTGCTGGCCCTCCACGAACTGGCAACCAATGCGGTCAAGTACGGCGCCCTGTCGGGGGAACAGGGCCGCGTCATCCTCAATTGGGACATCGTCGACGGGTCGAAGCCCGACCGCCTTTGGCTGCGTTGGGAGGAGATCGGCGGACCCAAGGTAACGCCTCCGACGCGCACCGGATTCGGCACCCGCATGATTGAGCGTGCGCTCGCGGCGGAGCTAGGCGGGGGAACGGCGGAGATCGAATATCGGCCGCGAGGCGTGGTGTTCACCCTCGAGGCGCCATTGCCAAAGACCAAGGACGCGACTTGCCGGCCACCGCCTTGAACGGGTCGGCGTCCGACTATCCCGCGTGAGGACGTCCGAAGTAGCCGCGCTGTCGCGGGAACGTGGTGGGTCGGTATCCCGTTCGGTGCGCTGGTGGTCAGCCGGATCGCGACCGCGGACACGTTTGTAGGGTTGGGATGGACCAGGGCGAACGGGACGACTTCCGGCTGCGAGAAGACGAGTTTAGGGCGGAGATCGCTCGATTACGTATCATCGCTAAAGGCTCAATTGGCACGGCTGAGCATGTACGCGACGAGATCGCAGGGACCGACAAGGGGGAAGATCCCTTCTTCGCCGCGGTCAAGGCGACCCGGATGCCAATGGTGGTCGCCGATCCGCGGCTCGACGACACGCCCATCGTGTTCGCCAACGACTCATTTTGTCGGCTAACCGGCTATCCGCGAGAGGAGATCGTCGGGCGCAATTGTCGCTTCCTCCAGTGTCCGGAAACCGATCCTGCGACCGTCGCCCGCATCCGGGCCGCGTTGTCGGTCCCCGAGTCGATCGAGATCGACATTCGGAACGCCAGCAAGGACGGAACCCGCTTCTGGAACCGCCTCCTGATGGCCCCCGTCCACGACGCGGCCGGCAACCTGACCTACTTCTTCGCCAGCCAGGTCGATGTCACCCTCGAACGCGAACGCTTGGAAGGCCTGGAGCAACACAACGCCGCCCTGATGGCCGAGGTCGCCTGGCGATCGCGGGCGCAGCAGGAGAGCGACGAGCGGCTTCGTTTCGCGACGGAAGCTGGCCGCCTAGGCGTGTGGGACCTCGACCTGCGGACGCTCGCGTTGGTGGCGTCGCCGCGCTGCAACGAAATCTACGGCCGATCGCGCTCCGCCCCCTTCACCTTCGCGGACTTGCAGGCGGCCGTGCACCCTGACGATCGCGAGCGACGGTCAGCCGCTCTCGAGCGTTCGATCGGGACAGGGGCCGAATACGACATCGAGTACAGGGTCATCCACTCCGACGGCGGCACGGGTTGGGTGCAGATCCGCGGCACGGCCATCAAGGACGCAGAGGGACGAGCGGAGCGCCTGGTAGGCGTGGTCCTCGACGTCACCGACCGCACGGTGGCCGACATCCGCCGGCGCGCCCTGGTCGAACTTAGCGACGTGATCCGAGATGAGACGGACGCGGACGGCATCGCCTTCGGCGCAGCGCGGATCCTGGGAAAGGCGCTCGACGTGAGTCGCGCCGGCTACGGGACCGTGGACCTCGCAGAGGAGACGATCCGGATCGAGCGGGACTGGAACGCGCCGGGGACCGAGAGCCTTGCCGGCGTGCTGCGCTTCCGCGACTACGGTTCGTACGTCGAGGACCTAAGGCGCGGCGAGACGGTCGTCTTCGCCGACGCAAAGACCGATCCGAGGACGGCGGCTAACGCCGACGCCCTGAAGGCCATCAGCGCCCAATCGGTCGTCAACATGCCCGTTACCGAGCACGGCGGCCTAGTTGCCCTGCTCTACCTCAATCACGCGACGCCTCGACAGTGGTCGGACGAGGAACTCGCCTTCGTCCACGAGATCGCGGAGCGCACCCGGGTCGCCGTCGAACGTAGACGCGCCGAACAGGACCTTCGGGACCTTGCCGCTTCGCTGGAGCGAAGGGTCGAGGAGCGGACGCGGGAGCGCGACCGCGCGTGGAAGCTCTCGCGCGACCTGCAGGTCGTCGTCGACAGGGACGGCGTCGTCACCGCCGCCAACGCGGCCTGGACGACGGTCCTCGGGTGGCGGCTCGAGGACGTCGTCGGGCGGTCGCACCTCGACTTCAACCATCCCGACCACCGCGTGCCGAGCACCGAGGCGCTGGCGGTCGCGCACGACGTCGGCCTGCCCGCCTACGAGACCAAGTGTCTCCACGCGGACGGGAGCTACAGGTGGATATCCTGGGTGGCCGCCTCGGAAGGGGGCCTTGTCTACGCCAGCGGCCGCGACGTTACCGCTGAGAAGGAGCAGGCGGAGGCGCTGCGACGGACGGAGGAGCAGTTGCGGCAGGCGCAGAAGATGGAGGCTGTGGGGCAGCTTACGGGAGGCCTCGCGCACGACTTCAACAACCTGCTGACGGGCGTGATGGGCTCGATCGAGCTAATGCAGACGCGATTGAGCCAAGGCCGCTACGGCGACATGGAAAAGTACGCCGCGACCGCGCAGGGCGCGGCGAAGCGCGCGGCCGCGCTGACCCACCGCCTGCTCGCGTTCTCGCGCCGCCAGACGCTGACGCCGAAGCCGACCGACGCGAACCGGCTGGTCGCGGACATTGAGGAGCTCGTCCGCCGGACGGTCGGGCCGGCGATCACGGTAGAGTTCGTGGGCGCCGGGGGTATCTGGAAGACGCTCGTCGACCCTCCCCAGCTCGAGAACGCGCTGCTCAACCTCTGCATCAACGCGCGGGACGCGATGCCAGAGGGCGGCCGCCTGACCATCGAAACGGGCAATCGCTGGCTCGACGAGAGGGGCGCCCGAGAGCGGGAGTTGAACCCCGGCCAGTACGTGTCGCTCTGCGTGAGCGACACCGGCTGCGGCATGGCAACAGACGTCATCGCGCGTGCCTTCGATCCGTTCTTCACCACGAAACCTATCGGGATGGGCACGGGCCTTGGCCTGAGCATGATCTACGGCTTCGCCAAGCAGACCGGCGGCACGGTCCGCATCTACTCGGAAGTCGGCCAAG
This sequence comes from Beijerinckiaceae bacterium, assembly GCA_965277735.1. Lineage (GTDB taxonomy): Bacteria > Pseudomonadota > Alphaproteobacteria > Rhizobiales > Beijerinckiaceae > RH-AL1. Next base: position 998,039 of record CBDIDO010000003.1, read on the forward strand.
GCACGATGGTATGCCTCTACCTACCGCGCCACCATGGCGACGGCCGGCTCGAGGAAGAGGCGGCCGCCGACGCCGGCGCGCGCTCGTCGGGACAAGGCGAGACCGTACTCGTCGTCGACGACGAGCCGAGCGTCCGCCTGCTCGTCGCCGACATCCTCGAGGAGGCGGGGTGCACCGCCGTGGAAGCCAAGGACGGCCCGGCCGCCATCAAGGTTCTCGAATCGGGCCTGCACATCGACCTCCTCATCACCGACGTGGGCCTGCCCAACGGGATGAACGGTCGGCAGGTCGCGGACGCGGGCCGCGCGTTGCGCCCGGGCCTCAAGACGCTGTTCATCACCGGCTACGCCGAGAACGCCGTCCTGGGCCATGGGCACCTTGAGCCGGGGATGGAGATCGTGACGAAGCCGTTCGCTATGGACGACCTCGCGAGTCGCATCGCCAAGCTACTTCGAGCATAGCTGCTAGACGATGAATTCGAGCGATGGCTCCTCGCTTCGCGGAGTGTCGATACGGCTGTCCGTCTCAGGCTATTGCGGCCATCTTGTCCGCCAGAGTCTGGTCTTTGTCTCGACGCGTCGAGAAGATCAGCGTGAAGAAAGTGCGCTGGACGCCCATGGCGGCGACAGCGGCCTCGCATTGTTCCGCGAGTTGGCAGATGGCGCTCAATTCGCCTTCGATGCTGGTGCCGTTGGCGTGCATCGTGGCGGAGTGTGTTTCGGCCTGCAAAAGTGACCCCCTTATCGGGGTGATCGGCGTCCAAAACTGACCCCTTAATCTTGGCCTGTTGCGCTGTCCGTTTTGACGGCGGGCGGGCGGCGGGGATGTTGGTTGTGGAGACGGTCGGCCGGATACGGCGGGAGCATCTGGTCAAGGGCAAGTCGATCAAGGAGATCGCCCGCGACCTGAAGATCTCGCGCAACACGGTGCGCAAGGTGCTGCGCTCGGGCGCGACGTCGTTTGCCTACGAGCGCGAGGTGCAGCCGCGGCCCAAGCTCGGGCGATGGAAGATCGACCTCGAGCGGATGCTTGCCCGCAACGCGACAAAGGCGGCGCGGGAGCGCCTGACACTGATCCGGGTCTTCGAGGAGTTGCGGGCGCTCGGCTACGAGGGTGGCTACGACGCGGTTCGCCGCTATGCCCGGGTCTGGGTGAAGGGACACGCGGCGGCGAGCGCGGAAGCCTATGTGCCGTTGGCCTTCGCGCCGGGCGAGGCGTTCCAGTTCGACTGGAGCCACGACATCGTGCTGATCGGCGGCGTGACGACGACCGTGAAGGTGGCGCACGTCCGGCTCTGTCACAGCCGCATGATGTTCGTCCGAGCTTATCCGCGCGAGAGCCAGGAGATGGTCTTCGACGCGCACGACCGGGCGTTCGCCTTCTTCAAGGGCGCCTGCCGGCGCGGCATCTACGACAACATGAAGACGGCGGTGGAGACGATCTTCGTCGGCAAGGATCGCGGCTACAATCGTCGCTTCCTGCAGATGTGTGCGCACCATCTTGTCGAGCCGGTCGCTTGTACGCCGGCGTCGGGCTGGGAGAAGGGCCAGGTCGAGAACCAGGTCGGGCTTGTCCGCGAGCGCTTCTTCACGCCTCGGCTGCGCGTGAAGAGCTACGACGAGCTGAATGGCATGCTGCTGGATCGCTGCGTCGCCTATGCCAAGGCGCATCCCCATCCCGAACTGACCGATCGCACCGTCTGGGAGATGTTCGAGGCCGAGCGGCCGCACCTCGTTCGCCACGCCGGCCGGTTCGACGGCTTCCATGCGCTACCGGCATCGGTCTCGAAGACCTGCCTCGTGCGCTTCGACAACAACAAGTACTCGGTCAGCGCCAGCGCCGTCGGACGACCCGTCGAGATCCAGGCGTATGCCGACCGCGTGGTGATCCGCCAGGACGGCCGCATCGTCGCCGAGCATAGCCGCGTCTTCGGCCGCGGCGCGACCATCTGCGATCCCTGGCACTACGTGCCGGTCCTCGCCCGCAAGCCCGGTGCGCTGCGCAACGGCGCCCCGTTCAAGGACTGGGTGCTGCCGCAGGCGATCGATCGCATCCGCCGCAAGCTCGCCGGCTCCGACGACGGCGACCGGCAGATGGCGAAGATCCTCGCCATGGTGCTCAGCGACGGACTGCCGGCGGTCGAGAGCGCCTGTGCCGAGGCGCTGATCGAGGGCGTCTCGTCTGCCGACGTCATCATCAACATCGTCTCGCGGCAGCGCGATCCCACGCCGCCGATCACCATCATGACGCCGGACGCGCTGACCCTGCGCCATGCGCCGATCGCCGATTGTGCCCGCTACGACAGCCTCAGAAGGATCTGACCCAATGGAACGTCTACTGGAACGCACCGACATCCTCGACATGATGGGATCGCTTAAGCTCTTCGGCATGCGCTCGGCCTTCGACGAGATCGTCACCACCGCCGTCAAGCGCCAGCACGAGCCCCAGCGCCTCGTCGGCGACCTGCTCAAGGCCGAGATCGACGAGAAGCTGGCCCGATCCATTAAGTACCAGATGACGATCGCCAGGCTGCCGCTCGCCAAGGACGTCGCCGACTTCGCCTTCGTCGGCACGCCGATCAACGAGGTCCTCGTGCGCGATCTTGCCGGCGGCCACTTCATCGCCGAGCAGCGCAACTGCGTGCTCGTCGGCGGCACCGGTACCGGCAAGACCCACCTCGCGATAGCGATCGCCCGCAGCTGCATCCGTGCCGGCAAACGCGGCCGCTTCTTCAACACGCTCGATCTCGTCAACAGGCTCGAGGCCGAGACCCGCGCAGGTCGTCAAGGACGCCTTGCGGACTATCTCACCCGCATGGACTTCGTCATCCTCGACGAGCTCGGCTACCTTCCCTTTGCGCAAAGCGGCGGCCAGCTGCTGTTCCACCTGATCAGCCGCCTCTACGAGCGCACCTCGGTCATCGTCACCACCAACCTCGCCTTCGGCGAATGGCCCAGCGTCTTCGGCGACGCCAAAATGACCACAGCGCTGCTCGATCGCCTCACCCACCACTGCGACATCGTCGAGACCGGCAACGAGAGCTGGCGCTTCAAGAACCGAGGCTGAAGGGGGCTTGCGACCGCGCTCGCCCCGGCTCCGCAACCCCGACCAGCTCACGCCGGGGCGAGCGCTACTGAAGCGCCCGTGCGAGCGGCAACAGAGGGGTCAAAGTTGGACGCCGATCAGGGGTCAACATTGCGAGCCGATTGACATTGATGCGCAAGGCGCGCTCTGAGTGACCCTCCACACACCTCCAAGGCGTCTCCGGTCGCGCCTGTCAAAGCGACAGGCGAGCGCCGGCGCAAAAGCACGAGTCATTGTCTCGTTTTCGGCTCCGTCGTGCTTGCCACGAATCTATCGAGTGGCAGGCCCAGGACATCGCGTTGCAGTCCATCTCGCGCTTTTGTTCGTTCCTCTACTGCGACAGCCGCGTCAGCAAGATCCACGACATAGTCAGCGGCGGCGAGCTTCTGTCAAAACGCCCGCTGTGGTTCGCGCGCGCGATGCGAGACCCTGGTCATCTCGGCATTCCGTCCGCGACGTGGAAGCACTGCACGCTCTGGCAATTCGACGACGATAAACAGATCTACGGCGCAGGCAGCGACGCCTCGACAGAAGCCCGCTTAAGGCGCAAACCGAAGCTGCTATGCATCTCGGAGATCGCTTCGGTCCGACAAACGCGTGCCAGTCAGCGCCGGGCAACAGTTTTTGGTCGGGAGCGCCGGCGAGCTCGACATAGTCCTCCCCCGAGCCTTTGCATTGCGCTGATCAAAGCAGGTCCTCGATCCGGATCGGCATCTTGCGGATTCGCCTGCCGGTGGCATGGAACACTGCGTTGGCAACGGCGGCGGCGGCGCCCACCATCGCGACTTCGCCGACGCCCTTCACCCCGACCGAATTTAGAAGCGGATCGGGGCGGTCGACGAAGCTCACGTCGATGTCGCCGATATCCGCGTTCACCGGCACCACATAGTCGGCGAGGTCGGCATTGAACCAGCCGCCGAACCGCGGGTCGACCTCGGTTTCCTCGCGCAGCGCCGAGCCGATCGCCATCACGACGCCGCCACGAACTTGGCTGGCGGCGGTGCGCGGCGACACGATCCGGCCGCCGTCGCAAACACTGACCACGCGCGGTACGCGAACGCGGCGGATGCGCGGCTCTATCCAGACCTCCACGAAGTGCGCGATGTAGCTCGCCGTGGTGAACGTCGGATAGTCGGGCCCGGCCCTGGCAAAATCGCCCAAGCGAAGCTTGTCGAGCGCTGTGGCGTCCTGCCCCGGCGCAATGGTCGACACTTCGACCTGGAGGACGGGCCGACGGGTCGCCGCCAATTGCTGGTGGATGGTTCCCGACAGTGTCCGCCCCGCGGCCAGTTCGGCCAGCGCCTTCTTCATCTGCGCCGCCGCCTTCACCACAGCGGGGGCGACGCTGTTTGTGCCCCAGGAGCCGGCAGTGAGGTGCTGGGGCGCGGCTTCGGTGTCGCCGATCAGAATCTCAAGCCGATCCCCGCCGATCGCTAGCTCGCGCTGGAGCAGCTGCGCAACCAACGTCCGGATGCCCTGGCCCATCTCGTGCCCCGAGACCGCGAACCGGGTCCAGCCGTCCGCTGTGATGCGCAAGGTGGCGATGGTCGGGGTCGTCGGTCCCGGATAGGCGCCGCCGGCAACGCCCCAGCCGACCAAAGTGCCGTCGGACAGCGTCATCGAGCCGGGCGCCATCGTCCGGCGCACCCAATCGAAGCGGCGCGCGCCTTCGGACAGACAATCGTTGAGAAAGCAGGAGGACAGCGGCTTGCCGCTGAGCGGGTCGATCGTCGCTCGGTGAGCGAGCCGAAACGCCACCGGATCGCGGTCCAGCTTGTAGGCAAGCTCGTCGACAGCGCTCTCGAACGCGAAATGCGCCGGATGCGGATGGGGCGCGCGCATGAATCCTGGGTCCTGCGAGTCGATCCGCACGTTGGCCGACGTGCCGTCATAGTCGGCCACTCCATACATTCGCGGCGGCGTCTCGTGGTAGGCAGGCGGGAACGTGCCCTTGCGCGACTGCTGGTGCTCGGCGTCATAGCGGATAGCGACCAGCTTGCCGGCGACGTTCGCGCCCATCGTCAAATGGTGATGGCTTCTCGGCCGGAAGGTCGCATTGTGGAAGATCTGGGCGCGCGGCATCACCAGCTTGACCGGCCGGCCGATCAGCATGGCTGCGCGCGCGACGATCGCGCTCTGGCGTTGGACCGAGCCCTTCTGCCCGAACGCGCCGCCAATATACGGGCTTTTGACCTCGATCAGGCCTTGGTCGAGATGGAGCGAGCGGGCCACCGACTTGCGCAACATCCCTGCGCCCTGCGTGCCTTCGTAAAGGGTCAGCTTGCCGTACTTCCATACGGCTGTCGTTGAGAGCATCTCCATTGGGTTGTGATGCTGGGCCGGCGCGACATAGTGCGCGTCGATAATCGTTGTGGCAGCAGCGAGAACGCGTGGCGCATCGCCGACCTTGGTCGGCCTAAACGGCTCGCGTATCGTGCCCGAGCTGTCGAGCCGCGCCATGAACGCTTCTTCGGCATAGCTCGGCCGGATCGCCTCGGCCCCCTCGATCGCCGCCTCCAGTGTCTCGGCCACGACCAGCGCCACCGGTTGTCCGCGATAGGCGATCTCGGTCGTGATCGTCGGCATCGGTGGGGCAGGGGGAACGCCTGACGGCGCGCCGCCGATTGGGGAGGCGGCTTCGGGGGCCCCCGGTGGGAGGAAGTCGGCGGCGGTCAGCACGCGCACCACGCCCGGTACGCGCATCGCCGCCTCGATTGATAGTGCCTCGACCCGGCCCTTGGCGATCGTCGCAGGAACGGTCATCGCGTGAAGCAGGCCGGGCAGACGGACATCGGCGGCAAAGGCGGTGGCACCCAGCACCTTGTCGTGCGCGTCGATCCTCTCGCGATCCGGGAACGGCGCTGCGGGCATCAGGCGCTCCTCTCGGCGGCAATGATCAGGGCGTCCGCGACGGTCCGCGCCCCGAGTTCGATCTTGTATCCGTTCTGCCTGCCGGCCCGTGCGCCGGCAAAGGCCCTGTGGCCGGCGGCATGCGCGCTGTCGGCGGTGATGGCGTGACCAACCAGCAGGCGCTCGGCCTCGGACGCTCGCCAGGGACGCGTCGCCACCCCGCCGAGTGCGATGCGTGCGCGCGCCACCCGGCTGCCATCCATCTCTAACGCGACCGCTGCCGAGGCGAGCGCGAAGGCGTAGCTCTCCCGGTCACGGATTTTGTGGTAGATCGATCGCCGGCCGGCGGGCGTCTTGGGCACGGTGATCGCGGTGATCATCTCGCCGGGCGTCAGCGTAAACTCCAGGTGCGGGGTCGTCCCCGGTACGCGATAGAGCGCGTCGATTGCGATCGTCCGCACGCCCGACGGGCCCAGCACCTCGATTGTGGCATCCATCGCGGTCAACGCGACCGGCCAATCGCCCGGCGATACCGCGGTGCAGGACGCGCTCTGGCCTAGCACCGCCTGGCCGCGATCGAGCCCGTCGATCGCCGCGCACCCCGATCCCGGCGCGCGCTTGTTGCACGGGTAGACGCCGACGGAGGAGGGATTGCCACTCCCGTTGCGAAAATAGACGCAACGCGTGCGCTGAAGCAGGTTGCCGCCGACTGTCGCCATATTCCGCAATTGCTGCGAGGCGGCCTTAGCCAGCGCCTCTGCAAGCACGGGGTAGTCGTGGCGCACCACCGCGTCGGCCGCGACCGCACTCATCGGCGTGAGCGCCCCGAATCGCAACTCGTCGCCGTCGGTGTCGACATGGTCGAGGTCACGGATCTCAGTCACGTCGATCAGATGCTGAGGCCGCTCGATATCGAGCTTCATCAGGTCATAGAGGGTAGTCCCCCCGGCGATGTAGCGCGCTTCGGCGCCAGCGGCGGTGTAGGCTCGCACTGCGTCCCCGGCACTGGTCGGGCGGACATAGGTGAACGGCCTCACGGCAGTTTCTCCATTTTGACGGCGGCGTCCTCAATCGCGGCGACGATCCCGACATAAGCCCCGCAGCGGCAGATGTTGCCGCTCATATACTCGCGAATGTCGGCTCGGGATGTGGCGTTCCCCTCATGCACGCAGGCTACAGCGGCCATGATCTGGCCTGGCGTGCAATAGCCGCACTGGAGGGCGTCATGGTCGATAAAGGCCTGCTGCATCGGGTGAAGCTGTTTGCCGTCCGACAGCCCCTCGATCGTAGTGATTGCGCAGCCTTCGGTCTTGGCGGCGAGTGTAAGGCACGACACGACGCGCCTGCCGTTTATGTGGACAGTGCAAGCGCCGCATTGCCCGTGATCGCATCCCTTCTTAGCGCCGGTCAGCCCCAGTCGCTCACGCAGCAGATCGAGGAGCGATGTCCGCGCGTCGATTTCCACTTCGATGCTGCCGCCATTGATGATGGTGTGGAGCAGGACCACCCGACCCGGGGTCGCGGGCCGGGCAGCCAAAGGCGCAACCGCAGGCGATGCAGCGGCGGGCTCCCCTGCCAACCGCAACGCGGCGAGTGCCGCCGCACTGGCTTGCAGCGTAGCGCGGCGGGTAACCGTTCCCGCCGGCGCGGCCGTCTGTGCCGCGTTACCGGACGGATCGTCACTCTGGTCCATGCTGTCCATCTCCGTTGAAGGCTCAAGATGCGGTATCAGAAGGTCACGGCCCCAATTTTATGGGGCCGTCACTGTCACGCCAAAGGAGCTTGTCTGCGCCTCGGCCCGGTCACCACCAAAGCCGCGCAATGCGCGGCCGTCGGCTGGGCTTCTGATCATCCTTTGCGGGACGCAGGCTCCGCGATGCTATTCGCGTACTCCTTTGCGCCTACCGAGCACGTTTCACCTTCCTTCACTTGTCCCCTTGCGCAGTAAGCTGCACCAACGTGACAGGCACAGCGGTGCTGACGAATTGTCCTAGCGATGCAAGAAGCTTGATCTGACCCGCTGCGGGCGCTCGCACGGAGCATTCATCGAGTTGCATCTTCGCCTCGTCGACGAACGCCCCAGCCGCGTCGCGTCTAGCGTTCGCCTCGGCGATGTCCTCTGCTCGGGAGCCCGCATGCAGAAGATCCAGCTTCTTCCTCGCGTCTTCAAGTTGCGCAGCCGTAATTCGCGCGTCTCGCCGCGCTTGAAGAACAAGCGCCAGAGATTCTATCCCCTCCCTTAAGGTAGTTGCCCGTTGAAAGGCCGCTTGCGCTTCTTCGGCTCTGGCCTGGGCAACTCCAACGGCCGCAACACCGATGGCCACTTCGTCGGGCCGAGGACCGTTACGAGTGCGCTCGGCTGCGGCTTCCGCGGCAGCAAGGTTTGCACTCCTCACCCGGATTTCTGCCTCCAAGGGATGGCAATCGAGTTTGAGAAGGAGCTGGCCAGCGACAACATGGTCGCCGTCATGCACGAGAATCTTCTCGACGGTGCCGCTCGTCTCGGCGCCGATGCGCATCATCACCTGTTGCGCCGAAACAGAAGACGCCCAAAAAACTACCCCCAAAGCTGCAATGCCCGATCCCTTCGTTGCCGCCACGATAGCTCTCCTATGAAGAGCATCGAAGATACATTCATGCGCCGCGTTCGGCTCGTGAAAGTGACACACGTTTGCGCGAGCCGTGGTCCAGCTCCTGTACCGAAACCTGGCGGCTGGCAGCTTGCCAGCAACTCCTCGCCAAGCTTTTCGATCACCAAGCCACAACGCCGTCATCATTTAAGAAGCCGCCGTTCGGCCCGTCGCCAGGCAGGGTGGCCAAATGCACGCCGATTGCAGCACCCTGACCCGGGGTACGTGTACCAGAATGCTGGTTCTGGTCGGTGGCGGTATAGCCCGGACAACCTGCGTTGACCTTAAAGCCGAGAGCGGCGAGCTCTTTGGCAAAGGCGACAGTGACCGCGTTCAAAGCAGACTTTGAGCTATTATAACCAAGTAGGTTCACATGAGCCATCGGCGCGTCGAAGTTAGATGCCCAGTCGAGCGAGCCCAGGGTGCTGCTGATCATCACAATGCGCGGGGCCTTGGACAGCTTGAGGAGCGGCAGGAAGGCATGGGTAGCCCGGATGGCCCCGAACACGTTGACCTCGTAGATGGCGCGGACGCTCTCAATGGTATCCTTGCTAGGCGGACCCCAGCCCGCCGAAATTCCCGCGTTGTTCACCAGGGCGTCTAACTGATTGGTTTTCCCGCCCAGATGGTCGACGGCTGCCGCCACGCTGGCGTCATCTGTCACGTCAAGTTGCAGCGCGCGAGCGTCCAGGCCCTCACCCCGTAGTTCGGCAACCGCCACTTCGCCGCGCCTATAGTCCCGGCTGCCGAGCCAAACTTGGTAGCCGCGTCGCCCAAGTCCCCGAGCGATTTCCAGCCCAATTCCCTTGTTCGCGCCAGTGACCAATGCCGTCGATTGTTCCGTCATAAAGATCCTCCTTACTCTTTCGCTTGACGAGATCGCGTATGGCTTCGGCGACGCAGGAGCGTGGCCTAATGGCACCGCTCATCGGTGCGCTGGCGACATGAATGAGGTAGAGACGGCCGCCCGGTCGACCTTCGACCGGGCGGCCAATGCCACGCGTTGGGAGGATTTTCGGAATCGGCCCGCATGGCAAGAACCACCCACGTGCACAGAGCTACATCAATAGCGTGCAACGACGGGAACGGAAGGCGGAGGCGCTATATACAGCGGCACAGCGATGCGCAACAGGCCGCGGGTTTCCGGACCGGCCGATATGCTCGGAACGATCGCGTTCCGGAACAGCGTTCTAGTGACGATCCCGGTCATGACGAAGCGGCCAAAATTGTATTCCACCAAACCGCCCAGCGCCACATTCTTCTCATGCGGATTGAAGTTGGTCGCCGCATTCGTCAGCCCGGCGATGTTGTTCGTGTCGATATTGCCGTAGCCGGTGAACCCGATCTTAAACTTTCCGAAAGCTTTCTCGGCCGTGAAGTCTCCGGCGAACAGGTCGTTCTGCACGGCGATGGGCAGGCCGTCCGCGGTGATCGTCACGGGCCCATAATGCCTGCATAGGCAGCTCGTGAAGGCTGCGTTCTGCTTCAGGGTAACGCCACCGAACGGACCATTGCCCGGGACGTCGTACTCGAGGCTCTCACGCAAGTCGGCTTCGGACCGCGTTTCGCCATTGGTATCTTGCAGGTTGGCGCTCGCGTTCGGAGGGCGGAACAGGATGCCGACGCCACCGCTCAGGCCGCTACCAAAGTCATGCGCGAAGAGCGGGCCCAGCGCTTGAGAAGCGAACCCGATGCGATCTTGTCCAGCGCCATCGACATGGGCGAACGGGATACTCGCAAGGATCTCGAGCCGCGTGTTGTAGAAGGTGATCGGCGTCGACCAAATCAGCACCGGAATGTTGATGCCGACCCCAACGTGGTTGCCTGGCGCAAGGTTCGGCGAGCGACCGTAGCTTTCCTGGTCACTGAAGAACACGCCCTCGGGCAACGGTGAAATCAGCGATGCACCCATGGTTTCGCCAGGCTGCATGTAACCCGCTCGTGCCACTGTTGTGGTCGTGAGCGTGATTGCCGCCACTCCCAGCGCGAAAAGTGTTTTGATTTGCTTCATGATAGCCCCCGAGATCATGAGCCAGATCGATCGCGTTCACGGTCCATTTGGCCAGTGGTCATTGTTTAGCAAAAATGCTGGCGTCTAAACATACATCGAAAGACAGAACGAAGCATATATCCCGTAGTGTGCCTATTTTGCATTCTACAACACGATAAAATAGCACGGCTATAGACAAATGATCGCGCCGCGCCTTGTGATTGCGACAAACTATGTTTTGAGCGTCTTAAGTGGTAGTGTATTGAACAATTTATCCGCTTGAGAGGTCGGCGGGTCGCATCCGCACGAGCGCTCGCTTCACATCCTGATCATGCGCGAGTTCGTCGGCGTGCGCCTGAGCAGGGCTCCAGCGCCCACGCATGACAAAGATCGAGACCAGGAACACGACGATCCCGGCGACGCAGATCCAGTACCACGTGCGCCATTGCGCTGCGGTATGGGCCGATGCGAGCTTGATCTCGGTCAAGGCCTTGACGAGCGCCGGACTGGGCTGACCGTGAGCTGCCAGGACCTTTTGATACGCGGCGACCACATGGCCGGCGTTGACCAAAGGCGTCACCGTATCGACGACCAAAGGCAAGGAGACGAAGAAAGCCGTCACCACGAGCCGGAGCATCCAGCCCCAGATCGCCAAGCCTACAGCGGTCCCCGCGGGGTTTCTGGCCTCGACGGTTTCCGTGAAGCTTGCCATCCACGTCGCGTAGGCGCACGCAACAGATGTCGATTGGCCGCAGCTGAGCGCGACGACGGTCCACCAGCTCGGATTGCGGCCGGCTTCGAGAAGGAAGCCGATCGTAAACAGAAGAGCGCAGGCGCCCCCCAGGAGCATGAACGGCTTGCGGACGCGGAGGCGATCGGAAACAAGTCCGGCGATGATCAGCGCGACGGCATTCGACGTCCAAGACCAGTTCCCGACCGCGTTCGCGGCCGCGACTGTGAAGTGCAGAACGGTGACGAGATAGATCGTGCCGAAGGCGACCGCGGTGTAGTAGAAAAGAAGGAGTAGCGAAACGCCCAACGCGGACGCGATCACGTCGAGCTTCAGGAGGCCTACGAAAGAGCTGCGAAGCTTCATTTGCCGCCCCTTCGGATTGCGAAGGGCGTTGAGTTCGTTGAACTCTCGGTCGCGGTCGCTGACCATGATCTGATCGCGCAACGCCGGCGTCAATTCGCGCAGGAAGATCGCGGCGGTTGCGAAAACACCAAGACAGACGCAACCGCAAATGACGTACTGGCTCTGCCAGGTCCCGAAATACGGAAGGGTCAGGGTCACCATGGCGCTGACCATCAGGCTGCCGAGAACCGGACCGATGGTCCAAAAGCCCATTGCGGTCGCGCGACCGACTTGCGGCGAGAAATCGCGGATCAGCGCCGGCGTAGCGACCAAAATGATGCCTTCGACGAATGCGACTGCTGCAGAGGCGAGAGCGAAGGCCAACGGATTGCGTATCAAAGGGAAGGCGACGAGGGTCAGGAAAGTTACGACGAGCGATCCCCAGACGACTAGACTGGCGCGGCCAAGCCGGTCGCAGAGGCCGGCAAGAAGCGACGCGAAGGCGCCGAGGAGATTGCCGAGCGCGAGAATGCCAACGAAAACGATAAACGGCATCTGCAAATCCGGCAGCATGAGCGTGGCAACGCCGCCGCCGACGTACTGCGCGTAGTAGAGCGCGACGGTGATCGCGACGACAAGCGCGAGATGAGCTCTGCGCGCCTGGGGTGTCGGATACGTCGAGAGGAACCGCCAGTTTCGGCTCTCGCTTCGAGAGGGCAGGTCGATCGCTTCAAGCGTCGTCATCGCAGCTGACCTCGCACGGTGAAACCAAGCCGCGGAAACTTCGGCACCCCTCTTGACCAGAGCAACGAAGCGAGCCGGCTCGCGCCAGATCAGCTTGCGCGACTTGCGACTGCAGACGTCGCGATGGCGAGGCCGTCGTCACGACAGGGCCGCCGCAACGATCGCCGCCGCCTTGGTGTAGGGGGGGTAGAAGGCGTCGATCATATCGCCGGCCCCACGCACGAAGACGCCGCGCTCGTTTGAGAATTCCCGAAACCCCGCGACGCCGTGGTGGCAACCCATCCCGCTCGCGCCGATGCCGCCGAAGCCGAGGGACGGGAGCGCCGCCTGCATCGCGCACGTGTTGACCGCGACGCCTCCCGACGTCGTCGCGTCGAGCAGGCGATCGATGGCGGCTTGGTTCGACCCAAACACATACAGGCCGAGCGGTCGCTCGCCTTTGTTGATCGCAGCGATGACCTCTTCGAGGTCGTCATAGACGACCACCGGCAGAATCGGGCCGAAGATCTCCTCCTGCAAGAGGCGAAGGTCCAGCGCCGGATCGACGACCAGCGACAAAGGCATTCGTCGTCTGGCGCGCTCGGCGATTGGATCGTCTTCGAGTTCAATGATCTTGCATTGGTGGCCCCTTGCCTCTTCGAGGAGGTCCGAGAGCCGATCAAAATGCCGAAGCGAGACGATGCCCGTGTAGTCCGGGCCTTGCGAGAACGTCGGCGCGGCGCGGCGCACGAACGAGAGCGCGTGATCGACGAATGTCGCCAGCTCGGCCTTCGGCACGAAGCAGTAATCGACGGAGACGCACATCTGGCCGCTCTTGACCATCTTGGTACCGATCACCGACTCGACGCTTTGGGCGCTGACCGAGCCCGGCGTCAGGACCGCGGGGCACTTCCCGCCCAACTCGAGCGTCACCGGCGTCAGATTGGCCGCCGCCGCGGCCATCACCTGGCGGCCGACGTCCTGGCTGCCCGTGTAGAGGAGATGGTCCCACGCAAGCTTGGGGAACTCCCGCGCCAAGTCGATGCCGCCGACAGCGACATGCACCAGCGACGCATCGAACGTCGCGGCGACCATCTCTTCGAGGAGAGAGGCGCAGGCAGGGGTGAACTCGGACGGCTTGATGATCGCGCGATTGCCGGCCGCCAGCATCTCGACGAGCGGGCCGACCGAAAGATCGAAGGGGAAATTCCACGGCACCATGTTGCCGATGACGCCCTTCGGCTGGCTCAAGACATAGGCATGCGACGCGCCAAGAAGGCTGGGGTCGACCTCGCGGGGCGACGGTCGCATCCAGGCTTCGAGGTGCTCGAGGACGTGTTGCGCACGGCCGACGACGCCCAGCACCTCGATGAGGTCGGAGGCCGGTCGAGGATGCGATCCGAAGTCCTCGTGCAGCGCATCAGCGATGCGCGCGCGATGGCCCAACATCATGCCGATGAGAGATTCGAGACGGCGCTTGCGTTCCTCGAGCGTCGGAGACCGATCGCCTGAAAACGCGCGGCGCTGCGCGCCGAAGCTCAGGCGAAGCCTTGCTAGGGCTTCTCGCTCACCGGAATGCACCATTGATGACGTCTCGCGGTCAGACGCAAGGATTGACATCACCAACCTCCCTGTTTTTCGTATTCGTTGTCGGTTGCTACTCTTTAAATGCCGACATCGCCGCACGCTCCGCGAGAACGCCTTCGGGCGTTTTGGTAGCCTGGAGATCGAAGGCCTTGAGGTCTTCCGGAACGTACCAATGCAGGCGATCGCCGTGGTAGGCTGACCAAACGACATCGGCGACGTCAGCCGGTTGCACGAGGCGCCACATGCCGTCCGGCGGTGCCATCGCTTTGATCCGTTCAGTTAGGATCGGCGTGTCGACGAGACCGGGTAGAAGATCCGCGGCGCGCACGCCGAAGCGCTGGAACTCGATTGCAAGCGCTTCGGTCAGGCCGCGGACGGCGTGCTTCGTCGCCGAGTAGACGGCAATCCCGGCCGTGCCGAAGATGGCAGACGACGACGAATTCGTGAGACAAAGCGCGTTGTGCGTCTCCCTGAGCAAGGGAACGGCCGCTCGGATCCCGATCATCACGCCGACAAGGTTGATGTTGACGACTTTCATCAGGTCCGGCCAAGCGACCTCATCAAACATCCCCGCAACGCCGATCCCGGCGTTGTTGAAGAGAAGATCGAGCTTGCCGCCGGTCGCCTCGCCGAAGCCGGCGATTGCTTGCTTGAAAGCGGCGGCATCGGTGACGTCGAACTCCGCGCAGAGAACCGTGCTATCGCTGAGTTCTTCTCTAAGCGATTGCAGAGCCCGGGCGTTGAGGTCGTAGGCTCCCACAAGCCAACCTTCGCGAGCAAAGCGAATCGCCGTGGCGCGCCCCATGCCCGAGGCCGCCCCGGTGATGAAGATCGACTTTTGGTTTGAAGAGCTCATCGATCAGGCATCCAAGGTCGCGGGAAGTTTGGTCTTGTCCAGCTCGAGTCCGGCAAGGTCGCCCGCCGCGCGCCATTCGCGAAGCAACTCGATGAAGGCGACCGGACCTGCACCGAAGGAGAGCGCTTGCGCCACGGCCTGCGACAACCGCCCTTCGTTGTTGTAATAGCCGGGCGTACACGTCTCGAGCAGCTTGCGCCGACTTTCTCCGGTCTTGAGAATGGTTTGAACCCAGGCCTGTTCCGCTTGTTCGGACACCTCGAGCATATCGATGCCGCGGCGTTTGGCATGATCAACGATGTAGGCGATATGTTGCGCCTGCTCGGCGAGCATGTGAGGGAAATTTGGAGACATGCCGGACTGCGCTTGGCTGATGATGAAGCAGTTCGGGAAACCACGCGCGTGCATGCCATGCAGCGTCGCCATCCCGGAAGACCACTTCTCGGTCAGTGTGTAGCCGGCCGTTCCGGTAATCCGCATCCCCGCTCGCTCCGAATAATCGGAGGCTGTTTCGAATCCCGTTGCGAAGATCAAGCAGTCGAGGTCGTATTGCCTTCCTGCGACAACAACCCCATGCTCGTTTATGGCTTCGATGCCCTGCGGCTTCGTATCAACGAGGCTGACATTCTGCTTGTTGAAAGTCGCGAGGTAATCATCGTGAAAGCAAGGCCGTTTGCAGAAGAGGCTGAACCAAGGCTTCAACGCCTCGGCGGTTGCTTTGTCGGTAACGACTTCATCGATTCGCGCGCGGATGGCCACCATCTTCTCGAGATCGGCTTGCTCGAGAAGTGACGGCAAGCTCGGGCGCCCCGGATCACTAGCCAGTCTCTGACGAACGGCTCGCGCAAGCGTCGTCCATCCATCGCCGACCTGGTCTTCTTCCTCGAGGCGTCCCGCCATCTGAGCCGTGAAATTCTCGATGCGCGCTTTCTGCCATCCCGGCCCAAGACCCGCCGCCCAGTCCATGTCCGTCGCGCTGTTGTTGCGCACGTCGATCGACGACGGCGTGCGCTGGAAAACGCAAAGATGCTTTGCCGATGCCGCGAGGGGCGGAACACACTGGATCGCCGTAGCGCCGGTGCCGATGATGCCGACGCGCTTGTCGTGCAGGCCGGACAAAGGTTCGGTCGCGCTGCCGCCCGTATAGGCATAATCCCAGCGGCTGGTGTGGAAGGCCTGTCCTTTGAAGGATCCAAGGCCCGCCACTGCGGGCAGCTTTGGCCGATTCAAAGGTCCGGTGGCGAGCACGACGAACTTGGTTTTGATGCGGTCGCCACGGTTCGTGCGCACCGTCCAGGCGTTCGCCGTGCTGTCCCACGCGAGGCTTTCCACCTTCGTCGAGAAGAGGGCATTATCGTAGAGCTGGAAGTGCTTTGCGATCCTCTGGCAATGCGCCCTGATTTCCGCAGCTTTCGAATAGCGCTCCACCGGCATGTAACCGGTTTCTTCGAGCAGGGGCAGGTAGATGTAGGACTCGATATCGCACGCCGCGCCAGGATAGCGGTTCCAATACCAAGTGCCGCCGACATCGCCGGCTGCCTCGATGATCCGCGTCTTGCCG
This sequence comes from Beijerinckiaceae bacterium, assembly GCA_965277735.1. Taxonomy (GTDB): domain Bacteria; phylum Pseudomonadota; class Alphaproteobacteria; order Rhizobiales; family Beijerinckiaceae; genus RH-AL1. Next base: position 1,014,395 of record CBDIDO010000003.1, read on the forward strand.
ACGTTCGCCGTCCGCATCGCGGTCGCGGCCAGCAGACCCGCGAAGCCGCCACCAACGACGAGCACGTCGATTGCGTCTTCGACGACCTCGCGCGCGGAAGGGGCTGTATAGGGATCGGACAGCGGCAGAGGCGAGCTTTCGTCCATAGCGACGTACCGCCGCTCGCAATCGGCAGCTAGCCGAAGGCTTCTCTCCCTGGCGTAGCGCTCCTTGACGTTGTCGAATTCGCCCGACTGCAGTCCACTCATCAGCCTGTACCGCCTTCCTTAACTCGCCCAACGGCGAACTGACATGACTTCGTGCCACTTACAATCCTCCATGTCAAAGGCATTGCTGCGTTCCGCTTGCGGGTGTGGCAAAAGCGTTGCAGGAGTGCGGGCTGAGGAAATTGCGCAAGGCGGAGCATGAGGATCGGCGATCAGGCTGAGAAAAGGTGGGGTGCGAAGACAGGCGAAGAACGCAAGGTCGAGAGACGCCGCAAGCTCATGCAAGCGGCCGTAGAGCTTTACGGCAAGCAAGGCTTCCACAACGTTTCTGTTAAGTCCGTCTGCTCCACAGCAGGTCTATCCGAACGGTACCTCTACGAGTCATTCGAAAACGGAGAAGACCTTCTTCGGCAATGCTTTATACAAGTCACCAATGATCTTTTTCGCAAACTAGACAAGAAGATACATACTACGAAGGGCAATCCGAAGGCGAAGTTGACGGCGGCGTTGAGGGTCTATCTTGAATTTATTAAGCAAAATCCTTCAGCTGCTCGCTTGTTTCTGTTCGATATGACAAATATAAGCTCAGCAACTGAAGTCTTGCATGCGCAAAATCTCGATGAATTTGGAGTCCGACTTGTAGACGTGCTAGGTGTTAGCAATCTTCTGGAAGAGCGCCGCCTGTCGCCACTGTTGATCAAGGGCGTCATAGGCGGCGGCCTGCATGTCGCGCGGGCTTGGGTTGCGGGGCATTACCAAGAAGACGTCGATGACGTAGTACAGGTCTTTATGCAGCTTTACCTTCCAATAGTATCGGTTTAAGTGCCGACATAATCTATCCCGGTCCAGGGCGATTGATCGCGTCGACCGAAACATCAGCCTTGTCAAACGCCTTTGCCGCATCGCCGAGCGCGACATGGTTTTTCTCGATCGTGAGCGAGTCGGGCATATAGGCATCGCCCTTAGGTGTTTGATCTCGGGATTTGATGGTGCAATCTTTTCCTTAGATTGGAAGGATGCGCTATGGGCCAGATTCTCCACGGGAGCGCCACTGGTCTGCCCTCTGAGAAGTGGTCCTCCCTGATGTATGGCTTTGCGCCATGGAGGAGGATTTCAGAATGCCAAGGAAGCGACACAAGGCGGAGGAGATCGTCGCCAAGTTGCGGCAGGTCGATGTGTTGGTCTCACAAGGCAGAGCGGTCGCTGAGGCCGTGCGGGCGATCGAGGTCACCGAGGTCACGTACTACCGGTGGCGTCAGGAGTACGGTGGCCTGAAGGGCGACCAGGTCAAACGGCTGAAGGATCTGGAGGCCGAGAACACGCGACTGCGACGCGCTGTATCGGATCTGACGCTGGAGAAGCTGATCCTGAAGGAAGCCGCCTCGGGAAACTTCTGAGCCCAGCCCGTCGTCGTGCTTGTGTCGATCAGGTCGTCGAAAAGCACGGCGTGTCGGAGCGCTTCGCCTGCCGGGTTCTCGGCCAGCATCGCTCGACGCAACGCAAGATCCCGACGACACGCGATGACGAGGCGGCGCTCACCGCCGACATCATCGCCCTTGCAGTTCAATACGGCCGCTACGGCTATCGTCGCATCACGGCGATGCTGCATCAGGCCGGCTGGACGGTGAACCGCAAGCGTGTCGAACGGATCTGGCGGCGGGAGGGGCTCAAGGTTCCACAGAAGCAGCCGAAGAGCGGCCGTCTATGGCTCAACGACGGATCGTGCCTTCGGCTCAAGCCGGAGCATCCCAATCACGTCTGGTCCTACGACTTCGGCGGGAGCGGTAAGAACCATGTCTCCATCAAGCGAGGGCAAAAGCTAACACAGCTCGATTACCTGCTGCGTGACCCAAAGACCGCCGACATCGTCGTTTGCAACAAAAAGCGTTGCTACCCTGCTTTCGCGCTCGACCAACAAGAATTCATCCGGCTCGAAGGCTGCAAGATCGTTGACGCTTTGTCGGACGAGGATGGGCTAGAGCGCCATAAGATCGAGGACATCGATATAGAGGCCGCGCCTCACGGCGACAGCATTCGTCGACGCGGCCATCTCCACAAATGAACAAAAATCCCGCCGAGCCTCGCTCGACGGGATAACGGACGGAACGATCGCTGATAAAGGCTACGCGGCCTTCTTCGCAGGCTTCTTTTTCGCAGCTTTACTCTCGATCGCCTTCTGGCCCAGCCCAGCCTGCTTCGCCAGGCCTGACCGCACAGCCGCGTAGCCCGGAGCAACCATCGGGTAGTCGGGCGGTAGCCCCCACTTTGAGCGATAGACCTGAGGCGTCAGTCCGAAGGCAGTAGCGAGATGCCGCTTCAGCGACTTGAACTTCTTCCCGTCCTCGAGACAGATGATGTAGTCGTTGGTGATCGACTTCTTGACAGGGACCGCAGGCTCTTTCGGGGGCTCGACAGCGGGTACGACAGTGCCGTTCGCGAGCCGCGCGAGGCTAGAATGGGTCTGCGCGATCAGCGCGGGCAGTTCGCTCGCCGGCACAGCGTTTCTGACGACATAGGCCGAGACGATGTCGGCCGCCATTTTAAGGAGCGCCGGATTCGGTCCAGACTTTTCTGAGGTAGCTTCGGTAGTCATTAGATACTCGCAAGGTTGGCGAATCATTCGCGCAGATCAATGTGGAACGATTACTTTCAAGATCAAGACACCGCGGCACAATCTCCCCCAACTTTCGGTGGGTGTGGGTTCGTCAATATTGCGGTGATTCGAAAAGCAAGCGACGGTCTTGAGCTTCGCTCTTTGCCCTATACGGGTTTTCCAGCCTCCTTAGGCCGGCTGCCTCCGGCCAACAAGAACTGGCCTGCGGCTTCGCGTCCTTTTCAGGCCTTCAGATCGCCAGTTGGCGGAATTGAGGCGTAAACTGGCTAGTGCACTGACGCTATCGTAGGATTCACAAGCGCGATCGAGCATGCGAGTCTGGGCGATGGCTCAGACTGCTTGTGTTCTCCTCGACGAAGCTGATCGTGTACGGCTTGCCGAGATTGTTGGCGATCGGTCGCGACCTCTGAAGCATGTGCTGCGGGCGCGCATCGTCCTGGTGTCGGCCGAGCGCTTGCCGGTGCTCGAGGTCGCCGAGAGAGCCGGCGTCAGTCGGCCGGCGGTATGGCGCTGGCAGCAGCGCTTCGGCGAAGAGGGCGTCGACGGGCTCCTGCGCGACAAGACGCGTGCGCCCGGCACCCCGCCGCACACGGCCGGCACCGTCGCCGAAGTGCTCGCGCTCACCTGCTCGGAGCCGCCGGGCGAGGTCACGCATTGGAGCGGTCGCGCCGTCGCCAAAGCGGTCGGCCTCTCGCTGCGCTCCGTCCAGCGCATCTGGGAAGCCCACCATCTGCAGCCCCACCGCGTCCGCACCTTCAAGCGCTCGAACGATCCGGCCTTCGCCGCGAAGGTCGAAGACGTCGTCGGCCTCTACATGAACCCGCCGGCCCATGCCGTCGTCCTCTCGATCGACGAGAAGAGCCAGATCCAGGCTCTCGAGCGAACGCGCCCCGCGCTGCCGCTCGCAGAGGGGCATCCGGCGGCACAGACCCACGATTATGTTCGCCACGGCACGACGACGCTGTTCGCCGCGCTCGATGTCCTCGAAGGCACCGTGCTCGGCCGCTGCATGCAGCGCCATCGCCACGGCGAGTTCATCCGCTTCCTCAACGCCGTCGAGGCGGCCGTGCCGGCCGGCAAGACCGTCCATGTGGTGCTCGACAACTACGCCACCCACAAGCATCCCAAGGTCCGCGCGTGGCTGGCGCGCCATCCGCGCTGGACCTTCCACTTCACACCGACCTCGGCCTCGTGGATGAACGCCGTCGAAGGCTTCTTCTCGACGCTGACCCGCCGTCGCTTGCGACGCGGCACCTTCCTCGGCGTCGTCGATCTGCAAGCCGCCATCAAACGCACCATCGCCGAGCACAATCAAAGCGCCAAGCCATTCACCTGGACAAAACCCGCTGCCGCCATCCTCGATGCCGTAAGCCGCGTCCCTGCACCTTCGGTCTGAGTCGGAGCACTAGGAAGCCCGGCATTCAGCTTTTGAGCGGACGCCGCCGCGTACTCTGGGCTAGCTGCGAGGAGGATCAGCGAGATCGCGCCTACGCTCGGGATCAACGTCAAACCGTTCCCAAAGCCCTCAATATCCGCTCCGGCGTCATAGGCATCTCGGTAATCCGCGCACCGAAGGGCCGCAGTGCGTCGTTCACCGCGTTCACCACGGCTGCACCTGAGCCGGCCGTCCCGGCTTCACCGACGCCCTTGGCGCCAAGCTCCGTGAATGTAGATGGCGTCGAGAAGTGGCCGACCATGATGTCTGGCATCTCCGGCGCGGTAGGCAGCAGATAGTCGGACATGGTCGCGTTGAGCAGGCGTCCGCGCTCATCGTAGAGACATTCCTCAAAGAGCGCCGCGCCGATCCCCTGTACAACCCCGCCGCGGACCTGCTCGTCGACAAGCATAGGGTTTAGGATGCGCCCGCAATCCTCAACGACCCAGTGGCCGAGAAGCTCGACGTGTCCCGTCTCGACATCAACCTCGACGTAACTTGCCTGAATGCCGTTGGTGAAGGCGAACGGTTGTCCGCGCGGCACGTATTGGTGCGACGCCGTCAACTGCCCTTGAACGCCTGGCGGGAGCGTCTCCGGGCGGTAGTAGGCAATGCGTGCGAGCTCGGCGACCGTCATGCGTTCGCGTCCGCCTTCAGCATCGACAATCTTGCCGTCGACGATATCAAGTGCATCCGCTGTCTCCTGGAGGATTGCGCCCGCGAGCTGGAGCAACTGGGCACGCAGGATGTGGCCGGTCTGAAGCACCGTCTCGCCGCCGATGGCTGCGCCGCGCGAAGCCCAAGTCGCGCCGCCGGAAGGCGTCGTATCGGTGTCGCCTGTGACGACGCGCACCTGATCGATCGGCATGCCGAGTGTTGTCGCCGCGACCTGCGCCATGATCGTTTCGCTGCCTTGGCCTTGCTCGGTGACGCTGATCGCGCAGCGCACCGAGCCGGAGGGCTCGACCTGTAGCACGCAGCCGTCCTGGGCGCTGATCTTGGCGCCTCCGACGCCGTAGAAGGCTGGCCCAGGCGTTGTGATCTCGATGAAGGCGGCGAGCCCGATGCCGCGATGGATGCCGCGTTGGCGTGCCTCCATCTGCTCGCGCCGCAGCCCCTCATAGTCGCAGGCACGCATCAGGCCATCGAGACATTGGTGATGAGACAAGCGCTCGAAGGTGTAGCCGGTCGGCGAAGCGTAAGGGTAGTCCTCGTCCTTGACGAAGTTGCGCTGGCGGATCTCGACCGGATCGAGGTCGACGGCTTCGGCGGCGCGGTCCATCAGCGCTTCGGTTACGGCGCAGGCGATGGGATGGCCGACGGCGCGGTACTGGCTCATCATCGCCTTATTCTGGAACACGACCTTGAGCTCGGCTCGGTAGGTCTGGTTGGCGTAAGGGCCGCCGATTAGGCGAACCGCCTGATTGCCTTCGACGGCGCTGGTGCGAGGATAGCTCGAGAAGGCGCCAATGCCGGTGACATCGTCGACGTCGATCGCCTGGATGATCCCGTTTGCATCCACCGCCATCTTGGCGCGGACGCGATGGGCGCGCGCATGGATGTCGGCGGCAAACGACTCGATCCGATCAGCGACGAACTTCACCGGACGCCGCAGCAGAACTGCCAGCGCCGCTGTCGCCATGTCATCCCCGTAGACGTGCAGCTTCATGCCGAAACTGCCGCCAATGTCGTTTGCGACAACGCGCACGTTGGCGACGGGTAGCCGCAGATGCTCCGCGTAAACCTCCTGCATCTGGTAAGGCGTCTGCGTCGATTGGTGCACGGTCAGCCGCGTCTCGCTGGCATCAAAGTCGGCGAGGGTCACGCGAGGCTCAAGCGTCACGGCCGTATGCCTGGCGAAATGATATTCACCCTCGACGATCGCATAGGCGGTACGAAATACCGCCTCCACGTCGCCTTTCTCGAGCTTCAGCTCGAAAGCGAGATTGTCGCCGAGCTCGGGGTGGATCAGCGTTGTGGCTGGCGCCAGTGCGGCGTCGACGTCAACAACCGGCGGCAGCTCTTCGTAGTCGATCCGCACGAGATCGGCAGCGTCCTCGGCAAGGGCTCGGGTTGCCGCGACAACGGCAACGACCGGCTGGCCGACCCACACCACCTTTTCGATCGCAAGCGGCCGCTGCGGCGCCGACTTCAGGCCTTTGAAATGCGTCAGCACGCCGACCCAGGGTGTGCAGATTTCGACGAGGTCGGCACCCGTTGCGACCCTGACCACGCCCTCGGCCTTGCGCGCAGCCTCCGTGTCGATCTCGACGATCCTGGCGTGCGCAAGCGGGCTGCGGACGAACGCGACATGCACGGTTCGCGGGCTTGTCGGGAGATCGTCGGTGAACCGCCCGGCGCCTTGCGTCAGGCGCCGGGCATCGGGGCGCGGCACGCTGCGGCCGATGTAGCTGTTCGGGCGGTCGAGGGGCGAGAAGGCGCTCATGCCACGATCCTCGGCGCCGACAGACGCGACGCGGCCAGCGCGATCGCGTCGACGATGGCGTGATAGCCGGTACAGCGACAGTAGCTGCCGGACAGATACTCGCGAATTGCCGCTCGAGATGGTGCGGGAGTATCGCGCAGCAGCTCAAACGCTGTCGCCAGAATACCCGGCGTGCAGAAGCCGCACTGCAAGGCGTTGCGTTCGATGAAGGCGCTTTGCAACGCGGTGAGGATCGGATCTGCGCTTTCAGTTAGGCCCTCGATCGTTTCGACGGTGCGGCCCTCGGCCTGCACCGCAAGGACCAGGCAGCTTCGCACCGTCGCACCGTCGAGCATCAGCGTGCAGGCCCCACAGACGCCGTGCTCGCAGCCGAGATGTGTGCCAGTAAGCCCGAGCTTTATGCGCAGCGCGTCGGCCAGATGCATGCGCGGCTCGAGTGTCAGGGTCGTCGCGACGCCGTTGACCTTCAGGCGGACAGGACGCGGCTCAACCGGCATGCGGCGCTCCAGCGAATTCGAGCGCCCGGGCGACGGCGCGGCCGAGCAGCACTCGGGCAAGGTGCAGGCGTGTTGCGCCCGCCATCGTTGGGCAGGACGGCGGGTCCATGTCCGCTGCCAGAGCCGCCTGCGCGTGCCGCACGCGATCCGCGACAGCGATCGTCGGATCGCAGAGCGCTGCGGCAGCGCGCGGCGCCAACGCCGGCCGATCGGCCGCTCCTAGAAAGGCTAGTGCGACCTCGTCGAAGCCGCCGCGCAATCCTGGCAGCCCGTACACCGCTACTCCTACCGTCGCCCAGGCGGTCCCCCGACGCAGCTCGGCAAATCCATAACGCCATCCGGCCGGCTGTGGTGCCACCTCGCACCCGACGAGGATCTCGCCGGGCCTTAAAGCCGTCTTTTGGAAGCCGAGAAAGAAGTCGCGTGCCGCCACGGTGCGGTGCCCGGCCCGACCCGAGATCAAAAGACGGGCATCGAGTGCCAGCGCGCACATTGGAAACTCGGATCTCGGATTGCCGAGCGCGAGGCTGCCGCAGAACGTACCGAGGTTTCGCACTGCCGGATAGGCAACGTGGCTGGCGGCTCGCTGTAGAAGCGGCGCTGCTTCCGCGACGAGCGGCGATCGTTCGATCTCCACGTGGCGTACGAGAGCGCCGACGTGGAGACACCGGGCCTCGCCGTCCCCGACGAAACGTAGCCCGCGGAGCTCGTCGATGCCGCCTATGTCGACAACCAACTTGGGCGAGACCGTGCGCAGGTTGAGCGCAGGCACGAGGCTCTGGCCGCCGGCAATAACCTGCGCACCAGGCCGGTCGAGCAGATCGAAAGCTTCGCTCAACGCGAGCGGCCGTCGATAGTCGAAGTCGCGCGCTTTCACTCGTGCCCCTACGCATGCCAATGGTCTGCTGTTGCGAAGGATAGCTCTATCCGGAGGCAGCTAAGTCAAGACACCATCTCGGCCGGGGACCACGCGCGACGCGCACATCCTACCCCCGAACCCACCATGTACAAGCGCTTTGCCTGGGCGTCCAAGACTTCGGATCACTGAGGAGATCTTCGATGCCACCATGGTGGTTCCTGCTCGCGTTATGTCCGCCAGGGGTGCTCAGAAAGCTCGGCAACGCCGAGGACGTCGACACCCGCCTTTGCAACAGCCTCGTCGTTCTCGACCGAACTCCCGCTGACACCGATCGCGCCGACCAGGACGCCGTGCTCATCCACTATAGGTAGACCACCCGGAAATGTGATCAGCCCCTCGTTTGAATGCTCGATGCCGAACAGCGAGCCGCCGGGCTGAGACAGCTTGCCGATGGCGCCGGTCGGCATTCCGAAGAACACTGCGGTCTTTGCCTTCTTGACCGAGATGTCGATTGACCCGACCCAGGCGTCGTCCATGCGCAAAAACGCTTTCAGGTTCGCGCCAGAGTCAACGATCGCGATGCACATCTGCGTCTTGAGCTCGAGCGCCTTCTTTCGCGCTCCCTGGATCGCGGCTTCAGCATGCTCCATGGTCACGTGCATCGTGCTGCTCCTCGTTGCTCGAGCCGATTGGTAATCCTCAACGAAGAGAGCGCAATCAGCTAAAGGTCTCGTCCTGGCCGATCCGCTGCGAAGCCTCCTTTGCTTGAACGACCCTATGAGTTTATCATCGCTTCCGCCTACGAGCGCCTCATGCAAGGAATTTGACGCGGTCCGCCGCTTGCTCACCAAGCAGCGAAGTCCCGTTAGCCCACGCTTCATAGAAAGGCAGTCGTTGCGCTCCATGACGACAACGGGTTCGAAAGTCGACCGGCTTCGAGACGAGGAGGAAGACCTCTCGGTCAGACTTCGGCGCGTACGGGCGGAGCTAGATAAAGCGGGCCTTCGGCCTGGCACCTTCGTCGATGGCACAGGGCACACGACGGATGCCCCGCCTGACATTCTGTTCGCGGCTCTTGAAAAGACCCGCATGCCCATGGTGGTCACCGACCCTGCGCTGCCCGACAATCCTATCGTCTTCGTGAACCGTGCCTTTGTCGATCTGTCTGGCTACCCGCCAGAGGAGATCGTTGGCAGGAACTGCCGTTTTCTTCAGGGACCAGGAACCAAGCCCGAAACCGTCGTAGCAATCAGGGACGCGATTGCTGAGCGTCGTCAGATAGCAACCGTTGTCGAGAACCACCGTAAAGACGGCACGACGTTCCAGAACGAACTCTACATCTCCCCGGTGTTCTCGCGCGACGGCGATTTGCTTTATTTCTTCGGCAGCCAAGTCGACGTCACCAAGTTCGAGGCCACACAACAACTCCTACGCGAAAGTGAGGCGCGCTACCTGGCCATTCTCGACAGCACCAGGACGTTCGCCATCATCGTGACGGACCCTGCCGGTTTCGTAACGCATTGGAACGGGGGCGCGCACCTGATCCTCGGTTGGTCGCCGGAAGATGCCGTTGGAAAACGCATCGACATGACCTTCACCGAAGAGGATCGTGCGCTGGGCATACCCGACGAGATGCTGACACAGGCCAGGACGGACGGAAGGGCGGACAACGCGAGGTGGCATCTGCGGAGAGACGGTTCGCGCTTCTATGCTGCCGGCGAGACCGTGCCGATCCGCCCGACGGGATCAGAGACACAGGGCTTCCTGACCGTCCTGCGCGACACCACCGAAGAGCACCTGACGAGCGCGGCCCTCAAAGAAAGCGCGACCCGCCTCTCCATGGCAATGGCCGCCGGAAGACTGGGCGAGTGGGAACTCGACGTCGTCACGAACGAAGCGATCCGGTCGGCGGCCCACGACCGTATCTTTGGCTACGCCGAACCTGTCAAAGATTGGACCGTCCATACATTCTTCGCGCACGTCGTCGACGAGGATCGCGAAGGCTTGGCGGAGGCCATGTCGGAGGCGCTGGCGGCTGGACAGCCTTGGCACATGGAGACCCGCATCGCGCGAGTTGACGGCGAGCGCCGATGGATCGCATTCCACGGCGAGCCGATCATGGACAAGACAGGCAACCCGGCCCGCGTGATCGGCGTCATATCGGATGTGACCGAGCGTAAAGAAGCCGAACGCCTTTTGGTAGACCAAAACGAAAACCTTGAGGCGCGAATGGTTTCCACGGCACGGGACCGCGACCGCATCTGGGGTAACTCGCAAGACCTTCTGATGGTCGTCAACAGCGGCGGCGTGATCGAGGACATCAATCCTGCCGTCTCACGCGTGCTCGGTTGGCCGGCCGAAGATGTGGTCGGTAAGCCCTATCGCGTCCTCACCCACAACGAGGATTGGGCCGCCGCGGAGAAGAATCTAGCCGGCCTCGTAGCGACAAAGCTGATGCCACAGTCGACGCTGCGCGCGCGCCATGCCGACGGTTCGTTTCGCTGGATCGAGTGGGCCGCGTCCTACGACGAAGGCAAGGTCTACGCGCACGGGCGGGACGTTACTGCCGAGCGCGAGCAAGCGGATGCATTGGCTGGCTCGGAAGAGGCGCTCAGACAATCTCAGAAGATGGAGGCGGTCGGCCAGCTTACAGGGGGCGTCGCCCACGATTTCAACAATCTGTTGACCGTCATCAGGTCGTCGGTCGACCTGCTCCGCCGTCCAGGCGTCGCAGAGGAACGCAAGGAACGTTACTTCGACGCCATGTCCGAGACGGTCGACCGCGCCGCAAAGCTGACAAGCCAACTCCTTGCGTTCTCGCGCAGGCAGAGCCTTACGCCAGAAATCTTCAACGTCGGCGAGCGGCTCGGCGGTGTAGGAGACATGATCGACACGCTTTCCGGCGCGCGGATCCGCGTGGTTGTACAGGCGCCAGCTGAACCATGCTTTGTGCGTGCGGACGTCAGCCAGTTCGAAACGGCGCTCGTCAATGTCGCCGTGAACGCACGCGACGCGATGGAGGGTGAGGGGACGTTTACGCTGCAAGTTAGGCGCGTCCGGGCGTTGCCTTCCATACGTGGACACGCCGGGTCACCGGAGCCCTTTGTGGCCATCGGCATGAGCGACACCGGATGTGGCATCGAGGCCGACCAGCTGATGCGCATCTTCGAACCGTTCTTCACGACAAAGGAAGTCGGTAAAGGCACGGGTCTGGGCCTATCGCAAGTCTTTGGCTTTGCCAAGCAATCTGGTGGTGACATCGATGCGGAGAGCGAAGTCGGTCGGGGCACGACCTTCACGCTGTATCTGCCGGAAGTCTCCGCGGCAGGAGAACCCGACCAGCAAGCAGAGAAGCCGATCGGGCTCTTTGAGGGTGGCAAAGGACGCCATGTCCTCGTTGTCGAAGACAACGTCGGCGTCGGCGAATTCTGCACTCAAATCCTTGGTGATATGGGCTTCCGTACCACTTGGGCGGCGAACGCCGAGGAAGCCTTGGAAAAACTCGGCAAAGACGGCGAGGACTTCGACGCGGTGTTCTCCGACGTGGTCATGCCTGGCATGGGCGGCATCGCTCTAGCAAAGGTAATTGAAGGTCGAACGCCCGCTTTACCTGTGCTCTTGACGTCTGGGTACAGCCACGTCCTCGCGGAAGACGACGATCACGGCTTCGCGCTGCTCAAGAAGCCATATTCCGCGGAGGAACTCGCGCGCACCCTCGAAGGCGTCATGAAACAGCGGACTAGATCAAGACAGTAGACTACCTGAGCTACTCACAATTCGATCCAGCCGACGGAGAAGCATTGGCAATATTTGCTCTTTGCTCGAAATAAGTTGTACAATTAATATCGAACTTTGTTGACATTTATATAATCGAACGAGCCCTTTACAGGGTTTCCGACTGCCGTGGGATCGCCTAGACACACCGAAACCGCCGCCTCTGAGGAGACAAAGCCGCCTTGCCGTTTCCCTGCTGAAGTCGAAGAGGTAGCAGGCCGCATCATGGCACTTGCTTACCGAGGAGAAACGACCAGATCTGTTTCACTTGCTTGGTTGGGTGCCAGTTCCTTTCCATCGGTATCGGCCCTCCGAACCAGGAGCCGTGAAAGACGTCACTCTTGGCTGGCGCGCTGATCAGGGCGTCGGGCATAATCGCCGCGATAAGTATCTGCTGCTTCTTCAGACCCAGGGCCGCGTAGGAGCGCTCGAGAAAGCCCGCCATCGGTTCTCGCTGATGGTAGGTGCCAACCCACCGGACAGCTGGGGTGGCGCTCGTCTGTGCGAGCCAGGGAGCTAATCCGCCGCTCGGCCCGTAATGGTCCCATGGCGAAGAGGACAGGATCACTCTCGCAAGGGGGAAGCGCTTGCCGATGAAGGCCGCCATTCCCGCCCCCATCGACTGGCCCGACATGGCGATACGGGGCCAGTTGGGCTCGTCGTCGCGAAGATAGGCGCTCCATCCTTCATCCGCATAATGGGATGACAGATAGCGCAAGAGCATCGTCAATCGCATGACCACGGCTTCCGCTGGCGCGTTTTCCAACGCGGGCATCGTATTGCTGCCGAAGACGCGAGCAGACCTGTAACGCCAGAAGCATGTCGCATCCACATCGTTGTCGCAAAGCGTCGTGCCAGCGGGAAGGTCGTCGAACTCGAGACTGATCACGCGATAGCCAGCATCCGCAGCAGCGGGCAGGAACAAGCCGGCGTCGAGCGGAGCCCCTCCTGTCCCGGTGAGCCACACTAGAAGCGGAGCATCCGCAGGCGATAAACGATCGTAGAGGACGAGGTTCTTGGCCGTGAAGTGCGTCACGCGACCATCAGCGTCCTGGGGTAAGACGGCATGCGCCACGCGATCATACCGTTGTTCGCCGTCAGCGGTCGCCAAGAGCCACGGAGGCACGCCGCGGACGTCCTGGTAGTCACGCGGGAACGGTGGCGCGTGGGGCTGAACATAGAAGCCTCGGATGTCGGGAGGCGCGTCCTCGATGCGCAGCCTCTCGGACTGCGGGCGGTACCTCAACGGACCGATCGTGTCTTCCGCCCGCGCGCAGGGCAAAAACGCCAAGAGAGTGATGATCGATAAAAGCTGCATTGAATAGCGCCCGAACGTAAAATCCACGAGCCCTCCAGGACAGATTCTGTCAGAAGTTTCGCTTTTGGTCGCTTATCTTGCCGGCTCGGAGGCCGATATAGTTACAGGCGCAGTCTACGCAATCGACGGCGGCTTCTCGCCATAGAGCCGATCGGCACTTTGTGGCGCCGTGATGTCGAGCTCGCCGGCGCACAACGGGTAAAACCACTTTCGCCGCGATGAAGGAGCGTGATTCGAATCAGCCGAGACCATTTCCACCGGCCTCACCCGGCTGGATCAGACGAGTGACTTCCCGCCGAACAATCTGGTCAGGGCCGTCTGCGCCGCCGAGACTTCATCGGAGAGGACCGTACGGAGTTGAGCGCGATCATGACACCCGACATCACCCCGCTCATCACGAAGGCGATCAGCGCGGCTGCGAGCCGACCCGACCATGCGCTGAAGAGCGTCATATGCGCAGGTCAGGCTTGGCCGAGCTTCGAGATGATCTCGTCAGACATGATGGCTTGCGCCTTCTGCCCCTCCGGTGTCCCGAAGTTGTTGACGAGCTCGGTGACCGCCTGGTTCACCACCGTGACGACAACGCCGAAAGCGCGCAGCCGCTCGTAGGTCAGCTGGTCGCCGAGTGTCGTCACGGTGCCGCAGGCGTCCGCCACGACCATCACATGGTAGCCGTTCTTCACCGCGTCGATCGCCGCCCAGAACAGGCAGATGTCTGTAGTGAGGCCGGCGAGGACGATGTGCGAGCGTCCGAGCGCATCGACACCGTCGCGCAGCTTCGGATCGTCCCAGCAGCTGAGCTCTCCACCGCGCTTGTAGCGGGCGGCGAAGGCGTCCGGCGCAAGCTCGCGAACGGGTTCGATCGTCGGGCCGACGTAGTCCTCCATCGTGGTCGTGAGGACGAGCGGCATCGCGTACGTCAAGGCCATCCGTGTCAGCACACGACAGCTGGCGATGACGGTCGCCTTGGGGGCTATTGACCCAATCGATCGTCATGGTTTGGTGGTCGACCAACATGACAATGCTCTTATCCGGCGTGAAGCGCTCGAACGTCTGCATCGCAAGCTCCTTTTTTCGTATCGGGTTGTGTAGCCGACATGCGTTGACTCGGCCTCGAACGCTCTCGTACAGGAGGATGCGCCTGGGATAACCGCGCGTATTTGCGAAGTGTTTTCCACGAGCGGGATAATAGGATGGACGTCATCCGCGGCATGTCCCTTTTCGTCGAGGTCGCTCGCGCGCGTAGCTTCACCCGCGCGGCGGAAAAGCTCGGCATCCCAACCTCGACCCTTTCGCGCCCGTTGGCGAAATCGAACAATCGCTCGGGGTGAAGCTTTTGATTCGCACTACGCGCAACGTCAGTCTCACCGATGCCGGGATGCTCTATCTCTCTCGCGCGGCCAGCCTGGTCGAGGCGGCGGAGGAAGCGCATCGTCATGTACGCGGATTAGCCGAGCGACCGTCGGGTCTACTTCGCGTCTCGATGGAGGCGGAGATTGGACCGCCTCTGATCGCGCCTCTCATCGCGGAGTTCCGGCGCGCCTATCCGGACGTCAGTTTCGAGCTTGATCTTTCACCCCGACGGGTCGACCTGCTCGCCGAGAACTACGACATCGCCATCCGTCTCGGGCCACTGCCCGACTCAGGGGCTGACGGTGCGACGGCTGGCCCTACGGGCGGTCAACATCTTCGCTTCGCCGGATTATGTCGCGGCGCATGGCCGCCCGCATGATCCGAACGCGCTGTTGATGCACGACCGCATCCACCTGCTGCACCAGCACGACGGCGGAGAGTGGATCCTGACGAGGGGCAAGGAAACGCAGACCGTGCAAAGCAGTCGGGTCGTATCGGCGAACAACATGAACATGATCCTTCACCTCGCGCGGGCCGGCGCCGGTATCGCGGTGGCCGACGAGATCGTGGGACGGCGTGAGGTCGAAGCGGGGCGCCTCTTGCCGATCCTCGGCGATTGGTCTCTGCCATCCGTCGCGATCTCCGTGCTCACGCCGAGTCGGATCCTGCCTGCCAAGACGCGGCTGTTCGTCGATCTCCTGAGCGAGCGGGTGGCAAGCTTGATCGGCCATTCCTAGTGCACCGACTCTGACGGATGGTTCACGGCGAGCTTTGTCCGGATGGCCTTTGCAGTGGCTGTCCAGACGAAGGGCCTTGGGCTCTTGTTGGTAGCGGCGATGTAGCGGGCGATGGCCTTTTCGAGATCATCGACAGAGCGGAAGACGCTCCGCTTCAGTCTCTGCCGGGTGAGCTTGGAGAAGAAGCCTTCGAAGGCGTTGAGCCATGAGCAAGAGGTCGGCGTGAAGTGGAACGTCCATCGCGGATGCGCCGCGAGCCAGGCCAGCACCTCGGGGTGCTTGTGGGCAGCATAGTTTTCGAGGACGGCTTGGATGACCTTGCCCGACGGCACGGACCGCTCGGCGGTCGTGATGAAGCCGATGAACTCCTGATGCCGATGTCGGGGTACGCAGCGGCCGATGACCTTGCCTTCGAGCACGCTGAGCGCCGCAAACAGGGTCGTGGTGCCCCCGGATCAAATCCGGGGCAGGCTATTGCGCTTTTAGTCGTGGGTGAGGGTCGCGCACTTGCCCCTCTTCATCCGCAAGCCGGGCCGCGTGCGGTCGAGCGCCGGGATCTGGCTCTTCTCGTCGATGGAGACCACCACGCTCTCGCGCTCGCTCGAGCTAAAAGGCGGTCTCAACTCGGCCATTCAGTTCGGCTATCCACGCCAGACGTCGAAGCACGTTTCCGGTATCTGCTGAGAAAACGGCGCTTCCCCGCGAGCTTAAGCGTTAAGCGGCCGCGAAAAGTATAGTCTCCCATCATCGAAACAGACATCAGGCACATGTCAACGTGCCGTCGCAGTACGCGGCGGAAGGCGTCGTCCGGCACTTTTTTGCTTACTGGGCTTAGGCGGTTCATGATGAACCATTGATTCGTCCGGTCTTGCCTGTCGCTCGGCGTGCAGGCCGCGAACGAGCAGCGCGAGGCGCCGCTCGAAGGCACGGTCAAACTCGGCTTCGTCGTCCAGCTTCCAATGCGAGGCAAGCATACGGCAAGCCATCAGCACGTCGGCGGCCGACATGTCCGCTCGTAGCAGGCCGCGTTGCTGCGCGTTCGCTAGCGGCGCCGTCAGCACGTCCGCCATACGCCGCTGGTTTTTCGTTGAGTCGTAGTCCGGCATGTCGACCAGCTGGCCAAGAAATCGATCGTAGACCATCATCAGCTCGGCCGTATGACGTATGAAGGCGAGCGGGTCGTCGTCTTTGTCCGCGATCAGCTTAGCGAGGTTCGAGAGGTCCCGCTCCAGGACCGCCTCGTACATCGCCTGCCGGTGGGCGAAGTTGCGATATAGCGTGCCCCGCGTGACGCCTGCGCGCTCGGCGATGACCTCCATTGGCACGTCGCCGCCCTCGCTTCGCATGATCTCGCTGGCCGCGGCGATCAGCCGGTCGCGATTCTGTTCAGCATCCTTGCGCATTGCAGAAGTTTTCGACCATCGCCCGAGAAGGTTCAAGCCGCCCGGTAGACGCGATGCTCGAACCCTGGCGCGCCGGCTTCGGTCGGCTGAAAGCGAGCCTCTCCGACGAAAACGGCTTGGTTGACCCAGGCATAACGGGGATCGCCGCTCTCCAATTCCCACCAAGTCCGGATGTGCTGGTCGTCGAAGCCGGTCGGCTCTCTGCCTGCAATCGCCGCCTGCAGACGGTCGTTCGCCTCGGCCGGACCCCGATAGCGTGCACAAAGCACGGCGCCATCGTCGGTCAGCAACTGAATGCGGACGTCCATTCTCAGGAAGCGGTCTGCGCCCACCAGCATCCAGTCGCCCCCCCCGCCGAGAGCCCGGCCCGACAGCCTCAAGCCTTCGACCACGCCGTCTGTCATCTCGTAATGATGCCGCATCCCGTATGGGCCTGGGCCGACCACGTGCGGCCCGATGACCGCGGTTCGGTAGGTGAACTCGAGTTCAAGGCGCATGTCGGGCCTGGCGGTGCAGCATGGTACGGGGATCGCCCTCGAACCAGATGTTGTCGATGACGAGGCGCTCGATACGCCAAGCATCTGGCTCAAGGTCGAGTTCGGCGTCGTAGCGATTCATCATCCGGAAGCGCTGGTCGGGCTCGGCGCGTATGATGTGCACGGCCTCCACGAGCGCTCGCACGGTCGCCCGGCCGCCGTTCATGGCGATCCGCGAATTGGAAACGAGATGGCTCGTCACCTGCTGCGCCGACGTGCCGCCCAGAAAGCCGACGATAGCCTCGCGCCCTGTCAAAGGCGGAAAATCGAGGCCGAGCTTGCGGCCGCACGGTCCGAAATCGACCACCGCGTCTACTGCGAACGCGGACGAGAGGAGGTCGCGGTCGCCCTCGTCCGTTCCCGCACCAAACCGAAGAAGCGCGTCGGTGACAGCGACATGATTTGCGTCGTGCAGAACAAGGTTTTCCATAGTCGCCTCCTTTCAGGCAGCTGCGCCGAGGTCGAATCCCAGATCGATTCCATAGGCCGACTTGCCGACTTGAAGGCAGGCGCGGATCTCCTCGCTCGTGCGGGCCTGCATGCCGCGCTCGAAGTCAGCCACCGCCGCCGCGACAGTCCGGTCAGGGTCCGTCACCAACGCCTGGGACAGCTCAAGCGCATCGAGCAATGCGAGGTTGACCCCTTTGCCGGTGAACGGCGGCATCACGTGCGAGGCGTCGCCCAGCATCGTTAAGCCCCCCGGGCTCGCCCAGCGCGTATCGGGTGGCATCACCGAGGTCGGCCAAAGCTGGAAGGAATCCTGCACCTGCGTGAGCATGTCCAGGATTTCGGGCGACCAGTCGCGATAGGCCTCGCGCACCGCCGACATCACTGCGCTTGCGTCGCTTAAATCGAAGCCGTCGGTTTCCGGCCAGCCCTGCGTGACGGTCATCGAGTAATATAGAAGGATGACGTCGTTCGCGCAGCGCTGGACGAAGATGGTCTTATCGCCACCGGCAAACATGACAGATCCTTCGCCGAGCGTGTCGGACAGCTTCGACCCGCGCCACAGCTCTGGGCGGATGTAGGCCGCGACCATCGTGATGCCGGTATAAATCGGCAGCACGTCCGTTAGGTGCTGGCGCATCCGGGATCCGCTTCCGTCGGCGCCCACCACGAGATCTGCCCTAAGAGCGTCGCGACCGGCGACCTCCAGCCGCCAAAGGCCGTCCGACTCGAGCTCGACGCTCTCGACCCGATGGTCCCATGAGACGATGCCGGCCGGCAGCGCTTCCAGCAACATGGCACGCAGCTCGCCCCGATCGATCTCCGGCCCGGCGTCTTCGTGCGTCTCCTGGCCCATCCCCGGCAGCTCCTCGCCGTTTGAGCTGATCATGCGGAACGCTTTTGCGGCATCGCGCGATCGGCTCGCGAAGTTTTCCGTCAGGTCCGCCGCTTCGATCGCGCGTTGACCGGAGTCCGGCCGAAGATCGAGGCTGCCACCTTGAGGCCGAGCGGTTGCAGAGGCGTCGCGCTCCAGGACATGGACGCGAAAACCCTGGCGGAGCAGCAGGCACGCCAATATGGCGCCCCCAGGCCCCGCGCCGACGATCGCCACCGTGCCGTTCTCTCGAAGCGTTTTGCATGTTGTCATGTCGCGTCTCCAGCACACCTGTCGAGGATTGCGCTCGACAAACCCTCGAGCGATCCGTACATACGTGTCCGTATAAGCGTACACGTGTGTAAAGGTTCCGGACCGTCGCGGATGTCGCGCTCGAAGGGGGCGGTAAAGTGTCCTTGCCGCCGAGTTGGTTTGCTTAGATACGAACATGCTCCTGCTTTCCCCCACGCTGATGAAGCGCTTCGGGGAGGCGGAGATGCTCAATCTCGGCGATCTTAAGCTCATGGTCGGTTGCGAGCGGAAGCAGGCCGCAACTGAATGTCGCTTCTTCCGGTAGAACGAGGAACGGTCAATGATCGCATCTAGACGGTGGGCAGCTGCGTGCCCATCTCGCGTCCGCATCTAGAGAGGAGACTCCGCATGATCGTCGTCACAACGCCGACCGGTAAGATCGGTCATCACGTCGTCCAGCATCTTCTCGATGCCGGCGAGAAGGTTCGTGTTGTCGCGCGCGATCCCGGCAAGCTTCCGCGAGCTGTCCGCGACCAGGTCGACATCATTGAAGGTTCGCACGGCGAAGCAGCAGTGGTGAACCGCGCCTTCGATGGCGCCGAGGCGGTATTCTGGCTCGTCGCCCCTGATCCAGCTGATATGGTCGTGCATTCCTACGTCGAATTCTCTAAGCCGGCGAGCGAGGCGATCCGGCGCCACGGCGTCAAGCGGGTCGTCGCGGTCTCCGCGCTTGGACGCGGTACCGAATGGCAGGACAAGGCGGGCCTCGTCACCGGCGCGCTCCGCATGGTCGACCTTTTGAATGAGAGCGGGGCGGCGGTTCGCGGCCTCGCTTTGCCGGCATTCATGGACAACGCGCTACAACAGGTGGACGCGATAAAAGCGGGCCAGATGTTTGGTCCGCTCGATCCGGACAAGAGAGTTCCGCACACTGCCACGCGCGACTCGGGCGCGGTTGCTGCACAACTGCTGAGGGACCTGACGTGGACGGGGCAGGCGGACGTGCCGGTGCTCGGGCCAGAAGATCTCTCCTATGCCGAGCTTGCGGACATCCTCTCGGAGGTGCTTGGCCGCGAGGTGCGCTATCAACAGGTGTCTTTCGAGGCTTTCAAGGCGCGGTTGCTCGGGCAGGGCGTGAGCGAGGCGTTTGCGCAAGGCTACGTCGACATGATGCGCGCCAAGAACGAAGGCATGGACAACGTAATCGCGCGGGCCTCCGGAATGATCGGGCCGACCGACTTTCGTCGGTGGACCGAAGAAGAGTTCAGGCCCATGGTCCTCGGGTGATACCGTCGTCAGCGAAGAAAAGCGTCCGTTCACACTTCATGAGGACCGCGGCTTGCTGGAGGGGGCGTCGAAATCAGATTGCCGTGTAGCCGCCGTCGGCCATTATCAGTGCACCGGTCATGAAGCTGGAGGCAGGTGAGGCAAGGAAGACGATCACCTCAGCGATCTCGGACGCCTGAGCGATGCGGCCGATCGGGTGCACATTGCCGTAGCCCGCGAGCATTTCCCGGCTATTGGCGACGCCCGTGCTCTCAAGAATGTCTGTCTCGACGACACCAGGCGCGACCGCGTTGGCGCGGATGCTGTGAGTGCCATACTCGGCGGCGATTACCTTCATGAGCTGAGTGATCGCGCCCTTCGAAGCGGCATAGGCGGCCAGCTCTTTCATCGCGACCGCGGCGACGACCGACACGACCGAGACGATCGCGCCGCCGCCTTTCGCAGCCATCATCCGCACCGCCTCGCGAGAATGGACGAAGTTGCCGCGCGCGTTGGTGGCCATGATCGCATCCCAGTCCTCTACGCTCGTTTCCAGGAGCGACTTGTTGAGGGTGCGCGCGGCATTGTTGATGAGGATATCGAGCCGCCCGAACCGTTCGGACGCCAGCGCGACGGAACGGCGCGCGACATCCTCGTCGGCAACGTCGCCGATCAGGGTTGCGTAGCCGTCGCCGTCCAGCTCGTGGACCACCTCCGACAAGTCGCTGGCGACGACCCTTGCTCCCCGCGCGTGCAGCATTTCGGCGGTGGCGCGGCCGATGCCGCGGGCCGCGCCCGTGACGATGGCGACCTGGCCGTCCAGGCTCCAGCTGGCCGGTGTCATGCTCGTTCTCCTTCCGGAAAGTCGGTGCCGAGCGTCGTCGACTCCCAGAGGTCGATCTCGCTCGTTGTGGCGGCGAGCTTCGCGCGGGCCCGCCCGAGCGCGTCCGAGCCCAGTAGGAGATGCAGCGGCGGCTTTTGCGCCTCGACCGCGGCCATGATCGCGGCAGCGCCGCGCGCTGGGTCGCCGATCTGCCGACCGCCCATGGCGTCAAGATGGTCGAGCGCCTTGCCGACCGTCCCGGCATAGGCATCGGCTACGGCGCCCGCGCTGCGGCGGATCGAATGCGCGCTCAGGAAGTCGGTGCGAAAGCCTCCGGGCGCGACCGCAGTTACTTTAAGCCCGAGCGGTGCGACCTCCTGCGCAAGGCTCTGTGATAGTCCTTCCATTGCCGATTTGGCGGCAGCATAGAGCCCCGACGACGCCATCGGCGCGCGACCCGCTATAGATGTGATGTTGATGACGTGTCCCGAGCTCTGCGCCCGCAAACGTGGCAGGAACGCACGGATGAGGCGAAACGGGCCGAAGACGTTGACGTCGAACAATCGCCGGACTTCGTCGTCGCTCGCCTCCTCGATCGCACCGAGCAGGCCGTAGCCCGCGTTATTGACTACCACGTCGACGCTTTCGGCGAGCGCAAACGCCCGTTCGACAGCCGCCTCGATCGCCCCCGCATCGGCGATCTCGAGCGGCAGGACATGGAGCACGCCGCCGTTTGCGTCCATGTCCGATTGACCGTCGCGCGTCGTGCCGATGACGGTATCGCCGCGCGCGAGCGCCGTTTGCGCGAGCGCCTTGCCGAGCCCGCGCGATATGCCAGTGATGAACCAGGTTTTCATGAGCAATCTCCTCGCCCGGTAACATGGAGATAGCGGCCGCGCGGATAATCGACGATCTCCTGATCGAGCCTGTAAGCTGATCTAACCAATGGGCAGAAGTCCTCATGATTCCGACCAGCGACTTCGGCGCGCTCCGCGCCTTCACGGCCGTCGCCGAGGCTCTGAGCTTCAGCCGCGCCGCGGACATTTTAGGTGTCTCATCGTCGGCACTGAGCCAAACGGTGCGCGGGCTCGAGGACCGCGTCGGCACACGACTGCTCAACCGCACGACCCGCAGCGTATCGCTGACCGTGGCGGGCCGCGCGCTGCTCGACCGGCTCGGCCCAGTGATGGAAGAGCTCGACGCCGCCGTCGACCACTTACGCGCCTCGGATGGGAAGCCCGCAGGCATTGTTCGGATCCACGCCTTCCGGATCGCAGCCGAGCTGTTCCTGACGCCCATGCTGGCGCGTTTCGCCATCGACCATCCACAGGTTGTCCTCGACATCACCTTCGACGACGCCGCAGTCGATATCGTGGCCGCCGGCTTTGATGCCGCGACACGGCTGGGAGAGCTCATCGAGCGCGACATGGTCGTGCTGCGGCTTGGACCCGAGCTGCGTCAGGTCGCGGTCGCCTCGCCGGCCTATCTCGACTCGCACGGCACGCCGGTCACGCCGCGTGACCTACTGACCCACCGCTGCATCCGCTGGCGGTGGCCAGGCCACCACGCACCTTATGCTTGGGAATTCTGCGACGAGGGTCGCTGGTTCAGTGTAGCGGTCGAAGGTCCATTGATCGTCAGTAGCCGCGAGTTCGCCGTCAACGCCGCAGTGGATGGTGTGGGCATCGCCTTCGCGGTCGAGGAAGCATCCGCGCGTCACGTCGCCGACGGACGCCTTGTGCCGCTGCTGCAACGCTGGTCCGCGCCCTTCCCCGGCTTTTTCCTGTGCTATCCGCAGCAGCGTCATATGGCGCCAGCGCTCCGCGCGTTCATCGACGCGCTGCGGGACGTTTCGCTGCAAAAGAGTAGGCTCTTCGAGCGTATCGACGATCTGCACGAATGATCGCAGTCGAGGGTCAATGCAAGATCGGATGACCGAGTTGTTTGGTCAAAAACGGGCAACGCGGATTGACTCACGCTCCTCGATTAGCTTCTCCGCTCGACTGGATTCGGTTGCATCTTCCACCATCGGTTTCATAGACATCTGAGCCGTGAAACCAGCGGCGTGCCAATGTGATGTGCTACGTCATCCCGACCAGTCTCCTCAGCTAACTCGCGCGGCGCGGGCGGCCATTTAGAGCCGCCCTGTCTTCCGGGGATGCCACTCAGATGTGCACGCCACCTGACACCTCGACCCGTTGCGCGTTGACCCAGCCGAACGCCTCGGTCAGCAAGGCGGCGATAACCGGGCCGACGTCCTGCGGCAGGCCCACGCGTCCGAGCGCGGTCTGCGCGGAGAGTGCTTTCTGCACATCCGGATTGTCGCGGACCATGCCGCCGCTGAAATCTGTCGCGATGGCGCCGGGCGCGACCACGTTGACCGCGATTCGACGTGGACCAAGCTCGAGCGCCATGTAGCGTGTCAATGCTTCTACCGCCGCCTTCATCGGTCCGTAGATCGCGCGGCCCGGGTAGGCGAAGCGGGCGAGGCCGGACGAGACGTTCACGATACGACCGCCGTCGTTCATCAACGGCAGGAGCTTCTGCGTGAGCAGGAACGGCGCCTTGAAGTGGACCGCGAACTGCTCGTCGAGTTCCGCCTCCGAGCCCCCGGCGAGCGTCGCGGTGGAAGAGGTACCCGCATTGTTGACGAGGTAGTCGAAGCGCGCGACCCCCAGCTGGTTGAGCGCGGCACGCACCGCATCGACGAAGCCGTCGAAGGAGGCGGGGTCACCGACGTCGAGCTGGATGGCCATTGCGTCGGCGCCGGCGTCGCGTACGAGCGCGATCACCCGATCGGCATCCTCCCCACGAGAGCGGTAGGTTAGGATGGAATGCACCCCGCGCTCGGCCAGGCGGAGCACGGCGTCGCGGCCGATGCCGCGGCTGCCGCCGGTAATGATGGCGACACGATTGTTGTCAGGCATGGTGACCTCCGTTGAGCGGATGCCGTCCGATTTAGAAGGTAGAACGTGACAAATTAGACCGTGATTGCTGCCCACATTGTTTTGATGCACGGAACAAACGCATGGACAGCTTAATCGCGCAGCGTCTCTCCACCCGCATCGTCGAGCGCGGCAGCTTCAGCGCTGCGGCCGCCGAGCTGAGCGTGTCGCGCCCGGCGGCGACCGCTGCAATCAAGGACCTGGAGCGCCGGCTCGGGGCGAGGCTGCTCCAGCGCTCGACGCGGCACGTGCGGACGACGGCGGAGGGCGAGGACTATTACCGGCGATGGACCGCGATCCTGGCTGAGATCGAGGACGCCGACCGCGCGGTCGGCGGCACGATCGCCGGGCCGTTGCGCGTCGACGTGCCGGGCAATCTCGCGCGTAAGGTGCTGCTACCTGCGCTGCCGGCGTTCCTGGCGCGTCATCCGTCGCTCACCGTGCACATCGGCGAGGGCGAGCGCTTTGTGGACCTGATCCGCGAAGGGGTGGACTGCGTGGTGCGCGCGGGCGAATTGGCCGACAGCGATCTCGTGGCGCGTCCCTTGGGCACGATGGAAGAGATCACCTGCGCGAGCCCGTCCTACCTTGAACGGCATGGGATGCCTGCCTCGCCCGATGACCTTCAGGGGCATTTTTCGGTCGGCTTCATGTCCTCACGCACCGGGCAGGTTCTTCCGCTCGAATTCTTGGAAGGCAATAGCGTTGTGGAGAAGCGCCTGCCGCTCTCCGTCATCGTCAGCGCCGCCGATACGAGTGCCGAAGCGGCTAGGCTGGGGCTCGGCCTCGTGCAGGCGCCCCGCTACCGTTTCGCCGACGACCTCGCGTCCGGCGCGCTCGTGGAGGTGCTGGCGTCGTACCGGCCCGCGCCGACTCCGATCTCTATATTGTACCCGAGCAGCCGCCACCTGTCGCCGCGCGTCCGTGTTTTCGTGGATTGGCTGGCGGAGACGATCGGCCCACAGATCAGCAGGCGAGTCTGAGCGCCGTCTCTCCATCCATCAGCGGATCAACTGCATGCTCACGATGATGATCGCTTTCAATCTTGTCGCGTCCCTCGCGTCGGTATCTGCGGCAGTGATCGCGCTTGTCCGTCCAGCCTTTCTTTCCGGCTCTAAGCACGTCTTCAGTGGAGAGGTGTTCTACGTCCGCATGTACGCTGCGCGCTCCGTCCCACTTGGGCTTGCGGTCGGGTTCTTGCCGTTTTGGCTAGGACCGGCTGTGGCATGGCTCCTATTCACCGCCGCAATGGTGCAAGCAATCGATGTCGTCGTAGGGCTCAAGCAGGGAGACCGAAAGATGATGGCTGGTGCAACTGTCGGTGCGATGGCGCACCTCGTTTGCGGGTACATGATCATGTAAAATATCGGACCGGGACGCGCGGGAGCAGTAGCCTGTTGCGAAGGCACACGTCAGGCAGTCCGGGTCTTTTTAGGCACGCGCCGTCCTCCGGCCGCCGATCCGATCATAGGCGCCCATTCAACAACGTAAGTCCGGAGGGGGCTCCGGATGAAGCCGTCCGCCTTCAGCATCACCAGCCCGTGCAGTTGAGCCCAGGCAAGATACACACTCTCGCGATTATAGCCGGACGAGATCGCCGCCATCGCCGCGCTCAGCAGATCGAAAGCTCTCCCTGAGGCCTTGTCCAGATTACTGCCTGTCTTGGCTTCGGGCGTCAGACGCGACCCGAACATGAGACGGTACAGCTCGATGTTCCCTTCACCAAAGCTCACATAGGCAAGCGCCATCGCTGCCAAGGCGTCCGCCGGTTCTCGATCCGCAACGGCCTCCGTCAGGGTGCATGCGAAGTCCTGGAAGGCGTCCGCCGCGACGGCCTCGAGTAGAGCGTCTCGGTCGGGGAAGTGCCGATAAGGCGCCGGTTGGCTGACGCCAGCGAGGCGCGCCAGCGCGCTGAGGGAGACGGCCTGGGCACCGTCACGAGCGACGGCCTCACGGGCGACACGCAGAAGTTCGCGACGCAGGTCGCCGTGATGGTAGCGCCCAGCGCCGTCGCGTTGCCGTGTCGATCTCCCAGCCATGTGTTGACCTATAACTTCCAGAATGTTATGAACTATAACATGTCTTGACGGCTAAGGCATCTACGAATGGGGGCGCCCGCGCAGCGCGCTCGTCCCAAGCGACAGCCGAACAAGAGGACCTCTCATGGCTAAGATCCGGGCAGCGATTTATGATGCCTTCGGCGGCCCGGACGTGCTTCGCGAGACCTGGATGGACGGCCCAACACCCGGGAACGGCGAAATTTTAGTCCGGGTCCAGGCAGCCAGCGTGAATGGCTACGATGTAGCCGCCCGATCGGGCGCGCTGAAGCTCGTTACCGGGAGCCGATTTCCCAAGCGCACCGGCCTCGACTTCGCCGGGGAGGTCGTGGAGGCCGGGGCGGCAGATCCCTCGTTCAGGGCTGGCGACCGCGTATGGGGCTGCCTGCCACTGCATAAACTCGGCAGCGCGGCGGACCTCGTCTGCGTGGCGCCAGAGCACTTGGCGCACAGCCCGGCCGGCCTCGACCCGGTCGAAGCCGCCGCTTTGCCGGTGGTGGGCTCGACCGCGATTACCGCGTTGCGCGACATGGGACGGCTGCAGCCGGGCCAGCGCCTGCTCGTGCGCGGCGCGAGTGGCGGGGTCGGCAGCATCGCCGTGCAGCTCGGGCGGGCGCTTGGCGCCCATGTCACCGGATTGGCGAGCGAGGCCAATCTCGACTTTGTCCGCGGCCTCGGCGCCGACGTCGCCCTCGATTACGCCACGACCGCGCCCGCTGCACTCGAGCCTTTCGACGTGATCTTGGATACGGTTGGAAGCCGCCCGGCCGCCTGGCGCCGTCGGCTCGCGCGCAAGGGACGCATGATGGCCATCGTTCCCGACCTCGAGCACCCGCTCATGTCGATGGCCTATTTCGCCTGGTCGCGCGTCCATGGCGATCGGCGTGTGCGCTTCTTCAGCGACAAACCCGATACGCGGCTGCTGACAGATTTGGCCAGCTATGTGCGCGAGGGTGCGATTAAGCCGATCGTCGACAAGGTGTACCCGCTGTCCAACATCGCCGACGCCCATCGGGCTATGGAAGCGGGCGGCCGACGCGGGAAACAGGTCGTGCGTCTCTAAACAGCGCGAGCGCTCTTCAGCTCTTCGATGAGGTCCGCCACCATCGCGCGGCGAGCTAGAACCTGCTCCATGTGAAGGTCGAGCTCGACGAGCTTCGCCTCCAGCCGCGCGAGCACACGCGCCTTACGCTCGTTGCCCTTTGGGGAGCGAAGATGGGCGGCGACGTCACTTAGGGTGAAGCCGAGGTGTTGCGCCCGGTCAATGAAAGTCACGACATCAAGGACGCGATTGCCAAAATCACGATAGCCATTGGCGAGCCGCGTCGCGGGTGGGAGTAGGCCGCGAGCCTCATAGAAGCGGATCTTCGACGTGCGGACGCCAGCTAACTTTGCCAACTCGCCTATTCGCATAGCCTTGACCTTCAACCTCACTTCAAGGTGTAGGGCAAGAGCCTCACTGTCAATGTGGCTTACAGGGCGATGCAAGATCTCATTCTGATCCCAGGGCTCGGCAGCGACGGCGCCGTTTGGCGGCGCACGATCACGGCGCTGCACGGCGAGGTCCGCTGTGTGGTGGGCGACACTCTCGGCGACGACACTCTGCCGGGAATGGCGCGCCGCATCCTCGGCCAGGCGCCGCGTCGCTTTGCTCTGGCCGGCGTCTCGATGGGCGGGATGGTGGCCCTTGAGCTGGTGAAGATCGCGCCGGAGCGCGTGACGCAGCTTGCACTCGTGGATACGAACGCGCGGCCGGACACCGTCGGTCAGAAGGCTTACCGCCGGCTAGTCAACTTGATCGTCACGACGTCCGGTGACTTCAGGCGTCTGTCCCAGCGCAGCCTTGACTCCCTCGTCCATCCTTCGGCCCCTGGAGACGTGCGCTGCGAACTTGCGGAAATGGGCGCGCGGGTCGGTCCCAGGACCTACATACGGCAGAACCGTGCTGTGAGCGCACGAGGTGATCTGCGCAAGATCTTGCCGAGCATTGCAGTTCCAACCACGGTGATCGTTGGCCAGGAAGATCGGATGACGCCCATGGCGCTGTCTCAGGAGATCCACGATCTCATTCCGGACTCCAGGCTCAACGTCATTCCGGATTGCGGCCACCTTCCCCCTATCGAAAAGCCCGCTGCCACGGCCGCCTTGCTGAGAGAGCTGCTTGAGCGAACCTAATGGTAATCTGCCGAGCATCGGGCACCGTAAGAAACCATGCCGGGCCATGGTCACGCTTTCGCTCAAATACGCAATAACGACTCCGCATTGCGGTGGCCTATTTTAGACTTGTCCTCTTGACTGATCGGAAGCGTTTCCAGGAAGCGGCGCGCACCCGTATTAGTCAGAAAAGGATAATCGACCGAGTACAGGATGCGGTCCACGCCGATTACTTCGTAGATGAACTTAAAGTGCGGCAGGTCGAGCATGCCGCTCGGGGTGACGTAGACATGCGCCTTGAACGTTTCGGCGATCGTCCGAGACAGCCCGGTCACCTTGCGTGGCATCGCATCGTCCATGCGCTGGAGATAGAAGGGCACCATCTCGCCCCAGTGGCCGCTGATGATCTGAAGGTTGCGGTACCGTTCGAACGTTCCAGACAATATCAGGCGGATGAGGTGAACGCCCGCCTCATTATGCCAGCCCCAGCCAAAGAGCGATAGGCGCGCGCTGACCTCCTTGTCGAGGCCGCCGTAGTAAGGATCGCGAACCTGCGGCAAAGGGGGGCCAGGATGCAGGTAAAGCGGCACCCGCAGTTCGTCGAGTTTGGCAAGGATCGGGCGATACCGCTCATCGTCCAGAAAGGTCGTGCCTGGACGACCAGTGATGAGCGCCCCCTTCAAACCAAGTTCGGTTACCGCGCGTCCGAGTTCCTCCGCGGCGGCTTCGGGCTGCTGCCAAGGCAGCGTTGCGAAGCCGCCAAAGCGAGTAGGGTGGGCGTGTACAGCTTCTGCCAGCCGATCGTTGGCGGCGCGGGTGAGATCGACCGCACGATCGAGGGGGGCCAATTGCGGCATGTTGCTGTGAGACAGGATCTGCATGTCGATGCCGTTAAGGTCCATGTCGGCGATTCGACCGCTACCGATATCTGCTGCCAACGGGGCTATTGCCGACATATCGTCGTTCATATGCGGACGGTCGGCGCGACGACCGCTGTCTTGATCTACCCGGGTAGTCAGATCGGCCATGTAGCTGGCCTCCCGGATCTGAGCCGACTGACTCGCCTGAGCGAGGTTGCCGTCGATCGTGTGTTCTTCCAAACAGATGATCTTCATGGAGGGTTCTCTCAGATCTTGCCCTTCGACCAGGGGCGAACACCCGCATATATGAACCCTAGGCACCTCAATTTGAGAGCAAGCAATTGCGGCCGAGCTTCACAAGGTTGCGATCCGAACAAGTTTTGCGACCGGGGTGAGCTGACGCGCGTATTCCTTATTGCGGTATCGTTGCCCTTGTATTTGATCGAACGCGTCAGTGTGAAAGCGATTGCAGAGAATAAACGACGGGATGTGCGGTGGATCCCTTGCATCGGAAGGATCGAGCATTTGTCGGCAACTGGCGCCAGAGGCTCGACGGTCATTTTGCCGAACAACCCTTCAGGAAGAGCGAGATCGCGCTTTGGACCATCCGCTGTATTTCCTTGGCAGGCGGCGGCGCAAGACCAAGTTGTTGCTGCATCGGGAGGTCACCGCTTATGAGGCTGACGAAATGGATTGCGCCAAGATCGGGATCCGGTAGGTCGATGAGGCCCTTAGTTTTGGCGTCCAGAAGGAGTTCAGAAATCATTCGCCGCAGTCTCTGCGGTCCCCATTCTGCAAAGACTCGCCTGATCTTGGGAAATCGAGCAGCTTCAGCAAAGATGAGGCGGTGCATCTCAATTCCACGCTTACTTAAATACAGATTGACGAATTGATTTGCGATCTGATGAAGCGATGACTCGAGATCCATTTGATCCAATGTCGGTGGTCGCAGACGCTCGGTTACTGCTTTGACCTCCTCACGTATGAGAGCCGCGAATAGCGTCTCTTTGTTCACGAAATGGGCGTAGAGCGTCGCTTTCGATACCTTCGCCGTGCGCGATACCGCATCCATGCTGCACGCATCGTAACCTTGAGCGAGAAAAAGCTTCGTAGCTGCGGCAATGATTTGCTGGACTTTTAAATTTTCGAGGTCGGCATTGTCCGGCGCGCGGGCAATCCTGTCCTTGATCACCATAATTTGCTCCATCCTGAACGGTTCAGTTCTTGTTGACTCCTGCGGAGGGAAACGCAATAGGTCTGACCGGAATGAACCGTTTAGTTCAGTCGCGGGAGTCGTTTGATGTCAGTCGAAAGACTCAAGTCGGATACCACGGGTTTCCACCCGTCCTTGGATCGTTGCTCTCGATGGATCTTCTCCATTCTTCCTGCGGCGTCGCTCCTCGCTCTATGCGGATGTGACACGTCCAGCAGCGCGCCCTCGACAGCCCCGGCGGTCGAGGTCGGTGTTCTCACGCTGGAACCCCAGCGTTTTGCCGTCACGACCGAATTGCCGGGCCGGACGACGGCATTCCAGATCGCCGAGGTCCGCCCCCAAGTGAGCGGCGTCATCGTCAAGCGGGCCTTCATCGAAGGTGGCGACGTCAAGGCCGGTCAACAACTCTACCTGATTGACCCGGCGACCTATCAGGCGACCTACGACGGCGCAGTCGCGACACTGGCGAAAAATAAGGCCGCGCTCGTTTCCGCGCGCGCCAAGGCGGACCGCTACAAGTCGCTTGTCGCGTCTCGTGCCGTCAGCAGACAGGATTACGATGACGCTTCGGCCTCAGCAGCCGAGGCCGAAGCCGACATTGCAACCGCCATGGCGAACATCGAACAGGCGAAGATCAATCTCGCCTACACGAAGGTCATGGCGCCGATCACGGGCAGGATCGGACGCTCGTCTGTGACTGCGGGTGCGCTGGTAACCTCGCAACAGACGACGTCGCTGGCGACGGTCACCCAACTTGACCCGATCTACGTTGATGTCACGCAATCTTCGGCCACGATCTTACGTCTTCGGAAGGAGTTGGCAGACGGCAAAATTCAGAAGGCAGGGGCTAACGCAGCTAGGGTCGACCTCTTCCTTGAGGATGGAACGCACTATCCGCATCCGGGCACCCTTCAGTTCTCGGAGGTTAATATCGATGAGGGAACCGACACGGTTCTGACGCGCGCTATTTTCCCAAACCCCGAGCATCTGATGTTGCCTGGCATGTTCGTCCATGCGGCCCTTCAAGAAGGCATCAACGACAAGGCGTTTCTCGTCCCGCAACGAAGCGTCTCGCGAAATGCTCACGATGACGCCACCGTGCTGCTCGTCGATGGCCGAGGCAAGGTATCGCTACAGATCGTTCGGGCAGAAAAAGCCGTCGGCGATAAATGGGTGGTGACCGCGGGCCTCAAGGCCGGCGACCGCGTCATCGTCGAAGGCGTGCAGAAAGCTAGACCCGGAGCAGTCGTGACGGTCGTCGACGCGAACAAAGCCGCAGCCATGTCGGCGAAGGACTAGCAATAATGTCGCGATTTTTCATCGACCGCCCAGTCTTTGCCTGGGTAATCGGCCTCATCATCATGTTGGTCGGCGCCCTATCGGTGTTTCAACTTCCGATCGCGCAATATCCCTCGATCGCCCCACCGCAGATCGCCATCACGGTCACGTACCCAGGCGCATCGGCGCAGACCGTCGCCGATACGGTGATCCGTCCTATCCAGCAGCAGATGTCGGGGTTGGACGGCCTCGAATACATCTCATCAAATTCTCAAGCCGACGGATCGATGGAAATCGACCTAACCTTCAAGCAAGGCACCGACGTCAATATTGCACAAGTCCAGGTTCAGAATAAGCTTTCGTTGGCAGAGGCGACGCTGCCGACGGAGGTGACGACGCAAGGCGTCAAGGTTACGAAGGCAACCAAGAATTTCATGGTGATCCTTGGATTTGTCTCGACCGACAACAGTATGAACGCTCAGGACATCACCGACTATGTCGCCTCCAACGTGCAGGACCCTTTGAGCCGCGTGACAGGCGTGGGCGATTATACGTTGTTCGGCTCGGAATACGCGATGCGAATCTGGCTGGATCCGGCGAAACTCTACAAATATTCACTCACGATCGGCGATGTCACGGGCGCCATCAACGCGCAGAATGTTCAGGTTTCCTCCGGCGAGCTTGGCGGCCTTCCCGCTGCGAAAGGCCAGCGGCTTGATGCCACGATCATTGGACCAACACGGTTTGAAACGGCGGAACAGTTTGAAAGCATTCTTCTCAAAGTAAATCAAACCGGCTCGCAGGTCCGTCTGAAGGACGTTGCACGTGTAGAACTCGGGGCGCAGGTCTACTCTACTACCGCATCTTTCAACAACGCGCCCGCGACCGGACTGGCCCTCAAGCTTGCGCCCGGCGCAAACCAGATCACGACCGAGAATGCGGTCCGTTCGGAAATCGCGAACCTTGAGCAGTTTTTTCCGCCGGGGCTCAAGGTCGTGTATCCGCTCGACACGCAACCCTTCATAACCTTGTCGTTGCAAGAAGTGGTCAAGACGTTGTTCGAAGCCGTTGGGCTCGTCTTCATCGTGATGTTCGTCTTCCTTCAGAACTTTCGGGCAACCCTGATCCCGACGATCGCGGTGCCGATCGTACTTCTCGGAACCTTTGGCGTGCTCGCTGCTCTAGGTTATTCCATCAATACTTTGACCATGCTCGCGATGGTTCTGGCGGTCGGACTTCTGGTCGACGATGCCATCGTCGTCGTCGAGAACGTCGAAAGAGTCATGGAGGAAGAACATTTGTCGCCGCGCGAGGCCACGAGAAAGTCGATGGACCAAATCTCCGGGGCGCTGATTGGCATCGCCATGGTGCTGTCCGCCGTCTTTTTGCCGATGGCTTTTCTGAGTGGTTCGACTGGTGTCATCTATCGACAGTTCTCTGTGACAATCGTCGCTGCCATGATTTTATCCGTCGTGGTGGCGCTCATCCTGACCCCTGCTTTGTGCGCGACCCTGCTCAAGCCAAAGCGAGGCGATACGAGCCAGCACGGTTTGTTCGGGCTCTTTAATCGCGGCTTTGGAGCAACCAACCGACGCTACGTCAGGATCGTCGGCGGCATGACCGCGCGGCCGGTACTCAGCATGGTCGGCTTTGCGATCGTCGTCGTTGCCATGGCCTTGTTGTTTTTCAAGATCCCATCCGGCTTCTTACCGGATGAGGATCAGGCCCTATTGTTCGCACAGGTTTCGACGCCGCCAGGGGCGACGGCCGAGGAGACCGCCACCGTCAACAAGCGGGTCGTCGACTATTTGCTGTCGGCAGAGAAGGACAACGTCGTTTCGGCCTTCTCGGTCGTTGGATTCAATTTTTCAGGTCAGGGACAAAACGCTGGCTTCCTTGCCATCAGCCTCAAGGACTGGAGCCTTCGCCTGCTCCCCTCGCAGTCCGCGGCGGCCGTCGCCGGGAGGGTGATGCAGCACTTCGCCGGAACTCGGGACGCGCTTATTTTCTGCTTTTCGCCGCCTGCCGTCATCGAGCTCGGCAACGCGACCGGATTTGATCTTGAGCTCGTCGATCGCGGGCATGTCGGCCGAGAGAAGCTTCTGGCCGCACGCAATCAACTTTTGGGGATGGCGGCCCAAACCCCGCAATTGATGGGCGTCAGACCCAACGGGATCGAAGACGCGCCTCAGTACAAGCTCGAGATCGATCGCGAAAAGGCAAATGCGGTCGGGGTCTCGATTGCAGACGTGAACACTCTCGTAGAAGGCGGTTTTGGGTCGCAATACGTCAATCAGTTCCTTCGAGACGGACGCGTCAAGCAAGTCTACGTGCAGGGAAAGGAGTCGTCGCGCATGCTCCCTGACCAGCTGGCTCAGTGGTATCTGCGAAACACTAGCAATAACATGGTCCCATTTTCGGCGTTCCTAGGCGGAACCTGGCAACTCGGTGCCCAGAAGGTCGAAAATTATAACGGTGCGACCGCCTTCGAAATCCTTGGCGCGCCTGCGCTGGGGAACAGTTCAGGTTTGGCGCTTCAAATCGTCGGTGCTCTTGCCGCCAAGCTTCCGAAAGGCGTCGGCTACGAGTGGACGGGGCTGTCCTACGAGCAAGCGAATGCGGGATCGCAGACAGCGGTTCTATATGCCCTTTCTGTTATCGCCATCCTGTTCTGTCTCGCCGCCCTTTATGAGAGCTGGGTAATTCCGTTTGCCGTCATCCTTGTCGTGCCGCTCGGCATCGTCGGCGCGATCTTAGCGACCCTCTATCGCGGTATGGACAACGACGTTTATTTCCAGGTCGGCCTGCTGACGACCGTCGGACTCGCCGTCAAGAACGCAATCTTGATCGTCGAATTCGCCAAAGCGTTTTTTGAAGGCGGCGACAGCCTTGGGGAAGCCGCGCTGAAAGCCGCCGGAGAACGACTCCGGCCTATACTCATGACATCCCTCGCGTTCGTCTGCGGTGTGTTCCCACTATCGGTCGCAAGCGGCGCGGGTGCGGCAAGCCGGCTCGCCATCGGTACGGCCGTCGTCGGCGGCATGGTCACAGCCACGGTGTTGGCCATCTTCTTCGTGCCGGTCTTCTTTGTTGCCGTTCTTGGGCTCTTCCGAACGAAGCGAGCCCGAGAGAAACTTGGCCTGAGTCCAACCATCGAAGGGGCTGCAACGTGAAGCCCCCCTTTGCTCTCCTCCCTATGATTCTGTTGGGCGCCTGCAGTTTCATCCCGAAGTACGAACGTCCTCCCCTGGCTGTCGTCAATCAATATCCTTTTACGTCTCGCCCCGATGTTGAATCGAGCGTTCTGGAGTCCGATCTCGATTGGCAAGACTTTTTTCGGAGTCCGATCTCGCGACACCTCATCGATCTTGCGCTTCAAAACAACCGAGACCTGCGTGTCGCGGTCGGGAATATCGAGACGGCTCAGGCGAACGCGCGTATTCAAAATGCGAGCCTGTTTCCAATGATCAACGCTGTCGGCTCGGGGGACTTCCAACGAACTCCGGCGGACGTAAGCGGCTTCGGGAGCGTCTACAAGCTCCGCGAGTACAGTCTTGGTGCCAGCGCGATGTCTTATGAACTCGATCTGTTCGGCAAGATCCGGAGCCAAGCGAAGCAGGCGGAGGAGCAGGCCCTTAGCTCGGCAGAAACGCGTTGGAGCACGCAGATCTCGCTCATCGCGCAGGTCGAATCTGAATACCTTTCCTGGCTCGCCGACATGGAATCACGTCAGATTTCCGATGATACCGCCCGCGCGCAAAAGCGCTCCTTTGACCTGCGTCGGGCGACGTTGGAGAAGGGCACCGGTACCGACCTCGACGTAGCGCAGGCCGAAACGACGTTCCGAACCGCGGAGGCAAGCGTCGCACGTTACACCCGCGCCGCAGGTCAGGACATGGACGAACTCGTCCTTCTTGTTGGCACGAGCATATCGGATCAGCTGAAGCACCGCATGACAAAAGAGATCGGTCTCCGGTCACACCAATCTTTTCCCGCTCTGATCGCGGGCCTGCCTTCGAGCCTGCTGCAACGTCGCCCCGATGTTAAGGCGGCCGAGTACACCTTGCTTGCCGCCAATGCCAACATCGGTGCGGCACGTGCAGCCTTCTTTCCGTCCGTGACACTGACCGGCAGCGGCGGCGCGGCCAGCAGCTCCCTCACGCATCTTTTCAGGCCGGGACAGGCTTCGTTGCTTTTCGAGCCGCAAGTCAGCGTCCCGATCTTCGATGCCGGCAAGAATCTCGCGAGCCTCGACACCGCGCAGACCGAGAAGCGCATCGAAGTTGCGAATTACGAAAAGTCGATCCAGTCGGCGTTTCATGACGTCTCTGACGCACTTGTCGCGCGAACGACGTATACGAACCAATTGCGCGCGCAAGAGAAACTAGTACAAGCCGATCAGCGCTATTATGATCTTTCAAAAATGCGCTTCACGACAGGCGCAGACAACTTTCTAAATGTGCTAGTGGCGCAGAATTCGTTGTTCAGCGCACAGCTCGATCTCGTGGCTCTACGGCTTTCAGAGAGGCAGAACCTAGTTACCCTCTACAAGGCTTTGGGAGGCGGTTGGAAGGGAGACGCTGCCACTGTTCGCTAATGATCGTTAAGCGGCATCAGGGCCGAACAGACATATCCTTGCGAGGTAGTGGCGGCGTCGATAACCGTCTCCAAGACTTCGAGCCGCCAAGCGCCTTTGCGACAACTACACCTCGCTAACAACCATTACTAGTTGACTGACTGTCTATCATTTCACCTTCAGCCCCAGCTCGCCAAGTATCTGTCCCGCCTGGTTCGAAGAAATCGTAGCGCCGCGAAACGAGGCGGCGTTCAGTAGCTTCAACCCGCCAAGGTCGGCGCCGCGCAGGTCAGCACCCTCGAATTGTGCATCGACGAGGTTGGCTTCGCGCAGGCTGCACTCCTCAAATACGGCGAAGCGAAAATCGCATTTGCGCAGATCAGCCTGCGCAAAATCCACTTTTAGAAACCTTCCGTTCCGGAAATTGAACCCCGCCAACTTCGCGTAGACGAGCAATGTTTCAGCGAAGGTAACCCCGAGTGCCCTAGCTTCGGTAAGATCGGCTCCAGTCAGCTTGCAGCCGTGGAAAGATGCAGATGCCAACACCGATCGCCGCAGCGATGCATTGCTCAGATCGCTCGAAACAAAGGAAGCATCGCTCAATCGAGCGCCTACGAACGTTGCCGAAGCCCCGCGGCAAGAATGCAATTTTGAGCGCTCCAGACTTGACCCGGTAAAATCGGTTTGGCGCAGGTCACATCGTTCGAATGTCCAATCCGCAAGCTCCAGGCCGGCAAGATCAACATCTTTCAAAACGCAATCCACAAGATGGAAGGGCGTCCCTCGCGAAGCTAGCGCTTCTACGTCTGCCTTGCTCAAGGGCCGTTCGCGGATCGTGGAATTCGAGGATAATTCGTCAGTCATGTCCTACCGATTCTGTGTCGAAACGCTCCGTCGAAAGGCTTCGTACAGCCAAGTTCAAAGCCTCTCAACAGAACGATAACGAAAGCATCTGGTGCGATCGGCGCTGGGCCGGTGGCGGCGAGATCGAAGAAGCGACGTCTCACGTGCGCCCGGCAGGAGGGGAGCATGATGATGCCTCTTTCGGCCAGCGCGCGGTAGCCGCCGTAGCCGTCGACCTGAAGGGTACCGCTGAAGCCGGCGAGACGAGCGATGGCTAGCTCGGCATTCCGATCCGGCGCGTAGACGTAGGCGACTGCCGGCGGATCAGGGCCGCGCCAAGGCCGATCGCGCGCATAGGCCCAGAGTTAGCCGTTACTGGTTCGCCCACGGCCCGGACCTATGCTGCTACAAGGAGACGATCATGGCGGCTTATCTGATTATCGAAGGTGCGATAACGGACCAGACGAGATGGGCGGCGTACCGTAGCGCGGTGGTGCCGTTGATCGAGCGTTTCGGCGGCAAGCGCTTTAACGCGTCGCACGGCGCGGAGAGATTGGAGGGCGTAAATGAGAACCGGATCTTGGCCTTGTTTGAGTTTAGCTCAACGGCGGAGCTGAAGGCGTTCTGGGCTTCGCCCGAATACGTTCCGGTAAAGATGCTCCGCCAATGCGCAGCAACGCTGGAGATATGGGCCGTGGCAAGCGGTTAAGCACGATGAGGTTATCGCTCGGGGCGCGCTCGGCGAGACGCCTGCTACGATCCGCTTCTTCGGCATCGAAGTCAGTGCGGGCTGCGGCCGGCCCCTAGCAGATAGGCGATCGTAAAACTCGAGAGCGAAAATGCCACCGATCGTCAGCATGCATGGCTTGCGGACGCGAAGCCGATCCGACAGAACGCCGGTGACGATAAGAGCGACGGCATTCGGTGCCCATGACCAAGTTTCCCACAGCGTTCGCCGCGGCCACCCTGAAAGGGTCGCTTCTTGAGCTCAACTCGTGGGCCGAAGCTGACGTCGCTTTCAGATGGACCCGCAGCACGCGTATCGATTGCCTTGTGATCATACAGCGACTAGTAAGCAGCTTCCTGTCGGACTCGAATATGGGATCTGAAGATGGTCTCTGACGAAACAGTGTGTCCGAAAGCCTCCGTGTCGATCCTGGCGACCTTTTCCGAAGGATTCTTCCTCAAAAACTTGGCTGTCCGCCAGGACAACTCGCTGCTGGTGTCGGACCTCACGCGCAAAGGGCTCTGGTATCTGCCGCCTGCGCGAGGAAATGCGGTGGTCGAACCTTCCCTGCTAGCCTCGTTCGATCAGCCGACCTTTGCATTATCGAGTTCGAACCGGACGTCTTTCTGGTAGCCACCTCCAACCTATACTCGACGCACGAGAGCTACCTTTATAGCCTGGATCTTCGCGGCTGGTCGCCAGGTGTGTCCGCCGTGCCGGTAGAAGTGCTGCGCTTTCCCGATATCGCGCAGAGCCTCAACGGCGGCTGCATGATCGCGCCAGGAATCATTCTCGTCGCCGACTCTTTTGCCGGGCTTATCTGGCGCGTCGACTTCGTCCGCGACGGACGCGCGACAACGAGCGTCTGGTTGCGGCACTACAGCATGGGGCACGATCCGAACGGTGGCCTTCTCGCTGACCAGCCCGGCATCAATGGGCTGTGCCATGTCGCTTCGACCGGCCACCTCTACTTTACCTCCACCGTGCACAAACTTTTCATGCGGATGCGCATCGACCCGATCACGCACGCCGCGCTCGGCGAGCCGGAGCTGGTGGCGAGCGGCTACTGGTACGACGACTTCTGCGTCGACGAAAAGACGGGTCTCGCCTACGTGACGACGCACCGCGAGAATACGATAGAGGCGGTCTGGTTGGAGCCGCGCCGGAACGTCTCGACCGAACCAGCTGCCGAGGGGGCGACCAGCACCGGCCAGATCCGCATGACGGTTGCAGGCGATCCCTTCGACGATAGGTTGGTCGGTCCTTCGAGCATTGCATGGAGCCGGCTGCCCGGCGAGCGCGGCCGCGTCGCGTTCGTCACCAGCGACGGCGGCACCAAGGCGCCCCCGAAGGACGGCCTAATTCGTCCAGCCAGGGTCCTGCGGATTGATTTACAACGATCTACATCAGATCTCGAAAGATAATATCCCGGTCGCCGAGATCCCGCTGGTTATCGCCGTCTGCACTTTTCGCATACAGCACATGAGGTAGCCCATGTGCCTGAGGATGAGGATTTCTGTCTGTGTTTCGGCCCTTTAATTGCGGGCTGGGGTCAACTCCTTTCTCTGAGCCCATAGTCGATCAGTTTCTTCGTAATGGGCGTGCTGATTCGTTCCGTCGCAAGCGCCGCGCGGAGATGGTCGGGGTTTCGAAACGCGGCGCGTTCTCCGGGAGAAGCGTGGTTGGTTTGCTCTCCTCCGATTAGTGTTTTCGACAGGTTTCGACCCTTTGTCCTGACGCCGGGGTCACGGTCCCTTCCGAGGTCGACGAGCGCCTCTTGATGATGTTCGGGTACGATCCCTCATCGACTGCAGCGAAGTGCAGACTTGCCGCCACCAGCCGAAACACCGAGGTCATCCCACCACCGTCCCGGCGGGGACATCGCAGGCTCGTCACGCGAGTCTGCGAACCGTTGATATCTGTTTGGATCAGGCGGGGCTTGGCGTGGCCCCATTCGGACGTGGTCCGTCCACCCAGATGCAATGCAAAATGACGGCGATCTTGCGCGCGGTCGCGACCTTCGCCTTCTTCATGCCGATGGGCTTGGCTAGGTGGCCAGGCGCAGGCCTCAAGCCTTCAACGACCAGCGCTTGGTGCGATGGAGCAGCACGCTGGCGGCCTGGTAGAGGTAGTTCCTCAGCAGGCGATCGCCCCAGCGCGAGATCTTGCCGTTCCTAAGGTCGGACGCAGAGCGCTCCGCTATCGCCGGCAGGGCGGCCGTCACCGGATCCTCACGCCCCGGCGCTATTGCCTGGTCCATCGCGTCCAATCCGTGAGGATCGAGGCGGCAGGGGCTTCAGGCAGAAAGCGTCAAGCAATTGCGTTCGTGCTTTCGCGGACAAGGTCATGCAAAAAGTCACCGAAACTCGGCTCGTCGAGTTGCAGATAGCCGGGATCGAACCCTGCCGCGCGAGCAAGGCTTTCGGGCTCGAGGATGGTTACCACTCGGTCGTCCCACGAGATCAGGCTGCTCTCTCGGAGGCGTTTCAAGGTCTTGTTTACGTGAACAAGAGAAAGACCGGCCGCATCGGCAAAATCAGTTTGTGTGCCGGGCCAACGAAACGTTTTGGGGCCACTTTCTCCACGCGACGACAATCTGGCCTCCGTTTCGCAAATAAGACTGGCTACGCGCGCGAGCGATGACCGTCGGCCGAGGTTTGCCATCCACTCGTCAGTGATGGCAGCATCGAGCCTCATTTGGCGTCTGAGAGCGTCGGCAAACCGCTTTGAGTGAACAAACGACTTCCAGAGAGTCACCTCTTCGATCGACAACACGACAGCGTCGCCGAGCGCCTCGAGGTCATTATCTTCTCCGGCGCACAGGCCCCACAAGTCTCCGGCGATACTAAAGCCCGTGACCTGCCGAGCACCATCCCGAAGCGTTTTGACACGGGCAAGACAGCCCTCAATCACGAGGTGGCAGAGTGTTTCTGGGGCACTCGACCGATTCAAAATCTGACGACCGTATAACACCGTCGGGGCCCTGCTCATGATGTCGTCGGCAACATCGACATCCTCGTCTGAAGCCTCTCCGCTATAAATGGTTCGTCTACTGAGAATGACGCTCGGATCACGAGGAAATATCACAGGCGGTCCCCAAGGTAGCGGTTCCAGTGCCACGTAGCGCTACGTCAGCGGCGGCATCGATGGTCCGCGTTTTGCAGGCATTGCCTTTCGAAGCACTGAAGCGACAAGACGGCCAAAAGCCAGCTCGAAGCCATCTTCCATGCTGGTGCGTCGAAAGGATCCATATACCGATCGGCGAGCGGGAAAGGCGCGTTTTTGACCATACCAACTTATTGCCGGTTTCCTTCCATAATACAGGGAAGTTTTCTGGTGCACCGTTCTTTGACGGTCTCGAGACACCTTTTCGCAGTTTGCTCATTGGCTGTGCGACGACTTCCATTGTAAAGACGCTGAAGCGGCAGCCAAGGAACTGACACCGCAGCATGTCACTTGAAATTTTGCGTGTCAATTAAGTGCCTGTTTCGCTTGCGGGTGTCGCAAAATCGTTGCGCGGGAATGCGCCTCCGGCACCCCATTTCTTTTCCACTCGGAGCTTTCTTCGCCCTTCGCCCCGTGCGCCTCGCGGGCGCCCCTATACGCATCAATGATAAAATAAGACCGTGCGCTAAAAGGATCGGAGTGCATTATTAGCCAGGTCGGCGCCCAACCCACGAAGGACAAGCGCGATAATCCTGTCCGCACGCGCTTTTTGCAGTGGGCTTGGTGGAATGCGCCACAAGACGCTCAGGAGCATGAGGACATCCTCAGCGTCGCCTCTCGGACGGATGGCCCCTGTGCCTTCGCAAGCATCCATCAATTGGCGGACCGCGCCCAGCATCGGCCGGTAGGTCTCTCGAACGTCCTGCTCCGACATCACCGCATGGAGCAAGTCAGCGATTCCATGCTTCATCCGCCCAAATTGTGCGAGCCGATCACACCAGAGCCGGAAGGCCTGGAGTGGCGCGTGCTGGGCAACCAGCCTCGGCGCAAGATCGATCAGCGCGTCGATCTCCTGCCGGTAAACGCCCAGCACCAGAGCTTCGCGACTGGGAAAATGGCGATAGAGCGTGCCCTGGCCGACGCCGGCGGTCTTTGCGATGGAGGTAAGGGATGCCTCCGGATCGGCTGCGAGCGCTACCCGCGCCACATCGAGGATGCGATCCCGGTTGGCACGCGCATCGGCGCGAAGCTTTTCGTCGTCGTGAACCATGCAGCCTTGACTAAGCGGACAGCCGTCCGTATTGACCACTCGAACGGACTGTTGTCCGATTATACAGCGACGTGGAGGGTGCATGCAATACGTCAAGCTGGGTCGCACAGGTCTCGAGATCTCACCACTCTGCATAGGCTGCATGGGCTTTGGCGACCCGTCCCGCGGCTATCCTGCTTGGTCGCTGGATGCGGACGCCAGCCGCGCCTTGGTCCGTCAGGCGATCGAAGCCGGCATCAACTTTTTCGACACCGCCAACATGTATTCGAACGGGTCGAGCGAGGAGGTACTGG
Organism: Beijerinckiaceae bacterium; assembly: GCA_965277735.1. Classification (GTDB taxonomy): domain Bacteria; phylum Pseudomonadota; class Alphaproteobacteria; order Rhizobiales; family Beijerinckiaceae; genus RH-AL1. Next base: position 1,056,397 of record CBDIDO010000003.1, read on the forward strand.
GGAAAGCGCTGAAGGATCTCATCAATCGCGATGCGGTCGTTGTTGCTACCAAGCTGAGCGCACCGACGCGTGACGGCCCAAACGCTCTCGGCTTGTCACGTAAGGCGATCATGACAGAGGTCGACCATAGCTTGCGCAGGCTCGGCATGGATTATATCGACCTTTACCAGATCCATCGTCGCGATCAGAGGACGCCCTGGGAAGAGACGCTGGAGGCTCTGCATGATCTCGTGAAGATCGGCAAGGTGCGCTATCTCGGCGCCTCGTCCATGATGGCCTGGGAGTTCAGCAAGGCGCTGCATCTGCAGAAAGCTAACGGTTGGGCGCGCTTCGTGTCGATGCAGGATACCTACAATCTGCTTGCGCGAGAAGAAGAACACGAGATGCTGCCGCTTTGTGCCGACGAAGGCGTACAAACAATCGTTTATAGTCCGCTTGCGCGTGGCCGTTTGGCTCGACACTGGGGCGAAACCACCGCGCGCTCAGAAGCAGAGTGGCCCTACGTCGACGAGGCCACGTCGGAAAGCGATCGAAAAATCGTCGAGGCCGTCGGCGCCGTCGCTACGAAACGTGGGGTCAGCCAGGCGCAGATCGCTTTCGCGTGGCTGCATCGAAACCCTGTCGTCGCCGCGCCGATCGTTGGAGCGCTCAAGACCAAGCATATCGACGACGCAGTCGCGGCACTCTCGATCGCCCTGACGGACGACGAGGCAGCTAGGCTGGTGGCGTCATATACCCCGCGTCGGGACAGCCAGGGTGTATCCGATCCTGCTCTTCTGGCCCGGGCCACGCAGGCAGCAACGGGGTTCAGGACGGCCGCGCCATCGCTCTCTGGCGCATGAAGTCCTGTCATCGAGACTGCTTATGTTTGCGGCTGGGCAGTGACGACGGCGTCTTCTGCGTGGGACGATCCTGAGACGGACTGCGGATTGAGCAGAAAGCTGGCCGCATCGATCAACCGAGCGTTTGTGATCATTTGATCCAGCATGCCCTCTTCGTTGACTCGCTGTGGGTCATCGGATGCCATCGCCGCGATTTTGTCGCGCTGAACGCGGATCATCTGCTGAGCTTTGTCGGACACGTTTGAGGAGCAGGATGATTGCGGAACCTCGGCGGCCATTTGTGCAACGGCCTTCATGCAGATGTTTTTCATTAGCCTCGTGGCGAGTCGTCGAGGGTTTGTGATGCCGAGCCGGACGCGATGCGCGCCAAAGGGCAAACACAGAATGAGCCAGTCACCACTGACCTCGTAAGTTCCCGACACACGGAGACCATTGCAGTTGCAGGCCACGCGCAGGTTGTTTCTCAAGTTTGCTCTCCCACAAAATCGACTTAGCGACGCCGAAAAGAAAAGCAATTGGCCGGACGCCCTTTGGCGCGACGAAAATGTGGGCACGCCGCCGGCCGCTCGCTGCGCGACGCTGCCGAAGCGGCCGAGGAGCTCGGCCTGATCCGCGTCGTGCCAGCATTGCTGCCAACTTGAGCAAGCTCGACGGCACGCGGCGAAGGCTGCGGCTCCATCCGGTGTTATCCAGCGGCGCGCGGTCGCCACGTCTTCTGGGGCGCGCGCCGATCGATGCAGTCGAGAAGTTAGCCGAGCTCGCCCAGGGGATCGTCACCGTATTGTCGGCCGCCGACGGCAAGAGAAACCGCCCGCGATCCAGCCGCTTGGAGAACAGACACATCCCCCGGCCGTCGTGCCAGATGACCTTGGTCAGGTCGCCGCGACGGCCGCGGAAGACGAACAGATGCCCGTCGTTCGGATCGCGCTTCAGCGTCTCTTGGGCCAGCAGGACAGGTCGTCGACGCCCTTGCGCACGTCGATGTGGCCGGTCGCCAGCCAGACGCGCACGTCGCTCGGGAAGGCGATCATCGGCTGCTCGAAACATCGAGCATGCGGGCGAAAGCCGCGGCGTCGCCCGCAGGCGCTTGCTCTCGACGCCACCTAGGGCCCGTTCCCGATCCCGGGGTTGCGCTCGGGTCCATCCGGCTCCCGCAGCACGATCTCGTGGTCGGCCTCGTCTACCTCTGCCTGCTGCCGTCGACCGTTCAGTCGTCGTTTGCCTTCACTTCCATCGCGCGCGGCAACGTGCCGGCCGCGCACTGCAGCGCGTCGGTCTCCAATCCTCGGGGTCGTCCTTACGCCGCTGCTCGTCTCGATCCTGCTTCCGGCCGCCGGCGTCGGACTCTCGCCGAAGAGCCTCGTCGAGATCGGGCTGCAGATTCTCGTGCCGTTCGCCGTCGGCCAGGCCGCCTGGCCATGGATTTGCGACTGGCTGGCGCGACACCGCCTCCTCATCTCGGTCGTCGACCGGGGCTCGATCCTGCTCGTCGTCTACGCGGCGTTCAGCGCCGGCATGGTCGCCGAAATCTGGACGCAGCTATCGATCGCCGACCTCGCGATCGTGGGCGCGCTCGACGCGCTCACCCTCGGCCTCGTGATCGGCACCACCGTCGCTGTGTCCGCCATCTGCGCTTCTCGATCGAGGACGAGATTGCCATCGTGTCTGCGGCTCCAAGAAGAGCATGGCGGCGGCATCCCGATGGCGACGATCCTCTTCCCCGGGCACGCCGTCGGCTTGATCGTTCTGCCGCTGATGATCTTTCATCAGGTCCAATTACTCGTCTGCGCCTTTCTCGCCAGGCGCTATGCGTAACGGGATCGAAGGCCTGCCGGCGACCTGCTCGCCGCCGACGAAAGCGCCCCTCGCCGCGAACCCGCCGGAGCGCGACAGCCTCTGGTCGGGTCGCTGTCACGACGGGATCGCCGCCAGCGTGAGCAGGGTGACGAAGGGGCCGAGCGGCAGGAGGTGCGAAAGCTCACGGCGGCGAACGACGGTGAACACCGCCGCCGCGACGATCACGGCTCCCAGGATCAGGCCGGCTTCGCGAAGGCCGGGAAGCGCATCAGAGCGGCGTCCGCCATCTCCAGCCCGCCGGTCAGGCGGCACCACCACGCGGGATAGCCCCAGCGGACGAAGTCGCTTTGCGTCGCCGGCGTGCCGATCGCGTTGAAGAGCCCTGCGCCGAAAAAACCGACGACGAGCAGACAGATCGAGACGACGCGCAGCATCTCAGGGCGCTCCAGTGATCAAGAGGACCGCTGCGAGGATCATCAGTGCCGTCGTGACGCCATGGATGCCGAAGGCGCTCCGGGCCGAGCCTTTCGCGGCGAGGATGAGCAGCATGTCCCCTAGAGGGACAATGGCCTCGACCATGAGGACGGCGCCAACCGCCGCTGGCCAGCCCCACATCATGAAGGTCAGGACGTTCAGGCCCAGCGCTATATCGCGCACCCCCTTGAGGCGGAGCCACCAGGTGACGTTCACGCCCGCTTCGGGAAGCGGCAGGCCGAAGCTGCGTGTCGCGATGGTCGGGCTCGCCAAGTAGCGGGCGCCGATCACGATGATTGCCAAGCGCCAGCAACAACGCCAGTCCATTCGCACGCCAGTGAAAGCCGTCCTATGATCTCGGGCGCGTCGCCGTCCGTCGCCGGGGGATCGAAGCTTGGGAATCGCCGAGCGAAAGAGCAGGGAGCGCGCCGAGCGCGAGCAACGCATCACCGCGGCGGCGCGCCTCATCGCGGAACGCGAGGGATGGACCGCCGTCACCATCCGCGCCTGGCGGAGGAGATCGAGTACAGCCAGCCGGTCCTCTATTCCCATTTCGAGAACAGGGACGCCATCGTCGCGGCGGTCGCCGTCGAAGGCTTTCGGGGCTTGACGATTGCGTTGCGCAAGGCCGCGCACGGCTCGAGCGACCGTTGCGACCCGCCCAAGACCGTCGCCAACGCCTACCTTGCCTTCGCGCGAAAGCACCCGGCGCTTTACGAGGCCATGTTTACCCTGCCGATCGGTCTGTGCTTCGCCGAAGCCAAGACCAAATCCGAATTGAGGGACGCCTTCGCAGCGCTTGCCGCCGTCGTCGCCTCGTCAGGCGCCGACGTCGACGTCGTGACCGAGACGTTCTGGGCGGCCCTCCACGGGCTCGCGGCGCTCGAGCGCTCGGGTCGGATCAGGCCTAGCGCGCGCAGCGAGCGGGTGGCGTTAGTCGTCCGAGGGCTTCTCGGATCATGAACCGCGAGTTCGAGCGTAACGGCACCGCCAACATTTTTTTGATGCTGGTGACGCTCTAGGATGGCGCCAGGTCGGGTCTGGGATCGACGCGCCGCCTTCGATTGCGCGCAGATTCTGAAAGACCTTGCCGATGTGCATTTCCCGATGCCGACAGGATCCTCGAAGGGGCGCACTCCAATCAGGGGTCAAAGTTTAGCGTCGATCGACAGCGCAGGCCGCCCTCCTAACCGCAACGGGGGATCAGCGTCCGCAACCCCGACCAGCTCCGCCGATCGTCCCGAGACTGTTCTGATGCCCGTAGTTACGACGCTCACTCGTTACGACGGTATGGGTCGCGACGTCAAAAGAGTATCTTCCGTGTTTCCTGCGCAGGCGTCGAGGAAGCCCCGGAGCGCCTCGTTCACCGCGCTAGCAGCTTCAAGCTGGGGCCAATGGCCGATTCCATCCAACGCCATGAATCCACGAAGGCCGGGTAGGGACTGGCGCAAGCTGTCTTCGGTAACAGGCAGAAGCTTCGACAACCCGTCGGCCTTGCCAGTTAGGAAGCTCTTGCCGGTGTGCGCCTGAAACGGCACGCTCAAGCCGAACACTGCTGTGAACCGATCCGGCCGCATCATCGCGGCGTTCCAGGCGACACTGGCGCCAAAATCGTGTCCAACGATCGTCGCCGTGCTTACCCCAAGCGCGTCGAGCACTCCGATCAGGTCGCCCACTGTGTGAAAGGGGGTGTAAAGCTCTGCACTATCAGGAGCCGAGCTTCCGCCGTACCCGCGCATGTCGAGTGATAGCGCGCGATAACCCGCCGCACCCACCGCCTCCATCTGCCGCCGCCAGCCGCGCCATGTGTCCGGGAAGCCGTGGCAGAATAGCACAGCCGGCCCGGAGCCAAGCTCGACCGCATGGATTGTGACGCCATTGGTAGCAATTTGATGATGCTGCACTCTCTGTCTCCTCGGCAAGGCCGCCACAAATGACGGAGCGTGTCAGCTCGGGTAACGCTAATAGACTTGCAGCTGATACGGCCGCAATTGTCACGATGCGGCTAGTGAAAGGCCAAGTTGCAATCGGCTTGCCGTTTACAGGCTATCAGGCTGACCCTAGTCGAAATCGCTCGAAAACGTGGATTTAAAAGCAATTATTTCCGGATTGTGTTGGCCTGACCTTTGCTGCTCCAAGGTGAGCACGACGGTCTTGCTGGGGAGCTTTCGCCTGATGGTGTCTTGGAGACGTCCAGACGATCTCAAGTTCCACATGGCGCTCGGAGCGCCGCCGCCAGTGGCTCCGTTCAGCCATGCGGTGGAAAGCGCAGGCTTCGTGTTCGTCACCGGGCAGATGCCCGACACGCCGGATCAGCCCGGCCAGCTCCCGGCGGGAATCGAGGCGCAGACCCGCAACGTAATGGCGAACCTCGTCGCTGTCCTCGACAGCCTCGGCCTCGGCCTCGAGCAGGTCGTGATGGCGCGTGCCTACCTCACGCATTTCCGAGAGGACTACGCGCAGTTCAACGCGACCTATCGCTCTTACTTCCCGGTGGAGCGGCTGCCCGCGCGGACCTGCGTGGGCGTCACCGGGCTCGCCTATGACGCGCGTGTGGAGATCGATCTTGTCTGCCGTTGCGCCGCCGTTTGAACTCTGACCGAAGGAGCGTTTAATGCTTCAGTCGCCGTCCTATCGCCGCATCATGCCGGTTCTTGCGGCCTCGATCGCGATCCTAACAACGCTCAGCGCTGCCGCCGCGACGCTCGACGAGATCAAGTCCAAAGGCACCATGACCGTCGCCACGGAGGACAATTACAAGCCCTTCGAATACGTAAGCGATGGGACGCCCATGGGCCTCGATCATGCACTCTTGGCACTCCTGAAGAAGCAGTCGCCCTTCAAGATCGAGCAGCAGATTATCCCTTGGTCGGGGCTGCTCGCCGGCGTCGCCAGCGGAAAGTATGACGTTGCCCTGACCGCGGCGGTCATCACGCCGGAGCGAATCAAGAGCCTCGACTTCACCATGCCGATTGCGGAGGCAACGCAGTACTATGTCGTCCGCACCGACGAGAGCGCTATCAAAAGCGTGGCGGATCTCGCCGGCAAAACTGTAGGTGTGCAATCGGGCGGCGCGTCCTATGCGGCGCTCGATGATCTTGGCGAGATTCTCGCCAAGAACGGCGGCAAGCTCGGCAAGGTCGTGCAGTACACGTCCTTTCCCGAGGCCTACCAGGATCTTGCCACCGGGCGCCTCGACTACGTCATCAACGGTGTCGTCAACCTGACGAGCCTCACCAAGGAACACGGCAACAGATTCCGGATGGGGCAAGCCGTGGCGCGGTCGGCTTATGCGGCGTGGGCCGTCGCCAAGGGTAACGAGTCGCTTCTCGCCTACCTCGACGCCTTCATGTCCAAGGCGCGCGAGGACGGTTCGCTCTACGAACTGCAAGCGAAGTGGCTCGGCACGACCTTCAAGGACATGCCGACGACACCCACCAAGTGAACCGCGGGATCTAGGCGCTTGTCGAAGACCCCGAACCCGTCTGCCTCGGCCTTCGGTTCCCAGCCTACAGTTCGGTCGGCATGACGCCTGCTGCCTTTTGGACCCTGGTGTCGGGCGCCGGCGTGACCGCCGGGCTTTCGATCGTGGGCATCGCCGCCGGTCTACCGCTCGGCTTGGCGATGGCTCTCATCCGCTGGGGGCGCGTCCCGATCGCTGCCGGTCTCGTCGCGACCTATGTCAGCATCGTCAGGGCGACGCCCATTGTCACGATGGCGCTCTTCGTCTTCTTCGCTTTGCCCGGCCTCGGAATCAGGCTCGAGCCGATACCCGCAGCCGCTCTGACGCTAGCACTCAACACGGCCGCGTTTGATTGCGAGATCTGGCGCTCGGCACTCATCACCTTTCCACACGAGCAGCTCGAAGCGGCCCGCGCCCATGGTCTGACCCCGTTCACGACGTTTCGTCGGATCGTCTTTCCACAGTTGTGGCGCTCCAGCCTTGGGCCGTTGGCCAGCGAGATGACCATTCTCCTGAAAGGAACACCGGCAGTCGCGGTCATCGGCGTTGTTGAAATCACGCGCGCTGCGAGCCGCATCGGAGCCGACACCTATGAGCCGCTGCCCCCCTTCCTTGCGGCGACGGCGATCTACACCGCGCTCATCGTCGTGATCGTACGCGGCCAGCGCCTCGTCGAGCGGCGCATCGCGCGACGCTATGGATACGACACACGATGAACGGCCTCGCAACCATCTGGGCAGAGCGCGGGATGTTCTTCGCCGGCCTCGCCAACACCGTCGCGCTGGCGCTCATCTGTGCGACGATCAGCATTCCCTTGGGCTGCCTCGGTGCGATCGGCCTGATCGAGGCGCCGCGCCCGCTGCGCGCCATCGGCTGCGAATGCGTCGATCTCCTGCGATGCGTGCCGTTTCTTTTGCTGGCCTACGTGATCTACTACGGCCTGCCGGAGCTTGGCCTGAGCTTTGATGCCTGGTGGGCCGGTCTCGCGACGCTCGTCATCTATAACACGGCCTACCTCGTCGAGATCGTCCGTTCCGCCGCGGTCGCCATTCCTAAAGATCATATCGAGGCCGCCGCCGCCTTCGGCTTCACCCGCTTCGGCCTTTATCGACGCATCATCCTGCCGCAGGTCTTCGTCGACGCCGCCCCGGTCATCGGAAACCAGCTGATCATGATGATCAAGGACACAGCCCTCTTGATGATCATCACCGTGCAGGAACTCTCCTTCGCCGCCAATTTCGTCAACGCGCGCGCGTTTTCGCCGTTCGTACCGTTCGTCGTCGCAGTGGCGCTCTATTGGATCCTCTGCCTCGGGGTCGAAATTTGCATCCGGCGGCTGTCGAGAGCCAGGAGGGTGCGCTTTGGCTGAACGCGCGACACCGGCTATCTCGGCCCGGGCCATCTGCAAGGCGTTCGACGGCATCGAAGTCTTGCGCGACATCTCGCTCGACGTCACGCCGGGCGAGACCATCTGCGTCATCGGGCCCAGCGGGTCGGGAAAGTCGACGCTGTTGCGCTGTCTCAACTGGCTCGAGGAGCCGACATCCGGCACCGTCGTGCTCGATGGCGCGCCGCTCGGCCGCGTACCGACCTCGAGTGGTAAGACGCGCCCTATGTCGCGGCGAGAACTTGCGAGCGCGCGGACTCGCGTCAGCATGGTGTTCCAGCACTTCGCGCTGTGGCCTCACCTGAGCGTGCTCGGCAACGTTGTCGAAGCTCCCATCCACGTGCTCGGGCGAGCGAAGGCCGAGGCAATCCGCGAAGGCCGACGGCTGCTCGAGCGCGTCGGGCTTGCCGACAAGGCTGATGCTTTCCCGCACACCTTGTCGGGTGGGCAGAAACAGCGCGTCGCCATCAGCCGCGCATTGGCGATGCATCCCGCGGTCATCCTCTTTGATGAGCCGACAAGCGCGCTCGATCCCGAGATGGTTGGCGAGGTGCTCGCAGTGATGCGGGAACTGGCCGCGGAGGGACTCACAATGGTGATCGTCACCCATGAGATGGCATTTGCTCGCGACGTCGCCGACCGTGTCGTCTTCCTCGATGCTGGTCGTGTCGTCGAGGCCGGAACGCCCAAGGACTTCTTCTCCAATCCTCAAACTGAGCGGGCCCGCCGCTTCCTGAGCCGATATGCTGGATAAGCGCCGACAGAACGACGCTAACGAAGAGGCGACAAAACGCATTCTGCGAGCCGACCCGATTATCGTCGGCTTGGAACGAGCCTCGGACGCTCTGAAGCTCGGCGACGGAGAACTTGGCCACGCCGGGCCCCCGTTCGCCGATCGATCTTTGATCCCCACGTTGGTCCTGAACGCGCTGGCGGGAGCCGTTGTCCACGAGGGCTGGGCCGGAACGCTCGAAGACGCGCGCCGCCTGGTCCTCGACGGCCAGATCCGCCTCCATGCCAATCACGACCTCAAGACGGTCTCGCCGATGGCCGGCGTGGTGCGACCCGGGCAAAAGGTTGCCCGCGTGGTGGACCGCAACGGAGCCGGTGTCGCCTTCGCGACGCTGGCGGAGTCTGGACGCCGAGCCTTGCGCTTCGGCGTCTACGAGGATGCTACGGCCGAGGCGCTGCGTTGGATCGACGGCGCGTTCGCGGACGCCCTTGGACAAGCTCTTCCACCTGAGGGCTTGCCGGTGGTGCCATTGATCGCCGACGGCGTCGCGCTCGGCGACGACGTGCACCAGCGCAACATCGGAGGGATGATGGCGTTCATCCGCGCGCTACCCGATCTCGACACGAGGCTCCGCAGGTGGCTCTTCGCCAACCCGCAGCATTTTCTCAACTACGCAATGGCGGCTGCGAAGCTGGCGCTCGATAGCGCGGACGGCGTCCCAGGGTCGAGCGTCATCACGGCCCTGTCGCGCAACGGAGCGGACTGCGGCATCCGCATCGCCGGCGCTGGGCGCCGCTGGTTCACTGCGCCCGCCTCGGCCCCGATCGGCGGCTTCTTCGCGCCCTTCACGATTGCCGATGCGCAAGCGGACTTGGGCGATAGCGCGATCGTCGAGGCCTACGGGCTCGGCGGCGCCATCGCCCATGCGTCGCCGGAAATCGCCAGATCGATGGGCCGCGATTGGGCGGAAGCTCGCGAGGCCGGCTGCGCGATGCGCGGACTGTTCGTCGGGCGTCACCCGTTCTTCGCGCCTGCGCTCTGCGGGCCTGCAGGAGTAGGCGCCGGGCTCGACGCCGCGCGCGTCGTCAGCGCCGGCCGGCCCGTGCGCATTCACACGGGGATCGGACATCGCGACGGCCAGAGCGGTTGGATCGGCGTCGGCGTGGCAGAAGCCCCGGTGGCATGCTTCTCGGCCGCGTTGGCGTTCATCGAGGGCCAGACGTGACCCCGCTCGGACGACGGCTCGTCATCGTCGGCGGCGGCTTCACAGGCGCGCTCGTCGCCATTCACGCGATCCGCGCCACTAAGGGGCAACTCGACGTTACGATCATCGAGCCCGCCGCCGAGCTCGGCCGCGGAATCGCGTACAGCACAAACGACAGAGCTCATCGGATCAACGTCCCAAGCGATCGCATGGGGTTGAGTGCTGAGGATCCTCCCGCTGCTACCCACTGGTTTCTGGCCAAAGGCGTTCTCCCCGACGAAGAGAGCGATGACGGCCAAGGCAACTCCTTTCCGCTGCGGCAGGCCTATGGCAGCTTCGTCGCCGAGGTCCTCCGCGATACGGCCGCGCATGCGTATCCCCGCGTCACGTTACGGCACCAGCGATCTTCCGCCATCCGCATGACCAAGGCCGGAGAAAGCGCCGCCTGGCAGATCGCGTGCGACGACGGCGCACAGCTCTTTGCCGAGGAGGTAGCGCTGTGTTTCGGCCACGCGCCGCCAAGCGCGCCTTGCTCGGTTTCGCCCGACGTCGCCGCGCATCAGAAGTTCGTCTCAAACCCTTGGGCCGAAGACGCCCTTGCGGCCATCGCGCCGCGAGACAGCGTGACGATCATCGGTACCGGACTGACCATGGCAGACGTCGTGGCAAGCCTGGAGGCTCGCGGTCACAGAGGGCTGATGACAGCCGTATCGCGTCGCGGGCTGCTCCCGCTCGCGCATGGCGCCTTCATCTCAGACCTCGACATCCTCGGAGGCGCCCCGCTACCGCGGAAAGCGATCGACCTCCTGAAGTTGGTTCGGCGACGGGCGCGCGAGATGTCGCCGAGAGTCGGGTGGCATCCGGTCGTCGACAGCCTGCGCGCCATCCTGCCCGACATCTGGAACGCCCTGCCGATTCACGAGAAGCGCAAAATCGTTCGCCGCATCCTGCCGTTTTGGGAAGTCCATCGCTTCCGTATCGCGCCGCAGATCGACGCCGCGCTTCGGCAAGCTCGAGCAGACGGCAGGCTCTCCATCGAAAAGGCGGCCGCTTGCGGCATCTCGCTCGACGAAAGCGGTTTCAAGACACGCCTGCGGCGCAGCGACGGAGCATTCGCCGAGGTTCGCAGCGATGCCGTCGTCCTCTGCACCGGTCCCGATCGCGACCTGCGTAAGAACCCGCTGATCGCCACGCTCCTCACCGCCGGCTACGGCCGCATCGACGACGCCGGTCTCGGTCTCGCGGTGGACCGGCAAAGCCGCCTGATCGATGGGGAGGGCCAGGCGCTTCCGAACCTCTGGGCGTTCGGGCCGATGACCCGAGGCAGCTTCGGCGAAATGACGGGCGCGCCGGACATCGCTTTGCACATCGAGCGCGTAAGCGGCCAGCTGTTCCAACCCGCCTCAGGAGACGAACCATGAGCGCCAAGATCCATCACGTCGTCGCCAACGCTGCTCCGCCGCCGCCGTCGTCGCTTTACGCGCACGCTGTCGAGGCCAGAGGTTGGCTACACGTCACCGGGCAGCTGCCGACCGATCCGGACGCCCCCTCGGCGCCGCTAACGGAAGGGATCGAGGCCCAAAGCCGAATGTGCTTCGAAAACCTCGCTCGGATTCTGCGGCACGCCGGTTACGATTTTGGAGACGTCGCCTTCATCCGGATCTACCTAAAGGAGTTCGAGCGCGACTTCGCCGCGTTCAACCGCGTGTATGTCGGGGTGTTTCCGCAAGACCGCGATCTTCCGAGCCGGACGACGATCGGTGTCGCGGCCTTAGGCAGGGGAGCGCTCGTCGAGATTGATTGCGTTTGCTACCGACCTTCGTGAATATCGTTACGGCTGAAGACGGTGAGCGGCGTGGCTCACCGTCCCTATAAAACCCTGATCCTAGGCTGACTCGACGCGAGCACGCCGCGTTTTCGCTCGGGCTTTGGGGCGCTCGTCCAGCTGCACGGGGCTCGACGCTCCATAGTATGGGAGCTGACGATCGGCGTCCGGCTTAATCAGGTTCTCGCTTGAGGCTTCGTGCAACAAACGAATGAGACGCTCCGCCATCTCGGTCGCGCCACCCGGACTTTCGATGACCGGCTTTAGCGTGTCGAGGATGATCCTGTGGCAGGTATCTTCCATGCGTACGTCATAGACCGCGTTCTTATGCTGAAGCGTTGAGGCGGCAGCCAGCATGGCGCCTTGGGCGATGAGGACGACATCGTGGGCGGGATGAGAATCTCCTCGCGTCGCCGTGACCGTGAGGCGAGCGACGCGAGCGGCTTCGTCCGCCAGTTCCCGAGCATCGATCGAATCGACCCGGCCCCCAGCGATGAGCGGGTCAAGATACCGCGCGCACGCTGTGACGATCTTTGTAACGAGACGATGTCCCAAGCCTTCATGTTCGAGAATAGTGGCTTGCAACAGCGCCCAGCCGATGGTGGAAAGATCGCAACCCACCCCAATGGCCTCGATGACGCGTTCTGGAAAGAACACGGCTTCGTCATGCGAGAGGCGCTCGAAAATATTCTCTTCGACTTCCGCAAGCAGCGTCGGCAGACCGAGGATGGTGACGTAGTCACCATATTGGGTCGGGAAGCGCTGGACGGTGACGGCGATCGCGCAGGTTCGCTGCATCTCGTATCGATGCCGACAACCACCTTGTTCGATTGCTCCAGCCTTACGCGCTGCGACTAGATTCGCATGCGTCTCCACCTTCAGCACTTCATCGCCGAAGAACGAATTCAGCATTGTCTTCTCCCATAGAAAAGGCAAGGACGTCTCATTGTTACATCAGAGCACACGGTTGTTGGACGTTTTGGTCGGTTCCAATTCATAAAGGAACCAAAGCCGAAGACGGCAGATCTAGATTACGGTGCCGGTTTTAAAATCTGCCTTTGGAAGCAGCTGAGCGCCTCGTCGCACTTGCAATTTCGGCGATAGGCGGGGTTCGTGTCAAGTGAAAAATTTGGCTGCTTCGAATAGATACTGTCAATCGGATATAATCCGATTGATTGAATCTATCCGAGGCAGGTCGGTGGGTTCGGATTATGAGAGCTTTGCTTTGAAGATCGCCCGCAATACGGTTCCATCTGGATTGGTTCGGATTCGATAGGATTTCGCGAAGAGACGTGAGCGTTCATCGCTCGGCCGGAAGAGCTTGAGCGTGGCCCGTGCACCGCGCCGGCCGCAATAAGGCGTCAGTGCCCGGCCACTCTGACAGAGGCAAGGTAATCGTCTGCTGTTTTCCGAGACGGGCAGGCCGGCGCTGAGTTTGACCAGGTCTGCCAAGGATGCTCTGCCAGCTCGCCCACTCCAAGAACGTCGACGCCTGCCTTCGCAACGGCTTCATCGTTTTTCACGGAGCTGCCGCTGACGTCGATCGCGTCCACGAGTCCCCGTGCTCGTCTACGATCGGAGCCCGCCAGAAAACCTGATCAGTCCTTTTTTGGAGTGCTCGATCCCGAATAGGACCCGCCCGGCTGTGACAGTTTCCCAATCGCACCGGTCGGCATTTCAAAGGACACGGCTGTCTTCGCTTTTTTGATTGAGATGTCCATCGATCCGACCCACGCGTCGCCCATTCGCAGGAACGCCCTTCAAATTCGCGCCGGAGTCGACAATCGCGACGCACGTCTGCGTCTTGAGTTCTTACGCCTTCTTTCGCGCTCCTTGGATCGCGGCCTCGCCGTGCTCCATCGTCACATGCATTTCCCTTCCCCATTTTTTGCCCGGCAAATCATCTGCCGTGACTGGCTGACAGCCGCGCCCGCATCCCGCGTGTCGGCACTTCCGACGCCGTCAAGCGACGCTGAATTTTGCCATGGTCTTTAGCAAGGTGCCGGGGCTAACGATCTGCGCACCCGCATCGACAAGGTGCTCGAGAAGCTTTGCTTCCTCGGTGACCGTCGAAGCGTCGCCAAGGACACTTGCCCGTTCGCTTTGATCGATAGGGAGCAGCGCGGCTTCGTGCGCGAGGAACGACGGATAGGACAGCATCGGGGCGTAGCATAGCACGTGATGATCGCTCTCCAGGTCGACCTTGATTTGGGCCTCCGCGGTGCTTGGCCTGAGAACAAGTTCGCGATGCGCCGTCGCATAATCAGGACCGGCCGGCAGCTGCGGCACTAGGTCGAGAAGATAGTTGACGACGAGGTAGCGTTCGCCGAATGCCGCATCGGGGACGGCGGCCCAGACCGCATCGCCTGCTCGCGGACAGGCGAAACGCAAGCGCTGACGCGATCTCCCGCATGCGAAGCCAAATCGAACGCCAGATAGGTCGCCAAGGCACTACCGAGGCTATGCCCCACGACGGTCACGCGGCTAGTTTGTCCTGGACGAGCTACGTGAGAAGGTTGTCGCCTTGCGATCCGTAGCCGTGCCTGACGCGGAGATCAAAAGGTTCGTTTGTGATGCGCGCGTGCGGCCCTCGTGGCGCGGCTGAAGGAGCTTCGACTCTCGTTGCTGTCCGACGCCAACGAGAAGCGACAATGACGCACGCCGCGAAGAGCTTTGCGGCTCAGCGCTCAATGGGCATGCGGAGTCAGAAACTCGCCACCGATCACGTCGTCCTTTCGCCAAATCGTTCTCACGCGATAGCGCTGGAACGTGCCCTCAATGACAGGAAGCAGCACGTCGAACTCATCACGCAAGTGCAGCGTTGCGGCGATCTGTAGCTTGAGCCCGTTGGTTGTCAGGTCTCTCACCCGGCAAGCAATGGCCAACCTATCGCTCGGCTCGACCTTCGCTTCGATATCGCAGACGGCGCGCTCCTCGAGCCGGCGCCCCGCGTTGCGTTTCTCTTCCGTTTCTTCGTCATTGGCTTCGTCCGCGGTGCGCCCCTTGTGGTCAGGCGTTTCGATAGATCCGTCCAGCGCTGGCAGATTGGCTCCGCACGCACGGCTTTCTGGCAGCAGACGTCCCGAAGCTGAGCGGACCAGCGACGGAGGTCGTCGAGGCAATGGAGGCGGCGATCAAGAAGGATCGGCGGAAGCGTTAGGCGGCTCATACTCCAAACTTTTAGAGCATTGAGCCGCCTGATCAGCTGCGCAGGAACGAGACCAATGGCACGGAAACCGAGCTTCGACTTTGAGCGCCGAGAGCGAGCCAAAGAGAAGGCCGCGAAGCGGGCCGAAAAAGCGAAGGCCAAGAGCGAGAAGAAGGCCGGCGCTGCGGCTTAGTCATCGCCGGAATGATATCACTAGCAGATCGGTTCACAAAGGTGGTGCATAGGCGGCAAGAGCGATGATAGCGAAGGGCAGAGCGTGGCCAGCAAGCTGCTCTATCCCTTCATCATCGTTGCCGGCTCGCTGATGGCGGTCGGCGTCGTCTGGAACGCTCAGCTGCGAACCGCCCTCGCAGCAAGCGTGTCGTTCATCCCCGTCGTCTTAATATTCACAGTGGTGTTCCTGTTTGCGGCCGTCGCCACTGCCGACCCGTGAGGACGTCGCAGGCGTCCGCTGGTGGATGCCGCTGGCGGGCATCACCGGCGCGGTGGCTGTCTTCGCTGGCCTGCTGTTCGTCGACAAGGTCGGAGCTGGCGCCTTCAATGGGCTCCCTATCACTGCCAATCTTCTGACGTCCGTCGCAATGGACCATCTCGGATGGCTCGGCATGCGTAAAGTCGAGGCCGGTCCAGTTCGGCTGGGTGGAGCCGCCCTGATAGTCGGGGAAATAGCTCTGATTTCGCTGTTTTGACCCGGCCTATTGGCTGGACGTTGGACCATGGATTCGCCAGAGTAGAGTAGCACGTGCGTACTCACGAACTGCTTTGTCGGCGGTTCGGATTCGGCCTAAGCACACTGCTACTTTATTCAGTCTCTAGTCCGCAGGTCTCTCCCAAGGGACGCAACGCGTAGGCACCGTTCGGCTCTGTCGCCGGGCATGCCTAATCGATCGACGACAGCGTGCATCCATTCAAAAGTGCGTGGCGTAATGGCGTTCCCGTCGCACAGGCTCGAGTAAGTCGCTTTCACTCGAGACAAAACGGCGAGCCCAGGCAGGTGCGTCGCGGGCGATCCAGATCCGCGCCTCGGATTCATGTTCGAAGGCGATCGTTGGACCGGTTCTGCCGTCGGCCCATTTAGCCTCCACGAGCCAAGTGCCTTCTGTGAAGCAGACCATGAAGGTCGGTACATCATCGTCTGCGGTGCGAGTCATCGCGCGTCTCCGGGTGGAAGGAGAGACTTCCATGTGGGGTCGAAAAGCGACGCTCGTGCGACGGACGACGATCGACGGATGCAGCGCGAGCTGGCCGAGCGAGTATGAAACCTGAAACCTCTGCGGTGAGGCGCACACGCGCGAATTTGACGAGCTAGAGCATTTTCCCATCAGGTGGCGTCGTATCCTGCGGCAGCGAGGTAGGCTTGGCATTCGGCCGGCCCGAAGCGCTCGATTGCTTCCGCGATGGTCTTCCAGAGCGCCGTGATGGTTCGTGGTGCGGCGGCGCGCAGCAGGGCCTTCAGCTTCGCGAACGCCATCTCGATCGGGTTGAAGTCCGGCGAGTAGGCCGGCAGGTAGAGCAGCTTCGCCCTCGCCGCCTCGATCGCCTCGCGGACGCCGTCCACCTTGTGCGCCGGCAGGTTGTCCATCACCACGATGTCGCCGGGGCGCAGCTCCGGCACGAGCACCGTCGTCACGTAGGCGCGGAAGGCCGGCCCGTCCATCGCGCCGTCGATGAGCATCGGCGCCACGAGACCGCGGGTGGTGAGGCCGGCGGTGAAGGTCGTCGTCTTCCAATGGCCGTGCGGCACCGCGGCCCGGCAGCGCTCGCCTCTCGGCGCCCGTCCTCGCAGGCGCGCCATCTTGGTCGTCGCGCCCGTCTCGTCGATGAAGACGAGCGTGTCGGGATCGAGGTCGAGCTGGCCTTCGAACCAGGCCTCGCGCGCCGCCTTCACGTCGGCGCGCTGCTGCTCGGCGGCGTGCGCGGTCTTTTTTTATACGTGATGCCGCGCCGGTCGAAGAAGCGCCAGATCGTCGTGAGGCCGAAGCGCGCATCGCGCGCGTCGATCAGCTTCGTGCGCAGGTCCTCGAGCGTGACGTCGGGAGCGGCCGCGACCTCGGCGAGGATGAAGTCGGCATGCGCCTCGATGCGGTGCGACCGGCGATCGCCGCCCTGGCGCGCCGGCGCCAGGTTGCCGGACGCCTTGCGCCGGCACCAGCGGATCGCGGTCGTCGGGCTGACCGAGAAGCGGGCCGCCGCCTGGCGCCGCGAAAGGCCGCCATCGACGACGGCGACGACGCGTTCACGAAGATCGAGCGACAACGGCTGGCCCATGCGTGCCGGCCTCCTCGCGCCAGCACGAAGCTTGAATCAGGCCGCAGCCGATTCGGGAATCCCACCACGAGTCCCGCCGATCGGAAAGTGCTCTAGTCCGCAGGTCTCGAGGGCAGGCCCCGTGCTCATCAGTCATACGCTGAATACCTGCAGCACCGTCGATCTGCCGGTGGACATCCGCCACTGGGGCGGCGACAAATGTTGTTGAGCAGCGAAGCGCAGGCATCGTAGGCTGAACCCAGCCGGGGGGACGCGATGGGGGGCCGAGCGACCGAAGTCTTCATTCGTGATCGATTGCCCGCGTCGGGAGCAAAAGTCGAAGTGCTCTGCGCATTCGAGGAGACGACCGGCGTCGCTCCGCTGCTTTGCACATGGTCGGATCAAGGCTGGATCGTAGCGGGCAGTAGACGCGAGCTACCTTATGAGGTCATTGGGTGGCGACCTGCGCGTGCGACTCTCGGACGCGCAAGACCGTGACCGAGGTATGGGTTGTCGGCCACCACTGTATTGCAAGTGCAAGCCCCTTCTCGGGCTGTCGAGCTCAGGCCAGCGGCCTACAGAAAGCGCGACCGTTGCGCAGGCTCAGCAGACCTACGCAATAAGTCGCATGAATTCTTCGGTTGGCTCGCGCAGCATGTAGCCGCGGCCCCATACGGTCTCGATATAAGTGCGGCCAGGGTTGATGTTCCCGAATTTCTTGCGCAGCCGGCAGATAAAGACGTCGATGATCTTGGGCTCCGGCTCGTCCATGCCACCGTAAAGATGGTTCAAGAACATCTCCTTCGTCAGTGCCGTTCCTTTGCGAAGCGATAGGAGTTCTAGCACCTGATACTCCTTGCCGGTAAGGAAGACGGGAACACCTGACACCGTGGCGGTCTGCTGATCGAGGTTGACGACGAGGTCGCCCATCATGACGACATCTTGGGCGTGGCTTTTGCAGCGGCGCGCGATAGCCTGGATGCGCGCGACCAACTCGTCCCTGTGAAACGGCTTGGCCAGGTAATCGTCGGCCCCACAACCAAGACCTTTCACTCTGCTTTCGACGCCGGACAGCCCGGAGAGGATTAGAACCGGCGTCTTGACCTCGGCGACACGTAGCTTGCGGAGCACTTCGTAGCCGGACATGTCGGGCAGGTTGAGATCGAGGATGATGATGTCGTAATCGTAGAGCTTGCCGAGCTGGACTCCTTCCTCGCCGAGATCGGTTGTGTAGACGTCATGGTTATCGAATCTCAGCATCAGCTCGATGCTCTGCGCAGTGGCGCTGTCATCCTCGATCAAAAGCACGCGCATTTTGGTTCTCGAGGTTGGGTCCGACCCGATTGGTCGAGGTGTTAAGCTTAAGATAACGCTAACGACCGCGGGTTAATAAAACCTTCCACATAAGGTGCCCTAACGTCAGCAGTGAACCGGCAGCTCTTCGGGATTATCTCCTTCACGGTTTGGTACCACACGATGCTCAACGGCTTCATGATACCATGTCAACTCAATCTGGACGGCGCCTTCGTTGTGGCTGTGCAGGAAACTGGACGATCCGACAGCGACGCGCCGCCGGGCTTTCCAGGAGATGCAAAAGCATCTCGCGCAGGAGGTGCGGGTAGTAGGGCTTCAGCAGGATCGTATCGGCGCCTCGCCGCACGGCCGAAACCCAATCTCTACCGCTGCGGTCGTCGCTCACGCCGATGACCAAGACGCCGCGTTTGCGGACATTATCCATCCCGGCCCACACGTCTCCGAAGTCGTCTGCAATCTCCACGAAAGCGAGATCGCAGCTTGTTGCCCTGACGATGTCGGCGAATTCCTTCGCTGATTGCATAGCGTCGACATGTCTGATACCGAAAATGCCAAGAAGCATGCTCAGTCGATCGCAAAATACCGGATCTGAATCCAGAATAGCGACGTTCAGCGACCCAACTATATTCATGCGTTGACGACTCATTCCCACGATTGGCATCCCGCGGCCCGGGAGTAAGGTAAACAGTGATGGCGAAGCTGGACTTAATCAAAAAGGTAGAATTGTATCAGTCTCGGCATTCGCCGCGACATGCCCGCAGATGATTGGGGTCGCTGATTTCGCTTCTGTAATCTGGCCGCCTGCGGCTCGAGGATCAGCCCACGCCCGTCAGTATCGACCATGACCTGGCGCTTGCGCCCCTTCACCTTCTTGCCGGCGTCATATCCCGTCGGGCCGCCGCTCTCCGTGGTCTTCACGCTCTGGCTGTCGAGGACGACCGCCGTCGGCGACGCCTCGCGACCGATGCGCTCGCGATCGACCATGACGAGAGCGTGGTTGATCGTCTCGAACAGGCCGCTGTTGCGCCACGTCGCAAACCAGCGGAAGGCGGTGCTCCTCGGCGGCAGATCATTCGGCAGCAAACGCCACGCGATCCCGCCGCGCAGCACGTAGAAGATCGCATCGAGCACGTCGCGCAGCGACCATTCGCGCGGACGCCCGCACCGGCAGGGCGGCGGAAGATGCGGCTCGATCACGGCCCACTCGGCGTCGGTCAAATCGGTTTCGTAGCGAAGGCCGCAGCGACTATGCTGCCGCCGCGTAGTCGGGGTCCACATGGCGCATCCAGGTGAGATTCAGCCTTCCTGGAATCAGCACCATCCCGGCCGCGCAACCTTTCGAGACGGGCTCTAAGTAGATGCGCCGCATGCGCGGGACATTGGCAACCGGGCCGGACCGAGGAAAGAGGCTTTATTGGGGGATGACGTCACCCGCGAACAACTCGAAGCCGCCATGCAAGAACGCATTGATGACGGCAAACCATTTCGGCTTAGAGACCTAACCAAGATAGCCCGTATGATGACAAACACACAATACGTTTGGGATAAAGGCGCCTATCTTCCTGTCAGTAGCGTCGCCGAAAAGTTGTGTCGGAAGAACCACAAGGCAGGCAGAATCTGGTTTCATACTGGCTGGTGGAGACGCGTTGGGGGAATTGCATAACGGATCCGCGTCTTACCCGCTGCACCGGCAGATGCCGCGTACCAACGAGCCAGCCTCCCGCCGCAAGTCGCGAGGTCTTACGCTTGATCTGCCAGGTTCCGACACCTATTTACCCTGAAACTGAGTAAAGAATTCGGAAATATCGACACAGCGGCCTATAAATATACTATATCCAGTGCCGGGGGCAGCCGTACTGATTATAACCATAGTATCGAGCAGGATATGCTCCGTAGGCATGACCGGCCCCGGGCACTGGCTACCCTGATAACAACCTGCCCGCTTCGGACGCTGCTCTGATTCATGCCGCCGCCCTTACTGTGGCTGGTACCATGTCCGCCGCGGCTATGGCTGTGACTACAATGTCTACCGCCGTGGCTGCCGTGCGCCGCAGCCGGCGTCAGATTTCCCAGTGACAGCGTGAACCACAGCATACCAACGCAGCGACGCCTCGTAGGATAGGTCTCATTCCCAAAGTTCCTCATCTGTCACCGCGCTTTCGGCGATGAAGTGCGTCGGAGTCGTTTTGCGTGGAACAATGAGCGACGTGGCACCCACGATCCATCACGAACGAGTGCTTCAGAGAACTTAGTTTCGCTTTGTTATCGGGCCGCTGCGCGGGGCTCCTACGTGAGGCCTCTCACGCAAACCTTCGAAGCTTGCGGAAACCTCCGCCCGCATGTCCAGCGACGTCCGATTCCATCGCGCGCCGTTTAATGTCCTGCACCTGGACAGGCCGGCGTTTCGGGCTAAGGCAGAGCTTGGCGCAACGGATCGGACCGGGGGGGATCGAGTCATGGCTACAGCATGCTTCGTCAAATCGCTATCGGAGCCGTTCGCTAGCAGCGAGGGCTAGCCGATGGAGAGCGTTTTCGACACACGCGGCGCAGTCTTCGAACCCGAGCACGTCAGCACACTCATCGCCGCCTACAAGGATGCGATCGCGCGGTCTGGGCCGATTCCGCGAAACACCGAAAGACAGCTCGGAAAACTCGTGGTCAACATGGCGCGACGAAAAATAGATATCGGCGACGAGATCGATGCTAAGGCCTTGGCGAAGGACGCCGTTGGTTTCATCGCGCAGCTAAGATCCACGCAATGGCTTTTGTGAACGAAGGGCGAGCCAAGCGCTCGGATGTAATCGGCGACCTACTCGTGCCCACGGCGTCTAGTGTGCTGTCCCGCAAGTCCCTTTACATAGTTGGATGATGAAGCGATGATTCGCCAGGAGGGCGGATCATGGCGCGCATAGGTCGACCGCAAGAGCAGCTTCTCATGCTTAGCGACATCGAGCGCGAAGAGCTCGATCGACTTGGGCGATCGCAGTCGGCCTCGCACAGCCTCGTGCGGCGGGCGCAGATCATCCTCGCATCCGCAGCGGGCGAGGCCAACACGTCGATCGCGAGCCGTCTCGGCGTGTCGAACCCGACGATCTGCCACTGGCGCAAGATCTGGTTCGAGAAGGGACTGACCGGCCTCTACGGCGAAGCCAGGTCCGGGCGACCGAGGACCCACGACGAGGAGCGCATCGCGAGCCTCCTGCGCACGGTGCTCGAGAGCAAGCCGGTCGGCGCGACACACTGGACCGTGCGGTCTGCAGCGGCGGCGAGCGGGCTTTCCAAGAGCACGGTCGCGCGCATGCTTGCGCTGTTCAACGTCCGGCCGCACCGCTCCAAGACCTTCCGGCTCTCGAGCGATCCGCTGTTCGTCGACAAGGTGCGCGATATCGTCGGGCTCTATCTCAATCCGCCCGACCACGCGCTCGTGTTGTGCGTCGACGAGAAGACGCAGGTCCAGGCGCTCGAACGACGGCAGCCGATGCTGCCGCTCGGTCTCGGCTACATCGAAGGTGTCACCCACGACTACGTCCGGCACGGGACGACGACATTGTTCGCCGCGCTCGACATCGCCAACGGCCAGGTGATGACGCAGTGCCGGGCGCGTCACCGACACCAGGAGTTCCTGGGCTTCCTGAAGCACATCGAGGCCAACGTGCCGAGCGACCTTGACCTCCACCTCGTCGTCGACAACTACGCGGCTCACAAGCATCCAAAGGTCCGCGCATGGCTGGCCGAGCGACCTCGTTTCACCCTGCATTTTACGCCGACCTACGCATCATGGATGAATCAGGTCGAACGCTGGTTCGCGCTGATCACGCAGCGCCAGATCCGGCGCGGCTCCTTCGTCAGCGCCAAGGATCTGGTGGCCAAGATCGAGGCGTTCGTCGCTGCCTACAACGTCAAGGCGAGGCCGTTCCAGTGGACAGCAACCAGTGACGCAATCTTCGCCAAGCTTGAGCGCCTATGTAAAGCTATTAACGGGACAGCACACTAGCAACCGCTCTAGATAAGAACAAGGGAGGGATATCGCGCCTAGGACTTCCGATTCCTGACCCAGAGGATCACCTTCACGAATCGACATATTGGCGGCCCGCTTAGTCGAACGCGCCTTTCTCATTGAGGGCTCGCATTATCTGTTTCTGGAGGCTCTGGTCAGGTCCGGCGCGAGGAGCTGCTGGAGGTCGCGTAGTACGACTTCGAGCCGTTCCGCCAACCCTAGCTCGGGCGCGTCGAGCCATGCGATCGTTGCGTGGGCGAACGCAGCCATTCCGGTCCGGGCGGCGAGCACCGCCGGCTGCTCACAGATGCCGCGCGCGCGCAGCGCAGCGGCGAGCGCGTCCGCCAGCACCTCAAGCTTAGCCAGTTCGCGCTCGTGGAGCGCCGGTGTGGAGGAAACCACCGCATGCCGGGGTTCGGAAAAGTGCCGGTTTGCCTCCAGCAGCGGCACTATCGACCGGAACGCGTGAAACAACGTGTCCAGCGGTCCGAGGCCGCCGGGCGCATCGGCGACAGCCTCCGTCAACGATTGGCGTAGAACCGCCTCCCCGCCGAACAGCGTCTCGCGCTTGTCCGGGAAGTAGCGGAAGAAGGTCCGTTCGGTGACGCCGACGCGCGCGGCGATCTCGGCGGCCGTGGTCCGGTCGTAGCCCCGCTCCACGAACAGCTCGAGCGCTGCGTGCTGGAGACGGGCGCGAACGCCTTCAGGGCCGTTCTGGTCGGTCACGTCGTCCCTTGTCAGTCTATGACACGAGGCCTATGTCAGTCCGTGACATGAGCCGGCTGAGCTCGTTAGCTAAAGCGAAAGGGAACGACATGCGAGTGTTTCTCACCGGCGCGAATGGCTGGATCGGCTCGGCCATCGCGCGCGACCTGCTCGCCGATGGTCATGCCGTGACCGGGCTGGTGCGGTCGAAGGAGAAGGGAGAGGCCTTCGCCTCCGCCGGCGGCACGCCGGTGGTCGGCTCGCTCGGTGACTTCGATGTGATCCGGGACGCCGTTCGCGACACCGACGGCATCGTTCACACCGCCTTCGGGCTCGACCTGACCAAGATCAAGGAGATGGCCGAGGAGGAGACCCGCACAATCGAGGCGTTCGGGGAAGCGTTCGCCGGCACCGATCGGCCGATCATCGTTACCGGCGGCGTGCTGCTGACAACGCCGGGCGAGATGTTCCAAGAGGATGCGCGGCCGCCGGTCGCTCGTGAGTTCCCGCGGGCATCCGAGCAGAGCGGCTTCGCACTCGCCGAGCGCGGGCTGAGGGCGATGGTGGTCCGCAACCCGCGCTCGGTGCACGGCCAGGGCGAGACGCACGGCTTCGTGCCCTTGCTGGCGGCGATCGCTCGTAAGAAGGGCGTCTCCGCCTTTGTCGGCGAGGGCGATAACCTGTGGCCGGCGGTACACCGGCTGGACGCCGCGCGCGCCTATCGCCTCGCGCTCGAGCGCGGCGTCCGGGGCGAGGCATATCACGCCATCGCCGAGCAGGGCGTGCCCTTCCGCCAGATCGCGGAAGCGATCGGTCGCCAGCTCGGGCTCCCCTCGCGATCGATTACCTCGGACGAGGCGGAGGCGCATTTCGGCGGCATCGCCATGTTCGCGGCGGGCAACGGCCCCACTTCGAGCGAGCGCACTAGGCAAGCTCTCGGTTGGGAGCCGCGGGAGGTGGGCATAATCGCCGACATCGAGCGGCCGGATTACTCCGCCTGAGCGGCCTTACCGGCGGAGCGCGCGCTCTCGCCGTCCCCCGTGCTTCGCATGAAGGATCAACTCATGAAGACGCTTCGCTTCCACGACTATGGCGAGCCTGAATCCGTGCTGCGCCTGGAGGATGTCGCCGTTCCGGAACCGTACGCTGGGCAGATCCGGCTGCGAGTGCACGCCTGCGGCCTCAACCCCGCGGACTGGTTTCTCTGCCGCGGGCTGTTTCCGGGCAACCTGCCCCGCGGCATCGGCCTGGACGTGTCCGGGACGGTTGATGCGGTCGGCAAAGGTGTCATCGATGTTCGCCCGGGCGATCGCGTTCTCGGAGTGCCTGACTACAAGGGCTTTCCGAGCGCCGGCGCGTCTGAGCAGGCGGTGCTCTCCGTCTGGACGCCTGTTCCGGACGGCCTCGATCTCCTCGATGCGGCGGCGTTACCCATGGCGATCGAGACCGCCAGCCGCTGCCTCGACATACTCAAGGTGACCGAGGGGCAGACGCTGCTCGTCTATGGCGCAGGTACAGTGATCGGCTTCGCCGCGGTGCAGATAGCGCTTATGCGCGGCACGCGGGTGATAGCGGCGGCTGGCGACACCCTCGCCGGGCGGCTGCGCGCGCTCGGCGCCGAGGTTACGGCCTACGGCGACGGCATGGTCGAGCGGGTAAAGAACCTCGCCGCAGGCGCACCGGACCTGATCTTCGACGCCGGCCCGATCAGCGACGTCCTGCCCGACCTCGTCCGGATCGCCGCCGGCGATGCCGCACGCGTACTTACGGTCAGCAATCACGGTCCCGAAGCCGAGCGACTGGGCGTGCGCAACAGCTTCGAGAGCGGGCTGCGCTACGACGCGCTTCCCAGCTTCACGAAGCTTGCCGCCGAAGGCCGCTTCGCCGTGCCGATCGCGCGCACCTTCCCGCTCGAGAACTGGCGCGAGGCATTGGAGATAGGTCTCCATGGTCACGCTCACGGCAAGCTCGTCCTGCTTCTCAAGTAGGCCGGCCGCATCCGTTCAGCTTAGGAAATCAGCTGCAGGTTGTGTCGCCCGTCGAGGCGATCGCTTATCCACGCTCCCAAGGCGGGCAGGTCCGCCGCGGTGAGCGGGGCCATCCAGCCGAAACAGCCGTCCGCCTCGTCCTGCAGCGCCTCGATCACCCGCATCGGCCGAGCGCATTGGTGAGTATCACCCGGTTGGACTTGGCGAAGGATACCGTCCCGACGTAGACGTCCCGCTTCCGTGGCGCCGTGCCGGCGTTGACGAACAGCGCGCTGGAGACGAAGGCGCTCTCTATCGCAACATAGCACAAGCGGATGCGCGTGACAGAGACGTCCGATGCATCAGCGGCCGCCGGGTTCTCGCCGCATGCGCGTATGGCAAGGCGGCGGTGGCCCCGCGTAGGTCCGGTCAAGGGTAGCCGCCAAGCCGGTGCCGACCAGCGTGAGGCCAAGGCCGCAGAGACTTGGTTTGCTCCGATGTTGACCGTTGCGATCGCATAGAGAACACCAAAGGCCAAGCCGACACCGAGCGCCGAAAGCGCGCCCAGCGTCGCGCTTGCGCATGCACACGACCGCCTCCAATCCCGGCGCATCCTGGATCAGAGGCGCCCCGTCCCGCCCGCCGCGATGGGCGAGCCACAGAGCAGCACATCAGCTCGCCGATCAGCAGCCGGCCATTCGAAAATCGCGAGGACACTCAGGCCGGCTGTAAAGTATGCGTCTCGCGCAATCGCGGTTTAATTCGTTCGCGAACAAGGAGGCAGCGCGCATATACAATGGCAAGAAGCCCGAGGCCGGCAACATTATGATATAAGACAGCAGATGAGACAAAGAAGAATAGATAGAAAATCCTCACATTGAAAAATTTAACTCGAAAGCCGGTCGACCGGGAGTTGATAAGCCGAAGCTTTTGCCGGATTTGCAACCTATCGTCGGAGATCATCATCCTGAGATTGTAAAAGAGGCTGATCCCGATCAGAAAAATGTAATCCGCGCAGACCGTCCCTAGCGCGTCCCCATTTGAAGCCTTCCTCAATATATCGGTAGCGATCGGAAAAGGGCAATGGACATCCGAAACGTGCCGATCTTTAGCCCGAAACGGTCAAGCATCTGATTGTAGAGCCATTGAAAGAGATCGACGACTTCAAGGTCGAGTCGATGCACCGTTTCCTCCATTCCATACATAAGGCCGGCCATCGATTAGAACTGAGCGCCGACCTCGACTCCTGCAATCGACCCCACCTTGCATAACGGGCAATTTGAATCTTGTGGGCGTGACGTCGTTTCGCCTCAACGAGATTACTATATTAGATGACTAACTACCTTATGGAGTGTTTATCAGCTCGAATATATATCTTGCAGGCGCAACACGTGCGCTGACAGGATCGAGAAATAACATGCAACCGTCCAAACAGCTTCCGTATGCTGTTCCATTGCCGTCTGTGGCTTCGTCGTAAGCCTCCGCCGTGGGCCGTCTTGCGCGAGGGTGGCTTGGCATAACGCATAGTGAGTATGGCTAGTCATACTCACTATGCCCAGGTCGATCGGCTCGAAGTGGTCGACACGGGACGCCGTCGCCGATGGTCGACGGAGGAGAAGCTCAGGATCGTCACGGAGAGCTTTTCCGGTCCCAGGTTGGCGTCGACGATCGCACGCCGGCACGGGATCTCGCCGTCGCTGCTGTTCACGTGGCGGCGGAGCTTTCGAGCCGGTGTTGCCAAGCAGCCCGAGGCGAAGTTCGTCCCGGCGCTGATCGTGCCCGAGAGCCGCCCCGACGACCTTCAGCCTTCAGCTACCGGTCGCGTCGAGATCGTCGCTAGGAACGGACGCCGGCTGATCATCGACGCGAGCCTGGACGTCGCGGCGATCGCGCGTCTAATCGCCGTGGTGGAGCGACGATGATCCCGGTCCCGTCGGGCGTGCGTGTTTGGCTGGCGGTCGGCGCGACCGACATGCGGCGCGGCATGAACGGCCTGTCGCTGCAGGTCCAGGAGGCGCTGCGGCGCGATCCCCATTGCGGCGATCTGTTCGTGTTTCGAGGGCGCCGGGGCGATCTGATCAAGGTCCTGTGGACTGACGCGCACGGGGTATCGCTCTACGCCAAACGGCTGGAACGTGGACGGTTCATCTGGCCCTCGCCGGCCGACGGCGTCGTCGTGATCAAGCCGGCGCAACTCGCCTACCTACTCGAGGGGATAGACTGGAGGCATCCGCAGCATACGTGGCGACCAAAAACGGTCGGATGATCCCAGGCTGCGGTGACGGCATCTCCCTGTGGATGCCTTTGATATCATCGTCACGGAAGATACGATCCGTGATTCAATGCCGTCATGACGCCATCGGACGCCCGCGAGCCGGATGATATCGAGAGCTTGAAGCGTCTCCTCGTCGCCGAGCGCGCGGCCCGCTTCGACGCGGAAGCAAAAGCAGCTCTCGCCACCGCCCAGGCGTCCGGCGCCGAAGCGGTGATCGCCCATCTCAAGCTCGCCATCGAGAAGATGCGCCGCGAGCTCTACGGCAGCCGCTCGGAGCGTGGTCACAAGCTGCTCGACCAGATGGAGTTCGAACTCGAAGACCTCGAAGCGACGGCGGCAGAGGACGAAGCGGCGGCGGAGATGGCCGCCATGCGTGCCGCCCTGTCGACCCTGATCCCGACGCACCGGCGGCGGTCGGGGCGAAGGCCGTTTCCCGATCATCTGCCGCGCGAGCGCGTGATCATTCCCGGCCCAAGCTCGTGCCTGTGCTGCGGCTCAAGGCGCCTCGCCAAGCTCGGCGAGGACATCACCGAGACGCTCGAGGTCGTGCCCCGCCAGTGGAAGGTGATCCAGCACGTCCGCGAGAAGTTCACCTGCCGGACCTGCGAGAAGATCAGCCAGGCGCCGGCGCCGTTCCACGTTATCGCCCGCGGTCATGCCGGGCCGAGCCTGCTGGCGATGATCCTCCATGCGAAGTTTGCGCTGCACCAGCCGCTCAATCGCCAGAGCGAGACCTACGCGCGCGAAGGCATCGACTTGCCACTGTCGACCTTGGCGGACCACGTCGGCACCTGTGCCGCCGTTCTCGCGCCGCTCGCCGAGCTGATCCGCACCCACGTGATGGCGGCGGAGCGTATTCATGGCGATGATACGCCGGTGGCGCTGCTGACCAAAGGGAAGACCACCCAGGCCCGCTTGTGGACGTATGTTCGCGACGACCACCCATTCGGAGGTGCCGATCCGCCAGCCGCCTTCTATGCCTTCTCGCGCGATCGGAAGGGCGAGCATCCCGAGCGCCATCTCGAGAGCTACGCCGGGATCCTGCAAGCCGACGCCTACGCTGGGTTCAATGCGCTCTACAAGGCTGAACGCGGGCCCGGGCCGATCACCGAGGCCGCCTGCTGGAGCCATGCCCGGCGCAAGTTCTTCGTCCTCGCCGACGTCACGAGCAAGGCTCGTTCGCGCAAGCCGGTGATCGTCGCGCCGCTGGCGCTCGAGGCGGTCCGCCGGTTCGATGCCATCTTCGCGGCGGAGCGTTCCCTCAATGGTTTGCTACCGGACCTTCGGCAAGACGAGCGCCGACGAAGCGTCGCGCCGCTTGTCGAAGATCTGGAACGCTGGATGCGCGCCGCGCGATGCAAGATGTCCCGCCATTCCGATGTCGCCAAGGCGATGGACTACATGCTGACGCGCTGGCCGGCGTTCTTGCGCTTCCTCGGCGATGGACGGATCTGCTTGTCGAACAATGCCGCCGAGCGGGCACTACGTGGCATCGCGCTCGGCCGCAAGGCATGGCTGTTCGCCGGCTCCGAGCGCGGCGGTGAGCGTGCAGCGGTCATCTACTCGCTGATCCAGACCGCTAAGCTCAACGATGTCGATCCGCATGCGTGGCTCGCCGACGTTCTCGCCCGCATCGCAGATCACAGAAGCACCGATCTCGCCGATCTGCTGCCTTGGAACTGGGCGAACGAGAAGGCATGTCGTAGCTTGGCGGCATGACCGCCGACACCATCGCCCGCCTCAAGATCACGCTCGACGATGTCGTACCGACTGTCCTCAGACGGATCGAGGTGCCATTCTCCATCCGTCTCGATCGCCTGCATCTTGCGCTACAGGCCGCAATCGGATGGACCGACAGCCATCTCTATGAGATCCGGGCTCGCGATGTGGGCTGGGGCGCGCCTGATCCAAGCTGGCCCGATGGACCCCTCGACGCCCGCAAGGCTCGGCTCGCCGACGTCCTCGAGGACGTCGGCGCGAAGACGCTCGAGTACCTCTACGACTTCGGCGACGGCTGGACCCACACGCTAGAGATCGAGTACCTCGCCGACGCCCATCCCGGCCTCGACTATCCCAGGCTCATCGAAGCGAGCGGCCGCTGTCCACCCGAGGATATCGGTGGCCCTTTCGGCTATGCCGAGTTCCTCGACGCCGTCGCCGACCCGGCTCACGAACGACACGCCGAACTCCTCGAATGGGTGGACCATGACTTCGATCCCGATCGGCTCGACGCCACCGCGCATCAACGCGCGCTCCAGGTCCTTGCCAAGCGATGGAACAAGACACCTCGGGTCAAAAAAACAAAACCGAACTGACGCGGTCCTGGGCGGAGGGATACCCTTCGTCCGCCTTCTCTATCGGACAAGATCAGGAAGGCCACTGGCTGGCCCTTCAGGCGAGCGGTCTACGCGGGGGCATTTTCGCGAACAAGGATGCAGCTGTGCATTATGCGCGGGAAGAAACGCATAAATCAGACAACCAGCTTTATTTCGTAGCCGAGCCGCTCGATTTTTGAGCGTCGGAAGCATCCGGCTTGTTATCGCCCAGGAGCTCGGCTGCGTCTCGAAAGCTGCCGGCTTACGCTGTGCGGGACTGAACTTAAAAGAACTCTTCGCGCAGGAAAGTCCGCCACGTGGGCGGTCTCCTTGAGGGAGCTAAACACGGCGAGGCGAATGAGGGCACAGAGCGCGAGAGCGGAGCGACCATTCAAGACGCTCGCCAAAAAAGACCGTCGATCGGAACAGTCTCCCCTTTTTAGGACGAGTTCCGCGCAGCATGCATGGCGCTCGTCCTGGCGTCTCGCTCACTCGCGACATAGCTGAGGCGGGACCACGCTGCTGCAGACATTGTCGCCCCGACTTCTGAAGCCGCGGGCCGCGATGTCGATCAGGACGATAGCTCCAAATGCCAGCGTACGAGATCTTTCGAGCCGGGGGGCATAACCGCTGGCGCCATTTGGGCTGGATAATGTCTTCAAGCTTCACGGATCAGCATCCTCATTCCGACGGCCTAAGCCGATAACCGACGCCGGCGATGGTCTCTATGATCGAGTGCCGGTTGGGGTCCGACTCAATTTTGCGACGCAGCTGTCCGACGTAGGCGTGCAAATGCTGGCGCCGGGTGTCGAGTGTCCAAAGGCGTTGAAGGATGAACCCATAGGTAAGTGCCTCTCCCGCATGTCGGATGAACAACCGCAGGAGTTCATATTCCTTTGAGGAAAGTTCGACGATTGCACGGTCGACCATCACGGTTCTTCGAACAAGATCGACGCTCACACCCCCATTGTTGAAGATCGATCTTTCGCCACGTGCTTGCAACGCGTGGCGCAGCGCGGTGCGGATGCGAGCCATGAGCTCGTTCATCCCAAACGGCTTCACGACGTAATCGTCGGCGCCGAGGTCGAGTGCCTTTACCTTGTCCTCCTCGGTGTCGCGTCCCGATAGGATGATGACGGGCTGCCTCTCACCACGCCCGCGCATGATCCGCAAGACATCGAAGCCCTCGAGATCCGGGAGATCGATATCGAGAATCACGAGATCCGGTCCGCACGCAAGCGCCTCGAGGCCCTGTTCGCCGCTCGTGGCATCGACTACCTCGTACCCACGCTTTCTTAGTCCCAGGCGAAGCAGCCTCCGAATTGGCGGCTCGTCGTCGACAACGAGGATGCGGACGGCGAGCGCGTTCAAGCGGCTTGTTGTCGACTGCTCCATTGCGCTCATTCGGGAGCACGCAGTCGGTATCCAACGCCGGTTTCCGTCGCGATGTAAGTTGGCCGGCCTGGTTTCTCGATTTTCAGCCGCAATTGACGTATGTAGACCCGAAGGTATTGCGGGTCGGTTGTCGGTCCCCAAACCTCCTTTAGGAGAAAGGCGTGCGTGAGCACTTTGCCCGCGTGCTGCACGAGCAGGCGGAGCAACTCGTATTCTTTTGGTGAAAGCTTGGCGTCGGCGCCATCGACCCTCACGAGGCGTCGGATGAGATCAACGCTTAATCCATCGACGGCGAAGACCGGCTTTTCGCCCTGACTTTGCAACCTATGCCGCAACGCGACACGGACGCGCGCAAGCAATTCGTTGACGCTAAAGGGCTTCGTCACGTAATCATCGGCACCGAGGTCGAACGCCTTGACCTTGCCGCCTTCGTCGTCGCGGCTCGAAAGGATGACCACCGGCAGCGCGCTTCCTCCCTCGCGCAGGATGCGAAGCACATCGAGACCGGGAATGTCCGGCAAGCCGAGATCGAGGATCATCAGGTCGGGCTTTTCGGCGAGCGCATCGAGGGCGGCTTGGCCCGTTGCCACGTCGACCACCTCGTAGCCCTGCGTACAGAGGCCTGTACGAAGGAGCTTGCGAATTGGCGGCTCGTCGTCGACGACGAGGATGCGGACGACGAGAGCGTTCATGCGGCGGTGTCCAGCGGTTCGCTGACAGCCGGTATCGAGAAACGAAGCGTGAAGGCGGCGCCCTTCCGATCCGAACGATTGCTTGCGGTAATCGTCCCTCCCATGGCCTCGACGAAGCCCCGTGAAATGGCGAGACCGAGCCCGGTGCCGGCTCGTACGCGGTCACCCTTTCGCGCCCGATAGAACTTCTCAAATAACCTTTCAACGTCATCGCCGGGGATCCCCTCGCCCTCGTCGAGGATTTGCAAGCACGCCGCGCCGTGATCGCGCCAGGTCTGAATCAAAATCGTTGTTCGCTCGGCGGCGTACTTCGCCGCGTTGTCGAGCAGATTGAAGAGCACTTGTTCGAATAAAACGGCATCGAGACTGAGCAGCGGCAAGTCGTCTGCGAGCCGCGACTTGATCGTATGCCCCGCCAGGATCGTGGCGGCGCGTTTCAGGGCTGCCGCAACGAGCTCGCCCAGATCGACGAGCGCGCAGCTCGGCGTGACGGCGCCGGATTCGAGCTTGGTCATGTCGAGGAGGTTGGCAATGAACCGATTGAGCCGTTCGGACTCGTCGATGATGGTGCCGACCATGCCCTGCTTGTCCTGCTCGTCGAGCGCCGGCGCAAGGTCGCGCAACGTCGTCGCCGCACCGAGAATCGAGGCAAGCGGCGTCCGTAGGTCATGTGAGATCGACGTCAGCAGCGACGATCTGAGCCGATCGGTCTCCGCTGCGCGCTTGGCATCGTCCAGGTCCTCGGCGAGCTTGACGCGTTCGATGGCCAGGGCGCCTTGATCGAGGAGTGCCTCGAGGAGACGGCGCTCCTCGGGCGTCAACAGCGCGCCGGCCTTGTCTGAGTCGAGACCGACGACGCCGATGACGCCGCGGCTCGTCCGCATCGGAGTAAATAACCGGGCCCCACCGGGTAAAGTGTCGGCGCCCCGTCCTGCCGGTCGATTGTGGACAAACGCCCACTGCGCGGCGGCGACGTCGGCAATCTCCAGTTCGTCCTCCGGCGGGTAACCGGCTTTGAGCACGAGCCGGCCATTGTCCTCCGGCAGCAAAAGCACCACTCGAACCTTCAGCATCGAGGCCATTTGGTAGGCTGTGGCCCACAAAACGTCGTCGACGCTGAGGCACGAGGCGAGCTTGCGCGAGAAGGTGTACAACGCTTCGGTGACGCGCGCGCGGGCTTGCGCGACCTTTGCCTGACTACGCGTGCGCGCGGCAACGTTTGAGACGAGCACCGCGACGATCGAGAAGAAAAACAGAGCTGCGACGTTCGCAGGATCGGCCACCGTGAAGGTGTAGAGCGGCGGCAGGAAAAAGAAGTTATAGGCAAGGGCCGCCAGAATGACTGCAAACAGCGACGGATAGAGGCCCCAGCTGACCGCGACGCAAACGATCGTCGTCAGGAAGACCAGATCGACGTTCTCGATGCCAAAAATGGGCTTGAGCATTTCGCAGAGCCCGAGCGCGCAGGCCACAGCGACGAAGGATGCGGCGTAGGGCGAAAGCGTTATCTTCTCGCGCTCCGTTGCTCGGTTTGTCTCGCCTTTGGGTTCATCGCCGTCGACGCCCGCGATGACATGGACGCTGATATTGCCGGCGTGACTGACGAGATCGTGAACCAGAGAGCCGTTGAGGATCTCGAACCAGCGCGAGCGCTTGGTCTTGCCGACGACGATTTGCGTGACGTTGTTTTCCCGCGCGTACTCGATGATATCTTCGCTCGTTCGACGACCCCCACTGGGTATCGTCACTGGTTCGGCACCGAGTCGCTCGGCAAGGCGCATCGTTTCTGCGATCCCATCGCGTTGTGTCTCGGAAAATTGCAGATTGCCGGCGGTCTCGACGTGGACCGCATACCAGGCGGCATGAAGCCGATCCGCGACGCGTTTGGCGAACCGGACCAAGGCTGGAGACCGCGGATCTTCGCTGACGCACACCAAGATGCGCTCGCCCGCCGCCCAAGGGCCTGAGATTGCGTGCGACTTCATGTGGGTCAGCAGCTGTTCGTCCACGCGCTGTGCGGTGCGCCGTAAGGTCAGCTCGCGAAGCGCCGTCAGATTGCCGGGTGAGAAGAAGTTCTTCAGCGCACGCTCGGCCTGTTTCGGCAGGTAGACCTTGCCTTCCCGCATGCGCTGGATGAGGTCGTCGGGCGCTATATCGATCGCTTCGATGTCGTCGGCTTTGTCGAGGATGCTGTCGGGAACCGTCTCGCGCACCCGAACACGTGTAATCTGCGCGATCACGCTGTTGAGGCTCTCGACATGCTGGATGTTCATCGTCGTGAAGACGTTGATGCCGGCTCCGAGCAGTTCTTCGACATCGAGATAGCGTTTCGGGTGCCGGCTATCTGGGGCGTTGGTATGCGCAAGTTCGTCGACCAGGACGAGCCGAGGGCGGCGCCTGAGCACCGCATCGAGGTCCATTTCCTCGAGCTGGCGCCCCTTGTAGTCGATCATCCGTCGTGGAATGACCTCGAGGCCCTTGATCAGCGCTTCGGTCTCTGCGCGCCCATGGCTTTCGACGACGCCGATGACAACGTCGATACCGTCTCGCCGCTTGGCCTGCGCGGCGACGAGCATCTCGTAGGTCTTGCCGACGCCTGGCGCGGCGCCGAGAAAGATCTTGAGCCTGCCAGCCTTTTGCTCTCGCCTGTGCGACGCCTCGAGCCGTGAATCAGAGACCGATCCGCGATCCTCCGCTTTGGTCATTCCGTCACCGGTCCTCAGGACTTCTGCAGCGCGTCCAGGGCGAGATTGAGCTGCAGGACGTTGACCCTGGGCTCACCGAAGAGGCCAAGAGTCGGACCCTCGGTGTGACTCGCCACGAGATCGCGGAGCTTTTCTGCGGGAACACTACGAGCCTTGGCAATACGCGGTACCTGGAACAGGGCGCCTTCGGGCGAGATATCGGGGTCGAGGCCCGAACCCGACGTGGTGACAAGGTCCTGAGGGACGGCAACGCCGGGGTTCTCGGCCTTCAGCTTGTCGCTATCGCCCTTGATTCGGTCGATGAGCGCCTTGTTGCTCGGACCGAAGTTGGAGCCACCTGAGTTCTGCGCATTGTAGGGCGCCGGCACGGTCTTGCTGGCATCCTTCGGATCGGGCGCGGTGGTGGCCGACGGGCGCGGATGGAAATACTTCTCGCTCGTAAAACCTTGCGCGATCAGCGACGAGCCGACCACCTTGCCGTCGACTGTAACGAGGCTGCCTTGCGCCTGATGCGGGAACAGAACGGCGGCTATACCGGTGATCGCGAACGGATAGGCAAGGCCAGTCAGCACGGTCAGCAACACGACAATGACCAGGGCAGGGCGTATTTGGTTTAGCATGGCTTTGTTTCCTCAAGAGAAGGCGAAGCGACCTGAACCTCACACGAGGTTCAAAGTCGCGACGACGACGTCGATCGCCTTGATGCCGATGAAGGGCAGGATGATGCCGCCCAAGCCGTAGACGAGAAGGTTGCGACGCAGGAGGGCAGCGGCGCCGACGGCGCGGTATTTCACGCCCTTCAGCGCCAGCGGGATCAATGCGACGATGATCAGCGCGTTAAAGATGATCGCCGACAAAATCGCGCTCTCCGGCGAATGCAGCCGCATCACATTGAGCGCTTGCAGCTGCGGGTAAAAGGCGAGGAACATCGCCGGGATGATCGCGAAGTACTTGGCCACGTCGTTGGCAATCGAGAACGTCGTCAGCGCGCCGCGCGTCATCAAGAGCTGCTTGCCGATCTCGACGATCTCGATCAACTTTGTCGGGTCGCTGTCGAGGTCGACCATGTTGCCGGCTTCGCGCGCCGCCACCGTGCCGGTGTTCATCGCCACGCCAACGTCGGCCTGGGCAAGGGCAGGCGCATCGTTGGTACCGTCGCCGCACATTGCAACAAGCTTGCCCTTGGCCTGCTCGTCGCGGATGAGTTGCAGCTTGTCCTCGGGCGTCGCCTGCGCGAGGAAGTCGTCGACGCCGGCTTCGGCGGCGATGGCGGCGGCCGTCATCGCATTGTCGCCGGTGATCATCACCGTCCGAATTCCCATACGACGCAACTCGACGAAGCGCTCGCGGATGCCCCCCTTGACGATGTCTTTCAGCTGGATGATGCCGAGCAGCTTGCCGTCGCGAGCGACAGCGAGCGGCGTACCGCCGCTCTTGGCGATCTCTTCAGAGATGGCTTGAACCTCGCGTATTGTCGCAGGACTCGTCTTGCTCGCGACCATTACGCCACTCTGCGTGCCATTTTCGTTTGCGCCACTGACAAAGGTCAGGATCGAGTCGACGGCACCCTTTCGTATCGACATCTCGTTGCCGTCGACACCGCTCATGCGCGACTGCGCCGTGAACGGCACGAAGTTGACGTTCAGGCTAGCCATGTCGCGTTCGCGAATGCCGTATTTCTCCTTGGCGAGAACCACGATCGAACGGCCTTCCGGCGTCTCGTCTGCGAGCGAGGCGAGCTGCGCCGCATCGGCCAGATCCTTCTCGCTGACGCCGGTAACCGGCCGGAAGGCTGTGGCCTGCCTGTTGCCGAGCGTGATCGTGCCGGTTTTGTCGAGCAGCAGCGTATCGACGTCGCCGGCAGCCTCCACGGCGCGGCCTGACATCGCCAGGACGTTGAAGCGCACCAAGCGATCCATACCGGCGATGCCGATGGCGGACAGCAGCGCGCCGATCGTCGTCGGGATCAGCGTCACGAACAGCGCGACAATGACCAGGACGGAGATGTGGCCGCCTGCGTAGGAGACGAAGCTTGGGATCGTTGCCGTGGCGAAGACGAAGATGATGGTCATGCCGGCGAGCAGGATATTCAGCGCGATCTCGTTCGGCGTCTTCTGGCGCGAGGCGCCCTCAACAAGGGCGATCATGCGGTCGATAAACGTCGAGCCGGCTGCCGCGGTGATGCGGACGCGTATCCAGTCGGAGAGCACCTGCGTGCCGCCGGTGACCGCCGAGCGGTCGCCGCCGGACTCGCGGATGACCGGCGCCGATTCGCCGGTGATAGCGGCCTCGTTGATCGACGCGATGCCCTCGACGACCTCGCCATCGGAGGGAATGATGTCGCCCGCCTCAACGAGGACGACATCGTTGACCTTGAGATCCGTGCCCGGCACCAGATCGTATTTGCTGCGATCCTTGCCCTTGAGGAGCTTGGCCTGTGTTTCCGTCCGCGTTTTGCGGAGGCTGTCGGCCTGAGCCTTTCCGCGTCCCTCCGCCACCGCCTCCGCGAAGTTGGCGAACAGGACGGTGAACCAGAGCCACAGGATGATCTGGCCGGAAAAAGCAAGATGGCCGGCGCCGATCACAACATCACGCAAAAAAAGCACGGTCACCAGCGCCGCGACGATCTCGACGACGAACATCACCGGGTTTTTATAAAGGACGCGCGGATCTAACTTTTGAAACGCGCCACCAACCGCCGGGCCAAGCAGCGCCGGATCAAAGATGGATGAGGACTGACGAGCCATTTGAGGCAACCTTTCGAGCGCTGAGGATGATGGGGGAGAGCTGTCTTAGCTTCCCGCAAAGGTTTGACCCGCGATGACGGCGAGATGCTCGACGATCGGTCCGAGCGCTAGCGCCGGGAAGAATGTGAGGCCACCAACGATAAGGATCACGCCAATGACCAGGCCGACGAAGAGAGGGCCCGTGGTCGGGAACGTCCCGACCGATGCCGGAACCGTCTTTTTCGCAGCCAGAGCGCCGGCGATCGCCATCGCCGGTATCACCACGAAGAAGCGCCCGATCAACATGCCAATGGCAAGCGCCACGTTGTAAAACATCGTGTTGCCCGACAGCCCCGCGAAGGCAGAGCCGTTGTTTGCCGCGACGGAGGTGAAGGCGTAGAGCACCTCCGAGAAGCCATGCGGCCCGGGGTTGTTCATCGCCGACACCGCGGAAGGCACACCTAGGGCAACGGCTGTTCCGCCGAGCATGACCAAAGGCAGGCAAAGGATGGCGAGCATCGCCATCTTGACTTCCTTCGCCTCGATCTTCTTGCCGAGATATTCGGGGGTGCGTCCGACCATCAGGCCGGCCACGAAGATCGCGACGATGACGAACACGAGCATGCCGTAGAGGCCCGAGCCGACGCCGCCGAAGATGATCTCGCCAAGCTGCATGTTGATGAGCGGGATCATGCCGCCGATCGCGGTGAAGCTGTCATGCATCGCGTTGACCGCACCGCAGGAGGCGTCTGTGGTGACGGTCGCAAAAAGCGCCGCTCCAGCCATGCCAAAGCGCAACTCCTTGCCTTCCCAGTTACCGCCCTCGATGCCAAGCGCGTGGACGAGCGGGTTGCCGGCGGCCTCGGCCGAATAGAGGACGGCCACACCCGCCAGAAACAGCGCGCCCATTACGGCGAAGATCGCCCAGCCCTGGCGCTGATTGCCGACCATACGTCCAAACACATTAGTGAGGGCGGCGCCGAGCGCGAAGATCGACACTATCTGGACGAAGTTCGACAGAGCCGTAGGGTTCTCGAAAGGATGTGCTGCGTTGGCGTTAAAGAATCCGCCCCCGTTCGTGCCGAACATCTTGATGGCGATCTGGCTGGCGACGGGCCCGACCGCGATCGTCTGCTTGGCACCTTCCAACGTGCTCGCCTCAACATAGGCGCCGAGCGTCTGGGGGATGCCGTCCCACACCAGGAAGAGTGCATAGACGAGGCAGATCGGAAGCAGAATGTAGAGCGTGCAGCGCGTGACGTCGACCCAGAAGCTGCCCACGGTGCGGATCGAGTTGCGCGCAAACCCACGAATGACGGCGACCGCGATCGCAATGCCTGCCGCCGCCGACAGGAAGTTCTGGTGGGTAAGGCCCAGCATCTGCGTCAAATAGGAGAGTGTCGACTCGCCACCGTAGTTTTGCCAGTTCGTGTTGGTGATGAAGCTTGCCGCGGTATTGAAGGCGAGACCCTGTTCGACAGCGCCTTGGCCAGCGGGGTTCAACGGCAGCAGTCCTTGCAGCCGCAGCAGCGCATACATGATGATGAAGCCGCCGATGTGGAACAGCATGATCGCCAAGGTGTAGCCGACCCAGTGCTGCTCATGCCTTTCATCGATGCCCGCGAGCGCATACAGACCGCGCTCGACGGGACGGAGCACGGGCGACAACAGGGTACGTTCCCCGTTGAAGACGCGTGTCATGTAGCCGCCAAGCGGCTTGGTGATCAGGATGATAACCGCGCTGAAGACGATGATTTGAGCCCAGCCGATGAAGGTCATGGTGCTATCCTTAAAAGAGCTCAGCGCGGATAAGCGCGAAGGTGAGGTAGATGAGAATCCCTGCAGTCACGATGGCGCCAAGCGCATAATCGAAGGTCATAGGGTCGCGTCCTCTCCTAGAGACGGTTGCAGCCTTCGGCGTAGGCCGCAGAAATGAGGAAGAAGGCGATACCCGCCACGATGAAGGTGATGTCGAGCATTGCGGATCCTCTCGCATTGGACGAAGAGACGTCGTCTCGCCGATCATCATCGACAATCTCATTGTCATACGAGTGGGAATTTAGAGATTTCGCATAGGAATCTCGTGGGTATGCTTGCGGCGCAGAGACCATTTGGCCATCAGCGAGGAAAGCAAGTGAGGAAGCTTCGCCCAATCCCGCCAGCCCGATCGCGCAGCTCCAGAAAGCGGCGAAGCGCGCC
This sequence comes from Beijerinckiaceae bacterium, assembly GCA_965277735.1. Taxonomy (GTDB): domain Bacteria; phylum Pseudomonadota; class Alphaproteobacteria; order Rhizobiales; family Beijerinckiaceae; genus RH-AL1. Next base: position 1,095,828 of record CBDIDO010000003.1, read on the forward strand.
GAGGATGAGGGCGACCTTTCACAGGCTGAGAAGTCCGCTCAAGCCGTACGTGACCTTGGCGCCGATCAGAACGAAAGGAAGCGTCTAAGAGCGTGCTGTGCAAGCTGGAGAAGTGTACGACGGATGCGCCTGCCTTGACGACGCAAGAGACGCGGCGCTTTTGCTCGCGGCCAAAGGAGCTGGCGACTCCGATTTGGCAAGCAAGCCTCGCGTCTTTCAAACGACAGTTTATCGCTACATCGAAAATGCCAGGCGTAAACTCGGCTCGTGAAAGGGCATTAACGCTTGCCTCCAATCTAAAGCTTCTGCAGCGGCCCTAGATCATTGGTCCACAAACCATCTGGATCGTAGACATCGACATCTTGCTCTTTAAACTGTGCCAACTCGGAAGCTAACGCGATAGCCTCTTTGATCGAAGGATCGTTGATGGAGGTGGACATCATCTCCGGCTTGTTCGACTCGTTCAAGGCGAGCGTTATGACGCGTCCCACGATGGTCCCATCGTCCGCTTTGATCAGCTTCAAGGTGACGCGGGTTGCGTCCACCTCATCTTTGGTAATTTCGCGAAAGAGCATCGATTGGCACTAGAAAGGGCCCGGCGTCTGGAACGCCGGGCCGAGTTGGTTTTGGGGGGGGGAGGATCAACGCCCCAGCACTCGCTTTCCGCAGCGTTAAGCTCCGAAGGCAAGTTAGTCAGAATTTGTGACGGGGGCGTGAAGCGCGGTTTTCGCAGTTGAGTTGCGATTGGTTTGCAAGCTACCTTTGCAGATAACGTCTCAAGGTATTGGCTTCAGGCGTCTTCAATGAGCCGCTGTGCTTTCCGCAGCGCGGAGTCGTTCGAACGCTCTGGCGCCCACGAGAATCCTATGCGGCGCCGTCTCGCCACATCTCGACACCATACGACCCAGAAGCGTTATGTCGGGCGGTTCCGGGCTTATGGCCGGAGGATCTGAGCTGCGAGCGCTGCCTTGAACGAGCAATCTCCTTTGTCACCTTGGGGCAGTCAGCCACCGCCTGAGAAGTCTCGTTCGATCAACCGCCAGGATCGTGGTATCATCGTTGCGGTGGCAGTCTTCGCCATGATCGCCGCGCTTGGCTTCTTCTCGTTTTATATCGTCAATCCCACGGAACTCGCCTTCACGCGCACCTTCGGTCGCGTCGACCAGGAACCGAACACACCTGTGACCCCCGGCGTCCACTTCATGATTCCGTTCGTCACCATCGTCGACCGCATTCAAGTCAGTGTTGATACCGTCGCGCTGCCGCAGGACCTTCGCGTCCTCAGTCATGATGGCCAGGTGATCGAGCTTGGCGTCTCGCTCACCCGCCGCATTCCGCCGGAAGCCGTCTTCAACCTTCTCTACAACACCGGCGGCGTCGGCAATGTGGACATCGATCGCAATATTTTTGCGATCGTAGCGGATAGGACATTGACGATCTTTGGGCGCGAGGACGTCCTCAACATCGCGTCCGAACGCGAACGGATCATCGGTTTGATGAAAACGGCAATCTCCGGAGAGTTGCGACGCCTCTTTGGCGTCGAGCTCGTCGATCTACAGATCACCGGCTTTCGCTTCAGTCCCGAATATGAACGGGCCGTCAACGAGAACACGCTGGCAAAAACCAACGCCTACCGTGCCGAACAAGTGCTGAAGCAGAAACAGGTCGAAGCTCTACAAGCCGTGGCGGAAGCAAAGGGCCGTGCCGACTCGTCCATCGAGGCCGCACGCGGTGACAGCGAAAGCACTTTGCTGAAGGCGCAGGCGAGCGCCAAGGCGACGGAGATCCAAGCTGCTGCCGATTCGACGGCAATCAAGGTGCGTGTTGCAGCTGCAGGTGGCATCGATGGCTACGCGAAGGTGATGACGGCCGACACCATGAAGCGGTGGAACGGACAGCCGCCGCAGACGGTTCTCGGCGGCACAGGCTCTCCCGTCCCGTTCTTCCAAATTCACTGATGAAAGTCGTGCATGATCTTGTTGCGGCTGCTCGACAAGCCGATCCTACTGCGCTCACCGGGTGGCACGTTCGTTCCTCAGCAGTGGCATCGCCATTCGGTTCGGGATCGCTTATTCCGAGCGCACCCCGAAAACCTGGGCGTTCCATGAGGCAAGATCACGTCCTGCCGGCAAGCCAATGTCTGGTCGACCGACGCTACGCGGACAAGACGGCCTGCCTCCGAGATCTTGCCGCTCGTGCCGCTTCAACAGTCGGACTCGATCGGACCGAGATCCTGGAAGCACTCCTTCGGCGTGAGGCACTCGGCTCCACTGGCGTTGGGGACGGCGTTGCGCTGCCCCATGCCAGGCTATCGTCAATCACGCACCCGCTTATCATTCTGGCGCGTTTGAAAAAGCCGATCGGCTTCGACGCGGTAGACGATCGGCCCGTTGACGTCGTCTGTCTGCTCATGTTGCCCGCAGAGCCATCAGGCCGCGACCTAAGCCTTCTTGCGCGCTGTGCGAGGGCGCTCCGCAACAAGGATACAATCAGCGCTATTCGTGTCGCGCCGAATCCTGAGCTTTTGATGAGCGCCATGAAGCTCGATGACGTCGAGGCTGGGGCGAGCTCGAATGTTCAACCTCGATAGTTGGATCAGGAAGCTCTTCCAAAGGTTTTACGACATCCTTCTGGACGAATGCGGCGTTCGGATCGGCAACTTTCGTATGGCCGCAGCCGTAGCGCCCTTTGCGGTCGATGTGTCGCTTCGCATCGCTGTCGGAGAGCCCCCTGCGACGTTGGCCTTCTCGGCTTTTCTTGTTGGTGTCTTGATGACCTATTTCTACAGTCGCCGTGCAATGCGCGTCGACAATCGATTGCGGGCCATGGGCCATCTGGCGACGCTCAATGCGACGTCTTCGATATTTGAAACTAGGACCTTCAGACTGCGAATCTTCTACCTAATCCTGTTTACTGCTTCGAGCCTCGTACTTCACAACTTCGACGGTTTCGCGCTGCTCGACATTGTCTTTGCGCGCTGCGTCAAGGTCCGGCCCCGGAGGCCGCGGGACCGACATAAGTCGATGGCGCCGAGCTTAGCACATGCCTGAGGGACGGCGAGGCAACCGCTTACGGCGTTCCTATAGCATCGGCTGATCCGTCTCATCGAGATCCTATGGTCTGCGACCGATCTCCTCAAGGCTCACCGAAACGAGGTCGGACATGGCTGCTCCAAACGTACCGCTCCTCCCCGATCATGCGCTTTGTGGTCCCGGCAACGGCGTTGCTGAGCTTCGTCCCTTTCTGGCGCGCTTCGGCAATCGTGCTCGGGATCTCGGCTCGTCGGACTATTACGTTGGAGGTCTTGTCGAAGGCAAGATCGGCAAGGCGGCGCCTTGGTTCGTGCTGGCCATTATTCTCTTTTCCTACGCCGTTCGCGCCGTTTACCTAGTCAATCCTCATGCGCGCTCAGCGCAACGAGATTGTGGTGGAGGCCAAAGCGTCCATGCCTATGAAAGCCAAACACTGGTCGATGCATTCATACGGCGTACCCGGCCACCTGGACGTGCCAGAAATCGAGGTGATGTGGACAGACATCCCGGATCCGCATGCGCCCAGGGGAGCGCATGGCATCGGCGAGATCGGCATCACTGGCACGGGCGCTGCCATCGCCAACGCCATCTTCAACGCCACTGGCAAGCGCGTGCGCAATCTTCCGATCACGCTGGACAAATTGATGTAGTCAGCGCGTTTCGAGCGCGGCAGCCGCTATGTAGAGCGCTGTCGGCTAATGGAAATGTTACAGTCGAGAGCAGGTTGGTGACAATTTATCGAGATATCGGCGTCCGCGTACGCCGCTGCACTCTTGGCGAGCGTCGCGTCCAATCGTGCAGACGCGAGTGCTTGCGGTTATGAGATCTGTGCCTTTAAGACACCCAGTTGGCCTCCATCCAACGACGGAGTTGCCAAAACGATTGCGGGCCATTGAATGGCCCGCATGCAGGGAGAAGCAGATGAAAGGAACGATTTGCGTGGTGGCGGCAATGGGCATCTTTACGGTCCCTTCATTCGCGCTCGAGGTCTCGAAATCAGCGAATATTCCAGCTCCACCGGAGGCGGTCTGGAAGACGATTTCGGAGTTCTGCAGCATCGGTCAGTGGCACCCCGCGATCGACAAGTGCGAACCGTCGAAGAAGGACAGCAAGAACATTCGCACGCTGACGCTGAAGGGGGGTGGCACCATCGTCGAGGAGCAGACGGCGCTCAGCGACAAGGCCATGAGCTATTCCTACGAGATCCTCGAGAGCCCGCTGCCGGTCGAAGACTACCATTCGACGATCAAGGTGATGAAGAGCGGCTCGGGCTCGAAGGTGACCTGGATGGGCCGTTTTAAGGCCAAGGGCGCCCCGAATGCCAAGGCCGAGGAGGTCATCGGCGGCATCTACGAGGCCGGCTTCAAGGGAATCGCCGACAAGACCAAGTAATTTATTAGCGCGAGGGCGCGGTCGATCCGCGCCTTCACTCTCATCAAGTTGCATTCCGTAGCTTGTACCAATAGTCTATGCTAGTAATCGTCGTCCAGAGTGGCGCGGATGCGACCATCTCGACCTCTGCGGACCGGCCATGCTGATCGTTGGCGCCGACGGTGAGGGCGAGATCGCTTACGGCGCGATGGAGCTGGCAGCTCTCGACATCGCCTACGGCACCAACGACTTCGACTTCACCTGGTGCGACTTCGACGAAATGGATGAAGCTCACGGTTCCGGCTCCGCCGAACCTCGAGACGACGGCTCCATCAGCATCGATCGCCTATCACATCGGCGATGAAGCCGCCCAAGAGCCACCGAGGGAGCCCTCTTCAGCGTCCTATTAGGGGCCCGCACCTCCAGACACTTCGGTCCGCTGCGCGTTGACCCAGCTATATTCATTCGACAGTAGCAAGGCGATCATCGGGCCGATGTATTCGGGCTGACCTACTCGATTGAGCGGCGACATGCGGCGACTAGTGCACCGACTCTGACGGATGGTTTACGTCAAGCTTTGTCCTGATGGCCTTCGCCGTGGCTGTCCAGACGAAGGGCTTTGGGCTCTTGTTGGTTGCGGCGATGTAGCGGGCGATGGTCTTTTCGAGTTCATCGACGGAGCGGAAGACGCCTCGCTTCAGGCTTTGCCGTGTGAGCCGGGAGAAGAAGCCTTCGACGGCGTTGAGCCACGAGCACGAGGTCGGCGTGAAGTGGAACGTCCACCGCGGATGCGCCGCGAGCCAGGCCAGCACCTCGGGGTGCTTGTGGGCGGCATAGTTGTCGAGAATGGCGTGGATGACCTTACCTGGCGGCACGGATCGCTCGACGGTTGCGATGAAGTCGATGAACTCCTGGTGCCGATGGCGGGGCACGCAGCGGCCGATGACCTTGCCTTCGAGCACGCTGAGCGCCGCGAACAGGGTCGTGGTACCGTTGCATTTGTAGTCGTGAGTAAAGGTTGCGCACTTGCTGACCTGCCCCCGAACTCTTATCCAACTGCGATAGAGCCTTCCGTGGTGATACGCCGTCTGGCGTGGATGGAGCAACGGGCGATTGGCGAAGCTGGTCGGGGTTGCGCAGCCGATCGCCCGTTGCGGTGAGGAGGGCGGCTTGCGCCGCCGGTGTGAGGTAGCCGAGCCCCGAGTGAGGCCGTTCGGTGTTGTAGTCAGTCGCCCAGGTCGCGAGCTTGCCGCGGGCATGGCGAAGGCCGAGGAACAGCGTCTCGTTCAAAAGCTCGTCGCGCATGCGGCCGTTGAAGCTCTCGCAGAAAGCGTTCTGCATCGGCTTGCCTGGCGCGATGTAATGCCAGGCGACGCCTTCGGCCTCGCACCAGGCGAGGACGGCGTTCGAGGCGAACTCCGTGCCATTGTCGGAGACGATCGTCCGCGGTCTGCCACGCCGCGCCACGAGCGCCGTCAGTTCACGGACCACGCGCTTGCCGGAGATCGACGTGTCGGCGACCGCGAGCAGGCACTCGCGTGTCGCGTCGTCGACCACCCCCGCCTTCGCGGGGGCAGGCTGTTGAGGATCCGGAAGCGCCGCCCGCAGGCGAGCTGGTCGTGCACGAAGTCGAGCGACCAGCGCGCGTTCGCCAGCAGCGCAGGCAGGAGCGGCGCCCGCTGGCCCACGGCACGTCGCCTGGCCTTGCGCTTGCGCACCGCGAGACCCTCGGCGCGGTAGAGCCGGTAGACCTTGTTGCGGCTCGCCGCCTCGCCGTCGCGCCGCAGCAGCACATGCAGCCGCCGGTAGCCGAAGCGATGGCGCTGATGCGCGAGATCGCGCAGGCGCGCCCGCAGCGCCGCGTCGTCCGGCCGCCGCGATCGATAGCGGATCGTCGCCCGATCCGCGCCGATAAGGGTCGTGGCCCGCCGCTCGCTCATCTCGAACAGCGTCCGAAGTTGAGCGACGGCCTCGCGCTTTTCGGCGGGCCCTACCATTTTTTTCCCAGCAACTCCTTCAGCGCCGCCGCGTCGAGCATCGCATCCGCCAGCAGCCGTTTCAGCTTGGCGTTCTCGTCTTCGAGCGCCTTCAGACGCTTCGCCTCCGACACGTCGAGGCCACCGTACTTGGCCTTCCAGTTGTACAGCGTCGCCTCCGACATCCCGTACTTGCGACAAAGGTCGGCACCCTTCGCCCCGGCCTCCTGCTCGCGCAACACGCCGATGATCTGCTCTTCCGTAAAACGCACTCGCTTCATCGTCTGACCCTTCGAAGGCGGTCAGCTCTAAATCCGGTTGGATGAATTTTCCGGGGGCAGGTCATTGCCCCGCTTCATCGGCAAGCCGGGCTGGGTGCGGTCGAGCGCCTGGATCTGGCTCTTCTCGTCGATGGAGACCACCACGGCATGGCGCGGCGGGTTCATGTAGAGGCCGACGACATCGTCGAGCTTGGCGGCGAAGTCGGGATCGGTCGAGCGCTTGAAGGTCCTGATGCGATGCGGCTGCAGCCCGTGCGCCACCCAGATGCGTTGGATGGTGCGCAGCGACAGGCCCATCGCCTTGGCCATGGCGCGACCGGTCCAATGGTGATGGCCCCCGGCGGCGCCCGCAAGGTGCGCTCGACGACGGCGTAGACCTTGGCCTGCGGCACTGGCGGAACGCCCGGCGGACGCGTCTTGTCGCGCAGCAGGCCGTCCAGGCCCTCTTCGGCGTAGCGTTGCTGCCAGCGCCACACCATGGGTCGGCTGACACCGACCCGATTGGCGATCTCCAACACCGGCAGATGGTCTGCCGATGCAAGAACGATCTGCGTCCGCTGGACATGCTTCACAGGGCGGCGGCGATCCTCGATGACATCGCGCAACCCAGCACGATCTCGAGCCGATAGGAGAAGCGAGACGGTCTGTGCCATCTCGCGAGACTCGCACGGATCAAACCCAGCGTGAATCCTCTGATCGCGTCAGTGCACTAGTTTGTTCACCTCCGGGTTGTCGCGAACCATGCCTCGCTGAAGTCGGTCGCAATGGCGCCCGGTGCAGTCATGCTGGCGATGATCCCGCGGACGCCAAGTTCCTTTGCCATATAGCGCGTTGGCACCTCGACCGCCCCCTTCATTGCAGAGTGCCGCCTAATCCATTTCCACGCTTCCAGTTTGGCCTGTCATTTCGCAGGTCACCCCTTTCGTCTTAGGCAAGCAAATTTTAGCGTCGTTTGCTCCGGTTCGCGCCGTAGGTGATGCCGTCAGGGGTCGTGCAGGTGAATGAAGTCGGCCTGGACAATCTCCAAAGGCTAGATAGGCGGACATCCAAACTTCTTTGGGACCTATTTCTGGTTTTGCAAGCATCGAAGGCAGCCCGCCGTCCGGCCCTGGGGGAGCTCGATGCGACGGCCCTAACCTCCACCAAATCCAAGTAGCAGAGGCTACCCGTTTATAACCGCTCGGCAGACATCAGACACCTCATCCGGCCATGAGAATCACGCTGTGCGCGTACTTCAGAATTATGCAGAGTTTCTATGAGCGACCATAGGCTGTCTCTAACTGGGCGACTCGCCGAAATCATTCTATCTTTGCGCTCAAACTGAGTTTCGGGTATGGTAAAATGTCCTCAAGCGGTGGACGAAATTTGAGGTTTAGGTATGGCCGATCTCATCGATCTAATAAACAGCATCGCTCATGGTACGGAGGAAGATACTTCAGATTTTGAAGCATTTCTCACTACGGAAGGTTTGCAGTTGCTGGGAGATTTCCGCTCCATTACAAACGACTCGGTTAGGGAAACGATTTTGCGGATGGTCTCAACCACGGCAGTCGCCTTGCGCAGCGGATTTGAGATTGAGGTGAAGCCTTAATCTTAACAGCGCCTCACGAAACAGTGTCTGATCTATAATCGCGGCTACGCCACTCGGGCCAACGTTGGCGCGTTCTAGAAGCACAGTTCCACGGTGCCACCTTGCTGTTGCGGGCGGCAGGAGATCTTGTCTATGCGCACCAAGTTGATATCTGTCGATAAACCTCGCGTCCGCGTATCGACGAGCGCGAGCGTCCTCTAGTTGAATCCGCGCAAATCAGCTTTTCTGTTATTGACGCTTGCCACGACACAATCGACCAGGGCCGCTCTGCTTGCTAGTGCTTACTCACTCGGTTCGCGACGCTCGCCATCAGCTGCAGCATGCCCTGCGAGGGTGCACTGGTCATAACCTATCCGGACCCAACTTTTCGCTGGCGCAAAGCTCCATGCCGACTAGGTGTTTGGTCCCGAAGAATCGTGACGCTAAGCTGAGCCGGAAGGCTGAGGAGGCGGTTATGAAGCATTCTTCACGGCAGCGCCCGAACAACGCCGCGAGTTCGAGCCGAACTCCAAGCGTCGAAAGAGAAGGCGAGCGTCCTCGCCAAGCGCTATGGGCTGAGTCGGACGACGGTCAACAAGTGGCGGTCGCGCTCGACGACGGCGGACGCGCGGATGGGACCGCGCGATCCGCGAAGCACGGTGCTGACGCCGGCCGAGGAAGCCATCATCGGCTACGTCCACATCGACAGCTGCGAGCTGCGCCACGCCGACGGCAAGATCCACATGTTCCTCGCCATCGACCGTGTCTCGAAGTTCACCTTCGTCGAGTTCTACGACAAGGCCGGCAAGATGAAAGCCGCGAGCTTCCTGCAGCACGCGATCGAAGCGTTCCCGTTCAAGATCCACACAGTGCTCACCGACAACGGCATCGCCTTCGCCGACCTGCCGAAGAACCGCAACGGCCCGACCGCTTAATGGTCGGGTGGCCACATCTTTGGGCGCACCTGCGCCGACAACGGCATCACCCACAAGCTGACCAAGCCCTACCACCCTTGGACCAACGGCCAGGCCGAGCGAATGAACCGCACGATCAAGAGCTTGCCCCCGCGCAGGCGGGGGACGCGACGCTGAAGGTCTTCCACTATCCCGATATCGAGAGCCTCAAGGCCCACGTCCTCGCGTTCGTGAAGACCTACAACTTCGTCAAGCACCTCAAGGCGCTCCGGTGGAAAACGCCGTTCGAAACCATCGCGCACGCATGGACAAAGGACGCGACGATCTTCAAGATCAATCCGCGTCACCTCATCCCGGGACCAAACACCTAGGCGCTCGTCGCGCTATAGTAGTGGGCGCGCGAACATTGCAGACGGAGCGGCTCCACTATCCCTTCAGCTTGTCGATTGTGCCGTCCGGGACGCCGGCGAAATTGTTTGACAGCAAATATTTCGGTGCCTTCTGGATCCAGGTGTTGAGGTCGATCTCCTCGAACTTGCCGGCGTCCCAGGTCTGGATGATCTCAAGATCCTCGGTGCCGACGTTCTTGATCGCGTGGCCGAAGCCCTGCGGGATGTAGGCGGCATCGCCGGGGTTGAACTCGGCGACCTTGCCGCGGCCGCCGGACCCGAACATCGCCACCTGGCCCTTGCCCTTCAGGTAATAGTGGAACTCATTGGCGTTGACGTTCCAATGCAGCTCGCGCATCGCGCCGGGCTTGATGACCATCCGTGCGCCGGACATCGACTTGGAGATAGGCCATTCGTCGACGGTGGCGAGCTGGAACGTGCCGCCGTCGAAGTCGCGCACTGCGCGCGGATCGGTCGTGAGGCGGAACTTGTGGGTCGACTCCTTCGGCCAGGGCGCGTCGAGCGCCTCGGAGATCGGAATGACCGGGCCGGACTGGATATAGGTCTCTCCCTTAGGGAACACGTCGAACGCGTCCTTCGGGATCCCGAAGTCGAGCGCCAGCAGGTCCTTCGGCGTGACGTTCACCCAGTCGGTGATCGAGAACGTGCCGTGCTCGGAAAACGCGCCGTTGTCGAACGACAGCAGGAAGTGGCAGGGCTTGTCGCCGATCGTCTGGATCGAATGGCCGTGGCCCTTCGGGAAGAACCACAGGTCGCCCGGCTTGTAATTGTTGATCTCGCTCGTGCCTTCCGGCGTCAGCACCACGGTTTGGCACTGCCCGTCGATAACGAAGGCCCATTCGGCGGCGATCGCGTGCCAGTGCAGCTCGCGCGAGGCGCCGGCATCGAGGAACATGTGGACGGCTGCGAGACCCTTGGCGATCGGGAAGTGATGGACCGTCGCCTCCTTGGCCCAGCCGCCGGAGGTGATCTTCGGCGCCGCCGCGTCCATGGCGTAATGGAAGTCCGGCATCGCGCCGACGTCTTGCGGGTTGTGGTAGGCGACCTTGGCGCCCGGCGGCAGCTCGACGGACTGGCGCGCCGCGCCGCCCTCGCCGGGCTTGCCCTTGTCCGACCCCGCATAGGCCTCGCTGTCCGCGCTGGCCGTCGCCGCGAACCCACCCGCCGCGAATGCCAAGCTGCCGGTGCCAAGCGCAGCGGCAGCCATAAACTTCCTCCGTCCCTGTTCCATGTTTTTCTCTATTTTTAATAGATGCCCGACGCCGAGACGATCTCGATGTGTTGCGGAGGTGCATCATATGTTCTGACTTGTGTTTTCAAAATTAAACAATCAGTTACATAGCCGGCTTTGCGCTGGACCGGCCCTATCCTCTCTGCCTAACTGTAGAACCGGAGAGAAAATAAGAAGCAAAAAGTCCGATCGACTTTAATCCGACTCAATAGGGGGGTAAGACATGAAGCGGCAGCAATGGGTCTGCGCCGTTACGGCGATTTATTGTATTTCAGCTCACGGGAGCGCGCATGCGACAACGATGGACGAAGTCGTGTCGCGGTTGAATGCTCTGGAAGTCGCCAATCGGCGACTAGAACAGGAGAATGCCGAATTCCGTAACCGCTTGAAGACGACAAACGTCGGAAAGGCGACGACGAGTTCGAAACAAGTCGCGAAAGAGGTATCGCGTGAGGTCGCGCGCCAGATCGAAGCGCGACGTGCTGCCGAGCCGTCTAAGAATTCGTCACGCTTCGCGTCGGTGCTTCCGTTCGGGCCTGTATCGTCATCGGTGAACAACGGCGTCGCACATGCATTTCTCGAGAAAGAGAAGGGCGACAAGCTCAACTTCCGGACGCCGAATGGCGAGATTTTGGTCTACGGCAATCTCGACGTCTCGTTCGATGCTACAACGAAAGGCATTGGCAATCTTCGGGACGATGCGGGGAAGCCGCCGATCGGCAACGTGGGCTGGCTCCCAGCAATCTCGGGAAACAAGTCGTTTCTAGGTGTTCGTGGGTTTCAGAACATCGGATCGACGCCAAACAAATTCGTCTACCAGCTCGAGACCCAGGTCGACGTTTCCGCTCAATCTGGCACGAGCGAGACTAACAGCAACCAAAGCAACGTTGTCAGGGGAGCGCTGACCTCGCGCAACAGCTTTATCGGCATCTCCAACCCGGATTTCGGCATCCTTCGCATCGGCAAGACCGATACACCCTACTATCAGTCCACAGCGCGCATGAACCCGTTCTCGGGGATGCTCGGCGACTACTCCGTCATCATGGGAAACACGGGCGGCGACAACCGTGTCGAGTTCGGTACCCGTCTCGATCATTCAATCTGGTATGAATCACCGGATATGCACGGGTTCAAATTCTCGGCGCTCTTCTCGCCCGGTCAGAACCGCGGCTATCAGGATGACAACATCGCGGCGGGCGAGTCTGACTGCACTGGGGGCAACATCCCCGGTAGCGGCGGCGTCGGCGGCTTGCAGCCAAACAGCTGTAGCGACGGTAGCTTCGGCAACGCCGTCAGTGCCAGCCTCGTCTACGACAGCGGTCCAATCTACGCGGTCGCCGCTTACGAACGACACTTCCAGGTCAATCGGTCCAGCGACATCGGTCAGCTTGGCGGCGGCGGCGTCGGGATCTATGCCAATGCTCCGTATTTCCTGATCCAGGCTGACACCGCCGATGAGGATGCAGCGAAGATCGGCGTGCAATATAAATTTAAGAGCGGGACGACGGTCAGCGGGATCGTCGAAAGCATGCATCGTTACGTTCCGGACTTCCTGGAGTTCCAGAACGAACGGACACGCTTCGGCACGTGGTTGGCGGTGGAGCAAAAGCTCACACCTGTCGACAGCGTCGCGTTCGGCTGGGCACATGCATTCCGGGCGCCCGGCGATCCCGGCCAGCACAACGACTCGTACTATCCGGCGCCCTTCCAGAACGAGGGTGATGTCACCGGCGGTCCCGGCGTTAACAACTCGGCCAACATGCTGACGGCCGTCTACAAGCGTACCTTGATGCCCGGGCTGACCTGGTACACCAACGTCGCCGCGACGCTGAATGGACCCTACGCCCATTACGACCTCGGAGCAGGCGGTCACGGAGTCACCACGGACTGCCACGATGGCTACGGGGCGGATGGCGGGGTCGGATCCAACCCGCACTGTTGGGCCGGCGGCCAGTTGGTTGGCGTGTCGTCTGGCTTAAACTTGAATTTCTGAACGATGCAGGGGCAGCCGAGCCGACGGCTGCCTCGCTAGCCTGACTAAATTTCCTGTTAGGTTTGAGGTCTAAACGACGCTTTTTTCCGTCTTTCCAAGGGGAGCGGCGCCCCGCTGACCGCGCACTGCTGTCGAAGGACAGATAGCCGCTCACAAATAACTTCGCCTACTGGGTTGCCCGGTGTTCACGCCGCCGTGTGAAATAGGCGGAGTATGCATGATCTCTAACAAGCCCCTCGCCCCGCAGGTCCCGCCTTTCATTAGGGTCCTAGTGATCGAGGACGACAAAGGCACGGCTGACGAAGTCGTCGCCGAACTGACGACCGCGGGCTTCTGCGTCGAGCATGTCGCTGACGGGATCCAGGGCCTCAAACGTGCTCGGGACAACGAGCATCACGTTATTGCCTTGGACCGGTTGCTGCCGGGGATCGACGGTCTGAGGATCCTCGAGGAGTTGCGAAGGGAAAAGGTGGACACCCCGGTCCTCATCGTGAGCGCCCTCGATGACGTCCACGAGCGCGTCCGCGGACTGAAGGCCGGCTGCGACGATTACCTTGTGAAACCGTTTCTGCCGATCGAACTCAGCGCGCGCGTCGAAGCGCTTGCGAGACGGCTCGTCGATCCGCAAGGAATGGTGCTCAAGGTCGACGACCTTGTACTGGACCTGAAGACACGTACGGCCACTCGCGGGGGCCGGCATCTCAGCCTCGCGCCTCGTGAGGTGCGCTTGCTTGAATTTTTCATGCGGCACGCCGGACAGACCCTGACGCGCACGATGCTGTTTGAAGGCGTGTGGCAGTACCACTTCGACCCAGGCACCAATTTGGTCGACGTCCACGTCGGTCGGCTGCGCCGCAAGATCGACGGTCCCGGACAGCCAACGATGATCCGCACAGTCCGAAATTTGGGCTTTCGCCTGCAGGGTCCAGAGCGATAAGTAGGAACAAACGTGTCCGACGATCTGTCGTTGAACGGTATGATGTCGATGTGGCCCAAGCGGCTTCGCGCCGTCGCTTTCCGCGATGCCTTTGCCTTCGGAATCATACTCGTCATTTCTATGACCTGCGTCGGCCTCTTCGTGAGCTGGCAGACAGTGAGATTTCTGCAGGAGCAAATCGACACTCACCTGCTCACTGACGCGCGGTCTATCGCAGCTGAGTCCGGGCCTCTGCTTTTGAAACGTCTGTCCCTGGCGCTCTACTCCGATCCCAAAGGCAAGCGCGTGGGCGCAGTCTTTGACAAAGACAATCGGATCCTTGGCGGCAATCTCGTCTCCGTGCCGCCGATACTGCCGCCTCCAGGCGCGATGGGGTCGATCGACGATCCCAAGATCAATCCGCCGCCGGGCACAGGACATATCCGCTTAGGGCGTATCTCTTTGCCTGATGGCAAGACCTTGCTCTTCGGACGTCGGGTGGAAGAGATTGATCACGTCGGTCGGATCATGGCACGTACGCTCGCTCTTGCAATCGTTCCGATCGCTATCTTGGCCATGCTTGGCGGAATGCTCATTTGGCGTATCCGCGAGCGGCGCCTGCGTGCGGTCGAACGAGCATGCCATAAGATCATCGGCGGGGACTTCAAAATGCGCTTGCCGACGTCGCAGCGCATTGGTGAGTTTCGCGTGATCTCACTCACAATCAATCAAATGCTCGATGAAGTTGAACGTCTCATGATCGAGCTTCGTAGCGCCGGCGATGCGATGGCTCATGATCTGAGGACGCCGCTAACTAGACTACGTGCGCGCCTTAGCCGCATTGCCGAAGGGGACGTTGGCCTACCGGCGAACAAAGGCGCGTTTGCAAGCTTGACCGATGAGGTCGATCAGCTCATCGGCATCATTCAAGCGATTCTCCGTCTTGGTTCGATCGAAAGCGGACAGAGGCAAGCGCATTTCTCTGCCCTCGATGTTGGACTTATTGTCGAGGCAGCAGCGGACGTGTTCGCGCCTCTCGCGGAAGACAAGCGCGTAAGCCTCGAATGCAAGATTGACCCAAACCTTTGGGTCAGTGGTGATCGCGAGCTACTGTTCGAGATGGTTGCCAACCTATTGGACAACGCCGTCAAATTCACTCCGGAAGGAGGAAGGGTGGAGTTACGCGCTCGCCGGAGCGCCAACGGTGTCGAGGTCACAATTACCGACAGTGGACCGGGCATTGCGGCACATGAGCGTATAACGGTGCTACGGCGTTTCCATCGTGGTGATCTCTCCAGGGGCGTTCCAGGCAATGGTCTGGGCTTGTCTATCGTTTCTGCTGTGGCGAAGCTTCACGCGTCAAACCTGAAGCTGGCGGACGCGCACTGGGGGAAAGGCTGCGCGGCTTCACTCACTATGCTTCCGTGTGAAAAGCCATCCGTTCGACACGCGACTACGGAGCCTGCGCTGGCCTAAGGTCGCTTGCCGGACGGTGCGACCCCGACCCGGACCTGGCTGTCGCCATGGCCAGGCGGATCGAAGGCCAGCGTCCATCACCCGGCGCCTTGAAGAGCCGGCACCTGGTGACGCCACATGCTGTGATCGGTGAAGAGGCTGGGCCAGAGAAGAGGCAGGCCGATCCGGGGCGCCTTGATCGTCAGCCGAGTTGAGTGGATACGGTCGCCATCGGCGTTCCTCGGGCTGCGCTCGGTTTATCTTCGCTGAGTCATCCTTACGACCGATCTTAGACATTATGTGCGCTGTCACCTGCATCGACCTCGTACTCGGCGCCGCTGACCATGCCGCTCCATCCGACGCCAAGAAGACGGCCGCTGGCCCAAGATCGGCCGGCTTAATCCAGTCGACACGCAAGGGCACCATCGGCAGCCTGGCATCCCATACCTCCTGCGGGGTCGGATCTTCTGCGGGTCGTTCGCCGTCATCGCCAGGGAGGCATGATACCGAGCCGGATACCGCGTCAACGCTGTATCGACAAGGCCCGGGATCAATGCATTGACGGTAACCTTGTGCTTGCCGAGTTCCATCGATGCCGACTTCATCAGCCCAAGGATGCCCCACTTCGATGCCGAACACGAACTGGCGCCGGAGGTGCCCTGCTTGCCCTGCATTGACGGCTACTTCGCTTCGGGTTGGTGACGACGTCGACTTGGCAACATCGGCTGACGAGCAAAAGGCTGCTCGCCTTGGGCAGGACAGCGCTGCGCTTCAGATCGGTTACCGGTAACCGCTGATGCGCGGGTGTCACGCTGAAGGTCTCGCGCATCGCTTCATCAGCTTCAGGTACCAATCTCGTGTCGACCGTTCCAACTTGCAAGCCGAACCACCGTGCCGGCGACCTGCGAGAGGGAGGAGCCGACAAACCTGGAAATGATGCGAAAACCGTCGAGGCGCCGAGCGCCCGTTCGTCTTCCTCGAATGCAGCTTGATCGCCGTCCATTGCTCTCCGACAACTTATTGCTTCCGCCCTGGTCAGAGACGGACGTTTGTTATCGGTTCTTCCGATAACAGTTTTCGCGGATTTCGCTCTACCGCAAAACTTGATTCGCACTCATGGTGTCCAAGGGGCATCAATGCGCTGCTGAACGACGAAAAATGGGAATGGGGGTTAGCGATGGAAGGCAACCGACGGACTTTCCTTCTTGCTCCGTGACAAAAGGGCTGTGCGAGATTTCGACGGCGGAAGCTTCCGCTTGGCGACGGTCGACGAATGGCCGATCTCGAAGACGATGTCGGGTGGTGTGATGACCATCAAACCCGGTGCGATGCGCGCCCTGCATTGGAACGTCAACGCGAACGAATAGCATTTCTATCTGCGTGGCAAAGGCCAGGTCGCGCTGTTCGGCTCAGGCGGTCGCTGCAAGGTCGCCGAATTCAATCCCGGTGATGTCGCCTACATCCCGCAAGGTTTTAGCCATGCCATCAAGAACGTCGGCAACGAGGATCTCGAGATCATCATGACGCGGGACAGCGGCAAGTTCGAGGAGATCGATCTCAATAAGTGGGCGCAGTCGAGCCCTAACTATGTCCTCGCCAAACAATTTCGCCGGCGTTTCCGGGGATGTCGTGTCGAAGCTCAAGCAGGGCTAATCGTCCCGCAAAGATGTTGCGCGCAACACGTATGAGAGGTCGCCGTTCGCTCGGCCGGCGCGATTGTTTACATGATTCGTGGCGGCGTCATCGGGCACGAGTGCATGCCGGTTGGGTCGAACGGCGGTCGGCTCGGCCGAGGTCAAACGGCCGCGCAGGTTCTCGAACCGACGGAAGCGTGGAAGGGTGGATGAGGCGATGACGGTATTGGATCAGGCAGCCGGACACGGGTCTGCCAAGCCTGGGTTTCTCACGCGCGCGCAAACGGTCGCGAAACCCGGCTTCAACCGCTGGCTCGTACCTCCCGCAGCCCTTCTCATTCACCTGTCGATCGGCATGGCCTACGCGCTCAGTGTGTTCTGGAAGCCGCTCGCCAAGGTCATCCCCAACGAGGACGCCGCGGCCTGTAAGGCAATCGGCTTCTTCCAGCTGATGACGTCAACGACCTGCAACTGGCCGGACACGGTCACCGTCAAGGCCTTCGAGACCGGCATCGTCTTCCTCGGCATCTCGGCCGCGCTGTTCGGCGGCTGGCTCGAGCGCGCCGGCCCGCGCAAGGCGGCCCTCGTCGCCGCCTTCTGCTGGGGCGGCGGCTTCGTGCTCAGCGCGCTCGCCGTGCACCTGCACCAGCTCTGGCTGCTCTACCTCGGCCTCGGCGTGTTCGGTGGCGTGGGCCTTGGCCTGGGCTATATCTCGCCGGTCTCGACGCTGATCAAATGGTTTCCCGACCGGCGCGGCATGGCGACCGGCATGGCCATCATGGGCTTCGGCGGCGGCGCGATGATCGGTGCCCCGCTTGCCAACCTGCTGATGAGCGGCGGCGAGGTCGTGCCCGGCCTCACCATCGCCGGCTTCAAGTCGGCGTCCGGCGCGCCCGGTGTGATGGAGACCTTCCTCACGCTCGGCATCATCTATTTCGTCGTGATGTGCATCGGCGCGCTGATGTACCGTGTGCCGCCGGACAATTGGGCGCCGGAAGGCTTCGTCGCCCCGACCAGGACCAACCGCCTCATCTCGGCCGGCGACGTCCACCTCGACGATGCCCACAAGACCTTCTCGTTCTGGATGATCTGGGGCGTCCTGTTCCTCAACGTGACCGCCGGCATCGCGGTGCTGTCGATCGCCTCGCCGATGCTGCAGACGATCTTTGGCCCCACCCTCGTTGGGCTCACCGCCGGCGCCAAGCCCACCCCGGACCAGCTCAAGGCGATCGCCGCGGTGGCGGCCGGATTCGTCGGCCTGCTCTCGCTGTTCAACATCGGCGGCCGCTTCTTCTGGGCCTCGATGTCCGACAAGATCGGCCGCAAGGCGACCTACTTCACCTTCTTCGTCCTCGGCATCCTGCTCTACGCCTCGGTGCCGACGCTGGCCGACAAGGGCTCGAAGGCGTTGTTCGTCGGCGCTCTCTGCATCATCCTGTCGATGTACGGCGGCGGCTTCGCCACCGTGCCGGCCTATCTCGCCGACATCTTCGGCACCAAGTTCGTCGGCGCCATCCACGGCCGGCTGCTCACCGCCTGGTCGGCGGCGGGCATCGTCGGCTCGGAGATCATCGTCGGCGTGCGCGACCACGAGATCGCCGCTGGCGTGCCGAAGACCGAGGTCTACGACGCCGTCATGTATGTCATGGCCGGCCTCCTCGTCCTCGGGTTCATCTGCAACCTTCTGATCCGCCCGGTCGATCAGAAGTGGCATATGCAGGCCTCAGCGCCTGCCGATGGCGCGACGACGCAGGTGGCACGCACCTCGGGGCAGGGCATCGGCAAGGGCAGCCTCTCCGGCGCGACACTCGTGCCGTGGCTCATCATCGCAATCCCGGTCGCCTGGGGCCTCTACAAGGCGCTGCTCAGCGCGGCCAAGATCCTGAGCTAACCGAATGCGGCCGATCACGTCCGCCCTCGGCCGCATCCGACGTATGTCAGGCAAGAAACCCGCCGAATGACATGCAAGGGTTGGCCGTAGCGCATGCATGCGATCGATGTCCTGATAGGTACTGTTCGCGCAGCCGTAGGACAGAGGCATTTGCCGACTTTGCAGCTTCGTGTAGGCGCTTATCGAGCTGCCATCGAATCGCGTGACCAGCCGAAACAGACCCTGATTGGACAATGTCTCGAACATCTCGGCCAGGCCTTCAGGATCTAGGGTCTCGTTATCGGCGTGGAAGGCTTCGACCGCCGAAAGGTTCTCCTCGACGTAGGGCTTGAGGGTGCGCCCCGATGAACGCCGAAGATCTTCGATTGCAGCGATGAGCGACCCACGTGCTGCTACCTCGTCGCCGACAAGTGATGGTTCGACCCTAGGTGTTCGGCGAGCAGCGACCGACGTAAGCTTGCAGGTGGGGACGCGAGGTCGCGGGCTGGCGTCAACGCGGCGTCGAAAGTCACGTCGCATATTGGCCGTTGTGATCGAGCGGAGCTCGGTTGGCGTGCGCCCACGAGGTCCTCCGCACGACCGACGCTTGTCGCTGTCCAGGAAGTTAAGCAGGCCTGCCAGCCGAGGACATCCGCATCGACGGAGGTCATAGTCGAGGCGTTCGTCTATCCCGCTTCGATTCCTGTGGCCGCGCCCGCATCCGTTCGATCGCCGCGGCGCTTGCCGCCGATACCCATCCTCTAATCGTGCCGCGCGTCAAAAAGTATCTCACAACAACCGGCGGGTTCGACGACGCGGCCTGGCGCGCTTGGCAGATTAATTGGTTCAGCACCGGCCTCCAGGCGGTCGAGGCGAGCTTGCCGCTGATAAAGAAACCGGCGCCTTGCCATGGCGACAGCGCCACAATCGCCGATATCTGCCTCGCAAGCATTACCGCCGTGATGAAGATCTTCAAGATTTCTGTCGCCGACCTGCCGACGGTTGAACGGATTATCGAGCGCTGCGAGACACTTGAGGCCTTCGCGAAGGCCGATCCGTTCAAGCGGGCGGGTGCCCCTGAAAGCTGAGCCCCGTGAGAGTCGAAGCTCGTACGTACGCGCTTCGGTTCTCAAGGAATGGTGTGCCCTCAGGCGGCTAGCTGGCTCGACAGCCAGGACGTAAAGATTCCGACAACTTCAGTCGGCTTCTCAAGGGTGGGAAGATGACCGCAACCCGAGACGGGGTGCCATTCGGCATGCGGTATACGCTCGACGAAGGCTTTCCCCTTCTCAATCGGCGCGATCTTGTCGTCTTCGCCCCAGATCGCCAGGACAGGCATCTTTAACGCAGCAGCGTGATCCTCGACCGATCGTCTTGTTGCGAGAGATTTAGCCTGTTTCATCGCCGTATCGCGGCCGACGCGCTTTGCCATCGTCCGAAAGGTTGCCGCTGCCGCTTCGTGCGTTGGCAGCACGACGAGGCCGGCCAGCATGTCGATCACGCCCTCGGTATTGGTCTCAATGCCTTGGACGAGCCCCGGGCCCTGCTCGGGGTCGCCGGCGGCCGAATCATTGCCCATGATCCAAAGGCCCTTGACCCGATCCGGCGCGGCAAGCGCTATTTCGACGGCGAGGGCGGCACCATAGGACGTGCCAGCGAGAATGAAGTTTTTTGGCGCCTGATCGAGAATCGCCGTGACGCTTTCGGCCATCGTGTCGCGTGGTGCGGCGATGACGTGCACGGTCAGGTGTCGCGCGAGTTGCGGCCGGACATCGGCATAGAGGCCATCGTCGCAAAACAGCGCGGGGATCAAGACGAGGTCTTTTGGCATTTCAGGCATAAAAGCTCCTTTTATGTAACCGAGCGCAAAACAAGTTTGTCTGACCAACGCACCAAACACTCAAAGCGCCGCGATTAAATTTTGCGCGACTTTTGTGTCAGCTCGTTCATCGCGGTTGCCCGCAATCTGCGGGACCTCTGATAACGTCGCTTTATCACCTATGAGGACGAAGCAGCGATGGCTGGACCGGACCGCCCTAAGCTACATCAAATCGTATCTTCTGCAGGCGGCCGCGCGTCCTATCGTTTCCTTGAGTTTTTCGCCGCGCAGATCCGGAATTTCAACAAGCGGCGGCCCTACGCTCGCAACGTCGGGGACTTTATTTGGATGATCTGTCGGCGGCCGGCGTGATCGACTATGCCCGCTGATGGACCAAGTCTCGACCGCCTCCTGACTGCCTTGGACGTTACGCCTCACGCCTTCTCGGTTTGCCGGATTCAAGCTGGCTGGCGGATGACCTTTCCGGTTTTCAAGGTCATCACGGTGCACTTCGTTCTACAGGGGACGGGTCACCTAAGGGTCGGCGACGCCGAACCGCTCCTCTTTGCGCCGTCCAGCGTTCTCGTCGTCCCCGCTCTGCAACCGCACTGGGTCGGTGATGCCGGGCCGGCAGCCGGTGTTGGGCCGGCGGCCGAGAAGTGCGACTTGATCGGCGATGGCTTGGTCGAATTCACAGCCGGAAATGGCAAAGGCGATACGTTGCTGCTCTGCGCGGCCGTTTCCGCGCCGCACGATGCGGCGCTGGGCCTGTTTGATCTCCTGCGCCGGCCAGTCGTCGACGACCTCGCGGCCAGCGGCATCCCCGCGGTCGGCTAGGTACTTGCGCTATAGGCATCGCCAGCGCTCAACTTTGCAATGGTCCAGGACACAAAGCGGCACACAAGACAGCGTGCCACCTTAGAGTTCGCAGCTCGGTCGCGATCGACAGTCAAACCCGCAGTCCGAGGCGCTGGCCGAAGCGCATCAAACGGGCGGTCTCGTCAGCGGCTGATAGATGGCAACCGCTTTGGTTCACCGCGCACACCGTCTGAGATGTGCAATTTCACCACTTAGTTGGAACGCAAGTTGCTTACCGATGTGAGCTACGACAAGCACGGAGGAAGCTAATGATCTCACATGGTAAGCCTTCAAATTGTCTGCGTCTGCATCAACTCGACGTCAACCCGGATAAGAGCATCAGTCTAACCGAGATTGAAGGGCTGATCGCTCTATCTGCTTTTTTCATTAGAACTATCTCGGTTATTCTCACCGAGCTTAGAAAAAGCCCTAAGTGTCGCGCCGACGATCCGCTTGGTTCTGTTATTGGATGCTTTTAGTCGAACGCACATATCAATACATCTAGTATTAGCGAAGCCGACCGATCAAGACTAGACTGCTCAGACCTGATCGACCATTTAATTTAAGAAGAGCGGACCGTGATTAACGGCGGCTGGGTTTTATTTCGTTTACTATGCGAGCAGCTTAAGAAGCGCCTCAAGTTCGTGGGCGGTGCTTCCCGCGACCAGTCGATGAACGAAAGGCAGCGCAGCCTGCATCCCGCGCGTCAAGGGCTCGAAGCCGACCATCGAGGCATGGGGATTGACCCATATGATCTGCTTGGCAAGCCGGCGGAGGCGCTGCATCTGCGTTCCCAGCAGACTAATATCGCCGCGCTCCCAACCGTCGGACGCAAGCACGATCTTTGCGCCGCGTGCCATTCCGCGGTGGCCCCATATGTCAAGAAAGGCCTTAACCTGATCGCCGAGACGTGTGCCGCCAGACCAATCGGGTATAGCGGCGGACGCGGCTACGATCGCGTCCTCGGCGTCACCGCTGCGCAGGTAGGACGTAACGCGAGTCAATCGCGTGCCGATCGTGAAGACCTCCGTGTGGTGAGGCGCACAGCGATGCGCGGCATAGGCCAATCGCATCAGGCCGCCGGCGTATGGGGACATCGATCCACTAACGTCAAGCAGGAGCACGCGGCGCCGAGGTTTAGCGCTGCGTTGCCGGCGGTGCAGCACGTCCGGCTCGCCGCCCCGTCTAAGAGCTGCGCGGACGGTCGCCCGCATGTCGAGCCGACCCGCGCGTGCTCGCACGTGGCGGCGGCTTGGGCGGAGGGCGACCTTGCCACGCATACTTGCGATCAGCGCATAGACCTGACGCTTCTCCTCTTCACTGAGTCGCGCGAGGTTGCGAAACCGCAACCGCTCCTCCGGGCTCGTTGCACCGATGTCGATCTCGCGCTGATCTTCGGAGGCTCCTCGAGGTCGCGCGGTGGCGCTGCCAGGTAGCATGGGGGGCGCCTCGGGATCGGGCTGGATGATCTGCTCGTTGAGATCGCCGTGAAGGAAGAAGCGGGCGAAGCAGCGTTCGAACACCGGAAGGTCCTGCGCGCGTCCGCAGAGGGTTACGCGCGAGCAGATGTAAAGAGGCGACAAGCCTTGCGCATTCAAATGGCCGAGCGCCTCGAAGAGCATAGCCACGCGTGACATGTCGATACGCATGCCGGCCTGACGGCAGATGTCGACGAAAGCGAGGAGGCGATCACCGGCAATGCGAAAGACATCGACGTCGGCCCTCACGCTCACGCGCCCGCGTCTGCCAGCGTGAAACTCGAGCGGATGCGTAGCTGGTCCTCGTGATACTTGACGACTGTGCCGAGCGTCAGCTCGAAGGTTGCCTCGTCGAGTTTAGTAGCGCCGAGGGCCGCGAGCGCCTCGGCCCAGTCTATCGTTTCAGAAACACCGGGCGGCTTAAGCAGGCCCTCGCCACGCAGGCGCCCGACGGTCGCGACGATCTGCATCGCCAAATCTTTCGGGATCGCAGGAAAGCGAGCCTGCAACACCGCAAGCTCGCGTTCCGCCGAAGGATGGTCCAGCCAGTGGAACAGGCAGCGCCGCTTCAAAGCATCGTGCACTTCGCGGGTGCGGTTGGAGGTCAGCACAGTGAACGGAGGCTCGGCGGCTGCGATCCGCCCCAGCTCGGGAATCGTGATGGAGAACTCCGACAACGCCTCGAGGAGAAAGGCCTCAAATTCATCGTCGGCGCGGTCGACCTCATCGATGAGCAACACCGACGGAGAGGTTTCGAAGGACTGCAAAATGGGGCGCGATAGAAGGAAACGACGATCGTAGAGGCGTGCCTCGACCTCGCTACGACCTTCTGCTGTCGTGGTCTCCGCCGCGCGCACGTGCAAAAGCTGACGCTGGAAGTCCCAGCTGTAGAGGGCCTCGGACGCATCAAGCCCCTCGTAGCATTGCAGCCGAAACAGCCGACGATCGAGGGCCTGAGCGACCGCGCGCGCCAGGGCGGTTTTACCAGCACCCGGTTCGCCCTCGAGCATGAGTGGCCGCTGCATCTTGAGCGCCAGAAAGGCGGCGGTCGCGACAGCGTCGTCGGCAAGGTATCCAACACCGGCGAGAAGACCGCGGAATGCCGCAGGCGTGTCCGGGAGGTTTACAGATGCGCCGTTCGTCAAGCGGGCTCTGCCCGCAGCTCCTCGGCCGCCTGCATCTGCTCGGCAGCCCGCATCGCTGCATCGACGATATGCTGATAGCCGGTACAACGACAGAGGTTTCCCGAGATCGCCATGCGGATTTCCTCTCGCGTCGGGTGCGGATTCTGCGCGAGGAAGCCTTTAAGCACCATGAGCATGCCTGGTGTACAAAAGCCGCATTGCAGCGCATGGCATTTGTGAAATTCCTGCTGCAGCGGATGCAGATCGACCGCACGGCTTCCCATCGCATCGAGCGGCTTATAAACGTTGGCGAGGCTCTGTGTGGTGATATGCTCGATCGGCGACAGGCGGTGGTGCGACAGGCTCTCGACGGTCAAAACGGCGCCGCCGTCCGCCTGAAGCGCCAGCACGTTGCAAGACTTCACAGTCTGTCCGTCAAGTTCGACAGCGCAACATCCGCATCGCGCCTCATAGCAGCCGGCATGGGTGCCCGTCAGATTTGCCACGTCGCGAATGAACTCGATAAGCAAGGTGCGCTCGTCGACGTCCCCGGAGACCATTCGACCGTTCACGTTGATCGTGATTTTGGGCATTATCTATATTCCCGTCGTAGCGAACACGCGCGTCAAGGCACGCGCGACCAAGGAGATCACCAACTCGGCTTGATAGGATTTCTGGCGCGTATCGCGTTTGTTTGGCGGCATCAACTCGTCGGCCGCGGCGCGCGAGATCGTTTTCACGTCCACTTCCTTGGGTTTAGTGCCAAGCAATTCGCGCGTGATCGTTGTCGCAACGCTAGGCGCCTTCGCGAGAGCGCCAGCAACGAGACGCAGATCGTCGATGCTACCATCGTCATCAAGCTTAACGCCGCAGCAGACTGTCACGACCGCAGCTTCGAAAACACGATGACGAAACTTCTCGAAAGCCATAGCATCGAAGCGTTCAGGCGGCGGCATAGTGATCGAGAGCAGAAGATCGGATGGCTGTAAGGACGTGCCGCCAGCTGTCTCGAAGAAGTCCACCGCCCGGATCTGGCGAGACTCGCCGGCTCCGGCGACGGTGAGGATAGCATCGGATGCTACGACCAGCGTGGGCATGTCGTAACGGGGATTGGCATCGCACAACGCGCCTCCGATTGTGCCGAGACTCCGAACCGACCGGTCAGCCAGGTTGCCCGCCACTGCAGCGATTTCGGCCTGCCAGCCAGGTAGCGACGCCTCTGCAAGGGTTGCGTAGGTGGTCGCCGCACCAATCTCTAGCCGGTCGTCATCCGTCTGTTTAATCCCTTTCATGCCGGGAAGCGCCGCGATGGACATCAAACGTTCTGGCCGCGCGATGCGGTCTTTCATCCACAAGAGCAGGCTTTGGCCTCCGGCGATGACGCGAGCCTGGCGCTCGCTTTCACCAAGCAAAACCATGGCATCCGAGAGCTCTGAGGGACGGTGATAGGTAAACGGCGTCAAAAGAACATCTCCATGCCGTCGTTGGTCGACTTCGGCCAAGCCATATGGTCGAGTGGGCCAGCATAGTCGGGCATGTCGTCTGGAAAACGAAAGCTTTCCATGCCGCGACGCTCCTTCTCACGAAGAGCGAGCAATATGCGATCGGCGGTGATTGGCAGTGCCGTGAAGCGCACGCCGGTAGCATGAGCCAGCGCGTTGCCCAGTACGGCCGGCACAGGTCCGGTGCCGCTTTCGCCAGCTCCTTTCTGGCCGCCCGGAATGGTGCGCGACGGCGCAGGGATCTCGAAACACTTGTCGAGTTCTGGCATGTCTGCCGCCAGCGGCGCCTTGTACTCCGAAAAGGTCGCATTCAGCATATGGCCTTGCGCGTCGTAAACGTAGTCCTCGCCGGTAGCCATTCCAACGCCCATCAGGAAGCCACCCTGGTGTTGGCCTTCGACGATAAGTGGGTTGATGACGACCCCGGTGTCATGGACCATAACGTAGGAGAGGATCGTCATGCGCCCCGTCTCCGGGCAGACCTTGATGTGCGCGGCATGTGCCGCGCCGGCATACGTCACCGAGAAGTTTCCTGAACCGTCGTGGCCCTCGCGGTCAGTCGGCGTGTCGTATGTCGCCGTGGTCTCTAGCGTCGGCTCGAAGCCAGGCGGCAGCTGGTGGGTGCGATAAGCCGCGAAGCCGGCGAGATTTTCGAGGTAAAGCCCGGTGTCGGAAAGCCCGCGGACGAACACCTTATCCCCGCCGGTCTCAAGGTCTTGCGGATCTGCCTCGAGGACGTGGGCAGCAATTGCGACGATCTTCTCGCGCAGGCGTTCGGCCGCGGTGCGACAGGCGGTGCCGAGCAGCGCGGCAGCTCGGCTTGCGTAAGTACCGAGGCCGAACGGCGCGTTTGCAGTATCGGCGGGTGCGAGAAATATCTTCTCGAACCCCACTCCAAGAACGTCGGAAACGATCTGCGACAGAAATGTCGCGTGGCCCTGTCCGTGCGTGACGTCTGAGGAGAAGATGGTGACAGTACCGTCCGTCTCGAGCCGCAAGCGGATGGCGGATAGGTCGGTGTCAAACGAGGGATGACGGCAGCTGGTGTACTTCATAGAGACCGCCATGCCGACGCCTTCGAAGGGCGCCTTATTCTTCCGCTTCTCGACCCAGCCGATCTCCTCGGCGGCCTTGTGCAGGCACTCGTCGATTGAGGTCGAGTCGACCACTTGCCCGATCGGTGTCTTGTAAGGGCACTGATCTCGCTTGATGGTATTCTTCGTACGCACTTCGAGCGGATCGAGACCGAGTTTTTCGGCGGCCATGTCGACAAGTTGTTCTTTCGCCCAGATAATTTGCGGAATACCGAAGCCACGCAATGCACCGCCTGGCGCGGTGTTGGTGTGGACGATATCGCCGTCGATGAAGAGATTCGGAATCGGATACGGCAGCAGGCCGACATTCGTGCCGATATGCACGACTTGGTTGCCCCAGTAGGTCAGCGCACCTGAGTCCTGTATGATGTAATCGCGGTATCCGGTGATCGTACCGTCTTTTTTCAAGAAGAGTTCGGCGTGACGGATCTGACCATTGCGCGCGGTGCCACAGCGGAACACTTCAGGACGGCTTAACACTAGATGCACAGGGCGCCCAAGACGCATCGAGAAGATCGATGCGATGACCTCGTGCGCGAACATCTGCACCTTGGATCCAAAGCCCGCGCCAACCTCGGGAGCGACGATGCGCACTTTGTTGCGCGGGATTTGCAGCGCATCGGCGAGGCCGTCGCGCAGCATGAAAACAGACTGCGTCGACGAATAGACGGTTAGCACGCCTGTGAAGCTGTCATAGTTCGCGATGCACCCATGCGGATCGAGTGCGGCTCCGGCCTGGCGGTTGGAGACGAACCGCTGGCGTACGACAACGTCGGCTCCTGCCTCCGCCGCCTCGATGTCGCCGATACGCACGCGGTAGCGGTCGAAAATGTTACCGTCTCCGAATTCGTAGTTGATGCCTTCCTGCAAAAGCGGCGCATCGGGCTGAATTGCTCTCTCTGCGTCGATGACCACCTCAAGCGGCTCGTAATCGACCTTGATCGCCTCCATCGCATCTAGGGCTTGGTACTTGGTCTCGGCGACGACCGCAGCAACTTCGTGTCCTTCATAGACGACCTTATCGATGGCAAACGGAAAATGGTCGCCGACAAGCAGGTCCTGCATGAGGTCGCCCCACGGCTTCACCTTGCCGACCAACTCGCGGCCGGCCAGAACACCATGGACGCCGGGCATGCCGGCAGCGGCAGACGTGTCGACCTTAATGCGCGCATGGGCGTGGCTGCTGCGTAAGATCTTGGCGTAGAGCATCCCAGGCAGCTTTAGGTCGTCGATGAAGCGCGCGGTTCCGGTAAGAAGCGCAAGATCCTCGGTGCGCGGCACCGATTGCCCCACGAGGTTACCGGGCTTGACGCCCTTCTCCTTCGGCGGCGTCGGCGGATTATGCGTATTCATGTCGACGCCTCTACCAGGTGAGATACGAAATCGCCGCCAGCATACGACGCCGTTCTGTCTCGTTCCCTCGCACCTTGATACGGCCCGCGATGAGTTCGATCGCAGCGGTGGACTCGTCGTAGTAGATCCGCTGCATCGTCTCCGCGAGCATGATCGAAAGAATGCGAGGCTCTTTTGGTAGGCCTGCTGCAACGCTCTGCACTCGGCCCTCGTCTATCATTACAGTGTAATCTTTTTGGATGTCCGGCATACGAACGACCATCGGCCAATTCTTCCAGGTTCGCACCGCTGTCACGGTGTCCTTGTTGGGGTTCCATTTCCGATCATAATATTGGTCAAGGACCTGCAACATGAACTCTGTCGTGGTCGCTTCAGGCTTCGCAAGATATTCGACGTTGGGGCGCATGCCGGCCTCTTCGCTGGTGGTGGGTGATGGGACGGCGATCGCCCCGTCCCGTCAAAGGTCTAAAGGCGTGCTGCGCTTGTGCGCCGACGCAGTACCTGCTCGCGATAGAAACCGCCGCGCTGCGTTCGCGGTACGATGAATTGGTCGTACAGCACGAACAATCCGACCACGACAAACCACGTGACGCCGGCTTTCCAGTTCAGTATCAGCGTCGCGATCGTCATCATGACCGTGAAGCAGACAACGAAGATCGCAATCGGAACGCCAAACTTCGCCCGAAGCGGCTTCTCCAGCTTCTTGTTGAAATGCATCCCAAGATAAAAGATCGCGATAACCAGATAGAGCGTCGACGACCACTCGGTAAGCACTGCGATCACGAAGTCGGTATTCTTCCAGTAGACGCCGATCAGCGAGAAAAGCGCCAGCATGATGATGGCGATCCATGGCACCGAGCGCGACGAATAGCGGCCAATGGCGCGGGGCAAGGCCCCCTGTTGAGCATAGAGTGCCAACACCTTCCCTTCGGCCATGAAGTAGACACTGAACGTCGTGTAGGTCGCAACGAGCATGCTGATCAGTGCGAGATAGAAGATCGGTCCATGGCCGAGCTTCTGCTGAACCGCCTCCACTGTGGGAACCGACATTGTCGAGAGAACCCCGAGCGGCAGCACCGCCATCAGACCGAAGGCAAGCGGTATTTGTCGCGCCCACAGCTGCCAAGCCGCCGACAAAAGCCCGACGTCGCGTGACCGCTCGAAGTCGCTCCATTCATCGACGAGAACCTGCTGGACCTCCAGGACAGCCGCCATGATGGCGACCCAGAGGGCGGCGACGGTGAACGGCGACATGAAGTTGATTGGCGTCGGCGATTCCCAGTTTGAAGCCCACACCGTATGGTCGGTGATTAGCCACCAAACCGCGCCGGCGAGAAAGATGTCGCCAATGAGCGTGAACGCTACCAGCACCGCCTGCACTTTCCCGGTGATCTGCGTTCCGTAAAGATTGAGGCCGACAACCGGAGCGAGGACCACATACGGCCAGATCCAGGTCGGCGCGCTCGGCACCAGCAGCGTCAACAAGCCTTGGGCTACGTTGAGCTCAAGCCACATGAAGGCACCGTAGACGGGCGCGTACCCGACGAAATAGGAAGTCCCCAGCGAAAAAAGGCCGGCCTCGCGCCCGTAGGACTGGATTGACCCGGGTTCGGGCACGGCCGTGATCATCTCGCGATAGAGCCACCAGCTACAGTTGATGACGATGGCGCCAAGCACGAAGCCGATGAAGCTCCATTTTATTCCGTAAAGGCTGCCTATATACATAATCCAGGCCCAGCCGGCAGTGAAGAGCATTTCGCCTGTGCCGATTGCAGAAACGTCAAACCAGTTGAGCGCCTTCTCGTTGACGAGTTCGATGTCGTCACCGGCCGCGTCGAGATCCGCGTGTGCTGATAGATCGGAGCTCATCCCTATCGCCTCCACATCCTGTACGATATCCAATCGCAGCTAGGGACTTTGCAGGTTCCATGCCATGCGGCATTCGGTGTTCCGTATACGGCGTAGCGCTTGGCGTAGGTATTTGTCTCGTCGCCGGACATGTGGCATGAGCGGCTACACGCCCGCCGCTATTTTGTGCTGGGCATACCGAGGGAGCTCGACGAAAGTGCAGGACCAAGCTACAGCGATCGCCGAGATCGACCGCCGGACCTTGTCCTCGCAGATCTACGAGCTTCTGGAGCGTCAGGTGCTGGAGGGCGTTCTGCCCCCTGGCTCGCGTCTCTCGGAAGACTCTGTGGCCGAAACGTTCCGTGTCAGCCGGTCGCCGGCCCGAGAGGCTCTGGCGGATTTGGAGCGGGTCGGTCTGGCGGTTCGGGTCGGCATGCGCGACCGGATGATCATGATCCCGACAATGAAAATGATAAGTGAAAAATACGACGTCTGGTGGATTGTCGACGTCGGCCGAAGCTATCTCGCATCGCTCGCCGCGACCGCTGCCGACCACGAGGAGCTTAGGCGGTATATCGACAGGATGGCACGCGCGGTAAAGGGGCGCGACAGCAAGCGATATAAGGCGGCTTGCGGCAAGTTCCACGACAAGATTCGGCACGGATGTGGCAATACATACGTCAATCAAATCAGTGGCGACTGCGATCTCTATCTGCATTGGTTCGAGATGCTCTACGATCAGTCCCCGGATTGTTCCATGACGACTGTAGACGAACATACAGTCATCCTCGACGCTTTCGAGGCGAAGAATCTTCCGGCGCTATCGGAGGCCGTCCGGGTGCATATTCTCCGTCAGCGCGATCGCATCCTGGAGCATTTTTCTACCCTCGAAAGCAAGCCGCCGGCGCTTGTTGCGGAGCAGGGGCGTCTACGCAGACGGTCGAGCAATGGTCAAACAAAAGGCGCCCTGACTGCTTGATCGGCAACGTGCGCAGACCGGCAGCAAAGGGGATTCCGTATACGGAACACGGAAGCCGGGATACGCAAGGTCGCGAACCGACGGCACGGTTTCTGCTAAGTTCAACTCCATCATCGCGGAGCTTGGAATATGGCAGACATCGTTTGTGGAATCAGCCTTTCACATGCGCCCGGCGTCCTGGGTTGGCCCGACGCGCCCGAGCCGGAGATGCGGAAACGCATCGCCGACGCTCATGCTGAATGTGCGCGGCGGCTCGACGAGGCACAGCCCGACCTGATCATCGCTTTCCTTGACGACCATTTCGAAAACCACTTTCGCAATCTCATGCCGACCTTCGCCGTCGGGATAGCTGCGTCACATAGTGGCCCCGCCGACTACATGATGGAAGCGCTCAAGTTCGACGAAAAACATGTCATCCCGAGCGATCCTGCCGTCGGCGAACATCTACTTCGCGAACTGATCAAGGTGGGTTTCGACCCAGCGCGAATGGGCGAAATCGAATACGGCAACAACCTCATGGTGCCGTTGAAGCTGCTGCGCCCGCAGTACGATATTCCCGTCGTGCCAATCTACATAAACGTTTTCTCGCCGCCGTTGCCCAGCATGGCGCGCTGCTACGACCTTGGAGAGGCTGTCGCCAAGATCGTCAAGGCCATGCCCGAAAGTCTGCGCGTCGCTTTCCTGGCGACCGGGGGGCTGTCCCATTGGCCGCCGGTTTGGACCGAGGGCGCACCGGAGGACGATGAATTCTTGCAGCGCATGAAGCGCTATCAGACGGAAGGGAAACACGTGGCGGCCGAGGATCCGAACCTCTACTCCGATCTGGCGAAGTACGAGGTTGAGATGCACGCCAAGATGCAGTGGCCTCTGCGTCACCAACATCCGCTCGTGAACGCCGCTTGGGATAAGGAGATCATCGACGCGTTCGGCCGCGGAGACACCAACTTCCTGCGCGCCTGCACGTACGAAGAAGTCGAAGAAGGCGGCGGCCACGGCGGCCATGAGATGTTGAATTGGATGGCGGTCATGGGCGCGATGGGCGGCAGACCCGCGCACGTTATCGCCTACGAGGCTGTCATGGAGTGGATCTGCGGCATGGGCTACATCGCCTATGAACCCGAAGCCGCAGCTGCCTAATAACCGGTGAGCAGCTTAGCGCTGCCTGCCTCTTCCTTGATCTCAAGAGGGCTTCTCGTTGGTCGACATCAAGTACACTAACCCGGCCTCGCTAGGTGCGCCGCTCGGGCAATATTCACAGGTCACCCGTGTTAAGGGTGCTTCGGAGTATCTCTATATTGCCGGCCAGGTCGGCATGACCAAGGACGGCGAGGTTGGTGAGAGCTTCGCCGAACAGTGCGCCATCGCCTTTGCCAATACGTTGGAGGCCTTGAAGGCGTGTGGCGCGAACTGGGAGAACGTGGTGCAGTTCACGACGTACCTTGTGCACTCACAAGACATTCCGAAATTCATGCAATATCGACTAGCGAATTTTCCGACGTTTTGGCCAGCGGGTCACTACCCCCCGAACACACTCTTGATGATCGACAGGCTTGTCCAAGAGCCTCTGCTCTTCGAGGTCCAAACCATCGCGGCGATCTGAGCTCAAGGGGCTACGATGACGATCGAAGGATTTGCCGAGCGTGCTTTCGATTTTGAAGGCCTCAACGCCCGTTACATCGAAGCGGGCAAAGGCGGCTACCCGCTTCTGTTGATCCACGGGTCCGGTCCGGGTGCATCGACGGTTGGCAACTGGCGCAAGATCCTCAGACCCCTGGCCGAGAAATATCACGTCTTCGCTATGGATCTGATCGGCTTTGGGGCCTCAGCCCAGAAACCCGTGCCCCCATTCTTCGATCTAGACATGTGGGATCGACAATGCCGCGCTTTGATCGAGCGGATGCCCGGTCAAGCAGTCGGCATCGTCGCCCATTCGCTTTCTGCAATGCTGGCCTTGAAGCTCGCGAGCGGCAATCCTTCAGTCGGGCAGGTTCTGACGACGGGAGCTATGGGCGCGCCATTCGTTGTAAACGAAGCAACGATCCGCTGCTGGAGTTTTCCGGAGAACCGCGACGAACTCCGCAAGGTCGCGGAATGCTTGATTTACGACAAGTCGATCATCGACGACGCCTACCTCGATGCGCGGGTCAAGATCCTTCATGAGGATCCGGCTTATGGGCCTTACTTCAAAAGCATGTTCGATGGCGACCGTCAGGCCTTCGCCGATCGCTCGGTGCTGAACGACGCTCTGCTTGCCGAGGTCACCTGCCCGATCGCGATGCTGCACGGTCGTAACGACCTAGCGTTTCCACCGGAGGTCACGTTGTCGCTAGCTGCAAAGCTGCCGCAGGCGGACGTAAGTCTTTTGGCGCGGTGCTCGCATTCCGTCGCTATGGAGCATCCCGACGTCGTGCTCGCGACGGCTCGGCGGCTCTTTCACTAACTGCTCGAGGAGGCACTCCATGCTCTCGTTCAAAGTAGCCAGACGATCGATCTTTGCCTTTCTGACGTGCGCTGCCGTGCTGACGACACCGGCGCACGCTGAGGATGCCGACAGACTTCGCGGGATCGTCGCTCCTATCGTCGCTAAAACGCCGTTCAAGATCGCCGTGACGCTCGTCCACCTCAACGACGACTTTTGGAAAGGCATTGCTTACGGAGTTGCCGATGAAGCAAAGCGTTCGAACGTCAAGCTCGTCCAGGTGACGATTGCTGGAGCCTACGGCAACGTCCCTCAGCAGTTCGAGCAGCTGGAGAACATGAAGACGCTGGGTGTCGACGTTGCCGTGATCGGGGCCGCGGCCTTCAAAGGCTACGACAATGTTCTCGGCCGATTGAAGAAGTCGGGCATCATGGTCGTCGCCGCCGGTATTCCCGTCGACAGCAAGAATGTCGATTTCGGTGTGACGCAGGACGACGGAGCGATAGGAGCAGCGCTCGCCGATGCTGTTTGCAAAGACATGAAAGGCAGTCCTGCGAGCGTGCTGACCGTCCCGGGACCCGCTGGAGCCGAATGGGCGCGGCTTCGACATGTCGGCTTCGACTCCCATGCCAAGGCCTGCAAAGGGCTCACCGTCGACGAAGGTTCGATGGGTGGCAGTCTTGGGCTCGAGCAGGGGCTGTCGGAAACATCCGACCTGCTTCAGACGCATCCCGATGCCGGTTACGTCTATACGCCGGAAATATCGCTGGGCCTGGGCGCGTCTCAGGCCATCCGCCAGGCGCGCTCCAAGACGCAAGTTGTGTCGAGTTCGATTGTCCGCGAGGCGATTCCGCAGATCGAGGACGGCCGCATCCTCGCGGCGGCGTCCGAGCCCGGCATCATAATGGGCCGGCTCGTCGTGCAATACGCGATCCGTCAGCGGGAAAAGATGCCGATGCCGAAGATGACGGTGGCAGGCTCGCCTTATCCGACAGTGTTGACGCCGACGGTGCTCATCACCAAGGCCAACGCAAAGACCTATCCGTTCGACCTCTACGAGATTCCGCCGAAGGCATGGTCGATCCAGGCGCTGCAGTAAGGTCGGAAGGTTACACCCTGAGCACGACTTACACCTTACGCGGCCTCGACAAACGCTTCGGCGCCACGCACGCCGTCGACGACGTTTCGCTGAGCTTCACGGCGGGGCGTGTGCATTGCCTCCTTGGTGAGAACGGTGCCGGCAAATCCACGATTGGGAAGATGCTTGGCGGCTACTACGCGCCAGACAAGGGCACGATCTTGGTCGGCGATGCTCTGATCGCTCCGGGCGACATGACCGCTGCGCGGGCGGCCGGAGTGGCACTCGTCTTCCAGGAGCTCTCATTAGCGCCGGACCTTTCGGTGCGGGACAACATCTGCCTTGGCGTGCAGCCGCGGCGGCATCCGGTCGGCTGGCGGCGCGGTCGGGTCGAGGACAAGCTGTGCCGTCGCGTTCTCAATGACCTCGGACTGCATTTGCCGCTCGACGCGATCGTCAGCGCCCTTCCGCAGGCTCACCAGCAGCTAGTCGAGGTGGCCAAGGCTCTTGCTTCCCAGCCGAAGCTGCTGATCCTCGACGAGCCGACCGCCATGCTAGGCGGCGATGACCGTGACCGTCTATTCGCCATGATCCGACGCTTGCGCGGCACAGGAGTCGCCTTCGCGTTGGTGACCCATCACATCGAGGAAGTCTTGGCGATCGGCGATGACATCAGCATCCTCAAGGACGGCCGACTCGTCGCCGCCTTGTCGGTGACGCCTGACCTCACAGTGGCCGAGGTCAGCAGGCGCCTGACAGGGCGACAAAACTCAGCCGCTGCCGGTCCGCCGGCAGCCGAGCAGGACACCGGCGAACCACTGCTGACGATTGAGGGCGTCCTCGGGGGGGCAGGAGCGCCGCAAGCCATCGAAGTGGCAAGAGGCCAGATCGTTGCAATCTATGGCGTTGTCGGTTGCGGGCGTGAAGAAATCGCACGGGCTGTCGTCGGCCTTGCCAAAGCGAATGCCGGCGTCCGCCTGCGTCTCAGCGGCCGCGCCTACGCGCCGAGCAGCCCGTCGCGGGCGGCCCGTCGTGGCGTCGCCTACCTCCCATCAGGCCGCGCGGCCAACTGCGTCCTACCGACGCTTTGCATTCGTGAAAACCTTATGCTGCGCCAATTGCGCGGCCGCTTCGGGCTTCTCCAGTGGGGGCTGCGAGAGCGAAAACGCGCCACGGACGAGCTCAGAAGATACGGCACACGCCTTCGCCATCAGGATGATGCGATCTCAAGTCTCAGCGGCGGAAACCAACAAAAGGTTATGCTCGGGCGCAGCATCGGCGCTGGCGGTGATCTACTCGTGCTGGAAGACCCGACGGCCGGCGTTGATGTCGGCGCCAAGGCGGAAATCCACGCCATCCTCAAGCGCGAGGCCGACAAAGGCTTAGGCGTGCTTCTCGTCTCGAGCGATCTCAACGAGACTATCGAGCTGGCCGACACTGTCTACACGATGTTCGGCGGCAAGCTTGTCTCGCATTACCATACGCCCTTGGCTGGCCACCGCGCAGCAATCGTCAGCGATATCGTTGGTGGCACGTGTGACGATCCGACTAAGGCATCACAGGAGGTCTTGCATGTCGACGCCTGAGACGTTGGATCGGCCGGCGCGTGTGCTCGCCTCCCGCCGCCTGCCGATAAGGCTGACGGATTTCATGCTGCCGCTTTTCATCGTCATGCTCGCGACGATTGCCGGGATCATCCAGCCGCGCTTCTTTTCTGCGAGCAATCTGGAGAACCTCGCGCGCCAGATCGTACCGCTCCTCATCCTGTCTGTGGGGCAGGCATTCGCCATCATCAGCGGTGGTCTCGATCTTTCCCTCTCTTCCGTGCTCTCGCTCTCAGGCGTCGCCGGAGTTCTATTGATGGAGCCGCTTGGCGCAATCGGCGGCGGTCTTGCGATGCCGCTCGTTGGTACAGTCTGCGGCC
The DNA here is from genome assembly GCA_965277735.1 of Beijerinckiaceae bacterium. Taxonomy (GTDB): domain Bacteria; phylum Pseudomonadota; class Alphaproteobacteria; order Rhizobiales; family Beijerinckiaceae; genus RH-AL1. The sequence continues at coordinate 1,131,957 of CBDIDO010000003.1, forward strand.
TCGCCAGCGGCGCCATCATTGCCTATCTCGGAACCAACCCACTCATCGTTACGCTGGCGATGCTATCCGTCACGCAGGCGATCGCGCTGATCCTCGCTAACGGTGTGCCAATCTACGACGTGCCTCCCGGCTTTTCCGACTCGATCGGCTTCGCTTCGATAGGCGGAGTTCCTATCACGGTTGTGATCGCGCTCTGCGTACTGGCTTGCGGTTGGATTCTGCTTCGCAGGACGATCTTCGGCCGCTATGTCTACGCTATGGGCTCCAATAAGGCGGCAACTCTGCGCTCTGGTGTCGACGTCAAACTCACGACGACGATGGTCTACGCCGTCAGCGGCCTCTGCGCCGGTATCGGCGGGGTGGTGTTGACTGCCTGGACGGCCTCAGCCCAGCCGATCGCTGTGCCGAGCCTCACGCTACAATCGCTCGCCGCCGTAGTCCTTGGAGGTGTCGCGCTCACCGGCGGTAGCGGTGGGCTGCTTCAAGTCGTTTGGGGCGTGCTGATCCTTGGCATGCTGTCGAACATCCTCAACCTCATCGGCGTCTCCGCATACTATCAGACCTTGGCGATCGGGATCGTCATTCTGCTTGCAGTCGCGCTCGACCAATTGCGCCGTCGTTTCGACCCCAAGGGAGCCTGACCATGTCGCGTCGCGTGGAGATAATAGGCGCTGGGCTTTCGGGCCTGGCCGCAGCCGTTCGCTTCGCCCAGCTCGGTTGGCACGTGAGTCTACACGAGCGAAGTGCCGACTTGCGGATGTTCGGTGCAGGTATCTGGATCTGGGAGAGCGGGCTGCGGACGCTCAAAGTCCTCGGGGCCTATGATCGCGCTGTCTATCGCGCGCGAACCATCAAGGAATGGCGGGTCGCCGACGGCCGTGGCCGGGTTCTCGCGACCCGCGAGATGAAGGACGGCGACCGCATGCTGCTGCCGCCTCGCGCTGACCTCTACCAGGCTCTGATCGACCGCGCAGTGGCACTCAAAGTCGACATCCACACCTCGTCCGTCGTCACTCACGTCTCCCCCGAGGGCCGGCTGATGATCGAAGGCGGCGAGGAGCGTTCCGCCGATCTCGTTCTTGTGGCCAACGGCGCTCATTCTGTTTTGCGCGAGCAGCTGCTCGGCACCGCCTGGATCGATTACGGCATCGAAGCGGGCATCCGCATGATGATCGATGGGCGCCCCGAGGACTCGCAGGATGTCATCACTGAGTATTGGAACGGTCCTTATCGGCTACTCTTCAACCCCTGCACCGACGGCCAGACTTACATCTTCCTGAGCGCGCCGGTCTCGGACGAGAGGGCAAAGACGATCCCCGTGGATCGCGCGTTGTGGAAGGAACAATTTCCAACCGTCTCTGGGGTCATCGACCGTTTCGAAGAGGCGAGCCGTTGGGACCGCCTAGTGAACGTACGTTGCCGGCGCTGGAACCATGGTCGCGTGGCGATTATCGGAGATGCCGCCCACGCGATGCCACCCAATCTCGGCCAAGCGGCGAACACGGCTTTTATCAACGTCATGGCACTGGCGGAGATGGTCGACAGCGCCGCCGATGTTCCGCGCGCCCTTGCGGATTGGGAGGAACGGCAACGTCCCATCACCAACCATGTGCAATGGTGGTCCTACCTGTACGGGTACGTGATTGGCAAATGGCCGAAGAGCCTGATGCCGCTTCGATCCGACTTCGTTCGCATGATCGCGAGAACGGAATGGTTCGACGAGGGCCTGAACCGCGGTGCGCGACATGTGCCGGCTGGATATGTCGAGTCGGTCCCCGCAGCCCCCGAGCATCGGAAGGTCGCATGAAGTATGCAACGCTAAAGATCGGGCCAAAATCGAGAGTCGCGCTGATCGAGAATGGCACGCCGAGGCGCTTGATTGACTCTCTCGCCTCTGACGTTGCCAGCTTGATCTCAAATCCAGAATTGGCCGCTGCCGTGTCGAGCGAAATTGCGCCGGAGCATGCAGTCATGATGGCGCCGATCCCGCGCCCACGCCGCAACATTTTCTGTGTCGGCAAGAACTATCACGAGCACGCGCAGGAATTTTCGCGGTCGGGCTTCGACTCAGGCGCCTCGGATAAGTCACCAGAATGGCCGATTATCTTTTCTAAGGTGCCGGAAACCGTGATCGCCCACGGCGAGCCTATTGTTTTCGACCCAGCGGTGTCTGACACCATAGATTACGAAGGTGAGCTGGCTGTCATCATCGGCGTGGGCGGCCGTGGCATCACGAAAGCACATGCTATGTCACATGTTTGGGGCTATACGATCGTCAACGACGTTACAGCTCGTGATGTTCAACGCCGCATGAAGCAATGGCATGTCGGGAAATCATTCGACACATTCTGTCCGATGGGGCCATGGGCTGTTACAGCCGATGAAATCGATCTTGCCGACCTCACCTTGAGGACTTGGATCAATGGCGAGCTACGACAAGACGCCAACACCCGCGATCTGATCTTCGATGTTCCGACTATCATCGAGACGCTCGCTGCCGGCATCACGCTTTACCCCGGCGACATCATCGCCACCGGCACGCCGGCCGGCGTAGGTATCGGCTTCTCGCCGCCGAAGTATCTGCGCGGGGGGGACATCATCGCGATAGAGATAGGAGGACTTGGGCGCCTGGAAAACCGCGTCGACTTGATCGACGCCGCCGTTTGAACTGACGCTCGACAAAGGTCGCGGTGAAATGGCGCAATTTCAGACCATGGAAGATCGCTTTGCAATCTCCGACTCCGTGACGGGCCATTCGTCTACGAGTACCAGACGCTACGGTCGCTAAAGGCAATTGATCGTAGCCCCTTTCTCACTTTGATAGACTGGCGACATGCGGGTCGCCGGTCGCCGCGCGGTATTGTTGACGATTATGCCATAGAGGGGCGCAGCCCACGGTCGGTTGGCGCGCAAATGGCTGTTAACGAGCACGGAAACATTTACGGCTATTTGACCGGCGGTTGGTAAGCATCCGGGCTGGGCCGCGGAGATCTTCTAAGGTCGGGTTGCCAGGCCGTCCCGGATCATCTCGACGTTGGCGCGGTAGATCACCTGATCGATTTCGCCCACGACAAGGTCCGAGATTTCGTTGTCGAAGGGAAACAGCCCTCTGAAACCGCGCTTCGCGCAGAGCTCCTTCTTGGCGCGCCCGATCTCGATTGCATCCGGCAGGAAGACGTCCGGGCCGGCCAAATAGATTTTCATTCCGTTCGACACCATCGCCTGGGTTCCTTCTATCGCAATTAGAAAGGGGAAAACGCCTGCCCTTGCTCGCCTCCTGTCCGCCTCGTAAAACCCTCCCGTTTTCCGTGTGGAAATCCAAGGGGCGGCGATGGTAGACAAGCCGACTAACGGGGCCAACGAAACCGAATCAACACGAAGCGACACCCCCAAAACCGGAGCCACCGGCGCGACCGCAGACACCAGTGCCGTTACAACGGCCAGTCTTGAAACTGGAACTACCGGCAAAGCCGACTGCCCCGAAGCAGCGACGTCCGAAGCTAGGGCCAAGCAAGAACGGTCCCGGCTGATCGACCACTTCAAACGTGCTACCAGATCGTAGTCGGTCTCGCCATCACCGAAGCGGTGAGACGCCTGTCGCAGTCGTTCGCTTTTCCGCCGAATACCGCGGTGCTGATGTTCGCGACGTTCCTGATCACCGTCATTACCGATCTTCCACGGCGGCGATCGCTCGCTCGACCTGAAGTATCTCGACGAGGCGCCGAGAACGTTCCGTGAGCGGGCGTCTTACCTATGGGACGTCTACATGCTCGTCATCACTGCGACCCTCTTCGTTGGTATCGCCGAGCAGACTCCCAACCAAGAATTTACGACGGCCAGTGCGGCAGCACCCTTCTATCGTGCGATGGCGGCGATGTTTTTGTATGATGCCGCCGTTCTGGTCATCGACTGGCTGAAGACGCCGAGGCGTAAGCGGGGTCGGCTTAAACCCTACGTGGTCTGGACAATCGCGAACACGACTATCGGCATCGCTTGCGCGTTTTTTGGCTTCAAGGCGATTGCCCACGAAGGAACGCTGGCGACATTTGGTTTCTTCGGTTTCGATCTTGACCTCCGTCTCGTTGCCCCCACGATCTTTGCTTTGGCGTGCGTGCGCACTTTTGCCGACTACGTCGCCGGCTCAGATAAGAATTCATGTTCCCCTAGCCCGTGCTCGCGCAAAAGGAGGCCGCCGATGAGTGGGCGTCTCGAATGGACTTGCATTTTTTTACGACCGAGCGTCTCAAAAAGTGGGGCCAGTCGGCAATGCCCCTTGGCGCCGGCGTGGCTGATCGGCAGCCGAACAGCGGCTTTTTTCAATAAAGGCGCCGGGCATCAACGCAGCAGGATCGAGCGACCGCCGATGCGCGGCGCGGCGCCTCGACACCTACGTTGCAGTCAATCTTAGGAGCCCGGTGCATGGGGCGGCTGAAATGTTGCCATCGCGAACCGGACCTCAGGCAGCGGGTCTGACGCTGTCACGTCGAGCCAGGCCGAAATCGCCGAACCATCGACGCCGGCTTCCTTGAGCGCTGCGGCCAGCCTCACGCATTCAGCGCGCGCCAAAGACACCGTCACGGCGGCTTCATCGTCGACGCTCAAGCGCTCGTAGGCAAGTCCGATCAGCAGCACCTCCAATGCTGCCGAGATGCGAGGAATGCACGCTTCCGGTATGAAGCGCGCCTCGACGAGCCGGCGTGCTGTTCGAAGCACTGTATCGAAGCCTAATCCGGGCAACGATTCGAGATTGGCGCAAACCTGTTCGACCACGGCGGCAGGCGGCGGCGGCGTTCGACCTGCGACGGCCAGATCCGTCCAGGCGTTTATGGCAAGCGCTGCTCCTGAGAGCTCGTCGAGATGACGGCTTAGCAATCCGCGTCTGATGCGATGGGCGAAGTTCTTGCTGTCGTCATCGTCAACGCCGCGGATGAAATAGGGGAGGGCCCATATGGCCGAGAACGCGGACGCCTCGTCGATGAGCAATAGGAGAGCGCGACCGCGCTCAACCGTCAGATCCGACGGGTCGAGCGCAGGCAACAAGCCCTTCGCGATTGCCGGCCCAAGGGCCCGCAGGATGCTAGTCGAATTCGAAGAGGTGATTGCCGAGGTGAGGGCATCCCCGACAGGGGCCGGACGCCACTTTGTCGTCTGGTCGTAGATTCGGATTGCCTGCTCGCGAGAGGGCAGCAGCGGCCGCGCAGCCAGGGCCGCTGCTGTGATTGCGTTAAAGGGATCGTACCCTCCCTTAGATGCACCATGCGCGGGACCGAAGATTCTCAGCCTGACGTTGCCCTGCGCGTCGATGCCCGGGATGACTGCGAGCGTAAAAACGTGCGGGTAAAGCCGGGTGTCTCGCGGAAGCGGTGGGACGCCGTCATCGACTTGCGACCACAGGGCGCGCGAGAAGGTCTCCAACTCGCCTTCGGTGAGTGCCGAATGTTCGGCAAGGTAGATGAGGCGAAGACACGCTTCCGCCCGATTTTCCTCTCGGGTCGTCTCTTCGATCAGCGTCGCGATCCGCGACGTCCATCGAGTATCGCACGGGGGACGCTCTGGCCGAACTCCTAGTAGGTAGCTGAGTGGCGACGCGTAGCCCGGATAGCCGGCCGCCCACTCGCCCGGCAGCGGGAAATCGAGGACCTCGAGGACGAGGTCGGTGCGATCGCTGGCCGGCATTGCTCCCAAAGCGTATTCGGCCAGATGCACGACTTGCTCGCGCAGCCACATGTGACGAAGGCTCGTATCGGCCGCGAGATCGGCGGCGAGCATGAAGCTTTGGCGAGCGTCGCTTGGTTGTTGCCGTGCCGTCAGTCGGGCCAAAATCTCAACGAAGAAGCGCAAGCGCTCAACGGCAAACGTGTCGTAACGGTCGTGCGCCTGGCGTATCCGCCGAACGCGCTCTCGCCAATATCTGACGGCACTCGTGACAGCGACAACCAGCTTTTGAGCGACCTCAGGTGCCATTTGCGCGACACCGACGCGACTGAAGTAGCGATCTATGCCCGGGTCTGAGTGGTCGTACACCACCCGCAACCATCGACGGTACCACGCAGCGCTCGCATCTTCAGGGTCTAATGCAAGCTCGACGACGTCCTTGGCCGTCGCTGCGGTGAGATTGCTGTGGTCGAAGCGTTCTGGCAGCCCCACGATTTCCGACAAGAAATCCAGCGTGTGGGCCGGCGTTGCCGCGGCGCTGCCGATCGTCACCGTCGTCGACCTGTCGCGGTAATGCCCGGGCAGAAACAGAGGTTGGATTCTGCCCTTTTTCTCGAGCCGGTCCCGCACCTCGCGACCCACGTCGTCGCGGATGCCATCGATTTCGTCCCAGGGATCGCACTGGATCTCACGGAACTCGAAGGGCCAAGACTCGATGGGTGTACCAAGCAGGCGCCCTTGTTGCACGGCTCTAGCCAACCATTGCGCCCAAGCCCGCCTTGAGCGAAGCCAAATGGAGGTTCGGTCCTCGGCTTGGCGATCATTGAGTTCAGCGACGGTCGCCGCAATAAGGTGCCCGGCCTCCTCAAACTCTCCGCGCCAACTATGCAGCGACGCCAGTCGAAGCCGCCAAGCCGGATCTCGCCCGGCCCCTATAGTCGCAGCCTGCGCGAGGACGCCGGCAAAATCGAGCCGATCGCGAGCTCGCAGGGCCCGCTGGTACGCGACCTCGGCATGCAGATCGTATTCCGGCGCTGCATGGGCTTCGATCATGCCAGCCCAAGTCTCGAACCCGGCGTCATCACCGCTTAGTCGGGCCGCGCGCATGAGCAGTGCGGCGATCTCAAGGTGCTCTCTGTGCAGCGAAGACTGCGACTGAGCGTGCTCGACCGCTGCGGCAAAAAGCTTTCTCAGGTAGTCGGGTACAAGCCAGAAGGCCGTTTTGTAGCGCCAGGCTATTTCGTACAGCACGCTTAAGCGACGCTCCGGAGCGACCAGCGCAAGCCGAGCCGCGGTGAGCAGATGCGCGGTCATCGTTTGACCGCCGATCTCGTGGCGCTTGGCGGCGGGGCAAACCAGCCAGCCAGGATAGTTTTGGCGGTCTAGCCTCCAGGCCGCCGCCGCGCGCTCTATGACCGAGGCGGCGTGCGCGTCGTCTTTTTGCCTGCGTTCCCATTCTTCTCGCGTCGTCGAAGCGGGCTCTCGATCCGAGGAGAGCCGCCACTCGTGTTTGGACGTCGGCTTAAACGAGGCCAGCATATCGAGAAATAGCGTCGTCGCCCGTGTGTGCCGTAACTCTGCGTCGGGCTCGTCTGCGACGAGCGGGGCCAAGTCGATTGGCGCCACGTTCATCGACTCAAGCAATTTGCGCTTCGCCGGACCGAGGTCGAGGACGCCGACAAGATAGATCCTCCGTGCCGCGCTGCCGAGCTGGTCGCGTACCCAGCCTGACCATTGCAGGAAGTTCGGATCGTCGCCCGAAAAGCCCAGAAGGACGAGTTCGTTTTCGATGAAGACCTGACGCGCGAGATTCACGAACGGCGCGAAGCGCGTCGGATACCTTCGATAGTCCTCCTCAGCGAGCACGAAGTGGTCGCTCGTCCCGATTGTTCCATGCAGCTTGACGATGCGCGGTGCGCGCGCATGGCCGAGATCGGCGCACGATTTGATGACGGAATAAGACCGGGACGCCACCTTCCGCGCCGCCCGTTCAAGAAGGGTATCCCAGTTGGTCGTCAACACATCCGCCCAAGGCAAATTGAGAAGAGTCGCGTGGGCAGGTCCTGGTTGCCAGGCGTCGTCGGGGACCATGGCCCTTACCAGATCGTCGAGGGCCGCCTGCCCGAGGTAGGTGCGGTATTCTTCGGCAAGACGCAGCGCCTCCGAGGGTGCGCCCTTCGCACCGTCCGGGTAAAGCTCGGATTTCATCGCGTAAACGAGGTCCGGCCACAGCGGTGGATGTGGCGTATCGTCCGCCGCGCGACTGGCGTTGCGGCTGAATCCGGCGCCGACCAGGCAAGCCGCCTGCCTCAGCGTCGACCCGTCCTGCCACAAAGCCCGCGCGAGTTGCTTGGCTGCAGGAAAATCAGGAATCGCGCTGACGTCAATCATGCTCGCGGTTTATCATCCGGAACGCCGAATGGCTTCTAGCTCAGAGCGATGCACCGCCGGCGCTGGACGCTCAAGGTCCCCGCCAAATCGGCGTCTTCTTAAGGACGATTGTCGACTACATCGCGAGGTCGTACAGAAACTTTCTGTTGGCGTGATTTATCCGATGGAGCCTGGCGATGATCGATCGCCTCGCGTGAGGCGCTTTAAGGCGGAACGGCTAAAGAAGCCGGCGACGGCTGTCGAGGGTGACGAAGGTCGGCCGCCGTGCTTCGTCTCTAGCCGCACCGAGACCAAGACATGATCATCCGCTTTCCGACCAGGATATGGGCGGTCCTGAAAGCCGCTAGACGCTGCTTGTGGTTGATACGCATTACGCGGGACCTCGTGTCATGAAACTCAACGCGGGCGACGACCCACTCCAACCCAGCGTCGCTCGGGTCGGAATCGCTCTTTCAGGGGGCGGATCGCGCGCTATGGCCTTCCATCTTGGATGCCTGCGAGCGCTGGACGGCCTGGGGATACTACGGTCGGCGCGGGTGCTCTCCTGCGTGTCGGGCGGCTGCGTGCTCGGCGCCATGTACGCGATCCACGAAGGTGACTTTCAAAGCTTCGAGGATCACACCAGAGCCGTCTTGAAAACGGGCTTCGTCGTGCCGGCCCTAAAGACCACTGTGACCACTTCCGAAGGCTCCAAGGCGCTCCTCTGCTTCGCTGTGACGTGCGCGGCCTTCTGCTGGATGCTGCCCGTGGCTCTTCTGAGACGTGTTTTGGCGATCTGGGAAGGTCATCAGGAAACGACGGGAGACCGATGGACGCCGCGACGTTTCGCGAGCAGGACAACGATCCTCCGGCGAACCTTCGACCGCTGCCTGTTCCAAGGGCGAACCCTTGGATCCTTGAAGACCGGAGGTCCGCGTCTCGTTGCCATCGCCACCGAGCTCCGAACTGGCTCTGCCTTCTATTTCGGCGCCACTCAGGCAGGCTGCTGGCGGTTCGGTCATATCGATCCGTCGAAGATCCCACTCGCCAGCGCCGTTGCGGCATCCGCCGCATATCCGCTGTTGCTTCCTGCGGTGGACGAGTATTTCGACTTCGACAAACCGGATGGATCGAGACGGTCGGAGCGCGTCACGCTCACCGACGGCGGCATCTACGACAACATGGCGCTCGCGCCCCTATGGCCGGACCGTGACCCCGCGGTGAGCGTAGGCGTCGAGGAGGTCGACACGATCATCGCTTGCCGCGCGGGTTACGGCTTGCGTACGCAACCGCCCTCCCTGTTCTTGCTGTCGAGGCTGACGGCATCTTTCTCGGCGACCTCCGCTCGCGCGCAGAAAGCCGCCCAGACGCGACTCTTCGATCTAAAGGCTGCAGGCCGGATCGAGAGATTTGCGCTGCCCTATCTCGATCAAGACGATCGACGTCTCGCCTTCGCACCGGTCGACCTCGTCACGCGTGCGGAGGTGGCGGACTATCCCACCAATTTTGCCGCTATGTCATCTGAATGGATAGAGCGGCTCTCAAAGCGAGGCGAACAATTGACCTTGGCCGTTCTCCGCGAGCACGCGCCAGAACTGTTGTCAGCTTGAAATCGAACGGAAACAGCCGCGCAACGGCTAGGCCGATCAGGTCGAGGCGGGAGCAAGGGAATGGTGGAAAATCCTCGTCGTGAAATCCAGGCCATCGCGACGCGTCAACAAATTGTAGGCCTTCCCGCCGACGTTGGTTGCCCACACATGCTTGGCGACGGCCTGATACATCCGGATCGCGAGGCCATGCGGATGGTCGTACTGGCTCTCGGCACCGGCGCTGATCAGCACGGTGTTCGGATCAATCATATGCAGAGCACCAGGATGAAGCCCCGACCGCGCTCCGTGGTGGGCGGCCGCCATTACGTCCGCCGCCAGCGTGTCACCAAACAACGTGCTGATCGTCGCCCAGCGCTCAGTCTCCGTGTCGCCGGTAGCAAGATAGGTGAAGCCGGTCGGATCCTTCCCCGTGATTTTCGCCACGATACTGCAGTTGTTGGGAGAGTCCGTGTCCTCGACGTGCGACGAGAACAACTCGATCTCAAAGCTTCGGCCAAGGCCTGGAATCGTCCGGTTCTCAAGTCGGTCGATCCGGATCGAGTATCTGATAAGAGGCCGGCCCGTCTTTGAGCGGCGCCGCTCGTGCGAATCGATATTGCGGAACACCGATGTCGCGGAGTCGGTGTCCTTGAAGTACTTCGGATACATGATCCATTCGGGGGCGAATTTAGTGAGTATCCAGTCGACGCCCGCCTCGTGCGCGTGGTCGCTGTCGAAGCCGGTGAGGATCAGCCCGCGGACCCTGCTTGCGCGCAGGTACATCGAAAGGCTCTGTTTGATTTCGTCCGATGTGACGTCCTCGCACTCGGGCATGTGTGCATCGACAATGACTGCTTCGTCACCAACGCGGACGGCGACCAGCGAGCCTTGCCCAACATATAATGTCAGAACATCCATAGCTTGCCTCGCTTGCGTCTGGTGCGGCCGTTGAACAAATCGGTGTTGCAAAGCCGTTCCGTCGCGATTAGAGCCGCGCGGCACGATGCGAACGTCTCTTCACCGAGAGCCTTCGCCGAAGCCTCGAGAGGGCCGGGGGCGTCCCTGAGCGTCACCGTGAATGCCGGCACGCCGTCTGCGTCATCTTCAAGGACGACGACGTCAACGTCGGAGCCGTCCACCAAGGTGATCGAACCTCGCCAGTAGATTCCGAGCTCGCCGGACTTAAATGCCTTCACCTTGGGAAAGAATGCCGTAATGGCATCGCCGTCGTACGCCTTGCTTCGCCTCGAGGCCTCGTCGTCACGCACGCGCTCGCCGACCGGGCTGTTGGCTTTTTCCGCGGGCGCCGGCCAGACGAGCGCGTCGTCGGTTAGCGTCATTGCCTTGTCTGATACCTCGTAGACCTTCTTGTCGCCCCGGCGGAAAAGGTAGTTTTTAAAGGCGTAGCGGTCCAGCCCTTTCTTGCCTTTCCTCTTCTCAATCACCAGCAACGCGTAGAAGAAGTCGGTGTTGTGTTTGGCGTGCTCGACGGTGCGGCGATACGTCGAAAGATCGCCATCGCTGAGGTGCCGCAACCCGTTCATGTGGTGGGTGTGCCAATTACCCAGGTGCTCGACAGAAGGGATCTTCTCTTCTACCTGACGGAAGACCTGTTCCTGATAGTTGCCGTCCTGCTTGAGATAGACGGCGCTCCTCTGCGTCCGTGGTCCCGGCTCGATAACGCCACTGACGGTTATTCGTAGGCTTCCCTTGTCCTCAACGAAGGTACCTAGGAGACGGCCGCCTGTCTCGTCGGCATCGTAGCGGTCGCACTCGTCGAACACGGCCTCGATCGCGCTTCGCGGGATGATTAGCTGGACGTCATCAGCCTTGGTGAACGTCATGCCGGCACCTGTTCGCACACGCGGCAGCCGTCGATCGCGGGCACCGCGATGCGTTGGAGCTGGAAGTGCCTTTCGAAGGGATGGACAGGACGATTTCCCCAAACCACGTAGTTGTGCTCGATTGCCTCCATGTTTCGGGGGCGCTCGGGCAGGCCTCTCGCGATCGCGTCCAATACAAAACGGGTGTGAAAATTGGTGATGAAGGCGATATCGACGTTCAGGCCGGGCGAGTCCTTGATCTCGGCGACCGGCATCCCATACATCGCGTCCCGTTCCTGGTCACTTACAAGGTCGATCTCGCGTACCTTGTCCCGAAAAGGCGTTCTTTCGAGAACCATCTCAAGGCAACCGAGGCAGCCACCGTCACCGGGGCGGTAGGCAAAGACCTCCCCGCCGATTCCGCGGGTGAAGACTCGGCCCACCACGAATGGCGTGCCCGTGCGAACGCACGCCTCGTTCAAACGATAGCGGGTCGGCTCGTTGTCCGTTGCCAAGACAACCACGTCGGCGGCGGCTACGTGATCGTCGAGGTCTGCGAGAGCCATGAGGTCGACGTCATGACGTTCCACCTCGACGGCGGGGTTGCGGTCGGCCAGGAGGTCAGCGACCGCCTCCGTCTTCTTGCGACCGACGTATCTTAACCCGCACGCGTGGCGGATCACATTCTCCTCACCGAGGCACTGAGAGTCGTACAATGCGAATTTACGGAGGCCTGACATGACCAGCTGCAGCGCAACTTGACTGCCGCCGGATCCGCACCCCGCAATCAGCACCTTGGAAGAGCCGATTAGCCCGACGTCGTAGAGTTGCTCGATCCTGTCAAACAGCTTGCCGCTAACAGCCATGTTCGCCTCCTAGCGATGCCAGTGTCCGGTTGTGCGCCAACGGCCATATAGATCGAGCCATCGGCGCGCGTCCTCGAGTGTGGTCCGGGCCGAGTGTCTGCCGGGATTCCAAGAACTCATCGAACCAAAGATGCAGAGAGCGCCATCGGCAAAGCGATGCGGGGCGCGCGAGTCGATCGGCGTCGCATAGACCCGCGGACACGCGTTCGGATATTCGTGCGGCAGCACGATCGTGATCTCGATGCTATCATTGTCCAGTGTCTCGTCGAACTTGATCGCGATTTCCTTGGCGTCGGTGATCGTCGTGCATGATGCCTCGCCCGCCCGATCGAGCTCATCAAGTTCTCGGGCAATCCGGGCAGGCGATACATCGGGCAGAAACAATGACAGGGGGACGAGGCACGCTTTCTGACGGCCGTTCCTTTCGATGACGAAGGCAACACCGTCATCAGAGACCCGATCCAGGATCTCGCCGGGGCGGTTGCGCAGCTCGGTCATGGGCAGCGGAATAAAATCGATGGCCATCGCTAGTGCTCGATCCCGGGCCCGGGCCAGGTGCCCTTAAGCAAATAAATTTCGTGCTTATTCAGCCAGACCGCAACCTGTGCGATCACATAGAGCAGATCATGCTTTGCCGGGTTCCAGACGCTAGGATGCATGAAGCAGATGTGCCTGCTCGTATACATGTGTTTGTTGTGCTGTACTGCTGGCGCGAGCACCATAACCTTCGGCATCGCAGAAGGGTAACCGGCAAAGGTGATCGAGACGACGTACATCTTTCCCACCGTCGTCTGCAGCGCGGCCTTAACGAAAATTTCGCCGCCCACGTTCGCGCGGACATCCAGGTTCGGGAACTGAGCCGAAGCCCTTTGTATATCTGCCTGGACGCGCTGAAGGTTCATTTGCAAACCAGCTCTGAATATTCGCCGCCGAGGTCCTCGCGCATTGTCAGCGGCTTGCGATTGCCGCGTTCGTCGGAGGTAGTCTGATCCTTCGCGCGAATCTCGCCATTCGGGAGGATCTCGATCTCAACCTCGTCCTCACGCTGCAGGATGGCCTCGAGCTCGGAGATGGTGGGGCGCTTTGCCATTTTTCGCCTTTTGTTCTAGATCGCGCGATTGCACGATCGGGTATTCTGGCATAGCTGTCAAGCCGCGGGGGTGAAGCTTTTTTGAACTGGCTCCACGCGCTGCCGAGAGTCGGGCCGCCGCGTTCTGTGATGCTCGACATCGACGATACCTGCGATGTCGTCCACGGCCACAGCAACTGTCGTTGTTCAACGCTCATTACGACGAACGCAGCTTCCTGCCGATCCACGTCTACGACACCGATCGCAGCCGCCCGGTCGCCGTCGTCCTGCGCCCCGGCAAGACGCCGTCGGGCGTCGAGGTGCGTGGCCATCTGCGCCGCCTCGTCCGGCGCATCCGCACCCGCTGGCCCAGGACCCGCATCCTGTTTCGCGGCGACAGCCATTACGCCCGGCCCGAGGCGATGGAATGGTGCGAGGACAACGGCATCGACTACGTCTTCGGTCTCGCCGGATCGAGGCCCTTGTCGGCGAAGGTCGAGACGACGGCGGATGCCGTGCGCATGGAGCGCGCCGTCACCGGCAAAGCCTTCGTGCGCGGCTACGCCGAGACCCGACACAAGGCGAAGTCCTGGACCCGCGAGCGCCGTGCCGTCGCCCGCATCGAGGCCACCCCGTTCGGCCTCGACATCCGCTTCGTCGTCACCAACCTCCGTTTCGGCACGGCGGAGTGGCTCTACGACAGCCTCTATTGCGCGCGGGGCCAGGCCGAGAACCTGATCAAGCTGCACAAGACGCAGCTCGCCTCGGACCGGACCTCCTGCCGCTCGGCGCTGGCCAACCAGATGCGGCTCGTGCTCCACACCGCCGCCTATTGGCTGATGCTCACCCTGCGCGATGCGGTTCCCGAGCCGCGCGATCTCGCCAAAGCCGAGTTCGCCACGCTGCGGCTTCGCCTGCTAAAGGTCGCCGCACGCGTCATCGAAACGGCAAGCCGCGTCCGCGTCGCCTTCGCCGCCGCCTGTCCCTAGGCCGACCTGTTTCGCTCGCTGCCGCGCGTGCTCTGGCGGCCGCGCCATGACCGACGGGGCAAGCGCCCCGTTCACCCGCGTCAGCCCTCCAACGCGTTCCGATCAGTGCCGTCCCGAGCCCAGAACACCGCGCGATGACGCTCGCCTCAGCCACAGATCGGCCCGCGGAACCGCTCGTCGTGAATAGGGGCGGCTAGGCGCACGATGCTCGGCACGCGAAGTATCCTGCGCCGTTCAGAAAAGTACAAACTCCGCCGTGATGCCTCGGCTCATGGAAGGTCAGTCAACTCTCAACCTGATTGACTGCAAGGCTTGCAAGCCGCCGACGTGCTACCTAGACTGCGAGGAGGATGTTTTCGATTGGATACTGGCACCCCTTTCGGCGACCGATCGCGACCTCTTTTGTAGGATTGCCGATAAACAAGGAAAGCACGGATCGACACAATATAAATCCTTCGACTCTTCTGACGGATATCGACCCTCTTGACAATTGCGTTCAAGCGCGTCGCCATGATCGATTCAAAGGACTGGAGCCCTATGACGACGATCAAGGTCGACGTCTGGCAAAGGCTCATTGATGAGGATATCTCGCTTGCGTTCGCATTCGGACGGAGGAAATGCGGCGCGGCGCTCGGTGTAGAGAACTTCCACGAGTTGATCGCGCGGGCCGATCGCAAGCGCATTTGGTCTTATGTCGGAATGCATCCATGGATGGTGCTGGCTGTTCTACTAACACTTTCGGATTTCGAAGCTCGTAATCGTTACGGCGAAGCTTATGTATTTCGCTTCGCTTTCAAGACACCCAAAGGTGCTGGGAGATCTGCAGTCCTTACGCAGCCGACGCGTTGTTTGTTCACGAAATACTTTGACGGTTGAAGAGCGTTCGCTGTTGCAGGAAATCCCATGCCGCTAAATCAGAGGGAGGTTGGGGCTACCGCAGGCGACCTGTCTTGGATAACCCCAAATTGTTGCCTGACGGCATGCTCGACTGCGTCGATGCACATCTCGGCCGCCAACCCGAGTTGGTGGCAAGCGGCATGGATAAGACGTGCCGCAACACCGCTCTCGAAATCGTCTGAGATGACAAGTGCCGCTTTCGCGCATAGCGTCGTTGAAAAGCTCAAGATCGTCGCGTTATCAATCGAGGACGTAAGCGGCGCGAGGCCGATCCAGTGCAGTCGCCGACGCAGCTGCGGGTCTTTCTTAAGCGAAGGCTTGATGGAAGGGATGCCCGATAGGATCAGCGTGACCGGCCAGGAGGGGTTGTTGATCAGCGCCTTAAAATTGTTGATCACGCGCTGTTGGTCGGCCTCGTTCGCGTTCTCGATGAGGTTGATGACCTCATCGATATGAACAACTAGCGCGCCCTGAAGCTCAAGATGAAGGCGTGCAAGGCGCCACACCTCGTTTTCGCGGAGGCCTGGCTCTGCGTCGTAGCCGCATGCGGTGAGGATGGATTCACCGAGGATTCGCAGCGTGCAGGAGCCTAGGCAGACGACGCTCACTGCCATCGAGTCGGGACCGTTCACCCCCGTTGAAGAAAAGATGGGATGGCGGCTCAGAGCTCGGCGGACACAGTGCGACTTTCCCGCGCCGGACTCGCCAAGAACGGCGATCCCACGGCCCTCAAACGGCGTCCCGTCGCGGCGGCGCACCGAGATCTTGGCGAGACAGTTGTCGAGGAGCGAGCGCAGCTCGTCGTCACGGTGAGAGCTGATGTAGACGGAGCGCAGTGCCACCTTGAGCTGTTCGTCCACGCCTTGCGTGCCGAAATAAGCTGTCAGCGCGTCCCCGCTCCTGTCGCGAGCGTCGCCGTTTCCGTCATTCGCCGTCGTCATCGTCGTCCTCGATCGTGACCTTGCGATGCACGGCAGGCGGCTCGCTCTCGGGGGTCTTTTCGAATGAAGCGCGACGAGCCTTCTGTCTGCGCGGCGGCTCCGGTGCGGCAGCCGAGACTTCGCCTGGCGTGGTCGGCGGCGGCGGAGCGCCGCCGGTCGCGATGGCACGCTCAAACGGATTCTGGGCCTCGATGCCGGCGTCGTCCATCGCTTCATCCGGGAGCTCGAATCCCGCGAGCAAGCCCGTTTCGACCCGCTCGACTTCCTCGAGCGTCGGGGCGAGGCGCGTGATGCCGACTGAGGCTTCACCTTCAGCTGCGATGGCCGTGATCGCCGCGATAGCGTCGAGGACGACGTTGCGGGTGATCGCGGCCGCGTTGGCGTACCGTGCGCGCAAATCTGCGGCAGCGGAAGTCCAGGTTGCCCACGACACGCCAGCGAGGCCTTGCATGCGACAGGGCAGACGCCGCCATTTGTCGCCAACGCGAAGTGAGACGGCGCCGAGATCGTCCGGATCGAAGCGAATGCTGACGGTGGTCAACCCGCGCTGGAGGATCGCCTCGCCAAGGTCAGCATCGGCATAGTGAAGGCCGCCGAGGCGTACGCCGCGCAGACTGGTCTTGCGCTCGAGTTCGACGCCGAAGATGGCGCGGCGTGCATCGGCTGCCGGCGGCGGAACGACGCCGTACAAGTTGTTGAGGCGTAGCCAGGCCCGGCGAGGTGTTTCGCCACCCAGGCCATCGTGAGGCGTGTTGTGGTAGTCGTCGACGATCCAGCGCACCAGCGCTTTGCAGAACGCCTCGGTAGAGAGGCTCGCGCGGAGCTGGGGATCGTAGTCGCCTTTCTCATCGATTCCTGAGAAAGTGCGCCCGGTGAAGTAGGGCAAGAACGATAAGTCGAGTGTGCCAAAGAAACGCTCGATGAACGGCCTCTTTTCGGGCTCCTCTGCCGGAGGCACGCGGTGTCCTGATCCGAGGTCGCGGATGGCGGCCACGGTCGCATCGCTTGTGAGAGCCGAGCCGCCATCCGTGAAGATCATCTCCGGGCTGAACGCAATGTCCCAAGGAGTCGCACAGCCTGCCGCCGCTGCGACGGCGCCTTTGTCACTCGCCATGAAGCGCAACGCGGTTAGCGCGAGCGCACTGGTTGCCGTCGCGCCCACCGAGATTCCGACGATGCATCTGGTGGCGACGTCGATCGCAACTGCACTCGTCAGACGTCCAGCGAAGCCCCGCCGTTCGGTCTCGGTGAGCTTCATCCAGGCGCCGGATTCGATCAAGAGTTTATGGAGATGGATCGTCCATTCATCCATCTCGACGCGCTCGCCGGGACGCGTCGCAACGATCTGGCCTTTGGTCAGCAGGTAGCGTTTGCGCGCGGCCTTGAGCCCCCTGCGGCCAGCGTACGTCGCGAAGGCCGGCAAAGCCTTGATCGCCTTCCGCACCCTCTTCAACGAAGGTAGCGCTAGAGCCTCAAGTTCTTTTGCCTCGCGCTCGTTGTTCAGGTCTCGGAGCTTGAGCTCAAGCGTTTCGTGGACCTTGACGATCGTCGGGCGCTTCTCGGTTGCATAGGTCGCGACCGCCTCTTTGAGGATACCGTAAATCTCCGGGGCAAGCCGTGGCTCGCGATTGCCGCAGTAGCGGTACCTGTCGCGCAGCGCGTGGGCGGCGCAGCCGCTTTTCTCGTAGATAGCTATCCAGTTGCGCAGGGTACGCGGCCGGGGCGGGTCACGGAGAACTGACTCGTTGCCCGCCCGGCGCTTGCGCCGCGGCCCGAAGCTGTCGTCCTTCGCGTAGTCGAGTTCACTCGCATCTTTTTGCTTCGCCTCGATGAAGGTCTTCAGCGAGGCATCTGAGCGGGTCGTCGTGCCTTCGGCCTCGGCGGCTAGGGCTGCCTCGACCCAGTAGAGCTTCCACATCACCTTAGGGCGTTCTTTCGCCGGTATATCGGCGAGCCGATCGACGCCGGAGTGTTCGCGCGCGAAAGCGCCGGCAGGCTCGAAGAAGCCGCGCTGGTGCACGAAGTCGGCAGTGCTGGCTGCTCGAGCCATCTCGGCATGGGTGAGACTCGTCTCGAGGGCCGAGCCGTGCAGGCGCAGGACGTGTCCGGCCTCTTCTGCACGCAAGTAGACGTGCCGCGCTCCAGCGATGGACACGAGGTCGTTGGGCTCGAAGCGGAAGATCGCGTTCATTTTGCGTCTCCACCGAGGCGGACGAGGCTCGTGTAGTCGAGCGGCGAAGAGTCGACCTTTTCGAGCCTCCTATCGGCGACCAGGCGGGCGATGGCGCGAAAGCCGCGAGCGCCGAGTTCGCTCGCGGCGACAAGCGTGTTGACGCTTGTCGCGCCGGCTAGCCCGCGCGCGATCATCAGAATCGCGTCATCATCGCCGTTGAGTTCATCACGGCGAACCGCGTTGAACAGCATCGCGTCGTGGACACACGAGCGCGGGAGGTCGTGCTCGTGCATGGTCGTGACGTGGGTCGCGACATCAGGGGGAATCTGCGCGGCGACGTGCTCGAGGGTTTCGCAGAGCCCCTTGCTGACGATCTTCTTCCAAGGCTTCGTCTCGACGAGGCAGCGAGTTCCGTCCTCGAAGATCACGAGCTGGTCGAAGGTCCACTCGCGCACCCGACCGTCGCGATCGCGATAAGAAATCGGCGACGGCTGCTCGATGACGTCCACGACGTCGGGACGCGCGCCGTTTACGAGCAGAGCGTTTGCCTCAAGGCCGCTCTCGAAATACGCCGCTGTCTGGCGACCGGGCCGGTTGAGGACCAGGTTACCGCGGTGCGTGACCTTGTTTCGGAGCGACTGGCGGCGAGAAGCTCGCGAAGGCGACGGCGGCCGAAAATCTGTCGCTGTCGCGCGTTCGTCGTCTACTGCGCGTGATGACGTAGACATCGAGTGTTTCCAGATCGAACCAACTTTGGCCTCGACCTGGATGTCCGGGTGTTTTTCGAATCTCGCGGACGCGGTGCCGATTTTTTCTTAGACGCCGAGAGCAGGTGCTCCGTCCGTTGGTCGTCTAGTTCGGTTCTTTGCGGGATTGGGGCTGTGCGGCGTAGGCGTGAAGCGCCACGCTTCGCCGGTCTTCGAAGCAGTGGTAGACTTCGCCGGCCAGGTCAAATCGCTTTTGCTGCTGGAGGAGACGGGAAGGCACCAAGATTTGGCGCGACTGAGCGCGATGCGCAGCATCGCATCCTCCTTGATACGCTTGCCGGTCGATCGCGCAGACCGGTCAGCTCTCGTCATCGGAAGGTGAACGGCAGCAAAATGCTGACCTTGCGCGGCGTGCACGGTCATGATTCGAACAGCGTCGACGTCGTAGGATCCGATATCGACCGTGGCCAACCCGCCGATCCCGTCAATCGCTCCGGCTACTTTTAGGCGGGCTAGTAGCGACGCTCCGCCGGTCTCGCCGAGGGCGTCCTGACTTTCGCAGACACTGAGGGTATGGACAATCGCGAGCCGTGCAAGCGCAGCTTCTGCGCTTCGGGCGTCGTCGAGCGTCCTAAGGTAGTTGCTTCGCTCCAACAGCCACACGCTGAGCGCCATCCACGTGGACGCCCGGGGCGAGAGATCGCGCATGTGAGCCGCCAAGGTCGTCAACCCAATACGGCCTTGAGGCGAGAGAGGTGCCCTCGTTACATCCGTCCTTAACGCCGCGAGTGTGTGCGTGTGCCGACGCTTGGCGATCGCGAGCAGCTTAGCGGCGTCGCTTTTGAAAGCCCGATAGGGCGGAAGTTTGATCAGTCGCTCCAGCGCCCATTTCGCAACGTCGAGATCCCGATCCTCGAGCGAGGCGATGGCACAAAGATCGAGGACTTCGCGGCGTTCTGCGAACTCCCCGAAGTGCAGAACTGGGATGTCGACGGACTTTAGGTCCCGTGCCAAGGCCTTGGCACGGGCATTCGAGCGAACGAGGACTGCTTGGTCGCGCAGATCAATGCCCTGCATCGCGAGCGAACGGATACCTTCGGCAAGTGGCGTGCTGTTGTTGCTGCCCTTCGGGCGAGCGCCTTGCTTCAACGTGAACCTCGGCTTTCGGGGGACCGGGGAGCTTGCTTCGTGGCGGTCGAGATCGAAGCAAGCCGCTTGTAATGTCGTCTGAAAAGACTTGATGGCGTTAGCGCAAGCGCCGTCGAAGGCTCGGATTGACCCCATAGTGTTGCCGGTGCCGAAGACTCTCGACCCAGCGCGGCTCATGTGCGCAATGATTTCGATCGTTTCTCGGCGAAGATCTTGTAGGTCGTCGACCAGAACGTATTGGAAACGTTTCGCCAGGCGCCGGCAGACGCCGCTCGCGTCACCGACGAGTTCACGTGCAGTCGCAAAGAGATCGTCGCGGTCCGCGACGCCGCCTTGCTGTTTGCCTTGTGCGTAAAGCGCCTCGACGACGTCAAGGACATGATCCGGTGTACCGCCCTCCGAATCGCTGCCCTTCCGTCTTCGCGAGAGGGCGGCTGCTAGGCGTCGCAAGTCGCCGCGCGCGTTTTGAGGTAGCCCGGCCGAGTTCCGCTTCAGCAAGGCGATGGCCGCGGTCGGATCAAGGACCCCGAAATTGAAGGGAAGGCCGGCACGCTCGGCGTGGCAGGCCACGACCTCGAATGCTAACGCCGTCTGGGTAGCGCACCACAGAACGGCCGCGCCAGTGGGAAAGCTGCTGGCGATCATGCTGCGAAGTCGATGCGCCGCCTGGTCGCTGTAGGCGACGACTGCGATGGCGCTGGCTGGCGTGCCAGCCTTCAACAGCGAGATCGCCTTTGCGGCAATCAGTGTTGATTTGCCACTGCTCGGTTGGCCCGTGACAATGGCGGCCACGCCGGTGTGGGCAAGCGCGTGGGCTTGCTCAGCCCGCAGAGGCGGCAGCTCAAAGCGTTCGGCGTCGACGTCGAGGCGACAACGGCGATCCGCCAGGCAGAGGTGACAGCCGCCAAGCGGATGATCGAGCGCGCAAGGGTCGCTTCGACCTCTATCCGGCGCGGCTCGTCGCCGACAGCAGCTATGGTTCGGCGGAGATGCTTGGATGGCTCGTCTACGAGCAGGGTATCGAGCCGCACGTCAGCGTCCTCGACAAATCGGCCAGGATCGACGGCACCTTCTCGCGCGCCGACTTCACCTACGATCACAGCGGGGACGTCTACACTTGCCCGGCGGCTAAGACGCTTTTCTGCAAGGGCACGCTGGTCAACGACGGCGCGACGCTGGACGTACCGCGCCAGCAAGTATGATTGCGACGTGTGCGCTCTCAAGCCCCGGTGCTGTCCGAATGCGCCGGCACGCAAGGTCCCGCGCTCGATCTACGAAGGTGCTCGCGACATGGCACGCAAGATCGGCGCATCGGACGAGGCTACACATCCCGCAAGCAGATCGAGATGCTGTTCGCGCATCTAAAACGCATCTTGAAGCTCGATTGACTACGATTGAGAAGAACGTACGGAGCCCGCGACGAGTTCCTCCTCGCAGCCACCGCTCAAAACCTCAGGAAGTTCGCCAGCTCATCGCGACCTGTCCGCCGGTTCCAGCCTAAGAAGGTCACGGAGCCTCGCGGCAGCGCGCTGGCAGCTTGAGAGCGCAGCCCCTTACCGGCAACCGCCGGCACTTCTTCAACGAAATCCGCCCATCGCGGTCATTCGCGGCTTCTTGCGGACTAATCGAAAGCGGACGATCGTAGACGCTGACGAAAACGCGCATTTAACAATCGCCCGCTCAATGAGTGTCAGCCCCAGCCTTCAGACACTAAAACATACGGAAGAGCAGCCCAGCAAACCGAAGCCAGTTGATCCGGTTTAACGTGGTCGCCAAGCAGTTCTCTTTATCGTGTCTCGATGTCGAGGGGCTTTAGAGCGGTAGCAACCCTCGAGAGCATCAGCAACACCGACTTCCTTACGGAATCGTCCTCGATGGAGCGAAAAGCAGCAAGGAGTTCCAGACCCTCCGCGACAAGAAACTCGTCGAACTCGAGGGCGTCCGCTTGCTTGAACAGAGAAGCCGTACGGGTTTGCAAGTCGACGATCTCGCTCATGCACAGACTAAGCCCTGCTCAAAAAAATGCGACGTCGCTGTGAGAGATGAACGCATTTCGTTCGTGGGCAAATGGCCGCTTCGTCAAAAACCACCAGGCGAGTATATGGTCTCTGTCGGGCGGATCGCCTAGCCAGCTAAAGTATTGCAGCCAGGCAACGGGACGCCCGGCGCCTTGCAGTGGGTTTCGCCCTCGATCATTAATGCGTGCGCGTCTTGAGCTTCGCAGACCATCCGCTCTTATTTACGTGCGGCGTGATGATCTCCCCCCCGATCGCGTCAGCTTTTCGCCAAATCGTCTTACCCGTTATCTCTGCGTCGGAAACGGAGAGGTCTTCCTGCAACTACGGCGCCCTGTTCCTGGGCCGCGCACCAACGTCGCCACGGCGACAAGGTGATCGGCATCAATCACACGCTGCCGACGAAGAAGGTCGCGCGCTACACGGGCGGCCTGTGGGTCGGCAAGTTCCTCAAGACCTGCACTTACCAGCGCGTCCTCATCGACGAGGATTCCGCGTCGATCGGCGAAATTGCTGGCGGCTCTGCGCGCTCGAAGGCTTCGTCGGGCACGGCGAGCAGGCGAACCTGCGCGTCCGGCGATATGGCGGTCGGAACATCCGTGCAGAGCGGGCGGCCAAGAGCGAAGGTGGACGCGAAGCCACCGTCCCCGGCCAGTAGTGTCGAGGGCGTCCGGCTGTAGCAGCGCTAGGATTTCTCGCCGCGGTTCTCGTCGCTGGCCCACTTACGCTCGAAGGCCCAGACGTCCTCGAAACCAATCAAGGAGTTGAACTCTTTGAACGAGAACAACGGGACGTCCGGATGGATGGAGGTTCCTGTCGCCTTCAGCGTCGCGAGGGCGCGTTCGACGGCGTGCGCTGCCGCCAGGCCGGTCGTCGCCGGAAAGATCGCGAGACTATAGCCGATGTCGGCGAGCTCGGCGGCGCTGCGGATCGGCGTCAACCCGCCGTCGGCCATGTTCGCCATGGTCGGCTTTCGCAGCCGGCGGCAGACTTCGCGCATCTCGACTTCGCTCTCCAGCGCCTCGACAAACAGGACGTCGGCGCCGGCTTCGCCATACGCCTCGGCACGCGCCAGGGCCGCTTCGAAGCCATGGGTCTGGCGCGCGTCGGTCCGCGCGATGATCAGCGTCTCGGGACTGCGGCGCGCATCGCACGCGACCTTGATCTTCTCGACCATGTCGGCCGTCGGCACCACACGCTTGAACGGTGTGTGGCCACACTTCTTCGGGAACTCCTGATCCTCCATCTGGATGGCGATCACGCCCGCTTCCTCGTAGCCCTGCACAGTATGATGGACGTTGAGGAGGCCGCCGTATCCGGTGTCGGCATCGGCGACGACGCCCGCTTCGACGGTGCGGCAAAGCGTCCGTACGCGATCGACCATCTGCGTGTAGGTGGTGATGCCGGCATCGGGGAGACCGTGCGCGGACGCCGGCATCCAGTAGCCAGAGGCATAGGCGAAGTCGAAGCCCATGCGGTTGAAGATGACGGCGGAGATCATGTCGTGGAGGCCCGGTGCGACCACGAAGGTCTTGGCCGCCAACGCGTCACGAAGGCTCCGCTTTGGCACGCGTTACGCTCCTTGTATTTGAGGATTGTATTCGACGGGCGATCCCGACGTTCGGGATATCGCGTCCTCGCCGGCGAGATCGGCGAAGCATCCGAGTTGATCCGGTTGCAGGAACAGCCAGGGGCGGGTGGCGCGATGTGAACGCTCGAAGCGCTCGATGTCCTCCAGATCGCTCTCGAGGATTGTTCCGATCTCGTCGAGACCTTTCAGCAGCGCATCGCGGCGTTCCGGATCGACATCGAAACCGATGGTCGTGTCGGCGAAGCTGATCGTTTGCGTCTCGAGATCGACGGTCACGGCCTGCGCGGCATTGGCTGCGCGGACGAGCGCGCCGTGCTCGCTTTGCGCGACGACGATCGGCAGGACGCCGTTCTTGAAGCAGTTGGCATAGAAAATTTCGCCGAAGCTCGGGGCGACGACGCACCGGATGCCGAAATCCGCCAACGCCCATACGGCCTGCTCGCGACTCGAGCCGCATCCGAAATTGGGGCCGGCGACGAGGATCTCCGCGGCATCGTAGGGCGCCTTGTCCAGCACGAAGGCGGGTCCGCTGCCGTGGCGCTTCTCGTTGAAGAGCTGCGCTCCCAGCCCCTCCTTGTTCGGTAACAGCAGGAAGCGCGCCGGAAAGATGATGTCGGTGTTCATGTCGGCCTCGACGTAGGGCGCCGCGACGCTGGTCACCGTCCTAAAGGACCTCATCGCGCGTCCTCCAGGCGCCGCACGTCGCAGAGTCGGCCCGCGAGCGCGGCAGCCGCGGCCATCGGCGGGCTCATGAGGTGCGTCCGGCCACCGACGCCCTGGCGGCCCTCGAAGTTGCGGTTGGAGGTCGAGGCGCATCGATCGCCCGGGGCCAGCCTGTCGTCGTTCATCGCGACGCACATGGAGCAGCCGGACGCCCGCCACTCGAAGCCGGCCTCGCGGAAGACGCGGTCGAGCCCTTCCCCCTCGGCTGATTCGCGAACGGCGGCGGAGCCCGGCACGACGATGCCGACAACAGAATCGGCGATCCGGCGTCCGCGGACGACGTCCGCCGCGAGGCGTAGGTCCTCCAGCCGGCCGTTGGTGCAGGAGCCGATAAAGACCCTGTTGATGGCGATCTCGTCGAGCGGCGTGCCGGGTCGCAACGCCATGTAGTCGAGGCTCCGCTTCATCCGCGCGCGCTTCAGCGGATCGGATTCGTGGTCCGGGTCCGGCACGCGATCCGTCACCGGCGCGGCCTCCTCCGGCGTCGTGCCCCAGGTGACGTGCGGGGACAGGGCCAACACGTCGATCGTGACCTCGCGATCGAAGACAGCGTGCGCATCGCCAGCGAGCCGCATCCAGTCGGCCACGGCGCGGTCCCAGGCGTCGCCGCGTGGCGCGAGAGGTCTGCCCTCGAGGTAAGCGAAGGTCGTCTCGTCCGGCGCGATCATGCCGACGCGGCTGCCGGCCTCGATCGACATGTTGCACAGCGTCATCCGCTGCTCCATCGACAACGTGGGGATCGCGCTCCCGGAATACTGGAGTGCATAGCCGACACCGCCGCTGACCCCGACGCGCGCGATCAGGGCGAGGATGATGTCCTTGGCCTGCACGCCGAGCGGCAGGCACCCCTCGAGGTTGACCCGGAAGTTCTTCTGCTTGCGCTGGCGCAGGGTCTGCGTCGCGAGCACGCATTCGCACTCGCTGGCACCGATCCCGAACGCCAGGGCGCCAAAGGCACCGTGCGTGCACGTATGGCTGTCGCCACAGACAAGCACGCTGCCGGGCAGCGTGAAGCCGAGTTCCGGCCCGATGATATGCACGATACCATGGCGACGGTCTCGCATCGGGATGTAGGGGATCGCGTGCCGCGTCGCGTTGCCGACGAGCCGCGATACTTGCTTCGCGGCCAAACCGTCAGGCAGCGGACGATCCCGGCGGATCGTAGGGACTGCATGATCGGCGACGGCGACATGGGCATCGGGCCGGCGTACATGCCGCCCCTCCGTCTCCAGGCATTCGAACGCCTGCGGGCTCGAGACCTCCTGGACGAGATGACGGTCGATGTAGAGGAGCGTCGAACCATCGGCATAGGCCTTGACCGCATGCGCGCTCCAGACCTTGTCGTACAATGTTTTGCCGGTCGTTGCCGCCTGCATGGCCTGACGCGTCCCAAAGATGCTTGCGAGACCCGTATGCTCGCGCGATCTGCACGAGCCAGGGCGTAGGCCGCTGCGTGCGCCGCGACTGCCAGCCGAAGGTCGACTATCCGCCAGGCGGATAAGGCCTCCCCCCGGATCGCTATCCGCCAGGCGGCGCCGCGGCACATGAGCATGGCATTGCGCCGCCTCCCGGTGGAGAAATCTCGCTGTCAAAGGAGATCATCTTGGACGCTATGTCCTCGTCAATCGGCCTCGACGGTCGGTTTGCCATCGTGACCGGCGGCGCCAGCGGGATCGGCCTGGCCTGCGCGAAGCTTCTCCGACGGCGCGGTGCGCGGGTGGCCGTCGTCGACGTGAATGCGCAGTCGCTCGAGCAAGCCTGCCATGGCGAGCCGGGCTTCCTGCCCGTGCTCGCAGACAATCGCTCCATAACGTCGATCGAAGCCGCATTCGCCGGCATCCGATCGAAGACCGAGAGGATCGACGTCTTCGTGAACTCCGCCGGTGTCAGCGGCTTCTCCCTACCGATCGATGCCATCGGCGAAGACGACTTCGACCGCATGATGGCAACCCATGTGAAGGGCGCCTTCTTCTGGGTTCGCGCGGCGCTGCCGCATAAGGCGGATGGCGGCCGCATCATCAACATCGCGTCCGATTTCGCGATGACCGGCTTCCCGAGCATGAGCCACTATGTGGCCGCCAAGTCCGCTCTGCTCGGCCTCACGAAGGCCTGGGCGCGGGAGTTCGCCGCTCGCAGGATCACCGTGAATGCCGTCGCGCCGGGACTGATCGCGACGCCGATGACCCGCGAGAGCCTCGGTGAGGCCGCGCTCGGCGATCGTGGCGAGCGCATCCCGCTCGGTCGGCTGGCCCTGCCCGAAGAGATCGCCTTTGCGGTCGCTTGGCTCGCCAGCGCCGAAGCCGCCATGATGACCGGGCAGACCTTGAGCCCCAACGCGGCAACTCGATCGTCGGGATATGAGCGGTCGAAGATCGCTCCGCCTTATGGATGCCGGAGCGCCTCTAGCCCGATCGGGGTGTCGATCATGCCCGGCACGTCGGCCGCCGCGGCCGCCGTCATGCGCTCGTCCTTGACGTGGACCTCGGCCTGATGCCTCAGGCTCGGCTCGTAGGCGGCGATCGCCAGATCGGGATCGAACTTCGGAAACAGCATCGCGTTCTCGGTCGCGCGCGAGGTTTTGAACCAGCGCTCGAAGATCGCGAGGTTCGCCGACCACCGTCATCCCGCTGCTGATCCGCAAGGACCTGTGGGAGTCCGGCGCCGCCCGCAGCGGCAAGGACCTCAAGAACCGGGTCATCTCGACGAACTCGCCGGGCGGCAGCATCGAGTACAAGCTCGCGCTGATCCTCGAACGATACGGCCTGCGGCTGAGCGACGAGCGCGTGTCCGGCCTCGGCATGCCGGACACCCTCGTGGCGCTTCAGAAGGCGATCGACGCGGCGATCATCGGCGAGCCCTTTGCGACCGACGCGGTCCAGCGCGGCATCGCCGTCCTCGACGTCGACGACTCGAAGGTGGCGGTCGGCGACCTCGGCTCGGTGCTCATCTTCAACACGACCTTCATGAAGAAGCGCCGGATGCTCGGCCATGGAGCCGACGATTTTGAGATCGAGGCCGCGAAAGCCGGCGTTGTACAGCGACACGCCGGTTGCGGTCGCGCCGATATCGGTCTGGCCGTTCGCGGTCATGTTGATCGAATCTGTCGCGAGCGGCGTCGAGATGATCTGCGCGTCGATCCTCTCGTCTTTGAAATAGCCTTTGTCGGCGGCGATGAAGACGGGCGACATTGACAAGCCGACGACGGCGGAGACCGTCACCTTGTCGAGCGCGGCCGCCGACGCGCATGGGGAGATCAGCCCGATACTGAGGCAGACGACTCGCGACACGACCTTGATCGTAGGCGAGAGTATTTCGGCGCCAGCCATGTCAACACCAAGTTGGACTGACCCGCTCGACGCAAGCAAATCGGAAACCAGTCGCGCGATTGAAAAGCTGTTATGCGCGGCGAGGCGACAAAGCCTCGGCCTTATGACCCGGACCTTGCATGAGCACGACGATCAGGCTCGGTGGGACGAAATGCATTTCGGGCTGTTCTCGAACGGGATACGCCGTCACACGTCGGCGGCTCGGAGCTACGACGAGGATATCGCGGAGATTGTTCTCGCCGACGAGCTAGGGTTCCGGGATGCCTATATCAGCGAGCATCACGGTGAGCCCGCTATGTCGGAACCGTCGACACGTTTCCCGCACCTGAATTGCTGATTTGCAAAGCAGCCGCCGTCACGAAGCGGATCCGGATGGGCGCTGCCGTCAAACTGATACATCTGCATCATCCCGTCGACGTCGCGATCAACGCGGCCGTCACCGACCACCTGCTCGGCGAGGGCCGCTTCATCTTCGGCTTCGGGACGGGCTTCGCGTCACCCTTGTTCTCGAACGAGCGTGGGCTGTCGTTCGAGGATCGGCAGGCCAGGATGATGGAATGTCTAGAGATGGTGCGCCGATGCTGGAGCGAGCACGAGCCGTTCGATCTCGATGGCCGCTTCTGGCAAGGCCGCGGGATCGTCGCGTTGCCCAAACCCGTCGACCACGCCGCGATGCCGATCGCTGTTGCGTCGAGTGCCGAGCCGATGATCCAACTGGCCGCGGAACGCGGCTACATCCTGCTGTCGTCCTTCGTCGAATCGGCTGCGGCAATCCGGCGGAAGGGCGAAATCTACACCGCGCACGCGCGCGAAGCCGGCCGCCCCGATCCGCTCGAGTGCATGACGGTCGCCCGCGCGATCTACGTCGCCGACAGCCGCGAGGCCGCGATCGAGGATCTGCGAGAGGCGGTCGCCTTCGAGGTCGGCATCCAGGCGAAGCGGGGCTTTTTGGCTCACCTCAAGAAGACGTTCGGCCTCGACGTACCCGACGACGAAACCGCAATCGACCACCTCGTCGGCGCCGGCATCTACATCGTCGGCGATGCCGATCATGTCACAAAAGAAATTCTAGCGTTCCAAGCGCGCATCGGTCTTCCAGTTGCTGGCCTGCAGGTCCTTTGCGGCGCGAACGAGCGCACGCATCGCGCGGACCGCGACGTCGTGGCGGCGTCCGGGGGCTTCGGCACGCTTCTCCTCGTCGTCGGCAAGGATTGGGCTTCGCGAGAGAAGCGGTTTCGCTCCATGCGCCTCTTCATGGAACTAGTCGCACCTGCGATCCGCTTCGCCCTCGGCGCGCGAGGTCAAGCTTCGTGAAAGCAAGACAGGACCTGCAGGGGGCTGCCGATCCTGTCTCTTCTGCGGCCACAAAAAGGACTTTTCCGATCACTGCGTGGCGGGCGTGACCTGCTGCACCGGTCCCTGTCCGGCATTCGTGGGGCGCCGCTGAGATCCAACCGCGGTCGCAGCCGCCGGAGGCGCAGTGGGGGACACCGTACTTGCGGATGTATGCGACCGCGGTTGGACTGTGTTGCCGCCGATGCCCTCGCCCGTGACGCCGGCGGTGCCGGTCTGAGCGAGGCTCATCGTCGGGACGGCGAAGAGCGTCAGAACGAGGGCAAATGCCGCTTTCTGCATCATGATTCCTTGGTTTGACCTTTTGCTTCGGGGACACGCCCCGCGGAGGAGATCAAGTCGGGACACGTAAAAGCGTTCCCCGTCCAGCCAAGCCGCGGTGCCATCCCTTTCAGGATGGTTCGTGTCAGAACAGTTTGCGAGCGGCGGATATGACGATGGTCGTGGCGTTGTAGTTGTTCTGATGGTAGACGGGGAAGAGGGCCTTGATCTTGTATGTGGCTTCGGTGACGGGGTCGTCGTAGGCGAGGACGGGACCGACATCGATCTTGGCGTAGATGTCACCGCCGGGTGCGACGAGGGCGTTGGCGGTGTTGTGGTCGCCGTTGAGCTGCTGGGCGTAATCGCCGGCGATGCCGCCTTGGAAGTGGCCGATGCGCTGTGTCAGCGAATAATCGAGGTCGATCAGGTTGCCGCCCTGGTAGCCGGAGATGGCGTTGCGGCGGTTGGTATCGAAGAAGAAGCGGGTGCTGATCTCGGTGCCGTCGCCGATCGACAGCCAAGTCGGCTTTGTGAGGTAGGTGAAGGCGACGTTGGGAATGGTGATGAAGGTGTTCTTGCCGGGATTGGCGAAGTTGTCGACGTTGTAGTTGCCGAGCGGGATCTCGGCCGACAGGGCGAAGGCGCCGGTGAGGCCGTACTTCAGCTTGGGATTGTCGCCGGGCGTGGCGCCGTACTGACCGAGGTATTTGCTGGCGAAGAAGATGTCGGAGAAGCTGTCCTGCAGGCCGCGAGCATTGCCGTGGAGGAAGCTGCCGTTCACGGTGAGCGCCTGATGCTCGAAGATGTAGTTGAACTGGAACGACGAGGCGATCTTGAAGCCGAAGGGCTTCCAGGGATATTCGTAGAGGAAGCCGGCGCCGAGGATCTGCGCGTAGAGAAAGGCGGGATTGGCGGTGGCGGATAGGTTGCCGTTTTGATCGCGGTAGTAGGGCGAGTTGGACAACACCCCGGCAAGGCCGCCGTAGAGGCCGGGTTCCGGTGGTAGGTAGGCCTGGCGGATGTCGGTGCCGCCGAGCGGGGCGCCGTAGACGCCGCCTTCGACGGCATGCGCGGCGGAGGCCGAGAAGAGCGTGATGGCGGCGCCCATTGTGGCAACGAGCCACGTCGCGCGCGGCGTCTCGCTCGTCTCGATGCAAACCTGATCCGACTTCATGGCACACCCCTCCGCGCCAGCTAAACTCTTGCGGGATCAGTGGTTCCACGCCCCCTCCCGCACAGTCGTCACGAAAAGGAAATCTATCCGCTAGGCGATCAAAGCATTGCGGATGGATATATTTCGAGCACGGACGTTCGAAGCTTCAGCAACGGCGGCGTTTTAAGTATAAATTTTCAGCAGCCGGGCCTTCAGGCGACGTTCTACAGAGTAGGGGTGCGCGCAGGCTGCGTCGCGTCGGCCTGTGCAATGTCTGCGCGTGTTGGCGACGCGCGGCACCGCCGACCGCCGAGCGCCCGACAACGCATAACAGCTAGGCCCGACCCGAAAATATTCCGCACCCGCGATCCTGGTTAGCTTCCGGCATCTGCAAAGCGGTGGGTCGAGGACTTGGATCTAGGTTTGAAGGATCGTCTGGCGGTCGTGGCGGGGGGAACCGCCGGGATCGGTCGCGCGACCACGCTGGCTCTGGCATTGGAAGGATGTCGCGTCGTCGCCGTGAGCCGCGGCGGCGCTGATGCCGAGGCTCTGCGCGTTGTCGCGTCGGGACGGATTCATACGCTTGCCGCCGATCTGTCGACACCAGACGGCATCGAGCGGCTCGGCGCCGGCATGGCGTCGTTCGGCGTGCCGGACATTCTCGTGAACAGCATCGGCAATGCGCAGGGAGGTCTCTTCTGGACGCTCCCCGACGAGGTGTGGGCGCAAAGCTTCGATCTCAAGGTCATGGGAGTGATCCGCCTGCTGCGCCTCTTCGTTCCGCAGATGGTCGAACTCGGGCGTGGCCGTATCGTAAACGTCGTCGGCAACAACGGACGCCAGCCCGGGGCCCGCTTCCTGCCCGGCTCGGCGGCCAATGCGGCGCTTCTCGCGGTCACCAAGGGGCTCGCCGACGAGGTCGCGCAATCGGGCGTCACCATCAACGCGATCAATCCCGGGCCGACCCGTACCCGCCGCTGGACCGGCATGATGACGGCGGCAGCTGCGTCGAGCGGGCGTGCCGCGACCGACATCGAGGCCGAGCACATCGCCGGCATACCGGTCGGCCGGCTCAGCGAGCCGGAGGAGATCGCACGCTACATCCTGTTCCTCTGCTCGCCACTGAGCACGGCCGCGACGGGTACGTCGATCACCATCGATGGTGGCGCCACCCGCGCCATCGCCTGATCCCGACGTCGAAAGGAGCATTCCCCTGTCAAACCCCCGCATTCCCTATCGACTTCGGTCGGGCGCCGGCTTGCCGCTTCTCGAGGGGAAGCGACTGATAGTTCAGCTCATCGTCAACATCGAGGCTTGGCGCTTCGACCAGAAGATGCCGCGCACGATCGTGTCGCCGCCGCAAGGCGTCGAGCAGATCCCCGACGTCCCGAACTTCTGCTGGGCGGAATACGGCATGCGTGTCGGCATGGTGCGTCTCTTCGACGAGCTCGGCGCGCGTGGCCTTCCCGCCGGCGCCAGCATCAACGCCGGCGTCATCGACCTCTATCCGGATTGCGCCGCGGCGGCGCGCGACGCCGGATGGGAGTTCATCGGACACGGCATGTTCCAGCGCATGATCCAGGGCGACGCGGACGAGCGCGGCGTCATCGACGCTTCGCTGGCCAAGATCGCGGCCTTCACCGGCACGCGGCCACGCGGCTGGCTCAGCCCCGGCCTGCGTCAGAGCCTCGCGACGCCCGATATCC
This sequence comes from Beijerinckiaceae bacterium, assembly GCA_965277735.1. Classification (GTDB taxonomy): domain Bacteria; phylum Pseudomonadota; class Alphaproteobacteria; order Rhizobiales; family Beijerinckiaceae; genus RH-AL1. Next base: position 1,164,313 of record CBDIDO010000003.1, read on the forward strand.
TCGTCGATTGCGGGGTCGAGTACACGTTCGACTGGCCGCTCGACGACGTCCCGAACCGGATGACGACGAGTTCTGGCAGGCTGGTCGCGCTGCCCTACGCGCAGGACCTGAACGACAGCATCATCTACGCGGTCGAGCGGCATGCGACCGGCGAGTTCCAGAATCGCTTGAAGCGCAGCCTCGCCTCCTACGATCACGATCAGGGTCCGCGGGTGATCTCGATGGGTCTCCATCCGCATCTGATCGCCGTGCCGCATCGCATGGACGAGCTCCGTGCCATGCTCGACCTCCTGCAAGGACGTGCCGATACGATTTTCGTGACGCCCGCCAAGACCATGGATTGGTTTCTCACGGCGGCCGCCGAAAACGCGAGGGTCAAGATCCATGCCTGACATCTGCGGCTACCGGGGCAAGATCGGTATCGTTCTGCCGTCGACGAACACGGTGATCGAATCGGACTACGGCGCGATCCATCTCCCAGGCCTAAGCAACCATACGGCGCGCCTCATGATCGTCGAGCGCCCGCTGAACAGCGAGGAGGCCTTCATCGCGCATGTCGAGGCGATGCGGGCTGGTATCTCGGACGCTGTCGATCGCGTCGTCACGTGTCGACCCAATCACCTCATCATGGGCGTGGCGCTCGAGGCCTTCTGGGGTGGCGTCGAGACTGCGACGAAGCTTCAGACCGATCTCGAGGTGAAGTCGGGCCTGGGCGTGTCGATGGGCGGGAGTGCCACCGTCGCCGCTCTCGAGGCGTTCGGCGCCCGCCGGATCGCGGTCCTGACGCCCCACATGCCGCGCGGGGACGAGATGGTGCGCCTCTATCTCGAGCAGGCGGGATACGATGTTGTCAAGCTCATCGGCCTGAAGCGCGGTTCTGCTCTCGCGATCGCGACGACCACGAAGGACGAGCTGCGGACGGCACTGCACGAGCTGGCGACGGCGGATGTGCAAGCGATCATCCAGGTCGGAACGAACCTTCCGATGAAGGACATGGGAGTCGCCGCCGAGCGTTGGCTCGGCAAGCCGGTCCTCTGCATCAATCCCGTCACCTACTGGGACGCGCTGCGCCGCATCGGGATCAACGACAGGATCTACGGCCACGGCTCGCTTCTCGAGAGGTTCTGACGATGGACCTACACCTGGAGGCCGAGGCGCGGAGGCTGGGTCTCGGCCGACTCGTCGAGCTCTTCCCGGACGATGTCGAGGCGGCGGCGCGCAGGGTCGAGCGGCAGCGCCAGGAGCTCGATCCGCCGAGGGATGTCGCCTGCGAGCCGTGGCCGCCGATGCGATGCGCCGATGACGCTCGGCCCTGATGCCAGCGTCATCGACGTGCTGGCCAGCTTCAGGGCGAGCACGTCAACGCCGAGCGCCTATCTCGAATCGCTCCTGGCCCGCATCGCCGCGGACGACGCGCGCATCCATGCCTTCGTCAGCCTCGATCCCGATGAGGCGCGGGTCGCGGCGCAGGCGGCCGATGCGGCCTACGCGCGCGGCACTGCACTACGCCCTCTTGAAGGCGTGCCGATCGGCGTCAAGGACGTCATCGACGTCAACGGCATGGCGACGACCTGTCATTCCCGCATCCGGCTTGATCACCGAGCTTCGGCCGATGCGGCCTGCGTGGCGGCGCTTCGCCGTGACGGCGCGATCATTCTCGGAAAGACGTCGACGCACGAGTTCGCGCTCGGCGGCCCGGCCTTCGACCTCCCGTTTCCGCCGTCGCGCAATCCCTGGGACCTTTCGTTGCATCCCGGAGGATCGTCGTCGGGGACGGCCGCCGGGGTCGCCGCGGGGTTTTTTCCCGCGGGACTCGGCACCGATACCGGTGGCTCCGTCCGCCATCCGGCGAGCGCCTGCGGGCTCGTCGGCCTGAAGCCGACTTACGACACAATCTCGCGTAAAGGCATTTTTCCGCTTGCCTTCTCGCTCGATCACGTCGGGGCCATCTCGCGGACGGTCCGGGACGCGGCCTTGCTCTGTGATCGGATGTCGGGCGAGTTCACGGCCGCGGCGCGCGACATCGGCCGATCCATCGAGGGCCTTCGCGTCGGCTACGTTCGGCACTTTCACGAAGACGACGTCCCGGCCGACGCGGACATCGCCGCGGGCCTGGACAATGGGGCGGATCGGCTCCGGCAGGCGGGCGTCGAGGTGCGAGATGTGCGCCTTCCGCACCTTCGCTCCTTCGCGGCGTGCAACCGCATCCTTCTGCAAGCCGAAGCGATTGCGGTGCACGGCAGCTGGCTGCGAGAGAGGCCTGAGGATTACTGCGCCTTGAGCAGGAAGAGCCTCGTCGCCGGCGCCTTTCTCAGCGCCGAGGATTTGGTGCAGGCGCAGCGGCGTCGCCGGCAGCTGATCGCGGCCGTCAACGCGGTGTTTCGCGACGTCGACGTACTGCTGACAGCAAGCTCGATGGAGTTTCCCTGCGCCATCGACGATGCCAGCGAGATCGAGCGCAGCTACGGACGGCAGGCGCGGACGCCGTTCAACGTCACCGGCAACCCGGCGATCGTGCTTCCGGGCACGCCTTCCGCGCGGGGACTGCCCACGTCGCTCCAGATCGTCGCTCGCCCCTATGACGAGGCCACGGCCTGCCGTGTCGCGAGCGCCGTGGAGCTGACCTACGTGCCTCCTCCGTTCGCGCGCTGAAGCGATTTCAGGGCGACCGCTTCGCGGCGGCGGCGTCGACCAGGCTCTCGTCGATCATCGGGCCGATCGACTCAGCGGCGGCGGGCGCGAGCCGCTTGTTCTGCACGTGGATCTCGGCTTGGTGACGCAGGCTCGGCAGATATTTCGCGATCTGCAGGTTGGGCTCGAAATAGGGGAAGGCGATCTCCTCGATGGTGGCAGGCGCCATCTTGAAGCGCTTCGTCAGGATCGCGATGTTCTCAGCGGTCTTCCAGTTGCCCGGCTGCAGGTCGCGGGCCGCGCGCGAAAGCGCCCGCAACGCCCGGACGGCGGTCTCGTGGCGCGTCCGGATGAACGCGCCGCTGAAGACGAGGGCCGTCCCGAGATCGCCGATGGCGACGGCGGAATCCGGCGCGTCCAGCACGGCGATACCGCGCATGACCGCCTCGGTCGCGAACGGCTCGCCGAGGATGGCGGCGTCGACCGCCTTGTTTTGCAGGGCGACGAGCGTCTCCGGCAGCCCGATCGAGACGCACCGCACGTCGCTCAGCTTCATGCCGTTCTTCTGGAGCAGGAGCGTGAGCTTGTATTCGATGCTCGCACCCGGCGCATTGGTCGAGATCGGCCGACCCCGCAGGTCCTTGATGCTACGGACGGTGCCCGCATCCCACAGGTCTTTTCGGATGACGAGCGGCGTCAGCGTGGTCGGCGCCGGATGAACGGCCATCGAGGCGACGATCTTGAAGTCGAGACCTCGATATCCCGCGTTAAAGAGTGACACGCCCGTCGCCGTTGCGCCGATGTCGCTTTGCCCGTTCGCCGTCATCGACACGGAATCGGTCGCCAACGGCGTCGACTGGATCACCGGCTCGATACCTTCGTCGCGGAAATAGCCCTTGTCGATGGCCACGTAGACCGGCGCGAAGGCGAGCGTCGGCGTGAGTGTGATGGTGACCTTGTCGAGCGCGGCCGCCGAGGCCGGCACGACATCGGTCCAGATGAGCAACGCCACGAGAGCCAGCATCAGGCATCGCATCGAGTCATCGCCTTCCTAGCGGGATTTTGCCGCGTCTCGCCGAAGGCGCTCAGTCTTCGGCACCGCAACGATCGGCGCTCGAGAGACCATACGCATCGCGTCCAGTCCATGCACCAATTGCAACATCAGTTATGCCGGATCCACGCGTAGGCAGGCGTTTTGCTGCCCCGTAACCTCCCTCCAACGACGGAAGGAGCGTGCGGTTATGGCGGAGTCTGATCGCGTCTTGATCGTTGGAGGCGGACCCGTCGGCGCGCTGGCTGGGCTGAGCCTTGCCCGCCGCGGCATCCCCGTCACCGTGATCGAGCGTCTGGCCGAGCCGCCAACCGATCATCGCGCCGCGACCCTGCAACCGTCGACACTCGACTTGTTCGCGCCCCTCGGCCTGACGGATCCGATCATCAAAAAGGGGTTGCAGGCGCCGCACTTCCAATGGCGCGACAAGCAGACCGGCGAGGTCCTAGCGGAGTTCGACTACGGACGATTGCGCGACGTCAGCGCGCACCCTTTCGTCGTCCAGCTGGAACAGCATAAGACGGTGCGGATCATCCTTGAGCAGGCTCGCAAGCACGCATGCTTCACGTTGCTGCGACCGGTCGATGTGTTGGCGGTGCGGCAGACTGCCGATCACGTCGAGGCCGATATTAGGGATGCCGAGGGCCGCGAACAGCGGCTGACCGGGCGCTATCTCCTAGGGTGCGACGGGGGCCGCAGCCTCGTGCGTCATGCGACGAGCGTAAGCTTTGAAGGATTCACGTGGCAGGAGCGCTTCAACATCGCCACCACGAAGATCGATTTCGCAACGCTCAAGGGCTTCCGCTACCGCAACTATCTCGCCCATCCGGATCGATGGACCGCCGTCTTCAAGGTGCCGGGCCCCGACGATACCGGCCTGTGGCGTGCCGTCTTCCCGACCAAGACGCAGGAGACCGACGAGGAGGTCATGGGCGACGATTGGATCGAGGCCCGCTTCGCGGAGCTGCTGCCTGAAGGCGTCCCCTGCGAGATCCTCCATCGCAACATGTACAGCGTCCATCAACGCGTCGCCGGGGCGTTCCGCGCAGGGCGCTTCATCCTCGCCGGCGATGCCGCCCACATCAACAACCCGCTCGGGGGCATGGGCATGAACAGCGGCTTCCAGGATGCCCTCAACCTCTGCGAGAAGCTCGGCATGATCTGGGAGGGCGCCGACGCCGACCCGCTGCTCGACAAGTACGACCGCCAGCGGCGGTTGACGGCCGTCGAGTTCGTTCAGGAACAATCGATCGGTAACAAGAAGATGCTGGAAGAGAGTGATCCGAAGGCGCGCCAGACGCGACTGGACGCGATGCGCCGGATGGCCGAGGATTCCGTCGCGCACCACGCTTTCCTGATGCGGGCGTCCCTCATCGGCATGCTGAAGCGGGCGGAAGACATTGCCTAGTCCGCTGCGCGACGCCGTATCGGCCGCACCGTCGCCCGGCGCCACCGGGGAAGCGTCACCACCTCAATCCCTAGGCACCGGCTCGACTGGCGTGACGGCACGCGGCGGTGCGCCGCTCCCGTTCAAGATCAAGATTACCGGCGTCACGAAGACGTTCAGGGTCGGCAAGGAACAGGTGACGGCGCTCCAGGACGTCAGCCTCACGATCATGCCCGGCGAGTTCATCGTGATCGTCGGGCCAAGCGGATGCGGCAAGACGACATTGCTTCGCATCGTCGCCGGCCTCGACGAGCAGAGCCACGGGCATGTCGTGCGCCGGCACGCGGACAAGGCGAAACCGCTGACGACCACCGTGTTCCAGGAGCACGCGGTCTTTCCGTGGCTGTCGGTGGAAGGCAATATCGGCTACGGCCTGAGGATGCGCGGCGTCCCCAAGTCGGAGCGCGAGACGGTCGTGCGCAGCTTCCTCGACAAGATGGGACTGCGGGATTACGCGAAGGCCTATCCGCACCAGCTCTCCGGCGGCATGCGGCAGCGCGTGTCGGTCGCGCGCGCCTTTGCAAACGATCCGGAGATCCTCTGCATGGACGAGCCGTTCGCGGCATTGGACGAGCAGAACAAGGCCATCATGCTCGAGGAGTTGATGCGCATCTGGAGCGAGAGCCGCAAGACCGCCCTGTTCATCACCCACAGCCTGGACGAGGCCCTCGTCCTCTCCGACAAGATCATCGTGATGACGGCGAAGCCCGGACGCATCGCGGCCGTCTTTGAGAATCCGTTGCCGCGTCCGCGGCGCACCTACGAGATCCGCCAGGATCCCGCCTACGGCAAGCTGTCGAACGAGATCTGGTCGATCCTCCGGGCGGAGGTGTTCAAGTCGCGCGGGGAGCTGCCGGCATGACCACCGGCCAGACCCGCGCCCTCAATATCCTTTCGCCGATCGCGCTTCTCGCCGTCTGGCAGCTCGCGGTGACGGCCGGTCTGGTCGATCGCCGCATGTTCCCGCCGCCGAGTGAGATCCTGACGACGCTGTTCCAGATGGCACGCGGCGGCGACCTCTGGATCAACCTGCTGGCGAGCCTGTGGCGGGTCGGCGCCGGGCTCGCGCTCGGGTCCTTCGCGGGGATCGTCGTCGGCGTGTCGATGGGCCTGTCGGCGCTGATCCGGGCGATCATCCAGCCGCTGGTCTCGGCAACCTATCCGGTCCCGCGCACGGCCATCGTGCCGCTCTTCCTGATCATCTTCGGCATCGGCGAGGTGGCGAAGATCATGGTCGTCGCGACGAGCGTCTTCTACGTCGTCCTGATCGCGTCGATGACGGGCGTAATGTCGATCGAGCGCACCTACATTGACGTCGGCAGGGACCTGCGTATCAGCCGCTTCCAGGCGTTCAGGACCATCGCGCTTCCGGGCGCTCTTCCCGCCGTCATCGGCGGCTTGAAGCTCGGCGCGGGCATCGCCTTCATCGTCCTGGTCGTGGCCGAGTATACCGGCTCGCAGACAGGCATCGGCTACATGATCTGGGAAGGCTGGCAGACGCTGGACATCGACCAGATGTACGTAGGGCTCCTGATGATCGCCGTCATCGGCTGGCTCGTCAGCCTCCTCATGGACGAGTTCGAGTATCTCGCCGTGCCGTGGCGGCGCCACCGCTGACCAATTCCTGATGCTGCAAAGCTCGACGCGCACCGCTTGGCGCCTTGCGGTGCCGGTCTTCACCCTGGCGGTCGGCGGCGCCGGCGGCGCCGTCGCGACGGCCGCCCACTTGCCGCTCGGCTGGTTGTTGGGCGCGCTCGTCGGGGCGGCGCTCGTCTGTTGTGTGTACGAGAAGGCGCATATCCCGCAGCCTTGGCGCTATAGCGGACAACTGGTGATCGGTCTGTCGGCAGGTTTCGCCTTCACGCCCCGCCTTTTGCAGCACGTCGCGAGCCTGCTGCCGGTCATGGTGCTGGCGGTCTTCGGATCGATCGCGACCGGGCTCGCCTGCTCGCGCCTGTTGATCGTCCTGGCCAAAACGGATCCCGCGACAGCCTATTTCGCGAGCGTGCCAGGCGGCGTCGCGGAGATGGCCAACCTCGCCGATCGGCACGGCGGCGAGGTCGCGCCTGTCGCCGTCGCGCAGACGCTGCGGATCTTCTTCGCCGTGCTGACGATCCCGCTCCTCGTGCGCGTCCTGGGGCGACCGGAGGCGAGCGCCGCCCTCGCCGCGGTGCAGCCTTTGGCTCTCGCCTATATTGCTCCGTCGCTCGCTGCCGCCTCGTTAGCGGGATGGCTTCCCGCGCGGCGCCACATCCCCAACGCGTGGCTGCTCGGCGGCCTGGCGGTCGGCGTCGCCATCGCGGCCTGCACCGGCGCGGACTTCAAGCTGCCGGCGCCCGTCCTGTCGATCGCCCAGGTGCTCATCGGCGCGTCGCTCGGCGCACGACTGCGGCGCCGCACCCTCCTTCGCGAGGCGCGTGTCGCGCTCATATCCATCTGCGCGACGTCGATCCTCCTCGCCGGCACTATTGCGATGGGGCTCGCCTTGTCGTGGCAGGCCCACGTCGGCCTGACGACGGCGATACTCGGCACATCGCCGGGCGGATTGGCGGAGATGGGACTGACGGCCATCGCGCTGCACGCCGACGTCGGCCTCGTCGTCGCCTTCCATTTCGTCCGCACGCTGCTGGTCGCGACCTTGAGCGTGCCGATCTACCTGGCGGCGCGGCGGCTGCGCGGCCGCACCGCCCGAGCCGGTCGTCGCGTCGCTAGTTCGGGACGCGCGTCGCCAGACGGTGCATCGCCGGCGCGAGTTGATGACTCGCGGCGCCGGCATCTGACAGGACCGGAGCCCGGCTCTCGACGAGCGCCGCCTGCGTCTTGAGCGCCGACCGCACCTCTGCCATCGCCCGCGTGAACGGCCGGTTCTGCGCCGCCGCGAGCACCATGACGTTCGAGATGCTGGGGTGGACGATCTGCCAGGCTCTGAGGGCGCCGCTGTCGATCTCGCGCGCGACGCAGGAAATCGGCAACACGGAATATGCGGAGCCGGCGAGGATCAACTCGCGGATGACGGCAAACGAATCGACGTTCGCCTCCACCTCGAGATGAAATCCAGCCGCGGCGCAGCAGCGATCGAGCTTGCGCCGCAAGCCATGGTCGGACCCGGGAAGAACGAGTGGAAGCTGCGCGAGGTCGCCCATGCCGACTGTGCCGCTTTCGGCGACGATGGGAAATGGGAGCGGATCGCGCCCGACGAGGTACAGATCCTCGGAGACGAGGCGCTCGGTCGTGACCGCCGGCGCATGGCGGGCATCGTGCAGGATCGCGAGGTCGATGCGGCCCGACAAGAGCCATTCGAGAACGTGGCCCGAAAAGCCGTCAACGAGATGTAGCTTCACGGCGGGAGCCTCCGCGCGCAGGCGACGGAGGACGGCGACGCCCATCGCGATGCTGATTGACGTCGGCAGGCCGAGCGTGACGTTTCCGCCGACGACGGCATCGCGGTCGGCGGCCGTCGCATAGGCGGACTTGAGCTGCCCGATGATGTCAGAGACGTTGTCGTAGAACCGCATCCCCGCCGACGTCAGCGCGACGCCGCGACCATTGCGGTAGAAGAGCTGCGAGCCGATCTCGAACTCGAGCTTGCGGACCTGCCGACTGAGGCTGGGTTGCCCCACGCCGAGGACGGCGGCCGCTTTTGAGAAGCTGCCGCTCTTAGCGACGGCGCAGAAGCATTCGAGCTGGCGAAGGTCGATGGAGCTGAGGTTCATCGTGTCATCTCCCTTGGCCCGAGTCGATCATGCGTGAACGGTCAGGTCCCGGCGCGAGCCGCGCGCCCCTTCCTCGATCTCGCCTTCTGGTGACGCCGGAGCGGCCTATGGACGTGCTGCGCCGAGCCCACGGCGGCCGCGGCTCCGACTGCCGCGTCTGTCGCCTGGGCAAGGCAGGGGCCGAGCGTCAGCAAGAACGCGGCCGAGGCGAAGGCAAGGAGCCTGATCATGACGAGCCTCCGGGCCATCCCTTTCAGGATGGTTCGTGTCAGAACAGTTTGCGAGCGGCGGATATGACGATGGTCGTGGCGTTGTAGTTGTTCTGATGGTAGACGGGGAAGAGGGCCTTGATCTTGTATGTGGCTTCGGTGACGGGGTCGTCGTAGGCGAGGACGGGACCGACATCGATCTTGGCGTAGATGTCACCGCCGGGTGCGACGAGGGCGTTGGCGGTGTTGTGGTCGCCGTTGAGCTGCTGGGCGTAATCGCCGGCGATGCCGCCTTGGAAGTGGCCGATGCGCTGTGTCAGCGAATAATCGAGGTCGATCAGGTTGCCGCCCTGGTAGCCGGAGATGGCGTTGCGGCGGTTGGTATCGAAGAAGAAGCGGGTGCTGATCTCGGTGCCGTCGCCGATCGACAGCCAAGTCGGCTTTGTGAGGTAGGTGAAGGCGACGTTGGGAATGGTGATGAAGGTGTTCTTGCCGGGATTGGCGAAGTTGTCGACGTTGTAGTTGCCGAGCGGGATCTCGGCCGACAGGGCGAAGGCGCCGGTGAGGCCGTACTTCAGCTTGGGATTGTCGCCGGGCGTGGCGCCGTACTGACCGAGGTATTTGCTGGCGAAGAAGATGTCGGAGAAGCTGTCCTGCAGGCCGCGAGCATTGCCGTGGAGGAAGCTGCCGTTCACGGTGAGCGCCTGATGCTCGAAGATGTAGTTGAACTGGAACGACGAGGCGATCTTGAAGCCGAAGGGCTTCCAGGGATATTCGTAGAGGAAGCCGGCGCCGAGGATCTGCGCGTAGAGAAAGGCGGGATTGGCGGTGGCGGATAGGTTGCCGTTTTGATCGCGGTAGTAGGGCGAGTTGGACAACACCCCGGCAAGGCCGCCGTAGAGGCCGGGTTCCGGTGGTAGGTAGGCCTGGCGGATGTCGGTGCCGCCGAGCGGGGCGCCGTAGACGCCGCCTTCGACGGCATGCGCGGCGGAGGCCGAGAAGAGCGTGATGGCGGCGCCCATTGTGGCAACGAGCCACGTCGCGCGCGGCGTCTCGCTCGTCTCGATGCAAACCTGATCCGACTTCATGGCACACCCCTCCGCGCCAGCTAAACTCTTGCGGGATCAGTGGTTCCACGCCCCCTCCCGCACAGTCGTCACGAAAAGGAAATCTATCCGCTAGGCGATCAAAGCTGAGGAAGAACGTCGGCGATGCTGGTTTGTAAGGCGAAAAGCCTTCCTTTCATGCAGATCAGACCAGACCAGCTTGACGGTAAATCAAGCTGGCGGCTCGCGGAAGGATGAATGAGATATGGACTACGATTACTCTGCAATATGCAATCGTATGCCGCTTCGATGGCCCAATAGAGCACGAGTAGCGCTGATTTTAACTTTCAATCTAGAAACGTGGGATCTTACAAAAGACACCGACAAGCCCTACTATGCCGGCGGCCCATCGATACTGCCCGACATCTTACCGGGAAACACGCCTGATTTCCCCAACTTCACTTGGCGAGAGTACGGTCAGCGCGTCGGCATTTGGCGTCTCATCGAGCTCTTCGACAAGTTGGGGATCAAAGCATCATGTACCACAAACGCAGTGACATTTGAGCGTCGCGGCGCGATGACGAAGGCCGTCCTTGAACGCGGCTGGGAGTTGGTCACCCATAATTGGGAGCAGGGTGAATTGTTGACAAACTTTCATACTGATCCGGCCAAGGAGCGCGAGATTGTGCTGCGGACGCTCGATGCCTTCGAGAAGGCAACGGGACGGCGATCCAAAGGATGGCTGTCGTCGTCGTTGCGCGGAACGCTGCAAACGGCAGATATCCTCGCCGAATATGGCGCCCTCTTCTATTGCGACATCATGAACGACGATCAGCCGTACTTGCTGCGCACGCCGCACGGTCCGATCGTGAGCATTCCCTACTCGAACGAGATCAACGACTTCACTTTTATCACGCGCAAAAACTATACGACAGATCAGTTCCGCGACGCTCTGATAGAGGAATTCGACGTCCTCTATGAGGAAGGGGCGACAACGGGACGGCTCATGAACGTCGGGCTCCATCCTCACGTGGCCGGCCGAGCCCATCGCATTCGCGCCCTCCGCGAATTCGTCGAGCACGTCAAAGGGCGCCCCGGTGTCTGGTGGCCGACCCGCGAAGAGATTGCCACCTGGTATCTCGCGAACCACCAGCACCACATCCCCGGCCAACTCGGGGACGGATAGCTCGAGGGCGAGACATTCGCTCCGAAACAACCGAAAGCTGCAACACAAATTTGCCTGAGATAGGGTACGAAACTTGCTTCGATAGCACAGTCATCGAGCGAGTTTGAACCATGGAACGTGACGGGGGCGTGCGCGCCATCGGCAGGGGCCTGGCCGTCCTGAGGGCAATAAATCAACACGCATCGATGGATCTGACGTCCATTTCGAAGGCGACGGGGCTGCCGTACGCCACCGCCTGCCGCATCGTTGAAACCCTGATTGAAGAAGGAATGATCGAGCGGGAGCCGAGCCGTAAGCAGTACCGCCCGACATCGCTCGTTCAGACTCTGAGTTACGGCTTTCGGCCTGAGGACCGGCTCGTGCCGGCTGCACAGGATCCGATCAACGAGGTGACACGCGCGCTCCTGTGGCCGCTGACGATTTGCAGCCGAGTTGGATCGTCGATGATGATCCGGGCCTCGAGCCATAGAATTTCGCCGAAGACCCTCAACTTGTATCACCCCGGCTATACCATTCCCATTCTGGGTTGCTCGGCCGGTATCGTGTACTTGGCTTTTTGTGGTGACTCTGAACGTGAAATCATTCTCGATGCGCTCGAGCATTCGGGCGATTTTGGGGGCACCTATGCCCGCCGTTCACTCGAGCGCACTTTCACCGAAGTCCGCAAGCGTGGCTACGGGCAGACAGAGCGCTGCCAAAACAATGCCAATCCCGGCAAGACGTCGTCGATCGCTGCGCCGTTGCTTGCCGGCAGTGAATGTGTAGGAGCGGTCACGCTAACCGTCTTCTCGTCGGTCATGACGGCGTCGGAGGCCGCAGAACGCTACCATGAGCCGGTCTGCGACGTCGCGCGCCGCATATCTATGCGGCTCGACGACTCTCCGTTGCCGCTGAACGCTGCGATCGACGCAGTCGCGACGGCACCGGCGAGCCCGCGCCGATCAGTCGACGCTGCCGCCCTGATGGCGCGTGTTCACGGCTGATCGCCTCGTTTGCCCAGCTCGGAGAAAAAAGCCCTGAAGTTTTGAAGCGTGGGTGATTCCTGATTACGCCGTGTCGCTAAAGCGATTTCGATGAATAACTTTCTCGAGCTAACAAGTTTGAGGCTTTTCACGACATCCGGGCGCAGGCCGCCGAGGCTTTCAGGGACGAGGGCGACGCCTAGCCCGGTGGACGCCATATTCAGCGCCGTCGTGAATTCGTGTGTCTCGACGATGCCACGCAGAACGACGGCTTCTGATTCGAGGATCTCGAAGAGGATCTCGGAAATGCCGCCGCCGCCCGCGCGTTGGCTCGGCCAGATCAACGTTTCGCCGTCAAGTTCCTTGATCTTCATGCGTGCCTTTTGCCCAAGGCGGTGGGCACGAGAGACGACTGCGACCAAGGTCTCGCGATGGACCGGAAGCACGGCAAATGCCTCTTTGGCGGCGACTGGTGGCCGCACGAAGGCGACGTCGATCCGGCCCTCCATCAGCGCCTTTATCAACATCTCGGAGCGGCCTTCCAAGAGGTTGAGAGTGACTTCAGGAAACGCCACGCGGAAACTCTGAATCGGCGTCGTCACCTCCGACACGAACGCCGCTGACTCGGTCATGCCGATTGAGATGCGACCGATATCTCCGCGGGCGATCTGTTGCGCCTTTACAATCGCGAACCGGCATTCCGCGAGGAGCGAGCGGGCGTCGTCCGCGAATTGACGACCAGCGGTCGTCAATTCGATCCCGCGCCCGACGCGCCGCAACAACGCCACGCCGACGTCCTTTTCAAGCGCCTTAACCTGTTGCGTAAGTGCTGGCTGCGCAATGCCGAGCCTCTTCGCGGCAGCCGTCACGCTCGACGTCTCTGCCACGGCGACGAAGTAGCGAAGATGGCGAAGCTCCATTCAATATATTAAACGTATGAGTCCGCGGCGATCAATCTATTAGACTGATGGTCAAGTGGCTGGCTAAAATGCCGATCGAAGTACCGATCGGCCACCTCCAGCGGTAACGCAACCGATAGAATCGAGCTGACTAGTGTCTTATCCAACGATCGCACAGCTTCTACGTCGCCCGGGAATGTTGGTCCTTCCCGGCGTCTACGACATGGTTTCGGCGCGCCTAGCCGAAGCGGCAGGGTTCGAGGCTCTCTACGTAACCGGCTTTGGGGCCGTCGCCTCCGCACTTGGCTTGCCGGACGCCGGACTCGCGACCTACGCCGACATGGTGGAACGGATGCGACGTTTCGGCGAGACGGTGCGGGTGCCGTTCGTCGCCGACGGCGACACGGGCTACGGTGGGCTGCTCAACGTGGCACACACGGTGCGCGGATACGAGCGGGCCGGTGCCTCGGCGATCCAACTTGAGGATCAGCAAATCCCGAAGAAGTGCGGGCACACACCAGGCCGTCAGGTCGTCCCGCAGGCGGATATGGTTCTTAAGATACGCGTGGCGGCCGAGGCGCGGCATTCGCCCGATTTCCTGATCATTGCCCGGACGGATGCTCGAACTGAACTGGGGCTGGACGAAGCGCTCCGCCGTTGCGAAGCCTATCGAACAGCTGGTGCCGACGTGCTGTTCGTCGAAGCCCCGCAATCGGAAGAAGAGATCCGCGTCATAGGCGAGCGTCTCGGTGGTCCTTTGCTAATCAACCAGGTTCAAGGTGGTCGTACCCCGATCCTGCCGGCGGCGGATCTCGAGCGCTACGGCTACCGGATTTCGATACATCCCGTCATAGGCCTGCTGGCTGCCGCCGCCGCCATGGAAACTGCCTACATGAAGTTGAAGGCGACCGGCAGCGTTGATCGCGAGACGGCGCTCTACGATTTCGACCGGTTCACACGCCTGATAGGATTCGAGGACATCTGGAGCTTTGAGCGGCGTTGGGCGGAGGAGGCGACGGCCCCTCTGTCCGGCGCCCCGAGCTGATTGTTCTCAATTGCCGCGTCTTCGATATTGACAAGGACTAACCATGCTTGACGGGCGCGTGACACTGGTGACAGGCGGCGGCCGAGGCCTCGGTAAGTCGATGACGATGGCTCTTCTCGCCGCGGGCGGTCGTGTCGTGATCACGGGCGCCGCGGTCGCAAGCGACCTGCAGAAGACAAAGGCCGAGGCGGAAGCGCTCTATGGGCCCGACCGGATCCTCGAGCTCACCGCCGACGTCACGAAGCCGGCCGATTGCACGCGGGCTGTCGCAGCGGCGATCGAGCACTTCGGGCGCCTGGATGCGCTGATCAACAATGCCGGCCGCGGCATGCGCGTCGTGACCGAGACGTTCAACGTGACGCCCGTCAAATTCTGGGAAATCGAGCCGAGCGACTGGGGGCTGATCATCGACATTAACGTCAACGGCGTCTTCAACATGACGCGCGCCGCGATGCCGCACATGCTGCAGAACGGTTTCGGGCGCATCGTCAACATCTCGACGAGCGACCAGACCATGGTGCGCCGCGGATATGCGCCCTACGGCCCGAGCAAGGCGGCGCTCGAGGCGATGTCGCGCTGCTGGGCGCAGGAGGTGGAAGGCACCGGCATCACCGTCAACGTCCTGCTACCCGGCGGGGCTGCGGCGACCGAACTTCTTCCGGCCGGCCCGAACAGGCGGGGCGCCGACGGCAACCTTCTCGATCCCGACATTATGGGAGCGCCGGCGGTCTGGTTGGTCTCGGACGGATCGTCGATACATAGCGGCGAGCGCTTCATCGCGCGCCTCTGGGACACCGGCCTTTCCCCGGAGGCGGCCGCTCTAGCGGCACGGAGCCCCACGGTGGCGAAGCCCGCCATCATGTGACCTATAGCGCGCCGTCCTCGACGAACACGGGACGGAAGGCGTCGTGCGCGTGGCGGTTGATCCGCGCGCGACCGCTTCGACGGAAGTGCGCGGGCACCAGGATGCGGCCGTCGTCAGCCGCCTCCTCGAGTATCTTCAGCCGCGTGATCACGGCCTGATGCGGCGCGTCGCAGAAGGCGCTGCAGACATGCGGCAGCATCACCTGTAGCGGCGAGTGGATCGCATCGCCGCAGAACAGGACCCGGCCCGCTCCTCGATCGATCAACAGCCCCATCTGCCCGGGCGAGTGGCCAGGCAGGGGAAGCAGCGTGACGCCGCGCGCGACGCTGAAGCCGTCGTCGACCAGCTCCATCAGGCCGCCCTCCACGACCGGCGACACGCTGTCCGCGAACGATCCGTGGTTGGCGGTGGGCCGGGTCAGCCAGTGATCGTATTCCGCGCGTCCGAAGAGATATTTGGCGTTCGGAAAGGTCGGCACCCAACGACCGTCGCGCAGGCAGGTGTTCCATCCGACATGATCGGCGTGCAGATGCGTGCAGAACACGATGTCGACCGACCGTGCGTCGATGCCGGTCGCCGCAAGGCGATCGAGAAAGCCGGTGTCGGCTCTCATGTTCCAGATATCGAGACGGGGACGCGGCTTGTGCTCCCCGACGCAGGTGTCGACGAGGATGCTCAGCCCATCCACCTGCACGAGGAAGTTCTGCACGGCGAGGCGGAGCTCGGCGAACGACTCGGTCAGGTGGTCCGGCACGAGAATGTCCGCGAACGGCGCGAGCTCGGGCGCGCTCGTCATTGGCATCACGCGGCTCAACGGGATGTCGAAGGGGTCGATGTCGGCGACCGCCGTCACCACCACGTCGCCTATCGCCCAGCGTTTGATCATGTCGAGCCTCGAGCCTCTGGCGACGGCAGTTCCGCAACCCGACTGCCCACGGTCGCAGAAAAATAGTGCGGCCGCCATTCGGCACCACGACGTCCACCGGTTTTCTCGCCAGGCGGAGATTCGAGAGTTGAGGCCAGCTTTTCCCGCAACGGCACCCTAGGGTCGCCAGATTGGGCGATACGATGCCTCGCCTAAGGGGGAAACACCGTGCATTCGAGACATACTTTGTCCGGGCGTCGCCGTCCCGCGGAGCGAAGCTAATGTCGTCGCGGTCCGAGGGCTTGGACACGAGCGACCGACCGGAGGTCTACACGCGCCAGGGGTTCGGTCATGCGACGGGCATCGGTCGGCGGCCGGCGATCGTCGTCGTCGATTTCACCTGGAGCTTCGTCGACCCTGAGCAGTTCGGCGGCGGCAACATCGCCGCTGCCGTCGCGGCGACCGCCGAACTGCTTGCCGCAGCACGCGGCGCTGGCTGGCCGATCGCCTACACGCGCGTCGTCTACGCGGACGACGGATCGGACGGCGGCCCCTTCGCGCGCAAGGTGCCGGCCCTTCTCACCCAGACCGAGACGAGCGCGGCGACGCAGATCGTCGAGGAGTTGAAGCCGATGCCGGGCGACCTCCTGGTCAAGAAGACGGCGGCCTCGGCCTTCTTCGGCACGGGCCTGCTTCCCTGGCTCGTCAACAAGAAGATCGACACCCTGATCGTCACCGGCGCGACGACATCCGGATGTGTCCGCGCCACGGTCGTCGATTCCGTGAGCTACGGCTTCGCGACGGTCGTCCCCATAGATTGCGTCGGAGACCGCGCCGACGGCCCACATCTGGCGAACCTGTTCGACATGTCCCAAAAATACGCTGACGTCGTGCCTAGTGAAATGCTGATCGAAAGAGCCAGAGCGGCCAAGGGTGGGAGCGACGACCGTGGCTAAAGGCGCCCAGCATTTTTACGACGTGATCATCGCGGGCGGCGGTCCCTGCGGCGTGGTTGCCGGCGTCGCACTGACGGCCGCTGGTCTCGATGTCCTCGTCCTCGAGGGCGCCGATACGCACGCGACGGATTTGAGAGCCTCAACACTCCACGCACCGACCCTCGATTACCTGTCGACCTTCGGTATTACCCAGGAGCTCGAGCCGCTCGGTCTCCGCTCACCCGAGTACAAGTATTTCAACCGGCAGACCGGCTCCTGCATCACCTTCGACATGAGCGAGCTCAAGGACTTAAGCGAGCATCCGTATCGGTTGCAGTGCGAACAGTGGAAGCTAACAATCGCGGCACAAAAGCGGATTGCGGACCGCTTCCACTTCTCGTCACGCGTCGTGAAAGCGCAGGAGACCCCTGCCGACGTTCACGTAACGGCCGAGACCCCGGACGGCGTCCGCATGTACAGGGGCCGTTTCGTCGTCGCATGCGACGGGGCCGGCTCGGTCGTTCGAAAGGGGCTCGGCATCGGGTTCGACGGCTTTACCTACGAGGAGAAGTTCCTTTGCCTCTCCACCGTTGCGCCGATGCACGACTATCTGCCCGAGGTTTGCAACGTCAACTACATGTCGGATCCAACGGAATGGCTGGTCCTGCTCCGGGCCCCTTCCGCCTGGCGCGTCCTTGTCCCGGCTGCCGTCGACGCGCCCGATTCCGACCTGCTGTCCGACCATAGGAAGGACGAGGTGTTCGCGCGCCTGTTGAAACACGGCCAATCGATCGAGACGCTGCACCGCACGATCTATCGCGTGCACCAGCGTGTCGCGCGATCATACCGGAGCGGACGCATCATCCTGGCGGGCGACGCGGCCCACCTCAACAACCCGCTCGGCGGATTCGGGATGAACTCTGCGATCCACGACATACGCAACCTTGCGGACAAGCTAATTCGCATCATCAAGCTCGGCGAAAGCGAAACGCTCCTCGACATGTACGAGCGTCAGCGACGCACCGTCATGGAAGAGTTCATCCAGGCGCAGAGCATGAGCAACAAGCGCGCGATGGAGATGTCGCCGGAACTGCAGGTCGAGGACTCCGAAAACGAAATGCGACGCATCTCGGAAAACGCCAAGCTGCGGCGCGGCTTTCTTCTCCGACAATCGATGTACAGCTCGCTGGACCGGGAGGCCGAAATCCAATGAAGAATGCATCCGAGAAACGCAAGGACGTCCTGGGTTGGCGCCGCAAGTTCGGTGTGCTCGGACCGTCTACGAACACCGTCGTCCAGCCGGACTTTGACGATCTACGGTTCGCCGGCGTCACCAACCACTACAGCCGGATCTTCACGCCGAACACGCAGGCGGTCAGCAACGAAAGCTTCATGGCCGGCGCGAGACTCATCGGGCAGAACACGCTGGATGCCGTGCGGAGCGTGCTGACCTCAAGCCCGGACCACATGGTCATGGGCATGTCCGCCGTCACGTTCTTCGACGGGATGAAGGGCGCGGACGCTTTCCAGAAGTCGGTCGAGGACGAAAGCGGCGTCGGCGTCAGCATCGGGTCGCACGCTTGCGCCGCGGCGCTCAACGCCTACGGCGGAATCAAGCGGATCGCGATCATCTCGCCCTATTTCCCCACGGCCAACGCCGAGGTAATCCGCTATTTTGGAGATGCCGGCTTCACCGTCGTTCGCGACACCTGCCTGCAGTGCCCGAGCTGGCTGGCCATCGCCGAGTTGACGACGGAGCGCATGCGCGCCGAGCTTCGCGCTGTCGACGGCGACAACGTCGACGCGATCGTCCAGGTCGGTACGAACCTAAGCATGATCCGCCTGGCCGCCGCCGCCGAGCTCTGGCTCGGCAAGCCGGTGATCGCCATCAACACTGCGACATACTGGCATGCTTTGCGCGCCAACGGCATCAATGACCGCCGGGAAGGCTTCGGTCGTCTTCTTGAGGAGTTCTGATCATGACAATGGATTCCGCAGTCTCGGCGATCGCCTCCTCCGCCGGAACCCCGATCCCCACCAGACGTTCGGAGTTGTCTCGCGCGTGGACGGTGCTTCTCGCCGCCACGGTCGGCGCCGGCCTCGGGACGACGGGCCTGCCGTTCTATTCGTTCGGATTATTCGTTCGGCCGCTCGGCCACGATTTCGGGTGGAGTCGCGGCAGCATCTCGATCGGCATCACCTGCCTGATGATCGGTACGGTCCTGACGTCGCCGTTCGTCGGACGGGCGATCGACAGCTTCGGCGTGCGCAAGATCGCGCTGCTGTCGCAGGTGGGTCTTGCGATTGGCTTCGTGCTCGTGTCGCTCGTCGGTCCGAATCTAGTGGGGTTTTACGTAGCTTGGCTCGCGCTCTCGTTTCTCGGCTCTGGCACGTCGCCGATCGTCTGGACGCGCGCGGTCGCCGGCTGGTTCGTCCAGAGCCGAGGGCTCGCGCTGGGAATCATGCTCTGTGGCTCCGGCATCGTCGCCTTGACCGCGCCTGGGCTCATCACGCATGCGATCGGCAGCGTCGGCTGGCGTGGCGCCTATCGCATCCTGGCCGGCGTGCTGATCGTCGTCGGTTTGCCCCTCACCTATTTCTTCCTTCATAGCGGTCGCTCGACTGTCAACCAAGCCGTCTCATCAACGGGAGCCACCTTGCGGGAGGCCGTCCGGACGACGGCCTTCTGGCGGATCGAGGTCGCCTTCGTGCTGGTCTCGATGGTCGTTGGCGCCCTCATCGTGCACCTCCCCGCTATGCTCATCGACCGTGGCGCCACGCCGGCCGCCGCGGCTGCCACCGTGGGATATCTCGGCTACGCCATCATCATCGGGCGCCTCACGCTCGGGACGCTGGTGGACCGGTTTCCGCCCGCCCTGGTCGGTGGCGCGATGATCAGCCTGACCGGCTTCTCGAGCCTTCTACTCGTCAAGGGCGACACGCCGCTTCTGGCGACGATCCTGCTGGGCCTCAGCGCTGGAGCCGAGGTCGACTTCCTGGCGTTCCTCGTGAGCCGCAGGTTCGGGCTGAAGCACTACGCGCAGATCTATGGCTGCGGCATCTCCGCCTTTACCGGTGGCGCCGCCATCGGCCCTTATCTTGCCGGCCACGCGCACGACACAACGGGCTCCTATGCGCCGGCGCTCTATTTCTTCGCCGTCGCGACGTTCTTCGCATCGGCGCTGTTGATGTCGCTGCATCGCGAGGTCCGCCCGTCGCAGGGCTGACTGACGCTTCGAGAAAATGCTTAAGCCGGGCGTCGCGGAAGCGGCGTCCGGCGCGAGAAAGCAGAGCCGCCAGGGCTCGACCCGGACGGATCGCCGACCTTCGATGAGCTCGTCATTCAGCCTCGACGGCAGTCGTCTGGTCGCCCAGCCGGACAGGGACGGGCTCGAGCCGCCGGCTCGTCTCTTCGCTTTCGCGATAGTTGCGATGGCCACGGCGTGGCCGTGCTGGACAGCTCGATCGTCAATATCGCGCTTCCGTCGATCGCCAGGGACCTTCACATCCGTCCCTCCGTCACGATCGGCCTCGTCACGATCTATCAGCTCGTCGTCGTCACGACCTTGCTGCCGCTGGCCGCCCTCGGCGACACGATCGGACACGCCCGCATCTATTAGACCGGGCTCACCGTCTTCACCGTCGCGTCGTTGCTTTGCGCCATCGCACCCAGCTTCGGTGGCGTTCTTGCCGCACGCGGTCTCCAGGGCCTCGGAGCCGCCGGTATCATGAGCGTCAACATGGCGCTCGTGCGATTCATCTATCCGCGCCGGATGATGGGCCGAGGCATCGCGAACGCATCGATGATCGTGGCGATCGCCTCGGCCACCGGCCCGACCCTTGCCGCGCTCATCCTCTCCTTCGCAAGCTGGAAGTGGCTCTTCCTCATCAACGTGCCGCTCGGTGCCGCCGCACTGCTCCTGGCGCGGCACCGCCTGCCGACGACGCCGGTCTCGTCAGCGCCGTTCGACGTCGCAGGCGTCGTCTTCAACATCGTTACGCTCTCCCTCGTCGTCTGCGGCATCAGCTTTCTTGGCGATCCCGCGACCTACCCGAGGGCGGGGCTTTGCATCCTCGGCGGGGTCGGTTTCGGCGTGCTCTTCGTTCTGCAACAGCGCAGCAAGCCCGCGCCCATCCTGCCGCTGGATCTTCTCGGGCAGCCGCAGTTCGCCTTCTCGGTCGCGACGTCGATCTGCGCATTCGTCACGCAATCGATCGCCTTCATCACGATTCCGTTTCTGCTCGAAGGTGTGTTCGCGCGATCGAATTTCAGCACGGGCCTTCTGATCAGCGGCTGGCCGATCGCGATCGCTTTGGTCGCGCGGCTGGCCGGGCCGCTGTCGGACCGGTTCGCGCCCGGCGCGATCGGCGCGGCTGGCCTGGCGTGCCTTTCGCTCGGCCTGCTCGCGCTCGGCGTGGTCGGTGCCGGGGCAGGCAACCTCGACATCGCATGGCGCATCGTGCTGTGCGGCATCGGCTTCGGCCTGTTCCAGCCGTCGAACAACAAGGCCATGATGGAAAGTGCGCCGCCAAATCGCAGTGGCGGCGCCGCCGGCATGCAGTCGACTGCGCGCCTGCTGGGGCAGTCGCTCGGCGCTGCCGCCATGTCCGTGATGCTGGCGACGATCGGACGACAGCACTTGCAGACGCCGCTACTCGTCGCCGCGGCGACAGCGGCTCTGGGCGCGATGACCAGCGCGACGCGGCGCGGCCGATCCCATCGGACGCTTTCGATCTAGGCGCCTCGAGCCCGCGCGGGGGCCGACTGGCCCGCCGCCAGGTCGGCGGCCGGCAGGGCCATGCGGCCCCGGATGGCGTCGGCGGCTTTCTCCGCCAGCATCAGGACGGCGGCGTTGATGTTGCCGCCCAGCATGTCCGGGATGACGGACGCATCGACGACCCGCAAGCCGTCGACGTCGATGACCCGGCACTCGGGGTCGACCACGGCCATCGGGTCCGTCGTGCTCCCCATGCGACAGGTGCCCAGCGGATGGTGCGCCGTCCCGGCGGTCCGGCGGATGAAGGCATCAAGATCGTCATCCGCCTCGACGGTCGGCCCCGGCGCGAGCTCCGATTCGAGGAACGACGCGAGGCTCGGCTGCCGCGCGATGTCGCGCGCGACGCGGATCGCACGGCGCAAGGTCGCGACATCCGCATCGCTGTCGAAGCAGTTCAGCCTTATCCGCGGCGCCTGAGCGGGCTCCGACGTGCGCAGCGTGACGCTTCCCCGGCTTTCCGGCCGTAGCCCGATGAGACGAGCGGCGAAGGCGTCCTGGTAGGGTTGGACGAAGGGCGCCAGATACGGATGTGCGGTCAACGGTGCGGCATTGAACAAGATCTGCATGTCCGGGAGCGGCTCGCTGGCCCGCGTCCGGAGAAACGCGTGGGTCCCGCCGGGCATGTCGCTCGAGATGCCGCTGCCGAAAAAATAGGTCTTGGCGAGGTCGCGCACGAGCCGGTCGACGCGCATCTTCTCCAGGAGCGGGCCGGTGCTGCGGCGCTTGTAGAAGACCGCGACGGCCATGTGGTCCTGCAGGTTCTGGCCGACACCGCGCCGGTCGACGTGCGGCGTCACGCCGGCGGTGTGAAGCTCCTCCGCGGGGCCGATCCCGGACAACATGAGGAGGTGAGGGGAGTTGATCGTGCCACCCGCGAGGATTACCTCCTTTCGCGCGATCGCCGTGTGGTCGCGTCCCCGGCGGCAATAGGTTACGCCATGCGCTCGCCGACCCTGCATCAGGATCCGCGAGACCTGCGCGCGCAGGGTGAGCGTCAGGTTGCGGCGGGGTAGCGCCGGCCGGAGATAGGCATCGGCCGCGCTGAAGCGTCGGCCGTCGCGGATCGTCGATTGCGTCCAGGTGAAGCCCTCGGGATCAGCGCCATTGTGGTCGTCGGTGACGGGATATCCGGCCGCCACGCCGGCGGCGTGGTAGGCCTGGACGATCGGGTCCTGGAAGCGGCAGGGCTGCACCGTCACCGGGCCGCTGCGGCCGCGGTAGGTGTCGCTCCCCTTGGGCCAGGACTCGAGCTTCTTGAAGTACGGCAGCACGTGCGCGAAGTCCCACGACGGAACGCCATACGAAGCCCAGCGGTCGTAGTCGCGATGGTGCCCGCGGACCAGCGCCATGGCATTGATCGACGAGCATCCGCCGACGACGCGGCCGCGATTGCAGCCGAGGGCCCGACCTTCGAGCTTCGCCTCCGCCTCGAAATTGTAGCCCCAGTCATGCGGCCGCCGCGTCGCCATCCGCCCGAAGCCGAGCGGGATCTTGATCATCGGATCCCAGTCCCAGCCGCCGGCCTCAAGAAGCAAGACCGTGTGACGTCCATCCTCGCTCAAGCGATTGGCGAGAACGCAGCCGGCGGAGCCGGCCCCGACGATGACATAGTCGAACTCGGTCGATTGCGTCATGTCCCAGACTCACTGGAAATCGTCCTCACGACGCCGTCTTCTCGCGCTCGCGAAGGCGGCGAACATAGGCTCGAAACGTCGTCGGCTCGCGCGCGATCAGCCAGCAAAGGACATTGGGATTGCCGAGAAAGCCGTGGCGGTCGTAGTGGTCGTTCATGCCGGTCATCCGCTCGATGCGCTCGGCCGGCAGGCCACGCGCCTCGGCGGCGCGTCGCGCCGCTTCCGGCGGGATCACGCGTGCGGCGACGGGGCGCCCCAGTTCCTCGGTCAGGATCGCGGCCATGTCGTCCTGGCTCAGCGCCTCGGCACCCGCCAGCTCGTAGGTCGCATGCTCGTGCCCCGGCGTCGTCGCGATCGTCGCGACGGCCTCGGCGAGGTCGAGAAGATCGACGACGTTGAAGCGCACTTGCGTGTTGAAGGGCATCGCATGGATGCCATCGTCCACGACGGTGCGCCACAAGGGCTCCAGGTGCTGCATATATCGGATCGGCTGCACGATCGTGTAGGGGAGTCCGGATTCGACGACATGCGCTTCCGCCAGGAGCTTCTGGCGATGGTGGAAAACCTCCTGGCGCAGGGGATGCATCACCGAATAGTAGATCACGTGCGCGACGCCCGCCCTCGCCGCCGCTTCCAGGACACGTGACGTGATTGCGACCTCGTTGCCGTGCATGGGAGGCCCGATGTAGATTACCGCCCGACAGCCGGTGCAAGCCGCGGCGAGCGAGGCCGCATCCTCGAGATCGCCCACCGCGCTGTCCGCGCCGGCGTCGCGCAGGTCCGTTGCCTTCTCCGCCGAACGGACGAATCCGCGGACCTTCGCATGTCTGGTTAGCAAGGCATCGACGATGGCGCGACCGGTGCGCCCGTTCGCGCCCGTGACAAGAATCTGCTCGGCGCTCACGGGCTGCGAGGTCCTTCGTTCATGTGCCGATCCATGAAGGCGAGCGAGCGCTCCCAGGCGAGAGCCGAAGCGTCCGGATCAGGGTGGGCCTGCTCGGGGTTGAAGAAGGCGTGTCCCGCGCCAGCATAGATGTGCACCTCGGCCTCGGCGTGTTGCGCCGCGATATCGCGAACGGTTTGTACCGGGACGATGATGTCGAAATCCCCGTAGTGCATGATCGTCGGGCACAGCGGCCGGAGGTCCATGAAGGCGGCGACGTGACTGCCGTAGAAGTTCACCTGCGCATCGAACCGCAGTGATGCCGCGGCGCGCCAGGCCCACGTGCCGCCCGTGCAGAAGCCCGATACGGCGACCTTTCGATCCGCTCGGTAGAGGTCGGCGCAGGCGTCGATATCGGCGAAGATCTGCTGCTCGAAGAGAGCAGCGTAATTTGCGATGCCGGCGTCGGCCCCCGCGCGGCTGTAGGGGTGCACGATGAGCGGGGCCGCGCGATCGAAGAGCGAAGGCGCCACCGCCGAGTAGCCCGCCTCAGCCCACAGCGCGCAGACGTCGCCGATATGATCTGTGAGCCCGTAGACGGCGTGAAGGACCACCACGCCGCCCTTGTTCCTGCCCGACGGCTCGCACCGCCAGACGTCGAGAACGTGTCCGTCGCGCGCGGAGACCTCGGCGCGCTGCGCCTTGCTGTGCGGGAGTCTCAAAGCAGCGGCTCGTCGCGGCCAAGTAGCATCCCGCGACATTAGCGCCCCGCACGCGCGTGGCGAACGGCCGATGGCGGCATAGCAGATGTTCGTGCCCGGTCCCTGTCACTCGATCCGGGCGGCCGCACGCAGGCCGTCGATCATCGACGTTCGTGTCAGGTGGGCGCGCAACCGATCCCTGTCCCGGGTGATCGCTTGTAGGTCCTCGAGAATTTTCCGCCGTTCCTGCGGGCGCCGTTCCCGCATGCGGGCGCGATTGGCGTCGGCCTGCGCGATGATCTGATCGCGGGCGATCGGGCGTCTCCGCCGATCGTAGAGCGCGAGCCTTTCGAGGTGCGCGCGACCGGAGACGATCTCGCCGATGGCCGCCGACAGCTCGAAGGCGTCGTGGAGGCCGCCGTTGAGGCCCATGCCGCCGGAGGGTGCGTTGAGATGCGCGGCGTCGCCGGCGAGTGCGACGCGGCCCTCGACATAGCAGGAGGTCAGCCGCTGGTGCACCCGATAGGGCCGCATCTCGAGCACCTCGTAGGGTGCCGGTCGGGGAACGATCGTCTGCAGGCTTGCCTCGATCGCGCCGGGCGTCATCTGCGCGTCGAGCGGCTGATCTTCCTTCGGGTAGATCGAGACGCGCCAGCGCCCGGGTACCTTAAGCAACGAGAAGTTGCCGTCGGTCTTCCAGCAGTAGGTGACGTTGGAGAGCCCACTCAGATGCTCGTCGAAGGCAAAGCCCGTGGTCACGAGAAGCGTCGTCTCGGGATAGGTGCTGCCCTCGAAGACGCTGCCGATCTGCTCGCGGACGGTGCTACGTGCGCCATCCGCGCCGACGAGGAGGCGGCATCGCAGGATCGAATCGGATCCCAACCTGTCGCGGACATGCGCCTCGACCCCTTCGCCACTCTGCGAGTACGCGAGCAGGGAGGTCTCGCACAGCACGGTGGCGCAGGCCTCCCGTGTCAGTGCCTCACGCAAGGCTCGCGACAATTTCCACTGCTCGCATTGAAGGCGGAAGGGATGGCGTGTGGCATCGGCGAGGACGCCGAGGTCGAAGACAGCCCGTTCGCCGTCGGGGTGCAGCCGCACCTGCCATTGCGGCGTCGGAAGCCCTTGCGCGACCAGCGTCGATGAAAGGCCGAGCGTTTCGAGCATGTCGAGTGTCGGCGGATGAAACGTCGAAGCGCGCAGATCCTCGACGATCATCGCAGACTTTTCGACGACGATCACGTCGATGCTCTGCCGTGCGAGCAGGAGCGCGAGACACAAGCCGACAGGGCCGCCGCCAACGACCAGTACGGCGCAATCGACATTCGATGCCAAAGGCTCTCTCCGCCGCAGGATCTCCTCGTCAAACCTGCGACGCAGTGACGGCCTCAGGCAACGGCACGGCGCGCATTATCGGGCGGGACAACAAGATAGCAGCTATTCCCCCTGCGCCCACGGCTTTCGCATCATAATGGGGCGACGGCCTGCGGCGTTCGAGCACTCGCGAACCTCGAAACGCATAAGCCGGTCGAGGCTCAAAATGGATGAAATGCAACAAGCGGAGCGGCCCGTCGAGCCGGCGGTCACGGCTCTCCTGGTTTGCGACCTGCAAAACGATTTCATCCACCCTGATGGAGCCTATGCGCGCGGCGGCCTGCGCGCCGACGCGTTGGCCGTGCTCCCGGCGCTGATCGCGCCCGCCGCCGCATGCTTGCGAGCGGCGGGCGGGATCGCGATCGGCACGCGCTTCACGTTGGTGCCCGGTCGCGGCGGCGAGCCGATGATCTCCGCGCACCTTCGTCGCGCGCGCCCGTTTCTGCGCCGCGGCGACTTTCAACCCGGTTCCTGGGGCTCGACGACGGTGGACGCGCTGCAACCGCTTGACGCGGAGGTCGAAAAGGTCGCCTTTTCGGCGTTCTACATGTCGCGCCTCGAATGGGTATTGCTGCGGTTCGGTATCGGGCGCGTCGTCGTCTGTGGCATGCTGACGAGCGGCGGCGTCGCATCGACCGTGCGCGACGCCCACGTTCGCGATTTCGACGTAACGGTCCTCGAAGACGCGTGCGGGGACTTCTCGGCGGCCGAGCACGAGATCGCCATCGAATCGCTGCGGAAGGTCGCGGCCGCGACGTCCACGGCGGGATTTATCGAAAGCCTTTCATCCGCCACCGCGACAGCGACATCGCGATGAGTGTCGCCTACGCCCCCAAGGGCCTCGTCGGCGTCTTCACTCCCCAAGCGAACACGACCGTCGAACCCGAGCTTGCCATCCTGCTGCCGCCAGGCCACGCCTGGATTAATGCGCGGATGACGAGCGACAGGCCAACCATCTCGGCACGTCTGCTCGACTATATGTCGCAGTTTCCGGCCTTGCTGAAGCAATTCGCCAACGCCCCGATCGACTCTGTCGCGCTCGGCTGCACCGGCGCCTCCTACCTGCTGGGACGCGAGCGGGAAGACAGCCTCCTCGCCGACATCTCGAACCGGATAGGCGTGCCGGCGTTCAGTGGAGCCAGCGCGGCCGTCGACGCGCTCCACGCCATCGGCGCCCGCCGGATCGCCCTCGTCTCGCCCTACGATTCCATGCTCGATGCGGAGAGCGCGACCTATTGGGAATCGCGCGGCTTCGTCGTCGCCGTCGAGGCGACGGCATTTCGCGAGACAGACGCCTTCCACCCGATCTACAGCCTCGACAGGGATGCTGCGCGCAAGGCGCTGCTGGACCTGCCACGGTCTGGCTTTGATGCGGTCCTCATGCTGGGTACGGGGATGCCGACGCTCGATGCGATCGCCGCGGTGCCATTCGTCGGCGATACGCCGGTGCTGTCCTGCATGCTCTGCCTCGCCTGGAAGGCGGTGGCTCTGCGCGATGCCGATGCGGCCGAGGCCGACGGCATGCTGGGATGGGTCCGCGGCGCCTCCTGGCGCAGCAGGCTCGAGATGTCTCTCGGCGGAGCGTCGTCGGCTACACCGACTTCGGAATGACGACCACCTGCGGCTCCATATCGCCTTTCACCCCGATGTCGTGGCCCTGGCGGCCGATGCCCGATTCCTTGACGCCGCCGAACGGCAGGTCGCGCGTCAGCCCGACGTGATGATTGACCCAGACGACCCCGGCTTCGAGCCGTTTCGCCACCTCCGCGCCCTTCGCGATGTCCGTCGTCCACACGGAGCCGCCGAGCCCGTAGCGGGTCGCATTCACGCACTGGATCACGTCGTCGACGTCGCGAAACGCGAGCACGGGCAGCACCGGACCGAACGGCTCCTCGTCGACCAGACGCGTCCCTTCCTTGATGTCGGCGACGATCGTCGGCGCGATGAAGTAGCCGGGCCGGTTGAGCGCGTGGCCGCCCGTGGTGATGCGCACGCCGGGAACCTCGTCTAGGATGTCCATCACGCGATCGAACTGCATCTTATTCTGAACCGGCCCATATTGCACATCGGGCTCGAAGCCGTTGCCGACCTTGGCCGCCTGGGCGATCGACGTCAGCTCCGCCACCATCGTCTCGTAGACCGTCCTCTCGAGCCGTTGGCCGGCTTCGCGCCCTTGGCAGTCGTCATAAAGACCGACGAGTGCTCGGGAGCCGACACACGTTGCTTAGGGGACTAGCCGCATAACATCACGCGACACTCGTCTTCGTGACCGAGAGCCGCGGGTCGAGTCGATCGCGAAGGTAATGGCATTCTTAGCGTCCCGTCAGGTCGAGATAGGCCTTCGGCAAACGGTCGCCGACCACCTGCAGCTTCGAGGCTGCGGCAGTGATGTCGGCGAGTTCGCTAGGAGAAAACTCGATCCCGCGCCGCCGAGGTTCTCCTCGAGCCTGTGTAGCTTCGTTGTGCCTGGGATCGGCACGATCTAAAAGCTTCCGGGCCAGCAGCCATCCCAGTGCGATCTGCGCAGGCGTCACGGCCTTGCGCGCCGCGACGTCTTCGAGGCGACGCCCGAGCGTCCCTATCTCGAATGTGGTCTGGCGCTGAGGCCGGATGCTATTGCCAGCCTGTTGCTGGAGGCGGGTGTCCCGCGCGCGATCGGCGACGATCGGCCCGGGATCGCCATCAGTGATCTGTCGCGCGATCTCGTCGACGCTGTCGTGCGCTTCCTACGCCTCCTCGATCGTCCGTCCGACGTGCCGGTTCTTGCCGCGTCCCTCGAGCGCGAGATCTTGTGGCGGCTGATCAATGGTCCGCAAGGAGCGATGATTCGACAGATCGGCCTCGCTGACAGCCGGATGTCGCAAGTCGGACGGGCAATTCGCTGGTTGCGCAGCCATCTCGCGGACACGGTCCGTATCGAGGACCTCGCGGACATCGCCGGCATGAGCGTTACGTCGCTGCCCCCGGCATTTCCGCCTTGTCACGTCGCTGACCCCGATCCAGTACCAGAAGCAGCTTCGCCTTCAGGCGGCCCGCGCACGCTGATGGCGACAAGAGAGGACGTGTCCGAGGTCGGTTTCTCCGTCGGCTACGACAGCCCGTCCCAGTTCAGTCGCTAATATCGGCGAATGTTCGGCAAGCCGCCGGGCCAGGACGGTGCGGAGTTGAGAGCCGAGCAGTCCCGCGCTCGTGCATCGTCTGAAGGGGCGGACGTGCCGTCCGTTACGCGCCATCGCTGCCGTTTCGGCGCTGTTTGCAGATCCGGAAGCGGCCGTTGGCAATCCGAGGCGCAGCAGGCCGCCAGCCTTCAAATACGAATAGCGTTCATCGCGGTCGAGGCTTGTCAGCCGCGGACAATCGGCTTTTCAAGCGCGGCGTAACGAAGTCCAGGAAGGCGCGCAGCTTCAAAGGGAGATACCCACCCGAGTTTCGTACAAGGTTTAGCGGGAGTGTCCTTCGCTTGAAGTCCGGCAGTACGCGCGCCAACGTTCCATCACGGAAGGAGGACGCTACATGATGGGAGAACACGGAGACGACGCCAAGCCCCGCCTTGGCCACTTCGCAAGCTGCATCGGTCGAGTTGACGATTATGCGATAGCGAGCCGGGACTTCGTCGTCGCTGCCAAGGCTCCATAGACCCGGCCCCGTGAAACCCTGCACGCCGACACAATCATAGCCGAGGAGATCGGTCGGCTTCTTCGGCGTCCCTCGCAACTTGAGATAAGCGGGACTGGCGGCGAACACCCGATGAACGTCGCCGATTTGTGTTGCGACCATCGCGCTATCCGGCAACTCGCCGATGCGAAGCGCGGCATCGATGCCTTCTTCGGTCAGGTTGACCAAACGATCCGCGAGAACGAGGCGCACGTCGATGTCAGGATACGCCCGAAGGAAATCGGCGAGCACCGGAACCAGATGCAGACGGCCGAGCACGATTGGAGCCGTTATGCTTAGCTCGCCCTTTGGAACTATATATTCGCCCTGCACAACGCGTTCGGCTTCGACGATGTCTTCCAGGATGCGCTTGCAGGATGCGACGTAGGACTTGCCAGCGTCAGTCAGTGCGATCTTACGGCTCGAGCGCGTCAGCAACTGCGTTTTTAGATGATGCTCGAGGTCGGCGATCTTCCGGCTGACTGTCGTCAGAGGCGTGCCGAGGCGTTTCGCGGCGCCCGAAAGGCTACCTGCCTCGGCGACAGTCACGAGGAGCGACATCGATCCTAGGCGATCCATCGTTGCTCCCGGAAAATGGAAGGAAGGCTGCCGAACTTATGGACTTACGCTTTCGATTGGTAGCCGCTTCAATCCGTGCGGCGCCTGTTGTCCCGGGCGTCCGGAGCTTTGAATGTCGAAAGCGAGGGAAACATCTGGCGGCAATGGTGCCGAGACTTTCGATGTCGCGGCCAACGGCATAACGCTACGCGTCACTGCGCTGGGCGATGGCCCCGCTGTCCTGTTCGTCCACGGCTTTCCCGACACAGCTTACACCTGGCGCACGCAGATGCAGGCGGTTGCGTCGGCTGGCTATCGAGCCATTGCGCCCGACATGCGTGGCTACGGGGGATCCTCGGCGCCCGAGGACCCGACGCTCTACACGCCGTTTCAGACGGTCGGCGACCTAATCGGGCTCCTCGACGCGCTGCAGGTACCGAGCGCCACTCTCGTCGGCCACGACTGGGGAGCGAATGTCGCGTGGAATGCCGCGATGATGCGGCCCGACCGTTTCACGGCGGTCTTCTGCCTCGCCGTCCCCTACGTGCCTCGCGGCGCAATGAGCGTGCTGGATGCGATGAGAGCGGCAGGCCGCGGCGGGGACTTCTACATGTTCGCGCAGATCCGGCCGGAGGCGGACCGGATCTGGGCAGATGCGACCGTCACCCTTCCCGGCGCCCTCTACTGGGCCTCCGGGTCCGCGCCAGCGGCGGACGCGTGGAACCCGTTCGACCCGGATCGAAGCCTTCATCGTGAGCCACCGAATCCCCTGCCGCCTTGGATCGAACCCGACTACGTCGCCCACAACATCGCCGAGTTCGAACGCACCGGATTTCACGGGGCGCTTAATTACTATCGCGCCATCCAGCCGTTCTTCGATCTTTCGGCCGCATACACCGGCGCAAGAATAGCGCAGCCCTCCTTCTTCATGTGGGGCAACGCGGATGGTTTGTTCCCAGTCTATCACCTGACGGAAGCCGCGCTGCGCGATCGCCTCCCTGGCCTGAGAGGTTACGTCGGACTCGAAGGTATCGGCCATTGGGTACAGCACGAAGCCTCCGCCGCGGTCAGCGAGCACCTCGTGGCGTTCCTTGGGACGCTGGATCCGGCCTGACTATGTCCTGGTGAATCAAGACGCCACGCCACCCCGCAACGGAGCAGATCATGACCGAGCTTCTCAGCAGCGCCTTACCAGCGTTCGCCGAGCACCGGGTGCCACGGGATGGCGGAAGCCTCTATGTCCGCGACTTTCCCGGCAACGGGCCTGCCTTTGCGCAGATGACAAGCCGATTGGTTGACGAGATCGCGGCTAACACGTCCCGCCTTCTCGAATTCAGGCGCTCGGACGTGCCGCTTCTGCTCGTCTGGGGGCGGCTCGACCCCTACCTGCACGTCAGCGTCGCCGACTATATGCGATCGCAGGCGATGAGGGGCGTCCTTCACGTGCTCGAAGCGGGGCATTGGCCGCAGATCGATGCCAGCGCCGAGGTCGCTCGCATCATGCTCGCAGGCTGCTGACCACATGCGCTCGTCACACGCCATCGAAACGGAGCT
Source organism: Beijerinckiaceae bacterium (assembly GCA_965277735.1). Classification (GTDB taxonomy): domain Bacteria; phylum Pseudomonadota; class Alphaproteobacteria; order Rhizobiales; family Beijerinckiaceae; genus RH-AL1. The sequence continues at coordinate 1,196,303 of CBDIDO010000003.1, forward strand.
TTGATCATGGAGCCGATCGCGCGCAGCTTTCGCTCAGCACGCCATACGACGGCATACTGGGAGATCGGCCCCGCCGACGGGCCATTGATGATCTTCCTCCACGGCTGGCCCGGGATCGGCCTGATGTGGCGGGCGCAGATGCAGGCGTTCGGCGCCGAGGGTTGGCGCTGTGTCGCCCCCGACATGCGCGGCTACGGCGGCTCATCGGCCCCGGCTGATCCCGAGGCATATGCCATACGGGAGATCGTCCACGACATGGTCGACCTGCACGATCATCTCGGGGGGCGCCCCGCAATCTGGGTCGGCCACGACCTGGGAAGCCCCGTCGCCGCGGCCTTGGCCGCGCATCATCCTTCCCGATGTAAGGGATTGGTGTTGGTCTCGGTCCCGTACCTTCCGGGTGGCTTCGCGTTGGCCAGTCTTGTGCCGCTCGTCAATCGCGACCTCTACCCGCCCGACGAATATCCTGACGGACCATGGGACTATTGCCGGTTTTACGCGACGCACTTCGAGCAGACGGTAAGCGACTTCGAGGCGGACATCCCGGCCACGCTCGCGGCGATTTATCAGCTCGGGACCTCAATCTCGAAGGGCCGTGTCTACAGGACGGCAACAGTGACGCGACGCGGAGGCTGGTTCGGGGCGACGCGGCGCCCGCCGGCGGCGGCGCCAGATCCCGCGCTTTGGCCCCCCGCCGATTTCGTGGCCCTGGTCGCAGCATTTCGCGTGACCGGGTTCCGGCCGGCAAACGCCTGGTATCTCAACGACGATGCCAACACAGCCTACGCCGGCGAGGCGCCGCATGACGGCCGGCTCGGTCAGCCCATCCTATTCGTGAACGGAGCTTTCGACGCGCTTTGCGATACCGGTCAGAGCCGTATTGGGGAACCGATGCGCCAAGTCTGCGCGGATCTTTCACTGACCGAGCAGGCAGCGGGGCACTGGTTGCCGCTCGAGCGAAAGATCGAGCTGGCCGACGACATTCGCCGTTGGGCAGATGCCAAGCAACTCGCCTAGAGCACGAATGCCGCGACCTGACTTCGAGGATCAGCAATGAATGCACCCGACGCATCCACCACCTTAAAAACCTCCAGCCCGTTCGCGTCATGGCGGCCGAGCCACGCCGGTATCCGTGTGCCAAACTTCGACGAAGCCGTTGCCTGGTATACCACCACACTCGATTTCCGGCTGTTAAAATCGACGTCAATTGGGAAGCTAACCTTTGGCTTCCTCGCACTTGCGACGGGCGAAGGCTTTACCTTCGAGATCCTAGCCGGCCCCGGTGCTGCCGAAAGGCCGCCGTTCGAGAGCTTGCGTGAAAGCTACGACTCGTCGGGGTGGCATCACATAGGCATTCAGGTCGACGATGTGGACGAGACCTTAAGTGAGCTGCAGCGCCGTGGCGTCTCGATCATCGCCGAGCCTCGCGACGTTCCGGCTCTTGGCCTACGCATCGCCTTCTTTGCCGACCCTTGGCGGAATCTTCTCGAGGTGATCGCACCGATCGGGCGTTAGGCCGAGACTGCGATCAAGGAATGCCATAACCCCCTCGAACAAGATTCTGCGACCAAGACTAGAGAAGGCAGACAATGAAGGGTTTGCTCTTGTGTTTAGGGGGCCAGGAGTTCGCTCTCCCGCAAACGGGCCATGAAGACCGACAGACAGCCGTCGATTTACAGCGCTTGATCACTCACGAACAGGTGAGGGTTGTTATCGCAATAGCCGAGGCGCGAAGCTTTTCGGGCGCCGCTGCTAAACTAGGCGTATCTCAGCCCGCAATCAGCCAGCAAGTTCGTCGTATAGAGCACTTCGCAGGCGTGTTCTTCCGGCGATCTAGCCGCGGTGGAGCTGACGAGTGATGGTGAAGCGCTGATGGTTTATGCCAAGGCGATACGCGGTCTCGCCGACGATTTCCGAAGTCAGCTGCAGCGGACGAAAGCGCCTCAGGGCAACGTCTGTAGGTTCGCAAAACGACTCATACGTCTCTGGGTTGGTCGCCGCCGCGCCAGCTACGGCAGCTAACTGCGACTTTCGTCTGAAAGCTGCCGGGCCGCTATCGTGAAGAGTTTCGGATGCCTTTAGGCGTACGAAAGTGGCCGAAGAACGAACCCGCTGGCCGCACGTGGAGGTCTATGGGGTTTTGAGGAACGGCTCGTGCCAGTGGGCGCGAAGACAGCCTCGAGAGGTGTCGCTGGCGACGGCACGGAAGCGGTCCGACGGAGGCGTTAGACGGTCGCGGCAAAGCAGCTGAAGGTTCGATCTCGGACGATAGGAGCGGATCCGCAGGTAAAGCCGCGCGAGCAGACGCATGTAGACGCGTGGGAGCGATCGTCGAGGCCGCCGGGCCAAGCCGTGAGGGAGTTCTGGGTCGTGCCGGGTCACGACGTCACCGTCCGGGTCGGCGTGACGGTATCCGGCGGCGCTCGCGCTTGCCTCCCGCGCTCGAAGGTCTCGATGATCGTCATGCGCCCGCCGCAGCATGGACACGGTGGTCGATGGTCTGGCGCAGCGGCGGGCTCCTCCGTCGCGCTTGGCGCGGACACGGCGAGCAGGTCCCTGGCCTTCGCGACGTTGGCCTTGCGGCCGGCGCTGGCGAGCAGGCCGTAGTGGCGGATGCGATGGAAGCCTTTGGGCAGGACATGCAGCAGGAAGCGGCGGATGAACTCGTCGGCGGCAAGCGTCATGGTGCGGTGGCGCTCGGCGCCCTCACGGCGGTAGTCCTTGTAGCGGAAGGTGATGCCGGTCTCGTCGTGCGAGATCAGCCGCCGGTTCGCGATGGCGACACGGTGCGTGTAGCGCGACAGATAGGCGAGCACGGCCTCCGGCCCGGCGAAAGGCGCCTTGGCATAGACGACCCAGCGCTGCTTCCGAACGGGCGCCAGGTAGCGCTGGAACGCGCGGCGATCGACGAGACCGAGATGATCGCCGAAGAACCGGAGGCAGCCGGCTTCATGCAGCCCGAGCAGGCGCGTCAGGAACAGCCGTCGGAACAGCTTGCCGAGAACCCGGACTGGCAGCAGGAAGGCCGGGCGTGACGAGACCCAGCGCTGGCGGTCGAGCGAGAAGCCGCCGCCGGGCACGATCATGTGGATGTGCGGATGGTGCATCATCGCCGAGCCCCAGGTGTGGAGCACGGCCGTGATGCCGATACGCGCGCCGAGATGGCGAGGGTCGGCGGCGATGGTGAGCATGGTCTCCGACGCCGCCTTGAAGAGGAGATCGTAGACGACCGCCTTGTTGGGGAAGGCGATGGCGGCGATCTCGGCCGGCAGCGTGAAGACGACGTGGAAGTAGCCGACCGGGAGCAGGTCCGCTTCGCGCTCGGCCAACCAGGTGCGTGCCGCGGCCCCTTGGCACTTGGGGCAGTGCCTGTTCCTGCAGCTGTTGTAAGCGATGCGAACGAAGCCGCAGTCGTCACAAGCGTCGACATGGCCGCCAAGAGCGGTGGTGCGGCAGGTCTCGATCGCCGCCATGACCTTGAGCTGGTGCAGGCTCAGGTGCCCAGTATGAGCGGCCCGGTACGCCGGGCCGGCGGCACGGAAGATGTCTGCGACCTCGAGAGAGGCGCGCAAGGCGTCAACCGCCCGGCGCGTGCTCTCCGATCCTGAGCATGCCGAGCTTGTCGAGCGGGCTGGTGACGGCGCGGACCGTGCGTGTCGCGACCCTTGTGTAGAAAGCGGTGTTGTCCAGCTTGGCGTGGCCGAGCAGCGCCTGGATCACCCGAATGTCGATGCCGTCCTCGAGAAGGTGGGGGCGAAGCTGTGGCGCAGCGTGTGCGGGCCGACCCGCTTGGCGATGTCGGCCGCATGCGCCGCCTCGGCGACGATGCGATGGAGTTGGCGCGTGCTGATCGGCTTCAGCGCATGCTGCCCCGGGAACAGCCAGCCGTCGCGATGCATCACCCCCTGCTGGCGCCCGAGCGTCCACCACTGGCGCAGGAGGCTCAGCAGATCGGCCGAGAGCAAGGCATTGCGGTACTGGCCTCCCTTGCCGCGCTCGACCCTGAGCAGCATGCGCTCGCTGTCGATGTCGGCGACCTTCAACATCGAGACCTCGGCGACGCGAAGGCCGGAGCCGTAGGCGACCGACAGCGCCGCCTGGTGCTTGAGGCAGGTGGTCGCGTCGAGCAGGCGGGCGACCTCGTCGCGGCTCAGCACCACGGGCAGGTTGCGCGGATGGGCCAGCCGGACAAGCTTGCGCGCGAGGTCCGGCCGATCGAGCGTGTGCGTGAAGAAGAACCGCAGCGCCGCCACGATGCTGTTCATGGTCGGCACCGGGACGCCGGCCTCGCGCTGCTCGACCTGAAAGCGGCGCAGGTCCTCCGCCGTGGCCGTGCCGGGCGAGCGGCCGATGAAGGTGGCGAACCGCCCGACATCGCGGATGTAGTTGCGCTGCGTCTCCCGCGAGAACCGGCGCATGGTCATGTCGTCGATCAGTCGTTGGCGCAGAGGGCTGATCGGTGCAGCTACATCGAGATCGTTCATCGGACGGCTCCCTGAATGAAGGAGCCGAGATGCTCTGTTCGCGTCCGACGTCGCTCAAGCCGCGCTCGTCGAACGATCTCCTATCTCACCGCAGCCGCAGCCCCTCCCGCGCAGCCGGTTCGTTCAACGGCCAGCAATCCCCCCGTCGAGACGTTCCACCTGAGGCCATTGTTGGCCACGGAGAGAAGGTCATGGGACGATCTGAGTAAGATCCCGGCGCGATCGATCGCCGAGCATGGAATGCAGCCAGGCTCATCGGAGCCAAGCGAGCACTGAAGCCCCAACAGGTTTGGGCCATTCGCTTCCTGCTCGATCGCGAGAAGCGAGTCCGAGACCGGGCATTGTTCGACCTCGCGATCGACAGCAAGCTTCGCGGATGCGACCTCGTGAAGATCAAATAGGCGAGCTTGTAAGCGGCGGACACGTGCGTACCCAGGCGATTGTGATCCAACAGAAGACCGGACGACCGGTCCAATTCGAGCTTCTCGAGCCGGCTCGCTCCACCATTCTTGCATGGCTTGAGCGCCGGGGCGGTTACCATCGACGACTTCGCTTTTCCGAGCCGGATCGATCATGCCGCACATATCAGCACTGGGCAGTACGCTCGGCTTGTCGACGAGTGGGTCGTGGGCATCGGCTTGCATGCGGAGGACTACGGCACGCACTCGCTCCGTCGTACCAAAGCTTCCATCATCTACAAAAGGACCGGCAACCTACGGGCCGCGCAGATGGCATACCAAGATCGAGAGCACAGTTCGCTACCTCGGCGTCGACATCGAAGACGCGCTGACGCTTGCTGAAGGCACCGAGCTTTAACAGGCTGGCTTCTCGGGTAGGCCGGGAAGCCAAGCGGCGCTCTGCGCCCAATTGCTGACGTTCAAGACCGCCGGGGCTTCCCCAAAGAGCGGTCTTTCAGGCGAGGGGCTTTGTCCGGCAACGCACCGCAGCGCGCGGCAAGCGCCTTGCACGTCGGTCACCACGTCGGGCCGACAGACATGCAGATCGCAATCCATCTCGACACGTCCAGCAAGCTCACCCTGCAACGCCAGATCGTCGACCAGATCGCGGCGCTCATCCAGGGGGGCAAGCTGAAGGCCGGGGCCGCCCTGCCCAGCACACGCGAGCTAAGCGGCCAGCTTGGCGTCTCCCGCAACACGGTGTCCGAGGCCTACGAGCGGCTCGCGGCGGAAGGCTACATCTCGACGGCCCGGGCGCGGGGCACCTTCGTCCGCGCGATCGGCGCCGAGGATGGCATGTCGGCGGGGGCCAAGGCGCTGATCGAGGCTCGGGCGCCGACGATCGCGACGAACCTGCCGCTGCCTTACACGGGGCGCGGGCTTCCAGGGCTCTACGAGCCGCCCGATCCGGAGATCCGGATCGATTTTCGCTTCGGTCGCTCGGACCCGCACTCTTTTCCTGAGAAGATCTGGCGGCGGCTTCTGCTCGATTGCCTGGGCGGGGCCGCCGAACGGCTGAGCCAATACAACGACCCGTCCGGGTTGCCGGAGCTTCGCGAGCTGATCGCCGAATTCCTCGGGCCTGCGCGCGGCATCACCACGACGCCGGACAGCGTGATCGTCGTCGGCGGGTTTCAGCAGGGCATCAATCTCGCCGCCCACCTTCTCGTCGGCGTCGGCACCCCGATCGTCATGGAGGCGCCGTGCTATCGGGGCGCGGCGTTCCTGTTCGAAAGCTACGGGGGCAAGGTGATTCCGGTGCCGATCGACGCGGCAGGCCTCGACGTCGATCGCCTGCCCTCGCACCGGGGCAAGCTCGTCTACGTGACGCCGTCGCATCAATTTCCGACCGGCATCACGATGACGATGGAGCGGCGCCTGGCCCTGCTGGAATGGGCCGCGCGGAGCGGCGCCTACATCCTGGAGGTCGATTACGATTCCGACTTCCGCTACGAGGGATCGATCCTGCCGTCGCTGCAATCGCTCGATCGCCACGGCTGCGTCATCTATCTGAATTCGTTTTCCCGCTCGCTCGGGCCGGGCCTGCGCCTCGGCTACATGGTCTTGCCGCGCGACCTCATCCACGCCGCCTCGACCCTCAAAGGCCTGATCGACAACGGCTCGCCCTGGCTCGAGCAGGCGACGCTCGCGCAGTTCATCAAGAACGGCAGCCTCGCGACGCAGCTCAAGCGGATTCGCCAGACCTATATGCGCCGCCGCGATGCGGTCCTGACGTCGCTTGGCGCCAAGTTCGGTGACGTCGTCGCAACCGGCACCGAGGGCGGCACGCATATGCTGTGGCAGGTGCCCGCGGCGTTCGGACCGGCCGCACAATTGAAGCGCTGCGCGCGGCAGCTCGGCGTTGGCCTGCATCCTCTCGACGAAGGTGCCGTGCTCTTTGCCGATGCGGTGCCGGACAGCGCCCACAAGGTCGTCATCGGCTACACGCACCTCGGCGAAGCGCAAATCGAAGACGGTATAGCCAAGATTTCCAAAGCCGCAGAACACGGCCTGCATTGATCAAACGCTATCGCCGGATGAATATAGCGGTCCGGCCTGGCCTCATGGATTCATCACCAACTGGCTCTTCCGCTTGGTTCGACTGCCTCTAATCTCGCCGAACGAAGGCACGATTGCGCGGGGAATGCCCCGAATGCTCCGGGCTCGTGCCGGTGCCCCTCGGATGGAGAGCTTGGCATGTCGACGAATTCGAGCGAAACAACTGCGAGCGAGACCACGATCGTCCGCGGCGCCTGCCCGCAGGATTGCCCCGATACGTGCGCGTTCCTCTATCACGTGAAGGACGAGAAGCTCGTCGCCGTGACGGGCGACCCCGACCATCCGATGACCCGCGGCGGCCTCTGCGTGAAGCTCAACAACTTCGCGGAGCACCATTACCATCCCGATCGCCTGCTGCATCCGATGAAGCGGACCGGGCCGAAGGGTTCGAGCCAATACGAGCGCATCAGCTGGGACGAGGCGCTGGCGACGATCAAGTCGAAGTGGACCGAGATCATCGACGAGCACGGCAGCGAGGCGATCATGCCGCATGCCTATCTTGGCAATCAAGGCACGGCCAACGGGCTGACCGCCGGCGACGCCTTCTTCAATCGTTTGGGCTCCACCGTCGCCGAGAAGACCTATTGCGAGTCGGGCTCGTCGACGGCGTGGGTGATGACGGTCGGCCCGACGGGCGGTCTCGACGTCGAGAGCATGGCCCATTCCGACTACATCATCGTGTGGGGCATGAACATGGTGTTCACCAACCTGCACGGTTGGCCATTCATCCTCGAGGCGCGGAAGAAGGGCGCCAAGGTCGTCGTCATCGATCCCTACAAATCGCGCACCGCGAAACAGTCGGACTGGCATATCGCCATCAAGCCCGGCACCGACGGCGCGCTGGCGCTCGGGATGATGAACGTGATCATCGAGGAGGATCTCTACGATCACGATTACGTCGAGACCTACACGCTCGGCTTCGAGGAGCTGAAGGCCCGCGCCGCGGAATTCCCGGTCGAGCGCGTCGCCATGATCACCGGCATCCCGGCGCAGGACATCCTCACCCTGTCGCGCGAATACGCGAAGGCCAAAGTCTCGGCGATCCGCCAGGGCGTGGCGATCGAGCGCTCGCCCGGCGGCGGCGACGCGGTGCGCGCCGTGACCTGCCTGCCGGCGCTCACCGGCGCCTGGCGCAAGCCCGGCGGCGGCACGATGGAGATGCCGATCTACGAGTTTCCGATGAGCCTCGCCCACGTGTGCCGACCGGACTGGATCAAGCCGGGCACGCGGGTACTGAACGAACTCGACCTCGGGCCGGCGCTGACGGGCAAGATCCCGCTCGATCCGCCGATCAAGTCCGTGTTCTTCTACAATTCGAACCCAGTCTCGCAGGCGCCCAACACGAGCGAGCTGGTCCGCGGCCTGAAGCGCGAGGACTTGTTCACGGTCGCGAGTGAGCTGTTCATCACCGACACCGCGAAATACGCCGACATCCTGCTGCCGGCGGCGATGCAGGGCGAGCAATACGACATAATGGTCACCTGGGGTCATCTCTACCTCGAGATGAACATGCCGGCGATCAAGCCGCGCGGCGAGTGTCTGCCCAACATCGACATGTTCCGGCGCCTCGCAAAGACGATGGGCTTCGACGACGGTTATTGGGACATGACCGACGACGAGTGGCTCACCAAGGCCTACGACTGGGATGCGCCGGCGCTGCAGGGCATCACGCTCGACATCCTCAAGCAGGACGGCTGGAAGCGCCTCAACGTCGGCCTGCCGCACGAGCGCGCGCCGCACGCGGAGGGCAACTTCAAGACGCCGTCGGGCAAATGCGAGTTTGCCTCCAGCATGGCCGCCGGCGGCAACATGGTCCTCGAAGTCTGGCGCTCGGGCTACGCGGGCATGCAAGTGGGCGGCTACGTCGATCCCGTGCCAAACTACATCCCGCCGCACGACGAGATCGACGACGACGGCGTCGACACCGGCCGTTTCCCGCTGCGGATGATCTCGCCGAAGCCGCACGCGTTCCTCAACACGCAATACGGCAACGAGAAGATGCAGCAGGGCCATCAGGGCGAGCAGCGTATCATGATCAGCGCGGCCGACGCCGAGAGCCGATCGATCGCCGACGGGTCCTACGTCCGCGTGTTCAACGACCGCGGCACGTTCGAAGCACTGGCTCTGGTCAGCGCAGATGTCGAGGCTGGCCTGATGGTGACCAATGTCGGCCACTGGCCGGGGCTTAACCGCACGGGAACCGCGGTCAATTCGACGACGCCGCAGCGCCACGCGAACCTGGGGCAGGCCGGCGCCTATTCCGACAATTGCGTCCAGGTCGAGCCGGTGATGCCGGGGCTCGCCGCTGCGGGCGCGACGCCGGCCGGCGTGGTCGCCGAACCGGCGGAGTAGCACCCCATCATCGGTCACGGTTCGGTAACAGCGAGGTCAAGATGTCCAGTGGAATCGCCAAGAACGCCCCCGTCTCGAAGTTCGGGGTCAAGTCAGCCACGCCGATCGAGACCGATCTTGACGGATGGACCAAGATCGACGGCCATCCGACGATGAAGACCTGGATCGAATACACCTCGGACGACGGCTCGATGATCTCGGGATGGTGGTCAGCCACCCCCGGCACCTACCACGCGACTTACGCCGCGCTCGAGCTAGTGCACATGATCGAAGGCGAGATCACCATCACCCCCGATGGCGGCGAGCCGGTGCACATCGGCCCCGGCGATGCCTTCGTCGTCGAGAAGACATTCGTCGGCACTTGGAAGATAGAAAAGGAAGTCTTCAAACACTTCAGCATCAAGCTGAAGTAGACGCTGCCAATTGAGCGCGTGAGTGGCCCGGCTTTGTACGCCGACCTGCTTCGTCGAACGTTCAGCTTAACAGGCTGCTGAAGAAGGGTCTCGCAGGGCTTTGAGGACGGCTTCGTCTCCGAGATGGTAGACGAAGTCGATGATGAGGGAGCCGTCGTCCTGGAGTTCGGCTAATCCGGAGCCCTGGACCTCGTCCATCTCGTCGAAGCCGCACCAGGTGAAGTCGATCTCATCATGGTTGTAGGCGATGTCGAGACCGACTTGCACGGCGCCGAAGCTGATCTCGCCAGTCCCTCGCTGCCGACAACCAGCGTGGCCGGTCCGCAGAGGTCGAGGAAGTCGCGGTCCCAGAGGTCCGCCTCGACGATCCGCCAGCGGCCGACGAGCGCGCTCTTCGCCTTCTCACGTAGCGGGCTCCGCGAGCAGCTTGGGCAGCCTCACAAGATGGTAGGCTGCGGCGGCGAAGGTGAAGGCCCATCCGACGCGATCGGTGCCGCGCCGCATCGGCCGCCGCATGCCGCCGATCGTCTTCATCCACCCGAAGGCCTCCTCGATGCGCTTACGGATGCGCTGGCTCGCGCCGTAGCCGGGACGGCGCGTGGTGCGGCGATCAATGGCCGACCCGCGCAGGCGGCGCGCCACGTGCGGGCGTACGTTCATCGAGCGCAGCTCGTTCACGAAGTCGGACGTGTCGTATCCCTTGTCGGCGCCCAGCGTGATGGCGCGGGGGCGCTCGGCTCGCTTCTCGATCATCGCCAAGGCGGCGAGCCGCTCGGCGTGGCCGCCGGCCTGCGTCAGGCAGGCGTCGACGACGAGGCCGCAGCGGTTCTCCATCAGGGCGTGGCCGAGGAAGGCCAGCCTGGCCTCCATGCCCGCACCTTTGCGGTACAACTTGGCCTCGGGGTCGGTGGTGGAGGCGTGCGTCGCGTTCGTGCGCGTCGTGCCGTGGAAGTCGGTCTCGGCGTTGCGGCCGCCCGAGGAAGGCGGCGGCTCGTCGCCGGGCCCCTCGCCGGGTTCGATCGGCTTGACGCTCTTCATCGAAGACCACGCCTGGATCATCGTGCCGTCGACGCTGAAGTGGTCCGACGACAGCAGCCGCTTCACCCGAGGCCGCGCCAGCAGCGTCGCCAGGAACCGCGCCGCCACGTCGCCTTCGAGCAGGCGGTCGCGGTTCTTCGAGAAGGTGGAAGCGTCCCACACCGGCTCGTCGGCGCCGAGACCGACGAACCAACGAAACAGCAGGTCGAACTTTATCCGCTCCATCAGCTGGCGCTCGGAGCGCACCGAGTAGAACGCTTGCAGCAGCATGGCGCGCAGCAGCATCTGCGGTGCGATGGAGGGTCGCCCGATCCCCGAATAGAGCGCGGCCAGATCGCGCTCCATCGCTGCCAGCGTCTCGTTTGTCAGCGCCCGAACGGCGCGAAGTGGATGGTCCGGTCGAAGCCGTCCTTCAATGCCAACGTAGCTGAACAACGATCCCGTCCGCTCGTCCGCTCCGCGCAAATCAACCTCCTCGACGAGGAGACTGAATCACGAACCATCAGCGCCGGCGAGTGGCATTTTTCAGCAGCCTGTTAGAGTCGTGAATTGCCAAAGACAAGTTGATGCGTTGAGCTCACAGTATACTGGTATGCTTATCTCTACCAACTAAAAGCCGCTGGAAGGTCTGCCGGTCGGCTTCGCGCCCATCGTTACCGTTCAGGCGAGCTTCAGCCCAGCCCGAAAGCAGCCATTCGGAGACTGATCACTTACGCGTCGTTTGAATGAAGTCTGCGCTGCGCTCGGCAATCATGATGGTGGGCTCGTTGGACGAGGCCACAAGCGCGTTGGCACCGGCAGCCCCATCCAAACCGTCGTCGGGTAGCCTCCCGACAGTATCAAACGCCGCGCTAAATGCTAAGCGCGTAAGGCCACCGCCACAAAGTTACGTGCGATGTGAGAGGTGCTGTTTTTGCGGAAGGCCAGGGAAATCGACGTCGCCGCCGCTGGGCCCTTGATCGCTTTGAACGTCACCCCGGCGAACTTCAGTTGCTGCATCGAGGCCGGCACCAGGGCGACTCCCAGCTCGGCTGCTACAAGGCTGATAATCGAAGACAGCTGTGGCGCGACCTGGTCTATCCGCGGCTCGAACCCGGCCCCTCGGCATGCGCCGATTATCACGTCGTAGAGCGTCGGCCCGACGCGCCGCGGATGCAGGATGAATGGATCGGAGGCCAGCCGACTGAGAGCCACCTCTTCGTTGCTGGCTGCCGAATGGCTAGACGGCAGAACTGCGAGCAACGGTTCCTCGGAGAGGATTCGTAGGGTTAAGTCCCGATCGGCACCGGGCTCTGGACGCAAGAACGCGACATCGAGCGTACCCTCCTGCAGCCCGGCAACAAGCCTGGTTGTATTCGCCTCTTCCAGCACGAGCGTGACGACGGGATAAGCGCGACGAAACGCCCTCAACGTATCAGGCACAACAATATTGAATGCGGACGATGCGGTGAAGCCGACCCGCAGCGCGCCAATTTCCCCCCGGGCTGCCCGCTGGGCCAGTTTGATGCCTTGCTGCGCCAGAGCGGGCATCCCGCTTACCGTCTCAAGAAACGCCGCCCCGGCGGCCGTAAGCTCGGCGCCGTGAGGCACGCGATGGAACAGCGCTGCGCCGACCTCTCGTTCGAGATCTTTGATCTGGAGGCTCAAGGGCGGCTGGCCAATCCCAAGAGTGGCCGCTGCTCTGGTGAAGTTCCTCTCCTGAGCAACGGCTAAGAAGTACCGAATGTGACGAAGTTCCATTTGCAAAACATATCACGGAAGACACCGCCATGTCTTGGACCTTCAGTCTGTTCGGCCTCACCTATCGATCGCCGAACAGGAAGGTCAACAATCATGCCGAGCACCTCCAAACCGACCAGAAGCTGGCTGTTCACGCCAGCCACCCGCCCCGATCGCTTCGCGAAAGCCAAGGAAGTCGGAGCCGACGTGATTATCATCGATCTCGAAGATGCGGTCGCACCGGACCAGAAGAATACGGCGCGGGCTAACGCCCTAACCTTTCTCGCCGAGGCCAATGCTTCGGGCCCAGCCCGCGCGCTTCGCATCAACGGCTTAGATACGGCGGCCGGAATTGCCGACCTCCACGCCCTGCTGAATTCGGCCGCTGCGCCTGACTTTATCGTGTTGCCCAAAACGGAGGGTCCCGGTCACCTCCAGGTACTCGAGCGCCTGCTTACCGCAGCTAAGTGGCCGACGCGCCTGATTGGCATTGTCGAAAGCGCCCGCGGTCTCGCGGCGGTGGAAACGATCGCCGCGGCCACGCCTCGCCTTGACGGACTAATGCTTGGAGCTGCCGACCTAGCCGCCGACATCGGTGCGGCAACCGCTTGGTCCCCGCTCAGGTATGCCCGCAGCCGTCTCGTTCACGCCTGTGCACTAGCCCAAGTGACGCCGATCGACTCTCCATTCTTCAACGTGCGCGACGCCGACGCGCTATCGCGCGAGGTCGCGGACGCCGTTGCTTTCGGCTTCACCGCCAAGGCAGCAGTCCACCCCAATCAAATCAAGTCGATAAACGGCGCTCTCACACCCAGCCCGGATGCGCTCGCGCATGCCAGATCCGTGCTCGACGCCAATCGCCAGGGCGTCGGTGTCGTCGACGGTCAGATGGTCGACGAGGCGGTCGCCCGCAAGGCGCGCCGCACCGTTGCTGCTGCCGCGCAGTGAGATCAGCCCAACCGCTTTCAAAGGATCATGACCATGGACATTCTACTTCCTGCCTACAAGGCCGTCGGCGAGCGCCGCTATCGCGAGACATCGGGCCTCTATCTGGAAGACTTCGTGGTAGGCGACGTGTTCGAACATCGGCCCGGCCGCACCGTTCTCGACGTCGACAACACCTACTTCACGTTGCTGACGCTCAACGTCCAGCAGGTTCATTTCGACGCCGCCTACGCCGCAAAGACCGAATGGAAAAAGATGCTGGTCGATAGCACCTTCACCCTCGCTTTGCTGACCGGCATGAGCGTGCGGACCGTCAGTGGCAAAGTCGTCGCAAATCTCGGATGGGACAAGGTGAAGGCCAAACAACCGGTCTTTGCCGGCGACACGCTCTATGCCGAGAGCACCGTGCTCAGCAAGCGTGAAAGTGAGAGCCGCCCGACCCAGGGCATCGTCACCGTCTTAACGCGCGGCATCAACCAGGACGGCAAGGAAGTCATGAGTTTCGAGCGGACGATGCTCGTCCACCGCCGCGGCCATTCTCCCGAAGAAGCTGCCAACTATTGATCTCCTCACATAATAGGACCGCCATCATGGATATCGCTCATCTTTACGCCTCCAAGCTGACCACGGCCGATCGGGCTGTGGCGGCCATACCGTCCGGCTCCAAGCTCTCTATGGGCATGGCGGTCGCGGAACCGCCGGCCTTGCTGGCAGCAATTGCTGATCGCGTAGAAGCAGGTCGGATCGACGACCTGAGCATCTATTATTTCGAATCGATGTCGACAGCGGGCAACACCATACTCCGGTACGAGCTGAACGACCGCATCAGGCCCTACTGTATGTTCATCACCGGCGTGGAACGAGCGTTGATCAAACGCGGCCTAGAGGATGGCCGCAAGGTGATCAACTACGTGCCGAACAACTTTCACCAGGCGATCCGGCTGCTCACCGAGAACGTCGGCATCGATACATTCGTCACCACCGTCTCGCCGATGGATCGGCATGGCTATTTCTCTTTTGGGACAGGCAACGACTACGCCACCAAGGTGGCGCGGGCCGCCAAGCTGCTGATTGTGGAAGTCAACGAGAATATGCCGCGTGTGACAGGAGCTGGCGCGGCGCTGCACATCTCCGAGGTCAGCGCTATTGTTGAGAACCACGTTCCCTTGATCGAACTTCCCGTCGGTAAGTCGACGCAGGAAGACGAGACGATCGCTCGCATCATCGCGGGCATGGTGCCGAATGGCGCCTGCCTGCAGATGGGTGTGGGCGCCTTGCCCAACCTGGTCTGCGCTCAGCTCAAGGATCGGCAGGACCTCGGCATTCACTCGGAAGTGCTCTGCCCCGGCATGGTGGACCTAGTTGTTGCCGGCAATGTCACCAATCGGCTCAAGACCATCGACCAGTCCACTTCGATCTTCACCTTCGCAATGGGCCAGAAGGCTATGTACGATTTCCTGAACGGGAATCCTTCGGTCGAGAGCCGGCCCGTCGACTATGTGAACGATCCCCAGATTATCGCGCAGAATGATAACGTCATCTCGATCAACGCGACGATTCAGGTAGACCTGACCGGGGCGTGCAACTCCGAGCACATGCTCGGCCACCAATACAGCGCGTCTGGCGGCCAGCTCGACTTCGTGCGGGGTGCTTATGCTTCGCACGGCGGAAAGTCGATCATCGCAACGCGCTCAACGGCGGCGAAGGGGAAGGTCTCCAAAATCGTCGCACGCCTCGACGGGCCGGCAACCACGCCACGCATCGACACTCACATCGTCGTCACCGAATACGGCTCGGCGAACCTCAAAGGCCTGTCATCAACCGACCGAGCCAAGGCGCTCATCGACCTCGCCCATCCAGAGTTCCGCGCTCAGCTGATGAATTCGGCCAAGGAGCTGCACCTGATCTGACTTCAAGCATCAGGTCGGTGAAATCGCGCTGGTAGCAGACATCGGTCAAGCGAATGTCCCATCAACAGCAAATCCAAGAAGGCAACACAATGGCAAAGACCGTGGCGGACCAGATGGTGGAGACGCTCGCCGCTGCGAACGTCAAGCGCATCTACGGCATCGTGGGCGACAGCCTCAACGGCTTCACCGACTCGCTACGCCGGCAAGGCGGAATCCAATGGGTTCATACCCGGCACGAGGAGGTCGCGGCCTTCGCGGCCGGTGGCGAAGCGCATGTCACAGGCGAACTCGCCGTCTGTGCAGGCAGCTGCGGCCCCGGCAACCTGCATCTGATAAACGGCTTGTTCGACTGCCACCGCTCGCATGTCCCCGTCGTGGCGATCGCGGCCCACATACCCTCACCCGAGATCGGCGCCGGCTACTTTCAAGAAACCCATCCAGAACGGCTGTTCGTCGAATGTAGCAGCTATTGTGAGCTTGTCTCGAGCCCTGCGCAGATGCGCCGCGTTCTCGAGATTGCAATCCGCCGCGCCGTCGCCGAGCGTTGCGTCTGCGTCGTCGTCATTCCCGGTGACGTTGCCCTGCAGGCCGCCCTCGAGGCCGCCGTCTCCGGTCCCGACGCGCTGCTGCTGCCCGTGCCCGCGGTCACTCCGCCGAGCTCTGCCATCGAACGCCTCGCGGCAATGCTCAACGGCGTCGAACGTGTGACCGTGCTGTGCGGGGCTGGCTGTGCGGACGCACATGACGAGCTTATTCAACTCGCCGGCGCGCTCAAATCTCCGATTGTTCATGCGCTGCGCGGCAAAGAACACGTAGAGTGGGACAACCCCTTTCGATGTCGGTATGACTGGTCTGATTGGTTTCTCTTCCGGCTACTATGCCATGGGCAGTTGCGATGCCCTGCTAATGCTGGGCACCGACTTTCCCTACAAGCAATTCTACCCAAAGAGCGCACGCATTGCGCAAGTCGACATCCGCCCCGAAGCGATCGGCCGCCGCTCCCCGGTCGAACTCGGTGTCGTTGGCGATATCCGCTCGACGCTGCAGGCCCTCCTGCCTAAGCTCAGGGGCGACCGCGATGCAACCTACCTCAATCGCTGCATCCAGCACTATCATGAGGCTCGCAAAAGCCTTGACGACCTCGCGACCGGCAAACCCAGCGGCACGCTTCACCCGCAGCACGTCACCCGCGTAATTGATGCGCTGGCGGCGGATGACGCGGTCTTCACGTGCGATGTTGGCCTGCCGACCGTTTGGGCGGCCCGCTACGTGCGCATGAACGGGAAGCGCCGCCTCGTCGGGTCGTTCTGGCATGGATCGATGGCCAACGCGATGCCGCAGGCCCTCGGAGTACAGGCCGCCTGTCCCGGCCGTCAGGTCATCTCCCTCTCCGGTGATGGCGGCTTCACCATGCTGATGGGCGACCTGCTCTCGGCCAAGCAGCTCGGGCTTCCCATCAAGGTCGTCGTGTTCAACAACGGCGCCCTCGGCTTCATCGAGCTGGAGCAAAAATCCTCTGGTTTCATCGACACCGGCACCAGTCTCGAGAACCCAGACTTCGCTGCCATGGCGCGTGCGGTCGGCATTCACGGCGTCCGAATCGATGACCCGGCGGACGTGGAAACCAAGCTTGCCGAAGCGCTCGTCCATCCGGGCCCGGTCCTGATTGACGCCGTTGTCAACCGGATGGAACTGGCGATGCCACCGAAGGTGACTGTCGAGATGGCCAAAGGCTTCACACTCTACATGCTTAAAGCGGTGATGAACGGTCGTGCCGACGAGGTCGTAGAGCTCGCCCGCTCGAACGTCTTTCGTTAAGACATGGATCTGACCGCTACATCAGCGAATGGTACGCGTGGGCCGCTTCAGTATAGTAGCCGGACGCTCTACGATCTGCTCAACATGGGGCGCGATTAGTCAAATATCGTCTATGTAGTTGATCCAGCCGAGCCCATATCAAGCCGTTGGGCCGGCGCGGGGTAGCCACCGACCCTTTCTTATCCGCTGCTTCCCCTAGGGACAACAGCAGCTTCGAACCCTTTCTCCTCAAAGCGCCCAAACCTGGATTTCACCATGATCACAATCGCTGTTCTCGATGACTGGCAGGACGTCGCGCATAAGAGCGTCGACTGGTCCGCGCCTGAAGCCCGCGCCAAACTGGCTTTCTTTGCTGATGCGTTCGGCTCCGAGGACGAGGCCGCGACCGCCTTGGTCAACGTCGACATTCTCCTGACCATGAGGGAACGCACGGCGTTGCCAGAGAGTGCGCTCTCAAGCCTAGTTGCTGACCGAACGCGCCAGCTCGCAAGGTCCCGCGCTCGATCTATCAAGGCGCTCGCGACATGGCGCGCAACATCGGCGCATCTGACGAAGGCTACATCTCCCGCAAGCAGCGCAAGCAGCGCAAGAAGATCGAGATGCTGTTTGCGCACCTCAAGCGCATCTTGAAGCTCGATCGAATACGACTGAGGGGACCGTACGGAGCCCGTGACGAGTTCCACCTCGCAGCCACCGCTCGAAATCTCAGGAAGCTCGCCAAGCTCATCCCGACCTGTCCGCCGCTTCCAGCCTGAGAAGGTCACGGAGCCTCGCGGCAGCGCACTGGCAGTTTGAGACCGCAGCCCCTTACCGGCAACCGCCGGCACTTCTTCAACGAAATCCGCCCAAGGCGGTCATTCAAGCGTCGCCTTAGAGTCCGTCCCGATAGTCACGCGGCCCTTGCGATACGTCTGACGAGGATCATGACAGAGGCGGCGTAGAGGAAGGCCTTGGCCGATGCGAGCGTCGCCACCGGGTCCTTCCAGAGACGCCTGTTTCGGCTGATCCAGGCGAAGAAGCGTTCCACGACCCATCGCCGCGGATGGACGGCGAAGCCGATCTGATCCTTCGGCTTTCTTACGATCTCGACGTCGATGCAGGTCGCCGTCGCGGGCCGATCGCCGGCATAGCCGCTGTCGGCGAAGGCCTTGGTCACGAACGGGAACGAGCGGCGCGACAGGCGCAGCACGAGCGGTGCGCCGTCGCGATCCTGCACGCTGGCTGCCTGCGGCTCGAGGATCAGCCCACGCCCGTCGGTATCGACCATGACTTGGCGCTTGCGCCCCTTCACCTTCTTGCCGGCGTCGTATCCGGTCGGGCCGCCGCTCTCCGTGGTCTTTACGCTCTGGCTGTCGAGGACGACCGCCGTCGGCGACGCCTCGCGACCGATGCGCTCGCGATCGGCCATGACGAGAGCGTGGTTGATCGTCTCGAACAGCCGCTGTCGCGCCACGCCGCAAACCAGCGGAACGCCGTGCTCCTCGGCGGCAGATCATTCGGGAGCAAACGCCACGCGATCCCGCCGCTCAGCACGTAGAAGGTCGCGTCGAGCACGTCGCGCAACGACCATTCACGCGGACGTCCGCACCGGCATGGCGGCGGAAGATACGGCTCGATCACCGCCCACTCGGCGTCGGTCAAATCGGTTTCGTAGCGAAGGCCGCAGCGGCTATGCTGCGGCCGCGTGGTTGGGGTCCACATGGCGCATCCAGGTGAGATTCAGCACCTTCCTGGAATCAGCATCCCGGCCGCGCAACCTTTCGAGACGGGCTCTGAGTTTGATCAGGTCCGCCAAGGATGCTCTGCCAGCTCGCCCACTCCAAAAACGTCGACGCCTGCCTTCGCAACGGCTTCATCGTTTTTCACGGAGCTGCCGCTGACGTCGATCGCGTCCACTCACCGTCGAAGCCGAGGACAGCACCGGCACGATTGGCCGCGAGTGGATCGAATTCGCGACGGAAAAAAATCTCGCGGCCCATCGCCATGCCGACGGCAGCGACGCGGATTCGATCGAGGCCTGGAAAGAGCGCGGCATCTTCGGCACGCAGCTGGCCCCAAGAGGAACGGTCGCAAATGGTGATGCCACCGGCACTCGCGCCTTACATGACGCCGCATAGCGTCACCTGGGCGATCATCGCGCTGTCGATTCTCGGCGTGATCGCGCGGCCCTTCAAGTGGCCGGAGTTCATCTGGGCCGCAAGCGGCGCGATGCTGCTCGTTGCGCTGCACCTGCTGTCGCCGGCCAAGGCCTTGGATGGCATCCTGAAGGGGCTCGACATCTACCTGTTCCTGATCGGCATGATGGCGGTTGCCGACGTCGCGCGGAAGGAGGGCTTATTCGACTGGCTGGTCACGCTGGCCGTGCGCGGTGCCAAGGGCTCCGCTTCGCGACTGTTCGCTCTTGTCTACGCTGTCGGCATCGTCGTGACGATCTTCCTGTCGAGCGATGCGACTGCAGTGGTGCTTACGCCGGCCGTCTACGCGGCCGCCAAGGCCGCCAAGGCCGAGCCGCTGCCCTATCTCTCCATCTGCGCGCTGATCGCCAATGCCGCGAGCTTCGTCCTGCCGATCTCGAACCCGGCGAACTCGTCGTCTTCCGTGATCACAGGCCGCCGCTCGCAGAATGGCTCGTCCGCTTCGGAGCCGCTTCGATTGCCTCGATGGTCGTCACATTCCTCGTCCTGCGCTGGTCGCAGCGCGAGCAGCTTGGTGAGGCGATCGAGACCGACGTCGAGGCCAAACGGCTCTCGACGAGCGGCAGGATCGCCGGCTTCGGAATCATCGCCACAGGAATCGGCCTAATCGCCGCGTCCGCGTTCGATCTTCAGCTCGGCCTGCCGACCTTCGTCGCGGGCCTGCTCACCGTGGCGATCGTGCTTCTTGTCAAGCGCGAGGGCCCGTGGGCGACGATAAAGGACATCTCCCGGGCGGTGATTCCGCTCGTCGCCGGCTTGTTCGTTTTCGTCGAGGCGCTCGAGACGACGGGTGTCCTGGCGATGATCGCCGATCAGCTTAAGGCGCTGGCGCAGCGGTCCGATGTCGAGGCCGGCTGGTTCAGCGGCATCGGCATCGCGGTCGCCTGCAATCTCGTCAACAACCTGCCGGCAGGCCTGCTTGCAGGCGCGGCGGTGCATGCAGCGCACGTTTCCAACAAAGTCGCTGGCGGGATCCTCGTCGGCGTCGACCTCGGTCCCCAACCTCTCCGTCACCGGCTCGCTCGCCACGATCCTCTGGCTCACTGCGATCCGCCGAGCGGGCGAGGACGTCGGCCGCCTGGGCCTTCCTCAAGCTCGGTCTCCTTGCGATGCCGCCGACCCTCATCGCTGCGCTTGCCGCCCTCATCTACATCTGACAAGCGTTTCGGAGATACGTATGAGAGCGGCTCTGCTTTATCCATTCATAATTTTCGCCGGCGCGCTGCAGGCGATCGGCAACGCGATGAACGCGCAACTGCGCGGACGCCTCGTCAATCCTTGGCTGGCGGCGACCGCCTCGTTCGTGCCGATCGTTTCGTGTTTGTCACATTATTCTTCCTCATGCCGACGCTCGAGACCTTGAGCAAGATGCCCTGGTATGCGCCGCTTGGGGGCGTCGCCGGCGCGGTGGCGGTGTTCGGCGGCCTCGCCTTCATCGACAAGGTGGGAGCCGCCCCGTTCGACGGCTTGGCGTTGACCGCGAACATCCTCACGTCGCTGGCAATGGATGCGTTTGGATTGTTTGGGCTGAACGCGTCGGGGTTCAAGCCGATGCCCTGGCTCGGCGGCCTCTTGATGGCGATCGGCGTCGTGTTCATCGCGCGCACAGGCGGCAAGAGCGATGAGGGCAGAGCGTGGCCAGCAAGCTGCTCTATCCCTTCATCATCGTTGCCGGCTCGCTGATGGCGATCGGCGTCGTCTGGAACGCTTAGCTGCGAACCGCCCTCGTCAACCCGTGGCTCGCAGCAAGCTTGTCGTTCATCCCCGTCGTCTTAATATTCACAGTGGTGTTCCTGTTTGCGGCCGTCGCCACTGCCGACCCGTGAGGACATCGCAGGCGTCCGCTGGTGGATGCCGCTGGCGGGCATCACCGGCGCGGTGGCTGTCTTCGCTGGCCTGCTGTTCATCGACAAGGTCGGAGCTGGCGCCTTCAATGGGCTCCTTATCACTGCCAATCTTCTGACTTCCGTCGCAATGGACCATCTCGGATGGCTCGGCATGCGTAAAGTCGAGGCCGGTCCAGTTCGGCTCGGTGGAGCCGCCCTGATAGTCGGGAGAATAGCTCTGATTTCGCTGTTTTGACCCGGCCTATTGGCTGGACGTTGCACCATCGATTCTCCAGAGTAGAGTAGCACGTGGGTACTCACGAACTGCTTTGTCGGCGGTTCGGATTGAGCCTAAGCACACTGCTCCTTTAATTCAGTCTCTAGAGCATTTTCCCATCAGGTGGCGTCGTATCCTGCGGCAGCGAGGTAGGCTTGGCATTCGGCCGGCCCGAAGCGCTCGATTGCTTCCGCGATGGTCTTCCAGAGCGCCGTGATGGTTCGTGGTGCGGCGGCGCGCAGCAGGGCCTTCAGCTTCGCGAACGCCATCTCGATCGGGTTGAAGTCCGGCGAGTAGGCCGGCAGGTAGAGCAGCTTCGCCCTCGCCGCCTCGATCGCCTCGCGGACGCCGTCCACCTTGTGCGCCGGCAGGTTGTCCATCACCACGATGTCGCCGGGGCGCAGCTCCGGCACGAGCACCGTCGTCACGTAGGCGCGGAAGGCCGGCCCGTCCATCGCGCCGTCGATGAGCATCGGCGCCACGAGACCGCGGGTGGTGAGGCCGGCGGTGAAGGTCGTCGTCTTCCAATGGCCGTGCGGCACCGCGGCCCGGCAGCGCTCGCCTCTCGGCGCCCGTCCTCGCAGGCGCGCCATCTTGGTCGTCGCGCCCGTCTCGTCGATGAAGACGAGCGTGTCGGGATCGAGGTCGAGCTGGCCTTCGAACCAGGCCTCGCGCGCCGCCTTCACGTCGGCGCGCTGCTGCTCGGCGGCGTGCGCGGTCTTTTTTTATACGTGATGCCGCGCCGGTCGAAGAAGCGCCAGATCGTCGTGAGGCCGAAGCGCGCATCGCGCGCGTCGATCAGCTTCGTGCGCAGGTCCT
Source organism: Beijerinckiaceae bacterium (assembly GCA_965277735.1). Classification (GTDB taxonomy): domain Bacteria; phylum Pseudomonadota; class Alphaproteobacteria; order Rhizobiales; family Beijerinckiaceae; genus RH-AL1. Next base: position 1,218,615 of record CBDIDO010000003.1, read on the forward strand.
CGAGCGTGACGTCGGGAGCGGCCGCGACCTCGGCGAGGATGAAGTCGGCATGCGCCTCGATGCGGTGCGACCGGCGATCGCCGCCCTGGCGCGCCGGCGCCAGGTTGCCGGACGCCTTGCGCCGGCACCAGCGGATCGCGGTCGTCGGGCTGACCGAGAAGCGGGCCGCCGCCTGGCGCCGCGAAAGGCCGCCATCGACGACGGCGACGACGCGTTCACGAAGATCGAGCGACAACGGCTGGCCCATGCGTGCCGGCCTCCTCGCGCCAGCACGAAGCTTGAATCAGGCCGCAGCCGATTCGGGAATCCCACCACGAGTCCCGCCGATCGGAAAGTGATCTAGTCCGCAGGTCTCGAGGGCAGGCCCCGTGCTCATCAGTCATACGCTGAATACCTGCAGCACCGTCGATCTGCCGGTGGACATCCGCCACTGGGGCGGCGACAAATGTTGTTGAGCAGCGAAGCGCAGGCATCGTAGGCTGAACCCAGCCGGGGGGATGCGATGGGGGGCCGAGCGACCGAAGTCTTCATTCGTGATCGATTGCCCGCGTCGGGAGCAAAAGTCGAAGTGCTCTGCGCATTCGGGGAGACGATCGGCGTCGCTCCGCTGCTTTGCACATGGTCGGATCAAGGCTGGATCGTAGCGGGCAGTAGACGCGAGCTACCTTATGAGGTCATTGGGTGGCGACCTGCGCGTGCGACTCTCGGACGCGCAAGACCGTGATCGAGGTATGGGTTGTCGGCCACCACTGTATTGCAAGTGCAAGCCCCTTTCTCGGGCTGTCGAGCTCAGGCCAGCGGCCTACAGAAAGCGCGACCGTTGCGCAGGCTCAGCACACCTAAGCAATAAGTCGCATGAATTCTTCGAACGCCAGCCCGGGCAGCAACTACATCGAGACCATCTGGGGAAACTTCTGACAGAATCTGTCCTGGAGGGCTCGTGGATTTTACGTTCGGGCGCTATTCAATGCAGCTTTTATCGATCATCACTCTCTTGGCGTTTTTGCCCTGCGCGCGGGCGGAAGACACGATCGGTCCGTTGAGGTACCGCCCGCAGTCCGAGAGGCTGCGCATCGAGGACGCGCCTCCCGACATCCGAGGCTTCTATGTTCAGCCCCACGCGCCACCGTTCCCGCGTGACTACCAGGACGTCCGCGGCGTGCCTCCGTGGCTCTTGGCGACCGCTGACGGCGAACAACGGTATGATCGCGTGGCGCATGCCGTCTTACCCCAGGACGCTGATGGTCGCGTGACGCACTTCATGGCCAAGAACCTCGTCCTCTACGATCGTTTATCGCCTGCGGATGCTCCGCTTCTAGTGTGGCTCACCGGGACAGGAGGGGCTCCGCTCGACGCCGGCTTGTTCCTGCCCGCTGCTGCGGATGCTGGCTATCGCGTGATCAGTCTCGAGTTCGACGACCTTCCCGCTGGCACGACGCTTTGCGACAACGATGTGGATGCGACATGCTTCTGGCGTTACAGGTCTGCTCGCGTCTTCGGCAGCAATACGATGCCCGCGTTGGGAAACGCGCCAGCGGAAGCCGTGGTCATGCGATTGACGATGCTCTTGCGCTATCTGTCATCCCATTATGCGGATGAAGGATGGAGCGCCTATCTTCGCGACGACGAGCCCAACTGGCCCCGTATCGCCATGTCGGGCCAGTCGATGGGGGCGGGAATGGCGGCCTTCATCGGCAAGCGCTTCCCCCTTGCGAGAGTGATCCTGTCTTCTTCGCCATGGGACCATTACGGGCCGAGCGGCGGATTAGCTCCCTGGCTCGCACAGACGAGCGCCACCCCAGCTGTCCGGTGGGTTGGCACCTACCATCAGCGAGAACCGATGGCGCGCTTTCTCGAGCGCTCCTACGCGGCCCTGGGTCTGAAGAAGCAGCAGATACTTATCGCGGCGATTATGCCCGACGCCCTGATCAGCGCGCCAGCCAAGAGTGACGTCTTTCACGGCTCCTGGTTCGGAGGGCCGATACCGATGGAAAGGAACTGGCACCCAACCAAGCGAGTGAAACAGATCTGGTCGTTTCTCCTCGGTAAGCAAGTGCCATGATGCGGCCTGCTACCTCTTCGACTTCAGCAGGGAAACGGCAAGGCGGCTTTGTCTCCTCAGAGGCGGCGGTTTCGGTGTGTCTAGGTGTTTGATCCCAGGGTTTGATGGTGCAATCTTTTCCACGGATTGGAAGGATGCGCTATGGGCCAGATTCTCCATGGGAGCGCCACGACATACAAGGCGATCCGTCGAGCGATACAGAATAGTCAAGAGAGCCTGAGAGCGCTGTCGGGGCGCTACGGGATCAACCAGAAGACAGTCGCCAAGTGAAAGCGGGCGGTGAAATCTCGCTTGAAGGCTCGGACCTCGGTCGCCGATCGGCCTGGGTTCCTGCGCAAGGTGTCCCATCCGCTTTGCGCGCACCGCGACGCAAAAGCGGGCGGTGAAATCTCGACCAACCCTTCTTCCGGCTGGCCAACGCCATATGAACTAGCTGTAAACGGGACGTGACGATCTCGAGCCCGGCTCGAGGCATATGAGAAACACCATGCGGATTTGCGTGTTTGGAGCTGGGGCCATTGGCAGTTACATGGCGGCCCTCCTTAAGCAGACGGTTGCTGAAGTGTCTGTCATCGCCCGAGGCGACCATCTCGCCGCCATCCGACGGGATGGCTTGCGGCTTCTGACGGATGGCCGGACGGTTCATGCGACGGTGCACGCGACCAACGATCCGAGGGAATTAGGCCATCAAGATCTGGTGATCTGTGCTCTCAAGGCATTTCAGGCGTGGGAGAGCGCCGACAGTTTCGCTCCGCTCCTGGGACCGGACACGGCCGTGCTGACGGCGATGAATGGCTTTCCCTGGTGGTACTTCTACAAAGTCGAAGGCCCGTTCGAAGGGACGAGCTTGGCCTCGGTCGACGACGGCGGTAGGCAATGGAGGAAGATCGGGCCCCAGCGAGCGATAGGCTGCGTAGTCGAACCGGCCTGCGAGATCGTAGAGCCCGGCGTGGTCCTGCATCGGCAGTACAACCGCTTCCAGATTGGGGAGCCGGATGGCAGCGATACCGACAGGGTCCGATCGATCTCTGCCGTTCTCGAAGCGAGCGGCATGCGGGCGCCGGTTCGGCGGGACATTCGAAACCACGTCTGGTTGAAGCTATTCGGCAACGCCTGCTTCAACCCCATCAGCTTGCTTACAAAGCAGACGATCGACCGGATCTTAGCCGATCCGTCGCTACGCGCGCTTTGCCGTACAGTGATGTCCGAAGCTCGACGTGTTGCTCAGGTGCTCGGCGAGGACGTGCCGGAAGAAATGCTCGAACGGCGCCTCAATGCGGCGGCATCGATGTTGGGGCACAAGATGTCGATGCTTCAGGATATCGAACGCGGTCGGCCGCTCGAACTCGACGCGCTGGTTGCCGCGGTTTGCGAGGTAGGGCGCTTGACAGGTGTACCGACACCGACAGTCGATATGTTGCTGTTGCTGTTGCTGTCGCTGTCGCGTGCCCGCGAGCGTGCTTCGTGGGCTAGCACGAGTGCGTATACCGGGCTCGTTCGGGATTAGGCGTCGGCTTCACAGGACCGCTTGCCCAAGGCCGACCTACCCCAATCGGCCAGTTCAAGCCGACCGTCACCTCTGCGTCGGTCTCAGTCGAGATTGCGTACTTAACGTGAAGAATCGAACCGGCCGGCCGAGTTTTCAATGGCTAGGGATCAGGCGTTCGGCACGTAATCGTCTATCTGCAGTGGTTTGTGAAGAAACTACCGCCACTTGGCGCTTGAAAAAAGTAAAATTATTTGGTCGCATTCGATCGATTTGCCGCGACAATGGCGATGATGCGTGCCGGACGGTGTGCAGAGGTTCGGCTGACACCAACGAGGTCATCTATGTCTGTTCGCAACGCCGCGATGAGCTTGTCCGTTGTTCTTGTGACCGCCTTGCTGTCGACGAGCACGGGACGCGCGGAGCAACCGGCCAAGACCCAGTATTTTCCGCTGGCGACGTTCCGTGTGGGGGCCTACGCGTCCAGTGGAATACCCGTATGGGCGGGCGAGATCGACTATTTCCGCTACGTGAACGAAGTCGAAGGTGGGATCAACGGCATCAAGCTGGTCTGGGACGAGTGTGAGACGAATTGGGCGGTCGAGAAGGGCGTCGAGTGCTACGAACGGGTCAAGGGCGGCCGCGACGGGTCGCCGGTGCCGATCTTCCTGCCGCATGGCGATCCGATCTCGAAGGCGCTGACCGATCGCTCTGTCGCCGACAAAATCCCTCTCGTGACGATCGCCTACGGCCGCACCGAGGCGATCGACGGCCGTGTGTTTCCCTACAGCTTTCCGACCGTCTTCAGTTTTTGGAGTGAGGCGTCGTCCGTCATCAACTTCATCGCCGAGAAGGTTGGCGGCAAGGACAAGCTGAAGGGCTTGAAGATCGCGACTGTCTACCACGACTCGCCCTACGGCAAGGAGACTCAGACGCCGCTCGCCTTCCTGGCGAAGAAGTACGGCTTCGAGGATATCGAGATCCCGGTGCCTCACCCGGGCAATGATCAATCCGCGCAATGGGCGCAGATCCGTCGTCTGAAGCCGGACTGGGTGTTTCTCCGTGGATGGGGCGTGATGACGCCCGTCGCGATCAAGACCGCGGCGCGTACGGGATTTCCGATCGATCACGTGATCGGCGGGGTCTGGTCGGGGTCGGAGGAGGACGTGCGTCCCGCCGGTGCCGCAGCGAAGGGCTACCTGGCCATCACGCCCTTTCCTGCTGGCAAGGACTTCGAGATCCTGAAGAAGCTCAAAACGAACATCGTCGACAAGGGGCTGAGCGACCTGAAGGACCCGCGAAGCTTTGGCTCGGTCTACTATAATTCGGGCGTCGACGAAGCCATCATCGCGGTCGAGGCGATCCGCACGGCGCAGAAACATTTCGGCGTCCACCCGATCGACGGCGAGGAGGCGCAATGGGGGCTCGAGCATCTTGATCTCGACGACAAGCGTCTGGCGGAGATCGGCGCAGTCGGGCTCGAGCAGCCGCTCAAGCTTTCGATCACGGACCACGAAGGCGGCGGCGCCGGCAAGATCATCCAATGGGACGGCGATGCCTGGCATGTCGTCTCGCACAGCTGGGTCAAGTCCGACAGGGATCTGCTGCTGCCGCTCATCTACGAGCGCGCCGCCGCTTATGCGAAGGAACGTGGGATCGTTCCGCGAGCCGCCACCAACTGAACCTGTGACCCCGGGCAGTGGCGTCGTCCGGGGCAGACCCTTTCAAGCGGGACAGAAAGCGCATGCGCTTCGGATATTGGATGCCGCTCGGCAGCGGCGGGTTTGTGATCAGCAACGTCCCGCAGCGGACCGACTGGAGCCTCGAATACAACGCCGATCTCGCCGTAACAGCCGAAAAGCTCGGTTTCGAATACGGCCTGGCGCCGGCCCGGTTCATCGCCAGTCATGGCTGGGAGCTGCAGCAGGAGGCGGTCACCTGTACCGCCGTCCTGGCCGCACGAACCCAGCGACTGAAGCTCATCAGCGCCGTGCATACCGGCTTCTGGCACCCCGCCATGGTCGCCAAGATGGGTGCGACGATCGACGTCTTCTCGCACGGGCGCTTCGCCATCAACGTGTTGAGTGGTTGGTTCCGCGATGAGTTCCGCGCCTTCGGCGAGCCATGGCTCGACCACGACGAGCGCTACCGCCGCTCGGAAGAATTCATCGAGGTGCTGAAGCGCCTCTGGACGCAGGACATCGTGACGTTCAAGGGCGACTTCTACCGCATAAACGAGGGATGGCTGAAGCCGCGCCCCGTGTCGGAGCCGCATCCGGAGATCTTCCAGGGCGGCAACTCGAAGGCGGCACGTCGCATGGCGGCGACCCATTCTGACTGGTACTTTCTCAACGGGAATTCGGTCGACGGCGTCAGGGAGCAAATCGAGGAGGTCCGCTGGCTGGCCGCCGCGGCGGGTCGGAGCGTTAAGTTCGGCCTCAACGGATTCGTCATCCAGCGGCCGACCGAGCACGAGGCCCTCGAGCAGCTGCAGGCGATCATTGCCGGCGCCGATCCGAAAGTCGTCCAGGCGTTCGCAGATCAGGCGCGCAACGCCGGCGCCTCGACGGCGGAAAAGGTCGGCATGTGGGCCGATTCGAGCTACGCCAACCTCGTGCAGCCGAACGACGGCTTCAAGACGCGTCTCTTCGGGCCGCCCGAGCTGATCGCCGAGAGGATCGGTGCCTACGAGGAGGTCGGCGTCGACATGATGCTGTGCGCCTTCCTGCATTTCACGGACGAGCTGCCGGCCTTCGGGCGCGACGTCATCCCGCTGTTCCGGGCCGCCGATCATGGTGGCTTGAGACGAAAAGCGTGACAGTCGGCCGCCCAGCGGCGCGGCGACAGAAGACAAAAATTACGTTTTTCGGGACTCCTAAGGGACCGCTATCCCACCTCGATAGTAAATATACCAACTTATTCCATTGAAGTCGCGGTCGCCGCGCGGATAGGCTCTACGTCGCCGCATGCGGGTTCGAACCGCTCCGCGGGCAAGGACTAGACGTCACGAAGAGACGCGAGATGGTTTGATGACGCGACAAATACGCTTCAACGCCTTCGACATGAATTGCGTCGGCCATCAATCCCCCGGCCTGTGGGCGCATCCCCGCGACACCTCGTGGCGCTACAAGGATCTCGAGTACTGGCAGGATGTTGCGCGCACGCTCGAGCGCGGCATCTTCGACGGCATCTTCATCGCCGATGTGATCGGCTATTACGACGTCTACAAGGGTTCGAATTGGCACGCGCTACATCAGGCGGCGCAGATCCCTGTCAACGATCCGCTGCAGCTCGCGGCGCCCATTGCGCTTGCCACAGAGCACCTCGGTATCGGCATTACCGCGTCGACCTCGTTCGAGCATCCCTACACCTTCGCGCGGCGGCTCTCGACGGCCGATCACCACACGAAGGGCCGCGTCGGCTGGAACATCGTCACCTCCTACCTCGAGAGCGGCGCAAAGAACGTCGGGACGCTCGGCCTGCGCCGGCACGACAACCGCTACGAGGTCGCAGAAGAATACGTCGAGGTGCTCTACAAGCTGTTCGAGGGCAGCTGGGAGGACGGTGCCGTGCTACGCGACCGCGAGCGACGCATCTTCACCGATCCCGCAAAGGTCCATGAGATCGCCCATCGCGGCAAATATTTCGACGTGCCGGGCTATCATCTCTGCGAGCCATCGCCGCAGCGTACGCCCGTTCTCTACCAAGCCGGCGCGTCGGGTCCCGGCAAAACGTTCGCAGCCGGCCATGCCGAATGCGTCTTCGTCGCCGCACCAGCGAAGTCCCTGTTGAAGGCCTACGTGTCGGATGTGCGCGCGAAGGCTGCCTCTGCCGGCCGCAGCCCGAACGACGTGCTGATTTACAATCTTACCACCGTGATCCTCGGCGAGACGGATGCCGAGGCGCAGAAGAAGCTGGAGGAGTACAGGTCTTACGCGTCCTACGACGGTTCGCTCGTCTTCATGTCGGGCTGGAGCGGCATCGACTTCGGGCAATACAAGCCAAGCGACAGCGTCAAGAAGGTCGAGACGAATGCGATCGTCTCGATGGTCGAGCATTTCGCAGGCTCCGAGAAGACGTGGTCGATCGAGGAGCTGGCCAGCTGGGGCGGCATCGGCGGCATCGGCCCGGTCTTCGTCGGTTCGCCCTCGACGGTCGCCGATCAGCTGCAGGAATGGGTGGAAGAGACCGACGTCGACGGGTTCAACCTCGCCTATGCGGTGACGCCGGGGAGCTTCGAGGATGCAGTGAACCTGCTCGTCCCCGAGCTGCAGCGGCGCGGGGCCTATCCGCGGGCCTATCGCCCAGGAACGTTGCGCGAAAAACTTTTCGGGCGCGGCGCCCTGCTGCCGGAGACGCATCCGGCTCACGCCTATCGCGACATCGAGGCGGTGAAGGCCCGGGGCAGCGTCGGCTCCGCTGCCGCCGAATGAATGCGCAGGGCGAACCTATTCTGGAGCTGCGAAGCGTGTCGCTCGCCTTCAAGGGCGTCCAGGCGCTGGACAAGGTGTCGTTCGCCGTCGCACGAGGCGAAGTCTGCGCCCTGATTGGTCCGAACGGAGCCGGGAAGAGCTCTCTCCTCAACATCCTGAACGGCGTCTATCGCGCCGACGCGGGAGAGGTGGTGCTCGACGGTATTCGTTGCCGTCGGATCACGCCGTTGGCCATGGCTCGGAGGGGCATGGGCCGCACCTTCCAGCATGCGGCGCTGTTCTCCCGCCTCACTGTTCTCGACAATGTCTTAGCCGGTCTTTCGCGGCACGCCCGTGCCTCGCTTTTCGAGAACGCGCTCGGCATGGGACGCGACGCCGCTGAGCGGCGGGACTTCGGCTGTCGCGCCGATTCAGTGCTCGAGTTTCTCGATCTTTCCGGCTACCGCGACAGCGTCGTCGCGGCACTGCCTTATGGGGTGCAGAAACGCGTGGATCTGGCCCGGGCCCTCATCGGCAAGCCCACTCTCCTGCTGCTCGACGAGCCCATGGCCGGCCTGAACGCCGACGAGAAGGTCGAGATGAGCCACCACATCCGGCAGGCGCAGTCGTCTTTCGACCTCTCTATCGTCCTCATCGAGCACGATATCGGCATCGTCATGGACCTCTCGGACCACGTCGTCGTGCTCGACTACGGACGGAAGGTCGCCGACGGGCCGCCGTATCATGTGCGAAGCGACCCTGCTGTGATCACCGCCTATCTCGGCAAGGCGCGAGTGGCGGCGCACGCATGAGCTTCTTCGTCGAAACCTTTATCGGCGGCCTTCTGGCAGGGGCCATGTACGCGCTCGTCGCGATCGGCTTCGTGCTGATCTACAAGGCCTCCGGCGTCTTCAATTTCGCCCAGGGCGCTATGGTCCTCTGCGCCGCGCTCACCTACGTGACGTTGACCGAAAAAGGCGTCCCCCTAGCGGTCGCTGTGCCGGCGACTATCGCCGTCATGACCGGGCTCGCGATGCTCATCGAGCGGCTTGTCTTGCGCTTTTTGGTCAACCGATCGCCCATGACCCTGTTCATGGCGACGCTCGGCCTGTCCTACGTGATCGAAGGCGCGGCCCAGCTCCTCATGGGCGCCAGCGTCCATCAGCTCGATCTCGGCATCCCCGACGTCCCGCTCGAGGTCCATGGGATCCAGATCAGCAGCTTCGACCTCTTCGCCGCAGCGGTCGCCGGGCTTCTGGTCGCGATCCTGACGCTCCTCTTCAGCTTCACGCGAGTGGGCCTGTCGCTGCGCGCGATCGCCGACGACACGGAGGCGGCCCTATCGATCGGGATTCGGCTTCCGCCTTTGTGGACCGCCGTCTGGGCCGTGGCGGGCGTCGTTGCGTTCGTCGCCGGCCTCTTGTGGGGCTCGCGTCAGGGCGTGCAGTTCTCGCTCACCTTCGTCGTGCTGAAAGCTCTGCCGGTGCTCATCATCGGCGGTTTCACGTCGCTGTCCGGCGCCATCGTCGGCGGCCTCATCGTCGGCGCCAGCGATAGCCTGGCGGAAGTCTACCTGGGCCCGCTTCTCGGCGGCAGCGTGTCGACGTGGTTCGCTTACTGCCTCGCGGTCGCCTTTCTGCTCGTCCGGCCCGCTGGTCTTTTCGGCGATCGCGCGATCGAGAGGATCTGATGACGAACCTGACGTCGCTGTCGATCGTCCGGGGTCAGCGGCTCCTCGCCTTGCGGTTTTCGCTGTCTTTGATCGCCCTTGCAGCGACACTCCTCGCGGCCGTCGGTGCGGGCTTCGTTCTCGGGGACTATTGGTTCGACGCGATCTTGATCCCGTTCCTCGTCATGTCCCTCGCCGGCCTCGGCCTAAACCTGACGATGGGCTACGCCGGGCAAGCCTCGCTCGGCACCGGCGCCTTCATGGCGGTGGGCGCCTACGCGACTTACAACCTTCTCGTTCGGCTGCCCGGCCTTCCGCTGCCGGTGAGCCTGATAGGTGGCGGCATGATCGCCGGTTTCGTGGGCCTCGTCGCCGGACTGCCGAGCCTGCGCATCAAGGGCTTCTACCTCATCGCGACGACGCTGGCCGCGCAGTTCCTCATCGAATGGGCTCTCAACCAATATCCGTGGTTCTCCAACTATGCGTCCGCGAGCTCCATCTCGGCGCCCCGCCTCGAGATTTTCGGGCACGACCTGTCGAGCCCGCGGGGACGCTACGCGCTGGCGCTCGCCGTCGTCGTCGTCTTGGCAGCCTTGGCCTGGAAGCTCGTGACCAGCCGCACCGGCCGCAGCTGGATGGCGGTGCGCGACATGGATGTCGCGGCCGCAGTGATCGGCGTTCCCGTCGGCACCGCGAAGCTCGAGGCCTTCTTCGTCGGCGCCTTCATCTGCGGGATCGCCGGCGCGCTTTGGGCCTTCGCCTATCTCGGCACGGTCGACGCGCGCAGCTTCGATCTCGATCGGTCGTTTCAGGTGATGTTCGTGATCATCATCGGCGGCATGGGTCGCATCGGCGGCAGCTTCGTCGGCGCCGCGTTCATCGTCCTTCTGCCCCTCGCCCTCGATCGGATCGCCGCTTTGACGTTCGGCGGAAGGGTCGATGGCGGACAGATCGAAAACCTGCAACATATCCTGTTCGGCGGCCTGATCGTGTTCCTCCTCATCAAGGAGCCGGACGGCGTGCTGGCAGGACTGCGTCGCCTTGGTGGCAACGGACGCACCCACGCTCCGAAGGACGATGCGGCATGACCACTTCGGAGACCATCTTTCTCGATATCGATCGGATCGAGGTCACCTATGGCGGCGCCATCGCGGCGCTTCGTGGTCTCAGCCTCCGCGTCGAAGCCGGCACGGTCGTCGCGCTGCTGGGCGCCAACGGCGCCGGCAAGACGACGACGCTGCGCGCCATCTCGAACCTCCTCGCAAGCCGACGCGGCGCCGTGCGACGCGGCACGATCCGCCTGAAAGGCGAGAACGCGATCGGGATGGATCCGTCCTCTTTGGTCGGCCGAGGCGTCGTGCAGGTCCTGGAGGGGCGGCATGTCTTCCCGCACCTCACCGTTGAAGAGAATCTGCGGCTCGGCGGCTTCCTGCGCAAGCCGGGCCGTCGCCAGCTGGCCGATGATATCGATCGCATCTTCGCGTGGTTCCCGCGCCTGGGGGAACGGCGCGCGGCAAAAGCTGGGCTCACCTCCGGCGGCGAGCAGCAGATGGTCGCGCTCGGCCGCGCGCTCATGACCCGGCCGAAGCTCCTGCTGCTCGACGAGCCCTCGATGGGTCTTGCGCCGATCATCGTCGAGGAGATTTTCGAGATCGTCCGCGGGTTGAACCGGGGCGAGGGCCTCAGCGTCCTGTTGGCCGAGCAGAACGCGCTGGTGCTCGACTACGCCGACCAGGCTTACGTCCTGGACAACGGCCTCGTTGCGAAGTCCGGGCCCGCCTCGACGATCGCGGCCGACGGCGCGCTCGGCGACATCTACCTCGGAGGCAAGTCACCGCGCCAACCTACGATCCAGCGAGAGGCGATGCACCCATGACAAGCTCCGGCATCTCTGATCAAGCCGGCACGGCCGATCCTTGGACGCCGCGCGGTGGACCGCCGAGCGCGCGCTACGAGGCGCTTGCTGCGCGCTTTCGCCCGGTCTTCGATCGTATCCGTGCTGATGCGATCGATCGCGAACGGCACCGGCGTCTGCCGTTCGAGGCCATCGCTTGGTTGCGCGAGGCCGGCTTCGGTGCGGTGCGGCTCCCGGAAAGCTACGGGGGTGCAGGCGCCGACGTTGCGGAACTGCTCGAGCTTTTGACGGAGCTTGCCGCCGCGGATTCGAACCTGACCCAGGCGCTGCGCGTGCACTTCGGCTTCGCCGAGGATACGCTCGGCGCTCCGCACGACGCGCATCGAGACATCTGGCTCGATCGCATCGGCAAGGGCGCGTTGTTCGGCGGCGCGTGGTCGGAGACGGGGCCGACCCCCGTCGGGACTTTCCTCACGCGCATTCATCGGCGCGACAGACGTTGGCGGCTGACCGGGCGCAAATATTACACGACCGGATCGCTCTACGCGGACTGGATCGACGTCACCGGCCTCGACGAGGCCGGCGAGGAGGTCGCGGTGATCGTTCCCGCCAAAGGGCCTGGCGTCGAGGTCGTCGACGATTGGGACGGGTTCGGACAGACGCTGACGGCGAGCGGTACGGCGATCTTCCATGACGCCCTCGTCGAAGGCGAGCCCGTGCGGTCGGCGCTGCGGTTGCCGTATGCGCCGGCATTCTACCAGGCCGTCCATCTCGCCACGCTGACCGGCATCGCACGGGCAGCGGCTGACGAGACTGCTTTGGCGGTACGCCTACGAACGCGCGCCTACTCGCATGGCGCCGCGGCGCGTTCCGCCCTCGACCCGCAGATCCTGCAGGTCGTCGGTCGTCTTCATGCGTCGGCCTACGCGGCGGCAGCGATCACCCGACAGGCGGCCGAAGCTGTGCAGCGTGCCTACGAAGCTCGTGTCGCGGATCTGCCGGAAGACGCCGCCAAAGCCATCAACATCCAAACGGAGCTGGAGCTCGGCCAAGCTCAAAGCATCGTCACGACTCTCGTGCTCGATTCGACGACGATCCTGTTCGACGCACTCGGGGCTTCAGCGATCAGCCTGACCCAAGGTCTCGACCGCCACTGGCGTAACGCGCGCGCGATCTCGTCGCACAATCCTCGCGTCTACAAAGATAGGGTCACGGGCGACTATGCCGTCAACCGGACCGAGCCACCTTTTCAATGGAAGATCGGCAGAGCATCAAATGTCGAGCCGCATCGGTGACAGGGCGAGGGGAGACGTCAGCTTTCGTGCCGCGCCCACTAAAAGCGGACCAACAACTAACGGGCCAGTTGCCGACATCCGCCAGCACATCCAGCGTTGAGGAGTGGCCTGCTGCCGGTTTCGTGGACACCGAGATTAGGTGTTTTCATGAAGCCGGAGGTGGCAGATGCAACGACGGAAGTTCAGGCGTGAGTTCAAGGTCGAGGCGGTACGGCTGATCAAGGAGGGCGGCGTCGCGGTAGCTCAGGCGGCCCGTGATCTCGACGTGCACGAGAACGTGCTGCGCAAGTGGGTGAAGGAGCTGTCGGCCGATCCGGCGCAGGCGTTTCCGGGTGCTGGCCAGATGAAGCCGGATCAGCTCGAGATCGATCGGCTGCAGCGTGAGGTCAGCAAGCTCAAAGCGGAGCGCGATATCCTAAAAAAGGCCGCAGCCTACTTCGCGAGGGAGTCGATATGAAGTTCGGCTTCATCGCGAAGCACCGATCCGTTTGGCCGGTGGCATGGCAATGCGAAGCCTTGGGCGTCTCCCGGTCGGGCTTTCATGCCTGGCTCAACCGGCCCCGCAGTGCGCGAGCTCTGACGGACGAGGCGATCATGCAGAAGGTTCGATCGAGCTTCGTAGCCAGTGCCCGTACCTACGGGGCTCGCCGGGTCTGGCGAGATGTTCTTACGGACGGCGTATCATGCGGCCTGCACAAGATCGAACGGCTGATGCGAGGCGAGGCGTTGCGGGCGCGTCCACGTCGTCGGGGTCTTCCGAAGGACGAGGGCGAGTGGTTGATCTCGCCAGCATCGAACGTCTTCGATCGCGCGTTCAATGCGGAACGGCCGAACCAGAAGTGGATTGCCGACTTCACCTACATCTGGACGGCCGAAGGGTGGCTCTACGTGGCGGCCGTGATCGACCTGTTCTCGCGCCGCGTCGTCGGCTGGTCGATGAAGGCGGAGATGAACGCGCAGCTCGTCGCCGATGCGCTGGTGATGGCGATCTGGCGGCGGGGCAAGCCTGACGCGCTGCTGCACCATTCCGACCAGGGCAGCCAAGGCGGATTCAAATGGTGGTCGCAACGCGCTGTTTTTCGGTTTGCTGGAGCCATTCGTCAAGCGCCTCTGCGGGCGTTTTCCAGCCAAGCGTTTTCCGGGGGCGTGCATTGAGTACCGCAGCCACGGCGGCGTTGTCCTGAGTGGTGTGCATGCTGAGGTCAGTGCCCTTCGGAAAGTACTGCCGCAACAAGCCGTTGGTGTTCTCATTGGTACCGCGCTGCCACGGGCTTTGCGGATCGCAAAAGTAGACATCGACGCCGACGTCGATCTTGAGACGCGCATGCTGAGCCATCTCGGCGCCCTGATCCCAAGTGAGCGACCGGCGCAGTTCTTCGGGCAGAGTGACGATGGTGCTCGCGATGGCGTCTCGAACGGCTCGGGCGCCATGCCCCGCAAGCGGCGGCCCGTTCTTCACTCGCGGTTCGCTGCTATGCCCAGCCAAGCGAGGAAGGTGCAGGAGCATTGTAAAGCGCGTCGTTCGCTCGACAAGCGTGCCGATCGCCGAGCTGCCAAGGCCCAGGATGAGGTCGCCTTCCCAATGGCCCGGCACTGCACGATCAGCGACTTCGGCCGGACGCTGGCTGATCATGATCTCGGGTGAAAGGAACGCCTTTCCCCGACTTCGCGCCCGCGCCCGCGGAGTTCGCAGTGTGCGCCCGCTCCGCAGGCACGCCGTCAGGTCGCGACGAAGCGCGCCCCTGCTTTGAACGTAGAGCGCCTGGTAGATGGCTTCGTGGCTGATGCGCATGTCCTCGTCGTCGGGAAAGTCGATCGGTAACCGCCGAGCGATCTGCTCGGGGCTCCACGCCTTGGCCCATCGACGATCCTGTCGCTGGCCGTGCCGACGACCTTTCCACGATACGCTCGGTCCCGGAACCGATCGACCGTCGGACGAGACTACAAGACCTGCCAACCGCTCCTGCACGTAGGCGCGCAACGCGGTATTGGTCACCAGCTTCTGCTTCGGGCGGCGCGCCGACCGATCAGCATGCCACTGGGCCGTCGTGGCGCGGTAATCGAAACCGCCACTACGGGTGGCGGCGTTGCGCCTCAACTCGCGGGAGATGGTCGACGCGGCTCGACCGAGCCGACGGGCGATCTCCTGCATGGATACGCCTTGCACGCGCAGAAGCGCGATCTCCTCACGTTCCGCCAGCGCGAGATATCGTCCCGACAACGGAGCGGCCGACGGTCCAAACATCGTTGGTGGCATGCCGCCCGCCTCTCGAAACCATCTCGTTCCGACGGCCTGTGACACACCAGCTCCAATCGCAGCATCCTCACTCGATAAACCCTTTGCGATCGCTGCCCAGAACCGTCGTCGATCATCGCGCCCGGCGAGTGATGGGCGGCCAGGAGACGGCAATGGCGCTCGTCCTGACCGATTGGAACGCCGCTTTCGCATTTTCATTGCAACCTCCTGCGAAGGGAGTTGCGACGACCGATTGAGTCCGCTCAATATACCAGCCAGCAGTTCCAGACGCTGATGAACGACAACGGCGTCACCTGCTCGATGAGCCGATCGGGCAACGTGTGGGACAACGCGGCGATGGAGAGCTTTTTCTCGTCGCTGAAGACCGGGCGGATCAGACGTCAGGTCTATCGAACACGCGACGCCGCCAGGGCCGACGTGTTCGACTACATCGAGAGGTTCTACAACACGACCCGCGGGCACTCGACGATCGGCTATCTCAGCCCTGTCGAGTTCGAGCAGCAAGCGGGATTAGCTGAAGGCGGTGTCTACCGAACCGGCAGCAGGCCAGACATCATCGCGAAGGTCTCCACCTCCTTCGGGATCGCCGGGTCTTGCCACCATTTGGCGAATGCGACTGTTCGGCGCTCTTGGCGTCCTTCGCGCGGATCGCCTCCGATGCCCGCTCCACGGCGGCGAGCGCTTCCGCGCTTGCCCCGGCGTGCGAAGGACCCGCGCCGAAGCGTTCGGGGGGGCGATCGACGATTCCGGATCGTTCCGCGTCGCGCGGTAGAGCTTGTAGACGTTCGTCCGGCTCTCGTCCGGCAGAAGGCCGCCTTCGTTGCCGGTACCGTCGGCGAAGATCAGGATGCGCTTGGTCATCTCGTGTCATCTCCTACGCCTTCGCATCGGTTTCGATTGCTCGCTCCGACTTCTGATCGCGCCACGTGGCTCACGGACTGGCGATCACGTGCAGAGGGATGGCCGAGGTATCCATCAGATAGGATTCCGTCGCGGCCAGGAGTTCGAGCTGCTTCTGGTTGGCCGTCTTCTTCGACAGGCCCGGCTGCACGATGAAGATCCGGAATTCGGGTATCAGTCTCTGTGCGGCCTTCATGATCTCGCGCAGCTTTCTCACGTCGCCGCGCTCGAAGCGGGTCACGTGCGCTGCGCCGAGGGACCGCCGGCGCGCTTCCTCCCGCCCGCGCAGATGGCGGATCAGGTTCAGCGTGTCGCTACGCCAATGCACGCTTCGCTGCGCTTGGCCGCACACTTCGTAGAGGTCGTCGACGCGCGCGCCCGGGTTGGCAGCGGAGGAGTATTTGCAGTGGTAGAGGTCGACGAGGAGGCGGTCTCCTTGAACCCCGATGCTGACGATGTCGGCGGCCTCTCCGGTGCCGTCGTCGTCGAAGACGACCGCCATCCTCGTTAAGGCAGCGTCTGAGAGGAGCCTGTCGAGCACGCGTCGCTGGACCGAGTCGGCGCGCTTTTCGAGACGTTGCGACTCTTTCGCGAGGTCCACTCCGGACCAGTCCCAAGGCTCGATGCGATCCGGGTCGAAGGGCTGCCGTGTCGCGCCGGCCGGAAGCTCGAACAACTCGTCGCTTTCGAGATAGGCGCCATTCTCGAAGCGGATCGGCGGCGGCTCCTCCTTGAACCATTCGCTGAGCGTGAGCCGTTTGCGTCCGATGACGAATTCGGCTCGGAAGGCGCTGTCGCTCTCGAAGCTGACGCCGCTGGCCCCGAAGCGCACCTTGTAGTCGGCCGACTGTCCCGGCGTTGCGACCTGGAAGCGGATCAGCCCCGTGGTCGTGAAGTCGAGGATCTTCAACTCGGCATCGAGGCGCGAGGCCCGCTCCCCGGCGATCTCCACCTCCACCGCTTCTTCGTTACGCAGGAGGAAGGTGTCAGGCCACTCGATCAACAGGGGAACGAGGGCCGGCCTGTCGGTGACACGCTTCGGCAGGACGACGTTGTCGAAGACCGCCTTTGTCGAGATCGTGTTGTCGATGAGCTTGTTGCCGACGGCCTCGCACCATTCGATCCATTCGGAGATGTCCGTCGCGACGCGCATAGACCAAACGCGTCCTTTCAAGGAACATCCCATTGAGGTTCGCGCGCCGTTCTCGTATCCCCGCGCGAAGAGGTTGGACTTGCGCTTGTTCATGCGGACCGCGTCCGGCAGCACATCTGAGATGTCGGATCCGACATGCAGGCTGAAGCGCAGCTTCATGTTGATGAGGTCGCTAAGCCCGAGGTTCGTCAGGACCATGCGGCTGATGCCGTGAAGCGATCGGAACACATCCTCGCCGCGTATCAGGGCGACGTCCGCTCCAGCGACCGCCTTCGCGAGTCCCTCGTGCACGCTACTGTTGTTGGAGCTGTTGACGAAGAGCAGCCCGAGCGGCTCGTGCCAGTGGACGAGGTAGAGATGCCATTCGGTGTTGCGGATGTCGCGTATGTCGCCCCATGCGACGTTCTCGTGCTCTCGCGTGACCAGAAGCAGGACCTTATCCCGCTCGCTGATCGTCGGCCCGGCATGTATCTCGATGTTTCCCATGGCGGCTTCGGCTCGTTCCGGACGCCATTTCGTCGTGGCGGTGCGGAAGACGACCGTGCTCATCTTCGGGAAGATGTTCCGCAGCGAGACTGTCTCGGGCAGGTTCTGGAAGGCGTCCATGAATTCTGAGCGCTTTGCGTGGCGCTTGTTGGCGCCTTCGCTCAAGTCGCGCAGAATGACGTTCCAATCGGCGTCTTCGGCGTAGAGGTCGCGCAGCGAATCCTCGACCTTGGGGTCGGCGATGTTGGCTATCATGGTGGCGTCGCCGAGATCGCTGCGCGTGCGGGTGAAGCGCCCCGTGAACTGGAGCGTCACGGCTAGGCTCTTGTGAGGGTCGTGGATGGCAGCAATCTTCAATTCGGGAAGGTCGAAACCTTCGCCGAGCATGTCGACGCAGACGACTACGGTCGACCTTCCAGCGCGCAGCGCGGCTAAGCCGTCGCGCCGTTCCAGAGCCGACACCTCGTTGTGGAGGAGCAGGGGCTGGGTCGACGGCGCGAGCTTCTCGTAGATGGCGTGGACGTGCTTCGCCCTCTTGATGTCGGCACACCTTGCCATCATGAGATGTGGGCGGTGCTCCCGTCGGTCGGCGGCAAGCTGCTCGATTGCCGCCTCGGCGATCGTCTGGTCGGCCTCTTGGAGGTCGAACTCGTCGACGGGCTTGAAGCGGATCTGTTTGAAGTAGCCCTCGACTTGGGCCTTCCGCAGCGGGTAGTTGAACACGACTTTTCCGTCCACGAGCTTGCCGTCGTTCCGGAACGGCGTGGCGGTGAACTGGACGATGGGCTTGGCTGCGAAGCGCTTGCGCAGGGCGTCCCAGGTTCGCGCCGAGATGTGGTGCGCCTCGTCGATGAAGAGGTGGGTGCAGAGCTCGGCCATCCGCCGCTGGACGGCTTCGGTGCACTGGCCGGCGATAGACATCGTCGTGACCACCACGTTGCAGCGCGTGAAGACCGCATCCACCTCGTCCGGCGTCTTCGGCTTGCGCTCGAGAAGGGCGACCACGGGATAGGTCGCCTCGGCATTAAGGACGCCGAGGGTCTTGAGGAGGCCGAGAGTAACGAACTTGTCGCCGATCTGCTCTCGCAGGTAATTGGTCGGGACGATGACCAGGAGGCGTCCGAGGGATTCCCGGGTGAGCAGGGCGAGCATCGTCTCGGTCTTGCCGGTGCCGGTCGGCATGACCACAGTGGCCGGCGCACTAGAGACTTTCCAATGCGCAAGGATGCCGTAGAGGGCACCGACCTGGGGCGGTCTGAGTCCTGTGGCGACCGTTCGGTCGCCGATCCGCCGCTCCTCTTTGAATTCGAAGCGATGCTCCCACGACGCCAGCGCGGCCTCGCGCGCCTCCTGCGCTTCCTCCGGCGACATTCGGTCTGGTCGGTGCGACGCTGGTGACAGCCAACGGGCCTCCGCAGGGTCGCTACGACCTGCAGAGAACGCCTCGATGTCGGTCGTGTAGATCGTCTCGGGCGCGCCGGCCGGCAGCGGCGATCGCCTGACCTTGAGGGCGATGCTCGTACCGCTCGCGAGGACCAAGTTGCTTTTTGGCGATCGGGCCGTCCCTGATCGGGCCAGTTGGGCCTGCGCCTCGCAGGTCGGAATGCGCAGCTGCCTGACGAGACTTCCCGCGACCTTCCCCTCGATGTTCCATTGTGCTGGCAGCCTAACCGTCGCGAACGTGCCGCGATCTTGATCGTCGCTTTCCTCGCCTGAACTCACGTTACCGGTCCGTCGCCGTCCGCGAACCCGTCGATGATGCGATCGCACGGACCGACGCATAGGTAGCGGACGCCGATCGGAAGCCGGGAGCGTGTACCGCAGGACGGACACAAGAACCGTTCGGCGATTGGATCCTCGCCTTCCGAGCCAGCGAGCTCTGTCTTGAGCGCCTTGAGGCGCGCGTGCACTTCGTGCCGCTGGAGCGTTTTTTGGTGCCGTTCCCAGCGTATTTCCGCGACCTCGAAGCTGACGCGGGCGAAGTCCGCGAGGTCGGCGGCTGACCGCGCCGCCCGGAGCATTGCGTCGGTGATGAGGTAGGCTGATGCGCCGACGTTGGCCTGGCGCTCGACGGACACGAACGGCGCGATGTACCGGGCTTCGGTCTGCTGCTTCGCCCGAGCCAGTGGCACCTCGTTCGCGTGCAAGACGCCATGCATCAACTCGTGGGCAATGGTCAGCCGTGATCGGCGGTCCTGGGCCACGGCGCGTTCGAAGGTTGTTCGGCTGAGCCGGACCCGGACATTCGTAGAAGTGATGAGCGTGACCGCCTCGTCCCCGCCGAGGACTTCGTCGTCGACGATCTGGTAGCCGAAGCTCTTTTCGCCGAACCGCGTCGGTATCGTCTTGCACTCAAGCGCGGCGACCACGTCCGCGACGTCGATGTCTCCGAGGCCGTGATGGCGGCGGAGGGTCTCAGCGTGGTCGGCAATCTGCTTGTCGGATAACGGGTCGCCCCGAAAATTGACGCTCATTGGGAATGACTGCTCGCCGACACCCCCCCGGCCGCGAGCCCTTGAGTTGGAGGTGCTTACTTCTTCAGAAGCTCGTGGAGAGAGGCGGCGCCTTCCTTATCGAGCACCGTCCCAAGCTGTGCGTCGGAGCGATAGCCTTTGACGAAGTCGGGGCCGTACTCGTCCCGCAGCGTGCGCACGAGTGTGTCCCGTCGCTTGTGGCGGATCTCACCGTCTCTGTCGCGATGGCGACCATCGAGGCCGGGCTGCTTCATGCCTTGTCTCCCTTGGCTTTGCAGATGCCCTCTGACGTCGCTTTGAGGGCATTCGCGATGATACTTTGGGTCTATACGGACAAACTATGGGTGTCCTCACAGATTGTGAGATGGCGTCAGCTACACCCGCTCGTTCCGCCGCACGTGTCGCATTTCAGGCACGTCCCATTCCGCACCAGCGTGAAGTTGCCGCACTCGCCGCAGGCTTCGCCCGTGTACCCCTTCATCCGCGCGACCGTGCGCTTCTCGGCGGTGGACACCTCCGGTTCCACCGCGCCGAGGTCGTGCAGGGCGGCGGCGACGTCGCGCAGCGCGGTCTCGGCGGTCTCGTCCGGCTTCAGGGCCGTCGCGCCGTGGCTGGCGAGCATCGGCGAGGCGAGTGCCGTCGGCACCTGCGGGCCGACGAAGGAGCCGTAGGTGCTGCCCTGCACCAGCATCAGCTTGTCGGCCTTGTTGCGCACGAACCCTTTGGAGACGAACTTCTGCGTCGCCGCCGGCACCTCGGGCGCGGGCCCCTTGCCCTGCGTCTCGCCGCCGCCGAGCACGTCGTGGCCGATCTCGCTCGGGTCGACATGCGCGAGGTCGTTGCGGCCGAGATACGAGATCGCCAGCTCGCGGAACACGTAGTCGAGGATCGACGTCGCGTTCTTGATCGCGTCGTTGCCCTGCACGAAGCCGGCGGGCTCGAAGCGGGTGAACGTGAAGGCATCGACATATTCGTCGAGCGGCACGCCGTATTGCAGGCCGACCGAGATCGCGATGGCGAAATTATTCATCAGGCTGCGGAAGGCGGCACCCTCCTTGTGCATGTCGATGAAGATCTCGCCGATGCGGCCGTCCTGATACTCGCCGGTGCGCAGGTACACCTTGTGGCCGCCGACGACGGCCTTCTGGGTGTAGCCCTTGCGGCGGTCGGGCAGGCGCTCGCGGTCGCGCACCCGCTCGACGCGCTCCACCACCCGCTCGACGATCCGCTCGGCGATGGCGGCGGCGCGGGCCGGCAGCGGCGCCGCCTGGATCGCGTCCAGCGCCTCGTCGAGCTCGTCCTCGTCGTCGGCGATCAGTTGGGCGTTCAACGGCTGCGACAGCTTCGAGCCGTCGCGGTAGAGCGCGTTGGCCTTCAGCGCGAGGCGCCAGGAGAGCATGTAGGCCTCCTTGCAATCCTCCACACTCGCGTCGTTCGGCATGTTGATCGTCTTCGAGATCGCGCCCGAGATGAACGGCTGCGCCGCCGCCATCATGCGGATGTGGCTGTCGACCGACAGGTAGCGCTTGCCGGTGCGCCCGCACGGGTTGGCGCAGTCGAACACGGTATAGTGCTCGAGCTTGAGGTGCGGCGCGCCTTCGACCGTCATCGCCCCGCAGACGTGCACGTTGGCGGCCTCGATCTCGGGCTTGGTGAAGCCGAGATGGGTAAGCACGTCGAACGCCGGGTCTTCCAGCTTTTCTGCCGGCACGTGCAGCTCGTTGAGCAGAAAGTCGACGCCGAGCGTCCACTTGTTGAAGACGAACTTGATGTCGAAGGCCGACGCCAGCGCCTTCTCGACCTCTTCGAGCTTGGCGTCGGTGAAGCCCTTCGCCTTCAGCGTCGTGTGGTTGACGCCCGGCGCTTGGCGCAGCGAGCCGTGGCCGACGGCGAACACTTCGATCTCGGCGATGTCGCTCTCGCGATAGCCGAGCGTGCGCAGCGCGTCCGGCACCGCGCGGTTGATGATCTTGAAGTAGCCGCCGCCGGCGAGCTTCTTGAACTTGACCAGCGCGAAATCAGGCTCGATCCCGGTCGTGTCGCAATCCATCACGAGGCCGATCGTGCCGGTCGGGGCGACGACGGAGGTCTGCGCGTTGCGATAGCCGTGCTGCTCGCCCATTGCCACCGCGCGATCCCAGGCGGCCGCGGCCGCATCGGCGAGGCGCTGGTCGGGCAGGGCGGCACGGTCGAGCGGCACCGGTGCGATGGACAGGGCCTCGTAGCCCGTCGCCTCGCCATGCGCGGCGCGACGATGGTTGCGCATCACACGAAGCATCGAGTCGCGGTTCTCTTGGAAGCGCGCAAAGGGACCCCTTTCGCGCGCCATCTCGGCGGAGGTCGCGTAGCAGATGCCGGTCATGATCGCCGAGATCGCGCCGCAGAACGCGCGGCCCTCGTCGCTGTCGTAGGCGAGGCCGCCCGACATCAGGTAGCCGCCGATGTTCGCGTAGCCGAGGCCGAGCGTGCGGTAGTCGTAGGAGAGCTGCGCGATCTCGCGGCTCGGGAACTGCGCCATCAGCACCGAGATCTCGAGCACCACGGTCCACAGCCGCACGGCGTGCTCGTAGGCCTCGATGTCGAACGAGCGATCATCCCGCCGGAACTGCATGAGGTTCAGCGAGGCGAGATTGCATGCCGTGTCGTCGAGGAACATGTACTCGGAGCACGGGTTCGACGCGACGATCTCACCGCCGGCGGGGCAGGTGTGCCAGTCGTTGATCGTCGTGTGGTACTGCAGGCCCGGGTCGGCCGAGTGCCATGCCGCATGGCCGATCTTGTCCCACAGGTCGCGGGCCTTCAGCGTCTTGTGCACCTGGCCGGTGACGCGCTTCGTCAGGTTCCAGTCGCCGTCGCTCTCCACCGCCTCGAGGAACGCATCGGTGATGCGGACGGAATTGTTGGAGTTCTGACCGGCGACGGTGAGATAAGCGTCCGAATCCCAGTCGAGCGTATAGGTGTCGAGCTTCAGGTCGGAAAACCCCTGGCGGGCGAACTGGATGATCTTGCGGATCGACGCGTCCGGCACGAAGGCGCGGCGCGCGAGCTTGATCTCCTTCTTGAGGTTCGGGTTCTTCTCGGGATCGAAGCAGGCGTCGCCGTCGCCCTGGCAATTGACGCAGGCCTTCAGGATCGCCTTCAGGTGCTTCTGCATCGCCTTCGAGCCGGCGACGAGGGCGGCGACCTTGTCCTCCTCCTTCACCTTCCAGTCGATGTAGGCCTCGATATCCGGATGGTCGGCATCGACGACGACCATCTTGGCGGCGCGCCGCGTCGTGCCGCCCGACTTGATGGCGCCGGCCGCGCGGTCGCCGATCTTGAGGAAGCTCATCAGGCCCGACGACTTGCCGCCGCCCGCCAACCGCTCGTTCTCGCCGCGCAGCTTGGAGAAATTGGAGCCGGTGCCGGATCCGTACTTGAACAGGCGGGCCTCGCGCACCCACAGGTCCATGATGCCGCCCTCGTTGACGAGGTCGTCGGCAACCGACTGGATGAAGCAGGCGTGCGGCTGCGGGTGCTCGTAGGACGAGGCGGACGCGGTGAGGCGGCCGGTCTCATAGTCGACGTAATAGTGCCCCTGGCTCGGGCCGTCGATGCCGTAGGCCCAGTGCAGGCCGGTGTTGAACCATTGCGGCGAGTTCGGCGCCCCCATCTGCCTGGCCAGCATGAAGCGCAGCTCGTCCATGAACGCGCGGGCATCGTCCTCGCTGTCGAAATAGCCGCCCTTCCAGCCCCAATAGGTCCAGGTGCCGGCGAGTCGGTCGAACACCTGCTTGGAGCTCTTCTCCGGCCCGAAGCGCTCGGCCTCCGGCAGGGTGGCGAGCGCCGCCTCGTCGGCGACGTGGCGCCACAGGAAGGAGGGGACGCTGTTTTCCTCCACGGCCTTCAGGCGCGCCGGCACGCCGGCCTTGCGAAAATACTTCTGGGCGATGACGTCGGAGGCCACCTGGCTCCAGGCGGCCGGGATCTCGATGCCGTCGAGCGAGAAGACCACCGAGCCGTCCGGGTTCTTGATCTCGCTCTTCGTCGCGCGGAACGCGATGGCGTCGTAGGGCGAGTGTCCAGCGGTCGTGAAACGGCGGTCGAAGCGCATCTGTGAAGTCCCCAGGCGTGGTGTATCGTGGCCCCGGATCGAGTATGCCGCGATTCTCTAAAATCGCTACTGATAGTTTTCCATTTTCTGTGGAACGCTAGATATGGTGGCCCTTGGGGGTTGTGTGAAGTGTGGGGATTGTCCCACGGCGCGGCAAAAAAGCCACGCGTGTGACGGAAGGTTAACGCCGCGCGGTCTGGTTCGAGCGTATCTGCGGAAAACATAAAAAAGGCCCGGCGAATCTGCGTCCGCCGGGCCGACACGTTATCTACCTACGCTTACAAATCAGAAGCCGAGAACGCCGATGCCGAGCGCGCCCTGGCCGTCCAGCACGCCGGTGCCGAGCACGCCGTTGCCACCCAGCACGCCCGTGCCGAGCAGGCCGCCGTTGCCGAGGATGCCGCCATCGCGCGGCGCCATGACCGGCGCGGTCGGGTCGACATAGACCGAGCGGCCCGTCGTCATCGCGCCGTCAGCGGCTGCGTAATGGCCGTCACGGAAGCCGTGACGATAGCCCATGCGATATGCCGAACTGTGCGACTGGGACCACGCGTGATGACGATGGTGCGACCAGTTGTGGCTGTAGGCGTCCGCTGCGGCCGGCAGCGTCAAGCCGACCGAAGCCGTCAGGGCAAGCGCCGCGGCGAGGGCTGTCTTGTTCGCTGTAAACGTCATGAGAAACTCATCCTTTCCTTCTGTGCGCCACCGCGACATCGCTGCCGTCGGCGACACATGGCGGGGCCAATGAGGAGGGGATGGTCCGGTTCCGAAATAAGATCGCCTTTGTGCACATCTCGGCAAGCGTAGAAGGCTCCAATGGTTTGATCGCTCACCTTGGAATAGTCTTCTTCTACGCGCACCAGCGGTGAGCGAAGGGGCTCGCCTTCAGCCCGTCGCGGGGTCCGGTTCGCGGCTCATCGTGGCCGCGCTGCCTTCGTTGAGCACGGCGACGAGCACCTCGTGGCGACGCGCCAGATCGGCGCGCGCCGCTTCCTCCTGAATGTCGCCGGCGATCGCCTTCACGAGATCGCCGTGACGGCGCAGCACGGTGCGCCGCGACGTGAGGCGCTCCACCTCGGCGACGCGCGTCAGCACCTCGACCATGCGGATCAGCACATAGGCCGAGCCGGCCGCGTTCTGCCGGATCGTGTGGAACATCGCGTCGCACAGCCCGTCGTAATCGGTGACCGGCATGGTCAGCACGATACGACCGCCGCGGGCGATCGCACCCGTCGGCAGGTGGCGCGGCTTCAGGCGGCACAGGGCATCGCCGAAGCGCTCGAGCACGCTGCCGGCGGTGAAGGGATCGTTGATGCCGGGCGAGAGCGCGCGCACCGCGATCTCGTTCAATTGGCGTACCGAATATTCCATGTCCTGCAGCGCGGCCGGCTTGCTCCCGAAGGTGAGCGCGCGCCCGACCGCCTTGTCTGCATGCTCGACGACCGCCGATGCCACCGCGACCGGTGCGCCGCGCGGAACGTAGTCGCCGGGACGCACGCGCAACGCGACCCGAATGCCGTGCGTCTGCGCCCAATCGGCGAGGCCGTCGGCGTCGACCGCCTGCACGTAGTCGCTGCCTTCGACGACGATCGACTGCCCCGCGAGCTTGTCGAACGGTGGCGTCAGATCGGCGGTCTCGCGCGTGTGCGCCATGATCGAGCGCACGAGGTCGTGGTGCACCGTGTCGACGACGCGCTCGACGTTGATCGAGGTGGCGATGTGATGGACGAACCAGGTCAGCGTGCCGACGCAGACGAGCGCCAGGATCAGCGCGCCCGTCACCGCGATGTTCGGGACGAACGGGTTCTCCTGCGCGGTGCGCACCGTGCGCAGTACGATCAGCGCGTAGGCGAATGTGCCGAGGAAGATGCCGAGCGCGACCTGGTTGCGCGCATCGCGGACGAAGTTGCGCAGCAGCCGCGGCCCCATCTGTCCCGAGGCGAGCGAGAGCGCCGCGATGGTGATCGAGAAGATCGTCGAGGCCACGCCGATCGCCGATGAGGCGATCGACGACAGAAGCGAACGCGCGCCCTCGCCGCCACCGGAATAGATGAACGAGGCGCCCGGCATCTCTGTGCCGAGGACGTTCGCGTGATCGGCGAGGACTGCCAGATGTGCCGCGACGAGGCAGGCCAGCACGACCAGAGCGGGCCGGAGCCAGAACTGGTCGCCGAGATCTTCGAGCCAGGCTCTGATGCGCGATGTCATGCGAGGTGGCTAGTGGACGCGGGATGCCAAGTCCATGCGGCAATGCCGAGCCGTTCAAAAGGGGATTGCGGTGCCGTCCCACGCGAAGAAGCCGCCGCTGTCGGCGGGCGTCAGATCGTCGATCACGTGCAGCAGGTTCGCGGCCGCGACATCGGGCGCCACGGTCTCGCGGTCGCCGCGGAACGGCGCGCTGAGCCGTGTCTCGACCGTGCCCGGATGCAACGCCGCGACGATCGTGTCGGGATGCGTCCGTTGCATCTCGATCGCGAACGTGCGGACGAGCTGGTTGAGCGCCGCCTTCGAGGCGCGATAGCCATACCAGCCGCCGAGCCGATTGTCGGCGATGCTTCCGACGCGCGCAGACAGCGCGGCGAAGACGCATTTGCCGTCGCGCGGCAACAGCGGCAGGGCGTGCTTGGCGACGAGGGCGGGGCCGATCGCGTTGACGGCGAAGCTGCGCGCGAGCGCCGCCGCGTCGAGGGCACGCAGGTTCTTCTCCGGCTGCAACGCGCCATCGTGCAGGAGGCCGGTCGCGACGATGACCAGCCGCAGCGGCGGTGCTCCCGCCAATCCGGCCATGGCCGCGGCGATGCTCGCCTCGTCGGTCACGTCGAGGACGAGATCGCATCCGCTCGAGCGCGCCGTGGTGACGACGCCCAGCCCGGCTGCCGCGATGCGCGCGGTCAATGCTGCGCCGATACCGCCTGAGGCGCCGATGACGAGAGCGCGCGCTGGCCGCTCGAAACTGGCGAGATCTGATGGGTTTGGCGGCATGTGGCAGCCTAGCCGATCTGTGCCGAAGCCGCGAAGGAGATCGCACGCGGCTTTACGGCCCGAAATAGCGCGCTTCGAGCGCGCTCCAGTCCGGGCTCGACGTCACGCCGACCAAAGCGCGATCGAGCGGATGGCGCAGCGCGCTGCCCTTGGGAAGCGCGATTGCCATATAGGCCGGCGCCAGCAGCCCGGGCGAGACTTCCAGCGTTCCGGAGAATCGTTTCGCGACGAACCAGCGTAGCGCGCCGACGCTGTTGACGACGGCGTCAATCTGGCCGGCGTCGAGCGCAATCAGCGCCTGGGGGATGTCGGGATAATGCGTGTAGGGAAGATGCAGCGAGTCGACGTATTCGGCGCCAGACGACAGCGTCACCGCGCCGAGCCGCTTGCCGGTGAGATCGACGGTGGCGAGCGCATCGTCGCGCGCGACGCGCTCGGCGGTGAGATGCGCGACGAGGCTCGTCGACAGCAGCGAGACGAGGACGAGGCTGCCGAACATCCACAGCGTCGCGACAAAACGTCCTGACGTGGTCTTCGGCGTCTTGTCGCCGTAGCCCACGGTGGTCATCGTGACGACGGCCCAGTAGAGCCCGTCGCGCAGCGTGCCTACGGCGGACTCGCCGTGCCCGGCGCGATGGCTTGGCCGCTCGATCACCCACATCGCGACGCCGGTGGCGATGAGCAGCATCAGGATCAGGATGATCAAGCCGGAGAGATCGGACACGGCGGACAGATACGAGATTGCCGCGCCGAAGAAGCCGGTCTGCTTGTGCAGCGCGACCGCGACGCCGGAGCGATGCGCGGGGTAGGTGAAATCGACCCGCTCCTCGCGCTCCGGCGTGATGGTGATCGCGCCGATCGCCGCGTCGAACTTCTGCTGCTCGAGGCCGCTCAGAAGCGAGTTCATATCTTTCACGAGCGTCAACTCGTAGCGCTGCCCGAGCTTCTCGGCGACGCGGCGCCAGAGATCGACGCTGGCGCCGACGATCGAGCCGTCGCGGTCGCTGTAGCCGTAGGGCGGCACGTCGTAGACGGCGACGTGCAGCGTCCCCGGCTGCGGATCGGCCCGCAGCGGCGCGGGCGCGGCGAGCAGGAGGATCGCGACGCCGAGTGCCAGCCGGCTGATCGTCGAGCGGAGGAGGCGGAGCATGTCCTGGCGGCCGGCAAAGGAGGATCAGACGAGACGACCTTTGCGCCGCGATGTGACGGTTTTATCTCGATCTTGTCCAGAGTAGTGCGCGATGGCGCTCTTGCACTGTAGCGGCTGCAAGGGTTAGAACCATCATTCTTGCTGCACGCCATCGCGTTGTAGCATTTATGTATTAGAACTCGCTATCGCATTGACTGCATAGAAATTTCCGGCGCGCGCAGCGACGAGGCGGAGACTTCAAAATGATTATTTGGGGGACGCGGACGCGGAACGTCCAGATGAAAGAAGGGCAGTTCCGCTGCCCGAAGTGCGAGGACGCGCGCGCCTACAAGCACATGCAGCAGAAGACCTATTTCACCTTGTACTTCCTGCCGCTCTTCCCGGTGAGCAAGGGCGCCGAATAGTGGGAGTGCCAGACCTGCACGCGCGCCTATGAGCCGCGCGCCGAGGCGCTGCCGCCGGCAGCGCAGCAAAAGCATTCCTTCTAGCGCTGCTGGTCGCCTTCTGGCTCGGGCTGTGCGGCACCAGCGCGTCGCTTTTTGCTGCGGCGATCGGCGCGACGCTCGTGGTGGCGGGCATCGCGCTCCGAATCGCCGCGATCGTCGCGCTCGGCGAGGCTTTCGTCAGCGCGCACCGCGCATCGATACCGCGCACGCACGGTCTCTACCGCATCATCCGCCATCCCTCCGAGACCGGCCAGCTCCTGCTGGCGCTCGGCGCGGCGGTGATGACGCTGAGCTGGCCGGCCTTCGCCTGGTGGGGCTCGTCGTGCTGCCGCTGACGCTGGCGCGCGTCCGCGACGAGGAGCGGACGCTCTGCGCGTCACCCGCCTATCGCCTGTATCGCGCAAGCGTCCCCGCGTTCCTGCCCGTCCCTTGGACCATCGCGCGCCGCGAGCGCCGCGCGGTATAGTGCCCGCCAGCCCGGACGCGGCGGGCCCGGAGGGCGGATGGGCGAGGCTTACAGGTTCGGCATCGAGGAGGAATATTTCCTGGCGGATCGCGCCACGGGGGCGAGCCCGAGCGCCGCTGGCGCCGACGCCTTCCACGCCGCAGCCGCACGCAGCGGCCTGCCGGCTTCGCCGGAGCTGCTCAAGGGCCAGATCGAGGTCGCGACCGAGCCGGACACCGATTTCGCTTCCGCCGCGGCCACGCTGCGGTCGCTGCGCCGCGACCTCGGGCGGCTCGCCGACGCCGAGGGCCTCGTGCTGTTTGCCGCGGGCACGCATCCGCTCGCCGTCACCGCCGCGCAGGCGACCACCGAGAAGAAGCGCTACCAGGAGCTCGAAGGCGAGTTCGGCGCGCTGGCGCATCGCATGATGGTCTGCGCCACCCACGTCCACGTCGAGGTGCCGGATCCCGCCGCGCGCGTCGCGCTGATGCATCGCCTCGTGCCCTTCCTGCCGCTGCTGCTCGCGCTATCGGTCGGCTCGCCCTATTGGCAGGGGCAGGACACCAGGCTCGCCGGCTTCCGCCTCGCGGCCTTCTCGGAATGGCCGCGCATGGGCCTGCCCGAGCTCGTCGCCGACGAGGCCGCATTCGAACGCCTTGTCGGCCGCCTCGTCGCGGCCGGCATGATCAGGGATGCGAGTTACCTGTGGTGGTTCATTCGCCCGAGCGCGAAATACCCGACGCTCGAGATGCGCATCTGCGATTCCTGCACGCGCGTCGACGACGTCATCGCGATCTCCGCGCTCTATCGCTGCCTGGTGCGTGCCGCGATGCGCGCGCCTTCCGCGATGCCGCAGGCCGACGCCATCGAGCGCGCGGTGGCGGCCGAGAACATCTGGCAGGCGCAGCGCCACGGCGTGCACGCGCGCCTCGTCGGGGCAGGTGAGGGAACGACGTCCTTCGGCGAGGCGCTCGACGCCGCGCTCGCCTTCGTCGCGGAGGATGCCGACGCGCTCGACTGCGCCGCGGCTCTCGCACCGGCACGAGCCATCGTCGTCAACGGCGCCGGCGCCGACCTGCAGCGGGCGGCCTTCCGCGCGGCCCAAGCCGACGGCGCGAACGATGGGGACGCGCTGCGCGCCGTGGTGCGGGCGCTTGCGGAGGCGACCGCCCGTTAGCGTTGCTTGACCCCTGGCCGCATCCTCGTCGATAGACGGCGCCTCACGCCGGGACCCCCATGCGCCACATCCTGCTTCTGATTCCCTGTCTGCTCGCGCTCGCCGTGCCGCTCTACAATCACGACGCGCCGCGCCTCGCCGGCATCCCGTTCTTCTATTGGGCCTTGTTCCTGCTCGTCCCCGTCTCCGCGCTGTTCGTCTACGCGGCGTTTCGGCTCGATCGCGCGAAGGGCAAGGCGTGACCTCGCAGCTCCAGCCGCCGCATCTCGACGTCGTCGCGACCGCCGTCTTCGTGTTCTTCTTCGCGCTCGTCACCATCGTCGGCTTCTTCGCCGGGCGCTGGCGGCGCGGCGATCTCTCCGACCTGAACGAGTGGGGTCTCGGCGGCCGCCGCTTCGGCGCCTGGGTGTCGTGGTTCCTGATCGGCGGCGATCTCTACACCGCCTACACCGTCATCGCCGTGCCGGCGCTGGTTTATGCGTCGGGCGCGATGGGGCTGTTCGCGGTGCCCTACACGATCCTCATCTATCCGCTGCTCTATCTCACCTTCCCGCGGCTGTGGGCGGTGACGCACAAGCACGGCTACATCACCGCGGCCGACTACGTGTGCGGGCGCTACGGCTCGCGCTGGCTGGCGCTCGCCGTCGCCATCACCGGCATCGTCGCCACCATGCCCTACATCGCCCTGCAGCTCGTCGGCATGGAGAAGGTGATCCAGGCGCTCGGCTTCTCGAACTTCAACGTCGCGATCACGATCGCCTTCGTCATCCTCGCGCTCTACACCTACTCTTCGGGCCTGCGCGCGCCGGCGATGATCGCCTTCGTCAAGGACATCATGATCTACATCTTCGTCGTCGCGGCGGTGGTGATCGTGCCGTTGAAGCTCGGCGGCTACGGCGTGATCTTCGACAAGGCCGCCGCCGCGCTCGCCGTGAAGGCAGCCGCTACGGGCAAGCCGGCCGGCATCCTGCTGCAGGGCTCGCAGATCGTGCCCTTCGCGACGCTGGCGCTCGGCTCGGCGATGGCGCTCTTCATGTACCCGCATTCGATGACGGGCATCCTCTCCGCCTCGTCCGGCAACGCGATCCGCCGCAACGCCTTCATGCTGCCGGCCTATTCCCTGGTGCTCGGGCTGATCGCGCTGATGGGCTACATGGCGCTTGCCGCCGGCATCGAGACGAAGGATGCGCAATCGGCGGTGCCGCTGCTGTTCCACGCGATGTTCCCGTCGTGGTTCGCGGGCTTCGCCTACGCCGGCATCGCGATCGGCGCGCTGGTGCCGGCCGCCGTCATGTCGATCGGCGCGGCCAACACGTTCACCCGCAACGTCTGGAAGCCGTTCGTCGACCCGGTGATCCAACCGGAGCAGGAGGCGCAGCTCGCCAAGCTGATGAGCCTCGTCGTCAAGGTCGGCGCGCTGCTCGTCATCCTCGCGATGCCGACGAAGTTCGCGATCGACCTGCAGCTGCTCGGCGGCGTGTGGATGGTGCAGGTCTTCCCGGCCGTGATCCTCGGTCTCTTCACGCGCTGGTTCTCGGCCTGGGCGCTGCTCGCCGGCTGGGCGGTCGGCATCGTGCTCGGCACCGCCTTGTCGGCCGGCGCGTCGGCCTGGGTGCCGGTGCACGCGCTGTGGGGCGGCATTGCCGCCTACAACGGCATCACCGCGCTCGTCGCGAATTTCGCAATTGCCGCCGTGCTGTCGGCGGTGCTGCCGAACACGGCGCAGGACGACACCCGCGAGGAAGATTACGACGACCTGCGCATCGCGGCGCCCGCGGCGTAACGGAACCTCTCGGCGCGCTCTGCGCTAGACGCGCATGACCGAGCAGACCCTTTACAGCGTCGAGATCGACCAATTGCCCGAGGAGAAGTTTGCCGCGACCGACGTTCGCGACGCCGCGCGCAAGGTGGTGGCGATGATCGCCGAGCGGCCCGGCCTGCATGCGCTGACCGATGACGAGCCGGTGCAGATCAAGCGGCCCGATCGCTCGCCGTGGGGGCGCCACCTCACGCTCGGCGATTTCCGAAGTGGTGACATCGCGGCCGAGGGCGACGAGGCCGAGGGGCCAGTACGTCCGGCGAGCCCCAGCGCCTAGGCAAAGCCTTCTTCGAAACCGTTACCGCGACGTTGCGTCATTGCCCCGAATGCGGGGTTTCGGCTGAAGGGGCCGGCAACGGCCATCCGCTACACTCCTTTGAAGTTAAAGGAGTTCGTCATTATGGCCGCTTTCCTCTTTCTGCCGGTCGCGGCGGGTGCCGGAGCCCAGCGCCGCGTCGACTTCGCCAACATCGCGTCGCTCTTCGCTGAGATCGAGGAGCCGGCCGCGGTGCACGCGACGAACAGCCTGTTCGCCCGTGTTTTGGCGCTCGTGCTGATCCTTCTAATCGCGGTCGGCGACATGGTGCTGGTCGCGCGCCCGGATGCGGCCGCCTACGCGCCGCCCGTCTCCGCGCTGCAGAGCAGCTCGGTCACGTCGCTCTGACGAGCACGGCGACGAAGAACCCGTCCGTGCCGGTGCGATAGGGCGAAACCCGCAGCCCGATCCCCGTGGGATCGGCAAATTGCGCGAGCGCGGCGAGACCTGCCGCCTCAGCGACCTCCGCTGCCGGCTTCACCGAGAAGTCCGAGTGAGTCGAGAGAAACGCCGCGATCCGCGCCTCGTTCTCTCCGGCCAGCAGCGAGCAGGTGACATAGACGAGCCGGCCGCCCGGCTTCACGTAGGCGCTCGCCTGCGCCAGCACCTCGTCCTGCTCCTTGATCCGCACCTCCAGCGCGCCAGGGCGGATGCGCCATTTGGCGTCGGGGTTGCGGCGCCAGGTGCCGGTGCCGGTGCACGGCGCGTCGACCAGCACGAGATCGCAGCGCTCGCGCAGATCCTCGATCGGCGGCACGCCGCGCTTCGGCGCGCGGACCTGGACGTTGCGGGCGTTCGACTTGTCGAGGCGTGGGTAGAGCCCGGCGAGGCGGCGACCGTCCGTGTCGGTCGCATAGACCTGGCCGCGGTTCTCCATCAGCGCGGCCATCGCCAGCGTCTTGCCGCCGCCGCCGGCGCAGAGGTCGAGCACCTGCTCGCCCGGCTGCGGCGCCGCGAGCAGGCAGGCGAGCTGCGAGCCCTCGTCCTGCACCTCGACGAGACCCTTCACGAAGGCCGGCTCGCCGGCGAGCGCCGGCCCGCGACCGTCCGGTCCGAGCGGCAGCCGCAGCCCGGTTGGCGCGTGCGCGGCCGGCGCGGCGTCGATGTGGGCGAGGGCGAACAGAGCCTTCTCAGGCGTCCCCTTCAGCGTGTTGACGCGCAGGTCGAGCGGCGCGCGCTCGGCCATCGCCTGCATTTCGGGCACCAGCGCGTCGCCCAGCACGGCTTCGAGCGAGGACGCAAGCCATTCCGGAAAGTCGCCCTGCACATGCGTGGGCGCGTCGGCGAGCGAGCGGGTGGCCAGCGCCGCGCTCTCGGCCTCGGTGAGCGCTTCCGGGGCATGCGCCTCGCCGGTGAACAGCGCGGCGATGGCGTCTTGATCCATCCCGCGGGCCACATGGAGCGCGCCGATCAGGCGGGCGCGCGGCGTGTCGGCATCCATCATCCAGCCGGCGGAGGCGCGCCGGCGCAGCGTGTCGTAGACCAGCGCGGCGACGGCGGCGCGGTCCTTCGAGCCGGCGAAGCGGTGCGACAGGCCCCAGTCCTTCAGAGCGTCGGGACCAGGCCGGTGCCGCGTCTCGATGTCGGCCAGAACCTCGATCGCGGCCGCGAGCCGTCCGCCGGGCGTCACGCGATCACCGTGCCGAAGAAGACGCCGAGGAAGATCAAGATCCACATCAGCGCCGTCGCGGCGGCGGACCCGAGGAAGAGCAGGCTGCGCAGCCGCAGGATGTTGGCGCCCGTGTGGACCACCGCGTGCCCGATGCGGCAGGCGACGAACACCCATTCGAGCAGCACGAACAGCCAGCCCGTCTGATGCAGCACGATGCCGAAGATCACTGCGAAGAAGAATAGGACCGGCATCTCGAACTGGTTCGAATAGCAATTCGCGACCTGGCGCGCCCGGGCGGGCATCGCTGCGTCATCGAGCGCGATGTCGCGCAGGTTGACGCCGTTCGACCGCAGCGCCGCCGTGCGCGCGCCGGCGAGCAGGCCGAGCAGGACTAAGACGAGCGCGACCTCGATGAGGACGGGAAGGAGGACGGACTGGATGGACATGCGGCCTTTCGGGGGGAAGCGCAGGCGATAGCACGATCCGCGGGGCCGGCGTCAAAAAGCGCGCCGTTTCCGGCAAAACGGAGGGGAAGGCAGATCGCGGGCGGGCGTGCTATCCCCTCGCCATGTGCAACCTCTACTCGCTCACGCGTTCGCAGGATGCGATGCGGCAGCTCTTCGCGATCCATGAGGATTTGACCGGCAATCTGCCGCCGCTGCCCGACATCTTTCCCGACCAGATGGCGCCGGTCGTGCGCCTTGCCGACGGCAGCCGCCGGCTCGAGATGATGCGTTGGGGCATGCCGGGGCCACCGCAATTCGGCGGCGCGCCGGTCACCAACATCCGCAACCCGACGAGCCCGCA
Organism: Beijerinckiaceae bacterium; assembly: GCA_965277735.1. Classification (GTDB taxonomy): domain Bacteria; phylum Pseudomonadota; class Alphaproteobacteria; order Rhizobiales; family Beijerinckiaceae; genus RH-AL1. The sequence goes on from CBDIDO010000003.1 coordinate 1,253,511, forward strand.
CTGGCGGGGCGGGCCCGGGCCCGAAAGCCGCGTCCTGGTGCCGCTGACCTCGTTCTGCGAATGGGCCGACACCAAGCCGCGCAAGACGCCGACCTGGTTCGCCCGCGACGAGGGCCGGCCGCTCTGCGCCTTCGCCGGTCTGTGGACGGCTTGGCACGGCACGCGCGGGCCGAAGGCTGCGCCGGTCGAGGGCGAGCATGCGCTGTTCGGCTTCCTGACGACGAATGCGAACGGGATCGTCGGCCCCGTGCATCCGAAGGCGATGCCGGTGCTCCTGACGAGCCTCGAGGAATACGACGTGTGGCTCCGCGCGCCCTGGTCGGAGGCCAAGGCGCTGCAGCGGCCTCTGCCCGATGCGCAGCTGCGCATCGTCGCGCGCGGCGAGAAGGCCGACGGGGCGCCGGAGACGGCGCCGCCGACCGTGCCGGCCCAGCTCGACCTGCTCGGGTAGCGGTAGTGGGTCAGTTTGAAATCTGGCCCGGTTGACGGCGCGATCGGGCGGCGCATAGTCGCCCAGATGAAACTCGAAGATGATGAAGCACACCTCGTGCGCGTGTCATGGCCCGATACGACGGTCATGGGCGGTCGTATGACCATGCTCTACGCGGCTCTCACAAATACTGGGTCGGAAGCTGAAGCCGCCGTCAGGGCGCTAAGGCCAGTCGGCAACACTGTGGAGGCTACCGGCGACTATCTTTCGTCGAAGATGACGAAGCTCCTGAAGCTCGCACCAGGCCAAGCAACACCGCTATGACCCCCAAGCGCCCCCGCGATACCAACCAGCTCGCGAAGATGATTGTGGACCTGTCTACTGGACAACTCGACGCCCGAGCCGATTCGGTTGCAGACAACCCAATGTCTGAACTCGGGAGAAGCGGCGGCTTGAAGGGCGGTCGGGCTCGCGCCGACAAGCTTTCGTCGGATCAGCGAGCAAACATCGCGCGTCGAGCGGCTGCCGCTAGGTGGCACAAGGATGACAGCTGAAATTGCAGTATTGAATCGGTACGCGGTTGCTCTCGCTGCCGACAGCGCTGTCACCATTGGCGACGGCTCCACTACGAAAATTTTTCAAAGTGAAAATAAGCTATTTCAGCTAAGCGAAGACCAGCCGATTGGTATTATGCTTTACAATGCGACATCTCATTATGGGATTCCTTGGGAATTGATTATCAAGGATTTTCGGGAAAAGCATAAAGGCTTTAAGGCGGATTTGCTTTTCGACATAGTGCCAAAGTTTTTGGACTTTCTTCAAACCGCCTACTTGCCTTCAATGAAGCAGCAGTCACAGGCGGTGAGGTTATCTCTGTTTGATGCCTTTTCTGCTGTGCGTCGGGAGTTTTCAGACCGTCTGACAAGATTAAGTTTTCAAAAGATGCGAAAGCAAAAGGCAAACGACGTTGCGCGTTCATTGTTTCACGCGGCAATCGACGATGCGATCGCTGTAAGAATAGCCTGGGACAGTTTGAGCGATGAGCAATTCGCAGATGCTGTTAAATACTTGTCCGAATATGAAGAGGCATTTGAAGCGGCGTATAAAAGGGCATTCAAAGGCCTTCCTCTGGAAGACGACGAGAAAATACGTTTGCGAGAGCTCGCGGCGCGGACGATTGTAAGTACCGAGCAAGATTAGTACACTACTGGACTCGTTTTTGCAGGGTTTGGATCGAAAGAATTGTTTCCCTCTCTGTCTTGTGTCGAAATTTATGGTGTCGTCTGCGACTTGTTAATCAAAGTAGAACTCGAAAAGGTCGACATAGACCGCGCCTCAAAGACGGGCGCGGTTATACCTTTCGCGCAACGCGAAGCGGCTGATAGCCTCCTCTACGGTAGGTCGAGTATATACGAATTTAGTGTTGTCCAACATTTCGAAGATGTGATTGGACAGATCGGAAACGCGATCGTTGAAGCAAGTTCTCGACCAGGAAAACGACGGCAGGCGCTCCTGGACACGGTCAAAAAGGTTTGCGAAGAAGCGGTCGATAGATTCAATTCTACTGTCTCCCCAAAAATAAAAGAAAATCTTTTCCAAGAAGTTCTTGACACCATACGACATATGCCTAAACAAGAGCTGGCCTCTTTCGCGGAGGCCTTGGTAAGCGTGACGTCGATCAAAAGAAAGATTTCCGTTGGCCCAGAAACAGTTGGTGGCCCAATCGACGTGGCCGTCATCTCGCGACATGAAGGTTTCGTATGGGTCAAAAGGAAGCTCTACTTTCCGGCAGAATTGAACCCTCGATTCGCCTGGCGCATGAGGAGAGCGCAAGATGCTGACAAAGGGAGAGACGCTGGCGTCACGGATAGCAGCACGCCGCAGGACGGATCAGGAAGCGACACCGAACCTGCGTGACGAGCCATCTTTGAAATCAGCTCTGACTGATCTGCTTTCGAAGGAGCGTCGGGAGACCAAAAAGATCGTAGACCGTCACTTCAAAGACGCTTTTCAAAAAGTGCAATGATGCTTGACGCTCAAGCATAAAGGTCATATTGAATTGAGCTATGAACAAGCTCAGTTCGGAAGACCGCGCGCGCATCCTGCACCTTCTCTGTGAAGGCCAGTCGATCCGCGCGATCACTCGTCTGACCGGCGCAAGCAAAAACACGGTCACGAAGCTTCTGATCGACGCCGGCAAGGCGTGCGCCGCCTATCACGACGAGCACGTGCGCGAGCTCGTCTCGCGCCGTATCCAGGTCGACGAAATCTGGAGTTTTACCTACGCCAAGCAAAAGAACGTCGCGGGTGCGAAGGCTGCGCCGGAAGCCGCTGGCGACACTTGGACCTGGACGGCGATCGACGCCGACACGAAGCTGATCGCGTCCTATCTCGTCGGCGGCCGTGACGGTGAATACGCGCTGGCCTTCATGGACGATCTTGCTGGCCGCCTCGCCACGCGCGTGCAGCTTTCGTCAGACGGCCATCGCGCCTATCTCGATGCGGTCGAAGGCGCCTTTGGCTGCGATGTCGACTACGCGATCATCCACAAAATCTACGGCACGGTCCCGGAGGCCGCAAAGGGCCGCTACAGCCCGGCCGTCTGCACCGGCGTGAAGAAGGCTCGCATCGAAGGCAACCCCGATCCTGACCACGTGAGCACGTCCTACGTGGAGCGGTCGAACCTCACGATGCGGATGCACATGCGCCGCTTCACCCGCCTCACGAACGCGTTCTCGAAGAAGGTCGAGAACCACGCCTATGCAGTTGCGCTCCACATGATGTATTACAACTTCGTCCGCATCCATAAGACGCTGCGGGTGACGCCGGCCATGGCGGCGGGAGTGAGCGACAAGCTTTGGGAGATCGGCGACATTGCAAAGCTGGTCGAGTATGCAGAAGGGCCAGCGAAAAAGCGCGGCCAATATAACAAGCGGCAATCTCTAGGAGATGAGCATGGTTGTCGGTGTATTTGTCTATGACGACGACGCTACACCATGGGAGTTTGTTGAAAGCATTTTTCAGCAAATATTTGATAAGCCACGCGATGAAGCCCGAGAGCTAATGCTTGAAACGCATTGTAAGGGTTCCGCGCTTTGCGGCCTTTATGCAGCGGAGCACGCGGCAAAGTTGATGGCTCAAGCTAGGAACGCTGCCGAACGATCTGGATACCCACTGCAATTTGATACACGTCCGGTCGATAACGGCGAGCCCTCTCATAAGATTTCAAACTGACGCACTACCCGGGTAGCCGACCGGTTGACGCAACCACTCCGCTAGCTCCACTCTTGAAGGTCAACCCGTGTCGCTCCCATCTGGAGCGGCCGATAACCCGCAATCTGGAGCCGAAACTACAATGAGCGTCGCCTTCACCCGCGAGGAGGACGTCGAGGCGGCCGCCGCGCATTTGCCGGACCGGCCGATCTCGCCACACCACAACCTCGTCACGCCCGCTGGCCTCGCGGCGCTGGATGAGGCGTTGGCGGCGGCGCGCACGGCCCACCAGGCGGCGCAGTTGGGGGGCGACATCCGCACCGACCGCGCCGCAATGGCGATCGCGGTTCGCGACCTGCGTTATTACGCGTCGCGCCGCGCCAGCGCGCAGCTCGTCGAGGTGAAGCCCGAGGTCGATGTCGTGCAATTCGGCGGCAGCGTCACCTTCGAGCGCGACGACGGCCGCCGCCAGACGTTTCGCATCGTCGGCGAGGACGAGGCGGACGCGGCGAAAGGTTCGGTCTCCCACGTGTCGCCGCTCGCCCGCGCGCTGCTCGGCCGCAAGGTCGGCGATGTCGCGATGATGGGCGAGCACGAGCTCGAGGTGATGGCGGTCGGCGCGAGCTGAGAGCGGGCGCTGCAGCGTCGGGCTCAAAGCTGGGATGCCAAGCGCGACGGCCAGACACTGATATTGGTGGTGGGAGAGGAAGGACTCGAACCTTCGAAGGCATAGCCAGCGGATTTACAGTCCGCCCCCTTTGCCGCTCGGGACACTCTCCCCCGCGAGCTTGCGCCGCGAAGCCGAGGCTTATCGGGAGCGCGAAGCGGCGTGTCAACCCGAAGCTGCCTTGCCGATGACCGGGCGGCGATTGCGGTGCGAGAGACAGCGTGGCAAGCCTCGCCGTCCTGCGCGATCCGCGCCGCGAGACCGCCATGTCCCGACATCGTCCGCCCAAATCCGCGCCGCCCAAATCCGCGCCGTCCAAGTTTGCGCCGTCCAAGTCTGCGCCATCCAAGTCTGCGCCATCCAAGTCTGGGCGCCCCGCGCCCGCGCAAGCGCGTGACCCGCGGCCAGCGTCGGCCTCGGGCGGTCCCCGCCGCGCGCGGGAGGGCCACGCCGCGTCGCCGCAGGGCGCGCATTTCGTCTACGGATTTCACGCGGTGCGCGCGGCGCTCGAGGCGCGGCGGCGCCCTTTCCTGGCGCTGCACGCCACCGAGGCGGCGGCCGAGCGGCTGGGAAGCGAGATTGCGGCGGCACGGCTGCAGCCGCGTCTTGTCACGGGCGAGGACCTGTCGCGCCGGCTCGGCGCCCAGGCGGTGCATCAGGGCATCCTGCTGGAGGCCGGCCCGCTGCCGGAGCTCGATCTCTCGGAGATCGAGAGCCGCTCCGGCCTCGTGCTGGTGCTCGACCAGATCACCGATCCCCACAATGTCGGCGCCATCCTGCGCACCGCGGCGGCCTTCGCGGTCGACGCGCTGGTGACGACGACGCGGCGCGCGCCGGAAATGTCGGGGATTCTCGCCAAGGCGGCCTCGGGCGGCGCCGATCTCGTGCCCATCGTCGAGGTCGTCAACCTCGCGCGGGCACTCGATGAGCTGGGCGAGCTCGGCTATTGGCGGATCGGGCTCGATTCGGAGGGGCCGGCGCCGTTCGAGGCTACAGCCGTCTCGCGCCCGCTGGCGCTCGTGCTCGGCGCCGAGGACAAAGGGCTGCGCCGGCTCACCCGGGATCGCTGCGACGCGCTTGCCCGCCTCGACATGCCAGGCGCCATCAAGAGCCTGAATGTGTCGAATGCCTGCGCCGTCGCGCTGACGCTGGCGCGCCAGCGGCTCGCCCAGGTTGATTGATCAGGTCGACGGATCAGCGCCGGCAGGGCGCGCCGTAGACGACGCGCGTGGCCGGCTTGTGCGCGAGCCCGCCGCCGATCTCGATGATCTGCGGGCAGCGCGGCGGCAGCGGCGGGTAGGCGAAAGGCGGCGGCGCGTCGATCGGGCCGAGCCCCGGCTGCGGATAGCCCGCGTCGCCGAAGTCGCCGATCCCGTAGCCGTCGTAGCCGAGGCCGCCGCCGCCGTATCCGTAGCGCAGCCCGCGCCGGCCGGGCGATACGAGCGTCGGCCGGATGCCGCGATAGCCGCCGTAATTGGGGTGGCCGGGCGCGACGAGCGTCGGGGCGATGCCGGAGTAGGGCACGCGCGGGCCGGGCGTGACGAGGGTCGGGCGCATGCCGGTGAGGGCGGGGCGCGCCGCGAGCGGGACTGCTCCGGCGACAAAAAACGCGGCAATGCCGACACAGGCGGCAAATCTCGACGAAAGATACATGACGACTCCCTCGACGCGGGGCCGGCCCGCGCTTATCAAATGTGCCCAATCGATTGCGCTGTCGTTCCGGTTCGGCGCAGGCCGTCCCGGAATCGATCGGATCGGACGTTTCGCGAGTCTCGGCGCAAGAGACAGGCCGCGGGATTCCGTCCATAAGACAATGTGGTCGCGCGGCGAAAATTGTCGCATGATCCAAAAGGGTTACAGGGGGAGGACTAGGTGGACGAAAGCGTCGACGCCGTCAGGGCGATCATGGCCAATCCGAGGTTTCAGGCCCTCGTCGCAACGCGGCGGCGGCTGAGCTGGTCGATGACCATCATCATGTTCATCGTCTATTTCGGCTTCATCCTGCTCGTGGCCTTCAACAAGACCGATGGCGGGATCATCTCCCAGCGAGTCGGCGGCGGCACGACGTCGATCGCCATCCTCGCCGGGCTCGGCATCCTCATCTTCACCTTCCTGCTGAACGGCCTCTACATCCTCATCGCGAACTCGAAGTTCGACCGGATGACCGCCGAGCTGCGCCGGGAGATCGGCCGATGAACTCTCGCTTCTCCCTGCGCGCTCCGGCGCGCGTCGCTGTGACCTCAGTCGCGATGCTGTCGTTCTCCGTCGTCGCCGCGTTCGCACAGGGCACGCCCGCCGCTTCGCCCGTCCCAGCGCCTGCTGCGGCGCCCCCCGCCGCTCAGGGAGCCGTTACGGGCGTGAGCTACAGCGCGCTCGCGATGTTCTTCCTGTTCGTCGCGCTCACGCTCTACATCACCTACCGCGCGGCTCGCGCCACGCGCACGGCCAACGACTTCTACGCGGCCGGCGGCGGTATCACCGCGACGCAGAACGGCATGGCGATCGCCGGCGACTACATGTCGGCCGCCTCGTTCCTCGGTATTTCCGATCTCGTCTACCAGTCGGGCTTCGACGGTCTGCTCTATTCGGTGGGCTTCATGGTCGGCTGGCCGATCCTGCTGTTCCTGATCGCCGAGCGGTTGCGCAACCTCGGCAAGTACACGTTTGCCGACGTCGCCTCGTTCCGCCTGCAGCAGACGCCGATCCGCATACTGTCTGCCTTCGGCACGCTGTTCGTCGTCGCGCTCTACCTGATCGCGCAGATGGTGGGCGCCGGCGAGCTCATCGTCGTGCTCTCGGCCAAGCACCTGCCGTACTTCGCCGCCGAGATCATCGTCGGCGTGCTGATGATCACCTATGTCGCCTTCGGCGGCATGAAGGCCACGACCTGGGTGCAGATCATCAAGGCCGGCCTCTTGCTGTTCGGCGCGACGATCATCGCGCTTCTCGTGCTGGCGAAGTTCCACTTCTCGCCGGACCAGATGTTTGCGGCCGCCGACAAGCTGAAGCACGACGGCTACGCCGCCGCGATGGACGCCTGGAAGGCCAAGGGCATGAAGGGCGCGCATCCCGTGCAGGACCCGATGTCGCCCGGCGGCTTCGTGCCGGACCCGTGGTCGGGCATCTCGCTCGGCATGGCGCTGATGTTCGGCACCGCCGGCCTGCCGCACATCCTGATGCGCTTCTTCACCGTGAAGGATGCGGCGACGGCGCGGAAGTCCGTGCTCGTGACCAGCGGCCTGATCGGCTATTTCTACATCCTCACCTTCATCATCGGTTTCGGCGCCATCGTGTTCGATCCGCCGGGCACCGTGAAGAACATGGCGGCGGTGCGTCTCGCCGACGTGCTCGGCGGGTCCTACCTCTTCGGCTTCATCGCGGCGGTCGCCTTCGCGACGATCCTCGCGGTGGTGGCGGGTCTGACGCTGGCGGCGGCTTCCGCCATCAGCCACGACATCTACGCCAACGTGATCGCCAAGGGTAACTCGGAGAAGCACGAGGTCAACGTGTCGAAGGGCGCGGCGGTCGTCATCGGCCTCATCGCGATCTACCTCGGCATCGTCTTCGAGGACCAGAACGTCGCCTTCATGGTGGGCCTCGCCTTCGCCGTCGCGGCGTCGTGCAACTTCCCCGTCCTCATCATGTCGCTGCTGTGGCGCGGCACGACGACGCTCGGAGCCGTTGTCGGCGGCACGCTTGGCCTTGTCTCCTCGGTCGTGATGGTCGTGTTGTCGAAGGCATTCTGGGTGACGTCGCTGCATCACAAGGCGGCGATCTTCCCGCTGTCGTCGCCGGCGCTCTTCTCGATCCCGATCGCCTTCATCGGGATCTGGCTGTTCTCGGTGCTCGACCGGAGCGCCCGCGCCAACGGCGAGCGTGCCGCCTACGACGCGCAGTTCGTCCGCGCCGAGACAGGTATCGGCGCGCTCGAGGCCCACGTGCACTAAAGCTGGACCGGCGCCCGACGGCGCCGTCCTTAACCAAGCAAAGGCCGTCCGCTCACGCGGGCGGCCTTTCTCTTTGGTGCGAGCCGCGTCCGGCGCGCGCGCCGGCCTTGTCGGATGCGCAGACCGCGACGTGCCGAAACCTGCTTGGATAAGGCCGCCCCCGCAGCCACCCACCAAGGACGCATCGTGACGACCCCGACCCACAGCCAACCCCGCGGCCCGAGCAAGCCGGCATGATCGCGGCGATCGCGGGCCTGCTCGGCTGCCAGCTCGCCGGGGAGGTTCTGGTGCGCGCGCTCGGCCTGCCGCTGCCGGGCCCTGTTGCCGGCATGGGCATTCTGTTCCTCGCCCTCGTGTGGCGCGGCCACCGCGCGCCCGAGGCGGAGGCCGTCCCGCTGGCGCTCGGCGAGGTCGCCGACGCGCTGCTGCGCAATCTCTCGCTGCTCTTCATCCCGGCCGCGGTCGGCGTCGTGCAATATCTCGGGCTGCTCCGGACCTATGCCGGGCCGATCGCGCTCGCCATCACCGTCTCGACGCTCGCCGCGCTGATTGTCACCGTGCTGGCCTTTCGCGTGGTCGCGCGGCTGCACGCCTTCCGGCACAAGGGCGTCGTCGGTGACGTCGAGGCCGCGGTCGATCCGGAGCATCACCCGTGATCGAGTCCTTCCCCACGCGTGCCGGCGAACTCTGGGTCTATCTCGCCGAGAACCCGCTGCTGTGGCTGACGATCGTGCTGGTCGCCTACCTCGTGGCCGACTGGATCTCGGCGCGCTGCCGGCGTCACCCGCTCGCCAACACGGTGATGATCGCGACCTTCTTCGTCGGCACGCTCCTGTTGGTGACGCACACGAGCTACCAGACCTTCTTTTCCGGCGCACAATTCGTGCACTTCCTGCTCGGCCCTGCCACGGTCGCGCTGGCGGTGCCGCTCTACCGCAACCTCGGGCGCGTCGGCGCGACGCTGATGCCGATGGGCTGCGCGCTCGTCGCCGGCTCGCTCACCGCCATCGTCTCTGCCATCGTGATCGGCGGCCTCACCGGCATGCCCGTCGTGCTGCTCGCCTCGCTGGCGCCGAAGTCGGTGACGACGCCGATCGCGATGAGCCTCGCCAAGGCCAATGGCGGCATCCCGGCCCTCGCGGCGGTCTTCGTGATGATCACCGGCATCTTCGGCGCGGTCGTGGTGACGCCCCTGATGAACGCGATGGGCATCCGCGACTACGCCGCGCGGGGCTTCGCCGCCGGGCTCGCCGCGCATGGCATCGGCACCGCACGCGCGTTCCAGGTCGATGCGCTCGCCGGCGCCTTCGCCGGCATCGCGCTCGGGCTCAACGGCGCGGTCACCTCGCTGCTCACGCCGCTGGTCGTGCCGCCGCTCCTGCGCCTGTTCGGTGGCAGCTGAGCCGCGCTCAGTGCACGATCAGCGGCAGAAATTCGTAGACCTGATAGGCGAGCACCGCCACGCCGAGCGCACGCCGCCACGGGTTGCAGCCACGGATCACCTCGTCGAGCGCCCACCAGGTCAGGCTCACCGCCGCGATGATGGTGACTGCCGTCAGCCACCGGCCGGTCGGGTGCAGGAGTTCCTGCACCGCGAAAGCGGCGACGAAGATCCACAGCGGCAGGTTCGGCCATTGCGCGAAGACGAGCTTGCCCGTCGAGCGATCCTCGAAGCACCAGCGCAGCGGGCCGCGCGGCGCCTGCGGCTGCGGGTCGATCGGCGCGCTCATGCCAGCGAGAAGCGATAGAGGATCGTCAGCGAGAAGGTCTCGCCTGGTCGCAGGATCGTCGAGGGGAAGGACGGCTGGTTCGGCGCATCGGGGAAGGCCTCTGCCTCCAGCGCGAGGCCGGCCGTCTGCCGATAGGTGCCCCCGTGCCCGACGAGCGAGCCGTCGAGACTGTTGCCGGTATAGACCTGCAGCCCGGCGGCGTCGGTCTCGAGCTCGAGCACGCGGCCGGTGCCGCGATGCGTCAGCCGCGCCGCTTTGCGCAGCAGGCCGGCGTGCCCGTCGAGCACGAAGCAATGGTCGAAGCCGCGCGCAACGAGCAGCTGGGCATCGTGGTGGCGCACCCGCGCGCCGATCGCGACAGGCTTGCGGAAGTCGAACACGGTGCCGTCGACCGGCCTGATCTCGCCGTGCGGGATCTGCTGCTTGTCGGTCGGCAGGAAGTGCCCGGCGAAGACCTCGAGCTCGTGGTCGGCGACGTCGAGCGCGGCGGCGCCGGCGAGGTTGAAATAGGGGTGCGCCGACATGTTGATCGGCGTCGGCTTGGTCGTCGTGGCTTGCAGCACCAGGCGCAGCGCGTCGGCTTCGAGCGTGTAGGTCGCCGTCGCGGAGACCGCGCCGGGAAAGCCCTGGTCGCCGTCGGCGCTCTCGAGCGTGAAGGTCGCCTGCGTCGGCGTGCGGTAGGACACTGTCCAGAAGCGCTTGGCGAACGCCTGACGGCCGCCGTGCAACGTGTTCTCGCCGTCGTTGACGGACAGCTCGTAGGTCTCGCCGTCGAGCTTGAAGCGGCCCTTGGCGATGCGGTTGGCATAGCGCCCGAGCACGGCGCCGAACGAGCCGGCGCGCAGGATCATGTCGGCGTGGTCGAAACCGAGCAGCACGTGGTCGAGCTGGCCGTGCCGGTCGGGCGCCTCGACCGACAGCATGCGTGCGCCGTAATTGGTCAGGCCGACCTTGAGCGTGTTGTTTGAGAGCTTCAGCAGGCCGACCGGCGTGTCGTCGCTGGCATGGCCCAGGGTCGCGTCGAAAGGGTCGGTCATTAAGGTCTCGCGCTTTACAGGGAGCCTACAGGCGCACGGGGCACGACGCCAGCCGGCCGGCGGTTGGATGTGCGGCGGGAACCGCAACGGCTCCCGCATAGTTCGATACAAAAGCAAAGCTTGGAGCCGGGTATGTCCGTGAAGTCCCTTCGACCGGCCCTGATGGCCGTTGCCGCCGTCGGCCTGATGGCTGTCCCGGCCGCGGCTGCTTCGCGCCACCACCATCAAGCGGCGACAGGCGCCAGCTATGCGCCCTACGCGCACAAGGGCGCCCGCCACGCCGGCAGCCAGCAGCTCGTCAGCGACGGGCCCGGCACCGGCTTCGGCTTCAGCCATTCGCCGCTCCCGTATCGCGTCGGCGCCTGGCGCCAGCGCGCCCGCCAGGCCGATGCCACGCACGAGGCGGTGGAGGACGATGCGCTGACCTCGGGCGGCTATTACGGCTTCCCCGGCGACAGCGTGTACGGCGCCGGCAACCACGCCGCCTACGGCGTCTTCAACGGCGCCGACGGCTACGGCTCGCCGTACTTCGCCGGCTATTACGGCCCCGCCGACGGCACCGATTACGGCCCCTTCGGTCACGCCTACGACAACTAGGCCGGAAGCACCGGCGCGCTTAAACCTTTTCGAAAGCAAGAGTCCGTTAACTACGCGCGTACTCCTGGGCGCGCGGTGCGATGACCTTGAAGATTTTTGAACGTCGGCAGGTGTTGACGATCGCGCTGGGGCTCATCCTTTCGACCGCGGCTTGGCTCCTTCTCAAGCCGTGGGACCTGCATCATTGGATGATCGACGCACCGCTCGGACGCGACTTCGTCAACTTCTGGCTCGCTCCGCGGCTTGTTCGCGCGGGGCAGGCCGCCGTCCTCGTGGACTTCAAGGCGTACGGCGCGGCGATCGCGGCGACCTTCGGTCTGGACCATGATCCGAAGCTTCTCTTCGTCTATCCGCCGCATGCGCTTCTTTTCTTCACCCCTCTGTCCTACCTGCCGTTTCTGCCCGCGGTGCTAGCATGGACGGCCATAAACCTCGTTGCCATGGCCTGCACGGTGCGCCTTTGCTGCGCCACCGCGAGCTTTCCCGTTATCGTCGTCGCCTGCCTATCTCCGCCGGCGATGGCGATGATGATGTATGGCCATTTCGGCGGCCTGCTCGCGCTCGGGGCGACGCTCACGATCGTCGCCGGCGACAAACGCCCTTGGTTGGCGGGGCTCTGTCTCGCCTGCCTCACCGTCAAACCGCAATTCGCGGCGGCTCTCGGCCTCATCCTGCTGCTTTCCGGCTATTGGCGCTGCCTCGTCGTCGCCGCTCTCGGGACGACCGTCCTCGTGGCGCTCTCGGTCGCCTTTTTCGGTTGGGAAATCTGGCATAATTTCCTGACCGTCACGATGCCGGTACAGAGCGCTTTCATCACGTCGTTCCAGGCGAACGTGATCGGAACGTCGGTCACGCCCTATTTTGTCGCACGCTTCTATGGCGCGCCAGCCATTGCCGCTTGGGCACTCCAGGCTGCCGTGTCGCTCGGCGCGCTCGCGGTCGCCGTGAGCGCCCTGCGCGGCCGCTCGCGAGGCCCCGCGACGATCCTCGTCGTCGTGCTGGCCGCCCTGGTGATGCAGCCTTACGTGGCGCATTACGATCTCGCCGTGGTCGCGCCGGCACTGACCCTGATCGTGCTCGCCCGAGGCCCCGGCCTCGCGCTGCCCGCGCTGATCGTCTGGCTTCTCACGCCGCTCGCGCTGCTTCTCTACGTGGCGAACGTCCCGATCCTGGGCGTTTTCGTGCCGCTCGCCTTGTTCACGGAAGCGATGCGCCGCTCCGATGGCGCCGCCAAAGACGGTGGCTTCAGCGGTTCGATCGGGTTCCGGGCGCCTGTCGCCGCCGAGCTGGCGGCCTGATTTTCGTTGGTTCCTATTCAAACGGCTGCACCCTCTCGAGGCTCCCCGATGGCACCTGTCCTGGTTACTGGCGGCTCCGGCTTCCTCGGATCGCTTCTCGTCTCGCGCCTGCTCGCGGATGGACACGAGGTGACGAGCCTCGATCTTCTGCCGAGCACACTCGCTGATCCCCGGCTTCGCGCAATTGTCGGCGATATCCGCGATTCCGCGCTTCTCGATCGGCTTCTGCCCGGTCAGGAGGCTGTGTTTCATTGCGCCGCGCTTCTCGCCCATGGCGTGGTCGATCAAGCCGAGATGTGGTCGAGCAATGTAGAAGGGACGCGCGCCCTCGCGCGAGCCGGCGCGGCGGCCGGCATCCGCAGCTTGATCTACGTGTCCAGCAACTGCCTCTGGGGTCATGGTTTCGAGCGGCCGGTCCGCGAGGACGATGCGCCGGCACCCTGCGAGAAGTACGGGCTGAGCAAGTGGGAGGGCGAGAAGATCCTTGCCGAATACGCGCAGCACTACGCTGTCACTGTGCTTCGCTCGCCGACCATCATGGACGAAGGCAGGCTCGGGCTTCTCGCCATCCTCTTCGCCTTCATCGAAGAGGGGCGCCGCGTCTGGCTCGTCGGTCGTGGCGAAAATCGCTACCAGTTCATCTACGCCAAGGATCTCATCGCAGCGATGCTGTTGGCCTGGAGGCGGGGCGTCGGCGGTACGTATGGAATCGGCTCCGACGACGTCGGCACGATGCGCGACACGTTCGAGTACGTCATCGATCATGCCGGGACCGGCGCGCGTACCGCCTGCTTGCCCAAGGCGCCGACGCTGCTTGCGATGCGAGCGGCTCATGCGCTCAGCGTTTCCCCGCTCGGGCCCTATCACTACCGCATGATCGCGGCCGACTTCGTTTTCGACACGAGCCGCCTGAAGGGCGCGCTCGGCTGGCGGCCGACGCTCACGAACCGCGAGATGCTGCTCTCCGCCTATCGCTATTACGCCGCGAACCGCACCGAGATCGCAGCGCGCACGGGCGTCTCGGCCCATCGCCAGTCTGCCGATATGGGCGTGATCCGCGCGCTCAAATGGGTGTCCTGATGCTGGTTGCCTGAGCCCCTTCGAGGCGGCGGAGCACGTGCGGTGCTGCCTCGCGCGGCGCGACCCACGCGAAATCTGGAAGCTGGTGGCGGGCGAAGGTCGCCTGCCGCTTGATATAGCGGCGTGTGTCCGCCTTGCCCGTCTCGACGGCGGTGGCGAGGTCTGTCTCGCCGGCGAGGTGGCGCAGCAACGGCGGCACCCCGTGCGCCCGCATCACCGGCAGCGCGGGGTCGAGGCTGCGTGCAGCCAGCACGCGGACCTCGTCGAGCGCACCTTGCGCCATCATCGCATCGAAGCGCGCGTCGATGCCCGCACGCAGCGCCTCTCGCTCCGGTGCGAGGAAGACAGCCGCGCACCTCTCCATCTCGACGAGTGGCGCGCCGCGGTGCGTCTGCAGCGCGGCGAGGCTCTCGCCCGTCGCCGCATGCACCTCCAGCGCGCGCAGGAGACGCTGCGGATCGCTCGGGCGCAGCCGCGCCGCGGTGGCGGGATCGCGCGCGGCCAGCGCGGCATGTAGCTCGGCAGGCGGTCGCCCCTCGGCCCAGGCGCGCACGCTCGCCCGCACCTCGGTCGGCACCGACGGTATGTCGGACAGGCCTTGCGTCAGCGCCTTGAAGTAGAGCCCCGTGCCGCCGACCATAATCGGTACCAGCCCCGCCGCCTTCGCCGCGGCGAGGGCCCCGGCGACCGCCTCCAGCCAGCGGCTGACCGAGAAATTCTCTGCGCCGTCGATCGTGCCGTAGAGCGCGTGCTGTGCCGCCCGCTCGTCGGCCGCGCTGGGGCGCGCCGTGAGCACGTGCAGGTCACGATAGACCTGCATGGAATCGGCGTTGATCACCAGGCCGCCGAGGTGCGCCGCCAGATTGAGTGCCAGCGCCGACTTGCCGCTGGCGGTCGGCCCTGCGATGAGGATCGCCTCGACGGTCACCTCAATAAACTCCAGAGCGCATGAGCCACGTCGCCACCTTGATCGCCGCGCCGGGCGTTGTTCTCGACGACGGTCTCGTGGCCCGCGCCGCCGTCGCCCTGCCGCATGTGCAGCCGCCGCGTCGCCTCGACACGAGCGCTGTCGAGTGTCCTTTCGCACCGCCGCCCGGCAGCGACAACGCCCGGTTGGCGGCCGAGATGCGCGAGGCGCTCGCCGGTGCGCCGGTCGACGTCGTGGTGCAGCCTCTCGCGGGGCGCCGCAAGCGGCTCCTTATCGCCGACATGGATTCGACGATCATCGAGCAGGAATGCATCGACGAGCTCGCCGACGGTCTCGGCCTCAAGGCGCAGGTGTCCGCCATCACCGAGCGCTCGATGCGCGGCGAGATCGCCTTCGAGCCGGCCCTGCGCGAGCGCGTCGCGCTGCTGCGCGGCCTCGATGTCGCGACGGCGACGCGCACCGTCACCGAGCGCATCACGCTGACGCCGGGCGCGCGCACGCTGGCGCGTACGATGCGCGCGTATGGCGCGCTGACGGTGATCGCGTCCGGCGGCTTCACGCTGTTCACCGCGCATGTGATGCAGCTCGCCGGCTTCGATCGCCACTACGCCAATCTGCTCGGCATCGAGAACGGGCGTCTCGCCGGTACTGTGACCGAGCCGATCTTCGGCCGCGCCTCTAAGCGCACGACGCTGATCGCGCTGCGCGACGAACTCGGCCTCGCGCCGGAGCAGACGCTGGCCGTCGGCGACGGCGCCAACGATCTCGCGATGCTGGAGGAGGCGGGGCTCGGCGTCGCCTTCCGCGCCAAGCCCGCCGTCGCCGCAGTGGCGCAGGCGCGGATCGAGCACGGCGACCTCGCCGCGCTGCTCTTCCTCCAGGGTTTTGCGCGCGAAGAGTTCCGCGACTAACCTGCGGGGCATGAGCCGCAACGCGATCACCGACGTCCCTGGCCTCAAGGTCGGCCACGCCGAAGACAGGCGCATCGCTTCGGGCGTCACCGCAGTCGTCTTCGACCGGCCGTGCGTGGCGTCGGTGGCGATCGGTGGCGGCGCGCCGGGCGAGCGCGACACCGCGCTGCTCGAGCCGGGCCGGACAGTCGAGCAGGTCGACGCCATCGTGCTCTCCGGCGGCTCGGCCTTCGGCCTCGATGCGATGGGCGGCGTGATGGCGCTGCTGCGCGGGCAGGGGAGGGGGCTGCTCGTCGGAGACGTGCGCGTGCCGATCGTACCCGGCGCGATCCTGTTCGATCTGCTCAACGGCGGCGACAAGGCGTGGGGGCAGACGCCCGTCTACTGGCACCTCGGCCATCGCGCCGCCTGGCTCGCCGGGCCCGAGGTGGCGCAGGGCAGCGTCGGGGCAGGCCTCGGCGCGACGACCGCCAATCTCAAGGGCGGCCTCGGCACGGCGAGCGCGCGCACCTCGTCCGGCTTCGTCGTCGGCGCACTGGTCGCTGTCAACGCGCTCGGCTCGGCGACGGTCGGCGACGGCCCGCATTTCTGGGCGGCGCCCTACGAGCAGGGCGTCGAGTTCGGCGGCCGCGGCTTCCCTGCGCCGCTGCCGGCCGACGCGCTCGCCTGCCGCATCAAGGGCGCCGAGCCGCGCAACACGACGCTCGCCATCGTCGCCACCGACGCGGCGCTGACCAAGGCGGAGGCCAATCGGGTCGCGATCATGGCGCAGGACGGCCTCGCCCGGGCGCTGCGGCCGACCCATGACGCGATGGACGGCGACATGGTCTTCGCCGCAGCGACTGCGCGTGCAAGCGCGGCCGTGACGCCGATCGACAAGGTCGAGATCGGCATGCTCGCCGCCGATTGCGTCGCTCGCGCCGTTGCGCGCGGAATTTACGAGGCGACGCCGCTGCCGTTTCCCGGTGCGCTGCCGGCGTGGAAGAGCAGGTTCGGGTAATCCGACCGGTGCGGCGCGCGTGACTCTGGCCGCCCCAGCCACTACCTCACTCCCATGACGATCGCCGATCCCACCGGCCAGCCCCCCGCCGCCGCCGTGCTTGCCGCCAAGCGCCGCGTGACGGCCCGCGCCCTGCTGCTCGGCGACCGGATCGATGCAGCGGGGCTCGAGCGTGCCGACATGATCTCGTCGAACCCGCTCGCCTTCCAGGCCGGTGCGGCCGGCTTCGTCGTGCTCTATCGTTTCGGCGTCGCGGTGATGGTCGGCCTGTCGCCGCTCGAGGAGGACGTCGTCCTTACCCAGGTCAAGGCACGGCTCTCCGGCCCGCACGCGCATGTCGATGACGAGACGGCGACGCTCGAGGTGGCGCCCGAAGAGGAGGACCGCATCCCGCCGGGCGGCGCGATCCTGCTGCGCGATCTCGCGCCGGCGCGGCTGCTCGTCGTCGCCGACGCCCTCGCCAAGACCGTGTCGCTCGGCCGCGACGAGCGCGAGGTCAACGCCGTGTTCGATGTCATCGAACCGTTCGCCGGGCGGCTCTTTGAGCGGGGCCGCACACCTCGAAACAGACGCTCGATGCTGAAGCTGATCGGGCAGACGCTGCTGGTGCAGCACCGCGTCTCCGGCCGCGTCGCGGTCGAGGAAAAGCCCGACGTGCTATGGGATCGCCCCGACCTCGAGCGCCTCTACGCCCGCCTCGAGGACGAATACGAGCTCAAGGAGCGCGCCGGCACGCTCAAGCGAAAGCTTGACGTCATCGCCGAGACCGCGCGGGCGCTCACCGACATCATCGACGCCGACCGCTCGACGCGGCTCGAGATGGTGGTGGTGCTGCTGATCCTCGCGGAAATCCTGCTGACCATCGGGCAGATCGTCTTCTGGCGGCACTAGCGCGCGTCGGTCGCAGGAACCGTCGTCGTCAGGCGCCGGTTGAGCGATCACATCGCCATTCGCTGGAGGCTTGCATGACTAAGCTTCGTTGGACCCTCGCCGTCGCTGTTCTGGTCCTTGCCGCCTCGCCCGCGGCCGCGAGGCATCGCCATCATCATGCGGCGCCGGCCTCGGTCGAGGCCCAGGCCCCCTACGGGGACTGGGGCAATTGGCAGGCCGAGGCGATCGCCCGCGCGACCGCCCGGCAGCAGGCCTCGCCCGGCCTCACCGAGGAGCTCGCGCCCGACGCCAGGGAGACGGCGACCGGTGGCCCGTCCGGCGGCGTGCCCGGGTTCAGCGGCCACTAGCCGGGGACAAGCCGGCCGGCTCCTGTTCCGGTGACGCGTCGGTCGGCCTATGATCTCCGACCCGACGATGGTGCCCCGAGGACCGATGCGTATCCAGCTGCTCGATCGCGTGCTGATCGACCGCATCGCCGCGGGCGAGGTGATCGAGCGCCCGGCGTCCGCCGTGAAGGAGCTGGTCGAGAACGCGCTCGATGCTGAGGCAACCCGCGTCGAGGTGTCGATCGAGGCCGGCGGCCGTCGCCTCATTCGCGTCGTCGACGACGGCCGCGGCATGGATCAAGAAGACCTCGCGCTCGCGGTGGAGCGCCACGCCACCTCGAAGCTGCCCGCGGGCGACCTCGCGGCGATCCGCACGCTGGGCTTCCGCGGCGAGGCGCTGCCGTCGATCGCCTCGGTGGCGCTGCTGACGATCGCGACGCGGACTCGCGACGGCGCGCAGGGCCATGCGCTCTCGGTCGACGCTGGCCGCAAGGGCGAGATCAAGCCCGGCGCGCAGCCGCGCGGCACCCGCGTCGAGGTGCACGACCTCTTCGCGGCGACGCCGGCGCGGCTCAAGTTCCTGAAGAGCGATCGCGCCGAGGCGCGCGCCGTCTCCGAGGTGCTCCAGCGCCTCGCGATGGCGCATCCCCGCGTCCGCTTCGCGCTCGCCGGCACCGACACGTCTGGCTTCGACCACGCGGCCTGCGGGCCGGGACCGGACGGCCTGCTTGAGCGGCTCGCGCAGGTTCTCGGGCGCGACTTTCGCCCCAACGCGCTGCCCGTCGAGGCCGTGCGGGAGGGCTTCGCGCTGTCCGGCTTCGCCGGGCTGCCGACCTGGCATCGTGGCGACACCAGCGCGCTGCACCTCTTCGTCAACGGCCGGGCGGTGAAGGACAAGTTGCTGCTCGGCGCGGTGCGCGGGGCCTATGCCGACGTCGTGCCCTCGGGCCGCTCGCCCGTCGTCGCGCTCTACCTCGCCTGCGATCCGGCCGAGGTCGACGTCAACGTGCACCCGGCCAAGGCCGAGGTGCGCTTTCGCGATCCCGGCCTCGTGCGCGGCCTCGTCGTCGGCGCGCTGAAGCAGACGCTGGCACGGGCGGGGCATCGCGCCACGCCGAGCGCCGCCGCTACGCTGCACGATCTCGCCCGCGCGCCGGGCATGAACGGCCACGCCGCGTCTGCCTGGTCACCCCAGGCGTCGCCCACCGCGCCCCCGGGCTTCACGGCGCCCGCGCAGGCGGCGTTCGCGCACGATTTCGCGCCGAGCGCGCGCCAGGCGATCGACGAAACGGCCACCCCGGCAGCGGCCGATCCCGACGCCCCGCTCGGCGCCGCGCGGGCGCAATTGCACGACACCTACATCGTCGCGCAGACGCGCGACGGCATCGTGCTCGTCGACCAGCACGCCGCGCACGAGCGGCTCGTCTACGAGCGGCTCAAGGCCGAGCGCGCCTGCGCCGGCATCGCGCGCCAGCCGCTCCTCATCCCGGCGGTCGTCGAGATGGCGCCGGCCGACGTCGAGCGCCTCGCCGACGCGGCGTCGTTGCTCGAAGGATGCGGGCTCGTCGTCGAATCATTCGGCCCCGGCGCGGTGCTCGTGCGCGAGACGCCGGCGGCGCTCGGCAACGTCGATTGCGGGCGCCTCTCGCGCGATCTCGCCGACGCGCTCGCCGAGGACGACACAGCGACGCTGCCGCTCGACCGCAGGCTCGACCATTATCTCGCGACCTTCGCCTGCCACCATTCGGTGCGCGCCGGACGCCGTCTCAGCGGCGACGAGATGAATGCGCTGCTGCGCGACATGGAGCGCACGCCGGGCTCGGGGCAGTGCAATCACGGGCGCCCGACCTACGTCGAATTGAAGCTCGAGGACATCGAGCGGCTGTTCGGCCGCAGGTAGTTCCGCGCCTCATCCTAGGGCTGGCTAGTCGAATTCCAAATTCCATGCCAGTCTCGCTTGCCGTTGCGTTCGCAAGGCGTGGCGGGGGCGCCAGGGGGCGTCGAACCAAGACGGACGGGGGCGTGACGGGGAGCGCTGAAGGTCGTCGTTGGCCCGCGATTTGGGGCCGCCCTGGGCTCGCGTTGATCGCGGCCTCCGTCGTGCTACCGATCCTGCTCTTCGTGCTCGCCGGCTGGTACAGCTACGCCGAGACGCTGCGCCGCGCCGAGCAGCGCGTCGAGCGCACCACGCGCATCCTCGAAGAGCATGCGCTCAAGGTCTTCGAATCGCAGCGGCTGGTGATCGAGGAGGTCAATCTCCGCCTGCGCTTCATGGACTGGTCGCGCGAGGCGGATCGCGCCGACCTCCACAAGATGCTGGTGCGGCTGCAGGACGACCTCGATCAGGTCTCGACGATCACCGTGACCGACGCGCAGGGCCGGATGATCGCGAGCGGACGCACCTATCCCGCCAATTCGGCGATCAGCTTCGCCGACCGCGACTATTTCGAGGTCTTGCAGAAGGCCCCGGCGGTGCTACCTGCCATCTCGAGCGCCTATCTCGGGCGGCAGACGAAGATGCCGGTCTTCAACGTCGCAGGGCGCACGAACCCGGGCCCCGGCGGCGCCTTCACCGGCGTCGTCGCCGTCTCCGCCGATGTGAGTTATTTCCAGGAGTTCTACCGCTCCATCGACCCCGACACCGACCATCGCGTCCTGCTGGTGCGCTCGGACGGCGCGATCCTGGTGAGCGAGCCGAAGCTGCCGTTCGATCACCTGCCGCCGAGTTCGAAGCTGCTCAACGATCTCCAGAAGCGGACCTCGGGCAGCTATTCGCTGCACTCGCGCCTCGACGGCGTCGACCGCATCTTCGCGTTCCGCCGCATCGGTACCTATCCCATCTTCGTGCGCTTCGGCATCGCCCGAAACGCGGCGCTGGCGCCCTGGTACACGACGCTCGTCGTCTACGGCATCGCCGCCATCCTGGCCGCGCTGGCGCTGCTCTTCGTCTCCTCGCTCGCCGTGCGCCAGACCGAGCGCGAGCGCATCGCGCGGCGCAAATGGCAGGAGACCGCCGCCGCGCTGCAGACGGAGGCGGCCGAACGCGAGCGCATCGAGGGGCAGCTGCGGCAATCGCAGAAGATGGAGGCGGTGGGCCGCCTCACCGGCGGCCTCGCGCACGACTTCAACAACCTGCTCACCGCGGTGATCGGCAGTCTCGATCTCGTCAAGCGGCGGTCCGGCAACATGGAGCCGCGCAACCTACAGTTCATCGGCAACGCACTGGAGGGCGCGCATCGCGCGGCAGCGCTGACCAGCCGGCTGCTCGCGTTCTCGCGCCAGCAGGCGCTCGAGCCGGCGGCCACCGATGCCAACGCGCTCATCACATCGATGCTCACGCTGCTCGGCAGCACGCTCGGCGAGCGGACCAATGTCGAGACACGGCTCGCCGTCGACCTGTGGCCGACGTTGGTCGACCCGAACCAGCTCGAGAGCGCGCTCGTCAACCTCGCCGTCAACGCGCGCGACGCGATGCCCGACGGCGGCTGCATCACGATCGAGACCGCCAACGCCGAGATCGGCAGCGACAACCCCGAGGTGGGCGCCGGCACCTGGGTGGTGGTGTCGGTCAAGGACACCGGGACCGGCATGGCGCCGGAGGTCGTGGCGCAGATCTTCGAACCCTTCTTCACGACGAAGCCCGTCGGCCAGGGCACGGGGCTCGGGTTGAGCCAGGTCTATGGCTTCATCAAGCAGTCGGGCGGCCACATCTGCGTCGCCTCGGCGCCCCGTGAGGGCACCGCGTTCAAGCTCTACCTGCCGCGTGCCGCGGCGATCGAGACGAGCGAGGCCCCTGCGGTGGACGAGGCGGTGGCGCTGCCGACATCGCGCGCGGGCGAGACGATCCTCGTTGTCGAGGACGAGGAGATGGTGCGCCGCCTCGGCGTCGCCGCGCTCGAGGAGGCCGGCTACCGCGTGCTCGCCGCCGGCGATGCCGTCGAGGCGCTCGCGCTGCTGCGTGCCAACGACGACATCGCGCTGCTGTTCAGCGATATCGTGCTGACGGGGCCGATGGACGGCCGCCAGCTCGCCGATGTGATCCTGGCCGAGCGGCCCGACCTTCCGGTGCTGTTCACGACGGGCTATTCGCGCAACGCGATCGTCCACGATGGGCGGCTCGACGAGGGCGTCGAGCTGATCAACAAGCCCTATACCGGGATCATCGTCGTCGCCCGGGTCAAGGAACTGCTCCGCCGGCATCGCGTCCACAACCTGCGCCAGCTGCGACGCACCGGGTCGTGATGCGGGACCTTGGTCCGCGCCGCCGCCTGCCGTAGAAGGCGCGCATGGACAAACTCGACGTTCTGCTCCTGGGCTCCGGCGGCCGCGAGCACGCGATCGCGCTGACGCTGTCGCGCAGCCCAAATCTCGGCCGGCTCTACGCGGCGCCCGGCAATCCCGGCATCGCTGACGTGGCGACCTGCCTCGCGCTCGATCCCGAAAACCACGCCGACGTCATCGCCGGCTGTCGCGAAAACAACATCGGTCTCGTCGTCGTTGGGCCGGAAGCACCGCTCGTCGGCGGCCTCGTCGATGCGCTGGAGGCGGCCGGCATCCGCGCCTTCGGGCCGAGCCGCGCGGCGGCCCAGCTCGAAGGCTCGAAGGGCTTCACCAAGGATTTTTGCGCCCGCCATACCATCCCGACGGCGGCGTACCGGCGCTGCGACTCGCTCGATGACGCGCGCGCCTATCTCGCCGAGGTCGGCGCGCCGATCGTCGTCAAGGCCGATGGGCTCGCGGCGGGCAAGGGCGTGACGGTCGCGGAGACGAAAGAAGAGGCCGATGCGGCGCTCGTGGCGATCTTCGGCGGCGCCTTCGGTGCGGCCGGCGCCAGCGTCGTGCTCGAAGCGGTGCTTGAAGGCGAGGAGGCTTCGTTCTTCGCGCTGTGCGACGGGGTGCGGGCGGTCCCCTTTGCCTCGGCGCAGGACCACAAGCGCGTCGGCGAGGGCGACACCGGCCCCAACACCGGCGGCATGGGCGCCTATTCGCCGGCGCCGATCGTCGATGCGGCGATGCAGGATCGCATCATGCGCGAGATCGTCGCGCCGACGCTGGCCGGCATGGCCGCCGAGGGCGCGCCGTTCAAGGGCGTGCTGTTCGTTGGCCTGATGATCGGCCCCGCCGGGCCGCAGCTCATCGAGTTCAACGTCCGCTTCGGCGATCCCGAGACGCAGGCGATGCTGCCGCGCCTCGAGGACGACCTGCTCGCGCTGCTCCTCGCCAGCGCCGAGGGACGGCTCGAGCCGCGCCCATTGCGCTTCTCGCCAGACATCGGGCTTTGCGTGGTGCTCGCGGCACGCGGCTATCCCGGCACGCCGGCCAGGGGCGGCGCCATCAAGGGGTTGGCGGACCTTGGCGGCGTCGTCGTCACCCAGGCCGGGACGCGGCGCGACGGCGAGACGCTTGTCGCCGATGGCGGTCGCGTGCTCGGCGTCACCGCGCTCGGGGGCGATGTCGCCGCCGCGCGTGCCACGGTCTATGCGGCGGTCGACAGGGTCGACTGGCCGGACGGCTTCTGCCGCCGCGATATCGGCGCCAAGGCGCTCGCTCGTGTGAAATAATGATGACGTTTCCGCGAGCGTGCGCGAAGCTCAATGTTACGGAAGCGTAATTTATCGAAGACGTCGTGAAGTTTCAGCGCCTTGCGCATGGCTATCGGTACACAAAGTCGCAGTGCCGGGAGCGGCGGAAACCTTTGTCGGCGCCGCCCGTATCATGGAGGCAAGTGGGAAAGACCCGCTTCCAAGGGAGAGACAACATGAATTACGTTCGTTCGGCCGTGGCCGCGGCCTCGCTCGTCGCCATCGTCGGCGCAGCCGGCCCGGCTTTCGCCAAGGACCCGATGGTCGGCGGCGCGCCAATGTATGCCTCGAAGAACATCGTCGAGAACGCCGTCCATTCGAAGGACCACACGACGCTCGTCGCCGCCGTGAAGGCCGCCGGCCTCGTCGACACCCTCGAGGGCCCGGGCCCGTTCACGGTGTTCGCGCCGACCAACGAGGCCTTCAAGAAGCTGCCCGCCGGCACCGTCGACAACCTGCTGAAGCCCGAGAACAAGGCCCAGCTCGCCGCCGTGCTGACCTACCACGTCGTCCCCGGCAAGATGACCGCCAAGGACCTCGAAGAGGCGATCAAGGCCGGCGGTGGTAAGGCCGAGCTGAAGACCGTCCAGGGCGAGCCGCTGACCGCCGAGAAGAAGGGCAGCCACATTATCATCATGGACTCGAAGGGCTCCGCCGCGACCGTGACGATCCCCAACGTGATCCAGTCCAACGGCGTGATCCACGTCATCAACACCGTGATGCTGCCGTAAGGCTCCGCGTCTCGCGATTGGAAAGGCCCGGCCCCAGCGCCGGGCCTTTTTCGTTGGGCTCAACCCGCGCGCAGCAGGACGATCTGCGTGTCGCCGAAGCTGCGGGCGTCGAGCGCCGCGAAGCCCGATGGCGCCTCGAGCGGCGCTTCGGCGGTCTCCTCGACGACGACGATGGCGCCGGGCTTCAACCAGTGCCCGTCGCGCAGCGCGTCGAGCGTCGGCTCGGCGAGGCTGCGGCCGTACGGTGGATCGAGGAAGGCGATGTCGTAGGCGTCGCCCGTCGGCACGAGACCGAGCTTGCGCGCGTCGCGGCGAAAGATGCGCGTGGCGCCGCCGAGGCCCAGCGTCTCGATGTTGGCGCGGATCAGCGCGCGCGCCTCGGTGCCGTCGTCGACGAGCAGCGCGAAGCGCGCGCCGCGCGACAACGCCTCGAGCGCGAGCGCGCCGGTGCCGGCAAAGAGATCGATGACGCGCAGGCCCTCGACGCCGCCATGGCCGTGCTCGAGGATGTTGAAGAGCGACTCGCGCAGCCGATCCGAGGTCGGGCGGATCTGGTTGGAGCTCGGACCTTTCAGGGTTCGGCCACCGAGCCTGCCGCCGACGATGCGCAAGCCTCAGCCCTTCGGGCGCGGCTTGCCGCGACCAGCACCATCAGACCCACGCGGCGGCTTGCCGCGTCCAGGTCCGGGCCGCGGCTTGCCGCCGGCGCCGGGACGGCCGCCCGGCGCACCCCGCGGCGGACCGCGGCGCTCGCCGCCGGGTGCGGACGCGGCCGGCCGCTTCCCCGTGCGCTCCGCGCGCGACGGGCCGTCGCGCCGCTCACCGCCAGCGCCACGTGCCGGCCGCACGGCGCCCGGTCGTTTGCCCTCGAACTTCGCGCCGTCGCGCCGCGGTTCGCGTCCCTCGCTGCGGGCCGGGCGCTCTCCGCGTGCAGGCCGATCGCCGCGTGCAGGTCGCTCGCTTCTGTCCGGGCGCTCGTTTCGTGCGGGGCGTTCGCCCCTTTCGGGTCGCTCGCCTCGCGGCCGCGACGGTCGCGTCTCGGATCTCTCCGCGCCCCGGCCACCCGGCGCCGAACGTCGACGTTCGCCGTCGCTAGCGCCTCGCGGGCCAGCAGCCCTTGGCCCATCGCTGCGCCGCGCCGCGCCGGGCGCACGGTCATCGCGGGGCGGTCGTTTGTCTTCGAACCTCTTGCGGGGGCGCTCCTCGCGATCGCCCGGCGCCGTGTGCCGGCGCTCGCCGTCCCGCCGGCGGCTGTCAGGGCGCGGTGCGCGCGGCTCGTTCCCAGTCGGGCGCGCGCGCCCGCGCGGCGCGTCGGCCGGTCGCTCGCGCCGTTGCGGCGGCGCCATGTCGTCGCGACTCCCGCGGTCTTTGCGCTCGTCCCCCGGCCGGCCGCCGCTGCGCGCGGTGCGCGCCTGCTTGGCGAGGGCGGAGGGGCTCGCCTGGCGATGGCCCGGCTTGCCGGGAAAGCCGCCTGGCGCGTCGTCGCGGCGGGGCCGCGCGGGGCCGCGGGCGCGCGTCGGCTCGATCGGACCGGTGGTGGGTCGGGCGCTGACGACGCGCTCGACCGCGACCTTGCGATCGCGACGGTCGGTGAGATCGCCGCGCTCGATGCGCCGGCGCGGCCCGCGCTGCGTCGCCTCGGCCTCATCGGCGCGGAGCTTTGAGACGTGCTTGCGGGTGCCCGCAGTCGGCCGCTCGCGGATCGGTAGCGGCGCTTCGACCTCGTTCGACCGGCGCAGCGGCCGGTCGCTCCCGCGCGGGCGCTCGGGGCGCGATCCGCGAGCGTCGCGGCGCGCCGGCGGTGGCCGCACGGCTTTGTTCGTCTGCTCCGCCCCGGTCGTGCGACCGGGCTTGCGGTCGGCGCGGATCGGCTTGGCCTCGGGCGGCGGCGTGGCGTCCTCGAACGCCACGCCAGCTGCGGCCGCCAGTGCCGCGCCGAGCTGGTCGCGCAGCACGCGCGTGCGCACCTCCTCGACGGCGCCCTCGGGCACGTCGCCAAGCTGGAACGGGCCGAAGGAGAGGCGGATCAGCCGGTTCACCTCGAGCCCGATGTGCTCGAGCACGCGCTTCACCTCGCGGTTCTTGCCCTCGCGCAGGCCCATCGTCAGCCAGACGTTGGCGCCTTGCTGGCGATCGAGCACCGCATCGATCCCGGCGTAGTCGATGCCGTCGATCGAGACGCCGTCGCGCAGGCGATCGAGCACGCTCTGGTCGGTCTCGCCCTTGGCGCGGACGCGGTAGCGGCGGACCCAGCCGGTCTTGGGCAGCTCGAGGAGGCGCGCGAGGCCACCGTCGTTGGTCAGAAGCAGCAGGCCCTCTGTGTTGATGTCGAGACGGCCGATGGTGACGACGCGCGGACCGTCGGGCCAATGCTCGTGCAGATAATCGGTGACGGTGGCGCGGCCCTCGGGATCGTGATCGCTGGTGACGAGGCCGCGCGGCTTGTGGAACAGGAACAGCCGCGTCCGCTCCGCCTGTGGCAGCGGCACGCCGTCAACGAGGATCACGTCGCTCGGGCCGACATCGAGCGCTGGGCTCGTCAGAATGGCGCCATTGACGGTGACGCGGCCGTCGACGATCCACGCCTCCGCATCGCGGCGCGAGCACAGGCCGACGCGCGCCATCAGCTTAGCGATCCGCTGTCGCCCATCGGCCTGCGATCGCGCCGCGTCTTCGGTCTCGTTTCGGGTCATGACCCCTGATACAGAGGCGGCCTCGAAAAGCAAACGCGCGCGACATGACCCTCAACGCGAAAGACCCGATGAGGCTGGCGTTCGACGCCGCGCACGCCGCCGCGGCGCAGGGCGAAGTGCCGGTCGGCGCGGCGATCGTGCGCGACGGGCACGTGCTCGCGGTCGCCGGCAACCGCACGCTCACCGACCATGATCCGACCGCGCACGCCGAGATGCTGGCGATCCGCGCCGCCTGCGTCGCGCTCGGCAGCGAACGGCTGATCGGCTGCGACCTCTACGTCACGCTGGAGCCCTGTGCGATGTGCGCCGCGGCGATCTCGTTTGCGCGTGTGCGTCGGCTCTATTTCGGCTGCGACGATCCGAAGGGCGGCGCGGTCGAGAACGGGCCGCGCTTCTTCGGCCAGGCGACCTGCCACCACGCTCCCGAGGTGTTCGGCGGCATCGGCGCCGCCGAGGCGGGGGCGCTTCTCCGGGCGTTCTTCGCGGCGCGCCGCTAGCTCCTTCAAAAGGCGAGGCGCAACCCGACGATGGCGAGGATCGCCGCCATGATCGGCCGCAGCACCTTGTCCGGTGCGCGGCTGGCGAGCTGGCTCGCGATGGCAATACCGGGCAGCGAGCCGACCAGCAGCGAGCCGAGCACGGCCCAGTTCACCGAGCCGAGATACCAATGGCCGAGCCCGGCGATGAGGGTGAGCGGCACCGCATGCGCGATGTCGGCGCCGACGACGCGCACCAGCGGCGCGCGCGGATACAGGATGAGCAGCGCAGTGACGCCGATCGCGCCGGCGCCGACCGAAGAGATCGACACGAAGACGCCGAGGAACAGGCCGAGCGCGACCGTGAGCGCGACGCGCCGCGGCTCGCTCATTCGCTCCATGACGGGCGCGAGGCGATCGAGAAGCTGGCGGCGGAAGATCAGCGAGATCGCCGTCAGCACGAGTGCTATGCCGAGCACCGTCGAGATCACGCTATGCGGGGCGTGGCCGTTGATGCCGATGTGGTGGAGGTAGAGCAGGGTGAGCGCGGTAGCCGGGATGCTGCCGGCCGCGAGGCGGCGGACGATCGCCCAGTCGATCGAGCGGTTGAACCCGTGCACGAGCACGCCGCCGCTCTTCGTCACCGCGGCGTAGAGCAGGTCGGTGCCGACGGCGGTGGCGGGCGAGATGCCGAACAGCAGGACGAGCAGCGGCGTCATCAGCGAGCCGCCGCCGACGCCGGTCAGCCCGACGAGCACGCCGACGAGGAAGCCGGAGACCGAATACGCCCAGTTGATGTGACCCAAGACGTCCACGTCCGTTCCTTCCGGCACCGGTTTCGGACGGTATGTGGGATGGATAATCCAGTGCCGTCAACGGCGTGAAGGATGTTCCCTCGAACGGGCGCGAAAGCGCAGATTCGTCTCCGGAAAGGGCGCTTAACGGGTCTCGGCTTCTGAAAGATGCGTAGGTACGCTCACGACATGAAAGCGAGCAGCGCGTCGACGCAGGCTTGCGGATTCTCTTCCGGCACGAAATGCCCCGAGGCGATCGCCTCGCCCTGCACGTCTTGCGCGTACTGTCGCCAGGTTTCGAGCGGCGCGGCGCCTGACGCCGGCAGGCCGCCATCGCCCCACAGCGCCAGCAGCGGCACCTCGATCTTCCGGCCGGCATCAAGGTCGGCCTTGTCGAGGAGCCGGTCGATCAATGCCCCGGCGCGATAATCCTCACAACTCGCCGCGATGCGCGACGGGTCCTCGAAGGCGGCGTGGTAGTGCGCCAGCGCGCGCGGATCGAAGGCGGAGAGGTCCTTCTTCGCGGTCCAGCTCGCCAACGTGTGGTCGAGAAAATAGCGCGGCGTGGCGCCGATCAGCTTTTCGGGGAAGGGCGCCGGCTGGGCGAGGAACAGCCAGTGGTATTTCTTCAGCGCAGCCTCGGTCTTTCCCATGTCGTCGAACATCGCGAACGTCGGCACGATGTCGATGACGGCGACCTTCTCCAGCCGCCCGGGATGGTCGTAGGCGCAGCGGTAGGCGACACGGCCGCCGCGATCGTGCCCAACGAGGCGGAAGCGCGCGTGGCCGAGCTTCTCCATGACGTCGACCGCGTCCTGCGCGAGGGCCCGCTTGCTCATGCCCTCGCCGTTCGCGCCCTCGGGTAGCGACGACCAGCCGTAACCGCGGAGGTCCATCGCGACCACAATGAAGCGTTCGGCGAGGCGCGGCGCCATCTTGTGCCAGATGACATGCGTCTGCGGGTAGCCGTGCAGGAGGAACAAAGGCGGCCCGCTCCCGCCGGAGCGGGCGAAGAACCGGCCGTGCGCGGTGTCGATCCAATGCGAGGCGAAGCCGGGGAAGAGGTCAGCGAGGTCGGGCATTTTCGGGTCCGTGAAGAACGCGTCACGCCGGGAATGGCACGGGTGCAAACCTTGACACCCGGGCGCCCAACCCCAATACCCCGTCATACGTTTCAGGCCCGCGGGAGCGCTCATGACCGACGCCAATGTCCTCGACGCGATGCCGGGCGAGGTTTCTGCCAAGCCCAAGCTGCGCATCTTTCTCTGCGCGCCGCGCGGCTTCTGTGCCGGCGTGGTGCGGGCGATCGATGCTGTCGAGCAGGCGCTGCGACTCTACGGCGCGCCGGTCTACGTGCGCCACGAGATCGTGCACAACAAATATGTGGTCGAAGGGCTGAAGGCGAAGGGCGCGATCTTCGTCGAGGAGCTCTCCGAGGTGCCGGATACCGACCAGCCGGTGATCTTCTCCGCGCACGGCGTGCCGAAGTCGATCCCGGCCGAGGCCGGACGGCGCAAGTTCCACGCGATCGACGCAACCTGCCCGTTGGTCACCAAGGTGCACCGCGAGGCGCAGATCCACTTCAAGCGCGGCCGTCAGATCCTGCTCGTCGGCCATTCTGGCCACCCCGAGGTGGTCGGCACGCTGGGCCAGCTGCCGGAAGGCTCGATCATCCTCGTCCAGCATCCCGAGGACATCGACACGGTGCAGGTCCGCGACGAGGCGAACCTCGCCTATGTCACGCAGACGACCCTGTCGCTCGACGACACCAAGCAGATGGTCGACAAGCTGCACGAGCGCTTCCCTATGATCGTCGGGCCGCAGAAGGAAGACATCTGCTACGCGACGACCAACCGCCAGGAAGCGGTGAAGCGCATTGCGCCGATCGTCGACGCGCTGATCGTGGTCGGCTCGTCGAACTCGTCGAACTCGCAGCGCCTCAAGGAAGTCGGCGAGCGCTCCGGCTGCCCTTACGCCAGGCTCGTCCTGCGTGCGGCGGATCTCGAGTGGGACCAGCTCTCGAACATCCGCACGCTCGGCATCACCGCCGGCGCCTCGGCGCCCGAGGTCCTGGTCGAGGAGATCATGGACGCGTTCGCCGAGCGCTTCGAGCTCGAGATCGAGACAGTGTCGACGGCCGACGAGAGCGTTTTCTTCCCGCTGCCGCGCGAGCTGCGGCCGGTGGCCGCGACGGCGGGCTAAAGTCTGGGGCGGCGCGGCGACGCTCAAGCGCCGACGCCATGTTTTCCCGCAATTCACACGCCCCCGAAGGGCTTGCCGAAACGCCGAGCGAGATTAAGTTTTCGTTAGCTATGTGGCGGCGTCTCGTGCCACAACAAGCCAGCGACCGCGCGGCGTACCGGGTCGCAAGCCACTGTACTCATTGAAGAATTCGGCATGACCTTGACGGATCAGGCGCGCGCCCGCGCGCCGGCACGGCCCTCCCGCGAGCCCGATGCGAGCTTCCGCGTCGCGCCCCACAACATCGAGGCGGAGCAGTCGCTTCTCGGCGCGATCCTGATCAACAACGACGCCTTCGACCGCGTCTCCGACTTCCTCAAGCCCGAGCATTTCTCCGAGGAGCTGCACCGGCGCATCTATGACGTCGCCTCGCAGCTGATCCGCGCCGGCAAGGTCGCCACCCCGATCACGCTGAAGACCTTTCTGGGCGACGCCGACCTCGGCGGCGTGACCATCCCGCAATATCTCGCCCGCCTCGCCGCCGAGGCGACGGCGATCATCAACACCGAGGATTACGGCCGCACGGTCTACGATCTCGCGACGCGGCGCGACCTGATCCTGATCGGCGAGGATATCGTCAACGGCGCCTACGACGCGCCGGTGGACGTCAGCCCGCGCGAGCAGATCGAGGAGGCCGAGCGCAAGCTCTACTCGATCGCCGAATCCGGCCGCTACGACGGCGGCTTCCAGCGCTTCTCGGATGCGCTGACCAGCGCCGTCGACATGGCGGCGAAAGCCTTCGAGCGCGACGGCGGCCTGTCCGGCATCGCCACCGGCATGAGCGACCTCGACAAGATGATGGGCGGCCTGCAGGCGTCCGATCTCGTCATCATCGCCGGCCGTCCCGGCATGGGCAAGACGGCGCTCGCCACCAACATCGCCTTCAACATCGCCAAGGCGTACGAATTCCGCACCAAGCCGGATGGCGGGCACGAGACGGTCAACGGCGGCGTCGTCGGCTTCTTCTCGCTCGAAATGTCGGCGGAGCAGCTCGCCACCCGTATCATCGCCGAGCAGGCGCAGGTCGCCGGCTACAAGATCCGCCGCGGCGACATCACCGAGCAGGATTTCCACCGCATCGCGGAAGCCGCGCGCGAGATGCAGCAGACGCCCTTCTACATCGACCAGACAGGCGGCATCTCGATCGCGCAACTGACCGCCCGCGCGCGGCGGCTGAAGCGCCAGCGCGGGCTCGACATGCTGGTGGTGGATTACCTGCAGCTGCTCTCCGGCTCGAAGTCGAAGGGCGACAATCGCGTGCAGGAGCTAACCGAGATCACCACCGGCCTGAAGGCGCTGGCGAAGGAGCTGAACGTGCCGGTGGTCGCGCTCTCGCAGCTGTCGCGGCAGGTCGAGTCGCGCGACGACAAGCGCCCGCAGCTCTCCGACCTTCGCGAATCCGGCTCGATCGAGCAGGACGCCGACGTGGTGATCTTCGTCTATCGCGAAGAATATTATCTCAAGAACAAGCAGCCGCGCGAGGGCACCGAGGAGCACCTCGCCTGGCAGCAGGACATGGAGCGCGCCTACGGCCGCGCCGAGGTGATTATCGGCAAGCAGCGCCACGGGCCGACCGGCACCGTCGAGCTGGCCTTCGAGGGCGAGTACACGCGGTTCTCGAACCTCGCGCAGGACGAGCGGCTGCCGGCGCACTAAATCATGGGCAGCCGCCGCTGAGCCTTGAACTTAGTGACCGATACGATCGAGCCACGCGCCCGCGATCTGCGCGACCTCGGCCGGCTTTTCCAGGGTCGGCAGATGGCCGCAGTCGGCGAGTTCGTGCCATTCGCCGCCGGGAATACGCTCGACGAACGCGCGGCCCGAAGCGGCCGGCGAGATCTTGTCCTCGGCACCCCAGATCGCCAGCACCGGCATGTTCAGCGTGCTCGCGTGCTCTTCGACCGAGCGCTTGGCGGCGAGCGACCGCGCCTGTTTCGCCGCGTGATCTCGTCCCACACGCGCGGCCATCTCCTTGAAGGTCTCCGTGGCCGCCGCGTTGGAGGGCTGGGTGACCACGCCGGATAGCATGCCGATCACTCCGGCCGGATCCGACTCGATGCCCCGCACGAGACCCGCGCTCTGCTCGGCATCGGGAGCGCCGGCGTTCGATCCCATGATCCACAGGCCTCGAACACGCTCGGGAGCGGCCAGCGCGACCTCGATCGCGAGGCTCGCGCCGTACGACGTGCCGGCGACGACGAAGGCCGGCGGTGCTTGATCGAGGATCGCCGCAACGCTTTGCTCCATCGTGTCGCGCGGGGCGGCGATGACGCGCACGGTCGCATGCCGAGCCAGCTGAGGCTCCACGAGAGCGTACAACGCTTCGTCGCAGAACAGCGCGGGGATCAGGACGAGGGTTTTGTCGAGCAAGATCGGCTCCATGATTTCGAGGTCGATTCATGCCGCCGCGTCGCGAATGGCGCGGCCGCAGGCCGTACATATAGGGCCCTAGCGAGAGGGCGCCCGACGACGCTGCTCGCCGCCGCCTTGCCGCGGCGCTCGGGCGACGAATTGGCCGGCGTCGCGGCCGCCTCGGTCGCCGAGCGCAGAGCGACGCGCTATGCGCTGGCCGACCTGCCGCTGAATACCTTACTCGCCGGGGCGCTGGTGCCCTGCGAGGAGGACGTCACGCGGCTCATGACACAAAGTATCAAAGCTGCCTTCGCGCCGCTGGCCCCGACGAACGGCTTGCCGGCGTACACAGGGCCTGCAATCCTGGGTAACGTCACGCCAGAGCTCGCGTCATAATTGAAGGTCGCCTGTTGAATTGCTTTGTTAACCTCGTTTGCGCACAATCATTGATTGCGGATGATTACGATCGACCACATCAATGCAAGTCTATGCGGCGCGTCGCGCGAACGCATGCGCTTAATCGCGTTCGTTCTGTTGCAGCCGCTGCTTTGGATCGTTGCGCCTTGGGTGATGCGCCCGGCGATCGGTGACGCCTGGTGCGTGGGGCTTTCGCTGGCCCTCGAGACGGCCGCCCTGGTTGTGGCCCTGCGGACTCTGCCGCGGGACGCGCCCGCGCCACCGCATCCGCTCCCTGTCGTCGTGCCGGCGCCGAACCCGGACAACGGCCTCGTGCGCCGGCTCGAGCGTGATCTCGAGGCGCAGCGCGGCGTCGCGTTGTCGGGCCTCGAAGGGGTGCGCGCGTCTTGCGACACGCTGCGCCGGACGAGCGAGGAGCTGTCGCGCGCGGCGTTGCGCGTCTCCTCCGAGACCACCGCCGTCGCCGTTACCGCCGAGGACGCGGATCGCCGGGTGGCGGCGCTGGCGGCCTCGAGCCGCGAGTTCGTCGAAGCGATCTCGCTCATCGGCGCGTCCGCCGCAGACTCGGCGCGACGCGGCAGCGAGACGCGCAAACGTATCGAGGCGGCATCGGCGATCATAGCCGAGCTGCAGGACGCTTCCGGGACGATTGGTTCGATGACGACGATGATCGCCGGCATCGCCAACCAGACCAACCTGCTCGCGCTCAACGCGACGATCGAGGCGGCGCGGGCTGGCGAGCAGGGTCGGGGCTTCGCGGTCGTCGCCAGCGAGGTGAAGGCGTTGGCCTCCGAGACCGCGAGGGCGGTCGCAACCATCGCCGACATGGTCGGCCGCATTCACGCAGCCACCGGCAAGACGGTTTCGACGATAGACGCCGTCGGCGTCCGCGTGAGCGAGCTGAACGCGGCGAGCGTCGAAATCTCGAAGGCCGTCGCCCTCCGGATCGAAGCGGCCGGGCGCATGGCGGCCTGCATCGACGACACGGCCGCCAACATCGCCTTCGTCGCGTCGACCATCGGCACGATCGAGGCCGCAGTCGACGAGGCAGTGCAGGGCGCCAGCTTCCTGGTCGCGACCGCCGAAGACATCTGCGGCCTGGAGGCGGCGACGCGCGCCGAACTCAATGCAGCCCAAACGAATCCGGTCGACCGGGCCGCGTGACTCAGGAGCAGGGAGCACAAGGATGACACCGCAGGAAATCGATCTCGTCCGCGCCAGCTTCGCCAAGGTGCTTTATCAGAAGGAGGCGGTGGGGCGCCTCTTCTATGATCGCTTGTTCGAGACCGCGCCCGAGGTGAGGCCGCTGTTCAAGACCGAGATCGACGTCCAGGCACGCAAGCTCATGGACACGCTTGGGGTCGCGGTCGGCGCGCTGCGCGACACGCCAGGGCTGGTCGCTACGCTGCAAGCCCTCGGCCGTCGCCACGATGGCTACGGCGCCGAGCCGCGGCATTACGCAAAGGTGGGCGAGGCGCTTCTGTGGACTCTCGAGAAGGCCCTCGGGCCGGCCTTCGACGCCGATACGCGCGCTGCCTGGACCGTGCTCTACGGAATCGTGTCGTCGACCATGCAGGCGCGCGGCGCCTGAGCGGGCGAAAATCCTCGTCCCGCATGCAGGCCGAAGAGGCTTCGGCGCGCCGATTGCACGTCGCCTCTCGCTGCGTGAAACTGCGCCAGTACCGGAGAGTTTATGCCCTACACCCAGGATCTCGCGGGTACGCGCTACGGCTTCGCCGATCTGCGCGCGCTGCTCGCCGCCGCCTCGCCGCAGCGCTCGGGCGACGAATTGGCCGGTGTCGCGGCGGCCTCGGTCGCCGAGCGCATCGCGGCGCGCTACGCGCTGGCCGACCTGCCGCTGAAGACCTTCCTCTCGGAGGCGCTGGTGCCTTACGAGGACGACGACGTCACGCGGCTCATCGTCGATACGCACGATGCCGCCGCCTTCGCGCCGCTGGCCTCGATGACGGTCGGTGACCTGCGCGACTGGCTGCTCGCGCGCGAGACCGACGCCGCCACCCTGACGCGCGCCGCACCGGGCCTGACGCCGGAGATGGTCGCCGCCGTCTGCAAGCTGATGCGCAACCAGGACCTGATATCGGTCGCCCGCAAATGCCGCGTGGTGACGGCGTTCCGCACCACACTCGGCCTGCCGGGCCGGCTGGCGACCCGTTTGCAGCCGAACCACCCGACCGATGACCCGCGCGGCATCGCGATCTCGATCCTCGATGGGCTGATGTACGGCAACGGCGATGCCGTCGTCGGCATCAATCCCGCGACCGACAGCGTGGCCAACGCGACGACGCTGCTGCACATGCTGGATACGTTCCGGCAGGACTACGACATCCCGGTCCAGACTTGCGTGCTGACCCACGTCACCAACGCGATCGAAGCGATGGCGAAGGGCGCGCCGACCGACCTCGTGTTCCAGTCGATCGCCGGCACGCAGGCCGCGAACGAGGGGTTCGGCGTCACCCTCGCGCATTTGCAGGAGGCGCGCGAGGCGGCGCTGGCGCTGCATCGCGGGACGGTAGGCCAGAACGTCATGTATTTCGAGACGGGGCAGGGCGCCGCGCTGTCGGCCGGCGCGCACCACGGGATGGACCAGCAGACGGTCGAGACGCGCGCCTATGCGGTGGCGCGGCACTTCGAGCCGCTCATCGTCAACACGGTGGTCGGCTTCATCGGGCCGGAATACCTCTACGACGGCAAGCAGATCATCCGCGCCGGGCTGGAAGATCACTTTTGCGGAAAACTGCTCGGCGTGCCGATGGGCTGCGACGTCTGCTACACCAACCACGCCGAGGCCGACCAGGACGACATGGACAACCTCGCCGCGCTGCTGACGATGGCGGGCGTCACTTTCCTGATCTGCGTGCCCGGCGCCGACGACGTGATGCTGAACTACCAGTCGCTGTCGCACCACGACGCGGTGGCGCTGCGCGCGACCTTCGGGCTGAAGCCGGCCCCGGAGTTCGAGGCTTGGCTCGAGCGCATTGGCCTCGCCGACGAGGCCGGCCGGCTGATCGAGCCGCGCCCGCAAGCGGGGGTGGGGAAGCTGATGGATTTCGCGACGCGCTAGCTGGGCGCGATCTGCCTTCTCCCTTCCGGGGGTGCCCGAAGGGGCGGATGAGGGGTCGTCGGAAGGCGAGCGCCTTCCGAAAGCGCCCCCTCATCCGTCGGCGCTCCGCGCCGCCACCTTTTCCCGCAAGGGGAGAAGGGAGGTCGCGAAAACTCGGCATTAGGTAGCAAACTCACCAACGGGCATCTGCCGCTAAGCCGCTGCCCGGACCTGGGCGGGACGAGGCCGCCAGATCAGCCGGGAGCGGCGGCAAAGCTCAGGGTTGTGAAATGAATAATCTATCTGTCCGTAATATTGCGGACGGAGTGATGTCCAATGACAGTCGAGATTGATGGAAAAAAACTAGAAACGGAACGGCTTTCTATCGCGTTGCGCTATGCGGTAGCAGATGTTGTCGACCCCTTTGCTAGGGCGGCGCTTCTGATCGCGGCCGTCGCGCTCGAAAGCCTCAGCAAAACGGAGGCTGACGAGTGATCTGAATCGACGATGGGCGGGGCGCCGGGCTTTTGGTGGCGCGCCCCGCCTTATCCTAGAAAAGCGTTCGTTTTCAACGTTGGTGAGTTTGCTACCTAATGCCGCGAAAACTGGACCCCCGCGCCGCTTTGGCTTAGAGCGCTGCCCATGCACGACTACCCGAAGAAAATCATGAGCGCGCGCGTCTACGACGTCGCGATTGAGAGCCCGCTCGACCCGATGCCGCGTCTGACGCAGCGGCTCGGCGTGCCGGTGCTCATCAAGCGCGAGGACCTGCAGCCGGTCTTCTCGTTCAAGCTGCGCGGCGCCTACAACAAGATCGTGAGCCTGCCCGCGGACGTGCGGGCGCGCGGGATCATCACGGCCTCGGCCGGCAACCACGCGCAGGGCGTGGCGCTGGCGGCGAGCAAGCTCGGGCTGACGGCCACGATCGTGATGCCGCGCACGACCCCGTCGATCAAGGTCGAAGCGGTGCGCGCGCGCGGCGGTGACGCGGTGCTCTTCGGCGACGGGTTCGACGACGCGTTGGCCCATGCGCTGGCGCTCGTCGAGGAGCGCGGCCTGACCTTCGTGCCGCCCTACGACGACCCGGACGTGATCGCCGGGCAGGGCACGATCGGCATGGAGATCCTGCGCCAGCATCCGGACCCGATCGAGGCGATCTTCATCCCGATCGGCGGCGGCGGCCTGGCGGCCGGCATCGCCTCCTTCGTGAAATATCTGCGCCCGGAGATCCGTGTCGTCGGGGTCGAGCCGGAGGATGCCGCCTCGATGAAGGCGGCGATCGACGCCGGCGAGCGCGTCACGCTGCCCCAGGTCGGCCTGTTTGCCGACGGCGTCGCCGTGCGCCAGGTCGGCGTGGAATCGTTCCGCCTCTGCCGCGAGTTGCTCGACGAGATCGTCACCGTGACGACCGACGAGATCTGCGCCGCGGTGAAGGACACGTTCGACGACACCCGCGCCTCGACCGAGCCGGCGGGCGCCGTCGGCCTCGCGGGCTTGAAGAAATGGGCCGAGACCCACGAGGGGCGGCCAGCCGCCGGCGCGCTCGTCACCATCAACTCGGGCGCCAACCTCAATTTCGATCGCCTGCGCCACATCGCCGAGCGCGCCCAACTCGGCGAGCGGCGTGAGGCTTTGTTCGCCGTAACGATCCCCGAGGAGCCAGGCTCCTACCGCGCCTTCATCGCAGCGCTCGGGCCGAAGCCGGTCACCGAGTTCAACTACCGCTACGCCCAGGGACGCGACGCGCATGTCTTCGTCGGCATCCAGCTCACCGACGGCATGCGCGAGAAGGCGGCGCTGCTCGAGAGCCTGCGCGGCGCCGGCTACGGCGTCGTCGACCTCTCCGACGACGAGACGGCCAAGGTGCACATCCGCTACATGGTGGGCGGCCGCGCCGACGGGCTGCCCGAGGAGCGGCTGTTCCGCTTCCAGTTCCCGGAGCGGCCGGGCGCGCTGATGAAGTTCCTCGACGGCCTCGCCAGGGGCTGGAACATCACGCTGTTCCACTACCGCAACCACGGCGCCGACTACGGCCGCGTGCTGGCCGGCTTCTCGGTGCCGGATCGCGACTTGGCGAAGTTCTGGGCAGCGCTGGATGAGCTGGGCTATCCTTGGCAGGACGAGAGCGCGAACCCCGCCTATCGCATCTTCCTGAACGGCGAGTCGCACGCCACCGCCGAGCGCAAGGCAGCCGATCTCGAGGCGATGCGCGCGCTGATCTGAGGTCGATGATGTTTAAAGCCTACGTCTTCGACGCCTACGGCACGCTGTTCGACGTGCATTCGGCGATCGCGCGCCACGCCGGCACCATCGGCCCGGAGGCTGCGCGTCTGTCGGAGACGTGGCGGACCAAGCAGATCGAATACACCTGGAACATCTCGCTGATGGGCCGCTGGCGCGACTTCCGCGACTTGACCGCGGCCGCGCTCGACACCGCCGCGGCGATGCATGGCGGCCTGCCGGACGGGATGCGCGCCACGCTGCTCGCCGCCTACGAGGAGCTCGACGCCTATCCCGACGTCGCACCGGCGTTGAAGGCACTCCGGGCCAAAGGGGCGAAGACGGCGATCCTGTCGAACGGCTCGCGCGAAATGCTCGACAACGCCGTGCGCGCCGCCGGCATTCTCGATCTGCTCGACGCGGTGATTTCGGTCGACGCCGTCGAGGTCTTCAAGACGAGCCCGAAGGTGTACGATCTGGTCGAGCGGACGCTCGGCGTCGAGCCGTCGGACGTCGCCTTCCAGTCCTCGAACCGCTGGGACGTCGCCGGCGCCAAGGCCTTCGGCTTCCACGTCAACTGGGTAAACCGCACCGGCAAGCCGGACGAGTATCTCGATCTGCCGCCGGATCGGGTGATCGGATCGCTGGCGGAGCTGATGGAATAGCGTCGCTGACCCTCCTTCGCCCGCCTGCGGGAGAAGGTGTCGACGCGAAGCGGCGACGGATGAGGGGCGGTGCCGCTTGGCTCTTTGATGTAAGAGAGGTGTCGAGATCCCTCATCCGACCCGACTGCGTCGGGCCACCTTCTCCCGCAAGCGGGAGAAGAAAGAGCGCGAGGAGCCGGCCGATGACCGACCCCACCACCCACGTCCCCTCCCGCATCATCGCCTTCGACGGCGGCGCGCGTGACGACGTGCGCGAGGTCGCGGTCGAGACGCCGGTGCAGGTCGCCTTCGCCGACGTGCCGTTCGCGGTGATGATGCTCACCCCGGCCGACCTCGTGGACTTCGCCTACGGCTTCAGCCTCACCGAGGGCGTAATCGAGCGCGCCGGCCAGATCCGCGGTGTCGAGGTCGGGCTGGCCGAGGATGGGATCAAGCTGCGCATCGCGCTCGCCGGCGATCGGCTGCACGCGCATCTCGCCCGCCAGCGCGCGATGACGGGGCGCACCGGCTGCGGCGTCTGCGGCATCGACGATATCGAGGCCTTGCGCCGCGCCCGCGCCGCTGACGGCCCCGCACCGCGCGTGTCGGTGGCGGCGATCGAGCGCGCGCTGAAGGCGCTCGACACGCGCCAGACGCTCAACATCGCGACGCGCGCGGTGCACGGCGCGGCCTGGGCGACGCTCGACGGAGAGATCGCGCTGATCCGCGAGGACGTCGGCCGCCACAACGCGCTCGACAAGCTGATCGGCGCCGCGCTGCGCGCCGAGCTCGACCCCACCGCCGGCTTCGTGGTGATCACGAGCCGCTGCTCGTTCGAAATGGTCGAAAAGACGGCGTCGTTCGGCGCGCGCATCCTCGTCGCGATCTCGGCGCCGACCTCGCTCGCGATCGAGCGCGCGCGCTTCCTGGGCGTTACCCTCGTCGCGATCGCCCGCCGCGACACACTCACCGTCTTTCATGGCGGGGATCTGCTGACTGACCTTTCGGCAGCCCATCAAGGTTAAGGCACGGTTAAGTGTTCGCAGTGCTCCCTTGTTGGGCACGAAGCAAGAAACACAACCATGTTCCGGCGGCGCACCGCAGCGAAAACAGCATCCCTGGCAACGTCGGTCCTCTCGCCCGCACTCGTGCCGTCCCTTGTCCCTGTCGCGGCGCCAATGCTTGACGCCAGCGCGACGCGGCGCGCGGCGCAGACCGACCTCCTCGCCGGCATCGGGACCGCCAACGAGACCAATCTCGCGCTCGGCAGGGTGCTACGCGACGCGGTCGACGTCGTCGACGAGATGACCGCGTTCTCGGCGGAGTTCGACGGCACGGCGGAGCTGACCCGTACCCGCGCCGACCAGTTCGCCGACTCGGTCAGTCGCCTGCAGAGCCAGGCCGACCTCATCGAGGAGCGGCTTGCCGGCGCGGTCAATAGCGTGGCGAAGGCGCACGATCGCTCGCGCGCGGCGCGCGGCAGCGTCGAGGAGCTGATCAGCTCGATCGGCGATATCGAGCGGGCGATCAAGATGATCGCCGGCATCGCCGCGCAGACCAACCTGCTCGCGCTCAACGCGACGATCGAGGCGGCGCGTGCCGGAGCTGCCGGTGCCGGGTTCCGTGTCGTCGCCGGCGAGGTGAAGGCGCTGTCGCAGCAGACCGAGTTGGCCACGCGCGCGATCGCCGCCTCGGTTGATCGCGTGCGCGGGCGTGCGCAGATCAACATGGACGAGGTTCAGGCCGTCGATGCCGTCATGAGCGGCCTCGACGACGTGTTCCGGGCGGTCAGCGCCGCGGTCACCGCGCAGGGCGAGCAGACGCGCGAGATCGGCGTCGGCTCGGACGAGATCGCGCTTCTCGCGCAGAGGGTGCGCGCCAACGCCGGCCGCATGCGCGAGATCGGGGGCAACGTGCGGGCGATGACGACATCGGCGGAGACGGCGTCCGACGCCGCCCGCGCGGCGTTTCAGCGGCTGAGCGAGCGCGCGTCGATCGTGCTGCGCCAGGCCGAGGTCGACGGCGACGAGCGCTCCGAGCGCTGGCCGGTCGACCTGCCCGGCGTGCTGCGGCGCATTGGCGAGCGCCATTCCGTCCGCCTCATCGCGCTGTCGCTCGATTCGCTGCAGCTCGAGATGGACCCGGCCGCCGCCCAGCGCGGCCTCGGTGAGAACGTCGAGGTCGAGATCGCGCCGCTGGGCACGTTCACCATCAGGCCGTTGACGCCGACCATGGCCGGGTTCGAGGCCGTACCTGTCGCGCCGTCGACGGCGCTGGCGACGCGCATCTCCGACGAGCTGCGCCGTGTGCGCGTGACCTACCAGCCCTATATCGATCGCGTGCAGGCCGTGACGGCCGAGATGGCGGCGACGATCGAGCGCGCACTCGCCGACGGCGCGATCGGCGAGGAGGATATCTTCGATACGACCTACGTGCGCGACGGTGCCACCGAGCCGGCGCAATATCGGTGCCGCTCCGTCGCGCCGCTGGAAGCGCATGCGCGAAACATCCTCGAGCGCGAGCTCGGCATCGCGCCGCTGCCGGACTTCTGCCTCCTGCAGGACCGCAACGGCTTCAACCCGGTGCATAATCAGCGCTACTCGCAGCCGCCGCGCGCCGGCGACACGGTCTGGAACCTGCGCTACTCGCGGATGCGTCGCATCTTCGACGATCGGACCGGGCTTGCCGCCTCGCGCAACCTGAAGCCGTTCCTGGTGCAGAGCTACGCACGCGACATGGGCGATGCGATCGAGCTGCGCATGGAGTTCGATGCGCCGTTGTTCCTGCGCGGGCGCCACTGGGGCGCGTTGCGCATGGCCTACAAGCTGCGCTGAGCGGGCGCTCTACGCCGACAGCTTCGCCAGGATCGCGTAATTGCGGAAGATGGGGCGGCAAACCACGTCTCGGTGCAACGCCGAGCCGACGGATTCCATTTCAGCTGTCAGCGTCTCGCGCGGTGTCACATGGAAGCGCGCGAGCCAGGCCGCGAGCAGACGCTTGAAGCTACCCGGCAGCCGCGCCTGATCGCCGAAATCGACGATGTGCAGCTCGCCGCCCGGCGCGAGCTGGCCGGCCGCGTGGCGCAAGACCTCGCGCCACGGGGGGATCATCGACAAGGCGTAGGAGATCACGATGCGATCGAAGGCCGCGATGCCGAACAGCGCTGCGGGATCGAACGAGGTCGCGTCGCCCTGCGCCAGCACGATGCGCTTTGCGAGACCCGCGCGCGCCACCGAGGCGGTCGCGGTGGTCAGCATCTCCTGCGAGATATCGACGCCGTAGCATTGCGTCTGCGGGTAGCGCTGCGCGATCTTGATAAGGTTGCGGCCGGTGCCGCAGCCGATTTCGAGAACATGAGCGGCTGCTGGCGGGTCGAGCTCGGCGATCAGCCGATCACGGCCGAGCAGGTAATATTTGCGCGTCGCATCGTAGATGTAGCGCTGGCGCGCATAGACGCGGTCCATGAGCTTGTCATGACCGATCGCGCCGGCGTCATCACTCACGCGGCGAGCTTGTAGAGGTGGAAGCCGCCGTAGATCGACGAGCGGTCGCGCCGGTTCCAGTCGCGGCAGGTGGCCTCGTCGTAGGTCCAGGCGGCGAGAAGATCGTCCGGCAGGCGGCCGGGCAGCAGGCGCTCGTCGGCGGCGGTGCGGAAGATCACGCGCGCGCCGGGCTTCGCCGCACGGGTGATCTCGGTCCACAGCGCCTTCAGGTCGGAGTCCGTCATCCAATCCTGCGCGTCGAGCAGCACCACGCAATCGACGCTCGCCGCCGGCTGCGCGCGCAGATAGGCGGTCATCGCGGTCTGGTGGAAGGCGACGCGGTCGGCGCGGCCGCGGATCGCCTCGAAATTCCGGCTCTGCAGGTAGGGCGGCAGCGCATCGTCGCTGCCCGTCGCATAGCGGCGGCCGAAGGCCTGCCAGGCGAAATAGTTCTCTTTGACGTCGAAGTCGCAGGCAAGGCGCTCGAGACGGTGACGCAGGACCGCGGAGATGCCGCCGGGCCGGTCGGCCGCGAGCTTGTGATATTGCGCCGGCGGGATGCCGAGGCCGAACAGCGACGCCGGCTGGCGCGACAGCCACAGGGCGAAGCCCTTGTCGAAGATCGGTGCGATCTTCTCCTCGAAGATGGTGCGCTGGTCGGCCAGCGAGCGCGCGGAGAGCAGCGCGCCGGGATCGCAGCCGTAGAGCCGGCCGAGCAGGTGGCCCGAGCCGATGAACGTGCCGAGCAGGCCGTAGCGGTAGAAGTTGCGCGAGAACGCCTCGATGCGGCGCCGCCCGCTTTTGCTGCGCCCATTCCAGTAGGCGGCCGTGGTGGCGTCGAGGTGCGGCAGCACGTAGCGGCGGTAGGCGGCGACGTTGTCGGGGCTGGCGGCGTTGCCGAAGAAGGAGAGGAAGCTCGCCTGGTCGGGCAGGTTCTTCAAGGCGGAGAGCTTGAGGCGACCGAGCGCGATATGCGCGCCGTTGAGGTCGATCGCGCTGATCCGGGCCGGCCCCGCAGTAAGATAGGAAAGAGCGTTGCAGCC
The DNA here is from genome assembly GCA_965277735.1 of Beijerinckiaceae bacterium. Classification (GTDB taxonomy): domain Bacteria; phylum Pseudomonadota; class Alphaproteobacteria; order Rhizobiales; family Beijerinckiaceae; genus RH-AL1. The sequence continues at coordinate 1,297,302 of CBDIDO010000003.1, forward strand.
GCCCGATGCGATCGTAACGATGTGGTCGTCCGGCTTGATCGCCAGCGCCTCCATGTCGATGACCGGATCTTCCCAGATCTGGGGGTAGACCAGGCCGCGGAAGGCGAAGGTGAACAGCCGCTCGAGCAGGCCGGCCCTGGAGAGCGCGCGGCTTTGATGGACGGCGGTGTCGAGCCCGTCGATCGTGGCGCGCCGCACCGCCTGCGTGGTCAGGGTCATTTCGCGCAATTCTCTGGCGTGGACGTAGCGGTCGCGGATAGGGGAGGCAGGTGACGGGGAGATGACGGACGGGAGGGTGTCCACAGGGCGGACCATGGACCGGACCGTACCTCATCCCGACAGGGAATTGAAAAGGATATGGGAAAATCGCTGCGCCGATGCCGTCAGGAAACCGGGCCGCTCTGCCTTGTTCGACTCGCGGACTGCCCCTAAGCACGAAGCACAGCACGAGAAGAGGCCCTGATGTTTCCCAAGCCCGGCTTTCCCAAGCCCGTCCAGGCGCTTCGCCCGAACACCTACGCCTATGAATCCTCGCCTATGGTCAAGCCGACCGGCTTCCGCGAGTACGACGCGCGCTGGCTGTTCGAGAAGGAAATCAACCTCATGGGCGTGCAGGCGCTGGGGCTCGGCCTCGGCACCCTCATCCATGAGATGGGGGTGAAGCCCGAGCTTGTGACCGGCCACGACTTCCGCTCCTATTCCTCGTCGATCAAGAACGCACTGATCATGGGACTGATGGCCGCGGGCATCCGCGTTCACGACATCGGGCTCGCGCTCTCGCCGATGGCCTATTTCGCGCAGTTCGCGCTCGACGTGCCGGCAGTGGCGATGGTGACCGCCTCGCACAACGACAACGGCTGGACCGGCGTCAAGATGGGCGTGCAGCGCCCGGTCACCTTCGGGCCGGACGAGATGGGTCGGCTGCGCGACCTCGTCCTCTCCGGCAAGTACGAATACCGCGACGGCGGCTCCTACATCTTCGAGAACGACTTTCCCTCGGTCTACCTGAAGGACCTCACCGAGCGGCCGAAGCTGAAGCGCAAGCTCAAGGTCGTCGCCGCATGCGGCAACGGCACCGCCGGCGCCTTCGCGCCGCAGATGCTGGAAGCGCTCGGCTGCGAGGTCGTGCCGCTCGACACCGAGCTCGACTTCACCTTCCCGCGCTACAATCCCAACCCCGAGGACATGGAGATGCTGCACGCCATGGCGGCGGCGGTGAAGGAGAGCGGCGCCGACGTCGGCCTCGGCTTCGACGGCGACGGCGACCGCTGCGGCGTCGTCGACAATCACGGCGAGGAGATCTTCGCCGACAAGATCGGCGTGATGCTCGCGCGCGACCTCTCCAGCCTGTACCCCGGCGCCACCTTCGTCGTCGACGTGAAGTCGACAGGCCTGTTCTCGACCGACCCGGTGCTGCTGGCGAACGGTGTGAAGGCGGACTATTGGAAGACTGGACATTCCTACATCAAGCGCCGCGTCAGCGACCTGAAGGCGCTGGCGGGCTTCGAGAAGTCGGGGCACTTCTTCTTCAACGCGCCGGTCGGCCGCGGCTACGACGACGGCCTCGTAACCGCGATCGCGGTGCTCGACATGCTCGACCGCAATCCCGATAAGACGATGGCCGACCTCTACGCCGCGCTGCCGAAGACCTGGGGCACGCCGACGATGTCGCCGCATTGCGGCGACGAGGTGAAGTACGGCGTGATCGAGAACGTGACGAAGCGCATCCAGGCGATGCGCGAGCAGGGCGAGCCGATCATCGGCCAGAAGATCCGCGACGTGACGACGGTGAACGGCGTCCGTGTCACCGCGGAGGACGGGACCTGGGGGCTCGTGCGCGCCTCGTCGAACAAGCCCGAGCTTGTCGTCGTCGTCGAGAGCCCGGTGTCGGAGGCCAACATGCGGGCGATGTTTGCCGCCGTCGACGGCATCCTGCGGCAGAACCACGAGGTCGGCGCCTACAATCAGAAGATCTGAGCGCCGCTCGAAAGCCAGCTCAGTGCGGCGACATCAGGCCCGGCTGCGTCGGGGCGGCGGCGCCGGACAGGCGCGTAGCATGGGCCGCGTCCTGCGCCGCGACGTTGGACAGGTATTTGTCGTCGTCGCCCAGACGCTCGACCGGCTGGCAATTCGGCGCGCAGCTGTAGGACTGACGGTCCATGCCGCGCTGCACGACGAGCGCGTCGCTCGAGTTGATCACCTGGATCGTCGATTCCGCGAGCGGGGTGCCGGCGGCATCGAGCGCGATGAAATTGGTCATGCCGAAGGCTTTCGGCGTCAGCACCATGAGACCCTTCTGCTTGAGTAGGGTCACGTCGGCGACCGTCGAGTTGCCGATGATGAGCGTGTCTGTGCCGGCCGGGATCTTCACGAGACGCGCCTGGTCGACGATTCCCACGATAGCCGACTCGTCCGCTCGCGCGGAGGCGGGCGCCGTGCAGGCGAGCGCGCCGGCCAGCCCCAGCAGGGCGGCGGCCACGCCGATCGCTTTCTTGAATGCCTGCCCCGAGCCCACCATCGCACACCTATGACGCTAAACGCATGCCCACGATAAAGGGCTGGAATGGTAAAGAATCACTAAACGGTCTGTTTCGGGTATTCTACGCATGACTTTCGTCAGTGCAGTAAGATGCAAACTGTTTGCAAGCAAGACTGTTTACCATGCTGCAGATGACGTAACGTGAGACCAATCCGGCCGCCGGCCTTAACCACATCGCAAGACATGGTCTGTAGCTTTCGGATCATTCCAGCGCGGCTTCCCAAATGGAACTGGCTGGGGTCCTCGAAGTCGAATGCAGGAAGCCTCACCATGAAGAACATCTTCAGCCGTTTCGCTGCCGATCAGTCCGGCGCGACCGCCATCGAGTACGGCCTGATCGCCGGCCTCATCTCCGTCGTCATCATCACCGCTCTCACGACGGTCGGCGGCAACCTCAAGAACAAGTTCACCGCGATCTCGAACAACCTGACCTAACCGTTCCGAGACACGCGAAACAAGACAAGCGGCCCCGCTCCGGCGGGGCTGCTTTTTTTGCGACCAAGAATGCCGAAATGTCCTGGATAGTAAGGATCGCGTAAACGTCTTGCATTAGCCTCGCTCGCAAGATCGCCCAATTGCAAGGTTGACCTAGCGATGCTGCAGGCCGTGACGCTCCTCTTCTTCCCCGTGCTGATGGCATTCGCGGCGCTGTCCGACCTTTTCACGATGACGATTTCGAACCGCATCTCGATCGCGCTCGTCGCGGTGTTCGTGCCGTTCGCCTATCTCGTCGGGCTCTCGGGCCAAGACATCCTGATCCATCTCGTCTGCGGCTTCGGCGTGCTCGTCCTCACCTTCGGCATGTTCGCCTTCGGCTGGATCGGCGGCGGCGACGCCAAGCTCGCGGCAGCGACTGCGGTCTGGATCGGCTGGCAGCATCTCGGTGAATACGGGATCTACTCGTCCTTCCTCGGCGGCCTGCTCACGCTTCTCATCCTGACGATGCGCGGGATGCCGATTCCGGTCTCCGCTCTGCGCTACAAGTGGATCGCGAGGCTGCACGACCAACATACCGGCGTGCCCTACGGCATCGCGCTGGCGGTCGCCGGGCTGATCATCTACCCGGACACAGGCGTGTGGAGCGCCGCTTCGTTGGCGTGACGACTGATCAAAATGATACGACTTGTCAGGCTTCGTTAACCATAAGTTGACCTTTCGCTGGTCAACTTGACGTTGCGTCCAGGAAGGGCGCGCCACGGTTCGAGCCCATGAAATCCGCCCGCCTGCTGGTCCTTGTCATCGCGGTCGTCGCGGGCCTTGCCGCGGCCTACTTGCTGATTGGCAACAAGGAACCGCCGCCGGCGCCGGTCACGGTCGTCGCGCCGCCGCCGGTCGTCACCGACAATGTGCTCGTCACGACAGCCGATCTCGGTCCCGGGAATACGCTCAGCGAGGCCAACATGCGGTGGAAGTCCTATTCGAAGGACGGACTTCCGGTCGACGCCATTGTTCAGAGCCAGCAGCCCAACGCGATCAGCGAGCTCAAGGGCATGTTCGTCCGCTCGGAAATGCTCGCGGGCGATCCGGTGCGCCGCAAGCACCTCGCCAAGGACGCCGGCTTCATGTCCGCGCTGCTGCCGAGCGGCCTGCGCGCTGTGGCGATCGACCTTGCCGATCAGGGCAAGTCTGCCGCCGGCGGCTTCATCCTGCCCAACGATCGCGTCGACGTGATCCGCATCTTTCATCCCGATGACGCGCCGGGTGCCTTCGCCAGCGAGACGATTCTGACGAATGTCCGCGTGCTCGCGGTCGGCCAAGCCGTCCAGGACAAGGCCGGCGAGCGAACGGTCATCGGGGGCACCGCGACGCTCGAGCTGACGCCGGAGCAGGCCGAAAAGGTCGTGCTCGCGCAACGCACCGGACAGCTGACCCTGACGCTGCGAAGCGTCGCCGACGCCGCCAAGTTCGATAAAGCGGCCGACGCGCCGGAGACGATGACGATCATCCGCTTCGGCAACACCAGCCAGTCGCGGGTGCACTGATGCATCGCGGCCCGACCAACGAGAGATCCGCCATGACGATGTCGCGTCGCGCCTCGCGTCCCCGATCCCCTTCGTCGGCGGCCTTGCGCCTGCTGCTCGCCGGTGCCGTCGGGCTCACCGCGACGACACCGGGCTTCGCCCGTCCGCGGCTGGCCACGATCCAGTCCGGGTCGAACGATGGCGCGCGACGCATCACCATGGGCGTCGGCAAGTCGACCATCATCGACCTGCCCGAGGACGCGGCGGAGATTTTCGTCGCCAACCCGGCGGTCGCCAATGCCGTCGTGCGCACCGCACGCAAGATCTATCTGATCGGCGCGGGCCCCGGACAGACCTCGCTTTTCGCGCTCGACAAGAAGGGCAACGAGATCGCGTCGTTCGAGATCAGCATCGGTCGCGACATCGGCGAGCTGTCGCAGATCCTGCGCGCGGCGATCCCAACCGCGGCGATCCAGACCCGTACGATCAACGACACCATCATCCTGACCGGAGCGGTAGACTCGGCGGAGGACTCCCAACGCGCCGTCGACATCGCCAAAGGGTTTGCCAAGCAGGTCAACTCGACGGGCGGCGCATCGGCCGAAGGCCTCGTCATCAACTCGCTGACGATCCGCGGCCGCGACCAGGTGATGCTGAAGGTCACGATCTCCGAGATGCGGCGCGACATCGCCAAGCAGCTCGGCATCACCTCGTCGAGCTGGGGTGCGCTGACGCAGTACAACCCCTTCGGCATCAACGGCGCGCTGTCGGCGAATACGACGGGCAGCGCGTTCGGCAACGGAGTGGCGGCACCCTCCACCAGCGCGCTCAATCTCAACAGCGGCTCGGGCCTCCTGGCGACGCTTCAGGCCTTCGAGCGCTACGGCGTCACGCGGACGCTGGCCGAGCCGACGGTTACCGCCGTTTCGGGCGAGGCGGCGCACTTCACCGTGGGCGGTCAGTTTCCTTACTCGACCGGACTCGTTTGTTCCGGAACGTCGACGGGCGTGACAGGCACCAGCTCGTCGGCCGCGACCTGCACCAACGGCGCTGCGTTCAAGGACTACGGCATCACGCTCAACTTCGAGCCCGTCGTGCTGTCCGAAGGTCGCATCCTGCTACATCTCGCGACCGAAGTGACCGATCTCGATTTTACAAAGTCGGTCATCATCGGCGGCGCGCCGACGCCTGGCCTGATCGTGCGCAAGAACGACACGACGATCGAGCTGCCGTCGGGCGGGTCGATCGCCACCGCGGGCCTGATCCGCCAGCAGTCGCAGCAGGTCATCAACGGGCTGCCCGGTCTCCTCAACATCCCGATCCTCGGCACGCTGTTTCGCTCGCGCGATTACCAGAGGAACGAGACCGAGTTGATCGTCATCGTCACGCCGATCATCGTCAAGCCGGTGGCGCCGACGGCGCTGGCGCGGCCCGACGACGGCTTCACCGACGCGAGCGATCCGCAGGCTTGGCTGCTCGGGCGCATGAACCGCCTCTACGCCCAGCCGACAAATCCGCAGGCGATCAAGGACGATCGCGGTCCGCGCGTCGGCTTCATCCAGGATTGAACCATGGCCCGCTTTCTCGCATCCCGGCCGACCCTGGCGTCGTTTCTGCTCCTGATGTTGCCGCTGGCCGGCTGCACGACGGATCGCATCGTGCCTTCGGGTATCGCGCTCGACGACTATCGGGCTCGCCACCCGATCGTCATCGCGCAGGCCCGCACCTCGATCGACGTCTTCCCGTCGATGGGGCAGGGCCGGCTCGACAGCCACACCGCCAAGCAGATCTTCGCCTTCGCCGAGCAATATCGCGACACGGGGCAGGGCCCCGTCCTGGTCCTCGTGCCCCGCGGACCCGGTGTCGCCTCGCGCCAGGCCATCATCGCCGACATCCGGCGCACGCTCGCCGCCGGAGGTGCCAAGGGCGGCGTCCAGGTCTCGACCTATCCGATCGCCGACCCCTCGCTCGCTTCGGCGGTGCGGCTGTCGTTTGCCGGCGTCAAGGCCAGGGAGGTCAACCAGTGCGGCCAGTGGCCGCGCGATCTCGGCTCCGGCTCCAGCGTCGACGGCTGGGAGAACGAGCCCTACTGGAATCTCGGCTGTGCGACGCAGCAGATGATGGCCGCGCAGACGTCCGATCCCCGCGATCTCGTTTCGCCGCGTGGTGAGGAGCGGCCCGATACCGAGATCAGAGACCGCGCCATCACGCAGGTTCGCAGCGGCTCGGACCCGAACACCGCCTGGGCGGTGAAGAACTCCAGCATCGGCACTGTGGGCGGGGGCAACTGATGGTCGGCACCTCGGACATGGATATGGAGCTCATCGCGCCGGTCCCGCGCATCTCCGTGCAGGCCTTCTGCGAATCGCAGGAGCTCGCGCAGGTCGTGCAGGCGGCCTTCGCCGATCGCCGCATGGAGCGCGCGCATTCGAAGCACGGGATGGGCGGCCCGACTGCCGCCGTCGAGGCGTTCCGCCACGCGCCGACGCCGAATGTCATCGTGATCGAAAGCACCGCCGAGCGGTCCGAGCTCATCGAGGCGCTCGACATGCTCGCCGAATATTGCGATTCCGGCACGAAGGTCATCGTCGTGGGCCGCGTCAACGACATCATGCTCTATCGTGAGCTGATGGATCGCGGCGTCAGCGAATATCTCGTCTGGCCGTTCACCGCGCTCCAATTTGTTCGCGTGATCTCCCGCATCTACAGCAACGCGACGGCCGAGCCGCTAGGCAAGATCATCGCCGTAACCGGCGTCAAGGGCGGCGTCGGGGCGTCCGCCGTCGCGCACAACCTCGCCTTCACGATCGCGCGCGACCTGCACGTGCAGACCGTGATCGTCGACATGGACCTGGCGTTCGGCACAGCCGGGCTCGACTTCAACCAGGATCCGCCGCAAGGCATCGCAGAGGCGGTGTTTGCGCCCGAACGTCTCGATTCAAACCTGCTCGACCGTTTGATGTCGCGCTGCTCGGACCGGCTCAGCCTGCTCGCCGCGCCAGCGACGCTCGACCGTCTCTACGATTTCGGCGAGACGGACTTCGATCACCTGGTCGATCTGCTGCGCGCCTCGACCCCCTGCATCGTGCTCGACGTTCCGCACATCTGGACGGCGTGGGCGCGCCGCGCGCTCGTCGCCGCGGACGAGATCGTGCTTGTCGCCGCGCCGGACCTCGCCAACCTGCGCAACACCAAGAGCATGGTCGACACGCTGCGCGCGGCACGGCCGCACGACACATCGCCGCGCCTCGTGATGAACTGCGTGGGCATGCCACGTCGCCCGGAGATCGGGCTGGCCGACTTCGCCAAGGCGGTCGACATGCCGGCGGATATCGTCATCCCGTTCGAGCCGAAGCTGTTTGGGACCGCTGCCAACAACGGACAGATGATCGTCGAGGTCGAGGCTTCGCACAAGGCGACCGAGCTTTTCTCGCAACTGGCCCGTGCCGTGAGCGGGAAAAGCGAAATCAGGCGTCCGTCTAGAAACATACTTAAGCCTTTCATGACTAAGCTCGCGAGAAGAAAGGCGTCGTAACGGCAAGGGCAAGCTCGCCCGACGCCGTTTGGCCTATCGGAGACGAGCATGTTCGGTAAGCGTGCGATTGCGAGCCCCGGCGCGGAAGAGAAGCCGCGGGCGCCGTTGGCGGTGACGCCGAAGGTCCCGGCCATCGCGGCCAAGGTCGTCGACCATTCGAAGCCCGTGGCTCCCGTCCAGGCGGAGCCGGCGCGCTCCGAGGAATATTACGTCACCAAGAGCATGATCTTCGGCGCCTTGATCGAGGCGATCGACTTGTCGCAGCTCTCGCGCCTCGATCCCGATTCCGCGCGCGACGAAATCCGCGACATCGTCCAGGAAATCATCTCGATCAAGAACGTCGTGATGTCGATCGCCGAGCAGGACGACCTGCTCAACGACATCTGCAACGACGTCCTCGGCTACGGGCCGCTCGAGCCGTTGCTGGCGCGCGACGACATCGCCGACATCATGGTCAACGGCGCCATGCGCACCTTCATCGAAGTCAGCGGCAAGATCCAGCTGACCAACATCCGCTTCCGCGACAACGCGCAGCTGATGAACATCTGCCAGCGCATCGTCAGCCAGGTCGGCCGCCGCGTCGACGAGGCCTCGCCGATCTGCGACGCGCGCCTCGCCGACGGCTCGCGCGTCAACGTCATCGCCCCGCCGCTGGCGATCGACGGGCCGGTGCTCACGATCCGAAAATTCCGCAAGGACAAGCTGACGCTCGACCAGCTCCAGAAATTCGGCGCCATCTCGCCGGAAGGCGCCGAGATCCTGAAGATCATCGGCAAGGTGCGCTGCAACGTCGTCATCTCCGGCGGTACCGGCTCCGGCAAGACGACGCTGCTGAATTGCATGACCAACTACATCGAGGACGACGAGCGCGTCATCACCTGCGAGGACGCGGCCGAGCTGCAGCTGCAGCAGGCGCATGTGGTGCGTCTCGAGACGCGGCCACCGAACCTCGAGGGGTCGGGTGCCGTAACGATGCGCGACCTCGTCAAGAACTGCCTGCGTATGCGGCCCGAACGCATCATCGTCGGTGAGGTGCGCGGACCGGAGGCTTTCGACCTTCTGCAGGCGATGAACACCGGTCATGACGGCTCGATGGGCACCCTGCACGCGAACTCGCCGCGCGAGGCCCTGTCGCGTCTCGAATCGATGATCACGATGGGCGGCTTCTCGCTGCCCTCGAAGACCATCCGCGAGATGATCGTCTCGTCCGTCGACGTCATCATCCAGGCCGCGCGCCTGCGCGACGGCTCGCGCCGTATCACCCACATCACCGAGGTGATGGGCCTCGAAGGCGACGTCGTCATCACGCAGGACATCATGCTCTACGAGCTGACGGGCGAGGACGCGGCGGGCCGGCTCAAGGGCCGCCATCGCTCGACCGGCGTCGGGCGTCCGCGCTTCTGGGAGCGCGCCCGCTACTTCGGCGAGGAGACACGTCTCGCTGCCGCGCTCGATGCGTCCGAAGTCAAGGACGTGGCGTAAGCCGCGCGCAGCCTCGGGGAGGGCCCGCTTGGACATCCATCAGCTCTTGCTTCCGCTCCTCGCACTGGTCGCCGTCGGCGGCGGTGTCTACGCGATCGCCTACCCGCTGCTCGTCGGCGACTCGCAGGCCGAGAAGCGCAAGGCGGCGCTGAAGACGCGCACGCCGGCACAGCTTGCGAACCGCGTCAACGACGCCGCCAAGCGGCGCAAGGCGGTGGCGGACAGCCTGAAAGAGCTCGATGCGCGCACCAGGAGCAAGAGGGTCACGATCGAGACGAAGCTGCTCCAAGCCGGCCTCAACTGGAGCAAGCAGAAATATTACGTTATTTCCATCGTCGCCGGCCTGCTCGCCGGTAGCATCGTGCTGATCTTCAGTGGCAGCCCACCGATGGCCGGCGGCGCGCTTCTCGTCGGGGCCTTCGGGCTGCCTGCATGGATCGTCAAGCACCAGCGCAATCGCCGGCTGAAGAAGTTCCTCAAGGAGTTCCCGACGGCCGTCGACATCATCGTGCGCGGCATCAAGGCCGGTATTCCGCTCGGCGACTGCCTCCGCAATATCGCGATGGAATCCTCGGAGCCGGTCAAGACCGAGTTCCGCATGATCGTCGAGGCGCAGCAGATGGGTCTCTCGATCCCGGAAGCGGTCGAGCGCATCATCGATCGCGTGCCGCTGCCGGAGGCGAACTTCTTCTCGATCGTAATCACCATCCAGGCCAAGGCCGGCGGCAATCTGGCCGAGGCGCTCGGCAACCTCTCGAACGTCCTGCGCGACCGCAAGAAGATGAAGGCCAAGATCAAGGCGATGTCGAGCGAGGCGAAAGCGTCGGCCGGCATCATCGGCGCTCTGCCGCCGCTCGTCGGCTTCTTCGTCTATCTCACGAGCCCCGCCTATATCTCGCTACTCTTCACGACGACGACCGGACATCTGGTGCTCGCCGGCTGCGTGTTCTGGATGGGCACCGGCATCTTCATCATGAAGAAGATGATCAACTTCGACATGTAGTGTGGGATCAATCTGATGAATCTCGAGCAGCTCGAAGACCCACGCACCATCGGCGCTGTGCTCGTCGCTATCGCGACATTCGCGACGGTCCTCACGGTCGCGATGCCGCTGGTCTCGACCGACAAGCTCGACAAGCGCATGCGCTCCGTCGCCTCCGAGCGCGAGCGCATCCGCGCGCGCGAGCGCGAGAAGCTCAACGCGGGCGCGAAGGGTCTGCGCTACGAGCAGAAGGCCTACATGAAGCGGATCGTCGAGCGCTTCAATCTGAAGAGCTGGCTCGGCACCGAGAAGTCCAAGGACCAGATGCTGATGGCCGGCTATCGCGGCGCACAGGCCGAGGTCGCATTCCTGTTCTTCCGCCTCGTCTCGCCGGCGAGCTTTCTTGTTCTGGGCGCGATCTACATCTTCTTGATCGCCAACGTCACCTGGCCGTTCACGATGAAGATCGCCGCGGTCTTCGCCTGCGCCTATCTCGGGATCAAGGCGCCGGAGATCTTCCTCTCCAACACGATCAAGAAGCGCCAGCAATCGGTGTCGCGCGCCTTCCCAGACGCGATGGACCTGCTCTTGATCTGCGTCGAGTCCGGCATGTCGATCGAGCAGGCCTTCCGCAAGGTGAGCCAGGAGATCGGCCTGCAGTCGATCCAGCTTGCGGAGGAGCTCACGCTGACGACGGCCGAGCTCTCGTACCTGCCGGAGCGGCGGGCGGCCTACGAGAATTTCGCCAAGCGGACCGGGATCGATTCGATCAAGCAGATCGTGACCGTGCTCACCCAGGCGGAGAAGTACGGCACGCCGCTGGGCCACGCCTTGCGCGTGCTGGGCCAGGAGAGCCGTGATGCGCGCCTGATGCTCGCCGAGCAGAAGGCGGCCGCGCTGCCGCCCAAGCTCACCGTGCCGATGATCATCTTCTTTCTGCCGGTGCTGTTCGCCGTCATCATGACGCCGGCGATCATCCAGATCAGCGGGCTCTGAGCGATCCGCTCACTGCTCGGTGTCGCTCGACGCGGTGTGGACGGGCGTCTCCGTCTTCCGCCGCGAGACGCGGCTGGCCTTGGCTTGCGACCAGGTCGGCGAGCCGGCGATCGTCTGCTTCAGCTGCGCGACGTTCTCGGCGGCGTCGATCGGCGGCATGTCGCGCCGCGACACCTGCTCGGCATCGGCATACTTGCCCTCGAGCGAGAGCACGAGCGCAAGGTTCTGGCGCACACGCGCATCCGCGGAGGGCTGCTGGGCAGCGAGCTGCAGCTGTTGCTCCGCCTGCGGCATCTTGTTCTCGAGTGCGTAGGACAGGCCGAGGTTCGACAGCACGTCGGGCTGGTTCGGCACGATCTTGAGCGCCGCAGAATAATAATTTTGAGCGCCCGCATGATCGCCCATCTGGTCGGCCACCGAACCTTGCGCGGAGAGCACGCTCCAGCTTGGTCGATCAGGTGTGTGGGCGCGCTCCAGCACGTTGGCGGCCTCCTGCAGGCGGCCGGCGTCGGCGAGCGCCTTGCCGTAGGCGGCGAGCACGGGCATGTCGCGCGGGTTCTTGACCGCGAGGCCCTGCAGCACGGCGACGGCCTGCGCATGCTGGCCCAGCCCGCGCAGCGCCTGCGCGTAATGCAGCGCGGTCGTGCGATCCTCGGGGTTCTTGGCGTAGCTCGGCTCGAGGTTCTCCGCGTAGGCGCGCAGCGCGATCTGGTCGCTCAGCGGCGGGGGCGGGCGCGAGGCGATCGAATCGGAGACCGAGGGCAGGGGATTGTCGCAGCCGCCGAGCGCCACGACCAGCAGGAGCGCTGGAGCGAAGCGGCGGAGCGGCGAGGGGGAAACGGGACGAAACATGCGGTGCGCCTCGGTCTGGCCGGATTGAACAGCCAGGACGAAGCAATAAAAGGTTAACGCTAACGAAGGCTTAACGGGCGTATCAATTTGGGGCGGTGGCGGGAGACCACGATGTTGATCGATGACGAGGCGGCGGCAGGCGAGGGCGCGGTGCCGATCCTGGGCGTGACGCCGGCGACGCTGTCGGCCGCGCTCGAGCGCCTTCCCGCAGCGGCCTCGGGCTACGCCGCAGCCTGCCGCTACAAAGGGGACGCGGGCGAGATGTTCCTCGCGCCCGGCGAGACGGGCGCGCTCGCGGCCGTGCTCCTCGGCACCGGCGAGGGCGGCGCGCGCGAGCCCTTCGCGACCGGCAAGCTGGCGTCGCTCTTGCCGCCCGGCGACTACGCGCTCGCCAGCGGCTTCGACGATCTCACACTCGCCACGCTCGCCTTCGAGCTCGGCGCCTACAAGTTCACGCGCTTCCGCAAAGCGAGTGACACGGGCCCTGTCCGCCTGCTCGTGCCGGCCGGTGTCGACGGGCGTCGGGTCGCCCTCATCGCCGGCGCGATCGCGATGGGCCGCGATCTCATCAATCGGCCGACCAACGACCTCGGGCCGGAGGCGCTCGAGGCTGCGGCGCGTGAGCTTGCCGAGTCGCACCGCGCCCAGTTCGGCGTGATCCGCGGCGACGATCTGCTTCGGGAAAATTTCCCGATGATTCACGCCGTCGGCCGCGCCGCTGCCGAGGCGCCGCGCCTCGTCGACTTCACCTGGGGCGATCCCGCCGCGCCGAAGGTCACGCTGGTCGGCAAGGGCGTCACCTTCGATACCGGCGGCCTCGACATCAAGCCGAGCTCCGGCATGATCTTGATGAAGAAGGACATGGGTGGCGCCGCGACGGCATTGTCGCTCGCCGCGATGATCATGGGTGCCTCCTTGCCTGTCCGCCTGCGCGTTCTGCTGCCGATCGTCGAGAACGCGATCGCCGGCAATGCCTTCCGCCCCGGCGACGTGCTGGCGAGCCGCAAGGGCCTCACCGTCGAGGTCGGCAACACCGATGCGGAAGGTCGTCTCATCCTCGCCGACGCGCTCGCGCTTGGCGACGAGGACGCGCCCGAGCTGCTGCTCGACTTCGCGACCCTGACGGGCGCCGCGCGCGTCGCGCTGGGGCCGGATCTGCCACCTTATTATACGACGAGCGATGCCTTCGCCGCCGAGGTCGAGGCGCACGGCCGCGCCGTCAATGATCCGGGCTGGCGGATGCCGCTGTGGGATCCCTACGACAAGCTGCTGAAGAGCAAGGTCGCGGACCTCAACAACATCTCGAGCGGGTCCTTCGCCGGCTCGATGACGGCGGCGCTGTTCCTGCGCCGCTTCGTCGGCGGCGCCGCGACCTGGGCGCATTTCGACGTCTATGGCTGGACGCCCTCCGCCAAGCCGGGCCGGCCCGAAGGCGGCGAGGTGTTGATGGCGCATTGCGTCTTCTCGCTGCTCAAGGCGCGCTACGGCGGGGGAGTCGCGTGAGCGGGCTCGACCCGCGCCTCACGCCCGCGCGCGGCGACCTCGCCGCGGCCAATCTGCGCGGACAGGTCGAGGCCGAACGTTTCGTCGAAGGCGAGCGCTTCACGGTAGCGAGCGAGCTCGTCGATCTGAAGCGCGCGCCGCGGCCCGATGCGCCGCTCGATACGCAGCTCATCTTCGGCGAGGCCGTCACGCTCTATGACGAGGACGACGGCTGGGCGTGGGTGCAGTCCGCGCGTGACGGCTATGTCGGCTACGTCCCGTTTGGCGGCCTCGTGCGGGGCGGCGTGGCGCCGACGCATCGCGTCGTGGTGGAGCGCACCTTCATCTACCCCGCCGCCGATATGAAGACGCCGATCCTCGGCGCGATCCCGCTCGGCGGCGACGTCGGGGTCGTGACAACGAGCGGCGCGTTCAGCCGGCTCGCAAGCCACGGCTTCGTCTTCAGCGCGCATCTGGCATTGCACGATTCCGTCGTGCCCGATTTCGTGGCCGTGGCCGAAGGCCTCGCCGGCACGCCGTATCTATGGGGCGGCAAAACGTCGCTCGGAATCGACTGCTCGGGCCTCGTGCAAGCGGCGACCGCGGTCGCCGGTGCGAGTCTGCCGCGCGACACCGATCTTCAAGCAGCGGTTGGCCAGCCATTGTCTTTTGACAAAGACCTGTCGCAGCTGCATCGCGGCGATCTGGTCTTCTGGCGGGGGCACGTCGGCATCATGCGCGATGCGGAGATGCTGCTGCACGCAAATGCTTATCATATGTTTGTTGCAAGCGAGCCGCTGCAGACTGCGCGCGAGCGCATCCTTGCTTCAAGTGGCAGCGACATCACCACGATCCGTCGCCTCAAGATTGCGTGAACGTGCTCCGTTTCGATGGAGTACGTCCTTTTCTTTACAGCCAAGCTAGCTCGTTGCCTTGTCTTGACCGCGATTGTCGCCTACCTGCGATTTATCGATCGTGGCCGAAAGGTTTGGTCTCGCACATCGTTAGATGCCTGTGAACTCTACTGGACTTTTTGCCTAGCTCGAGCTGCGCGGGTGCATAGCTTCTCTTCACGACTTGGGGACTGCCGATATGGCGACTGGGACTGTCAAATGGTTTAATGCCGAAAAGGGCTACGGCTTCATCCAGCCCGACGAAGGCGGCAAGGACGTCTTTGTGCACGTAAGCGCGGTCGAGCAGGCCGGCCTGCGCTACCTGCAGGAAGGTCAGAAAATCACTTACGAGGTCGTGCCGGATCGGCGCACCGGCAAATCTGCCGCGACGAACCTCCAAGCAGCTTAACGACAAGCGGCCCGATCCGCCGCGACAATTGGATCCCAATCTCGAGGCCTCGACGGCAACGTCGGGGCCTTTCCTTTGTCCCCCGCGCCGCCAGCTCAAATATGTGTCGTTTTACATAGGCTAAGGCCGAGTGTGACACTTTGGCAACGCGAGCGGAATAGTCACGCTTGGGGCCAGTGGACCGGAAACCTGAGCCGTAGTTCGGCGTTCTCGACATGATGTCGCGGCCTCCCGCCGCCACAGCCCTTCATGCGGAAGGACGGCTGCGTGATCGAGTCGTGTGTCAGCGATAATCGTGCGCGGCCCAACGCCGCCGGATCGGCATCGCCGATGTCAGTCCCCGGCCCCGCCTCCGTCTTCGTTACCTATTGAAAACATTCGCTGTTTCGCGATCACGCGACTTGGCCACAGCAGCGTGCAGGCTACATTCAGGTTTCCCCGTTTAGGGTTTCGCCACGAGCGACGAAAGAAGGAGAAGAACGCGATGCGTATCGCCCAGATTGCGCCCCTCGCAGAGGCCGTCCCGCCGAAGCTTTACGGCGGCACGGAGCGCGTGGTCTCCTGGTTGACCGAGGAGCTTGTCGCTCTTGGCCATGACGTCACGCTGTTCGCCACCGGCGATTCGTGCACGTCGGCGAAGCTCGTTCCCGGCTGCGATGTCGGCCTTCGTCTGAAGCAAATGAAGGATCACACCGCGAGCAATCTCGTCATGCTCGACAACGTCCGCCGCCGCGCCGACGATTTCGACATCATCCACGCGCACATCGACCTGCTGCCGATGTCGCTGTTCCAGGATCTGTCGCACAAGACGGTCTCGACCATGCACGGCCGCCTCGACGTGCCGGACTTCGTGCCGGTCTATGATGCCTATTCGCACATGCCGCTGATCTCGATCTCGGACAAGCAGCGCGAGCCGATGACGGCCCCGGTCAACTGGCTCGAGACAGTCTATCATGGCCTCCCCGCGCAGGTGTGCCCGTTCAAGCCGAACGGCGGCGACTATCTCGCCTTCCTCGGCCGTATCGCGCCGGAGAAGCGGCCCGATCGCGCGATCGAGATCGCCAAGCGCGCTGGCGTGAAGCTCAAGATCGCCGCCAAGGTCGACAACGCCGACCGCAAATATTTCGAGCGCGAGATCGAGCCGTTGCTGGACCATCCGCTGATCGAATTCATCGGCGAGATCGACGAGACCCAGAAGTGCGACTTCGTCGGCAACGCGCTGGCGCTGCTGTTCCCGATCGACTGGCTCGAGCCGTTCGGTCTCGTGATGATCGAGTCGATGTCGGCAGGCACGCCGGTCATCGCGTGGCGCAACGGGTCGGTGCCCGAGGTAATGGGCGGCGGCGGTGGCTACATCGTCGACTCGATCGACGAGGCGGTCGCCGCGGTCGGTCGCGCCAAGTCGCTCGACCGTGCCGAGGTGCGCTGCTACTTCGAGTCGCGTTTTACCTCGACGCACATGGCGCAGAACTACGTTGCGGCCTACGAGAAGCTGATCGCTCAGTCCGCCGCCCCGACGCGGCAGCCGAAGCTGCATGTCGTCCGCACGCCAGAGCTGGTGGCCGAGCCCGAGCTCGTCGCCGCCGAGTAGCCGGCGGCCCGATCGGGCAGCAAGACAAACAAAAACGCCCCGCTTCGAGCGGGGCGTTTTCGTTTGAAGACTTCGGTTGGCTGACTCGGGATTTGCCGAGCCGTCGAAGGCTAGTAGACGCCGACACCGAACGGCCCGATGCCGATCCCGAGGTGCGGGCGGTAGTAGCCGTAGGGGCGATAATAGCCGTAAGCGGGGCGGTAGTAGCGATAGCCGCCGACGCGGTAGCAACGGCGATAGTTGCACACCAGGCGGGTCTTCTCGACCGACGGTGTCGTCGCCGCAGTCGTCGCGCCGGCGTCCAGGCGCGGCATGGCCAGCGCCGGGGACGCTGCGATGCCGCACACCAGCACGGCGGCGGAAAGTGATGTAAATACAGTCTTCATTGCGTCGTCTCCGTACGGAAAAGCCACTTTATATAAAGCTCTTCGATGCCGCGCCGTAGAGATAGCCGGTATCGGTGACAATTCGAAGAAGGACCAAAGTCTTAGCCGCTTAGTCCTAGCAAGAATCTTAGTCGCCAAGTGCTACAGAACGGGCGGCGCGTAGAGCAGGCCGCCGCGCGTCCACAGATCGTTCAACCCGCGCTTGATCTTGAGCGGCGAGTGGTTGCCGAGGTTGCGCTCAAAGACGTCGTCGTAATTGCCGACGAACTTGATGATCCGGTAGGCCCAGTCGGCGGTCAGCCCAAGCCCCTGGCCGAAATTCCCCTCGACGCCGAGCAGGCGGCGCACGCTCGGATTCTCGCCCTTGATCACGGTGTCGACGTTGGCCTGGGTGACTCCCATTTCCTCGGCATCGACCATCGCGATCAACGTCCAGCGCACGATCTCGAACCAGCGGTCGTCGCCCTGGCGCACCGCCGAGCCGAGCGGCTCCTTGGAGATAATCTCCGGCAGGATGACGTTGTCCTCGGGATGCGGCAGCTTCGCGCGCAGGGCGAAGAGCGCGGAGGCATCCGTCGTCAATGCGCCGCACTTGCCGGCGGCGTAGGCCGCCTCCGCCTCGTCGGCGGGAAACACCTTCGGCGCATAGGCAAGCCCGCGCTGGCGGAAATAATCGGCGAGGTTGAGCTCGGTCGTCGTGTCCTGCGCGACGCAGATCTGGTCGCTCGTGAGCGCGGTGGCGGCGGTCACCTTCAGGTCGCGGCGGACCATGAACCCCTGGCCGTCGTGATAGGCGATGCCCGCGAAGAGGAGATGGTGCGAGGCCTCGCGCGAAAGCGTCCAGGTCGTGGTGCGTTCGAGAATGTCGATCGACCCGTTCTCGAGCGCCTGGAAGCGCTGGGGTGTCGCGACGTTGACGAACACGACCTTGTCGGGATCACCGAGGATGGCGGCAGCGACCGCGCGGCAAAAGTCGATCTCGAAGCCGGACCATTGCCCGTTGTCGTCGACCTGGCCGAAGCCCTCGAGCCCGTCGCTCGTACCGCAACGCAGCTTGCCGCGCGCCTTCACCGCGTCGAGCGTCTTGCCCTCGCTATCGGTGGTGGCCGTGTCGCGCGTCTGATCGGCGGACGCGAGAGGCAAGGATGACGGGAGCTGAAGGGCGAGTCCGACCACGACCGCCGCGACGAATCTCCTCAAGTCCCCGCGCTCCGATCCAGACTTCACAACCGCGTCATCGCGTATCGATCGATCGGCGAAGGCGGCCGACCTGTCAAGGCGCGGGGCACCACCAAGAGGTCCGGCGTGCGCGCGTGCTTAATCCGGATCGGGCTCCCGGGTCAGCTGCAGCTGCGCGTAATGGCGCTTCAGCTTTTCCCAGTCGCGATCGGCGCGGGTCTCCTGCACGAACCGCAAGCCCTTGCGGGTCAGCTTTCGGAACAGGAAGAAGCCCGGCGCGTCCGGGCCGGGGCCGTCGATGTAATCGTAGTCGAACAATGCCGCGAGGCCGGCCTCGATCTCGGCCGGGTCGCGCTCGAGCGACTCGCCCTCGAGCTCCGCCGAAACCACGACGACGGAGCGCGGCGAGGTCTGGTATTCCTCCAACGTCAGGAGGAGCTCCCGCATGAGCTCGACGTCATGGTTCACGGTCTCGACGCTCGCTGGGCCGGCGCCTACCGGCCCCTAGGAGTTCCGAACGTGACAAATCGGAGCCATCTTGTCGACCGTGCCGGGGCTCAATGGGTGCGGTGCTTGTTGCGAAAATAGGTCTGGGCATCGATGCGGCTGCCATTCGAGAAGGCGCAGACCGCGTGGCGAGCGCCGTTCGGCAGGGTCTCGACCATGACCGTCGCGCCGTTCTTGACGCAAAGCGCGCTCGCCGGGTCGTCCGGTGCGGGATCGGCCGAAGCGGGTGCTAGGGCGCCGGCAAGAAGGGCTGCGACGAGGGCGGCTGGGAGGATCTTCATCGACGTAGGTCTGGGCTCCGAAAGCGCCCTGCGCAAGGGTGGCGACCGGGCGAGGGCGACAAGCGCGGGCGATCGCGCTAAACGCGGCGCTCGTCACGCCCCGAAGGACCGATGCCAGACCTCCTCCTCGAGCTTTTCTGCGAAGAAATCCCGGCCCGCATGCAGGCGCAGGCCGCCGACGACCTCAAGCGGCTCGTCGCGGACGCGCTCGCCGCCAAGGGGCTCTTTTCGGCTGGCGGCGCCGCCTTCGCGACCCCGCGCCGGCTCGCGCTGCACCTCGCCGACCTGCCGGCGGCGCAGCCCGACACGCGCGAGGAGCGCAAGGGCCCCAAGGTCGGCGCGCCGGACGCGGCGATCGCAGGTTTCCTCAAGAGCGCCGGCCTCGCGTCGCTCGACGAGGCCAAGGTGCAGGCCGATCCCAAGAAGGGCGATTTTTACGTCGCGATCATCGAGCGGGCGGGGCGGCCGACGATCGAGGTGCTGGCCGAGATTCTGCCGCAGATCGTCGAGAGCTTCCCCTGGCCGAAGTCGATGCGCTGGGGCGCGGCCTCCGCCGCTGGTTCGAGCCTGCGCTGGGTGCGCCCGCTGCATTCGATCGTCGCCACCTTCGGCCCCGAGACCGAAGAGCCCGAGATCGTGCCGTTCGAGGCGGGTGGTATCCGCGCCGGCAACACCACGCGCGGCCACCGCTTCATGGCGCCGGGGGCGTTCATTGTGCGCCGGTTCGACAATTACGTGCCGGCGCTGGAGCGCGCGAAAGTGGTGCTCGATCCGGCGCGACGGCGCGACATCATCCTGCACGATGCGAAGACGCTCGCGATGGCGCAGGGCCTCGAGCTGATCGAGGACGACGGCCTGCTCGCCGAGGTCGCCGGTCTCGTCGAATGGCCGGTCGTGCTGATGGGCGCCTTCGAGACGGAATTCCTCGACATCCCGCCGGAGGTCATCCGCGCGACGATCCGCGCCAACCAGAAGTGCTTCGTGCTGCGCGAGGCGGGAAGCGAGAAAGACCAGAAGCTCGCCAACCGCTTCATCCTCGTCTCCAACATCGAGGCGTCCGACGGCGGCACCGAGATCGCGCGCGGCAACGCCAAGGTCGTGCGCGCGCGCCTCTCTGATGCGCGCTTCTTCTGGGAGAGCGACCTGAAGGTGAAGCTCGACGAGCGGGTCAAGAAACTCGACTCGATCGTCTTCCACGCCAAGCTCGGCACGCAGGGCGAGCGGGTCGCGCGTCTCGAGCACCTTGCCGCCGACATCGCCGCGCTGATCAAGGCCGACGCCAAGCAGGCGGCGCGCGCGGCGCATCTCTGCAAGGCCGATCTCGTCACCGAGATGGTCGGCGAGTTCCCCGAGCTGCAGGGTCTGATGGGCCGCTATTACGCCGTCCGCCAGGGCGAGCCGGAGGCCGTCGCCGCGGCGTGCGAGGAGCATTACAAGCCGCAGGGCCCGTCGGATCGCGTGCCGAATGCGCCGGTCTCGATCGCGGTGGCGCTCGCCGACAAGCTCGACACGCTGGTCGGCTTCTGGGCGATCGACGAGAAGCCGACGGGATCGAAGGACCCGTACGCGCTGCGCCGCGCCGCGCTCGGCGTGATCCGCCTGATCCTCGAAAACGAGCTGCGCCTGCCGATCCTGACGATCGGCGCCGAGGCGCTGCTGCGCAATCCGAAGCTCGCGGAATGGCCGGAGGCGGAGAAGCGTACGCTGCTCGTTTCGCTGCTCGGCTTCTTCGCCGAGCGCCTCAAGGTCTATCTGCGCGACACCAAGGCGCGCCACGACCTGATCGACGCGGTGTTCGGCGGCCCCGGCTCCGACGATTTCGTGCTCGTCGGGCGTCGCGTGCGCGCGCTCGGCGCCTTCCTCGCCACCGACGAGGGCGCCAACCTCCTCGCCGGTTATCGTCGCGCCGCCAACATCTTGAAGGCCGAAGCCAAGAAGGCGCCCGATGAGGCCGCGCGCTACGCCGATCCCTACGATGCCGCCTTGCTCGCCGAGCCGGCCGAGAAGGCCCTCGCCGATCGCCTCTCCGGCGCCACGCCCGATGCCGCCGACGCGGGTGCGCGCGAAGACTTCGAAGGCGCGATGCGCGTGCTCTCGACCCTGCGCGCTCCGCTCGATTCGTTCTTCGACGCGGTCACCGTCAACGCCGACGATCCCGCGCTGCGCCTCAACCGCCTGCGCCTGCTCGACGGCTTCCGCGGCGCGGTGCACGCGGTGGCGGACTTTTCGCGCATCGGGGGGTAACCGTCGGGCGAATTGCCCACCGCTTCAGCGCTATGCTCCCGGAAAGTCATCTCGGGAGGAATTGCCAATGTCGCCTTACGGCTGTCCTGCGCGCCACATGCCCGCCGGTTGGGATCCGCCGGTCGCGGCGTTCGGCGCGCGCTTCGACAAGCTGCCGGGCGCACTGGTCGCGGCGCTCTTCACGAGCGAGGGCGATGCTGCGCATCGTGCCGCGGCGACGGCAAAGCTCGATGCCTGGCTTGCAGGGGCCAACGCGCCGGCGCGGATCGAGCGGGCCGAGCACGCCACGCGCGAGGGCACGCGCGCCACGCTCACCATGGCCTATTGGCTCGATCCCGCGATCTACGAGGCCTGGGCCGGGCAGGGCTTTGCCGCCTGGTTCGAGGACGACGCGCGGCTTGCCGATCCCGGCGGCCATGCGCTCGAGGTGATGCGCATCCCGGCGGAGCGGCTGGAGACCATCTTCGGTCAGAGGGAGCCGCGTGGCGCCACCCACACCGGGCAAGAGATGTTCGGGCCGATCGCCGAGCATCTCTATTGGGGTGCGATGCGCGATCGCATTCCCGCTTCGGCCGAGGACGCGCTGGCGAGCCCGTGGGGCCACAATCTGCCGCCGAAGCGGACCGAGGCGACGCGCGGCCGTCGCGTTCGGATCGCGGCGCCGCCCAACCTCTGCGTCATCCGCTCCGGACAGAACTGGGGCGATTGCGACGCCGACGAGCTCGCGCTCTACGATTCCTCCGTGCGCCCCGCGCTCCATGCCGGCATGCGCTACCTGCGCGACCATCCCGACGAGACCGGCTGCTTCGACCTGCGCTTCGCCAACGAGATCGAGAACGGTGGCCCTTCGAAACGCGCCTTCGGCCTCGGCTTCTTTCTTTCGCTCGGCCATCTCGAGGCCTGGGCGGCGCACCATCCGACGCATCTCGACATCTTCGAACGGATGGTCGCGCTCGGGACGGAGCGCGGCGAGAAGCTGGGGCTGAAGCTGTGGCACGAGGTGTTCGTGCTGCCGTCCGAAGGGCAGCGCTTCGAATACGTCAATTGCCCCGCCGGCACCGGGCTTCTCGGCTACTTTCCGCAGGCGTGAGCGCGCCTCAATCGATGTCTTCGCTGTCGTCGGCGAGGCCGACGCTCGCGATGCCGTCAATGTCGCTCAGCGCGGCGATGAGATGCGAGGCCGGCCGCTTGCCCTTCACCTGCAGGCCGAGCACGACGCCGCCACGCTCGCCATCCTCGTGTTCGATGTCGACGCGCTCGATCGCAAAGCGCAGCCGCGTCGCGGTGACCAGGATCGTGCGCAGCAGGCCACGCCCGTCGGCGTAGGCGATGCGCAGTGTCGAGGTCGTGCGGCCCTGGCGCGGCAGGTGCTCGGTGATCATCGGAAACACGAACATGACGATGACGTGCAGCACCATCGTCGCGATCGCGAGCAGCGGCAGGCCGGCGCCGCAGGCCATGCCGATCGCTGCCGTGAGCCAGACGGACGCCGCCGTGGTGAGGCCGCGCACCGCGTCGCGGCGCATGAAGATGACGCCGCCGCCTATGAAGCCGATGCCCGACACGATCTGCGCCGCGACGCGCGAGGGATCGAGCACGACGCGGCCTTCCGCCAGCACGTTGTCGAACCCGTATTTCGAGATCAGCATGAAAAGGCAGGCCGAGACGCCGACCAGCGTGTAGGTGCGCAGGCCGGCCGCCTTCTGCCGCATCTCCCGCTCGAGCCCGATGAGCGCGGAGAGGACGAGGGAAAGGCTCAGCTCCTCGAGCTGCAGCAGGCCTTGTCCGGTGAGATCGAAGAAGCCGTGTCCCGCCATGTGCTTTTCGCTGGCGGCCTAGCGCGCCGGGATGAAGTTGGTGCTCCGCCCTGGCCGAGTGGTGCCCGGCGGCAGCGCGATCCCAGGGCGGCAGATGTGGCGCATATAGCGCGGGATTCTCACTTGCTGACGCCAGTGATGGGGATGATGGCGGTGCGGGCCGGTCAGCGCGTGGATCGCGCCGTCCTGGTCGACGTCCTGGGCCTGCGCGAGACCCGGCATGACGACGGCGAGAATAATGATGAAGGTCGTGACGATGCGCATGTTCGGCTCCCGTGGCGCACGTGAACGGCGAGCGCCGCCGTCGAGTTGCGTTACACCCGCGGGATCACGTCGACCTGGACGTCGACGTCCTGCTCGCGCGAGCCGAGGATGATGCCGGCGACGGGGGAGATGTCGGCGTAGTCGCGGCCGCGTGCGAGGATGATGTGGTCGTTGCCGATCATGATGTCGTTGGTCGGGTCGAGCCCGATCCAGCCGATGTCCTCGCCGCACCACACCGCCACCCAGGCATGAGTGGCGTCGGCGCCCTCGAGACGCGGCTTGCCCTCGGGCGGGATGGTGCGGATGTAGCCGGATACGTAGGCGGCCGGCAGGCCGAGGCCGCGCAGGCCCGAGATCATGATGTGCGCGAAATCCTGGCAGACGCCGTGGCGTTTCTGGAAGGCTTCCGACAGCGGCGTCGAGACGATCGTCGCCTTCGGGTCGTAGCGGAACTCGGTGCGGATGCGGTGCATCAGCTCACGCGCGCCGGCGAGCACGGGGCGCCCAGGCGGAAAGCTCACGCGCGCATATTCCGTCGCCGGCAGATAGTGGGGGACGAAACGGCTCGGGTGCAGGTAATGCGCCGGCGCGTCGCGGTCGAGCGAGCGCGAGGTGAAGGCCGCGGCGCGCACGGATTCCCAGGAGTCCGTCGTGTCTTCCGGCGGCGGCGGCTCGCGCTCGATCTCCACGGTGGTGCGCGTCGAGACGACGAGCGTCTTGTGCGCGGTCTCGATCTGCATCTGCGTCACGCGATTGCCGAAGAAGCAGACGCGCTCGCTGGTGAGGTCCGGCTCCGGATCGATGTCGATGCTGCTCGCGAAGACGATCTGCCCCGCCTCCTCGCGCGGCAGCAGGCGCAACGCGCAGTTCGAGTAGGTGACGAACGAGCCGTATTCGTAGGTCGTGATGTGGCGGATGTCGTAGATCATGCCTCGCTCGCCGTCACGCGAGCCCCATCTGCTTGTCGGCCTTCACGGCATTCGGCCCGTGCAGGAAATAGCGCGCGGCGATCGCCTCGGCGAGCGAGAGCAGGCGCTGCTCGAAGCCCATGATCGCCTCGTTGTCGAGGTCGGCCGCCACCGCCGTCCGCAGGTCGGCGAGCAGCTGCAGCGCGATGCGGCGCGGCAGCTCCAGCATGCCGTCGTCGTTGAGCTGGGGCAGGTTGCCGAGATGCTCGGAGAGCCGCTCGACCTGGAAGGCGACCGAGCGCGGGTTGTAGGTATCGAGGATCGCCATGTCGCGCACCAGCTCGAGCGAGACGCCGACGAGGTAGCGCGAGCGATAGGTGATCTGCGAGTCGATGAGCTCGAGCAGCGTCGAGAGGCCGTCGGCATAGCCTTCGGGGCAGGCGAGGCGGCGGGCGAAGCGGCAGGTGTTGATCGCGCGCTCGATGCGGCGCCCCATGTCAAGCAGGTGCCAGCCGGCGCCGCGGTTCATGTTCTCCTGCGCGAGCCCGGCGATGGCGACGAGGCGGCGCAGCGACGTGTCGACGACCTCGGCGACGTCGGCCTCGGTCAGAAGCGCTGCATGGTCGCGGTTCAAACCATCGAAGGCGTCCTCGATGTTGCGCCACGTGTCGGTCGAAAGCCGCTCGCGGATGAAGGAGGCGGCGCGCCGCGCGTCCTCGACGAGCGCGAAGGCCGAACCGAACTCCTCCTTGGCGAATAAAGCGACGGCGGCGAGCGCGGTGCCGCCGAGGTCGGGCGAGCGCTCCTCGGGCAGTGCGCCGATGCGGTCGAGCAGCACCTCGAGCCGTGCCATCGTCCATTTGGCATCCGACAGCGGCGTCGCGGATTCGATCATGCGGCCGACGAAGGCGCGGGTGACGCGCAGCACCGTCTCGGCGCGCTCGAGATAGCGGCCGAACCAGAAGAGATTGTCGGCGGCGCGCGATGGCAGGTTGCCGAGGATGCGGCGGATCTTGACGCGGCCTTCCTGCGGCAGCAGCGTCGTGTGCGCGACCGGCGAGTCGCCGAGCACCCAGACGTCGGCCGATTGAGTCTCGGCGCCCATCGTAACCGCGCGCGCGTCGAGGCGGCGCGAGACGCGGCAGAAGCCGCCGGGCATCACCACCCAGCCGTGCGGCGTGCGCGCGGCGTAGACGCGCAGCGTGAACGGGCGCGGCTGGAGCTGGCCGTCGATCCACACCGGCGTCGTCGAGAGCTTGACGATTTCCTGGCCGACCCAGTCGACGCCGCGTGCATCGATCGCGGCGCGCAGCGCGTCCTTGTCGTCGGCCGTCATCGACGAGCCGATCACCGACTGGCCGAGGTCGCCGCCGGGCACCGAATTGCCGTAGGCGCCGCGCAGCGTCAGCCCGTCGAGCCGCGACAGTACCGTGCGGCGGTCCTCGTCGCGACCGCACCACCAGGTCGCGATGTTCGGCAGCTTCAGGTTCTCGCCGGTGAGGTGCCGGCAAATATTCGGCATGAAGCTCATCATGACGGGCGATTCGACGACGCCCGCGCCGAGCCCGTTGGCGATGACGACGCGGCCGCCGCGCATCACATCGAGCAGGCCGGGCACGCCGAGCCGCGAGCGGGCGTTGAGCTCGAGCGGGTCGGCGAAATCGGAGTCGATGCGGCGCAGCACGACGTCGGCACGCTTCAGGCCAGCAATGGTGCGCACGTGCAGGTCGCCGTCGCGCACCGTGAGGTCGGCACCCTCGACGAGCTGGAGGCCGAGATACCGCGCGAGATAGGCCTGCTCGAAATAGGTCTCGTTGTAGGGGCCCGGCGACAGCAGGCAGATGCGCGGGTCGGAACGCTCGGCGTTCGACGCGAGCCCCTGGCGGAACGCGTCGTAGAAGGGCGCGAGCCGCTCGACGTTCATGTCGCGATAGAGGTGCGGGAAGGTGCGCGAAAGCACCAGCCGGTTGGCGAGCGCGTAGCCGGCGCCGGACGGCGCCTGCGCGCGATCCGACAGCACCCACCAGCGCCCGTCGGGCCCGCGGCCGAGATCGACGGCATAGAGATGCAGGTAGTGCTGACCCTTGGCGAGGATGCCGGAGAGCGGCTGCAGATAGTCGGTCGCCCCCGCGATCGCGACGGCGGGCAGCACGCCGTCCTCAACGAGCCGGCCCGGCCCGTAGACGTCCTTGAGCACCTCTTCGAGAAGGTCCGCGCGCTGGATCACGCCGGCGGCGATCGCGCTCCAGTCCTGCGCGCCGAGCAGCAGCGGCAGATGGGCGATCGGCCAGGGGATCTCGCTCTTGTCGCCGTAGGCGCGGTAGGAGACGCCGCTGTCGCGGATGTGCCGGTCCGCCGTCGCGAAGCGCCGCTCGATCTCGCCTTGGCCGAGGTCGATCAGGCGCTGGATGAAGGTGAGCCACGCCGGGCGGGGCTTGCCGTCAGGATCGATGAACTCGTCGGGGACGCCCTGCAGCGGGCGATAGCGCGCAACGGTCTCGTCGAGCTGGGAGAAGCCCGGTAGCTCGGTCCTGATCGCCTGCGCCCCCGTCATGCGAGCCCTTGCTAATGCGGCTTGCGGCGGAGGTCGAGGGTCAGCGGGAACTCGAAGCTCGGTTCTTCCAGCGGCACCTCATATTCTCCGGGGGTGTGGCCGAATGAGTCGAACCGCGCGAGGCGCCGGGCCTCCGCCTCGAAGGCGTTGATCGGGAACGTGTCGTAGTTGCGGCCGCCCGGATGGACCACGTGGTGGACGCAGCCGCCGAGCGATCGTTTCGACCAGGAATCGTAGAGGTCGAAGGTCAGCGGCGCGTCGACCTCGAGGGTCGGATGCAGGCCCTCCGGCGGCTTCCATGCCTTGAAGCGCACCCCGCCGACGGCCTGGCCCGTGGCGCCGGTCGGCGTCATCGGCAGGCGTCGCCCGTTGCAGGTGACGAGGTGGCGGCCGGGCACGAAGCCATCGACCTTGACCTGCAGCCGCTCCATCGAGGAATCGACGTAGCGCACCGTGCCGCCGGCCGAGCCGCTTTCGCCGAGCACGTGCCAGGGCTCGAGCGCCTGGCGAATCTCCATCTGCGCGCCGCCGGCCACCACGGTGCCCACAGGCGGGAAGCGGAACTCGAACTGGGCGGCGAACCAGCTCGGATCGAACGCGTAGCCGGCGCGGCCGAGATCGGCGAGGACGCCGGTGAAGTCTTCCCAGACGTAGTGCGGCAGCATGAAGCGGTCGTGCAGCGCCGTGCCCCAGCGCGTGAATCCGCCCTCCTGCGGCTCGCGCCAGAACCAGGCGACGAAGGCGCGCAGCAGCAGCTGCTGGGCGAGGCTCATGCGCGCGTCCGGCGGCATCTCGAACGAGCGGAACTCGATCAGGCCGAGGCGCCCGGTCGGGCTGTCCGGCGAGTAGAGCTTGTCGATGCAGATCTCGGCGCGGTGCGTGTTGCCGGTGACGTCGGTCAGGATGTTGCGGAACAAACGATCGACGAGCCACAGCGGGTAGGGCTCGCCCGCCTTCGGTACCTGGCCGAGCGCGATCTCGAGCTCGTAGAGCACGTCGTGGCGCGCCTCGTCGATGCGCGGCGCCTGGCTGGTCGGCCCGATGAACAGGCCCGAGAAGAGGTAGGAGAGCGACGGGTGGCGCTGCCAGTAGAGCACGAAGCTCTTCAGCAGGTCCGGCCGGCGCAGGAACGGCGAATCCGCCGGCGTCGTGCCGCCCATCACGACATGGTTGCCGCCGCCGGTGCCGGCGTGGCGCCCGTCGGTCATGAACTTGTCGGCACCGAGCCGGCATTGCCGCGCGTCCTCGTAGACGCCCTTGGTGATCGCCACCGCCTCGCGCCAGCTTTTGGCGGGATGCACGTTGACCTCGATGACGCCGGGGTCGGGCGTCACCTTGACGAAGTCGATGCGCGGATCGATCGGCGGCGTGTAGCCCTCGATGTGGACCGGCGTGCCTTGCTCCGTCGCGGTCGCTTCGACCGTGGCGAGCAGCTCCAGATAATCCTCGAGCTTCTTGGTCGGCGGCATGAACACGCAGACCACGCCGTCGCGCGGCTCGACCGAGAGCGCGGTGCGGACCGCGCCCTTGATCAGGTCCTCGGCGCCGTCGCTGGCCGGCTTCGGCGGCTCCAGGCCGTGCTCCTCGCGCTCGCGATGGGCTTCGGCTGCCGCGGTATCGATCGCGTCGACCTCCGGCACGCCCGATTCCGGCATGCCGGTCGGCCCATGGTCGGGCAGCGCATCGCGGTCCGCGATGGGGTCCGGATCGTTGACGAAGGGATAGGCCGAGGGCGGCACGTGCGGCAGCGAGTCGAGCGGCAGGCGATAGCCGAGCGCCGAATCGCCCGGCACCAGGAACAGCTCGCCGCGCCGGAACTGCCAGCGCTCGCTGGCCCAGCGCGGCTGCACGACCGGCTTGGCGTTCCAGCTCTGCACCGGCAGCACGAAGCCGCACGGCTGCGACAGGCCTTGCGAGAAGGTGCGCACCATGCGGTTGCGCGCCTCGGGGTCGTTGATTTTGGGGTCGAGCACCGAGACGTTGGTCGGCAGCTCGGCTTCCTTGCCCACCCAGGTCGCGACATCCTCGAAGGCCGGCAGGACGTTGCCGGTATCGAGCCCGAGATTGCGGGCGATGCCCTCCGCGAGCGCGGCCGCCTTGTCGCGCGTGGCCGCGACGATCTCCGGCGGCGTCGGGCTCTTGGCGCGCTCCTCGGCGGACTTCGTCGCCTCCACGGGGGCGATCAGGTCGAGGTTACGCCAGATCGGCTTGCCGTCGCGGCGCCAGTAGAGCGAGAACGCCCAGCGCGGCAGCGACTCGCCCGGATACCACTTGCCCTGGCCGTAGTGCAGCATGCCGCCGGGCGCGAAACGGTCGCGCAGGCGACGCATCAGCTGGTCGGCGAAGGCGCGCTTGGTCTCGCCGACCGCGTCGATCCGCCATTCCAGCGATTCGAAATCGTCGATCGAGACGAAGGTCGGCTCGCCGCCCATGGTGAGGCGCACGTCGTGGCGCTCGAGGTCGGCGTCGATCGCCTCGCCGAGCGCATCGAGCCGGCGCCACGATTCGTCGTTGAACGGGAGGCTGATGCGCGGCGCCTCGGCGATGCGCTTCACCTGCATGTCGTAGGCGAAGGAGCCATCCGCCGGCTCGACGAGGCCGGAGACCGGCGCGGACGAGCGATAGTGCGGCGTCGCGCAGACGGGCAGGTGCCCTTCGCCGCAGAACAGGCCGGAGGTGGCGTCGAGCCCGAGCCAGCCGGCGCCGGGGATGTAGACCTCGGCCCACGCGTGCAGGTCGGTGAAGTCGGTTCGGGTGCCAACCGGGCCCGCGACCGCGTCGATGTCGGGCTTGAGCTGGATCAGGTAGCCGGACACGAAGCGCGCGGCGAGGCCGATGTGGCGCAGCAGGTGGACGAGCAGCCAGGCCGAGTCGCGGCAGGAGCCGGCGCGCCGATTGAGCGTCACGTCCGGCGTCTGCACGCCGGCCTCCAAGCGCACCTCGTAATGGATGGCCTGCGCCAGCCCCGCGTTCAGCGCGATCAGGTACTCGACGGTGCGCAGCGGCCCCTTGGGCAGCGTTGCGAGATAGGCATCGAACGCCTCGCCCTGCGGCTCGCGCGCCAGATAGGGCGCAAGCTCGGCCTTCAGCTCGGCTGGGTAGGCGAACGGGCACGTCTCGGCGTATGGCTCGGTGAAGAAGTCGAACGGGTTGAAGACGGCCAGCTCGGCGACGAAATCGACCTCGATCTTGAACTCGGTGGTCTTCTCTGGGAAGACCAGCCGCGCCAGCCAATTGCCGAACGGGTCCTGCTGCCAATTGATGAAATGGTTGTCGGGCTTCACCTTCAGCGAATAGCTCGGCACGACTGTGCGGCAGTGCGGGGCCGGGCGCAGTCGTATCGTCTGCGGCCCGAGCGAGATGGGCTTCGCGTAGGTGTAATGCGTCAGATGAGTGACGCCGGCTGTGATGGCCAAGAGCAGCAAGCTCGCTTTGTTGTGGGCCCGGCGAGACTTAGGCCCCCTGTCGGAGGTAGGCAACGATCATGCCTCGCTTTCGCGCCGCTGATTGCGCCCATCTTGGCGGCGATGGGTGCTTGCCCGGACGCGGGGCCATCGCGTAAGCGCTGCGGCCATGGTCTCACCCCTCGCTCCCGCCACCGTTCCCGACATGCCGCCCGTCGAGGGCGTGCGCTTCGCAACCGGGGCGGCCGGCATCCGCTACCAGGGCCGCACCGACGTCATGCTGGCGCTGTTCGACAAGGGCACCCAGGTCGCCGGCGTCTTCACCACCTCGAAGTGCCCGTCGGCACCGGTCGACTGGTGCCGCGCTCGCCTCGCGCAGGGCAAGGCGCGGGCGCTGCTCGTCAATTCCGGCAACGCGAATGCCTTCACGGGCAAGATCGGCGCCGACGCGGCGGCCTTCTCCGCCAAGCTCGCGGCGGCGGCGACGGGCGTGTCGGAAAAGCAGATCTTCCTGTCTTCGACCGGTGTCATCGGCGAGCCGCTCGATGCCAAGAAGTTCGAGGGCGTGCTGGAGGGGCTCGTCTCTGCGGCGTCGCCTGACGGCATCCACGAGGCCGCCAAGGCCATAATGACGACCGACACGTTCCCCAAGGTCGCGACCGCCAGTGCCGATATCGACGGCGTCGCCGTGACGATCACCGGCATGGCCAAGGGCTCCGGGATGATCGCGCCCGACATGGCGACGATGCTGTCCTACGTCTTCACCGACGCCGCGATCGCCGCGCCGGCGCTGCAGGCATTGCTGTCGAAGGGCGTGAAGACGAGCTTCAACGCGATCACGGTCGACAGCGACACCTCGACCTCCGACACGCTGCTGCTTTTCGCGACTGGCGCCGCCGCCGCGCGCGGCGCACCGAAGATCGCGACGGCGGGCGACCGCAGGCTCAGGGGCTTCAAGGCGGCGCTCGGCGCGGTGCTGCTCGATCTGGCGCACCAGATCGTCAAGGACGGCGAGGGCGCGCGCAAGTTCATCGAGGTCGCCGTCGAGGGCGCGGCGAGCGACAAGGCGGCCCACCGCATCGCGCTCTCGATCGCAAACTCACCGCTGGTGAAGACCGCTGTCGCCGGCGAGGATGCCAATTGGGGCCGCGTCGTCATGGCGGTCGGCAAGGCCGGCGAGAAGGCCGATCGCGACAAGCTCGCGATCTGGTTCGGCGGCACGCGCGTCGCCCACAACGGCCTGCGCGATCCCGCCTACGACGAGGGCCAAGTCTCCCAGCTGATGCGCAAGCCGCACGTGCCGATCAAGGTCGACCTCGGCCTCGGCAAGGGCAAGGCGACGGTTTGGACCTGCGACCTCACCAAGGAATATATCGCGATCAACGGCGACTACCGCTCGTGAGGCGCTTCTCGTGAAGTTCTTGCTCGTCGTCGCGGCGGCGCTGGTCGACGCGGACGGGCGGGTGCTGGTGAGCCAGCGGCCCGCGGGCAAGCAGCTCGCCGGCCTTTGGGAGTTCCCCGGCGGCAAGGTCGAGCCGGGCGAGGGGCCGGAGACGGCGCTGATCCGCGAGCTCGGCGAGGAGCTCGGCATCGCCGTCGAGGCCGACTGCCTCGCGCCCCTGACCTTCGCGAGCCACGCCTATCCCGATATGCATCTCCTGATGCCACTCTATGTCTGCCGGCGTTGGACCGGCCTGGTCCAGTCGCGCGAAGCTCAGGCTTTGCGGTGGGCCCGGCCGCGCGACCTGCGCAATCTTGAGATGCCGCCGGCTGACGCGCCCCTCATTCCTTTTCTGGAAGACCTGCTCGGTTGATTGATCCGGCGGCGCCGCTTAGGTCGAAACCCAACAAAATCAGTTGCCAAATAAACAATGACGGGCGCGGAACGAATTGTGTCTTTTTATGGTTCTAGCATCAAATGACGGCCCACCGGGCCAGACGACAGATAAAGGGTGCGCCCCACGGGCGTTGAAAGACAATGAGCAGGTCGAACGAACGGCGAAATTTTCTGGTACGGTATCCAAGGGAGCGGCTGGAGACCCCGGGCGCCGTGGGCTACCGCCCCGGCATGTCCTCGTGCACGGTGATCGGCCGCAAGCTCGGCTCGCTCTACGAACTCCCGGTCGAGAGCAAGCGCGAGATCGAGACCGTGCTCGAGACGCTGGACAACAAGCTCGGCGGCTGAACGCTGCGGCCCGACGAAATACGAAAAGACCCCGAGTGGTCCGCTTCGGGGGCTTTTTTTTGCGTCGTGCGGCGCGCCTAATCAGTCCTTGGCGCGCTCGACGTAGGAGCCGTCTTCCGTCTGCACCACGACGCGCGTTCCGGTCGCGATATGCGGCGGCACCATGATACGGGCGCCGTTCGACAGCTTCGCCGGCTTGTAGGACGAGGACGCGGTCTGGCCCTTCATGGCCGGCTCCGTCTCGGTGATCTCGAGCGTCACGCGCGCCGGCAGCGAGATGCCGACGGGCGTGCCGTTGAACATCGAGAGCACGCAGACCATGCCCTCCTGCAGGTAGACCGCCTGGTCGCCGAGCACCTCGTCGGGCACGATGACCTGGTCGTACGTCTCCTGGTTCATGAACGTGTAGCCGTCCGAATCCTTGTAGAGGTACGAGAAGTTCGAATCCTCGACGAAGGCGCGCTCGACCTGCTCGGTCGTCTTGTAGCGGTCGGTCGTCTTCACGCCGTCCGAGAGGCGCCGCATGTCGATCTGCGTCGTCGGCGTGCCCTTGCCGGGATGGAAGCTCTCGGCGGTGAGCACGACATAGAGCTGGCCATCGTCGCGCTCGAGGATGTTGCCCTTGCGGATGGAACTGGCGATGACTTTCACGGGCAAGCCCTTATAGAAACGGGAAGGAGAGGGCGTCGCCCCACGCTCGTGCCCTCGGGCACGATGGCGAAGCGGGCGCGCATCGCGCCCTCGCTAGCCGTGTTCCGCGTCCTTTTTCAAGCGAAATCACCGATGATGCGACCTTCGCCCTGGTGGCGACCGGACGTCTTTTCCGCCCGCAAACCGGCGCTCGCCGCCCGCGGCGCGCTCGCCGCCGCGATCCGCGCGGACTTTCTGCGCGCCGGTCTCGTCGAGGTGGACACGCCTGCGCTGCAGGTCTCGCCCGGCAACGAGACCCACATCTCGGCCTTCCCGACGATGGCGCAGGGCGACGTCCCGAGGCCGATGTACCTGCACTCTTCGCCTGAGTTCGCCTGCAAGAAGCTGCTCGCCGCCGGCGCCGGCGACCTCTTCACCTTCGCCCACGCCTTCCGCAACCGCGAGCGCGGGCGCCTGCACCACCCCGAGTTCACGATGCTGGAGTGGTATCGGGTGCTCCCCCTTCTCCACTCGCGAGAGAAGATGCCGGCACAGCCGGCGGATGAGGGGACGCCTCCGGAAAACGCTCCCTCTACGACGACCCCTCATCAGCCCTTCGGGCACCTTCTCCCGCAAGGGGAGAAGCCGGATCGCGATCAAAGTCCGACACCTCCGTCCCTCGATCTGTTGATGTCTGACGTCCAACTCGTCCTGCGCCGCGCCGGCGAGATCGCCCCCGGCGGCCGCCTGCGCCACCGCGACGTCAGCGCCGACGCCGCGGCCGAGCCCGAGGTCCTCACGATCGTCGACGCGTTCCGCCGTCACGCCGACCTCGACCTCGAGGCGATCCTGCCCGGCACGCCCGACGCCCTCGCCCGCCTCGCCGAGGCGACGCGGGCAAGAAGCCTGCGCGTCGCGGCCGACGACACCTGGTCCGATCTCTTCAGCAAGCTTGTCTCGGCGCTGGTCGAGCCGCGGCTCGGGCACGGCCGCGCCACGTTCCTGACGCGCTATCCGGCGAGCGAGGCGGCGCTGGCGCGGCTCTGCCCCGACGATCCGCGCTTCGCCGACCGTTTCGAGCTCTACGTCTGCGGCATCGAGCTGGCCAACGCCTTCCACGAGCTGGCTGACCCGGCCGAGCAGCGCCGCCGCTTCGAAGCGGCCGAGGCAGAGCGTGCCCGCATCTACGGCGAGACCTACCCGGTCGACGAGGATTTCCTCGCCGCGCTCGAGATCATGCCCGAGGCCTGCGGCATCGCGCTCGGCTTCGACCGCCTCGTCATGCTGGCGGCCGGCGCCGACCATATCGAGGACGTCCTGTGGGCGCCGGTGGCATGAAGGAGCGCCCGCAACCTCTTCCTTCTCCCGCTTGCGGGAGAAGGTGGCCCGACGAAGTTAAGTCGGACGAGGGGCCGTGCCGCCTCCCTCCGCTCTCAGGTGCAAGCGGCACCATCCCTCATCCGACCTCGCTTCGCGAGGCCACCTTCTCCCGCAAGCAGGTGAAGGGAGGCGCCGAGCGCGCCCTCCGCACGCCTGCCGCGCTGGTCGACGCGGGACTGCTTGCACCCGACCGCTGCGCCGAAGCCGAAGCGGTCGCACAAAAATACGCGATCGGCGTCTCGCCGACTTTGGCCGCGCTGATCGACCGAACCGACCCCGCCGACGCGATCGGTCGCCAATTCCTGCCCGATGCGCGCGAGCTGCTCACCACGCCGGAGGAGCGGGCCGACCCGATCGGCGACGAGGCCCACAGCCCTTGCGAGGGGCTCGTGCATCGCTACCCCGATCGCGTGCTGCTGAAGCTCGTCAACGTCTGCGCGGTCTATTGCCGGTTCTGTTTCCGCCGCGAGACGGTCGGTCCCGGCCACGCCACGGGGCTGTCGCCGGCGGCGCTCGACGCGGCGCTGGCCTATGTCGCGGCGCATCCCGAGATCTGGGAGGTGATCCTCACCGGCGGCGATCCGCTCGTCGCCACGCCGCGGCGCCTCGCCGAGGCGGCAGCCCGGCTCGCCGCCATCCCGCACGTCAAGATCCTGCGCGTGCACACGCGGGTGCCGATCGTCACGCCGGAGGCGATCGGGCCCGACCTCGTCGCGGCGCTGAGCGCCTCGCGTAAAACGCTCTATGTCGCGATCCACGCCAACCATCCGCGCGAGCTGACGCCCGAGGCGGTCGCCGCCTGCGCACGGCTCACCGAGGCCGGCTTCGTCCTCGTCAGCCAGAGCGTGCTGCTGCGCGGGATCAACGACGATGTCGCCACCCTCGCCGCATTGATGCGCGCCTTCGTCGAGGCGCGGATCAAGCCGTACTACCTGCATCACCCCGATCTCGCGCCGGGCACATCGCATTTCCGGCTGACGATCGAGGAGGGCAGGGCGCTTGTCGGCGCGCTTCGCGGGCATCTGTCGGGCCTGTGCCAGCCGACCTATGTGCTCGATGTGCCGGGCGGCCACGGCAAGGTCGCGCTCGGCCCCGCCGACGTCGCGCTCGATGCGCAGGGCGGCGCGACAGTGACCGATTTCCACGGCCGCGCGCACGTGTATCCGCCTTGAGCGGTTCCAGAGGGAGGCCGCGTTGAGCGAGCACCAAAGTTTCTCGATCCGCTGCGCCGACCATGTCGGTTTCTCCGTGGGGTCGCTCGATGCAGCGCTGCGCTTCTGGGTCGAGGGCCTCGGCGGCCGGGTCATACGCATGGGAGAGATGGGCGGCGACAGCCTCGGCCAAACGACCGGCGCGCGGGGCGCCCACGTGCAAATGGCGATCGTCGAGATCGCCGGCCAGACGATCGAGCTCTTGGAATACAGCGGTATCGACCGGCCTGCGGCGCCTGCGCGGCCGTTCGATCCCGGCTTCGCGCATCTGGCGCTCGTCGTCGACGATCTCGATGCCCTGCTCGCGCGCATCGTCGCGTACGGTTGGCGGGCGCAGGGCGTCCCGCAGGTGATTTCAGCGGGGCCGCGTGTCGGCACAAAAGTGATGTACGCGGTCGGACCGGATGGGGCGACGGTCGAATTCATGCAGCCGGCACTCGGGCCGCCCGCGAAGGCCGGCTAAGCCCTCGCCGCGCCGCAACAAAACCGGATTTTGACGCTCTCTCCGAGGTGGATCGCCGACACCGCCTCGAGCCTGATGACCCGTTCGCTTCGACCTCTTCTCGCCGCGCTTCTCGCGGTGCTCCTTGCCATAGGGTCCGCCGCCGGCGTGGCGCAGACGACAGCGCCTGCGGCATCGCCCGCGGCACCTGCCGCCGCACCCGCCCCGAGCGAAACGCAGGAGCAGCTGACTGCCCGCGTCGATGCGCTCGCCGGCAAGCTCGCCGACGTCGAAAAGGAGCTCGACAAGGTCGACGTGAGCGCGCCCACGCTCGACAAGGTCTCCGCCGAAATGGTGCCGCTGGCGCAGGAGGCGCAGGCGCTGGTCGATCGGCTTGCCCCGCGCGTCACCGCGCTCAAGGCGCGTGTCGACCAGCTCGGGCCGAAGCCCGAGAAGGGACCGGCGGAGGCGGCAGATGTCGCGACGGCGCGCGACACGCTGCAGAAGACCTACGACGGCGCCGACGGGCTGCTCAAGCGCGCCAAGCTCCTGCAGGTCAACGCGCAGCAGGACATTACCTGGGCCGCAAAACGCCAGCGCGCGCTCTTCACGGTCTCGCTGTTCCAGCGTTCCGCGAGCCTGCTCTCGCCGCAGCTCTGGCGGAAGGTCGCGGCGGAGACGCCGGGCAATATCTCGGACACGACGCGCGTCTTCCAGGATTGGCTGAGCGGCTTCAACGACGGGCTCACCGGTGGCAGGCTCGTCGCGTTCTGGGTGCTCGTGCTCGGCGTGCTGGTTCTCTACTGGCCGCTGACGCGCCTCGCCAGGCGGTTCGTCGCTCGCGAATCGAAGATCGAGCGTCCCGACACCTGGCACAAGATCGTCGCCGCCTGCTGGACCAGCGCCTCCGTGGCCGGCGCCATGATCGCCGTCATGTACGGCGTCGTCTACGTGTTCTCGTTCTTCGCCGCGCCGGACACGCGTGTCGTGCCGCTGTTCACCGCGATGCAGGCGGGCATCGTGCGCATCGCGCTGGCCGCCGGGTTCGCGCGCGGCCTGCTCGCGCCCGGCAAGTCCCGCTGGCGCTTGCTCAACCTCGACGACACGACCTGCGACAAGCTGGTCCGCATCGTCGTCGGCGTGGCGATCATCGTCTCGGGCACGAAGGTGATCGAGGCGCTGAACGCGGTCATCTATGCCTCGCTCGAGTTTTCGGTCGCCGCCCGCGGCATCGGCGCGCTCCTCGTCGCGGCGGCGCTGACGGCGGCGATGATCGATCTCGGCGCCAGCCCCGAGGCCGAGAACCCCGACCACGAGGCCGCCGGCACCTCGCAGCGGCGCGACTGGTATGGGCTGGTCCGCGGCGGCATCTGGGCTTTGACCCTCGTCATCGTCGCCGCGATCCTCGCCGGCTTCAGCCCGTTCGCGAGCTTCCTCGTCGACCAGATCGTCCTCGTCGCCGGCACGCTGGCGCTGCTGTTCCTCCTGATTCGGCTCATCGACAAGGCGTGCGAGCTGGGCTTCCGCCCGTCGTCGGCCGTCGGGCGCAATCTGATCTACACGGTCGGCATGCGTCGCGAGACGTTGGGTCAGCTCTCGATCCTGCTTGCCGGCTTCGCGCGCGTCGCGCTGATCGGGCTCGCGCTGCTCATCGTCGCCGCGCCGTGGGGCATGCAGTCGACCGACATCTCCGGCAACCTGTCGGCGATCTTCTTCGGCTTCAAGGTCGGCGACGTCACGATTTCGGTCGAGGGCATCGTCGTCGCGATCGTCAGCTTTCTCGTCGTGCTGGCGGTGACGCGCGGCGTGCAGACCTGGCTCGAGGACCGCTACCTGCCGCAGACGCGGCTCGATTCCGGCCTGCGCAATTCGATCAAGACCAGCCTCGGCTACGTCGGCGTCATCCTCGCCGTCTCGGTCGCGGCCGCCAACCTCGGCGTCGATTTCCAGAAGCTCGCGATCGTCGCCGGCGCGCTGTCGGTCGGTATCGGCTTCGGCCTGCAGTCGATCGTCAACAATTTCGTCTCCGGCCTGATCCTGCTGTGGGAACGCGCGGTGCGCGTCGGCGACTGGGTGGTGGTTGGTTCCGACCAGGGCTACGTGCGCAAGATCAACGTGCGCTCGACCGAGATCGAGACCTTCGACCGCGCCGCCGTCATCGTGCCGAACTCGAACCTCGTGTCGGGCGTGGTGAAGAACTTGATGCGCGCCGACAAGGTCGGCCGGCTCTCGATCGAGGTCACCGTGCATTCCACGGCCGATCCCGAGAAGGTGCGCGAGACGCTGGTCGACATCGCCCGCGACAACGACACGGTTTCCTCCTTCCCGGCGCCGCAGGTCCGCTTCACCGACCTCAAGGCTGGCGCGATGACGTTCGAGCTGTTCTGCTTCGTCAGCGACGTCGAGAACATGGCCCGCACCAAGAGCGACCTTTATTTCGATCTCTACAAGCGCTTCACCGAGCAGGGTTTCTTCAACGGCCCGGCGCCGCCGCCGACCGGCATCGACATCATCGGGCTCGACCGGCTCGAAGCGATCCTCAAGGAGAGCCGCGCGCAGCTGAACGCCCCCGAGCGGCCGGCTCCCCCGGCGCGCAAGGCGAGCTAGCGCCGATGGCGCGCCGCAGCCTCTTTCTGCTCCCGCTTGCGGGAGGAGGTGGCCTCGCGAAGCGGGGTCGGATGAAGGGATTTTCCGCGTCTGCTTGGATCGGGAGAGAGGTGGCGAGTTCCATGATCCGACCCGACTTCGTCGGGCCACCTTGTCCCGCAAGCGGGAGAAGGAAGGTCGCGCTGGCCCTTCTCGCCAGCCTTGCGCTCGCCGGCTGCCTCGCCTCGGAAGAGAATTCGCCCGACATCGCCGAGACGCATCCGAGCGTCGTCGTGCGGCTCGATCCGGCCGGGTTCCAGCACGCGGTTTCGGCCTACCGCGAGGCGCATGGGCTCGCGCCGGTCACGATCGATCCTGGCCTGATGGCGCTCGCGCAGTCGCAGGCCAACGTGATGGCCCGGTCCAACCACCTGAGCCACGAGATCGCCGGCAACCTCGACCAGCGCCTCAATGCCGCGCACCATGCCAAGGGCTATGCCGTCGAGAACGTGTCGGCCGGCTATTCAGACGCCGGAGCTGCACTCGTCGGCTGGGAGCACTCGCCCGGCCACAACCTCAACCTGCTCGACAAGAAGATGCGCCGCCTCGGCATCGCCGCGGCGGATGCGCCAGGGACGCGGTTCAAGACGTACTGGGCGCTGATGATGACGGACTGAGGCGCGCCGGTTATCGCTACGGTAGCAGACACGAATATTCGCGCCTTAGCTGCAATGACGATTGACAGGTCGCTCGCGCTTCCGTGAAGTGAAAAACGGGGAGGCGTGTCGCTGATCGTTGATCGCGGCCGATCGGGGGATCGGCGCGGGAGAGTGCGGCAGGCCTTTCGGGGGCTACCGCCTTGGTCAGCGTGAGGACGATCCTAGTCGTCGGTGCATCGGACGTGCGTCGCGCAAGCCACGCGGCGTTGCTTTCGCAGGCCGGCTACGACGTCGTCGAGGTGGCGACCCCGGACGACGCGCTCGCCAAAGTGGCCGTCGGCCTGCCGCCGCTCGTCGTCGTCGACAGCGACATCGACGACATCGCCGGCGCCGATCTCTGCCATCGCATCCGGCAGGCGAGCCCCGAGACCTTCATCCTGCAGATCTCCTCGACGTTCTCGGCTGGCCCCGGCACCGTCGTCGAGGACGGCCATCTGGACGCCTATCTCGTCGATCCGATCGACCCGCGCGAGCTGGTCGCGCTGGTCCGCTCGCTGCTGCGCCTGCAGAAGGTCGAGGCCGACCTGCGCGATAGCGAGGAGCGGCTGCTGCTCGCACAGGACGCCGCCGGCCTCGCGATCCTCGATTGGGTCGTCGACACCAACACCTTCGTCCATTCGGACAATCTGCTCGAGCTGTTCGACATCGCGATCGAGGCCGGCGGGACGCTGGAGCCGACGCAGCTCGTCGATCGCATCCACCCCGAAGACATCGCTCGCCTGATCGAGGAATTCACCAGCA
Source organism: Beijerinckiaceae bacterium (assembly GCA_965277735.1). Lineage (GTDB taxonomy): Bacteria > Pseudomonadota > Alphaproteobacteria > Rhizobiales > Beijerinckiaceae > RH-AL1. Next base: position 1,337,462 of record CBDIDO010000003.1, read on the forward strand.
AGGCGGAGCGGTCGGAGACGTTCGAGACCGAGTTCCGCATCGTGCGCGGGGACGGCAGCGTGCGCTGGATCGCCTCGCGCGGGCGCTTCTTCATGGGCTCGAGCGGCACACCGCAGCGCATGCTCTCGCTGTCCTCCGACGTCACCGAGCGCAAGGCGTCCGAGCGCGGCAATGCCGAGCTCGCCTCCATCGTCGCCACCTCGATCGACGCGATCGTGTCGGTCGACCTCGCCGGAGATGCGACCTCCTGGAACGCCGGCGCCGAGCGCCTGTTCGCCGTCAAGGCGGAAGAGATCATCGGGAAGCCGTTCCGGACGGCGTTTCCCGAGTCGACCCCCGCCGAAGACGCGATGTACCGCGAGCAGCTCGCCGACGGCGGCGCGCACGAGTTCGACATCAGGCAGAAGCTGCGCGACGGCGAGACGCGCGACCTCTGGGTCACCTCCTCGCCGATGCGCGAGGCCGACGGCCGGGTCATCGGCTCGTCCTTCATCCTGCGCGACGTGACACCCCACAAGCAGCGCGAGGAGCACGTCCGCTTCCTGATGCGCGAGCTGACGCATCGCTCGAAGAACCTGTTGGCGGTGATCCAGGCGATGGCACGCCAGTCGCTGACCAGCGGCCTGCCGCCGGAGGAGTTCGTGCGCCGCTTCGGCGAGCGCCTCGCCGCGCTGGCCGGCTCGCACGACCTGCTCTCCACCGTCGACTACAAGGGCGCCTCGCTGATGGAGCTGATCCGTTCGCAGCTCAACCATTACGAGGATCTGTTCGGCACCCGCATCGTCCTCGATGGCGTCGACATCCTCCTGCGGCCCGAGGCGGCGCAGAATATCGGGATCGCGCTGCACGAGCTGTCGACCAACGCAGCCAAGTATGGGGCGCTGTCGAACGAGACCGGCAAGGTGACGATCAGCTGGGGCTTCGGCGACGGCGTGCCGCGCCGCTTTGCGATGAGCTGGCGTGAATCCGGCGGGCCGCCGGTCGTGGCGCCAACGCGCAAGGGCTTCGGCACGATCGTGATGGACCGCACCACCGGCACCGGAATGGGTGGCAAGTCCGCCGTCAAGTTCGAGCCGGGCGGCGTCGTCTGGTCGATCGACGTGCCCGCCACGGGCGCGGCGATCGGGTAGTACTTCAGCGCCGGCTCGGCCCGGCGGCGGAGAGAAGCCGGGTGATCCCGTAGGCGACGAACGCGACGGTCGATCCGGCGCAGACCACGACGAGAAACATCGCGTCGTCGAGCAGCGCCACGCTGCAGCTGAAGAGAACACAGCCCGAGGCTGTGAGGGTGGTGGTGGCGATGGGACACCCGATCGTCTCGGTCGGCCGATCGAAAAAGGCTAGCTTGGCCTCAAGCATGAGGCAATCGCCCTCCGCCGGGCCGGAAAAAATGCCTGCCAATCACCCCCGACCTGTGGCACATCTCGGGGCTCATTCAGACCTGAGAGCGAGGCGATGGAGAAGGCGAAGACAAATCTGCGACCCGCAACGAACCTCGTGCACGGCGGCACGATGCGCTCGGGGTTCGGCGAGATGTCGGAGGCGATCTTCCTCACGCAGGGCTACGCCTATCAGTCGATGGAGCAGGCCGAGGCCCGCTTCAAGAACCTCGAGCCGGGCTTCATCTACTCGCGCTACTCGAACCCGACCGTGGCGATGTTCGAGGAGCGCATGGCGCTGCTCGAAGGCGCCGAGGCCGCCCGCGCGACCGCGAGCGGCATGGCGGCGGTCACCGCGGCCGTGATGGGGCAGGTGAAGGCCGGCGACCACGTCGTCGCCGCGCGCGCCCTGTTCGGCTCGTGCCTCTACATCATCGAGGACGTGCTGCCGCGCTACGGCGTTGCGACCACGCTGGTCGACGGCACCGACCTCGACCAGTGGCAGAAGGCGATGCGGCCCGAGACGAAGGTCGTCTTCCTCGAGACGCCGACCAACCCGACGCTCGAGATCTACGACATCGCCGCGATCGCCGAGATCGCGCACGCCGGCGGCGCCAAGCTCGTCGTCGACAATGTCTTCGCGACGCCGCTGCTGCAGCGCCCGTTGGCGCTCGGCGCGGATTGCGTCGTGTACTCGACGACCAAGCACGTCGACGGCGGCGGCCGCTGCCTCGGCGGCATGATCCTGGCGAGCCAGGCTTTCGTCGACGAGCACCTGCACAATTACCTGCGCCACACCGGCCCGGCGCTGTCGCCGTTCAACGCCTGGGTGATGCTGAAGTCGCTCGAGTCGCTCGCCGTGCGCGTCGCGCACCAGACGGCCTCCGCAGGCCGCATCGCCGATTACCTGGCAGAGCAGCCCGGCATCCGCCGCGTGCTCTACCCCGGCCGCGCCGACCATCCGCAGGCGGCGCTCGCGAAGCGGCAGATGACCGGTGGCTCGACGCTGGTGAGCTTCGAGGTCGACGGCGGCAAGGGCGGCGCCTTCCGCCTTGCGAACGCGCTCGAGATCGTCCAGATCTCGAACAACCTCGGCGACGCGAAGAGCATCATCACCCATCCGGCGACGACGACGCACCAGCGCCTGACGCCGGACTCCCGCCAGCGCATGGGCATTTCCGATGGGCTGCTGCGCCTCTCGGTGGGGCTCGAGGATGCCGACGATCTCATCGAGGATCTCGGCCGCGCACTCGCCGGCGACATGCGCACCGGCCTCGCGGCCGAATAGTGAGTCCCAGCAAAATCAAATGATTAGGGCCGCCGGTGCAACGCTTCCGGCGACTGCGGGTTGGCATGGCCTGCGCGTTGCATTGCCGCGTGCGGTCCTTCAACGGCGCGCGGGAGCCCAAGGCAGATGTTGATCCGGTACGGATACGAGCTCGAGTTCTTCTGCCCCCAGCCCGTGTTGATGGTGTGCCTGCTCGACACCCATGCCGATCACGCGCAGCAGGTCCGCTGGCAGGGCGATTTCGTCTCCGAACCGGGCTTCAAGACCGAGATTTTTCGCGATGTCTATGGCAACGACGTGCGCCGCTTCATGGCGCCCGCCGGCAAGGTGACGATCTCGCGCGACCAGGTCTTCGAATGCGACGGGCTGGCCGATCCGGTCGTCGAGGATGCCAAGGAGGTGCCGTTGCACGAGGTGCCGCCGGACTATCTGATGTATCTCCTCGGCAGCCGCTATTGCGAGACCGACAAGCTCTCCAACATCGCCTGGAACCTGTTCGGCAACGTGCCGCCCGGCTGGCGCCGCGTGCAGGCGATCTGCGATTTCGTGCACCAGCACCTGACCTTCGGCTACGAGCACGCGCGCGCCGACCGCACCGCCTACGAGGCCTACGAGGAGCGGCTCGGCGTCTGCCGCGACTTCGCGCATCTCGCCGTCGCGTTCTGCCGCTGCATGAACATCCCGACCCGCTATGCCAACGGCTTCCTCGGTGACATCGGCGTGCCGGCCGATCCTGCGCCGATGGACTACAACGCCTGGTTCGAGGTCTATCTCGACCACAAGTGGTACATCTTCGATGCGCGCCACAACATGCCGCGCATCGGCCGCATCACCGTCTCGCGCGGGCGCGACGCCACCGACATCCCGCTCGCCACCTCGTTCGGCCCGCACTTCCTGAACGTGTTCAAGGTCTGGACCGACGAGGTCGACGACAACGTGCTGCGCGATCGGCTGGAGGCGGCGTAAGGCGTCCGCTTCTAGAGATCGAAATTGGTTGGCAGCATGACGATATCGCGGATCGTCGTGCCGCGCGGTCGCGTCAGCATGAAGAGGATGGCGTTCGCCACCTCGCTGGCCTCCAGCAGGCTTCCCGACGCCTTCGCTTCCTCTAGCTTCGCCGTCGGCCAATCCGCCAGCAACGCGCTGATGACGGGGCCGGGCGAGACCGAGCCGATCCGGATCCCGTGCTTGAACACCTGGCGCCGAACGGTCTGGACGAAGCAGTTGATCGCCCATTTCGAGGACGCATAGACCGGCTCCCACGGCGTCGGAAAATGCGCTGCCAGCGAGCTCGTGACGATGATGTCGCCTGTGCGCCGCGCGATCATGTGCGGCAGCACATCGTGCACGTTCTTCATCACGACGTTGACGTTGAGGTTCAGCATCCGGTCGATGGCCGCGGTGTCGGCCTCGACGAGGTCGCCGCCCACGTAGATCCCGGCGTTGGCGTGGAAGATGTCGAGCTGGCCTGCCACCTCCAGGACTTTCGGCAGCAGGCTGGCGCAGGCGGCGGGATCGAGGAGATCGATGACGAGCGGGATGGCGGCGCCGCCGAGCCCGTCGCAGCGCGCCTTCAGCGCCGCCTCGTCGCGGTCGATCATCACCACGCGGGCGCCGGCCGCCAGCATCGCCTCGGTGCTGGCCAACCCGATTCCCGAGGCCGCGCCGGTCACGGCGGCGACCTTGCCGTCCAGGTCTCTCGTCATGGTCCGTCCCTATCTCCGTGCCCGCTTGATCACGAGACTGAAGCGGAAGCATAGACCGCGACGGAGCGCCGCCAACTTGCCTTTGTGCCGGCTTGAGCTGGTGGCGACGCGACCTACAGCGACGGTGACTCGTGCCACGTGCGCCCGTCGCGCTCGATCAGCGCCACGGCGGCCGACGGCCCCCACACACCAGCGCTATACGTCGACATCGGCTGGCTCGAGCGCGACCAGGCATCGAGGATCGGGTCGGCCCAGGTCCAGGCCGCCTCCACCTCGTCGCGCCGCATGAAGAGCTGCTGCGAGCCGCGGATGACGTCCATCAATAGGCGCTCGTAGGCATCGGGATTGCGGCCCTTGAAGGTCTCGGCGAAAGAGAGGTTGAGGCTCTCCTCGCGGAAGCGCATGCCGCCGGGTCCCGGATCCTTGATCATCAGGAACAGCTTCACGCCCTCGTCCGGCTGCAGGCGGATGACGAGCTGGTTGGCCGACAGCCGGCCCGAGGCCGGCCCGAACACCGAGAGCGGCACCTCGCGGAACTGGATCACGATCTCCGACAGCCGCGACGGCAGCCGCTTGCCGGTGCGCAGGTAGAACGGCACGCCGGCCCAACGCCACGTCTGCACATGCGCCTTCAGCGCCACGAAGGTCTCGGTCGCGCTCTCGCTCTTCCCCGGCAGTTCCTCGAGGTAGCCCGGCACCGACTTGCCGTCGACGACGCCGGCCTTGTACTGGCCGCGCACGGTCAGCGCCCTGACGTTGGAATCGTCGATCGGCGCCAGCGCGCGTAACACCTTCAGCTTCTCGTCGCGCAGTGCGTCGGCTTCCATCGCCGACGGCGGCTCCATCGCCACGAGGCAGAGCAGCTGCAGCATGTGGTTCTGCAGCATGTCGCGCAGCGCGCCGGCGGTGTCGTAATAGCCGCCGCGCCCCTCGACCCCGACCGTCTCGGCCACCGTGATCTGCACGTGGTCGACATGCGCCTTGTTCCACACCGGCTCGAAAAGGAGGTTGGCGAAGCGCAGCGCCATCAGGTTCTGCACCGTCTCCTTCCCGAGATAATGATCGATACGGTAGATCTGCTTTTCGCCGAGCACCTCGCCGACGGCCGAGTTGATCCCCTGCGCCGAGCGCAGGTCCTTGCCGAGCGGCTTCTCGAGCACGACGCGGGTCTTGGGCGTCAGCAGCCCATGCGCGGCGAGCTTGTGGGTGATCGGGTCGAACAGCTCCGGCGCGGTTGCGAGGTAGAAGGCGCGCACGCGGTCGAGCCCGTCGGCGATCCGCTTCTTGAGCGTGTCCCAGCCGGCGTCGGCGGTCGCATCGAGGCGCACGAAATGCAGCCGGCCGAGGAAGCGGTCGAGCGCGGCCGGCGCAAGATCGTCGGCGCGCACGAAGGTGCGCAGCTTCTCCTCGACCGCGTTGCGAAACGTCGCGTCGTTCAGATCCTGCCGCGACAGGCCGATGATGCGGGTCGGGTTCGAGATCTGCCCGTCGAGGTCGCGCATCAGCAGCGACGGGAACAGCTTGCGATAGGCGAGATCGCCGGTGCCGCCGAAGACGATCAGGTCGAAGGGATCGACGGCGATGATCCGGCTGGTCATAGGGGGTGCCTCCGTTTGGTCCCGCGCTAATGACGGGGGACGGATGCAACGGTCAAGCCGGCTCCGGTCAGGACACCTCGCGCAGGAGAGGGTTCGCCTGCCGGATCGCCGCGAGGACGGGCGCGAGATGCGCCGCCACCGCATCGATGGTGCGCGTGCCGCGAAAGAAGCTCGGGTGCTTGCCCGGCAGCGGCACGATCTCGAGATCGTGCGCCAAGGCGGCCCAGACGGTTCCGAGCTGCAGCAGGTGGGTGAGCGGCTGCGCCTGGGTCTCGTAGAGAATCACGCGGCCGTCGTAGGGGACCGGCACGTAGGTGGCCATCGCGTTGAACATCGCACGGATGAACGCGCGCTGGCCGACCTGCCATTCCGGCCGGTCGATCAGGCGCGAGACCGTGTCGAGATGCGCCGTGTCGGCGGGAGCCTCGGTCGCGATCGCCTTGCCGGGCGCGAAGACGAAGCGGTTGACGAGGCGCTGCGACAGGCCGCGAAACGACCAGTCCGCCGCGTCTTGCGTGGCGAACCAGCGCGGCAGGTTGCGGACGAGCGCGAGGATGTAGCGCGGGTCGCGTCGCTCCCAGGCGGCACCGGAATTGGCCGGCGCGCCGTCGAGCGCGACGAGCTGCGGCACGTCGCGGCCGAGCGCGCGAAGGCGCCGGGCGACCTCGAGCGCAACAATCGCGCCCGACGAGAAGCCGGCGACGACGAGCGGCCCGGTCGGCTGGTAGGCGTCGATCGCGGTGACGTAACCGGCCGCCAACGTCTCGATGGAGGCGGCGTGCTCCGGGCGCATCCGCGTCTTCGTGACCTGGATTCCGTAGAAACGCTGCTGCGGCCCGACCGCCGCCGCCAGCCGATCGAACCCGTCGATGTCGCCGGCGACGGAATGGATGCAGAACAGCGGCACGCCGCTCGCGCCCGCGCCCGAGAGCGGCACGATCGCACCGGCACGGTCCGACACCAGCCGGAACAGGCTCGCGGTCTCGGGCGAAACGGATGGTGCCGACACGGCGGATGTCCTGAGTGGGCGCAACCCTGGCATGCAAGGCGAGCACCCGGTACCGCCGGCTTAGGATATCGTAAATTTCGCGGGTGAGCGTGCGCGTCGCGTTGCTTGGCGATCCAATGTAGGTCGCTGGCATGGAGAGTTTGCCGAAATCGCGTCGCCGCGAGAGCGTGCGCATAAGCTTGACGCGGCGACGGTGCGGGCGACGCGGCTGTTCCGCGATCGGATCGAGGACAGCTTTCGACCATCGAGGATGCTGATTTTCGGCAGCCGCGCCCGTGGCAGCCAAGGCCCAGACAGCGACGCGGATGTCGCGGTTGTGTTGGGCGGCGACGGCGGTGACCGTTGGGCGATCGCCCGAGACATGGCGAGAACGGCGTTCGACGTGCTGATCGAGACGGGCGTGCTGATCGACCCGGTTCCGCTCTGGGAAGCCGAGCTGATGCGGCCGGATCAGTTCATCAATCCCGCTCTCATCCACGCCATCTTGAGGGACGGCGTCGCGATATGAGCCGCCCGCTGCTATTTGATGAGAATGGCGCGCTATGTGGCGAAGGCTTCGTCGCTGCGGTCGAGCGACCCATGAAGGGCGAGCCGGCCTAGCGCCGCTACTTCTTGACGAACGTGTAGATGTCGACCTCGAGCTTGGGATCGTCCGGCGTCGTCAGATCGGAGAGATATTCCTCGATGTAGGGCGGGTCGATCTGCAGCCCTTTCTCGTCGAGATAGGCGACGATGAGGTCGTAGGTGGAATCGATTTCGTCGAACGGCCCGCGGTGGCGGAATTTCAGGCCGCTGCCCGCAGGCGACTCCCCGAAGCCGATGCCGTCGCCGAGATCGCTCTTGCCCTCGGGCTTGGCGGCGATCGGCACCGCGGCCTTGTACTTGAAGCCCTTGTCGTCGGTGTCGACGAAGATCGTGATCGGGTGGCCCGAGGGCTTCAGCCCGGCCTTGTCCATCGCCGCCGTCACCTTGGCGAGCGAGGCCTTGATCGCGTTGAACGCGTCGTCGTAGCTCGACTTGCCCTCGACATAGACGATCGGGCGCGCGGGCACCTCGATCGTCTCCATCGTCGCCGCGCTGGGCGTCTGCGGCGACCCGTTGGGCTCGACCTCGTGCGTCTGCGGCGGACCGCCGGGCGCGAGCGGCTTGGGTGACGCGGCAGTCGGCGCGGCCGCCGGCGGCGTGGCCGGCGCGGGTGTCGCCGAGGGGGCCACCGGCTTGGGCTCCGGTGTCGCCGGCGCGGCTGGCGGCGTCGCGCCGGGCTTGTCGCTGGTCGCGGGGGCGGCTTTCGGCGCTGGCGTGGTGCTTGGTGGCGCCGGCTGTGGCGGGGTCATAGGCGCGGGCGCCTGTGCGAAGGCGACCAGGGGCGCCAGGCCGAGCGCCGCGGCAAGGCTCAGCGCGAGAAGACGACGGGAAACCGGCTTGCCTTGCATCTCACCCTCGGGCTTCGAGCTGTCGCAGCCGCTTACAGGGCGGGGCGGCGCTTCGCCAGACGTTTCAAGGCGTATGTGCATGCTGTTGGGCAGACCAGCGCCGGCCTTGCTTGACCCATGCGCCGAACTGGTGTCGGAACGGGCGATGAGCGACGCCCTCGCCAACATCCCACTCGTGCGCATGAACGGCGCCGGTAACGCCATCGTGGTCGCCGACCTGCGCGGCACGAGCCTCGTGCCGACGGCGGCGGAAGCGCGCGAGATCGCCGCCGCGCCCGGCCTCGCCTTCGACCAGCTGATGACGATCCACGATCCCGTCTCGGCCGGCACCGACGCCTATCTGCGCATCTTCAACGTCGACGGCTCGCTCTCCGGCGCCTGCGGCAACGGCACACGCTGCGTCGCCTGGGCCATGCTGCGCGGCTCCTCGCGCGATGCGCTCGTGCTCGAGACCTCGGCCGGCAAGCTCGACTGCGAGCGCGTCGGCCCCTGGCAATTCGCCGTCGATATGGGACGCCCGGTCTTCGATTGGGCGCTGATCCCGCTGCGCTCGGGCGCCGACGACCACAAGGCGCTCGACCTCCACATCGACGATGACGCCGTCGCCGCGCTCGGCAAGCCGTACGCGCTGAGCATGGGCAACCCGCACGCGATCTTCTTCGTCGCGAATCCCGAGGATCTCGATCTCGCCCGCCTCGGCGGCACGGTCGCGCATGCGCCGGCCTTCCCCGAGCGCGCCAACGTCTCCTTCGCTCAGGTGATCGACCGCGAGAACATCCGCCTGCGCGTTTGGGAGCGCGGGACCGGGGTGACGCTCGCCTGCGGCACCGGCGCCTGCGCCACGCTCGTCGCCGCCGCCGCGACCGGGCGCACCGAACGCCATGCCCGCGTCGAGCTGCCCGGCGGGGCGCTGACGATCGAGTGGCGCGACGACGACCACGTGATCATGACCGGGCCGGTCGAGCTCGAGCACGAGACGACGCTCGAGAAGGCGCTGCGCGAGCCTGCGGCGTGAGCGCCGCCGCACCCGAGATCGTGAGCTTCGGCTGCCGGCTGAACCTCGTCGAGGGCGAGGCGATCGGGCGCCTGCTCGGCGGCCGCGACGTCGCAGTGGTCAACACCTGCGGCGTGACCAACGAGGCCGTCCGCCAGGCGCGCCAGACCATCCGCCGGCTCCGCCGCGAGCGACCCGAGCGCGCGATCGTGGTGACCGGCTGCGCCGCCGAGATGGAACGCGCGACCTTCGCCGCGATGCCGGAGGTCGATGGATTGGTGCCGAACAGGCTGAAGACCCGGGCCGAGAGCTGGGCCGATGCCAGCCAAAGCCACCAGGTCCGCCCTTCTCGGCCAGCCGGAACGCACGGCCCGACTCCCACCCCCGACCCTTCCCCGCAAGGGGGAGGGGAGTTGCGCAGCTCTTCCCCTTTGGAGGAGGGCACCGCCTCGACCCGCGCGTTCCTCGCGATCCAGAACGGCTGCGACCATTCCTGCACCTTTTGCGCGATCCCGCGCGGACGCGGCGCCGCCCGCTCGGCGCCACTCGCCGACGTTGTCGCCCGTGCGCAAAGCCTCGTCGCGCGCGGCTTCGCCGAGATCGTGCTGACCGGCGTCGACCTCACCTCCTGGGGCGGCGACCTGCCGGACACGCCGCGCCTCGGCACGCTCGTGCGCGCTCTCCTGCGGCAGGTGCCGGCCCTCGCGCGCCTGCGCCTCTCCTCGATCGATTGCATCGAGGCCGATGCCGACCTCCTCGCCGCCTTCGCGGAGGAGGCGCGGCTGATGCCCTACCTGCATCTGTCCCTGCAGAGCGGCGACGACATGATCCTGAAGCGCATGAAGCGCCGGCATTGCCGTGCCGAGGCGGTCGCGCTCTGCGCCGAGCTACGGCGTCTGCGCCCGGACATGGCATTCGGCGCCGACCTGATCGCAGGTTTTCCGACCGAGACCGAGGCGATGGCAGCGGCGACGCGCGCGTTGATCAACGACTGCGGGCTCGCCTTTCTGCACGTTTTCCCCTTCTCGCCGCGTCCCGGCACGCCGGCGGCCCGCATGCCGCAGGTCGCGGCGCCCCTCGTGCGCGAGCGCGCGTCGCGGCTGCGCGAGGGCGGCGACGTGGCGCTGCGCCGGCATCTCGCGACGCGGCGGGGCCGGGTTCTGCCCGTTCTTGTCGAGCGTGGTGGCCGCGGCCATGCGCCCGATTTCTCGCCCGTCGCGACCGGCGCGCTTCCGCCTGGCCGCGTCGTCCCCATGATCATCACCGGCGACGACGGTCGCCGCCTGCTCGGCGCCCCCCTCCATGCCTGACATCTCGACCGAACAGCGCCCCATCGCCCGCGCGCTCCTTTCCGTCTCCGACAAGACCGGCATCGTCGAGTTCGCGCGTGCGCTCGCGGCGCATGGCGTCGCGCTGGTCTCGACCGGCGGCACGCACAAGGTGCTGGTCGAGGCCGGCCTCCAAGTCGCCGAAGTCGCCGATCTGACCGGCTTCCCGGAGATGATGGACGGCCGGGTCAAGACGCTGCATCCCAAGGTGCACGGCGGCCTGCTGGCGATCCGCGGCAATCCGGAGCACGAGGCGGCGATGCTCGCGCACGACATCCGCGCAATCGATCTGCTGGTCGTGAACCTCTACCCGTTCGAGGCCACCGTCAGGCGCGGCGCCGATTTCGAGACCTGCGTCGAGAACATCGACATCGGCGGCCCGGCGATGATCCGCGGCGCGGCCAAGAACCATTCCGACGTCGCCGTCGTGGTCGACCCCGACGACTATCCGCCGGTGCTCGCCGCCCTCGCCACGGGCGGCACCGATCTCGCGCTGCGCAAACGCCTCGCGCAAAAGGCCTATGCCCGCACAGCGGTCTATGATGCGGCGATCTCGAGCTGGATGGCCGGCGCGATCGGCGAGCCGGCGCCCAAATGGCGCGCCTTTGGCGGCACGCTCATCGAATCGCTGCGCTACGGCGAGAACCCGCACCAGCAGGCCGCCTTCTATGCCGGCGCCGAGGCGCGGCCGGGCGTCGCGACCGCCCGCCAGGTGCAGGGCAAGGCGCTCTCCTATAACAACGTCAACGACACCGATGCCGCGTTGGAGTTCGTCGCCGAGTTCCCGGCGGCGGACGGGCCGGCGGTGGCGATCATCAAGCACGCCAATCCCTGCGGCGTGGCGCGGGGCGCCAGCCTGCTCGCCGCCTACGAGCTGGCGCTGCGCTGCGACCCGGTCTCGGCCTTCGGCGGCATCGTCGCGCTGAACGGTCGGCTCGATGCGGCGGCGGCGCGCGAGATCGTCAAGATATTCACCGAGGTCATCGTCGCGCCCGAGGCCGACGACGAGGCGATCGCGATCGTCTCGGCCAAGCCCAATCTGCGGCTGCTGCTCACCGGCACGCTGCCCGATCCGCGCGCGCCCGGCCTGACGATCCGCCCCGTCGGCGGCGGCTTCCTCGTCCAGGGCCGCGACAATGCGGTTGTCGCCGATCTCGACCTACAGGTCGTCACCAAGCGGGCGCCGAGCGCCGCCGAGATGGCCGACCTGCGGTTTGCGTTTTCGGTCGCGAAACACGTCAAATCGAACGCCATCGTCTACGCGAAGGACGGGGCAACGGTGGGAATCGGGGCGGGGCAGATGAGTCGCGTCGATTCGTCCCGCATGGCGGCGATAAAGGCCGCCGAGGCGGCGCAGGCGGCCGGCCTGCCGCAATCGCTGGCCGAGGGCTCGGTCGTGGCGTCCGACGCCTTCTTTCCGTTCGCCGACGGCCTGCTCGCCGCCGCAAAGGCCGGCGCGACGGCGGTGATCCAGCCGGGCGGCTCGATGCGCGACGACCTCGTGATTGCTGCCGCCGACGAGGCGGGGCTGGCGATGGTCATGACGGGGACGAGGCATTTCCGCCACTGACCGCGGCAATTTGAACGAATCCATTAACCGTAGGCAAATTTCCGCGAGATGCCCGTTGCCGGTCATCTTCTGTTCGGTTTCGATGCCTACATTGAGTCCAGACGCAGACGATCAAAATCAAAAGCGTCCAGGAGTTGGATAAAGATATGCTGGTGAGCGAAAAAGACGCCATCGATGGCGTCCGCGTTCTCATGAAGATCGGCAAGATCCAGGCTGCGACCGCCTGGCATGCCGCAGGCTACAATCCCGTGTCGAACAACTGGCGCGAGCGCGTGTTGCAGGAGTTGATCCTCCGCGCCGAGGACATCGACGCCGATGCGATCATCGGGGTGGATTTCTCGGTCGAGCCGGTCGAGGGGCGTGACGAAGGCGGCATCGAGTTGGAGCGCGTCTGCGCTACCGGCATCGCCGTCAGGCTTGCAAACGCGGCGTAATCCGGGTTTTAGGTTCGCGGAATCGAAAAGGCCGGGGGCATCGCCCTCGGCCTTTCGCGTTCTTTCAGTCCTTACAGGCTGAAAAAGCTCATTGCGCCGGGCGCACCCGATTCAGCACGAGCCGCATGCAGATTACGACCGCGAACAGGGTGATCACGGTCATCGCGAGCGCGGGGATGCCGCTGTTGCTCTGGCAGGCCGCCGGAAAATGGCCGAGCGCAGCATCGTAGCCGCGGCACAGGTGCGCCGCGGTCGCGTCGGCAACGAAGCCCCACATGATGAAGTCCCTCAGGATCGACAGGTGCACCGCGGTCGCGGGCGGTGTCGTCACAGGCTTGTATGTAAGCGCTCGGCGCCGCCACGGAGCGCCGCCTGCCGCATGGCTGCCCCGCGCTGCGGGAGCTCCTTGCCGATCAGGCGCGGGCGGGCACGCTGCCGATGGTCGAGGGGCTGCGGTCGACGCGCGAGTAGAGCGTGTAGCGCGAGTCGAAGATGAAGGTCAGCCAGAGCGCCGTCCACGACTTGTGGTGCTTCAGCGTGTCGTAGAACTCCGGCGCCGCCTTGCGCAGCATAGGCAGCCGGCGCCACGGGATGTCGGGGAAGTCGTGGTGCTCGTTGTGGTAGCCGATGTTCAGCGCCACCAGGTTGAGCGGGCCGTAATAGTCGAAGGTCTCCTGCTCGGAGTCGAGCGTGAAATGCTCCTGCACCCAGCGCGCGCCGAGCGGGTGCAGCCCGACCGAGAACCAGAACGAGGCGAAGAGGTAAAGCAGGCCGTTGATCCCGCAGAACCACCAGATCGCGGCGTCGAAGGCGAAGACGGCGGCGCCGTTATAGATCGTCCAGCGGTTCTTCATCGGCACGGTGCCCTTGAGGCGCTCGAGCCGGGTCAGCTGGAAGATCGCGAAGAAGAACAGCCAGCCGGCCTTCATGTACCATTTGTTGCCGACGAGATCGGCTTCCCAGCGCGACGGCAGGTCGGCGTCGAAATCGTAGTCGCCGAGGTGGCTGTGGTGCTTCACGTGATAGCATCGGAAGCCCATCGCGGTCGGCACGGTGTTCGGCAGGTCGGCCAGGATCAGGCCCAGCTTGTTGGCCAGCACGTTCTTGAACACGAGGTTGTGCGTGTAGTCGTGGATCGCGACGAACATCGCGTGGTTGGGGAAGGCGCCGATGCCCCAGGCGAGGATGAGCGCCAGCCACCAATAGCCGATCCCGAGGTGGCCGAGGCCGTAGGCCATCGCGGTCTGGCCGACGACCACGCCGATCGTGATCGCGAAGGTCCAGAGGTCGTGGCCCATCAGCGCGCGGACGTCGGGATGCGCCTTGAGGATCGCCATGCGGCGGATCGGGTGCGGGCGCTTCAGCTCGGCCGGGAAGAACCCGCGGCGGAAGCCCGCCGTGGCGCGCGGGGTGCGGCCGAGATCGATCACGTCGGTCATAGTCGTCCCAATCCCAAAGGTCGTCCCAATCCCAAAGCCGTCCCAATCCCCAAACAGGAGTGCGTCAGGCAGCCAGCCGCTTCTCGTACACGCGATGAACCTTGTCGATCTCGGCGCCCGACATCTCGATCGGCCGCCGCATTCCCATATTGTCCTCGAGCACCCAGCCGAACTCGATGTGGTCGATCGAGAAACCGCGCCCGCGCCGGCGCAATTCCTCGATGAAAGCCAGCGTCACGACACCACCCACCGCCTTGCGCTGCAGCGCCTTGCGGACGCCGAACAGGACAAGACGCCCCGACCTGAACTCGTGTGTGCGTACCCGCGCGACGACTTTCGGTAGCCCGAACGGGAACAGCTTGCCGTCGCGATCCGCGATAATCTCGTGCAAGTTGGGCAACACGATGCCGAACGCCTGAGGTTCGCCGTCGAGCTCGACGATAAAGCCGCCTTCGGCCGGCATGATGTACTTGAGTCCGTCGGCGACCGACATGAACTCCTCCTGCGTGAACGGGACGAAGCCCCAGTTCGCGCTCCAGGCGTCGTTGAAGATCTCGACGACGATCGCCGCCTCCTTCTTCAGGTTCTTGAGGTCGAGCGTGCGGATGTTGAGCCGCTGCTTCCACTCCGGCCGCGTCATGATCGAGCCTTTGGTCTCGAGCTCGGCGCGGTTGACCGCGTAGCGGTAGGAAAGCAAGTCGCGGGCCTTGGCGTAGCCGCAGGCCTCGAGCCGCTTCGGCAGGTAGGACGGCGACCACGGCATGAAGATCATCGGCAAGGCGGTGAAGCCCTCGACGAGCATGCCGGCCTCCGAATTGACCGAGGGCGAGAACGGCCCGCAGATCTCGCTGGCGCCGCGCGCGCGCAGCCAGCCTTCGGCCGCATCCACGAGTGCGGCCACGACTTCCGCATCGTCGATCGCATCGAAGGCGCCGAACTGCGCCGGCGACGCTTCGACCGGCTGCGTCCCGTCCGTGTAGATCTGCGCGGCGATGCGCCCGACGTAACGCCCGTCCTTGCGGGCGAGGAACGCCTGCGAGTCGACGCGCTTGAAATGCGGATTGAGCTTCTTGGCGTAATTCGTCCAGCGCTCGGCATCGAGCGGGGCCGAGAAGCCCGGCATCCCCTTGTAGAGCTGGCGTGGCAGCCGACAGAACGCGAGGAATTTCCCCAGTCCCTCGACCGGGATGATCTCGACGCTCACGATTGCGCTTTCTCTGCTGTGACGTCCCTCAGGACGCCGCGCTCAGCGCGTCCTGGTCCTGCATGATCGCCTCGCCGACGATCGAGCTCTGCAGCATCGCGTCGCGCAGCAGCGTCTCCGGGATCGCGGCGATGTCGGTATCGGCGCCGAGGCGGGCGCGGTCCTGCGCCTGGAACTCGACGAGCGCCGCGATGACGCCGCGGATGTCGGCTTCCGAATGGCTCGCCGACAGGAAGAAGCGCAGCCGCGGCTGGTCCTTCGGCACGCCGACCTGGATGATCGGCGGCACGTAGAACCCGTGGTGGCCGAGGAACTGCGAGGCGGCGAGCGTGGCGTAGCTGTCCCTGAAGAGGATCGGCACGACGCCGCGGCCGATCGCCGGGCCGGTGTCGAGGCCGGCCTCGCGGGCCAGCTCGACGAACAGCTCGCTGTTGTGGACGAGGCGCTTGATGCGCCAGGTTTCCGTCTGCGCCAGCTCGAGCGCGGCGAGCGCGGCGGCCGAGATCACCGGCGAGAGGCCGACCGAGTAGACGAAGCCCGGCAGCGTGTAGCGGAACCAGTTGATGACCTCGGCCTTGGCGCAGACGAAGCCGCCGCAGGAGGCGAAGCTCTTCGACAGCGTGCCGATGATCAGGTCGATGTCGTTGGGGTCGACGCCCGTGTATTCGCAGAGCCCGCGGCCCTCGTCGCCGAGCACGCCGATCGAATGCGCCTCGTCGAGCAGCAGCCAGGTCGAGTGCTTCTTCTTCAGCTCGACCAGACGCGGCAGGTCGACAATGTCGCCATCCATCGAGAACAGGCTTTCGGAGACGATCAGCGCGGTCTTGTACAGGCCGCGCTTCTCGGTGAGCAGCTGGTCGAGGTGCTCGAGTTCGTTGTGGCGGAAGAAGACCACGTCGGCCGGCGACGACTTGCAGCCCGAGATGATCGAGTTGTGCGACAGCTCGTCGAGGAAGATGACGCCGCGCGTGCCCATGATGTGCTGGATGACGGTGACGTTGGTGAGGTAGCCGGAGACCAGCGTCATCACCGACTCGACGCCGACGAAATCGGCGAGAGCCTGCTCGAGATCCTTGTGGCGGGCGCGCTCGCCACCGACGAGGCGCGAGGCGAGGGCACCGAGGCCGGTCATGTCGAGCGCGTCGGCCGCCGTCGCCTTGATGGCAGGGTGGTCGCTGAGGCCGAGATAATCGTAATTGGCGAAGGAGACGAAGCGCTGGCCGCGTGCCGCGGCGTCCTGGCGGGCCTTGTCGACGGGCACGAAGAAGGGGTTGTGCTTGGCGAGGTAGGCGCCGCCGGCGAGGCGAAGGCGCTTGTCGGCGAAATCGGCGAGGCTCTTCTGCTTGTGCACGTTTCCGTCTCTTCCGTCTGTTCTTCGAGTGATTGTCCCGCCGCACGGCGGAAAATCATGACATTCGTTCGGGTCGGCGAGGGATATCATCTCGAAACCGCCGGACAAGCGCACGAAAGACACGCCCACCGAAACCCCCTCCGGCGACCTCCGCGTAACACTTGTTTCTTGCGCTGAAACAGGACGTTAACTGATTATTCAATTCGCATTACAATCCGTTACAAAGGCGCCTGTCGCCGAGGTGAAGGCCCAGATGCCCGAAAAGGCGCGCGAAAAGATGGGGGACGCGTGAGCGAGAAGGCGCCTGCCATGACGCGCATCGCGGCTTTCGCGAGGGCGGTCGCGACGCTTCGGTCGAGCGCGCCACCGCGTGCGGCGATGCTGCGCAGCGGCGGCGCGATCGGCGTGGGGTTCGTCGCCTTCCTGGCGCTGGGCTCGCCGGAGCAGGCGGTGGTCTGCGCCTTTTTCACGAACTTCCTCTGCCTCGCCGATAAGGCGACCGACCTGCCGACCCGGATCTGGGTGCAGCTTCTCGGCGCCGTGCTCGGCGCCGGCGCCGGCGCGATCGGCATCCTCGTCGCCGGCAACCCGCCGATGATCCTGCTCACGACCTTCGTGGTCGCGCTGTTCGCCGGCTTCGTGCACGGCACGGCACCCGGCGTCGAGGCGATCCCGCGCTACGCGCTCGTCTGCCTCGTCGTCTGCGCCTTCCTGCCGGTCGGCAATGCCAGCATTCTCCTTGCGATCACGGTCGGCACGGCGCTCTCGCTCGCGGTGGTGATCCTGGACGACCACATAAGGCACGGGCGTCGCGGCATCCGCGTCGCCCGGATGCGGGGCGCCGTCGTCTATCCCGGCCCCCGCTTCAGCCTCGTCTATGGTGCGGCGACCGCTGCAGGCCTCGGGCTCGGGCTCGCCCTCATCGGCACGCGGCCGTACTGGGTTGCGCTCACCACGATCCTGGTGATGCAGCCCGACCGCCGCGCCAACACGATCCGCGTCGTGCAGCGCTTCCTCGGCACGCTGGCGGGTGTCGTCACCGCCTTCCTGCTGGTGCTGGTCGTGCCGGCCGCGGCGCGCAGCCACGCGCTGCTGCTCCTTGCGGTCGTCCTGCCATTCGTCTGGCCGTTCGGCTTCGATCGCAATTACGGGCTCGGCGTCGCGATTCTCTCGACCTGGGTGCTCGTCCTCATCGACACGGCGTTGCCGCCGGGCGAGCTGATCGGCCCGCTGTTCCTGGCCCGGCTTGCCAACACGTCGGTCGGGTGCGCGCTGGCGCTCGCCGGTAGCTTCGTCGTGTACGAGACCAACGCGGAGATCGCCGACGAGGCGTCGCAAGCCTGACATCGAACTGAAAAACGGCGGGGATAGCGCCTTGCTGGCCAAAGGCTTGCAATACAGATTGCCGGTTGGATGCGCTGCAACGAACAGGCAAGCTGCCGCGTTGACCGCACGGTTTCGTCGAAAACGCGGCATAGGGGACGATGACTGATTTCGGGATCATGAAACAAACGGCCGCGATCGAGGAGTCGAAGCGGTCTGGCCGTCTGGTGGTTGTCTCGAACCGTGTCCCCGTTCCAACCCCCGGCGCCTCGTCAGCTGGCGGTCTCACCGTGGCGCTCGGCGCTGCGCTCGAGCGAACGGGCGGCCTCTGGTTCGGCTGGTCCGGCAAGACGGCGACCGAAGCCGATCCCCAGTTGCACGAGCAGACGCACGGCAACGTCGACTATGCGGTGGCCGACCTCTCGCGCCGCGACATCGACGAATATTACCACGGCTTCGCCAATCGCGTGCTCTGGCCGGTCTGCCACTACCGGCTCGACCTCGCCGACCTCTCGCGCCGCGACGTCAACGCCTATTTCCGCGTCAACGAGCAGTTCGCCCGGCGCCTCGCCCGCCTTCTGAAGCCGACCGACATCATCTGGGTGCAGGACTATCATTTCATCCCGATGGCGCAGTTTCTGCGCGACCTCGGGTTTTCGAACAAGATCGGCTTCTTCTACCACATCCCCTGGCCGCCCTCGGACATCGCCGCGGCGATCCCCGCCTACGACCGCATCCTCAAGTGCTTCTCCGCCTACGATCTCATCGGCTTCCAGACGCCGGTCGATGCCGAGAACTTTCGCAATTGCGTCACCCGCGCGCGGGCCGGTGTCGCCGCCGGCGGCGACTGGCTGACCGCGTTCGGCCGCAAGTTCCGTGCGGCCTCGTTCCCGATCGCGATCGAGACGGCGACCTTCGCCGACGAGGCGCGCTCCGCCGAGCGCAACCCGTTGGTCAAGCGCATGGTGCAGAGCCTCGAGGGCCATCCGCTGGTGATCGGCGTCGACCGGCTCGACTATTCGAAGGGCATCCGCGAGCGCATCGATTCGTTCGCGACCTTCGTCGAGAAGTCGCACGCGGCGATGAAGGCGCGCGTCACCCTGCTGCAGGTGACACCCAAATCGCGCTCGGAAGTGCCGGAATATGCCGAGATGCAGCGCGAGGTGGCCGAGCATGTCGGCCACGTCAACGGGCGCCTCGGCGACGTCGACTGGACGCCCGTGCGCTACGTCAACAAGGCGCTGCCGCGCGCTGTGCTCGCCGGCCTCTATCGCCTTGCCAAGGTCGGATTGGTGACGCCGCTGCGCGACGGCATGAACCTCGTTGCCAAGGAATACGTCGCTGCGCAGGATCCTGAGGATCCCGGCGTCATCGTGCTCTCGCGCTTCGCTGGCGCGGTGCACGAGCTCGAGCAGGCGCTGATCGTCAACCCCTACAATCTCGAGGAGACGGCCTCCGCCATCCAGCGCGCGTTCGAGATGCCGCTTCGCGAACGTCGCGAGCGCTGGGAGGCGATGATGGCGACGATCGAGGTC
Organism: Beijerinckiaceae bacterium; assembly: GCA_965277735.1. Taxonomy (GTDB): domain Bacteria; phylum Pseudomonadota; class Alphaproteobacteria; order Rhizobiales; family Beijerinckiaceae; genus RH-AL1. Next base: position 1,357,053 of record CBDIDO010000003.1, read on the forward strand.
AACGACGTCGACAACTGGTGCAAGACCTTCCTCGACGAGCTGAAGGCCAGCGGCGCGCCGGACACGGAGAGCAAGGCCCCCGCCGAAGCGCCGGCGGAGGCGCCGATCGACCTGCGCCGCGGCGGCCGCGGCAGCCATTGGACGCCCTCCACGGTCAGAAGCTGAACCGCCGCGCATGTACGATCTGAGCGAAGGGGAGCATTTTCCCCTCGGCGCGACGTGGGACGGGCGGGGCGTCAACTTCGCCCTCTTCTCCGCGCACGCCAGTGCCGTCGAGCTGTGCCTCTTCGATGAGAAGGGACGCGTCGAGACGGCGAAATATGCGCTGCCCTGCTGCACCAACCAGGTTTGGCACGGCTACGTGAAGGGCCTGCGCCCGGGCCAGCTCTACGGCTATCGCGTGCATGGTGCCTACGAGCCGGGTTCTGGTCACCGGTTCAACCCGCAGAAGCTGGTGCTCGACCCCTACGCGCGGCAGATCGCCGGGCGCATCCGCTGGCACGACGCCGTCTACGGCTTCCGCGTCGGCGCGCCGCGGGGCGACCTCACGATCGACCGGCGCGATTCCGCGCCCTACGTGCCGAAGGCCGTGGTCGAGGATCCGGCGCTGACCTGGGGAGACGACCGCAAGCCCAACGTGCCGTGGCGCGACACGCTGATCTACGAAGCGCATGTCAGGGGCTTCACCGATCTGCATCCGGAGATCGAGGGGCCGGTGCGCGGCACCTACACGGCGCTCGGCCATCCCACGGTGGTCGAGCATCTCGTCAAGCTCGGCATCACCGCCGTCGAGCTGCTGCCGATCCAGGCCTTCGCCGACGATCGCTTCCTGTTCGACAAGGGGCTCGTCAATTACTGGGGCTACTCGACGCTGGGCTATTTCGCGCCCGAGCCGCGCTATTTCGGCCGCGACGGGGCGCTCGGCCTGCGCGCGGCGATCGCGTCGCTGCATTCGGCCGGCATCGAAGTGATCCTCGATGTCGTCTACAACCACACCTGCGAGGGGGATTTTCGCGGGCCGACGCTGTCGTTTCGCGGCGTCGACAACAAGTCCTACTACAAGCTCGTGCCCGACAATCCCAGGCACTACTGGGACTGCACGGGCTGCGGCAACACGCTCGACCTGTCGCATCCGCGCGTGCTGCAGCTCGTGCTCGACAGCCTGCGGCACTGGGTCGAAGCCTACCATATCGACGGCTTCCGCTTCGACCTCGCGTCCGCGCTTGCCCGCTCGCCGTTCGACTTCAGCGAGCGCGCCGGCTTCCTGCAGGCGATCCAGCAGGACCCCGTGCTCTCGCGCGTCAAGCTGATCTCGGAACCGTGGGACCTCGGCAGCGGCGGCTATCGCGTCGGCGGCTTCCCGACGGGGTGGGGCGACTGGAACGACCGTTTCCGCGATTCGATCCGATCCTTCTGGCGCGGCGACCAGGGGCAGATGCCGAGCCTGGCGAGCCGGCTCTCCGGCTCCTCCGACATCTTCAACCATTCCGGCCGGAAGCCGTGGGCCAGCGTGCAATACGTCGCCTCGCACGACGGCTTCACGCTGCAGGACGTCGTCTCCTACAATTCGCGTCACAACCAGAAGAACGGCGAGGACAACAAGGACGGCCACGAGCCGAACTATTCCTGGAACCACGGCGTCGAGGGGCCAAGCACCGACAAGGGGATCGTCGCGCGGCGCAACCGGCAGAAGCGCAACCTGCTCGCCACCTCGATCCTGGCGATCGGCACGCCGATGCTGCTGATGGGCGACGAGTTCTCACGCAGCCAGGGCGGCAACAACAACGCCTATTGCCAGGACAACGAGACGAGCTGGCTCGACTGGACCGACCGCACCGACCCCGATCTGCTCGATTACGTCCGCAACCTCGTCGCGCTGCGCAAGAGCCACGACGTGTTCCGCCGGCTCGAGTTCTTCACCGGGCAGGTGATGGAGGAGACGGGCCTGAAGGACGTCTATTGGCTTGCCGCCGACGGGCGCGAGATGGTGGGCGACGCCTGGGGCGATGCCGAGCGTCGTACGCTCGGCATGCAGATCGGCAATTACGGGGCCTCGGAGGAGCGAATCCTCCTTCTTTTCAACGCCGCGAGCCTCGATATCGACTTCGCGCTGCCGGCGGCCTTCCCCTGCGGCGCGTTCAAGCCGGTCTTCGAATCGACCCGCGCGAAGGGCCTCAGCGACCCTGCCGCAAATTCTGTGCGCCCCGGCGAAGCCTTTCGGCTGCCGTCGCGTTCCTTCGTACTTCTGCAACACGAGTCTTAAGAGTTGGGAGCGAATGCACAGCAGCCATTCGATGCCGTTCGGCGCCGAGATCGTCTCGGAGGGGGTGCGCTTTGCCTTGTGGGCGCCCTCGGCGAGCCGCGTCGATCTCGTGCGCGAGGGGCACCGCGTCGCCATGCCGGCGATCGGCCAGGGCTGGTACAAGCTGCTCGATTCTGAGGCGAAGGCCGGCGAGCGCTACGGTTTCTCGATCGATGGCGCCGACGATCTCGTGCCCGACCCCGCCTCGCGCTTTCAGTTGGACGATCGCGACCGCCGCTCGACCATCGTCGATCCGCGCGCCTTCGCTTGGTCGGACAGCGGCTGGAACGGACGGCCGTGGAGCGAGGTGGTGCTCGACGAGGTGCATGTTGGCACCGCGACGGCCGCCGGCACCTATGCCGGGCTCGCCGAGAAGCTCGACACCTTGAAGGAGATCGGGATCACCGCGATCGAGCTGATGCCGATCGCCGAGATCACCGGTACGCGCAACTGGGGCTACGACGGCGTGCTGCCGTTCGCGCCGAACAACGCCTATGGCGCGCCGGACGAGCTGAAGGCGCTGGTCGACAAAGCGCATGGCCTCGGCCTGATGGTCTTCCTCGACGTCGTCTACAACCACTTCGGGCCAACCGGGAATTTCCTGCATTCCTACGCGAAAAGCTTCTTCACCGAGCGGCACGAGACGCCTTGGGGCGCCGGCATCAATTTCGACGGCAAGGGCGAGGCGTCCGACGTCGTGCGCGAGTTCTTCATCCAGAATTCGCTCTACTGGCTCGACGAATATCATATCGATGGGCTGCGCTTCGATGCCGTGCACGCGATCCTCGACGATGGCGAGAAGCATTTCCTCGACGAGCTGGCCGAGCGCATACGCGAGGCGTTCGGCGAGCGCCATGTGCATCTCGTGCTCGAGAACGAGGCCAATGAGGCGCATCGCCTGGTGCGCGACGGGGAAGGTCGTTCGATCTCCTACGATGCGCAATGGGACGACGACATCCACCATTGCTGGCACGTGCTGCTGACCGGCGAGGCCGAGGGCTATTACGGCGACTTCGCCGGCGACACGGTCGGCCGCCTGGGCCGCTGCCTTGCGGAGGGGTTCGCCTACCAGGGCGAGATGTCGCCGAACCTCGGCCACCATCGCGGCGAGACAACCGCCGGCCTGCCGCCGCAGGCCTTCGTCGCATTTCTGCAAAACCACGATCAGATCGGCAACCGCGCGCAGGGCGATCGGCTGGTCTCGCTCGCCGACGCCAGGCACATGACGCTCGCGCGCGCGGTGCTCTACCTCTCGCCGCAGATCCCGATGATCTTCATGGGCGACGAGTGGGGCGCGACAACGCCGTTCCAGTTCTTCGTCGATTTCGAGCGCGAGCCCGACCTCGCCGACGCGGTGCGCAAGGGCCGCGCGAGGGAATTCGAGAAGTTCACGTCGTTTGCCGGCGAATCGGTGCCCGACCCGACCGTAACCGAGACCTTCGAGCGCTCGCGCATCGACTGGTCGGAAGCCGCGCGCGCGCCTTATGATGCAATCCTCGCCGAGACGCGCGCGCTGCTCGCGCTACGGGCCGAGCACATCGTGCCGCTGATGGAGTCCGGCTTCATCGATTCCAGCCACGCGCGCCACGGCGCCGGCGGCCTCGAGGTGGTCTGGCGCTTCCAGGCCGGCAGCATCGTCTTCCTCGGCAATTTCGCTGACGCGACCTTCGCGCCCGACATGCCCCCTGGCGCAAAGGTTTTGTGGCAAAGCGACGGCCTCGATCTCGCGAGCCGCGCCGCGCTTTCCGCCTGGACCGGCGCCCTCCTGATCGGCCCTGCGCAATGAACGACGACATTCTCTACGAGATCGCTTCGCGCGTCGGCGTCGAGCGGAGCTATCGCAACGCGCATGGCGCGCATACCGACTCGCCGCCAGAGGCGATCGCGGCCGTGCTGCAGGCGCTTGGCTACGACGTATCGTCGGATGCCGCGCGCGAGCGCGCGGTGGCCGCCCTGCGATCGTCCGCCAAGCGTCCGTTGCCGGCCGCTAGCGTCGTCGCGCCGGAGGCGCCCGAGCCGATCGAGATCGGCGCCGACGGCGATGTTGACTGGCGCCTCGTGCTCGAGGACGGCTCGGTGCGCGAGGGCATCTCGTATCCCGAGTCGCGCCGCCACGACGGTGGCCTGAAGCTCGACCCGCTGCCGGCCGGCTACCACCGGCTGACGCTCGGCGGCTCGCCGCCGCAGGAGGGCTGGGTGCTCGCCGCGCCGCCGCAGGCGTTCCTGCCCGACGCGATCCTGCAAGGTGGCCGCGGCTTCGGCATCACCGCGCAGGTCTACGGCCTGCGCTCGCCGAGCAATTTCGGCATCGGCGACTTCTCCGATGTCGGCGATCTCGCGGAAGGGGCAGGGCGGTTCGGCGCGTGCTTCCTCGGCCTGTCGCCGCTGCATGCGCTTTTCCCGACGGACCGGACGAAGATCTCGCCCTATTCGCCCTCGTCGCGCCTGTTCATCGATCCGATCTACATCGATCCCACGGGGCTGCCCGACTTCCCGTCGAGCACCGCGGCGCGTTTCATGAACGCGCCGGATTGCGCGGCCGAGCTCGATCGGTTGCGCGCGACGAGCCTCGTTGAGCATGCGGCGTCGTGGGAAGCCAAACGGGATATCCTCTCGCGCTACTGGCCGCGCTTCGGCAATGCGGCGGACCCCGAGTTCCTCGCCTATCGCGCCGAGCTCGGCGAGCCGCTCGAGCTGCACGCGACCTTCGAGGCGCTGTCGGAGATGTTTTCCGCCGAGGGCAAGCGTTGGGTCGGCGACTGGCCGGAGCCGTTCCGCGACGCGCATGGCGAGGCGGTGCGGCAGTTCCAGAAAGACAACCCGCAGAAGATCGCCTTCCACGCCTGGCTGCAGTGGCTCGCCGATCGCCAGCTCGCGGCGGCGCAGCAGCGCGCGCTCGACGGCGGCATGACGATCGGCCTCTATCGCGACCTCGCCGTCGGCGTCGACACGGGCGGCGCCGAGCTATGGGCGCGGCCGGACTGGTTTCTCAAAGGCGTCGCGGTCGGCGCGCCGCCGGACCTGCTCGGGCCGACCGGGCAGAACTGGGGCCTGCCGCCGTTCAACCCGCGCACGCTGGAAGAGCAGGGGCTGCAGGCCTTCCGCACGCTCGTCGCCTCCAACATGCGCCATGCCGGCGCGATCCGCATCGACCACGCCTTCCAGCTGCAGCGGCTCTACGTCGTGCCGGATGGCATGCCGGCGACGGAGGGCGTCTACGTCAATTATTTCTTCGCGGCGATGCTCGCGGTGCTGCGCATCGAGAGCCACCGCTCGCGCGCGCTCGTCATCGCCGAGGACCTCGGCACCGCGCCCGAAGGCTTCGCCGACGCGATCATGGGCTCCGACATTCTGAGCTACCGCATCGTCAGTTTCGAGCGCGAGCAGGGTGGCGCGTTCAAGCCGCCGTCGGCCTATCCGCGCAAGGCGCTGGCGGCGATCGCGACGCACGACCTGCCGACCTTCGCCGGGTGGTGGAAGGGTCTCGACACCGATTTGCGGCAAACGTTCAAGTTCTACACGCCGGAGCAGGCGGAGCACGAGCGCGGCGAACGGGTCGGCGATCTCGCCGCCTTCTCGCGCGCCGCGGCGCAGGCCAGCGCGCAGGCCTCTGACGCCACGTCCGCCGAGCCGCCGTTCGAGGCGGCGTTTCGCTTCGTCGCCAAGACCGAGTCGATGCTGTCGGCGATCCAGCTCGAGGACGTGCTGGAAGAGCTCAACCAGGCCAACCTGCCGGGCCCCGGCGTGGGCCATCCCAACTGGCGGCGGAAGCTGTCGCGCACCGTCGACGGGTTGCTGGCGCCGGAGGGGCCGCTCGCGCGTGCCTCGGCCATCACGCTGGACGAGGGCCGCGACCTCGACGGCCAGCGCCGTCTCACATGGCCGGCGCCTTGGGCGACCTACCGCCTGCAGTTCCACAAGGACTTCACCTTCGCGCATGCGACCGAGGTGCTGCCCTATCTGGCGCGGCTCGGCATCAGCCACGTCTATGCCTCGCCGATCCTCAAGGCGCGGCCGGGCTCGACGCACGGCTACGACACGGTCGACCCGACCGCGATCAATCCCGAGCTCGGCGGCCGCGAAGGCTTCGACCGCTTCGCCGCTGCTGTCAAAGAGCACGGGATGCTTATCCTGCTCGATATCGTGCCGAACCATATGGGCGTCGGTGGTGCCGACAATACATCGTGGCTGTCGTTGCTCGAATGGGGCGAGATGTCGCCGCTCGCCGACACTTACGACGTCGATTGGGAACGTTTGGGAGCCCACGGAAAGCTCGTCGCGCCGTTCCTCGGTGGTCAGTACGGTGAAACACTGGAGAAGGGCGACCTCAAGCTGGCGTTCGACAAGGAGGAAGGCTCGTTCGCGGTCTGGCATTACGAGCACAAGTTCCCGATCTGCCCGCTCACCTATCCGGTGATCCTCGATCGCGCGGTCGCGGTCGACACGTCCGAGGCGGGCGAGGGCGTCGACGGGCTGTTGCGCGTCGCCGAGGACCTGCGCGCGCTGGCGCAGGAGCCGCCGCATCGCCAGCACGACATCGTGCCGACCTGCGAGCGGCTGAAGCGCCGGCTCGCCGCGCTGGCCAAGCGCGAAAGCGTCGCGCAGACGATCGGGCAGGCGGTCGACGTGTTCAACGGCACGCCGGGCCTGCCGGAGAGCTTCGGCAGCCTGCACCGGCTGCTCGAGCGCCAAGCGTATCGGCTGTCCTACTGGCGGGTCGCGGCGAGCGACGTGAATTATCGCCGCTTCTTCGATATCGACGGCCTCGCCGGCGTGCGCATCGAGGAGAAGGCGGTGTTCGAGCGCACCCACGCGCTGATCTTCGAGCTGGTGCGCCACGGCCTGATCCACGGGCTGCGCGTCGATCATATCGACGGGCTCGCCGATCCCCGCGCCTACGCCGCGGCGCTGCAGCGTGCGATCGGCCCGAACTTCTACGTTGTCGCCGAGAAGATCCTGGAGCCCGGCGAGACGCTGCGGCCGTGGCCGCTCGCCGGCACCACCGGCTACGAGATGCTGAACCTCATCGACGGCATCTTCGTCGATGCGGAGAACCAGCGCACGTTCGACCGCATCTACCATGAGACCACCGACTTCGGTAAGAGCTACCAGGCCGCGCTGCTGGCGGCGAAGCGGCAGGTGCTGCTCGAGAGCTTTTCGTCCGAGCTCGAGAGCATCGTCTCCGACATGAAGCGGATCGCCGATGCCAATCGTTTGACGCGCGACTATAGCGTCAACGCGATCCGCGTTGCGCTGGGCGATCTCGTCTGCGCCTTCCCGGTCTATCGCACCTACATCACCCCGCGCGGCATTTCGAGCGAGGACCGCACGCTGGTCACCGAGGTGATCGCGGAGGCCAAGCAGATCACGATCCTGCCCGACCGCGGCGTGCACGACTTCCTCGGCTCGGTGCTGCTCGGCACGATCCCGACGGGCCGCCCCGGCCGCGCCGCGATCCAGATCGTCGAGCGTTTCCGCCGCCGCTTCCAGCAGCTTACCGGCCCGGTGATGGCCAAGAGCCTGGAGGACACGCTCTTCTACCGCTATGTGCGCTTCCTCGCCTTGAACGAGGTCGGCGGCGAGCCGTCGCGCTTCGGCATCCCGCTCGCGGACTTCCACGCCGAGAACACCGTGCGCGCCAAGACCTGGCCGCTCGCGCTGACGACGACGGCGACGCACGACACAAAGCGCGGCGAGGACGCGCGGGCGCGCCTCATCGCGCTCTCCGAGGCGCCGGACCTGTGGGCGCAGGCGCTGGCCACTTGGAAGGTCCAGGCGCGCGGCGTCGCCAAGCCCGACACCAACGATCAGTACCTCTTCCTGCAGGCGATCATCGGCGCCTGGCCGATCGAGCTTCTCGAGACTGACGATCCCGCGGTGATGCAGGCGTTGCGCGAGCGGCTCGCGGCCTATGTGCCGAAGGCGCTGCGCGAGGCCAAGCGCCGCTCGAAATGGATCGAGCCCAACGAATCCTACGAGACGGCGACGATCGATCTCTTGAATCGTTTGCTGGCGGATGGGTCGAGCTTCGTGCAGCGACTGCGGCCGATCCTGGCTGATCTCGCGCGCCGCGGCATGCTCATCTCGCTTGGCCGCACCGTGCTCAAATGCACGCTGCCCGGCGTGCCGGACTTCTACCAGGGCACGGGGCTGTGGGACTTCTCGCTCGTCGATCCCGACAATCGGCGCCCGGTCGATTACGCCGAGCGCGCCGGCGTGGTCGCCGCGGGCCAGCCACTCACGACACTTTTGCGATCTTGGCATGACGGCGCGGTCAAGCTTCGCGTCGTCGCCGATCTGCTGCGCGATCGGCGTGACAACGCGCTTTTCTACGCCGGGGCCGACTATGCACCCTTGACCGTCACGGGTGGAAAGTGGTCGAAGCTCGTCGCGTTCGTGCGTCGCTTCGGCTCGGAACGACTCGTCGTCGTCGTGCCGCGTCTCGCCGGCAGCGGCAGCGGCGTGTTCGTTATGCCGGTGGGCCAGGCCTATTGGGGTGCCACGACGATCGACTTGCCGTCAGGCCGCTGGCGCGACGTCTTCGAGGGCCGGACGATCGACTCGAGCGGTTCGGTGCCGGCCGGCGTGGTTCTCGAGAGCCTCCCCTTCGCGGTGATGAGGATGATCGCATGAGCGACCAGACATGAGCGACAAGGCAGGCAAGACGAAGATCAAGGCGTCCGGAGGCGCCGACAAAAAGGGAGCCTCGAAGCACGGCATGAACGTCGAGACGAGATCCTGGAAGGCGTCCGGCGGCGGCGAAGCGCGCGACGACATCGGCGCCGGCCGCGTCGTCATCGAGGAGGTCACCCCCGAGCTGGACGGCGGCCGCCACCCGATCAAGGTTGTGGTCGGCGCCGACGTCGTCGTCACCGCCGACATCTTTACCGACGGTCACGAGAAGATCGGTTGCGACGTGATGTGGCGCGCCATCGACCAGAAGGAATGGTCGCGCGTGCCGATGGCCTTCGTCGCTAATGATCGTTGGACCGCCACCTTCTCGCCGAACCGCAACATGCGGCATGTCTATACGATCGAGGCGTGGCGTGACCCGTTCGCCTCGCTTCTTGACGGCATCGGCAAGAAGCGCAAGGCGGGGCACGACCTCGCGGTCGAAGGCGGCGAGGCCGTCGCGCTCATCGCCGAAGCCGACCCACGTGGGCTGGACAAGCGCGCGCACAAGATGCTGCTGTCACGCCTCGAGCGTTCCGACAACGGTTCCGAGGCGCAGCTCGATCTCATATCCTCGGCCGACACGCAGGAGCTGATGAAGCGCTGCGGCCCGCGCCACCAGGGGTCGCGCTATGATCGCACGCTCGATCTCGTCGTCGACCGCAAGGCCGCAATCTACTCGTCCTGGTACGAGTTGTTCCCGCGCTCGATCACCGAATCGGTCGATCGCCACGGCACCTTCCGCGACGTGATCAACCATCTGCCCTACGTGCGAGATCTCGGCTTCGACGTGCTCTATTTCCCGCCGATCAGCCCGCTCGGCAAGAAGAACCGCAAGGGCAAGAACAACACGCTGACGCCGACCGAGAGCGACGTCGGCTCGGTCTACGGCATCGGCTCGCCGGATGGCGGCCACGATGCGATCCATCCCGAGCTCGGCACGATCGAGGATTTCCGCGCACTGGTCGCGGCAGCCAAGGACCACGGGCTCGAGATCGCAATCGACTTCGCGATCCAGTGCTCGCCGGACCATCCGTGGATCAAGGAGCATCCCGAGTGGTTCCAGTGGCGCCCGGACGGGACGATCCAGTACGCCGAGAACCCGCCGAAGAAGTACGAGGACATCGTCAACGTCCAGTTCTACGGCGGGTCGCTGCCGTCGCTTTGGCGCGAGCTGCGCGACATTATGCTGTTCTGGGTGCGCGAAGGCGTGCGGATGATCCGCGTCGACAACCCGCACACGAAGCCGATCCCGTTCTGGAAATGGGTGATCGGCGAGATCAACCGGCAATACCCGGATGTCATCTTCCTGGCCGAGGCGTTTACGCGGCCACCGATGATGCGCGAGCTGGCCAAGGTCGGCTTCCAGCAGTCCTACACCTACTTCACGTGGCGCAACGAGAAGTGGGAGCTCGAACAATATATGACCGAGCTGGCCGGCCCGATGGGCGCGTATTATCGGCCGAACTTCTTCGTCAACACGCCGGACATCAACCCGCCCTACCTGCAGACGGGCGGCCGCGCCGCGCATCTCGTGCGCTCGACGCTGGCCGCGACGTTGTCGGGCAATTGGGGCGTCTATTGCGGGTTCGAGCTGTGCGAAGCGCGGCCGCTGCCCGGCAAGGAGGAATACCTCGACTCGGAGAAGTACCAGATCCGCGTCTGGGACTACGACCGCCCCGGCAATATCAAGGACTACATCCGCGCGCTGAACCGCATCCGCCGCGAGAATCCGGCGCTGCACGACTTCCGCAACGCGATGCGCCTCAACGCCTATAACGACAACATCATCGCCTACGCGAAATTCTCCCCCGACAAGACCAACTGCATCTTCGTGATGGTCAATCTCGATCCGCACAACAGGCAGGAATGCGCCTACGAGATCCCGCTGTGGGAATGGGGGCTGTCGGACAATGGCTCCGTCGAGGTGGAGGATCTCCTCGGCGGCTACAAGTTCACGCTCTACGGCAAGCTCAATCAGATCGCGCTCGATCCGTACGAGCGTTCCGCGATCGTGTGGCGACTGTCGCCGCCGGCGGATTGGAAAGGCGGCCAATGATCGATCGCAGTGACACGCAGTGGTATCGCGACGCGATCATCTATCAGCTGCATGTGAAGAGCTTCTTCGACGCCAACAACGATGGCATGGGCGATTTTGTCGGCGTCACGCAGAAGCTCGACTACGTCAAGGAACTGGGCGCCACCGCGATCTGGGTGATGCCGTTCTATCCATCGCCGTTGCGCGATGACGGCTACGACATCTCGGATTATCGCGGCATCAATCCGTCCTACGGCACGGCGAAGGACTTCAAGAACTTCGTCAAGGCGGCGCACGAGCGCGGCATCCGCGTGATCACCGAGCTCGTCATCAACCACACGTCAGACCAGCATCCCTGGTTCCAGCGTGCCCGGCTCGCCAAGAAGGGTTCGCCCGCGCGCGATTTCTACGTTTGGTCGGACACCGAGGAGCGCTACAAGGACACGCGCATCATCTTCCTCGACACCGAGAAGTCCAACTGGACCTGGGACGAGGAAGCGCAGTCCTTCTACTGGCATCGTTTCTATTCCCACCAGCCCGATCTCAACTTCGACAATCCGAAGGTGCTCGAGGCGGTGCTCGACGTGATGCGCTACTGGCTCGACCTCGGCGTCGACGGGCTGCGGCTCGACGCGATCCCCTATCTCGTCGAGCGCGAAGACACGAATTGCGAGAATCTCGCCGAAACGCATGCGGTGCTCAAGGCGATCCGCGCCGCGGTCGACAAGGATTATCCTGATCGCATGCTGCTCGCGGAGGCCAATCAATGGCCGGAGGAGACCGCGCAGTACTTCGGTGACGGCGACGAATGCCACATGGCGTTTCATTTCCCGCTGATGCCGCGCATCTACATGGCCTTGGCGCAGGAGGATCGGCACCCGATCACCGACATCATGCGCCAGACCCCGGAGATCCCCGAGGGCTGCCAATGGTCGATCTTCCTGCGCAACCATGACGAGATGACTCTCGAGATGGTCACCGACAAGGAGCGCGATTATCTCTGGAAGTTCTATGCCGCCGACAAGCGCGCGCGCATCAACCTCGGCATCCGCCGCCGCCTGGCGCCGCTGCTCGACAACGATCGCCGCAAGATCGAGCTTCTGAACTCGCTGCTGCTGTCGATGCCCGGTACGCCGTGCCTCTATTACGGCGACGAGATCGGCATGGGCGACAACATCTACCTCGGCGATCGCGACGGCGTGCGCACGCCGATGCAATGGTCGGTGGATCGCAACGGCGGCTTCTCCCGCGCCGACCCGCAGCGGCTCTTCCTGCCCACCATCCAGGACTCGACCTACGGCTTCCAGGCGGTCAACGTCGAGGCGCAGCTGGCGAGCCCGACCTCGCTGATCAACTGGCTGCGCCGCATGATCGTCGTGCGCCGGTCGCACAAGGCGATGGGCCGCGGCACGCTCAAGTTCCTCTATCCGAAGAACCGCAAGGTGCTTGCCTATCTGCGCGAGCTCGACGACGAGTCGATCCTGTGCGTCGTCAACGTCTCGAACGCACCGCAGGCGGTCGAGCTCGACATGAGCGACTACGACGGCACCGGGCTCACCGAGCTCACCGCCGGCACCTCGTTTCCGCGCATCGGCGAGCTGCCCTACCTGCTCACGCTGCCGGCCTATGGCTTCTACTGGTTCCGCCTGGAGAAGGTGAGCGAGGACGGCAAGATCTCGTCGGCCTTCCTGCCCGAGCTGTTCACGCTCGTCGCCGCCGGCCCGCTCGAGAACATCTTTGCCGGGCGCGAGCTCAAGATGTTCGAGACCACGGCCGCGCCGAGCTATCTGCAGACCAAGCGCTGGTTCGCCGCCAAGGGCACGCGCATCCCGCAGGTTTCGGTGCGCGACTACACCGTGCTGCGCGAGCCGCCGCACGGGCGCTACATGATGCCGCTCATCTCTGTGCCCGTTGGGCGCGGCGAGGAGCAGCTCTACTTCATGCCGCTCGCCGCCGATCTGTTCTCGGACGAGGACGACAGCCTGACGCCGTTCGCCGTAGCGCGCCTGCGCCGCGCGGCGCGGATGGGCCTGCTCTACGATGCCGACGCCTGCCCGGATTTCGCGGCCGCGATCATCAACGCGTTGCGCTTCGGCGGCGTGCTGAAGACGGCGAAGGGCGGCGAGATCCGCTTCACGAAGTCGCCGCTGCTCGACGAGGAGGCGCCGGTCGACGTGTCGGCGATCCGCCGCATGGGCGCCGAGCAGTCGAACTCGTCGATCAACGTCGACGACCGCATGGCGCTGAAGATCTACCGCCGCCTGCAGCCGGGCGCGAACCCGGAGGTCGAGATCGGCCGCTTCCTGACCGACGTCGCGCATTTCGAGAACGCGCCGCCGACGCTGGGCGTCGTCGAGCACGTCTCGGCCGAGGGCGTCGTCACCGCGATCGCCATCTTGCAGCGCTTCGTGCGCAACCAGGGCGACGCGTGGACGTGGACGCTGAACGTGCTGACCCGCATCATGGATGCGATGGCCTTCTCGGGCAGCCACAGCTTTGCTGCGGCGCAGGAGGGCTTCAATTCCTACACGCCGCACATGCGAAGGCTCGGCCACCGCACCGCCGAGATGCACAAGGCCCTGGCGACCAAGACCGACGATGCCGCCTTCGCCGCCGAGCCGCTCACCCTCGCCGACGTCGAGGAGGCGGCCCGCGACGCCCATGCGCTGGCCGACAAGGCCTTCGACCGTCTCGAGCGGATGAGCGATGGCGCAAGCGACAACGCTCGTGCGCTGGCCGCGCGCCTGCTGGAGCGCAAGCGCGAGGCCTACCAGCTCATCGACTCGTGCGCGGTCGAGCCGGTCGGCGCGATCAAGACGCGAATCCACGGCGATTACCATCTCGGCCAGGTGCTGGTCGTGAAGGACGACGTCGTGATCATCGATTTCGAGGGCGAGCCGGCGCGCACGCTCGAGGAACGCCGCATGAAGGCCTCGCCGCTGCGCGACGTCGCTGGCATGCTGCGCAGCTTCGCCTATTCGGTGGCCACCGCCCGGCGCCGCATCGCCGAGCGCCTGCCTGAGATTTCATTGAAACTGAATGAGGAACTGATCGAGTTCTCGCAGATTTTCGTCGACGCCTACATGGAATCGGCGAAGGACAGTCCGATCTGGATCGACGACGAGGCTACGCAACGTCGGCTGCTCATCCTCTACACGATGTCGAAGGCGTTCTACGAGGTCGACTACGAGGCCGGTAACCGTCCCGATTGGATCGACATTCCAATCGAAGGCGTCCTTACAATCTTGGACTATGTCGCGGAGGCTGTATGACGGCGAGCACGGACCTGACGCAAGGCGACCCGTCTCACGAGGCGTTCCATCGCACGCCTTCCGAATGCGTCGATCGCAGCGCGGTATCGGCGATCTGCGCGGGGACGCACGGCGACCCTTTCTCGATCCTCGGGCCGCATGAAGTGTCGCCCGGCGTGTGGGACATCCGCGCCTTCATCCCCTGGGGCGAGAAGATCGAGGCGATCGGCTACGACGATGACGCCATCCTGGCGCCGTTCGAGTCGGTCGATCACGATGGCTTCGTCGTTGCCCGCGTCAAGTCCGACGGGCGGCCGGGCTACCGCATCAAGATCACGCAGGACGATTTCGGCCACGTGATCTTCGACCCTTATTCGCTGGGGTCCGCGCTCGCCGATTACGACATCGCGGCGATCACGCATTCGAACGACACGGTGTTCTACTACATTTTCGGCGCACATCCGATCACGCACGCCAAGCTGCCGGGCATCCGCTTCGTCGTCTGGGCGCCGAACGCACAGTCGGTCAGCGTCGTCGGCGAGTTCAACGCCTGGGACGGCCGCCGGCATCCGATGCGCTGCCATTACGAGGTCGGCGTGTGGGAGCTCTTCGTCCCGCATCTGGCGCTCGACACGCACTACAAGTTCGAGCTCAAGGGCCACGGCGGCGCGCATGTGCCGCTGAAGGCCGACCCTGTGGCGTTTGCCGCCGAGCATCCGCCGGCCACCGCCTCCGTCGCGCACGGCCTGCCGCGCCACGACTGGAACGACGCCGGATGGCTCGCCGAGCGCGCGCGCGGCGACGATCGCAAGAAGCCGATCTCGATCTACGAGGTGCACCTCGGCTCGTGGGCGCGCATCCCGGAGGAGGGCAATCGCAAGCTCACCTATCGCGAGATGGCGGATCGTTTGGTGCCCTACGTCAAGGACATGGGCTTCACCCATATCGAGATGCTGCCCATCACCGAGTTCCCGTTCGATGGCTCGTGGGGCTACCAGCCGGTCTCGATGTTCGCGCCGACGAGCCGTTTCGGCTCGCCGGAGGATTTCGCCTATTTCGTCGATGCCGCGCATAAGGCCGGCATCGCGCTGATCCTCGACTGGGTGCCGGCGCATTTCCCGAACGATGCGCATGGTCTCGCCAATTTCGACTCGACGCATCTCTACGAGCACGCCGACCCGCGCCAGGGCTTCCACCAGGATTGGGGGACCTACATCTACAATTTCGGGCGCAAGGAGGTGCAGGCCTACCTCATCGCCAACGCGCGCTTCTGGCTCGACCAGTACCATCTCGACGGCTTGCGCGTGGATGCGGTGGCGTCGATGCTCTACCTCGACTATTCGCGCAAGGCGAACGAGTGGGTGCCAAACCAATATGGTGGCAACGAGAACTTGGAGGCGATCGGCTTCCTGCGCAAGATGAACGAGGTCGCCTACCAGGCGGCGCCCGGCATCGTCACGATTGCCGAGGAGTCCACCGCGTGGCCGGGCGTGTCGCAGCCGACCTTCAACGGCGGCCTCGGCTTCGGCTTCAAGTGGAACATGGGGTGGATGCACGACACCCTGCGCTACATCTCGCTCGACCCGGTGCACCGCCGTCATCACCATCACGACATGACGTTCGGGCTGCTTTACGCGTTCTCGGAGAACTTCATCCTGCCGATCAGTCACGACGAGGTCGTGCACGGCAAGGGCTCGTTGCTCGGCCGCATGCCCGGCGACCAGTGGCAGCGCTTCGCCAACCTGCGCGCCTATCTCGGCTTCATGTTCGCCCATCCCGGCAAGAAGCTGCTCTTCATGGGCTGCGAGATCGCGCAGCCGGGTGAGTGGAACCACGATACCTCGCTCGACTGGCACCTGCTCGAGCATCCCGAGCACAAGGGCGTGCAGAGCCTTGTGCGCGACCTCAACCACGCGTACCGCGCGACGCCGGCGCTCTATGAGCGTGATTGCGAGGCCGCGGGCTTCAAGTGGCTCGTCGGCGGCGACATCGAGAACTCGGTGTTCGCCTTCGCCCGCTTCGGCGATCACGGCGACGTGGCGGTGACGGTCGCGAACTTCACGCCGATCCCGCGCACCAACTACCGGATCGGCGTGCCGCGGGCTGGCCATTACAAGGAAGCCGTCAACACCGACGCGCAGGTCTACGCGGGCTCAAACGTCGGCAACATGGGCGGCATCGACAGCGAGCCGGTGCAGGCGCATGGCGAGGATCAGTCGATCGTGCTGACCCTTCCGCCGCTGGCGACGATGATCTTCACGGTCGGCTGACGCCTACAAGGCCTAAAGATACGGCATCATCAGCCGCACGCCGGCATCGCGCAGCCTCACCGGGAGGCTGCGCGCCTTGAGCTGCTTGTCGGTCAGGGCCTCGCTGCCCTGGCGCGAGACGAAGCGCTTGAGCCCGAGCGCCAGCGATTCGTCATACACTTCCATGCAGAGCTCGAAGTTCAGGCGGAACGAGCGCAGGTCCCAGTTCGCCGAGCCGATCAGGCACCATTCGCTGTCGACGACCATGACCTTCGAGTGCCGGAACGGCGGCGCGCCGAGCTTCACGCGCACGCCGTCCTTCAGCATGCCGCCGATGTTGGCGCGCGTGGCCCAATCGACGACGCGCTTGTTGCTGTGCTTGGGGATGACGACGTTGACCTTCACCCCGCGCATCGCGGCGAGCGACAGTGCGGTGAGCAGGCGGTCGTCGGGCAGGAAGTAGGGCGTCATCACATCGATCGTGTCGCGCGCGCAGGCGATCGCCTGCATCACGCAGAACTCGATCTTCTCGAGGTCCTGATCGGGGCCAGAGGTGAGGACGCGCGCCTTGGCGGCGCCGGCACTCGGCAGATCCGGGAACCACTCGTCGCCCTCTAGATCCTCGCCGGTGACGAAGGCCCAATCATCGGCGAAGGCATCGACGAGCTGCGAGACGACGGGGCCGGTGACCTTGAAATGCGTATCGGCGACGGGGTGCTTGGGCTGCAACGCCATCACGTTGTCGTTGCGGATGTTCATGCCGCCGGTGAAGCCGATCGTGCCGTCGACGACGAGGATCTTCTTGTGCGAGCGCAGGTTCACGAGCGGCATCCGCCAGGGCAGGGGCGAGTGCAGGAAGCGCCCGGCCGGCACGCCGCGTTTCTTGAGAGCGTGATAGGCGCTCGACAGGATCCAATTGCCGCCGACGCCGTCGATGATGACGCGTACCTCGACGCCGCGCGCCTTGGCCGCGGCCAGCGCCTCGACGAAGCGCATGCCGGCCTTGTCGGTGGCGAAGATGTAGCTGGACAGCCCGACCGAGCGTGTCGCGGCGTCGATCGCCGCCAGCATCGGCGGATAGGCCTCGTCGCCGTCCTGATAGACCTCGAAGGTGTTGCCGATCTCGAGCGGGCGGCGCGAGATGCGGGTGACGCCGCGCTGCAGCGGCTCGAGGTCGTCGTTGGGATCCTCGTCGATCTCCTGCGCGGGGCGGCGCGTGCGAGTGCGCCGCCGCAACCGCTGCGCCCGGCGCCGCACCCGGTTGATGCCGGCCACGAAATAGAGGAAGCCGCCGATGAACGGGGCGAGCCACGACAGCCCGATCCAGCCGAGCGCCGCGCCGACCTCGCGCTTGTTCAACAGCGCGTGCACCGTCACCACGCTGGCCACCGCGAGGTGGAACGGGAGCAGCACGTTGATCTGCAGGTGGTGGTAGATGGCGAGGATCAGCGACAAGCGGGCGTGGCTCTGGCGCCGGGTCCGTCCGGCAAAGCTTCATCGCTAAATTTGTCCGCCCACGCCAGCGTCATTCGCGGGCATCATCTTGGGGCGCGCGCAGCGCAACCCGGCGCGTCCTACTTGCGTGACAGCCCCGCCACATAAGTCTCGATGAAAGCGACGAGCTCGGCGTCGACCGCTTCGACCGGCAGCGCCACGAGCTTGCCCTGGATGCCGAGTGCGACGATGCCGTGCACCGCCGCAAACAGCGCGCGCGCCCGAGCCCTCAGGCTCGCCGCATCGAGCGACGGCACGAGCGGGGCGAGCCGTGCCTCGAGCCGGGCGAAGAGCTGCATCTGCGCGGTTGCGAACCAGTCGGGGAAATCGCGCGGCGTCGCCATCCGGAACTCGAACAGCGCCCGCCACAGCTCGTGGTGCTCGGTCGCAAAGCCGGCGTAGGCGCGCGCCCAGGCGATGAGCTGGGCGCCGACGTCGGGGTCGCCGCCTTGTCCCTCCGCGCGCTGGAGCGCCGTGTCGAGCTTGGCCATCGTCCGCTGCCCGACGAGCAGCGTGAGCTCGTCGAGGTCCACGACGAGATTGTAAATCGCACCGAGCGAAAAACCGCCGCAGCGGGCCAGCTCGCGCGCCCGCAGCCCCTGCAGGCCGTCCGCCGCGATCGCCGCCTCGGCGCAACCGATCAGCCGCTCGCGCTGTTCGCTGCGTGCCCCTTGGCGCGGACTTAGCTTCGTTTTTTTATCTTGAACATTGTTCATAGGTGCGATACATACCTTTGAACGGCGTTCATACCACTGTCGCCGGGGTTCGCAAGGTCGGCGTCGCCGACTACAAGCGATCTGCGATCGAGCCGAGGTGTTCCAATGAGCCGCACGCTTTTGAAGAGCCGCAAGTTCGCGCCGCTCTTCTGGTGCCAGTTTTTCTCGGCCTTCAACGATTCGTTCCTGAAGACCGCGATCGTCTTTCTCATCCTCTATCCCATCGTGATGGCGCATTCCGGCCCGCTGATCCAGCTCGCCGGCGCGCTCTTCATCGCGCCCTCGTTCTTCCTGTCGGCGCTCGGCGGTGAGCTGGCCGACCGCTACGACAAGGCGCTGATCGCGCGGCGGCTGAAGCTCGCCGAGTTCGGCGCGGTCGCCATCGCCTGCGCCGGCTTCTTCTTCCATTCGATGCCGGTCCTGTTCGTCGCGCTCACGCTGTTCGGCATCCTGTCGGCGATGTTCGGGCCGGTGAAATACGGCATCCTGCCCGACCATCTCTCGGTACACGACCTGCCGGCCGGCAACGCGCTCGTCGAAGGCGCGACCTTCATCGCGATCATCGCCGGCACGTTCGTCGCCGCGCTCTCCGCCAAATACGGTGGCGACGCCTCGCTGCTGTCGCTCGTCACGCTCGTCTTCGCGGGGTTCAGCTGGCTCGCCGCGGTGGCCATCCCGCGCAGCGGCGAAGGCGCGCCGCACCTCAAGGTCGACCCCAACGTCCTGCGCTCGACGTTCCGCCTGGTTGCCGACCTGCGCACCGACAAGCGTCTCTGGCACGGCGGCATCTTCGTTTCTCTGTTCTGGCTCGTCGGCGCGATCGTCTTCGGCCTGCTGCCCCCGATGGTGAAGGTCACGCTCGGCGGCAGCGAGCTCGTCGTCTCGGTCTATCTCGCGCTGTTTGCGATCGGCATCGCGGTCGGTTCGGGCCTCGCCTCGTGGATCGTCGACGGACGCACGCTGACGCTGCCGACGCCGATCGCGGCGGTCCTCATCGGGCTCGTCTCGCTCGATCTCGCCTGGACGCTGCATGGCGTCGTGCCGCATGCCGGCATGCTCGAGGTCGGCGAGTTCTTCAAGGACCCGCGCTCCTGGCGCGTCGGCATCGATCTCGGCCTGCTGGCGATGGGCGGCGGCCTGTTCGTCGTGCCCTCGTTCGCCGCGGTGCAGGCATGGGCGCCGGCCGACCATCGCGCGCGCATCGTCGCCGCGGTCAACGTGCTCTCGGCCCTCCTCATGGTGACCGGCTCGCTGTCGGTCGCCGGCCTGCAGGCCATCGGCTGGACGATGCCGATGATCTTCGTCGCCCTCGGCGTCGGCGCGCTGCTGTCCTCGGTCTGGATCTTCTGGGTGCTGCCGACGAACTGGTTGCGCGACTTGGCGGCGATTGTATTCCGGCTCGTCTATCGCCTCGAGGTCGAGGGAGTCGAAAACGTCGCCAAGGCCGGCCCCAACGCGATCATCGCGCTGAACCACGTCAGCCTGCTCGACGCCGAGATCGCCTTCTCGATCCTCGACAACAACCCGGTCTTCGCGATCGACCACCAGTTCGCGCAGAAATGGTGGATGAAGCCGATCGTCAAATACATGCACGCGCTGCCGCTCGACCCGACGCGGCCGCTCGCCACGCGGCAGCTCATCAACGAGGTGAAGGGCGGCTCGACGCTGGTGATCTTCCCCGAGGGTCGTCTGACGCGCACCGGCAGCCTGATGAAGGTCTATGACGGTCCCGGCCTCATCGCCGACAAGGCCGGCGTGCCGGTCGTGCCCGTCCGCATCGAGGGCGCGGAGAAGTCGCGCTTCTCCTATCTGACTCGCTCGCAGGTGAACCGCGGCTTCTTCCCGCGCATCAAGGTGACGGTGCTCGAGCCGCAGCGCATCGTCGTGCCCGAGAACCTCAAGGGCCGCGCCCGCCGCCAGGCCGCCGGCGCCGCGCTCTACGACATCATGTCGGAGATGGTGTTCCGGACGACCTCCACCGACCGCACCATCTTCCAGGCGACGGTGGATGCGGCGCTGGAATACGGGCCGAAGCATATCGCGCTGGAAGACCCGATCGCCGGTCCGATGACCTACAAGCGCACGCTGATCAGCGCCCGCGTGCTCGGCGGCAAGCTGATGCCGCTGGCCCCGCTCGGCGGCAAGATCGGCGTGATGCTGCCGACCTCGGTCGGCTGCGTGGTCACGCTGCTTGGTTTGATGTCGGCCGGCCGCGTCGTCGCGATGGTCAACTTCTCCGCCGGCGCGGCGGCGATCAAGTCGGCCGGCAAGGCGGCGCAGTTCGACACGATCGTCACGTCGCGCGCCTTCGTCGAGAAGGGCAAGCTCGACAAGCTGCTCGCCGACATCGGGCAGGTGTTCAAGATCGTCTATCTCGAGGATATCCGCGCCAAGATCACGACGCCCGACAAGCTCATTGGGGCGTTGAAATGGAAGAAGCCGCTGGTGCGCCCGAAGACGCCGTTCGGCGGCGCCAACGAGCCTGCCGCGGTGCTCTTCACCTCGGGCTCCGAGGGCAAACCGAAGGGCGTGGTGCTCTCCCATCGCAACATGCTGTCGAACGCCGCGCAGGCGCGCTCGATGATCGACTTCGGCCGCGAGGACATCGTTTTCAACGCGCTGCCGATGTTCCATGCGCTGGGGCTGACCGACGGCATGATCGTCCCGCTGGTCTTCGGCGTGAAGGGCTACCTCTATCCCTCACCGCTGCACTACCGGATCATCCCGGAGCTGATCTACGGCTGCAACGCGACGATCCTGTTCGGCACCGACACGTTCCTCGCCGGCTATGCCAGGACGGCGAACGCCTACGACTTCCGCTCGCTGCGCTACATCGTGGCCGGCGCCGAGCCGGTGAAGGAGTCGACGCGCGCCATCTATCAGGAGAAGTTCGGTGTCCGCATCCTCGAGGGCTACGGCATTACCGAGATGGCGCCGGTGCTGTCGTGCAACACGCCGATGTTCAACAAGGTCGGCACCGTCGGCCGCCTGTGGCCCGGCATGAAGATGCGGATCGAGCCGGTGCCCGGGATCGAGGAGGGCGGCAAGCTGGTCGTCTCCGGCCCCAACACGATGCTAGGCTATCTGAAGGACGACAAGCCTGGCGAGCTGCAGCCGCCGCCGGACGGCTGGCACGACACCGGCGACATCGTCGCCGTCGACGACAAGGGCTTCATCACGATCAAGGGGCGCGCCAAGCGCTTCGCCAAGATCGCCGGCGAGATGGTGTCGCTGGCGGCGGTCGAGACGCTGGCCGCGCATCTGTGGCCGGACGACGTGTCGGCCGCCGCCGCCGTGCCCGATCCGCGCAAGGGCGAGCGCGTCATCCTGGTCACCCGCCACAAGGGCGCGACGCGCGGCGATTTCGCGTCGTTCGCCAAGCTGCGCGGCGCCGCCGACGTGATGGTGCCGGCCGACGTCCGCGTGGTGGACGAGATCCCGCTGCTCGGCTCCGGCAAGCTCGACTTCGCCGGCGTCCAGCGCCTCGTCGACGAGCAGGAAGAGGAAAAGGCCTCGGCGGCGTAGTCGGGCGCGATCTGCCTTCTCCCGCGAGGGGAGAAGGGATTTCCCGTAGCGGCTGTGCACAGCCAAATCGCGTTATCCGCAACGAAATGCGCGCTCGCCGATTCACGGACCGCCGAATCAGGCAGGATTCGAGCCTGAATCAGAGGAGCGGAACCGTGCGAATCGTCGGGATCGAGACCAGCGAGGCGGACGTCGGCGCCATCCACACCATCGACGTGTGGTTCTCCGAGCGCCGCGGCAAGTGGATCATCGAGCGGCTGGATGCCAACGGCGACCGGATGGGCGCCGCGCATGTCTGCGAGAGCCGCGACGAGGCCGAGGATTGCCTCGCCGACTGGCTACGCGCGCATGGCGAGACGCATCTCGTCGCGCCGTTCGAGGCCGTGCATCGCGCGCAGGTCGCGCGCGCCGCCTAAAAGCGTCGCCGCTCGCGGCCGAACAGCGTTCATCGACCCTTTGGGAACGGGCGCCGTCCCGTTGCCGTTCTCCCCCCAGGCGGGATGGCGCATGCCTCCCGGCGCGCCGGGTGTTGCCTCGATTTCACTTGCGGCAACCGGAGACCTGTTGCAGGGCTGCCGCGCAAAAGCGAAACCGCCAAAGGCGAACTCGCAAGCACGTCCAGGGAGAACGCCGCGTCATGATCAACGCACGAGCCAAGCTGAGCCCATTCGTCCTCGCGGCGGCGCTCGCGCTTCCTCTCGCGCCTGCCTTCGCGCAGACCGGGGCGCCCGCTGAGGCGCCGATGGCCGCGCCGGCCGCGCCGGACGAGAAGCCGCTGCCGCCCGACACGCTGCTCGCGACCGTCAACGGCCAGAAGATCACCCAGCTCGACGTCAACATGGCGGCCGAAGACATCGGCGCGAACCTGCCGCAGCAGCTCAAGGGCAAGGCGCGCAATACCTACCTGCTCGACTATCTCATCGACGGCACCCTCGTCGCGCAGAAGGCCAAGGCCGACAAGCTCGATCAGACGCCCGATTTCACCCAGAAGATGACCTACGCCGAGGACAAGGTCCTCATGGAGGCGATGCTCACCTCGATCGCGCAGGGGTCGACCTCCGATGCGCAGATGCACAAGATCTACGACGACGCCAAGGCGCAGCAGAAGCCGCAGGAAGAGCTGCACGCCCGCCACATCCTGGTGGCGAGCGAGGCTGATGCGCAGGCGGTCGAGAAGCGCCTGAAGGGCGGCGAGGACTTCGCCAAGATCGCCAAGGAGGTCTCGAAGGACCCGAGCGCCGAGGGCGGCGAGCTGCCCTGGTTCACCAAGGAGCAGATGGTGCCGGCCTTCTCCGACGCCGCATTCAAGCTGCAGAAGGGCCAGATCTCCGATCCGGTGAAGACGCAGTTCGGCTGGCACGTGATCAAGCTCGAGGATCGCCGCCAGAAGCCATTCCCCGCGTTCGACCAGGTCAAGGACCAGATCCAGCGCTTCGCGGTTCAGAAGGCGCAGAGCGACCTGATCCTCAGCCTGCGCAAGAACGCCAAGATCGACCGCACCGCCGCGGCACCCGCCGAGGTGCCCGCGCAGACGATGCCGGCGCCGGGCGGGGATAAGTAGTAGCGCCGACTTGCGCGACAGCAGATTCGGCGGGAGAAGCGCGACGTCGCTCCCGCCGACGCCTAGGGCGCCCAAGCCGGCCCGCCGACGATGATGGTTGCGCCATGCCCCGCCTGTTCACGGGCCTCGAGCTGCCGAAGACGATCGCGACCGAGCTGTCGCTGATGCGCGGTGGCGTCTCCGGCGCCCGCTGGATCGATGTCGAGAATTATCACATCACGCTGCGCTTCATCGGCGATGTCGACGACCGCACCGCGCACGACGTCGATACGATGCTGGGCGACATGCGGCGCGAGGCCGTCAAGGTGACGCTCGACCGGCTCGATGCCTTCGGCGGCGACCGGCCGCGCGCGATCGTCGCCGCGGCGCGGCCGTCGACGCCGTTGCTCGAGCTGCAGGCCGAGCAGGAGCGGCTGATCCGCCGCGCCGGCCTGCCGGCCGAGACGCGCAAGTTCGCGCCGCACGTGACGCTGGCGCGGCTGCGCCAGGCGACGCCGATGGCGGTCGCCAATTATCTCGCCGTGCGCGGCTGGATCGCCGCGATGACCTTCGAGGTCGACCATTTCACGCTGTTCTCCTCGCGCGATTCCGTCGGGGGCGGCCCCTATGTCACCGAGGCGGTCTATCCGCTCTATTGAGGCCCTCCCGATGACGCGTCGGCTGCTAGCGAAGATCCTCTCCGCGCTGTTCGCTTCGGGACTCGTGGCGCCCGCCGCGATCGCCGATCCGGCCGCGGCCACCAAGACGTTCGATGGCTGGACGGCGACCTGCAACAACCTGAACAGCTGCATCGCGCTGGCGACGGCGCCGGACGACCTCTTCTATGTCCGCATCGCGCGCGACGCCGGCGCCACGGCCCCGCCGCAGGTCAAGATCGTGCTGGCGGCGCAAGAGCCTCTCAAGGGCGCTGCGCCGGCATTCCGCCTCGTCGCGAACGGCGCCGGCACGAAGGCGCTCGGCCCGTTCCCGGCCAAGGCGCCGGACCAGGATTCGAGCATCCTCTCGACGACGCTTCCCGAAGGCGCCCCGAGCCTCGCCTTCATCGACGCGATCCGCAACGCCGCGACGCTCGACTATGCCGTCCTTGCCACGCACGGCACGCTCGACCTGAAAGGTCTAGCGGCGGCGCTACGCTTCATCGATGCCGCGCAAAACCGGCAGGGAACGCCGACCGCGCTCGTCGCGCGCGGCATGACGCCGGTCGGCCAGGTGCCGGAGCCGCCGGCAGCGCCGGTCGTCTCAGCGGCGCCGGCGGAGGGCGTGAGCGTCATCGACAAGCCGGCCATCCCCAAGGCGCTCATCGAGTCGGCGACGCCGGTCTGCGACGCGGAGGCGGTGGCCGACCAGTCTGACGCGCAGGCCTGGCACCTCGGCCCCGACGCCACCCTCTATGCGCTCACCTGCACGCAGGGCGCCTACAACATCGACAGCGCACTCTATCTCGTCGAGGGGGCGGGCGGGCTGCCGAAGCCGGTGGCACTGCCGCGCCCGGCGGCGCTCAAGGGCGATACCGCCGACAACGTAGCTGAGAACGTCGGCTTCGATCCCAAGACAATGACCTTGAGCTCGTTCGGCAAGGGGCGGGGGCTCGGCGATTGCGGTTCGAGCGCCTCATGGCTGTGGGATGGCCATGGCTTCGTGCTGCTCGAGGCGTCCTTGCTCGACGCCTGTCCCGGCGCGTTGCCGGAGGACTGGCCGAGCATCTACGCGGCGCGCCGCAAGTAAAGGCTGACGTTACGATCGCCAGAATACGACGATCGCCGCTCCGACGAGCCCGATCACCACAGCCGCGAGCATGATGAGCGTGACCCGATCCATGCTGCGACAATAATTCGCGCCTGCTATTTTTCCTACGCGCTTCCGATCGTAAATTGGTCTTACGGGACAACTTTGAGGGGAGCGCTCAACCAGGTGCGTGTATCATTTGATTGCGCTCGCGCATAAGCTGAGCGGGCGCGCTAGAACAGGGAACCGGGCACAAAAAAAGCGCCCTCGCGGGCGCTTTTCCGTGGTCGGTGTCGATCTCCTTAGAAGAGGACGTCGAGGTCGGCCGACTCGTAGCTCGTGACTTCCATGCCGACGCAGATCTCTTCGATGATCGGAGTGGTCCAGTTCATGGGATGCCCCTTTGGTTGGTGGTGAAACAGTAGGTCTCATTTACGCCCCCAGGCCAAAATCACCACTGAGGGTTTTCTTATTTTTCCTATGCCCTTTGGGGGATGCTCGCCGGGAGTTCAGGCGGCGTGCGCCGCCCGCGCCGAAGCGACCGCGCCGCGCACCAGTTCGTGCACGAAGGCGAGCTTCTCGATCACCGGCTGCGACAGGATGAACGGGTAGAGCTCGTCCTTGCCCATGGTGCGGCTGAGCGAGTTGAGCGCGGTCGAGACCGGCAGCCAGACCTTGATGAGATCGTGCACGTCGGGCGTCGTGTAGGGGTCGATGCCATAGGCGACAGCGAACTCGTCGCCATGATCGGCGCTCGGGGCCAGCCGCAGGTCGTAGGCCTGCGCCATCTCGAGTGTGTCGACGATGTGCAGGTAGTGCGCCCAGGTCTCGGCGAAGTCCTCCCAGGCATGCGAGGTCGCGTAGGTCGAGACGAAATGGTCCTGCCAGTCGACCGGAGCGCCATTCTCGTAATGGCGCTGCAGCGCCTCCTGGTAGTCCTGCTCGTCGTCGCCGAAGACCGCGCGGCTCCCGGCAAGCTTGCCGCCGTCGCGCACCAGCCGGTCCCAGAAGAAGTGCCCGACCTCGTGGCGGAAGTGGCCGAGGAGGGTGCGATATGGCTCGCCCATCATCTTGCGGCGCTGCTCGCGCTCGGCATCGTCGGCCTCGGCGAGCGCGATCGTGATGACGCCGTCCTCGTGGCCGGTCATCACCTTCTGGCCCTGGACGTTGGGACAGTCGGCGAGGAACAGGAAGACGAGCGGCTCCGGCCCCGCGCCGAGCTCGGTGGTCTGCGCGAGCCCGAGCCGGAACAGCGTGTAGAACAGCTGGTGCTTGGCGCGCTCGATCTTGCGCCAGGCGAGCCGATTGTCGGCGCCCGACAGCTCCGGGATGACCTTGTTGTGGCGGCAGGCGGCGCACATCGCCTCGCCCGAGCGGGAATCGACGAGCCAGTTGCAGACGTCGTGCGCGGCATTCGCGCACAGCCGGAATGTGCGGCCCTCGACCCCGAGCGCGCGCCAGACACCCGCCTCGTCGGCGGGCTCGATCGCGTGCAGGGCCTGGCCGTCCTCGGCGAGAAAGCCGAGCGCGTGGCCGCAGCGCTCGCAGCGGGTGTTCTCGAAATAGAGCATCTGCCCGCAGTGCTCGCAGTTGAAGAGGCGCATCGTCGTCCGGCCCGCATGTTCACCAAGGGTTCCGGCGACCGAACAGCCATGCCGCACGCGGGTTCCGTGGGCCGACACGCCATTCAGCGGCATGGCGTCTCAAGTCTGAATCACGCCGCTCAGCTTCCGTTCACCCGAGCCATGCGAGACACGCGGGTCGCCTATGGTGGGTTGGGGCGTCACAGGGGCGCTCACGAAATTGCCGCCCAGGTGTGGTTCAGCTCCCACAGTGGAGACGGGCCGGAGATGGTACGGCCCGCCGCGGCGGGGGCAGGGGAGCGGATCCCGGGGTTTCGGCCTCGCACCGCGGCAGGACGGACTGATGAGCATCGACGCGATCTACGGACCCACGAGCCAGACGAGCGCGAGTTCATCGCGCGCCACCACCGCCAAGCGCGAGTGGGGCGCCGTCCAGGCCGTGGTGATCTTCTTCGTCTTCCTGCTGATCTCGGTCATCCCGCTGCTGACGCACCCGTTGCCGCCGCTCGAGGATTACGCCAACCACGTCTCGCGCATGACGGTCATCACCGACCACGGCCAGAATCCGTTTCTCGCGAAATATTACGAGATCGACTGGGAAATCCTGCCCAACCTGATGATGGATCTCGTGGTGCCGCAGATCGCGCGCTACGTGAATGTCTATCTCGCCAGCCAGATCTTCACCGTCGCGATCTTCATGCTGATCATGTCGGGGACGTTCGCGTTGAACCGCGCGCTGTTCAAGCGCTGGTCGATGCTGCCGCTGGTCGCCTTCCCGCTGCTCTACAACTACATGTTCCTGATCGGCGTGATGAACTACTTCTTCGGCATCGGCCTCTCGCTGTGGGGCCTTGCCGCCTGGATCCATCTGCGCAACCGGGCGTGGCCCTCTCGCTACGTGCTCTCGGCGCTGATCGCCTTCGCCCTCTATCTCTGCCACCTGTTCGCGGTCGGCGTGTACGGGCTCGGGATCATGGCCTTCGAGATCTGGTTCGCGATGTCGATCGACCGGGGGCCGTGGCCGCAGCGCGCGCTGAAGTTCTGCGCCGCCGGCCTGCCGTTCCTGCTCCTGGCGCCCTTCCTGCTGACCAGCTCGACCTGGGGCCACGCCAAGGAATGGGACTGGGAATCGCTCGGCAAGCTCGATGGGCTCGTCTTCGTCGTCGAGACCTATTCGGACATCGTCGCCTTCGTGCTCACGGCCGTCGTCGTGGTCGCCGGCGTGTGGGCGGCGCGCCACCGCATGCTGCGTGTGCACCCGCTGCTGATGCCGCTCGCGATCACCGGCGCGATCGTCTACATGGCGATGCCGCGCATGCTGTTTGCGAGCTATCTCGCCGACCAGCGCCTGCCGATCGCGATCGCCTTCATGGTCGTCGCCTGCTTCCGCATCGAGATGCGCCAGGAGTTCGTGCGCCGCCTGTTCCTGGTCGGCACGCTCGGCCTGCTCGGGGCTCGCGTGGCCGAGGTCGACATCGCCTGGGCCAATGCCGCGCCGGCGACGCTCGAGATGCGCGAGTCCCTGCACAAGGTGCAGCGCGGCTCGAAGATTCTCGTCGCCTATATGGACAACAACATGCCGAACGAGGTCGAGCATCTCGGCCTCGTGCACGCGGTGTCGCTGGCGATCATCGAGCGCCAGGCGCTGATCACCACCGCCTTCACGACCAACGGCAAGCAGATCATGCACGTGAAGCCGGAATACCAGAAGATGGTCGACACCGAGGACGGCGTGCCGCCCACGATCGACCAGCTGGTAATCGACGCGGTCGGCCGCTCGACCGATGACACCAGCTACTGGCACGATTGGCTGAAGAAGTACGACTACGTCTACCTGCTGTTCACCGACGAGGATTCCGACAATCCGATGCCGGACAAGCTGAAGACGATGTACGAGGGCGAGAATTTCCAGCTCTATCGCATCATCAAGCCCGGCATGAACGCCAACGCGATGGACACACCGAAGAAGCCGATCAAGCTCAACGCCGCCGCCACCGCGGCGCAGGCCGCGGGCCAAGCGCCCGCGACGCCGGGTCAGGGCGCCCAGGTGCCTGCGGCTCAGACGCCTGCCGCGGTTCCGGCGCCCGCAGCGGTGCCGACGCCTGCGCCGTCACCGGTCGCCCCGAAGCCCTAACGCCGCGCTCCTTCTCCCGCACGGCGGGAGAAGGAAAAGCGGCCCTTAAGCCGCCGACCGCGCCTTCGTGATCTTGGCGCCTGCCTCGGGCTCCTGCCAGCGCGCGAGCGACAGCCGCTCGTCGATCGCATCGGCGGTCAGCGGCGGGTCGAAATAATAGCCCTGCATCTCGTCGCAACCGAGACTCTGCAGGAACTCCACCTGCTCCTTGTGCTCGACGCCCTCGGCGGTCACCGTCAGGCCCAGCGCGTGGCCGAGCGTGACGATCGACTCGAGGATGATCGCGCCTTCGCCGGACATTTCCATCGTCTCGAGGAAGGCGCGGTCGATCTTGATCTTGTCGAAGGCGAAGCGGCGCAGATAGATCATGCTCGAATAGCCCGAGCCGAAATCGTCGAGTCCCATGCGCACGCCGAGTGCGCGCAGCTCCATGATCACGTTCTCGGCCTGCTCGGCGTCCTGGATCAGCACGCCCTCGGTCAGCTCGAGGTCGAGCCGCGCCGGATCGATGCCGCTGGCGGCGATGATCTTGCGCACGGTCTCGACGAAACCGCGCTGGCGGAACTGCACCGGCGAGACGTTGACGGCCATGCGCAGGCCCGGCCAGCGGCGCGCGTCGGCGCAGGCGCGGCGCAGCACCCATTCGCCGAGCGGCACGATGAGCCCGCGGCTCTCGGCGACCGGGATGAACTCCTCGGGCGACATCAGGCCGAGCTCGTGGTGTGTCCAGCGCACCAGCGCCTCCAGGCCCTGGATGCGCGTGCCGCAGGCGGCCATCAGCGGCTGGTAGTAGATCGTCAGCTCGTCGTTGGCGATCGCCATGCGCAGGTCGTCCTCGATCGTCATGCCGAGGTGGAGCTTCTGCTCCATCGTCTTGTCGAAGAAGGCGAAGCGGTTGCGGCCTTCGTGCTTGGCCCGGTAGAGCGCGAGGTCTGCGGCTTGCGTCAGCGTCGCGCGGCTGTCGCCGTCCAGCGGGCAGAGCGCGATGCCGATCGACAGCGTGGCGTTGACTTGGGCGCGGCCGAGGTCGAAGGGCGCGATCATCGCGTCGTGCAGGCGGTGCGCGGTCGCGGCGCATTTGGTGGCGGCGCCGACGTCGGTGAGCAGGAGCGCGAACTCGTCGCCGCCGACGCGGGCGAGGCAGTCGCCCTCGCGGATCACCCGCTTGATGCGCTCGGCGATGCCGACGATCAGCTTGTCGCCGGCGAGGTGGCCGTGGCTGTCGTTGACGCTCTTGAACTTGTCGATGTCGATCGCGATCAGCGCGATCGGTGCATCCGGGGTCGAGTTGGCGATCGCGCTCTCGAGGATCTTGTCGAAGAACAGGCGGTTCGGCAGCCCGGACAGCGGGTCGAGACCGGCGTTCTGGATCGCCTCGGCCTGCTTGGCCTCGAGGTGGTTGATGCGAAACCGCGCCCGCCACAGGAAGACGGCGAGCAGGAACGAGGACAGCGGGAAGGCGACGAGGAGGAAGGCGGAGGCGGGATTGGCGCCGAATCCCTGCGGCGCGAACCGGAACAGCCACAGTGACGTCGCGGGCAGCAGGGCGCCGATCATAAGCGAGGCCGGCGCCGCCACCCGGCCGAGACGGCCGGCGGTTGCGCGCAACGCGCCCTCGGGCGTGACTGCAGCAGCTTTCGCTTCCATTTCAACACCCTGACCCAACGGACTTAAAGTTCCGTGCACGCGCAGCGGACCAAGCCGCCGAATCGGCATCGAGACCGGAGGTTCAGATCAGCTTCAAGCCGCGGAAGCTGGCGTGGCCCTGGCGGCCGATGATCAGGTGGTCATGCACCAGCACGCTGAGCGCCTTGCCCAGCGTTGCGATCTGCATCGTCATGGCGATGTCGGCGGTCGACGGCGTCGGGTCGCCGGAGGGGTGATTGTGGACGAGGATCAACGCGCTGGCGCCGAGCTCGAGCGCGCGGCGCATGATCTCGCGCGGATAGACCGGTGCGTGGTCGATCGTGCCAACCCCCTGCACCTCGTCGGCGATGAGCTGGTTTTTCTTGTCGAGGAAGAGGATGCGGAATTCCTCATGGTCGATGAAGGCCATGACAGTACGGCAGTACTCGATCACGGCGGTCGTCGAGCCGAGATTCCGGCGCTTCTCGATCGAGGATTGCGCCAGCCGGCGCGCAGCTGCCTCGACGATCTTCAGCTCGGTGATCGCCGCTTCGCCCAGCCCCGCCACCTCGGCGAGCCGCTCGGGACGCGCGGCCAGCACCTCGCCGTAGGAGCCGAAGCGGGCGATCAGCGCCTTGGCGATCGGCTTGACGTCGCGGCGCGGCATGGCGCGGAACAGGATGAGCTCGAGCAGCTCGTAATCGGCGAGCGCGGCGGCGCCGCCCTTGCGGAAGCGCTCGCGCAGCCGCTCGCGGTGACCGGTGAAGTGGGGGGCGTCGGCCTCGTTCACGAGCCGATGCCCTTCCTTCTCCCGCTTGCGGGAGAAGGTGGCCCGACGAAGTCGGGTCGGATGAGGGATGGCGCCGCTTGCGTTTGCGCCGCACGCGAGGCGGCGACACCCCTCATCTGACCCCGCTTTGCGGGGCCACCTTCTCCCGCAAGCGGGAGCAGGGAGGACCGCAGCCTGTCACCCGGCCGCGTCATACGGCGGCTGGTGGAGGCCGTCGGGGGAGTAGGTGAACACCTCGCAGCCGTCCTTGGTGACGCCGAGCGTGTGCTCGAACTGGGCGGAGAGCGAGCGATCGCGCGTCACCGCGGTCCAGCCGTCAGACAGCACCTTCACGTGCGGGCGGCCGAGGTTGATCATCGGCTCGATCGTGAACAGCATCCCGGCCTTGAGCGGTATGCCCTCGCCGCGGCGGCCGTAGTGCAGGATGTTGGGCTCGTCGTGGAACAGCCGGCCGAGCCCGTGGCCGCAAAAATCGCGCACCACCGAGCAGCGCTCGGCCTCGGCATATTGCTGGATCGCGGCGCCGATGTCGCCGGTCGTCGCGCCGTCCTTCACCACGGAGATGCCGCGCATCAGGGCCTCGTGCGTCACCTCGACCAGGCGCGCGGCGCGTCGCGGCACCTCGCCGACGAGATACATGCGCGATGAATCCCCGTGCCAGCCGTCCACGATCAGCGTGACGTCGATATTGACGATGTCGCCATCGCGCAGCGGCTTCTTCTCGGGCAGGCCGTGGCAGACGACGTGGTTCAGCGAGGTGCAGATCGACTTGCGGTAGCCGCGATAGTCGAGCGGAGCGGGGTAGGCGCCGTGCGCCATCGCGAACTCGAAGATCAGGTCGTCGAACGCCTCGGTGGTTACGCCCGGCTGCACGTGGGCGGTCAGCATGTCGAGCGCCTCGGCCGTCAGCCGGCCGGCCTTGCGCATGCCGGCAAAGGCCTCCTCGCCGTGCAGCTTGATCTGCCCGGTCTTGCGGTGAGGCGCCTCGAGGGCGTCGACGAAGCTCATGAAAGGTCCCGGCTGCCGAAAGTGGCGACGGGTGGCAATCTAGTCGCTCGCGCGGGCCGCGAAAAGGGCTCGCGCGGGGCAGGGCGAAACCTGGACGAAGGAGGGGACGCGATCCGCGTCCCCTCCCGCTCGCCTAGAAGTTCCGGATGCAGCGGCCGAAGCGCGGCGAATAGTGGAAACGGAACGGGCAATGGCGAAAGCCGATGCCGAACCCCGGCCCACCAAAGCCGCCGCGGAACCCGCGTCCGCCTCGGAAGCCACCCCGGAATCCACCATGGAATCCACCACGCCCACCGTGGAAGCCGCCGCCGTGGCCGCCATGGAAGCCGCCACCATGTCCGCCGCCGTGTCCGCCGCTGTGCCCACCACCGTGGCCACCACCGTGGCCGCCGCCGTGACCGCCGCCATGGCCACCACCATGGCCACCGTGCGCGAAGGCGGCCGTGGGCAGCATGGCGCCGCCGAAGGCGAGGGTCGCGACCGCGACACCGGCCACAATGTTGGTCTTCAGCCGTCCCATCATCATGCTCATCCTGGAGTCTCCCGATTTTCTAGCTTTGTCTGGGCCATAACGAGATGCGCGCCGGTTCGCTCCATACCATCACGTCCCCAAAAAGTCTTACGCCCAGAGCCGTCTCTGAGAAAAAGTTTGTTACAAAACGTAGCGAATATGGTGAATCCAGACCTGGTCACTTGTCGCCGAACAGCTTGACGAGCATGAGTCCGGCGCGCCGCGGCTCCATGGCCGCCGCCGTCCGCAGCATCGTGACAATGCCGCGACAATAGGTCGACTGGCCCGCGCGCGTGGTCTGCGGATGGATCACCGCGTCGAGCTCTGCTTTCGTCGCTGTGGCCGCGAGCAGCTTCAGGTAGCGCGACTGCACCGCGCGCGTCTCGGCCGTGGACACCGCAGGGCGCGGCGATTGCGGCCGGACGACGAGCATCTGCATTGCCTGATCGCGCGCCTGCAGCGAGGGCCCGAGCTCGCCCATGATGTCATGCCCAGCCGCCTGCCCCTTGGCGTAGAGGTAGCAATCTTCGGGGTTCACCGCGCCGAGCAGCGAATATTCGTCGACGACGAGGCGCGCGTAATCGATCAGCGTGGTGTCGTCGGCCTGCATCAGCATCTGCGAGAACGTCTTCTTGAAGCCGGTGCCGAGCAGGAGGCCGACCGCCTGCGCGCTGGCCCCGTCGCGATAGGCCTTGACCGATGCCGACGAGATCGCCCGGAAGGCGTCGGGCCGGCTGACCGAGAGCGTGACGAGCGCCGGCAGCACCTTCTTGATCTTCGCGTCCCACGTCGCCTGTGAGAAATCGAGGCCGGAGCCGGAATCGGCGAAGCGATCGGCATCGGCGAAATCGGTGACGACGCGTGCGTCGAAGAGCTCCTTGCGATGCGGCTTCCATATCGCCGGCGGGATGATGCTCACCGCCTGCGCGACGAAGCTGGGCGAAAAGCCGGCGGCCC
Source organism: Beijerinckiaceae bacterium (assembly GCA_965277735.1). Classification (GTDB taxonomy): domain Bacteria; phylum Pseudomonadota; class Alphaproteobacteria; order Rhizobiales; family Beijerinckiaceae; genus RH-AL1. The sequence goes on from CBDIDO010000003.1 coordinate 1,391,195, forward strand.
TGAATACCGACGCCTCGTAGTCCGCCATCTTCGAGCCCGTGCCCATCAGGCCGGGGAAGGCCGGCGCGTGGAAGCCGAGAATTCCCTTCGGCCCGAGCCAGCGATGCGCGCCCGCCGCAAACGCCATCGTGCAGGCGGAGTAGCAGCCGGCGGCGACATAGGTGTCGAGCCCGCGCGCCTTGATCGCGCGATAGAGATGCCGCGCCTCGCCGATGCGGCCGCCGACCGAGTCGAGATGCACGACGCGCAGCCCCGGGTTCCGCTCCATCAGCGCCGTGAAATCGCGCGTCAGCCCGTATTTGAAGCCGCCGACGATCTCCGCCTCGGTCCCGCCGCGCATGGTGCGGAAAGCGTAGCCGGGAATGCTCGGATCGCCGAGATAGGCCATGCGATACATCTCGCGCAGGGCGGGTGCCGAGGAGAAGGTGAGCCCCGCCGCCAGCGCCAGCACGCCACACACGACGTTGGCCTGCACGAGCCACGACCAGAACGCCCACCTGCCGTTCGCGCGCCGCTCGCGGCGCCTGGCGCGCGCCGAGCGCCACAGGCCGACCAATTGCCAGAGCGCGACCGGCAGGCTCGCGGCGATGCCGCCGCCGATGACGGCGAAGAGCAGCTTCGGCTCGTAGCCCGTGCCGAGCATGATGCGCTGCTGCAGCGTCGAGATCGTTTGGGTCACGACGACCGACAGCAGCACGTAGACGAGCCAGTACGAAGGCCCGAGCGGCACCTCGCCGCGCCAATAGCGCAGGACGAAACCGCGCCGGCGGCGGGTCTTGGTGACGGGGCCGACCGGAGCCGGCGCCGCCAGGGCCGCTCCGGGCAATTGCGTGAGCGCCATAGGGCCCTGGAAAAAACGGGACGGGCGCGCCGCCCGACCTCTCGCAAATCGATCAAGTCCACCGATCTTGCCCGATGGCGGCGCTTTGGGGAAGGCGGGACGCGCCGGCGAGTTTGGGCCGCCCCGCCTCGCGCTCGCGACGGGCGTCTTCACCGAAGCCGAATGGAGCCGGAAGGCCGGCGTCGAGACATGACCCGTTCCCCGGAGGGAGATATGGCCGGTAATAGTTCAATCATCTCTCCCAAGCCTCGCGCGAGAAATAACCTGCTGCGCGGGCAGCCAACAAAGCCAAGAACTTCCGCTTCGCTTCGACAATAAACGACACCACATCAGCGCTCTCGTCGAGGCTAGACCCGTGTCGGATACAGCACTTCCCATCACCAAGGCGGCAGCGCCGCTCAACGAGGATCTCGTTGCGCTCATCCTCGGGCTTCTCGTCGTCGGCCTCGCGCTGGTCGGCGCGGCGAGCGGCACCGATCTCATGGGCTGGGTTGTCGCCTCGTCCGTCTATACCGACGTCGCCAAGTCGCTGGCGCCCGCCTCCAAGGTCTTCGCCGGGCTCGGCGGCGCCGGCAGCCTCGCGCTCACCTTCGTCGTCCTCGTCGGCGTGCTCACCGGCTCGGCTGCATTGCTCGGTATCGAGGCGCGCCGGTTCGCGCCGCGCATCGCCGTGCTGTTCGCGCTCGCCTATGCGAGCTGGCTCGTCGGCTCCTACGCGCATTTCGCCGCCGTCACGCCGGGCGACTTCAAGAAGTTCGGCATCGACTGGTCGCTGCGCCTCACCAACGAGGGCGGCTTCATCGTCGCGCTCTTCGCCGGGCTCGTCATCGCGAACTTCCTGCCGCGCCTCGCCGACTGGCTGCGCGAGGCGGCGCGGCCGGAGCTCTACATCAAGGTCGCGATCGTCGTGCTCGGCGCCTTCCTCGCCACGACCTTCGCCGGCAAGCTCAACTTCGCCTCGACCATCGTGCTGCGCGGCATCGCCGCCATCGTCGAGGCCTACCTCATCTACTGGGCCGTCGTGTACTACGTCGCGCGCCGCTACTTCCGCTTCAACCGCGAGTTCGCGGTGCCGCTGGCCTCCGGCATCTCGATCTGCGGCGTCGCCGCGGCGATCGCCACCGGCAGCGCGATCCGCGCGCGGCCCGAAGTGCCGATCCTCGTCTCGTCGCTGGTCGTCGTCTTCGCCGTCGTCGAGGTGCTGCTGCTGCCGTTCCTCGCGCAGACCTTCCTGTGGCACGAGCCGCTCGTCGCGGCCGCCTGGATGGGCCTTGCGGTGAAGACCGACGGCGCCGCGGTCGCCGCCGGCGGCATCACGGATGCGCTGATCGTCGCCAAGAACGCGGCCAACGGCGTCGTCTATCAGAAGGACTCGCTGCTCGCAGTGACGACGGCGATCAAGATCTTCATCGACGTCTTCATCGGCGTCTGGGCGTTCATCCTCGCGTTCATCTGGACGCGCTACATCAACACCGACCAGGAGAAGGCGCGGCCGATCGAGATCTGGCAGCGCTTCCCGAAGTTCATCGTCGGCTTCGCGCTCGCCTTCGGCGTCGTGCTGGCGGTGGCGCTGGCGGGCTCGAAGCCGACGCAGGACGCGCTCGCGGCCTCGGTGAAGGTCGCCAACAATTTCCGGGTGATCTTCTTCATCCTCACCTTCTTCTCGATCGGCCTGCTGTCGGACTTCAAGCGCCTGTGGTCGGCCGGCATAGGCAAGCTCGCGGCGGTCTACGTCGTCAGCCTGTTCGGCTTCGTGATCTGGGTGGGCTTGCTGATTTCCTGGCTGTTCTTCGCCGGCGTCAAGCCGCCGCTGGCGTGAAAAACCGAGACGACCGACGAACAAGGAGAGTACGATGGCAAACGATCTGAAGCACGAGATGGAGCACGCGCCCTACGAGCCGCTGCTGCCGATCGAGGTGAAGCTGGTGGCCTGGAGCCTCGGGCTCGGCGTCTCGCTGCTGGTGATCCTCGCGATCGTCAACAAGCTCTACCCGGCGGTCTCGTAGCCCGGCCTCTTTCTGTGCGCGCAAAACAAAGCAGCCCAGGGCAGGTGCCCTGGGCTGCTCTGTTGTTTGGCTTTGCGCAGAGCGGCTAGGCGCCGATCTTCGCCGCACCCGCCTTGCCGCGCATCACGGAATGATAGCGGCTGTAGCCGAAGTAGATCGCCAGGCCGATCGCCAGCCAGATGACGAGGCGCGCCCAGGTCGCCAGCGGCAGGCCTGCCATCAGCAGCAGGCAGAAGAGGATGCCGAGGATCGGCACCACCGGCACGCCCGGCACGCGGAACGGGCGATGCACGTCGGCGTCGCTCCTGCGCAGATAGATCACCGCGCCGCAGACCAGCACGAAGGCCAGCAGCGTGCCGATCGACACCATCTCGCCGAGGATGTCGATCGGCACGAGCGCCGCGACGAGCGCGACGAGCGAGCCGATCAGCGCCTGGCTGAGGTAGGGCGTCTGGTATTTAGGATGGATCTTCGAGAACATGCCGGGCAGCAGCCCGTCGTGCGACATCGTGTAGAAGATGCGGCTCTGACCGTAGAGCAGCACGAGGATCACGGTGGTGAGGCCGGTCAGCGCGCCGATCTTGATGAGCACGGAGAACCAGGTGAGCCCGATCACATCGACGCCCTTGGCGATCGGCGCGGCGACGTTGAGCTCCGTGTAGGGCACGAGGCCGGTCAGCACTGCGGCAACCGCGATGTAGAGGACGGTGCAGATGAACAGCGCGCCGAGAATGCCGCGCGGCATGTCCTTCTGCGGGTCGCGCGCCTCCTGCGCCGCGGTCGAGACCGCATCGAAGCCGATGAAGGCGAAGAACACGACCGACGAACCGCGCAGGATGCCGCTCCAGCCGTAATGGCCGAACTCGCCGGTGCTCGCCGGGATGAAGGGGTGCCAGTTGGCGGGCTTCACGAAGGCCGCGCCGAGCGCGATGAAGGCGACGACGACGACCAGTTTCACGGCGACCATGATGTTGTTGAGCCGCGCCGATTCCTTGGTGCCCATGATCAGCATGACCGTGAGCGCGGCGACGATGAGCACGGCCGGCAGATTGAACAGCGCGTGCACGGTCGTGCCGTCGGCGAGCTTGATCTCGGTGCCGGGCGGCGCCGTGAGAGTCGCCGGGATCGTGATGCCCATGTTGCTCAGCAGGCTGAGGGCGTACTTGCTCCAGCCCACCGCGACGGTTGCCGCGCCCATCGCGTACTCCAGGATGAGATCCCAGCCGATGATCCAGGCGAAGATCTCGCCGAGCGTGGCGTAGGTATAGGTGTAGGAGGAGCCCGCGACCGGCAGCATGGCGGCGAGCTCGGAATAGCAGAGGCCGACGAAGGCGCAGGCGACACCGCCGAGCACGAAGGACAGCATGATCGCCGGCCCGGCATAGTTCGCGGCGGCGGTTCCGGTCAAAACGAAGATGCCGGCGCCGATGATCGCGCCGATGCCCATCGCCGTGATGCTCCACACCCCGAGCGATTTCGCCATCGACGTTTCGCCCTCGCCGCTGGCGACGATGTCGGCAACCGATTTTCGAGCTGTTAGGGCCACCGTATCCATCGTTACCTCGCTTCAAAGTTTGCAATGACGTGCCCGGGAAAGATGCACCGGGCGTGCCAGAAGCATTTCGGTCACATATCTGAAAGAATGTCGAGACGGCCCAAAGTTTGATCGTCCACTGGTCCGCAGGTTGCCTTAGACTTTCGAATGCTCGCGACTCAGGCGGGCAAATGGGAAGCGGGGGCTTTCATGAGCGGACAAGACAAAATCGTCGCCGTATTGGCGACGGGCAAACACTTGCGCGCGACGAGGCTGGTGCTTCTCGCGACGTCGCTATTGGTCGGCGCCGGCTCGGCGTACGCGCAGCAGAGGCCTCAGGCCATCCTGCCGAACACGGATACCGGAATCGACCCGTTCTATACGGGCTCGCTGCTGTCGCCGTCGCCGGCTGTGCCGAAGGCCGGGCTCTACGCCTTCGAGCCCTACGTCATCGAGACCGTCAACCCGGGCAAGTACGGCGCGCGCGGTGGTCTTTCGCCTGTCGCGGACACGACCTCGTCGACCTCGACCTTCACGCTGAACAAGTACGGCATCACCGATCATCTCTCGATCGAGGTCAGTCCGCAGACGCAGATCAACCAGGATCAGCTGGGCTTCAACTCCGGCAGCCAGATCGCCGACCTGCCGGTCGAGCTCGAGTATCGCTTCCTCGACCAGGACAAGAAGACCGGCAAGCCGTCGCTGACCTTCTCGGCCGGCGTCGACGTGCCGACCGGCCGCTACCAGAACCTCTACAGCGGCCTCGACGGGCAGGGCTCCGGCACCTACCGCGCACGTCTCGGCCTCGTCGCCCAGTCGCTACTCTACGGCCAGAGCCAGCATCCGGTGCGTATCCGCGTGTGGCTCGACGGCGCCATCCCGCTCGGCGGCGTGGGCATCAACAACATTTCGGTGTTCGGAACCGACACCGGCTTCACCGGCACCGGCTATTCCGGCATCTCCGGCACGACGGGCATGAGCGTCGAATATTCGATCACCCAGCGCCTCGTCTTCGCGAACGACATCCAGTTCCAGGCCAGCCGTCCCAGCGTCGCCTACGGCTTCACGGGCGGCAAAACGACCTACCTGCGTGGCAGCACGTCCGACAACCTGCAGCTCGCGCCGGCCTTCGAATATAGCTTCAACGACTATTTCGGCATCATCGCCGGCTGCGCCTTCTCCGTCGAAGGCCACAACACATCGCAGGTCATCCAGCCGCAGATTGCCTTCAACTTCGTCCTCGATACGACGAAGCCGATGGGCGGCATCCCGCTGCTGTTCACCGACCTGCCGGGCTACCAGCCCGCCAAGTACTAGCAACGTCTATTCGGCAAGTCGGCTGTCGCCGGCTTGCTCCTCCAACGTACGAGACCTAGCGGCCGGCGTCGCGTTCCAACTGGCGCGCGACCTCGGCCGTCAGCCATTCGCGGAAGCGCTTGATCTTGGCGACGCCACGGCGCTGCTCCGGCGCGACGAGCCAATAGGCGCGCCCGTCGCTCGCGACCATGTCGAACACCCGCACCAGCCGCCGCTCGGCCAGCGCATTGCGCCAGAAGAACGGGGTGAGGATCGCGACGCCCTGGCCGGTGATCGCCGCGTTGCCGTCGTTGGCCTGCGAGGTCATGCTGACGCCACGGCGCAGCGGCCCCGGCGGCGTCTCGACGCCGGCCTTGGCGAGCCACAGCGCCCATTCCGCATTGTCCGGACTGATCAGCGGCAGCTCGAGCAGCGTCTCGGCGGTCGGCCGGCCGTGCCGGCGCAGGAAGGCCGGGCTCGCCATCGGCGTGACATCGATCGTCAGCAGATGGTCGCTCGAGAGCCCCGGCCAGCGGCCGAAGCCGCCGCGGATCGCGACATCGGCCTGGCTCGTCGAGAAATCGACCAGCGTGTCGTCGACTTGCAGGCGCAGCGCGGTGCCGGGATGCGCCATCTGGAAGCCGCCGAGGCGCCAGGCCAGCCATTCGTTGGCGAAGGTCTGCGGCGCCGAGATCGTCAGCAGGCTCTCGTCCTCGCTGCGCAGCTCGGCGAAGGCGGCATCGAGCGCATCGAAGGCGCGCGAGGCGGCGAGCGCGGCGCGCCGGCCGGCATCTGTGAGCAGCACGCGGCGCCGCTCGCGGCGGAACAGCGGCACGCCGAGCCGATCCTCGAGCTGGCGGATCTGGTAGCTCACGGCCGCCTGGCTCATGCCCAATTCGGCGGCGGCGCTGGTGAAGTTCTCATGACGCGCCGCGCACTCGAACACGCGGACGGCGGACAGCGGCGGCAGGTGGCGCATGATAAGACAGCCTTATCAAGAGTGAGCCGGTTTTTGTTGGCACGGATCCGCGACGGACGCCATTCTTCAGCACGGGCAACGACATGCCCTGCTCAGGAGGCTTCCATGGCCGCCGCAAGAATAGCCGTATTTTCGATCACCTCAACGCCGTCGGAACGCGTCTTCGCGGCTTCATCGACGAGATCAAGGCTGGTCTCGATGCGCTGCATCGCGTGCAGTTCGACGAGCCCTGGAATCGGGCGCACCGCCCGACCTACGAGGAATGGCAGGACTTCATCGCGCCACGCCCGACGGCACTTCGGCCGATGCGCGCGTCCGGCCCTTCTGCGCCCCGGGCCGCCTGGCGTTGACGGCCTCCCGTCGGCCGCCTGAAGAGGTCGCACAATGGCCTCTTCCCCGAATCTCATCTCCCGATCATCCTGATGGCCGAAGTCTTCCGCGACTTCGGCCGCTGCCGCGTCAGGGATCCGATGCCGCACTGCACACTCGGAACCGCGTGCGAGCGGCAGCGGGCGCCCATATCGATAAGCTCACCTTATCAAGTCCATGCCCCTTTTTGTTGGCGCGAGTCCGCGCCTGGCGCCATGTCTCCTGTGCGGGCAACGACATGCCAAACAAGAGGAGGCTCCTATGGTCCGCCGCCAGAATGGACAGTTTTTCGATCACATCGACAGTGTTCGCGCGACGATCGTTCGCGTGCTCCGCGACATCGACGCTGGGTTCGCCGCCCTTTACCGCGTGCAGCACCAGCAGCCCTGGAAGCCGGTCCGCAAGCCGACCTCCGGCGAGTGGTAGGCCGCTGAGCTCGCTCCGCGCCTGCGGAGCGAGCATTTACGACACGGGATCAGGCTGGTTCGCTGCGATCTCGTCCGCGGCTTTCGCGAGCGTGGCCCCGAGCAGGTCCGGGCGCTTCCGCGGCCGCGACGCGTCCTATACGACCTCGACATTCGTGTGTCGGTTGCAAGAGGCGAGCATAGTACACGCGCCTGCGTCGACCGTGCGACCCACCGACGGTGCCTTGCCCCCCGTTCGACATCGCGCTAGCTTTCGCTCACGCCACAGGGGTGCTGGTCCGTCCGGGCCGGCTGAGATCATACCCTTCGAACCTGAACCTGGGTAATGCCAGCGCAGGGACCGGCCTCAGCGAGACAAGCCACGGTCGAACACCGCGGTCGCGCCGCCAGCCTCTGCGTCCCTTCATGAAAGAGGACGCGCGGATGAACTACCAGCCCAACCCGAAGTCGCTCGTGCCCGAGAGCGTGACGACCGGCCCCCTCGTCGGCTCGCGCAAGGTCTATGCGCCGGCGCCCGGCAAGCCCGAGATCACCGTGCCGTTTCGCGAGATCGCGCTGCACGAGAGCGCCAAGGCGGCGCCCGTCCGCGTCTACGATGCCTCCGGCCCCTACACGGCCGATGGTTTCGTGCCCGACTTGTCCGCTGGCCTGCCGCGCCCCCGCGCGGACTGGCTCGCGGCGCGCGGTTTCGAGGTTTATCAGGGCCGCGCCGTGAAGCCGGAGGACAACGGCAATGTCGGCGCCGACAAGCTGGTGCCGCCGTGCCCGGCCAACACCTCGCCGCTGCGCGCGAAAGCCGGCCAGCGCGCGACGCAATACGAGTTCGCCCGCGCCGGGATCATCACCGAAGAGATGATCTACGTCGCCGCCCGCGAGAATCTGGCGCGCGAGACGGCGGTCGAGGGGGCCGAGGCCGCGCTCGCCGACGGCGAGAGCTTCGGCGCCGAGATCCCCGCTTTCGTCACGCCGGAGTTCGTGCGCGACGAGATCGCGCGCGGGCGCGCCATCATCCCCGCCAACATCAACCATCCCGAGCTCGAGCCGATGATCATCGGCCGCAACTTTCTGGTTAAGGTCAACGCAAACATCGGCAACTCGGCCGTCACCTCGTCGGTGGCGGAGGAGGTCGAGAAGCTGGTGTGGGCGACGCGCTGGGGCGCCGACACGGTGATGGACCTGTCGACCGGCCGCAACATCCACAACATCCGCGACTGGATCCTGCGCAACTCCCCCGTGCCGATCGGCACCGTGCCGATCTACCAGGCGCTCGAAAAGGTCGACGGCGACCCGATCAAGCTGACCTGGGAGATCTTCCGCGACACGCTGATCGAGCAGGCCGAGCAGGGCGTGGACTATTTCACCATCCACGCCGGCGTCCGCCTGCCGTGGGTGCCGCTCACCGCCAAGCGCACCACGGGCATCGTCTCGCGCGGCGGCTCGATCATGGCGCGCTGGTGCCTGGCGCATCACAAGGAGTCGTTTCTCTACGAACGGTTCGACGAGATCTGCGACATCATGCGCGCCTACGACGTCTCGTTCTCATTGGGCGACGGCCTGCGCCCGGGCTCGATCGCGGATGCCAACGACCGCGCGCAATTCGCCGAGCTGGAGACTTTGGGTGAGTTGACGAAAATCGCGTGGCAGAAGGGCTGCCAGGTGATGATCGAGGGCCCCGGCCACGTGCCGCTGCACAAGATCAAGATCAACATGGAAAAGCAGCTCAAGGAGTGCCACGAGGCGCCGTTCTACACGCTCGGGCCGCTGACCACCGACATCGCGCCCGGATACGACCACATCACGTCGGGCATCGGCGCCGCGATGATCGGCTGGTTCGGCTGCGCCATGCTCTGCTACGTCACCCCGAAGGAGCACCTCGGCCTGCCCGACCGCGACGACGTGAAGGTGGGCGTGATCACCTACCGCATCGCCGCCCACGCCGGCGACCTCGCCAAGGGCCACCCCGCCGCGCAGCTACGCGACGACGCGCTGAGCCAGGCGCGCTTCGACTTCCGCTGGGAGGATCAGTTCAACTTGGGGCTCGACCCAGACACGGCGCGCAAATACCACGACGCGACGCTGCCGAAGGAGGCGCACAAGGTCGCCCACTTCTGCTCGATGTGCGGCCCGCAGTTCTGCTCGATGAAGATCACGCAGGACATCCGCGAGGAGGTCGCGAAGATGGAGGCCGACGCCGCCGCGAAGGGGATGGAGGCGAAGAGCGCGGAGTTTTTGCAGGGGGGTGGAAAGCTGTATGTGGAGGCGGGGCCGATCGAGTGAGGCATGACGTCCCTCCTTAAACCGAGGGCGCATAAAAGATCTCATAGATCTTTGCCGCAAGTCGACCTTCGACAAACGAAATTAGATTTTTAGAGACGGGAACGCCAAGAAGATCGAGAAACCCCGCTACGCTAAGAGTACCTAGTATGAACGAGCAAACCAAGGTTCTCGCCGATATGCCGGCCTCTCCCTGACTCGCCCAAACAACCAACGTGATTATGGCAAAAAGTAACACAGTAAATATTCTAATCGATGTCGTTAGAGCGCGAGCTATCCTATATGTTCGACGTCGATCGTCTTCTGCCTCTTGCGCTCTAAGTTCTTTGAAGGCTTGCTCCCGCGAGATTGCTGAGGCAATATCTTGAGTTAATTTCGCGTTCTGTTCCGACTCTTCCTGCTGGCGGAGCATCGTTTGCTCTAATTCAGACTTGCTGGCGGCGGCTTCCGCTATAATATTCTCTTCTTCGTTCTTTGCTGCTTGCAATATTTCAGCCATGTTAAGCTCTCGCACAAGCATCGAGTTGCCAAAACTCTCTTCCTGAGCTATTCGACGGGTTGCCTGAAGTGTGACTATTGTTTCCTGTTGCCATGAAATCGTCAATCGATCCGACGGCTTTTTCAACCCCTTCTTTAAAGTAACGAAACCATTCCGCATCAGGACGGATGGCTGCAAAGCAGTTTGATAATAGCTCTCGGCCTGCCTTTTCCGGGACAATGGTTTGGTCTTTCAGAAGCCAGGCGATGGTCGCGGCCTGGCCGACTGTTAAAATAGGAGGGCAGTTCTGTGCTGAAAGCATTTTCTGTTCGATAAGAAATCTTCTTGCGGAATACGCCAGAAACTTGTTTGAAGTAATAAAAATATATCGTGAATGAGCAAGGTCGCGTGTTCTAACGCCTTTTCTAAGACGCATTACGTTCGCTAAATAGCTAGCGTCATTTTCTCGATTTTGCTGCCCGTAGGGTTTCTTTCTTTCAGTGGCGCGAGCGAGAAGGTAATTTTCAAATCTCTTCTGGTCTATCTGAAATTGGGAATCTTTTTCCGAAAAGTTGTCGAGCTGGTCTGCGACAAAGACATTTTTCCTGGCTAACTTTTCGTTGAAAGTGTTTTGCAGCATCCGGAGATCGCTTATCGAAACCTCGCCCATACTGATGGCCTCTGCTGTCTCGCCTTCGATTTCGCGCCCTGTATCCTTCACATAGATGATTGTATTCAAGATATTGGCGACTTCGGTTTCATTGCCGCTGAAATACATCGTGGCGAAACCGATATCTTGCAGATAGCGTGTCAGCTCCTCTGTCGCAATAGACAGCATTCGACTTGATGTGCCGATGAGCCTCATTAACACAGCCGTGTCGTAGAACACGGTGACTTTGTACTTAGGATCGATTTGACTTATTTCGGCTACTGACGAGATGAAGTCTTCAATTAAAACACCCATATAAACATTCAGAACCATAGCGAAGAGTTCGGGGCTACCCACGTGTAGGCTCTTGATAAAAGCGCCTACCGTCGATATCTCAATCTTGACAGGGTCTACTATAACCCCTTTGAGATTTGCGAAGGGCGATTGTAATTCTGTCCTGTTGCCTCTCAGGAAATTGAGTAGGGCGTCTCCCCACGTTCCGGATGGCGGTTCAATGTCAAATCCGAGTCTCTTAGCATAGTAGGTAAGTTCATCGGATATGTGATCAAACTCAGACCCGATTTCGACCTTTGCGGCCTCAAAAGACACCGGTGGCTCAATGGCAATGTAGCGTTTGGTTGTCTTATTAAATGTAGCGAGGCCTCGATTGACTAAGCTGGGAAACAATTCTTCTATGGCATACAAGGGGGTGTCAAAACCGAACTTGCTTTGAAGAAACTCTTGCGTCTTTATTACATCGACCTGCTTTCCAACATTCTGACCTAGGTAGGCGCCTATAAACGGTAGGAGGCAATCCAAGGATCGCGGACGGGAGCCTTGCTGATTTCAGTTCTCTTGAACATTGCATATAAAAACGCGTATGACTTGGCGGAGCGGTTGGCGCCATTTAGCTTTAGTAGATCTTCTGCTCTTATTATATTGCCCGCAACGCGATCCGCCATAGCACTAAATCTCCACTCGTGTTCGATGCTAAATGTTCTTCCAGATATTTTTGCAGACTGGATCTTTGCAGCGGAACACATCCTCGCGTTAAAATTCTTCAAATCACCGCGAGTTCCAAAACGTACGTGGTGTGAGACGACTATTTCCCCGACCTCCATCCACCCACACCAACCCCACCCCCGCCACCAACACCCCCATCGCCGCCGCGTACGCTCCCGCCATCCCCCACCCGATCCGCGCGACATCCATGAACGGATACGGATACCGCCCCTCGAGCGCGCCGCGCGTCAGGCCGTAGGCGTAATAGGCGAGCGGCAGGAGCAGCCAGAGCAGGGGATCGTGGCGGCGCAGGTGGCCCTTGGGATCGAAGGCGAGCCAGAAGAGCGGCACGAGGAGCGGCACGACGATGTGCAGCAGAGTGTCCGCGAGGCGCGCGCCGCCAGAGCTCGAGCAGGCCGCGCAGCAGAATCGCGTAGACGAGGCCGACGAGCAGGATCGCCATCGTCACGAAGGCGAGCAGGCGCGGCCGCGCCCGGCCGTCCAGCGCCGCGGCGGTGAAGGCGAGCGCCACGACAAGATTGGCGACCACGGTGAAGTAGAGCAGCATCGCCCACAGCGCCGCGGCGAGCGAGCCGGTGAGCGCGACGCTCGCCACCACCTGCACCGCGAGGCCGAGCCAGGCGGTGCCCGCGACGAGGGCGGCGGCGATCCGGGCGAGCGGCGACAGGGGCGTGTCCTTTCGCGGCGGGCGCCCAAACGCGGGACGCGGCCAAATCGATCATCGCAAGCGACCGCACAAATGTCAGCGCACGCCGACATGCCGCCCCATGTCGGCGAACCCAACCGTTGGTCCCGGTCCGTGTCGGCGCTCGGTGCCGAAGGACCCAGCCGGAGTCGGCGCACGGCGCCAGAGGCGTACCCCGGCGGCCGTGAACGGCGACGGGGACACGCGTCTCACCACATCCGGCAAACCCGGCGACCGGGGCGCACGGTCGTTGACAAAAGTGCTGCGTCAACCGCTAAGCTTACGACGAAATCTGACGTACGGACTTCGCCCATGTCCCGCCTGCTCGCCGCCCTCGTCTCGGCCCTGGTTCTCGTCGCCGCCCTGCCTGCCCGTAGCGAAGATGCCAAGACGATCACGGTGCCCGACCTGCAGACCCTCGTCTCCGGCATGGGGCTCACCGACAGCGGCGACAAGAAGAGCTACGTGTCGGTCGATCACCAGGGCGAACGCGACCTGACGATCACGCTGCAGCCCGTTGAGGATGGCAAGTACCTCTCCCTGTTCGCGGCCCTCGGCGAGATCCCGGCTGCCAAGCTGCCGGCGGCGCCGACGGAGAAGATGCTCGAGTACAACGACACGCACCGCTTCTACTTCACGATCGCCGGCGACGCGGAAAAGGTCGGCTACCTGCAGACGCGCATCGACGCCGTCGCCTTGAGCCCGAAGACGCTGCGCACGGCGCTCGACGAGCTGATCGCGACCGTCGACGAGACGAAGGACCTGTGGGACCAGGACGGCTGGACGACGGCCGACAAGGCCGGCGCCATCGCCCCTGCGGGCGCGTCCGGCACCAAAGACTATGCCGCGCTGCAGGACGCGGCGGATGCGGCCTGGGAGGCGGCGCCGCTCGGGATCAAGACGGCGGTGTTTGCCAAGGACAAGGTGGCGGGCTACGGCGACTACGAGGTGCGCGGCGCCGCGCCGTTCAAGAACGGCGACGTCGTCCACACCTACATCGAGCCGGTGTCCTTCGACTGGAAGCCGCTGCCCGGCGGCAAGTACGGCATCGACCTCACGGCCGATATCCTGATCCAGACCAAGTCCGGCGGCTCGAAGATCATCGACCAGAAGAATTTCCTGCACCTCGCCGACGGATTCGCGAGCAAGTTCAAGACCGTCGACATGACGGCGAACATCACGCTCGAGGACAGCCTGGCTGCGACCGACTACGTCATCACCTTCACCGTGCACGACGCGGTCGGCCGCAAGGTCGCCAGCGTCGACATGCCGTTCTCGATCGTGAAATAGCCTCAACGCAGCATGTTGCGCAGCACGACGCAATTGCCGCCGTCGCCGTGCAGCGCGTTGCACAGCTTGTTGGCGGCGTTGCGGTCGTCGTTTTCGATCTGCACGACGTATTTCTTGGCCGGCAGGCCGCCGAGGTGGCGGCGGCGGATCGAGGGCGTGAGCGTGCCCAGCGTCTCGGCGTAGCGGGCGCGCTGCAGCTGCCATTCGGCGAGCATGGCCGCCTTGTTGTAGCTGGCGACCAGGATCACCGACCAGCGCTTGGGCGGCGGCCCGCCGAGCTCGTCCGGCACGGCGGGGGCGCGGCGGCGCCCGGCATCGCCGGCAAACGCGATGCAGGAGAAGTTGGGCTCGGGCGCGAGCTCGGGGGCCCGCGCCGCCCCACTGAACGGCCCGCGCCACTCGAAGGCGGCGTGGCCGGTGACGATCTCGACATAGCCGATCGTCTCGCCCGGCAGGCTCGCGGTGCCGGCGAGCCAGCGCCCGATGCGGCCGGGCCCGGCGTTGTAGGCGGCCGCCGCCAGCCCGATATTGCCGAATTTTGCGCGCAGCTCCTTGAGGTACGCGGCGGATTCGTCGAGCGCCCGGGTAGCCTCGAACGGGTCGGCGAGGCCGCGCTCGGCGGCCGTGCCTGGCATGAACTGCGCCACCCCTTGCGCCCCCGCCGGGCTCACCGCCGCGGGATCGAATCGGCTCTCCTGCCAGATGAGGCGGGTGAAGAACGGGTAGGGCAGGCCGTTGCGCTTGGCGGCGGACTGGATCGCGTCGCAGAGCGTGCCGGCGGGCGTGGGCGCCTTGGCGGCCGCTTTTGCCGGGGCCGTGTCGGCCCGCGCGACGCCGGCGAAGGCCGCGACGAGGGCGAGGAGAAGGGCGAGCGCGCGCATGTGGAAAGGCAAAGCGCAGTTCCGTGACGGCGTCCAGACGGTGCTTCGGGGCCGATGGCGCGAATGGGCCCGTGCCGCGAGACGAAGCTGTCCGACGCGAATCTTGTGTCGCCGCCGCCTTCCTCTAAAAGCCCAGCCATGACCAAGCCCGAGACAGCCGTGCCGGCAGGCACGCTCGATTATTCGTCGACCCTCTTCCTGCCGAAGACCGAGTTCCCGATGCGCGCCGGGCTGCCGAAGAAAGAGCCCGAGCTTCTCGCGCGCTGGCAGGAGATCGACCTCTACGGCCGGCTGCGCGCGGCGGGGCAGGGGCGCCAAAAGTTCGTGCTGCACGACGGGCCGCCTTACGCCAACGGCAACATCCACATCGGGCATGCGCTCAACAAGATCCTGAAGGACCTCGTCACCCGCTCGCAGCAGATGAGCGGCAAGGATTCGAACTACGTGCCGGGCTGGGACTGCCACGGCCTGCCGATCGAGTGGAAGATCGAGGAGGAGTACCGCGCCAAGGGCCAGAACAAGGACGCGGTGCCGATCGTCGAGTTCCGCCGCCAGTGCCGCGCGTTCGCCGCGCGCTGGGTCGACATCCAGCGCGAGGAGTTCAAGCGCCTCGGCGTCACCGGCGACTGGGCGCACCCCTACGAGACGATGGCGTACCCCGCCGAGGCGACGATCGCCGCCGAGATCCTGAGGTTCGCCCGCAACGGGCTGCTCTACCGCGGCTCGAAGCCGGTGATGTGGAGCGTGGTGGAAAAGACCGCGCTCGCCGAGGCGGAGGTCGAGTACGAGGACCATGTGAGCGACACGGTGTTCGTGGCGTTCCCGCTGCAGGGCCGCGGCGACCTCGCGGACGCCCGCGTCGTCATCTGGACGACGACGCCGTGGACGATGCCCGCCAATCGCGCGGTCTGCTTCTCGTCGCGCATCCCTTACGGCCTCTATCGCGTGACCGCTTCGCCGGACGGCAATTGGGCGAAGGCCGGCGCGACCTATCTGCTCGCCGATGCGCTGGCCGAGAGCGTGTTCAAGGCCGCCAAGGTCGAGGGCTTCGAGAAGGTGCGCGCGGTTGCGGCGTCCGAGCTCGATGGTTTGGTCGCGGCGCATCCGCTCGCGGGTCACGGCTACGACTTCAAGGTCCCGCTGCTCGACGGCGACCACGTCACCGACGAGGCCGGCACCGGCTTCGTCCACACGGCGCCAAGCCACGGCCGCGACGACTTCGACATCTGGATGGCGTCGAATCGGATGCTGCGCCAGCGCGGCATCGACCCGCGCATTCCCTACACCGTCGATGCCGACGGCTTCCTCACGGCCGAGGCGCCGGGCTTCGAGGGGCGCCGGGTCATCGACGACAAGGGCGCCAAGGGCGACGCCAACGACGCGATCATCAAGGCGCTGATCGAGAGCGGCAACCTCGTCGCGCGCGGGCGGCTGAAGCACCAGTATCCGCACTCGTGGCGCTCGAAGAAGCCGCTGATCTTCCGCAACACGCCGCAATGGTTCATCGCGCTCGACGCGCCCTTCCTTCTCCCGCAAGCGGGAGAAGGAAGGGCTGCGGCGAACCTCCCCACGCTGCGCGGCATCGCGCTCGACGAGATCGCGCGCACGCGCTGGGTGCCGGAGGCGGGCGAGAACCGCATCACGGGCATGATCGCCAACCGGCCGGATTGGGTGGTGTCGCGCCAGCGCGCCTGGGGCGTGCCGATCGCGATCTTCGTCGATAAGGACTCGAAGCCGCTCGTCGATCCGGCCGTGAACGCGCGCATCCTCGCCGCCTTTGCGGCGGAGGGCGCCGACGTCTGGTACGAGGACGGCGCGCGCGAGCGCTTCCTCGGTGAGCGGGCAAGCGAAGACTGGACGAAAGTCGACGACGTGCTCGACGTCTGGTTCGACTCCGGCTCGACGCATGCCTTCACGATGGGGGATACCAAACAATTCCCCGGGCTTGCCGGAATTCGGCGCGCGCCCGAGGGGCACGACGAGGTCATGTATCTCGAAGGCTCGGACCAGCACCGCGGCTGGTTCCATTCCTCGCTGCTCGAGGCCAGCGGCACGCGCGGCCGCGCGCCGTTCGACGTCGTGCTGACGCATGGCTTCGTGCTCGACGAGCACGGGCGCAAGATGGCCAAGTCCGTCGGCAACGTCGTCGCGCCGCAGACGGTGATGAAGGATTCAGGCGCCGACATTCTGCGCCTGTGGGTCGCGGCGTCCGACTATTCCGACGACCTGCGCATCGGCCCGGAGATCCTGAAGACCTTCGTCGAGACCTACAAGAAGCTGCGCAACACGATCCGCTGGATGCTCGGCGCGCTCGGCCATTACGACGGGCCGCGGTCGGCGGAGCAAGATGGCAACGACGTCGACGAGCTCGAGCGCTACATGCGCCACAGGCTGTTCGAGCTCGATCGCGAGGTGCGTCAGGCCTACGCGGAGTTCGACTACAAGCGTGTCGTCTCGCGGCTCAGCCTGTTCCTCAACACGGATCTGTCGGCGTTCTATTTCGATATCCGCAAGGACGCGCTCTATTGCGATCCGATCTCGAGCCGCCGCCGTCGCGACGCGCTGGAGACCGTCGAGCAGATCTTTCGCTGCGTGACGCTGTGGCTGGCGCCGATCCTCGTCTTCACCGCGGAAGAAGCTTGGCTGGCGCGCTACCCCAATGCGACCTCGGTGCATCTGGAGCCGTTCCCGGAGATCCCCGCGGTCTGGCAGGCGCCCGACACGATCGATCGCTGGGTGACGATCCGCTCGGTGCGCGCGGTGGTGACGGGCGCGCTCGAGATCGCGCGCGCCGAGAAGACGATCGGCGCGTCGCTCGAAGCGGCGCCCGTCGTCTATGTCGGCACCCCGCAGATGCGCGACCTGCTGGCGAGCGTCGACTTCGCCGACATCTGCATCACGTCCGATATCGCGATCGAGGTCGGAGCCGGCCCGGCCGAGGCGTTCCGGCTGCCGGGCGTGGCCGACGTCGCCGTAATGGTGCGCCGCGCCGAGGGGACGAAATGCGCGCGCTCGTGGCGCTTCTCGCCGCTGGTCGGCTCGGATGCCGAGTTTCCCGAGGTCACGCCGCGCGACGCGGAGGCGCTGCGCGAGCTGAAGCGGGCCGGGCGGCTGGCGTGAGGAGCGTGCGGCACTCCCTTCTCCCGCTTGCGGGAGAAGGTGGCCTCGCGAAGCGGCGCCGGATGAGGGGCGTTGCCACCTCTCTCCTGTCTCAGGCGCAGGCGGACACCTCCCTCATCCGACCCGACTTCGTCGGGCCACCTTCTCCCGCAAGCGGGAGAAGGGGAGGCCGAGCGTGACCCCCCGCCTCGCCGGCTTCGCCATCGCCGCGCTCACGCTCGTCATCGACCAGGCCAACAAGCTCTGGCTGATGGACGTCTACGACATCGCCGCCCATCAACCCGTTCGGCTCGCGCCGGTGTTCGACGTCGTCTTCGCAAAGAACCCCGGCATCTCGTACTCGCTGCTGCCGGCGCACAGCCCCGGGGCGCGCTGGGCGCTCGTCGCCTTCACGCTGGCGGCGACGATCGGCATCGGCATCTGGCTGTGGCGCACGCCGACGCGGGTGCCGGCGATCGGGCTCGGGCTCGTGCTCGGCGGCGCACTGGGCAACGCGATCGACCGCTTCGCCTACGGGTGGGTGGCCGATTTCTACTATTTCCACGTCGGCGGCTTCCACTGGTACGTCTTCAACCTCGCGGATGTCGCGATCGTCGTCGGCGTGGCTCTGCTGCTGGTCGACTCGTTCCTGCTGTCGCGCCCGGTCCCAGCCGACGCGTGAGCAGCCTCTAAATTGCCGTTAACATGGGGCATTCGCTCTGAACGTCGCGCGTTTCTGAGGAAGTTGAGCAATGCCCCGCGCCAGCCTGCCGTCGTCTTTGGCACTCGTTCTTCTGGCCGCCACCTCGCTGCCGGCAGCGGCGCAGTTTGCCGGCGTCGTCGATCAGTTCTCGGACATGCGCAACTCGCTAGGCTTCGGTCCGACGCGTGCGCCGATGGACTTCACCGAGCGGCCCCCGCTGGTCGTGCCGCCGAGCGACACGCTGCCGCCGCCGGCGCCCGGCCAGTCGTCGCTTCCCGTCGTCGACACCGACACCACCGACCGCCGCAAGGCGCTGACCGACTCCCGCCGCCCCGTGCCGCCGAACGATCCCGGCGCCGGCGTCGCCGGGCTGTCCGGCCGCACCTATCTGATCGATCCGCCGGCCGGCATGCGCGATCCGGCCCAGCTCGGGCCCGATCCCACCTCCGACCTGCCGCGCAAGGCCAGGGACAAGGCCGAAAAGCCCGGCCGTACCCGCCACGCCAAGCGCCGGACCCCCCGCGCTCCAGGCGTCGCAGTAAAACAAGCTTCGCAGTAAGCGCCTCGCCTTCGGCCGATCTCAGTCGGCCGGGGGCGATCGGTCGTCCGCGACCTTTTTGAGGATGCATGCGCGGGCGCCAGGTCCTATATCTGGCGATCGGGCTGGATCGGTGCGCCGAAGGGCGGCGCGCGCGGCCTCGCGAAGGTAGCTCTCATGCATGACGGCTCGTCCGCGCCGCGTGGCGCTCTCGGCCTCACCCCTGCCCACGATGGTGCCAGGCAGGGCAGCGACGCCGACACCGCGATCGTCCAGGGCAAGCTCGAAAATGGCATGGAGGTCGTGGTGATCCCGGATCACCGCGCGCCGGTCTGCACGCACATGGTGTGGTACCGCAACGGGTCCGCCGACGACCCGGTCGGCAAGTCCGGCATTGCGCATTTCCTCGAGCATCTGATGTTCAAGGGCACCGACAAGCACCCGGCCGGCCAGTTCTCCGAAATGGTCTCCGACCTCGGCGGCCAGGAGAACGCGTTCACCTCGAACGACTTCACAGCCTATTTCCAGCGCATCCCGAAAGAGCACCTCGCGGTCTGCATGGAATACGAGGCGGATCGTATGAAAAACCTCGTCCTCACCGACGAGGTCGTCGCACCCGAGCGCAACGTGGTCGAAGAGGAGCGCCGCATGCGCACCGATTCCGACCCCGGCGAGATTTTGGACGAGGCGGTGCAGGCGGCGCTCTACACCACCCATCCCTACGGCAAGCCGGTGATCGGCTGGGCGCACGAGATCGAGGGGCTCGATCGTTTTGACGCGTTCAAATATTACGAGCGCTTCTACACGCCCGAGAATGCGATCCTCATCGTCGCTGGCGACGTCGATCCGCAGGCGACGATCGAGCTCGCCAAGCAGGTCTATGGCCCGGTGCCGCCGTTCGGTGCGCCGCCGCAGCGGGTGCGCCCGCAGGAGCCGCGCCCGACCACGCACCGTCAGGTCTCGCTCGCCGACGAGAAGGTCGAGCAGCCGCGCTTCCAGCGCCTGAATCTCGTGCCGTCCTACCGCACCGCCGCGCCCGGCGAAGCGGAAGCGCTCGAGGTGCTGGCGTTCCTGCTCGGCGGCGGCCAGACCAGCGTGCTGTTCAAGACGCTGGTGATGCAGGACAAGGTCGCCGTCGCCGCGGGCACCCATTACATGGGCACCGCGCTCGATGAGACGCGCTTCTTCCTCTATGCGGTGCCGGTGCCGGGCGTCTCGCTCGAGCAGCTCGACGCGGCGATCGAGGCGGTCGTTTCGCGCGTCATCGAGCACGGCTTCGACGAGACCGCGCTCGCCCGCGCCAAGACGCGGCTCATCGCGGAGGCGATCTACGCGCGGGACAGCCAGATGACGCTCGCCAATTGGTACGGCGCCTCGCTGACGACCGGCCTCACGCTGGAGGACATAGCCGCGTGGCCCGACCGCATCGAGGCCGTGACGGCCGAGGACGTGCGCAAGGCCGCCGCCTACCTCGATCGCAAGCGCGGCGTCTCCGGCTACCTGCTGCCGGTCGAGCCTGCAGAAGCCGCCTGATCCCCCTTCACGAAAGCGCATCATGACCGGACGCACCGAGACGCTCATCTCACCCGTGGCCAGCGAGAGCCGCGCCTCGCGCGTTCAGAAGGTGCGCTCGCCCGGCGGTATCGAGGCGTGGCTCGTCGAGGACTACGCGATCCCGCTGATCGCGGTGAACTTCGCCTTCCGCGGCGGCGCGGCGCAAGATCCGCCGCATAAGCCCGGCGTCGGCACGCTGCTCGCCGGCCTCCTCGACGAAGGCGCCGGTCCCTACGACAGCGCCGCCTTCCATCAGGCGCTCGAGGACGAGGCGGTCGAGCTGTCGTTCTCCGCCGATCGCGACGCGATGCACGGGCGCATGAAGACGCTGTCGCGCAACGCCGGACGCGCTTTCGAGCTGTTGGGCTTCGCCGTCGCCGAGGCGCGGCTCGGGCCGGAAGCGGTCGAGCGCGTGCGCGGCCAGATCGCCGCTTCGCTGCGGCGCGAGCTGAACGATCCCGACCAGGCGGCGGCGCGGCTCTTCCGCGCCCATTCCTACCCCGACCATCCGTATGGCCGCGCGGTGAAGGGCGACATCGCGATCCTGGCGACGATCACCCGCGACGATCTCGTCATGATGCGCACGAAGACGATGGCGCACGACAATCTCGTGGTGGCCGTTGTCGGCGCGATCGACGCCGAGACGCTGGGGCGCGAGCTCGATCGGGTGTTCGGCCCGCTCCCTGCCAAGGCCGAGCTGGTGCCGGTGCCGACGGTGACGTTCTCGGGCGTCGGCACGCGCCACGTCACCAAGATCGACGTGCCGCAATCGACGATCCGCTTCGGCCGGCAGGGTTTTCTCCGCAACGATCCCGACTTCGACATCGGCACCGTCGTCAACCATTGCCTCGGCGCCGGCAGCTTCACCTCGCGCCTCTATCGCGAGGTGCGCGAGAAGCGCGGGCTCTGCTATTCCGTCTATTCGCAGAATTCCGACCTCGACCACGCCGCGATGCTGGTCGGCGCAACCTCGACCAAGAACGAGCGCGCGCTCGAGGCGATCGACACGATCCGCGCTGAGATCGACCTGATGGCCAAGGACGGCATCGGGGAGGAGGAGCTCGGCAAGGCGAAGATGTACCTCGTCGGCTCCTATGCGCTTCGGTTCGACACGTCGCGCAAGATCGCCGGCCAGCTCGTTGCGCTGCAGCTCGACGACCACGACGTCGATCGCCTCGACAAGCGCAACGAGCGCATCGCCGCCGTCACCGTCGAGGACGCCGCCCGCGCCGCCAAGCGCCTGCTCGGCGACGGCAACCTGCTGATTGCTGTCGCCGGCAAGCCGGTCGGACTCTGACGGCGTGCCGGCGTCGTTAGTTGCGGGCATAGGCGGGCGGCATGAGTGACAATCTGATCGCAGAGCTCGGCGAGGGCTTGACCGGCATCGAGCAGCTCAAGGCGTGGATGGCCTCCGGCAAGCGGCCGGGCATCGGCGTGACGCTCGATTTCCAGCTCGTCCATGTCGAGGACGGCTACGTCGTCTTCGAGGCGACGCCGGGTACGCATGCCTCCAATCCGATCGGCACCGTGCACGGTGGCTACGCGGCGACACTGCTCGATTCGGCCTGCGGCTGCGCCTGCCATTCGCGGCTCGCGGCCGACCAGGCCTACACGACGCTCGAGCTGAAGGTCGCCTACCACAAGGCGATGACCAAGGAGACGGGCAAGGTCCGCGCCGAGGGTCGCATCGCCTCGATCGGCCGCCGCGCCGCCTTCGCCGAAGCGAAGCTCGTCGATCAGACCGGCCGTCTGCTCGCCTCCGCGACGTCGAGCCTGCTGGTGATGCCGCGCCCCGCGTGAGGCCCGTCGCACATCGTGTCGACGGCCCTGCCGACCCGTGCTAGCCCGCTCCGTAGGAGGCGACCATGCCAGGCAAAATCGAAATCCTGCCCTCGATCCTCTCCGCCGATTTCGCGCGGCTCGCCGACGAGCTGGCGGCTGTCGACGCGGCGGGCGCCGACGTGATGCATCTTGACGTGATGGACGGCCATTTCGTGCCGAACATCACGTTCGGGCCGCCCGTCGTGAAGGCGATGCGCAAGCACACCAAGAAGCCGTTCGACGTGCACCTGATGATCGCGCCGGCCGACCCCTACCTCGAGGCTTTCGCCGAGGCCGGCGCCGACACGATCCTCATCCACGCCGAGGCCGGCCCGCACCTGCATCGCTCACTGCAGACGATCCGCGCGCTCGGCAAGGGCCCGGGCGTCGCGATCAACCCCGGCACGCCGGTGGACGCCGTGGCGCACGTGCTCGACCTCGTCGACATTGTGCTCGTGATGACGGTGAACCCAGGCTTCGGCGGCCAGAGCTTCATCCCCGCGTGTCTCGAGAAGGTGCGCGCCGTGAACGCGCTGATCGCCGGCCGCGACATCGCGATCGAGGTCGACGGCGGCATCGACGCGAAGACGGCGCCGGAGGTGGTGGCCGCCGGCGCAACGCGGCTCGTGGCGGGGAATGCGGTGTTCCGCGACGGGCCGGCGGGGTATGCGAAGAACATCGAGGCGATCCGCCGTGCGGCGCTGAGCGCGCGGGGGGAGATGGTGTGATTTCGGTCAGTTGCTGCTATCGACGCCCGTCTCATTCGGATGCTGGCTACTGACTGTATTTGGATAACATTACTTTAGCTGCGTGCTCGCTGGTGCCAAAGGCGTGGCTTGTTATTGTAGGGCATGTATATCCGAACGAAAGGTTGCGGGGTATCATCAAGTTTCCTGCAAAAGCATCAGCCTGCCATTCGGCGTCGGAGTAAATAGGTTCGTTTTCTTCGCGCGCTCTGGCAAACGAAATTTCTTGATGCATGAGGTAATGGCCAAGTTCGTGTGCGGCCGTGAAACGACCTCGGCCATCTCCTTGGCAGGCAGCATCGTAAACGTCGACTCGCAATATAATGGAGTTCTTGCCAGCAATTACACGGCCTTCATCATTTCCCATTTCATCGCGCCCTAAAACTTCGAAAACAAAACTGTCGCTAATTTTCGGGAGGCCCATTTCTATAACTTCAATAATAGGAAAGCGATGTCTCTCGGAGTATCCAAAGGCATTTCGTACGTTCTGCGCAAGCGCTTCTATTTTTTCTTTGGACATTGGAGCGACCCGAAATCCCCGCTTCATTCTTTTGAAGGGTATTTCATTGTCACAAGATTTCATAACAACCTTTCTAATCTGCGCCAATAAATCGTCAGGAATTTCATTATTGTTTCTTGCAAATGCAGCTACTAGTTCGCGTCCGGACGGCGGAAGATGATCAACGCGCACTTCTTTTAGCGTCTTGTCCTTGGCAGCGCGAAGTTGTTTATGTTCAGATGAACTTAAAACCATCGCCCGAACAATTTCGGCCACAAAGCCGTCTGGTATTTGCTTTCGGCCAGTCTCGATCGCAGACAGCATTGCAGTGCTTCGCTTCATTAATTGGGCAAGGTCGAAGAGCCTCATTTCATGATCAATGCGCAGCTTCCGAAGCGCGGCGCCGAATGGTGTGAGCTTTGACATGCTGCCTCCCTGGTCTGAAACGGAAATCTGCCACACGTCTCGGAAAGGTTCCACCTAAATCGGTCTTTTTTATACCCGTTTGGTTTAATGCTTCTTGACGAATCGAGAGCCGTTTGCGATATCGGATCTATGGCCGTCATGCGGAAGGCATGTCGACATCGCCAACCCAGGGCCAGGGAAAGGAAGTAAGATGGCAGCAGCTTTTGAGACGACGACGCCCAATGGTCTGTTGGGCTCGTTCAAGAAGGCGATCGATCAGGGGCACGTGACCACGTGGGCCTACGATACCCAGGGTGATTTCTGGCATAAGCCGGGGCAGTGGGCGAATCAGGGGTGGTTGCGGCCCAAAGTGGTCGACGGCGTTCGCCTGCGCTTCACCTTCTTGGGCCGGGACGAGACTACTCCCGCGGCTTATGGGGTCCTTCAGGGTCGCATGATCGAGTCGATGACCAACCACTGCGCGAACCAGTTCACGGTGGCTACTAGCACCGCTAAGGCTGCGGCGGATGACGCTCGCGTCCGCGCGGCGTGAAAGCCACTAACACGGAACCGGAGTTGTCTATCTTCTCCGGTTCGCCGCGTCCGAAAAAATTGGCCATTTCCCGCGGCGAACAGTTGTCAAAATCTAAAATCCGCACCGGCCGACCATCGCAGTCGACTTTGATCTCATAGGCATCGCGTCCGGTAGTCGGCAACGATACCACTTTGTTTGAATAATTGTCGTTCATTCGATTGGTCCCGGTGCAGCAAGAAGGTTTGCATCAATGGCTTGCTTGAGACTTGTGGCGCGCAGTCGTGTTGACCAGACCCGCACACCGTCCGGTTAATTTACCTAACTGCGTGCTAGACGCCACCGGTTTCTTGCGGAGTAAATGCGCGCAGCTGTGAAATAGACCGAAGTGCCTTAAAGCACTGTACGATGAATATCGTCTTTTCGCGCAAAAGGCTTCTCGGCCTCCACTGACCTACCTACGCCACCGCAAGCAGCGCCGCCGCGACCTTGCGCTTCTCGCTGAGCAGGATCGAGTACGTCCGCGCCGCGGCGCCCGTCGCCATAGGCTCGGCGGCCAGCCCTCGCCGTCGAAGCTCCGCGCGCAGGTCGAACAGCGGCAGCATGGCGGCGCCGGTGCCGATGAGCAGGTGCTCTATCGCCCCCTTCGGCTCGACGAAGACACGAGCGAAGGCGTCGATGGTGAGATCGTCCGGCGTCACCGCGTCCCAGGCGTAAATGCCGGAGGGCAGGGCGAGGATCGAGCCGCGGTGCGACATGTCGGCGAACTGGAAGCCGCCGGCACCGTAGCCGTCGATCGCGTGGCGGCCGGGCAGGAAGCCGGCGCCTTTGTCGCCCAAATTGGACAACGACTTAGACAGAGGCCTTGGCCGGCTTGCGGGCGGGCGCGGGCTCGGAGGGCGGGACCACCGACTCGCCCATCGCCTCGTGGCGCAGGCCTAGGTAGATCAGCATCGGCGAGCAGATGAAGATCGACGAATAGGTCGCGACGAAGATGCCGAACATCATCGCCAGCGAGAACGAGCGGATCACGTCGCCGCCGAACAGGACGAGCGAGAGCAGGGCGAGGAACACAGTCGTCGCCGTCATGATCGTGCGCGGCAGCACCGCGTTGACCGAGATGTCGATCAGCTCGTTGGTCGAGATTTTGCGGTACTTCTTCATCACCTCGCGGATGCGGTCGAGCACCACGACCGTCTCGTTGAGGCTGTAGCCGACGATCGTGAGGATCGCGGCGATCGATGTCGTGTTGAACTCGAGCTGGGTGATCGAGAAGAAGCCGACGGTGAGCAGCAGGTCGTGCATCGTCGCGATGATGGCGCCGACGGCGAACTGCCATTCGAAGCGGAACCAGAGATAGCAGAGCACGGCAAGGATCGAGATGACGACGCCGAGCGTGCCGGATTGCACGAGCTCGCCGGAGATCGTCGGGCCGACGACGGCGGTCTGGCGGATCTTGTAGCCGGGGCCGATCGCCTTGGTGACGCGCTCGACGGCACCTTCCTGTGCTTGATCGCCGCCGGGCTGCAGGCCGAAACGGATCGCGACATCGGCCGGCGTGCCGAGGCCCTGCACGCCGACGGGGCCGACGTTCATCGATTCCGTGGCCTTGCGCAGCCCGGAGAGGTCGGCGTGGCCGGAGGTCGCCTGCACCTCGATCAGCGTGCCGCCGGCGAAATCGATGCCGTAATTCATGCCGACCGTCAGGAACAGGACGACCGAGACGATCGACATGACAGCCGAGAACGGATAGCTCACGCGCCGGAAGCGCATGAAGCCGAACTTGGTGTTTTCCGGCGCGAGGCGGAGAAGCTTCATCGGCTCAATCTAACTCATATCGGCAGCTTGGTGGGCCGCCGGTAGCGGTACCAGAGCGCGATCATCATGCGGGTCATCGTCACGGCGGTGACGATCGACGTCAGGATGCCGAGACCCATCGACACGGCGAAGCCGCGCACCGGGCCGGCGCCGAGAAAATACAGGATCGCGGCGGCGACGAACATCGTGACGTTCGAATCGACGATCGTCCCGAAGGCGCGCTTGAAGCCGGTGTCGAGCGACTGGATGATCGAGCGCCCGGCGTGGTTCTCCTCGCGGATGCGCTCGTAGATCAGCACGTTCGAGTCCACTGCCATGCCGATCGTCAGCACGATGCCGGCGATGCCGGGCAGGGTGAGCGTGGCGCCGAGCAGCACCAGGCCGGCGAAGATGAAGCTGATGTGCACCGCCAGCGCGATGTTGGCGAAGATGCCGAACGTCCCGTAGGTGATCAGCATGTAGCCGAAGACGAGGGCGGCGCCGACATAGGCCGCGCGCTCGCCGGCGTTGATCGAATCCTGGCCGAGGCCTGGGCCGACGGTGCGCTCCTCGATGATCACGAGCTTGGCGGGCAGGGCGCCGGCGCGCAGCAGGATCGACAGGTTGTTGGCCTGCTCGACCGTGAAACTGCCCGAGATCTGGCCCGAGCCGCCCATGATCGGGCCGAGGATGCGCGGCGCCGAGATCACCTTGCCGTCGAGCACGATGGCGAAGGGGCGGCCGACGTTCTCGCTGGTCACCTGGCCGAAGCGCTGGCCGCCGCGGATGTTGAACTTGAAGTTGACGATCGGCTGCTGGTTTTGCTGGTCGAAGCCCGGCTGCGCGTCGGTGAGGTCGCCGCCTTCCACCATGATGCGCTTCTCGACGGCCACCTTCTGGCCGCCGGGATGCTCGCCGTCTTCCAGCATCTCGACATCGCCGGGGTTGGCGCCGGGCTGGGCGACGAGCTGGAACGTGAGCTTGGCCGTCGTGCCGAGGATCTGCTTCAGCTTGTCGGGATCCTGCAGGCCGGGCACCTCAACCAGCACGCGGTCGTTGCCCTCGCGCTCGATCAAGGGTTCGGTGGTGCCGAGCGCGTCGACGCGACGGCGGATGACCTCGATCGACTGGTCGACGGCGCGGCGGATCTTGTCGTTCACGCCCGCGTCGGTGACGTCGACGTCGATCGTCTCGGCATTGGTCGTCACGTTGTAGGCGGACTCGCCGGTCGAGCCGAAGACCGAGGCGGTCGGGTTCGCCAGCGCGCGCAGCTTGGGCATGACCTTGGCGAGCTCGCCGGCATCGGCGATGCGGAACTCGACGCCGCGCGGCTTGGTGCCGATGCCGCCCGTCGTCGCAACCTTCTCCTCGCGCAGGATGCGGCGGACGTCGTCGCGCAGGTTGCCGACCATTGTCTTGACCACGTCGGTGCCGTCGACCTGCAGAAGCACGTGCGAGCCGCCCTGCAGATCGAGGCCGAGGGTCAGCGTGCGGGGCTTGGCCCAGGAGGGCATGTGCGCGTCGAGCGCGTCGCGGGTCGGGGCGCTCAGCATGCTCGGCACGACGAGGAGGACCGCCACGACGATCATGCCGAGGATGGAGACGATCTTCCAGGTCGAGAAACGCAGCATGTCTTTTCAGTCGATTCGAAAAAGGACGGCGCGCAGGCCGCCAGCGTCCGCTCAGGCGGCGGGCTTCGCCACGTCTTTGACCGGCTCGCCCTTGGCGCGGACGTCCGACACCATGGCGCGGGCGACGCGCACGCGCACGTTGGCGGCGATCTCGACCTCGAGCTCGGTGTCGTCGACGACCTTGGTGACCTTGCCGATGATGCCGCCGCTGGTGACCACCGTGTCGCCACGGCGGATGTTCTTCAGCAGATCGGCGCGCTCGCGCGCCGCCCGCTGCTGCGGGCGCAGCACGAGGACATACATGATCGCACCGATCATCGCGACCGGCATGAGCAGCTGGAGGATCTGGTCCGTTCCCGCTGGGGCCCCCGCGGTCTGGGCGAAGGCAGGCGTGATGAAGATGGTCGTGCTCCCGATGGCCCCGCCCTGACGGCGACTGGCGGCGTTATAGCGGCGAAGGGGGCGAAAGCAATGCCAGGGTGTGGGCGGCCGAGATTACGCTTCGGTCACCTTCTCGCGCGCCGCCTGCTGCAGCCGCGAAGCGCGCAGGCTCAATCGTAATCACTCATGTGCGGAAACACCTCGATATCGAGATCGATCCCGAGGTCGGCGAGCCGCGCCATGTCGCGAACGAAGAGCGTCGCGTCGATATTGTTCGAGCCGATCAGCGCCAGGCTGATCGCAACGCTGCCGCCGGACCCCTTGAGCGTTTGAAACAGCTCCCGGTGCGGCGCGAGCGTCTCCGCCAGGCGAAGCGCCGCGGCAGCGAAGTCCCGGTCCCCCTTGATCTGGCGCGACCAGTTCCAGAAGCTGAAGCGATAGGTGCCCGGCAGGCTCTGCCCCTTGACCCCGACGCGTGCTGCGCCGGCGACCTTGCTGTGCATCGGAATGATGCCCAGCGGAGCCAGGACCGGCGCGAGGTCGAGCGTCGGATGCGTGACGCGCATACCGATCCTGAAGCGAAGGGCGTCCTCCTCGTCCTGGTCCGTCATGCGCGCGCGCCTCTCGCCCCGTGCCGCATCCTGGCGTAAGCAGGCCGCGTGACCAAGACAGCCCCCGATCTCACCGACTCCGCCGACGCCCTGCGCCGCATCGCCGATGCCCTCGAGGCGCTCGTGCCGAAGCCGCCGCCGGCACCCGACCTCGCGGCCGCCGACGCCTTCGTCTGGCGCCCGGAGACCGGCACGCTGGTGCCCGTGCCGCAGGTGAGCCGCGTCGAGCTCGCGTTGCTGCGCGGCATCGACCACGTACGCGACATCCTGGTCGGCAACACCGAGCGCTTCGCCAAGGGGTACGCGGCCAACAACGTGCTGCTGTGGGGCGCCCGCGGCATGGGCAAGTCGTCGCTCGTCAAGGCGGCGCACGCGCAGGTCAACGCGGAGGGGCTGCCGCTCAAGCTGATCGAAATCCATCGCGAGGACATCGACTCGCTGCCGCCCCTGATGGCGCTGATCCGCGCGACGCCGCACCGCTACCTGATCTTCTGCGACGATCTCTCGTTCGACGCCGACGACACGAGCTACAAGTCGCTGAAGGCGGTGCTCGAGGGCGGCCTCGAAGGGCGGCCGGCCAACGTGCTCTTCTACGCGACATCGAACCGCCGCCACCTGATGGCGCGCGACATGGTCGACAACGAGCGAGCCACCGCCATCAACCCCGGCGAGGCGGTCGAGGAGAAGGTCTCGCTGTCAGACCGTTTCGGGCTCTGGCTCGGCTTCCACAAGTCCTCGCAGGACGAGTACCTCGCCATGGTCTTCGGCTATGCCGAGCACTACGACCTCGGTGTCGCGCGGGAAAAACTGCAGGCCGAGGCGCTCGAATGGGCGGCGACTCGCGCCAGCCGCTCCGGGCGCACGGCCTGGCAGTTCATCCAGGATGTCGCGGGGCGGCTGGGGAAAGCGGTGGTTTAAGGTCGGCGGCATCGAGCGAGGCCCCTTCCGCCGTCATTGCGAGCGTAGCGAAGCAACCCAGGGGCGGCAGGACGACAAGTGGCGCAACGGAGCCCTGCACCCCCTGGGTTGCTTCGTCTGCGGCTCGCAATGACGGCGCCGTGGCTGGATCACCCGGCTGGCGCTGCGAACGAGCGGGCCGTCGCCGGCGCGCCGACCTCGAACGGCGTGACGTCCGACCAGAAGCGCGTCGTGAACTTGCTCGCATCCACTCGGTAAGGGCGATCGAACAGGAAGCGCATCTCGTGCACCTCGCGCAGGAACGGCACCGCGAGCCCGAGGATCGGGAGCAGCGCGAGCGGGATCGCCTGCACCTTCGGCGCAACGCCGAGCGCCGCGGCCCCGAGGGCAAGGATCTCGCGCGGCGTCCGGGTCGGCGCACTCGGCATGTTCCAGGCCTGCCCGTAGGCGTCGTCCGGCGCATCGAGCAGCGACAGCACCGCGCGGGCGATGTCGGGCACATAGGCGAACTCGTGCGGCGTGTCCGGCGGCGCGACCAGCATCGCCGCCTTGCCCTGCGCGAGGCGCCCGAAGCCGCTGTCGCCGATGTGCGAGAGGCCGACCCCGGGGCCGTAGAAATCCGGGCAGCGCAGCGCCGCGAACTTGAGTTGGCCCGCCGCCGCGGCGGCCTGCCAGATGCGCGTCACCTCCGCGCGGATCGCGGGCTTGGCGCCGTGCGTCGTGAGCGGCATGTCCTCGCGCAGCGGCGCATCCTGCGGCCCGTGCATGTAGAGGTCGTCGACGAAGACCACGCGGGTGCCCGTCGCTGATGCCGCCGCGACGACGTTGCGCATCGCGGCCGGCCACGCCTCGCGCCAGACGCGGCCGTCGTAGGGAAAGCCGATCGCCAGCACGAGCTGCGAAACCCCGTCGAGCGCGCGGCGCACGGCCTCGCCGTCGAGCACGTCGCTGGAGACGAAGTCGACGCCCGCCGGCAGGGTCTTCGGCCGGCTGCGCTGCGCGGCCCGCACGCGATCGCCCCGCGCCGCCAGCGCCTCGAGCGTCGCGCGCCCGACCGGCCCCAGCCCCATCACCAATGTATCGCCCATCGATCTCTCCTCTCGATCTCTTCAACGAGGGACAAAGTGAGCGAAGTCGACACTCTTGAGAATTCGCTGAATCTTAAGAGATGCTATACGAAAACGTATGACAGAGCCGGACTGGAGCTTGTACCGCACCTTCCTCGCCGTGCTGCGCGATGGCTCGTTGTCGGGCGCGGCGCGCCGCCTCGGCCTGACGCAACCGACGGTCGGGCGCCAGCTCGACGCGCTCGAGACGGCGCTCGGCGCATCCCTGTTCGTGCGCTCGCAGCGCGGCCTCGTCGCAACCGAGATGGCGCAAAACCTCGCGCCGCAGGCCGAGGCGCTCGAGGCGAGTGCCGCCGCGCTGCTACGCGCGGCCAGTGCCGGGGCCGGCGCGATCGAGGGCGCCGTGCGGGTCAGCGCCAGCGAGATCGTCGCCATCGAGCATCTACCGCCGCTCTTCGCGGCACTGCACCGGGCCCACCCGAAGCTCGTCATCGAGCTGGTTGCGACGGATGCGGCCGACGACCTGCTGCGCCGCGACGCCGACGTTGCCGTGCGCATGTTCCCGCCCACCCAAGGCGCGCTGATCGCGCGCAAGCTCGCGCCGATCCCGCTCGGGTTCTACGCGCACCGCGACTATCTCGCACGGCGCGGCACGCCGGAGACGCTGCACGACCTCGCCGATCACGATCTCATCGGCTTCGATCGCGAGACGCCGGCGCTGCGCGCCTTCACGGCCCGCGTGCCGGCGCTCGCTCGCGCGAGTTTCGCGCTGCGCACCGACAGCAACGTCGCCCAGCTGCGGGCAATCTGCGCCGGCTTCGGGATCGGCGCCTGCCAGGTGCCGCTGGCGCGCCGCGCGCCCGACCTCGTGCGCGTCCTCGCCGATGAATTCGCGCTCGACCTCGACCTATGGATCGTCATGCACGAGGATCTGCGCACGAGCGCGCGGTGCCGCGCCGTCTTCGACGCGCTGGTCGCCGGCCTCGCCGGCCTCGGTGCTAGTCGGCCGTAGCGTCCCATTGCGGGTGCTCTCTGGCGTCGAACTTGCACGATCTTCGCCCATCGCGCAGCTTCATGCGCACGTCAGACCGGGATGCCAGAACGTGACCACAGGCGCGTTGCCAGACTCGTCGGAGCGCCCAGCCGAGGCTCCGCCCATGTATGACTTCGACATGATCGTAATCGGCAGCGGCCCCTCCGGGCGCCGCGCGGCGATCCAGGCGGCCAAGGTCGGCAAGGCGGTGCTCGTGGTCGAGAAGGGGCGCCGCGTCGGCGGCGTCTCGGTGCACACCGGCACGATCCCGTCGAAGACGCTGCGCGAGACTGTGCTCAACCTTTCGGGCTGGCGCGAGCGCGGGTTCTACGGGCGCAACTACCGCGTCAAGCAGGAGATCGCGGCGGAAGACCTGATGATGCGCATGGCCAAGACGCTCGACCACGAGGTCGAGGTGCTGGAGCATCAGTTCAGCCGCAACGGCGTGCGCACCGCGCGCGGCCACGCCCGCTTCCTCGATCCGCACCGCGTCGAGATCACCGGCGATCGCGACGAGATCCGCGTCGTCTCGGCGCAGTTCGTGCTGATCGCCGTCGGTACCCGGCCCTTCCGGCCGGACCACGTGCCCTTCAACGGCACCAACGTGCTCGATTCCGACGAGATCGTCGACCTGAAACGCCTGCCGCGCAGCCTCGCTGTGGTCGGCGCCGGCGTCATCGGCGTCGAATACGCGACGATCTTTTCCGCGCTCGACGTCGCCGTCACGCTGATCGAGCCGCGGCCGACCTTCCTCGATTTCGTCGACAAGGAATTGATGGACGAGCTGATCCACGACATGCGCGACCGCAAGCTGCAGATGCGGCTCGGCTCGGCGATCGCCAAGATCGCGATCAACGAGCGTGGCAATCCGACCGTCACGCTCGCCAACGGCCAGGTCGTGCAGACGGATTCGCTCCTCTACGCCGCCGGCCGCGTCGGGGCGACGGACGAGCTGAACATCGAGGCTGCCGGCCTCGTCGTCGACAAGCGCGGCCGGCTCACCGTGAACGCGGAGACGCTGCAGACCTCCGTGCCGCACATCTACGCCGCCGGCGACGTCATCGGCTTCCCGAGCCTCGCCTCGACCTCGATGGAGCAGGGCCGTCTCGCCGCCTGCCACGCCTTCGGCCTGCCGGTGTCGCACAAGCCCGAGGGCTTTCCCTACGGCATTTACTCGGTGCCCGAGATCTCGACCGTCGGCATGTCGGAGGAGGAGGTGCGCAAGGCGGGCATCTCCTACGAGTGCGGCATCGCCCGCTTCCGCGAGACCTCGCGCGGCCAGATCATGGGCCTGCGCACCGGCATGATGAAGCTGATCTTCTCGATGGAGACGCGGCGCCTGCTCGGCGCCCACATCATCGGCGAAGGCGCCACCGAGCTGATCCACATCGGCCAGGCGGTGCTCAACCTGAAGGGGACGATCGAGTTCTTCATCGAGAACACGTTCAACTATCCGACGCTCGCCGAGGCCTACAAGATCGCCGGGCTGGATGCGTGGAACAGGATGGCGCGGCACTGAGCGGCGGTCTTTTGCGGCTTTCTCTTGACGGATAGATTCTTTATTGTTCTATTGAATATAGTGTCCCGGTATGCAGTATTTCATGGGTGGCGCGTTCATGGCGAGTCGCGTTGTTAGATTGAAGCTCTTTGTTTGGGCGTTGATCAGCTTCGGCGTTTTCGCAGGCTTGACCTACCTGCGTGTGGTTTACCACCATCCGGAAGATTGGTGGTTCGACCCCGCGCGCGACGTCGCCCTTGGTGTTTTTCCCCTCGGGCTTTCAATCCTGGTGTGGGAATTCCTTCTCCGAAGGGATCGTGACGCGGAAATTATCGAGCATGTGGAGGCAGCACTTGCCGAGCGACTTCGAAAGCTCCGGAAGCTCGAGGGCGCCGGTATCACCGACGTCACAACGTCTTTAAGCACGACGGAACTGACGGAATTCTTGGAGACTGCAAAGCGAAATATTACTGTGATAGTGCCCTTCTTCGTCGATCCTACCATATTAGAAGACACTCTTCACTCGAAGCTCCAGCATAGAAATTTTGTAGTGCAAATAGCACTGCTGCACCCTGAATCGAGCTTTTTGAGAGAGCGGGCGAAAATTGTCTTTGGCGACGAGAATGCCGGGAGGCAGCAGGTCAAAAACACGCTTCTTACAATGAAGAAGATCTCAGACAAATCTATCAAGGGCTCGTTGCAGGTACGAACGTTTGACTCTCTTCCGTCTATTTTCATTGTTCGCTGCGATGAGCGCGCGCTGGTTGGTTTTTATCTCAGTGCTGGAAACGCACTTCGTCATCCGCATATTAGCGTCCATACAGTCGACGCCTCTGGTGCTTCAACAACACTCGGGCAGATGATCGACAAAGAGTTTTACACTGTTTTTTTTCAGATAGTTTTTCGCAGGCCCTCTCTCCTCAGGAGGTGGCGAAGTTGAGTTTGTAAACAAATTATTCAATATATTCTGTGATATAATGTATTAGTATTTCGGAAGATCTTGGAAGATGTTTTTATTTTAGGTGATCTCTTTGTCTTTCACGAACACATCACAGCCTGCGCGCCGCCCGCCACAGCACCCATTGCCGCCGCCAGCGCGGCAGCTCGATCGGCATTTCGAACGGATTCAACCCCGGCGCTTCCATCCTCCGCAGATACGGCTCGCACAGGAACGCCGGCAGGCAGGCGGCGGCCGCGGGGCCGGCCTTCGGCAGCCCGGCCTTCATCGCGTCGAGATGATTGCGCACCCGCGCGCGCAGCGCGTTGAGCACCAGCCCGAGCGCCGGCGAATTGCGGTGCGCCAGCACATGCTCGGGCGGCAGCTGGATGCGCGCCAGCAGGTCGAGCGGCAGGAACAGCTGCCCGCGCATCACCTGCCACGGCAGGCCGCGCAGCAGGCCGGTGAGCGCGTAGGCGCGGCCGGCTTCGTCGACGCAAGGCGGCGGCAGCCGGCCGGCGGCCAGCACGCGGGCGATCGCCTCGAACAAGGTCGATGACGTGTCACGCAGGTAGGCTTCGAGCGCGTCCTCCGACGGCATCGGGTCGTCGTAGAGGTCGAAGCTGCGCGCCTCGATCAGCGCCAGCAGCCGCTCCGGATCGAGGTTGAAGCGGGCGATCGTGTCGATCAGCGCCTCGGCGACGGGATTGCCGCCGCCTTGGCCACCCTCGATCGCGTCGCGCCACCATTGGTAACGGATCTCGCCCGGCATCGGCTCGGACACGGTCGCGCGCACGCGGGCGATCTCGAGCGAGAAGGCGAGCAGGGCGTGCGTGTGCGGGCGCGCCGCCTGCGGCCAGTAGAGGCTCGCGATCCAGCGGTCGGGATCGTCGCGGCGCAGCTCGGCCTCGCAATGCGCGTAGGCCGCGGCGAGGTCGGTCATGCTGTCTCCTCGGAGCGGAGCAGCTAGCACACTGGCCGCTCATGGAGAATTGGCGTAAGGCAGCGCGCCCTCCTTCTCCCGCTTGCGGGAGGAGGTGGCCCGACGAAGTCGGGTCGGATGAGGGGCTTGTCCGCCTCTCCGAGATGCATCGAGCTGAGCGGCCAGACCCCTCATCCGACCCTCGCCGACGCGAGGCCACCTTCTCCCGCAAGCGGGAGAAGGAAGAGCGCGCCGCTTCAGAGAGTGCCTTCGATGATCCCCCGCTATTCCCGCCCCGCCATGGTCGCCGTCTGGGAGCCGCAGACGCGGTTCCGCATCTGGTTCGAGATCGAGGCGCATGCCTGCGACGCGCTGGCCGAGATCGGCGTGATCCCTGCGGCTAGCGCAAAGGCGATCTGGGAGAAGGCCGGGCACGTCACCTTCGACGTCGCGCGCATCGACGAGATCGAGCGCGTCACCAAGCACGACGTCATCGCCTTCCTTACCCATCTCGCCGAGTTCATCGGGCCGGACTCGCGCTTCGTGCACCAGGGCATGACCTCGTCCGACGTGCTCGACACCTGCCTCGCGGTGCAGCTCGCGCGCGCTGCCGACATCCTGATCGCCGACGTCGATGCTCTGCTGGCGGCGCTGAAGGCGCGCGCGATCGAGCACAAGCTGACGCCGACGATCGGCCGCTCGCACGGCATCCACGCCGAGCCCGTCACCTTCGGGCTGAAGCTCGCGCAGGCCTATGCCGAGTTCGCGCGCTGCCGCGAACGGCTCGTCGCGGCGCGCAGGGAGGTCGCGACCTGCGCGATCTCCGGTGCCGTCGGCACCTACGCCAATATCGACCCGCGCGTCGAAGCGCATGTCGCGGAAAAGCTGGGGCTCGCGGTCGAGCCGATCTCGACGCAGGTGATCCCGCGCGACCGCCACGCGATGTTCTTCGCCACGCTCGGCGTCGTCGCTTCGAGCCTCGAGCGCCTGGCGATCGAGATCCGCCACCTGCAGCGCACCGAGGTGCTGGAAGTCGAGGAGTTCTTCTCCGAGGGCCAGAAGGGCTCGTCGGCGATGCCGCACAAGCGCAATCCGGTGCTGACCGAGAACGTCACCGGCCTCGCGCGCCTGGTGCGCGGCATGGCGGTGCCGGCGATGGAGAACGTCGCGCTCTGGCACGAGCGCGACATCTCGCATTCCTCGGTCGAGCGGATGATAGGCCCGGACGCGACGGTGACGCTCGACTTCGCGCTGGCGCGCATGACCGGCGTGATCGAGAAGCTCGTCGTCTATCCCGCCAACATGCAGAAGAACCTCGACCGGCTCGGTGGCCTCGTCCATTCGCAGCGCGTCCTGCTGGCTCTGACCCAGAAGGGTGTGTCGCGCGAGGACGCGTACGCGCTGGTCCAGCGCAACGCGATGCCGGTCTGGCGCGGGGAGGGCGAGTTCCTGCCGCTGCTGATCGCCGATCCGGACGTCCGCAAGGCGCTGTCGCCGGAAGAGTTGGAGGCGCTGTTCGACCTCGGGTACCACCTGAAGAATGTCGACGCGATCTTCGCGCGGGTGTTCGGCAGCTAGGGGCGTTCTGCCTCCGTGTCCGCGGCTCTTCTTTCTCCCGCAAGCGGGAGGAGGGAAGGCCGAGGACGATCCCGACGTTCAGGCTACTGTTGGATTGACCGTATGGCCTTCAGGCGCAATTTGAGGCTGACATGATCCGGAGATCATCGATGTCATCCTCGCGTAGCCTCCTGGCCGCGGTTGCGCTGGCCGCGACACTCGCTTTCGCCACGTCCGCCGTCGCGCAGGTCCCGTCGGCCGACGTCGCGCCGGGCCACGCCGACCCGTATGCCCACGATCCCCACATCACCTCTTCCGGCGCCACGGTCCCGAACCCCGGCGTATCCCAGTCGGGCGGCACCACAACGCAGGAGCGGGCGATCCAGCGCCAGGACAATCAGATCGACAAGAGCATCTGCAAGGGCTGTTGAGCCCGCGAAGCCCACAGGAAAGCGCCGACCAATCTCAGCGCCGCTTTACAGACATAAAGATATGTATATATCTCGTCTCATGAGCGCCGCGATCATCCAGCACACTTCCTTCGACGATGCGCTCGCCGCCCTCACGGCGGCCGGCGAACCCACCCGTTTGCGGCTTCTGGCGCTGCTCAGCGACGCCGAGTTGACGGTCAGTGAGCTGGTCGCGATCCTGTGCCAGTCGCAGCCGCGCATCTCGCGCCACCTGAAGCTTCTCGTCGAGGCGGGCCTGGTCGAGCGGCATCG
Source organism: Beijerinckiaceae bacterium (assembly GCA_965277735.1). GTDB lineage: Bacteria > Pseudomonadota > Alphaproteobacteria > Rhizobiales > Beijerinckiaceae > RH-AL1. Next base: position 1,428,896 of record CBDIDO010000003.1, read on the forward strand.
CGAGGGCGCCTGGGTGTTCCTGCTCGTCGCGCAGTCGGGCACATCAGCGCATCTCGCGCACGAGATCGTCGCCGCGATCGATCCTGCCGACCCCGTGCTCACTGCCGATCGCGCACGCCTCGCCGAGGTGCGGCGCGCGAGGGCGACGCAAGCGGCCGGCTATTTCGCAACCCATGCCGCGACCTGGGACGAGGTGCGCGCGATGCACATCGCCGAGGAGACGGTCGAAACCGCCATCCACGAGGCTTTGGGCACGAAGCCGTTCGGCGCCCTTCTCGATGTCGGCACCGGCACCGGCCGCATGCTGGAGCTGCTCGCGCCGCAGGCTGGGCGCGCGCTCGGTATCGACCAGTCGCCGCAGATGCTGGGCATCGCCCGCGATCGCCTCAGCCGCGCGGGCCTGCGCAACGCACAGCTTCGCCAGGGCGACATCTTCGCGCTGCCGGTGGAGCGCGACGCGTTCGACGTCGTCGTCGTCCACCAGGTGTTGCACTATCTCGATGATCCCGCGCGCGCGCTGCGCGAGGCCGCGCGCACGCTGCGGCCGGGCGGCCGCCTGCTCGTGGTCGATTTCGCGCCACATCAGGAGGAGAGCCTGCGCGCCGCTCACGCTCACCGGCGGCTCGGCTTCTCGCACGAGGAGATCGCAGCCGTGATGACCGAGGCCGGCCTCGACATCACGCTGACCCGCGACCTCGCCCCCGAAGGCGCCGGCACGCTCACTGTATCGCTGTGGATGGGGCATGACCGCCGCATCCAATCCGATGCGCTTCCCCTCTCCATGCTGGAGATCGCCTAACCATGCAGTCCGCTGCCATGACACGCCTCAGCCGCGGCTCGCGCCCGCGCTTCAACGTCTCGTTCGAGTTCTTTCCGCCGGCGACGCCGGAGATGGAGGAGACGCTGTGGGACTCGCTGCGCCGGCTGGCGCCGCTCAATCCGAGCTTCGTCTCCGTCACCTACGGCGCCGGCGGCAAGACGCGCGAGCGCACGCACGCCACCGTCGATCGCATCATCACCGAGACGCATGTGCGCCCGGCCGCGCACATCACCTGCGTCGCCGCGAGCCGCGAGGAAGTCGATGCCGTGGCACGCGACTATTGGGAGTGCGGCGTGCGCCACGTCGTGGCGCTGCGCGGCGATCCGCAGACGGGGCCCGGCACGGCCTACGTCGCGCATCCCGACGGCTACCAGACCTCGACCGAGCTCGTCGCAGGCCTGAAGCGCGTCGGCGATTTCGAGATCTCGGTCTCCGCCTACCCCGAGGGCCATCCCGAATCGGCCTCCATCGACGCCGACATCGACGTGCTGAAGGCCAAGGTCGACGCCGGCGCGACGCGCGCGATCACGCAGTTCTTCTTCGACAACGAGATTTACGTCCGCTTCCTCGACAAGGTGCGAGCGCGCGGCATCAACATCCCGATCGTGCCGGGCATCGTGCCGGTGCAGAACTTCAAGCAGACGGCGGGCTTCGCCAAGCGCACCGGCGCCTCGGTGCCGGCCTGGCTCGCCGAGCGCTTCGAGGGCCTCGACGACGATCCCGCGACGCGCCGCCTCGTCGCCGCGACGGTCGCCGCCGAACAGGTGCTCGATCTGGTCGATCGCGGCGTCTACAATTTCCATTTCTACACGATGAACCGGGCCGATCTCGTCTATGCGATCTGCCACTTGCTCGGCATGCGCCCGGTCTTCCGCGAACAGAAAGCAGCCTGAATGAGCGATCTGGCAACCAAGGGCGCGGCGGTCCGCAAGGCCCTGCTGGAGGCCGCGCGCGAGCGCATTCTCGTGCTCGATGGTGCCATGGGCACGATGATCCAGCAGCACAGGTTCACCGAGGAGCAGTTCCGTGGCGAGCGCTTCAAGGACTGGCCGCAGGACGTGCGCGGCAACAACGATCTCCTGATCTTGACGCAGCCGCAGGCGATCGAGGACATCCATTACGCCTACGCCAAGGCCGGCGCCGATCTCGTTGCGACCAACACCTTCTCCTCGACCACGATCGCGCAGGCCGATTACGGCATGCAGGAGCTGGTGCCCGAGCTGAACCGCGAAGGCGCGCGGCTGTCGCGTGCCGCCTGCGATCGCGCGACGAAGGAGGACGGCAAGCCCCGTTTCGTCGTCGGCTCGCTCGGGCCGACCAACCGCACCGCCTCGATCTCGCCGGACGTCAACAATCCCGGCTTTCGCGCCGTCAGCTTCGACGAGCTGGCCGACGCCTATGCCGAGGCCGCGAAGGCGCTCGTCGAGGGCGGCGCCGACATCCTCGTGATCGAGACGATCTTCGATACGCTGAACGCCAAGGCCGCCTTCGCCGGCATCGAGATGGCCTATGCCGAGCTCGGCTGCGACCTGCCGATCATGGTGTCCGGCACGATCACCGACCTGTCCGGCCGCACGCTGTCGGGCCAGACGCCGACGGCGTTCTGGGACTCGATGGAGCACGTCAAGCCGCTGTCGGTCGGGCTCAATTGCGCGCTTGGCGCGCGCGAGATGCGCGCGCATCTGGCCGAGCTGTCGCGTGTCGCCGACACGCTGATCTGCGCCTACCCGAATGCCGGCCTGCCCAACGAGTTCGGCCTCTACGACGAGAGCCCCGAGTACATGGCCGGGCTCGTCAAGGAATTCGCGGAGAGCGGCCTCGTCAACATCCTCGGCGGCTGCTGTGGCACGACGCCCGACCACATCGGCGCAATCGCCAAGGCGATCGAAGGCGTCGCGCCACGAAAAGTGCCGGAGATCGAGCCGCTTTTGCGATTGTCGGGCCTCGAACCATTCACGCTGACGTCGGACATCCGCTTCGTCAACGTCGGCGAGCGCACGAACGTGACGGGCTCGGCCAAGTTCCGCAAGCTCATCAAGGAAGGCGACTTCGCCACCGCGCTCGACGTCGCGCGCGACCAGGTCGCCAACGGCGCGCAGGTGATCGACATCAACATGGACGAGGGTCTGCTCGACTCGCAGGCCGCGATGGTCGACTACCTCAACCTGATCGCTGCCGAGCCCGACATCGCGCGCGTACCGATCATGATCGACTCGTCGAAGTTCGCGATCATCGAGGCCGGCCTCAAGTGCGTGCAGGGCAAGGCCGTCGTCAACTCGATCTCGATGAAGGAGGGCGAGGAGAAGTTCATTGCCGACGCGAAGACCGTGCGCCGTTACGGCGCCGCGGTCGTGGTGATGGCCTTCGACGAGAACGGGCAAGCCGACACCAAGGACCGCAAGGTCGAGATCTGCTCGCGCGCCTACAAGATCCTCACCGAGCAGGTCGGCTTCCCGCCGCAGGACATCATCTTCGATCCCAACATCTTCGCGGTCGCGACGGGCATCGAGGAGCACAACAATTACGGCGTCGATTTCATCGAGGCGACGCGCGAGATCCGCAGGCGGCATCCGCTGGTGCACATCTCGGGTGGTGTCTCGAACCTGAGCTTCTCGTTCCGCGGTAACGAGCGGGTGCGCGAGGCGATGCACTCGGTTTTCCTGTACCACGCGATCAGCGCGGGCATGGACATGGGCATCGTCAACGCCGGACAGCTCGGCGTCTACGAGGATATCGAGCCCGCGCTGCGCGACGCCTGCGAGGACGTGGTGCTGAACCGCCGCGAGGATTCGACCGAGCGGCTGCTCGAGCTCGCCGAGAGCTTCAAGGGCAAGGGCGCCGAGAAGCAGGGCAAGGATCTCGCCTGGCGCGAGGCGCCGGTGGCGAAGCGCCTGCAGCATGCGCTCGTCAACGGGATCACCGAGTTCGTCGACGAGGACACGGAAGAAGCACGCGCCCAATCCACCCGCACGCTCGACGTGATCGAGGGTCCGCTGATGGACGGCATGAACGTCGTCGGGGATCTCTTCGGCAGTGGAAAAATGTTCCTGCCGCAGGTGGTGAAGTCGGCGCGCGTGATGAAGAAGGCCGTCGCCTATCTCCTGCCGTACATGGAGGAGGAGAAGAAGCGTGCCGAGTCCGAGGGCAAGATCGACAAGCGCGGCAAGGGCAAGATCCTGATGGCGACCGTCAAGGGCGACGTGCACGACATCGGCAAGAACATCGTCGGCGTCGTGCTCGCCTGCAACAACTACGACATCATCGACCTCGGCGTGATGGTGCCGGCCAAGAAGATCCTCGACACCGCGCGCGAGCAGGACGTCGACGCGATCGGGCTCTCGGGCCTCATCACGCCGTCGCTGGAAGAGATGAGCTTCGTCGCGGCCGAGATGGAGCGCGAGGGCTTCAGCATCCCGCTGCTGATCGGCGGCGCGACGACGAGCCGCGTCCACACGGCGGTGAAGATTCACCCGAACTACAAGCGCGGCCAGACGGTCTACGTGACGGATGCGAGCCGCGCGGTCGGCGTCGTGCAGTCGCTGCTCGCCGAGAACCAGCGCGACAAGTACATCGAGACGATCCGCGCCGAGTACCAGAAGGTCGCCGACACGCACGCCAAGGGCGAGCGCGACAAGGCGCGCCTGCCGCTCGCCAAGGCGCGTGCGAATGCGCCGAAGATCGATTGGGCCTCCTACGATCCGCCGAAGCCGCAATTCACCGGCGAGCGGACGATGTCGAGCCCGGACGTCGCCGAGCTCGCCAAGTACATCGACTGGACGCCGTTCTTCCAGACCTGGGAGATGAAGGGCCGCTACCCAGCGCTGCTCGACGACCCTGAGAAAGGCGAGGCCGCGCGTGCTCTGTTCGACGACGCGCAGGCGATGCTGAAGAAGATCGTCGAGGAGCGCTGGTTCGATCCCAAGGGTGTCATCGGCTTTTGGCCGGCGAATGCCGTCGGCGATGACATCGAGCTCTACACCGGCGAGTCGCGCGGCGAGCATCTCGCCACGCTGCACACGCTGCGCCAGCAGCTCGTCAAGCGCGACGGGCGCTCGAACGTCGCTTTGTCCGACTACATCGCGCCGAAGGACAGTGGGAAGCCGGACTATATCGGTGCCTTCGTCGTCACGGCCGGTGCCAACGAGGAGCGCATCTCGGAGCGCTTCTCGCGTGCCAACGACGATTATTCGTCGATCATGGTCAAGGCGCTGGCGGATCGTCTCGCCGAGGCTTTCGCCGAGTGGATGCACGAGCGCGTGCGCCGCGAGTTCTGGGGTTACGAGACCGGGCCGGCACCGACGCCCGAGGAGCTTCTCACCGAGGACTACCGCGGCATCCGCCCGGCGCCGGGCTATCCCGCGCAGCCCGATCATACCGAGAAGGTCACGCTGTTCGATCTGCTCAAGGCGGAGCGGCGCGTCGGCGTGAAGCTGACCGAGAGCTACGCGATGTGGCCGGGCTCGTCGGTCTCGGGGCTCTACCTCGCGCATCCCGAGGCCGCCTATTTCGGCGTCGCCAAGATCGAGCGCGACCAGGTCGAGGATTACGCGCAGCGCAAGAAGATGGACGTCGCCGAGATGGAGCGCTGGCTGGCGCCGATCCTCAACTACGACCCGGCGGGCGAGGCGCAGGCCGTCGCGGCCGAGTAGCTCTCAGTCGCAGGGCACAAAAAAGCCGGGGCTTTCGCCCCGGCTCGATCTCACGCGAATGCGGGTCGGCTTAGTAGTAGAAGCGACGACGGAAGAACGGACGACGCCAGCCGTAGCCGTAATAACCGCCGAAGAACGGGCGGCGGTAGCCGTAGCCGTAGCCGAAGCGGCGGAAGCCGAAGCCACGGCCACGCCAGCCATAGCCACCGCGCCACCAGACCTTGTCGATCTTGGCGGTCGTGCCCGGGGTCGCGGCGGCGTCCGACTCGATCGCCGGCGCCGAGGTCGCAGGCGAAACGGCCTGCGCGGTGAGGCCGCCAGCAGGGGCGGCAATGGCGGCGACAGGCGCCGCGAACGCGAGGGCTGCGAGGAGCCCGATCATCTTGAGCTTCAAATTCACCTCCATTGTTCCCTGCCGCAATGGCAAGAGATACACCGAAAACGCACGTGCGGACCAAGCGTTTCACCGTCGCCGCGATTTTCGTGGGCTTTTTTCCCACATCGTCGTGATCGCCGCAAGCCCTCCCTCCGCGACCTCTCGTCGTACGACTGACGGCTAAGGCATTGAAGGAACGAAACCGGACGATCGGACGGTTGATCGCGTCGACAGCCCTACAACCCGTTCGGACTGGAGGCGTTGCAGGAAACGAATCGTCAGCGTGGTCGTAGGCTCATAAGCATTTGGAGAACGGCGACCGTCTCCGGATCGGGGATGCCATCGACCTGGGTCGGCCGGAAGTGGCGCTGGAATGCGATGACGACGTTCGTCGTATCCGCATCCAGCATCCCGGACGCGGGGCAGACGTAGCCGAAGGCGGTAAGCTGGCGTTGCAGGTCGCCGATGGACACCGGCGAACTTTTGTCGGCGGCCGCCGCTCCGACGAAGACACCCACGCCCGCCGCGGCCAGCCTCGCCCAGGGAAACCACTCGCCGGGATCGTCCTTGCGGTCCGGCGCGATGTCGGAATGCGCCAGCACGCGGTGCGGCGCGATCCCCTGGCGGACGCAGATATCCTTCGCCAGCGCCGCGACCGCCTCGACCTGCACGACGGGGTAGGGCGGGGCGCCGCCGGCGCTGCCGCGGTTGACGATCTCGATCCCGATCGAGATCGAGTTCATGTCGGTCTCGGCCGCCCACGACGAGCGGCCGGCGTGCCAGGCGCGCGCCGCCTCCGCCACGAGCTGCGTGATGCGCCCGTCCTCCCACACGAGGTAGTGGCACGAGACGCCGGACGTGGCATCGGTCAGGCGCGTGAGTGCGGCGGCGCCCGTCGCCATGCCGGTGTAGTGCAGGATCAGGGAGTCGATCCCCTTGCCGCGTCGGTCGCCGAAGTTCGGCGAAGGCGCGAGGTCGGCGACGAGCGGGCTGTCGGGATGCAGCGGCGCGCTCAAGAGCCGCTTCCATAGACGTAACGGACGCGGCAATAGCGGCGGCCGAACATGTCCTCGTCCCAGACGCGGCAGGCCGGCCCGGACGTCACCCCGGCCGGCGCGCGCGCGACACCCTCCGGCGGCGGCTGCCTGAACGAAGTGCCGCAGCCGGCGGTCACCAGCGGGACGATGAGGCCGATGCCGATCATGAAACGACGCATGTTGCTTCCAAGCTTCCTGCATCCCGATGCCGGGCGCTTCGGGCAAATTGATGAAGCGAATTGACCGCGGCAGCGCCAGACCCTAATCCCGCGCAGCCAGTCGGCCGGACGGCCGCCGCTCGAAAGGGCGGAGGAAAGTCCGGGCTCCAGTGAGACACGGTGCCGGATAACGTCCGGCGGGGGCGACCCCAGGGAAAGCGCCACAGAAAGCAAACCGCCGGCCGGCCCTCGGGTCTGCCGGTAAGGGTGAAAGGGTGCGGTAAAAGCGCACCGCGGGCCTGGCAACAGGGACGGCACGGCAAGCCCCACCGGGAGCAAGACCGAATAGGGGCGACACGGGGCGCAAGCTTCAGGTCTGTCTACCGACCGTCGCCCGGGTTGGTTGCTCGAGGCGGCCGGCAACGGCCGTCCCAGAGGAATGGCCGTCACGTGCGGCGCTGCAAGGCGTCGCACCGTACAGAACCCGGCTTACAGGCCGACTGGCAACTTTGCTTGGAGGGCGCACGCCTCGCGCGCGACGGCGCGCGGGGCGCCGCCGCTCCGCTCGACTTACGCGATCCGCCCCGCCGCATGCGCGAGCATCGTATAGACCTTGCCCGAGTCCGAGCCGAGGTAGCCGCGGAGCACGCGGTCGTCCGGATCGTCGTTCTGGATCTGCGACAGCAGACGCTCGAACTCCTGCACGTAGCGGTCGACGGTGGCGCGGAAGCCGCTGTCGTCCTTGTAGCGGCGGCGGATGTCGTCGAACGTCTGCGCCCCGCGACCCTTGTAGATCGAGGCGTTGAACGCATCGTCCTCGCCGCGCCGGTAGCGCTCCCAGGCGTTGGCGGCCGCATCGGGATCGACCATGCGCGCGATGTCGGTCGAGATCGCCTCGAGCGGCGCCGCGGCGCGTCCGTCGCTGCGCGGCTGCGCCTGGCCGTTCGTCTGCTGCGGCTCGTCGTCGAGCGAGGCGCGGGCCAGAAGGTCCGACATCCAGCCACCCTGAGCACCACCTGGGCCGCGCTGGCCCGGCGAGGGCGGCCCCTGGCGCTGCGCCTGCTGGCGAGCCCGCTCGAGCCGCGCCTGCTCCTCGCGTGCGACCTCGAGCCGGGTCTGCTGCTGGCGCTCCTCTTCGCGCTGCCTTTCACCCTCCCGAACCTGCGAGAGCCGCGCCTCTTCCTGCCGCGCCTGTGCCTGTCGTGCCTGCTCCTGCTTGGCCTGCTCCTGCTTGGCCTGTTCGCGGCGCGCCTCTTCCTGGCGTTCCTGCTCGCGTCGCGCGGCTTCGAGGCGCGCCGGTGCGTCGCTATCGACCTGCGGGCGATCCGCCGGGCGCTGCGCCGGCTGGTTCGGCAGCGAGGCGTCGAACGAGCGGCCCGAGCGCGTGATGATGTCCGTCAGCTCGCCCAGGGCCCGGATCTGCTCGCCGACGACGCGGCGCATCGCGGCCGCCTGCTCGCTCGTCTCGCGCGGCAGCTCGATCGCGTTGCGGCGGACTTCCTCGCGCGTCGCGGAGAGTTCGGCCTCGATCGATTGCGACAGGCCGCGCATGGAGGCGGCCGCCTCCTCGAAGCGCTGCGTCGATTGACCGAACACGTGATCGATCTCGCGCGTCGCCTGGTCGTAGGCCGCGCGCAGCGCCGCGGCGGTGCGCTCGCGCTCCTTGCCGGCATTGTCGCGGATCGCCGCGAACTGCTGGTCGATCATACCCGTCGAGGCCTGCGAGTTTTCGGCCAGGAAGGTGCCGATGTCGCGGGCGCGCGACTCGGCCTTCTTGAAGCTGTCGTCGATGAGCCCGGAGAACGAGCGCATGACGTTCTCGAAGTCCTCGTGCTTGGCGGTGATCGCCGCGAGCAGGCCGCCGAGCGCCTCCTGGCGGGCACCGAGCCGCTGATCGAGATCGCCCTGCGTCGCTGCCAGCTGGTTCGAGGATTCGGCGATCGTGCGGTGATGGCCGGCGAGCGCCTCGGCCACGCCGCCGGCGTCGGCGAGCGTGCGGCCGGCGTTCTCGTTGATCCGGTCGATATGACCGGAGACCTGGCCGAGCGAGCCCTCGAATGCGGCGATCTGGGCCGCCATCGCGTCGCCGAAGCCCGAAAGATTGCCGTGCGCGCTGCCGAGCATGTCCTGCAGCATCGCGCTCTGCGTGGTCAGCCGCTCGATGATGCCGGTGAGGTCGCCGCGCACCTTGTCGTTGGCGGCCGCAAGCGACAGCACCGAGGTGGCGACACCGCCTTCGATCGAGGCTTTCAGCGCCCGTGCCGAGGAATCGATGGCGCCGGCAAGCTCGCCCTGGCGGGTCGAGAGCGCCTGCAGCGAATGCGCGAGGCTGGCGTCGATCGTTTCGACGAGCTGGCCGCCTGCGGCGGCGAGCTCGGCCGCGGCCGAGTTGCCGTGCTGGCCGAGCGCCGCGACGAGGCGGTCGCCGTGATCGCCGAGCAGCGTCTCGATCTCGTTCGAGCGCGCCTCGAGGCTGGCATTGAGGGCGCCGCCCCGCTCGCCGAGCAGGGTCTCGATCGCGGCGAGGCGCCCGTCGAGCACCGTGGCGATCTCGGCGACGCGGTCGGAAAGAGCCGTGCCGACATCGCCGGCGCGGCCGGCCATCACCGAGTCGAGCTCGTCGACGGCGCGCGCCACGACCTGACGCAGCTCGGTCGTCTCGCGATCCAGCGTCGCATTCAGCCGCTGGGCGTGGTCGCCGAGCAGCGTGTCGATCGCGGAAGCGCGGTCGATCAGGCCGGAGGTCAGGCTGCGGCCCTTCTCGTCGAGCGCGGCGGAGACCATCGACAGCGGCCCGACCACGCGCTCGTTGAGGCGGTTGATATGGGTGTCGAGCTGCTCGCCGATCGTCGTCGAACGCTCGGCGAGGATGCCGGCGATGTCGGCGGCCTTGCCGTCGATATGGTCGGCTGCCTGGCGGCCGCCGTCGGACAGCGTGCGGGCGATCTCGAGCGTGCGCGCGGCAAGCTGCTCGTTGATCGCGGCGGCGCGCGTCGCGAGCCCGGTCTCGATGCGCGAGACCAGGGCCTCGAGCGATTGCGAGATGCCTTCCGCCCGCGCCAGAGCGCGTTCTTCCAGGCCGCCGATATGGCCCTCGAGCAGCGCGCCGGCCTCGACGAGGTGCTCGCCGATGCGGTCGTTGATGCCGGTGCCGTGGATCGCGAACGTGTTCTCGATCGAGTTGATCCGGTCGGCCAGCGTGGCGTTGAAGCGCTCGGCATGCGCGCCGAGCTTGTCGCTCGCCTCGCTGCCCTGGCTGAGGAAGGCGTCCTGGAACGCGGCGACCTTGCCGGCCAGGCTCTCGCTGACGCGGTCGCCATGCATGGCGATCGCCGCGATCGACTCGCCGGCGATCTCGGCGAAGCGCGCGTTCAGCGCGTCGACCTGCTCGGCGAGGCTGGCGATCGCGTCGCGCGTGTTGGCGACGAAGCCCTCCTGCAACGCCTCGGCGTGCTGGCCGAGCGCGGCGGCGGTGGCTTCCGCGTTCGACGAGAGCTGCTCGTGCATGCCGTCGAGGTGGCCGGCGAGGTTGGCGACGGCGTCCTGGCCCGTCGCGTCCAGCCGCTCGTGCATCGCATGGGCGTGCTCGTCGAGCGCGGCGAGCGTCTGGCTCGTCGTCTCGGCGAGGCGGCCGTGCAGCGAGTCGACATGGCCGACGATCGCGTCGGCGATCTCGGACGAGGCCGACTGCAGGCGCTCGTGCATCTCGTCGCGGTGCGCTTCGAGCGCCGAGAGGGTCTGGCCGGTGGTGCCGTCGAGGCGGTTGGTGAGGGCTGTCGCGCGGCGGTCGATCTCGCCTGCGTGCTCCTCGATCGCGGCGATCGTCTTCTGCGTCGTGTCCGCGAGACGATCGTGCATCTCGGCGCTGTGCGTGCCCATTGCCTCATGGGCGTGGGCGAGGCGCTCGTTCAATTGGTCGGAATGCGTGGCCATCAGCGCCATGGTGGCAGCGGTCGCCTCGGCGACGCGCTCCTGCAGCGCCTCGTGGTGGCCGGCGAGCATATGCGTCGCCTCGTCGGCGCTCGTGGCGAGACGCTCATGGATGTCGGCGTGGTGCGCCGCGAGGTCGTCGTTCGCCGCGGCGAGCCGCTCCTGGTAGCTGTCGGTATGCGCGGCCATTGCCGCCATCGTGTCGGCGGCGGTGGTGGCGAGGCGCTCGCTCATCTCGGAATGATGCGTGGCGAGCTGGGCGTTGGCGGCGGCGAGCCGCGTCTCCAGGTCGTTCGTCTGCGCGGTGAGCGCGGCCGTGGCCTCGCTGGCGGTGGTGCCAAGCCGCTCGTGGAAATCGGCGTGGTGGGCGGCGAGCTGGTCGTGCGTCTCGGAGAGCCGCTCGTGCAGCTGATCGGTGTGCGCGGCCATCAGCGCCATGGTCGCCGCGGCGCCCTCGACGAGGCGCTCGTTCATCGCGTCGTGGTGCTGGCTCAGCGCGCCAGTCGTCTCGGCGGCCGTGGCCGACAGCCGGTCGTGCAGCGCATCCGTGTGCGAGCCAAGCGCGGCGGCGATCCCGTCCGCCGTTTCGGCGAAGCGCTGGTGCAGCGTCGAGCCGTGCTCCTCGAGGCGCGAGCTGACGCGGCCCTGCGTCTCGTCGAGCAGGGCGGCGAGGTTGGCATGCGAGGCGTCGAAGGTGGCGGCGGCCGCCTGCGACTGCTCGGCGATGAGCGCAGCGGTGCGCTCGCCGGCCTCGGAGATATTCTGGTGCAGGGTCTCGCCATGAACGCCGACGATCTCGTGCAGCCGGTCGCCGGTCTCGGCGAGGCGCACCGCGAGATTGTCGCCGCGCGAGACGATCTCGTCGGATATGCGGGTGCCGGTCGTGTCGAGGCGCTGGAGCAGCGCATCGCCGGCGGTGGCGATCTTGGTCTCGATGCCGCCGGTCTGCGAGCCGATTGCATGCGTGACGTTCTCGGTCGCCTCGCGCAGGCGCTCGATCATCTCACTGCCCGAGGAGCCGATGGTCTGCGTGCAATTGTCGCCGGCGGCGATCAGCGCCGTGCGGATCTCGTCGCCCTTCGAGCCGAGCGAGCCGGTGACGCGCTGGCCGGCCTCGTCGAGGGTGGCAGCGAGGCGCTCGGCGACGCCATCGAGGTCGCGCGACAGGCCCTCGTGCGCGCCGGAGATGGCGCCGCGGACCTTCTCGGCATTGGTGACGATCGCCTCGCGCTCGGAGGACAGCTCCTCGATGAGCGAGCGCACGCGGCGCTCGTTCTCGCCGAACGAGCGCTCGATGTTCGAGACCTCGGAACGGACCAGCGTCTCGAGCTCGCCGGCACGCGCCAAAGCACGCTCGATGCCGTCGCCCATCGAGGCGATCTCGCGGCGGATCGCCTGCGACAGCGTCACCATCTGCTCGGTGGCGATCGCCTCCGGCTCCGCCAGGCGCACGGCCACCTGCATCATGGAGCGCGCCGTCATGCGCACCTCCTGGGTGCGGCGGGTCAGCGCGGCGGTCATGAAGAAGAACAGCAGCGGGCCGACGATCGCCAGCGCGACGAGCGCGGTCTTCGGCTGCAGGACGGCGGCGCCGGCGAGCTCGGCGCGGTCGGCATAGAGGTAGAAGGCGCAGACGCCGATCCAGGCCACCGCGGCAAGGCCGGCGATGACCATCGGCGTCCGGCTCGGCTTGATCTGCATCGTGCGCAGGATGGCGCCGACGCTCTCCTTGTCGTCGTTGGCGGCGGCTGCGGTCGGACGGGCGCGGGCGATCCGCTCGTCGGCCGCCGGCGGCTCGATCCGCTCGCGGCCGTTGCGGTCCGTCTGCGGGAGCGGTTCGTTGGCCGACATGTCGAGCCGGGGCTCGTTCGCCTGCTCGACGTCGCGCAGGGTGTCGCCGAACAGCTTGGAGGCGTCGGCCGAGGGCAGGCGGGGGGTGCGCGTCTCGTCACGGCGGCCGCCCGTGACCTCGGGGGCGAGCAGCGGATGGCGCTCGGGCGCGCCGAGCTCAGAGGCCCGCGCCGCCTGATCCTTGCCTTCGCCGTCGTGCTCGGGCGCGGTCTCGCTCGGCATCAGATCGGTGAGGTTCAGCGCCTCCTCGATCGCCGACAGGGCTGCCGCCGCAGGATCCTGCGCCTTGTTGGGGTTGGCCATCACGCGCCTCGCTCGAAACCGACCCGGGCAGCGCCGCTCTGCCGCAGATCGCAAACAACAGACTATTAACCAAATCCACCCTACAGGTTGAAGCGGGGGAATGAAACCAATCGGATCAGCGCTTTGCCAAACGTCGTTAACGCCGAGGCAGAGGCTGGGGCGGCCGCAGCGCCGGCTCAGGCCACGCTTGATCTTCCCTTCCTGGCCCAGCAGACCTTCGACGATACCGGGCTCGCCCGCGAGGTCCTGATCCTGTTCGCGGAGCAGGCGCGGCGCGTGGTGCCGAGCCTGCCCGATCTGGCGCCGGCCGCGCAACGGGATGCGGCCCATCTTCTGAAAGGCTCGGCCCGCGGCATCGGGGCCTGGGCCGCCGCCGCGATCGCCGAGGCCTACGAGGCCGCCGACACCAGCGCGCGCCCGGCGATCCAAACCGACCTCGCCGCGACCTTCGCCGCGACGGAAGCCGCGATCGGCGATTACCTCGCGAGTCTCGACCCCGCCTGACGCCCCGGGAGCCCTGCGACACGAGTAACCGCTTCGACCCCTATCCATCGCGCTGCCGCTTCTCTAAAACACCGGCTCCGCGACACGACGCGCACGACCCGGGTGGCCCGGGCACGCGAGGAACGGGATTACATGGCCTCCATCACCTTCACCGATTCCAAGGGCACAGCTCGCACCGTCGAGGGCGCCGAGGGCTCGACGCTGATGGAAACCGCGATCAAGAACAACGTCCCCGAGATCGTCGCCGAATGCGGCGGCGCCTGCGCCTGCGCGACCTGCCACGTCTATATCGACGAGCCGTTCATGGCCAAGGTCGGCAAGCCGTCGGGGATGGAAGAGGACATGCTCGACTTCGCCTACGAGGTGAAGCCGAACTCGCGCCTCTCCTGCCAGATCAAGATCACGCCGGCGCTCGACGGGCTGCACGTCACGACGCCGGATCGCCAGGGCTGACGAGCAACAACCGAGGAGAGCCGAGGTGACGCACGAGGTGCCCGGGTCCGTGATCGAGACCGACGTCGTCATCGTCGGCGCGGGGCCGGTCGGCATGTTCGCGGTGTTCGAGCTCGGTCTGCTCGACATCCGCTGCCACCTCATCGACATCCTGCCGAAGGCCGGCGGCCAGTGCGCCGAGCTCTATCCGGAAAAGCCGATCTACGACATTCCAGGCTATCCCAGCGTGACGGGGCAGGGGCTCGTCGACAAGCTGATGGAGCAGATCGAGCCGTTCCGGCCGACGTTCCATCTCGGCGAGATGGTCGAGGCGATCGAGACGCTTGGCGACGCCGAGGCGCCGTCGTTCCGCATCCGCACCGGCTTCGGCAAGGAGATCGCCTGCAAGGCGATCGTCGTCGCCGCGGGTGGCGGCTCGTTCCAGCCGAAGAAGCCGCCGATCCCCGGCATCGAGGCCTACGAGGGGACGTCGGTGCATTACGCCGTGCGCCGCATGGAGGACTTCCGCGACAAGGCGGTGGTCGTCGTCGGCGGCGGCGATTCCGCGCTCGACTGGACCTTGAACCTGCAGCCGATCGCGCGCCAGCTGACGTTGATCCACCGCCGCGACGATTTCCGCGGCGCGCCGCATTCGGTCAATGCGATGCGGACGCTGGTCGCCGAGGGCGCGATGGACCTCGCCATCGGCCAGGTCTCCGGCCTGCACGGGGCCGACGGCGCGCTCGAGGCGATCGACGTGAAGACCGCGTCCGGCGAGACGCGTGTGGCCTGCGAGCGGATGATCCCGTTCTTCGGCCTCACCATGAAGCTCGGGCCGATCGCCGACTGGGGGCTCGGGCTGACCGAGAACCTGGTGACGGTCGACACCGAAAAGTTCGAGACGTCGACGCCGGGCGTCTTCGCCATCGGCGACATCAATTCCTATCCGGGCAAGCTGAAGCTGATCCTCTCCGGGTTCCACGAGGGCGCGCTCGCTGCCCAGCGCATCCACCGCTACGTCTATCCGGAGAAGCGGCTCACCTTCCAGTATACGACGTCGTCGACCAGCCTGCAGAAGAAGCTCGGGGTGGCGTGAGGCTCGCCTCGCGTTGGCGCGATGGTGCACTCGTCCGCTTGGGCGCGGCCACGGCCGCGCCGGAGGCGGCGATGCCGAGCAGTGCGTAGAACAGCGTGCCGAGATCGTAGACCGTGCCGACCAGGATCGACGGCACCAGCGCCACCAGCGCGCCGATCCGCGCCGCCCAGACGATCGCGCGCGACTCGTGCCCAAGGCCCGGCGACATCCGTGACAGCGTGACCCGCAGCATCAAAAGCACGAACAGGCCGAAGCCGATCGCGCCGAGGTTCGACAGCAGGACGAGCAGGTAGTTCGAGCCGCGCGTCGCGCCGATGCCGGCGCCGAGCCCATGCGTGTCCAGGAAGACCTGCCAGGCCTGCGTGTTCCACGAGCCGCGCTCGACCGCGGAATCGGTCTGGCCCTTGGCGAGCAGGCTCTCCTCGATGACCTGTTGTGCGACATGCGCGACGGGCGGCACGAGCAGGAACACGAGCCCGACGACGACGATGCCGCCACCGACGACGAAGAGCGCCAGCATCGGCGCGCGGCGCTTGCCGAGCGCGAGGCCGGTGATCGCCGCGTAGAGGAGAAAGCCCGCGACCAGGACGGCGAGGCCGGCGTAGCCGGCGCTCGAGGTCGCCAGCACGATGAAGAAGAACAGCAGCGCGCTGGCGGCGCCGGTGAAGCGCGGGCGGATGTTGGAGACGAACAGCGAGACGTTCACGCCGAGCAGGCAGAGCGAGAAGGTCGCGAAGCCCGACGCCTCGCTGAAGCTGCCGGAGATGCGCTTCAGGCCGCCGAGCTCGTCGTCGGTGAGGAAGGCGTAGTTCGCGGTGTGGACGACATCGAGGATGAAGCCCGTGTGCGTGGCGCTGGTCACGATGTCGAGGGCGGCAAAGAAGATGTCGAGCGAGGTGACGAGTATCAGCGCCGACAGCATCGCGTTGTAGCCGCCGGGCTTGCGCGCGAACGCGGCTGTCGCGCAGGCGGCCAGGAAGCCGCCGATCGCGTAGACCGATTGCGAGATGTTGCCGCTCGTCGGATGCAGCGGCATCGTGCCGCCATCGTTGTCGAGCGCGCGCGACAGCGAGAACACGGCCGTCTGCCCATCGAAAAGGCGCGGCAGCAGCATCGCCGAGCCGACGATCCAGAAGATCAGCAGGAAGAAGAGAAACAGCGGCCGTCGCGGCGCGATCTCGGCGGTGAGCAGGCCCATGCCGTCGCGCATCGAGACGAGGCGCAGCAGGAAGAAAAGCAGGAAGAAGTTCGCTGGCGTGATCGAGGCGCCGCCGAGCGCCGGCAGGTCGACTGCCGACGCCGAGGCGAGCACGATGAGGCCGAACATCGCCAGCACGGTGCGCCGGTAGCTGCCGAACTGGCACCAGATGCCGATGACGAGGACGATCGCGCCCGAGAATGTGGGGATCA
The DNA here is from genome assembly GCA_965277735.1 of Beijerinckiaceae bacterium. GTDB lineage: Bacteria > Pseudomonadota > Alphaproteobacteria > Rhizobiales > Beijerinckiaceae > RH-AL1. The sequence goes on from CBDIDO010000003.1 coordinate 1,445,462, forward strand.
CGCGAGCGCTCCCAGGGCCGGGCTACGACGCGCGGCCGCCGACGAGCGGCACCCCGGCGCCGCGCGGCTCGCCTGCCGTGCGCGGCGAAAGGGCGAGCGCGAGATCGAGATAGCCACGCGCACCCGCGCGCCACGAGAAGCGGGGATAACGCGCCTTGCCCTTCGCCCGCAGCGTCTCGCCCAGGCTCGCATCCTGTGCGAGCCGCGTGATCTGCTCCAGCCAGGCCGCCGGCTCGTCGGCGGACGCATAGAGCGCGGCGTCGCCACAAACTTCGGGCATGCTCGCGCAATCCGACGAGACGATCGGCGCGCCGTGCACCATCGCCTCGACCAGCGGGATCCCGAACCCTTCGGTGCGAGACGGGAACGCGAAGCAGACCGCCTGCGCGAACAGCGCGGCGAGATCGTCGTCGGACACGAAACCAACGGGGAAGACGTTGACTGTTTGCGTCAGCGCGGCCTCGGTGAAGATCGACGAGGTGCCGCCGGAGACGACGAGATCGAGGCCGAGCGCGTCGAGCGCGGGGGCGATACCGAGCAGCAGGTCGAGCTGCTTGTGCTTGGCGCGGCTGCCGAGCGCGAAGACGAACGGGCGCTTGAAATGTCCCGGCGCATCGAAGCGCGAAGCTTTGCGGTTCCAGCGCAGCGCGTGCTCGTGGCCGTTGTGGATGACGCGCGCCGGCCTGGCGCCGGTGACGCCGAACTCCTGCAGCATCTCCGCGGAGAAGGTGGACACCGTGGTGACGGCCCGCGCGCGACGCGCCAGCAGGGGGAAGGCGGCGCGGTAGGCGAGGCGGAAGCCGCGCGTGTAGCTCGCCGGCGCGAGGAAGGTGTTGGCGTCGTGCAGGCACAGGATCTGGCGCCCGTGCGCGATCGGCCCGAGATTGGCGAAGCTGAGCAGGCCGCCCTTCGCCATTGTCGGCAGGACGAGCTGTTCCCAGCCATGGCCGCGCCCGCGCGCGCTCTTGCGCACCGCGATATTGGCGAAAACCGGATCCGTCTCACAATCGGCGGGCAGGCAGATCTCGAAGGCGAGCTTGCGTGCGAGCTCCTCGTCCTGGCCGAGCCACGCGTCCATCTCGCGCGTCATCTCGCCGGCGTAGCGCTGCACGCCGGTCTGCGGCTGGGTCAGGAAGCGGCCGTTGATCGACCAGGTTGCGCGGGCTTTCATTCCGCCGCCTCGGCGAACGGCGGCGGCACCTTGCGCCGGCCCAAGGTCCGCTCGATGGCGCCGTCGATCGCGGTCTGCAGGCGGCGACGAAACACGTCGCGGCCGAAGCCGCGGGCGTGGCGCCGGATGTCCTCCGGCACGAACTTGTCCTCGATCGACTCGAACCGCTCGATCGCCGCGGCGAGCGCGTCCTCGGTCTGGCGGTGGAAGAAGGTGCCGCTGACGCCCTCGACGACGGTGTCGAGCGCGCCGCCCGAGCCGAAGGCGATGACGGGACGCCCCGAGGCCATCGCCTCGAGCGGGACGATGCCGAAATCCTCCTCGCCGGGAAACAACAGCGCGCGGCAGTTGCTGTAGCAGTGCGCGAGCTCCTCGTGCGAGGCCCAGCCGCGGAACTCGACCGTCGGCCCGGCCATCGCGCGCAGCCGCGCGTCCTCCGACCCGTTGCCGATGATGACGAGCTTGCGCCCGAGCTTCGTGCAGGCGGCGACCGCGAGGTCGACGCGCTTATAGGGAACGAGCTGGCCGATGTAGAAGTAGAAGTCGCGCGTGGGCTCGGGCGCGATCTCGAACGAGTCGAGGCTCACCGGCGGGAAGATGATCTCGGCCTCGCGCCGGTACGCCTTGGCGATGCGGCGCGCGATGAAGGTCGAGTTGGCGATGAAGTGGTCGACTCGGGCGGCCGAGGCGACGTCCCACAGGCGCAGCGGCGGCATCATCAAGGACATGAAGATCCGCGTGAAGCGCGAGGCGTTGCCGCGATAGACGCTGTACTGGTCCCACAGGTAGCGCATCGGCGAGTGGCAGTAGCAGACGTGCACCGCGTTCGGATGCGTGATGACGCCCTTCGCCGGTCCCGATTCGGACGACAGGACGAGGTCGTAGCCGGTGAGGTCGAGCTCCTCGAGCGCCGCCGGCATCAGCGGCAGGTACTTCTGATAGAGCTTCCTGGCGAACGGCAGGCGCGAGATGAAGGTCGTCTGGATACGATGGCTGTTGATCAGCGCGCTCGTGCGCGCGGGATCGTGCACGTGCGTGAAGATGTCGGCATCTGGATAGAGCCGGCACATCTCTTCGAGCACCTTCTCGCCGCCGCGCATGCCGACGAGCCAGTAATGAACGATTGCAACTCGCATCGTGCCTACCTCCGCCTGCAAGTAACCACGCAAGTGTTACCGTGTCGTGCGCATCGCGCTCACCAATCGAGCAGACACCAGCGAAACGGCGGGCCGACAAGCAAAAGCCTTTCGTAGTCGTAAGCGTTCATTAATGGCTTCGCGGAGATTCAGCTTCCGTAGCGAAAACGATCTTGTGTCGATGCGGCACAAACCGGCGGCTTTTGGACCGGCCGGACCGCCACGAAAGACGGCCGCGGGCCTGATACCGGGTTCGCGCGTGGCGTAAAGACTTTGTTAACTACCAAACCATGCGGGATCGGCGGCGTGGCGCCATCCGCGCGTCCGGCACGCGTGATGCTGCTTCAATGCGGAGTGGAGAAAAGGTCGCATTATGGGTCACAAGCGTCTCGTCACAGCACTGCTCGCTTGCGCCGGTCTCGGCGTCGCCGTGCTGTCCTGGCAAGTGTGGGGCGACGACGCTGCGCCGGCGGTCGCGGCCCCCGCCGCGTCGATCGACGAGACGAACCTCGACATCGCGAACTACCGCCGCACTTTCTTCGATGGTTTCGACCATCTCGACGTCTCGGCGTGGGGGCCGGATTCGCGCTGGATCGCGCATACGCCGTGGCACGGCGACTTCGGCGACGCGACCTTCGTCGACCCGCAGCCGGGCTTCCCCTTCGCGACGTCGGGCGGGATGCTGCGCATCGAGGCGCGCAAGCTGCCCGACGGCCGCTGGCAGTCGGGCCTGATCTCCTCGCGCGCCCACGACGGCCTGGGCGAGGACGGCTTCGCGCAGAAGTACGGATACTTCGAGATCGAGACCAAGCTGCCCGGTGGCACGGGCACCTGGCCGGCGTTCTGGCTGGTCGGCGTCACGCCGCAGCCGCGCGCGGAGATCGACACGTTCGAATATTACGGCAACGCGTCGGCCTCCTACCATGCCAACGTCCACGTCTGGTCCGACGACGACCGCAAGTTCGGCGACGGCAAGATCGTCGACATCCCGAAGGACGCGGCGGTCTCGCGCTTCAATCGCTACGGCGTGCTCATCGACCACGATTGGGTGACGTTCTACTTCAATCGCAGGCAGGTCTGGCGCACGCCGACGCGGCCCGAGTTCCGCCAGCCGATGTACATCCTCGCCAACCTCGCGCTCGGCTCCGGCTGGCCGATCGACAAGGTGGCAAATCCTTCTTTTATGTACATCAAGTCGATCGCCGCCTACGAGCGCCGGTCGTGAGCCGGGCCGGCGCGATGACGGCGTCGGCGACGCATGGCCTGGACGCGCTCGCGACCGACCGGCCCGATACCTTGGCGCGCCTGCGCACGTTCCACACGCTCGACGCGCTGCGTGGGGTCGCCGCCCTTATCGTGCTGTTCTTCCATGCCGGGTTCTTCTTCGGCGTCGCACCGCCGGCGGAAGGCTATCTCGCCGTCGATCTGTTCTTTGCGATGAGCGGCTTCGTGATCGCCTATCGTTACGAGGACGATCTCGCCAAGGGTCTCAGCCTCGGTGCGTTCATGGCGCTGCGCCTGCGCCGGCTCTATCCGTTGTTCCTGCTCGGTACGATCCTGGGGGTCCTGCCGGCGCTCGCCTCCCTGGCGGCCGGTCATCCCGACACGCTGCACGAAGGCCTGCTGGCGGCGTTTCCGTTCGCGCTGTTCATGCTGCCGTCGCACACGGTCGCTGCCAAGTTGAAGGATTTCTATCCGCTCAACTTCGTCTCGTGGTCGCTGGCGCTCGAGCTTCTCGTGAACGTCGCCTGGGCCGCGACCTATCGCTTCTGGAACGTCCGCCATCTCGTTCACCTGCTGGTCGCGTCCTTTCTCTGCCTGTGCGTCATCGCCTTCGCCAACGGCTCGCTCAATGTCGGCTACGACTGGGACAATGCGCTCGGTGGCTTGCCGCGCGTCGCCTATGGCTTCGGCTTCGGCGTCCTGCTCTTCAAGCTCCGCGACACGCGCTTGTCCCTGCCGCGCGTGCCGTGGTGGGGGCTCGTCGCGCTCGTGCCGGCCTTGCTCGTCCTCGATCCGGCGTGGCTGGGCGCCTGGGCGCAGCCCGTCTTCGATATCGTCTTCGTCGCGCTGGTCGTGCCGGCGATCGTCCGCGCGGCGCTGGTGAACGAGCCGCCGCCTGCCGCGCGGGGCCTCTGCGCGCTCGCGGGCGTCTTCTCCTACGTGCTCTATTCGCTGCACATCGGATATGTCGGGCTGTTCCTGCGCTTCGAGGAGCGTCTGCATCTCGACCTGTCGACCACGTCGCCGCTGCGCGCGATCAGCTTCGCGCTCGGTCTCGCCGCGCTCTGCTGGGTCGCGCATGTCGGCTACGACAAGCCGATCCGCCGCTGGCTCGGGCGCTGGCGCATGCCCTCGCGGCAGGCTGCGTTGCAGGCGGCCGCGGATAAATAATTAAGGTTGTTTTCCTAGTCTTTCGGCCGTGTGGCCCCGTTTGGGACACCGCGACATCGGCCACCGGTCGATCTGTCAGCCGAGTGAGACGCGTCGCGTGCAGTCAATCGATCAGAGAGACGATCTCGACCGTCTCGATCTCGACGAGATCAAGCGCTTCCTGAAGCGCCGGTGGCGTTTCATCGTCGCGACCGCGTTTATCTGCGCCATCCTCGCCGCCGGCATCTGCCTCTCGCTCACGCCGACCTACAAGGCGACCTCGCAGGTCCTGCTCGACCCGCGCCGCCAGCACGTCTTCGGCGGCGACTCTGGCAACGCGGATTCGGGCCTCGATTCCTCGGTGGTCGACAGCCAGATCCCGATCCTCTTGTCGACGCGCCTGCTCGCCAAGGTCATCGCCAAGGAGCATCTCGCCGAGGATCCCGAGTTCGCCTCGCCGGCGCGGGGGGGACTTCTCGACCGTATCGCAGGACTGTTCCGTCCCGCGAAGCCTGCGAATATCGACGGACCGAGCTTCGATGGCATCGATCCCAGGCTCGTGCCCGTCATCTCGCGCCTGTTCGACAAGATCGACGTCCAGCGCGTGCAGAAGAGCTACGTGCTGTCGATCTCGGTGTCCGCGAAGACGCCGGGCAAAGCCACACGGCTCGCCGACACGATCGCCTCGGTCTACGTCGAGGATCAGGTCGAGGTTCACTCGCATGCCCTGCAGCAGGCCGCAGACTTCTTCCAGGATCGTCTCGGCAGCCTGCGCCAGCAGGTGCACGAATCCGAGCAGGCGGTCGCCGACTACCGTAAGGCGCACGGGCTGACGCCCGTCACCGACGACCGCTCGACGACGGTCGGCCAGCAGCAGCTGCAGAATCTCAACGAGAAGCTCGCGCAGGCGAGTGCCGATACGGCCGGCCGCCTTGCCGCCTATCAGCAGGCGACGCAGTTCAAGTCGAGCGGGATCAATCTCGACTCGCTGCCGGAGATCATCCGCTCGCCGGTCATCAACCAGCTGCGCACCCAGCAGGCCGAGCTGACGCGCCGCGCGGCCGATCTCGCGGCCATGTATGGGCCGGCGTTCCCGGCGATGGCCCAGATCAAGGCGCAGCGCGCCGGCCTCGATCGCGCGATCGCCGCCGAGATGGCGCGGCTCGTCTCGACGGCGAAGAACGATTACGAGGTGGCCAAGGCCCGCGAGGCCTCGCTGCGGCAGTCGATCGGCTCCCTGAGCGCGACATCGGGCGGCGACGACGATGTCGGCGTCAAGCTGCGCGAGCTCGAGCGGATCAACCTCGCCAACCGGGCCCTGTTCGAGAACTTCCTCAACCGCGCCAAGCTGACCCAGGAGCAGTCGAGCTTCGAGGAGACCGACGCGCGCGTCATCTCGCCTGCGCTCGAGCCGACGAGCCCGTCGTTCCCGAAGACCAAGATCATCGTCGCCGTCGCCTTCGTCGTCGGTCTCATGATCGGGCTTGGGCTGGCGATGCTGCTCGATAAGCTGCGTGGCGCGAAGCCCGCCAAATCGGCGGCGGCGCGGGCCGATGCCTTCATCCTCGGCCGCGTGCCGGCGATCGACAGCCGGCGCGGCGCGGCGGCGGATACGGTCGCCGAGGCGCTCGGCCACATGGAGGCCCATCCCGGCTCTCCCTTCGCCCGTGCGATCGCGACCCTCGCGGCCCGGATTTCGCCGGAGACCGATGCCGGCGCCGGTCGCACCATGATGCTCGCCGCGCTCGGCCCCGATGCCGGCGCCGCCAACCTCGCTGTCTGCCTCGCGGCGGCCGCCAGCGCCGCCGGTCGTCGCGTGCTCCTGATCGATGCGGATTCGACGCGCCAGGCGCTCACCCGCCAGCTCGGCCTCGACGGACGCCCCGGTCTCGCCGAGGTGCTGCGCGGCGAGATCGCCGCCAACAAGGCCGTCGCCGCGATGCCGCGCTTCGCGGCGCTCCCGATCGGCGCGCGCAAGCTCGACCCCAAGGCCGCGGCCAAGCAGCTGCGCGGTTTCCTCGGCGAGGCCTGCACCCGGTTCGACCTCGTGCTGGTCCACGCGCCGGCCTTCGCCGACGGGATGGACCCGCTGGCGCTGTCGGCGGCGACCGACGGGCTTGCCGTGATCGCCTCCTGGGACGAGCTCCTGCGCGACGATTTCATCGCCGTCGTCGACGCGGTCGCCGACAAGCCGAGCTTCGCCGGCATCGTCCTCAACCGTGTCGAGGCGGAAGAAGACGAGTACGCGCTCGCCGGCTAGGGCGTAAATTCGCCGACCGACGCAAGCCTTTCTCAACAAAGCTCGTGCGATACCAGAGGGCGGCCTACGGTCGGGCGGGCCGCGCGTCGTGTAGGGATCTCGCTGAAGATGTACGTCGTTTCCGCCGCCCAGGACGAGCCCACGCCGGTCACGGCGCCCGAGGGCCTGAACTACGGCGTGCCGTGCGTCTTCAAGCGCTGCAGCGGATTCTTTCACCCGGCCGGCGGCACCATCGGTGTCGTGCTCTGCTCGCCCTGGGGCTACGAAGACCTCGCGATGCGCAAGAGCTGGCGCCTGCTGGCCGAGTCGATCGCCAAGGCCGGCTTTCCCTGCATCCGCTTCGATTATCCCGGCACCGGCGACTCGCTCGGCGATGCCGCTGAGGGGATCGCCCTCGCCGACTGGATCGGCGCCGTCAACGACGCGGCCGAGATGCTGCGCAAGCACAGCGGCGTCCGCCGCTTCGTCTTCATCGGCCAGTCGCTCGGCGCGACGATCGCCGCGACCGCCGCGCGCACGCGCACCGACGTCGTCGGGCTGCAGCTCATCACTCCCGTCGTGAAGGGCCGCGCCTATATCCGCGAGCTCACGGCGACCGCGACGATGGTCGCCGAGCGCATCGGCATCAAGACGGACAGGGCGCCCGAGGACGGCCTGACCGTCGTCGGCTTCACGCTTTCGCGCCGTCTCGTCGAAGAGATCACCGCGCTCGATCTGACCCGCATCACGGACCTGCCGGTGCAAGCCGCCGTCGTCTACGACCAGGGCGACCGCAAGGCGCCCGCCGACCTCGTCGGCCACATGGGCCGGCTCGGTGCCAAGGTCGTTATGGAACGGATCGCACCCTACCACCTCATGGTGTCGGACGCGACCGCGATCCAGCCGCTGCCGGTCGGGCCTGAATTGGTGACGGCGTCGCTGCGCGCGCTGCATCCCACCACCGTGTCGACGCTCGTGCCGCCGCCGCCGGCCTTCCCGTCCGCGCTCGTCGGGCCGTCGTTCCGCGAGGAGCCGGTGCGCTTCGGGCGGGACGGCGTGCTGTTCGGCATCCTGTGCCGCCCCTTGCATCCGCGCCCCGATGCGGCCGCCTACATTCTGCTGAATCGCGGTCTCAACGCGCATATCGGCTGGCGCCGCGTCTCGGTCGAGCAGGCGCGCAGCCTGGCGCAAGCGGGGATCGCAAGCCTGCGGTTCGATGTCGCCGGCCTCGGCGAGAGCCGCGACGAGGCGGGCCGCCCGGTCAACCTGATCTATTCCGAGCTGCTGCTTCCCGACATCATGGCCGCCGTCGACCTGATGGCGGCGCGCGGCCACGCGCGCATCGCGCTCGCGGGCGTGTGCAGCGGCGCCTACATGGCGCTCGTCGCCGCCGCCGCGGACAAGCGCATCACCGACATCGTCGCCGTCAATGCGCAGCGCGTCGTGTGGAATCCGCGCGAGAGTGCCGAAGACGTGATCCGCTACGGCCTGCGTTCGGTGAACGACTATGTCGGCGACATCCGGAGCCGCGGCGCACTGCGCAAGCTGTTCAAGAGCCGCCGCCGTATCGTCCCGGCGCTGCGCTTCCTCGCCAAGCGCGCGGCGAAGAACGCGCTCGCGAAGGTGCCGATCGCCGTGCGGGGCCGCCTGGCCGCCGGCTCGATGGCCGCGCGGGTCGCGCAGGGCTTCGAGACCTTCGCGGCCAACGGCACCCGCGTCGCGCTGCTGTTTTCCGAGGGGGATCCCGGCCTCGCCGAGCTCGCGCATTATTACGGGCGTGAGGGCCGCGACCTCAACCAGCCCAACGTCAGCGTGGCGATCATCCCCGGCTCCGATCACAACCTCACCACGCGCGAGGCCTCCGCCTGGATGCTGGAACGCATGGTGACATTCGCGGGCACGCAGACGGCGCGGGCGGAAGCCGGCCAGGCGCGCCAGACGGCCGCCCCGCGCAACGCGGCGGTCTGCGCGGGCTAGACGTCTGCGGGCTGGACATTCGCGCGGGCTGGACCTGCGCGATCGGAACTGCACAAGCTCCTCGTGGTTACGGCGGCGAAGCCGTGGCCCGGAGTGCGCACATGTATCCAGATTATTCGGCACCACCGAACCGGATGGTTGGACGGTCATACTATTCGACCCTCGCGTCGTTTCCGCTCTCCGGCTTCGTCCTCGCTCTGCTCACCGACCTCGCCTATTGGAAGACGGCGTCGTACCTGTGGGAGACGATCTCCGTCTGGATGCTGGCGCTCGGGCTTTTCGGCGCCGGCCTCGCGTTTCTCGCCGGGATCGTCGACCTCGTGCGCAGCCGCAGGATGCGCGGTCTCGAGCAACCCTGGACGCGTCTGCTCGGCCATCTCGTCGTCGTCGCGTTGGCCCTCGTCAACGTCTTCGTCCACAGCCGCGACGGCTACACCGCCGTGGTGCCGCAGGGCCTGATCCTGTCCGCGCTGACCGTCCTCGTCATCCTCGTCACGACGATCGTGGCGGGACGGGCGGAGACTCGGAAAATGTCCGTGGGAGGGCTGGCCTGATGAATGTTTCGAGCAGAACCGCGCGCTTCGCGCTCGTGGCCGCCGCCGCGCTCGGCCTTGCCGCCTGCGACGAGGCTGCTGCCGGCGATCCGAGCCGGCAGATCGGCGCCGATCCCTTCCTGCCGCCGCCGAACGAATATTTGATGCCGCCGATGCATATCGCGCAGCAGGCCCCCTGGGGCGACGCGACGCCGACCGTGCCCGCCGGCCTGCAGGTGAAGGCGCTGGCCAGCGACTTGAGGAATCCGCGCTTCGTCTACGTCCTGCCGAACGGCGATATCCTCGTTGTCGAGACCAGCGGCCCGAAACCGCCGGTCAACCGGCCGAAGGATTTGGTGATGGGCATCGTGATGCATTTCGCCAAAACCGGCGCGCCCGGCGCGAACCGCATCACGCTGCTGCGTGACATCGGTCCCGACGGCATCGCCAAGACGAAGACCGTTTTCATCGACCACCTCAAATCGCCTTTCGGTGTCACTTTGGTGGGCAACGATCTCTATGTCGCCGATACCGATGCGCTGCTCCGCTTCCCCTACAAGGAGGGCGACACGAGCATCACCGCGCCCGGCACGAAGGTCACCGACCTGCCGGCCGGCCCGATCGACCATCATTGGACCAAGAGCCTCGCCGCCAGCCCGGACGGCAAAAAGCTCTATGTCGGCGTCGGCTCGAACTCGAACATCGCCGAGAACGGGATCGGCGCCGAGCTCGACCGCGCCTCGATCTGGGAAATCGACCCCGCGACCGGCGCCAAGCGCGAATACGCCACCGGCGTGCGCAACCCGACCGGCCTCGAGTTCGAGCCCAAGAGCGGCAAGCTGTGGGCGGTCGCCAACGAGCGCGACGAGCTCGGCCCCGATCTCGTGCCCGACTACCTCACCTCGGTGGCGGACGGCGGCTTCTACGGCTGGCCCTACAGCTATTACGGCCAGCACCTCGACCCGCGCGTGATGCCGCAGCGCCCCGACCTCGTCGCCAAGGCGATCCCGCCGGACTATGCTCTGAGCTCGCATGTCGCGCCGCTCGGGCTGACCTTCTCCACCGGCTCGGCGCTGCCGGAGACCTACCGCGGCGGCGCCTTCGTCGGCGAGCATGGCAGCTGGGACCGCACGCCGCTCAATGGCTACAAGGTGGTCTACGTGCCCTTCGCCGACGGTAAGCCGAGCGGCCCGGCGCAGGACTTCATGACCGGCTTTCTCACGTCCGACGACCACGCCAGGGGCCGGCCGGTGGGTGTGGCGATCGACAAGACCGGCGCGCTGCTCGTCGCCGACGATCTCGGCGACAAGGTGTGGCGGGTGACGCCGGTGAAGTAGCCGTCATTGCGGAAACGCGGGCTCTGCAGAGGAGATCGTAGATGCTGCGTGCTGCGGTGACCTTGGCGATTTTTGTTGTCGCTACCGCCGGGTCGTTCGCTGCAATGACGGGCGACGCGCTGGCTCTGCTCTGGAGCCTGGCCGGGTTCAGGTGGGACGTGTTGGGGTTCGCAATCGTGATCTACTCGCCGTCACTCGTTCTGTTCTTTATCGTCAGCACTGCCATCGGCCTGTGGGTGTCACATCGCGCCCACTACCGATGGGCTCGCCCGCGAAATTCAAGGTAACCGCTGGCTTCGTTGACAGCCGTCGCGCCGATCGAATATTTTGACGGCGGACGTGCAAAAGCCACGGCCCGGTCGGTAGTCCGGGTGGCCTTTAGCGCTCGTACGGCGGTCAGCCATGTGGCTGATCTTGCCTCCAGTACGTCCTTTCCTCCTGACGGGAAAGGTACGTCCAAATGAAGCTCAACCACATCAATCTCACCAGCGTCGACGTTGCGGGCGATCGCGCGATGTTCGAGACCTATTTCGGCCTGCACTGTCTCGCCATGCGCGGGCACGGGCTTGCCGTGCTGCAGGACGAGGAGGGCATGCTCCTCGTGCTGAACGACTTCAAGCGCAAGCGCGGCGACTTCGCCTACCCGGAAGACTCCGATGTCCACCACATCGGTTTCATCCAGGACAATCGCGAAGCCGTCGACGCGATCCACGCGCAGCTGGTGGCCGACGGCTGGGATGCGCCGGCGCCGCGCGAGTACCACGGCGCCTGGACCTTCTACTTCAAGTCGAAGGGCGGCTATTTCATCGAGGTTGCCACCCAAACGGGCTTCGGCGACGCCGCGCCGCAATAGGGCAGGGATCGTTTGGGCCGGGACGAACGCCCCGGCTCAGACCCTCGCTGCGGCTTCTTCCGAGATCAGCGTCCGAACGCGCGGCGCCACCTCGCCCGCGTAGAGCGCGATGCAGCGCATCATGTTGGCATGCGCCAACGGCCCGGCGCTGTACTTGAGCGCGAAGCGCGCGAGGCCGAGGCCCGCGACCGTGCCGGCGATCTTGCGCGCCACGGTCTCAGGCGCCCCGACATAGAGCGAGCCGTGCGTGATCTCTCGCTCGAACGCCTCGCGCGTCAGCGGCGGCCAGCCGCGCTCGGCGCCGATGCGATCGTGCATGGCCTTGAACGCCGGCCAGAACTCCTCGCGCGCCTGTGCGTCGGTGGCGGCGACGTAGCCCGGCGAGTGCACGCCGATCGGACGCACCGGGCGCCCCGCCTCCGTGCAGGCCCGCGCGTAGAGATCGACATGGGGCCGGAAGCGCGACGGCGCGCCGCCGATGATCGCCAGCATCAGGGGCAGGTCGTAGCGCGCCGCGCGCACGATCGACTCCGGGCTGCCGCCGACGCCGATCCAGGCTGCGAGCTGGCCGTGCTCCACCGGCGGGAAGATACGCTGGTCCTTCAAAGGCGCGCGATGGCTGCCCTGCCAGGTGACCGGCGCGCCGGAGCGCACCGCGGCGAAGAGGTCGAGCTTCTCGGTCGCCAGCGTTTCGTATTGATCGAGCCTGTAGCCGAACAGCGGGAAGGATTCCGTGAACGACCCGCGCCCGAGGATCACTTCCGCGCGCCCGTTCGACAGCGCATCGAGCGTGGCGAAGCGCTGGAAGACGCGGATCGGATCGTCCGAGCTGAGCACGGTGACGGCCGAGGCCAGCTTGATGTGTGTCGTGCGCGCGGCGATGGCGGCCAGCACGATCTCCGGCGCCGAGATCGCGAAGTCGGCGCGGTGGTGCTCACCCACGCCGAATGCGGCGAGGCCCATCTCATCGGCCAGCACCGCCTCCGCGACGAGGTCGCGGATCACCTGCGCATGCGGGAGCGGCGTGCCGTCCGCCGCGGCGGTGACGTCGCCGAAGGAGTCGAGGCCGAGTTCGAGCGTGGTGGTCATCGCGCTCATATCGCAACGCTTGGCGAGCGCGGCAAGCGAGGCGCCGTCATTGCGAGCGCAGCGAAGCAACCGAGGGGCCACGGCTTCCACCTTCGGCAAGGTGGCCCCAAGCGGCCTCTGGCTCGCCATCGCGAAAAACCCATGCTATCCCGCCGCTCCCGCTTACGCCGATTGGTCTCGGCGACTGAGCATGAGGAGCTTAGATTATGATCACCGTTACGTTTCCGGACGGCGCCTCGCGCCCGTTCGAGGCCGGCCTCTCCGGCGCCGACATCGCCAAGTCGATCTCCCCATCGCTCCTGAAACGCACCGTCGCGATGATGCGCGACGGCGTGCTGTCGGACCTCTCCGATCCGATCGAGAGCGACGCCAAGCTCGAGTTCCTGACGCGCGAGGACCCGCGCGCCCTCGAGCTGATCCGCCACGACGCCGCGCATGTGATGGCGGAGGCCGTGCAGTCGCTGTTCCCCGGCACGCAGGTGACGATCGGCCCGGTGATCGAGAACGGCTTCTATTACGACTTCGCCCGCCCCGAGCCGTTCACGCCCGAAGACTTCGCGGCGATCGACAAGCGCATGCGCGAGATCATCAGTAAGGATCGGCCCTTCACCAAGGAGCTGTGGTCGCGCGACGAGGCGAAGGCCTTCTTCAAGGACCGAGGCGAGGAGTTCAAGATCGAGCTCGTCGACATGATCAAGGCCGGCGAGGACTTGAAGATCTACAAGCAGGGCGATTGGCTCGACCTCTGCCGCGGCCCGCACATGACGTCGACTGGCAAGATCGGGCAGGCGTTCAAGCTGATGAAGGTGGCCGGCGCCTACTGGCGCGGCGATTCCAACCGGCCGATGCTCCAGCGCATCTACGCCACCGCCTTCTCCTCCAAGGAGGGGCTCGACGCCTACCTGCACCAGCTGGAGGAAGCCGAGCGCCGCGACCATCGCCGCCTCGGCCGCGAGATGGACCTGTTCCACTTCCAGGAGGAGGGGCCGGGCACCGTCTTCTGGCACCCGAAGGGATGGACGCTGTTCCAGACGTTGATCAGCTACATGCGCCGGCGCCAGGAGGAGGCCGACTACGTCGAGGTCAACACGCCGCAGGTGCTCGACCGCGCGCTATGGGAGACGTCCGGCCACTGGCAGACCTATCGCGAGAACATGTTCGTCACCACGACGGAGGACGACCGCGTCTTCGCGCTGAAGCCGATGAACTGCCCCGGCCACGTGCAGATCTTCAAGAACGGTTTGAAGTCCTACCGCGATCTGCCGGTGAAGATCGCCGAGTTCGGCATCGTGCACCGCTACGAGCCGTCGGGCGCGATCCACGGCATCATGCGCGTGCGCGCCTTCACGCAGGACGACGCGCACATCTTCTGCACCGAGGACCAGATCCAGGCGGAATCGCTCGAGATCAACGAGATGATCCTGTCGATCTACAAGGACTTCGGCTTCGAGGACATCGTCGTGAAGCTGGCGACGCGGCCGGAGAAACGGGTGGGCACCGACGAGGCCTGGGACAAGGCGGAGGCCGCCCTGTTCAAGGTGCTCGAGGTCATCAAGGCGCAAGGCTTGGCGACCGACGTCAACCCCGGCGAGGGCGCCTTCTACGGCCCCAAGCTCGAATACACGCTGCGCGACGCGATCGGCCGCGAATGGCAGTGCGGCACCACGCAGGTCGACTTCAACCTGCCCGCCCGCTTCGGTGCCTTCTACATCGACGAGCACTCGAACAAGGTGACGCCGGTGATGATCCACCGCGCCATGTTCGGCTCGCTCGAGCGATTCACCGGGATCCTCATCGAGAATTTCGCCGGCCACCTGCCGCTGTGGCTGTCGCCGCTGCAGATCGTGGTCGCGACGATCACGTCTGATGCCGACGATTACGCCTACGAGGTGATCGCGGCGGCGCGGAAGCGCGGCCTGCGCGTCGAAGGCGACGTGCGCAACGAGAAGATCAACTACAAGGTGCGCGAGCACTCGCTCGCCAAGGTGCCGGTGATGCTGGTGCTGGGCAAGAAGGAAGCCGCCGAGCGGATGGTCTCGATGCGGCGGCTGGGCTCTCAGGCGCAGACGAGCCTGCCGTTGGAGGAGGCGCTGGCGCTGCTCTCGGATGAGGCGACAGCGCCGGATGTGAAGCGGGGATTGGGGCAAGGCGAGGTGCGGGCGGCGGCGGAGTAATCTCCGTCATTGCGAGCCCGCAGGCGAAGCAACCCAGGGGCCACCGCTCCTCCTGCACGTTGGAGCCCTGCAACCCGTGGGTGTTTTCGCTGCGCTCGCAATGACGTGCCCGACAGCGTCCCAAGCGCGACATCTCCAGCTTGACGCCGATCCAAGGTAGAAATACCTTGTATCTGGAGCCGTGCTCGCTGGCTGGAAAAAGCGAGCGTGACGCAGACGTGACGCGTGAATGACGCGGGCGGACGGGTCAACATCGAGGACTGTGGTCACCAAGACTCTGATCCGAATGGTTTTTCAGCGGTATTCCATTTTCCGGTGACGCAGATGACGCAGGTGACGCCTGATTGCGTGTTTTCAGAAAGTCTTGCCAACCAACCAGATGGTTGATAAATCAATCCGCTGCAGCACCTTCCCCCCAGCCCAAAAGTCCCTGCCATGCTGATGAACCACATCAACCTTCCCGTCTCGGACGTCCCCGCGACCCGAGCCTTTCTCGAGACCTATTTCGGGCTGCGCTGTCTGGCGGCGCCGGCGCCCGAGACGATCGTCGTTCTGGCGGACGAAAGCGATTGCATCATCGCGCTCTCCAACTTCAAGAAGGGCGATGCCATCGTCTATCCGAACGGCTTCCACATCGGCTTCATGCAGCCGTCGCGCGAGGCGGTGGATGCGATCCACGCGCGCCTCGCTGGCGACGGGATCGAGGTCGGCCCGCGCAAGACTTTCCACGGCGCGTGGACTTTTTACTTCAAGGCGCCTGGCGGTTTCACGGTCGAGGTGGGCCACCAACACGAGACGCTCGGCGAGCTCGTGGCCTAGCGCACGTCAGCCGGGCGGTGGAGGGCGCTGGTGAGCCCGCGCGGCGAGGATCGGAAGGCGGCGATCCTCGATGCCGCCATCGCGCGCATCGTCGCGCACGGCGTCGAGGGGCTTCGCGTGCGCGACGTGGCGCAGGACGTCGGCATCAACAACGCGACCCTGCACCATCATTTTCCGACCAAGGCGGCGCTCGTGGCCGCGATCGTCCAGCGCTTCGTGGCCGACTTCAAGGTCGCTGGCGGCGTGCCGGAGGGCGGCACGCTCGAGGCGCGCCTCGCGGCTTACGTTGCGGAGCGGCGGGCGCAGATGCACGCGACCCCGACGCCCTTCATCGTGCTCAGCGAACTGATGGCGCTCGCCCGGCGCGACGACGAGGTGCGCCGGCTCATGGCCGCCATGCAGGACGCGTGGCGCGACTATCTCGCCGCGGTCTGCCGCGAGGGCGGGATGGATGTCGCAACGGCAACCGATCGCGCGGAGCAATGCCGGCGCGAGTTGATCGGGCTCGGACTGGACCTCGGCCTCGGCCGTCTCGGCTGAACGACGGAGGGTCCTTTCAGGCCGGTCGCGACACATCGCCGGCCCGATCCATCGTCGACAAACCAGGCGCGGCCGCTTAAAACCCCGCCATCCGCAGCGCGCCCCTTGCCGCGCCGCCACAGTCACGAGGGCCTCACGCCGAGATGTTCAACCCCTAGGCGAAAAGGTCGTTTATGAAGCTCGCGGTGTCCCTGTCGGTCGGCGTCGCCGTGTGTCTCGGCGCGTTTCTCGCCGAGTTCGGCAACGATTATCCCCTCGCCGTGGTGCGCCACCGCTGGCAGGAGGTGATAACCGAGAGCAATCACGCCGCGCTGCGGCCGGGGTCGGTGTACGACATCCTCACCCATTTCGAGCAGAACTCCGGCCTTCCGCAGCCGCGCTTCAACTACCTGTTCTTCGATACCGGGCTCGGCGCGGCGGACCCGATCTATCCCGTGTTCCAGAAGGGCTACCAGGAGAGCTGGCCGCAGCTCATCAAGGCCGGCATGTCGGACGAGAACCGGCACATCGACCATTTCTCGGTCGGCGATACGCCCGAGGGGTGCCGCATCCAGTCCGCCTATTGGGTGCGCCACATCGACGAGTTTCCGGATCAGTACAAGGACCTGCGCGCGCAGGGGTACACGCTTGTCGACATCTCGTTCGATTATTATTCGAAGCTGCGGCCGGATGCGCAATGCGGCAAGCACACGGCGCATGAGGCGGACGCGAGCTTCGATCCGTTCAAGGCGATCTATCCGTATGCGACGACCTTCAAGACGCTGAAGGACATCCCGCCGGCGCTGCTCGCCAAATACGAGGCCAAGGTCGGCGTGCTGAAGCTGGTGACGCAGGACTTCGAGAAGAGCACCGACCACTGGAAGACCTATGCGCAGAGCTACAGCCTGCACGACAATTCGATGTGGTTTTACCCGGACGGGTTCAAGCCGGACTACGGGATCAACACGCCGCGCACGCAGAGCGGTCTGACGGCGATGACGCGGCCGGCCGACCTGATCGTCGCCGGGACGCCCGACCTGCAGAACCGTTTTGCGTTGAACCATACGCTGCCGGCCGAAGATTTCGCCAAGCTTCTCGATGCGCTGAAGGGCAAGCCCGTGCCGGGCTATGATGCCTCGAAGGAACCGGGCGGCGATACGCTCGACATCGTGACGCAGGTGACGCCGAAGAACTTCTACACCTCGGGCACGACCGTCGAGCCGATCCGCGACGTTGTTTCCGACGTGTCGGACCCCGCCCACTTCAAGCTCGTCTCGATCATCCTGCGGCCCGCCGAGCCCGAGGCGGACGTCCACTTCCCGGATGGCCCGCAGAACATCCCGCAGGTGCGGATGGTCTACCAGCTGATGAGCCCGCGATTCCCCGGGCGGCCTTACGAGCAGCTGTTCCTGCATCTCGATTTCGACGCCGTCGATCGCATGTTGCCCCCGGCGCAGCGGCAGGACGCCGCCGCCACCTTCCTGCGCGCGGCGGATCGCGTCGTCGCGCTGCGCAAGGCCAAAAGTCCGAATGCCGACAAGGCGACGGCCGAATTCGTCGCGGCGACGGTCGCGGCGCGTCCGCTGCAGACCTTGAGCTGGAGCTCGTCGCTCACCGGCATCTGGGTGTTCGGCAATTTGAGCCGCTCCTACAACGAAGGGCGAAAGTTGGAAGCCGCACGGATCGTCCGCGACGGCATCGACCTCGGCTATTATTCGAGCGCCTACGACAATGTCGTGTTCCGCCAGGCGATCGCGGACTCGCAGGGCGAGAAGCAGGCGAGCCTGCGGAAGGTCCTCGATGACCTGACGCCGCGCTTCTATCGCGACCCGCGCCGCCACGACCCGCAGGCGCTGGCCTTCAACCGCGTGACTTGCGCGCAATGTCACCAGATGGCCGGCCGCGACGGCGTCCACGTCTCCTTCAACGACGGCCTCGACCGGCGCGTGACGGAAAACAGCCGCGCGACGGAATACGTCTACCGCGAGCTCGACCGGCAGCTGCGCGAGCTGCCGTCGGAGACGGCGGCGGGGGCCGTGATCGGGGTGACACGGCACGCGAGTCTGATGGGGCCGACGCGCTGAGGGGCGGGGTTGCCCGCGTTCATACGAATAGGTATAATTACCCATAGCGTCATGTTGGATACAATGACGCATGACGCATCCTGACGCCTGAATGTGGGATCTCAGCAAGATTCGCGTCACGCCAAGCTGACGCTTAGGCTAGCGATTGTATACAAAATTGAACCGTTAGAGGACGCGCCGGAACACCGCGAGCATCAACTCCAGCATCTGCACGAACAGCGCGGGATCGTACCGTGGCCCCTCGTCGCGCAGGAAGGCGTGCGCCGCGTTCACCTCGTGCCATTCGTAGCGCGCACCAACTTCTTCGAGGCGCGCACGGATGATCTCGCGGCCGGCGAAGGGGACGCGCGGGTCCTGCCGGCCGAAGACGAACAGGGTCTCCGCCTTCAGCTCGTCCATGCGGGCGAGGGAATCGTCATGCTTCCCTTCGCCGAGCGAGCCTGAGTGGATGTCGGTGGGGTAGAAGCACGCCGCCGCCGATACTGACGGGTTCAGCGCCGCACGATAAGCGAGGTGGCCGCCCAGACAAACTCCGAGCGTGGCGAGGCGCCCGTTGCAGGCGGGGTGCGCCGCCAGCGCGGCGAGGCCGGCGCGGGCATCGGCATCGTAGGCTGCGACGGGCTTGGTGAACTTCAGCGCATTGCCGCGGTCGGTGCCGGGCTGGTCGTAGGCCAGCACCGTGCCCGGCGCCTCGTGCTCGTGATAAACCTCGGGCACAGCGACGACATAGCCGTGCCCCGCCACCATCGCCGCTAGGCGGCGGATCGGCGCCGTCACCTGGTAGATCTCCGAGAAGAACAGCACGCCGGGGAACGTGCCCAGTGTATGATTGTCTTTTGCCGCGGGGCGGAACAGGTGCATGCGCATCGCGCCGAGATGCGGCACCGGCACGTCGATCGTCTCGTCGCTGTGGATGATCATGCGGGCGCGGGTCCGGGGCAGGGAGGGCGATTGAGCATGACAATGGCGCCGCGCCGTACGCAAGCCCGCGCAGCGCGCCCGTGATCCCCTGGGTAGCTCTCGATGTCGCGCCGATCCCCGGCGGCCGCGAGCAGCTCAAGCTGATGCGGCGCGGGGCGGAATTCTCCATCCGTCTCGGCACGGTCGAGCTGATGAACTCGCGCCTCAGCGGCTCGGAGGAGGCCCTGGCGTCGCGGAGCTGCGCGCGCGTGGGCGTGGCGCGGCCGAAAATCCTGATCGGTGGCCTGGGCATGGGGTTCACGCTGCGTGCCGCGCTGGCCGCGCTCGGGCCGACGGCGGAGGTGGTCGTCGCCGAGCTGGTGCCGGCCGTGATGGCCTGGGCGCGTGGGCCGATGGCGGAGCTTTACGCCGGCAGCCTCGATGATCCCCGCGTGTCGATCGTCGAGGGCGACGTCGGCGCGCTGATCGCTGCGCATCCCGGCGCCTTCGACGCGATCCTGCTCGACGTCGACAATGGCCCCGCGGGCCAGACGCGCGTCGGCAACGACGGGCTCTACGGCGCCCGCGGCCTCGGCGCGGCGCGGCGCGCGTTGCGCCCCGGCGGTTTGCTCGCCGTCTGGTCGGAAGCGCCGGACGCTGCCTTTGCCGCGCGGATGAAGCGCGCTGGGTTCGATGTCGAGGAGATCGGCGTCCGCGCAAATGCCGGCAAGCGCGGCGCGCGCCATGTCATCTGGATCGGCGCGCTTGCTTGACGCTCTTTACGAACGGGCGCCCTATCCGTTGGGCGTTACGGTTGGAGCAGGCGGCATGCGTTCTCTCGGACCAGCGGTCTTCATCGGCGCGGCATTTCTCATGTTCTCCGGCTCAGCTGCGTGGGCCGAGGACCCAAAGCCCCTGCAGCCGGCCCAGCCGGTCGCGACGTCGAACCTGCAGATCTACATCAAGGTCAAGGATCAGGCGCTGGTCGAATATTGCCAGGCGGAACATCTCGGCGTGCCGCGCTGCGTGGCCGGCACGATGTTCGAGGCCAGCGACACATGCGCGGCGCCCTACAAGGTTGCCTCGGTCTCGTGTGCGCTCTCCGATCTCGGCTCCGAGCCGCGGCTCGTCGAGAACGGCGTGGACGCCAGGCAGATGACCGGCACCTGCGCCTGGACCTTCGCCAAGCTCGCCGCCGACAAGGCACCGACGGCAAAGACGACGCTGCTCTGCGTGAAGTGAGACGCCAAACCCTTCCCCGCGTAGCGAGGGAGGGTGTGGCACATTGGGGCTAGAACAGCCCGACGATCTCGCCCTTTTCGTCGAGGCCGATCTTGTGCGCGGCTGGGTTGGCCGAGAGGCCGGGCAGGGTCATCACGTCGCCGCACAGCAGCACGACGAAGCCGGCGCCGGCCGACAGCCGCGCGTCGACGATCGGCACGATGTGGTCGGTCGGCGCGTTCAGCGCCTTGGCGTCGGCGGAGAACGAGTACTGCGTCTTCGCCACGCAGATCGGCAGGTTGCCGTAGCCCTGGTCCTCGATCGTCTTGATCGCGGTCTTTGCCTTCGACTCGATGGCGATGTCCTTGGCGCGGTAGATCTCCTTCGCCACGGTGCGCATCTTCTCGGCGATGGGCTTGTCCGCCTCGTAGAGCGGCTTGTACTTGGAGTCGCCCGACTCGATGATCGCGACAACCTTCTCGGCGAGCTCGGTCGCGCCCTTGCCGCCGTTCGCCCAGTGGGTGCAGAGCACGGCGTCGGTGCCGAACTCCTTGCAGGACTTTTTGATCAGCTCGAACTCGGCGTCGGTGTCGGAGACGAAGGCGTTGATCGCGACGATCGGTTTGATGCCGAACTTGCTGACGTTCTCGATGTGGCGCTCGAGGTTGGCCATGCCCTTCTTCAGCGCGTCGAGGTTCTCCTCGCCGAGCTTGTCCTTCGGCAGGCCGCCATGCATCTTCAGCGCGCGCACGGTGGCGACGATGACGACCGCCTCGGGGTTGAGCCCCGCTTGGCGGCACTTGATGTCCAGGAACTTCTCCGCGCCGAGGTCGGCGCCGAAGCCGGCTTCCGTCACCACGTAGTCGGCGAGGTTCAGCGCGAGGTTCGTCGCGACCACCGAGTTGCAGCCGTGCGCGATGTTGGCGAACGGGCCGCCGTGGATGAAGGCCGGCGTGCCCTCCAGCGTCTGCACCAGGTTCGGCATGAAGGCGTCCTGCAGCAGCACCGTCATCGAGCCGACGGCCTCGAGCTGCTCGGCGGTGACGAATTCCTTGTCGCGATTCTGCGCGACGACCATCTTCTTCAGCCGCTCCTGCAGGTCGGCGAGGTTCTTGGCGAGGCAGAAGACGGCCATGATCTCGGACGCGACGAGGATGTCGAAGCGGCCCTGGCGCGGGAAGCCGTTGGCGACGCCGCCGAGGCTGGTGACGACGTCTCGCAGCGCGCGGTCGTTCATGTCGACCGAGCGCGCCCAGGTGATGCGGCGCGCGTCGATGTCGAGCTTGTTGCCGTGGTAGATGTGGTTGTCGATCAAAGCGGCGAGCAGGTTGTTGGCCGACGAGATCGCGTGGAAGTCACCGGTGAAGTGCAGGTTGATCTGCTCCATCGGGATCACCTGCGCATGGCCGCCGCCCGCCGCGCCGCCCTTGACGCCGAAGCAGGGGCCGAGCGCGGGCTCGCGCAACGCCGTCGCGGCCTTCTTGCCGATCTGACGCAGCGCGTCGGCGAGGCCGACGGTCGTCGTCGTCTTGCCTTCGCCCGCCGGCGTCGGGTTGATCGCGGTGACGAGGATCAGCTTGCCCTTCTTGCCGCTCTTCGCCGCGTTCTCGACGAACTTGGTATCGACCTTGGCGATCGCGCGGCCGTAGGGGATCAGCGCGTCGGCGGGGATGTCGATGCGCGCGCCGACCTCGGCGATCGGCTCCGGCGTCGTGGCGCGGGCGATTTCGATGTCGGTCGGCATGGGCTGTCCTCCTCGCTGGCCCTTGGCTGGGCGGCTTGTTGTCTGACCGTCGCCCTTGCCACGCTTCGCGCACCGGGGGCAAGGCGACGAACGCGGGAAAGCCGCACAAGTCGTTCGCCGGGCTTCCGAATTTTTGTCGAGGCGCCGGCAAAAAAGTTGAGGGGGCGTAGGAGGACGCTGATCTTGGAGGGCCGCCTGACAAGAGCGCCTCTTCTCGGCTAACCTCCTCATGCGATTCGAGATCGAGAGCAGATGTCCATCCCCCCGCCGCGCGGCATGAGCGAGGTCGACTACGAGGCGATTGAGGGCGCCGTCACCGAGACGGTGCGCGGGCGCTGGTTCCTGGCCGAGTTCGCGCGGCGCAATCGCGTGGCCGAGACGCGCCAGCTGCTCGATGCGATGGCGCGGCTCGAGGCGACGGTCTCCTCCGGGCAGCCGGCGCTGCCCTCGGCCGATCCCTCGATCCGCCTTCTCCTGCAGCGCATCAAGGAGATCGCAATGTCGCTCGGCGACACGGCTCACGAGATGCGCGGGGCCGGCGTCGAGGAACATCTCGTCACGCAGGTCGAGTCGCAAGCGCGCGCCGTCGCCGGCATGATGCGGACCGGCACATCCTCTGCCGCCGGTGCAGGCAGTCCGGCTGTCGAGTCGAAGTCTGTTCCGCGGCAAGTCGAGCCGCCCGCGGCCGAGCGCCGGGCCGTCGAGTCGCGCCAAGAGAAGCCTCGCCAAGAGGAGCCGCGGCTGCCGCGCGCCGATCTGCCGCCGGCGCTGGCGCTCCGACCGGAGGGTGCCCGCGATCCGCGCCTCGCCGCGTTCGCGGCGCTGGACAAGCTCCCGATCGAGGAAAAGCTCGCGGTGTTCCGCTAGAGTTCGGCCTAGAGGGGTGGTGATCGGAGCCGAGCGACCTAGCTGTGACACCAACCACAGGAGGCCTTCGCATGATCGTATTGATCATAGCCACGCTTCTCGGCACCTCTGGCAGCCAGGCGCAGCTGCAACCGCGCCCGAGAATCCCGTTCACCGCACCCTGCAGCGCCGTCGAGCGGCTGCCGGACGGGCAATGGCGGACCAAGACCGCGATCGCGTTCGGCCCCAACGAGGTGCCGGCGGACACCTTCATCGGCGCGGGCGGCAACGTCGATTACGTGCTCGTCAACGGCGAGCTGATCAACACCGACATCGCGGACAAATGCGCCAGCAGGCCTGGCTGACCGCCGCGAGCGGGTAGCTAGGCGCGTTGGCCGGCTGCGCTCACAGGAGCCCCTCGGCGCGCTGACTGTGCTTCGGTGTGCGAGACGCGGGCAGCGGCGACGTTGGCGAGGAACTGCTCGGTCGCACTCGCCCAGGTGTACGTCTCGGCATGCGCGCGGGCCTTTTCGCGCGGGATCGCAAGCGCCGCGCGGCAGGCGGCGCCAAGGTCTTCATCGAGCACGCCAGCGCCACTGTCGGCGACGACGTCGAGCGGTCCGGGGACGGGCAAGGCCGCCACGGGCAGGCCGCTCGCCATCGCCTCGAGCAGAACCATGCCGAATGTGTCGGTGCGGCTCGGGAACACGAAGACGTCGGCAGAGGCGTAGGTGCGCGCCAGATCGTCGCCGATCTGCATCCCCAGGAAATGCGCATCGGGATAAGCGCGCTTCAGGGTGACCGCGGAGGGCCCGTCGCCCGCCAGCACCTTCGACCCCGGCAGGTCCAGCGCGAGAAAGGCCTCGAGCTGCTTTTCCGGTGCCAGGCGGCCGGCATAGAGGAAGATCGGGCGCGGCAGGTCCCACGGCGCCCGGTGGGCCGGGTTGAAGAGCTGCGTGTCGACGCCTCGCGACCAGCGCATCGCCCGGTGGAAGCCGCGCGCGGCGAGTTCCTGCCCGAGCGAGGGCGTGGCGACCATGATCCCGTCGCCGGCGTTGTGGAAGCGTCGGAGGTAGGCGTAGGTGAGCGACGCGGGCACAGGCGATCGCGCGGAAATATATTCGGGAAAGCGCGTGTGGTAGCTCGTCGTGAACGGCAGGTCGTGGCGCAGGCAATAGCGGCGCGCTGCATGGCCGATCGGACCCTCCGTCGCGACATGAATATGGCTGACAGGACCGCCCTCCCGCTCGATCCGCGCCAGCCGTGCCGCGAAGCCGCGCACGCCAGTCAGTGCCAGGCGGATCTCGGCGTAGGTCGGCAGCGGCACCGTCGCGAAGCCGGCCGGCCCGAGCAAGACGATCTCGACGCCGACGGCCGCGGCGGCCTCGCTCAGCTGCTCGTAGGAGCGGACGACGCCGTTGACCTGGGGCCGCGCGGCGTCGGTCGCGACGAGGATACGCATCAGGCGGCGGCCGGCGCCGGCCGCGCTGTGGCGGGCCGCTCGCTCTGGACGGGCGCGGGCGCCGCGATGCCGCCCGGGACCTGCCAACGGATGATCTCGAGGCGTCCGTCCATGTGCTCGGCCACGGCGGTGCAGGATTCGATGAAGTCGCCGCAATTGACGTAGGTGATGCCTTCGATCTGGCGGATCGCGGCGTGGTGGATGTGGCCGCAGACGACGCCCTGGCAGTCGCGCCGCTTCGCCTCCTCGGCGAGCGTCGACTCGAACCTGCCGATGAACGAGACCGCGTCCTTCACCTTGAGCTTGGCCCAGGCGGAGAACGACCAGTAGGGATAGCCCAGCGCGCGACGCGCGCGGTTGTACCAGCCGTTGATGAAAAGCGCCGCCTCGTAGGCCCAGTCGCCGAGCAGGGCGAGCCATTTGGCGTTGGAGACGACGATGTCGAACTGGTCGCCGTGGATGATCAGGAAGCGGCGCCCGTCCGCCATCTCGTGCACGACGGTGTCCTCCACGTCGACGCCGCCGAAGTTCATGCCGAGGTAGGAGCGGGCGAACTCGTCGTGGTTGCCGGGCACGAGGATCATCCGCGCGCCCTTACGCACCTTGCGCAGCAGCTTCTGGATGACGTCGTTGTGCGACTGCGGCCAGTACCAGCCGCCCTTCAGCGCCCAGCCGTCGACGATGTCGCCGACGAGGTAGATCGTGTCGGCTTCGTGGAACCGCAGGAAGTCCACGAGAAGCTCCGCCTGACAGCCCCGTTTGCCGAGGTGGATGTCGGAGATGAAGAGTGTGCGGTAGTGCGTTGCGTCCGGATCGTCGATCACGCTCGACCCTTGGAGTTGGAGGACGTTTGCCGCTCTAGAGCAGAGTCGTATTGCGGTGCGATGACAGGCCTGGGGCCCGCTCCGCGAAGGCAGGGGACGAAGACGGTCGCGGGGACATATGCACAGGTTTCAGGGGCCGGACGCGCAATGCGCGCAGGCGGGCTCAGCCCCAGAGCGCCGGGTCGGCGGGCCACAGCGTCGAGCCCTCGAAGCGAAGCCCCTCCGGGCGGTCCTTCGCCAGCAGCAGCGGCCCGTCGAGGTCGACGAAGCGGGCGCGGCTCGCCAGCAGCAGGGCAGGTGCCATGGCGAGCGAGGTGCCGACCATGCAGCCGACCATGATCGTGAGGCCGAGCCGCTCGGCCTCGGCTATCGCGGCGAGCGCCTCGGTGAGCCCGCCCGTCTTGTCGAGCTTGATGTTGATGGCGTCGTAGCGGTCGCGCAGCGCGGCGAGCCCATCGTGCCCGTGCGCACTCTCGTCGGCGCAGATCGGGATGGGATGGGCGATCGCGGCCAGCGCGGCATCCTCGCCGGCCGGCAGCGGCTGCTCGACGAGCGCGATGGCCGCCTCGGCGCAGGCGGCGAGCAGCGGCTCGAGGTCGCCCGGTGACCACGCCTCGTTGGCGTCGACGATCAGGGTCGAGTCGGGCGCCGCGGCTCGCACGGCGGCGATCCGCTCGCGATCGCCGGCGCCCGCGAGCTTCACCTTCAGCAGGGGGCGCACCGCGGCGCGCGCCGCGGCCTCCGCCATCGCCTCTGGCGTGTCGACCGAGATCGTATAGGCGGTGACGATGGTGCCCGGCGTGGTGACACCGGCGCGGACATAGGCCGGCACCCCGGTCGCCTTGGCCTCGAGGTCCCACAACGCGCAGTCGATCGCATTGCGGGCCGCGCCCGGCGGCAGCAGCGTTTGCAGGAGCACCCGGTCGGGGTGCGCCTCGATCTCGGCCCGCACGCCTTCGATCGCCGCCACCACGCTTTCCACGCTCTCGCCGTAGCGGGGGTAGGGCACGCATTCGCCGCGACCGCTGGCGCTGTCGGCCTCGATCGTCACGACGACGACGCGCGCCTCGGTCTTGGCGCCGCGCGCAATGACGAAACGTCCCGCGATCGGGAAGCTTTCGACCTCGCAGCGCAGCGTCGCCATTCTTTCGCGTCCTATTTCGGCGGGACCGGACATCCCGCGTCGCCTTCTGCGCAGGTCAGAAAGCCACGTAGGGCGCCGCTCCGTGCCTCGGTCAGCCGGGTCCGGCACTGCGCCACGATCATCGGTTGGATCGAGCCGCCGCGCGCACCGGCCGCCTCGAAGTCGCATTCCGCGTCGCGGAACGCCAGCCACGCCTTCTGTGCGCCGACGAGGGCTTTTCGCGTTTCGTCCTCGCTCTTGAGGCGCGCCATGATGGTCTTGTAGGTGAAGTTGAGGGCGGCGTCCGCCTTGGCGAAAGCATCGCCGGCGCACTGGTCGAGCTGGATCTGCGTCGTCGCATCGTCGCAACCCTCGGCTGCGGCAGGGCTCAGCGGTGCGGCAAGCGCGAGTGCCAGCAAAACGGGTCGATGCCACGTCGCGTCCGCCATCCGTCCTCCCGTTAACCAGTCCAAGCGGCTCGCCTCGACTTTGCCCCGCTGCCGTCTTAACCCCATTTTGTTAACGCGCCTTAACCATGGCGGCCCTCGAAAGGCCGAGCGCCCACAGGTTTCATGTCGCTGCCGCCAGCCTTCTCCAGCGAGCTCCTCGACCGAACGGTCCGCTTCACCCTGAGCGGCAGCTGGACCATCGACGCCTCGGCGGCGCTCGAGGGCGGCGCGTCTGCGATGGTCGCGGCGGCAGCCTCGGCGCAGGACGCGGTATTCGACCTCGGCCACATCGAGCGCCTCGACACGGCCGGCGCCTGGCTCGTCGACCGCTCGCGCCGTGCGCTGAAGGCGAAGGGGATCGAGAGCCGCGTCGAGCGGCTGAAGCCGGAGCATCGCATCCTGCTCGACGAAGTGCAGGTGCGCGACGCGGCCGCGCCGCCGGTGCGCGGCGGCTTCTCGCTCGTCGGCCTGCTCGCCGACATCGGCGAAGCGGTCGTCAATTTCGGTCGCGACGTCCTCGACGGCATCGCCTTCCTCGGCGAGCTGACCACCTCGTTCGGCCGGCTCGTGCGCGCGCCGATGAAGTTCCGCCTCACCTCGCTCGTCTTCCACACCGAGGCGATCGCCTTCCGCAGCGTGCCGATCATCGCACTCATCAACTTCCTCGTCGGCGGCATCGTCGCGCAGCAGGGCATCTTCCAATTGCGCCGCTTCGGCGCCGTCACCTTTGCCGCCGATCTCATCGGCGTGCTCGTGTTGCGCGAACTCGGCGTGCTGCTCACCGCGATCATGATGGCCGGCCGCTCCGGCTCGGCGATCACCGCCGAGATCGGCTCGATGCGCATGCGCGAGGAGATCGATGCGCTCCGCGTGATGGGCCTGTCCGCGATGGACGTGCTCGTCGTGCCGCGGCTGCTTGCGCTCATCGTCAGCCTGCCGATGCTCACCTTCGTCGCGGACATGTCGGCGATCTTCGGCGGCATGGTGACGGGCTGGATGTACGGCGGCATCGCGCCGGTCGCCTTTCTGGCCCGGCTGCAGGCGATCATCTACCCGTCGACCTTCGCCGTCGGCCTCATCAAGGCCCCTTTCATGGCTCTAGTGATCGGGCTGATCGCCGCGGTCGAGGGATTGAAGGTCGAGGGGTCCGCGGAATCGCTCGGCCGCCAGGTCACCGCCGCGGTGGTGAAGTCGATCTTCATGGTCATCGTGGTCGATGGTATCTTCGCGATGTTCTTCGCGAGCATCCACTACTAATGGGGCCCGCTCTGACGTCCGACGCGATCTTGACCTCTGCCGCTGCTCTGAACGCCGAGGTCGTATCGAATGCCGAGGCCGTGCTGGACTTCGCGCCGGTCGGGTTCGATGCGCCCGATCCCTCGCTCGCGCCCGTCGCGATCGCGGTGCGCGGGCTCACGGTCGGCTTCGGCGAAAAGGTCATCATGCAGGACCTCGACCTCGACGTGTATCGCGGCGAGGTGCTCGGCTTCGTCGGCGGATCGGGCATGGGCAAGTCGGTACTGACGCGGACCATCCTCGGCCTCGTGCCGAAGCGGGCGGGCTCGATCTCGGTCTTCGGCGAGGACATCGACAGCCTGACGCCGCCCGAGCGCGTGCGGCTGCAGCAGCGTTTCGGCGTGATGTTCCAGCAGGGCGCGCTGCTCTCCGGTCTCACCGTGAAGCAGAACGTGCAGATCCCGATGCGCGAGCATCTGAAGCTCTCGAAGACGCTCGCCGACGAGCTCGCGATGCTCAAGATCTCGCTCGTCGGGTTGCCGGCGGACGCCGCCAACAAGTTTCCCTCCGAACTATCCGGCGGCATGGTCAAGCGCGCTGCGCTCGCCCGCGCGCTGGCGCTCGACCCCGAGCTGCTCTTCCTCGACGAGCCGACCTCGGGCCTCGATCCGATCGGCGCCGCCGATTTCGACGACCTCATCGCGACGCTGCAGAAGACGCTCGGGCTCACCGTGTTCATGGTGACGCACGATCTCGACTCGCTCTACGCGATCTGCGACCGCGTCGCCGCGCTGGCCGATCGCCGCGTCATCGCCGCCGGTCCGATCGAGGATCTCGAGCAGTCCGATCACGCGTGGCTGCGCGCCTACTTCCACGGCAAGCGTGCCCGCATGTTCGCGGCGCGTCGCTGAGCTTGAACGTTTCGGAGTCCCCTCGATGGAAACCCGCGCCAATTACGCCCTGATCGGCGCCTTCACGTTGGCGGTCCTCTTTGGAGCGTTCGGCTTCGTGTTTTGGTTCTCGGGCGCGGAGAAGCCGCTCGGGCTCAACGAATACAAGGTGGTGTTCAACGGCTCGATCTCGGGGCTGGCCGCCGGCAATCCCGTGCTCTTCAACGGCGTGCGCGTCGGCGACGTCTCGAAGATCGACCTGATGCCGGACGATCCGTCCAAGGTCTTCGCGATCATCCGCGTCGACGGCCGCGTGCCGGTGCGCACCGACACCAAGGTGAAGCTCGAGTTCACCGGCCTCACCGGCAGCGCCTCGGTGGCACTCAACGGGGCCAGCTCCGACGCACCCATCCTCAAGACGTCGGATGGCGATCCGGCCGTGCTGTTCGCGGACCGGTCGGACTTCCAGGATCTGCTGCAGACCGCGCAGAAGATCGCCGCGCGCGCCTCCGATATCCTCGATCGCGGCGACAAGATCCTGAAGGACAACGAGCCGGCGATCCGCGCCTCGGTCGGCAACGTGCAGAAATTCTCCGACGCGCTCGCCGCCAACTCGGCCGGCGTGAAGGATTTCATGTCCGCGATGGCCGACGTCGGCCGCACGATCAAGCCGCTGACGGTGAAGCTCGAGGCACTGACCACCGACACCGACAACGTCGTCAAGTCCGTCGACCCGGCCCAGGTGCATCAGATGGTGGCCGACTTCACCGGTACCGCCGCCAAGCTGAACACAGCCGCGGGCAAGGTCGACAGCACGCTGACCAACCTCAACGGCTTCCTCTCGACGACCGATTCGAAGGGCGTGTTCCAGGAGGTGTCGGATGCGGCGAAATCCTTCAAGCGGCTCTCCGACAACACGGACGTGCGCACGCGCGAGCTGTTCGCCAACCTGACCCGCTTCTCGCGCGACGGCCTGAAGGAATACACCGGCCTCGCCTCGGACGGCCGCACCGCGGTCGGCGAGATGACGAAGCTGATCCACTCCGTCGAGGCCAACCCGCAGCAGTTCCTGTTCGGGCGGAAGTAGCGGGCTACTTCACCTGGGTCTGGAAGCCGCTGCGTGGCCATTGCGGGTCGAAGCCGACCGCCGTCAGCCCTTCCATGCAGTCCCAGTCGGGCTCATCGATCTCGACCTCGCTGTCCTCGATCGGGATCGCGCGAATGACTTCGATCGCGTCGCGCGTGCCCCAGCGCCGGGACAGGATCAGTTGATCCAGGGCGCCGTCGTAGATCTCGAACCGATAAATCTTCACCTGGGCCATGGCGGAAGCCCGATCGTCGCGTCCGATATTATTTTCGAACGCTGGCGGCAAAAAGCAACTAACGCACTGAAAGCATTGGTGCCCAGGGGAGGAATTGAACCACCGACACTGCGATTTTCAGTCGCATGCTCTACCAACTGAGCTACCTGGGCGCCGGACGTCGTCAGTCTCGAGGACCATCGGCGAGGCGCCCTTATAAGGGAGCGGTTTCGCGCTTGTCCAGCCTCGCGGGCCTGTCCAATGCGCGTCAGGGCTCGGCGAGCAGGCCCTCGACGAAACGGCCCATCGTCTCGCTCGAGCGGGCGGTGCGGCTGCGCTCGGCGGCGATGATCGCAAGCAGGTCGTCGAAGCTGTTCTGGATGTCGTCGTTGACCAGCACGTAATCGTATTGCGTCCAGCGGCGGATCTCGTTGCGGGCGTTGGCGAGGCGCTTGGCGATCGTCTCCGGCGGGTCCTCGGCGCGACGCTCCAGCCGGGCGCGCAGCTCCGCCATCGACGGCGGCAGAATGAAGATGGTGACCGCATCCATCCCGGCCTTGGCCTTCACCTGCTGGGTGCCCTGCCAGTCGATATCGAACAGCACGTCGCGGCCCTGCGTCAGCACGTGATCCACCGGCTCACGCGGGGTGCCGTAGAAATTGCCGTGCACCTCCGCCCATTCGAGCAGCTCGTCGCCATCGCGCATCGCAAGGAACTGCTTCTTGGTGATGAAATTGTAGTGCACCCCGTGCGCCTCGGAGGAGCGGCGCCCGCGCGTCGTCACCGAGATCGACAGCGTCAGATCGAGGTCCGCCTGCTGCAGCAGCATGCGCGTCAGCGTGGTCTTGCCGGCGCCGGACGGCGACGAGAGGATCAGGATGAAGCCGCGCCGCGGCACGGGCAGGGCCTCCGATGGGTTCGCCGCCGCGCCTGTCTCCGTCATCCCGCCTACTCGATGTTTTGGACCTGCTCGCGGAATTGCTCGATCTCGACGCGCAGTTCAAGGCCGATCGCGGTGAGCGCGGCGTCATTCGCCTTGGCGCAATAGGTCGAGGCCTCGCGGCCGAGCTCCTGGGCGAGGAAGTCGAGCCGGCGTCCGACCGCGCCGCCGCCGTCGAGCAGCGCGCCGGCGGCGACGACATGGGTCGCCAGCCGGTCGAGTTCTTCCCGCACATCGGCCTTGGCGGCGAGGATCAGCGCCTCCTGGTGCAGCCGGTCGGGGTCGAGCGCGTGCCGCTCGGCGAGGTCGGCGATCGTCCGCGCCAGCTTCTCGCGCACCGCCTCGGGACGGCGTTGCGGCGCCGCATCGGCCTGCGTCGTGAGCGCGGCGATGCGCTCGAGCCGCTGCCGCAGCACGCCCTCCAGCGCGGCCCCCTCCGTCCCGCGCACGGCGACGAGCGCGTCGAGTGCCTCGCCGAGCCCGGCGAGGGCGGCGGCGGCCAGCGCCTCGGTCTCGGCGGCGTCAGGCGTGCGGTCCTCGGCCTCGATCACGCCGCGGATCCCGAGCAGGCCGTCGAGCGTGGCGGGGCCGACATCGGGCGGCCGGTCGAACCCGTCGAGCACGCGGGCCAGCGAGGCCAGCAGCTCGAGGTTGAGCCGCACCGGCGGCGCCTCCGTCTCGCGCGCCACGTTGAGGGTCGCGTGGCAGGTGCCTCGCACGAGCCGCGCGCCGATCACCTTGCGCGCCTCGATCTCGAGCTTGTCGAAACCCGAGGGCACGCGCAGGCGCAGGTCTAGGCCCTTGGCGTTGACGGTCTTGAGGTCCCAGGCCCAGCGGGCGTCGCCGACGAGCCCGCGCGCCTGTGCGAAGCCCGTCATGCTCGCGATCGCGCCGGTTGGTAGGGGGGCCGCGCTAATGCTGGAACTCGGTCGGGATCGTCTTGCCGCTGTTGAGGTCATAGGACTTGTCACGCAGCGGATCGAGCGCGGTGCCTTCGGAGGCGTCGAAGATCTTCGGGTGCAGCGGCGGCACCTTCATCGGCGCGGCGGCGACCTGCGGCCCCGGATTTGGGTCGGCGAAGAGGTCGACCTGCTTATCGCTGGGCATCACGTCGAGCGCGGCCTTGCCTGTGCGTCGCGTCGCCTGGGCGGTCGCGGCAGCAGCGGCGGCGGCCTCCGCCGCCGGCGCGGCATAGGCGAGGGCTGCCGGCGCCCCGGCGCGGCCGACGACCGCGGGCGCGCTGGCGACGGCGGCATCGGCGGCGCCTTGGTTGCCCGGAGTCGGCCCGTCGAGCAGCTCGGAGGCGGTCGGCTTCAGGCCCTCGATCGAGAAGCCGAGCGAATCGATGCTCGCCGTCGTCGCGGCCGAGTCGAGCTTGCGCAGCGTCGCCTTGGCCGTGTGGCCGTGCGGCGTCGGGCCGGCCGCGGCCGCGGAGATCCGCGAGATGTCGTGGCTCAAGGCCGGGTCCGCGAACGAGGGCTGTGCGCCGTTGCTCGCCGTCGCCACGAAAGACTTGGGCAGCCCGCCATAGGCCGGATCGGCTTCATCGCTGCGCCGGTTCGAGGGCGGCGGGGTGACGGCGTTCGGCGAGAGCTTGTCGACGTCGACCTTGTCCTTCGCCTCGCGCTCGATCTCGCGCCAGCGCGCGACGTTGCGGTTGTGCTCGTCGATCGACGCCGCAAACGCGTGGCCGCCGGTCCCGTCGGCGACGAAGTAGAGGTTCGCGGTCCGCGACGGGTTCGCGACCGCCTCGAGCGCGGCGCGGCCGGGATTGTCGATCGGCGTCGGCGTCAGGCCGTCGACCTGGTAGGTGTTGTAGGGCGTCCGCTTGTCGAGTTCCGAGCGGGTGATCGAGTGGCCGAGCGTGCCCTGGCCGCCGACGAGCCCGTAGACGATCGTCGGGTCGGATTGCAGGCGCATGCGATGCGTCAGCCGGTTGATGAAGATGCCGGCGACCATGGGACGCTCGTCGGCCTTGCCCGTCTCCTTCTCGACGATCGAGGCGAGCGTCACCAGCTCGTAGGGCGAGCGCAGCGGCAGGTCGGCCGAGCGACGCGCCCAGATCTGCTCGACGGCCTTGCGGTCGAGCTGCTCCATCTTGTCGAGGATCTCGCTGCGCGACGAGCCGCGCACGAACTTATAGGTCTCGGGCAGCAGGCTGCCTTCCTTCGGGATCTCGCGGATCTCGCCGACCAGCATCGGGTCGTCGCGCAGGCGCTGGACGACCTGGTTGCTCGTCAGTCCCTCGGGGATCGTGATCGACTGCTGGATCTGCTTGCCGGACACCAGCGTGTCGATGACGCTGCGGATGCTGGCGTGCGCCTTGATGAGATATTCGCCGGCGCGGATCCGGCCGCGCTTGTGCTCCACCGCCAGCGCGATGTTGAAGGCGAGCGGGCTGTCGATCACGCCTTCCGACTCGAGCTTGTCGACGATGTCGGCGACCTCGGTGTGCGGCGCGATGAAGATGTCCTTGTCGGCCTGCAGCGGGCCGGGCGCGTTCAGCCGGTTCTCGCCGTAGCCGAGCGCCAGCATGACGCCTACCGCGATCAGCACCAGGAACGACAGGAAGCCGCTGACCGCCGAAAGAGTCGGGCGTCGGCGGCTCGGCGGCTTCGGCGGCGGCGGCGGCGGCGCTTCGGGCTGCAGTGCCTCGTTCGGGCTCTGCAGCGTCGTCCTGCGTCCGGAGCCCTGGCGGCCGATGTAGGCGCGCAACGTGTCGATCGCGTCGTCCCAGGCCAGCCGGATCGTCGCGCCGAAAGAGCCGGCTGCGTCAGCCGAGCCCGCTTCCATCGTCCCGTGCGGGTCGTTCACCACGCCGTCACGCATCGCGCCCCTCTTGATGGCAACACGCGCCGATCGCCGCCGAGCACCCTAGCCGCCAATATGGCGAAACCGGGAAGCTCGCCCCACAAGGCGCTCGTCAACCGACCTTCTTGAAGATGATGCAGGCGTTAGTGCCACCGAAGCCGAACGAATTCGACATCACGTATTGCACGTCGCGCTTGCGGGCCTCGTTCGGGACGAGGTCGATGCGCGCGGATTCCGGCGGATTTTCGAGGTTGATCGTCGGCGGAACGACCTGGTCGCGGATCGCCAGCACGCTGAACACCGCCTCGACCGCGCCCGCGGCACCGAGCAGGTGACCGACCGCCCCCTTCGTCGAGGACATCGACAGGCCCGGATTGGTGTCGCCCATCAGGCGCTGGACCGTGTTGAGCTCGATCTCGTCGCCGAGCGGCGTCGAGGTGCCGTGCGCGTTGATGTAGTCGATGTCGGAGGGCTTGAGCCCGGCGCGCTTCAGGGCGGACTGCATGGCGCGGAAGGCGCCGTCGCCGCTCTCGACGGGCGCGGTGATATGGTAGGCGTCCCCCGAGAGCCCGTAGCCGACCACTTCCGCGTAGATCTTCGCGCCGCGCGCCTTGGCGTGATCGAGCGACTCGAGCACGAGCGCACCAGAGCCCTCGCCCATGACGAAGCCGTCCCGGTCGCGGTCGAAGGGGCGGGAACTCTTCAAGGGATTGTCGTTGAAGGAGGTCGCCAGCGCCTTGCAGGCGCAGAAGCCGGCGATGCCGAGCCGGTTGACCGCCGATTCCGTGCCGCCCGCCACCATTACCTCGGCGTCGCCGAGCGCGATCATCCGCGCCGCGTCGCCGATCGCATGCGTGCCGGTCGAGCAGGCGGTGACGCAGGCGTGATTCGGTCCCCGGAGCTTGTGCTTGATCGAGATGTAGCCACTGGCGAGATTGATGATCCGCCCGGTGATGAAGAATGGCGAGACGCGCCGCGGTCCCTTTTCGATGAGGACCGCCGATTGCTCGTAGATCCCGCCGAGACCGCCGATGCCGGCGCCCATCATGACGCCGGTCTCGATCTGCTCTTCGTCGGTCTTCGGCGCCCAGTCGGCATCGGCCAAAGCCTGGGTGGCGGCCGACATCGCGAAGATGATGAAGTCGTCGACCTTGCGCTGTTCTTTCGGCTCCATCCACTGATCGGCATTGAACGTGCCGTTGGTGCCGTCGCCGCGCGGGACGTTCATGGCGATCCGGCACGCCAGATCGTCCGCCTTGAAAGCGGTGATCGGATTCGCCCCGCACTCGCCGTCGAGCAGACGCGACCACGTCTCCTCGACCCCGCAGGCCAGAGGCGAAACGATTCCCAAACCTGTGACGACGACCCTTCGCATCAGTGCCCTATGACATGGGAGGATCCTTCGACCCTCCGACTAATTAGGGATGCGGCCGCTCGCACGGCAAGGGCAACGGCCGATCGTGGGGATGGAGGAGCGGCGGCCGAGCCGCCGCCTAAGCTCAAGACGAGGCGGCGGTGGCCTTGTCGAGGAAGCGGATCGCATCGCCGACCGTGACGATCGTCTCGGCCGAGTCGTCCGGAATCTCGACCCCGAATTCTTCCTCGAACGCCATGACGAGCTCGACCGTGTCGAGCGAGTCAGCGCCGAGGTCTTCGATAAAGTTCGCGTTGTCGGTCACCTTGTCGGCGTCGACGCCGAGATGCTCGATCACGATCTTCTTCACGCGCTCGGCAACATCGCTCATCGTTGTCTTTCCTGTCGTTCGTTTCGAGTTGTGGTGACGGGCGTTACCCCGCGGCTGGCATTCGAGACTTCACTAGAGACAGCCTGAGCCCGCGTCGAGCCTGCCAATACCGCGCTGCACGCAATTTGTTCATTTCTCGGCAAGTCAGTGGCGCTGTTACCACGTTTGTTGGCGCGTGGCGAGACAGACGGCCATCCCCTTCCGAGGGTGGGCGCTGGCGTCAGATCATCGCCATGCCTCCGTTGACGTGGAGCGTCTGGCCTGTGACGTAGGCCGCCTCGGCGCTGGCTAGAAAGACGGCACAGGCTGCGACGTCGGCGGGCGTGCCCAGCCGCTGCATCGGGACGCTGCCGAGGATCGCGGCCTTCTGCTTTTCGTTGAGGACGTCGGTCATCGGCGTCTCGATGAACCCCGGCGCGATGCAGTTGGCCGTGACGTTGCGCGTCGCCACCTCGGCCGCGAGGCTCTTGGTCAGTCCGACCATCCCGGCCTTCGAGGCCGCGTAGTTGGCCTGGCCGGCATTGCCCATCGTGCCGACGACGGAGGTGACGGAGATGATCCGGCCGTAGCGGCGCCGCATCATGCCTTTGAGGCACGCGCGCGCCAGCCGGAAGCCGGCCGACAGGTTGACCGCGATGACCTGGTCCCATTCCTCGTCGCGCATGCGCATGAAGAGGTTGTCGCGCGTGACGCCGGCGTTGTTCACGAGGATGTCGATCGGCGCCGCCGCGGCCTCGGCCGCCGGGATCAGCGCCTCGACGGACGCGGTGTCGGAGAGGTTGCAGGTGACGACATGCGCACGCTCCCCGAGATGAGCGGCGAGCTCGTCGAGCGCCTCGCGGCGCGTGCCCGAAAGCACGAGCGTCGCGCCCTGCGCATGCAGCGCCTCGGCGATCGCGCGGCCGATGCCGCCGCTGGCGCCGGTGACGAGCGCGCATTTTCCAGTGAGATCGAACATGTTCACGCCTCCGCCCCGACGCGCGCCCGGTAGGCCTCGACATCGGCCGGCGCCCCGACGGCGAGGCCGGTCGCGCCCTCCGCGATCCGCTTGACAAGGCCGGACAGGACCTTGCCAGCGCCGCACTCGACGAACAGCGTGACGCCGTGCCCCGCCATCGCCACGACGCTCTCGCGCCAGCGCACCGTGCCGGTAACCTGGTGCACGAGGAACTCGCGGATCTCGGCCGGATCGCTGACCGGGCTCGCCGTAACATTGGCGACGAGCGGCACGTAAGGCGCGGAAATCTCGGTGTCGGCGAGCGCCGCGGCCATGGCCTCGGCCGCCGGCCGCATCAGGCCGCAATGGAAGGGCGCCGAAACAGGCAGGATGATCGCGCGCTTGATGCCGCGTCCCTTGGCGATCTCGACGGCGCGATCGACCGCGTCCTTGGTGCCGGAAACGACGACCTGGCCGCCGCCATTGTCGTTGGCGACCTCGCAGAGGCCGCCGCCGACGGCCGCCTCGGCAGCGATCGAGGCCGCCTGTGCCGGCTCGGCGCCGAGCAGGGCGGCCATGGCACCTTCGCCGACCTTGACCGCCTTCTGCATCGCCTCGCCGCGCAGACGAAGGAGGCGTGCGGTAGCGGCGAGCGGCAGGGCGCCAGCGGCCGTGAGAGCGGAATACTCGCCGAGCGAATGGCCGGCGACGAAGGCGGCGTCGCGGGCGAGATCAAGCCCCCCCTCTTCGCGCAGCACCGCGACGACCGCGAGGCTGACCGCCATGAGCGCCGGCTGCGCGTTGGCGGTGAGGGTCAGCTCGGCCTCGGGACCCTCGAACATCAGCGTGGACAGCTTCTGGCCCAGCGCCGCGTCGACCTCTTCGAGCACGCGTCGCGCGGATGGGAAGGCTTCGGCCAGCGCGAACCCCATGCCGACGGCCTGCGAGCCCTGGCCCGGGAAGACGAAGGCCTTCATGCGCTGGCGATTTTGATCGTCACGTTCATGTGCCGCGACGTCGCATCGCCTACACGTCGAGTCAACCCGAGGCGCCATTGCCCGTTTTGCAGGGGAGGGTTTGGCGACGGCCATTGCGCGAGCGCAGTTTCACGCAAACACTGCCGAAAGGACGATGCGGTCGCGTGGAGCTTCGAGACCTTGGAGATTCCCGGGAAAGCGTGTGGCCCGTGCAGCCTGTGCTGCAAGGTGCTCGAGATCGACGAGCTGAAAAAGCCGCCAGGGCCTTGGTGCGACCACTGCCAGGCCGGCGGCGGCTGCGCGGCCTACATGACGCGCCCGCAGGTCTGCCGCGATTTCGAATGCTTGTGGAAGGGCGACCGCGGGCTCTCGCCGCTGCTTCGGCCCGACAAGGTCGGCACGCTGCTAATGGAGGACGCCGACAGCGAGGATTATCTCGCTGTCTGCGACCCGGGCCGTCCCCTCGCGTGGCGCACGCCGCTCGTGTTCAACCATCTCGTCTCGGTCGCCAAGACCGGTCGCACCGTGCTGGCCAAGGCGGGCGTCAAGGCGTGGCGCATCTACGGCAGCGGCGAATGGGGGCCCTACGCCTGAACGGTGCTTGAAGGACGCGTGCGGAAGTATAGCCTTCGGATGAGGCTTCAGCATGAAGACTGCGCCGACGATCGAGATCGAAGCGTCCACGAAGGCGGCGGTCCTTCGCATCGCCGGTGGCCTCGCCGCGACCGCGCTGTTTATCGCCGTCGCCTGCCATGTCGTGCCGCCGACCGACGATGTGCTCGACCTGATGATCGGCGGCGTCGGCAGCGCCGCATCGCTGCTCTGGACGCTCCTCGCCGTCTGGCGTCTCGCGGCGCTGCGCGGGCCGATCGTGACGATCGGGCCTCAGGGTATCCGCGATCGCCGGATCGCCGGCGAGATGGTCCCATGGAGCGCGGTGGCGCGCATCTCGACGCGCGAGGACAGCCGCAACAAGGAGATGGTGCTCTGGGTCGACCCCGGCGTCGAGCGACGGCTCACCCGCAAGGCGCGGTGGATCACGCTGCAGGGCGACGATCGGCGCCGCGGCGGGCTCTGCGTCACCGCGCTCGGCCTTCGCACCAGCCACGAGACGCTCTTTGCCACGACGCTCGCCTACCTCGAGGCTTGGCGCGAATCGCGGCGCGGCGGGTAGGCCGCGCCGGCGCCGCTATAGAAGCGCGAGCTGCTCGCCGGCCAGCGCCGGGCGGCGGAACTGGTCGGTGCGCAGCTTGAGGCGCTCCTTGCGATAGCCGTTCTTGGCGAGCGCGATCTCGAAGCGACGGCCGATCATCCAGGCGAACGGGCCAGTGCCGGTCATCCGCTCGCCCCAGGCCGAATCGTAGGTCTTGCCCTTCCGCATCGAGGAAACGAGCGTCATCACGTGGCGATGCCGATCGGGGAAATGGGCGAGCAGCCATTCCTCGAAGAGGTCGGTGAGCTCGAGCGGCAGCCGCAGCATCACGTAGCCGGCCTCTTGCGCCCCGCGCGCCGCGGCCCGCGTCAGAATCGTCTCGATCTCGGCATCGTTGATCGCGGGTATGATCGGCGCAACCATCACCCCGGCCGGCACCCCGGCGGCGGCGAGCTGCTCGATCGCCGCGAGTCGCCGCTCCGGCGCGCTGGCACGCGGCTCCATCTTGCGGGCGAGGTCGGCGTCGAGCGTGGTGATCGACAGCGAGACCTTGACCAGCCCCTTCGCCGCCATCGGCGCCAGGATGTCGAGGTCGCGCAGAACCAGCGCCGACTTGGTGACGATCCCTACGGGGTGGTTCGCCGCCGCCAGCACCTCGAGCACGCGCCGCGTGATCCGCTCGGTGCGCTCGATCGGCTGGTAGGGATCGGTGTTGGTGCCGATCGCGACCACCTTCGGCTCGTAGCGCGGCGCGGCGAGCTCCTTCTCGAGCAACTCGGCCGCGTTCGGCTTGGCGAACAGTCGCGTTTCGAAGTCGAGACCGGGCGACAGCCCCATGTTGGCATGGGTCGGGCGCGCGAAGCAGTAGACGCAGCCGTGCTCGCAGCCGCGATACGGGTTGATCGAGCGGTCGAACGAGATGTCGGGCGAAGTGTTGCGCGTGATGATCGTGCGCGCATTCTCGTAGGTCACCTCGGTGCGGAGCGCCGGCATCATCTCCAGCACGCCCCAGCCGTCGTCCTCGGCGACGCGCGCCTCG
Organism: Beijerinckiaceae bacterium; assembly: GCA_965277735.1. Taxonomy (GTDB): domain Bacteria; phylum Pseudomonadota; class Alphaproteobacteria; order Rhizobiales; family Beijerinckiaceae; genus RH-AL1. The sequence continues at coordinate 1,485,364 of CBDIDO010000003.1, forward strand.
CGCTCGTGGCGCCCGCTGGCATTGGTCAGGCTACCTCGGCCCTTCCGCGGCTCGAGCTGGCGGGGCTCGCCGGGGGGGAACGGCGCATCATGACGTTTGGGAACGAATGGGGTTCGGCTGAGACTAGTCTGAGACGACATTGCTCTTTCTCGCTTCTTGAAAGGAACAATTAGAGAACAAAAAGCGAAAGCGCAAGGGTGGCTGTGGAAAACTCGGCAAGGGTCTTGTAACGGGGGGATGACAACGGCAGGCCTGCGCCTCCGCGCTGAGTCTCGCATGGAGTGGGCTTGTCTATACCCTTGTTTCGGCAATGATTTCGGCGATCGTTCTGGTGTCGGATCGGCAAAGTACGGACGACACCGAGCACGCTCACGAAATCGTGGTGCGCTCCCTGGTGTGGCTTGTCTCGGCGGTCGTCGCCGGCGTCGTGCGTGACGTCACGCTGGCGAATCCGCCGGGCTTCGGCCTCTCGGAGGTGGCCGATCAGTCGGGCTGTGCGCTCGTCGAGGCGGAGGAGGAGGGCGCGCGGCTCGCCGCCGCCATCGCCGCCGTGCGCGGCCCCCACCTGCTCATCCTAAGGGCGGGCTACCACGTCGATTCGCGCATCGGCGAGGAGATCGACGCCTTCGTGCGACGACAGCCCGAGAAGGAGAGTGCGCTGATCCTGTCCGAACCGGAGACGGCGGCGCAGCGCCTGCTGCCCAACCGCGCCCCGATCATCGGCGTGCTCCTCTCCAAGTCGACCGCCCAGGCGATCGCTCCGCGCAGCTTCTCACGCCTCGCCCGCGCGATCCGTAGGGGTACCCGGTTCAGGGCCCGCGCGACCCGGATCCTCTGAGGCGCCGATCTTAAGCGACTGTCAGCGGGCGAACGTGTTGCAGCTGTCGACCTGGCCGGACGACAGGCCTTCCTGCAGCCAGTGGGTGCGCTGCGCCGAGGAGCCGTGCGTGAACGAATCCGGGACGATCTGTCCCTGCGAGACCTGTTGCAGCTTGTCGTCGCCGATCGCCTGCGCGGTCGAGATCGCCTTCTGGACGTCGCCGGGCTGGATGAAATTGTCCTTCTTATTGGCGTTCGCCGCCCATACGCCGGCGAGGCAATCGGCCATCAGCTCGATCTTCACCGACAGCGCGTTACGCGTCGTCGAATCGGCGCGCTGCTCGGCGGCCTGCACCTTGCCGAGGATGCCGAGCTGGTCCTGGATGTGGTGGCCGAGCTCGTGGGCGATCACATAGGCATAGGCGAAGTCGCCGCCGCCGCCGAGCTTCTGCTTCATCTCGGCGAAGAAGGAGAGGTCGAGGTACACCTTCTTGTCGATCGGGCAGTAGAACGGCCCCATCGCGGCGCGCGCGCCACCGCAGCCCGAGCGCGTCGCGCCCGAGTACAGCACCAGCTTCACCGGCTCGTACTGGATGCCCTTCTGGTCGGGCAGGACGCGCGACCAGGTGTCCTCGGTCTCGCCGAGGATCGCGGCGACGAACTGGCCCATCTGGTCCTTCGGCGTGCCGGTCTGCGCCTGCTGCTGGCCGCCCGACGAGGGCTGGTAGGGCTGCTGCTGGGTCTGGTAGCCGTTGCGGGCGTTGTTGACCTGCTCCGCGCCCTGGATCAGCAGCAGCGGGTTGATGCCGAGCGCCCAGCCGATGAGCCCGAGCACGACGATCGTGCCGAGCCCGAGGCCGCCGCCGGGGATGCCACCGCCGCCCCCACCGAAGCCGCCGCCGCCACCGCTGTCGTCGCCGCGCCGGTCCTCGATGTTGTCAGAGCGTCGGAAATTGTCCCATTCCATGTCCGGCGAACTCCCGCGCGCGCATACCTTCACATCGCTCTAGCCGATCGTGGTCGTGGCTGTCATCGCACTGTTGGTCGAAAGCACCGGCGGCACGCCTTTCGCGAGCCTGTGCAGGCCGGCGCGCCGGGGGTTTGAAGCCGTGCCCAGGAGGGATACCTCTGGGACTGTCTCACGGATGGCCGGGGAGGCGGCGCCCCTGCGGGGAGCCCGACGAAGGAGAGCGAGTGATGGTCCGGTATGTCGGGCTCGATACGATGAGGCGGCTGGTCGCGGCGGTCGGCGTCGAGCCGCTGCTGGTCGGGCTGACCGACGCGATCGAGGCCGACTTCAGCCGCTGGGAGAGTTTTGAGAAGGTGGCGCGGCCGGCGAGCCATTCCCCGCACGGCGTGATCGAGCTGATGCCGACGACGGACGGCACGCACTACGCCTTCAAGTACGTGAACGGCCATCCCGCCAATGCCGACGTCGGCAAGCTTACGGTGACGGGCCTTGGCGTGCTGGCCGAAGTCGCCACCGGTTACCCGGTCCTCGTCAGCGAGATGACCTTGCTCACCGCCCTGCGCACCGCCGCGACCTCGGCGCTGGCCGCGCGTCACCTGGCGAAAAGGGACGCGCGCACGATGGCGATGATCGGCCTCGGCGCCCAGTCCGAGTTCCAGGCGCTCGCGTTCCGCGCCGTGCTCGGCATCGAGCGCCTGCGCGTCTACGACGTCGATTCCGCCGCGACCGAGAAGTTTGTCCGAAACCTTCGTGGTCACGGCTTCGCGATCGTCGAGGCCGCAAGCGCGCACGCGGCGGTCGAGGCGGCCGACATCGTCACGACGGCGACCGCCGACAAGCGGCACGCGTCCGTGCTGCCGCCCGAGGCCCTGCGCGCCGGCCAGCACATCAACGCGATCGGTGGCGACTGCCCGGGCAAGACGGAGCTGCATCCCGACGTGCTGCGGGCCGGCTCGATCTTCGTCGAGTTCGAGCCGCAGACGCGGATCGAGGGCGACATCCAGCTGCTCGCGCCGGACCATCCCGTCACCGAGCTGTGGCAGGTGATGGCGGGTGCCGCGCCCGGTCGACGAGACGATGCGGAGATCACGATCTTCGATTCCGTCGGCTTCGCGGTCGAGGATTTTTCGGCGCTGCGCTTCATCGACGGCCAGATCGCGGCGCTCGGCGTGCCGACGCTCGACCTCGTGCCGGACCTCGCCGATCCGCGTGACCTGTTCGGGGTTCTGGGCAGGGATGCGGGGGGCGCCCGCATCCCACGCCGTGAGGCCGTGCCGGCTGATCCATGGCGGAGCGTTCTTGATCGAACGTGCGCTGACGGCGGCGAGGCGCCGCCGCTCCTTCAGCCTGTCGTGACGACGAGCTTGCCCGCAGCCTGCCGCGCTGCCAGCGCCGCGATCGCCTTGCCGCCCTCGGCAAGCGGGTAGGTCGCCGAGATCTCCGGCTTCAGCTTGCCCTCGGCATAGAGCTTCATCAGCTCGGCGACGTTCGCCGCGCTGCGCTTGGGATCGCGCTGGACGAAGGCGCCCCAGAAGACGCCGACGACCTGGCAGCTCTTCAGCAGGGTCAGGTTGAGCGGCAGCTTGGCGATGCCGGCGGGGAATCCGACGACGAGGAAGCGGCCCTCCCAGGCGATCGCGCGAAGCGAGGCCTCGGAATAGTCGCCGCCGACCGGATCGTAGATTACGTCGGCGCCGGCCTCACCGACGGCGTCCTTGAACAGCTTCGACAGCGCCTTGCGGCCGTCGCTGTCGAACGGCCCCGTCGGGTAGATGATCCCGGAATCGGCGCCGTGCGCCAGCGCGAGGTCGAGCTTGGCCTGCGAGGACACGGCCGCCACGACGCGGGCGCCATAGGCCTTGCCGAGCTCGATCGCGGCGAGGCCGACGCCGCCAGCTGCGCCGAGCACGAGCAGCGTCTCGCCGGACTTGAGCGCCGCGCGGTCCTTCAGCGCGTGGATGGTTGTTGCATAGGTCATGACGAAGGCGGCGGCGGTCTCGAACGGCATCGCGTCGGGCATCGGTGCGGCGCGGCGCGCGTCGAGGACCACCTGCTCCGCCATGCCGCCATGGCCGATGAAGCCGATCATCCGCCTGCCGACGAGGCCGGGATCGACGCCTTCGCCCACCGCGTCGACGATGCCGGCGATCTCGCCGCCGGGCGCGAACGGGCGCGGCGGCTTCAACTGGTACTTGTCCTCGATGATGAGCGAATCCGGAAAATTGACCCCGCAGGCCTTAACCGAAATGCGAAGCTCGCCCTTGCCCGGCGCGGGCTCGGGCACATCTTGGAGGACGAGGGTGTCGGGTCCGCCGGGGGTCTTGCTGAGCAGGGCCTTCATTGTTCGCGCCTCTGGTCGTCGTTTCGGTCGCCCGCGTTAGACGGCGGGCGGCGCGACGTCCAGTCGTGCGGAGGGGGTGGTCCGACCGAACCACCGAGGAAACTGACGATGTATCCGAACACGCTTCTCCACATCAACGGCGAGTGGCGCCCGGCCGAAGGCGGCCGCTCCATTCCGGTTCTCAACCCCGCGACCGAGGAGAAGATCGGCACCGTCGCGCACGCCTCCCGCGGCGACCTCGACGACGCGCTTGCCGCGACCGAGCGCGGCTTCCACGACTGGCGCCAGCGCTCGGCCTTCGAGCGTTCCAAGCTGATGCGCAAGGCGGCCGACTTGGTGCGCGAACGCGCCGACTCGATCGCGCGCATCATGACGATGGAGCAGGGCAAGCCGCTCGCTGAAGCGAAGATGGAGACGCTCGCCGCCGCCGACATCACCGACTGGTTCGCCGAGGAGGCGCGCCGCGCCTACGGCCGCGTCATCCCGGCGCGCCAGGACGGCGTCATGCAGCTCGTGATCAAGGAGCCGGTCGGCCCGGTCGCTGCCTTCACGCCCTGGAATTTCCCGCTCAACCAGGTGGTGCGCAAACTGTGCGGTGCGCTTGCCGCGGGCTGCTCGATCATCGTCAAGGCGCCCGAGGAGACGCCGGGCTCGCCGGCCGAGCTGATCCGCTGCTTCGTCGATGCCGGCGTGCCCAAGGGCGTGATCGGCCTCGTCTACGGCGTGCCGTCCGAGATCTCGGAATACCTCATCCCGCATCCGGTCATCCGCAAGGTGACGTTCACCGGCTCGACGCCCGTCGGCAAGCATCTCGCCGCGCTCGCCGGCCAGCACATGAAGCGGGTCACCATGGAGCTTGGTGGCCACGCGCCGGTCATCGTGATGGACGACGCCGACGTCGAGGTGGCAGCCAAGCAGATCGCGACAGGCAAGTTTCGCAACGCCGGCCAGGTTTGCGTCTCGCCGACCCGCTTCCTGGTGCAGGAGAAGATCTACGAGCAGTTCGTCGATCGCTTCGTTGCGGTCGCCAAGGCGGTCAAGGTCGGCGACGGCCTCGCCGAGGGCACGACGATGGGCCCGCTCGCCAACGAGCGCCGCGTGCCGTCGATCGAGAGCCTGGTCCAGGACGCCGTTCAGCATGGCGCCGAGATCCGCGCCGGCGGCAACCGCATCGGCAACAAGGGCTATTTCTTCGAGCCGACGGTGGTCACGGGCGTCAACCGCGAGATGCGGATGATGAACGAGGAGCCGTTTGGCCCGCTGGCGATGATCTTGCCGTTCCACGACCTCGACGAGGCGGTCACGGAGGCCAATCGGCTGCCTTACGGGCTCGCCGCCTATGCATACACGCGCTCCGCCAAGGTCGCCAACGCGATCGCGACGCGGGTCGAGACGGGCATGATGACAATCAACCACCTCGGCCTCGCGCTGCCCGAGATCCCGTTCGGCGGCGTCAAGGATTCGGGCTACGGCTCCGAGGGGGGCACTGAGGCGATCGAGGCCTATCTGAACCCGAAGCTGGTCACCCAGGCGGGGATGTAAGGCGAGCTTTGCCTTCTCCCGTTTGCGGGAGAAGGTGGCCCGACGACGTCGGGTCGGATGAGGTGATTCGCCGCCTCTCCCTGATCAAAGTGCTGGTGGAAACTCCCCTCATCCGTCACGGCTTCGCCGCGACACCTTCTCCCGCAGGCGGGAGAAGGAGGAGCCCAGCACTCGGACACCGATGACCCCCCTCGCGCCGGAACAGTACAAGGACACGCTGCTGTTCCTGACGACGGCGGGGCTCGTGGTGCCGCTGTTCCGTCGTCTGCGCATCAGCCCGGTCATCGGCTTCCTGTCGGCCGGCGCGGCGCTCGGGCCTTATGGCCTCGGGCGCGTCGCGCACAAATCGGCGCTTCTCTCCGTCTTCGCGCTCGACCAGGTCCGCAATATCGAGCCGGTCGCCGAGTTCGGCGTCGTCTTCCTTCTCTTCATGATCGGGCTCGAGCTGTCCTTCGAGCGCCTGTCGCGCCTGCGCCGGCTGGTCTTCGGGCTCGGTGCGCTGCAGCTCGGGTTCTCCAGCGTGGTGCTCGCGACAGCCGCGCTGTGGCTCGGGCAGCCGCCGGCCGCCGCCATCGTGCTCGGCGCCGGCCTCGCGCTGTCGTCGACCGCGGTCATCATCCCGGTCATGGCCGAGCGCAAGCGGCTCGGCACGGCGGCGGGACGCACGGTCTTCTCGGTGCTGCTGTTCCAGGACCTGATGGTCGCGCCGCTGATCTTCCTCGTCACGATGTTGACGATCCGCACCGGCGACAGCCTCGGCGTGACGCTCGCTTACACGCTGTTGCCGGCGATCGCTGGCCTGCTTCTGCTGGTTGGCGGCGGCCGCCTGCTGATGCGGCCGCTGTTCCACCACGTCGCGGCGGCGGGCTCGACCGAGTTCTTCATGGCGGCGTGCCTGCTCGTCGTCATCGGCACCGGCGTCATCACGGCGATCAGCGGCATGTCGATGGGCCTCGGCGCCTTCATTGCCGGGCTGCTGCTCGCCGAGACCGAGTACCGCCGCGAGATCGAGGTGACGATCGAGCCCTTCAAGGGCCTGTTGCTCGGCCTGTTCTTCGTCGCGATCGGGGCTGGCCTCGACTTTTCCGAGGTCGCGCACCATCCGCTGGTGACGGTCGGGCTGGCGGCCGCCTTCATCGCGTTCAAGATCGTCGTCATGTTCCTATCGGCGCGCGCGATGAAGCTGCCGTGGCGGGTCGCGACCGAATCGGCGCTGATGCTGGCGCCGGGTGGCGAGTTCGCCTTCGTGCTCGTCGGCGCGGCGATCGACGGTAGGGTGGTCGGCCATGCGGTGGGCTCGAATGTCGAGATCGCGGTCACGCTCTCGCTGTTCGCGGTGCCGGCGCTGGCCTGGGCGGCGCGCCGGCTCACCCGCCGCATGCCGAGCGCCGACCGGCACCTCACCGTGGTCCCGAAGGCGGAAGAGGGCGGCGCGAAGCCGCGCGCGCTGCTCATTGGCTACGGCCGCGTTGGCCAGCTCATCGCCGAGATGCTGCGCAAGCACGAGATCACGTTTCTCGCCGTAGACGAGGCCGTCGCGACGGTGCGCGCCTTCCGTCGCCAGGGCGTGCCGATCACCTATGGCAACGCCAGCCGGATCGAGTTCCTCGAGCGCTGCGGGCTGGCGAGTGTCGACACGATCATCATCACGCTCGACAACGCCGCGGTCGCCGAGGAGATCGTGCGGCAGGTGCGCGCGAAGCGGCCGAAGGTCACGATCGTCGCCCGCGCCCGCGACGCCGATCACGCCGCGCGGCTCTACGAGCTGGGCGTCACCGACGCGGTGCCGGAGACGATCGAGGCGAGCCTGCAGCTCACCGAGGCGGTGCTGACCGACATGGGCATCCCGATGGGGCACGTCATCGCGTCGATCCACGAGAAGCGCGACGACTACCGCAAGATGCTGCAGCCCGTTGCGGGCGCAGCCGAGGAGCGCCGCGCGATCAAAATGTCGTTGCGCGTCAAGGACATGAACCGGCGGGTCGAGGCGGCGCGAAAGAAAGCCGCGGTGCCCGCGCCGGAGCCGGGTCCGCCGATCGATACCAACGTCTGAGGGAGGCCAGCCGCTCAGGCGGCCAGAAGCCGCTGCACCTCGTTGACGAGGTCCTTGAGATGGAACGGCTTCGACAACACCTTTGCCTGCTTCGGCGCGTTGTTGTCGGGGTTGAGGGCGACTGCGGCGAAGCCGGTGATGAACATGACCTTGATATCGGGATCGAGCTCGGTCGCTCGCCGCGCCAGCTCGATGCCGTCCATCTCCGGCATGACGATATCGGTCAAAAGGAGCTCGAACGGCTCCTCGCGCAGGCGGTTATAGGCGGAGAGGCCGTTGTCGAAGGATGAAACGTCGAAGCCGGCGTTCTGCAGGGCCTTTGTGAGAAAGCGACGCATGTCGTTGTCGTCTTCGGCCAGCAGAATCTTACCGGCCACCATGCTTTCGGGGTTGGTCATGTCCGGGTCCGGCTCAGGCGACTGGTCTGTTCAACGTCGTACGACCGGCGCGATTCCGGTCGGGGACGTGTGATGCCATGAAGTCGCGCCGTTGGACAGAGGGCCGTGGTCTTGGCAGAGTGAAGCGGTCGCGCGGCGCCATTTGCGCCACAGGCACGTTATGCGCATTCGGCGAAGGCGGCACGATCAGCATGGAGGTCCGATGAGCAGACGGGGACCAGACGGGTCTCTGAAGGACGGCACCATCCACGAGCCCGAGCTCGATCCGCCGTTCGAGGTGGTAGAGCCGGCCGCGTTGACTTGTCCCCTCGTATTCTCGTCCCCGCATTCCGGCTCGGTCTATCCTCGTCGCTTCCTCGATGTCTCGAGGCTCGACGCCAACGCTTTGCGCCGGTCCGAGGACGCGTTCGTCGACGAGCTGTTTGCCGGGGTTACGACGCTCGGCGCGCCGCTGCTGCGGGCCCGCTTTCCCCGCGCCTATCTCGATCTCAACCGCGAGGCCTACGAGCTCGACCCGCGTATGTTCGAGGGCCGGCTGCCGGGCTTCGCCAACACGCGGTCGGTCCGCGTCGCCGGCGGCCTCGGCACGATCGCACGCGTCGTCGGTGAATCGCAGGAGATCTATGCGGCCCGGCTGAGCGTCACCGAGGCGCTGGCGCGGATCGAGCGGCTGTACAAGCCCTACCACGCGTGCCTGCGCGACCTGCTCGAGCGCGCGCAGGCCAAGTTCGGGGTCGCGATCCTGGTCGATTGCCACTCGATGCCGTCGATGCCGTCCGGGGCGCTCGGCGCCGACAAGCGCGTCGTCACCGATTTCGTCGTCGGCGACCGCTACGGGACAAGCGCCGCGGTCGAGCTCGTGCAGGTACTAGAGCGTGCAATGCGCGAACGGGGGTTCGTTGTGCAGCGCAACAAGCCCTATGCCGGCGGCTACATCACCGAGCATTACGGGACGCCGGCGGCCGGCGTTCACGCCATCCAGATCGAGGTCAACCGCGCGATCTACATGGACGAGACAAAGCTCGAGCGCAGCCCGCGCTTCGCGCAGATGGCCGCGGACCTCGCCGCGATCAATGGCGAACTTGCTGCTTTTGCAATGGGTTATGGTCTGAAGGCCGCCGCAGAATAGACGCTGGGTGGCCCGCGCCGGCTCCGCCCCAAAAGAAAGAGGCCGCTCGCGATATCCGCAAGCGGCCCAAGTCTAGGGAGGAAACGCCCAAGGAGGGCATGGCGACAACAGCCCGTTGCCGCACCGCAATAATGTGCTCGTGCGTCGCACAAAAAGCAAGCCCCCGATTCCACTTTAGGTTCAGTTGTGACATTTGCGCACGGGAGACATGTAGAAAATGCAGGCGTTCGCCGGTGCCACGGTTGCCGCGGGGGCGTCTGACGTGGCACTGGCAGCCCTTCACTCTGGGAGATGCGCCGATGCCGGCCGTTGATTTTGCCGCCTTCGTCGAGAAGCTCGGCGATGCGGCGAGCGAAGCGATCCTGCCGTTCTTCCGCAGTGCCTTCGGCACCGAGGACAAGGGCAAGGGTGGCCGCTTCGATCCTGTGACCGAGGCGGACCGCGCGGCCGAGGTCTCGATGCGCCGCATGATCGAGTCGCAGTTCCCGGACCACGGCATCATCGGCGAGGAGTTCGGCGCCAAGCGGGCCGACGCGGAATACGTGTGGGTGCTCGACCCGATCGACGGCACCAAGGCCTTCATCTCCGGCCTGCCGACCTGGGGCGTCCTGATCGGCCTGCTGCACAACGGTCGCCCCTGCTACGGCATGATGGTGCAGCCGTTCACGCGGGAACGCTTCGTTGGCGACGGCACCAAGTCCACCTGGGTCGGCGAAGGGCTCGGCGCCGCGCGCGGCCGCCGTCGGCTCGGCACCCGGGCTTGCGTCGGCCTGAAGGCCGCCACCGTGATGACGACCTCGCCGCTGCTCTATGCCGACGGCAAGCTCGATGCGCTCCGGCGCGTCGAGAGCGTGTCCCGGCTCGTGCGCTATGGATGCGATTGCTACGCCTTCGCCATGCTCGCCGCCGGCCAGGTCGATTGCGTGCTCGAATCGGGCGTCCAGGCCTATGACGTCGTCGCGCTGATCCCGATCATCCAGGGCGCCGGCGGCGTCATCACCGACTGGCAAGGCGGCGATGCGTCGAAGGGCGGCGACGTCGTCGCCTGCGGCGATCGCCGGCTGCACGACGAGGTGCTGGCGCGCCTCGGCGCCGCGTCGTAAACGCGCGGCCATGCTGGCCTATCTCTATATCGCGCTCGGCGGCGCGCTTGGCTCGGTCGCGCGGTTTGCCGTCGCCGGCGGCGTCGCGCGGGCCACCCACGAGGTCTTTCCGTGGGGCACGCTAACGGCGAACGTCACGGGCTGCTTCATCATCGGGCTGTTCGCGACACTGACCGGGCCGGACGGGCGGACGTCGGTGTCGCCCGAGATCCGGCAATTCGTCATGGTCGGCATCTGCGGCGGCTACACGACGTTTTCCTCGTTCAGCCTGCAGACGCTGACGCTCGCGCGCGATGGCGACATGAAGCGGGCCGGCGCCAACGTCCTCGTGTCAATCGTCGCCTGCCTTCTTGGCGTCTGGCTCGGCACCGCTGCCGGTGCCGCGCTCAATCACGCGAAGGGGCAGTGACGCGTCGCGTGCGCTGGAAACGTGCCCTCGCAACAGCAATAAAACATTAAGCCGATCTTTACCGTGGCCGACAACGATTTCTACGGATTCTAAAGTATACAATCCAGCTTGGATAGGACGAAGTCCCGAGCTGGGGGTTCATATGTTTCTTTTTATAAGAATTATACCGATTTTTCTGGCCCTCGCTGTTTCCCTTTCGAACATTTCGGCGGAAGCGCGCGGCGGGTATCGCGGTTTTTCGGGCTCGGCGACAGTGAATAGCTATCTCCTCCGAAACGCTGCGAATATGGCCGCGTACCACGCGCGCCGTCAGCGCCTATCGACGATGGAGCCGACGGTCGCGGTCAGTGAGCTGCCGGTCACCGTATCGCCGGTGATTGCAGCAGCCCCGCCGCCGGTCGCGGCGCCCGTCGTGCACGTGAAGACCAAGGAAGAATGGCAGACGGAGTGCAAAGGCCAAGGCAAGCTCGTGGGAACGAGCTGGGGTTTTTGCGTTGTCACCACCGGAGCGGTGGCGTCGTCCACGCCTTGAGCGGGATGCGTCTTCGCTTTATCGGTGTGCGATAAGCAATCCTGCCAAGCGTGACGACGCCTCCGCATGCACGCGCAGGCGTCGTCCTCAACACATGAAGTGCCGCCATTGCCCTCCGGCCCGACGATGGGATCCGCCGAGTTCGAGGCGTTGCGTGCCGGCGAACGCGTCGGCGCGCGGGACTTGGACCTGAGCCGATGCGGTCTCGAGGCGATGCCGCGGGAGGTGTTCGACCTCGCGGACACGTTGGAACAGCTCGACCTCTCCGGGAACAGGCTGAAGACCTTGCCCGCGGACATGGGCCGGCTCTCGAAGCTGCAGCGTCTGTTCTGTTCCGGCAATCCGTTTGATGTCCTCCCTGTTGCGATCGGCGATTGCCCGCTGCTGAGCCAGATCGGCTTCCGCGGTTGCGGCTTGCGCGAAGTGCCGGCCGAAGCCCTGCCGCCGGCGCTCCGCTGGCTCACCCTCACCGACAATCGCCTCGACCATCTACCGGCCGCCCTCGGCGAGCGGCCGGCTCTGCAGAAGCTGATGCTTGCCGGCAATCGGCTGCGGTCGCTGCCAAAGACCATGGCCGGCGCCGCCAACCTCGAATTGCTCCGCATCTCCGCCAACGACTTTGCCGGCGTGCCATCATGGCTGGCTACGCTGCCGGCTCTGAGCTGGCTCGCGTTCGCAAGCAATCCTTTCGAGACGCGTCAGGCGACGGCGCCGGTGGCCGCGATCCCCTGGGACGATCTGCGCGTCGGCCCGCTGCTGGGGCAGGGCGCGTCCGGGCACGTCCACGCGGCCTTGTGGTCGAGAGAGGACGGCACGCAGGCGGTCGCGCTCAAGGTCTTCAAAGGGACGATGACGAGCGACGGTCTGCCCGAGTGCGAGAGGGCGGCCTGTCTCGCGGCGGGACCCCATCCGAACCTCGTCGCGGGTCTCGGCTCTCTCGCGGACCATCCCGATGGATCGGCCGGCCTGGTGATGCCGATGATCCCGTCGGGTTGGAGAATATTGGCGGGTCCGCCGGATGCGGAAAGCTGCAGTCGCGACGTCTATCCGGCGGACTTCCGGATCTCGACCGATGCTGCGATCCGTATCGCGCGCGGGATCGGCGCCGCTGCGGCACATCTGCACGCGAACGGGCTGCTGCACGGCGATATCTATGCGCACAACATCTTCTGGGACGGCGCGGGCGGCGCGGCGCGGCTGAGCGATTTCGGCGCGGCGTCCTTCATGGCGGCCCAAGAGCCGGCGCGACTGGCCCGGCTCGAGGTGCGCGCCTTGGGGATCCTGCTCGGCGAGCTGCTCGATCGGTGCGACAGCGCGCCGGCGGAGGGCCTCGTCAGCCTGCAGCGGGCTTGCATGGCCAGCGACCCCTCGTCACGGCCCGAGATGGGAGAGGCCGTGGACGCGCTGGCCGCCCACTCGAGTTAGCGTAGGCGTTCCGTCTCGATCGAATTAGATTGCTCGCAATGTTGCCGCTACGAGAACCGCGATCCCGAAATAAGCTCCGTGAGGGATCGCGGTTACGAACCGGAGCGCCAGCAGCGATGCGAAGTTGGGCGCCATCGCGCTGAAGCCGTTGCCGAGCCCGAACCAGGTCAGCAGCAAGACCAGGAGAAGGCGACGTTCAAGGCGCGCGCCGACCAGGGCCAGCAGCGGCGCGCCTATGACCACGCCGAGCGCATAGGCGCTGACGGCATACCCACCCGTCGGTGCATCGACACCCAGCTCGGACGTGAACGCCGGCAGGAAGCTCATGGTCGCGAACTCGGTCGTCCCGATCGCGAACCCGCCAAGGGCCAAGACTGCGTGGGCAAGTCCAGACTGACTCGTGGCTTCGGAAGCCGCCATAGTTGCCCTGGTCATGTCGAGGCCGGATCGAGCGCTACGATCGCCTTCAGAAAGTCGGTCGGGCGGGCGTAGAAGGGTTCGTGCTCGACGCGAACCAGGTCGACGCCGCGTTCGAGCAGGAAGCCCGGGAAGCCGCGCAGCCCCGCCTGCCGCATCCAGCGGCGGGTTGCCGCGATGTGCTCGTCCACCGCTGCGGCTTCGAACGCCCGCCGAAACTCATCCGCCGCCAGGCCGATCGACCCGGCCAAGGCGGTGAGAACCGGGATCTCCACCACGCGACGCCCGTCTACATAATGCGCGTGCTGAATGGCGCGCAGCATGCGCAGGTCAGCGCCCGGCTCGAGAGCGCCGGCAGCGAGTACGGCGGCGGCTGTGGGGCGTGACCAGAACACCGCATCCGCGTCCATCAGCAGGCCGTCGCGATACGCGGCGCCGAAGGTCACGCCGGTCAGTTCGGCGATGCGCGCGTCACTCCGCTGGATATAGGCGCGCTTGTCAGGCGCGATGCGTGTCGCGGTTTCCAACAGTCCGCCCCCGTGCAGCACGATCGGGATGCCAGCGTTCGCGACGGCCTCGACCATCGGGCTCGCGGCGTAGCACCAGCCGCACAGCGGGTCGTGAACGTAATGCAATATCGACGTGGTCATCCATCACCTCTCGTGACCCAAGGTCTGCCGGCTGGCGGTCCAGCCAGAAAGGGGCGCCTCGCCTCGGCACCCGCCATGGCCTGTCGGTTCCGCCGAAGGCCGGCCTATGCATGGCTCGAAGCCTCGCCGGCCTCCTGCGGGTCGTGAACGAAGCCTGTGATCGTGGTCTGGAAAGGCGTGGTCGGCCGCCCGATCAGCCGGGAAAGCGCGCCGCTGTCATCGAACAGCGCCCCCTTGGTAATGCCGGCGTCGGTGTCCGACAGGATCATAGCCACGATCTCCGGCATGCCGGCTTTCAGGGCCGCCGATCGGAAATCTTCCGGCGTCATGTTCTCGTAGACCATCGACTTGCCCGACGCCTCGGCCACCACAGCGACGAGTTCGGCGAGCGTGAAGGACGCGTCGCCTGCCAGCTCGTAGGTGCGGCCAGGATGGTCGCCGCCCGCCAGGACGGCCGCCGCAGCCCTGGCGTAGTCGGCACGCGCTGCGGAGGAGATGCGTCCGTCTCCTGCCGCGCCGATAAGCGTGCCGTGCTGCAAGGCGAGCGGCAGCCGCCACGTATAGATCTCGGTGTACTGACCATTCCGCAGCAGCACGAACGGCACGCCGGACGCCGCCAGGACGGCCTCCGTCTCGCGATGCTCCTCCGCGAGGACCAGCGGGGAGGTGTCCGCATGAAGGACGCTGGTGTAGGCGATCAGGCTGACGCCCACGTCCTTCGCCGCGGCGATGACGTTGCGATGCTGCGTCGTGCGCTGGCCCAGCTCGGTCCCGGAAATCAGGAGAAGGCGATCCACGCCCGCAAGGGCGCTGGCTAGCGTGTCCGGCCGGGCATAGTCGGCGACGCGGACCTCCACGCCCTTATCGCGGATCGCCACCGCGGCCTCCTTGGCGGGATCGCGCACGCCCGCGACGATCGCGCTCGCAGGCACGGTCTCGAGCAGCGCGTCGATGACCAGGTGGCCGAGATGTCCGGTCGCGGCGGTGACAAAAAGCTTGGGCGAAGAGGCCATGGTCATTCATCCTTGTGGTTTGCAACTGGCACAAGGTAACTAAGTGAGACCGCAAGCGCTGTGAAGGAGGCAGGATTTGGGACAGGGTGAGGTTTTAGTAACCGTCCCGGCATTTGCCGACGCACGCAACGGCGCCTCCGAAGAGCGTCGAGCGAAGTGGCCGTTCGACCCAGACTGTCCGGTGCGAGACGTTCTCGACCGGATCGGCGACAAATGGTCGATGCTCATTCTGGTGACGTTAGCGAACGGCCCGCACCGCTTCAGCGCCGCTCTGCGCGCGATCCCGGATATTTCCAAGCGGATGCTGACGCAGACGTTTCGCGATCTGGAGCGCGATGGCCTGATCGTGCGGACGGTGTTCCCCACCAAGCCGCCCAGCGTCGAATACCGTCTGACGCCGCTCGGCGAGACGATCCTCGAGCCGCTGGGGGTTCTGGTCGGATGGGCTGATCGCAGTCACGCCGCGATCAACGACGCCCGCTTGGCATTTGATGCGGCTGGCTGAAGCCGAACCTACGGCGCCTATCCAGATTTCTGTGGCGCATCGCTCAGTTTAACAAGGCGATACCCGAGCCACCGCTGCTACCATTGGCGGCGGTTCAGGAGAGGCGGTGTTGGCTTCGAACATAGCGCCGCCAGGCTCCGACGTCCGATGCAGGGTGGAAGCCCCAGCCGCTGACTTTGATCCAGTTGAATAGAACCTGCTTAGAGCAGCAGAAAACCTAATCGCTCTAAGCAAAAAACGGCCCCGAAGGACCGCTCTAAGCCACTGATTTCCATAAAGAAACTTGGAGCGGGCGAAGGGATTCGAACCCTCGACCCCAACCTTGGCAAGGTTGTGCTCTACCCCTGAGCTACACCCGCATCCATGACGGCAACGCCGTAGGGCGGCTGTATGGCGCAAATGGCGGCGCGATGCAAACGACAAGTTGGCCCCGCAGCGGGCGTCGCGAAAGCCGTTCCGACGAGCTCGAGCGGGCACGGCATTCGGCTCCTCGGGCGGAGGTCGCAACCGCCCTTGGGGTGCTAGGTCGATAACCCAGGTGGCTAGCAAAGGGGCAGGGCCGGCTTCGGCGCGGGCATCTCGATCGAGCACCCCGTGTCCGACGCCGGTGTTGCGCCCGGCACGGCTTTTGCAATCTCCCACAATGCTCGCCAGCGCAACGATGCGCATGTCCGCGGGCGTCGACCGTGCAACGGCGCACGGCGGCGCTTCGATCAATCCAAGGTGTGGGGATTGCTCGGGACTTTTTCGATGGCCGCTCTTGCCAGGGCCGTTCCGAGATTCGGGACAGGCGGGCGGCTTCGACCCGGAGCTTTGCCTCACGCCATCGCAATGAAGGGCTATCATGGGCGGTGAATTCACGGCCGAGCAGAAGCGCTACCTCGAAGGCTTCACCTCGGGCATCCAAGTCGGACGGCTGAAGCCGGCTGGCGGCGCCGCGGGTCCCGCGGCACCGTCCGGTCCCGACGCGCCGCATCTCGCCGCGCAGGCCAGGACCGAGGCCGCCGGCAAGAAGCTCGTCGATCAGGAGAAGTGGAAGCGCGACGAGCACCCGTTCGACGTCTACCACCGGCTGAAGGACCAGGCGGCGAAGGACGAGTTTCCGAAGCCGGCCGACAATTTCCGCTGGCGCTATTACGGGCTGTTCTACGTGGCGCCGGCGCAGGATTCGTACATGCTGCGCATGCGCATCCACAACGGCATCCTCAACCATTGGCAGTTCGCCGCGATGGCAGATCTCGCGTCGCGCTGCGCCGGCGGCTATTCGCACGTGACGACGCGCGCCAATTTGCAGTTGCGCGAGATTCCCGCGCGGCACGCGATCGACGTCATCGAGCAGGTGATCGATCTCGGGCTCTGCTCGCGCGGCTCCGGCTCGGACAACATCCGCAACGTGACGGGCGACGCTACGGCCGGCATCGCGCCGCTCGAGCTGCTCGACACACGGCCCTACGCCAAGGAGTGGCACTACCACATCCTCAACAACCGCGTGATGTACGGCCTGCCGCGCAAGTTCAACGTCGCCTTCGACGGCGGCGGCCCGATCCCGACGCTGGAAGACACCAACGACATCGGCTTCCAGGCGGTCGAGGTGAAGGAGGGCGCGGGGCTCGAGCCCGGCGTCTGCTTCCGCCTGATGCTCGGCGGCATCACCGGCCACAAGGACCTCGCACGCGACACCGGCGTGATCCTGAAGCCATCGGATGCGACCAAGGTGTCGGACGCGATCGTCCGCGTCTTCGTCGACTCGGGCAATCGCACCGACCGCAACAAGGCGCGGCTCAAATACGTGCTCGACGAATGGGGCTTCGACAAATTCCTCGTAGCGGTCGAGGAGAAGCTCGGCTGGAAGCTCGCGCGCGTCGCTGCCGAGCATGTCGCGCCGCGTCCCGAGCAGGATCGCCACGCGCATGTCGGCGTGCATCCTCAGAAGCAGGCCGGCCTCAGCTACATCGGCGTCGTACTGCCCGTTGGAAAAATGGTCTGCGAGCAGATGTACGAGCTCGCCGCGATCGCGCGCGAGCTGGGCGACGGCGACATCCGCCTCACCGTCTGGCAGAACCTGCTGATCTCCGGCATCCCCGACGACAAGCTCGAGCAGGCGAAGGCGCGCATCGAGTCGACGGGGCTTGCGTGGCAGGCGACGCCGATCCGCGCCGGCCTCGTCGCCTGCACCGGCTCGCAAGGGTGCAAGTTCGCCGCCGCGCCGACCAAGTTGAACGCCGAGGCGATCGCGGCGTGGTGCGAGCCGCGCGTCGCGATCGACCAGCCGATCAACATCCACCTCACTGGCTGCCACAACTCGTGCGCCCAGCACTACATCGGCGATATCGGGCTGATCGGCGCACGCGTGCCGATCAACGAGGATGGCGACACGGTCGACGGCTACGACATCCATGTCGGCGGTGGCTTCTCGACGACACCGTCGATCGGCCGCGAGATCTACCCCGCCGTGAAGGCGGAGGATTGTGCCGTCCACGTCGAGCGCCTGCTGCAAGCGTATCTCGCCAATCGTTCCGATCCCAACGAGTCGTTCCTGGCGTTCACGACGGGCAAAGAGATCGAGGAATTGAAGGCCATGGCCGACAAGGTGACCGCATGACGTTCCAGGCTCCGACGCCCACGATCGCCCCGTTCATCCCCGAGAACGCGCCGTTCAACGAGGAGCAGCGCGCTTGGCTGAACGGCTTCTTCGCCGGCTTCCTGGCGCCGCAGCCCGGCGACGCGCAGCCGATCAGCACTGATGCCGCCGGCATGGAGGAGGACGACGGCGCGCCCTGGCACGACCCGGCGATGGCGATGGACGAGCGCATGAAGCTCGCCGACGGCAAGCCGATCCAGCGCCGGCTGATGGCCGCGATGGCGCAGCAGGACTGCGGCCAGTGCGGCTACGATTGCCACAACTATTCCAAAGCGATCGCCGACGGCGCCGAGGCGAAGCTCAATCTCTGCGTGCCGGGCGGCAAGGAGACCGCGCGCAAGGTGAAGGAGCTGTCGGCCGAGATCGGCGACGCGCCGGCGGCCGGCGAGGGTTCGCCCAAGGCCGAGGCGACGCCGGAGGCCGTGGCGGCCGGCGAGGAGTCTGTGCCGGGCTATTCGCGTGCGACGCCGGTCGACGTCGTGTTCGAGGGGCGGCGCCGGCTCAACAAGTCGGATTCGGAGAAGTCGACCTTCCACGTCGACATTGACCTCTCCGCTGCCGGCATCGAGTACATTGTCGGCGATTCTTTCGGCTTGTTTCCGGAGAACGACCCCGAGCTGGTTGACCTCGTCATCGCGGCGATCGGCGCGCCGCGCGACTTCCCGATCGGCGACAAGAGTTTTGCGGATTATCTGCAGACCGAGGTTTCGCTCGGCCTGGCGCCGGACGCGCTGTTCGAGCTGATCTCCTACATTACCGGCGGCGACCGACGCGCCAAGGCGAAGCTGCTTGCGAAGGGCGAGGATCCGGACGGCGACGTGCACACGCTCGACGTGCTCGCGGTGCTGGAGAAGTTCCCCAACCTGCGGCCGGACCCCGAAGCCTTCATCGAGTGCCTCGATCCGCTGCAGCCGCGGCTCTACTCGATCTCCTCGTCACACAACGCGACGCCGGGCCGCGTCTCGCTCACGGTCGACCACGTGCGTTATCTCATTGGCGAGCGCACGCGCCGCGGCGTCGCTTCGTCATGGCTGTCGGAGCGTCTGCCCGTTGGCTCGAAGATCAAGGCCTACGTCCAGAAGGCGCATAATTTCGCGCTGCCGCAGTCGACCGACGTGCCGATCATCATGGTGGGGCCGGGCACCGGCGTCGCGCCGTTCCGCGCCTTCCTGCACGACCGCAAGACCGCCGCGGCCAAGGGGGGCGCCTGGCTGTTCTTCGGCCATCAGCGGCGCGCGGCTGATTTCTTCTACGAGGACGAGATGGAGGACTTCCTCGGCAACGGGACGCTGTCGAAGCTCTCGCTCGCCTGGTCGCGCGATGCCGAGAAGAAGACCTACGTCCAGGACAAAATGCGCGAGGACGGCAAGGAGGTCTGGTCCTGGCTCGAGCGCGGCGCGCATTTCTATATTTGCGGCGATGCCAAGCGAATGGCGGCCGATGTCGAGAAGGCGCTGGCCGAGATCGTGAGCAAGGAGAGCGGCCAGGATGAGGCGTCCGCGAAGAGCTTCATCGCCGCGCTGAAGAAGAGCGGGCGCTACCAGGCCGACGTGTACTGAGGTCGCGATGGGTGCCGCAGCGAGCTCGCTCGACATGAAAACGGTGAAGACGACGTGCCCCTATTGCGGCGTCGGCTGCGGGATGGTGCTGCAGGTCGAGGGCGGTAAGGTCACGAAGCTGTCGGGCGACAAGACCCACCCGACGAATTTCGGGCGGCTCTGCACAAAGGGCTCGACTGCGGCCAAGATCATTGCCGGCACCGGCCGGATGGAACGCGCGTCGTTGCGCGCCGACCGCAAGGCCGATCAGTTGCCCGTGCCGATCGACGCCGCGATCGCGCAGACCGCCGCGCGGCTGCGGACGATCATCGACACGCACGGGCCCGATGCGGTGGCGCTCTACGTCTCCGGACAGATGGCGATGGAGGCGCAATACCTCGCCAACAAGCTCGCCAAGGGCTTCATCGGCACCAACAACATCGAGTCGAACTCGCGCTATTGCATGGCCTCGGCGGCGTCGGGCTACAAGCTGTCGCTCGGTGCCGACGGGCCACCGGGCTCGTACCAGGACTTCGACAAGGCGGATCTCTTCTTCATCGCCGGCTCGAACATGGCGGATTGCCATCCCATCCTGTTCCTGCGCATGAAGGACCGGATGAAGGGCGCCGGCGCCAAGCTGATCGTCGTCGATCCGCGGCGCACGGCGACGGCCGAGGCGGCCGATCTTTTTTTGCAGATCAAGCCCGGCACCGACATCGCGCTGTTTAACGGCCTCTTGCACCTGCTCGTCGAAACGGATCGCATCGAACGCGACTTCATCGCCGAATTCACCGAAGGCTGGGACGCGATGCCCGCGTTCCTCGCCGATTACACGCCATCGCGCGTCGCCGAGACCACGGGCCTATCCGAAGCCGACCTGCGCAAGGCCGCGACATGGATCGGCGAGGCGCGCGACTGGATGAGCTGCTGGACGATGGGTCTCAGCCAAAGCATCAGCGGGACCTGGAACACCAACGCGCTCTGCAACCTGCATCTCGCGACCGGCGCGATCTGCCGCCCCGGCAGCGGGCCGTTCTCGCTGACCGGCCAGCCCAACGCGATGGGCGGCCGCGAGATGGGGTATCTCGGCTACGGTCTGCCGGGCCAGCGGTCGGTCGCCTACGAGGACGAGCGCCGCTTCACCGAGGAGGTTTGGGGTCTTGCGCCGGGCACCATCAGGCCAGAGCCGGGGACCGATGCGTCTGCGATGTTCAAGGCGATGCAGACCGGCGACATCAAGGCGGTCTGGGTGATCTGCACCAACCCCGTCGCCACGACGCCCAATCGTGCGCATGCCGTTGCCGGGCTGAAGGCGGCCGAGCTGGTCATCACGCAGGATTCCTACCAGGACAACGAGACCAACATCTACGCCGACATCCTGCTGCCCGGCGCACTGTGGGCCGAGGCGACCGGCGTGATGGTCAATTCCGAGCGCAACCTGACCTTGATGGAGAAGGCGGTCGAGCCGCCGGGCGACGCGATGCCGGACTGGCAGATCATCGCTAAGGTCGCCTGTGCGCTGGGTTACGAAAAGGCGTTTTCCTACCAATCGTCCGCCGAGGTTTTCGACGAGATCAAACGATTCTGGAATCCGAAGACCGGCTATGATCTGCGCGGCGCCTCGCACGAGCGCTTGCGCCAGACGCCGCTGCAATGGCCCTGTCCGCCGGAGACGGCGGCGGATCGCAATCCGATCCGCTACATCAACGACGGCATCAGCCAGACGCAGCGTGTCGGCGACAATGGCACGCAGCCGAAGCTGACCTTCCCGACGCCGAGCGGGCGTGCGCAATTCTTCGCCCGGCCCGTCGTCGCGCAATCGGAATATCCCGACGAGGACTTTCCCTTCGTCCTTAACACCGGGCGTCTGCCGCACCAGTGGCACACGCTGACGAAGACCGGGAAGGTGCAGACGCTCAACAAGCTCAACCCCGGCCCCTTCATCGAGATCCATCCGGACGACGCAAAGGCGGCGGGGATCGCGGAGAAGGACGAGGTGGAAGTGCGTTCCCGTCGCGGCAAGGCGATCCTGCCAGCGAGCGTCAGTACCCGCGTGCAGCGCGGCGCATGCTTCGTGCCGTTCCATTGGAACGACAGTTACGGCGACAATCTCGCGATCAACGCGGTGACGACGGACGCCAGCGATCCGATCTCGAAGCAGGCGGCGTTCAAATATTGCGCGGTCTCGCTGGAGCGCGTCGGTCCAGCGCTGAGCCCTGCCAAAGTCGCGGTCAAGGAGGCGGAGGCGTCGACACCGCAGGTCGTTGTGGCACAAACCGTCGCGGCCGGGGGTGTCACGACGGCGACGAAACCTAAGATCGAAATCATGGCGAGCATCTTCGCGTCGGCGATCAACTTGCGGCCGATCGAGCCGCCGTCGTTCACCGAGGCCGAAACCGTCTATCTTTCCGGCTTCATGTCAGGCCTGGGTTCGACCGAGGCGCTCGGCTCCACGCCGGTCCTGCCGCCGAACGCGCCGGTCGCGCCCAACACCCGGCTGTGGCTCGATGGCGTGCTGGCCGGCATGTACAGCCGCACCGGCACAGGCGACCCCACGGAGGGCGCCGCGCCGCGGGCCGCGGGCTTCGCGAAGGCCGTCATGGTGCTCTATGCCTCGCAGACGGGGAATTCGGAGGCGCTCGCCGAGACGATCGCGACATCGCTCTCCGGGGCCGACATCCAGGCGCGCGCGTTGCCAATGGACGAGTACGACACCGGCGCGCTCGCGACGGAGACGCAAGTCGTCTTCGTCTCGTCGACATACGGCGACGGTGATCCGCCTGACAACGGCAAGGCGTTCTGGGACTTCCTGCGGTCGGAGGCGGCGCCCCGGCTAGAGCATCTGAGCTACGCCATCTGCGCGCTCGGCGACCCGTCCTACGATCAGTTCTGCAACCACGGCAAGAACCTCGACGCCAGGCTCACAGAGCTCGGCGCCAAGCGCCTGCAGGATCGCATCGATTGCGACCCCGACTACGCATCCCAGTCGGTCTCGTGGGTCGAGGCACTTCCGACTCTGTTTGCGAAGAGCGACGGCGGCGCGAAGGCAAACGGTGCGGCGCATCCTGCAGCGACCAACGGCAAGGGAATCGATGGAAGGGATGGCGGCGCGCCGAGCGGCTGGAGCAAGACGAACCCGTTCCGCGCCAGGCTCGTCGGTAACGTCAAGCTCAACGGCGAAGGCGCCGGCAAGGACACGCGATACTTCCGCTTCTCGCTCGAAGGCTCTGGCCTCACCTACGAGACCGGTGATGCGCTCGGTGTCTGGCCGAGCAATTGCGACGAGGTGGTCGCCGAGATCGTCGCCGCGACGGGCCTCGACAGGGCCGCGATGGTCGCCGTGAAGGGCAAGGGCGAGATGCCGCTCGAGCAGGCCCTGATGGGCGAGGTCGAGCTGACGCGGCCGAGCCGCGACATGCTCCGGCTGATCGCCGAGCGCAGCGAAAACAAGGATCTTGCGGCGCTCCTCGGCGATGACCGCAAGCGCGAGCTGAAGGACTTTCTCTGGGGGCGCCAGCTTGCCGACATCTTGTCCGAGTTTCCAATTCGTGTGGAGCCGGGTGAATTCGTCGCGCGCCTGCCGCGCATGCAGCCGCGGCTCTACTCGATCTCGTCGAGCCCAAAGGCGCATGCGGACGAGGTCCATCTCACCGTCTCGGCGGTTCGCTACGGCGAGCGCAAGCGCAAGGGCGCGTGCTCGACCTTCCTCGCCGACCGCGCGGGGGAGGGGGACGTGCCCATCTTCATCCAGCCCTCGTCGCACTTCCACCTGCCGGCGGACCCGGATACCGGCGTCATCATGATCGGCCCGGGCACCGGCGTCGCGCCGTTCCGCGGCTTCCTGCATGAGCGGCGCGTCACTGGCGCCAAGGGCCGCAACTGGCTGTTCTTCGGCGAGCAGCACGCGGCGAGCGACTTCTATTATCGCGACGAGCTGCTCGCCATGCGCGACAGCGGGCACCTGACCGAGCTGAGCCTCGCCTTCTCGCGCGACCAGGCGAGCAAGGTCTATGTGCAGGACAAGATGATCGAGCGCGGCGCCGACATCTGGGCGTGGCTCGAGGAGGGCGCACATCTCTATGTCTGCGGCGACGCGGAGCGGATGGCGAAGGACGTCGAGAAGGCGTTGGTCTGCATTGCTCACGACCACGGGCGCCTCGACGAGGAGCGCGCCGCAGCCTACGTGCAGACGCTCGCGCGCGAGAAGCGCTACCTGCGCGACGTCTACTGACGCGCTTGAGCTCTACTTGCTGAAGAACAGCAGCGCGGCGGCGAAGCCGTTGTAGAGCCCGTGCACGACGATGGAGGCCTTGATGCTGTCCGTCCGCTCGCGGATCAGCGCGAGGCCGAGGCCGACGGGGAAGACGGCGAGCGCGTAGAGGTGCGTTGACTCCCAATGTGCGAGCGCAAACAGCACGGAGACGACGAGGACGCCCGCCACCACGCCGAACGAGGCGCGCAGGCTCGTGTAGAGCCAGCCGCGAAAGAGGAACTCCTCGCCGATCGGCGCCAGCACGGAGGCGAGCAGCAGGAACACGAGCGCCCAGCCCTTGCCATCCGGGAGCTTGATCGAGGCGTCGAACTTCGGGAAATAATGAGAAAGCGCCGTCGTCGCCACAAGGCTGTAGACGACCATCAGCACGGCGAGCCCCCAGATCCGCCAGGAGCGCCAGCCGGTCCACGGGCGCCAGCCGACGATCTCGCGCCAGCCGCGCGCACCGCCGCGCAGACGCGCCGCAGCGAGGATGGCGAGTGCGAGCGCGGCGTAGCCGATCAGCGAGACGACGATCCCGAGCTTCTCGCGCGAAAGACCGTCACCGTTGGACGGATCGAGCACGGCGATACGGTCCATCACCTGCTGGTGCCCGAGCACGACGAACGCGACCGCGAAAATAGCCGCGACGATGAAGGCGCTGAGCAGCGCTGTCGCAAGAAGGATGAGGACGATCGAGACGACGAGGCCGAAGGGGCCGTAGGGCCGGGGTGTGTCGGCGTCGGCGGTGAGGTCGGACAATTCGTTGTCTCCCGGCATCTGCGCGCAAGCCTTAGCGCGCGGGGCTTGCGAACGCATGAACGTCTAGGTCTTCGGGAGCCGCACAATGACGCGCAGGCCGCCCTCGGGCCGATTGTCGATTGAAATCGTGCCGCCGTCGCGCCTGACGGCCGCGCGCGCGATGGCGAGGCCGAGCCCCATGCCCCCCTTGGCGCGGTTGCGCGAGCTGTCGCCGCGCCAGAACGGCTCGAAGACCGACTCGCGCTCGGCTTGTGGAATGCCCGGCCCGTCGTCCTCCACCGTCACGAGGACCTCGCGCCCGGCATCGGCGAGCGCGACACCGGCCCGGTCGCCATAGGCGATCGCGTTGTTGACGATGTTGGAGAACGCCCGTTTGAGCGCCAACGGTCGCACCTTCAGCGTGAGCTGGTCGGGGCCGATGTAGCTCGCCGCCTTGCCGGCGTCGGTCGCGTCGTCGACCAAGGTCTGCAGCGTCGCGGCGAGATTGATGCGGCGCGGCGCCTCGGGGTCGGTGTCGCCGCGCAGATGCGCGTTGAGGTCGTCGAGCATCGCCTCCATCTCGGCGAGGTCGCGATCGAAGGCTAGAGCCTCCTCCCCGCCCATCACGTCGGCGCGCAGCCGCATGCGGGCGATCGGTGTCCGGAGGTCGTGCGAGACGGCGGCCAGCGCTTCGATGCGATCCTTGAGGAGGCCGGCGATGCGCCCCTGCATCGCGTTGAAGGCGCGCGCCACGCGGCGGATCTCGCGAGGGCCCTGCGCATCGTCGAGCTGGACGGCCGGCCCGCGGCCGATCGCGTCGGTCGCCTGCACGAGCATTCGCAGCGGCGCTGCGAGCGTGCGCACGACGAGCAGCGCCGCCAGGAGCACCCCGCTCGACAGCACGACGACCGATCCGATCTGCCCGTAGAGGTTCGGCAGCGCGCTCTCGGGCGCGTGGGCGCGAAACGAGACGATCGAGCTGTCGCCGAGCGACAGCCGCCCTTCGACGCTGTCGCTGGCACCGGCAACACCCCCGAGCGCAAGGCCGCGTCGCGCGAGGGCCGGCTCGTCGGCCAGGAGCTTCGCCCGGAGGAGCCGCGTTGGCTCGCTCATCGGCGAGGGTGTTTGCGCAGGCGAAGTGGCCTGCCAGGTGAAGCCGAGATCAGGGCCGGAGAGGCTCGCCGCAACGGCCGCGCGCTGGTCGCGGGCGGTGACCTCCAGCACGCGAGCCCCCGAGTCGAGCTGGACGGCGATCCGCCGCGCCAGCGCGTCGTCGGTCGAGACCAGCTCGGCGCGCTCGAAGACGAAGGTCGAGGCGATCAGCTCGAGAAGAATCGCGGCGAAGAGGACGAGTCCGACGCGGCCGATCAGTCCGGTCGGCCACAGCGAGGTCTGCATCGCTAGAGCATCGCGACGTCGGCGGTGAAGAGGTAGCCCACCCCGCGCACGGTGCGGATCAGGTCGTCCTGCCCGAGCTTGCGGCGTAAGCGGCTGACCAGCACGTCGATCGAGCGGTCCGAGGAATCGGCGAGGCGCGTGCGCGAAAGCTCGAGCAGCCGCTCGCGGCCGATCACCCGCTGCGGGTTCTCGAGGAAGCTGACGAGCAGGTCGTGCTCGGCGCCGGACAGGTCGACCGCCGCGCCGTCGGGGTCGGTCAGCTCGCGGCGGCGCCGGTCGAGCCGCCAGCCGGCGAAGCTCATCACGTCCTGCGGCACACGGCCGGCGGTGTCGCCGCCGTTGCTTCCGCCGGCGCCGGCGCGGCGGAGCAGGGCGCGGATGCGCGCCAGCAGCTCCTTCGCGCCGAACGGCTTCGGCACGTAATCGTCGGCGCCGACCTCGAGGCCGACGACGCGGTCGATCTCGTCGCCGCGCGCCGAGACCATGATGATCGGCACCTGGCTCGTCTGGCGGATGTCGCGGCAGAGGTCGAGCCCGCTGCGGCCGGGTAGCATCACGTCGAGCAGGATGAGGTCGAAGGTGGCCCCATTCAGCGTCGCATTTGCCTCGCGGGCGTCACGCGCGCTCGTCGCCTCGTAGCCGTTCTCCTTCAGCACGCGCAGGATCAGCGTGCGGATGTGGGGATCGTCCTCGACGACGAGGATGCGTGGGACTTCGGGCTGGTTCACGGCGCGAGTGATACAGGTCGCGCCGCCGATCTCAAGACCCGACGCTCAATGCGTCAGGCCGATGCCGTTCGGAAAGGCGAACCCTCAGAAGGGGTTCCAGGTCTGGCCGCGCGTGAACTTCAGGTAGCCGATGTTGGCGCCCAGGCGAAGTCCGAGGCCGGTGCGGATCGGCACCACGGTCATCTGGTTTGCCACGAGGGCCGTCATGCCGAGGCCGCCGACGAAATAGGCCGAGCCGTCGACACCGCCGAAGCGCTGGAACATCGCGCCGCGCGCCGGCATGTTGTAGACCAGCATCATCGTGCGGTCGCCGTCGGCGCCGCTGTCGAAGCCGATCGACGGCCCCTGCCAGAAGAGCCGCATATCGCCGGCGTTGCGGGTGTAGAGCTTGCCCTCGCCGTAGCGCAGGCCGCCGACGAAGGCGCCGCTCGCCTCTTCACCCAGGATGTAGCCGTTGGGCTGGCCCCAGCGCCGCGTCGCCGTCTCGACGATCTCGGCAAGGCCGCGCGACACCGAGCCGAAGAAGCGGTGGCCGCTCAGGATGACGTCGTTGTTGGTGTAGACGATCGGCCGCTCCTCGCCATAGGCGAAGGCTGCCGCCGGCATGGCCGTCGTTGCCGCGCAGGCGGCGAGGCCGCGCAGGAAATCTCTTCGTCCCTCGTGTCCCATCGTCCCGTTCCCCCCACTGCACACGAAGCTCGCCCGCGGGCCGCGCGAAAGTGTGGCGCGGCGAGCACCTTCAGGGATGGTTGCAGGGTAGGGTTAAGGGAGACTTACCATGTTGGCTCAGGCGCCCCGGCCGCTCAGATTCTCGTAGAGCGCGCGGGCCTCGGGCGGGATACCCTCCCAGCTCTGCGCGCCGCCATCGTGGTGCCGGAGCGTGGCTTCGAAGAACGAGTCGGCGGCCGCAGGGTCGAGCTCCAGGCTCGCGCAGAGCGCTTTCAGAGAGACGATCAGCTCATCCACGGGCGCGTCGAAGCAGATGATCGGAAAGTCGTGCTGCTCCCGGATGGCGGCCAACTGGCGATTGTATCGCGTCCATAGGCCGAGGGCGCCGCGCAGCGTGGAGCCCCGTCGCGTTTCGAGCGAGCGGACGACCGCTGTGGGATGGCGCACGACGCCGACGAAGGCGGGCGCCGGCAGAACCTCGAGCCAGCCGTCCAGGGTGAAGAGCGTGCATGGATCCTTGAAGCCCCAGCGCGGCGCTTTCCGTTCCAGCTCGGCGATGATCGCATCGCGACGGATGCGGTGATCGCGCGACCAGCGCACCACCGCCGGCGGGTCGCGCCACGAGCCGCCATTGTCGGCGAGCAGGTCATCGTGCAGCGATACGATCGCGCCGTTCTCGCGGTTTCCCTTCTGGTTGTGCTTCTCGGCCGTCGAGACCTCGCCGAGATAAAGCCCCGCCGCCTGCAGGGTGCCGGCGATGCAACTCGTTCCGCTGCGATGCATCCCCAGCACGCATGTCGCCATCTCGAGATCCCGTCGTCGCCCAGGGAGAGACGCCTGTCCTCCCTCCGCAAAGACACTTATCATCCGGCGAGGGCCGGCGCAGGACACGGCGCGCGGGGAGAGATGCGTGCCGCAGCGACCTGACAGGGCGGACATCCAGGTCCTCGGTGCGCCGCAGCGCGTCGTCGCGTCGTCGCAGCAATCGCGGCTGCGCAGCGATCCGCTCGGCGTGGACATCGTCGAGAACGGGCTGATTCCGAAGAGCGTCGACCACGAAATCCGCATCTTCGACACGACGAGCGACTGGAAGTTCACCGGCTGGAAGGGCGGCGTCTACGACCGGGACAGGCAGGTCTGCCCGGCGTCCTTGAGCGAGCGGGATTTCACCTACGTCACGGCGGCTTTCGAGCCGGACGAGATCAGCGACGACGAGGTCGAGCACATTCCCGGCGAGGCCGTGTATGCGGGGCTCGCGTTCAAGCATTTCGGGCATTTCCTGCTCGAGTCGACGAACCGGCTGTGG
Organism: Beijerinckiaceae bacterium; assembly: GCA_965277735.1. Classification (GTDB taxonomy): domain Bacteria; phylum Pseudomonadota; class Alphaproteobacteria; order Rhizobiales; family Beijerinckiaceae; genus RH-AL1. Next base: position 1,513,943 of record CBDIDO010000003.1, read on the forward strand.
TGGCCGATCCTCGAGCAGTTCAAAGGGCCGATCGTGTTTCAGAACACGGTTGGGCGCGATCGCGTGCCGCGTTGGGCGCAGAGCTTCTTCGATCTGCTCGGGCTCGGCGACAGGCTCATGGTCCTCGACCGCGCCGTGCGCTTCGACCGCGTGATCGTCCCGAGAAGCGCGTTCACGATCCGCAAGACGGTGCACGAAACATTCCGGGCGCCATTCCGCGTCGCTGGCGCAGCGGCCGAGCGCGCCGTGCGCCCTCTCCGAGATCTCTTCACGGACGACGCGGCCGGCGCCTACCTCTCGCGGACACGCTACGATTATCGCCAGTCGCACGGCGAGCGGCGCGTCGAAAAGGCATTCGAGCGCAACGGCTTCGACATCTTCCACATGGAGGATCTGCCATTCGAGCAGCAGATCCTCGTGATGCGGCGCTACACGACCATCGCCGGCATCGCGGGATCGGCGTTTCACACCATGCTGTTTTGCGACGACAGCAAGAACGCGATCTACATCGACAGGGACTACGACATAAACGAGAACTTCTTCATGATCGACGAGCTGATGGGCAACAAAGCGACCTATCTCTACAATGGCGTCCCGGCGGATGCAGAGCGGCCGATGACGGACCGAGAGTCGATCTCGAAGGCCTATCACTCCGACGCGACGCTCGACGTGCAGAAGATTTTCTCCCTGCTCGACGGCAGCCGCGCGCTTTCGTCTCCGTGGCGCTGGCGCGGCTACTGAGGTGCTGCCGAACGGCCGTAAACGGAAGGGCTAGGCCGACGCTTCGCTGCGCGGCTCGGGCTGGTCGCCCCAGGCGACGAAAGAGCCGTTGCGATATTGCAGATCAGCCTTGCCGTAGCGCATCGCCGCGCCGGTCTCGTCGAGCACGGCGCCGCCGGCGGCGCGCAGCACGGCATCGCCCGCCGCCGTGTCCCATTCCATCGTGGGTCCGAAGCGGGGATAGACGTCCGCGTCGCCCTCGGCGACCACGCAGAACTTCAGCGATGAGCCGGCGCAGCGGCGCTCGGCGATCGGAAGCTGCGAGAGGAACGCCTCGGTCTTCTCGTCGGCGTGCGAACGGCTCGCCAGCGCGGTGAGGCCGCCTTGCGGGTTGGTGCGGACCTTGATCGGCGTCCGCGCCGAGGCCGGCGGTAGCGCTTCGCCGGGCAGGACGGTGCAGGTCCAGGCGCGCGCGCCGGCCACCCACAGCCGCCCGATCGCGGGCGCATAGACAGCCCCGGCCCGCGGTACGCCATCTAGGATCAGCCCGATGTTGATCGTGAACTCGCCGTTGCGGCTCAAAAACTCGCGCGTGCCGTCGACGGGGTCGACGAGGATGAAGGCGCGCCCACAGCACGGCTTCTCGCCGCGCGAGGCCGCTTCTTCGGCGACGACGGGGATGTGCGGCAGACGTTGCCGCAGACCGGCGAGGATGATCGTCTCGGCGCGCTCGTCGGCGTCGCAGACGAGGCTCTTGTCCGCCTTCTGCCGGGCATTGGGATCGCCGGCATAGACGTGCATCACGGCGACCGCCGCCTCGATCGTCAGCTCGGCAAAGATCTCGGCGACCTGGTCGCAGTCGATCTCGGCTAGGGTCTTCATCGCGGCACCATTCAACGCCGCGGCATCAGACGTCATTTGACTTATCCCGGAACAACCAGCCGTGGAGTCCTGCTCTCATCTGGCGGTGAACGCAAGATGGGCACGTTTCTGCCGCATTCAATCAACGTGACGTTACGTTTCCGTCACGTGTCGTCGCGGCTCGCGTCCGGGAGCTCGAGTGGCAGGGCGGCAACTCGTGCGGCCAGCTCGAGGGGTGGTGCGCCGAACTGCCCGAGATGGCCGTCGAGCGCCAGCATCGCCAGCCCATGGACCAGCGACCAATGCGCCAGCACTCGGTCCATCTGGTCGGCCCGCGACGGCACGTTCGCGACACCCGTCATGAGATGACCGAACGAGGCTCGGGCCGCATCGCCGAGTTCCGGGTTCGCTTTGGACGGCGCGCCGGCGCCGAACATCAGCCGGAACAGGGCAGGGTTCTCCACGGCGAACGTGACATAGGCGATGCCCTGTGCCTTCAGCGCCGCGGCTGGTGTGGGCGCGTCCCCGGCCGCCTGCTGGGCGGCGGCGAAGCGTTCGAAACCGACAGCGGCGATCGCGGCGAGCAACGCCTCCTTGTCAGCGAAATGCCGGTACGGTGCCATCGCCGAGACACCCACCCTGCGGGCCGCCTCGCGCAAGCTGAGCGCCGCCGGATCACCGCCCTCCGCGAGGATAGCGAGCCCAGCATCGACGAGCGCGCTGCGCAGGTCGCCGTGATGATAAGCGGGTTTCGTCGCGGCCAATGTTGACACCGTAAGCATCGAGCGTATGTTTACAACGTACGCGGCGCTGCCGACCGAGGCAACGCCGCGACGAACGCCACGGACCGGAGGTCGTGATGAACGAGATCATTCAAGAGCGAGTCTGCGCGGAGCCTGACAAGGAGATCGTTGTCTTTCTCATCGGCATGCGCATCAACAAGCTGTGGAAAGTCTGGCGCTGGATGCCCGTGGCTGCTGCCATGCCGCGGATGCTGCGCGAGCTTGGCGCCAAGCCCGAGCTGGGGCTGATCGCCGCCTTCCCATCGCTGCGGGGCCGGGTGCTCGCCGTCACGCAATATTGGGAGAGCGTCGAGAAGCTGCAGGCGTACGCGCATTCCCATGCGCTGGCGCACCAGCCGGCCTGGCGCCGCTTCAACGCGCGCGTCGGCACCAGCGGCGACGTCGGCATCTGGCACGAGACCTACTCGATTCCGGCGGGCAATTCGGAATCGGTCTACGTCAACATGCCGCGCTACGGGCTCGGCTCGGCCGCCGGGATCTTTCCGGCAAAGGGCGAGCGGGCGAACGCCGCCAAGCGACTCGCGCGTCGCGTCGGCGCGATGACCTGAGGCCGCATGCCGAGCCTCGCCCCATTGCTCGATGCCGGACCCGTCGTCGCCTTGCACGCCGCTGCGGCGGCCGCGGCGCTGGCGCTCGGCATCGTCCAGCTGGCGGGACGAAAGGGTACGCGTGGGCATCGGGCGCTCGGCTGGCTCTGGATCGCGCTGATGGCCTTCATCGCCGGCGGCTCGTTCTTCATTCACACGATCCGCCAGTTTGGCCCGTTCAGCTGGATCCACCTGCTGTCGATCATGACGTTGGTCTTTCTCGTGACCGGCATCCTGCACGCCAGGGCCGGGCGCATCGAGGCGCATCGCTGGACGATGATCTCGCTGTTCTTCGGCGCTCTGGTCATCGCCGGGCTTTTCACCCTGGTCCCTGGCCGCATCATGCACCACGTGGTCTTCGGCAATTGAGCCGGAGGCCGCCATGTCCAATCCGAGACGCCCACCCACCGCGGCCGACTTCGAGATCGTGCCGGCCTCCGACGGCCCGCGCCGCGATTTCCGCATCACCGTCGGCCTGCGCGAGGGCTGGGACGAAGAGGGCCGCGTCTACGATGTCTCCGAAGCCGTGCGCACGGCGCGCGCCTGGATGCGGCGCCGCGTGGCGGCCGGCCAGCCGGCGCTCTCCGGCATGTTCGGCCGCGCCGAGGTCACCTATGCCTGGCAGCAGCCCGACGGCGGCGTCGGCTCCGACCGCGAGCCCGTCGCCACCTTCACCGGCGAGGCTGTGCACGCCTACCTTGGCCACCTCGCCGATGCCGAGATCGAAGCGATGCTGAACGAGCTGGCGACCGAGCTGGGCGCTGCGCTCGGCCAGGAGCGCATCTACGTCGCCTTCTGCGACCGCACCTGGATCCTCGATGCGGAGGGGCGCTTCCGCACTAGCGCGCCGCCGGCAGCCGCACCGTGACTAGCAACCCGCGCTCGCGCGCCGCCAAGGCGAGCGTCCCGCCGTAGAGCTCGATGAGCTCGCGCGCGATCGGCAGGCCGAAGCCGTAGCCCGGTGTGTCCTCGTCGAGTCGCTGGCCCGGACGCAGCACGCGCGCGATCTCGGCTTCGTCGAGCCCGGGCCCGTCATCGGCGATCTCGACGATCGTTTCCCGTCCCACCTCGTGCACCTCACAAGTGACGCGGCTCCGCGTGTACTTGAACGCGTTGTCGAGCAGGTTGCCGAAGATCTCGTCGACGTCCTGCGGCTCGCACGCCACGGCCGCCGTCTCAGGACAATCGAGCGTGAAAGCCACCGCCTTCGCCGCGTGGATGCGCGTCAGCGCGTCGCCGAGATCGCCGACCCTTGGGGCCAACGGCGTGCGGAAACGCGCCGGCCCTTCCAGTGCGGCGGCCCGGGCGCGACCGAGGTGGTGGCGAATGCGCCGCTCGACGAGGCTCGCGAGCCGATGCGCCGCCGCCGCGTCATTGCCCGGCATGCGCTCCAGCGAGAGCGCCAGCGTCGCCAGCGGCGTCTTGAGGCCGTGTGCGAGATTGGCGACGTGGCCGCGTGCCCGCTCGAGGTTGGCGGCGTTCTGCGCGAGCAGCGCGTTCAGCTCCTCGACGAGCGGCAGGATCTCGCTCGGTTGCCGTGCCGGCACGAGGCTGGCGCGGCCATCGCGAACAGCGGCGATCTCGTTGCGCAACCGCCCGAGCGGCCGCAGGCCGATGCGCACCTGCGCGAGGGTCGCGAGCAGCAGCGCCAGGCCGAGCCCGGCGACGGCGAGCGCGACTGTCGTCATCGCCTCGCGCATCGGATGCGCGATCGCCTCGACCGGCGCGGCGACGAAGATCGTCACCGGCGTCCCGCCGATCGTGCGCCGCGCGACGCGAACGTGCATCGCCAGGCCGCCGGGACCGGTGGCAAGAAGGGTGCGCGGCCGGCCCTCTTTTTCGAGGGTCGACAGCTCCTCGTCCCGCGCCGCGGGCGGCGGCGGTGGCGCGGGCAGGGCGTCGACCTCGGCGTCGGCCGGCGGCACGAAGTCGTTGAGCGCCAGCCAGCGGCTATGCAGCGCGTCGTGCGGCGCGCGGATGAGCCAGAACGCGTGGTTGTGCGGCTTGTCGAACGGCGGACCGTCGGCATCGCCGTCGAGGCGGATCCGGCCGTCGGGCATCGCGCGAAGCTGCGAGGACAAGGCGACCAGCTTGTTATCGAGCCGCTGGTCGATCTGGCCCGTCACGAAGTGCGATAGCACCTGCCACATGAGGCCGAGCGCGAAGAGAAGCGCGATCAGCGTAAACAGCGCTGAGCCGGCGAGCAGCCGCCCGCCGAGCGAGGTCGGCGTCAGCACCCGTAGAAGATCGCGCGCGGGCTTCAACCCACCCCGTCCGTGAGTCGGTAGCCACGACCCCGCACCGTTTCGATCAGCTCGCGACCGATCTTGCGGCGTAGCCGCGCGATGATGACTTCGAGCGAGTTCGAGTCCGTCTCGGCATCGCTCTGGTAGACGCGCTCGATCAGGTCGTCGCGGGCAACGACGACGCCCTTGCGCAAGGCGAGGCAGGAGAGGATGCGCCATTCGAGCGCCGTCAGCCGCAGCGGCAGCCCGTCGAGCTCGAAGACGCCGATATGCGTGTTGAAGCTCAAAGGGCCGCACTGGATCTTGGTGTCGGCATAGCCGGCCGCACGGCGGATCAGCGCGCGCAGGCGCATCACCAGCTCCTCGATGCGGAACGGCTTGGTAAGAAAGTCGTCGGCGCCGGCCTTGAAACCCTCGACCTTCTCGCTCCACGCGTCGCGGGCTGTGAGGATCAGCACCGGCACCGTCACGCCCGCCGCGCGCCATGCCGTCAGCACGGCGAGGCCCGGCACCTTCGGCAGGCCGAGATCGAGCACGCAGGCGTCGTAGAGCCCGGTCGAGCCGAGGTGCTGGCCGTCCTCGCCGTTGTCCGCATGATCGACAACGAAGCTCTCGAGCTTGAGGCCGCGGACGATCTCGGCGGCGAGCGGGCCGTCGTCTTCGATGAGCAGGATTTTCATGTGTGTCGCGGAAACCGATCCGGCGCCATACGCCGGCGGGCTGAACTCAATCTGAACGGCCTGGTTCAGGCTGGATTTTGTGGGCAGCCCTATCGTGCTGTCGATCGCAACACGAGGTCTCCTCATGAACCACCTTCGACTTGTCGCCGTCGCGCTCGCCGGCCTGCTGGGCGCGGCCTCCCTCGCGCATGCCGCGCCGCCCCCGCCGCCCGGCGCGTTTCCGCCGCCCCCTCCGCCGCCGCCCGGCGCGCATGTCATCCTCGATCGCCAGGCGGGCGGCGTCGTCCACGTCGATGTCCATTGCGCGCAGGAGGACACGACGACGGCCTGCGCCGAGATCGCGACCCGGCTGCTCGCGCAGACCGGCGCCGCGCCCGCTGCCAAATAGCGGCCGGCCCCCGCAACGAAACCTACCCATCGTCATTACTGTCACGCTTCGGAGAATAGAGCATGCCCCATCACGAGCGCCGCGAGGTCGCCGGCGAGATCGTCGACGTCTTCGCGCATCGTTTCACGATCGACACCGGTGCCGGCCGCATCCTCGCGGACCTCGGGCCGAAGGGTGCCGACGCGTTCCGGCTCGCGCCGGGCCTGCACATCGTCGCCTCCGGCGAGATGAAGCCCTCCGAGCTGAAGGTCGATCGCATCGCGCGCGCCGGCCAGCCGCCGGTCGAGATCGCCCATAAGACACCGCACGAGCACGGCCCCGGCCATCATGGGCCGCACCATCACGCGCCAGCCGACCCCGAGGTCGCGCTGCGGGCCGTGGCGGCGGCCGGCCTGCACCCCCTAGGCACGCCGCGGCGCAAGCCGAAGCATTTCGAGGTGCTGGCGCGGCGCGGCCGCCTTTTCGTCGAGTGCCACGTCGAGCTCGACGGCCACATCCGGAAGGAAAAATCGGTACCGCACGACGATCACAAGTGGGCGCACGAGCTCGACACTGCCGCCTGACGGCGCGACTGAGGGGCCATCTTGTCCGAGACCCAACATTCGAAGGGGACCATCAGGTCCCCTTCGTCACGCAGCCTGCGCGGCCTCGACGCGCTCAATTTCTTCCTCGCCGACGTGCGTGACGGGCTAGGCCCCTATCTCGCGATCTACCTCATCGCCGTGCGCGGCCCGAGCCAGGGCTGGAACGAGGCGACGACCGGCCTCGTGATGACGATCGCCGGCATCGCCGGGCTCATCGCGCAGACGCCGGCAGGCGCCTTCGTCGACAGGACGCGCCACAAGCGCGCGGTCGTGATCGCTAGTGCGCTTGCGGTGACGGCGAGCTGTCTCACCCTGCCGTTCATCTCGAATTTCTACCTCGTCAGCGCGACGCAATCGGTGGCCGGCATCGCCGGTGCGATCTTCGCGCCGGCCATCGCGGCGATCACGCTCGGCGTCGTCGGGCCGAAGGCCTTCTCGCGGCGCATCGGCCGCAACGAGGGCTTCAACCATGCCGGCAATGCCGTCTCGGCCGCGATCGCCGGCGGCACGGCCTACCTGTTCGGGCCGATCGTCGTTTTCTGGCTGATGGCGGTGCTCGCCATCCTCAGTATCGGCGCCATGCTGCTCGTGCCGGCCGACGCGATCGACGACGATCTCGCGCGCGGCCTGAAGGAGGGCGCGCAACAGGACGATGGCGAGACCTCGGTGCTTTCCGTCCTGCTACAGAACAAGTACCTGATGCTGTTCGCGCTGCTCGCAGCCATCTTCCACCTCGCGAATGCGGCGATGCTCACGTCGGTCGGCCAGTTGCTCACAAAGCTTTCGGGCAAGAACAACGCGACTTCGCTCATCTCGCTCTGCATCGTCGCGGCGCAATTCGTGATGGTGCCCGTCGCGCTCTTCGTCGGCGCCAAGGCGGACGCGATCGGCCGCAAGCCGATCTTCCTCGTCGCCTTTGGCGTGCTCGCTGCGCGCGGCGTGCTCTACACGCTGTCCGACAATGCCGTCTGGCTCGTCGGCGTGCAGCTTCTCGACGGCATCGGCGCGGGCATCTATGGCGCGCTGTTTCCAATCGTCGTCGCCGATCTGACGCGCGGCACCGGGCGCTTCAACGTGGCGCAAGGCGCTGTCGCCACGGCGCAGGGCCTCGGCGCGGCGCTGTCGGCGACGCTCGCCGGCACGATCATCGTCGCGGCGAGCTTTTCCGCGGCCTTCGTATCGCTCGCCATCATCGCGGGGCTCGGGTTCGTCCTTTTCCTCGTCATGATGCCGGAAACGCGGGGCTTCGAACCCGAGCTCCCGCGACCGGCCGCAGCCGCGTCCGCATGACCTCCAATCAGCCCGACGGAGCCCGGATGAACGAAAGCCCTTTGATCTACGCGCATCTCGGCGACCTGCATCTGACACATGAGCACGAGGCCAACGACCGCGATCTCAACGCAATCATCGAAGCGATCAGTCGCGATCTAGCGGGTATCGACTTCGTCTACCTGCCTGGCGACAACGCCGAAAACGGAGAGCGCAAGCAGTACGCGCTCGTGCGTCGCGCGATCGAGCGCCTGCCGATGCCTGTCCACATCGTCACCGGCGACCACGACATGGAGCCGGGCTCGCTCGACAATTTCTACGGCGCGCTCGCCGCTCCGCCGCTCCCGAAGACTGTCGAGATCAAGGGTGTGCGCTGCTTGTTCCTCGACATCTGCGGCCCCGGCTCCGGCGGCCCGGACTTTCGCGTTGGCGCCGAGCAATCTACCTGGCTCGCCGCGCAACTCGCCGATGCGGCCTCGCGAAAACAGCACTGCGCGATCTTCATGCACACCTATCCCGCCGACCTGCGCGGTGACGGCGAGACGGGCGCGATCAACGCAGCCTTTGCCGCGCGCGAGGTGCTGCTCGTCGACATGGGCCACACACATTACAACGAGCTCGCCAACGACGGTCGGACGATCTACGCGGCCACCCGCTCGACAGGGCAGATCGAGGAGGGGCCGGTCGGCTATGCGATCGTCGCTATCGACCGCCGCGCCGTGTCCTGGCGATTCCGTGCGCTCGCGGACAGAGGGCCGGTCGTCCTCATTACGGCTCCAACGGACTTTCGGCTTGCCACGGATCCCGACGATCCAGACCACGTGCCGGGCGCCCGCTGCGAGGTTCGCGCGACGGTGCTTTGGCCGCGCAGGATCGCGCGCTGCATATGCGGGGTCGACGACGGACCCGATGTCGAGATGCAAGAGGTCGCGCCGAGTCGTTACATTGCGACGATCACGGTTCCCGCGAATGCCATCACCATCGCTGTCGAAGCCAGTGACGAGGATGGTTTGACCGGTTTCGAATTCATCGAGATCGCGCGGCACGCGCATCTCGCGGGTGAACGCCGCGCCGACGGTAGCGATGCCGACACGATCGGCGCCTGGGAGGCGCGCGGCATCCTCGGCACGCAGCTCGGCCCCAACCGCAACGGTCGCAAATGGTGATGCCGCCCGCTCTCGCGCCCTACGTGACGCCGCACACCATAACCTGGGCGATCATCGCTCTGTCGATTCTCGGCGTCATCGCGCGGCCGTTCAAATGGCCTGAGTTCGTGTGGGCCGCCAGCGGCGCTGTCCTGCTCGTCGCGCTGCGGCTGCTGTCGCCCGCCAAGGCGTGGGACGGCGTCCTGAAGGGGCTCGACGTTTATCTCTTCCTGATCGGCATGATGGCGCTGGCCGAGGTGGCGCGGCAGGAAGGCCTGTTCGACTGGCTCGCAACACTCGCCGTGCGCGGCGCCAGGGGCTCGGCCTCGCGGCTGTTCGCGTTGGTCTATGGCGTCGGCACGATCGTCACGATCTTCCTGTCGAACGACGCGACGGCGGTCGTGCTCACGCCGGCCGTTTATGCGGCGGCGAAGGCCGCCAAGGCCGAGCCGCTGCCCTACCTCTTCATCTGCGCGCTGATCGCCAATGCGGCGAGCTTCGTGCTGCCGATCTCGAACCCGGCCAACCTCGTCGTCTTCCGCGATCACATGCCGGCGCTCGCGCAATGGCTGATGCGGTTCGGCGTCGCCTCGATCGCCTCGATCGTCGTCACCTTCCTCGTCCTGCGCTGGTCGCAGCGAAAGCAACTGCGCGAGAGCATCGAGACCGAAGTCGAAGCCAAGCGACTTTCGACGAGCGGGAAGATCGCCGGCTTCGGCATCATCGCCACCGGCATCGCCCTGATCACCGCTTCGGCCTTCGACCTCCAACTCGGCCTGCCGACCTTCATCGCCGGCCTGCTCACCGTGGCGATCGTGCTCATCGTCAAGCGCGAGGGGCCGTGGGCGACGATGAAGGACATCTCCTGGGCGGTGATCCCGCTCGTCGCCGGCCTGTTCGTCCTCGTCGAGGCGCTCGAGACGACCGGCGTGCTGGCGTTGATCGCCGACCAGCTTAAACAGCTTGCCCAGCGCTCCGACCTCCAGGCCGGTTGGATCAGCGGCTCTATCATCGCCGTCGGCTGCAACCTGGTGAACAACCTGCCGGCCGGGCTATTGGCGGGTGCCGCGGTGCACGCGTCGCACGTCTCCGACAAGGTCGCCGGTGCGATCCTCGTCGGCGTCGATCTCGGCCCCAACCTGTCCGTGACAGGCTCGCTCGCGACGATCCTCTGGCTCACCGCGATCCGCCGCGAAGGCGAGGACGTCGGCGCCTGGACGTTCCTGAAGCTCGGCCTTCTCGCGATGCCGCCCGCGCTCGTCACTGCGCTGGCGGCTCTGCTGCTCCTATCCTGAGAAAGCCGACGAGGCCTCATCGATGAACCCCGTGCTCCTCTATCCCCTAATCCTGCTCGCAGGCGTTCTGCAGGCCGCCGGCAATTCGATGAACGCGCGGCTGCGCGCCACGCTCGTCAACCCGTGGCTGGCGGCGACCGTGTCGTTCTCCTTGATCGTGTTCGTCTTTGCCACGCTCTTCATCGTGATGCCGACGCCGCTGCCGACGCAGTCGCAGCTCGCGGCGATGCCGTGGTGGGCGCCGCTCGGCGGCCTCGCCGGTGCGGTTGCGGTGTTCGGCGGCCTCGTCTTCGTCGACAAGGTCGGCGCGGGCCCGTTCAACGGCTTGTCCATCACGGCCAACATCCTCACCTCGCTGGCGATCGACAATTTCGGCTGGCTCGGCATGACGGCGCACGCGCAGAGCCCGACGCACCTCGTCGGCGCCGCGCTGATGGTCGTGGGCATCGTGCTGATCGCCAAGTTCTGAAGGGAGCACGCGACATGGAAAAGCTGCTCTATCCGTTTATCCTTGTTGCCGGTGCGCTTCAGGCGCTCGGCGTCGTCATGAACGGCAAGCTCAACGCGAGCCTGGTCAATCCGTGGCTCGCGGCGACGGTCTCGTTCCTGCCGATCGTCTTCGTGTTCCTGGCGGTGCTCGCGCTGCGGCCGCTGCCGTTGCCCAAGCGAGACGAAGTCGCTGAGATGCCCTGGTGGGCGCCGCTCGGCGGCATCACCGGTGCCGTGGCGGTGTTCTGGGGACTGCTTTTTGTTGGCAAGGTCGGCGCAGGCCCGTTCAACGGGCTGCTGATCACGGCAAACCTGCTGTTCTCGCTCGTGATCGACCATTTCGGCTGGATCGCCATGCCGGTGCACAAAGCCGGCAAGGCGCGGCTCGCCGGCGCCGCGCTCATGGTCGCCGGTATCGGCCTGATCGCCTTTCGGTAAACCGCTAGGCCGGTTCCAGCTCGATCTGTGTCGGCGCCTTCTCCAGCGCTGCCCGCAGCTCGGCGATCGCGTCGTCGACCCGGCGGCGCTCGGCTTCGAGCGTGACGAGCTTCCCTGCTATCTGCGCGCGAGAGAGATGCGCCATCGCGTCGGGCACGGGTTCGTCGGCCCGCGGGGTCTCGTGGGAAAGGATCAGCCGCGAGATCTCCTGCAGCGAGAAGCCGAGCTTCTTGCCCTTCAAGACGAGCTGCAGGCGCAGCCTGTCGGGCCGGCCGTAGTAGCGGACCGTCCCTTTGCGCTGCGGCCGCAGCAGGCCGCGCTCCTCGTAGAAGCGCAGCGACCTGTGCGAGACGCCGAAGCTCGCCGCCAATTCTGCGATCGTCAGGGGTTGCTCAATATCCATGTGAAATCTCCAGCCTGGGTGGAGTGTTGGCTCGCAATGTAGGGTTGAACTTACGGAAAGTCTCTTCAGCATTTGATTACGATTGTCGCAAAGGGCCAAGCGCGAAAATCCAGTGCATTTATGGCAACGCTGCCAAGGGTACTTTGCAGATCAGCGGCGCCCGCGTTATCTCGAATTCACAGGTAAGCTGGGGTGATTCGCTTTCGTCGGGTAACCCGCCGTTAACCATTCTGGCGCTTGACTGCGCGCAGACGTCTGCCCCGAGGCACAGCCAGACTGGATTGAGACGATGACGGCATATTCCCTCGACCCCCTCGATCTCGCGGCGCTGCTCTGCTCGCGTGTCTGCCACGATGTGATCAGCCCGGTCGGCGCGATCGCCAACGGCCTCGAGGTCCTGGAGTCCGAGAAGGACCCGGACATGCGCGGCTTCGCGATGGACCTGATCAAGAAGTCGACGGCGGTCGCCTCGGCCCGCCTCCAGTTCTGCCGCCTCGCCTTCGGCGCCGCCGGCTCGGCCGGTGCCTCGATCGACACCGGTGACGCCGAGGGCGTCGCACGCGGCCTCATCGCCGACGAGAAGACCAAGCTCGTGTGGAACGCGACCCGCGCGCTGCTGCCGAAGAACAAGGTCAAGCTGATCCTCAACCTCGTCCTGATGGCGGGTCAGACGATCCCGCGCGGCGGCGTCATCACGGTGACGCTCGACGGCATGGACAACGAGATGACGATCAAGGTCGAGTCGACCGGCACCAACGCCAAGCTGCAGAGCCATTGGCCGCATCTGCTCGCCGGCGAGCCCGAGAACAGCGTCGATGCGCACGGCATCCAGCCCTATTACGCGGGCCTCGTGGCGCGTGAGGCGCACCTCGCCGTGACGGCTGTCGCCGAGGACGGCAAGGTGACGCTCGCGGCGGTCCCCGACGGGACTGCGGCGCCGGCCATCGACACCGGCATGATCGGCGTTGCGGCTGCCACCGCCGCCTGACGGCGGCGGCGCGGCTCTGTAGTCAGCTATTCAGACGGCCTTGTGCTTGCGCTTATGGTGCTTGTGCTTGGCCGCTGGCGTCCGCTCGTTGGGGGCAGGCGCCGTGCTCGCGTGCGGAAAGATCACCGGCTCGCAGGCCGGCGACAGCTGCGCGTGCTTCGCCTTGAGGCAGGCGAGGATCGGCGTCTCGTCGGGGATGAACTCCTGGCAGAGCCGGAAGACGTCCGGCGTGCAGGCGTCCTGCTCGGCCTGGGTCCCGCTCTGCGCGAATGCAGGGGCCGACGTCAGCGCGAACGCTAGGAAAAGAGCCGCCGATGTACGGGGCATGACGTTGACCTTTCATGACGATTCGAAGATCGGGCTGCCTAGCACGATGGTGCACAAGCCGTTGTGCGTTTGGTGCCACGCCGACCCATATTAGCCCCCGAGGCCGCGTGCTTGTGCCGTCCGAGGAAGTCGCCCATATCTGAGGCAACATGTGTCGGGATCCGGCTTGCCCGCGCGAGCATCCCGCGAGAGAGGTCCCGATGTTCATCCATACCGAGACGACGCCGAACCCGGCGACGCTCAAGTTCCTCCCGGGCGGCAACGAGGTGCTTGCGAACGGCACGCTCGACATCCGCGACAAGGCGGGGGCGGCCTCGTCGCCGCTGGCGCGCGCCCTGTTCGACATCGAGGGCGTGGACGGCGTCTTCTACGGCTCTGACTTCATCTCCGTCACCAAGTCCGACGCGGCCGAGTGGCAGGCGCTGAAGCCGGCCGTGCTCGGGACGATCATGGAGCACTTCACCTCGGGCGCGCCGCTGCTCGAGGACGACAGCGCGGTTGATCGCAGCGAGTTCGAGGAGTTCTTCGATCCCGAGGACGCCGAGATCGTCGATACGATCAAGGATCTGATCGAGACCCGCGTGCGCCCCGCGGTGGCGGGGGACGGCGGCGACATCCGCTTCCGCGGCTTTCGCGAGGGCACCGTCTACCTCGCGATGAAGGGATCGTGCCAGGGCTGCCCGTCGTCGACGGCGACGCTGCAGCACGGCATCCAGAACCTGCTGTCGCACTTCGTGCCCGAGGTCGAGTCCGTCGTGCAGATGTAGGTTACGGGCCGAGCCGCTCGGCTTGGATCGCCCGGAACGCCTGTGAATAGCCGAGGTAATGCGCGATATTGGTGCGCATCATCTCGCGCCGCGCGTCGTCGAGCTGCGTCATCGCCTTGGCCGGACGGCCGCCGTACAGCCATCCCGATTCCAGCACCTGACCCGGTGACGTGTGCGCGCCGGCTGCGAGCAGCACGTCGTCCTGCACCCAGGTGTCGTCCGCCAGCACCGCGCCGATGCCGACCAGCGACTGGTCGCCGACCCGCGTCGGCCCCATGCGGACATTGTGGCCGATCGTCGTGTCGCGGCCGATGATGATCGCGCCGCTGCCGGCGCGCATCACCGTGTTGTCCTGAACGTTGGTGTTGGCGCCGATGTAGATCGAGCCGAGCGCGGCGTCCGCGACGCAGCTGAAGAACAGGCTGGAGCCCGGCGCGCAGATCAGCCGCCCGGCGCGCTGCGCGGTATGCGCGATGAACACGGCATCGCCGAAATCCTGCGCAGTGGGCTGCAGAGCGCGCTCGCTGCCCTGCTGCGCCCTAACGCTGGCCGCGCGCCGCGCGAGCTCGCCGGCCCACAGCTCGCGCACCGGCTTCGCCGGGCTGCCGCGGTAAAGCCAGCCCGCATCGAGCCGCTTGCGCGGGAAGACGGTCGAGCCGGCCTCGATCACCACGTTCGACCCGACGGCCGCATCGTCGAGGATCGTGACGTCGTCCTCGAAGACGCAATTGTCGCCGACGGTGCAGGCGTGGATGCAGACGTTGGCGCCCGCGGTGACGTTGTCGCCGATGAGGCAGGGCGTCGTGTCGTGCACGATGTGCACCGTAGTGCGATGGCCGAGATGCACGTTGGCGCCGATGCGCACGTGCTCGCCGTCGGCGCGCACCACGCTGTCCTCGCCGAGCCACGCATTGGCGCCGATCAGCGCGCGCCCCAGCACCGCGGAGCGTGGCCCGGCGAAGGCGGGCGGAGCGGCGAAATCAGGGAGCGTGCCGGCGAAGGGTAGGATGAGGGATGGCTGCATGGTGCGGGGACGTAGATCGGGCGCGCCTCTTCGGCAAGCGCGCCATCGGACCGACGGCGCTAGCGGCCGACAAGCGCCGCGCCCGGTGAGAGCCCGCGCAACGTGCGGCTGCCGGCCCGGTCGACGGATTTGAGGTAGTCCGAGAGGTAGGCGACTTTGCCCTCGACATCGAGCCGCGCGACCGAGGCCACCTCGTGGCGGAAGCTGTCGCCCGTCGCCAGTGTGCCGGCCATCGTCCAGGTCGAGATCGACCAGCCGGCCTCGGCGTCGAGCGTGCCTGCCGGCGTCCAGCTGATGTCGGCGAAGCGGCGCCGCAGCAGCCGCATCAGCCGCAGTGCGCGCCGGCGCCCATGCACCGGCTGCAGCCCCGGCAGCAGCAGGAGCACGTTGTCGGCGAGGATCGCGCCGGCACGATCGACCTCGTTTGCCGAGATCGCGTCGAAAAAAGCCTGAATGTCCGCCCCCAGCGTGGCCGGCCCCAACGTGGCGGGTTTGGGCGGGGAAATCGCATCCATCGCAGCATCGCTCCGCAAACGAGCCTAAGGGCGAGTTCGAGCTTTAGGCGCGAAACGTAGATTCGGCGACCCCGTCGGGTCGGGAAAACACGGAAAACCGTTCAGGCCGAGCCGAGGGTCATCGAGAACGGCGACAGCGTGTGGCCCTGCCGATCGAGGTCCGACATCTTGGCTTGGAAGGCATGGCGTTGTGCCTCGCTCATCCGCGCCGTGAGGGCGGCGATGATGTCGGCGAGCCTCTCGCCGGGCGCGATCAGTTGTGTGGGTTCGAGCCGCTCGGGGCGGGGGAAAGATTTCAACGCAGCACCTCACGCGAACGCGATACGCTTTCAGCCTAACCCGCGCGCGCTTATGATCCCGTAAAGGCGTGCAGCCCGGCACAAGCCGCGTGCGCGACGATCGGCCGCCGCCGCCTCGAGCCCGAAGCCACATCGCATGGACCTCCCCGCGCATCGCCTCGTCGAGCTGTTCCTCGACATGATCGCCGCCGAGCGCGGCGCGGCGGCCAACACGCTCGACGCCTACCGCCGCGACCTCACCGCCTATTCCGCCGGTCTCGTCGCGCGCGGACGGAGCCCGCTCGATGCCGCGACCGACGACCTGCGCGCCTATCTCGCGACGCTCGAGGCGCAGGGCTTCGCGGCGACGTCGGCGGCCCGAAAGCTGTCGGCGATCCGCCAGTTCCACCGCTTCCTCGTGGCCGAGGGCAAGCGCACCGACGATCCCGCGCAGATCCTGGAAGGACCGCGCCAGGGGCAACGGCTGCCGAAGATCCTCAGCGTGAAGGAGGTCGACCGCCTGCTCGCCATCGCCAAGGAGGGGCTCGAGCTCGAGACGCGCCCCGCTGGCGAGCGCCTGCGCGCGGCGCGCATGAGCGCGCTGCTGGAGCTGCTCTACGCGACGGGCCTGCGCGTCTCCGAGCTGGTCTCGCTGCCGCGCCACGCGCTGCGCGGGCGCGACCCGCTGATCGCGATCAAAGGCAAGGGCGGCCGCGAACGTCTCGTGGTCGTCTCCGAGCCCGCCCGCGAGGCCGTCTCGCTGTATCTCCAGGTGCTGAAGCAGCGCATGCCCGGTGCCGTCGATGGTCCGTGGCTGTTCCCGGCCGATTCCGAGTCCGGCCATCTCACGCGGCAGGCTTTTGCGCGCGACTTGAAGATGGTGGCGGCGGCGGCCGGCATCGCGACGGCGCGGGTCAGCCCGCATGTGCTGCGGCACGCCTTCGCCTCGCACCTGCTGCAGAACGGCGCCGACCTGCGCATCGTGCAGGAGCTGCTCGGCCACGCCGACATCGCGACGACGCAGATCTACACGCACGTGCTCGACGAGCGGATGAAGGCGATGGTGCGCGACCTGCATCCGATGGGGGATGCGCGGGAGGGGTAGGGCGCTCGCGAGAACGCACCCCATATAGACCGCGAGCCGGCGGCGTCCGCCCGCTGCGGAAAAGGCCCATGATCGAGCCCGCAAAGGTCACGCAGCACTACGACCAGCATGCGCTCACGGAGCGGATCGCCGCCGCGATCGATGCGGCCGGGCTGAGCGACAAGCCGCTGTCGCTGCAGGACCTGGCGCCGCTCGACCAGTTCCATTCGCGCGGTCTCGCCGCCACCATCGAGCTGGCACAGCGGCTGGCGCCCGCGCCGGACAGCGCGGTGCTCGATCTCGGCTCGGGCCTCGGCGGACCCTCGCGCTACTTGGCAGCCACGCTTGGCTGCCACGTCACCGGCGTCGACCTGAGCCCGTCCTATGTCGAGGCGGCGGCCTTTCTCGCCGAGCGCACGGGGCTCGAGGGAAAGGTCGCCTACCGCTGCGCCGACGCGCTCGCGCTGCCGTTCGCCGATGCCAGATTCGATGTCGTGTGGACGCAGCATGTGGCGATGAACATTGCCGATCGCGCGCGCCTCTACGCCGAAGCCTTCCGCGTGCTGCGGCCCGCAGGTCGTTTGGCCATCTACGATATCGTCGCCGGCAACGGCGAGCCGCTGCACTTTCCCGTGCCCTGGTCGCGTGGGCCGGAGACGAGCTTTCTGATGACGTCGGAGGCCATGCGCGCGACGCTCGAGGCGCAGGGCTTTCGCGTGACCTCGTGGATCGACCACACCGAGGCGGCGATCGCCTGGTTCACCGAGATGGGCAAGGCGCAGACCGACGCGCCGCCGCCCGCGCTCGGGCTGCATGTCGTGATGGGGCCGGACTTCAAGGAGATGGGCGGGAACCTCGGCCGCAATCTGGCCGAGGGGCGCGTCGGGCTGGTCGAGGCTATACTGCAGCGGGGGTGACGGTTCTTCCTCCTCCCGCTTGCAGGAGAAGGAAAACGCGAGCTTCTTACACGTGCTCGACCGACACGATCCCCGGGATCGCCTTGATGGCGCCGGCGATCTGCGGCGTGATCTTGAAGCGGCCGGGCACCTCGATCTCGGTCTCGGCACGGTCCGGCGTCATCGCGACGATCGACACGCGACCATCGCCCCTTTCCTTCAACATCGCGCCGATCGAGGCGAGCGGCTCGGCCGTGCGCACGAAGATCTGCAGGCCCTTCTGCATCCGCGCCGCGGCCTCGTCGAGCGACTCGACCGAGACGATGCGCGCGCGCACGTCCTCGCCCTCGAGCTGCGCCTGGATGCCGAGCAGCAGCGATGCGCCCTTCACGAGATGGTCGCGGAACTGGTCGAGCCCTTCCTGGAACAGGATGGCCTCGTACTGCCCGGATTGATCGGAGAGCTGCACGATGCCCATCTTCGAGCCCGAGCGCGTGCGCCGCTCCGCGCGGTCGAGCACGGTGGCGGCGAGCCGACCGGCGCTGATCCCGCCTTTGACCGCGCGCACGAAATCGGCCCACCTCTGCACACGCATGCGGCCGAGCACGCTGGCGTAGCCATCGAGCGGGTGGCCGGACAGGAAGAAGCCGACCGAGTCGAACTCCCGTCGCAGCCGGTCGGCGAGCGACCAGCCCGGCACTTTCGGTAGCGCCAGCGTCTCGGTCGTGTCGGCGCCGAACAGCGCGCTCTGGCCCGCCGCCTTCTCGGCGGAACGCCGGTTGGCGACGGCGAGCAGCGTCTCGATGCCGGCGAAGACCTTTGCGCGGTCGTCGTCGAGATCATCGAAGGCGCCGGCGGAGCAGAGGCTTTCCAGAACGCGCTTGTTGGCATCCTTCGGGTTCAAACGATTGGCGAAGTCGGCGAGGTCGATGAACTTGCGATCGCTGCGCGCGGCGACGATGCCCTGCGCCTGGCCGTCGCCGACGCCCTTGATGGCGGAGAGCGCGTAGCGGATCCCGAGCTTGCCCTTGCCGTCCGGATGCACCTCGAAATCGGGGCCGCTCGCCGCGACCGACGGCGGCAGCACCGTGATCTCCATGCGGCGCGCTTCGTTGGCGAATTCCGAGAGTTTGTCGGTGTTCGGCTTGTCGAGCGTCATCGACGCGGCCAGGAACTCGACAGGATAGTTCGCCTTGAACCAGGCCGTCTGGTAGGCGATCAAAGCGTAGGCCGCCGCGTGGCTCTTGTTGAAGCCGTAGTCGGCAAACTTGGCGAGCAGCTCGAAGATGTCCTTCGCCTGCTTCTCCTTGAGGCCTTCCTTGACGGCGCCGGTGACGAAGCGCTCGCGCTGCGCGTCCATCTCGGCCTTGATCTTCTTGCCCATCGCGCGGCGCAGCATGTCGGCCTCGCCGAGGGAGTAGCCGGACAGGATCTGCGCGATCTGCATCACCTGCTCCTGGTAGATGATGACGCCGAACGTCTCCTTCAAAACCGTCTCGATCTTCGGGTGGATGTAGTCCGCCGCCTGCTCGCCGAGCTTCACCGCGCAATAGGTCGGGATGTTTGCCATCGGGCCCGGGCGGTAGAGCGCTACGAGCGCGATGATGTCCTCGAAACGGTCGGCGCGCATCTCGACCAACGCCTTGCGCATGCCGCCCGATTCCAGCTGGAACACGCCGACCGTCTCGCCGCGCCCAAGCATCTTGAAGGTCGCCTCGTCGTCGAGCGGGATCTTCTCGATGTCGACAAGGAGGCCGCGCTGCGCGAGCAGCTTCACCGCGGTCGCCAGCGTCGTCAGCGTCTTCAGGCCGAGGAAGTCGAACTTCACCAGCCCCGCCGGCTCGACCCATTTCATGTTGAACTGGGTTGCCGGCATGTCGGACTTCGGATCGCGGTAGAGCGGCACCAGCTCGTCGAGCGGCCGGTCGCCGATCACGATGCCGGCGGCATGCGTCGAGGCGTTGGAGTACAAACCTTCGAGCGTCTGCGAGATCTCCAGCAGCCGCGCGACCTTCGGTTCCGCGGCGGCCGCTTCCTGGAGCCGCGCCTCGCCCTTGATGGCTTCAGCGAGCGTCACCGGCTTCGCCGGGTTCTGCGGCACGAGCTTGGCGAGCTTGTCGACCTGGCCGAGCGGCATCTCCAGCACGCGGCCGACATTGCGCACCACGCCGCGCGCCAGGAACGAACCGAAGGTGATGATCTGCGCGACCTTGTCGGCGCCGTACCTGTCGCGCACGTAGCGGATCACCTCATCGCGGCGGTCCTGGCAGAAGTCGATGTCGAAGTCCGGCATCGAGATACGTTCGGGGTTGAGGAAGCGCTCGAACAGCAGGCCGAAGCGCAGCGGATCGAGGTCGGTGATCGTCAGCGCATAGGCGACGAGCGAGCCGGCGCCGGACCCGCGCCCCGGCCCGACCGGGATGCCGTGGTCCTTCGCCCATTTGATGAAGTCGGCGACGATCAGGAAGTAGCCCGGGAATTTCATGTTGCGGATGACGTCGAGCTCGAAGGCGAGCCGCTTGACGTAGACCTCGCGCTCGACGCCTGGCGCGAGGCCGCGCGTGTCGAGCCGCATCTCGAGCCCGGCCTCGGCCTGGCGCACTAGCTCGGCGGCCTCGTCCTCCGCCGCGCCGGTCGTGAACGCCGGCAGGATCGGCTTGCGCGTGCGCGGGCGGTAGGCGCAACGCCGCGAGATCTCGATCGTGGAGGCGGTCGCCTCGGGCAGGTCGGCAAAGAGTGCGAGCATCTCGGCGCGCGTCTTGAAGCGATGCTCGGGCGAGAGCTGCCGCCGCCCCGGCTGGCCGACGACGGCGCCCTCGGCGATGCAGATCAGCGCGTCGTGCGCGTCGTAGTCGGAGAGCGCGGCGAAGTACGGCTCGTTGGTCGCCACCAGCGGCAGGCCGCGGTCGTAGGCGAGCTCGACGAGCGCGCCCTCGATCTCGCGCTCGGACGCAAGGCCATGGCGCTGCAGCTCGACGTAAAGGCGGCCGCCAAACAACGCCTCCAGCTTGCCGAGGCGCTCCAACGCGACGTCGGGGCGTTCCGCGGCGTAGCAACGGTCGAGCGGTCCGCTGGGGCCGCCGGCGAGTGCAATGAGGCCCCCGGTGCGGCCCTCGAGCCGGGCCAGTCCGACATGCGCCGCCTCGCCGGGCGTCGGATCGAGGAAGGCGCGCGAGGCCAGGTGCATCAGGTTCATGTAGCCGGCTTCGTCCTTGGCGAGCAGGACGAGCGGCGCGCGGCCCGCGCCCTCCTCGCCGCCGCGCGAGGCCAGCATCGAGCCGTCGCCGAAGCCGATGTCGAGCTGGATGCCGATGATCGGCTGCAGCCCGGCCTTCGAGGCCTTCTCGGAGAATTCGAGCGCGCCGAAGAGGTTGTTCGTGTCGGTGATCGCCAGCGCCGGCATCGCGTCGGCGCTTGCGAAGGTGATCAGCTTGGCGATCGGCATCGCGCCTTCGCGCAGCGAGTAGGACGAGTGGGCGTGGAGGTGGACGAAGCCGGGCGATTCCATAGTGAACGGCTAGCATAGAACAATACAAGAACAAAGAGATTTGGCCGGAGCCGGCGCGTCGTCCCCGCTATTCGTCGATGCTGGTCGGCCTCCTCCGCTGTCGCGAGATCGACCCCAACCGAACACATCGGCTTTCACGTCTCGCGAGGCTCAAAGGCGCGCGGCGATTGCCTCGGCCTCGGTGAGATCGTCGGGCGTATTGATGTTGAAGAATGGATCAAACGGCTCGATCGGCCAGTCGGTGTAGGCGACCGTGTGGCGCGACAGGAACAGGCCGACCTTGCGCAGGCCTTCGTCGACGACGACCGTCCGCAGTTCGTGGCGCAGCCCGACGGGCCACAGCGCGGCGACGGGATGAGAGGCGCCGCCCGAGCGCGCGCAGGCAAGCGTCGTGCCCGTCTCTCGCCGCGCGTCCTCAAGGCGCGCGACGAGGTCGGCGGGCAGGAAGGGCGTGTCGCCCGGCGCGGTCACGATGTGGGTCGCCGCCGGTCGCGCCGCGGCGGCCCAGTTCATCGCGGCGAGCACGCCGGCGAGTGGGCCGAGCTGGTCGGGCAGCGTGTCGGCGACGACGGGAAGCCCGAGGGCGCCGAACGCCGCCGGGTCGCCGTTGGCGTTCAACACGACGGTCGCGCAGCCCGCGCGCAACACGTCGGCGACGCGCTCGAGGATCGTGCGGCCGCCGATGCGCAGCAGCCCCTTGTGGCCGCCGCCGAGGCGGGAGGCCAAGCCGCCCGCCAGAATCGCGCCGACAAGCGCGGGTTCGGGGCTCGTTTGATGCGGATCGCGCGTCATGACCCTCTATCGTCGGCCTGAAACGGCCCCGCGAGAAAAAAATTCGAGGGTCACAACTTCATGGAGACGCGGTGACGCGCGTTCACTTATGCGTTCGAACGCGGGCGCTCCCCATCGTCTTCCCGAGGAGCGTGTAAGCATTTCCCACCCAAATTCGCGCAACGCTCACAAATTTAGCCGGAATGTGTCCCGATAAAGTCGATGATGTGGAGGCAATACTGAGTATTTCTGGGCGGCAGCATGGTTGGATACTGATGTCAAGACTTCCATCGCCACAGCAAATCATTTAGGGCCTCGGCATCCTTAACGATATGGGACATGGACTGTTGCTCAAGAAGACTTTGGCTGTTGTCGGCGCTCTGATGGCTGCGACGATGTTTCTGCCTGGCACCGCTGATGCGGCGCCTCACCACCGCGCGTATTTTCAGAGGGTACGACTGGGCGCTCGCCCGACATTCCGTCCACGCTTCGCGGCCTATCGCCCGCGCCACGCGGCCATGAGGGTCGCTGAAGGAACTGGTTACCGCTCGCGGTTCGCCCGGGGTCGTTTCGGTCGCGGCTACGCCTCGCGTCACCCGTTCGCACGGCACGCCGTCGCGTGGCAGCGCCCGCTGTTGCGGCGCCGTTACGCCTACGCGACCCCCGCCACGCCGGCTGTCCCGGCCGTCGCCGCACCGATCCTCGGCGCCGCGACGTCGCTCCTCACCGGCGCGCCCGCCGTCGTCGCCACGCCGCGTGCGTCGGTGGCCGCGCCGCGCGCATCAATGCGGGCGTCCGGTGGCACGCAGACGGGGCAGGCCTCGTTCTACGGGCTGCGTAGCCGCACCGCCAACGGCGGCCGCGTCGGCGCCGCCACCTGCGCACATCGCTCGCTGCCGTTCGGCACCCGTGTGCTGGTCACCAACCTCGCCAACGCGCGCCAGGCCGTGCTCACGGTCAATGATCGCGGGCCGTTCGTGCGGGGTCGCATCGTCGATGTCTCGGTCGGCGCGGCCGGCGCGCTCGGCATGCTGCATTCGGGCACCGCGCCGGTGCGCGTGCAGGTCGTCGGCGGCCCGGGCTAACCCGACGCTGGCACCGATTGTGCTCGCGCCGTCGTTCGGCGATCCTCCATCGGGGCTCGAGGCGTCGCCTCGGGACTTAGATGGGGGATCATGCGGGGGCTTCTGGGTATCGCGGCGCTGCTCGCCATTGCCTTCGCGCTGAGCGAAGCGCGCCGCGAGATCAAATGGCGCGTCGTCCTCGGCGGCGTGCTGCTCCAGGTGGCGATCGCCGCGCTGTTCCTCAAAGTGCCGCCCGCGGTCTCGTTGCTCGTAGCGCTCGACCACGCCGTCAACGCGCTGCAGACGGCGACCGAGGCCGGCACCAGCCTCGTCTTCGGCTTCCTCGGCGGCGCACCGCTGCCCTTCGCCGAGACAACTCCAGGCGCCAGCTACACGCTGGCTTTCCGGGCGTTGCCCATCGTCCTCGTCGTCAGCGCGCTCGCCGCGCTGCTCGTGCACTGGGGCGTGCTGCAGAAGATCGTCGGCGCACTCGCCTGGGTCCTGCGACGCACGCTTGGCATCGGCGGCGCGGTCGGGCTGGCGGCGGCGGCGCACATCTTCGTCGGCATGATCGAGGCGCCGCTGCTCATCAAGCCCTACCTGAAGGGCATGAGCCGCGGTGAGCTGTTCGCGGTGATGAGCTGCGGCATGGCCGGCATTGCCGGCACGATGATGGTGATCTACGGCGCGATCCTCGGATCGACGATCCCGGCCTCGTTTTCCTACATTCTGATCGCCGCCGTGCTGTCGACGCCGGGCGCGCTCGCCGTTTCGGCGATGATGATCCCGTACGCGGCCGTGCCCGACGAGGCAGCCGCGATCGAGGCGAGCGCCGACGGCAGCGCGATGGAGGCGATCGTCCATGGCACGCTCGAGGGCATCACGCTGATCGCGGCGATCATCGCGATGCTGATCGTGCTCATCGCCTTCGTCACGCTGGTCAACGACGTGATCGGGCTGGTGCCGCTCGCGGGCGCGCCGCTGAGCCTGCAGCGGATCTTCGCCTTCGGCTTCCGCCCGCTCGTCTGGCTGATCGGCATCCCGTGGGACCAGAGCACGGCGGCGGCGAACCTGATGGGCACCAAGACGGTGCTCAACGAGTTCGTCGCCTATCTCGATCTCGCGCACCTGCCGGCGGGGGCGCTCGACGCGCATGCGAAGATCGTCATGACGTTTGCGCTTTGCGGCTTCGCCAATTTCGGCAGCCTCGGCATCCTGCTCGGCGGCATGACGGCGATGGCGCCGGAGCGGCGCGCCGACATCGTCGCGCTCGGTTGGCGCTCGATCGTCTCCGGCACGCTGGCGTCGATGATGAGCGGTGCCGTGGCGGGGCTGTTCGTCTGAGTCTATCCTCGGTCATGGCCATCTTCTTCACCAGCGACACGCATTTCGGCGACAGACGCATCCTGCACAGCGCAAAGCGTCCCTTTGCGAGCATCGCCGCGCATGATGCTGAGATCATCGCACGCTGGCAGGCGACGGTCGGCGAGTGCGACGAGGTCTGGCATCTCGGCGATGTCGCGCCTGGCTTCGACGGCACGCGGCTCGATGCGCTGCTCGCCCAACTGCCAGGCCGCAAGCACCTCGTCAGCGGCAACAACGACGACGACGCGACGCGCGCGCATCCCGCCTGGGCAAGCGTCCAGGAGTACGCCGAGCTGACCCTCGATGGTTTGCTCTGCATCCTCTTCCACTATCCGCTGCGGACGTGGAACAAGATCGGCAAGGGCGCGATCGACCTGCACGGCCACTCGCACAACATGCTGAAGCCGCTGACCCGGCAATATGACGTCGGCGTCGATGCCTTCGACTTAACGCCGGTGACGGTCGAGACGATCCGCGCACGACGGCGTCGCGCGCCGCTCAGCCGCCCGGGATCGCCCGCCTGACGGGGCCCGCCGCAGCGGCGAAGGCGCCCTCCACCAGCTCGCGGTAGAGTAGACGCGCCGGATCGACCGGCCCGCAGAATCCGAGCCGCCCCTCCGGCACCGGCGCGAAGCCGAAACGATCGTAATAGGGTAGGTCGCCGACCAGCAGCACGAGCGCATGGCCGGCGCCCGTCGCCGCCTCCAGCGAGCGGCGCACCAGCGCCTCGCCGACGCCGCCGGAGCGGAACGGTGGATCGACGATGAGCGGCCCGAGCAGCAGGGCAGGGGCCTCGCCGCAGCGGATCGGCGTCATGATGTTGGCGCCGACGAGGAGCGTGCCGACCCAGGCCGCGAAGGACAGATTGCGGTCCGGCGCCATGCCCTCGCGCAGCCGGTAGGCCGAGCGGGCGAAGCGGCCCGGCCCGAAGGTGCGCGCGGCGAGCCGCTCGATCGCGTCGAGATCGGCCTTGGCGAGCGGCTTCAGGATCAGAGGGAGGTCGGCCATAGAAGCGCTGCCGTAGCATCAAGCGGGAGGGTGGTCACTAAATGCCCTCACCACGTCTGGCTCAGCGGCTCGCCGCGCAGGACTTCCGCGAGGCGGGCGCGTGTCGCCGTCGACGTGCCCTCGGGCAGCGCGTCGACAGGGAAGAAGCCGCTTTCGGCAATCTCGAAGTCCTGCGACGGCGTCGCACGCTCGAACTTGCGCAGCACGTAGAACGCGACGTGGTCGTGTCGCTTGTTGCGATAGAACCCGAACAGGACCGGGCGCTCGGCGCACAGGATGCCGGCTTCCTCGCGCAGCTCGCGGACGACCGCCGCCTCCGCCGACTCGCCGCGGTCGACGCCGCCGCCGGGCAGGAACCAGCCGGGCCGGTAGGTGTGGCGCACCAGCAGCACGCTGCGCCCGTCGAGCACGAGGGCGCGGACGCCGAGCGTGACCGCCCGCGTCCACCAGAGCGCTTGGTGGACCCGAAACCCCTGGGAGAGCAGCCACGCGCGGGCCTCGGCGAGAGCCATGCCGCCAGCATAGCCGATTCCGTGCCGGCCGCTTGCCGATCGGCTGCAGGCATCTTGCGCCTTGTTTAGATCGATTCTAAAGAACTTAGAGTCATTCCAAGGAAGCCTCCATGAAACGGTTTGCCGATCTCGATGAGCGCGAGATCCTCGCGGTCGCGATCGCCACCGAGGAGGAGGACACACGCGTCTATCACGCCTTCGCCGAGGACCTCGACGACCGCTATCCCGGCACCGCCAAGGTGTTCCGCGACATGGCGGTCGAGAACGACCACCGGCGCGACCTGCTCGAGCTCTACGAGAAGCGCTTTGGCCGCAACCTCGTGCCGATCTGCCGCGACGATGTGCAGGGCCTGCCAAAGCGGCGTCCGCTCTGGCTGACGAAGAACCTGCCGCTGGCGGCGATCCGCAAGGAGCTGGCGGTGCGCGAGAGCGCGTCGGCCGATTTCTACGAGCGGGCGGTCGAGCACACGCACGACATTCCGACGCGCGACCTGCTCTACGACCTCGCCGTCGTCGAGCGCGGCCACGGCGATCAGGTCGAGAGCCTCGAGGAGGAGCATCTCGGCGGCGACGCCAAGGCCGGCGAGGACGCAACGCGGCGCAAGCAATTCGTTCTGCAATATGTGCAACCCGGCCTCGCCGGCCTGATGGACGGCTCGGTGTCGACGCTCGCACCGCTGTTCGCCGCGGCCTTCGCGACGCATTCGAATTCCCAGACGTTCCTTGTCGGCCTCGCCGCCTCGCTCGGCGCCGGCATCTCGATGGGCTTCGCCGAGGCTTTGTCCGATGACGGCTCGATCAGCGGGCGCGGCTCGCCGGTGCTGCGCGGCATCATCTGCGGCGCGATGACCGCGGCGGGCGGCCTCGGCCATTCGCTGCCCTACCTCGTGCCCGATTCCTGGCCGAACGCGTTCTGGACGGCGACGTCGCTCGCCGGCGTCGTCGTGTTCGTCGAGCTGTGGGTCATCGCCTGGGTACGCGCGCATTACATGGACACGCCGTTCCTCAAGGCGATCTTCCAGATCGTGCTCGGCGGCGCGATTGTCCTCGCGACGGGGATTTTGATCGGGGCGTCTTAGGAGCGCGCACGCTCCGCGCGCGACGGCGGCGAGGCGCCGCGCTCAGGTTGGACAGCCGGGCGCAAAGGGCCTAGGTCGGCGCCGTCATTAGCGCCCGCCCGAGCTCCGCTTGCCGTTCATCCTCGCCCACCTTTCTGACGCCCACATCGGCCCGCTGCCTCACGCGCGGCGGCGCGATCTGATCGGCAAGCGGATCACCGGCTACATCAATTGGAAGCGCGGCCGCGCGACGGCGCACGACATGGAGGTGCTGGCCGCCGTCGTCACCGACATGCGCGACCAGGCGCCGAACCATGTCGCGATGACCGGCGATATCCTCAACATCGGCTTGCCCGGCGAATTCCCGCTCGCGGCCGCCTGGCTCGAGACGCTCGGGCCGCCCGGCACCGAC
The DNA here is from genome assembly GCA_965277735.1 of Beijerinckiaceae bacterium. GTDB lineage: Bacteria > Pseudomonadota > Alphaproteobacteria > Rhizobiales > Beijerinckiaceae > RH-AL1. The sequence goes on from CBDIDO010000003.1 coordinate 1,541,428, forward strand.
GTGTCCTTCACCGCCGGCAACCACGACGCCTACACACGCGGCTCGCTGCCGACGCTGGCGCGCACCTTCGCGCCGTGGACGCAGAGCGACGGCACCGGCCTGCCGGGCTACCCCTTCCTCAAGATCCGCGACGGCGTCGCACTCATCGGCCTGTGCTCGGGCGTGCCGCGCGCGCCGTTCATCGCGTCCGGCCGGCTCGGCCATCTGCAGCGCGAGGTCTGCGAGGACCTGCTCGCCGATGCCGGCCGCCGCAAGTTGGCGCGCGTCGTCATGTTGCACCACCCGCCGAAGATCGACGAGCCGACTGGCCACCTCGGTCGCGGCCTGTCGGATCATCATGCCTTCCGCGCGATGATCGGCCGCGTCGGCGCCGAACTCATCATCCACGGGCACAACCACAAGCTCTCGGTCGACCACGTCCCGGGTCCGAAGGCGCCCGTGCCGATCGTCGGCGTCCCGTCCGCGTCGGCCGTGAAGGGCTCGCTGCGCAACCGCGCCGGCTACCACCTGTTTTCGATCGAGCGCGACGGCGACACGGTCAAGATCTCTGCGCGGGCGCGTGGCCTGCTGCCGGGGCTGAACGAGATCGGCGATCTTGGCGCGATCGCGTTGTAGGGGGGCATCAAACGTTCACGCTCGCCGTCTCCGTCTTTCCGGGGGCGAGCGCAGCGAGAGCCCGGAATCCATGATAACGCTGAACCAGTAACCGCCGCAGCGACCCCTTCCGACCACCGCGTTGTCATGGATCCCGGGTTCGCCTTCGGCGCCCCGGGATGACGGCCCGCTGGTCGAGCCAAGCTCATACATTCATCTTCAGCCGATACGCGTAGCTGTCGCCGCGAAATAGGCCCTCGACATATTCGATCATGCGACCGCCGGCATCGAACGACTTGCGCTTGATCAGCAGGCACGGCATCGGCTTCGCGAATCCGAAGATCTCGCATTCCTGCTTCGTCGGCATCGCCGCCTCGATCCATTGCTCGCAGGTCGCGAGCTTGGCGCCGAGTTCGTGCAGCTGCGCATAGACGGAGCCCGTCGGGTTCATCGCGGCGAGCTGCGGCACGGCGTCCAGATTGTACCAGGCGAGCTCGTGCGACAGCGGCGCGCCGTCGCCGCAGCGCACGCGCTCCAGCTTGAGCAGCGGCGTCGTCGAGGGCAGGCCGAAGATCGAGGCGATCGCGCGGTCCTCGACGGGCGCGCATTCGAGCACCTTGGAGCTCGGGGTGCGGCCGAGCTCCCGCATTTCCTCGGTGAAGCCTTTGAGCCGGTCCAGGCCCGGATCGAGCCGCGCGGTCGCCGCGCCTTCGACGACGTAGCCGAGCCGCCCGCGCGCGCGGATCAGTCCGGCGTCGCTCAGCACCGCGTAGGCGCGCTTGACCGTGGTGCGGCTGATGCCGAGCATCTCCGCCATCAACCGCTCGGCCGGCAGCGTCGCACCCTGCGCGAGGCGCCCCTCGCTGATGAGCGCGCGCAGCTGCCGTTCGAGCTGGCTGTAGAGCGGCTCGGCCGTGTCCTCACGGAACTTGATGAGCGCGGTGAGCGGCGTGATGGCGGTCATGCGGCGCGCCCGTTGCCGGCGCGGATTTTCAGGTAAGCTGCCGCGCCCTCCGTCCCGAAACGTCCGTCCCGACCATGTCCCACCCCGCCGCGCGCCTGTTTGTCCTCGGCAGCTTCGTTCAGGCGTGCTGCGCCGAGCTCGAGCGGTTGCCGTTGCCCGGCGAGTCGCTGCGGGCCACGCGGTTCACGGCGGAGCCGGGCGGCAAGGGCTTCAATGTCGCGGTCGGCGCGCGCCGCCAGGGCGCGGACGTGGACTGCCTCGTCGCCATCGGCGAGGACCCGTTCGGCGCGCTGGCGGAGGCGGCGTTCGACGCGGCGGGGCTCGCGACGCGTCTTATCCGCCGCTACCCCGTGCCGACGGGGGCGGGCGTCGGCATGATCGGCCCCGGTGGCGAGACGATGGTCGCCGTCTCGCCCGGCGCGAACCTGAGTCTCTCCGCCGCCGATGTCCGCGCTGCCGCCGCAGAGGTCGCTGCGGCCGACGTGGTGACGGCGCAGTTCGAGATCACCGAAGCGCCGATCATCGAGGCCTTCGGCATCGCCATTGAGGCAGGGCGGCAGACGCTGCTCAACCCCTCGCCGTTCCATCCTCCATCGGACGCGCTGCTCGCCGCGACGCGCGTCATCGTCGTCAACGAGCGCGAGGCGTGGGACCTCGCGTCCGCCCTCGGCCTGGCAGGTGGCTTCATGAGCGCGCCGGCGATCGTGGATCTCGGCGCGGCTCTGTTCGCGCGCGGACCGGAGCTGCTCGTGGTGACGCTCGGCGCGCAGGGCGCCGTCGCCTACGGGCGCGATACCGACATGCCCATCCTGCAACGGGCCTTCCCGGTGGCGGCGGTCGACACGCTCGGCGCGGGCGATGCGTTCGTCGCGACGCTCGCCGTCGGGCTCGCGCAGGCGCGCCCGCTGGCCGAGATCCTGCAGCGTGCGGCGGCTGCCGGCGCCATCGTGGCGACGCGCGCGGGCGTCTGCGATTCCCTGCCGACCGCTGCGGAGATCGACGGCTTGCTGGCGCGCTAGACGCCCGGTCTGCTCTCGATGGGGAGCCAGCGTTTGGGTCTCCGAATCGGTCAAGGCGATGGCCTGCGGTGACGGTATCGTTGAGTTGGGCGCCGTCCAAGGCCGTCCCGAGCGACAATCCTATAGCGTTGACGCGAAAGGCCTTGCCATCTCTTTGCGGCACGATATGGTACCAAAAGAAGTCCAAAAAGATCAATCGGGTCGCTCCAGAGTACGGGTCGCTTCTATGAGACGGTCGGCGGCAATCCAACGCGAGGGAGCGACCGCCGGCATGCTCCCGCGCGTGCCGCGCGATCGGTCCGAGAAGAAGCCGGCCCTGGCCGGCCTCCTGATCGGCCTTCAATGCGTGGGTCGGGCGGCCGTGGTGATCGACGATCGCGGTGAGATCGTTGGGATGAACCCGCTGGCGCGTCCTTTCGTCGACGCCCTGGCCCGCGGGTGCCCGTCGCGCCCTTGGATCCATGCCGTCGCCACCGGCCATCGCATCAGAGACCTCATCGACGCGGCGCTGCATTCGGGTCGCGCGGCGGAGGACGCGGCCGCGGTGATCGACGTGCCGAGCTGGGGCCGGGTGATCGTCCGCGCGACGGACGTTCGCGCCATGGCGCCGGGCCTGTTCGACGAGCCACGCGTGCTGCTCGACATCGCCGGGCTGGGGCTGGACAGCCTGCCGGGTCCCAGCTTCCTGCGTCGGGTGCTCGGTCTCACCGCGACCGAGGCAGCGGTGGCCTTGGCGTTGGCCTGCGGCGCGACCGCGAGCACCATCGCGCGCGACCGCGCGGTGAGCCTCGAGACGGTCCGCTCGCACCTCAAGACGATCTTCGCCAAGACGGGCACCCGGCGCCAGGCGACGCTGGTCGCTCTCGTGCTGCAGCTGCGCGGCGTCTCGTCGCCGGGCTGAAGCATCGGCCGCAGCCCGCTCGGCTTGTTCCGGCTGGGGCCCTGCGCTAGCGTCCGCGGCAAACGAGCGGATGGGCTCAGCGGAGCATGTGATGACACAGGGAATCGTCGACGCCCCCGGCGCCTTCGATATCGGCGCGATCCTCGCCGAGCGCGAGCCGGAGCGCTACGCGCTGCACACCGCGCATATGAACGAGCAGATGGTGCGGGTGCTGCAGACGATCGGCTACGACGTCGGCTTTCGCGCAGGGCAGGGGCAGTACCTCTTCGACCGCAGGGGCGATCGCTATCTCGATCTTCTGTCCGGCTGGGGCGTGTTCGCCATCGGCCGCAATCATCCGACGGTGCGCGACGCCTTGAAGGCGGTGCTGGGCTCCGACCTGCCGAACCTGATTCAGATGGACGTCTCCGTGCTCTCCGGCGTGCTGGCCGAGCGGCTGCTCGCCTACACGCCCTGGCTCGACAAGGTGTTCTTCTCGAACTCCGGCGCCGAGGCCGTCGAGGCGGCGATCAAGTTCGCGCGCTGCGCCACCGGCCGGCGCGACATCGCCTATGCCGACCACGCCTTCCACGGTCTTTCCTACGGTGCGCTGTCGCTTACCGGCGACAAGATGTTCCGCGACGGCTTCGGCACGCTGCTGCCGGGCTGCGTCGAAGTGCCGTTCAACGACCTCGCGGCGCTCGAGCGCACACTGGCGACAAAGCAGGTCGCCGCCTTCATCGTCGAGCCGATCCAGGGCAAGGGCGTCAACATCCCCGACGACGACTACCTGCCGGGCGTCCAGGCGCTCTGCAAGAAGTACGGCACGCTGTTCGTCGCCGACGAGATCCAGACCGGCCTCGGGCGGACGGGCAAGTTCCTGGCGCTCGAGCATTGGGGCGTCGAGCCGGACATGGTGCTGATCGCCAAGGCGTTGTCGGGCGGCCACGTGCCGGTCGGCGCGGTGCTGGCGACAAAGCGCATCTTCGACAAGGTGTTCTCGCGCATGGACAAAGCCGTGGTGCACGGCTCGACCTTCGCCAAGAACGACATGGCGATGGCGGCGGGCCTCGCCACGCTCGAGGTGATCGAGCGCGAAGGTTTGGTGGCCAACGCCGCCGCCAAGGGCGATCGCTTGATGGCCGCCTTCCGCGAGATGGCGGAGCGCTGGGAGTTCGTGAAGACGGTGCGCGGCAAGGGGCTGATGATCGGCCTCGAGTTCGGCTCGCCGCGCTCGCTCAAGCTGAAGGCCGCCTGGTCGCTGCTCGAGACGGCCAACGCCGGACTCTTCTCGCAGATCATCACGATCCCGATCTTCAAGAACCACAAGATCGTCGTGCAGGTCGCTGGCCACGGGCTCAACGTCGTCAAGCTGCTGCCGCCGCTGACGATCAACGATGCCGATTGCGACTGGATCGAGAGCGCCTTCGAGGACGTGATCGCCGACGCGCACAAGGTGCCGGGCTCGGTGTGGACGCTGGGCAAGACGCTCGCCGGCCACGCCATGAAGGCGCGCGCAGGGGCGTAGATCGGAGCGGCGGCGCCTCGCCGCCGTATCGCGAGCCGCGATGTTGAGCGGAACGTGCAAGCCGTTTGGTTGGTGCACTTTACGGCGGCGGGGCGCCGCCGCTCCGTTGAGCCCTCAGGCCCCGAACGCCTCGCGCAGGCGCGACATCTGCGCCTCGAGCGGCCGGGGCTCGATGGTGAAGCTCGGGGCCGCGTCCGGAGCGCACATCATCGTGTCGAGCCGGACGATGCGATCCTGCAGCCGCAGCGAGCTTTCGACCAGATCCTGAAGCGCCTGCGGGAGCAGGGCGACCGCTTGCGCGGCGTTCGGCATCTGCTGCCAGGCGATGCGCGTGCGGCGCTTGTCGGAGGCAGCTTCTTCTTGGGTCATCTCGCCTTCGTTGACGGCGCGCTGGAGCAGGAGCCACGAGGCGATCTGCATCAGGCGGGTCGTCAGCCGCATGCTCTCGGAGGCATAGGAGAGCGCGCCGGCGCGCGGCAGCCGCTTGGCTTCGTCGCGACCGTCGCCATCGAGATAGGCGGCCGTCTCCTCGACGAGCGCCATGCCATCGCGGAACAGGGACTTGAAGCTGCCCGAAGCCGCGAGCCGGTCGCCGAAGCTGATCGCCGGCGTCTGAAAGAGAAGGTCTGTCGCCATCACACCCTACGCATTACTCAACGCATTACCGCAAGTTAGACAGCAAGCCCGGCGCCACGCGAGACACCCACAATTTAACCTTCTGTTAACCTTAACGAATTCTTTCCCAAATCGCGGACTTGTCAACTCTGCAGAGGGCGCAGGGCGCCGACGGAGGGCCCGCGCCGGCGTGACGCTGTGGCAGCGCGCACCAAGCCTTGTCCGCCGGCGGGACGCCGGCTGCTGTGTCGTTTCGCGACGCCTGTTACGTTTCGGATGAACGGCGGAAGATCGAGCCGGCGTCGTCGAGAGCACGCTGCTTGAGCGATTTTGCGGCCTCGAGCCGATCGATCTCGGCGCGGAGCAGGGCGATGCGCTCGTCGAAGTCGTGGATCGACAGCTCGTCGAGCTTCTGGCCCAGCTCGTGGCCCGTCTTTCGGCGGGGGGCTTCGTCGTCGGCCATCGGCGTTTTCCTCCCAATGCCGGGCCGCATCCTGTTGCGTTCGGCTTTGGCCGCCCTTATACCTCCTGGCTTCCCCGTTTAGCCACGTATCGAAGGTCGCCGCTCAGCTCAGCCGGGCCGTCCGGCTGGATCACGATGCGTCAGAGACCCCAGGAGATTCGATGACCAACGCACCGCTGATGCCGAAGGCGACGGCCGTCTGGCTCGTCGAGAACACATCGCTGACGTTCGATCAGATCGCCGACTTCTGTAAGCTGCATCCGCTCGAGGTAAAGGGTATCGCCGACGGCGAGGTGGCCGCCGGCATCAAGGGCCACGACCCGATCACCTCGAATCAGCTGACCCGCGAGGAGATCGCCAAGGCCGAGAAGAACGAGGACGCGCGCCTCCATCTCGCGGTCTCGAAGGTGCGCCTGCCGGAGATCAAGCCGCGCCGCGGCGCCCGCTACACGCCGCTGTCGCGTCGCCAGGACCGGCCAAACGCCATCCTCTGGCTGATCCGCAACCATGCCGAGCTGAAGGACGCGCAGATCATGCGTCTCGCCGGCACGACCAAGACGACGCTCGAGGCGATCCGCAATCGCACGCACTGGAATTCCGCCCAGCTGCAGCCGCTGGATCCGGTGACGCTCGGCCTCTGCTCGCAGATCGACCTCGATTTCGAGGTCAACCGCGCCGCCAAGGACCGTCCGGCCGACGTGCCCGACCGCGGCCCGACCCTGATGCCAGCCGAGATCACCACCGGTCCGCGCGAGCAGCATCAGCCCGAAATGCCCGTCTTCGCCGAGACGTCGCGGCGGCACGTCGAGCAGGAAGAGGATGTCGACGTCAACGCGGTCTTTCGCAAGCGCTGAGGCGGTTCGCGATCGCTCGGGCGTTTCAGCGCTCCTTAACCTAAACTGTTGATACTCGCGTAAGCCCGCCCGTCCGGTGGGATCGCGCGGGCGTCAATGGACGATCTTCTCAACGACTTCCTGGCCGAGACCTCCGAGCACCTGGAGGCTGCGAGTTCGCAGCTCGTGCAGTTCGAGATCGATCCGTCGAACTCGGCGATCGTCGGCTCGATCTTCCGGCTCGTCCACACGATCAAGGGCACGTGCGGCTTCCTCGGCCTCAGCCGGCTCGAGGCGCTGACGCACGCCGCCGAAGCTGTCGTGGGGATGCTGCGCGACGGCCAATCCGCGACGCCCGAGCTCGTCACGCTGGTCCTCGCCGCCGTCGATCGGGTCAAGCTGATCCTCGGCGAGCTCGAGCGGACGGCCGTAGAGCCGGCCGGCGACGACGAGGATCTCATCGCCTCGCTCGAAGGCCACCTCGCCCCGCACGCCGACGAGGACGTCGAGCCGCTGCAGTTGCGTCCGGCGATCGAGCCGATCATCAGATCGACCGATATCGTGGCGAGTCCGGGCGAACGCCAGAAGCGCTCGGAAACCATCCGTGTCGACGTCATGTCGCTCGAGCGCATCATGGTGCTCGTCTCCGAGCTGGTGCTGACTCGCAACCAGCTGCTCGAGCTGACCCGCAAGCAGGACGACGAGGCCGTGAAGGCGCCGATGCAGCGCCTCTCGGGCCTCACCAGCGATCTGCAGGATTCGGTGATGCGGGCGCGGATGCAGCCGCTGTCGCGCCTGTTCGCGCGGCTGCCGCGGCTGATCCGCGAGCTTGCCGTCGAGACCGGCAAGAAGCTGTCGCTGGTGATGGAAGGTGGTGACACAGAGCTGGACAGACAGCTCATCGAGGTCATCCGTGATCCGCTGACGCACATGCTGCGCAATGCCGCCGACCACGGCATCGAGCCGCCGCACGAGCGCGTCGCGCGCGGCAAGCCCGATACGGGCAGCGTGCGCCTCGCCGCCAGCCACGAGGCCGGCTACATCACGGTCTCGATCTCCGACGACGGCCGCGGGCTCGACCTCGAGCGCATCAAGGCCAAGGCGCTCGCGCGCGGCCTCGTCGCGGCCGCCGACCTCGAGCAGATGACGCCGGAGACGGTGTATCGCTTCATCTTCGTGCCGGAATTCTCCACCGCCACGACGGTGACGAGCATCTCCGGCCGCGGCGTCGGGCTCGACGTCGTGCGCGAAAACATCGAGACGATCGGTGGCTCGATCACCGTCACCTCGACCTTCGGCAAGGGCACGAGCTTCAACCTCAAGATCCCGCTGACGCTGGCGATCGCGCCGGCGCTCATCGTCGAGACCGCGTCGCACCGCTTCGCGCTGCCGCAGCAATCCGTCATCGAGGCGATCGGCTTCGGCGAGGGCTCGAGCCACAAGGTCGAAAGCGTCGAGGGCAAGCTCGTCCTGCGCGTGCGCGACCAGGTCGTGCCGCTCGTCGACCTGCGCGAGATGTTCGGCTTCGAACGGTCCCCGACCTCGAAGGACGACGTCAAGCTGGCCGTCATCATGCGGTTCGGCTCGGGCACGTTCGGCATCATCGTCGACACCGTCAACGATGTGCAGGAGATCGTCGTCAAGCCGCTCGGCGCGTCGCTGTCGCATCTCGTCGTCTTCTCGGGCCATACGATCCTCGGCGACGGCTCGGTCGTCCTGATCCTCGATTCCGTCGGCATCGCCAAGGCGATCGGCCTCACGCAGGCGCTCGAGCTCGGCGTGCAGCACATCCCCGAGCGCTTCGTGCCGCCGCGCGAGAAGACCCGCCTCCTCTTGTTCCGCTCCGGCACCGGCGCGCTCAAGGTCGTGCCGCTGTCACTGATCTCGCGCATCGAATCCGCCGGCTCGACCGCGATCACCGTCAGCGACGGCAAGCTCGTGATGCAGCATCGCGGCTTCCTGATGCCGCTCCTGCGCGTCGACGGCACGCCCGACGCGGAGACATCCTGCGACAAACCTGTCCTGGTCCTCGGCATCGGCGGCGACAGCGTCGGCCTCGTCGTCGACGAGATCATCGACATCGTCGAGCATTACCTCGACATCGAGATCGCCTCCTCGACGCCGGGCACGATCGGCTCCGCGCGCATCCGCGACACGGTGGTCGAGATCATCGACATTTCGCATTACGTGCGCATCGCACGCCCCGATGCGCTCGAGCGCGGCGTCACCAGCCGCTTCTCGGTGCTGCTCATCGACGACCGGCTGTTCTTCCGCGATATGCTGGCGCCGCTGCTAACCGCGGCCGGCTACCACGTCACGACCGCCGCCTCGGCGCGCGACGCGCTGTTCCTATTGTCGAAGGGCGCGACCTTCCACGCCATCGTCACCGACACCGACATGCCCGAGATGGACGGCTACACCTTCGCGCGCGAAGTCAGGCAGGACATCCGCAACGCCGAGCTGCCGATCATCGCGCTCGCCGCGCATTCCGCTCCGATCATCGAGCAGGCCGCGCGCGCGAGCGGGATGAGCGGCGTCGTCGGCAAGTTCGACCGCGTGGCGCTCCTCGCCGCGCTGAAGTCGAAGCTCGACGGGCGCGCGCTCGGGACGCACGCGCTCGAAGAGCGCATCATACGGGAGCATGCCGCGTGATCCTCGCCCCAGCCGTCGCCGCCCCCGCCGTAGCTGCAACCGTCGGTACGCCGATCGGCAGTGCGGATCTGCGCTGCTTCACCGTCACCGTCGACTCGCGCGTCTACGGCATCACGGTCGAGGCGATCCACACGGTGTTCGAGATCGTCGCCGTGACGCCGGTTCCTTTGGCGCCCTACCAGATTCTCGGCCTCGTCAACCTGCGCGGCAAGATCGTCACCGCGATCAGCCTCCGCCGCCGCCTGCGCGCCGATCCGAAGGCGATCGAGACCTCGAACCTCGCCGTCGGCGTCGAGCATCGTGGCGAGAGCTTCGCGCTCGTCGTCGACGAGGTCGGCGACGTACTGACGCTCGATCGCGGCAGCCAGATCGATATCCCACCGCATCTCGGCGCCGACGCCCTGCGCATCAGCTCGGTGCATCGCCTCGACGACATGATCCTTCCCGTCCTCGACTTGGATTGGGTTCTCACTTTCGGCCGGACCTGACGTGTCCGCGCCCGCCCCGGATGTCTCGCACATGAAGCAAGTCCTGATCGTCGACGATTCGAAAGTCATTCGGAAGGTCGCGCAGCGCATCCTGCAGTCGCTCGGCTTTCTCACGCGCGAGGCCGAGAACGGGCTCGAGGCGCTGAACGCCTGCCGCGCGATGATGCCCGACGCGATCCTGCTCGACTGGAATATGCCCGTGATGGACGGCATCACCTTCCTCGAGGCGCTCCGGGCGAGCGAGAACGGGCTGAAGCCGAAGGTCGTCTTCTGCACCACCGAGAACGAGGTGCCGCAGATCGCGCGCGCCCTGCAGTCGGGCGCCGACGAATACATCATGAAGCCATTCGACAAGGACATCCTGACCTCGAAGTTCGAGGAGGTCGGCCTCCTCGCCGCGTGAGCGGGCTGGTCTGAATCCCCACCATGACAGAGTCGATCGCGCCCCTGAGACCAAGGACCGCGCCGCGCACGCTCAGGCGTCGCGCCCTGCTGCCGCCCGGGATCATCCTCGTCGGCGCGTCGACCGGCGGCCCGCAGGCGCTCGTCGCGCTCATCCAAGGTCTCGTGCCGTTGATCGATCGGCTGCCGGTCTGTGTCACGTTGCATCTGCCGTCCGATCTCATGCCGCTCATCGCCTCGCACGTCGCGCGCACCTGCGGCGTCCGGACCGGGGTTGTCACCAGCGATCGCCGGCTGGATGTCGGCATCGTCTATTTCGCGCCGGGCGACCGCCACATGTGCTTCGCGCGCTCCGGCGGCGAGGTCAGCATCCTGCTCGCGCTTGGCACGCGCCACGATCTCTACCGCCCGTCGATCGACTTCATGTTCAAGTCCGGCGCGCAGTCGCACGGCGGCCGCGCGCTCGGTGTCGTTCTCTCCGGCATGGGCAAGGACGGGCTCGAAGGCTCGCGCGCGATCGTCGAGGCGGGCGGCAGCGTGATCGTCCAGGACAAGGAAACATCCGCGGTGTGGGGCATGCCCGGCGCCGTCGCCAAGGCCAATCTCGCCGCCGCGATCCTCGAGCCCGCCGCGATGGCGCGCGACATCATCGACTCGATGGGCCGCACGCGGAGGCTTGCATGAGCGACGCCTTCGCCCTCATCCGCCGCTTCGCGCTGGAAACCGCCGGCCTGTCGCTCGACGAGGACAAGCGCTACCTCGTCGAGGATCGGCTCGCGCCCGTCCTGCGCCGCGAGCGCCTTACGGCTCTCTCCGAGCTCGCCGAGGCGATCAGGCGCGATCCACGTTCCAACCTGGCGCGCGCGGCGGCCGAGGCGCTGACGATCAACGAGACGTCGTTCTTCCGCGACAAGGCGTTCTTCGAGACCTTCGCGCAGACCCTGCTGCCGGCGCTGCTCGCGGCGCGCGCCGAGCGCCGCAAGCTGCGCATCTGGTGCGCGGGCTGCTCGAGCGGGCAGGAGCCGTATTCGCTCGCCATGCTGCTCGACGAGCAGGCGCGCCGGCTCGCCGGCTGGCAGGTCGAGATCCTCGCGACCGACCTTTCGCACGCGATGATCGATACCGCGCGGCGCGGCCTCTATAGCCAATTCGAGGTCCAGCGCGGCGTGCCGATCTCGCTGCTGCTGCGCTATTTCAGGCGCGAGGGCGAGTTCTGGCAGATCGCCGATCATCTCCGCGCCAAGGTGACGTTCCGGCCGCAGAACCTCGTCACCGGCGTGCGCGAGCAGGGCGCCTTCGACGTCATCTTCTGTCGCAACGTGCTGATCTATTTCGACGTCACCACGAAGCGGCGCGTCCTCGCGAGCCTCGACGGCGCTTTGGCCGAGGACGGCTGCCTCGCGCTCGGTGCTGCCGAGGGGGTCGGCGGCCTGAGCACCAAGCTGACCGCGGTGCCAGGCCAGCGCTTCCTGTTCCGCAAGGGGGGCGCCGAGGCGCTCGCCGGGAGCCTCGCCGCCATCTAGCGCCGGGCCGCATCGAGGGCGATCGCCGGCAGCTGCGTCAGTGCCTGATGCTCTGCCGTCACGACCTTGCACGAGCATTGAGCCGGGCTCAGCTTCGGATCTTGCGGAAGGCGTTCTTGCTCAACACCATATCCCCTCTGAACGCCAACAGGTCGCACCCGGCCGTGCTCGTCGTGGTCCCCGTCCTCTCGTCGGTCACCACGAAGTCCCATTCGAACGAGCCCATGTCGCCCGAGATCTTGACGACGAGGTTCTCGAACCGGCCGCCTGGAAACCGGTCGAAGAAGGTTTGGACGCCCTCCCTCACGGCAGCCTTGCCGACGTAGGTGCGGCCCAGATGATCGGGGCCGACCGACGCGCAATAGATGCCCTCCTCGGCGAAGAAGCTCGCGACCAGGTTCGCCTCCCCACTGTTCCACGCGGCTCCGAACGCCGTGGCCCGCTCCAGCGACATCATCGTCATTCTGTTGTCCTCCGCGCGCATTGCTCGAACGAAATAGCTCGCGAGCAGTGCTGCGAACGAGTGGGTCCTTGGGCGGATCGTCTGGCGCCCGACGCGCAACAGCCTCCGGCAGGTCCCTCAGCCATCGATATTTTTTATCGTTGCATTTTTGCCGCGAGAATTTCGATTGAACGGCGGCGGGAACTTCTGCGTGATTTGAAGGATGGGCCAGAAGCCACTGAGATTGCTCGTTAATCGATGATATCTATCTTAAGGTTCTCTTTGCAACGCGGCCCGAGTGTGTCATTTTTTCGACAGCCAGCTTAACGGAGACCGCTATACCTGAGTGTGCCTACCGGGGGGATTCGGAGGCTAAAATCGCTGTGGGGGCGTCCCGTGACATCTGAAACCAACAGGAAAGCCGGCGAGGCCACGCGGCTCCCGGCAGCGCTTCGCAGGGGCGTCGGCGCAGGCTTTGCGGCCGCCTTGCTGCTTTCTTGCTCGTCGGTGGCACTGCGAGCCGAGACGTCGAACGCCGAGCTCGCCAAGGAGATCGCCGAGCTGAAGGCCCAGATCCACGAGATGCGCGGCGCCATGGCGCAGCAGAGCGTCGCGACCAAGCGCGCCGTGAAGGAAGTCAAGGTGATCGCCTCGCGCAGCAAGGGCTACGCCGCGCCGCCGTTGTCGGTCGCGTATCCGGCCGGCGCCGTGCCGGCTTTCATCACCGCCGACAAGAAGCTGCAGTTCGGTGCGATTACGATCACGCCCGGCGGCTTCCTGGCAGGCGAAAGCGTCTTCCGCTCGCGCACGACGAACTCGGACATCAACAGCGCCTGGGGCTCGATCCCGCTCAACAACAACCCGCTGTCGCGCACCAACGAGTACCGCCTGACCGGCCGCCAGAGCCGCCTGGCGCTCCTCGCCGAGGGCGCGATCACGCCGTCGATGATCGCCTCGGGCTACGCCGAGTTCGACTTCCTCGGCGCTGGCACCACCTCAAACGCGACGGATACCAACTCCTACGCCCCGCGGATTCGCCAGCTCTACGCAGCGCTCGACATGACCGACTACGGCGTTCATGCCATGGCCGGTCAGATGTGGTCGCTGATGACGCTGAACTCCAAGGGCATCACACCTCGCAACGAGGTCGCGCCGCCGACGATTGACGGCCAGTTCCTGCCCGGCTTCGTCTTCGCTCGGCAGGCCGGCGTGCGCCTGACCAAGGACTTTGACAGGAAGCTTTGGCTCTCTGTCGCCCTCGAAGAGGCGCAGACCACGTTCCCCGGCGGTCTGACCGGTGCCTGTCAGGGCACGAGCATCACCGATGCGGCCGGTGCCGCGCCGGTCACGGTTGTTGGCAACGGCACCACCGGCCTGCCCGCCAACGTCTCGTCGATCTGCGCCGCCACGGCGTCGGGCGCCGGCTTCAGCCAGTACGGACAGCCCTATTCACTCAACCATCTGCCTGACGTTATCGGAAAGATCGCTTACGAGGCGAAGTTCGCCAACCGCGATGTTCACTTCGAAGGTCTCGGCCTCTACAAGGACCTTTACAACGCGACCTACCAGACCGGGACGCTAGGTTCCGTCCAGACCCATGATGTGGCCGGTTACGGCTTCGGCGGCGGCGTGGTTGTGCCGCTTCTCCCGAAGACTCTCGACTTCCAGGTCCAGGCCATTACCGGCCGCGGCATCGGCCGTTACGGCGCAGGTCTCCTGCCCGACTCGACGATTGCTGCCGACGGTTCTCTGAAGCCGATCGGCGAGACGATCGGCTTGGCCGGCCTCACGCTGCATGCGACGCCTGCGATCGACGTCTACGCTTTTGGCGGCATCGAGCGGGAGAACCGAGCCTATTCGAGCTACACCAACACCGCTGGCGGTACCACGAACGTCGGCTACGGCGCGCCGGATGCCTCGAACTTCGGTTGCGGCGTCTTGAACGCGCCCTCGGCGACGACCTGCTCGGGTCAGACACAGCAGCTATGGTCGCTGACCGGCGGCTTCTGGGACAAGCTCTACAAGGGCTCGTTCGGCGAGGTCCGCGTCGGCGCCCAATACTCCTACACCCAGCGTGACGTGTTCAGCACGACGGCAACTGCCGCCGCCGCGACCACGAACGCGGCCGCGGCAGGTCTGTCGGTCGCTCAGGCGAGCCGCGTATTTTCGCCCAAGGCCGCCGAGAGCACGGTCATGACCAGCATCCGCTACTATCCCTTCCAGTAAGGGCTGCGGACACGCGACATCAAAGGGGTGGCGAGGCTTGGCTTCGCCGCCCCTTTTCTTTGTTGCCGAGCCGACGTTCGTAGGGAAGCTGCGAGTATCGGTAGCGCGCCGCTCGCGTGAGGCGTCAGACAACGTCTACTTTTCGAGGGATCCGAACACTAAACGAACGGTGCGGTCATGCCGCGCCATCCCGGGACGCCAGCGCGCCTCGACCATGCCAGACGCCGGCCAAAAATCGGCTCGCATTGAAGACATCGACAGGAAGGGCGCCCAGCTCATGGGCTGCGTGGCCCCGAGCCCCTTCCCACGAGCTGCGTCGCCGTGGGCCGATGCGCCGACCGTCGCATTTCCTCTCCCCCGCACGCAGACTGTAGGAAAGGCTGCAAGACGCGTCCGGCGCCGCGTGGTTTGAGCACGCACGCGTCTGTCACAGGGGGAAGCGCCATGTTCCTCGGCATCGATATCGGCACGTCCTCAGTGAAGGCGGTGCTAATCGACCCGGCCCAAAAGGTCCTCGCCGCGGCCGGCGACGCGCTCGGCGTCCAGCGCCCGCATCCCGGCTTCTCAGAGCAGGACCCGGCCGCCTGGTGGCGGGCCACCGAAGCTGCGCTCGACGCCATTGCCGCCAAAGCACCCGACGCGATGGCGCAGGTTCGAGGCATCGGGCTGTCCGGCCAGATGCATGGCGCTACGCTGCTCGATGCCGCGCACGGGGTGCTGCGTCCGGCCATGCTGTGGAACGACACCCGCGCCGCCAGCGAGGCCGCCGCCCTGCAGGCCGATCATCCCGAGATCTGCGACATCATCGGCAATCCGGTGATGCCCGGCTTCACCGCGCCGAAGCTGCTCTGGGTTCGCGCGCACGAGCCAGACATCTTCGAGCGCACCGCTTTGGTGCTGCTGCCGAAGGACTACGTGCGGCTGTGCCTGACCGGCGAGGCGACCACCGACGTCTCCGATGCGTCCGGCACCGCATGGCTCGATGTCGGGCAACGCGCCTGGTCGGATCGTGCGCTCGAGCTGACCGGCATGAGCCGCGCGCAGATGCCGAACGTCGTCGAAGGCACCGAGCCGGCCGGCGTGCTGCGCGGCGAACTCGCCCGCCGCTGGGGCATCCACGGCCGCGTGGTGGTCGCTGGCGGCGGCGGTGACAATGCCACCTCCGCCTGCGGGATCGGCGCTGTCACCCCTGGCAGTGCCTTCCTCTCGCTCGGGACCTCCGGCGTGCTGTTTGCGAGCACGGCGCGCTTCGCGCCGAACGTCGCCGCCGCCGCGCACGCCTTCTGCCACGCCGTGCCGAAGACCTGGCACCAGATGGGCGTGATCCTCTCGGCCAGCGACTCGCTCGAATGGCTCTCGCGCCTCCTCGCCACGCCGGTGCCCGACCTGGTCGGCTCTCTTGGCGCGCGGGTCGAGCGCCCGTCGCCCGTTCTGTTCGCCCCCTATCTCTCCGGCGAGCGCACGCCGCACAACAGCGCAAACATGCGCGGCGGCTTCGCCGGGCTCGGCCACGAAGCCGATCGATCGACGATGACGCAAGCCGTGCTCGAAGGCGTCGCCTTCGCTTTCGTCGACTGCCGCGACGCGCTGTCGGCGGCCGGCACCCGGATCGATCGGGCCTGGGCTGTCGGCGGCGGCGCACGTTCGACGCTCTGGCTCGAGATTCTCGCCAGCGCCCTCGACATGTCGATCGACCTGCCCGAAGCCGCCGAGATCGGCGGCGCGTTCGGCGCGGCGCGCCTCGCCATCTGTGCCGCGACGGGCGCCGCATGGCAGGACGTGATGACGCCGCCCCGCCGCGCCGCGACCATCGAGCCCGAGGCCGCCCTGCGCGACGCCTATGCCGAGTCCATCGCCCGCTGGCGCAAGCTTGCCCCAGCCCTCGCCGCGATCGATCTGCCGACGAGCCCCGGCGGCTAAGCGCCCAGGCCTGCCAAACTCGACAGGCCTACCGGCGCCCCGTAGACGCCGGCATCGCTTGCACGGCGTTGCCGCCCGACCGTCGGCCATCCAGTCTCGATCTCGGCTAAACTAGAAGCTCAGAACGTGGCGGTGGCCGAGATCCGGAACGTGCGAGGCTGGCCGGGCGAGATGTTGTTGTTGCCGTCGGCAGTCGCCCAATAGCCCTTGTTGAAGAAGTTCTCCAGGTTTCAGCGCACAAGCTCGGGCGATTGAGCTGCGTGGCAAAGCCGGGTTCGTCAAGTCTTTCGAAAACTTGGGATTTCTTCGTCGGTGCGGTAACATTCCCCCCGCGATGACTCGTCGGGGAGGCCTGGAGTGGCGAGCAAGGCCAAAGAGGGCAGGCGTATCCATGGGACGGTCGCCTTCGACCTTGGAGTGGCGGTGGTTTCGGGCCGCTACAAGCCCGGCGACACACTGCCCGGGGAGATCGAGTTCTCAGAACGGCTGAAGGTCTCGCGCAGCGCCTACCGCGAGGCGGTTCGCATGCTGGCCGCCAAGGGGCTCGTCGAAAGCCGGCCAAAGACGGGCACACGGGTAACCGAACGTGCGCGCTGGAATCTGCTCGACCCCGAGGTGCTCGCCTGGTCGTTCGAGAACGAACCGAGCGAATCCTTCATCCGCGATCTCTTCGAGCTGCGCACGATCGTCGAGCCGGCGGCCGCCGCGCTCGCCGCGCGCCGCCGTGACGGCCGCGAGCTGGCGCAGATGGGTCATGCGCTCGAGGAGATGACGGCCTACGGGCTCGCGCACCCGGCGGGTCAGGCCGCGGATCGCCTGTTTCACCGGCTGATCCTGCAGGCGACCCGCAACGCGCCGCTGCTGTCGCTGGCAAGCTCGATCGAAGCCGCCGTCGGCTGGACGACGATCTACAAGCAGCGCAAGGCCCTCCTGCGCCGCGACGCGATCGCCGATCACCACGCGATCTTTACAGCGATCGCCGATGGCGACCCGGTCGCCGCGCGCGCGGCGATGAACGAGCTGATCCAGCTCGCGCTGGAGGACACGTCGCCCGCGGTGGAGGCGAGCCCGGTGCTGGACAGGGCGGCGGTGGTGTAGCGCGGTCAGTGATTGTCGCGCGGCAGGCCCTGCGTCTGCGCGATCTTCTGGTAGCGCTCGGCACCCTCGAGGATCGCGCCCTCGTTCATCTGCCCGACCAGCTTGCGCTGCATCTCCTGCCACGGCGTCTGCGACGGCACGATCGGATAGCCACCGTCGTCGGCGAGCGCCCGGCGTCGCGCGTCGAGCTCGTCCGCGGAAATCAGCATGTCCGCCGTCCGCTTGCGCAGGTCGATGCGCACCCGGTCGCCCGTCCGCAGCAGCGCCAAGCCGCCTTGGGCGGCGGCCTCGGGGGAGGCGTTGAGGATCGACGGCGAGCCGCTGGTGCCGGACTGGCGCCCGTCGCCGAGGCAGGGCAGGGCGTCGATGCCGTCGCGGATCAGGTAGGCGGGCGGCCGCATGTTGACGACCTCGGCGGCGCCGGGATAGCCGATCGGCCCGGTGCCGCGCATGACGAGAATGGTTTGCGCCGTCACCTTCAGTGCCGGGTCGTCGATGCGCGCGTGATAGTCCTCCGGCCCGTCGAAGACGACGGCCGGCCCCTCGAAAGCATCGCGGTCCGCGGGGTTCGCCAGGTAGCGTGCGCGGAACGCGTCCGAGATCACGCTCGTCTTCATGATCGCCGCGTCGAACAGATTGCCCTTCAGCACCAAAAAACCCGCCTCGGCTTTCAGCGGGTTCTCGAACGGCCGGATGACATCCTCGTCCTCGATCGGCGCATCGCGGCAATTCTCGCCGAACGTGCGACCGTTGGCGGTCAAAGCACTTTCGTGGATCAGGCTGTGCCGCATCAGCTGCGCGACCACCGCCGGTACGCCGCCGGCGCGGTAATAATCCTCGCCGAGGTACTCGCCGGCCGGCTGCAGGTTGACGAGCAGCGGCACCGCGAGCCCGTGCGTCTCGAAATCCTCGAGCGTCAGCGTGACGCCGAGGTGGCGGGCGATCGCGACGAGGTGGATCGGCGCATTCGTCGACCCGCCGATCGCCGAATTGACGACGATCGCGTTGAGAAAGGCCTCGCGCGTCATGATGTCGGACGGCTTGCGATCGGCCGCCACCATCTCGACGATCTGCAGGCCGGTCAGATAGGCGCACTCTTGACGGTCGCGGTAGGGCGCGGGGATCGCGGCGGCGCCGGGCAGCTGCATGCCGAGCGCCTCGGCCAGCGAGTTCATCGTCGTCGCCGTGCCCATCGTGTTGCAATAGCCGGTCGACGGCGCCGAGGAGGTGACGAGGCGGAGGAAGCCGGCCTCGTCGATCTCCCCCGCCGCCAGCATCTGGCGCGCACGCCAGACGATCGTGCCGGAGCCGGTGCGCTTGCCCTTGTGCCAGCCGTTCAGCATTGGCCCGACGGAGAGCGCGATCGCCGGGATGTTCACGGTGGCTGCCGCCATCAGGCAGGCTGGCGTGGTCTTGTCGCAGCCGATCGTGAGGACGACGCCATCGATCGGGTAGCCGTAGAGCACCTCCACCAACCCGAGATAGGCCAGGTTGCGGTCGAGCCCCGCCGTCGGCCGCTTGCCGGTCTCCTGGATCGGGTGGACTGGGAACTCGAGGGGAATGCCGCCGGCCTCGCGGATGCCGTCGCGGACGCGCTCGGCGAGGACGAGATGGTGCCTGTTGCAGGGCGAGAGGTCCGAGCCCGTCTGGGCGATGCCGATGATCGGCTTGCCCGAGCGCAGCTCCTCCAGCGAGAGGCCGAAGTTGAGGTAGCGCTCCAGGTAGAGCGCTGTCATGTCGATATTGTCAGGGTTATCGAACCAGGCGCGTGACCGCAGCCTCTTGGTCGCGGGACGCGAGCTGGTCATGGATGGGCGGTTTCCTGCGCTTTCGGCGCGGTGGAGAATGTGTAGACGATCGTCGAATGGTAGGTCTGGCCCGGGTCGAGCCGGGCCGAGCCGAAAGCAGGATGGTTCGGCGTGTCCGGGAACAGCTGCGGCTCCAACGCCAGGGCGTCGCTCTCGCGATAGCTGTGCCCCGACTTGCCGACGGCGGTGCCGTCGAGGAAGTTGCCGGAATAGAACTGCACGCCGGGCTGGTCGGTCGATATTGCCATGACGCGGCCCGATCGCGGATCTTCGACGCGGGCGGCGAGCCGCATGGCGCCGGTCCCCCTGTCGAGCACGAAATTGTGGTCGTAGCCCTGGCCGAAGCGGATCTGCTCGTCGCGCCCGTCGCGGACGCGGGCGCCGATCTTGGTCGGCTGGCGGAAGTCGAACGGCGTCCCCTCGACTTTCCGCAGCTCGCCGGTGGGGATCAAAACGGAATCGACTGGCGTGTACGCCTGCGCGGGGATCGTCAGGCGCTCGTCGAGGATCGTGTGGGCGGCCGCCTCGCCGCCGAGGTTGAAGTAGCTGTGGTTGGTGATGTTGACGATCGTCGGCTTGTCGGTTGTCGCGCCGTAGTCGACGCGCAGCACGCCGGCCTCGTCGAGCGCGTAGGTCGCGGTGACGTCGAGCTTGCCGGGATAGCCCTGCTCGCCGTCGGCGCTCGTGTAGGCGAAGGTGACGCTGGCCGTGGCGCCGCTGTCGACTTTGGTGATCGACCAGATGCGCTTGTCGAAGCCCTTCGTGCCGCCGTGCAGCGACTGGCCGTTGTTGTTGACCGGCAGCGTGTAGGTGCGTCCGTCGATCGTGAACTGCCCCTTGGCGATGCGGTTGGCGTAGCGCCCGACGGTGGCGCCGAAATAATTGGGCTTGGCGACATACATCGCGACGTCGCCGTAACCGAGCACGATGTCGGCCGACGTGCCGTCGCGGTCCGGGACCTCCAGCGCCTGCAGTGTCGCGCCATACGTCATGATGCGCGCGCGGGTGCCGTGGCCGTTGTCGAGCGTCACCATCTCCACGGCGCCATCGGGCACAGAGCCGAACGGCGCGCGCGTCGCGGTCGCGGCTTGTGCGGGGAGTGTCAACGACATGGTTGCGGCGAGCGCCAATCCCATCTTTGCTGCGTGCACCTCGGTCCTCCCGTGCGCCCGTTCTCGATTGACGGTCGTTGCGGCGAACATATACTCAGACAAATACCCATAGCAATCCTCGAAACGAGGCGCGGACCGGTGGCTTTGGGTGGAGGAACGGGATGGCCCATCGGATCGTCGGGCGCGAGGTCAGGGACCGGCTCGGCGAGGGCTTGATGTGGTCGTCCGCACGCAACGCCGTGTTCTGGGTCGATATCATGGGCCCCGCGCTGCACCGGCTCGCGCTCGCCGATGGCGAGGTGACGAGTTGGCGGATGCCGGAGCGCATCGGCTGGATCATAGAGCGCGAGGGGCGCGACGATTTCATCATCGGGCTGAAGAGCGGTTTTGCGGCGCTGTCGCTCGATCCGTTCGATATCGCACATCTCTGCGATCCTGAGCCGGACCGGCCGCACAACCGGCTGAACGACGCCAAGGTGGATGCTTGGGGTCGCATCTGGGCCGGCACCAAGGACGACCGCGACGAGGTCGCGAGCGGCGCGCTCTACCGGCTCGATCCCGATGGTGCCTGGTCGCGCCACGACGACGATCACATCGTCACCAACGGGCCGGCCTTCAGTCCGGACGGGCGCACCATGTACCACTCCGACAGCGGCCGCCGGACGGTGCATCGCTACGCGCTTCATCCAGATGGCTCGCTCACGCAGAAAGAAGTGTTCCTCCGCTTCGACGACGCCTGGGGCTACCCCGACGGCATGACGACCGATGCCGAGGGCGGCCTGTGGATCGCCCATTGGGGCGGCGGCCGCCTCAGCCGGTTCCGCGACGACGCGACGCTCGATCGCTCGATCGTGCTGCCCGTCACCAACGTCACCAACGTGCTCTTCGCCGGCCCGGAGTTGGACCGCATGTTCGTCACCTCAGCGGCCTGCGACCACACCGACGAGTCGGCGGCCGGCGCGCTGTTCGAGATCTTCGATCACGGCGCGGTCGGCTGCGCCCAGGGGCGGTATCGCGGATGAAGATCGCGTTCATCGCCGTCGATTGGGGGACCACCAACCTTCGCGCGTGGGCGGTGGGCGCCAACGGCGCCCTCCTCGCCGAGGCTGAGTCCGCGCAGGGCATCGGCGCGCTGTCGGGTGACGGCTTCGCCGACGTGCTGCGCGCCCTCGTCGGCGACTGGACCGACGGGCGCGTGCCGATCCTGCTCGGTGGCATGATCGGCAGCCGCCAGGGCTGGCACGAGGCGCCCTATCTGGCGTGCCCCGCTCGCGTCGAAACGCTGGCGGCCGCCGCCTTCGACTTCGACACTGGCATCGGCCGCGGCTGGATCGTCCCGGGCCTGTCGTATCGCGCCGAAACCGGCGTGACCGACGTGATGCGCGGCGAGGAGGTGCAGCTGTGCGGGCTCGAGCGCGGCGACGGCCTCGTCGTGCTACCCGGCACGCACAGCAAATGGGTCGAGGTGCGGGACGACCAGATCGTTCGCTTCCGGACCTTCATGACCGGCGAGCTGTTCGCGCTTCTCAAGGCGCATTCGATTCTCGGCCGCCTCATGGTGCCGGGCGACGAGGATCTCGACGCCTTCGACGTCGGCGTCGCGCGCGCCGTCGCCGATCCCGCGTTGACCGCACTGCTCTTCAGCGTCCGTGCCGAGGCGCTGTTCGACAGGCTGCCGCCTCACGCGCTCGCGGACTATCTCTCCGGCCTGCTTGTCGGCGCCGAGATCGGTGCCAATGCGGACCGGCGCGACACGGCGACGACGATCGTCGGCAGCGGTCTGTTGACGCGCCGCTATGCGCGCGCGCTCGAACGCGCCGGCTTTTCCGATCTCCGCATCGTCGACGGCACCGCCGCCGCCACCCGCGGCCTGACCCGCATCGCCCGCCAGATTCCCGGAGCTTTCCTCGCATGAAGACCATCGCATGACCTGGTCCGAGCTGCTCGCCACCATGCCCCTCGTCGCGATCCTGCGCGGCCTCAAGCCGGAAGAGGCGGAGCCGGTCGGCGCCGCGCTGGTCGAGGCCGGCTTCCGCTGCCTGGAGGTGCCTCTCAATTCGCCGCGCCCGTTGGAGAGCATCGCGATCCTGCGGAAGCGCTTCGGCGACGTCGCGCTTGTCGGCGCCGGCACGGTGCTGAGCGTCGCCGACGTTGCCGCCGTGACCGACGCCGGCGGCGCGATCGTCATCTCGCCAAACGCCGACGCCGACGTGATCCGCGCCACCAAGGCGCGCGAGCTCGTCTCGCTGCCGGCCTTTTTCACGCCGAGCGAGGCGTTCGCCGCGCTCGCCGCCGGCGCCGACGGACTGAAACTGTTTCCAGCCGAGATCGCCGGTCCGACGGCGTTGCGCGCGATCCGCGCGGTGCTGCCGGCCGCCGTGTCGGTGCTGCCGGTCGGCGGCATCGACGCGGCCGCGATGCGGGATTATCGTGCGGCGGGGGCGGCCGGCTTCGGGATCGGCTCTTCGCTCTACGCGCCCGGCCGCGATCCTGCGGAGATCGGGCGCCGTGCCGCAGGGCTTGTTCGGGCTTGGAGTGACGCGGGCTGATTCCGCTCCCCTTCTCCCCTCGCGGGAGAAGGTGGCGCGAAGCGCCGGATGAGAGGGCGCTTCCGGAAAAGCCTCGCTCTACGTCGACCCCTCATCCGCCCTCCGGGCACCTTCTTCCGCAAGGGGAGAAGGCAGATCACGCCCAGCTCTACTAGACGTCCCCCAAACTAATCCTCGAAAGCCTCGACCTCGATCCGTCGCGCCCGCAGGAACGCGTCCGCGACATGGCGCAGCGGCGCGACATCGACGTCGCTGCGCGTCTCCGCGATCAGCTGCGCGAAATGCCGGTAGAGCCTTGGATAGGCGGAGGCATCGGCGACGGGCTGCGGGACGCCGTCGCAGGTCAACTCGCCGCCGCCCTGCGAGAGGACGAGGGGGCCGGCATCCGTCTCGACCCGGATGTCCCAGGTCTGGCGTCCGGTCTGACGAAAGTCGAGCTGCACGTTGATCGGCGTTCGCGCCGCGTCGGTGAAGGTGAGCTCGGCGGCGATCGGCGCGGCCTTGTTCGCCGGCACCGAAAGGCGCCCGTCCACCAGAAAGAACGGCCGCGGCAGGATGCGCGTGGCGATCGACAGGGCATTGATGCCGGGGTCGAAGCCGCCGAGGCCGCCGGGCTCCCAGATCCAGGCTTGTCCCGGATGCCAGTGCCGCACGTCCTCTTTCCAGACGATCTCGACCCGCCGGATCTCGCGCTCCGCGAGCCAGGCCCGCGCGGGCTCGACCGCCGGCGCGAAGCGCGCGTGCCAGCTCGTGAACAAGGTCACGCCGCGCGAACGGGCCTGCGCGGCCAGCAGATCGACCTCGCAGGTGGTCGCGCCGGGCGGCTTCTCGAGCAACACGTGGCAGCCGGCGTCGATCGCGGCCCAGGCGGCCTCGAACCGCGTCTGCGGCGGCTGGCATAGGGCGATCGCCGCGAGCTCGTGGCCGGCCGTCAGCATCTCGTCCAGCGAGCGATAGGTTGGCCGGCCGGCAAGCGCGCCGTCGTGGCTGGCGCCGGCGACGAGATCGAAATCCGGCGAGGCGTCGAGCGCGGGGATGTGCTTGTCGCGCGCGATCTTGCCGATGCCGACGATGCCGAGCCGGACCGGCATCAGATCGCCCTCACCGCGACATCGCGCGCCGCGCCGATCGCGAGCGCGTTGCGCAGCGGGAAGCGGAACGGCGCCGCGGTGATCTCGAACACGTCGCCTGCCTCGGCCTTGATCCCATCGCTGAACGACAACGTCGCCGTGCCGAAGAAATGGACGTGGACATCGCCCGGCCGGCAGAACTGCGCGTACTTGAAATGATGCCGCTCGAGGTTGTCGATCGAATGCGACATGTTCGCTTCGCCCGACACGAAAGGTTTCTCCCAAACGACATTATCGCCGCGCAGGATGCGGCTCTTGCCTTCGACATGTGGCGGAAGGTCGCCGAGCCAGAGCTCGGGGCCGAGCGCCGCCTGGCGCAGCTTGGAATGCGCCAGCCAAAGGTAATTGCCGCGCTCGGTGACGTGGTCGGAGAACTCGTTGCCGAGCGCGAAGCCGAGCCGCACGGGCTGGCCTGACGCGTCGATCAGGTAGAGGCCGGCGATCTCCGGCTCCTCGCCGCCGTCGAGCGCGAAAGCGGGCGAGACGATCGGCTTGTTCGGCGCGACGAGCGCACCGCCGTCGCCCTTGTAGAACCATTCCGGCTGCGCGCCTGTCGCGCCGGCGGCCGGCTTGCCGCCCTCGACGCCGAGCAGAAACATCTTCATCGAATCGGTCGGCGCCGGGTCGGCCTTGGCGGCGCGGTGCATCTTGTCGCGCCCCTCGGCCGAGCCGAGATGCGTGAGCCCGGTGCCGCTGACCAGCAGATGCGCGGGATCGGGATGGTCGACCGGCGTCAGCAGCTCGATCGTGGCGAGATCGAGGGAATCGCCGAAGCCGATCGAGCTCGCCGCCTGCACGACTCCGGTGCCGGCCTCGAGGGCGAATGAGGCCAGCTCGACGACGGTCTCGATGCCGCCGACCGCCCGCACCTCGCCCTCGGGAAAAACGGCGCCGACGCCGCGTCGGCCCCGTGAATCGCGAAACTGAAGCAGGGACTGGATCATCATCACGTCACTCGTCGTGTCCGGGCGACGTGTCAACTCCTACAAATAGGCGATTCTGTCCACTAGCCGGGCCGCGCAAGCGACGCCTTCGGTCCCGCAAAACCTATAGATCGCCGTCTCTCCTCCAATCGTCGGAATTGACATCGGCCTTGGTGTTGGTTTCAAAACTCAGACAATTGAACGTCCGTGCTTGCAGATCATCTCGCCGCGGAGCTTGGAGCTGGCTGGGACAGCTGCAGTTCGCGTCCAGGGGCCTGCTCCGAAATCACGGGCGTCAATTCCTCGGCGGGGGCCGTTGGAACGGGGGAATTGGATGACTTACGGGATCAGCAGTCGAGGAGCCGCGATCGGCCTCCTTCTGGGAACGCTCGGCGCAAGTAGCGCCGCAGTCGCGCAGCAGGCGGACGGCCCGCCGACGGGAAGCGGCATCGCGACCCGGGACACGGCGAAAAGTACCTCCCGCAACGAAGGTACCGCCGCGGCGCCACCCGGGTTGGCGCCTGGGACCCTCGACCTCAAGAACGGATTCTCCGTCCTGCTCAACTACACGGGCGAGTTTGCCGCCAACCCGTCGGGAGGCCTCAAGCAAGGCGACGCGTTCGCGGGCCAGCTCGCGGTCGGCGTCGATGCCGACATGAACAGGATCGCCGGGATCAACGGCGGCTCCGTGCATTTCCTTCTGACCGATCGACAGGGACGCAATCTTGCCGGCTCGGACATCGGCAACGACACGTCGGTGCAGGAAATCTACGGGGCCGGACAAACGTATCGGCTCACCCAGCTCGGCTACGAGCAGCGGCTGTTCAACGATCGCCTTGACGTCGAGGTCGGGCGGTTGAACGGACAGGGCATGACGCTGACGTCGCCGCTCTACTGCAACTTCCAGAACAACGCGGCCTGTGGCTCGCCGACGACGGCGTTCAAGGACACGAACTTCACCTACTACCCGACGACCTCGTGGGGCGGTCACGCCAAGATCTGGTTGGATCCGGACTATAAAGTCTTCTTCCACGTCGGTGCCTACGAGGTGAACCCGAACCGGTTGCTTCCCGACGATCACGGGTTCGACTGGTCGACGGCGGGCGCGACCGGTGTCAACATCCCGATGGAGCTCGGCTACTCGACGACACCGGCGAATGACCGGCTGCCGCGCAACTACGGGATCGGCGCAATCATCGACGAATCAAAGTACAGCGATCCGATCTACACCAATGCCGGCACGCTGCAGGCGGTATCGCCCGGAGCGACGCCCCAGACCGACTTCGGCCGTACCGCCGTGTTCGCCCGGTTCGACCAGATGATATGGCGACCGGATACCACGTCGCTGCGCGGCATCACGATCTTCGGCGTCGGCATCGTCGGCACCGGCGGCCAGCAGACGCAGAGCTTTTTTGCCGAAGGCGGCGCCCTGTGGACCGGCATCTTCCCGAGCCGGCCCTATGACACGCTCGGCTTCGACGTCACCGACCAGCACTACAGCGGGCTCGGGCTGTTCAATCTGCGGACGGCTTCGGCAGTCGCCGGCATGAATCCGGCCATCTTCCCGTCCGACCAGTTCATGCTGGAATTGAACTACGGCATCCAGCTGGATCCGGGTCTGCGCGTGCTGCCGCAGCTGCAGTATATCGTCAACCCGACGCAGCCCGCCGCGCCCTACCTGACACGTCCGATCCCCAATGCCTTCGTGCTCGGCTTCAAGTTCAGCGCCGACCTGCTGACGCTGGCGCGACTGGCCAAGGGTCCCGGCAGCATCTGAGGCGGTTGACTCAGGAAAAGTCGGGCGCACGTCGTGAAGGCATCGTGCGCCCGCTTCGAGCTTACGGCGGAAATCTGTCGTGAGGAAATTCAGACGAATGCGCCGTCGTCGAGAGGCCGCGTCGCGGGCGCGTCGTGCCTTCCGTCGATGGACGGAATTGACACGACGCGCCGAGACTCGGAAACAAAACTCAGACAAATGAAAACCGACTTGTCGCCGCAAGCGCGGTGGGACTGGCGTGGGAGAGAAGCCTTGGCATTTTTGAAGAATCTCGCGGCATCGGTTCTCGTCGCCGCACTGGCGTGGAGCGCGCCCGCCGTCGCGGCCGACAGGGGCCTCGTCGGCATCGCCATGCCGACCAAGTCGTCGGCCCGCTGGATCGACGACGGCAACAATGTCGTCGCCGCGCTGAAGGCCAAGGGCTTCGACACCGACCTGCAATATGCCGACGACGACATCCCGAACCAGCTGGCGCAGATCGAGGACATGATCACCAAGGGCGCCAAGGTCCTGGTGATCGCGGCGATCGACGGCACCACCCTGTCGAATGCGCTCGCGCAGGCGCACGACAAGGGCGTCACCATCATCTCCTACGACCGCCTGATCCGCCAGTCGCCGAACGTCGACTATTACGTCACCTTCGACAATTTCAAAGTGGGCGTGCTGCAGGCGCAGTCTCTCGTCGACGCGCTCGGCCTCACCGCCGGCAAGAAGGGCCCGTTCAACATCGAGCTGTTCGGCGGCTCGCCCGACGACAACAACGCCTTCTTTTTCTACGACGGCGCGATGTCGGTAATCGACCCCTACATCAAGTCGGGCGCGCTCGTGGTGCGCAGCGGCCAGATGGGCATGAACAAGGTCGGCACGCTGCGCTGGGACGGCGCCGTGGCGCAGGCACGGATGGATAACATCCTGTCGGCCTACTACACCGACAAACGCGTCGACGCCGTCCTGTCGCCGTTCGACGGGCTGTCGATCGGCATTCTGTCGTCGCTGCGCGGCGTCGGCTACGGCACGCCGGACCAGCCGTTCCCGTTCGTCTCGGGGCAGGACTGCGAGGTGCCGTCGATGAAGTCGATCATCGCCAACGAGCAATATTCGTCGATCTTCAAGGACACGCGGATCCTCGCCAAGGTCACCGCCGACATGATCGACGCCGTCCAGAGCGGCAAGAAGCCCGAGGTCAACGACACCAAGACCTACAACAACGGCGTCAAGGTCGTGCCCGCGCAGCTTCTGAAGCCCGTCCTCGTCACCAAGGCGAACTACCAGCAGGTCCTGATCGACAGCGGCTACTACAAGGCGGATCAGCTCAAGTAGGCCATCGGCTGATGAGCGGCGGAGGAGACGTGGACACGATCCTGGAGATGCGCGGCATCACCAAGACCTTCCCGGGTGCGAAGGCGCTCGACGACGTCAATCTCTCCGTCGCGCGCGGCGAGATCCACGCGCTGGTCGGCGAGAACGGCGCCGGCAAGTCGACGCTGATGAAGGTGCTCTCCGGCGTCTATCCCTATGGCAGCTACGACGGCGCCATCGTCTATGACGGCGAGGAGCGCCGCTTCTCGACGATCGGCGACAGCGAGAAGCTCGGCATCATCATCATCCACCAGGAGCTGGCGCTCATCCCGCACCTGTCGATCGCCGAAAACATCTTCCTTGGCAACGAGCCGGCGCGGTTCGGTGTGATCGATCGCCATGCCGCGGCGACGCGCGCGCGCGACCTCCTGAAGGCGGTCGGCCTCGTCGAGAATCCGGGCACCCTCGTCGGGCAGATCGGCGTCGGCAAGCAGCAGCTCGTCGAGATCGCCAAGGCGCTCTCGAAGAAGGTGCGCCTCCTCATTCTCGACGAGCCGACGGCGAGCCTCAACGAGAGCGACAGCGATGCGCTGCTCGAAAAGCTGCTTGAGTTCAAGCGCCAGGGCATCTCGTCGATCCTGATCTCGCACAAGCTGAACGAGATCGCCAAGGTCGCCGACAAGATCACCGTGCTGCGCGACGGCGCGACGATCGAGACGCTCGACGCGCGCGGCGGCGCCGTCAGCGAGGACCGCATCATCTCCGGCATGGTCGGCCGCGAGCTGTCGGACCGCTATCCGAAGCGGGTCCCGAAGATCGGCGACGTGCTCTTCGCGGTGAAGGGTTGGAATGCCACCCATCCGCTGCATGCCGACCGGCATCTCGTCAAGAACGTCTCGCTCGACGTGCGCCGCGGCGAGGTCGTCGGCCTCGCCGGGCTGATGGGGGCAGGGCGCACCGAGTTCGCGATGAGCGTCTTCGGCCGTGCCTACGGACAGAAGATCTCCGGCGAGGCCTTCATGCACGGCCGGCCCGTCGACCTGTCGACGATCCGCAAGGCGATCGACGCGGGGCTCGCCTATGTCACCGAGGATCGCAAGCGCCTCGGCCTGCTGCTCGAGAGCAGCATCACTCACAATGTGAGCCTCGCCAACCTGAAGGGCGTCGCGCCCGGCGGCATCATCGATCGGCTGCGCGAGGCGGAGGTGGCGAGCGGCTATCGCAGCAAGCTGCACATCCGCTCCTCGAGCGTCGCGCAGAACGTCGTGCACCTGTCGGGCGGCAACCAGCAGAAGGTCGTGCTCGGCAAGTGGCTCTTCTCCGATCCCGATCTCTTGATCCTCGACGAGCCGACGCGCGGCATCGACGTCGGCGCCAAGTACGAGATCTACGCGATGATCAACGAGCTCGCCGACGCCGGCCGCGGCATCCTCGTGATCTCGTCCGAGATGCCCGAGCTGCTCGGCATCTGCGACCGGATCTACGTGATGAACGAGGGCCGCATCCTCGGCGAGATGGACGGGGCCGACGCATCGCAGGAGAAGATCATGCAGACCATCATGCGGGGCGGGGAGAAGGCCGCGTGACCACGAGCATCGAAGCCTCGAACCTGCAGGATGCGGCCCCGACGGCGCCCGTCGCGCCGCCGCCGACCCGTTCGCTCGGCGCGTTCCTTAAGGGCCACATGCGCGAGTACGGCATGCTGGCCTCGCTCGCGGCCATCACGCTGTTCTTCGAGTTCATGACCAACGGCACGCTGCTGCGGCCGCTGAACCTCACCAACCTCATCCTGCAGAACAGCTACATCGTGATCATGGCGCTCGGCATGCTCCTGGTGATCGTCGCCGGGCATATCGATCTGTCGGTGGGCTCGATCTCGGGCTTCATCGGCGCCGTGGCCGCGGTGCTGATGGTGAGCCACGGGCTCGACCCGATCCTCGCCGGCCTGCTCTGCATCGCGCTCGGTGGAATCATCGGCGCCGTCCAGGGCAGCTTCGTCGCCTTCCTCAAGATTCCATCGTTCATCGTCACGCTGGCGGGGATGCTCGTCTTCCGCGGCCTCTCCCTCACGGTGTTGCAGGGCCGCTCCATCGGCCCGTTCCCGGTTGCCTTCCAGCGCCTGTCGTCCGGTTTCATTCCCGACTTTCTTGCCACCCCGGTCGGCCACCTGCACCTGTCGACGGTGCTGATCGGGCTCCTCGTGCCGAGCCTGCTCGTCGTCTCGCAGATCCGCCATCGGCTCGCGGCGCGGCGCCACGCGTTCGAGGTCGAGCCGTTCGGCCTCTTTGTCATCGGCAACGCGATCGCCTTCGCCGCCATCGCGGCACTCGCCTACCAGCTCGCCACCTATCGCGGCCTGCCCAACGTGCTCGTCGTGATGGGCGTGCTGATCGTCGTCTACGCCTTCATGACGACGCGCGCGACCATCGGGCGCCGCATCTACGCGCTCGGCGGCAACGAGAAGGCCGCCAAGCTCTCCGGCATCCGGACCGAGCGGCTGACCTTCCTCGTGTTCGTCAACATGGGCATGCTGGCGGCGCTGGCGGGGCTCATTTTCGCGGCGCGACTCAACACTGCGACGCCGAAGGCCGGCCTTTCGTTCGAGCTCGACGTCATCGCGGCCTGCTTCATCGGCGGCGCGTCGGCGTCCGGCGGCATCGGCAAGATCACCGGCGCCGTCATCGGCGCCTTCGTCATGGGCGTGATGAACAACGGCATGTCGATCCTCGGCATCGGCATCGACTGGCAGCAGGTCATCAAGGGCGCGGTATTGCTCGCCGCCGTGGTGCTCGACGTCTACAATCGCGGCAAGACCTGAAACGTCGATTGCGCTTCCTGGTCAAGGTCCGCTTTCGAGACCTTCCCCCGAGGTTGGACGGTCCGAGATGGGCGGATTTCGTTGAAGAAGTGCCGTTTGGTGACCTGAGGTTGGAAGCGGCGGACAACGTGAGGTTTTGAGCGGTGGCTGCTAGGTGGAACTCGTCGCGGGCTCCGTTGCGCTCAGTCCTCGATCGGTCAGATGCGCTTGAGGTGCGCGAACAGCATCTCGGTCCGCTTTGCGAGACGTGTAGCCTTCATCCGATGCCCCGAGGTTGTCGACGAGGTCCGAGAACGCGGGACCTTGCGTGCCGGCGCATTCGGACAGCACCGGGGCTTGGAGCGCACACGTCGCAAAGCCCTTACAGCGAGCGTCTTGCCCGCCGGGCAAGTGTAGACATCGGCTGAAGTGCTAACAGGCGGCCGATTTGTCGAAGACGCTAGCGCGAAGCCGAGCCATCCGAGCATCTACAACTCGGCGGACGCCACGCGATCAAGGCTGCCTGGCGGATCGCCGTTGTCGCCTCCATCGCGTTGTCGAGGTCGAGGTGGTCGCGTAGGCGAAGAAGGCGTGAGCGTGAAGCGAGATTGCGGCGGCGCCGATCGAGCGTGGCGAGATATTCTGGCCGGCTTGCAGCCCCCGGCGGAAGACCACGGCGTTGGCCATCGGCCTTCTCAGGCTGCCGTCGACTGCGAAGCCTTCTGCGGCCGACAAGACCTTCTTCGATGCACCGCGCGAGCACGGTCTCGAACAGCCGACGCAAGAGATCGCTGTCGCGGAAGCGGACCTTGGTCGGGCCCTTGAGCCGCCATGGCTTCAGATGCACCTCGTGCTATATAGGATGCCCAGGCCGGATCCGGATCATGCAGCGTCGGGATCGATCGAAGGGCGCCCCAGCTCACTGTTGAGCTCGCGCGCAAACGCAGGTCGACGAAGCGGTCGATTCGAGGTGAGCACATGGGCGTCGAGGGAGAAGTGTAGAACAGAGCGCCGGCGACTTGCCGCGGCCCCACCGACTCAGTCTCCTTGGCTCAGCACGATGCTGCCGTTCAAGCGGATTCAACGAAATCCGCGCAAAGGCGACACACGGCTGAAGCCTAACAGGCGGCCGATAGCGCGAAGCCGAGCTACAACTGGACGCCACGCGTCAAGGCACCGTCCACAACGAGGTTCGCCCCGGTGATGAAGCTTGCGGCGGGACTGGCCAAGAAGACCACGGCGTTGGCCATCTCCTGCGGGGCCCCATGCGACCGGTCGGGTTGAGCGCACCGTATGGTCCTGCCGCGAAATCGATCTCACGGCCCGATACGCTCGAGATCGTGACGATCGACGCGATCTCGCTCGCCTCGAGCGCCGGCAGGACGGTTTCGATCAGGCGCATGGCGCCCAATAGGTCGATCTCGAAGCCTCGCTTCCAGCTCTCCTCGTCAGCGCCGATCGCGAGGGCACTGACGTTCGAGACGACAATGTCGAGACCGCCAAGCGTTTCGACACATGTGGCAGCCCACTTTCTGAGCGCGGCGCCATCTGCGATATCGAGCGCGGTCCCGTGGGCACGGGCTCCCATCGCTTCGAGAGCTGTTTGCGTGGTGGCGACTTCGGTCGCATCCGGGCGCAAAACGCGATGTCCGCACCCTCGCGCGCCAATGTCTCCACGATCGCGCGCCCGATTCCCTTCGTCCCACCGGTGACGATCGCTCGGGCTCCACGAAGTTCAAGGTCCATTGATGTGCGCCTTTTGATAAGGACAATCGCGACCGCGGCGCTGCCGCTTTTGGTGTAAGTGCTTTTCGGCGTGCCCGAGGTTGCATCGATCAAGGTCGAACCAAGCATCTGCGCGTCCCGCCGCGCTGCCCTCGCAGCTACGCGTCAGGTCGCTCCGGGCTCGTGTGGAGACAATACGCGTTTTTGCGCAGGCTCTCTTTACATGCACCCTGCCGGCCGCACTCGTAGGACAATGCGGGCCCGCTTCTTCTATCTTCCGAACCAGAGCCGCCTCATCGCCCCGGCAACCCAGAAATGTGGTTCTTGGTGAGTGCTCGATGCATCTAGCCAATGTGGTTTTGACGGATTTGGCGTCAAGCTCGACGATCCACTCCTCCGCCCGGATAAGGAAAAGTTACGCTTTGTCCTCAAGAGCAGGCTGAGATTGGGCGACCGAGAAGATGAGGCCGCCGCTCTGCCAACGCTAGCAATAAGTGGTTTTATGTGGATTTCGGCAAAAGTGGCATCCGGATTGCCTAGCACTGCGCGTGGGCTTGGCCGCCACTGGAGCTAGAAGATGAACGCGTTCGAGATCAATCGTCGGAAACTGCTCAAAATTGGCGCCGCGAGCGCGATCGCCGCGCCGTTCTATGCGCGCAACGCGTTCGCCGTGGAGCCGATCAAGCTCGGCAGCCTTCTCGACGGGACCGGGCCTCTCGGTCTCGAGGGGCGCCGCATGATCCAGACGACGCAATACGCCGTCGACAAGCTGAACGCCGAGGGCGGCCTGCTCGGCCGGCAGATTCAGCTCATCTCGTTCGACACCCAGTCCAACATGCAGCTCTACACGCAATATGCGCAAAAGCTCGCCCTGGAGGATAAGGTTGACGTCATACAAGGCGGCATCACCTCGGCCTCGCGCGAGGCGATCAGGCCGATCCTCGACCGCTTCAAGACGCTGTTCTTCTACAATACGCAGTACGAGGGCGGCGTCTGCGACCGCAACGTGTTCTGCACCGGCACGACGCCGGCGCAGACGGTCGACCATGTCGTCGACTACGCCCTGAAGAACTGGGGCAAGAAGGCCTACATCGTCGCCGCCGACTACAATTACGGCCACATCACCGCGAGCTGGATGACGAAGTTCATGAAAGAGGGCGGCGGCAGCGTCGTTGCCACCGACTTCTATCCGCTCGACGTCACGAACTTTTCCTCGGCCATCAGCCGCATCCAGCAGGCGTCCCCCGACCTCGTGCTCTCGGCTCTCGTCGGGGCCAACCATTCCGGCTTCTACCGGCAGTGGGACGCGGCGGGCATGAAGCCGAAGATCCCGATGGGGTCGACCGTGTTCGGTCTCGGCGACGAACTGACCTCGATGAGCCATTCGACGACGAACGGGATCGTCACCTGCTACGGCTGGTACAACAACTTGGATACGCCGGCGAGCAAGGCCTTCGTCACCGGGATGCAGCAGAAGTTCGGTGCCGACGTGACCGACCTCGGCGAGCTCGACACGGCGACCTACGACGGCATCATGCTGTGGGCCGCAGCGGTGAAGAAGGCCGGCACGGTCGACCGCGAAAAGGTCATCGCCGCGCTCGAAAGCGGCATTAGCGTCGAGACGCCTGCCGGCACGGTCAAGA
Organism: Beijerinckiaceae bacterium; assembly: GCA_965277735.1. Classification (GTDB taxonomy): domain Bacteria; phylum Pseudomonadota; class Alphaproteobacteria; order Rhizobiales; family Beijerinckiaceae; genus RH-AL1. The sequence continues at coordinate 1,575,838 of CBDIDO010000003.1, forward strand.
TGGACCCGCAATTGCACGCCACGGTCCGGGCCACCTATCTGGCCGAGCCCGAGGACGGCAAATGGAAGATCCTCCAAACCTTCCCGAACCAGATCCCCGCCGACACCAGCGGCCGCTGCAACCTCATCAAGAATCCGCGCACCGCCAAGCAGTTCACACCGAACATCTAGGCGCGTCATGGACCTGACAGGGCTGCTCGCCTTCAATGTGGTGACGACCATCGCAACGCTGGTTCTCATCACGCTCGGCCTCGGCGTCATCTACGGCATGATGGGCATCATCAACCTCGCGCACGGCGAGCTGATGATGCTCGGCGCCTATACGGCCGTCACCGCGGTCGACGCGGGCATCAACATCTGGATCGCGATGCTGGTGCTGCCGCCGCTCTTCGTCGGCCTGGTCGGGTTGGTGCTCGAACGGACGGTGATCCGGTTTTTGTACGGGCGCATGATGGACACGATGCTGGCGACCTGGGGCGTCAGCCTTGCGCTGACCGGCATCGTCACGGTCGTGTACGGCAACGAGGTGCGTGCAGTCGCATCGCCGGTCGGCAGCTTCGGAATCGGGCGCTACGGTGCGAGTCTTTTCAGCCTCGTCATCATCCTCGTCGCGATCGCCGTCGTTGGCGCGCTGATCGCGCTTCTCCGCGCGACCAAGTTTGGTCTGATCCTGCGCGCGACCATGCAGAACCCGAAGATGGCAGCAGGCCTGGGCGTCTCGCCGAGCCTCATCTACATGGCGACCTTTGCGCTCGGCTCGGCGCTCGCCGGGCTCGCTGGTGGCGTGCTCGCGCCGATCTCAGGCATCTCGCCCTCGATGGGCACGGCCTACATCGCGCGCGCCTTCATCACGGTGCTCGGCGGCGGACCGGCCATCGTCACCGGCACGAGCCTCGCCTCGGCGTTGTTCGGCTCGATCGATGAGATCGTCTCGTTCAAGACCTCGCCGGTCATCGGCGACACGGCGCTCCTCGTTGCGGCGGTGCTGCTGATCCGCGTGCTGCCGAAGGGCATCACCGGTCGCTTCCTGAGGCGAAGCCTGTGACCGCGCTGCCCCACGTTCGTCGCCCGCGATCGCCCGCCGCAATCGCCGGCTTCATTGCGCCGATCGTCGTCGGGGTCGTCGCCATGGCCGTCGCGCCGCTGCTGGTCGACAGCTACCAGATCCTGCAGCTGACGGTCTTCGTGGCGATGGCGCTGTTTGCGCTCAGCCAGGGCTTCGTCTGGGGCTACGCCGGGATCATGTCGTTCGGGCAAGCCGCCTTCTTCGGCGTCGGCGGCTATGCCTATGCGATCGCCGCGCTCTACTATGGCGATAGCGGCCCGGCTATCGCGATCGCGATCGTGGTGCCGATGCTGTTTGCGGGCCTGCTCGGCTATTTCATGTTCTACGGCCGGATCAGCGATGCCTATGTCGGCGTTATCACGCTGACGGTCAGCGTGATCCTCTTCCAGCTGGTCAATGCAACGTCCGGAGATCAATACCAGATCGGCGGCGTTGCGATCGGCGGCTTCAACGGCATTCCGTCGGTGCCGGCGTTCAACCTCCCCGGCGCGACCGACACGCTCGGCCCGACCGGCATGTGGTACGCGGCGATGGGCTCGCTTCTCGCCGTCTACATTCTTCTGCGGGCGGTCATCGCAAGCCGCCTGGGCCGCGTCATCCTCGCCATCCGCGAGAACGAGATGCGAGCCCAGCTCATCGGCTACGATCCCAACCTCTACAAGCTCATCGCCTTCATGATCGCCGCAGGCATCGCCGGGCTCGCCGGCTGCCTCTTCGCGGCCTGGGGCGGCTTCATCAGCCCGACCGTGTTCAGCCTCAAGAACTCCGCGCAGGTCATCATCTTCGTCCTCGTCGGCGGCCTCGGTACGCTGATAGGGCCGATCATCGGCGCGATCCTCATCCAATGGCTCATCAACAAGGCGGGCGCGCAGAGCTATCTCGACGCCAACCTCGGCCTCGGTCTGATCCTGGTCGCTTTCGTGCTCCTGATCCCGCAGGGCATCGTCCCGGTGGTGCGCAACCTCGTCCAGCGCGCGCTTTCGGCTCGCGTCCCCAGCACGGGTGTCGGTGCGCCGCGGACCGCAGCCGACAGCCACGAGCTGGTAGGCAAGGTGCAGTCATGATCGCGGCGGCGCAAACCAAGCTGGCCACGCCGCCTCTGCTCGAGGCGCGCGGCGTCACCATGAGCTTCGGCGGCATGAAGGCCGTCCAGGCCGTCGATTTCGTCGTCGGGGAGGTCGAGCTGCGCTGCCTCATCGGCCCCAACGGTGCGGGCAAGAGCACCTTCTTCAAGATCCTCACCGGCCAGTTGACCCCGACCGAGGGCAAGGTGCACTTCCGCGGCGCCGACATCACGGGCGCCGATCCCTATCGCATCGCGCGCCGCGGCGTCGGCATCAAGACGCAGGTGCCGAACGTCTTCAACGGTCTCTCCGTGCGCGAGAACGTCTTCCTCGGCGCAGCCCGGCGGAAATCGATGCAGCGCGCCAATTTAATCGTGGAAGAGATGCTGTCGCGCCTGGGGCTGGAGCCGATCGCCGACGCCATCGTCGAGCGGCTGGCGCATGGGCAGCGCCAGTGGGTCGAGATCGCGACCGTCCTGGCGCAGGAGCCGGAGCTGGTGTTGCTCGACGAGCCGGTCGCAGGCATGTCGCACGAGGAGGTGCTGCGGACCGCCGAGCTGATCAAGGAGATCAACAAGACGCACGCGTTGATCGTCGTCGAGCACGACATGGCCTTCATCCGAATGATCGCTAGGACCGTCACCGTGTTCAATCAGGGCCGCATCCTGATCGAGGACGAGGTCGGCAAGGTGCTGGCGGACCAGCGCGTCCGCGACGTCTACCTCGGGACGCAGGCCGCATGACGCATGCTCTGCCGGAACCGGATGACGCCTTCGCCGCAACGGCGCTCTTGCGGGTTGAAGGGCTGCACAGCGGTTACGCCCGCATTCCGATCCTCGGCGGCGTTTCCCTCGCGTTGAACCAAGGCGAGGTCGTCGGCATCCTCGGCCACAACGGCATGGGTAAGACGACGCTCCTGCGAACTCTGATGGGCTATCTGCCGGCCACGGCTGGACGCGTCACCTTCGACGGCATCGACGTCACAAGGGCCTCGACGACGGCGCGGGCGCGCGCGGGGATCGGCTTCGTGCCGCAAGGCCGCGAGATCTTCCCCGGGCTCAGCGTGCGCGAGAACCTGCGCATGGGATGCCTGCTCAACCGGCATGACGAGGCGTCTACGATCGAGGACATTCTCGAGCTCTTCCCTCGGCTCAAGGCCTATCTCGATCGTCCGGGCGGCGCGCTGTCCGGCGGCGAGCAGCAGTTGCTCTCCCTAGCGCGTTGCCTCTGCGGCGCGCCGAAGGCGATCCTGCTCGACGAGCCGACCGAAGGGATTCAACCCTCGATCATCGAAGAGATCATCCTGCTGTTGCAGCGAGTCGCGCGCGAGCGTGGCCTCTCGATTCTGCTCGTCGAGCAGAATCTCAACTTCATCTCCTCGCTCTCGCAGCGGATCCTCGTCCTTCGCAAAGGCCTGATCGCCCGGGAGCTGACGGCCGACGAGACGCAGGACCGTGCGCTGGTCGGTGAGTTCAGCGGCATGGGGTAGCGACCGCGAGGGTGGCTTAGGAGCTCTGCGCTTTCAGCGGCCTACTCCTTGCAAACTTCGGCGTGGCCCGTCGAACGGCCCAAGCGGGAGCGGCCATGGACGCCTACAGGATAGCGTCGGAACCCTACTATCGAGCCGCCGGCGCGGAGATCGACCTGTTCACGGCCGCTTACGCCGCGCGACTGCCGGTGATGCTGAAGGGACCGACAGGCTGCGGAAAGACGCGGTTCGTCGAGCACATGGCGTGGGCGTTGGGTCGGCCCCTGGTCACCGTCGCCGCGCACGAGGACATGACGGCCGCCGATCTCGCCGGGCGCTTCCTGCTCGCGCCTGAAGGGACCGTGTGGCACGATGGCCCGCTGACCCTGGCGGTGCGCCACGGCGCGATCTGCTATCTCGACGAGATCGTCGAGGCGCGCCAGGACACGACGGTGGTGATCCACCCTGTGACGGACGCGCGGCGCGTCCTGCCGCTCGACAAGCGCAACGAGCTCGTCAAGGCGCACGACGACTTCCAGCTGACGATCTCCTACAATCCCGGCTACCAGAACGCGGTGAAGGACCTGAAGGAATCCACGAAGCAGCGCTTCGTCGCGATCGACTTCGGCTATCCCGATCCCGCGGTCGAGGCCGAGATCATCGTCCGCGAGGCGAAAAGCGAGGTCACGCTTGCGGTGCTGCTCGTCGACATCGGCGAGCGCACGCGGCATCTCCGCACGCACGGGCTCGACGAGGGCGCTTCGACGCGGATGTTGATCCATACGGCGCGGCTCGTCTCGGGCGGCATCCCCATCGAGCTCGCCGTCCAGTCCGGCATCGTCCTGCCGATCACCGACGACCTCGACGTCCGCGAGGCGCTCACCGCGGCGATCTCCGCCTGTCTGTGACCGCCGAGGCCGCGCTCGCAACGCGGGCTACCAAGGTCGCGCCTGGCGCCCTCGCTCGATTGCGGACGATGGCGCGACAGCGGACGATCCTGGCCGGCGGCCTCGACGCTGTTCTGGCGCGCCACGCGGGCGCGCCAGCTGAGACGCTCGAGGCGTGGGCCGCTTCGATCCTCGCGCTCGCCAACGTCAATGCCGGGCCGGCCGCGCTTCTCTTGGCGCTTCGCATCGCCACGACCTTGCCACGCGGCCATCCCGGCGCCCTGCGGCGGGCGGCGGTGGGCATCGGTCATGCCGCGGACATCTGTCGTCACGCGGGCGCCGCCGCCGTGTGCGCGGCGTTGGAGTCGCGCCGTGGGCTCGACTCGCGCCTGACGCGCCTCGATGCCGGCGAAGAGGCGCTTTGGTGGCGCACGCTCGTGAGGCTTGCGGCGGAGGAGCCCGCCGCGGTCGCGATCACCGCGCGCACGAGCGACCGCATCCTTGCCGCTTGCGGGCCTTTGGGGTTCGAGGCGTTCGTCGGCGCGGGACTTCGGGCCTCTACCGCCGCCGCGGCACGGCTTGCCTTCCTCGGCCTCGAGGATCACGCGGCCCAGCAGGTGCTCGATCGGCTTTCCGGCCAAGTCACGTTCGTCACGCTCCGATCTCGGCTCAGCGCCTATGCGGCCGCCTTGTGGGGCCACGACATCACCTTGCTGGACGCGCCTCCGGCGTACGCGGATCAACCGCGTCGCGCGACGATCACGCCCGGCATGGTCCACGTTCCCGACGTGCTGCCCGGCATCGCGCCGGACAAAGCGCCGGCGCTCTACCAAGCCATGGTGGCCCATGCCAGCGCGCATCTCGCGTTGGGGAGCCCACGCCAGGAGCCCGGCACGCTCAAGCCGTTGCAGCTCGTGCTGACCGGCCTCATCGAGGATGCGCGTATCGAGGCGCTGGCGATGCGGCGCTTTCCGGGGCTACGCCGGCTCTGGGCGCCGTTCCATATTATCGAGCCCTCGCATCTGAAGACCGCGCCCGTCTTGCTGGGCCGCCTGGCGCGCGGCTTGTTCGATCCCGATCATCGTGACGATGACGCGATTGTCGCAAAAGCCCGCGCGCTGTTTTTCGCCGAGCCGGATCGCGAAGATGCGGGCTTGTCGCGGCGCATCGGCTCGATCCTCGGCAACGACATCGGCCAGATGCGGATTCAGTTCGATCCCAAAGCTTTCATCATCGAGCCGGCCTATCGCGACGACAATTTCGGGCTTTGGATGTTGCCGCCTCCGCCGCCGGACGCAGAAACCCAGGCGCTCGACTTGCCCGTCGAGGCCGCGCGCATCGAGCGCAGGCTCGACGAGGCAGGGCAGGGCGAAAATAGCAATGCGGAGCCTGAGGCTGGCCGCGGCCGGCCGACCGCGCCGCGCGACGACGGACGCGCCGTCGCGCACTATCCGGAGTGGGATCGCGCGGCCGGCGTCGAACGACCGGACTGGACGACGATCCGCGAGATCGAACCGCCACGCGGCGACATCCGGGCGCTCGACCGCGCGCTAGCAGCCGACGCGGGACTACGCCGGCGCGTCGAACGTCTGGTTCGAGCTGCCCGCGTCGGGCTGCCGACGCGTCTTAAGCGACAGCCTGACGGGCTCGATCTCGACATCGACGCCGCGATCGATGCGGCGCGGGCCCTGCGCACGGGCGAGGCGCCCGACGAGCGCGTCTACTTGCGAAAGGTTGTGCGCGCGCGCGATCTCGCGACCTTGATCCTCATCGACATATCTGAATCGACACGCGACCGTGTACCGGGTCTCGATCAACGTGTCATCGATATCGAAAAGGTTGCCGTCACACTGTTGGCGCAAGCGATGGATGCTGCGCGCGATATGTTCGCGCTGCGGGCCTTCGCCTCTGACGGACGTGCGAAGGTGCGCTGGTCCAAGATCAAGGACTTCACCGAAACTCTCGACGATGCCGCGTTGGCGCGGCTCGCGGGGCTCGAGCCGGGCTTCTCGACGCGGCTCGGGGCCGCGCTGCGTCACGCCGGCGCCGAGCTCGCGTCGATCGCGGCGACCCGCAAGATCGTCATCGTGCTCAGCGATGGCGCGCCGTCCGACATCGATATCGCCGATCCGGCCGACCTCACCGAAGACGCGCGACGGGCGGTCCTCGGCCTCCGCGGTATGGGCATCGAGGCCTTCGGCCTCATGCTCGATCCGAACGGACAGGGTGCGGGTGCGGCAATCTTTGGCGCCGCGCAACACATGCCGGTGCGCCGCATCGCGGAGCTGCCGGCGCGGCTGTCGGCGCTGTTCTTCCGGCTGGCGCGGCGCTAAGCGCCGCCGTTCGCGGCGGCACGGCTTGTGCTGAGGAACGCGCGGCGGCGGGCAATCCGACCTGAAGACATCTCGTCGCGCTAGCCCCATGTCAGTGCGGCGCGACACGACCCGACCGACAGAACAATCCTTGAAAGGAACAGCCCATGTTGCACGGCGACATTTCCTCGAGCAAAGACACGGTCGGCGTTGCCGTCGTGAACTACACGATGCCCCGCCTGCACACGAAGGCCGAGGTCCTCGCCAACGCGCGCAAGATCGGCGAGATGGTCGTCGGCATGAAGAGCGGCCTGCCCGGGATGGATCTCGTCATCTTCCCCGAATACTCGACGCACGGCATCATGTACGACGCCAAGGAGATGTACGAGACGGCCTCGACGATCCCCGGCGACGAGACGGAGATCTTCGCCGAGGCGTGCCGCAAGGCGAAGGCTTGGGGTGTGTTCTCGCTGACCGGCGAGCAGCACGAGGAGCACCCGAAGAAGGCGCCCTACAACACGCTGATCCTGATGAACGACCAGGGCGAGATCGTCCAGAAATACCGCAAGATCATGCCGTGGGTGCCGATCGAGGGCTGGTATCCGGGCGATTGCACCTACGTGTCCGACGGGCCGAAGGGGCTGAAGATCTCGCTCATCATCTGCGACGACGGCAATTATCCCGAGATCTGGCGCGATTGCGCGATGCGCGGCGCCGAGCTGATCGTCCGCTGCCAAGGCTACATGTATCCGGCCAAGGAGCAGCAGATCACGATGGCAAAGGCGATGGCCTGGGCCAACAACTGCTACGTGGCGGTGGCCAATGCCGCAGGCTTCGACGGCGTCTACACCTACTTCGGCCACTCGGCGATCGTCGGGTTCGATGGGCGCACGCTCGGCGAATGCGGCGAGGAGGCGATGGGGATCCAGTACGCCGCCTTGTCGAAGTTCCTGATCCGCGACGCGCGCAAGAACGGCCAGTCGGAGAACCATCTCTTCAAGCTGCTGCACCGCGGCTACACGGGTGTCATCAACTCCGGTGAAGGCGACAAGGGCCTCGCGGCATGCCCCTACGATTTCTACTCGAGGTGGATCGCCGACCCAGAAGGCACGCGGGAGATGGTGGAATCCTTCACGCGCGACACGGTCGGCACCGACGAAGCGCCGATCGAAGGCCTGCCGAACAAGCTCACCCCCGCCCATCGTTGAGGCTAGGGCGCCGAGGAGGATTTGGCTCCTCGGCGCGTCCTCGACCGCAGATCGTACGCAGACAAACATCATTGTATCAGCGATTTGCCGGGGTCGGCTACGTGATCCCACGTATTGCTGCGGCGCGGCATAGCGCGCCACTTTCTCCCGAGAGTTAATCGACAGGCCGGGTTCGCGCGCGCCGCCCGAGGCCTAGCTCTCGCGTGGCGCTTAAAGGCCCAGATCAAAGGATCGCAACTTGTCCGACGACCGCAGCCATCCCTCGTCCATCCTTCGCCGCGACCTTCTGAAGGGGATGGCCGCTTTACCGTTGGTGGGCTTGGCCGCGTCAGCCGCGCGCGCAGCGACGCCCGCGACGGCTGCCGTCAACTCGACCGGGCTCGCCGTCACCGACGACAGCGTGACGGTCGGTATTCTGCATTCGATCACGGGCACGATGGCGATCTCGGAGATTGGCGCCGTCGAGGCGGAAAAGCTCGCTATCTCGGAGATCAACGCGTCGGGCGGGATCCTCGGGCGGCAGATCAAGATCATCCAGGAGGACGGCGCGTCCGACTGGCCGACCTTCGCGGAGAAGGCGCGCAAGCTGCTCATCAGCGACAAATGCGCGTCGGTCTACGGCTGCTTCACCTCCGCCTCGCGAAAGGCCGTCCTGCCGGTCTTCGAGGAGAAGAACGGTCTGCTCTACTATCCCACCTTCTACGAGGGACTCGAGCAGTCGAAGAACGTCATCTACACCGGCCAGGAGGCGACGCAGCAGACGATCGCGGTGCTCAACTGGCTCGCCAAGGCGAAGGGCGCGAAGAGCTTCTATTTCGTCGGCTCCGATTACATCTGGCCGCGCACGTCGAACAAGATCGCCCGCAAGCACATCGACAGCGTCATCAAGGGCAAGGTGGTCGGCGAGGATTATTTCCCGCTCGGCGCCACCGCGTTCAACACGGTGATCAACAAGATCAAGCTGAAGAAGCCCGACGTCATCTTCTCCACCGTTGTCGGCGGCTCCAACGTGTCGCTCTACAAGCAGATGAAGGCCGCCGGCATCGACATGTCGAAGCAGCTTGTGGTCGGTCTCGCGGTGACCGAAGACGAGATCCACGGCATCGGTGGCGAGAACTACGAGAACGCCTACAGCTGCATGAAGTACTTCCAGTCGATCGACACGCCCGTCAACAAGGCCTTCGTCGCCGCCTACCAGAAGATGTGGGGCGCCAACGCCGTCATCGGCGATCCGCAGCAGGCTGCCTACGAGGCGCCGTTCCTGTGGAAGATGGCGGTCGAGAAGGCCGGCAGCTTCGACGTCGACAAGGTCGTCGCGGCGTCGCCGGGGATCACGATGAACGCGCCCGAGGGCGAGATCAAAATCCACCCGAACCATCATCTCTGGTCGCGCTCGCGCGTTGCCCGGGCCCGCGCGGACGGCCAATTCGACATCGTCTACACGTCGGATCTCATCGAGCCGAACCCGTTCCCCAAGGGCTATCAGTAAGGCGGAGCCTGAGAGGACCGATGTCTTTCGCTTCGGACTTCGGCCTGTGCGAGCCTACCTCCTTGCACGAGGCGCTCGCGTTTGCAGAGGAACTGGCGGACGCCGCGCGCTTGATCGCGACGCGGCACGTCCGCCGTCCCCTCGAGATCGTGGCGAAGGACGCTGGCAGCCCGGTCACCATCGCCGATTGCAGCATCGAGCAGGTGCTGAGACGGCTGATCGCCGAGCGCTATCCCGATCACGGCATCCTCGGCAAAGGTCGCGGTGCGGAGGCGCGGTGCTCGACCTGGGTCCTCGATCCGATCGACAGCACGAAGAGCTTCCTGGCGGGCTCGGCGCTGTTCGGCACCTCGATCGCGCTCGTTGAAGACAGCCGACCCGTGCTGGGCGTGATCGATCTGCCGGCGCTGCGCGAACGCTGGACGGGCACGCCGAGCGGCACGCATTTCAACGGGCGCCCCGTCTGGACCAATCCGCAGCGGGCGCTCGCAGGCGCGCGGCTCTACATGACGTCGCGCGACACGTTCTCAGCCGAGGGGCTTGTAGCCATCGACTCGCTGGCGCGCCGCGCCATCATGCGTCGCTTCGGTGGCGACTGCTGCGCCTATGGCCTGCTCGCGTCCGGTCACTGCGACCTCGTCGTCGAGGAAGGCCTGCAGCCGGAAGACTACATGGCTCTCGTTTGCGTCGTCGAGGGCGCCGGCGGGATCGTCACCGATTGGGACGGGGCGCCTCTCAGCCTCGAGTCTGACGGACGCGTCATTGCTGCCGCCACGCGACAGCTGCATCAGGACGCGATCCAGATCCTCGGGCGCGCCGCGCCCGCGTCTCGCGCCTGCGCCTAGATCGCACGTCAAGGAGCCTTCTCATGTCGAACATCAAACCAGGCGATGCGGATTTCGCCGTCGAGATGACGCTGGCCGATTGCCAGGCGGCGTTTGCCGCCGGCGTGACATCGGAGGCGCTCACCAAGGTCTTCCTCGAGCGGATCGAGCGCTACAATCCGACCTACAACGCCTTCATCACGATGAACGCCAAGGCGCTCGATGATGCGCGCGCGATCGACAAGCGCCGTGCCGCCGGCGAAAAGCTGGGTCCGCTCGCCGGCGTGCCGATCGCGGTCAAGGATCCGATGGACATGGCGGGCGAGCCCTCGACGGGCGGCTGGCATTTCCTGTCGAGCCGGGCCGGCGGCACCGACCTGATCCCGGCGACCGATTCGCCGGTCGTGGCGCGGATGCGCGCGGCAGGCTGCGTCATCCTCGGCAAGACCAACATCCCCGTCCTCTCGGCGACCGGCACGCACGCCTCCGACAGCTGGGCCGGCCCGACGATCAACGTCGCCCTCAACGATCGCATGCCCGGTGGTAGTAGCGCAGGATCGGCGGCGGCCGTCGCGGCGAGCCTCTGCGTTTTGGCGCTCGCCGAGGAGACAGGCGGCTCGATCCAGAACCCAGCCTCGGCGCAGGATTGCGTCGGACTCAAGCCGACGTTCGGGCTGGTGCCGAACGCCGGCGTCATGCCGCTGGCGGGCTCGACGCGCGACGTGGTCGGGCCGATCGCGCGCTGCGTGCGCGATGCCGCGCTGACCCTCGATGCCTTGGCCGGCTACACGCCGGAGGATCCCAAGACGGTCGCCGGCATCGGCAAGCGGCCGAAGGGCGGCTACACGGCGGCCCTCGAGACGGCGACGCTGAAGGGCAAGCGCCTCGGCCTGTTTGGGCGAGGGTGGCGCGACATCGCGCTCTCCGACGAATGCACGTCGCTCTACGAGCGGGCGAAAGGCGAGCTCGAAGCGGCCGGCGCTACGCTCGTCCAGGATCCGTTCCTCGACACCGATTTCGCGGCGCTTGGGCATCCGACGCCGGGTCTCGAGCACTTCGACGCGCGCGGCATGGAGAGCGTGCCCTACGACATGCACCTCTACCTCCAGCGCATGGGCCCCGACGCGGCGTTCAAGACGTTCGCGGCCTTCGCCGAGGCGACCAAGGCGGAAAACTGCTTCGCCGAAGGCGGCGTACTGTCCTACATGCCGGCCATCGAGGCTTTCAGCTCCATCCTGGCCAATCCCACCGCGCCGCCGGACCTGTCGAAGTTTCTCGCGCTGCGGGAAGCCTATCTGTCGATCTTCGACGAGGTGATGGCGCGCCACGATCTCGACGCGCTGGTGTTCCCGCATATGCGTTGCGAGCTGCCGCCGCTCGAGAGCAACGGGACGATCTACGAGACGACGGTTTGCGAGATCAACATCGCCGGCGTGCCGGTCCTCGCGGTGCCGGCCGGGACCTATGCCTCCGGCTCGCCGTTCGGCCTCGTCTTCGTTGGGCGCATGTGGAGCGAGGCCGAGCTGATCGGTTTCGGGCACGCTTACGAGACGGCGACGCACCATCGCAAACCGCCGAAGCTGTAACCCTCAGCTCAACGTCGCCGAGTCGCGCGCGCCTTGGGTGTTTCCACGCTTGACGGCGTAGTGGATGAGCGACGACCGATCGCGCAGGTCGAGCTTCTTCATGATTCGCGTGACATGGACGCGTACCGTGTGCGGGCTCAGCTCGAGCTCGGCGGCGATGCGCGCGACGGTCTTGCCCGTACCGATGTGGCCGATAACCTCGCGCTCACGCGGGGTCAGCGTGTCGTGCTCGGCCGAACGGTCTTCGCTCGCAGACCCGTGTAGGTCAGGGCCAGGGCGCACCGGCGCTTCGGCGAGAAGGCTGCGCGGGAAGGCGGCCTGGCCGCTGAGAAGCGCCCGCACGGTCCCCGTGACCGTCGCCTCGTCGGCCGCCTTCTGGATGATTCCGGCTGCGCCGAAATAGATCGCCTTCAGGACGCGTTCGCGATCGGTCTCGCCGACGAGCACGCCGATCGTGGCATGTGGCGCGAGGCTGCGGATATGCGCAAAGAGCGTTTCCTCGTCCTCTGCCAGGATCGAGTCGTCGACGAAAACCAGGCTTGCGTCGCCGTGCTCGACCAGGATGCGATGCAGCCCGGCACTGTCGGCGGCCGCCTGGACTTGCGCCCCCTCGATCAGGGTCTCGAGTGCGCGGGTCAGCCCGATCCGAAAGACCCAGGCGGGATCGCCGATGATCACCTTCACGCTCTGCCACCCCTTGCTTGGTCCGAAGATCGGAATAGTCGCACAACTCGTAATCTCAAATGCACAATTAGTAGTCCATTTGACTAAGCAGCAATCGGTCAAGCGACGTTCGACATCCCAATCTCCTCCCAAGGGTAAACGTTGTAATTATGCTGCAACGCCAAAAGTTCGCTGTAAACACCTGCTGTTTCAATAGATTGAGGTGGACGCTGTTTTTCCCTCAGTGCTAATCAATTTGATTAGCGGCGCATCGGGGGATGCATGCTGGAAACCGGCCACGGTCGGTAGGGTTCAGGGGGCTAGGCAAATGACAGGACGGCACCGGGATGGCGCGCGGGCGCCTCGGATCAAGGCGCGGCGCGCGATGGCCGCCGCGGCGATCCTGACTATGGCGACAGCGAGCCGGGCCACGGCGGCGGACCTCGATCCGCCGACCGTCGTGACGCCGGTCGCGACATCCGGGTTCAGCGGACCGCTCGCAACCTTCGCGGGGCCGCTGGCAGCGAAGGGCATTACCTTCCACGTCATCGATCTCGACTTCGCCGAAACGAACCCGAGCCTCGGCGTCGCACCGGGCCATGGTGCGAACTCAAACTACACCATCGTCGGTATCGATGCCGATCTCGGCCTGCTGGCCGGGCTGCAGGGCACGTCGCTGCACTTCGAGAACGTGTTCTTCTCCGGTGTGAAGAACCTCGGCATCGCCGGCCAGATCGGCGATAGCCAGGTCGGCTACCAGCCGCCGTTTACGCCGCGTGTCGCGCGGCTCTCCAACGCGACGATCGAGCAGAAGTTGGTCGACGGCAAGCTCGACATCACGGCCGGCATCACGCACCCCGGCTACTTTTACGGGGTGCCGAACTGCAACTCGATCAACACCTGCTTCCAGGATCTGTTCTATCTCAACGCGGGATGGACCTCGCCGCTCTTCGCCGTGCCGGGCGCGAACGTCGCCTACCAGGCGACAAACAGCCTTTACGTCCAAGCCGGCGCGTTCGCGGTGCAACCCGGCGCCAACGCGCACGTCGGCTATGACTTCCCCGACGAGCGTTACGACGGCGTGATCGGCATGGGCGAGATCGGGTCCAAGACGACCTACGACAACGATCCCTATCCGTACAAAGTCGCGCTGACCGGCTTCGTCAACACCGCCAACCACACCGACTTCAACGCTGCCACCGCTTTCGGTGCGACGCCGCAGACCCAGTCCAGCACGTCGGGTGTGGTGGTGCAGGGCCAGAAGATCGTCTGGCGCAGGGACGGTGGCACGGAGAAGTCCAGCGCCCCCACCGCGCTCGGCGTCTTTGCCAGCGTCGGCGAGGCGATCGACTCGACGGTGCCGATCCAATCGGACATCTGGGTCGGCACGACGCTGTACGCGCCGTTTGCCGGACGGCCTGCCGATAACTTCAACCTGAAGTTCAACTGGCAGCGGATGAACCCGAGCTACACGCAGTACATCTCGGCCGCGAACTTCTTCGCCAGCGGAATCAACAACCCCTACAAGCGCGACACCTTCGTCTTCGAGGCGAGCGGCCATATCCAACTGCCGCTCGGCTGCGCCTTCGAGCCGGTCTTCCAATACGAGATCAACCCGAACAGCTTCTACAACCCGACCTCCGCGGTGAAGGCGAAGGACGGCGTCTATCTCGGCGCGACGCTGGTGATCCCGGTCGGCATCCTGCTCGGCCTGCAGAAGGGCAACCCGAGCTGATTGGCACGTGAATAGCCGCGGCGGCGCTCAGCGCCGCCGCGGAGCGGGCCTCACGCCGGCGAGGCTCGCGAAGGCGACATCGAAAGCTGCTTCGAGCCCACGACGGATATTTCCTCCGTCGTGGGCCAAGCATCTCATCATCAGACCAACGGCGCCAGGAAGGGCGGTGACGCCCGCCAAGCCGCCGCAGGCCATGCCGGCTTCGCGTAGCGCGGCCGCCGACGGCAAGGCCTCCGAGGGCGCCAGCACGACGAGGGTGCCGCAGGCCTGGAATGGCCCGAGCGGCGAGGCTTCCGAGCCGATCGCCGCGCCTGTGACACGGCCGACCTCGTTCATTCTCAGCCGGCCCTCCGCATCGACCACTTCGAGCTTCTGGACGAGCGATGCGAACGGACGCGCAAGCGCTTGCGGATCGTGCATGGCGAACGCGTCCGCGACGATCGCGCGCGCGCCCGCCGCGAGCGCGACGCGCGTCTCGTTGACGATCGCGGCGCCGGGAAACATCACCAATGGGTCGGGCGTGTAGGCCAGGAACCCATTTGCGCCGACACGGATCTCGACGCGCTGTCGCGCGGGATGCGCCCCTGTGTCGTGGACCACCGTGGCCGCCTGGGTGACAAGATGAGCTGCCGCTCCCGCCTCCGCCGCGAGCTGGAGGGTCAGATCGTCGCCGCGGTAGAGGCCGCCCGACGCCGATTGCAGATAGAGGGTCGCGATGTCGGGCCGCGCTGTATCGAGCTGGAATGGCCGCGTGATGTGAAAGGGATATGGCACGTGCTGGCGCGCTAGCACCGTACGGCCGCCGCCGACGGCGAAAACGAGCTCGGCTGCGATGTGGCGGCCGACGCCGAGGCCGCGCGTCATCGCGCGAAGAGGACCGCGCTGCGGATCGCCGCCGCGACTTCCTCGATCCCGTGTCCGCGCCGCGCGTCCGTCGCAATGACCGGCCGGCCCTCGCGGACGCCGCGCGCCTCGTCGAGCATCAGCGACAGGTCGACGCCGACATGTGGTGCGAGATCCACCTTGTTGACGACGAGAAGGTCGGCGCGCACGACGCCAGGGCCGCGCTTGCGTGGGATGTCGCCGCCGCCAGCGACATCGATGACGAAGATCCACCAGTCGACGAGATCGAGCGAGAAAGTCGAGGCGAGGTTGTCGCCGCCTGATTCGAAGATGATCAGATCGAGGGACGGGTAGCGTAACTCCAGCTCGTCGCCGGCGAGGATGTTAAGCGTCGGGTCCTCGCGGATCACCGTGTGCGGGCAGGCGCCGGCCTCGACCGCGGCGACGCGAGCCGGATCGATGAGGCCGGAGCGGCGCAGGCGCTCGGCATCCTCCTTGGTGACGAGGTCGTTGGTGACGACGGCGAGGTCGACGCGCTCTTTGACGAGGACGGGGATCAAAGCCTCGATCAACGCCGTCTTGCCGGATCCAACCGGGCCGCCGATGCCGATCCGCGCGGCGGTCGTCGGCTTCGTCATCCTGCTCATCGCATCATGTAGCGTTGTGCGAGGGGCAGCTCGCGCGCCGGCTCGCAGGTCGCCAGCACGCCATCGACGAAGA
The DNA here is from genome assembly GCA_965277735.1 of Beijerinckiaceae bacterium. GTDB lineage: Bacteria > Pseudomonadota > Alphaproteobacteria > Rhizobiales > Beijerinckiaceae > RH-AL1. The sequence continues at coordinate 1,591,702 of CBDIDO010000003.1, forward strand.
CGTCGAAGGTTTGAGGATCGACCGTCACCTTCGGGCAGGCATCGTTCCAGAGCATGTCGGACTTTGCCAGCTTGCGCGTGCCGCGGGCCGGCAGAAGCATCTTTCGCAAGCCGAGGCTCTCGCCGAGCCGGCCCTCGATTGCCAGCGGATGGACGAAGCAGGCGGAGAGTGCCTGTGGCGCGCTGCCGAAGGCGCCCCATTGCGGGCGCAGCCGCATCGGCTCGCAGGTCATCAGCGAGGCGGCGCTGTCGCCCATCGCGCCCCAGGCGATGAAGCCGCCCTTGATCACCAGCTCCGGCTTGACGCCGAAGAAGGCCGGTCGCCAGACGACGATGTCGGCCAGCTTGCCGTCCTCGAGCGAGCCGACGTGATCGGCGATGCCGAAGGTGCGCGCCGCGTTGATCGTGTATTTCGCGATGTAGCGCTTGATGCGCGCATTGTCGCCGAAGCCCGCGCGATCCTCCGGCAACGGCCCGCACTGGTCCTTCATCTTGGAGGCGAGCTGCCAGGTCCGGCAGATCACCTCGTGGATGCGGCCCATGCCTTGGCTGTCGGAGCCCAGCATCGAGATCGCGCCGATGTCGTGCAGCACGTCCTCCGCGGCGATCGTCTGCGCCCGGATGCGGCTTTCCGCAAAGGCCACGTCCTCCGGGATCACCGGGTTGAGATGGTGGCACACCATCGTCATGTCGAGGTGCTCGTCGAACGTGTTCACCGTGTAGGGATTGGTCGGGTTCGTCGACGACGGCAGGCAGTAGCCTTCACCCGCGACGCGGATGATGTCTGGTGCGTGGCCGCCGCCAGCCCCCTCGGTATGGTACATGTGGATCGTGCGGCCGCCGATCGCGCGCAGCGTATCCTCCACGAAGCCGGACTCGTTCAACGTGTCGGTGTGGAGCTGCACCTGGAAGTCGTATTCGTCGGCGATCGCGAGGCACGCGTCGATCGTCGCCGGCATCGCGCCCCAGTCCTCGTGGATCTTCAGCCCCAGACAGCCCGTCTTGAGCTGCTCGATCATCGGCGCCGGCTTGTGCGAGTTGCCGCGGCCGAGAAAGCCGAAATTGACCGGCCACGCTTCCGCCGCCTGCAGCATGCGCGCGGTGTTGAAGGGACCGCCCGAGTCGATGCCGACCGTGATCGGCCCGAGCGAGCCGCCGAGCATCGTGGTGACGCCGGAGGCGATCGCATGGTCGGGCAGGGCGGCCGAGTCGAAATGCACGTGGACGTCGATGCCGCCGGGCGTGACGATCATCCCCTCGCAGTCCCGCACCGTCGTGCCGGCGCCGACGATCAAGCGCGGGTCGACGCCGTCCATCACGGCGGGATTGCCGGCCTTGCCGAGGCCGACGATGCGGCCGTCCTTCATGCCGAGGTCGCCCTTGACGATGCCGAGCACGGGATCGATCACCAGCGCGTTGACGAGCAGGAAGTCGAGCGCGCCGTCCGCGTTGGTGATGCCGGCGGCAAGGCCGAGGCCGTCCCGCAGCGTCTTGCCGCCACCGTGCAGGCATTCGTCGCCGTAGACGGCGTAATCCTTCTCGACGACGGCGACGAGCGAGGTGTCGGCGAGGTGGACGCTGTCGCCCGTCGTTGGGCCATACATGGCCGCATATTGCGCGCGCGGAATGCTCACCATCGTCAGGCTCCCTTGAAGCCGCCGGCCTTGGCGCGGGCGAGGGCGTCGGCCCAGCCGGCATCGTCCTTCGCGCCGCGCGTGAGATCGTTGAGGCCGGACAGGTCGCGCGTGCCGCCGAAGGTCACGAGCGTGACCGTCTTGCGCTGCCCCGGCTCGAAGCGCACGGCGGTGCCGGCGGGAATGTCCAGGTGGTGTCCTCTCGATGCGGCGCGATCGAAGTCGAGCGCGCGGTTCGTCTCGAAGAAATGGTAATGCGAGCCGACCTGCACCGGTCGATCGCCAGTGTTCACGACGTCGAGCGTCACACGCTGGCGACCGGCGCTGAGCTCGATATCGCCGGGGGCGGCGACGATCGCGCCGGGCTCGAGCAGATCGGCGGCAGCACCTTCCCGCGGCCGGATCGGCTCGTGCACGGTGACGAGCTTGGTGCCGTCGGGGAACACGCCTTCCACCTGCAGGATCGGCATCATCGTGGCGATCCCGTCCATCACGTCGTCGGTAGACAGGATCGTCGAGCCGAACGAGATGAGATCGGCGACGCCGCGACCTTCGCGCGCGCCTTCGAGGATCTCGTCGGTGATGATGGCAACGGCTTCGGGAAAGTTCAGCCTGAGGCCCTTGGCGCGCCGCTTTCGCGCCAGCTCGGCGGCGGTGAAGATCGTCAGCCGCTCCATCTCGGTCGGCGTCAGCAGCATGAGACCTCCTAGCTCGAAAACAGCCTGAACTCCGCGTCGGCGCTCCGCATCGCGGCGATGTCCAGGAAGGGGGCGAAGCTTTGCAGCTCCGCACCCGGGTCGATCGTCTCCGGCGCCGTCAGCGCGGCGATCTCGCCAAGCATGTCGCGGACCACCGCCTGCGCGTCGAGCGCGCCGACGCGGCCGAGGCGCACCGCGGCGGAGGTGAGGCTAGCGACAGCCTGGTAGCCCGAGATCGCGACCGCTTCGCGCTCGGGAATGCCGATCGCGTGGAAGAGCGCGCCCTGGATCGTCGGAAGGTGCCCGACGAGCTGTCCTGTGGCGATGGCAGCCTTGAGCGCGTCGGCGCCGGGTGTGCCGAGGCGCAGGTGGCTCGTGAGGAGCGCGCGTCCGGCGCGCCGCGAGCCCTCGCGGAAGCTTGCCACGACGGTCGCCGCCTCGACGGCCGCGTCAACGGTCGACAGCATCGCGAGGTCGCCGTCGGCGCGCCACGCGCGCACGAGCGCGACGCGATCGAGACCCGCCCAGCGATGGCGGATCGCGACCTCGGCGTTGCGACAGAGCGCGTCGCGGTCGAAGGTATAGGGGAGCGCGGCGACGCCTTCGATGCCGTTGGAGAAGGCAAAGCTGCCGCTGGGGAAGGCGGCATCTGCCTGCTGCATGGCGAGCAGCGTGGCGATCATGGAGACCGGGAGTCGGTGATCGCGATCGCGCCGTCTTCGAGGAGCCGCGCGAGCCGGGCGACGTAGGTCTCGGCCGGCCCCTCGAGCGCGACGAGCAGGCGATCGCCCTCGAACCGGACCCGCCAGTGCAGGTTGCCGGCGTGATAGCCGAGCTCGAGCGCGGCGGCGGCGTCGCGCGGGATGATCTTCAGCCAGTCGGTCGGCGCCGCGCGCACGACGAGCGCATGCGTCTGGGCCAGTTGCAGCACCGCACCATCGAACAGCGCCTGATCGCGTGAGAGCGCGATTGCCACGTCGATGCCGCGTTCGCTCGTCACGCGAAGGCGACGCCGGGCAAGGTCGCCCGAGTCGAGACTGATCGTGTCTATGGCGTCGGCGTGCTCGAGATGGTGGAGATGTGACGCGAGCTTCGCGTCGCGCATGTCTCCGAGTACGGTCTCGATAAGGATCATGCGCTCCCTACAGCTCTGCGTCTTCAGGGGTAGGAAGCGCGGCGGGTTCGGCGTGTCAAGCGTTCCGACAGCCGCGGCGTCTCAAGCCTAAGCTGATCAGTCGAAGGTCGGTTGCTTTCGAACGATTTTGACGATAGCGCGGCAAGGCGTTGCGGAGCCCTCTTGGTGCCTGAATTGCTTAAGGTCCTGATGGCTTCTCCCAGCTCGGATCGGCCGATGACGTTTGCTTGCAGGGTGGACTAGCATGAGTGCCGTCGACATCGGTCAAAGGGGAACGCCGGCGGCGCAACCGGTGCGCGCGGCGCTCGCCGCGCTCGTCGGCACCTCTATCGAATGGTACGACTTCTACGTCTACGCGACGGCCTCCGCGCTCGTCTTCGGGCCGCTGTTCTTTTCCAACCAATCCGCCTTCGTCGGCACGCTCGCGTCGTTCGGGACGTTCGCCGCAGGCTTCTTCGCGCGTCCGATCGGCGGCCTGGTGTTCGGCCGGTTCGGCGACCGCTTCGGCCGCAAGCGCGCACTCGTCGTCACGCTGCTCATGATGGGCTCTGCAACCATCGCGATCGGCCTGCTGCCGACCTATGCGACGGTCGGCGCCTGGGCGCCGGTCGCGCTCGTCGCGCTGCGCCTCATCCAGGGCATCGCGGTCGGCGGCGAGTGGGGCGGCGCGGTCCTCCTCGCCGCGGAGCACGCGCCGAAGGGGCGCGCCATGTTCTTCGCCTCGTTCGCGCAGCTCGGCAGCCCAGCCGGCCTCATCCTCTCGCTGCTCGCCTTCCGTGCGGCCGGCCTGATGGATCCGAAGAGCTTTCTTGCCTGGGGATGGCGCATCCCGTTCCTCGCGAGCGTCGTCATGCTCGCGATCGGCTTCGTGATCCGGTTGCGCGTCGCCGAGTCGCCGGAATTCGAGCGGATCGCCGCGAAGGCCGAAGCGGCCAAGGCTCCGATCGGGGAGGCCGTGCGCACGGCATTCGGCCCCATACTGCTCGCGACCGGCGCCAACACGATCGGGATCGCCTCGGTCTACCTCTTCAACACGTTCATGATCGCCTACGCGACCAAGGATCTCGGGATCGCCCGCGCTACGATCCTCGACGCGCTCTTCGTTGCCGCCATCGTGCAGTTCATCGTGCAGCCGATCGGCGCGCGGCTCGCCGAGATGATGCGCAACGAGCGGCTCTTCCTGCAGCTCGCGCTCGTCTGGGCGATGCTCGCGCCCTATCTGCTCTTCAACCTCGTCGACACCGGCCGCTTCTGGCTGATCGCGCTGGGGCTGGGCATCAACGTCGTAGGATCGGCGACCTTCTATGCCGTCGTCGCCGGCTTCATCGCGGGCGCCTTCCCGACGCGGGTGCGCTACACCTCGATCTCGATCGCCTACCAGTTCTGCGGCGCCATCGCGGGTGGCCTCACACCGATCGTCGGCACCTTGCTCGCCCACACCTTCCCGGGTCATTGGTGGCCGATCGCCGCCTTCGCAACCGCCATGGCGGCCCTATCTTTCGTCTGCGTCACCGCCATCGACCCATTCCGCCGCCGCCAAGTCGCGCGGGACGATGTCGCGCGGGACGGCACCGCCGCCCTCGTCGACTGATCGGAGGTTCCATGCCGCTCGATGCCAGACTCGTCGACCGCATCACGCAAGCCGTCGAGGACGGCTTTTCCGCGCAGGTCGCGCACACGCAGGATCTCGTCCGCTTCGCCTCGACGCGCGGCAACGAGCATGCGTTGCAGGATCACGTATTCCGCACCTATCGCGCGCGGGGGCTCGCAATGGAGCGGTTCGAGATGGACCCCGCCGCGATCGCCGCGCATCCCGGCGGCTCGCGGATCAGCGACACGCATTCGCGGACCCCTATAGTCGTGGGCATCCACAGGCCGAGGGACGAGAGAGGCCGGTCGCTGATCCTGCAGGCCCACGTCGACGTCGTGCCGCCGGGGCCGGCCGACATGTGGACGCATCCGCCGTTCGATCCGGTGATTGAGGGCGACTGGCTTTACGGCCGGGGTGGCGCCGACATGAAGGCGGGGCACGCCGCCAATCTCTTCGCGCTCGACGCGCTGCGCGCGGCCGACCTGCAGCCGGCCGCCACCGTGACGATGCAGTCCGTGGTCGAGGAGGAATCGACCGGCAACGGCGCGCTGATGACGCATCTGCGCGGCTATCGCGCCGATGCCGTGCTGATCCCGGAGCCGCAGGGCGAGACGCTCGTGCGCGCCAACATCGGCGTCCTGTGGTTCGAGGTCGAGGTGCGCGGGCGCCCCACCCATGTGCGCGAGATGGCCGAGGGCGCCAACGCGATCGATGCGGCCTATCGCATCGTCGGTGCCTTGCGCGCGCTCGAGGCCGAATGGAATGCGCGCCGGCGCGAGCATCCGGTGTTCGAGTCCGAGCCGCACCCGATCAACCTCAACATCGGCAAGATCGCCGGCGGCGACTGGGCCTCGTCGGTGCCGGCGTGGTGCAAGCTCGATTGTCGGATCTCGCTCTATCCCGGCGTGCGGGCGGCGGACGCGGCGCGCGAGATCGAGCAGGCGGTCGCGGCCTTTGCCCGGGACGATTCGCTGCTCTCGAACAACCCGCCGCGCGTCACCTTCAATGGCTTCTTCGCCGAGGGTTACGTGCTGGAGCCGGGCTCGGAAGCGGAGGCGGTGCTCGCCCGCGCGCACGAGACCGCTGTCGGCAAGCCGCTGCAAGCGGCGACGTCGCTGGCCTATCTCGACACGCGGGTTTACGCCCTCTACGATCGCGTTCCGGCGTTGTGCTACGGGCCGATCAGCGAGGGCATTCACGGCTTCGACGAGCGCGTCAGCCTGGCTTCGCTGAAGCGCATCACCACCGCGATCGCGCTCTTCGTCGCCGAATGGTGCGGCGTCGAGGCCGCCACCCGCAAAGCGATCTGAAGCGTCAAGGAGCGGTTCGATGTCTCTTCCCAATTCCGCGTCCGCGCGCGACGTCAAATACCATCTCCATCCCGTCACAGATGCGCGGAAGCTCGAGGAGATGGGCCCGATCATCATCGAGCGGGGCGAGGGGATCTACGTCATCGACAGCGAGGGAAACCGGCTGATCGAAGGTCTCTCGGGCTTGTGGAATACGGCCGTCGGGTTCGGCGAACCGCGTCTCGCGGAGGCGGCGGCGCGACAGATGCGCGAGCTGCCCTACTACCACACGTTCTCGTCCAAATCGAACCTGCGCGCCATCGAGCTGGCCGAGCGGCTCGTGCAGATGACGCAGCCACAGCTCGGCCACGTGTTCTTCGCCAATTCGGGATCGGAGGCCAACGACACCGTCGTCAAGATGGTTTGGTACTACAACAATGCGCTCGGCCGATCGCGGAAGAAGACGTTCATCGCGCGCAACAAGGCCTACCACGGCGTCACGATCGCCTCCGGGAGTCTCACCGGCCTGCCGGCCAACCACCGCGATTTCGACCTTCCCGCGATCCCGGTGCGCCATCTCACCTGTCCGCACCTCTACCGCTTCGGCCAGCCGGGCGAGAGCGAGGCGGCCTTCGTCGATCGCCTCGCCGAGGAGCTGGAGGCGCTGATCGCGGCGGAGGGCGCCGAGACGATCGCCGCCTTCATCGGCGAGCCATTGATGGGCGCCGGCGGCGTCATCCCTCCACCCGCGGGCTACTGGGAGCGCATGCAGGCGATCTGCCGCCGGCACGACATCCTCCTCGTCGCCGACGAGGTGATCAACGGGTTCGGCCGCCTGGGCACGTCGTTCGGCTCCGATTATTACGGCATCGAGCCCGACATCATGGTCGTCTCGAAGCAGCTGACCTCGGCCTACATGCCGCTCGCGGCGGTGCTCATCACCGATCCGATCTACGAGGTCATCGCCGACAACACGCACAAGATCGGCACCTTCGGCCACGGGTTCACGACCTCCGGCAACCCGGTCGCCTGCGCGGTGGCGCTGGAGAATCTCGCGATCCTCGAGGAGCGCGAACTCGTCGCCAATGCCCGCGCGCAGGGACGCCTCATGCATGAGGAACTCGCGCGCCTCGCGGACCACCCGCTGGTCGGCGAGATCCGGGGCGCCGGGCTCATCGCCGGCGTCGAGCTCGTCGCCGACAAGGCGACGCGGCGTCCGTTCGATCCGATCGGCAGGCTCGGCGCGGAGGTCTTTGCGCGCGCGCACGCGCACAGGCTCATCGTGCGCGCCATCGGCGACACGATAGCGCTCTGCCCGCCGCTCATCATCGATGCCGATCAGGTGAAGGACATGGTCCGCCGGCTCGAGGCAACGCTCGCCGAGGTCGGGGGCGCCGCGTGACGCCGCACGTCGACGCGGATCGCCTCTGGAGCATGATCGAGGAGACGGCCGCCTTCGGTGCAATCGAAGGCGGCGGCCTCGATCGCCAGGCCCTCACCGAGACCGACCGCCAGGTTCGCGACTGGTTCCGCGCCAGGTGCGAGGCGCTCGGCTGCACCATTGCCGTCGACGAGCTGGGCAACATGTTCGCGCGTCGACCTGGCCGTCGCGACGATCTGCTGCCGATTGCCGTCGGCAGCCACCTCGATACGCAGCCGACAGGCGGCCGGTTCGACGGCGTGCTGGGCGTGCTCGCGGGGCTTGAGATACTGCATGCACTCGCCGACGCCGGTCATGTCACCGAAGCACCGCTCGAGATCGTCAACTGGACAAACGAGGAGGGCGCACGCTTCGCGCCGGCCATGCTGGCGTCGGGTGTCTACGCCGGCGTCTACACGCCCGCGTACGCGCAAGGCCGGCGCGACAGTCGCGGCACCACATTCGGTGAAGCGCTCGATGCCATCGGCTATCGCGGTGCCGAGCCGGTCGGATCGCGCAAGCTTGGCGCGCTGTTCGAGCTGCATATCGAGCAGGGGCCCGTGCTGGAGGCCGAGGAGACGCCGATCGGCGTCGTTACCGGCGGGCAGGGCGCGCGCTGGTACGATTGCACGTTTCGCGGCGGCACCGGGCACACCGGCGCGACACCGATGCGGCTGCGGCGCAACGCGCTGGTCGGTGCCGCGCGGCTCGTCACCGCGATGGACGGCATCGCCGCCGATGCCGGGCCGGACGCGGTCGCGTCCGTGGGGCGTCTCGAGGTGAGCCCTAACTCGCGCAACGTGATCCCCGGCGAGGTGCGCTTCTCCGTCGACCTGCGCCATCCCGACGACGCTGTGCTGGATGGCGTGGCGGCGCGGTTCGAGGCGCTGCTCGCCGCGACCGCGCGCGACGTGGGGCTCAAGCACGAGATGGAGCGCGTGCTGACGTTCCCGGCCGTGCGGTTCGACCCCAAGATGATCGCTTGCGTCGAGAAAGGCGCCGAGCAGGCTGGCGCCCGCTGGCGCCACATCGTCTCAGGCGCTGCGCACGACGCGGTCTACGTCGCGCGCGTCGTGCCGACGACGATGATCTTCGTGCCGTGCCGCGACGGGATCAGCCACAACGTCGCCGAGTTCGCGTCGAAGGCGCATTGCGCGCTGGGCACGCAGACTGTGCTCAATGCGGTCCTCGCCTTCGATGCGGATCGTTGAGCGACGGCAGCAGGCGCGCTACGGCCGTTTCCGGTTCAGTTCTCGACGCGCTCGTCGGACCGATCGGAAAGGGGCGTTCGCGCAAAGGCCGGCAACAGGATCAGCGCGATAGCGGATAGGATCAAGACAAGAGCATTCATGGTCGGCTCCAATGCTCGGGTGCTTTCACGGGCCTGGCAACACAACCAGGCGTGACGTCCAGCGGTCGCTGTCCGCGTGCGGGCCGCTTCGAGGCAGGCATTGCACATGGCATGCCGCGAATGAGGCCCGTCGGCGCCGTCATCGCGCTGCCCCTTGCAACGCGCGGATCGCATCGTGGTGAAGCTGTCGCGTGGCGGCGGCGATGACGCGTCCGTCCGAATAGAGGCCGAGCGGCGCGCCGGCCCAGTCGGTGACGACGCCACCGGCCCCCTCGACGACGCAGACGAGGGCCATGAAGTCGTAGGGCTGCAGGCCCTCCTCGACCACGAGGTCGCAATGGCCGGAGGCAAGAAGCCCGTAGGCGTAGCAGTCGCCGCCGAAGCGGCGCATCGCGATGCGGCCCGCGAGCCGCTCGAACGCCGCGAGACCCGCAGCCGAGAACGCATCGGGCGACGTCGTGTAGAGCCTGGCCTCCGCGAGCACGCGCTGCGCACTCGTCCAGACGGGCCGGCCGTTGAAATGCGTGCCCTCGCGCGTGCCCGTCCAGCGCTCGCGCAAGGCCGGCACGTCGATCACGCCCAGCACCGGGTGATCGCCTTCGACGAGCGCGATGAGCGTGCCGAACAGCGGCAGGCCCGTCACGAAGCTCTTCGTGCCGTCGATCGGATCGAGCACCCAGGTCGAGCTTCGCAGCTCGGCGCCGAACTCCTCGCCGTAGATGCCGTGGTCGGGATAGCGCTCGGCGATCAGCGCGCGCAGCGCCTCCTCGATGCTGCGGTCGGCGAGCGTCACCGGGCTGCCATCGGCTTTGGTGACCACAGCCAAGGGCTTTCGGAAATGCCGCATCGCGATCGGCCGCGCCGCATCCGCGAGATCCTCCGCAAACGCCAGCGCCTCGTGCCAGGAGACCGTCTCGGATGCGCCGAGCTCGGGGTCCATCAGACCCTCCTCAGATAATCGGGCCAGCGCGGGTCGCGCATGATCGAGCGGGCGCGCATGTGCTTCCAGGCGCCGTATTTGTAGAAGTCGAAATCGAGCGTGGAGATCTTGTTCTGCACCATCGCCCAGGTCGACCATTTGACGTCGGCGAGCGCCTTGTAGACGACGAGTCGCGCCTGCATCGCCGGGTCGAAGCGGCCGAAATAGGTCTCGATGACCTCGGCCTCGATGGCGTCGGAGAAGAACATCTCGCCGCACCAGATGCCGAGCTCGTAGCAGCGGTCGTTGTTCGAGGCGTATTCGTAGTCGATCAGCAGGATCGACTTGTCCGCGGCGACCATGAAATTGCCCGGCATCGGATCGTTGAAGCAGGGCACGAGGTCGAGCCCGCTGGCGTCCAGCGCGGCCTTTGCGCGGCGCGCTTGCGCGAACAGCCATTCGCTGTCGAGCGGGAAGTCGCCGCCGAGACTACGCGCCTGCTCGACATGCTCGTCGATCATGTCGAAGACCGTCTTCGTCAGCGACAGCTTTCCGGAATCGTTAAAGGTCCGGTAGATCCCCAGCGCCGACCGACGGACGTCCGGATCGAGGAAGTCGCCGTTGACGCAAGGACGACGCTCCTCGATGAACGCGGCGATCTCGATGCCGTCGGCGGCGAGATAGTCGTAGATCTTCGGTCCGATCCCCAGCGCCTCGGCCCTCCGACTGGCCTCGAACGCGGCCTGCCGGTCGATGAACATCTCGGTGCCGGCGCCCGGCATCTTGAGGAAGAAGGTGGTGGGCTCGCCGGCCACCTCGATGCGCCAGTTGGTGTTGCTGATGCCGCCGAGCACCGGCTTGTAGCCGAGGATGCGCCCACGCCAGGCCTCCACGCCATCGAGCGCGGCCTCGAGTGCGCGTTGCGCCTCAGTTGCGGCCTTACCGAAAGGGGTCGCGTTGGAGAGGCGGGCGCTCGGCCGCGCGGCGGCCGCACTGACGGAAGGCTTCGCGCCCATCAGATCGTCCTCAGCATGCGCTCGAAGCTTTGATCCTGCAGCGCCATGCGGCAGCGGAGCAGGCGCCATTGCGCATATTTCAGGAACTCGATCCCGGGGCGCGAGGTCGTCGCCGCCCAACCGCTCGATCGCAGCGCCCAGTAGAGATCGTCGGCGATGCCATAGAGACGGCAACGATTGAACGTCGTCTCGCGGACGTTGCCGTCGAACATCTCGAGAGCCGCCGCGACCTCCTCGTGGAAGGCATAGGCCTCGTTCAGAAGGATACCGATATCGTAGAGCGGATCGGTGTCGCAGGCTTGGTCGAAGTCGACGAGGCGCACGGCATCGTGCGGTCCGACCATGATGTTGGATGCGAGACCATCGGCGTGGCAGGCCGCGACGTCGGTGCCCGCCGCCTTCAGCGCCGCCTCGATGTCGCCGGCGGCCTCGATCATCCATCCGAAGAGAGCGGAATCGATGGCGCTGCCCTTTGCGAGCAGCTCGGACTGCTCGCGGATGCCATCGAACACCGACCATCTGTGGCCAATCGACGGTTGCGAGTGCAGCCCGGTCTTGGCGGCAATGGCGGCTTCCATGACGGTGGCGCGCCGCAGATCGTCCATGCGCGCGGGGTGCCAGCTCTCGTCGAGGCGGTCGAAGACGATGGCGTCCTGCGCGGCCAGGCAATGCAGCGGCATCGGCGAGAGGCCCAGCATGCCGGCCCGCGTCGCAGCGGCGAACACGCGCTCGACCGAGACCTGCGCGCGAACGTCGGGATGGACGATCTTGAGGAAGTAGTCGCCCGCATCGGTGTCGAGGGCGAAGCAATACGAATCCACGTTGCGATGCATCGGCGACATCACCGGCGCGGTGACATCGCGACAGATGACGCGCTTGCCGGTCCAGTCCGACACCGCGGCGATGGCGGCCTCGGCGAGCCGCATCTCGCTGGAGGCCGCATCAGCCGTTATCATGTCCGTAGCCCGTCTTGAGGATGTTGCCCTGGGTGCAGAAGCGCCAGAGCATCCCGGTCAGGATCTCGGCCCCAAGAAGCCGATCTTCTTCCGACGTGAACTCGGTCGGGTGATGGATGACGCCGCCGACGCTCGGCACCGCGATGACGATCGAGGGGCAGACGGGCGCCATGCTGACAGCGTCGTGGCCGCCGATCGTGTCGAGCTCCAGCGTCTTCTCGCCGAGTGTCTCCGCGACCTCCTTCGCAAGCGCGACGAGGCCCGAGTCCATGGGGCCGGCGCGGCGCAGATCGACGGCGAGCACTTCGGAAGTCACCACGGCGGCGTCGGCGGCGCGCTCGATCGCCTTCAGCATCTCCGTTTCCGCCGCCGCGAGCACCTCGGGCGAGCCGGAGCGCAGCTCGATGAAGCAGACGGCCCGGCCCGGCACGACGTTCGGCGAGTTCGGATAGACTTCGAGCCGCCCCACAGAGGTGTGCAGGTCGGTGCCGACTCGGTCGGCCATGGCCTTGAGTCTGGTGATGAGATCCGCGGCGGCGAGCAGGGCGTCCTGGCGATCGGCCATCGGCGTCGGGCCGGTGTGCGCCTGTCGCCCGTTGAAGGCGAGCCGGTACTTGGTGGCGCCCCAGTAACGCGTGAAGGCGGCAAACCGCAGGCCCGCCTCTTCGAGCTTGCTGGAGCCTTCGATATGAAGCTCGATATAGGCGGCCGGCAGCGGCGGCGCCGTGTCGCCCCGATAGCCGATGTCGTCGAGCGCGTCGTCGACGCGGATGCCTTCGCCATCGGCGCGGGCGTGCGCGAAGTCGAGCGCCAATTCGCCGGTGTAGACGCCGCTGCCGAGAAGGCTCGGCTGGAAGCGCGCGCCCTCCTCGTTGGTCCAGTTCACGACGATGATGTTGGCCTTGGGCCCCAGGCCCGTCCTGGCGACCTCGCGCCGCAGGGCGCGCACGGCCGCACACGCCGCGACGACGCCCAGCGCGCCATCGAAGCGGCCGCCGTTGGGTTGGCTGTCGAGGTGCGAGCCGGTCATGATCGTCGGCGCATCGGGGCCAGCCCAATCGAGGATGCCGAACATGTTGCCGATGGCATCGACCTCGAGCCGCATGCTCTCGCGCGCGAAGAACGCCGCGAGCCAGTCGCGGGCGGCGCGGTCCTGCACGGACAGCGTGAGCCGCGTCATGGCGCCTCCCGGGCCGCCACCGAACGCCGACACCTCCTCCATCATGGCGTGGAGCTCGTCCGCGTCGACGGTCGCCGTCGAGGCCGTTTTGATGAGGTCAAGCATGGATGACGTCTATTCCCAGGGCTTTGAGTTTCGCGGCGAAGCCGGCCTCCGGCGCGGTGTCGGTGACGAGGCGGTGCACCTGGCGCAGCTCCAGAGACCGCACGGGCGCGATGCGCCCGAACTTGGCACTGTCGGCCAGCATGACGATCTCGCGGGCGTGACGCGCCAGGACGCGGCGCAGCGAGGCTTCATCCTGACCGAAATCCATGAAGCCGTGCTCGCGGTCGACGGCGGCGACGCTGATAAAGGCCGCGTCGAACACGTGATTCTCGACGGCCTCGATCGTGAGGGCCCCGAGCATCGCGCGGTAGTCGGGACGCAGACGTCCGCCGACGACGCACACTTCCGCGACGGAGCCGCCGGACAGGAGCTGCGCGATGTCGAGCGAATTGGTGAAAACCCGCACGCGGTCGCGATTGAGGAGGTGCTGCGCGAAGGCCAGCGTCGTGGTGCCGGCATCGACGAAGATCGTCGTGTCGTCCCGCACGAGCCGCGCCGCGTAGCGGGCGATCGCCGCCTTCTCGCTTGCGCTCACTTTCATCCGGCGCGAGATGGGCTGGTCGCCTTCGGACTGGGCGCGGATCGCCCCGCCATAGGTGCAGCGCAGGTGACCGGCGAGCTCGAGCTCCTTCAGGTCGCGCCGGATCGTCTCGCGGCTGACGTCCAGCTGGTCGGCCATCTCCTTGACCAGCACGCGGTCATGTTTCGCGAGCTCTGTGAGGATCAGGTTGAGACGAAGGGCGGGAATGGGCATCCGGGCTTGACCGATCGAGCGAGGGTGCGGCGCACGCTCTGTGGTCGTGTGCCGTGGCGATGTCCGTTCCGTAACATCATCGTGGGCGGCGCGCGCGCTCATGCCGGCACCAGCGTTGTGGACACGGCCGACTCCGGCTCGACCAGAAAACAGGCGGCGAGATCCTTCTGGCCGCGCGTGAAGAGCACCGGCGAGGTCTCCCGGCAACGCCCGAAGGCGCTCGGGCAGCGGCCAGCGAACGCGCAACCCGGCGGCAGGTCGATCGGGTTTGGCGGCTCGCCTTCCAGCAGGCAATCCTCGGGGCGGTAGCGACGCGCCTCCAGCGTCGGGATCGCGCTGAGGAGCGCGCGGCTGTAGGGATGGCCCGGATCGAAGAAGAGCCTGTCGTTGCCGACGATTTCAACGACCTCGCCGAGATACATGACGGCGACGCGGTCGCAGGCGCGGCGCACCAACGCCAGATCGTGCGAGATGAAGATGTAGGTGAGGTTGTGCGCCGCCTGCAGTCGCTCGAACAGGTCGAGAAGCTTGAACTGCTCGGCCTGGTCGAGCGCCGAAAGCGTCTCGTCGAGAATCAGGACCTTCGGCTCGAGCACCATCGCGCGGGCGACGTTGATGCGCTGGCGCTGGCCCGCGCTGAGGCCCAGCGGCAGCTCGTCGTAGAGATCTGTGGATAGGCCGACCTCGCGCATGATCGCCAGCACGCGCTCGCGGCGCCGCTGTGCATTACGCTCGCCATGCACCTTCAGCGGAGCCTCGATGATGACGCCGATAGCGGTGCGGGGCGGTAGCGAGCCGAACGGGTCCTGCAGCACAAGCTGGACCTTGCGGCGAAACGCCAGCAGCTCGCTGCGCGACACGTTCGCGAGGTCCTTGCCTTCAAACAGGATCTGGCCGGCATCGGGCAATTCGAGGCGGCTCAGCAGCCGCATCAGCGTTGACTTGCCGCAACCCGATTCGCCGACGATGCCGAAGGTCTCGCCGGCGTGCACGTCGAAGGTCACGCGACGGACCGCGCGCACCTCGCTCGTGCCGACAAGGCTGCCGCGGCGCTTGACGCGGTAGCTGAGCGACGCGTCGCGGGCGCTGACGACAGGCTCTCCGCTGACCCGCAGGCGCGTCGGCGCGGCGCCGGTCCAGATCTTCGGCGTTCGCGCGACGAGATCGGCCGTATAGGCATGGATCGGGCTGGCAACGAGGGCGCGCGAAGCCTGGCGCTCGACGATGGCGCCGCTTTCGAGCACCACGATCTCGTCGGCCGCATCGTGCGCCGTCGGCAGCGACGACGAGACCAGGACGATCGCGGTGTCGAAACGGTCGGTCAGCTCGCGCATGAGGCGCAGCACCTGCGCGGCGACCGTGACGTCGAGCGGCTGCGTGACATTGTCGGCGACGAGGAAGGCCGGATTGGAGACAAGTGCGTCGACGATGAGCGCGCGCTGCATCATGCCGCCACTGAACTGGGACGGGAAATCGTGATACCGCGTCTTCGCCGAGGGGATGCGCACCGCGTCGAGCAGCGCGATCGTGCGGTTCCGCCCTTCCTCGCGCGAGACATCCGGCGCGACCGCACGCAGCTTCTCGACGATCTGCGGCCCGACGGGAAGCGTCGGATCGAGGGCGCCCATCGGATCGGCGCCGACATAGGCGATCTCGCGCCGCGCCGCGCGCATCGCGCCGCCCTTCAACGCTAAGAGGTCACGGCCCTTGAACAGGACGGATCCGCTCTCGACGGCAAGCGGCGGCGCCAGCCAGTTGACGAGCGTCTTGGCGAGCACCGTCTTGCCGGAGCCGCTCGCCCCGATGATACCGAGGATCTCGCGCGGCTTCAGCTCGAGAGCGATGTCCTTGAGGATGCGGCGGCTGGGCACGCCGACGCTGAGGCCGCTGACCTCGAGGATCGGAGCGCTCATGAGAGGCCTCCGAAGATGCGAAGGCGGACGCGCTCCAGCGAGGCGCCCATCAGGTTCACGCTGACGAGCGTCAGGCACAGGAAGATGCCGGGCATGGTGGCGATCCACCAGGCATCGAGCAGGTATTTGCGACCATCGGCGATGATGTTGCCGAAGGTCGGCGTCGGCGGCTGCACGCCGAGGCCGATGAAGCCGAGGATCGACTCGAAGATCATCATCCGGGCGATGTCGAGCACCGAGACGAAGACGATCGGCGGCATCACGAGCGGCGCGATCAGGCCGAACATGATGGAGATGTCGGACGCGCCCATGATCTTCGCGGCGCGCACATATTCGCGCCCGCGCTCGTTCATCACGACGCTGCGCATGACGCGCGCATAGACCGGCCAGCTCGACAGGCCGAGCACCAGGATGATGGCGGGGATCGTCGGCCGCGAGACGCCGAGCACCGCGATCGCCAGGATGATCATCGGGATGGACAGCTGCGCGTCGGTGAGCCGCATGATCGCCGTGTCGGTCCAGCCGCCGCGGTAGCCGGCGACGAGGCCGAGCAGGCAACCGACGCAGAGCATCAGGATCACCGTCGCGACGCCGATCAGGAACGAGTAGCGCAGGCCGACGAGGCAGCGCACCAGCATGTCGCGGCCGATCTGGTCGGTGCCGAGCGGATGCGCGAGGCTCCAGCGCGGGCCGCCGAACAGCGGCGGCATGAGGCGCGCACGCACGTTCATGTGCGTCGGATCGATGCCGCTCCACGCGGGATAGATCGCTGCGGCGAGTGCCAGCACGACGAAGATCGCGATCCCGATGCGGAACTCGGTCGAGGCGAACGCGCGGCGCCAGATGCGTCGGGTGAGCGACTCGCCGGTCGACGGCGTCGGCATCGGGAGGGTCAAGGTCTCGACGGCGCTCATCAGTAATCGAGCCGCGGGTCGATCAGCGTCGCGACGAGGTCGACGCCGATGTTGATGACGACGAACATCGCGCTGGTGACGATGGCGATGCCCTGGATCAGCGGGAAGTCGCGCTGCAGCACCGCATTGATGGTGAGCAGCCCGAGGCCCGGGTAATCGAAGATGTATTCGACGATGAGCACGCCGCCGAGCAGCCCGCTAAACTGGACACCGATCAGATTGAGAAGCGGTACCGACGCGTTGCGCAACGCGTGGTTTGCGATGATGCGATTGCGAGGAAGGCCGCGCACCTCGCCCACCGCGACGAAGGGCTCCTGCATGACCGCGGCCAGCGAGCCGCCCAGGGTCCGGATGAGGACCGGCGACAGCTCGACGGCGAGCACCAGCGCCGGCAGTATCGTGTAGGCGAAGCCGCCGTAGCCGATCGCCGGCAGCCAGCGGAGCCGGACCGACAGCAGAAGCGTGAGCACGATGCCGAGCCAGAAGTTCGGCAGCGAGATAAAGATGGACGAGATGTAGAAGGCGAGCCGGTCCGGCCAGCGCCCCGGCGCGAGGCCAGCGGGAATGCCGACGAGCGCCGAGAAGGCGAGCGCCATGGCGACGGCGACCGCGGCGAGCTGCAACGTCATCGGCAGCGTCGAGCCGATGAGGTCGAGCACTTCGGCGCGGCGGCCGCGCGTCGAATCGTCGAAGCTCGAGCCGCCCGTCGCGGCCCCGTCGGCGGGTCGCACGAACGACTGCCCGAGATCGCCGCGGACGACGTGGCCCATGTAACGCGCGTATTGCACGACGATCGGGTCGCGCAGGCCCATCCTGGTGGCGATCTGGTTGATCAGCGCCTCCGGCGCCATGCCGCCGGCCATCAGCCGTACGGGATCGCCGGGAACGACGCGCAGCAGCGTGAAGATCACCGCCGAGATGACGAAGACGATGACGACGCCCTGGGCGAGCCGGCGGAGCAGGAACGACAAGACCTTCATGTCGCCGTGCCCCGCGTCACCACCGGCCTCTTGGTCACGCGTAGACGGCCCGCGAGGCGTCCATCGAGCCGTCGGGGTAGATGAACAGACCGTCGAGCTCCTTCTGCATCGCGTGGATCATCACCGAGGTGAACAGCGACAGCGCCGGCACCTTGTCGGCGAGCAGCGGCATCGTCTCGGTCTGCAGGATCCTCTTGCGCTGCTCGAGGGTCGGGGCGTTGCGCTCCTTGTCGAGCGACGCATCGATGTCGTGGTCTACGATGCCGGTGATGCGCTTCGAGCTCGAATGGAAGTGTGTGCGCAGCACGAGATCCGGCTCCGGCGAGCCCGTCGACCAGCCGCAATCGATCATGTGACCGGGGCCGCCGCCGGGGCGGTCGTAGAGCCGCTCGTTCCAGGCGGCCGGCTCGAGGACGGTGAGCGTCACCGGGAAACCCTGCTCCTGCAGCATCCCGGTGATGACCTCGCCGTACTCCTTCGTCTTCGGATAGAAGCCGACCGAGACGATGTATTCGAGCGGGGGAAGGCCCGCCCCCTTGGGGAAGCCGGCCTTGGCGAGCAGCTGCTGGCAGGCGTCGGGATCGAACTTCGGGTAGTTGGCAAGGTCGCAATAACCGAACTTGACCGGTGACACGAAGTTCGACGACGCGTAGCCCGCCGAGCCGAGAATATCGACGATCGCCGACCGGTCGATCGCGTGGCAGGCCGCCTGGCGAAGCAGCACGTTGTCGAACGGCGGCTTCGAGCAGCGAAACCACAGGTACTTGTTCTCGACCGAGACGACGGAATGCGTCTTGATCTTGTCGTTCTTCTCGAGTGTCGCGACTTGCTCGGGCTCGAGGCGCTCGACGATCGAGGCCTCGCCGTTCAGCAGCGACAGCATCCGTGTGGTTGCGTCTCCAACGAAATTGAAGTGGATCTCGCGGATCTGCGGCTTGCCGCGGAAATAGTCGTCGTTGGCCGTAAGGATCGTCGAGTTGCCCTTCTGCTCGCCGAAGCGGAACGGGCCGGTTCCGTTGAGCCGCTGCGTCAACGGGCCGGCTGGGCCGGCCGCTACGTCCTTCGCCGACATGATCGGCAGGAACGACGCGAGGAAGATGAAGAGATCGACGGGATAGCCGCCCTTCGAGGTGTCGACGATGACGGTGTAGTCGTCGGGCGTCGTGACGTTGATCGTCGCGTTCGAGCCCGGATACCATTGCGCCGGGCGGTCGGGCCGCGAGCCATACTCGAACGTCGCCTTGACGTCCTCCGCCTTGAACGGCTTGCCGTCGTGGAATTTGATGTCGGATCGCAGCTTGATCTCGAGCCGGTGCTCGTCGAGCAGCTTGAGGCTCGTCGCCAGCTCGTAGTTCGTCTGGTCGGGGGCCGAGAGCTGCATCGGCGCGCGCGTCAAGAAGCCCATCACGAAGCCTTCGACGTTCTTTTGCGAGAGCGTCGTATGCGCGGTCGGATCCCAATTGCCGGTGATGTTCTCCGCCGACAGAAAGACCATCGGCTTTGCCGATTGCGCCAGGGCAGGGGAGCACAGGAACGAGGTGTCGAGCGTCACCAGCCCGGCGCTCGCAGCGAAGGCGCCGGCTCGCGTCAGAAGAGCTCGGCGGTCGATTGGCTGCATCGGATGACCCTTGGACTATCTATGGCCACGCGCCATAAAACCACAAAACCACATCAACTTCTCAAGTCAACGCGCCTTCGGCGGCAAAACCGGGAGAAACGCGACGGTTGTCCTCAATTGCAGCAATATGCTGCGGAATCATGCGGGTTAAGCCTGAAAAATGTGCGCGGCTCGAAGACAGAAAGAATCTTTCTCTTAAAGCAATAAGTCATGAAAACCACATGAGAAGATCGATGCGTGTGCGCTGGTCGCGCAGGGGGCCGGTCAAGCCGCCCGCAGAGGAAGCATCCGCGCCGCGCCTCGGCAAGGCTCAGTCGAACGGTGAGCTGAGAAGCGTGGCCGCAAGCGCCGTCCTGTTCTCGACACCCATCTTGGCGAAGATGACCTCGAGGTGCTTGTCGATCGTGCGCGGGCTCAACGAGAGGATCGCCGCGACGTCGCGGTTGGACTTGCCTTGCGCGATCCAGCTCGCCACCTCGGCCTCTCGTCGCGTGAGTGCGAAACGCGCGCGCAGTGCCGCCGCGCGATCCGGCGAGGCGACAGCGGAGATGCGCAGCAAGATCTCGCCGCGCTCGGTGGTGCCGACGAGGCCGATACGCGTCTGGGCGCCCTGCGCGCCGAAGGCGATCTCGCTGGGGGCGCCCGTCGGACGGTCGCCGGCCGCGTGCTGACGCAGCCAAGCGACGACGTCTCCAGGCAAGCGCGGCGCGCCACCGGCGGCAGAACCGAAGCGCTCCTCGACGAGCCGGTAGGCCTCCGGCGTGAACCAGAGGATGCTTCCCTCCTGGTCCACGGCGATAAGGAATTGCGCGGCGGCATCGAGCGCGGTGAAGGCGCTCTTGAGCTTGCGCGCGTTGGCGAGATGCGTGCGGATGCGGGCGAGCATCGAATCGATGTCGAGCGGCTTTGTGACGTAGTCGGCGCCGCCGACCTGGAAGCCGCGCACGCTGTGCTCGGGTTCGGTCAGGCCGGTCATGAAAATGATCGGCACATGCTCGAAGCCGGACAACTTCTTCAGCTCGCGGCACGTCTCGAAACCGTCCATGCCAGGCATGACGGCATCCATCAGGACGACGTCGGGCATGAGGCGCGTTGCGACCTTCAGCGCTGCGGCGCCGTCGAGCGCCACCATCACGGTCATGCCCGCCGCATCGAGCACGTCGGTGAGCATGCGCAAGGTCTCGGGCGAGTCGTCGACGACGAGGACGATGTCGGAGGCGCCCGGCGTCACGAGATCGGCTCGCGTAGGTTCTCGAGCGCCGCGGCAAGGCCGCGCATATCGACGGCCTCGACAAAGACGAGGAGACGGTCGGCGAACGGCAGATAGCGCTCGTCTTTCGCAATGTCCGCCAGCGCCTCGCGCAGACCGCGCACGAAGCCGATCTCGCAGAGATCGATCAACCCAGAGAGCCTCGCATCGTCAGGCCGGTCGAGGCCGTCGAGCGGCACGCCAGTGTCGGCCGGACGCGCGATATGAGGCTCGTCGAGCGCGTCCAGCCCGAGCAGGGCCAGGGTCGTCTCGGTCAGCCGGGCGATATCGACCGGCTTCATGATGTAGGCGTCGTGGAACGGCAGCGCGATCGACGTGCGGTGCTCCTCGATCGCGCTGGCCGAAACCATCGCGATCCGCGCCTCGGTGTGACCAGCGGCGCGCAATTGCTCGGCGAGGCGCCAGCCATCCATGTCGGGCAGGCCGACATCGAGAACGAAAAGGTCGGGCTGCGTAAGGTCGGCCACGCGAAGCCCTTCGGCCGCCGTCTCGGCACCGAGCACAGTGAAGCCCAGCGGCATCAGGGCCTCGTGGATCAGATCGCGATGCGTCGCGTCGTCATCGATCACGAGGATCGACCGCCCGGTCCCGAGGTCGGCGCCAAGCAGGCGTTGCTCGATCACCGGGACCTTCGTGTCGTTGATCCTCGGCAGGAAGAGACGCAGTCGAAACGTGCTTCCCCGTCCGAGCCTGCTTTCGACAAGGATGTCGCCGCCCATGACCCGCGCTAGCAGGCGGCAGATCGTCAGGCCGAGCCCTGTCCCCGGCGCGATCAAGCCCGACTGCAGCCGCTCGAACGGCTCGAAGATTCTCTCGACATCTTCCGGGGCGATGCCGGGGCCGGTGTCGGACACGGCGAACTCGGCCACCTCGTTTCGATAGCGGATCTTCAGATCGACCTGTCCACGGGGCGTGAACTTTATCGCGTTCGACAACAGGTTGATGATGATCTGGCGGAGCCGCTTCTCGTCGGTGGCGACCGTCTCCGGCAGGTCGGCGCCCGTCTCGAACTCGAACGCGATCCCCTTGGCCGCCGCCTGCACCGCGAACATGTCGACGATCTGCTTGAGAAACGGCCTGATCGCCACCTCGTCGCGCGAGAGATCGAGCTTGCCGGCCTCGACCTTGGAGATGTCGAGAATGCCGTCGATCAGTCCCGAGAGATGGCCGGCACTGCGGCGCATGACGGCGATCTGTCCGCGCGGCTTCGAGGCGATGCCCTGGTCCCGCTCGAGCAGCTGCGCGTAGCCCATGATCGTGTTCAGCGGGGTACGCAGCTCGTGGCTGAGGCCGACGACGTAGCGGCTCTTGGCATAGTTCGCCGACTCGGCCACCTCCTTGGCGCGTTTCAGCGCGGCATCGGTGCGCTCGTGGGCGGCGATCTCGTCCATCAGGAGCTGGGTCTGGCGGAGCATCTCGTCCTGAGCCGCGCGGCGGCTGACCTGCACCAGCACGAAGAGCCAGCTGCCGACCCCGATCACGATCAACAGAAGGAAAAACAGCTTCCACAAGGTCGCGACAAGGGCCGCGTGATCGACGCTGTGATCGTTGCCGATCTGCAGGCCGATCAGCGCGAGCAGGAACGCGACGAGCAGGCTGGACATGCCGAACGCCAGCGCGAATTCGACGACGTGCGGGCGGATCAGCCGCCGCCAACGCGACGGCAGCACGCCGGTAAGACCGTCGGCGAGCTGCTTGTGCATGCGGGCGTGCGGCTTGCACATGTCGTGGCAGCGCGCGTCGAGCGAGCAGCAGAGCGAGCAGATCGGGCCTGCGTAGGCCGGGCATGAGGCTGTGTCCTCCGCCTCGAAGACGTTCTCGCAGATGCAACAGCGGACGCCGGCCCCGTTGTCCTCGACGGCCGTGGGCTGGCGCGCGAGGTAATACTTGCCGCGCGTGGCGTATGCGATCAGCGGGGCGATGACGAGCGCGGTGGCGAGTGCGATGAACGGGGAGAAGGCTTTGGCCATCGCGCCGAAAACACCGACCTGCGCGAGCGTGGCAAGGATGGTCGCTGCCGCCATCGCACCGACGCCGACGGGATTGATGTCGTAAAGATGTGCACGCTTGAACTCGATACCGGGCGGGCTGAGGCCCAGCGGCTTGTTGATCACGAGATCCGCGACGAGGGCGCCGACCCAGGCGACGGCGACGCTCGAGTAGAAGGCCAGCGTGCGCTCCAACGCCTCGTAGACGCCGAGCTCCATGACGAGAAGGGCGACGACGACATTGAACACCAGCCAGACGACGCGGCCGGGGTGCGAATGCGTCAGGCGCGAGAAGAAATTCGACCAGGCGATCGAGCCGGCATAGGCATTCGTGACGTTGATCTTGATCTGACAGACGGCGACGAAGACGCAGGTGAGCGCGAGCGAGACCGGTCCCGGACCGACGATCGCCGCGAAACCTGTCGCGTACATGCGCGGCGGATCGCCAGCCTCGCTGCGGGCGACGCCGTGGTGGAGGAGATAAACGGCGAGAAAAGAGCCGACAAGAAGCTTGATTACGCCGACGACGACCCAGCCCGGACCCGACGAGAGGAGTGCAAACCACCAAGCCTTCGAGTTTTGTTTGCCATCCGGCAGGAAGCGAAGGAAGTCAACCTGTTCGCCCACCTGCACGATCAAGGCGAAAGCCACCGACGCCGCGGCCCCGAACGCGAGAAAGTTGAAGCCGCCACCGCCGGGAGCGCTCCCGACGAAATGCGTCCAATCGCCGAGCCCCTGCGGATCGCGGACCACGATCGCGGCGACGGGCAGTACGTTGAGCGCGACCCATAAGGGTTGGGTCCAGATCTGGAAGCGGCTGATCGCCGATATTCCGTAGACGACGAGCGGAATGACGACGAGCGCGCTGATCAGGTAGCCGATCGGTCTCGGGATGCCGAGACAGATCTCGAGCGCCATCGCCAGGATGACCGACTCGATCGCGAAGAAGATGAAGGTGAACGACGCGTAGATCAGCGATGTGATGGTCGAGCCGATGTAGCCGAAGCCCGCACCGCGCGTGAGCAGATCGATGTCGACGCCGTACTTGGCGGCGTGAAAGCAGATCGGCAACGCCGTCAGGAAGATGAGGACGCTCACGACGCAGATCGCCGCCGTGGCGTTGACGAAGCCGTGGCTCAGCGTGATGGAGCCGCCGATCGCCTCGAGCGCGAGGAAGGAGACGGCACCCAGCGCGGTCTGGCCGACCTGCGCCGCCGACCATCGTCGGGCGCGCTTCGCCGTGAAGCGGAGGGCAAAGTCCTCCAGCGTCTCATTTGCCGCCCATTGATTGTATTCGCGCCTGACGCGATCGATCCGCTGACGCCCTGCCATAGTGATGTCTGTCCTGGCCGGCGGACCCGGGCCCTCATGTCTGGCAGTGCAACAAAGCGGCCAGCATCGGCTTCGGGCGGCCGGCAGCACTGCGCGTGGAAGCAATCCTCATATCAGCGAATTGCCGCACCTGCATACGTGGTCCTACGTATTGCTGCAGCGCCACATCGCGCGTCACCCTGCGTTTCGCACTCGCCGCAACGGCAGCGAGGATGTTCGAGGGGTGAGTATGTCACAAGACGACGATCACGATGCGCCGATGTCCATGCTGCGTCGCCAGATCCTCAAAGGCATCGCGGCACTGCCCGCAGCGAGCTTCTTTGCCGGCAAGGCGTTCGGCGCTCCCGCTACGTCAGCGGTCGACACGACAGGTCTTGCCGTCGCGGACGACACCGTAACCGTCGGCATCCTGCACTCGATCACCGGCACGATGGCGATTTCCGAGACGGGATCGGTCGAAGCCGAGAAGCTCGCGATCGCGCAGGTCAACGCCTCCGGCGGCGTGCTCGGGCGGCAGATCAAGGTGATCCAGGAGGACGGCGCCTCGGATTGGCCGACCTTCGCCGAGAAAGCCAAGAAGCTGCTCGCCAGCGACCATTGCGCCGCGGTATTCGGCTGCTGGACCTCGGCCTCGCGCAAGGCGGTGCTGCCGGTCTTCGAGCAGTACAACGGCATGCTCTACTACCCGACCTTCTACGAGGGCCTCGAGCAGTCCAAAAACGTCATCTACACCGGCCAGGAGGCGACCCAGCAGATTCTCGCCGGCCTCAACTGGGTCGAGAAGCAGAAGGGCGCCAAGACCTTCTACCTGCTCGGCTCCGACTACATCTGGCCGCGCACCTCGATGAAGATCGCCCGCAAGCACATCGAGAACGTGCTGCATCAGAAGGTCGTCGGCGAGGATTACTTCCCGCTCGGCAGCACCCAGTTCAACTCGGTCATCAACAAGATCAAGCTGAAGAAGCCCGACGTGATCTACGTCGCCGTCGTCGGCGGCTCGAACGTCGCCTTCTACAAGCAGCTCCGGGCGGCGGGCATCGATCTCTCCAAGCAGATGCTGATGACCATCTCGGTCACCGAGGACGAGATCGACGGCATCGGCGGCGAGAACATCGCTGGCGCCTACGCCTGCATGAAGTACTTCCAGTCGATCGACACTCCGGAGAACAAGGCCTTCGTCGCCGAGTTCAAGAAGATGTGGGGCGAAAAGACGGTGATCGGCGACGTGACGCAGGCGGCCTATCTCGGGCCCTGGCTGTGGAAGTTCACTTGCGAAAAGGCTGGCAGCTTCGACGTCGACAAGATCGCCGCCGCGTCGCCCGGCATCGAGTTCAAGAACGCACCGGAAGGCTACGTTCGTATCCATCCCAACCACCACCTGTGGTCGAAGACACGAGTGGGCCGCGCCCGGCTCGATGGCCAGTTCGACCTCGTCTACACGACGCCGGAGCTGATCGAGCCGAACCCCTTCCCGAAGGGCTACCAATAAGCTCACCGGATGGACCCGGCGCCGCGGGCGTGCCGGGTCCATCGAACGCCCAAAGCTGATCCGAGCCTGACGGCCGGTTTGACATCCAACCAGAGGGGGTTGCCATGCTAGGCGGCTATTCGGTCAGCGACCTGGGTTCGATCTTCGTGATGCAGGGCTTCGCGGGGCTCATCCTGTTTTCGGTCTTCGTCCTGATGGCGCTCGGCCTGGCGATCATCTTCGGCCAGATGGGCGTGATCAACATGGCGCACGGGGAGTTCATGATCCTCGGCGCCTACATGACCTACTTCACCTCCAAGGCGTTCCAGACCTATCTGCCGTCGCTCTTCGGCGGCTATTTCTTCGTGGCCGTTGTGGTGGCCTTCCTCGCCTCCGGCGCGCTCGGCCTCCTCGTCGAATGGGCCTTGATCAAGCGGCTCTACCATCGGCCGCTCGACACGCTGCTCGCGACCTGGGGCCTCAGCCTGATCCTGCAGCAGGTGTACCGCTCGGTCTTCGGTGCGCGCGAGGTCGGCGTCGACCTGCCGCAGTGGATGCTCGGTTCCTGGCAGGTCAGCGACTCGATCCAGATCCCGATCAACGGCATGATCATCATGGTGCTGACGATGATCATCACGCTGGTCGTCGGCGCGCTCATGTACAAGTCGCGCTGGGGCCGCTCGGTCCGCGCCGTGGTGCAGAACCGGGCGATCGCCGGTGCCGTCGGCATCAACACCGATCGCGTCGATCGCTACACCTTTGCGATCGGCTGCGGCATTGCGGGCGTGGCCGGCTCGGCCTTCACCATGATCGGCTCCACCGGACCGACGTCGGGCCAGCTCTACATCGTCAACGCCTTTCTCATCGTCGTGTTCGGCGGCGCGCAGAGCCTGGTCGGGACCATCGCGTCGGCTTTCTCCATCTCGCAGACGCAGTCGACGCTCGAGTTCTTTCTCTCCGGCTCGATGGCGTCGGTGATCACGCTTCTGCTGGTGGTCGGCATTCTGATGCTGCGACCGCAGGGGCTGTTTGTTCTCAAGGTCCGGCGCTGAGGAAACCCACATGCCAAACGGAACCCCCTTCCTCGGCCGTGCCGGCTGGCTGAACCTCGCGATCCTGGCGGTGATCCTCCTCGTCGTCTTCCCGGCTTTGCTCGACCCGTTCCGTCTCAATCTGGTTGGCAAGTATCTTACCTACGCCTTCGTCGCCGTCGGCCTCGTCATCTGTTGGGGCTACGGCGGCGTGCTGTCCCTGGGGCAGGGCGTGTTTTTCGGCCTCGGCGGCTATTGCATGGCGATGTACCTGAAGCTCGAGGCCTCGAGCGTCGCCAACACCAAGATCCAGTCGACGCCGGGCATCCCCGACTTCATGGACTGGAACCAGATCACCGAGCTGCCGACCTTCTGGGTGCCGTTCAAGAGCTTCCCACTGACAATCATCGCGGTGCTCGTCGTGCCGACCCTGCTTGCAGCCCTCATCAGCTATGCGATGTTCAAGCGGCGCGTCGGCGGCGTCTATTTCGCGATCATCACGCAGGCCGTCGCCTCGATCCTGACGATCCTGATCATCGGTCAGCAGGGCTACACCGGCGGCGTCAACGGCATCACCGACCTGCGCACGCTGCACGGCTGGGATATCCGCACCGATCACGCCCACACGATCCTCTACTTCGTCAACGCGATCCTGTTGATGCTCTGCCTGCTCGCCGGCCAATACATCACGCGCTCGAAGCTCGGCCGTATCCTCATCGCGATGCGCACCAAGGTGGATCGCGTCCGCTTCTCCGGCTACTCGGTCGCCGGCTTCCAGGTCTTCTCGTTCTGCGTCGCGGCGATGTTTGCGGCGATCGGCGGCGCGATGTTCACGCTGCAGGTCGGCTTCATGTCGCCGTCCTTCGTCGGTATCGTCCCGTCGATCGAGATGGTGATCTACACGGCCGTCGGCGGTCGCTACTCGCTGTTCGGCGCGATCTACGGCACGCTGCTCGTCAACTACGCGAAATCGAGCTTCTCGGAGGCCTTCCCGCAGCTCTGGCAGCTCGGCCTCGGCGCGCTCTTCATGGCGGTGGTCCTGTTCTTCCCGAACGGGCTCGCGGGTGTCTACCGCAGCCTGGTCGCCGACCGTCTGCAGAAGGTGCTTGGCGCCCGTGCCGTGAAGGACCCCAGCGACGCCCTTCAGATTCCCGCGGAGTGAGGACGATATGAGCGAGACAGATTATCTCCTCGCGGTCGAGAAACTGACCGTCTCGTTCGACGGCTTCAAGGCCGTCAACGACCTCACCTTCTACCTCGACGAGAAGGACATCCGCGTTATCATCGGCCCCAACGGTGCCGGCAAGACGACGGTGCTCGATCTCATCTGCGGAAAGACCAGGGCGAGCGAAGGCTCGATCAAGTTCCGCAACAAGGAGATCACCAAGCTCAACGAGAACGAGATCGTCCTCGCCGGCATCGGCCGCAAGTTCCAGACGCCCTCGATCTACGACGAGCTGACCGTCTTCGAGAACCTGGAGATCTCCTATCCGAAAGGCCGCAGCGTGTTCGGCGCGCTGACGTTCAAGCGCGACGCAGCGGTCGTCTCGCGCGTCGAGGAGATCGCCGAGATCATCTTCCTCAAGGACCAGCTCAAGCAGAATGCCGAATACCTCAGCCATGGGCAGAAGCAATGGCTCGAGATCGGCATGCTGCTGATCCAGGATCCCGATCTGCTCATGCTCGACGAGCCGGTCGCCGGCATGAGCGTCAGCGAGCGCTTGAAGACCGCCGAGCTCTTGAACCGGATCATCGCGGATCGCTCCGTGATCGTCATCGAGCACGACATGAAGTTCGTCGAGGACATCGCCCGCAAGGTGACGGTCCTGCATCAGGGCAAGATCCTGTCGGAAGGCACGATGGCCGAGGTGAAGAACGATCCGAAGGTCATCGAGGTCTATCTCGGTCATTGAGGGAAGAACAGGATGTCGGCGTCAATTCTCTCGATCGAAGACCTGCATGTCGCTTACGGCCAGAGCGAGGTGCTGCACGGGCTGAGCCTGGCCGTCGCCAAGAACGAGATCGTCGCGCTCATGGGCCGCAACGGCATGGGCAAGACCACGCTGATGAAAGCGCTCATCGGCCTGATCCCGACGCGGCGCGGCACCGTGCGTGTGGCCGATAGCGAGATCGCCAACCTGAAGAGCTACGAGCGGGTCGCCCGCGGCGTCGCCTACGTGCCGCAAGGCCGCATGGTCTTCTCCTCCATGACGGTAGAGGAGAACATCGAGACCGGTCTCAGCAAAGGCAGCAAGAGCTCGATGCTCGGCGACATCTACACGCTGTTTCCGGTGCTCAAGGAGATGCGCAAGCGCCGCGGCGGCAATCTCTCCGGTGGCCAGCAGCAGCAGCTTGCGATTGCCCGCGCCCTGGCGAGCGAGCCGAAGGTGCTGCTCCTCGACGAGCCGACCGAGGGCATCCAGCCGTCGATCATCCGCGAGATGGGTCGCACCCTGCGCCGGATCCGCGACGAGCGGGGTCTCTCGATCCTCGTGTCGGAGCAGGTCCTGAGCTTCGCGCTCGACGTCGCCGACCGCGTCGCGGTCATCGAGAACGGCGAGATCGTTCACAACGACGCTCGCGGCGACATCGATGAGGCGAAGGTCGCACGATACCTGTCGGTTTGAGGAGAGTCGCTGATGCGTGACTACGAGATCTTCGAGCTGGGCGATTTCGTTCTTCAGTGCGGCAAGACCCTCCGGTCGGCCAAGCTCGCCTTCAAGACCTTCGGTACGCTGAACGCCGCCAAGGACAACGCAATCGTCTATCCGACCTGGTACTCGGGCCAGCACACGGAGAACGAGTGGCTGATCGGGCCTGGCAAGGCGCTCGATCCCGACAAATACTTCATCATCATCCCGAACATGTTCGGCAACGGGCTCTCGTCGTCGCCCAGCAACACGCCAGCGCCGTGGAACGGTCCGCGGTTTCCGAATGTGACGGCCTACGACAACGTCAAGGCGCAGCACCGCCTCGTGACGGAGCATTTCGGGATCGAGAAGCTCGTCCTCGTCACCGGCTGGTCGATGGGCGCCCTGCAGACTTATCATTGGGGCGTGATGTTTCCGGAGATGGTGCCGAAGATCCTGCCGTTTCAGGGATCGGCGAAATGCTCGCGGCACAATTTCGTCTTTCTCGAAGGCGCCAAGGCGGCGCTCCAGGCCGACGCGGCCTTCAAGGACGGATGGTACGAGAGCCCACCTTACAAAGGGCTGCGCGCGTTCGGGCGCGTCTATGCGGGCTGGGGCCTGTCGCAGGCGTTCTATCGGATCGAAGCCGACATCAAAGATATGGGCTACGCCTCGCTCGAGGATTTCCTCGTCGGCTTCTGGGAGGGACTCTTCTACGATCGCGACGCCAACAATCTTCTCGCCATGCTGTGGACCTGGCAGAACGGCGACATCAGCGCCAACGAGATATTCAAGGGCGACGTCAAGGCCGCGCTCGGCGCCATCAAGGCGAAGGCGATCCTGATGCCGGCCTCCACCGACCTCTATTTCCCGCCGGAAGACAACGCCATCGAGGCGGCGGCGATGCCGAATGCCGAGCTGCGCACCATCCAAACCTTCTGGGGCCATTTCGCCGGTGGTCCCGGGACCAGCCCGGACGACATCGAGATCCTCGACAAGGCACTGAAAGAGCTGCTCGCGGCCTGATTTGCTTTCAAAGACCAACGAAGGAAGAAGCACCATGACCGAGACGATCATCAAGGTAGATGTCACGCAGTCGGCCTACGACAACGACATGGTGCACAACCGTTGGCATCCCGACATCCCGATGGTGGCGACCGTCGCGCCGGGCGACGACTTCATCATCGAGACCTACGACTGGACCGGCGGTTTCATCAAGAACGACGACGACGCCTCGGATGTCCGCGACATCGACCTCTCGATCGTCCACTTCCTGTCGGGGCCGATCGGCGTCGAGGGCGCCGAGCCAGGTGACCTCCTCGTCGTCGATATCCTCGATATCGGCGCGCTGCCCGGCGGCGACTGGGGCTTCAACGGCGCCTTCTCGCGCAAGAACGGCGGTGGCTTCCTCACCGACCATTTCCCGACGGCGCAGAAGTCGATCTGGGACATCAAAGGCATGTTCACGAGCTCGCGCCACGTGCCGGGCGTGAACTTCGCGGGCCTCGTGCATCCCGGCCTCATCGGCTGCCTGCCGGACCCGAAGTTGCTCGACCTGTGGAACGAGCGCGAGACCGCCTTCATCGCCGCCAATCCCGATCATCCGACCGGCGTCGCCAACCCGCCCTTCGCGAAAACCGCGCACATGGGCCGCCTGAAGGGTGACGCCTTCGACAAGGCCGCCGCCGCCGGCGCCCGCACCGTGCCGCCGCGCGAGCACGGCGGCAACATGGACATCAAGGATCTGTCGCGCGGCTCGAAGATCTATTTCCCCGTCTACGTGCCGGGCGCCGGCCTCTCGATGGGCGATCTGCACTTCAGCCAGGGCGACGGCGAGATCACCTTCTGCGGCGCGATCGAGATGGCCGGCTGGCTGCATCTCAAGGTCGAGCTCATCAAGGACGGCATGTCGAAATACGGGATCAAGAGCCCGGTCTTCAAGCCGTCGCCGATCAAGCCGAACTACACCGACTTCCTCATCTTCGACGGCATCTCCGTCGACGAGATCGGCAAGCAATATTACCTCGACGTCGGCGTCGCCTATCGCCAGGCCTGTTTGGCGGCGATCGAGTATCTGAAGAAGTTCGGCTATTCCGGCGAGCAGGCCTATTCGATCCTCGGCACGGCGCCGGTGCAAGGCCACATCTCCGGCGTGGTCGACGTACCGAACGCCTGCGCCACGCTCTGGATTCCGACCGAGATCTTCGATTTCGACATCAACCCGAGCGCGGCAGGTCCGACCAAGTTCCTCGATGGCAGCGTGAAGTTGCCCACCGCTCCGGACCTCTGACCATGCCGCTTTACGATTATGCCTGCGCGGCCTGCGGGCCGTTCTCGGCCTACCGGCCGATGTCGGAGTTCGACAGGCCGGCGCCGTGCAACACGTGCGGCGCGCAGGCGCCGCGCGCGATCCTCAAGGCGCCCGCGCTGGCGATGATGGAGTCGGGCGCGCGGCAGGGCATGGAGGTCAACGAGCGCTCGCGCCATGAGCCGCGTCTGTCGCGCGGCGCTCATCCGTCTGGCTGCGGGTGCTGCGGTCCCTCGCAACGGATGTCCGGGTCGCTCGCGCGTGCCGGCCGCGGCGGCGCCGCGAAGTCCTTTCCGGGCGCGCGCCCCTGGATGCTGAGCCATTGACCGGCGGTCGGCTCGCGGATCGTGGGCCGTCCCTCGCCGTTCGAACACGCCGGTCATGGCCGGCGTGTCCGGGCTCGCGCTGCGACAGACTTGGAAGCAACGGCGGGCCGTCGCTGAGCCCTAGGGGAGGAACGATGCGACGGCCCTGACCTCTGACTTCGTTCAGGGAAGCAGTGGCTAACGCATCATTTAGCCTGCCTTTGCGGGCGGTCGAATACGTCGAATCGCTTAGTCCGCTTGCCGATGAGAGGCGACGAAAGGAGGAGGGGAGAAGCCGTGTACCAAGGCGATGATGCGATCAGCGGAGGCATCCCTACCAGCCTTTGGCCCGCAGCCCAGGTCGCGAGCTCGATTGTCGCGTGCAAAACCTTGTCGCACCCACTCGAGCACAACGAAATGTTTGCCGCGTCCTCGACCTCGATGCGCTTTCTGGCCCGGGGATTGCGACTCTTTTCTCATGGATGATCTCTGCGCTCTCGATGCGGTCGCGCTGACCAAAGCTGTTCGCCAGCGGACGGTCTCCGCGGTCGAGGCGACGCGTGCCGCGATTGCGCGGATGGACGCGCTGGAGCCGACGCTCCACGCGTTCTGCACGCCCACGCCGGACCTCGCGCTGAAGATGGCGGCACGCATCGACGACGCCATCGCGTCCGGCGAGGAGGTCGGGCCGCTCGCCGGTGTGCCGATCGGCATCAAGGACCTCATCTGCACCAAGGGCATCCGCACGGTGTCCGGGTAGCCCGCCTATGAGGATTTCGTTCCCGAGGAAGACGACATCGTCGTCGAGCGCGCGATCGCGGCCGGCGCCGTGATCCTCGGCAAGACCAACGTGCCCGAGTTCGGCTACAGCGGCGTCGGCCACAATCCCGTTTTCCCGACCACGCGCAATCCGTGGAATCCGCAGCTCACCTCGGGGGGCTCGAGCGCCGGCTCCGGCGCGGCGGTCGCGTCCGGAATGTGCCCGCTCGCCTTCGGCAGCGACGGCGGCGGCTCGGTGCGCATCCCCGCCGCGCATTGCGGCCTGTTCGGCATGAAGGCCAGCATGGGCCGCGTCCCGCTCTATCCGGGCTGCCGCGACGAGCGTTATCCCGGCGTCTCCGGCTGGGAATCGCTCGAGCATATCGGGCCGATGAGCCGCACGGTCGCCGATGGCGCCCTGATGCTCTCGGCCATCGCCGGCCCCGACATGCGCGATCGTCACTCGCTGCCCGACGAGGGCGTCGGCTGGGTGGACGCCGCGCGCCCGGGCGATCTGCGCGGCCTGCGCGTCGCCTACAGCGCGGACTGGGGCTACGCGGCGGTCGATCCTCAGGTACGCGAGATCGTCGGCAAGGCGGCGCGCGTCTTCGAGAGCGAGCTCGGCTGCATCGTGGAGGAGGCTGATCATGTGCACGCCCCTTGTTGCCGTCGACCATCTGCGTGACACGGAGGTTTCCGGCAAGCGAGCACATCATATACGCCTGGTTGCGCGTCAGCTTTGTGCGTTGGCAGATGTGGCGCACCATCTCGCGCGTCGCCTGCTTGGCCGCGTCATCGAGGTCCTCGTCCAGGCCGACCGAGATGAGGTGCGTCTTGGTCTCGGCAAATGGCCATTGCAGGTCCATGTCGCGCCGCACGGTGAGACGGAACTTGCCGGTCACGCCGGTCTCAAGCGCGGTGATGCAGACCTCGCCGTCGCCCTGGACGCCGTGCCCGTCGCCGGCGAAGAACAGCGCACCCTCGTTGAACACCGGCAGGTACAACGTCGTGCCGGCGCGCAGCTCCTTGTTGTCCATGTTGCCGCCGAAGCTGCGCGGCACCGGCGAGCCGCAGCGGCCCCACGCCGGCGGGGGAGCGGTCGCGATGATGCCGAAGAACGGATCGAGCGGAATCTCCGTCCCCCATGGCATCACGCAGAGGTTCCGTTCGTGGTCCACCTTGGGGTGGATGGTCTCATACTCGGTGAACTCTTCGGGCAGCGTGCCGAGCAGCGGCAGAATGGCGACGAACCCCCAATCCTGGCTGACGCGGACATCCAGGATATCGATCTGCAGCACGTCGCCCGGCTTGGCGCCTTCGACGAAGACGGGACCGGTTATGAAATGGGGTCCGGAGCCCTGCTGCAGCGTGTCGAGCGCCGCCTTGTAGCCATCGGAGACGACGAACCCGTCAGGTGGCAGGCATTCCTTGCCGCCGGCCGGGAACGAATGCAGCGTCACGACGTCGCCCGACGCCACCGTGAGCACCGGCGGTGTCGTGCTGTCGAGATAACCCCAGACCATCGCCTCGGGCACCGCGGGGATTTCGTGACGTTTCGACATGTGGTGACTCCCAAACCTTGTGACGAGATCGGATCACGGATCTGCCATCTTCGACGCAATGCCAAATAACAGCCGATCGTGATCAATCGCGTGGCAGCTGCCTCATCGATCGCGCGAGAACGACAATTCTGCCAGAATGATGCCAAGCGTCCCGCGTGGGAAGACGACAACCATGCTCAGTCGCCTGGAGAGACAGAATGAGATCGCCCCGACACTCCGAGGACGTGATCCTGATGCTCCTGAAAGAGGCCGATGCGGGAACGCCGATCGATCTGGTCTGCAAGAGCGCGTTGATCTCGACTCGGACCTTCTATCGCTGGCGCGCGCAGTACGGCGGCCTGACGCCCTCTGCCGCGCGCGAACGCAACGACCTCATACGCGAGAACCTTCGCCTTCGCGCGCTCGTCGAAGATCTGTTGCGAAGGAACGAGGATCGTGCACGCGAAGTGGTCTGCCCGCTGCCGTTTCGGCCGATAGCGCCGCGGGAGCCGGCTCCAAGCCGTTTCGGTTCGGTGCGCGGCAAGCGTTAGCTGGCCTGCTCGAGGCACCCTTCTTGCTCTTAGTCGCGGACAAGCAGCGGACGCAGGGAGAAACGCGTGAGCCCCTTTGGCAACGGCAAAATCTGGTTGGCGCGACGCCGACGCGACAACGAATTCGGGCGCAACGCGACCAGGGTGCTTGCCCTGGCTGGACTGCTCGTTTTGGCAGGCGCGGCCTCTGCCTCGGCGGAGGTGATCACGCCCCCCGCCTCGTGCTAGGCGCTCCAGGCCAAGTATCCGGAACTCAAGGGCAAGACGCTGATCAATGCGCTCAACCCCCACACGCCGGGCTACGAGGCTCTCGATCCCGAGGACCCCAGCAAATACGTCGGCTTCGATGTCGACCTCGGCGAGACGCTGGGCGCCTGCCTCGGCTTCACGGTGACCTACAAGCCGGTGGTGTTTGCCGCCCTGTTGGAGACGTTGAGCAGCGGACAGGCCGACTTCGTCATGTCCGACCTCTACGCGACGCAGGAGCGCGCCAAGGCCGCCGACTTCATCACCTATTCGAAGGTCTTCGACGGCGTGCTTGTCCTCAAGGGAAACCCGAAGGGCATCACAGGCATCAACACCACGCTGTGCGGAACAACCGCGGCCGAGAACACCGGCTACGTCGAAGTCCCGCTGGTGCAGGCGGTCTCCGCAGATTGCAAGGCTGCCGGGAAACCTGAGGCCTCGATCCAGCTCTATGACAACGATTCCAGCTGCATCCAGGCGATCCTCGCCGGCCGCGCCGACACCTATGTCAACGACGTCAACACTGTCGATCTGGCCGTGAAAGCCTATCCCGACAAGCTCGCCAAGGCGGCCGCGGTGACCTTGCCCTATTCGGTCGCCATCGGCGTGCCGAAGAGCAAGCCTGCGTTCCGAGATGCGATCCTGGCCGCCCTGACCGAGCTCCAGAAGGCTGGCATCGAGACCAAACTCCTGAAGAAATGGTCGCTCGGCTCCGGCTCGGTGGAGGCGCCGAAGCTCGTGCTGGCGCCCTGATGGGCCTCTTCTTCCACTACCTGTCGCTGCCGTATCTGCTCAAGGGAATCGAGTTCACCGTCGTGGTGACGGCGCTTGGGCTGCTCGGTGGGCTGGTGGTGGGACTCGTGCTCGCGGCGATGCAGCTCAGCCGCTTCGTGCTGCTCGCTGGCATCGCCCGAGCCTACACGATCATCTTCCGCGGGACGCCGCTGATCCTGCAGCTCGTGTTCGCTTACGACGCGCTGCCTTACATCGGCATCAAGCTCTCGGCGATCGGCGCGGCAGGCCTCGCGTTGGCGGCGAACGAGGGACCGTTCATCGCCGAGATCCTCCGCGCCGGGGTGATCGGTGTCGACCGCGGGCAGATCGTGGCCGGCCAGGCTCTCGGCATGACGCCTGCCGTCCTGATGCGACGCGTGATCGCGCCGCAGGCGATCCGAACGATGGTGCCGGGTCTCGGCAACGAGGCCGTCAGCGCCTTGAAGAACTCATCGCTGGCATCCGTCATCTCGGTCGAGGAACTGACGCTGCGGAGTACGCAGCTCGCCTCGTCGACGTTCGATTTCTTTTCGATCTTCATCGCGTCGGGCCTGATCTACCTCGTCCTCACAGGCCTCATCAGCCTTGTCCAATTGTGGGTCGAGCGCGCCCTTGATCTCGACCGCGTGACATCGCAGGAGCGGCTCGCACGCCTGCGCCCGTGGCGTCGCGCGCATCTCGATGCGTTGGGCGCGGCGGGTATCCATGCGGCGGACCCGCCGGAAAAACCGGAGGCCGCCAAACGTTCGATCCGGGCGTCGACGATCGACTACGGCAAGCGGGCGGCGATCCTCGCCGGCAATAACGAGGCGATCGAGGTCGACGGCCTGCGCAAGCGGTACGGCGACCAAACCGTTTTAGACGGGCTCGACATCATTGTGCGTGTCGGCGAGGTGGTCGCGTTGCTCGGGCCGAGCGGGTCGGGCAAGAGCACGCTTCTGCGCTGCATCAACCACCTGGAGACCGCCGATGGCGGCCTCATCAAGGTGGGCGGCGAGCGGTCCGGCTTTCGGGCCAACGGCAGGCCGTTGTCGCAGCGCGAGCTGGCCGACGAGCGCGCCAGACTCGGCGTCGGCATGGTGTTCCAGCAATTCAACCTGTTCGGCCACCTGACGGCGCGGGAGAACGTGGCGGGACCGCTGCGTTGGGTGCATGGCCTTTCCCTCACCGACGCGAACCGGCGCGCCGATGAGCTGCTCGCCAGGGTCGGCCTCGCCCCGCGCGCCGATGCGCTGCCGCGCCACCTGTCAGGCGGCCAGCAGCAGCGCGTCGCGATCGCGCGCGCGCTTGCGGCCAACCCCAGCGTCCTGCTTCTCGACGAGCCGACCTCCGCGCTCGATCCCGAGCTGGTCGGCGAGGTTTTGGAGGTGATCCGCAGCCTTGCAGTCGAGGATGGCCTGACGATGATCATCTCGACGCACCAGCTCCGCTTCGCGGAGGAAGTCGCCGACCGCATCGTCTTCCTCCACAGTGGCGCCGTCGCCGAGGAGGGGCCCGCTCGCGAGCTGCTGCGACATCCGCGAAACCCGCTGACCCAGCGCTTCCTCAACGTGGTCGGCGCGAGCGCCGGCGACGCTCTCGCCTAAGAAGATATTCACGCGGAGGCCCGGTCCGTCCATGACCCAGACTCATCACACACTCGCCGTTTCCCCCAAAACCGTCCACTGGGGCTATTTCAGCAAGGTGGTGAGCCCAGCGCTCACGCTTCGCTCGGGCGACCGCGCGACGATCGAGACGCTGACGCATCACGCCAACGACGATTACGAGCGGATGATCGCCGAGGATCCCGGCGCCGAAAGCGTGTTCCGCTGGACTCGCGATCACAAGGCGGTCACACGCCGGGGCGCCGGACCGACGCAGGGACCGTTCGTGCTCGGATCCGGCGAAGGCATCGGCGTGCACCTGCTGACGGGGCCCGTCGCAATCGAGGATGCCGAGCCGGGCGACATCCTCGAGGTTCGGGTGCTCGACGTCCGCCCGCGCCCGAGCTGCCATGCCTGCCATATGGGGCGCTGCTTCGGCTCCAATGCCGCGGCCTCCTGGGGTTTTCACTACAACGACCTCATCGAGGAGCCGAAGCCGCGCGAGGTGATCACCATCTTCGAGCTGGACACGTCCGGCGAGCCGTTCGCGCGCGCGGTCTACAACTACGTCTGGACACCGCAAACCGACCCCGACGGGATCGTCCATAAAACGATCGATTATCCGGGCGTGCGCGTCGATCATGCCCTGGTCCGGCGGCGCGAAAATATCCTCCCCAACATCAAGGTGCCGGCGCGGCTGCATTTCGGCACGATGGGTCTGGCCCCTTCCGAAAGCGACTTCGTCAGCTCGATCCCGCCGAGCTACACCGGTGGCAACATCGACGACTGGCGCATCGGCAAAGGCGCCCGGATGTACTATCCTGTGGCGGTGCAGGGCGCCTTCTTCTCGGTCGGCGATCCCCATGCGGCGCAGGGCGACAGCGAGCTCGGGGGGACCGCGATCGAAACGTCGCTGACCGGCGATTTCGAGTTCGTCCTGCACAAGAAGGACGAGCTCGGCGGCACGATCCTCGAGGGCCTGACCCACCCGCTCCTGGAAACGGACGCGCAATGGTCCGTCTACGGATTCACCTTTCCCAACTACCTCGCGGAACTCGGGCCGGACGCGCAGACCGAGGTCGCGCGACACTCCAGCCTCGATCGTGCGATGCGGGACGCCTTCCGCAAGATGCGGCGGTTCCTGATGACCGTGCACAAGCTCAGCGAGGACGAGGCGATCGCGCTGATGTCGGTTGCGACCGATTTCGGCGTGACGCAGGTCGTCGACGCGAATTGGGGCGTGCATGGGTCCATCCGCAAGAGCGTGTTCCGCTGCGAATGACGATCGGCGACGAGGAGGGCGACGAGATGCAGTTTCACATGATCGAGGGCGGCCCGACGCCGGTGGCGCCGTTCAGCCACGCGGTCGAGGCGGATGGCATGGTCTATGTGACGGGCCAGATGCCGGGTTGCCCAGCGACCCCCGGCGTCCTGCCCGACGGTATCGTCGCCCAGACCCACGCCGTCATGGCCAATCTCGCGCTCGTGCTCGCGGGTCTCGGCCTCGGCTTCGAGCACGTCGTGATGGCGCGGGTCTATCTCACGCGCTTCAAGCCGGACTATGCCGAGTTCAACACGACCTACGCCAGCTATTTCCCGGCCGACCGGCGCCCGGCCCGCACCTGCGTCGGCGTGACGGGCCTGGCCTACGGACGCGCTCGTCGAGATCGACCTGGTCGCGAAACGCCCGCAAGCAGGGTAGCGCGTCATCAGCTCTCGCCGAGCGCCATGCGCAGGGCGTCGTCGATGAAAAGCTGATCCGTCGGGTTCAAACGGTCATGTGGCCCCAGATCGACGGGATCGGACGACAGACCGCATTCGGCATGTGCCGCACCTCCTCCAGGCTGTCGACCGGCGGGAAGTAGCGGTCGGTTTCTCCGGGCATGACGATGGCGCGCGCCTTGATCGCGCCGAGCGCCTTCGCGAAATTGCCGCCGTAGGTCGAACCAAGGCTGATGTCGCCTTCGAACGTCGCTGGCGCCGTGAGCTTGGTCGTCGCAGGCTTCGCCGACGGCGGCACCATGACGGCGGACTTCACCTGCTGGTCGCGCAACGGCAAGGAGGCGGTCGCCGCATCGTTCACGGCGTTCCCGATCGCGAACGCCGTCGCCTTCCTGTTCGGCGCCGTCATCGTCGCAGCGGGAAGCGCCGTCGAT
Source organism: Beijerinckiaceae bacterium (assembly GCA_965277735.1). Lineage (GTDB taxonomy): Bacteria > Pseudomonadota > Alphaproteobacteria > Rhizobiales > Beijerinckiaceae > RH-AL1. The sequence continues at coordinate 1,631,116 of CBDIDO010000003.1, forward strand.
CCGATCCACAACGGCGGCGACTTCATACCGATCCTCCGCGGCCACGGGATCCTGCTGTCCACCCTCGCGGTCGTGTTCGTCTTCTTCAATCTGGGGTCGGTCTGCGCGCATTGCCTCTACAATGGGGCGGTCGGCTACAGCCATCTGTTCAAGAGCCGATGCGGCGGCTGACGTTGATCCTCGGTATCCTCGGATGCCTCGCCGCGCTGGCCGGCGTGTGGAACCTGTTTCCCAGCTGGCTGAGCTTGCTCGGGATCTTCGTGCCGCCGATCGGCGCGATCATCATCCTCGACCAACTGGGGTTCAAGTCGATCAGCGTCGGGCGCGATCCCGTGCCCTACCGCTCGCAGGCCTTCATCGCCTGGGGCATCGGCTCGGGTGTCTCTCTCGCGTTTCACTTCCTGCTGCCGCAATACGGGGAGGCGCTGGTGGCCCTCTTCGTGAGCGCGGGCGTGTACGTTGCCCTCGCAACAAAGCGAACCCGAGTGTCGCCCGTCGCCTTGGCCGACTGACCCTCGATGTCGGCAGGCATCGTCGGATCGAGGGTGAGACACCATTGCGAGACGTCTCGCAGTCGATCCCAGCGGAGTCGCGTCAGGGCCAACGATTCAACGGTTTGCCGTCTGACTCGCGACTGGAGAGAGCAAGAGGCGCTGGTAGCGGAGGAGGGACTCGAACCCCCGACACGGGGATTATGATGCCTCGGTTATCCGAGCATTTTCAAAGTCTCTACTACGAGTTTTCTGTAAAACCCTGGTTCCTACGCCAATGGCTTAGGCCTTTTCTGCCAAACTTCTCCGCCCGCCTTCCGACCACGGAGGCGGCCCATGTCTGAGCGGCCCATCGCCTTCCTCTGGCAGAACGCTCCGATCCTCGGCGACGGTTGCTTCCGCTTTTACCCGACCGCTGAACGCGCTGATGCGACGATCTCTCTAGCTGGCGGCTGGAAAACGCCTGTCTTCTCTAGGGCGGAGCAGGTCGAGCATGGAGCGGTTAGCGAGAAGCAAAGCCAATTTCTTGACCTCTACGATTGGCGCGCCGGCCGCAGCTCGAGCAGCGCAGGCGCCGCTTCTTCGGGATGTCGATGAAGAACGTCTCGTCCGGCAGCCGCAGCGCGTCGAAGGTGAGCTTCGAGACGTGCCCGCACGGCGCGCCGCAGTGGACTGAGAAGGTGGACATGCCCTGGCGGCGCGAGTCGCCGATCGTCGGCAGGTTGTCGCCAAGCTGGTCCTTCATGCTGCCCATGGCGGCTCCGCGTGTTCCTGGAATGTTCTATTGGCGGAGTGGGGTATGAGTCGAGTCGGGACCGACCCCGCAACGAAAAGACGCCGCCCCGGCAGGGCGCACGAATGTCGAGAGCGGACGTTCCTACGGTTCTTCCCGATCGACGACCCAGTCGGCGGCAACGGCGATGCGATCGCGCCGAAACTGGAGCCTAGCCGAATATCAATTCGGATAGGGGAGGCCAACGTCAAACGTTCCGCAAAGGCTTTCTCGTAAAAGATGCGATCAATGTTGGTCAGTTCTTCAAGGGCTGCTCTAATTTCTGGCGTGATCTCCTGCATCTCACCCGGATGCTCGCGAGAGTCGCGCTCGTTCTCCGGTATCTCACCGCGACGATTATCCGTCGGTATTGGACAAAGCTGCGGGAGTTCCAATACCTGCCGTAAACGGGCGACATCTTCGTCGAATGTCTCCATAAAACCAACGAAGTTGTACCTCCGAATATTGCACAGAGCCCAATCAGCAAAAAATTCGTCTTGTGCTCCATACCTTCTCGTATAATTGTCGCGCCCATAATAGGTGCGACAAAGAGCGTTTTCTAAGTTGACACGGATCGACCGTTGCCGACCCGATAGAAAATCAAGAAGCGGCAGCGACTTTGCGAGCCGCAACACTTCAGAGCCAGATGCGTTGATAAAGTCCCATTTATGGGATCGCCAAAAATAATAAAGAGAAACGATCCGAGACATAGGTTCGCGCAAGAACGTTATTAATGTCTTCGGCCCGGGGACAAGATCGACGTTGAACTTGTCGTAATGACCAGAAAAGAACCTGTAGCTCTCCATTTCCTTGTTCGAAAAACGCCACAACGAAGGGCCTCTTTCAGGACAAATCGTATCCTCCCGAAAGAAATTGGCTAGTTCGTTGTGTAAAGAAGTCCCTGCGGTTTTCGGAAGATGATGAAACACCAGCCGCTCAGACATTTTCAAGGTGTGCACGGCTGCCGTCTTCCTTTCCAGGGATTGTCATCACAAAAATGTCATATCCGCCTAGGCTTGGCAAGAAGGACGCGTGGCTCGGCCGCAGGTAGCTGCCGCTGGTGCGACACGCGCCATTCGCCGAACATCGAAAGGGCAGCCTTTTTGATTTTGATCTGATACTCTATGCATAAATCCCTAAACGCGGATCGCGCACGACCGAGGAGGCAGTCCATTGAGTATGAGCATTCGAAGCGTGGGCTTCGCGGGCCGCGACTTAAAGTTTTGCGGTATACTTGGGGACGCTTATTTTGAAAATGTCGGACTGAACGTCGGCAGCAACAATCTTTTTTGTGCTGTATTAAAGCATCATCTTCCAGATGGCTCGACATTAATCGACGTCGGGGCAAACATAGGCGTCACTACGACGCTAATGGATATTTTTGTAAACGGCGCTTATATAATATCTATCGAGCCATCCGTAGTCTTTAGTTGCCTTAACGAGACTGTGCGCCTCAACGGCATCAAGAAACAGCGGTCTTTAAATTGCTGCATCGGCGCAAGCGATGCCACGGTCGGTTTTGTCAGTGCAAGCGGGGACAGTTCGGCGAGTCACATAGGTGGTAACCATTTGATTTCAATGCGAAGCCTCGATAGCATCGCGGATGAAGAGGCTCTGTCTCAAGTAGACTTTGTTAAAATCGACGTCGAAGGTTTTGAGGTCGGCGTCCTTGACGGGATGAAAAAAGTAAATGAACTCTTTGCTCCGTTAATCTTTATGGAGTTTAATTCTTACGCCCTCACGACATATGGCAATCATTCGCCGCGCGCTATACTAGAGCGCATCGTCAGCGAGTTTGGATGCTTTCTGGCACAGACAACGGGTACCGATCTCCAGATCGTGCGCGCCGACGGGATCACCAAATTCTTGCATCAAAACATGATCCAGCGAGGATGCCTCGACGACATCTTGTTTTGTGCAAACAAGGCTAGAATCGACGCCTTCGGTCTCGAATAATAAGTAGAAAACAGAAACATTGAAAGCCATGAGAAAGATCTATTGAGGTGAAGAGCTATCAATTAACCTTCACGCGATCGGCGGTTGCGGCCGCGGCTGATCTGCCAGGCGGTCGGAGCGCGATCGAGCAGCGCGTCCGCCGCGACCTAGACGCGTTGCTGGGCAGCGGGCTCGCGGACGTCGGCAAGCTAGGATTTCATGTAGTTCGGGTAGTGGACGGCCCCGAATTCGTCTGCTCTTCCGATGGGGACGGGGGCGTGGTCGTGAACGTAGAGTGGATGAATTAGCAAAAAAGGCCGCCCTTGGCCGGGGGGGCCAAGGGCGGCGATGAAGTTGGCGGACTATAGGAAATAGGAGCACAGACTATGGACGCCTACATCGATTCCGCGATGCGCTTTGTGATCACCCATCCTAATCCGGTGGTGGTGAAAGGCAGTCGGGGCTGCATGGAACCGCGCCGACCCGATGGGGCGAGGGCGCCTTCGGACGGTGCGATCCTCGTGCGCGCGATGCGAAGGCCAGAAGCCAGGTGATTAGGCCGCACCTCGCGTCTTAATTGTGCAGAGCATCAGCGTCACGCTTCCTGACGTCCCGTTGGTGATCATGTAGCAGGCGCCCGACGAGTTGTAGGACAGGCTAACCTTGCCGCTCGTGACACCAGCGGCGAATGACGAGCCCGACTGCCCGAGAAGGACTGCCGCGCCGCCGCCGCACACGAAGGCACCCGCGTTGCCATCGTTGTTATTGTTGACGATTACAAAACCCGAGCCGGGCGGCAAGTTCAACGTGGCGCCAGCGCCTAGCGTATAGGTGTTTTGCGTCCGATCTATATCCCAATTGACGTTGCTTGCATTGTACATGACGAGAGAGTTCGTCATGCTGTTCGCCGTCGTCGCGCCGGGATTGTTTGCAATTATCTGATTTGGGCCATAGCCCGAAGTGTTGCTGATCGCGCCTGTTGTATTCCCAAAGCACTCGTTGTCCGTCACATTAAAAAACGGGTTCACCCCAGAGAGAATGATGCCCCAACCGGCGCCACCCGTCCCGTTATTCGTGACCTTGTTCCCGGTGATGCTGACGTAACCTGTCGTCGTTCCGTTAATGTAAATACCATGGCCGCCGGTCGACGTACTGGTCCCGTTTCCAATCGCTTCGCAGCTTGCGACAATGAGCGCTTGGCCATCTGCGGTCGTGAGGCCGTGCTGGGAGTTGCCGTAGATACGGCACGCGACGAATTTGAGCATGGCGTTGCTCGGCTGGCCGGCGACAATCGTGACGCCGTTGCCGGCAGTCGTGCCGCAGAACCAGCCGCCCGTGGCCGAGAGATAATTCACCGCGCCGGTGTCGACGTAGAGGCCGCCCTGACCATTCGAATCGACGGCGCTGTTCGGCCCGAAGAAAACCTCGCGATTGTAGACGTTGATGATCGAGGTCGAGACGTAGACGCCGTAGCGTCCGTTCAAGAAGATGTTGGAGTCGAGGTTCGCGTTCGCGCCGCCCGCGATTGAGACGCCGTTACCCCAGCGCGTGACCCACGTGTTGAAATCCTGGAAATAGCGACGCCGAACGTGTTTGCCGAATTACCGGAAAGCGTGACGCCGTTGTGCGTGCCGCCGACGATCCAGGAATTGGTGTGGCGGAAGCATTCGTACTGGCTGATGACGACGCCGTCGTACAGCAGCGAGCCGGAAGCCTGCTGATCGTCCTGCGTGCCGATATCGACGCGGTCGAGATGCGCCAGCTCGATCTTGGTGGCGCGGATCGCGGCGCCGGCCGTCTTCTGGACCTTCGTCCAGACGACAGGGCTGCCGCCCACGCGAGTGCCTTTGCGCCTCTGTTCGAAGGGCGGATTAGCACGCGGGATGTTCTAAGAATGCTGATGAGCGACGGCGGTTTCCGTGGTCTAACAGAGCTTTGTGCGTCACCTCCCGCTCAAGAACCGCGGCAATTGCGCCAACTTGAAAACCCGGACGACGCAATTGCGAGCGAGCCGCTTGCCGAAGAAGACGATGGATCAACGTCCTACGGCGCTCCGCGTCTTCTTGGTCCGAAAAGCGGTAAATCCGCGAGAAAGCCTAAGAAGTCAGAGATGCCTACGATGAAGGAGGTGCTCGACCGCTATCTCTTGGTCGCATGGAACCGCATGCGTCGATGCACTCTCTGTTCTCGCTGGCATTCGGAGAGTTTCGTTACCTCCAAATCTCGCGCGTCCAGGACAAGCCGGGTGGATTGGTCGAGTTCGAAGGCAAACTTACGTCCAACGTGCCGGCTACCAAGCCCCCCGCTCGCCCTCATCCGACTTCCACTAAAGCAGGGTTCTCGGGAAGGGCCGTGTTGGCGGCCCTTCCCATCTCTTGTCTCAATCGACGCAAATCAGTGAATCCTGGACGATCTGGGCCACTGCGGCCGGGATTCCCTCCCCCCACCGCTGCTCGGTCTGCTTCGCACTAGCTGCTGGTGCCCAGGACAGACTTGACGATTAAGCGTGACTACATCTCCGATATAGTTGGCTCCAGTTGATTTTCATCCAAGATCGGAGAATTCCCTCGGATTCGAGGGGCGTTGCGAAGCTCGCTAATGTGTTTCGGCCGAACGATAATGTCGGCGTCCTCGATCAAACCAAGATGGATGCTTTTGAAGAGGTACTCCGCCACGTTGTTGAGATCGTGGGTGATCGGTTCGAGGTGCACGCGATCAAGGCCGACACATCGCCGTTGATAGAAGAGTTTTCGTTCAGCGAAATGCTCAAGAATCGTTTGTTTTGTCCGGCGAACGATTGGCTCCAGGGCAAAGCCTTGCACGTGACGGCCATCATTCTGGAGGTCCCGCAAGCTCTGCTTGTGATGCTTGTGGACGGGTAAATCCGGAGCCGGCAGCCAGAGTATCGAAGAGTTTGATCTCGTCGCCATGCGTTAACCCCGGCGCCCCCCGTTCCGCCGTCCGCGGCAATGATGATCAGCGCGGCCGAGGTGGACCCGTTCGAGCACGTCGAGCCGGCATTCTTGCGGCTGGCACCAAGTGGTCGATTTCGTAGAACGGACTTTCGGCATCCGGGATGTAGTAGGGTGAGCACCGCGGCCTTCATCGCGGTCGAGACGTGCCGGCGCCCGCGCGTCGTGCTGTTGCAGACGACATTACGGGTCGCCGCGGGTCGGCGGCGCCGGGCGTCATGATCGGATCAGGCGGCGATGGCGGCTCGGCGGCGCGCGCGGGCACGCCGAGAAGGACGAGGGCGGATTTAGCTGGGATGGAGGCACATCGCAGGCGGTGAGGATGCGTGATTCGGCCTAGTTCGGCTTGGCCTTCTCAGACCCCACCATGATGCGGCTGTCGTCAGGCGGATCGTCCCGGCCACCAAAAGGATTGCACGGCACGCCCGGCGCATCGCAATGGGGCTAGCTTTCGATCAGCCAAGGCAACTCGTCGTGCGCCTCGCACCCAACCACTGTCGCCGCAGCGCTGGCAAGTCCTTGGGCGTGAGCGTTGCTTCATTTTTCAGGATGTGGGCTCGTGGAAGCGGCCGCCGTCAGGATCGCGAGACAATTCTGCCCCGGACCTCTGGCAGCGTTGAGAGAGTTTTTGACATTGGGCGCAGTCCAAATTTTAAAAGCGTAGGTCCTGGCGGGCCTCTCGACGAATTGGTGCTCTGCTCGCGTCGACATTCCCGTCGGGAACAGCTACGTGCCGTGGGATACAATCGAGATGCGCACGGAATGAGTGACTTCCACATCGACCCTAGCGCATCGCTCGGGACGCGGGTCAAGATTGAGGCCGGCGTCAATATCGGACCAAAGTGCGTTCTCGACGGCGACACGAATATCGGCGCGCGCACAACGCTCCTTGGCGGGGTCATATTAGCTCACGACACCGAAATCGGCTCGGACTGCCACGTAGAAGCCAACGTATCGACGACCTCCATTATGGTCGGCTCAATCCCCGGCTCGACAACCATCGTGGTGGGTCCACACAGCCACATTGGAGCTGGCGCCGTGCTGATGACCGGCGTGAAGATTGGTAGAGGAGCGTGGGTCGAGGCGGGCAGCGTGGTCGGGCGCGACGTTCCTGCGCATTCGATTGTGCGTGGCAACCCCGGAACGGTCGTCGGTTTTCGCGGCGGTTCAACGCGTAGCGCTTCCGACATGTTTGGCACGAATGTCGACGCGAAGGCTTTTGGTATCGCAGACTGTGCGGTCGCCGGCGTCAAGATTTACCGTTTCCCGCGCATCGCGGATTCGCGAGGGAGCCTGACCTTCGGTGAATTCGGCCGGAACATCCCTTTCACGCCGAAACGATACTTCCTGGTTTTCAATGTGCCGCAAAACGAGTTGCGCGGCGGCCATGCGCACGCGACCTGCCAAGAACTTATTTTTTGCATTGGCGGCAGTGTAGCTGTTGTTGTAGATGACGGCAGGATTCGAGAAGAGTTCGTACTCGACAGTCCCGATCTCGGGCTGTTTCTCCCTGGGCGAGTTTGGGGCGTACAGTATAAATACTCTCCAAGTGCGGTCCTTGCCGTTTTAGCGTCAGAGTATTACGATCCAAAAGATTACATTCACAGCTACGAAGATTTCGTTAGTGGGGTTGGGAGTCAGGAATGATCCCTTTTCTCGATGTCAAGGCGGCCTACACTGAACTCGCAATTCCTATCGAAGAGGCGATCCGCCGCGTCTTGACGTCAGGTCGGTACGTCCTGGGCGCCGAAGTGGAGAACTTCGAGCGGGAGTTCGCTACCTGGGTCGGTGCAGACCATTGTGTTGGGATGGCAAATGGCCTCGACGCTATCGCGCTCGCCTTGCGTGCTGTCGGCGTTGGCCCTGGCGACGAAGTCATCGTGCCGTCTCACACGTATATCGCGACCTGGCTCGCAGTGACGATGGTCGGCGCGACGATCGTGCCCGTCGAGCCGGATCTAATGACTAACAATCTCGATCCCAATCGAGTCGAGGCGGCAATCACGCTTCGTACCAAGGCGCTCCTCCCGGTGCACCTGTACGGACACCCAGCAGACATGGTTGCTCTTGCAGAGATCGCCACGCGTCGCGGGTTAAGGCTGATCGAGGACGCGGCGCAGGCGCACGGCGCCGCGATTGGCGCAACGCGCATAGGGCATCACGGTGATGCGGTTGCCTGGAGCTTCTATCCCGGCAAGAACCTTGGCGCCGTCGGCGACGGGGGCGCTGTCACGACCGACGATCCGGATATCGCACGTCGCCTATCGATGCTGCGCAACTATGGATCCGCGACAAAATACATAAACGAAGTGCAGGGAGTAAATAGTCGGCTTGACCCCATCCAAGCCGCGGTCTTGCGGGCGAAGCTGCCCTATCTCGCCGCTTGGAATGCCCGACGCGAGCGCATCGCCGAAATCTATGCAAACAGCCTAGCAAGCACCGCATTGTCGCTGCCTGCAACGGCCCCCGAAATGACGCATGCTTGGCACCTCTACGTTGTCAAGCATGACCGGCGCGACCACTTGCAATATGCACTCCGCGAGAGGGGTGTGGAGACACTAATCCATTATCCGATCGCGCCGTTTCGGCAGAGCGCCTACGAGACCATGAAGGGCAACTCTTTCCACTTTCCGATCGCTCAACAGTTTTCTGCCCAGGTCCTCAGCCTGCCGATAGGGCCGCATCTGTCTGAAAAAGACGCCTACACCATCGTAGCCGCGGTACATGACTCGCTGGAGGCTCTCGAGATTGCGCCGACGCAACAGACCTAGCCAGCTCTTATTAGAAGCCCAATCGACCCTGCCAGCGCTTTGCTTAGAAGAGCATCGACCTGTCCACCCCCACGCCTCTGGAAACTGCACTTTATGGGCAATGCCACACTCAATAGCCGTTTGCGACAAGCAAAGGAATTCGGATCGCTCGCCGTCAGAGCGCGTTCGCCCTCGACTGCCATGAAGATATGGGAGATCGCCGCTGACGCAACTACCATTCCGGGTTGGGTTGAGGGTGCAGCAGCGCGCGAAGTTGCAGCACAGAGCTTTTTCTTAGGGGGCAACCCGACAATTGTTGAAGTTGGCGTCTTCATGGGCCGCTCGACGGTGCTTCTTGCTTCGGCACGACGCGCCCGAGGTAGCGGGCAGATCTATTGCGTTGATCCGTTCGATGGCTCCGGTGACGATTTCTCGATGCCCGTCTACCAGGGAGAGCTTTATCGGACCGGCGCCCAAACTCTGGAAGAGGTCTTCCGACGAAATATTAGCGCGCGAAGCCTCGAACCATGGGTCAAGGTTCTAAAGGGAAAATCGGATGTCATTGTGCAGCAGTGGAGCCAACAAATCGACCTCCTGCTTCTAGATGGCGATCATTCGCCCGACGGCGCGCAGGCAATCTTCTCTGCATGGAGCCCGCTCATAAGGGCCGGCGGTAGTATTATCCTGCATAATACGGGAGAACGGGCCTACGCCGATGGTCACGACGGTAACTACCAAATTGCAAATAGCATTCTGACCCGGTCGCCATTTTCTGAATTGAAGCAGATCGATTACACGAGCTATGCAAGGCGCGGCAATTGATGACAATAATCATACTCTAGCAGTCGTCGAGCTGATGCTTGGTGTGGAAGCAGAACTGGCGGCCATGCGACAGCTCCTCATCTTCCTGGCGGCGGAACGTTTCTCTGCCGTAGATAATCCATATCTAGCAATCAAGGCTGCCTCAAGCTCGATGATGAGGTCGCTTGAAGCTAATGAATGCTTGGACGATACTATCGAGGCGACAGAACGCATACAAACTGAGATAGATCAACTTCTCGATGATGTCCGGCAGCTGTTGCTGAGGGCGTCGTCTGGAGACTAGACTGATGTCATGCGCTCGGCAATTTCTACACGGAAGACGCAAAGAAAGCCGTTGGGGCGGCTAACATCTTGTAATTGCTGGCTCTCCCTAGGGGAATCGAACCTCTGTTTTCGCCGGGTGAAGGCGTTCTTTTCGGCAAGCGATCTCAAAGATGCCAGGATGTGCAGACTGGCGACGCCTAACGCGCTGCTTGTCTGCACTCCGCGACGGCAGCTGATCATCAACGTTCTACGCTTTGAAACCCTGCAAAGCCGCGAAGGGGCTGTTGGACAGGTCGGCCTTTGGAGGATGCAGCGCTGTGGTCACCTGTGCCACGGCGTCGGCCATCGACGTCGCTGCGCCGCTCATCAGCCGACCACCAGCAGCGTCCTTGTGCCCGCCGCCGCGGAACTTGCGCGCCGTCTCCAGCGCTGTCTCATTGTTGGAGCGGAAGGACATCGATCCCGAGCGCTGAACGTTGATGACCAGGGTCGCATCGCCGCTTGCCATGATGGCGTCGGACACTCGCTGAAACGTGCCCGCATCAAGGCCGAACGACAGCTTGGCTCCTCCTTCAAGTCGGTGAAACAGGTCTGGCGAACGAGCGAGGAATGGCGCGAGCCGCATGCGTGTGGAGAGCCCGCGATCGTCGTCGGGCTCATCGACAAGCATGGCGTCGACGATCTGCGCTCTGATAGCCGCGACCTCTTCCTCGAGGTCGGATGGAGCGGCCGCTGTCGCAAGACGAGCCGCCATCCCGAGCAGCAGACGGCCGACGAAACGATCGTGCCAGGGATGGGCGACGGGAACAAAGCCCGTCACGTTGTCCCAGAACGCCTCGTCAAGGACGAGGGCCCGGCGGAAGATCGGGTCGTCTTTGCGCCAAAGGTCGACGGCTTCGATCGCTTCGACGAGAACGGCGAGCCCGGCTGAGGTGTCCGCGTCAGGTGCGTGGCTGCCGTAGAGGTCGCGATGATCATAAGCGAGCCGCGTCGCGCAGCGCGTTTCATCGACGAGGACGATGATCGCGGGATCCCCGAAGTCGAAGCGCTTCGGGCCTGGTTCGCGGGTTGCCGGCTCCGGGTGATGTCCGTGCGCAATCAGCTGATCGATCGAAGAGGCATGATGATCTAGGACAAGGAGCCGATGGCTGCGCTCCGCGCCTCGCTTGCCATTCATCGCCGCGAAGTTTGTGATGAAGTTCACGGCTACCGGCTCGAGTCCAAGGTCGGTGATGATCATCGTTTCAGACTGCTCGGTACGCCGGAGGCGCGCCAACTCGGTCTCGACGACGGGGCCAACGTCCGCGTAACGCGTTACGTGCAACACACGCCCCACGTCGGCGTGGGCACCGACAACGGTTGAGGCTCCGTAACCGTCGAGATCATGATGGGTTAGCTGGGTGATGGTCACGCGCGCTTCCGTATTGAGAATGCGGGTCACGACGTGCACTCAGAGCTGCCCTTGCGCAAGCTCGTCGGCCTTTGCTCGGCTGAGACAACGTCAGGCGAGCGTCCAACAGAACGCATCTGTTGGGGTCAAATGACGCTTGACTGCGACACGTGCTCGTCTGCTACCGCCGATTATGGCCAAGGCTTCAAAAAGCAATGATCGCGCGGGCCCGCTTGATGTCGTTCTTCGGCTTACGTCGCCCGACATCGTCGTACTCGCCAGAGAACGACTTGAGGAAGCCGGCGTCGTCCGAGCAGTCGCGCAGCATGATCAGGCGGCATTATTCGACTGGCTTGCGGAGCATTTTGCGTTGCAAGGCATTTCGGATCGCGCGGCAACAAGCTTCCAGCTGGCTCACGGCTCGATCAGATGGGTTGATGTCCAAGCCAACCTCCAAAACCATCCGCTGGGCGGAGCCAGCCAGAGGCTCCGCCGATCATAGCTCGGTGGAGTGGCTGGCGGAGGGCTGTCGCTGCGAACCGTCCAACGCATCTGGGCCGCGCACGGGCTGCAGCCGCATCGCATCAGGACCTTCAAGCACTCGACCGATCCCGACTTCGCCGCCAAGCTCGACGACGTCGTCGGACTCTACATGAACCCGCCGCGCCATGCCGTGGTGGTCTCCATCGACGAGAAGAGCCAGATCCAGGCGCTCGACCGCACCCACCCTTTGCTTGCCACCCCACTGAGCTTCGCTCAGCGTGGCCCATGGCAAGCTACGCCCGGCCTGCCGACGAAGCGGGGCAAGTGCGCGACCCTCACCCACGACTACAAGCGCAACGGCACCCCTCTGTCGCGGTCTAGGAGCGGCGTGGTTCGATGCCGTTCTCGTTGTCGCGGAGTTCGCCGCCGCGCCTGAGAAGATCCAGCGGATGACGGAGGCGCCTCGGCGGTGGCTCGTGATCGAGACCGTCGGCACAATTGCCAGCAAGGCTGCGCGGGGTGAGGGGAGCCAAACCATTGCGCTGGACGCCGTGGGCGTCTTGCTGCCAGAGCGACGTGCCGAAATGATCGTGCGGATCGTGCAGTCGTTCGCCGCGCGCGCGTGCCTGCACCTGATCCTCGGTGACGAATGCGGTGTGCTTGCCGCTTTTCCCGAGGTGTTCGCGACAATCAAGTCATCGTCTATCACCTCGCCGACATCGATGCCGCGCTGCCGCTAGACGCCTTTTCGATCGTCGATCTGATCATGTTTGACAAAGATGCGGTCATGAATGAATTAGTTTCGCGCGAGCCTGTCTACGCGCTCAAAGCCACTTGCTGCCGGCGCTCGCGGACGCCATGGAGGCGGGGGCTTGGTTTCCGAAGCTCGCGCGACCCGACACTCGGACGAGAACTGCCTAGTGAACGATCCTGCGAAAGCGGACGCGGTCCGCATGTGCGCATTGCGCGCGGACAACGAGCGTCAGCGCGCGCTGACGATCGAGGCGAACGATCGTGCTCTGGCTCTTGCAAAGCGTTGCGATGCGCTCGAGGCGGAGCGCGCACCTCGAAGCGAGGGGTGGCGCCGGTTCTGGCCGTTTGGCAAGCGCGCCTGACAGCACGGCGGTCGTGTCAGCCAACTTACCGCCAGCTTAAAGCCTCGTCCTCGCTGCCTTCGACCAAAGGCCACGCTCTGCTAACATCAGCAGCGCTTGGGCGCTGCCTTTGCGTGCTCTCGGTAGGCAAGGTGCGCCACATCGTTGAAGACCCTGCTCCTGCGCGCGGCGCGCCACCAATAGACCTCGAGCCCCGTCGGCTCGCTTGTCTCGAGCCAAGGCTTGTGCGGACCAGCGAAATGCCCAATTTTGGCACGAACGCGCCAGATCCTGATGATGCGATGCAGGTCATTCGCATAGCCCGACAGTCGGTCTCGGAGTGAGCGACCATCCGGATGGGCGGCGTCCGATAGCGCGTTATATTCTGGCGCTAGATGCACGAAATTACCTTTTAATACCGCGGTGAGCGCATCTTGATCGAGGTAACAGAGCGGGGCCGATCGTTCGATGAAGGCGATCGCGGAGGCGCAGATGCCTTTCCATTGCGCGAGGTCAATGAGCAGCACGCCGCAGCTCAGGTATTCGTTTTTCGAAGGATCGATGCCGAGCACTTCGGTCAGGTAATCCAGTGGCTCATATGATTTGCCTGCATACCATAGCCGAAATTCATGCCAGTATTTTCCGCCAAGAAGGATCGAATAGTTGGGGACCGCAGCGACCGGCGCACCAGAAAGGTCGGTGTCGAACAGGTGGAGGAGGTCGCATCGCGCCACCGTGTCGGCATCAATATAAAGGACGCGCCGAAAGGCGGGGTCGATGTAATCCGATATCAAGAAACGCATGAACGTCGCTGGCGAGATGTGGTCTCCCGCCGGAATGGAGTCAAACGGATTGTCGATCTTGTGGATGTCGATCCGGACGGGTTTTCCGCGAGTGTCGATTTTGTCGGAGTCGAATTCGGTATCGGTCGTGATCATCGCGATGACTACGGGACGCGAGCCCTCAAGGGTGTCGATGATGCTCTGCGCGGAAACGATGGCAGCAAGGGTATTGGACGCATCGAAGCAATAGCAGAAGACGCAAGGCGACACAGGCATCTATCAAATTCCTAGGCGGCGGCATTCGGCGCGCTGCTAGGCGGCGGCCGACCCGCATGAAGCTGAAGTAAACAGTCATATCAGTATCATGCAACAGGCGACGGCGCCAACGCGCGCTCTGCGCTTCTTGTGGCCATCGGTAGCCGACGGTGCGGTGACGATCTCCTTGGCGCCGCGAGGCGGCCGCAACCGGATGTTCGCCCTTTCATGCCGTTGGCGGCGCCGGCTTCGACAAACCAAGCGACCCCTACCGAAGAGTGCCAAGACCATTTAGCGCGCGGCGTGTCAGCCGCCGCGTGTCGCGTAGGCAGTCCGCTTCAGCTCGCGAAACGGTGACGTCGTTAAAGTTCGCCCTACGTCTCGCCTGTCGCTGTCAGCACTCTTAGTGCATGCTAGGGCGACCTCCGAGATTCGTGGGCTTTGGTCAGATCGATTGACCGCGCCAAATAGTAGCGGCGCGGTAGAAAAAAGTCCCTCCACGTATGGCTACGGTGACCCAGAATGAAATTCTCTAGCGCAGTAATAGCCAAGAGAGCCGCGCGCTATATCGACAGAATAGTCTCGCCTAAATTTCGACTTATCGAAAGGGATCGGCTATATTCAATATCAGAACATGATGTTATTGAGAAAGTTATTTCGCATTATGGCATCGACTGTGTTTTTGACATTGGTGCCAACGTTGGGCAGTATGCTCAGATGTTGCGCGATAACGTTGGCTATCGCGGGCTAATTATTTCTTTCGAGGCTATACCGGAATGCGCGAGCGAGCTCAGACGGATCGCGCGAAATGACCCGAGATGGATTATCGAAGAGGTTGCGGTCAGCGACCAAGCTGGTGAACTAGATTTCAACGTGATGGAGTGCGCCGAGTTTAGCTCGCTGAGCGTGCCTCGCACTGACGCATTTGATCTGACGCGCGACGGCAATGAGGTGGTGTCGGTCGTAAAGGTCAAGGCGGATACGCTTCAACACTTCTTGCATTTTTACAAAAACAAGCTGGGTTTCTCGCGACCATTTTTGAAGATGGACACACAGGGACACGACGTTCGAATAGCCCGGGCCGCCAGTGATATTCTAGACGAATTTGTAGCTTTGCAGAGCGAATTGGCAATTGTGCCAATCTACAAGAACGCCCCTCTCATGTCGGAAGCTTTGCAATTCTACCAAGAACGAGGCTTTATACTAAGCGCTCTAGTGCCGAACAACGCCGGACATTTTCCCCATTTAATTGAGATAGATTGCGTCATGTTAAATAAGCGCTTTCTTAAATTTAGTGAAGCTGCAGAATAAGTGAAACCTACTGTCGCTATCGACAGCCACTTTGCGCAAACAGTATCTACTCTCCCAATTCATTCATCCGTCGAGAATGTGGGCTCGATTGTGGGTCTGTCCGTCAGAAAAGCTGACAACACTTTGTTTGAAGACGTGTTTTGGCTCTGGGTGGCGCGTCCTGGCTACTTCTGACAGCGGCTTCGCGCTGCGAGATCTCAAGATCTTTGGCGGCCATTGCGGCCTCGCGCTGCTTGCGCGTCGCCGCGATGAGCGGCGCTGCTAACGACTCCGACAGATGGATATCGATTTCACACGTGGCCGATTGCTACTGCTGCACCAACGACGTCATCGCCTACGGCTTCATCAAAGCGCTTCGCGAACGCGGGTTACGCATCCCAGAGGATGTGTCGGTGATCGGCTTCGACAATCTACCGTCGAGCGCCAGGACCGACCCGCCGCTGACGACGATCGACGTCTCGAAGCGCAAGATCGGTTACTTAGGGGTGACGATCCTCGATGACCTGATCAAGGCGTCGGAGCCGCAGCCGGCGGTGAAGATTTTGGTCGGCGCGCAGTTGATCGTCAGGGATAGTGCAAGACACGCCTCGAAAACAAACTCGCGTTCGCGCGTTGCGATGGCGTCGCACCGCAAGGAGGTTGCGCCCCTTTAGACGGGCAGGCAGGCGCCATGCCGCCCGTCACCTTGCCCGCGCGGCGACCTCGTCGATGTGGCGCAGGAGGTCGGCCGGATCCTCGTAGACGCGAAGTGCGCCGCTGCGCTCCAGCTCGTCCGAGCCGTAGCCGCCCGACAGCAGACCGACGCCGAGCGCGCGGCAGCGCGCCGCCGCGAGCATGTCCCAGATGCTGTCGCCGACGACGATCGAGCTCTCGATCGGCACGCCAAGCCGGCGCGCGGCCTCGACGAAGAGGTCCGGGTCGGGCTTGGCGAACCGCACCTGGTCTCGCGTGACGACCGTCGCCTTGTCTGGGTCGACACCGAGCGCGGCGAGGTTGGGGGCGGCGGTCTCCATGCGTCCGCTCGTCGCGATCGCCCAGGGCACACCCTCCTCGCTGAGAAACGCCAGCAGCTCCCTGGCGCCCGGCAGCGGCGTCATGGTCGCGGCGAGCCGGCGGTAGGCCTCCGCGTGCAGGCCGGCCAGCCGGCCGATCGTCGCCGAATCGACGGGGCGCCCGATCTCGCGGAGCAGCTGGTTCGCGAAGAGGCCACCGCTCATGCCGATCTTGCGGTGGATGCGCCAGATCGACAGCTCGATCCCTTCGGCCTTCAGCGCCTCGTGCCAGGCCAGCACGTGCTGGTAGACGCTGTCGACCAGCGTCCCGTCCAGGTCGAACAGAAAGGCATTGGGTGTGGTCATGGGATCGGCTCCTCGCACGCTGCGCCGTAAGCCCGGGCTTGGGGTCTACTCCGCGGGGCCGATGTGCGCAAAATCCCGTCACGTCAGATGCGCGATCTTCCCTCGTGAAACCTGCTCGACCGGTGCCGAATTGGGGTAAGGAAGGCCGGCAGGCGCTCACAACAGGAGAACAGGGATGACAATTGAAGCCATGGCCGAGCAGGTCGCGAAGGGGGCCGGCTTCATCGCTGCGCTGGACCAGAGCGGCGGCTCCACCCCGGGCGCCCTGAAGGACTACGGGATCGCCGAGAGCGAGTATTCCGGCGACGCCGAGATGTACCGCCTGATGCACGAGATGCGCGTCCGGGTGATGAGCGCCCCCGCCTTCACCGGCGACAAGGTGCTCGGCTCGATCCTCTTCGAGCGGACGATGGACGGCGAGGCGGGCGGCAAGCCCGTGCCGTCCTTCCTGTGGGAAGACCGCAAGGTCGTGCCGTTCCTCAAGGTCGACAAGGGCAAGGAGTCCGAGAAGGACGGCGTCGAGCTGATGAAGCCGATCCCCGGCCTTGACGAGCTGCTGGCCCGCGCGGTGAAGCTCGGCGTCTACGGCACCAAGATGCGCTCGGTGGTTCTCAAGGCCTCGCAAACGGGCATCGCGGCGATCGTCGCGCAGCAGTTCGAGGTCGGCCAGCAGATCCTCAAGCACGGCCTGATACCGATCATCGAGCCGGAGGTGTCGGTCAAGAGCCCTGAGAAGGCGGAGGCGGAAGAGGTCCTACTGAAGGAGATCGAGGCGCATCTCGATCGCCTGCCCGACGGGCAGCAGGTGATGCTGAAGCTGACGATCCCGACGAAGCCCGACCTCTACAAGGGCCTGACCGAGCACAAGAAGGTCCAGCGGCTCGTCGCCCTCTCCGGCGGCTACAGCCAGAGCGATGCCTGCGCGAAGCTCGCCCACAACCACGGCATGATCGCCAGCTTCTCGCGCGCCCTGCTCGAAGGTCTGACCAAGCAGCAGAGCGACGCCGAGTTCGATGCCAAGATCGCCGGCTCGATCGACAAAATCTACACGGCCTCGACGGTCAAGTCGTAACGACTCGTTCGCGGCAAAACCGCTCTATCATGCTCAATCAAAAGAGGCGGCGATCACTCGCCGCCTCTTTTCTTTATTCGGATTGGTTCACCAGCCAACCTTTGTCCCCGCAAATCTCATCGCAGCCGGTTCTATTTGACGCCCGCAGTTCTCGGCCGTTCGTCGCATTCCCTCTTCCGGCAGAATTGACTTCGGCGCTCCGAAAGGGCTCTATGCACAAGAGTTAGCAAACTGCACATTTGTGCAGAGTGCCGAACGAGACCGCTCAAGCGGCGCCCTCCAGGGAGGAGGACACCATGCGCGTTGCGATGGACCCCGACGTCGACTTGGCGCTGCGCTGCGCCTGGCTGTCGCTGATCGGCGGCTACACGCATGAAGAGATCGCTGCGCGCATCCAGACCTCGCGCACCAAGGTCACGCGTCTGATCCAGGCGGCGCAGCGCGCCAAGCTGGTGAAGGTCTCGGTCGAGGGCGCGCCGGCCAATTGCGTCGCACTCGAGGAAAAGCTCGCCGCGGCCTTCGGCCTCGAGCGCTGCTCGGTGACGCCCGACCTCGGCGAGCCTGACCTGCCGCTCTCGGCGCTCGGCGCGCTCGGCGCGCACGTCATTCACGCGGCCATCGAGCGGCACAACGCCAGCGTCGTCGGGATCGGCCATGGCCGCACGCTGTCGGCCTGCATCGACGCCCTGCCGCTGATGGACCGGCCAGACCTCAAGCTCGTCGCGCTGCTGGGCAGCCTGACGCGCACGGCCTCGACCTCGCCCTACGACGTGATCTTCCGCTTCGTCGGCCGCACGGGCGGCACCGGCTATTGCGTGCCCGCGCCCTTCTTCTGCGACAGCGAGGCGGTGCGCAGCCTGTTTCTCGCCCAGCGCGACATCGTCACGGTCCGCGAGCTGGCCGCGAGCGCCACAGTCGCCGTCGTCGGCATCGGCTCGCTCGGCGACCGCTACGGCTTGATGACCGGCGGCATGATCACGGCCTCCGAGCTCGACGCGATCCACGAAGCTGGCGCGGTCGGCGAGATCCTTGGGACCTTCGTTGACGCAAAAGGCCAGCCGCTCGACGTCGAGCTGAACCGTAGGGTGATTGCGACGGACCTGGAAGCCCTGCGCGGCCGCGAGGTCATCGCCGTTGCCGGCGGCCCGACCAAGGCGGCGGCGATCGCCGCCGTGCTGCGCAACGGCGTCGTCAGTCACCTCGTCACCGACGAGATCACGGCGCAGGAGCTGGTCGACCTCGCGGTATCCGTCGCCTCGCAAACCATTTGGAAGATGAAGCCGCGCGCAGACGTGGCCTGAAGAAGACGTCTTTTCCCCACGGGAGGGCATCGAGATGACTAAAGCTGATGATCTGGCACGTGGTTTCGTTGCCGGCCGGATAAGCCGCCGCGAGCTGGTGCGCGGCATGATCGCCGCCGGTGTGACGCTGGAGGCCGCGAGTTTCTTCGTCAACGACGCCATGACGCAGGCGCTCGCCGCCGACTACGACTGGAAGCGCAATTCCGGCAAGACGATCACGCTGCTGCTCGACAAGCATCCCTACACGGATGCGATCATCGCCGACCTCGGCAACTTCAAGTCGCTGACCGGCCTCGACGTGAAGTACGACGTCTTCCCGGAGGACGTCTATTTCGACAAGGTGACGGCGGCGCTGTCGTCGCGCTCGTCGCAATACGATGCCTTCATGACCGGCGCCTACCAGACCTGGCAGTACGGCCCCGCCGGCTGGCTCGTCGACATGAACGAGTTCCTGAAGGACCCGAAGACCACCGCGCCCAACTTCGCCTTCGACGACATCCTGCCGAACCTGCGCGCCGCCACCTCCTGGTCCGGCGTGCCGGGCGAGCCGCTCGGCGGCAGCGGCGCCAAGCAATGGGCGATGCCGCTCGCCTTCGAGCTCAACTCGGTCTCCTACAACAAGCGGATGTTTGACGCCGCCAAGCTCGAGCCGCCGAAGAACCTCGGGGACCTACGCGAGAAGGCCGCCAAAATTCAGAAGGACCAGCAGGGCGTGTACGGGATCGGCGTGCGCGGCTCGCGCTCCTGGGCGACGATCCACCCCGGCTACCTCTCCGGCCTCACCAGCTTCGGCGGCCGCGACTTCAACGTCAGCGGCGGCCGGCTGAAGGCGGCGATGAACAGCGCCGAGGCCAAGGCCTTCACGCGCGACTGGGTCGCGATGATCCAGGACTCCGGCCCGAAGAACTGGTCGACCTACACCTGGTACGAGGTCGGCAACGATCTCGCCGCCGGCGCCTCGGCGATGATCTTCGACGCCGACGTCCTCGGCTACTTCATGCAAGGCACCGGCAAAGAGAAAGGCAACATCGGGTTCGATGCCTTCACGCCGAACCCCGCGGCGAAGGCACCGACGCCGAACATCTGGATCTGGTCCTTCGCCATCTCGAGCTTCTCGAAGCAGCGCGACGCCGCCTGGGACTTCGTGCAATGGGCGAGCGGCACCGACCACGGCCTCTTCGCCGCGCGCAAGAAGGACGGGGTGAACCCAGTGCGCACCAGCACCTGGAAGGACGAGGCCTTCCGCAAGCGCATCGACGCGAGCTATCCCGGCTACGTGACGCAGTACGAAGCCTCGTCGCCCGGCGCCAAGATCTACTTCACGCCGCAGCCGCTGTTCTTCAACCTGACGACGGAATGGGCCGCCACGCTGCAGCGGATGGTGTCGAAGGAGATCCCCGTCAACGACGGCCTCGACGAGCTCGCTGTCAACATCGACCGCCAGCTCAAGCGCGCCGGGATCTGATGGCCGCGGACACCATCGCTGTTCCGTCGGCGGCCGCCCCCACGAAGGGCGGCAGCGGCGGCCCGCGCCTGCTGCCCTATGTGCTGAGCCTGCCGGCGCTGCTCGTCTGTATCGGGATCCTCGTGCCGTTCGCGACCGCGGCCTGGTACTCGCTGGAGCGCTACAATCTCGCGATCCCGACGGCGCGCGGCTTCATCGGCCTCGGCAATTACGTCGATCTCTTCACCGACGACGCCTTTTTGCACACGATCAAGGTCTCGCTCGTCTACACGCTGCTCACCGTCGGCATCGAGCTTCTTCTCGGCCTCGGCATCGCCATGCTCCTCGTCGAGCGCACGCTGGTCAACCGCGTGCTCGGTGTGCTGCTCATCCTGCCGCTGATGACGGCGCCTGCCATCGCCTCGCTGATGTGGAAGCTGATGACCAACCCGAACTTCGGGATCCTCAGCTACCTTGTCTCGCAGGCCGGCATCTCGAACTTCCGCTGGGCGTCCAGCCCGTCGACGGCTTTGTTCACGGTCGTGCTCGTCGACGTCTGGGTCTACACGCCGTTCATCATCGTGCTGCTGCTTGCCGGCCTGCGCGCGCTGCCGCGCCAGCCCTTCGAGGCGGCAGCGCTCGACGGCGTGCCGGCGAGCTTCGTCTTCTTCCGCATCACGCTGCCGATGCTCGCGCCCTACATCATCACGGCGGCACTGTTCCGCATGCTCGACGCGATCCAGCAGTTCGACATCATCTACGCGATGACCCAGGGCGGCCCCGGCGACACACTGCTGGTGTTCCAGATCGCCGCCTACCTCGAGGCCTTCACCTACACGTCGATCGGCCGCTCGGCGGCGATGATGATGGTGCTGTGGCTGATCACCAACGTGCTTTCGACGATCTTCATCAAGCAGTGGCTGCGCCTGCGCGCGCGGGCCCACGGCGCGGCCTGAGGGAGGCGACATGAACCGCACGCCGCCTCTCACCCGCACGCTGAAAGGCTTCGCGCTGACGCTCGTCGCGCTGTTCTTCCTGTTCCCGCTGTTCTGGGTCGTCCTGATGTCGTTCCAGACCAACGACGACATCCTGCGCATCCCGCCGAAGCTCGTGTTCACGCCGACGCTGTCGAACTACGCGAGCCTGTTCGCCGGCACCTTCACCGGCGCCGGCTCGACGCTGCAGATCGACTATGTCGGGAACCTCGAGAACAGCTTCATCCTGTCAGCCGGCGCCGTGCTGCTGTCGCTCCTGCTCGGCGTGCCGGCGGCCTATGCGTTCGCGCGCTTCAAGTACCGCGGTGCCGAGACGATCGCCTCGACTCTGCTGTCGTTCCGCTTCGCGCCGGCGCTGCTCGTGCTGCTGCCGCTGAAGCTGTACTTCCAGGAGATCGGGCTCGAGAACACGTATATCGGCCTGATCTGGGTCTATCAGCTCGTGACGCTGCCGCTCGTCATCTGGATCGTCCGCGGCTACTTTGAGGACGTGAACCCCGACATCGAGCACGCCTACCAGATCGACGGGCACTCGTGGTTTGCGGCGTTCCGGCGCATCTCGGTGCCGCTGGCCGGGCCGGGCATCGCGGCGGCCGCCCTGCTCTCCTTCATCTTCGCCTGGAACAACTTCATCTTCGCGCTGATCCTCGCCTCGGCCGACAAGCAGCCGGTGACGGTCGGCGCGCTCGCCTTCATCACGGCGTCCGGCATCCAGTACGGCCAGATCGCCGCCGGCCTCGTGCTGTCCATCGTGCCGACCTTGGTGCTCGCCCTCTTCACGCAACGCTATCTCGTCGAGGGCCTCAGCCTCGGCGCGGTGAAGGGGTGAGGCCGATGGCGTTCCTCGTCCTCGATCACGTGCAGAAGAGCTTTGGCGCCAACAAAGTGATCGCCGACGCGAACCTGTCGATCGAGCGCGGCGAGTCGCTGGCGCTCGTCGGGCCGTCCGGGGCCGGCAAGACGGTCCTGCTGCGGCTCATCGCCGGTATCGCCGAGCCGGACGCCGGCCGCATCCTGCTCGACGGGCGCGACGTCGCCGGCATGCCGAGCGCCGAGCGCGGCATCGGGCTCGCTTTCCAGAATTTCGCGCTCTACCCGCACCTCACCGCCTACGACAATATCGCAAGCCCGCTGCGCGCCCGTGGGCTTGCCGACGGCGAGGTCAAGCGCCGCGTCGGCGAGGTCGCCGAACTTCTGCGCATCGGCCACGTGCTGCAACAGGAGCCCCGACGCCTCTCCAACGGCCAGAAGCAGCGCACGGCGCTCGCCCGCTCGCTCGTGTCGGGCGCGACGCTGCAGATGCTCGACGATCCCCTGCGCAACGTCGACGCCAAGCTGCGCTACGAGATGCGCTTCGAGCTGCCGCGGCTTTTGAAGACTTTCGGCGCGACCTCGATCTACGTCACACAGGACTATCGCGAGGCGATGGCCTTCGGCGACCGCATAGCCGTGCTCGACGGCGGTCGCTTCACTCAGGTCGGCGACGCGCAGGCGGTCTACGCCAAGCCGGCGACGCTCGCGGTCGCCAAACTGTTCGGCGATCCCACCCTGAACACGTTCGCCGTCACACCGGCCGCCGACGGCAGCGTCTCGCTGTTCGAGCGCCCACTCGCACTTGCCGGACACGGTCTCGGCGCCTTCGCCGGCCAGCCCTGCACGCTCGGCGTCCGCCCCGAGCACATCGCCGTCGCTACCGAGCCGGGTCCCGGCCGGCTGCAGATGGAGCTCGACGCCGTGATACCGCTGAACGACCGCGCCGCGCTGCTGCTGCGGACGCAGGCCGGAGAGGAGGTGCTGGCCGTGCTCTCCGAGGATGCGATCGGCCGCCTGCCGGCGCACCACGGCACCGTGCATGTCTCGATCGATCCGGCGCGCGTGCTCGCCTTCGATCCGTCTGGCCAGTTGCAGGCGGCATAGGAGCGCGACGCATGGCCCGTCTCCGTCTCGACGACGTTACAAAAGTCTACGGCAAGGCCACGAGCCCGGCCGTCGACCGCCTCAACCTCGATCTCGCCGACGGCGAGGTGATGGCGCTGCTCGGCTCGTCCGGCTGCGGCAAGACCTCGACGCTGCGCATGATCGCCGGCTTCGAGGACGTGACGCAGGGCACGATCCGCCTCGGCGAGCGCGCCATCCACGCGCTGGCGCCGGCGCAACGCGACGTCGCGATGGCCTTCGAAGGCTACTCGCTCTACCCGCCGCTTACCGTGCGCGACAACATCGGGTTCGCGCTGCTGCGCGATCGCGGCCGCCGCGCCGAGGCCGCCAAGCGCGTCGAGGAAATCGCGGTGATGCTCGAGATCGAGTCGGTGCTCGACCGGCATCCTGCTGCGATCGCTTCCGGCCAGCAGCAGCGCGCCTCGCTGGCGCGCGCGCTCGTCCGCGACGCGTCGCTGCATCTACTCGACGAGCCGATGTCGCAGCTCGAGCCGCGGCTGAGGGCGATCCTGCGCGCGCGCATCAAGGACTGGATCAAGTCGCGCAGGCTCACTGTCGTCTTCGTGACACACGACCAGACCGAGGCGCTCGCCCTCGCCGATCGTGTTGCCGTCATGGAGAAGGGCGAGCTGCAGCAGTACGACACGCCGCAGGCGCTGCGCGAGCGACCTGCCAACCTCTTCGTCGCCGGCTTCATCGGCGAGCCGGCGATGAAAGTCGCGCCGGCGCACATCGAGCGCCACGACGACAAGCCGATCATTGTTGCCGCCGACGGCGCGATCCGTCTCGCCTTGCCTTCGAACCTGCCACTCGCCGACGGCGCTTCGGTGAGCCTCGGGCTGCGCCCACACCGCCTGCGGCTCGGCGGCAGCGACCTGAAAGGTACGACGATCGCCAACTTCTGGCTCGGCGACCAGACACAGCTCGCCTTCGACGTCGGCCGCGCGCCCGATGCGATGCGCTGCGTTGCCGTGCTTGACGGCGGCGTCGACGCGGCTGTCGGCAGCGAGGTCGCGCTGTCGGCGCCGCTCAACGCGATCCACGTTTTCGATGCCGCCGGCAAAGCGATCGTCCACGCAGGGGTGCCGGCATGACCGCGACCGGCGACATCGTCATCGGCCTCGATGCCGGCACGACGGTGGTCAAGGCCGTAGCATTTGATCTCGGCGGTCGGCAGATCGATTGCGCCGGCACACGTAACCGCTTTACACGCGGCGACGACGGCGTCTCGGTCGAGCAGGACCCGCTGCTCACCTGGGAGAGCACGATCGACGTTTTGCAAAAACTCGCCGAGCGCGTGCCCGACCTCGCACGCCGCGCCGTGGCGCTGGCGGTGACAGGCCAGGGGGACGGCACCTTCCTGATCGACCGCGACGGCACGCCTGTCGCGCCCGGCTGGCTGTGGCTCGACGGCCGCTCCGCCGGCATCGTCCGCGAGCTCGAGGCGAGCGGCGCGCGGGCCGAGATGTTCAAGACCACCGGCTGCGGCATGAACGGCTCGAACCAGAGCGGCCATCTCGTCTGGCTCGACCGCGAGCGCCCGGACCTGCTCGACCGCACCCACTTCGCCTGCCACTGCAAGGACTGGCTCTACTACAAGCTGACGGGCGAGCGCTGCACCGACGTCTCGGAGGCCACCTTCACCTTCGGCGACTATCGCCGCCGAACCTACGACGACGGCGTCATCGCGACGCTCGGCCTGAGCCATCGCCGCGGCCTGCTGCCGCCGATCGTCGACAGCCTGCGAGGCGAGCACCACCTGCTTTCCGCCGAGGCCGCAAAAGCGACGGGCCTGCCCGCCGGCCTGCCGGTCGTGCTCGGCTACGTCGATGTCGTTTGCACCGGGCTCGCCGGCGGCCTCTACGATCGCGACGGGCGCGTCGGCGTCTCGATCGTCGGCTCGACCGGCATGCACATGCGCTTCGTGCCCGACGTCGAGGCGATGACGCTCGGCGAGGACGTCTCGGGCTACGTCATGCAGCTCGAAGCCGGCACCGCCGCGCGCATGCAGTCGAACATGGCGGCGACGATCAACATCGACTGGCTGCTGCAGCTCACCCGCCAGGCCGCCGAGCTGATCGGGCACGCGTTCGACTACGAGAAGACGCTCGCCGCCTTCGAAGCTGCGGTGTCGCGCGAGCCGCCGGGCCAAGCGATCTACCATCCCTACATCGATCGCGCCGGCGAGCGCGGCCCGTTCGTCAACCCGCAGGCGCGCGCGCAGATCGTCGGCCTGTCGAACGCGGTGAGCTTCGCCGGCATCGCCCGCTCCATTTATGAGGGCCTCGCCTTCGCCGCACGCGACTGCTTCACCTCGATCGGCGGCGCGCCGGGCGAGCTGCGCCTCGCCGGGGGCGCCGCGCGCTCCGACGTGCTGAAGCGCATCTTCGCCTGCGTGCTCGACCGTCCCGTGCGCGAGTCGACGCGCGAGGAAGCGGGCGCCGCCGGCGCCGCCATGATGGCGCTGGTCAGCCTGGGCCAGACCAAGAATCTCGCCGAAGCTGCAGACATCTACGTGACGCCGACGCTCGGCGGCCTGATCGAGCCCGTGGCGCGCGACGCGGCGCTCTATGGCGACCTCTTCGCCGTCTACGCCGACCTGCGCGAGCGGATGCCGCCGGCCTGGCAGGCGCTCGCCGAGGCGCGCGCCAAGGCGTCCGCCGGAGGGCCGCTCCATGCGTGACGGCGCGCCGCGCATCGCCATCATCGGCGACCGCTTCATGCTGCCCGAGGTCTTCGCTGAGGAGATCGCCAAGCTCGTCCCGGACGCCGAGATGCGGACGCTCGAATACACCTGGCCCGACGAGCCGATGCACCACGGCTATGCCGGCGGCGAGCAGGACCCGGACACGGCGAACCTGCGCGAGTTCTTCGGCACGCCGCGCGACGTCGCCGCCTTCGTCGGCGAGGCCGACGTGTTCGTCACGCACCTCGCGCCGGTCTCGGCCGCGATGGTGGCCGCCTGCCCGAACCTCGCCCTGGTCGCCGTGTCGCGCGGCGGCCCCGTCAACGTCGATCGGGCGGCGCTCAAGGCCAAGGGCATCCGCGCGGTGAACACGCCGGCCCGCAATGCCAGCGCGGTCGCGGAATTCACGATCGGCGCGATCCTCGCGGAGACGCGGATGATCCGCGCCGGCCACGAAGCCCTGCGCGCCGGCGACTGGCGGGGCGACCTCTACCGCGCCGACACGACCGGCACCGAGCTGTCCGAGATGACGGTCGGCATCATCGGCTACGGCGCCATCGGCACCCGCGTCGTCAAGCTCCTGAAGGCGTTCGGCTGCCGCCTGCTCGTCGCCGACCCCTATGTTCAGCTCTCGGCCGCCGACCGTGCCGACGGCGTCGAGCATGTCGCGCTCGACGCGCTGCTGGAGCGGGCCGACGTCGTCACCCTGCACGCGCGGGTGACGCCGGAGACGGCTCGCATGATCGACGCGGCGGCGCTGGCGCGGATGAAGCCGACGGCGATCTTCGTCAACACCGCGCGCGGCCCGCTCGTCGACTACGACGCGCTGACCGAAGCGCTCGCCGGCAACAAGCTGCGTGGCGCGATGCTCGAGACCTTCGCGGTGGAGCCGGCGCCGCCTGACTGGCCGCTGCTCAAGCTGCCGAACGTCACGCTCACCCCGCATATCGCCGGCGCCTCGACGACGACCGTCCGCATCGCCGCCGGCATGATCGCCGAGGAGATCCGCCGCTTTCGCGCCGGCGAGCCGCTTCTCAACCCCATCTCGTAGCTAGGAGCCCAACATGTCTCGTCATCAGGAATTCGCCGTCCGCCAGTCGATCGTTGAAGCGGCGCGACAGATGAATGCGCTCGGCATCAACCAGGGCACGTCCGGCAACATCTCGGTGCGCTGGGAGGATGGGCTGCTGCTGACGCCATCCGGCGTGCCCTACCACCAGATGAACGCCGACGACATCGTGCACCTCAAGATGAGCGGCGATTGCGACCATCCGCTGAAGCCCTCGTCGGAATGGCGCTTCCATCGCGACATCATGAAATCGCGTAAGGATGTGCAGGCCATCGTCCACGCGCATCCAACCTATTGCACGGCCTTCGCGATGTGCCGCAAGGAACTGCCGGCCGTGCATTACATGATCGCCGCCGCCGGCGGCTCGACCATCCGCTGCGGCGGCTACGCCACGTTCGGCACCGAGGAGCTGTCCAAGCACGCGATCGCGGCGCTGAAGGACCGCATGTGCTGTTTGCTCGCCAACCATGGGATGATCGCTACCGGCACCGATCTCGGCAAGGCGATGTGGCTCGCCGTCGAGCTCGAGACGCTATGCCGACAGTACGCGGTAGCGCTGCAGATCGGCGACCCGGTGGTGCTTCCGGACGACGAGATCGCCCGCACGATGGAAAAGTTCAAGGACTACGGCCCGCGCCCGAAGAAGGCCGCCTGAGCAGGGGATGAGCGAAGCCGACATTTTCGATCTCCTCGTCGTCGGCGGCGGCATCAATGGCGCCGGCATCGCCCGCGATGCCGCCGGCCGCGGCTTGAAAGTGCTTCTGGTCGAGAAGGACGATCTCGCCCAGGGCACCTCGTCGCGGTCGGGCAAGTTGATCCACGGCGGCCTGCGCTATCTCGAATATTACGAGTTCCGCCTTGTGCGCGAGGCGCTGATCGAGCGCGAGGTGCTGATGCGCGCCGCGCCGCACATCATCTGGCCGATGCGCTTTGTTCTGCCGCATTCGCCAAAGCACCGGCCGCGCTGGCTCGTGCGGCTCGGGCTGTTCCTCTACGACCATCTCGGCGGCCGCGAGCGGCTGCCCGGCACGCGCACGCTCGACCTGCGCCGGGATGCCGAAGGCGCGCCGATCCGCGACACGTTCAAGACAGCCTTCGCCTATTCCGACTGCTGGTGCGACGACGCCCGGCTTGTCGTGCTCAACGCGCTCGACGCCGCCGCGCGCGGCGCGGAGATATGGCTTCGCACGTCGCTCGTCGCAGCACGCCGCGACGCCGGCGCCTGGGTGGCCGAGCTGCAAACGAAGGCCGGCGAGCGCCGCAGCGTGCGGGCGCGCGTCATCGTCAATGCCGCCGGCCCGTGGGTCGAGGACGTCGTCCGCAGCACCGGCACCAACGCCAGCCGGCGCGTGCGACTTGTGAAGGGGAGTCACCTCATCACCCGAAAATTCTGGGACGGCCCGCAGGCCTACCTGATCCAGAACGACGACAAGCGCGTCATCTTCGTGAACCCCTACGAAGGTGACTACGCACTGATCGGCACCACGGACATCCCGTTTGATGCCGATGCCGACAGCGTGACGATCAGCGCCGACGAGACGCGCTACCTGCTCGACGCGCTGAACAAGGCGTTCAAGCGCCAACTCGGTGATGCCGACATCGTCCACGCTTTCTCTGGAGTGCGGCCGCTGTTCGACGACGCCGCCGCCAATGCCTCCGCCGTCACGCGCGACTACATGTTTCAGCTCGACCCCGAAGCACCCGGCGACGCGGCGCCGATGCTTTCGATTTTCGGCGGCAAGATCACAACCTACCGCAAGCTCGCCGAGGCGGCTCTCGAGAAACTGTCACCCTTTTTTCCGTCGGCCGGTGGCGCCTGGACGGCGGACGCGCCGCTACCGGGCGGCGATATGCCGAACGCCGACTACGAGACCTTCCGTGCCGATCTCGCCAAGCGCTTTCCGGAGCTTCCAGAAGGCCTGCGCACCCACTTCGGCCGATTGTACGGAACGCAAGCTCTCGAGCTCCTCGAAGGCGTCCGCTCGGTCGGCGACCTTGGGCGCCACTGGGGCGCTCGGCTCTACGATAAGGAAGTCGCGTATCTAAAGCGCGTCGAGTGGGCGACCGAGGCGGATGACTTTTTGTGGCGACGGACGAAGCACGGTCTTCACATGACACCTGGCGAACGTGAAGCTTTTTCTCAGGCGATGGCGCCCTCAACAAGATAATGGTGATGGGACTGCGCTATCCGCAGTAGGACCGACACCCACGAAGCACGTTGTCGCCTAGACTGATGGCACCCTGTCGCAACGAACGTCTGCTATCGTCATCCAGATGCCGGAAGCGGCCGTTCCGCTTCCGGCCAAATCCAGCCGTCCGTTTTGTTGCCGCCCCGGTAAGACATTGAGAAGCGACATTGGTATGGTCTGACACCGGCTTCCGTAAGGGCCGTAGACGGGTTGCGCCGAGCTCTATGACCGCATGAAGCCTCTGCGAGCTGGTCGATGAGGGCCCGTACCGCCGGCGGCAGGCCCCGCCGCGGGATAACGACGGTATGGACGATGCCCGCGCGGCTCTGCCATTCTTCGAAGACGCGGACATGTCTGCTTGAGGTGATGTGACCTGCGCAGGCATGGTCGGGCAGATAGGCGACACCGATGCCGTCCGCGACCGCTTCACAAAGCACGCTGACATCACTGCATGTAATGGTGGCTCGTGGCGCAGCACATACTCCCCTCTTCCCGGCAGGGCGGCCTGGCTGGCCCTTACCAAATTCGACTTCGTTCTCGGCTAATGCGCATCTCGACCGCGCCTTGACCGCTGCACTCGTCGGGAAGCGGCCCAGCCTCGTGACATCGAACGGCAGCAGGGCTTCAGCGCCTGTGATGGCGCTCGTCCTTCCGGTCTGCGGCGAAGCCTAGGAAGTCGACCATTCAACGGCTGCTTAAGTGTCCTGAACGAGTCGGCGCACCGTCAGGATGTCAACGACGCGGTTACTGCAAGCTTCGCACCCACCTGAAAGGGGTCTGCCAAGCTGGGCGTGCATAGCCAGAAGGACTTGTCTACTTGATCTAACGCCACGCAAGGTCCGCTCGCGTGGCTAATCCAATGTAATATTCTGACTACACCTGACAATTCCCCTGAAGCGAGAAGAGAAGGCAATCCCAACTTACAAACCGCAATCATCGCCCCGGCCGTCGGGTGGAAGTGAACTTTTCCTTCCCCTTGAGAATGCGAAACAGGACGATGAGAAGAGACCAAAACAAACAAATCGAACGCGCCTGCGCGGCGATGGCAGCCGCCATCGTACAGATCATTGCTGCTATCAGGGGACAGGCTGACGGCGCGACGGCAGCAAGCACCGTCCTCAGCACGCTGTCCGATGGCCCCAGCAATGAGGTGCGATCGGTCGCCAACGGGTCAACCGCGATCTCGGGCGCCGTTGGCGATCTGGTCGATTGCACCCAAGATCACCGCCTTGACCGGGATCGACGATGCCATGGTGAAAGGCCACCTTGTCGATCCAGCAGAGGTCGTCGCGGCAGTCGCTCCGCTCGATCTCATCATCGCGCACAACGCCAAATTCGACAGGCAGTTCGCCGAACGATTCCACCGGAGCTTCGTGACGAAGCCGTGGGCGTGCTCGATGGCGCAGGTGCCGTGGGCGGAAGCCGGCATCGAAGGCACGAAGCTCGCCTATCTTCTTAATGCCGCGGGGCTCTTCCATGATGGGCATCGTGCGCTTGAAGATTGTCGCGCCACCGTCGAGCTCCTCGCGCGTCTACTCGGCGGGACAGGACGAACGGGTCTTTCTTTCCTGCTCGATGCTTTGCCAAGACGACCTTTCGTGTCTGGGCCATCGGCGCACACTACGACGTGAAAGATATGCTGCGCGCCCGGTCGTACCGTTGGAATGCCGGGGACGACGGCCGACCTCGCGCCTGGTACGTCGATGTCGACGATGACCTGCGAGCGACCGAAGTCGCATTTCTCCGCGACAAGGTCTTCGGCCAGGGCTGGGTACCGACGATGACGAGCATCACCGCTTACGAGCGGTTCTCCGATCGCGTCTGACCGCTCAACAAAAACGAAATCTGTCCGCCGCTTGGCCCTTTGCGCCGAGCCTGACGACTTCAAATCCTGAAGCGACACTCAAGCTGCAGATTCGACGGCGCCCCTCTCGACGCTGCGCGACGAACGCGCTCGACCATCACTTAAAAGGTTTCAGAACGACATGACAAACGAGAAACGCCAGCCGGGAAAACTCCGCCCAGTCAACGAGCACGGGATCCGCGCTTTTCGAGCGGCACCCGACACCTACTCGGTCCAAATCTACAATCCGGAGGACCTGAGACGGGCAGTCAGCGAACTCGAGGAAGATGATGATTGTGATGGGGGCGGTTAGGCTGGCCCGAGCGAAGAGCGGCCCCGCGACCGGGCAGGCCTGTCCACGCTGTCTTCGGAAGATACAAACCGCTTGAAGCAATTGCAGCGCATCGCACGGTGCAAGCTCGGTCCGCGACGCAAACTAATCCTCGGGTCCGCGGCGATGATCGAAAGGCTCTCCGCCATCAAGACAGAGGCACCGCACTTCGCGAGATTCGTCGACCTCGTGACGCGCGCGATCCGTACATCGATGCGGACTGGAACTCCCTTGCGCCTGCCGCCGACTCTGCTCGTCGGCGCGCCAGGTATCGGAAAGACGTTTGTCCTAAAACGCGTAGCCGAAGCTATGGGCAGCAGCTTCGAACTTCTGTCGATGGTGCCGTCGGGATTGTAGTAGATGCGTAGATGGAGCGCTCGCCAGCGCGCAGGCCCAGGTCGGTGTCCTGATCCTCATCATACATGTCAGCAAGATAGGCGGGCTTGTAGGCGCGTGCATTTCCGGTCCTTTCGTCGAAGGCAAGGTCGAAAATCGTGTCGCCGCGACCCTTTATATAATCAGGATCTGCCACGGCCATCTCGAGCCGAAGCATGTCCTCTTTCTTCATCGTGTCGAGCATCACGAGCAAGACACGGACCTCGTCCTGCAGCTCGAACGCGTGATGGTCGCGAATAGGGCAGGGATCGGAATGGGCCCAAGCGTCCCGGTGAGACCATGCCGTCTTGATAAAACGCGCCCGACGGTTGACCTCGTCGCGCGTGCGTGCGGGTCCTGCAAGCACCATCGCGCGTCCGTGTTCGAGGATCGCGTCGAACAGATCACCAGGTTGGGCTGCGGTCTGCATCGGTATCAGCCAGGATAAATAAATCAGAAGGAGACGTCGGGCCTCGATCCTGTCGCGCGTATCCAAAGAGAATCGTAAAAGGACCTGACGTTTGGAAAACAGGGTTATGCGAAGCGAACATAGAAAATCCCGCTGTAGCGGCGGGTCAGGTAGGTCATCGAGCTCACGGGCACGCCCGGCAAATGAGGACGGCGATACGGCGCAGTGCGCCGTATCGCCAGAGCTCACCGGATTCGATACGACTCGATCAGGATTCTAGAGGGAAAGGCACCGCAACGCAGCAGGAGGATGAATGGTAGCGGAGGAGGGACTCGAACCCCCGACACGGGGATTATGATTCCCCTGCTCTAGCCGGCTGAGCTACTCCGCCAGAACCGCGAGCGGCTCGTCGAGCGGCCGGATTTAGGCGGCGGGGCAGGGGGGTGTCAAGGCAATTGCCGAGTAGTCTCAGGCTTTGGCGATGCGGGTCAGCGTGAACAGGCCGAGCGGCGGCAGCGTGCGGCGCTCGACGAGCGTGAGGGCTGGGCGCTGGGCGAGGTAGTCGGCGATCGTCGACCAGGGGAATTGCGGGTGCCAGCCAAGCGCCTCGGTGCGGCGGGCGAGCCAGGATTCGATCGCGGCGATCGGGCCGCGCTCGGCGCCGACGTGGTTGACCAGCACGATCTCGCCGCCGGGCTTCAGCACGCGCGCCCATTCGTCGAGGCTGGCCCACGGGTCGGGCACCACGGTGAGCACGTAGGGCGCGACGATCGCGTCGAAGCTCGCATCGGGAAAGCCGAGCCGCATCGCGTCCATCGCGAGCAGGCCGTCGACGTTGCTCAGGCCGAGACGGCGCACGCGATCCTGGGCGCGGGCGAGCATCGGGCGCGAGAGGTCGACGCCGGTGATCCGCGTCGCGCGGTCGATCATCGGCAGCTCGAGTCCGGTGCCGACGCCGACGTCGAGGATATGGCCGCCGGGGCGGCCGGCGGCGGCCGCGGCGGCGCGCCGGCCGGGGCGCATCACCCACGTGAAGACGAGATCGTAGATCGGCGCCCAGCGCGCGTAGGCGGCCTCGACGTCGGCATTGTCGAGCTTCGAGGGGGCCGGCGGCTCGGCGCGGGTCATCCGGCGATCGCCATCTCGGCCGCCGCCAGGGTCGCGCGCGACGCCGTCACCGTGCCGCCGCCGAGCACCCGGCCGCCCGCGGCATCGGACTCATAGAAGACGCAGGCCTGGCCGGGCGCGACGGCGGTCTCGTCGCGCGGAAAGAGGATCTCGCCCTGGCGCGTCAGGAGGGCGGGGACCGGCGGGCGCGCCGAGCGCGTACGCACGAAGAGCGGCAAGCCGTCGGGCGGCAGGTCGGCAAGCGCGCCGTCGCCGAGCCAGTTGATGTCGCGCAGCGCGAGCCGGCGCACGGCGAGCGCCGCGCGCGGGCCGACCACGACGCGGGCGCGGGCGGCATCGATGCGGGTGACGAAGACGGGCTCGCTGTCGCCGCCGCCGAGGCCCTTGCGCTGGCCGATGGTGAAATGCGCGACGCCGTCATGGCGGCCGCGGACGCGGCCCGCCTCGTCGACGATCTCGCCGGGCACGAAGGCCTCGGGCTTCAGCCGCGCGACGGTCGCGCTGTAATGGCCGGAGGGCACGAAGCAGATGTCCTGGCTGTCGGGCTTGTCGGCGTTGACGAGGTTTTCCGCACGCGCGATCTCGCGCACGCGCGCCTTCGGCAGGTCGCCGAGCGGGAAGCGCACCATCTCGAGCTGCGCGCGCGTGGTGCCGAAGAGAAAGTAGCTCTGGTCCCTCGCCACATCGACCGCGCGAAACAGGCCGCGCGAGCCGTCGGGCAGGCGTCGCGTCGCGCAATAATGGCCGGTGGCCAGCGCATCCGCCCCGAGATCGCGCGCGGTCTCGAGAAGATCGGTGAACTTCACCTTGTCGTTGCAGGACGCGCAGGGGATCGGCGTCTCGCCGGCGGCATAGGCGGCGGCGAAGGGCTCGATCACGGCGCGGCGGAAGCGCGCCTCGTAGTCGAGCACGTAATGCGGGATGTCGAGCCGCGCCGCTACCGCGCGCGCGTCGGCGATGTCGCGGCCCGCGCAGCAGGTGCCCTTGCGCGCGCCGCCCGAGGCCGCGCCGTCGTCGTAGAGCTGCAGCGTGACACCGACGACATCGAAGCCCTGCGACTTGAGGAGCGCGGCCGTCACCGAGGAATCGACGCCGCCCGACATCGCGACGACGACGCGCGTCGCCTCCGGGGCCTTGTCGATGTCGAGTGCGTTCACGCGTGTGTCCAGATTGCGGCTTGGTTAGGAGAAGCGGTTGAAAGCGCCCTCACGGCACAGATATCGGCAGGCCGGTCCGAGGCGCAAGGCGTTAGCAGTCCCTCTCTCGGTTCATCCTTGTGTTTCAATAGGAGACAAAAGAGGGCCTCTGTTGACAGAACAG
Source organism: Beijerinckiaceae bacterium (assembly GCA_965277735.1). Taxonomy (GTDB): domain Bacteria; phylum Pseudomonadota; class Alphaproteobacteria; order Rhizobiales; family Beijerinckiaceae; genus RH-AL1. The sequence continues at coordinate 1,665,895 of CBDIDO010000003.1, forward strand.
CAAGGAATCCACCGCCTAAAGCGATGTTTTCACTTCAAATTCAGCCTGTTGATTTAGGTAAATCTTAAACGGGACTGGCTATTGTGGGGCAATGAAGACCGCGTTTGCGAGTATCGTGTCATGAGTGAATCTCTGCGTCCGAGGGTCAAGTACGTGATCGGTCCGGACGGCAGCCCGCTGACCATCGCGGACTTGCCGCCGAGCTCGACCAAGCGTTGGGTGATCCGCCGCAAGGCGGAAGTTGTCGCGGCCGTCCGCGGCGGCCTGCTTTCTCTCGAGGAAGCCTGCCACCGCTACACGCTCACCGTCGACGAGTTCCTGTCCTGGCAGATGTCAATCGACCAGCACGGCCTCGCCGGCCTGCGCACAACGCGCCTGCAGCACTATCGCGCTTAAGCGCGATAGTTTCTCTTAAGCTTTCCTCGACTGGCGCTCCCGCTCGGCGCGCCATTTTTTTAGCGGCGCCCGATCACTTCAAAAAGGCGCGACGCAAACGGTCGCTGGCGCCGGACGCGATCGGGTTGCCATGGCCGAAGCATACAGCTTCGTAAGTCAAACCGGCGAGCTTGCGCTGGCTGCGCCGGCCTTCGTCCGCGTCCTCGAAGCCGAGCGGATCGCTGATCCCGAAGATGTTCATGGCCACGTCGCCGGCGATCAGCAGCCGTGCACCCTGCCACAGCAGAGCGACTTGTCCTGCGCAATGGCCTGGGAGATGAACGACGTGAAGGGCGCCCGCGAGTTGCAGGGTCTCGCCGTCGGCGAGATGCCTGTCGATCCGGAACGGCTCCATCAGCTCATCCGGACGCCAGAACAGACGATAGCCGATGTTGGGGATGACGCCGCGCCCGGGCGTCAGCGGCCTGAACGGGCCGCCTGTTTCGGCCAGAGCCACTTCGGCGGGATGCATGTAGGTGGTCGCGCCGGTCTCGCGGACCAGGGCGGCTGCGCTGCCGATATGGTCGGGGTGGCCGTGCGTGAAGACGATGTGCTTGAGATCGTCCGGCGAACGACCGAGCTGCCGGATCGCGTCGAGCACGACAGACGCCTTGTCCGGAAAGCCGGCATCGATCAGGACCAGCTCCGATCCGGCGTCGAGCAGGTAGGCGTTGGCGTTGCCCATCGGGACAAGGTAGGCGCCGTCGATAACGCGCTTCAGGCTCAAGGGTGCGCTCCCGGGTTCCGTGGTGCGGATCCGAACCGCTGTCTGGTCGACGCTATTTTGGCGGCGCCGCGAAGGCCTCGGTGCCCGGCGGATCGGCAATGGCGTCCGTCGGCTTGTGCAGCACTTCGCCGAGCTTGCGCCGCTCGAACAGGATCACGACGATCACCGCGAAGGCGAGCGGGATCAGAAGGTAGAACAGGCGGAACATCAGCACCGCCGCGAGCACCTTCGTGCGGGGGAGCGCGTCGCTCTGCAGGGCGTTGATGAACAGCAGCTCGAAGACGCCGAGGCCGCCGGGCGCGTTCGAGACGAGCGCCGCCGCAAACGAGCCGACGAAGATCGCGATGACGACGGGAAACCCGGGATTACCGGCCGCGGGCAGGGCGAAATAGATGATCGCCGCCGCCCCGATCAGCTCGAGCGGGGCGACCACGAACTGCGCCGCGGTGATCTCGGGGCGCGGATAGTCGACGTGGAAGCCTCGCAACGTGAACGGCTTCAGCCGCAGCACCGAGCCTGTGCCGTAGGCGACGACGAGCGCCAGGCAGGCGACCCCGGCGAGATGGGCCATCGTCTCGTTGGTCAGAAAATCCGGCAGCATGCCGGCGAGCCGGCGCAGTTCCTGCGGCTCGAAGACCAGGACGATGCCGCCGATCAGCAGCGCGCCGAGCGAGAAGGTGATCGAGGTGATCGCGACGAGCACCGCGACCTGCGCTGCCGTGAGCCCGCGCGAGGAATAGGCGCGGTAGCGCACCATCGCGCCGGACAGGACCGAGAAGCCGATCGTGTGCGACAGCGCATAGGTCGTGAACGAGCACAGCGCGACGAAGGAGAACGGGATGTTGTGGATGCCGAGATGCGACAGCGCGATGCGGTCGTAGAGCGCGAGCGCGAAATAGGCGACGAGCGCCGCGACGATGCAGAGGAAATAATCCCAGCTCGAGATCGCCCAGAGCGCCTGCCACACTTCCTTGGCGACCGCCTCGCCGCGGAAATCGCGCGACAGCAGCCACACCGAAACGGCGACCGCGAGGAGGCCGACGACCGGCCAGAGGAAATCGAGGGAGCGCTTCATCGGTCTCCGGGCGCGAACGCCACGGCGACAGGTCGCGGCACGAACGGGGTCGCGGCGGCCTAACACGGGCGTGCTGGCGCAGAGAAGCCGGTTTCGCGCTTTCGCTTGTCGGGAATGTGACCGGGACGCCCGCAAGCGCCCCGATCCGCTCACACCTGCGTCAGGCGCGGGCGATGCCCATCCCGAGCATGCCGTCCATCAGAGAAACCGGCGCCGGAAAGTCGGCGCGCTCGGCGCTCTTCTCCCGTCCTTCGAGCCCCTGGGCCCTGGTCAGCTCCGCCAGCGCGTCCTCGAGCTTTTCCTTGGCGTCGGCGAGCTGGTCCTTGAGCTCGTCGGCCGAGCGCGAGAGGTTCTCGCGCCGCGTGCGCGCTGCCCTCGCGTAGGTCGGATAGGCAAAATGCGACACGTCGGTGATGCCGGCTTTCTGCTCCTCGGTCGAGATCTCACGATCGAGATCGCCGGCCATGCGCAGAAATTCGGCAATCATCACCTCGATCTGGGCGACGCGCCGACGTTTTTCGTCGACTTGAAAGCGCTTCAAGCGCAGCTGAGAATCCCGCTTCATACTCGACTCCGCGACACAGGCTGAACGAACCCGTCCATGCTTACTTTGGGGCTTCCGCGAGACAGTGTGATCTTGCCGCATCAAAGTTGCGGCTTTGTTACCTGGATGCAGTTTGCCGTCAGCTTGACGCCGCGTTCGTGTATCTTGGCCACAGGTGATTCGCTGCTGCGCGCGTAATGCGGCCCCACCCCTCCACCGCATGATCCGGGAGCCAGGACGTGGCCGCGACTCAAACCTTCACCAGACCTTCCAGCCGACCGCGACGGGATGCAATTTGTTAACCCTTCGACATTAAGGTTACGAAAGTTCGTCTCGTGAGGTCGCGCGGTCTGCATCGACGGACCGCCGCCGCCCACGAGGAATATCGCGCCGCAGGCGACTGACGCGGGCAAGCTGGGGGCCAAAGATGCGCGTGCTATTGATCGAGGATGACAGCGCGACAGCGCAGAGCATCGAGCTCATGCTCAAGTCCGAGAACTTCAACGTCTACACGACGGATCTCGGCGAGGAGGGCATCGACCTCGGCAAGCTCTATGACTACGACATCATCCTTCTCGACCTGAACCTGCCCGACATGTCGGGCTACGAGGTGCTGCGCACGCTCCGCGTCGCGAAGGTCAAGACGCCGATTCTCATCCTCTCCGGCCTCGCCGGCATCGAGGACAAGGTGAAGGGCCTCGGCTTCGGCGCCGACGACTACCTCACCAAGCCGTTCCACAAGGACGAGATGGTCGCCCGCATCCACGCGATCGTCCGCCGCTCGAAGGGCCATGCCCAGTCGGTCATCACGACCGGCGACCTCATCGTCAACCTCGACCAGAAGACGGTCGAAGTCTCCGGCTCGCGCGTTCACCTCACGGGCAAGGAGTACCAGATGCTGGAGCTCCTCTCGCTGCGCAAGGGCACGACGCTGACCAAGGAGATGTTCCTCAACCATCTCTACGGCGGCATGGACGAGCCCGAGCTCAAGATCATCGACGTCTTCATCTGCAAGCTGCGCAAGAAGCTGGCGAACGCCAGCCAGGGCCGCAACTACATCGAGACCGTGTGGGGCCGCGGCTACGTGCTGCGCGAGCCGACCGAAGAAGAAGATCGCATCACCGCCTGATCCGGCGGACGAAACGCGGGATTTCGAAAGGCGCCCTCGGGCGCCTTTTTTGTTGCGCGGTTTCTCTCCGCCGGCGTCATTCCGGGACGGCGCAGCCGGATGCGCAACCGGTGTGCCTCGCGCCTGACATCGAAGGGCTGCGGTTCCTGGTCTCCGTCCGCTGCGCCCGAGTTGACGGCGGCTGAGAAGAAAACCGCGCCGAGCGGGTCCCCGGCACGCCGTTTGTTCTCGAAACCGCCAACAATTAAGACGGCTGTTGTCTCGACCTTTCGAGGGACATACGCCACGTTTCGCAGGCGCGGCGCGAGCGGCGCCCGACTTCCGCGCCTTCGAGACCGGAGCGATCCGGCCGCCGTCGCGTTGGAGCAGGAATCCTGACGCACCTGTTGACGCCCCGGGCGGACTGGTGACCTTTTCGATGGGGGCCAGCGACACGCGCGCGGCAGCCCGACACGATGGAGCCGCCGCATGACCACGTCCGATCCCGCCGCCAGCCCCGCGCCGCAGGCCGCCGAGAAGGCCAACGTCCTGTGGTTCCTGCCGACGCACGGCGACGGTCGCTATCTCGGCACGACGCTGGGCGCGCGCGACGTGACGCTCGACTATATGGCGCAGGTCGCCAAGGCGGCGGACGATTGCGGCTACTACGGCATGCTGCTGCCGACCGGCCGGTCCTGCGAGGATTCCTGGGTCATCGCCTCGTCGCTGGTGCCGCTGACGAAGCGGCTGCGCTTCCTCGTGGCGATCCGGCCCGGCCTGCAGTCGCCGACGCTGACCGCCCGCATGACGGCGACGCTCGACCGCATCTCCAACGGGCGCCTGTTGATCAACGTCGTGACCGGCGGCGACCCCGCCGAGAACAAGGGCGACGGCATCTTCCTGTCGCACGACAAGCGCTACGCCGTCACCGACGAGTTTTTGGAGATCTACACGCGGCTGCTCGCCGGCGAGAGCTTCGACTACAAGGGCGAGCACCTCAGCGTCGAGGACAGCCGCATCCTCTTCCCGCCCGTCCAGCACCCGCATCCGCCGCTCTATTTCGGCGGCTCGTCGCCGGCCGGCGAGGCGGTGGCCGCGCGGCGGATCGACAAATACCTCACCTGGGGCGAGCCGCCGGCGGCGGTGGCCGAGAAGGTCGCCCGCATGCGCGGGCTCGCCGCGGCGCAGGGCCGCGAGATGTCGTTCGGCATCCGCCTCCACGTCATCGTCCGCGAGACGAACGAGGAAGCGTGGGCCGAGGCGACGAAGCTGATCGAGCATGTCGACGACGCGACGATCGCCGAGGCGCAGAAGGCCTTCGCGCGCATGGATAGTGTGGGGCAGAACCGCATGGCCGCGCTGCACGGCGGCCGCCGCGACAAGCTCGAGGTGAGCCCGAACCTGTGGGCCGGCGTCGGCCTGGTGCGCGGGGGCGCCGGCACCGCGCTGGTCGGCGACCCCGACACGGTCGCGGAGCGGATGCGCGAGTACATGGCGATCGGCATCGACAGCTTTATCATGTCCGGCTACCCGCACCTGGAAGAAGCCTACCGCTTCGCCGAGCTGGTGCTGCCGCGGCTGCCGCTGGCGGAGGGCACGATCGCCCCGCGCGTCGGCACGACGCATCGCGGGCCGTTCGGCGAGATGATCGGCAACACGCGGGCGGCTAATTCAGACGCGAAAGACAAGCGGGTCTCGGCCTCCTGATCCGAGCTCGCCCGCGCGGCGAATATTGGACGCGGCGAATTCAATAGAGAAATCGTCATAAAATCGAGGGATGCGCGCGGCTCGACTTAAGTCGAGCTGCCCGTCTTTCGTCGCACGACTATTGTATTCTTCTGCGATTTGGGTGGCCGCTACAACAACGGCATTGGTTTTGTCGATTTGAGAGCCGCCCATGCCCGCCCCGACGCATCGCCCCCGTCAGCCCGGCGCCTCGCTCGCTCAGCAAGAGCCGCCGCGCATCATCGAGCAGGAGCCGATCCCGACGGCCCTGAAACCGCGCGCGCCCGCGCCCTATCACATGGAGCTCGCCGACATCATCGGCCCGGAGGAGACCGCGGCGATCGCCAAGCGCGGCCGCATGTCGATCCATTGCGCCGGCGATACGGGCGGCGTGAAACGGCCGGAGGCGCAGCATCTCGTCGCGCAGGGCATGGAGAATTCCGCCAAGAACCCATCCACGACGCCGGTCAGCTTCTGCTACCACATCGGCGACGTCGTCTATTACACCGGCGAGGTCGCCGATTACTGGGACCAGTTCTACGAGCCCTACGAGCATTATCCGCTCAGCATCGTCGCGATACCCGGCAACCACGACGGCGAGCTGCTGACGCGGGACTCGACCTCGTTGCTCGGCTTCTACGAGAACTTCTGCGCCGAGAAGCCCGGCACGTTCACCCACGAGTCGCGCGACAGCAACCGCGCGGCGGTGAGCCAGCCATACTTTTATTGGACGCTGGAGACGCCGCTCGCCACCTTCATCGGGCTCTACACCAATGTGCCCGAGCACGGCTGGATCGACGATGCGCAGCGCGCCTGGTTCCGCAAGGAGATGGCCGACGCCCCGAAGGACAAGGCGCTGATCGTCGCCTGCCACCACCCGATCTATTCGTTCGACGACCACCATTCGGGCAGCCCGACGATGGCGAAGGAGCTCGAGGACGCGATCAATGAATCGAAGCGCGTGCCGAACATGGTGCTCTCCGCCCACGTGCACGATTACCAGCGCATCGAGCAGGACATCGGCGGTCGCACCATCCCGTTCTTCGTCATCGGCAACGGCGGCTACTGGAACCTGCATCACCTGGCCGCCGCCGTCGGCTACCAGGACCCCGAGACGCAGGCGAAGCTGATGTCGGGCGTCGACACCCACCACGGCTTCATGACCTTCGAGATCGGCCGCAACGTCATCAACGGCAATTTCACCACCGTGCCGCGGCCGCAGGACTCCTGGTCGGACCCGAACGCCACCAACATGAAGTTCGACGTCTTCAGCTATTCCGCAAAGCCGATGCTGCTCGCCGCGGGTGAAACCGTCACCCTCGTGCCGCCCAACGGCTCGCACGTGCCGCCGCACCACGGGCATGACGCGCCGAAGAAAGTTGCGGCAAGCGGTCGCAAAGGTCGCCACCACGCCGAAGACCGGGGCGCGGAGGTGTCGGAGGCAGCCTGAGGGACCTTGGCATCCCCGCCGCGCAGCGAAGCACCCCAGGGGCCGCGCGCCGCAGCGTTGCTCCTCGCCCTGGGTTGCTTCGCCTCCGTCTCGCAATGACGGCAGCGCGGGAGCGCGCCGCACCTTCCCTCGACCCATCCCCCCTGCTAAGCCGCGAGCATGGCCCCCCGCGCAATCGACAACATCCGCAACTTCTCCATCGTCGCGCATATCGACCACGGCAAGTCGACGCTCGCCGACCGGCTGATCCAGCAGACCGGCACGGTCGCCCTGCGCGACATGAGCGAGCAGATGCTCGATTCGATGGATATCGAGAAAGAGCGCGGCATCACCATCAAGGCGCAGACGGTGCGCCTCGAATATCCCGCCAACGACGGCAAGACGTACATCCTCAATTTGATGGACACGCCCGGCCACGTCGACTTCGGCTACGAGGTGTCGCGCTCGCTCGCCGCCTGCGAGGGCTCGCTGCTGGTGGTCGACGCCTCGCAGGGCGTGGAAGCGCAGACGCTGGCCAACGTCTATGCCGCGATCGAGGCGGGCCACGAGATCGTCCCCGTCCTCAACAAGATCGACCTGCCGGCGGCCGAGCCCGACCGCGTCAAGCAGCAGATCGAGGACGTGATCGGCATCGATGCCTCGCAGGCGGTGCCGATCTCGGCCAAGACCGGCATCGGCATCGACCTCGTGCTGGAGGCGATCGTCACCCACCTGCCGCCGCCCAAGGGCGACATCGACGCGCCGCTGAAGGCGCTGCTCGTCGACAGCTGGTATGATGCCTACCTCGGCGTCGTCGTGCTGGTGCGGGTGATCGACGGCACGCTGAAGAAGGGCCAAAAGATCCTGATGATGGGCACGGACGCCCATTACGACGTCGACCGGCTCGGCGTGTTCACGCCGAAGATGAAGGACGCGACAGTTCTCGGGCCGGGCGAGATGGGCTTCATCACCGCGCAGATCAAGCAGGTGGCCGACACCCGCGTCGGCGACACGATCACCGACGAGAAGCGCCCCTGCGCGCAGGCGCTGCCCGGCTTCAAGCCGGCACAGCCGGTGGTGTTCTGCGGCCTGTTCCCGGTCGATGCGGCCGAGTTCGACGATCTGCGCGCCGCGATGGGCCGGCTGCGGCTCAACGATGCGAGCTTTTCCTTCGAGATGGAGAGCTCCGCCGCGCTCGGCTTCGGTTTCCGCTGCGGGTTTTTGGGGCTGCTGCACCTCGAGATCATCCAGGAGCGGCTGGAGCGCGAGTTCAACCTCGACCTCATCGCGACCGCGCCGAGCGTGGTCTACGAGATGAAGCTGCGCGACGGCACGCAGGTCACCCTGCACAACCCCGCCGACATGCCGGACCCGACGCAGATCCTGGAAATCCAGGAGCCGTGGATCCGCGCCACGATCCTGACGCCCGACGACTACCTCGGCTCGGTGTTGAAGCTCTGCCAGGAGCGGCGCGGCGTGCAGGTCGACCTGAACTACGTCGGCTCGCGCGCGATGGCCGTCTACGACCTGCCGCTGAACGAGGTCGTGTTCGACTTCTACGACCGCCTGAAGTCGATCTCGAAAGGCTACGCCTCGTTCGACTACGCGATCACCGACTACAAGGCCGGCGACCTCGTGCGCATGAACATCCTGGTCAACGCCGAGCCGGTCGACGCGTTGTCGATGCTGGTGCACCGCGACCGCGCCGAGGGCCGCGGCCGGGCGATGGTGGAAAAGCTGAAGGACCTGATCCCGCAGCACATGTTCGTCATCCCGATCCAGGCCGCGATCGGCGGCAAGATCATCGCGCGCGAGACGGTGCGGGCGATGAGGAAGGACGTGACGGCGAAGTGCTACGGGGGCGACGTGAGCCGGAAGCGCAAGCTGCTGGAGAAGCAGAAGGCGGGCAAGAAGAAGATGCGGCAGTTCGGCAAGGTCGAGATTCCGCAGGAGGCGTTCATTGCGGCGTTGAAGATGGATGGGTGATAAATCTGTTAGCTGCCGAGCTGATGGATCAATGCAGCCGCGACTCCGCCTAAGGTAGCGATGAGCGCCAATGGCGCGTCTGCGGAGTCGACAACGTATTGGAGGATGTTCTGACACCCCTCCCTAAAAATTTTGTATCTGTTGAGCGCGACTACAAACAGCGCGCTCCATAGAAACGATGTCGAAAAAGACAAGTCTATGAGGATGCACCAGTTAATCAAACTTCTGACAAGGCCTTGCGAAAAATCTCCCCGTAAAACATTGAATGAGTCGATCATAAAATTCTTTATGTTTTCCAATGAAGTATAATAAATTGCAATAAATTGCGACCATATTATATCTTTTAAAGTCAGTTCTTTTATAAATAAAACTTCCGCCGCCTGGGTCCGAATGTCCTTGTTGGACTCGAACATGAAACTTATAAGGCTCTCCGAAACAAGCGGCTTCAGTCCTGCTTTATCGAGATCTATAAGAACAATATTTTGAATTAAAAGCCAGCCAATCATCCAGTATATCAAAAAACGACAGATATAATTATCGGTGGAAGAAGAAGCGACAATGTCGCCGAGGATATAAACCCCGTGGGGAAGCTCACGCTCCTATTTATTATAGATTTTATAATGAATAGGGTAAGTCTGAATGAAATCCAAAGACACGCAAGTAACGGGATTGCCGTAAGTAAAGTTGCTATTAAGACTGTCGCGACATACGTAGAATATATCTTTTCATAATTCGTCGTGCTAAAAAAAACTTCCCACTCGGCCCTGTTTGACAAAATTTTGTCGAGCGATGCATGCCAAACGCCAACATTCTGGATTGGGCGGCAATTGAATTTGCCTGTCTCGAAATATCCATTGTCATTTTTATTCTTCGTGAGGACAGATCCTTCAAATGAATCATACCAGACGTCGTCTAAGTATTCCATTGTCGTTTTCTTAATGTTGTCGTCCATTTTTATGTAATGCTCCGTTATAGACTCCACCGCAACAATTCCGCAAAGAATGACGAAGGCAATATAAAACTTTCGTCTCGATCTGTATGGTAGAGCCAATCCATATGAGGTGAGGTTAAGGCGCTGGCCGCGATTCCCGCGATAGCTTTCCTGAGAGAAGCAGACTTGCAGCGTCTCGACCACGAGGCGGCCCCGAGATTGATGGCGCGTCGCTCTGCACCGTGGGCTGCGCGGGTGGGAAGCTCTACACCGGCTTCACTCGGCGCGAGGTCGACGAGCGGGTGAGCTAACACCAGTTCCCATGCTAGAAACATTGCCCGATCTTTGGGGAGGACACCGTGATGCCGCCGGACGCCGAGCCTGCGATCGAGGCGGCGATCGCCCGCGGCTTGGCCGACGTGCGCGAGAGCAAGGTGACGCCGCACCCCGCCGTCGCGCGCCTGGTGAAGGCGGCGCCCGTCGTGGACGAGGGCGCGCCCGCCGAGCGGGCCGTCGTCTGGTCGGAGGCGGCGCGGGACGTCCTCGTCGCACGCGTCCACGCTTTGGCCACCGACGATCCGCAAGCTGCGGCAGCCTTCGCCGGCGCGGTCGATCGGACGGCACGGGCGCTCGGCCATGCCGCGTGCGGCGCCGATGGCGTGCTGCCCCACACCTACGAGACGGTCGTGCCGGGGACGTCCGCCGTGCTCGCCTTCGAACTCGTCACCTGGACCAAGGCCGGCGAAGTCATCGCCATTCTTCACCTGTTCGACGCCCCACGCGACGTCGGTCGCGAAGGGCGGCTGTGGCCCTGAGACGTTGGACGGCTCTGCTGCCTCCGCCTGGTTCAAGACGCGCCTTCGGCGCTCCTCACCATGCGGGTCGTGGAGGCGGGCAAGCTCGAGGCGGGAAAACCCAGCGTCCCGCCGCATCCCCGGCCCCTCATGGTGAGGAGCGCGAAGTGCGTCTCGAACCAGGAGGCGCGCTGGCCTCGGCCTTGTCGCGCGACGAGGTCCGGCGCCGTGCGAGGTGCTGCAGCCGCTCCCATTCGGCGGCGACGTAGGCGAGCGTCTTGGCGCGCGTCCTGCCCTTCATCCGGCGCTAAGGGCGGCACCGGCTAGTGCGCCTGCACCACTCGCCCAGCCTTCTCATCCCCCAAGCTGCGGAACGCACGGCCACGCTTGCCTGTTCAGGTGCGACACACTGGGAGGACAACCAATGAAGACGCTTTTCGCCGCCACCCTGATGACCGCCGCGGCTTTGTCGTTCGCGGCACCGCAGGCCGAGGCGCGCGGGTGTATCAAGGGCGCGATCGTCGGCGGCATCGCCGGCCACATGGCGCATCACGGTGTCATGGGCGCGATGGCGGGCTGCGCGGCCGGCCACCACATGGCCCACCGCAACGATACGCGCACCACGACGACCACGACGCGCTGATCCATCGCAGGGTTGGTAGGGAAGGGCGGCGGCGACGCCGCCCTTTTCAGTTTGTGGGCTTTCAGTTTGCGGGCTTCGCCCAGGCCGCGCGCGTTTCGGCGCGGAAGGCCTCGAACGTGCCCGAAGCGATCGCCGCGCGCGTTTCGCGCATGAGGTCCTGGTAGTAGCCGATGTTGATCGCGGTGAGCAGCATCATGCCGAGGATCTCCTCGGACTTGACGAGGTGGTGCAGGTACGCGCGGCTGTAGTCGCGCGCGGCCGCGCAGGTCGCGGTCGTGTCGATCGGCGTGGGATCGTCGGCAAAGCGCGCGTTCCTCAAATTGAGTTTCCCATTGCGGGTGAAGACCTGGCCATGCCGGCCGGCGCGCGTGGGCATGACGCAGTCGAACATGTCGATGCCGCGCGCGACGCTCTCGAGGAGATCGTCCGGCGTGCCGACGCCCATCAGGTAACGCGGCTTGTCCTGCGGCAGGGACGGCACGGTGGCTTCGATCATCGCCAGCATCTCGGCTTGCGGCTCGCCGACGGCGAGGCCACCAATGGCGTAGCCATCGAAGCCGATGGCGACCAGCGCCTCGGCGCTGGCGCGGCGCAGCGCCGGCGTGACGCCACCTTGGACGATGCCGAACAGAGCATGGTTTTGCTGCACACCGAACGCCACCTTGCAGCGCTCGGCCCAGCGCAGCGACAGCTGCATCGCGCGCTCGACCTCGGCCTCGGTGGCGGGCAGGCGGATGCACTCGTCGAGCTGCATCTGGATGTCCGAGCCGAGCAGGCCCTGGATTTCGATCGAGCGCTCCGGCGTCAGCACGTGGCGCGAGCCATCAAGGTGCGACTGGAAGGTGACGCCGCTCTCGTCGAGCTTGCGCAGCTTGGCCAGCGACATGACCTGGAAGCCGCCGGAATCGGTGAGGATCGGGTGCGGCCAGCGCATGAAGTGATGCAGGCCGCCGAGCGAGGCGACGCGCTCGGCGCCGGGCCGCAGCATCAGGTGATAGACGTTGCCGAGCACGATGTCGGCGCCGAGGCCGCGCACCTCGTGCGGGTGCATCGCCTTCACCGTCGCCGCCGTGCCGACGGGCATGAACGCCGGCGTCTGGATTTTGCCGCGTGACGTGGAAATCTCGCCGCGGCGCGCGGTGCCGTCGTGTGCGGTGAGGGCGAAGCCGAAGCCGCTCATGTGGGTGCTCGATGCAGGAAGCAGGCGTCGCCATAGGAATAGAAGCGATAGTTGTCGGCGATGGCGTAGGCGTAGGCGGCCTGCATGGTTTCGAGGCCCGCGAAGGCCGCGACCAACATGAAGAGCGTCGAGCGTGGCAGGTGGAAGTTTGTGAGCAGACAGTCCACGGCGCGGAAGCGATAGCCGGGCGAAATGAAGATCGACGTCTCGCCTTGGAACGGCGCGAGGCTGCCGTCCTCGCGCGCGGCGGATTCGAGCAGGCGCAGGCTTGTCGTGCCCGCCGCAACGATGCGGCCGCCCGCCGCCCGGGCGGCGTTGAGCGTCCCGGCGGTGGCGGCGTCGATCTCGCCCCATTCGGCGTGCATGCGGTGGTCGGCGGTATCGTCCGCCTTCACGGGCAGGAAGGTGCCGGCGCCAACATGCAGGGTAAGCGTCGCGATGGCGACGCCGCGCGCACGGATCGCGGCGAGCAGGTCGGGCGTGAAGTGCAGGCTCGCCGTCGGTGCCGCCACCGCACCGGGCTCGCGTGCGAAAATGGTCTGGTAGTCGGACGCGTCGCGCGCGTCGATCGCGCGCTTGGCGGCGATGTAGGGTGGCAGCGGCATCGCGCCGTGGCGCGCCAGCGCATTGTCCAATTCAGTCCCCGCACTCGAAAACCGTAGCGCCACCTCGCCGTCGCCGACATGCTCGAGGCAGACCGCATCGAGCGGGTCCTCGTCGCGGCCGAAGGCGATGGTCTCGCCGTCCGCCACCCGCTTCGCGGGCTTCAGAAAGGCGCGCCAGGTGTCGGGCGCCGTTCGCTTGATCAGCGTCGCCTCGATGCGCGCCTCGGTGCCCGCGCGACGGCGCAGGCCGGCGAGGCGCGCGGGGATCACGCGCGTGTCGTTGACGACGAGCACGTCACCGGGGCGGAGCAGGGTGGGGAGATCGGCGATCGTGCGATCGGCGAGGGGCGCGTCGGGCGCTACTTCCAGGAGCCGCGCCGACTCGCGCGGCTCTGCCGGCCGCAACGCGATGCGGTCGGGGGGCAGGGTGAAGTCGAAGAGGTCGACGCGCATGGGGGAGGCTTATAGGAGGGGCGCATCTCCTTCTCCCGCTTGCGGGAGAAGGTGGCCCCGCGAAGCGGAGTGGGATGAGGGAACGCGCCGCTCGGCTCGACGATCGAAGGAGAAGCTGCAGATCCCCTCATCCGACCCAACTTCGTCGGGCCACCTTGTCCCGCAAGCGGGAGAAGGGAGAGCCGAGCCTTCCCCTCCAGAAGAAGCTCAGCTCAGCGTCGCGGAGACGATCTTGTCGGGGTCGCGCACGGGCTCGCCGCGCTTGATCTTGTCGACGTTCTGCATGCCGGAGACGACCTTCCCCCACACCGTGTACTGCTTGTTGAGGAAGCTCGCGTCGCCGAAGCAGATGAAGAACTGCGAGTTCGCCGAGTTCGGGTCCTGCGCGCGGGCCATCGAGCAGGTGCCGCGCACGTGCGGCTCGGCGTTGAACTCCTGCTTCAGGTTCGGGTATTTCGAGCCGCCCATGCCGGTGCCGTTCGGGCAGCCGGTCTGTGCCATGAAGCCGTCGATCACGCGGTGGAAGACGACGCCGTCGTAGAACTTCTCGCTGACGAGCTTCTTGATGTGCTCGACATGGCCGGGCGCGAGATCGGGACGCAGCTCGATCACGACGGGACCCTTCGTCGTCTCGAGCGTGAGGGTGTTGCCGGGCTCGGCCATAAGTTGCTCCTGGTTCAGGCGGGTGTTTTGGTTTTGGCGGACTTGTTGCGCCGCCATATAGGGTCGGGCGCGTGGGGTAAACCCGGCGGCGCTACCTACGCCGTCATGCCCGGCCCTTGTGCTGGGCATCCACGCCGCGCCGCTGCGGCATCCTCGACGAGGTCGATGCGATGTCTCGGCGTGGATGGCCGGGACAAGCCCGGCCATGACGGCAGAGGGTCGATACCGTCGAAAGCCTATTTCGCCATTTTCATCGAGATGATCGTGTCGGGGTTGTCGACCGAGCCCGAGTCCGGCTCGCCGCGCTTGACCTTGTCGATCGCGTCCATGCCGGAGACGACCTGGCCGACCACCGTGTATTGATTGTTGAGGAACGACGAGGGCTTGAAGCAGATGAAGAACTGCGAGTTCGCCGAGTTTGGATCCTGCGTGCGCGCCATGCCGACGGTGCCGCGCTCGAACGGCGCATCGGAGAACTCGGCCGGCAGGTCCGGCAGCTTGGAACCGCCGCCGCCCGTGCCCGTCGGGTCGCCGGTCTGGGCCATGAAACCATCGATGACGCGGTGGAACTTGAGGCCGTCGTAAAAACCCTGCTTGGTCAGCGTCTCGACCTGCTTCACCGCCTTCGGCGCGAGATCGGGGCGAAGCTGGATGACCGCCTTGCCGTATTTCGTGGTCAGCACGACCTCGTTTGCGGGGTCGGTCGCGGCGCGCGCGGTGCTGGCGAGCGCGAGGGAGGCGGCAGCCCCGAGAAGGGCGCGGCGATCGAGTTCCATGGGAGCGTTCCTCAGTTTATTTGCTTTGGGCGCCGAGCTTGGTCTTCAGCGCGGCCGCGACGGCCGCGGGCACGAAGGCGGAAACATCGCCACCCATCTGCGCGATCTGCCGGACTAATGTCGCCGTAATGTGACGCACAGCCGGGGGCGCGGGCAGGAAGATCGTCTGCACGTCGCCGGCCATGGCGGCGTTCATGCCGGCCATCGGCATCTCGTAGTCGAGATCGGAGCCGTTGCGCAGGCCGCGCAGGATCAGGGTGGCGCCATGCGCGCGGGCGGCCTCGACCGCGAGCCCGTCGAAGGTCGCGACTTCCAGCGTGCAGCCGCCTGCGAGGCTCGCGCCGCAGCTCGCATGGATCAGCGCGCGGCGCTCGTCGACCGAGAAAAGGGGTGCCTTGCCGGGATGCACGCCGATCGCCACGACGAGCCGGTCGCAGAGCGTGCCGGCGGCGGCGATCAGCGCGACATGGCCGTTCGTGACGGGGTCGAAGGAGCCGGTGTAGAGCGCGGTGCACGGCAAGCGAGGTCTCGTCCTGGCCGGCCGCGAGCGTGCGGCCGGCCGCCTGTCTAGCACCTCGCAGGGAGGGCGCCTACAGGAGCAGGCCGCCGCCGACCTGGATCGTCTCGCCGGTGATCCAGCGCCCGTCGTCCGATACGACGAAGGCGACCGCCGCGGCGATGTCCGCCGGCTGGCCGACGCGTCCGAGCGGTGTGCGCGCGACGAGGGCGTCGCTCATCTCCTTCGGGAAGTCGGCGGTGCCCTCGGTCGCGGTGACGCCCGGCGCGACGCCGACGACGCGGATGTTGCGGGCCCCGAGCTCGAGGCCGAGGCTGCGCGTCAGCGAGTCCACGGCAGCTTTCGTCGAGGAATAGACGTGCATCATGGGGATCGGCGTCAGCGCCACGCCGGACGAGATGTTGACGACGACACCGCCCGCCTGCGGAAATTGCGCGACCGCTGCCTGTGTCGCCAGCAGCAGTCCCTTGATGTTGACGGCGTAGTGCCAGTCGATCGACTCGGTCGTCACGGCCGCTAGTCCGTCCTGCGCGAAGACGCCGGCGTTGTTGACGAGGATGTCGGCCGGCCCGAAGGCGGCCGCGCTCTCCTTGAAGAGCCGGGTGACGTCGGCCGGCTTCGAGACGTCCGCCTGGACCGCTACCGCCTTGCCGCCGGCCGCCTCGATCTTTTTCACCACCGCCTGCGCGCCGGCCGCGCTGCTCGCGTAATTGACGACGACCTTGGCGCCGTCGGCCGCCAGCCGCTCCGCGATGCCGGCGCCGATGCCTTTCGAGGCGCCGGTGACGATCGCGACCTTGTTGTCGAGCTTACCCATGAGGTTTGCGTCCTTTTCATACTGACCGGTATGAATTGGGCGCTCGTGGGAGGCGAACAAGACTACACGCGAGACTTTTTGCGTGCCCCTCGACATTGTGGGGGAGCCGAAAACGCGACGGGCATGTTATGTCGGAGCCAGCCTTGGAGCCCCGCATGCGCGCCCGCACCCTCACTCTCGCCGCGCTGGTCGTCTTCGTGTCAGCCGTCCCGCAAGCGCAGGCGCGCGACAGGCATTGCGCCTGCACGCCGCATTGGAGGCACGCGCGCGTCGCCCACTACAGCGGGCACGGCGTCTACCACATCCCGCGCTTCGACCAGGCGGAGGCCGAAGCGGAGGTCCACACGCAGTACCTTTATCGGACGCCGTACCTGCCGTACTGGGTCTTCCCGTAGCGCCTGCGGGCGGACAAGAGTCCGTCGTAGATCTTCGGAATCTCAACAGCAAAAAGGCGAAGCTCGACGTGTCTCGAGCCTCGCCTCTCGCAGCCCTGTGGCGGTCCCCCGCTTATTGCGCCTCTCGCGAGGGGCGGCTGCTTTAGAGCCGCGGCGGGTGAACCTTCCTCCCCTGACTTGGCCGTCGCACGAAGCGCTCATTCCGCAGAAGAGTCGTCTACGTGCCGCACGGTAATTAGCCGAAATGCCTTTTGTTGTCACGACTCCGAATGGCATAGGCTGAATCAAATTCGCGTTTGGTTTCAATATCTCACCCGACAAACTGTGGTAAGTTTCTGCCTAGTTTGAATGCACCCTGCGCGGACCCCGGCGGCGGACCAGAACGTAGGCTCGTCCGCGTTCCTCTGGCCTAGCGCCCGAAACATGCTCTAGAAGGCTCAGCTCGGGGCGTCGGGGGACGAAACATGACGAAAGCGCCGGACGACGATCGACCGCGCGGCCCCACAATCGGGGCGCGGGTGCGCACGTGGTTCTTGACCGGCGTCGTCGTCGCCGGTCCGCTCGCCGTCACCGGCTATCTCGTCTTGTGGTTCGTCGACACGGTGGATAACGCCGTGCGCACGATCGTGCCGTCGGGCGCGCTGCCGGACACCTATCTGCCGTTCCACATTCCCGGCTTCGGCGTCGTCATCGCCTTCGTCGGCCTGACGCTGCTCGGCTTCTGCGCCGCCAACCTCGCCGGCCGCACCTTCTTCACGATCGGCGAAACCCTGCTGGCGCGGATGCCGATCGTCCGCTCGATCCATCGCGGCGCCAAGCAGATCTTCGAGACGCTGTTTTCGGAGAACGGCTCGTCGCTGCGCCGCGTCGGCCTCGTCGAGTTCCCGATGAAGGGGCAATGGGCGCTCGTCTTCATCTCGTCGCCGCCGACGAGCCTCGTCGAGAGCCGGCTGCCGCCGTCCGACGATGCGCGCATCTCGGTGTTTTTGCCCTGCGTGCCGAACCCGACGACGGGCTTTTACTTCTACCTGCCGGCGCGCGACGTGATCGAGCTGCCGATGTCGCCGGAGGACGCGGCAAAGCTCATCATGTCGTGCGGCGTCATCCAGCCGGAGGGCCAGGCGGCGATGGCGGCTGGTGCGCGGCCGGCGCCCGGCGACGACGCACGCGAGCCAGCCGTGGCGCCCGAGCCTGTCGCGACCCTGGGCCGGGCCTCCTGATGGCGGTCTACACCGAAGTCTCCGACGACGAACTCGCCCAGTTCCTCGCCGCTTACGAGGTCGGCCAGCTCTATTCGATGAAGGGCGTCGCCGAGGGCGTCGAGAACTCGAACTTCCTGCTGCACGCCGCCGCCGGCTCGTTCATCCTCACCCTGTACGAGAAGCGCGTCGCCGAGGCCGACCTGCCGTTCTTCATCGCGCTGATGGAGCATCTCGCCGGCAAGGGGCTCGACTGTCCGCAGCCGGTGAAGACGCGCGAGGGCGGTGCGTTAGGCCGCCTCGCGGGGCGCCCGGCCGCGATGGTCACGTTTCTCGAAGGCCTGTCGGTGCGCCGGCCGCGGCAGACGCACTGCGCCGCCGCCGGTGCCGCGCTCGCCGACCTGCACGCCTACGGCGCCGATTTCGCGATGATGCGGCCGAACGCGCTCTCGCTCGACTCGTGGGGCCCGCTCTTCGCGCGGGCGCGCGACGGCGCCGAGGGCGTGATGCCGGGCCTCACCGCGCTCGTCGATGCCGAGCTCGCGCATCTCGACGCGTGCTGGCCGCGCGACCTGCCGGCCGGGGTCATCCATGCCGATCTCTTCCCCGACAACATCCTCTTCCTCGGCGAGCGGGCTGGTTTGATCGACTTCTATTTCGCCTGCACCGATTTCTACGCCTACGACCTCGCGATCTGCCTCAACGCCTGGTGCTTCGAGCCGGACGGCTCGTACAACATCACCAAAGGGGCCGGCATGATCGCCGCGTATCGCGCGAATCGCGCGCTGTCGGCGGCCGAGATCGACGCGCTGCCGACGCTGGCGCGCGGCGCCGCGTTGCGCTTTGCGCTGACGCGCCTCGTCGACTGGCTGAACGTGCCGCCCGGCGCTCTGGTGCAGCCGAAGGATCCGGCCGAGTACATCGCCAAGCTGCGCTTCCATCAGCGTGTCGCCGGGCCGAGCGAGCTGGGTGTCGTCGCGTGAGCGAGGATCAGGGCGACGACGGCAAGCGCGTCGCGATCTGGACCGATGGTGCCTGCTCCGGCAATCCCGGCCCCGGCGGCTGGGGTGCGATCCTCAAGTTCGGCGGCTCGATGAAGGAGCTGTCCGGCGGCGAGGCGCTGACGACCAACAACCGCATGGAGCTGCTCGCCGCGATCGAGGCGCTCGGCGCGCTGAAGCGCGGCTGCGCGGTCGACGTCTATACCGACTCGGCCTACGTGCGCGGCGGCATCACCGGCTGGCTCAAAGGTTGGAAGCGCAACGGCTGGAAGACGGCCGACAAGAAGCCGGTCAAGAACGTCGAGCTGTGGCAACTCCTCGACGAAGCGGCCCAACGCCACGAGGTCGCCTGGCACTGGGTCAAGGGCCACGCCGGCGACCCGATGAACGAGCGCGCCGACGAGCTCGCGCGCGAAGGCATGCGGCCGTACAAGCCGGGGCGGTAGCGCTCGCCATCAAGGGCCGTCTTTCCGGGGCGAGTGCGGCGACGAGCGTTCGCACATCTGCGCGTTGGGCATTGGCTTTCCTTCCCCCTTGCGGGGAGGGGCTAGGGGTGGGGTCGAGCCGTACGCCTCGGCTGATCGTGAAGCGCAAGGCGGAGGGGAGCCCGCGGAACCGGTGCGCCTCCATCTCATCGCTGAAGAGCGTCGGTTCCGGGTTCGGCTGCGCCGCCTCTGACTGACGATGTCAGTGCGGCGGCGGGGCGCGCAGCCCGACGACCGGCGTGTCGAACGAGCCTTTGATGGCGACGGCAAGACCGTCGCCTGGTTTGGCATCGTCCGGTTTGGCGGCGGTCGCGGCGAGGTCGAGTCCGCGGTTGCCGATGTCGGCGGTGCCCGTCACGGCAACGGCCGAGTCAGGCCCATTCATCTTCGCGTCCTCCACCGTCGCGATGCCGTCGGCAAGGCGCAGCGCGAAGGCGAGCTCGGTGAACGGCGTGCGCCCGCGTCGGAAGGAGGCCAGGGCCGCCGCGCCTTTCTGCGTCGCCATCGCCTGCAGCCCGCGGCCGAGATCGAGACCGGAGATCTCGCCGTCGTGCGCGCGCGCCTTCGTCCAGCCCTGCAGGTGCGCCATCAGCGCGGCGGGGCTGTCGCCAGACGTCTCGATGTTGAGCGATCCAGACACCAGGCCGGCGGCGACCTGGCGGCCGAGCACGTCCCAGCTGAGCCCGGCGACATCCGCATCGGTGAGCGTGCCGGCCCCGCGCAGGCTGACGATCCCGTTGGCCACGCCGACCGAGGCGCGGCCCTTGATGGCGCCGCCGTAGGCGCGACCTTCGTTGAGCGCGATCTCGGTGCGCGGCCCGCGCGTCATCACCGAGAGCGCGGCATCGTCGATCGTGAACGGCGCGACGCGCAGATGCGTCGCCGACAGACGCAGGTCGAAGTTGACGAGGTCGCCGCCGCCGGCGACGAGCGCGCTCCGCGTCCAGCGATGCTGCGTGTCGGCAAGGCTCGGCTCCGAGGATAGGAACGGTGCGAGCACCAATGTCTCGGTGGCGAGCGTGCCGGAGAGCGACGGCTTGTCGCCGCTCTCGTAGGCGAGCGTGCCCTCGTAGCGGTTGCCGTCGAGGTCGAGCTGGAGCGCCTGCAGGTCGATGTTGGTCTTGTCGTCGGGATCGATGCCGATCGTCGAGTCGGCACGCAGGCTCACGTTGGCGAAGGGCGCCAGCGTTTGCCTCGGATCGCCGAAGCGCGCGAGCAGCGCCGGGACCGATGCCGCCGAGAGCGCCACGTGCCCGCGAAACACCGTGACGTTCGTGCTGACGAGGTCGCCGTTGGCGGAGAGATCGAGCGGTGCGGCGTGGATGCGCAACGCGATCGGCGAGGTCTCGCCGCGCAGCAGCGTCGAGGGTTGCGCGGCCCACGCGGCGACGTCGGTCGCCTCGCCGTCGATCGACAGCGAGCCGGTGAGGGTGGCGGGCGAATCGACGTCGGGCCAGTCGATCGTGAGGTTGATGTCGGCGAGCTTCGGAATCCGGCCGAAGGCATGCGTCTTCACCTCGGCGGTGCCGTCGACGAGCGCGACGGTGCCGAGGCGGCCGTCGCCGGTCGCGCTCGGCGCGAGACCGTGCAGCGCGCGGCCGATCGTCGAATCCGGCATCATGCCGCCGGCGTCGAGGTCGATCGTGAGCTTGGGTCGCGTCAGGGTCGCGGAGGCGAGCTCGAGCCGGCCGACGATCATCGGCAGGAAGCGGACCTGGCCCTCCAGCGTGCCCGTCGCGACGGCGAGCGCCCCGTCGGGCCGCTTCAGGACGACGTTGGCGAGCGTGATGTGCGGGGTCGGCAGCAGGCCGAAGCTGGCGTCGTCGACAGAGACGAGCTTGAGGCCGGTCGTCGCGCGCAGCTGCGCCGCGACCTCGCCTTCCAGCGTGGTGCCCTTGAAGATGTAAGGCGCCGCCGCGCCGGCGATCAGCAGGATCACCACGACGACCAAGGCGACGGACGCCTTCACCAGGGTTTTCGGCTTCGCCGCCTTTTTCGAGAGGGCGGAGGTTCCGTCGCTCATTCGGCGGCGTCCTGCCCGGCCGACAGGCCGAGCCATTCGTCCTCGGCCTGGGCGAGCGCCACGGTCAGCTCGCCGCGTTGGCGCGCGAGCTGCGCGGCTTTGGCCGGCTCGCGCTGGAACGCCCCGCCATCGGCCAGCGCCTTGTCGATTCGAGCGATCAGCCCCTCGAACCGCGCGATCTTCTCTTCCAACGCGGCGATCTGTTTCCTCGGGGAAAGACCGGACTTCGGCGGGGCGGCGACCTTGTCGGTGGTTTGCTTGTCCACCTTGGGCTTCGGCTTCTCGATGCCGAGGATAAATGCCTTGTATTCATCCATGTCGCCGTCGAAGGGCTTCACGCTGCCGTTGGCCACCAGCCAGAGCCGGTCGGCGCAGGCATCGAGCAGGTAGCGATCGTGCGAGACGAGGATGACGGCGCCCTTGTAGTCGTTGATCGCTTCGATCAGCGCCGCACGCGAGTCGATGTCAAGATGATTGGTCGGCTCGTCCAGAATGATCATGTGCGGCGCGTGGAAGGTCGAGAGCCCCATCAGCAGCCGCGCCTTCTCGCCACCCGACAGCAGCGCGATCTTGGTGTCGGCCTTGACGTTGGGAAAGCCGATCTGCGCGCATTTCCCGCGCACCTGCGCCTCGCTCGCGCCCTTCATCAGCGGCGCAATGCAAAGGTAGGGCGTCGAACCTTCGTCGAGATCGTCGACCTGATGCTGCGCGAAGAAGCCGACGTCGAGCTTGGACGACCGGCGCATCTCGCCCTCCATCGCGGCGAGCCGCCCCGCGACGAGCTTGGCGAAGGTCGACTTGCCGTTGCCGTTGGAGCCGAGCAGGCCGATGCGGTCGTCGTCGGCGATCGAGAGGTTGAGGTTCTTCAGGATCGCAGTGCCGTCGTAGCCGACGGAGACCTTGTCCATCGCGACGATGGGAGGCCGCAGCTGCTTTTCGGGCGAGGGTAGGTGGAACGGCAGCACCTCGCCGTCGACGAGTGCCGATACCGGCTCCATCCTGGCCAGCGCCTTGAGCCGCGACTGCGCCTGCGAGGCCTTTGTGGCCGAGGCGCGGAAGCGGTCGACGAAGGCCTGCATGTGCTTGCGCTGCTCGTCCTGCTTCTTCTTGTGCTTGGCCTCGATCGCCTGCTGCTCGCGCCGCTGCGTCTCGAACGACGAGTAATTGCCGGTCCACAGCGTCAGCTTGCAATGGTTGAGGTGCAGGATGTGGTCGCAGACGGCATCAAGCATGTCGCGATCATGGCTGATGACGATGATCGTCGCGGGGTAACGCTGCAGATAGTCGATCAGCCAGAGCGTGCCTTCCAGGTCGAGGTAGTTGGTCGGCTCGTCGAGCAGCAGCAGGTCGGGCTGGGCGAACAGCACGGCGGCCAGCGCGACGCGCATGCGCCAACCGCCCGAGAAGGACGAGAGCGGACGCGCCTGCGCCTCGAAATCGAAGCCGAGGCCGGCGAGGATGCGGGCGGCGCGCGCGGGGGCCGCGTGCGCCTCGATGTCGACGAGGCGCGTCTGGATCTCGGCGATGCGATGCGGGTCGTCCGCGGTCTCGGCCTCCGCTGTGAGGCGCGCGCGCTCGATGTCGGCGGCGAGCACGAAATCGATGAGCGAGCCGGGGCCGCCCGGCGCCTCTTGCTCGACGCGGCCGAGCTTGCGGTGCTTGGGCAGGGTGAGCGAGCCGGCGTCCGGCGCCATCTCGTCCGCGATCATGCGGAAGAGGGTGGTCTTGCCGGTGCCGTTGCGCCCGACGAGGCCGATGCGCGCGCCCTCGGGCAGCGCCGCCGACGCCTGATCGAAGAGCACGCGCGGGCCGAGGCGGAGCGTAATGTCGTTGATATGCAGCACGTCGGGCTTGTCGCGCGCGCGGCGGGGGTTGGCAAGCGGGGAGCGGCGGGGCTCGAGTCGTGGGCGGTCTCGCCCCGCGAAACGACGCAAACGAACATCTCGGCGCGTCGCATGTCGCGGTATCCCGACATGCCGCGATCGATGTCGCGGAACGTCGACAGGGCTCCACTTTGAAGTCGCGGTACCGAGACGTGGCCCTATTCCGGTGTCCACGTATCCCGACATCGCCGCAATCCGGTGTCGGGGTACCGCGACAGGTCACCGGTACGGCACGCCCAAAGCTGCCCGGTGGACACGACAACGCGTTTCGGTTATATTACCTGAGGCCCTGGGGTCACGCCGCGTCTGGCGGAACCGCGAAGCTTCGGCGCGTGTTTTCGGCCCACAGGCGAGAAAGGGGGCGAGATGACCGAGATCCACTACCACATCGTCGAGCACGATGGCGGCTGGGCCTACAAGCTCGGCGACGTCTACTCGGAGACGTTCCGCACGCGCGACGACGCGCACGCTGCGGCCGAGATCGCGGCCAGGGAACAGCATCGGGGCGGCGAGGACGTGACGATCGAGTACCAGGACCCGAAGGGCAAATGGAAGGTCGAGACCGCCAAGGGGAATGATCGGCCCGATGCCGATGTCGAGGATTGATCGGTCCGGTTCGTGACGGGGCTCGAGCGCGGGCAGGCGATCGCGCGCATCCTGTCGGCGGTCGTCTTCATCCCGTTCGGCATCCTGCACATCGTCGGCGCACCGAAGTTCCTGCCGATCATGCCGCCGATGATCCCCTACCCGACGGCGGTCGTGATCCTGACCGGCATCGCCGAGATCCTCGGCGGCATCGGCATCCTGCTGCCGCCGGTGCGCAAGGCGGCGGCGATCGGGCTGGCGCTCTATGCGATCGGCGTCTACCCCGCCAACGTCTATCAGGCGCTGTGGCACGTCCACGTCCCGCCGTTGCCGGACAGCTGGTGGTACCACGCGCCGCGGCTCGCCTTTCAGCCGGTCTTCGTTTGGTGGGCTTTGTTCGGCGGCGGCCTGATCGCCTGGCCGTTCCAGCCAAAAACAATCAGCTGAGGCACTACCGTCCGTTGCAGCCGTCGCCGCGAGTGTCGTACACATTCGCGACGTCTTCGAGGGGCCGAGCATGACGAGACGCGCGCCGCGCGGGTCGAGCCGATGATCCTGCAGTCCTACCCGGGGCCGGTCACGCTCTATACGATGCCCGAGGCCGGCTCCGCCGCCGTCAAGCGGCTGATCGACGGCGCCCAGAAATCGTTGCGCATCAAGATGTTCGAGTTCGACAGCGAGGTGCTGATCGAAGCCGTGCTCGATGCCCAGCGCCGCTTCGTCGACGTCGCGGTTCTGCTCAATCCGGTGCGCTCGAACGGCGCGCGGCCCAACGATGCCACCTTCGAGCGCTTCCGCGAGGCCGGCATCGCGGTCGGCTGGACCAGCCCGCGCTTCAAGATCTCCCACGAGAAGTCGATGATCGTCGATGGGTCGCGGCTGCTGATCTCGACCTTCAATTATTCCGACAAGTACCTGACGAAGACGCGCGATTACGGCGTGCTGATCGAGGACCCGGCGATCATCGCCGAGGTCGCGGCCTGCTTCGAGGCCGACCGCAAAGGCGAGCCGTTCTGGCTCCGCGAGACCAGCCCGCTCGCCTGGGGCAACCAGGACGCCCGCTGCGTCGTCGCCGCCTTCGTCGACGCGGCCGAGAAGGAGCTGCTGATCCAGCACCCGAAATTTCACGACATCGCGATCCTCGACCATGTGCTTGAGGCGCGCGACCGCGGCGTCACGGTCAATCTGCTCTGCGGCGGCGACCACGGCATCGAGGACTACAACCTGCTCGAGACGTTCAGCCAGCAGCGCATCCTGGCGCGCGCCGGCGTGCACCTGCGCAAGCAGCGCCACCTCAAGCTCCACGCCAAGATGATCATCGGCGACGGACAGCGCGCCATGGTCGGCTCGATGAACATCGACAAGGACGCCTACGACGTCCGCCGCGAGCTGGGCATCGTGCTCGCCGACAAGGCTGTCGTGAAGGCGCTCGCCAAGACCTTCGACGACGATTGGCACGAGGCCCGCAAGTGGGAGGCGCCGAACCCGCTCCATTGCGACCTCAGGACCATCGCCGAGGCCGCGAAGGACGAGGACGGGATCGACCATGAGTGACGCGGCCGGGGCCGCCGAGCCCCCCGCCGCGCCGACGGTCCGCGAGCTGGCGCTGACCTTCTCGACGCTCGCCTTCGAGAGCTTCGGCGGCGGGCTCGCCGCCTGGGTCCAGCGCGTCGTCGTCGAGGAGAAGCGCTGGCTCAGCGAGGAGGAGTACCTTTCCGCCTCGACGATCTGCGGCATCCTGCCCGGCGCCAACCAGGTCAACATGGCAGTCTTCGTCGGCACCCGCTTCCGCGGGGCCGCCGGTGCCATCGCCGCCGTCGTCGGGTTGCTGGCGGGGCCGGCGGTCGTCGCGCTCCTCGCCGGCGCGCTCTACTTGCGCTTCCGCGACGAGCCGTCGGTGCGCCACGTCCTTTCCGGCATGAGCTGCGCCGCGGCCGGGCTCACGCTCTCCGTCGCGTGGAAGCAGGGTGTGCAGGTGATGACGGCCGTCGCGCCGGTGGCGCTCGCGGTCGCGACGTTTGCCTTGTCGGCCGTGCTGCGCACGCCCCTGTGGCTCGCCGTGGCGATGCTGGCGCCGATCGGCTTCCTGTGGGCGTGGTACGCCCGCTGCGAGCACGCTGCGTGAACGCACGCCTGCCCGAGATCGCTTCCGTCTTCGGCATGGCTTCGATCCTGTCGTTCGGCGGCGCCAACACGATCGTGCCGCAGCTGCAGCTCGCCACGGTGCACGAGCACGCCTGGCTCACGGCGGCGCAATTTACGGATTGCTTCGCGATCGGCCAGGTCGCGCCAGGCCCGAACACGATGCTGGTCACCCTGATCGGCTACCAGGTGGCGGGCCTCGCCGGCGCGCTGGTCGCCACCGTCGCGATGGCGGTGCCCTCCTGCCTCCTCGCCTGGGTCGTGACGAAGCTTTGGCTCCAGAACGGCCAGGCGCGCTGGCATGTCGCGCTCGAGCACGGCCTCGCGCCGATCGGCGTCGGGCTCGTCGCGGCGGCCGGCCTCATCGTCGCACGGACGGTGGACCACGGCGCGCTCGGCTGGGGCGTCACGATCGCTGCGGCGGCGCTGCTTGCGGCGACGCGGCTCAACCCGCTGATCGTCGTCGTCGCTGGCGGCGTGGCCGGCCTCGTGCTCGGCGGCCTCTAGCGGCCTACGATCTTATGTCGCGATCGACTTCGTGGCCCTCGATCCCCACGTACACGGCGCCACAGTGAGCCCTTCATGCGAGATTCCGAAGCCAATCGTTTCACCGCCCGCGCGGCCCGCTATGCGCGGGTCGGCGCCAACATGGGCGGCGTCGCGGCGCGCATGGCGAGCGGCCGCATCTTCGGGCGCGACGGCCGCATCACCGATGCGGCGGCGCTGACGCAGGCGCTCGGCGGCCTCAAGGGGCCGCTGATGAAGGTCGCTCAGATGATGGCGACCATCCCAGACCTGCTGCCGCCCGAATATGCCGAGGAGCTGCAGACCCTGCAGAGCGACGCGCCGCCGATGGGGGCGGCCTTCGTCAAGCGCCGCATGATCGCCGAGCTGGGGCCGGCCTGGCGCGACAAGTTCGGCGCCTTCGACTTGTCGCCGGCCGCCGCCGCCTCGCTCGGCCAGGTGCACAAGGCGCAGACCACCGACGGCGCGCCGCTCGCCTGCAAGCTGCAATATCCCGACATGCCGTCGGCGGTGGAGGCGGACCTCAAGCAGCTCGACGTGCTGTTCGGCCTGCATCGCCAGTTCTCGAGCGCGATCGACACACGCGAGATCAAGGTCGAGCTGGGCGATCGCCTGCGCGAGGAGCTCGACTATGCCCGCGAGGCCAAGAACGCCGCGCTCTATGCCGGCATCCTCGAAGACAGCGCGCGGGTGCGCGTGCCGGCCGTGCATGCCGACCTCTCGACCCGCCGCCTGCTGACGCTCGGCTGGCTCGAGGGCGAGAAGCTGCTCGACTTCAAGGGCGCCGACGAGACGACGCGCAACCGGCTCGCCGAGGCAATGTTCGAGGCCTGGTGGTACCCGATGGCGCGTTACGGCGTGATCCACGGCGACCCGCATCCCGGCAATTATTCCGTCTGGCGCGATGGCGACAAGCAGCCCGGCGGGATCAACCTGCTCGACTACGGCTGCATCCGCATCTTCCCGCCGCGCTTCGCGGCTGGCGTCGTCGAGCTTTACCGCGGCTTTCTCGCGTCGGACGAGGCGCGCATCGTCCACGCCTACGAGCTGTGGGGCTTCAAGGACCTGCGGAAGGACCTGATCGAGACCCTGAACATCTGGGCGCGCTTCATCTACGCGCCGCTGCTCGAAGACCGGGTGCGTACCGTCGCCGATGGCGTCGCGCCGGGCCATTACGGGCGGCGCGAGGCTTTCCAGTTGCACCAGGCCTTGCGGCAGAAGGGGCCGGTGACCGTCCCGCGCGAGTTCGTCTTCATGGATCGCGCGGCGATCGGGCTCGGCAGCGTGTTCCTGCACCTCGACGCCAAGCTCAACTTCCACCGCCTCTTCGAGGCGCTGATCGAGGACTTCTCGGCCGAGACGCTCACCGCCCGCCAGGACGAAGCGCTGCGGCGCGCCGGTCTCGCGCCCGCGCCCTGAAGACTCAGAAGCCGAGCAGTGCAGAGGCCTCGTCGACCTCGTCCTGCGACAGGCTGCTAGCGCCTGGCGCGCGATGCGTTCGGCGCCCCGGCTTGCGTCGCGGACGCTGGCCGCAATAAGCGCGACGACGAGGCCGACGGACGATAGACCGGCTTTGCGCACGCCTCGACTGCGATATCGATCGCGGTCGCGGCGAGCGGGATTGGGCCGGCCGTGCGCATCGCGCACGCCCTCCTTGTAGGCGTGCAGGGGATCGATCGGGTCGGCCATCGGCATCGTCAGTCTGCTTCGCGCTCGTCTGCGAGCATGTCGCGGCGCTCAAGGCGCCCCTCTGCCGCGCGCCGCACGGCGCGCTCGATGTCGTCCACAAGCGCGCGGATCTCGCTGTCGCTCAGATCCGCGAGCGTCGCCTCCGTGCGCAGGCGCAGCTCGACGCGCGCGTCCCGGTAGAGGACGTCGCGCGCTTCGGCAGCAAGCACGCCTTTGAGGGCACGCACGCCGACGTTGGCGTCGAGGAGGCGCTTGCAGTCGCGCGCGAGGCGCAGGTGCTCGTCCGTGTAGGCATCCGCGCCGCGTCCGGTGCCGGTTGCCGAGGGCAGGGCCCCCTCGGCGATCAGATAGCGGATCTGACGGGCCGGCATGCCGACCGCCTCGCACAGCTCGTTCAACGTCACGTCGCTCTCCAACGAGACAAACTGTTGTCGAGTTTTCGGCCGGAGTCAAAAGAACGCGACAGAAGATTGTCGCGTTTAGCGGGGCGATGCCCGTTTCGCCTGTGCGGGTCCGGCCGCGGCTCTGCGAAGTTTAGACTGCGGCCGAAAAGAAATGAGGCCCTTCTGTGCCCAGTGCCTCTTGCCTTGCTGCGCGAACGTTGCAATTGAATCGCGCGAGATCGCCCCTTCAGAATGGGCGGCGCAACTTTGGTGGGAGCGGGCTTGGGATAGGCCTGCAGGGCCCGCCCCGAGGAGCACATGACCGACAACGCACCTGCCTCCGCCGGCCATCCCGACATGGACTATGCCGAGCACGAGAGCACCTACGCGCTCTTCCTGACCTTGCTGAAGTGGGTCGGCGGGCTCGTTGTGCTGATCCTGATCTTCCTCGCCTATATGTGGGGCTGAGCCGCGGGCTCCCCCGACCTTCAAGCGACATCGTTATTGATCGAGGCGTCAAGGCCAAGGCCGGCGCCGATCGGAGTAATTCATGCGCATCGCCGTTCCCGCCGAAAAGGACCCATCGGAGCATCGCGTCGCGGCGACGCCTGAGACGGTGAAGCGGTTCAAGGCCCTCAACGCCGACATCGCCATCGAATCCGGGGCCGGCAAGGCCTCCGGTTTCCTCGATGAGGCCTACGAGGCGATGGGTGCGACGATCGTCCATAGCGCCGAGGACGCCATCCGGGACGCCGATGTCGTCCTGCGCGTGCGTCGCCCGAGCGCCGATGACCTCAACGGCCTCAAGCATGGCGCGGCGGTCCTCGCGATCATGGACCCCTACGGCAATGTCGACGCTCTGCACTCGCTGGCCGACAAGGGCGCCGCAGCCTTCGCGATGGAGCTGATGCCGCGCATCACCCGCGCGCAGGTGATGGACGTGCTCTCCTCGCAGGCCAACATCGCCGGCTATCGCGCGGTGATCGATGCCGCCGCCGCGTACGGCCGCGGCCTCCCGATGATGACGACGGCGGCCGGCACCGTCGCCGCGGCGAAAATGTTCATCATGGGCGTCGGCGTCGCCGGTCTTCAGGCGATCGCCACGGCGCGCCGGCTCGGCGGCGTCGTTACGGCAAACGACGTGCGGCCGCAGACCAAGGAGCAGGTCGAGTCGCTCGGCGCGAAGTTCGTCGCCGTGCAGAACAAGGAATTCAAGGAGGCCGAAACCTCGGGCGGCTACGCCAAGGAGATGTCCGACGACTACAAGCGTCAGGCGGCCGAGCTCGTCGCCGAGCACATCGCCAAGCAGGACATCGTCATCTGCACCGCGCTGATCCCCGGCAAGCCGGCCCCGAAGCTCATCTCGGCCAAGATGGTCGAGTCGATGAAGCCCGGCTCGGTCATCGTCGACCTCGCCGCGGAGCGTGGCGGCAATTGCGAGCTGACGAAGCCCGGCGAGACGATCGTCACCGACAACGGCGTCAAGATCTTGGGCGAGACCAACCTCGCCGGCCGGGTGCCGGCGACCGCCTCGCAGCTCTACGCCAAGAACCTCTATTCCTTCGTCGAGACGTTCTTCGACAAGGAGAGCAAGGCCTTCGCGATCCCGTGGGACGACGAGCTCGTCAAGGCGACGCTTCTGACCAAGGACGGCAAGCTCGTCCATCCGAACTTCACCGAGGCCGCGTAAGCGGCCCGATCCCATTTCGAGAGTTTGAGCCCATGGCGCAGGACGTCACGAACCAGCAATTGCTCGACAAGGCCCAGCAGGCCGCCGACGCCGCGCGCGCGGCCGCCGATGCGGCACAGAGCTATGCCGACCAGATCGGTCATGCCGCCGGCGCCGCCGCGCATGTCGCCTCGAACGGCGCGATCGACCCGTTCGTCTTCCGCATCGCCATCTTCGCACTGGCCTGCTTCGTCGGCTATTACGTCGTCTGGTCGGTGACGCCAGCGCTGCACACGCCGCTGATGAGCGTCACCAACGCGATCTCCTCGGTCATCGTCGTCGGCGCGCTGCTCTCGGTCGGCGTGGACGCATCAGGCATCGGCAACGACGGCCCGGTCTGGGCGCGCGTGTTCGGCTTCATCGCGCTGATGCTCGCCTCGGTGAACATCTTCGGCGGATTCCTCGTCACCGAACGCATGCTCAGCATGTACAAGAAGAAGGGCTGAGCGAGGATGAACGTCAACATCGCGGCCGTCCTCTACCTGGTCTCCGGCATCCTCTTCATCATGGCGTTGCGCGGCCTGTCGTCGCCGCCGACGGCGCGTCAAGGCAACCGCTACGGCATGTTCGGCATGGGCCTCGCCGTGCTGACCACGCTGGCCCTGAAGCCGCCGGCCGACGTCTCCGCCTGGATCTTCGGCATTCTCGCCGTGGCGATCGGCGGCGGTATCGGCGCCTGGCGCGCCCGCACCGTCAAGATGACCGACATGCCGCAGCTCGTTGCGGCATTCCATGCCCTCGTCGGCCTCGCCGCGGTCATGGTCGCGGCCGGCGCCGCCTATGCGCCACAGGCCTTCGGCATCGGCGAGCCCGGCAATATCCACCCGGCCTCGACGATCGAGATGTCGATCGGCCTCGCAATCGGCGCGATCACCTTCACCGGCTCGATCATCGCCTTCCTGAAGCTCGATGGCCGCATGTCGGGCAAGCCGATCATCCTGCCGCAGCGCCATCTCATCAACATCGCGCTCGCTGTGGCGATCGTCGCGCTGGTGGTGCTGTTCTTCTTCTCCCAGACCCATTGGGTGTTCTGGCTTATCGCGCTGGGCGCCTTCGCGCTCGGCTTCCTGATCATCATCCCGATCGGCGGCGCCGACATGCCGGTCGTCGTGTCGATGCTGAACTCGTACTCGGGTTGGGCCGCGGCCGGGATCGGCTTCACGCTCGGCAATCTCGCGCTCATCATCACCGGCTCGCTGGTCGGCTCGTCGGGCGCGATCCTGTCCTACGTGATGTGCAAGGGCATGAACCGCTCCTTCATCTCGGTCATCCTCGGCGGCTTCGGCGGCGAGACCTCGGGCGGTGGCGACGGCGAGAAGGAGACGCGCCCGGTCAAGCAGGGCTCGGCCGAGGACGCCGCCTTCACGATGGAGAACGCATCCTCCGTCATCATCGTGCCGGGCTACGGCATGGCGGTGTCGCAGGCGCAGCACGCGCTGCGCGAGATGGCCGACAAGCTCGTCGCCAAGGGCGTGGACGTGAAGTACGCGATCCACCCGGTGGCGGGCCGTATGCCGGGCCACATGAATGTGCTGCTCGCCGAGGCCAACGTGCCCTACGACGAGGTCTACGAGCTCGAGGACATCAACAACGAGTTCTCGCAGACCGACGTCGCCTTCGTCATCGGCGCCAACGACGTGACGAACCCGGCCGCCAAGACCGACAAGACTTCGGCGATCTACGGCATGCCGATCCTCGATGTCGAGAAGGCGCGTACCGTGTTCTTCCTGAAGCGCGGCATGTCGTCGGGCTACGCCGGCGTCGAGAACGAGCTGTTCTTCCGCGACAACACGATGATGTTGTTCGGCGACGCCAAGAAGACCGTCGAGTCGATCCTGAAGAACCTCGACTAGTAGCGCTCAAACTCGCCGCGCCGCGATCATCGCGGTCGCGGCGGCGATCACGAGGATCGCCGTGATCCGGTAGACCCAGAGCGCCGGCGTCTCGAGCCGCCGCGTCTTCCGCGGCAGCGTGAGCGCGACGGGCACCTGCATGCCGAGCGCAGCGAACGCGCAGAACGTGCCGGTGACGAGCAGCCGCTCGGTCGGACCCCAAGGTCCGGCGTGCAGGGCGTGCCAGAGATAGACCCCGGCCAGCATGTTGAGCAGCGCCGCCCCCAGCATCAGCTTCAGCGAAAGTGGACGCGCGCGGCTTGTCAGCGCGACGGCGACCGTCGCCAGCAGCCAGGTCGCGCCCATGGCGACGTGTACGGCGATGGCGGCTTGGACGAGGCCCATCGCCGCCATTTGGTTACCACCAGCGCTGCGGCAGCTCGACCTTCGGCGCTGCCTGCTCGATCGCTGCGGCGACGGAGAACAGCGTCTCTTCGTCGAAGGCGCGGCCGATCAACTGCAGGCCGAGCGGCAGGCCGTTCGCGGATGAGCCCGCCGGCACGGCGATGCCGGGCAGGCCGGCCATGTTCACCGTCACGGTGAAGACGTCGTTCAGATACATCTCGATCGGGTCGCCCGACCCCTTCTCGCCCTGCGCGAAGGCGGCCGACGGCGTCGCCGGGGTCAGGATCGCGTCGACGCCGGCGGCGAAGACCTCTTCGAAGTCACGCTTGATCAGCGTCCGGATCTGCTGCGCGCGCAGGTAATAGGCGTCGTAATAGCCCGCCGACAACACGTAGGTGCCGATCATGATGCGGCGGCGCACCTCCTTGCCGAAGCCGGCGGCGCGCGTCGCCTCGTACATGTCGGTGATGTCGCGGCCGGGCTCGCGCAGGCCGTAGCGGACGCCGTCGTAGCGCGCGAGGTTCGACGACGCCTCCGCCGGCGCGACGATGTAATAGGCGGCGAGCGCGTATTTCGTGTGGGGCAGGCTGATCTCGCGGATCTCGGCGCCGGCATCCTTGAGCCAGGCGATGCCCTGGTCCCACAGCACCGCGATCTCGGGCGCCATCCCGTCCATCCGGTATTCCTTCGGAATGCCGATCACCTTGCCCTTGATCGACTGGCCCACCGCTGCCTCGTAGTCCGGCACAGGCAGGTCGACGGAGGTCGTGTCCTTGGGATCGTGGCCGGCCATCGCCCGCATCAGGATCGCGCAATCGCGCACGTCGCGAGCGATCGGGCCGGCCTGGTCGAGCGACGAGGCGAAGGCGACGATGCCCCAGCGTGAGCAGCGCCCATAGGTCGGCTTGATGCCGACCGTGCCCGTGAAGGCAGCGGGCTGGCGGATCGAGCCGCCGGTGTCAGTGGCCGTCGCGCCAAAGCAGAGCCGCGCCGCCACCGCCGCGGCCGAGCCGCCCGACGAGCCGCCGGGTACGAGCTTCGCAGCCTCGTCGCCTTGACGGCGCCAGGGCGAGACGACGGGGCCGAAATACGAGGTCTCGTTCGACGAGCCCATCGCGAACTCGTCGAGGTTGAGCTTGCCGAGCATCACGGCGCCGTCGCGCCAGAGATTGGCCGACACGGTCGATTCGTAGGGCGGCACGAAGCCTTCGAGGATGTGGCTGCCCGCAGTCGTCTGGACGCCGTCGGTGCAATAGAGGTCCTTGATGGCGAGCGGGATGCCCTCGAGCGGCCGCGCCTCGCCTTTGGCGAGCTGCGCGTCCGCGGCGGCCGCCTGCTTCAAGGCCAGCTCCGGCGTCTCGACGATGAAGCAATTGAGCGGTTTCGCCGCTGCGACGGCATCGACATGCGCCTGCGTCAGCTCGGTCGCTGAGAAGCTCTTGGCCTTGAGCCCATCGCGGGCGGCGGCGAGGGTGAGGGCGGTCAGGTCAGTCAAAGGCGGGTCTCTCGGGGCACTATCCTTCTCCCGCCTGCGGGAGAAGCTGGCCCGACGAAGTCGGGTCGGATGAGGGAAGTCGCCGCTTGCACTTGCGCCGGACGAGAGACGGCGTGCCCCCTCATCCGACCCCGCTTCGCGGGGCCACCCCGGATCAAGTCTGGGGCAGGCTCTTCTCCCGCAAGCGAGAGAAGGCAAGGCTGCGCCAGCCTCACTCGATCACCTTCGGCACCATGAAGAAATGGTCCTCGCTGGCAGGCGCGTTCTTCGTCACCAGGTCGGCGATCTCGCCGTCGGTGACCTCGTCGTGCCGCTTCTTCATCGGCATCGGCATCACCGAGGTCATCGGCTCGACGCCCTCGACATCGACCTCGGCGAGCGTCTCGACGAAGGCGAGGATGGCGTTGAGCTCGCCTTGCAGGCCAGCGACTTCCTCTTCGGGCACTTTTATGCGCGCGAGCTTGGCGATGCGGCGGACGGTGGCCTGATCGACCGACATGCGGACTCCGTTATGAGACGGCGCGCTCTATAGCATCGCGCTTTCAACCGAGTCACCCGCCGCGCGCTGCGCTATAGAGCGTCGCATGCCCGACAACATCCTCGAGATCGCCGACCTCGCCCCGCGCCTCAAGCGTTTCGATCGCCTGCTCGGGCTTGATCTCGGGACCAAGACGATCGGTGTCGCGGTCTCGGACGTCGAGCGCCGGATCGCCTCGCCGGTGATCACGATCCGCCGGACGCGCTTCCAGCACGATGCGGCCGCGCTCGTCACCGAGGCAAAACGGCAGGAGGCGGCGGCGCTGGTGATCGGCTGGCCGCTCAACATGGACGGCACCGAAGGTCCGCGGGTTCAGGCGACGCGCGCCTTCATCCGCAACATGGCAGCGCTGACGCCGCTGCCCTTCGTGCTGTGGGACGAGCGGCTGTCGACGGCCGCGGTGACGCGCAGCCTGATCGAGCAGGACGCGTCTCGCGCCAAGCGGGCGGCCGTCGTGGACCGCATGGCGGCCGCCTACATCTTGCAGGGCGCGCTCGACCGGCTGGCGCGGCTCGTCGCCGCGGCGGCGGCCGCTCAGTAGCCGAGATCGAAGATCGTCGGCGGCGCGCCGGCCGGGATGTAGCCGTAGCCGGGCGCGATGCCCGGCGCGTAGCCGGGGCCATAGGCCTCGACCCAGCCGGGACCGGGTCCGTTTCCGTAGCCGCCATAGGCATAGCCGGGCGGCGGCAGCGGGCTCGAGTGGCGGTGATGCCGATGGTGGGGATAGCCGAGATCCGCAGCGCCGGCGCCCGTTGCGCTGAGACCGAGGATCGCCGCAACGAGGGCGGCACGAACGAGAACTCGCATCGGCGGGTCAGTAGCGCGCGCGGACGCGGCCGTAGTGCGCGGGCTCGGGGCACTGGTGCTCGATCCCCGGCGGGATGCCGTTGATGTCGCGGCCGAAGTCGGTGCTGTTCCAGCCATCGGGGTACATGCAGCGCGGCACCACGGCGACACCCGTCCCGTAACCACCAGCCGTCGGAACGACGACGAAGCTGGGGCGCTCGCCGTGCGCCACGGCGTAGGGTGATTCGTCGGTGTAGGGGTACTCCAGCCCGGCGAGCGGGAACGGCGACGTCTCGTAGGCGACCTGCGCGGATCCCGCCGTGGGCGCGGCGATGCCGGCGAGGGCTGCCAGGGATGCGATGCCGACGAGCTGCTTCGCGAGATGCATAGTGTCTCCTCCAGGCGGGCGGGCCGCCGTTCGTGGAGAAACGGACCTCACCGGCCAAGGTTCCTGTGGCACCCGGGCCGCAGCGTTGCAGATCGACCACGATCGCTGTTGACCACAATGCAACGCCCGCGCAATCTTGTCTTGATTTTGTTCGAAATGCGCCGGGTGGCCGGGGGTTTCGCAAAACCGTTGCACAACGTTCACGTCAAGTCGCTCTAGATCGCAGCACCTCCAAAGGGGGCCTGAGGGGTAGTCCATGAAGAAGCTTTTGTTGTCTCTGCCTGCGCTCGCGCTGCTGGCGTCCGCCTCGATGATCTCGACCTCCGCGCAGGCGCAGCTGGCGTTCGTCCAGCTCTCGCCGGTGACGGACGCGAGCACCATCGTCTGCTCGAACTTCGTCAAGGAGCCGGATGGCACCTGGAAGGCCGTTGCGCCGGTTCCGTTCTCGCTCGGCATCATCCTCGGGATCATCCCGCCGGTGCGCGCCATCAAGTCGGGCGGCTACATCTACAACAACGTCGACCTGTTCACGCAGCTGAACTACCAGTGCGGCTCCGCCGTCGTCATCGCCAAATACTGATGAATTAGCCGGTGCGGGGCCGACCCGTGCCGGCCTTCGTCGCGCTGTTCCGCGCCGTCAATGTCGGCGGTCGTGGCATCGTGCCGATGCGCGACTTGGTCGCGATGGCGACGCGGCTCGGCTTCGAGGCCCCACGGACGCTGCTGCAGAGCGGCAACCTCGTCTTCTCCACCTCTACGTCCGATCCCGACGTCCTCGAGCGCCGCCTCGAGACCGCGGCGAAGGCCGAGCTTGATCTTGACACCCGCGTCCTCGTCCGCTCCGCCGCAGCCTGGGCGGACCTCGTCGTCTCCAATCCCTATTCTGACTTTGCCCGCAGCGACCCTTCGCACCTCGTCGTGATGCCGCTCCGCGCCATACCGACCGCGAAGGCGACGGTCGCGCTGCGCGCCGCGATCCTCGGGCGCGAGACCGTCGCGACGAACGGCACGACCCTCTATTTGACCTATCCCGAAGGTATCGGCCGCTCGAAGTTGACGTCCGCCGTCATCGAGCGTTGTCTCGGAACCGTCGGGACGGCGCGCAACTGGAACACCGTTCTCAGGATCGCCGCCGCGCTCGCCGGCTGAGCGTGCGGGCTTGTCAGCCATCCCGATCTTCGGCATGAACCGCGCCGACGGCTCGATGATTACCCCGACTAGTTCCCTGGCGAGCCCGGAGACAGACACCATGGCGCGCAGCAAGATCGCTCTCATCGGCGCGGGGCACATCGGCGGGACGCTGGCGCATCTCGCGGGCCTCAAGGAGCTCGGCGACATCGTGCTCTTCGACATCGCCGAGGGCACGCCGCAGGGCAAGGCGCTCGACCTCGCCGAATCCGCGCCTGTCGACGGCTTCAACGCCGCCATCACCGGCGCCAACGACTACGCCGACATCAAGGGCGCCGATGTCGTGATCGTCACCGCCGGCGTGCCGCGCAAGCCGGGCATGAGCCGCGACGATCTTCTCGGCATCAACTTGAAGGTCATGGAATCGGTCGGCGCCGGCATCCGGGCGCACGCGCCCGACGCCTTCGTGATCTGCATCACCAACCCGCTCGATGCGATGGTCTGGGCGCTGCAGAAGACCTCGGGCCTGCCGCCGACGAAGGTCGTCGGCATGGCGGGCGTGCTCGACTCGTCGCGCTTCCGCTACTTCCTCGCCCAGGAGTTCAACGTCTCGGTCGAGGACGTCACCGCCTTCGTGCTCGGCGGCCACGGCGACGACATGGTGCCGTCGCTGCGCTACTCGACGGTCGCCGGCATCCCGCTTCCCGATCTCGTGAAAATGGGCTGGACGACGCACGAGAAGCTCGATGCCATCGTCTCGCGCACCCGCAAGGGCGGCGGCGAGATCGTCAACCTGCTGAAGACCGGCTCGGCCTTCTACGCGCCGGCCGCCTCGGCGATCGCGATGGCCGAGAGCTACCTGAAGGACAAGCGCCGCGTGCTGCCGTGCGCCGCGCAGCTGACCGGCCAGTACGGCCTCAAGGACATCTATGTCGGCGTGCCGGTCGTGATCGGCGCCG
This sequence comes from Beijerinckiaceae bacterium, assembly GCA_965277735.1. GTDB lineage: Bacteria > Pseudomonadota > Alphaproteobacteria > Rhizobiales > Beijerinckiaceae > RH-AL1. The sequence goes on from CBDIDO010000003.1 coordinate 1,703,873, forward strand.
GCGGCGTCGAGCGCGTCGTCGAGGTGCAGCTCGACGAGACCGAGAAGGCGATGTTCGAGAAGTCGGTCGCCTCGGTTCAGACGCTGGTCGAGGCGTGCAAGGGCATCAACCCGGCCTTCGCCGACTGAGCCGCGCGGGCGGCGCACGCCACCGCCCTGAGGTTTGCGCCGCGAGTGGCGCGGTGGCATGGTCGCCGCCATGCAAAGGCAGCACGAGCCCATACCGCAGCCGAAACCCTGGCCGTTGCTCGGCAACATCCCGAGCATCGACGGCAAGAACGGCATCCAGAGCCTGATGCGGCTCGCGGCCGAGCACGGGCCGATCTTCCGCCTGCGGATCCTCGGCCGCTCGATCCTCGTGGTCGGCGGGCACGACCTCGTCGACGAGCTGTGCGACGAGACGCGCTTTGCCAAGAAGAACTCGCGCGCGCTCGACAACATCCGTCCCGTCGTCGGCGACGGGCTGTTCACCGCCTACAACGACGAGCCGAACTGGGATCTCGCGCACCGCCTGCTGACGCCGGCCTTCGGTCCGCTGAGCGTGCGCGGCATGTTCGATCGCATGCTCGATATCGCCGAGCAGATGCTGCTGCGCTGGGAGCGGTTCGGCCACGCGCCAATCGACGTCGCCGACCAGCTGACGCGGCTGACGCTCGATACGATCGCGCTGTGCGCCTTCGATTTCCGCTTCAATAGCTTCTACCAGCCGCAGATGCATCCGTTCGTCGCGGCCATGCTCGAGGGGCTCGAGGAGGCCGGCCGCCGGATACGACGGCCGGAGATCATGACCCGCCTGATGGTCGTGCGGCGGCGGCATCATGAGCGCAACATCGCGATCATGCATGGTCTCGCCGACGACCTCGTCGCGCGCCGCCGCACCGAGACGACGGTCTCCACGCGTGGCGACCTGCTCGACAAGATGCTGGCCGGACGCGATCCGAACGGGCAGGGCCTGGGCGACGACAATATCCGCTACCAGATGGTGACCTTCCTCGCCGCCGGGCACGAGACGACGAGCGGCCTGCTGTCGTTCGCGACCTATTTCCTGCTCAACGATCCCGCGGCCTTGGCGGCGGCCCGCGCGGAGGTCGATCGCGTGCTGGGCGACGCGCCGCCGCGCCCGGAGGATCTCGCCGAGCTGCGATATGTCGAGCAGGTGCTGATGGAAACGCTGCGGCTTTGGCCGACGGCGCCGGCTTTCGGCCTCGGTGCGCGCGAGCCGACCACGCTCGGCGGCCGTTACCTCGTCGAGCCGAGCGACACGATCCTCGTCCTCCTGCCGACGCTGCATCGCGACGAATCGGTCTGGCCCGATCCCGAGGCGTTCCGCCCCGAGCGCTTCGCCCCCGAAGCGATCACGGCGCGACCACCGAACGCCTGGAAGCCTTTTGGTAACGGCAAGCGCGCCTGCATCGGCCGCGGCTTCGCCCTGCAGGAGGCGGTGCTGGTGCTCGCCATGATCCTGCAGCGCTTCGAGATCGAGGCGGCCGATGCCGGCTACCGCCTCGTCGTCTCCGAGACGCTGACGCTGAAGCCGAAGGGCTTCTTCATGCGCGCGCGGCGACGGATCGCTCCGGCGCGGGCACGCCCCGCGCCGAGGGGGCGCGCGGAAGCGCCGCGCTGCCCGGTCGCGGCGCCGGCGGGGCAGGGCACGTCGCTCCTCGTGATCTACGGCAGCAATTTCGGCTCGTCCGAGGCCTTCGCGCGCCAGATCGCGGCGGATGCCGGTGCGCACGGCTACGCTCCCGAGGTCGGCTCGATGGACGAGTACGTCGACCGGCTGCCGACGCGTGGCGCGCTGATCGTCGTCACCGCCTCCTACCAGGGCAAGCCGCCGGACAATGCGCGACGCTTTGTCGAATGGCTCGATGGCCTCGCGCCAGCGTCGCTCTCGGGCGTGCGCTACCTCGTGCTCGGCTGCGGCGATCGCAAATGGGCGCGCACCTTCCAGGCCGTGCCGACCCGTACCGACGCGGCCCTCGCCGCGGCCGGTGCGACGCGGCTGCGGGCGCGCGGTGTGCTCGACGCGGACGGCGATCTCCTCGCGGCGTTCGAGCACTGGTACGAAGACCTGTGGACCGATCTCGACGCCGGCCTGCACGCGAGCACCGAGGTTGAGGGCAGGCTCGCGACGACCGCTTGAGCGTCAAGCGACGCGATTGGGTCGCGCGGCGCCATCGGCGGAGGGGTCGAGGCACCGGACTTTATTGCGGCCGCCTCGTTTTGCGGCATAAAGCGCGACGTCGGCTTCGGCGATGATGTCGCCCAGCGTCGCCTCGTAGCCGATGATGCCGGCCGCGACACCGATGCTCACCGTCATAACGCCGTCGCCGGCAGCGCCACGCGTGATCGCCACCTGTTCCACGGCGCCGCGCACGCGCTCGCCGACCGCCTGCGCATGGGGCAGCGTGGCGTCGTCGAGCAACGCGATGAACTCCTCGCCGCCGAAGCGGAAGACGTTGTCGCGTTCGAGCCGAAGCGCCGCGCTGATCGCGGCCGCGACGCGCTGCAGGCAGAGGTCGCCAGCGAGATGCCCGTTGGCGTCGTTGTAGGCTTTGAAGAAATCGATATCGACGAGCAGCACCGCCGTCGGCGTGGCGCAATCCGCATTTTCGGGTTGCTGCCGCGAAGCCATCGCATGGTCGAGCGCGCGCCTGTTGCCGAGCCCGGTCAGAGCGTCGTGCCGGCTGATCTTCTCGAGCTCCTCGCTTCGGAGCCGGTCGCGCAGGCCTAGGAGATAGCCCATCCGCTGCTCGCACTCGAGATTGTAGCAGCCGATCAGCGAAAAGAGGACGACGCCGGCCATGATCGCGACGGCGACGCCCGCGCGCGCGGGGTCGTGATGCGCAACGCCCGACAGCGCCGCCATGTAGAGGGCGAGCGAGGCGACCCCCGCGAGGAGGACATAGGGAAAGCGGATCCGTTGAACGATCGTGGCGAACAAGATCACCAGAACGACGCTCAGGTGCTCGCTGCTGCGCAGCGGCGACCTGCTGATGAGCATCAGGCCGAGGATCGCCGCCGTGGTGAGCACGATGCCGCCCGCCAGGATGCTCTCGCGCAACCAGGGGCGCGGCCGGCGCGCGAGCGTGGCGATCACGAGCCCCATGATCGGTGTCATCACGCTGAGGTGCAGGATCAGCGAGATCTTGAAGATGTCGCCGACCAGGAACCAGTCGCCAGCCATGAAGGCGTTGTAGATCGCCAGCCCGAGATAGTTCTGGCGGATGACCCTCAGGCACCTCTCGGCCCCGGTATCGGCCTCGAACCGCGCCTCGAGCTCCGCCGGAAAGGCGAGCCGCCAGGAGCGCGCCGCGATCGCTCGCCCGACTTCCTCGACGTCGATCCCCATCCGGTCAGAGCCACTTCGCAATCGTTGTCCTTTGCGCGAGGCTAGGCAAACAAGGTAAAAAAGCCGTTGCGTCATTCCCCTACGGGAGCATCCCTGACCTTGCAGGCGCGTCGATTGCGGTCGTCGACAGCGCCGTTTATGGATCGCGCGAAAGCTAACGAGCCGGAGCGCGCCCCATGAATATCCACGAGTACCAGGCCAAGGCCGTGCTGCGCGAGTTCGGCGTGCCGGTGCCGCGCGGCGTGCCGGTGCTCAAGGCGGAGGACGCCGAGGCGGCGGCGCGCGAGCTCGGTGGCCCGGTCTGGGTGGTGAAGTCGCAGATCCACGCGGGCGGCCGCGGCAAGGGCACGTTCAAGGAGGCCGAGGCCGGAGCCAAGGGCGGCGTGCGCGTCGTCAAGTCGATCGAGGACGCGACGACGAACGCCGCGCAGATCCTTGGCCGCACGCTCGTCACGGTGCAGACCGGGCCGGCCGGCCGCCAGGTCAACCGCGTCTACCTCGAGGACGGCTCCTCGATCGCCAAGGAGTTCTACCTGTCGCTGCTGGTCGACCGGACGACCAGCCGCGTCGCCTTCGTCGTCTCGACCGAGGGCGGCATGGACATCGAGGAGGTGGCGCATTCCCAACCCGACAAGATCGTGACGTTCTCGGTCGATCCGGCGACGGGCGTGCAGGCGCATCACGGCCGCAAGGTCGCGCAGATGCTCGGCCTCGATGGCGACCAGGCGAAGCAGGCCGCGGTGCTGGTCGGCCAGCTCTATGCCGCCTTCGTTGCCAAGGACATGGCGATGCTCGAGATCAATCCGCTGATCCTCTCGTCCGAGGGCCAGCTGAAGTGCCTCGACGCCAAGATCTCGTTCGACGACAACGCGATCTATCGTCACCCCGACATCCAGGCGCTGCGCGACCTGTCGGAGGAGGACGCCAAGGAGATCGAGGCGTCGAAATACGACCTCTCCTACATCACGCTCGACGGCACGATCGGCTGCATGGTCAACGGCGCCGGCCTCGCCATGGCGACGATGGACATCATCAAGCTGTACGGTGCCGAGCCCGCGAACTTCCTCGACGTCGGCGGCGGCGCGACGAAGGAGAAGGTCGCCGCGGCGTTCAAGATCATCACCGCCGATCCCGCCGTGAAGGGGATCCTCGTCAACATCTTCGGCGGCATCATGAAGTGCGACGTCATCGCCGAGGGCGTCATCGCAGCGGTGAAGGAGGTCGGGCTCCAGGTGCCGCTCGTGGTGCGGCTCGAGGGCACGAACGTCGAGCTCGGCAAGGAGATCATCGCCAAGTCCGGCCTCAACGTGATCCCGGCCGACGATCTCGACGATGCCGCGCAGAAGATCGTGGCGGCTGTCGGCAAGGCCTAACGTTACCGCGTCCGCATTTCGCGCTCGGCGTCGTCGAGCAGCCGCTCCTCGTGGCGCTTGTAGAAGCGCCATAGGAGGAATGCGCCGATGATCGCCGCAGCGAGCGCCACCCAGCCGATCGGGCCGGCGATGTGCTCGATGCTCTGGCCGAGCATGTAGCCGCCGATGCCGAAGATCGCCGCCCAGACGATCCCGCCGGCGGCGTTCCACGGCAGGAAGGTCCAGAAGTCGAGCCGGTTCGCGCCGGCGAGCAGCGCGGAATACGTGCGCAGCAGCGCCGCAAACCGCCCGAAGAAGACGATCATCCCGCCGTAGCGGCGAAAGAGATATTGCCCGAGCATGCGCTTGCGCGCGTCCAGCCCGACCTTGGGGCCGAAGCGCTCCAGCAGCGGCTCACCGAAACGCCAGCCGACCCAATAGCCGAGATTGTCGCCGAGGATCGCGGCGAGCGCCGCCGTCGCGATCACCAGGCGGATGTCGAGACCCTTCCCCGAGCCGGCGAGCACCGCCGCGCCGACGAGCACCGTCTCGCCCGGCATCGGCACGCCGGCGCTCTCCAGCAGGATCACCGCGAAGATCGCGGCATAGCCGTAGCTCGAGAGGATCTGCGCCAGGCTGTCGGGATCGAGGAGGTGCACGACCCCGTCCGCGCGCCTACGGGTTGTCCGGCTCGCATTCCAGCGTGTGCTCGCGGTAGAGCTCGGGATCGGGCAAGTCGCGGATGCGCCGCGTCGGATGGCAGACGATCGGCGGCGGCGGCGTCGTGAAGGCGGCCGCGATCGTGTCGAGCGGGTAGGCCGGCAGCGGCACGGCGATGTGCGGCGGCTGCGGCTCGGGCGGCAGCGGCTGCAGCAGCGTGACGCCGGCGAGCGCGGGGCGCTCGAGATCGAGCGGCACGCGCCGCGCGTAATGGTGCCGCGCATAATGATGCGGATGGTAGCCGACGCGGGCACGCTTGCGCACGAGGAGCGGCTCGCCGCTGCCGCCGCCGACCAGCGTCTGCACGACCGGCGAGCCGGGCTTCGGCGGCGCGTAGGGGACCGCGGCCGGCTTCGGCGCCGTGCCCTGCGGCAGGTCGAGCTGGCCGGAGGACGGGCTCGTCTGCGCGTCGGCGGGCGCCGCCAGCAGCAGGATCGCCAGCGTGAGGGCCGGGCGGCGGAGATGGTGCATCGAGGCCTCGGACTTTGGTGGGACACCCATCCTAGCGGCTGCCCGCGCGATTGGACAGCCGTCCGAGGCGGCCGCGGTCAGGATGATGCAGCAAAGACGCAGCCCGAGCGACACGGTGCCTTGCCGTCGCCCAAGCTTGAGGGCAAGGTCGCCGCGATGCCTAGAGCCATTGTTTCGATGAGAGAGTTGCGGCTGGCCCTGCTCGGCCTGTCCGCGATCATTGCGATCGTACTCGGCGCCAGCTTCATGCTGCGCGCCTTCCATTCGGAGAAGCCGCTGCCGGTCGTCGAGGCGCCGCAGGGGCCCGACGCCACCCCCGTGCCGGAGTCCGCAGCGCCCGCTCCCGCGACCGACGAGTCCGCGCCGCCTGCCGCCACGGCGCCGCTGCGCTCGATCCTTGCGCCGGAGGCCCTCGCGAGCGCCCGCGACGCGCTCGACAAGGCGATCGCCGCGACGCCCGATTACGCGCGCTTCTTCGACAAGATGAAGTCCGTCTTCCCGGCCGAATCCGATTCGATCCTCAACACGCTCGCCGAGGCCAACCACGGCAAGGACATCGACGTCGACAAGCTGATGGCCGATGCCGTCGCCGCGCTGCGCCACGCGCATGGGACGCTGGCCGCCAAGGCGCCCGACGACACGCTCGGCCAGATCTTCGCGCTGCAGCTCGAGGAGATGAAGGCGCTGGCGACGAAGGACACGCATCTCTGCGTCGCCTTCCTCTATGGCGCCAACGTCTCCGGCTTCAGCGCGTTTGCGGCCGACCACCGCCCGCTCGTCGCCGATGCCGCGATCGCCGGGCTCGCGGCGATGGACGGCGGCCGCGCCCAACCCGTCAACCGCGGTCCGCCGAGCGATTCCGATTTCCAGTCGCTCGACCACGCGCTGGTCGACAAGGGCCTGTCGCGGCCCGAGATCGACGCGTTGCTCGACGGCAAGACGCCGCAGCCGCCGATCCCCGACGCGACGATGTGCGAGGCGGGCCAATCCTACCTGGCAACCCTGGCGACGCTGCCCGCAAGCGTCCGCACGCGCCTCTATGGGCTCGCCGTCGACCTGATGGCGAAGTCCTAGCGCTCGCAGCTGGGCGTTGCCGGCTCTCATCCTTCAGGTAATATAACCGAAAGATTGGCCCCGGTCTATTCCTCGATGATGCGTGGGTCAGGCCGGGTGCCTGTCGCGGAACCGCGACACCGGCGTGCGTCCACGTCGGGGAACGTGGACACCGGAATGGTGACATGTCGCGGAACCGCGACACCGGACGGGGCCTCGCGATACGAACCGCGACACGAGAGCCGCCATGTCGGGGTTCCGCGACATGGCGCGGGCCGAAAGGTCCCTCCGCGTCGTTTCGACCGGTTAGCCTCGATGCCGATCGGGGCGCGCGGGCCGCCAGCGATCCATTCTTTCACAGCCCGATCAGCCCGTGGACGACCAAAGCGATTCGTTCGGTGCGCGCGCTGCGCCGGATCCGACCGGAGCGCTCGAGCTCGGCAAGCCCATGAAGAGCGGCCCAGAACATCTCGGTCGCGGTGTCGACGTCGCCGTCGGCCGTCGTGACGACAGCCGCGAGCGCGTCGAAGGCGGCCTTGAGCTCCGATCTCGTTTCTGCTTCGGCGAAACGCAGACCGGTCGGCAGGGTGAACATGGCCTCGTAGAGAGCCGGATGCTTCCGGGCGAAGGCGAGATAGGCCATGCCGACCTTCTCCAGAGCATTGCGACGACCGGTCGATCCTCGCGCCGCCTTTCGAAGCGTCGCCGTGAGCTCTTCAAATCCCTCGAGGGCTACGGCGTCCACGATCGCGTCCTTGCTCGCGAAATGCGAATAGAGGACCGGCTGGCTATATTCGATCTCCTCCGCCAGGCGACGGATCGTGACGGCATTCCACCCCTCGCCCTCCGCGATCAGGCGTGCAGCCGCAACGACGCGTTGCTCGCGTTCGGCCCGCTGCCGGCCCTTTCTCTCGGCCACACTCAACCGCGTTCTCCACCGTCGCCGGTCGGCGATACCCGGATCATAGGGGGGCTTGATATTCTAGCAACGCTAGATATTTAGGCTAGCAACGATAGATTATCTATCGCAGATAGATGGAGGTATGCATGCAAGGGCTTGCGATCGGAATGGCGCTGCTCCTCGCGTTCGCGATCATCGCGATCGGCGCCCAATACCTGGCGAGGCCGACGACGGCGATGCGCAGCTTTGGCCTGCCGCTTCCAGCAAGCGACCCGAACGTCGCCTGGTGGCTTCGGCTCAAGGGTGTGCGCGACGTCGTCTCGGGATTGGCCGTTCTCGCCTTCATGGCGTGGGGTGGAACCCGGGCGGTCGGCCTCATCCTGGCGGTCGAGGCGCTTACCGCGGTCGGCGACATGCTGGTCGTCCTCGCCGCGAAAGGATCGCGCAAGAGCGCCTTCGGCATTCATGGTGTCACGGCCGTGGTGATCGTCCTGACGGCGATCCCGCTGATCATGGGCGTACCTTGAGAGGCTTCACGCCGTCTCGATCCGGTCTCATCGCCGAGCTTTTCGGCGCAGTCCCGTTCGACGCGTCTGGCACGCTCTGCGGTTATCCTCAGTGCTGTGCGAGAGATTCAGGCGGCCTGTCGCCCGGGGCCCTTGAGAAGCTTTTCGCGCAAGGCGTCGGGCAGCGACGCGAGCCATTGCTCCTCGCCGCCCGGCTCCGGCAGGACGTTGCCGAATTCCAGAACGCCTTGGGCCGGGATGTCCGAGATATAGACCCACACGGCCTGCTCGGAGATGCCGAGGATGTCGCTCGTCTCCCGCATGATGCGCTGGAGCATCTTGGCCTTCTGCGCGTTGGTGCGGCCCGCGCGGATGTCGGCGCGGACCCAGACGTGATCGGGCGACGCGGCCTCGTTGCCGATGAAGATCGAGCTTGGCTCGACCTTGTAGAAGACGACCTGCACGAAATAGCGCGGTGCGGTGGCCTCGACCTCGTGGATGCTCGTGACGCTTGCGACGAGCTTTGCCTTTTGGTCGGCGGTCAGGTCGCGCGCGGTGGTGAAGGCATAGGTCGGCATGGGCTGCTTCCTTTGCGACGTGGGGCGCGACGTCCGGTTTCAGCGACATCATAGGGCCGACCAAGGATGTGGGGAGCCCGTCGGTCGGCTGATGCCTACGGCCGCCGCGAGATCCGGCCGCCGGTCATCGGCGCCGGGACGCCGGTCGTCGTGGGAAACGAGATCGGCAGGCCGCGCAGCGCGCGCACGGCGAGGAAGGCGAAGCACTCGGCCTCGATCGCGTCGCCGCGCCAGCCCACGTCTTCCGAGAGGGCCGGCTCGATCCCGGCCCGAACGCGCAGCGCGTCGACGAGCGCCGGGTTGCGGCGGCCGCCGCCGCAGAGGATCAGGCGGCGCGGTCGCTCTGGCAGGAGATCGAGCGTGCGGCCGACGGCGCCCGCGGTGAACGCGGTCAGCGTCGCCGCGCCGTCCGCGAGCGACAGCCCCTCCGCCATCGTCCAGGTGAAGCTGTTGCGGTCGAGCGATTTCGGCGGCGGCGCGAACAGCCAGTCGTGCGAGAGCAAACGTTCGAGCCGCGCCTCGTCGACGGTGCCGGAGCGGGCGAGCGCGCCGTCCTGATCCATCGGTGCGCCCGTCGCGCGCTCGACCCAATCGTTGATCGGTGCGTTCGCCGGTCCCGTGTCGCAGGCGACGAGGCGACCGTCGCCGCCGCGCCAGGTGACGTTGGCGACGCCACCGAGATTGAGCACGGCGGTGCCGGCCGGTGCGTCGAGCAAGGCGAGCAGCGCCGCATGATAGGACGCCGCCAGCGGCGCGCCCTGGCCGCCGACGCGCACGTCTGCGGTGCGCAGGTCGTGCACCACGTCGATGCCGGTGAGCTGCGCCATCAGCGCGCCGTCGCCGAGCTGGCGCGTGTCGCCCTGCCGGCCGTTGCGCGGCGCGCGATGCAGCACCGTCTGGCCGTGGAAGCCAATCACGCCAATATCGTTCGCCGCCAAACCGCTGTCGGTCAGGAAATTCGTCACCGCCGCCGATTGCGCCCGCGTCAGCGCGTCCTCCGCCTCGGCGAAGAGGGTCGGCTCCGGTCCCTCGAAGTTCCAATCGCGGGCGGCGGCGAGCGTGCTGGCGAGCAGGTCGCGCAGGCCGGGCGGGTAGGGCGCCAGCGTCCACGGGCCGAAGGCGACGATGCGCTCGCCGTCGGTCTCCAGCATCGCGATGTCGATGTTGCCGTCGAGGACGGTGCCGGTCATCAGGCCGATCGCGCGGATCGGGGGCAGGTCGGGGCTGTTTTGATCTCGAGGCGGAACGTCGCTCATCGGCAAGAGCCTAGAGTATCTGACCATCGCGCGAAATCGGCGAGCCGCCTTTCGGTCGTGGATTGGGCTGTTTCATTTGCTCCGACCAATGCCGTGCGATCGGCGTGTCTCGTAGAGAGCGAGCCACTTCCGCCGGACGTCCTCGAAGAGTTTTTGCGGTAATTGGCCGTAGGCTACGCTTGCAGCGTCACCCCGTCTCGCCGGTCGCAGATCGGGCCCAGGCCAGACGAAGCGATTGCTCTCGGTCAGAACGATCCAAGACCGCTCGGTGTCGAGAGCCAGCCGGCGCTTCGTCGCAATCGGGATTTCGACGCCATGGGACGCGTCGGTCGGCGGCGTATGCGTAATGGGTAGCACGACGACGATCCGTTCGCCGGCCTCGTGCAACACCGTCAGAAGGACCGCGCAGGGTCGATCTTTGACGCCGTCTTCGCGACCCTGAAGATGTTCATGTCGCCAGAGATAGGAATAACGGATGACCAGGCCCGGAACGGGCAAGGGAAGCGTCACCTCGCGGGCGTCACTTCGTTGTCGAACGCGGCTGCCTCGGCGGAGGTCTCGGCGCGGCGCACCGCTTCGGCATCCGCCTCGGTGAAATCCTCGATGCCGAGAACCTCGCGGTCCCGGCGTTTGAGCCGGCGATATTCTTCGGTCGACAAGAGGACGCAGCTGTCGCGGCCATCCTGGGTGACCGCCACCGGCTGGTGCAGGGCGATATCCTGGTAACGGCCGATCTCGCGCTGGAAGTCTACGCTGCTAACTTTGAGCATGTGCTGTCCTCCGTGGGACACCGTCAAGGTAAGCCGCAATCCTTGCCGTCGCAATGATGGCCTTCACCCCAGCGGCACCGTCGGCTTCGTGCGTGTCGCGACGACCGTGTACATTGGCATGCTGCGGCCGGTGAGCTTCTGCGAATGGTAGGTCACGACCGACTCTTCGAAGCCGAGCACGCCGAGAAACTCGCAGACGAGCGCTGGCGGCAGGTTCCACCAGGTCTCCCACGGGCCGTTGCGGCGGAAGCGCGGCTTGAACTGCATCGTGCGCCCCATCAGCCGGGCGACGAGCCGCGACAGCACGTGGCCGCCCGGCAGAATGTCGGCGACGATCATCGTCTCGCGCGTCAGGAGCGCCGCGTTGTGCAGCGCCAGGAACGGGTCGCGCAGGTGCAGCAGGATCGAGCCGAAGACCGCAATGTCGACCGGGCCGAGCGTCGGGTCGATCGCGTAGACCGTGCCGTGTGCCAGCTGAGCCTGCGACGCATTGGCGGCGTGGCAGAGCCAGAAGCCGTTGTTGATCGCGCCGATATGCGCTTTGCGCACGCGCGCGTGCTCGGCGGCGTCGATGCCGGAGAGCGGCACGATGTCCCAGGCCTGCTCGGGCGAGAGATCGTAGGCGACGACCGAGCCGCCGCCCTTTTCGATGTGGAAGGTCAGGAAGCCGGTCGCGGCGCCGACGTCGAGCACGCGCTTTCCGGCAAAGGGCACGTGGCCAAGGTAGGCGTCGATGCCGGGCGCGAGGTCCCATTCGCCTGTGACCGTGCCGCCGCCGGGGATCGTCGTCGTGTGGTAGAAATAGCAGGCCTCGATCGGCGGCGGCGCGGCCGGGGCGGGCGTGAAGACGGGACTCGACATTCCGATCCTGGCATCAGGCGATGGGGCCTCCTCTTGGCGCCCCGGCCCCACGAATGCAAACGCCGTCAGTTGATCGGGTGGGCGGCGGCGGCCTCCTCCTCGACGATCTGCGCGGTCGCACCGAGCTCCTCCCGCGCGCGCTTGGCGAGCAACTCGGCGAGGTAGACCAGCACAGGCGATTCGGCCTCCAGGGCCAAGGCGTGCAGGTCGAGGCCGCTCTGTAGGATGTCGATCAGCAGCAGCTCGCGCTGGCGCCGGATCTCGCCGGTCATCTTGTGACTCTTGTGATCGAGGGGAGGAAGCGGTTACCGTCGCGGTAGATGATCCAATGCAAGACACGCGGCGATTGGCCGAAGCGTCGACGGTGGCGATGAGCCGCCAGCCGGTCTCGTCGATCCCGATTGCGGACCGCGGCCTGCTCAGCGGCCGCTATTGGGGCGAGCTGCGCATCTTCGCCGAGGTCGCGCGGGCGAAGAGCTTCAACCGCGCCGCCGAGAGCCTCGGCGTCAGCCAGCCGACCATCGGCCGCAAGGTGCGGCGCCTGCAGGACCTCATCGGCGCGCGCCTGTTCGTCTCGACGAAGCAGGGCGTGCACCTCACCCCGCGCGGCGAGGAGCTGGCCGCTGCGCTGCGCGTGCTCGATCAGTCGCTGTTTGCGATCGCCAACGACCTGCGGGCGCGCGACGAGGACGCCGAGGGCATCGTCAGCATCGCGATGACCGACGGGATGGCCGCCTGGTTCGCGGCGCCGGCCGCGGCCGAGTTCAGCGCGCGCTATCCGAAGGTGCGGCTGCATTTCAAGTCGATCGTCGACCTGAGCGACCTGCGCGCCAACCAGGTCGACTTGATGCTCACCTTCGCGCCGACGCCACAGCCGAACACCCGCTGCGAGCCGGTCGGGACGATGAACCTCGTCCCGCTCGCGTCGAAGGGCTATGTCGCCAAGCATGGCCTGCCGACCCGGGAGACGGTTGCCGACCATCTGTTCCTGCAGTCGCACGCCTACCAGACCGAGAGGCCGGCATGGCGGGACTGGCAGGCGCTCTGCGCGCAAGGCCGCGTCGCGCACTATTGCGACAATTCCTTCGCCTACGCGATGCTCGCGCGGCAGGGGCTCGGCATCGCGCTGCTCGGCACCTACCTCATCAACGAGGGCGTGCCGTTCGACCTCGGCGTTCACGTGTCGCTGCCCATGTACGCGATGGCGCTGGAGGAGCGGCTCGAATCCCGATCGGTGCGGGTCGCCTTCGACTGGCTGTGCGAGACCTTCAGCGAGAGCCGCCCGTGGTTCCGGCGCGAGACCGGCCTCGACGGGCTCCCTGAGGACTTCACGGCGGTGAAAACCATGTTCGCGGGTGGACATCTTTGAGAGCGAGACTCTCGCGCGGCCCCCTCGGCCGTGCCCAATCATCGATCGTCCCGCTTTCCGAGCGGAAGAGCCGGAATTGAGATGCGTTGTTCAAAATTGTTTAACGAATGCGGAAGAGCCGGACGGGGGCCTTAGGCCGCGCCTTCTCGCTCCGGCTTGTCGGATGATTGCGCGGCGGCGACCTTCTCGAGCTCTTCCCGGGCGCGCATGACCAGCAGATCGGTGAGGTAGGTCAGCATCGGCGACCCGACTTGGGTGGCATTGGCGCGCAGATCGAGACCGCTCAGCAGGATCTCGATCAGGAGGGTCTCTTTCTGAGAGGCTTCAGGTCCGGTGCCCTGCGAAATGCTGCGGATCGGTTGCGGCTGCTGCATTCGTGGCCATCGCTTGAAAAGGTTAAACTAAAGTCGCAACCGCTACCTTCGCCGCAAGCGCGAAAACGTCAATCGTAGATGATCGAAACGATCGTGTGATTGAATCTATGTCGGCTTCTTCCCGGCTTTTAGCTGGAATCCTTCCCAGCCGGCGGCACGCAGGGCGCAGGCGGGGCACGTCCCGCAGCCGTAGCCCCAGGCGTGCCGGGTGCCACGTTCGCCCAGGTAGCAGGTGTGCGTCGTCTCGATGACGAGATCGACGAGCGGCGCGCCGCCGAGCGTCTCGGCCAGCGCCCAGGTCGCCGCTTTGTCGAGCCACATCAGCGGGGTCTCGATGACGAAGCGGCTCTCCATGCCGAGGTTCAGCGCGACCTGCATCGCCTTCAGCGTGTCGTCGCGGCAATCGGGATAGCCGGAAAAATCCGTCTCGCACATGCCACCGACGATGTGCTTGAGGCCGCGGCGGTGCGCCAGCGCGGCGGCGAAGGTGAGGAAGAGCAGGTTGCGGCCGGGCACGAACGTATTGGGCAGGCCCTTGGCGTCGCTCTCGATGGCGATGTCGCGCGTCATCGCCGTCGCCGAGATGGTGCCGAGTGCGGCGAGATCGATCGTGTGGTCCGGGCCGAGCTGGCCGCGCCAAGAAAAAGGCGGGTCAGTGAACGGCGCCTGGCCCAGGGCCTCGCGCAGGGCCGGGCGCTGGTCGAGCTCGACGCGGTGGCGCTGGCCGTAGTCGAAGCCGACCGTCTCGACCGTGTCGTAGCGCGCCAGCGCCCAGGCGAGGCAGGTCGTCGAATCCTGGCCGCCCGAGAAGAGGACCAGCGCGCCGTCGCTCATTTCTCCTCGACCCATTCGCGCATCAGCGCGTTGGCTATCGCGAGCTTGGGCGGGCACATGAGCTCGTCGGGGTGGGTCTTCGCGATCATCTGGCGTACTTCCTCGCGCGAGAACCAGCGCGCATCCTCGAGCTCGAGATGGTCGACCACGACCTCGCGCGTCAGCGCTTCGGCGATGCAGCCGATCATCAGCGACGACGGGAACGGCCACGGCTGCGAGGCGTGGTAGTCGACGCGGCCGACCTTCACGCCGGCCTCCTCCATCACCTCGCGGCGCACGGCATCTTCCAGCGTCTCGCCGACCTCGGCGAAGCCGGCGAGGCAGGAGTACATCTTAGCCGGAAAATGCTCCTGGCGGCCGAGCAGGCAATGCGTGCCGTCGGTCACCAGCATGATAACGACCGGCTCGAGGCGCGGGAAATGGTGGCGCCCGCAGGCCTCGCACTCGCGCCGCGAGCCGCCGACCGAGGCGCGGGTCGGCTCGCCGCAATTGGCGCAGAACGCATTGTGCTTGTGCCAGTAGAGCAGGCTCTTCGCTTGGCTCAGCGCGCCGACGATCTCGGGCGTCACCAGCCCCTGGATCGCGATCGTCCGCAGATCCATGAAGGAGAGGTCGCCGCGGTCCTGCGAATTGTCGTGCGCCGAGGCCTCGATCAGCACGCCGAACAGCGGACGGTCGCCGTGGCAGCCGAGGAAGACCTTGTGCGTCGGCTTGCCGACCGTCTTCGCCTCGTCGGCGGTGAACAGGGCGTCGTGCGTTTCGTCATTGAGCTTCAGCGCCGGGATCTCGCCCGAGAAGACGATGTAGCGCGCTGTTTCCCGGGCGCGCAGGCCGGCGATGAAGGCCGCGTCCTCGCGCTGGTTGGCCATCCGGTCTAGCGTGTTGAGCGCAAAGCCGGTCTGATGCGATCGATCGAGCAACGAAGGGGCCTCCGGCCTTGCGCCGGCTCGGTGGCCGACACTTGCGCAGGTAAGCGCTCCGCGCCCGCATCGCAAATGCCAGAGCTCAAGCCCCGAGATCACGCCTGGGCGAGGCTCTCCGCAAGGCTCTGGAACAGCGGCAGGCCGTCGGTGCCGCCGGCGAGCGGGTCGATCAGGTTTTCCGGGTGCGGCATCATCCCGAGCACGCGGAGGTTTTCCGAGTAGATACCGGCGATCTCGTTCATCGAGCCGTTCGGGCTGCCCTTGTCCTTCACGTGGCCCGCGGCGTCGCAATAGCGGAAGGCGACGCGCCCGTCGCCTTCGAGGCGGGCGATCGTGTCGGCGTCGGCGGTGTAGTTGCCCTCGCCGTGCGCGATCGCGACCTCGATCGCCTGGCCGGCACGGTAGCGCGAGGTGAAGGCCGTGTCGGCGCGCTCGACCTTGAGGTGCTGCATCTTGCAGACGAAGCGCAGGTTGGCATTGCGCATCAGCACGCCCGGCAGCAGCCCGCTCTCGACGAGGATCTGGAAGCCGTTGCAGATGCCGAGCACCATGCCGCCGCGCGCCGCATGCGCGCGCACCGCGTCCATGACAGGCGAGCGACCGGCGATGGCGCCGCAGCGAAGGTAGTCGCCGTAGGAGAAGCCGCCGGGCAGCAGGGCGAGGTCGGTGCCGGGTGGCAGCTCATGCGCGCCGTGCCAGACGATCCCGGCCCCGATGCCCGCCGCGCGCAGCGCACGAACGGCGTCGCCCTCGCGATTCGAGCCGGGGAAGAGGACGACGGCGGCTTTCACAGCAGCTCGACGCGGTAGTTCTCGACGATTGTGTTGGCGAGCAGCTTCTCGCACGCGTCCTTGAGCGCCGCCTCGGCGTCGGTGCCGTCCGCGACCTCGATGTCGAACACCTTGCCCTGGCGCACGCTGTCGATGCCCGGCACCGCGAGCGCCTTCAGCGCGCCCTCGATCGCCTTGCCCTGCGGATCGAGGATGCCGGTCTTCAAGGTGACGGTGACGCGGGCTTTCATGGGCGGGGGTCCGAATGATGCTGCCGCCGTGTAGCGCAGGTGCGACGCGGCGCCAAACGCGATGTGCCGCCGCGCGCTCCTTCTCTCACAACGTGGAGAAGGTGGCCTCGCGAAGCGAGGTCGGATGAGGGCGGTTCCGGATAGGGCTCGATGATGAATTTACGTGCCTTTTCCGGCATCGCCCTCATCCGACCCGACTTCGTCGGGCCACCTTCTTCCAGCAAGCGGGAGAAGGGGGTGCCGAGCTACCCCAGCCCCAGCTTCTGCGCGAGCCCGATGCGCTGCAGCTTGCCGGTCGCGCCCTTCGGAATCTCGTCCATGAAAAGGATCTTCGCCGGCACCTTGAACTTGGCGAGGTGGATGCCGGCGTGCTCGCGTATCGCCGCCTCGTCGGCCGCCATGCCCTCGCGCAGCACGATCACGGCAGCGATGTCCTCGCCGAGCCGCTCGTGCGGCATGCCGAAGGTCACGCACTGGCGCACGGCGGGATGGTCCATCAGAACCTCGTCGATCTCGCGCGGCGAGATGTTCTCGCCGCCGCGCTTGATGATCTCCTTGAGGCGTCCCGTCAGCGACAGATAGCCCGCCTCCGTCAGCGAGCCCTGGTCGCCGGTGCGGAACCAGCCGTGCTTGGTGAAGGCCTCGGCGTTGGCCTTCTCGTTGTTCTCGTAGCCCGCCATCACGTTGGCGCCGCGGATGACGATCTCGCCGATCGCGCCGGCGGCCAGCGGCTCGCCGTCCTCGTCGACGATGGCGATCTCCGGCCCTGCCGCAACGCCGACCGAGCCGGGATAGTGCGGCTTCGGCGGCAGCGGGTTCGACGCCATCTGGTGGGCCGCCTCGGTCATGCCGTAGGCCTCGAGCACCGGCGCGCCCCACAGCGCCTCCATCTCCTTCATCACCTGCGGCGGCAGCGAGGAGGAGGACGAGCGGATGAAGCGCAGCTTGTTGCCGGCGACGATCTCGGGATGCTCCTTGGCCTTGCCGAGGATGTCCTGGTGCATCGTCGGCACCGCCGTGTACCAGGTCGGATCGGCCTCCTTCAGCCAGCCGAAGAATTTTGATGGGCTATGCCCCGGCGTGCAGCAGATCTGGCCGCCGGCCGACAGCGGCGCCAGCGTGCCGGCGATCAGCCCGTGGATGTGGAACAGCGGCATGATGTTGAGGCCGCGGTCTTCTGCCGTAAAAGCCAGCGACTCCCGGATGTTACGCGCCGAGGCGCAGACGTTGGATTGCTTCAGCGGCACGATCTTGGGGCGCGAGGTGGTGCCCGACGTGTGCAGCACGAGCGCGATGTCGTCCGGCTCGGCCGGCCCGGAATGCGCCGGGATCTTGGTGCCGCCCTGCGGGAAGGCGAGGCGGAAGGCGCCGGCGCCGTCCTCGGGCAGCGGCTTCAGCCGCGCGATCGCGACGCCGAGCTTCTCCGCCACGGCGATCGCAGGCGAGTCGACGCCTTCGGCCACGACCAGAAGCTTGGCGTTCAAGTCCTTGAGGTAGAACTCGTATTCGTCGGCCTTGTAGGACGGGTTGAGCGGCGCCGAGGTGGCGCCGGCGGCGATGGCGAGAAAGGCGGCGGCCATTTCCGGGCCGTTCGGCAGCACGATCGCGACGCGGTCGCCGCGGCCGATGCCGTTGCCGTTGAGCTCGCAGATCGTGCCGGCGACAAGCGCGCGCAGCTCGCGGAAGGTCAGCGGCTTGCCGCCGGGCGCGGAGAGCGCGGTGGCGTCGTCGGCGCCGGCGGTGATGAGATCGTTGAGCGTCTTGGCGTCGGCCACGTTGGACTTCCTCGGAACGGTTGCCCCGCGCGTCTGTGCGCGCGTGGGGTTGAGATTAAGCGGTCTGAATTTCCAGCCGGCCCTTGGCCTGCTTCAGGCTCTGCGCGAGCAATTGCATCAGCGCGTAGATCGTGTCGAGGTGCGGCGTCGGCGTGCCGGTCAGCCGCGCCAGCTCCAGCACCGAACCGACGAGGGCCTCGAGCTCGATCTCGCGGCCGGCCTCGACATCCTGCAGCATCGAGGTCTTGTGCGGCCCGACCTTCTCGGCGCCGGCGATGCGCTTTTCGATCGGCACGCGGAAGGTGATGCCGAGCTTGCCGGCCACCTCCTGCATCTCGCTCATGATGTCGTGCGCGAGCTGTCGCGTCTCGGGAAAGCGGCAGATGCCCTCCAGCGTCGCGTGCGTCAGCGCCGAGATGGGGTTGAACGAGGCGTTGCCCCACAGCTTCAGCCAGATCTCGGCGCGGATGTCCTCGATCACCGGCGCCTTGAAGCCGGCGCCGACGAGCTGGGCGGCGATCGCCTCGACGCGCGCGCTCTTCGTGCCGTCGGGCTCGCCGAGCGTGAAGCGGTTGCCCTCGACGACCTTGACGACGTTCGGCGCGGTGAGGATTGCGGCGGGGTAGACGACGCTGCCGACGACGCAGGCGGGGTCGAGCGCCTTGGCGATGAGGCCGCCGGGGTCGGCATTCTCGATGTGGGCGCCTTTGTGTGCGCCATCGTAGCCGCCGAGGAAGTACCACCACGGAATGCCGTTCTGCATCGTCACGACGGCGGTATCGGGCCCGATCAGGTGCTTCAGGTCCTGCGCGATCGGGCCGACCTGATGCGCCTTGACAGTGAGAAGCACGGTGTCGTGGACGCCGGCCTCCTGCATCGATCCCACCGCGCGCATGCGCGCGTGGACATGCGTGCCGTCCTCCTCGATCAGCGTCATGCCCTCGTCGGCGATCGCCGCGCGGTTCGAGCGGGCGACGACGGTGACGGGGACGCCCGAGCGGGCGAGCCGGACGGCGAGATACCCGCCGATGGCGCCCGTGCCGACGATGGCGATGCTCATGTTTGCGTCTGTCTCTCTTGTGGAGGACAGCCTTTAGAGCGCAATGCCCTGGCGGTGCAATGCTCGGCTTTTCCTTCTCCCGCTTGCGGGAGAAGGAGAGGCCGCGCCTCAGTACACCTGCCCGTAGACCGGGCTGTAGCCCGACATCTCGCCGGCCGGCTGGCGCGGCGCGGGCTGGTAGCGGTCGTCGCGGGTCGGCTCGTCGTAGCCGTAGCCGCCCTGGGCATAGCCGTCGGGTGACTGCGCCGCGGCGTTGACCGGCGGCGGCACGTCGTCGTCGCGGTGCTTCAGCTTCTCGGCCACGGTGGCGTTGGCCTCGCTGCCGCCGGTGAGATTGATCTCGGCGCCCTGCTTCTTCACCATCTCGAACAGCTGGGCCGACAGGCCGACAGGCAGGCGCACGCAGCCGTGTGAGGCGGGATGGCCCCAGGACGACTTCGAGGCGCCATGGATCGCGTAGCCGGGCGCGAAGAAGATCGCGTTCGGCATCGGCGCCTTGTCGTAGGTGTCGGAGAAATGGTCCTTGTCCATCCACAGCACCTTGTAGGCGCCCGACGGCGTCTCGTAGCCGAACTTGCCGGACGACACCTTCCAGTTGAACTCCTTGCCGCTCGCCTCGACGTGCATGGTCTGATGGTCGAGATCGATGTCGATCTTCACCTTGGCCTGCGCGAGCGACACGCCGCTGATCAGGAGCGCTGCGGTGACGGCGGCGCGAACGATGGAATGCATGGGACAGCTCCCCCAATGGGCTCAGCCAAAGAACCTTGGCTATTCAACGCGGAACCGGGCGGAAAGTCCCGCCGCACCGCGCACGATCTTGGCGCCAGCCGATGGCCCTCATTCGCAGCGGTTTGATGGCGGTCTTACGACGCGCGGCCGATCGCGGCGCCCCCGTTGCCCCTGGGTCGCCGACCCGGTCGCTCAGGCCTGGAAGGCGAACCGGTTGGCGAGCACCCCGATCCCGTCGATCGCGATCTCGACCAGGGCGCCCGGCTTGATCGTGCCGGCGCCGAGCGAGGTGCCACACGAGATGATGTCGCCTGGCTCCAGCGTCATGCCCTGCGAGATCATCGAGACGAGCTGCGGGGCGGAGAAGACCATGTCGGCGGCGGGATAGTTCTGCCGCTCGACGCCGTCGACGACGGCGCGGATCACGAGGGTCGTCGGATCGAGGTCGGTCGCGATCACCGGGCCAAACGGGCCGAACCCGTCGAGGCCTTTCGAGCGCGTCCATTGCCTGAAGCTCTCGTCGGCGTTCAGGATCGGGATCGCGGTGATGTCGTTCACGCAGGTGTAGCCGAAGATGTGCGCCGCGGCGTCCACCTCGGAGACGTCGCGGGCCGCCTTGCCGATGACGATGCCGAGCTCGGCCTCGAAGATCGTCCGGCCGGCGCAGGCCGGGATCGCGATGTCGGCGCCGGACGGCGCATAAGTGTTCGGCGGCTTGACGAAGAGCAGCGGCGCCTCCGGATGGGCGTTGCCGTTCTTGGCCGCGGCGGCGCGGAAATTATTCCATAGCGCGATCATCTTCGAGGGGCGGCAGGGCAGGTCGATGGTGACCGTGTCGAGCGCCACGCGCTCGCCCGTCGGCGTCGCGCCGGCGAACATGTCGCCCTCGCAGACCTCGATCGTCGTGCCGTCGAGACGGCCGAACTCGCGCGCCCCGGCGCGCCTGAAACCGATCCAAAGCGTCATGAACTCACCGCATCAATGCGGTGTCGGCGATAAAGCGTGCGCGCAGCGGCCGCAACACCACGAGCGCGAGCAGCGCCGCCGTGACGTTCAACCCGACGGTGATGTAGAACACCGCCTGCCAGCCGTGCTCGCGCGCGATGACGCTGGCGAGGGGCACCAGCAGCGCCGCCGTGCCCTTGGCGGTGTAGAGCAGCCCGGCGTTGGTGGCAGCGAACTTCGGGCCGAACGTGTCGCCGCAGGTCGCCGGGAACAGGCTGTAAATCTCGCCGAACACCAGGAAGTAGAGGGCGGACGCCAGCACGAAGATCATCGGCTCGCGGCCCTGCGTGCCGAGCAGCAGCAGCATCAGCGCGCCGAAGGAAAACGCGATCGCCATCGTGTTCTCGCGGCCGATGCGGTCGGAGAGCAGGCCGAACAGCGGCCGGCCGATGCCATCGAGGATGCGGTCGAGCGACAGCGCCAGGGTCAGCGCGCCGAACGTCAGCCCGGCGAGCACGACGGGCGATTTGACGATTCCGTAATCGGCGGCGATCGGCGCGATCTGGGCCGCCGTCATCAGGCCGCCCGCCGCCACCATCACGAAGCAGGCGTAGAGCACCCAGAACACCGGCTGGCGCACCATCAGCGCCGGCTTGAAGTTGCGCTTCGACTGCGGGATGCGCAGGCGCGGCAGCTTGGCCGGATGCAGGATGTTCGGCGCGTGCAGGAACATCCCAGCGACGAGCACGACGATCCCCTGGCCGATCCCGAAGACGAAGAACGCGTGGCGGTAGCCCTCAGTGGCGATCACCGCGCTGATCGGCACCACCGTGAGCGCCGCGCCGGCGCCGAAGCCGGCGGCCGTGGCGCCGGCCGCGAGACCGCGCTTGTCGGGAAACCATTTCAGCGCGTTGCCGACGCAGGTGCCGTAGATCGCCGCCGCGCCGAAGCCGCCGACCGCCGCGCCGAGGTAGAGGACGGGCAGGGTGGCGGCATACGAGTTGAGCACCCAGGCGCTCGCGATGAGCACCGCGCCCAGCGCCACGACGGGGCGCGGGCCGTGCCGGTCGACGAACCAGGATTTCACCGGCACCAGCCACGTCTCGGTGATGACGAAGATCGTGAAGGCGAACTGGACGCTCGCGCGGCCCCAATGGTTGGCCTTGCCGATCGGGTCGACGAACAGCGTCCAGCCGTATTGCAGGTTGGCGATCATCGCCATGCAGAGGATGCCCAGGCCGAGCTGCAGCCAGCGCACGCGGCTGATCGCGGGCAGGGCGGTCGCGCCGGGGGCCGCGGGCGCACGGGTGACCGAGCCGGCGCGAAGCTCGGCATCCTCCAGAGTCATACGGGACGTTTCCTCGTTCTTATGTGCGCAACATGAGGGGAAACGCGGCGCGAAGACAAGGATTTCGATGAGCGGGCCACCGTCATCGCGAGCCGAAGGCGAAGCCCCCCAGGAGGCGCCCTCGAAACTCCTGGATTGCTTCGCTCTGACGTCGGAAGTCCGAGCCTACTGAACCAGCTTCGGCCCGGTCGCGCGCGGCGTCTCGTTTTCCTGCATGATGCCAAGCCGGCGGGCGACCTCGGTGTAGGCCTCGACCAGGCCGCCCATGTCGCGGCGGAAACGGTCCTTGTCGAGCTTGTCGTTGGACTTGATGTCCCACAGCCGGCACGAATCGGGGGAGATCTCGTCGGCGACGACGATGCGCATCATCTCGCCTTCCCATAGCCGGCCGCATTCCATCTTGAAGTCGACCAAGCGGATGCCGCAGCCGAGGAAGAGACCGGAAAGGAAGTCGTTGACGCGGATCGCCAGCGCCATGATGTCGTCGATCTCCTGCGGGCTCGCCCAGCCGAAGGCCGTAACGTGCTCCTCGGAGACCATCGGGTCGTTGAGCGCGTCGTTCTTGTAATAGAACTCGATGATCGAGCGCGGCAGCTGCGTGCCTTCCTCGATTCCGAGTCGGGTCGACAGCGAGCCGGCGGCGACGTTGCGCACCACGACCTCGAGCGGGACGATCTCGACCTCGCGGATCAGCTGCTCGCGCATGTTCAGCCGGCGGATGAAATGGGTGGGCACGCCGATGTCGTTCAGGTTCTGGAAGATGAACTCGCAGATACGGTTGTTCAGAACGCCCTTGCCGTCGATCACCTCGTGCTTCTTGGCGTTGAACGCCGTCGCGTCGTCCTTGAAGTGCTGGATCAGCGTACCGGGCTCGGGGCCCTCGTAGAGCACCTTGGCCTTGCCTTCGTAGATGCGGCGGCGGCGGTTCATGGGGATCAACCGTGGCTTGAGAGGGTCCATGGGTTGCCGTGGCTCCTTGAAGAGACCCTGGCGGTGCCATCGGAACCGATTCTGTGGTACGGGTCCAGGCACGCGGCGCAGGATGGCGCGAATGATGCCGCGGTATGCACCGTCCCTAGCCGGTTCCGCACCGCGACACAACCCGAACGGTCGCGCACAAGTGGCCTCTCCCGGCCCTCTTCCATGATGCGACGGCGGGCTCCGGAAGCACCTTCAGCGAATCGTAGGCCCTGCGCGCGACACTTGAGCCGATGACCGAAACCCTCGCCTTTCCGCCCGCCCAAGCCGACCTCGCCGAGGCTGGCGCCCGTTGGCTCACGCACCTGTCGGCCGAGCGGCGCCTCTCCGCGCTCAGCCTCGACGCCTATGCGCGCGACCTGCGCCAGCTCGTGGCCTTCCTGGCCGAGTACCAGGGCGCGCGCCCGAGCCTTGCCACCATCGGCGCGCTGACCGCGGGCGACGTCCGCGCCTTCATGGCGCGCCGGCGCCAGGCGCAGGTCGGCAACCGCTCGCTGCTGCGCCAGCTCGCCGGCGTGCGCTCGTTCGCCCGCTTCTGCGAGCGCGAGGGGCTCGCCAAGACGAGCGCCTTCGCCTCGGTGCGCGCCCCCAAACTGCCACGCTCGCTGCCGAAGCCGCTGAGTCCGGGCCTCGCCTGCGAAGTCGTCGGCGGCGACGGATTTGTCGGCGAGACGCGGCCGGCCTGGACGATCGCCCGCGATACCGCCGTCCTGGCGCTGCTCTACGGCGCCGGGCTGCGTATCTCGGAAGCGCTGGGGATCACCCGCGGCGACGCGCCGGTCGGTGACATCGAGGCGATCACGGTCGTCGGCAAGGGCCGCAAGATGCGCCAGGTGCCGATCATCGCGTCGGTGCGCCAGGCGGTCGAAGCCTATATCGCCGCCTGCCCTTATCCGCTGCCGGCGGAGGGCCCGCTGTTCATCGGCGTCAGGCAGGGGCCGCTGTCGCCGCGCCTCATCCAGCTCGCCGTGGAGCGGCTGCGCGGGGCGTTGGGCCTGCCCGATTCGGCCACGCCGCATGCGCTGCGCCATTCGTTTGCGACGCACTTGCTGTCGCGCGGCGGCGACCTGCGCACGATCCAGGAGCTGCTTGGTCATTCCTCGCTGTCGACGACGCAGATCTACACCGCGGTCGACAGCGTGCGGCTCGTCGAGAGCTACCGGCTAAACCATCCGCGAGCCAGCATCGCGGACGCAAGACGCGCCGCAAGCGTCAGTGGTGACCCTGCATCGACCAGATGACGGCGAACACGATGAGGATGAGCACGACACCGCCGATCAAGACGTAGATCATGCCGGGCCTGGTCGAGCCTTGGCGCGCTTCGACGGTGCTGCGATCGATTTCTTGCTTGGGGTCGGATGCCATGCAGCTCGGGCCTTTCGTGGGTCGGCCGCCACACCGGCGACCGGCCGCTTAAAGCCCGAGCGGGCGAAAGGTTCAGCCGGCCTTGCGCGCCGCCGAGCGCTTCGTTGCCGCAGGCACGGATTTGGCGGCGGACTTCGCCGGGCCCTTCGCGCTCGACTTGGGCGCCGCCTTGGCCGGCTTGGCGGGGGACTTTCCCTTGGCCTTCGCCGGCTCTGCCTTCGCGGACTTGCGTGGGTCGCCGGCTTTGCCGGCGTCCTTGGCCCCATCCTTGGCCCCATCCTGGCCCAACGAGCGGCGCAGCGCGTCCATCAGGTTGACGACGTTGCTCGGGCGCTCGGCGCCCTTCTCGCTCGGCAGCGGGCGCCCGGCCTGCTTGGCGCGGATCAGCTCGACGACGGCGTCCTGGTAGCGGTCCTTGAAGTCGTCGGGCTTGAACTTGCCGGCCTTGGTGTCGATGATGTGCGAGGCGAGATCGAGCAGCTCTTTCGAGATCTCGACGGCCGGGATCTCGTCGAAATAGCCGCCGGCCGCGCGCACCTCGTAGGCGTAGCGCAGCGTCGTGCCGACGAGGCCCTTGGCGCGGGGCTCGAGCATGACCATCCGCTCCTTGCCGAACAGCACGACGCGGGCGATGCCCACCATCTTGCGCCGCTCCATCGCCTCGCGGATGACGGCGAAGGCCTCCTCGCCGACCTTGTCGTCAGGCGCGATGTAGTAATTGTTGTCGAAGTAGAGTGCGTCGATCTCGGTCTTCGGCACGAACTTCTCGATATCGATCGTGTGGCTCGACTCGATCTTCACGTCGGCGAGCTCGTCGTCGGAGACGACGATGTAGTCGCCCTTCGAGATCTCGTAGCCCTTCACCCGCTCGTCGCGCTCGACGATGTCGCCTGTCTCTGCGTCGACATACTGCTGCTTCAGCCGGTTTCCTGTCTCGCCGTTCAGCATGTGGAACGAGATCTTCTCGCTCGAGCTCGACGCGGGGTAGAGCGCCACCGGGCAGGAGACGAGCGAGAGCTTCAGGTAGCCCTTCCAGCTGGGACGCGGCGCCATGGCGCGAAACTCCTACGCAGCACTTCGGAAAACGATAATACAACCGGCGCCGCTCGGACACGGTTCCGGTTCGCGGAACCAGTTGCGCGGACCCACGTTCCGGCGAGTTCAACAGAAGAGCGTTAACAAGGAGACGACGATGCGCTGCGACGATCTTCGTGTCCATGCCGCCGGCGAGCCGGGCGATCCGCCGATGCCGCCGGCGCCGGACGCCCCGCCGCCGCCGGTGACGGAGCCGCCGCCGACCCCCGCCGACGATCCGCCGCCGGTGATCGAGCCCGACCCGCAAGAGCCGGAGCCCGCGCCCGAGCCACCGCCGATGGTCGCCTAACCTGCGGAACCGCCTTCAAAACGCAGAGTTGATGCGACGCGAAACGGCCCCAAAAGGCCGCGACGTTCATCGAGGAAAGAAAAGCATGTCCGACAGAAAGAACTTCGATCGCGCGTCGCAGGATTTCGCCGACGATCTCGCCGCGCTGCGCGAGGACATTGCCAAGCTGACCGGCACCGTGTCCGGCATGGTGCGCTCGCGCGCCGGCGACGCGGCCGACCAGGCCTCGACCTATTACGGTCGTGCACGCGATCGCGCGCAGAGCCGCGCCTCGAAGGCGCGCGACCGCTTCGCCAGCCGCGCTTCCAACGTGCGTGACGATCTCGCCAGCCGCGCGTCCGACCTGCGTGACGATCTCTCCGATCGCGCCTCCGACTATCGCGACCGCTTCGCCGACCAGGCCTCCGACGCGCAGGACCGGCTCGGCGCGCTCGGCTCCGACCTGGAGACGAAGATCGAGCGCAACCCGCTGACCGCCGTCGTGGTCGCGGCCATCGCCGGGCTGCTCATGGGAATGCTGAGCCGCTCGTTCTGATGCCGGGTTTCTGCTGATGTCCGGGTCTCGCCGATGATCGGCTTTCTCGCCCGGCTGGTCGGCGGGGCGCTCGACCCGCTGATCGACCGGGTCTCGGTGGCAAGCGCGCGGCTTCTGAGGAAGCTCGCGCTGTTTCTTGTTGCGGCCCTGTGCCTCGTCGTCGTCCTTATCGCGCTGACCATCGCCTTCGACCTCTGGGTGGCGAGCAAGCTTGGCGCGATCGCCGGCGCGCTCGCGGTCGCCGGTCTCTATCTCTTCGTGGCGGTCGTCGCGGTGCTGGTGGCCCTGCGCAAGGAGAAGCCGAAGCTGGTTTCGGCGGCAGACCGCGCCCACGCCGAGCAGGCCGCCAAGGCCGAAGAGGCGGCGGCGGGGCGCGGCGAGCAGATCGACGCCTTCGCCGCGCCGCTCATGGCGGCGCTCGCCGGCCTCGGCTTCCGGCGCGAGCAACTCGCGGTGCTCGCCGGCTCCTCGCTCGCCAAGCAGCTCGGCCCGCTGCCGCTGGTCGGGCTGGCGCTGCTCGGCGGCTTCCTGGTCGGGCGGATGTGGAAGAGCTGGCGCGGACTGCTCTCGAGCGATGCGATCGCGAGCCTGCTCGGCATGTTCGGCGCCGCGCCGCCGGAAGAGGCGGACGAGGACGACGAGCAGGCGGCGGCCTGACCGCCGTCCTTGCGAGCGCAGCGAAGCAACCCAGGGGGCGCCAAGCGGTGTTTTTACCAAGGTCGAAGCGAGGCAGCTGAGTCGCTTCGCCTGCGGCTCACAATGACGGCAGTCGTGGTTAGCCCACCGCGCCTTCGGTCTCTTCGCGCTTGTGCGACTTGCGGTCGAAGAACAGCGCCTGGCTGATTACGGCCTTCAGGCTGTCGACCGAGAATGGCTTGGTGATCAGGAAGGCCGGCTCCGGCGGCGCGCCGGTGAGGAAGCGCTCGGGATAGGCGGTGATGAAGATCACCGGCACCGAGAACGCCTCGAGGATCTGGTTGACCGCCTCGAGGCCCGACGAGCCGTCAGCGAGCTGGATGTCGGCAAGGATCAGGCCCGGGCGCTCCTTGGAGACCGCCTCGACGGCCTCGCCATGCGTGCGCGCGACGTTGACGACGTGGTGGCCGAGTTCCTCGACGAGCGTCTGGAGGTCGAGCGCGATGAACGGCTCGTCCTCGATGATCAGCACGTCGGTGCGGATTTGGTTGGCGATCTCCTTGCCGGCCGAATCGATCAGCGTGGCGGCCTCGGCCGGGGTGCACTCGAGCACGCGGGCGACTTCGCTTGTCTCGAAGCCCTCGAGCGAGGAGAGCAGGAAAGCGATGCGCGGACGCAGCGAGATCGCCTCCAGGTTGCGGCGGGCGCCGTGCTCGTCGCCTGACAGCTCGACCTGGTCGGTGTGCTCGTTCACCGGCATCGAGCGCCAGACGCGCAGGAACGCCTTGTACAGCTCGGAGCGGACGTCGTTGCCGGCCTCGAAGCCAGTGGGATCGGCGACGATCGCTTCGAGCGTCGCGAGGACGTAGGCGTCGCCGCCGGCCTGGCTGCCGGTGAGAGCGCGCGAGAAGCGGCGGAGATAGGGGATGTGGGAGGCGATTGCTTGCGAAACGGACATCAAACCCTATCCTGTGCGCCGCCGCTGGAACCCTAGCTGAAGCTAGGCATTACAACGTGAGCGGTTACCTGTGGTTCCGGACGTGAGGGACAATTTCTTGCTTGCCGTTTCCGACGATCGCAACGTATTCATGCGCCTCGAAAACGCCCCCACGACACGTCTCTATCAAGTTCGACGTGTAGCACAATCGAGGCCCAAGCGCTTGTCATCCACTCCGTCGAAAAAAGAGATTTTCGTCGAAGGAGACAATTTGTTTCGAATTGGCTGGGAAACTTCAATCCGCACCGCGCCATCAACTCCGAGGTAGGCCTTGTCGTCCCTTCGTGTCAAAAAGACGTCCGGTAAGACCGAGGTCTCGGATCAAATTGGGCGCCAGTTGCGGTCGGTCTACAATGACATCCTCGCCCAGCCCGTCCCCGACCGATTCCTCGACCTCCTGAAGGACCTCGACGGGCTCCCCGGCATGCCGGGCGCCGATATATCGACCCAGAAGAAGGCCGTGAAGCAGTAGATTGCCTGGCGCCGGCGGCCGTAGGCCAGCTCCGCCTTTTCCGTTGTTCGGTCGGCTCCCGCGGCGAGCTCGGCTTTAGAGACCGAGGCTATGGTCTCCAGCGGAAGACGACTTACATGAAATGCGCCGGCTAAGCCGGACGAGCCGCACGATCTACCTACCTTTCAACGACCTACGTTCCAACGACCGACGATTAAACGAAGGCGAGCGAGTGACAGGGCAAACGAGCCAGGCTGAACGGCCGCAGGCCAGCGCGCAGATGAAGGCGGATCTCATCGCCGTCATCCCCAACTTGCGCGCCTTTGCCGTTTCCCTCTGCGGCAACCCCGACCGCGCCGACGATCTCGTGCAGGAGACCCTCGTCAAGGCGTGGAGCAACCTCGGCTCGTTCGTCGAGGGCACCAACCTGCCGGCGTGGCTCTTCACCATCCTGCGCAACATCTATTACTCGGAATATCGCAAGCGCCGCCGCGAGGTCGCCGACACCGATGGCGCGATCGCCGCCAAGCTCGCGGCCGCGCCGGCGCAGCACGGCCACATGGACTTCCTCGACTTCCGCTCGGCGCTGCAGCGGCTGCCGACCGACCAGCGCGAGGCGCTGATCCTGATCGGCGCCTCCGGTCTCTCCTACGAGGAGGCCGCGAGCGTTTGCAATTGCGCGGTCGGCACGATGAAGAGCCGGGTCAACCGGGCCCGCAACCGACTCGCCGACATGCTGTCGCTGCAGTCGAGCGGCGAATTCGGCAACGACGGCGACTGGCAGGCGATCGATCCGATCTTCCTCGGCCAACGTTTCTCGCGGACCGGCAGCGACTGACGGTCGTTTCCACAGAACTTTCCTCAGGACTTGGCATGACGAGTGACACGACCGGCGCGATGGCGACCGGGGCAACCCGCACGGAGACCGACAGCTTCGGTCCGATCGAGGTGCCGAGCGACCGCTACTGGGGCGCGCAGACCCAGCGTTCGAAGGAAAACTTCAAGATCGGCGGCCAGCACATCCCGGTGCCGGTGGTCCACGCGCTCGCCAAGGTGAAGCGCGCCGCCGCCGAGGTGAACAAGGCGCAGGGCGAGCTCGATGCGAAGCTCGCCGATGCCATCGTCGCCGCAGCCATGACAATCGAAAGCGGCGCGCTCGACGCGGATTTCCCGCTCGTGGTCTGGCAGACGGGCTCCGGCACGCAGTCCAACATGAACGTCAACGAGGTGATCTCGAACCTCGCCAACGAGACGCTGGGCGGGGAGCGCGGCACCAAGTCGCCGATCCATCCCAACGATCACGTCAACCGCGGCCAGTCGTCGAACGATTCGTTTCCGACCGCAATGCATATCGCTGCCGCGATCGAGCTCAACGAGACGCTGCTGCCGGCGCTGGCGCGGCTGCGTGGCGCGCTCGAGGCCAAGCAGAAGGCGTTCGACAAGATCATCAAGATCGGCCGCACGCATCTGCAGGACGCGACGCCGGTCACGCTCGGCCAGGAGTTTTCCGGCTACGTGGCGATGGTCGCCAACGCCGAGGCGCGCATCAAGCTGACGCTGCCTGGGCTCTACCAGCTCGCGCAGGGCGGCACGGCCGTCGGCACGGGGCTGAATTCGAAGAAGGGATTCGACACGGCCTTTGCGGCGAAGATCGCGGCCTACACGAAGCTGCCGTTCGAAACCGCGCCGAACAAGTTTGAGGCGCTCGCGTCGCACGATTCGCTATCGTTCGCGCACGGCGCGCTGAACTCGCTCGCCGCTGGGCTCTACAAGATCGCCTGCGACATCCGCCTCGCCGGCTCCGGCCCGCGCTCCGGGATAGGCGAGCTGATGCTGCCGGAAAACGAGCCGGGCTCGTCGATCATGCCGGGCAAGGTGAATCCGACGCAGGTCGAGGCGATGACGATGGTCTGCGCCCGCGTGATGGGCAACGAGACGACGGTCGCCTTCGCCGCCAGCCAGGGCCATTTCGAGCTCAACGTGATGAAGCCGGTGATCGCCTTCGCGTTCCTGGAAAGCGTGCGCCTGCTCGCAGACGCGGCGGATTCATTCCGCGCGCATTGCGTCGAAGGTTTGCAGGCGAACGAGGCGCAGATCAAGGAGCTGCTCGAGCGCTCGCTGATGCTCGTCACCGCCCTGGCGCCGAAGATCGGCTACGACAAGGCGACCAAGGTCGCCAAGACCGCGCATAAGAACGGCACCACGCTGCGCGAGGAAGCCTTGGCGCTGGGCTACGTGACTGCCGAAGAGTTCGACGCGATCGTGCGCCCCGAGACGATGATCGCGCCGGGCGACTAGGCCGCAGCCATTCCTTCTCTGCTTGCGGGAGAAGGTGACCCCGCAACGGGGTCGGATGAGGGACGTCGGGCCGTAAGCTCCCTCATTCGTGACTGGTCCAAACCGTCCTTCGCCCCACCTTCTTCTCCGCAGAGCGGCAAGTCCCCTCATCCGACCCGACTTCGTCGGGCCACCTTCTCCCGCAAGCGGGAGAAGGGAAGGGTCGTGCCCGACCGGAGATCCGCATGTCCGACACCATCGACACGTCCCGCCGCGACCTGCTCGCCGTCGCGCCGCTGCTCGCAGCGCTGCCGCAACTGCTCTTGGGCGCCGGCAGCGCAGAGGCCGCGCCCGATCCGACGAAAACGATCGTCGTGCCGCCCGAGGACATCGTGTTCAAGCCGTCGCTCGGCGCGCCGCCGCAGAGCATCGAGGTAGCCGAGCTGTTCTCGAAATCCTCGCTGCCCGGCATCTATCTCAACCTGACGCGCTGGCATCCCGGCTGGATGAGCGCGCCGCATTATTATGCCACCGACCGACTCTGCGTCGTCGTCTCGGGCACATGGTGGGTGACGAGCGGCGACGACTTCGATCCGAGCTCCACGGTGCCGGTAAAGCCCGGCTCCTTCGTGCACCGCGTCGCGCGCGCCAGCCACTACGATGGCGTGAAGGCCGGCGAGCCCGAGCCGGTCACGATCGCGATCTGCGGCATCGGCCCGATCGAGTTCACGGCGGTGGATCCCTCAAAGCCGAAGGTGCGGAAGGTGTGAGCGCAACTCCTTTCTTCTCCCGTAAACGGGAGAAGGGAGACACTGCGGCGCTACTTGCCCAGCGTCGCCTTGAACTCGCGAAGGTGGTCGCGCTGCTCCGTGGCGACACGGCGCGTCTCGTCGCTTGCAGCATCTTCGATCGCGGCGTCGGCCAGCTCGATGTCGTTGTCGATCACCGAGGAGTCGACACCGCTCATCGGGATCGCGAAGTCGGCGAGGATGGTGAAGCCGTCGGGGGAGACGTCGGCGAAGCCGCCGCGCACGTAAAGGTCCTCGTCGGCGCCGCCGCCCTTGATCGAGACCTTGCCCGGCCGCAGCGTCGTCAGGAACGCCGCGTGGTCCTTGAGCACGGTGAACTCGCCCTCGGTGCCGGGGGCGGTGACCGCCTCGACCTCACCGGAGAAGAGCAGCTTCTCCGGCGACACGAGTTCGAACTGGAAGGCGGCCATGGTGGAAGTCCCAAGCTAGCGGCGGCGGTCGGCTGCGAAGCCGGCGAGAAGCCCGATAATGCCGCCGATGACGGTGTAGAGGGCGATGTGCTGGCCTTGGCCGGACGTCAGCGAGTTGGACGATCCGGTCGAGACCTTGTTGTCGGAGAACTCGATCGAGGTCCCACCGATCTTGATCTCAGCCGATTCGGGGCGCGTCACGTAGCCGACGACGCCACCGACGAGCAGGCCGAGAAGGAGGAGGGCGACCTTCGAGTTCAACGTCATGCCGATCAGGTATCGGCCTTGAGCTTCTTGGCCTTCTCCTCGGCCTCCTCGATCGTGCCGACCATGTAGAAAGCGGCCTCGGGCAGCGAATCGTACTTGCCCTCGACGAGGCCCTTGAAGCCCTTGATCGTGTCCTCGAGCGCGACCTGCTTACCGTCGGAGCCGGTGAACACCTTGGCGACGTCGAAGGGCTGCGAGAAGAAGCGCTCGATCTTGCGGGCGCGGGCGACGGTCAGCTTGTCCTCTTCCGACAGCTCGTCCATGCCCAGGATCGCGATGATGTCCTGCAGCGACTTGTAGCGCTGCAGCGTCTGCTGCACGTCGCGGGCGACCTTGTAGTGCTCCTCGCCGACGATCAGCGGGGAGAGCATGCGCGAGGTCGAGTCGAGCGGGTCGACGGCCGGGTAGATGCCCTTCTCGGCGATCGAGCGCGACAGCACCGTCGTCGCGTCCAGGTGGGCGAACGAGGTGGCCGGCGCCGGGTCGGTCAGATCGTCGGCCGGCACGTAGATGGCCTGCACCGAGGTGATCGAGCCCTTGTGGGTCGTGGTGATGCGCTCCTGCAGCGCGCCCATGTCGGTCGCCAGTGTCGGCTGGTAGCCCACGGCCGAGGGGATGCGGCCGAGCAGGGCGGACACTTCCGAGCCCGCCTGCGTGAAGCGGAAGATGTTGTCGACGAAGAACAGCACGTCCTGGCCCTTGTCGCGGAAATCCTCGGCGATCGTCAGGCCGGTGAGCGCGACGCGGGCGCGGGCGCCGGGCGACTCGTTCATCTGGCCGTAGACCAGCGAGCACTTCGAGCCCTCGGCCGAGCCGTTGTTCTCGTGCGGGTCGACGTTGACCTTGGACTCGATCATCTCGTGGTAGAGATCGTTGCCCTCGCGGGTGCGCTCGCCGACGCCGGCGAACACCGAGTAGCCGCCGTGCGTCTTGGCGACGTTGTTGATGAGCTCCATGATCAGCACGGTCTTGCCGACGCCGGCGCCGCCGAACAGCCCGATCTTGCCGCCCTTGGCGTAGGGCGCGAGCAGGTCGACGACCTTGATGCCGGTGACGAGGATCTGCGAGTCCGTCGACTGATCGACGTAGGGCGGGGCCGCGGCGTGGATCGGGCGGCGATCCTCGGTCTCGATCGGGCCGAGCTCGTCGACCGGCTCGCCGATCACGTTGATGATGCGGCCGAGCGTCTTCTCGCCGACGGGCACCTGGATCGGGGCACCGGTGTCGGTGACCTCCTGGCCGCGGGTCAGGCCCTCGGAGACGTCCATGGCGATGCAGCGCACCGCATGCTCGCCGAGATGCTGCGCGACCTCGAGAACGAGCCGGTTGCCGTTGTTCTCGGCTTCCAGCGCATTGAGGATCTCCGGCAGGTGACCTTCGAACTTCACGTCGACGACCGGGCCGATCACTTGCGTGACCTTACCGGTGGGCTTGTTGGTGGCGCGTTGGGCTTCAGCCATGTTTCACTCTCTTCGCGTGTCGGTCAGAGCGCCTCGGCGCCCGAGATGATCTCGATCAGTTCCTTGGTGATCAACGCCTGTCGCGTCCGGTTGTAGATCAAGCTCTGCTTCTTGATCATCTCGCCGGCGTTGCGGGTGGCGCTGTCCATCGCGCTCATCCGCGCGCCCTGCTCGGACGCGGCGTTCTCCAGCATCGCGCGGAACACCTGGATCGCGATGTTGCGGGGCAGCAGCGCGGAAAGGATCTCCTCCTCGTCCGGCTCGTACTCGTAATTGACGCGCTCTTCCTTGTCGTCCTGCTCGGGGATCTCGAGCGGGACCAGCTGCAGCGCGGTCGGGACCTGCACCACGACGGATTCGAAGCGCGAGAAGAACAGCGTGCAGACGTCGAACTCGCCCTTCTCGAAGAGATCGACGATCTTCGACCCGACGGGCTGGGCGATGCCGAACGACAGCACCTTCTCCTTCACCTCGACCAGCTCGATGATCTTGTCGGCGAACTGGCGCCTGAGGACGTCGTAGCCCTTCTTGCCGATGCAGAGGATTTTCACCTCCTTGCCGTCGCGCAGCAGCGCGTTGGCGCGATCGCGCGCGAGACGCGCGATCGAGGAATTGAAGCCGCCGCAAAGCCCGCGCTCGCCGGTGGCGACGACGAGCAGATGCGTCTTGTCGTTGCCGTTGCCGCGCAGCAGCTCCGGTGCGTTCGGATCGTCGCGCATGCCGGCGGCGAGGCGTGCCAGCATCGCTTCCATGCGCTCGGCGTAAGGCCGCGCGGCCTCGGCCGCCGACTGCGCCTTACGCAGCTTGGCGGCGGCAACCATCTGCATCGCCTTGGTGATCTTCTGCGTCGCCTTGACGGAGGTGATACGGCCGCGGAGGTCTTTCAGCGAGGGCATGGTCTATCCGGTGCGGGGGCGGTCGATCGTTCGAGGCCGAACGATCAGGCGTGCTCGGGCTTCTTGGCCTTGTCGTCGGCCTTCTTGTCATCCTTGGCCGACGTCTTCTTGACGCCGTCGTCCTGCTTCTGGAAGCCCTTCGAGACGTCCTCGACGACCTTCTTCAGCTTGCTGTCGGTCTCGTCGGAGAGCGCCGTCGTCTTGCGGATGTCCTCGAGGATCTCCTTGTCCTTCGTGCGCAGCTGGTTCAGCAGCTTGTCCTCGAAGGGGCGGATCTGATCGACGGGCATCTTGTCGAGGTAGCCGTTGACGCCGGCGTAGATCACGCAGACCTGCTCTTCCATCTTCAGCGGCGAGAACTGCGGCTGCTTGAGGAGCTCGGTGAGGCGCGCGCCGCGGTTCAGCAGCTTCTGCGTCGTCGGGTCGAGGTCCGAGCCGAACTGCGCGAAGGCGGCCATCTCGCGGTACTGCGCGAGCTCGCCCTTGATCTTGCCGGCGACCTTCTTCATCGCCTTCGTCTGCGCCGAGGAGCCGACGCGCGACACCGAGAGGCCGACGTTCACCGCCGGGCGGATGCCCTGGTAGAACAGGTCGGTCTCCAGGAAGATCTGGCCATCCGTGATCGAGATGACGTTGGTCGGGATGTAGGCCGAGACGTCGTTGGCCTGCGTCTCGATGATCGGCAGCGCGGTGAGCGAGCCGGAGCCGCGCGCGTCCGAGAGCTTGGCGGCGCGCTCGAGCAGGCGCGAATGCAGGTAGAAGACGTCGCCGGGATAGGCCTCGCGGCCCGGCGGGCGGCGCAGCAGCAGCGACATCTGGCGGTAGGCCACGGCCTGCTTGGAGAGATCGTCGTAGACGATCAGCGCGTGCATGGCATTGTCGCGGAAGAACTCGCCCATCGCGCAGCCGGCAAACGGCGCCAGGAACTGCATCGGGGCCGGGTCGGAGGCGGTGGCGGCAACGACGATCGAATATTCGAGCGCGCCGTTGTCCTCGAGCACCTTGACGAACTGCGCGACGGTCGAGCGCTTCTGGCCGATGGCGACATAGACGCAATAGAGCTTCTTGCCCTCGTCGTCGCCCTGGTTGAGCGCCTTCTGGTTGAGGATCGCGTCGAGCGCGACGGCGGTCTTGCCGGTCTGGCGGTCGCCGATGATCAGCTCGCGCTGGCCGCGGCCGATCGGGATCAGCGCGTCGATCGCCTTGAGGCCGGTCGCCATCGGCTCGTGCACCGACTTGCGCGGGATGATGCCGGGCGCCTTCACGTCGACGCGGGCGCGGTCCTTTGTGTCGATCGGGCCCTTGCCGTCGATCGGGTTGCCGAGCGCGTCGACCACGCGGCCGAGCAGCGCCTTGCCGACCGGCACGTCGACGATGGCGCCGGTGCGCTTGACCGTCTGGCCTTCCTTGATGTCGCGGTCGGGCCCGAAGATGACGACGCCGACGTTGTCGGATTCGAGGTTCAGCGCCATGCCGCGCACGCCCGATTCGAACTCGACCATCTCGCCGGCCTGGCACTGGTCGAGGCCGTAGATGCGGGCGATACCGTCACCCACCGAGAGGACCTGGCCGACCTCGGTGACCTCGGCCTCGTTCCCGAAGTTCGCGATCTCGTTCTTGAGGATCGACGAGATTTCTGCGGCGCGGATATCCATCAGCCGACCTCTTTCATACGGATACGGAGTGAGTTGAGCTTTGTCTTGAGCGACGAATCGACCATGCGCGAGCCGAGCTTCACGATCATGCCGCCGATGATCGACGGGTCGACCTTGACGGCGACCTCGACGGAGTCCGAGCCAGCCACCTTGGCCAGCGCGTCCTTGATGGCGAGCAGATGCGCGTCCTTCAACGGCTCGGCGACCGTGACCTCGGCGCGCGAGACGCCGCGCTCGGCATCATAGAGCTTGGTGTAGTCGCGGATCATGTCGGGCAGCGCGAACAGGCGGCGCTTCTGGGCGACGAGCTTGAAGAAATTGGCGGCGGTGCCGGCGATGCCGGCCTTGTTGAGCAGCGCGTCGATCGCCTTGATCTGATCTTCCGACGAGAAGGCAGGGCTCTTCAGGAAGCGCTGCAAGTCGGTGCTCTCGGAGATCATCGCCTGGAAGCCGGCGAGGTCCTTGGCGACCTGCTCCGTCGTCTTCGATTCCTTGGCGAGGTCGAACAGCGCCTGCGCATAGCGCCCGGCCATCCCGGTGACGTACGTTTCCTCTTTGGCCAACCCTTGAGCCTCTTTGTCCGTCCGGCGGAGACCACGCGGGCGCGCTGCGGATCAAGAGCGATCGACGCAGCCGGCACGGCCATCCGTCACGGGATTTTTCGCCCCGCGGGCATCACCTCCCCAGGGCGCGGGTCCGGTACCATAGGGGTTTTGGGGGCGCAACCCGAAAGCGGGCGGTGTGCGCAAGACGGAGGCGGCCCGGTCCCGTCAGCTCCCGCGCGGCTTCGCCCTTAGCGTCGGCACCGCGGCGGCGGGGTCCTCCGGCCACAGGTGCTTTGGATACCGCCCGCGCATCTCGGTGCGGACGTCGCGCCACGAGCCGGCCCAGAAGCCGGGCAGGTCGCGGGTGACCTGGATCGGCCGCCCGGCCGGAGAGAGCAGCTCGAGCACGAGCGGCACCCCAGCGACGGTAGGGTGCGCGGCGAGACCGTAGAGCTCCTGTACCCGGACCGACAGCGTCGGCCCCTGTTCGGCGGCGTAGTCGAGGCGGTGGCTGGCGCCGGCGGGCGTGGTGAAGGCGGAAGGCGCCATCTCGTCGAGGCGGCGCGCCTTGTCCCAGGGCAGCAGCGCGGCGAGCGTAGCGTCGAGGCGACCCGCGTCGATGTCGGCGAGGCTCGTCGCGCCGTCGAGGAACGGGGTGAGCCAAGCCGCGCCGTCGGCGGCGAGCGCGGCGTCGGACAAGTCCGGCCATTCCTCGGGGGCATTGCGGCGCGCCAGGGCGACGCGGTCGCGCAGCTGGTGCTGCGCTGGCGTCCACGGCAGCCGGTCGATCCCGAGCGCGGCGAAGCCGGCCGCGAGCGCGATGGCGGCGGCGTGGCTTGCGGGCACGGGCAGGGTCGATTCGGCGAGCACCAGCGCCCCAAGACGCCGACTGCGGCGCGCCCGCAGCGCCGCGCGGCCAGCATCGAACTCGAGCGTGTCCGTTTCGACGATGTCGTTTCCCGCGACGGCCGCGATCTCGGCCTCGTCGAGCGGCGCGGCGAGCAGGATGCGCGCGGCGCCGGCGCGGCCGGTCACCTCGGCGATCGCGAGGAAGGGCGCGCCGGCCAGCGCATCGTGCGTCGCGACGGCCGCGGCGCGACCGTTGGCCATCAAAAACTCGCCCGGCTTTCCTCTCGCGCGGGCGATGCGATCGGGGAAGGCGAGGGCGAGGAGCCGGCCTGCCTCAGCGACGTCGCCGCCTTTGTCGCCGCGCGCACCGGCTTGGCGGGCGAACGTCTGCGCCAGCGTCCGCGCGTCGTCGGCGCGCGCGCCGCGGTCGCGGCGGAAGCGGGTCAGCCGCTCGCGCAGGTCGGCGGCATCGCCGCCCAGCCCGCGCTCGACGACGATCGTGGCGATCTCGGCGGCGAGCCCAGCCTCGCCGGCTGCGGCGGCGAGCACGACCATGCGCGCGAGCCGCGGGGGCAGGGCGAGCGCGCGGATTTTTCGGCCGTCCTCGGTGAGGCCGCCGTCGGCATCGAGCGCGCCGATCGCCGCCAGCATCGTCCGCGCCTCGGCGAGCGCCGGCGCCGGCGGCGGGTCGAGCCAGGCGAGGTCGCGCTCGGGCCGGCGTGCGCCCCAGGCCGCGCAATCGAGCAGCAGGCCGGAGAGATCGGCGGAGAGGATCGCGGGCCGCGCGAAGGGCTCCAGCGCGCCGGTGCCCGCCGCCTCCCACAGCCGGTAGCAGATGCCGGGCTCCGTGCGCCCGGCGCGGCCACGCCGCTGGTCGGCCGCCGCGCGCGAGGCGCGCCGCGTCTCGAGCCGCGTGAGGCCTAGCGCCGGCTCGTAGACCGGCACCCGCGCCAGGCCCGAATCGACGACGACGCGCACGCCCTCGATCGTCAGCGAGGTCTCGGCGATCGACGTCGCCAGCACGATCTTCCGCTGGCCCGGCGGAGCCGGCAGGATCGCCGCATCCTGCGCGCGCCGGTCCATCGCGGAATAGAGCGGCGCCACTGTCACGCCGACGGGCACCTGCGCGAGGCGCTCGGCGGTGCGGGCGATCTCGCCCTGGCCGGGCAGGAAGGCGAGGATCGATCCGGTCTCCTCCGCCAGCGCCTTGAAGATCGCCCGCGCGATCTGGTCCTCGATCCGCTCGTGCGCGTCGCGGCCGAGATAGCGCGTCTCGACGGGGTGCGCGCGGCCTTCGGACTCGATGACGGGCGCTCCATCAAGAAGCCGCGCCACACGCGCGCCGTCGAGCGTCGCCGACATGACGAGCAACCGCAGGTCCGGCCGCAGCGCCGCCGCGTCGAGCGCCAGCGCCAGCCCGAGATCGGCGTCGAGCGAGCGCTCGTGGAACTCGTCGAACAGGATCGCGGCGATCCCATCGAGGCCGGGATCGTCGAGGATCATGCGTACCAGCACGCCCTCGGTCACCACCTCGATGCGGCTCGCCGTCGACGCCCGCGTCTCGAAGCGCGCGCGGATCGCGATGCTGCAGCCGACCTCCTCGCCGCGCGTGCTGGCGAGCCGCGTCGCAGCCGCACGTGCTGCCAGCCGGCGCGGCTCGACCAGGATGATCCGGCGGTCCTTCGCCCAGGCCTCGTCGAGCAAGGCGAGCGGCAACCGTGTCGTCTTGCCCGCGCCCGGCGGCGCCACGACCACGGCGCGCGCGCCATCCGCGCGCATCGCCTCGGCAACGCGCGGCAGCACGGCCTCGATGGGAAGCTCGGGAAATGCTCGCCGGCCGGACATCGCCGAGCCATGCCGCGCCGGCCGTTGCCGGTCAAATCCTGGCGGGAGGACGCTCGCGAGCCGTGTTGACGGCGCCGATGCGGCCCCTTACACACCGCGGCGGAGCGGGGCTGTAGCTCAGATGGGAGAGCGCTGCAATCGCACTGCAGAGGTCAGGGGTTCGATTCCCCTCAGCTCCACCAATAAAACAATAACTTAGCCTCCTACGCCCCACTGGCCTGTTCACGCGGGTAAGCGCCGGGTAAGCAGCCGGGGCGTTTTCGAGCTTATCGGCATGCAGACGTGGACGCCCGAGCGCCGACGCGCGAATCTTGCGTCCATGGGCATCTCGTTCCGCTTCTACGCTTTCCCCGATGACGGCTCGCTGCGCCGCATCCCGAAGCGCATCGCCAACGACCTCGGCGTCAGCGACGAGGCTGTTCCTGAGTTTGCAGGCACCCGGCAGCGCATTGCCCAGGTCATCCTTGAGATCGACGACGGGCGGTCGGCCCGCATCATGGATGCCCGCGGCTTCTTCTGGACGTTCGACGCAGAGGGAAGCCTCGAAGATGACATGCGCGCCAACTTCCATGCGCGCATGGACGTCGAGGAAGCCGCTCGCCGCGGCCGAGCCGGTCGTGTCGTCAGCCTAGTCCCCGAGATCAAACGCAAGGAGCAGGAGGCGAAAGAGAACTGGACGCTGACGGCGGAGGACCTCGACCGGATCGCCGCCGACCTCTGGCCTGGCGTACATGGACCGGCCGAGGAGGTGACCAGCATCAAAGGCGCCAAACCGAAGCGGCCGCCCCTGACCTATGAGGCCAAGCACGCTCTGCAGCGTCTCGTCGACAGCGTCTTCCAGATCAACGGTATCCTCGATGGCCTGTCCGAGCGCGCGCTGAAAGGCCTTGCTTTCGAAGCGACCCGTTCGAGCACCTTTCAAGACGAAGCGTTATGGCAGGGGATCAGCGAGGAAGCGAAGCGTCGTGAGCAGATCCGCGCCGCTCACCGTACCGGCCGCGGTGAGTGGTACGCCGTGCTTGAGATTGCAAGGGCGAACCGGACCTACCCCCACCTTTGGGAGCACATCACCGCTGAGCACGAGAAGTGCTCGAGCCGGAAGGATGCGGTCGAGGCCAGCCAGCGGCTCATGGCCGAGAAAGCGTCTTGGATGGACGTCGACATTGAGCTGTCGGTCAACGTGCGGTCGGCGCTTGAGTGGCGACCGGACGAGTGGGATTAGCAACGCCATCCATGGTGAAGCCGCCCGCCGGCCTCTTCTCATTGAAAACATCACCGGGGGGGCTTCAAGGCTTCTGCTACTTTAGTCCAATCCGCGTTT
Source organism: Beijerinckiaceae bacterium (assembly GCA_965277735.1). Classification (GTDB taxonomy): domain Bacteria; phylum Pseudomonadota; class Alphaproteobacteria; order Rhizobiales; family Beijerinckiaceae; genus RH-AL1. The sequence continues at coordinate 1,744,753 of CBDIDO010000003.1, forward strand.
ACGGTGGCAACATTATCACAGTACTTAAATATCGTTGCTCGATCGCGTGTAGGAGAGCGGTACTGTAGGACTCCGCAAAACGGTTCGATTATCTAATCCGAACAGAACCTAGACTATCTGCCGCCGCCGCGTGACATGTGCATGAAACTTCATCTCATCTCCGGTCTGCCTCGGTCCGGGTCGACTTTGCTCGCTGCGATCCTACGGCAGAACCCCAGGCTACAGGCCAATATATCGAGCCCCGTCGCCTCAATGATGGGCGCGATGCTGACAGAGATGAGCGCTGGCAGCGAGACGTCAGTGTTCTTCGACGAAGGCCAGCGGATGGCCGTGCTGCGCGGCTGCTTCGAGAATTACTATCATGCAATGACAGATCGGACCGTGTTCGACACCAACCGCGGCTGGTCGACACGCGTCGAACTTCTTGCCAAGCTGTACCCCGATTGTCGTTTGATCTGTTGCGTGCGGCATGTGCCCTGGATCATCGACAGCATCGAGCGGCTGGTCCGCTCCAGTACCTTCGAACTCTCCGGGATTTTCGCCTACGAGCGCGGCGGCACCGTTTATTCGCGCGCCGATGGGCTCATGGCGAACAACGGGATGATCGGCTTCGCCCTCGCCGGACTGAAACAGGTTTTGGCGAGCGCCGAGACGCGCCGCGTGCTGCTTCTGCCCTACGATACTCTGGTGAACCGTCCCGCCGCTGCAATGGCGGCGGTCTACGACTTCGCCGGCTTGTCGCCCTTTCAGCATGATTTCGAACGCATCGCGTTCGACGCCAAGGAGTTCGATGCCCGTCTCGGCACGCCTGGTTTGCATGATGTGAGGCCGCAGGTGGCGCCGCGCGAGCGAAAAACGATCCTGCCGCCCGATCTTTGGGACCGCTACGAGGGCGCCAGCCTGTGGCGCCATCCGACGTTCACTAAGCTTGCCATGCAAGTGGCTTGCGAGGCGCCCGCGGCGGAGGCGGAGACGGCAATCGACCGACGATAAAGGGTTGTGATCGGCCCGACTTTCAGTTCGAGGGACGAAGACACATGGCTACTTACGGCAACGGCGGCACGGGCGGTAACGGGAACTCAAAGAATGGTGCGCAGGGCGCCGGAGGCACCGGAGGATCATCTTCGAACCTCAACGGCCAAAATGGAGGTGGTCCCGCTGGTTATTACTATGCAACCAGCGGCGGTGGTGGTGGCGGCGGCGCGATCGGAGGCGCTGGCGGTAACGGTGCAGCAGGCTACTATGGCCGCGGCGGCTCCGGAGGTCTCCAAGGTAGCAACCCGTCCATAAACGGACAGAATGGACGCGGCGGATATTCAAGCGGCGGCGGCGGCGGTGGTGGTGCGGGTGGCACGAATGGAGGGTCTGGGACCTTCTTGAACAATTCCGGGAGCATAAGCGGATCGGCGGGCGGTTCAGGCGGCATCGGAGGCGCCGCGACGGGTTCTAATGGTTATACTACGAACGGCGGCGGCGGCGGTGGTGGTGCGGGTGGTGATGGTTACTTTGTAAACGTCGCTGAAAGCACCAACACGAATGGAGGCCTGGCCTCCACTGCATCAATCACAGGCGGTGCCGGCGGCGTAGGCGGAGGATCCTACAGCGCCAACGCAAGTGGCCAAGGCGGCGCGGGAGGCAGCGGGGGCGACGGCGTCGCAGTTGCTTCTGGAGCGACGGGATCGTCCGTCACGAATTATAGCGGCAGCACAATTACCGGTGGCGTAGGAGGCGTCGGCGGTACGCCAGCCTATCGCGGCGTAGGCGGCAACGGCGGCAACGGCGGCGACGGCTTGGAATTTGTCAGTTCCGGGTCCCTGACGAACTCTGGCGTCGTTGCAGGTGGTGCAGGCGCCGCAGGCGGTAATCCCGGTGGTGGCGCTGGTGACGGCCCGGGCATCGGTGGCGCTGGTGGTGCCGGCGTCTACATGGCCCAGGGCGGGACCATCGTGAACAATGCCGGCGGCACTGTAACCGGCGGAACCGGCGGTGCGTCCGGCAATCCCGGCTATGGCCCCAACTACGCGGCCGCGGGCACCGGTGGTACCGGTGTCTTTGCGGGCAGTGGCTCGACATTCACGAACGCCGGCAGCATCACAGGTGGGGCCGGTGGTAGCGGAGGCGGCACATATGGGTCTGGAGGCGCCGGCGTGGTCGGCTCCAACCTAACGTTGGTCAACACTGGCTCGATCAGCGGCGGCATGTCCGGGGCTACAGATCCGGTACAGGCGGATGCCGTTACGTTCACGGGCGGCAACAACACGCTCGCGCTGGGCGCCGGGGCCACCTTTGGCGGCGCCATCGACCTCCAGAACTCTTCGGTGGTAACCTTCAACCAAAGCGCGGGAACCGCCTTGGCAGCCGACGCGACGCTTGACGCCCCAATTATCGGGCCCGGCAGCGTGGTCAAGGATGGCGCGGGCGCGCTGACCCTGACGGGTGACAGCTCCTATGACGGCGGCACGACGATCGATGGCGGAACGCTGGTCGACGCGCCGGCGAACGTCGGAACCTCGAGCATCGGAACCGGCGCCATAACTTTTGCCGGCACGTCCAAATCACCTGCGACGCTGTCGTTGAGCGCGAGCGCTCAGCCGACGGTTACGTCTTTCCCCGCGGGGCCCTCACCTGCGCTCCTGGTTTCGAGCGCGGACTTCCAGCCGGTGGGCGGGACCTTTGCCAACACGTTGATCAATTTCGGCGACAACGACGAGTTGGACCTGCAGGGGCTGACCTATACAGGCACCGACTCGTCCACAGCGCTTGCCGTCGACGGCGACACGCTAACGGTAAGCGAGAATGGGGTCTCGGAAAGCTTCACGCTCAGCGGGACGATGGCCAGCACCTACTATGCCGAAAGTGACAACAACGGCGGCACGATGATCGTCGATGCCGTTACGTGCTTTGCGAGCGGCACGCATATCCGCACCACACGTGGCGACATTGCCGTTGAGCATCTAGTGTGCTGTCCCGCAAGTCCCTTTACATAGTTGGATGATGAAGCGATGATTCGCCAGGAGGGCGGATCATGGCGCGCATAGGTCGACCGCAAGAGCAGCTTCTCATGCTTAGCGACATCGAGCGCGAAGAGCTCGATCGACTTGGGCGATCGCAGTCGGCCTCGCACAGCCTCGTGCGGCGGGCGCAGATCATCCTCGCATCCGCAGCGGGCGAGGCCAACACGTCGATCGCGAGCCGTCTCGGCGTGTCGAACCCGACGATCTGCCACTGGCGCAAGATCTGGTTCGAGAAGGGACTGACCGGCCTCTACGGCGAAGCCAGGTCCGGGCGACCGAGGACCCACGACGAGGAGCGCATCGCGAGCCTCCTGCGCACGGTGCTCGAGAGCAAGCCGGTCGGCGCGACACACTGGACCGTGCGGTCTGCAGCGGCGGCGAGCGGGCTTTCCAAGAGCACGGTCGCGCGCATGCTTGCGCTGTTCAACGTCCGGCCGCACCGCTCCAAGACCTTCCGGCTCTCGAGCGATCCGCTGTTCGTCGACAAGGTGCGCGATATCGTCGGGCTCTATCTCAATCCGCCCGACCACGCGCTCGTGTTGTGCGTCGACGAGAAGACGCAGGTCCAGGCGCTCGAACGACGGCAGCCGATGCTGCCGCTCGGTCTCGGCTACATCGAAGGTGTCACCCACGACTACGTCCGGCACGGGACGACGACATTGTTCGCCGCGCTCGACATCGCCAACGGCCAGGTGATGACGCAGTGCCGGGCGCGTCACCGACACCAGGAGTTCCTGGGCTTCCTGAAGCACATCGAGGCCAACGTGCCGAGCGACCTTGACCTCCACCTCGTCGTCGACAACTACGCGGCTCACAAGCATCCAAAGGTCCGCGCATGGCTGGCCGAGCGACCTCGTTTCACCCTGCATTTTACGCCGACCTACGCATCATGGATGAATCAGGTCGAACGCTGGTTCGCGCTGATCACGCAGCGCCAGATCCGGCGCGGCTCCTTCGTCAGCGCCAAGGATCTGGTGGCCAAGATCGAGGCGTTCGTCGCTGCCTACAACGTCAAGGCGAGGCCGTTCCAGTGGACAGCAACCAGTGACGCAATCTTCGCCAAGCTTGAGCGCCTATGTAAAGCTATTAACGGGACAGCACACTAGTCGTCGGTGAACATATTCTCACCGCCTTTGGCACACAGCGACCGATCCGCTGGCTCGGCCATCGCACGCTCGACTGCCGCACCCATCCGCGTCCGCACGAGACGATGCCCGTCCGTATCGCCGCGCATGCTCTGGGGCCAAACCGTCCAGCACGCGACCTGTTCGTTTCGCCTGGTCACGCGATCTGCGTCGATGTTCTTGGCGAAGTGCTGATCCCGGCGAGCGCACTCGTCAACGGCTCTACAATCCAGCAGGTTGCGGTCGACGAGGTCACCTACTGGCACGTCGAGCTCGACAGCCACGACATCATTCTGGCCGAGAACCTCCCGGCAGAGAGCTATCTCGATATGGGCAACCGGAGCTTCTTCAGGGAGGCCGACGTCATCAACTTGGCCGCTGGCCCGGAGGCCGATCCGGCTTTGCGCACCCACGCCGACTTTTGTCACCCGTTCCACGGCACCGGCCCGCTGGTCGAGGTAGTCAGGACGCAACTGGCAAAGCGCGCGGAAGCCATGGGCTGGTCTCTGTCGCGCGACCTTGATTTGCATCTTGTTGTCGATGGCCAAAGCCTCGACCCGGTCGTCCGCGATCTGACCGCCCGCTTCCACGTGCCGGCTGGCGCCAAGGACGTCTGGCTCGTGTCGCCGACGGCGCGGCCGAGCGACACGATGGGAAGCGCCGACACGCGCGATCTCGGCCTCTACATCGGCTCGCTGCGCATTGATGACGGCTTCGACACGCGTGATGTCGCAATAGACGATCCGCTGCTCTGCATCGGCTTCCACGCGGTTGAGGATGGCTGCCGGCGCTGGACGTCGGGCCGCGCCCGGTTGCCGGCCGCACTTTGGAAAGCTTGCGAGGATGGCTTCTTTCTGCGGGTCGACCTTGCTGGACCGCCTTTGCCGAGGTGGACGGCGCCCGCAGGTGAAGATGCGGTGGTCGAGCGTCCGCGTCTGGCCATCGTCGCGTAAAGGAAGGATGAGCCCGGCATTGCGCTGGGCTCACCCTCCGGGCGGAGGCCGCGCCTTGCGCCACGACCTTCAGTTCGTAGGGCCGGCTTAACGCGATTCGGCAATCCTCCTCGGATGGCCTCTCCAACTCGGCACCCGAGCAAGCGAAAAACCGACGCGCCGCGCGACGCAGTTGCCGATCGTGCCGTCGTCGCCAAGCCGGCTGATCCGCGCCAAGCCGGCCTGTTCGACGAGCCGCTGCCAAATGGATCCGGCCGTGCCTGCCGACGCTGGTCGACATCCCCGTCGTCGGTTACCCGCCATGTCTCGAAGCTCGGCCCACGCTGCGAGGGGCCGGCAATCATTCGTTACGCTGCGGCGGCGGCGGAGACACGCGCGCACGTCATCTTGAGCCTGTGCCCGATTGGGGCGCTTTCTCGAAGGACGGATGAACATGCTTTGCCTCCCCACGCGCCGCTCACCTCGATCTGCAGGCCGCGCGGTTCTCGCGGCAACTCTGCTTGCCGGCGCCGCGATCGTCGGCTCGGCCGCCCCCGCTTCGGCCTTCGTCGCGGATTCGGCGTGGGAGGATTCGACTGGCCCGCATCATCCGGCGCATGGCGCGCACCACCGGCATGCGCCGTCCGGGGCGAATGTCATCGGCCGCGGCATCGGCGGCCTGCACGGACAGCTCAGCGACGCGGCTGCGGAGCGCACCGCGATCGTCCGATAGCGCGGAGAACCGACCCGTCCGACTTGCCCCCTCCGGCAGCCGGCCCGCAATGTGCTTCGGGCCGTGCGGGAAGGTCGGGGACATGGATCTCAACGGGGTCGTATCGTTCGAGCAGCCGAAGACGCGGGGCGAGCTTCCCGCCTTGTCGCCCGGCGATTCCTGGCTCGCCGGGGGCACCTGGCTGTTCTCCGAGCCGCAGCCTGCGCTGCGGCGCCTGATCGATCTCTCGACGCTCGGCTGGCCGCCGATCGAGACGAGCGAGGCGGGTCTTTTCGTCGCGGCGACCTGCCCGGTGGCGACGCTCGAGGCGTTTGCCTACCCGGTGGACTGGCGCTCCGGCCCGCTGATCAGCCAATGCTGCCATGCCTTTCTCGCCTCGTTCAAGATCTGGAACGCCGCGACCGTCGGCGGCAACATCTGCCTCGGCCTGCCGGCGGGTCCGATGATCTCGCTCGGCGCCGCGCTCGATGCCACCTGCGTCCTTTGGACCCCAGACGGCACCGAGCGCCGCGTGCCGGTGCTGGCCTTCGTGGTCGGCCCGAACACAACGAGCATAGCGCCGGGCGAGGTGCTGCGCGGCATCGCCTTCGCCGATGCGGCGATGCGGCGCGTGACGGCGTTCCGCCGGATCTCGCTGACCAATCACGGCCGCTCGGGCGCCGTCGTCATCGGCACGCGCGAAGGGCAGGGGCCGGTCGCGCTCACCATCACAGCCGCGACGCGCCGGCCGTTTCGCGTCATGGTGCCGGAGCAAACCACCGCCGATGCGCTCGTGGCGCTCGTCGACGCCGCGATCACCGCCGCGGATTGGTACGACGACATGCATGGACGCCCGGACTGGCGACGCCACATGACGCTCCTCTTCGCGAAGGAGATCGTCGCGGAGCTGACCGGGGCGCCGGCATGATGATCGTCAACGGGACGCCCTTCGCCGAGGAGCCGCGCGCGGGCCAGTGCCTGCGCACCTTCCTGCGCGAGCTTGGCTGGTTCGGCGTCAAGAAAGGCTGCGACGCGGGTGATTGCGGCGCCTGCACGGTGCATCTCGACGGCCAGCCCGTGCACTCTTGCTTGATGCCGGCCTTTCGCGCACGGGGCCGCGAGGTGACCACGATCGAGGGCCTGGCCGGCGCTAACGGCCTGCACCCGACGCAGCAGACTTTCCTCGACGCGCAGGGGTTCCAGTGCGGCTTCTGCACGGCCGGCATGGTGATGACGTCCGTGTGTCTCGATCAGGCGCAACAGAAGGATCTGCCCGTCGCTTTGAAGGGAAACCTCTGCCGCTGCACCGGCTACCGCGCGATCGCAGATGCGATCGAGGGCACCTACCACGTCGAGGACGTCGCGTCGGGCGCCGCGGTCGGGCGTGGGATCGGCGCGCTCGCGGGTCCGGCCATCGTCACCGGGCAGGCCCGCTACACGATGGACGTGGCGATCGACGGCCTGCTGCACATGACGATCCTGCGGGCGCCGCATGCCTCGGCGCGGATCGTCGCCATCGACACGCGTGCAGCCGTAGCCGTCCCCGGTGTCGTTCTGGTGCTGACCCATGCGGATGCGCCGAACAAGCTGTTCTCGACGGCGCGACACCAGAACCCGACCGACGATCCCGACGACACGATGGTGCTCGACCCCATCATCCGCTTCGCCGGCCAGCGCGTCGCGGCGATCGTCGCCGAGACCGAGGGCGCCGCCGAGGCCGGGCGCGACGCGCTTCGTGTCGCGTACGAGATCCTACCCGCGGTGCTCGATCCGGAGGCGGCGCTGCGGCCGGGCGCGCCCATCGTGCACGACAAGCCCGCGTCGAGCCGGATCGCGGATGCCGCCCGCAACATCGTCGCGCAGGTGCATGGCGGGATCGGCGATGTCGAGGCCGGTTTCGCCGAGGCGGATGTGGTTTACGAGGAAACCTTCGAGACGCAGCGGGTGCAGCACGCCGCGCTGGAGACGCACGGCGCGATCGGCTGGCTCGACGAGGAGGGCCGCCTTACCGTGCGGACCAGCTCGCAGGTCCCGTTCCTGATCCGCAATGCGCTGGCCGACCTCTTCGATCTGCCGAGCGACAAGGTCCGCGTGTTCGCCAAGCGCGTCGGCGGTGGCTTCGGCGGCAAGCAGGAGATGCTGACCGAGGACATCGTCGCGCTGGCCGTGCTGCGCACGGGGCGTCCGGTGAAGCTCGAGCTCACCCGCGCCGAGCAATTCGCAGCGACGACGACGCGCCATCCCATGCGTGTGACGGTGAAGATCGGTGCGAGGCGCGACGGCCGCCTCACCGCAATCGCGATGCGCATGCTGTCGAACACCGGCGCCTACGGCAATCACGGGCCGGGCGTCTTGTATCACGGGGCCGGCGAGGCGGTCGCGCTTTACCGCTGCCCGCACAAGAAGGTCGACGCGGTTGCGGTCTACACCAACACGCTGCCGGCTGGCGCCTTCCGTGGCTACGGGTTGAGCCAGACCAATTTTGCCATCGAGTCCGCGATCGACGAGGTGGCCGCGCGGCTCGGCATCGATCCGTTTGCCTTCCGACGTCTGAACGTCGTCGTGCCGGGCGATCCGATGGTGTCCTACGAGGTCGGTGCGCACGACGTCGAATACGGCAGCTACGGGCTCGACCAGTGCCTCGACAAAACTGAGGCAGCGCTCGACGCCGTGCCGCGGCCGGACCTCGGCGCGGACTGGCTGATCGGCCGCGGTGTGGCCGCGGGCATGATTGATACGATTCCGCCGCGCGGCCATTTCGCAGATTGCGTCATCCAGCTCTCCGCCGACGGGTGCTACGATCTGCGGGTCGGCACCGCGGAGTTCGGCAACGGCACGACGACCGTGCACGCGCAGATCGCGGCTTCGGCGCTTAAGACCGAGGTCGCACGCATCCGGGTCCACCAGTCCGACACCGATGTGGTGCGCCACGACACCGGCGCCTACGGCAGCACCGGCACCGTCGTCGCGGGCCTCGCGACGCACAGGGCGGCGGAAGCGCTGAGCGCCAGGATCCTCGACTTTGCGACCGCGACGTCCGGGCGGAACAGCGTGGACCAGAGCTTGGTTCGTGACGCGATCGCGTGGCGCGACCACGAGATCCCGCTCTCGAACCTGGCCCATCTCGCGGCGGGCACGGGCGTGGTGTTGGAGGCCAATGGACACGCGGACGGCACGCCGCGCTCGGTCGCGTTCAACGTGCAGGCGTTCGAGGTCGCCGTTCACCGCCAGAGCGGCGTCGTCAAGATCCTGCGCAGCATCCACGCCGCCGACGCGGGAACCGTGGTGAACCCGCTGCAGTGTCGCGGCCAGGTGGAGGGCGGCGTCGCGCAGGCGCTCGGCGCGGCGCTCTACGAGGAGGTCTTGATCGATTCCGAGGGCCGCGTGTCGAACGCCGCCTTCCGCGGCTACCACATTCCCGCCTTCGCCGACGTCCCGCGCACGGAGGTGCATTTCGCCGACACCTACGACTCGGTCGGGCCATTGGGGGCGAAGTCGATGAGCGAGAGTCCGTACAATCCCGTAGCGGCGGCGCTCGGCAACGCGATCCGCGATGCGACGGGCGCGCGCCCGACGCGGACGCCGATCAAGGCCGATGAGCTTTATCGGCAGGTGATCGCGGCCGAGAGGCAGCGCGCGCAGGCGAGCTGAAGAACGCGATCTGCCTTCTCCCCTTGCGGGAGAAGGGAGCTGCGGTCGTCATCCCGCGTAGTGGAACGGCTCGCTCGCGGTCCGGTCGTAGACGCACTCGCCGGCCACGTAGGTCGCGCGCACGGTGCGATGGTCGCCGAGCGTGACGAGCACGAACAGGATGTCCTCGAGGGTCTCGCAATAGTCCATCCGGAACGCCAGAAGCGGCGAGCTCTTTAGATCGAGGACGCACAGATCGGCATCGTAGCCCTCAGCCACGCGACCGATGCGATCGTCGAGGTAGAGCGAGCGGGCGCCGCCTGCGCTGGCGAGGTAGAAGGCCTGGACCGCATCGAGCTTGCGGCCGCTCAGCGCGGCGACCTTGTAGGCCTCGCCGAGCGTCTTCAGCTGCGACAGGCTGGTGCCCGCGCCGACGTCGGTGCCGAGGCCGACGCGCACCGGGCGCCGCGCATCCTGCGCGTCGAACAGCTTGAACAGGCCGCTGCCGAGAAACAGGTTCGATGTCGGACAATGCGACAGCGCGACGCCGGTCGCGTGGCAGGTGCAGAAATCCTCCTCGCTCATGTGGATGGCGTGGCCGAAGACCGAGCGCTTCTGCGCGAGCCCGGCATGCGCGTAGACGTCGAGATAGCTCGAGCGCTTCGGAAACAGTTCCTTGACCCAATCGACCTCGGCGACGTTCTCGCTGAGGTGCGTCTGCATGAAGACGTCGTCGTGCGCTTTCAGCAGCGCGCCGGCGGCGTCGAGCTGCGCTTCGGTGCTGGTCGGCGCAAAGCGCGGGGTGACGCAGTACCTGTTGCGGCCCTTGCCGTGCCAGCGCTGGATCAGCGCCTCGCTCTCGTCGTAGCCGCGCTGGGGGGTGTCGAGCAGCTTGTCCGGCGCGTTGCGGTCCATCAGTACCTTGCCGGCGATCATCAGCGTGCCGTAGCGCACGGATTCCTCGAAGAACGCGTCGACGGATTGCGGATGCACGGTGCAATAGACCGCCGCCGTCGTGGTGCCGCAGCGCAGCAGCTCGCGGAAGAACAGCTTGGCGATCGCATCGGCATGCGCCTTGTCGACGAACTGCGCCTCGGTGATGAACGTGTACTTGTCGAGCCAGGCGAGCAGCTGCTCCCCATAGGCGCCGATCATCTGCATCTGCGGATAATGCACGTGGGTGTCGACGAAGCCTGGGCAGATCAGCGCATTCTCGTGATGCGTGACCACGACGCTGGCATCGAGCGTCGGCGCGAGCGCGGCATAGTCGCCGACGGCGGCGATCTTGCCGTCCTCTATCACGACGAGACCGTCGTCGATCGCGTCGAGCGAATCCTCCGAGCTGTCCTGGAACGGATCGCTCTTGAACGAAACGACCCGGCCGCGAAGGGCGTGGCGGCCGGCCATTCGCTCAGCCCGCCGCGCCGACGTAGATGAACTTGAAGACGAACACCGCCGCGATCACCCAGACGATCCATTTGACGCTGGCCGCGCGGCCGGTGAGCACCTTCAGCGCCGCGTAGGACACGAAGCCGAACGAGACACCGTTGGCGATCGAATAGGTGAACGGCATCATCAGCGCGGTGACGCAGGCCGGGAGCACCTCGGTCTTGTCGTCCCAGTCGAGATCGACAAGCTCGCGCATCATCAGGCACGCGACGTAGAACAACGCCGGCGCGGTCGCGTAGGCCGGCACCGAGCCGGCGAGCGGCGAGATGAACAGGCAGGCGAGGAACAGCACGGCCACCGTCGCTGCGGTGAGGCCGGTGCGGCCGCCTTCCTCGACGCCCGCGGCGCTTTCCAGATAGGCCGTGGTACTCGACGTGCCGAGCAGCGAGCCGAGGAAGATGGCGGAGCTGTCGGCCATCAGTGCGCGCGACAGGCGCCCCATCTTGCCCTCGACAAGCAGCCCGGCGCGGCGCGCGACGCCCATCAGCGTGCCGGTGGCGTCGAACAATTCGACGAGGAAGAAGACCAGCACGACGTTGAGGAGGCCGTGCGACACGGCGTCCTTGACGTTGAGCGCGAAAAGTGTCGGCGCGATCGACGGCGGCAGGGAGACGATGCCGTTGAACCTGTTGCCGGCGACGAAGAAGCTGAGGATCGTCACCGCGAGGATGCTGATCAGCAGTGCGCCCTTCACCTCGAGCACCGACAAGGTCGCGACGAGGATGAAGCCGAGCACGGCAAGCACCACGCTAGGCTGGTGCAGGTCGCCCATCGTGATGAAGGTCGCGGGATTGGAGGCGACGATGCCGGCGTTCTTGAGCGAGATGATCGCCAGGAAGAGGCCGATGCCCACCGTGATCGCCACCCTCAAGGATATGGGGATGCCGTCGACGATGATGTCGCGGATGCGAAACAGCGTGACCAGCAAAAAGAGGCAGCCGGAGATGAATACCGCGCCGAGCGCCGCCTGCCAGGGGTAGTGCATCTGCAGCACGACGACATAGGCGAAATAGGCGTTGAGCCCCATGCCCGGCGCCAGTGCGATCGGGTAGTTCGCGTAGATCGCCATGATCATCGTACCGACGGCGGCGACGATGCAGGTGGCGACGAAGACGGAGCCCTTCGGCATGCCCGCGTCTCCGAGGATCAGCGGGTTGATGAAGATGATATAGGCCATCGTCAGGAAGGTCGTGATGCCGGCGAGCACCTCGGTCCGCGCGTTGGTGCCGGCCTCCTCGAGATGGAAGAGTTTTTCGAAGATGTTCGGTGAGGACGGCTGCGGGGCCGACGGTGCCGGCTTGGCCTCTTCGGTGATCGCGTCCATGGTGCCCATGCCGGTTCGAATGCCCAAGGGGCAACGCAAACAGCGTGCCTATGCGCACAAGGCGGCCGCGCGAACCCGAGTTTTGCATGGCGCCCGGACGCAGAGGCCCACAAGGAGGTTCCCCTGACCCGTCTCGATCGTTTCGCCGTGGCGCCGCTCCACACGATGACCTGCCGGCTGGCGGATGTCGCCTCGGGACGGGCGCCCCCGGACCTGGTGATCACTGGCGCGCGGGCGCTGTCGACCTATTCCGAGCGCATCCTGCCCGAGCGCGAGATATGGCTCGCCGGCGGCCGCATCGCCGCGCTGAAGCCGGCCGGAGCCCACAAGGCGGCCGGCGGCACCGCGTCGACCTACGACGCGCGTGGCGGCATCCTGGGACCGGGCCTCGTCGACCCGCACCTGCACATCGAATCGTCGATGGTGACGGCCTGCGCCTATGCCGAGGCGGCGCTCGTCAACGGCACGACGACGATCTTCTGCGACAGCCACGAGATCGGCAATGTCATGGACGTCGCCGGCGTCGAGGCGATGCTGGAAGACGCGCGCCAGGCGCCGCTGTCGATCTACCTCACCGTACCGAGCACCGTGCCCGCGACGTCGCCGGCGCTCGAGACGGCCGGCGGCGACCTCACGCCGGAAAAGATCGGCGCGCTGTTTGACCGCTGGCCCGAGGCGCTTGCTCGGCGAGAAGATGGACTTCGTGCCCGTCGCCACCGGCGAGGAACGCGCGCACGCCATCATCGCCGAGGCGCTCAAGCGCGGGCGCCCGGTGTCGGGCCACGTCTACGGGCGCGAGTTCGTCGCGGCCTACGCGGCGTCGGGCGTCACCGACACGCACGAGGCGATCGACCGCGAGATCGCCGACGATCTCCTCGAGGCCGGCGTCTGGATTTTTCTGCGCGGCGGCCCGCCGACGACGCCGTGGCACAGCCTGCCGCAAGCGATCAAGACGATCACCGAGCTAGGGGCCGCCTCAAAGCGCGTCGCCGTCTGCACCGACGATCGCGACGCCGACGATCTCTTGATGTTCGGTCTCGACTGGGTCGTGCGCGAGGCGCGCGACGCGGGCGTCTCGCGCGAGACGGCCTGGTCGATGGGCTCGCTGCACGGCGCCACCCGCTTCGGGCTCGAAGGCGAGATCGGCGGTCTCGGGGGTGGCCGCCGCGCCGACCTCGTGCTGATGGACGACGACCTCAACCCGCGCTGCACCTGGTATGGCGGCGAGCTTGTCGTCGAGGATCGCAAGATCACGCCGCGGCTCGATGCGGCGCTGTCGGATCGCTACCACTATCCCGCGGCCGCCTTCACGACCGTGCATCTGCCGGCCGTCGCGCGGCTGACACCGAACTGGGCCGCCAACGCGAAGACGATCCACGCGATCCGCACCGCGCTGCCGGGCATCGCGCTGTTCCATGACACGCTCGATGTCGAGGGCTGCGGCAGCTGGGCCGATGCGATCGCCAAGCACGATCTCTGCTTCGTCACCGTCGTCGAGCGACACGGGAAATCGCCGGGCAATGTCGCGCATGGTTTGCTCAAGGATTTCGGGCTCGTGCGCGGTGCCGTCGCCTCGAGCGTCGGCCACGACAGCCACAACGTCATCGTCGCCGGCACCAACGAGGCGGACATGCGTGTCGCGCTCGACGCGATCGCGGCGGCACAAGGCGGTGTCTGCGTCGTCGCGGACGGCGCGGTGCTGGCGATGGTGCAACTGCCGATCGCGGGCTTGTTGTCGGACAAGCGCGTCACCGAAGTCGCCGAGGAGATGAAGGCGGTGAAGCGGGCCTGGACCGCGGCCGGCTGCACCATTCCCTACATGGGCTTCAACCTGATCCCGCTCGCGGTGATCCCGGAGATCAGGCTGACCGACAAAGGCCTGGTGCTGGTGCCGGAGATGGAGCTGGTGCCGCTGTTCGAGTAGGCAGGGACCCCCCTCCCCCTTGCCGGGAGGGGTTCGGGTGGGGGTCGTGCCGTACTTCACGGCCTGCCGAGTGGTCATATCAACTCCGGCTAAGCCCGGCTGCACTATGGCGAGAGCCGAGGTCAACAACACGCGACCCTAAGCTATGGTCTTTCCGATCTCCCAGCCGATCAAGCCGGCGCATGTCAAACGGGCCCGCGCCATGCGGCGCGCGATGACTGAGGCTGAGGCACGACTGTGGCGCGATGCGTCGTCGTTTGCCAACCCACCACTTTCGGCGCCAAGTCCCGATCGGCAATTACACCGCCGACTTCTGTTGCTTTGGCGCGCGGCTCATCATCGAGGTCGACGGCAACCAGCATGGTTTCGAGCAGCAACGCCTTCACGACGAGCGGAGAACGAAGGTTCTGGAGACCCTGGGCTTTCGCGTCATCCGGTTCTCGAACCACGATGTCTTTCGCGCCATGGACTCCGTGCTCGATACGATCTTGGCTCAAATCGAGGCGTGCGAGGGCCTGAGCATCGAAGCCAGAGCCTTCGCGATGACCGCGCCCGGTGCATCGCAAAATTCGGTGATCGGTGAAGCACGGGCCGACCCCCACCCCTTGCCCCTCCCCGCAAGGGGGAGGGGAAGCTAACCACCAGCGTCGTTGGCTCCGCGCTCACGTCGTCGCGTGGAACGTCTTGCCGAGGCACGCGGGCGCGGTGAGGCGGATACGGGCCTTGTTGGACGAGATGATCACCAGCACGACGATCGTCGCGATATAGGGCAGGGCGGAGATGAATTGCGAGGGGATCGCAACGCCGAGGCCCTGCAGGTAGAACGACATGTACATGATCGCGCCGAAGAGATAGGCGCCGAGCACGAGCCAGAACGGTCGCCACATCGAGAAGACGACGAGGGCGAGCGCGATCCAGCCGCGGCCCGCTGTCATGTTCTCGGCCCAGCTCGTGTTGTAGGCGAGCGACATGTAGGCGCCGGCGAGGCCCGCCATCGCGCCGCCGAAGGTGGTGGCGAGGTAGCGCACCTTGATCACGTCGTAGCCCAGCGCGTGGCCGGCATCGGCGGAATCGCCGACGGCGCGGAGCACGAGCCCGGCATGCGTGCGCGTCAGGACGATGTGGACAAAAACCACCGCCACGAAGCTGAGGTAGACCAGGATGTCCTCGCCGAACAGGACGGGGCCGATCAGCGGCAGATGGCTCAAGCCGGGGATGTCGAGCTGCGGCAGGCGCGGGACCGAATTGCCGACGAAGCCGCTTCCGATGAGCGCGCTGAGCCCGGTGCCGAAGATGGTGAGCACTAGGCCCGACGGCACCTGCGCGGCGAGGAAGCTCAGGGCCAGGATGCTGAACAGGAGCGAGAACAATGCGCCGCCGACCATGCCGCCGAGGACGCCGAGCGTCGGGCTGCCGGTCTTGTAGGCCAGCGCGAAGCCGCAGACCGCGCCGACCAGCATCATGCCCTCGACGCCGAGGTTCAGCACGCCGGATTTTTCGACGACGAGCTCGCCGGTGGCGGCGAGCAGCAGCGGCGTCGAGGTGACAATGATCGAGAGGACGACGTTGGTGAAGACGATCAGCGTCATGACAACTCGCTCATTCGGCTGGCTGCGGCACCGGCGCGCGCGCCAGCACCGCCGCGCCCGGCTTGCGCCAGCGGATGCGGAACAGGATGAGCGCATCGCAGGCGAGAAGGAAGAACAGCAGCACGCCCTGGAAGATGCCGGTGACGGCCGACGGCAGGCCGAGATCGATCTGCGCGGCCTCGCCGCCGAGATAGGAGAGCGCAAGCAACAGGCCGGCGAGCACGACGCCGGCGGGATGCAGGCGGCCGAGGAAGGCGACGATGATCGCGGTGTAGCCGTAGCCGGGCGAGATCGAACCGGTGAGCTGGCCGATCGGGCCCGAAACCTCGAACAGGCCGGCAAGACCGGCGAGACCGCCGCTGACCAGCATCGACAGCCAGATGATCTTCTTGTCGCTGAAGCCCGCGAAGCGCGCGGCGCGCGGCGCCGAGCCCTGCACGCGGAGCTGGAAGCCGAGGATGGTGGCCGACAGCGCGAACCAGCCGACGAACGCGACGATGAGCGCGATCGCGACGCCGAGATGCAGGCGCGTCTCGGACACCAGGATCGGCGCTGTGGCGTTGGCGGAGAACATCGCCGACTGCGGGAAGCCGAAGCCCTGCGGATCGCGCCACGGCGCCGAGACGAGATAGATCAGCAGCAGCTGTGCCACGTAGTTCAGCATCAAGCTGGTGAGGATCTCGCTGGCGTTGAACTGCACGCGCAGCCAGGCGACGATGCCGGCCCAGGCCATGCCGCCGAGGATGCCTGCCGCAAGCATCGCGGGGTAGAGGATGAACGGCGACAGGTCGGGCAGGGCGAGCGCGAGGCCTCCACCGCAAATCGCGCCGACGGTGAACTGCCCCTCGGCGCCGATATTCCAGACGTTGGCGCGCGCGGCGAGCGCGATGCCGACGCCGATGGTGACGAGCGGCGCCGCCTTTACGCAGAGCTCGGCCAGGCCGTTGAGGCTCATCACCGGCTCGACGAGGAAGACGTCGAGCGCGTGCAGCGGCGGCTTGCCGAAGGCGAGGAACAGCAGCCCGGTGACCAGCACCGTGAGGATGATCGCCAGGATGGGCGAGGCGATGGCCCAGGCCTGCGAGCGCTGGCCGCGTGCGACGAGACTAGGCAGCGGCGTCACTCCGAACCGACTCGGCCGTCGCATCGTCGTCTACGGCCTTGCTCGCACTGCCCATCAGCACGCCGACCTCGGCGATCGAGGTGTCGGTGACTTTGCGCTTGGCCGACAGCTCGCCGCCGGCGATGACCGCGATCGTGTCGCAGATCGAGAAGATCTCGTCGAGGTCCTGCGAGATGATGACGACGGCGGTGCCGGCCTCGGCGAGGCGGATCAGTGCGTCGTAGATCGCATTCGCGGCGCCGGCGTCGACGCCCCAGGTCGGCTGGCTGACGACGAGGAGCTTTGGGTCCTGCATCACCTCGCGCCCGACCACGAACTTCTGCAGATTGCCGCCGGACAGCGAGCGCGCCTCGGCGGCGGGACCGCTGGTGCGCACGTCGAAATCGCGGATTATGTCGCGCGCGAACACCGTGGTCTTGCCGCGGTCGATCAGGCCAAAGCGGGCCAGCGCCTTGCGTACATAGGCCGAGAGCAAAGCATTCTCGGAGAGCGTCATGCCGGGCACGGCGGCGTGGCCGTTGCGTTCCTCCGGCACGAAGCAGGCGCCGAGCGCGCGGCGCTCGCTCGGGCGCATGTGGCCGGCGTCGGTTCCCTCGATGCGGATCGTCTCCGGCTTGCCGGCGGGGATCTCGCCCGAAAACGCGTCCATCAGCTCGGTCTGCCCGTTGCCGGCGACGCCGGCGATGCCGAGGATCTCGCCCGTAGCGACGCTGACGTCGACCGCCTTGAGGTCGGTGCCGAACTTGCGATCGGAGGCGATGGTGAGTCGTTCCACCACGAGGCACGGTGCAGCGGCGGCGGACGACGCGCCGGCGCGCCCGCGTGGCGCGGCCAGCGTCTCGCCGATCATCAGCTCGGCGAGCCGCGTCGTCGTCTCGACCCGCGGATCGCAATGGGCGACGACTTTACCGGCGCGCATCACGGTCGCCGCGTGGCAGAGGGCGCGGATCTCCTTCAGCTTGTGCGAGATGTAGAGGATCGAGCAGCCCTGGGCGGCGAGCTGGCGCAGCGTCTCGAAGAGCTTGTCGACCTCCTGCGGGGTTAGCACGGACGTCGGCTCGTCCATGATGAGGAGCTTCGGCGATTGCATGAGGCAGCGTACGATCTCGATGCGCTGGCGCTCGCCGAGTGACAGGTCGGAGACGTGCTTGTCGGGGTCGAGCGGCAGGCCGTAGCGCGTCGAGATCGAGGCCACCTCGTCGCGCAGCGCCTTTCGCGACCTGCGCTCGTTCATGCCGAGCGCGAGGTTTTCCGCGACGGTCAGCCCTTCGAAGAGCGAGAAATGCTGGAAAACCATGCCGACGCCGAGCGTGCGCGCGGCGTGCGGGCTGGCGATCGTGACCGGCGCGCCGTCCCAGACGATCTCGCCGGCGTCGGGGCGTACGACGCCGTAGATGATCTTGACCAGCGTCGACTTGCCGGCGCCGTTCTCGCCGAGCAGCGCGTGGATCTCGCCCTTGCCGACAGTGAGATCGACGCGGTCGTTGGCGAGCGTCATCGGATATTGCTTGGTGATGCCGCGCAAGCGCAGCAGGTCCGGCGCGGTGCCGTCCGGGTCCGCCGTCACCGAACCCACATTGGTCACGCGGCCTCACACATGCTCGGCCGAGGCCGAGACGAGGGCCGCCTGCGTCCGCGCCTCGTCGAGGTTGCTGAGGCCGTTGAAGAATAGGTTGAGCATCACCGACACGAGCGCCGCCAGCAGAATCCCGGAATCGAGGAGCGGATGGATGGCGGCCGGCATGTTCTTGAAGAAGTTCGGCGAGACCATCGTGATCGTGCCGAAACCGATCGAGATCGCCACCACGTAGAGGTTGAACGGATTGTCGCGAAAGTTCACCTCCGTGAGGATCCGCGCGCCGGTCGCCGCCACCATGCCGAACATGACGATGCCGGCACCGCCGAGCACGGTCTGCGGGATCGCTTCGACGAGCGCGGCGGACTTGGGCAGCAGGCCGAGCACGATCATGATCGCGCCGCCGGTGACGGTCACCCAACGCGACTTGACGCCGGTGATGCCTACGAGCCCGACGTTCTGCGAGAAGGACGAGTAGGGAAACGTGTTGAAGATACCGCCGAGAATGGTGCCGACACCGTCGGCGCGCAGGCCGCGGGTCAGCTCGTGCTGGTCGATGACCTTGCCGGTCATCTCGCTCAGCGCCAGGAACATGCCGAGCGACTCGATCATAACGACGATCATCACGACGCACATCGTCAGCATGGGCACGACGTGGAACTGCGGGATACCGAAGTGGAACGGCGTGACGAAGGCGAACCACGTCGCCTTGCCGACCTTGTCGAAGTGCATCAGTCCCAGCACGACGGCCATCAACGCGCCGCCGATGATGCCGAGCAGGGCCGAGACGTTCTTCACGAAACCGCTGCCCCAACGGATCAGGGCGAGAATGAGAACCAGAGTGAACAGCGCGAGCCCGAGCCCCTGGAGGCCGCCGTAGGCAGGGTTGGGAAAGGCGCCCGACACGCCGTCGACCACCTTCATGATCGTCGGCTGGCCACCGGCCGCCCAGTTGATCGCGACGCGCATCAGCGAGATGCCGATGACGAGGATGATCGTGCCGGTGACGACGGGCGGAAACAGTGGCAGCAGGCGGCTGACGAACGGCGCGATGATCACGCCGAATATGCCGCCAGCGATCACGGCGCCGTAGATGCCGAGCACACCGATGTCCGGGTCGGCGGCCATCGACAGCATCGGGCCGACGGCCGCGAAGGTCACGCCCATCATCACGGGCAGGCGGATGCCGACGAAGGGCAGGCCGTAGCTCTGGATGACGCTGGCGAGGCCGCAGGTGAAGAGATCTGCGCTGATCAGGAAGGCGACGTCCTCCGGGGGAAGCTTCAGCGCGCGGCCGATGATGAGCGGCACCGCGACGGCACCGGCGTACATCACAAGGACGTGCTGCAGACCGAGCGTCAGCAGACGCGGCGCGGGGAACATCTCATCGACGGCGTGCGGTTGCTCGGACATGCGACCCGTTTCCGTGACCTCGCGCCATCCATTCAAGCACCGTGCCACAGGCCGGCATCCGCGCCTCGTGGCGCAAGGAGAAATGGCATATGCATTGCTGCTTGGCTGGGGGTGGGCTGCGACTTGGCGTGTCCGGTCCGCGGAGAGAGGGATGCATCCATGAGCGGTCTCACGACCCATGTTCTCGATCTCGTCTCGGGCAGGCCGGCGGCGGGCGTGCGCGTCGGTGTCGCGCGCTACATGGACGGGATGCCGCATCCCATTGCCGAGGTCGTCACCAATGCCGACGGCCGCGTCGACGGGCCACTGATTGCGGCCAGCGCCTTCACGCCGGGCGTCTACGAGCTCACCTTCCACATCGGCGATTATTTCGCCGGCGCCACGACGCAACCGTCGGACGTCCGCTTTCTCGATGTGGTGCCGCTGCGCTTCGGCGTCGCCGATCCGAGCCTGCATTATCACGTGCCGCTGCTCGTCACGCCGTGGGCCTATTCGACCTATCGCGGCAGCTGACGACCCAAACTTGCGGCCCAAAACTTGATTGCCGGCTTGCTGCGACCGCCGCGCCCGGCGGCTGGAGCAACCGCCGCCCCCGGCGGCCGGAGAAGGAGCGAACGCGATGACTCTCGTCATGAACCGCTACGGCAAGAGCCGCGTGCGCGTGATGCGGATCAAGCGGGACACGCCGCGCCACGAGGCGCGCGAGCTGACGGTCGAGGCGATCATCGAGGGTGACTTCGGTAAGGCCTATACGGCGGCCGACAATTCGTCGTCGGTCTCGACCGATACGACCAAGAACCTCATCAACGTCGTCGCGCACGACAATCTCGACGCGCCGACCGAGCTGTTCTGCAAGGCGGTGGCGGAGCGCTTCTTCCACGACTATCCGCAGGTCGAGAAATGCACGGTGACGGCGAAGGAGACGAAATGGTCGCGGCTCGTCTTCGACGGCGAGGAGCATCCGCACGCCTTCACGCAGGACTCGAACGGCAAGCCGTTCGCCATCGTCACCGCGACGCGCGGCGCGCACAAGACCGTCTCCGGCATCGAGGGCTACACGATCCTGAAGACGACGGAATCGGGTTGGGCCAATTTCTACAAGGACCCGCTCACGACGATCCCCGAAGCCACCGACCGCATGGCGTCGACGAGCCTCATCGCCTCCTGGGACTGGACCAAGGACCCGGCCGACTTCCCCGCGACCAACACGACGATCCTCGACACGATGATCAAGGTCTTCGCGACCACCTATTCGAGCAGCATGCAGGACTCGCTCTATCGCATGGGCACGGCGGCGCTCGAGGCGGTGCCGGAGATCGCGACGGTCTCGCTCGCTGCGCCGAACAAGCATTATCTGCCGATGAGCCTCAAGGCGTTCGACCGCCCGTTCGCCGGCACCATGTTCCTGCCGACCGACGAGCCGCACGGGCAGATCGAATGCATCGTCGGGCGGGGGTGAGCGAGGCCGCAGCGTGACGCCCGCCGCGCTCGCCGCGCTCGATCACGCCGGCTTCATGGCCGCCTTCGGCGAGATCTTCGAGCATTCGCCGTGGATCGCCGAGGGCGCGTGGCGGTACGCGCCGTTTCATTCGTTCGAAGCCCTGCATCAGGCGATGACCGGCGTTCTCGATGCCGCGGGGCCGGAGGCCGCGGTCGCGCTGGTGCGCGCCCACCCCGATCTCGCCGGCAAGGCGGCGCTCGCGGGCGACATCGCGCCGGAATCGCGCGTCGAGCAAAAGGCCTCCGGCCTCTCCAGCCTGACGGCGGAGGAGCACGCGCGCTTCACGCGGCTGAACGACGCCTACAAGCAAAAATTTGGGTTTCCGTTCGTGATGGCGGTGCGCAAGAGCGGCAAGGAGGCGATCCTCGCGGCGTTCGAGGAGCGGCTCGAAAACGACGAGCCGGCCGAGCTGGCGCGCGCGATCGGCGAGATCAAGACGATCGGCCGGCTGCGGCTGGAGGCGATCGCCGCGGCGCCGTGAGGGGCGTACGGCCTGGGAATTGCTGAGCTTGGCGCACTGGGAGCGCCCCATGCCGCAATCTTGCTCCATCGACGCCAAGCCGTATCCGCTGACCCTCGATCTCGCCCGCTGCGCGCTCGTGATCATCGACATGCAGCGCGACTTCATCGAGCCGGGCGGCTTCGGCGCCATGCTCGGCAACGACGTCGAGCAACTGCGCCGGACGATCGAGCCGAACCGGCGCCTGCTCGCCGCGTGGCGCGCTGCCGGGTTGTTTGCAATCCATACCCGCGAGGGCCATCGCAGCGACCTCTCCGACCTGCCGCCGGCGAAGAAGATCCGCGGGCAGGGCAAGATCTCGATCGGCGACGAAGGGCCGATGGGGCGCATCCTCATCCGCGGCGAGCCCGGCCACGACATCATCGCCGAGCTGAAGCCGGCGCCCGGCGAGCCGGTGATCGACAAGCCCGGCAAGGGCGCGTTCTTCGCCACCGACCTGCAGGCGATCCTCCAGCATCGTGGCATCACGCAGCTCGTGGTCACCGGCGTCACGACCGAGGTCTGCGTCAACACCACCGTGCGCGAGGCCAACGACCGCGGCTACGAATGCCTCGTCGTGTCGGATTGCTGCGGCTCGTACTTCCCCGAGTTCCACGAGACGGCACTGAAGATGATCGTCGCGCATCTTCGGCTGGGTGGCGCCGTCCGACATGGTCATCGCGGCCGTCGAGAGCGCGACGAGATGATCGAAGCTTACGCACCAAACGACCCGGAGACGACGATGACGACGGCAGCCGCCGACAGCCGACCGAAGCTCTGGGTCCCCGGCGACTGGAACGCCTTCTTCGGCTTCGGCACGAACATCCTGGTCAACCTGCTCGTCCTCACGGGCCTGCTGCGCTTCGTGCTCAAGATGCCCGACGACATCGTCTTCGGCCGCATCCTGCCGGCGACGGGCCTGATGCTCTGCCTCTCCACCGTCTACTACGCCTTCCTCGCCTATCGTCTCGCCGAGAAGACCGGCCGCGACGACGTCTGCGCGCTGCCATCCGGCATCAGCGTGCCGCACATGTTCGTGGTGGTCTTCGTCGTGATGCTGCCGATCCTCGGCAAGACCGGCGATCCGATCAAGGCCTGGGAGGCCGGACTCACCTGGGTCTTCGTGCAGAGCTTCGTGCTGATGGCGGGCGGCTTCATCGCGCCGGTCATCCGCCGCATCACGCCGCGCGCGGCGCTGCTCGGCTCGCTCGCCGGCATCTCGATCACCTTCATCTCGATGAGCCCGTCGCTGCAGATGTTCATGACGCCGGTGATCGGGCTGACCTGCTTCGCGATCATCCTCGGCAGCTGGCTCGGCGGCGTGCGCTATTTCGGTGGCGTCCCCGGCGGCCTGGTCGCGATCGCCGTTGGAACAATCCTCGCCTGGGGCTCCAACTTCTTCGGGCTGGGCTACGGCGGCCTGACGCTGGCCGGCCTCTCCGGCTCGCTGGCGCGCGTCGGCTTCTCCGTGCCGATCCCGGCGGTGGGGCACGTGTTCTCGGGCTTCCAGTTCCTCAGCGTGATCCTCGTCACCGCGATTCCGTTCGGCATCTACGATCTCGTCGAAGCCATGGACAACGTCGAGAGCGCCGCGGCGGCCGGCGATTCCTTCCCGACGACGCGGGTGCTGACCGCCGACGGCATCATCAGCCTGATCGGCTGCTGCATGGGCAACCCGTTCATCAACGCCGTCTACATCGGCCATCCCGGCTGGAAGGCGATGGGCGGGCGCATCGGCTATTCGGCGGCGACCGGCGTGTTCGTCCTGGTCATGTGCCTGCTCGGCATCGTCGCCTTCATGACGGCGCTGATCCCCGTCGTCGCGATCCTGCCGATCCTGCTTTACATCGGCATGCTGATCGGCTCGCAGGCGTTCCAGGAGACGCCGCACAGCCACGCGCCGGCGATCATCCTGGCGATGATCCCGCAGATCGCCAACTGGGGTCGCACGATGATCGACGGCGCGCTCGGCGCCGCCGGCACCAGCGTCGCGGCGATCGGCGCCGACAAGCTCGCGACGAAGGGCGTGCTCTACGACGGGCTCGTCACGATGGGCGGCGGTGCGACGCTGGCCGGCATCATCCTCGGCTCGGTCGCCGTCTTCATCATCGAGCGGGCGTTCGAGAAGGCGGCGGCCTTCGCGCTGGCCGGCGCGGTGCTCACCTTCTTCGGCCTGATCCACGCGGAGGCGATCGGCATCGGCAAGACGCCGACCGTGGCGGTGAGCTACCTCCTCGTCTCGGCGCTGTTGATGGCGGTCGCCAAATTGGGCACCGTGAGCGAGCCGGTCGCCGCGCCGGTCGAGCACGGAGCAAGCGAGCCCGCATGACGCCATCCGAGACCTATCTCGACGCCGCGCTGGCGTTGCAGGGCCTGCCGATCGCCCCGGACTGGCGCGCCGGCGTGCTCGCGCATTTCGAGGCCATCGCGAAGGCGGCCGCGCTCGTCCTGGCCGTGCCGCTCGACGACGAGGTCGAGGCGGCGCCGATCTACACGCCGTGAGCACGGCTGCCGCAACCGCCGCCGCTGTTCGCGCCGGCGAGACCTCCGTCCGCGCCGTCGTCGAAGCGACGCTGGCGCGTATCGAGCAGGTCGATCCGCGCGTCGGTGCCTTCACCGACGTCACGGCGGCGCGCGCCCTCGCGCGGGCGGATGCGCTCGACGCGCGGCGCGCCGCCGGCGAAGACCTGGGGCCGCTCGCCGGCGTGCCGTTCGCCGTGAAGAACCTCATCGACATTGCCGGCCTGCCGACCCGCGCCGGCTCGAAGATCAACCGCGAGCGTGCGCCCGCACTGCGCGACGGAGCCCTGGTCCGCAAGCTCGAGGCGGCCGGCGCCGTCCTCGTCGGCGGCCTGAACATGGGCGAGTACGCCTATGATTTCACCGGCGAAAACGTCCACGACGGGCCGTCCCGCAACCCGCATGACCTGGGCCATATGAGCGGCGGCTCGTCGGGCGGCTCCGGCGCGGCGATCGCGGCCGGGCTCGTGCCGCTGGCGCTCGGCTCCGACACTAACGGCTCGATCCGCGTACCCTCGGCCTTCTGCGGCACCTTCGGTTTGAAGCCGACCTACGGGCGCCTCAGCCGCGCCGGCAGCTTCCCGTTCGTCGCCAGCCTCGATCATCTCGGCCCTTTTGCCTCTAATGTCGGCGACCTCGCGCTGTCCTACGACGCGATGCAGGGCGCCGATCCCGACGATCCGCATCTCGCCGGACGTCCGATCGAGCTTGCGTTGCCATCGTTGGACCAGGGCATCGCCGGGCTGCGCATCGCCGTCGCCGACGGCTATTTCGAGCGCGCCGCCGACGCCGATGCGCGGGTGGCTGTCCGCAAGGTGGCCGAAGCGCTCGGCGTGACGCGGCGCGTGACGATTCTGCAAGCCGCGGAGGCGCGCGCCGCCGCCTACGTGATCACGGCCGCCGAAGGCGCCGCCTTGCATCGCGAGCGGCTGCAGACGCGGGCCATCGACTTCGATCCCGCGGTGCGGGACCGGCTGCTTGCCGGCGCGGCGATCCCGGCGGGTTGGGTCGAGCGCGCCCAGAACTTCAGGCGCGTGTTCCGCGATGCGGTTCGCACGCTCTACGAGGAGGTCGACATCATCCTTGCGCCCTCGACGCCGTGCCGTGCGCCGCGGATCGGCCAGGCCACAATCGTCATCGATGGCGCGACGGTGCCGGCGCGCCCCAACATCGGCCTGTTCACGCAGCCGATCTCCTTCATCGGCCTTCCTGTCGCGGCCGTGCCGGTCTGGATCGACGCCGGCCTGCCGCTCGGCGTGCAGGTGATCGCCGCCCCTTGGCGCGAGGCCGACGCGCTGCGCGTCGCGCGCGCGCTGGAGCTGATGTCCGTCGCCACCGCAAGGATCGCCGCGCTATGATGGAGATCGGCTGATGGACATCGACTTCCCGGACGTGAAGGCCGAGGTCGAGGCCGTCTTCGCGGCTTACGAGAAAGCTCTGGTCTCGAACGATGTCGCGACCCTGGAAGCGCTCTTCTGGGACAATCCGCGCACCATCCGCTACGGCGGCGGGGAAAACCTCTACGGCATGAGCGCGATCCGCGCCTTTCGCCGAAACCGCGCGCCCATCGGGCTCGCACGCGACCTCTCACAAACGGTGATCACCACCTACGGCCGCGACATGGCGACCTGCATGACGCTGTTCTCGCGTCAGCCGGGCCGCATCGGCCGCCAGAGCCAGACCTGGGTGCGCTTTCCCGAAGGCTGGAAGGTCGTCGCCGCGCATGTCAGCGAGATCGATGGCTGACGGCCTAGAACTCAGGTCCGAAACGCTTTCGTGAGCGGGAACGCGTAATCCCCGCGCTTGCTCGTCGCGAGGCCGAGCCCGGCGAGCGCCTCGGCGAGCTTCACGGCCGCCGACACGCTCTCGATCACCGGGACGCCGAGCTTGCTCGAGAGATCGGCGGCGAGGTCGGTCATGCCGGCGCAGCCGAGCACGATGGCGCCGCTGCGGTCCTCTTCGAGCGCGCGGCGGCATTCGGCGAGCAGGCGATCCGCCGCGCCGGAGGCGGGATCGTGCAGGTCGAGCACGGCGACGTCGATCGCGCGCACGCGGCGGCAGATGCGTTCCGTGCCGTAGGTCAAGGCGAGATGCTCGGCGATGACGATGGTGCGCGCCAGTGTCGTGACGACGCTGAAATGCGTGGCGACGAGGCTCGCCAGATGCATGCTCGCCTCGGCGATGCCGACCACCGGCGCGCGGGCGACCTCGCGCGCGGCGCGCAGGCCGGGATCGCCGAAACAGGCGATGACATGGCCGTCGCAGCCCTCGGCCTCGCCCGCGCGGATCGCCTCGATCACGCCCGGCACCGCCATCGCCTCGTCGAGGTGGCCCTCGATCGAGGCCGGACCCCGCAGCGAGGTGCGCGCGACGATCTCGGTGCCCGGTGCGGCGCAAGCTCGCGCGGCGGCCGCGATCGTCGCGGTCATCGACGCGCTGGTGTTCGGATTGACGACGTTGATGCGCATCAGACCGGCGCCTCGATGGCGATCGTGCGCGCGGGGAACGCGACCTCCTCGCAATTGTCGCCGGGCCCGTCGCGGTCGACGACGAGGAAATCCTGCTGCGGCACCAGGATCAGCAGCGGATGGTGCCAGGCGCCGACGGCATAGTTCACGCCCTGATCGCCACGGGCGCGGAAGCAGCGAAGCATCGGGCTGCCAGCTTCGACGTGGCCGACGACGACGAGCCAGTCGGCCGCCTGCAGCGGGAAGAAGCTTTGCGAGCCGAGCGGATGGCGCTCCAGCATCGCGACCGCGAGCGGAAACGGCCGTCGGCGCCCCGCGAAGATCGAGATGATCGGGCGACCCCCGCCACCCGCGACGTCGACGCCCGCGAGCGCGTGCAGGCGGTCAGTGGTGCCGTCGTTGATGATTCGGATCGCGGCGCCATCGCGCTCGATGACCTCGCCCCACGGCGCGAAGGCCGCCTTGGTCAGCGGCTCGATTGCGAGCGCGTCCCTCACGCGGGTTGGCCGAACACGCGGAAGCGCGAGATGCCGCCGTCTGGATGCATGTTGAGCCTGACGTGCGTCACCGGCTCGAGCGCCGCCAGCGCGCCGCCATCGAAGACGTGCACATGGTCCGCCAGCGTCGGCTGCGGCGCCATCAGGGTGGGCCAGAACATCGCCTGGCAGACGATCGCTTCATCGGTCCCCGGCGCCATATGGCCGGCCTGCACCGAGACCTCGTGCGGGAAATTGCCCTTGAAGTGGGCGGTGTCGACCTCGATGCGGGTGACGCGGCCGGACACGCCGAGCGCGATCACCATCCAGTCGTGGCCGGGCTCGCGGCGACGGCGCGTCTCCCAGCCGTCGCCCATGTCGCGGCCCCGGCCTTCCGTAAGGATCACCCAGGGGTCGCCGTAATGCGCGTCGCTGAAGCCGAGGATGCGGCCGCCGTAGCGCAGCGCGGAGAGCTCGATCTCGGCCCCGGACCCCAGTGCCGCGCGATCGAACACCGGCGTCCCGTAGGCGCGCAGACGCGCCACCCCACCGTCGGGGAAGATCGACAGGCGCAGCCAGCGTACCGGCGCGGCGTCCGCGACGGGCACGATGTGGCGGGCGCCGGGGCCGAGCGCGGTAGCCGGCACCAGCGGGCGCCAGTCGCTCGCATCCGTCGGCTCCTCGTCGCCGGCGCAGCCCTCGACCGAGGCGCCGGGCGGGTAGTTGCCGATGAAGAAGCGGGTGTCGATGTCGAGGAAGGCGAGCGAGCCGGGGATGCCGAGGCGGACCAGGCACCAGTCGTGGCCGAGGCCGCGGCGGCGGCGCGTCTCCCAGCCGTCCATCCACTTGCCGTTCTCGTCGTATTTGTCGGCGAGGAAGACCGGCTCGGCATCCTGGATCAGACGCTCCCTGGCGCCGAAGAATTCGTCCGACGCGGCCTGCACGCGTGTGCCGAGGCGCGGCGAGGCGAGGTTCACCAGCCGTGCGAGCGCGGCCTCCGCCGGTTCGGTCATGGGCGCCTTTCGATTGATCCGCTCTGGGCTTAACAACACGCGTGCCAGCGTCGCAAGCCCGTCCGCGTGTGCGCTTGCTTGCGCGGGCGTCATGCGGTCTACCGGTGCCTTGCCGCCGCAGCGGCGAGAAGGACGCATGACGACAACGACGCCACCGAGCCGCGATTTCACTGGATACGGCCGCGACATTCCCCACGCGAAATGGCCGGGTGGCGCGCGGATCGCGGTGATGCTCGTGCTCAATTACGAGGAGGGCGGCGAGCGCTCGATCCTGCACGGCGACGACGGCTCCGAGGGTTTTCTCTCGGAAATCATCAACGCCGAGACGTGGCTCGGGCAGCGCCACATGAACGTCGAGTCGCTCTACGAGTACGGCGCGCGCGCCGGCTTCTGGCGGATCTGGCGGCTGCTTGCCGGCCGCAAGCTGCCTGTCACGGTGAACGCCGTGACGACGGCGCTCGCGACCTCGCCGGAGCAGACCGCGGCGATGGTCGAGGCGGGCTGGGAGATCGCCAGCCATTCCCTGCGCTGGCTCGACTACCGCGACGTGCCCCGCGAGGAAGAGCGCCGCCACGTCGTCGAATCGGTTCGCCTGCATACGGCTTTGACGGGCTCGCGGCCGCTCGGCTGGTACACGGGTCGCAGCAGCGCGAACACGCTGGACCTCGTGATGGAGGAGGGCGGCTTCCTCTATTCCTCGGACGCTTATGCCGACGACCTGCCGTATTGGGTGCGCAAGCCGGGGCAGGCGCCACATCTCGTCGTGCCCTATACGATGGACACGAACGACATGCGCTTCCTGCTGCCGCAGGGGTATCAGACGTCGGACGAGTTCTTCACCTACCTGCGCGACACGTTTGACGTGCTCTACGCCGAAGGGGCGGAGCGGCCGAAGATGATGTCGGTGGGGCTGCACTGCCGCATCATCGGGCGCCCGGGGCGCACCGCGGCGCTGATCCGGTTCCTCGACTATATCGCGACGAAGAGCGACGTGTGGGTCACGCGGAGAATCGATCTCGCCAAGCATTGGTGCGAGACGCATCCGGCGCGTTGATCATCGACGTTGATTTTGGGTCGGACGGCCTGCGCGGTCCGACCCTTTGCATCAATACGGATGCTTATGCGGCTGGTAACCCTGGCGGAGATAGTGGCGCTGCTGCAGCTTGGACAGCGCGTGGAACTGCTTGCCGCGCTGGTCGATCGGCGGCGTCGCAGCGAGCGACGAGCCCTTCGGCAACGAACGCGATTGGGCGAAAGCACCGGTGGCAGATCCGACGATCATTAAGGCGGACAAGAGAATAAGGTTTACGCGCATCGGGGGCTCCCAGCCGACAGCAAAGCTTGCGTCACTGTCACAACAGGAATCAGTATCCAAAGGTTCATGCCGCCGCCAGCGAGAATAGCGGAACATGATTAGTGCCTATATTTTAATCTGACAGAGGACGGCGCCTTGTCGACCAACTCGCGACTGTGGATCCGCGACCCGCTGGCGATCTTCGCAGAAGATGCCGCTGGAGGCGTGGTTATCGAGGGCGACAAGCTCGTCGAGCTCGTCGCGGGCGGCCGCATGCCGATGGCGCCCTGCGACGCGAGCTTCGACGCGCGGCGCCACGTCGTGCTGCCGGGCCTCGTCAACGCCCACCATCATTTCTATCAGACGCTGACCCGTGCGCATCCGGCTGCGCTCGGCCAGGAACTGTTCGGCTGGTTGCAGGCGCTCTATCCCATCTGGGCGCGGCTGACGCCGGACAGCTTTCGCGTCGCGGTCCGCCTCGCGCTCGCCGAGCTGCTGCTGTCCGGCTGCACGACCGCGGCGGACCACCACTACCTCTTCCCGGCCGGTCTCGAGCAGGCGATCGACATCGAGGTCGAGGAAGCGCTGGCGCTTGGCATCCGCATGACGGTGACGCGCGGTTCGATGAACCGCTCGCGCAAGGACGGCGGCTTGCCGCCGGATAGCGTGGTGCAGGATGCCGCGACGATCCTCGCCGACAGCGAGCGCGTGCTCGCGCGTTACCATGATCCCGCGCCCGGCAGCCGCATCCAGATCGGATTGGGTCCGTGCTCGCCGTTCTCGATCACGCCGGAGCTGATGAAGGACACGGCGTCGCTCGCCGCGCGCTTCGAGGCGCCGCTGCACACACATCTCGGCGAGACGCATGACGAGGATGCGTTCTGCCAGTCGATGTACCAGTGCCGCCCGGTCGACCTGCTCGAGGAGACGGGCTGGCTGCACGGCCGCACCTGGCTCGCGCACGGCATCCATTTCGATGCGGGCGAGATTGGCCGGCTCGGGCGCCACGGCGTCGGCGTCTGCCATTGCGCGACCTCGAACATGCTGCTCGCCTCCGGCATCTGCGCCACGCGCGATCTCGAGGCTTCGGGCTGTGCGGTCGGGCTCGGCGTTGACGGTTCGGCCTCGAACGATGCCTCCAACATGATGGAGGCGCTTCGCCACACGCTGATGCTCGGCCGGTTGAAGTACGGCGCCGCGGCGCTGTCGCACAATGACGTGCTGCGCTGGGGCACGCAGGGCTCGGCGCGCTGCCTCGGGCGCGATGACATCGGCGTCATCGCGCCGGGCTACCAGGCCGATCTCGCGCTGTTCACGCTCGACGAGCCGCGATTCTCCGGGCAGCACGATCCGCTGGCGGCGCTTGTGATCTGCGGCGCGACGCGTGCCGATCGCGTGATGGTTGGCGGGGACTGGCGCGTCGTCGACGGCGCGATCGTCGGGCTCGATCTGCGCGGGCTGATGGAAGCGCACGGGAAGGCGGCGGCGGCGTTCGCGTAAAGGTGCAGAGCTTCTCCTTCTCCCGCTTGCGGGAGAAGGAGAAGCCGCCTGCCTATCGCTCGCGCCAGAACCGCTCCTGCAACGCCGCCGACTCTTCCTCGAGCAGCGGCCCCACGACCTCGACCTCGCGTTGGCCGGCCGCGAAGACCACGCGGCAGGGCAGGTCCAGCGTGGGATTTTCCGGATGGTCGCCCGTCAAACGTTTGAGGTCGGCCTCGCTCTGCCCGTAGACGAGACGCCCGATCCCCGACCAGTAGATCGCGCCGGCGCACATGGCGCAGGGCTCGGCCGAGGAATAGAGCGTGCAGCGCGAGAGCAGCGCCGGGTCGAAGACCTTGGCGCGTGCGGCGAGCAAACGCTCGGCGTGGGCGGTGCGATCGCCGCCTTCGCTGGAGAACCCGTTGCCGGCCTCGAGCATCACGGTGCCTTCGGGACCGACGAGGATCGCGCCGAAGGGATGGTCGCCGCCGGCACGCGAGCGCTCGGCGACGTCGAAGGCGAGACGCAGGTAGCGCTCGTCCTCGTCGCGCGACCTCACTCTTGTCGCCTCACGCGGGCAGCTTGCCCTCGACGCCCTGCACGAGCCAGTTCATCGAGGCGATCTGCCCGTCGTCGAGCGACGACTTGGTGCCGCCGGACTGATCCTTGATCGAGCCGCCGAACGGCAGGAGCTTGCCGCTCCTGATGTCCGCCTCGGTCTTCTTGGCGAGCGCGACCACGTCGTCCGGCATGTTGGTGTACGGCGCCATGACCAGCATGTCGGAGGCAAGGCCGCCCCACACGTCGTCGGCCTTCCATGAGCCGTCGAGCAGCGCCTGCACGCGCTTCTCGTAATAGGGGCCCCAATTGTTGACCGGCGCCGTCAGCTGCGCGCTCGGCGCGAACTTGATCATGTCGGTCGCCTCGCCGAAGGCTTTCAGGCCGCGCTGCTGGCAGACCTGGAGCGGGGCGGGCGAATCCGTGTGCTGGGTGATGAGATCGCAGCCCTGGTCGAGCAGCGCCTTGGCGGCATCGCCCTCCTTGCCCGGGTCGTACCAGCTGTTGATGAAGACGAACTTCATCTTGGCGCTCGGGTTGACGCTCTGCATGCCTAGCATGGTCGCGTTCATGCCCATCACGACCTCGGGGATCGGCACCGAGCCGATGTAGCCGATCATGCCGGACTTCGACATCTTGCCGGCGATCACGCCCTGGATGAAGCGGCCCTCGTAGAAGCGGATGTTGTAGACGCCGAGGTTGGCGGCATGCTTGTAGCCGGCGCAATGCTCGAAGAACGTCTTCGGCATCACCTTGGCGACCTTCACCGTCGGGTTCATGTAGCCGAACGAGGTGGTGAAGATGAGGTTGAAGCCCTTGTGCGCGAGGGCGGAGATCACACGCTCCGAGTCGGCGCCTTCCGGCACGTTCTCGACATAGGTCGTCTCGATCTTGTCGCCAAATTTCTCGACCACCGCCTTGCGGCCGAGCTCGTGCTGGTAGGTCCAGCCGAAGTCGCCGATCGGGCCGAGATAGACCCAGGCGGCCTTCGCGGCGGCGGCTTCCGCCGGGCCGATGAGGCCGGGGACGGCCCCGGCGAGAGCCCCGGAGCCGAGAGCTTGAGTGAACGACCTACGCGTGATCATGACGCTATCCTCCGAGCGAGCCTGAACGAGCCGAGGCAAGGTCGATGCCGGTTGCCTCCGGCGACGTCGTGAGCCGGCCCGATGTGCTGGCTAGTTCAGGTGGTAGTCGAAGCCGGCGAAGGCCTGGTTCTCGTAGGAGCCGGGCGTGAATCCGGTCGAGCCATAGACCGCGTTGGAGCCGAACTTGTTCATCCAGAATTTGTAGCCGACGAAGCCGTCGACGATCTTCGGATGACCGAAATACGAGCCGACGTCGAGCGTCAGGCGGTTCGACGTCAGCACCTCGGTCCGTGTCGGGACGTTGAAGCCGTCGACGCCCTTGGGGAAGTTGCAGATGGTGAAGCCGTTGAAGGTCAGCGGCAGGCCCGTCCATTTGTTGAGCGGCTGCAGGTAGACCGCCTCGAGCTGGACCGTCGGCTGGAAGCTGACGCGGCCGCTCGCGGCGTTGTAGTCGGGGTTGTCGCCAAGCCCGAACTGCTGCGCGAGGCCGTTGTGGTTGTACTCCTTGTAGAGCATGGCCGACAGTGTGAGCACGCCGGGCACGTCGAAGGAGAGCTGCGGGCCGACGACGAAGTCGGTCTGCTGAGGCGCGAAGGTCGTGTTCTGCGACTCGAGATCGCCGCCGTATTCGAGCGAGAGATCCTTGATGAAGCCGTAGCTGAACATGTGCGAGTGCGTCACCGCGTTGCCGCTGAAGGTCGCGCGATAGGTGGCGAACACCTCCGTCGAGCCTTCGCCTTGGTATGAATTCAACGCCGGCGCTGCCGGATCCGCACCGGTCGACTTCAGCACGTCGACGCTGATGAAGTTGGTGCCGTACTGGTAGGCATCGACGTGTGTAATGTTGGCGATCTGCTTCGGGAAGAAGTGCGGAAAGCCGACGTCCGTGCCCTGCGGCTCGAATCGATATTCGAGCACGGTGCTCGAGAAGAGGAAGAACGGCGGTGGCGCCGTGGCCAGCGGAGCCGCCGCACCCGGCATATCGGCCGCAGCGGCCGAATGCATCGCAGCGAACCCGCAGATCAGTCCGGCCGCGCTGGCCACCAGTACTCGTCTCATTGAAACCCCCGCTTCGAGACCCCTCACGAACCTCTAGGCAATGGAGTTGCAAACAGCTAAGCGCAAAGAATATGCGGACAAAGATCATTTATAAGGCAGGAACGATTGGCTTGCTCAAATCTCCCTCGAAAATTGCCAGATGATCGATGCTTAGTTTTACAGCAACTCATTTGGGTGGATCGCAAACTCCAAGTCGGTGTGACACATCTGCGACAGGCGTTGCTTATGCGGCCTTCTAACGCAGATGTGCGCGGATGAAGTCGAGTAACAGCCGGACGCGGGGCGCCAGATGCTGGCGTCCGATATAGACGGCATTGAGCGTGATCTCGGCCTGCCGATGGTTGGACAGCAGACGGACGAGGCGGCCGGCCTCGAGATCCGCGGCCACGTCCCAATAGGCCTTCAGCGCGATGCCCCGGCCGGCCAGCGCCCAATCGTGGACGACCTCGGCGCTCGTCGAGGACAGCCGGCCGGTGACATGCAGGTCGTGCGGCGCGCCGTCGATGAGGAAGGTCCAGCTGTCGATCACGCGGCGCCCGCGCACGAGGCGGATGCAATCGTGCTCCAGGATCTCGCGCGGCTCCTGCGGCGTGCCGTGCGCCGCGAGATAGGCCGGCGACGCGCAGACCACGAGGTCGCTCGACAGGATCT
Organism: Beijerinckiaceae bacterium; assembly: GCA_965277735.1. Classification (GTDB taxonomy): domain Bacteria; phylum Pseudomonadota; class Alphaproteobacteria; order Rhizobiales; family Beijerinckiaceae; genus RH-AL1. The sequence goes on from CBDIDO010000003.1 coordinate 1,779,166, forward strand.
TGCTGGTGATCAGCCCTTGCTCGGAGGGCGTGCCGATGTGGAAGACCACGTCGAGCGCATCGCCGACCACCTCGAGGATCGCGTCCGAGAGCATGAGATGCACCCCGACCTTGGGATAGAGAGCGACGAAGTCGGCGACGAGCGGGGCGATGCGGCGGCGGCCGATCTCCAGGGGCACGCCGATCCGCAGCAGCCCGCGCGGCACCACGCCGCCGGCGGCAGCCTCCGCCTCGGCCTCGTCGATCTCTTCCACGATCCGCAGGCAGCGCTCGTGGAACAGGCTGCCTTCGGCCGTGAGATCGAAGGAGCGCGTGGTGCGCGAGACGAGACGGACGCCGAGCCGCGCCTCCAGCGCTGCCAGCCGCCGGCTCATCGCCGCCGGCGAGGCGTCGAGCGCCCTGGCGACGGCCGACAGGCCGCCGGCCGCGACCAGCCGGACGAAAAAGTGCAGATCGCCGATCTCGTCGGCCATGGTCATTTTTCCGGTCGGCGCAAAGATGTTTTGCTCCCGACGGCGATAACACCTTCGCAGCCGGAGACATACCTAGCCATTCACGCACTCAGCGCACAGATGGAATGAACCCATGCGTTACCAGCTCATCGCCGCCGCCCTCGTGGTCGGCCTTGTCAGCCCCGCCTTCGCCCAGAACCGCACGCTTCCCGCCGGTTCCGAGCGGGCCGCTCAGCCGCCGATCGACTGGTCGACCGAAACCGCCCGCACCCTGGGCACGACGCGCGTCTACGACGGCCGCTCGGTCGTCGTCGCCCCGTTCGCCGTCGCCCCGCGCGGGGATCGCTCGGGTGATCTCGACTAATCGCGACCCCGGCCTGCCACGAATGCGGCCGGGATTGTGCTAGCGTTTGCCCAAAGTCACCGGCTCGAGGGGACCGATGGGTGAACGGATAGGATCAACCGCAACGAGCGCCGCGATGGCGCTTGTTGTGGGTTTTTGCGCGATCGGGCTGTCGGTCGATCGCGCGGCGGGGCAGGCGCGGGGCGTCATCATCCAGATCCCGGACGATGTGGCGCCCGGCTCCGCGCGGCCGGCACCACAGCCCGCGCCACCGCCTGTTGCGGCACCGGCACCTGCGGTGCCAGGGTATGTGGCGGGTGGCACATCGTGCCGGGGCTCCGCCTGCGCGTCCGGCAAGAACCTCTGGCATGTGGTCAACACGTCCAACCGGACGTGCCTCGCGCTCTCGAAAGACGACCTCAAGGGCGGCAAGGATGTCCGCAAGCTTTCGACCCTGCTGCCGTCGCCGCTGTTCGTGGTGGCGGCAGGCGCGTGTCCCTGAGCTTCGCCTCACTCTGCGGGGGCGGCCGCGGCGCCGACGAGCTTTTCCTGCCGCCGCATGAGAACAGTGTAGAGGCAGAAGCCGAGCCCCACGCCGATGAACCAGGTGAAATTGGCGAGGGCCGAGAGCCCCGGCGCAAACGCGCAGACGATCGGCACCAGGGCAGACGGGATGATCGCCATCACAGCGGCCGGATTGTAGCCGTTGGCGTACCAATAGCGTCCCGTCGGCTTCATCGTATAGAGATCGTCGACAACTATGTGCTGCTTCTTGATCAGGAAGAAGTCGGCGATGAGGATCCCGAACAGAGGTCCGATGAAGGCGCCGAGCACGTCGAGCGTGTAGTGGATCACCTCCGGATTCTTGTACAGGTTCCACGGCGTGATGAAGATCGAGCCGACGGCCGCAATCATGCCGCCCATCCGCCAGCTGATCAGCTTCGGCGCCACGTTCGAGAAATCGAAGGCGGGCGAGACGAAGTTCGCGACGATGTTGATGCCGATTGTCGCCGTCATGAAGGTGAAGGCGCCGAGCACGACCGCGTAGATGTTGTCGAGCCGACTCACGGTCTCGACGGGATCGATGATCATCTGCCCGAACACCGGCAGCGTCGACGACGTGGTGATCACGCAGAGCAGGGAGAAGCCGAGGAAGTTGACCGGCAGGCCCCAGAAATTGCCGGCTCTGACGGCATCGAACGATTTCCCGTAGCGCGAGAAATCGCCGAAGTTCAGCATCGGCCCGGAGAAGTACGAGACGACGAGCGCGATCGCGCTGATCATCACCGGGACCGCGTCCCAGCCGTGATATTTCACCTGGCCGAGCGTCAGGCCGATGTTGGAGATGCCGGCCTTGGCCACGAGGTAGGCCGCGAGCGCGATCATCACGACATAGACCGCGGGTCCCGCCCAGTCGATGAACCGGCGGATCGCCTCCATGCCGCGCCAGAACACGATCGCCTGCACGACCCACAGGAACATGAAGCTCGCCCATCCCAGCGTCGACAGACCGAGCATGCCGGACTGGCCGGCGTCGGCGTAGGGCTTGAGGCTGGGCGCGAATTTCATCGCCAGCACCATGAAGGCGACCGAGGCGAGATAGGTTTGGATGCCATACCAAGCCACGGCGATGAGGCCGCGGATGATCGCCGGGATGTTGGCCCCCTTCACGCCGAAGACGGCGCGGCAGATCACCGGATAGGGCGTGCCCGTGACCTGGCTCGGCTTCGCCACGAGGTTGCAGAAGACCTGGACGATGAGGATGCCGACCAGGAGGCTGACCAGGACCTGCCAGCTGGCGAGGCCGAGCGAGAACAGGCTGCCCGCGGTGACGTAGCCGCCGACGCTGTGCACGTCGGACATCCAGAAGGCGAAGATGTTGTAGGTCGTCCAGGTCTGCGCGCGGAGCGGCGCGAGATCCTCGTTGCAGAGCCGATCGTCATAGTCCGGCTTGATGATCACAGCGGAATGTGCCGCGGGGATCGCGCCGCCGGGCGCCCCCGGCCGGAGAGAGGTTAAGACTTCGGTCACGCGTGCCTCGCTGACGGTGTTATCGGCGAATGCTGTTGGTCGATCGAGGCAATGTATGTGCCGGTCTCGCAAGCCTTCCGGACCGCGGCCTCGGCCGACCTCAGGCGCAATGCTGCGCCGGTGCGGCGTCGGTCTGAAACGACCGGAAAGCGGTTTGTCGCCTAACTCTTAGGCAAAACGTGACATGAAAGTCTCACCGGTCCGGAGAGGCGCCGACTCGGGCCTCCGGTAGGAAACTCATGAACCACTCCGGCGCTTTCTCTGCAGCCAGTACGGGGGTTCGTTCCATGATCAAGAAGCTTCTTCTCACCACTGTCGTGTTGTCGACGTCTGCGGTTGCTGCCTTCGCGGCCGATCTGCCTTCGCGTCGTGCGCCGCCGGTCTACATCCCGCCGCCGCTTCCGGTCTTCACCTGGACGGGCGCCTACATCGGCGGAAACGCCGGTTACGCGTTCGACTCCAAGTCGTCGTTCAACACCACGGTCGGCGCGGGCCACTCGTTCCTGCAGTCGACGTCCAGCGGCTTCACCGGCGGCGGTCAGATCGGCTACAACATGCAGCTCGGCAACGCGCCGCTCCTCGGTGGCTTGGGCGGCTTCGGCGGCCTGGGTGGTGGCGGCATCGTCATCGGTGTCGAGGCCGATGCGGCCTACACCGATCTCAACACGAACCTCGCCTTCGGCGGCGCGCCTTATTACGCGCACACGCAGTTCGTCGGCACCGCGCGCGGCCGCGTCGGCTACGCCTTCGGTGACGTGCTCGTGTACGGCACCGGCGGCTTTGCCTACGGCGGCGTGAAGGACGGCGTCGGCGTTGCCACCGCCAACAAGATCGCGACCGGCTATGCCTACGGCGGCGGTATCGAATACGCGATCCCGACCACCTCCTTCGTCAACGTCTTCCACTCCGGCGCCGTGACGCTGAAGGCCGAGTACCTGCACTACGATCTCGGCTCGCAGGCACTGAACTCGGGCCGCATCAACAGCTCGGTCAAGAACGACGGCAACATCGTTCGCGGCGGCATCAACTACAAGTTCGACTTCTTCGGCACGGCGGCGCCGGTGGTCGCCCGCTACTGAGGCCAACAACTTCGGTCGATCGTGCGGGATGCGAAATCGCGCGGTATTCTGAAGGAGGGCTCGGACGAAAGTCCGGGCCCTTTCTTTGTGCGCGCTATTCGTCTTGGTCGATGGCCTCGACTTGGTACAGGAGGCTGTCCGCCGTCGCCGTCTCCACGTGAGACGCCGCGGATCGGAGCAGGCTCAGAAGATGCTCGCGGCTCTTCCCGACGATGTCTTTGACGCTCTCGGTGTCGGGCGAACACGAAAAGCGCATCGCGACCTGGATGTCGTTCTTGCGCTTCTCCTGAGGCCCGAGGGTAACCGGCAGATCGACGACGGCGTGGGCGTAGGCGCCGTCGGCGTCGCGGTAGAAGGTGATGTTTCCAAAGCCGACATTGATCGTAACGTTGCTGTCACGTTCGACCTCGTCCATGCGCGTCCGCCTTTCGCTTGGGATTGCCCATAAGCGGCAACATTCAAGCCAGACAAATCCGACGAAGATGTTGCTGGCGATGAGATTCTCGACGCTCGCGACGAAAAAACGCGCTTGGCTTTCCAGTAGCTCATCGAATGGCGTGGCAGGCATCGCGAGCGCGCTAGCGCATCCGCTTCGCCATGTCACCGCGTCAGGCGGCTGACTGCGGGTGCTGGTGGGCCTGGCCGTCGGGGAACGACGTGTCGCGGCTAGACCACACCACGTCGATCCGGCCCTTGTCGCCGATGCGACCGACGAACGCCGGCAGCGTCGTATGAAGCTGCTCGGTGACCAGTAGCTCGTAGCCGCTCGGCGAGCGGATCGTCGCGCCGCGCAGGGCCGCGCGCACGTCGTCCGGCGCGAGCGTCCCGGCTTTCGCGACCGCCGCCTTCCACAGATTGAAGCCGATGAAGGTCGCTTCGAGGGAATCGTTTGGGACGCTCCTATCGTCGCCGCAAATCCGGCGCCAGAGGTCGACGAACGCTGCGTTCGACGAGCCTTGGATGCCGGACAGGTAGTTCCACGCGACGAAATGGCCCTTCATCGGCTCGGCCTCGAGGCCGAGAAGCTCGGCCTCCTGCACCGAGAGGCACATGAAGGGCATGCGCTCGGCATCGACGCCGCGCCGCGCCAGCTCGCGGAAGATCGGCACGCTCGCCTCGCCGGACAGCGTCGAGATCACGGCGATGTCGCTTCGTCGTGCGGCCTGGAGGAGCTTCTCGACGGCCTGGCGCGCATCGTAGCGGGCCGCATCGAGCCGCACCTCCGTCGCGATCGTGCGGCCTAGCGCCGCGGCGCGCGCGCGGATCAACGGATGGCTGGCGCGGGAGAACATCGAGTCGTCGCCGATAAGCGCGAGCTTGCGATGGTTGCGACCGGCCAGGAAGTCGATGGCCGGGAAGGCTTGCTGTTGCGGCGTGCCGCCCGCGTAGAAGATGCTCGGCGAGGCTTCGCCGCCTTCGTACTGGCTGGGATAGAAGAGCAGGGCGGCGCTGGCCTCGAGCACCGGCCGCATCGCGAGCCGCGAGGCCGACGTCCACCCACCGAAGATCGCCGACGCGCCAGCCGCGATGAGCTTGCGCGCGCCCTCCGCATAGGCCGCGGGCTCAGCCCTGGGATCGAAGATGACGGCCTCGAGCGGCCGGCCGAGCAGGCCGCCCGATCGGTTCGTGTCCTCGATCAGGCCGATGAGCAGGTCGTGCACCGGTCGCTCGACCGAGGTCACCGTGCCCGACAACGAATGCAGGATGCCGACTTTGATCGAGCCGGCCGCGAGGTCGTGAAAATAGGTACGGAAATGGGTCGCGAGCGCCTGCGACCCAGTCATGAGGTTCCTGGCGCTGGCGAGGACCGAGTGGCCGGCGACCTCGATCTCGCTGACGCCGAACGAAAGGCTCGGCAGCGCGCGGGCGACGCGGTTCGACACCGACGCGGCCTCGATGCCGATGCGTTCCACCGCGATCGTGCTCTCGGCGAGCGAGCCGGTGAAGGCGCTCTGGGCGTTGGTCAGGCTCGCCACGCGGGCCATGATCGCATCGATCGACAGCGCCGTCTGGTCGACCGCCGCCTTCATCGTCGCGATCTGCGTGCCGATGGTCGCGGACGCTTGCGCCGATTGCGCCGCCAACGCCTTCACCTCGCTCGCGACGACCGCGAAGCCGCGGCCGGCTTCGCCGGCCCGCGCCGCCTCGATGGTCGCGTTCAGCGCGAGAAGCGAGGTCTGCGATGCCACGCCGTCGATGATGCCGAGGATGGAGCCGACCTCGCCGGCCGCGGTCTTGAGGCTCGTGATCGTGCCTTGCGCCGCGCGCAGCTCCGCCATCGTCAGGGAATTGGCGGCCTCGCCGTCGGCGATCTGCCCGGTGATGATGGCGACGGCATCGGCGATCCGGGCGGCGGTCTTTGACACCGAGGCGACTTCCTTTGCGGATTCGGTGACCGCCTCCGACATGCCGCGGGCATCGAGGATCAGGCCGCTGTTGACGCTGTTGAGGCCTTCGACCATCGCGCAGATCTGGTCGCCGCTCTGGGAGAATTGCGCCACCGCCTGCGCCACGGTGTTCTGAAAGCGCGTCGTGTAGAAGGCAGCGCCGTCGCGTCGGATGCGCGCTTCCGCCAGGATGCGCTGCCCGTCGGCGACCGCGGCGTCGGCATCCATCAGCCGCAGGCGCATCGTTTCCGCCGCCGCAGCGATGGCGATCGGACCGCGCCCGGCGACATTCGAGAACCTCACGAAGCGGTCGCCGTCGGCGACGAGGCCCAGCAGGTGGATCGCGTGGTGAACCCGAGCGAGCTCGACCAGCGCCAGGCAGAGAACGAGCGTGATCGCGAGGAGACCGAGCAGCGGTGCGATGATTGCCATGGCGATCACGAACACCGCAAGCAGCCCCAGCCGAACCTTGAGCGGCAGCGTCGTCGTGAAGCTGATGGCGGGTGTGAGGCGCATGGCGTCCGAGCGGGTCCGCCTCAAAGTCTCGCTTTATGATAAGCAAGTCGTAAATAATGCATACAGATCAATGCTTAAATAAGCGGCGAAACGTCAGCTACTTGCGCGATATTCAGGCGGCGACCCTTCGCAGACGGTAATACGGTCTAGCGCGAGGTCTTCACTGGGCCGCCTACCTGTAGGGGTGTACCTGCGGGATCAGCGCGGCGGCCAGCTCGAGATGGCCCGAGATGACGCCTTTGCGGGTGATGACCTCGTCGGCGATCCGCTGCAGCTTCTGCGCCGGGCCCTGCACAAGGATCACCTCGAGAGTCTGGTTGTCGGCGAGATGCACGTGCAGCGAGGAGATGACCTCGGCGATATTCTCCTGCTGCAGGTCGGCGAGCCGCTCGCGCAGGCCGGCGACCTTGTTGTCGTAGAAGAGCGTGATGGTACCGACCATCACCCGGTCGCCGACATCGTGCCGGTAGGCCACGAGCGAGCGATGCAGGACGGTTGCCACCGCCTGCGAGCGGCTGGCGAAGCCGCGGCCTTCGACCATAGCGTCGAGCTCGCCGAGCAGGTCCTCGGAGAGGGAGAGGCTCGTGCGGCACACGAGCGGACGGCCGCGCACGCCGCGCTGACGCGGTTCGGATTGAGGGTCGTCCGTCCTCCGTCTTGGCATGGGATTTGTACCACTCTTCATCGAACGTATTACGATACGCAAAAATCGTAGTATTGTTTCGAGGAGGTGTCACGATGCCGTTTTTCCTGAAGCGGACAGCCTGCCGCTTGTCGCAAGCCGCACTCGTCGGGCTCGCCGCGTTTGCCGTCTCACCCGCCTCTTCGGCGAGCGCCGACACGCTGCACATCGGCTACAGCGACTGGCCCGGCTGGGTCGCCTGGCAGGTGGCGATCGACAAAGGCTGGGTGAAGGATGCCGGCGTCGACGCCAAGTTCGAGTGGTTCGACTATTCCGCCTCGATGGACGCCTATTCGGCCGGCAAGCTCGACGCCGACATGGTGACCAATGGCGATGCCCTCGTGATGGGCGGCAATGGCGCCAAGAGCGTCATGATCATGCTCACCGACTATTCCAATGGCAACGACATCATCGTCGGCAAGCCCGGCACCAAGAGCCTCGCCGACCTCAAGGGACAGAAGGTCGGCATCGAGGTCGGGCTCGTCGAGCATCTGTTGCTCGAGAACGGCCTCGCCAAGCTGAAGATCCCCGAGTCCGACGTCACGCTCGTCAACGCCAAGACCAACGAGACGCCGCAGGTGCTCTCGTCGGGCTCGGTCGCGGCGATCGGCGCCTGGCAGCCGGTGGCCGGCGAGGCGATGAAGGGCTCGCCCGGCGCGCACCCGCTCTACACGTCGGCGCAGCAGCCGGGGCTGATCTACGACGTCATCGCCGTGAAGCCGGAGAGCTATGCCGCGCACAAGGCTGAATGGACGAAGCTCGTCGGCGTCTGGGACAAGGTCGTCGCCTATATCGACGACCCCAAGACGCAGCCCGACGCGCTCAAGATCATGGCCGCGCGCACCGGCGTCACGCCTGAGGCCTACGGCAAGTTCCTGAAGGGCACCAAGCTGCTCACGCTGAAGGAAGCCAAGAAGGTGTATGTAGACAAGCCGGGCTTCGGCTCGCTCTACGGCTCGAGCGCCAACGCCGATGCCTTCAACGTGAAGTTCAAGGTCTACAAGGACCCACAGGACGTGAAGAGCTACATCAACCCGGCCATTACCGACGCGCTCGCCAAATAGCGGGCTGTCGCCGACGATGGGGGAGAGCGGGACCATAGCGGAACGGATCGAGCCGGCAGCCGTCGCGCCGGCGAAACCGGTCGTCGTGCGGCCACGATCTGGCCGCGTGTGGATCGGCGCGCCGAAGCCGCTCGGGCGCCGACGGCGTTTGGTCCTCGCCGTCGCCTCGTTCCTGCTGCCGCTGCTCTTGTGGGCGGCGGTGTCCTACGTGCCGTTCCTCTGGCATCCGCTCGTCGAGATCTCCGATCCCGGCGCGGTCGACTACCTCGACAAGGGCATGCGGCTCGATCGCGGCACGTTCGACACCGAGGTCGCCAACGCGAAACAGGCCGGCACTGCGCCGCCGCGCGGTACGCCGGCCAATCCCGTCTATCTGCCGGCGCCGCACGAGGTCGCGCTGGCGCTGTGGAACGGCATCGTCCATCCGCCGACGGAAGGCGAGGCGATCCGCATGCCCTCAAGCCTGTGGCACTCGATCCAAGTCATCTTCTGGGGCTTCCTGATCTCGTCGCTGCTCGGCGTGCCGCTCGGCATCCTGTGCGGTGCGTCGCCCGCGATCGCGCGGTTGTTCGAGCCGTTCATCGAGTTCGTGCGCTACATGCCGGCGCCGGCCTTCGGCGCGCTGATGGTGGCGATCCTCGGCATCTACGATGGGCCCAAGGTCTCGATCATCGTCATCGGCACCTTCTTCCAGCAGGTGCTCGTCATCGCCAACACGGTGAAGCGCGCGGACGGCCTTTTGATCGAGGCTGCCCTCACGCTGGGCGCGCGCAACCTGCGGCTCATCCGCCGTGTGATCGTGCCGGCCGTGCTGCCGCAGATCTATCGCGACCAGCGCATCCTGCTCGGCTGGGCCTGGACCTATCTCATCGTCGCCGAGCTGATCGGCACCTCGTCCGGCATCACCTTCTTCATCACGCAGCAGGCGCGCTATCAGCATTTCGACAACGTCTACGCCGGCATCCTGGTGATCGGCTTCGTCGGCATCGCCACCGACATCGTGCTCGCGCTGCTCGGCAGGCGGCTGTTTCCCTGGTCGAAGGAGGACTCATGACCTCCGGCCTGTCACCTGAGCCGTCCTACCTCGACCAGGCACCGGAGGTGCGCGCGCGCTTCGATCGCCTGAAGGCGCGCGAGGTGGCGATGCGCGTCGAGCATCTCGGTAAGATCTTCGCGCTGCCGAATGGCGGCACGACGGAGGCGCTGCGCGATATCGAGGTGGTGACGCATCGCCGCGAGTTCCTCTGCGTCGTCGGCCCCTCCGGCTGCGGCAAGTCGACCTTCGTGCGCATCCTTGCCGGCCTCGAGGACGCGACCTCCGGCGCCGTGCTGGTCGACGGCGTGCCGGTGAAAGGCCCGTGCCCCGATCTCGGCATGGTGTTCCAGGGCTACACGCTGTTTCCCTGGCTCACGGTTTTGAAGAACGTGATGTTCGGCCTGCGCGAGCGGGGCGACAGCCGCGGCACGGCCGAGCGCGAGGCGCGCGAATGGCTCGCGCTGATCGGGCTCGAGAAATTCGCTGACGCCTATCCGCACCAGCTCTCCGGCGGCATGAAACAGCGCGTGGCGATCGCCCGCGCGCTCGCCGTGCGGCCGCGGATTCTGCTGATGGACGAGCCGTTCTCGGCGCTCGACGCGCAATCGCGTGCGCGCATGCAGGCCTATCTGCTCGAGATCTGGCGCAAGATCGACATCACCATCGTCTTCATCACGCACGATCTCGACGAAGCGGTGCTGCTTGCCGACCGCATCCTCGTCCTCGCCGCCAACCCCGGCCGCGTCGCCGAGCTGATCGAGGTGCCGGTTCCGCGCCCGCGCAGCGCCGCGCAGGCGATGGGGCCCGAGTTCCGCGCGACCCGCGACCGGCTCGACGCGCTGATCCATCCCGCAGTCGACGAAGCCGACACCGGCGAGGAGGTGCGCCCCAACCTCGTCGCGCGCCTCACGACGGTCGGAGACGAGGTCGAATGAGCCTCGCAGCCGACGAACCCGTCGCCTGGGCCGCGCGCACCTGGGAGGAGCTGCCGGACGATCTCGCGCGCGTCGGCGGCGCGGCGATCCTGCCCGTCGGCGCCACCGAGCAGCACGGCCCGCATCTCGGCTGCGGCATGGATTTCGTGCTCGCCGATCGTTTGTGCCGCGACGTCTCGCGCGAGACCGGCGTGCCGGTGCTGCCGACGTTGCCTTACGGCTGCTCGCGGGGCCATTCCAAGCGCTGGCCCGGCACGATCGCCCTCGATCCCGTGCTGATGACCCAGCTCGTCACGCAGATCGGCACCTGGGCCTATCATTCCGGCGTGCGCCGGCTGTTCCTCGTCAACGCGCATGTGACCAACGCCGCGCCGCTGCGCTGCGCGCTCGAGCTTCTGCGCGCCGCGCACGACGATCTGATGGTAGCGGCAATCGACACCGCGACGATGAGCGAGCGCGTGAGCCACGCCCATTTCGCCGACGCCGCCGACTGGCACGCCAACGAGGCCGAGACGGCGCTGATGATGGCGATCGCGCCCACGCTCGTGCGTCCCGACCGCCTCGCCGACGCCGACGATCCCGATCGCACCGGCGACAGCGTCTTCGCGCATCCGGTCAACCGAACCAGCCGCAATGGCGTCACCGGCTCGCCATCGAAGGCCACGGCCGCGGCAGGCGGGACGCTCTACCGCTGGATGGTCGAAGACCTGACGGCGCTCGTGCAACGCGGTCTCGCCGAGAGGCCGCCGCTGCCGCACGCCTACGACGAACGCGCACAGAGGACGCCGCGATGAACGTGATGCCGAAAGCATCGGAGATTGGCGCCCTGCGCGACGAGCTGCGCGCCAATGGCGTCCGCTACGTGATCGGCGCCTATGTCGACATCCACGGCGCGCAGAAGGGCAAGGTCGTGCCGCTCGATCATCTCGCCCACATGGCCGAGGGCTCCGAGCTCTACACGGGCTACGCGCTCGACGGGCTCGGCCAGCTGCCCAACGACGACGAGTTCGCCTCCGTGCCGGACCTCGATCGCGTGATCCAGCTGCCGTGGGAGCCCAAACTGGCCTGGGCGCCGTCCGATCTCGCCTTCCACGGCAAGCCTTATCCGCTGTCGACGCGCGTCGCGCTGAAGCGGCAGATCGCCGAGGCCGAGAAGCTGGGTTTCGGCTTCGATCTCGGCATCGAATGCGAGATCTTCCTGCTCAAGCAGGCCGCCGACGGCACGCTCGAGACGCCGGACGCCACCGACAAGCTGGTGAAGCCCTGCTACGATGTGCGCGGCTTCCTCGGCAATTTCAGCTGGCTCGACAAGATGGCGAGCGTGATCGATCAACTCGGCTGGGACCTCTACTCGTTCGACCACGAGGACGCCTGCGGCCAGTTCGAGTTCGACTTCACCTATGCCGATGCGCTCACCACTTGCGACCGACTGACGTTCTTTCGCATGATGGCCAAGCATTACGCTGCGGAAGAAGGGCTCGTCGCGACGATGATGCCGAAGCCCTTTGCCGACCGCACCGGCAACGGCGCGCATTTCAACATGTCGCTCACAAGCCTGGAGAGCGGGCGCAACGCCTTCGCCTGCAAGCCGTCCGACGATCCGCGCGGCCTCGGCCTCACCGAGACGGGCTATCATTTCATCGGCGGTGTTCTGCGGCACGGCCGCGCGCTCTGCGCCGCCTTCGCGCCGACGGTGAATTCCTACAAGCGCCTGGTCCGGCGCGGCGCGATGGCGACCTTCTCCTGGGCGCCGGTGTTCAATTCGTACGGGTCCAACAACCGGACCAACTCGGTCCGCGTGCCGATGGGCGGCGGCCGCTGCGAGTCCCGCAACGCCGACGGCGCGGTGAACCCCTATCTCGCGGCAGCGCTCGTGCTGGCGGCCGGCCTCGAAGGCGTGCGCGACAAGATCGATCCGGGCGATCCCAACGAGGACAATCTCTACGAGCTCGACGAGGCGGCGCGCGCCGCGCGCGGCATCGCCTTCCTGCCGCAGACGTTGCTCGAAGCCATGCAGGCCTTCGCCGCAGATCCGCTTGTGGAAACGACGCTCGGGAAGGCATTGCGCGACGAGTTCATCCGCTACAAGACGGACGAGTGGAACGAGTATCACCAAACCATCTCCAAATGGGAGATCGCGCGCTACAGCCACATGTTCTGAAGCCTGATGACTTCAACGTACTGGTGCGGCCGGGACGACCCGGACGCTACGATCCACGACCGGGACGACCCGGCTGATTGTCCGAAGGACAAGGGATGACCGAGCCGACGATCGCCGAGCTGAGACGGCGCTACGAGGAATTGAAGGCCAGCGGCCAGGCGCCGAAGGCGCTGCCGGGGCCGAGCCCAAGGCTGAAATCGACAAGCCCTGCGCCAGATCGCCAAACCTTTTCGCGCGAGACGATCCCAGCCGGCTGGTACGCGACGATGATCATGCGGGCCGGCGAGACGATCCGCATCGCCACCGGCGCCGAACCTTCGGCTGTCGCGCTTCTCGCGTGGCGCCGCGACGACACGAGCGAGCGCCTGAACACCGCCGACACGGTGAAGGTGCAATGGACGAGCGCGCTACAGAAGAGCCGCGTCATCTTCTCCGACATGGGACGCCCGATGCTCTCCTTCGTCGAGGATTCCTGCGGTTGCCATGACGCCCTGGTCGGCGGCTCGACGGCGGCGACGAATGCGCGGCGCTACGGTGAGGGCACGCGCAACACGCGCGACAACTTCTTGCTCGCCGCGATGAAGCTCGGCCTCGACGCGCGTGACATCCCGCCCTGCATCTCGCTGTTCGCGCCGGTCCGCGTCGACGCGCAAGGCCGCTTCCTGTGGCACCCAGAGCGCCGGCAGGGTGGCGACTATGTCGAGCTGCGCGCCGAGATGGACCTCTTGCTCGCGCTCTCGAACTGTCCGCATCCGCTCGACCCCGCACCGCACTACGCGGCGGCTTCGGTCGACGTGCTGCAGATCTCGTCGGCGGAGCCCGGCGTCGATGACCTGTGCCGCACGGCGACCGACGAAGCGCGTCGCGGCTTCGACAATCTCGCGGCGATCGCGGTCTGAGGAGGACGATCATGACCATCATCCTCGACGAGATCGTGCCCGCGCGCGCGCCTTGGTCCGGCCTGGTGTGCAAGGGCCAGACCCTGCGCATCGAGGACACGAAGGGCTGCCAGGCCGTCGACACGCTGTTCTATGCCGCGGCCGACATGGGTGAGCGCTATTCCGCGCAGGACACGCTGCGCGAGCAGGGCTCGGCCTACATCTCGACCGGCACGAAGATCATGTCGAACCGCGGCAACGCGATGTTGACCGTGACCGCCGACAGCTGCGGCCTGCACGACACCTGCGCCGGTGCCTGCTCGTGCGAGTCCAACACCGTGCGCTTCGGCCACGAGACGCGCTACCAGCACGCGTGCCGCGAGAACTTCGTGCTGATCATGGCGCGTTACGGGCTGAGCAAGCGCGACATCGTGCCCAACCTCAATTTCTTCATGAACGTGCCGATCGAGCCCTCCGGTGCGATCACCGTGGTCGACGGCGTCTCCAAGCCGGGCGATTACATCGAGCTCGTCGCCGAGATGGACGTGATCTGCGCGATCTCGAATTGTCCGCAGGTCAACAATCCCTGCAACGGCTTCGACCCGACGCCGATCCGCATCACGATAAGCGGCTAGGCATGTTCAAGAAGCTCCTCATCGCGAACCGCGGCGAGATCGCCGCGCGGGTGATCCGCACGTGCCGGCGCATGGGCATCGCCACAGTGGCCGTCTATTCCGACGCCGATCGCTTCACGCGGCCGGTGCTCGATGCCGACGAGGCGGTGCGTCTCGGCCCCGCGCCGGCAGCACAGAGCTATCTCGACGTCGAGGCCGTGATCGCCGCCTGCAAGGCAACGGGCGCGGAGGCAGTGCATCCGGGCTATGGTTTCCTGTCGGAGAACGCGGGCTTCGCCGAGCGGCTCGCGGCCGAGGGCCTCGTCTTCGTCGGCCCGAAGCCTGCCCACCTGCGCGACTTCGGCCTCAAGCACACCGCGCGCAACCTCGCCGCGGCCAGCGCCGTGCCGCTGTTACCGGGCTCCGACCTGCTGGATGACGTCAAGGCGGCGCTCGCCGCGGCGAAGCGCGTCGGCTACCCCGTCATGCTAAAGTCGACCGCGGGCGGCGGCGGCATCGGCATGGTGCTGTGCCCCGATGCGGCGACGCTGCGCGAGAAATACGCGGCGGTGGAGCGCACCGCGAAGGCGAGCTTCGGCGATGCGCGCGTCTATCTCGAGCGCTTCGTCGCCGCCGCTCGCCACATCGAGGTGCAGGTGTTCGGCGACGGCCGGGGCAGGGTGGTGGCGCTCGGCGAGCGTGACTGCTCGCTACAGCGGCGCAACCAGAAGGTTTTGGAGGAAACGCCGGCGCCCGACCTGCCGGACGACGTGCGTGCAAAGCTGCATGCCGCCGCCGCGCGTCTTTGCGAGAGCGTCGCCTATGAATCGGCCGGCACGGTCGAGTTCATCTACGACGCGAAGCGGGCCGAGTTCTCGTTCCTCGAGGTCAACACGCGCCTGCAAGTCGAGCATCCGGTGACCGAGGCGGTCTTCGGCATCGACCTCGTCGAATGGATGATCCGGCAGGCCGCCGGCGAGGACCCGATCGGCGCCGCACTCGCGCGTGGCCCGCTGGTGCCGCGCGGCGCGGCGATCGAGGCGCGGCTTTATGCCGAGATCCCGCATGCCGGCTTCCAGCCCAGCGCCGGTTGGCTCACCGAGGTCGCGTGGCCGGCGGGCGCCCGCGTCGACACCTGGATCGAGCGCGGCACAGATGTCGGTGTGAACTACGATCCGATGCTGGCGAAGATCATCGTGACCGGTGCGGATCGCGCCGCCGCCGTCGCGGCGCTGCGCGAGGCGCTGGCCGCGACCCGCGTGTCGGGCATCGAGACCAATCTCGCATACCTCGGCGCGATCGCCGCCTCGCCGATGTTCGCGAACGCTGACGTCACGACGGCGGCGCTGCGCGACTTCGCGTTCGCGCCGCGCAGCATCGAGATCATCGCGCCCGGTGCGCAATCGAGCCTGCAGGAGATGCCGGGGCGGCTCGGCCTCTGGCATGTCGGTGTGCCGCCGTCGGGTCCGATGGACCCGCGATCCTTCGCGCGCGCCAATGCTCTCGTCTCCAACGATCCCGAAGCCGTCGCCCTCGAGATGACGGTCGCCGGTCCGACGCTGCGTTTCCACATTGCAGTTGAGGTGGCGATCGCCGGCGCGCACATGCCGGCTGCACTCGATGGCATGGCGGTGCCGCACGACGCGCTGGTCCGCGTCGCCGCCGGGCAGGTGCTCGCGATCGGCGCCATCGCGGGCCCCGGCCAGCGCGCCTACCTCGCCGTGCGCGGCGGTTTTGGGGCGCCCGCCGTTCTCGGCTCGCGCGCGACCTTCGCGCTCGGCGGCTTCGGCGGCCATGCCACCGGCACCCTGAAGACCGGCGATGTGCTTCATCTCGCCGACCGGCCCGCGGACTCCGCCGTGGCGGTCGATCCAGCACCGCTGACGAACGCGTGGACGCTCGCCGTCGTCTACGGGCCGCATGGCGCGCCAGACTTCTTCCAGGCCGCCGACATCACCGACCTCTTCGCGGCCCGCTACGAGGTGCATTTCAACTCGGCCCGCACGGGCGTGCGGCTGATGGGCCCGACGCCGCGCTGGGCGCGGCCCGATGGCGGCGAGGCCGGCCTGCATCCCTCCAACCTGCACGACAACGCCTATGCCGTCGGTGCGATCGACTTCACTGGCGACATGCCGATCCTGCTGGGGCCGGATGGCCCGAGCCTCGGCGGCTTCGTCTGCCCCGCCGTGGTCGCGCGCGAGGATCTGTGGAAGCTCGGGCAGCTGAAGCCGGGCGACAGCGTGCGCTTCGTGGCCGCCAAGCGGCCCGAGGACGACGCGCTGGCGCGGCCCAACGTTCGTCGGAAAGCGGACGATCTCGGCAGCCCGATCCTTGCGGTCGAATCGGGCGACATCCCCGCCGTCTATCGCCGGCAGGGCGACGACAACATTCTCGTCGAATACGGGCCGATGGCGCTCGACATCGCGCTGCGCCTTCGCGTGCATCTGCTGGCCTCCGCCGTAGCCGAGGCCAAGCTCGACGGGCTGATCGATCTCACCCCGGGCATCCGCTCGCTGCAGGTCCATTACGACGGCACCCGCGTGAAGCGCGCCAAGGTGCTCGCCCTGCTGCGCGAGATCGAGCGCAGCCTGCCACCGGCCGACGCCGTCACCGTGCCGAGCCGCATCGTCCACCTGCCGCTGTCCTGGAACGATCCGCAGGCGCAGCTTGCGATGCGGCGCTACCAGGAGACGGTACGGCCCGACGCGCCCTGGTGCCCGTCGAACATCGAGTTCATCCGGCGCATCAACGGGCTCGAAAGCGAGGGTGACGTGCGCCGCGTCGTGTTCGATGCGAGCTACCTCGTCATGGGCCTCGGCGACGTCTATCTCGGCGCGCCGGTCGCGACGCCGACGGACCCGCGGCATCGTCTGGTGACCACCAAGTACAATCCGGCGCGGACGTGGACGCCGGAGAACGCCGTCGGGATCGGCGGCGCCTACATGTGCATCTACGGCATGGAGGGGCCGGGCGGGTACCAGCTGTTCGGCCGCACGATCCAGGTGTGGAATACGTGGCGCAAGGTTGGGCCGTTCGAAGACAAGCCGTGGCTGTTGCGGTTCTTCGATCAGATCCGCTTCTTTCCCGTCGACGGCGCGGAGCTGGCCGAGGCGCGCGCGGCGTTCCCGCACGGTGCCTATCCCGTCCGCATCGAGGAGGGGCGCTTCTCCTATGCCGAGCATAGGGCAGCGCTGGCGGGCGAGGCCGACGCGATCGCGGCTGCTCGGGCGCGCCAGCAGGCGGCCTTCGCCGACGAGCGCGAGCGCTGGCATGCGGAAGGCCTCGACGTCTTCTCCGCCGACGAGGCACCGCCCGTGGGCGAGCCCGGCGCCGTGCCGGCGGGCGCGATCGGCATCGCCGCGCAGGTGCCGGGCAATGTCTGGAAGCTGCTCGTCGATAAAGGCCAGCGCGTTGCGGCCGGCGAGACCGTGGCGATCCTGGAATCGATGAAGATGGAGATCGCGATCCCGGCGCCCGCCGCCGGCACGATCGTTGAATTGCGCACCGCGGAGGGCCGCACGCTTCGCGGCGGCGACCTCGTCGCGATCCTCGAGGAGGGCTGACCGATGCTGCCGGAGATGCTGGACCTCGCGAGCCTGCGCGCCCTCTACGCGGGCGGGACGTCGCCGCTCGACGTCGCCGACGCGCTCGCCGCCCGCATGGCGGCCTCTAACGATCCGGCGATCTTCATCACCGCCGCCGACCCCGAGGGGCTCAGGTCGCAGGCGGAGGCGCTGTTGCGCCGGGCGCCGACGCCGAACAGCCTACCGCTGTGGGGCGTGCCCTACGCCGTGAAGGACAATATCGACGTCGCCGGGATGCCGACGACCGCCGCGTGCCCGGCCTTCGCCTACACGCCGGCGCACGACGCCTTCGCCGTCGCGCAACTGCGTGCCGCGGGTGCGTTGGTCATCGGCAAGACCAACCTTGATCAGTTCGCGACGGGGCTCAATGGGACACGCTCGCCGTATGGCGCACCGCGCTGCGTCTTCGATTCTGCTTACATCTCCGGCGGCTCGAGTTCCGGTTCGGCGGTCGCCGTTGCCGCGGGCCTCGCGGTCTTTGCGCTCGGCACCGATACGGCCGGGTCGGGTCGGGTGCCGGCGGCGCTGAACAACATCGTCGGCATCAAGCCGACGCCGGGGCGGATCAGCTCGACGGGGATGGTGCCGGCCTGCCGGAGCCTCGACACGATCTCGATCTTCGCCGGCTCCGTCGCCGACGCGGTCGCCATCCGCAAGATCGCCGAAGGCTTCGATGCGGCGGACGCGTTCTCGCGCCTCGGCGCACCCGTGGCGTTGCCGGCGCGACCGCGGATCGGCGTGCTCCGCCCGGAGGATCGCGAGTTCTTCGGCGATGCCGAGACGGCAGCGCTTTATGAGGCCGCCGTCGGTCGTCTCGCCGCGCTCGGCGCGGAGCCGGTCGCGTTCGACTATGCGCCGTTCCGCGAGACGGCGGTGCTCCTCTATGACGGGCCGTGGGTCGCCGAACGGCTCGCCGCGCTCGAAGTTTTTGCCGCGACCCATGCCGCCGATTTCGATCCCGCGGTGCGCGCCATCGTCGAAGGGGCAGGGCGCTTCAGCGCGGTCGACGCGTTCAAGGGCCGCTACGCGCTCGAGGCGCTGCGCCGTCGCACCGAGGCGACGTGGGCGGCGTGCGATGCGCTGCTGCTGCCGACGGCGCCGACGACCTACACGGTCGAGGCGATGCGGGCCGATCCGATCCGCCTCAACAGCCGGCTCGGCCATTACACGAACTTCGCCAATCTGCTCGGCCTTGCCGCCATCGCCGTGCCGGCCGGCTTCACGGGCGCGGGTCTCGCCTTCGGCGTGACGCTGGTCGGCCCCGGCTCCGGCGACGACGCGCTGGCGCCGCTCGCCGACGCGCTGCATCGCGCCGCCGGCTGCGGCATGGGCCGCGCCCGCGTCGCGCCGGGCCCGATGCCGCAGACGCCACCGGACGGCCGCATCGAGCTGGCCGTCGTCGGCGCGCATCTCACCGGCCTTCCGCTCAACAGGGAACTCGTCGCGCTCGGCGGCACATTCGTGCGCGAGGTGACGACGGCGAGCGACTACCGACTCTTCGCGCTCCCAAGCACGACGCCGCCCAAGCCGGGGCTCGTGCGCGAGCCGAGCTTCGCCGGGCTCGGCGTCCCCGCCGAGGTCTGGTCGCTCACCCCAGACGCCTTCGGCCGCTTCGTCGCCGCCATCCCGCAACCGCTCGGCATCGGCCGCATCGCGATGACCGACGGCTCGATGCCGAGCGGCTTCCTGTGCGAGCGCTGGGCGGTCGAAGGCGCCACGGAAATCAGTGGCGGATGGCGGTCGTTCGTGACGGCGGCGAGCGACAAGCTTCGCTGAAGGCTTGTGCGACAAGGCGGGTCACGCGCTGACGGCGCTGCTGTCGATGAACCGCTGCATCAGCCATTGCCCCGCAGGCCCCGGCGGCGTGCCGGTGGCGTGGAGGAGATGCATCGTGAACGTGCCGCCCTTCCAGTCGGGAAGGTCGAGCATCACGAGGCGCCCCGCCGCCAGGTCCGCGCGCACCATCGCCGCAGGCATGCTGCCCCAGCCGATGCCGGCAAGGAGCAAAGCGTGCTTGGCGCCGAGATCGCCGAGCCGCCACGTCTGATCGGCGAAGACACCGAAATCCTGCCCGGCGGTGAGGGTCGAGCGGTCGGTCAGCACCAGCTGCACGTGGCGCCGCGCCGCGCCGATGCCTGCGTCCGCGCCCGAGGCCAGTGGGTGCGTCGGCGCCGCCACCGGGATCAGCTCGAGGTCGCGGAACGGGATGTATTCCAGGCGATCCGACTCGAGCCGGAACGGTCCGCAGATGCCGAGGGTCGCCACGCCGTCGAGCACGTGCTGGCCGACGGCGCCGAGCGACTCGATGTAGAGGCGGATCGGCACGGTCGGAAACGCCTGTTGGAACGCCTGCAGCACCGCGACGAGATCCGGGGTCGGCAGCATCACGTCGACGACCAGCGAGACTTCCGCCTCCAGGCCGCCGGCAAGTCCCTTCACCTTCGCCCGCAGGCTGTCGAGCCCGCGCGACAGCGCCCGCGCCTCGACGAGCACCGCACGACCCGCTTCGCTGAGCTGCGGCTTGCGGGTCGTCTCGCGATCGAACAAGGCGATGCCGAGGCCGGCCTCGAGATGGTCGATCGCGTAGCTGATCGCCGACGTCGCGCGGTTTAGCTTGCGGCCGGCCGCGGCAAGCGAGCCTGTCTCCACCACCGCCAGGAACACCTGCAGCTGGTCGATCGTCGGCGTGCCGGGTTCGCTCATGTCAGGCTCTTTTCGAATTCTCCGAAAAGACTAGCCCATATTATGCGGATTTTGCCGATGAATCTCGGTCGCTAAAAGGTGGCTCCGCTCACGAGGATCACTCGACGTGAAGACACACGCTGTTTCGCTGGCCGCCGCTCTCGCGATCGCCACATCCGTCCCGGCCCTGGCCCAGACGCCGCCGACCCATGATCCCGCCAGGGTCGAGGGCGGCAGCTACAAGGTGGATCCCAACCATACCCAGGTGATGTTCTCCGTCTCGCACATGGGGTTTTCCACCTACACCGGCACGTTCTCCGGCGCCGACGGCGAGCTGACGCTTGACCCGAAGACGGCCAGCGCCAGCGCGCTGAAAGTAAGCGTGCCCGTGAAATCGGTGATGACGACCAGCACCAAGCTCGACGAGGAGCTGCGCAGCGCGGACTGGCTCGATGCCGGTCAGTTTCCGGACATGACCTTCGTCTCGACGAAAGTGACGCCGGCGGGCAAGGGCAAAGCGAAGGTCACCGGCGATCTGACGATCCACGGCGTGACCAAGCCGGCGACGCTCGAGGTGTCCTTCGTCGGCGCCGGCGTGAACCCCTTGGACAAGAAATACACGGTCGGCTTCGAGGCCAAGGGCGACGTCAAGCGCTCCGACTTCGGCGTGAAGAAATACGTCCCGCTGATCGGCGACACACTGCATCTGTCCATCGCGGGCGCGTTCGAGCACCAGTAAGATCGGCGTCAGACGGGATCGCCGTTGTCCTTTGCGACCGCACATGCCTTTGCGACCTGCGCGATCTCGAGTTCGGCGTGACCAGCGACTTCCGATGCCGCGTCGAGGCATGTCTTGATGCTGGCGATGTCACCGCCGCGTTTCCCGACCAGGCGCTCGAGAAGCGCGGCGCGCTCGCTCACCGATGCCTGTTCCCAGGCCTTCATCGTGTCGTTCGCCTGCAAAGCGAAGGCCGGCTCGGCCGCCGCAGCCAACGAGAGAGCGATGATCGTCACCGGGCCAACGCGCATCTTGCCACCACGTTCGAGGGTCGTCGCGCAGCGCTACCACAGGCTCGAGCGCTTCGGGGTGCGGCAGATGTGCTAGCGTTCGGCCGATAGGGGGACACGTCAGCGCTGGGGACGGATCAACGGCTGCGTGCCTTGCGGCGCGACTTTCGCGCCGACCGCAGGAGCACGTGCGCATCGCCTACACGTTCTTCAATCACGCGAGCGCCGACAAGACGACACGAGCGGGTTTTCCGCCCGCATCGCGATACCCACATCCTTCTTGAACCGCAGGCCGCCGGTGGCGAACTCGGCCGAAGAATCATTGGCGCGTGCCGCGCCTGGGACGGCGACCAAGGAGCCGCAAGCGCGGCGCTCAGAGGCGTCGCAGCGTCATTGTCCGCAGCTCTTTTCGGTCATGGCGAAGCCGGAAAGTGCGACCGCCTCCGTCGTGGCCGGCAACGTGACCCACGAATCCGTCTCCAGATGACCGCAGACGATCTGCGTGGCGAGCACCTTGGTCCCGCGCATCGCCGTCGCCTCGAAGGCGATCGTCGCGTGCGAGCGCTCGTACACATGAAGCTTGGCGACCCGGACGGCATTTCCTGCCGGTGCCAGACTGATGGTGATCTCGCCGTCCGCCGGCTCCGACGCCCCGATCGGTCGGCGCCGCACGAGACCCGGCTTCGGCGGCGCGCCGGTCAATGTGAAGGTGAGCGCGGTGCCGCTGGCGACGGCGAGCGGTTGCGCAACGGCAGCGGACGCGAGAAGGACGATAGCAACGGTGAGACCCGCTTTGAGCATCGCTCGCCCCTTCGGAAACCCCGCGCCGTTCTCGGGCCCCGGGGCGGTCGGTTCAATGAAACCTTCGACTTACCTGAAACTGGTCAGGCGCGGCGGACGCTCGGTCCGCTCGGACGCCACGACGATACGGAACCTCGAATTGATCTGTAGGATTTATGACAAATATGTTCTGAGGTGCTTACGATGATCTGGGCGTCGACGCGCGATGGTCGCATCACCTATGCGGGTCCCGAATGGACCGTCTTCACGGGACAATCGGCCGAGGCGGCGATGGGCGACGGCTGGCTCGACATGCTGCATGCCGACGATCGGCAGAGCACCGACGATTTTTTCAAGGAAGCCTGCGCCTCGATGGCGGCGTTTTCGGTGGAATATCGGCTCCGCCACGTCAGCAACGTCTACGTCAGGGTCGTGGCGGGCGCGACGCCCTCGATCTCACCGGTCGATCACTTGTTCATCGGCTACTTGGGGACCTTGAACGAGATCGAAGATCAATCCGGCGAGAACAGAAACATCCTCGGCAAGGCGATCATCGCGCCGGCGACGAAGGCGACCAAGCCGATCGCTTCCGTCGATATCATCGCCGACTACCTGCTGCTGGCGCGGGCCACGGCGCAGCACTCGAACGAGACGCGGCTCGTTGCCTCGATCGACTTTGCGATTTCGGAAGTCATGCGGCGCCTGGGCTACGGCCCCACCGGGGCCGGAAGCCACTAGCCTTATCGATCGTCGCTTGCCGGCACCGTGCGCAAGGCGGTCGCGATCTTCGAGACCATCTGCATGATCGACTGGCGGACGGCGGGATCCTCGATGGATCGGAAGTCCGCAAGGAGTTCAAGGCCTTCGGCGACGAGGAAGGCGTCGAAATCGGGCGTCTCCTCGTTCCCGAGGCTCTGCGCGATCCGCGACTTGAGCTCAATAAGATCGCCCATACCTGTTCCTCGAATCTCACGCGCTGCCCAACGAGCGCCATGCATACCCTTCGTTTGGGATGGGCGCAAATGAAGGGGGCGGGACCGGTCGTCCCAAAGGCTTGCCGCTACGTCACGCGTCACGCGATGGATCGCGTTTTATCGATCGTGTTTTCGGGATCGACACCGCCTTTTCAGACGAGGACGTCGCCGGGCTTCCCTGACCAAGCGGCAAGCGGCGCACATTGCGCGTCCCCAGGCTGGTCTTGTGCGCATGATCATCGACCGCATCACTGCTATCCGCGTCATCCCGCCCAAGGTGGTGACGAGACAAGTGCCGGTTGCTCGCGTCCCTCGCGATGTCGAGGCCGTCTACACGATCGGCTCCGGCGAGCGGCAGATCGCGGAAGGAACAACCGGCAACGTGATCGATGTGTCCTACGACGAGCTCGAGATCGAGCTCTACTCGCCCCGGGACCTGATCCTCTACGCGCCGCAAACGCAGATCCGGTCGGCCTAGCTCGCCAGCCCGCGTCGCTTGCGGACAGCGCCGCTGCGGCGTTACCTCCAGTGGCCCGACTTGGCGGCGGATACTGAAGGGATCGCCATGAGTGCTGAACGGACCGGCGCTGAACCGGTTCGCGCCGAACCGACCCGCCTGCGAAACGCTGATCTCGAGGTCGAGGTGAGCCCGCTCGGGGCCGAGTTCGTCGCGTTGCGCGATGCCGGCGGGCGCGACTTTCTCTGGGATGGCGATCCCGCCTTTTGGAAGGGCCGCGCGCCGCTCCTGTTTCCGATCGTCGGCAAGGTGCCGGACGACCTGCTGCTCATCGACGGCAAGATCACCCCGATGCGCCAGCACGGGCTCGCGCGCATATCGACCTTCGATCTTGTCGCGAGTGACTAGACGAGCTGCTCCTTCAGGCTCGAGGCCTCCGATGCGTCGCGCGAAATTTATCCCTTCGATTTCCGTCTCGATGTCCGCTACGCGCTCGACGGCCCGACGCTGACGATCGAGGCGACCGTTGGCAATCGAGGCGAGGCGCCGATGCCGCTCTCATTCGGCTTCCATCCCGCGCTGCGTTGGCCGCTGCCGAGTGGCGGTCCCAAGGCGGAGCACGAGATCGTCTTTGCAGATGAGGAGGACGCGCCGGTGCGCCGGCTCAGCGGCGGTCTGTTGCGCGACGCGCCCGCGGCGACTCCGATCGCCGGTCGACGCCTCGCTCTGTCCGAAGCGCTGTTCGACGACGACGTGCTCATCCTCGACGCAGTGCATTCACGCGCGCTCGAATACCGCTCGCCGGCCGGACCGAGCGTCAAGGTCCGTTTCCCGGCCATGCCGCACCTCGGGCTCTGGTCGAAGCCCGGCGCGGGCTTCCTTTGCATCGAGCCGTGGCAGGGCTATGCGGCGCCGCAAGGCTTCCGCGGCGAGCTTGCGACGAAGCCGGGCGCGGTCGCGCTCGAACCGGGCGATTCTCGCGTCTTCGCGATGAGCCTCGAGATCTGTGCGTAAGCGGCGCTCGCCACGAACGCGGCTCGGCCTTTTTGAGAGCACACCCTGACGCCCGGACGGCCGCGGGCGGCGTTAAGAGTGCACAAAAAATAGGCTCTTTGACTGCGGCGTGCGGTCAATCCCTACGCTGCCTCGGACGCCGAGCAAAGGAAGCGCCCGCTGCGCCGGGTGAATGGCCTCGCGCCTGCCAACGTCGGAAGAACTCCTGCCGTAACGTCACCTCGGCAAAGTGCACCCTTTTTGCTTGGAGGCTTCATCTTCGCCTGACTCCGAACGACTGGAGACGCACCGCCATGGCAAATCCCCTCCTGCACCCCGTCGACCGGCGGCTCCTTCTGCGAGGCGCGGGGGCCGCGGCGGCATCGAGCCTGATCCCGACATCGCTGCGCGCGGCGGAGCCGATCAAGGTCGGCATCCTGCATTCGCTCTCCGGCACGATGGCGATCAGCGAGACGACGCTGAAGGACGTGATGCTGATGCTGATCGCGCAGCAGAACGCCAAGGGCGGCGTGCTCGGCCGGCCGCTCGAGCCCGTCGTCGTCGACCCCGCCTCGAACTGGCCGCTGTTCGCCGAGAAGGCGCGCGAGCTGATCTCGAAGGATCAGTGCTCTGCCGTTTTCGGCTGCTGGACCTCGGTGTCGCGCAAGTCGGTGCTGCCGGTCTTCAAGGAGCTCGACAACCTTCTCTTCTACCCCGTGCAATACGAGGGCGAGGAATCCGAGCGCAACGTCTTCTACACCGGCGCGGCGCCGAACCAGCAGGCGATCCCCGCCGTCGACTATCTGATGAGCGACGATGGTGGCGGCACCAAGCGCTGGGTGCTCGCCGGCACCGACTACGTCTACCCGCGCACGACGAACAAGATCCTCGAGGCCTACCTCAAGGCCAAGGGCGTCGCGGCGGAAGACATCTTGATCAACTACACGCCTTTCGGTCAGACCGATTGGCAGACGATCGTGTCCGACATCAAGCGCTTCGGCTCCGCGGGCAAGAAGACCGCGGTGGTGTCGACGATCAACGGCGATGCCAACGTGCCGTTCTACAAGGAGCTCGGCAACCAGGGCATCAAGTCGACCGACATCCCGGTGATGGCCTTCTCGGTGGGCGAGGAGGAACTCGCCGGCATCGATACCAAGCCGCTCGTCGGCCACCTCGCGGCGTGGAACTACTTCGAGTCGATTGACACGCCGGAGAACAAGGCATTCATCAAGGACTGGCACGAGTTCACCAAGAACCCGAAGCGCACCACCAACGACCCGATGGAAGCCCATTACATCGGCTTCAACATGTGGGTGAAGGCGGTCGAAAAGGCCGGCGATCCGACGCCCGACAAGGTGATCGACGCGCTGCCCGGCATCAAGCAGGCGAACCTCACCGGCGGCGTGAGCGAGATGCTCGTCAACCACCACATCACGAAGCCCGTGTTCATCGGCGAGATCAAGGACGACGGCATGTTCGACGTCGTCTGGAAATCCGAGACGCTGATCCCCGGCGAGCCCTGGTCGAAATATGTCGAGGGCTCGAAGGACCTCGTCGCCGACTGGAAGGGCCTGAAGTGCGGCGACTACAACACGGTGACGAAGACCTGCGGAGGCTCGTGATGCGCGCCCTCCGCGCCGTCGCTGTCGCCCTCTTCGCGTGGCTCAGCCTCGCGCCGGTCCACGCCGATCCCGCGACGCTCGCCATCATCGTGCAGGATCTCGGCAAGGACAGCTTTTCCGCCACCAACAAGGCGGTCACCGCGCTCGGCACCAGCGGCGACCCGCGCGCCGCGACGATCCTCGGGGCACTGAAGGACGAGCACGTCGTCTTCGCGCCCGACACCAAGGCGGTCTACATCAAGGATGGGGCCGGGCAGGTGACCGACGCCGTCACGGGCAAGCCGGTGACGCCGGCACCGGCCAACCTCAAGTCCGTGCGCCTCAACAACCGCGTCCGCGGTGCGCTCGTCGCCGCCATGGGCACGGCGATGCTCGCTTCGTCCGATCCCGCGCAGCGCGCCGAGGCCGCGCGCACCATCTTCCACGCCCGCGATGCCGCCGCACTTCCCGCGCTGACGGCCGCCGAGGCCAAGGAAAAAGATGCGACCGCCAAGACGGCGATCAGCCAGGCGCGTGCCGCCCTCGTCGCACTGAAGAGCGACGCGCCGGAGGCCGATCGCATCGCCGCCATCAACACGGTCGCCGGCGCCGGCGGCTACGAGGCGCTCGCCGTCATCGATCAGGTGCTGTCCGGTAGCAGCGGCGCTCTCGCGACCGCAGCCACGCAGGCGAAATCCTCTGTGCAGACGCGCCTCACGCTGCTCAGTCACGTGCGCGACGTGATCTACGGCCTCTCGCTCGGCTCGGTCCTGCTGCTGGCGGCGATCGGCCTCGCAATCACCTTCGGCGTGATGGGCGTCATCAACATGGCGCATGGCGAGATGGTGATGATCGGCGCCTATGCGACCTACGTGACGCAGCAGGTCATCCAGGCCTACGTCCCGGGTCTCGCCGACTATTCGCTGGTCTTCGCGCTGCCCGTCGCCTTCGTTGTGGCTGGGTTGTTCGGCATTCTCATCGAGCGCACCGTCATCCGCTTCCTGTACGGCCGTCCGCTCGAGACATTGCTCGCGACCTACGGCGTCTCTTTGATCCTTCAGCAGCTGGTGCGCACGATCTTCGGCGCCAACAACAAGGATGTCGGCTCGCCGCCCTTCATGTCGGGCTCGTTCAACCTCGCGGGCCTGACGATCACGCAAAGCCGCCTCTGGATCATCGTCTTCTCGGTCGCGGTGTTCTTCGCCCTGCAGGCGTTGCTGCGGCTCACCCCGTTCGGCCTGCGCATCCGCGCGGTGACGCAGAACCGCCGCATGGCGTCGGCGATGGGCATCGACACCAACCGCATCGACGCGCTCGCCTTCGGCCTGGGCTCCGGCGTCGCCGGCATCGCGGGCGTGGCGCTGTCGCAGATCGACAACGTCTCGCCCAACCTCGGCCAGAGCTACATCATCGACAGCTTCATGGTTGTCGTGTTCGGCGGCGTGGGAAATCTCTGGGGCACGCTGGTGGCGGCGCTGACGCTCGGCATCGGCAACAAGTTCCTGGAGCCGATCGCCGGCGCGGTGCTCGCCAAGATCGCGATCCTCGTCTTCATCATCCTGTTCATCCAGAAGCGCCCGCGCGGCCTGTTCGCGCTCAAGGGCCGAGCGGTGGAGGCGTGAGATGCTGACAGCCCGCCTGCTGCGCGATCATTCGCGCACCTCCATCGCGGTCGCGATCCTGGTCGCGCTCGCCATCCTCGTCCCGCTGCTGCTGCTGGCAGCGCCGGTCGGCTCGCCGTTCCACCTGCCGGCCTATCTCGTCGTGCTGTTCGGCAAGTACCTGACCTTCGCGCTGCTCGCCGTCTCCATCGACCTGATCTGGGGGTTCTGCGGCATCCTCTCGCTCGGCCACGGCGCCTTCTTCGCGCTCGGCGGCTACATGATGGGCATGGATCTGATGCACACGATCGGGCAGCGCGGAGCCAATCCGCTGCTCACGGCATTCGTCAACTTCCACAGCCCATTGAAGCTGCCGCTGGCGATCCTCCTCGCGCTCGCCGTACCGGGCCTGCTTGGCTTCGTGTTCGGCTTCCTTGCCTTCCGCTCGCGCGTCAACGGCGTCTATCTCTCCATCATCACGCAGGCGATGACGTTTGCGCTCATGCTCGCCTTCTTCCGCGACGACATGGGCTTCGGCGGCAACACCGGCCTCAACGACTTCCAATCCATCGCCGGCTTCCCGATCGACGCCGATGCGACGCGTGCCGTCCTCTTCTCGCTCACCGCACTCGTGCTCGCCGCCACGCTCATCGTCACGCAGGCGATCGTCAGCTCGAAGTTCGGCAAGATCCTCGTCGCGATCCGCGACGCGCAATCGCGCACGCGTTTCGTCGGCTATCGCATCGACCGCTACCAGATGGTGGTCTTCACCTTCTCGGCCATCCTGGCTGGCCTCGCCGGCGCGCTCTACGTGCCGCAGCTCGGCATCATCAACCCGAGCGAGTTCGCGCCGCAGAACTCGATCGAGGCGGTGATATGGGTCGCGGTCGGCGGCCGCGGCACGCTGGTCGGCGCGGCGCTCGGCGCCGTCCTCGTCAACCTCGGCAAGACCTGGCTTACGGATGCGATGCCCTCCGCGTGGCTGTTCGCGCTCGGCCTGCTCTTCGTCCTCGTCACGATCTTGATGCCGAAGGGCATCCTCGGTCTCATCGATCAATGGCGCCGGCCGCGACGCGCCCCAGTCAAAGACAAGGCGCCCGACACGGCGATCGCCATCGATGCCGGCCTGCCGGCCAAGCTGCCGGGGGAATGACAGATGGAAAGCGGCGTCCTGCTCGAAAATAGCGTGCTGACGAGCTCGCTTCTCTATCTCGATGACGTGCGCGTCTCGTTCGACGGCTACAAGGCGCTGCGCGGCCTGTCGCTGGTGCTGGCGGCCAACGAGATGCGCGCGATCATCGGCCCGAACGGCGCCGGCAAGACGACGATGATGGATTGCATCACCGGCAAGACGCGGCCCGACAGCGGCACGGTCTATTTCAGCGGCACGACCGATCTGACCAAGCTCGACGAGCCGTCCATCGCCGAGCTGGGCATCGGCCGCAAGTTCCAAAAGCCCACCGTCTTCGAGAGCCACACGGTCGAGGACAACATCCTGCTGGCGCTGAAGGCGCCGCGCGGGCCGTTCGCCACCCTGTTCGGCAAGCCGGCACCGGACCAGGCCGAGAAGATCGACAAGATCCTCGAGACGACGCGGATGACCGCGCATCGCGCGCGGCGCGCCGCCGATCTCTCGCACGGCCAGAAGCAATGGCTCGAGATCGGCATGCTGCTCGCGCAGGACCCCAAGCTGCTGCTCGTCGACGAGCCGGTCGCCGGCATGACCGACGCCGAGACGGCACAGACGGCCGAGCTGCTGCGCGAGATCGCCAAGGACCACGCCGTCGTCGTCGTTGAGCACGACATGACCTTCGTGCGCGAGCTCGACGTCAAGGTCACCTGCCTGCACGAGGGCGCGGTGCTCGCCGAAGGCACGCTCGACGCCGTCAGCGCCGATCCGAAAGTCGTCGAAGTGTACCTGGGGCGATAGACATGCTCTCCGTTGAAGGCATCGATCTCTACTACGGTGCGGCGCAAGCGCTGCGCGGCGTCTCGGTCAAGGCGAAGCCCGGCCGCGTCACCTGCGTGCTCGGCCGCAACGGCGTCGGCAAGTCCTCCCTGCTGCGCGCGATCGTCGGGCATCAACCGATTGCCGGCGGTCGCATCGTCTGGGAGGACAACGACATCGCCAAGCTGCCGGCGCATGCGCGCGCCAAGCGCGGCATCGCCTACGTGCCGCAGGGCCGTGAAATCTTTCCGTTGCTGACGGTGAAGGAGAACCTCGAGACCGGCTTCGCGCCGGTCGGTCGCAAGCTGCGCTTCGTGCAGGACGAGATCTTCGAGCTGTTCCCGGTGCTGAAGACGATGATGGGGCGCCGCGGCGGCGACCTTTCGGGCGGCCAGCAGCAGCAGCTGGCGATCGGCCGCGCTCTGGTGACCCGCCCGCACCTGCTCGTGCTCGACGAGCCGACGGAAGGCATCCAGCCCTCCGTCATCAAGGACATCGGTCGCGCGATCACCTACCTGCGCAACAAGGGCGACATGGCGATCGTGCTCGTCGAGCAGTACTTCGACTTCGCCAAGGAGCTCGCCGACGATTACATCGTCATGGACCGCGGCTCGGTCGTGCTCGGCGGCGAGAAGGCCGACATGGTCGACCAGGAAGTCCGCGCGTATATGTCGGTGTGAGCCTGGCCGACGAGATCCTCCGACTTTGACCGACGATCAACTCCCGCGCTTGACGAGCACCGACCCCGTAGCCGACCCATGGCGCGAGCTGCGCCAGGCGACGCCGGCGCGGGTCGGGCTCGGGCGTAGCGGCGATACGATGCCGCTCGGCGCCGTGCTCGCGTTCCAGCTCGCGCACGCCCAGGCGCGCGACGCCGTGCATGCCGCGCTCGATGTCGAAGCGCTCGCCACTGCGCTGGCGCCGCGTGACGTGCTCGTCGCGAAGAGCCACGCGCCCGATCGCGCCGCCTACCTCAAACGCCCCGACCTCGGCCGCGCGCTCGACCCGGATGACACTGCAACGCTGGAAGCTGCACGGGCGGACTGCGACTGCGTCTTCGTCGTCGCCGATGGTCTCTCCGCGACGGCCACGGAAGCGCACGCGGCCAAGCTGATCGAGGCGACGCTCCCGCTTCTCGAGGGGCTCTCGATCGGGCCGATCGTGATCGCGACGCAGGCGCGCGTCGCGCTCGGCGATGCGATCGGGGCCGCGCTCGGCGCACGGCTTATCGTCGTGCTGATCGGCGAGCGGCCCGGCCTCAGCGTGGCCGACAGCCTCGGCGCCTACGTCACCTTCGCGCCGCGGCCGGGCCGGCGCGATTCCGAGCGCAATTGCATCTCGAACATCCACGCCAATGGTGGGCTCTCCTACGACCTCGCCGCGCGCAAGCTCGCCTGGCTGGTGCGCGCAGCCCTGAAGCTCGGCGCGACGGGCGTGACGCTGAAGGATGCCGAGGTGGCGCTCCCACCGGGACAGCCGTCCGGCGGCTGAGGGTTGGGCGAACCTAGATCGCACGCTCCAACCTTCGCGATCGAGCCGCGTTATCAGCTGGCGGGGCTCAGCCCTTGCGCTTCACCGGCAGCGGGCCTGGCGCCTGGCAGGTCGGCATCATCTCGATGCGGTTGATGTTGACGTGGCGCGGCAGGCCGACGACCCAGGAGACGGTCTCGGCGATGTCGTCGGCGGTGATTGCCTCGACGCCTTCGTAGAGCTTGGCGGCGCGATCCTTGTCGCCGGCGAAGCGGACCTCGGAGAACTCGGTGCCCCCGCACAGCCCCGGCTCGAGATCGGTGACGCGCACGAAGCTGCCGACGAGATCGGCCTTCAAGTTGAGCGTGAACTGCTTCACGAAGGCCTTGCTGGCCCCGTACACGTGGCCGCCGGGGTAGGGGTAGTAGCCGGCGATGGAGCCGAGGTTGACGACGTGGCCGCGGTCGCGCGCGACCATGCCGGGGAGCAGCGCGCGCGTCACGTGCACGAGGCCGGTGACGTTGGTCGCGATCATCTTGTCCCATTGCGTGACGTCGGCCTCCCAGGCCGGCGACAGGCCGAGCGCGAGACCGGCGTTGTTGACGAGCACGTCGACCTCGCGCCAGCCCTCCGGCAGGCTGCCGGGCAGGGCGGCGACGGCGTCCGCGTCGGTGACGTCGAGCGCGAAGGGCAGCACCTGGCCGCCGGCCTCCTTGGCGAACGCTTCGAGCCGGTCGGCGCGGCGCCCCGTGGCGATCACGCGGTGGCCGTCGGCGACCATGCGCTTGGCGATCGCAGCGCCGAAGCCGGCCGTCGCGCCGGTGATGAGGACCGTCAGTGTCATGCTTCGCTCTCGTCTCGGGTTTGTGTGCTGCGGCTTTGATATAGGGCGAGCGTCGGCCGCGCGACCCCTTCTCCCGCTTGCGGGAGAAGGACTTATCCCCGCCGGTGCCGCCGCGCCGGCGACCAGCGCGCCGGCGGCGGCGCTGGCGAGCAGCTGGCCGCGCTGGTCGGGCAGGAACACCATGGTGACGAAGATCGCGACGATGCCGGCGATCGCGGCCCAGCTCAGCCAGGGGAACAGCCACATCGGGAAGGCCGGGGTCTCGCCGGCGGCGTCGCGCCGACGCCGGTCGGCGATCTGCGCCAACGCGACGAGGATGTAGACGACGAGGATCACCGAGCCCGACGTCGCCAGCAGGAAGGCGAACACCAGTCCTGGAGACAGCACCGAGGCGATCGCGGCCAAAAAACCGGCGGCGCTGCCGAGCAGGATCGAGCGCACCGGCACTTTGCGGGCGCCGACGGCGACCAGCGCGCGCGGCGCGTCGCCGGCGTCCGCCAGCTCGAACAGCGTGCGCGAGCAGACGTAGAGCCCCGAGTTGAGGCAGGAGAGCACCGCGACGAGGATGATCGCCTGCATCATGACAGCCGCGCGGGGGATGCCGATCTCCCGCATCGCCGCGACGAACGGCGACTGGCCCGATTGCAGGCTCGACCACGGCACAGTCGCGACGATGAGCGCGATCGCAAGCAGGTAGAAGATCGTGATGCGCGCCGCGACGGTGCGCGAGGCGCGCGCGACATTTGCCGGGCGGGTCCTCGGATTCAGCCGCCGCGATCGAGGCGATCTCCGAACCGGTCAACGAGAAGATCACCGTCGGCACCGCGCCAAGTACCGCGGCGAAGCCCTTCGGCAGGAGCCCGCCTGAGCCGGTGAGCGTCGCGAAGGGCGACGCGCCGTGCAGCGTCACGAGGCCGAGATGGCTGCCGGCGATGAGGATGAAGGCGACGATTGCCAGCACCTTGGTCAGCGAGAACCAGAACTCGAACTCGCCGTAGGCCTTCACCGACATCAGGTTGGTCGCGGTAAGCAGCGCGATGAGGACGAGGCCGATGAGCCAGACGGGCAGGGCGATCCAGTCGTGCAGCAGCGCGGCGCCGGCGATCGTCTCGGCGCCGACTGCGATGATCCAGAAATACCAGTACAGCCAGGCCGAGACGAAGCCGGCGCGCGGGCCGAGGGCGTCACGGATGTAGGCGTTGAACGAGCCGAGTCCCGGCCGCGCCACCGCCATCTCGCCGAGCATGCGCATCACCAGGAAGACGATCGCGCCGGCGATCGCGTAGCTGAGGATCACCGCCGGCCCTGCCGCCAGGATCGCCGCCGAGGAGCCGACGAACAGCCCCGCGCCGATCACCCCGCCGAGCGCGATCATCGCGACGTGGCGTTCCTTCAGCGCGCTGGCGAGCGGCTTGGCGGTCGGCGTGGCGTCATGGTAGGCGATCGTCATCTGCGCTCCCGGGTGAACGCCAGCGAGCTTCGCAAGATGAAGGCCGTCCGCGCCACCCCCTCGTTTGACGCGCGGAGACGCCGGCTTGACGCGTCCAGGAGGCCAAAGCAGGTTGCCGCCTCCCTGTCTGAAAGAGCGAAAGATGCCTGACGCAAACAAGACGAAGCCCACGCCGGCAGACGCCCTCGCCAAGCTGAAAACCGGCAACAAGGCCTATGCGGCCGGAACCTGCGGCGGCCACAAGATCGACGATGCGCCGCGGCGCCAAGAGCTCGCCACCAAGCAGGAGCCGTTTGCCGCCATCGTCTCGTGCTCGGATTCGCGCGTGCCGGCCGAGCGCCTGTTCGACCAGGGCGTCGGCGATCTCTTCATCATCCGCAACGCCGGCAACACGGTCACCGATACGGGGGCTCTCGGCAGCATCCAGTATGCGGTGGCCGCGCTCGGCGTGCCGCTCGTCGTGGTGATGGGCCATCAGCGCTGCGGCGCCGTGAAGGCCGCGGCCGACGTGGTGACGCAGAACACCGCCTTCCCCGGCGCGATCGGGCGGATGATCGAGCCGATCCTGCCCTCGGTGCTCGAGGTGCGCGAGCACGGCGGCGACCTGCTCGACAACGCCGTGCGCGCCAACGTGCACCGCATGGTCGAGCACCTGCGCAAGGATCCGATCCTCGCCGAGAAGCTGGCGGCCAAGGCCATCGGTATCGTCGGCGCCCGCTACGACCTCGATCACGGCACCGTCGAGTTTCTGTCGGAGTTGTAAGGCGCCTATTCGATCGTGATCTCGCTGATCCAGCGGCTACCGTCGGGGTAATCGTCGCGGTCCGCCGGCGGGTAAGGGGGCACCGTCTTGTTCGCCGGCGGCGACGAGATGTCGTCGAGGTTGATCGCCTGCGGCTTGCCCGAGATGCCGTGGTCGGTGAGCTTCATGTCGAAGCGCACGCCGTTGTTCATCATGGCACCGAGCTCGGCCTTCGTCTTGAACATGAATAGGAAGTTGTCGGCGAGCCAGTCGAGGTTCTTCGGCGAGGCGGTCATCGGGTTGGCGTAGGGGTAGGGCACGATGCACTCGACGTCCTTGCCATCGATGCATTGGAAATTGCGCATCGACAAAAAGAAGACCGTGAACGCCTTCGGGTCGAGGTCGATCTTGAATGTCGCCTGATCGTCTTTCTGCGGCTTGAAGTCGATCGTGCCGATCGGGAATGTCTTGCCGTCGGTGGTGTGCAGCTTCACCTGCTTGACGCCGTCCATCTTCCAAGCTTCGGCGCGTGCCACGCCCACGGCGAGGCCGAGGGACAGGCAGGCCATCGCTGCGAGATGGTGAAGGCGTGGCATGTCGGCTCCTCGGGCGGATGGCTAGCCGGACCGGCTAAGCTGGGCTCTTTGGCTTGTCTGTGACTTCGCTCACCCTCGCGCCAGCCCAAAGGACCGAGACCTGCAGCCAAAGCAAGTCGCCGGCCTCGTTGCATCGCCCGAGAATCCAGGCGAGATCGCCGCATGACTCACACGACAGCCATCTCCGTCCTCTGCATCGCCGTCGGCGGCGTCATGGCGCAGTGGGTCGCGTGGCGGCTGAAGCTGCCGGCGATCGTGCTGCTGTTCGCGGTCGGGCTGGTGGTCGGTCCCTGGCTCGGCGTGCTCGAGCCCGCGCGCACCTTCGGCGCCGGCCTGCAGCCGCTGGTCGGGCTCGCGGTGGCGATCGTGGTCTTCGAGGGCGGCCTGGCGCTCGACATGCGGGAACTGCGCGCCGCCGGACAGGGCGTGGCGCGCCTCACCATGGTCGCGCCGCCGATCTCGTTCGTGCTCGCCGCCGTCGCCGCGCATCTCGTCGCCGGCATGGGCTGGACCGCCGCGATGCTCTATGGCGCGATCACCGTCGTGACGGGCCCGACGGTCGTGCTGCCGTTGATCCGTAACACGCGGCTCGAGCGCCGCGCGGCGTCCTTCCTCAAGTGGGAAGCGATCGTCAACGACCCCATCGGCGCGTTGCTCGCTGCGATCGTGCTCGCGCTGATGCTGGCCGGCGGCCAGACGCACGGCGCGCTTGCCGCGTCGCTCGCGATGGGCCTCGTCGTGTCGCTCGGGCTCGGCATCGGCGCCGCGCTGCTCGTGCAATGGCTGGTGCGCCACGACCAGGCGCCCGAGACGCTGAAGACGCCGATCCTGCTCGCGATGGCACTCGGGGTCTACGTCCTCTCCAACCTCGCGATCGACGGCGCCGGGCTCGCCGCCGCCACCATCTTCGGGATCGCGCTGGCGAACCTGCATATCCCAGGCATCGCCGAGCTGACGCGCTTCAAGGAAGCGCTCGTCGTGTTGATCGTCTCGGCCCTGTTCGTCGTCCTCACCGCGAGCCTCGACCGCTCGCTGTTCACGCATCTCTCCTGGCCGGTGCTGTGGCTCACCGCCGCGATGGTCTTCGTCGTCAGGCCGGCCGCTATCGCCCTCGCCACCTTGCGCAGCGGCCTCACCTGGAAGGAGCGGTTGCTCGCCGGCTGGATCGCGCCGCGCGGCATCGTCGCCGCCGCGGTGGCCGGCGTCGCCGCGACGAAGCTCGCCGCGGCCGGCGTGGCCGGCGCGGAGGACGTGATGCCGGCCGTCTTCGCGCTTATCGCCGCGACGATGGTGCTGCACGGTTTCACGCTGGCGCCGCTGGCGCGTCGCCTCGGCCTCACGCTCGGCGAGCGGCCGGGTCTCGCGATCCTCGGCGCGTCGCCTTGGACCGTCGATCTCGCCGCGGCCCTGCAGGACGCCGGTACGCCTGTCCTGCTCATCGACACCTTCCCCGGTGCGCTCGATCCGGCGCGCAAGCGCCGCATCCCCGTGCTGCAGGCCGAGATCATGTCGGGCCACGGCGCGGACGCGCTCTCCGGCCGCCGCATCGACTACCTGATCGCGGCGACACCCAACGACGTCTACAACAGCCTCGTCTGCGCCAAGCTCGGCCCGACGCTCGGCCGTTCGCGCGTGTTCCAGCTGGCGCCGGCCGGCGGCGATATCGACGATTGGGTTGGGCTCGATCGCGAGTGGCGCGGCCTCGTCGTCGGGCGCCCGGCGTTCGAGTTCGCGGCCACGCGCCGGCGCTTCAAGGAGGGCTGGCGCTTCGCGCTGCGTGAGCACGTCGATGCCGAGGAGGGCGACGAGAAGAAGCCGGCGACGCTCGACGACGATTGCGGCGAGGAAGCCATCGGCCTGCTGGCGCTGCGCAAGAATGGCGATCTTGCCATCGCCTCGCGCGAGGGCGGCCGGATCTCGGTCGCCGCGGGCGATCGCGTCCTCGCCCTCGTGGCGCCGGCCGAAGCTCCGGCGAGCCGTGCCGACGCGCAAGTCGCCTAGCGCCTCGTCATTCCAGGCGGAGCGAAGCGGAGACCCCGAACCGGTGCGCCTCGGCCAGCAAGAACGGAGCGCCGGTTCCGGGTTCGCCTGCGG
This sequence comes from Beijerinckiaceae bacterium, assembly GCA_965277735.1. GTDB lineage: Bacteria > Pseudomonadota > Alphaproteobacteria > Rhizobiales > Beijerinckiaceae > RH-AL1. Next base: position 1,816,167 of record CBDIDO010000003.1, read on the forward strand.
CGCCCGAGTAACGTCGGCTATTCCGCGTCGAGCGGCGTCGTCCCGGTGGGCTTGCCGTCGCGCGAGAGCGTGATCTTCTCGATGCGCGCCTCGGCCGATTTCAGCAGGCGATCGCAATGCGCCTTAAGCGCCTCGCCGCGCTCGTAGATCGCGATCGATTCCTCGAGCGCGACCTGGCCGCGCTCGAGCTTTTCGACGATCGCCTCGAGCTCCTTCATCGCCGCCTCGAAGGGCATCACCGTGATCGCCGTGTTGGGATCGTCCTCGCTCATGCGCCCCTCACGACAGCTCGAGCGCGAACGGGACGCCCTCGAAGCACTCCTCGCCGCGTCCGATCGCGGCCACTGCGGCGACCATGCGACCGTCGCGCTTCAGCATGTGGTCCGCGACCTCGACCAGCAGCGTGTTGGGCGAGGCGGTCGGCGAGGCGGCGCGGATCGCGTGTGCGATCTCGCTCTCCGGCCGCTCCGGCGCCAGCGCGCAGGCCGCGATGAAGGCGGCCGCCGTCGAGCGGCTGACGCCCGCGTAGCAATGGATCAGCAGCGGCTCGGCGCGATCCCAGTTACGGACGAAGTCGAGGATCTCGGCGACATGCGCCTCGGCCGGCAGGATGTGGCCATCGAGCTCGACGACGATGTCGGAGACCGGCACGTGAAGGTGGCGCGCCGCCGCGATCTCGTGCGGGCGCGGCACGGGCGTGCCGTGGTTGATCAGCGTGATCAGCGAGCGCGCGCCCGTCGCGCTGACGGTCGCGGGGATCTTCGACAGCGGGCAAACGTGGATCTGGGGCACGGCTCCTCCGGGACGGCTCAAGTGTCACAGCGGCGCGCCCGTTTCAAGCCGCGCGCGTTTCCACTTTCTTAATCCTTCCGGCAACTAAACCCGGCCGCTCAAGGGGGCGGAAAGAGACGCGGAGGCACGGTGCGGCCATGACGAATCCGCATCTCTCCCTCGTTGTTGCGACGCGCGGCAGGGCGACGCCGTTCCAGGCTTTGTTCGAAACCCTCGAGGCCCAGACCTATCGGGATTTCGAGGTCGTCGTCGTCGACCAAAACGTCGATTCGCGCGTCGGCACGCCGGAGGCCGAGGGCTGGTCCTTCCCCGTCCGCCATCTGCGCACGCCCGGCGAATCGGGCGCGAGCCGAGCCCGCAACGCCGGCCTCGCCGCTGCGCGCGGCGCCTGCGTGCTGTTTCCCGATGACGATTGCTGGTACCCGCCGAATTTTCTCGCACACGCTCTCGAGCGCATGGCCGCGCTGAAGGCGGACGTGCTCGCCGGGCGCGCCGCCGATCCCACGACCCTCCGCGACATCAACGGCCGCTTCGAGCAGACCGTGACGCGAATCGACCGCGACAACGTCTGGACGACGGGCATCGAGTGGGTCGTGCTGTTCGACCGCGCCGTGCTCGAGGTCGTCGGGGGCTACGACGTCGCCATCGGCCTCGGCGCGACGACGCCCTGGCAGTCCTGCGAGGCGCAGGACATCGTGCTGCGCGCGCTCGACAAGGGCTTCACCTGCGTGTTCGACCCGAGCGTCTACGGCCACCACGCCGAGCTCGACATCCGCGACGCCGGGATGCTGCGCAAGGGCCGCGCCTACGCGCGGGGCCTCGGCCACGTGCTGCGCGTGCACCATTACCCGGCGAAGGCGGCCGCCTCGTGGGTCCTGCGGCCGACGGCGCGCGCGATGATCTCGCTCGCCCGCGGCGATGTCACGCTGTTCGCCTATTATCGGAATGTCGCTCTCGGCCGCCTCGAAGGCTGGCGGGGCAGGGTGCCGGTGCCGCGCGTGGACGGCACCGCGAAGCAGACAGCCCCGGCGCGCGGCTAGGCACGCTCCGGCAGGTGAGCCTGGCAGGGAAGCGGCGCTTCATGCGCGTCGAACAAAGCGAGTTCCTGCTGGCGCGGCTGGGCCTGATCGCGTTCCGCCTTGAGGCGTGCCACGGCGGCGTCGAATCGCGCCCATTCGGCCGCGCTCAACTCCTCACCGGTCTCCTTGATCGAAGCTTTCCGCATCGGTCTCCCCGTCAAGCGGTTCCGTTCTTTTCGTTCTTGCGACCGCTTCGCGAAACGGCTCGTTGAAAGATGGCGTCGAAAGGAGACGACGTCATGACACCTTTCCGAAAGACGGATGGCGGCGGCGTGCGGGAAACTTTTCCCGCCTGGTGCCTGTTTCGCCCGGTCTTTTCCAAAGTACAGGGTGACGACTTATGCTCCGCTTCGCTTTCATCGGCCTCTTCCTCGCCGTCGGCGCCACGACGGCCTCGGCCGGTTTCCCCTGCGAGAAATTCGGCCAGAATGCCGACGGCAGCTGGGCGCCGAAAGAGCCGGTCGAAATCTTCGGCCCCAACGGCCGCCTCGATTTCACGCCCGGCGAGACCTATCGAAAGGGGGAGACCAAGGCGGGTCTCGACACCGCACAGCTGCTCAACGCCAATTGCGCGAAGAAGTGAGCCCAACCTGACCAGGCTTTAATCCAGCCCACATTGTCGCGAAGCCGGCGGATACCTAGCTCCCAATTACAAGCGCTCCGGAGGCCCGATGCCCTCGAGCGGATAAAAATCGGAGCGGATAAGAATCGGGAGATCGCCATGTCGGGATTTTTGGACGACCGCGAGCACGCGGCCGAAAACCTGTTCGCGCACAACGAAGAGCGTCTGTTCCTGGCGCATCGCGCCGGCATTCGTGACCTCGCCCTTTGGGCGGCCGAGGCGATGGCGCTGCAGCCCGAGCAGGGCGAGGCCTATGCGGGCAAGCTGGTCGACAAGCTCGTCTCCGGCACGCGCGACGACCAGATCCTCGTCATCGTGCAGACCGATCTCGAGCGCGCTGGCAAGCCGGCACTCTCCACTACGGCCGGCACCGTGCTCGCGCGGGCTGTTGCTCTGGCCAACGACGAGCTGTCGGGGCGCATCCCGCCGCGCCCACTCGGGCGCCCTGCCGCCAAGGCGCATCCCACGCATCCGATCGGTGCGTCGCTGAGCTGGCGCGACTAGCGGCCTTCCCAGCGCGGCTTGCGTCGCGCGACGAAGGCCTCGACGCCCTCGCGGAAGTCGTGGCTCGTGTAGCAATCGGCGACGATGTCGTTGGCCGGCTCGACCGGCGCGCGCAGGCGCAGCAGCGCTTCCTTGGTGGCGCGCAGCGTGAGCGGCGCCAGCGCCGCGATCTCGCGGGCCAGCGCATCGGCGCGCTCCGTCAGCGCGTCGGCATCTGCCACCAATTCGGCGACGAGCCCGGTGACCAGCGCCTCGTCGATCTCGATCAGCCGCGCGGTGAAGATCATCGTCCGCACGCGCGGCTCTCCGAGCAAAGCGACGAGTCGCGCCAGGTTCTGCGTCGACAGGCAATTGCCGAGCGTGCGGGCGATCGGAAATCCGAACTTGAGATTGGCGGCGGCGATCCTGATATCACAGCAGGCGGCGATCATCGCGCCGCCGCCGGTGCAGGCGCCGGGGATCGCGGCGATCGTCGGCACGCGACATCGCTCGAGCGCGTGCAGCAGCGTCTCGATCCGACCCTCGTAGGCGAGCGAATCATCGCGCGTGCGCAGGCTCTCGAACTGGGCGATCGCGGTGCCCGCCGCGAAGGCCGCGCCGCCCGCGCCGGTGAGCACCAGCGCGGTCACCTCCTTGTCGGTCTCGATCTCGGCCAGCAGCGCGCCGAGGCCGTCGTACATCTCGTAGGTGAGGGCGTTGCGCGCCTTCGGGCGATTGAAGATCGCCGTCACGATCCCATCGTTGCGGTCGACAAGCAGCTCTTCGGTCATCGGTGCGTTGTGCCCTTCCTTGGCTGGTGCCCCGGCGCCGGCCGTGCCGCGTTATCAAAAATGGGAGCTCTCATCGATGATCGACTTCTACTTCAACAGCGGCCCGAACCCGATGAAGGTCGCGCTCCTGCTCGAGGAGCTCGAGCTGCCCTATCGGCCGATCCCCGTCGACATGCTCAAGGGCCAGCAACACGACGAGGCCTACCTCGCGATCAATCCAAACGGCAAGGTCCCTGCCATCGTCGACAACGGAGTCACCGTGTTCGATTCGAACGCCATCCTGCTCTACCTCGCCGAGAAGACCGGCAAGTTCCTGTCCTCCGACACGCCGGCGGGCCGCGGCGGCCTGCTATCCTGGCTCATGTTCGTCGCGACCGGCGTCGGGCCGTATTCGGGCCAGTCGGTGCACTTCCATCATGGCGCGCCCGAGCAGATCGCCTACGCCAAGAACCGCTACAAGCGCGAGGTGGAACGCCACTATAAGGTCCTCGACGAGCGTCTCGGCCACCGCCGTTTCCTGCTCGGCGAGACCTACACGATCGTCGACATGGCGCTGTGGGGCTGGGCGCGCATGCTGCCGCGCGTCCTCAACGACGAGCACGCGATGGACCAGTTTCCGCACGTGAAGGCGCATTTCGAGGCGATCAACGCGCGCCCCGCCGCCCAGAAGGCGGAGAAGCTGCGCGCAAGCCATGACTGGAAGGGCGAGATGGACGCGGACGCGCGCCGCTTCATGTTCCCGCAGAACGAGCCGGCTTGATCAAGCGCTCTCGAACCACGAGGCGGTCCCGGCGTCTCGCAATCTGTAGGTCCTGGTTCGAGACGCGCTTCGCGCTCCTCACCATGAGGGGCAAGAAGCGGCTCGACTCCGTATCCACGGATGGCCGAGGCCGGATCAGCCGTTCTTGAAGCCGCCTTCGAAGGCGATCTCGGAGACGGGCAGGCGCGGGCTCGGAAACTCCCGGGCCTGCAGCCCTTCCGGCAGCTTGGACTTGTCGCCGAGCTTGCCGACCGCATAGGCCGCCTCGACTCGATAGCCCTTCGGCACACCGAGCTCGGCGAAGGCGCGGTCCATGTCGAAGCCGACCATGCCGTGCACGTAATAGCCGAGCTTGTTGGCCTGGTGCGCGAAGTTCGACGAGGCGGCACCGGCGTCGAGCGAATGGCTGTGCGAGGGGATCGCCTGGTCCTTGCCCGGCGGGACCATCGTCGAGTTCGAGACGAGGATGACCAGCGCCGACGAATCCTTCGCCCAGCTCTGGTTGAACGGCACCAACAGGCCGAGGAATCTGTCCCAGCTCGGCGTGTCGCGCAGCGCATAGAGGAAGCGCCAGGGCTGCGAATTGTAGGCCGACGGCGCCCAGCGCGCGGCCTCGAACATTGTGAGGAGATCGGCCTCCGGCATCGTTGCGCCGTCAAAGGCGCGCGGCGACCACCGCTCGATGAACATCGGATCGATCGGATAGTCGGCTTTGCGCGGTTCGGTCACGGCAGCTCCTCGAGTCAGGGCGCCTGTGTGCATCCGTCTAGCAGGCCCCGCAAGCCGGCAAGGTCGACGAAGCCGGTGTCAAAGCGCGCGCCGCCGATCGCGCGCGCGGGCGCGCCCGGCTCGCCGAGGTCGCTGACGATAGCCGTCGCCGGGGACAGGTCCTCATCCTTCAGGAACAAACTCGGCGTCGCCACCACCGCGCCGAGGCCGGCGCCGCGGGCCGCCGCGATCCCGTTGACCGAATCCTCGAAGGCGATCGCGTGCGAGGGCTCGACCATCAGCATGCGCAGCGCGACCGAATAGACGGCAGGGTCCGGCTTCTTCTTCGCGACCATGTCGCCGGCGGAGATCGCGAACCAGCCGGGGCTCTCGGGCCCCAGGGTCGAGACGAGCAGAGCGGCGACGTTTTCCGGCGTCGTCGTCGTGGCGATGGCGAGCTTCACGCCGGCTATGCGCGCCTCGCGGATGAGGCGCGCGACACCCGGCCGCAGCGGCAGCGCGCCGTCGCGGAGCAGCGCAAGATAGGCGCGGCTCTTCTCGGCATGGACCTCGCCGACCCGCTCGAGGAGGTCACGGCGATCCGGCTGGTGGTCGAGGACGTAGCGGATGAACCGCTCCTTGCCGCCCGTCGTCTGCAGCAGCTCGGTGTAGAGCGCGTGGCCCCATTCGAAGCCGAGCCCGAGTTGCTCGAAGGCCCGGTTGAAGGCGCGGCGATGCAAATCCTCGGTCTCGGCCAGCGTGCCGTCGACGTCGAAGATGAGGGCTTCGAGGCTCATCAGGTTCTTTCGGCAGGCGCACGAAGCGCAGGTGGCGCCCGCAGCGCCTCGGTCGCCGCCACATAGCGCTCCGCCCGCGTCGCGCCCACCCCGCCGCTAGGCGGGAGCCCGGCCGCCCAGGCTCGGGTCGGTGTGGTAGGCGGCGATCGTGTCGACGACCTTGGCCGAGCCGAAGACGAGCGGCGAGCGCTCGTGCACGTCCTTGGCGACGATATCGAGGATGCGGCGGCTTCCGTCCGTCGCCTTGCCGCCGGCGTGCTCGACGAGGAAGGCGACGGGGCTCACCTCGTAGAGCAGGCGCAGGCGCCCGGCGGCGTAGCCCTTGCGCTGGTCGCCCGGATACAGGAACACGCCGCCGCGCATGAAGATGCGGTAGGCGTCCGCCACCATCGAGGCGATCCAGCGCATGTTGTGGTTGCGCGAGAGCTTGCCGTTCTCGCCCTCGAAGCAATCGTCGATATAGGCGCGCACGGCCGGGTCCCAGTGCCGGTAGTTCGAGGCGTTGATCGCGAACTCGTGGCTGTCGTCGGCGATCTGCAGCGAGCGCCCCAGCTCGACGAATTGCTTGCTGCGCGGGTCGAGGATGAAGGCCTCGGTCGGCTTGCCGATCGACAGCACGAAGATCGTCTGCGGTCCGTAGACCACGAAGCCGGCCGCGCGCTGGTTGCGGCCCGGCTGCTTGAAATGCCCGGCGTCGTCGGCGGCGTCGGGCAGGGAGGGCAGGATCGAGATGATGGTGCCGATCGACACGTTGTTGTCGATGTTGGACGAGCCATCGAGCGGATCGATCGCGACGACGAGCGGCGCGCCGGCCTTGAGCCGCTTCGGCTCGGCGAGCTCCTCGGAGACGAGCACCGCCACCGGCGCCGTGGCGAGTGCCTCCATGAAGAGCCGGTCGGTGAGCAGGTCGAGCGCCTTCTGGACGTCGCCGTCGGAGTTCTTCGAGCCGCCCTGCGGCATCGCCTCCGGCGACAGCGGCCCAAGCCGGATCTGCTCCGCGACCCGGGCGGCGGCGTCGGCCACCGCGCGCAGCGTCTCGGCGACCGGCGCCAGGCTCGCATCCTCGGCCACGGCGGCCTCGAGATAGGCGTCGAGACTGGTGCCCTTACCGTCCGTCATGCGCGTCCTCCCTTGCTGACGAGGCCGAACCTCTGTCGCCGACAACTCAATGAAAATGAAGCGTATTGAGCCCGCCATCAAAAAAATTTATGACGGAAGCTTCCGAGGAAGGTCTTATGCGCCGCCTGACCCTGAAGCAATTGCAGACCGTTCGTGCCGTCGCCGAAAGCGGGACGATCGCCACCGCCGCCGATATCCTGCGCGTGACGCCCGCGGCGCTCACCGCGCGCATCAAACTGCTCGAGGGGGATGTCGGGCTCGCCTTCTTCGATCGTGCCGGCGGCCGGCTGCGACTCACCGATGCCGGGCAGGAGGTCGTCAACACGACGATCCGCATGGAGATGCTGCTCGTCGAGCTCGGCAACACCCTGGCGGCGATCAAGGGCAAGCACGCCGGGCGCATCGCGGTCGGCATCATCTCGACGGCGAAATATTTCGCCACGCGGCTCGTCGCGGCCTACTCGAAGCAGAATCCTCGCATCGAGCTGCAGCTGGCGATCGGCAATCGGCAGGAGACGATCCGTTCGCTGCGCGACTATGCCATCGACATCGCGCTGATGGGCCAGCCGCCGACCGACTTCCAGGTGATCAGCCAGGCGATCGGGGCGCATCCCCAGGTGATCGTCGCGCCAGTCGATCATCCGCTCGTCGGGCGTCGCGGCCTCGACAAGGAGGACCTCGCCAAGGAGAGCTTCATCATCCGCGAGGAGGGCTCCGGCACGCGCACCGTGTTCGACTATTTCTTCGATGGCGTTCAGGTGCATCGCCCGCACATCAAGTTCGAGATCGGCTCCAACGAGACGATCAAGCAGGCGGTGATGGCGGGGCTCGGCCTCAGCCTGATCTCGGCGCATACGATCGAAGCCGAGGTCGCGAGCGGGCGGCTGGCGATCCTCGACGTGAAGGGCCTGCCGATCATACGGCAATGGTATCTCGTGCGCCGCGCCAACTGGACGCCGACGCCGGTCGGCGAGGCGATCTGGGACTTCGCCGTCGCCCATGCGGCCGAGTTCATGCCGAACGTGGCGATCACGCCGGCGCTCGAGCCGGCCTGAGGTTTGGCGTCACACCAGCGTCATGGACGCGAATGGACGCGAATTCATGCAACGCCTCGGTGAGCGCGGCCATTGCCAGGGCAGGCTGGTCGCCGCGGCGTGACATCTCGTCGAACAGGCCGCCGGCCGACGAGGAGATTGTCACGATGCTCGAGAAAAAAACTCTCATCGCCGCCCTGATGGCGACGACGTTCCTCACCGCCGGCGTCGCGTTTGCGGCCGGACAGGCGGCGCAACCCTCTGCGCAGCAGGCCGCGGCCGCCAAGGATGCCGGCAAGCTCTCCGCCGACGGCACCCGTGCCTACAACGATCTCGCGATGACGCGGCTCGCGATCTACGACGGGCGCGTCGCCGACGCGAAGAAGCTGATCGCCGACGCGGACACGGCCTTCGGAAAGGCGAAAACCGACGACAGCGTGTTCATGAAGGCCGAAGGCGACCTCAAGTCGCCCGACGCCGCCGCCGGAGCGCAGAAGACGGAGGCGAGCGAGACGGCCCCCACCGATCCCAATGCCGCGAAGCAGGAGAAGTCGGCCAAGGTCTACGCTCAGTCGACGTTGAAGCGCTGGCTGCCGGTCGATGCCGATATGTCGGTCGACGAGGATTTCACGGCCAACCCCGCGAAGAAGGCCGCGGTCGCCGACGCCAACAAGAGTCTCGAGAAGGGCGACAGGCAGGGCGCGATGAGCAAGCTCAAGCTCGCCGATGTGAGCATGACCTACGTCATGGCCGTCGTGCCGCTCGACCAGACGCTCGCCGACGTGCACCAGGCGGCGCAACTCGTCGACGGCGGCAAGTATTACGAGGCGAGCCAGATGCTGCGGCAGGTGCAGGATTCGACGCGCTACGACGTGATCGATGCCTCCGGTGTGCCCGGCAAGCCGATGAACGCGAAGGCGGCGGACCCAAAGGCGGTCACCCACTGACGCGGGCGCGGTGACTGAGGCGCGAGCGGCCGCCTCAGTCGCCGAACGGCCGCTCGATCGGCGAGACGAAGCTCGGGTCCGGCATCGTCAGCCGGCGCTTCAGCCGGGCGATCGCCTCGATCTGCAGCTCGCTCGCCTCGCCGAAGGCGTTCGCGACCGTGCGCAGCATGTCGATCAGCTGCAACCGCTCGTCGATCGTCAGCTTCTGGCGCAGCACCGGCACCAGTTCGTCGGCGATGGGCGAGAAGACGCGATGCTGCTCGGTGTAGCTCCAGGCGCGCACGAAGATCGATTCGATATTGGCGATCTGCAGCGGATCTTCCATCAGCTCCATGATCCGCGTCTTCTCGGCCGCCGTGACCGGCGCGCCGGTGCGCACGAGCTGCAGCATCAGGATGACCGCCGCGAGCCGCGGGTCCTGCACGCGTGTAAGCCGGGTGCCGAAGACCGCGAGCCCGGCGTTGCGCGCGTGGCGCTGCAGACCCTGCGTATGTTGATCGACCTCCTTGACGGCCTTGATGGTCTGCACCGCGTAATGTGCGCGCCAGATGAGGTAGAAAACGCCGCCGATCAAAGCGGCCAAGGCGACGAGGACCGGCATGCGCCGCCTCCCGATGAGAAAACTGGTTGGGCCGCGACCTTCGCCGAAGCGTATGACGGCGAGATTACGCGTTTCGGTGGCAGCGTCCAGCCGGCAAGCGCTGGGCGTGCTCGACACAGCGGCCAAGCTCTTGTATAGGCGCGCACTCAATCAAAACAGCGTCCCGAAACGCTCGCCTCCTCAGAGGGGCGGAACGGCCAGGAATTAGACCATGAACATCATCCAGCAGCTCGAAGCCGAGCAGGCTGCGAAGCTCGGCGCCGTGCGCGCCACCCCGGACTTCCAGCCGGGCGACACCCTCATCGTCAATGTGAAGGTGAAGGAAGGCGAGCGCACCCGCGTTCAGGCCTACGAGGGCGTCTGCATCGCCCGCACCGGCGGCGGCCTCAACGAGAGCTTCACCGTCCGCAAGATCTCCTATGGCGAAGGCGTCGAGCGCGTCTTCCCGATCTTCTCGCCCAACATCGACTCGATCAAGGTCACGCGGCGTGGTCGCGTGCGGCGTGCCAAGCTCTATTACCTGCGCGATCGTCGCGGCAAGTCGGCCCGTATCGCCGAGCGCGCCGAGTCGCCGGCGGCCAAGGCCGCGCGCGAGGCCGCCAAGAAAGAGACCAAGGCCACCACCAAGGCCGCCAAGGCCGAGGCGAAGGCCAACAAGGTCGAGAAGGCGCCCAAGGTCGACAAGAAGGCCGCCAAGCGCGCCAAGGAGCAGGCGGCGGAGTAGTCGGCCACCGCGTAGCGCTCACGCTACTGTAAGATGAATGCCGGGCGACTCGCCCGGCACGACCCGCCGGTGACGGGGAGCAGCGTCATGGCCGAGCCCATCGTCATCGTCAGCCGACACCAACTTGGCAAGGACCTCGTCAAGCAACGCATCACCGAGCGCTTCGAGGCGATGAAGGACAAGGTTCACATCGGCGCCTTCGGTGGCCATGCCGAGATGCACTGGGACGGGGACACCGCGCATGGCAGCGCCAAGGCGCTGGGACAGGCGGCAACCGGCACGCTTGTCGTGACCGACGAGAATGTGACCATCACCATCCAGCTACCGGCGCTGTTGCTGCCGTTCAAGAGCGTGATCGTCGCGCTGATCGAAAAGCAGGAAGACGTGACGAAGCCGCATCTCGCCGGCGGGCAGAACGATGCAACGCCTCCTTAGGACGGCTGCTCGGACGGGTCCTGTTTCGTCTTTTTCTCATCCGGTGGCGGCGGGGACGGCTCACGGTCTTTCGGGTCGATGGGCTTGAGACCGCCGTCCTCGGCGTCGGACGGCAGCTTTTCTTTTTCGTCGGTCATCGGTTTTCAGCTCCGGCTGGTGAAAGGCGCTCATGAGCGCCCTGCGGCGGGAGGCCCGGCCGAGCCTGCCTCCCATCGAGGCCTTAGTTCTTGCCGGGTGATCCACCGGGCTGGCCGCCGGTCGCGGTCGGCTGATTTGCGCCGGCGCCGGTCGCCATGCTCGGGCTCTTCGTCATGCCGTCCTTCGACCGCGTGGACATGCTTCCGCTCTTGGAGGGGCCGGCGTTGTCGCCTGCGGGTCCCGCGGGTGTCGACGTGCCATTCCCGGTTGCCGCGCCTTCCGCCGCATAGGCTGTCGACATCGGCAGAGCGAGGCCTGCGATTAAGGCCAATAAAGTGATCGACGTTTTCATGACAAATCTCCACAGCGCCATCGCCGTATCAGCCTAAGAAATCGATGTGACGATAGTTGCCGCCGACCGAACCGCCGTTCGGCCTATGTCAAACTACTCTGTCAAATTACTCAAGATGCTCCAGCGTCCTACCTCTACGCACCGCCGTGTGGGCGGAAGAGCCGTCTTCGGCTAAGGATCTCTTCGCTGCGTCCTTGCTACGCGGGTCACAAAGATTGCGCATGAAGTGCACGACGGCAAACATGCCGACGAGAATAATTGTTATGATCGCGAGAAGCCGATCAGAGATCCAGACTTCATTGTTGAGGTCCTCCCAATGCAGACGAACCCGGAAGGGATCATTTGACTGCTTCGGCCATTCGACGCAGGTGCCGAGGTCTAGCTTCGTGTCCGATGCGCCTGAACGTCGAAGCGCTGCGTTTCGGCATCACGTCAGTAGAGCCGATTTGTTTGCGCGCGATCTTCTTGCCACCTTGAGGTGTAGCGCCGTCGTGTTTCGCCCTTCCGCAACGTTTCCTTCAAGGTTACGCCTCTAAAAAGAATCGCATGGCGCAGTTTCGACGTGACGGACTCATGGAATGACGGTGATTGATGCCGCGTCGGACTGGTCGGAGCTTTCGCGCCTCTACGCGAGCGCCGAAACGCTGCTGAAGATGGGCGCGTGGGAATGCGACCTCGCCACCGAGCGCCTGTCCTGGACGCCGGGCGTCTACGATCTTTTCGATCTCCCGCGAGGCTCGCACGTCGAGCGCCGCCGGGTCGTCGAGCTCTACGAGGAGACCTCGCGCGCCGGCCTGGAGGCGTTGCGCGCCGAGGCTCTGCGCACCGGTCTCGGCTTCTCGCTGGATGCGCGGATCGTCACGGCCGCGGGCCAGCGCCGCTGGATGCGTCTCAACACCGACGTCGTCCTCGAGAATGGCCGGGCGACCCGGCTGCTCGGCACCAAGCAGGACGTGACGCGTGAGAAGGCGGAGTGGGATCAGCTTCGTCTGCGGGCGGAGCGCGATCCACTGACCGGTCTCGCCAATCGCGACACGTTCGAGCGCCGGCTTCGCAGCGCGCTCGACGACGGCGAGGGGCTCGCCGCGCTGCTGATCGTCGATGTCGATCATTTCAAGTCGATCAACGACCGCTTCGGCCATGCCGCCGGCGATGCCGTGCTGTCCGAGGTCGCGCGACGCCTGACGCGAATCTTCGCGGATGCCCGCGTCGTGGCGCGGATCGGCGGCGACGAGTTCGCGGTGCTTTTAAGTGCGCGCGTCGATCGCCAGAAGATCGGCGCCATCGGCACCCGCGCGATCCGCCAGCTGAAGCAACCCGTTCTCTGGAATGCGCGGCCGATCGCGCTAAGTGCCTCGATCGGCGTCACGCTCGTCGACGGCGCGCGGCGGACCCGCGACGATCTCTTCGCCGACGCCGATGCCGCGCTCTACGCCGCGAAAGCTTCGGGCCGCGGCACCTGCCGCCTCTCCGGCATCCGCGCCGAGGCAGGCCTGTCGCTTCGTTTGGCGTAAAACTGCTGCTTCAAGGCACGGAGCCCAGCTCGCGCGCGGCCCAGCGCGCCGCTTCATCGACCATCAGTGTGGGCGCACCGAGATGGGTGCACACGCCCGGGAGGAGTCCCGCGTCGCCAGAATTGCCCGCTGCGATCAGCACATTGCGCAGGAAACGCGCGTAGCCGAGCCGCCGCACCGGCGTGTTGGCGAAGGTCGCGCGGAAGCCGGTCTCGTCGAGTGCCAGCCAATCGGCGAGGCGCGGCGCCTCCAGTTCCGGCCGCGCGGCAAGCTTCATGTCGCGGCCCGCCTGCGCCCACTTGTTCCAGGGGCAGACCGCGAGGCAGTCGTCGCAGCCGAACACGCGGTTGCCGATCGCCTTGCGGAACTCGTGTGGAATCTCACCCTGGTGCTCGATGGTCAGATACGAGATGCAGCGCGTCGCATCGAGTTGGTAAGGCGCCGGGAAGGCGTTGGTCGGGCAGGCATCGAGGCAGGCACGGCACGAGCCGCAACGGTCGATCGCGGGCGCATCGGGCGCAAGCGCCAGCGTCGTGAAGATCGAGCCGAGGAACAGCCACGAGCCGAGCTCGCGCGAGACGAGGTTGGTGTGCTTGCCCTGCCAGCCAAGGCCTGCGGCCTCCGCCAACGGCTTCTCCATCACCGGTGCCGTGTCGACGAACACCTTGACCTCGGCTTCCGTCTCGCCCGCGCGGCGCGCCTCGGCGACGAGCCAGCCGGCGAGTTGCTTCAGCTTGCCCTTGATGACCTCGTGGTAGTCGCGGCCGCGCGCATAGACGGAGATGTTGGCTGCGCCCTTGTCGGCGAGCAGCTCGAGCGGGTTGCGCTCCGGCCCGTAGTTGAGGCCGAGCATGACGATCGCGCGCACGTTTGGCCACAGCACCCGCGGGTCGGCGCGGCGCGGCTCGGTGTCGGCGAGCCAGGCCATGTCCCCGGCGCGGCCGGCCTCGATGAAGGCGCGCAGCCGCTCGGGGGCGAGCGGGATGGAATCGGGCGCGGCGACGCGGCAGAGGTCGAAGCCGAGCGCTTGCGCCTTCGCGGCGAGCTTGGTTTTGATATCCGCCTTCATGTGGGCGCGGGAGAAGAAAGACCCGTCAGAAATCCAGGTTCGCGTAGCTGTCTGCCGGCGTGATGCCGGCCACGCGGTCGGCGAGCAGGGCGCGGAAGGCCGGCCGCGACTTGACCCGCGCGTACCAGCTCTTCGCCATCTCGTCTTCGGCCCACGGCACGTCGCCCAAAAAATCCACGCAGGAGATATGCGCCGCCGCCGCGAGATCGGCGGTGGTCAGCGCGTCGCCGGCGAGCCAGTTCCGGTGGCCGGCGAGATAGCCGATATAGCGCAGGTGATGCCGGATGTTCGAGCGCGCGGCGCGCACCAGCTCCATCTCCGGCGCGCCGCCGCCCTGGGCCTGCGACATGAAGCGCTTGTAGATCTTCTCGGTCACCAGCCAGTGCGTGACCTCGTTGTAGAGCTTGACGTTGAACCACTCGACGAGCCGGCGCACCTCGATGCGATCGGCCGGCGCCTCCGGCATCAGCCTCCGGCCCGCTGCGCCACGCGTCTCCTCGAGATATTCGGAGATCGGCCCCGCGCCCGGCACGACAGCGCCCGTGTCCTCGACCAGCACCGGCACGGTGCCGGCGGGGTTGAGGACCAGGAACTCCGGGCGACGCTCGAACACCCGCTCCTCGACCAGGTCGGGTTCGATGCCGTGCTCGGCGAGGATCAGACGGACGAAGCGGGAGTGGGGATCGAGGGGGTGATGATAAAGCTTGGCCATACAGGGGGATGCGCGCCGCGCAAGGGAGGAATCGGTTGCGGTTGGCCTAGACGCTCGCGCGATCCAAGGCCAGCCTGCATCTGCGGCCTGGATGCGCGGGCAACCTTCTCGCGCTGAGAACATTAGGGGAACAGCGAAGGAGACTTTGATGAGCGACCACAATCCGAAAACCGATTCGGCGCCCGACACGAACACGGTCAAGGATTCCCGACGATTGGACCACGGGCGAGGAGCCGATGACCGGCGCGCAGGCATCCTACCTGAAGACGCTGAGCGAAAAGACGGACACGAGCTACGAGGACGGGCTCACCAAGGCCGAAGCCTCGAAGCGCATCGATACGCTGCGCGCCGAAGCCGGGCTCGGGGGAGGGCGGTAGCCTTCCATCTCGCAAGGCGGATTGCGATCGGCGCTCAAGCAGCGCGAACCTCGCTCCGCACCAAGGGTTATGCCGTCATGATCCCCAGGGAGGCAGCCCAGTGAGCAGCAAAGTCGCGATCGTCGCCGGCGTCGGCGAAGGAACGGGTGCTGCGCTGGCGCGGCGCTTCCATGCGGACGGGTATCGCGTCGCGTTGCTGGCGCGCGACCCCGGCTACTCGGAAAGCCTTGCCAAGGAGCTCGGCGACGCCAAGGCCTATGTCTGCGACGTCGGCGATGCGGCGTCGGTCGGGGCGGCGATGGCCGGCATCCGCCGCGATCTCGGCGAAGCGGACGTGCTGCTCTACAACGCCAGCGGCCGCGCGTTCGGCGGCATCGACGACGTCACGCCAGCGGACTTCGAAGCCAACTGGCGCGTTTCGGCCCTGGGCTCGCTCCTGCTGTCGCAGGCCGTGCTGCCGGCGATGAAGGCGAAGGGCGGAGGCGCGATCGTCTTCACCGGCGCGACCGCCTCGCGCCGCGGCGGCCCGCGCTCGGCGGCGTTCGCGCCCGCCAAGGCAGCACAGCGCGTGCTCGCCGAATCCATGGCGCGCAGCCTCTGGCCGCTCGGCATCCATGTCGCGATCCTGATCGTCGACGGCGTCATCGACCTGCCGCGCATGCGCAAGATGATGCCGGACAAGCCGGTCGATTTCTTCCTCAAGCCCGCTGCCATCGCGGATCTCGCCGCCCATGTCGTCGCACAGGACCGTTCGGCGTGGAGCTTCGAGGTCGAAGCGCGCCCGTTCGGCGAAAGTTGGTAAGGACACCAATGAGCAAGGAAAAGACCTACGAGACGGCCGAGATCGAGCACAAGCTCGCCGCGCTTCCGCACTGGACGTTCGTCGACGGCGCGATCCAGCGCACCTACAGGACCTCGGGCTGGCGGGCGACGCTGATGGTCGTCGCCACCGTCGGGCATCTCTGCGAGGCGGGGTGGCATCATCCCGACCTCGTCGTCTCCTACGACAGCGTCACCGTGAAGCTCTCGACCCATTCGGCGAAAGGCATCACCGACAAGGATTTCGCGATGGCCGCGAAGATCGAGGAGGTGATCGCCTGGCAGCCGGGCAAGGAGGGCGGCGCGCTGACGGGACCGCCGGCCAGCCAAGCCTACATCAAGCCCGACGCCTGATCATTCGGCGGCCTGCTTCTTGGTGCTCTCCACCGTCTGGATCACCTCGAAGCCCTCGAACTCGGGATGGCCGAGCGTGAGCCGCCCTTTGTCGCCGGCGTTCTTGTGCGCGGCGCGGAACTGCTCGGAACGTGTCCAGTCTTCGAAGGTCGCGCGCGACGACCAGATCGTGTGCGAGGAATAGAGGATGTGGTCCTCGCGCTCCGGTCCGCGCAGCATGTGGAACTCGACGAAGCCGGGGCTCCCGTTCAGGTAGGACTCGCGGCCGAGCCAGAGCGCCTCGAAGTCTTTCGCCTGGTCCTTGACGACCTTGAAGCGGTTCATGGCGATGAACATGCAAACCTCGTTATGTCTTCGGGGGTGGCGCGAGCATAGCAGCTTTCGCGTTGCGCGCATCGCAGGTGCCGCAACCCTATGCCCTGGCGCGCACCAGCGCATTCGCCATCGCGACGAAGCCGTCGATGTCGATTTCCTCGGCGCGGCGTGTCGGCTCGATGCTTGCCGCCTCCAGCAGCATCACCGGGTCGACCCCGAGCGGACGCAGCGACTGGCGCAGCATCTTGCGCCGCTGGCCGAATGCCGCCTGTGTCACCGTAGACAGCGCCCGGACCTCGCAGGGCAAGGGGGATGCACGCGGCACCAATTCCACCACGCTGGACGTCACCGACGGCGGTGGCACGAAGCTCTGGCGCGGCACATCGAACAGGATGCGCGTCGTGCAGCGCCAGTTGGCGAGCACGGCGAGGCGGCCGTAGGCGCTGCGCTCGCGCGGGGTCGCGACGATGCGCTCCGCCACCTCGCGCTGAAACATCAGGGTCAGCCGATCGAAGAACGGCGGCCATGGCTCGCTTTCGAGCCAGCCGGTGAGGAGCGGTGTCGCGATATTGTAGGGCAGGTTGGCGCAGATCCGCGTCGGCCGGCCCGGCGCGGCGAGTGCGGCAAAGTCGGCCGCCAGCGCGTCGGCCTCGCGCACCTCGAGCTTTCCCGGGTAGCGCGCCGCGACCTCGGCCAGCGCGGCGAGGCAGCGGGGGTCGCGCTCGATCGCCACGACCTCGGCCCCTTCGGCGAGCAGTGCGCGTGTGAGGCCGCCCGGGCCCGGCCCGACCTCGATGACGCGGACGTCGGCGAGCGGCCCTGCGGCGCGCGCGATCTTCTGCGTCAGGTTGAGGTCGAAGATGAAGTTCTGGCCGAGGCTCTTCTTCGCCGCGAGGCCGTGCGTCGCGACCACCTCGCGGAGCGGCGGCAGGCCATCCGTCGTGCTCAAGAGGAAGTCAGCTCCAGCCGCCCAAGATCAAGCCGCCACGTCTCGCCCTGAATCGGCGCGCCGAATTCCTCGTGCATCGCGGTCTCGACGAGCTGGAAACCTTCCGCCGCGTAGAGGCGACGGGCCGTCTCCAAAATAGTGTGGGTCCAAAGCGTCATCGTCGTGTAGCCGGTCTCGCGGGCGAAGGCGAGGCAGGTGCGCACCAGCGCCTTGCCGACGCCGAGGCCGCGTGCGAGGGGCTCGACGTAGAGCAGGCGCAGGCGGCACAGCCCGTCGCCCTCGTCGGTGAGGAAGACCGAGCCGGCCATCACGCCGTCGACCTCGGCGATCCAGCATTGCTCGCGGCCCGGCTTGAAATTGCGCAGGAAGGCCGCCGTCGTCTCGCCGATATTGATCTCGATCCCACGGCCCCAGCCATAGACCTCGGTATAGAGAATCGACTGGCGCGCGGCGACGAGGCCCATGTCGCCGGTGCGGAAGGTGCGGATCGTGAAGGCGGGCGGCGGCGCCCCGAGCAGCACGCGCGCTGTGCCGAGCGCCGCGACGAGATCGGCTCGAGCGCTCGGGGCGAGCGGCTGCAGCATCTCGGCGACCTTGTCGCGCTGGCGCTCATTCAGGGCGGTGAACGCGGCGCGGCCCTTTGCCGTCAAGGCGATCGGCCTGCGGCGGGTGTCGACCGCGTCGCGTGCCCGCTCGATGAGCCCGTCCGTCTCGAAGCGGCGCAGGATACGGCTGACGTAGCCAGCGTCGAATCCGAGCGCCGCCTGCAGGTCGGAGGCCACCGGCTGCTCGTTCTGCGCGATCTCGAACAGAACGCGCGCCTCGGCAAGCGAGAGATCACTGTCGAGGAAGCGCGGGTCGAGCGCACCGACGAGCTGCGTATAGAAGCGGGAGAAGCCGCGCACGGCGGCGATCGCAGTGTCCATGTCGGCAGAAGACGTCAGATAGTTGACTTTGTCAACTATCTGCCTTGTCGGCAGCGGCGAGCCGGCCCGCGAGGCGCAGCGCCGCGATCAAGCTCGAGGCGTCGGCGATACCACGGCCGGCGATATCGAAGGCGGTGCCGTGATCGGGCGAGGTGCGCACGAAGGGCAGGCCGAGCGTGACGTTGACGCCGGTGTCGAAGGCGATCGTCTTGATCGGGATCAGCGCCTGGTCGTGGTACATCGTCACGACGACGTCGTAGCGGGCGCGCGCGGCCGCGTGGAACAACGTGTCGGCGGGATGCGGGCCAGTCACCGCGATGCCTTCCGCGCGCAGCACGTCGAGCGCCGGCGCGACGATGTCGAGGTCCTCGCGGCCGATGTCGCCGCCCTCGCTGGCATGCGGATTCAGCCCAGCGACGGCGATGCGCGGTGCGGCAATGCCGAAGCGCGTGCGGAAATCGCGCGCGACGACGCGTACGGTCTCGATGATGAGCTCACCCGTCACGAGGCCCGGGACAGCAGAAACCGGCACGTGGACCGTCGCCGGCACGACGGCGAGCTGCGGCGACCACAGTAGCATCACCGCCTTTGCCGTCGCGGCGCCGAAGAGGCGGCCAGCCAGCTCGCCCATGAACTCGGTCTGACCGGGATGCGCGTAGCCGACGCGGTGCAGGACTTCCTTCGAGACGGGCAGGGTGACGACGGCCGCGGCGCTGCGCTCGGCGACGAGCTCGACGCAGCGGGTCATCGAGGCGATCGTGCCGGGCGCGTCGGCCGCGTCGGGCTTCCCGGGGATGCCGCGCGTCTCGATCTCGAGCGGCAACACGGGGAGCGCGCGGGGGAAGATTGCCGGCGCCTCGGCTGCGGTCGTGGCGACCATCGGCACGTCGAGCCCGAGCCGCGCCGCCGCCCGCCGCGCGTGCGCGATGTCGTCGACAAGCAGGAACGGGTCCGTGCCCGGGTCGCCGTGCCCGAGGCCCCACGCCTTCAGCGCGATCTCGAGGCCGATGCCGGACGGATCGCCGCGGGTCAGAGCCAGCAGGCGATCGGCGCCCGGCGCGCTCATCCGCGCGGGCGTTCGATCACCGCCGTGGAGCGCATCTCGCGATAGCGCTGCGCGGCCACCGCTTCGAGGTGGCGGCTCAGGATCCGATCGCCGATTTGCTTGCGCAGCTCGTCGTCGTTCGCCGGCGCACCCCGACCGCACAGTGCGATCAGCTCGATGCCGTTGCCCGAGCGGGTCGGCGCGGTCAGATGCCCGACCGGGGTGGTGTCGAGAATCTGCTTGATCTCGTCGCTGAGCTGGGTGGAATCGCGCGTCAGCTTGGCGCGGATGGCGACACCTGGCAGCGTCTTGGCGTAAGCGAGACCGCTGTCGCAGCTCGTGAAGCGCGTGCGCAGGGCAGACGCTTCCTTCAAGGCCGCCTCGACCTGGGCCGGCCCGTCGCTTGGGCTCAGCGTGAAGACGACCTGGCGGATCGTGTAGTCGGTGACGCTCGTCTTGCCCTTCTCCTGCGCCAGCTCGCTGCGGATCTGGGTTTCGCTCGCCTCGACGCCGCGGTTCAGCCCCTTGATCAGCACGTTGTAGGCCAGCTCGGACTTGAAGTGGTTGCGCACGTGATCGGCGGATGCGCCGGACTTGCTCGCCTCGGCGGCGAAGACCTGCGGCGACATCTTCGCCTTGCGCGCGTCCTCCTGGATCTGGGAGCCGATCTCATCGTCCGAGATGTTGATCCCGTAGCGGGACGCCTCGCGCGACATCAGGCGGTCGGAGATCAGGCTCTCGATCGCCGCGTCACGCCCGGCGGGCTTCCGCAGGCCGCGCAGGAGCTTCATGCGCTGGTCGACATCGTAGGACGTGATCGGATCGCCGTTCACCGACACGACGACCTCCTGCGCCGACGCCGGCAAGGTCGTCGTTGCGATGGTCGCGATGGCAAATCCCGCGATGGTCGCGAGCCTAATCAAGATCGAAGCAGAGCCAAGGGCCATGGTCGTCCTCCCCTGCATTGTTCTTATTTGCAGAAACTCGGCGGTTTTCAGGCATGCGGCGCGATGAACGGTCGGATCAGTGTACGCCATCGACGCCGCTGATCGGCTGGCCCGAAGAGCCCGCCGAACCTTGGGAGTAGCTTGTGGTGCTCTGCGAGAGCTTGAGGTCGCCCAGCGTACGCAGCGCCAACGAGACCAGCACCGTGTTGTCACGTTGGAAGCTGCCGAAGCCGTTGTCCTCGTAGACGGACGTGTAATTGATCGTAAAGGTCGTGCACTCGTCCTCGTAGCCGACGCCAATCCCCGATGCGGCGACCGCGAGCGGACCCGGGTTGTAATAGCCGATGAGATAGGGCGCGTAGAACTGGCGGCTCATGTCGAAGGTCACGTTGCCCTGAGCGAAATAGTGATTGGCGAACTTGTACTTGCCGTTGAGCGACAGCCCCTCCCGGCGCACGGAATAGCCGATCAGCGGCTGGGCGGCGTAATCGGCGAAGGAGATGCCGCCGGTGAGAGCGCCGAGGTTGATCGTGGTCGTCGCGTCGAGCCGGCGCATCTCGAATGTGCTGCTGTCGAAGCGCGCCTGCGTGCCGAAGGAGAGCAGGGGGAGCGGCGAGAGGTTCGAGCCGATGACGTAGTCCGACATCCGCGTGTCGAGGCCCGAGCTCAGGCCGACATTGGCGGCGTCGGCGGTCGCGTAGGAGTTCTGGCCGGCCAATTGCGCGGACTGGCCGGCGAGCAGGTTGAAATAGCCGCCGTTCTTGAAGTTGACGGCGAGCTGGCCGCCGTAGTTCGCGCGCACGCCCGTCTCGAACTGGTCGTAGCCGGAGTATTTGCTCCAGTCGAACAGGTTGGTCGAATCGAACACGAGGCTCTGTGAATCGAGATTGACGAGCGAACGCGTGCCGATGACGTTGTCCGGTCGCGCGATGATCTGGCCGATCGGCTCGACGACGATCGAGCCGAACTTCGTGTAGGCCATGAAGGGATAGCGATACTCGAGACCAACGCCGGGGATGATGGTGCCGGTGTCGCCCTGCGAGCCCGGCAGGAAGCCCGGCTGGCTTGCGTTGGAGAACGAGGAGTAGCTCCCGGCGTTGGCAAACGAGGTGCTGTTCGTCGTGTTGAGGTTCAGGGTCTCGCCGCTGAACCGCGCGAAGGCAAACGGTGTCCACACCTCGCCGATCTGGTCGATGATCTTGCGCTGATAGTCGACCGACCCGGTCGCGCGCGTGTAATCGCCGCCGATGCCGCGCAGGAGGCACGAGTTCCCGACCGTTCGGCCGGGCACGTAGACGTTGCAGACGTCGTAGAGCCCGTAGGCATTGTCGAGCGTGCGCGGACCGGCCTCCTCGTAAGAGGCGGAAGCGGCCGACAGGCTCGTCAGGTTGAAGTCGATCTCGAGCTGGCCGCCGATGCCGCGCGATTTCAACGGGTCGATGTCGACCGTCCGGTTGTAGTCGAGCACCGGATGGACGATCGACTGCTGCGCCTGGATGTCATGGCTCGACAGGCCTTGGATGTAATAGCCGCGGAGGTCGAAGAAGCTCCGGTCGCCCTGGCCTGTGAGATAGAGCGTCGAGATCGACTCGGAAAAATAGTTCGACGACAAGGTATCTGACGGGATCTGGTAGTCGAAGAGGTAATATTTGTCCGACATGGCCGTCACGCTCCAGCCGAACTTCCATTCATCGGAAAGCTGGAACTCGCCCTTGGTATCGACGTCGCCGCGAAGGGTCTTGTTTCCGGCTCCATAGGGCGGGGCGTAGAAGGCCGACGGATTGAGCTGATCGATGCCGCTCGCCCGGATGTAGTACATGCCGTTGGAGAAGCGCTGGCGGAATTCGGCCGAGCCGAAGAAGCCCTGCTGCGAGAAGACCGTCGGCGTGACGGTGAGGTCGTAGTCGGGCGCGAGGTTGTAAAAGACCGGCACACCGACGCCGTAGCCGAGCTGCGACCGGTAGGTGAGGTTCGGCGTCAGCAGGCCGGACTTCTTCGTCACCGTCGGGTCGGGCGCGGACAGATAGGGCGTGTAGGCGACGGGGATGCCGAGGAACTCGAGGCGAGCGTCCTCGTAGTAGATCATCTTCTCGTCGTTCTTGTGGATGATCCGCGCGGCACGGATACGCCACAAGGGCGGCTTGGAGGGATTGTCCTTACAAGCGTCGCAAGCCGTGTAGGTGCCCTTCTCGAAGGTCGTCGTATCCCCCTCGATGCGCTCGGTGCGCGGCGAGGAGAAATGCGTATTCTGGGGCGTGTCGGTGCGCAGGCTCTCGATGAAGCCGTCGCGGAAATCGTCGGTCAGGTCGAACTTGTCGCCGTGCGAGACCGTGCCGTCCTTCTCGGTCAGCTTGGCATGGCCCACGGCGACGACACGCTTGGTCGTCTTGTTGTAGATCACGCGATCGGCCTCGAGCGTGCGGCCGTCGTAATAGACGCGCACGTTGCCCGATGCCGTGACCGTGTTGTCGTTCTGGTCCTGGACGAGCTCGTCCGCCTCGACGAGCATCTTGGCGTTGGGATCGCGCTTGGCGCGATCGCCCGCAGCCTGCGCCGCCGCCGGCGTCGCGAGCGGCAGCGAGGCGAAGGTGACGAACGAGAACGTCAGGGAGACCGCGAGCGCCGCGCGGCGCAGCAACGTCGTGGCGCGCCAGATGTCAGATTGCAGCGAGGGCAGCGACCGGCCCGGAGCGGACGGGCGCCCCATCAGCCGTCCTCCTGGTTCAGCAGCGCGAGCGTACCGAGCATGCTTGCGACGATCGCAGGAGACCACGCGGCGACCGGCGGGCTGAGCACGCCCGACCCCCCCAGGTCTCCGACGAATTTCGTCGCCACGTAAAGCACGAACCCCGCCGCTACGCCACCACCCACGAACTTACCGATCCCACCAAACCGGAAAAACCTTAAGGAAAAGGCGGCCGCGATCAGGGTCATCGCGACGAGCAGGAGAGGGCGGGCGAGCAGCGTCTGGAACTGCAGCCTGTAGCCGGAGCCGTCGAGCCCGGCGCTCTCCGTCTCCTCGCGCAGAGCCGGCAGGTCCCAGAACGGCACGGCCTCGGCCGACATCGAGCCGTCCGACGCTTCGCCCGGCTTGAGGTTGGTCGCCAGAAGGTAGGTCTTGAACGGGATCGGCTGCTCGCCCGGCGCCGACACCTCGCCATCCTCCATCCGCCACGCGCCGGGTTCGAGCACGGCGTGGGCGGCCCGGACGCGCGCGGCGAAACGCCCCTCCAGGTCGTAAACGTAGGCGGTCACCTCGTAGAGTTGCGAATCGTCGGTCGAGGCCTTTTCGGCGCGCAGGATCGAGCCGCCGTCGACGCCGGTCTGCCGGATCCAGACGGAGGGCGCCTCCTGGCCCGGCCCGGTCTGGCCGCCGAAGATCTTCGCCTCGATGATGTCGGCGCGCTCCTTCATGTGCGCCGACAGCGGATTGAGCACCGTCACCGAGACGATGCCGATCACCAGCGCGATGAGGACCGGCGGTCCGAGGAACTGCCAGACCGAGACGCCAGACGCGCGCGCGACGAGCAGCTCGAGCTTGCGGGTCAGGTTCAAGAAGACGGCCATCGAGCCGAACAGGACGCAGAACGGCAGCACCTGCTCGGAGACCGCCGGCGTGCGCAGGAACGACAGCACCGCGACCGAGCCCGCCGAGACGCCGACGATGTTGCCGGTGCGGCGAAGCAGCTCGACGAAATCGATCACGAAGACGAGACTGAAGATCGTCGCGAACACGGCGAAGATCATCCGGAAGAAGCGGGAGGAGAGGTAGCGCCCGAGCGTCAACCCGATCATGCTGCTGCTTATCGCGAAAGCGGAGGCTTGAGCGTCTGAAGCCGCTGCCTGACGCGAAAGTGAAGCTGCAGATTGGTGCGGAATCGCGGCGCGGAGGTCCGGCGCGGCGCGCGCGGTACGTCCGCCCAGAAGGCCGACCGGGCTTCGCTGGGCATATGGTTCGGCGATCGGCGACAAAGCATTCTTTTGGTGGCACCGGGTGCGCACGGAGGGGACCGCACGGCACCCTCAAGGCTTAGTCCCGCACCCACAGGCGGCCTAGTGTTTGTGGGCAACACCAGCCGGGAAGCGGTCGGGTGATCGATCTGTCCCTGCGGCAGACAGGGTGCTTGCCTAGGGCCGCCGCGATCAACATGATGCCGGCCGGTTGAAGAATGTATGCCGCTGCGCGTGACGCCGCGGCCCCGGGAGCAGATCGAAGCCATGGCCGAATCCATCAAAATCGAGTTCACCGCCTTCTCCGGCGCCAAGCAGGGCGCCGAGTCCAAAGGCGGCGACGGCCCGAGCACGATGGTGGTCTTCGCGGCACCGGGGCTCAAGCTCGCCGAGGCGGCCAAGGCAAGCCTCGGGGCCGAGGGCGAGGCGCTCGTCGCGCGCGCCGCCGCGGCCGCGAAGTTCAAGGGCAAGCTCGGCGCGGCGCTCGATATCGTTGCGCCGGCAGGACTTTCCGCCGACCGGCTCATCGTCGTCGGCGTCGGCTCGGACAAGCCTGATGCCGAGTCGGACGACAAGGCGAAGGCGGACAAGGGCAAGCCGTTCAGCCTGGCGAATCTCGGCGGCACGGTCGCCGGCAAGATCGGGCGCGGCACCCGCGCTCTGGTCGTGCTCGATATCCCGCGCGAATCGAGCGAGAGGCCGGCCGAGGCGGCGGCGGAATTCGCCATGGGCCTGCGCCTGCGCGACTACCGGTTCGATGCCTACAAGACCAAGAAGAAGAAGGACGAGACCGACGACGACGGCGCGACGCGGGTGACGATCGCCGTCGTCGATCCCGCGGCGGCCGAGGCCGCGACCGGCGCGCGCAACGCCATCGCCGATGGGATTATCACCGCGCGCACGCTCGTCAACGAGCCGCCGAACGTCCTCTACCCCGAGAGCTTCGCCGATCGGGCAAAGGAGCTCGAATCGCTCGGCCTCGAGGTCGAGATCCTCGACGTGCCGGCGATGGAGAAGCTCGGCATGGGCGCGATCCTCGGCGTCAGCCAGGGCTCGGCGCGGCCGGGCCGCATCGTCGTCATGCGCTGGAACGGGGCGAGCAAGTCCAATGGCCAAGCCGCGGAGAAGCCGGTCGCCTTCATCGGCAAGGGCGTCACCTTCGACACCGGCGGCATCTCGATCAAGCCGTCGTCCGGCATGGAGGACATGAAGGGCGACATGGCGGGCGCCGCCTGCGTCGTCGGCCTGATGCAGGCACTCGCCGGCCGCAAGGCCAAGGTCGACGCGATCGGCGCGATCGGCGTCGTCGAGAACATGCCGGGCGCCAACGCGCAGCGGCCGGGCGATATCGTCACCTCGATGTCGGGCCAGACGATCGAGATCATCAACACCGACGCCGAAGGCCGCCTCGTGCTGGCCGACGTGTGCTGGTACATCCAGGACAAGTACAAGCCGAAGTTCATGGTCGATCTCGCGACCCTGACCGGCGCGATCCTCGTCGCGCTCGGCCAGGAATATGCCGGCCTGTTTTCGAACGACGACGAGCTCTCCGACAAGCTCGTCGCCGCGGGCAAGGCGACGGGCGAGAAGGTCTGGCGCATGCCGCTCGGGCCGGCCTACGACAAGATCATCGATTCGAAGTTCGCCGACGTGAAGAACTCGGGCGGCCGCCACGCCGGCTCGATCACGGCGGCGCATTTCATCCAGCGCTTCGTCAACGACACGCCGTGGGCGCATCTCGACATCGCCGGCATGGGCATGGCCTCGCCGTCGAACGACATCAACCAGAGCTGGGGCTCAGGGTGGGGCGTCCGCCTGCTCGACCGCCTCGTCGCCGACAATTACGAGGCGCACTGAACGTCTCGCAGGGAGGGCAGGCCACGGATATCTGGTTCTACCACCTGCAAAGCCAGCCGCTCGCCCGCGCCCTGCCGACGATCATCGGCAAGGCGATGGGACGCGGCTGGCGCGTCGTCGTCGAGACGGTCGACGACCTGCGCCTCAAGGTGCTCGACGACCTGCTCTGGAATTTCGACAAGACGAGCTTCTTGCCGCACGCGACGATGCGCGACCCGCACGCAGCCGCGCAGCCGGTCCTGCTCACCACGGACGCGGGCAATGCCAATGCCGCGCAGATGCGCGTCTACGTCGAAGGCGCGGAGATCGCGCCGGACCTGGCGCACGACGGCTACGAGCGCGTGATCGTGATATTCGACGGCGCCAACGAGGCCGAGCTCGAGGCCGCCCGCGCCCAATGGGCGCGTCTCAAGCGCGAAGGCTTCGCGCTCGAATATTGGCAGCAGGGCGAGACCGGCGGCTGGAAGCGGACGGCGTAGCTGCCGAGGGAGCGCGCCACGGCGGCAAGGCGCCGCCGCTTCATCAGATCTGCGGGTTGCCCGCCGCGGTCGGCGGCTCGGCGGCGTTGCCGGCCTTGCCTTCGAGCGAGAGGATACGGCGCTCGAGCCGCTCGTTCTCATCGCGCGCGAGCGCGGCCATGCGTTTCACCGCCTCGAACTCGTCGCGCGACACCACGTCCATCGCCGCGAGCAAGCGCTCGACCTGGCCGCGGACGAGGGTTTCGATCTCGCGACGCACGCCAGCGGCCAGTCCGGAGGCGTCCGACACGAGGCGCGAGAAGTCGTCGAAGATGCGTCCGCCGGGCTGAGGCATGTGATCTCGCTCCTGGCGGCCCTTGCGGCCGCGCTGCCACCCAATGTGGGAGGATGGCAAAATTGCGGCAAGTCCCGGGAAAGGCATCCGCCGAACGACAGGTAGGGTCGGGAAAACATAAGAATACCGGGAGGTTTTTCCCGGGTTTTATCGGTGCTATATCCCGGTTGCTCGCTTTCAGAGCTTGATTTGGAGAAGTTGGATGTCCCTGAAACTCATTCTGTCGGCCTCGCTGCTCGCCGTCGGCGCCGTTGCATTCGTCGCGCCGCTGCCCGCCTTCGCCGCCTCGCCCGACATGAAGATGCTCGATCCCGACAGCGACGGCACCGTCAGCATGACCGAGGCCACCGATGCCGCGAACAAGAAGATGATGACCGCCGACGCCGACCACGACGGCACGCTCGATTCGAAGGAAGCCGGCATGGACGTCACGGGTGTCGACGGCGACAAGGACGGCACGCTCGACAAGGCCGAGTACGACGCCCAGGTCGGCAAGGCGTTCAAGGCGGCCGACACAGACGGCGACGGCACGCTCGACGCCAAGGAGCGGGCGAGCCCGGCCGGCGAGAAGCTGCTCGCGCTGATGCAGTAAAGTTTGCTGCCAATCTTTGTCATTCCGGGGCGCGCATAGCGCGAACCCGGAACCCAGCAGCCGCTCCGGATCACCTTGGTTCCCGTCATGCCGGGTTCGGCTTCGCCGCCCCGGTATGACGAACTCTAGAGAATAAACCGGCTCAGGTCGGCATTCCTCGCGAGGTCGCCGACGTTCTTCTCGACGAAGGCTGCGTCGATCTCGATCGACTCGCCGGGCCGATCGGAGGCCGTGAAGCTCACCTCGTCGAGCACGCGCTCCATCACCGTCTGCAGCCGGCGCGCGCCGATGTTTTCGACCGACGAGTTCACCTGAACCGCGATCCGCGCCAGCGCGCTCACCGCGTCCGTGGTGAAGGTGAGACGTACGCCTTCCGTCGCCATCAGCGCCTCGTATTGCTTGAGCAGCGAGGCCTCGGTCTCGGTCAGGATGCGGCGGAAGTCGTCCTCGTTCAGCGGCGACAGCTCGACGCGGATCGGCAGGCGCCCCTGCAGCTCTGGCAGCAGGTCGGACGGCTTCGAGACGTGGAAGGCGCCCGACGCGATGAACAGGATGTGGTCGGTCTTCACCGCTCCATGCTTCGTCGTCACCGTCGTGCCTTCGATCAGAGGCAACAGGTCGCGCTGCACGCCTTCGCGCGAGACGTCGGCCCCGCCGCGGTCCTCCCGCGCGCAGATCTTGTCGATCTCGTCGAGGAAGACGATGCCGTTGTTCTCGACCTCGTGGATCGCCGCGCGGACGATCTCGTCCTGGTCCATCAGCTTCTCGCTCTCCTCGGCGAGCAGCGGCGCGTAGGCGTCGCGCACGAGGAGCTTGCGGGGCTTGGCCTGCTTGCCCATTCCCTTGCCGAAGATGTCGCCGAGGTTGATCGCGGAGACCGAGGCGCCGGGCATGTTCGGCAGCTCGAACATCGGCATGCCGCCTCCGGCCTGCGCGATCTCGATCTCGACTTCCTTGTCCTCGAGCTCGCCGGCACGCAGCTTCTTGCGAAAGGAATCGCGTGTCGCCGGCGAGGAATGCGCGCCGACCAACGCGGTGACGAGGCGCTCCTCGGCGGCGAGCTCGGCGCGCGGCGTCAGGCTTTTGCGCTTGCCCTCTTTCACCATGGTGATCGCGGTCTCGACGAGGTCGCGCACGATCTGCTCGACGTCGCGACCGACGTAGCCGACCTCGGTGAACTTGGTCGCCTCGATCTTGAGGAACGGCGCGTGGGCGAGCTTGGCGAGGCGGCGCGAGATCTCGGTCTTGCCGCAGCCGGTCGGCCCGATCATCAGGATGTTCTTCGGCAGCACCTCGTCGCGCATCGCGCCTTCGAGCTTGAGGCGGCGCCAGCGGTTGCGCAACGCGATCGCCACGGCGCGCTTGGCGTCGTTCTGGCCGACGATGAAGCGATCGAGCTCGGAGACGATCTCGCGGGGGGAGAATTCGGTCATGTTTGGGACTGTACCAGGGGACGCGGCAGCCGGCGCGACATCTCGGTTGGCAGGCGGCGCAGGATGGCTCGGCGCAGCGGCTGCCACCCGGCCGAGAGGATGAGGATGAAGGCGCCGAGCGACAGCAGGACGATCGGCGTCACGTAGCTCGAGCCGGTGAAGCCGAGCGAGCGGATCACCGTGCCGAAGGCGATGCCAGCGTAGAGCAGCCCGGAGACCAGGATGGCGCGTCGGTCGATGACGACCGCGACCGCGCCGAGCAGCAGGAAGATCCAGAGGATCCCGAGCGCCGCGCGCGTCGTCATCGGCCCATCGAGGCCGTGCAGCAGGCCGCGGATCAGCGGATGCACGATCATCGGCGCGGCGAGCAGATGCAGCCAGAAGGCGATGTCGGTCCGCCGGGTCTCGCGACCCGGATCGGACATGTCGAAGCGCATGGCGAGCGCGAACACGGCGATGCCGGACAGGAGCAGGGTGACGTTGAAGACCGTCTCGTTCATCGTCGGGTTCAGGACCGCGACGACGGCCAACGCGAGCAGGCAGAGCGCGAAGGCGCCGGCCGCGATCGTGATCGGCACGCGGAACCGCAGGTAATGCACACTCGCCAACGCGACGGTGACGAGTGCCGCCGCGGCGAGCGCGCCGGGGTTCGTCGTCGGGACGAACCAGTAGCGGCCCGGGATCGTGTGCGCGGCCGGGATCAGCGAGCCGAACACCTGCAGGCTGAGCATCAGCACCGCGTCGACGAAGACGACCAGCAGCACGATACTCGGCAAGGCCATGCGGCGCTTGAACGTGAAGAACTCCGCCAACACC
This sequence comes from Beijerinckiaceae bacterium, assembly GCA_965277735.1. Classification (GTDB taxonomy): domain Bacteria; phylum Pseudomonadota; class Alphaproteobacteria; order Rhizobiales; family Beijerinckiaceae; genus RH-AL1. The sequence goes on from CBDIDO010000003.1 coordinate 1,846,038, forward strand.
CACGCGCACGCCGCGAGGCCGGCAAACATCAGCGTCGAGCCAGTGCCCGAATCCATCAGGAACGCGAGCGCGCCCATGAAGAGCAGAAGGCCGATGGTGACGAAGATATCGGCGAAGCCGGTGACGAAGCGCAGGCTCTCCTCGTCTTCCGGCTCGCGCGCGTCGACAGGCACGAGCGCGGCCTCGATCTCGCGCAGGCGCGTCACCTGCGCTGATGTGATCACGGATTCCGCGACAGCCTTGTCGAGCGTCTGCGCGGAGATCATTCGCCGACCTTCTCGATGACGACGTTGCCGTTCGTGTAGACGCAGATGTCGGCGGCGATCTCGAGCGAGCGGCGCACGATCGCCTCGGGATCCTCTTCGTATTTGAGCAGCGCGCGGCCGGCGGCGAGCGCGTAATTGCCGCCCGAGCCGATCGCGATAACGCTGCCATCATTGGTGCTCTCGGGCTCGAGCACGTCGCCGTTGCCGGTCAGTACCAGGCCGACGTCCTTGTCGGCGACGAGCATCATCGCCTCGAGCCGGCGCAGGAAGCGGTCGGTGCGCCAGTCCTTGGCGAGCTCGACGCAGGCGCGCATCAGCTGGCCGGGGTATTGATCGAGCTTGGCTTCGAGCCGCTCGAACAGGGTGAAGGCGTCGGCGGTGGCGCCCGCAAAGCCGCCGATCACGTCGCCCTTCGCGAGGCGGCGCACCTTGCGCGCGTTGCCCTTGATGATGGTCTGGCCGATCGACACCTGGCCGTCACCGCCGATCACCGTGCGGCCACCCTTGCGTACCATGACGATCGTGGTGCCGTGCCAGCTGGGCATCGGCGTGGGGGTGTCTTGCATCGAGATCTCGGAGCGGGGCGGGGCCAGCCCCATCTATGGGCCGCCCCGAGACGCCGCAAGACTAGCGGTGGAAGCCGCCGCCCCCGCCGCCGCCTCTGAAGCCGCCGCCGCCGAAGCCGCGACCGCCACCGCCTCGGAAGCCGCCGCCACCGCCGGGCCCGCGGAATCCGCCGCCGCCGGGACCACGGAAGCCGCCGGGTCCGCCGAAGCCTCGACCACCGCCCGGCCCGAAGCCGCGCGGGCCACCGGGACCACCACCGCCGAAGCCGCGCGGGCCGCCGCCTGGACCGCCCGGGCCAAAGCCGCGGTGACCCTCTGGCCCACCACCCATACGGCCGCCGCCGGGCCGGCCGCGACCGTGGCCAAGGCCACCCTGTCCTCTATGGCCGCCGCCGTGTCCGCCACCGCCATGTCCGCCGGCCCCACGACCTCCAGGGCCGTGTCCGCCACCGCCATGACCGCCACCGCCATGACCGCCACCGCCACCGTGACCACCCGGGCCACGACCGCCAGGCCCATGACCGCCAGGCCCATGACCGCCGCCGGGCCCGCGTCCACCAGGTCCGCGTCCACCAGGTCCGCGTCCACCACCACCAGGCCCGCGGCCGCCGCCGGGTACATTGTACGTGCGTCCGCCGGAGCGCAGGCTCTCGACGTTGAAGCGACCTTGCTGGTCGACTGTCGTCGCGATCACGGCGCGCACGGAGCGGCCGGTCGCGATGTCGAGGCCCCCACCACCGGCGACCGCGTAGCCCGAGCCCAGCGCCAACGCGCCGTCACGCCGCTCGACGAAGGATTCGATCGACAGGCGCCGCACGCTCTCCGGGAACGGCGAGGCGTCGCTGGTCCCGCGGCTGACGACGAAGCGACCGTCGCGGACGCGGCCCTCGAGCGTCGCCCGCTTGCCGATCAGGCTCGGGCTGACACGATCGAGCGCAAGCGCGCCGACCCGTAGGCCGCCGCCGCCCTTCAGGCGCATCACCGGACCCGACACGCGCGGCGCGGCGCCGGGCGTGGGCTCGACGAGGCTCGCGACGATGATGCCGTCATTGCGACGCAGGCCGCTCACCGCCACCGTGTCGCCGATCGCGTAGGTGCGCGCCGGCAGGTCCTCGGTCGAGACGGTCTGGCCGAGCACGACGAGCTGGTTCGGCCCGCGCGACTCGACTGGCCCGACCACCTCGTGGGTGATCGCGATGCGCTTGGTCGAGAGCGCGTCGCCCTTGCCGCTCGTCTCGGCGCGCACGACCTGGCCGAGCTTGAGGTCGGACAGCGCCGCGCGGCGTCCATCCATCGTGACCTCAGCGTCCTCGGGGTAGGCGATGCGCAGGTCGTTGACGTAGATCGAGCCGAATTTCCTGATCGTGCCGATGACGCCGGTGCCACCGATCCCGCGATCGCTGTCGTCGACAGATGGGACCGCGCCGGTGCCGCCGATGCCCTGGTCGCGCGGGGCGCCAAGCCCCGGCCGAAAGCCAGGCACGGAAAAGATGCCGGCGAGCCCGGTCGAAAGCAGCAGTCCGAGGAGGCGCCTGCGGGTCGGGTCGGCCGGCTCGCTCAAGACTTGGTCTCCTTGTCCGCCCCAGACTTGTTAGCGTCGGTCTTGTCCGCTTCGGTCGCGCTCTCCGGCGCCATTTCCTCACGGAAGACGTAGACGCCGAAGTTCCAGCGCCAGTTGCCACCCTCGTCGCTCTCGCAGGCCAGGTTCGCCTCCCGGTTCGCCGACTTCAGCGCGTCCATGGCGAACTCGCGGGAGCTCGCCTCGAGCTTCAGGGCCACCTGTTGCGACAGCCCGTCGTAGTGCACCGCTCTTTCCATGAAGCGGGGCTGCTCGCCTAGCACGTTGGCCACCGCTGCGGCGACATGGTCGTGAAGATTGCGTCCGAAATAGTAAAGCTGCTGATCGCTGCCGCCCGCCGGCACGAACGCCGCCTCGGTCAGAACGACCCTGTCCTCGGCGTCCACAACGACGAGGCCGCGGTCGAGCCATTCGTCGAGCACGGCGCGCGGCCGCACGTCGCGCGTCACCGACTCGACCAGCGTCTCGAAAGAAGGCGGCTTGCCCTTGCCGCCTTCGCCGATACGGGCGAGCCGCAGCGGCTGCCCGTCGGTGTGGCAGAACTCGGGGGCCGACAGCCAGCGCGCCATGATGCGGCTGGTGCGCGAGATCGACGCCGGCACGACGCTGACCGGCGCGCCGGCGCCGCGCAGACGCGCGACCTCCTTGCGGTGGATGCCGGTGAGCAGGCTGACGCGGCTGTCCGTCTGCGGCTTGCCGGGCAGGGCAAAATCATACTCGGCGACGTTGACGTACAGTTCGCGCAGAAGATTGCAGAGAGCCGGGAACGTGATGCCGCAGCGCACGAAAAGGCGCACGAGCGGCCGCAACAGCCGCGCAAGCGGCATCTGCAGGCGCGCGGCGTCCGGCGCGGATGGATTCGGCTCAGTCATGTCTCACTCGGAGGTAAGATAAGAGGGTGTGGGAATCAATCCCACAATGAAGTTGACGTGGGATAAATTCCCACTTATGAGACATGTGTGGCCTGAATGACGCAGGGAACGCCCATGCATTTGTCTCTTCTGTCCGACGCTTCGGTCTCTCGTGAGGGGTTTGCGGCCTCGGCGCCGCGTGCGGCCCTCGGTCGGGCGCACCGCGACGGCGTGTTGCGCGGTCTGCTTTTCCTGGCGGCGATCTCGGTGCCGCTTTGCCTCGCCATCGTGACCGGGCACGCGCGCCTGGCCGACGCCTCGGCGGGCTACGCGCAGTCGTTCGACGCGCAACGATGATCGCCTGCGGCCGGTCTCGGTCGGCTGCGGCAAATGATCCGATCCGCCATTCGGCTTTGGCTGCCTGGGAACCGCTGTAAAAAGCAGAGCGTTGCGGCGACGTTCAGCTTAGCGCGGAAACCCACATGGTCATGAAGCTTCGGACGGCGGGCAGGATTTTCTCACGTCGACTTTTGCCGGTAGCTCTTGTGGGTCTCGCCGGGCCGGCCTTCGCGGCAGACCAGGACCTCATCAAGCGCGGCGAATATCTGGCGACGGCGGGCGATTGCGTGGCCTGCCACACCGCGCCTCAAGGCGAAAAGTTTGCCGGCGGCCTCTACATGCAGACGCCGGTCGGCGCGCTGTCGACGCCGAATCTGACCCCCGACCCGGAGACCGGCATCGGCAAGTGGACCGACGACCAGTTCTATAGGGCGATGCACGAAGGCATCGACAACGACGGTCACTACCTCTATCCGGCCTTCCCGTTCCCTTGGTTCACCAAGGTGACCAAGGACGATGCGCTGGCAATCAAGGCCTACCTGTTCTCCCTGAAGCCGGTGCACGCGCCGCGCAAGGAGATCAAGATCGGCTTCCCCTTCAACATCCGCACCGGGCTGATCACCTGGCGGACGCTTTTCTTCAAGGAGGGCACGTTCCAGCCGGATCCGAAGGCGAGCGAGGAGGTCAACCGAGGCGCCTATCTCGTCGAGGGCCTCGGTCATTGCGGCGAATGCCACAACCATTCGAAGCTGCTGGGCGCATCCGTCTGGAGCGGCCAACTCGAGGGCGGCCAGATCGAGGGCTTCTATGCGCCCAACATCACCTCCGACGGCAAGGACGGCGTTGGCCGCTGGCAGAAAGAGGACATCGTCAAATATCTGAAGACCGGTGCCAAGCCGGACCATACGTCGGTGGCAGCGGGTCCGATGCGCGAGACGATCAACGACAGCCTCAGCAAGATGAGCGACGCCGACCTCGGCGCCATCGCGGAATATCTCAAGGCGACGGGCGCGAAGCAGTCGGTCACCGCCTCCGAATCGTCGAAGGGTGTCGCTCCGACGCAGGTTTCCGGTCAGGCCTATCTCACCCATTGCGCCTCGTGCCATCAGCCCGACGGCCAGGGCGTGAAGAACGCCATCCCCGCGCTGGCCGGGAACGGCTCGGTGACCGCCAAGGGCCCGGAAAACGTGGTCCGCGCCGTGCTCGGCGGCCTGCCGGCGATGAACGGTCTGTCGCCGATGCCGGCCTACGGTCAGACGATGTCGAATGCCGAAATCGCCGAGGCCGTCAATTACGTCCGCCACAGCTGGGGCAACAACGCCCCCGCGGATGTCGGGCCGGGAGACGTCGACAAGCTGCGCGAGAAGGCGCTGACCATGCTGTCGGCCGATCGACCCGACGCGTGCGTTCCGATCGCGGATGCGGCCAAGCCGAATAGCGCTCTGCCCACGGCCATCGATGGCGCCGGCGTAAAGGACAAGCTCGAGAAGATGAGCACCGAGGACATGCTCACCACGATCGATATGATCCTGCCGGCGATCAAGAAGGGTGCTCCGGACGCCACGCCCGACCAGATCACCAACGCCTTGACGGCCGCGTATTGCCCGACCGCCATGAAGGCTGAGGGGGGACAGAAGTCGGTGACGCTCGGCAACTTCGCGGTCCTCGTCTATGGTCAGGCCAAGAAGAAGCCAGGCGACGAAAATTGATGACGGATCAGCCGGCGCATCCGGTCGGACCACACGACGTCGGCGGACGACCCGCCGGCATCGTCGAGCGCGACGAGCATGATCACGCGCTGTGGGAACGCCGCGTCGACGCGATGATGATGCTGCTCTCGAAGCGCGGGCTGCTGGTCGTCGACGAGCTGCGCCGCAACGTCGAGGCGCTCGGCCCCGGCGCCTACGAGAGCATGGGCTATTACGAGCGCTGGGTCGCCGCGCTCTCCGCGGCGATGGTCGAGCGCGGCGTCGTCACCGGGGGCGAACTGGGCCGCCGCATGGCCGAGGTCGAGAGCCGGGCATGACTTTCGCGGTCGGCGATCCCGTCGTCGTCCGCGACGCGTGGCAGCCGGGCCACGTGCGCACGCCGACCTACATCCGCGGGCAGGCCGGCGCCGTCGCTCAGGTGCTCGGCCCCTATCCGAACCCCGAAGAGTTCGCCTACCGCCGCTCCGGCCAGCCGGCGTCGGTGCTCTACCGCGTGCGTTTCCGGCAAAGCGACCTCTGGCCGGATTACGCGGGGCCGGCGGATGACACGCTCGACATCGAGATCTACGATCACTGGCTCGAGCCCAAGCCATGACGCAAAAGCCGTAAGTCACCGTCGATGACGCACGATCACGATCACCACCACGCCGAGCCCGACGGGCCGCCGACCCATGCTCAGATCATGGAGATCGCACTGCGCGAGCTGCTGGTCGAGAAGGGCGTGTTCAGCGCCGACGACGTGCGGCGCGAGGTCCAAGCGATGGAGGCGCGCACGCCGGCGACCGGCGCGAAGCTCGTCGCCCGCGCCTGGGTCGATCCCGCCTTCAAGGCGCGCCTGCTCGAAGATACGGCCGCCGCTGCCGCCGAGATGGCGATCGAAACCGGCCCTTACCGCGTGCTGACGATGGAGAATACGGCCGACATCCACAACATGATCGTCTGCACGTTGTGCTCCTGCTACCCGCGCATTCTGCTCGGCCTGCCGCCGGCCTGGTACAAGGGGATCGCCTACCGCTCGCGCGCCGTACGCGAGCCGCGCGCCGTCCTTGCCGAGTTCGGACTCGTGCTGCCCGAGGGCATGGCGCTCCGCGTGCACGATTCCACCGCCGACATGCGCTACATGGTCCTGCCGCTGCGCCCCGAGGGGACCGACGGCTGGAACGAGGACAAGCTCGCCGGCCTGGTGACGCGTGACAGCCTGATCGGCGTGGCGCTGGCGACGGCGCCCTAGGCGGCACCGGGTAACCAGCCGGGCGGTCTGCAGTGGTCAAGCCGCGAGACGCTTGCTAGAAGCCGCGCTTCATTCTCTGCCGAGCAGCCGCCATGCGCACCGCGACGATCGCGCGCGAGACCAAGGAAACCAAGATCGAGGTGACCGTCGCGCTCGACGGCACGGGCCGCAGCACGTGTGCGACCGGCGTCGGCTTCTTCGATCACATGCTCGACCAGCTCGCCCGCCACTCGCTGATCGACATCGACGTGAAGGCCGTGGGCGACCTCCACATCGACGATCACCACACGGTCGAGGACGTCGGCATCGCGCTCGGCCAGGCGATCCGCCAGGCGCTGGGCGATCGCGCCGGCATCACCCGCTACGCCGACGCCCTCCTGCCGATGGACGAGACGCTGTCGCGTGCCGCGATCGACGTCTCCGGCCGACCCTTCCTGGTGTTCAGGACGGACTTCCCGCGTGAAAAAGTCGGGATGTTCGACACCGAGCTGGTGCGCGAGTTCTTCCAGGCCTTCGCGATGAATGCCGGGATCACGCTGCACGTCGAGACCTTCTATGGCGCCAACGCCCACCACATCGCCGAGAGCTGCTTCAAGGCGGTTGCGCGCGCGCTGAAGGTCGCGATCGCGATCGACCCGCGGCAGGAGGGGGCGATCCCCTCGACCAAGGGTTCGCTGTGACCCTCTTCGTCGTCCAGTCGCGCGGCACCGACGATGCCGCGCTCGTGCGCGCGCATTTCATCAAGGACGGGTTCGCCTGGGGCGGCTTCGCCTTCGGCTGGCTCTGGCTCGCCTATCATCGCCTGTGGCTCGCGACGGCGATCTATCTCGCGGCCGAAATCCTCGTCTTCGTTTTCGTGCGCCCGCATGTGGAGCCCGGCGTGCTCCTCGTGCTCGACCTGCTGGCGCGTCTCTTCGTCGGGCTCGAAGGCAATCGCCTGCGTGAGACCAAGGGTGCGCGCCGCGCCGAATTGACCGACATCGTCGACGCGCGCGATCGCGCTGCGGCGGAGACGATTTTCTATGCCCGGCACGCGCCGAGTGCCGCGGCGTGAGCGTCGCGATCATCGACTACGGTTCGGGTAACCTGCACTCGGCGAGCAAGGCGTTGGAGCGTGCCGCGCGCGAGAGCACCGGCGCCGCCGTGATGCTGACGACCGATCCCGAGATCGTCGCCGAGTCCGACCGCATCGTGCTGCCCGGCGTCGGCGCCTTCGCCGATTGCAAGCGCGGCCTCGACGCGGTCCCCGGGATGGTCGAAGCGTTGAACCGGGCCGTCCGCGAAAAAGGCCGGCCGTTCCTCGGCATCTGCGTCGGCATGCAGTTGCTGGCAACACGCGGCCTTGAGCACGGCGTTTGCGAAGGCCTCGGCTGGATCGACGGCGACGTTGCCGCGATCACGCCCGACGATCCCTCGCTCAAGATCCCGCACATGGGCTGGAACACGCTCGACGTCGGGCACGACCACGCCGTCCTCGCCGGCATCCCGACCGGGCCCGACGGTTGGCACGCCTATTTCGTCCATTCCTATGGGTTTCGCCCGGCAAAGCCGACGGATGCGGTGGCGACCACCGAGTACGGCGGCCCGCTCACGGCGATCGTCGCGCGCGACACCATCGTCGGCACCCAGTTCCATCCCGAAAAGAGCCAGGCGCTCGGCCTCGCTCTGCTCGCCAATTTCCTGCGATGGGCGCCCTAAAGGCAAACGATGATCCTCTACCCCGCGATCGACCTCAAGGGCGGCCAGTGCGTGCGCCTCAAGCTCGGCGACATGGCGCAGGCGACCGTCTTCAACGACGATCCCGCCGCCCAGGCCGCGATTTTCGAGCGCCAGGGGTTTGTCTATCTCCACGTCGTCGATCTCGACGGCGCCTTCGCCGGCAAGCCGATGAATGCGCAGGCCGTCGACCGCATCCTCGGCGCCGTGCGCATGCCGGTGCAGCTTGGCGGCGGCATCCGCGACATGCGCACGCTGGAGGCGTGGCTCGGCAAAGGCGTGGCGCGGGCGATCATCGGCACGGCCGCGGTGCGCGACCCGGGCTTCGTCCGCGAAGCCGCGCGCAAGCACCCGGGGAAAGTGGCCGTCGGCATCGACGCCCGCGACGGCTTCGTCGCCGTCGAAGGCTGGGCCGAGCGCTCTGAGCTCTCCGCGGCCGAGCTCGGGCGCCGCTTCGAGGATGCCGGCGTCGCGGCGATCATCTACACCGACATCGCCCGCGACGGCGTGCTCGAAGGCCTCAACATCGAGGCGACGCTCGCGCTGGCCGACGCCGTGGCGATCCCGGTGATCGCCTCGGGCGGTCTCGCCTCGCTCGACGACGTCAAGCGCCTGCTGCAGCCCGATTGCGCCAAGCTCGCCGGCGCCATCACCGGCCGTGCCCTCTACGACGGCCGGCTCGACGCCGCCGAAGCCCTGGCGCTAATCAGCGCAGGCTGATCCTCTTCCGCCTCGGCGCGTTACGTTTCGGTCGTCATTGCGAGCCGAAGGCGAAGCAACCCAGGGGCCGACACGCTCAACGTCGGGGATAACGTCTCGCGGCCCCTGGATTGCTTCGCTGCGCTCGCAATGACGGCCGGGAAAAGGAGACCCTCATGCGCGCATCCAGCCTCGCCGCGCTCCTCATCTGCGCCGCGCTGCCCGCCCAAGCGGCGCCACCCATCTGCAGCGCACCTGCCAGCAAGCGTCCCGGCCTCACTTATGGGATCGTGCATTTCGCCAACAGCTGCGCGCCGGGGGCGCAGGCTTCGCTCAACCTCGCGATCGCCAAGCTGCATTCGTTCGAGGCCGAGCCCACCGACTTCTCGGAGCCGCTGAAGCGCGACAGGCAATGCGCGATCGCCTGGTGGGGGGCCGCGATGGCGGCGCGCGGCAACCCGCTCGGCGGCATGCTCGACGACAAGGAGATCGCCACCGGCAAAGGCTACGTCCAGCACGCGCAGCAGGCGGCAACGCATGTCACCGCGCGCGAGAGGGGCCTGATCGAAGCGATGGCCACCTACTATGGTGCGTTCCCCGACAATCTCGCGCGGGCGCGGGCCTATGCGGATAAGATGGACGCGCTGCATGCGGCCTATCCCGACGACCCGGACATCGGCGCCTTCGACGGGCTCGCGATCACGGAGGGCGCCGATCTCAACGACAAGAGCTACGCGCGCCAAAAACGTGCCGGCGCGATCCTCGAGCAGGTGATGGCGGCGCATCCGGAAAACCCGGGCGCGCCGCACTACCTCATCCACGCCTACGATTATCCCGCTCTGGCACCGATGGCGGTGCGCGCGGCCGAGGTCTATCCGACGCTCGCCACCGCATCGAGCCACGCGCAGCACATGCCCGGCCACATCTGGAGCATGCTCGGCGCATGGGACAAGTCGATCGCCGCCAATCGGCAGTCGGAGTTTGTCGCCGAACCATCGTCGGCGCACGATCCGATCAAGGGCGACATCGTCTTCGAGCATGCGTTCGACTTCATCGCCTATGCGCGGCTGCAGAAAGCGGAAGATCGCCATGTCGGCGAAGACCTCGCGGCGATGCGTGCCTCGGGGCAGGCGATGCCGACGGTCGTCGTCGCGCGCTATGCGCTGGAGCGTGGCGACTGGCGCGATGCGGCACGCATGCCGCTGCCCAACGACGTCTTCGACGCCGTGCTGGCGCGCTTCACCCGCGCCTACGGGGCCGCGCGCGCCGGCGATGTCGCGCAGGCCGGGTCCGAGATCGCCGCGCTCCGCCAGCTGCGCGGGCCGATCGCCGAGGGCGCCGGCGAATATTGGGCTCAATCCGACGGCATCTATGCCGATGTCGCGCAGGCGTGGCTCCTGAAGGCGCAGGGCGAGACCGACGAGGCGCTGGCTCTGATGCGTCGCGCGGCGATGGCCGACGACGGCCACGGCAAGCACATCTATCTCGAGAATAAGCTGCTGCCGATGCGGGAGTCGCTCGCCGATATGGAGCTGGCCTCGGGCCACCCCGCCGAGGCGCTGGCCGATTATCGCAAGTCCCTGAAGCTCTCGCCGAATCGCTACCGCTCCTTCCTCGGCGCCGCGAAGGCGGCCGAGGCGGCAGGCGACAAGGCGGCCGCGCGCGACGCCTTCGCGAAGCTCCTGGCGCTCGCGAAGGACGGCGATCATGCACGGGACGGCGACGCCGCGGCGAAGGCCTATCTGGCGGCGAACGGTTGAGGACGTCTGGCGAAACGGATTCCCGTCCTGAACGTTAGGGTTGCGAGGCCGACATGCTCGGGTTGGCTGGCTGGAGGGTTCGATGCGTCCCTGTTTTGTGGGTGCCACAGCGCTGCTGATGGCGTTTTCCTCTGCCGCTTGGGCGGGCGGGGTTCGGATCGGCCTGCCGGCGCACGCCTTCGCCGCGACTTGGACGCCGCTGCCGACCGGACATTTCGCGTTGCTTTCGCCCACGACGGCGCCGATGCGGGTCCATGGCGCCAGCGCGATGCCGGTCGACGACAGCCGGATGAAGAGCGTGCTCGATGGCGCCTTTGTCTCCGCCGCTGATGCCGGCGAGCGGCGCGAGATCGCGCTGAACGAGTTGATGTCGCCGTGGGCGCAGCCGCAGCGCTCCGCGTTCCAGCGGCTGCGCGAGGCGGAAGCCGCCTATGCCGCCGGCGACGCACAGCACGCGGATCGGTTTGCCGCGCTTGCAACGCGCGTCGCCGATGGCACCGGCCGCTCGGCCGCGGTCGACGGCTCGGCGTCGGCTACGCTCGATACGGCCTATGCCGCGGTGCTGTCGCGCCAGGACGATGGCGTGCGGGCGAAAACCGAGGCCGCGCAGAAAGCGTTCGTCGCCTATCGCGACGCATTCGCGACCTTCGCAGACGGCCACAGCCCCGGCACGGGCGCCGGCGTCGTCTCCGAGCTCGATCGCCAGCGCGCCGCCGACCTCGCCGCCGAGGGTCACTGACGTCGCTTGCGCCGGTCTTGTTCGCTCGTGAAGGCCTCTGAATGAGCTACGTGGGCTGGGCCCTCCTCGGCATGGCGGGCTATTCGCTCACCACTTTGTTCGTGAAGCTGTCGACGCGCACCGGCGAGTTCGGTGCTTTCGCGGTGCTCGCGATCGCGACCGGAATGGTGGCGGCGGCGGCCATCGCCAACGCGCTGCTCGGCGGCGCTTTCGCAGGCAAAACAGCGTCGGACTTCGCGCGGCCCGGCGCGCTCTGGGCCTATGCCGCTGGTCTCGCGCTGACGGTGGCCGTCGGCTCGTTGTTCAAGGGGCTGTCGCTCGGTCCGGCCAGCGTCGTGGTGCCGATCTACGGCATGTTCATCATCGGCGGCGCGGTGCTCGGGATGCTATTTTTGCACGAACCGATGACCTTGCGCCGCATTCTCGGCCTCGCGCTGGCGGTCGCGGGCGTCTATCTGGTGGCCCGATGAGCCAGACCCTCGACACCCGCCGCCGCCGTCTCCTGTTCCGCGCCTGGCACCGGGGCACGCGCGAGATGGACCTCATGATGGGCCGCTTCTGCGATTCCGAGCTTGCCGGATTGCCGGAGAGCGACATCGACGACCTCGAGGCTCTCATGGACGCGCCCGATCCCAGCGTGTTCGCGTGGCTCTCGGGCGAGCAGCCGGTGCCGGCGGATCACGATTGCCCGGTGTTCCACAAGATCAGGGCGTTCCACACGCACGCGTCGCCGCTGTTTCGCTAACCGGCTCAGGCGTGCTCTGGAGCATTTGGCGGCGGCCCGCGCATGAGGCGCAGCACGCCGGCGAGCGCCAGGATCAGCACGGCCCCGGCCCCCGCGGACAGCAGCTCGACGTTCTCGGGCAGCGGCCCCAGCCAATGGGGTAGGGCGGGGTCCGAGGCCATGATCTCGCCGGCGACCCAGCCGAGCAGGGCGGCGCCGATGACGACCAGGATCGGAAACCGCTGCAGCAGCCGCAGCATCAGCGTCGAGCCGAAGACGATGAGCGGCACCGACAGCCCGATGCCGAAGACGATCAGCCAGAGATTGTTGTCGGCCGCCGCGGCGACGGCGACGACGTTGTCGAGCGACATGATCGCGTCGGCGAGCGCGATGGTGCGGACGGCGCCCCAGATCGAGCCGGCGGCGGCGACATCCTTTTCGCCATCCTCCTGCCGGAGCAGGTCGAACGCGAGCCACAGCAGCAGCAGGCCGCTGGCGAGCTTGAGGTAGGGCAGCCGCAGCAGCGCGACGATGAAGATCGAAAACACGATCCGGAGCACGACGGCGGCGAGCGAGCCGCCGAGCACCGCCCATTTGCGCCGGCGCGCATCCAGCCCGCGGCAGGCCAGCGCGATGACGACCGCATTGTCGCCGGACAACAGGATGTTGATCCAGACGATCTGAAGGCCCTGGATCGCCAGGGTCGCGAGGTCGTTCATCGTGTGCGTCGGTCTCCCTGGGCCGCTTTGCGTGCAAGAATCTGCCCGCCAGAAGGTGGGGTCTCGTGTCTGCCAGCAAAAGGCCGCAAGGCAGCGCTTTCCTGACGGAGCCGACGACACAGCGGTGCAAGGAAACGTTTACCATCGGGCCCTAGCGATGGACGATGCCCGGTGTCCGGGGAGGAATGAGATGCGCAGGCGAACCTTCGTCCGTTGCCTGGCGGCGCTGGGTCCCAGCCTGACGGCGCTGGCTGTCGCCGCTGCCCCCTGCTGGGCGCAGCAGCCGGCCGACCCGCTCGGCACGGCGATCATGGATCACGACAAGTCCGCGCTCGATTCGGCGCCCGCGTCGGCCCCGGTCGCCCCAAAGCGCGCCGCGCCGGCCTTCGATGCGCAGGGTATCTCGAGCCTGCTGCAGCACGATCCCGGCGGCACGCCGGCCGCGCCGCGCGCGATCGATGCCCCGGCCGGTCCCGCCGACCTCAAGAGCGCGCGCGCCCCGCTGACCGCGGACGCCGTCAACGCCACGCATTTCTCGCGCGTCGATCCCGCATTGCGCGGCGTCGATCCCGTCGTGCTGAAGGCGGAGATCCTGCTCGACCGCGCGCATGCGCCGCCGGGCGTCATCGACGGCCGCTACGGCTCCAATTTCGTCAAGGCGATCAAGACCTACGAGACGATGCGCGAGCTGCCCGTCGACGGCAAGCTGACGAAGCGCGTGTGGGACGACCTCGGCGGCGACAATGCCGACCCGGTGCTCGGCAGCTACACGATCACGGCGCAGGACATCGTCGGCCCGTTCTACCCCGACCTCTCGCCCGATTATGCCGAGCAGGCCAAGATGCCCGACCTCGGGTACCGCTCCGCCAACGAGATGTTCGGCGAGCGCTTCCACATGGACAGGAAGTTCCTGGCCGCGCTGAACCCCGGCGTCGACATGGAGGTTGCGGGCAACACGCTCGTCGTGGCGCAGGTCGCGACCATGCCGCTTGGCGCCAAGATCGCGCGCATCGATGTCGACAAAGGCAAGGGCCAGGTTCTGCTGTTCGACGACGCCAGCAACCTGATCACCGCCTATCCCGCCACGATCGGCTCGGACGAGCTGCCGTCGCCGTCGGGCTCCTACGTCGTGCGCGGCGTCGCGCCGCACCCGACCTACACCTACGACCCGAAGAAGAACTTCCAGCAGGGCACGAACGTCAACAAGCTGATCCTGCCGCCGGGCCCGAACAACCCCGTCGGCGCGGCCTTCGTCGCGCTGTCGAAGCCGACCTACGGCATCCACGGCACGCCCGATCCCTCGAAGATCGACAAGACGCATTCGCACGGATGCGTGCGGCTGACGAACTGGAACGCGCAGGAGCTGGCGCATCTGGTGCAGGTCGGCGTGCCGGTGAACTTCATCGAGAAGCCGGGCACGGTGGTCCTCTCCGGCGATGCCGTTCAGCAGAGCCCGAGCGAGCCCGTCGACGGGATCGCGGCGCTGCTCGGCGCCGACCCGGCTGGCGTGAGGTAGCGCTCGTCATTCCGGGGCTCGCGGAACGAGAACCGGAACGCGTTTATTTCAGTCGAGCCGCGCTAGCTTACCCGCAGCCTTGAAGCACGCCGGTTCCGGGTTCGGCTTCGCCGCCCCGGAATGACGATCAGTGTAGCGGCACCGCGGTCCCAGCCGGCGTTGCTGGCACCGGTGCCGTCGGCGCAGGCGCTGCCCCCGGCGGCGGGCTGGGCGCCGCCGGCGCGGGCGGCAGCGGCTTCACCGTCACCTTGTCGTCGACAGGCCGGGTACCGAGGATCGCGGTGACGTCGGAATCCTGAACGCGCTTGGCACCGATCGTCGAGCCGATCTTCTTCACGACGTCGGGCGCATCGCCATACATGCTGTGGCCGTAGAAGCCGCCGGCCTCGTCGGACACGTCGTAGACGCGCACGCCGAGTTGATCGAGCATCGCTTTGTCAGCGGGAGTCTTCGGGTTGAGCGCGCCGACGCGTGGGCGATCCCCGGCGAGATGGCGCGACAGCGACAGCGCACGATCGTTCGCCGAGACGAGCACCGAGATGTGCGAGGGGTCGAGCTTGGCGATCTGCTTCTTGAACACGCCGACGTCGATGTCGGGCGCGGCCAGCATCACGTCGCCGAGCTTGCCGTTGAGGTCGGGCTTGCCCGCGATCGCGTCCTGGCGCAGCGCCTCCATCGTCAGCCACGAGCCCATCGAATGCGCGAGGATGTGGATCTTGCCGATGTCGGGCGTGTCGGCAAGCTGCATCAGCGTCTGCGCCAGCGCGTCGCGGGAGGCGGACGCGCTCTCTTTGGCCGCCTCGTAGTCGAACAGGCTGCCCGAGGCCGGCCAGGTGAACAGCATCGGCACACCGCCGAACCGGCCGTCGTTGACGACCTGGGCGAGGCGGAAGCGTGCGTCGTCGTAGCTCGTGTTGAAGCCGTGCACGAAGAGCAGCACGTCGCGGTTCGAGCCGACGCGGCCCGACAGATGCGAGGCGACCTCGTCCTTGAACTCCGTCTCGTCGAGGCCGCGGAAGGCGGCGACGGTGAAATGGTGCTCGGGATCGTCGTGGCCGAAGCTCGCGCGCTCGATCTGCCCGGCCGCATGGCCCGGTGGCACGGTGATCGTCTGCAGCGAGAACTTGGTGGCGTCGGCGAGCTCGTTGGTATCCTTGCCCTTGCGGGTCGAGACGACGAAGATCGGGATGTGGCGCGGCGCCTGCGGCTCGGCGGTCGCGAACACGTCGCCGACGGACGAGGTCACCTCGTTGACCTTGTCTGTGACGCAGCCTCCGAGGCCAAGCACGACAAGGCTAAGCGCGCCGGCGACGAGCCATCTCGCCGCTGCGGCGCGAGCGCCTCTCGTGATCCACCCACCTGCAAACATCGGTCTTCCCCGCGACGCGGGCTCGTCGGCCCCAACCCCCGGGCCCGTTGACGACGCCCCCGCGACGACCCAAGGACCATGCCCATGAAACATGTCGGGAGAGGGGCGTCGTTCCGCCAGACCGTGCTGGTCACGGCGTTCGGCGCCTTCCCCGGCGCGCGCAGCAATCCGACGCTGGGCATCCTGGCCGGGCTGTCGCGACAGCGGGCGCGGCTCGCCCGGCTCGGTATCGATCTGCGCTGCCTCGCGCTGCCCGTCGTCTACGAGTCGATCGAGCCGGCGCTGCGGGCGGCCGCCGAGGCGACGCGTCCCGACGCGATCCTGCACCTGGGCCTCGCCGGGCGGCGCCGGCGGCTTTCGATCGAGACGCGCGCCGTGAACCGCGCCGGCCCGCTGCATCCCGATGCGGCGCGTCGCCGCCCGGCGCAGGTGCTGGCGCCGGGCGCGCCGCCCATCCTGCGTGCGACCTGGCCGGCGGCGCGGCTGCGCGCGGCGCTCGCTGGGGCCGGGCATGACGCGTGTCTCTCGATCGACGCCGGCGACTACGTCTGCAACGCGACGTTGTATCGCTCGCTCGCCGCCGGCCTCGCGCCGCGCATCGGCTTCCTCCATGTGCCGCGTCCCCGTGGTCGCTGGCCGCTCGCCCGCGCCGGCCAGCCGCGCCCGAGCCTCGACGAGATGACCGGGGCGACCGTCGAGATCATCCTGACGCTCACGCGCGCCTTGCCGCCGACAAAAAGCTGCCGGTAGAAAGCCCTCATGCCCGATCAGCCCCTCCCCCTCGCCGGCGTCCGCGTCCTCGACATCTCGCGCGTGCTCGCCGGCCCATGGTGCGGGCAAGTGCTGGCCGACCTCGGTGCGAGCGTCATCAAGGTCGAGCACCCCGAGCGCGGCGACGACACCCGCGACTGGGGCCTCGCGACGGGGCAGGGCACGACCACCTATTTCGACGCGGTCAACCGCAACAAGCGCTCGATCGGCCTTGATCTGGCGAAGGAATCCGGCGTCGCGCTTGCGCAGCAGCTTGCCCGCGACAGCGATGTCCTCATCCAGAACTTCAAGCACGGCGGCGCCGACAAGCTGGGCCTCGGCTATGCGCGGCTCTCGGCCGAGAACCCACGGCTGATATATTGCTCGATCTGCGGCTATCCCGGCGACGGGCTCGAAGCCGAGCGGCCGGGCTACGACCTTGTCCTGCAGGGCGAGACCGGCCTGATGGCGATGAACGGCACCGCCGACGAGCCGCCGTTGAAATTCGGCGTCGCCGCCGTCGACCTGTTCACGGGCCAGTTCTCGGCGCAGGCGGTGCTCGCCGCACTCTACGAGCGCGAGCGCACCGGACGCGGGCGCGAGATCGAAATGAGCTTGCTCGCCGGGGGCTTGGCGCTCACCTCTTATGTCGGGCTTGCGGCGCTGCAGCTCGGCCGCGACCCCGACCGCGTCGGCAACCAGCACCCGTCCATCGTGCCCTACGGCGTCTACGAGGCGGCCGACGGGCCGTTCGTCATTACGGTCGGCAACAACGCGCAGTTCCGCCGCTTCTGCGCCGTCGTCGGCGAGGAGGCGCTGCTCGAGGACCCGCTTTTCGCGACCAACCTATCGCGCTCGGCCAACCGCGCGGCGATCGAGCCGACGATCGTCGCGGCGCTCAAGCGCCACAAGCGCGCCGACCTGCTGCCGGCGCTGGCGGCCGCCGGCATCCCCTGCGGCGAGGTGCTGGGGCTGCACGAAGCGCTGAACTCCCCGCGCGCTCGTGCTGCTGGGTTGGTCGCCGAGACATTGGATGTCGACGGCACGCGGGGGCAGGTGCTGGCGCCAGCCTATGTCATCGATGGCGCTCGGCCGCCTGTGCGACTCCCGCCGCCGCGGCTCGGGGCCGACACCGACGCGATCCTCGCCGAGCTGGGCGTGCCGGCTGCGCGGATCGCCGGGCTGCGGGCGGAAGGCATCGTGGGGTGATCGACAGCGAGGTGCCCGACCTCGCGCGCTTCATCGCCGCCAACCTGCCGCTCGCGCCGGCCCGCGCGGTGCCGGAGATCCTGCTGCACCTGGCCGGCCCGGCGAGCGGGCTGCATCGGCTCGGCCTCTCCCGCTCGCCGTACTGGGCCTACCAATGGGCCGGGGGCACCGCGCTCGCCCGCTACGTCCTCGACAACCCGGGATCGGTCGCCGACCGCCGCGTGCTCGATCTCGGCTGCGGCGGCGGCCTCGTCGCGCTCGCTGCGGCCAAGGCCTGCGCGCGTGAGGTGTCGGCCGTCGACATCGATCCCGCCGCTGTGGCGGCAACGCGGCTGGCTGCGGCCGCCAATGGCGTGGACGTGTCAGTCTCCTGCGACGACGCGCTCACGAGGGCGCCTCCCACGGTCGACGTGGTCCTCGTCGGCGATCTGTTCTACGCGTCCCGGCTCGCGACGCGCTCTTCGGCGTTCCTCGCCCGTTGCCACGCGGCCGGCCTCGACGTCCTCGTCGGCGATCCGGGCCGCGCGCACCTGCCGCTCGCCCGATTGCAAAAGCTCGCTGATGTTGCCGTCCCGGATTTCGGCGACGGCGCTACCCAGCCCGCGTCCGCCGCGGTGTACGCGTTCGCACCCTGACCGTTTCTGGTCTTCGATGGTGGGATGATACGGAGCGGCGGCGCCTCGCCGCCGTCCGCACGCGCCTCCCACGCGCACGGCGGCGAGCCGCCGCCATCTACCGCTTCGCGTCCCGCCCCATCGTGATCCCGCGCACCAGCGCCTCGTTGCCGAACTTCGCGCGCACCGCGTCGATCGCCCGCGCGGCGGCCTTCTGGCGGGCGAGGCTCGTGTCGACGAGGTCGGCGCGGTCGGCCTCGTCGGCGGAGCGCAGCTCGGCGGCGCCGAGGCCGATGAGGCGGTAGCGCGTGCCGTCGAGCTCGGGCAGCAGCAGCGCGCGGCCGGCCTCGAAGAGCCGGGCGGCGAGCTGCGTCGGCGGCAGCGGCGAGCGCGATCGCGTCTTCAGGCGGAACGCGCTCGTCTTCAGCTTGAGCACCACGCCGGCCGCCGACAGCTCGGCCGCGGTCAGGCGCGCGGCCACCTTCTCGCAAAGCTGGTAGAGGATCGGCAGCAGCTCGTCCTCGCTTGCGAGGTCGCGCCGGAACGTCGTCTCGGACGAGATGCTCTTCGCCTCGCGGGTCGGCGAGACGGAGCGCGAATCGAGGCCGTGCGCGAGGCGCCACAGGCTCGAGCCCTCGGAGCCGATGCGCCGGGCAAACTCGGCCTCGGTGCAATCCTGGATGTCGCCGATCGTCGTGAAGCCGAGCAGCCCGAGCCGCGCCTGGCTGACCGCGCCGACGCCCCAGATCGCCCCGACCGGCTTGCCCCGCAGCACCGTTGCCGCCTCGGCGCGGCCGATCACCGTGAAGCCGCGCGGCTTGTCGAGATCGGAGGCGAGCTTCGCCAAGAACTTGCAGTCCGAAAGCCCGACCGAGATCGAGATGCCGTGCGTGCGCTCGACGTCGCGCGCGAAGCGGGCCAGTGTCACGGCCGGCACCGCGCCGTGCACACCCTCGGTGCCCGAGAGATCGAGGAAGGCCTCGTCGATCGAGACCGGCTGCACCAACGGCGTGAGATCGAACATCATGGTGCGGATCGCGCGGCCCGTGGCGGCGTATTTCGCCATGTCGGGCCGCACGACGATCGCCTGCGGGTAGAGCTTGCGCGCCTTGAACATCGGCATCGCCGAGCGCACGCCGTGGATGCGGGCGTTGTAGCAGGCGGTGAGCACCACGCCGCGCTCGCTGCCGCCGACGATCACCGCCTCGTCGCGCAGCTCCGGCCGGTCGCGCTTCTCGATGCTGGCGTAGAACGCGTCGCAGTCGACATGGGCGATCGAGAGCGCCGGCAGCTCGTCGTGGGCGACCATGCGCGGCGAGCCGCAGGCCCGGCACCGAGTCGGGGCCGGAGTCGGCGACCAGGCGAGGCAATCGCGGCAGAAGCCGGCAGCCATGTCAGCGCTCCCCTGTCAGTCCTCGCCGGGCGGGTCGGCCAGGGCGAGGCGCATCGTCTGTAGCTCGGCTGGAGAGCGCCCGCTTTCGGCGGCAAAAGCCATCAGGCACCGTTCGTCGGCGGCGATGTAGTCGAGCAGGCTCGCCGCAAAGCCGGAGGCTGCGGCGGCTTGACGCAGCGAGGCCACCGAAAGCCCTGTAATATCGAGGAAACGGCGCAGCCGCTCGGAGTCGGCAGCCAGGAATCCGAGCGCTTCGCCGGCCAGCGCGTCGAGCGCCTCGCTGTCGTATGCTCGCTTCCTGTGGATTGAGGGTGGAATGTCGCGCGGCACCGAGAAGGTTTTCCTTTCGTCAAGGTGTGGGTCCTATAGTCTCCGTCGAGCCAGGGCCGGTAGGGGCGTCTCCATGTACGGGGCCGAAAACGGACGATGCCGAAGCAAGTCCTGATCGTCGAGGACAATGAGTTGAACATGAAGCTGTTCAACGACCTTCTCGAGGCCAACGGGTATGGCACCATCCAGACCCGTAGCGGCGTGGAGGCGGTCGAGCTCGTGCGCAAGCACAAGCCCGACCTGATCCTCATGGATATCCAGCTGCCGGAGGTCTCGGGGCTCGAGGTCATCCGCTGGCTCAAGGACGACGAGGCGACCCGCCATATTCCGGTGATCGCCGTGACCGCATTCGCCATGAAGGGCGACGAGGAAAAGATCCGCCAGGGCGGCTGCGAAGCCTACCTGTCGAAACCGATCTCCGTCGTCAAATTTCTCGATACCGTGCGCAATTACCTGTCAGTTGCCGAGTAGCGAAAGGTTTCCGCGTCGATGTCTGCCCGCGTCCTCATCGTCGACGACTTCGCGCCGAATCGCGCCTTGCTCGAGGCGCATCTGACGAGCGAATATTTCGAGGTGCTGACGGCGTCGAACGGCGCCGATGCCCTTGTGATCGCCCAGCGCGGCGATTGCGACATCGTGCTGCTCGACGTGATGATGCCGGGCCTCGACGGGTTCGAGGTCTGCCGCCGCCTGAAGCGCGACCCCGCGACCCACCACATCCCCGTCGTGCTGGTCACAGCGCTCGACCAGGCCGCCGACCGCGTGCGCGGCCTCGAGGCCGGCGCCGAGGACTTTCTTACGAAGCCGATCGACGAGATTGCGCTGATCGCCCGCGTGCGCTCGCTGAGCCGGCTCAAGGTCGTGCTCGACGAGCTGCGCAGCCGCGCCGCCACCTCGGCGACGCTCGGCATGCCCGACCCGGTCACCGCGGCGATCCGCGACGACGTCAGCGGCGCCCGCATCCTCGTCATCGAGGACAAGGCGACCGCCGCCCGCCTGATCGCCGGCACGCTCGCCAGCGTCCATCTCGTCGACGTCGAGGCCGATCCGCACGAGGCGCTGTTCCGCGGTGCCGAGGGCTCCTACGACCTCTTCGTCGTCTCGCTCGGTCTGCAGGGCCACGATGGCCTGCGGCTCTGCTCGCAGCTCCGCTCGCTCGAGCGCACGCGGCAGGTGCCGATCCTGCTGATCGCCGAGGCCGAAGACCGCCAGCGGCTGCTGCGCGGGCTCGATCTCGGCGTCAACGACTACGTGCTGCGCCCGCTCGAGCCCAACGAGCTGATCGCCCGTGCGCGCACCCAGCTGCGCCGCAAGTTCTACGCTGACAGCCTGCGCGACAACGTCCAGGCCTCGATCGAGATGGCGATCGTCGACACGCTGACGGGCCTCAACAACCGGCGCTTCTTCAACACCAATTTCGCGGCGCTGATGGACCAGGCGGCCCGCCGCGGCCGGCCGCTGTCGCTGATGATCCTCGACATCGACCATTTCAAGCAGGTCAACGACACCCACGGCCACGATGCCGGCGACCAGATCCTGAAGCTGTTCGCGGCGCGCGCCCGCAACGTCGTGCGCACCAGCGATCTGATCTGCCGGCTCGGCGGCGAGGAGTTCGCGGTGCTGATGCCAGACACCAGCCTCTCCATCGCGGCCATGGTCGCGGAACGCGTGCGTCAGACGATCGAGAGCAACCTGTTCGTGCCCTCGCCGGGTCGGCCGCCCATCCCGGTCACGGTCTCGATCGGGCTGGCCGAGCGCGGCATCGACCTCGATCCGGACGTGCTGATGCGCCGCTCGGATGCGGCGCTCTATCGCTCGAAGGGCGACGGCCGCAACCGGGTGACCGCCGACGCCGCATGACAGTGCGGCATGCAGGTCGCGCGTTTACAGTAAACAAAGAATGACGACGGCCTCAGCCGATTCAGGAATTGCATTTCGAAGCGGCAAAGGTAACGTCCATCACACGAGAGGACGACGCCCCGCGCGATGTCCGATCGGCAGCCGGGACGATGGTAGGCCTCAGGTCGCGTATCGAGGCAGGCCGCTCGTTTTTGGATGTGAATACCCTACGGAGTGCTCAGGTCCGCCGCATCTCCTGGGTCCGTGGGGTCGGCCGGCTGGCGGGTGGTGAGGAGTGGCCTCCTCGCACCATCCGCCGCCGGCCACCATCCATTCTTCAGTTTCATCTCAGCAGTGTAGTCATGGCCGGGACAAGCACGGCCATGACGCGCTGCGAGACAAAAAAAGGCCCTCGGGTTGACCCGAGGGCTTGATCGTCGCGACTTGAGCCGTCGACTTACTTGATCTTGGTTTCCTTGAACTCGACGTGCTTGCGAGCGACCGGGTCGTATTTCTTGAAGGCCATCTTGTCGGTCTTCGTGCGGGCGTTCTTCGTCGTCACGTAGAAATAACCCGTGTCGGCGGTCGACAGGAGCTTGATCTTGATCATTGCGGCCTTGGCCATGGCTTGCCTTCCCGGGGCGAGCGCGAAGCCCGCAAAAACGAAACAAGCGAGCGCCTCTTCGCGAGGGCTCGCGTTGGCGCGCACCATAGGCAAAGGCGCCTCGCTGTCAAGAAATTGGCGCTCAGGAGACGCGGCGCGCTGTGCTCGCGGGTGCGGATCGGTGGCGCAGCAGCGGCGGCGCGGCGACCAGGAGATAGAGCAGAATCAGCGCGGCGATTGTCCAGAACAGGCCGTCCGGCGGCACGAGGTCGAGGCCCAAGCCGATGAGCGGCGGCCCGATCAGCATCCCCATCGCGTAGCTCATCACGTTGGCCGCGTTCGCACTGGCGAGGTCGGCGCCGCGATAGAGCGTGCCGAGCAGGCCCAGCCCGACGGGATAGAGCGCGCCGACGATCCCGCCCCAGACGAGCAGCACGATCTCGAATGCGAGCGGCGAAGCGGTGCCCATCAGCGCCAGCGCGATCGCGCCCGCGCCGCCCGCTGCCGCGAGCACGACGAGGAGCAGGCGGCGGTCGATGCGGTCCGCGAGCGCGCCGAGGGGCAGCTGTAGCGCGCTGTTGCCGAGGATGAACAGGCTCGCGAACAGCGCGCCCTGGCCGGCGGAGAGGCCGGCTCGCAGCGCATAGACCGGCAGCAGGCCGAGGCCCGCGACCTCGATTGCGCCATGCAGCAGCGCCGCGAGCGTCGGCGCGGGCGCCTCCCGCAGGAAGCCGAGCACATTGGTGCGGCTGCGCGTCTCGAGGCGCGGCGCGTCGCGCGCGGTAAACGCGAGCGGCGCCGCCGCCCCGACGAAGAGCGCGGCGCCAAGGAGGAACGGCAGGTCGCCCGCGGTGCCGATGAGGCTGAGCAGCAGGGGGCCGACCGCGAAGCCCCCGGCGAGGCTCGTGACGTAGATCGAGATCGCGAGGCCGCCGCGGCCGGCCGGCGCCCAGGTCGTGATCCAGAACTCGCTGAGGATGAACATTGCCGTGACCGAGAAGCCGATCAGGAAGCGCAGGCCGAGCCAGGCGGTATAGTCCGCCGTCAAAGTGAAGCCGAGCAGCGCGGCGCCGCCGAGGACGAGCGAAAGCGCGAGGAGTGCGGCGACGCCGATCTTGCGCGCGGCCCAGGGGATGAGCGGCGAGCCGATAAGCGTGGCGACGCCGCCGGCCGCGGTGTTGAGCCCGATGGCGCGGGCGCTGTAGCCGGCCTGGTCGAGTCGCACGGCGAGCAACGCGATGGTCAGCGACAGGCCGCACCCGACGATCGTCGCGATGGCGATCGCGGCAGCGATCACGCGCGCGGGCCGCGCCGCCCCAGTGTCCGCGGTCATGGTGGGACCGTCAGGCGGCGTTGCGCTGCGCCGGGGTCTCGGGTGCGCTCTCGCGGAGCGAAACCTGCGGCTGGTGCGCGGTCTCGAACCCATGCATCCGCAGCGCCCATTGGTACGCGACGAGCCCGCCCTTCACGATCGGCAGCAGCCACAGCGACATCAAGACGACGAGCGTCGGCCACAAGATGAAGTGGAAGGTGAGCGGAAGGTCGGGCCACGTCTCGTCGACCGTGAACATGGCGCCAGCCAGCACATGGCCGACGACGAGGATGGTGAGATAGGCGGGAAAGTCGTCGGCGCGATGATGGTGCATCTCCTCGCCGCAGGCCGAGCAGGCGTCGACCACCTTGATGTAATGGTGCAGCAGACGACCCTCGCCGCAGGCGGGGCAGCGGCCGCGCAGACCGCGCTTCACCGCCGGCCACGCAGGGCGCGGTGCGCCGATTCGCGCGGCGCCGGTCGACACGTCGTCCTGCCTCACGTGCGTCATCGACATCGAGCCATCCCAATCCGTCCTCGCACAAGCGGCGACGAAGCAACCGTGCAGGCATTAGCATTGGACATAGCATCTACCGGCCGGCACGTCGCCCACCAGAGGACCGATGGTCACGCGACAGGCTGGCGCGGCGTGGGCCTTTGCGTGTCGGCCCTGGCTCCGCGAGGCGCTCGAAGCGCAAGGCGCCGGCGAAGGGCGCCGCTTCGACGAGGCGCACCGAGATTGCGTCGCCAAGTCGCAGCACCGTGCCGGATCGCGAGCCGACCAGCGCGTGCATCGCCTCCTCGTAGCGGAAATATTCCTCGCCGAGCGTCGCCGCCGGCACGAAGCCGTCGGCGCCGGTGTCGGCGAGCTTGACGAAGAGACCGGCGCGCGTGACGCCGGCGATGCGCCCCTCGAACTCGGCGCCGATCTTGTCGGCGAGATGCGCCGCGATCAAACGATCGACGGTCTCGCGCTCCGCCGTCATCGCACGGCGCTCCGCGGCCGAGATGCGCTCGGCGATATCCTCGAGCTCGTCCTTCGCCATGTCGG
This sequence comes from Beijerinckiaceae bacterium, assembly GCA_965277735.1. Classification (GTDB taxonomy): domain Bacteria; phylum Pseudomonadota; class Alphaproteobacteria; order Rhizobiales; family Beijerinckiaceae; genus RH-AL1. The sequence goes on from CBDIDO010000003.1 coordinate 1,870,923, forward strand.
GCAGCGCGCCGTCGCCGAGTCTTTCGGCGCGGATCAGAGCCCTGTGCACGATGAGGTCGGCGTAGCGGCGGATCGGCGAGGTGAAATGCGCGTAGCGGCGCAGGTGCAGCCCGAAGTGCCCGTAATTGTCGGCCGTGTACTCGGCCTGCGCCTGCGAGCGCAGCACAACGTCGTTGACGACCTGCTCGTGCTCGGTGCCGCGCACCTTGGCGAGGATGCCGTTGAACTGGCCGGTGGTCACCACCTGGCCCTTGGCGAGCTTGATGCCGATGGTCTGGAGAAACTCGCCCAGTGCATGCAGTTTCTCGACCGAGGGCTCGCCGTGCGCGCGATAGACGAGAAGCTGGCGCTTTTCCTCGAGCAGCTCGGCCGCCGCCACATTGGCGAGGATCATGCACTCCTCGATCAGCCGGTGCGCGTCGAGCCGCGCCGGCGTGATCACGCGGTCGACCTTGCCGTCGGCATCGAGCAGGATCTTGCGCTCCGGCAGGTCGAGGTCGAGCGGCTTGCGCAGGGCGCGTGAGCGCTTCAGCGCCGCATAGGCCTCCCACAGCGGCTTCAGCACGGGCTCGATCAGCGGCGTGGTGGCCTCGTCGGGCGCGCCGTCGATCGCGGCCTGCGCCTGCTGGTAGGAAAGCTTGGCGCGCGAGCGCATCATGATCCGATGCAGCGAATGGCGCAGCTTCGTGCCCTGCGCGTCGATGATCATCCGCATCGCGAGCGCCGGCCTGTCCTCGGCCTCGCGCAGCGAGCAGAGGTCGTTCGAGATGCGCTCGGGCAGCATCGGCACGACGCGGTCGGGGAAATAGACCGAGTTGCCGCGCTCCAGCGCCTCGCGGTCGAGCGACGAGCGCGGCGTCACATAGGCCGCGACATCGGCGATCGCGACGGTCAGCACGAAGCCGCCGGGATTGGTCGGGTCGGCGTCGGGCGCGGCGTGGACGGCGTCGTCGTGGTCCTTGGCGTCGGGCGGGTCGATGGTGACGAGCGGCAGTGCCCGCCAATCCTCGCGATGGTCCATCGTCGCGGGCTTGGCGGCTTCGGCCGCGGCCAGCGTCTCCGGCTTGAACACGCTCGGGATCTTGTGCGTGTGGAGCGCGATCAGGCTCACCGCCTTCTCGCTGGAAAACGAGCCGATGCGCTCCGACACCTTGGCCGAGGGCAGGCCGAGCCGGCCGGCCTTCAGGACATCGACGGCAACGAGATCGCCGTCCTGCGCCTCGCCCTCGTCGCCGTCGCGCACGAACAGCGCGCCCTTGTTGGCGGACTTCTTGTCGACGGGGAAGACCTGGCCGCCGGCCCCCGGATTCGTGCCGGCGCGAAAGATGCCGAGCACCTGCGTGCGAGCGCGCGCCAGCAGCTTGACGACGCGACCCGTGTAGGCCGGCTCGTTGCCTTGGACATCGCGGAGCGGCTCGGTCCGCACAAGCGCGCGATCGCCGAGGCCGGGGTTCGGCGTGCCGGGGCGCTGCTTGCGCGGGACGTTGATGACGATCGTCGGCGCGCGGCCCTGCGCCGCGTCCCAGTCGATGGGCTTGGCGAGCAGATGACCCTCGCGGTCGCGCGTAAAGATCTCGGCGATGGTGGTGGGTGGCAGGACGCCGGGCTTGGAAAGCCCCTTGCGCCGTCGCTCGACGGTGCCGTCTTCCTCCATCTCCTTCAGGATCCGTTTGAGGCCGATCTTGTCGGCGCCCTTCAGCTGAAACGCGCGGGCGATCTCGCGCTTGCCGATCTTGCCCGGCGCGCGCTCACCCGCCGCCTCACGCTCGCGGGCGACGAAGGCGAGGATCTCTTCGCGCGAGGGCAGGGGAGCGGGGATCGGCTTCTTCGGCATCAGGAACGCTCTTCCTTCTCCCGCCTGCGGGAGAAGGTGGCCCCGCGAAGCGGGGTCGGATGAGGGGACGTGCCGTTTGCATCGGAGAGAGGGGAGAGGCGGCGTCGCCCCTCATCCGCCCTGCGCCAGCCACCCCATCCCGCTTCGCGGGCGGGGACCCCTGGCTGGCTTCGCCCGACTGCGTCGGGCCACCTTCTCCCGCAAGCGGGAGAAGGGCAGGGGGTCGCGCTTCGCCTCAAGCCTTCTTCGCCTTGGTCGTCTTCGCGGCGGCCTTCTTCGGCGCGGCCTTCTTGGCGGGCGCCTTTTTAGCAGCCGCCTTCCGCGCCGGCGCGGCCTTGCCCGAGCCGGCGCCGGCCTTGTCCTCGATCAGCCGGATCGCCTCTTCCAGCGTCAGAGCCTCCGCCGACATGTCACGCTTCAGCGTCGCGTTGGTCTTGCCGTGGTTGACGTAGGGGCCGAAGCGGCCTTCGCGCACGGTGATCGCACCGCCGTCGGGATGGTTGCCGAGCGAGCGGCCCTGCGTCGTGCCGCCACCGCCGCCGCTCGCCTTCGCGGCGAGCAACGCGACCGCTTCCTCCAGCGTGAAGGTGGTCGGGTCGGCATCCTTCGGCAGCGTCGCGTTGATCGTGCCGTGGTTGACGTAAGGGCCGTAGCGGCCGGCCTTCAGCGCGATCGCGCCGCCCGCCGGATGGTCGCCCAGCACCTTCGCCGCCGGCGCCTCGCCGCCACCGAAGCGGCGACCGGTCAGGCCGCTCTCCTTGGCGATGATCAGGTCGATCGCGCGGTTGCCGCCGATCGTCAGCACATCGTCGTCCTTGCCGAGATTGGCGTAGGTCTTGCCGTGCTGCACGTAGGGCCCATACCGGCCGAGATTGGCGAGGATCGGCTCCTTCGACTCCGGGTGCTTCGCCACCTCGCGCGGCAGCGACAGCAGGCCGACGGCCTGTTCCAGTGTCACGTCGTTCGGCGCCAAACCTTTCGGCAACGACGAGCGCTTCGGCTTCTCGCCTTCGGCGGGCTCGCCGAGCTGGATGTAGGGGCCGAAGCGGCCGTCGCGCAGCGTGACCTCGAGCTCGCTTTCGGGATGAAGCCCGAGCACCTTGGGGCCGCCGCCCTCGGCCTCTACGCCGTCGGCCTGGCCGAGCTGGCGCGTGTACTTGCACTCGGGGTAGTTCGAGCAGCCGACGAAGGCGCCGAACTTGCCGAGCTTGAGCGACAGCTGGCCGGTGCCGCAGGTCTGGCACTGGCGCGGATCTCCGCCGTCCTCCCGAGCCGGGAAGATGTGCGCGCCGAGCACCTCGTTGAGGTTGTCGAGCACCTCGGTGACGCGCAGGTCCTTGGTGCCGCCGACGGCTTCCGAGAAGTCGGTCCAGAAGTCGCGCAGCACCTGGCGCCAGTCGATCTCGTTGTTGGAGATGCGGTCGAGCTTCTCCTCGAGGTCGGCGGTGAAATCGTAGCCGATGTAGCGGGCAAAGAAGCTTTCGAGGAACGCGGTGACGAGGCGTCCCTTGTCCTCCGGCACGAGCCGCTTCTTGTCGACGCGCACGTATTCGCGCGCCTTCAGGGTCTGGATCGTCGCATCGTAGGTGGAGGGCCGCCCGATGCCGAGCTCCTCCATCTTCTTGATGATCGTCGCCTCGGTGTAGCGCGGCGGCGGCTCGGTCGAGTGCTGGTTGGCCTCGACCTTCTCCTTCACCAGCTTTTCGCCTTCGGCCATCGGCGGCAGGCGCGAGCCGTCCTCGTCCTCCTCGTCGTCGCGGCCTTCCTGGTAGAGCTTCAGGAAGCCGTCGAACTTGATGACCTGGCCGTTGGCGCGCAGGTCCAGCTTGCGACCCTGCGCATCGGCGACGATGTCGACGGTCGTGCGCTCGAGGTCGGCCGATTCCATCTGGCTCGCGACCGTACGCACCCAGATGAGCTCGTAGAGCTTCAGCATCTCGGGATCGAGCGAGCGCGCGACCTGCTTCGGCAGGCGCGCCATCTCGGTCGGGCGGATCGCCTCGTGCGCTTCCTGCGCGTTCTTCGCCTTCGTCGTGTACTGGCGCGGCTGCTTGGGGACGTAGCGGTCGCCGTACTCCTGGTTGATCACGCGGCGCGCGCCGTGGACGGCCTCGGGCGCCATGTCGACGCCGTCTGTGCGCATGTAGGTGATGAGGCCGATCGTCTCGCCGTTGATATCGACGCCCTCGTAAAGGCGCTGGGCGAGCTGCATCGTGCGGTTCGGCGTGAAGCCGAGCTTGCGGCTCGCCTCCTGCTGCATCGTCGAGGTCGTGAAGGGCGGGTACGGGTTGCGCCGCGCGGGCTTCGCCTCGACCTTGGTGACGACATAGCTGCCGGCCTCGAGCGCCGCCTGCAGCGCCTTGGCCTCCGTCTCGTTCTTGATGTCGAGGCGGCCGAGCTTCTCGCCGTCGGCGCCGACGAGGCGCGCGAGGAAGCTCGCGCGGTCTTTGGTCTTCAGCGAGGCGACAAGCGACCAGTATTCCTGGCGGACGAACTTCTCGATCTCGAGCTCGCGGTCGCAGATGATCCGCAGCGTCACCGACTGCACGCGGCCCGCCGAGCGCGCGCCCGGCAGCTTGCGCCACAACACGGGAGAGAGCGTGAAGCCGACGAGATAGTCGAGCGCGCGGCGCGCCAGATAGGCGTCGACCAGCGCCGCATCGATCTCGCGCGGCCGTGCCATCGCCTCTGAGACGGCGGTCTTGGTGATCGCGTTGAAGGTGACGCGCGAAACCGCGACGTCCTTGAGCACCTTCTTGGCTTTCAAGACCTCCAGCACGTGCCAGGAGATCGCCTCGCCCTCGCGATCCGGATCGGTCGCGAGGATGACACGCTCGGCGCCCTTCACAGCCTTGGCGATCACGCTCATCCGTTGCGCGGACTTGGTGTCGACGTCCCAGATCATCGCGAAATCGTCGTCGGGATCGACCGACCCGTCCTTCGACGGCAGGTCGCGGATGTGGCCGTAGGAGGCGTAGACCTCGAAATTCTTACCCAGGTACTTGTTGATCGTCTTGGCCTTGGCGGGCGACTCGACGATGACGACATCCATTCGGAATCAACCTCTAGGGTCTAGCGCCGGGAGCCCGGAGCGTTGTCTAAAAAAACGCGCGCCGGGGCTGTGAGCGGCAAATCGCGGCAACCTGATGGCGAGTCTTTCTCGCGGCACGGAAGCCGCATATGGGCCATGGCGGCCCGGACGCCAAGCGATTCCCTCGCGCCGTCCCCTGTCACGGGGTGAGATTTAGGGCGCCCAATCCACCCAGCGGTGCCACGTCTTCTCGCCGCCATTGAAGCAATCGACGTCCACCGGCGCGGCAATTCCGCCGACCTTTGCGTCGTCCGCACGCTGCCAGATCGTCCAGTCCCGCCCCTCGTAGCCGGTCGCGGGCGCCTCCCCGACGTTGCGCACCCACAGCGGATAGTCCGTCAGCTCCCCGCTCATCACGTCGTCGTAGAAGTCGCGCGGGACGTAGGTCAATGGCTTCCGGCCGTACGCCTTCTCCATCGCTGCGAGGATGGTCTTCATCATCGCCAGCGCCTTGTCGCTGTCGATCTTCTGCGGACAGGTGCGCGAGGCCGGATTCCATTCGACATCGAGCACGGGCGGCAGCGCGTCGGGATCGGCCGGCACATTGGCGATGAACCAGGCGGCCTGGTCCTCGGCCTTCCGGCACCAATAGACGAAGTGATAGGCGCCGCGCCGGACGCCGGCGGCGCGCGCGAGCAGCCAGTTCCGGCGGAAGGCGGGGTCGAGATAGTCGCCGCCTTCGGTCGCCTTGATCCAGACGAAGCGCGCGCCGGCGTCGAACACGGTGGGCCAGTCGATCTTGCCCTGGTGGCGCGAGATGTCGAGGCCGCGGATCGCGCAGGCCGAATCGCCGGCAAACGGCATCGGCGCGCGGTCGCAGCCTGCCGCTAAGGCAACCAGCGCGAGTGCGGCAATCGGGGCTGTCGCCCGGTTCATTTCGGGGGATTGCGTAATGCTGCGACAATTCGCGCGCAAAAAGCTTGCGTAGCGTTCCGTAGTCGATCTCGTGCTCTCACGAAGGATCGCAAGAATCTGACCGAAGTAGCTCTGGTCGCAAGGGTTTTCGGCCTTGTGATCGCAATAATCGTTCGGCGCAGTGCCGGCGCGTTCATACTCCGACTCATGGCACGACGCTCGCTGACGCGCGAGCTTTTCGGCTGACGGCGTCTCAGAGGTGACGCTACGGCATGCTATCGCGAACGTCTGAAGTCTGTGTCTGTACCCGAACTCGGATTGAGCCCTTCTTTCGCTATGACGACCAACGACCTCGATTTCCGTGCGCTGGCCGAGCACCTTCCGGTCCTGTGTTGGATCACCAACGCGGACGGTTTCATCGTCTGGTACAATCGCCAGTGGTACGAGTACACCGGCACGACCCCGTCCGAGATGGAGGGCTGGGGCTGGCAGAGCGTGCACGATCCGGTCGAGCTGCCGCGCGTCCTGGCCTCCTGGCGGTCGTCGATCGAGAGCGGCGAGCCGTTCGAGATGGTGTTTCCGCTGCGGTCGAGCACCGGCGAGTTTCGGACGTTTCTCACCCGCGGGGTGCCATCGCGGGACGAGTCGGGTGTGATCAGGGCCTGGTACGGCGTCAATACCGATATCTCGGCGCAGAAGATCGCCGAGGCCGAGCTTCGCGACCGCCAGGCGGCGGAGGCGGCCCTGCTTCAGGCGAACGCCGAGGCGGAAGAGGCGCGCCGGCAGGCCGACCAGGCGCGTGCCGATGCAGAGCATGCAAGCGCAGCCAAGAGCGAGTTCCTGGCCAGCATGAGTCACGAGATCCGCACGCCGCTCAACGCGATCATCGGCTTCACCGATCTCCTGCTCGAGGAGCATCGCGAGATCCCGAGCCTCTCGCACCGGCTGACCCTGATCCAGCAATCCGGCACCGCGCTGCTCACTGTCGTCAATGACATCCTCGATTTCTCGAAGATCGAAGCGGGCCTGATCCAGATCGAGAAGGTGCCGTTCTCGCCGCATACGCTCGTCGACAATGTCGCCTCGATGCTCGCGACCTTCGCCGAGCAGAAGGGGATCGCGCTTCAGCGCAGCATCGATCCGGCGCTGCCGCCGGTGCTGATGGGCGACGAGGTGCGGCTGAAGCAGGTGGTGCTGAATCTCGTCAACAACGCGATCAAGTTCACCGACAAGGGTGCCGTCCGCATCGCGCTCAAGATCGAGCGCGTCGAGTGGAACGAGATCGGGCTGCGCATCTCGGTCGCCGACGACGGCATGGGCATCTCCGAGGCGCAGCAGAAGACGCTGTTTCGTCGCTTCAGCCAGGTCGACGGCTCGATCACCCGCCGGTTCGGCGGCACCGGTCTCGGGTTGGCGATCTGCAAGCAGCTGATCGAGCTGATGGGCGGCGAGATCGGCGTCAATAGCCGCGAGGGCGAGGGCGCGACCTTCTGGTTCACGGTCTCGCTCGCGGTGGGTGCGCCTGAGAACCTCGTGCCGGCGGTCGCGGCCAAGCCGCCCAACGCGCCGGCGCAGCGCGGAGTCTCGATCCTGCTGGTCGAGGATGTCGAGGTGAACCAGGATCTTGCCAAGGCCGTGCTGCAGCGCATGGGGCACACGGTCGATCTCGCCTCCGATGGCGAGGAGGCGGTCGAGAAGGTCCGCGACGGCGACTACGACCTCGTACTCATGGACGTGCAGATGCCGGTGATGGACGGCGTGACGGCGACCAGGATGATCCGCGCCTCCGGCCACCGCAACGCGACGATCCCGATCGTCGCGATGACCGCCAACGTCCTGCCGCAGCAGATCGCCGCGCTGCGCGAGGCCGGTATGGACGACCACATCGGCAAGCCCTTCAAGGCCGCCGGCCTGCAGGACATCATCGCGCGTTGCGCGCGAGGCGGCGGCTTGCCAGCGAAGGCCGCCGCCACCTGACTCCACTCAACACTCAACGCATCCGATGGCGGGCGTGCGCGGCCCCGTGGCCCCGGTGCGCCATGTAGGCCAGCGCCGTCGGATTGCCCGCCCGCACCGCCGCCTGGATCACCGCGTTGCCCTGCGCGACGTTGCGCGCGATGCCGCGGCCGAGCACCATGTTAAAAATCGATCAACGCACGAGACTTCAGCGGGTTTGTCGCTGCGTTGCGCTAAGAGCAGGGGACAGCGAGCCCACGCCTTTGACTCGCGCCCGGTCATGACGGATAGACGATCCTTTAATGACGTCCGACGCGCCCCCGACCTTCGCCCATCGCCATCTTCTCGGCATCGAGGGCCTGACTGTTCGCGACGTGACGGCGCTGCTCGATCTCTCCGAGGAAGCCGTCGCCGTCTCGCGTCAGGTCGAGAAGAAGCGTTCGACCCTGAGAGGGCGCACGCAAGTCAACCTGTTCTTCGAGGCCTCGACCCGCACCCAGTCGTCGTTCGAGCTGGCCGGCAAGCGGCTCGGCGCCGACGTCATGAACATGTCGGTCGCCACGTCCAGCGTGAAGAAGGGCGAGACCCTGATCGACACGGCGATCACGCTCAACGCCATGCGCCCCGACATCATCGTCGTGCGCCACCATCACGCCGGTGCCGTGCACCTGCTGGCGCGCAAGGTGGACTGCTCGGTGGTCAACGCCGGCGACGGCGCGCACGAGCACCCGACGCAGGCTCTGCTCGACGCGCTGACGATCCGCCGCAACAAGGGCCGCATCGAGGGGCTCATCGTCGCGATCTGCGGCGACATCCTGCATTCGCGCGTCGCACGCTCGAACATCATCCTGCTGTCGCTGCTCGGCGCCCGCGTGCGCGTCATCGCGCCTTCGACCCTGCTGCCGGCGGGGATCGAGACGATGGGCGTCGAGGTTTTTCGCGATATGCGGAAGGGCTTGCGCGACGCCGACATCGTCATGTGCCTGCGCCTGCAGCGCGAGCGCATGCACGGCGGTTTCGTGCCGTCGATGAAGGAATATTTCCAGTTCTACGGTCTCGACGAGACCAAGCTGGCGCTGGCCAAGCCCGATGCGCTGGTGATGCATCCGGGCCCTATGAACCGCGGCGTCGAGATCTCGTCGACGGTGGCCGACGGCGCGCAGAGCCTGATCCGCGAGCAGGTCGAGATGGGCGTCGCGGTGCGCATGGCCGTGCTCGAGGCGCTGTCGCGCCACTTGCCGAACGCGTGAGGGCCGGCGTGAGCTTTTCCAACCAGATCCCCGGCAGCCTCGCCCTCGTCAACGCGCGCCTCGTCGATCCCGTCGCGGGCACCGAGGCGCGGGGTGGCGTGCTCGTCGAGCAGGGGTTCATCCGCCAGGTCGGACAAAACGTCACCGCCTCCAGCCTGCCGGCGGGTGTGCGCACGATCGATTGCCGTGGCGACGTCGTCGCGCCCGGTCTCGTCGATATGCACGCCTTCGTCGGCGAGCCGGGCGCCGAGTATCGCGAGACGATCGCCACCGCCACAGCCGCGGCCGCCGCCGGTGGCGTCACCTCGATCCTGTCGCTGCCCGACACCAACCCGCCCGTCGACGAGGCCGCCGTCGTCGACTTCCTGATGCGCCGCGCGCGCGACACGGGGCGGGTGCGCATCCTGCCCTGCGCGGCGCTTACCAAAGGGCTGCGCGGCCAGGACATCTCCGAGATCGGGTTGTTGCTGCAGGCCGGCGCGATCGCGTTCTCGGACGGCTCGCGCTCGATCGCCAACACCCGCATCCTGCGCCGCGCGATGGTCTATGCGCGCGACTTCGACGCGCTCGTCATCCATTTCGCCGAGGACCACCACCTTGCTGCCGACGGGGTGATGAACGAGGGCGCGTTCGCCTCGCGGCTCGGCCTGCTCGGCATCCCGCACGAGGCCGAGACCATCATCCTCGAGCGCGACATGCGGCTCGTCGCGCTCACCGGCTCGCGCTACCACGCCGCGTGCGTCACCACTGCGGAATCGCTCGCAATCATCGCCAAGGCCAAGGCGCAGGGCCTGCCGGTCACCTGCGCGACCTCGATCAACCACCTCACGCTGAACGAGAACGACATCGGCGACTACCGCACTTTTCTCAAGCTGAAGCCACCGCTGCGGCGCGAGGACGATCGGCTCGCGCTGGTCGAGGCGGTGGCGTCGGGCCTGATCGACGCGATCGTGTCCGACCACGATCCGCAGGACGTCGAGGTGAAGCGGCTGCCGTTCACCGAGGCGGCGCCCGGCGCGATCGGGCTCGAGACGATGCTGCCCGCGGGCCTCCGCCTCGTCGCCGGCGGCCACGTGAGCCTGCCCGTGCTGCTGCGTGCGATGAGCGCGCGGCCGGCGGAGATCCTGCGCGTGCCGCAAGGCCGGCTCGAGGCCGGCGCGCCGGCCGACCTGATCCGCTTCGATCCCGACGAGCCGTTCGTCGTCGATCCCGCCAAGCTGCGCTCGCGCTGCAAGAACACGCCGTTCGATCAGGCGCGCATGGAGGGCAGGGTGAAGCTGACGCTTGTGGCGGGAGAGGTGGTCTTCGAGGGGTGATCGGGTCGATCAGCCGAGCCCCTTCACCGCCGCCAGCACCTCGTCGACGTGGCCCGGCACCTTCACCTTCGGCCAGATCTTCGCGACCTTGCCGGCCTCGTCGATAAGCACGGTGGTGCGCTCCACGCCCATGTACTTCTTGCCGTACATCGACTTCTCGACCCACACCCCATAGGCGCCAAGCATCTCCTTCTCCTCGTCGGAGGCGAGCGGGATCGCGAGATCGTGTTTGGCGCGAAACTTCTCGTGACTCTTCACCGGATCCGGCGAGACGCCGAGGATCGCGGCGCCGGCTTCGGCGAAGGCCGTAGCCTTGCCGTTGAAGGCGATCGCCTCGGCGGTGCAGCCCGGCGTGTCGTCCTTCGGGTAGAAGTAGAGGACCAGCGCTTTGCCCTTGAAGCTCTCGAGCGTGACGGGGGCGCCGTCGTGGCCCGGCAGCGAGAAGGCTGGCGCGGAGCTGCCAACGTCGAGATTCGCGGTCATTGTCGCCTTCCTTTCGACCCAAAAGTCGGGACATTCGCGAGCATGACTCGCACAGGCCCGCCGGCTGAAGCCAGTCCCCTGCCGTATAGGCGCCGACGACCCGCTTTTCCAGCCGAGCCGCCGAGGACCGAAAACGTTTGGCCGAAACCTGCGACCCGACGACCGCTGGCCCACCCGGCGACGTCCCGCCCCCGGGACCCCGAGGGCGTCGGCGACGCGTGTCCGCGCGGCGGTTTTCGTTCCTCTGCTTCAAGTCGCTCGGCGCGCTGCTCATCCTTGTCGCTGTCGGCCTGGGACTCGTCGCCGCGCGTCTGTCGCAGGGCCCGCTCAAGCTCGATGGGCTCGGCGACAAGATCGCGAGCGCGCTGGACGGCAAGTTCGGTCGCGGCGCGCATTTCCGGCTTGGCGACACCTCGCTGGTCCAGCGCGGCTTCGGCCCGTCGCTGACGATCGACAAGCTCGCGATCAGCGGGCCTGATGGCGCCGCCGTGCTGTTTGCGCCGAAGGCCGAGGTTTCGGTCGATCCGTTCGCGCTGCTGTTCGGCAAGGTGGTGCCGCGGCGCCTCGAGGTCTTTGACGTCACGCTGAAGCTCGCGCTGCTCAAGAACGGCCATCTCGCGCTCGCGGCCGGCGACAGCGCGAAGCCCTTCTTCGAGATCGGCGGCCACGACGATGTAGCGCCTGCTCCCGAGCCGATGCCGGACGCCGCCGCGCCGAGTGCCGGCCGTCGCGCGGTCGTCATGCGGGAGGCCGGATCGGCCCTGCGCCAGTTCATGGACGTACTCACCGATCCCGGCAGCACCATCGCCGCCGTGGACCGGCTCGGCATTTCGCGCGGCAAGCTCGTCATCGAGGATCAGGTCACCGACCAGGTGACGACCTACAAGGACCTCGATCTCTCGTTCGACCGCGCCCATGGCAAGACGAGCTTCGCGCTCGCGGCCGACGGACCGAGTGGACGCTGGAGCGTCGCCGCGCTCGCCGCCGGCCGTCCCGGCTCGGCACGCAGCTTCAATCTCAAGGTGGACCAGCTCTCGATCGATGAGTTGCAGCTTCTGACGGGGAGCCGCTCGCTCGGGGTCGAGTCCGACATGCCGCTGGGGCTGACGCTCGATATCGCGCTGAAGCCCGACAACGACCTGGACGAGGCGGTCGGCGGCTTCAAGCTGGGTCCCGGCTTCCTGCGGCCGGACGATCCGGATCAGGAGCCGAGCTTCATCAAGACGTTCGACGCGGGTTTCCATTGGAACGCCGCGGACCGGACCGTCTCCGTTGACAGCCTGCGCTACGTCGAGGGCGGGACGCATTTCAAGCTCGCCGGCAAGATCGTCCCGCCACACGCCGAGAGCGATCCCTGGACATTCGGGCTCGCCGAAAGCGAGCCTGGCGTCCTGGCGCCCGACCGGAAGGGTCAGAAGGCGATCGCGATCAAGACCGCCGCCGTCGACGGACGGCTCGATCTCGGCCGCAAGACCTTCTTCCTCGATCGTTTCGCGGTCGGCGCCGATCCGGGCGGCATCTCATTCGCCGGGACCGTCGACTGGATCGACGGACCGCGTATCCGCATGGGCGCGCGCCTGACGCCGACGCCGGTCGAGACCGTCGAACGGGGCTGGCCGGCCTTCGTCGCCTCGCCGGTTCGCGCCTGGCTCATCAACCGCTTCGAGACCGGCACGGTGACGAGCGGCACACTGCGGATCGATTACGACAGGGTGGCGCTGGCGCGCATGCGCGCCGACCGCGCGCCGCCCGACAGCGCGGTGCGGCTCGACTTCGCGGTCAGCAAGGGCAAGCTGCGCTTCCTCGACGGTGTGCCCGAGCTCGAGAACATCGAGGGCCACGTCCACATCACCGGCCGCACGACCCATTTCTGGCTGGATTCCGGGTCGATCGACGCGAACGGCAAGAAGATCACGGTCTCGGACGGGCTCTTCGTCGTGCCGAACGCCAACGTCAAGCCGACGCCGGCGACGTTGACGGCCCATCTCGGCGGCAGCGTCGAGGCCGTGACCGACATCCTCAACCGCGACGCGCTGAAGCCTTACGCCTCGATCCCGCTCGATCCCGCGACGCTGCACGGCGAGGTCGACGGCGAGCTCGGCAAGTCGCTGCTCCTCGGCAAGGGTGCGTCATCCGCGCAGACGCCGCTGTCGGTCGACGCGCACATCTCCCACTTCGTCGCCGATCGCCTCATCGGCAAGGAGAGCCTCGACGACGCCGACCTAACGATCAAGGTCGCCCAGGGCGCGCTGAGCGCCAAGGGGCAAGGCCGCGTCTTCGGCGCCCCGGCGCAATTCGAGATCAATCGCGTCGGCGAGGGACCGCCGATCGCGCTCATCTCGGCAACGCTCGACGATGCCGCGCGGGCCAAGGTCGGGCTGCAGGCGATCCCCGGCGTCACCGGCCCGATGACGGCGCATGTCAATGCGAGCCTCGGCGATCCCTCGAAGATCAAGGCGCAGGTCGATCTCGACCTGACGCGTACCGCGATCGCCGCCGGCCTGATCGGCATGACCAAGCCCGCTGGGCGGCCGGCCAAGGTCGAGTTCACGGTGCAGCCCCGCGACGATCGCATGCTGATCGAGCCGATCTCGATCGATGTCGCCTCGCTGCAGGGTCACGGCGGGATCGAGCTCGACGGCAACAACGCGTTCAAGTCGGCGCATTTCTCCTCGCTCAAGATCTCGGCCGGCGACGACATGAAGGTCGACGTCACCAAGGCCGACGACGGCTTCAAGCTGACGATCCGTGGCTCGACGATCGACGCGCGTCCTTTCCTCAAGGCGCTGACGACGACGCCGGTCGCCGACAAGGCCCCTCAGAAGGGTGTCAAAGGGGCGCTCGCCAAAAGCGCCAAGGCCGAGGCGAACGAGGTCGGAAGCCTCGGTGGCTTCGACGTCGATCTGAAATCGGGCATCCTCACCGGCTTCAATCGCGAGGTGATGAGCGGCGTCGACCTCAAGCTCTCGAAGCACGGCCCGCAGATCCGGCAGTTCTCGGTGCAGGGCCGCTTCGGCAGCGATCCCGTGTCGGGTTCGATGGACCCGAGCCACCGCGTCCGCATCTCCACCCGCGACGCCGGCGCGCTGGTCTCCTTCGTCGACCTCTACAAGCACATGGAAGGCGGCAACCTCGTCGCCGACATGACGATGGATAGCGATACGCTCGAAGGTAATCTCGAGATCCACGACTTCGTGCTGCGCGACGAGCCGGCGATCCGCAGCCTGGTCGCGCGATCGACGACGGTGAGCGCGCCGGGCCAGAACGAGGCCGCGGCCAAGCGCATCAACGGCGACGCCGTCGAGTTCAACCGCCTCAAGGTCAACTTCGAGCGTGACGGCAGCCGCCTGCAGCTCTCCGACGCGACGATGTCGGGTCCCGAGATCGGGCTCTCGGTCGACGGCTGGCTCGACTATTCGCACAATCGCGTGGCGATGAACGGCACCTTCGTGCCGGTCTTCGCGCTGAATAATCTGTTCTCGCAGATCCCGGTGATCGGCGCGGTGCTCGGCGGAAAGTCGAACGAGGGCCTGCTCGCGATCACGTTCAAAATCTCCGGCGCCGCCGCCTCGCCGACTCTGACGATCAACCCGCTGTCCGCCGTTACGCCCGGCTTCCTGCGCAACATCTTCGGCAATATCGATGTGATGCCGGGCATGCAGATCCCGTCCGACGGCGACGGGGGCGAGCCGGCGTCGCGCTAGGACGCCTGCTGGCGCGTCGGTCCGAAGATCGGCTCGAAGGCGCCGCGGAGCGCCGCATCGACCTCAGGCATCGTAACCACGTGTCCGAGGTCGGCGAGGCTGGTCACGCCGAGATGCGCGTCGGAGATTCCGCACGGCGTGATGCCTGCGTAATGCGAGAGGTCGGGCTCCACGTTGAGCGAGATGCCGTGGAAGCTGATCCACTGCCGCAGGCGAATGCCGATCGCCGCGATCTTGTCCTCGGCCGGGCTCCCGTCGAAGCCTTGCGGCTTGTCGCGACGTACGACCCAGACGCCGACGCGATCCTCGCGCCGCTCGCCGAGGACCGCGAAGGCAGCCAGCGTGTCGATGATCCACGCCTCCAGCGCGGCGACGAACGCGCGCACGTCCTGCCGGCGCCGGCGCAGATCGAGCATGACATAGACGACCCTCTGGCCGGGGCCGTGGTAGGTGACCTGCCCGCCGCGGCCAGTGCGATGCAGCGGGAAGCGCGCCTGCGCGGGATCGACATCGCCGGACGACGTGCCCGCCGTGTAGAGCGGCGGATGCTCGACGAGCCAGACCAGCTCTTCCGCCTCGCCGCGTGCGATAGCCGCCGCGCGCGCCTCCATCGTCGCGACGGCCTCCTCGTAGGCGAGCAAACCATCCTCGATGCGCCATGCGACGGGATGGCCGTCGACGTGCCGGAAGCGTCCGACAAGCGGCGCCGCGAGCCGTGCACTCATGCGAGGATCGCCTTCGCCTCCGCCCACAGCCGGGCGACGACGTCGGCCGCGGGCTCCGCGCGCGCCATCGCGGCGGCCTGACCCGCCCACGCCTGCATGCGCTGCACGTCGCCGGCCTTTCCGGCGGCGCCGCGCATCGCCGCAGTCAGGCCGCGTTGGATGGGGTAGGGCGCCGGGCGCGGGGAGTCCACGCCGGCGGCGGCGCGGGCGTAATCGGTTGCGAGGCTCCGGCCCGCGCGGCCGGAGAATGCGCGCGTCACCATCGTGTCCTCTGGCATCGTTGTGGCGAGTGCGTCGGCCCACGCGGCATTGGTCTTTGCTTCCGGGCAACGCAGGAAGGCGGTGCCGACCGCGACCGCGCTGGCCCCCAGCGTCAGCGCTGCCGCCATCGTCCGGCCATCGGCAATGCCGCCGGCGGCGACGACCGGCACGTCGACGGCATCCGCCACGGCTGGCAGCAACGCGAAAAGCCCGACAGCGCGCCGTTCGGCTTCGGCCGCGTCGAAGGCGCCGCGATGTCCGCCGGCTTCCGCCCCCTGCGCGATGACCGCGTCGGCGCCCGCTGCGACTGCGGCCTTTGCTTCCGAGACGGTGGTGACGGTCGCGAGCCACGCGACGCCGCGCGCCTTCATCGTCTCGACGAAGGCCGGCTCGAAGACGCCCATGATCGACGAGATGACCGGCGTGCCGGCCTCCAGCATCGCGTCGCACTGCGCCGCGAAATCCTGCAGCTTGGCCTCGCCGGCGTCGGCGGCGACCTCCGGCCCCCACTCGCCGAGGAACGCACGCACGCGCGCTTCGTGCGTAGCGTTGCGCTCAGGCGCGGGATCGGGCACCCAGATGTTCATCTGAAACGCGCCGTTCGAGCTTGCGCGCACCTCGCGCGCCCAGTCGCGGATCTCGTCCGGCGACCAGAGCAGCGCGCCGGCGCCACCCATGCCGCCTGCCGTGGCGACCGCGATCGACAGCGAGGCCGGGCAGGCGCCTGCCATCGGCGCGAGCAGGATCGGCACCTCGAGATCGAAGCGGCGGCAGAAGGCGGCGGCTCTTGCCAGGGGGGCGTTGTCGGACATGGGCATCTCCCGGATATGGGACGACGGCGTCTCTAGCACTACCGGGCGAGATCCTTCGCGAAATAGACCGTGTCCGGCAGCACGTTGTTCCAATAGGGCGGGATGCGCTTGAAGCCGTTGCGTTCGTAGAGGGCGATCGCTTTGGTGAGCTGCGGCAGGCAGTCGAGCACCATCTCCTTGTAGCCGGCCTTGCGCGCGGCTTCGCACGCGGCCTCCAGAAGGCGGTGGCCCAGGCGGGCGCCCTGAACACCGGGGCGCACGAAGAGCCGCTTCAGCTCGCAGCGCTTGCCCGGCTCGAAGGCGCGCAGGCCGACGCAGCCGATCGGCGTTCCGTCCGCGTCGATGGCGAGGAACAGCTCGCCGACCGGCGACGCATAGGCACCGGGCAGGCCCGCGACCTCGGCCTCGAAGTTCTGCGAGGCGAGATCGACGCCGATGACCTCGGCATAGTCGCGGAAGAGCTGCGCGACGGCTGCGATGTCCTCGGCGCCGCGGGCGGGGCGCACGCTCGCGGTGGCCGCCTCGCTCGTCGGCTTGCCCCCCAGCGGGTAACGCATCGCGACGTCAGCGCGCGCGTAGCGACCGCCGAAGCGGCGCATGATCTCGGCATTGTGCTGGAAGCCGGCCTTCTCGTAGAGATGCACGGCGGCGCCGAGCTTCGAGTTGGTGAGCAGGAACAGCTCGTCGAGCCCCATCGCCTCGGCGCGCTTCAACACGGCGTCGAGCAGGAACTCGCCGGCCTTGCGCCCGCGCGCGCTCGCCTTCACGCCCATCTTAGTCAGCTCGAACACGCCCTCGTCGATCTTGATAAGTGCGCAGGTGCCGACGATGCCGAGGCCCGCGGCCTCCACGAAGAGGATGAAGCCGCCGCGATCGATGATCATGCCCTGCGGGTTCTCGATGATGCGCCGGTCGTTCTCCTCGAGCTTGAAGAAGCCTTCGACCCATTCGCGCGTGATCTCCGCGAAGGCCGGCGCCAGCGCGTCCGAATATTCGACGATGCGCAGGCCGCGAAGTGATGAGGACGACGCGTTGCGGGCGTCGTCGACGCGGGCAGTGAGCGAGCGGCGCGCCAGGTTGGCTTCGAGCCGCTCGACCTGCTGCAGGAACGAACCGCTGAGATCGGCCGTCAGCGCCTCCGCCGCCGCCCGCACCGGCGGCCAAAGGGTGGACTGGATGCGCGTCACCAGCTCGCGCCCGCTGGCGGTGAGCTCGAGCGTCTTCTGGCGCTGGTCGTGCGCCGTGCGATCGGCGCTGATCAGCCCGGCATCGAGAAGCGACCCGGCGAGGCGCGTGACCGCAGGCTGGCTGATGCCGAGCGCCTCGACCGCGTCGCCGACCGACAGCGGGCCGAACCGATCGAGCGCCGCGAGCAGCGTGATCTGCGAGGGCTGAACGCCGAGCTCGAGGCGCTCCAGCACTTCGGCCGCGTCGGCCTGCATGCGGTCGGCGAGCCGCTTCAGTCGGCTACCGAGGAAGAGGATGCCGTGCTCGGCCAGGATGTCGGGGACCATCAGCGTCTCCTGAATTACATAACGCGTTATGTAAATGCTTGGAATCCGCGTTTCAAGCGCGTTTTTCGTTTTCTAGAGCATGGAAGGACGGGTGGCCGTCAGACCCACATCGACCCCGTGAATCGCGCGATCACCTCGCCGATCGGCAGCATCTCGCGCTCGCCGGTTTTCCGCGTCTTCACCTCGACCATGTCGTCGGCAAGGTTCTTCGGGCCGACGATGATCTGGTAGGGCAGGCCGATGAGATCGAGGCGCGCGAATTTGCCGCCCGCGCGCTCGTCGGTGTCGTCATAGAGCACGTCGACCTTGGCCTTGGTCAGCTCGCCATAGATGCGCTCGCAGGCGGCGTCGGTTGCCGCGTCGCCGACCTTGAGGTTGGCGAGACCGACCATGAAGGGCGCCACCGCCTCCGGCCAGATGATGCCCTTGTCGTCGTGGCTGGCCTCGATGATCGCGCCGGCGAGGCGCGAGACGCCGACGCCGTAGGAGCCGCACATGGGGGGCTTGTCGGTGCCGTCGGGGCCGGCGACGAGCGCCTTCATCGCCTTCGTGTACTTGTCGCCGAAATAGAAAACCTGGCCGACCTCGATGCCGCGTGTGTTGACGCGCTTGTCCTCAGGCGTCTCGGCCTCGAAGCGCGCAGCATCGTGCACGTCCTCGGTCGCTGCGTAGAGCGTGGTCCATTGCTCGACGATGCTCGAAAGGTCGCCGTCGTAGTCGACGGTCTCGGGCGGGATCGGCAGATTGAGGACGTCCTTGTTGATGAAGACGCCGGACTCGCCGGTCTCGGCCAGCACGATGAACTCGTGGCTGAGGTCGCCGCCGATCGGGCCCGTCTCGGCGCGCATCGGGATGCCGACGAGGCCCATCCGCGCGAAGATACGGAGATAGGCGACGAACATGCGGTTGTACGAGAGCCGCGCCGAGGTCTCGTCGATGTCGAAGGAATAGGCGTCCTTCATGTAGAACTCGCGGCCGCGCATCACGCCGAAGCGCGGGCGCTGCTCGTCGCGGAACTTCCACTGGAAGTGATAGAGGTTCTTCGGCAGCTCGCGGTAGCTCTTCACGCCGAAGCGGACGATCTCGGTGATCATCTCCTCGTTGGTCGGGCCGTAGAGCATCTCGCGCTTGTTGCGGTCGGTGATGCGCAGCATCTCCGGCCCGTAGGCGTCGTAGCGGCCGGACTCGCGCCACAGGTCGGCGAGCTGCAGCGTCGGCATCAGCATCTCGACGGCGCCGGCGCGGTCCATCTCCTCGCGCACGATCTGCTCGATCTTCTGCAGCACGCGGAAGCCGAGCGGCAGCCAGGCGTAGATGCCCGCGGCCTCCTGGCGGATCATCCCGGCGCGCAGCATGAGGCGGTGCGACAGGATCTCCGCTTCCTTCGGATTGTCGCGCAGGACGGGGAGGAAGAACTTGGAAAGGCGCATCTGACCGGCCGCGTGAGGAACGACGTCCCTCCGGGGAGGGAAAGAGGGTGTCCCTCTACAGGAAGGGGATTGCGCTCGCCAGCCCTCGGCGCTCGCCGAATGGTTCGCGCGCTTCAGCCGGCCGCGCCGAAGATCCGTCGATCCCACGCTTCTGCCGAGCATGAATTTCCTGCTCGTCTGCCTGCTTTTCGTGGGCACGGGCGCACTGCTGTGGCACGGCGTGATCCACGGCTCCGGCGCGGTCATCGTCTTCGTCGTCTCGGCTCGATCGTCGCGCTCTGCCTGCACGAGTTCGGCCACGCGATCATTGCCTACAAGGGCGGCGACTGGACGGTCGCGCAGACCGGCTATCTCGATCTCGACCCGCTCAAATACACCGATCCGCTGCTGTCGATCGTGCTGCCGCTCGTCTACATCCTCATCGGTGGCTTCGCGCTGCCGGGCGGCGCGGTGTGGATCAACCATTCGCTGCTGCGCAGCGCCGTTTGGGATTCCGCGGTCTCCGTGGCGGGACCCGCCGCCGACCTCGGCTTCTTCCTTCTGCTGGCGGTGATCTACCACTTGCTGCCCGAGGAGGCCGGCGACATCGCGCCGGCGATCGGCGTGCTCGCCTATTTCGAGGCCACCGCCATCGTCCTCAACCTGCTGCCGCTGCCCGGCCTCGATGGGTTCGGCATCATCCGCCCATGGCTGCCGCGGCACGTGGCCGACGCCGGCAACGTCATTGCTGCCGGCTTCGGCTTCGTCCTGATCCTGCTCGTCTTGTCGAGCGACCAGGTCGGCGACGTGATCTTCGGCGTCGGCTCGTGGCTGTGTCACCTCGTCGGCGTCTACGACATCGGCACGGGCTGGAACATGCTGAATTTTTGGCGCACGGGAAGCTGACGCGGATGCCATTTAGGGAATCGAGCGCGGAGGAATTTGCGACGATCGTCGCGGCGAAAGCGTCGGACACGTTCAAGCGCCATTACGCGCGGGTCGAACCATCGATCTACGAGGGGTGGGAGAACAAGCCGGACTTCCAGCTGCATGGCGGACCCATGCACTATGCGGCCGACCTCAAGGCACCGGCGCTTTGCACGCTCGTCGACGGCGACTTGGTCGTCGAAGGCCTGCTAGATCACCAACCCGTACGATCGAGGCTTCGACAAAGCGGCCTTTTCGTCGTGCTCGGCTCTATCCGCTGCCAGTCTCTCGCGGGCGAGGCCGGCAAATGCGTCTTCGTCGACGGCAACGTCACGGCGCGCGACTTCATGCTCACCTGCCACGAGGATTCGGGGTTTTGGGTCCTCGGCCATCTTGCCGCGCGATTCCTGCTCGCTTCGGACACTTGGCCCTATGTCGGCGACGGTGCATCGATCGAGCACGGTGACGGCGCCTGCCTCGACCTCGATAGCCACACCCAGATTGGAAGCCCGCTGCGCGACAGGGCGTCGGCGGCACTGATCATCGGGGTCGACGATCTCGACGAAGTTGATGCGGTGCAGCTCGTTGATGACATCCGCGCAGGCAAAGTCTTCTTCGCGGACGAATAGGGTCAAGCGCCGCCGGAGCCTCGGATTGCCGAGCTTCTTGAGCCGGATGCTGTCGCGCTGCGCCGTATGGCTTTCCTTGCCTTGACAGCCCGCACACCACATGCGGTTGTCCGGCCGCTCTGCAACCCCCAAAATTCCGAAAGACCCATGCACCGCTATCGTTCGCACACCTGTGGCGCGCTCCGCGAGGCCGATGCCGGCACCGAGACGAGGCTCGCCGGCTGGTGCCATCGCATCCGCGACCACGGCGGCGTCCTCTTCATCGATCTGCGCGACCATTACGGCATGACGCAATGCGTGGTGGACCCGGACTCGGCCGCCTTCGCGCTCGCCGAGAAGCTACGCTCGGAATGGGTCGTGCGGATCGATGGCAACGTGCGCATCCGGCCGGAGGGCACGACCAATGCCGAGATGCCGACCGGCCAGATCGAGGTCTACGTCCAGGAGATCGAGGTGCTGGGCCCGGCCGCCGAGCTGCCGATGCCGGTCGCCGGCGCGCAAAACTATCCCGAGGACGTGCGGCTCAAGTACCGCTTCCTCGACCTGCGCCGCGAGAAGCTGCACGCCAACATCATGCTGCGCGGGCAGGTAATCGACGCGATGCGCGCGCGGATGAAGGCGCAGGGCTTCTTCGAGTTCCAGACGCCGATCCTCACGGCGTCGTCGCCGGAAGGCGCGCGCGACTACCTCGTGCCGTCGCGCATCCATCCGGGAAAATTCTACGCGCTGCCGCAGGCGCCGCAGCAGTTCAAGCAGCTCATCATGGTGGCGGGCTTCGACCGCTACTTCCAGATCGCGCCTTGCTTCCGCGACGAGGACGCGCGCGCCGACCGCTCGCCCGGCGAGTTCTATCAGCTCGACATCGAGATGAGCTTCGCGACGCAGGAAGACGTATTCGAGGCCGTCGAGCCGGTGCTGCGCGGCCTGTTCGAGGAGTTCGGCGGCGGCCGCCCGGTGACGCAGAAGTTTCCGTTGATCACATATGCGGATGCGATGCTGAAGTACGGCTCCGACAAGCCGGACCTGCGCAACCCGATCCACATCGCCGACGTAACGGAAGAGTTCGCGCGCGACGAGGTGACGTTCAACGCCTTCAAGAACGTCATCAAGCGCGGCGGCGTCGTGCGCGCGATCCCGGCGCCGGGCGCCGGGGCGCAGCCGCGCTCGTTCTTCGACAAGCTGAACGACTGGGCGCGCGGCGAAGGCGCGCCGGGGCTCGGCTACGTGATCTTCGAAGGCGAGGGCGACGCGCTGACCGGCAAGGGGCCGATCGCCAAGTTCATCCCCGATGCGGTGCAGAAGGCGATCGCCGCGAAAGCCGGTCTCAAGGGCGGCGACGCGGTCTTTTTCTCCTGCGACATGCCCGACAAGGCGGCGAAGCTCGCCGGCGGCGCGCGCCTTCGCATCGGCACCGAGCTCGGGCTGACGACGTCGGGCACGTTCGAGCTCTGCTGGATCGTCGACTTCCCGATGTACGAGTGGAACGAGGACGACAAGAAGATCGACTTCTCGCACAACCCCTTCTCGATGCCGCAGATGGAGCACGACGCCTTCCTCGCGCTCGAGCTGGCGGACCAGGAGACGATCCTCGGGCTCAAGGCCTACCAGTACGACATCGTCTGTAACGGTGTGGAGCTGTCGTCGGGCGCGATCCGAAACCATCGGCCCGACGTGATGAAAAAGGCCTTCGCGCTCGCCGGCTACGACGAGAGCGTGCTCGAGGAGCGCTTCGGCGGCATGTACCGCGCCTTCCAGTACGGCGCCCCGCCGCACGGCGGCATCGCGCCGGGCGTCGACCGCATCGTCATGCTGCTGGCGGGCGAGGAGAACCTGCGCGAGATCGTCCTCTTCCCGATGAACCAGCGCGCCGAGGACCTGCTGATGGCGGCGCCATCGCCGGTGACGCAAAAGCAGCTGCGCGAGCTGCACATCCGGCTGAACCTGCCGGAGACGAAGAAGCCGGCGACGACGGATGCCGCGGCGGTCGAGGTGAAGGATCCGAGCTGAGCAGCCGATGGTCCACGACGCATGATCTTGATATGATCGAGCGGGAGGTCGTCGGTCATGACTAGGGAAGAAATCCTCGCCACGCTGCAAGCCGCCGCGCCCGAGTTGCGTGCCAGGGGTGTTAGCCGAGCCGCATTGTTCGGCTCGGCTGCGCGAGGCGAAGCGCGCCCGGACAGCGACATCGACATCATGCTCGACATCGATCCCGATAAACACATCGGCGTCTTCGGTTTCGTCGAGATATCGAGATTGATCGAAGATCTCTTCCCGGCCAAGGTCGATGTTTCTGACCGACAGAGCCTTCGACCTTTCGTCAAGCCAAGCGCAGAACGCGATGCCGTCTATGCTTTCTGACCGCGCGAAAGATGCGCTAGACGGAATCCGTTTCAACATTGAGGCGATCCGGAACTTCGTCGAGGGAAAGACGGTCGAAAATTCGCGTCGGACCTGCTTACCTTCTACGCCGTCACCAGGGCGCTCGAGATCATTTCCGAGGCGAGCCGGCGCTTGCCCGATGACCTCAAGGCTCGCCACACAGAGGTTCGGTGGGGAGCCGTTCACGCCTCGGGAAACGTCTACCGCCATTCCTACAGCCAAGTGTCCGCAGCACTCGTCTGGGATACGGCGACCACTCAGCTCGACGCTCTCTGGAAGGTCGCCATCGAGGAGATGGCTGCCGACCAGGAAGAGGCGAAGGCTCACGTAGTCCGCGAACGCGGGCCCGACGAAAGTTCACAGTCATGACCATCCACACCAAGCCCGAAAACCTCGTCCGCGGCGCCACCGGCGACTGGGAGATCATCGTCGGCATGGAGATCCATGCGCAGGTGACCTCGCGCTCGAAACTCTTCTCCGGCGCCTCGACGCAGTTCGGCGGCGAGCCGAATGCGCACGTGTCGCTGGTCGATGCGGCGATGCCGGGCATGCTGCCGGTGATCAACGAGGAATGCGTGGCGCAGGCCGTGCGCACGGGCCTCGGACTGAAGGCGCAGATCAATCATCGCTCGGTGTTCGACCGGAAGAACTACTTCTACCCCGACCTGCCGCAGGGCTATCAGATCTCGCAGTACAAGAGCCCGATCGTCGGCGAAGGCATCGTCGTCGTCGACCTCACGCCGACGGAGAGCTTCGAGGTCGGCATCGAGCGGCTGCACCTCGAGCAGGATGCCGGGAAGTCGCTGCACGACCAATCCGCCACCGACAGCTTCGTCGATCTCAATCGCTCTGGCGTCGCGCTGATGGAGATCGTGTCGAAGCCCGACATGCGCTCGGCCGACGAGGCCAAGGCCTACGTGTCGAAGCTGCGCACCATCCTGCGTTACCTCGGCACCTGCGACGGCAACATGGAGCAGGGCTCGCTGCGCGCCGACGTCAACGTTTCCGTGCGCAGGCCGGGCGAAAAACTCGGCACGCGCTGCGAGATCAAGAACGTCAACTCGATCCGCTTTATCGGCCAGTCGATCGATGTCGAGGCGCGACGCCAGATCGAGATCCTCGAGGACGGCGGCGCGATCGTGCAGGAGACGCGGCTGTTCGATCCCGGCAAGGGCGAGACGCGCTCGATGCGCAACAAGGAGGAGGCGCACGACTACCGCTACTTCCCCGATCCCGACCTGTTGCCGCTCGAGTTCGACCAGGCCTTCGTCGACCATCTCGCCGCCGATCTGCCCGAGCTGCCGGATGCGAAGCGCGCGCGCTTCATCGCCGACTACGGCCTGCCGCCTTACGATGCCGGCGTGCTCGTCGCCGACAAGGAGACGGGCGACTTCTACGAAGCCTGCGTCGCGTATGGTGGCACCAAGCGCGATGCGAAGGCTGTCGCGAACTGGGTCAACGGTGACGTCGCGGCTTACGCCAACTCGCAGGGCCTCGCGATCTACGAGACGCATCTGAAGCCCGCGCAGATCGCAGGCCTCGTCGATCTCATCGGGGACGGCACGATCTCCGGCAAGATCGCCAAGGACGTGCTCGTGCTCCTCATCGGCGAGGAGAAAGACGGCGATCCGCGCGCGATCGTCGATGCGCGCGGCATGAAGCAGGTGACCGACACCGGCGCGATCGAAGCCGCCGTCGACGCGATCATCGCGGCGAACCCGGACAAGGTGGAGCAGGCCAAAGCGAAGCCGACGATGCTCGGCTGGTTCGTTGGCCAAGTGATGAAACAGACCGGCGGAAAGGCCAATCCGCAAAGCGTCAACGAGCTGCTGAAAAGCAAGCTCGGGATCTGAGCGGCGCGCGAATCATCGCGCGCTTCGTCCGGTTTCGAAGCTCAGATCGTTTTTGAAGGCAAGGTCGCGTCGTCCCGGCGCGACTTTTTCACATAAATCTTTCGCGCCGCTCTTCCAGGTGCGTCGTCGTCGCGACGAGGCATTTTTCTTTGGCCGCCGCGTGTGGCGGAATTAGATTGATGGAAAACCTCCTGCGAGACCGCCCTTCGCGACGTCAGCGACCGACGTCGGCATAGACCTTCGTTATTCTCCTTTGATTACAACAGCTTTCCTTCAGACGCATCGCATCATGGCGACGTTTCTCGCTCGAGATGAGCGACCTTGCTGCCGTGTCGGCGAGACGCGCGGCACGCGGCGAGGTGGCTCGCGGCACGATGAAAGATCGTCCGAAAAGGTTTGATCCCGGAGCGTCTGGCCGGCGTCGCACTGCGTCCGGCCAGCGTGTCGGCGCGCCACATGCGTTCGCGCCACTTGCACAAGGGTGTCTCCACGCTACCCTTTGATTGCCTCTATTCGGCAACAACGGACGCGCTACGCAAGTACAGGGGACTATCGATGGTTAAGGCTACCACGAAGAAGACCGCGACCAAGAAGGTCGCGAAGAAGTCGCCGGCCAAGAAGGCCACCAAGAAGGCGACGAAGAAGACCGCCGTGAAGAAGGCCACCAAGAAGGCCGCGACGAAGAAGTCGCCGGCGAAGAAGGCCACGAAGAAAATGGCCACCAAGAAGGCCGTGAAAAAGACCGCCGCCAAAAAGGCCGTGAAGAAGACGGCTGCCAAGAAGACCACCGCGAAGAAGACGACCGCCAAGAAAGCCACCAAAAAGGTCGCCAAGAAGTCGGCGCCGCGCAAAGCCAAGGTGACGCCGCCGGCTGCCCCTTCGTCTTCGGATCCGACCTGAAGCCTATCTGAGCAGCGTCCTCTGCCGCCGATGGGCGGCGGTCGAGATCCGGCCGCCGCCTATCGCTCGGAGCGCTTGTCGAACGGGCCGCTCGCCGCCGCGAGGCACCGCGTCGCGAAGTCTCGCCAGATCTGCTCACCGGCTTCGCCCGACGTCTTCATCCCCTGCCATTGAAGTCCGCAGTCGCGCATGCGCTGGCGTGAGGCCGTCGGCAGATGGAAGGACGGCGGAAGCACGTCGTCGTCCTTGGCGGTAGGATCGGGCACAGACGGCTGTTGCGGCCCCCTGGACGGGATCGCCGCCGTCGAGCTGGTGTCGGTGTCGCGCGTCGCGGGCGCGACGGTCTGGCGATGCTTGTGCGGGGCAGCCGCCAGCGCGACTTCGGCGGATGCCGTCGCGATCAACGCAACGACACTGATCGTGATGCAGATCTGCGGGGGAGAGAGACGCGGCATCGGACTCGCGATCAGCGGTGCGCGGACTTCGGCTTCTTCTTCTTGCCGCCGGCGCTGGCATCGGCCGTCGGGTCGCCGCCCGGAACTTCCTTGGCGCGGTTGAACGTCTCGGTCTTGCAGAGGAACTTGAGCAGGCAGCCGCGCAGGTCGGCCTGGTCGTTTTCTTCCTTGTCGGTCTTCACCTTGAAGGTGATGTCGTAGAACTTGCCGTCTTCGGGATTGTAGGCCTTGCCGGTCCAATGGTCGTCGTCGGACTTCATCCCGATGAGGATGTCGAGCCCGATCATCGGCTTGTCTTTCTTCGCCGGGTCTTTGTTCAGCTTGTCGAGCTTCGCCGAGCCGTCGGACTCCTTGGGCTCTTTCAGCCACACGAGCGTGCCGCAAAAGGCATCCGTGTCAGTGGTGCAATTGTGAACCTTGATGATCGACTCATCGCCATCGGTGTACCAGATGCCGACGGGGCTGACGGGGTCCGCAGCGGCCCTGCCGATGCCGAGGCCGAGTATGGCAGCCGCGAGAGCGGCAGTGGCCAACTTGGGCGCCACCAAGCGAGAGTCCAGGAACATCGTCGTCCTCCAACGGCGAAAAACCGGACACCGGTAATCGCTACCTGATCGTGACGAAATGGCGGAGACGGAGTCCGCCAAAGCGCCTACGTAACCCACTGCGAATGCTTGGGCTTTTGGCACGCATGGGAAACTGTCCCTAACGTGTTCCCTAACCCCTGAGCCCCGCTTCGGAGACCTTAAAGCGCTTATCTCAGGCGAGATCATGGCTTGTCCATCAATGAGAGGAAGAAAGTGTCATCGGCTCCGCTAGCGGTTGCCCGTCCGGTTGCCGCCGGACGAACCTCAGGGGGGCTCAGCGCAATCTCTCGATCGCCTCGCCGATAGCCTTCAGCTTATCGGAAGCGGCATCTAAGACAGCGCACAACGGCGCCGATTGCTCGCTGGGTAGATCGTTGGCGGCCATGTAGGCGCATTCAATGAAACTGCGCGCGGTGCTCAGCTCGTCTTGGACTTCAAGCAGCGTCTTCATGGCGAAGCCTCCACATAGGCAACCAGGTCGGCGAAGATCGATTTGTCGAGATCCGGGCACTCGCAGTCCTTCCAGTAGGCTCGGACCTCCTGCTTGAACTGAATGCCTTCCTTGGTCCGCGCCCGAAGTGTCGCAACGCGCGCAGCAAGTTTGCCGTCGGCATCAATCGCCTTGTTCTGAGCCGCATAAGCTGCGGCGTTGCCTTTAGAAGTGGATCGTTTTTCAGCCTTGGCCACGGCAGCTGTCGCTGCTCTCATCTTAGCGCAGCCAGCTTCGAAGGCGGGACGTAGCGCCAGAAGTTCGTCGTCGCCGCAAAGTTCGTCGTCACCACCCGTTGCAGGTAGGCCGCGCGCCACGAGAACTGCGTCGACGGCTTTCCACTGTTCGCGCAGAGACACCTTCATCATGGCCGCGATGTCGAGAAGCGCGATGCGCGCCTGGCTCATCCCAACCAAGGTATCTTCGAACGGCACTTCTAGATCTTCGTCATCCAAGAGCGCGGCGACGGCTTCCAAAGTGTCGCGTCCGCGCTGGCCGCAGGTGAGCATCGCGTAGGCCATCCTGGCGTCCATGCCGAGATTGCTCCATGCCGGCTCGCTTACAAGCCTGACCACCATCTCGAGGTTCGGCGCCCTTGGGGTGATTGGGGTCATCGGGCTACCTCGCGCCAGCTGCAGCCGACGGCGCTCAGCACCAGCGCCGCACGCGTCGACGGTTGGGGCGCGTCATACCAACCAGCAGGCCCTTGCGCGCCGGGCTTCGCCCACTGGAAATGCCAGTCGCAACTGTTCATCGAATAACGCTCGGTGAGGCGGACTTGCTCAAGGTCCGGCCCAACCAATTCGTGGCTGAGCATGCGATGCTCGAAGAAAAGCCAATCCTTATAGGACCACAGGAGATGGTCGGTGACCGGCTCGGCGACGGCCTCAGGCTGGCCGATGAGCGTCATACCGCCGCCGACAAGCGGTAGGGTAGCGAGCTGGCGTAGGAAGCCGCGGCGATCAGAGGACATGCGCGCCTCCCTCGGCAACGAGCGCTTCGGCTAGAAAGCGATCGGCCGCCGCCGAGATCGCCTCGTCAGCCTTCAGTATGAAGTCGACGGCGCTCATCAGGTAGCCGATGGCGCGGGCGTTGTTGTTCAGGAGGTCGGCGAGGGAACCGGCCTGATCGTCGGTGATCAGTTGGCGCACGAAGCTGTCGCAGCGATCCTCGTCGTACTGCGCAGCGCAGTGCATCGCGATGAACGCGTGCTCTAGGTTTTTGCGGTCGAGAGGGTCGCGGAGGCGATGCTGCTTCGGGAATGCGACGACGTTGTCGCGGGTAGCCATAGGCAAGCCGATAGCGGCTGCCGGAACGGTGTCCGTCATGACGTTATCCTTAAGTTGTAGGGATCTGTCTTGGTGGCGACGATAACCTAGAAGAGCCGCAACCCTAGCGGCTCCCTGTGGGGGCGACGCTCGATACCTCCCCGGCACCGGGCGTCGCCTTCCACTCAGGGTGCGGAGTTTTTGCACCCTTCGGCCATGAGCCCATTGAGCGTGACGAGCACCGCGTTCATGGCGGCGGCTTGCTCGGCGGCATAGAACAGCGCGGCGCGGCGCCGCGCCGCGCTGGCGAGACCGGGAACCGGTTCGGCGGCAACAAGGTCGATCGGGAAGACGCGAGTTGTGAGCACGGCACCGGCCGGAATGCGGCCGTGCATCGTCGTGGTAGAGGTGAAAGTAGCCATGGCGTAACTCAGCCTTCCGCTGTGGTTAGGGCTGCCTCGGTGCTTGGAACACCTTGGCGGCCCGACACGATGGTGGTACCATGAGCGCATGACCTCGTCAACTCGCGCAACCATGAAACCACGAAAAAGGCCGACTGAAACAGGAACGGCTGTTCAAGTCCGCCTGCAGAAGGCTGACCTGGAAAAGCTTGACGCATGGCGCGCTAAGCAGCCCGACCTCCCAACCAGACCGGAAGCTGTGAGGCGGCTCTTGCAGGCGTCAATCGCTACCAAGAAGGGCTAAAAGCGTGGCGATGGACCAGCAGACCGAAAACCGCACCCGAAGACTCGCCTACGAGCTGTGGGAAGCCGCCGGCAGGCCGGAGGGATCAAATCTGAGATTCTGGAAAGAAGCTGAGCTGCTGATCGCCGCGATGGACAAGGCTAGCGAGAAGCATCGTCAACATAGGATCGACCCCAAGCGATGAGATCGCCTCATGCGTAGTCAGGATTCAGTGAAGCTTGGCTTGCCGCCTGGATAGCTTGGGCGTGGGCAAGTTGCTTGGCCTCCGACCAACCAAGAATGTTTACATGCCTTTCTGGTATCCAGTCCGCATCATAGCTGAGATCGGCAGGTAATGAGGACAAAGCAAAATCTGCTCGACCGTATATTTGTTTGCTGCCTAGGCCCTTACTACAATTTTCATGAAGGATGTTCCAAATAGTGGGTTCATCAAGACTATCTATACAAAACGACGATAATGCGAGCCTGTCGCCTCTATCGGCTTCTGCGCGAGGCTCAAATACCGTAACCTTGGCCTGAAGCGCAGGACTAATGCCCATCTGGTTCTTTCTTCTTACAGCGACTGTGACTTGCGACACTATGCTCGCGTTTTCAGCCGTGGATGTCTGCAAAGAGTTAATCGGCTGCTCGGGAGTTTTTTCAGTTGTGTGACCGAGCAGCTCGCCACCACTTTGACGCCAAAACGCTAAATTCTTCAGGCAATTGATCACCCGCGAAATCAAAGGAGCCATAAGTTTGCAGACCTAATTGTAGCAACGAGTAGCTAACACGGCCGCCTCTAGTGATTGTACAAACAAGGGAGGCGCCGTTTATTGCTTGCCACTCAACGACCAGCTTGCCGCTCTGACTGACGGACAAAGTCGGAAACGGGAAATCTGTCGGCAACGCATTTATGAATGCGCAAAGTTTGCTAGGCACATTGGCGTCAAAAGCTTTCGATCCGGGACCATCCCAACCGTCAACGTGTGCGTCGGCGATCGCACTCCGAAGTTCGTCACAAAATGCTTGCGCGGCGCGGCGACGCACATCCGCATGGGATGTTGCGGCCGTTGAAGACGATTGCCCAGAGGGCGGGTACAGACGCGAACGCGGCGTCGCAGACCGCCGAGACAAAAATCCGTTACCGATGACCAGAAGATCGCTCATTCGTACACTCGTAAGGCAGCGTCCGTTAACGATCCGAAGAACAGACCGTTCTTCATCAGATGGATCTCCTCTAGCTGATTCTCAAGCTCGCACCAAACAGGCGGAAAAGCCTCCGTTCTAAATACATCAATGTCTAAAATCATAGAAACGCGATTATCCGGATCGCGATATATGTACTGATTGATCCACGCCTTCATTGACCAATATTGATCATGCTGAATGCCTGTTCTACAATGAAAATCAAAGACGCCTCGGGAAACATCTCCTGGGACCTTGGGGCCAAATACAAAATAGTCGTCAAAATCGAAGACGCCTAGCGGTATGTCTATTTTGTTGATGTATCTTGATGCCATACGGATAACACTTTCGGGTTTGGCTATTGCAGCATAACCATCAAATGTCACCTTTGCCGCATCGTACAAATCACGCCATCCTGTATAGGGCGCTGTCTGACGAATAATAAATCCATCAGTTTGTATAGCAATAGATCGATTTGATTTCGAGAAATCCTCCTCGTTTGAGAGAATAATTTCTCGTCTAACATCACCCTGCTCTGTAAAGGGGAAAACTTCGCTTTCATCGCCACTGATTTGCTTTCTTATTTGAAAAAAAGAGAGCTTTTCCTTGAAAGGTAGTGTCACTGACGTAAGTTGTTCTATATCGGAGATTGAGATCCCCCCAAAACGAAAATCAAGAAGCGCTTCTACGATAGGCGCTTTTGTAAGATACTTGATGCGTGACGGGTCGTGTGGTTGCGTCTCACTCATAGCGGACCTCAGCGTTGTGAAACAACATGGAATCAGCCGCTCCGGACGATCGAAAGCCTACCGAACTTCCCAACGCCTTCCTCGGCTTTAGTCAAGGACTTCATGCCCTACAGTCGCTAAGGGGAGCTTAGACAGCCTTCAATCGTGCTTGTGATTCGATGTTCTCAGGCACCTGCTGGAATTCGTGTTGGCGACGACGTCACACCACTGCACTCTGCATGCTTCGGAGAAGCTGGGACGAGTGACGATCCTGCCGCGCGCCGATCTGAGCCGCCGCTGCGGTCGGGTCCGACACGCCAGTGACGCTCACGTGGTTCGTCTGGTGCAGATTGACGTTCTTGCTATTGTCAGCCGCAGAGCCGCCGCCGAGTGGCTGATAGGGGTGCAGCCCTATCAACGGCTTGCCGAACGAAAATTTCTCGCCCTTGCCGCCGGGCCAGCCGGTGGTGAGGTGAATCAGGTGCTGTCTTGCAGCGGCCATCGCCTTCGCGCGTTCGACGTTGCGGCGGACCTCGGCCATCCCTGCGAGTGTGGTGTTGGTGTAGGCGTCGATGCCCGTGGCTGGGCTGTAGCCTTCAGCGCGTTCGTAAGCAGACGCTGCAACGGCGGCATCCTGATCTGTCTGCGCGCCTTTGAGGGCACGTGATGCCTTGACGCCAGCGCCATCGCCCGAGCCCGTCCGGTATTCGTCGAGCACGTGAGCAAGCTGTGCATGGAAGTCGCGGTTATGGATCTGACGGCCGCCAAGCCACTGCGCGATGCCTTCGGCGCCGAGCTTGTTGATCGCGTCAGGGCCAGCAGCCGTTGATTCAACGTTTTTCCATCGCGAGATGAGAGCGACGGCACTGGCCGGCGGCATCCCTCCAGCCGTGAGCGTTTCATATGCCTCACGCTGGCGATCTGGGGTCCACCATCCGCCACTGCTGACATGACCACGACCACGGCGCAGACCGACAACACCGCCGCCGGCTACGTTGCCGCCATCGCCACCAGAGGCTGGTGCCGGATCGCCGCCTGCCCAAGTAGGCGCGGTGTGCTTCCACCAGCGCTTCACAGTGCCCCAAGGCCCGCCGGCATCTTCGTCGCGATCGTGCTGATGCTTGCGCAGTCCGACCATGCCGGTGCCGCGCTGAGCGCGTGGCTCGCCGTAAGGAGCTGTGGCCTCGTTGAGGGCGAGAGCGCCGGCAGTTCCTACGCCAAGAAGCGCCAAGGCCCACGGAGGCATTGTGAGCATCGAGATACCGCGTAGGGCTGAGAATACGCTAAGCACTCTTCCTACACGCTCGGCAAGAAAGACCGCGAACAAGCCTTCGAAGGCTTTTGTCCATCCGCCGATCGAAGTGACGAAATCATCCAATGCCGGAAGATGTTCGACTATGTATTTTAGGATGCTGAGTAGCGCGTCCGATATCTTCCACAAGATGTCAGCAATTTGCTGACCATGCGCCTGCTGGAATTCGTTCAGGTCATTAAGGGTTTTTCGGAACTTCTCGAACGAACCTGACCTGCTGTCCTCTCCGATCTTCTGGATGGTATCATACAGACTACGAAAGCTTTGCATCAGATCCTTGCCATCCTTCGCGGATTTGTCAGGATCAAAACCAAGCCTGCTGTACTTTTTGTTCGACTCGTCCTCAAACTTGTGGAATTCGTCGGGATGCCTCATCGCCAACAGAAGGTGCTCGGGGATACCTAGAACCTGCGCCCGCGCCTCGGCGGCGGCAATCGGCTGTGTCGCCAACCACGGCATGATCTCGTGGAGAGACTTTGCTTTGTTGTTTGGGTCCGTAGCACCCATCGCACGAAGCATGCTGGCATAACCCGGCATCTTGCGTTGAGCTGTACCTAGTCCTTCCAGCGCTGACACCGCCTCATCCGCCGACGAGCCCATTTGGCTGGCAGCATAGGAGAAGGCATTCATCTCCTTCACGCTCGAACCGGTGCGAGACGAGCTGTAATAAGCCTTCTCAAAGCTGCTCGCCATCTTCTCGACAGAGGCGGCAACGCCGATCGCCATCAACTCAGCCGCAGCCGCGTATTTCGCGAACGTCTTGAGGGTCGCCTCTAAGCTCTCGCGACCTTTTTTTGCGAAGTTTTCGCGGACCTTAGCTTCCCGCTCGAGTTCGCCAGTCGTCTTGTGCTCGGCGGCGACGACCTTCTTGCGGCTCTGCTCGTCGTGTATCCACCCGAGGCTTACAAACAGCTCCTTCAAAATTTCGGTGCCCGACGACATTACGCATGCCCTCCGTGCCGAGCGAGCATCAGCGGCGCCTGTTCGCGAAAGCGCTCGGTGAAGATGCGCTTGAACTCGTCCAGAACGACTGTGTCGCCCATGGCGTGAGCGAGAGGCGATGCGCCGGCATTCTGAAGCTCCGCGTGCGCTTCCTTCAGCACGACGTCGATCACGAAGCTCTCAACCTTGGCCAACTCATCGGCAGACACATGCCGATCAGGCGCTTGCGTGATGATAGAGTCAGCGAGTGCCATCGCGCTCGCGGTCATCTCCGCTGCGGCCTTGTGAAATTGTCGCCCGGCAGCACGATGGCAGATCGTGCCGCCGGGTGACTTCTTGCTGGTTGGGACCGACCAGGGGCGGCCCTGCGCGAATGGACCGACGCGCAAGTAGGCCGTTGCGACGTGGCGCAAGCTCGTCGCGGCCATTACGAAGGCACCGTGATCGTCACGCTCGCCTTGCAACTTGACCCGACGAGGACGTCGATCTCCTCGGCGAGCCGAACTCCAGTCACCAGCCCTGCGGTGCCGGGATCGACACCAGCCGAGGCGAGCGCGGCCTGCACAATCGCGGTTTTAATCTGGTCCTTGGACAACGTGACCGTGGTGACGTTCGACATCTGTTACTCCGGTAAAGGCGCATCGGGATTGGTGAGCAACGCTTCTCGCGCCGCAACCCATGGCCCAGCGCTCGTGCGATCGTTGGTCTCTTGCGCGATGAGAAAAGACCGAATGCGCACGGCCAACGGCTCTTGCGATGACGTGTTGCTCGTCACGCCGTCGTAGTCGCGGGCGACATTCAAAAGGACTGCCTGGCTGGCTAGGTATTCGTTGCGAGCCCTTTCGGCGGCGGCCAAAATGACAGGAAGGCGCGTATGAAGCACGGCCTCAGCAGCCTTCAGCGCGCGGCTTTCCGCCCACCTCAGGGCCTCATCGGCGGCGGTCATAGCGCCCGCAAACCGGAAGCGACCTTCCTTGCCGAGACGCAGGGCTTCTTCTGTCTTCTGATAAACCCGCTCCGCCTCCGCCACCGCGTCGCGGTATGGCACTTGGCCACACCGAAGCGCGTGCGCTACGGCCGCCGTCTCGTTGCCGCCGTGCTGCCGCAAGGCTTCCCTGAGATTCTCTTTCGCTTCGCCAAGAGTCTCTTCCGCCCGGCAGGCGTTGCCAGATGTCTCACGCAACTTGCCTTCGAACTCTTCGAGTTCCGCTGCGGCTCGCTGCCGCTTTGCAAAGGCTTCGTCCTTCAGGCGCACGGCGTCAGCTAGGGCTTCACGTTCAGCCGTGCGGCTGTTGACGATTGCGACGGCGCTTTTGCTCATGCCTTCAACCTTTCCGCATGCGGAAAGCGCTCAGCGAACTCCTGCCGTTGCGAAGCAGACATCGGAGCCGCGAGCGGCGAGCCCCGAGGGGGCACAACTGCATACCCGGCATCAGTCTT
The DNA here is from genome assembly GCA_965277735.1 of Beijerinckiaceae bacterium. Taxonomy (GTDB): domain Bacteria; phylum Pseudomonadota; class Alphaproteobacteria; order Rhizobiales; family Beijerinckiaceae; genus RH-AL1. The sequence goes on from CBDIDO010000003.1 coordinate 1,905,915, forward strand.
CAGGCGCGCCATATCCGGGAACCGCGCGAGAAACGCGGCATCCGTCGCCATTTCTTCGCGCGGGCCGTTCGTCTCAACGTCCACGTCGTCGTTGACGGCTTCCGCTTCCTGTTTGGTGATCAGATCGGCGTCGACCATCACCTTGAGGATGCGTTCCAATTCGCCGGGTTCGAGCTTCGCGCGTAGAGCGTCGATGCATCGCCTCGCAAAGGCGCTGTCGACCATGTCGGCAACCTCGTCGAAAGCGAGCTTTTGCTTCAAGTCGATCTGCCGGCCGTTTCTGTCCATAGCGAACGAGACAGTCGGTCGGCGGCCCGTGCCGTGCATGAAGAGCGTGCGGCCCTGCCTGGTGTTGACGACGGTCATAGTTGGTCCCCTCTACGATACGCGCGGCGCAATGGCCGACGCCGCCGAGCGCAACGCTTCGGCTAATTCGCTGCGCATCCGCAGCAGGTCTTCATGGTCTCGAATTTCGGCGGCGCGCACATCGAACGAGCGCGCCGATCGTCTCACGCCACCCGGTCGCGGCCTTTGCCGCCCAGGCCGCATCAGCGCCGTCGCGAGTAGCAGCAAGCCGTTCGCTCAGCGTCGTGTAGATCGGCATTGGGCATACCGCCGACGGCGTCGCCTTAGTGGCCATCGAGCATATTCCTTCTCTTCTGCTCTTCGTAGGTGAGCGGCATCCGGCCGCCCCAGCCGCCGTAGCCGCTGGTGTTCGGGCGATAGTTGTTTGGGTCCGCCGACAGCGCCACGAGTTCATCGGTGATGACCATCGGCCCCTTCTTCGTGGCCACGTTCACAAGCGCGCCAGCGGCGGCGTTGATGAGATCATCATGGCCGCGCGGAGGATGGTCGATGCTATCTTTACCGCCTCGCGCCGTCCGACGTTCCAGAGCCAGCAACTGCACGCGCAATCGTGCGTTATCCAACAACTTCACTTTGCTCGAAGCGATGAGTGGCGTAAGTTCTTTGTAGATGTCGGACTTAGGCGCTGCCGAAGCCTCGTAAGAAATGCCGTTCCGCCTGAAGGCAGCTTCCACAAAGCCCGCAGCCCACTTGTCGCCGACGACCTTCGTGATCCGATACGACTTCAGCGTCTCGGCAAATTCTTGAGTCACGGCCTCAGGATCAAACGGAGGGCGTCGCTCATGAAGACAAGCGAGAACGAAATCCTGCCCATCCTTGAAGGCCACGCCCATCGTCATGCTGTCGCCGCCACCAGAACCCGACGCGCCATCAACGAAGCCGAAGTAGTGAACGCCATCCTTCGGTGCGATCTCGTGCACGCCGCTCAGGACAGCCGCATCAACAAGGTCGTCGGTGATGTACGCGTCGATGTCGTTGCGGAACTTCCGAGCCGTACTCGCTCGCCGCCGACACCGGGTCCTTCTCATAAGCGCGCGCCAGGAAGCGGTCGCTGAGGCCGGGGTTCATCGCCTTGGACGACGCCTTGACCACCAGCACGAGCGGGTCGCCATCAGGCCCGTAGTGATCTCGGTAGGCGCGGTAGACCTCACCACGCTTGGCGTAGGCAGACGAGATGACGATGAGCGGGCCGCCCGTGGTCGCAAGAGACGGCCGCAAGGCGTTCAGAATCTCGACGTCAGGATTGGTCGTCTGTTCGCTGCGCCAGAAACACACCTCGTCGCCGATCGCGCCGACGGCCGTGAAGCCGCGTGCTCTCCGGAACGATGCCGCCCTGATCTGCAGCTCGATGCGCGACCGCAGCGTGATGGTCTCTGCCGTCGGGTCCGTCGACAGCAGTCCCGCAAGCCCAGGCGCCGCGTTGAACATGCCGATCGCGTAGTTGAGGATTTCGGTTGCCTGCTCCTTCGACGCAGAGAGGATCGGCACAAGGCCGACCTGTCCAGGCGCAAGGATCGACCTGTAATCGATGCAGGTGGCCAGATAGACGCCCAGGGCGGCAATCGCTCGGCTCTTGCCACCACGGCGCCCGACGATGGCGTAAAGCTCCTCCACGGGCACGCCAGGCTCTTTGGCGCGACCCGTCAGCTCAGTGAAGGTCACGCGCTCGTCGGCGGTCAGCGTCTCGCCCATGGCCGCGATCAGCACGATGCGCCAGGCACGCCACGTCTCGCCGCCGAGCATGTCCTCGCTGCCCATGTGGTCCGGGCTTTCGAGGAAGGCCCGCATGGTCATCAGCTTGCGCATGGTCATTCAGCGGCCACCGCAGGCTGGTAGGGACGGGAGAAGTGGTCGGCGAGGTGCGTCGGCGTGACGAGCTTGGCGCGCCGCTGAAGCCCCAGCGCCACGAGGTCGAGCCGCATCGAGTTGAACCAAGCCAGGGCATGATGCCCATCCTCGCCAGGCTCGTCGCCTTCAAGAAGCTTTTCGGAGAGCAGGGCAAGCCTTACCGCCTTCACAGCAGTCGCTTGGATCAGCAACCGCTCGGCAGTAGTAGGCTCGCCGCCAAGGTCCGACGCCAGGTCGCCTTCGATCTTGCGCATCAGCCGGCCGCTCTTCGTGCGGCGGTCCAGACGCGACAGCACCTCATCCCTGCTGTAGGGACCGGCCTGATGGGGACGCTTGCGAGGGGTCTTGCTCAAACGCGGATGTCCTGAAGAGTTCAGGCTCCGCTGCGCAGATGGCGCCAATGAGCAACCGGATGATGCGCCGACACTCGGCTCGTTTCAAGTCCGTACCCCAACAAATCCACGGCTAGTTAGGGACTGGGTTAGGGAAGGAGAGCGTCTCCGCTTTGATCTGTGAGTAAAAACAATAGCTTGCCGCTGCAGATTGGCGGAAGCGCCGTCCGCTTACCAACGTTTCCGCGCTTCATTTGCGTTGGGCTTGCCGAGGTCCCGATGCGGAAAGATGGCGGCCGAACCGTTTACATTGTCAACAAATACCAGATCGCTGGAAGCATCGCGGGGCGCTGACCGGATTTGTCAGACGCTGCGACGCGTCTGCAGATGACGTCGGTATTACCGACCCCCTTTCGACCAAGGAGTTGAACCCGTCTTCCAACGGGTGTTCCAACTCCCATGGGGTATAAGGGGTTAGAGAACACACCCCGTTCGAACCCCGTTGGAAGGGGGTTAGAAGGCCGTGGGTAGGCAGTTCGAACCTCAGCATTCTGAGGCCGCAACAAGCCGGCTTTTCAGCTTTGAGGGTGGTCCTGACGTCTCGATCTTGATCTTCCCGTCCTTCAGCAACCTGCTCATGGCTGTAGCGAACGCCTTGTTCCGAATGCCGGCGGCGTCAGGGTCCTGCGCGAATAAAGTCGGGGCGTAGGTTCGGCTTGGGTTGGGTGAGACGTCGCGCCCTTGCGCGTCATATGACCGTAGGAGGTCGAGGAAGACCCTGTCGGCTTTGGCGTCGGCTGCTATGCGGTCGAAAGTAGTTGCAGTGCTGCCGTTCGCGCGGAAGCGACCTTTCTCCCAACGCATACGTATCTCGGCGCCGGTCGCGGCGTAGTTCGCCTTCATGGTTCGCAGCACGCGAAGGTCGGGGTCGGGCTCGTCGCCGTCGTCGGCTTTGGCCCGGTCGAGGTAAAGTCGGGACCTAACGCTGTTGGACCAAGCGGTCGAGCCACTGGAACCGGTACCGCTTGAGATGCCGGTGAGCGACGGGTGCGCGATAAGCAAGACGGCTAGGTCGAACTTGATGGCTGCCGCTCGGAGCAGGCCGACAAACTGGCGCGCCTCGGTCCGAGAGTTCTCGTTGCCGGCGAAAGCATCCGCCAGGTTGTCGACGACGACAAGGCGAGGCCGAACAGCTTCAATCTGGTCTTCGATGGCAGCCCAAAGCGGTGTGCCAACGATGATGCTGGATCGACCCTCGGGCGCGCCGAGCACGGCGTCGCGGCCGGCAAGCGACACGATGTGAAGGCTGCCGAGATCCGCAAGCGAGATGTCTCGATCGGCAACGACTGCAGCCAAGCGCCGGTGGACCTCATCTATATCGTCCTCGGCAGACAGGTAGAGCACGGGCCCGTATTCCGGCAGCGTGCCGATCCAGTCAGTGCCGGTGCAAACGGCGACGGCGAGTTGCTTGGCGAGAAGGCTTTTCCCGACGCCGCCGTCCCCGGTTAGCATTGTCACGGTGCGGTCAGGGATAAGGTCGGGAACAAGCCATGGCCTTGTCGGCACGTCCATTTCGGCGAAGGACGAAGCCTGGACGATGTCGAGCGTCGGCAACGGTGGCGGCGGCGGCGGACCATCAAAATCGTCGCGGTAGGGCGTGTGCCAACCGGCCTCGTCGGTGAATTGCGGGCGATAAGCGGCACTCATTCAGCGCCTCCAAAGAGGCGCGTACGGCAGCATCCCCACGCATCAAGGATGATGTGTACCTCCTTGATCGACCGGGCCACGCAGTAGGTAGCCCCGGTGCGGATGGCCCACATCTGGAAGTCTTCTTGATCGTTGGTGAGATCCTCGCCCTCGCGCTTCAACTCGAGCCCGTGGGCCTTACCGCCGGGCGCGAGCAGGATCAGGTCGGGCCACCCGCGGCGCACGCCCATGGCCTTCAGCTTGGTGGCGACGCGGATGTCGCGAAGCTCGCCCGAAGCGATGTGGGTCCAGCGCCACGACGGCAGACAATGCTGTCGCAGCAGTTCGGCGACCTGCTTGTGCAGAACCGTCTCCAGCGGCCGAACGCGGGAAGCGCGGCGAGCCCGAGCCTTCTTGCCTTCCATGATGCGGAGTAACGGGGGCGCGCTCTTCATGCTGCGCCCCGCTGTTTGCGATATTCGATAGCGGCCTCAGCAGCGCGCTGCTGTTCAGCGAGGGTTGCCCTGATCTCTTTCATCTCGCCAGCAGCCGCGCGAACAGCGGCGACGAGCTTGCCAAAGGCCGCATCCGCCTCTTCGAGGCGACCCTGCTGCAGGTGTCGAGCGGTCCACTGCAGATGAACCTGACCGAGATCGAGAGCCTCGCAAACGAACTCGCTCTTGAGATCAACGATAGAGGTGGAGAGGTCGCTCACGGGCGCCTCCCGATGGCGTCCGCGAGCCTCATGAAGTAGCTGCGCTCGGATTCCTCGGCCACCTTGGCGACAGCCAACGCGTCCTCGGGCAGCAGTTGTTCCACGGCGTTCCGCACGATCTGACGCAAGATGTGAGCAGGCATCGACTCGGCTTCGACGGCCTCCCGCACATGCTGCGCGCGGCGCTCCTTCTCCTTCCGTGGCTTACTGGGCAGGTCGTAGTAGTGAATCTGATCGGGGTGGATCGCGAGCCGATTGAACGTCATATCGATGTCGGGATGCAGGTGCTGGCGCAGCTTCCGCTCGATATCGACATCGATAAGAACGCCAGCAGGATCGTAGTCGCCGACGTACATGATCTCGACAGGCTTTATGTTGTCGCGGAGGCGAAGATTGATGGCCTCCGCAGCCTTGTAAGCGAGCGTCGCCGACGTGAAGCCGCCGGACGGGAAGAGGCTGACCGCAAGTTCCTCGCAGTCGTCCTGGATGACGCTGGCGATCGAGCGCGACTCTGCCCAGACCTCGCAATAGTAGTCGGCCTGAGCCCAAAGGTCGGCGCGGTAGAGGCCTGCCGTGCGGCGGAGAAAGTCGCTCGGCCCCTCAAAGGTGTTTACGAAATAGCCTCGCCGCGACAGGTCTGAAATCCAGCTGTACGGGAGTGCCCCGGATTCACGGAGCTTGAGGATACGGCTCTGGACCTGTGCGTAACCGTTGTCGGTCTTCTCAACCGGTTCCGGCAGACGCGGGTCGGTCATCCGATAGAAGACGTGACGTACCGACTGCGGATGGTCGGCTTCGAGCACGGCTAGGATCTGCTGCTCAAGCAGCCCAACCTGCACGCTGGTCCTGCGCCGTCGTTTTATCGGGCTGGCCTGATAAAGATCAGCGACGGTCATGCCCCACCGCCTTTCGCAGCCGCGAGTGCGAGCCGAAAGAGGGCGGCGAGGTACTTTGGCTTGACGTCCATGCCGGCCGCGCCCAGCAGGCGGCCGTCTTTGCCGACGTACATCTCGCGGAGAGCCACGGTGTGTCGACCGTGGCCGAGGTGAACGCGTTCGACGCGCAAGATGCCTCCGCCGTCCTTGGCGATGTCGCCGATGAGGGTGCGGTTCTTCATGCCGTGGCCCTCCTCGAAGTGAAGGCCAGCTCCGCGACGAGCCGCGCACGCTCAGGTCGAAGGCGCGTACGCCGTTCGATGAAATTCGTTTGAAACCGGATGAGGCTGCTGGTATTGTCCGAAGTGCAGAGCGTCGCAGCTTGCAAATCGGGCCGGGCCGTCGCTGCCACCGCGACGGCCCCGCTCACTTTCCCTAGAGACATGAGATCTAAGCGGCCTCCATCTGCGCGGCAGCCTTGAGCTGCGAGAGGAGGGCGTGGATCGACGCTTCCGTGATGAGGGTTTTGGTGCCCATCTTCACGGCCTCCAGTCGACCCGACTTCATCAGATCGTAGATCGTGGTCTTACCGAGATCGAGGCGATCACAGGTGTTCTCAATCGAGTTGAGAAGCTTGCCACTCGTTGTCTGTGTTTCGTACATGACCGTGCGTTCCCGTTGGTGAACAGGCGCGAAGGTGCGTCCGCGTCCAAGGCCGCGACACCGAAACAAATCGAATTTTATTCGGTAATTTTTTCTCTCAGCTTAGCCGTTTTGCGTAGTGTCATTGGCACCGTCGAATCCCAGCTTCTCTTAAGCAAGCCTCGAAAAAGCACTTCGCAAAACTCGACGAATTTACCAGCCTTGTCGTTGGTTGCTCGCAGATTGAAATGAGCTTCGTAAATCTCTGCTGCCGCTAAAACCAAGCTGTCGGTGCTGGATATTTTTACGTGGCCAAAACTACTTGAGCTTGATGAAGGGCGACCACGTTTGATCTGCGGTCTGGGCGCCTGCTCAAGGACGGATTGCAAGAGGTCAAGGCCAACGAGTAGACCGACGCTCGTCGGATGATCGGATGCCGAGGCTCGTTGATAGGCTTTCATCGCGCTTGCGCCCATGTTCGATTTCGTGAGCAAGCGCAGCGCCTCCTTGCAATGTACCAAAAGCTTGTCGCGTTGTTCGTATTGATGCGCCACTCTGGCGCGCGCGGATCTTAAGCCGGCTTCCAGTTTTCGGCGCTGTCTCAACATCTCCCTGAACGACTGTACCCGAGCCGCGAAAGCCTCTTTGTCTATCGGCTCGTGACCAATGGCTTTCACGATCTCGTCTGCGATTGGGTCAGCAGGGGCGATCATCATTGATCACCGCAAAATGCCGCCCAGGCGTCCATCAGTTCGCGGCGTTTCTCGAACAGATCGCCGCGCCGGTAGGCGGCCTCAGTCGCGTCGCCGATCGCGTGCGCCAGTGCCATCTCGCAGACCTCGCGAGGGAAGTGCGTGCGCTCTGCGGCCCAGTCACGGAAGGTGGACCGAAAGCCGTGCGCCGTGACCGCCACGCTCATTCGGCGCAGCGTCATCGTCAACGCCATATTGGAGAGAGGCGCGCCGCGCTTGGCACCAGGGAAGACATGCTGCCCATCGATGCCCGCTTCCCGTTGATCGTCAAGCACGCGGGTCGCAGCTTCGCTGAGAGGCACACGGTGCAGCCGCCGACCCTTCATTCGCGGTGCTGGTACCGTCCACGTGCCACCGCCGACCTCGTCCCATCGAGCGCCAAGCGACTCACCAGACCGAGCAGCCGTAAGCACCGTGAACTCTAGGGCGCGCGCGGCGACGCCGGGCTGCTCCCGCAGCCGTGCCATGAATGCTGGAATGCCGTCGATCGCCATCGCGGCGTGGTGACCGCGCGTTAGTCGAGCCCGCTTCGGCAGAATGCTAGCGAGGTGGCCCTTCCAAGCAGCCGGGTTGTCACCCGCCCGCAGCGCTTGGGCCTTGGCCGCATCAAGAACGACTTCAATCCGGCCACGTAGCCGCGAGGCCGTCTCGGGCTTGATCGACCAGATCGGCGACAAGATTTTCAGGACGTCGGCTGTATCAACCTCGGCGACCGGCTTCAGCCAAATCGGCGACGCGTACCCCGTTAGCGTGGTTCGCCATTGAGCAGCATGCTTCGCGTTGCGCCAAGACGGCTCGTTTTTGGCGATAAAATCCTCAGCACAGGCGCCGAAGGTCATGCCTCCCGCGCCGCTTCGCTTCAGTTTGGCGTGCAACGCTTTGGGGTCACGGCCCGCCGCAAGCTCACGATTGTAGACAGCGCGTCGCTCGCGGGCTTCCGGTGCCGACACGATGTGCACGGCCCCGAGGCCAAGTTCGGTACGCTTCGGCTTACCGTCTGCCTCGGCTTGCCGGTTGTAAATGAAGAGCCAAGATTTGGTGCCGGCCGCCGTGATGTTGAGGTACAGGTTGCCGCCGTCGCTCACGACCTTCGGGCCGGTAGCGTTCTTGATCTGAATGGCCGTCAACTTGTTCAGCGCCACGGTATTCGCTCGGCTGCCAACCCTAACGCTATCCCTAATATCAGATGCGGTTGGCTGAGAACAGATGCGAACGGCTGCGGAAGCGGGAGAGGCGTTTCTCTCCGGTTTACAGTGGCTTAGCGGTCGGGGGCGAACGGTGGCGAAAGGGTCTCTGGCGGAGACGGAGGGATTCGAACCCTCGATAGGGCTTTACAACCCTATAACGGTTTAGCAAACCGCCGCCTTCAGCCTCTCGGCCACGTCTCCGTAGGGCCCGAAAGCGACGCATTTAAGATGCGCCCCCACGGGTGAGCGAGGTATGCCCGAGCGTCCTCCGCATGGCAAGCGCAACGGCAGGATCTCAGGTGGATGCGATCGGCCGTCCCTCGGCGCAACCTTCCCGCGCGTGGACGACGCGCCAGAAGGCGCGATGTCCGATCGCGACGCCGGGGCGCGGCGCATGGCGGCGGCAGTAGCCGGCCTCCTGCCACCATGCACGCAGGCGATCGCCGCGCTGGCTCGGGTCGATGCCGACGCCGGGCCGGAACCAGAAACGGCACCTGCCACAGTTCGCGCGGACCTCCGAGTCCGAGAGCGGCGCGCCATCGCTGCAACCGTCGACGGCGCGCGTCTCGGGCCAGCGTGTGACCTCGAACGGCTCGCCGCAGGGCGTAGCGGCGGCAGAAGCCATCCGTGCCATGCCGATCGAAATGGCGGCAGTCGGCGCAGGCCACGACCTCTTCGCCCATCGCCTTCTCCTCAGGTGGGTCCGGCCGTCGCGACCTGCTCGGGCGGCGACCAGCCGCCGCCGAGCGCGACGAACAGATTGACGCTCGCTGCAAGCTGCCGCGTCAAGACGCCGAGCGAGGCGCGCTGCTGGCCGAGCAGGGCCTCCTGCGCGGTCGTCACGTCGAGATAGGCGGTGGCGCCGTCGCGGTAGAGGTCGAGCGCGACCTTAAGGACGCGGCGCTCCGCATCGACGGCCGCGTTGAGGCGTTGGTTCTCTTTTCTCAAGTAACGCTGGCTCGCGAGCGAATCCTCGACGTCCTGCACGGCGTGCAGAACGGTCTGGCGATAGGTCGCGAGCGCCGCGTCGCGTTGCGCATAAGCGGTCTTGAGTCCCGCCGCATTGGCGCCGCCATCGAAGATCGGCAGCGTCACGGAGGGTCCGATCGTGTACAGCGCATTCTGGATGTCGAAGAGCCGCAGGCCGCGGTCCTCGGTACCAGCCATCAAGTTGAGAAAGAAGCGCGGGTAGAACGCGGTCTTGGCGATGCCGACCTGCTGGTTCGCTGCCGCCATCTGCCGCTCGGAGGCCGCGACATCCGGGCGGCGCTCGAGCAGCGACGACGGTGCCGCCGTCGGCCAATGCGGATTGCCGACGGCGACCGCAGACATCGGGATCGAGAACGACGAGGCCGGCTTGCCGACGAGCGTCGCGATCGCATGCTCGAGCAGCGCGCGGCGCACCATGTCGTCGTCGGCGAGCGCCTTTGCCGTTTCGAGCTCGGCCTTCGCGCGATCGACGTCCATCGGCGAGGCGATCTTTCCGGCGAACCGGTTCTCGGTGAGCGTCAGGGCGTCCTGGTAGGCCTTCTCGGTGTCCCTGAGCAGCTTCAGGTCGCGGTCGATGCCGCGCAGTGCGACGTAGGCGCTGGCGAGCTGGCCGTGCAGGCTCAATCGCACGTTCTCGAGCATCGCGGCCTGCGCTTGCGCATTGGCGGCGCTCTGCTGGATCGTATCGTGCACGCGGCCCCAGAGGTCGACCTCGTAGCTCGCCTGGGCAAGCAGCTCGTTGTTTCCGTAATAATTCGGCTGACCGCTCGTCGGCGTGCGGTAGGTGCGGTGCTCGGACTGCCTGTTGTCGGTGAGCTGCGTGTACTGGCTCAGTGTCGGGAAGAGCCCGGCCTCGGCCTGCTGTACGTTGGCGCGCGCGACCTGATAATTGGCGAAAGCGATGGCGAGCGTCTGGTTCTCCGCGTCGATCTGCGGCTCGAGCGCGTTGAGCGTTGGGTCGCGGAACTCCGTCCACCATGCGCCGCGCGGAAGATGATCGCTCGGCTCGGCGATCTTGACGTTGCCGGCTTCCTTGAACTTGGCGGGCAGGTCGACCTTCGGTGCGCGGTAGGCGGGGGCGAGGTCGCAACCCGCGCAGACGAGCGCCGACAGGACGGCTACGAAGCGGCCAACTCTCATGGCTCGGCCTGGGCGCGTTGCTGCGGCGTCTGCGGTGCGGCTCTGGCATCGAGCGCCTTGCCGTCGACCTTGACGACGTTGACCTCTTCGCCCGTCTCCATCGCGTAGGACGGGTTGAGGACGATCTTGTCGTCGGGCTCGAGACCGGTCGCGATCTCGATCTCCGGTCCCGTGTCGACGAGGATCGTGACCTTCCGCATGTCGATCTTGCCGTCCTTGACGACGGCGACTTGCGGGTTCTCGCCCCGGAAGATCATCGCGCTCGAGGGAATGACGAGCTTGTGCGGGTCGAGCGGAAGATTGAAGCGGGCCTCGGCATAGGCGCCCGGCGACAGCAGGCCGTCCGTGTTCGGGAAGATCGCCTCGACGAGCAGCGCGCGCGCCACGTCCGAGATCGCGTTCGACGTCGTATCGAGCGCGCCTTCGAACGTCTTGTGCGGGTATTGCGGAAGGCTCAGCGTCACCTTCAGCCCCTTGTGCATGCTCGCGGCATAGACCTGCGGGACGTGGACGTAGACGCGCATCTTGCTGATGTCGGAGATGTCGTAGAGCGCCTTGGCGCTCGTGTTGGTCGACGCGACGAGCGCGCCGAGGTCGATGCGCCGCGCGGTGACCACGCCATCGAACGGCGCGACGATGTCCCGGAAGTCCTCCATCGCCTTGATGCGATCGAGGTTGGCTTGCACCGCGACGACCTGGGCCTTCTGGGACGCTGCATCGCCGACCTTCTCGTCCACCGTCTGCTGCGACACCGCGTTCGAGGCGCGCAGCGCCTTCCAGCGGTCGGCGGTGAGCACAGCGAGATTGTAGTTGGCCTGCGAGCGGAGAAGCTCGCCTTTCGCCTGGGCATATTGCTGATCGAGGTCCGGCGTGTCGATCTTGGCCAGGACCTGACCTGCCTTTACGCGCGCGCCGATGTCGAAATACCACATCTTCACGTAGCCGTTGACGCGCGAATGGATCGGCGCCGTATAGAAGGCGTCGACGTCGGCCGGCAGGGTCAGATGCTCGTCCTGCGTGGCGCGTTTCGGCGAGACGAGATCGACGTTGGTCACCGCGCGCGCGTCAGTCCATTTGGTGAGATTGGCGTCGCTTTCGTGGCGATCGACGATGCCGGTGATCGCGACCGCGACCAGCACGACGAGCGCGATCAGGAGATAGCGGCCGACCCGCGGCTTGCGCCGGGGCGGCGCCGGCGCGTGGGTGTCGGGCGCCTCGGGCTGCGGCGTCGTCATATTGCGATCTTGTCCCATCTCAGGCCGGCGACGGCACGGCGCTCGCCGGCTCGTCCTCGTCGCGCGCGTCCCTGTACTCACGCTCGTGCACCATCCTGAAGACAACGGGCACGAAAAGCAGCGTCGCAATGGTCGCACAGAGCAGGCCGCCGATCACCGCCCGCCCGAGCGGCGCGTTCTGCTCGGCCGACAGCGCCATCGGGCCCATGCCGATGACCATCGCGAGCGCAGTCATGAGCACGGGGCGAAAGCGCGTGTAGCCGGCCTCGATCGCGGCTTCCAACGGCGTCAGGCCCTCGGCGAGCTTCTCGCGGCAGAAGCTGACGACCAGGATCGAGTTCGCGGTGGCGACGCCCATGCACATGATCGCGCCCGTCAGCGCCGGCACCGAGAGTGTCGTGTGGGTGACGAACAGCATCCACACGATGCCGGCGAGCGCCGCCGGCAGGGCGGTGATGATGACGAACGGGTCGAGCCAGGACTGGAAGTTGACGACGATCAGGAAGTAGATGAGCACCACCGCGAGCGCGAGGCCGATGTAGAGCTGGCTGAACGCGGCGGTCATCGTCGTCACTTGGCCGCGCAGCTTCACGGTCGAGCCGCCCGGCACGTCGCGCTCGGTGTCGTCGAGCACCTTCTGGATGTCGTTGGCGATCGCGCCGAGGTCGCGGCCATGCGTCGTCGCGTAGATGTCGATCACCGGCTGTACGTTGTAGTGCGAGACGACGCCGGGCGCCGCCGCGCGCACCGTGCGCGCGATGCCGCCGAGCGGCATCGGCCCGTTCTTGCCCTCGACCTGCAGCGCGTTGAGGTCGCTCATCGAGTCGAGCCAGTATTGCGGGGTCTGGATGACGATCGGATAGGACACGCCGTTCGTCGGGTTGAGCCAGAAGGTCGGGTTGGTCTGCAGGCTGCCGGCGAGGTTGACCTGCATGTTCGTCGTCACGTTCTGCTCGGTCAGCCCTATCTGGTTGGCGAACGAGCGGTCGACGTTCACGTTCAGCGTCGGATAGTCGAACACCTGCTGGATGCGCGCGTCGGCGACGCCGGGGATGCGCTTGATCTGCTTGAAGATCGCCTCCGCATAGGCGCGGTTCTCCGGCTTGCGGCCTATCACCTGGACGTCGATCGGCGCGGGCAGGCCGAAGTTCAGGATCTGGCTCGTGATGTCGGCGGGCAGGAACGAGAAGGTGACCCCAGGAAAGCGCGTCGGCAGCGTCTCGCGCAGCGCCGTGACGAAGCCTTCCGTCTGTGGCGCGACCTCTTCATGCATCGAGATCAGCACGTCCGTGTCGATCACGCCGATCGTGCCGGAATTGCCGTAGGCGACGTTGATGCCGGAGATCGGCATGCCGATGTTGTCGACGATGCTCTTGATCGCGTCCGGCGGGATCGTCTTGCGCACCTCGCCGTCGACCTCGTCGATGAGCTTGGCGGTCTCCTCGATGCGCGTGCCCGTCGGCGCGCGCACATGCAGCCTGATCTGCGCGGACTCGACGGTGGGGAAGAAGTTCTCGCCGAGGTAGGGCACGAGCACGAACGACGCGACGACGGCGACGAGGAAGATCACGACGAAGCGGCGGCTGGCGCCGAGCGCCATCACGAGCAGCGTGCGGTAGCCACCGCGCAGCTTCTCGAAATAATGCTCGAAGCCGCGCTGGAACTTCACCATCGGGTTGCGGGTCGGCGACGGCGGCGCGCCGTGCTCGTGATGCGTCTGGTTGGCGAGCAGGTAGTTCGCCATCGTCGGCACCAGCGTGCGCGACAGGATGTAGGAGCCGATGAGCGCGAAGATCACCGCCTCGGCGAGCGGCTTGAATAGGAAGCCGGAGACGCCGCCGAGCGTGAACATCGGCACGAAGACGATGCAGATGCAGAGCAGCGACACCGTCGCCGGCACGACGATTTGGCGCGAGCCGTCCATGATCGCGTCCTCGATCGGCTTGCCCTGTTCCAGGTGGTAGTTGATGTTCTCGATGGTGACCGTGCCGTCGTCGACGAGGATGCCGACCGCGAGCGCCAGGCCGCCGAGCGTCATCACGTTGATCGTCTCGCCGAGCAGCGAGAGCATGGTGACCGAGAACAGGATCGCCAGCGGGATCGACACCATGATGATGATCGTCGAGCGCCAGCTGCCGAGGAAGATCAGGATCATGACACCGGTCAGCGCGGCCGCGATCACGCCCTCGCGGAGCACGCCATCGACGGCGTCGTTCACGAACTTCGACTGATCGCCGACGGCCTCGAGCTCGAGGCTCTTCGGGAGGCCGGCCTTGATCGTCGGCAGCAGCGTCTTGACGCCGTTGATGACGTCGAGCGTCGAGGCGGAGCCCGCCTTCAGGATCGTCATCAGAACGGCGTTCTTGCCGTCGACGCGCACGATGTTGAGCTGCGGCGGGCTGCCGAGATGCACGAAGGCGACGTCGCGGATGTAGACGACAGTGCCGTCGGCGCTCTTGATCGGCAGGTCGTTGAGCTTGTCGACCTCGGTCGGCGCATCGTTGAGGTTCACGATGTACTCGAACCGCCCGATCTTCTGCGTGCCGACCGGCGTGATCTGGTTCTGGCTCGCCAGCGCGGCGACGACATCCGAGGCCGTGACGCGATAGGCTTCCATTTTCTTCGGGTTGAGGTCGACGTTCACCTGCAGGATCTTGCCGCCGTAGGGCGACGGGACCGCCGCGCCGGGCACGGTGGCGAGCTGCGGCCGGATGAAGTTCTGGCCATCGTCGGCAAGCGTCGCCTGCGACATGCTGGCGGACGACAGGGCCAGCTGGATGATCGGCACCGACGAGGCGTTGAACAGCAGCACGTAGGGCGGCGTGATGCCCTGCGGCAGCAGCTTCAGCACCGTCTGCGAGGCCGCCGTCACCTGGGCGATCGCGGTGTTCTGGTTCACGCTCGGCTGGAAGTAGATCTTCACGACACCGTAGCCCGACAGCGACTGCGACTCGATGTGCTGGATGTCGTTGACCTGCGAGGAGAGCGTGCGCTCGTAATAATAGACGACGCGCCCCGACATCGCCTCCGGCGGCAGGCCGTTGTAGGTGAACACCGCCGCGATCACCGGGATGCCGATGTTCGGAAAGATGTCGGTCGGTGTCTTGACCCACGAGATCACGCCGAAGATTGCGATCAGCATCGCCATGACGACGAAGGTGTAGGGTCGTGACAGGGCGATACGGACGATGGCGAGCATGTTCGGCTTGCTGATCTCTCTCGGGTCGTTCGACCCCAGTCCTCGCCCCCTGAGATCGCGGCGACAGCTACGTGCTCCGGCGACCCGCTGCCATTAAGAATCTCTTTAAGGTCGCGCCGTGGCCAATCCAGGGGTCCCGAAAAAGACTCCGAGCGTGGCTCACCGGTGCATCGGTGCGTCGACGATCTCGAAGACGGCACCAGGGCTATTGTCGCGGATCCGCAAGCTTAAGCCGTGCAGCTCGACGATGGTCGTCGTCATCGAAAGGCCGAGCCCGTGGCCGGGCGTCGCCCGCGTCGCGCCGGCGCGATAGAAGCGCCGGCCGATCCGGCCGCGCTCTTCCGGTGCGACGCCAGGTCCTGTGTCGGCGACCCTGACGAGGGTGCCCGCCTCGCCGCTGGCGATCCGCACGGACCCGCCGCGCGGCGTGAACTTGACGGCATTGTCGACGAGATTGACCAGCGCCTCGCGCAAGAGGTCGCCGTCACCGTGGATCGGCACGGGCCTTTCGGCGGCGAGCGTCATCGCGATGCCCTTGGCCTCGGCGAGCGGCGCGAAGAGCTCGAACGCGTCGCGTGCGACGAGCGACAGGTCGACGTCGTCGAAGGCGCTGCGGCGCAGGCCGCTCTCGAGCTCGGAGATGCGGAGCAGGGCGGTCACCGTCGTCATCGCCCGCTCGAGATCGTCGAGCGCCTCGCCTGTCAGTTGACGCAGCGCCGCCTCTGACCCGCCCGCCAGCCCGCGCTCGAGCCGCGCGCGCATCACCGCGAGCGGCGCGCGCAAGTCGTGCGCGATATTGTCGCCGACGCTTTTGAGCTGGTGCAGCAGGCGGACGATCTCGTCGAGCATCGTGTTGACCGCGCGCACCAGCTCGTCGATGTCGTCCGGCGTGCCGCGCGCCGGTAGGCGCACGTCGAGCTCGCCCCCCATCACGCGGCGGATCGCGTCTTGGATCGTGGTGAGCCGGCGCGACGCCCGCACGCTGACCAGTGCGCCGAGGGCGAGCGCGATCCCGGCGATCGGCACGATCGCGATCGCAAACGCATGCAGCATGTCGCTTTCGAGCGCGTCGACCGCGGCGAGGCTGCGCCCGAGCACGAGCAGGCTACCGTCGGGCTGTGGGGCAGCGACGACCACAGCCTCCGTGCGCCCGGCCCCATCGGGCGGCGGCAGGCGCACGACATGCGGCCGCCCGTCGCGCGCGACGGGGATCGTGAGCTCGATATTGCCGAGGATGCGCGTCCCGTCCGAGTCGAAGAGCCCGACATAGTCGAGGTGGCGGACGTCCTGCGTCAGGCGCAGATGAAGCCGCGCCTCGAGCCGCTCGCGAGGCGCCTCCTGCACGCCGTGCACCTCGTCCTGAAGGACGCGCCCGGTCTGTGCGACGTTGGCGCGGTAGAACTCCAGCGAGACGAGCGCGAACACGCCGTAGGTCGCCGCGACGAGCGCAAGCGCGAAGGCGAGCGCGATGCGGAAGGCCGAGGAGCGGACGAGCCGTCTCACAAGGGCGCGCCACCGTCGTCGACCAGCTTGAAGCCGAGCCCGCGCACGCTGACGATGAGCCGCGGCTCGTCGTCGGCGTCGATCTTGCGGCGCAGATTGCCGACATGGACGTCGACCACGTTGGTCTGCACCGGCGCGCGGTAGTTCCAGACGTCCTCGAGCAGCATCGCGCGCGTCACCACCTGGCCGGCATGGCGCATGAGGTATTCGAGCAGGCCGAACTCGCGCGGCTGCAGCTGGATCTCGCGCGCGCCGCGATGGACGGTGCGTGCGATCAGATCCATCTCGAGGTCGCCGACCGAAAGGCGCGTCGCGCTAGCGTCGACGGCGCGGCGGTGCAGCGCCTCGACACGCGCCACGAGCTCGCCCATCGCGAAGGGCTTGACGAGATAGTCGTCGCCGCCGGCCTTGAGGCCGTGGATGCGGTCGTCGACCGAGGACAGCGACGAGATGACGACGACGGGGATGCGGCCGCCCTGGGCGCGAATCTCGGCGAGGACATCGAGGCTGTCGTGCCCGTCGACGAGACGGTCCATCACCAGCACGTGGTCGCCGCTCGCGCGGGCACAGGCGCGAAGCGCGTCCGCCGAGGGCAGACGCTCGACGTCGAGCCCCGCCGCGGCGAAGGCCGCGACGATCTCGCCGGCGAGGGCCGGATCGTCCTCGTAGAGATAGACGGCCGCCGGGGCGGCGGAGGTCGAGGGCACCGAAAGACACTCCGAGGTCGTGCAGGCTCTGGCTCGCGCGACCTCGGGTCGATGTCAACGGACTCTCTCGGTCCGCAAGGGTGACATAAAGAAAAGGCCACGCGGGGAGTGCCCGCGTGGCCTCGAGGTGGATCGCTACGCCGTCCTTACTGGAAGGGGTAGTAGCGGAAGGAGGTGAGAACCGTGCTCTCGTTCTGGCGCGGCGAGCCGGTCGCGGGGCCAAACGTGTTGGCGCCGATCGTCGTCGTGCCATTGCCCGAGAAGAGCTCGCGCTGGGTGTAGGAGTACTGCACGCCGACGCGAACCTCGCCGAACGAGCCCTTGTAGATCTTGTCCCACATGCCGCCCGTCAGCTGCCACACGCGCTTGGCATTACCGGTGCAGTTGGAAGATCCGGGTACGATTGTGTTGGCTGTCGTGACGGTGTTGTAGCAACCCGTATTGTTGCCAGTCGGCAAGCCATAGCCGGATCCCGTGAAGGGGCTGCCCGGCACATTGGTGTTGAAATACTGCGGCTGCTGAACTTCTTCGCCGCCGAAGGCATAGACGTCGATGGCCGGCGTCACGTGGGCCGTGAGGCCACCCATCAGCATGGTCTCTTTGATCGGCGATTCCGCGCCGTTCGGCGAGAAGGTCGCGTCGGTGAACTGCGCGGTGCCATACGAGCCGATGCCCTTGCCGCTCATGACCGAAGCCTGGAAGTCGAGCTTCTTCGGGATCACCGCGGCGATCACGCTGCCGCCGAAGCCGTAGCCGGTGACGTCGTGGTTGGTCGCCGTGTTGATCGCGGTCAGGGTATTGGTCTGAGCAACGCGATCGTAGAGGTCGCGGTACATGCCGAAGCCTTCGAGATGCACATCACGATCCATGAACTTCGCCTCGTAGGCAGCCTTGCCGACCACATCTGGAACGTGGTTGAGCGAGAAGTTCGTGATAGACTGACCACCGGTTGCGGTGCCGACTGTGTTGACCGTGCCGTTCAGGTTGTTGGCGCCAGGCAGATCGCAAGTGACGCCGGTGTTGGTGACGTTGGTCACATTGCCGTTCACCGTGGTCGGAATGCCCGTCGTCCCGTTCACGCCGCTGGTGCAGCCCGTGTAGGTGTCTTGCGGCTCTTCGGCCGAGATCGACAGCCAGAACTTCTTGCCGAAGTCCTTGGTCAATCGAATCTGCGGCTGGCGCTTCCAGACGAAGCCCGGCACGTACTGCGCGTCGATCGTCGGCGGCGTGACCTCGTTACGCGGCGTGATGCCCTTCGAGTTCAGCGTGGCGAGCGACCAGGTCTGTCCGGCCAGCACGTGGACGCCGTAATCGGCGAAATCGAGCGTGCCGTAGAGATGCCGGATACGCGGCACGAAGGAGTCCGATTCGTTCTCGTTCGACGTGACGCCCGAGCCGAGGAAGTCGAACTCGCCGTAGGCCGAAGCTAGGATCGAAGGCGTGATCGGCGCTTCGATGAGCAATGCTGCGCGCGACTGGCGAGCCGAGAAGCGGAACTCGTTGGTACCGGCCTGCGGGCCGAACGGGATGCCCTGGTACTGCGAGCCAATGTCGGCCTGCTCGGTGCGCGAGCGGAACACACTTTCTGCCGCGACGAAGCCGCCGGGCGTGATGGTCAGCGCGCCGAACTGCAGCTTCTTGTCGGCGGTCACGAAAGCCGGCGTCGCGCCGGCCGGGATCGCCATGGACGGCGGCGGCAGCGCATAACCGCCCTTCGAGGCGACCTCGCGGACCTTCTCGCGAGTGCGGCGGCCTTCGACGCGCTCCTCACCGACCGCGGACTTCAGCGAGCGGATCTGAGACTGCATCTGCAGCATCATCGTCTCGAGCTTGCGGATCTTCTCGTCCTTGTCGGACGGCTCGGCATGAAGCGCGGCTGGCGCGCAGGACAGCAGCAGAGTCGCTGCCAAGCTGTAGCGCAGCGTGCGCTTCGTGGTGGCCGAAATGGTCACGTGAACCCCCGTCGTACGTCTTCACTCCGGCTCCCCCGAGCCGACCTGTCGTGGGTACCCCGCCGAACACGATGGTTTCATGACAGGAATGTTAAACGGGGGTCATGCCGTGGGCTTTGCCGTGGCTGATGCGCATTGGC
Source organism: Beijerinckiaceae bacterium (assembly GCA_965277735.1). Lineage (GTDB taxonomy): Bacteria > Pseudomonadota > Alphaproteobacteria > Rhizobiales > Beijerinckiaceae > RH-AL1. Next base: position 1,925,184 of record CBDIDO010000003.1, read on the forward strand.
CACATATGTGACGGGCTATGAGGGGGTCTGATCCGCCTCTGCCAGGAAGCGTGCGACGCCGTCGATGGTAGGGGTATCAACGAGTAGGGGCGCATGGCCTTGTCCCGGGACGGTCTCGCCCTCGCAGCCGACCCAGCGCTTGCACATCGCGTCAAAGGTCGATTCGGAAAGCAGGTCGGACAGAGCGCCGCGGATCGTCAGGACGGGCAGTCCCTTCAGCGCGTCGAAAAGCGGCCACATCTCGGGCAGCGGCTGCGAGAGGTCGAAGTCGTCCAGCGTGCGGGCGAGCGCGGGGTCGTATTGCAGCCCGAGGTGCGTCTCGTCCTCGCCAAAGGTGGTGCGCGCGAAATGCAGCCAGCTCGCTGGATCGAGCCCCTCGAAATGCTCCGCGGCGCCGAGCTTCAGGAGCTTGATCGCCTCGGAATAGCTGCGGGGCGGCGCGGGCAGCTTGCCGACATACCCCCTGATCCGCGCGAGGCCGGCCGCCTCGAGCACCGGGCCGATGTCGTTGAACACGGCCGAGGCGATCAACGCGCGGTGCTCCGGCGCCATCGCCATGATGTGCAGGCCGCCGCGCGACGTCCCGATCATGTGCGCGCGGGCGATGCCGCGGGTCGCGAGGCCGCGCAAAATGTCGTCGCGCTCGGTCGCGAGATCGTAGTGGCGCCAGTCAGGATCGTGGTCGGAGAGGCCGCGCCCGCGATAGTCGAAGGCGACGACGCGGCGTGGGTGATCGGGATCGCCGGCCAGCGCCTCGGCGAGCGGCAGGAAGTCGCTCGCCCCGCGCGTGAGGCCGCAAAGGCACACCGCCGGCAAAAGATCGAGATCGCGTGCGGGCGCGACGTCGAGGAGATGCAGCCGCAACCCGTCCGACGCCTCGTAAAACCGGCTTTCCACCTCGACGCCCATCACAAATCCTCGCCTGAAACGATCGATTCAGCATGGAAACGCTTCGCCGCGCTCGTAAAGCCTCCCTTAAGCCAAACCGCCCAGCTTTGCCGCAGTCATTAAGAGTTGAGGGGTTTCGGCAATGGTTGCTTGCCAATCGGCGGAGCATCCGCGTGTCCTCGTCGTCGACGATGAGCCGCTCCTACGGATGTTCAACGTCGACATGCTGAGCGATGCCGGCTTCGACGTGATCGAAGCAGGCAACGCCGACGAGGCGCTGCGGCTGCTCACCAGCATCTCCGACATCCGCGTCGTCTTCACCGACGTCGAAATGCCCGGCGGCATCGACGGGTTCGAGCTGGCCGACCTCGTCGAGGCGCGGTGGCCGGGGATCGGCGTCGTCGTCACCTCCGGTCGCCGCCTGCCCAACGAGGCCTTCCGCGCGTCCGCGCGCTGCTTCGTCCCCAAACCTTACGCCGCCGCCAAAGTCGTCGCGCTGATCGACTCTATCGTGCATGCGCACCACTGACTCAACGGCTTTCGGACAATCGACGCCTGTCGCTCGCGATCCATAGGGTCGCGCGTGTCCGATCCCGCTTGCCGCCCACCAGCGCTCGGCTATGATCGTCTCCGAGGGCACCGTGACGCATGACGCCTGGTGACGCCTGAATGTGCCGCGCACGGAAATTTCGTGTCGCAATAAACTGACGTCAGGTCGGCTTCCGAGACGGCCGTCAGTTGTAGACTGGATACAAACAGCTTTTCCGACCGTCGGTCCGTCGGTCCCAGCTAGCGCGAATGATTTAGAGCTTCGCTTCGCGGTCCGGGCCCTTGGCGTTCGCCTCGGCAGCGAGGCGGGCGCGTTCGTCGAAGATCGCCTGGTAGACCCCGACATTCGCCATCACGCGCTGCACGTAGTTGCGCGTCTCGGTGAACGGGATGCGCTCGACCCAGTCTACGGGGTCGACGCCGGGCTGGCGCGGGTCGCCGTAGGCCTGGATCCAGTCGTGCACGCGGCCGCCGCCGGCATTGTAGGCGGCGAAGGTGAGGATGTAGGAGCCGCCTTGCTCGGCGATCAGGGCGCCGAGATGGGCGGCGCCGAGCCGCGCGTTGAAGGCGGCGTCGGAGAGCATGCGCTGCCCGTCATAGGTGAGACCGGCCTTGGTCGCGGTGCGGCGCGCGGTCGAATCGATCATTTGCATCAAGCCCTTGGCGCCCGCTTTTGAGACGACGCTCGGCTGGAAGGCGCTCTCCTGGCGCGCAACGGAATAGACGACTGAGGCCGGTGCCGAGTTCTGCAGCGCCTCGTAGGGCGGGATGCCGAAGGTCGGGAAGGCGAGCGCGTCGGACGCCAGCCCGCGCTGGCTCATCAGCTTGCCGATCGTCAGCGCCAGATGCGCGTCCTGCTGGTTGGCGATCACGGTGGCGAGCGCCGCGCCCTGCGCGTCGTCGGTGAGCGCGTTCGCCGCGTCGATCGCGAGGGCCGTCGCCGCGTCGTGCGCGCCAGCAGCGTACAGCAGCTCGATCACGCGGATCGCCTCGACCCGCTCGTCGCCCTTGGCCTCGGCGGCGGGCAGGGCGAGCGCGTCGCCAAGGCCCAGCGCCCTGCGGGCGACCTGGCCGTAATAGGTCGAGCCATAGGAGGCGGCCCGGCGGTAGAAGGTGTTCGCCTGCCGCATCGCGTCCGGCGCGATCGAATTCTCGGCCGTGCGCCCCTGCCAATAGGCGATGCGCGCGATCGAGGTCGGCGTTTCCGCGAGCTTGGCGGCCGTGTCGAAATGCGCCTTGGCCCGGACGGGATCGTTCAGGAAGCGAAGCGCGATCCAGCCGGCGTGGAACTCGGCCTCGACGTCGGTCTCGCGCGAGGCCGGCGCATGGTTGGCGCAAATCTCATAGGCCTCGGCGGCGTTGCCGGCGTCGAGCAGGTCGCGCGCCAGCACGCGTCGCTCGGTCCACCATTCGTCGCCGTCGATGATGTCGGCGCGGTCGTGCGAGGCGGTGCGCATCAGCGCGGCGGCGTCGTCGAACTTGTCGGCGCGCCGCGCCTTCTGGATCTCCTGCAGCAGCAGGCCCGGGTCGCCGCGCAGCGACGCGGGCACGGCGGCGATCGCCTTGTCGCTCGGCTGATCGTCGATCACCGCGGCGCGCGCCTTCGCGAGCGCCAGCACGTCGGGGCCGGCATAGGCGGCGGCGCGCAGGGCAGGGCCGACCTGCTCCTTGTAGAGCAGGCGATCGGCCCGGTACTTGTAGTCGCCTTTGGTGAGCACGTCGCCGAAGTCGGACTTCAGCTTCGCCTCGACGGAGCCAGGCAGGTCGCTCTCCCGGAAGACGGCGCGAACAATGCGCGTCGCATCGGCGACGCGGCCGTCGCTGTTCAGCGCCTTGGCGAGCGCCAGCTTGCCGAGCGCGGTGTCCGGCGCATCGGCGAGGAAGTAGCTCTCGATCTCGTGGGGGTCTTGCAGGCGTTGCAGGCGCGCTTCGACCTGGTGGCGCAGCCACTCCGGCGCCGGCCAGCCGGGATGCGCGGTCTGGAAGACCTTCAGCCGCTGCAGCGAGACCTTGTAGGAGACGTCGTGTAGCGCCATCCATTCGAGCGCGGTGCGCGCGAGCGGGTCGCTGGAGGTCGCGGCGGCCGTGTCGCCGGCCGCGAGGTTGTCGACCTTGTAGGCGGCCACCGCGTCGGCGATTCCGCGGGGGTCGACGCCGAGGAGCTTGATGCGCTCGTTGGCAATCGCGATTGCATAGGCCTGCTTCAGAGCCGCCCCGGCCTCGGCGGCCTGCGGTCTCTGCAGCGTCAGGCCGGGCAGAAGCGGGGGCGCCGCGGGTGCTGTTGTGGGCGACGCGGGAACGGCGGGCGCGGACGCTTCAGGGGGCGCCTCGGCGACGAGGGTGGGCTTCTTATGCCCCGAGAAGTGCAGCGCGCTGCGAACCTTGGCGGTTGCGCGACCGAACCCGTGCTCGATGTCGTTGAAGACGTCGCCCCAGGTGGTCGTGCGCCTGTCTGCGATCTCTTTCGGCGTGCATCCGGTGACGCAGAGCGCCGTCGCTACAACGAGAAAGAGATGCCGCCGTCCTGGAATCATCGAGCGTCCTGAGGGACCACGCCGAAAACGCGGAGCGTCGTCCTTTTTGGTTAACTGGAACTTAACAAAGCCCCCGCGGCCGATGCGCCCGGGTCGATCTTTGCTATCTGTCGACGAGTCGCTATGTCTGACGGCTTGTGGATCGACCTCGGCTGCCCGGCAAGGAGCCCGAGGAATGCGGCGCCCTAAGGGCGCCTTTGGGATGGGGTCAAATGGCGGCTGCTAACGTGACGTCGCGTGCGAGGTTCTCCGGATCGATCACCGCTCTGGTCACGCCGTTCAAGTCGGGCACGCTCGACGAGGACGCGTTTCGTGCGCTCGTCGAGTGGCAGATCGAGAACGGCACGCATGGCTTCGTACCCGTCGGCACGACCGGCGAGGGGCCGACCCTGACGCACGACGAGCATCGCCGCGTCGTCGAGATCTGCGTCGCGCAGACCAAGGGGCGGGCCAAGGTGATCGCAGGCGCCGGCTCGAACAACACGATCGAGGCGCTCGAGCTCGCACGTCATGCCGAGAAGGTCGGCGCCGACGGCGTCCTCGTCGTAACGCCCTATTACAACAAGCCCTCGCAGGAGGGGCTCTATCATCACTTCAAGGCGGTCAACGATGCGATCGGGATTCCGATCATCATCTACAACATTCCGCCGCGCTCGGTCGTCGACATGTCGATCGACACGATGCAGCGACTTTACGAGCTGAAGAACATCGTCGGCGTGAAGGATGCGACCGCCTCACTGGCCCGCACCGCGCTACAACGCGCGACACTGGGGGCGGACTTCATTCAGCTCTCCGGCGAGGACATGACGGCGCTGGCCGTGATGGCGCATGGCGGCCACGGCTGCATCTCGGTGACCTCCAACGTCGCGCCGAAGCTCTGCGCGCAGATGCAGGAGGCTTGCCTCAGCGGCGATTTCCCGGCCGCGCTGCATATCCAGGATCGGCTGACCCCGCTGCATCACGCACTCTTCGCCGAGCCGAACCCGGCCGGCCCCAAGGCTGCGCTCGCGATGCTCGGCCGCATGTCGGACGAGGTGCGCCTCCCGATGCTCGCGGCGAGCGAGAGCGCGCGCGGCCTCGTGCGTGACGCGATGGTGCACGCCGGCCTCCTGAACTGACGCCGACGGCGGGAACGGAACACAAAACGTGGCGGCCAAGCCAGAGCGCTACAAGATCGCCGCCGACAATCGGCGGGCGCGCTACAATTACGAGATCGGCGAGACCTTCGAAGCCGGCCTGATGCTGGCCGGCACCGAGGTGAAGGCGCTGCGCACCGGCAAGGCGACGATCGCCGAGAGCTACGCCTCGGTCGAGCGCTCCGGCGAGGTCTTCCTGATCAACGCGACGATCCCTGAATATCTGCAGGGCAATCGCTTCAATCACGAGCCGAAGCGGCCGCGGAAGCTGCTGCTGCACGCGAAAGAAATCGTCAAACTGTCCCAGGGCGTCGAACGCGAGGGCATGACGATCGTGCCGTTGAAGATCTACTTTAACGACAAGGGCCGGGCGAAGATCGAGATCGCGCTCGCCCGCGGCAAGCAGCTGCACGACAAGCGCGAGACCGAGAAGAAACGCGACTGGAACCGGGAGAAGGGCCGCATCCTCAAGCAGGGCGGCTGACCGTCTGGGCGCCGTCGAGCTTGGTGCGCACGGTGACGAAGACGTCGTGGAACATCGCTTCCGTCAAGACGCGCGTGCTCGTGTTGTAGCGCGAGCAATGGTAGGAATCGAACAGCACGATCTGTCTGCCGTCGGGCCGCGCCAGCGTGTGTCGCCGTCCGTGCCCGAACGGCGCCGCGGTGAGCTTGACGCCGAGCGCGCGTAACACCGTTTCGTGGGCGATGCGCCCGAGCGCGACGATGGCGGCCAGCTGCGGCATCGTCGTGACCAACGTCGTGAGGAACGGGCGGCAGCTCGCGATCTCCGCAGGCGTCGGCTTGTTCTGCGGGGGGACGCAGCGGACCCCGTTGGTGATTGCGCAGTCCACAAGCTCAAGCCCGTCGTCGGGTCGCCGGTCGTAGGTGCCGCGCGCGAAACCCGTCGCGAGCAGCGTCGCATAGAGCAGATCACCGGCAAAGTCGCCGGTGAAGGGACGCCCGGTGCGGTTGGCACCCTTCACGCCCGGGGCGAGACCGACGACGAGAAGCCGTGCGGAATCGTCCCCGAAGCTCGGCACCGGCGCATTGTGCCAGCTCGGCTCGACGCGCCGGTTGTCGTTGCGGTAGGCGACGAGCCGCGGACAGATCGGGCAGTCGCGTCCTGGCTCGTCGCCGAGCACGGGCTGTGTCTACTCGCCTTCGGTCTCAGCGTGCGCCGGCGCGTTGGCGGGGCCCGGCATCGGGGCGCCGCGGCGATCCTGGTAGCGCTGCATGCGCTCGGCGGGATCACGGCCGATCTTGGCGGACAGGTGAATCAGGTCGAGGAACTCGTCGGCCTGACGGCGCAGCTCGTCGGCGATCATTGCCGGTTGCGTCGAATTGGTCGAGACAACCGTGACGCGCACGCCCTTCCGCTGTACCGCTTCGACGAGCGAGCGGAAGTCACCGTCTCCCGAGAATAGAACGATGTGATCGAGATGATCGGCCATCTCCATGGCATCGACTGCGAGCTCGATGTCCATGTTTCCTTTGACTTTTCGCCGGCCGAGCGCGTCGACGAACTCTTTGGTCGGCTTTGTGACGACTGCAAAACCATTGTAATCCAGCCAATCGATCAGCGGCCGGATCGAGGAATACTCTTGGTCTTCGACCAGCGCGGTATAATAGAAAGCCCTTATAAGCTTCCCGCGACTCTGGAACTCCTTTAGAAGTCGCTTATAATCTATATCGAAACCGAGCGATTTCGCAGTCGCGTAGAGATTGGCGCCATCTATAAAGAGGGCGATACGATCCAATTCGGCCATTTCTTATTCTCTTGACTTGCTATTGTTTATTGGTGGTCACGCTGGTAATTCAGGTAAGCCTCGCCGGGCGTAATATCCAAGCGGGGCGCCCGAATTGACGCAAGTCAGCAATGGCGCCGATAGATGTGTTCGTCAAGCGAGGGCTCTACGCTTCATCGTTCTCGATGACGTGATCGTAGACGTCTATCGGGTTGCGATACTCGCGAATTTCTTGCATTTACATGCGCAGACGGGTTAGAAAGCCTCTCAAAAGTTGCAAATGACAAGGATGTGACAGGATGGCGCGCGTCACGGTTGAAGATTGTGTCGACAAGGTCGAGAATCGCTTCGAGCTCGTGCTCGTGGCGAGCCACAGGGCACGCATGATCGCGTCGGGCTCGGCGCTCACGGTCGATCGCGACAACGATAAGAATCCCGTCGTCGCGTTGCGCGAGATCGCCGATATGACGCAAGCGCCGGAAGACCTGAAAGAGGATTTCATCCACTCTCTTCAGAAGCAGGTCGAGGTCGACGAGCCCGAGGCCGAGGTCGTGCCGGCTCTGTCCTCCGCACCCGCGGCCGCGCAGTCCGACGTGCCGACCGACGTCACGTTCGATCGCATGACCGAGGAGGACCTGCTTCGCGGTCTCGAGGGTCTGGTCCCGCCGGCGGCGAGCGACGACGACGGCGAGTAGAGCCCAGACGTCCGGTGGATTGGACGACGTGACGCGCCGCTTTTCATTTCGGCGGCGCGCACGACGGGGCATACGTAAGCTCCGCCGGAGCCCGGCCTCAGCGAAAGGGCGGAAAAGACCACCGCCATGATGCGCCAGTACGAGCTGGTCGAGCGGGTCAGACGATACAACCCGCAGACCGACGAGGTTCTGCTCAACCGCGCTTATGTCTACGCCATGAAGGCGCATGGCGCGCAGGTCCGTGCGTCCGGCGATCCGTTCTTCTCGCATCCGCTCGAGGTCGCGGCGATCCTGACCGACCTCAAGCTCGACGATGCGACCATCGTCGCCGCCGTGCTGCACGACGTGATCGAGGACACCGAATCGACCCGAGAGGAGATCGACCGGCTGTTCGGTCAAGAGATAGGCACGCTCGTCGACGGGCTGACCAAGCTCAAGCGGCTCGATCTCGTCTCCAAGCGCGCCGTGCAGGCGGAGAATTTCCGCAAGCTGCTGCTCGCCATCGCCGCCGATGTGCGCGTGCTGCTTGTCAAGCTCGCCGACCGGCTCCACAACATGCGCACGCTGCAGTTCATGGCGGCGGAAAAGCGCGCGCGGATCGCCGAGGAGACGCTCGACATCTACGCGCCGCTGGCCGGGCGCATGGGTATGCAGCGGCTGCGCGACGAGCTCGAGGATCTGGCCTTCCGCTCGCTGAAGCCCGACGCTTATGCGGCGATCGAGGCGCGGCTTGACGACATCGGCCAGCGTAACGGGCTGCGCATCAAGGCGATCGAGATCGAGATCACCGCCGCGCTCGCCGCCGACGGCATCCAGGCCGATGTCGAGGGTCGTCAGAAGACGCCCTATTCGGTGTGGCGGAAGATGGAGCGCAAACAGATCGCCTTCGAGCAGATGTCGGATATCTTCGGATTCCGCATCCTCGTCGGAACGGTCGCGGAGTGCTATCGCGCGGTCGGCGTGCTTCACACCAAATGGCCGACGGTGCCCGGCCGCTTCAAGGACTACATCTCGACGCCGAAGCCCAACGACTACCGCTCGATCCATACGACGGTGGTGGGTCCGGGGCGCCAGCGCGTCGAGATGCAGGTCCGCACCCATGCGATGCACGCGATCGCCTCGAACGGTATCGCCGCGCACGTCTTTTACAAGGAAGGGCGCACGCACGAAGGCGCCGCGATGACGGGCGAGAGCCGTGCTTTCCAATGGCTGCGCCGGACGATCGAGTCTCTCGCTGAAGGCTCCTCGCCTGAGGAGTTCCTGGAGCACACGAAGCTCGAGCTGTTTCTCGACCAGGTGTTCTGCTTCACGCCGAACGGTCGGCTGATCGCGTTGCCAAAGGGCGCGACGACGATCGACTTCGCTTACGCCGTCCACACCGACGTCGGCAATTCGGCGGTGGGTGCCAAGGTCAACGGCCATTCCGCGCCGCTCCTCACCGAGCTGCAGAACGGCGACGAGGTCGAGATCATCCGCCAGTCCGACCACGTGCCGCCGGCGGTGTGGGAGACCCTGGTGCTCACAGGCAAGGCGCGCGCGGCGATCCGGCGTGCGACGCGCGAGGCGATGCGCGCGCAATACGCCACCCTCGGCCGCCAGATCGTCGCGCGCGCCTTCGAGCGCGCCGGTCGTCCCTATGCCGAGGACAAGCTCAAGGGTGCCCTGCCGCGGTTCGCACGTCAGAGCGTCGACGACGTGCTCGCCGCCGTCGGGCGCGGCGAGATGTTCTCGGGCGACGTCCTCAAGGCGGTGCACCCCGACGTCGTCGAGGAGCGCAAGTCGTCGATGCCGCGGCCGCAGGCGAACGGCGGCTGGTTCGGCCTGAACGGCAATCCGAGCCTGCTCTTCCACATGCCCGGCGTCGGCGACGAGGTCGATTGGAAGATCATGGCGAAGGACGGCCTCAGTCCCGATCTGCCGGTGCGCTTCGCGCCGAACGGCGGCGCCGTGCCGGGCGACCGCATCGTCGGCATCTTCACGCCGAACGAGTCGATCACCGTCTACCCGATCCAGTCGCCCGACCTGAAGGCGTTCGACGATCATCCCGATCGCTGGCTCGACGTGCGCTGGGACATTGCCGACGGCGAGCGGCCGTTTTTTCCGGCGAAGTTGCAGATCACCGCGATCAACGAGCCGGGGACGCTCGGTGCGATCGCGACCGTTATGGGCGAGAACGGCGCCAACATCGACAACGTGACGATGGCCCCCATCTCAAAGGACCAGAGGTCGATCACCGTCGATGTCGAGGTGACCGATCTGAAGCATCTCTCGACGATCGTGTCGCAGCTCCGCGCGCGGCCGACCGTCAGCAAGGTTGAGCGCGTCAATGGCTGAAATCGGTCGGGCTAAGCTGAGGCTCGGGATCAACGTCGATCATGTCGCGACCGTGCGCAACGCGCGCGGCGGCCTCGTGCCGGATCCGGTGCGCGCGGCCAAGCTCGCGATCGCCGCCGGTGCCGACGGCATCACCGCGCATCTGCGCGAGGACCGCCGCCACATCCGTGACGACGACATGCGGCGGCTCAAGGCGGAAATCGACGCGCCGCTCAATTTCGAGATGGCGGCGACCGACGAGATGGTCGGCATCGCGATCGCCACGCGCCCGCACGCCGCCTGCATCGTGCCGGAGAAGCGCAGCGAGCGCACGACCGAGGGCGGCCTCGACGTGATCAGCGGCCACGATCATCTGCAGCGGGCCACGACCGAGCTGACCAAGGTCGGCATCCGCGTCTCGCTGTTCATCGAGCCGACCGTGCAGGCGGTCGCCGCCGCGCGCTCGATCGGCGCGCCGGTCGTCGAGCTGCATACGGGCGCCTGGTGCGAGACGCTGGCGCATGGCGAGAGCGAGCGTGCCGCGCACGAGTTCGAGCGCTTGGCCCTCGCCGCAAGCGAGGCCGCGCGCCAGGGCATCGAGTGCCACGCCGGGCACGGGCTCGATTACGAGACGGCGCGGACGATCTCGCGCCTGCCGGAGCTCGTCGAGCTCAACATCGGCCATTTCCTCGTTGGCGAGGCGATCTTCGTCGGGCTCGAGGCCTCGATCCGGGCGATGCGCGCGGCGATGGACGAGGGGCGGACTGACGAAGCGAGGGCGTCACGATGATCGTCGGCATCGGCACCGACCTCTGCGACATCACCCGTGTCGCGCAATCGCTGGAGCGTTTCGGCGAGCGTTTCGTGCACCGCTGCTTTACCGAGGTCGAGCGGCGCCGCTCCGACGCGCGGGCCGGGCGGGCGGCCTCCTACGCCAAGCGTTTCGCGGCGAAGGAGGCCTGCGCAAAAGCGCTCGGCACCGGCATCCGCGACGGCGTGGCCTGGCGCGACATGGGCGTCGTCAACCTGCCGTCGGGCAAGCCGACCATGGCGCTGACCGGCGGTGCGGCACGGCGGCTTGCGGCCCTGATGCCGCCGGGTCACGAGCCTTTGATCCACCTCGCGATCACTGACGAGCACCCGCTGGCGCAGGCGTTCGTCGTCATCGAGGCGGTGCCTATCGCGGCCGCCGCGGCGCTGCCACCAGGGACCTAAAAGCCGAAGGCGGCGAAGCTATACCCGGCAAGGGGCGCGTGTTAGGACGCGCTTTCGCCGCGCCCGGGTGCCGGCCAAAGCAGAGACGAAGCGGGAATGAGCAAACCGGTGGGGTTGGAGAGCGACGGCACGGACGCCGCGAAGGAGACCCAGCAGCAAGGCGGTGTCTTCGAGTTCGTCAAGGTGGTGGTCCAGGCGCTGCTGATCGCGCTCGTCGTCCGCACCTTCCTGTTCCAGCCGTTCAACATTCCATCCGGCTCGATGATCCCGACGCTTCTCGTCGGCGACTTCCTGTTCGTCTCGAAATATTCCTACGGCTTCTCGCGCTTCTCGTTCCCGAACACGGATCCGATGTTCCACATCCCGTGGGAAAGCCTGATCAAGGACCGCGTGTTCTCGTCGCCGCCGAAGCAGGGCGACGTCGTCGTCTTCAAGCTGCCGCGCGACAACACCACGGACTACATCAAGCGCGTCATCGGCATGCCGGGCGACACGATCCAGATGAAGGAAGGGCGCCTCTACATCAACGGCAAGGAGATCGAGCGCGAGGCGATCGCCAAGGTGCGCACCGAGGACTTCTACGGCCACGAGACCGACGTGCCGACCTACACGGAGACGCTGCCAGACGGCGTGAAGCACACCATCATCGAGATCCAGGGCGACACCGGCTTCACCGACAACACCGACGTCTTCAAGGTGCCGCCGAACCATTATTTCATGATGGGCGACAACCGCGACAACTCGACGGATTCGCGCGTCCCGCCGGACCAGGGCGGCGTCGGCTACGTGCCGTTCGAAAACCTGATCGGCCGCGCCGAGATCATCTTCTTTTCCGTGAAGCAGGGCGATTCCGCCTGGAAGGTCTGGGAGTGGCCATGGACCGTGCGCTGGCAGCGGATGTTCAGACCGATCCGTTGACGACATTCGACCTCGCCGCGCTGGAGGCCAGCCTCGGCCACAGCTTTCGCAACCGCGCGACGCTGATCACGGCCCTGACCCACATCGGCGCGGCGTCGAGCCGCCCGGAGAGTTACCAGCGGCTCGAGTTCCTCGGCGACCGGGTACTCGGCCTCGCGATCGCGGACATGCTCTACGCCACCTTCCCCGAGGCCGACGAGGGCGACCTGTCGCGCCGCCTCGCCGATCTGGTCCGCCGCGAGAGCTGCGCCGAGGTCGCGCATGAATGGGGGGTCGAGCCGCACATCCGACTCGCTACGGGCGAACGCGCCAGCGCCACGCTGCGGCAGGCGATCCTCGGCGACGTCTGCGAGGCGATCATCGGCGCCGTCTATCTCGACGCGGGGTTCGAGCCCGCCGCAGCGCTGGTCAAGCGGGCCTTCGAGTCGCGTATGCGCGCGCCGCGCCGGCTGCGCGACGCGAAGACGAGCTTGCAGGAATGGGCGCAGGGCAAGGGGCTCGCCGTGCCGCTCTATCGCGAGACCGCGCGCCAGGGCCCGCAGCACGCGCCGGAATTCACCGTGGCCGTCACGATCGACGGCTATGGCGACGCCGAGGCCAAAGGATCGTCCAAGCGCGTCGCCGAGCAGGCGGCCGCGGCCGCCTTCATGGCGCGCGAGGGCGTTGCAACGGCCGAGGTGGGCGCATGAGCGAGACCGATAAGAGCGAGCCTGTCACGGGCGTCATGAGCAGTGCCGAGCGGCGCTGCGGCTTCGTCGCGCTGATCGGCGCGCCCAACGCCGGCAAGTCGACGCTGATCAACCAGGCCGTCGGCACCAAGGTGTCGATCGTCTCGCGCAAGGTGCAGACGACGCGGGCACTCGTGCGCGGCATCGCGCTGGAAGGCGAGGCGCAGATCATCTTCGTCGACACGCCCGGCATCTTCGCGCCGAAGCGGCGGCTCGACCGCGCCATGGTCGCGACAGCGTGGGGCGGGGCCGGCGATGCCGACGTCGCCGCGCTCCTCGTCGACGCCCGCAAGCCCGGCTCGGAGGAGGCGAGCGCGATCCTCGACAGCCTCGCCAAGGTGAACGCGCCGAAGGTGCTGGTCCTCAACAAGATCGACACCGTGCCGGCCGAGACGCTGCTCGCCGTCGCCGCGAAGCTGAACGAGGGCGGTTTGTTCTCTGACACGTTCATGATCTCCGCGCTAAAGGGCCACGGCGTGCCGAAGCTCGTCGCGCGGCTCGGCGAGATGATGGCGCCCGGCCCCTGGCTTTACCCCGAAGACCAGGTCTCGGACGCGCCGCTGCGCTCGCTCGCCGCCGAGATCACGCGCGAGAAGCTGTTCGAGCGGCTGCACGACGAGTTGCCGTACCACTCGACGGTCGAGACCGAGCTGTGGAAGGAGCAGCCCGACGGCTCGGCGCGCGTCGAGCAAACCATCTACGTGACGCGCGACGGCCACAAGAAGATCGTCATCGGCGAAGGCGGCCGGACGATCAAGGCGATCGGCTCGGCCGCGCGCAAGGAGATCATCGAGGCGGCCGAGCACAACATCCACCTGTTCCTGTTCGTGAAGGTGCGGCCCGACTGGGGCGACGATCCCGAGCGCTACCGCATGATGGGGCTCGACTTCTCGAAGTAGGTTAGGCCAGCGTTTCCGCGGCGGGCGGTCCTTTGGTCGCCAACGTATCGAGGAATCGGATCATCTCCGGATTGTGCCCGATGGCGCAGGCCGCGACCGCCTTCCCGCTGCGGATGTAATAGGCGATGAAATCGAGCTTGGCCGGCTCGCCCTTGATCTCGATGCGCTCCCAGTTCGGCGCGTAGCCGGCATAGTCGAGACGCTTATCGCCCTGGTTCGACCAGAAGAACGGCGCCTCGCGGAAGGGCGCGGCGTGACCCAGCATCGCGCGCGCCGCGTGCCGCCCGTGCTGTTCGGCGAGCCGCCAATGCTCGATGCGCGCCGTCGTGCCGCTGTGCATCTCGGAGAAGGCGGCGATGTCGCCGGCTGCCCACACGCCGGGCGCCAGCTTCAGCGTTGGGTCGACCTCGAGGCCGCCGCTCGCGTGCTTCGGCGCATCGATCATCTCGACCTCGGGCGCCGCGCCGGCGCCAATCAAAACGAGATCGGTCGGCAAGACGTCGCCGCCCTCGAGCCGCATGCCGGAGATCGACACGTCGCCCTCGAACTTTGCGACCTTGCCCTGCACGAAGCGGACGCCCCTCCCCTCGTGATAGACCTTGAGTGCGGCCGCGACGTCGTCGCCGAAGCGCGCCGACAGCGGCAGCGCCTCCGGCGAGACCACGGTCGCGGAAAGACCGCGCTTGGTGAGGAAGGCCGCCGCCTCGAGCCCGATGAAGCCGCCGCCGATCACGGCGATCGACTTGCCGGCTTCCGCCGCAGCGCTCAGCGCCACCGCGTCGTCGAGGCTGCGTAGCGTGAAGATGTTGCTGAGTTCGCGACCGGCGAAGGGCGGGACGACGGCGCGGCTGCCCGTTGCGATCAGCAGGGCGTCGCCGACGATCTCGGTGCCGTTGGCCAGCGTCACTGTGCGCGTCTTGGGGTCGATCCGCTTGGCGGGACCCATGCGCAGCTCGACACCGTGGCTCGCGAAGAAATCCTTTTCGAGCACAACGGCCGAGGCTTCGGTCGGCTTGGCGAGGAAATTTTTCGACAGCTTCGGGCGATCGTAAGGCTCGCCTAGCTCGCGGGCGACGACGATGATCTTGCCGCCGAAGCTTTCGTCCCGCAGCGTCGTCACCGCCGCAACGGCGGCGGCGCCGGTGCCGACGATGACGAAGGTGCGAGAGTCAGCCCGTGCCGAGGGGCGCGACGCCGCCATCGGCTCGAGCGTGACGACGATCTTCTCGCCTTCGGTGCGGATCGGATATTGCGCGAGGCCGTGCAACGCGGGCGGCGCGACCAGCGAACCGTCGCCGATGTCGAAGGCGGCCTTGTGCCAGGGGCAGTAGAGCGTGTGGCCGCAGATCTCGCCCTTGGCGAGGGGCGCGCCGTAGTGCGGGCAGCTGGCCTGGAAGGCGCGCAGGCCGTTGGCGTCGCGCACGAGAAGCACTTTCGCGTCGCCTTCGCCGATCTGCGTCATCCCCATCGGGATGTCCGCTTCGAACGCCTTTGCTTCTGCCGCCATCACCGCGCTCCTCGTAGATTGGAGCGGGTCCAATCGACGAGTGCACAGGGAGTTGCGTCGCGCGCCTCAACGTCGCGGCGCTGTCGTCTCTAGTGGTGGTAGGGGTTGCCGCGCGCGTCGATGGCATCCTGCTCCGCTGCCGCGATAGCCGCGTCGTGGTACCAGCTCTCGCCGCAGGTCGTGGCGACAATCTTCGTCGCCTGGTTCGCATCGGCCTTGCGGCCGGACGAGGCGCGTTCGAACGAGACGACCTCATCGCGGTGGTCGGCGATCGGGCTGAAGTGGGTGCTTGCGTTCATGTCCATGGTTTCGATCCTTCGGTTTGTTGTGAAACCACAATGCATGAACCTGCCAATCGCTTAAGCAGATAGTTTTTGCAGCCCATTTCGTAAGCAGTTTGTTTGAGCAGGCGGACAAGCTCAGAGGCGTAGCCTGCCTTTCTTTTGCCGCACATTGTTCGTGCTCTGTCCAAAATCTTTGCTCGTCGATGCTGCTCGCAAGGGCATGATTGCCTTCTTGGGCCTTTCGACGTGGCCCAGAGCGGACGTCGATGGGCGGGATCGGCGCCGCGCTCGGCTGCCGCCTCAAATTTGTTCGTGCGAAGATCGACGAATTCGCCGACCCGCTTGACGATCCCCATCCCCAGCCCTGCTATCGCCGTGTGGACTCACCTGCAAAGCCGGCCCGCAAGCCGCTCCGACTCGTCCTGCGAACCTCGCCACGTGTCGCCGATAAGGGACGGGCACGCTGGCGGCTGGCCGATCTCGAGACGCGGCTCGATGCCGGACAGCGTGAGATGGTGGCGGCGCGCCCGGTGCACGCGCTCCTCGGCGCCCTGGCCGACCACGCGCCGTTCCTCTGGGGGCTCGTCGAGGCCGACCCGCTCCGCCTCGTCGCGATCCTCGACCGCGATCCGCAAGCGTCGATCGACGAAGCCCTCGGCACGCTCGCCGCGCTGGCCGAGTGTTGCGACGAGGAGGCGGTCATGCGCGGCCTGCGCCAAGCGCGCCAAAGCGTCGCGCTGACGGTCGCGCTTGCCGATCTCGGCGACGTCTGGCTTGCCGAGGACGTCATCCAGGCGCTGTCACGCGCCGCCGACTCGTTCATAGCCACCGCACTCGGCTTCCTGTTGCGGCGGGAGGAGCGGGCAGGGCGCCTGCGGCTCGATCCCGGCGAGCCGATGTGCGGCTGTGGTCTCGCCGTGCTGGCGCTCGGCAAGCTCGGCGGCCGCGAGCTGAACTATTCGAGCGACGTCGACCTCGTCTGCCTGTTCGATCCCGAGGCGCCGGCGCTCGTCGACCGCGCCAACGTGCAGACGCTCTATGCCCGCATCGTGCGCGATCTCGTGAGGCTCCTGCAGCAGGCGACCGCCGACGGCCATGTGCTGCGCGTCGACCTGCGCCTGCGCCCAGAGCCGTCCGCGCGTTCGGTCGCGGTCTCCGTGCCGGCTGCCTACGATTACTACGAGACGTTCGGGCAGAACTGGGAACGCGCAGCGCTCATCAAGGCGCGGCCGTGTGCCGGCGACCTCGCGCTTGGCGCCGAGATTCTCGCGACGCTCGCGCCCTTCATCTGGCGCAAGTACCTCGACCTCGCGGCGATCGCCGACATCCACGCGATGAAGCGTCAGATCCATGCGGCGAAGGGCGGCGGCGAGATCGCGGTGGCCGGCCACGACGTCAAGCTTGGGCGCGGCGGCATCCGCGACATCGAGTTCTTCGTGCAGACGCAGCAGCTGATCTTCGGCGGCAAGCGGCCCGCGCTGCGCGGCAATCGCACGGTCGAGATGCTGCATCGCCTGCGTCACGAGAGCTGCATCTCGCGTCACGCGCAGGAGGACCTCGAAACCGCTTACGCCTTCCTGCGCGGCATCGAGCACCGGCTGCAGATGCTGGGCGACCAGCAGACGCACAAGGTGCCGGCCGGCAAGGAGGCGCTGGAGCGTTTCGCGCGCTTCTGCGGCTACGAGTCGGCTGCTGCCTTCTCGGCGGCTTTCGAACGCTTCTGCCGGCTCGTCGCGCATCACTATGCGCTGCTGTTCGAGAACGCGCCGAAGCTCGGCCACGGCTCGGGCGACCTCGTCTTCACCGGCATCTCCGACGATCCCGGCACGCTGCGCACGTTGGAAAAGCTCGGCTTCCGCGATCCCGCCGCCGTCTCGACGATGGTGCGCGCCTGGCACGCGGGACTGCGCCCCGCGGTCCGCTCGCCACGCGCGCGCGAAAAGCTCACCGAGCTGGTGCCGGCGCTGCTGTCGAGCTTCGCCAAGGGCTCGGATCCCGACGCCGCCGTCGCCGGCCTCGATCGTGCGCTGGAGCGCCTGCCGACGGCCACCGAGCTCTTCGCGATCCTCATTGCCAGCGGTGCGCTGCGGACGCTTTTTGGCGAGATCCTCGGCGGCGCGCCGCGCCTCGCCGAGGCGGTGGCGGTGCACCCGCACCTCCTCGACGTCGCGATCGACGGCGGCTCCGAGATCACGGTCGACGAGGATGCGATGGAAACCCGCGTCCTCGCCGCGCTGTCGCGAGCGACCGCGACCGAGGACGTGCTCGATGCCGCGCGCGACTACCAGCACGAGGAGCACTTTCTCATCGGCACGCGCCTCCTCTCCGGGGCGTTGGCGCCGCGCGAGGCCGGCCTCGCCTACACGACGCTCGCCGTCGGCATGATCCGCGCGCTGCTCGCGCGCGCCGAGACGACGTTCGCGGCCGAGCACGGGCGCGTGCCCGGTCTCGCGCTCGCGATCCTCGGGTTTGGTCGGCTCGGCTCGCGCGAGATGAATGCGGCCTCCGACCTCGATCTCGTCGTCGTCTACGATGCACCGGCGCCGGCGATGTCGAACGGCGCGCGCCCGCTCGATGCCGCCACGTGGGTCACGCGGCTGACGCAGCGCCTGACGACCCATCTGACGGCGCCGACGCGGCGCGGGCGCCTCTACGACGTAGACATGCGGCTGCGTCCGTCCGGGCGCCAGGGGCCGCTGGCGACCAAGTTCTCCGCCTTCGCCGCCTACCAGAAGACGACGGCCGCGACCTGGGAGCACCTCGCTTTGACCCGCGCCCGCGTCATCGCCGGCGACGCGGCGATCGCACCGCGGATCGAGGCGACGATCGCCGAGGTGCTGGGCGGCGCGTCGCGCGCGTCGCTCCAGGCCGAGGTGGCGGCGATGCGCGCGCTTATGGCGCGCGAGCGGCCGCCCTCGGGCTTCTGGGACCTCAAGCTCGCGCTGGGCGGGCTGGTCGATGGCGAGTTTGCGGCGCAGACCCTGGCGCTCGCACGGCCCGAGCTGCGCGACGTCGCGCCGCGCGTGGTGCTCGAACGCGCCGCCGACGCGGGCCTCGTCGAGCGGAGTGCCGTTGCCGCCTACGACCTGCAGGCCGCGGCCAACCAGATCGTCAAGCTGGCGCTGCCTGATGGCACGAGCCCGGACGATGCCGGGCGCGGCCTGAAGGCGCGCCTGGCGCAGGCCTGCGGCTCCGCGAGCTGGACGACGCTGAAGCCGGCGCTCACGCAGGCCCGCGCTACGCTTCGCGCGGCTTACGAGGCGGTCGTCGGAGATCCCTGAAAGCGCTGTGCTTTACGCGAGATAGCCCGGACGCGGGCTGCCCGTGTGCTCCTTCACGACTTCGCCTGTCGCATCGACCTCGCGCAGGGTGACGTCGTAGCTCCACAGGTCGGCCAGATGCTGCAGCACGTCCTTCGCGGCGCCTTCGTCGAGGCGCATCCCGTGCAGGATCGCGTGCTGCAGGATCAGCCGGCGGTCGCCCTCGAGGTTGACGTCGACGACCTGGATGTCGGCGTCCTGCATCGCGACGTCGTATTGGCGCGAGAAGGCGCGGCGGATTTCGCGGTAGCCGCGCTCGTCGTGGATCGCCTCGACCTTGATCTCCTGCGCGTTCTCGCCCTCGTCGAGGATCTTGAACATGCGCCAGCGCCGCATGAGGTTCGGCGAGAGATATTGCGAGATGAAGCTCTCGTCGCGGAAGTTCGCCCAGCAGTTCTGCAGCAGCTCGAACGGCGCGCCGATGCCGGCGATGTCGGGGAACCACTCGCGGTCTTCCGCAGTCGGCTCGGTGGCGATGCGCTCGATGTCCTGCATCATCGCGAAGCCGAGCGCATACGGGTTGATGCCGTTGTAGCGCGGGTCGTCGTACATCGGCTGCATGACGACGTTGGTGTGCGACGTGAGGAACTCGAGGTACGCGCCCTCGGTGATCTGCCGCGTCTCGTAGAGGCGCTGCATGATCCGGTAGTGGCAATAGGTGGCGCAGCCCTCGTTCATCACCTTGGTCTGCCCCTGCGGGTAGAAGTACTGGGCAATGAGGCGGACGATGCGGATGATCTCGCGCTGCCACGGCTTCAGGCGCGGCGCGGTCTTCTCCAGGAAGTAGAGGATGTTCTCCTGCGGCAGCTCGAGCAGCGCGCGCCGGCGGGCGAGGTCCTGGTCGGTGGCGCGCTTGGCCTTCTTGCCGGGCACGGTGCGCCACAGGTCGTTGAAGACCTGCTCGCCGTGCCGGCGCCGCTCGTTCTCGCGCCGCTCCTCGGTCATCAGGTCGGGCTTGCGCTTGCGGGGGTAACGGTGGACGCCGTGGCTCATCAGCGCGTGTGCGGCATCGAGCAGCCGCTCGACGGCCGCGTGCCCGTAGCGCTCCTCGCACTTGGTGATGTAGCTCTTGGCGAAGTCGAGATATTGCAGGATGCCGTTGGCATCCGTCCATTGCTTGAAGAGATAGTTGTTCTTGAAGAAGTGGTTATGCCCAAACGCCGCGTGCGCGATGACGAGCGTCTGCATCGTCGCCGTGTTCTCCTCCATGATGTAGGAGATGCACGGGTTGGAATTGATGACGATCTCGTAGGCGAGGCCGCGCATGCCCTTGCGGTACGAGACCTCGTGATGCGCGAACTGCTTGCCGAACGACCAGTGCTTGTAGAACAGCGGCATGCCGATCGAGGAATATGCATCGAGCATCTGCTCGGCGGTGATCACCTCGATCTGGTTGGGATAGACGTCGAGCTTGAACTCGCCGACGGCGATCTCCTCGATCGAATCGTGGATGCGCTGCACGAGCCCGAAGTCCCAGTCGGTCCCGCGATAGAGCAGGCCATCGGAGGCGTGGGTCATGCGCTTTCCCTGGTCGCCTGCGGCACCGAACCCGGCTGCTTGCGCTCGAAGAGGTCGCGGAACACCGGATAGATCTCGTTACGATGCGACACGCGGCGCATCGCGAAATTCGCGTTCTCGTCCTTCAGCGTCTCGTAGGTGCGCCACAGATCGGACGCGCGCGAGAGGAAGCCGACTGACGCGCGCTCGTGCTCGGAGCCGACTTCGAGATAGGCGAAATATTGCGAGATGGGCAGGATCGCCTGCCGCATCAGATGCAACGTGCGCTCGCCGTCGCGCGAGGAATTGTCGCCGTCGGAGGCCTGCGCGGCGTAGATATTCCAATCCTCGCGCGGGTAGCGGGTGCGCACGACGCGCATCATCTCGTCGAGCGCGGAGGAGACCAGTGTGCCGCCGGTCTCGGGCGAGTGGAAGAACGTGTCCTCGTCGACCTCTTCCGCCTCGTGGGTATGACGGATGAAGACGATGTCGACGTGGCGGTAGCGCCGCTTCAGGAAGATGTAGAGCAGGGCGAAGAAGCGCTTGGCGACGTCCTTCATGTGCTCGGTCATCGAGGCCGAGGTGTCCATCAGGCAGAACATGACGGCCTGCGAGACGGGCTTCGGCACCGGCTGGAAGCGCCGGTAGCGGATGTCGATCGGGTCGATGAAGGGCACGCGCCGCGAGCGCTTCGTCAGCAGCTCGAGCCTTGCGCGCAGCACCTCCAGCTCGTCAGCGCTGGCGCCTCCCTTTTCGAGAGCCTCGAGTTCCGCCTCGAGCGTGGCGATGCGATCGGCCGACGGCCGGCGCAGCGCGATGCGGCGCGACATGGAGTTGCGCATCGTGCGGTTGACCGAGAGGTTCGCCGGCGAGCCGGAGGTCGAGTAGCCGGCGCGCGTCAGCGAGAAGCTCTCCGTCTTGGCGAGTGTCGTCTTGGCGAGATCGGGCAGCTCGAGGTCCTCGAAGAAGAGATCGAGATACTCGTCCTGCGAGAGGGCGAAGCGGAAGTCGTCCTCGCCCTTGCCGCCGTCCGACCCTTCCGAGCCGCTTCCGGAGCCCTGCTTTTCCTTCGGGATCCGATCGCCCTGCAGGTACTTCTTGTTGCCCGGCAGCAGCCCTTCGCGGACGCCGCCGGAGCTGGCGCGGTGCAGACGCGGCTCGCGCAGGCTGTCGACCGAGATCGTCACCTCGCCGCCCTGGTCGAAGTCCTTGAGCGAGCGGTCCTTCGAGCTGGTCTGGACCGCCTGCTTCACGAGCGCGCGGGCACGGCGCAGGAAGCGCTGCCTGTTCTCTAGGCTCTTGCCGCCGGGGTTGAGACGTCGATCGATGAGATTCATGCCGCTCCCCGGTCGCAGCCGGTCAACCCGCCTGCTTCGCCCGCATGTACCACTCGACGAGCCGCCGGACCTGGCGCTCGGTATAGCCGCGCGCCGTCATGCGCTCGACGAACTCGGTGTGCTTCTTTTCCGTCTCGCTGTCGCGCTTCGAGGTGAAGCTGATGACCGGCAGCAGGTCCTCCACCTGGGAGAACATGCGCCGCTCGATCACTTCGCGGATCTTCTCGTAGCTCGTCCATGACGGATTCTTGCCAGAGTTCTGGGCCCGTGACCGCAGCGAGAACTTGACCACCTCGTTGCGGAAATCCTTCGGATTCGCGATCCCAGCGGGTTTCTCGATCTTCGTCAATTCCTGATTGAGCAGCTCGCGGTTGAGGAGCTGCCCGGTATCGGGGTCCTTGAAGTCCTGATCCTCGATCCAGGCGTCGGCATAGTCGACGTAGCGGTCGAACATGTTCTGCCCGTAGTCCTGGTAGGATTCGAGGTAGGCCTTCTGGATCTCGTGGCCGATGAATTCCGCGTAGCGCGGCGCAAGATCGGCCTTGATGAACTCGAGGTAGCGTTTCTCCGTCTCGGCCGCGACCTGCTCGCGCTTGATCGACTGCTCCAGCACGTACATGAGGTGGACGGGGTCGGCGACAACCTCGAGCGTGTCGTGGTTGAAGGTCGCAGCCAGCACCTTGAACGCAAATCGCGTCGAGACGCCGTCCATGCCTTCGTCGACGCCGGCCGTGTCGCGGTACTCCTGCATCGAGCGGGCACGGGGGTCGACCTCGCGCAGGCTTTCGCCGTCATAGACGCGCATCTTGGCGTAGAGGTTCGAGTTCTCGTGCTCGCGCAGGCGCGACAACACCGAGAAGCGCGCCAGCATCTCGAGCGTGCCCGGTGCGCAGGGCGCGCCGGAGAGCTCCGAGCCCTGGATCAGCTTGGAATAGATCAGCTCCTCTTCCGTGACCCGCACGCAATAGGGCACCTTGATCACGTAGATACGGTCGATGAAGGCTTCGTTGTTCTTGTTGCCGCGGAAGCTCTGCCATTCGGACTCGTTCGAATGCGCCATGATGATCCCGTTGAACGGGATCGCGCCGATGTTCTCGGTGCCGACGTAATTGCCTTCCTGCGTCGCCGTCAGCAGCGGATGCAGCATCTTGATCGGCGCCTTGAACATCTCGACGAACTCGAGCATGCCCTGGTTCGCCCGGTTCAGGCCGCCGGAGTAGGAATAGGCATCCGGATCGCTCTGCGACAACGTCTCGAGCTTACGGATGTCGACCTTGCCGACAAGGGTCGAGATGTCCTGGTTGTTCTCGTCGCCCGGCTCGGTCTTGGAGATCGCGATCTGGCGCAGCCGCGACGGCGAAAGCTTGACCACCTTGAACTTGGTGATGTCGCCGTGGAACTCGTCGAGGCGCTTGAGGCACCACGGGCTCATCAGGCCGTTGAGGCGCCGGCGCGGGATGCTGTAGCGCTTCTCGAGCTCGGCTGCATATTGATCCGGCTCGAACAGGCCGAGCGGGCTTTCGAAGACGGGCGAAACCTCGTCGCCGGCCTTCAGCGCATAGACCGGATAGCGCTCCATCAGCGCCTTGAGGCGCTCGGCGAGCGACGACTTGCCGCCGCCGACCGGGCCGAGCAGGTACAGCACCTGCTTGCGCTCCTCGAGGCCCTGCGCCGCGTGGCGGAAGAACGAGACGATCCGCTCGATCGTCTCCTCCATCCCGTAGAAGTCCGCGAAGGCGGGGTAGATGCGGATCGTCCGGTTCATGAAGATGCGGCCGAGGCGCGCATCCTTCGCCGTGTCCACCATCTGCGGCTCGCCGATCGCGGCAAGGATGCGCTCGGTGGCGCTCGCATACATCATCGGGTCGCCGCGGCAGCCCTCGAGATATTCCGAAAGCGACATCTCGGTCGCCCGGCGAGCGTCGTAGGTGCGCGTGAATGTATCGAGGAAATCGTCCATGGCTTTGCCCGATTCCTTGTCTGTCGTCAGCCGCGCTGCCGCAGCGACCCGCCAACTATGATGCATAAACTATGCGCTTCCGAAGGCGGTTGCGCGAGGTGGCCTAAGTCTTCGGTGCACTGCGGCAATTTGGTCTCGCAGAGCGCCATGGTGAGCCGATTTCTGTGTGGAAACCTGTGGAAATTGTCCTTGTGACCGCGGCCTGCTGCAAATTCGCCGAATAAGGCAACGGCGAAGCTGCCGCGACTCATCCAATACGGGCTGCGGGATCGGGAGCCATCGTATGGGTGAGATCGGGAAAGACGCGATCGTCCCGCTGGTCGTGGTCGCGGCGCTTGGGCGCAACGGCGTGATCGGCAACGCGGGCGGCCTGCCGTGGACCATGCCGGGCGATCTCGCCCGCTTCCGCGCGCTGACGATGGGCACGCCGATGATCATGGGGCGGCGCACCTGGGAGTCCATCGACCGCCCGCTGCCCGGTCGCGAGAGCCTCGTCGTCTCGCGCGACGCGGGCCTGGCGCTGCCGGACGGCGTGCTGCGGGCCGAGAGCCCGATACAGGCGCTGACGCTCGCGCAGGAGAGGGCGCGTGCGATGGGTGCGCCGTCGATCAGCCTGATCGGCGGCGCCACGCTGTTCGAGGCGCTGCTCGGCGACGTCGATCGTCTGGCGCTGACGATCGTCGATCTCAGCCCCGACGGCGACACGTTCTTCCCGGCGATCGATCCGGCGCTTTGGCGCGAGGTCTCCCGCCTCGTTCCCGAACGACATCCCGGCGACGAGGCAAGCTGCGCCTTCGTCGATTACGTCCGCGTGCGCGCGGCCGCCTGAGCCGGCGATTGTGCCGCCACACGGGTTGCCGCTAAAGCCCTGCCGCATGGATGGTAAGGACGAGGCGCCGCGCGAGACGCCGCTCGAGGAAGCCGAGACGCTCGCCCTGGCCGGGTCGCGCGACCTGTTCCTGCGGGCGCGGACACCCGAGTTCCGCAAGGTGACGCTTGCCCTCGTCGCGGCCGGCTTCTCGACCTACGCGCTGCTCTATTGCGTGCAGCCGCTGCTGCCGGTCTTCTCGGCCGACCTCGGCGTGTCGCCCAGCGCCGCCAGCCTCTCGCTGTCGCTGACCACCGGCACGCTGGCGCTGGCCATGCTCGTCGTCGGCCGCGTCTCGGACGTCTTCGGCCGCAAGCCGATCATGACGGTCTCGCTCTTCGCCGTCGGGTTGCTGACCGTCGCCTGCGCTGTGGTGCCCGGCTGGACGAGCCTGCTCGTGCTGCGCACGCTCACCGGCCTCGCGCTCTCCGGCGTGCCGGCCGTCGCCATGGCCTATCTCGCCGAGGAGGTGCATCCGCGCGACCTCGGCACCGCCATGGGCCTCTACA
Organism: Beijerinckiaceae bacterium; assembly: GCA_965277735.1. Lineage (GTDB taxonomy): Bacteria > Pseudomonadota > Alphaproteobacteria > Rhizobiales > Beijerinckiaceae > RH-AL1. The sequence continues at coordinate 1,950,086 of CBDIDO010000003.1, forward strand.
TCGCCGGCAACGCCTACGGCGGCATGGCCGGCCGCGTCATCATCGGCGTGCTGATGGACGCGACGGGCTCGTGGCGGCTGTCGCTGGCCGTGATGGGTGTTCTCGGCCTCGCCGCGGCGGCCCTCTTCACGGCACTGCTACCGCCCTCGCGGCGCTTCCTGCCGGAGCAGGGCCTGTCGCTGCCGCATCTCGGCCGCGCCTTCGCACACCATTTGCGCGATCCCGTCCTCGTGATGCTGTTCGTCGTCGGCTTCGTGCTGATGGGCGGCTTCGTCACCACCTACAATTATCTCAGCTACCGGCTTGTCGCGGCGCCGTTCGACCTGTCGCAGGCGTGGGCCGGCTCGATCTTCCTCGTCTACAGCCTGGGCGGCCCGTTCTCCGCCTGGATCGGCCGGCTCGGCGGCCGCCATGGGCTCGGGCGCATGATGATGGTCTCGATGGCGCTCGAGGCGCTCGGGCTCGCGCTGACCGCCGTGCCGAGCCTGCTCGTCGCCGTCGTCGCGATCGGCATCCTCACCTGCGGCTTCTTCGGCGCGCATGCGATCGCCTCGGGCTGGGTGTCGCGCCGCGCCGCGACGGACCGGGCGGCGGCCGCCTCGCTCTATCTCTTTGCCTATTATGTCGGCTCGAGCCTGTTCGGCTCGGTCGGCGGCCTGTTCTGGTCGCGCTTCGGCTGGCCGGGCGTCATGGGGCTCGTCGGCGTGCTGATTGTCGCTGGTTTCACCTTGGCGCGGTCGCTGGCGATGCAGGAGGGTCGCGCGGGCTAGTGCGTCGACACCGTGTAGTGCAGCGCGATCCAGAAGCCGACGAGGAGCGCCAGCAGGATCACGGCGTAGGCCGCGATCGCGGTGGGGCTGAGCGCGCCACCATCCCGCATGGCGACGCGCCCCAGGCCGCGTCCGCTGCCCTCCGGCCCCTTGCCGGTGAGCGTGGCTTCCGCGAGATGGCGGTAGGTCGCGATGCGGCGCGGGGTGCCCTCGCCGATGATGTAGGAGGCGAGCTCCGCATCGTTGGGGGCGCGGTCGATGGCCGTCTCGAAGGCGGCGAGCCAGTCGAGCTTGTTCTGCTTGTAGATCGAGTAGGCGACGAGCCCGGCGATGTCGGAATCGTTGGCCACGAGGCTGCGGAAGATCCCGTTGGTATCGGCTCCCTGCCGCTCGGCGGTCCCGAAGGCGGCCGCGTTGTGCGACGGCTCCGGCATGCCGGCCGGCGGCAGGCGCGGGCGCTCGGCCTGCGTCGTCTCCAGCGTATCGTTAGCCATGGCGTCCCCCGTCGATCCGTAGGCGTCTGCTCTACCAGCCGCGCGGCTCCGCTCAAAGGTCGCGCAGTCGCGCCTTTCGACCAGGACCGATCTAAGGTATAAGTACCGGCACCTGAAGTCAAGCCGTTGAAATCAAGAAGGAATCGGTTAGTGCTTGGCCACCCCGGACCAGCCTTTGTCGTCGTGCGACGACGCCTGGCCTTTCTCCGGTCGCTGTCCCACGGCACCGCGCCGCGACCGCGTCACCGATCGCCGACAGTCGGCTGCGGCGAGGACGTCGCTCGCCGACGCAAGATCGCAAGAGGCCGATGAGCGACGACGGTTTGCGATCTCGCGCCATCGAAAGGGAACCGAAAGCAACGCGGAGGACAACGACACGAAGGTCATCCTGACCGGCGCGACAGGCTTCGTTGGCGGCGATCCAGTGCCGCGGCGTATCCCCCGCCTTGTGTCAGCCCCGTCTTGATCCCGCGCTCATCCGAGAGGCATCAAGGAGCGCATCGCTCTGTCAGAGGATCCGCATGTCGACACCGCACTTCCGACGCGAGCGCGTTCTGATGCGCAAGGGCCACGCGCTCGTCGCCGGCATCGACGAGGCGGGCAGGGGGCCGCTCGCTGGTCCGGTCGCGGCCGCGGCGGTGATCCTCGATCCGGCGCGCGTGCCGAAAGGTCTCGACGATTCCAAGAAGCTCGATCCGGAAACGCGCGAGGCCCTCTACGAGATCATCGTCGACAAGGCGCTCGCGATCGGTGTCGCCTTCGCCTCGGCGGCCGAGATCGATGCGATCAACATCCGCCAGGCGACGTTCCTCGCCATGCGCCGCGCGCTCGCGGCGCTGGCAGAGGTGCCGGCCTATGTCCTCGTCGACGGCAACGACCTGCCGCCGTGCCTGATCTGCGAGGGCGAAACGCTGGTGAAGGGCGATGCTAGCTCGGCCTCGATCGCCGCCGCCTCGATCATCGCCAAGGTCACGCGCGACCGTCTTATGCGCCGGCTCTGCGCGCGTCACCCCGTCTACGGCTTCTCGCGCCATGTCGGCTACGGCACGCGCGAGCATCGCGATGCGCTGGCGACCCACGGCCCGTGCCCGGCGCACCGCATGACCTTCGCGCCGCTGAAGATCTTCGCGCATCCTTAACACTTGATCATGCGGGCCTGCGGACACTTTGAATCCAATTGTCCCTAAAGGACACACGCGATTTCTTGTCGTCGCAACGGGGCTTTTACCTCGATCGTGCACAGTCTCGTTCGTTGGTTCGTTGCGTAACGGTGTTTGTGTTCATGCGTACCGCGCACGCCTTCTCGAAGTCTCGGATTCAGGTCTCGCGTACCGAGACTTCGAGGGCGCGGAGCAAGTCTCCGAAAACGATCCAGCAAAGCCTGGTCCGCGACGCGTCGATGCCGCTCGACGAGATCCTCGTCGGCGATTGCATCGCCGCGCTCGCGCGGCTGCCGGCCGAGAGCGTCGATCTCGTCTTCGCCGACCCGCCATACAATCTGCAGCTCGAGGGCGCGCTGTCGCGGCCCGACCAGAGTCTCGTCGACGCGGTCGACGACGACTGGGACAAGTTTTCGAGCTTTTCCGAATACGACCGCTTCACACGCGACTGGCTCGCCGGCGTCAAGCGCGTGATGAAGAAGAACGCCACGCTCTTCGTCATTGGTTCGTACCACAACATTTTCCGCGTCGGCACGGTGCTGCAGGACGAGGGGTTCTGGATCCTCAACGACATCGTCTGGCGCAAGGCCAATCCGATGCCGAATTTCCGCGGCCGCCGCTTCACCAACGCGCACGAGACGCTGATCTGGGCCTCGAAGAACGCAGAGGCCAAGGCCTACACGTTCAACTACGAGGCGCTGAAGGCCGGCAATGACGATTGCCAGGTGCGCTCGGATTGGTTCTTCCCGATCTGCACCGGCACCGAGCGGCTGAAGGACGACGCGGGCCGCAAGGCGCATCCGACGCAGAAGCCCGAGGCGCTGCTCGCGCGCATCCTGCTGTCGGCCACCAAGCCCGGCGACGTGGTGCTCGATCCCTTCTTCGGCTCCGGCACGACGGGCGCGGTGGCCAAGCGCTTCGGCCGCTCGTTCATCGGGCTCGAGCGCGAAGAGATCTATGCCGAGGCCGCGCGCAAGAGGATCGATGCGATCGAGCCGCTGCCCGAGGCGCTGCTGAAAGAGACGCCGTCGAAGCGCGCCGAGCCGCGCATCGCTTTCTCGTCCGTGATCGAAGCCGGGCTGATCGTGCCGGGCGAGGTGCTGCGCGACGAGAAGTGTCGGCATTCCGCGGTTGTGCGCGCCGATGGCACCTTGGCCTTGGCTGGCGGCGCGCTCGGCGACATCGTCGGCTCGATCCATCGTGTCGGCGCGCTGGCGCAGGGCCTGCCGGCCTGCAACGGCTGGACCTTCTGGTACCGCAAGGGCGCCAACGGCCTCGAGCCGATCGATGCCGCGCGCATCCGCTATCGGGCGCTGGCACCGAAGGACTGAGCGGCCCTCTTTTCCTGCTTGCGGGAGGCAAGGCACTTGCACCACCCGGGCGACGCACGTATCTCAAGTAAGATACATCCGGCGTTGACCCAAGGAGGTGCATATGGTGTCGACACGCACGCGGGCGCCTAAGCTCGAGGCCGCGCCGATGCGAGCCGTGAGCGTCAAGCGCCGCGCTCCATCGACACGTAAGCCCGGCAGCATGCTGCATATCCGTGTCGCCGACTCCCTGAAGGCGGAGGCGGCGACGACGCTGGAGGCGATCGGCTTCACGACCTCGGAGGCGATCCGCCTGTTTCTGCACCGCGTGGTTGCCGAGCAGCGCCTGCCGCTCGATCTCAAGGTGCCGAACGACGTGACACGAGCCGCGATCGAGGAGGCGCGAGCGATGGCGAAGCGGCCGGCACGCTTCCAGACACCCGAAGCGATGTTCGAGTCCCTTGAAGACGCCGGCAAGCGCTAAGCGGACGCGCCTCCTTCGCAAATTCGACTACGCGCCCCAGTTCGAGAAGGATTGGGAGCGGCTGTCGCGATCCGGTCGCTTCGACATGCCCAGGCTCAAGAAGATGATGTTGATGCTCGTCGCCGCCGACGCGCCACTCGGTCCCGAGTGGAAAGACCATCCTTTGAGAGGTGAGTGGCAGGACTGCCGCGACTGCCACGTCCACGGCGACTTCCTGCTGATCTACCGAATCGAGGGCGACAAGATCACGTTCGTCCGCACCGGCACGCATGCGGAGCTGTTCCGGTGAGCGGGCCGACTGAGGTGCTGGCACGCTTGCTGCTCCGTGATCCGCTTCTCCCCCGAGACCCAGGATCCCCGGCGACCTCATGGACAATCTGAATCTCACGCCTTCCGCGTTCGCCAGGCCCGCGGTCATGCTGTCGGGTACCGTCGACTATGCGATGTACGGGAGCTTTCGCGGCCAGTTCGATGCGGCGTCCGAGCGCGATATCGTCGTCGTCGAGCTGTCGACGCTGGGCGGCGACCCCGAGGTCGCGCGCATGATGGGCGAGGACATCCGCTACGCCAGCGAACTGTCGCCCGAGCGTCGCTTCGTCTTCCTCGGCAAGGCGGCGATCTATTCGGCCGGCACCACCTTCATGAGCTTCTTCATCACCGAGAACCGCTACGTGACGCGCGGCACGCGCATCATGATCCACGAGCGCAAGCTGGCGAAGGAGCTGAAGATCAACGGGCCGCTGACCACCTGCATCGCCACGCTGAAGGCGACGCTGCACGAGATCGAGGCCTCGATCATCATCCAGAACGAAGGCTTCGAGAACCTGATCAAGGGCTCGAAGGTGACGATGGACGACGTGCTGAAGCGCGCGCCCGAGAACTGGTACATCGAGGCCAACGAGGCAAAGGCGCTCGGGCTGATCTGCGACGTGCTCTGATCCGTCATTGCGAGCCGAAGGCGAAGCGACCCAGGGGCCACACCTCGGGCACCGTCCGTCGTTGGCTCCTGGGTTGCTTCGCTTCGCGCGCAATGACGGCGCGCTTACGCGCCGTCGGCCGCAGCCTGCAGCGCGGCGACGTCGAGCTTCACCATCCCCATCATGGCCTGCATCGCGCGCTTGGCCCGAGCCGGGTCGGGATCACCGAGCAGCTCGGCCATGGCGCGCGGCACGACCTGCCAGGAAAAGCCCCAGCGATCGGTGATCCAGCCGCAGCGTTGCGGCGTGCCGCCGTCGGCGAGCGCGTCCCAGACGCGATCGACCTCGGCCTGATCGGTGCAGGAGATCGACAGCGAGATCGCCAGGCTCGGATCCGCCGGCTGCCCGGTGTTCAGCGCCTGGAATTTCGAGCCGCCGAGCGTGAACGCGACCATCAGCACGCTGCCCTCCTTGCTGCCCGGCGTGTCGGACGGCGATTTTTGCACGTGGTCGATGCGCGAGTCGGGCAGCAGTGAGCAGTAGAATGTCGCTGCGTCCTCCGCCTCGTGCGCGAACCACAGGCACGGTGTGATTTTGGGCGTGACTTGCGACATCGGCGTCTCCGATCGGCTAGAGCGTCGCGACGAGCGCTTCGAGCTGGTCGGCGCATTTGCCCCAGCCCTCGTGAAAACCCATCTTCTCGTGTGCCTCGCGATCGGCGACGGTCCAATGGCGGACGCGCGCGGTGTAGCGCGTCTTGCCCGCCTCGTCCTCGAAGGTGAGGATGATGGTGAGGAACGGCTTTTCCGACGGCTCCCACGCAGAGGTGTAGGCGTCGGTCGAGACGAGGCGCTCGTTCGGGACGACGTCGAGATAGAGGCCGCGCATCGGCATCTCCGCCCCGTTTGGCGCGCGCATCACGATGAGGCTGGCGCCGCCGGGCCGCACGTCGAGCTCGGCATGCGGCGTCTCGACGTGCAGGGGCGCGAACCAGCGCTTGAGCAGGGCCGGCTCGGTCCAGCAGCGATAGAGCTTTTCGCGCGGGGCATCGATCAGGCGGGTCAGCACCAGCTCGCGGTCGGCAGGAAAGGTGGTCTCGGTCATCTCGTCTCCTCGAGGCGGCTCGCCAGCGATTGAAATTTTATGGCCAGCGCGATGTCGTCGGGTGCCATCATCAGGCGCTGGGTCAGCAGGATCGTGATGAGGCGGCGCGACGGATCCATGACGAAGCTCGTGCCGAAGCCGCCCGTCCAGCCGTAGGAGCCCGGCGGAAAGCCGGAGGCTCCGGTCCGCGTCGTGACGGCGCCGCCGAAGCCCCAGCCGTTCTCGTCCCAGAAGCCCGGCGCAAAGGGCGACACCGCTTTTTGCGCCGGCGTGATCTGGTCCGTCAGCATCGCCGCGACCGACGCTTCGCTCAGAAGCCTGCCGTTCGCGTGGCGGCCGCCGTCGGCGAGCATGGTCGCGAAGGCGAGGTAATCGTCCGCCGTCGAGACCAGCTCGCTCGCGAAGCCCGGCGGCTTCGCGTAATGGCCGCCGTGGGCGGGATCGCGCACGAAAAGCTCGCCGGCGCGGCGCGCGTAGCCGGTGGCGAGCCGGTCGATCGACTCGGGCGGCACATAAAAGCCGGTGTCGCGCATGCCGAGCGGCGCGAAGATGCGCTCGTGCAGGAGCTCCTCGATCGGGCATTTCGCGATGCGGGCGATGAGGACGGCGGTGACGTCGGCGGCCGTGTGATACAGCCAGCGCGTGCCGGGCTGCGCCGCCAGCGGCAGGCGGCCGAGCCGCGCCATGAACTCGTCGGGCCCAAAACCGATCGGCTCGGGGCTTGGCCCCACGCCGAGCTCCGCCATCGCCGCCTGGATCGGGTAGGTGCCGGGTGGCGCCATGATCGCGCCGAGGCCCATGCGCATCGTGAGCAGGTCGCGCAGCGTGATCGCGCGGACGGCCGGCAGGGTGTCGTCGAGCGGGCTCGCGATGTCGCGCAGCACGCGGCGATTGGCCAGCTCCGGAAGCCAGGGATCGACCGGAGCGTCGAGATCGAGGCGGCCGTCCTCGACCAGCATCAACGCCGCGCCGGCGAGGATCGGCTTCGTCATCGACAGGATGCGGAAGATCGTGTCGCGGCGCATCGGCGTGCGCTCGGCGAGGTCCTGGAAGCCGGCCTCGTGGACGTCGACGGCATCGCGGCGCGCAACGAGCGCCACCGCACCGGCGATCTCGCCCGACGCGACGGCCTGCTCGAGCAAGGAGGCGATTCTGTCCGGGGGCTCTCTGTCCATCGCGTTCCCCCCTTGCGATCCCGTTTGACAAAGAGAGTTGATATCAACATAATAATCCATGTCAAAAGCCGACGTTCCTTACAAGACGACGCTGCACGTGCGCGACACCTGCCTCTGTCTGCATTCGCAGCGGGCGGCGCGCGCGCTGGCGCGGCGCTTTGACGAGGTCTATCGGCCGGTCGGGCTCACCAGCGGCCAGTTCTCGCTGATCATCTCGCTCAACCGCCCGGCGCCCGCCTCCTTCGCCGGCGTCGCGCGGCTGCTGTCGATGGACCGGACCACGCTGACCGCGGCGCTGAAGCCGCTGGTGCGCCGCAGCCTCGTCGACATCAGCGTCGATCCCGATGATCGTCGCGCCAAGCGCCTCGCGCTGACAAACGAGGGACGCGCGGTGCTGGCGCAGGCGGTGCCGCTGTGGGAGCGCGCGCATGCCGAGATCGAGACGGGTCTCGGCGGTGGCGACCGTGTGCGCAGCGATCTCCGCCTGCTCGATGGCTCGGCTGCCTGAGCAATTCCTCAGGGAGGCTTCGCCCTGCGGAACGCCAGCATCATATCGCGCAGCGCGAGCACGGTCGCCGGCGGTAGCTCGCGCTTCGGGATGATGAAGCCGAGGTTGGTCTCCGCCATGATGAAGAAGTGGTCGGCCATCTCGTCGAAATGCCGTGTCGTAATCCAGGAACGACGGTCGAGTGGTGACGAAAAGCCCGCGGAGCAAGCTCCGCGGGCTTCGACGTCTTACTTCTTGTCCATCGGCTTCTGCGACTGCGTGTCGGCGCCGGGCGCCGCGCCGACCGTGCCGGCCGAGCTCTTGGCCGCACCGCCCTGCTGGGCTTCCACCTGCTGCGGGTCGGTTGCGACGCCGGGCGCTGTCGGCGTCTTCATGGCGCCGGTCGTGCCGGGCGACTTGGCATTGTTCATCGAATTGTCGTTCTGCGCGTGAGCCGCGCCGGCTGTGATGCCGAGCGTCGCGAGCGCGATCAGGATCGTCTTCATAGCGTCTCTCCCGTTTGCCGTTTCTTCCTTGGGACCGCGCCAACCGCTCCCGGGAGCGCGCGTTCCGGCCGCGGGGCGCGACGGAACGCCTCGCAAAGCAAATGACATCGGCAGTCGACATGGATTGACACGCCGCCGAACATAACAAGAACTTGCCGACTCCCGCGGCTTCGCTTAGCCCTGCCGCATGGCCAAGACCCCCGTGCCCCCACCGCCGAACGGCGGCTCGATCGACCTCGTGCCTCTCCACGAGGCGCTGGAGGAGCGCTACCTTGCTTACGCGCTGTCGACCATCACGGGTCGCGCGCTGCCGGATGCGCGCGACGGGCTGAAGCCGGTGCACCGGCGCATCCTCTACGGGATGCAGGTACTGCGGCTCGATCCCGGCACCGCGTTCCGCAAATGCGCGAAGATCGTCGGCGACGTGATGGGCTCGTTCCATCCGCATGGCGACCAGGCGATCTACGATGCGCTGGTTCGTTTGGCGCAGGACTTCTCCTCGCGCTACCCGCTGGTCGACGGGCAGGGCAATTTCGGCAACATCGACGGCGATGGCGCGGCCGCCTACCGCTACACCGAGGCGCGCATGACCGAGGTCGCGCGCCTGCTGCTGGAAGGCATCGACGAGGATTCGATCGACTTCCGCGACAATTACGCGGGCACCGAGCGCGAGCCGATCGTGCTGCCGTCGGCCTTCCCGAACATGCTGGCCAATGGCGCGCAGGGCATCGCCGTCGGCATGGCGACGTCGATCCCGCCGCACAACGTCGCCGAGCTGTGCGACGCAGCGCTCTACATGATCCAGCACCCGCCTGCGGCGGCAGGCAAGCCAGGAAAGCCGGCGGAGACAGACGACCTCCTGCAGTTCGTGCTGGGGCCCGATTTCCCGACCGGCGGCATCATCGTCGAGCCGTCAGCGGCGATCGCCGAAGCCTATCGCACCGGGCGCGGCGCGTTCCGGCTGCGCGCGCGCTGGGAGAAAGAAGAGGGGGCGCGGGGCATCTGGCAGGTGGTGGTCACCGAGATCCCCTACATGGTCCAGAAGTCGCGGCTGATCGAGAAGCTCGCCGAGCTCCTGGCGGAGAAGAAGTTGCCGCTCGTCGCCGATGTGCGCGACGAGTCGGCCGAAGACATCCGCGTCGTCATCGAGCCGCGCAGCCGCACCGTCGAGCCGGCCGTGATGATGGAGCAGCTGTTCCGGGCCAGCGAGCTCGAGACGCGCTTTCCGATGAACATGAACGTGCTCGTCGATGGCGTGATCCCGAAGGTCGTGTCGCTGAAGGAGGCGCTGCGGCAATGGCTCGACCACCGCCGCACCGTGCTGGTGCGCCGCACGCGCCACCGCCTGGCCAAGATCGAGCATCGCCTCGAGGTGCTCGCCGGCATGCTCGTCGTGTTCCTCAACCTCGACGAGGTGATCCGCATCATCCGCGAGGAGGACGAGCCGAAGGAGGTTCTGGCCAAAACCTTCGAGCTCTCCGAGGTGCAGGTCAATTACATCCTCGATACGCGGCTGCGCAGCCTGCGCCGGCTCGAGGAGATGGAGCTGAAGCGCGAGAACGACGCGCTGGTGAAGGAGAAGGCCGAGGTCGAGGCGCTGATCGCCGACGAGGGCAAGCAGTGGAAGACGGTCGCCTGGCAGATCAAGGAGCTGAAGAAGAAGTACGGCCCCGAGACGCCGCTCGGGCGCCGCCGCACGACCTTCGCCGAGGCACCGGCCGCCGCCGATGTCGAGCGCGCCTCCGCCGCGCTGGTCGAGCGCGAGCCGATCACGGTGGTCGTGTCCGAGAAGGGCTGGATCCGCGCGCTGAAGGGCCACGTCGCCGATCTCACGACGCTGCAGTTCAAGGGCGACGATAGGCTGAAGACGAGCTTCCTCGCCGAGACGACGACGCGCATCCTGGTGCTCGCCACCGACGGGCGTGTGTTCACGCTCGACGGCTCGAAGCTGCCGGGCGGCCGCGGGCAGGGCGAGCCGATCCGCGTGATGGCCGATCTCGGCGAGAGCGAGGCGATCGTCGCCGTCTTGCCTTATGTGGCCGGCAGCAAGATGCTGATCGCCTCGAGCGACGGACGCGGCTTCCGCGTCGGCCAGGACGATATGATCGGCGAGACGCGCAAGGGTCGCCAGGTGCTCAACGTCGACAAGCCGGCCGAGGCCTGCCTGCTGGTGTCGGCGGCGGGTGACGAGGTCGCCATCATCGGCGAGAACCGTCGGCTCCTGGTGTTCCCGCTCGACCAGGTGCCGGAGATGACGCGCGGCAAGGGCGTGCGGCTGCAACGCTACAAGGACGGCGGCCTCGCCGACCTCCGCGTCTTCAAGGTCGAGGACGGCCTCTCCTGGCAGGACTCGGCCGGCCGCACCTTCGTCGTCAAGAAGCCCGAGCTGCGCGACTGGATCGGCAACCGCGCCGAAGCCGGCCGCTTGCCGCCGAAGGGATTCCCGAAGGCGAACAGGTTCACTTAAAAGGCTCCATGCGTGGAAGGCCGGGTGCCGTAGCGCGACCCCTACAGGCCGCGCCCGCCCCGCCAGATCGCGCGACCGCCGAAGTAGAGCGCCACGCCGATCGCGAGGAACGGCAAGCCGACGCCGAGGATGAGGAGAACCGACGTCAGGTCGGCGCCGTGGCCGATCGACGACAGGTTGCCGATCAGGAGGGTACCGGTGCAGGCGCCGGAGAGCAGCGTGATCAGCACGCCGACGCCCATGATCGCGGCGCCGAAAAACCGGGCGAGGGCGGACGGCGGCTCGCTCATCGGACTGGAGCCGTCGCGCGCTGCGCCTCGGCCAAGGCCGCGTTCCCCATCGCCCCACGCCGATAGAACGTGTTGAACGTGTCGAACGGGATGATCCGGCCGCCGGGCTCGACGAAGTGCACGCAGGAGCGCTTCACCGTGCCGAGGTCGAAATTGTAGCGGTCGAGGAACTGCGAGATCACGACGCGAAACGTATCGGCGTAGCCGAGCGTCTGCGGGACCGCGGCCTCGGGCAGGCAGCACAGGAAGCTCGCGAGCTTGTCCGACGTGTCGCCCTGCGCGGTGGACAGCGACAGCAGGTTGAAGATCGTCGCGCGCAGCTCGGGAAAGGCTTCGAAGGTCACCGTGTTGGGCGCCGCTGCGACGAACATCTCGCGCGGCAGCATGCGCGTCACCGGCGCCACCGCGCGGCCGTTGCGGACGCCGTAGCCGATCGAGATCTGGTCGGGATTGCACGGCAGCGGGATCATGTCGTCCAACGCGAACACGCCGGCTTCGGCAACGCGACGCCTGATCTCGGTCAGCACGATGCGATGCCGTTTGGCGTCGAACCCTTCGTTGCGGCCGGCATCCTGGATCGGCTGGATGGTCACGCCGCGCACGCAGCGCCACTCCAGTGCGAACCTGATGATATCGGCGATCTCGTCGTCGTTGACGCCGCGCTTCACGGTCACCACCAGCGTCGTCGAGATGCCGGCATCCTCGAGTGCCCGCAGCGCGTCGTGGCGGATATGCGTGAGGTCGGCGCCGCGCAGCTCGCGCAAGGCGTCCCGCTTCAGCGAGTCGAACTGCAGGTACACCTCGAAGCGCGGCATGTAGGTGGCGAGGCGGGCGACGAAGTCGGGCTCGCGCGCGATACGCAGGCCGTTGGTGTTGATCATCATGTGGCGCACCGGGCGCCGCTTCACCGCATCGAGGATCGCGAAGAAGTCCGGGTGGATCGTCGGCTCGCCGCCGGAGACCTGCACGAGGTCGGGCTCGCCCTCGGAGGCGACGAGCGTGTCGAGCATGCCCTCGATCTCGGCGAGCGAGCGCTGCCCGGTGCGCTTCTGCGAAGAGTCCGCGAAGCAGACGGGACAGGAGAGGTTGCAGGCCTCGTTGATCTCGAGGATCGCCAGGCAGGAATGCTGCTCGTGATCGGGGCAGAGACCGCAATCGTAGGGGCAGCCGTGGTCGGTCGTCGTCTGCGGCGCCAGCGGCCGGTCGCCGGGCTTCAGCCAGTCCTTCTGCGATTTCCAATAGGAGAGGTCGTCGGCGACGAGCGTCTTCTGCACGCCGTGCGCGCGGCAGCGCTTGAGATAGAAGACACTGTCGCCTTCGCAGATGATCTTGGCCGGGACCAGCGCGAGGCAGGTCTCACAGAGGCTGGTCGTCTGGCCGAGGAAGAGATACGGCGCCGATCTGCGGCCAATGTCGGCGGTCGACGTCATGGGTCGCCCTCAATGCGTAGACGATGGCGTAGAAAATGAGCCCGAGGCAGAGCAGCTGGAAGATGTTCAGCGGCCCTAGCACGCGAGGGTAGGGCTTGAGGAACTCCCAGGCAAATCGCTGCAGGCCGTACCATAGGCACATCAGGTAGAAGGCCCGGGTGAAGGCCCAGGGCTTCCGCTTCCACAGGCCCCAGAGATAGACGAGGAGGAACGCGGCCATTGCCAGCGACTCGTAGATCTGGACGGGATGCCGCGAGATGCCGTCGCCGAGATCGACGCCCCATGGCAGGCTGGTGGGGATACCGTAGGTCTCGTCCGGCAGGCCGGTGAACAGGCAGCCCCAACGGCCGACCGCGACGCCGATCGCGAACGAGCCGACGAAAAGGCCGCCCGTCGAGCCTTTGATCCCGTGGATCGCCTTGTAGATCTCGACGCCGACGATGGCGCCGACCAGCGCGCCGGCGACGCTGTGCGACAGCGTCGGGATCGCGTCGTGCATCGTGTTGAGGCTGCCGGCGAGCCACGCCGCGGGGATAGCCCCGGCGCAGAGCGCCGCGAAATAGCCGCGCCCGACCTTCTCGGCGACACGGGCGGTCGTCTCGCGCAGTCGCCAGCGGTACAGCACGATGCTGGTCGCGATCCCGCACGCCCAAGCGAGCGCATCGAAGATCGGGTGCGCCCAGGGCGCAGTCGGGACATGGATCAAGGTCGCGCCGCCGCAGCGGTGCGACGACGGCGTCCCCTCGGCATCCGGCGACGACTGGCCAAACTCTCTGCCCTGTGCTTCACCACCGCGCTCCAGCCCAGCACCGGACCCGACCTATGGCAAGCTATTCCCTCTTCCTCCTCCCCGGCGACGGCATCGGCCCCGAGGTGATGGCCGAGGTCGAAAAGGTGATCGCGGCGCTCGAGGCGGACGGCGCGGCCAGCTTCTCGCTCGATCGCGGTCTCGTCGGCGGCTCGGCCTACGATGCCTACAAAGTGGCGATCTCCGACCAGGACATGGCCAAGGCGCAGGCTGCCGATGCCGTGCTGCTCGCTGCCGTCGGCGGCCCGAAGTGGGACGGCGTGCCCTATGAGGTGCGGCCGGAATCCGGCCTGCTGCGCCTGCGCAAGGACATGCAGCTCTACGCGAACCTGCGCCCGGCGATCTGCTACCCGGCGCTGGCCGACGCCTCCTCGCTGAAGCGCGAGCTGGTCGATGGGCTCGACATCATGATCGTGCGCGAGCTGACCGGCGGCGTCTATTTCGGCGAGCCGAAGGAGATCATCGATCTCGGCAACGGGCAGAAGCGCGGCATCGACACCCAGGTCTACGACACCTACGAGATCGAGCGCATCGGCCGCGTGGCGTTCGAGCTGGCGCGCCAGCGCGACAAGCGCGTGACCTCGTCGGAGAAGCGCAACGTCATGAAGTCCGGCGTGCTGTGGCACGAGGTGATCTCGGCGCTGCACAAGCGCGAGTATGCGGACGTCGCGCTCGATCACCAGCTCGCCGACGCGCTCGGCATGAGCCTGGTGCGCCAGCCCAAGCGCTTCGACGTCATCGTCACCGACAACCTGTTTGGCGACATGCTGTCCGACGTCGCCGCCATGCTGACCGGCTCGATCGGCATGCTGCCGTCGGCCTCGCTCGGCGACATCGATCGCGCCACCGGACGACGCAAAGCTTTATACGAGCCCGTGCACGGCTCGGCGCCCGACATCGCGGGGCAGGGGCTCGCCAACCCCATCGCGATGATCGGCTCGCTCGCCATGGCGATGCGCTACACCTTCGAGCGCGGCGACCTCGCCGACCGCATCGAGGCCGCGATCTCGGCGGTGCTGGCCGAGGGCTTGCGCACGGCCGACATCAAGGGGGATGCAGCGACGCATCTGTCGACGGGCGAGATGGGCGATGCGATCGTGGCGGCGATACGGGGGAAAGCAGGCGCAACCGGATAGGCGCGCGTTGAACTCGGCATCATTTGATGTCAAATTGGATGCGCTCCAAGATGGACCGAGCCACGGATCATCCCTATGCGCACCACCGTGAACCTCGACGACGCGCTGCTAGAAAGAGCGCGGCAGTTGACGGGTCTCGATGAGAGATCGGCTTTGCTGCGTGAAGCTCTCACTGCTCTGATCGAGCGCGAAGCCGCGCGGCGTCTCGCGAGACTTGGTGGGAGCGAGCCCGACGTCGTCGTTCCGCCGCGTCGGCGATTTGGGTGATCCTCGTCGACACGTCGATCTGGGTCGAACATGCGCGGCGCGGCATCGACAAGCTGTCGGCGGCGCTCGCCCATCAGCAGGTTCTCGGCCATCCATTTGTCATCGGCGAACTCGCGCTCGGCGGAGTCACGCCTGCCTTCCTCCAAAATCTGTCCGAGCTGCCAAAAGCGACCGTCGCAACCAACGAAGAAGTCTTGGACCTGATCCAGCGAAGGAGATTTGCCGGTCGTGACATCGGCTACGTCGACGCCCATCTTCTCGCCTCGGCCCGGCTGATGGGAGACGTTCAAGTCTGGACGCGTGACAAAAGCATGCGATCCGTCGCGGGAGACATCGGCGTCCCTACGACTACGTGAAGGTTGTCCTCCGCGCGGGCCACGCGGCATCGTCACCTGCGCCAAGCGCGCAATGGAGCTTTGCAAGACCACGCCCCAAGGGGTAGCCAAGCGCTCGCCATTTGTGTATCAGCGCGCTTCCCAAGGATTCCGGGCGCCGGCTGGCGTCCGAACGCGCGTTCCGGAGCGGGAATGCGCCCAAAAGAGCGAACATCATGGCCGTCCCGAAGCGCAAGACCTCCCCGATGAAGCGCGGCTTCCGCCGCTCCGCCGATGCCCTGAAAGCCCCGACCTATGTCGAGGACCAGGATTCCGGCGAGCTGCGCCGCCCGCACCACATCGACCTGAAGACCGGCATGTACAAGGGCCGTCAGGTCCTCACGCCGAAGAAGAGCGCCGAGGCGTAAGCCACGGCGTCGTCACGCGAATTCAGGCCCGCTTCGGCGGGCTTTTTCTTTTGTCCTGGTGGGTGGATCGCGCGATGGCCGATCTGAACGAGCACGAGTCGATCGACCTCCATGTCGCAGAGCTCGGCACCGAGCGGGAGTTACCGGAGGCGGCCTTGCGCGCCTGCGTCGCGCGCTTCGACGAGGCGCGCCGGCCGCTGCGCGCACTGCTCGATCGCGCCGCTGCCGGCAAGCCGCTCTCGGAGGAGGAATGGCTGCGCTTCTTCCGCGGCCTGCACGTGCTCGCCGCGGCTCACGACACGGACTCCTGCCCCTCGCTGCTGCGGCTGCTGCGCCGGCCGGGCGACGAGGTCGACGACCTGCTCGGCGATGCCGTCACCGTCAGCGTGCCCCGCCTGCTGATCGGCCTCTTCGACGGCGACGCGGACGCGCTGCTCGCCCTCGTGTCCGACCCGAAGGTCGACGACTTCGCCCGAAGCGCCGTGCTCGAGGCGGCGATCTATCTGACCTGGCGGGCGGCGATCGATCGCGATCTCATGCGGCGATTCCTGGTGGCGTTCGGCAGCGGGCGCTCGGCGGAGGACGAGGCGCCCGTCTGGTTCGCGTGGATGCAGGCGGTGGCCCTGCTCGACTTCCGCGACCTCGTGCCGATGGTCGAGAAGGCGTGGAAGGCCGGCCGGATCGACCGCAGCATCCAGGAGTGGAGCGATTTCGGAAAGGATTTGGCGCGCGCCCGCACCTCCTACGACGATGCGCGGCGTTTCGAGGATCTCGCCGTCGGCCCGATCGACGATGTCGTCGCCGAGCTGGAATGGACCACGCACTGGGGCGAGACCGACGCCGAGGACGGCGCCCACGACGACACCACGGACGGGTCCGTCGCGCCCGCGAGCAACCCGTTTCGTGGCGTCGGCCGCAACGACCCTTGCCCCTGCGGCAGCGGCAAGAAGGCGAAGAAATGCTGCCTCGGCAGCGCTTGACGAGGGATAGGCCATGACCGGTCCGATCGCTGCCGGCGTCCGCGTCGGCCACGTGCATCTCAAGGTCGCCGATCTCGATCGCGCGATCGGCTTCTATCGCGACGTTCTCGGCTTCGAGCTGACGCAGCGCTACGGCAGCCGCGCGGCCTTCCTCTCGGCCGGCGGCTACCACCACCACATCGGCCTCAACACCTGGGAAAGCCTCGGCGGCCAGCCGCCCGCGCCGGGCACGACCGGCCTCTACCACGCGGCCTTCCTCTACCCGACGCGCGCCGCCCTGGGTGACGCGCTCCGCCGCGTCCGCGCCGCCGGCATCCCGCTCGACGGCGCCGCCGACCACGGCGTCAGCGAGGCGCTCTACCTGCGCGACCCCGACGGCAACGGCGTCGAGCTGACCTGGGACAAGCCGC
Organism: Beijerinckiaceae bacterium; assembly: GCA_965277735.1. Lineage (GTDB taxonomy): Bacteria > Pseudomonadota > Alphaproteobacteria > Rhizobiales > Beijerinckiaceae > RH-AL1. Next base: position 1,967,023 of record CBDIDO010000003.1, read on the forward strand.
AGGCCGACTGGCCGCGCGATGCCCAGGGCGATCTGGTGATGGTGAATGACCGCCTCGATCTGGAGGCGCTGCTGGCGGCGGACGGAGCCTCCCGAGACCCCTGTCACTAAGGTCCCGCACACCTCGGCTCCTGAGCCGTGAGGCGGATGACGCGGCCCTTGCCGTCGATCGTCCAGTCGACCGACCAACTCGCGCACCAATAGTCGTGAAAAGCAGAGAACCGACTCGGACCGTCTTTGACGACCGAAAAGCCTTGCGCTTTCAGGGATGCGGCGACCGCCGCTCCGTCGGTTCCAAGCGGAAAAACCGCTCGAACATGGCTTTGGAAAGCGTCTCCTTCAAGGGGCACGCCCTCGGCGATCGGCGGGGTGTACGAACACCCCGAAAGCATGATCGTGATCGGGATTACGGCCACCGAGCGTGCAACGCGCAACCCCATTGGCGACCTCGGTCCCGGCGCGGCCGCGTTTACGCGCTCGCCTTGCGCTCCAGCTCGGCGACTTCGCCCTGGCCCAGCGTGTCGAGCACCTTCTTGACGATGCCCTTCGCGTCGAGGCCGGCGTTGACGTAGAGCTTTTCCGGCTTGTCGTGCTCGTAGAAATGGTCGGGCATGACCATCGAGCGGAACTTCAGCGTGCCCTTGTCGAAGGCGCCTTCCTCGAGCAGCGCCTGCTGCACGAAGGAGCCGAAGCCACCGACCGAGCCTTCCTCGATGGTGATCAGCACCTGATGCGAGGCGACGAGCTTGCGGATCAGGTCCATGTCGAGCGGCTTGGCGAAGCGCGCGTCGGCGATCGTCGCGGAGATGCCGTGCTTCTCGAGGTCCTCGGCCGCGAGCTGCACCTCTTTCAGGCGCGTGCCGAAGGACAGCAGGGCGACCTGCTTGCCCTCGCGGACCATGCGGCCCCTGCCGATCTCGAGCACCTTGCCCTTGGCCGGCATCTCGACGCCGACGCCCTCGCCACGCGGGTAGCGGAAGGCGATCGGGCCCTTGTCGTAGGCGGCGGCGGTGGCGACCATGTGGACGAGCTCGGCCTCGTCGGCGGCGGCCATCACCACCATGTTCGGCAGGATGCCGAGGTAGGACGTGTCGAACGTGCCGCAATGCGTGGCGCCGTCGGCGCCGACATAGCCGGCGCGGTCGATCGCGAAGCGCACCGGCAGGTTCTGGATCGCGACGTCGTGCACGATCTGGTCGTAGGCGCGCTGCAGGAAGGTCGAGTAGATCGCGCAGAACGGCTTGTAGCCCTCGGTCGCCAGGCCGGCGGCGAAGGTCACCGCGTGCTGCTCGGCGATGCCGACATCGAAGGTGCGCTCGGGATAGGCCTTGTCGAACAGGTCGAGGCCGGTGCCGTTCGGCATGGCGGCCGTCACCGCGACAATCTTGGTGTCGGTCTTGGCTTCGGCGATCAGCGCCTCGGCGAACACCTTGGTGTAGGAGGGCGCGTTGGCCTTCGGCTTGTTCTGCGTGCCGGTGACGACGTCGAACGGCACGACGGCGTGGCCCTTCTCGTAGCTCTCCTCGGCCGGCGCGTAGCCCTTGCCTTTCTTCGTCACGACATGGACGAGGATCGGCCCCGTCTCGGCGTCGCGGACGTTCTTCAGGACGGGCAGCAGGTGGTCGAGGTTATGGCCGTCGATCGGGCCGACGTAATAGAAGCCGAGCTCCTCGAACATCGTGCCACCGGCCCAGAAGTTACGGGCGAATTCTTCCGTCTTGCGGGCACGGTCGTAGACGAACTTCGGCAGGTGCTTGCCGAGCTGCTTGGCCGCCTCGCGCACGGTGCGGTAGGTGCCGCCGGAGACGAGCCGCGCGAGGTAGGACGACAGCGCGCCGGCCGGCGGGGCGATCGACATCTCGTTGTCGTTGAGGATGACGATGAGCCGCGCATGCATCGCGCCGGCGTTGTTCATCGCCTCGTAGGCCATGCCGGCCGACATGGCGCCGTCGCCGATGACGGCGACCACGTTCGCCTTGTCCTTGCCGGAGAACTTGTTGGCGACCGCCATGCCGAGGCCGGCCGAGATCGAGGTCGACGAATGGCCGGCGCCGAAGGGGTCGAAGTCGCTTTCCGTGCGATTGGTGAAGCCGGAGAGGCCACCGCCCTTGCGCAGGGTGCGGATGCGGTCGCGACGCCCGGTCAAGATCTTGTGCGGATAGGCCTGATGGCCGACGTCCCAGATGATGCGGTCGGACGGCGTGTCGAAGACGTAGTGAAGCGCGGTCGTCAGCTCGACGACGCCGAGCCCGGCGCCGAGATGGCCGCCGGTCACCGACACCGCGTCGATCGTCTCGGTGCGCAACTCGTCGGCGATCTGGTGGAGCTGGCTTTCTTGGAGCTTGCGGAGATCTGCCGGCGTGACGATCGTGTCGAGGAGGGGTGTCTTCGATTCTGTCGTCATCTCGCCTCTTTACGATCGGTCCCGGACGTCTCGCCCAACCCTGTCGGGCAAGGCGGAAACGGCTTTGCTTTGGCCCAAGACATGCTGGCAGGCCACGACATGTCGGCAGGCCAAAGTTCTGATTATCCAGTTTCGGCCTGAGCGGCAACGCGAGCCGGATCACGCGTGCACCGGTGCGGCTTCGACGCCACACAGCCTGCCGGCCCCCGAAATTGGGTGCCAGAAACCGCGATCCGTGCCACAGACGGCCGGCGCGAGGCTCCTGGAACCCGGCGAGCAGGCGCCTCTGTAGCAACCGCCACGCCCTGCGCGCAACCCTCGGATAGTTCTATGCCCTCGACGCTCCCGGAGCGGAAAGCGCCGCACGTTCCCTCCCTCGGCACCGCGATGGAGAAGCTGAAGCACCGCTGGGGCTGGTTCGTCGCCCTGGGGCTGCTCGCCATCGTCTTCGGCGCCGCCGCCCTCATCCTTGACGTGCATGCCACGATCACGACGGTCTACATCATCGCCGTCTTCATGATCATCGCCGGCGGCACCGAGATCATGGTGGGCGTCGGCAGCCGGACCTGGGGCCGTTTCTTCCTGATGATCCTGGCCGGGCTGCTCTACATCGTCGGCGGCTCGTTCGCGCTCGCCCAGCCGATCAAGGCGGCGATCGTGCTCACGCTCATGCTTGGCGCAGCGCTGCTGACCGCCGGCGTGGTGCGCATCTACATCGGCACGCACATGCATTCGCATGCAAGAACGCTGGTCATCGTCGGCGGCGTGGTCACCACGCCGGTCGGCCTGCTCATCATCTTCGGCTGGCCCAACAATTCCTACGCGATCCTCGGCACGCTTCTTGGAATAGACCTGCTCTTCACGGGCGTGATGTGGGTCGGCTTCGGATTGAGGTTGAAGAGCCACGCGTGATATGCGCCGGCTCGGCTTGCGAGGCAGATTGACATGACGAAGTGGGTCTACGCGTTCGGTGACGGCAAGGCCGAGGGCACGAGCGCGATGCGCGATCTGCTCGGCGGCAAGGGCGCGAACCTCGCCGAGATGGCCAATCTCGGCCTGCCGGTGCCCCCCGGGTTCACGATCACCACCGAAGTCTGCACCTATTTCTACGACAACGGGAAGACCTATCCGCCCGAGCTCGAGGCCCAGGTGAACGAGGGCCTGGCCGAGATGGGCCGCGTCGTCGGCCACGGCTTCGGCTCGGACTCGGATCCCGTGCTCGTCTCGGTGCGCTCGGGCGCCCGCGCGTCGATGCCGGGCATGATGGACACCGTGCTCAACCTCGGCCTCACCGACCGCACCGTCGAGGCGATCGCCGAGCGCTCCGGCAATCCCCGTTTTGCCTACGATTCCTACCGCCGCTTCATCCAGATGTACTCGAACGTGGTGCTCGACATCGACCACCACGAGTTCGAGGAGATCCTCGAGCACTACAAGGAGCGCAAGAGCTTCACGCTCGACACCGACCTCAAGGCCGCGGACTGGAAGACGGTCATCGCGTCCTACAAGGACAAGGTGAAGGAGAAGAGCGGCAAGCCGTTCCCGCAGGATGCGAAGGATCAGCTCTGGGGCGCGATCGGCGCCGTCTTCGGGTCCTGGATGAACCAGCGGGCGGTGACCTACCGCCGCCTGCAGAACATCCCGGCCTCGTGGGGCACGGCCGTCAGCGTGCAGTCGATGGTGTTCGGCAACATGGGCGACACGTCGGCGACCGGCGTCGCCTTCACCCGCAATCCGTCGACCGGCGAGCCGGTGCTCTATGGCGAGTTCCTGATCAACGCGCAGGGCGAGGACGTCGTTGCCGGCATCCGCACGCCGCAGAACATCACCGAGGCTGCGCGCATCGAGGCGAGCTCGGAGAAGCCGTCGATGGAGATGGCGCTGCCGGCCGTCTTCGAGGAGTTCAAGCGCACCACGGCGCTGCTCGAGCGGCACTACCGCGACATGCAGGACATGGAGTTCACCGTCGAGGACGGGAAGCTCTGGATGCTGCAGACGCGCTCCGGCAAGCGCACCGCCCGGGCCTCGATCCGGATCGCCGTCGACATGGCCAACGACGGGCTGATCAGCCGCGAGGAGGCGGTCCAGCGCGTCGATCCGATGACGCTCGACCAGCTCCTGCATCCGACGATCGACCCGAGCGCCGAGCGCCGGATCGTCGCGGTCGGGCTGCCGGCCTCGCCCGGCGCGGCCTCCGGCGAGATCGTGTTCAACTCCGAGGACGCCGAGACGGTGGCCGCCACCGGCAAGCCGGTGATCCTCGTGCGCGTCGAAACCTCGCCCGACGACATCCACGGCATGCATGTCGCCGAAGGCATCCTGACGACGCGCGGTGGCATGACCTCGCACGCGGCCGTCGTCGCGCGCGGCATGGGCAAGCCCTGCGTCTCCGGCGCCGGCACGATCCGCGTCGACTACAAGGCCGGCACGATGTCGTCGGGCGGCGTCACCTTCAAGAAGGGTGACATGCTGACGATCGACGGCACCGCGGGCCAGGTGATGCAGGGCGAGATCGCCATGCTGAAGCCGGAGCTCTCCGGCGAGTTCGCGATGCTGATGGAATGGGCCGACGCCTCGCGCCGCATGGGCGTGCGCGCCAACGCCGAGACGCCGCAGGACGCGCGCGCCGCGCGCGAGTTCGGCGCCCAGGGCATCGGGCTCTGCCGCACCGAGCACATGTTTTTCGAGGCCGACCGCATCGTCGCCGTCCGCGAGATGATCCTCGCCGACGACGAGACCGGCCGCCGCAAGGCGCTCGCCAAGCTGCTGCCGATCCAGCGCGGCGATTTCGCCGAGCTGTTCGAGATCATGTCCGGCCTGCCGGTGACGATCCGCCTGCTCGACCCGCCGCTGCACGAGTTCCTGCCGCATTCGGACGGGGAGATCGCCGAGGTCGCCAAGGCGATGGGGGTGTCGGCCGAGAAGCTGCGCCGGCGCGCCTCCGACCTTTCGGAGGCCAACCCGATGCTGGGCTTCCGGGGCTGCCGCCTCGCGGTCGCCTTCCCGGAGATCGCCGAGATGCAGGCGCGGGCGATCTTCGAAGGCGCGATCGCCGCCAAGAAGAAGACCGGCCAGGTGGTGACCCCGGAGGTGATGGTGCCGCTGGTGATCGCCAAGTCCGAGCTCGACATCGTCAAGGACGTGATCGACCGCACCCATGCGGCGGTCATGAAGGAGACGGGCGAGGACATTCCCTACATCGTCGGCACGATGATCGAGCTGCCGCGCGCCTGCCTGCGCGCCGCCGAGATCGCCGAATCGGCCGAGTTCTTCTCGTTCGGCACCAACGATCTGACCCAGACCGGGCTCGGCATCTCGCGCGACGACGCCGCCTCGTTCCTCGGGCCGTACACGGCGAAGGGCATCCTGCCCTACGATCCGTTCGTGACGATCGACCAGGATGGCGTCGGCGAGCTGGTGGAGATCGGCGCCGAGCGCGGCCGGCGCACGCGGCCCGACATCAAGATGGGCATCTGCGGCGAGCACGGCGGCGACCCGATGTCGATCGACTTCTGCGAGCGCGTCGGGCTCACCTACGTCTCCTGCTCGCCGTTCCGCGTGCCGATCGCGCGGCTGGCGGCGGCGCAGGCGGCGCTCGGCAACCGCGGCGGCACCCCGCTCGGGCGGCTCAGCGACGCGAAGGGGTAGCTACAGCCCCAACTCGGTCAGCCCCGGAAAGTCGTCGGGTCGCCTGTCCCCCTCCCAGGTGAACTTGCGGTCGCCGTCCTTGATCTTCACGTCGTTGATCGAGGCCTGGCGGCGCTGCATCAGGCCGTTCTCGGCGAACTCCCACTGCTCGTTGCCGTAGGCGCGGTACCATTGGCCGGCGTCGTCGTGCCACTCGTAGCAAAAGCGCGCGGCGATGTGGTTGTCCTCGAACGCCCAGACCTCCTTGATGAGCTTGTAGCCCATCTCCTTCGCCCATTTGTCGGTCAGGAACTCGACGATCGCGGCGCGGCCCTTGAAGAAGACGGAGCGGTTGCGCCACTCGGACTCCTCCGTGTACGCGAGCGACACTTTCACCGGGTCCTTCGAGTTCCAGGCATCCTCGGCGCCGCGGGCTTTCTTGGCGGCCGTCTCCTTGGTGAAGGGCGGAAAAGGCGGGCGGCTCTCGCTCATGTGTGAAGCTCCTCGATCCTCGCGAATGCGTAGCAAAGCTTACACCGACGCGGCAAATCCGAACCGCCTGTCCCGCTTTGGCACAGCAGCGCGAGACCCAGGGTAAGCCTCTCCTAAGCTTGCGGCGCGATAACGGAGCCATGTGTCCGTCAGGACTCGGGGGCCCGAGGGGCGATGCGGCGTTCGCGGATGCGTTGGGCGATGAGTGTCATCGCGCCCTGGTGCCTCGGCATGGGGGTCTTGATCTCCATCACGGCCGATGCGGGCCAGAACGGCTCGCTCGGCGGCTCGCTGGCGGCTCTCTCGTCGCGCGCGGCCGCGCAGCCCGACCAGCTCGTGCCCGCCCAGACGCTCGTGCTCACCGGCAATTTCGGCGACTACGGGATGCGCGACGCCCCGCGCGCCATGCCGATCAGCTTCGATCCCGGCCAGGCGGATGATTTCAAGACGGCGGCCGACGAGATCGAGCCGCGCACCGAGCTGAAGCCGCATCCCGGCGCGTTCCCGATCGTCGACCGCACCCACAAGGCCGACCCGGCGATCGGCCTTCGCCCGACCTTCGACAGCGAGCTGCGCCATCCCGGCGATCTCGCGCGCCTGCAGAAGCGCTTCCTGATCGGCCCGCACGACGACGCGATGCCGGCCGCCGGCTTCTCCGTGCAGGACGACGGCGACCCGCTCGACGGCGCCACCGGTTTCGCGCCCTGGGGCGAGGGCGAGGACCCGCAGGACGCCGAAGACACCACCCCGCACGCGGGGCGCATCATCTCCATGCAGCCGGCCGCCCTGAAGGAGCGGCTTGCGCAGGGCGCCACGCCGCCGGTCTCGCGCGCCGAGGCGCTGTCCTCGACGACGCCCGCGGCCGCCGACGGCACGCCGGTCATCGCGACCTTCGCGCCGGGCAAGGTGCAGCAGATCCAGAACGCCTCGCTGGAGGTCGCGCCGACCGCGAACGCCTCGATCGTGCCGCGGGCACCCGGGCGTCCCAATTACGCGGCGCTGCTCGTCGGCGAGCGCGGCGCGCGCGAGCGCAAGTGCCTCGCCGAAGCGGTCTATTTCGAATCCCGCAGCGAGCCCGACGAGGGCCAGGCGGCGGTGGCGCAGGTGGTCCTCAACCGCGCGACCTCGGGTCTCTATCCCGCCTCGATCTGCGGCGTCGTCTACCAGAACCGCACGCACTACAAGGCGTGCCAGTTCTCGTTTGCCTGCGAAGGCAAGTCGCTGCGGATCACCGAGCAGGACTCCTGGCGCAAGGCCGTCAGCATCGCTGACGCCGTCGTCGAGGGCCGCACCTACGTGTCGGACGTCGGCGGCGCGACGCATTATCACGCCAATTACGTGCGGCCGGGATGGGCGCGGCGACTCGTCAAGATGGACGTGATCGGTCACCACGTCTTCTACAAGCTGAAGGCCGGTCAGACCTGACGGTCACGACCGCCAGGCGAGCGTCCACAGATTGTCGGGGTCGATGAGGCAGATCGGGGCGCCCGTCTCCTCGGCGGCACGCACCGCACGAACGACCGCGACCGAGGCCATGGTCTCCGCCGATTTCGGCAGATACGGGATCCTGGCCCGACCGGATTGCGCCGACACCGGACCGATGTACCAGCCGCACGCACCATTGTCGGACGCCCGGAAGAGGGTCACTTTCACGGCGCCCTCGTCCGCCGCTTCCTCGCTCGCGACCTTACGAATCGTCACGCGGCCGTCGCGCGACAGAGCGGTAGCCTGAGACCACGAGGTCATGGGAGTTTTCTCTCGGCGGGCGGGGCGGAAGGCTGGAAGATCGCGGACGTTGCCGCGAGCTCGGAAGGAATCCGGTATGTGTAATTTCACAAAAATGCTCGCGCAACGCGTTTAGCGGCAAATACCCAGCCTTCTGTCGCTCAGTGCGAGCGGTCGATGCAGAACGCGACCACGTCGTTGAGCGAGCGTTTCCACCGCGAATCGGGGAACATCTCGAGCGCCTGGCAGGCTTTCGCGCCGTAGTCGCGGGCCCGCTCCACCGTCTCCTGCAGCGCACCGTGGCGGCGAAGCGCGCCCACCGCCGTCTCCAGGTCGCCCTCGGCCCGCGAGCCTTCCTCGAGCACGCGGCGCCAGAAGGCGCGCTCGGGCTCCGAGCCGCGCCGGAAGGCGAGCACCACGGGCAGGGTGATCTTGCCCTCGCGGAAATCGTCGCCGACGTTCTTGCCGAGCGTCGCGGCGGTGCCGCCGTAGTCGAGCGCGTCGTCGATCAGCTGGAAGGCGATGCCGAGGTTCAAGCCGTAGTCGCGGCAGGCCGCCGCCTCGGCCTTGGCGCGGTCACCGAGGATGGCACCGACCTCGCAGGCCGCACCGAAAAGCGCCGCCGTCTTGGCGCGGATCACGGCGAGATAATCCTGCTCGCTCGTCTGCGTGTCCTTGGCGGCGGAGAGCTGCATCACCTCGCCTTCGGCGATCACCACCGCGGCCGACGACAGGACATCGAGGCAGGGCAGCGATCCGACCTCGACCATCATCTTGAAGGCCTGGCCGAGCAGGAAATCGCCGACGAGCACGCTCGCCTCGTTGCCCCACAGCATCCGCGCCGCGAGCTTGCCGCGCCGCATGTCGCTCTCGTCGACGACGTCGTCGTGGAGCAGGGTGGCGGTGTGCATGAACTCGACGGCGGCGGCGAGCTTGACGTGGCCGTCGCCCGCGTAGCCGCAGAGGTTCGCGGTTGCGAGCGTCAGCATCGGACGCAGCCGCTTGCCGCCGGAGGCGATCAGGTGGCGGGCGACGTCGGGGATCATGGAAACGTGCGAGGCGGCGCGCGAGAGGATCGTCTCGTCGACGCGCGACATGTCCCCCGCGACGAGGTCGGTGAGCGCGCGTATCCCGGAGTCGGCCGTCTTCTCTTCGAGGGGAACCACCAGGCCCAAAGGCTTACTCCGCGTATCGTCCGCTACTTAGAACGCGGCGTCCCGAACGGCAACCACGCGCCTTGCGAGGGCAAGGACCCCGTGCAAGATGCCGCGGTCCGGCAAGCGGGCATTGGTACGGACAGGCATGATCGAGCTTCTGCGCACCAACGACATCGTGCTGATCTCGCGGATCGAGGCGCTCATGGCCGAGCACGAGATCGGCATCCTCGTCGCCGACCAGCACATGAGCGTGCTCGAAGGCTCGTCGGGCTTCCTGCCGCGCCGCATGCTCATCGATGCCGACGACCTGCCGCGCGCCCGCATGGCGCTGCACGGCGCCGGGCTGCTCGGCGAGCTGAAGCGTGGCTGACTCCGCCGCGAGCGGGGCCGAGACGACGATCGATGCGGTCCTGGACGGCCGGCTGAGGCTGAAGCAGCCGGTCCGCGGCCATCGCGCCGGCACCGATGCCGTGCTGCTCGCTGCCTGCGTGCCGTCGAGCTTCGCCGGCCTTGTAGACGACGTCGGTGCGGGCGTCGGCACGGCCGGGCTCGCGCTGGCGGTTCGGTGCCCTGAGGCGCGGGTGCGCCTGATCGAGAACGATGCGGCGACCGCCGCGCTCGCAGCGGAGAATATCGCGGCGAACGGCGCGTCGCGCGTCAGCCTCCTCGAGATGGACGTCCTCATCGAAGAGGCGCGGCGCGAGGCGATCGGTGCGCAACGCGCAGACCTCGTGATCACCAATCCGCCCTTCCTCGACCCCGCGTCGTTCCGCCAGTCGCCCGATGCGGGGCGGCGCGCGGCACATGTGATCGGGGAGGGCGGCCTCGCGGCCTGGATCGGCGCCTGCCTCGACCTGCTGGTGCCGAAAGGCAGCCTCGTCGTCATCCACCGGGCGGATGCGGCGCTGGCACTCGTCGAGGCGCTCGCCCGGACCGCGTCCGGCGTGACGCTGCTGCCGGTCTATCCGCGTGCTGGCAGCGACGCCAACCGCGTGCTGCTGCGCGCCGTCAAAGGCAGCCGGGCACCGCTGCGCCTCGCGCCGGCGCTCGTGCTGCACGAGGACGACGGCCGCTTCACGCCGGAGGCCGAGCGCCTGCACCGAGGTGAGGCGGCATTGCGCTGGTGAGCGCTAGGACACCGTGTCGGCGGCCATCGCGCCGCGGCCGCCGAGCGGCCGCGGCTTGCCTGTGGTGGTGTCGCGCGACGTCTGCGTCTCCATCTCGGCGTTGAGCTGGGCGCCGACGAGCAGCACCGTCGTCGACAGCCAGATCCAGGTCATGAAGCCGATGATCGCGCCGAGCGAACCGTAGGTCTTGTTGTACGAGCCGAAGCTGGCGACGTACCAGGAGAAGCCGACGGAGAGCGCCACCCAGGCGACGGCGCCGAACACGCTGCCCCAGGTCACCCAGCTCCATTTCGCGGGCTGGCGGTCCGGCCCGTAGCGAAACAGCAGCGCCAGCGCGCCGACGATGACGGCACCCATGATCGGGATGCGCAGGATGCGGACCGCCAAAGCGAAGGCGGTGTCGAGCCCGATGGCCTTGAACACCGCGGGCAGGGCGACGACGAGCACCAGCCCGAGGATCATCGTGACGATGCCGCCGAGCGTGAAGGCGAGCGACGTCGCGGTCAGGCGGAGGAAGCCGCGCTGCTCGCGCTCGCCGTAGACGTCGTTCAGCGCGCTGAACATCGCCTTCGACGCGGCGTTCGCGCTCCACAGCGCGGTCGCGAGGCCGAAAAGGACGCCGAGGCCAAGGCCGCTGCGTGGTGTTTCGGTGAGGCGCCGCACCTGCTCGCTGATGATCTCCATGCCACCGGAGGGAACGATGCCCGACAGCGCGTCGAGCTGCTTGGCGATCGTCGAAGGATCGGCGACCAGGCCGTACAGCGAGACCGTCGCGGTGATGGCCGGCACCAGCGACAGCAGCGCGTAGAAGGTGACGGAGGCCGCCTCCGACATCAGCTCGTTCTCGCCGAATTTTTGGGCCGTGCGCTTTGCGATCGCGAACCAGCCGCGACGCGGGATCGCCATCGGCGTCGCCGCATGCCGCCCGATGGCGGCGTGCGCCGCCGCCTCGGCCGGCGAGCTAATCGAGGCGCCGTCGCGGCCGGGGCCGAGCCGGTCGAGCACGTCGCGGCGCGGGCCACTCGAGCGCTTGAACGCAAGGCCAAAGGCGAAGAGCGCCAGGACGATCGACAAGAGGGAAGGTCGGTTTCGTGGCATCCCAAACCTCGTCCGCCAGCATCGGCGACGTGCGGGCAACGTAGGCTCGGCGGCTTGGTTGCGGGCCTTGATCAGGCCGCGGTCGCGAGCAGCTCTCGTCCCCGGTCGCGCGCCCGCAGCGAGGCGCGATGCACCGCGCCGAGCTCGAGGGCGAGCCGCATCGCGTCGTGCGCGTGCTTGCGCTTGCAGACGATGCGCAGCTCGTCGAAGGCCTGCTGGGCCTCGCCGGTCGAGACGCGGCCGCGACTGAGCGAGACGACGGCCCAGCGGTCGCGCGGCCGCCAGGTCCAGCGCTCGATCCGCACGGTGAAGGTGGCGTCGAGCCGTTGCTTGAGGCGAGGGATGCCGAGCTTCTTGAGGCTCCTCGCGTCGCCCTCGCGCGTCTTCGTCCACACCTCCTGCCGCCGCCAGCCTTTTGCACGCGTCCGGGGCGCCGACCCGTCGTCGAGCGCGACGCGGCTGCGGAAGCGCAGCGCCACTCCCTGCGCGGCGAGCTCGCCCTCCGGCGTGTCGAGATAGACGTCGCTCAGCCGGCGCCCCTTCGGCGGAGCGCTGCTCATCGCGTCGAGGCGGGCGCGGATGCGGGCGTGGGCGGCAGCGTCGATCCCGAACCGCAGCTTCATGAAGCCGCGGTCGATTGACCTTGCGCCTCGACGACGGCGAGCGCGGTCATGTTGAGGACGCCGCGCGCGGTGGTCGCCGGAGTGAGGATATGCGCCGGCTTGGCGGCGCCGATCAGGATCGGCCCCACGGGTAGGGCATCGGCCATCACCTTGGTCAGCTGGTAGGCGATGTTGGCGGCATCGATGTTCGGCATGACGAGGATGTTGGCCTCGCCCTTGAGGGCCGAGCCCGGCAGGATGCGGTCGCGCACCACCTGCGAGAGCGCCGTGTCGGCCTGCATCTCGCCGTCGACCTCAAGGTCCGGCGCCGCGGCGCGGATCATCGCCAGCGCATCGCGCATCTTGCAAGCGGCCGGCGAATCGTCGGTGCCGAAGTCGGAATGCGAGACGAGCGCGACCTTCGGCTCGATGCCGAAGCGCCGGACGTGGCGCGCCGACATCTGCGCCATCTCGGCGATGTCGCGTGCGGAGGGATCGTGGCGCACCTGCGTGTCGGTGATGAACAGCGGCCCCTTGTTGGTGATGAGCATGCTCATCGCCGAGAAATCCGACGCGTCGGGCATCAGCCCGATGATCTCGCGGATCGAGCGCAGGCGCTTGTGGAAGCCGCCGATGATGCCGCAGATCATCGCGTCGGCGTCGCCGCGCCGCAGCGCGATGGCGGCGATGATGGTCGGGTTGGTGCGCACCAGGAGGCGCGCCGAATCCGGCGTGATGCCGCGCCGCCCCGCCGCCTGCACGTAGGTCGCGACGTAGTCGCGGTAGCGGGGATCGTCCTCGGGATCGATGATCTCGAAATCCTCGCTGGGCCGGATCGTCAGGCCGTAGCGTTGCAGCCGCGAGCGGATGACGTCGGGGCGGCCGATGACGATCGGATGCGCGATGCGCTCCTCGCGAATCGACTGGATCGCCGAGAGCACGCGCTCGTCCTCGCCGTCGGCGTAGATCACCCGCTTCGGATCCTTCCGCGCCGCTTCCATCAGCGGCTTCATGATGAAGCCGGAGCGGAACACGAAGAGCGACAGGCGGTCGAGATAGGCGGGGAAGTCGGTGATCGGCTTGCGCGCGACGCCGGACTCCATCGCCGCGCGGGCGACGGCGGGCGCGATGCGCAGGATCAGCCGCGGGTCGAACGGCGACGGGATCAGGCTGTCCTTGCCGTAGAGCCGCGACTGGCCGCCGTAGGCCTTGGCGACGACGTCGGACGGCGGCTCCTGCGCCAGGCTGGCGATCGCGTGCACGGCGGCGAGCTTCATCTCCTCGTTGATCGCCGAGGCCGACACGTCGAGCGCGCCGCGGAAGATGTAGGGGAAGCAGATCACGTTGTTGACCTGGTTCGGATAGTCCGAGCGCCCGGTGCAGATCATCGCGTCGGGCCGCGCGTCGATCGCTTCCGCCGGCTCGATCTCGGGGTAGGGGTTGGCGAGCGCCATGATCAGCGGCTTGTCGGCCATCTTCGCCAGCATCTCGCGCTTGAGCGCGCCGCCGGCCGAGAGCCCGAGGAACACGTCGGCGCCCTCGATCACCTCGCCGAGCGTGCGGGCGTGCGTGTCGCGCGCGTAGATCGCCTTGCGCGGGTCCATCAGCGCGGTACGGCCGGCGTAGACGACGCCCTCGATGTCGGTGACGGTGATGTTCTCGTGCCGCGCGCCGAGCGTCACCAGCAGGTCGAGGCAGGCGAGCGCTGCCGCGCCGGCGCCGGACGCGACGATCTTCGCCTCCGAGAGCTGCTTGCCGCCCAGCGTCAGGGCGTTGGTCACCGCCGCGGCAACGATGATCGCGGTGCCGTGCTGGTCGTCGTGGAAGACCGGGATCTTCATCCGCTCGCGCAGCGTGCGCTCGACCTCGAAGCACTCCGGTGCCTTGATGTCCTCGAGGTTGATGCCGCCGAAGGTCGGCTCCAGCGCCGCCACGATCTCGATCAGCTTCTGCGGGTCCTTGGCGTCGACCTCGATGTCGAACACGTCGATGCCGGCGAACTTCTTGAACAGGACCGCCTTGCCCTCCATCACCGGCTTCGAGGCGAGCGGGCCGATATCGCCGAGGCCGAGCACGGCGGTGCCGTTCGAGAGCACCGCCACCAGATTCTGGCGGATCGTCATCTCGTCGGCCTGGGCCGGGTCGCCGGCAATGGCGAGGCAGGCGGCGGCCACGCCCGGCGAATAGGCGAGCGCCAGGTCGCGCTGCGTCGCCAGCGGCTTCGTCGCCTGGATCTCGAGCTTGCCGGGGCGCGGCTGGCGGTGGAAGGCGAGCGCGGCGGCGGCGAGCTCGGCGGTGATCGGATCGGCCATAAGTGCCTTCGGTGCGAGAAGGAGGCCGTGACTTAAAGCGATGCGGCCGCCACGTCCACGTCGGGTGTGTCTGCCGGGAGGTAGATCGCTCGCGGATTACGCGATCGGCTCCAGCCTCCATTTACCTTTGCTTGCTAGCGTGCTGCAGCTTGGGAACGGGGCTGCGCGGTGACAGCTGACACGATCGACATGCCGCGGGGCGCCGTCGCCTCCGGTGCCGCGCCCGGCGCCCTGGAGCTGGCAACCCTCGTGGCGGCCGAGTCGCCGTCGGCCGACCACGCGACGCGCGCCATCGCCGGCTGGGTGCGCGGCTATCTCATGCGGCCGCATCCCGAGCTCGGGCGCGCCGGGCATGTCTGCCCTTTCACCGCCCAGGCGGCACGCCTGTCCCTCGTGCGGATCGGCACCAGCCCGCTCGCCGACGGCGATGACGCCGCGATCCTCGCGACGATGCGAGAGGCGATGCGCGCCTTCGACACGATGCCGTGCACGCCGGCGACGCGCATCTTCCGCACCGTGATCGTCGCCTTCCCGCGCTGTGCCGATGCAGCGGGTATTCAGGCGCTGCATCGCGTGCAGAACGCCATGCGCCATCACTCGATCGTGCGCGCGCGGATGATCGGCCTGTTCGAGCCCGCGTCCGAGGCGACCGGCCTCATCAATCCGAACTTCCGGCCTTTGCGCTCCCCCGTGCCGGCGCTGGCGATCCGCATGCTGGTCGAGCAGGATGCGCCGTTCGTCCTGCGCAACCCGCTGCTGGCGCCGATCTACCTCGCCAAGCACCCCATCGCCGGAACACGGCGCCTCCTCGACGCCGCTCTGCGGCGGCCGACGACCTAGGGGCCCGGCGATGGACGTCGCGTCGCGCCTGACCGTTCTGCTGGCCGCCGAGGGCCCGGCGATCTTCGCCGCGAAGGCGCGCGCCAAAATCGACCTCGCGACGATCCGCGACGCGGTCGCCTTCGAGACCTTGCGCACGGACTGGATCGCCCTGTTCCAGGCCGCGGGGCGGCCGCACCAGGTCTTCCAGGGCTTCGAATGGCTGGCGCTCTGGGCGCGCCTCTATCTCGATCGGCACACGCGGCTCGCAATCGTCACCGGCCGCCTGGAGGGGCGCCTCGTCGTCGCCTGGCCGCTGGTGATCCGCCACATCTGCGGCATCCGGGTGCTGGAGGGCATGGGCGCCCCCTTTGCGCAATATACCGACGCGCTCGTCGCGCCGGACGTCGATCCGGCGCTTGCCGATGCGGTGCTCGATCATGCGACGACGCTCCCCGTCGACGTCGTCGCGCTGCGCCGCGTGCGCGACGATGCGGCGCTGACCCCGGTGCTGCGGCGCCGCGCTGTGGTGCCGTCGCATCCGCAGGCGTCTCCGGTCGTGGATTTCGAGGCGACGCCCAGCGCGGCCGCCTTCGAGGCCCGTTTTCCGGGCAAGGTCAGATCAAGCCGCCGCCGCCGTCGCCGCCGCCTCGAGGAGCGTGGCCCGACCAGCTTCATCCGGTATGCCGCGACACCGGACACGGTGCCGCTGGTCGAGACGGCGTTCGGCTTCAAGCGCGAATGGGCGCGGCGCGCCGGCGTCACCTCGCCGGCCCTGCGCGACCCGCGTTTCGCGCAGGTCTTCCTCGATGCCTGCCGGGCCGGCGCCGACGCGCCGGATCTTCGCGTCTCCGCGTTGCGCTGCGGCGACGACATCGCCGGGATCGAGCTGTCGGTCGCCTTCAAGGGGCTGTTGTGCGGCCATGTCCTGGCGCCCAACCCGGATTTCGCCGAGTTCGGCGTCGGCGGCGTGCTGGCCGAGCTCACCATCACCAGCGCGCTGGAGCAGGGCTACGCGCAGTTCGACCTGCTGGCGCCGGCCGACGACTACAAGCTGGAATGGACCGACAAGACGGTCGGCGTCGCCGATTACGTCGTCGCGCGCACGCTCGCGGGGCACGCCTACCAGCGGCTCTGGCTCGGCTGGGGCCGCGAGGCGGCCAAGCGTCTCGCCGCCCGGCTGCGGCCGATGCTGGCGCGGGCCAGGTAGCACGCCGCCGCGTTCGAAGACGCGACGGCGAAGCGAGTCGAAGCCTCAGTTCTTGTCCTTGTCGACCAGCTTGTTGGCGCCGATCCACGGCATCATGCCGCGCAGCTTGGCGCCGACTTCCTCGATCTGATGCGAGGCGGCCTTGGCGCGCGTCGCCTTGAACGAGGTCTGGTTGACCTTGTTCTCGAGCATCCAGTCGCGCGTGAACTTGCCCGACTGGATATCGGTCAGCACGCGCTTCATCTCGGCCTTGGTCTCGGGCGTGATGATACGCGGGCCGGTGACGTACTCGCCGTACTCGGCGGTGTTCGAGATCGAGTAGTTCATGTTGGCGATGCCGCCCTCGTAGATGAGGTCGACGATCAGCTTCACCTCGTGCAGGCATTCGAAATAGGCCATCTCGGGGGCATAGCCCGCCTCGACCAGCGTCTCGAAGCCGGCGCGGATCATCTCGACGAGCCCGCCGCAGAGCACCGCCTGCTCGCCGAACAGGTCGGTCTCGCATTCCTCGCGGAAGCTCGTCTCGATGATGCCCGCGCGCCCCCCTCCGATTGCGGACGCATAGCTCAGCGCGATGTCGTGCGCGTTGCCCGACGCGTCCTTGTCGATCGCCACCAGGCAGGGCACGCCGCCGCCGCGCTTGTACTCGGAGCGCACGGTGTGGCCGGGGCCCTTCGGCGCGATCATGATGACGTCGAGGTCGGGGCGCGGCTCGATCAGGTTGAAGTGGATGTTGAGGCCGTGCGCGAAGGCGAGCGCCGCGCCCTGCTTCATGTTCTGCGCGAGATCCTGCGCGTAGATGTCTCCCTGCAGCTCGTCGGGGGTCAGCATCATCACGACATCGGCCCACTTGGCCGCCTCGGCGACGCTCATGACCTTGATGCCTTCGCCCTGCGCCTTCTTGGCCGAGGTCGAGCCCTCGCGCAGCGCGACGGCGACGTCCTTGACGCCGGAATCGCGCATGTTGAGCACGTGCGCGTGGCCCTGGCTGCCGTAGCCGACGACGGCGACCTTCTTGCCCTTGATGAGGTTGAGGTCGGCATCCTGATCGTAATACACGCGCATTGTTCTAGTCCTTGAAAGCTTGTGGCGGGCGTTCTAGGCGCCCCGGGCGCACAGGTAAAGCGATTGCAAGGCCTGTTTTTTGCCCTCGGTTCGCGGCTGTGCCGTTAACGGTCGGGAAACCGTGTTGTGTTGAATTTTGCGATAACGCGAAATCCCACGGTGCGATTATGTCCGACATCGAACGTTTGGCGAGCCAGCATGGCGCCCGCATCCTCCTGGTCGACGACACCGAGCTCAACCGGGAGATCATCGGCGACATCCTCCTGTCCGCCGGTTACGAGGTCGACCTCGCCAGCGACGGCGAGGAGGCGTGCAACGCCACCTGGAGCCGCACCTACGACCTCGTCCTGATGGACATCGAGATGCCGGGCATGAACGGCTTCGAGGCGGCGGCGCGCATCCGCGCCCGCGAAGGCGTGATGTCGGGCGTCAAGATCGCCGCGCTGACCGCCACCCAGCAGTCGGACGCCAAGCAATATTCCTTCTGGTCGGGCATCGACACGTTCATTGCCAAACCGATCGAGCCGCGGCGCCTGCTGCGCCTGGTCGGCGGCCTCGTCGCCGAGGGCGGCGTCATCGGCAACGACTGGAAGCCGGTGTGGCGCCTTGCCGTCTTCGCCAAGTTCACCGGCCGGCTCGAAGAGGACGAGGCGGCCGACACGTTGCGCGACTTCTCCGGGCTGCTCGACGCCGCTGCTGCGGCGATCGACAGCAAGGGCCTGGCCTCGCCCGAGTTCGCCAAGACGCTGCGCGACGTGCGCGAGACCGCCGCGGTCCTCGGTTTCGAGGAGATGGCGGGGCTCTGCAAGCTGGTCGAGGCGCAACGCGGCGAAGCCGACGCCCGCTGCCGCGACCCGAACCTTCTCGGCGCCATCGACCGCGCCCGCTACGCGATCGATGTCTACCGCCGCGAGCACGACCCGCACCCGAGCCTGCTCGAGCGCACGCGCGTCAACGTCTCGAGCCTGTTCCGCGGCCTGTCGGTCGGCCCGCTGCGGCCGCGGGCGCACTGATCCCGCTAGGCGTACTCGCGCCTACGGCATCTTCCCCGGCCCGCGGGTGATCGCGGCGACGCCGGTGCGCGACACCTCGACCAGCCCGATCGGCCGCATCAGGTCGACGAAATGGTCGATCTTCGAGGCCGCGCCCGTCATCTCGAAGATGAAGCTGTCGGTCGAGGCATCGATCACGCGGCCGCGGAACGCCTCGGCGAGGCGAAGCGCCTCCTGGCGGTCCTCGCCGCGCCCGGCGACCTTGATCATCGCCAGCTCGCGCTCGACGCTGTCGCCGCGCAAGGTGAGGTCGGTCACCGAATGCACCGGCACGAGGCGGTCGAGCTGCAGCGTGATCTGCTCGATGTCCTCGAGCGTTCCCGAGGTGACGATGGTGATGCGCGAGAGGTGGTCGGCATGCGCCACCTCGGCGACCGTGAGGCTCGCGATATTGTAGCCGCGCCCCGAATAGAGGCCGACGACGCGGGCGAGCACGCCCGGCTCGTTGTCGACGAGGACGGACAGCGTGTGGGTGACCTGCGCGCGCTCGTTCGGCGGCGCGGTGTATGGGGAGGGCGGCTGCGGGCTCGGGGCGTTCATCTTCGCGTCTTTCAAGAAGGGTCTCGGATCTCCTTCTCCCGTTTGCGGGAGAAGGTGGCCCCGCGAAGCGGGGTCAGATGAGGGGCGGTCCCGCTTGCGCCGGCGTCGGAAGAGAAGCGGAGAGTCCCCTCATCCGACCCGGCTGCGTCGGGCCACCTTCTTCCGCAAGCGGGAGAAGGAAAGACCGCAATCGGCTAAACCAGCTCCCGCCCGCGCGCGTCGATCATGTTTTCCAGCTCGAGGTCGGCGTCGTCGGCGAGGATCATCTCGTTGTGCGCCTTGCCCGACGGGATCATCGGGAAGCAATTCTCCATCTTGTCGACCAGGCAGTCGACGATCACCGCGTTCGGCGTGTCGATCATTTCCATGATCGCCGCATCGAGGTCGGCCGGATCCGACACGCGGATGCCGTGCGCGCCGTAGGCCTCGGCGAGCTTCACGAAGTCGGGCAGGGAGTGCGAGTAGCTCTCCGAATAGCGCTTCTCGTGCAGCAACTCCTGCCACTGGCGCACCATGCCGAGGTACTCGTTGTTCAAGATGAAGATCTTGATCGGTAGCCGGTACTGCGCGGCGGTCGACATCTCCTGCATGTTCATCAGGATCGAGCCCTCGCCCGCGACGTCGACGACGAGCGCGTTCGGATGCGCCATCTGGACGCCGATCGCCGCCGGCAGGCCGTAGCCCATCGTGCCGAGGCCACCCGACGTCATCCATCGGTTCGGCTCGTCGAACCCATAGTGCTGCGCGGCCCACATCTGGTGCTGGCCGACCTCGGTCGTGATGTAGGTGTCACGGGCCTTGGTCAGCTCGTAGAGGCGCTGGACCGCATGCTGCGGCTTGATCGTGGTCTTCGACGACTTGAATGACAGCGACTTGCGACCGCGCCATTCGTCGATCGCCGTCCACCATTGCGACAGCGCCGTCTTGTCGGCCGCGTATCCGCGCGCCTTCCACGTCGCAATCATCGCGCGCAGCGCATGCGTGCAATCGGCGATGATCGGCACATCCGCCTTGACGATCTTGTTGATCGAGGAGGGGTCGATATCGACGTGGATCTTGCGCGAGCCGGGCGAGAAAGCATCGAGACGGCCGGTGATGC
The DNA here is from genome assembly GCA_965277735.1 of Beijerinckiaceae bacterium. Classification (GTDB taxonomy): domain Bacteria; phylum Pseudomonadota; class Alphaproteobacteria; order Rhizobiales; family Beijerinckiaceae; genus RH-AL1. The sequence goes on from CBDIDO010000003.1 coordinate 1,987,351, forward strand.
GATCGTCGAAGCGCGCGCCGATGTTGATCATGACATCGCAATCGTGCATCGCGTGGTTGGCCTCGTAGGTGCCGTGCATGCCGAGCATGCCCAGCCAGTTCTTACCCGTCGCCGGATAGGCGCCGAGGCCCATCAGCGTCGAGGTGATCGGGAAGCCGGTCAGCGCGACGAGCTCGCGCAGCAGGCGCGAGGCCTCGGGGCCGGCATTGATGATGCCGCCGCCCGTGTAGAAGACCGGCTTGCGCGCGGCGGCCATCATCGCCACCGCCTGCTCGATGCGGACGGGGTCGGCCTCGAGCTGCGGCTTGTAGGTCTTGTGCTCCGTCGTCACCGTCGCGTCGTACGGCCCGCGCGCGAACTGCACGTCCTTCGGGATGTCGATGACGACAGGGCCCGGCCGGCCATGGCTCGCGACATAAAACGCTTCATGAAGAATACGCGGCAAGTCCTTGATCGAGCGGACCAGATAGTTGTGCTTGGTGCAATGGCGGGTGATCCCCACCGTGTCGCATTCCTGGAACGCGTCGGAGCCGATCAGATGCGTCGGCACCTGGCCGGTGATGCAGACCAGCGGGATCGAATCGAGCAGCGCGTCGGTCAGCCCGGTGATCGCGTTGGTCGCACCGGGACCGGAGGTGACGAGCAGCACGCCGACCTTGCCGGACGAGCGCGCGTAACCTTCGGCCGCATGCGCCGCGCCCTGCTCGTGGCGGACGAGCACATGCTTGATGTCGGTCTGACCGTAGAGCGCATCATAGATCGGAAGCACGGCGCCGCCGGGATAGCCGAACAGCGTGGTGACGCCCTGGTCCTTCAGAGCCTGGACGACCATCTGCGCGCCGGTCATCTCGCGGGGCTTGGTGTCGGCGGTCTCGGACATGATCTCGATCTCGGGTTGGTGGGTTGGTTTTCCGGACAATAAAAAAGGCCCCTTAGGGCCTCGGGTAAGCGCCAGTGGCGGGCAACCGAGGCCTCAGCCTCGTCCCGTCAGTGGCGCTCGATCTACGATAAGGCGCTGGGCCATCGGATTCGGAAAACCTCGTGAAGGTCCGTGGATAGACCTTTCCCCGACCGCAATCAACTGGGAATCGCAGCCGCCGTGCTATGCCGCTCGGCATGGAATGGCGCGACGAGGGCCTCATCATCGGCGGCCGCCGGCACGGCGAGACGAGCGTCATCCTCGAGGTGATGACGCGCGCCCACGGTCGCCATCTCGGCCTCGTGCGCGGCGGCCGCGGCAAGCGGATGGCGCCGCTGCTGCAGCCCGGCAACGAGGTGGAGCTGACGTGGCGCGCCCGGCTCGACGAGCATCTCGGCTATTACGCGGTCGAGACGACCCGCCAGCGTGCGGCGACGCTGATGGCGCGGCCGGCCAGCCTGCATGGGCTCAACTTCGTCAGCGAGCTGATGCGCCTGCTCGCCGAGCGCGAGCCGAGCGAGTCGCTCTACGAGGCGGCCCTCGAGATCGTCGAGCTACTCGAGCAGCCCGACGCCGCGGCGCCGCGATTCGTGCTCTTGGAAGCGGCGATCCTGGCCGAGAGCGGTTTCGGGCTCGATCTCGACAGCTGCGCCGCGACCGGCGTGCGCGAGGAACTCGTCTATGTCTCGCCGAAATCGGGTCGCGCGGTCTCGCGCGCAGCGGGCACGCCGTATCGTGACAGGATGCTGGCGCTGCCCGCCTTCGTGCTGGCGGGGGAGGGTGACGCGGACGCCGACGACATGCGGGCGGGGTTCGCCCTGACGGGCTATTTCCTGGACCGGGACGTCTATGCGCCGCACGGGAAGGCGTTGCCGGCCTCCCGCGAAGCGTTCATCGCGAGTCTGACGAAGTGAGTGGGCTCAGTAGTCGTCGCAGACGCGACGCTCGACCATGCGGCTGACGCCGTACCCCTGGTCCAGGGCGACCTGCTCGGTGTGGCAGGGAATATGGGTCGTGCGCTCGCGGGCCTCGAGCTGACCGGCCGACGGCATCGTCGCGAACAAAGCGGCGACGATCATCGCCATCGCGGCGAGGCCGAAAAGCATCAAGGTCTTGTTCAGGCTCAGCGTGTTCTCGGCCACTTCAATCTGCCTTTGGAGGATGCGAGTGGGTTGCTCGTCCGCCGGCGCCTTCGCCGGTGCCGTTGTGTTACGTGCGTCGCCCGATCTCAGCTAGTGCGAGGCGGACACAGCCCGATCCAAACCCGCGGCTTTTGAGTGGCAATTGGTGAACGTGATTAAGAGCTTGTTGGTGATCTCGGAGGGGATTCAGTGAGCGAGCCAGACGATCGTGCGCTCGCGCGGGTCGCCCGATGGGTCGCATCCCTGAACCTCGGCTACTTCGCCGTAGAAGTGGCGGTCGCGCTCGCGATCGGCTCGGTGTCGCTGTTCGCCGACAGTGTCGACTTTCTCGAAGATGCCTCGATCGGCATCCTGCTGATCGTCGGGCTGGCGTGGTCGGCGCCGGCGCGCGCGCGGCTCGGCATGGTGCTGGCCGCCATCATCCTGGTGCCGGGTCTCGCGACCCTCGTCATGGCCTGGTTGCGCTGGTCGAGCGGGACGCCGCCGGCCCCCTTGGCGCTCGGGTTCACCGGGCTGGGCGCGCTGGCGGTCAACGCGACCTGCGCCTGGCTGCTCGCCGCGCAGCGGTCGCGGGGCGGCAGCCTGGTCAAGGCGGCCTTCCTCTCGGCGCGCAACGACGTCCTGGCCAATCTCGCGATCATCGCCGTCGCGCCGGTGACCGCCGCGACCCGCTCGCCCTGGCCCGACCTCGTCGTCGGCCTGGCCATCGCCGCCCTGAACGCCGGGGCGGCCTGGGAGGTGTTCGAGGCGGCGCGGGAGGAGGGCCGAGAGGGGCTCCAACGTTCGCGGGAACCGGATGGCGAAGATGAACGTTCGGTTAAGCGTGAGCGCCAAGGCGGGGCGTGATTCAAATTCGGGGACCGACATGAGACTCATTGGCGCTGTTCTGGTGACGGTCGGACTGCTGTCCTGCGGCGCCGCATACGCCGACGACGATTCGGCGCTGGTCACAGGCCGCAGCGTCGCGGTCACGGACGGGAGTTGCGATCGCGTCACGCCGGTCTGCGCATCGATGGGCGGCAACCGCCTCGTGCCCTACGACAACGAGTGCCACGCTCGCGCCGACGGCGCCTCGAGCGTCTCGTTCAGCGGCTGCTTCGACGAGAACTAGAAAGCGCCGCAGACCGGCGGCCTGCAGCACCCCCACCGATCGGCTAGCCTCAGCGCCGCTCGGTTTCGGTGGATGCGAAGCTTCGCACCACGTCCCCCGCCGCGGCCTGCTTGCCGGAAGCCTTGTCGAGCGCTGCGCCGACGTCGCCCGCGGTCAGCAGCTCCGGCAGCACCACGCCGCCTGGCGCGGCCGGCCCGTAGACGATGTTGAACGGGATGCCGTAGCGCCCGTAGCTCGCGAGATAGGCGCCGATCGCCGGGTCGGGCCGCGTCCAGTCGGCCTGCATCGACACCGTCTGGCTGTTCAGCCGCTTGGCGACGTCGGTCTTCGACAGCACGAAGCGCTTGTTGGCCTGGCAGGTGAGGCACCAGTCCGCCGTCACGTCGACGAACACGGTCTTGCCCTGCGAGACGAGGCTGCGGATCTTGTCGCGGTCGAACGTGGTCCATGCGATCGCGCCGTTGGCCTCGGCACCGCGCTTGCCGACCTGCGCGGCGATGACGTCCGGCAGCAGGATCGCCGTGAGGCCGATCACCGTCACGACGGGGAGCACGAGGCCGCGGCGCGCTTCGGGCAGGCGATCGTGCCCATAGAGCAGGAGCGTGATGGCGCCGAGCAGCAGGGCCACCGAGAGGCCGGCGACGAGCCCGACCTGCGCGGCGAGGATCGTGACCAGCCAGACCGCCGTCGCGGCCAGCGGCACGGCCATGAATTGCTTGAGCCACAGCATCCACTTGCCCGGTCTCGGCATCATCGTGGCGAGGCGCGGGAACGCGGCGATCGCGAGATAGGGCAGGGCGAGGCCGATCCCGAGCGCGAGGAAGATGCCGAGCATCACGCCGACATTGCCGGCGAGCGCGAAACCGACCGCCGTGCCGAGGAACGGCGCCGAGCAGGGCGTGGCGAGCAGGGTGGCGAAGGCGCCGGTCGCGAAATGACCGGCGAGGCTCTCGTCCGGCCCCGTGCGGCTCGAGGCGGCGTTGGCGATGAAGCGCGGCAGCGGCACCTCGAACAACCCGACGAGGTGGCAGGCGAACACCGTGACGAGCACCGCCATCGCCGCGATGAAGGCCGGCTCCTGGAACTGGATGCCCCAGCCGATCGAGCGCCCGGCCGCCTTCACCGCGATCAGCGCGCCGGCGATGACCAGGAAGGATACGATGATGCCCGCCGCCGTCGCCAGGAAGCCGGCGCGCACCGCGCCCGGCGCGCGGCCGCCCTGGCTGACCACCGAGATGAACTTGAGGCTCAGCACCGGCAGCACGCAGGGCATCAGGTTGAGGATCAGGCCGCCGAGCAGCGCGACCGCCAGCATGGCGACAAGCGACGGGCCAGGCTCCTCCTCGACCGCCGAGGCGCCTTGCGTGATCGCGGTCTTCTGCTCGAGCGCACGCGGGCCGTCGGTGAGCGTGAGCGTCAGCTTGCGGCCGGTCAGCTTGGCGCCGACGGGGAGCGGATGCGACAGTGGCAGGTCGAAGACCACCGCGCGGCGGTCGGCCGTGAAGGCGGCACGCGGCGTGCCGAGGTTGGCGTCGGGCTCGACCTCCGGGACGATGTCGGGCTGCGCGAAGGGCTGGTCGGAGGTGGCCTTCACCTCGAGCGCGGCCTTGCCCTTGTCCGACACTTCCTCGGCGCTGACGATCGAAAGGCCGGAGGTGCGGCTGTCGCCCGGCACGGCCGCGTGCGCCTTCGCCAGGATCTGCGCATCGACGTCGGGCGTCGCCGCGCCGGCGGGGATGCCGAGGGTGAGATCGAAGTGCTTGGGAATGCATTGCTCGGCGCAGACGAGGACGTCGAGCGCGAGCTTGAGGTCGAGCGGCTTGCCCTTCTGCGCGACCGCGAGATCGAGCGGAAAGACAACGTCGTGCTTGTAGCCGAAGGTCTGGATGCCGAGCACCGTGACGCGCTGCGGAGCGGGGTAGAGCAGGGTGGCCGAGGCGAGGTTTTGCGAGCCCTTCCAGTCGAGCGTCGGCGGCAGGCCGGCATCGCCCGGCGAGCGCCAGTAGGTCTTCCAATCGCCCTCGAGCGCGATCTCAATGCCGGCCGGCACGATCGACAGATCGCCGGTGCCGCCGGCCGCCGAGAGGAGGCGCGCCGAGACGTGCTCGCTCTTCACCCAAGGGCCGGATGCCGCGTGCGCGGCTCCGCTGAGCAGCAGGGCCGGAAGGACCAGAGCGGCAAACCCCAGCTTCAACATCACCGTGCCTTTCAAGGCCATCGTTCCTTTGCGGGTACCTTCGCCGCTGCTTGCGGCGCAATTACATATCGGATCGCCGCGCGGCGGCGGGATGTGCCTCTTTCGTCGTTGGAGCTGGTCGCTTCGGCTGCCGCAGCTGTTTTGCGAGCCGCGCTAGCAATGGCGACGATGACGACACTCCTAGTTGAAGTCATGTACGACCGAGCACGATTATTTGTTCTCCGGCTTTCGAAGACCGGCCAGAGAGCGGGAATCGCCAAGGAAAATTAAGTATTCCGGGGCAGGTTAACCGCCTGTTTTCCATCACCTGGACGTCGATGTTTCGAGGGCTTGTGTCATGGGCCGTCAACCTCCGCATCGCGACGAAGGTCGCGGTGTGCTTCGGCATTCTGATCGTGATCGGACTCAGCGGCGGCGCGGCGACGCTGCCGAGCCTCTGGCGCATCGAATCCTCCGACCAGCGCACCGTTCAGTCGTTTGAGGTCCTGGACGCGACGAAGACGGTCTGGATCGACGTCCTCAAGCAGGAGAGCGACGTCCGTGGCTTCCTGCTGTCGCGCGACCCGAGCTTTCTCGATCGCTTCCGCGACGGCGATTCGGACATCAAGGCGGCGCTCGCCACGCTGACCCGGCTGACCGCCGGCCATCCCCTGCAGCAGCGGCGGATCGAGCGTCTCGGCGTTCTGATCGAGACGTGGCGCGGGCAGGTCTTCGCTGGCGACAAGCCGGCCGAGGCCGCGGGCGCCATCGGGGCGGAAGGCGTGCTGGGCCGCATCCTGCACACGCTCGAGGAGGTGAAGGCCGAGGATCGGCGCAATCTCGCGGCGCGCAACGAGGCCCGCACGAGTGCCCTCGCCACCGCCTATTGGACCAATGTCCTCGCGCCGCTGATCGCCGTGCTGGCCGCCGCCATCCTCGGCTTCGTGCTGCATCGCCTGTTCGCGCGGCCGATCACGCAGATCACCGACGCGATCCGCCGGCTTGCGGACGGCGACGTGTCGGTCACGATCCCCTGCACCGAGTGGCGCGAGGAGATCGGTGCGATCAGCCGGGCGCTGACGATCTTCCAGACGACGGTGGTCGAGGCGGCGCGCCTGCGCGAGGAGCAGCAGGCGATCAGCAAGCGCTCCGAGGACGAGCGCGCCGATCTGATGCGCACGATGGCGAAGCGCTTCGAGGATGTCGTCGGCAGCGTGGTGTCGGACGTCACCAACCTCGCGACTCAGATGCAGGGCTCGGCTGAATCGCTGCTCGGGCACGCCGAGTCGACCACCGCCGGCGTGCGCACCGTGGCCGGCGTCACCAAGCAGGCCTCGACGACGATGCAGGAGGTCGTGCTCGGCACGCAGCGCCTCTCCGACGCGGTCGGCGACATCAACGGGCGGATGGCGCGTTCGACGAGCATCGCCCAGCAGGCCGTGGCGGAAGCCGACAGGACGACCGCATCGATCCGCAGCCTCGAGCAATCGGCGCAGGAGGTCGAGACGGTGATCTCGCTGATCTCCGGCATCGCACGACAGACGAACCTGCTCGCGCTGAATGCCACGATCGAGGCGGCGCGCGCGGGCGAGGCCGGTCGCGGCTTCAGCGTCGTCGCCAGCGAGGTCAAAGGGCTCGCCGACGAGACCGGCCGCGCGACGGTCCAGATCCGCCAGCGCATCGAGAGCATCCGCTTTGCCGCGACGGACGCGGGTGACGCGATCAGCCGGATCAGCCAGACCATCGCCGATATGGCGCAGGCGACGCACGGCATGTCGGGCGTGTTGGAGAGCCAGGGCGCGGCTACGACGGAGATGATGCACGGCACGCAGGCGAGCGCGCATCTGACCGCCGACGTCTCGTCGCAGCTCGAGTCGGTGAGCGAGGGCGCGGCGATGACGCGCCGCGCAGCGACCGGCCTGCTCGCGTCGGCGCAGGGCTTGGCGCGGCAATCGTCCGTGCTCAGCGAGGAAGCGCGGCGCTTCGTCGGCTCCGTCCGCGCCGGCTGATTTTCACGGATCGTCAACGCGCCGCGCTTAGGTTGCGACATGATCCCCTCGATTACACCCCGTCTGGTTGCGGCAGGCATCGTTGGTTGCGCAACAGTTGCGGGCGTGCTCGGCGCGCGCTCTATCGCCGACACGCGACTCGCGACGGCCAAGGCCGCGTTCCGCACTGCGGCGCCGATGCCGGTCGAAGAAAAGATCGCCGAGCGCGACGCCACCTGGCGCCTCGGTCGTATGCTGTTCAACGACCCCGGCCTGTCGGCCTCCGGACATTCCGCCTGCGCGATCTGTCACCAAGCCGGGCACGGATGGAGCAACAGCGAGCCGCGCGCGATCGGCGACGGCGGCCACATGCTCGCCTTCAAGTCGCCCACGCTTCTCGATGTCGGCACGCTTGATCGTTTCGGATGGACGGGGCGTTTCGCCAGCGTCGCCGCGGTGACGACCTTCGCGATCACGTCGCCCACCAACATGGGGCTGCCGCTATCGGACGCGACGGACCGCCTGCGCCGCAACGCGGCCTACGCCGAGCCGTTCAAGGCGGCCTTCGGCAGCGACGGCATCGACGACGGTCGGATCTTGCGAGCGCTCGGCGCGTATGTGAGCTCGCTACGAGCCGACACGCCGTTCGATCACTGGGTCGCCGGCGACCAGGCTGCGATCGGCGACGACGCGAAACGCGGCTTCGCGATCTTTACCGGCAAAGGTCGCTGCGCCGAATGCCATTCGGGCGCGTCGCTCACCGAGGGCTCCTATCACGACATCGGCTCAAGCACGGACGATCTCGGTCGCGGCAAGACCTTCAAGACGTCGGTGAAGCTGCAGTACGCGTTCAAGACGCCGAGCCTGCGCGGTGTTGCCGATCGCGCGCCCTACTTGCACGACGGCAGCCGCGCGACACTCAAGGATGTGGTCGATCTCTACGATCGCGGTGGGATCGAGCGGCCGAGCCGCGCCGATGTCATCCGTCCGCTGCATCTGTCGGCGGACGAGAAAGCCGACCTCGTCGCGTTCCTCAAAACCCTGTCGGGGGAGACGCGCTACGTTCTGGCGCGATAGGGGCGGCGATTAAGCAGCCCGAGCGTCGTCGGCGCGTCAGTGGATGTAGGGCGACAGCCCGCAGCCGATTACAACCAGCCCGAAGACCAGCATCACGCCGCCGAGCAGCTCTGCCCGGGGCGTCTGGATCGGCAGCCGATCGGCAAAGCAGCTCACGGCTGTTCCGCCTGCAAGGCTGGCGACGCTCAAGAATGCCACGGTCGAAAGCCCTCCGTTTCGGAACGTGCGGATAGCATGCGAGGCGGCCGCTTCCCATTCTCTTAACGTCTGACGTCATTGTGTGTGGGTCCGCCACAGCGGTTAACCAAAGGTAAGCGAAGGACGAGCGTTTTGCTTAAAATCGGGTATATTAACTGCATCAGCCGGGTGGGGACACGGCTGTGCGGGGGCTCACATGTTGCGTGGATACGAGTTCAGGCGCGCGGCGATAGGTGCGGCCACGACGGCGTTCGGTCTTTTTCCACTTTCGGCGGCGCAGGCACACGTCAAATGGTTTTGTGCCTACTCGGTTGCCGGTCAGCCTGAAGGGCTCGGCAACGTTCTCTGTCAGGATTTCGAGCTTCTCTGCGTGATCGCGATCGCGGCGCTCGTCCTAGGTGCGCTCGTCGATCGCTCGTTCGTCGGTGAGAAGCTCAATCGCGCGCTGGATCGCGTGTTCGCGCTGGTCGCGGTGCAGCCCGACGTCATGGTGCGGGCCGGCGTCGGCTTCATGATGATTGGCGCCTTTACGCTCGGCGGCGTTCTCCTGACGCCCGAGCTTACCACCACGTCGCCCTTCGTGCCGTGGCTGCAGCTTCTCATCGCGATCTGTCTCATCGACCGCCGCACGCTGCCCGTCGCCGCGCTCGGCCTCGCGTCGCTCTACGTCATGGCGCTCGCCAAGTACGGCGCGTTCCACCTTGCCGACTATCCGGTCTTCCTCGGCGTCGCGGCCTATTTCGCTGCGATCGGCTTGAACCGCACCATCTTCGGCAAGCGGCCGCTCGATGTGCTGCGCTGGAGCATCGCGATCACCCTGATGTGGGCGTCGATCGAGAAGTGGGCCTATCCGGGCTGGACCTTCCCGCTCTTCGTGTCGCATCCCGGCATGTCGCTCGGCTTCGATCCGGCCTTCTACATGCGGGCCGCCGGCACGGTCGAGTTCGCTCTCGCCTTCGCGCTGCTGATGACGCCGTTCTCGCGTCGCTGCGCCGCGATCATGCTGGCGGCGATCTTCATCTCGGCGATCCCCGCCTTCGGAAGGGTCGACGCGATCGGCCATGCCGGTGTCATCGGTGTGCTCTTCGCCCTGATGCGGGACGACGCCAAGCGCCTGCCGAGCGTGAAGGAAGTGATCGCGCTGCCCTTCGGCTTCGGCGGCGCCCTGGCGGGGTTCCTCGGCGTGTACTACCTCGCCCACGCCGCGCTGTACCACACGACGATCCTCTAGATCGTCGGCGTCCTCAGCGGACGTGCACGTCGAGCTTCATCTTCGGATGGATGCCGCACAGGACTTGGAAGTCTCCCTTCGCTGGGAAGACGATCCGGGTCTTCGTGCCGGGGTTCTGGTCGCCGGAGTCGAAGTTGAAGGTCTCGGACTCGACGTAGGCGTGGTGCACGGTACCGCCGTCATCGTTGACGATGACGACGGGCTGGCCCGCCTCGACCGTGACGACGCCCGGCTGGAACTGCTTGTCGCGCTGCGAGATCACGACCTCGCTGCTCGTCGACCGCGCGGCTTCGACGCCGACGAGAAGCTCGGTGACGAGCAGGGCGGCCAGCAGGGATCGACGGGCAAAAGCGCGGCGCATGAGCGAAGTCCGGGGGCGATGCCTGTCGATAGCGCAAAGTCCTTGCGCATCCGTTTCCGCAAGGTCGCGCTGATCGACTTTGACGTCGCGAGAGATCGCGCTGAAAACCCTTCCACAGCACCATGCGCTCGCGCAGATCGACAAGCTCGCCGTCCGCGCAGAACGTCCCGTCGCCACTGTGGTGCAGCGTCCGGCGTTCCTTGCGCTTGTCGTCGTAGCTGATCGCGACGGCTTCGAGGATGAGCAGGTCGTAGCGCTCAGCCAACGTATCGTCGACGACGCGGCACTCGATGTTGGCGAGACATTCCTTGATCAGCGGCGGTGCCACCTTCGACGCCGGCTGCGGCGTAAGGCCGAATGGCACGCCCCTCGTCCATCGTCGTGACGAGAAGGAGGGGCCCCGCTTCGAGCAGGCGATAGGCGAGGTCGGGGGCGAGCGGCTTCAAGGCCGAGCCTTTGGCACCGCAGCTAGACCGTCGCGACGGAGCCGCCGTCGACGCGATAATTGGCGCCGGTGATGAAGCTCGCCTGCTGCGAGCACAGGAACACGATCAGCGCCGCCACCTCGTGCGCCTCACCGCGCCGCCGCATCTCGATGCCGGGTCGCTCCGCGTCGAGGAAGCTCGTCACGGCCTCCTCGAAGGAGACGCCCATCTCCTTGGACCGCTTCTCCATCATCGCATCCGTCATCGGCGTCGCGATGTAGGCGGGGCTCACCGTGTTCACGAGCACGTTGTGCTTGGAATAGGTCTTCGAGAGACCCTTCGTGAGGTTGAGGACGCCCGCCTTGGCGGCGCAATACGGCAGCTCGTCGGGGTAGGGCTGCTCGGCATCTTCCGAGCCGAACAGGATGATGCGGCCGGTCTTGCGCTCGACCATGTGCGGGACGAACGCCCGCACCATGCGGACCGCGCCCATCAGGTCGACGTCGAGCGTCTTCAGCCAGCCATCGTCGTCGATCGTGTGGAATTCGCCGGTCGCCCCTGTAACGCCGGCGCTGTTGACGAGGAAGTCGACATGCCCGAGCCTTGCCAACGCAAGCTCGCGCAGCGCCTCGACGCTGTCGGTCTTCGTTACGTCGACGACCGCGGGATGCACCTCGCCGTAGCGTGTCAGCGCCTTCGCTGCGCCGGCGATATCGTCCTGCTTCTGGTCTGCGACGACGACGCGCACGCCCTCTTCGAGCAGCATCTGCGCCGTCAGAAGGCCCATCCCGGAATCCGCGCCGGTGACGACTGCCGTCTTGCCTTTGATACCGAAGTCCATCCGCACCGCTCCTGCATGTTGAGGTTGCGATCGAGCGCGTCCCCAGAGATTTCGACTGGCTCAAGTCGCGGGGCGCGCTGTCGGTTGCGGGCCTATTCGTCACACACGAGCAACGCCCGGTCAGCGGCTCGCCAGGCAGCTTATGTCATTTGACGGTGTGAAAGATTGTGTTGCGTCTGTTTCGGCGAATCCGCTCAGCTTGCCTGCGCGAATCCCTCGGTGCGCGTCGCTCTACGCCCGAACTCGACTTGGTCTTCGGCAGCTTGACGGTGAGGAGGGAACTCGCAAAGACATCGCTGCAGTCGGACGCACGAATGACCAAGGACAAATTCCCTCCGCTCGCCGCCTACCTCACCAAGTTGGAGAGGCGACACCCCCTCCCGCCGGCGGCGCGCGACGCGCTGCTTGCGATGCCGGCGAACCTCCGGCACGTCAACGCCCAGGATGTGGTCGTCAGGGAAGACAGCAAGGCGGAGTACAGCGTCTTTCTCATCGAAGGCCTGATCAGCCGGCAGAAACGTGCCAACCGCAACGGCCAGATCATCTCGATCAGCTTCCCCAACGATGCAGTCGACCTGCAGACGTTGTTTTTCGACAAGACCGACCACGCGCTTGTGGCGCACGAGCCGTCGATTGTCGCCGAGGTGCCGCACGGCGCTCTCATCGCGCTGTGCGACAATTATCCATTGATGGCCAAGATGCTGTGGCACGACACGCTGGTCGACAGCGCGATCTTCCGCGAATGGGCGATGAACATCGGCCACCGTCGCGCGCCCCATCGCATCGGCTCGCTATTCCTCGAGTTCGAGGCGCGGCTCGGCGCGATCGACCGCGTCCGCGACGGCGCCTTCGAAATCAACCTGACGCAACAAGAGCTTGCGAGCGCGCTCGGCCTCTCGCTCGTGCACATGAACAAGAGCCTCCGCCGACTCCGCGAGGAGAAGCTCATCGCCACCAAGGGCCGCGAGATCCACATTCTCGACAAGCCGCGCCTCACGAAGGTGGTGGGCTTCGACGACACCTACCTCCGCCTCGCGGCCCCTCCGGTGTTCGATAAGGCGTGCGGTGCGAGCGCCTAGAAGTCGACGACCTTGTTCTCGCCGACGTTCTTCGGCGCCTCGCCCGTCAGGCGCGCTTTCGCATAGCCGGTCGCATAGACCCAGGACGACGACGGCGCGTCCCAATACTCGGCGCTGTCAACCGTCACCTTGATCAGCGTGATCGCCGGATCGTCGGGGCCCTTCGGGAACCAGACGCGCATCGGCTCCGACCACAGGCTTTTGACCTTCGCTGGATCGCGGACAAGCGCGGCATGCCCGGAGAGCGAGACGTAGTCCTGGCTTTTCGGTTCGGAGTAGGCGAGCAATACCTGCGGGTGGTCGTTGATATCGTCGAGCTTCGGCGTGCCGTCGCGTGAGGCAAACCACAGCTCGCCGTCGAACTCCTTGTTCATCGCAACCATGGGACGGCCGTGCAACTGGCCGCCTCCGCCCGTGGTCACCAGCAATGCGGTCTTGATGTCCTGGACCAACTCCCAGACCTTCTGGCGGTCATCGAGCGTCGTCGAGCGTTCGGCCATGTCGGGTCTCCCGTGAAATCGGTCGCCCAACATTCTCTTGTTTGCTTGGTTCCAGTGGGACCAGCGCAACGCGCCACCTGAGCGGCCATGCCTCAGGTGGCGCGGTTTGCGGGCCTTATGGTCGCTACAGCACCTTCGCGCCCAGCGGGATGTCCGCCACCTCGAGGTCGTGCTCGATGTGCAGCAGCGCGGTCGGGGCCTTCGCCTTCAGCACGAAGAACCACACCGCGCCAAGGCACATGTACAGGGCGAAGATGTAGGGCAGCAGGTTCATCGGATAGGCTGGCACGGGATAGAGACTGCCGAGCAGCGACAGCGCCATCAGCACCGTGCCGGCGACGCCGTAGGCGATTGTGCCTGCAGTGAGCTCGCCCGTCTTCTTGAGGTAGAGCGGCGCCGCGATCGAGCACATCAGATAGACGAGGATGAACCCGTAGGACGCGAGCGTGCCGTACCAGCCGAACGTGTCGAGTTCGGCGTTGCGCACGAAAGCGACGCAGAGGACGAAGTTGAGGATGGCGCCGCAGGCGAGCGCCAGGTACGGGGTCTGGTGGCGCACGTGCACGGAGCCCATCGCGCTATGCAGGAAGCCGTAGCGCCCGAGCGAATAGGTCATGCGACCGAACGCGTTGAGCGAGGCCATGGCGCAGGCGAAGCTGGAGATCGTCGCCCCGACATAGACGAGCGCGACGAGCAGATTGTTGTCGCCGAGAATGTCGGAGAGCGGCGCGCCGCTGGCGCCGAGCTTCGTTGCGTCGTCGCCGAACCCCTGTGTGATCACGTAGGTCGTGAAGACGAAGAAGAGGCCGGCGAACAGCGCGGTGAGCTGGATCGCGCGCGGGATGGCCTTCATCGGATCGCGAGCTTCCTTGCCGAGCGTGGCGGCGCTCTCGAACCCGACATAGGAGAAGATCGCGAAGACGATCGACTGGACCGCCTTGCCGGGGTCGACGCCCTTCAGCGTGAACTGGGCGGTGTCGACGTGGAAGCCCTTGGTGGCGAGCGCGGTGACCGTGACGGCGCCGATGATGACCATCGAGATCGCCTCGAGCGTCAGGCCGACTCGCGACGACAGGCGGATATCGCGCATCGACAGGAAGGCAGCGAGGGCGGAGACGATGAAGTAGATTAGGATGGTGTTGGGCACCATCGCGATGTGAAGGGCCGTGAACAGCGTCTTCACGAAGATCGACGTCGCAACCGTCAGCGCCATTGCGGTGGTGAGATAGGCGGCAAGCATCGCCCAACCGGCGAGCAGTCCGTAGGACGGCCCGAGCGAGCGCGAGACATAGATGAAGAACGAGCCAGCGGCCGGGATGCGCTTGGCAAGCTTGCCGACGTTCCTGCCGACGATGAGCAGGGCGATCGTTGCGACGACATAGACGAGCCAGGAGGCCGTGCCGGCCATGCCGGCGACGACAGCGACGGCCAAAGCGGGCGTCAACGTCGGTGAGACGTTGGCGACCGATTGGCCTAACGTTTCCCAAAAGGAGAGGCTGTCTTTCTTCAGTTCGGCCATCTTGAGGCTCCAACCATGGCGTGGTCGCCGAGGCTCGGCGATTTTCCTGGAACGCAACAAGGTTTCGTGGCAAGGAACATGCCGGACCTGCGTAGCAGGGGATGCGGCGACGCGAAAGCGGCGTCATGATAGCAACGGATGCAAATCGGCTAGGCTTCGGGCAGCAGTCTGGACGCCGATGAGGCGGGATGGACGCGGAGAGGCTCACGACCATGGCAGCGACGTTCGACACCGCGGTGATCGGGCTCGGCGCGGCGGGCAGCGCCGCGCTCTATCAGCTCGCCAAACGGGGGCAGCGCGTCGTCGGCTTCGAGCAGTTCGAGCCGGGTCACGACCGCGGCTCGTCGCACGGCGAGAGCCGCATCATCCGGCTGTCGTATTTCGAGGATCCCGCCTACGTGCCGCTGCTCCGGCGCGCCTACGAGGAATGGCGCGCCTTCGAGACGATCGACGGCCACGAAGCCGGATCGCTTCTCACCATCACCGGCATCCTCGAGGCGGGATGTCCCGGATCCAAGGTCGTCAGCAACTCGCTCGCCTCGTCGCGCCTGCACGATCTGCCGCGCGAGATGATGAATGGCAGGGAGATGACGAGCCGCTTTCCGGGCTTCAACCTGCCGCGGGACTGGACGGGGTTGTTCCAACCCGATGGCGGCTTTCTCAAGCCCGAGGCTGCGGTCCGCCGCTTCGTCGCGGCCGCCGCACAACGCGGCGCCGAAGTTCGCGCCAACACCCGCGTCATCGCCATCGAGCCGAAGCCGCATTCGATCGTCGTGCGCACGGAGCGCGAGACCATCGAAGTGGGCAGCGTCGTCGTCGCAGCCGGTGCGTGGCTCACCGACTTCGCGCCGGGCCTCAAGCGCAGTCTCACCGTGACGCGCCAGGTCGTCGGCTGGTTTCCGCCGCGCCGGCCGGAACTCTACGATCCCAGCGTCTTCCCGGTCTTCATCCTCGAGTCGCGCGACGACCACATCTACGGCTTTCCGAATTTTTCGGGCTCGGGCGTGAAGTCCGCCTCGCATGTCCGCGGCCGCGCGCTCTCGCATGCGAGCGATCTCGACGACACGACCACCGAAGAGGACGAGGCGCAGATCGCCGCCATGCTGCATCGCTACCTGCCGCACGTCGGCGGCCCGGCGACGAAGCTCATGACCTGCATGTACACGCGCACGCCGGATGCGCATTTCCTCGTCGACACGCAGCCGGAGGATCCGCGCATCGTGCTTGCCTCGCCGTGCTCGGGACACGGCTTCAAGTTCGCAAGCCTGCTCGGCCTCATCCTCGCCGACCTCGCGCAGCACGGCGACACCGAGCACGACATCAGCCTGTTCCGCTTCCGTGACGCCGTGCCGGCATAGCGCTCGTCACTCCAGAGCCCGCGATAGCGAGAACCCGGAACCGTTCCTCTTCTTCGATCGGGTGAAGCACACCGGGTTCGCCTGCGGCACCCCGGAATGACAGCTAGCAATCGAGCGTGGCGTCCCGCTCCCATTGCGTCAGATGCCGCGCGTAATCGTTCCACTCTTCCGTCTTCAGCTTGACGTAGGCGGGAACGAAGGCACCCAGCGCCTCGCTCAGCACGGCGCTCTCGCGCAGCGCGCGGATCGCATCGAGCAGGTTGAGCGGCAGCGTCTTCACATCGGCGACCGTGTGCCCGTGCGTGTACATGTTGATGTCGAGCCGCTTGCCGGGATCGCGCTTGTTGCGGATGCCGTCGAGCCCGGCCGCAAGCAGGCCGGCCTGGAGCAGATACGGGTTGGCCGCGCCGTCGGCGAGGCGGAACTCGAAGCGGCCCGCCTCTGGAATCCGGATCATGTGCGTGCGGTTGTTGCCGGTATAGGTCACGCTGCTCGGCGACCACGTCGCGCCCGACAGCGTGCGCGGCGCGTTGATGCGCTTGTAGGAATTCACCGTCGGATTGGTGATCGCCGCGAGCGCTTCGGCCGAATGCATCAGGCCACCGATGAAATGATAGCCGGCCTGCGAGACGCCGAGCTCGCCGTCGGTATCCTCGAACACATTCTTGTCGCCGCGCCACAGTGAGACATGCGCGTGACAGCCCGAACCGGTGAGGTTGGCGAACGGCTTCGGCATGAAGGTCGCGCGCAGCCCGTGCTTCTCGGCAATGGAGCGGGCCATGTACTTGAAGAAGGCGTGGCGGTCGGCGGTGACGAGCGCGTCGCCGTAGTGCCAGTTCATTTCGAACTGGCCGTTGGCGTCCTCGTGGTCGTTCTGGTAGGGCCGCCAGCCGAGCCCCAGCATCGCATCGCAGATCTCGGCGATCACGTCGTAGCGGCGCATCAGCGCGGATTGGTCGTAGCAGGGCTTGGCCTGCCGATCGGCGGTGTCGGCCGGCGCCGAGCCGTCGGGCGTGATGAGAAAGAACTCGCATTCGACGCCGGTCTTCATCGCCAGGCCGTCTTTGGCGGCGTCGGCGACGAGGCGCTTGAGCAGATTGCGCGGCGCTTGCTCCACCGGCGCGCCATTCATGTAGAGATCGGCCGCGAGCCAGCCGACCTCCGGCTTCCACGGCAGCTGGATCAGGCTGTCGGGGTCGGGCTTGGCGAACAGGTCGGGGTCAGCCGGCGACATGTCGAGCCAGGTCGCGAAGCCGGCGAAGCCGGCGCCGTCGCGCGCCATCGCGCCGATCGCCGACGCCGGCACCAGCTTGGCGCGCTGCGTCCCGAACAGGTCGGTGTAGGAGATCAGGAAGTACTTGATGCCGCGGTCTTTCGCGGCGGCTTCGAGATCCAGCATGGCCATCGCCCTTTCAAGCTCGTTACGCCGCAGCCCGCGTCAGAAGCCGGTCTGACCCGGCACCCACGACGTGCCGGCGAGCGGCACGCCCGCCATCGCCGCGGCCTCGATCGTCAGTGCGACGAGATCTTCGGGCTCGAGGTTGTGGACATGCGACTTGCCGCAGGCGCGCGCGATCGTCTGCGCCTCGAGCGTCATCACCGCGAGATAGTTGGCGAGCCGACGACCGCCGGCGACGGGATCGAGCCGCGCGGCAAGCGCGGGGTCCTGCGTCGTGATGCCGGCGGGATCGTTGCCTTCGTGCCAATCGTCGAAGGCGCCCGCCGTCGTGCCGAGCTGCTCGTACTCGGCCTCCCAGCGCGGATCGTTGTCGCCGAGCGCCACCAGCGCCGCCGTGCCGATCGCCACAGCATCGGCGCCGAGCGCCAGCGCCTTGGCGACATCGGCGCCGGAGCGGATGCCGCCCGAGATGACGAGCTGCACCTTGCGGTAGAGCCCCATGTCCTGCAGCGCCTTCACCGCCGGCCGGATCGCAGCCAGCGTCGGGATGCCGACATTCTCGATGAAGACGTCCTGCGTCGCCGCCGTGCCGCCCTGCATGCCGTCGATGACGACGACGTCGGCGCCCGACTTCACCGCGAGCGCGGTATCGTAATAGGGCCGGCTCGCGCCGACCTTCACGTAGATCGGCTTTTCCCAATCGGTGATCTCGCGCAGCTCTTCCATCTTGATCGCGAGGTCGTCGGGGCCGGTCCAATCGGGGTGACGGCAGGCGGAACGCTGATCGATGCCCTGCGGCAGCGAGCGCATGGCGGCGACGCGGTCCGTGATCTTCTGGCCGAGCAGCATGCCGCCGCCGCCGGGCTTGGCGCCCTGGCCGATGACGATCTCGATCGCGTCCGCCTTGCGCAGGTCGTCCGGGTTCATGCCGTAGCGCGACGGCAGGTACTGGTACACGAGCGTCTGCGAGTGGCCGCGCTCCTCCTGCGTCATGCCGCCGTCGCCCGTCGTCGTCGAGGTGCCGGCGAGCGTCGCGCCGCGTCCGAGCGCTTCCTTGGCGTTGGCCGACAGCGAGCCGAAGCTCATGCCGGCGATCATGATCGGGATTTTGAGCTCGATCGGCTTTTTCGCGAAGCGGGTGCCGAGAACGACGTCGGTCGCGCAGCGCTCGCGATAGCCTTCGAGCGGATAGCGGCTGATCGAGGCGCCGAGGAAGAGCAGGTCGTCGAAATGCGGCAGCTTGCGCTTCGCGCCGGCGCCGCGGATGTCGTAGATGCCGGTTGCCGCCGCGCGGCGGATCTCGGCGAGCGTCGCGGCATCGAAGGTCGCGGACTGGCGGGGCAGGGTGCGCGGGATGCGGACCTTCTCGTCCATCAATAGGCTCCCGCCATCAGTAGGCTCCAGCATTGTCGACGTGGAAATGGTAGAGCTGCCGCGCAGAGCCGTAGCGGCGGAACTCCGCGATATCGATCTCGCCGTTGAGCCCGGCCGCCTTGAGCTTCGCGGCCAGCATCGCGCGGTGCTCGTCGCGCATCGGCTTTTCGATGCAATCGGCGCCGAGACTCTTCACCGCGCCGCGCACGAAGAGCCTGGCCTCGTAGAGCGAGTCGCCGAGCGCCTCGCCGGCATCGCCGAGCACGATGAGCGAGCCGGCCTGCGCCATGAAGGCCGACATGTGGCCGATCGAGCCTTTGACGACGATGTCGACGCCCTTCATCGCGATGCCGCAGCGCGCCCCCGCATCGCCGTCGACGACGAGCAGGCCGCCATGCGCCGTGGCGCCGGCGGACTGGCTGGCGTTGCCGGCGACATGGACGATGCCGGACATCATGTTCTCCGCGACGCCGACCCCCGCATTGCCGCGGATCGTCACATGCGCCTGCTTGTTCATGCCCGCGCAGTAATAGCCGACGTTGCCCTCGATCTCGAGGCCGATCGGCAGGTCGAGGCCGCAGGCGATCGCGTGCTGCCCATCCGGATTGCGAACCACCCAATGCGTCTCGTTGGTGTCGGCGGAAAGCGGATGGAGGGCGGCGTTGAGCTCGCGGCGTGAGGTCTGGCGCAGGTCGACCTCGGGCATCAGCCGCGCTCCCAGGCGTAGACCTTGGCTGGCTCCGGCTCGAACACGTTGGCCTTCGCGATGCCGGGCAGGCCGACGAGGGCGCGATATTCCGAGCCGAAGGCCACGTAGTCGTCCGTCTCGGCCATCACCGCCGGCTTGCAGGCGATCGGGTCGCGCAGCACCGCAAAGCCGGTCTGCGTGCCGACGACGAAGGTGAAGAACCCGTCGAGATCGTCGAGGCTCTGCTCGAGCGCGGCCTTCAGCGGCGCGCCCTGGCGCATGCGCCAGGTGAGGTAGCCGGCGGCGACCTCGGAATCGTTCTGCGTGGCGAAGGACAGGCCCTCGTGCTGGAGCATGCGGCGCAGCGCATTGTGGTTCGAGAGCGAACCGTTATGGACCAGGCACTGGTCCGGCCCGGTCGAGAACGGGTGCGCGCCGTTGGTCGTCACCGCGCTCTCGGTCGCCATGCGCGTGTGGCCGATCGCATGCGTGCCGCCCATCTTCGCCAGCTCGAAGCGTCCCGCGACATCCGCCGGCAGGCCGGTCTCCTTGTAGATCTCCATGCGCTCGCCGATGCCGACGACATCGATGCCGGGCGCGTTGGCGGCGAGCCATTGCGTCGCCGGCGCGACCTTGTCCCGGTCGACGACGAGGACGGCGTGCGTGTCGCGAAGCGTCGTCTCGAACTTGGTGGCCAGCGCCTTTTCGAGCGCGCTCACCGCCAGCGCGAGCGGGCCGCGGTCTGCGCCGCGGAGGGTCATCTTTAGGCCGGGCGCAGCCGCGCCATAGACCGCGAAGCCCGCGCTATCGGGGCCGCGGTCGGTCATCGTCGCGAGCATCGCCGTCGTCAGCTCGCCGAGCCGCGGCTCGAGACGCTGCGTCTTCAGGAAAAGCCCGACGATCCCACACATGCCCTGTCTCCTGTCCTCGAAATATCAGCGGGCCGACAGCGGGTCAACTTCAAAGAAACATATATTCCTTTTAGGAAAAACCGGGAACGCGCTCAGCGCCCGCGTGGGTAGATGATGATCGAGAGATAGGTCATCGGCACCTTCACCAGCGTCTCGGGCCCGTGCAGCGCGCCGGAATCAAACAGCAGCGTGTCGCCGGGCTTCAGGCGAAACGTCTGCTCGGAATGGCGGTAGATGACCTCGCCGGTCAGCATGTAGATGAGCTCGGTGCCCGCATGCCGGAAGCCGGTGTAGGCCTCGGCGTCGCTCTGCAGCGTGATGAGGTAGGGCTCGACGACGATGTCGCCGCCGAGCACGGCACCGAGCAACTCGTAGACGTGCCCAGCCTTGCTGCCGCGCCGCTCGATCACCACGCCCTTGCCCTTCGGCACGAAGGAGCAGTCGCGCTTCTCCTCGAACGACGCGAAGAGCGAGGTGAACGGCGTGTTCAGCGCGTCCGCGAGGGCACGGATCGTCGACAGCGACGGCGAGATCTGCCCGTTCTCGATCTTCGACATCATGCCGACCGAGATGCCGGCGGCCGCCGCGAGATCGTTGAGCGACAGCTCCTGGTCACGACGCAGCAGCCGGACCTGCAGGCCGAGCGCCTTCTCGAGGCTGCGGCTTTGCTCCTGCGGTGCGTTCGAAACAGTCGTCAGGGGTTCGGGTACCAGCTTGATCGTCGCCGCCTTGACCGACTTCTGTTTCGCGCTCGCCATCGTCCACCACCACAGGCCGTCCGAACGTCGGCCTTCTCCGTCATCTGAACACGGATCGTCGCCGTCGTCAGCCCGAGGCGGTTTGGCAAGGATCGAGCCGGGCGTTTGGAGAGGCGCGCTGGCGGAAAGGGTGTCCGCCACAGTAATTCGCTAATGTACTCAGAAACATAGACTTTTGAACTTTCGTGGACTGCCTTTCCTAGTTTTGCTCCTAGTTTAGAACGCGAACCGTTGCGAACCAGGGCGGCGGGAGTGGCCATCCGTCGGCGGCGGTTTCCATGGAAACAAATGTGGCAACTCTGCCGTGCCGTGGAGCAGATTAGTCGATGATCAGCCCGACGGAGCGCGCTCATACGTGCCTCAGACGCCGGCCTTCGACCTTTATCCACAGCGATCGAGCCGGGCAGGACAGCGGGCCCTGGTCGTTTGATTTCCGATGGATATTGAGCGAGCCATGTCACCGCGAAGGGCTTTGACGACAGCCGCTCGCCCGTAACATCTCACTGCCCTCCCGGACGCCCCCGTTACTTCATACAAAAGAAACGTATTCGTCGATCTGGATAATGGATCCGTTGCGGCGGCTAAGTCATGCGGAAGTCGAAAGATCATCCGACCGTATCAGGTCCGTTGATTTACGAAACGTATCCGTGGGCTTTCGAATCGGATCCGTCGGAAAACGCCACTTTTTCTTCGCTGAGGTCTCGTCGACACTTCTCCATCGCTGAAGCGGGGGCAGAGATGGAAGAACACAGACCCGAAGACACGCTCTTGGGCTCGGTAAAGCGGGCTTGCGCGAAGCTCGGAGTTGGTAAGACGACGCTTTTCAAGCTGATCCGCGAGGGCAAGGTGGACACGGTCACGATCGGCCGTCGGACCCTTATCACCGAGGCGTCTCTTCATCGGCTTGCGGCGGAGCCCACACGACGCCGCGGCTGCAGCGCGGCTGGGGGTGAAGCATCATGAAGAGCACTGTCGTCGAGAGGATCGCAATCGGGGCCTACTATCGCTGGCTAAACGGTGAGGCGGGAACCGCGCTCGACCATTGGCTTCGCGCTGAGGTCGCGGAGCAGGTCGCAGCCGAGAAACGCAAGGCAACCGGAAGGAAGGCCGCGGCAGCACGCTGGAGCAGAACAGACGTGCGTTTGAAATCACGCGCAGAACCGGAGCCGAAGCCGGTGTTGCCGGTCCCGTGGCGATCATCGAGACGAGGACAGACATGATGCCGGGCGCTGGCTCGGCCGACGGCACCGACTCGCTCGACCTCCGCCTTGCGGCTCTGGCAGGCGTAGGCGCGCTTGGCTCATCCACCCTGTCGTGGGCCGGCACCGATCAAGAGGAATTAAGGGAACGCGGTCATCGTGGCCGAATGGCCTATCCCCCGCGGCGCCCAAGTCATGCGCGCCCTGTTCGTCATCGTCATCATCGTCGTGATCCTCGCCCAGGCCCTCTACCTCGGCCTCTTCGCGACCTGCTAGATTGCTCGGGGTGACGACGATGATCTCCGACTGCCACCTTCACCAATGCTTAAGCATTGCCTGCTGTCGTGTCAGGGTGGTCCGTGGTCTGTGGGTGGTCCACGGTCTGCCGACAGGCTATGTCTATGGGCAGGTCATCGACCTGGTCATGGGTCCTACCCTAGGACTTGTCCTAGACCACCGTCCGTGCCACATACACGGTCATATCGAAGACCTTAGAGGTGAGAACGGCTACCTCACGCGCCTGGTCTCCAGGCAAAGTAGTGTCCGGGTGCTTAGGCGCTTGGGTGCGAAGAGATCCGGAAGTTGCATCCGGCTAGGTTCTTCGATGAAAGGGCTCCCTCGCGACGGGAGCCCTTTTCGTATCAGCCTATCGGTGCGTTGAAGAGGAAGCCACGCTCCTTGCGCCGCTGCACCTTATCCTCCTTGGTCGAGAAGAAGCTCCTTACCTCGTACTTGCCCGGTACCGTTGCCTCGACGCAGATCGCGACCAGGATGTAGCCCGCGATCGTCGGCACTCTTCCGAGAAGCTCGATGCACCCCGGGTTCCGCAGGTCGTCACCAATGAGCAAGGGCGCGGTCACGATCGAGGCGATGTGCGGGAGGATACTATCGTACTCGTCCTGGTGCCTGCGCCATGCGTGAACCTGCACACCAGGGTCACGATCACCGTGCCTTCCTCCAACTCAAGCTCGAGGACCTGATTGATCGCTGCGACCGGCAGCGGGCCCAGCGTCAGCGTGACATGAGATGGATCCGGCTTTGCCAACGTGCTCTCGGAGAAGAAGAGGCGCCGAGGCCCGGGAAGGCGCTCAGCCGACAGCTTATAATTTGACGGTTCTGTTACGGCTCAAGGTTGATGAAGTCGAGCACGCCACGCATCACGCGCGACGCTGGCGCCGGCAGTCGGTCTCAAGCCGACCCACTGTCTGCGGCGGCGCTCAGTCGCATGGCGTAAGCCACAGCCGGTGCCAATGGTCCTGGCCATGAGCGCACCCGACCTGATCGTCTACCACGATGGCTCCTGCCCGGTTTGCCGCATGGAGATCGGCCGTTACCGCCGGTCGACCGGCGCCGAGCGCATCGAATTCCTCGACGTCGCTGACCCCAACGTCGATCCGGGGCCCGACCTTCCGCGCGAGGACGCGATGGGCCGCTTCCACGTCCGCCTGCCGTCGGGCGAGTTGAAAGCTGGCGCGCCAGCCTTCGTCGAGATCTGGCGGGTGCTCACGTTCTGGCGACCGGCCGCCATGGTCGCGAGCTTACCGGGCGCGACGCCCGCGCTCGAGCTGGGCTACCGGCTCGTCTCTCCCTTCCGGCCTGCCGTCGCGCGCTTGCTCAAGCACGTTGCGTAGGCGCCTTGTACGCAACAGGCCCCTTCGGAACCATGGCCGCGGCACCGCGTAATCTTCACAGTCGTGGGTAATGCCTTGCCTTCCGTCGACTGTGAACACGGAAGGCCTCATGCAGTCTCATTCGCGCAACTCCACGCTTTGCCTGCTGCTGCTAGCGCAGCCTGCTCACGCGGCTCAGCCCGATCCGTTTCACATCACAGACGCCGAAAAGTCGGCCTGCTCGTCAGACGCAATGTCGCTTTGTTCGGCAGCGTATCCCGACGAACAGCGCCTACTGACCTGCATGAAGGCCAACCACCCATCGCTCAGCGCCGGCTGCGAAACCGTTTTCGACGCAGGAATGAAGAGACGACACATGAGCATCACATCGGGGAAATGAACCGAAGCTCGCAAGAGCGTTTCCCGCACGAAGGCTCGCTGTTACGATGCGCGGGGCGTGGCGGGACGCAACGAGCTTTGACATGGCAGCCGAGAATACTGAAGGCGAAGACCGGCGGAGCGAAGAGCGCGCAGATTGCGATATCGAGGCCAGGGTCGAACTGAGCGACCGCCTTGCTATTGCCTGCCGGGTGAAGGACCTTTCGGCCAGCGGCTTCAAGATGCAGGTCGCGGAGGCCATCCACCTTCCCGACGAGTTCGACCTGCTTATTCCGATCGCTGGCGCCTTCCACCGCTACAGGGTTCGGATGGTCTGGCGAGAAGGCGACACGGTCGGTGGGGAGTTCATCACGCCGCACGCGCAATGAATTGCCAGCGCTGCTGAGACGGCGGCTGGGTCTGCGAGGCGCACGACGAACTCACGTGGATGATCGAAGGCGAGCCCCATTGCGACGCTCCGGGCGTCCCGTGCCCCGACTGCAATCCTGCCGGCGAGCGGGACAATCCGCCCGACGACAGCCGCATCATGGCGGCGCCTGAGAAGGCCAAGCCGACTAAGGCGAATCAGGCATCCTCGCCGGATGCGATCTGCCTACTTTAGGACGGAGGCAGGAGCCTGATTGGATACCGCCACCCTACGACATCGAAGCCGAGCTTTCTCCTCGTCCCGGCAACGATCCATCCCTGATCGGTCCACCCGCAGAGAAACGGTGCGACTTCGAGGCGGCCGCGATAATTGCACAGCACCTGCACGTGCGCGCCGGCGGCCGGCAGCGTCTGTCGCTTGAAGGACCGGAAGGCGTCCTTCATTAGGAAGCGCCGGGAAACGCCACGACCCGGAAACGCCGCGCTAAATCGCTGTCGAGCAGATGAATGAGCATTGGCTCGACGATGCAGTGAGCCTGGTTTTTGGCGATGACACGTTCGGCGCCGCTGTGGATTGCTGACAGGCTTTCCCGACTGTTTCGTCGGTGGGTCATCCCCACGACGACCGCTTGCAGCGAGGGTGCGGTCCTGATGTATTCCCATACCGATAAGTATTGGCGGTTATATTCCAGAAATATAATGTCCGCGCCCGGTCGTCGGACGAGCTGTTCGGCATATTTGAGCGAGGCTCCACAGTGCAGTTGCGTTATACCCGAGTATTCGAGTGTCTCAATCATCGTCGTAAGGAAATCGA
This sequence comes from Beijerinckiaceae bacterium, assembly GCA_965277735.1. Taxonomy (GTDB): domain Bacteria; phylum Pseudomonadota; class Alphaproteobacteria; order Rhizobiales; family Beijerinckiaceae; genus RH-AL1. The sequence continues at coordinate 2,012,794 of CBDIDO010000003.1, forward strand.
TGTCGCGGTCAATGACGCTAACGTCTAGATATTCAACCGATTGCAAACGATTAATCCGTGTCATGCCGCATCCATTCCCTTCGAAGAGACTGCTGCACGCTCAAGAACTTTCACGTTGAATTGGTTAACAAATTCTTTCCAATTGTCGTTTTTGCTCTGCGCAATAATTTTATGTAAACGTCACGAAAAATTGATCTGTGTGCTAATGTGGATAATTACGGTGGAGGGCAAACGTTTGCGCCCATTCTTTCTCGAATACGTCGAAAGGCTGGATCGGCGCATCCGGGCCCAGAAATGGAGTGCACGAAAAGGGTCTCGCCGACCCGAGCGGCGCTGGCGCGGCAGGGCTCAATGCGTCCAAACCGTTAACCAAAGCGCGACATTGTAATGGCTATCGGGCGCGGCTGGCGCGCGACCCCGCGCCAAGCATTATTCGAGGTCTCCATGCGCGTGCTACTGATCGAGGATGACAGCGCGACAGCGCAGAGCATCGAGCTCATGCTCAAGTCCGAGAACTTCAACGTCTACTCGACGGATCTCGGTGAGGAAGGCATCGACCTCGGCAAGCTCTATGACTACGATATCATCCTGCTCGACCTGAACCTCCCCGACATGTCGGGCTACGAGGTGCTCCGCACCTTGCGCGCCGCAAGGATCAAAACGCCGGTCCTAATTCTATCCGGCCTCGCCGGCATCGAGGACAAGGTGAAGGGCCTCGGCTTCGGCGCCGACGACTACCTCTCCAAGCCGTTCCACAGGGACGAGATGGTCGCTCGCATACAGGCGATCGTGCGCCGCTCGAAGGGTCATGCGCAGTCGGTGCTCGCGACCGGCGACCTCATCGTCAACCTCGATCGGAAGACTGTCGAAGTTTCCGGCTCGCACGTGCATCTTACGGGCAAGGAGTACCAGATGCTGGAACTTCTCGCGCTTCGAAAGGGCACGACGCTGACCAAGGAGATGTTTTTGAACCATCTCTACGGCGGCATGGACGAGCCCGAGCTCAAGATCATCGATGTTTTCATCTGCAAGCTGCGGAAGAAGCTCGCAAACGTAAGCGGAGGCTGCAACTACATCGAGACCGTGTGGGGGCGCGGCTACGTCTTGCGCGAACCAGCGGAGGGAGATTTGCTAGCGACCGCTTGACGAATGAGCGTGCTGCGCGCTGCTCTTTTCTGTGCCGTCGTCATCCCCAGAGTCAACACCGGCAGCCGGTCCAACGACGAAGGCAAACGCTGCCGCGTTGCTGGTGCCGCGGGCGCACCAGCGCGAAGCCACCGCGGCGATGCTGGCTGCGCGGGCAGCCGGTCGCCCCGGTTTTCTGCTGGGCGACATGACCGGCCTCGGCCAGACGCTCGCCGTCTGGTGCGCTGCTGCGGCAATCCTGGAACGCGAAGTGCTGATTGTCTGCCCGAAAGGCGCGATCCCGCAATGGCGGCGCACTATCGCTCTAGCCGCATGCCCAGAGAAAGCGATCACGATCACCAACTACGAGCGGACCAAGTCGCTGATGGCCGCGCCGCCAAAGAGCAAGCGGCGATCGACCCGCGCGAAGCACAATGAGCTGCTGAGCACGGCCAAGCGAAGAAGACCTGGCCGATCGTCGCCTTCGAGGAAGCCCATCGCCTCCGAAATCCGTACAGGCTCGTCCCGCTCCTCGGCGAAGGACAGCGGGCGGAGGTCGCACGTTTGCGCTCAGACGAACTGTCGTTCTGCGCAAGTGCGGGAGCCGAGCCCAACCTTTCCTACCCGCTCTGGGGCGCTTGAAAGCCGAAATTGCGGAGCCAAACGCCAACGAAGCCTCTACGGAGCTCGCCTAGGCATCCCGCCTATAAGTCCCAAATCTTGTGACACCGCGCACTATAGATAACACAGTTATAAGTACACTATCAATATCTTACGCTGTTGTGAAATTCGCAATTGTCGTTGTGGGTGTCGCAATACACTGTTGTTGTATTCACAACGCGCGACATCGCCGCGATACTTTTTATCATTTGACACCGGCAGGAAACGGGCGCTTTATGTTTAGGCTCGTGTGATTCGAGCGGCCGGACACGGTGTTCCACCACCGTGTCCAGCCTAACTTTAAGCAGGAGGTGTCCCATGCCCAAAGCTGAAACATCCTATACCGCGGCTGTGCTCTACGCAGAAAAAAACGAGAAACAGTTTGACGAAGACGCAGACGAAGGCCGACCTGAAAACGCTCTCGCTGCGGCTCAAGAGACTTCTCCGGAAGATAAAATTTTTAGGTGGGTCCACGACATCCGGATGGTCGACTGCACCTGGAAGCGCGTCGTCTGCACCCGCATTTGCTCCCGCGGCCCCGTGATCGCGTTCTTAACAGACGACGGTGTCGTGGTCCTGGGAAAATCGGATGTGGAGTATATTCACATGTCGTTGGATGGAGACGCCGACGACCTTTGGTGGATGCGGGAATTAAACCTCCCTGAGCCCGACGCCGGATCTTGGCCTCCGCCCCTGCTGAAGCCCGGGTACTTCTGCCTTGAAAAAGGACATCAAGAACTATCGCGCCAGCGCGGCGTTCGGCGCGTTCTAGAGATCATACAGCGCGACATTGAAGAGGAGCGAGTTCGCGCCGAGACGAAAGGGAAAGCCAAAAGGCCCAAGGCACGCAAGAAAGCGGCGTGAGCTGGACGCAGAGATCCGGCACCCAGTGCCGGATCTCTGTCTTTGCGAAGAACAGGACGTTGCCTCTGCCGAGGAGCTAACAATGAAGTACTTGATGTTTCTCGTGTTGCTTATGAACTCAGTAGCCGCACGCGCTGGCACTTACGGCGACTGCGTGATTGGGAACGCGAAAAGCGCATTAACTACTCAAGCCGTTTATGCTATAAAAGAAGCTTGCATGTCAAAATCTTCGACTTCGCTGGGCGCTGACGTGTTAGCGAAATTGACCGGAACGCTTGGTGTCGGCGCCCCGTATTTTAGCTCAGTGAACACTCTGTACATAAGGCTGCGCAACGACACTCCTTATACGATCACAGCGCTAGACGTTGCGGTGAAGACCGGGTCCGATTTTCATACTTACCGTATTTCTAGATTCGACGACGTGCCGCCGCCGGGAGAGATATTGGGGCCGCCGCCGGATATAACGAGCTTCGAAAAGATCCCGCCATTCTCTTCGGTGTATTTCTATCATGCTGCCGACGAAGTGCTCGGGAAAGCGCAGTGGAGTATCGTCGGGGCAAGAGGTTTCTTGTCGGATCCGTAAAACGATGTCTCGTCGCCAACGCAGCGGGGGGCTAATTAGACCTCGTTCTGTCGAATATAGGCCGCAGGCTGATATGTTCGGACACAAAGCTCTTCAGATCCTAGCCGTCGCCTTGTTCGTCGCGATCATGTTCGGCCTGCGGGTGTTCGTGGTCAGCATGCCGGCAATGTTCGTCCACGGCTTTGTCGCCGGGATGCTCTTCACCGTCGTCGGACTGTGGCTCGGTTCGGACGACAAGCGCCTATGGTGAGCCGGCCGGCAATCCGTCCTGCACGGCGAACGCCCCCGGATACATCCGCTTCCCGCCTTGGGTCATCAGCAGGTTCGTTCCAGCCGTCACGCCACGATCCATGACAGACGCCAACGCACCTGCGCCGTTTGACCGCCCGAGAGCGCCCATAAGCTGATTGATGAGCATGTCTCGCGGATCGCCCTGAAGCGACATCGCCTGGCCGAGCTCCTCGCGCATCGGCCCGCGATTGGCGCCGGAGACCGCCCGCAGCAGCGGGTTGACGATGAAGTTTCTGCCGGCTTGAAGCGCGGCGCCCGTGGCCGTCGTCCCGAGCATGTTGACGTTCGGCGTGTCGGCGTCAGCCATGCCTTTTTCTGCGACCAAGCGCGCGGCGGTCTGCGGTCCTTTCAGGACGTCGTTGCGCGTGTTGGCGAAGGTGCCTTCGCGGTCAACCGCGTCGACGAGGCCTTGCGTCGGTTCGGCTCCGAACGCGGTCGCGAGCTTGTTCGTGTTCCAGCCGCCTTCGCCTTGGAGAGCGCGGCGGAGCGCAGCCGGGTCGTTCGCCTGGGTGCCGACAAGCCGATCGATCTCGCCTCGAGCACCCTTGTTCAACGCGATCTGCTCGCCCGGCGTCATGTTGGCCATGTTGTCGGCGAAGGACGTCGGCGTGATGCCGGTCTTGCCGCTCATCAGCATGTTCGTGCCCTGCCGGACCGCGTCGGCGCGCGCGGCGAGCGCCGCCGAGGCCGCGTCGGCCTGGGCCATGCCGGGTACCTGCGATTTCAATGCATCGTCGAGCGCGCCGCGCACCGCGCCGAGCGACCCGTTGGCGCGCGAGATTGAGCCCTGCTGAACGCCGAGCCCTGGCGCACTACCATCCATCAGCCCGTCGATCTCCTGGCGGATGTTGTGGAGGTACTGCGAGCCGGTGAAGTACGCCGGCGGCTGCGCGGCGGTCGTGTCGGTCGCCGGCACGGCATCTCGGGCCACTAGCGAGCCGCGCAGGTTGCGCAGCGCCGTTGCCTGGGCGCCGGTCGCGATCGGGTTGGTCGGCGTCCCGAGGTGGCTGTCGATGAGGTTGACGACATCCGAAGTGTCGACGGGGACGTTCTGCCCGTGGACCGCGCCGTAGTTCGCAGCGTCGGTCGCGCCGCGCTGCGCAAGGATCGAGTTCGTCACCTGCTGCGGATCCTCGGCAGGCCCAAGCAGATGATCCAGATCAGTCCCCAGGCGACCGGTGGCGCCGCCGTACCGCGTGTCGAGCATGTTCGTAAGCGCCGTCTTGCCGGCGCCCGGCTGAAGCGCTGCGCCCTGGGCAACGCCAAGCATGGACGGCCCGGCGTCGGCCAGCGACGCTTCAGGCCCCAGGCGCATCAGATTGGCCTGTACGGCGTCAGGCGTATCCGCGCGCAAGGCGTTCACGAGGTAACGCGTCGCGGCGCCTCCCATGCCGTCGGCATTCGGCGTCATGAGCCGATTGGCGAGTGCGCCGACGGTCGAGCCGATGGCTTTGCCGGCGATAGGTCCGGCAGCGCCTGTCAAAAAGCCGAGCTCGGCACCACCAGCAATGCTGTTTCCTCGAGCTGCTGCGTCGGCGCCGCCAATGAGCGCGTTCGTCCCGCCGCCCATGATCATGCGGCCGAGCACCGGCGCGCCGCTTATGCCAAACGCACCAGGGGCCGCCATCATAGCGGGCGCGGTGCCGGCGACCGAACCCGCAACGTTCAACGCCGTATTCGCGACCGGGTGCTGCGAAGCGAAGCTCGCGTCCATGCGCTGCTGCTGCATCAACGCGTTGTTATACCGATCCCCCCACGTCGCGCCTTGAAGCTGATCGGGCGGCGCGAAAAGGCTATTCGCGACGGGCGCGACGGTGGCGTTCAGCGCGGCGTCGGCCTTGTTCAGCAAGCCGCCGATGATCGGCACACCGGTTCCGACCGCGCGCACGGCGTCGTTGACGCCAATCGGCGTCGAGGACACCGCAGGGGCCGCCTGAGCGACGGGAGCGGGCGCCGCGGCCCCCGGCATGACACTGGGGTCAATGCCCCATTCCTTGGCGAAAGCGGCGTTCGCATCCGCCGAAGATGGAGCGGCAACCGGCGCCGAGGCCGCGGGGGCAAACGACACTCCCGGCGCGGCGGCCGGCGCGGCAGGCGCCGACTTCGGCATAACGCTCGGGTCGATGCCCCACTCTTTGGCAAAGGCGGCGTTTGCGTCAGAGGCTTGGGGCATCGGCTGTCCTTGGCTCGGCGCGGCGGGCGGCGCGGCCGCTGGCGGCCCATCGGCGTAGGCGAGGGCGGGAAGGCCGGTGCCGCCCAAATTCCCGTCGGGGCCGTCATTGTTCGGCTTCGGCGCCAGCAACGAGCTGCCGTTCGCGGGGCCGTTCGGCGCGAAAAAGATGTGGCCGCCGATGACCGCCGTCGGCTTCTGGCCACTCGCCCAGCTCGGCGCGGCGCGGCCCATCGCCTGCTGCGCGACGGGGGCGTAAAAATTCGTCGCCCCATTGGTCGGATCGGGAATGTCACCGGACAAGACGCCCTGGACGATTGCCGCCGCGTGCTTGTACGCCGGTGTCTGCGGCGACGTGGTGTAGAACGCCGACGAGCGATTACCCGTCGGTTCGAACTGCGGGCGCGGCGTATTGCTGCCGGCCATGACGATCTCGGTCGGCGAGTCGCCGTAATTGCCCGCCGCGAGGCGATTCAGGATGACGTGTGCGACGCCGGCCTGGCCGTCGTCGGGCTCGCTCTGGGCTTCCCCGACGACGGCGCGCGTCATCGCGTCAAGATCCGCCGGCGTCGGGCTGAAGGAAGAATCGGCCATTATGTCCCCGCTCGGATGTAGCCGCGTTGTTCGGCAAGCTGGATCGCGCTTTGGAGTTGACCGCGTTCGTCGGGCGCAAGGCTCCAGAAGAGCTCGTTGCGTTCGGCCGGCGTCATGTGGACGAACCGGTACACGCGCGGGTCATACGTCTCGTTGAACCACTTCTCGAAGGTCTCGAAGTTGGCGTCAGGCCCGTTCTCTTGCTTGAAGTGCTGCCACGCGCGGCTCTTGGCCGCCAACGCGTCTCGGTTGCCTTTGAGCATCTGCGCGATTTGACGTTCGCTCGGGAAGCCGAGCGCAACATGAGCGCCAGTCGCGGGATTGAAGGCGGCTGGGCTCTTCAACAGCCCAGAAGCCGTCGCGACGGCGGCTTCTGTAATCCGAGCGACGCGACTGGCGTGAGCCTCGAGGCTCGACCTCGAGGCCGAGGTGATGTCGTACGTCGCAACCATCAGCGCGCGCCTACCGCGGTGGCCGCCGGATCTTCACGAGCGAGCAGCAGCGCCAACGCGGCCTTGCGGCGCTCCGGCGTCAGGTTCTCCGAGGTCAGCGGCTTTTCCGGTTCGACCGTGTCTACATTGAAGGCTTGCCGCTCAATCGCAACGAGGGTCTTCATTGCGGTCGACAGGCTCTGAATCATCGACGTGCGCACCGGGGCCGTCAGGTCGGTGCTCGGATCGCGGAGTTCGTCGAGGAGCTTCTGAACCACGTCGCGAGCGGTACCAGCCTGCTTGCGGTGCGCCAGAACAATGTCGACGACACGGGTCGCACTATCCTCAACGGCCTTCTCAATCTGCTCCGGAGGAAGCGAACGCGACTCGGGGAGCGCCAGGATCTCGTTGGCGCGACGGCGCACCTGGCCCATGAGATCGCGGGTCCAGCCTTCTTGTCGAGCACGCTTGCCGATGCCGGCGTGCGAGACGTCGAAGAGCTTGCCGATCTCACGAACGGACAACTGGCCTGTCCGATACTCTCGCTCGACAGCTTCCCAGTCGATTGATCGCCTCGAGATGCCTTCGCGCTTCTCGCTGTGTCGCAGATTGTCGTTGGCGTCAGCCATGGTGTAGCCTGATGGAAGTTCATTCGGACCGTCACGCGCTTCCGGCGTCGTGATCGGCTTCCATCGCCCGTCGATGGTGCTTCCGGGCTTTCCTCGGCTTGACCCAACCGGCGGGGATCATCTCGATCAGCGTCGCGGCGCCTGTCGTCCGCGGTCTTGCCAGGCTTCGTCTCGGCGATACCTCGCCGTGAGGTCTACGTTCGTCGCGTGCATCGGCCACTACGTTCGTCGCGTGCATCGGCCAAGCATATGCGCAGAATGGTCGCTCAGTCCTGGTGCGTATCCAGTCGGCTGTGAACCGCTCAAGCCCTGCTTGGTGGGTGTCGCCCATTCTGGAGACACCCCATTCACCCATGGCATCCAGCATTTTTCGAATGTCGCGCAGGACGAGGTCGTGCGATCTCGCCGGTCAATTCGGCGAGCGCTCATGCCCTCAAGGATGCTTCAGCAATGCGCGACGGTAGGTGCGGTCGTATTTTAAGACGCGGCCATAGATTGCTCTCTAATTTTAAGACGCTCGGTTCGCAGGCTGTCCAAAGTCGGCGTTCATTTCCGCTCGCTTTGAATGTTTACACCATAAACAAGACCTGAGTTTCTGACCCGATCTTGAATGCGAGCGAAGCGAGCGCGGGGTGTCCTAAAGAGACACTCCCGCTCGCTTTTCGCGCTCGCTTCCAATCTCCTGATCCAAACCGAGCGCGCTCGCATCCCGCTCGCTTATGTTCACTTGGTGCTCGCTTTCGTCCGATGAATTTAAGTCCGGCTTGTCTGCCGCTCTATCGTTCAAGTTAAAATTATCGGCTGCCTTATAAACCCGCTTACGACCGGCGCCGCGTTCGATTACTTCGCTGCGTTTCACCAAGGAATCGATGGCACGTCGATAGCTGGCCTTGTTCGACACGTCCGTCGACCTTGGGTTCTCCTTGAACCACGTTTCGACGAACAGATTTTGCAGATCGATTCGGCCGTGCCACTCGCCTGGAGCTTCGTCCAGCAGGTCGAGCATGTGCTGCTCGTGCTTGCTGAGGTTGTCATCGGGCGTGTCCGCGAAATCCTCCTCTAGATCGCTGCCGGCTGCTTCTTCGGCATAGACCGCCGTCACCGGGTCGCCTTCGACGTCATAGCCGAGCACGGCCTGTTTCTGTGCAAAAGTGAACACCTTGCCGCGGTCGAAGTCGCGCTGCTTGGTCTGTCGAATCGTGAAGCCGCCTCGAGTGTTGGCTTCGACAAGCAGCTCGGTGTCCAGGTCGCCGTTCAGGACCGACGAGCCGCGCCCGCCCTTGGTCGCGTCCTTGCCCACATGGTGGATCACGATTGAGCAGCAGTCGAGCTCTTGAGAAATCAGGCGCAACGAGCCGACTACGGTCGACATCATGTCGGTGGCGTTCTGGTCGCCGCCAGGCGTCGCCGTGGTCAACGTGTCGAAGAAGATCGCCCGCAGCTCGGTTTCGGGCTCGAGCGCCATTAAAGATTTTACCGCCGCGATGAAGGCGCCGACTTCCCCCCGAGACGTGAGGTTCGGAATTTTCGGCACCATGAAGAACGGGATGTCGCTCAAGCAGCCCTTGGCCTCGCGAATGGCCTGGACGCGGCCGCGGAAACCCTCAGCGCCTTCGCCGAGCGCGCAGATCACGGCGCCAGGCATGACGCGCCGACCGCACCAGTCCTCGCCAGCGGCGATCGCGTAAGCCAAATGCGCTTCGGCCTGCGACTTGCCGGCGTTCGGAGCGCCGATCAGCCCGACCGTCGACACGCGCAGCATCACGCCCTTGATCAGGTCGCGGCGCGCCAAGTCCGGCTTCATACTCGAGAAGCGTTCGAACTTGAACATATCCGGCGAGTGTGTCGGCTTGGGGTCGAACGGATCGGCTTCCGCCTCGACGGGCTCGAAGTCGGTCGAGGGGTCTTTGCAGCCGGCCGAATTCGCCCCGTAGCGATAGGCGTTATCGACCTTGACCGAAAGCGCTTCGTAATCCCACGGTGGCGAGCAGCGATCGTTCCAGAGCGTCACCATCAGCTCTTGGCAGGCTAGGCTAGAGACGCCGAAGTCCTTGACGCCGGCCGCCACCTTGAATGTCGTGGCGTCGCCGCCGGCGCCCTGGACGGCGAGCGGGGCAATATCCTTCAGCCACGCTGAGGCGCGGTCCAGCGCGGGCTTGCTGTCGAGCAGACACAACACGTTCGCGTCGGCGCGCTCGATCGGCGCTCCGATGTCGTTGGCCAGCCATGGGGAGATCGTGCGCAGTGCGCCGCCACAGGCGACATAGGCGCGACCGTCGGCCATGGTGGAGCCCTCAGCAACCACGTAACCCCCGACACCGCGCGTATCGATGCCCGGCCCCAATCGCGAAGCGGACGTGCCTAGCGGCGCATCGGAGAAGAAGTACAGATGGAAGCCGCCCGATGGCGTGTCGACGCGCTTTGCGCCCTCCCTCCAGGCGTCCGGCGCGGAAATGTCGATGCGCTCGAGAGTCTCCAAGCCCTTGCCGCCGTTTTTCACGTCAACGTCAAGGACGGTGAGGAAGCGACCAGCGCAGGCGCCAGTCGCAATTCCGATGTTGAAGTCGCGCTCATAGGCGATGTCGTTCACCGGGTCGTGCGACGACCACATCTTGCGCACGGTCTCGCAGTTAGCTGATGCGCGCTGCGGCCATCCGCCGATGGCGGGGAGCTTGCCGCCCGGGACGAGCGGGAAGACCCTGTAGCCCTGGTCGGCAAGGGCCAGGGCGATCCGCAGCTTGGACGGTGTGCTCTCAACGTCATCGGGACTGGCGACGCGTTCCGAGTTCAGCACGTCTGATGAAGGCGGCAAGGCGCTCAAGGGAGCGTCCTCCATCGGCCGAACCCGCACCAGTCTTTGCCAATCGCATGGACGCCGGAATTAAAGCCCAACGCCGCGGCCACCCGTTCCACGCATTGCAAATCATAGCGATTCGGGTTGCCGGGCCATTCCACAATGAGCCTGGGTCCGGCGATGCGGACAGTTTCGGGACAATCTAACGGAGCCTCCTCGCGTTGGTGGTGGGACTGATCGATGAGACACTCACGCATCAAATTCGCGAGGCGATCATGCAAGAAATCGTCGAAGAGCTGATCAGCATTCCGACAAGCCGATGGCTCATCTTTGACGCGGGGGAAAGAAAACCAACCCCCGGTCAGAGGCTTAGTGTGAAATGCAAGGTCGGCATCCAGAAGTGCGTTTTCCGCGGCTTCGAGTTGATCGGGCGTGAGTTTGGTCGAGTTGCTCATGATCAAGCGACCCTCTGCTGCTTCGAGGGTGCCCGTTCCGGCAGACTGTAAAACCAGTCGATCGCATCCTGGTGCAGGATCAAGAGCTTTCGCCCGAGATAGCGAGCCTTCAAACGACCGGCGCCGATCTCCTCGTGCATTTTCGTGTTGCCGATGTCGAAACACTGCTGGAAGGCTCGACTATCGTAGGCGACTTGAGCATCTCCTTGTGGGGGCAGCTTCATGCTTGTTCTCCAAAGCCCGCAACAGTTCTTGCGGAACGAGGAGTTTTCTAAGCGCAGAGTGGTCTTTCAGTCGCGGTGCGTATCCTGTGGGCTGTGAACCACTAACTACGGCCGGCACCGCTACGGCGCGGTCATGCTTTTTTCCATCTTTCGAAATTCGATATAGTCCTCGGCTGCGCGGTCGAGAGCTTTGACCCCGTAAAGTGCCTCGAACCATTTCATACTGGCTCGCTCTGCCACGGTGAGCGGGTCTTTCGGGTCGTTTTGGCGCTCCTTTTCAAGAGCGTGCTTCATGTGCGAAGCCGAATTGCGAGCAAACTCGATGGTGCGACCCACCACCAACGCGCCAAGGTCTCGCGGCAAGCGCTTTTCCCAAGTACGCAGAGTCTCACGGTCGACCCCGGCTCTTTTGGCGACGAGATCAAGCGCTAAACCCACTTTGCCTTTGCCATAAACAACGCTGCGAAAACGGGCTAACGCAATTAGGCGAAGCTGAAGGTGCCGTTCTTGATATCGGACTTTGTCACCGGCATGCTTCCTTGCCCTGGCTAGCATGGGCACGGTCTCTCCGAAGGCCAACGCATCCAAGGCCTGAAAGCTTTCGAAACGAAACCACTCCGGTCCGCCGCCGGAGCCGCAAAAGAGCAAATTACGTAGAAGGGTTCGCTTCTGATCCGCCGTCAAAGAGGGGCGATCCCCGTGAAGCTTGCTTCCGGCGCGCTCGTGGTCGTGTCGATCCGCGGCCGCGAGGCTCTGTTTGTACTCGACGCTCTCTTGAGCGTTGTGGGGCTGGAGAGGCAGCATGCTCTCACCCGTCAGCGAAAGCCCACAAATGTGATCGATCGCCCATCCAGCGACGGCATCGACCAATTCCCCCGCCGTCTGAAGCGCTTCAAACGCCTCCTGATCTTTGCCCTTTGCGCTTGTAGGCCCCTTCGACGGATCCGTTCGCGCCGCCGCCTCAGCTAGTCCCTGGAGCAGCATATTGACGTAGCTGTCATGGGCCGCGGGCTCGAAGTCACGGGATCGATATTCTGGCTCGTCGGTCATCGCCACCTACCCGACAGCGTCTGTTTGGATCGCCTGCCTTTTCGACGACAGGTGCACTACCTTCGGATCTGTCTCCGCCGAGTCGAGGAAGCTGGCCCACGCATCCATGAGCGTGCGGCGCTTTTCAAAGAGGTCGCCGCGGCGATAGGCGGCTTCCGTCTTGTCGCCGATCGCATGAGCGAGAGCCATTTCGCTTAACTCGTTCGGGAATTGCGTGCGCTCCGAAGCCCAGTCCTTGAATGTACTTCGGAACCCGTGGACCGTTACGTCGTCATGGCCCAGGCGCCGGAGCACCATTTCCATCGACATGTTGGAGAGGGGGCGGCCACGTTTCGAGCCAGGGAACACGAAGTCACTGACGCGCAAGCCGGCCATCTCGTCGAGGATCTCGATAGCTCGCGCGGTGAGCGGGACGCGGTGATCGCGCTCGGCCTTCATGCGGTCCGCTGGTATCGTCCAGAGCTTTCGGTCGACGGCAGGTTCGGGCCAAGGCGCCTCGAGGGTCTCACTCGTCCTCGCCGCCGTGAGAATGGTGTACTCGAGCGCGCGGGCCGCGATGCCCTTAGCCGCGCGCAGCTTGGCCATAAACGCCGGCACGTCGTCGATCGCCATTGCGGGATGGTGTCCCCGGGACTGCTTGGAGCGCTTCGGCAATATCTGATCGAGGTGGCCGCGCCACTCCGCCGGATTATCGCCTGAGCGGAGCCCTGCAGCCTTGGCAGCGTCGAGCACCGCCTCGATCCGGCCGCGGACGCGCGAAGCAGTCTCCGGCTTGGTCGACCAGATCGGCTTGAGGACCGCGAGCACGTCGGCTGTCGCTATCTGGTCGATCCGCTTATTCGACAGAGAGCCGGCATGTGTCTTGAGCGTGTTGCCCCACTGGGACCGATGCTTCTCGTTGCGCCATCCGGCGCCTTTTAGTTTGATGTGCTCTTCGGCGAAGGCGCCAAAGGTCGGCTTAGCGACATCGACGCTCCTTGCGTCGAGCGGGTCAACACCGGCCCGAACCGACCGGCGGTGCTGGGCAGCCAGCTCGCGCGCCTCGGCAAGAGACACGTCTCGAGCTGGCCCGAGACCCATCTCCCTCTGCCGTCCGCGGATCACATAGAAGAACACCCAAGATCGGGCGCCGGAAGCACCGACGACAAGATACAGGTTTGCGCCGTCGGCGTGTCGGCCGGGCTTTTTTAGTGCCGCCACCGATCGGGCGGATAGGCGGTTGGCCTGCCGTGGCATTGCGGCGATCCCCTAGGGCCTTCCCTAGTTCTAGCCGCGACACTGCGCGAACCAATGCGAACCGTCAAGGATGGTGCGGACCATTTTGCAGAGGGAGAAATGAGGGCGGCGCGACCCATGACGAACCGCTGCGAACTGTCGGTTGGCGGAAAGGGTGGGATTCGAACCCACGGTGGGCTTGCACCCACGGCGGTTTTCAAGACCGCTGCCTTAAAACCACTCGGCCACCTTTCCGCGTTCGACCACCGTCGAAGGGCAACGGCGCGCATCTGCGATGCCGTCGATAGGCTACTGGCTACAGACTAGGCTCGTGGCGCACAAGATGGCGGAAAGCTCAGGCCGCCCCGGTCCGTGACGCCTGGAAAAGGGGCGCGGCAAAAGCGGCGACCTGTGTCCGCGTTGTCGACTTGACGGAGTGGATCGGGCATCGTGCCGGCGCGCGACGGGATGCGGCGTGACACGCACCACGATCGAGCCGTTCGGACGGGAAGGAACACGTCGATGGTGAAACTCGCCTGGCTCGCGCTCGCGCTGACCCTCACGGCCGCGCCCGCCCATGCCGCGCTGAAGCCGGGCGATCCTGCGCCGACGTTTCAGGTCGAGGCGGCGAAGGGCGGCAAGACGTTTTCGTTCGACCTCGCGAACGCGCTGAAGAAGGGGCCGGTCGTGCTCTATTTCTACCCGAAATCCTTCACGAGCACCTGCACGGTCGAGGCGCACGAGTTCGCCGACAACATGCCGAACTTCCAGGCGGCGGGCGCCAGCGTGCTCGGCATCTCGGGCGACGGGATCGACACGCAGAAGGAGTTCTCGGCCAAGGAATGCCGCGATACGTTTCCGGTCGGCGCCGATCCGGACTTCAGCGTCATCAAGGCCTACGATGCCTCGTTCGCCGGCTTCTTCGCCAAGCGCATCTCCTACGTGATCTCGCCCGGCGGCACGATCCTTGAGGCGCACGAGGACTCCGGCGCCGACAGCCATATTCAGACGGCGCTCGACGCGGTGCGGCAATGGCAGGCGGCGCACGGGAAGTAGCCGACGCGCCGTCGTTCCGGGGCGAACGCAGCGAGAACCCGGAACCGGGGCGCGTTTCCGGATCTCGTAAGCGGAAGAGCGCCGGTTCCGGGTTCGCCTTCGGCGCCCCGGAAGGACGTTGGGTGCAGCCTACTTCGAGCGGACCCAGTTGGTGGTCTTGCAGATCATGCCGCCGAGCGCGCAGCCTTTGGTGACGAGATGGCTGCCGGACATGGTCATCGAGCCGTCGTAGTCGCGGCCGTCCTCCGGATTGTGGGCGCTGCCGGTCCAGGAGTTGGGGCCGCTCTGGCCCATGCCGAAGAAGACCTGCTGGCCGACCTGCGCCGGGCTCTTGCCGGGGTCGCGAAGCCAGACGATGGAGCCGCAATAGCCGCCGCCGCAAGGCCCGAAGCGGACCTTGGCCGCGCCGTCGCTGCGCATCCACACGCCACCGGGGTCGCCGGCGAAAGCCGGGGCTGAGAAAGCGCCGAGCAGAAGCGCGGCGGCGGCGGCTGTTGACAGTGCTGTCAATCGCATTTCGTGTCCTCCCAAGACAGATCGGGCGTACCGACTTTTCGAAGGGTCAACAATCCGTCGGCCGGGAGAGCCCTACGAAAGGGAGGCGATCGCGGCGATCGCGGCCTCGCAGACGGCGACATCGGCATCCGGCGTGCCGCCCGAGGAGCCCACCCCGCCGACGACCGTGCCGTCGAAGACGAGCGGCAGGCCGCCGGTCAGCGGCAGGCGGCCGGGGAAGGCGAGCAGGGCGGGATTGGCCGGGATCGCCGCCTGCAGCTCCTCCGTCGGCTGCCAGACGATCGCCGCGGTGCGCGCTTTCATCCAGGCCGCCTCAGGCGTGTGCAGGCGCGCGCCGTCGAGCCGCTGCAGGGCGAGAAGCACCCCGGATTCGTCGACGATGGCGATCGACACTTCGAGGCCGTGGCGCTCGGCCTCGGCGCGAGCGGCCCGCAGCAATGTCTCCGCGTCGGCAGCGGTGAGGGCGGGGCGTCTCTTCATGCTGCCGGCGACAACACGGTCGCCTCCATCACGTAATGGTAGAAGGTGCCGGTGAAGAGCGTCATCACCTCGAGCGTCTTCTCGTGCGATTCCGGCCGGATCGACGAGGCCATACACTCGTCGATCGCCTTCGGGTCGGGGAAATCCATCTCGAGGATCATCGGGATCGGCCGCGCCGTATCGTCGGCGGAGAGACGCCGTTGCACGCGCACCGCGGTGACGCCGGGAAAGCGTCGCCACAGGGGCTCGAGCTCGTCGCGCACGCGGGCGAAGAACGCCTCCTCCTTGCCGGCTTCGATCGTGCCTTCGTAGATCGCCGTTCGCGTCAGCATCGTCGGTCCCTTTCGGCTCAGCTCTTCAAGTCGGCAACGTCGCGGAAATAATCCAGCGCCTCCGGATTGGCGAGGGCGTCGGCGTTCTTCACCTCGCGGCCATTGACGAGGTCGCGCACGGCGATCTCGACGATCTTGCCGGATTTCGTGCGCGGGATATCGGGCACCGCGATCACCTTCGCCGGCACGTGGCGCGGCGTCGCGCCGGTGCGGATCGCGCGCTTGATGCGGTCGACCAGCGCGTCGTCGAGCTTGGCGCCGGGCTGCATCCGCACGAACAGCACGATGCGCGTGTCGTGGTCGAACGCCTGGCCGATCGCCAGCGACTCGGCGACCTCCTCGATGCCTTCGACCTGCGCGTAAATCTCCGCGGTACCGATGCGCACGCCGCCCGGGTTCAGCGTCGCATCCGAGCGGCCGTGGATCACGTAGCCGCCGTGCTCCGTCACCTCGGCGAAGTCGCCGTGGTGCCAGACGTTGTCGAAGCGCGCGTAATAGGCGTCGAAATAGCGCGACCCGTCGGCATCGTTCCAGAAGCCGAGCGGCATCGACGGGAAGGCCTTGGTGCAGACGAGCTCGCCCTTGACGCCGGGCGGCGTCGGCTTGCCGTCGTCGTCCCAGATCTCGACCGCCATGCCGAGCGTGGGCGCCTCGATCTCGCCGACGCGCACCGCGCCGAGCGGGTTGCCGCCGACGAAGGACGCGCAGAGATCGGTGCCGCCCGAGGTCGAGACCAGGTGCACGTCGGGCGCGATCTTCTCGTAGACGTAGGCGTAGTTGGCGGGCGCCAGCGGCGAGCCGGTCGAGGCGACGACGCGCAGGTCCGAGAGGTCGCGGCTGCGCGCGTCGATGCCGGCTTTGCGCAGCGCGTCGATCCAGCGCGCCGAGGTGCCGAGCAGCGTGAAGCGCTCGCGCTCGGCATAATCGAGGATCACGTCCCGCGTCGGGTGGAACGGCGAGCCCTCGTAGAGCATCACTGTGGCGCCGGCCGACAGCGCCGAGGCGAGCCAGTTCCACATCATCCAGCTCAGCGTCGTGAACCAGTAGACGCGGTCGCGAGGCTTTATGTCGCAGTGCAGCCGGTGCTCCTTGGCGTGCTGCACGATGAGGCTCGCGCGATGCACGATGCACTTCGGCACGCCCGTCGTGCCCGACGAGAACAGGATGTAGAGCGGGTGGTCTGCGGGCAGGCGCAGGAAGGTGGGGTCGCTTGCGGGGTAGGGCGCGAGGAAGGCTTCGAGCCCGACGATCCTGTCATGCGCCGGCAACGTCTCGCCGAGATAGGGCACGACGACGACCCGGCGCAGCGAGGGCAGTCGCTCGACGATCTCGGCGACCTTGTCGAGGATGACATGGGTCTTGCCGGCGTAATGATAGCCGTCGCAGGTGACGAGGACGACGGGCTCGATCTGCCCGAAGCGGTCGACGACGCCGGACGGCCCGAAGTCGGGCGAGGCGCAGGACCAGGTCGCGCCGAGCCCGACCGCGGCGAGCATGAAGGCGATCGCCTCGGGGAGGTTGGGCAGCAAACCGGCGACGCGGTCGCCCGGCTTGACGTCCGCCGCGGCGAGGCCCTGCTGGATGCGCGACACGAGGGCGGCGAGCTCGTCCCACGAGAGCCGGCGGCGGACCTTGTCCTCGCATTCGAAGACGATGGCGTCGTCGCTGCCGCGCTTCCAGAGCAGGTTCTCGGCGAAGTTCAGCGTGGCGTCCGGAAAGAACCGCCAGTCCTTGATGTGCGCGGCCGTCTCGATGATGCGGGCGCCCTTGTCGCCGCGAATCTCAGCGAAGTCCCACATCGCGTCCCAGAAGGCCTCCGGTGCCGCGATCGACCAGGCGTGGAGCGCAGGGAAATCTTGCAGGGAATGGCCCGCGCGCGCCTCGCCGAAGCGGCGGAACCGCTCCATCTCGCTCGCTTGGGCGATCTCCGGCGAGGGGCGCCAGATGATCTCGTTCTCCTGCGGCGCGCGGGTCGGCTCGGTCGTCGTGGTCATGTTGGCGTGCCCATGGCGTGCGTCTTTCGACGAGAGCAGAGCGCGACACCCCGACAGGGTCAAGCCGTTCCGGCCTGGCCGAAGACCGCCTATTTCGCGGTCGTCGACCCCAGCGAGGCGTAGTAGGCGGCGAGGTCCGCGATGTCCGCGTCGGAGAGCTTAGGCGCGACGAGGCTCATCATGTCGTTCTTGCGCGCGCCGGACTTGTAGTCGTTGAGCGCGGAGACGAGGTAGATCGGATTCTGCCCCGCGAGGTTCGGCGCGTCGGGCAGCTTCGCCTTGCCGTCGATGCCGTGGCAGGCCGCGCAGCGCTTGGCCTTGGTGTGCCCGGCCGCGACATCCCCAGCAGCCCACGTCGGCGTCGTGAGCGGGATGAAGGCTGTGAGCGCGGCACAGAGGACGATTGCGGAGGGAGGACGCCGACTCTTGCGCTCGGCCGAGCTGGATCCGCCTTGATGTTTGGTCATTGTTTCGCTCCCGTCGCCAACCTATGCGGGACGGCAGCGATCAAGCCAAGAGAAGGGCGCTTGGAATCGCAAGTCAGACTGCGGGGCCATCCGTCAGGGTTGTCGCCGCCAGGAACTTCTCGAGGTTCGCATGTGCCTGCTCGAGGGTGCTCGCAGTCGAGGCGATCTGAAGCAGGATCGGGCCGGCGAAAATCTCGTCGTAGGCGACGAAGGCGACCTTGCCATCCACGACTCGTTTGGCGTCGATGAAAACGGCGGGTCGATCGAGCGCCGTTCCCACCTGGCTGCGCAAGAACTCCTGATGCCGCTTGCCGTCCGACAGGACGTTCTGCTTGGCGTCGTCGGCGAGGAAGTTCTTCGGCACGTCGACGAGGGCGAAATGCTGGAGAGCCTCGGGATCGGGATGGCGTGCCAACGGCGGCCGATTCCGGAACACCACGACCTCCGGTTCCGCACAAGCGAGCGGCTTGCAGCGAAATGCCGCCATGCCAACGTTCTGCGTGGCCAGCTCCCAGTCGACGGGCGTTCGCGTAAGGCGCCGCACGCCGCCAGGCGGGATCGGCGCGGGCGCGCCTGCGGCGAGCTGCTGGCCATCGGTGCAGCCTGTGAGGCATGACAGCGCGAATAGGACGAGTGCAAACGTCTTGGGATTGATCGACGCTATCATGCGACACCTGCTTGGCAACCCGCCGACTTAGGGCGCGCAGCGTCGGATCGTCCAGTTGCCTTTCGGGTCGTGCGAAACGGTTTGACGTCACTGCGACTCCGCAGCCACAGGCTGTATTCCGCGAGCCGTTCGCTTTTTGGTATGCAAGTCGTCTGCAGCACGCGAGGCGCCGCAGACGATAGCGGCGGACGGCTACTCGCCGTCGTAGGTGATGCGGTAGATCGCACCGGCGAAGTCGTCGGAGACGAGCAGCGAGCCGTCGCGCAGCTGCTCGACATCGACCGGACGACCCGAGTACGAGCCCTCGGAATCGAGCCAGCCCTCGGCGAAGGGCTCGCTCTTGCCCTTGCCGTCCTTGTCGACGGTGGTGATCATGACGCGGGCGCCGACCGGCTCGGTGCGGTTCCACGAGCCGTGCTGCGCCGAGAAGATCGCGCCCTTGTACTTCTCTGGGAACATGTGGCCCGTGTAGACGGTCATGCCGAGGTCGGCTGCGTGCGCGACCTCCTCGACGACGGGGAAGACGACGTCGGCCGGCGGCGTGTCCTTCGCGTATTCCTTGGTGCGGGTGTGGCCACCGCCGTACCACGGGAAGCCGAAGTTCTGGCCGGCCTTCGTCGCGTGGTTGATCTCGCCGGGCGGGATGTCGTCACCCATGCCGTCGACCTGGTTGTCGGTGAACCAGAGCGTCTTGTCCTTGGGGTCGAAGGCGAGGCCGACCGAGTTGCGGACGCCGTGCGCGAAGATCTCGCGGTTCTTGCCGTCGGCGGCGTCCATGCGGATGATGGCGCCGACGCCTTCCTTGACGAACTCGGCCTCCCTGTCCGGCGGCGGCACGTTGTAGGGCTGGCCGACCGTCACATAGACCTTCTTGTCCGGTCCGACCTTGCAGTAGCGGAACGTGTGGTTGAAGCTCTCGGCATCCTTCGGGATCAGCTCGCCCTGCTTGACCAGCTCGCCGACCGCGACGTCGCCGCCCTCGAAGAAGAACTCGGCCGCGGGAAACGACAGGACGCGGTTCTGCTCGGCGGAGATCAGGAAGCCGTCCTTCGTGAAGCAGACGCCGGTCGGCATCGTCTTCGCCAACGTCGGCGCGAATTCCTTCACCTCGTCGGCGACGCCGCTGTGGCTGCGGTCGACGACGGAATAGATCTTGTCGCGGGTGCCGACGAAGGTGACGACACCCTGCGGGCCGACGGCCATCTCGCGCGCGCCGGGGACCACCGCATAGAGCTTGATGTGGAAGCCGTCGGGCAGCTTGATCTTCTTCAGCGTGTCCTTGATCGCGTCGACCTCGGGGCCGGTCTGCGGAAGGTGCGGGATCGCCGCAGCCTTGCCGGTCGATTGCATGTTTCCGAGTGTCTCGATGTTGTCGGCGGCCACCGGCGTCGCGAGCAGGGCGCCGGCCACGACGAGCGCGGCACGTGACGTATTCATGGGTCCCCTCCGATATGCCCTCGCGTCGATTGGTGCGCGCGTAGAGTCATCGCGGAGGCATAATCCTGTACGCGGGCGAAGCAAGCAGGCCGAACGGGAGGGGTGCGCAGGCATCAGCGTTAATTCCCGGCGTCTCGAAGGCGATCAAACCGATCGCCGCGCTTGCGCGGGCGCGGCGCCGCCATACATTTTCGTGAAGAGGATCGCGATGCTGCTCGTCCGCCTGCTGCTGTGTTTTGCGATTGTTGCCGTGGCCGCGCAGCCGAGCCGCGCCGCGACGATCTGCCCGATGCAGGCGCATCAGATGCAGTCGGCCACCGGCTGCGATCACGCGAAGGCCGCGCACGATCATCAGAGGAAGTGCCCGGGCCCGATGGCGTGCTGTGCGCCGATGGCGGTTCGCGCAGCACAAATGGCGCTCGTGTCGCCGCACGCTTGGCGTGTGCTCACTCGCGAACGCCCCGACGCCGAGCGCGACCGCGAGGACGCTTCGCTGGGCAACCCGCTTCGACCTCCGAGATCGTCGTGACCGCCGCGGCCCTTCGCGACCGCTCGAACCTCGATCACGATCCAATCGGAGAATCCCATGAAAGCCCTTCCCATGGCCCTCGCGGCCGTGCTCGTCGCCGCGACCGGTGCGAGCGCCCATGAGCACGGCGGCAAGCCTGAGACCTTCGCGGCCGGCACGCCGGGCGATGCTGGCAAAACCGCCCGGACCGTCGACCTGACGATCCACGAGCAGCCCGACGGCAAGATGAGCTTCGGCTCGGATGATCTTCACGCCCAGCGCGGCGAGCAGGTCCGCTTCGTCGTCACGAACGACGGCAAGGCGCCGCACGAGTTCCGCATCGACAGCAAGGCCGGCAATGCCGCGCACAAGGCGATGATGGCCGAGATGCCCGGCATGGAGCACCATGACGCCAATGCCGTGACGATCGCGCCAGGCAAGACGGTGACGCTCGTCTGGCGCTTCTCGAAGCCCGGCACCTACGAGTACGCGTGCCTGCTGCCCGGCCATTACGAGGCCGGCATGCACGGCGCGATCATCGTCGCCAAGTGAGGCCGGCGCGCGAGCCGAGGATTGTCGGCGAGCAGCCGGAACGTTGCGACGAGTCCGTCATGATAACGCTCCGCTTGATCGACGCCGAAATCGGCCACCCCGCGAATGTAGATGTCGACGATGTCCCGATCGCAACGCCGCGTCGTGCGGTAGGTCACGGACGGCGCGTCGCTCGCGCTTCTTTTCGCGCCGCGTCCAGGATCTGGTCCATGGAACGGTCGCTGATCCCGCTCTCGAACCCTTCGTCGAGCGCGCGTTGCAAACTCGATAGGGTTTCCGCCCGCTCTTGGTCGCGCCGGATCAAGTCGCGGACGTAGTCACGGGCGTTGCTATAATTGCCGGCGGTGGTTTGGGCTTCGACCCAGTCCTTCATCGATCCGGGAGCGAGACGTTCATCGTCGCCATGTCGGAATCCTTTTGTCGCGCGATAAGGAAGTTCCTGCATGACAAAGATTGTCAAATGCTCGGTTGAAGGCCCGGTGGCATTCACGCGGCGCGCGTTGTGGGCTCCGCAGCGTTCCGCGCCCATATGAGGGCGGTCCATCCGCAGAAGGAAATCTCATGTCCCTGTTCTCCGGCAAGTCCGCGCTCGTGCTCGGGGGCAGCCGCGGCATCGGCGCGGCGATCGTGCGTCGCTTCGGTAAGGACGGCGCCAAGGTCGCCTTCACCTACGCCGGCTCGAAGGAAGCCGCCGAAAACCTCGCCGGCGAGACTGGCGCCGAGGCGATCCGCGCCGACAGCGCCGACCCCGCTGCCGTCGCGGCGCTCGTCAAAGGCCGCAAGGGCCTCGACATCCTCGTGATCAACGCCGGCGTCTACGTCGGCGGCGACCCGCTGGAGCTCGACCCGGCCGACGTCGATCGTCTGATCGATATCAACATCCGTGCGCCATACCACGCGGCCGTCGCCGCGGGGCACGTGATGGGGGAGGGCGGCCGCATCGTCATCATCGGCTCGGTCAACGGCACGCGCACGCCGCAGGAGGGCTCGACCGCCTACAGCATGTCGAAGTCGGCGATGCAGGGGCTGACGCGCGGCCTCGCCCGCGACTTCGGCGCGCGCGGCATCACGGTGAATGTCGTGCAACCGGGGCCGGTCGACACCGACATGAACCCGGCCGACGGGCCGAAGAAGGCGATGATGCACGAGCCGATGGCGATCAAGCGTCACGCGACGGCGGCCGAGGTCGCCGCCATGGTCGCCTATCTCGCGAGTCCCGAGGCCGGCATCGTCACCGGCGCGATGCACAACATCGACGGCGGCTACGCGGCGTAGCTACCTGAAACGAAGAAGGGGCGCGCAAGGCGGCCCCTTCGAGCTTTCGACCAGAAAGGCCTCAGGCCATCGCCGGCACGCCCGCCGCGGCCGAAGCGGCGCGCTGGGCAACGGCCTCGTCGTAGAGCGACTGCTCCTCCTGCTTCTTCACGAGGGAGAAGCGGATCAGCGCCGATCCGCAGGCGGCGATCATCGCCGCGATCCCGAGCACCATGAAGCAGAACTGGATGTTGCCGGTGCCGCGCAGCAGGAAGCCTGCCGCCACGCCTCCGATATTGCCGCCCGCGCCGATGATGCCGCAGACGCCGCCCAGGACCTTGCGATCGATGAACGGCACGAGGGCGTAGAGCGAGCCGCAGGCCATGTGCGTGAACAGGCCGAACGTGATCATGAAGGTGATCGCGAGCGCGACGGAGTTCATCTGCGAGAAGGCGACCAGGAAGACGCCTTCACCCATCATCAGGGCGAACAGCAGCCAGGTCCGGCCGTCGAGCCCCTTCGACTTCGCGATCTTGTCGGAGAAGATGCCGCCGAGTGCACGGGCGAAGAGCGCGAGCAGGCCGAAGGCACCGACGGCGTAGCCGGCGTTCTCCACCGACAGGTGGAACTTGTTGTAATAATAGGTCACGGCGATCGAGTGCACGAACAGTTCGACACCGAACGAGCAGCCGTAGCAGAGCGCGAGCAGCCACACGCGGTAGTTCTTGCCAGCCGCTTTCATGACGTCGAGGCCGCCCTTCTTGCCCACCTCGGTCGACATGCCCTTGGCGCGCATGTCGGCGAAATTGCCCTCGGGCGTGTCCTGCGTGAACTTGTAGTACAGCACCGCGACGATCAGCATGAGCACGCCGGGCACGATCATCGCGAAGCGCCACGACATGGTCTTCGACAGACCGAAGCCGAGGATCCCGGCGAAGATGAGCGGCATCAGGCTCTGCGTCACGCCACCACCCGCATTGCCCCAGCCGCCGACCGTGGCGTTGGCCGTGCCGACGACGTTCGGCGCGAACATCACCGATGTGTGGAACTGGGTGATGACGAAGCTCGCGCCGATGATGCCGATCAGCAGGCGGCACACCACGAACGAGGTGTAGTCCCAGGCGAAGGCGATCCCGAAGACCGGGATCGCGCCCAGCGCGAGCAGCACGGTGTAGGCGATGCGCGGCCCGAACTTGTCGCACATCGGGCCAATGATGAAGCGCCCGGCGATGGTGACGAACACGCCGGCGATGGTGATGTTGGCGATGTCGCCTTTACTGAGATGCAGATCGCCGGCGATGATCGGCATCAGCGGTGCCGTCGCGAACCAGGCGAAGAAGCAGACGAAGAACGCGAGCCAGGTCAGGTGGAACGCGCGCATCTGCGGCGTCGCCAAGCTGAAGAGGTCGATCTTGGTGGCTTTGTTGGACAATACGGACGCCATGTCGTTGCTCCGGATAAGGCGTTCAAACGGGAAGGGAGGACGAGGGGCGCGCGCGCCCTGGCGGCCGTGCGGCGGAAAGGCCGCTGCATGAGGAAAGGCTCAGCACGAGGCCTCCGCGCGGAGGCGATGAAGGGAACAAGGTCGTAAGGCCGAAGCGTTCGCTCGGGCGGCGTCGGACATGATGTGCTCCATCGGAGGTTCGCCTCGCCGGGTACGGGAAGCGGAAGCACATGGTGCCCACGGCGGCGTGGGCATGAGTCGGGCGTGCGAACGTGACTGCGGGCGCGCCATTGCGCCCGAAATGACATAGGCATGATCTGTGCCAGAGCTTGCCCCTCGCGATGCGGAGCCCTCGGACCGGTATGAATCCTCAATGACGTCAGCGTTCGTCGTGTCGTCCGGCGGCGCCGGTGCGCCACCGCTGCGTGCCGATCTCGAGACCGTGGGCATCGACGTGATCGGCGTCGCAGAGATCGCGACCATGGTGCCGGACGTGATCCGCGGCGCCCCCGATTTGGTCGTGTGCTATGAATCTCATCCCGATGATGCGCTTTTCGCAGGCACCGCGGCGCTCAGGAATGCCGCGGCCCGCCCGGTCGTCGTCTTCACGAGCGACCCGGACGCCGACAAGATCGACCGTGCGACGCGCTCCGGCATCCATTGCTACGTGATCAACGGCTATGGGGTGCACCGGCTGCGCTCGGTGCTGCATGTCGCGCAGGCGCGCTTTCGCTACGATCAGGTGCTGCGCGACGAGCTCTCCGACGTCCAACACCGCTTCAACGAGCGCAAGCTGGTCGACCGCGCCAAGGGCATCCTGATGCGGGTGCGCAACATCGGCGAGGACGAGGCGTACCGCGTGCTGCGCTCGGCCGCGATGCAGACCAAGCAGCGGATCGGCCAGGTCGCGCAGCAGGTGATCGATGCCTCGCGCTACGCCGAGTCGGTCAACAGGGCAGGGCAGCTGCGCATGCTCTCCCAGCGGCTGGTCAAGCTCTACGCGCTTTCCTGTGCCGGCGTGACGCCAGAAGCGACGGCCAACCTCTGCCGCGACTCGATCGAGCACATCGAGGCGAACCTCGGCGTGCTCGGGCGCATGCTGTCCAAGCCGACCTTCGGCGATCTGCTCGAGGCCGTGCTGGGGCCGTGGACGCAGCTCAAATCGGCGCTGTCGCAGGCGCCGGCCGTCGAGCGCCTCGCCGCGATCGATGCGCTTGCCGAGCGCCTGCTGACGCAGGCCGAAGCGCTGACCAGGACGCTCGAGACGGCCGGCTTCGCGTCGGCGCTGCACGTGATTAACGTGTCCGGCCGCCAGCGCATGCTGGCCCAGCGCCTCGCCAAGCTGGCGATCGTCGGGAGCCTCACGTCCCCCGCGGCGAGCCGCGACGCGATGAGGGTGGCGGAGACGGCGTTCGTCGACGGGTTTGCCTATCTGTCGCGGATTCCGCTGACGTCGCCCGAGATCCGCGCCGCGCTCGATGCCGCGGTGTCGGACTGGACGCTGTTTCGCCCGGCGCTCGCGCGCGCCAAGGACGTAAAGGCGCGTGGCGAGATCGCGAGCCTGAGCGAAGCGCTGCTCATTCATTTCGAGCTGCTCACCGACCTCTACGAGCGCGGCATGCAGATGCTGATGGAGTAGGCTTGAAGGTGGCGCGGAGCCCGAAAGCCCCGCGCCGAGCCGCCTTGTGTGGCGAGCAGGTCGGCAGCGGCCGACGTTGCTTAGTGGGAGTGCTCCGTCGCGTGGGCCTTGGCGGCCTCGCTGTGGTGGTGCTCGGCCTGCACGTGATGGCCGTGCGCGAGGTGGGCGTGGTGGGCGGCCTTCTCGTGGTCGCCCGAGGTGTGGTGCTTGTGCGCCTCGTGGTGGTGCTTGGCGGCGTGCTCATGATGCTTGGCGGCGTGAGCATGATGCTCCGCGACATTGTGCTCGCTCATGGTTCTCTCCCGGGTGAACGCCACCTGTTTCGATGACGTCGACTCGGCGTAGGAGCGGCGCGTGAACGAAGGGTGACATGCACGCGAAGGCTGCATGATCGCGTGAAAGTGAGACGGCATACGCGCCTTGCGCTTCGCCCGTCGCAGGGCTAGCGAGGCTGCCAAATCAGAGGCCATTGATGTCCGCCGATCCCTTCGACCCGAAACGCTCGTTCCAGGGCCTGATCCTCACCCTGCAGCGGTTCTGGGCGGAGCAGGGCTGCGTGATCCTGCAGCCCTACGACATGGAGGTCGGCGCCGGCACCTTCCATCCGGCGACGACGCTGCGCGCGCTCGGCCCCAAGCCGTGGCGCGCCGCCTACGTGCAGGCCTCGCGCCGGCCGAAGGACGGGCGCTACGGCGAGAACCCGAACCGCCTGCAGCACTATTACCAGTTCCAGGTGATCCTGAAGCCGAGCCCGGAGAACCTGCAGGATCTTTACCTAGCCTCGCTCGCCGCGATCGGCATCGACCTCGGCCTGCACGACGTGCGCTTCGTCGAGGACGATTGGGAGAGCCCGACGCTCGGCGCCTGGGGGCTGGGCTGGGAATGCTGGTGCGACGGCATGGAGGTCTCGCAATTCACCTATTTCCAGCAGGTCGCCGGCATCGAATGCGCGCCCGTCTCCGGCGAACTGACCTACGGGTTGGAACGCCTCGCGATGTACGTGCAGGGCGTCGACTCGATCTACGACCTCAACTTCAATGGCCAGGAGGGCGACGCCAAGATCACCTACGGCGACGTGTTCAAGCAGGCCGAGGCCGAATATTCCCGGCACAATTTCGAGGCGTCGAACGCCGAGATGCTGTTCCGCCATTTCGCTGACGCCGAGGGCGAGTGCCAGGCCTTGCTGAAGGCGGGCGACAAGGGCGAGCGCGCCGAGATCGTGCTGCCGGCCTACGACCAGTGCATCAAGGCTTCCCACGCGTTCAATCTTTTGGACGCGCGGGGGGTGATCTCGGTCACCGAGCGGCAGAGCTACATCCTGCGCGTCCGCGAGCTGGCGAAGGCGTGCGGGGCGGCGTGGCTCAAGACGGAAGCGGGCGGGGTGATGACGCCGAACTGAGCACGCCGGCGCATACGTTTGTTGCCCCGCCGCATCGCCCCTCGAAACACGTTTTATCCCCACCCCTTTGCGCTTCGTCTGTGTTGCAGACGCTTGCTAAGCCATCGCCAGCAAAAGACATGACGTGCGCCGGCCACGGCGACGGGCATCAACGGAGCGGCGGCTCATGGCAATTCGATTGGTGCGACTGGTGACGCGTCTGGCACGGGCGTTCGAGTCTCGTCCCGCGTCGATGGCCGGCGATCACGCGCCGATCGACCCGTCTCTGCTGCCGATCGATCTCGGGGCCCGGCGCCTCGGTCGTTGATGGCGGCGCTCCCGCCATGCTGCTGACACCACGCTGGCAGTAGGGTGTCGCTAGACCTTCTCCACGGCCGTCGTCCGACGCCGACTGAGAAGGAGACCGACATGATCACGCTCTACCACGCCCCGCATTCCCGCTCGTTGCGCGTCATCTGGCTGCTCGAGGAGCTCGGCGCGTCCTACGACCTGCGCTACGTCTCGATCCGCTATGGCGACGGCAGCGGTGACGGGCCGGACGCGGCGAACGTCCACCCCGATAAGAAGGTGCCGGCGCTGGTCCACGACGGCGCGCTCGTCACCGAGAGCACCGCGATCGCGATCTATCTCTGCGACCTTTTCCCGAAAGCGGGCCTGGCGCCGGCTGTCGGCGCGGCCGAGCGCGGCGCCTATCTCGCCTGGCTCTGCTGGGCCGATAACGAGCTCGCGGCCGCGATCTTCGGCAAGCTCTCGGGCCGCGGCGACGACCCGCGCGTGAAGCTCGGCTACGAGGCCGCGGTGCGGCGGCTCGACGAGGCGCTCGCGCGCGGGCCTTACCTGATGGGCGAGCACTTCACCGCCGCCGACGTCATGGTCGGCGCCACGATCGCCTGGGCGCGCGCCCACCTGCCGCCGAGCGCGGCCCTCGATGCCTATGTCGAGCGCGTCACCGGCCGGCCCGCGAACATCCGTGCGCTCGCCAAGGACGCACCGGGGCAGCTGGCCGCATGATCCGGCGCGACGCAGGGCAGGAGTGCTGATGCGTCGCGCCGACCGCCTGTTCGAGATCATCCAGGTGTTCCGCCGCGCGCGCGGGCCGCTCACGGCGGACGCGATCGCGGCGGAGCTGGAGACCAGCAAGCGGACGATCTATCGCGACGTCGCCGCGCTGATCGGCCAGCGCGTGCCGATCCGCGGCGAGGCCGGCATCGGCTACGTGCTGGAGCGCGGCTTCGACCTCCCGCCGCTGATGTTCACCGCGGACGAGATCGAGGCTGTGGTGCTCGGCGCACAATGGGTCGCGGCGCACGCCGATCCCGCGCTCGCCCGCGCCGCTGCCGACGTCCTCGCCAAGGTCGCGAGCGTGGTGCCGGAGGGCCTGCGCGGGATGATCGAGGATCCCGCCGTCACCACGCCGCCGGCCTGGGGCGCGCAAGCGGACGCGACAATCGACGTCGCGCGGCTGCGCGCCTGGAGCCAGCAGGGCCGCAAGCTCGCGATCCGCTACCTCGACGATGCGGGCCGTGCCAGCGATCGCACGGTCTGGCCGTTCCTTGTCGGCTATCGGGATTCCACGCGAATGCTGATGGCTTGGTGCGAGCTGCGCCGGGATTTCCGAATGTTCCGCACCGACCGTCTGCAGGCGATCGACTTCCTCGACGAGCGCTACCCCGAGCGCCGCGCGACGCTGCGCAGTCGGTGGCTCGCGATAATGAATGCGCGCAAGGCGCAAGCGCTCGGCACATCCGATCAATAAGCCATTCAATTATACCGACGATGCATGCCAGCTTTGCTATCGTACCGCTTTACTCAGAGCAGATTCCGCCGGAATATTGCGCCAGACACTCTGGATTGAATGGAGGATTGAATGTCTGCGCTGATGAACGTCGCCGCTGCCGCGATCGAGCCTGGCCGGCGTGATGTCCGCCAGGCGATGTGGCGGGGCTTCCGGCAGGCCTGCCCGCATTGCGGCAAGGGCCGCCTGTTCGGGCGCTACCTCAAGGTGACGGCACGCTGCGCGGCCTGCGGCGAGGATTACAGCCATCAGCGCGCGGACGATGCGCCGCCCTACGTGACGATGATGATTGTCGGCCACCTCCTCATCCTCGGCGTGGCGCTCCTCGAGGATGCTTGCGCGCCGCCGGCCTGGGTCCATCTCGCGATCTGGCTGCCGCTGGCGACGCTGCTCAGCCTTGTCCTGCTGCCGCGGGTCAAGGGCGCCATCGTTGGCCTGCAATGGGCCAATCGCATGCACGGGTTCGACGGCCCGACCCCAACGCGCTGACGCCGAGCCCTTCCCGCCTTCCACCCCCTTGCCCCCCTGTGCGGATTCGTGCGGTTCTTTCCGCACCGCAGGGGATTGCCAGATGAATGCGCCGGAGACCGAGCTGCCCGAGGCGCAGAGCCGCGCCATCGCCCAGGCGGTGCGCGAGGCGCTGGCCCGGCGCCGCATCTCGCGCCAGAAGCTCGCCGACGATGCGCGGATCTCGATCTCGACACTCGAGAAGGCGCTGTCCGGCCGCCGCCCGTTCACACTCGCGACGACGATCCGACTGGAGGAAGCGCTCGGCACATCCTTGCGCGGCCCGGCGGCTGCGACGCCGTTGCCGTCGGCCCGGCACGCGCGCGAGGCCCTCGGCGCCTATTCGCACGAGGCCGTCGGCTGGCTCGAAGGTCGCTATCTCACGCTGCGCCCGTCGTTCGGCGCGGCGGATGCGATCTTCGCCTACCGCACCGAGATTCTGTGGGACGAGGACGATTGCAGTCTCGTCTTTCGCGAGGCGGAACGGCTCGACGCGCCGTTCGCGCAATCGGGCCACGTCTCGGTGCCGCACCAATCCGGCGCGATCTATCTCGTCACGCAATGGCACGGCCAGTACCGCCTCGCCGTGCTGGGACGGCCGACGATCCACGGCGAGATGTACGGCGTGCTCACCACGCTCCAGCCCGGCCGCGGCGCGCAACTCACGCCCGTTGCCGCGCCGCTCGCGCTGATCCCGGAAAAGCGCCTGGCGAGCGCGATGCCCTCCGGCCGCATCACATCCGGCATGCCGGAATTCGCGACCTGCCGGGCGATGCTGTCGCGCGTTGGCGACGAAGGGTTCGCGACCTTCTTCGCCTGCCCGGGCTGAGCCGTGCGGACACGTCCGGCACCGCGGCGGCGGCGTGCGGCTTCGCGCCGAACGAAGCCGAACCTGCCCGTGTCCGCCGACCCGCCGCGATGCGAGCTTCATGGCCATGAGAGGCGCCGTCGCGGCGCGCTCCAGCCACGGAGACACCGAATGCGCAAGTCCCTCGTCCTCGCCGCGCTCGTCGCCGGCCTCACCAGCATCGGGGGAACCGGTCACGCCGCCCCGCGCGCCATGCTCTTCGGCTACGTCGGCGACCGCGACGGCGCGACCACCTCGCTCGGTCGCTGCGAGGAGATCGCAGGCACGGATCGCGCCGCCTGCCGCAAGCTCGAGGCCATCGTGGCAGACGCGAACCGCAATTCAGCGCTCGGCGTGCTGTCGAAGAGCTGGAAGGGGCCGCGCCTCGCCGCCTTCGCCCGGCTTGTCGCGGCAGAGCAGGCCTTCGCCCACGCGCTTGCCGCCAACGAGACCGGAGCCGTGCCGGGCTCGACCGATGCCGCCGACGCCGAGCAGGCGCAGAACGATCTCTTCGTCGCGACGGTCCAGCGCCTCGTCGCCGGCCGGATGTCGCGCGGCGACAGCTCGTTCGAGGCCACCGACGAGTCGCTGAACGATGCCTACGATCGCGTCATGAAGATCGACGACACCAAGGAGCTTGGCTGGGGCGATGTCGACAAGGCCGGCATCCTGCGCACCGAGCGCGCCTGGATCGCCTATCGCGATGCGTTCGTGGCGTTCGCGGACACGCTCGAAACGCCGCAGGCCGCGGACATCATCAAGGTCGAGCTGACCCGCCAGCGCACCGCCAGCCTCGACTCTTTCCTGGGCGACTAACGGCTCGCCGTCAGTGCCCCATCTCCATGCCGCCCATGGATTCGTGCCCGGCCGGTCCGGGCATGACCATGTTCATGTCCATGTTGTGCATGATCCACAACGATCCGGCGATCACGATGCCGACGATCAGCACGCCGAAGGCGAGCGCCATCACGTTGTTGATGTTGTCGTCGCCGGTCGTGATGTGCAGGAAGAAGGCGAGGTGCACGCCCATCTGCGCCACCGCGAGCGCGGCGAGCGCCATGGTGAGGCCCGGCGTGTAGAGGATCGACGGGCCGCTCGCGACCCAGAACGAGCCGATCGTCAGCACGGTCGCGAGCGTCAGGCCGACGACGTAGTTGAGAATCTCGCGACCAGTCTGGTGCGATTCGTCCTCGTGATCGCCGGGCGCTATGCCGGCGGCGTAGGTTTGGCTCGCCTCGTGCTTGCTCATGGTGTGAGCCCCAACAGATAGACGTTTGTGAAGATGCCGACCCAGATGATGTCGAGCGCGTGCCAGAACAGGTTGAAGCACAGGCCGCGCCGGCGCATCTCGGGCACGAAGCCCTTGGTCCAGTATTGCGCCATCATCGTACCGAGCCAGAGCAGGCCGATCGTCACGTGCAGGCCGTGGCAGCCGACCAGCGTGAAGAAGGACGACAGGAACGCGCTGCGTCCTGGCCCGGCGCCGTCGTGGATCATGGTCAGGAACTCGTGGATCTCGAGCGCCAGGAACGCCGCACCTAGGACGCCGGTGAGCAGGTAGCCGACCTGCGTCCAAAGCTGGTTGCGCGCGTTCGCCGCGATCGCCGCCATGCCGCAGGCAAAGCTCGACAGAAGGAGGCACGCGGTCTCGAGTCCGACCGACTTGAACTCGAAGAGCTCGCGCGGGCCGGGGCCGCCCGCGGTGCGGTGCGAGAGCACCGCGTAGGCCGCATAGAAGCCAGAGAACATGATGAAGTCGGACAGCAGGAAGATCCAGAAGCCGTAGCCCGTGATGATGCGCTTCGAGGCGGGACCCTTGTGGTCGCGCGCCGGATCGCCGCGGTCGGCGGCGTCCCCGCTGCGATGCTCGATCCGGCGCCAGCCCTCGACGCTTCCCTCGGCGAGGGCGACGCGCTGCTCGCGGCGCTTGCCGTCGAGGCGCGCGACCTCTTCGGCGGGGATCTCGTATTCGTCGTGGCGGCGCCAGGCGAAGACGACGAAGGTCGCGAAGGCGCCGGCGAGGCCGACAGCGGCCATCCACCAGATGTGCCAGATGAGCGCGAAGCCGAGGACGACGGCAAAGAACGCGACCACGAAGCCCGTCGGGCTGTTCCGCGGCATCTCGATGTCTTCGTAGGTCGGCATCTCGCTGAGCTCGCGCCGCTGCAGCGCCCGCTGCTTGATGCGCCAATAGGCCTCCTCGCCGGTGACGTTGGGCAGCGCCGCGAAATTGAAGACCGGCGGCGGCGACGTGGTGATCCACTCGAGCGAACGGCCATCCCACGGATCGCCCGTCGTGTCGCGCAACGCCTCGCGATCGCGGATCGAGACGAAGATCTGAATGATCTGGCAGGCGATGCCGGCCGCGATCGAGAGCGCGCCGACCTCGGCGACCCAGAGCCAGGGCTGCCAGGCGGGCACGTCATAGTGCTGCAGGCGCCGCGTCATGCCCATGAGGCCCGTGACGTAGAGCGGCATGAAGGCGAGGTAGAAGCCGACGACCCAGAACCAGAAGGCGCCCTTGCCCCAGCCGTCGTGCAGCTTGAAGCCGAAGGCCTTCGGCCACCAGTAGGTGTAGCCTGCAAAGGCCGCAAACAGCACGCCGCCGATGATGACGTTGTGGAAATGCGCGACAAGGAAGAGCGAGTTGTGCAGCAGGAAGTCGGCCGGCGGCACGGCGAGCAGCACGCCGGTCATGCCGCCGATCGTGAAGGTGATGAGGAAGGCGATCGCCCACAACATCGGCACTTCGTAACGGATCTTGCCGCCCCACATCGTGAAGAGCCAGTTGAAGATCTTCACCCCGGTCGGCACGGCGATGATCATCGACATGATGCCGAAGATGCCGTTGACGTCGGCGCCGGCGCCCATCGTGAAGAAGTGATGCAGCCAGACCATGAAGGACAGGATGCAGATTACCATGGTCGCCGCGACCATCGAGCGGTAGCCGAAGACCGGCTTGCCCGAAAAGGTCGAGATGACCTCGGAGAAGATACCGAACGAGGGCAGGATGAGGATGTATACTTCGGGATGACCCCATGCCCAGATGAGGTTCATGTACATCATCGAATTGCCGCCCTGGCTGTCCGTGAAGAAATGGAAGCCGAGGTAGCGGTCGAGCAGGCTCATCGCGAGCGTCGCGGTGAGGATCGGAAAAGCGGCGACAATCAGCAGGTTGGCGGCAAGCGACGTCCAAACGAAGATCGGCATGCGCAGGTAGGTCATGCCCGGCGCGCGCATCTTCAGGATCGTCGTCACGAAGTTGACGCCGGTGAGCAGCGTGCCGACGCCGGAGATCTGCAACGCCCACAGCTGGTAGTCGATGCCGACGCCGGGTGAGAACTTGATGCCGGAAAGCGGTGGGTAGGCGAGCCAGCCGGCCGTGCCGAATTCGCCGATGACGAGCGACATGTTGACGAGCAGCACGCCCGAGGCGGTCAGCCAGAACGAGACCGAGTTGAAGGTCGGGAACGCCACGTCGCGCACGCCGAGCTGCAGAGGCAGGATGAAGTTCATCAGGCCGATCAGGAACGGCATCGCCACGAAGAAGATCATGATCGTGCCGTGCGCGGAGAAGATCTGGTCGTAATGCTCCGGCGGCAGGTAACCCTGCGAATGCAGGGCGATCGCCTGCTGCGAGCGCATCATGATCGCGTCGGTGAAGCCGCGCACCAGCATGACCAGCGCGAGCAGGCAGTACATGACGCCGATGCGCTTGTGGTCGACGGAGGTGATCCACTCGTTCCAGAGGTAGGGGACATAGCCCTTCACCGTCACCCACGTCAGCACGCCGACGATCGCGATGATCATCATCGCCGAGGCGGCCATCGGGATCGGCTGGCTGAACGGGATCGCATCCCAGCTGAGCTTACCCAGCATTCTCACTATTCCTTGTGTCTCGAGAGCGCGTGCGTCGGGGCTCGCGGGCGGTTATTGCGGGTTTGTCTTTTGCGGCGGTCCGACCTGCTCGGGCGCGGTCTCGTTGACGATCGCGGCGAAGAGGTTCGGGTCGGCCGATTTGTAGGTCGCGACTTGCGCCTTGCCGCTGACGCCGGCGAGCTTGGCGTAGGTCGCCGTGTCCATCGCGTCGGACGAGCCCTTGGCGGTGTCGACCCATTTCGAGAAGTCGTCGGCCTGGACGGCGTGCACGTCGAAATGCATGTCGGAGAAGCCGTCGCCCGACAGCATGCCGGAGAGGCCCGGATACACACCGACCTTGTCGGCCTGCAGGTTCAGCTGTGTCGTCATGCCGGCCATCGAGTAGATCATGCCGCCGAGCCGCGGCACGAAGAACGCATTCCACACCGAGGCCGAGGTGATCGAGAAATGCACCGGGCGACCGGTCGGCAGATAGAGCTGATTGACGGTGGCGACGCCCTGCTCGGGATATATGAAGAGCCACTTCCAATCCATCGAGACGACCTGGACCTCGAGCGGCTTCTCCCCCTTGGCGATCGGCAACGGCTTGTAGGGGTCGAGCGCGTGCGAGCCGTACCAGGCGACGCCGCCAAGCACCATGATCGTCAGCATCGGGATCGACCAGACGACGAGCTCGAGCGTGCCGTTGAACTCCCACTCCGGCAGGTAGAACGCGCGGTCGTTGGAGCCGCGGAACCACCAGGCGAAGGCGACCACCGCAATGAGCACCGGCACGATGATGACAAGCATGATCGCGAGCGAGTCGACCAGGATCAGAAGCTGGTTCCGCCCGACGGGCCCTGCCGGGTCCATGATGCCGAGATCGCAGCCGCAGAGCAGGAGCGGAAGCAGAGCGGCCGCAACGATTTTCCAGTTGCGCCTGAGCGGGACAACAAGAGGACCGGCCAATCGAGACTCCCGCGCTGCATTGCACTCGTTTCCCGCGTGCTTTGCTCCAAATCGATGCAGACCACAATAGCGATCGTCTGCGACAGAGCTGCATCGCGAATAAGTCATGTTGCGATATTGGCGCGTGCACCGCCGATAAGGTTTCGGCGGTGCACAATAAGGCTCGGGGCGTTATGGTCGTGCCATCGCCGGGATTTTCCTTGCCGCGGCAGCGCTGCGCCATTATAGGAGCGCCCATCCCACACGAGGATCGTGCGCGCCTGCTTCAAGGCGTGCTTCCGGTGCCCCTCGGGGCTCAACCGATCCGCGGCGGTCTAACCGGAGAATAACAGGTCTATGGCACTTCCCGATTTCACCATG
The DNA here is from genome assembly GCA_965277735.1 of Beijerinckiaceae bacterium. Classification (GTDB taxonomy): domain Bacteria; phylum Pseudomonadota; class Alphaproteobacteria; order Rhizobiales; family Beijerinckiaceae; genus RH-AL1. The sequence continues at coordinate 2,047,960 of CBDIDO010000003.1, forward strand.
CGTGGGCTCCTCGAGTCCGGCGCCCATTTCGGTCATCAGTCGCACCGCTGGAACCCCAAGATGGGGACCTACATCTTCGGCGCGCGCAACAACATCCACATCATCGACCTCGCGCAGACGGTGCCGCTGTTGCACCAGGCGCTGAAGGCGATCTCGGACACGGTGGCCCGCGGCGGTCGCGTGCTCTTCGTCGGCACCAAGCGCCAGGCGCAGGAGCAGATCGCCGACGCCGCCAGGCGCTCGGCGCAGTACTACATCAACTCGCGTTGGCTCGGCGGCATGCTGACCAACTGGAAGACGATCTCGGCTTCGATCCAGCGCCTGCGCAAGATCGACGACCAGCTCGACGGTGGCGCCACCGGCCTCACCAAGAAGGAGCGGCTGATGATGTCCCGCGAGCGCGAGAAGCTCGAGAAGGCGCTCGGCGGCATCAAGGACATGGGCGGCGTGCCCGACCTGATTTTCGTGATCGACACGAACAAGGAGGCGCTGGCCATTAAGGAGGCCAACCGCCTCTCGATCCCGGTCGCCGCGATCCTCGACACGAACTCCGATCCCGACGGCATCACCTTCCCGATCCCCGGCAACGACGACGCCGGCCGCGCCATCGCGCTCTATTGCGATCTCGTCGCGCGCGCCGCTCTCGACGGCATCCAGCGCAGCCAGGGTCAGTCGGGCTACGACGTCGGCGAGGCCGAGGCGCCGGTCGCCGAGGAGCTCGCACCGCGCGTGCTCGAGGCGCAAGACGAGGCCGACAAGGCCTCCGAGCCCGAGGTGGCGCCGGTCGAGACGACCACCGATGCGCCGGCCGAGACCTTCGAGATCCTGTCCGCCCCGCGCGGCGCGCCGGACGACTTCGCCAAAATCCAGGGCATCGGACCGCAGATGGTGAAGAAGCTCAACGACGGCGGCATCTTCCATTACTGGCAGATCGCCGCGATGACGCCCGACGACGTCAAGAAGGTCGATACCGAGCTGAAGCTCGGCGGGCGCATCGAGCGCGACGGCTGGATCAACCAGGCGCGCGGCCTGCTCGCGGCGTAGGCGCTCTCCGCTCCGCGAGCGGGCGAAGGCACGGCGCTCCCTTCTCCCACTTGCGGGAGAAGGTGGCCCGACGAAGTCGGGTCGGATGAGGGGACTTTCCGCCTCTCGCCGATCGTCGCCCAAGCGGAAAGACCCCTCATCCGACCCCGCTTTGCGGGGCCACCTTCTCCCGCAAGCGGGAGAAGGGAGACCACAAGGACCAGGTGCGATGGCGAACATTTCTGCAGCGATGGTGAAGGAGCTTCGCGAGAAGACCGGCGCCGGGATGATGGACTGCAAGACGGCGCTGACCGAGTCGGGCGGCGACATCGAAGCCGGCGTGGATTGGCTGCGCAAGAAGGGCCTCTCCAAGGCCGCCAAGAAGGGCGACCGCGTCGCCGCCGAAGGTCTGATCGGTGCCGCGCTCGGCGCGACCGAGGCCGTCGTCGTCGAGGTCAATTCGGAGACCGATTTCGTCGCCCGCAACAACGACTTCCAGACGCTGGTGCGCAACATCGCCGACGTCGCGCTGAAGGCGAAGAGCGACGATGTCGCGGCGATCAAGGCTGCGTCCTATCCCAAGGGCGGCACGGTCGAGGCGGCGATCACCCACGCGATCGCAACCATCGGCGAGAACATGAATCTGCGTCGCGCCGCGCGCCTGTCGGTCACCAAGGGTGCCATCGGCTCCTACGTGCACGGCCAGGTGTCGGACGGCCTCGGCAAGATCGGCGTGCTCGTCGCCCTCGAGTCGGACAAGGATGCCGCCAGCCTCGAGGCGCTCGGCCGCAAGATCGCGCAGCATATCGCCGCGGCGAACCCGATCGCGCTCGACTCGTCGGCGATCGACCCCGACGTCATCGCCCGCGAGAAGGCGGTGCTGATGGAGAAGAACGCGGCCGGCAAGCCGGCCAACGTCGCCGAGAAGATCGTCGAGGGTGGCCTGAAGACCTACTTCAAGGAGAACTGCCTCGTCGACCAGCTCTCGATCCACGAGGACCACGGCAAGAAGGCGATCGGCCAGGTCGCCAAGGAAGCCGGCGCGACCATCAAGGGCTTCGTCCGCTTCGGCCTCGGCGAGGGTGTCGAGAAGGGCGAGGGCCCCGACTTCGCGAGCGAAGTCGCGGCGATGTCGTCAAAGAAGTAAGAGCCTAGAGCTGGGCGGCGGTCAGCCGCCCAGATCGCGCAACGCGTCCCGCGTGTCGATATCGAGCTCGATGCCGGGATCGTCCACGGGGCAGGGCAGGATTGTCCGCCCGTACTCGGCGAGCAGCTTGCGCGCACCGGCATCGCCTTCGAGGCGCGCCACCTCCGAAAACAACGCCCGGCCAAGCAGCACCGGATTGCCCTGACGTTCCGCGTGAACAGGGACGACGGCATCGGGCGCCGGCTGCGTCGCGGCGAAAGCCCCGATGAGCGAGTCGAGCGTCGCTAGGGAGACGCGCGGCATGTCTGCGAGCAGGACGAGCGTGCCGTCGATGTGCGGGGGCAGGGCGGCGATGCCGGCCTTCACCGAGCTCGCCATGCCGCTCGCGTAGCTCGCGTTGTGGACCAGCGTCACCGGCAGGTCGGCGAGCGCCGCCGCGACTCCGTCTGCAGCCTGCCCGGTCACCACCAACGTCCGCGTCGCGCGCGAGGCCAGGGCGCACTCGGCGACGTGACGCACCAGCGGCTTGCCGTCGAGCATCGCCAGGATCTTGGACTCGTCCGGCCCGGCGCCGAACCGCGAGGCGCGACCGGCCGCCAGCACGATGGCGGCGACCTCAGCCATCCTCGTCCGCTTGCCGCGGCTGCGGGCGCGTGACGATCTCGGACAGCAGGCCGCCAACGCCCATCCGGCGCAGATCGGCACCGCTCACGGGCAGGCCGGCGAGCAGGCGCCACATCACGAAGTCGAATCCGTTCTCCTTCGGCGAACGGGCGCAGCCGGGCGCGCCGATCACCGGGATCGTCGTGCCGTTGTGGCCGAGTCGGCCGAGCAGCAGCAGGTTGCCGGGATCGACCGGCATGCCGAGATGCTCGACGCTGCCACCGGCGGCCTCGATCGCGGCGGGGACGACGTCGCGCCGGTCGGTGATCGCGGAGGCGCCGAAGATGACGAGCACGTCGACCTCGTCGACCTGACGCAGCAGCTCGGCGAGCCGCAGTGTGTCATGCGCGACTCGCGCCTCGCGGGTGATCTGGCTGCCGGCCAGAGCGAGGCGGTCGTCGAGTAGCTTCAGCGTCTTGTTGACCGTCGCCGGCTTCAGGCCCGGCAGCATCGTCGAGATGACGCCGATTTCGAGCGGGCGGAACGGCGCGACCGAGACGGGCGGCGCGGCCACGGCGGCGAGGCTCGCCGCGAGGCAGGGCTCCGGCACGGCGAACGGGATGATCTTGACCGTCGCGATCATCTCGCCGGCGACGACGGGGCGCATCGGCGTCAGCGTCGCCACCGTGATCGATTCATCTACGGCGTTGACCGCATCGATCGCGGCGGCATCGACGACGAGCAGGCCGGCGGCCTCGGCGACAAGGTTGCAGCGGCCGGTGAACGGGCGTTCGAGCCGGACGCCGGTGCCGGCGATCCGCTCGGCGAGCGTTTGGGCGGCAACGTTCTCGGTGACGTCGCCCGTCTCGAGCGTCGCGGCGACGATGGCCTCGATCCCCGCCTCGGCGAGCGCCGCGATATGCGCCGGCTGGATAATCTCGCCCTTCTTCAAAGCGAGGCCCTGCCCGCGCACGGAATGGGCGAGGATCGCGCCCTCGCCGTCGCCGATCGCGATCCGCCCGAACCTCACGCGGCCGCCCCGACGGCGGCGGTCTCGCTCCGGCGCGGCTTGCGGCGCAGCGCGGCGACGATCTCGCCCAGGATCGCCACCGCGATCTCGGCCGGGCTTACGGCGCCGATGTCGAGGCCGATCGGCGCGTGGATCCGCGTCAGCTCGTCGGGTGAAAAACCTTCCGCCTGCATGCGCTCGAGGCGCCGCCCATGCGTCTTCCGCGAGCCGAGCGCGCCGACGTAGAAGCAATTCGCTCTCAGAGCGGCGACGAGGGCGGGATCGTCGATCTTCGGATCGTGGGTGAGCAGGCAAACGGCGGTGTAGCGATCGAGGCCGATCCGCTCGAGCGCATCGTCGGGCCATTCGGTCATCAGCGCGACGTCGGGGAAGCGCTCGGGCGTCGCGAAGGCGGTGCGCGGGTCGACGATCGTCACGTCGAGCTCGGCGAGCCGCGCCATCGTCGCCAGGGCTTGTGAGATGTGCACCGCGCCGACCACGACGAGACGCACCGAGGGCACCTGCACCGTGACGAAATGCGTGCCGTCGGGAAGAAGGCCGCTCTTGCCGAGCCGCAGGCGCTCGCCGATCGCCTCGCCCAGCGGGTCACGATCGAGCGCGTCCGCCTCGACCACGCGCTGAGCGCCGCCGGCGATGTCGGTGACGAGCGCCACCGGGCGGCGCGTGGCGCGCGCTTCGTTCAGCTTGGCGAGGTCGGCGAGCCGCATTCAGTCGAGCCTCTCGACATAGACCTTGATGCGGCCGCCGCAGGAGAGGCCGCGCTGCCAGGCGGTCTCGTCGGCAACGCCGAACTCGAGCACGCGGGCGGCGCCGGCCTCGATGACCTCCAGGGCCTCGGCGACAACATCGCCCTCGACGCAGCCGCCCGACACCGAGCCGAGGAAGCGCCCGTCGCCGTCGATTACGAGATGGCTGCCGACGGGGCGCGGTGCCGAGCCCCAGGTCTCGACGACTGTGGCGATCGCCACGGCCTTGCCGGCCTCGCGCCAAGCCTGCGCTTCGGTGAGGATGTCGTCGTCGGTGGCGAGCATAGGCATAGCGCTATATAGGCGCGTCCGCCCGCTGGAGGCGAGGGTGCGGGATCAGTTGGCTCGGATCAGCTCTTTTTGGCGACCAGCGGGTCGAGGATCTTGGCGAGCGACTGCTCGGTCACCTCGCCGATGACCTTCTCGCCGTTGACGAAGAAGGTCGGGGTGGCGGTGACGCCGAAGGTTTTCGAGCCGCGGTCGGACACCGCATAGACCTGATCCTGGAGCTTCTGGTCCTTCAGGCAGGTGTCGAATTGATCCTTGCTCATGCCGGTAAGCCGCAGCGCGTTGCGCAGAGCCTCGAGCGGCTTGTCGGTGTAGGCCCAGCTCTGCTGCTGGTCGAAGAGCAGGTCGACGACGGCGTTGCGCTTGTCCGGCCCCTCGCAGCGCGCCAGCATGAAGGCGGCGGCAGCCAGAGGGTCGAGCGGGAACTCGCGCAGCACGAACCGCGCCTTGCCGGTGTCGATGTAGGTCTTGACGAGCCACGGGAAGACGGTCGCGTGGAAATGCGCGCAGTGCGGGCAGGTCATCGACGCGTATTCGACGATCGTCACCGGCGCATCGGCCTTGCCCAGGAAGACGTCGGGCAGTGCTCCCGCCGCCATCATCTCCTCCTGCGGCACCTTCATCGGCGTATCCGCCGGCTGCTGCGCATGCAGCGGCGCGACGCCGAGCAGCGCGATTGCCGAGCCGGCGAGCAGAAGGCCTTGGAGGACGTCGCGTCGGGAGCGCATGTCGAGGAGCATCATCTCGTCCGGGTTTGCGGTGTGGCGCGCACCATATAGCGTTCGAAGAGCCGAACAAGAAGCCGCGCAGGCCTATGCCTCACGCCGGACGCAGCCCCTGCTGCAGCGCGGACATCGTGTCGCGGAAGCCGGCCGGGCCGTCGACGAAGCGCTCCATCATCAGCGCGCCCTCGAGCGTGGCCACGATCAGGCGGGCGAAGGACGCCGGCTCGACTTCGGGGCGGACGGTCCCGTTGACGCGCCCCTCGCTCAGGACGCGTGTAAGCCAGGCGATGTGCTCGGAGAAGAACCGCTTGAGGTCCTCGCGCAGCCGCGGGGGCAGGGTGTCGTGCTCGGCCGCGAGTGCGGCGCAGAGGCAGCCGAGGCCTTGCTCGACGCCGCCGAGATAGAGGTCGGCGTAAGCCAGCACGCGTGCGACACCGTCCTGGCTGCCCGCGAAGATGCCATCGAGCGCATCCGCGTAGCGCTCGGAATAGGACTTGAGCAGCGCGATCGCGAGGTCGGTCTTGGTCGGGAAGTGGTGGTGGATGCTCGCCTTGCGGATGCCCACCGCATCGGCCAGATCGGCGTAGCTGAAGCCCGAATAGCCTCGCCCGCGCACGATGGCCTCGGCTTTGGTGAGGAGCGTCGACCGCGTATCCTGCGTCTGCGTCGAGATGGCGTTGGCCTCTCTGTTTTTCCCACCTTCGGTGACCGCGGTCACCGTGATCGACAGGCGATTGTGAGAAGGCTAATAAGGTACCTGAAACCGGCGGTGCACGGGAACTTTTCCTGGTCACGGCTGATTTCTCTACCTACTAGATGGTAGCAAGAAACAAATCAAGCAAGGGAGGAGCGGCGTCGGTGACCGCGATTGACCGCATAGGCGTGGACCGTCGCAGGGCGCTGCTCGCCGGCTTCGGCGGCCTGTGTCTCTGCTGTGTGCCGGCCATCGGCTTCGCGGACTCGGCCACCGTCGAGGAGGTCGCGAGCGGCGTGTTTGTCCGCCGTGGCATCGATCAGGACGCCAGCGCGCAGAATCTCGACGCCATCGCCAACATCGGCTTCGTCATCGGCAAGGATGCCGTGCTGGTCACCGATACGGGGGGTTCGCTCGTCGACGGCAAATGGCTGCGCGCGCAGATCAAGGCAAAGACCGACAAGCCGATCAAATATGTCGTCATCAGCCACGTGCACCCGGACCATACGTTCGGCGCCGGCGCCTTCGTCGACGACAAGCCCATGTTCATCGGGCACGCCAAGCTGGCGGAAGCCCTGCGCCAGCGCGGCGCGTTCTACAAGAAGGGCCTCGCCGCCATCATCGGCGCCGACAAGGTCGGACCGATCGTGATGCCGACGCGGACGGTGGCCGACACCGACCAAGTCGATCTCGGGGACCGCGTGATCACCTTCAAGGCGCACGGTCCGGCGCACACGACGTCCGATCTCTCGATGATCGACAAGCAGAGCGGCCTGCTGCTGCCGGCCGATCTGCTGTTCGTCAAACGGATCCCCTCGCTCGACGGGAGCCTGATGGGTTGGCTGAAGGAGCTCGATGCGCTCTCGGTCATGGGCGCGCAGCGCGCGGTGCCGGGACACGGCCCGACACTCGTCGACTTCGCGCCGTCTGCGGCGGCGTTGCGCGGCTATCTCATCGATCTTCGCGACGGCGTGCGGAAAGAGATCAAGGGCGCCGGTTCGATCCAGGCGGCGATCAATTCCGTCGGGCAGAATCAGGCGTCCAACTGGACGTTGTTTGCGGACTACAATGCCCGAAACGTCACCGAAGCCTACAGAGAACTGGAATGGGAATGACTTCCAAGGGAGAAAGCGCAATGGCATCCATCAAGACGACGACCTTCGCGATCGCGATCGCGACCGCCGCGATGAGTGCGGCCGTGCTGCCGAGCCACGCAGGCGTCGACGATAGCGATCAGCAGCGCCAGGCGCGCTGGCAGGATCTCGCCAAGCAGATCTTCGACGGCAAGACGCCGACGACCGACGACCAGGCGATCAAGCTCGACGCGCCGAAGCGCGCCGAGGATGCGGCGCTTGTCCCGATCACGATCACACTGGCGAACCCCAAGGACGTCAAGGCGCTCTATCTCGTCATCGACGACAACCCGTCGCCCGTCGCTGCGCACTTCACCTTCGGTCCCGACATGGATCCGAAGGAGATCAAGATGCGCGTGCGGGTCAACACCTACACCGACATGCATGTCGTCGCCGAAACCAAGGACGGTAAGCTCCTCGAGACCGTGAAGTTCGTGAAGGCCTCGGGCGGCTGCTCCGCCCCGATGGGGATGAGCGACGAGGACGCGATGAAGGGCATGGGCGACATGAAGCTCAAGCTCGCCGGCGACGTCTCCGCCAACAAGCCGGTCGACGCGACCCTGATGATCCGCCATCCGAACTTCAACGGGATGCAGATGAACCAGGAAACGCGCCAATACACGCCGGCCCGTTACATCCAGTCGGTCGACGTCAAGTTCGACGACAAGAAGGTGTTCGATCTCGCGACCGATATCTCGCTGGCGTCGAACCCGGTCATCAACTTCGACCTCGTGCCGTCTTCGGCGAAGGGCTCGCTGCAGGTGGCCGTGAAGGACAGCCAGAACGGGCAGTGGTCGAAGACCTTCAGCGTCCCGAACGTCTCGAACTGAGGCCGGCGGTGCGCACGCTTCTCATCACGGTGGCGGCCGCATTGCTCGCGGTCGCGCCCGCCTTGAGCGAACCGGCTTCGAGCCCGCATCAAGTAGCGGAGCCGCAGGGCCTTTATCAGGGTGCGCCGCATGGCTACGTGCCGCGAACCCTGCAGGGCGCCAAGGTGCTCGACAGCGCCAGCGCGCTCGACAAGCTCATGCAGGCCGAGCACCCGGTGCTGATCGATGTCGCGGAGCTGGATCGCAAGCCGCCGTCGATGTCGAAGACGATGATCTGGCTTCCCCAGCATCGTTCGATTCCGGGCGCCGACTGGATGCCCGGCGCCGGCAACGGCACGCGCGACGCGGCCTTCGCCGACGCCTTCCGCACGCGGGCGGCCTCCCTCACCAACGGCAAGCCGTCGACGCCGATCGTCACGTTCTGCCACCCCGACTGCTGGGCGAGCTGGAACGCGGGCAAGCGGCTGGTCGAGCTCGGCTACACCAATGTCTACTGGTTTCCCGCCGGCATGGAGGGCTGGCAGGACACCCACGACACGGGTGTGGTCAAGCCGGACGCTGCGTGGCTGGCTTCGCTGCCGAAAGACCTGACGCAATAGCAAACGGAGACGACACATGATGCCGACGAGACGCTCCGCCTTCGCCATCCTCGCGCTCGCTGCGGTCGCCTTCGCGACCCCGGTGCTGGCCGAGGACAATGCCCCGCAGCCCTTCACGGAAGCGGCCTTCGATGCCGCGCAGAAGGCCGGCAAGCCGATCCTGGTCGATACCTACGCGACCTGGTGCGACATCTGCGCGAGGCAGAAGCCGATCATCGACAAGCTGCTCGGCGAGTCGGAGTTCAAGGGGCTGGTGACGTTCCGTGTCGACTTCGACACGCAGAAGGACGTCATGCGCAAGTTCAACGCCCGCCTGCAGAGCACGCTGATCGCCTACCGCGGCGACAAGGAGGTCGCCCGCTCCGTCGGCGAGACCCAGCCGGAGTGGATTGAGGACCTGATGTCGAAGGCGACGGAGAAGAGCCCCGCCAGCTGATCGTATGCAATCGCGATAATTTTACCATGATCCCGGAGGTCCGCCATGGTTGTGGCGAACCTTATCCGGCCTCACCGGGTTGTCTGGTCAGCAACACGATCTGAGGGGATCATCATGGAAAACGGGGCTATCACCGCTGGCTATCTTCTTCGTCTCATTGGCTTCTTCGGAATCGCCATCGGAATCGCCTGGGCCGTCCAGACGCTGGGCTTCGGGCATGAGTCGGTCGGCGCGAAGCTGATGTGGGTCGTCGCCGCGGCGTCGATGTCCGGTGCCGGCGCTGGGCTCATCGTGGCCTCCACGAGCCTGCGCATCGACCAGCGGATGGCGCCGGTCCGCATCTGACCGTCTTTCGGCGCGAGACGCTGGCCCTTGCCAGCGCTCGAGGTCATCGCTAAGTACGCCTTCGTGGCGCGGAACCGAGCGGTTCCGCGCCACCACTTTTTCCGATCGCACGATCCGCTCTTTGTCGGGTCCCGAGCTTCAACGACGGCGAATGGCCAACCCTTTCCAATTCCTGCAAGAGGTTCGCGCCGAAGCGAGCAAGGTCACGTGGCCCAACCGCCGCGAGACGACGATCACGACGATTCTCGTCGTGATCATGTGCATCTTCGCCAGCCTGTTCCTGTTCGCCGCTGATCAGCTCATGCACATCGCGATCAACCTGATTCTCGGCTTCGGCCGCTGACGGACTGACATGAACAAGCGCTGGTACATCGTTCACGCCCATTCGAACTTCGAAAAGAAGGTCGCCGCCTCGATCCGCGAGCAGGCCGCCCAACGCGGGCTCGAGGACAAGTTCGACGAGATCCTCGTGCCGACCGAGAACGTCGTCGAGGTGCGCAAGGGCCGCAAGGTCAACGCCGAGCGCAAGTTCTTCCCGGGCTACGTGCTCGTGAAGTGCGACTTGTCGGACGACATCTACCATCTCATCAAGAACACCCCGAAGGTCACGGGCTTCCTCGGCGCCGACAAGAAGCCGGTGCCGATCTCGGATGCCGAGGCCGACCGAATCAAGGGGCAGGTCCAGGACGGCGTCGAGCGTCCGAAGTCGACGATCACCTTCGAGGTGGGCGAGAACGTGCGCGTCGCCGATGGCCCATTCGCCTCGTTCAACGGCGTGGTCGAGGAGGTCGACGAGGGCCGCTCGCGCGTCAAGGTCGCCGTCTCGATCTTCGGCCGCGCGACACCCGTCGAGCTCGAGTACGCGCAGGTCGAGAAGGTCGTCTAGGCGGGACGTGCACCTCGGCTTCCGTCTGTCCCGGATCCGGGTAGGTCACGCCGCTATCACGTCGATTGTTTCGTCTTGCACAATTGGGCGAAGCCGCTTAGACACCGCCTCGGCGCGACGCTGAAAGGCATCGCGCTTTTTCGCTTTGCGACGGTAAGACGCGTGTTCGTCTCCTGATGCGAAGCCACCACCGTGGGAGGCGAGCCAGCGCCGCACCACGGCAGAGGAGTACATCATGGCGAAGAAGGTCACCGGCTATATCAAGCTGCAGGTGCCGGCGGGAGCTGCAAACCCGTCGCCGCCGATCGGCCCCGCGCTCGGCCAGCGCGGTCTCAACATCATGGAATTCTGCAAGGCCTTCAACGCGAAGACCCAGCAGATGGAGAAGGGGACGCCGATCCCCGTCATCATCACCGCCTATCAGGACCGCTCCTTCACCTTCGAGATGAAGCAGCCGCCCGTCACCTTCTTCCTGAAGCAGGCCTCGGGCATCAAGTCCGGCTCGCCGACGGTCGGCAAGGGCACGTTCGTCGGCAAGATCTCGAAGGCGCAGATCACCGAGATCGCTCAGAAGAAGATGCCCGACTTGAATTGCGCGACCGTCGAGGCGGCCGCCGCGATGATCGAAGGCTCCGCCCGTTCGATGGGCCTCGAGGTGGTGGGGTAACGAGATGGCACACGTCGCAAAGAAGCTCGTCAAGGCGCGCGAAGGCATCGATCGCGTCAAGCTCTATCCCATCGACCAGGCGGTCGCGCTTGTGAAGGAACGCGCCACGGCCAAGTTCGACGAGACGGTCGAGATCGCCATGAACCTCGGCGTCGACCCCAAGCACGCGGACCAGATGGTGCGCGGCGTCGTCAACCTGCCGAACGGCACCGGCCGCACGCTGCGCGTCGCCGTGTTCGCGCGTGGCGCCAAGGCCGACGAGGCCAAGGCCGCCGGCGCCGATGTCGTCGGCGCGGAGGAGCTGGTGACCATCGTGCAGGGCGGCACGATCGACTTCGATCGCTGCATCGCCACGCCGGACATGATGCCGCTCGTCGGTCGTCTCGGTAAGGTGCTCGGCCCGCGCGGCATGATGCCGAACCCGAAGGTCGGCACCGTGACGATGGACGTCACCGGCGCGGTCAAGGCCTCGAAGGGTGGCGCGGTCGAATTCCGCGTCGAAAAGGCCGGCATCATCCAGGGCACCGTCGGCAAGGCCTCGTTCGGCGCCGACCAGCTGGTTGCGAACATCTCGGCGTTCGTCGACGCGGTCTCCAAGGCCAAGCCGACCGGCGCCAAGGGCACCTACCTGCAGCGCATCGCGATCTCGTCGACGATGGGCCCGGGCGTGAAGGTCGACCCGTCGAGCGTCGCGGCCGGTTCTCCCGCCTGATCGCGGGCGTTCGAAGCAGAAAACGGCGGAAACGAACTTTTGCCACTTGGCAAGAGGTTTTTGAACCGCTAGATAGGTTTTTCGGAATTGACACGGAGTCGTTCCGAAAACCCAACCGAGACATCTCGTTGCGTCTTCACGACACTTCATCGGCCGTAAGGTCGTAACGAGATCGAATATGGCCGGTGGACCGGGAGTGCTCTCCCGCGTCTCGTCCGGCCATGTCCTGTCCTAGACTGCCGGCGCGCCGACCGGGCCTCGCCCGAACGAGCGCTTAATTTCCCGAAGATCGTCCCGGTTCCACCGGTCGATCGAAGCGGAAGCCAGCATAGACGGGGAAAGCCGAATTTTGGGCCAGCGGGTGCGATCCGAGGGTCTGTTGATTTTGGTTCGTTCCCTCTGCCGACCGGGCGTGAGCCTCGTCGGGGACAGGTGCCGCGCTGTCGCTCCGGGTTTCGACCGGGAGAGGCGGCTAGGAAGCAACCGGGGGCCTTCGAGCCCCCAGGAGAAGCACTGTGGACAGAGCGGAAAAGAAGGAAGCCGTCGCCACGCTGAACGAGGTCTTCAAGACCACGTCGGTTGTGGTTGTCGCGCACTATTCCGGCCTGACCGTGGCTCAGATGCAGAATCTGCGGAAGCGGATGCGTGAAGCTGGCGCCAAGGTTCAGGTCGCAAAGAACCGTCTGGTCAAGATTGCTCTCGAAGGGACGTCGAGCGCGTCCATCGCCGGTCTGATGACCGGTCCGACCCTGATCGCCTACTCGGACGATCCGACCGTTGCCCCCAAGGTGGCCGTCGGCTTCGCCAAGGATTTCGACAAGCTCGTGATCCTCGGCGGCGCAATGGGTGATACCGCGCTTAATCCCGACTCGGTCAAGTCTCTCGCAACGATGCCGTCGCTCGACGAGCTCCGCGCGAAGATCATCGGCCTCATCCAGGCTCCGGCGACCAAGCTGGCGCAGCTGCAGACGGCCCCGGCCGCCAAGCTCGCGCGCGTCTTTGCCGCCTACGCCGACAAGGATAAGGCCGGCGCGGATAGCGCCGAGGCCGCATAAAGCAATCAGATCAGACACCTGACGAACCAAATTCAAGCAAACCCTAAGGAACTATTCTCATGGCTAATCTCGAAAAGATCGTCGACGACCTCTCCAGCCTGACCGTGCTCGAGGCCGCTGACCTCGCCAAGCTTCTCGAAGAGAAGTGGGGCGTCTCCGCCGCCGCGGCCGTCGCCGTTGCCGGCCCCGCCGCTGGTGGCGCTGCTGCTGCCCCGGTCGAAGAGCAGACCGAGTTCACGGTCGTTCTTGCCGCCATCGGCGACAAGAAGATCGAGGTCATCAAGGAGGTCCGCGCGATCACCGGCCTCGGCCTCAAGGAGGCGAAGGACCTGGTCGAAGGCGCGCCGAAGCCGGTCAAGGAGGGCGTCAACAAGGACGACGCCGCCAAGCTCAAGGCCCAGCTCGAGAAGGCCGGCGCCAAGGTGGAAGTCAAGTAGACCGGATTGCTCACCAATCGACATACGCCAACGGGTGGGCGCGGCTCTGCTGCGCCCACCCAGCCCAACCGGAAGGCCTGACGGCCTCTCCGGCTTTCGCGTTTGCGGCGCTTTCTCCGGAAGCAAGCGCCGCCGAGGGGATCGAACCCCGGTCGACGCGATGACGAAGAATTTCATGCGTCCCCGCAGGGGCGCCATTGGCTGGTCTCGCCGCGAGACCGCCGGATAGATGCGAGGAGCTACACCATGGCACTGACCCAAGCGCAAACCTTCAGCCCTCGCAAGCGCGTCCGCAAGGTGTTCGGACACATCTCGGAGATCGCCGAGATGCCGAACCTCATCGAGGTGCAGAAGGCCTCCTACGACCAGTTCCTGCTCGTCGACGAGCCCGAGGGCGGTCGTCCCGACGAGGGCCTGCAGTCGGTCTTCCGCTCGGTCTTCCCGATCTCCGATTTCGCGCAGACGTCGCTGCTCGAGTTCGTCAAGTACGAGTTCGAGGCGCCGAAGTTCGACGTCGACGAGTGCCGCCAGCGCGGCATCACCTACGCGGCCCCGCTCAAGGTCACGCTGCGCCTCATCGTGTTCGATGTGGATCCCGACACCGGCGCCAAGTCGGTCAAGGACATCAAGGAGCAGGACGTCTACATGGGTGACATGCCGTTCATGACGATGAACGGCACCTTCATCGTCAACGGCACCGAGCGTGTGATCGTCTCGCAGATGCACCGTTCGCCGGGCGTCTTCTTCGATCACGACAAGGGCAAGAGCCACTCGTCCGGCAAGCTGCTCTTTGCGGCGCGCATCATCCCCTATCGCGGCTCGTGGCTCGACATTGAGTTCGACGCCAAGGACATCGTCTACGCGCGTATCGATCGGCGCCGGAAGATCCCGGCGACGTCGCTGCTCTATGCCCTCGGCATGGACGGCGAGGAGATCCTGTCGACCTTCTACAAGACGATCACGTATACCAAGGACAAGCACGGCTGGCGCTTCCCCTTCCACGGCGACCGGATGAAGGGCGTCAAGGTCGCGACCGACCTCATCGACGCCGAGACGGGCGATGTCGTCGCGGAGACCGGCAAGAAGCTGACGGCGCGCTCGATCAAGCTGCTCGAGGAAAAGGGCGTCAAGTTCCTGCGCGCGGCCGATGACGACCTGCACGGCCAGTACATCGCGACGGACCTCTACAATCCGGCGACGGGCGAGATCTTCGCCGAGGCCGGCGAGGAGATCACCGCGAAGTCGCTGACCGCGCTCATAGAGGCCGGCTTCGAGGAGCTGCCGCTGCTCGACATCGACCACATCAACATCGGCCCCTACATCCGCAACACGCTCGCGGTCGACAAGAACCACTCCCGCGAGGAGGCGCTGTTCGACATCTACCGCGTGATGCGCCCGGGCGAGCCGCCGACGCTCGAGACGGCCGAGAACATGTTCCACTCGCTGTTTTTCGATCCCGAGCGCTACGACCTCTCGGCGGTCGGCCGCGTGAAGATGAACATGCGCATGGACCTCGATGCGCCGGACACCCAGCGCGCGCTGCGCCGCGAGGACATCCTTGCCGTCGTCCGCGCCCTCGTGGACCTTCGCGACGGCCGCGGCGAGATCGACGACATCGATCATCTCGGCAACCGGCGCGTCCGCTCGGTCGGCGAGCTGATGGAGAACCAGTATCGCCTGGGCCTCCTGCGCATGGAGCGCGCCATCAAGGAGCGCATGAGCCAGGTCGACATCGACACGGTGATGCCGCAGGACCTGATCAACGCGAAGCCGGCGGCCGCAGCCGTGCGCGAGTTCTTCGGCTCGTCGCAGCTCTCGCAGTTCATGGATCAGACCAACCCGCTCTCCGAGATCACGCACAAGCGGCGTCTCTCGGCGCTCGGGCCGGGCGGTCTGACGCGTGAGCGTGCCGGCTTCGAGGTACGCGACGTGCACCCGACGCACTACGGCCGCATCTGCCCGATCGAGACGCCGGAAGGCCCGAACATCGGACTCATCAACTCGCTCGCGACCTTCGCCCGCGTGAACAAGTACGGCTTCATCGAGAGCCCTTACCGCAAGGTGAAGGACTCCCAGGTGACGGACGACGTCGTCTATCTCTCCGCGATGGAGGAGTCGAAGTACTACGTCGCCCAGGCCGACGCGCCGATGAGCAAGACCAACGCCCTCGTCGAGGACCTGATCGTCTGCCGCCATTCCGGCGACGTGATGATGGTGCCGCGCGAGAAGGTCGACTACATGGACGTGTCGCCGAAGCAGCTCGTTTCGGTGGCCGCGGCGCTGATCCCGTTCCTCGAGAACGACGACGCCAACCGCGCGCTCATGGGCTCGAACATGCAGCGCCAGGCGGTGCCGCTGGTGAAGGCCGATGCGCCGCTCGTCGGCACCGGCATGGAAGCCATCGTGGCGCGTGACTCGGGCGCGGCCATCGCGGCCCGTCGCGCCGGCGTCGTCGACCAGATCGACGCGACCCGCATCGTCGTGCGTGCGACGGAGGACACCTCCGCCGGACGCCCCGGCGTCGACATCTACCGGCTGATGAAGTTCCAGCGCTCGAACCAGTCGACCTGCGTCAACCAGAAGCCGCTCGTTCGCGTCGGCGACCTCGTGGCGAAGGGCGACATCCTCGCCGACGGGCCGTCGACCGATCTCGGCGATCTCGCCCTCGGCCGCAACGTGCTCGTCGCGTTCATGCCATGGAACGGCTACAACTTCGAGGACTCGATCCTGCTCAACGAGCGGATCGTGAAGGACGACGTCTTCACCTCGATCCACATCGACGAGTTCGAGGTGATGGCCCGCGACACCAAGCTCGGGCCCGAGGAGATCACGCGCGACATCCCGAACGTGTCGGAAGAGGCGCTGAAGAACCTCGACGAGGCGGGCATCGTCTACATCGGGGCCGAGGTGCAGGCCGGCGACATCCTCTGCGGCAAGATCACGCCGAAGGGCGAGAGCCCGATGACGCCGGAGGAGAAGCTGCTCCGCGCGATCTTCGGCGAGAAGGCCTCCGACGTGCGCGACACGTCGCTTCGCGTGCCCCCGGGTGTCCAGGGCACGATCGTCGAGGTGCGCGTGTTCAACCGCCACGGTGTCGACAAGGACGAACGCGCCCAGGCGATCGAGCGTGAGGAGATCGAGCGTCTCGCCAAGGACCGCGACGACGAGCTCGCGATCCTCGATCGCAACGTCTACGGCCGCCTGACCGATATCCTGGTCGGCCAGAAGGCGATCGCCGGCCCGAAGGGCTTCAAGCGCGATCAGACGCTCGACAAGGCGATCCTCGACGAATACCCGCGCTCGCAATGGTGGATGTTCGCGCTCGACGACGACCCGACGATGGCCGAGGTCGAGGCGATGCGGAAGCAGTACGACGAGGCGAAGAAGGGGCTGGAAAGCCGCTTCCTCGACAAGGTCGAAAAGCTGCAGCGCGGCGACGAGCTGCCTCCCGGCGTGATGAAGATGGTCAAGGTCTTCGTCGCGGTGAAGCGCAAGATCCAGCCCGGCGACAAGATGGCCGGCCGCCACGGCAACAAGGGTGTCGTGTCGAAGATCGTGCCGTCGGAGGACATGCCGTTCCTCGCCGACGGGCAGCCGGTCGACATCGTGCTCAACCCGCTCGGCGTGCCGTCCCGCATGAACGTCGGCCAGATCCTCGAGACCCATCTCGGCTGGGCCTGCGCCGGCCTCGGCAAGCAGGTCTCCGAGGCGGTCAACGCCTACATGCGATCGAACGACACCGCGCCGATCCGCGCCAAGCTGAAGGAGCTCTACGGCTCCGACGAGGGGTTCAAGGATCTCGACGACGTCTCGATCGTCGAGGTCGGCCAGAACCTTCGGCGTGGCATCCCGATCGCGACTCCGGTCTTCGACGGCGCGCGCGAGAAGGACATCGTCAAGATGCTCGAGAGCGCTGGGCTCGACGGCTCCGGCCAGTCGCGCCTCTACGATGGACGCACCGGCGAGGAGTTCGATCGTAAGGTGACGGTCGGCTACATCTACATGCTGAAGCTGCACCATCTCGTGGACGACAAGATCCACGCGCGCTCGATCGGCCCGTACTCGCTCGTCACCCAGCAGCCGCTGGGCGGCAAGGCGCAGTTCGGCGGCCAGCGCTTCGGCGAGATGGAGGTGTGGGCGCTCGAGGCCTACGGCGCGGCCTACACGCTGCAGGAGATGCTGACCGTGAAGTCCGACGACGTCGCCGGCCGCACCAAGGTCTACGAGTCGATCGTGCGCGGCGACGACGCCTTCGAGTCCGGCATCCCCGAGAGCTTCAACGTGCTCGTCAAGGAGATGCGCTCGCTGGGCCTCAACGTCGAGCTCAACAACACACCGAAGCCGGTCGAGGAGCTGCCGCCGACGGCGGAAGCGGCCGAGTAGCCCTCAGAGCACCGATCCCGCGGGGCGCCGAGCCCCGCGGTGAATGTTTGCCTTCATACGTCCTAGCGATTTGCCGCGTGTCGCATCGACCGGCAGATCGCGCACCGGGAGAATAGAATGAACCAAGAGGTCATGAATCTCTTCAATCCGGTCGTCCAGCCGCAGGCGTTCGACCAGATCCAGATCTCGATCGCCAGCCCGGAGAAGATTCGCTCCTGGTCCTTCGGCGAGATCAAGAAGCCCGAGACGATCAACTACCGCACGTTCAAGCCGGAGCGCGACGGCCTGTTCTGCGCGCGCATCTTCGGGCCGATCAAGGACTACGAGTGCCTGTGCGGCAAGTACAAGCGCATGAAGTACAAGGGCGTCATCTGCGAGAAGTGCGGCGTCGAGGTCACGCTGTCGCGCGTGCGCCGCGAGCGCATGGGCCACATCGAGCTCGCCGCCCCCGTCGCGCACATCTGGTTCCTGAAGTCGCTGCCCTCGCGCATCGGCCTCCTGCTCGACATGACGCTGAAGGACCTCGAGCGCATCCTGTACTTCGAGTCCTACATCGTCCTCGATCCCGGCCTGACGCCGATGAAGATGCGCCAGCTCCTGAACGAGGAGGATTACCTCCGCGCGCAGGACGAGTACGGCCAGGATTCCTTCACCGCGATGATCGGCGCCGAGGCGATCCGCGAGATCCTGAAGGGCATGGACCTGCCGACGATCGCCGAGCAGCTCAAGGTCGAGATTTCCGAGGCGACGACCGAGCTGAAGCCGAAGAAGCTCGCCAAGCGCCTGAAGATCATCGAGGCCTTCATGCACTCGGGCAACAAGCCGGAGTGGATGATCCTGACCGAGGTGCCGGTGATCCCGCCGGACCTGCGCCCGCTGGTGCCGCTCGACGGCGGCCGCTTCGCGACGTCCGACCTCAACGATCTCTATCGCCGCGTCATCAACCGTAACAACCGCCTGAAGCGGCTGATCGACCTGCGCGCGCCGGACATCATCATCCGCAACGAGAAGCGCATGCTGCAGGAGGCCGTCGACGCTCTGTTCGACAACGGCCGCCGCGGTCGCGTCATCACGGGCGCCAACAAGCGCCCGCTGAAGTCGCTCGCCGACATGCTGAAGGGCAAGCAGGGCCGCTTCCGCCAGAACCTGCTCGGCAAGCGCGTCGACTACTCGGGCCGTTCGGTCATCGTCGTCGGCCCGGAGCTGAAGCTGCACCAGTGCGGCCTGCCGAAGAAGATGGCGCTCGAACTGTTCAAGCCGTTCATCTACTCGCGGCTCGACGCCAAGGGTCTGTCGGCCACCGTCAAGCAGGCGAAGAAGCTCGTCGAGAAGGAGAAGCCCGAGGTTTGGGACATCCTCGACGAGGTGATCCGCGAGCATCCGGTGATGCTGAACCGGGCGCCGACGCTCCATCGTCTCGGCATCCAGGCGTTCGAGCCCAAGCTGATCGAGGGCAAGGCGATCCAGCTGCATCCGCTCGTCTGCGCGGCCTTCAACGCCGACTTCGACGGCGACCAGATGGCCGTCCACGTGCCGCTCTCGCTCGAGGCGCAGCTGGAAGCGCGCGTGCTCATGATGAGCACGAACAACATCCTGCATCCGGCGAACGGCCAGCCGATCATCGTGCCGTCGCAGGATATCGTGCTCGGGCTGTATTACGTCTCGCTGATGCGCGACGGCGACATCGGCCAGTACAAGGCCGCCACCAAGACCGCTCCGGCGTCCGGCGGCGTGTTCTCGGACATGGGTGAGATCGAGGCCGCGCTGCAGGCCAAGAGCGTCACGCTGCACACCAAGATCAAGGGCCGCGCCTGGACCTATGATGCGGACGGCAACCGCGTGTCGAAGATCTTCGACACGACGCCCGGCCGCATGATCCTCGGCCAGCTGCTGCCGAAGCACCGCAAGATCCCCTTCGACGTCGCCAACAAGCTGATGACGAAGAAAGAGATCTCCGGGATGATCGACATCGTCTACCGCCAGTGCGGGCAGAAGGAGACGGTCATCTTCTGCGATCGCATCATGGCGCTCGGTTTCCGCGAGGCTTTCAAGGCCGGCATCTCGTTCGGCAAGGACGACATGGTCGTGCCCGAGACCAAGCCGAAGATCATCGCGACGACGACGGCGCTCGCGAAGGAATACGAGCAGCAGTACAACGACGGCCTGATCACCCAGGGCGAGAAGTACAACAAGGTCGTCGACGCCTGGGCGAAGTGCTCGGACAAGCTCGCCGAGGAGATGATGATCCGCATCTCGTCCGTGCATAAGGACGAGCACGGCCGCGATAAGCCGATCAACTCGATCTACATGATGAGCCACTCGGGTGCGCGCGGTTCGCCGACGCAGATGAAGCAGCTTGCGGCGATGCGCGGCCTCATGGCCAAGCCCTCGGGCGAGATCATCGAGACGCCGATCATCTCGAACTTCAAGGAAGGCCTGACCGTCCTCGAGTACTTCAACTCGACGCACGGCGCCCGTAAGGGTCTGGCCGACACCGCGCTGAAGACCGCGAACTCGGGCTATCTGACGCGCCGTCTCGTCGACGTCGCGCAGGACTCGATCATCACGATGACGGATTGCGGCTCGACGGGCGGCATCAAGATGCGGGCGATCATCGATGCGGGCACCATCGTGGCGCCGTTGTCGGTGCGCATCCTCGGCCGCACGACGACCGAGGATCTCCTCGAGGCCGACGGCACGATGATCGTGTCGGCCGGCACGATGATCGAGGAATGGCACATGGACCGCATCAATGCGGCCGGCATCCAGGAGGTGAAGATCCGCTCGGTCTTGACCTGCGAGGCCAAGAACGGCGTCTGCGGCAAGTGCTACGGGCGCGATCTCGCCCGCGGCACGCCCGTCAACATGGGCGAGGCAGTCGGCGTCATCGCGGCGCAGTCGATCGGCGAGCCGGGTACCCAGCTCACCATGCGCACGTTCCACATCGGCGGCGCCGCGCAGATCGCCGACTCGTCGTTCATCGAGTCGAACTTCGACGGCGTGGTGAAGATCCGCAACCGTCATCTCGCCAAGAACGGCGAGGGCGACCTCATGGTGATGGCGCGTAACGTCGCCGTCGTCATCGAGGGCCCGGCCGGCGAGGAGCGCGCGGTGCACCGCGTCCAGTACGGTGCTCGCCTCAAGGTCGAAGAGGGCGACAAGGTCAAGCGCGGGCAGCGGATCGCCGAATGGGATCCCTACACCCGCCCGATCATGACCGAGGTCGACGGCGTCGTCGACTACGAGGATCTCGTCGAAGGTCACTCGATGACCGAGACGATCGACGAGGCCACCGGCATCGCCAAGCGCATGGTCATCGACTGGCGCATGAACCAGCGCTCGTCGACGCTCAAGCCGGCGATGCTCATCAAGGACAAGGACGGCAAGATCCTCAAGCTGCAGCGCGGCGGCGAGGCTCGCTACATCCTGCCGGTCGACTCGATCCTCTCGATCGAGCCGGGCGGCAAGGTGAAGGCCGGCGACATCATCGCGCGTATCTCGATGGACTCGGCCAAGACCCGCGACATCACCGGCGGTCTGCCGCGCGTCGCGGAGCTCTTCGAGGCGCGTCGCCCGAAGGACCACGCGATCATCGCGGAAGCCTCCGGCGTCGTGCAGTTCGGCAAGGACTACAAGAACAAGACGCGGCTCTCGATCGTCCCGCACGAGGGAGAGGGCGAGCCCGTCGAGTACTTGATCCCGAAGGGCAAGCACATCCATCTGCAGGACGGCGACGTCGTGGAGAAGGGCGACTATATCGTCGACGGCAACCCGGCGCCGCATGACATCCTGGCGATCAAGGGCGTGGAGGAGCTTGCCGCCTACCTCGTCAACGAGATCCAGGAGGTCTACCGGCTGCAGGGCGTGATGATCAACGACAAGCACATCGAGGTCATCGTCCGGCAGATGCTGCAGAAGGTCGACATCACCGATCCCGGCGACACCGAGTTCCTCAACGGCGAGCAAGTCGACCTGCAGGAGCTCGACGAGGCGAATACGAAAGCGCTGGAGAACGGCGGCAAGATCGCTGTCGGGACGCCGGTGCTGCTCGGCATCACCAAGGCCTCGCTGCAGACGCGCTCGTTCATCTCGGCGGCGTCCTTCCAGGAGACCACCCGCGTCCTCACCGAGGCGGCGGTCAACGGCAAGGCGGATACGCTCGAGGGCCTGAAGGAGAACGTCATCGTCGGCCGGCTCATCCCGGCTGGCACCGGTGCCGCGATGGCCAAGCTGCGCAAGATCGCCGCGACGCGCGACGAGATGATCATCGCCGCCAACGCCGACCAGCAGCCGCACGTCGAGTTCCCGCAGCTGCCCGCGGCGGAGTAACGGCGACTGCACTTTCAAAACTGAGGGGCCCGCGGCGACGCGGGCCCCTTTTCGTGTTCGACGTCGGATCGCAGGGTAGGGCAGCTGACTGTTGCATTTGAGTGCGCGCTCGCGACTTTGTGATCCGGCAGCGCCCATTCATCGCCAAGTCAAGCGACCTTCGCCGCAACGTCATCTTTCATTTCTACTAATTGTTCAGGGGCTGGAATTAATTCACGATCGTATTTGTCGCGGCCGGCCCGCGTAGGGGTAGTCGCATGGCCGCGTTCACGGCAGGGAATATTGTTGTCTATCGCGTAGGTACTGGTACCGTCGCCCTTAACAGCACGGCTACCCAAGTTTTTCTTGACGAATATTCGCCGACAGGCGCGATGGTGCAATCGATCGCGCTCCCGACCGCGGACAGCGGCTCGACGCATGCACTGACGGCGAGCGGCAGTGCGACGTCCGAAGGCCTGATCACCGACTCCGCCGACGGCAGCACGCTCCTTCTGACGGGATATGACGCGGTGCCGACGACGGCGAGCGTCGCCTCGAGCACGGCTACGGCCGACGCGCGCGTCGTCGGGCGCGTGACGGCGGACGGAACGGTCGACACCGGCACGGTGCTGACCGGCTTTGCAAGCGGCAACAACATCCGCGGCGTCGCCAGTGCAGACGGGACGGCGATCTATGCCGCAGCGGCGAACGGCATCGGCTACACGACCGCGGACGCGACCACCGCGCCGACCACGCTGTCGACGGCGAATGCGCGCCAGATCGAGGTCGTCGGCGGTCAGCTCTACTACAGCACCGGCTCAGGTACGAAAGGCATCTATGCGCTCGGGACGGGCACACCGACCTCCGGCGCGCAGACCGCGACGCTGCTGCCAGGTACGAGTTCGGCGAATGCCAGCCCGTACGCTTTCGTCCTCACCGATCTTTCGTCTGCGGTCGCCGGCAACGACACGCTTTATGTCGCCGATTCGACCGCCGGCATCGAGAAGTTCTCGCTCGTCAACGGCACTTGGACGTCGAACGGCACGATAGCCTTTTCCGGCGTCACCGGTCTCACCGCCTCCGTCTCGAACGGCACCGTTACCTTGTTCGCCACGAGCCCGACCAGCATCGACACGCTCACCGACGCTGGTGGCTATAACGCGGCGCTGCCGGCCGCCAGCGCGCTCAAGACGATCGCGACCGCCTCGGCCAACGAGGCGTTCCGCGGCGTCGCCTTCGCGCCGACCGGTGCGACGACACCGCCGCCCGGCACGACGATCTCGATCGGCGACGCCACCTACGTGCAGGGCAACGGCGGGTCGATGGCGCTGACCTTCAACGTGACGCGCTCGGACACCACCGGGGCGTTCAGCCTGAACTACGGGACCGCCGATGGCACGGCCAAGGCCGGCACCGATTACGAGACGGCGACAGGCACGCTGAACTTCGCCGCGGGTGGTCCGGCGACCGAAACGATCAGCGTGCAGATCGACAAGGACACCAGCGCGACGCCGAGCGAGACCTTCAACGTCAATCTCTCGGGCCTCACGAGCACGTCCGGCTCAGCCTCCCTTACGAAGGCGAGTGCGACCGGCACGATCGTCACGCCGACGCCGATCTACGCCATCCAGGGGTCGGGCTTCACCTCGCCGCTGAACGGGCAGTCGGTCACGACGAGCGGCGTCGTCACCGGTCTCGGCAGCAACGGCTATTACCTTCAAGACCCGACCGGCGACGGCAATGCCGCGACCTCGGATGGCGTCTTCGTCTTCACGAGCACGAAGCCGACCGTCGCCGTCGGCGACTTCCTGGACGTCTCCGGCAAGGTGCAGGAATTCACACCGGCAAGCGCCGACCCCGGCGCGCTTTCGTCGACCGAGATCGAGAACGTCAGCGCGACGAATGTCATCTCGCACAACAATGCCTTGCCTGCCGCCGTCCTGATCGGACCCGATGGCATCTCTCCGCCGACCTCCGACCTCGCCGCAGGCAACCAATTCTACGAAAGCCTGGAGGGGATGCGGGTCACGGTCGAGAACCCGATGGCCGTCGGTCCCACCAACACCTTCGGCGAGATCGTCACGGTCGCCGATGATGGCAAGGAGGCGACCGGCCTCAACGGCAGCGGCAACCTTCTCATCTCGGAAGGCCAGCCGAACTTCGGCAACACGGATTCGACCGGGGGCGACTTCAACCCCGAGCGCATCAAGATCGATTCAGAGCTGGTCAGCGGGGCCGTGCCGGCCGTGAACACCGGCACGCAGTTCACGAGCACGACCGGGATCCTGAACTACGATTTCGGTGCCTTCGGCGTCTCGGCGACGTCGCCGCTCGTTGTGAGCCAGGCGAGCACGATCACGCCGACGGTCGGGACGCTGACCGGCGATCCGACGCATCTCACCTTCGCCTCCTACAACATCGAGAACTTCTCGGCGACGGCGCAAGGCGCGGCGAAGGTCAACGCCGTCGCGAGCCAGATCGTCAACAACCTCAAGTCACCCGACATCATCGCGCTGCAAGAGGTGCAGGACGACAGCGGCCCGACCGACGACGGGACGACGACGGGCGCCTCCAACCTGCAATCGATCGTGACCGCGATCAATCAGGCCGGCGGCCCGCAATACACCGCCATCGACAACCCCTTTATCGGCAACGATACGAACGGCGGCCAGCCGGGCGGCAACATCCGCACGGCCTTCCTCTATCGCACCGATGCGGTCTCGTTCGTGCCTGGCTCGCTGGCAACCATCGCCGCGAACGGCAGCGCGATCGCCGACCAGGGGAGCGCAACGGCCGATGCGATGGCCAATTCCGACCAGCAGACCAACGTGCAGAACCCGTTCTACATGTCGCGGCCGCCGCTTTCCGCGCAGTTCGTCTTCAACGGTCAGACCATCACCGTCGTCGACAACCATTTCACCTCAAAGGGCGGCAGCGGCGACCTCTCGGGGTCCGTGCAGCCGGCCTTCGACGGCGGCGAGGTGCAACGCGGCGCGCAGGCGCAAGCGGTCAGCAACTACGTCAGCAACATCCTCGCGAGCAATCCGAACGCCAACATCATCGTCGCAGGCGACCTCAACGAGTTCAACGACGAGGAACCGCTGAAGGTGCTCGAGGGCGCCGCGAAGGTCTCGAACTACAATGTGCCCGGCACCGACCCGATCAACGGCACCGCGATCTATACGCCCGGCGGCACACCGAATTTGACCGACCTCGAGACGACGCTGCCGGCCGATCAGCAGTACGATTACAATTACGAGGGCAATTCGGAGAGCCTCGTCCACGTGCTCGCCTCGAGCAACCTGGCGAATGGCGCGCAGATCCAGCCGCTCCACATCAACGCCGATTACGCCAACCAGACGTCCGATCACGATCCGCTGCTCACCAGCTACGACGTCGTTTGCTTCGTCGAGGGCACGCGGATCGCCACGCCGTGTGGCGAAGTCGCCGTCGAGCACCTGCAGGTCGGCGACCTCGTAGTGACGGCGAGCGGCGCGACGGCGCCGATCCGCTGGCTCGGCCATCGCACGCTGGACTGCGCGCGTCATCCGCGCCCGCTTGAGGCGCGGCCCGTGCGGATCGCGGCGCATGCGTTCGGCGAAGGACGGCCATCGCATGACCTGTACGTGTCGCCGGGCCACGCGATCTGCATCGACTTCGCGGGCGAGGTTCTGATCCCGGCCGCCGCGCTCGCGGGCACGAGGGCGATCGAGCAGGTCGACGTTGCGCGCGTGAGCTACTGGCACGTCGAGCTCGACGAGCACGACATCCTTCTGTCGAACGGCCTGCCGACCGAGAGCTACATCGACGTCGGTACCCGCGCGTTCTTCGCGAACGCAGACACGGTGGCGCTCCACGCCGTCCCCGACGGCTCCGTGATGGACGGCTATTGCCGTCCGTTCTGCGCCGGGGGAGCGCTGGTCGAGGCCGTGCGTTATCGGCTCGACGAGCGTTTCGCGGCGCAGGCGCTACCCACCGGGCAGCGTCTGCTGCGCGCCTAGCCCAGCGGCACCCTCGCATGCATTTCGGCGAGGTTGCCGCGGATCGGGTTCTAAGCTGAGCTTCGGAGCCACCCCCGGAGCGGGTCTTGCGTGGACCCGCTGCGACGGTCGTGGATGTCTCAATCTCGTACGATCCCGTTTGGAATCGCGGAGCAGGCAGCCGGGCAGGCGAGAGGGATTTCGATCATGCGTACGATTTCGAGACAGGGTTTGGTGGCCGTTCTGACCGGCGTATCGATTCTGGCGCTGGCGGGCACCGCTTTCGCCGGCGGCCATGGCGGTGGTGGCATGGGCGGCGGGATGCATGGCGGCATGTATGGCGGCATGGGCCACGGCGGCTACATGGGCGGCGGAATGGGCCACGCCGGCTGGAGCGGCGGCATGGGTCACGCTGGCGGCATGTACGGCGGCATGGGCCATGGCGGATATGCCGGGATGGGTCACGCCGGCTACGGCGCCGGCCAGTGGCACACTGCGACCGGCTACGGCATGCGTGGCGGCCTCGGCTACCGCACGGGCGGCGCCCGCTACGGCCTCGCGCGGCGCTACGGCATCGCGAGCGGAGTCGGTTATGGCGTCGGCTACGGCGGTGGCGTCGGCTATTCCGGTGGCGAGGGCGGGTACGGCTACGCCAACGACGGCTATGCCCAGCAGGGCGTCGGCTATTCCCCGGGCTATTCGACGGGCTACGCGCAACAGGGCGGCTTCGCAGAAGGCGACGGCTACGGCGCGAGCCGCGGCTACACCACCGAAGCGCCGGTAAGCTACGCCGCACCCGTCTACACCTATGCCGCGCCGGCGGTGACGCAGAGCTACGCAGTGCCGCACACCGTCTATCGCTCGGTCACACGCTCCTACACGGTGCCGGTGCAGGGCTATCGCACGGAGGAGCGTACGCATTACGTGCCCGTGACGAGCTACCGCCCGGTCACGACGGCGGTGCAGGTCCCGGTCACGAGCTACCGGGCCTACCAGCGCACCTACGCCGTACCGACGACGGTATATACCCACGTCCACCGGACCTGCCACTGCAGCTACGGCGAGTAGGCATTGGCCCTCCGGTTGCTGACGTCGAAGCAACGACCGCGCGCGAGGCTATTGCCTGGCGCGCGTTTTCATCTATAAGACCGGCTCCGTTTCGGCCGGGGGCTGAACGGACGGCCCGGCTCGCCCGGGTAGGCTCTTTTCCTTTAAAGAAATAGCCGGCGTCCCGTGTCCTCGCCTTCGTGGTTTGTCGTCGGGCCTTTCTCCGGGCCCGAAGGGCTTCGCGCCGAAACAAATTGTTGGCTCCCGCCAACTGAAGAGAAAGGCACGCAGAAGATGGCGCTCTACGAGCACGTCTATATGGCGCGTCAGGACGTATCGGCCCAGCAGGTCGAAACCCTGACCGATCAGTTCAAAGGCATCGTCGAAGGTCTGGGCGGTTCGTTCGCCAAGGTCGAATATTGGGGCGTGAAGTCGCTCGCCTACCGGATCCGCAAGAACCGTAAGGCGCATTTCTCGCTCATCAACATCTCCGCGCCGCCGGCGGCGATCACCGAGATGGAACGCCAGATGGGCCTCAACGAGGACATCCTGCGCTTCATCACGATCCGCGTCGACGAGCACGAGGATGGCCCGTCCGCGATGATGCGCAAGCGCGAGGACGACGACCGCGGCGATCGCCGTGGTCCGCGTGGCGATCGCCCGCCGCGCCGCCCGCGCGAGGACGGTGCGCCGTCGAGTGAAGAGGGAGCCAACTGATGGCCGCCGCAGCAGCCGGGGCGCGCCGCCCCTTCTTCCGCCGTCGCAAGACCTGCCCGTTCTCCGGCCCCAGCGCGCCGAAGATCGACTACAAGGACACGCGGCTCCTCTCGCGCTACATCTCCGAGCGCGGCAAGATCGTGCCGTCGCGCATCACCGCCGTCTCGGCGAAGAAGCAGCGTGAGCTCGCTCAGGCGATCAAGCGTGCGCGCTTCCTTGGGCTTCTGCCCTACGTGATCCGCTAGGCTTGATCGGCTAGCACGCGACCGACGCCGGATATTCCGGCGTCGCAACCAGCTGGGGCCCGCGCGTTCGCGCGCGACGGGTCTCTAACCGCCGGGCCAACGAGGCCCAGCGCGGGACAGCGAAGAGACATGCGCAACATCAAGACACGCATCAACGGCGTCGGTCTGGCGGCGGCCTTCGGGGCCGGGCTCGCCGCGGCGCTGTTTGCGTTGATGCCGGCCCTCAAGACACCTGGCGGCCTGACCTCGATCGGCGAGCTCTCCTCCGCGAGTGCGGCAGCGTGGGCCTTTGCGTTCATCGCACCGCTGCCGATCATGCTCGCCTCGTTCGCCTTCGGCTCGATCGCCGGCGTCGTCGCGGCGATCGTCGGTGCGCTCGCCGTCGGCATCGTCGACCTGCGGCCCGACTCGGTCGTCGCGCTCCATCTCGACAAGATCGCCACCGGCGGCCTCGAGACGCTGGTCTTCGCCGTCGGCTTCGGCATCCCGTCCTGGCTCATCTCCCAGCTCGCCTTGATGCCCGCCGCCGCGCGCCGGACGGACGGCAAGGTCCTGGTGCGGCCGGAGGAGCATCGCCTCGGAATCGTCATCGCGGTCGCCGCCGGCTTCGCTGCGATCGGCGCGGCGCTCAACATCGCGATCGCCGCCGACAGCCATGGCTCGCTGCACGCTTTCCTCGAGACGAGCGCCAGCGCGCTCGAGCCGATGCTGACCCAGCGCGGCCCGCTGCCGAAAGGCGTCGAGCCCCATGCCGTCGCGCTCGCCTTCGTGTGGACCGCGATGGGCGTCATGGCGGCGGCGCAGCTGATGTTGCTGTCGCTCAACCTGTGGGTCGCCGCGCGGATCGCGCAGATGTCGAACCTGCTCTCCGCGCCCTGGCCGGATATCCCGAGCGGCCTTCGCGTCCCGCGTCCGCTCGCGATCGTGCTTGCGGTGGCGCTCGGCCTCTCCTTCGCCGGCAATCAGCTCGGGGCGGCCGGCATCATCGTCTCCGGCGCGGTCGGCATGGCGTTCGCTCTTCAGGGCCTCGCCGTCGTCCACGCGCTGACCCGCGGCAAGCCGGGGATGCGCCTGCCGCTGCTCATCATCGTCTACCTGACGCTCTTCATGCTGATGCCATGGAGCATCATCGCCTACGGTCTTCTCGGCCTCATCGACACCGGCTTCTCGTTCCGTGACAGGCAGAAGCCCGCCGTCAAGAAAAACCAGTAAGAAAGGACTTATCCCATGGAAGTGATCCTGCTCGAACGCGTGGCCAAGCTCGGCCAGATGGGCGAGACCGTCCGCGTCAAGGACGGTTACGCGCGCAATTTCCTGCTGCCCGGCAACAAGGCGCTGCGGGCGACCGAGGCGAACAAGAAGCGGTTCGAGGGCCAGAAGGCGCAGCTCGAGGCGCGTAGCGCCGAAGCACGCACGAATGCCGAAGGCGTCGCTTCGACGCTCGAAGGCCTGACCGTGACGATCATCCGCCAGGCCGGCGAGACCGGCTACCTCTACGGCTCGGTCGCGACACGCGACGTCGCCGAGGCGCTGACTGCGGCCGGCTTCAACACGCACCGCAACCAGGTGGTGATGACGCAGCCGATCAAGACGCTCGGCCTGCACACGCTGCCGATCCAGCTGCACCCGGAGATCGAGGTCCCGGTGACGATCAACGTCGCCCGCTCGACCGAGGAAGCCGAGCGCCAGGCGCGCGGCGAGGAGATCAACGTCGTCGAGGAGAGCTCGATGGACGATCTCGGCCTCGAGGTCGGCCGCGCGCTCGAAGACAGCGCCGGCAGCCTCGGCGACCGCTAAGGCTTGATGTGCGCGGCGGCCGACTGCCGGTTGCCGCGCGCCTAAAGCTTATTTGGCCGCAGCGATGCTGCCAGTGTGGAGCACCCGCGCCGCCGCCTGGAGCAAGTCCGCTAGGCCGAGGCCGCGCGGCTGCGGCGTGGCGATACCAAGCATCCGCGACAGATACGCCGTGAACGCGGGATGGCGTCGCGCGAGCCACGCAGTGTGCGCGGCGATCGCGGCGGGGTCGTCCCACGGCACGTCGTGCAGCAGATCGGGATCGGCGCGCAGGCTTGCCGTCGGATTGCGGTCGAGCTCGCGCGGGAACAGCGCGATGCGCGCCGGCGCCCGCACCGGCGCGGCCGCCGGTTTGGCTGGCCGCCCGCACAGCTCGTCGAGCAGCGCAGCGTGAACGTCGTGGCCGGCGAGACGCCCGAGGTGGCCGCTCGCGACAGGACGCGGGTTCATCTCGATCAGCACCGCTTGGTCGTCGGCGCCCAGCAGGAAGTCCAGCGCGACGAAGCCCGAGCACCCGAGCGCGCCGACGAGTGCGGTCGCAGCGACGTCCATGTCGGGACGCTCGATCGGCCGCAGGATCGTGCTGGCGCCGGTGACCGGCGGATGCACGCATTCCGACAGGAAGCTGACGCCGTCGAGCACGCGCCCGTCCTTGCAGGCGACGATGCGGAAGGCGAGCGGGCCGGTGACGAAGCGCTGCAGCACGAGCGCGCTGTCGCTCGCGACCTCGCGGCCGAGCAGCGCCCGCAAGCGCCGCTTGCGCGTGGCCTTGGCGGCGGCACGTCGATAGGCGGCAACGAGCTCGAGCTCGTTGGCGACGATCTGCACGCCGGCGCCACCACAGGTCTGCTCGCGCTTGAGCACTACGGGATAGCCGAGATCCGCGGCCACGGCGCGTGCGGTGGCGAGATCCGTGACGGCGACCTGCTCCGGCGTTGCAAGGCCGAGCGCGGCGGCCTTTTCGACGAGGCGGTGGCGGTCGCAAGACAGTGCCAACCCGTCAGGACGCCCGAACGAGGCCTCGAGCAGCGCCTTGAAAGCGGGCTCCGCCCGCGCGTGGAGGCGGGGATCGCGCAAAGCCAGCGCGGACATCTCGTCGAGCGGGATGACGAGGTCGGGCTCGAAGGCCCGCTGCGCGGCGGCGAGACGATGTGTGAGGAACAGGCTGCGCGCCCAGGAGCCGCCGAGCCGCGGCAAGGCGAAGACGCGTTCGGCATGGGACGTGCGGGCCGCGAAAGCATCGGGCGCGCTCATGACGGCGCAATGTGCGCC
This sequence comes from Beijerinckiaceae bacterium, assembly GCA_965277735.1. Classification (GTDB taxonomy): domain Bacteria; phylum Pseudomonadota; class Alphaproteobacteria; order Rhizobiales; family Beijerinckiaceae; genus RH-AL1. The sequence continues at coordinate 2,079,062 of CBDIDO010000003.1, forward strand.
GAGCTTGCTCATCGCCGCGACGATACGGTCGGAGGCGACGTCGTTGACCAGGCTGACGAAGAGGAGACGCGGCGTCATCGGCCGGGTCGAGGGTTCGCGGGCACGGGTCTTCAGCATGCGGGGCTCCCGTCGAGCTGGAAGCTAGCACCGGCGAAGCTCTCCGGCATCGTCGCGCGCGGTTCGAAACGGCGCTCCCGTGCGGCGACATGCGCGGTGATGCGCCGCGCGGCAAAGCCGGCCCCGCAGACGAAGCGCAACAACGGCCCGAAGGCGAAGGCCGCGGCCGGACCCGCAAAATAAAGCCCCGGCACGGTCGATTCGAAGCTCGCGGACAGGCGCGGCGCGGCGGCGTCGCAAGCGATGCCGGCGACGAGGTCGCGATCGAGGAAGGCGAGGCGGCCGACGTCGACGCCGTAGCCGGTGCCGGCGACGATGTGGTCGACGACGAGCGTGCGGCGCGTGCCGTCGCGACCCGCGATCTCAAGCGCGACGCCGTCGGCGGTCACGCGTGCGCCGACCAGCGTCGACGACAGATGCAGCGCGACCTTGCCGACGAAATCCTCGCGCGCGAACCAGCCCGGCGCCGGGCCGAGGTAGCGGGTGACGAGCCGGTGGCGCAGCCACGCCGGCAGCATGCGGAAGACGAGCGGCGCCTTGACGCAGAAGAGCTTCTTCCAGCCGGGCCCGAGCGGCGTGATCGGCGCCCTGAGGCGCTGGCGCCAGCTACGTTTCGCGGCGCCCGCATGGAAGCGCACCTCGGCGCGGCGGCTGACGAGGCTCGCTTGCGCACCACCGCGATGCAACGCCGCGGCTGCGTCCACCGCGGAAGCGCCGGCGCCGACGACGACAACCCGTTTGCCGGCGAACGAGGCGTAATCGGCATGCTCGCTCGTATGGGTCAGCCGCGCCGCGGAGAGGCCGGCGAGCACGGCGGGGACATGCTTGAAGGGCGCGACGCCGGTGGCGACGATGACGCGGCGCGCTTCGACAGTCGCGCCGTCGTCGAGCGTCAGCGTGAAGCCGTGCGCGGCGTTGGCGACGCGGGCGACTCGGCGGGAATCGAGCTGCGGGACGAAAAGCTTCTGGAACGCTTCGCCGTAGGCCGTGAACGTCTCGACGGCGACCGGCTGATCGAGGTCGGCATAGGGGACGCCGCGCTCGGCGCAGAACTGCTTGAGTGTGTAGGTCCTGCCGGGGTCGGACAGAGCCGAGGCGAAGCCTTCGGACTTGAGGCGCATGCCGCGCGGCATCCCGTCGCGCCAGCTCGCCATCGGCTGACCGAACACGCAGGCCTCGATCCCCTGCGCCGCGAGATGCGCGGCGATCGACAGGCCGTACGGCCCAGCCCCAATGATGGCGATCGCTGCGACAGAAGCCATTGCAATTCGAAGCTCCGTTCCAAGTCTTTCTTAGAGTAATATTCAAATTGGACGCAAATTACATCAGTTGTTTACCCTAAGAATCAATAAGTAAAATCGATCGATTGCTTCATTCTACGTCAAGAATGCGTTAGCACGCGACAGGTGCGACAAGCTGATCTGGACCTGTTCCAATCCGGCACGGGGTGCCTATGTGACGTCCGCACGATCCCCCGTGCATGTGGCGCGGGGCCCTGCTGCAAAGGTTCGCATGAGCATCGACATCCATCTCACCATCAACGGTGAGCCGCGGACGGTCGCGTTGGACGACCCCCGCATCACCTTGCTCGATCTGCTGCGTGAGCGGCTCGAGCTCACCGGCACCAAGAAGGGCTGCGATCGCGGCCAATGCGGTGCCTGCACCATCCTCATCGACGGGAGGCGCATCAACTCCTGCCTCGCGCTCGCCGTCAGCCACGACGGCGCGGCGATCACCACGATCGAGGGTCTTGCGCACGGCGAAGCGCTGCACCCGATGCAGGCCGCCTTCATCGAGCACGACGGCTTCCAGTGCGGCTTCTGCACGCCGGGCCAGATCATGAGCGCGATCGGGCTCGTTACCGAGGCGCAGGCCGGCGACGACCCCGAGCGCATCCGCGAGGCGATGAGCGGCAATCTGTGCCGTTGCGGCGCCTATATCGGGATCGCGCAGGCGGTGCGTGAGGGCCAAGCCCGTATGGACAGCAGATTGGACGACGAGCAGAAGGAGCGCGCCGCGTGAAAGCCTTCGAATACGTCAGCCCCGAAACCATCGAGGCCGCGATCGCCGCCGCGACGAGGCCCGGCGCGACCTATCTCGCCGCCGGCACGAACCTGCTCGACCTCATGAAAGGCAACATCACGCGGCCCGACGTGCTGGTCGACGTCACGCGCCTGCCGGGCCTCGATCGCATCGAATGGCACGACGATGGCGGCGTGCGCATCGGCGCGCTCGTCCGCAACAGCGACCTCGCGCACGATACCCGCTTCGCCAAGACCTATCCCGCGGTCGCCGAGGCGCTGTTGTCCGGCGCGTCGGCGCAACTGCGCAACGCGGCGACGACGGCAGGCAACGTCTTGCAGCGCACGCGCTGCGCCTATTTCTACGACACCGCCAGCGCCTGCAATCGCCGCAACCCCGGCAGCGGCTGCGGCGCGATCGGCGGCCTCGACCGGCTCTCCGCCGTGCTCGGCTGGAGCGACGCCTGCATCGCGACGCACCCCTCCGACTTCTGCGTGCCGCTCGTCGCGCTCGACGCCGTCGTCGAGATCGCGGGTGAAAAGGGCACGCGCGAGGTGCCGCTCGAGGCGTTCCACTTGCTGCCCGGCGCGACGCCGGACCGCGAGAGCGTGTTGCTGCCCGGCGAGCTGATCGTCGCCGTGCGCCTGCCTGCGGCCGCCGCTGAGTTCGCGGCGAACGCGCGTTACCTGAAGGTCCGCGAGCGCACCTCCTACGCCTTCGCCGTGGTGTCCTGCGCCGCGGCCCTGCGCATGGAGAACGGCACGATCGCCGAGGCGCGTGTGGCGCTCGGCGGCGTCGCCGCCAAGCCGTGGCGTGTCTCCACCGCCGAAGCGAAACTCGCCGGCGCGACGCCGGGCAAGGACGTCTTCCGTGCCGCGGCCGAGGCGGCGTTCGCGGAGGCCAAGCCGGTCGGCGGGAACGCCTTCAAGATCGAGCTCGGACGCCGCATCGTCGCGCGCGCCCTCGCCCTTGCCGCAGCCGGCACGCCCGATCGAATGCCCGCGCTGCCCGCCTCAGCCTTCGCACCGGGAGCTGCCCTCCATGCCTGACACCACCGCTATCGAACGCGCCCGCCACGGCTCCAGCGTTGGCCAGCCGCTGACCCGCCGCGACGGCTTCCTGAAAGTGACCGGGGGCGCCCGCTACGCCGCCGACAATCATCCTGAAGGTCTGCTTCACGCGGCGTTGGCCGTCGCATCGGTCGCCAGCGGAAAGGTGACGCACCTCGACGTCGCCGCCGCCAAGGCGCACCCCGGCGTCGTCGAGGTGATGACGCCAGACAACGTGCCGAAGCTCGCGATCTCGCCCGACGAGAAGCCCGACCCGTTCGCCTTCAAGATCGAGGTGCTGCAGAACGCCGACGTGCGCTACGCGCATCAGCCGATCGCGGTGGTGATCGCCGAGACGCTCGAGGCGGCGCAGGAAGGCGTGGCGCTGCTCGCGCCGCGCTACCAGGAAGCCAAGCCGCATGTCGGGCTCGACGGTAACGATCCGTTCGAGCCGCCGGTGATCGGCGCCGGCAATCCGACGAAGGAGGGCACCGGCGACGTCGGTGCCCGGCTCGCCGAGGCCGCACAGCACATCGAGGCGACCTACGAGACGGCGCCGCAGTACCACAACGCGATGGAGCCGCACGCGATCGTCGCGCAATGGAAGGGCGACAAGCTCGAGCTCGACACGCCCTCGCAGGCGCTGTCGATGGCGCAGGGCCGGCTTGCCGGACTCTTGGGCCTGAAGCCGCAGGACATCCTGATCCGCAGCCCGTATCTCGGCGGCGGCTTCGGCTCGAAGGCGATCATGACCGGCCCGCAGGTGCTCGGCATCCTCGCCGCCAAGCTCACCGGCCGCCCCGTGAAGCTCGTCGTCCGCCGCGAGCAGATGTTCGGCCCCGTCGGCCACCGCGCCGCGACGCGCCAGACGCTGCGGCTCGGCACCGAGACCGACGGCGCCCTCGTCGCGATCGATCATCATACCCGCGCGATCACCAGCACGTTCGACGACTTCTACGAGCCTGCCGGCCTCGTCGCGCGCCACCTCTATGCGAGCGCTTCGATCGCCACCTCGCACGAGGGTGTGCGCGCGAATGTCGGGACGCCGGTCTTCATGCGCGCCCCAGGCGAGGCGACGGGCAGCGTCGCGCTCGAGAGCGCCATGGACGAGATGGCCGACAAGCTCGGCATGGACCCGCTCGAGTTCCGGTTGAAGAACTACGCCGAGATCGAGCCGATCACCGACAAGCCGTACTCCTCGAAAGCCTTGCGCCAGTGCTACGCGCAGGGCGCCGAGCGCTTCGGCTGGGCACGACGGCCGCTGCAGCCGCGCCAGATGCGCGACGACGACGGCCTGCTCGTCGGCTGGGGCATGGGGACCGCGACCTTCCCGGCCTACATCTTCCAGGCCGAGGCCAGCGCCGAGCTGAAGGCCGACGGCACCGGGGAGATGCTGATCGGCGCGCACGACATGGGGCAGGGCGCCTGGACGAGCATCGCCCAGATCGCCGCCGATGCGCTCGGCATCCCCTACGAGAAGCTGACCTTCGACATGGGCGTCTCGACCTTGCCGAACGGCGGCATGGCCGGTGGCTCGGCCGGCACGGCGACCGCGGGCTCGGCGGTGCAGAGCGCCGGCGACGATGTGATCCGTCAGCTCGGCGAATTGGCGACGGTGGACGAGCAGTCGCCGCTGTTCGGCGCCGGTAACGCAGGTGTCTTTGCGCGCGAAGGGCGCCTGTTCCGCCGCGACGACGAGAGCCGCAGCGAACCGCTCGAGGCGATCATGGCGCGTGCCGGCCGCACGTCGATCAAGGGCAAAGGCAAGGCCGCGCCCGACCAAGCGATGCAGCAGACCTACGCAATGCATGCGCACGGCGCCGTCTTCGCCGAGGTGAAGGTCGATCCCGAGCTCGGCCAAATGCGGGTGACGCGGCTCGTCGGCGCGTTCGCCGCCGGCCGCATCGTCAACCCGCGCATGGTGACGAGCCAGTACTACGGCGGGATGATCTGGGGCCTGTCCTTCGCCCTGCACGAGCACGCGCTCTTCGATCCCCGCTCGGGCCGGCCGATGAACGCCAATCTCGGCGAGTACCATGTGCCGGTGAACGCCGACGTGCCCTCGATCGAGGCGATCCTCGTCGAGGAGCACGATCCTTACGTGAACGCGCTCGGCATCAAGGGCGTCGGCGAGATCGGCATCACCGGCACGGCTGGTGCGATCGCCAACGCGGTCTGGCACGCGACCGGTTTCAGGGTGCGCGAGATCCCGATCACGCTCGACAAGCTGCTGGGGTAGCGCCAGCCGATCGGGAATGTCGCTTACGGGAGACGAGTTGTTTCGGACGTCGCCGCCTTTGTCGCTCGGCGGCAGCGCTCGGAGCAGTACCGCACCTCGTCCCAGTTGGCGCCCCACTTGCGCCGCCACGTGAACGGGCGGCCGCAAACGGGGCAGATCTTGCTCGGCAAGTCGCGCTTCTCGATGCGCTTCGTCATCCCGGATGCTGGCGGCCGTGCGCGCCCGCGACCTCGACGAGCGCGGCAACAAGCGCCGCCAGCTCGTCTTCGGGCATGTTCAGCGCCGGCGTTAGATAGGCGATGGTGCGGAACGGGCGGACCCAGACGCCGGCCGCGATGAAGCGCGCTTTGAGCGCGTCCATGTCTGGGATCGCAGCCAGCTCGACGACGCCGATCGCACCTTTGACGCGCACGTCGCGGATACCGGGGCGCCCGGCAAGGGGCGCCAGTCCCGCGTGCAGCGCCGCCTCGATCGCCGCGACCTGTGCGAGCCGCGGCTCGCTGTCGAACAGGTCGAGCGAGGCATTCGCCGCGGCGCACGCCAACGGGTTCGCCATATAGGTCGGTCCGTGCATCAGCGCGTGTATCGGATCGTCGGACAGGAAGGCCTCGAACACGCCACGTGAGGCGATCGTCGCGGCGAGCGCCATCGTGCCGCCCGTCAGTGCCTTCGACAGCGTCAGGATGTCTGGTGCGACACCCGCCGCGTCGCAGGCGAGCATCGCTCCGGTGCGCCCGAAACCAGTGAAGATCTCGTCGAAGATCAGCAGCGCGCCGCACCGGTCCGCTGCCGCGCGCAGGCGCGCCAGCACGGCCGCATCGTGCACCAACATCCCGCCCGCGCCCTGCACCAGCGGCTCGACGAGGATCGCGGCGATGCGGTGGCCGTCGCGAGCGAGCTGCGCGTCGAGTGCGGCGCAACTGGCGTCGTCACGCGGGAGGTCGGCGATGATCTGCTCTGGCAGCACGCCGGCGAATAGAGCATGCATGCCTTCGTCGGGATCGCACACCGCCATCGTCGCCAGCGTGTCGCCGTGGTAGCCGCCGCGGAAGGCGAGGATCTTCGTCCGTCCGCGCTCGCCGCGGTTCAGCGCCGCCTGGATCGCCATCTTCATCGCGACCTCGACCGAGACCGAGCCGGAATCGGTGAAGAACACGTGGTCGAGATCGCCCGGCGCCAAGGCCGCCAGGCGCGCCGCGAGCCGCGCCGCTGGCTCGTGGGTCAATCCTCCGAACATCACATGCGGCATGATCTCGAGCTGGTGCCGCACAGCCTCGGCGATATGCGGATGGTTGTAGCCGTGGCAGGCCGTCCACCAGCTGGCGATGCCGTCGATCAGCTCGCGGCCGTCGGCGAGCGTGATCCGGCAGCCCCGCGTCGAAACGACGGGCAGGGCAGGGGCGGCCGTCTTCATCTGGCAGTACGGGCGCCAGAGGTGCGCGCGCCCGGCGGCGAGCCACGCGGGCCCGTGATGCTCTCGCGTCATAGCCGCGAGCTTTGACATTTCGCGGGTCCCGGCGCCAGAGAAGGCGATGCTGTCGCTCGACCGATACGCGGAAGACAAGCTCGACGCGCTGGAGCGCCGGGCGCTGCGCCGCACGCTCTCCGACACCGCACGCGAGGATGCCCCCTGCGTCACGCGCGGTGGCCGACGGCTGCTCTCCTTTTCCTGCAACGATTATCTCGGCCTGTCGCGCCACCCGGCGGTCAAGGCGGCGGCGATCGCGGCGGTCGAGCGCTACGGGGCAGGGGCGGGCGCCTCGCGCCTCGTCACCGGCAACCACCCGCTGTTTGCCGCGCTGGAGAGCCGCCTCGCGGCGATGAAAGGCGCCGAGGACGCCTGCGTCTTCGGCTCCGGCTATCTCGCCAACATCGGCGTGCTCGGCGTGGTCGCCGGCGCGGACGATCTCATCCTCATCGACGAGCTCGCGCACGCCTGCCTGTTCGCCGGCGCCCGGCTCTCGGGCGCCCGCACGCTGACCTTCCGCCACAATGATGCGGATGCCGCCGCCGCCTTGCTGGCCGCGCATCGCGCCACGCATCGCCACGCCCTCGTCGTCACCGAGACCGTGTTCTCGATGGACGGCGACCGCGCGCCGGTCGCCGCGCTCGCGGCCCTCGCCGAGGCGCACGAGGCGTGGCTCGTCACGGACGACGCGCACGGCTTCGGCCTCGACGGCGGCGACGAGACGGCGCACGTGCCGCTGCGCATGGGCACGCTGTCGAAGGCGATCGGCGGCTACGGCGGCTATCTCGCGGCCTCGGCGCCCGTCGTCGCGCTGATGCGCACGCGGGCGCGCTCCTTCGTCTATTCGACCGGCCTGCCGCCGGCCTCGGCTGCGGCAGCGCTCGCAGCGCTCGAGATCGTCGCCGCGGAGCCCGCGCTGCGCGCCGCACCGCGCCGCAAGGCACTTCGCTTCACGCGGGCGCTGAACCTGCCCGACGCCGAGAGCGCGATCGTGCCGCTCGTGCTCGGTGCACCGGAGGCGGCGCTCGCGGCCTCGGCGGCCCTCGAACGTGCCGGCTTCCTCGTCACCGCGATCCGGCCGCCGACGGTGCCCGACGGCACGGCGCGGCTGCGCTTCGCCTTCTGCGCGCTGCACGAGGACGCGGACATCGACCGGCTCGCCGCCACCGTCCGCGACGAGGTGTTGAGGGAGCCATGCCCGGCCTCTTCGTAACCGCGACCGGCACGGACGTCGGCAAGACCTTCGTCACCGCAGGCCTGATCCGTGCCGCGCGTCGCGCCGGACATCCCGTCGACGCGCTTAAGCCCATCCTCTCCGGCTACGATCCCGCCGAGGCCGCGGCGAGCGACGCCGGCGTGCTGCTCGAAGCGCTCGGCCGCGCCCCGACGCCCGACGCCGTGGTGGCCATCGCGCCGTTTCGCTTCGTCGCGCCGCTGTCGCCTGACATGGCCGCCGCGGCCGAGGGACGGACGATCGACTTCGAGGCGGTTGTCGCGGTCTGTCGCGCGCGGCTCGCGCCGGACAAGCTGACGCTGATCGAAGGGGTCGGCGGCGTGATGGTGCCCCTCGACGCCTGCCGCACGATCTTCGATCTCGCCGCCGCGCTGGCGCTACCCGTCGTGCTCGTCTCGGCGACAGCGCTCGGCGCGATCAGCCACCTGCTCGCCGCCCGCGCCGTGCTCCGTGCTGGCAGCCTGAATATCCGAGCGATCGTGCTGAACGAATCCGATGCGAGCACCGTGCCGCTCGCATCGACCGTGGCGACGCTGGCCAATTTCTGCGACGAGCCGCTCCTTGTCGTCGGACGCGACGCGGGCCCGGCGACCTTCGATGCACTTCTCGGCCGCTTGCTCGCCTGACCCTTCACCCCGCGCGCGAAACGCGGCATAAGGGGCGCGCGCGGGTGTAGCTCAATGGTAGAGCAGCAGCCTTCCAAGCTGAATACGAGGGTTCGATTCCCTTCACCCGCTCCGTGGCTGCCGCCTACAATCTCGTGAGACTGCCGAAGCTCCTCGCCGCGTAGCGCGGCCGACACCGACAAACAAAGCCAGCGCCGAGCACCTCTCCATGCGGTCCTCTCCAAGACCGCGCCGATCGAGCCCCGCACCTCGTTCAGCCCAACGAAAGCGCCTTCTTCAGCAGCCTGTTAGCAAAGCAGAGGCGGAGCGACGGATGGGACCGCCTCTGGCGGCTGAGTATGCGGCCGGATTGTCGACCTCCAGCCTAATCATTGGGCAACAGGGAAGGGCCAAGCCTGCTCTGGAGCATGGGTGACTGGAGCTGATCCAAGAACGCGTTCTCGTCCTCGAGCGTACGAAGGTCGAGAAGGAAGGTGTCCTCGGCGACGCGTCCGATCACCGGCACCGGCAGGGCCCGGAGCTGCTCCGAAAGTGCCTTGAGCCAGCGCCCATCCCCCTTCCCGGGGTGCAGCGGCCGTAGCGCGATGGCAGCCGACGGTAACGTTTCCACAGGAAGCGCGCCGCTCCCGATCTGGCTGGCGCAACTGGTGATCGCGACCTGCGCCGCGCCGGCGAACGCCCCTCGAAGGCAGGAAGAAGTCGCTCTGCTTGCGCCATGATGTCGGTTTGGGCGCGGGTGAGAAGTCGCAGCGTAGGTAGGCGCTGCGCAAGGCGGTCTGGATCGAGGTAGAGGCGCAGCACGACCTCCATCGCGGCGAAGACCTCCTTGCCGACGCGGAGCGCCCGCTTAAGTGGATGCTTTCGTATCTTCTGGATCAGGTCCTTGCGCCCGGCGATGAGGCCGCATTGCATGCCGCCGAGCAGCTTGTCGCCGGAGAAGGTGACGACGTCGGCGTGTCGCACCGCGTCCATCACGGTCGGCTCGGATGGCAAGCCGTACGCAGCGAACTCGACGAGATTGCCCGAGCCAAGATCGTCGAGCATGAGGATGCCGCGTTCGCGGCAGAGTGTGCCGAGCGCGGCGTCGTCGACGGCCGCCGTGAAGCCTCTGATCTCGTAGTTCGACTGATGAACCTTCATCGCGGCAATCGTGTCCGGGCCGATGTTGTCGGCGTAGTCGCGCAGATGCGTGCGGTTGGTGGTCCCGATCTCCTTAAGCCTGCAGCCGGCGCGGGCCATCACGTCGGGCACGCGGAAGGCGCCGCCGATCTCGACCAGCTCGCCGCGAGAGACGAGCACCTCCTTGTCACTGGCGAGTGCTGCGAGCACGAGCAGAACGGCGGCCGCGTTGTTGTTTACGATCGTCGCCGCTTCGGCGCCGGTGAGCCGGCAGATCAGCGGCTCGAGATGGTCGTCGCGCTCGCCGCGCTTGCCGGTTGCGACGTCGAATTCGAGGTTGCTGGCGCCGGTCAGCACGCGCGCCACGGCCTCGGCGGCCTCGGGCGGCAGCAGCGCGCGACCGAGATTGGTGTGCAGCACCGTGCCGGTGAGGTTGAAGACGCGACGCAACGAGGGGGCGAACAGTTTTTCGAGCGCGCCGGCGGCCGTAGCGACGAGGGTCGCCTCATCGCCGGCCTGCCGCCCCTTCCGAGCGGCCGAGAGCGCATCCCGGATCGCTTCCACGGTCGGCTTGCGGCCGTAAATTTCGGCAAGCACGAGCGCCTCGGGCGTCCCAAGCAGGCGATCGACCGAAGGCAGGCGGCAGGCGGCGTGAGGTTCGATGTTCATGATGGACGCGTCTGGCTCGCGCGGAAGGATGGCGGAAGAGAGTGGGAGTCGAACCCACCAAAGACCGCCTGGCGGCCTCTCCCGGATTTGAAGTCCGGACGCCCCACCGGGGAACGCATCTCCTCCTTATGACGCGCACCAAAGCTTGGTGCGCGATGTTTCGCAAGCCCGTCGCTCGGTCGACCTTCGACGCAACGGCTGCGGCGTCGTGAGCGGGGATCGTTTCGATGACACCGACGTTGCGTCGGCTCGAAACAGGAAAGGTTTTCCCCGATGGCCGACCGACCGTCATCGACAGCATCGACGGCTTCGAGAAAGCTAACGAGCTGGTCGACACGGCGAGCTACAAGCCGATCTTCATCGAAGTCATCGACGAACGACGTAAGATCGCCGAAGAGATCGAGGCGCATATCCGTCAGGCGGCCGGGACGCCGGACGACGAGGGCACCATGATGGCCTCCGCACATCGCATGCTGATGAAGCTTCGCGACGTGGTGTCGAGTGGCGACATCGCCGTGGTCGACGAAGCCGAGCGCGGCGAGGACTACATCAAGGCCAAGTTCGAGAAGGCGGCCCAGGATCGAGATCTATCGCCCGAGATCAGCGCTTTCGTCGCTTCGGCTGCCACGCGCGTCCGTGCCGGGCATGATCTCATTCGCGACCTCAAGCATTCGCTCCACGCGGCGAAGGCCTAGCCTCATTCCTCAAAGATCGCGTCGACGGTGCCGCGCATCTTGCGACCATCCTTGAAGCGCGTCGTCAGCCCCAAGCGGTCGAAGAATTCGAGCATCGGCATCGTGGCGTTGCGACTGATGCCGGTTGCCTCCCGAAACTGGCCGACGGTGAGGATCGCCTGCTCGTGGGCAGCAGCGCATCCGGCCGCAGCCTCGGCAAGACGCCGTGCGACTTCGGGCAGTACGAAGTACACCTTGCTCGCGCGGCGGAGCTTGCCCATGCGGCCCAGCTTCTCGAGGAGTGGCTTCACCTCGTCTTCCTCGAACCGCAGCGCCTCGCAAATCAGCGCCAGGCGTGGTGGATCGATGCCTTGGGCAACGAGGTATGGCTCGATCTCGAACCAAAGGTTTTCTTCGTCTAGCGAGAGCTTGACCTCATGCCCAGGCAGGTGGAGCACCTGACCGAAGCGCACGACCGCCTTCTCGCCGACCAGGTCATCCAGCGCGGCGGATAAAGCCGGACGCTCGAGGACAGGCACACTGCGCAGAATCTCGATAGCGGTTGCGCCGAAGCTGTCGGGATTTCTGTTCTGGTAGGCGTCGAGCGCGGCGAGGGCTGTCTCGCGTAGCTCAGCCCAGCGGGCACGAGCGAACAGCAAGATCTTGCCGGGGACGCTCGCATCGACGAGGTCGCGGCCGCTGCGCAATTCGTCGAGGCGACCGGCTCCGAGGTTGCGGGTGAGCGCGAAATGCCCGACGTCCAACCCGCGTGGGGTATGGGCGAGCAGGTCGTCGAGCGCGGCGCCGTCGTCGGCTTGGTCGAAGGCGCGCAGGAAGGCGAGGCGCTCGGGCTTGCGGGTATTGCGTACCGGCGGCAGAGGATCGATAACGCGGCCCCCACCGATCGTGCGCTGCGCCGACTGATCGCGCAGGACGAAGCGGTCGCCGTGCAGCGTCGACGTCGGCTGATCGAGAACGATCTGGCCGAGCATGCTCTCGCCGGGCTGCAGAGTTCCGCCTTCGAGCAGCGCGACCCGGCCCGAGATGTCGGCGGAGCCGATGTGAACGTGCACCGATGTCCAGTGCCGCAGCGGCTTCTTCTCGGAGGGCAGAAGGCGTAGCCAGACGTCGGCGCGACTTGTCGGAGCCTCGAGCGCCGGGGCGACGACCCAGTCTCCGCGGGAGATGTCAGCCTTTTCCACGCGGGTGCCGACGATGTTCAAGGCGCAGCGCTGGCCGGCGACGCCGGACTCGGCCGCCTCGTTTTGTGCATGCAGACTGCGAACGCGGACCTCGCGACCGAGCGGCGCCAGCAGCAGCCGGTCCCCCGCGGCGACCCGCCCGGCGTAAACGGTGCCGGTGATGACGAGCCCCGCGCCTGACAGCGTGAAGGCGCGATCGATCGCCAGGCGGAAGCCTCCACCGGCGCGGCGCGAGCCGGTCTCAGCGGCGGCGACTGCGAGGATCGTACGCAGATCCTCTATTCCGTCGCCACGGTGCGCGGACACCGGCAGGACATCGATCCCGGCGAGCGCCGAACCGTCGAGTAGCGCGTGGATCTCGGTGGTGACCGAGCCGACACGTTCGGGCGCGACCTTGTCGGCCTTGGTGACGATCGCGATGCCGCGGTCGATGCCGAGCAGGTCGAGGATCGCGAGGTGCTCACGCGTCTGCGGCATGATCCCGTCATCGGCGGCGACGACGAGCATCACGAAATCGACGCCGCTGGCGCCGGCGAGCATTGTGCGCACGAGCTTCTCGTGGCCCGGCACGTCGATGAAGCCGAGCGAGTTGCCGTTTTGGTCGCGCTGGTAGGCAAAACCGAGATCGATCGTAATGCCGCGCTTCTTCTCCTCCGGCAGGCGATCGGCGTCGACGCCCGTCAGCGCCTTGATGAGCGCGGTCTTGCCATGGTCGATATGGCCGGCTGTAGCGACGATCATGACGGCCGTATCCTCAAACCTTCCGACGACAGCGGTCGTCAGGAAAAAGCCGGCCCAGTCGCCCGGGCCGGCCCTTCGTAGCCTGGCGTCCACCGACGTTCAGCCCTTGATCTTCGTCTCCGCCAGTTCCGACATGCAGGTGTCGTAGGGCGTGAAGTCGATGCGATCCGACACGGCGAAGAGCCGGTCGGGTGCGTAGAGGAACAGGCACATCGCGTTGTCGTAGACGAAGTGCTCAGCCTCCTTGACGACGTTCTCCTGGTCGGGCTGCCGCAAGGTGTGCAGGAGCTTCTCGTAGAGCGCGTCGAACTCGGCACTCTCAGGGCTCATGCGCAAGATGCCGCCCTTGCCGAAGAATTCACGGTGGACGACGCCGACCGGGTACTGGGGCGACCAATCGAAGTACCATTCGAGCTTGATGTCCCAATCGTCCGGCGGATCGTCTCGTGTGATGACGGTCTTCGCCTCGACACCGGCTTCGTTCAAGTCGGCGACGATTTCGGCCGCCACCGTCTCGAAGCTCGGCGAGGCGACGATGACTATCGTCTTGACGCCCTTCTTCTCGAACACGGCTTTCGCCTTGTCCGGCTCGAAGGCATAGGGCCTCATGCTCGCGTCCTGGCCGTAGCGGCCAGCTGCGATGAAGGCCGGCATGATGGTGCCGTAGCCGTAGGCTCCGTCCTTCAACACGCGCTCGCGATCGATGGCCATGTTGGCCGCCTTGCGCACCTCGAGGTCGTTCCACGGTGATTTCGGCTTGTTGCCGTTGAAGACGCCGGCGAGCACCGTCTTCGCGGCTTTGCGCTGGATCTTGCCCTTGTCCGACGTAAAGGCATGCGCCTCGTCCGTCGTGACATCGAAGACGACGTCGATGCCTGCGCCGTCCGCCACCGATTTGATGGCATCGGTCTTGGAGATCGCATTGTCGTAAATTACGCGGACGCTCGGCTTGCGTGCCGGGTTCCAGTAGTTTTCGTTGGGCACCACGACGACTTCGTCGTCACGCTCGGTGATGGTCGATGTGCCGCTGACGAGCTCGAACGGACCAGTCCCCCACGGACCGGGTGCGTCGATCACTCACCAATGGCCTTCGGCCGAATTGGTCTTGGGGTCGATGAAGCCCCATTCCTTCCAGAAGCGCGTCGACGGCAGATGCATGCCGCGCAGCTTCATGAGGGCAGCGGAATCGCCGCCTGGGAAGCGCATGCGGATCGTCTTGTCGTCGACGGCCTCGCACGTCACATCCTTGGCGAAGTTCAGAAAGGCTCCTGGCGGATGCGGGTTTTCCCATTCCTGCACCTTGTCGAAGCCGAGCTTGAACATGTGCGCGTCATACCGCTCGCCGTCCTGGTAGACGGCATCGCGCATCTTCATCTCGAGCGTCTCGTCGTCGATCCAGGTGAAACTCTCGGCGAGCGAGCCCTGCCCGATGCCTTCGTGGTCGACGCGGTTAGGCTCCTCCATCGTGTTCCAGGTCAAGCTGAGCCAGTTGACCGGCGAGGGATCGACAACCCTTACCGTGTTATGTGGTCCCCATTCGGAGCCACCTCCCTTTGCGTTTGCCATTTTCTCCCTTTCCACGCGCAGGCTTATATTGTGCGCGAAGCACCAACGCCGCGACGCCGGGCGGGTTCGATGCGGTCGTTTTCGAAATGGTGACGGTCAGGGTCTCAGATAGGCCCAGCCCTGCTCCTGCAGCTCGGCAACGCGGACGACGCCGCTTGGCGTCTCCTCGATCCCCGGCAGGAGCGGGATGTCGGCCGCTTGCTTGCCTATGCTTTCGGCGATCGCGCGGCGCGTGTTCTGGCAAGCGCGGATGACGAGCGATGAGCCGAGATCCTTTTGAAGGGTCTCGACCTCTCCTTTCATCATCGACATGTCGCCGCGCACCATCGAGAACCCCGGGCCGAACGCGACGATCTCGACCGTGCAAGGCTCGCCTTTAGCTTTGTAGAAGGCTGCGTAATTGTGGACGTTGCCGAGAACGAGCGCCTGCTGGTGGCGGTCTTCCGAGCTGAGCTGGAAAACGACGCGATGGGTTTTCCCGTCGGCAGCACTGGCGGACGTCGAGACGGCGGCGACGGCGATCGCTCCGAGTCCGCTCAGGCCGAGGGAACGGCGGTCCATGCGAATTCTGTTCACGGCTTGACGAGCAGGACGTTGACCGCCTTCGCGACCACGTGAACCGTCGCGCCTTTCTCGATGCCAAGCGCTTCCAGCGAGTCGAGGGTCATCACAGAACTCATGCGATAATCGGTACCTTGCAGCATCACCGTGACCTGCGCCATCACGCCGCCGGTCTTGATCTCGACGACTTCAGCCGGGATGTCGTTGCGCGCGCCGTGCTTCATACCAATCCTCCCACGAAGTAGAGGGACCCCGGCAATGCCGAGGCCCCATGTCGTTTGGTTACGGACTACTTCTCGGCCTTCGTCGTCTTCAGCTTGATCGTCGCGCCGTCGAACATGAACGTGTCGGACGGCGTGAACAACGTCCGGTTCGAGACGGCGAAGATCGTCGCTGGCGAGTAGAGGAACAGGACGTTCGCCTGCTCGTGCTCGTAGGCTTCGATCGCCTGGACCGCTTTGTCCTGCTTCGCGAGGTCGTCGGAGACCAGCACGTTTTCGGCGAGCTTGTCGAACTCAGTCGGATCCGCCCCCTCGAGAAAGGCGCCGCCGGTCCCGAAGAACTCGCGGTAGACGACCCCGACAGGGTATTGCGGCGACCAGTCGAAG
The DNA here is from genome assembly GCA_965277735.1 of Beijerinckiaceae bacterium. Classification (GTDB taxonomy): domain Bacteria; phylum Pseudomonadota; class Alphaproteobacteria; order Rhizobiales; family Beijerinckiaceae; genus RH-AL1. The sequence continues at coordinate 2,094,957 of CBDIDO010000003.1, forward strand.
TGCCAGACAAGCGTCATGTCGGCCGACTTGTCCTTGGCATCGACCTGCTTGACTGTGAGCCCGACCTTCTCGAGTTCCTCGCCGATCTGCTTGACGAGAGGCGTGTAGTCCTCCGTCGCGCCGATCGTGATGGTCTTGCCCTCCATCCCAGCCGACTTCAGCTCCGCCTTCGCCTTTTCGGGCTCGTACGGATACTGCTTGAGGCTCGGGTCCTGGCCGAAGCGGCCCTTCTGGATGAAGGCCGGCATCAGCACGCCGTATCCGCCGCCGGCCTCCTTGAGGAGCGCGGCGCGATCGATCGCCATGTTCATCGCCTGACGGACTTTCATGTCCTTCCAGGGGGAGTTCGCGGCGGTCTGGTTGAACACGGCGGCAAGCACCGTCTTCGCATCCTTTGTCTGGATATGTGCATGCCCCTTGCCGTCAAACGCCTTGGCGTCGGCGGGTGTGAGCTGTGTCACGATGTCGAGCTTCTTGTCGCCGGCAGCGACGGCCTGCAGTGCATCGGCCTTCGACATGATGTTGTCGAACACGAGACGCACGACCGGCTTACGGTCGGGATTCCAATAGCTCTCGTTCGGGTCGAGAACGACCTCGGGTGAGCGCTTGTCGAGCACCGACGTGCCCTCGGCGAGTACGAACGGACCAGTCCCCCACGGACCGGCAGCGTCGATGACTCACCAATGGCCGTTGGCGGAACCGGTCTTCTTGTCGACGAAGCCGAGTTTCTGCCAGAAGGCGTCGGACGGGACGTGCATGCCGCGCAGCTTCATGAAGGCGGCGGAGTCGGGCTCGGGAAGGACGATGTCGACGGTGTAATCGTCCTTGATCTTCAGCTCCGAACCCTTTGCCCAGTTCAGGAACTTGCCCGGGGGATGCGGCTGCGACCAGTCGTTCACCTTGTCGAACGCGGTCTTCATGTTCTTCGCCGTGAACGGCGTACCGTCCTGGTACTTGACGTCCTTGCGGAGCTTAATCTCGAGCGTGGTCGGGTTGACCCATTTCCAGCTGTCGGCGAGCGCGGGCTGGTTCTTGCCCTCGAGGTCGACGCGGTCGGCCTCCTCCATGGTCATCCAGGTAACCGAGAGCCAGTTGACCGGCGACGGATCGACGACCGTCACGGTGTTGTCTGGCCCGTAGGTCGTCGCGGCCTGCGTCGTCACCACCGAAGCGGCGAGACCGGCCACGGCGACGCCGGCGAGAAGCATCGCGCGATGCCCTCCCGGAGGCGCTAGGCTTCCTCTCAATGGCATGCGTTTCCTCCCTAAGCGCCGGGTGCGTTCCCGGCTATCCGCGCGAGGCGGAATTCTTTTCGCGCCCTAACCAACGAGCGGGTCGACGATTTTCTCGAGCTCGGCGTTCGGAATGTCGCCCTTGAACGTGTGGGCGAGCTTGCCGTCCCTGCCGATCACGACGGTGAAGGGGATCGCACCTTGATCGTTGCCGAGCACCTTGCCGAGCTCGACGGCGTCATGACCGCCGTAGAAGATCGGGTACGTGATCTTGTTGTCCTTGACGAATTCGCGGACCTTGTCGCCGTTGTCGAGCGCAAGGCCGATCACCTGCACGTCCTTGCCCTTCGCCCTGTAGTCCTCGTTCAGCTTAACGAGGTTCGGTGTCTCGATGCGGCACGGCACGCACCAGGTTGCCCAGAAGTACATGACGATCACCTTGCCCTTGAACTGGCCAAGGCTCGCCATGTGGTCCTTCATGTCCTTGAAGGAAGCGGAATAGAGCTGGTCGCCGACCGGCTTGGCGACATCGTCGGCTCGGGTCGCCGACAGAGGCGTTGCAAGGGCGGTTACGAAAATCAGAAGGGTGGCGGCGGCGCGCTTTGCGCGAGTGAGGGCTGGCATCGAGCGGTCCCGGTATCGTGACGGCCGGCGCGGCCCCCACGGCCGCCAAATCCGATCAAGTGAAAACGTTAGCGGCGTAACATGTTGCGCGCAATCTATCCTTCGTCGGTGTCTTGTCGATCGGGAAGGCTTCTGCCGACCTAAGTCTTGGACGACGTAGCACCAGCCCGCGTGCCCGACGCCTTGTCGAGCGCCGCGCCGACGTCACTCGCGGTCAGCAGCTCCGGCAGCACCACGCCGCCTGGCGCGGCCGGCCCGTAGACGATGTTGAACGGGATGCCGTAGCGCCCGTAGCTCGCGAGATAGGCGCCGATCGCCGGGTCGGGCCGCGTCCAGTCGGCCTGCATCGACACCGTCTGGCTGTTCAGCCGCTTGGCGACGTCGGTCTTCGACAGCACGAAGCGCTTGTTGGCCTGGCAGGTGAGGCACCAGTCCGCCGTCACGTCGACGAACACGGTCTTGCCCTGCGAGACGAGGCTGCGGATCTTGTCGCGGTCGAACGTGGTCCATGCGATCGCGCCGTTGGCCTCGGCGCCGCGCTTGCCGACCTGCGCGGCGATGACGTCCGGCAGCAGGATCGCCGTGAGGCCGATCACCGTCACGACGGGGAGCACGAGGCCGCGGCGCGCTTCGGGCAGGCGATCGTGCCCATAGAGCAGGAGCGTGATGGCGCCGAGCAGCAGGGCCACCGAGAGGCCGGCGACGAGCCCGACCTGCGCGGCGAGGATCGTGACCAGCCAGACCGCCGTCGCGGCCAGCGGCACGGCCATGAATTGCTTGAGCCACAGCATCCACTTGCCCGGTCTCGGCATCATCGTGGCGAGGCGCGGGAACGCGGCGATCGCGAGATAGGGCAGGGCGAGGCCGATCCCGAGCGCGAGGAAGATGCCGAGCATCACGCCGACATTGCCGGCGAGCGCGAAACCGACCGCCGTGCCGAGGAACGGCGCCGAGCAGGGCGTGGCGAGCAGGGTGGCGAAGGCGCCGGTCGCGAAATGACCGGCGAGGCTCTCGTCCGGCCCCGTGCGGCTCGAGGCGGCGTTGGCGATGAAGCGCGGCAGCGGCACCTCGAACAACCCGACGAGGTGGCAGGCGAACACCGTGACGAGCACCGCCATCGCCGCGATGAAGGCCGGCTCCTGGAACTGGATGCCCCAGCCGATCGAGCGCCCGGCCGCCTTCACCGCGATCAGCGCGCCGGCGATGACCAGGAAGGATACGATGATGCCCGCCGCCGTCGCCAGGAAGCCGGCGCGCACCGCGCCCGGCGCGCGGCCGCCCTGGCTGACCACCGAGATGAACTTGAGGCTCAGCACCGGCAGCACGCAGGGCATCAGGTTGAGGATCAGGCCGCCGAGCAGCGCGACCGCCAGCATGGCGACAAGCGACGGGCCAGGCTCCTCCTCGACCGCCGAGGCGCCTTGCGTGATCGCGGTCTTCTGCTCGAGCGCACGCGGGCCGTCGGTGAGCGTGAGCGTCAGCTTGCGGCCGGTCAGCTTGGCGCCGACGGGGAGCGGATGCGACAGTGGCAGGTCGAAGACCACCGCGCGGCGGTCGGCCGTGAAGGCGGCACGCGGCGTGCCGAGGTTGGCGTCGGGCTCGACCTCCGGGACGATGTCGGGCTGCGCGAAGGGCTGGTCGGAGGTGGCCTTCACCTCGAGCGCGGCCTTGCCCTTGTCCGACACTTCCTCGGCGCTGACGATCGAAAGGCCGGAGGTGCGGCTGTCGCCCGGCACGGCCGCGTGCGCCTTCGCCAGGATCTGCGCATCGACGTCGGGCGTCGCCGCGCCGGCGGGGATGCCGAGGGTGAGATCGAAGTGCTTGGGAATGCATTGCTCGGCGCAGACGAGGACGTCGAGCGCGAGCTTGAGGTCGAGCGGCTTGCCCTTCTGCGCGACCGCGAGATCGAGCGGAAAGACAACGTCGTGCTTGTAGCCGAAGGTCTGGATGCCGAGCACCGTGACGCGCTGCGGAGCGGGGTAGAGCAGGGTGGCCGAGGCGAGGTTTTGCGAGCCCTTCCAGTCGAGCGTCGGCGGCAGGCCGGCATCGCCCGGCGAGCGCCAGTAGGTCTTCCAGTCGCCCTCGAGCGCGATCTCAATGCCGGCCGGCACGATCGACAGATCGCCGGTGCCGCCGGCCGCCGAGAGGAGGCGCGCCGAGACGTGCTCGCTCTTCACCCAAGGGCCGGATGCGGCGTGCGCTATCTCGCAAAGCGAAATGGCAGCAAGGCCCGCAACAACAGCGCAGCCGAGTCGCGCCAACATGATGACACCTCAGGATATGGAGACGATCGGTTCGCCGGCTTCCATCGTGCCGACCTTCGCGGCATGGCCGAAGCCGGCGGCGCGGCACCGCGCCACGACATCGTCGGCGCGATCGGCGCGTACGGAAACGAGCAAGCCGCCGGAGGTCTGCGGATCGCAGAGAAGGCCGCGCCGCCAGTCGGGCAACGCATCCGGCAGCCGAACGTGGGTGCCATAGCTGCCCCAGTTGCGCAGGGCGGCGCCGGTCGCGTAACCCGCTTCGGCAAGCCGCTGCGCGCCCGGAAGGATCGGGACCGCGGCCGCGTCCAGCGACGCCAAAAGCCTTGCGCCACGGCACATCTCAAGCAGATGACCGAGCAGGCCGAACCCGGTGACGTCGGTCACCGCATGCACCGCCTCGAGGTCGGCCAGCTCGGCACCGATCGAATTGAGCTTCGTCGTCGAGGCGATCATCGTCGCGTAGTCATCGGCCGACAGCTCGTTCTTTTTCATCGCGGCGGAAAAGATCCCAACGCCGAGCCCTTTGGTCAGAACCAACACGTCCCCGGCCCGCGCGCTCGCGTTCCTGAGAACCTTGTCGGGATGGACGATACCGACGGCAACGAGGCCGTAGATCGGCTCTGGCGTATCGATCGAATGGCCGCCCACGACGGGGATGCCGGCCTCGGCGCAGATCGATGCGCCGCCGGCGAGGATGTCCTGCGCCATCTCGATCGGGATCGTTGCGATCGGCATGCCGACGAGGGCTAGCGCGAAGATTGGCCGGCCACCCATCGCATAGACGTCGGAGAGCGCGTTCGTCGCGGCGATGCGGCCGAAGTCGCGCGGGTCGTCGACGATCGGCGTGAAGAAGTCGGTTGTGGCGATGATCGCCTGGCTGTCGTTGAGCCGGTACACCGCCGCGTCGTCCGACGTCTCGGTGCCGACGAGCAGGTCGGCGCATGGCACCGGCAGCGGCATCTTCCGCAGGATGTCCTGCAGCACGGCTGGCGCCAACTTGCAGCCGCAGCCGCCGCCGTGGGCCATCGTCGTGAGACGCGTTGGGTGGACGATCATCGGTGCGCGCTCCGCTCGTCCGTTCGGCCTATCACGCGCCGTCGTCCCCTACACACCGGCCGATTGCGGGACGGCCATCACTATTGACGGCACGATAAGCCAGCCCACAAGCATTTAGCGCGCAAGCTAAATCGTGGAGGATTTTCTATGCGTCGCCTGCTCGTCGCGGCCTGTGCCGCCCTTTTGATTTCGGCCGGCACCGCCCGCGCGGAAGACAAGACCTTCGTCTTCACCGCGATCCCCGACCAGGATCCGACGCGTCTGATGCAGCGCTTTTCGGCGGTCGCCGATTATCTGCATGAGAAGCTCGGGGTGCCGGTCAGGTACGTGCCGGTGAAGGACTATCCCGCGGCCGTCACGAGCTTCGTCAACGACGAGGTCCAGATGGCCTGGTTCGGCGGCTTCACGGGCGTCCAGGCCCGCGCCAAGGTCCCCGGTGCGCAGGCGATCGCGCAGGGGGTCGAGGACAAGAAGTTCAAGACATACTTCATCGCCAATGCGGCGACGGGCCTCCGAAAATCGGCCGAGCTCGACAAGGGCGTCGCCGGCAAGAGTTTCACGTTCGGCTCCCGCTCCTCGACCTCCGGGCGGGTGATGCCCGAATATTTCATCCAGCGAGCCTTCGGGAAACCGCCGACCGATGTCTTCGCGAAGGTCGGCTTCTCCGGCGACCACACGAAGACGATCCAGCTCGTCCAGTCCGGCGCCTATCAGGTCGGCGCGGTCGACTATTCCGTCTGGGGCCTCGAAGTGAAGGCCGGCCATGTCGATGAAAGCAAGGTCAAGGTGATCTGGGAGAGCCCGCCATTCCCCGACTACCAGTGGACGGTGCGCGGCGGGCTCGACAAGACCTACGGCGAAGGCTTCACCAAGAAGCTGCAGCAAGCGCTCATCGATGCCCACGACCCGAAGATCCTGGGGCCGTTTGGGCGCAGCAGGTTCGTTGCGGCCGACAACGCGGAATACGCGCCGGTCGAGGACGTCGCCAGGAAAGACGGGCTGCTCGACTGAGCCGCCGCATGACGGCGCTCGTCTCGCTCGCCGACGAGACCATCGGCTATGCCGGGCGTGTCGTGCTCTCCGGCGTAAACCTCACGATCCACAAAGGCGAGCGCGTCGCCTTGCTCGGGCGTTCCGGCGTCGGAAAGTCGACGCTCCTCAATGCGATTTACGACCGGGTCTTCGCCTCGGCCGCGCTCATCCCGCAGTCCGCCGCGCTGGTGCCGCAGCTCTCGACCTTCCACAACGTCTACATGGGCCGGCTCGACCGGCACTCGAGCCTTCGCAATCTCCGCGAGCTTGTCCGGCCGGCGAAAGCGACGCTGGCGGAAGTGGAGGCGATCCTTGCGCCGCTCGGCCTCGCGTCCGCTTTGCGGCAGAAGGCCGGCTTGCTCTCTGGTGGCCAGGCGCAGCGCGTCTCCGTCGCCCGCGCGATCTACAACGGGCGCCCGATCGTGCTCGGCGACGAGCCGGTCTCCGCGCTCGATCGTCGGCAGGGCGACGACGTGCTCGCGACCCTCCACGCGCGGCACGAGACAAGCGTGCTGGCCCTGCACGACGTGACTCTGGCGCTGGCGCATGCGACGCGCATCGTCGCCCTGGAGCCCGACCGCATCGCGCTCGACGCGAAAGCCGCCGACCTGCGCGAGTCCGACCTCGCGCGCTTCTACGCGTTGCCGCGGTGACGAAGCGTCTCGGCTATGGAACGCTTGTCGGGGCCTTCCTCGGCCTTGCGCTCGCAGCGGGGTCTTTCGCCGACCTGCGCATCAGCGCTCTCGACCCGTGGCCCGATCTCGGCCAGGTCGCGCACGGCTTCGTTTGGCCGGATTTTTCGGCGATACTCGTGCGCGAAATCATTCTCACCGTCGCCTTCGCCGTCACGGGGGTCGCCTTCGGTGCGAGCCTCGGGCTCGGCATGGCACTCGCCTTCCATCTGCGCGCCGTGCGGTTTCTCGCCGCCAGCCTGCGCTCGATCCACGAGCTGTTCTGGGCGCTTCTCCTGTTGCAGATTCTCGGCATCTCGCCGTGGACGGGCGTGCTCGCGGTGGGCCTGCCCTACGCCGGGATCTTCGCCAAGGTCTACGCGGAGATCATGGAGGAGGCGGACCTTTCACCCGAGCGTGCGCTGCCTCACGGCACGGGCGCGCTGTCGCGCTTCATGTTCGTGCGCGCCCCGATCCTCGCGCAGGCGTTCCAATCCTACACTCTCTACCGGCTCGAATGCGGGCTGCGCTCGTCGCTGATCCTCGGCTTCATCGGCATCCCGACGATCGGCGACGAACTCTCGAGCGCGTTCCGTCCCGGCAGCTATCACGAGGCTGCCGCATTGCTTCTCGTCTTCTATGCGCTCATCGCGACGCGCGGAATGTGGGCTCGCGCCGTCGCGCTGCCGCTCCTCGTCCCCGGCAGCCTCGTCGCGTTGGTGACCCTTACAAGCCCTTTGCCTGGTCTGCCGATCTCGACCCGGCTCGCAAACTTCCTCGCGTCGATCGTGCCGAGCCCTATCCGCGACCACCATGGCAGCCTCGCGACCTGGCTGTGGGACATCGCCGTGCGCGAGATCGGCCCCGGCCTCGTCACGACGCTGGTGCTGTCGCATCTCGCCGCGACGGTCGCCGCGCTCGCCTCGATCGTGCTTTTTCCGGCGATCAGCCGGCGCTTCAACGGCAGGTTCGGGCGCGGGCTGGGGCGTGCCTTCCTTGTCATGGTGAGGGGTACGCCGGACTACATGCTGGCCTACATGCTCCTTCAGGTGCTCGGCCTTTCGATGCTGCCGGCCATCCTCGCGCTCGGCCTGCACAACGGGGGCATCATCGCTTTCCTGATGAGCCAGCACGCCGACGCCCAGCCATATCGTCGCGACGCGCCGCGCGGGCTGAACCTCTACGCCTACGAAACCATGCCGCGGCTGTTCGGGCAGTTCGTCGCGCTCGTTCTCTATCGCTACGAGATCATCGTGCGCGAGAGCGCGATCTTGGGTCTCCTCTCGATCTACACGCTAGGCTTCTACGTTCAGGCAGCGATGTCTGACTTCAAGCTGGATCGAGCCGTTGTTCTGTTTGTTGCGACGGGCCTGGTGTCGGCAGCGGTCGACGCAACATCGCGACGACTGAGAGCGCGCTTGAACGTGGGCCGCTTGCCCGTGCGGCTCACGCGGTCACGCGAGGCGCCGTCGGCGGACGTTTCATTGGAATTACTCGAACGAGCTTCCTGACATTGGGTTCGGCAATTCGGGTTTTCGCGCTGTCAGCGAGCGGGGTCGAAGTCGGCTTTCAAAGCGCCTGCTATAACAACCGATCGTCCGAGTTGGGCGGATTTCGTTGAAAAAGTCGGCGCTTGAACGGCAGCATTCGTGCTGATTCACTTGGTCTCGCACGAGGAGACTGAGTCGATGATGGGGCCGCGGCAAGTCGAGCAAGGCGCTCTGTTCTACAACTTCTCCCTCGACGCCCATGTGCCGCAAGATCACCTCCTGCGGTCGATCGACCGCTTCGTCGACCTGGGCGATCTGCGTCGCGAGCTCGCGCCGTTCTACAGTGAGCTGGGGCGCCCTTCGATCGATCCCGAGCTGATGATCCGGATGCTGATTGTCGGCTACTGCCTGGGCATCCGCTCCGAGCGCAGGCTCTGCGACGAGGTGCATCTGAACCTGGCCTATCGCTGGTTCTGCCGGCTCGGCCTCGAGGGCCGTGTACCCGACCACTCGACCTTCTCCAAGAACCGTCACGGCCGCTTCCGCGACAGCGATCTCTTGCGTCGGCTGTTCGAGACCGTGCTCGCGCGGTGCATCGAAGAAGGTCTTGTCGGCGGCGAAGGCTTCGCAGTCGACGGCAGCCTGATCAAGGCCGATGCCAACAGGCAAAACAGCGTCGAAGGCGCTGCGGGCCTCCCGCCGGGGGCTGCAAGCCGGGCAGCGCAAGAATATCTCGCCACGCTCGATGATGCCGCATTCGGCGCTGCCACTCCTGTCGTGCCGAAGTTCATCTCGCCGGCCGATCCGGCCGCACGCTGGACGGGCGCCAACGGCGGTCTCGCCTTCTTCGCCTACGCGACCAACTATCTCATCGACCTCGACAACGCGATCATCGTCGACGTCGAGGCGACAACGGCGATCCGCCAGGCAGAGGTGACAGCCGCCAAGCGGATGATCGAGCGCGCCAGGGATCGCTTCGATCTCTATCCGGCGCGGCTCGTCGCCGACAGCAGCTATGGTTCGGCGGAGATGCTCGGATGGCTCGTCTACGAGCAGGGTATCGAGCCGCACGTCAGCGTCTTCGACAAATCGGCCAGGACCGACGGCACCTTCTCGCGCGCCGACTTCACCTACGATCACAGCGGCGACGTCTACACTTGCCCGGCGGGCAAGACGCTCTTCTGTAAGGGCACGCTGGTCAACGACGGCGCGACGCTGATGTACCGCGCCAGCAAATATGATTGCGACGTGTGCGCTCTCAAGCCCCGGTGCTGTCCGAATGCGCCGGCACGCAAGGTCCCGCGTTCGATCTATGAAGGCGCTCGCGACATGGCGCGCGACATCGGCGCATCGGATGAAGGCTACACGTCTCGCAAGCAGCGTAAGAAGATCGAGATGCTGTTCGCGCACCTCAAGCGCATCTTGAAGCTCGATCGACTACGACTGAGGGGACCGTACGGAGCCCGCGACGAGTTCCACCTAGCAGCCACCGCTCAAAACCTCAGGAAGCTCGCCAAGCTCGTTCCGACCTGTCCGCCGCTTCCAACCTGAGAAGGTCACGGTGCCTCGCGGCAGCGCGCTGGCTGCTTGAGACCGCAGCCCCTTGCCGGCACCAAACGGCACTTCTTCAACGAAATCGGCGCTAAGCGGACTGGCGTAAATTTTGACCGGCATTCGGGGGACAACGTGTCGTAGTCAGCAGCTGGTTCCTCGAGCCGCTGCTAGTGTGCTGTCCCGTTAATAGCTTTACATAGACGTTCGAGCTTGGCGAAGATCGCGTCACTGGTTGCTGTCCACTGAAATGGTCTCGCCTTGACGTTATAGGCAGCGACGAACGCCTCGATCTTGGCGACCAGATCCTTGGCGCTGACGAAGGAGCCACGTTGGAATTATGTCGCGGGCTCCCTTCACCCGCTCCAGCAGAACCCAGCGCGTGATCAATCCGGCTTCGGGTTCGACCAGCCAGGCTGCTCGCGGCGCGTCTTCTCGAAGAAGACGAACAGGCCGAGGTTGCCCCAGTCGTCGACGCGCAAACACTGGAAGCGGTCGACCCCGCAGGCGTTGAGGATCTCGATGATGTGCGGGATCGCGTAGCAGTTCATCTGCATCGCGGGGCGGTTGAAGGGACGGCCGGCGAGGACGTTGCCGATCTCGCGCAGCCCGCGGGTCTTCTTGACGAAATTCTTTGCCGCCGACAGCAGCGGCCGCTGCGCATAGCCGTAGGTGAAATGGATCGCGCCGACACCGCCCGGCTTCGTCGCGCGGACCATGTCGCGGATGATGCCTTCGCCGATGGCGGTTGGGATGTGCTGCAGCACGATGTAGCTGTGGACGAGATCGAAGCTCTCCGGCCGCAGGCCATCCTCGCCGATCGAGCTCATGTAGGTCACGTTGCCGATGCCGCGCTTGGCGGAATCGCTGCGCGCGCGCTGCAGCATGCCGGGCGGATATCCAACCCGACGACATGTTCGAAATGCGCGGCGAAAGCGTTGGTGAGCCGGCCGACGCCGCAACCGAAGTCGAGCGCGGTGCCCCGCGGCACATACGCGAGGGTGTGATTGAGGATCGCGAGAACCTTGTCGACATGGCCGACGCCGGACTCGAAGAAGGCGTCGATCGCGGCCGAATCGATGTTGCCCGCTTTGAAGCGGTCGTCGGCCAGCACGCCGTAATAGGGGTCGGCCGCGCCGAACGAGTGCCAGTCACCTGAAGCGCCGATTTCCATCGTCATGCACCGCTCCCGCATCATGGACTTTCACGTGCGTGTACTTGCTTCCGCGTCGCCCCTCAAAACATTTGCCCAAATAGACCTAACGGCGCCTCGGGATCTCTGCGGTGAAACCGCCTCGAGCGGGGCGGCGATCGCGCCTCTCGCACACCATATGCGCTCGCGTCGCGGCTCAACCGAAGGCATTGCGGCTCAGGCGGTGCGCCATCGCCTCACCACGATTGGCGCGCAAGCGGCACATTATCATCAGAGGGTCCAACGTGCGTCTCGTCTGCCTGCTCATCGCAACGCTCGCGCTCGCCGGCGCGGCCCATGCCGAGGCGCCCGATCACGCGCCGCAGCGGCCGGACCTCGCGGCGACGGTGCCCCCGAACCCGCTGCCTGCGCCCGTCACGACCGATCACACGATCAACCTGCCGGGCCGGACGCTGCACTTCAAGGCGACGGCCGGCTCGATCCGCCTGTCGGATGCCGAGAGCGGCAAGCCGATCGCCGACATCGCCTACACAGCCTACAAGCTCGAAGGCGCGGATACCGCCAGGCGGCCGCTGACCATCGCGATCAACGGCGGCCCCGGCGCGAGCTCGGCGTGGCTCGACCTCGGCGCGATCGGGCCGTGGCGGCTGCCGGTCGATACGCACGACATCTCGCCCTCGATGGCGACGCAGGTCGTCGACAATGCCGACACCTGGCTCGATTTCACCGACCTGCTCTTCGTCGATCCGCTCGGCACCGGCTACAGCCGCACGGTCGGCAAGGACAACGACGACGCCGAGAAGCATTTCTACTCGGTCGACGGCGACATCGACGGGCTGGCGACCGTCGCTCGCAAATGGCTCGTTGCCAACGGACGGCTCGCGAGCCCGAAGTTCATCGTCGGCGAGAGCTACGGTGGCTTCCGCGCGCCGAAGCTCGCGCGGCGGCTCGAGAGCAAGGACGGCATCGCCATCGACGGCATCGTCATGATCTCGCCGGTGCTCGACTTTGCCTGGTTCCGCTCCGACTCGAACCCGGCGATCTACGCCGGCCATCTGCCGTCGCTCGTCGCCGCGGCCAAGGGGCTCAGCGGCAACGACGCGCGCGACAAGCTGCGCGCCGTCGAGAGCTACGCATCGGGCCCCTATCTCGTCGACCTCTTCAAGGGCGTGCGCGACGAGGCCGCGATCCGTCGCATGAGCCTCACGATCGCGAGCTTCACCGGCATGGACCAGAAGTTCATTGCCAGGCTCGGCGGCCGCGTCGATGCCGGCACGCTGACGCGCGAGAAGGGCAGGGACGCGGGCAAGATCGCATCCTCCTACGATACCAGCGTGACGGGCTTCGATCCGAACCCCTACGACGAGACGAGCCGCTACGACGATCCTGTGCTCGACGCGCTCAGGGCGCCGTTCTCGACCGCGATGGCGAACGTGACCGCCGACAAGCTCGGCTGGCCGATCAACGCGCGCTACGAGATCCTCAACATGTCGGTCAACGGCCGCTGGGACTGGAGCGCGGGGCATCACGGCGAGAAGGCCGAAGCGATGGGCGACCTCTCCGAGCTGCTCGCGCTCGACAAGCACTTCCACGCGATCGTCATGCATGGCGTGACGGACCAGGTGACGCCGTACTTCACCTCGAAGCTCTTGATCGACCAGATCCCGCCCTATGGCGATCCCGGCCGGCTGAAGCTCGCGGTCTATGGCGGCGGCCACATGGCCTATCTCGACGGCGATTCCCGCGCGGCGATGCGCGAGGACGCGCGGCGGCTCGTCACCGGCGAGGGGTCTGTCGGGCAGCGCTGAACGAGCGGGGTTGAATACACTCGCCCGCGGCCCATCCTATCGCGAACGATCAATCGCGGGAGGAGAAGTTCATGAGCAATATCACGGTCTGGGGCTTTGCCGGCTCGGCTTACGTGCGCACGGTGCGCATGGTGCTCGCCGAGAAGGGCGTGACCGACTACGAGCACGTACCGGTCGATGTTCTCAAAGGCGAGCCGAAGCAGCCGGAGCATCTCGAGCGCCATCCCTTCGGCAAGGTGCCGGTCGTCGACATCGACGGCTTCCGGATCATCGAGACGCCGGCGATCGCGCGCTATCTCGACACCGTGCTGCCCGGCAAGAAGCTCGTGCCCTCCGATCCGAAGGACGTGGCGCGCATGGACATGGTGGTCTCGATCGTCGACAGCTACGGCTATATCCCGATGGTCGCCGGCGTGACGGCCTATCACCTGTTCCCTGATTTCGTCGGCGGCAAGAACGAGGAGATGCACCACAAGGGCATCGCCGATTCCAAGCTCGCTCTCGGCCAGTTCATGCGCATCAAGGGCGCGTCGCCTTGGCTCGCCGGCGATGTGCTCTCTATCGCCGATCTCTACCTCGCGCCATCTCTCGCCTACGTCACCAAGACCCCGCACAAGGACGAGTTCCTGGCGCTGCCTGGCGTGAAGGACTGGTGGACGAAGATCGAGGCGCTCGACAGCTTCAAGGCGACGGCGCCGTAGCGTTGTTCCGGGGCTCGCAAAGCGAGAACGGCCTTCACACATCTCGGACGGCAGCTTCGATCGAGCCGCCGGTTTCCCCTCCGCCTTGTGGGGACGGGCCAGGGTGGGGGTTCTTGCCGCTTCCGGGATGGAGCCCGAACTGGCCGCATCGAGCGGGCGGAGCTACCCCCATTCCCTAGCCCTTCCCCACAAGGGGGGAAGGGAAACCGTTGGCATCGCACCAGTCAAAAGCAGCCATCGCCGAAGGCGACCAGCGAAGTGTGGATCCTGTAGAGCGAAACGGGAACCCGGAACCGGAACTCTTCAGCGTCTGGTTTGATGCGCACCGGTTCTGGGTTCTCGCTGCGCGAGCCCCGGAATGACGAATCAGGCGGCGCGCTTCGTCGCGGCCTTCTCGGCGGCGGCCTTGAGGCGCGACAGGCGGCGCTTCAGCGACGACCACAGCACGCGCATCTCCTCGGCGGCCTTGCCGTCCGGCTCGATCTCGGTCGTGCCCATGCCTTCGCGCGCGGCTTCCTGGTAGGCGACGCGCGAGGCGACAAGCGGGCGAAGCAGGCCGCCCATGCTCTCGAGCGCGGCGGCGCCGTCGGTGACGCGCTGGCTCTCCTGCATCGCCGGGCACTGGTTGAGGATGAAGGCGAAGTCCTTGCCGAAGCTCTTCAGCTTGCCGCGCGTGACCTCGGACGACCAGATGTCGAAGATCGTCGGCCGCGCCGGGATCAGGCAGAGATCGGCGGCCTTCATCGCCGCATCGGCGGCGGGCGTGTCGGTCGCGGGCGTGTCGATGATCACGAGAGTGACGTTGCCCTTGGCGAGCGCGGCGAGCGCGTCGGGGAGCTTGCCGGCGGAGACGGTCTCGACGGGCATGCCCTTGTCGTCGCGACGGCGCGCCCACTTGGTCAGCGACTTCTGCGGATCCATGTCGATGAGGAAGACGCGTTCGCCGGCTTCCTGCGCGACGACGGCGAGGCACGCCGCCAGCGTCGACTTGCCCGACCCACCCTTCTGCGTGACCATCGCAACCGTGCGCATCAAAGGACCCCCGCCCAAGTAAAACAATGCTGCTCACCAATAGGCGGGCTTGTGGTTAACGAAGATTAAAGACGCGCGAATATTACCCGGCACGGCAACGCTGTTCGGCTCGACGGCCCCGTCCTCGTGAGGCCATCCCTATCGACGCCATCGAACAGGGATATTGACGGCATCTGTTGGATCAATGCTGCAGCGCAACGTATCTCTCCTCCATCGGCCAGCGCGACGCTGACCAACGAGATGGAGAACGGTCATGGCTCGCAACAAGCTCATACTTTCCGCCAGCGCCCTTCTGGCCCTGTCGCTCACCGCCGGCCCGATGGCCGCGTCGGGCGCCGTCGCCCAGGAGGCGATGATGCTCGAGACGTTCGGCGCGGTCCGGATGATCTCGCCGCAGGAGCTTCAGCAGAGGAACGAGGAAGCCGCCCGCCAGCAGCAGCTTCAACAGGCGCAGCCTGTCTCTCTGCCGCGCCAGCACGCCGAGATCGCGCAGTAACAGTCAGCCGACCTTCTTGGTCTGCTTGGCAATCCCAACGACGACCTCGCGCATCCAGCGGTGCGCGGGGTCGCGGTCATAGGATGAGTGCCACAGCATCGAGACGGCGAAGTCCTTGACCGGAACAGGCACGGGGCTCGTCGTCAGGCCGAGCAGCTTGGCAAAGCTCAGTGCCAGATCGTCGACCATCGTCGTCATGACGGGCGCCGACTTCACGAGGAACGGCACGGTGACGAACCGGGGTGTGGTGGCGGCCAGCACGCGGTGGCGCCCGATCTCGGCAAGCGAATCGTCGACGACGCCGTGCACGGTGCCGGACACGCTCGTCAGCACATGCGGAAAGCGCAGATAATCGTCGAGCGAGACCGGCGCCTCGATGCCGAGCAACTTGGCGTTGAACAGGCAGAGATAGCCGTAGCGGCAAAGCGGGCGCACCTTGTGGTGCATCTGGCCGTCCTTGATGAGGCCGATCGCCATATCGATGCGGTCGGCGTCGATGTCCGGCAGCAGCGTCGCGTAATCGAGCGTGCGCAGCGAGAGCCGGATGCCGGGCGCCTCGCGGCGCAGCAGGTCGAGCAGCAGCGGGCCGAACGACACCTCGAGGCTTCCCGTGAGCGCGATCGTGAAGGTGCGCTCGACGGTCTTCGGGTCGAACGCGTCCTCGCGCAGCACGATGCCCTGGAACTGCCGCAGCGCGGAGCGCACCGGCTCGACCAGGCTCGCGGCGCGTGGAGTCAGCGTCATGCCGTCCGGCGCACGGGTGAGCAGCTCGTCGCCGAGCAGGGTGCGCAGGCGGCCCAAGCTGCTGCTCATCGTCGACTGCCGCAGGCCGACGCGCGCCGCCGCCTTGGTGACGCTGCGTTCCGTCAGCAGCGCATCGAGCGCAACGAGCAGGTTGAGATCGATGCCGGCGAGCCCGAGATGGTCGATGGTCATAGAGGCTCCGGTCGCGTCAGGCTCGCGAGGATAGACTCGCGCGTTTGGTAGCGCGCTGATGACAGGATAACGGCTGGGCCAGCACACGCCAGGAAGGCACGAGGAAATCGATGATCGTCCGCCCGAAGCCGACCCTGTGGGACGTGCTGTTCACGCTGAAAGGCTCGATCGCCCGCGACATCGCCGTGCGGCTTCTCGTGATTACCCTGCTGTCCGCCCTCGTCACCTTGCTGTCGTTCCGGCATCCAGAAGAATTCTCGAAATTCGGCGCGGCGCCCTTCACGCTGATCGGTCTGTCGCTGTCGATCTTCATGAGCTTTCGCAACAACGCCTGCTACGACCGCTGGTGGGAAGGCCGCAAGCAATGGGGCCAGCTCTTCGTCGAAATTCGATCCCTGAATCGAGAGACCGCCGATCTCGGCGACGACCCGGCCCGCGTCGCTCTGCTGCGAGCGGCCTGCGGGTTTTGCCATGCGCTGTCGGCGCGCCTGCGCGATGGTGACGAGGCACGGGCAGCCGCAGCCTGGACGGACGGCGCGCTCGATGGTGTGCCCAACGTGACAGACGCGTTGCTCGCCGCGGCGGGACGTGCGTGCCTGTCGCTGGAGACGAGCGGCCGCATCAGCGGCTGGCGCTATCAGGTTCTGGAAGCCCGGCTCGTCGCGATGTCCGGCGTCCAGGCCGCCTGCGAGCGCATCAAGACGACGCCGCTACCCTTCGCCTACACGCTGCTCCTGCACCGGACCGCCTATCTCTTCTGCTGCCTGCTGCCGTTCGGGCTCGCCCAGCCGCTCGGCTGGGCCACGCCGCTCATCACGGCGATCGTCGGCTACACGTTCTTCGGCCTCGACGCGCTGGGCGACGAGCTGGAGCAGCCGTTCGGGTCCGACGTCAACGACCTGCCGCTGGACGCGATCGTCCGCGGTCTAGAGCGCGACGTCCGCGCCGCGCTCGGTGAACGCGACCTGCCGTCGATGCTGGAACCGCAGGATTATCTGCTGACGTAAGACACCGTCGCAATGATTTCCCGCATACGGACATGGTCGCGGCGGTGTAGGATCGCCCCGTGAAACGCGCTGCCTCCTCCGACACCCTCTTCTCCGCCGCCGGCCTCGATGCCGCCGCCCCGCGCCCGCTGGCCGATCGGCTACGGCCGCAAAGGCTGGCGGAGGTCGCGGGACAGGACCACATCGTCGGGCCCAACGGCGCGCTGACACGCCTGCTCGGCGGCCACACGCTCGGGTCGCTGGTCTTCTGGGGGCCGCCCGGCACCGGCAAGACCACGGTGGCGCGGCTGCTCGCCGGCGAAACCAAGCTCGTCTTCGTGCAGATCTCGGCGATCTTCTCCGGCGTCGCGGACCTGAAGAAGGTCTTCGAGGAGGCGCGCCATCGCCGCGAGATGGGGCAGGGCACGCTGCTGTTCGTCGACGAGATCCACCGCTTCAACCGCGCCCAGCAGGACTCCTTCCTGCCGGTGATGGAGGACGGGACGATCACGCTGGTCGGCGCCACCACCGAGAATCCGAGCTTCGAATTGAACTCGGCGCTGCTGTCGCGGGCGCGGGTGATGACGTTCAAGGCGCTCGACGACGAGGCCGTCGCGCAACTCCTCGATCGTGCCGAGGCGATCGAGGGCAAGAGCCTGCCGCTCGATGCCGACGCGCGCGTGACGCTTGTTCGCATGGCGGATGGCGATGGCCGCGCCGCGCTCACCCTCGCCGAGGAGCTGTGGCGCGCCACGAAGCCCGGCGAGATGTTCGATCCGAAGGGGCTCGTCGAGGTCGTGCAGCGCCGCGCACCGATCTACGACAAGGCGCAGGAGGGGCACTACAACCTTATCTCCGCGCTGCATAAAGCCGTGCGGGGCTCGGACCCGGATGCCGCGCTCTATTACCTCGCCCGCATGTTCGACGGCGGCGAGGACCCGCTGTTCATCGCCCGGCGCGTCGTCCGCATGGCGGTGGAGGACATCGGCCTCGCCGACCCGCAGGCGCTCGTCCATGCCAACGCCGCCAAGGACGCCTACGACTTCCTCGGCTCGCCGGAAGGCGAGCTGGCGATCGCCAACGCCGTGATCTACGTGGCGACCGCGCCGAAATCGAACGCGGCCTACGTCGCCTATAAGTCCGCGATGCGGCTCGCCAAGGAGAACGGCTCCTTGATGCCGCCGAAGGTGATCCTCAACGGTTCGACGAAATTCATGAAGAGCGAGGGCTACGGTGGCGGCTACGCTTACGATCACGACGCGCCCGACGCCTTCTCCGGCCAGGATTATTGGCCCGAGCAACTCGGCCGCCAGCAGGTCTATGTGCCGACCGAGCGTGGCTTCGAGCGCGAAATCTCCCGCCGCATGACGCGCTGGGCGGAGTTGAGGCGGGGCCGGAAGGCCTGAGGATCGTTCGGGTTTTGGTCGCGGGCGTCATCGTCATGCTCGCGGGTGCCGCGCACGCCGAGATGAAGGAGTGGCAGCTGGCCGATCTCGATTGTCCCGATCGCGAGGACGAGCTCACCTGCAAGATCCTCACGCAGCCGTTGGACTTCAAGGATATCCCTTGGCTTAACGGCGACCAGAACAAGTAGATTCTGACCGCTTTCCGCTTGGCTCGGAAGCCGTTAGAAGCAGCGCCTTGATCCCAAGGAGAGCATCGGCCGATGGGCCTTCTCGTCGACGGCAAGTGGCACGACCGGGGTTACGGCCAGGAGAAGAACGAGGGACGCTTCATCCGCGACGCCTCGGCCTTCCGCAACTGGGTGACCGCCGACGGTGCGCCGGGGCCGGCTGGCGAGGGCGGCTTCAAGGCCGAGGCCGGGCGCTACCACCTCTACGCCTCGTATTTCTGCCCCTGGGCGACGCGCTGCCTCATCATGCGCAAGCTCAAGGGTCTCGAGGATGCGATCTCGCTCTCCGTCACCGACTGGCTGATGCGCGAGGACGGCATCACCTTCCACGAGCGCGACGGCGTCGTCCCCGACCCGATCTTCGGCGCCAAGTATCTGCACGAGATCTACACGGCGGCAAAACCCGACTATTCGGGGCGCGTCACCGTCCCTGTTCTGTGGGACAAGCAGAAGAAGACCATCGTCTCCAATGAATCCTCCGAGATCATCCGCATGATGAACGCGGCCTTCGGCGCCGCCGGCGCCAGCGGGCCGGACTATTATCCCGCGCAGCTGCGCCACGAGATCGATGTCATCAACGACCTCGTCTACGACAAGATCAACAACGGCGTGTACAAGGCCGGCTTCGCGACGACGCAGGCGGCTTACGAGGCGGCGGTTCATCCGCTCTTCGAGGCGCTCGACCTCATCGATCACCGCCTTGCCGCGCAGCGCTTCCTCACCGGCGACGAGATGACGGAAGCCGACATTCGTCTCATCACGACGTTGCTGCGTTTCGACATCGTCTATGTCGGCCATTTCAAGTGCAACATCCGGCGGATCGCCGATTATCCCGCGCTCTCCGCCTATCTCGCCGATCTCATGGCGATGGATGCTGTCGCCTCGACCTTCAGGGCGGACCACATCAAGAACCATTATTATCGCTCGCACCCCTGGATCAACCCGACCGGTGTCGTGCCGGTCGGGCCGGCGGACTCGCCGGCGTGAGCGCGCGCTCATGAACGCGGCACCGTCGCGCGAGCCGATCGTCTACGAGGCCGAGCCCGCGATCCGCGTCGGCCAGACGACGCGCGAGCAGGTGGAGACCCGCTGGGGCCTGATCCTGGTCGTCTTCATGCGCCTGCTCGCGGCGCTGTGGATCCTGCAGGGCCTGGCGCAATGGGCGAGCTTCCTGCTGCCGCGCGAGGCGGTCTTCGATCACCTGCCGATGACGCAATCGGGCGCGATGATCTTCTTTGCCGTGATCGACCTGCTCGCCGCCGTCGGCCTCTGGCTGGCGACCCCATGGGGCGGCGTGCTGTGGCTGCTCGCCTCCCTGTCGCAGATCATCGTCGCGCTGACGGTCGGCCATACGTTCAACGTCGTCTGGATCGCCGCCGACGTGCTTCTCATCGTCCTCTATTTCGCGCTCACCTGGCAGGCCGGCCGCTTCACCCCCGAGTGAGGCGGATAAGATGAAGCATTCCTTTCCGGCATTTGAATCGATATTTAAGTAAAAGCTCGCAACAAATTGTACAGAATTAATGGAACCCTGTTTTCATCTTTCATTTACTCCAAAGTGTGAACGCCAGATTCAGCCTGATGTTTAAACTCGTTTTCATCGGTGGTGGCTATAACTCATGCCATCAGGAGCCGCTGCGGTGGCCATCGCGAAATCGGGGGATAGGACGATGAACATGGTTGTGAAGAGCGACATCAGCGTGGCCCGCGAAGAGGCCCGTACCGAGGTCCGCCCGGCGTATCTCGAGGCGCTGACGCTGGTCGAGCGGCTGCATCGCCGCCTGCTCGACGTCATCAAGGACGAGTTCGACCGCCGCGGTCGCTCGGACGTCAACTCGGTCCAGGCGCTGCTGCTCTACAACATCGGCGACAAGGAGCTGACCGCCGGCGAGCTGCGCACCCGCGGCTACTACCTCGGCTCGAATGTCTCCTACAACGTCAAGAAGCTGGTCGAGATGGGCTACCTGCACCACTCGCGCTCGCGCCTCGACCGCCGCTCGGTCCGCATAAGCCTGACCGAGAAGGGCAGGGAGGTCCACACGATCGTCGCCGGCCTCTACGAGAAGCACGTGTCGACCGTCGAGCAGATCGGTGGCATCTCGACCGACGAGTTCGCCGCGCTCAACCAGTCGCTGGCGCGCCTCGAGCGCTTCTGGACGGACCAGATCCGCTTCCGCCTCTGATCCAGCGACCCCCGATCGCGAAAAGGGCCCGCCTCGTGCGGGCCTTTTCTTTTTTGGCGGGCTGCATCTGGCGCATCGTGTGTCCGATTGTGCCTTCGATGCCACAGACCCGGAAATGCGGGGGGTGCCTCTGGCGGGTCGTCCAGGCGCCACAAATCGGCCGCCCGTTTGCATTGTCTTAACTCAGGTGAATGTAACGTAAACCATGACCCGGGCACTTGCTCGGTCGTGTGGACCCTTCCCCCCGGTCCCGTCGCGGCGGCCTTTCGGAGACTTATTGTGGCAGGACGAACCCTTCTGCAGCGCGTGTCGATGCGCGCCCTCATGATCGCCGGCGCGGCCGCGGTCCTTGCTGGCGCCCAGGCGGCGCACGCCGATTCCTACAGCAACCCGTTCGGCGAGCAGGCCGAATGGGCGCAGGGCTACGACAACGACGCGCGCTTCGCCGTGACCCGCTCGACCACCCCGGTGCTCTCGCAGGCGACCTTCGATGCGACCCAGCACGCGATCGACCAGTATCGCCAGATCGTGCAGAACGGGGGCTGGAGCAAGGTGCCGTCGGGGCGCACGCTGAAGCTCGGATCGAACGGATCCGCCATCGTCGCGCTGCGCAAGCGGCTCATCGTCTCGGGTGACCTCGACGCCTCGTCGGGCGCCTCGCCGATCTTCGATTCCTACGTCGACGCCGGCGTCAAGCACTTCCAGGCGCGGCATGGTTTCATCGAGAACGGTGTCGTGAATTCCGACGTGCTCGCAGCGATGAACATGCCGGCCGACATGCGGCTGCATCAGCTCGAGATCAATCTCGTGCGCCTCAAGGCGTTCTCGGGCAATCTCGGCGGCCGCTACGTGATGGCCAATATCCCGGCCGAATCGGTCGAGACGGTCGAGAACGGCATCGTCGCCACCCATCACCGCGCCGGCGTCGGCCGCATCGATCGCCAGTCGCCGGTCATGCAGACGCGGGCGCTCGACATCAACTTCAATCCCTATTGGCACGTGCCGGAATCGCTGATCCACAAGGATCTCATTCCGAAGATGCTGGCGGATTCCAACTATCTGACCGAGCACCACATCCACATCATCGACAAGAACGGGCAGGAAGTGCCGCCGTCCTCGGTCAACTGGCACTCGAACCAAGCCTTCCAGTACCAGTACAAGGAAGACCCGGGCACCGAGAACTCGCTCGGCGTCGTGCGCATCAACATCAACAACCCCTACGGCGTGTACATGCACGACACGTCCGAGAAGGGCGTCTTCGGCGACGACAACCGTTTCGTCTCGTCGGGCTGCATCCGCGTGCAGAACGTGCGCGACTACGTGCAATGGCTGCTGAAGGACACGCCCGGCTGGGACCGTCCGCACATCGACGAGGCGATCCGCTCGGGCCAGCAGGTCACCGTCAAGATCGCCGACCCGGTGCCGGTCTACTGGGTCTACATCACCGCCTGGGGCTATCCGAACGGCATCGTCGAGTTCCGCGACGACATCTACCAGCGCGACGGCTTCAGCCCTGCCGTGACCGGCTCGATCGGCCGGCCCGAGCCGCAGGACGGCGTCTCGAAGACGAGCTACGACCAGGGCGACCCTGGCCTCGACGCGGCGCCGGACGACCACTGAGCTTCGTTCGGAGACATGCTCCCAGCGCCCCGCTTCGGCGGGGCGTTTTCGTTTCGGCTGCAGTATTGTTGGAGTCAAAGCACGCGAAGGCCAAGATGCATCTTGAACGGCGCGAAATCGCGATCGTCGTGCAAGAGCTGGTGCCCTTGGGCAATGCAATAGGTTGCCAGGATGATGGCCGGGGTCTTGCTGATCGTGAGAGCCAGGCCTCGCAGCGTCCGGTAGTTCCGCGCGGCAGCAACCGCGATCGCATCGGTAAGCGTCGAAATGAGCTGGAAGGTGCGCAAGCGCGCTTCCAAGGCTTCGGCGTGCCTCTCGTCTCGTGCGCCCTGCAGCACCTCGAGCAAGACGATGTCTGCGACAAGGATATCGCTCTGATCTGCGATCGACTTGAGCTTCGCCACCGCGGGTGTCGGTTTGCGGTTGATAAGGGCGATCCAAACCGAAGAATCGACGACGATCACGCGCGCGACCAGCCTTCGCGCATTTGATCGAGATCGCCCTCCCAGCCCATGCCTTCCATCTCTTCGATCGCGCGGCGCCGGCGCTCGTTCATAACCAGCCTCTGAAGTGCTTCCTCGATGGTGGCCTTCTTGGTCTTGAGGCCAGTCGCGTCCATGGCCTCCGTGAGCAGGATGTCGTCGATCTCGATGTTGGTTCGCATCGGGCCGCTCATGTGTATTGTTCAAGCGTTCAATACACCCGCGCCGCCATCCGCTCAAATCCAAGTTCGACTCGGCAAAGAAAATCTGACTCTGCGACGCTTTCCCGGACTTTCGGCCGCGTGCTAAAGCTATGCTTCGCCGAAACAAACAACGAAGACCGGCATTTACCGGCTTCCATTCCACTCCGAGGAAAGCC
Organism: Beijerinckiaceae bacterium; assembly: GCA_965277735.1. Classification (GTDB taxonomy): domain Bacteria; phylum Pseudomonadota; class Alphaproteobacteria; order Rhizobiales; family Beijerinckiaceae; genus RH-AL1. The sequence goes on from CBDIDO010000003.1 coordinate 2,118,286, forward strand.
CCACATGACCACGTCCGATGCCGGTTGGCGCGACTCGACGACATTCTTCCAGGCGCATCTCGCCTCCGTCGATCACGAGATGGCGGAAGCCATTAACAACGAGCTTGGCCGCCAGCGTGACGAGATCGAGCTCATCGCGTCGGAGAACATCGTCTCGCGCGCCGTGATGGAAGCGCAGGGCTCGGTGCTCACCAACAAATACGCCGAGGGCTATCCGGGGCGCCGCTACTACGGCGGCTGCCATTTCGTCGACGTCGCCGAGCGGCTGGCGATCGAGCGCGCCAAGGAGCTGTTCGGCGTCGGCTTCGCCAACGTGCAGCCGAACTCCGGCAGCCAGGCCAACCAGGGCGTCTTCCTGGCGCTGCTGCAGCCGGGCGACACTTTCATGGGCCTCGACCTCGCCGCGGGCGGCCATCTGACGCACGGCTCGCCGGTCAACGTGTCCGGCAAATGGTTCAAGCCGATCCCCTACGGCGTGAACAAGTCCGACTACCGCATCGACATGGACGCGCTCGCGGCGAAGGCCAAGGAGCACAAGCCGAAGATGATCATCGCCGGCGGCTCGGCCTATCCCCGCCAATGGGATTTTGCTCGCTTCCGTGAGATCGCCGATTCGGTCGGCGCCTATTTCATGGTCGATATGGCGCATTTCGCCGGCCTCGTGGCGGCCGGCCTGCATCCGTCGCCGTTCCCGCACGCGCACGTCGCGACGACGACGACGCACAAGACGCTGCGCGGCCCGCGTGGCGGCATGATCCTCACCGACGATGCGGATCTGGCGAAGAAGTTCAACTCGGCGATCTTCCCCGGCCTGCAGGGCGGCCCGCTGATGCATGTCATCGCCGCCAAGGGCGTCGCCTTCGGCGAGGCGCTGAAGGCCGACTTCAAGACCTACATCCAGCAGGTGATCGACAACGCCAGGACGCTCGCCGAGACCCTGCAGTCAAAGGGCTATGCGATCACCACGGGCGGCACCGACAACCACCTGATGCTGGTCGACCTGCGCGACAAGAAGATCACCGGCAAGGCGGCCGAACAGTCGCTCGGCCGCGCCCACATCACCTGCAACAAGAACGGTGTCCCCTTCGACGAGGCGAGCCCGATGGTGACCTCCGGCATCCGCCTCGGCTCGCCGGCGGCGACCTCGCGCGGCTTCGGTTGCGACGAGTTCACCAAGATCGGCGAGATGATCGCGGTCTGTCTCGACGGCCTCGCCAAGGATGGCGAGGAGGGCAATAAGGAGACCGAGGCGAAGGTCAAGGCCGAGGTTGCCGAGCTGACCGGGCGGTTCCCGATCTACTGAGGCAGGCCCGTGCGCTGTCCCTACTGCGGCAGCCTCGAGACGCAGGTGAAGGATTCGCGGCCGACGGACGACGCCTCGTCGATCCGTCGGCGGCGTGTCTGCCCCGACTGCGCGGGGCGCTTCACGACCTTCGAGCGCGTGCAATTGCGCGAGCTCACCGTCGTCAAGAAGTCCGGCCGCCGCGTCCCGTTCGACCGCGACAAGCTGATGCGCTCGCTCGAGGTGGCGCTGCGCAAGCGGGCCGTCGATTCGACGCGCGTCGAGCGCATGGTCAATGGCATCGTGCGCCAGCTCGAGAGCCAGAGCGACGGCGACATCACGACGGACCATATCGGCGAGCTGGTGATGGACGGATTGAAAGCGCTCGACGGGGTCGCCTACGTGCGCTTTGCTTCTGTTTATCGTAACTTCCGAGAAGCACGCGATTTCAATACGTTGATCGACGAACTTGAACTAGCGCCTGAAGAGCGGGCGCGCGTCAAGGCGAAGACCCCGGACCAGTTGTGAGCACAACGGACGAGGCCTTCATGGCCGCTGCGCTGGCGTTCGGCCGACGTGGCATGGGCCGCGTCGCGCCCAACCCCGCCGTCGGCGCGCTCGTCGTGAAAGACGGGATCATCGTCGGTCGCGGCGTGACCGCGCCAGGTGGCCGCCCCCACGCCGAGACGATCGCCCTGAAGCAAGCCGGCGACGCCGCGCGCGGCGCCACGCTCTATGTCACGCTCGAACCGTGCAGCCATCACGGCGTGACGCCGCCGTGCTGCGAGGCGGTCGTCGCGGCCGGCATCGCGCGGCTCGTCTATGCGACGGGGGACGCCAACCCACTCGTCGCCGGTCGCGGCGCCGCCTATTGCCGCGAGCGCGGGCTCGAGGTGGTCGCCGGCATCGGCGAAGCGGCGGCACGGCGCGATCATCGGGGCCATATGCTCCGCATGACCGACAAGCGCCCCATGGTCACGCTGAAGCTTGCCGAGACCGCCGACGGATTCGTTGCTGGCGGCCGGCACGATCCGCGCCTCGCCATCACCGGCATCGCCGCCAACGGCCTGGTCCACGTGATGCGGTCGATGCACGATGCGATCATGGTCGGGATCGGCACGGCGCTCGCCGACGACCCGCTGATGACCGTGCGCCTGCCGGGGATGGACGCGAAGCCCCTGCGCGTCATCCTCGACGCGAAAGCGCAGCTCCCGCCGAACTCGCGGCTCGCGCAGACCGCGCGTGACGCACCCGTGCTGGTGCTAGCCGGCGAGGGTGCCGACCACTTGGCCGGCGTCGAAGGGGTGGAGACCGCCGTGGTCCCAACCGACGCGGACGGTCGACTCGATCTCGCCGCGGCGCTCGCTCTCCTGGCCGACCGCGGGATCACCCGCGTGTTCTCGGAGGGCGGCCCAACGATCGCGGCCCGACTGATTGCCGACGGCCTCGCCGATGACGTCGCGATCTTCACGGCGGCAAAACCGCTCGGTCATCCCGGCGTGCAAACGCTGGCCCCGGACGCACGCGCGACGCTTGTCGATGCCGCGTGCTACCGGCTTGCGGAGGAGCGCGAGATCGGCTCCGATCGGCTTCGCCTCCACGAGAGGATCGCCTGATATGTTCACAGGCCTTGTCAGCGATATCGGCACGGTGCGGTCCACCGAGGAGCGCGGCGAGCTCCGACGCCTGCGCGTCGCCTGCACCTACCCGATCGAGACGATCGCGCTCGGCGCCTCGATCGCCTGCAACGGCCCGTGCCTGACGGCCGTCGCGATTGGCGCCGAGGCCACCGGCGGCTGGTTCGATGTCGACGTCGGTGCCGAGACGCTGGCCCGCACGACGGCCGGCGACTGGAAGCGGGGCACCCGACTCAACCTGGAGCGCTCGCTCAAGATAGGCGACGAGCTCGGCGGCCATCTCGTGACGGGCCACATCGACGGTGTCGCCGAGATCGTCGCGGTCTCGCCGTTCGATGGGATGAGCCGGTTCGAGGTCCACGCACCGGCCCGGCTCGCGCGATTCATCGCCGAGAAGGGCTCCGTCGCGCTCGACGGCACCTCGCTGACCGTGAATTCCGTCGGCGGCGATGTGTTCTCGGTGCTGCTGATCCCGCATACGCTCGCCGTCACGACCTGGGGCGAGCGCAAGGCCGGCGACAAGCTCAACCTCGAGGTCGACCTGATGGCCCGCTACGCCGCGCGGCTCGCGGAAACGGCCTGAGCGCTACGGCCCGAAATAGCGGCACGTGTCGCCGCTGGAATCCCGATAGACCGCCACCACCGCGAGCCCGCGGCACGCCGGCGCGACCTTGCGCCAGATCCAGCGCGCGAGATTCTCCATCGTCGCCGGCCCCAGGCCGTCGACGTCGTCGAGGAAGCGGTGGTCGAGCCCGTCGCGCGCCTCTTCGAGGGCGCGGGCGAGCAGGCCGAGATCCATGATCATGCCGGTCGTGGCGTCCGGCTCGCCACGCAGCGTCACCTCGGCGCGATAGGAATGGCCGTGGATGCGCCGGCTTGCGTCGGTCTCGATCGCGCGGTCGAGCGTGTGCGCCGCCTCGAACCGGAACTGCTTGGAAATCTCGAACATCTTACGGAATACCGATGACCTTGTGCGTCTGCAGGCTGAGCCGCCAGCGAGGGTGTTGCAGGCAATAGGCGACGGCAGCCTGCGTGTTCTCGGCCCGACGCGGGCCGTCCATCGGCTGCAGCCAGAACTGATCGAAGGCGAGACCCTCGACCTCGGCCGGCGGCAGCGTCTCCTGCGGGAAGACGAGCTTCAGCTCTTGGCCATGCGTCTGCACCAGCGGCGCGCCGGCCTTCGGGCTGACGCAGATCCAGTCCACGCCGGCCGGCGCCGCGCGGGTGCCGTTGGTCTCGATCGCACAGGTGAAGCCGTGCGCATGCACGGCGTCGAGCAGCGCGGAGTCGAGCTGGAGCAGGGGCTCGCCGCCGGTGAAGACGACGAAGCGATCCACCTCGCCGCCCCGCCAGGTCGCCGCGATCGCGGCTGCCAGGTCGGCCGCCTCAGGGAAGCGGCCGCCGCCTTCGCCGTCAGTGCCGATGAAGTCGGTGTCGCAGAAATCGCAGATCGCGCTCGCCCGGTCCGCCTCGCGTCCGCTCCACAGGTTGCAGCCGGCGAAACGACAGAAGACAGCCGCGCGGCCGGCTTGGCCGCCCTCGCCCTGCAACGTATAGAACAGCTCCTTGACCGTGTAGGCCAATGCAAAACCCTGCGAAAACTTGGGGGTACGCGGGCCAATGGCTGACCCGCGCGGCCTTAAAGAAGATGGGGTCCGCGCAGGCAAACACCTAGCCCGAACTAAGGGGGAGCTTTTGCGATGATGGTATCGACGACCAACGATATCGCGGGCTACCGCGTCACCCGCCACCTCGGCCTGGTGCGGGGGATCACGGTGCGCTCGCGCAGCGTCGTCGGCAATTTCGTCGGCGGCGTGCAGTCCTTCTTCGGCGGCAAGCTCGGCATCTATGTGAGCCTTGCCGAGACGGCGCGCCAGGAGGCCTTCGACCATCTCTGCGAGCACGCGTCGCAAGGCGGCGCCAACGCCGTGATCGGCTTCCGCTACGACGCCAACGAGATCATGGACGGCATCACCGAGGTGCTGGCCTACGGCACCGCCGTTTGGGTCGATCCCATCTGATCAACCCTGCTGGCACAAGCCAACGCATGATGCTTGCCGGACGGGGGGCCGAGACTGTATGGATCGGCCCGCACAGGAGTGTAGCTCAATTTGGTTAGAGCACCGGTCTCCAAAACCGGGGGTTGGGGGTTCGAGTCCCTCCTCTCCTGCCAGTGCCTTCCGTCACTCGCGTATTTGTAGCTCACGCGCGACATTCCCCGGGACCTTCGAAGCGCTGGGTGTGTTGGCGACGATCGCACCAACGCCGGGAAGCTGCCGATGTCCGCGCTCACGATTCTGCTCGTCCGTCACGCCGAGAAGCCCGACGAGGCCTTCCCCGGACCTGGCTTGAACCAGGACGGCAAGAAGAACGACAAGTCGCTCGTCGTGCGCGGCTGGCAGCGCGCCGGAGCGTGGGCTGCTCTCTTCGGATCCGCCCTGGCGGCCGATTATCCGCGTGCCAACGTCGTCTATGCGGCGAAACCGGAAGAGAATGGGGATTCGAAGAGCGAACGTCCCTTCGAGACCTCGCTGCCCACCGCGGATCGCCTGCATCTCGATGTCGAGACGAAATGGGGGATCGGCGACGAGACAAAGCTCGTGAAGGAGATCACCGGGCTCACGGGCGTGGTCCTCGTTTTCTGGGAGCACAAGGCGATCTGCGGGGAGATCGTACCGGCGCTCCTCGGCGAGCAGGCGATCCCCGGCGTTCCGACCAAATGGGACGGCGACCGGTTCGACGTGGTCCTGCGGTTCGACCGTGCGCTGCCCGACGCGCCCTGGTCGTTCCGACAACTCTCGCCCCGTCTGCTGTCCGGCGACAGCGATGCGCCGTTCAAGAAGCGGGTGTCCTAGACCCAGTTCCCACACACGGCGCGGCGGCGGACGAGTATGCGATGATCGAGCCCCCCTTGCCACGATACCTCGCCGCGGCAACGCTCGTCGTCTTGATCGGGCTCGTTCTAGGGCGCGTGGCCGTCATGCGACGGCAAGGGATCGGGGCCATGCACTTCGGCCGGAGGGATCGAAGCGACTTCGTCATCCCTCCTCTTGCGCTCTTCTACGTCTATCTGATCTTCGCCACCGCCTTCGATTGGCCGTCGCCAAGCCGGCAACGTTTTTTCGACTCGGCTTTCTTGAACTGGATGGGCGTGATCCTCTGCGCGCTCGGCCTCGCGATATTTGCTTGGAGCCTCATCTCTTTCGGCCGCAGCTTCCGCGTCGGGATCGACTCGGCAAACCCGGATCGACTGGTCACGACAGGGGCGTTCGCGCTGAGCCGAAATCCGATCTACGTCGCGTTTGGGGTCATACTTGTCGGCGAGTGTCTGATAGTCCCGAACTGGATCGTCCTGCTCTATCTTCTCGCCGGCATTTTGCTTTTCCATCGCCAGGTGGTGCGAGAAGAGGCTTATCTGAAGCTGCACTACCAAGGCGCCTACCAAGATTACTGCCGACGGGTACCACGGTATGTTTGACGGGCGGTCACCCCGCCTCGATCAGCCGGATCGCCTCCTCGCGCTCGAACAGGTGCAGCAGCACCTTTACGGCCTCGCCCTGAGGTCCAGCCAGGTCCGGATCGGCCGTCACCACCTTTTGCGCGGCGTCGCGGGCGATCGGCAGCAGCTCGGCGTGCACCGAGAGGTCGGCAAGCTTGAAACCGGGCGAGCCGGACTGGCGCGTACCCAGGATCTCGCCTTCGCCGCGTAGCTTGAGGTCCACCTCGGCGATCCGAAACCCGTCCTCGGTCGCGCGCAGGATCTCGATGCGCGCCTGCGCGACCTCGCCGAGCGGCGCCTTGAACAGCAGCAGGCACGACGACGCGCCGGCGCCGCGCCCGACGCGCCCGCGCAGCTGGTGCACCTGCGAGAGGCCGAAGCGCTCGGCGTGCTCGATGACGATGATGGTGGCTTCCGGCACATCGACACCGACCTCGATGACGGTGGTAGCGACGAGCACCTGCGTCTCGCCCGCCGCGAACGCTGCCATTGCGGCGTCCTTCTCGGGCCCCTTCATCTTGCCGTGGACGACCCCGACCTTGTCGCCGAAGACATCCCGTAGATGCTCGAAGCGCTCCAGCGCCGCGGCGGCGTCGCTCTCCTCGGCTTCGGCGACGAGCGGGCACACCCAATAGGCACGCTTGCCCTCCGCCACCGCGCGCTCGAGCCGCGCCACCACGTCATTCAGCCGCTCGAGCGGCAACGCGCGCGTCTCGATCGGCTGCCGGCCCGGCGGCTTTTCGCGCAGCGACGAGACGTCCATATCGCCGAAGTAGGACAGCACGAGCGTGCGCGGGATCGGCGTCGCGGTCATGACGAGGATGTCGACGGCCTCGCCCTTGGCCGACAGCGCCAGGCGCTGGTGCACGCCGAAGCGATGCTGCTCGTCGACGACGGCAAGGCCCAGGTCGCGGAAGGCGACGCTGTCCTGGATCAACGCATGCGTCCCGATGGCGATATCGATCGCGCCGGAGGCCAATCCTTCCAGCGTGCGGCGGCGCTCGGCCTGAGTGTCGCGGCCGGTGACGAGCGCCATGCGCAGCCCCGCCTTCAGCGCGCGCGGGGCGAGACCGGTGAAATGCTGGCGCGCGAGGATCTCGGTCGGGGCCATCAGCACGGCCTGCTTGCCGGCCTCGCAGACATCGGCCATCGCGAGCAGGGCGACCATCGTCTTGCCTGAGCCGACGTCGCCCTGCAGCAGGCGCAGCATGCGGGCGTCGGACGATAGGTCGGTGCGGATCTCGTCGAGCGCGCCGCGCTGCGCCGACGTGAGCGCGAAGGGCAGGGCGGCCTCGATCGCGTCGGCCTTGGTGCGGCCGCCGGTGTTCTTGCGGCCGGCCCGCACGCGCAGCCGCTGGCGCATCAGCGCCAGCGCGATCTGGTGCGCGAAGAGCTCGTCGAGCGCGAGGCGCATCCGCGCCGGCGCCTCGGGTGCGATGGCGTCAGGGTCGGCGGGCCGGTGCAGCAGCTCGAGCGCCTCGCCGAATGTCGGGAGAGGAAGTCCGCCGGGCAGCGCCAGCGCGCCATCGTACCAGTCCGGCAGCGGCGGGATGCGGGCGAGGCCGGCGTCGATCGCCTTGGCGAGGACGCGCGGGTAGAGACCGTCCGTCAGCCCGTAGACCGGCTCGGCGAGCGGCATCCGCGCGAACCCCGCTTCGTCGACGACATGGTCGGGATGCACCATCTGCCGCATGCCGTCGTAGAGCTCGAGCTTGCCCGAGATCCAGCGCTCGGCGCCGAGCGGCAGGCTTTTCTCGATCCAGCCGTGGTTGGCGAGGAAGAAGACGAGCAGCACGTCGCCGGTGTCGTCCTCGACCAGCACCTTGTAGGGCGCCCGCGAGCGCGGCGGCGGCGCGCGATGATCAGTCACCTTCGCGCGAAGCGTGACGACCTGGTCGACCGGCGCCTCGGCGATCTTCGGCTGGTTGCGCCGGTCGACGATCGCATGCGGCAGGTGGAAGAGGACGTCGATGACGCGCGCCTCGCCCTGGCTCGGACCGACCAGGCGGTCGAGCAGCTTGCCGGTCTTCGGCCCGATGCCGGGCAGCGCCGAAGCCGAGGCGAAGAGCGGGGTGAGGAGGTGCGGGCGCATCGGTTGGAATGACGAACGCCGACCTGCGTCACGTCAAGTGCGCGGGCGGCCTTACCGCCGCGACGCCATCGCGGGGGCCGGCAGCCCGCTGATCTCGATCACGAACTTGCGGCGCAGCGCGCGGGCGAAATCGCCGTAGCCTTCGGCCGGCATCAGGAAGGCGTTGCGGCCGCCGAGCACGTGCTTGCCGTACCAGTCGCCGAGCGTCGTCATGTCCTTCGTCGGCTCGTGTAGATCGCTCGACAGCGGTTGCAGGCCGTAACCCGGCGCGCGGAAGGAGCCGACGCCCACCGTGTCGTTTTCGCCCGGCACGAGGATCGGCAGGCCGTTGATGGTCGCGCCCTGCGCGACGACCTCCCGGTGGAATTCCGCCAGCTCGGAGGGCGGCGTGCAATTGTCGATGCCGTCGCCCGAGACGTCGACCACCACGCGGTTGGCATGCGCCGGCATGCTCGGGATCACGTTCTCCGCAATCGTCTCGAACATTGGCCGGAAGCAGGTGAAGTCGCCGCCCTGCTGCGGCAACGTCCGGATGCGCGCGGCGATCGCGAGGGCGTCGGCCCGCGAGCCGATGCGCTGCCAATCGACCACGAGATGCGGCTTGTCGGCCCAGGCCACCATGGCGAACAGGATGCCGCCGTGCGGGCCACCCTGGATAGCACCAAGCACCGAGGGGTTCTCCAGCGCCTTGGCGATGCCCTGCATCTGCAGCTGGTAGCGCTCCTTGTTGACGGAGCCCGAGACGTCGACCGAGACGATGAGCGCGGTGTCGACCGGGTCGCCGGAATCGGAGGCGTAGGCGGCCTCCGGCCCGGCGAAGCAGAGGAGGGCGAGGACACCCCAGATCGCGGCTTGCACGACGCGCGTCGGCGAAGGCGTTTGACGTGGCGGCACGAGGCTCTCCCTTGGCGGCCACGTCGGCAAATGCAGGGCCCGAGGGCCATATTCCATGGGCGGAAGGACCGCGTCGAGCGTGACGTATGGCGGTCGAGGTCGCGCGGCGGAAGGCGCATCCGCGGGCTGTCCACGGCCGCTTCCTGACCGTGCGGTTTTGCACGCTTCAAGGGCTCGCAAAACTGGCCTTTCCCGTCTGCCTCCGCTAGGGTTCGGCCACACCGAAAAACCCTTCAGAGACTCACTCCCCTTGGCCGATAAAAACGACGACGACACGCCGCCCCCGCAGGGCTCGGACGTGCGACCCGTCTCGATCTCCGATGAAATGCGCAGGAGCTACCTCGATTACGCGATGAGCGTGATCGTCTCCCGCGCGCTCCCCGACGTGCGCGACGGCCTGAAGCCGGTGCACCGGCGCATCCTGTTCTCGGCGAACGAGAACAACTTCACGCCCGAGCGGCCCTACGTGAAATCGGCGCGTATCGTCGGCGAGGTGATGGGCAAGTACCATCCGCACGGCGACAGCGCGATCTACGACGCGCTCGTGCGCATGGCGCAGCCGTTCTCGATGCGCCTGATGCTGATCGACGGGCAGGGCAATTTCGGCTCGGTCGACGGCGATCCGCCGGCGGCGATGCGCTACACCGAATCGCGCATGGCGAAGCCGGCGCTTGCGCTGATCGAGGACATTGATTCCGACACTGTCGACTTCCAGCCGAACTACGACGGCAAGGAGGCCGAGCCCGTCGTCCTCCCGGCGCGCTTCCCCAACCTGCTCGTCAACGGCGCCGGCGGCATCGCCGTCGGCATGGCGACCAACATCCCGCCGCACAATCTCGGCGAGATCATCGACGCCACCGTTGCGCTGATCGACAAGCCCGACATGAGCCTCGAGGAGCTGGTCGAGCTGGTGCCCGGCCCGGATTTCCCGACCGGCGGCGCGATCCTCGGCCGCGCCGGCATCCGCTCGGCCTACATGACCGGCCGCGGCTCGGTCATCGTGCGCGCAAAATGGGCCGTCGAGACGATCCGCAAGGATCGCGAGGCGATCATCGTCCGCGAAATCCCCTATCAGGTGAACAAGGCGACGCTGATCGAGAAGATCGCCGAGCTGGTCCGCGACAAGCGCGTCGAGGGCATCTCCGACATGCGCGACGAATCCGACCGCGACGGCATGCGCATCGTGATGGAGCTGAAGCGCGACGCCAACGCCGACGTCGTGATGAACCAGCTCTGGCGCTTCACGGCCCTGCAATCCTCGTTCGGCTGCAACATGATCGCGCTGAACGGCGGTCGCCCACAGCTGCTCACGCTGCGCGACATCCTCGTCGCCTTCGTCGACTTCCGCGAGGAGGTCGTCACCCGCCGCACCAAGTACAAGCTCACCAAGGCGCGCGACGCCGCGCACATCCAGGTCGGCCTCGCGATCGCGGTGGCCAATATCGACGAGGTGATCCGCCTCATCCGCACCTCGCCCGACGCCCCGGCGGCGCGCGAGGCGCTGATGAACCGCACCTGGCCCGCCAAGGACATGGCGCCGCTGATCACCCTGATCGCCGACCCCCGGCACACGCTCGACGAGAACGGCGAGTATCGCCTCTCCGAGGAGCAGGCGCGCGGCATCCTCGAGCTGCGCCTGGCGCGCCTCACCGCGCTCGGCCGCGAGGAGATCGCCGAGGCGTTGAACCGCCTCGCCGCCGAGATCGCCGACTACCTCGATATCCTGAGTTCGCGCGAGCGCCTCTTCGGCATCGTCAAGGATGAGATGATCGCCGTGAAAACGGCTTTCGCAACGCCGCGGCGCAGCGAGATCCTCGATGCGGTCGACGGCGTCGACGACGAGGACCTGATCGCCCGCGAGGACATGGTCGTCACTGTCTCGCACGGCGGCTACGTCAAGCGCGTGCCGCTCTCGACCTACCGGGAGCAGGCGCGCGGCGGCAAAGGCAGGGCGGGGATGCAGACGCGCGACGACGATTTCGTCGCCCGCCTCTTCGTCGCCTCGACGCACACGCCGATCCTGTTCTTCTCCTCGCGCGGGCAGGTCTACAAGGAGAAGGTCTGGCGCATGCCGGTCGCCAATCCGCAGTCGCGCGGCAAGGCGCTCGTCAACATGCTGCCGCTCGAGCAGGGCGAGCGCATCACGACGATCATGCCGCTGCCCGAGGACGAGGAGAAGTGGGCCGAGCTCGACGTGTTCTTCGCCACGACGAGCGGCTCGGTCCGGCGCAACAAGCTCTCCGATTTCACCCAGGTGAACCGCGCCGGCAAGATCGCGATGAAGCTCGACGCCGGCGAGGAGATCGTCGACGTGCAGACGTGTGAAGAGGCCTCCGACGTGCTGCTGACGACGCAGAAGGGCCAGTGCATCCGCTTCGCGGTCGGCGAGGTCCGCGTCTTCAAGGGCCGCGATTCGATGGGCGTGCGCGGCATCGCGCTCGGCAAGGACGACCGCGTCATCGCGCTCTCGATCCTGCGCCACATGGCGGCCGATGCGGGCGAGCGGCTGGCCTACCTCAAGATGCGCCGCGCAATGGCGGGGGAGGCTGACGCAGAGGCGGTGGCCGACGAAGCTGCGGAGGAAGGGATCGAGCCGGACGCCGTGCAGCCGTCGAGCCTCACGCAGCGACGTCGTGATGAGATGCAGGACGCCGAGGACTTCATCCTCACGATCGCGGCCAGGGGCTTCGGCAAGCGCACCTCGTCCTACGAGTACCGGCTGACGCGGCGTGGTGGAAAGGGCATCGTCGCGATGGCGGTCAACGCGCGCAACGGCCAGCTCGTGGCGTCTTTCCCGGTCAGAGACGACGACGGCATCATGCTGGTGACCAACGGCGGCCAGCTGATCCGCGTGCCGGTCGACGACATCCGCATCGTCGGCCGCAGCTCGCAGGGCGTCACGGTGTTCCGCACAGCCGGCGACGAGCGGGTCGTTTCGGTCGAGCGCATCCGCACCGAGGTCGAGGCGGCGCCCGACGGTCCGACGCCCGACGCCACGCCTGATCCGACGCCAGAGGAAGACTAGATCGGCGCGATGCTTCGCGCCTTGGCGAGGAGCATCGGCCCGGACGCTGTCGGCATCAGTGCGCGACGTAGAGGACGCAGCCGACGAACAGGTTGTACTGAAAGCCCAGCGGGCAGGACGGTATGACCCCGCTCAGGATACCTTTCGGGAGCTTTCGTTCGTCGATGGCTTGCCCCGTCACAGGCGATCGCTCGGTGAGCTGCTCTTTCTGGCCCTCGAGCCTGCGTTGATTTTCAAGTATCTGTTTCTGCTGTTGCAGAATGATCTCTTGCTGGCGCCTGATCTCCCGTCGCGATTGCGCGGTATCCTGCGCTGACGCCGACGTGGCGGCCACGCCGAGCGACACCAGTTCCGCCATGACGATGGCGATCGCCGCGTACTTTTTCGCAGCATGCCCCATGGGACCGTCCTCCTCTCCATTTCCCGCGATAGGGAAGATCATGTTTTCATCCGTTCGCCCCTCGAAAGTAAGGTCCGACGCCGTGAACGATACCTGAATGGTGGGACACAAAACGGTGAAGCCTGAGCCCGACCTGAGAACGGAGCGCTTTTCCGGCGCCGCGCCCCCACTCCCTCACGGCACAGGCTTGGCCGTGCGCGAAATCCTGTAAAAGGGGCGACTCCTCCCGCGAGACCAACGTGGCCGCTGCGACGCCCCCGCATCAGACCGACCCGATCGACAGGGTGATGTCGCTTGCCGCGCGCGCGTCCGCCGCCGTAGTCGCGCTCGCCTGCGCCTGCGTGCTCGCCGGCTACGCCTTCCACCTCAATGCGCTTGTCCACCTTAGGTCAGACTGGCCCGGAACGTCGCCGCTCACCGCCGTCGCGCTCCTCTTCCTGGCAGCTTCAGTCGCCATCGACGCGGACCGGGTATCTCGGCTCGGCTGGGTGGCCATCCTGGTTGGTGTCTACGCGCTCATCGCGCATACGTTTTCCGGGCGCGACGACCTGAGCCGGCTCATCGCCGCCTACGTCTTCGCCCTAGACCCCAATCACGCCGGCCAGACCTCCGGGCCGACGGCGATCTGCCTGATCGCGCTTGGCATCGCCGATCTCGGCCGCAGCCGGCCGAAGCTCGCCGACCGCCTCGCGGCCATAGCGATCGTGATCTCCACCTTTGCCGTGCTGGACGAGCTTTACGAGACAGGCACGCTGCGCGCGCTCGCGCTCTTCTCGACGATGGCCCCGCAGACGGCCGTGGCGATCCTGCTTCTGTCGTTCGCTTCGCTCACGATCCGCCCGCAGGTGGGCTGGGCCTCGGTCGTCGCCTCGACCGGCACGGGGGGCGCCTCGACGCGACGTCTCATCGCCTTCACGCTGCTCCCCCCCTTGCTCGGGTTCGTCCTCGCCCGCACCGCCGAGCTGCACCGGCTCAACTTCGGCGCGGCGATGGCAACGCTCGTCGTGCTGACCGTTGCCCCGCTCGCGCTCCTGGTCCTGCGCGGCGGCCGGATCCTCGACGAGCTCGATCGCGAGCGCGAAGCGACGGCGGCGATCGAGGCCGCGCGCGAGGGCGAGCTGCGGCTGATCGCGGATGCGTTGCCAGCACTCGTCGCCCACGTCGACAACAATCTCGTCTACCGCTTCGCCAACCGGAGCTACGAGGCCTGGCTCGGCATCAAGCCGGAGGACGTCATCGGCCGCCGCATGTCCGATCTCGTCGATGCCCCGAGCATGGAGATCCGCCGCCCCCACATCGAAGCGGCGCTCGCCGGCCGCGAGGCCCGCTTCGAGCTCCTGTGGCCGCTGCCGGACGGCCGCGCGCGCGATGCGGAGGTACGATACCTGCCGCGGTTTGCGCCGGACGGCAGCGTCGAGGGGCTGTTCCTCTTCGTGGCCGACATCAGCGACCGCAAGGCGGCCGAGCGCCGGCTCGTTGCCACCAATGTCGAGCTGGAGGAGCGCGTCGAGGCGCGCACGCGCGAGCGCGACCAGATCTGGCAGATCTCCAAGGACATGCTCTGCATCGCCACGCTCGACGGCTATCTCGTCAATCTTAACCCCGCGTGGTCGGCGACGCTGGGCTGGACCATCGAGCAGCTGATGGCCGAGCCTTTCATGTCTTTCGTGCATCCCGACGACGTCGAGGTCACCAACGACGCCGCCGCCAAGCTGGCGCGCGGCGAGCCCGCCCTCGACTTCGAGAATCGATACCGCTGCGCCGACGGCGGCTGGCGTTGGCTGTCCTGGAACGCGGTGCCGGACGGGCACATGGTCTACGCCACGGTCCGCGACGTCACCGACGCGAAGGCGGCCGCCGAGCGCGAGCGGACGCTGGAGGAGGCGCTGCGCCAGGCGCAGAAGATGGAGGCGGTCGGCCAGCTCACGGGCGGGCTCGCGCATGACTTCAACAACCTTCTCACCGGCATCACCGGCTCGCTCGATCTCATGAGCCGGCGGGTGACGCAGGGACGCACGGGTGAACTCGAGCGCTATATCGATGCCGCGCAGGGCGCGGCCAAGCGGGCCGCCGCGCTGACCCATCGCCTGCTCGCCTTCTCGCGGCGGCAGACGCTCGATCCCAAGCCGACCGACGTCAACGCCCTGGTCGCCGGGCTCGAAGACCTCGTGCGCCGCACCGTCGGACCGCAGATCGAAGTCGAGATCGCCGCGGAAGCCGGTGTGTGGAGCGTGCTGGTCGATCCCAACCAGCTCGAGAACGCGCTGCTCAACCTCTGCATCAACGCGCGCGACGCGATGCCCGACGGCGGCCGCCTCGTCGTCTCGACGGCCAACGTCACCCTGGATGGCCACACAGCGCGCACGCACGAATTGCCGGCCGGCGCCTACATCGCGCTCGGGGTGGCGGACACGGGCACGGGCATGGCACCCGATATCATCGAACGGATCTTCGATCCCTTCTTCACGACCAAGCCGCTGGGGCAGGGGACAGGGCTCGGCCTCTCGATGATCTACGGCTTCGCGCGCCAGTCGGGCGGCCAGGTCGCAGTGGCCTCGGAGGTCGGGTGCGGCACCACGATGACGCTGCTGCTGCCGCGCTCCTTCGGCGCCGCCGAACGCGAAGCCGATGGGGCGGAGATGAAGTCGGTCGGAACGGATGGCGGCGAGATTGTGCTCGTCGTCGACGACGAGCCGACGGTGCGGATGCTCATCGTCGAGGTCCTGGAGGAACTCGGCTATCGCACGCTAGTCGCACCGGACGGCCCGACCGGGCTCGAGATCCTGCGCTCGAAGGCGCACATCGACCTCGTCGTCACCGACATCGGCCTGCCCGGTGGCATGAACGGCCGCCAGCTCGCCGACGCGGGACGCGCGTTGCGGGCCGGGCTGCGCGTCCTGTTCATCACCGGCTACGCCGAGGCCGCCGTGCTCGGCGACGCGCCGCTGGAGACCGGCATGCGCATCTTGCCGAAGCCATTCGCGATGGAGGCGCTCGGCGCGCTGGTGAAGGAGATGCTCGCGTCGGGGTAATCGCCAAGTCGCTGCTAGGTCGGCGTGGTTCGCACCGCTTTGACGGTGGCCGGCAGCGCGCCGTCGACGGGGTCGATCCAGACTTCGGGCGCGTCGAAGGCGACCGGCCCGAACGGGCTACAGAAGGCGACCTCGGCGGCGTCGCGGCCAAGGCCGATGCGCACGAGGCCGGCCGGATCGGCCATTCTGGTGGCGTCGAAGATGTACCAGGAGCCGCCCTGCGGCCCTTCGAGATAGACCTCGAAGACGGCGTGGAAATCCGGCGGCTGGAGCTGCGAGGCGTAGGCGCTGACGTAGCGCGCCGGCATGCCGAGCGTGCGGCAGAGCGCGATCGCCAGATGCGAGAAGTCGCGGCAAACGCCGGCGCGCTGCGTCACCGTGTCGAACGCGGAGGTCAAGGCGTCGGAGACGCCGCCTTCGTATTGGACGTAGTCGTGGATCCAGTTGCAGATGCCGTTGACCCGGTTGTAGCCGGGCTCCAGCGCGCCGAAGGTCGAGCGCGCGAAGCGCTCGAGCTTGTCCGACTGGCAATAGCGGCTTGGATAGAGATGCGTGAAGGTCGAGAGCGGCAGCTCGGCAGGCGTCAGCTCGCCGACGGCGGACGGCTCGTCGAGGGCCGGCGCGAGATCGACCATCGCGGTATATTCTATCCTGAGCTTGCCGGCCGGCGCGACGACTCGGAAGTAGCGGTTGCCGCTCTCGGGCATCGTCCACCGCTCGACCGCGAGCGGTGGCTCGATCGCCAGGTGCTCGCGCAAAACCTTCTGCACATCGGTCGTCTGGGCCTCGATGTTGAAGACGAACGGCGTCTCCTTATCGACCGAATAGCCGAGCTTGCTGCCGAGCTTGAATTGCATGGGATTTGGCTACCTGCGCAGGAGGGGTTCGCGCCCGCCAAGCAGAAGTCGGGCCGCCGATTCTCGTTCCCAGCGCAAGCTCGACCCCTGGGCGACGGATGGCGAAACCGGTGCGAGCGTCTATGTTCGCTCCTCGAAGCGCAACACCAGGACCCGCATGCCCCCGCTCAGCCTTTTCTTCATCGCCGCGACGGCCGCCTGGACGGTCCTGTCGATCTGGCTGTCGCTGCGCCAAACGGCCTTCGTTGCGCGTCATCGCAACGCGGTGCCGGCCGATTTCGCGCAGACCTTGTCGCTCGACGAGCACCAGAAGGCGGCCGACTATGCGCGGGCACGCGAGCGGCTCGACCGGTTCGAGACGCTGGCAAGTGCGATCCCGCAGCTCGTCTTCGCGCTCGGCGGCATTGATCTCCTTTACAACGCCGTCGCTGCGGTGCTGCCCGCGGGCATCTGGCGCGGCGTCTCCTTCCTCGTCGCGACGGGCGTCGTCGGCGCGATCGTCGACCTGCCGTTCGCAATCGCCCGCGCGTTCGGGATCGAGACGCGGTTCGGCTTCAATCGCACGACGCCGGCCCGCTTCATCGCCGACCGGGTGAAGCAGGCCGCGATCACGCTCGTGATCGCCGTGCCGCTGCTGGCCGCGGTGCTCTGGGTCATGCGCGCGCTGACCGGGTTATGGTGGCTTTACGCGTGGGTCGGGATGCTCGTCATCATGGTCGCAGCCCCGACTATTTTCGTGCGCTTCGTCGCGCCGCGCTTCAACACCTTCACGCCGCTCGAAGGCACGCTCGCCGCACGAATCGAGAGCCTGCTGACCCGGGTCGGCTTCCGCTCCTCCGGCCTCTTCCTGATGGATGCGTCGCGCCGCACCGCGCACGGCAACGCCTATTTCATCGGCTTCGGCCGCACCAAGCGGATCGTGTTGTTCGACACGCTGGTCGACAAGTCGCCGCCGGACGAGATCGAGGCGGTGGTCGCCCACGAGCTCGGCCATTTCAAGCATCGCCACGTGATCTTCGGCCTCGCGCGCGGGGCGCTGATGCTGCTCGCGATGCTCGCCGCCTTCGGCTGGCTCGCCAAGCAGCCGTGGCTTCTGCCGTCCTTCGGCGTCGCCGCGCATGACGACGCGGCCGCGCTGTTCGTCTGCATGCTGCTCGCCTCGGTCGTCGGCCCGCTGACCGCGCCGCTGTCGAACTGGATCTCGCGCCGCAACGAATACCAGGCTGACGATTTCGCTCGCCGGGCCGTGGGTGCGGACCCGATGGTCGGCGCGCTGACGCGTCTCGCCCGCGACAACGCCTCGACGCTGACGCCCGATCCGATCTACGCTCTCGTGCACCATTCGCACCCCAGCGTGCCGCTGCGCGTGCGCCATCTGCGGGAGATGGAAGCGGCCGGGGCCTAGCGCGGCACGTTGCCAGCGACGCGGGGCTCGGGCCACGCCCGCGCCGCAAGCTGGACATCGATGCCGGGCGAATCGGCCATCGAATTAGACCTCACGGCGATGGTGTAGCGCCCGGGCGCGACGCGCCAGCCGGGCGCAGCGATGTCCCAGCGTGCAAGGAGCCGCGGGTCGACCATGAGCGACACGTGCTTCGTTTCCCCCGGCGGAAGCTCGAGTGCGGCGAAGCCGACGAGCCGACGGGAGAAGCCGGGTCCGTCGAGATACGCCTGCGCGACCTCGCGCCCGGCGCGGTCGCCTTCATTGCGAATATCGAAGCCGATCGCGAGCCTGCCATCGGCCTCCCGCGCCGAGAGACCCGACACCGCAAACCGCGTGTAGGAGAGCCCGAATCCGAACGGGAACAACGGCGTGGCTTGGGTGCGCAAAAACCATTTGTAACCAACGTCGGGCCCCTCGATGTCGTAGTCGATCGTCAGCGGGACACCCTTGATCGGCTCGCCCGGATTCGACGTCGTCGTCGCGGGGTCGATGCTGCGGGGTCGCGGCAGTTGCGATTCGGCGAGGGGAAAGGTCATCGGCAATCGACCGCCGGGATCGACGCGTCCGGTCAGAACGTCGGCGATCGCCTCGCCGCCGCGCTCGCCAGGGTACCACGCCTCGATCACGCCGGCGACGGACTCGAGCCAGGGCATCGTCACTGGGCCACCGGTCTCGAGCACGACGATCATGTGCGGATTCGCGGTGGCGAGCCGCGCGATCAGCGCGTCCTGGCCGTTTGGCAGCGCGAGGTCGGGGACGTCGCGCGATTCGTTCCGCCAGGCGTCGGCGAAGACAAGAACGGCGTCCGCCTCGCGAGCGGCGCGAGCCGTCGCCGCGACGTCGTCGCCGGCAAGGAAATCGAATCGCGTGCCCCGCAGCGCCTTTCGCAGCGCCGTCAGCGGCGACGAGGGATCGTAGAGCTTGGGCTTGCCGTAGAAGGCACCGGGCGGGTCGCCGGCGAACCGCAGGCCGCCTTTCGGCACGACCTGGGACGAGCCGCCGCCCGACAGCACGCCCTGGTCCGCGTGCCCGCCGACGACGAGCACGCGCTTCAAGCTCGGCGCCAGTGGCAACACACCGCCTGAATTCTTCAGGAGCACGATGCCGCGCGCGGCGACCTCCTCGGCGATTGCGGCGTGCGCGGCGAGGTCTAGCGCGACACCCGGCCGCGGCGGATCATCGAACGTGCCGGCGCGGATGCGGGCGCGTAGTTGGCGCGCCACCATGTCGTCGAGCCGCGCCATTGGGACTCGGCCCGCAACAACTGCCGCCTTGAGGGGCGCGTCGAAGAAGGTCGTCGCATCGAGATCGGCGCCCGATTCCTGGTCGAGACCCGCGCGCGCGGCCTTATCGGTAAAATGCGTGCCGCCCCAATCCGACATCACCCAGCCGTCGAAGCCCCAGTCGCGCTTCAAGACGTCCGTGATCAGGTGCGTATTTTCCGACGCGTAGACGCCGTCGACGCGGTTGTAGCCGGCCATCACTGCGCCGGGACGCCCGCGTTCCAGCGCGAGCTCGAAGGCGAGGAGATCCGATTCGCGAAGGGCCGCCTCGCCGACCTTGGCATCGAGGACGACGCGGCCGGTCTCCTGCGTGTTCAGCGCGAAATGCTTGAGCGTCGAGACGATGTGGTTCGACTGGATGCCGGCGATCACCGCGCCGACGATCCCGCCGGTCAGCAGCGGATCCTCGCCGGCATATTCGAAATCGCGGCCGCCACGCGGCTCGCGCGTCAGGTTGGCGCCGCCGGCGAGGAGCACGGAAAAGCCCATCGCGCGCGCCTCGGCGCCGATCGCGGTGCCGGCCCGCTCGGCGAGGCTCGGATCGAAGCTCGCGGCGAGCGCCAGCTCGCTCGGCATCGCGGTGGCGTCGAAGGGGGCGTTGGTCGGATTGGCGATACCGAGGCCGGCATCGCTTTCCTGCAGCGGCGGGATCCCGACACGCGCCACGCCCGGCGCGAAGCCGGCCGAATCGAGCGCGCCTTCAGGCTTCGGCTTGCCTTTGAGCGGCATGCCGAAGCGCGAGTGAACGAGTCCGATCTTCTCGTCGAGCGTCAGGGCCGAGACGAGCGCGGACACACGCCGCTCCGTCCCGTCCGCGCAAGCGGGAAGGGGCAACGCGCCAATGAGCAGGAAGGAAACGAGAGGGGCGACGAGAGTGGCACCGAGCCGAGCAAAGCGCCTTTGCGTCATGCTAGGCCCTGGGCACCGGCCCGGCGTAAAGTCGCCGGCGCCGGATCAAGGGTCACGTGGTGCGGGCTTCTGAACGCCGCCCGGACACGCGCCGACCCGCAGACTACTTGAGATGCTGGTTGAGATACTTGTTCATCTCGAACATGGTCACCTTGTCGCGGCCGAAGACCTTCTTCAGCTTGTCGTCGGCGACGATCTCTTTCTTGTTCGCCTCGTTCTGCAGCTTGTGCTTTTTGATGTATTCCCAGACCTTGCTGACCACGGCCGTGCGCGGCAGCGGGTCGGACCCGACAACTGCGGCAAGCTCGGGCGATGGCGTCAGCGGCTTCGAAAAGGCGCTCGGTCCGGCCGACTTGGGCTTGGGTGTCGCGGCGGCCTTCGCCGCGGGCTTCTTGGTAGCTTCCTTCATCCGTCTCTCCCGATAAATCCGGCAGAAAGAGCCCTGTTGTGGCCGCGGGCTCCCGCTGAGCGGCCAAACGAGCCCAAGGGCGAGGCCCCGTCAAGCTGTCGCGGGGCGCAAAGGCGCCCTCTCCCACGAAAAACAGCCGTTAGAGGCACGCTCTGCGCATCGATACGGTGCCGTCAGGGAAAAATAACCCCGAGATGATTGGTGTGTCGATGGCATCACACGGACCGGAATGTCGGTATCTCGCCATGGTCGCGCCGGTGCCGGTGGCGTAAAATGCCGACATAACGGTGGGGCAAATCTTGCAATATTCGTCGGACAGCATCCGCTCGGCCGCGTTGCGCGTCGTTTGCACCGCCACGTGCCTTGCCCTGCTCGGTGCCTGTTCGACAGTCCCGACGCAGGGGCCGTCGCGGCAGTCCGTGATCGCGAAGGGGACGGGCGCCGACGCGCCGTACCTCCTGATGCCGATCTCGGACTTCACGGTCCAGGAACTGTCGCATTTCCCCGGCCCGAGCCTCTACGGCAAGTTCGGCGACTACCGGAAGCCGGTGCTCTACACCGTCGGCGTCGGCGACACGATCGACGTGTCGGTGTTCGAGGCGGCCGGCGGCGGCCTGTTCGCCCAGCCCGTCACCACGCAGACCTCGACCGGCTCGCATTCGGCGCAGATCCCGCCGCAGGTGGTGCAGCGCGACGGTTCGATCACCGTGCCCTACGCCGGCCGCGTGAGCGTCGTCGGCAAGACGACGCCGCAGATCGAAAAGACCATCGTCGACAACCTCACCGGCAAGGCGATCGAGCCGCAGGCGATCGTCACCGTCGACAAGAGCCTGTCGAACGCGATCACCGTCAACGGCGAGGTCGTGAAAGGCCAGCGGCTGGCGCTGTCGACGCGCGGCGACCGCATGATCGACGTCATCGCCGAAGCCGGCGGCCTCAACGCACCGGCCAACGAGACCTTCCTGGAGCTCTCCCGTGGCGGCAAGAGCGTCCGCGTTCCGCTGCAGACCATTCTCAACGACCCGCGCGAGAACATCTATGCGCGGCCCGGCGACACGCTCACCGTGGTGCGCTACCCGCTGACTTTCACCGCCGTCGGCGCCACCAGCCGCAACGCGGTCATCAATTTCGACGCCGTTGGCATCTCGCTCGAGGAGGCGATCGCCAAGGCGCAGGGCCTGCTGGACGTGCGCGCCGATCCCGAAGGCGTCTTCGTCCTGCGCTACGAGCCGGTCGCGGTTGTGCGCAACTTTCCGGGGCTGACGCCGGCGCAGGCCGCGCTCGATCTCGTGCCGACGGTCTATTACACCAACATGCGCGACCCGCGGGCGCTGTTCCTGGCGCGTCGGTTCGTCGTCCACGACAAGGACATCGTCTACGTCTCGAACTCGCCGTTCAGCGACCTGCAGAAGCTCCTGCAACTGGTCGGCACGATCTCCGCCCCGGTGGTCTCCGGCATCGCCGCGTCGGCCTACATCAAATAGCCCGGCGCAAGCGTCAGCCGAGACCGATTCCAACGGCCGTTTCCATACCCATTTTCATGGCGGAAATCGCAATCCGCTCATGCATTTCGTGGTGTTTCCGGCTATATAGGAGGATCAGCCCGAACGGGTGTGCCGCGCCATCGCGTGGCCCCACCGGAGACCCTTTCCAGAATGGACGACAACACCCCCCGCGACCCCGACGATTCCGCGCCGGACGACTACGGCGCGGGCTCGATCAAGGTGCTCCGCGGCCTCGACGCGGTGCGCAAGCGCCCCGGCATGTACATTGGCGACACCGATGACGGCTCGGGCCTGCATCACATGGTCTACGAGGTCGTCGACAACGCGATCGACGAGGCGCTGGCGGGCCATGCGACGCGCGTGACGGTGACGCTGAACGCCGACGGCTCGGTGACGGTGACCGACGACGGCCGCGGCATCCCGACCGGCATCCACGAGGAGGAGGGGATCTCCGCAGCCGAGGTCATCATGACCCAGCTGCATGCGGGCGGAAAGTTCGACCAGAATTCCTACAAGGTCTCCGGCGGCCTGCACGGCGTCGGCGTGTCCGTCGTCAACGCGCTCTCGACCTGGCTCAAGCTGCGCATCTGGCGCGACGGCAAGGAGCACATCGCCGAATTCGCAGACGGCGACGTCTCGCGTTCGCTCGAGGTCGTCGGCAAGGCGGAAGTCAACGGCACCGGCAAGCCGCGGCGCGGCACCGAGGTGACGTTCCTCGCCTCGCCCAAGACCTTCACGATGGTCGACTACGATTTCTCGCGGATCGAGCATCGGCTGCGCGAGCTGGCGTTCCTGAATTCCGGCGTGCGCATCATCCTGACCGACGCGCGCGGCGCCGAGCACAAGGTCGAGGAGCTGTTCTACGACGGCGGCCTCGAGGCCTTCGTGCGCTACCTCGACCGCGCCAAGCAGCCGCTGATCCAGGCGCCCATCATCATGCTGGGTGAGCGCGACCGCATCACGGTCGAAGTCGCCCTTTGGTGGAACGATTCGTACCACGAGAACGTGCTGGTCTTCACAAACAACATCCCGCAGCGAGACGGCGGCACGCATCTCGCCGGCTTCCGCGGCGCGCTGACCCGCCAGATGACCGGCTATGCCGAGAAGTCCGGCATGCTGAAGCGCGAGAAGGTCGACCTCACCGGCGACGATTGCCGCGAGGGGCTCACCTGCGTGCTCTCGGTCAAGGTGCCGGACCCGAAGTTCTCGAGCCAGACCAAGGACAAGCTCGTCTCGTCCGAGGTGCGGCCCGTGGTCGAGAGCCTCGTCAACGAGATGCTCGACCGCTGGCTGGAAGAGCATCCCGCCGACGCCAAGACGGTGACAGCCAAGGTGATCGAGGCGGCGCAGGCGCGCGAGGCGGCGCGCAAGGCGCGCGAGCTGACGCGGCGCAAGGGCGCGCTCGACGTCGCCAACCTGCCGGGCAAGCTCGCCGACTGCCAGGAGCGCGACCCCGCCAAGTCCGAGCTGTTCCTGGTCGAGGGCGATTCGGCCGGCGGGTCGGCCAAGCAGGGCCGCAACCGCGAATACCAGGCGGTGCTGCCGCTACGCGGCAAGATCCTGAACGTCGAACGCGCGCGGTTCGACCGCATGCTCGGCAGCCAGGAGATCGGCACGCTGATCACCGCGCTCGGCACCGGGATCGGCCGCGACGACTTCAACGCCGACAAGCTGCGCTACCACAAGATCATCATCATGACGGATGCCGACGTCGACGGCTCGCACATCCGCACGCTGCTGCTGACGTTCTTCTTCCGCCAGATGCGCGACCTCATCGACCGCGGCCACATCTTCATCGCGCAGCCGCCGCTCTACAAGGTCAAGCGCGGCTCGTCGGAGCAGTACCTGAAGGACGAGCGCGCGCGCGAGGACTACCTGATCGGCCACGGGGTCGACGGCACGATCCTGCGCCTTGCCACCGGCGAGGAGCGGGCCGGCGCCGATCTCCGCGCGCTTGTCGAGGAGGCGCGCCAGGTGCGCCATCTGCTCTCGGGCCTGCACTCGCGCTACGATCGCGGCATCGTCGAGCAGGCAGCCATCGCCGGCGCGCTGAAACCGATCGACGACGAGGCCTCCGCGCAAGCGGCGGCGGATACGTTGGCCGAACGCCTCGATGCGCGCTCCGACGACATGGAGCGCGGCTGGAAAGGGCGTCTCGAGAACGACGGCTACGTGCTGACGCGTGTCGTGCGCGGCGTCACGCAGGCGGCCATCCTGGACGACAAGCTGCTCGCCTCGGCCGAGGCGCGCCGGCTGTCAGAGCACACGGGCTCGCTCGTCGACGTCTATGCCAAGCCGGCGCAGCTGGTGCGCAAAGGCGACGAGCGTCAGGTCGCCGGTCCGAGCGACCTGCTCGAGGCGGTGATGTCGATCGGCCAGAAGGGCATCTCGCAGTTCCAGCGCTACAAGGGTCTCGGCGAGATGAATCCGGACCAGCTGTGGGAGACTACGCTCGACCGCGATGCGCGCTCGCTGCTGCAGGTCAAGATCAACGAAGGCGACGAGGCCGACGACATCTTCGTCAAGCTGATGGGCGACGTCGTCGAGCCGCGCCGCGAGTTCATCCAGGAAAACGCCCTGAACGTCGCCAACCTGGACGTTTGAGCCGGCAAAGACGAAGGCCGCGGACGTAGCCCGCGGCCTTGAAATTCGGTCAGGAAAAAGAAGCAGCTTACTTGGGTGCTGCCTCGGGCGCTGCGGGCGCGGGAGCCGCATCGGCGGCCGGCGCAGCGGCCTTCGCCTTGGCGATCTTCTTCTTCTTGTGAACGTGCTTCACCTTCTTGACCGGCTCGGCCGCGACCGGGTCCGGCGCCATCGCTGGGGTCGGCGGCGGCGGGGGAGGCGCCTCCTGGCAATGGAAAGAGAAGGTCGAACACAGGAAATCGTCGACCACCTGCGCCTGTGCGGGCAGCACCGACGTCGCAACCAGGGCCGCGGCCCCGAGCCCCAGAACCAAAACTCTCGCCTTCATCGCATCACCTTTCGACCCGTCGCGCCGCAGAACAGCCCAACGTCTAGCTTGTTTGCAAGTGCAAAGTGCACCCCGACCGCCGTCGTCCGCCAAACTTTCGGTAGAAGTTAGGCGGCGACCGCACTCTTCATCTTTTCAACGAGGTCGGTCTTCTCCCAGGCGAAGCCGCCCTCCGCGTCCGGCGCGCGGCCGAAATGGCCGTAGGCCGAGGTGCGCGCGTAGATCGGCTTGTTGAGCTGCAGGTGCTCGCGGATGCCGCGCGGCGACAGCCGCATGATGCTGCCGAGCATGGCCTCGAGCTTGTCCTCGGAGACTTTTCCGGTGCCGTGCGTGTCGACGTAGATCGACAGCGGCTCGGCGACGCCGATCGCGTAGGAAAGCTGGATCGTGCAGCGGTCGGCGAGGTCGGCCGCGACGACGTTCTTGGCGAGGTAGCGCGCGACGTAGGCGGCCGAGCGGTCGACCTTGGTCGGGTCCTTGCCGGAGAAGGCGCCGCCGCCGTGCGGGGCCGCGCCGCCGTAGGTGTCGACGATAATCTTGCGCCCGGTGAGGCCGCAGTCGCCGTCTGGACCGCCGATGACGAACTTGCCGGTCGGGTTCACGTGCCAGACCGTCTCGTCCGAGATCCAGCCCTGCGGCAGCGACTTGCGGATGTAGGGCTCGACGATGCGGCGGATGTCTTCCGACGACAGGCTCTCGTCGACATGCTGGGTCGACAGCACGATCTGGGTCACGCCGACCGGCTTGCCGTCGACGTACTTCACCGTCACCTGGCTCTTGGCGTCGGGGCCCAACTTGGCGGCGTCGCCCTTGCCCGACTTGCGGGCGTGGGCGAGGTCCTCGAGAATCTTGTGCGAATAATATATTGGCGCCGGCATCAGCTCCGGCGTCTCGCGGCAGGCATAGCCGAACATGATGCCCTGGTCGCCGGCGCCTTCGTCCTTGTTGCCGGCCGAGTCGACGCCCTGCGCGATGTCGGCGGACTGCGCGTGCAGCAGGATCTCGATCTTGGCGGTCTCCCAGTGGAAGCCGTCCTGCTCGTAGCCGATGTCCTTGATCGCCGCGCGCGCCACGGCCTCGATCGCCTTCGGGTCGATCATCGGGCCGCGCACCTCACCGGCGATGACGACGCGGTTCGTGGTGGCGAGCGTCTCGCAGGCGACACGGATCGAATAGGGATCGAGACCAGCCTTCGCGCCTTCGCGGAAATACAGGTCGACGACCTCGTCCGAGATGCGATCGCAAACCTTGTCGGGATGCCCCTCGGCAACGGATTCGCTGGTGAAGAGAAAGTTCGCGCGCGCCATATGATCTCCTGGACCGCAAGATTCCGCCAAGGCGGGAGCGGCCGAGAGGGCGACCGCACGCCACCGCTCCGGCCTAAAGGATATGCGCTTATGCACATATCCTTATCACAGCAAGCCCCAAAATGCGTGGATTTGAAGACGCCCACGGCGCGTGCCGCCGTTCGATCGATGCCGGCTCCGGCCGCGGCAAGCAAGCCGGGACGATCGGCCGGCATCGCGTCGGCATGGCCCATGCCTAGGCTTTGCGGATCGTGGTCCCGATGCTAACGGGAGCATCGAGCCGCAGGCGCGCGGCGCGACCCCCTTGGAGGCCGATCCGGCATGGCGCGACGACCCCGACCCCTGGTCGCCGGAAACTGGAAGATGAACGGCCTCAGGGGGGATCTCGCCGAGGTCGAGAAGATCCGTGATGCGGTCGCCGCCGGGGTTGCCGGCGAGGCGGAGGTGCTGGTCTGCCCGCCGACGACGCTGATCGCCGCCGCCGCCGACATCGCACGCGGCACCGAGCTCAAGGTCGGCGGCCAGAACTGCCACAAGAACGAGTGCGGCGCGCATACGGGCTCCATCTCGCCCGGCATGCTCGTCGACGCAGGCGCGACCTACGTGATCCTCGGCCATTCCGAACGCCGCGCGGACCACCACGAGACCAACGCCGCCGTGAAGGTGAAGGCGGTCACCGCCAAGGCCGCGGGGCTTACCTCCATCATCTGCGTCGGCGAGACGAAAGAGGACCGCGACCTCGGCCGCGCGCATGTCGTGGTGCGCCGCCAGATCCAGGGCTCGCTGCCGACGGATATCGATGCGCGCCAGCTCGTCGTCGCCTACGAGCCGATCTGGGCGATCGGCACCGGCGTCACGCCGTCCTGCGCCGACATCGCCGAGATGCACGCCTTCATGCGCAAGGAAGTGATGGCGCTGATGCCCAACGGCGGCGACACGATCCGCCTGCTCTACGGCGGCTCGGTGAAGCCGTCGAACGCGGCCGAGCTGATGGCGGTCGACAACGTCGACGGGGCCCTCGTCGGCGGGGCCAGCCTGAAGGCCAAGGACTTCATGGCGATCGCCGCCGTCTACGCCAAAGAGCTGTCGACCGCGGGCTGACATCCGCTGCAAGGCGCATTTGCCGATCGCCGCCATCTCCCGTATGACGGCGCCGCACCCATATCAGCCTCTCGTCATGAAGGCCGCCCTCAGGGGCCGCGCCGCCCGGATTCCCGCCGTCCCATGCAGACCGTCCTCATCGTCATCCATCTCATGATCGTCACCGCGCTCGTCGTGGTGGTGCTGTTGCAGCGCTCCGAAGGCGGCGCGCTCGGCATGGGCGGCGGCTCGGGCTTCATGACCGGCCGCGGCCAGGCCAACGTGCTGACGCGGGCGACGGCGATCCTCGCGACCCTGTTCTTTCTGACGAGCCTCGGCCTGACGATCCTCGCCAACTACGGCAAGGGCAACCGCTCGATCCTCGAGGGCCTGCAGCCCGCCGGCACCAGCCAGCCGGCGCTGGTCGCGCCCGCCGAGCAGAAGGGCACCGTGCTCGACCAGCTGCGCAAGCTGCAGGAACAGCGGGCCAATGGCGGTGGCCAGCCCGGCCACGCGACGCCGGCCGTGCCGTCCGCGGCACCGACCGAGCCGACCGGCACGCCCGACAAGCCGGCGAACCAGGCGCCGACCTCGCCGAAGCCGTAAGGGCAGGGCGAGGAGCGCCGGGGGATCAGGGGATCAATCGGTCCCGCCGCAGCTCCTCGAACAGGTCGAAGAACGCGTCATCCGTCGCCTGATAGGCTGTGAAGCCAAGCTTGCGGCTCTTCGACATGTCGGTGACGACCTCGATCGGCCGGCCGAGATCGGCGTCGGTGTGCCAGGCCGACGCGAGACGGTCGAGATCCGGCTCGACGAGCCCATGCCGGCTCGCGATCTCGCGCCACAGCGGCGCGTCGGCCGCCATCTGCGCCTCGAGCGGTCGCATCTCGCCGTCGAACGGCGCGGGCTCAAGCCCGAACCAGCTCGCGATCCGCTCCCACATCCAGCTCCAGCGAAAGACGTCGCCGTCGACGACGTTGAACGCCTGATTGGCCGTCGCCGGCGTCGTCGCGGCCCATGCGAGGTGCCGGGCGAGCAACCGCGCATCGGTCATGTCGGTGAGGCCGGCCCATTGCACGGGCGAGCCGGGAAAGCGGAACGGGCGCCCGGTCTCCCGGCAGATCGTCGCGTAGACGGCGAGCGTCGTGCCCATGTTCATCGCATTGCCGACCGCCTTGCCGATGATCGTGTGCGGGCGGTGCACGCTCCAGGCAAAGCCGTCGCGGGCCGCGGCGGCGAACACCTCGTCTTCTTGCGCGTAGTAGAAGTTCTCGATGTCGAGCCGCGGCTGGTCCTCGCGGAACGGCGACTGCGGCAGCGTGCCTTTGCCATAGGCCTCGAACGGCCCGAGGTAGTGCTTCAGCCCGGTGACGAGCGCGACATGACGAACCGAACCGGCCGGCCGCACGGCCTCGAGGAGGTTGCGGACCATCCCGGCATTGACGCGGATGTTCTCAGCCTCCGTCGGCTGGCGCAGCCATGAGGTCAGAAACACATGCGTCGGCGCTTTCCCCTGGAGCGCGGCCGTCAGGGCGGCGGGATCCTGCAGATCGGCGGTGATCGGCGTGACACCGTCTTGCGGCATCGGCCGTCGCGCCAGGCCGAGAACATTCCAATCTTCGCTGACGAGCAGGCGCGCGGCGGCGCTACCGACGATCCCACTCGAGCCAACGATCAAGGCGGTAGGCGTCATCCGAATCTCCTCTTGTTCCGCTTGATTTGGCTCCCCACGTCACGCCCGTCCAGACGGCACCGATTTGGGTCATAGGCACCACGGGGTAACCAGGATGGGTCCAGGCACACCGGACCACGAGTTTCGCGAGGACTGCGCGCCGCATCGGGTCCTCGAGCTCTTCGACGCCAAATGGACCAGCATGGTCCTGCACACGCTCGCGACGCACCTCGGCGGTCGCGCCCGCACCGGGGTCCTGCACCGCAGCCTGCCCGGCATCTCCAAGAAGATGCTGACCCAGACGCTGCGCGAAATGCAGGCGAGCGGTCTCGTGAGCCGACGCGTCCATGGCACGGTGCCTCCGGCGGTGGATTATTCCGTCACCGAGCTCGGCCGTCGCTTCGTCGAGCCGATCAACCTGCTCTACGCCTGGGCGCGCGACAACTCGGACGCGCTCGATGCGCTTCGGCCGCGCTCGACCTCGAGCCGCGCCTGACCGGTCACTCCGCCGCGCGCCGCTGCTGGTAGCCGAGCTTCACGTTCAACTCGTCGAGCACCTGCCGCGCCGCCTCCGTCACCACGGTGCCGGGCGGGAAGATCGCGGCGGCGCCGGCATCGCGCAACGCCTCGTGGTCCTGCGGCGGGATGATGCCACCGACGACGATCATCACGTCATCGCGGCCCTGGGCTTCCAGCGCGGCACGGATCGCCGGCACGAGCGAGAGGTGGCCGGCCGCCAGCGTCGACAGGCCGATGACATGCGCGCCGGCGTCGATCGCCTGCTGCGCGGCTTCCTCGGGCGTCGCGAACAGCGGGCCGACCTCGACGTCGAAACCCATGTCACCGAAGGCGGAGGCGATGACCTTCTGGCCGCGGTCGTGCCCATCCTGGCCCGCCTTGGCGACGAGGATTTTCGGGCGGCGCCCCTCGTTCTCCGCGAACGCGTCGACCAGTCCGCGTACGTTCATGATCGCGTCGGAATCGCCCTGCGTTGCGCGGTAGACCCCCGTGACCACGTTCGGCTTCGCCGCATGGCGGCCGAACACGTCCTCCAGCGCGGAGGAAATCTCGCCGACTGTCGCCTGCGCCCGCGCCGCCTCGATCGCCAGCGCGAGCAAGTTGGCGTCGCCTTTCGCGCCCTCGCGCAGCGCATCAGTTGCAGCCTTGAACGCGCCCTCATCGCGGTCGGCGCGCAACTGCTTCAGCTTGGCGATCTGGCGCTCGCGCACGTCCGGGGCGTCGATCTTGCGCAGCACGAGGTCGTTGGCGCCCGGCGGCGGGTAACGGTTGACGCCGATCACCGCCTGCGTGCCGTCGTCGATGCGCGCCTGCATGCGCGTCGCCGTCTCCTCGATGCGGCGCTTGGGCAGCCCGGACTCGATGGCCTTCGCCATGCCGCCCAGCGCCTCGATCTCGTCCATGTGCGCGCGGGCCTTGGCGGCAAGATCGTGCGTGAGGCGCTCGAGATAGAACGAGCCACCCCACGGGTCGATGATCCGCGCGATGCCGCTTTCCTCCTGCAGGAAGATCTGCGTGTTGCGGGCAATTCGCGCGCTCTCGTCCGTCGGCAGCGCCAGCGCCTCGTCGAGCGCGTTGGTGTGCAGCGATTGCGTGTGGCCGGCCGTCGCCGCCATCGCCTCGATCTGCGTGCGGACGACGTTGTTCCAGACATCCTGCGCGGTGAGCGACCAGCCCGAGGTCTGGCAATGCGTGCGCAGCGCGAGCGACTTCTCGTTCTTCGGCTCGAACTGCTTGACGAGATCGCACCACAGAAGACGCGCAGCGCGCATCTTGGCGACCTCCATGAAGAAGTTCATGCCGATCGCCCAGAAGAAGGACAGGCGCGGCGCGAAGGCGTCGATGTCGAGGCCGGCCGCCAAGCCGGCGCGGATGTACTCGACGCCGTCGGCGAGCGTGTAGGCGAGCTCGAGGTCCGCCGTCGCACCCGCCTCCTGCATGTGGTAGCCGGAGATCGAGATCGAGTTGAACTTCGGCATGTGCTTCGCCGTGTGCGCGAAGATGTCCGAGACGATGCGCATCGAGCCCGCGGGCGGGTAGATGTAGGTGTTGCGCACCATGAACTCTTTGAGGATGTCGTTCTGAATGGTGCCGGCGAGCTTGCCCTGCGGCACGCCCTGCTCCTCCGCCGCGACGATGTAGAGCGCGAGCACCGGCAGCACCGCGCCGTTCATCGTCATCGAGACCGACACCTCGCCGAGCGGGATGCGATCGAACAGCGTGCGCATGTCGAGGATCGAGTCGATCGCGACACCCGCGAGCCCGACGTCGCCAGAGACGCGCGGATGATCGGAATCGTAGCCGCGGTGGGTCGCGAGATCGAAGGCAACGGAGAGGCCCTTCTGACCGCCCGCGAGGTTGTGACGGTAGAAGGCGTTCGATTCCTCGGCCGTGGAGAAACCCGCGTACTGGCGGATCGTCCAGGGCTGGTTGACGTACATCGTGGGGTAGGGGCCGCGCACGAACGGTGCCAGGCCGGGGTAGGTGTCGAGCGCGTCGAGACTGTCGATCTCGGCGGCGGCGTAGCGCGAGGCGACTTCGAGACCCTCGGGCGTCATCCACGGCTCGCGCGCCTCGGCCGCCGGGACATCCGTGGCCTCGTAGGGAACGCTCGTGAAATCGGGCAGGGCGGACATATCCTTCTTCTAACGCGTGCCGGCCACGAAAGTCATGGGCGCCGGACGGCTGTCGCCGGGCCGAGCGAAATGGCATAAGATCGGCGGTTTGGAGCGAAAGCCATCAAGGCGCCGGTCGATGGGACCTGGAGCTCTGTCGAGGTCTTGCCGTCGGACGCGGCGTTGATCCATCCGAGCGCGCCGGACTTCGCGATCAGGCTCTCCGACCTCTAGCGGACGCCATTGTCCGCCAGGTGGCCTAGAAGCCAAGCCTCGCCCGCAAACACCTCGGCGTGAAAGCCGGCGCGGCGCGCCCCGTCGACGTTCTCCGGCCTGTCGTCGAGGAAGAGCGCGCGCGCCGGATCGATCCCGGCCTCGCTGGCGACCCGGCGATACGAAGCCACACCGGGCTTCGCGAGGCCCAGCTCGTGGCTGAGATAGCGTTCGAACGACGCCAGCTCGTCCGCCGGATTCGCGAGGAGAAACTCCCAATGCTCGCGGTTGGTGTTCGAGAAGAGCAGGACGCGCGTCTCGAGCCCGTGGGCGAGGGCGATCATCGACGCGTCGAAGGTGAAGTGGCAGCACCAGTCGGCGAGAAACTGCGCCTCCTCGCCGCGATAGCCGAGGTCGCGGACGAGTTCCGCGCGCAGGTCGGAAACCGGCCGGGCGCCGGTGTCGATCTTCGGATCGGACAGACGCGCGGCAATGTCGCGGGAAGAGACGTTCGACCGGCACCGTGCGGCGAGCGTCGCGTAGATCAGATCGTTGTCGTGCTGGACCAGGACACCACCGACATCGAAGACGATCGCATCGAACGAGGGTCGAGACATGTCGTCAGCCTTCAGGTGTCGCCCGCTTAGGGGGCCGCGCGTCGACAACGTCGAGCGTGGCCGAGAGCACCTCGAGCGCGTCGCAGCCGTCGTGGATGAACGCGTCGATGCCGTCCAGGACGCCGTCGCCCGAACGCCCCGCAACGAGCACGCGGCGCGCGCCCCTCTTGCGGAGTGCCTCGACCAGCGCGGGCCCGTCGGCGGCGTAGGCCTTGTCGGTCCCGCACAGACACGCGACCGCGCTGCTGCTCGCGGCAAAGGCCGCGGCAAGGGCGGCGACATCCTGCTCGCTCGTCGCCGGCACCGCCGCCAGACCGCCGGCGGCGAGGAAATTGCGGGCCCAGGTCGCGCGCGGCCCGAATGCGGCCGGCGCACCCAGCGTCGCCAGGAACACATCAGGAGGCTCGGCCCGCGCTTCGGCGCGATCGCGCAGCGCCTCGAAGGGGACGGCATCGCGCTGGCCGGGCAGGGCGCCGTCGGCAATCAGCCCCGCGCGCGGCGCGACGTCGAGCACGCCGGGGATGGGCGCCGTGAGGCTCGGATAGCGGCTCGTCCCGACGATGCCGTGGGCCAGCGACGCCACGGCCCCACGCCGTTGCTTGGCCGCGTCTGCGAGGCGCGCCGGCAACGCGCCGGAGTCCAGCGACGCGACGATCCCCCCCTCGGCCTCGATGGCTTGGAACAGGCTCCACGCGGTCCGGCACAAGCCGTCGGTGAGCGCCTCGAAGCCGCCCGAGCCGGCCGCGGGATCATCGACCATGGCGAGGTTGGATTCGTCGATCAGCACGCGCTGCACGTTGCGGGCGAGGCGGCGCGCCGGCTCGTCCGGCAGGCCCAGAGGAAGCGTCATCGGCAACACGGTCACGGCGTCCGCTCCGCCAAGCCCGGCGGCGAAGGTCGCGGCGGTCGCGCGCATCACGTTGGTCCAGGGATCGCGCCGCGTCATCATCCGCCATGCGGTCTCTGCGTGCAGGCGCAGGGGCTGCGGGGCGAGCTCACTCGCGGCTTCGATGCGCGCCCACAGCCGGCGCATCGCCCGCACCTTGGCGAGGCCGAGAAGCACGTCGGCGTCGACGGCGAGCAGCACCGCGATCTTTTCGCGCGCCGCATCGAGGGTCAGGCCGGCGGTCTCCAGCGCCCGCAGGTAGGCAACGCCCGTCGCCAGCACCGCGGCAAGCTCGAGCGCCTCGCCGGCACCGGCCTCGTGCCAGACGCGCCCGTCCGCGAGCAGCGGGCGTCCCCCGAGGCCCGCCTTGTCGGCGACCGCCAGCAGTTCGGGGATATCCCCGAGGTCGGGGCGGCCATCGCTGCGCGCTGCGATTCCGATCGGGTCGTAACCGAGGTCGATGCGGAGGCTCGCGCTGGTCAACGTGCGACCTGCGACGAGGGCACCGAGCGTCTTCGCCGCGGCGAGCGTGTCGGGGCCGGCATCGAGACGCAGATCGATGAAGTCGAGCTCGATGCCGTCGAGGACCTGATCCAGGTCGGCATCCGCGGCGAGCCCGAACCCGCGGGAAAACGGACTGCCGGCGAAGACGAGCGTCAGGGCGTCGGCGCCGCCCTCGAGCTCGGCGCGCGCCAAGCCGTTCGCAGCCTCCGTTTCGGGATGGTCCACCCTCTGCGCGACGGCCCAGGCGGGCCGCCCGCGCCAGCCGCCCGAGAAAGCCTCGCGGCGTCTCTCATAGAGTGGTGCGATCCCGATGCCATCGGCGGACTGCGCGACGAGCGTCTCGTAGCTGGCGCCGATCGTCTTCTCGACCCGCGCCCGCCAAGCGCTCTCGTTCGCGTCGGTCACGGCCGGCGTCAGACGAACTGGCCGAGGCCCGGCACGGCGGAGGCGACCTTGTTGACGCGTGCGTCGCCGGCCTTCTCGCGTGCGTAGCCGAAGATTTCCTTGCCCACCGTAGTCATCTCGCCGGTGCCGAGGCCAATGCCGGTGAGCTGCGTGGCAAGTCCCATCAGGCCGCCGCCGTCGCCCATCAGGCTCATCAGGCCGCCCATCATGCCACCGGGCTTCGGCTTGTCGCCAGCGCCGCGATCGGCCGCCTCGGTCGCGCCCGGCACCTGGCGCAGCATGTCCTCGACCTCTTCGGGGGCCTCCCGGCGCAGGAACGCGAAGATGAGGCCGATTGCCCGCTCGGCCTGGTCCGCGGGGATGTCGGCCGCGGTGGCCACCCGCGTAATCAATTCGTCCATGAAAGCCTCAATCCTGCGTATCGGCGAGCCTTGTGCCGAGGCGGCTCGGGGAAATCAAGGCGAGTAGATCGCCGTGGTTCCATTAACAATCATGGCGATGTCACACGATTGTTATGCGGGGGTGGCTATCTCCGCCCGGGTTACCAAGGGGTCTTTGCCATGAGTGCGGTATCATCGGTTGCGGTCGGGGCAGGCGATCCCGGCTACGAGCGTAAGGTCGATCTGAACAAGCCCATGGGGCCCACGGGCATCATGATCTTCGGCGCCGTGATGGCGCTCGGCCTTTTCTTTACCGCCTACAGCATCTTTACCGAGGTCGAGGCGGCCGGCGCCAAGCCCACCTCGATTCTGCCCTATCTCCTCTTGGCCATCGCGCTTCTCGTCGCCCTCGGCTTCGAGTTCGTCAACGGCTTCCACGACACGGCGAACGCCGTCGCGACCGTCATCTACACCCGCGCGCTGCCGCCGCAAATCGCGGTCGTGTGGTCGGGCTTCTTCAATTTTCTCGGCGTGTCGCTGTCGACCGGCCTCGTCGCCTACAACATCGTCTCGCTGCTGCCGATCGAGCTGATCCTGTCGATCACCTCGTCGGCCGGCTTCGCGATGGTCTTCTCGATGCTCATCGCGGCGATCATCTGGAACCTCGGCACCTGGTGGCTCGGCCTGCCGGCGTCGTCGTCGCACACGCTGATCGGCTCGATCATCGGCGTCGGCGTCATGAACGCCCTGCTGCACGGCCGCACTGCCTATTCCGGCGTGAACTGGGGCGAGGCCACCAAGATCGGCTACGGTCTCCTGCTCTCGCCGCTGTTCGGCTTCGGCGCCGCCGCTCTCCTGCTCCTTCTCATGAAGACGCTGATCCGCAAGCGCGAGCTCTACACCGAGCCGAAGACCGACAGGGCGCCCCCAATCTGGATCCGCGGCCTGCTGATCTTGACCTGCACGCTCGTCTCGTTCTTCCACGGCTCGAACGATGGTCAGAAGGGCATGGGCCTCATCATGCTCATCCTCATCGGCACCGTGCCGACCGCCTTCGCGCTCAACCGTGCTGTCGAGCCGAGCCGGGTGGCGGGCTTCACCGAGATCTCGCAGCAGGCCTCGAAGATCATCAACGCCAAGGGCGAAGGCTACAACGTCATCGGCAACCCGCGCCCGGCGGTGACGACCTACGTCGCCTCGCACGACTTCTCGGAAGGCACGTATCCGTCGCTCGCGGTCCTGGTCGAAAGCATCCAGAAGGAAGTCCAGACCTACGGCTCGATCCAGAAGATCCCGGCCGACGCGGCGGGCAACACGCGTAACGACATGTACCTGACGTCGGAGGCCATCAAGGTGCTCCTCAAGGACAAGTCGAGCGAGCTGAACGCCGCCGACAAGGCGACGCTCACCAAGTACCAGGGCATGCTGAACGCTTCGACGCGCTACATCCCGCGCTGGGTGAAGATCGCCGTCGCTCTCGCGCTCGGCCTCGGCACCATGATCGGCTGGAAGCGCATCGTCGTCACCGTCGGCGAGCGCATCGGCAAGACCCACCTGACCTACGGCCAGGGCGCGGCCGCCGAGCTCGTCGCCGCAGGTACGATCGGTCTCGCCGAC
The DNA here is from genome assembly GCA_965277735.1 of Beijerinckiaceae bacterium. Lineage (GTDB taxonomy): Bacteria > Pseudomonadota > Alphaproteobacteria > Rhizobiales > Beijerinckiaceae > RH-AL1. Next base: position 2,154,839 of record CBDIDO010000003.1, read on the forward strand.
GGGTTCGGCCTGCCGGTCTCGACCACCCACGTGCTGTCGTCCGGCATCGCCGGCACGATGGCGGCGAACGGGTCGGGCATCCAGTGGTCGACGCTGCGATCGATCGCGCTGGCTTGGGTGCTGACCCTGCCCTGCGCCATGGCGATCTCGGCGACCCTGTTCCTGATCTTCTCGAAGGTCTTCTAAGACCCCAAAGCCGGAACACGGCCTTTCAAACGAAAAGCGCCGGAGCCCTGCTCCGGCGCTTTTCTCATTTTAGTCTAGGTCTCGTCTCAGTCGATCTTCAGGCCGCTCTCGGCCGCGAGCACCCTGACGAGGCGATGCGTCAGCTCGCCGTTGACCGGCAAGTGCCGGTCGCGCTCGAACGCCTCGATCGCCTTGCGCGTCTGCGGCCCGACCGTGCCGGACGCCTTCAACGTGAAGCCCAGCTTGGCGAGCGCGCGCTGCGCGCCGACGACCGTCTTGCTGTCGACCTTCGGCGCGGCGGCCGGCGGCGCCTTTCCGTCGATGAGCAGGCCGATCGGATCGACGCTGGCCGTCTCCGCCGGCGCGGCCGCCTGGCGCGGTCCCGGCGCCGGCAAGGGCTGCGGTGCGACGGGCGTTTCGTCGGCGGCGGCGCGCAGATCCGGCGCGGGCCTCGCAACGGGAGTCGGGCTCGGCCCCAGCGCGATCGCCTTGCCGAACAGCGGGGCGGGATGGTGTCCCTTCTGAAGGACCAGCGCATTGACCATGATCGCCACGGCCAACACGCCGCTCATACCGACCGCGCCGTAGCGGGTGACACGCTGCATGTCGATCGAGGGTAGCCGGCGCTTCTTGCCCTTCTTGCGCGTCGGGCCTTTGCCCTTGGGCGCGGCGCGCGGCTTGCGCGGCGCCTTCTTGCGCGCCGGCTCATCGAAATCGAACGAGTCGTCGAAGCTCGCAACGGCGGTAGGCATCAGGCGACATCCTTGAGCAGGGTGGAATGGCGGCGCGCGGCGCGGCGCGGCGGAACGATCTCGATGGCGGCGTCGGTCGTGCGCTGCGCATTGGCGCAGTCGAACGGAATGCGAAGTGTCACGATCGTGCCGCGGCCGATCTCGCTCTCGATCGAAAGCGTCCCGCCATGCAACCCGACGAGCCCGCGCACCAGCGCGAGGCCGAGGCCGGAGCCTTCGACGCCGCGGCTCGTGCCGCCTCGCGCCTGGAAGAAGGGCTCGCCGATGCGCTCGAGATCTTCGTGCGCGATGCCGTAGCCCGTGTCGGCGACCGTGATCGCGAGCGTCGTGCCAACCGGCCGCGCCCCCAACGTGACCGTGCCGCGCTCCGGCGTGAACTTGACGGCATTGGACAGCACCGCGACGAGCGCCTGCCGCAGTGCGCGCTTGTCGCCGACGATCTCTTCGAACGCCGCCGGGACGTCGCGCGCGAGCCGCACCCCGCCCTCGCGCGCCGCACCGGCCACGGCCTCGAGCGACTGATCGAGGAAGGCAGCGGCGTCGAAGGGTTCGGTGGTGATCGGATAGCTGCCGACCCGGATCCGCGACATGTCGAGCACCGCGTTGACGATCGACAACAGATGCTGGCCAGATTGGCTGATGATGCGCGCGAACTCGCGCTGCTTGGCGCTGTCGTCCGGCCGCGTCGTCCGGCTGGCGAGGATGTCCGAAAAGCCGATGATCGAGTTCAAGGGCGTGCGCAGCTCATGGCTCATCGTCGTCAGGAACATGTCCTTGGCGTACATGGCCTCAGCGACCGCGCGCCGCGCCGCCTCGATCTCGTCGTCATGGCTCGCGCGGCTCGTCACGTCGTCGAGCACGGCGACGACGGCCTCCTCGCCGCCGGCAGCGACGCGATGGGCACGTATATCGAAGGTGTGGAACGTTTCGCCGCGGGTTTCCTGCGCGCCGTGGAGCCGGAAGGCACCGGTACGAGTCGTGTCGGTGTGAGCTGCGTCGTCGATGAGCTTCAGGAAGGCTGGCCGATCGGCGACGTGCACGCGATCGAACAGGCCGCGGCCGGCGATCTCCGGGCCGAACGTGTCGAGGATGCTGTCGCGCGGGGCGCTGAGCGAACGCACCGCCCCGCCGGCATCGAAGCCGATGATCGTACGGCCGAGCGCCGCCTCGACGACGCGGGCGCGCTCGGCTGCCTGGGCGGCGGCGCCACGCAAATTGGCGACATCCCTGACGAGGCGATCGAGGCGCAGCGCCGAGACGACGAAAGCGAGTGCGGCGATGGCGGCGGTGGCGACCGCCGGCAGCGTTGCGACGAAACGTGCATCCATCGAAGCGCCGATGATCAGCAGACCAGCGGGGATCGCGATTGCAAGACCGCGACGCGTGACCTGCCGGTCGAGCGAGGCGGCAGCCTCGATGATCGCGACGGCGAGCCAGGCGATCGAGACACCGGCCCCGGCCCGCAGGCCGATGCTGAGCACGAGAGCGACGAGGACGAATCCGAGGCTCGCGGCGAGATGGCCGCGCTCGAGTCGCCCGCTGCGCGCAACGAGCATCGCCGCGCCGGCCGGCACCAGCGTCAGAACGAAGAGCAGGCTCTCCGCCGGCTTCGGGGCGCCGTGCAGCGCAAGGAAGAAGGGCGCGATGCCGAGCGCCGCGAAGGCGAGCCCGAGCATATGCGCGACGAAGGCGGCGTGACGGTCGCGGTCCTTTGGCGCCACCGACGGGTGGACGAGCGCCTGCGCGGAAGCAAGGACACCTCGACTAAACAGCACGCGCACGCTCCGACAGCCCAGCAGTCCGAAATCGGCGCGCTGATCATGGTCGACCTTGTCAGGCGCCGCTTAACCCAACGCTTAAGAGAAGCCGCGAAGCCGGCTTCCCCCGACTTATGCTTGAGAAGTCGTTTCCGTAGCGCGAGAGCAATTCGTTCAACGTCTGCGATTACATCGAGAGCCGGGCCAACATCGGAGGCATGGTGCGCTTCGGTCTGCGATGCATCATCACCTTGGCGATCCTCTACCGCGCGATCCTCGTGTCGCAGGGCGGCACGGACACGGCTGCGCTGTCATCCAGGCTCGCCGACGCGGTGCCGATGGCGCAGGCGCGGGTGCGCGACGAGCTCGCATCGCGCGTCGGCGCCTATTGCCGGAGCGAACCCGCCGCCTGCCTCTCAAATGCGGCGCGGCTGACAGGTCTGGTCGGCGATGCCGCGGAGCCACGGCGCTCGCGCCATGGTGCGATCGCCGCCGCCACGCGCTAGATGATAAGGCCTGGAACAATCCGAGCCTGAAAGCGCGCATGGACCTCAACGAGATCGTCGACAATTTCGAGCTGCTCGAGGATTGGGAGGATCGCTACCGCTACCTCATCGAGCTCGGCCGCGAGCTCGAGCCGCTCCCCGAGATTGCGCACACCGACTCCAACAAGGTGCGCGGCTGCGCGAGCCAGGTCTGGCTCGAGACGCTCGTCGACCGCGGCGATGGCGACCCCCGGCTCATGCTGAAGGGCGACAGCGATGCCCACATCGTGCGCGGCCTGATCACGCTCGTCTTTGCGGTCTATTCGGGCCACACGACGCGGGAGATCATCGACACTGACATCCAGCCGCTGTTCGAGAAGCTCGGCTTTTCAGCGCATCTGACGCCGCAGCGCTCCAATGGCGTGCGGGCGATGGTCGAGCGGATCAAGTCGGATGCGCGCGCCGCGCAGGCGTGATCCGCGATAGCCTCGAGGCTCAGCGCCGGCGGCGCTGCTGGCCGAGACCCATCTCCTTGGCGAGCGTCGAGCGCGCCTTGGCGTAGCTCGGCGCCACCATCGGATAGTCCGGCGGCAGGCCCCATTTCGCGCGATATTGCTCTGGCGACATGTCGTACTGGGCGCGCAGGTGCCGCTTCAGCGACTTGAACTTGCGGCCGTCCTCCAGGCAGATGATGAAGTCCTCGCCGATCGACTTCTTGACCGACACAGCGGGCTTCGGCGGCTCGGCCGGGCTTTGGGCGATCGGCGCCCCGGCGACGCCCAGCAGCGCGGCGTGCACGTCCGCGATCAGGGCCGGGAGGTCGGAGGGCTGGACAGCGTTCTTCATCACATAGGCGGCGACGATCGTCGCCGCGAGCTCGGCGTGAAGGGCTTCGGCCTCGTGGTCCCTGGCGGATGTCTCGCTCATCACGATATCGACGCTCCGTGGCGACGCTGTCGCGCGGTTTCTACATTAGCGCGTTCGTATTATTCTGCGATCTTTCGCGCAGCAAGGATCAAAACGGCTGACGAGAGTGGAAATACGAAAGACGCAGAGGCAATCGCTCTGGACTTCAGTCGTCCGCCGCCACAAGAAAGTGAAAGTCTTTCGCTCGGAGGCCGGACATGCTCCCGCCGCGCGCACCGACCCTGATCGAGATCGCCATCGAGCCGCGCGACGAGCGCGACCGTCCACGCCTCCTGGCCGCTCTCGCTGCCAACGACGGCGATGGCGAGCGCACTGTCGACGCCGCGTCCGGCCAGATCGTTCTCGGCGGCTCCAGCGAGGCGCAGCTCGACGCGTCGATCGCCGCGTTGAGGGACCGTGCCGGGATCGCGCTCAACATTGGCGCGCCACAGATCGCCTATCGCGAAACGATCGCGCGACCGATCGAGATGGACACGACGCACAAGAAGCCCGTCGCGGGCGGCGGCTTCGACTTCGCGCGCGTGAAGCTCGCGTTCGAACCGGCCGAAGGCTGGAGCTTCGCGACAGCGGCGTCCGGCGTCCCGACCGCTTACCTGGCCGGGATCGAAGCGGGTCTTGCCTCAGGCCGGCGTGCGGGCGTCCTGGGCGGCTATCCCGTGGTCGATCTGAAGACGACGCTCGTCGATGGGGCGTGGCACGAGACGGATTCCTCGTCGCAGGCGTTCGAGGCGGCCACGCTGACCGCCTTCCGTCACGCGCTGAAGGAAGTCGGGGTCATGCTCGAGCCGATCATGCTGGTCGAGCTGACGGTCGGCACGGCGTTCGCAACCGCCACACGCGATGATCTCTATTTGCGACGCGGCGAGATCGAGGACCGCGTCGACAACGACGACCACGTCATCTTCGTCGCGCGCGTGCCGTTCGCGAACCTGCTCGGCTCTGCGAGCAGCCTACGCCAGTTCTCGCAGGGCACGGGCAGCTTCCACCTGACGTTCAGCCATTTTGCGCAGATCCCGCGCCCAGACCCGCCGGACTTTCCCGGCAGCATGGCCGTGCGCGCGTGAGCGGTCAGCCGCGCCCGCGGTAGCTCGGCACGCCCTGATCAGGCACCCACAGGTCTGCCGGCGGCGCCCCGGTCTGCCAGAAGACGTCGATCGGCATGCCGCCACGCGGATACCAATAGCCGCCGATGCGCAGCCAGCGCGGCGCGAGCAGCGCGACGATATCGCGGCCGATGCGGACGGTGCAATCCTCGTGGAAGGCGCCGTGGTTGCGGAAGGCGCCGAGATAGAGCTTGAGGCTCTTCGACTCGACGAGCCAATCGCCCGGCAGATAGTCGATGACGAGATGGGCGAAGTCGGGCTGGCCGGTCACCGGGCAGAGCGAGGTGAACTCGGGCGCGGTGAAGCGGGTGAGATAGTCGACGTCGGCATGCGGGTTCGGCACGCGCTCGAGCCGCGCCTTCTCTGGCGAAGCCGGCAGCGGCGCGTGGCGGCCGAGGACGTCGAGCGCGGCCTCCTTGTGGGACGCCTTATCCTTGCTGGGGGCTTTGTTCTTGCGGGGGGATTTGGACATGGCCGCTCATCTCACGCGGCCATCGAGGCGGCAAGCTCGCAGCGTCGCGCCCAAGCTCTCAGCGCCGCGCGAAAGTCTCGGGTGCCATCGTCTGCGACACGCCTTGCATGCCGCCGTGCCAGGTCTGGCGCAGCCGCAGCTCTTCCTCGACGCGCGCGATCTCGGCGCGACGCGCCGCCCAGAAAGCCTCGCTTGACAGGCGCGACCCCGGCATCGGCGCGGCGAACGCCGGCACCGCGATCCAGCCGGGCACGATCGGCACCGGCGCGGCCGCGTCCCACGGCGCGGCGTCCTCGGCCCGCAGGAGCTCGGCGCAATCGGCCTGCGTCAGCGAGGTCAGGGCCGGCCGCTCGTAGCCGGCACGGGCTCGGTTCTTCATGAAGGCATCGCAGGGCAGGGCGCCTCGGCGCGTCCAGGCCATCGCAATATACGGCACGCGCTGGCTGACGTTGGCATCCGGGTCGGCGCGGTCCCAGCTGTCGGCGAAGACATTGTCCATCGTGGCGGTGCCGGCCGACACGCTCGCCCGAATGGGCGACTCCGGCCCCTCGAGCCGCGTCGGATCGTAGATCGGCTCGATGCGCAGGATCGCGTCCATGAGCTCGGGCGCGATGGAGGCGCTCTTCTGCGTCTCGCTCAGGTGGCGATCGACGAGCGGGGCGATCCATGAGATCGGAGAGTCGGCCGCTGGCATCTGCGGCGCGTCCCGCATCTCGGGCAGCGAGGCGACGAGGTGGGGCGGCTCGCGCGGCACGAAGCGCGCGGGAAGGATCGCGCGCGAGCCGGCGATGGCGCCGCGCCATTCCGCGCGCGCCGGTCCGCCGGTGAGGGGCGCAGCGGCGGCGAGCGACGCGAGCGCGATGAGGAACGCGACTTTGGACATGAGCCGAGGAGTTGATCCTGACCCGAATTCGCTAAGAACCCATGGCGGCGCGACAGAGGCAGAGCGGCCGACGGGCGCAGCTTTTTGCGCGCCGGACCAAATTTAATTGGCGGACGTGGCACGCAGACAACGCTTCACCACGCCCGCCCTGCGGCGTAGAACCCGCGGGACACCACTGAAAGGACAAGCCTATGACGGCCATCGTCGACATCGTCGCCCGCGAGATCCTCGATTCGCGAGGCAATCCGACGATCGAGGTCGACGTCACGCTCGAGGACGGCTCGATGGGCCGCGCCGCGGTGCCGTCCGGCGCCTCCACCGGCGCCCACGAGGCCGTAGAGCTGCGCGACGGCGACAAGGGTCGCTATCTCGGCAAGGGCGTGCTCAAGGCAATCGACTCGGTCAACCGCGACATCTTCGAGGCAATTGGCGGCTTCGATGCCGAGGACCAGATCCACATCGACGAGACGATGATCGCGCTCGACGGCACGCCCAACAAGGGCAAGCTCGGCGCCAACGCTATCCTCGGCGTCTCGCTCGCCTGCGCCAAGGCCGCGGCCGATGTCGTCGGCCTGCCGCTCTACCGCTACGTCGGCGGCACGCAGGCGCGCACGTTGCCGGTGCCGATGATGAACATCATCAACGGCGGCGCGCATGCCGACAATCCGATCGACTTCCAGGAATTCATGATCATGCCGGTCGGCGCGGAGTCGCTCTCCGAAGCGGTCCGCTACGGCGCCGAGGTTTTCCACGCGCTAAAGAGCGGCCTGAAGAAGGGCGGCCACAACACCAATGTCGGCGACGAGGGCGGCTTCGCGCCGAACCTGCCGTCGGCCGAGGCGGCGCTCGACTTCTGCATGAAGGCGATCGAGCAGGCCGGCTTCAAGCCGGGCCACGACATCGTGCTCGGCCTCGATTGCGCGGTAACCGACTGGTTCAAGGACGGCACCTATCATTACGAGGGAGAGGGAACGGCGCGCTCGATCGAGCAACAGGTTGACTATCTCGCCAAGCTCGCCGGCGCCTACCCGATCGCGACGATCGAGGACGGCATGGCCGAGGACGATTGGGACGGCTGGAAGCTGCTCACCGACAAGATCGGCGACAAGGTGCAACTCGTCGGCGACGATCTGTTCGTCACCAACACCGAGCGCCTCGCCAAGGGCATCAAGATGGGCGTCGCCAACTCGATCCTGATCAAGGTCAACCAGATCGGCTCGCTCACCGAGACGCTGGCCGCCGTCGAGATGGGCCACCGCGCCGGCTACACGGCGGTGATGAGCCATCGCTCCGGCGAGACCGAGGATTCGACGATCGCCGATCTCGCGGTCGCGACTAACTGCGGGCAGATCAAGACCGGCTCGCTGTCGCGGTCGGATCGGATCGCGAAGTACAACCAGCTGATCCGCATCGAGGAAGAGCTTGGCCACCAGGCGATCTACGCCGGGAGGGCGGCGTTGAAGGCGCTGCGCTAGGTCAGCGCCTCGGCTCGACCGGAGACCACGGCGGAAGCGCCGTAAGTCGTCGGCGGGTGCTTCAGGTCGGCGGTGCTGGGGCCGGAATTCTGCTGCAGGGCAAACGGCGCGATCGCCGTTTTGACCATGAGCCCGAGGGCAATCATCAACGCGGTCGCCAGGATCATCGCGCGTAGCATGAAGGATCTCCGCTTCTGCTGTCCGATGGTCGCGGTGCAAGCCTCATGCACATCGCGAGAACCGCGGCGAGCACAGGCGCTCCAGGCGGTCCCGAAGCGCTGGACTCGTCGCAAAAACGCCGGGTGGCAGGAGCCACCCGGTGTTCGAAATTAAGATCGTTGACGATCAGTAACGGTCGCGATCGCGACGAAAGTCCCGGTCGCCGCGATAGGCGCTGCGGCCCTTGTACAGCCGGAAAGGTCTAACAATTATTAGAGGCAGTTAGCTCGATCTTTGGGCAGCGGTCCATCACAACTGTCAGCCCTGCCGCCTCTGCACGCGCCGCGGCCGCTATATTTACAACACCGAGTTGCATCCAGATCACATGCGGGCGCGGGACCAGCGTCAACGCGGCGTCGACGATGTCGCCGAGCGCGGCGGGGTCACGAAACACGTCGACCATGTCGATCGGGCGGTCGACCTCCGTAAGCGAGGCAAAGACCGGCGCCCCATGGATGCGACGTCCAGCCGCGCCCGGATTGACGCCGACGCAGCTGAAGCCGCGCGCGAGCAGGAAGGCAAAGACCTGGTTCGAGGGGCGCGCGGGGTTCGGCGACAGGCCGACGACGGCGATCGTGCGGACCGTTGCAAGGAGGGCAGGTAGGGAGATTGGCGCGTCCATCTCCGGAGGAGAGCGGATTTCTCGCGTCGACGCCACATGCGCTTCCGTTACGCCTCGGCTCACATTCGCTTTATTTTCACGCGCATGGTCGAAGCGCTAGTCTGATGTTTCGCGTTCTCGTAGCCGGCCCCTCTTCAGAAGGACTTTTCATGCCGATCGAGGCCGCCACAACGACCCCGACGCCCGCTCTGGCCGGCGCCGATCGCTGCACTGTCCTCCTCGTGTTTCCGCGCTTCAACCCGAACTCTTTCTGGGCCCTGAAGGACACCTGCGAGATCGCCGGCGCGAGGGCACCGTCACCGCCGCTCGGCCTGCTGACGGTGGCGGCGATGCTGCCGCAGAACTGGAGCTTTCGGCTCGTCGACCTCAATGGCGATGAGCTTACCGACCCCGAGATCGCCGCTGCCGACATGGTAATGACGGGCGGCATGCTGCCGCAGGCCGACAGCGCGGTGGAGGTGATCGAGCGCTGCCGCGCCGCGGGCGTGCCCGTGGTCGTCGGCGGCCCCGATCCGACCTCGCGGCCCGAGATCTACGAGCGCGCCGACTTCCGCGTGCTCGGCGAGGTCGAGCCGATCATCGGCGACTTCGTCGCCGCCTGGCGCCGCGGCGAGCGGAGCGGGCGTTTCGATGCCCCGAAGTTCAAGACAGATGTCACCACGACGCCAATCCCGCGCTGGGACCTCATCGACATCGAGGACTACCTCTATGTCGGCGTGCAATTCTCGCGCGGCTGCCCGTTCAACTGCGAATTCTGCGACATCATCGAGCTCTACGGCCGCGTCCCGCGCGCCAAGACGAATGCGCAGATCCTCGCCGAGCTCGACAGGCTCTACGCGCTCGGCAAGCGCGGCCACGTCGATTTCGTCGACGACAACCTGATCGGCAACAAGAAGGCGCTGAAGAAATTCCTGCCCGAGCTCAAGGCCTGGCAGGCCGCGCGCGGCTATCCCTTCATGTTCTCGACTGAAGCCTCGCTCAACCTCGCCGACGACGACGAGCTGCTGGTGATGCTGGCGGCGGCGAACTTCTTCCTCGTCTTCATCGGGATCGAGAGCGGCGACACCGACACGCTGGTCTCGATGCAGAAGAAGCAGAACACGCGCCGCTCAATCGCCGAGAGCGTCAACAAAATCTATGGCGCCGGCATCCATGCCATCGCCGGTTTCATCATCGGCTTCGACACGGAAAAAGCGAGCGTCGCGCAGGACATGATTGCGACGATCGAGACGACCAACATCCCGATCGGCATGATCGGTCTGCTGCTGTCGTTGCCGAACACGCAACTGCAGCGCCGGCTGGAGAAGGAAGAACGTCTCATCGAGGGCTGGGCGCAATCGCCCGAGGGCAGCGCCGACCAGTGCACGGCCGGCCTGAACTTCACGACGCTGCGGCCGCGCCGCGACATCCTCACCGACTACAAGACCGTGCTCGAGAGCGTGTATGCGCCCGACGCGTTCTTCGGGCGGTTGCAGCGCATGACGGCACAGCTGGCGCGGCCGCGGCTGAAGGTGAAACTCGAAGTGCGCCATTGGGCCCGCAACCTGCGCATCTACGGTCGGCTCTGCGTCGAGATCACGTTCCGGCGCCCCGGCATGGCGCTTCTCTTCTGGCGCTTCATGGCGCGCACGCTGTTGACCAACCCGCGCGCGATCGAGTTCGTGACGATGGACATCGTCATGTACCTGCACGTCGGCCGTTTCACGCGCTTCGTCATCGCAGACATGGACCGGCGCATCGCCGAGATCGACGCCGGCCTCGATCCGGCCGCGCCGCGGCTCTCGGACGCTGACATCGCGCGCGCTCGGGAGCACGCCGCGGCCGCCTGACTTCGCCTACGGTATCTAGATACCACTTGCTGAAAATGCCGTTCTGACGGTGTTTTCGGCCATTCTTCCTTGACATCGACGCGCAATCCGACTCTAACGCAGCCCAGAATTTTGCATGGGTTTTAGAGATGTTCGGTAAGACGCACTCGACCAAGACGGCCGAGATCGAGAAGAAATGGGTGGTGATCGACGCCTCCGGCCTCGTCGTCGGTCGGCTCGCTTCGATCATCGCGATGCGGCTGCGCGGCAAGCACAAGCCGAGCTACACGCCCCACATGGACGATGGCGATCATGTCATCGTCGTCAACGCCGAGAAGGTCGTCTTCACCGGCAAGAAGCGCGAAGACAAGGTGTACTACCACTACACCGGCTTCCAGGGCGGGATCAAAGAGCGCACCGCGCGCTTCATCCTCGAGGGGCGCTTTCCCGAGCGCATCGTGGAGAAGGCTGTGGAGCGCATGGTGCCGCGCGGGCCGCTCGGCCGCAAGCAGATGGGCAACCTGCGCGTCTACAAGGGCCCGGAGCATCCGCACGAGGCCCAGCAGCCCGTCGCGCTCGATATCGCCGTCATGAACCGCAAGAACACGAAGGCTGCCTGACAATGGCCGAGACCCTCTCATCGCTCCAGGATCTCAAGGGCGCCGGCGCTTCGCCGCAGCCCGAGGCGCCTGTCCATGTCCAGAAACTCGACAAGCTTGGTCGCGCCTACGCCACCGGCAAGCGCAAGGACGCCGTCGCCCGCGTCTGGATCAAGCCCGGCTCCGGCAAGATCGAAGTCAACGGCAGGTCGTTCGAGACCTACTTCGCCCGTCCCGTGCTTCGCATGATCCTGCAGCAGCCGCTCGGCATCACCAGCCGCGTCGGGCAGTATGACCTCCTGGTCAACGTCTGCGGCGGTGGTCTTTCCGGGCAGGCCGGCGCGGTGCGTCACGGCCTCTCGAAGGCGCTGACCTATTACGAGCCCGAGCTGCGCACGGTGCTCAAGAAGGAAGGCTTCCTGACCCGCGACTCGCGCGTCGTCGAGCGTAAGAAGTACGGCAAGAAGAAAGCCCGTCGCTCGTTCCAGTTCTCGAAGCGCTGATCGGCGCCATCGCGATCCAAAGACAAGCGGCGGCCCCAGAGGCCGCCGTTTTCTTTTGCGCACCGCGTGCTGTCAGTTGGCGTCCGGCTTGGTGAGATGCGGCTTGGCTTTGCTCTTTCTCCCGACCCGCGCGTCGTTGTGGGCGATCGACGCCTCGAGCTCGGCCTGAAGTGCTGAGACGTTGGCGGCATCGCGCGGCTTCGGCCGCACGGGATCGGGGCCAAGCTGGCTCTGCAGCGGCGTGTACTTGAGATCCTGTTTCGCGGGGCGACTCTCCCGCACGAAATCCTGGGCTTCCGGCACGTCCGCCCGTAGATGGCTCTGCATGATCGTCGCCAGCGGCGACTGGTAAGGGTTGAATTTCGGGTGCGCCGGCTTGGCCGCCGCGGTTTTCTTTGCGGCTGGCTTGCTGGTTTTCGACTTTGTGGGTGCCAGGTTGGTCGGTGCCGGGCTTGTCGGTGCGGGATCGGTCTGTGCGAGCGCGGTCGATAGGCCGCCGACGCAGGCGAGACTGAGAAGCAGGGCGCGAGAGAAGCGATGCAACGGCATTCATCCTGTCGAAAGGACCCGGCGTAAGGGTCGTGCGTCTGAGATAGTCTCGTTTTATGACCGAAGCGGGACGCGAGACCCCGCGAGGCAGGAGGACATGCGATGACGTCGTCGGCGCATCCAGACGATGCGAAGCCCACCGCCGTGCAGGGCCAGCCCGCGCAGGGTCAGGCCGACCAGGGTCAGGCCAACCAGGGTCAGGCCAACCAGGGTCAGGCAATGCCGGACGCCCTGGCACAAGGCGCCGCCGTGCAGGAGGCCCTCGTCCAGGCGCTGGCGCGCCATCCGCTGACCCAGGGCCTCGCGCAGGACCCCATGGCGGCGCTCGGCGCCATGGACGGCGAGCCGGGCGCTCGACCCGACATCGAGCGCCTCGCCCAGAACGCCGCGCGCTTCATCGAGCAGGGCGGCCGCGCGCTTGCCGCCTACATGCGGCCCTACGAGCAGGGCGACACCGGCGAGATCAAGCGCAACGATTTCTCAGACCTCGTCGCCGTCGCGCTGACCGCGATCGGCAAGGTCGCCGAGCATTGGACGAGCGATCCCACGCGCCTCGCCGAGGCGCAGGCGTCGATCGCCGGCCCGTTCATGCAGCTGTGGTCCCAGACCTACCGGCGCATGCTGGGCGAGGAGGTCGAGCCTGTCGTGCCGGTCGCCAAGGGCGACAAGCGCTACGCTGCGCCGGAATGGTCGGGCCTGCCGCTCTACGACTTCCTGCGCCAAGCCCATGCGATCAGCGCGGACTGGGCCGAGACCCTGGTCGACCGGTCGAGCGAGCTCGACCCGCGCACCCGCGCCAAGGCGAAGTTCTATCTGCGGCAGATCGCCAGCGCGATGTCGCCAGCGAACTTCATCGCCACCAATCCGGAGCTGCTGCGCCAGACGCTGGCGACCTCGGGCGACAACCTGGCGCGCGGCGCGCTGAATCTCGCTGAGGACATGGAGGCGGGCGGGGGCCAGCTGCGCATCCGCCAGACCGACCCCTCGCAGTTCAAGTTCGGCGAGAACGTCGCGGCGACGCCGGGCCACGTCGTCTTCCGCAACGACCTGATAGAGCTGATCCAGTACACGCCGACGACGGACAGCGTGCTGCGCCGCCCGCTGCTGATCATCCCGCCTTGGATCAACAAGTTCTACATCATGGACCTGTCGGCCGAGAAAAGCCTCGTCCGCTGGATCGTCGAGCAGGGCGTGACGGTCTTCATGGTCTCGTGGGTCAATCCCGACGAGCGCCACCGCGAGAAGACCTTCGATTCCTACATGCACGAAGGCATCTTCGCCGCGCTCGACGCGGTGAAGGCAGCGACGGGCGAAACCCACGTCAACGCGATCGGCTATTGCGTCGGCGGCACGCTGCTGTCGACCGCGCTCGCCTACATGGCGCAGACGGGCGACGACCGCATCCAGAGCGCGACCTTCTTCGCCGCGCAAGCAGACTTCACCGACGCCGGCGACATCCAGGTCTTCGTCGACGAGGAGCAACTGCTGGCTCTGGAGGCGAAGATGGAGGGCAAGGGCTACCTCGAAGGCTCCAAGATGGCGATGGCCTTCAACATGCTGCGCCCGAACGACCTCGTTTGGTCCTACGTCGTCGACAATTACATGCGCGGCAAGACGCCCGCTGCGTTCGATCTGCTCTACTGGAACTCGGATTCGACCCGGTTGCCGATCCGCAATCACACCTTCTATCTCCGCAACTTCTACATCGCCAACAAGCTCGCCAAGGGCGAGATGGAGATCGGCGGCGTGCATCTCGACCTCGGCAAGGTGACGATCCCGACGTATTTCGTCGCGACGAAGGACGACCACATCGCGCCCGCCGCCTCGGTCTATCGCGGTGCGCGGCTCTTCGGCGGCGACGTGCACTACACGCTGGCCGGCTCCGGCCACATCGCCGGCGTGATCAACCCGCCGGCCAAGAACAAGTACTTCTACTCGACCGGACCGCAACCTTCGGGCGAGCTCGCCGACTGGGTCGGCCAGTCGGTCAAGCACGACGGCAGCTGGTGGCCGGACTGGATGGCCTGGCTGATCGAGCGCGCGCCGGAGCGCACCGAGGCGCGCGTGGCCGGCGCAGGCGGACTGCCGGTGATCTGCGAGGCGCCGGGCGAATATGTGCGGATGAAGAGCTAGCCACCGTCATTCCGGGGCGCCGCAGGCGAACCCGGAACCGGTTTGCTTCACACGAGCGCTCCGATTCCGGATTTTCGCTTCGCGTCGTCCGGAATGACGACGTGATCGTCCGCTCCTAAACCACTGAACGCCTTGACGAAGCCGCCATGGCTGCGGCACGTGCGTGCATCCGATCACCGCCGCGCGCCGACGACTGCAACGGGAAGTCCGAACAATATGAAGCTTGTGCGTTACGGGGCCGAGGGCCGCGAGAAACCGGGGCTCGTCGACGAGGACGGCCGCGTCCGCGACCTCTCCGCGATCGTCGACGACGTCGACGGCCATGCGTTGTCGCCGAAGATGCTGGCCCGCATCGCCGGCAGCAAGGTCGCCAGCCTTCCGCTCGTGCGCGGCAAGCCGCGGCTCGGCTCCTGCGTCGCGTGGCCGGTCAACTTCATCGGCATCGGCCTGAATACACCGACCACGCGGCCGAGATCGGCATGGACCTGCCGAAGGAGCCGGTGATCTTCCAGAAGGCGTCGAACTGCGTCTGCGGCGCGAGCGACGCGATCATCCTGCCGAAGGAAGCCGAGAAGCTCGACTGGGAGGTCGAGGTCGGCATCGTCATCGGCACGCGCGCCCATTACGTGAGCGAGCGCGCCGCGATGGATCATGTCGCGGGCTTCTGCCTCGCCAACGACCTCTCCGAGCGCGCCGCTCAGCTCGATCGAGGCGGCACCTGGACCAAGGGCAAGAGCGCGCCGTCGTTCGGCCCGCTGGGGCCCTGGATGGTGACGGCCGACGAGATCGCGCGCCCGCAGAAGATAGGCCTGTGGCTCGACGTCAACGGCGAGCGCCTGCAGGACGGCTCGACGAAGAACATGGTCTTCAACATGAAGGCGATCGTCGCCTACGTGTCGCGCTTCTTCGTGCTCGAGCCCGGCGACGTCATCGTCACCGGCACGCCGGCCGGCGTCGGCCAGGGCATGAACCCGAAGCGCTTCCTCAAAGCCGGCGACATCGTCACGCTCGGCGCCGATGGCCTCGGCGAGCAGAGCCACGAGGTCGTCGCCTACAAGCGCGGGATGTGAACCCGGGCGCGCCTGGCTAAAGTGCGTGCGTAGAGCTCGGAAGCCCCCATGCCGAAGATCGACCTCGCCACTGTTCCAAAGGTGAAAGGCTCAGGCTACCCCGAGCCCTTCGCCGCGCCCTGCGCCGAACGCATCCGGCAGCGGCTCGGCAACGCCGGCGGCCTCGTCGACTTCGGCGTCAATCTCATGCGCCTGCCGCCCGGCGGATGGTCGAGCCAGCGCCATTGGCATTCGCACGAGGACGAGTTCGTCTATGTGCTCGAGGGCGAGCTCGTCCTCATCGACGACGAGGGCGAGGTGCTGCTGCGCGCCGGTGAGTGCGCGGCGTTCCCGAAGGCCACCGGCAACGGCCACCATTTGATCAACCGCTCACAGACGACGGCGGTCTATCTAGAGGTCGGCTCGCGCGCAACCGACGACCTCGACGTGCTCCGATGTCGACATGAAGAGCGCCGCGGTAGATGGCCGCTTCGTCCGCAAGGACGGCAACGCCGCACTGACGGATCGCGTCACGTCCGACTTCGTGAACGACGATGCGCACGTGGCGCGCCGCCTGCGCGGGTCCGAGCTATGCCGCGCCCGCGCATCGAGGAGATGAAGACGATCGGCGGCTTGCAACGCCCGCGACTCTCGTTGGCGAAGACGTGCAGTTCGAGATCTCCATGTTCTGCACGGCGGCGCCCGAGGCGCCCTTGCCGAGATTGTCGAGCTTGGCCACCAGCACGGCCTGGCGCGCCGGCTCGTTGGCGAAGACGTGCAGTTCGAGATCGTCGCTGCCGTTCAGGGATTCCGGCTCGAGCTTGGCGACCTCGCGGGCCGGCCCCATGCGCACGTGACCCGTCGTGCCGTAGTGCGCGGTCAGCGCCATCGTCAGCTCCGCCGCCGACGGCTTGGGCGGCAGATCGTCGAGGAACAGCGGGATCGAGACGAGCATGCCCTGGGCGAACTTGCCGACGGAGGGCACGAAGATCGGCCGCCGCTCGAGCCGCGAATAATGCTCGATCTCCGGCAGGTGCTTGTGGCCGAGGCCGAGCGCGTAGAGCTCGAAGGCCGGCGCCACGCCTGAATCGTAGTCGGCGATCATCGCTTTGCCGCCGCCGCTGTAGCCGGAGACCGCATTGATCGCGATCGGCGTCGACGGTGGAATCAGCCGCGCATCGACGAGCGGGCGCAGCAGCGCGATCGCGCCGGTCGCGTAGCAGCCGGGGTTGGCGACGAAGCGCGCCGCTTTGATCGCCTCGGCCTGGCCAGGCGCCAGCTCCGGAAACCCGTAGGTCCAGTTTGGCGCGATGCGGTGCGCAGTCGAGGCGTCGAGCACCTTCGGGCCCTTTGGCATCGCATCGACGAGCGCGACCGTCTCCTTCGCCGCCGCATCAGGGAGGCAGAGGATCACGAGATCGACCTCGGCGAGCAGCGCGCGCTTGGCTTCGACATCCTTGCGCGCGTCGCCGGTCAGGCTCTTGAGCGTGACATCGGCGCGACCAGCGAGGCGCTCGCGGATCCCGAGCCCCGTCGTACCCGCTTCGCCGTCGATGAAGATGCGTGCCGTCATGATCGTTGTCCGTGTGTCGCGCGCGACGCCTAGCGCCAACAGATGCGGACGTCGACCTCGAATCGCAATTCGGCCGCTTCGTTGCCCCGCCCGGCGATTTCGGGCACAAGGCACGAGCCCGACAGGGTTTTTCCAATCCAAGTCCTCGGAACTGATTCATGTCGCAACCCCTGCGCGTTGGGATCGCCGGCCTCGGCACCGTCGGCGCGGCCGTCCTCGATATTCTTTTCCGACGCGAGGACGCTCTCGCCGAGCGCTCGGGCCGCGCGATCGTGGTCGTCGGCGTCAGCGCGCGGAACCGCAACAAGGCGCGCGGCATCAATCTCTCGAACGTTTCGTGGCACGACGATCCCGTTGCCCTGGCAAAGAGCCCCGACATCGATTGCCTCGTCGAGCTGATCGGCGGCGAGGGCGGCGCGGCCCTTGAGGCGACGCGCGCGGCGCTCGCCTGCGGCAAGCATGTCGTCACCGCCAACAAGGCGATGCTGGCGCACCATGGATTCGAGCTGGCCGAAACAGCCGAGGGCAGGGGCGTCGCGCTGAAGTTCGAGGCGGCGGTCGCCGGTGGAATCCCGATCGTCAAGGCGCTGCGCGAGGGTCTCGCCGGCAACGAGGTCGACCGCGTCTATGGGATCCTCAACGGCACCTGCAATTACATCCTCTCGCGCATGGAGGCGGAGAAGCTCACCTTCGCCGACTGTCTCGCCGAGGCGCAACGGCTCGGCTACGCGGAAGCCGACCCAACCTTCGACATCGGCGGCTTCGACACCGCGCACAAGCTTGCCATCCTCACCTCGCTCGCCTTCGGCACCAAGGTCGACGCCGCTGCCGTCGGGGTCGAAGGCATCGAGTCGATCACGCTCGCCGACCTGCAGGCCGCCGACGACCTCGGCTTCCGCGTCAAGCTGCTCGGCGTCGCCAAGCGCACGGCGTCCGGCATCGAGCAGCGCGTGCATCCGACCATGGTGCCGAAGTCCTCCGCCATCGCACAGGTGATGGACGTGACGAACGCCGTCGTCGTGAATGCCGACGCCGTGCGCGAGATCACGCTCTCGGGTCCCGGCGCTGGCGGCCTCGCCACCGCCTCCGCCGTCGTCGCCGACATCGCCGACGTCGCCCGCGGCGATCGCGCGCCGGCCTTCGGCCTGCCGGTCGGCGCGCTGCGCCCGCTGCAGCCCGCCTCGATCGAGGCGCACGAAGGCGGCTATTACGTGCGCCTCTCGGTCTATGATCGGCCGGGCGCCGCTGCCGCCATTGCCATGCGGATGGCGGAGAAGGGCATTTCGCTCGAGAGCATCGTGCAGCGCGCGCGGCCGCGTGGCGTCGCCTCGGGCACGCCCGTGCCGGTGACCTTCATCACCCACGCGACGCCCGAGCGCGCGATCCGGGAGGCGATCGTCGCCGTCGTCCAAGATGGCCATATCGCCGAAAAACCACAGGTGATCCGGATCGAGCGCGAGTAGCGCTCTTTCATTTGATCCTGTTTTGTTCTAGTCTGCGCGTCTGACATCGAGCGCGCGAGACCGCATGGCCAAGACCCGGACCACCTTCGTCTGCCAGAGCTGCGGCAATGTCGCGCCACGCTGGCAGGGCCGCTGCGAGGCCTGCAGCGCCTGGAACTCGATGATCGAGGACGGCGCCGTCGCCGGCATCGGCGCGCAGGCCGCGCGCACGGCCAAGAAGGGCCGCGTCTTCGCGCTCGGTGCCCTCGATACCGACGAGCAGCCGCAGCCCCGCCTGATGACGGGGATCGACGAGCTCGACCGGGTCGTCGGTGGCGGCTTCGTCGCCGGATCGGCGCTGCTGCTCGGCGGCGAGCCGGGCATCGGAAAATCGACGCTGCTGATCCAGGCCTGCGCGGCGCTGGCCCAACGCGGCGAGCGCGTCGTCTACATCTCCGGCGAGGAGGCAATGGACCAGGTGCGCCTGCGCGCCGCGCGGCTCGGCCTCGGCGGAGCGCCAGTCGAACTCGCGGCCGAGACCGGCGTCGACGACATCATCGCGACGCTGTCGCAGGGACGGCCGCCGGCGCTGGTGATCATCGATTCGATCCAGACGATGTGGACCGATTCGATCGACTCGTCGCCCGGCACGGTGACCCAGGTGCGCGGCTCGGCGCAGGCGCTGATCCGCCTCGCCAAGACGAGTGGCGCCATCGTCGTCCTCGTCGGCCATGTCACCAAGGACGGGCAGATCGCCGGCCCGCGCGTCGTCGAGCACATGGTCGACGCGGTGCTGTCGTTCGAGGGCGAGGGCGGGCGCGACTTCCGCATCCTGCGCGCGGTGAAGAACCGCTTCGGGCCGACCGACGAGATCGGCGTCTTCGAGATGACAGGCCGCGGCCTCGCCGAGGTCGCCAACCCCTCTGCTTTGTTCCTCGCCGCACACGAGCAGGCGACGCCCGGCGCTGCCGTCTTCGCCGGCATGGAGGGCACGCGCCCGCTGCTGGTCGAGATCCAGGCGCTGGTCGCGCCGACTACGCTCGGCACGCCGCGCCGCGCCGTCGTCGGCTGGGATTCGAGCCGGCTCGCGATGATCGTCGCGGTGCTCGAGGCGCATGCCGGGCTGCGGCTCGGGCAGCACGACATCTACCTGACGATCGCCGGCGGCCTGCGCGTCAGCGAGCCGGCCGCCGATCTCGCCGCGGCCGCCGCGCTCGTCTCCTCGCTCGCTGGCCGACCCTTGCCGGCGCAGACGGTCTATTTCGGCGAGGTGGGCCTGTCGGGCTCGGTGCGGCCTGTCGCGCACGCCCCCGCGCGCCTCAAGGAAGCAGCAAAGCTCGGGTTCGCCCGTGCCGTCGCACCGGCTGCGGGGCCGGCAGGTAGGCGGGGCAGGGTGGAGGAGGTTGACGCCGACGCCCTCGCCGTGACGGCCTGCGACCACGTCGGCGCGCTCGTCGCGTCGATCGCCGCGCCACCCACAAGCGTGGCGACAAGTTTGCCTACGACTCTGGATAACCGCCGCAGGGCGTGACGCGCGGGTGACGCGCGCCCGGAGCTTCGCTATAAGCGCCCAGAAATCGGTCAGGTTCTGCCGACGGGGTGCACGGGCGCCGCGACGCTGAGCCTCGAAGGTGCGGGGGCCATGCCGTCTTATCTCGATCTGGGCGTAATCGCGATCGTCCTGATCTCGGCCGTCCTCGCCATGCTGCGCGGCTTTACGCGCGAGGTGCTGGCGATCGCCTCGTGGGTCGCCGCGGCAGCCGCCGGTTTCTACCTGCGCGACTACCTCACGCCCTACCTCAAGCCCTACATCTCAAAGGAACCTGGGCTGTCGATCGCCGCGGCGACGATCATCTTCTTCGTCGCCCTGATCGTCGTCTCGATCATCACGGTCAATCTCTCCGACGCGATCCTCGATTCGAAGGTCGGCGCGCTCGATCGCTCGCTCGGCTTCCTGTTCGGCGTCGCGCGCGGCTTCCTGCTCTGCGTGATCGGCTACGTGTTCTTCTCGATGCTCGATCCGCCGGATCGCCAGCCGGTCTGGATGCGCGAGGCGAAGACGCGGCCGCTGCTCGAGAGCGTCGGCAAGGACATCACGACGATGCTGCCGGACATGACCGCGCTGGTGCCGCGCGACGTCATGAACAAGTTCACGAAGAAGCCCGACGATGCCGGCGCGGCCCCTGGCGACAAGCCCGACGCCGGCAACGCCGACCAAACTTCGCCCGACGCCGATTCGCCGGTGCCTCTACCCCCGTCCCGCAACGGCGGCGGAGACAATGGTGGAAAAGAGCCATGAATCGTGTGCGCTGCACAAATCTTTAGGTGGCAAAAGGGCGCGTCGAGATTATTTAACTTTCGTGACGCTAGGGGTTACAGCGTCGAAGTCGCAGTAAGGCCCTTCAGCCACGCTGGCGACACGAGGTGATGATGACCATCGACGCCGCGGCAGGTCTCGAGGACAAGGCATCCGACCGATCGGAGGAATTCGATCCGGAGGCCGATCGACTCCGTGAGGAATGCGGCGTCTTCGGTATTTTCGGCCACCCCGACGCGGCCGCGATCACCGCGCTGGGGCTTCATGCCCTCCAGCATCGCGGCCAGGAGGCCGCCGGCATCGTCGCCTTCGACGGCAACCGCTTCAACTCCGAGCGCCGCCTCGGCCTCGTCGGCGACCATTTCTCCAAAACATCGACGATCGCCCGGCTGCCGGGCCGTGCCGCGATCGGCCACGTCCGCTACTCGACGACCGGCGAGACGATCCTGCGCAACGTCCAGCCGCTGTTCGCCGAGCTCGACTCCGGCGGCATCGCGGTCGCCCACAACGGCAACCTCACCAACGGCCTGACGCTGCGTCGCGAGCTGATCCGCGAAGGCGCGATCTACCAGTCGACCTCGGACACCGAGGTGATCCTGCACCTCGTCGCGCGCAGTCGCCGCCCGCGCATCATCGAGCGCTTCATCGAGGCGCTGCGCGAGCTGGAGGGCGCCTACGCCCTCGTCACGCTCTCCAACAAGGCGCTGATCGGCGCGCGCGACCCGCTCGGCATCCGCCCGCTCGTTCTCGGCGAGCTCGACGGTCACTACATCCTCGCCTCCGAGAGCTGCGCGCTCGACATCATCGGCGCGCGCTTCGTCCGCGATGTCGAGAACGGCGAGATCGTCGTCATCACCGAGCAGGGCGTCGAGAGCCTGCGGCCGTTCCCCAAGATCCCGCCGCGGCCCTGCATCTTCGAATACATCTACTTCTCGCGGCCGGACTCTGTCGTGCACGGCCGCTCGGTCTACGACATCCGCAAGAAGATGGGCGCCGAGCTCGCCCGCGAGATGCCGACGATCGCCGATGTCGTCGTACCCGTGCCCGACTCGGGCGTGCCGGCGGCGATCGGCTATGCGCAAGCCTCGGGCATCCCGTTCGAGCTGGGCATCATCCGCAATCATTATGTCGGGCGCACCTTCATCCAGCCGACCCAGTCGACGCGCGAGCTGGGCGTACGCCTGAAGCATTCGGCCAATCGCTCGGTCGTCGCCGGGCAGCGCATCATCCTCATCGATGATTCGATCGTGCGCGGCACGACGTCCGTGAAGATCGTCAGGATGATGCGGGAAGCGGGCGCGCGCGAGGTGCACTTCCGCATCTCCTCGCCGCCGATCCAGCATCCCGACTATTACGGGATCGACACGCCGGAGCGTGAGAAGCTGCTCGCCGCGACGCATTCGCTTGAGGAAATGCGTGAATACATCGGCTGCGATTCGCTCGCCTTCCTGTCGGTCGACGGCATCTACCGCGCGATGGGCGAGGAGCGCCGCGACCCCGTCCGGCCGCAATTCACAGACCATTGCTTCACCGGCGACTATCCCACCTACCTCACCGACGTGATCGGCGAGCACCGCAGCCAGCTCTCGCTGCTGGCGGAAGCGGGCTAGCGAGCTACCCACACTCTGATCTGCGCGCGCGTCCTCATCGAGCGCGTCTTGCTTGTCGCTCGGGAGAGCGCATGCTAGGGCAACGCCCGCCACATGCGCACGGTCTGTTTGAAGGCCGCCGCGGCTCGCCGGAGAGGTGGCAGAGTGGTCGAATGCACCGCACTCGAAATGCGGCATAGGTGCAAGCCTATCGGGGGTTCGAATCCCTCCCTCTCCGCCAACTAAAACCGACGCCTTTCCGAGCCTGATGTCCGGCATACCGGCAGTCTGGAGACTGCTGGCCCGCGCGGCGTTCTGTCATCGATAACAGGGCTCCCAATAAGATTCGTGACCCGGCAACGGTCCCTGGCGATAAAGGGTCTAGTCGGGCTCGACCCCGTTAGAAAATTGCGCGCGTTTGAATAAAAGTTGAGAGAGGTGTTCATCCTTGTTTGCCTGCTTCGGATCAATCAATCTCCTTCCGAGAGTATTATATACGGCTTTTGTCGTATGAATTTTGTCTAATACCGCTTCGAATACGCCAACCCGCTCTTCGGGCTCGACGACGGCAACGTGATCGACTCGACGATCGTCTATCAGGGCGTCTACGAGAATTTCGGCACGACCAAAGACCCGATGGTCGGCTTCCGCGTCGGCGGCACGATCACCTTCGGCGGCGGCCTGCCGCTCTACTCCGGCCAGAAGACCGAGGTCGGCCGCCTGGGCCTTTCCGGCGACACGGCGTGCGCCGATCACTCAACGGCCTGGCGCACGCGCATCCTTCTTGGTTTGCAGTCGGATGGCTCCGACGCGTTCACCTTCGCCAGCAACACGAAGATGACGAAGGGCCATCCGGAGTGCCCGAACGACGTCGCCACGCAGGGCACGACCAATCCGGGCACGATGGCGCCGGCCAACTGACCTCGATGCAATGACATCTGCGGGCGCGGCGAAAGTCCCGCGAAATCAAGATCGGCCGCGCCCGTATCTTCTTTTCAATGTCATCAAGTCTTCATCCGCGGCAGCGGCAAAATTGCTACGCGCCTGGAGCAACTTGTGGCGCTTTTGCGGATGAAGCTTCTTGCGCCTCTAAAGTGCTGGCGGCTGAACACGTCAGGCTTTATTTCGGATTGGGGCAGCGCCGGAAGACTGGATCAAGCCGCCCCAAGGGGGATCACGCCGTTGGCGCGAGCTGGGACCACCATCGCGGTAAGCTTGCTGCTTGCGCTCGTGGGCGGCTGCGATGGCGCTGGGCCTGGTCCAAATGCCGGTCCGGACGTGAGCTCGCTCGACACCCGGATGCCGGTCAACGTCGACTATTACGATCACCAGGTCCGCCATCCGCCGCCGCGCTACGCGAATGGGCCTGTCGATCCGGTGCCGAAGGGCGAGGGTCGCGAGCGAAACTTCGGGACCGAACCGTCGAGCGAGCCGGCCCCCGTGCTCGATTCCGACCCGGCGGAGAAGCCGATCACCGCCGACAGGGCGAAGCCGCGCGACGCGGCGCCGGCGCCGGCGCCGACCGATGGGCCGAAGGGGCCCTCCGGTCCGGTCTCGCAAGCGACACCGCCGGCCAACCGCCTCACCGCCATGCTGGCCGCGCTGCGCGCCAGCGAGCCCGTCGCGTCAGACTTTCTCGCGCTCGCCAAGCCGAAGAAGAAGTTGGCCAAGGTCGACGCCGATGGCGGCGACGCGTTGGCGCCCGACACCGGCGCCGGGGACACGACGGACACCGCCGATACGCGCGGCTTCGACGGGCGCGACGCCGGCTACCGCATGAATTTCGAGGACGCCGAGGTCAAGGACGTCGCGCAGGCCGTGCTCGGCAATGTGCTCGGCCTCTCCTACACGATCGCGCCGAACGTCGCCGGGCACATCACGATCTCGTCGTCGGCGCCGCAGAACCGAACCGAGCTCCTCGGCACGCTCGAGACGGCGCTGTCGATGCAGGGCCTCTCGCTGACGCGCACTGGCAGCTCGTTCCGGATCGCCCCGCTCATGCTCGGCGGCGGCACGCTCGACGACAGCGGCAACGCGACGGGCTTCGGCATCTCCGTCGTGCCGCTGCGCTACACGTCGGTCGCCTCGATGAACAAGCTGCTGTCCGGCTTCGTCGTCGAGGCCGACGGCGTGAAGATCGATTCCTCGCGCAACACCGTCATCATCCGCGGCCCGGGGCCGCGGCGGTCGGAGATCGTGCGCGCGATCAAAGCATTCGACGGCGACTGGATGCACCAGCAATCGGTCTCGATGTTCGAGCTGAAGCGTGCGCGCCCCGATGAGGTGATCGACGAGCTGACCCGCGTCTTCGACAACGACAAGGAAGGCGACCTCTCCGGCGTCATCCAGTTCAAGGCGGTGAAGCGCCTGCGCTCGATCATGGTGATCTCGAAGAACGACACGCTGATCCACCGCGCCGGCGCGTGGATCCACCGGCTCGATCACGAGGACACGTCCGAGACCAGCTCGATCTTCGTCTATCGCCCGCGCTATCGCGACGCGCGCGAGCTGGCCAAGCTCGTCAACGGCCTGCTTGGCAACGGCAGCAGCGGCGGCAACACGGACAGCTCGCGCGGCGGCGTCCAGTTCCAGCAGAGCGGCGGCGGCTTCGGAGGATCGAGCTCATCCGGCTCGTCGGGCGGCGGCAACAACAGCTCATCGAGCAATATGACCACCGCGTCATTCGGTGGCTCTGGCGGCGGCTCCTCGTCCGGTGGCGCATCGCTTGGCGCCGGCAACAACAGCTCGGGCGGCTCGGGGTCGGCCTTTGGCGGCCTCGGGGGTGCCGGCAGCACCGGCCTCAAGGGCGAGCTCGCCGACCCGGTCGAGGCCGGCGACAATCAGGGCGGCGGCACCGGCCTCAAGCTCAAGCTGACCGCCGACACCGGCAACAACACGCTCGTCGCCTACACCGATGGCGAGACCTACAGGAAGGTCGAGACCGTCCTGCGCCAGCTCGATATCCCGCCGCTGCAGGTCGCCGTCAACGTCATCATCGCCGAGGTGCAGCTCAACGATGAGCTGAAATACGGCGTGCAATTCTTCCTGAACCAGAGCGCCAAGAGCGTCGGCTCAGTCGGCTTCTCTACGAGCTCGGTCTCTCCGACCTCGGTCGTGTCCTCGACCGCATCGAGCGTGGCCGGCGCCGCGACCTCGGGCCTCACATCGGGGCTGACGGGCAACAGCGGCTTCAACTTCATCTCGGGTGGCCAGAGCAGCCCCAACGTCATCATCTCGGCGCTCGACTCGATCTCGAAGGTCCACATCCTCTCGACGCCCTCGATCGTCGTCATGGAGAACAAGGCGGCGACGCTCGAGGTCGGAAACCAGGTGCCGGTGACGACGCAATCCGCGCAATCGAACCTCGCGCCCGACGCGCCGACGGTGAACTCGGTCACTTATCTCGATACGGGCATCATCCTGAAGATCATCCCGCGCGTCGGCCAGAACGGCGGCGTTGACATGCAGATCGACCAGGAGATCTCGTCCGTCGTGCCCGACGCCTCGGGCTCGACGACGGGGAGCCTGACGCCGACGATCTCGAAGCGCCGCATCGCCAGCGACATCACGGTCAAGAGCGGCCAGAACGTGCTGCTGGCCGGCCTTATCACCGACACGCGCTCCAAGCAGAACGGCCAGGTGCCCTTCGTCGGCCCGCAGCTCGGCAACCTGCTCGGCAACACCGATAATTCGGTCTCCCGCACCGAGCTCGTGATGTTCATCCGCCCGGTCATCGTTCGCAACGGGCAGGACGCGGTCGAGATCACGCAGGACTTCAAGCGCGGCCTGACCGGCATCGATCTGCACGGCGCGCCGGTCTACAAGCCATGAGCGCGGGCGCCTCCTCTTCCCTTCTTCCCGTCGCGGGAGAAAAGAGGGATTGGCGCCCGGCGCTCGAAGGGGCCGTCGCCGCCGCAACCGTTCTGCTTGCCGCGCTGACCTTCAACCGCGGCTACGAGATCGTCGTCCTCGCAACCACCCTTGCCGCGATCGCGCTCGTCGCCTGGATCGTCGTGCAAGATCTGCGCAGCTTCACGATCCCCGACGGCGCGATCGTCGCCATGGCGGCCCTCGCTCTCGACGTCCGCGTCGCAGCCCACGATCCGGCGCTCGCGATCGGCCTCGACGTGCTGCTGACCGGCGGCGTGCTTCTCGCCTTCCGCGAAATCTATTTCCGCCGCCGCGGTTTCGACGGTCTCGGCCTCGGCGACGTCAAGCTCGCGGCCGCCGGCGGCCTGCTCGTCGGCGCGCAGGCCTTCGCGTTCGCCCTGCTAGGAGCGAGCCTCCTCGCGCTCGCCGGCGTCGCCGCGCTTCATGTCATGGCGCGCGGACGCGTGGCGCTGGCCGGCCGCAAGCTCGCCTTCGGCGCGCTGCTCGCGCCGGCGATCTACCTCGCCTGGCTCTCACAGGCGCTGCCGTTCCTGCAGGGACCGTAGCCATGCCGAGCTTTCGCTACGAAGCGCTCGACGCCTCCGGCCGCAAGACGAGCGGGCTGATGGACGGCACGTCGGTCGCCGAGATCATCAAGGAACTCGACCGCGCCGGCTTCCTGCCGATCAAGGCCGCGCAGGCGCACACGCAGACGGGCCGCTCGCTGCGCGACCTGCTGACGCCGGAGCCGAAGTCCGAGGACATCACCGCGATGACACTCGACATCGTCATGCTCCTGAAAGGCGGCGTGACGCTCGTCGAAGCGCTCGTCCTTCTGCAGCAGATGGGCGGCAGCCGCTGGCGCACCAAGGTGCTGCGCGAGCTGCATCTCGCGATCTCGGTCGGCAAGACCTTTTCCGCCGCGCTCGGCGAGCACCCGCGCCTGTTCTCGCCGATCTACGTCAAGATGGTCGAGGTCGCCGAAGCCACCGGCCGGCTCGAGGAGGCATTGTCCGCGCTCGCCGACGAGCGCCAGCGCATGGAGCGCATGAAGAAGCGCCTCGTCGGCGCGATCTCCTACCCGGCCTTTCTGATCTTCGCTGCGCTCTCCGCTATGACCTTCATCTTCCTCTATGTGATCCCGCAATTCGAGACCGCGCTCGAAGGATTCCGCGACAAGATCGACCCGACGGCGCTGATGGTCTTCAACATGTCGTCGTTCCTGCGGACGAACCTGCAGACGATCGGGCTCTCGCTCGGCGCACTCGTGGTCGGGTTGCTCGTCATGGGCAAGCTCGGCCAGGAGCGCGGCATCTGGATGCGGATCTTCGCGCATGTGCCGCTGCTCCGCACGCTCTTCCTCTACGAGTCGACGCTGAAATTCTGCCGCACGCTGTCCGTGCTCATCGGCAACGGCGTCGACATCTCGACCTCGCTGCGGCTGCTGCGCGACGTGGTGCGGCTACCGGCCTTCCGCGCCGAGATCGACGGGATCGTCGGCGACGTGCGCAAGGGCCGGCGGCTCTCCGAGGCCTTGGAAACTCGCGAGATCCTGCCACGCCACGTCGTGCAGATGCTTCGCGTCGGCGAGGAGAGCGGCCGCCTGCCGGATTCGGCGAGCCGCGTCGCGACCTTCTACGAGGCCCGGCTCGACACGGCACTGTCGCGCGTCATCGCCGTGCTCGGGCCGGCGACGATGATGATCGTCTCTGTTCTCATCGCGTGGCTCATCATCTCGGTGATGACGGCGCTGATGAGCGTCAACGACCTTTTGAAATGAAATAACGAGACCTCTCGGAGGCGATGATGATGTCAATTCTCTCCAGGCTGCACGCGTCGCGGGCGCGACGCGACACTCGCGGCGGCTTCACGCTGGTCGAGCTCCTGGTCGTGCTCGTGATCCTCGGGCTCGTGATGGGCCTCGTCGGGCCGCGCGTGCTCGGCTACCTGTCGAGCTCGCGCGAGCGCACCGCGCATTTGCAGATCGAGAGCTTCGCCTCGGCGCTCGACCTGTTCTACCTCGACTACGGCCGCTACCCGACAAACAACGAGGGCCTCGAGGCGCTGGTCCGCCGCCCGGCCGCTGGCGAGCATTGGGCCGGCCCCTACCTGAAGCAGCCCAAGGTGCCAGCCGACCCGTGGGGCAACGCCTACGAGTACCACGTGCCGGGGAAGACGACGCCCTACGCAATCACCTCGCTCGGCCCCGACGGCCAGCGCAGCGCCGGCGTCGAGCACGCCGCCATCGGGAACGAGTGAGGCGAGAGCCGACCATAGCCCCATCGCAATGGGGCAGGGTGCGTGACAGCTCCGGCTTCACGCTCGTCGAGGTCTCGCTCGCGCTCATGCTGATCGCCGTCCTTGCGGCGCTCTCGCTACCGGGTCTCGTGCGCGCCACAGGGCCGTCGTCGCTGCGCATCGCCGCATTGCAGGTCGCCGCGATGCTGCGCGAGGACCGCAACGCCGCTCAGACCACCGGCCGCCTCGTCACCTCGAGCGTCGCCCCGCACGCGGTGCGCGCCGGCGCCTCGGCGGCGACGTTGGTGCTGCCGCCGGGCGCCACGGCCGGCGTCGTCGGCGTGAGCCTGCCCGGCATCCGTTTCTTCGCCGATGGCCGGTCGTCGGGCGGCACGATCGTCATCGCCTCGGCGACGTCGCGCATCCTCGTCGCCGTCAGCCCCGACACGGGAGCGATCCATGTCGCCGGGCCGTAGAGCAACGTCGGCTTTTGCCGACTTGCTCCACTTCAAGAAGCAAAGCGCGGACGGGCAAAAAAGCATCGCAGAGCGATTCGGGATCGACGGCCGACGCTTTGGCGCGCCGCGCTGGCGCGACGCGTCCGGCTTCACCCTGATCGAGGTGCTGATCGCATTCTGCGTGATGGCGACGCTGCTTTCGGTTCTCTATCGCGGCGTCGTCACGATGCGCCAGGGCGCGAACGCATTCGACGAGCACACCGACCGCGAGATCGTCGCGCGCGCCGTGCTCGATTCCGCGCTCGCCGACCGCACGATGAAGCCCGGCACCTACCACGGCACGCGCGACGGGCGCCGCTGGACGATCGTCGCGCGCAACATCGATGTGCGCGGCCTGCTGCCGCCGCCGGCCGACGATGGTACGAAGTCAAATGGCCCTGGCCAGCCCGCCAAGCCTGGCGCGGCTGCAGACAAGCCCGGTGCGGCTGCGGACAAGCCCGAATGGACGACGCAGCGCCTGCTCGTGCGCCTCGAGTCTCCAGGCCTGCCGCTCGAGGTCGAGACGCTGCGTCTCGTCAGGGTGGAGAAGTAGGATGGCCGGCCGCGGTCATTCCGGGACGCCGAAGGCGAAAGGACGCCCGCGCCGTTCCCGCATCGCCGGCTTCCTCCTTGTCGAGACGCTCGCGACCTTCACGATCTCGGCTTTCGTGTTGCTCGGCCTCGTGTCGGCGGCGTCGGTGTTGCTGCGCGCCGTCGACGGTAGCGTCGGGCGCGTCGAGCGCATCGACGATCTCGGCCGCGCGATGGAAACGATCCGCCAGGATATCGCGGGCCTCTCGCGGGCGCGCTGGAACGGGGCCGAGCCGCAAGCCTTCGTCTTCCGCGGCGGCCCGAACAGCCTCTACTTCGCGCATGGGACGCAGGCGATCGCGCTGCGCGAGATCGTGGTCGACGGCCGGCCAACGCTCGCGCGCAGCACGGCGCGGCTCGGCGCGCGTGCGGCCTCGTTCGACGATCTCGCGTTCGGGCCGCAGAGAGAGATCTGGACCGGCACCGCGCGGTTACGGTTTGCGTACGTGCCCCAACGCGAGAATGGCGGCGAGCCGCCGACGCGCACGAGCTGGCCGGTCGGTGCCAAGATGCCCGCGGCAATCCTCGTCGAGGCCGTCGATCGCGAGACGCGCCGCGTGCTCGTCGCGACGCGTGTGACCATCGAGGCCAACGCCGACATAGGCTGCATTGGCGATGACGAGGGGAGTGCGACAGGCGCCAGCGGGGCCGCCGCTCAGGCCGGGCAGCCGGATCCGGCGACGCAGGGCTCGGGCGGGGTGGCGTTCGGCGCCCTGCCGACGCCGGAGGCTCTTCCGGCTGTCAACGCAGTCCCGCCAGCGACGACCGCAGGAAGCGAGCCCTTCTGCGGTCGCGACGAGGACACCGGCGACAAGGGGGCCAAGCCACCCGCCGTCTCGGCGGCGGCGGCGCCGCTATGAGGCCGGCGCCGACGGACAGGCCGCGTGATGGCGGCTACATCCTCGTGGCCGTCCTCGGCGTCATGCTGGTGCTCACGGGCTTCATGGCGGCGGGCTCGCTGCTCGTGCGCTCGGCGCTCGACACGGTGCGTGTCGGCGACGCCGAGGTGCGGGCGAGCGGCATCGCCCGCGCGGGCCTCGAGCTCACGGCCTACGAGCTGTTCGTCATCAAGGCCGCGCCGGACGCGGTCGACGGGCGGCGCATCCGCATCGCCGGCGGCAGCTTCGTCGCGCATCTCGTCGACGAAGGCGGCAAGGCCGACCTCAACGGCTCCGATTCCAAGCTGCTCGGCAGCGTCTTCAAGAGCGCCGGCGTCGACGACGGCGTGGCGCGCGACCTCATCACCTGCATCGTCGCCCTGCGCGGCGCCGACAGGACAGACGCGACCGGCGCCGCGCCGCCCAGCGCCCCGACCACGACGGGCACGCCCGATCCCGCCGCCGCGCAGCAACAGGTCTCGACACAGCAGCCCGCGGCGCCCTCGTCCGACAAGCCGAGGCTGCGCGGTTTCCAATCGGTTGACCAGTTGCACGACTGCCCCGACCTGACGCGCGAGGACGAGGCCGCGATCACGCCTCTGCTCACGGTCTACAATCCGAGCGGCAAGGTCGACATCCTGGCCGCGACCCCGGCGATGCTCCACGCGTTGCCGGGCGTCAGCGACGCCGACGTCGAGGTCATCCTCGCGCGCCGCGGCAACACCGACAAGAAGACCGGCGACGACCTGATGGCGCTGATGAAGGAAGCCGCGACCTACGGCCGGACGACGCATGGGCCGGCCTACACCGTCCGCATCGACGCCACGTCGGCCACAGGCCCCAAAAAAACGTTCCATGCTGTCATCGCGTCCTCGAAAAGCCGCGCCGAGCCTTTTTATGTGCTCGACCGGTGGGACTGACGCCTCATGACGCACGACACGAGCCTCGCCCCGAGCTTCGCCGACTTCCTGCGCACGCGCGGCATCGACGCCGCAGCGGACCGTAAGGCGCGCCGCGACATCGGCGCCGAGATGGGCGCGCTCGAGGGCGCCTGGCGGGGCGGCCGCGCGCCCGCGGGCGACCTCGCAGCCCTTGCCGCCGAGTTCTTCGACCTGCCGCGCGGCGACTACGAGGCGATGGCCGACGTCGCTCTGCACCACGAGGGCCTTTCGCTGCAATTCCTGCGAGAGGCGTTCGTCCTGCCGTTCCACCTCGTCGATGGAGATGGCGGCGACGAGGCCTGGCTCGCGGTCGCCGACCCCAGCGTGTCCACGGCGATCCAGGCCGTCACTCTGGCGCTGGGCGCCGCGCCGCGGCTCTGCGTCTTCTCGTTCGAGGAGCTCGACCTGCTCTTCGAGCGAGTCGGGCGCGAGGGCCGCGAGGCCGGCAAGGGCGCCGCCAATTCAGCGGAATTCGCCGAGGAGTTCGTCGAATCCGACTCGGTCGAGGCGCTGCAGGATCTCGCGCGTGGCGCGCCGATCGTCCGTGCGATCGACCAGATCCTCGAGCGTGCCCTCGAGGTCGGCGCGACCGACATCCATTTCGAGACCGGGCGCGACGACCTGCGCATCCGCTTCCGCGTCGACGGCCTCTTGCGCCTCGACCAGAGCCTGCCGCGCCACCTCGCCGCCGCCGTGATCTCGCGCGTGAAGATTCTGGCGGGGCTCGACATCGCCGAGCGGCGGCTGCCGCAGGACGGGCGCGCCAACGTGCGCATCCGCAACGTCGAGGCCGACCTGCGTATCGCGCTGTCGCCGACGATGTACGGCGAGACGGCCGTCGCGCGTATCCTGCTCAAGGACGCCAAGCTGCTGGAGTTCGCGCGCATCGGGATGTCGCCGGCCCACCGCGCCGGCATCGAGGCGCTGCTGCGCGAGCCGCACGGCATCATGATCGTCACCGGCCCGACCGGCTCCGGCAAGACGACCACGCTGGCGACCGCGATCGGCATGCTGAACGAGCCGACGCGCAAGATCGTCACCGTCGAGGACCCGATCGAGTACCAGATCGCCGGCATCCACCAGACGCAGATCAAGCCGTCGATCGGGCTGACCTTCGCCTCGGCCCTGCGCTCGTTCCTGCGCCACGACCCCGACGTGATCATGGTCGGCGAGATGCGCGACACCGAGACCGCGCAGATCGGCATCCAGGCGGCGCTGACGGGCCATCTCGTGCTGACCACGCTGCACACGAACTCGGCCTGCGACGCCGTCGTGCGCCTCGCCGATATGGGGATCGAGCCGTTCCTCATCGCGGCGTCGCTGCGTGGCGTCCTCGGACAACGGCTGGTGCGGCGGCTCTGCGAGCGCTGCAAGGCGCCGGACCCGAAGGCCGACGAGATCGTCACCGGCCTTTGCGCCAAGAACGGCCTCGCCGTGCCGGCCGAGCGCGCCTTCCACAAAGCCGTCGGCTGCCCGGCCTGCGGCCAGACGGGCTATCGCGGCCGCGTCGGCGTGTTCGAGGTGCTGCGCGTCGATGCACCCATCCGCAAACTCCTCGGCGCCAAGGCCGAGGGCCCGCGGATCGAGGCGCAGGCGCGCGAGGCCGGCTTCACGACCATGCTCGAGGACGGCTTCGCCAAGGCGGGACGCGGGCAGACATCGGTCGAGGACGTGTTGAGGACCGTCGGATGAGGCCGCGATGCGCCTGACCGGCTTCGAGGCCCTCGACGACATGCGCGCGGCGGCGCCGCGCCTGCGCGACGCGATCGTACCGAAGCTTGGCGCGGCGGGCGTTCGCGCCGGCGAACTCGCGCGGCCTTGGCTGGACCGCGTGCAGGCGCGTCTCGCGCCGGCCCGCGACTGGCTCGCCGGCGAGATCGCCAAGAGCACGACGCTGACCAAGGGTCTCGCGGCCGTCGGAGGGACCTGGGACACGCTCGTCGAGTCGTTCTGCGCGACGATCGATCCTTATCTCTCGCGCTGGTTTCCCGACCTGCGGCTCGTCGCGACGGTGACGCCATCCGGCGATCTCGCGCTGACGCGGACGCTGAAGAGCGACGCGACGGTCCTCGGCGCGCCGTCGGCCCTTGATGACGACACGCGCGCGGCTCTGGCGGCGGCCCGCTGGACCGCCGTCGAGCTGCGGTTGCGCGAGGACCAGGTGCTTCGCCGCACCCTGTCGCTGCCCGCCGCGAGCCGCGAATTCCTCGCCTCGATCATCGCCCACAAGCTCGAGCGGCTGACGCCGTGGCGGCCCGACCGCGTGCTCTACGGCTATCGCATCGCCGAGGAGAGCGAAGGCGGCACGCTCGCGATCGAGCTGTTCGCGACCTCCAAGGACGTCGTCGCGGCGCCGCTGCTGGCGCTCGGCGCACTCGGGCTGACGCCGACCGCCATCGGCCTCGACGACGCGCCGACGACGGCGCCGCTCGCGATCAACCTGCTGCGCGACGCGCCGAAGGCCGCGCGGGTCGACTCGCGCCGGATGGTGTCGCGTGTCGCGCTCGCGATCTTCGCGTTGACGGGCGCCGTCTGGCTAGCTTCCGCGATGTGGGCTTCGAGCGCGGACGATGCGGCGCATGTCGCCGGTACGCGGCTCGTCAAGGCGCGGCGCCTGCTGAAGGCCGCGACGATGGGCGACGTCGGCGAGCGCGAGCGTGCGCTGCTCGAGGCGAAGTCACCGGAGCGCGCGACGGTGGTCCTCGTCGACAAGCTCGCCAAGGCGATACCGGCCGACACCTATCTGAAGGAGCTGTCGATCGCGCCGGACAAGGTGCGCCTCGTCGGCACCACCACCAACGCGCCGGCCCTCGTCGGCGAGATCGAGGCGACCGGCCTTGGGAACGTGCGCTTCACCTCCGCCGTGACGCGCGAGAAGGATTCCAAGGATTCCTTCGAGATCAGCGCCGACCGGGCGGCACCACCACCGTCGGACACGCCATGATGGTCGCCCCGCAAACCAAGACGCAAGCTTGGCGGATCGGCGCGCTCGTGCTGTTCCTCGGCCTGCCGCTCGTGCTGGGTGGCCTCGCGATCGAGAATCTCGCCGAGGCCTCGCAGTCGGACGAGCTGACGGCCCGCAAGACGGCGACGACGACGGCGATCGTCGCCCAGATCGAGAAGCATCGCGCCCACCATACCAAGCCGGTCGACACGAACTCGCTCTATCTCGCGAGCACGAGCGCCAGCCTCGCCCGCGCTGACGTGCAGGCGCTGGCGACCCGGCTGGTCGGCGAGGCCGGCGGTCGCGTCGTCGAGACGCAGCTCGTCGAGACGCCGGAGCAGGATGCCGACGGCACCGTCGCGATCGAGGTGTCGCTCGAGATCGACAACAAGGGCCTGCGCGACCTGCTCTATACGGTCGAGAGCGGCCTGCCGCTGTTGACGGTCAGCGATCTTTCCGTGCAGCCGGCGAGCGCGCAGGGCGACGACAGCGGCGCCGCACCGGGGCAGCTCAAGGTGCAGATGAGTTTGCAGGGCCATTGGCGAAAGGCGGCGGGATGAGCGCGCGCGTCGCCATCCTCGGGTTCGCCGCGGCGCTGGCCTTCTGCGGCGTCGCAGCCGCGCAGGACTCCGAGTCGCTCAACCCGATGCGCGGCATCGAAAAGGGCACCCTCGACAGCTTCGTCGAGCTGCCGCTCTTCGATCCGGCGCGTCGATTGCCACCGCCGCCGCCGCCTTCCCAGGTCGTCGTCGAGGCGCCGGCACCGCCGCCGCCGGAGCCGCCGCCGAGTTTGCAGCTCGTCGGCATCGTGCACGGCCAGCGCGACATGGCGATCGTTCACCAGAACGGCGCCGAGAAGGCCGTGATCCTGCGCAACGGCGAATCGCTCGGCAATTGGACCGTCGTCGTGCAGCCGCTCGGGGTCACGCTCCGCAGCGGCGACAGAACCGTGAGCTACTCGATCTTCGCCAAGCCCGGTGGTCCCGCGCCCGTTCAGCAGCAGCAGCCATTGGCGACCAGCCAGATGATGCGGCGTGCCCCTGACGAGTGAATAACGCGACGGCGTCGAACGTCGCGAGGTGGTCCCGGCCACCGAAAGAGCCGCGCAACAGTGCCCTGAACGCCTCGTTCTTGAGTCCAAAGTGTTGCCGCCGCGCCGCGCTTCTCGGGATGCGTGCGCGTCGAAAGCGCTCGTAACAAATGCGTCGCCGAAGCGTAGCAAACGACCCCTACCGATCGCCTTCGGGGGCGCGCGGTGTTTGAAGCCGCGCCGAATGGGGGACTAAACATGACGGGTTTTGCCTACGTGCGCCTGGCCGCTTGTGCGGCCGTGTCGCTTCTCGCGATCGGGGCCGCGCAGGCCGCCGACCTTCCGTCGCGCGTCATCGCGCCGATCGCGCCGATCGCGCCTCTGGCGAGCTGGACCGGCTTCTACATCGGCGCCAGCGCCGGCGGCGACTTCACGACGGCGAGCCACACGACGACGGCCGTCGCGACGGGCTTCGCCCTGAACGGCGCAACCGGCAACGTGCCGCTCTCCGACAGCCACGCGCGGCTGGGCGGCTACGTCGGCTACAACTACCAGATCGACCAGGTCGTCATCGGCGTCGAAGGCGACGGCGCCTACGACTTCAGCAGCTCGAAGCACGTCTCCGGCATTCCTGGCGAGATCTATTTCGGCGGCAACGGAGGCGATTCCTTCAGCTCGCGCGGCAGCCGTTTCGACGCCAGCGCCCGCGGCCGCGCCGGCTTCCTGCTGTTCCCGAACGCTCTCGTCTACGCCACGGGCGGCGTCGCCTTCCGTGACTATTCCTACTCGGCGACCTGCGTCGGCCGCGGCGCCTCGTTCTGCTCGCAGCCGGAGTCGCAGACCTTCTCCGGCACCCGCACCGGCTGGACGGTCGGCGGCGGCGTCGAGGGCATGATCACCCCGAGCCTGATTGCCCGCGTCGAGTATCGCTACTCCGACTTCGGCTCCCAGAACCTGAACTACTTCGGCACGCCGAACGGCGCGTCGGGCGACTTCTTCAGCGCCAAGACGCATCTCACCGCCTCGACGGTGATGGGCGGCCTCGCCTACAAGTTCAACTTCCTGCAGCCCGTCCCGGTGGTCGCCCGCTACTGAGTCGGCCGATCATCGAAAGCTTGAGGGCCGCCGAGAGGCGGCCCTTTCATTTGCGAGAGGCGGCGATCATTCCCGCGCGTGAGCGAGCGAGAGACCGGAAACCGCTTCCCTCGATGGCCGCGTCGAAGAGATCGTCGAAATTCCGGAGTGTCTTTGCGCACGGTTCCGGGCTCGGCCACGCCGCCCCGGAACGACGCGAGCGGAAAACCGGCCGCCTATTCCTCGAAGGGTGCCAGCAGAAGTCCGCCTTCGGCGACCGGCGCGTTGAGGCCGGGCGCGAGCTTGAAGGGCGAGCGATCGCCGAGCGTGCGGCCGAAGATGTCGTCGTACGTGCCGACCGTCGTGATCACGTCCTTCTGCCAGTCGGCCGAGAGCCCGAGACCGATGCCAGCCACAGGCACGACTCGCAAGCCGCCGCCCGTATAGTAGGTTTCCTTGGGCGAGGCGGCGATCAGCGTGTCGATCGTCCAGGCGACGATGCCGGCCCATTGCGCGTCCGACGTCACGGGCGTCGCCGCGACGATCGGAAACGTCGCCAGATGGTCGGGAAGGAAACGGCTCTTCAGGCCGTTGGGGCCGCCGTGCAGGCGCTCGCGGGCGAGCTCGGTCGCCTCGCCGACGACGGCCTGGCAGCGCTGCACCTCGTAGGCGTCGTACATCTCGCCGTCCTCGCGGAAGCCGAAACGGATGATCGGGATCTTCCGCGTCTCGAACCAGGCATCGAGGCTCGAGTTGGGCGTGCTCTCGTTGATGAAGCAGATCGAGGCCATCTTGAGATCGGCCACGTGCTTGGCGGCTGACGCCTCGGCCACGATGATGTCGTGCGTTTCCACGAAGACCGTGGGACCCGGAGCGAGCTTGTCGGTGATCTTGTGGTCGGTCATCTCCGCGAGGCTGGCGAACGTCACCTGGTCCTTGCCCTCGCGAACACTCGCGTAGTCGTTGTCCGCCTCGTAATGATGAAAGGCGAACCGCGCCTTGGGCCCGAGAGCGGCGACGGCGATCGCACGGCAGATCTCGACCTCGAGCCCGCGCCATTCGTCCTTGTCGTCCTGCTGCGCGAGCCCCGGGCGCTCCTGCGCCCCGCATTGCACGTAGCCCTGTGCACGGACCTTCTCGAGCGTGGTCTGCAGTCCGCCGGTCGCTGCGGCTTCCGTAGTCGGGTGCCACGATGGAGATGGCGCTGGCGACGGTCCCGAAGTGGCTGCCATGGCGGGAGCGAGAGGCGCCGCGAGCATCGCGGCGGTGACGAGCATCATTCTACGCAAGACGAGCCATCCTGAGTTGCGGTCTGAGCCGCTCACCAAAACGAAACTCCCTCCCTGCAGGGCAGGGAGGGAGCGTGAGTGACCGGGTGCTGTGGTTACGGCGCCGGGCTGTTGTACTGCGGCAGCGTCGAGGCCAGCGAGTTGAAGTTGGCCGGCGGGGGCGCGGAGATGCCCTGGCGCTGATCTTCCGGCGTCACGCCGATGCGCTGGCAGCCCTGGCCGCCGTAGTGCGGCAGCGTCGTCAGCTCGCTTGCCGGGATCGCGGCATAGGAGGCCGGCAGCGCCTTGGTGAGACCGCGCAGACGGGCGGGATCGAAAGCCGAGATCAGGCTGTCGGTCGTCGCCGAGTTCGTGTCGCGCGGCCCGAGGTACTTCTGCTTGAAGCCGGCCGGACCGAACTGGTTGAAGGCCTGCGTGTCACCGGCCGCGAGGGCCGCCTTCTCGTCGGGCAGGCTCGACAGCGAGGGCATCCCGAAGATCGTGTTGATCGTCTCGATGACCGCGTTGTGGTCGCCCTCGGCGTGCGACACCGCGTGAACGCGGGAGTAGGGCGAGATGACGATCATCGGGATGCGGATGCCGCGCGCCAGCGGCAGCCCGTCGGGACCATACGACAGGATCCGCGGCGGCACGTGATCGTAGAAGCCGTCCGATTCGTCGTAGGTGAGGATGATCGCGCTCTGGCTCCAGATGGTCGGGTTGGCGGCGATGGCGTTGATCACGCGGGCGTTCATCGACTCCGAGATCTGACGGTCCGAGTAGCTCGGGTGGTCGTCGTCGCCGGCCTTCGCCGTCTGGACCGCGGTGACGTCAGCCGCCGTCAACGGCTTCGGATAGCCCGGGTTCTGGATCGGCGTCTTCAGGCCCTGAAGATTCACGTAGCCGCCGCGCATGTAGTAGATGCCGCTCGCGGGCAGCTTGCCGCCGGCGATATCGGTGAAGAAATCGTTCTCGCCCTTCTCGTTCGCCTGCTCGACCGTGTTGTTGGCGATGTAGCCGAAGTATTGCGGGCCGTTGTGGTGAGCGACCAGGCTCGAGTGGGTGCCGGGGCTCAGTTCGCCGGGCTCCGTGGTGTAGCCGTTCTGGTACCAGCGCCACGGAACGTTCGGCGTGCCGTGCCCGGCGAGGAACTTGATGTCGTTCTTGATGTCGGCCTGGTTGCTCGTCGGGTTCTTGTCGCCCGCGAGCTGGGTGAGGACGCTCGAGCCCGCCGCCGACAGCGGCACGGTGGCGAAGGTCAGGTTGTTGGCGACGTTGTAGGCCGAACCGCTCGGCCCGTAGAACTCGCCCGACGAGGTCGGCTGGCGGTTGGTGGTCGTCGTCGTGTCGAACTGCGAGCCCCAATAGGGGTTCGGATCGTTGACGACCGGCGGACCAGCGGTCGTGCCCGTGCCGGAGAAGTTGGCGTTCGTGGTGGGCACCATCGTCTTCGTCGTGCCGGCCGTGCCATGCTTCACCCACTGCGTCTCGCCCGACTGACCGGCAATCATCGCGATCGCGTTCGGCGACGAGGGCGTATCCTCGGTGGCGAAGATGTTGTCGAAGATCGTGAAGCGGTTGGCATACTGCCAGTAGAACGGGATCGTGTTGCAGTCGATGTGCGACATCACGAGGTTGGCGAACTGCCGACCCTTGGCCTCGTTCGCGGCGGTCGTCGCCTTGCCCGTGAACTCGTCCTGCGCAAAGCCGTTCATCTGCGGCACGCCGTTGACGACATGCAGCTTCATGGCGAGACCGGTGTGGCCGTGGTCGACGCTGTCGACCGCGGTCGCGTTCTGCGCCGGCCCGAGCAGGAACGGGTGCACGGTGTTCGTCGTGCCGTTGAACGTGTCCACGTAGGTCTGGTTGAAGCCGGGGGTCGCCGCGGCCGAGCGCGGCGCTGTGCCGGTCGAGTAGAGGCCGTTGACGCCCGGGAACGTGCCGTATTCGTTGTCGAACGAGTGGTTCTCGTTGAAGATCACGAAGACATACTTGATCTTGTTGCGCAGGAGCTGCGTCATCTGCTGGTAGGACAGTTGCGGGCTCGACGTCGGCTGGGTGAAATATTGCGTCACGAGCGGATCGGTCGACGTGGGCTGCGCTGTCACCTTCGCGGCATATTGCGCGAACGCGACCGGCGCCAAAGCCGGCTGGAGCAGCGATGCCAAGGCGGCGATCGCGGAGCAATGTCTTAGAAACTTGTGACGCATGGTATGTCCCCCCGGAAACCACGCACTTCCCACCACGGCCGTGTATCAGGCCTGTGACGACTATCTGACCGTCTCTTCGTTTGGACCGCCGTGACGCGAATATCACAAGTGTTCGATCGACCGAGGGCGGTCGCGATCCACGCCTTTGGCGGGCTGCCGCTCTGGAGATGCGTCATCCTACGGTCTCATCGCTTGCGCTGAGGGTCGCCGGCTCTATAAGAACGCCACCTTTCGTACGAGGCCGTAGGCAAAACGAACGTCAGGCGTCGATCAGGAGGGGTGGCCGAGTGGTTGAAGGCGCACGCCTGGAAAGTGTGTATACGGGAAACCGTATCGCGGGTTCGAATCCCGCTCCCTCCGCCATAACCGACCGTCTCGCGCTCCACGCGTCGCACGCCTGATCGGGAGCCGCCGCCGTGAAAATCTCCCTTATTCAGATGAACTCGGTCAACGACAAGTCGGCCAACATCGCCGCCGCGATCGAGCTCGTCACGCGGGCCGTCGAGGAGGAGGGCCCCGACTGGATCGCGCTGCCCGAATGTTTCGATTTCTGCGGAGGCAAGAAAGCCGACAAGCTCGCCGCGGCCGAGACGCTCGGCGACGAGGGCCCGGCCTACGCGGCGATGCGCACGCTCGCGGCGCGCCACAAGGTCTTCATCCATGCCGGCTCGATGCTCGAGAAGGTCGCGGGCGAGGACCGCATCCACAACACGACCGTGGCCTTCGACCGCAGCGGTCGGGAGGTCGCGCGCTACCGCAAGATCCACATGTTCGACATCGAGACGCCGGACGGCGTGTCGTATCGCGAGAGCGCCTCGTTCAAGCCGGGCGACGCGATCGCGACCTACGATTGCGACGGGACGATCGTGGGCTGCTCGGTCTGCTACGACCTGCGCTTCCCCTACCTCTTCCAAGCCCTCGTCGAGGCGGGCGCGCAGATGATCGCGCTGCCGTCCGCGTTCACCATGCAGACCGGCAAGGACCATTGGGAGGTGCTGTGCCGGGCGCGGGCGATCGAGACGCAGACCTATTTCTGCGCGCCAGCGCAGGTCGGCGCTTTCAGGATCGGCGACGAGGTTCGCCAGAGTTACGGGCACTCGATGGTGATCGACCCCTGGGGCCTGGTCGTCGCCAGGGCCTCGGACGGCCCGGGGGTCGTCTCGGCGCGCATCGCGCCAAGCCGCGTCGGCGAGGTCCGCAAGCGCATGCCGGTGCAATCACACCGCGTGGCAGTGAAGCCCTAGCTCAGGGCTCCACAACCTCGTCGCAGGAGAAGCCGTACATCGACAGGCCGTCCTGGAGCGCGTCCGACACCAGCGGGTCGCTAAGGATGTAGGCCGTCGTCGTCGGCTCCGGGTGCGAGCCTGCCGCGCTCATCGCCGACGCCCAATCCTCCTTGGCGAACTCGCCGCGTCCGACGAGGCTGAGTGCGATCAGCTCGCGCTGCTCGTCGACGTTCATCGCCGCGATCACGCCCTCCGCCTCACTGACGACGGACGGCGCGGCACGGTTCTCGTAGACGGAGGAGAAACCATCGTCCTGCGCGTCCGAGCCGCCGCCGATGTTGGGCTCGGCCTGCACGTCGAAGGCGCGGATCTTGACGATGAGAAAGCAGACCTTCTGCGGGTCGAGCGCGGAAAGCATCGGAACTCCTTATGAAATGAGAATGTGGGCCGGCCTCAGGCCGAGCCGCTGCCGCCGACGTCCTCGAGCTGCTCCAGCTCCTCGATGATCTTGGCGCAGAACGCGTCGAGGTCCTTCGGCGAGCGGCTCGTGATGATGTTGTCGTCGACCACGACCTCTTCGTCGACCCAGTCGCCGCCGGCGTTCTCGATGTCGGTCTTCACCGACGGCCAGGACGTCAGCATCCGCCCCTCGACGGCGTCGGCCTCGACCAGCAGCCACGGCGCATGGCAGATGGCGGCGACGATTTTCTCGGAATCGAGGAAGTCGAGCACCAGCTCGACGGCCCGCTCGTTGATGCGCAGCACGTCCGGGTTCATCTGGCCGCCCGGCAGGACCAGCGCGTCGTAATCGTCGGCGTCGACCTCGTCGATGCCGAGGTCGGCGACGACGCTGCGGCCCCAATTGTCCTTGTCCCAGCCTCTGATGTCGCCTTTCTTCGGCGCGGCAATGCGGACGTCGGCGCCGGCGGCGCGCAGCTTCTCGAGCGGCACGAACAGCTCCGATTGCTCGAAGCCGTCCGTGGCCATGATGAGGATCTTGGTATCCTTGATAGCCGTCATCGCCGCGCTCCGAGTCTATGCCGGTCGCTGGCGCCGGCCTGCATCAACAGCGGCGGTCAGGCGGGGTTCCCGCCGCTACGCGTAGCGGCCCGTCGTGCCCAAGGCCTTGTTCCCACGGGAACTTCGGGCTCCAGGCCGGGCTGATAGAAATGGTCGAAGGCGGCGGCGCGGCGCCCGTCCGCGAGCAGCTTCAGCGTTGCCGGATCGCTGATCTCGAAGGAATCGAAGCCGCAACGGACCATGAACTGCATCTCGTCGAACAGCACGTCGCCGATCGCCCGCATCTCGCCGGTGTAACCGAGGCGCCGGCGCAGCAGCCAGCCCATCGAATAACCGCGGCCGTCGGTGAATTTCGGGAAGGCGATCGCGATCAGCGTGAGGCGCGGTAGATGCGGCGCGACAGACTCGACGTCGACGCCGGGGTCGAGCCGCAGGCCGAGCGGCTCGGGCAGGGTGCCAGCAGACTCGTGCTCGCGGAAGTCGGCCAGCGACAGCGTCTCGCGTCCGGCCCAGGGATCGTCGGTGAAGGCGCCTTTCGTGAAATAGCGCATCAGATGCCGGCACCCGCCTCGTGGAACGGCTTGTGGATGCCGCATTCCAGCTTGGCGCGACCGCGCCAGCGTCCGGCGCGAGCGTCCTCGCCGGGACGCACCGGGCTCGTGCACGGCACGCAGCCGATCGAGAGATAGTTCTTCGCGACCAGCGGATGCCGCGGCAGATCGTGCTCGGCCATGTAGGCGACCAGGTCCTTGGCCGACCAGTCCGCCAGCGGGTTGACCTTGGTGCGGCCACCCTGCGCCTCGAAGATCGGCAGGCCGTCACGCGTCTCCGACTGGAAGCGCTTGCGACCGGAGATCCACGCGTCATAGCCATCGAGCGCACGGTCGAGCGGGACGACCTTGCGGATGTGGCAGCAGCGGTCGGGATCGCGCGCCCACAGGAAGTCTTCCGGGTCCTCGGCGGCGAGATCGCTCTCGCTCGGCTTATAGTTCGTCACGTTCGTCAGCCCGAGCCGCGCGACGAGGTCGTCGCGGTAGGCGATCGTCTCGGGAAACAGCATCCCGGTGTCGACGAAGACCACAGGCGTGGCGGGCTCGACCTCCGAGACGAGGTGCAGCAGCACCGCCGAATCCGCGCCGAAGCTCGAGACGAGCGCGATCCGGCCGCGGAAGAGGTAGCGGATGGCTGCCGCGAGACGCGTGCGCGCCGTCGTGTGCTCGTAGCGCTCGGCGAGCGCGTAGGCGGTGTCGATCGTCGTACCGACGACGGGCTCAGGCATGAGCATAGAGCGCCTCCTTGAAGGGCTTCATGCCGACGCGGCGGTAGGCGGCGAGGAAGTCCTCATTCTTGTCCTTGCGCAGGCCGAGATAGGTGTCGACCACGGTTTCGACCGCGTCGACGATCTTCTCCGACGAGAAGCCGCGGCCGGTGATATCGCCGATCGCGCAGGTCTCGTCGCCGGTGCCGCCGAGCGTCAGCTGGTAGCTTTCGACC
Organism: Beijerinckiaceae bacterium; assembly: GCA_965277735.1. GTDB lineage: Bacteria > Pseudomonadota > Alphaproteobacteria > Rhizobiales > Beijerinckiaceae > RH-AL1. Next base: position 2,198,563 of record CBDIDO010000003.1, read on the forward strand.
CCGTTCTTCTCGAGGCCGAGGATCCCGATATTGCCGACGTGATGGTGGCCGCAGGCGTTGATGCAGCCCGAGATCTTGATCTTGAGGTCGCCGATCTCGGCCGCGCGGGCCGGCTCGCCGAAACGCTCGGAGATGCGCTGCGCGACGGGGATCGAGCGCGCCGTCGCCAGCGCGCAATAGTCGAGACCGGGGCAGCAGATGATGTCGGAGACGAGCCCGACGTTCTCGGTGGCGAGGCCGGCCGCGACCAGGGTGTCGAAGACCGCCGGGACGTCGTCGAGCGCCACGTGCGGCAGGACGATGTTCTGCTCGTGCGAGACGCGCAGCTCGTCGACGGAATAGCGCTCGGCGAGATCGGCCATCAGGTCCATCTGCTCGGCCGAGGCATCGCCGGGGATGCCGCCGATCGGCTTCAGCGAGATCGTGATGATGCCGTGGCCCGGCACCTTGTGCGGGAAGACGTTGCGCGCGGCGAAGAGCCCGAACGCCGGGTCGCTCTGCTTGCGCGCCTCGAACGTCTCCGACGTCGGCGCCCGCTCGGCGAGGCCGGGCATCGCGAAATAGGCGATGATCCGGTCGATCTCGTCCTGCGGCAGCGTCAGCCCGGCATCGCGGTTGCTCGCGAAATCCGCCTCGACCGCGTCGCGGATGACGTCGGCGCCCTTCTCGTGGACGAGGATCTTGATGCGCGCCTTGTACTTGTTGTCCCGGCGTCCCTCGAGATTGTACACGCGCAGGATCGAGTTCGTGTAGGCGAGCAGGTCCGCCTTCGGCAGGAAGTCGCGGATCTTGTGGGCGACGAGCGGCGTGCGCCCCTGTCCGCCGCCGACGTACACGGCGAATCCGACCTCGCCCGCGTCGTTCTTGACGACCTGGTAGCCGATGTCATGCACCTGGATCGCCGCGCGGTCGGTCGGCGCACCGGTCATCGCGATCTTGAACTTGCGCGGCAGGAACGAGAACTCGGGGTGCAGCGACGACCATTGCCGGATGATCTCGGCATAGGGGCGCGGGTCCTCGATCTCGTCGTAGGCGGCACCGGCGAACTGGTCGGCGGTCGTGTTGCGGATGCAATTGCCGGAAGTCTGGATGCAGTGCATCTCGACCGAGGCCAGCTCGTCGAGGATCGCCGGGCAATCCTTCAGCGCCGGCCAGTTGAACTGCAGGTTCTGGCGCGTCGTGAAGTGGCCGTAGCCCTTGTCGTAGACGCGGGCAATATGCGCGAGCTTGCGCATCTGCTTCGACGACAGCGTCCCGTACGGCACCGCGATCCGCAACATGTAGGCGTGCAGCTGCAGATAGACGCCGTTCATCAGGCGCAGCGGGCGGAACTGCTCCTCGCTCAGCGAGCCGTCGAGGCGGCGCGCGACCTGGTCGCTGAACTGCGCGACGCGCTCCGCAACGAAATCGGCATCGAACTCGTCGTAACGGTACATTCCTGGTCCTCAGGCGCGCTTCGGCGCGCTCGGCATGAAGTTGATCGTCGGACCGAAGGCGCGGATCGTGTCGCGCAACGTCATCTTCGGCCTGCCGTCCTGCTCCGGGCCGGCATCGGTCACGAACGGCTCGACCACGATGGCCTTCGCCGCGTCGGCATTGGCGCGCTCGAGTCCTACCTCGGCCGCCGCAGCATCCTCATACATGGCGGCCTCGGCGATGGCGCCAACCCAGGCCCCGTCCCGGCCGAGGAACACCACCGTGCCGGTATCGAGCGTGTTGGCGGTGACGACCTTCGGCATTCGAGACGCGGCTTTCGTTAAACAAGGGACATGGAAATAGGTGATTTCAAACCGAAATGCGAGTGACCGGCGGGGTATAGGCGCGCATTTGGTGAAGGCCCCGCGATCGGTTCGCCTCGCGGGGAAGGCTCGTCTCATCAACGCCGAACGTGTAGCATTTTGTTCTCCTCCAGGAATCGCGCCCGATGTGGCTTCTCGACACCCTCAACAACAGCGAGCCATTCGCCTTCCTCGAGCAGCTGCCCGATCTCGTCGCGACCTACGGGTTGCCTGCAATCTTCACCGTGATCCTTCTCGAGAGCGCCGGCCTGCCGTTGCCCGGCGAGACGATGCTGCTCACCGGCGCAGTGCTCGCGGGCAGCGGCAACGGGCTCGACATCAAGGCCGTCATCGCGACGGCGGCGCTTGCGGCGATCCTCGGCGACAATCTCGGCTTCTGGGTCGGGCGGCGCTGGGGGCTGGGCCTGCTGCTGCGCTACGGTCGCTATGTGCATCTCGACGAGCCCAAGCTGAAGCTCGGGCAGTACCTGTTCATGCGCCACGGCGGGAAGATCGTCTTCTTCGGCCGCTTCGTCGCGCTGCTGCGCACCTTTGCCGCCGTGCTCGCCGGCGCCAACCGCTACGATGCCGGGCGTTTCCTGATGTGGAACGCGCTCGGCGGCATCGTCTGGGCCGGCGTGATGGGCGGGCTCGGCTATGCCTTCGGCTCGCAGGTCGAGAACGTGCTCGGCCCCGCCGGCCTCGTCGCGCTTGGTGTCGTCGCCCTGATGTCGTTCGCGCTTTGGCGCTTCTTCAAGGCCCACGAAGCGCGCCTTACCTCAGAGGCTGAGCATGCGCTGCCCGGCCCACTCGCCGTCTCCTAAGGTGGCGGCATCGTAATGTGGGGGTCCGGAACGAAGGCTTGGCCGCTACGTTCGACCCTTCCAACACAAGGAGGGACTCATGTCCGCCAGGATCGGCGTCACCGCGTTCGCAATGGGGATGTTCGCCTGCGCCCCCGCCATCGCGCAGACGGACGCCCAAACCAGCATGCAGAGCGGTCGGAGCGAGAACCTGAGCAGCAAGCTCAGCAAGAGCGGCGGCGTGATCACGCCGAAGTCCGACGTCGACCCCGACATGAAGGTGCCGGCGCCGGCCCCCCACCCGTATTCGACACCGGTGATCCCGCCATCTGCGACGGGCGGCAACAACGCAAAGTAGTTGCTCTGGACATAGCTTTTTGAAAGAGGGGCGCCCGACGGCGCCGCTCTTTTTTGTCCGATTCAGATGCTGGTCGTCGCGCTGCGCGAGGCGACGAAGTGGTAGATCAGAAGGATCACGACGGCGCCGACGATGCCGCTGAGCAGCTGGCCGCCCTCAGACGCCGCGTCGATCCAGCCAACTTTCACCGCGATGAAATTGGCGACGAACGAGCCGACGATGCCGAGCACGGCCGTCATGATAAACCCGCTCGGATTGTTGGGGCCGGGGATGAGGAAGCGGGCGATGAGCCCCGCGACGAACCCGACGATGACGACCCAGATGTAATGACCGATCATGGCTACGCTCCAGCTTGCCCACCACCAAAACGTGCGGTGGGTTCCGCAGTTGCCTTATCCTCAGAAAGTCGCAGGCGTAAGACCGTTGAGCGCTTCCGCACAGCCTGATGGGCGCGCGATCGCGCCGTCGAGCGGCGTCAGCGCGATGCGGCGCACATCGCCCGGCGCCACATGGAAATAATTGTCGTCCGGCCGGTACCCGTCGACGATCAGACGGACGGATTGCGCGAACCGCCGGGTTCGCAGCGACAGCGCCCAGCCGTGCCCGTCCGGCTCCGCCGTTGCCTCGAGCCCCAGGTCGTGCCGCGGGCGCCCGCGGCCGAGCGGGAAATGGAAGGCCTCGGCGATGAGCGCGCCCGCGGCATCGGTCAGCCGCGCCACCGTGACGTCGTGCGACGGCTCACCGAAGCGGAACGCGTAGGTCGTGTCGAAGAAGCTGCCCCACAATGTCGTCGCCGCGAGGCCGAAGGTGCGGCGCGGCGGCAGAATCAGCTCGCTCTCGCCGCGCATGACGATCGTCTCGCCCTCGCGCAGGCAGGCGAGCGATAGCTTTGCCGAGATGGGCGCGGCCGTCTCGTTGATCAGGCTGATCGCCAGCCCGTTGAGGTTCTCGTCGGTCAGCACGACAGAGACCGGGCGGGACGCGCGCTTCAGGCCGTAATAGGCGGCCTTCGGCGCGTTGCGCGCGTCGATCATGCCCCAGCCGGCACCATCGAAAATGTCGCGCCACCACCAGACGAGCGCCCCGCGCGTCGGCGACCCGGCGCGGCGCCACTCGGCATAGGTCGCCTCGATCACCTCGGCCGAGGTCGCACGGGCGAAGGCGACAAACCGCTCGGGATCCTCGCGCCGCAGCGCGGCGACATCCACCCCGTAGAGCGCCTCGGTGTAGTGATTGCGGATGCCCTCGAAGGCCCAGGACGCGCCAACCTCGTGCGGCACGCGCTCGACGTCGTTGCGGTGGACGATCTCCGGCGCATCCGGCTCGAGCGCGAAGGGCGCGACGTCCGGGACGTTGGCAAAGCCGAGGCTCTCGGCCGAGAAGCGCACCTCGGCCCGGCGTGCCTCCTCGATCGGACGCAGGTGCGCACTCACCCCGTAATAATGGCTGATGCCCTCGTTAGCGACGAAGGGCAGGTCGCCCCCCCAGGGCGAATGCGGCGTGTACGGCACGTCGGGCCGCAGCTCGGCGACGGCAGCCGGCAGCAGCTCGTCGAAGATCGCGTTCGACCACAAAGGCTGCGGCATGCCGAGCATGGCGGCCTGCTGTCCCACCTCGCTCGCCCCGCACAGCACGGCGAGCGACGGCGCGGCCTGCGTGCGGGACAGAAATTGCCGCGCCTCGGTGTCGACGGAGGCCTTGAAGGCGCTGTCGGCGGCGGGATAGTCGAAGTTCGAGAAGGCGAAATCCTGCCAGACGAGCAGGCCCAGCTCGTCGCAGAGCGCGTAGAACGCGTCGCCCTCGTAGCCCATCGTGCCGCCGATGCGGATCATGTTTAGGCCGGCGTCGCGTGCCAGCGTGAGCGTTGCCAGATAGGCCTCGCGCGAAAAGGGCAGGGCGACGAGATCGGGCGGCGTCCAGCAGGCACCACGGCAGAAGACGGGCTCGCCGTTGATCAGGAGGCCGAAGCCCTTGCCGTCGGCATCGCGATCGATCTCGATCGTCCGAAATCCCACCTTGCCGAGATCGAAGTCATGGCCGCCGGCACGCACGGAGACGGGGTAGAGCGTCGGCGTGCCGTGCGTCGCCGGCCACCAGCGGGCGACATCGGGGATCTCGACCCGCCCGCGCAAAACGCCGTCGCCGTCGTCGACGAGGACGAAGTCGATGTCGCCGCAGCGGGCCGTCACCCAGCCCTCGACCTTGGCGGACAGGCCGATCGCGAGATCGAGCAGGCCGTCGCCGTCGCGATCGAAGCGCGCGACGAGGCTCCGCTCGACGACCCGCAGCTCGGTCGCGTCGAGGAGGCGCACGCCGCGGTACGGCCCGACGGCGTGGACGGGCGGACCCCACCCGGGGATGTGTCCGACGAGGAGCGTGCGGACGAAGCGCAGCGTCGGCGGCCGCACGAGCTTCGGGCGCCAGCGCGCCCGGCCCTTCTTGCCGGCGAGATGCGCGTCGAGCGAGCGGAAGACGAGGTGCAGCGTATGCCGGCCGGAGAGCGTCAGGCCGATTTCGTGCGCGACGAACATGTTGTCTGAGGCGAGGATCGGTGCGTCGTCGAGGAAGACCTGCACGATCGTCGCGAGCCCGTCGAGCTGCAGCAACGCTGGGCCGTCACCGACGATCTCGGCGCGGTACCAGAAGTCGAAACCATCGAAGGCGACGCCGTCGTCGGGCTGCCAGCGACCTGCCGCCTGCAGGCTCGCGCCGACGGTGCCGGGCACGAGGGCCGGCAGCCGGTCGGCGCCTGGGTCGATGGCGGAAGGATCGGCCCACGCGCCCGGCGCGGTCTGCGCGAGGGTCCAGTCGCCGATGTTCATCAGAAGGCGCGAGCGGGCGAAGGAGCGGCGCTACACCCCTTCGAGACCTTCGAAGATCCGCGCGTAATGGTCGACGAGTGGGTCAAGCGCAGTCTCGATCGCGTCGAAGCGTTTGCGGGCAACGGCGCGGGCCAGCTGGAACTGGAACGCCTTGGCGCCCGACGACAGAGCCTTGCATGATTCGATCGTCGGATGAAGCGTGGTCCAGCCGAGGCCCATGCTGCGCAGCCAGTCGAGATGGCTCGACAGCAGCTCGAAGTTCATGCCGAGCTGGCGCGCGGTGTTGAACGCGTATTTGTGCAGGAAGGCGTTCGGCCGCTCGGCTGCCAGCACGACCTGCTCGCGCACCCGCTCGCGGAACGCCGCGACTGGATTCTCCGTCGGGCGGCGCGCCAGGTGCTTGCGCAGGATCTTCAGCGATGTCGTCGCGTCGAGACGCTTGCGGCGCTCGAGCTTGACGAATTCCGCGTAGGGAAACAGCGCGCCCTCGGGGGCATTCGCCATCAGGATCGCATCGTAATCGTCCGGTCCGAGCGTGTAGACACCGGCGTTGTGGAAATAGTCGAGCTCGCGGCGCGCGGGATCGATGCGGTTGACCGCGATCGTCGTCTTGGTGTGCTCGAGGCGATACGAGACGCCTCGCGTGTCGGGCAGGAAGAACCCGTCGACCTCGAAGACCATCAGGCGACCGCGCTTGGTCTGCTCGACGACATGCGCTTCGAGCGTGTCGTAGAGCGCGACCTCCTGCACCTCGAGCCCGAACTGCTCCTGCAGATCCTCGAGCGGAAATTTCTGGAAGGTGAAGTGGTCGCCCTCGAAATCCTGCGCGACCGTGAAGCCGAGGGCGGCGCGCGCGTCCTCGTTCATCGCGTTGAGGATCTCGATCCAAACGTCGATGTAGCAATTGGTCTCGGGCCAGTCGCGCGAGCCGTCGTGCAGCGGATGCGGCACGAAGCGGTCGGGCGAGACGGCGGGAAAGACGGCGATCGGCGCCGGTGCCAGCATGTGCGCCTCAGCCCCAGAGCACGTCGCGGACGGCGCGCGGCCATAGGTCGACGTCGAGACCGTGATGCTTGAACATCGCCAGCGTGAGCCGCTCCATGCCGAAGCCGACACAGGCCGTATGCGCGGTCTCGCCGTCGGCGGTCTTCAGGTCCCAGCCGACGCCGAAATGGTCCTGGTGGTAGTTGAACGAGATGCAGGCCGTCGGCTTCTTACCGTCGTTGATCGGGATCACGAGCTCGAACTTCAGCTCCTGGTCGCGCTGTGAGGCCTTCAGCATGCGGCCGGCGCGGCCGAAGAACGGGTCGTTGGCGACCTCCACCACGCAAGGCAGCTCGAGCATCGCGATCATCTCGGGCGCCCGCTCGAGCCAGTTCTGGCGGAACGCCTTGACCTGGTCGGGCGAGCCGATGCGCACATACTCGCGCTGGCGGAACATCTGCATCCGGTCCGGGTCGCGCGACGGCTCGTTGCGGAAGCAGAACGAGTAGATGTCGTAGATGCCGCCGTTCCTCGGCGGCAGCGCGCCGCGGCGCGAGACGACGGGGTACAGCGGGTAGCAGGCCGCCGGCGCCAGCGAGACGTCGTTGACCGCCTGGTTCTCGGTCCAGTCGAGATTGGCGTGGAGCCGGTCGACGAGCATCGCGTGCTCGCGATCGCCGCCTTTGAAGGAATGGATCGTGCCGGCCATGTTGGGGAAGTTCTTGAGGTAGCCGGAGCGCTCCAGGTCGACGCGGTTCATGCCGGGCGGGAAGCGCAGCACCTCGGGCTTGGCGTCGGCGCCGAGGCGGGTGATCAGCGCCGTCAGGCGCTCGACCACGTCCTCGAACGTGCCGGACCGGCCGTAGAGGCCGGGCACGCCCATGTCGAACAAAAGCCCCTTGGTCATGAGGCCGTCCAGGAAGTCACCGCACACCATGCACATGGCGAGGTCTCGCTCTGTCTTGGAAAGGTTTGGGGTCGGGGCGTCGTCGCCGATCAGGCGACGAGGCGGTTGTCGAGCCGATGCACGAGCAGCAGGTTCGACGTGTTGCCGAAGATGCGGTCGTTGTTGATCATCACCTGCGCCGAGAGGATGTCGCGGAACTGGCGGCCCAGCGAATAGGGCGTGTCGTTGCGGAAGCCGGCGATGCCGCACACGATCATCGCCTTGTTGACGATGTCGATCGCGGTCTGCGACGTCGCGACCTTGACGTTGTTCATCGCCACCGCGAAGCCGACCGACGTCAGCTCGTCGGCATCGGCCTGCGCCAGCTCGTAGCGGTTGAGCCCATCGCGGGCCATCGACTTCATCATCTGCAGCGCGCTCGCCGCCTCGGCGATGCGGATCGCGCCGGTCGGCTTCTCGGTCGGCTTCTTGCGGGCCTCGGCGCGGACGAACGCCTGCGCCTTGTGGACCGCCGAGAGCGCGATGCCGTACCAGAGCGACGCCCAGAGCAGATGCGAGGTCGCGAGCATCGAATGCGCGGCGATCTCGGCGAAGGGCTTGGGCAGGATGTGCGAGGCGGGCCCGCTGGCCTTGAGCTTGAAGCCCTCGGAGCAGGTGCCGCGCATGCCCATCGTGTCCCACTGGGTGGTGCGCTCGAGGGTGCAATGCTCCTTCATGACCACGACCAGCACCTGGTCGGAGGTCGGCGAGTCCGGCTCGCGGCGCGCCGTGGCGAGGATCGCATCGGCGTCCTGGCCATACGAAATGACGGAAGCGTTCTTCTCGAGCATGTAAGTGTCGCCGTCGCGCTCGACGGCGCAAAGCGAGGTGCGCAGGTCGCCGCCGACGCCGGCCTCCGACGTGGCGGAGGCCAGCAGCAGCTGCTCCTCGGCGACGCGATGCAGGAAAGTGCGGTGCCAGTCGCTGGTTTGCGCGTGCAGGGCGAGGCTCGACACCTGGATCTGGTGCATGGCGTAGACCATGCCGGCCGAGGCGCATTGCTGACCGAGCAGCGAGCAGATCTCGGCGATCTCGGCGAGGGAGGCGCCTTCGCCACCGAGCTCGACGGGGATCATGGCGCCGAGCAGGCGCCCCTGCTTCATCGCGGCGATCGCCTCGCGCGGGAAGCGGCGGCCCGTGTCGACATCGTCGGCATGCTTGGCGGCGACGGTCGCCGCCTCGGCGCCGCGCTCGGCGAGCTTCTTGCCGATGTCGGCCATGGTCAGCGCATTCATCATGCCGCCTCCGGCACGAGCTGATGGATGCAGCCGGCGATCGCGTCGATGCTCGCGAAGCTGCGACGGTTCAGCATCTGCTCGGGGAACTCGACGTCGAACCTGTCCTCGAGCGCCAGCATCAGCTGCACCGCAGCGAAGGACGTGAGGCCGGCGGAATAGAGATCCTGATTGTTCGAGAGCGCGTCGACAGCGACGGGAAGCCGGCCGTGGTCGGCGATGAGGGTACGGATAGTTTGCAGCATGTGTCTCGTCTCCAACGTCGCCAGGAAACGCCCGACGGGTAACTTTTCAAGTAACGGCGTTGGAACGATTGGACTTTAGGCGTTCATGGTAGCTCATTTGCAAACGCCGATACGTCCGTTTACCTAAGCCGCATTAACCATGGGCCGTCACAAAGCCGTCAGTTGATGGGAAAGCTGAAATAGCGGGCGCGGATCTTGGTAAACGAGCCATCCGCCATGCTGCCGACGAGCGCCTGGTCGAAGGCGATCTTGAGCGCCGCATCGCCCTTGCGCAGGCCGATGCCGATGCCGTCGCCGAAGAAAGCGGGATAGCGCGGCACGTCGGCGAGGATCCGGCAGCAGCTCGCATCGCGCCGGGTCTCGAGGAAGGTCATCACCGCGTCCTTGTCGCCGAGCGCCGCGTCGACGCGGCCGGCCTCGAGATCGAGGATCGCGTCGGTCAGCGACCCGTAGGTCTTGATCGGCGACTCCGGATAGATCTTGCGCAGGAAGGCTTCGTGCGTGCCGCCTTTCTCCAGGCCGATCTTCCGGCCGGCGAGTGCGGCCGGGATCGACTCGGTGAGGTCGGTGTCCTTGCGCACGAGAAACGCCGACGGCATCCGCACATAGGGCTCCGAGAAGGCGATCTGCGCCATGCGCGCCGGCGTGATTTCCATCGCCGCCATGATCGCGTCGTAGCGGTTGGCGAGCAGGCCGGGGATCAGGTCGTCCCAGTTCTGCTGGACGAAGCTGCAGGTCACGGCCATGCGGCGGCAGAGGTTGGTGCCGAGATCGATCTCGAAGCCGGCCAGCTTGTCGCCGTCGAAGTAATTGTAGGGCGGCCGCGCCCCCTCGCTGGCGATCGTCAGGTGGCTCGGGATGTCCGAGGCGGGGCAGGGCACGGTGTAGGCGAGCACCGCGCCGAGGACGAGCGCGGCGAGACCGGCGCGACGTCTCTGTTTCGAATGTGACATGTGAGCCAGCGCCTAGGGACCAATTCCGACGCTCTCGTGACGGCCCGACGTGCAAGGCGGCGCCGATCCCTATATGTCGGGCGTCATCACACCACTTGGCCGGGATTGCGCGCAGACCATGATCAGCGAGAACGATGTGCTCGAGGCGTTGGCGACGGTCGCGGGACCGGACGGGCGCACCTGCGTCTCGCGCAGCAACGGAATCTCCGGCCTGACGATCCGCGACGGCAAGGTGTTCCTCGCGCTCACCGGCGACCCGCGCCTCGCGGAGGCGATGGAGACGATGCGTGCCGAGGCCGAGAAGCAGGTGAAGGCGATCCCCGGCGTCACCGCGGCGATGGTGACGCTGACGAGCGAGAAGCCGGCCGCCAAACCCGCCTCCGACACGCCCCGCCGCACTCCGGCGCCGAAAAACATCGCGATCCCCGGCATCAGCCGCATCGTCGCCGTCGCCTCCGGCAAGGGCGGCGTCGGCAAGTCGACCACTGCGGTCAATCTCGCGCTCGGCCTCGTCGCCTCGGGCTGGCGCGTCGGCCTGCTCGACGCCGACGTCTTCGGCCCGTCGCTGCCGCGCCTGCTCGGGCTCGACACCAAGCCCGAGCTCGAGGGCAAGATGCTGAAGCCGCTCTACGTCTTCGGCCTCAAGGCGATGTCGATCGGCTTCCTGGTGCCCGAGGGCGAGGCGATGATCTGGCGCGGGCCGATGGTGATGAGCGCGATCAACCAGCTGCTGCGCGAGGTCGACTGGGGCGAGCTCGACTGCCTCGTCGTCGACATGCCGCCCGGCACCGGCGACGCGCAGCTCACGCTCGCCCAGAGCGTGCCGCTCGCCGGCGCCGTCATCGTCTCGACCCCGCAGGATCTCGCGCTGATCGACGCGCGGCGCGGCGTCACCATGTTCCAGAAGACCAGCGTCCCGATCCTCGGCATCGTCGAGAACATGAGCTATTTCGTCTGCCCGCATTGCCAGGGCCGCTCCGACATCTTCGCCCACGGCGGCGCCCGCCACGAGTCGGAGACGCTCGGCGTCCCCTTCCTCGGTGAGGTGCCGCTGACGCTGCAGATCCGCGAGCAGGCCGACGCCGGCCGCCCCACGGTCGCGGTCTCGCCGGACAGCGCCGCGGGCCTGGCCTATCGCGCCATCGCGGACAAGGTTCGCGCCGGGCTCGAAGGCGCCCGCCAGCGGCCGGCACCGCGCATCGTGGTGGAGTAGGGCGCCCACGCGACCTCCCGCTTGCCGGCGAAACGACGACTAGGTATTATTACCTACAAGCGTTCGCCGAGCAAGCCCCTCCATGATCTGCCGGATCAAAAAACCCTGTCGCCTCAGAGCGTTGGCGGCCGGTGCGCGGTCGCCGGACGGCGCGGCCCAGCCGTCGATGCGCCGCCGGACGCCGGCACGCGGTCGCCGGGCGGCCGCCGCTTGCGGGCACCGGGTCGCGTCCGCGTCGCCGCACGCCGACACGGTTTCGGCCTGCGTCGGCGCTCGGCACCGGTTTGCGCGGCCGTGGCAGCGCTCGACGACGCTTTTCGCCAACCAGGGAGGTCGACATGGACATGAGAACGTCGCGTGACATCGGACGCGAGGCGAAGAGCTACCGCCGCTTCCTGCGCCTCAAGCAGAGCGACGTCGCCCGCGCCTGCGGCGTCTCCCGCCAATGGATCTCGTCGCTCGAGCGGGGCAAGGCGACGCTCGAGATCGGCCTCGTGCTGCGTGCCTTCGAGACGCTCGGCATCGACCTCATCGCCAACCGCGTCCCCGATCCGCCGAAATGGACCATCGTCCTCACCGCCGATGCCGAGATGCGCGAGGCGCGCACGATCTACGGCGCCCGGCGGCGCCGCCTGGAAGCCGTGGTGCGGGAACGCAACATCAGGGCGGGCAACCTGGTGGAGTAGGGGCCGAGGGACGGCTTCGCGCGCATTCAAGGCGCTGGTGACCCCGCAAGCTGCTGCCTTAAAGCTCACGTTCCTTTTGTGGCGAGCCTAGCTGAATAGCCCGGCAATACCTGATGTATTGGCACGAGCCGCGGGCAGGTCAGCCTCGACAAGGCCTTTGGAGGCGTGACGCATTTGTCACCATCGCCAAACCCGGCAAAATCGGGGTTGAACCGAGACCGGGAGTGTAACAGTATAACATTACACTTCTCGAGTTGCCCGCATGCGTGTCCGTTCCAAGATGATGATCGCGGCCTCAGGCCTTCTCGCCGGCATCGCCGGATCGAGTGCCGTAAAGGCGCAGACAACCTTACCGTCAGTCACGCTTATCGAGCCCAAGAAAAAGGTGGTTCCGACCGCGCCAAGGAAGGTCACGCGGTCGGAGAGACCGGCGCAGCCGCATCAATCAGAGCGTCAGAGTGAGCTTAAGAGAACACGGACAGCATCTGGCAGCCGACCCGTGCGAAGCCTTGGGCAGAACGCGCCTGCTCGAGGGGCAACGGCTCCTAGTCCAGTAGGCGGCGCCGGTACGTCGGACGCCGTAGGTGGCGCTGGTGCAGGGCTTGTTTCTCCTGCGATTGCGGCAGCGCAAGTTAGCGAGGGGCAGGCACGAGCTGTGCGCGCCGAAATTCTTCCGCACGGTCCGGCCAACGCGACGACCATCACCAAAGCCAATGTCGACACGCTGCCAGCTGGCAGTAATACGCCCTTCGACGCCGTGCTTACCCAACTGCCCGGCGTCAGTCAGGACTCGGCGGGCAGCGGCGACTTTCACATCCGCAACGAGCACGCCAATGCGCAATACCGCATCAACGGCATTCTGCTGCCGGACGGGGTATCGGGCTTCAGCCAGGTGCTCGATTCCGCCTTCATCCGTGAGCTGACGTTGCTCGACGGCGCGCTGCCGGCCCAATACGGCCTGCACACGGCCGGCATTATCGACATCCAAACCCGCAACGGCGCCGATGAACCCGGTGGCAGCGTCGACGTGTATGGCGGCAGCCACAGCACGATCCAAACCACGTTGACCGAGTCAGGCACAAGCGGCCGATGGGACTATTTCGCAACCGGCCGTTTCACGTCCGATAGTCTGGGGATCGAGAACCCGACGCCTGCGCACGAAGCCGTCCACGACGACACACGACAGGGGCGCTACTTCTTCTATCTTTCGGGCCTGCTGGAGGACAATTCGCGGCTGACATTCATGTCAGGGGCAAGTCTCGCCAGCTATCAGATCCCGAACTCGCCTGGGGTCGCGCCGGCTTTTACAGCCCTTGGCGTCGACAATTTCAACTCCTCTCAACTCAACGAGAACCAGGTCGAGCGCTCGATATTCAACGTGCTCGCCTGGCAAAAGACGATCGGTCCGCTCGACACACAGGTCTCGTACTTCCAGCGCTATTCCGAGCTGCACTTCACGCCGGATCCGATCGGCGACATCGTTTTCAATGGCGTGGCTTCCGACGTGACCCGCTCCAGCCTTGTCAACGGCGTGCAAGGCGACAACGCCTATCACACGTCGGCTCGCAACACGGTGCGGTTCGGCTTCACCGCCCAGGTGGAGCATGCCAACGCGCTCGATACCAACACCGTGCTCCCGACGGATGCCGCGGGCAATTCGATAGACAGTCCCTTCATCCTGCCGGCGAACACGAGCAAAACCGGCACCGTCGACGGCGTCTATCTGTCCGACGAGTATTATCTGACGCGCCAGCTCGCCGTCACCGGTGGCCTGCGCTACGACTACATGAGTGAATACGTCACGACCGATCAGCTGAGTCCAAGGCTCGGCGTCGTCTACAAGCCCTTCGAGACGACAACCTTCCACGCTGGCTACGCGCGCTATTTCACGCCGCCGGAGCTCGCGCTATCCGGCCCGACGCCGGTCGACACGTTCGCCAACACGACGCTGGCGCCCGAAGTCACGCAATCAAGCCCGGTGCGACCGGAGCGCTCGAACGTCTTCGACGTCGGCGTGACCCAGCGCATTCTGCCGGGCCTCGATGTCGGGCTCGACGGCTATTACAAGATCGCGACGAATCTGCTCGACGACGGCCAGTTCGGGCAGGCGCTCGTACTCACCGCCTTCAACTACGCCAAGGCCTACAACGAGGGCGGCGAGCTGAAAATAAACTATGTGAACGGCGGCTTCCGCGCCTACGGCAACCTATCCGTCGCGCAGCAGCGGGCAACGCAGGTGTCGTCCAACCAATATCTCTTCGACGCCGACGAGCTGGCCTACATCCAGAATAACTACATCTACACCGATCACGATCAGCTGTTCACGGTCTCCGGTGGCGGCTCATATCGCATCGGCGCAACGACATTCTCCACCGACGTGATCTACGGTAGCGGGCTGCGCGACGGGTTCGCCAACACCGGCACGGTCGCCCCGCACGCCGTCGTCAACCTCGGCATCGCGCAAGAATTCAAGCTGGTCCCGGCGAAACCGACCACGCTACGCTTCACGGTCGTCAACGTGGCCGATCACCCATACGACATCCGCGATGGCTCCGGCATTGGCGTCTTCCAGGCGCAGTACGGCGAGCGCCGCGGCTTCTTCGTCGGCCTCAACCAACGCTTCTGAGCGTGGCCGATCCGGCGACCGATCGTGTTTGGCCCTCGTACTTGATAGATCCGCCAGCTGGCGCTGGCGAGATCCTGCACTACGCTGCTGCGATGACGCTGGTCGCTAGCATTTTTTTCGCCGGCCTCGTCATCGCGGCCGGTCGCGTGCAACCTGATCAAGTCGCTTCCGAAACTGACGGCGCAATCGTAATCGACCTGCCTCCGGCTGATGCGTCTTCCGCGCCGGCGAGCAATGCGCCAGAGGGGCCTGAGCAGCAGCCCGCTCAAGCGTCTGTATCCCAACAGCAACCTGACGACCTGCGTCCGCCGCAAAAGCCATCGGAAGAGCCCAAACAAAACGAAGAGCCGTTGAAGGAATCACCGCCGCCACCCGCGCAAGACCCGGCTGCCGTGTTGCAGCAACAAGCGCGAGCAAAACCACCGCCGGCAGCCGCTGCCGCAACGCCTCCGGCCACGCCAAAGGACGAGCGAGCTCCCACTGGGGCCGATACACCAACAAAGATCGATGCAGACGAGAACGCAGATCGCCGGAGCCACGCTACAGCGCATGCAATCTCGCTTTGGCAAAAGTCGTTGATGCGGCGCCTTGAAGCTGCAAAGCGCGCGCTCGGGCGTGAGTTGCAGACAGCCGGGACCGTCAAGATAGCCTTCGAGATAAATGCAGGAGGTTCTCTGCTCTCGGAGCGGGTTGTCGAGAGTTCAGGGTCACCGCAGCTCGACCGAATTGGTATGCTGCTGGTGAAAGAGGCTGCCCCATTTCCAGCGCCACCTGCGGGCGCGGCCGCGAACGAGATGGCCTTCGTCGTCCCCGTCCGCGTCCGACGTTAGCCTTGCCGGTCCAGGATTCGCCCGAGGCGTCCGAAGAAGACTTGCCGTCGGACGTCACGGCTCCTTCTTGAACAGGTCCTGGAAGATCAGCGGGCCCCAGGTGCGGCCGCGGGCGTGCACCAGCGCGCCCCCCTCGGCGAGCTTTCCCAGCGTGACGGGGGCGAACCCGAGTTGCTTGGCCGAGGCCGCCACGGGCGCGATCGCGTCCTCGTCGTCGCTCGACAGGAAGACGACCCGGTGGCCGCCCTCGACGACCGGATCGGCGGCCAGCTTGGCCGCACCCAGGTGATTGAACCCTTTGACAAGCTTGGCGCCGGCAAACGCCTTCGCGACGACGGCGGAGGCGGGGAGGCCACCGAGCTCATCTGGGACCGGAAACGCGTTCGTCGCGTCGATGATCGTCTTGCCGTCCCAGCTCGGCAGGGCCTTCGCAAGCTCGCGATACTCGCCGAAGGGCATGGCCAGGAAGATCGTGTCGGCCTCGAGAGCCTCCCGCAACGCCTTGGCGACGACCTTGGGACCGATCGCCCGGGCCTGCGGCGCCAAGTCCTCAGGCGGTCGGCGGCTCGCGACGCTCACGTCGATGCCTTTGCGGGCGAAGGCGTGGGCGAGGGCCTGGCCGATCTTGCCGAATCCTACAATCGCGTAGCTCATCATGCGTCTCCGATTTGGTGTTGAGCCCCGTCGTCGATGGCGCGGGGCCGACCGTCAGATGGCCGAGAAGCCGCCGTCGACAGACAGCTCCACGCCATTCACGAAACTCGACTCGTCCGAGGCGAGAAACAGCGCGACCGCGGCAATTTCCTCGGGGCGACCCATCGTTCCCCGCGGAATCAGGGTTTCGAACATCTGCTTCGCTTCCGCGGTGAGGACCTGGTCCTGCATCGGCGTCGCGATCGGCCCCGGGCTCAGCACGTTCACCCGGATGTTCCGGCCCTTCAGCTCGTTCAGCCACGTGCGGGCGAACGAGCGCAACGCCGCCTTGCTCGCCGCGTACACGCCGTAGCCGGGGAAGCCTTTCACCGAGGCGACCGACCCGGTCATGAAGATCGATCCGCCATCGCGGAACAGCGGCAGCGCCTTCTGGACTGTAAACAGCGTGCCGCGCGTGTTCAGGTCGAAGGTCGCGTCGAAATGCTGCTCGGTGATCTCGCCCAGCGGGACGGCGTGGCCGATGCCGGCGCTCGCGTAGAGCACGTCGATGCTGCCCTTTTCCCGCTTCACCGTATCGAACAGGCGATCGAGATCGTCGAGATTGGCCGCGTCGCCGCGCACGCCGGTCACGTTCCGGCCGATCAGCTGGACGGCCTCGTCGAGCGTTTCTTGCCGACGCCCCGTGATGAAGACGTAGGCGCCTTCTTCGACGAACCGCTTGGCGCTCGCCAGCGCCATGCCGCTCGATCCGCCCGTGACGACGGCGATCTTACCTTCAAGCTTTCCCATGACTTCCTTCAGCTCCGTTCTGGTCGTTCGGGGTGGTCCCCCGAGGCCCTCGATCTAGGTCCGCCGGCGGTAGGCGTTGAGTGCGCAAGCGCGCACATCGGTGGTGCGAAATCGATCCGGCTGGCGACGGGCGCCAAGCGCAGCCAGTCTTCGACAGGCGCAGCTGATCTTCGATGTGCTAGATACGGGCTTCGGAAGGCGCACCGTGCGGTGCCGGAATGCACCATGATCGACTGGGATGACGTTCGCTATTTTCTCGCCGTCGCGCGCGGCGGCTCGGTGCGGGCCGCTGCCGAGCGCCTCGGGGTGAACCATTCGACCGTGCTGCGACGCGTCGCCCAGCTCGAGGACCGCCTCGGGGTGCACTTGTTTGAAAAGCTACCTTCGGGCTACCGCCTGACGGCGTCCGGCGAGGACGTCCTCGCGTTCGCCGAGCAGATGGAAGCCTCGTCGCACCTGCTGGAGACGCGCGTCTTCGGGCGCGACCAAAGCGTGCGCGGGCTTCTGCGGGTGACGCTGGCGCCGCCCCTCGCGACGCACCTGCTCATGCCGGACCTGGCCGATTTCGCCCGTCTGCATCCCGACATCGAGATGGAGATCCTGTCGTCCGGCGAGCTGGCAAACCTGACCAACCGCGAGGCCGACGTCGCGCTCCGCGTCGTCTACGACCGCAAGAACCTGCCGCTCAATCTCCACGGCCTGAAGGGACCGGAGCTGTTCGGCGGCGTCTACATGTCCCGCGATCGACTGGCCGCGTGGCGCGCGGGCGCGCCCGATCCCGTCCGGTGGATCGTCATAAGCACGCATGGAATCCCGGATTGGGCGGGCGAGGGCGAGGTTCGCACCACGGGGGTGCCGTTCCGGACCACGAACGGCGACGCGCAGATCGCGGCCGTCCGGCAAGGGCTCGGGCTGACGACACTGCCGTGCTTAGTCGGCGATGCCGATCCCCTGCTGGCGCGGGTGCCGGGCACCGAGCTGCATCTCTACGGAACGGTTTGGCTCCTCACACAGGGCGAGACACGCAAGACGAAGCGCGTGCGGCTGTTCACGGAGTTCGCATCCCGCCGGCTCGCCGCGCACGCGCCGCTTCTCGCGGGCCTGTCGGTCTTCCGCGAATAATGCGCGGACGTCGCACCCACCAGGTTGGCTGAACAGATACCTTTACAGTTTCCTGTTGATCTGATAGATGCTCCGCCATGCCAATCGTGCGGGATAATCAGCAGGCTTTGCAGGCATCGGCTCTGGCGCAGGATCTCCGCGCCCTGGTCGGCAAGCTGAAGCGGCGCCTGCGGGAGCGGGCGCATGCCGGCGACCTCACACCGTCTCAGGTGTCGGCGCTGCTGCGCCTGGAGATGGACGGTGCCGCCACGGCGTCGACCCTCGCCCGCGCCGAAGGGATGCGGCCGCAATCGATCGCGCCGGTGATCGCCGCGCTCGAGGCAGCCGGCCTGGTGCGCGGCGCGCCGGACCCCGCGGACGGGCGGCAGACGCTCCTGTCGCTCACGCCGGCCTGCCGAACATGGCTCGAAGAGGGGCGCGCGGCGCGCCAGGACTGGCTGACGCGCGCGCTGCAGGCGCGGCTCTCGCGCCAGGAGCAGGACGAGGTCGCCAAGGCCGTCGGCTTGCTCAAGCGCCTCGTCGACGAGTGACGGCGCGTGATCTCGAAGAGGATTGTTCCATGGCGCTGACCACGCTCGACCCGCACACGGCCCTGATCGTCGTCGACCTGCAGAAGGGTCTCATCGGCCTGCCTGTCGTCCATCCCATCGACGACATCATCGCCAACGCGCGCGCCCTGGCCGACGCGTTCCGCGCCCGCAGCCTGCCGGTCGTGCTCGTCAACGTCGCCGGTGGCGCGCCCGGCCGCACGGAGCAGCCCCGACCAGCGACATTGCGGCCGGACGGATGGACCGACCTCATCCCCGAGCTCGATCGGCAACCCGACGACCTCGTCGTGACCAAGCGGACCTGGGGCGCCTTCGCCAGCACCGATCTCGACGCGCAGCTGAGAGCACGCGGCGTCACCCAGGTCGTGGTCGTCGGCGTCGCGACAGGAACGGGCGTCGAGTCGACGGCGCGTCAGGCCTACGAGCTCGGCTTCAACGTCATCCTCGCGATCGACGCGATGACCGACACGCGTCCGCAGGCCCACGACTACAGCATCAGCAACGTCTTCCCGCGCCTCGGCGAGACCGGCACCACCCAGGCGATCCTCGATCTGCTGCCCGCAAGGAGCATCTGAAATGGTTTGGCTTCCCCTCTTGTCCTATGTCGGCGGCGGTGCCGTGCTGGGGAACGCGATCCCCCATTTCGTCAGCGGCATGATGGGCCGGCCGTTCCAAAGCCCGTTCGCCAAGCCGCCGGGGGAGGGGCTCTCCTCGTCGACCGTCAACGTGCTCTGGGGCTTCTTCAATCTCGTCGCCGGCTATTGGCTCGTCTGCCGCGTCGGCGATTTCGACCTGCACAATACCGCCGACGTCGTCGCGTTTGCCGCCGGCCTCCTGCTGATCGGACTGTTCGGCGCGCGGCACTTCGGCCGCTTCCACGGCGGCAATACGCCCTCGTGACGGCAGCCGCGTCGGGCGTCTTCCGGTCGCTGCGCAGCTTCAACTATCGGATCTGGGTCGCCGGCGCCTTCGTCTCGAACGTCGGCACCTGGGTGCAGCGGACGGCGCAGGATTGGCTGGTGCTCACCCAGTTGACCCATCACGACGCCTCCGCCGTCGGGCTGGTCATGGCGCTGCAGTTCGGGCCGCAGCTTCTGCTGCTGCCCTGGACGGGCTACGCAGCCGACCATTTCAACCAGCGCAGGCTACTGATCGCCACGCAGGCGACGATGGGCACGCTCGCTCTGATGCTCGGCGCGCTCACCGTCGCCGGCGTCGTCAAGCTCTGGCAGGTCGACGTCTTCGCCTTCCTGTTCGGCTGCGCGGCGGCGTTCGATGCGCCGGTGCGCCAGACCTTCGTCGCCGAGCTCGTCGGCGACGACGACCTGCACAACGCCGTCGCGCTCAACTCGACGTCGTTCAACGCCGCGCGGATGATCGGCCCCGCCGTCTCCGGATTGGTCATTCCGCGTTCGGCACCGGCTGGGCGTTCCTCATCAACGGCGCCTCCTTCCTCGCGGTGTTGACGTCGCTGGCGCTGCTGCGCGGCGCCGAGCTGCGGCCGAACGCCAGGGCGGTGCGGGCGCGAGGCAGCTTCAGCGAGGGCTTCCGCTACGTGTGGGGGCGGCCGGATCTGCGCGCGGTCCTCGTCATGCTGGCGCTGATCGGGACCTTCGGCCTCAACTTCCCGATCTTCATCTCGACCATGGCGGTCGGCATCTTCCACGCCGATGCGCGCGGCTACGGCCTGTTGTCGTCGATCATGGCGATCGGCACGGTCGCCGGCGCGTTCCTGGGAGCCCGCCGCGAGAAGCCCGCTTCCACGTGCTGCTGGTCGGCGCCCTCGTCTTCGGGCTCGGCTGCACGCTGGCCGCCGTGGCGCCGGGCTATTGGTGGTTTGCCGCCGCTCTCGTCGTCATCGGGGTCGCCTCGCTCACCGTCACCAACACGACGAACAGTCTCATGCAGCTCTCCACCGTGCCCGCCATGCGCGGGCGGGTGATGGCGCTGCGCGTCGGCGTCGCACTCGGCGGCACGCCGATCGGCGCGCCGATCGTCGGATGGATCGCCAACACCTACGGACCGCGCTGGGCGCTCGGCGTCGGCGCCGCCTCGGGCTTCGCCGCGGCGCTCGTCGCCGGCCTCGCTTTGCTTCGCCGCGAGGCGCGCCTCTCCACATGATCTTGCTGGCTGACGGCGAGAGCCACACATTCGCTTACGCGTCCTTAACGCCTTCGGACGTCTTGTTCCCTCGAGCGGGCGCCGCGCCTGCCGCGGGCCGGGAGGGACCGATGAACGGAGCTGTTGAACATCGCGACTTTGTCACAGCGATCGATCGCGAGCACGCGGTCATGCTGGACGGCATCTGCTCGATCAACGGCGGCCCCGATGTCGCGTGCTGCGCGGTCAAGATGTCGCTCTCCGGCATGACCGTGCTGACCGACGCGCCGGTCAGCTTCGTCGACGCCGTGACCCTGCAGCTCCCGCAGATCGGGATCGTCGAAGCCGTCATCGCCGAGGTTCTCGACGGCGGCTTCGAGCTGCGGTTCGAACCCGCCCCCCGGTCGAAGCTCGGGACCTATGTGACCTGGCTCAACGGCACCGGCCCGTCGTCGGATGTCGCGAGCGACGGCCGCCAGCACGAGCGCATCGTTCCGATCAAGCGCCTGGCCACCCTGAAGCGCCACGACCTGCCGCCGAGCATGGCGCGAATCGTCAACCTCTCGCGCTCAGGCGCCGCGTTCACCTGCGGCAAGCCGCTCGAGCTCGCCGAGCGGGTCGAGCTCGGCGCCTTCTCCGGCAGCGTCGTCCGCCTCATCGACGGCGGCGCGGCGATCCGTTTCGACCAGCTCATCGATGAAGACCATTTCGGCGTCCTCATCGATCTCGAGACCGGCCGCACCGAGCCTTTGGATGATGGCCTTGCCGCGACGTCCCCGCCGGAGTGATCGGACGCCGCTGCACATCTCGTTAAGTCTATCGCTTTACGCTGTCCGCTCTGTAGTCCGTAGGGCGTTGCGTATGATGGACATGGTTCTCGAACGCCTCCAGACCCTGGAGGCCGAGCTCGCCGCGATCGACCCGTCGCATGAGCTCGATGTCGCCGACATGGTCGCCTCGATGGCTTCGGCACTGCGGGACACGCTCGCCTGCGCCGCCGGCCAGCAGGCGGAATGCACCCAAATGGCTATGCGCCGCGCCGGCTGAAGCAACAGCCCTAACCATTTCGATCAAAAGCAAAGCTTTACACTTGATTTGACTGGGACTGCTGCGCAACGGTCGCCGCGGTCACGCCTCTGTGACCGCATTGTCGTCTGCGTTCAGCGGGGAAGTCGCGTGACAGCCGAAGTCTTGAGCCAATTGAAGGTCTTGCGCGGCGGCCTTGCCGACGGCGTCCAGGGGGATCCCCGCTACCTCACCTTGAATGCGCTCGATAAATCGGTTGCCGAGATCGGCGCCGTCGCCAGTGCGACGCCGGGCGACGCGGGCGCGGTCCCGACCCAGGTTCTCGGCCAGCTCAAGACGATCCGCGACGGCATCGCCGACGGCTTGCGCAACGACCATCGCTATCTGACCCTGAGCGCGCTGGACAAGTCGATCGCGGAGATCGGCGGCATGCTCGCCTCCGCCGGCCTGATCGACCCCGAGCACGCGACGCCGATGGCGCCGGTGCATTTCGAGCCCGGCGCGCCGGCGGCGGCTCCCGTCGCTGCGGCGCCTGCTGCGCCGGCCGCTGCCGCGCCAGTCCCGGCCGCAGCGCCCGCGGCGCCTGCCGCCGAGGCGCCCGCGCCGAAAAAGTCCAAGCTGAAGCCGGTGCTCGAGACCGCCGCCGTGGTGGCCGCCGGAATGCTCGCGGCCGAGGTGATCGGCTCCGGCGGCAAGACGCTCGCGAAGAGCAAGCCGAAGCCCGCGGACGCGTCCCACGAGGACGAAGAGAAAGCGGGTGACGAGGCGGAGGAGCACGACGACGAGGCCGGCGAGGCCAAGTCCGAAAAGCCCGACCACGCCGACGACGCGGATTCGGAAAAGGGCGACGACGAGGCCGCTGGCGACGAGGCCGACGCCGACGAGGCGAAGGAGCACGGCGACGATGCCGGCGACGAGAAGTCAGAAAAGGCCGACGACGGGGAAGACGCGGAGAAGGGCGACGACGAGGCCGCGGGCGACGAAGCGGACGCCGACGAGGCGAAGGATCACGACGGCGAGACCGGCGAAGGCGACGAGAAGGCCGAGAAGACCGACGAGGGCGACGACGCGGACGCGGAGAAGCACGACGACGACGAGGCCGAGCACGGCGAGGCGCACGACGAGGAGCACGGCGACGAGGCCGATGAGGCCGAGCACGACGAGGCCAAGTCTGGCGAGGCGAAGTCCGGCGAGGTCAAAGCGTCGGGAGGCCACGGGGACGCCGACGAACCCAAGAAAGCCGACGACGGCGACGCCATGCCGGATGCGGCGGGCGTCATTCCGAAGGGCAAGGCCTCGGGCTACGTGCCGATGGCGGCCAAGGCCGGCGCCGCGCAATACCAGCCGGGCGTCTCGGTCAAGTTCGGCAAGCTGCCGAACAAGGTCGACCTGCGCTCGCTGATGACGCCGATCGAGGACCAGGGCGACACGTCCTCCTGCGTCGCCAACGCGGTGGCCGGTGCCTACGAGTACTGGGTCAAGAAGGCCTCGAAGCAGGACACCAACATCAGCCGCCTGTTCATCTACTACAACGCGCGCTGGCGCGGCGGCTCGCAGGACAAGGACGACGGCAGCGTCATCCAGCTCGCGATGGAAGGCCTGTCGAAGTTCGGCGCCTGCCCGGAGCACGTCTGGCCGTTCGATCCGCGCCTCGTGCTCAAGAAGCCGGGCGGCGAGGCCTACAAGGACGCCGCGCCCTTCCGCGTGCAGGACATGGCGCAGGTGCCCTTGAAGCTCGAGGCCTGGAAGCAGGCGCTCGCCGAGGGCAAGCCGATCGTCTTCGGCATCGCGCTGTTCGACTCGTTCGACGAATGCTCGAAGCGCGGCGGCGTCGTGCCGATGCCCTCGCCCGACGACGTCGCCCGCGCCAAGCACAGCGGCCATTCGATGTGCGCCGTCGGCTACTCGGACACCGAGAAGGTCTTCATCGTCCGCAACTCCTGGGGGCCGGACTGGGGCGACAAGGGCTATTGCTACATGCCCTACGACTACCTGCTGAACGAGAAGTTCAACGACGGCGACAATTGGGTGTTCGTGCCCAAGGTGCCGATGCAGCCGCCGCGAGAGGTTTGGTCCAACACGACCGAGCCGGTGACCAACAGCGGCCAGGGCGTCGATTTCGCGATCACCGAGTACACGATCACCGACTACGCGCACATCGCCGTCGACCTGTTCGAGCACGTCCGCAAGCCGTTCAACGGGACGATCCTTCAGGATTACGGCCAGTATGTCTCCTGGGCGAGCAAGAGCATGTGGACCGAGTTCGCCTCGTTCGACTTCACGACGTTCCTCGCCACGACCGCGGCCCTCACCGGCGTCAGCTCGCTGGCCACCGAGTTCCTCTCGGAGACGAGCGAGACCTCGGAGACGAGCGAGTCGTCGGAGGAGAGCAGCGAGTCGTCGGAATCCGAGGAGAGCGAGTCGGAGTCGGACGAGAGCGACGAGTCGGACAGCGACGAGTCCGAGGACGATGAGTCCGAAGACGACAGCGACGAAAGCGATGACGACGACGCGGAGGCGGACGACGCGTCCGAAGGCGACGACGACGCGGAAGGCGACGACGACGCCGAGAGCGACGACGATGCCGCCGAGGGGGATGAAAACGCAGACGACGAGTCCGAGGACGGGGAGTCGGAGGGCGACGACGACGCTGAGGGTGACGACGACTCAGAAGGAGACGACGACTCGGAAGGCGACGATGACGCCGAGAACGAGGACGACGATTCCGACGAGGACGACAGCGAAGACGAAGGCGGCGACGACGACGGAGGCGACGAGGGCGGCGGCGACGAGGGTGGTGGCGACGACGACGAGTGAGCCTGGTCTCGGCCACTGGACGGAGCCGGGGAGGGGCGAAGGCCTCCCCCCGCCTGCCGCTGCGACAGGGGTCGTGACAGGCCAACGCACGTCGGAGACCTACTGGACGTCGGGACCTGCGCGCCGTCGGGCGTGAGGCGAAATCCTATCGGCGCTTCCAGCTGCGGGAAGCGGTTTGCATGCAAGCGACGCTAAGGGCAGGTGGTTGGTGGAGCATGTGCGTGGCGCGTGATCGAGACGGGCGCGGTGCGCCCGCTCCGCGGCGGCGTCCTTCCGCCTCCCGCGGCGCCATCAGCTTGACATAACCGCGGTTGATCCATTGGCGCCCCAAGATGGCGCGACCTTGGACGCGGGGTCGCCATGCTGTAGGCGAAGCTTCATGATCGTCACTGCCGGGCTAACTTCTGGGAGGCGATGTCGGATGCGATCCCACGTCGGTCACGTCCGTCCGAAGCGATTTCGGGGGACTTTCGGTCGCTAGCATTGGCTAGATGCGGCGTCCGTGGCTGACGAAAACAACGGACCGGGACAGCCCGTGAAGAACCCAGACATATCGATCGTCCTCAATGGTCACCGCGAGGGCACCCTCCTTTCCTTTACATTACGCTCCCTTGTCGACACGACCCTCCACGCCAAGACAAAAGGCCTCGTTGTAGAGCTGATCGCGGTTCTCGATAGCCCGGACGCTGCCACGCGGGCGGTGCTACATGATTTCGAAAGCGAAGCGTTCGCTCGAATCGAGCGGATCGAAGTCAAGAACGGCTCGCTGGGCCCCTCGCGCAATGCCGGTTTGCTGGCGGCACGCGGCGCATTCACGGCGACAGTCGACGGTGACGACGTGTATTCGTTCAACTACCTCGCCAATATGCACGCGGCAGCCACGAGCGGCGGCCTATCCGTGGCCCTGCCGTCTCTGTGCGTTTGGTTCGATGGGGACTGGATGGTGCTGCGCTTCGAGCCACTGTCGCGGACCGGCCGATTCCGGCTCGCAGGGCACCACACGTTCATGTCCTGCATCCTGGCGCCGACCGCGTTTCTGCGGGAGCTGGGCTACCGCGACTGCGCCGGCGGCCGCACCTTTGCCTATGAGGACTGGGATCTGACCTGCCGCGCAGTGGCGGCGGGGGCCGACATCCGTACGGCGGAGGACGCGGTCCTTTTTTACCGAAGGCACCCCCGCAGCATCATGGCCGGTCTCGCCGATGCGCCGCGTCTCGTCCTGCCGAACGCCTTGTTCGATCCAGAGGCGTTCGCGATGGCCGGAGACGGTGAGGCGGTCCTAGAGGACGGCGAGACGCTGCGGTCCGGGCTGCTGGCCCTGCGCACCTCGCACGCGCTTGCCGAACTGGTTGCCCACGCGAGCGCCATCGACCCCCGCATCGACCTTACGAGGCTTCGCGCGGCCGAGGTCTGGACTAACGCGATGTTCGGCCGCGGTTTCGGAGAGACCTTCTATACCCACTGTCGGAGTCTTGCGGCGTCACGGTTCGACTCCGTGCTTGTCGTCGAGAGTCTCGCCACTGCGCCCGAGGCGCTACAGCGGATGGCGGAGGCGCCTCTGGGTTGGCTTGTGATCGAGACCGTCGGCACGACAGCCAGCGTGGCTGCGAGGTCCGAGGGCAGCCGGATCGTCGCGCTCGATGTCGTCGGACGGCTGCCGCCGGAGCGGCGGGCCGAGATGATCGTGCGACTGGTCCATGCCTTCGCCGCACGGGCACACCTGCATCTGGTCCTCGGCGGCGAGTGCGGCGTCCTCGCCGCCTTTCCCGAGGCGTTCGCCTGCAACAACGTCATCGTTTATCAGGTTGCCGGCATCGACGTCGCGCCGCCGCCAGACGCGTTCTCGATCGTCGATCTTGTCATGTTCGCCGACAATGCGGCCATGGAAACCCTCGTCTCGCGCGAACCCATCTACGCGACGAAGGCCGACATGCTGCCGGCGCTGGTAACTGCCGCGGAGGCAAGGGCTTGGCTCGCGTTGCTGGAGGCGCGGCTCGAACCAAGGACCGGGAAGGCACAATGGACGAACCTTTGAGCGCGGACGCCGCGCGACTGCGCGCCTTGCGCGCCGACAACGAGCGCCAGCGCGCATTGACGATCGAGGCGCATGAGCGCGCGTTGGCCTTCGCCAAGCGCTGTGACGCGCTGGAGGCGGAACGCGTCGTCCAGGGCGGAGGGAGACGGCGCCGACTTTGGCCATTCGGCAGAGGCGCCTGAGACCAGGCAACGGGCCTTTGAAGAAGGTTGCGAAGCGAAAAAGTACGTGAGAGGTGTTGCCACCTCCGCAGCGGCTTCAAAAGCGACAGCGCCGGGAATACCTGCTGCCAGCCCGTGGAAATTCATGCGAGGCAATATGGACACGTCGCTTTCGGACCAACTCGTTAAGTGGTCGGCAGGTGTCGCCAGCGAAGTTGAGTTCTGGAAGCACTGGATTGGCACTGGCGGGAGCGAGTGGCCGGACGATTTCAAGCGACGTCTCGAGAACGACGATCCTTGGGATGACAACAACACCCCCGTGCCGCGTGCCGGGTGGAAAATCCTCGATGTCGGTTCGGGACCGCTCACACGCCTCGCCAAGGCGGTCGATGGCCATCGGCTTGACATCACCGCCGTCGATCCTTTGGCGCCCTACTATGGCGCGGCGTTGAGCGCCCACGGCGTTGAGCCGCCGATCCCCACGCGACAGGCTTTCGCCGAAGACCTGACGGCGGTCTTCGACGAAAACACCTTCGACTTGGTCAATTGTCAGAATGCGCTCGATCACTCGATCGATCCGATCCGCGCGATCGAGGAAATGTTGCTGGTGACCAAGGTCGACGGCGTCGTCGTCTTGACCCATGCCGTCAACGAAGCCGAGCACGAAAAGTACGACGGACTCCATCAGTGGAATTTTGAAATCCGT
Source organism: Beijerinckiaceae bacterium (assembly GCA_965277735.1). Lineage (GTDB taxonomy): Bacteria > Pseudomonadota > Alphaproteobacteria > Rhizobiales > Beijerinckiaceae > RH-AL1. Next base: position 2,226,000 of record CBDIDO010000003.1, read on the forward strand.
GCCGGCAAATTCGTCATATGGAACCGGCAAGAGACACACGTTGTCGAAAGTATATACAGCGCATTTGCTGGCATTGAGACTTATAATTATGGAAAATACATAAGAACTGTTCTGACGAAACGATCAGAACCCGAGATCGACATCAAGTCGCGCTACCAGAAGCGTCTTCGCGACACTCTCGCGGCATCGCTTGACGCGGTGTATCGGATACGGCTCGAAAAGGAAGTGGATCCGACCTCGCTTCGGGCAAGACCGAGCGGCATCAAACGTTTCTTTACCGCTCGCTAAACTTCAGACCGCATTTCCGCCGCCGCTGCTTTGGGCGGCTCCCTATGAGGGCGGCTCGGATGGGGCGTCGTTGTCTCAAGGACGTGGTTGTGCCGCCCCACGTTGCTCTAGCCGACAATACATCGACTTACGTGAACGACAATCCAGACCCCATGCTCAGACCCAATTCATCGCCAGATAAAATATATGTGCTCGACATTGTACTGCGTATTGGTCACGATATTCTCGAACAAGTTCCACTTCAACCCAACGAGCCGATCCTCGATATCTTTTTTCGAGAAGGACAAATCGGGCACGTTGATGCCATAGTCCGCGTTGTCGCCAATCTGACAGGTCTTCTCCGCAAACGGTGTGAAAAGCACGAGGCACATCTTCTCTTGAAAGGACGCCACGGCACTGTCGAGAATTTCCTGCCATCTGTGGTTGTGTTCGAGTATGTGACGAACAAGAATGCCAGGCGCCTCTGATTTGTAAGTGCAGAGATCAACGACCTTTGAGGCAAACGGCGTGTTGCTACCATCTACGCAGATGTAATTGCCTCGATAGAAATGCTTGAAGCCGCCCCTACCGCAACCCCAGTCCTCGACCGTCGGTATATCTGCAAAAAATGCCGCCGCCATCCAATAAGTCAGCCCGACCGTATCAGCATAGAATGTCGTATCAGGCTTCGCATCATCCGGTAAATTCTTGTAGGCATCGTCCCATTTGCCGAATCCGGACCGTAAAGCCTTGTCGTCTTTTGCAGGCTGCGACTGAGAGGTCTCTTTTTCCAATGATCTTCTCCTCGCACATGACTTCCGAAGCGGCGGTCACACGGTTTCGAACGCCAATATAGGCAAAGCCCATCGTTGGCAAAATCTCTCTGTGCGGCACCGTGCAGGCAATGCCGACCATCAGCAGCGTTTCAGCGCGGCCTTCGCATGTTCCCGGTAGGCGAGGTGAGCCACCTCTTCGAACACCTTGCTCCTGCGCGCGGCGCGCCACCAACGCCCTTCGAGCCCGGTCGGCTCGCTTGCCTTGAGCCACGGTTTGTGCGGGCCGGCGACATGAACGATCTTGGCTCGCCGACGCCGAGGCGGTCAAATTCGTCATGCTGGTGATTTTCAGCATGATGGCGTCCTACGGGCTCATAACCCTGCAGGTGATCTTTCTGCACATCGTCGCGCCGATCGCGAAAGTGTTGGCCGAGTTCGCCATGTTCTTCGTGAACTTCGCGGTCCAGCGCGTGCTCGTCTTCCGCCCCCGGCGTGACTGAGGCGGAGATCGGGTCGGCAACGCCCGTTACCCCCCCGTCACGCTCATATGCCGCCCCACCGCCGGGCGCCCGACGCTGCGGTCGATGATGAAATCATGACCCTTCGGCTTGCGGGCGATCGCCGCGATGATCGTCTCGTCGAGCAGGTGGTCCTCGCCCGAGGCGCGCAGCGGCGCGCGCAGGTCGGCGGCATCGTCCTGGCCGAGGCACATGTACAGCGTGCCGGTGCAGGTGACGCGGACGCGGTTGCAGCTCTCGCAGAAATTATGCGTCATCGGCGTGATGAAGCCGAGCCGGCCGCCGGTCTGCTCGACCTTCACGTAGCGCGCCGGGCCGCTCGTCTTGTAGGCGAGGTCGGTCAGGGTGAAGCGGTCCATCAGATCGGCGCGGACGCGCGACAGCGGCAGGTATTGATCGATGCGCTGCTCGCCGATCTGGCCCATCGGCATGACCTCGATCAGCGTGAGGTCCATCCCGCGCTCGTGCGCCCATAGGATCATCGGCACGATCTCGGCGTCGTTGACGCCTTTCAGCGCCACCATGTTGATCTTCACGGCGAGGCCGGCGGCCTGCGCGGCGTCGAGCCCCTTCATCACCACGGACAAGTCGCCGCGGCGCGTGATCGCCTTGAACTTCTCCGGCTGCAGGCTGTCGATCGAGACGTTGACGCGGCGCACGCCGGCCTTTGCCAGGTCGCCGGCGAAGCGATGCAGTTGCGAGCCATTGGTCGTCAGCGTCAGCTCCTGCAGCGCGCCCGAATCCAGGTGGCGCGAGAGGTTGTGGACCAGCCGCATCAGATCGCGCCGCACCAGCGGCTCGCCGCCGGTCAGCCGGATCTTGCGCGTACCGCGGCGCACGAAGGCCGAGCACAGCCGGTCGAGCTCCTCCAGCGAGAGCAGGTCGCGCTTGGGCAGGAACTGCATGTCCTCGGCCATGCAATAGACGCAGCGGAAATCGCAGCGGTCGGTGACCGAGACGCGGATGTAGCTGATGTGCCGACCGAACGGGTCGACCAGCGGCGCATCGGGCGGTGTCGCGAGGAGATCGGCGGCGGCGGGGTGCGCCAGCGCGTTGGCGGTGATCATCGGGCTCATATAGCGTTGGGGACGCAGGTCTTTAAGTGGAGAACGGTACCGATGCCGGAAGCGCATGTCGCCTGGCCGACGGAACTCAAGGTGCAGGACAATGGCCGGAGTCTCAAGGTCTCGTTCGACGATGGCCGCGCCTTCGATCTGCCCGCCGAGCTTTTGCGCGTGATGAGCCCGAGCGCCGAGGTGCAGGGCCACAACCGGCGCGAGCGCAAGATCACCGGCGGCAAGCGCGACGTGGCGATCCGCGCCGTCGATCCGATCGGCAGCTATGCGGTCAAGCTCGGGTTCGACGACGGGCACGACACCGGAATCTACACGTGGGGATACCTGCACGAGATGGGCTGCGCGCTCGGCGCGAAATGGGCGGCCTACGAGAGCGAGCTGGCCGCTGCCGGCCTCAGCCGCGACCGGCCAGGCACGAAGCAGGCGGAGTGATCAAGCAAGCGTGATCGCCCCGACGCACGCCGGAGGGCGAAACTCCCCGGAATGCCCAGAAGAAGACAAAAGATGATGGGAGGCGCGGAGGGTCCGGAGCCGGCGCGCCGTTCCTCGCAAAGCCGCGGAGAACGCGCCGCCCAAGGAGTTAGACCAATGAAATCACTCGTCATCGTGATCGCAGCGACCATGCTCATCGCCGCCCCCGCCTATGCTCAGGATGCCGGCGCCGGCGCCCCGCCTCCGGGTGCAAGTGCGCCGATGGGCGGCGGTGCAGGCGGCGGCGACGGGGCTGGCGGCGGCAAGGGCGGAAAGATGAAGGCGGCGATGCAGGCCTGCCGCAGCGAGGTGCAGTCGCAGGGCCTGAAGGGTCCCGACAAGAAGAAGGCGATCGAGGATTGCGTCACCAAGGAGCATCCCGAGCTCGCCGGCCGCATGGCCTGCCGCGACGAGGCCAAGTCGAAGGGCTTGTCCGGTGACGACATGAAGTCCTACGTTCGCACCTGCGCCAAGGCCGCCAGGAATCACGGCTGAGGCTTGCGGCTGGTGACATCGGCCGCGCGCCGGCCGATGGAGACCACGTGAGACTCATCGTATTCGACGTCGACGGCACGCTCGTCGACAGCCAGCTTCAGATCGTGGCGGCGCAGGCCCAGGCCTTCGCCGCCTTCGGCTTGACGCCGCCGCCGCGCGCGAAGGCCCTGTCGGTCGTCGGCCTTTCACTGCACGAGGCCTTCCTCGCGCTGGCGGGGGACGACGCGCCGATCGCCGGCCTTGCCGAAGCCTACAAGGACGCCTGGCACGACCTGCGCCGGCAGCCGACCTACGAGGATCCGATCTTTCCCGGCGCGCAGGAGACGCTCGAGCGGCTAGCGGCGCGCGCCGACACGCTGCTCGGGGTTGCCACAGGCAAGTCGCGCCGCGGCGTCGCCGCGCTGCTCGAGGCGCAGGGCTGGCGCACGCTCTTCGCCACGATCCAGACCGCCGACGACCATCCCTCCAAGCCCGACCCGTCGATGCTCACGGCCGCGATGGGCGAGACGGGCATCGCTCCCGCAGCAACCGCGATGGTGGGTGACACGAGCTTCGACATGGGCATGGCGGTCGCCGCCGGCGTCACGCCGCTCGGCGTCGCCTGGGGCTACCACGAGCCGGCCGCGCTCCTCGCCGCCGGCGCGGCCAGCGTCGCCGACAGCTTCGACGCGCTCGAGCGCGCGCTGCCCGACGCCCCGACCCGCGAGGCGGCGTGACCAGCAAGGATGACGACCGCAACATGCGCCGGGATCTGAGCCGGGACTTGGCGCCGAGCGCGAACGAGCCGATCGACCCGGTCGCGATGGCGCGCCGCGACATGCAGAAGACCCTGCCGCGCCGCTTCTACAAGGACGTCGCGGTCACCGCGCAGGAGGGCGGCTTCGGCCCGGTGCTCGACGGCAAGCCGGTGCGCACGCCGGCCAAGGGGCCGCTCGTCGTGCCGACCCGCGGGCTCGCCGAGGCGATCGCGACGGAGTGGGCGGGGCAGGGCGAGATCATCGACCCCGGCACGATGCCGCTGACCCGCCTCGTCAATTCCGCGCTCGACGGCGTCGCCAAGACGATGGCCGAGACGGCGGCCGAGACCGCGAAATTCGCCGAAAGCGACCTCGTCTGCTACCGCGCCGCCGATCCCGCGACGCTCGTGGCCGCGCAGGCGGCGGCGTGGGATCCGGTGCTGGATTTCGCGCGCGAAAAGCTGGGCGCGACCTTCGTCTCCACGCAGGCCGTGATGTTCGTAACGCAGCCCGAAGCCGCGCTCGCGGCGGTGAGGGCCGCCGTCGCGGCGATCGTGGACGCGCCGGCCGGCCCGCTGCGCCTCGCCGCGCTCTCGGTGATGACCTCACTGACCGGCTCTGTGCTGATGGCGCTCGCCGTCGCGCATGGCGCGATGACGGCCGACGCCGCCTTCGCCGCCGCCCACGTCGACGAGGACTATCAGATGCGCCACTGGGGCGCCGACGAGGACGCGCTCGCCCGCCTCGCGCGGCGCCGCTCGGAGATGCTCGCGGCTGCCAAGGTGTACGCGCTGGCGGGGTAGGTTCACCTCTTATATGATGAGGAATGAACCGCAACGAGGTCATCGCCCGCTTGAAGTCCGTCGAACCCGCTCTGCGGGCGCGCGGCGTGGGCGCGCTATACCTCTTTGGCTCGCACGGCCGGAACGAAGCCACGCAGGATTCCGACGTTGACGTCTTCGTCGATGCTGCGGGCGACGGCTTCTATGACCTCAGCAACTTCATGGGTGCCTACGACGATCTGCGCGGCGCTTTTCCGGACGTGAACATTGGCTATTCGACCCGCGACGGTCTCTCGAAATACATCCGCTCGGACGTCGAACAGGAAGCGGTTCGCGTTTTTTGATGGCGGCCAGCAAGAACCCGCTCGTGCGCCTCGGGCATATCCGCGATGAGATCGACGAGCTGACCAAGGCTCTCGACGGCGTGACGTTCGAGCGGTTCTCTGACGACTACGTGCTGCGGCGAATGGCCGAGCACGCCTTGCTCATCATCTCCGAAGCCGTCAAGGCGCTGTCGCCGTCGTTCACCGATCATTACCCCGGCGTGGACTGGCGCGCGGTTCGCGACATCGGCAACGTGCTCCGACATGACTACTTCGCAGTCGACACGCGGTTGCTGTGGCGCGTCATCACGGAACGACTGCGCGAACTCAAGCCAGTGATCGAACGGATGATCGCGGAGGTTTCCGGCCGCGCTTGAGGCAGACGGCATCAGCATCCCCGTCGCTCATCTCCTGCCCCCCAGCTCCCCCGCTAGATCGAACAGATCCCGTGCATTGATATCGAACCCCGGCTCCGGCGTGCAATCCGGCGCGGCGTCCGGCCCGAATTCCAGCGGGCGCGCGACGAAGGCGGTCTTCATGCCGAGCGCCTTGGCGGCGTGCAGGTCGTACTTGTGGCAGGCGACCATCATGATCTCCGGCGCCGGCACGCCGAGATAGTCGACGGCGAGCCGGTACACCGCGGCCGCCGGCTTGTAGGCCCGCGCCAGCTCGGCCGAGAGGATCGCGTCGAAGGGCAGGGCGGCGTGCTTCACCAGCGCGACCAGCGCCGCCATGCCGGCGTTGGACAGGGTCGCCAGGACGAAGCGCTCGCGCAGCCGCGTCAGGCCCGGGATGCTATCGGGCCACGGGTCGAGCCGGGTCCACACCGTGTTGATCTCGTCGCGCTCGGCGGCGGAGAAGGCGTCGCCGAGGCCGCGCGCCTCGAAAAGCACGTCGAGGGCTCGACGATAGATGACGTCAACGCGCTCGAAGCCGCGGCGCCCCTCGTTGATCGCATCCATCGCCTCGCGGTAAAGCCCGCGCCACTCCCTTGCGAGCGCAGCCCAATCAAGGTCCAGCCCCTTTCGGGCGGAGACGTCCGCGCCGAGCCGCATCAGCGGCGCATGGAAGTCGACGAGGGTGCCCTGCACGTCGAAGACGAGCGCGCGGATCATGATGACAGCGTCATGGGCGTTCCTTATCAACGCGTTGCTGCAGTGCGGTGCAACGAGTCGCACTGCGGCGACAAGAAGAACTCACGTGAACGTCTTGGCCCCGTGTCCGTTACGTGCAACGCACGGCGGCACACGCCACATTTCGCATCGCCCGAGCAACATGGAGCGCTCCTTGGCCGAAGACAGGATTATCAAGGTCAGGGAAGGCCTTCCCTATCCGCGCGGCGCGCATTGGGATGGCAAGGGCACCAATTTCGCGGTCTTCTCGGCGAACGCCACCAAGGTCGAGGTCTGCTTCTTCGACGAGTCCGGTAAGCAGGAGACGGCCCGCGTCGAGCTGCCCGAGTACACCGACCAGATCTTCCACGGCTATCTCGAGGACATCCACCCCGGCACCTTCTACGGCTACCGCGTCCACGGGCCGTACCTGCCGGAGGAGGGGCACCGCTTCAACCCGAACAAGCTGCTGCTCGACCCCTATGCCCGCGCACATGCCTTCGAGCTCGAGTGGAACCCGGCGCTGTTCGGCTACCAGATGGAGTCGGGCGACGACACGACCTTCGACGAGCGCGATTCCGCGCCGTTCATGCCGAAATGCGTCATCGTCGACCAGGATTTCGACTGGCACGGCGAGCCGGCCGGCTTCCGCGTGCCGTGGGATGACACGATCACCTACGAGACGCACGTCAAGGGCTTCACCAAGCTCGACCCGAAGGTGCCGGAGGAGCTGCGCGGCACCTACGCCGGCCTGGGACAGAAGGCGGTCGTCGACTACATCAAGCAGCTCGGCGTCACCTCGGTCGAGCTGCTGCCGATCCACACCTTCGTGCAGGACGATTTTCTCGTCGACCGCGGGCTGGCCAACTACTGGGGCTACAACACGATCGGCTTCTTCGCGCCGAGCCCGCGCTACGCGCACGACGTGCCGAACTCGCTGCGCGAGTTCAAGGAGATGGTCGCCCGCTTCCACGAGGCCGGGCTCGAGATCATCCTCGACGTCGTCTACAACCACACGGCCGAAGGCAACGAGCTCGGGCCGACGCTGTCGTTCAAGGGCATCGACAACGCCTCGTATTACCGGCTGCTGCCCGACGACAAGCGCCATTACGTCAACGACACCGGCACCGGCAACACGGTGAACCTGTCGCATCCGCGCGTTATCCAGATGGTGACGGACAGCCTGCGCTACTGGGTCGAGGAGATGCACGTCGACGGCTTCCGCTTCGATCTCGGCACCATCCTCGCCCGCGAGCCGAACGGGTTCGACAACCAATCCGGATTCCTCAAGGCCGTGGGTCAGGACCCGGTGCTCGCCAAGGTAAAGCTGATCGCCGAGCCATGGGACATCGGGCCGGGCGGCTACCAGGTCGGCTCGTTCCCGCCGGGCTGGGCCGAGTGGACGGACAAGTTCCGCGACGACGTCCGCGATTTCTGGCGCGGCCGCTCGTCGGTCGGCACGCTGGCGACGCGCCTCTGCGCCTCGGCCGAGAGCTTCAACCACCAGGGCCGGCGCGCCTGGGCCTGCGTCAACTTCGTGACCGCGCACGATGGCTTCACGCTGAACGACACGGTCACCTACGACGAGAAGCACAACGAGGCGAACAACGAGGACAACAAGGACGGCAATTCCGACAACCGCTCCTGGAATTGCGGTGTCGAGGGGCCGACGGACGACGCCGGAATCAACGAGCTGCGCGCCCGCCAGATCCGCAACATGCTGGCGACGCTGCTGCTGGCGCAGGGCACGCCGATGATCCTCGCCGGCGACGAGTTCGGCCGCACGCAGGGCGGCAACAACAACGCCTATTGCCAGGATTCCGAGATCTCCTGGCTGCACTGGGACCTCGAGGAGAAGGGCCAGTCGCTGGTCGACTTCACGACGAAGCTCACCAAGCTCCGCCACAAGTACCCGATCCTGCGCCACAGCCGTTTCCTCAGCGGCGAGCCCTACGAGGACGGCGGCTTCAAGGACCTGACATGGGTGTCGACCGGCGGCCACGAGATGGGGGCAGGCGACTGGGGCGACGACAACACGCGCTGCGTCGGCATGCTGATGGACGGCCGCGCGCAGGAGACCGGCGTCAAGAAGCGCGGCTCCGACGCCACCATGCTGCTCGTCTTCAACGGCTGGCGCGACGGCGTCGGCTTCCACCTGCCGGAGACGCCCGATGGCATCTCCTGGCAGCTGCTGATCGACACCAACCAGCCGGCGCTCGCCGAGACGCCGTCGTTCAAGCCGGGCGACGTCTACGAGGTGACGGGGCGCTCGGTTCTGCTGTTCCTGATGAAGCGCGACGGGGAGTAGCCCGACGGAGCGGGGGCGCCACCGCGCCTTGAATGCTCGCGTCTCGCCCCCACCTTTTGGTCATCGTAGAAGTGGCCGGTTCCGGACCCGCGCGTCGCGCAGGCCGGAAATGGGCGGCCCCGGACCAAACCCATGATCGATATCCGACCCTTCACCGCCCTCGGCGGCGCCGACCACGGCTGGCTGAAGGCGCGCTTCCATTTCTCGTTTGCCGGCTACCACGACCCCGAGCGGATGGGCTGGGGCGCGCTGCGCGTCCTCAACGACGACGAGATCGCCGCCGGCCACGGCTTTCCCAAGCACCCGCACCGCGACATGGAGATCGTCACCTACGTGCGGCAGGGCGCGATCACGCACGAGGATTCGCTCGGCAACGCCGGACGCACCGAGGCGGGTGACGTGCAGGTGATGAGCGCCGGCAGCGGCGTCGCGCATTCCGAGGTCAACCACGAGGCCGAGGCCACGCGGCTGTTCCAGCTCTGGCTGCTGCCGCGCCAGGCGGGCGGGGCGCCGCGTTGGGGCACGCGCCCGTTCCCGCACGAGGCGCGCGACGGCCGTTTCGTCGCGCTGGCGAGCGGCTTTGCTGGCGACGGCGAGGCGCTGGAGATCGGCGCCGATGCCCGCGTCTCCGGCGCCACGCTTGCCGCGGGCGCCGCGATCGAGCACCCGCTCGAGGAAGGGCATCACGCCTATCTCGTCGTCGCGCGCGGCGCGGTCGAGATGAACGGCGTGCCGCTCGGCGAGCGCGACGGCGCCGCGATCGCGGACGAAAAAAAGCTCCGCATCGTGGCACGCAGCGATGCGGAGCTTCTGCTGGTGGAAACGGCCTGAGGGCAGGGCGCCGGCGGCGGCGGGTTAGCTTTCAAAGTGGAGCAAGTCGGCAACAGCCGACTTGCTCAGACCCCGCTGTGGAACTGGGTCGGGACGCGCCGGACCTGCAGGGCTTCGCAGACGGCACGAACCTCGTGTGGCGACAATGCGTGGCCGCGGGCACCCGCCTCGGCCAAAGCCGTGACGCTGTGGGCGGCGACACGGATCGTGGGCGCGCGTCTGACATCGGCGCGCGTGTGCTTAGTGGTCGTCAAGATGGATCCCCCTTCTTGCGAGCCGATCCCCCGATCGGCCCGTGCCGATGCGGCGACGCATCAGCTCACGAAATATTTCAGATTGCGGCACCATGTTCAAGTCTGTCTCAATCGAGCAACAGTGTTGCCGCAATGCCGCCTTTTATGTCGCCACATCGCGGCGACAGGCGCCTCTGTTCTCGCGCGATATGCCATGCTATTGCGCCTCGCACGCGCCCATCGTCTAGCGGTCTAGGACGTCGCCCTTTCACGGCGAAAACAGGGGTTCGATTCCCCTTGGGCGCGCCAGCGGAATTCGGGGTATAGCGCAGTCTGGTAGCGCGATAGTTTTGGGAACTATAGGTCGCAGGTTCGAATCCTGCTGCCCCGACCAGGCCGCCGCGAAAGTTCGAGAGGGTTCGATGAGCGCACGCATCTACAAGCCGTCGCCCTCCGCGACGCAGTCCGGCAAGGGCGCCACCAAGCTCTGGGTGCTGGTCTACGAGCCGGCGACCGCGATGCAGGTCGAGCCGCTGATGGGCTGGACGTCGTCCGGCGACATGAACCGCCAGATCAGCCTGCGCTTCGGCTCGAAGGAGGAGGCGGTGGCCTATGCCGAGCGCAACGGCATCGCCTATCGTGTCGAGGACCCGAAGCCGATCGACCGCAAGGTGCTGTCGTACTCCGACAATTTCAAATCGGGCCGGCGCGGGCAGTGGACCCACTGAGGCCGGCCGACATGAGCTCGACCCCGTAGCTCAGCTGGATAGAGCAGCCGCCTTCTAAGCGGCAGGTCGCAGGTTCGAACCCTGCCGGGGTCGCCAATTTCGATCAAATTACAGACACTTGGTCGCAAAAAAATCCGCCCTTGAAGAGGGCGACGGAGGCGTCGGCAAGACCGCCGAGCCTCCGTCGGACGCAAATTACATCGCGTGCATCGGCTTCTTCATCATCATGCCGTGGTGCATCGGGTGGTGGTGCATCATCATCATCCCGTGGTGATGCATCATCATGCTGTGATGGTGCATCATCATGCCGTGGTTATGCGTCACCATCGCCGACTCGGCGAAGCCGAGGGTCGGCAGGGCGGCGGTGGCCACAGCGGCGGTCGCGACGATCGTCAGTGCCTTGAGCATTGGTTTTCTCCCGTACCAGTGTTTCGTGAGAACCGAATGCGCGGGATCACCGATAGGTCCAAAATTATATTCTGTGCTGAACGGGGCTTTCGGGGGTAGTGCCCCCTCACCTGGCGAACGACGGTCCCAGCTCCGGCCCCGGCGGCAAAATCCCCTCGCGCATTACCGCCCGGCGCAGCGGGCCGACCAGCCGCAGCGCCACGGCGCCCATGCCGCGCGCGGCGTCGATAGGGGCGAAATCGGTCATGATCGAGCGGTTGAGCACGTCGATTCCGCTGGTCCGCAGCGCGATGTCGCGGCCCCGCGCCCGCTCGTAGAGCTTCAGCGGCACCAGCGTGCCGATGTCGGTGCCCGCCTGCCGCGCGGCGACGAGGGTCGTCACCAGATCGGCGATGTCGCGCAGCGAGAGGTTGAGCCCCTGCGCGGCGAGCGGCGGGAAGGCGTGTGCCGCCTCGCCCATCAGCGCGATGCGGGGCGCGACGAGCCGGCTCACCTTGAGCCCGCCCATCGGAAAATGCCCGCGCGCCGCGCCGAGCTCGATGCGACCGACGACCGAGCGCGTCTGGTGCTGCAGCTCGATCGCGAGCTGCTCGTCGCGCAGCGCAAGCCGGCGCTCGGCCTCGCGCGGATCCATCAGCCAGACAAGCGAGGAGCGGTGCGGGTGCGCGTCGGTCGCGCGGAGCGGGACGAGGGTGCAGGGGCCGCCGCGGGTGTGGAACTCGGTCGAAAGGTTGCCATGCGGCTTGCGGTGCGAGAGCAGGGCGGTCAGCGCCACCTGCTTGTAGGTCCAGGCGCGGGCGCCGATGCCGGCGGCGATCCGCGCCGGCGAATTCTTGCCGTCGGCCGCGACGAGCAGCCGCGCCGAGATCGTACCGCTGCCATCGTGGGCGGTGACGCGGTCGTCCTCGAACGTGATGTCGGCGAGATTGGCGCCGGTGAGCCGCACGTTGGGCAGCGCCTGCGCCGCGGCGAGCAGGCCGGCGACGAGCTTGTCGTTCTCGACGTTGGCACCGAGCGCTTGCAGGCCGATCTCGTGCGCCTCGAGCGTCAGCGGCGGCACGGGGATGCGCACGCCGGTGTCGTCGATCATGCGGATCGCCCGGATCGGCTGCGCGTCGGGCTCGAACGTGCCCCACACGCCCATCGCCCTGAGGTGGCGCAGCGAGCCCTCGAAAAGCGCCACCGTGCGGCCATTGGGTCGCGTCTCGGAGCTGCCGGCGCAAACGACGGAAAAGCCGGCCTTGGCGAACGCGATCGTCGCGGCGAGGCCCGAGGCGCCGGCGCCGGAGACGATGATGTCGACGTCGGGCTCGAGGGTCACGCGGCACTCCGGGGTCGGGTGGGGCGGACATCGGGCGTTTTCGCACTCGAAGCAAGAGCGGCATATGGCCTTCGCGACTCAGGCAAAGCTCGCCCGGCCACGCCGAGACATTGCGATCGGTTTGCAAGGCGTGTCACAGCGGCGGGGCGTGGATGGCCGGGACAAGCCCGACCCTGAAGATGGCGGGCGGGATGAGCGAGACCGACGAAGCCGATCGCATCGAGGGCACGCCGCATCCGCGCGCGGCGACGACGCTCATCGGCCATGCCGATGACGAACGCGACCTGCTGGAGGCCTATCGCTCCGGGCGATTACCGCACGCGATCATCCTCGGCGGCCCGGCCGGCATCGGTAAGGCTACCCTTGCGTGGCGATTGGCCAAGTTCCTCCTCGCGAACCCGCTTCCGCAGACGCGCGCCGTCGAGGCGCGCGATCTTTCCGTTGCGCCGGACTCCAAGGCCGCATCTCAGGTGTTGGCTATGTCGCACCCGGATGTCGCGTTGCTCCGCCGCGAGGTGAACGAGAAGACCAAGCGCTTCTACACGGAGATCCGCGCCGACGACGTGCGCAAGGCGATCGGCCTGTTCCAGCGCGCCGCGGGGGCAGGGGGCTACCGCATCTGCATCGTCGACTCGGCCGAGGACCTCAATCGCTCGTCGGCCAATGCGCTGCTGAAGCTCATCGAGGAGCCGCCGCCGCGCTCGCTGTTCCTGCTCATCGCGCACCGGCCCGGCCTGGTGCTGCCGACGATCCGCTCGCGCTCCCGCCTCGTGCGTCTGAAAGGCCTCGCGGCGAACGAGATCGGGCAGGTCGTCGCGACGCTCGGGGCGCCCTGGACGGAGGCCGGCGAGGCCGAGATCGCGGCGGCGAGCGGGCAGGCGCAGGGCTCGGTGCACGACGCGCTGCGCCTGCTCGGCCATCGCGGCGTCGAGCTCGATGCGATGGTTGGGCGCCTGCTCGAACGCCTGCCGCAAGTCGACTGGGGCCAGGTGCATCGGCTCGCCGATCAGGTGACCGGCCGCGACGGCGAGCAGGCCTTCGACATCGCCACCACCTCGGTCTTCGACTGGCTGTCACGCCGGGTGCGCGAAGGCGGCGAGAGCGAGCCGCGCCGCCTTGCCCCCTATGCCGAGGTATGGGAGAAGATCGCCGCCGACGCCCGTGAGACGGACGCCCTCAATCTCGACAAGCGTCCGCTGATCCTGTCCCTCTTCGCCGACCTCGCGGCGGCGGTCCGCGCCGCCTCCTGAGCGCGTTTCTTTCATTGCAAGACAAGATGTCCGACCGGCCCACCTTCTCGATCTCGACGGCGATCCCCTACGCCAACGGCGCGCCGCACATCGGCCACGCCTACGAGCTGATCGCGACCGACGCGATCGGCCGCTTCAAGGCGCTCGACGGCTACGACACGCTGGTGATGACCGGCATGGACGAGCACGGCCAGAAGATGCAGCAGACGGCGGCGCGGCGCGGGATCACGCCGCAGGCGCTGGCCGATGAGACCGCGGCGCAGTTCGAGGCGATGACCGACGTCATCGGCGCGCATGTCGACGAGCGGGTGCGCACGACGCAGGCGCGCCATCGGATCGCCTCGCAGACGATCTGGACCCGCATGCGAGAGGCCGGCGACATCTACCTCGACAAATACGCGGGCTGGTACTCGGTGCGCGACGAGGCCTATTTCGCCGAGGACGAGCTGACGGTCGATTCCGAGGGGACGAAGCGCGCGCCCGGCGGCGCGCCGGTCGAATGGGTCGAGGAGGAGAGCTATTACTTCAAGCTCTCGGCCTACGCCGATCGCCTGCTGGCGCACTACCGCGAGCGGCCGGACTTCATCGTGCCGGAGAAATACCGCAACGAGATCATCGCCTTCGTCGAGCGCGGCCTCAACGACCTGTCGATTTCGCGCTCGACCTTCGACTGGGGCATCCCGGTCCCGGACGACGACAAGCACGTCATGTACGTCTGGGTCGACGCGCTGACCAACTACCTGACCGGCACCGGCTGGCCCGACCCGAAGGCCGCGAACGCGCGCTTCTGGCCGATGGATGTCCACATGATCGGCAAGGACATCACGCGCTTCCACTGCATCTTCTGGCCGGCCTTCCTGATGTCGGCCGGCCTGCCGCTGCCGAAGCAGGTGGTCGTGCACGGCTTCCTCTTCAACAAGGGGGAGAAGATGTCGAAGTCGGTCGGCAACGTGATCACGCCGGCCTCGCTCTCCGACACCTACGGCACGGACCAGATCCGCTATTTCTTCCTGCGCGAGGTGCCGTTCGGCTCCGACGGCAGCTATTCGCACGAGGCGATCGTCAACCGGATCAACGCCGATCTCGCCAACGATCTCGGCAATCTGGCGCAGCGCTCGCTGTCGATGATCGCCAAGAACTGCGAGGGCAGGGTGGTCGCGCCGGAAAACCTGACGGCGGCCGATCGGGCGCTGCTCGCCGACGCGCGTGCCCTGCCCGGGATCGTCCGCGCGGCGATGGCTCAGTTCGCGATCCACAGCGCGCTTGCGGCGATCTGGAAGGTGGTGGCCGATGCCAACCGCTATTTCGCCGGCGAGGAGCCGTGGGCGAAGAAGAAGACCGATCCCGACCGGATGGCGACGATCCTGGTCGTCACCGCCGAGGTCGTGCGCATCGTCGCGATCCTGGTGCAGCCGTTCATGCCGGCGGCGATGGGCAAGATGCTGGACGGGCTCGGCGTCGCGCCGGGCGACCGCAGCTTCGCGGCGATCGGCGAGACGTTCGGGCTGCCGCCCGGCCACGCGCTGCCGCCGCCAGCGCCCGTCTTCCCGCGCTATATCGAGAAAGAACCGACCGCCTGAGGCCAGCACAGCAGACCATGATCCAAGCCCCGATCCAAGCCCCGATCATCGACAGCCATTGCCACCTCGACTTCCCCGACTTCGCGCCGGAGCGCGACGCGATCGTCGCGCGCGCCCGCGCCGCCGGGCTGGTGCGGATGATCACGATCTCGACGCGGATCGACAAGTTCGAGCAGGTGAAGGCGGTCGCCGAGGCCTACGACGACGTGTTCTTCACGGTCGGCACGCATCCGCACGAGGCGCACCAGGACCCGGAGACGTCGGCCGAGCGCATCGTCGAGCTGGCGCAGCATCCCAAATGCGTCGGCATCGGCGAGGCGGGGCTCGACTACCATTACGACCGGCCGCCGCGCGACGTCGCGGCACGCGTCTTCCGCACGCATATCCAGGCGGCGCGGCTCAGCGGCCTGCCGCTCGTGATCCACACCCGCGACGCCGACGCGGACACCGCGGCGATCCTGGTCGAGGAGATGGGGAAGGGCGCTTTCAAGGCCCTGCTCCATTGCTTCACGGCCGGCGCGGCACTGGCCGACACGGCGGTCGAGCTCGGCCTGTCGATCTCGTTTTCGGGCGTGCTGACGTTCAAGAACTCGGCCGCGCTGCGCGAGATCGCCGCGCGCGTGCCGGCCGACCGGATCCTGGTCGAGACCGACGCGCCGTTCCTGGCGCCGACACCGCATCGCGGCAAGCGCAACGAGCCGGCCTTCGTGACGAACACCGCGCGCGTGCTCGCCGAGACGCGCGGCGTCTCCTACGAGGAGATCGCGGCGACGACGACGGCAAACGTGCTGCGCCTGTTCGACAAGATGCCCGCCCCGCTCGCGCGGGCCGCATGAGGGGCGCGGCGTGAATCCGCGGGTCACGATTCTCGGCTGCGGCTCGTCGGGCGGCGTGCCGCGGGTCGGCCAGGGCTGGGGCGCCTGCGACCCGTCGAACCCGCGCAATCGCCGCCGCCGCTGCTCGATCCTCGTCGAGCGGGACGGCCCGGACGGCACGACCCGCGTCCTGGTCGACACCTCGCCGGACCTGCGCCAGCAGCTGCTCGACCAGGACACCGATCATCTCGACGCGATCCTGATGACGCACCCGCACGCCGACCACACCAACGGCATCGACGACGTGCGGCCGCTGGTGCTGAAGTCGAAGCGCCGCATCACCATGCACATGGACGACAGCACCGCGGGGGTCGTCCGGCGGACGTTCAGCTACATCTTCGAGACGCCGCCCGGCAGCGGATACCCGCCGCTGCTCGACCAAGCCGAGCTCGAGCCCGGCCGCAGCCTGAGCCTGGAAGGGCCGGGCGGGGCGATCGCGGCGCTGCCGTTCCGCGTCCATCACGGCGAGATCGACGCGCTCGGCTTCCGCTTCGGCGCCATCGCCTACTCGCCCGACCTCAACGCGATCCCCGACGCCAGCCTCGGCGCGCTCGAGGACCTCGACCTGTGGATCGTCGACGCGCTGCGCTACACGCGCCACCCCAGCCATTTCTCGCTCGACGAGACGCTGGGCTGGATCGCGAAGATGCGGCCCCGCCGCGCCGTCCTCACCAACCTGCACACCGACATGGACTACGCGACCCTCGCCGCCGCGCTGCCGCCGGGCATCGAGCCGGCGTTCGACGGCATGGTGCTCGCCTAGACCGGCCCAGCAGCCGACCCGCGCCGGTCCTTCTCGTCTGTCTGATGGTTCGTGTTCCATAATATTGATTATGCGAATCATCGAAATTGGACGCACCGGCAGGTCGGCGCGGCGGATCAGGCGTTAGTGCCGGGCGGACGGCGGTTCGGGGCGCCGGCCAAATAGACACCCTCCCCGTCCGCAGCCGCCAATTTCACCACGAGCGGGCTTTAAAATAGCGCAATTCGAGTAGCCAATTTTCGAAAGGGCTGATACGACTTAGGAACGCGGGGCTTCTTCCATTTGTATCGGGTTCAAACCCACGGGCGGAATGGGCTGGTAGCGGATCGCTGCTGGTCTTTTTGTCGTCGGGTTGTCTAACCGGAGATTTAGGGTCCGGATTCGGTTCGCTAGGGGCGCGGCGGTTCAAGGCGGAAAAAAGCAGGCTGACGATGAATAAAGGTAGAGATTTCAGGGGGCCGAAAAAGCGCGGCTTCGACGACGACGGGCCCTTCCAGTATGACGCGCCCCGCGTCCCGCGGACCCCGCGTCCGGCCTTCGGCGGCACGCCGCCGGGAGCAGGGTTCGGCGGCGGCGCCCCCGACATGGGTGGCGCCTCGGCCGCGACGGTCGACGCCGTCGTCAAATGGTTCAAGGGCGACAAGGGCTTCGGCTTCGTCGAGCTTTCGAACGGCCAGGGCGACGCGTTCCTCCACATCGGCGCGCTGCAGTCGGCCGGCTACGAAACGGTGCCTCCGGGCGCCAAGCTCAAGGTCTCGGTCGGCAGCGGCATGAAGGGCATGCAGGTCACCCGCGTGTTCGAGGTGGACACGGCAGGTGCCGCCGAGCGGGCTCCGCAACGTCCGGCCTTCGGCGCCGGTGGCGGTGGCGACAGCCCCCGCCCGCAGCGCCGCGCGCCCGACCCGTCGACCGCGGTCGAGGTTTCGGGCAGCGTCAAGTGGTTCGACGACAACAAGGGCTTCGGCTTCGTGCAGTCGAACGACGGCGGCAAGGACGTCTTCGTCCACATCTCGATCCTCGGCCCGTCGGGCGTGCACCATCTCGCCGAGGGGCAGGCGGTCAACATGCGCGTCGTCGACACGCCAAAGGGCCGCGAGGCGCTCTCGATCTCGCTCGCCTGAGCCTTATCGAAGCTTTCTCGAGATACGAGGCGCGCCCATCTGGCGCGCCTTTTCTTTTGGGCTCGGCTCCTTTGGACCTCTTCCAATCCATTGCGAACCCGCCGAAGATCGCGCGTGGCCAGGAGTATGTCCGCCCATGCCCTTCAATGCTGTGCAGCCCGCCAACGGGATCGCCAAGCTGATCGAGATCGTCGCCGCCCTGCGCACACCCGAGACGGGCTGCCCGTGGGACCTCGCGCAGACCCACAAGACGCTCGCGCCCTACGCGCTCGAGGAGGCCTACGAGGTCGTCGACGCGATCGAGCGCGGCGACGACGCGGAGCTTCGCGACGAGCTCGGCGACCTTTTGCTGCAGGTCGTGTTTCACGCGCGGCTCGGCGAGGAGTCGGGCACGTTCCGCTTCGACGACATCGTCGATGGCGTCTGCGACAAGATGGTGCGCCGGCATCCGCACGTCTTCGCAAGGCCGCCGAAGCGACTGCCGCCTTCCGGCGTCGACAAGATCTGGGACGCCATGCGCCGGAAGCGCGAGTCCCGCCTCGGGACGGCCGAGTTGCCGGAGGCGCCCCCCGCGCACGGCCTGCTCGCCGCGATGGCCGAGGGCGAGCGCAACCCGGCCAGCTTCGAGCGCGTCTGGGAGGCGATGAAGGCCGAGGAACGCAAGGCGAAGGGCGGTGATGCGTCGAAGAGTCTGCTCGCCGACGTACCGGGCGCCCTGCCCGGCCTCACCCGCGCCGTGAAGCTACAGCGCAAGGCCGCGAAGGTCGGCTTCGACTGGAGCGACGCCAAGCTGGTGCTCGCCAAGATCCGCGAGGAGATCGACGAGATCGAGCGCGAGGTGGACGGCGCGTCGCGCCAGGCGATCCAGGACGAGATCGGCGACCTGTTCTTCGCCGTGGCAAACCTCGCGCGCCACCTCGACGCCGACCCCGAGACGGCGGTGCGCGGCGCCAATGCCAAGTTCGAGCGCCGCTTCGCGCATATCGAGACCGCGCTCGCCGCGAAGGGCGCGAAGGCGGGCGAGTCCTCGCTGGCCGAGATGGAGGAACTGTGGGTCGAGGCGAAGGCGGCGGGGCTGTAGCGCCTCAGCCCTCCCGCGGCTCGTCCGCGTCGGGCCGCTCCATCCAGGCGATCAGCGGCATCAGCGGCAGGATCCAGCCCATGCCGACGACGGCGTAATAGAGCCATTCGAGGACGGTCGGCGCCTTCTTGGTCACCTCGAGCTGGGCGAGCGCCATCGCGACGAGCGCGTAGACGATGACGAAGACGATCGTCGCCGCGACGCCGATGAGCTTGCGTTGCCGGCGGCGCATCCTCGATCCCTCCTGCTCTTCATGTCGCGGCGCCACCTCTGGACATGGCGTCGGCGCGAGCCTTATCTGCCGGCCGCCCTGCCCGTCAACGCGACGCCTTCGCCCGCAAAGCCGCCGAGATCATGAGCCCAGCCGCTAGCACCCGCCCCTCGACCGCCGTCGCCGCCTGGCTGTGGAGCCTCGCTGCGATCGTCTTCCTGATGGTGGTGCTCGGCGGGGCGACGCGGCTCACCGAATCCGGCCTCTCGATCACCGAGTGGAAGCCGGTGACGGGCGTGATCCCGCCGCTTACGCACGCGGCCTGGCTCGAGGCATTCGAGAAGTACAAGCGCATCCCGCAATATGCGGTGATGTTCCCGAACATGACGCTCGACCATTTCCAGGCGATCTTCCTGATGGAATGGACGCATCGCCTGGTCGGCCGGCTGCTCGGGATCGTCCTCGTTTTGCCGCTCGTGGCCGTCCTGATCGCAAGCCTGTTCATGCGGCGCCTGCTCCTCCCCTCGCGCCTGCTTCTGCAGATGCTCGGCATCTTCGCGCTCGGCGGCCTGCAGGGCTTCGTCGGCTGGTGGATGGTGTCGTCAGGGCTCAGCGGGCGCACGGAAGTCGCGCAGGAGCGCCTCGCGATGCACCTGCTGCTCGCCTCGATCACCTTCGCGGCGCTAACCTGGATCGCCACGTCGCAGCGCCCGGCCGGCGAGCCCGCCGTGCCCCCTGCCCTGCGGCGGCTGGCGAGCCTCCTCGTCGTGCTGGTGCTGGTGCAGATCGGTCTCGGCGCGCTCGTCGCCGGCCTGCGCGCCGGCTATGCCTACAACACCTGGCCGCTGATGGCCGGCCAGCTGATCCCGCCGGCCGACCTGCTCGGCCCGCGGTCGCCGTGGTGGCGCAACCTCGTCGACAGTGTCGCCGAGGTTCAATTCCAGCACCGCATGACCGCCTATCTCGTGCTGGCGGTGGCGATCGTGCAGGCTGTGTGGACGGCGCGCGCGGTCCCCGGCACCTCGGCCGCACGCCGGGCGCGCGTGCTCGTCGGCCTCGTCACGCTGCAGGCCGCGATCGGGATCCTGACGCTGATCCTTGTCGTGCCGATCTGGGCCGGGCTGCTGCACCAGGCCTTCGCGATGGTCGTGCTCGGGATGGCGGTGGTGCATCGCCAGCGGCTCGCGGCGGCGGTCAACGAAGTCGAGATCCAGGCCGCGCGGCAAGCACCACGGCGAGGCGGCGATCGCTTATTGAGCGGCGCCTGAAGCTTTCGTCGGGGATTAAAGGAAGTGGCGAGAGAGACGGGACTCGAACCCGCGACCTCCGGCGTGACAGGCCGGCGCTCTAACCAACTGAGCTACTCCCCCGCGAAGCCGGTCGCGGCGAGACCGGTCGGATACGCATTGCACCGGAGCAAGTCAAGAAGCTCCGGCACGCCCTGAACACAGGTTTGACCTCAGCGTGTCGCGCCGAGGTGGTAGCGCCGGATCTCGGAGCGCGACAGGATTTTCAAATGATCCGACGAGATGTGCTCGGCGGCCGAGATCAGGCCTGGGCTCACCCCCATCGCGCTCGAATACTGCTGCAGGTAGCCGCGCATGCGGCCGTCGTCGTAGCGGCGGTGGACGGTCTCGTCGCCCGAGGCATCGACATCGGCCTCGTAGGCGAACATGCGGTGGATGCCGATCATGCTCGACGACGGGATGACTCGCTTGCTGGCGCCCATCAGCGCGTAGACGCAGGCTGAGAAGCACTGCGCGTTGGTCAACGTGACGGCGCCCTCGCCGTCCCCGCTGACGCCGGCGACGATCACCGAGGCGCCGACCTGGCGCAGCACCTTGCCGAATTCCATCGAGGCCAGCACGCGGCCGCCCGGCGAATCGAGCAGGACGACCGGATGCCGCCCGCGCAGCTCCGGCGTCTCGTTCAGGAATTGGATGAAGCGATCGGGCGTCTCGTTGGTGATCTGCCCGCGCGCGCTGATCGCGTAGCCGCGGTCCCCGAGCTGGACGGTACGAAAGCTCATCTCGCTCTCGGCCCAGGCGGGCAGAGCGGACGATGCGAGGGCGGCGGCAAAGCCGAAAACGAGGCGAGTGAGGCGACGGCGATCGAGGAGACGCATGGGACCTCTGGTCCGATCTCGGGACGGCATCCGATCAGAATACGTCGGGCTTTGCCGCGCGCAAGATGGTTGTGCGTCGAAGCGCGTGCGCGGGACCGATCGCGCACGACCGATGAGACGTCGCCGTCCGCGTCGCACGTTCACGCGCCCGGACGGCGAAACGGTCCCGTGGTGACGCCTCAGCGCTGCTCGTTGTTGGCGACGCGGCGGCCGCTGTCGGCCTGCAGCAGGACGAAACCGCGCTTGCCCAGTGCCGCCGCATGGTGCGTCAGCGCGCCGAGGAACGCCTTCGCGGCGGGCTGATGCGCGCCCTTCGGGCTTTCGACCAGCACCGCATCGACGGCGAGCGCGGCGACCTTTGCATCCGGCTTTGCAGGATCGGCCTTGGCGAGGCCCGGATAGGCCTGGGCGTCGATCGTCGTGGCGCTCGCACCCTCGGGCAGCGTCGCGGCCTGCGGCCAAGCGACGAGATGCAGGGTCGGCGCGTGCAGCTTGCTGAGCCGCGCGTCGGGCTGCGGCGCCACGACCACGACGGCATCGATGTCGCCGGTGGCGAGCCCGTCGAGCGCATTGTCGAGCTCGAGAGGCGTCTCGGCGACTTTGACGCCGGCGGCCTCGAAGGCTTTGCGCGCGACCGCCTGGCCGGCGCCGCCGTCGGCACCGAAGCTCACGTTCTTGCCCTGGAGGTCGTCGAACGACTGGATCTTCGCGCCGGCGAGCACGTGCATCGCCTCGGGGAACAGCCGGGCCTTCTCGGTGCCGCCGCCCTGGTCGAGCGAGGTGGCGAGCGAGAAGTCGGCGCCCTGCCCCGCCTTGGCATCGACGATCCTGACGTGCGGCCGCGACACGGCGGCGGCGATCGGCTTGAGCCGCGCGGCCTCGGCCGGGTCGGCCGCGATGGTAACGGTCGCGACGGGCTTGGCCTTCGGCTTCCGCTTCGCGACCGGCTCGGCATCGGCGGTCGCCGAAGGCGCTGTGGCCGCGGGGTCCGGCGCCTGGGCCGGCTGCGGCTGCGGTTGCGGGGCCGCATCGCGATGGAACAGGCACATGATGCCGGAGCAGTCGTCGGCACGGGCCGCCGAGATGGCGACGGGCGATGCCGTCAGGATCAGGGCCGCCAGCACCCCCGTGGCAGCGGCGAATTGTCGATTAGCGGGCATGACTTACCCTCCCCCACGCGAAACTGCGCGGAGCTTAAAAACCCATTAAGGCGAAATTCGTCGACCCGTTCGGCGGAGGGACTTGACCGTGCTTTTATGGTTAGCCGACCCTGCTTTGGGGAGCCTCGAATGAGCGGGATTTCGACACGCGTCGTGACGGCGAACGGCCTGCGCTTCACGATCGACGAAGCGGGCACCGGCGATGATATCGCGCTCTGCCTGCATGGCTTTCCGGAGAGCCGCTTCTCGTGGCGCCACCAGCTCGAGCCGCTCGCCGCGATGGGTTGGCGCGCGGTCGCGCCCGACCTGCGCGGCTACGGCGACAGCGACAGGCCGGTCGAGCGCGACGCCTACCGCATCCGCCATCTCGTCGAGGACGCGGCGGCGCTGTTCGACGCGCTCGGCGCCCGCCGCCGGCTGCTGATCGGCCACGACTGGGGCGCGGGGATCGCCTGGGCCTTCGCGATCCGTCGCGCACGGCCGCTCGACGGGCTCGTGATCATGAACGTGCCCCATCCCGACGTGTTCAAGGCGGCGCTCACCCATTCCTGGGCGCAGCGCCGGCGCTCCTGGTACATGCTGTTCTTCCAGCTGCCCGTCCTGCCGGAGCTGATGCTGAAGGCGCGCGATGCCGCCGTCATCGAGCGCATGTTCTCGGGCATGGCGATCGACAAGAGCGCCTTCCCGGATGCCGTCACCCGGCCCTACCGCGACAATGCGCTGAAGCCCGGCGCGGCGACGGCGATGCTGAACTATTACCGCGCCAACGCGACCGACTTCACCCGCCCCTCCGAGCCGACGCCGACGATCGAGGTGCCGACGCTGATGATCTGGGGCGAGGAGGACGCGGCGCTGGGCCTCGAGCTGACCGAGGGCTACGCGCCGCTCGTCGCCGATTTCACGCTCGAGCGCCTCCCGCAGGTCTCGCATTGGGTGCAGCAGGAGGCACCCGACGAGGTCAACGCCCGCCTCGCTGCCTGGCTGGAAGCGAAGGGGCTCGATCTTCATGTTTAGCCGAAGCGCGCGGCGCAAATCTTGATAGAGCCTGCGTCCCTCCGCAACGACGCACCGGCTCCCTGACCACGCATGCTGAACGCCCTTTCCTCGCCGTTCCGCAACCTGGTCGGCGGCATCCTCTTCATGCTCGTCGTGATGGCCGCGTCGACGGCGGCCTATGTCGCCTACGGCTGGAGCCTCAGCGACGCGGTCTACATGGTCGTGCTCACGGTCTACACCGTCGGCTACGACGAGGTGCGGCCGATCGATACGGACACGCTCCGTGCCATCACGATCACGCTGATCGTCACCGGCTGCACCGGCATGATCTTCCTCACTGGCAGCCTGATTCAGCTCATCACCGTCAGCCAGTTCCAGGCCTTCTTGGGGGTACGCCGCATGCAGCGCGACATCGATCATCTGAGCGGCCACGTGATCATCTGCGGCTACGGGCGCATCGGCCAGAGCCTGGCGCAGGATCTCGAAGCCGGCGACGTGCCTGGTCGTTGTGCTCGATCGCGGCGAGGCGCGCGTCGAGTCGGCGCGAAGCCACGGCTTCCTCGCGGTCCAGGGCGACGCGACCGACGAGGACGTGCTGCGCAAGGTCGGCATCCTGCGCGCACGCGCGCTGACCACCGTGCTGCCGGACGATGCGGCCAACGTCTTCATCACGCTCAGCGCGCGCAGCCTCAACAAGGAGCTCGACATCATCGCCCGCGGCGAGATCCCATCGACCGAGAGCAAGCTGATCCAGGCCGGCGCCGACCGCGTCGTTCTGCCCGCGCACATCGGCGCCGAGCGCATCGCCGAGCTGCTGCTCTACAAGGACATGACCGGGCTGCGCGAGGGCGCCAAGATGAACGTCATCGGCAAGGAACTCGCCCGGCTCGGGCTCGAGCTCGAGATCGTCGCCGCGGCGAAAGGGAGTGCCGCCGACGGCGCGACGGTCGGCGCGATCGAGGCGCGCGCGGCCGGCGCGTTCCTGATCGCGGCGGTCGAGCGCAAGGGCGACAAGACGCTGTTCCAGCCCCCCGCCACCTTCGCGATCGCGGCCGGCGACGGGATCGCGGTCGTCGGCCGCGCCGCCCGTACGGCGGTGGTACGCGCGATCTTCACGCCGGCCAGCTCGGAAGCTTAGCGACTTGACGTGGGATATATTCCCACGTATTAAGTCTGTGTCAGCCGCGATGCGGCGCAATCGGGGACAGCGCATGACACGGAACATCGCCCGTATCGCCTGGGATTGCTTCATCGACCTCGGCATCACCGTCGTCTACGCCACCATCGCCGGGCTCTTGATCGTCGGCGTCGTCGCCACTGACGACGGGACGGCCTCTCTGGTGAAATCGGCGCTCTATGCCAGCCTGCTGCCTGTCTCGGTGATGGCGCTGATCGCCTGCGATCTCGTGGTCCGAATCTTCAACGAGCAGCGCGAGGCGCGCCGCCGCCTGGTGCGGGTGCGCACCCGGCGTTCGAGCGCGATCACCTGCGAGCTTTAAGTCACTCGACCTAGCCTCCGCGAGACGCATCTGCCGTCCGACGGAGCCAGATCGAAAACACATTCCGCAGCACATGGCCTAGGTTGGACCTCCGCCCGCAACGGAGATCATCGGCCATGAGCGAGACCAGGGAAGCCGGCTTCGCGACACTCGCGATCCACGCCGGCGCGCAGCCCGACCCGACGACGAAAGCGCGCGCGACGCCGATCTACCAGACGACGAGCTACGTGTTCGACGACGTCGACCACGCGGCGTCGCTGTTCGGCCTGCAGGCCTTCGGCAACATCTACACGCGCATCACCAATCCCACGACGGCGGTGCTCGAGGAGCGCGTCGCCGCGCTGGAGGGCGGCACGGCGGCAGTCGCGGTCGCCTCGGGCCACGCCGCGCAGGTCAACGTCTTCCATTCGCTGCTACAGCCGGGCGACGAGTTCATCGCCGCGCGCCGGCTCTATGGCGGGTCGATCAACCAGTTCAATCACGCGTTCAAGAGCTTCGGCTGGACCGTGAAATGGGCTGACACCGAGAAGCCCGAGACCTTCCTCGAAGCGCTCACCGACAAGACCAAGGCGATCTTCATCGAGTCGATCGCCAATCCCGGCGGTGCCGTCACCGACATCGCGGCGATCGCCGCCATCGCCCGGCGCGCCCGCGTGCCGCTGATCGTCGACAACACGCTGGCGACGCCCTACCTCCTGCGCCCGTTCGAGCACGGCGCCGACATCGTCGTGCATTCCGCGACCAAGTTCCTGGGCGGGCACGGCAATTCCATCGGCGGTATCATCGTCGACGGCGGCGCGTTCAATTTCTCCGGCGACGAGCGCTACCCGCTGCTGTCGAAACCGTCGGACAGCTACGGCGGCCTGGTGATCGCCGAGACGTTCGGCAATTTCGCCTTCGCGATCGCCTGCCGCGTGCTCGGCCTGCGCGACCTCGGCGCGGCGATCTCGCCGTTCAACGCCTTCCTGATCCTGACCGGCATCGAGACGCTGCCGCTGCGCATGCAGCGCCATTGCGACAACGCGCTCGCCGTCGCGCGCCACCTGAAGGACCATCCCAAGGTGAAATGGGTGCACTACGCCGGGCTCGAGAGCGACCCCGGCCACGCGCTGGTGCAGCGCTACAGCCCGAAGGGCGCCGGCGCTGTCTTCACCTTCGGCGTCGGCAGCTACGAGGCCGGCGTCGCGCTGGTGAAGCGCCTCAAGCTGTTCTCGCACCTCGCCAATGTCGGCGACACGCGCTCGCTCGTCATCCACCCGGCCTCCACGACGCACCGCCAGCTCGCCGACGCGCAGAAGCTCTCCGCCGGCGCCGGCCCGGACGTGGTGCGCGTGTCGATCGGGCTGGAGGATGTCGCCGACATCATCGCGGATCTGGATCAGGCGCTGGGGTGAACGCGAGTTGGGGGTTTTGCTACACCGAAGACCGGTGCATGATCGAGCCCATGACCGAGCTCCTGGAAAAAGCGGTGGCAACAGCGCGGACGCTTTCCCCTGAACTCCAGGATGAGATCGCGCGCGTCGTGCTGGCACTCGCGAATGACGATTCCAGCATCTACCAGTTCAGCGCCGAAGAGGCGGCGGAAGAGGACGCGGCGGACGCCGAGGAGGCCCGCGGCGACTACGCGACCGACGAGGAGGTGCGCGCCATCTGGGCGAAGCATGGCCTGTGAAGCTGCGCTTTACCCGCACCGCCGCGCGCCAGCTCGACTCTGTGCTTGCCGATATCGCACTCCATAGTCCGTCGGGTGCACGAAACGTGCAGAGTCGCATTCGCGCCGTGACGCACCTTTTGCAGCAATATCCATTTGCCGGGCAAGCGACCGGACGCGGCAATATTCGCCGCATGGTCGTCTCGCCGTATCCCTACATTCTCACGTATCGCATCGGCGACGGCGAAATTGTCATCCGCACCTTGCGCCACGCCGCGCGGCGACCGCTCACTTGATTATTTTGGCGAGCTTCTACTGCGCGAACTTCGCCCTGACCTGCTCCGCGCGTTCCGGCGCGACCCGGACCCGCAGCCGGATCGCCTCGTCACCGTCTTCCCGCGCGAGCACCTCGGCGTGCTCGTAGAGCCAGGCGAGCCCCTGCCCGTCCGTGGGGTCGAGCGACAGCTCGAGCACGGGACGCCCCTCGGCGATGCGGTCCTCGATCTCGGCGGTCAGCGCGTCCTCGCCCTCGCCGGTCAGCGCCGAGACGAGGATCGGCCGCGCTTCGTTGCGGCGCCGAGCGCTGTTGGCGAGTGCCGCGGCGCGGTCGGCGTCGATGAGGTCGAGCTTGTTCCACACCTCGAGCAGGCGGCGATGGTCGTCGGGGTCGATGCCGAGCTCGCGCAGAATCGCTTCGACGTCGGCCGATTGCGCGTCCGAGTCCTCGTGCGAGATGTCGCGCACGTGCAGGATGACGTCGGCCTCCATCACCTCTTCCAGCGTGGCGCGGAAGGCTGAGACGAGCATCGTCGGCAGGTCGGAGATGAAGCCGACGGTGTCGGAGAGGATCACCCGGCCGCCGTGCGGCAGCGCGACGTTGCGCAGGGTCGGGTCGAGTGTCGCAAACAGCATGTCCTCGGCCATCACGGTGGCGCGGGTCAGCCGGTTGAAGAGCGTGGACTTGCCGGCGTTGGTGTATCCGACCAGCGCGACGATCGGATACGGCACGTCGCGCCGCGTCTTGCGATGCAGCGAGCGGGTGCGCTTGACCTTCTCGAGGTCGGCCTCGATTCGCACCATCCGCTCCGAGATGAGGCGCCGGTCGGTCTCGATCTGCGTCTCGCCGGGGCCGCCGAGGAAGCCGAAGCCACCGCGCTGGCGCTCGAGGTGGGTCCAGGAGCGCACCAGGCGCGACTTCTGGTAGGCGAGATGCGCCAGCTCGACCTGCAGCGAGCCTTCCCGCGTGCGGGCGCGGCGGCCGAAGATCTCCAGGATCAGCCCGGTGCGGTCGATGACCTTGGCGGCGAACGCCTTTTCCAGGTTGCGCTGCTGCACGGGCGAGAGCGCGCAATCCATGAAGACGAGCGCGATCTCCTCGTCGTGGACGCGGGTCGCGATCTCCTCGACCTTGCCCTTGCCGAGGTAGGTCGCGGGGCGGATCTGGCGCAGCTCGACGATCGATTCCTCGACGACCTGCAGGTCGATCGCCCGCGCGAGGCCGCCGGCCTCGGCGACCCGCGCCTCTGGCGAGCGGATCTTGAGGCTCGCCGCGTTGCGCTCGTCGAGATACGGCCCGAGCACGAGCGCGCGCGTCGCCGCGGCCAGCGCCGCCTCGGTGCGGTCGACGGCCGAGCCGTCGGTCTCGCTCAAATCGTGCCCAAGATCGCGCTCACCCGGCGGCTGGCTCTTCGCCGGGCTCGAACATCTGGATCGGATGGCCCGGCATGATGGTGGAGATCGCGTGCTTGTAGACGAGCTGCGAATGCCCGTCGCGGCGCAGCAGCACGCAGAAATTGTCGAACCAGGTCACGACGCCCTGCAGCTTTACGCCGTTGACGAGGAAGATCGTGAGCGGGACTTTATTTTTGCGGAGGTAGTTGAGGAACGTATCCTGCAGGTTCTGCGGACGCTCGGTGGCCATAGGTTTCGGTCCAGGTCTCGTTTTTGGCGCCTTGCGGCGCGGTGTGTTTCGGCGCCCGGGGCGCAGGTTGCATACAGCGGCTTGGCCACAAATAAGGCCGAGACCCAATCATTACGGGGATTGTCGGGGCGGCCGCAAGGGGGTCAAGGCGATCGGCCGATCGTCATTTCCGACGATATTTGCGCCATCTACCTCAAACAGGTGAGATCACATCGGTGACCGCGCCGCCGCATCGCGGAACCCGGTTCGCAGTGCTGCGACGACCGGTCCGGGGCGCCCATCGCCGACCGACTTGTCGTCGATCGCGACAACCGCGGTGACGAGGGTGGTGGCACCGGTGGCGAAGGCCTCGCGCGCCGCATAAGCCTCGTCGCGCGTGAAGGCGCGCTCCTCCAGCGTCAGGCCCTGCGCCGTGAGGACGCCGAGCAGCGTAGTACGGGTGACGCCCTTGAGGATCGCGCGGTCGGCGGGATGGGTGACGACGCGGCCCCCGGCGGTGACGATCCAGGCGTTCGATGACGAGCCCTCGCGGATCAGCCCGTCGGCGCCCATCAGCCACGCTTCGCTGGCGCCGCGCGCCTTGGCCGCCTGCTTGGCGAGCACGTTGGGCAGCAGCGAGGTCGACTTGATGTCGACCCGCGTCCAGCGCTCGTCGGGCACGATGATCACGCGCATGCCGGCCGCAGCCTTCGCGGCGCCCTTCGCCGGATCGACGGAGCGGGCGGTGACGACGAGGCCGGACCGCACCGGCGGATCGGGGAAGACGTGGTCGCGCGGCGCGGCCCCGCGGCCGACCTGCAGGTAGATCATGCCGTCGCGCACCAGGTTGCGGGCGACGACCTCGCGGATGACGCGGCGCAGCGCCGCCTCGCCGAGCGGCGGCGCCATCGCCAGCTCGCGCAACGAGCGGGCGAGGCGGGTGAGATGCGCCTCCTCGTCGATCAGCGCGCCGGCATGGACCTCGATGACCTCGTAGACCGCGTCGGCGAACAGGAAGCCGCGATCGTCGATCGAGACCGCCGCCAGGGCGTGGGGGAGGTAGCGGCCATTGACGTAGGCGATGCGGCTCATGGGGTGGGTTTATCCGCTCAGGACGAAACGAGATAGGCGCCGATGCCGACGAGCGCGCCGGCGAAGATGCCCCAGAACGGCGACACGCGGGTCAGCAGGACGAGCGCGGCGACGGCCGCGACGATGGCGAGGCTCAACAGGCCGGCGTAGCTCGTCTGGGTCATCACGACCCCTGACGCCAGCATGAAGCCGACGGCGACCGGCGCGAGCGCCTTGCGCAGGCGGACGACGATGCCGACGGCCTCGTAGCGCGCCATCAGGCGCCCTGTCGCAAGCGCCAGCGCGCCAGAGGGCCCGATGAAGGCGAGCGTCGCGGCGACGAGCCCGGCGAGGCCGGCGAGCGACCAGCCGATCATCGAGACGACGAGGACGTTGGGGCCCGGCGAGGTCTGGCCGATCGCGATCAGCTTGGCGAAGGTCGCGTCGCTGAGCAGGTGCAGCTGGGTCACGATCTGGCGATGGATCTCCGGCACCGCCGCGTTGGCGCCGCCGATCGACATCAGCGACAGCGCGCCGAAGGTCTTCAGGAGCTGGACGACGGGGCTCGTCTCGCTCATCCGCGCCGCTCGCGCAGGGTTGCAAGAGCCAGCGCGGCGGGGATCGCGACCGCGAGGATGACGAGCATCGGCAGCTTCAGGAAGGCCGACGCGGCAGCGATGAGGATAACCAGCGCGAGCGTCGCAACGCCGGGCCCGAGGTCACGCACGAGCTTGAAGCTGGTGCCGAGCACGAGGCCGGCCGCGGCCGCCGCGGCACCCGCGAGGCCGGCCTTCACGATGCCGAGCGAGCCGAAGCGGGCATAAAGCGCGGCGACCGCGACGAGGATCGCGAGCGGCGCGCCGAGCAGGCCTGAGACCGCGGCGAGCGCGCCGGGCACCCCACGGCTGCGGTCGCCGAGGATAATCGCCAGATTGACCGTGTTGGCGCCGGGCAGCGTCGAGCCAAGCGCGAACAGCTCGGCGAAGCCCTGGGCCGTCAGGAAGCGCCTCTCTTCCACCAGCACGTGGCGGGCGAAAGCGGCGACGCCGCCGAAGCCGAGCACGCCGATCTTGAAGAAGGCGGCAAATAGCGCGCCGAGACTCGGTGGTTCGGGCGGGATCTCAGCAAGGGCGTCCGGGAGCTCGATTGACCCGCCGGTCAATCGATACCGAGCGACTTGAGCTTGCGGTGCAGCGCCGAGCGCTCCATGCCGATGAATTCGGCCGTTCGCGAGATGTTGTTGCCGAACCGCGAGACCTGCGCCTTGAGGTACTCGCGCTCGAACACCTCGCGTGCCTCGCGCAGCGGCAGGCTCATCAGCTTCTCGCCACCCGCTCCCGTCGGGGTCGCCGGCACCAGGGCACCGACCTCGGAGGGCAGCATGTCGGCGGTGATCTCGGTCTCGGCGTCGCCGGTCGCGAGGATCATCAGGCGCTCGACGTTGTTGCGCAGCTGGCGGATGTTACCCGGCCAGTCGTGCGACTGCAGGATCGCCATCGCATCCTCGGCTATCTTGCGCCGCGGCAGGCCGGCCGATGTTGTGATCTGCTCCATGAAGAACTCGATCAGCTCCGGGATGTCGTCACGCCGCTCGGAGAGCGACGGCACGCGGATCGGCACGACCGAGAGGCGGTGGAACAGGTCCTCGCGGAACGAGCCCTCGGAGATCAGCTCGGCGAGGTCGCGCGCCGACGACGAGATGATGCGCACGTCGACGTTGACCTTCGCGGTGCCGCCGACGCGGTTGAAGCTCTGGTCGACGAGGACGCGCAGGATCTTGCCCTGCGTCTCCTTCGGCATATCGGCGATCTCGTCGATGTAGAGCGTGCCGCCGTGCGCCTCCTCGAGCTTGCCGACCGAGCGCGGCTCGCCGTTGACCGCCTCCGAACCGAACAGCTCGGGCTCCATGCGCTCGGGCGTGATCGCGGCGGCGTTGATGACGACGAACGGGCCATCCTTGCGCGACGAGACCTCGTGAATCATTCGCGCCGTCAGCTCCTTGCCGGAGCCGGCATAGCCGGTGACCATGATGCGCGAGTTGGCAGGCGCGACGCGCTCGATCACCTGGCGCAGCTGGTTCACCGAGGTCGACTTGCCGACCATCTTGTTGGGGCCGGCGCCACGGGTGCGCAGGTCCGACAGCTCGCGTTTCAGCCGCGAGTTCTCGAGCGCGCGCTCGGCGATCAGCACGAGCCGGTCCGCCTTGAACGGCTTCTCGATAAAGTCGTAGGCGCCGAGCTTGATCGCCGAGACCGCGGTCTCGATGTTGCCGTGGCCGGAGATCATCACGACGGGCAGCGTCGGATTCTCCTGCTTCAGCACCTCCAGCACCTGCAGGCCGTCGAGCTTCGAGCCCTGCAGCCAGATGTCCAGGAAGACGAGGCTCGGGCGGCGCGAACGCACCGCGGCGAGCGCCTCGTCGGAGTTCTTCGCGGTCCGCGTGCCGTGGCCCTCGTCGGAGAGGATGCCTGACACGATCTCCCGGATGTCCATTTCGTCGTCGACGATGAGGATGTCGGTAGCCATGGTCGTCTATGCCGCCGTCTCGTTGGCCGCCACGAGGGCGGGTTCTTCAGGGGTGGCGTCGGGGGACGCCTCACGGTTCGGGAAGTGGAGGCGCACGCGGGCGCCCTGCCCTCCCGGCGCGTCGAGCAACTCGAGCCCGCCGCCGTGATCTTCCAGGATCTTCGCGACGATCGGCAGACCGAGACCGGTCCCCTCCGCGCGTGTCGTCATGTAGGGCTCGAGCAGGCGCTGTCGCCCCTCTCTCGGAAAGCCTTTGCCGTTGTCGACGATGTCGAGCTCGACGTCGTCGCCGACCTGGAGGGTGACGCGGATGCGGCCCTTTGTGGCCTGGTCCGGACGCGCCTGGATGCCCTCGGTCGCATTCTTGATGATGTTCTGCAGCGCCTGCGACAACAGCCGCCGGTCGAACCGCATCAGCACGGCATGCGGCGGCAGCTCGTCCTCGAAGGCGATGTCGGGATGCGCGACGCGCATCAGGAACAGCACGCGGCGCACGCATTCGGTGAGGTCGTCGCGGTCGAGCGCCGCCTTCGGCATGCGCGCGAAGGACGAGAACTCGTCGACCATCCGCTTGATGTCCTCAACCTGGCGCACGATCGTGTCGGTGCACTGATCGAAGATCTCCTTATCCTGCGTGATGACCTTGCCGTACTTGCGCTTGATGCGCTCGGCCGAGAGCTGGATCGGCGTCAGCGGGTTCTTGATCTCGTGCGCGATGCGGCGCGCCACGTCGCCCCAGGCGGCGGAGCGCTGCGCGTCGAGCACGTCGGTGATGTCGTCGAGCGTGACGACAGCGCTCTTGCCCGATTTCGACGACGGCTCGCTCGTCACCCGCACGTTGAACAGCCGGTCGCGGCCGTTGCGCGAGAGCTGGACCTGACCCTGCATCAGCCGGTGCTGGCTCGTCTGCGCCTCGGCGAGGATCGCCGCGATCTCCGGCACCACGCTCTCGACCTGCTGGCCGATCAGGCCCTGGGCGCCTTCCGGTGCGACGAGATGCTCGGCCGACGGGTTTAGCGTCGTGATCTTGTGCTCGGGATCGACACCGATGACGGCGACCGGCACGCCCGACAGCACCGCCTCGGTGAAGATGCGGCGCTCGTCGATCAACTGGCTCGCGGCGACGAGCCGGTTCTGCTGCAGGCGCAGCTCGGAGGTCATCTTGTTGAAGGTCTCGCCGAGATGAGCGAAGTCGCCCTGCGAGCGGTCGATCGCGACCTGCGTGAACAGATTGCCCGAAGCGACCTGGTCGGTCGCCGAGATGAGCCGTCGGATCGGGTCGACGAGGCGGTTGGCGAAGGACAGGCCGAGCCAGGTCGCCGACAAGAGCATGATGATCGCGATCGACACGTACATGGTCGCGAACGCGATCGAGATCTGCGTGCGATGGCGATCGAAGGCGTCGTAACGCACGACGAGGCGCTCGGCCGTCTTCGGGAACTCGACGGTGAAGCTGTCAACGGGGCGCGCCGCATAGATGAAAGCGCCGGGAAACAGCGTCATCGGCCGCAGCGCGACGAAGGTGCGGTCGCCGTCGAGCAGACGGCAGGTCGGCTCGTTCTTCTTGGCGTCGGCGAAGTCCTGCGGGCTCGGCTTGACGATCGCGGTGCCCGGCGCGCCGAGCCCCGAGCCGATGTTGGCGCGCGAGTAGATCGAGCCGTCGGAGCGCAGGATCGCCGCCGCGCTGAAGCCCAAAAACTTCGCGCGCGACGAGAAATAGTTGAACATCATCGTCTGGTCGGCGGTCATGAACGCCTTGGCGCTGTCGAGGTCCTGCGCGGTGAGCCGCGCTTCCTGTAGGAGCGACCAGCACTGCGATTCCTGGTAGAGCGTCGCCGCCTCGATCGTGTTCTTCACGAAGCCGCGCACGTCCTTCATGAAGGCGGGGTTCAAGCTGCGGTCGAGCGTCACCGAGCCGACCAGCGCCATCAGCAGCACCGGCACGGCGGCGATGATCGAGAACAGGCCGACGATGCGGATGTGCAGCCGGGCGCCGGCGACGCCCGCCTTCCACGCCGCGAAAAGGGTGAGGCCCTCGAGCACGACGAGCAGCGCCAGCGCCAGGATCGTGACGATGTTGGCGATGAAGAGCCCGAGCACGACCGAGGGCGAGGTCGGGATCGGCGTGTAGTCGGAGAAGATCAGGAAGCTGGTCGTCGCGACCGCAAGCGCCAGCACCACCGCGATGGGCCCGAAGCGCGCCAGGAGGCGTCGCGAGGGGGCTATGGCATCGGTATTCGGTGCTGCCATGCTGGCTCGAAAATCCCCGTCCGAAGCGCCGGGGCGCCGCGCCTGCGCCCTACCGGCTCCGATCCTCGTCCGATCGGGCAAGACCCCTACTGTTGCAAGATTGCGACAATTCAACGGCGCCGGGTCGCTCCGTTTACCTCGCCTCAGACGACCTCGAGCACCATCGCGCCGGTGAGCGGGCGGCCGTACTCGTCGCTTCCCGAGACTTTCAGCGCGTAGGTGCCGGTCTGGAGATTGGCCGGCAGCCGCGCCTCGAAGAGATGCGAGCTGTGCTGCGGGACGACCCATTTCTTGATGGTCTCGGGATAGCGCGCATAGAGCTGGGCGACGAACGGATCGACCTTCGCCACGCGGGTCATCTCGAGCGGCTTGCCGTCGTCGAGCGCGAACGCGACGCGGGTGCGCGGGCCGCCATCGAAGACGTTGACGACGACGCGCGTGCCCGCGGCCTGGTCGGCGGTGACCGGCGAGCGCAGCAGCGGCTCCATCGGCAGCGTGCGGACGACCTCGCGATCGCTGGCGTGATATTGCGTCTCCAGGCTGATGCGTAGGCGCGATCCGGCGGGCTCGGCGGCCGGGACATAGTCCGTCGTGTACGAGGCGCCGTCGATCGAGAGCACGTGCGTTCCGTTCGGCGTGCCGTCCCAGGAATCCGCCGACGCGATGCCGCGGTGA
This sequence comes from Beijerinckiaceae bacterium, assembly GCA_965277735.1. Taxonomy (GTDB): domain Bacteria; phylum Pseudomonadota; class Alphaproteobacteria; order Rhizobiales; family Beijerinckiaceae; genus RH-AL1. The sequence continues at coordinate 2,261,120 of CBDIDO010000003.1, forward strand.
TCGAGCGGACCGCTCCACCATGAACCGCTGGCCGCGGTGAGCACGTGGTGATGATGCGGCTCAGAGCCCAAAAACCCGTCCGCCGATCCGAAATAATGATGCTCGGTCGAATGCGTGTGGCCGGCGAAGGAGACCGACGGGCGATCGCCGAGCAGCGCGAGCAGGTCGGCGGCATTGTCGGTGTTGTTCGCCGGATCCTTCGGGTCGAGATAGGTGCGCAGCGGGATATGGAAGGCGAGCACGATGAGCCGGTCCATCGGGGTCAACGCCAGCAGGTTCTTCACGAAGGCGAGCTGCGCGTCGGGGAAATGGCCGCGGTAGGCGCCCCTGACGCCCGGCTCCTTGCCCGTGCCGGTGCCGAGATAATCCACATTGTCGAGCATCACGAAGAGGGCGCCGGAATGTTCGTGCGCGTAGTACGGCGCGCCGAAGACGCGCTTCCAGGTGTCGCGCGAGCGCACGACATCCGGCGCCTCGTAGTCCAGGTCGTGGTTGCCGCCGACGTTCCACCACGGCAGCCCGACCGTGCCGACGATGCGGTTGAAGCGGTGGTAGAGCGACAGATCGTCGAACATCAGGTCGCCGATCGTCATGCCGAAGGCGGCCGTGCTGCCGGTCCCGACGTCGATCAGCCCGGCGATCACGTCGTCGCGCACGTATTCGACCTCGGCGGTCGACTCGGGCTGCGGATCGGTCATCAGGATGACGTCGAAGCTGGCCGGCTCGTCGACGCGCGTCAGCTCGAAGTCGATCGCCGCCGGCAGCGGCCCGGTCGGCGCGAGTCCCTCGTAGCGGAAGCCGAGCGAGGGCGGCGTGCCGTCGGGATCGTGGACATAGGAATAGCGCACGAGGTTCGTGCCCGGATCGACCGGCAGCCGGAAGCCCGCCGGCTTGATGACGACGATCGACTGGCCGGGCGCCAGGGCCAAGCTGTAGCGGCCGTCTGCGCCGGTGCGCACGACCTCGCGCGCGTTCGACACGAGCACGCCGGCGATCGGCGGCCCCTTGGTGCCCGGCGCGGCGCCGGCGACGATCTCGGTGATCGTGCCGGTGGCTGCGGCCGATGCGGGCGCCGGCTGCGCCATCGCGCTGCCGCCGGCGAGCCCGATAGCGGCGCCCCCAGCGAGCACGGCGCGACGCGTCGGATGGTCGGTCATGTGTCGAATCCTCGGAAGCCGGTGGTCGTCGAACCACCTCAACGCGACCTTGTCATGACCTGGTTGTCGCGCTCGGAGCGGCCGTGCCTTGACCTCTTGGGCCGCCGCACCCGATATGGCCGCCATGGCCGACGTCGTGCTCATCGACAATTACGACAGCTTCACCTGGAACCTGGTGCACGATCTCGGTGCGCTCGGCGCCAAGGTCGAGGTCGTGCGCAACGACGCGCGCAGCGTCGCCGAGATCGTCGATCGGCGCCCCGACGCGATCGTGCTGTCGCCCGGCCCCTGCACCCCACGCGAGGCCGGCATCTGCCTCGACCTCGTCCGCGAGGCCGGCCCCAAGATCCCGATCTTCGGCGTCTGCCTCGGCCACCAGGCGATCGGCGAGGTGTTCGGCGGCGACGTGGTGCGCGCGCCGATCCCCGTGCACGGCAAGGTCGCGACGATCACGCATCATGGCGAGACGATCTTCCGCGGGCTCAACGCCTCCCTGCGGGCGACACGCTACCATTCGCTCGTGGTCGACCGCGCCACCCTGCCCGCGAGCCTCAAGGTGACCGCCGAGACAGACGGGCTGATCATGGCGCTGTCGCACCGCGAGCTGCCGATCCACGGCGTGCAGTTCCACCCCGAGAGCATCGCGTCGGAGGGCGGTCGCACGATCATCAAGAATTTCCTCGACCTCGCCGCGGCGTGGAACGCATCGGCCGGCGCGCGCCGCGAGCCGGCCACCACGCCATGAAGAGTCCGCGATGAGCGAGGCGCTGAAGCCCATCCTCGCCGCGCTCGCTGGCGGCGCAACGCTGACGCGTGCCGAGGCGGAGGCGGCGTTCGACCTGCTGCTCGCCGGCGAGGCCACGTCGGCGCAGATGGGCGCCTTCCTGATGGGCCTTCGCGTGCGCGGCGAAACGCTCGACGAGATCACCGGCGCCGTCTCGGCGATGCGCGCTCGCATGCTGCGGGTGAGCGCGCCGGCCGGCGCGATCGATATCGTCGGCACCGGCGGCGACGGCCACGGCACCTACAATGTCTCGACGCTCGCGGCGATGATCGTGGCGGCCTGCGGCGTGCCGGTCGCCAAGCACGGCAACCGCGCCGCCTCCTCCCGCTCCGGCTCGAGCGACGTGCTGACCGCGCTCGGCGTCGCCGTCGGGCTCGGCCCCGAGGAGGTCGAGCGCTGCCTCGCGGAGGTCGGGCTCGGCTTCATGTCGGCGCAGGCGCACCACGCCGCGATGCGCCATTTCGCCTCCGTCCGCGCCGATCTCGGCACGCGCACGATCTTCAACCTGCTCGGCCCGCTGTCGAACCCCGCCGGCGTCACGAACCTGCTGGTCGGCGTCTTCGCGCCCGAATGGCAGGAGCCGCTCGCCCGCGTGCTCGGCGCGCTCGGTGCGGAGCGGGCTTGGCTGGTGCACGGCAGCGACGGGCTCGACGAGATCACGACGACCGGCGCGACGGAGGTCGTGGCTTGGGAAGCCGGCGCGATCCGCCGCTTCGCGATCACGCCCGAGGAGGTCGGCCTGCCCCGCGTGAGCCTCGCCGACCTGAAGGGCGGCGACGCGCGGCACAACGCGGCGGCGCTGACCGCCGTCCTCGGCGGCGCCGCCGGCCCCTACCGCGACATCGCCTGCCTGAACGCCGCCGCCGCCCTTGTCGTCGCGGGCCGCGCGGCCGATCTCCGAGCCGGGCTCGACATGGCGCGCGCGGCGCTCGATACCGGCGCCGCGAGAACGATCCTCGACCGACTCGTACGCACGAGCCAGGCGGCGATGGCGCCCGCCGGATGACAGCGATGACCGACATTCTGCGATCGATCGAGACCTACAAGCGGCGCGAGATCGCCGAGGCGGAGGCGCAGGTGCCCTACGCCGAGATGCTCGCGCGCGCCAAGGCCGCGGCGCCGCCGCGCGGCTTCGTGTCGGCGATCAGGACAAGGCGGCACGCCGGCGGGATCGCGCTGATCGCCGAGGTCAAGAAGGCGAGCCCTTCGAGAGGGCTGATCCGCGAGGACTTCGATCCGCCCGCCCTCGCCGCGGCCTACGAGGCCGGCGGCGCGACCTGCCTGTCCGTGTTGACCGACGGCCCATCGTTCCAGGGGCAGCTCTCCTTTCTCGCGGCCGCGCGCGAAGCGACGACGCTGCCGACGCTGCGCAAGGACTTCATGTTCACGCCCTACCAGGTGGCAGAGGCGCGGGCGCACGGCGCCGATTGCATCCTGCTCATCATGGCCGCGATCGACGATTCCACCGCGATCGACCTGCGCGACGCGGCGCGCGCGCTCCGCATGGACGTGCTCGTCGAGGTGCACGATGCCGAGGAGCTCGAGCGGGCGCTGTGGCTCGACACCGAGCTCGTCGGCATCAACAATCGTAACCTGCGCACCTTCGAGATCTCGCTCGAGGTGAGCGAGCGCCTCGCGCCGCGGATCCCGCGCGATCGGATCATCGTCGGCGAGAGCGGCATCTTCACCAACGATGACTGCCTGCGCCTGCGCAAGGCCGGCATCGACACGATCCTCGTCGGCGAGAGCCTGATGCGGCAGGAGGACGTCGCCGCCGCGACGCGGCTTCTGCTCGAAGGCGCGCCGGCCGGCCGGATCGAGCGCTTCCCGACGCGGGCATGAGCGCGCTCACCCATCTCGACGCCTCCGGCGCCGCCAATATGGTCGACGTGTCGAGCAAGGCCGCGACCGAGCGCGTCGCCATCGCCGAGGGCGCGATCGCGATGCAGGCGGCGACGCTCGACCTCGCGCTGTCGGGCCAGGCCAAGAAGGGCGATGTCGTCGCCACCGCGCGCATCGCCGGCATCATGGCGGCGAAACGCACGTCGGATCTGATCCCGCTCTGCCATCCGCTGGCGCTCACCAAGGTGACGGTCGACATCGCCTCTGATCCCACCCTGCCCGGCTTTCGCGTCGTCGCCGAAGCCAAGGTCACCGGCCAGACCGGCGTCGAGATGGAGGCGCTGACCGCCGTCTCGGTCGCTTGCCTCACGCTCTACGACATGCTGAAGGCGGCCGACCGCGGCATGAGGATCGAGGGCATCGCGCTGCGCGCAAAGCGCGGTGGCAAGTCCGGCGACTGGACGGCGGAGAGCCCCAAGGCATGAGCGCGAACATGCTTTCCGTCGCCGAGGCGCTGGCGCGCGTGCTCGGCCCCGCGACCCCGCGCGAGCGCGAAAACGTGCCGCTGGCGCAAAGCTTCGGCCGCACGCTGGGCGCCGACATCGCGGCGCGGCGCCAGCAGCCGCCGTCCGACGTCTCGGCGATGGACGGCTACGCCGTGCGACACGCCGACCTCGAAGATCTTTCGCGTCCCCTCAGCCTCGTCGGCGAGAGCGCGGCCGGCCGCGGCTACGCGGCGCCCTTGGAGCGGGGGCAGACGGTCCGCATCTTCACAGGCGCGCGCGTGCCGCCCGGCGCCGACACGATCCTGATCCAGGAGATGGCGGAGGCGGACGGACCCCGCATTTTCGCACGCGAGATGCCGCAGCAGGGCCGCCACATCCGCCGCGCCGGGCTCGATTTCACCGACGGCGAGGTGCTGCTCAAAGCCGGCATGCGGCTCGGCGCGGCCGAGATCGCGCTCGCCGCGGCGATGGACCACCCGTCGCTGCCCTGCGTGCGCAGGCCGCGCGTGGCGATCATCGCCAACGGCGACGAGCTCGTGTTGCCCGGCCAGAAGATCGGGCCGGACCAGATCGTCGCCTCGAACTCGTTTGCGATCGCCGCTTTCACGCAGGCCGCCGGCGGCGAGCCGCTCGACTTCGGCATCGCGGCCGACAAGGTCGAGGCGCTCGAGGCCGCGATCATCGCCGCGCGCGACGCGAAGGCCGACGTCATCGTGACGCTCGGCGGCGCGTCGGTCGGCGACCACGACCTCGTCAAGCCGGCGCTGGCGCGCCAGGGCATGGAACTGTCGTTCTGGAAGATCGCGATGCGGCCGGGCAAGCCGCTCATCCACGGCCATGTGGGAGACACCGCAATCCTCGGCCTGCCCGGCAATCCCGTCTCGGCGATCGTCTGCGGCGCGCTGTTCCTGGTGCCGCTGATCCGCGCGCTCTCCGGCGACCGCGCCGCCGGCGCCGACCACAGCGAGCCCGCGGTGCTCGGCGCGCCGCTGCCGGCCAACGACCATCGCCAGGACTACCTGCGCGCGACGCTCTCGCGACGCGACGACGGCGCGCTCGTCGCGACGCCGGCGAAGCTGCAGGATTCCTCGATGCTGCGCGTGCTCGCGAGCAGCGAGTGCCTTCTTATCCGCGGGCCGAACGCCACCGCCGACGCGGTGGGGGCGCCGTGCCGGATCATCCGGCTCAGGCAGGGGTGGTAGCTGTCAGAGCTTTTTTGCTGCGGCGACAAGGACGTCGTTCATGCGCGTCTGCCATCCTTCGCCTGTCGCCTTGAACGCGTCGACAGCACGACGGTCGAGCCGCAGCTTCACGGGCACCTTGGTCTCGGCGGCCTTTGGTCGACCACGCGGCCGCGTCAAGGCCTCGTACAGGGCCGGCGGCAGGACCTTCGCAGCGGGTCGCATTGCCTGAAAATCCGCCTCGGTCAGTTCGGGGTTATCCGGATCAGCAGCAATGCCAGCTTGGATACGCGCCTCCTCCTCCTCCGTGATCGGCGGGATAGGCTTATGTCTGGGCATAGAGCCTCCTTTCGGAGCGACTGGCCGTTCGAAGGCTGATGAGAGAAATCGCCTCGGTCCCTAAAAGAGAGAACACCAAAGTTACGAGGCTCCCGTCCAGGAAGCTTGTCGCGACCAAACGCTGGCGACCGTCTACACTGGAATAGGAAACCTTGATCTGCGCCGTCTCCCATTCGAAACGATCACGAACGTCAGCGAAATCGAGACCATGCAGCTCGAGATTGCTCAAGCGCTTGGGCTCATCCCAGACAATCAACATAATTATCGTACACCCGCTAATTGCGGAAGCAAAATTCGTTTGTCATTGGACGCAAAGTGGCGTCCCGGCGAAGCCTGAGAAGTTACGTTTCGAAAAGCGTGCGATCAAGGCGGTGCGCCGCTAGGCAGCTGGTAGAACAACGCCTGCTCGAACGGCGACCACGCAGGGACGCGGACGCCGGCCACCGCGAGCGCCTGCCGTGTCCACTCGTTGCAGGTCTCGAAGATCGAGTAGTGCCCGTTCGCCTCCAGGAAGATGTCGTGCGCGTCGTAATGCGCGCCGGGGATGACGATCGCACCGCCGTCGTCGCCGACACGGATGGCGGCCGCGATGAAGGCGGCGAGCGCGTTGTAGCGCTCCGGCGACAGCCGGACTTCGCGCATCTCGGGATCGGGCGCCGGGACCGGCACGGCCTCGACGCGCAGCACGGTCCGATCCAGCCCGGTCAGGGCGCGAAACGCCGTCGCGACACGAAGGTCAGACCAGGTCGGCGTCGTGAGATAGAAGCCGCGATCGCCCCACCCGAAGACCAGATCCTCGGTCACGCCGGCAATGGGATGAAGCGCTGCTATGGGAAGCCGCGTTCGCCAATCGACCCCGCCGGCGACCATCGGCACGACGAGGTCGGCATGCACACCGTTGCCGCGGATGAAGACCGCGATGCCGTTGTCATCTCCGCGGTCGCCGCCGACCGGGATCAACCCGAGCAGCAAAGCGGCAAGCAGATAGACCGCGACCGCCGCCAGCAACCCGACAGGGCAGATCGCAAGAACGATGGCAACGCGACGGATCAACGGCAGCCGGATTTGTGCAGGCGCGTGACGCCAGCGATGCGTCACCGTCCTGGCGCTCGCTGAACCCTACGTCTCGCAAGCGGCGCCGATCAAGGGGTGAGCCGCCTCAGCGGCAGCCCATCTCGCGTTCCATCTGGACGATCGAGGCGACTTCCCGGCGCCCTTCGTTCGACAGCGGCACGTCGGCCTCGTTGTCGTACAGGCAGCCGGCATTGCCGAAGGCGCGGATCATGTCGGCCGTCTTGAAGCAATAGCCGGCGCGCTTGTAGAGCCTGTTGCGCTCGTACCTGAGCTCGCCGCAGGAGGGGCCCTGCGCCTGCGCGGCGCCCCCGAGAGAGAGACCAACAAGCGACAGAAGGGTCAGTGTAGCCATCCCTGTTCGCATGATGCGTCTCCTCTGGCGCCTTCATGAAACGCAGGCGCCGGATCGTCCATGCGACCATGGTCTAGCGGCGCGACCTCACTCCCCGATGACGTGCAACGCGATCGTCCGCCGATGCGGCGCGCGGCGATGCTCGAAGAGATAGATCCCCTGCCAGGTGCCGAGCACCATCCGCCCGGCTTGGACCGGAATCGACAGCTGCGTCTGCGTCAGCGCGGCGCGGATATGCGCCGGCATGTCGTCCGGCCCTTCCGACCCGTGGATGTAGCTGCGGTCCTCCGGCGCGATGCGCTCGAAGAAATCGCGCAGATCTTCCTGCACGTCGGGATCGGCGTTCTCCTGGATGATCAGCGACGCCGACGTGTGCTGGCAGAAGATCGTCAGAAGGCCGTTCGCGATCGTCGTCTCGCGCAGGAACGCGTCGACCTCGCGGGTGAAGTCGGTGAGCCCCTTGCCGCGCGTCGGCAGCACCAGTTCATGAAAAGCTTGTCGCATCTCCAACCTTTACCATTCGGGCCGCATGCGAACTAAAAGGGGTATAGCGATGACCTCGATTTAGACCGCAGGCTATGCATCTTCACAAACTGTTGAACGACCTTAGGACCCAGAGGCGCGGGTTTGACCTCGCTGAAAACGGGCTAAGCGGCAGGCTCCGGAGGTTCAGCGGCTTTGCTAAGCACGGCGCCCTTTACTTCCGAAGCTCCGAACAAACTCTTCGTGAGGTGTCGTAAACGTTGGGCGACTTCCTCTTCGCCAAAACCAGCAAGAAAGCAGATACCGACCCACCAAAGTGTTTTGCCTGGAGTGCCCTCTCCTGCAGTCAACAATCCCGCCTGGATGATTGCGACCACTGCAGCTCCAAGAACAAAGCCAGAAATTGGTCGCATGACATAGTACGGCCACCATCTATTAAGTTCTAAGTCATTACGCCAGCATGCATGCCCGATATAGTTTGTGATAGATCTCAGCTGGACTCCAACAATGCCCGCGACTCCTCCTAACAATAAGATTAGTAATGATATACCTTCCGATTTTTTATTGCTTTCGAAAGCGGCCTGGTTCATCGCCTCAACGAAAGATTTAAAATAGACAATAGTTCCGTCATCAAGAGGAAAGCTACTTATTATTTCTTCTTTCGTCTTTTCGTCGATGGCGCCTCTAACTACTAATTCAGAGCTTTTTCTATCGAAAAAATATTCAACAGTTTTCGCATCCACTACTATCTTATCTGTGGCTTTCCAGCTAACTCGGGTCTCTTGATGTGTAATATGCTCTACGTGTGAAATCAGCGAAGCGAGGAATCCGCATGCTATGAAGATCACAACAAACAAAAATGTCAGAAGCGAACAGCGCTTCACGACTTCTCGACAGGCCTTTTTCTCCTCCTCTGTCACAAATCCTCCTGTCATCGACCCTAGCTAGTGCTTGCAAACCATTCGATCGCTCTCTGAAAACCAGGCAAAAACGCGTTCAATGGATCGCGCCTGGCGCCCCCTGGAAGTTTCTGGGAGAGGTAGGGCATTAGACGTAAACCTCTAAGAAGTGCATAAAAGATGACCCGATCCATTTCAAGCTCATCAAAGATGGGCCAGGCGTCCATCATCGCATTTGCTAAAGGGCTTCCATGGTAACGCGCCAAAAAGTACCCGCGAACCAGCATAGGCTCTGCGGCAAGTACGCCTTCAAAATCTACTAAGCCTACAAAATTATTACCATCATCTACAATTATATTGTCACAGGACAAATCGCCCCAGCTGAGAGAAGGCATTAAGGGTGGGGCCGCAATGTCTATATACTCCGCAACACGTGGGATCGGCATAGGGATTTTCATTTGTGAAAGTGCGGGTACAGCAGCGGCTAAATCACTTCTAATCCATTGCCTCCAATCAGAATACCGGCCGGAACCTTTATCATTTAGTTCCCCGTATCCGGATACCTTCATACTTTCAAGTATTATGAGTTGCGCCGCGACCTGCTTAAAGATTCGCTCAATCTCGACTTGTGTGAGAGTTGTTGCGCAAGCCTGCATTGTTCTTCCGGGCCGCCACTCATAAACAAGATAAGGGAGTTTTGAAGGTGGCCCATGCTCGCTGGATCCAACAAAAGTTGGAACCCGCATCCCGTGTTGAGCCATTCGTTTTATTAACCCAGGCTCAAATTTGAAAATTCCTTCTCGGCCGATAGGATACATTCGCACTACATAAGACCCGACGTTTGTATCAACGCGGATGTTGATATTCATAACGCCCTCTTTAACGCGCTCTGCTTTTTCAGGCACCGCCTTGATCAACAGCGAAACGATTTCTGCTGCTGCAAGGCAATAGTCATAATCTAATCCGCGAGTCACAACCGAGCCATCAATTCAATATTTGGCTCAAAAAAGGTCTTCCTAAACGAATCTATCTGTTGCGCATATGCCTTGTTTTTGGAAACCCAATCAAGCGTAATAGGCTCCATTATCATGCTAAGAGTGCTTGAGTAATGCAATATTCGAAACCAAAGTACTCCCAGCCGTGTCAAGGTAGACCGCTCCGATATCGGCTCCTCAGGATAATCAAAACGTACAGACCGCATTATTCGACTCCGCGCATCGCGTATCCCGTTCTGGGGATCGCAAATTTCATGCGTATCGACATTGAGCGCGATGGCATTTGCTGTAAAGTCGAATTGATTAAGCGCGTCAGTGATATCGAAGCATTGCCAAAGCCCATTGTTAAAACTCTCGATAGGAATAATGTCTGCATATATTTCCGATGAATTAGCCCTCCATCGCGGCGACCCGAACGGGCCAAACTCTATTTCTCCTACTTCGCCAAGTACTTGTAGGAATTTGCCGGTATCACTGCCGCGAATGAAAAAATCAAAGTCTTTTGACTGACCGCTACCTTCGACGAATGCGCTTCTGACGGCGCCCCCCGCGATATGCACCTCTATGTCCGCCAAAGATCCGATTGCTTGGTCGAACGCATCGAAGCACGCCCAGTCCTCATAGGATCGCAAGATTGCGTCGGTTCGAGATGAGAGGTTGTTTTGCATGAGCTAAGAGTTGGAGCTAGGGTTGAGTCGCCCTCGGGATCTACGCTCTTTGTGACCGCAAATGATAGCGTCTCTAGCGCTGAAAAAGGAAGCGGATGGCTTGATCTTACTTGGCAAGCCGTTTCACACCTCCTGTTACGACGTCGCTAGAGAGGGTCGGCTTTGCTACCTCGTCGGTTCGACGCCCATTCTGCTCATGCACTCACGCCGGAAAGCTCGCCGAGCATCAGAGAAGCCCATCGCCACCGAGAGACCCCGTGCGTCGGCCTCCTTCGAGCATTTTGTCAGCATAGCACCGAGCTGGTCTTTGCCGAACGTCGCGATGGATGACACAGAACGCGGTGTGTTAAGGCCAGACAGTTCGGCGTCCAGGTCAGGCCAGTGCGCGAATCTGGAAGAGCGCATGTTTCCAAGTTTGCTTGCTACGTACATTCCGGTGTCGCTTGCGAACCAGCATGGACTCTCGGGCATGAAATGATCCCGAACCTCGCATCGCCTCAGCGTTGTTCCGTTCAGTCTGGGCAGGTCTGAAGTGTCGTTGAGAGCTGATAGCCGGACCCTGAAATCACCGGGCTTCGGCGGATTTTCGATCCACGAAAATCCTCGCTCTGGAAGCCACTGCTGTTCCTGCGGTGCTGTGACGACATGCTCATGGACTGTCGAGCGCTGTCCAGGATTCCAATGAACTTTGAGGGCGCCTGGGGGTGGTGGGCTCTGATCCCAGGCATACCCATCAGCAGGAAGCCACTTTCCCTCCTGATTCGTCGCGACCACATGCTCGAAATTGTAAGATGCCTGTCCAGGTTGCCACCGGACGCGCAGGTCGTCCTTAGTGTCAATCGGCTCGCAATGTTGACCCCTGATCGGCGTCCAACTTTGACCCCTCTGTTGCCGCTCGCACGGGCGCTTCAGTAGCGCTCGCCCCGGCGTGAGCTGGTCGGGGTTGCGGAGCCGGGGCGAGCGCGGTCGCAAGCCCCCTTCAGCCTCGGTTCTTGAAGCGCCAGCTCTCGTTGCCGGTCTCGACGATGTCGCAGTGGTGGGTGAGGCGATCGAGCAGCGCTGTGGTCATTTTGGCGTCGCCGAAGACGCTGGGCCATTCGCCGAAGGCGAGGTTGGTGGTGACGATGACCGAGGTGCGCTCGTAGAGGCGGCTGATCAGGTGGAACAGCAGCTGGCCGCCGCTTTGCGCAAAGGGAAGGTAGCCGAGCTCGTCGAGGATGACGAAGTCCATGCGGGTGAGATAGTCCGCAAGGCGTCCTTGACGACCTGCGCGGGTCTCGGCCTCGAGCCTGTTGACGAGATCGAGCGTGTTGAAGAAGCGGCCGCGTTTGCCGGCACGGATGCAGCTGCGGGCGATCGCTATCGCGAGGTGGGTCTTGCCGGTACCGGTGCCGCCGACGAGCACGCAGTTGCGCTGCTCGGCGATGAAGTGGCCGCCGGCAAGATCGCGCACGAGGACCTCGTTGATCGGCGTGCCGACGAAGGCGAAGTCGGCGACGTCCTTGGCGAGCGGCAGCCTGGCGATCGTCATCTGGTACTTAATGGATCGGGCCAGCTTCTCGTCGATCTCGGCCTTGAGCAGGTCGCCGACGAGGCGCTGGGGCTCGTGCTGGCGCTTGACGGCGGTGGTGACGATCTCGTCGAAGGCCGAGCGCATGCCGAAGAGCTTAAGCGATCCCATCATGTCGAGGATGTCGGTGCGTTCCAGTAGACGTTCCATTGGGTCAGATCCTTCTGAGGCTGTCGTAGCGGGCACAATCGGCGATCGGCGCATGGCGCAGGGTCAGCGCGTCCGGCGTCATGATGGTGATCGGCGGCGTGGGATCGCGCTGCCGCGAGACGATGTTGATGATGACGTCGGCAGACGAGACGCCCTCGATCAGCGCCTCGGCACAGGCGCTCTCGACCGCCGGCAGTCCGTCGCTGAGCACCATGGCGAGGATCTTCGCCATCTGCCGGTCGCCGTCGTCGGAGCCGGCGAGCTTGCGGCGGATGCGATCGATCGCCTGCGGCAGCACCCAGTCCTTGAACGGGGCGCCGTTGCGCAGCGCACCGGGCTTGCGGGCGAGGACCGGCACGTAGTGCCAGGGATCGCAGATGGTCGCGCCGCGGCCGAAGACGCGGCTATGCTCGGCGACGATGCGGCCGTCCTGGCGGATCACCACGCGGTCGGCATACGCCTGGATCTCGACGGGTCGTCCGACGGCGCTGGCGCTGACCGAGTACTTGTTGTTGTCGAAGCGCACGAGGCAGGTCTTCGAGACCGATGCCGGTAGCGCATGGAAGCCGTCGAACCGGCCGGCGTGGCGAACGAGGTGCGGCCGCTCGGCCTCGAACATCTCCCAGACGGTGCGATCGGTCAGTTCGGGATGGGGATGCGCCTTGGCATAGGCGACGCAGCGATCCAGCAGCATGCCATTCAGCTCGTCGTAGCTCTTCACGCGCAGCCGAGGCGTGAAGAAGCGCTCGCGGACAAGCCCGACCTGGTTCTCGACCTGGCCCTTCTCCCAGCCCGACGCCGGCGTACAAGCGACCGGCTCGACAAGATGGTGCGCACACATCTGCAGGAAGCGACGATTGTAGCCGCGATCCTTGCCGACGAAGATCGTCTCCACCGCCGTCTTCATGTTGTCGTAGATGCCGCGCCGGCAGGCGCCCTTGAAGAAGGCGAACGCCCGGTCGTGCGCGTCGAAGACCATCTCCTGGCTCTCGCGCGGATAAGCTCGGACGAACATCATGCGGCTGTGACAGAGCCGGACGTGCGCCACCTTCACGGTCGTCGTCACGCCGCCGATCAGCACGATGTCGTGGCTCCAGTCGAACTGGAACGCCTCGCCCGGCGCGAAGGCCAACGGCACATAGGCTTCCGCGCTCGCCGCCGCGTGTCCCTTCACCCAGACCCGGGCATAGCGGCGAACCGCGTCGTAGCCACCCTCGTAGCCGAGCGCCCGCAACTCCTCGAAGACCCGGATCAGTGTCAGGCGCTCCCGCGCCGCCTTTGTCGCGTTGCGGGCAAGCATCCGCTCGAGGTCGATCTTCCATCGCCCGAGCTTGGGCCGCGGCTGCACCTCGCGCTCGTAGGCAAACGACGTCGCGCCCGAGCGCAGCACCTTGCGCACCGTGTTGCGCGAGATCTTCAGGTCGCGGGCGATCTCCTTGATCGACTTGCCCTTGACCAGATGCTCCCGCCGTATCCGGCCGACCGTCTCCACAACCAACATCCCCGCCGCCCGCCCGCCGTCAAAACAGACAGCGCAACAGGCCAAGATTAAGGGGTCAGTTTTGGACGCCGATCACCCCGATAAGGGGGTCACTTTTGCAGGCCGAAACACAATGGCAGAATCGTTTGCGGCAGAGGCGGGACTGGATTGGGCGTTTTGCGACACCGACAGTATGGCTTTCGCGAAGCCGGACGAGATGCCCTCGGACGAGTTCTTCGCGAAGGCGAAGGCTGTATCCGACTTGTTTGACCAGCTGAACCCTTATGAAAAACCAGGACCGCTGCTCAAGATCGAAGATGCCAACTTCGGCATCGGGGAAGCGAAGCAGCTGCGTCCACTCTACGCGTTTTGCATTTCCTCAAAACGCTACGTTCTGTTCAATGTCGCCGGCGACGGGACGCCGATCATTCGAAAGGCATCCGCGCATGGACTAGGGCATCTACGCGCACCATACGGGCCTGACGATGCCCCCGCGTCCATCCCAGCACCGTCCGTAAAGCTCGATGAAATCGGCATTGAGCGCTGGCACTACGACCTTTGGTGTCAGATCGTCAAAGCAGCGCTCGCGGGGCATTCGGCGGAAGTGGACCTTGAGTACCATCCCGCTCTCCCGCTGCCTGCCATGAGCCGCTACGGCGCGACGACGCCACAAATCCTCCGCTGGCTAAAGGGCTACAATGACGGGAGAGACTATCGAGCCCAGGTGAAGCCCTTCGGCTTCCTATCTGCCTTTCAAGCTCGCCGAAACCTCCAGGCGGTCGAAGGCGACCTGCGGTCGTCGCAACGAATCAATCGTCTTGCGAAGCCGATCGCGCCATTCAGCAAAGACCCGCGGGAAGCCGCTAGCGAGGCATTTGATCGAGAGACAGGGGTACCGATCGATATGGCGCTCCTGAAATCCTACGCTTCAGCGCTGGCGCAGTATCACCTTAGCCCTGAGGCCAAGTTCCGAAACGGCGATTATCTCGATAGCGGGCGAACGGAGCGGCGTCGCGTGCGCGTGACGAGTGTCAATCACATCGGCAAGGAGGCGAATAATCTGGAGAAGCAGTTCTTCCTAGGCGTCGAGGAAGGTGAGCAGATTGAATACGGTGGTGCAGCAGATGCGGCTTTGGAAATGCGCATAAGGAATTTGTGCGAGAAAGTCGGTGAGAGAGAAGTCGCTCGACGAGCCAGCACTTCGCGGATGTCTCTTCGAAAGGCTCGCCGCGACTTCAAAAGCGTAAGCCCTCGCACAAAGCAACGCTTGAGCCGCTTGTAACACGCCCCTCCCCGGCGAAGGCCCTACAACTACCAATCAAGCCTGCGCGTTTTTTTGTCCCGACCAGCGGATCAGGAGCTTATTGCAGCAATCAACTCTTGCTGCTTCTCCTGATTTTTAAATATATTCCCAGGATAAGCCTCCGGGAATTTGCTACTCACAGCAGCGTACAATTTGCTCAGAACACCTTCTACGATCACAACACTTTCTGCGCAGAGAGTGTCAATGTCTTTATTTAAGCCACCGGGCTCGCCCCGCATTTTCTCGTAGACATAATACAATAGAAAACGATTCGCATGAATAGCGGTAAGCCTTTCGCGCCCAAGTCTTTCTGAAGCTGCCTGAGCAAGAGTGTCATCCACCGCATTCATTATCCTAACGAGCTTCCAAAGAAAACCAGCGCTAGTATCATTATTGAATAGCTTGATATATGGCTCTTTTTTAGTGTTTTCCCAAAGTCCACTTATATACCTCTTTGCGGACACGGCCAAACGAAGATCACCGCTCGCGCAGGCCGCGGCTATAGTCGCGCCTCTGATTGTGAAGCCGCTTTCGCGATCCGGCTCTTTGTCGCCTCTACGATAACTATAAACCAAGCCGATCTGAGCCGCTTCTTTCCTGATACGGTCTTGATTAAGATCCGCTGCAACAAAATCGACTGGGTTTAAGTCATTTTGGGTGTTATTGGCATTTGTTACTGCAGTTGAGAAGCCGTCAGGGGTGTTGTCTAAGGAAATGACACGTATGTTAACTCTGACTCGAGTCAAATCGACGCCGGAAATTTTTGCTTTGTGGAGTGAACTAATAGTCTGGGCGCCATTAATGACCCCTATCTTTTCGACGTCAAATATGCCTTGCTGCGTGTTCGCACCGCCATGCTTTTGCTTTTGGACACCGTCGCATATCGCAGTAATTCCGTTATTATAGTACCAGAATTTATCTGGGTCATTTTGCGCGGTGGCGATGATTCCATCATTAACGTCGCTCTTTTCTATGCCAAATCGTAGATTTTCAGCAAAAAGCTTATTGCCGTGGCTTTCGAACCATGCCACGACATCAGAACCAGCCACGGAGCCATAGACGGCTTTATACGGTTCAAGCAACATTCCCCAGTTGGCCAGCATTACAGACAAATTAATATTCTCTGGTCTCGCGTGCGACCTTGCCGCTTGCGCAGCTTCTTTGAGTTTGAACTCCTCCAAAGATATAAAGCCAGAGTTGTACAAATTTTCTGCGGTTAAAAACTGCTCCGCTTTTGTCTTAATGGCTTTCGATAATTCTTGAGCACTCGTATGGGCGAGCACCCATGATTACCTCGGTATCAATATTATTTAACTGCTCCTCTATATCTTCTTTAAATCTGTGGAGAGCGGCATTTTCATCACTCCATTTCAATGAGATCAGATCCCTAACGCCGTCTCTGAAACGCGTGAATTCACCCAACTGAATTCCTTTGTTAGCGTCTCGTCTCCATTTACTCTGTCCTAAAATAATCCTTGCATTCTTCTTATCGATACATATGGCATCGATACCGTCATCAGCGCCGTCATCTGTAATACATGCGGCAGCTGCGCTCGGCGACAATCCCGCGCGTTCCATCAAATATAACGCCATATAGGCTCTGGTTAAGAACGCGTCTTCCCGATTCGCCAGACCCGCCGCAACATTTTTTAGATCTATAAGGTCGTCAAACAGTCCGTGAAGACGTTGGGCGATTTGTTTTAGCGTTCTTTGGTCCGGTGTAATTCGTTCCTCGGCAACCATTTAAACCTCTAGCAGCCTGATTCGGTTGAAATGATTCGATTAACGATGATGTCGCTGCTTCGCAATCGAGGGTTGTGCAACATCAACAGCCTTACCCTGGCGTCGCCATGGTGGTCCAATCCGTTCCGATCGCTTTACCCCCATGCGAACTAAAAAGGAACAAAAAGTGCCCGTTCACCCTTTGTCTGCCGTTTTTCTTGTTGTATAGCTGTTGCGCAAGGATTCGACGGCAAGTCGATCCGACAAGTCCGCCGCGAGCATTTGGATGCTGACGAAGAAACAGAGCGAGCTGCTGCGCTTCATCAACGAGCGCCTCAAGGAGACCGGCGTGCCGCCCTCCTTCGACGAGATGAAGGAGGCGCTCGACCTGCGCTCCAAGTCCGGCATCCACCGGCTGATCATCGCATTGGAGGAGCGCGGCTTCATCCGCCGCCTGCCGAACCGCGCGCGGGCGCTCGAGGTGCTGCGGCTGCCGGAATCCTCGACGCCGTCGGGCCAGGCGCGTGCGCGCCGGTTCGAGCCGTCGGTGATCGAGGGCAATCTCGGCCGCGTCCGCCCGCTCGCCCCGCCACCCTCGCACGCCGACGACGAGCGCGAGGTCGTGGCGATCCCGGTGATGGGCCGCATCGCCGCCGGCACGCCGATCTCCGCCCTGCAGCAGCGCAGCCACACGATCTCGCTGCCGCCCGACATGCTGCCGTCCGGCGAGCATTACGCGCTCGAGGTGCGCGGCGACTCGATGATCGAGGCCGGCATCTTCGACGCCGACACCGTGGTCATCCGCCGCCAGGACACGGCCGAGACCGGCGACATCGTCGTCGCGCTGATCGACGACGAGGAGGCGACGCTGAAGCGCCTGCGAAAGCGCGGCGCCTCGATCGCGCTCGAGGCCGCCAACCCCGCCTACGAGACGCGGATCTTCGGGCCGGACCGGGTGCAGATCCAGGGCAAGCTGGTGAGCCTGATCCGGCGGTATTGAACCGCTGCTCCCGCGCGAAAATGTTTGCAGGAGGCCGTCATTGCGAGCGAAGCGAAGCAACCCAGGGCCGCAGACGAAATCTGCGGGATCGGAGCGCTGCCGCCCCTGGGTTGCTTCGCCTTAGGCTCGCAATGACGGCGACCTTTCTGAAGGCGTGACCCAGACGCGATCATCGATCGGCCGCGTCCTCGCCCCGCTGCTCGCTCGCGTCCCAGCGCCACAGCGGTTTCGGCTTGCGTGACCATGGCCGGTCCTCGTCGGCCGTACGCGCAGTGCTCTGCACGAATCCATCCGGCCTCGCCTTCAGCGTCACCGCGCCCGTGCGCCGCAAAGACTCGCGATCCAGCACCACCTGCGCCTTGCAGCCGGACGGCGCGTAGAGCGGCGTCACCACGACCGCTGCTCGCGTGCAGTCTTCCGCGAAGGCGGCACGGTCGAGGTCCACCGCGATGGCGCGGCCGTCGGCGAGGTGTGCGACGCAGCCGAGCTTGTCGCACTTGTCCTTGTCGATCGCGGCCCGGGCGTCGCGCGCGTCGGCATCGGCGCGCAGCCATTGCTCGGCGTCGAAGGCGCCGGGGCGGCGGCCGATCACGACGAGCTTGCCGTCGGCCTGGCGCACCGCCGCGGCCTCGCCGCTTGGCGCCACCGCGACGTCGAAGACCGGGCCGCTCGCCGCGCCGGTCAGGCCGACGAGCAGCAGCGGGATCGTGGTCGCGCGCAGGATCGGCGTCCGCCAGATGACGGCGGACAGCACGGCGAGCGCCAGCACGGCGAGCGACCACGGCGCAAAGGCCGGCAGGTGCAGGCTCGCGCCAGGCAGTGCGCCGATGAAGCGAGCGGCATGCATGACGATCGCGATGCCGAGCCCGACCCAGTGCCAAACCGGACCATCAAGCCCGAAGGGATAGAGCGCGGTGCCGAGCAGCGCGCCGGGCACTGCGAAGACCTCGATGATCGCCAGCGTCAGCGGATTGCCGACGAGGACGTACGGGTTCAGCTCGTGGAAATCGTAGGCCATGAACGAGGCCGTCGCGCTCGTCGCGCAGAAGGTCGCGAACAGCGCCCCCTTCAGCCCATGACCTTCGCGACGTCGCAGGCCGAGCCAGCCGTGCCGCGCCGCGCGTGCGGGCACGACCACGGCCTCGTCGGCCTCGCGGGCATAGCGCGCGGCGCGGGCCTCATAGACCGCGACGAGGGCGGCGACAGCGGCAAACGAGAGCTGGAAGCTTGCGCCGAGCCGGCATTATCAAGCAAACACACCAAGGCTCCAATGGCCTAGCTCAGGCTGGGGGTTCGCTGTGATCTCCAGCCTCTGGCGACGCGAAGGCGTCGCGTGTCCTATCGCGTTTCTACAAAGCGTCACGAAAGTTCATTACGGCAAGCTCGTCATCTGTCAGCTTGCGGCGATAATTATGGCGGGTCCCGCCTTGAGCGTAGAATTCAGCAAGGACAGAATTGAATGCAAATGTGTGGCCCGAGACAAACTGCGCACCCAGCGCATCTCGATAACGGATTTGAAAACTGACCCAAAGAGGATCGCTAATTTTATTGTCATCTGCCCAACTAAGCATCTTATCCCCACCAGCCGTGAAAGTTTCGGAATCTTCGATATAATATTTCGGAGTTTCTTTGTCGGGACCAACAATTTGCACTTTGAAGATATTTGTTTGCGGAGGAGGAAACTGAATTGGCTCGGGGTGTCGGTTGCTAACCAATACACCTTGATAGACTTCGAGAATAAAAGCGGGAGAGTTTCCATAATTAATCATAGAATACCTGATAACCCTGCTGCCTTGCATAAACTGCAAAACGATTTTACCCCCAATCATTCGCTGCTTTGTAGCGTTTATTTCGGGAATGATCGAAATGAAGGGGGCGTCGGCTCCTTCCAACGCGCGCTCTGCGGCCAAGGCGCTTCGTTCGGCTGTGGCCAAAGCCTCTCTAGTCTTACCGGCTTGCTCGGCAATACCGTCTTTCGTGATCTGGAACAGCCGCCAAGTGAAACCAGCCAAAGCAGTAGTGAAAACAGCCAAAAGCATCGTGAAGAACGCAATAGGGTCGTGGAAAAGCACGTGGAGGAACGGCTTTTCCTTATCCACCTGTGCATCGCCCTGATCGCCGCCGTGATTTGCTACGGCGGCTACGTTTTCGGTGGCTACATCGTCAAGGGAGGTCGAGACGGCATAAGCTCCCATCACCAAGATAAAAACAGTGAGGCATAAAACCAAAAATCCCTGAAATCCGTTCTGCTTCATTGGGAAGACTCAAATTCAAAGCTCTTCGAGTCTTACCCCTTCAAGCTCTAGCGCGGCTAGGCAGGCCAATAAGAATGTTGCGGCGAACGCTCCTCGCTTGAGCTTCATTGTCAGTGAAGCCTCTGTCTCTCGAAAGCCGTGAGCCTCAAGCCGCTTCACCATCTCGACGTAAGTCACGCCGGCTTTTTTCATCTCCGCTTTGACGAACTTTGTCACCGCGTCCTGCCAGTCCGCTTCTGATCTCGTCATCCCGCCACCTAACGATAAAGAAAGCTCCCATATTCGTTAGGTAATGCTTGACCGCCTGTCAAACCTCCCGTATCCGTTAGCTATCGGAAACGTTAGGTATCTCGGTCGTGCCCGCCCACTTCCTCCTCTCCAGACAAGCAAGGAGCCTGAGCTTAGCTCGGGTTGCTCGCATGTCGGACGAGGAAGCCCACGACGCCTTCCGAATGATTCGCTGGGCTCATACGCAAGGTGAGGCCGTCTGCCCTCGCTGCCAGTGCTCCGCGACCTACCGCTATGCCGCCCGCAAGATTTGGAAGTGCAAGGCGTGCTCGCATCAATTCTCGATCACGAGCGGCACGCTGTTCGCCAGCCGCAAGCTCCCGATCCGCACTTACCTCCTTGCCATCGCGATCTTCGTCAACGGCGCCAAGGGCCACGCTGCTTTGCAGCTCAGCCGCGACCTGGACGTGGCCTATCAGACGGCCTTCGTCCTGACGCACAAGCTGCGCGAAGCCATGGCGACCGAAGTCGATACCGGCGAGGCCATGGACGGCGAAGTCGAAGTCGATGGCGCCTACTTCGGCGGCTACGTAAAGCCCGCCAATTACAAGGAAGACCGGATTGACCGCCGCCGCGCTGAGAACCAGACAGGCAAGCGCCGCGTCGTGGTCGTCATGCGCGAGCGCAACGGCCGCACGCTGCCTTTCGTGTTCAAGTCAGAGGCTCAGTCGATCGCGACGATCGGCGAGTATGTCGCGCCGACCGCGACCGTGTTCGCCGACGAAGCCCGGTCATGGGATGCGCTGCACGTTCTTTTCCTGACGAAACGCATCAATAACGAGGTTTGCTATTCGGATGGCGAGGCTTGCACCAACATGGCTGAGAGCTTTTTCAGCCGTCTCCGCCGTTCGGAGATCGGCGTGCATCACCACTTCGCCGGCCGCTACCTGTCCTGCTACGCCAACGAAATGGCGTGGCGCGAGAACAACCGTCGTGTCTCGAATGGCGCGCAGTATCTTGGGATAACGGCTGCTGCGCTTGCTGCTCCGGTGTCTCGCCAGTGGAAAGGATACTGGCAACGCGCTAAGGTGGCGTGATTTTGAAAACCGTGGTGCTTCCTTGTCTGAAGAACTAGTGAAACACGCCCTCGACGATTTCCGCCGCAGTGTTGAAATCACCCGTGATGTTCGCTTTCAAGCTAACTTGCGGCTAGGTAGACGCCAGCGCGCATCCGCCTATGTTGTCTCTCTTCTTTCCTTGTACGTTATTGGCCTATCGCTGGTACCAAACATTGTGCAATTGCAACAATTCCAAAACCAAATTTTGCTTGCTTGCTCCATTATATTGTCCGTTTTTGTAATATTTACGTCCTCATAGATGGCTCTCAAAATTTCTACCATCAAGGCGAGTTGCTTCATCAATGCGCTAGAAAAGTTGCGACCATCAATCATCAACTTAAAAACATTGATGTACCAACAAATCCTGACGAGGCGATGCGCCAACTAAAAGAGCTACAATCTCAATATCAAGAAGCGCTCGACGAATGCCCAATCAATCATGAAAATGTTGATTTTTTCAGGGAGATCATTCGCAAACCGCATCTGTTTCCGTCTGAATATCCGTGGAAGATTTCGATATTCCACGGCTTATTCTACAGGGCGAGAGTTTTTTTGTTCACCTACGCTTGGCTGTTCTGGCACTCCCTAGCGGTTGCGTCCATTTCATACGTCGTAATAAAATTTGTCATACTTGGCGCGAGCATCCCGAGCCCGCATACATGACGGCACGCGTTTGACTAGAAACCCATTCTATGAGATTCTGAAGGCTCGTCTTCAAATATGGCCTAGCTCAAGCTGTTCTAGCTAGGCGCCAGACGATTACCCCAGCCCGCATCCCAGCTTTCTCGATCCCGCCTTTCAACCGCAGCTTATCCAGCGTGTTGACGATCTTCATCGCCATGGATCGGCGAAGCACAACGTCTTCCGTGTCGAGATCGCGATGCTTGAGGCAGACGCCGGCCAACTCGCGGGTGTCTAGGCCGTCAGGTGCGTCCCTGAGAGCGCCGAAGATGACCGCTGGCAGTTCATTGCGCCGGAACAGCTTGGATAGGCTGACGGGCCTCTGAGCGTGATAGGGGGCGTTCGGATCCGACTGGAAGACGGCTAGCGTCATCTGGACGGCGACTAGGTTCTTTCGGGCGATCTCGATCTCACGCTCGTAAGCGCGAATGCGGGTGTCGATCTCCTCGCACTTGTTGCGAAGGATGGTGACAGTTGACGACTCGGCCATTTGGGGGAACGCGGAACGCATGAGGCTTTTAGGTCATTGAAACCGCGCCACCTTCGGCTTTGGAGGTTCACATGACGGAGCGAGACGTAAATCTAGCATCTGACGATGCCGACTTCGCGATCCTGCGCCATACGATGTTGTCCACAGGCCTCTCAACGGAGGCCGTCAAGATATTGTTTGAGATGGACGACGACGACCTAGATGCTCTTTGTGATGCCGCCCTTTCTGAGGTTGCTGTGCCTTCAAAAAAGGTAGCGATCTCAAGACAGTAGCGGTAGATCACCTCAAGGTGTGTTTGCTTGATAATGCCGCGCCGAGCAGCGCCTCCGGCTCGACCACGATGACGCAGAGCGCCGCGAGCGCGAGGTTGCGCATCGTGAGCGCGTGGCGGTCGAGCAACACGGCCGCGAGCAGGATAAGCGTCATCGCCAGCGCCCGCTCGGTGCCGATGCGCGAGCCGGTCATCACGTCGTAGCCGATCGCCGCGACCATCGCCGCGGCCGCCGCCCATTTCTTGATGGGGTAGCGCAGGGCCAGCGTGCGGTTCAGCGCGAGCAGGCGACGCAGCCCGACGAAGAAGATGCCGGCGACGAGCGTCATCTGCACGCCTGAGATCGTGACGACATGGAAGATGCCGGCCTGGCGGATCGTGTCCTTCGCGGCTTCGGAGATCAGGTCGCGCTTGCCGGTCACCATGGCGGCGGCGATGGCGCCGGCGTCTCCCCCGACGATGGCGTCGACGCGGCGCGCCAGCGCGTTGCGCGCACGGTCGACTGCCATGCCGAAGCGTAGCATGAGGTCGGGCGGGTCCGGCGCGTCCGCGTCCTCGATGCGGCCGAGCACGCTGCCGACGGCGCCGATCCCGGCGAAATAGGCGTCGCGGGCGAAGTCGTAGCCGCCGGGCTCGGCCGCGCGCGACGGCGGCAGCAGCCGCGCCTTCACCTCGACGAAGGCGCCGGCCTCGAGGTCGGGCGTGCGCCGCGTGGTGAGCCGCACTCGATAGGGCAGCGGGTCGTCGAGCCCGTCCGCGGCGGCGACGCGCAGCACGAAGCGCGCGCCCTCGCGCCGAAAATCCATCTCCTCGATGTAGCCTTGGAGGGTGGCGATGCGCAGGCGGTCGAGCACCGGCGCGGCGACGCGCGCCGTGCGCCAGCCCGCCGCCGCGAAGCCGGCGACGATGGAGGCCGCGGCGACCAGCGCCATGAAGGCACGTCGCTCGCCGCGCACGAGCGCCGCGAGGCCGGCGAGCGCGGCGGCGAGGATCGTGGCGAGCCAAACGTTCGGCTCGCGGTCGGCCGCGAAGTAGAGGACGACGCCGGCGCCGGCGGCGACGGGTACCCAGAGAAAGAGGCGACGCTGCTCGGCCTCGGCCTCGAAGGAGTCGCGGACAGTCTTGGCGAGGTCGCGCGGCCTGAAGGCACGCGCACGACCCAAGAGGCGACCTTCGAGGGCCGACGTGTCCGTCACCGACCCGCGCCTTCAAGACACATCGCCATGCTCTCGTCTTGACTTCGCCCATGCTACACGACTAACCGCCCCCGACCAGCCCGCCACCGAACGAGTTCTCCCGCCCATGGCCGATGCGGTCGTCACGCGTTTCGCTCCCTCGCCGACCGGCTTCCTGCACATCGGCGGGGCGCGCACCGCGCTGTTCAACTGGCTCTACGCGCGCCATTTTGGCGGCCGCATGCTGCTGCGCATCGAGGACACCGACCGCGAGCGCTCGACCGACGCGGCAATCGGCGCGATCATCGACGGGCTGAAGTGGCTCGGGCTCGGTTGGGACGGCGAGGTCGTGCACCAGTTCGCGCGCGCCGAACGCCATCGCGAGGTCGCCGAGGCACTCCTCGCTGCGGGCCACGCCTACAAGTGCTACGCGTCTGCCGAAGAGCTCGCGCAGATGCGCGAACAGGCGCGTGCCGAGCACCGCACGCCGCGCTACGACGGCCGCTGGCGCGATCGCGATCCGTCCGAGGCCCCGCCCGGCGTGAAGCCGGTGATCCGTCTGCGCGCGCCGCAGGACGGCGAGACGATCGTCGAGGATCAGGTGCAGGGCCGCGTCGCCTGGGCCAACAAAGACCTCGACGATTTCGTGCTGCTGCGCTCCGACGGCGGCCCGACCTACATGCTCGCGGTCGTCGTCGACGACCACGACATGGGCATCACCAACATCATCCGCGGCGACGACCATCTCACCAACGCGGCGCGGCAGTCGCAGATCTACCAGGCGCTCGGCTGGCAGGTGCCGACGATGGCGCACATCCCGCTGATCCACGGACCGGACGGCGCCAAGCTTTCGAAGCGCCACGGCGCGCTCGGCGTCGATGCCTATCGCGAGATGGGCTACCTGCCGGCAGCGCTGCGTAACTACCTCGTCCGCCTCGGCTGGTCGCAGGGCGACCGCGAATTCTTCACGACGCAGGAGATGATCGAGGCCTTCGACGTGAAGGGTATCGGCCGGTCGCCGGCGCGCTTCGACTTCGTCAAGCTCGCCAACGTCAACGGCCATTACATGCGCTCGGAGAGCCCCGAGGCGCTGCTCGCGGCGCTCGAGGCCGCCCTGCCCTTCTTGCCCGAGCCCAAAGCGACGACGCTCGATGACGCGAGCCGCGCCAAGCTTCTCGCGGCGATGCCGGGCCTGAAGGAGCGCGCCAAGACGCTGGTCGAGCTGCTCGACGGCGCGGCCTTCCTGTTCGCGGAGCGCCCGCTCGCGATGGACGAGCCGGCGCAGGCACTGATCGAGAAGGGTCGCGCCCATCTCACGGCGCTGGTGCCGCGGCTCGAGGCGCTGACGGCATGGGACGCCGCGACGATCGAGGCCGAGGTGCGTGCCTATGCCGCCGAGGTCGATGCCAAGCTCGGCCAGGTGGCGCAGCCGCTGCGCGCGGCGCTCACCGGACGCGCCGTCTCGCCGGGCGTCTTCGACGTCTTCGCCGTGCTCGGCCGCGACGAGAGCCTGGGACGCCTGCGCGACCAAGCCGGTCGTGACGACAATTTGTCATAAGAGTGGCGACGCGGCGGCAGGCCCGCTTGTAGCGGCTTTTGCGATGGTCTAATGACCGCTGCAGCGCACCCCTCTTTCGTCGTAAGTCGCTGCATCGCAGCAGACTGATTTCAAAGGTACGTTCATGAGCACAGAGACCGGTTCCCTTTCGATCGACGGCAAGACGATCAGCCTTCCCAAAAGAGATGCGGTCCACGGTCCCTCGGTTCTCGATATTTCCAAGCTCTATGCCCAGTCGGGCATGTTCACCTTCGACCCCGGCTTCACGTCGACGGCGAGCTGCGAGTCCGCGATCACCTATATCGACGGCGACGAAGGCATCCTGCTGCATCGCGGCTACCCGATCGAGCAGCTTGCCGAGCACGGCTCCTTCCTCGAGACCGCCTACCTCCTGCTCTACGGCGAGTTGCCCACGCCGGAGCAGTTCGCCGACTTCCAGGTCCGCATCCAGCGCCACACGATGGTGCACGAGCAGATGTCGCGCTTCTTCCAGGGATTCCGGCGCGACGCGCACCCCATGGCGGTGATGGTCGGCTCGGTCGGCGCGATGTCCGCGTTCTACCACGACGCCACCGACATCTCGGATCCGAAGATCCGCATGATCGCCTCGATGCGGCTGATCGCCAAGCTGCCGACGCTGGCCGCGATGGCCTACAAGTACAATATCGGCCAGCCGTTCGTGTATCCGAACAACAGCCTCGACTATGCGTCGAACTTCCTCAACATGTGCTATGCTGTGCCGTGCGAGGAATACCAGATCTCGCCGGTGATGGCGAAGGCGCTCGACCGGATCTTCATCCTGCACGCCGACCACGAGCAGAACGCCTCGACCTCGACGGTGCGGCTCGCCGGCTCGTCCGGCGCCAACCCCTTCGCCTGCATCGCCGCCGGCGTCGCCTGCCTGTGGGGGCCCGCGCACGGCGGTGCCAACGAGGCCGCGCTGAAGATGCTGGCCGAGATCGGCGACGTGAAGAACATCCCGAAATTTGTCGCCCGCGCCAAGGACAAGAACGATCCGTTCCGCCTGATGGGCTTCGGCCACCGCGTCTACAAGAACTACGATCCGCGCGCCAAGATCATGCAGAAGACCTGCCATGACGTGCTCAACGAGGTCGGCCTCGGCGATGATCCGCTGCTGCAGGTGGCCGTCGAGCTGGAGCGCCTCGCGCTCGAGGACGATTACTTCATCGAGAAGAAGCTCTATCCGAACATCGATTTCTATTCGGGCATCACCCTGAAGGCGATGGGCTTCCCGACCTCCATGTTCACCGTGCTGTTCGCCGTCGCCCGCACCGCCGGCTGGATCGCGCAGTGGAAGGAGATGATCGAGGATCCGCAGCAGAAGATCGGGCGCCCTCGCCAGCTCTACACCGGCGCCGCCAAGCGCGACTACGTGGCGATGGACAAGCGCTGAGCCTCGACACCGTCATTCCGGGGCGCCGGAGGCGAACCCGGAACCGATGTGCTTCTGGACGGGTGTGAAGAGCATCGTTCAGCAACCATGGCGCGCTGCGCTACGTCAGCGCTCTACCGCGATGTGCTTTCAACGTCTCGGCATGAAGGTTCGCGAGATGCCTTGCGCCCTCCGCCTGCGATAGGTCCGGTCGCGGAGCGCACCCAGGCGAGTCTGACGCCGCCGCTGGCAAACGCCGCCACCTACACCAGCATCGCCATCGGCGCCTCGATCAGCTGCTTGAACGCATCCAGCAGCTGGGCGCCGAGCGCCCCGTCGACAGCACGGTGGTCGGTCGACAGCGTCACGCTCATCACCGTCGCCACCGCCGGCGCGCCGTCCTTCACCACCACCCGCTGCTCGCCAGCGCCCACCGCGAGGATCGTCGCGTGCGGCGGGTTGATGACGGCGGCGAAGTCCTTGATCCCGAACATGCCGAGGTTCGACACCGCCGTGGTGCCGCCGGTGTATTCCTCCGGCTTCAGCTTCCGCACCTTGGCGCGCGCGGCGTAGTCCTTCATCTCGGCGGAGATGACGGACAGCGTCTTCGTCTCGGCCGAGCGGACGACCGGCGTGATCAGGCCGCCGGGGATCGAGACCGCGACACCGACGTCGGAGTGCGTGTGGCGCAGCATCGCGCCTTCGGTCCAGGTCGCGTTGGCATCGGGCACGCGCTGCAGCGCCAGCGCCAACGCCTTGATGATCATGTCGTTGACGGAAACCTTGTAGGCCGGCTTGCCCTCCTTCGACAAAGGCGCCGCCTTGTTGATCTCGCCGCGCAGCGCCAGCAGCGCGTCGAGCTGGCAATCGACGGTGAGGTAGAAATGCGGGATCGTCTGCTTCGCTTCGACGAGTCGACGGGCGATCGTCTTGCGCATGCCGTCGTGCGGCACCTCCGTGTAGCTGCCGGCCGCGAACATCTTCCTGATGGTCTCGTCCGACGCCGTCGGCGCCGCCGCGATCTTGACATCGGGTGCTTTGCCCGACGTCAGGCCGGCCTTCGGCTTGGGGCCGGCCTTCTCGGCCTCGCGCACGTCGCGCTCGACGATGCGGCCGTGCGGACCGGTGCCGGTGACGTCGGCAAGGTCGAGCCCGAGCTGCTTGGCGAGACGGCGCGCCAGCGGCGAGGCGATGATGCGAGCCCCCGACGGCGCGGGCTGCGGCGTGGATGGCGCGGCGCCGGGCGTCGCTCCGGGGCGCTCCTCGCGCAGCACCATGTCGTCGGCCTTTGGCGCGGAGGGCGGTGCCGCGGCCGGCGCCGCGCCGGCGCTCGGCACCTTCACCGAGGCGACGTCCTCGCCCTCCTCGGCGATCAGCGCGATCAGCTGGTTGACCGGCACGTCGGCCGACCCTTCGGGCACGACGATCTTGGCGAGCACGCCCTCGTCGACGGCCTCCACCTCCATCGTCGCCTTGTCGGTCTCGATCTCGGCGATGACGTCGCCGGACTTGATCGCGTCGCCTTCCTTCTTGAGCCACTTGGCGAGGTTGCCCTTCTCCATCGTCGGCGAGAGGGCAGGCATCAGGATGTCGATAGCCATTGGCGCAGCCCTCAGCGGTAGCAGACGGCTTTGGCCGCCGAGACGACATCATCGACCGTCGGCAGCGCCAGCTTTTCGAGGTTGGCGGCATACGGCATCGGCACGTCCTTGCCGGTGACGCGCACGACCGGCGCGTCGAGGTCGTCGAACGCGCCCTCCATGACGATGGCCATGATCTCGGCGCCGATGCCGCTCTGCGGCCAGCCCTCCTCGACCGTCACGCAGCGATGCGTCTTGCGGATCGAGGCGAGGATCGTCTCGGTGTCCATCGGGCGGATCGTGCGCAGGTCGATCACCTCCGCCTCGATCCCCTCCTTGGCCAGCGCGTCGGCGGCCTTGAGCGCGTAGGTCATGCCGATCGAGAAGGAGACGATCGTCACGTCGGTGCCGGCGCGGGCGACGCGCGCCTTGCCGATCGGCACCGTGAAGTCGTCACCCTCCGGCACCTCGAAGCTCTGGCCGTAGAGGATCTCGTTTTCGAGGAAGATGACCGGGTTGTTGTCGCGGATGGCGCTCTTCAGCAGGCCCTTGGCGTCGGCGGCGGTGTAGGGCGCGACGACCTTCAGGCCCGGGACGCTCGAGTACCAGGCGGTATAATCCTGGCTGTGCTGGGCGCCGACCCGGGAGGCGGCGCCGTTCGGTCCGCGGAAGACGATCGGCGCGCCCATCTGGCCGCCCGACATATAGAGCGTCTTGGCGGCGGAATTGATGATCTGGTCGATCGCCTGCATGGCGAAGTTCCAGGTCATGAACTCGACGATGGGGCGAAGGCCCGCCATCGCCGCGCCGACGCCGAGGCCGGTGAACCCATGCTCGGTGATCGGCGTGTCGACGACGCGCGTTCCGCCGAACTCCGCCAGTAGGCCCTGCGTGATCTTGTAGGCGCCCTGGTACTCGGCGACCTCCTCGCCCATCACGAAGACGTCGCCGTCGCGGCGCATCTCCTCCGCCATCGCGTCGCGCAACGCCTCGCGCACGGTGGTCGTCACCATCTTGGTGCCGTCGGGGATTTCCGGCGCCCCGGCGGAGGCCTGAGCCGGCGGCAGCGGCGCGTCGGACGCGGTCTTCGCCGTCGAGGCCGGCTTCTCGCCGCCCTTGTTCTCGAGCTTGGCGCCCTCGCCCGTCGCGGGCTGCGTGTCGGCGGCCTGCGAGGGCGGCGTCGCGCCGTTGCTCGAGCAGTGGCTGGCGGCGACGGCGGAGGCGTCCTCACCCTCCTCGGTGATAACGGCGATCGGCGTGTTGACGGCGACGTTCTCGGTGCCGTCGGGCACCAGGATCTTGGCGAGCGTGCCTTCGTCGACGGCCTCGACTTCCATCGTCGCCTTGTCGGTCTCGATCTCGGCGATCACGTCGCCGGACTTCACCATGTCGCCCTCGCGCTTCAGCCACTTGGCGAGCGTGCCCTGCTCCATCGTCGGCGAGAGGGCCGGCATGAGAATGTTGGTCGCCATGCGTCTTGCGCCTCAGTGCAGGATGTCGGTCCAGAGCTCCGAGGGATCGGGCTCCGGGTCGTGGGTGGCGAAATCGGCGGCCTCAGCGACCTGCTTGCGGATCTCCGCGTCGATCGCCTTGATCTGGTCGGCCGAGGCGAGATTGCCCTCGAGCAGGCGTTTCTTGACGCGCTCGATCGGGTCCTGCTCGTCGCGCATTTTCTGCACCTCTTCCTTGGTGCGGTACTTGGCCGGGTCCGACATCGAGTGGCCGCGGTAGCGGTAGGTCTGCATCTCGAGGATGATCGGCCCCTCGCCCGCGCGGCACCATTCGATCGCGAGGTCGGCAGCGGCCTTGACCGCGCGCACGTCCATGCCGTCGACCTGGAAGCCGGGGATGTTGAAGCTCTGGCCGCGTTTCGACAGGTCGGTCAGCGCCGAGGAGCGGGTGATCGAGGTGCCCATCGCGTAGCGGTTGTTCTCGATCACGTAGACGACCGGCAGCTTCCACAGCTCGGCCATGTTGAAGGCCTCGTAGACCTGGCCCTGGTTGGAGGCGCCATCGCCGAAATAGGTGAAGCAGACGTTGTCGTTGCCGCGATAGCGGTTGGCGAAGGCCAAACCCGTTCCCAACGGCACTTGCGCGCCGACGATGCCGTGGCCGCCGTAGAAATGCTTCTCCTTGGAGAACATGTGCATCGAGCCGCCCTTGCCCTTCGACAGGCCGCCGCGGCGGCCGGTCAGCTCGGCCATCACGCCCTTGGGGTCGAGGCCGCAGGCCAGCATGTGGCCGTGGTCGCGGTAGGCGGTGATCGTCTGGTCGCCGGGCTTGGCGTCGAGCATCAGGCCCGTCACCACCGCCTCCTGGCCGATGTAGAGGTGGCAGAAGCCGCCGATCAGGCCCATGCCGTACATCTGGCCGGCCTTCTCCTCGAATCGGCGGATCAGCAGCATGCGGCGGTAGGCCTCGAGCTCCTGCTCGGCCGTGAACTCGAGCACCGGCGGGGGCGCGGTGGGCCCATGCGGCGCAGCCGCCGTCTCCGTGGCCATGCAGTCTCCTCGTTGGGAACGGGTCCTTACGAGACGTAGCGCACAAAGCCCGCGAAATCGAGGTGGCCGAAAGAACTCCCCTGGAGACGTAAGCGCCGGATCCGCCAAAGCTTTCGGGTTTGCCGCGCCCCGCGGCATAGCTGGCCTGCGGAAAACGGCGCACCCCTTGGGGGTGCGCCGCAGTCGCGTCAGTGGTGCGGGACGGCCGCGGGGGCGGCCGGCGCCGGCGCGGCGGGAGCCGGAGCAGGGGTCGGCGCCGGGACCGGGGCTGCCATGTGCGGCGCGGCCGCGGGTGCTGGCGCCGGGGCCGCTGCGGGGGCCGCCAGGTGCGGGGCAGCCATGAGCGCCGGCGCTGGGGCTGCCATGTGTGGGGCCGCCATCGGCGCGGCCGCTGGCGCCGACATGCGCGGTGCGGCCATCGGCGCCGCCATGTGAGGTGCGGCAGCCGGTGCCGCCATGTGCGGTGCGGCCATCGGGGCCGCCATGTGGGGCGCCGCGGCCGGCAAGTGCATGTGCGGAGCCGCCGCCGCGGGCGCCGTCATGCGCGCGCCGCCCGTAGCCGGACCACCGATCCGCGCGGCCGCCGGAGCGCCGCCCGTCGCCGGCCGACCGATATGGGGGCCTGTCGGCGCGAGGCCGGGCGCGGGGCGCCCCATGCGGCCACCGCCCATCGGAGCGCCGCCCGGCGCTCGACCGCCCATGTGGCCCATGTGGCCGCCACCCGCGTGACCGCCGCCCATATGGCCATGGCCCCCGCCGCCCACGTGACCGTGGCCGCCCTTGTGATGGCCGGGACGATCGGGATGGACGCGAACGCGAGCGGTGTGGCCGGCTGTCGCGCGAATGCGCGGGATCCGCTCGTGCGGGATCCGGGCGCCATGGACCGGCGCCGCGTGCGCAAGATGATCGCGATGCACCCGGCAGCGGCCGAGCAGATCGGGCGCGTGCGGGACGCCACGGACGAGCGGCGGGCAGCACGGTCGCGGGCGCCCGTTCGGCAGAAGGCCGCAGCGGCTGCGGAACGCGGCCTCGTCGAGGCCGGGGGCCGCGGCAGGCGCCGTCAGCGCCGAGCCGGGCAGCGCGCCGGGCAGCGCGCTCGCCGGGATCGGCATGGCGAGCCAGGAAACGGAGAGGAGCGCAAGCGCTCCGACAAGACTTCGATGATGCGACATGGCTTGTCCTCGATTGGATTGGAACAGGCGACGGATCGTGGGCGGCGGCGAATGAACGGCACCGAAACGCGCTTGCACGAAAGCGTGAACCCAAACGTTTGAGGGCCTTCGATCTCCCGGCACGGACGATCCGGCCCTCCGCCATCCGACGGAGGCACATTGGCAGGCTCGACAGCGCGCCGCGCGCCCGACAGGATCGGCCGCAACGATCGGGAGAACCGCCATGGGCCATTTCATCAACGCGCGCGAAGACCTCGTCGCCGAGGCGGTCGACGGGTTGCTGCTCGCGAGCGGGGGCACCCTGGCCCGGCTCGACGGCGACCCCGACATCCGCGTCGTGCTGCGCGCCGACTGGCGCGGCGAGGGCGTCGCCATCGTCTCGGGCGGCGGCTCGGGCCACGAGCCGGCGCACGCGGGCCTCGTCGGCGCCGGCCTGCTGACGGCGGCCGTCTGCGGCGACGTCTTCGCCTCGCCGACCGCCGACGCCGTGCTCGCCGCGATCCTCGCCGCGATCCTCGCCGTTACCGGCGACGCCGGCTGCCTCGTCATCATCAAGAACTACGCCGGCGACCGGCTGAACTTCGGGCTGGCGGCGGAGCGCGCGCGGGCTGCGGGACGCAAGGTCGAGACCGTGACGGTGGCCGACGACATCGCGATCGAGGGCGCGGCCCAGCCGCGCGGCATCGCCGGCACGCTGTTCGTCCATCCACGGCGAGCCCGGCTACGACAAGATCGCCCTGCCCGCCGTCGATAAGCTCGCCGATCTGCTGATGCGGCGCCTCGCCAGCGAGCTGCCCCAGGCCGGCGACCTCGGGATGCTGATCAACAACCTCGGCGCGACGACGCCGCTCGAGATGAGCGTGCTCACCCGCGCCCTGCTCGCGACTCAGCTCGGCGGCCGCGTGACACGCCTGCTCGGCCCGGCGCCGGCGATGACCTCGCTCGACATGCACGGCATCTCGGTTTCGCTGATCCCGCTCGCCGACGGTGTCGGCGCGGCGCTCGAGGCGCCGACCGACGTCGCGGCCTGGCCGGTCGCGCGGCCCGTCACCGCTCCGGTGCTGCGGGCGATTCCGGACGGCATCGGCGACGACACTTCTGCCGAGCCGTCGAAGGACCCGGCCGTCGCGGCCCACATCGCCGCGGTCTGCGACGCGCTCATCGCATCCGAGGCGGAGCTGAACGCGCTCGACGCCAAGGTCGGCGACGGCGACACCGGCTCGACCTTCGCCGCCGGTGCCAAGGCGATCAGGGCGGGGCTCGACAAGCTGCCGCTCGCCGATCCGGCCGCGCTCTGCGAGGCGCTGTCGCGGCGCATCGCGCGCACCTCCGGCGGCTCGAGCGGCGTTCTGCTGTCGATCTTCTTCTCGGCAATCGGCGGCGCACTCGGCGATGGCAAGAGCTGGTCGGCGGCGGTCCGGCACGGCATCGCGCGGCTCCAGGTGCACGGCGGCGCCAAGGCCGGCGACCGAACGATGCTCGATGCGCTGATCCCCGCCGCCGACGCGCTCGCCGCCTCCGGCTCGCTCAAGGATGCCGCAGCTGCAGCGCAGCGCGGCGCGGAGGCGACCGCGGCGATGCGCAAGGCCGGCGCCGGCCGCTCGACCTATCTCGCCGAGGCCTCGCTCGAGGGCCATCCCGACCCGGGGGCCGTCGCCATCGCCAAAGCTTTCGCCGCGCTGGCGAAGTAGCCTTGTCGCTCTTCCGACGGGCTTTTCGCGGCCGGTTTAAAACTAGTCGAATTTAAAACAGTCCCGCGTCCGCCGCCGAACGCTTGTGAGTGTGCGAAGCGCGCGGCTAGGGGCGATCGTCCGTTCATGGAGATCGCCTGTGGCCAGCCGCTTCCTAGCCTATGCCGTCGTCGCCTGTGGGCTGGTCACTCCTGCCGCTGGCGAGGAGAACGTCAGCCGCTCGCCCGTCGCGGCCTATCGCGCCTATGCCGCCGAGCAGGTGGACATGCTGGCCCGCATGACCCGCGTCCTCGCCACGGACATCCGGGCCGGCAAC
Source organism: Beijerinckiaceae bacterium (assembly GCA_965277735.1). GTDB lineage: Bacteria > Pseudomonadota > Alphaproteobacteria > Rhizobiales > Beijerinckiaceae > RH-AL1. The sequence goes on from CBDIDO010000003.1 coordinate 2,295,054, forward strand.
CTCGGCGCCGCGCAGAACGAATTCGCGTCGACGCATCGCTACCTCGAGCGCATCCGGCCTCTCGTGCGGTTGCGACCCGAGCTCGAGCAGCGGATGGACGCGAGCGACGATGCCACGGGTTTCCGCCGCATCGAGCACGCGCTCTACGTCGCGCATTCGACCGCCGACCTCGCCGCGACCGCCGATCGGCTCAATGCGGATGCGGGCCGAATGAAGCAGGAGGTCGCGACCCTTCCGATGTCTTTTGACATGCTTCTCGACGGCCCGGCGGCCGAGATCGACAGCGTGTCCGCGCGAGCGTTGTCAGGCGACAACGCGCCCTATGCCAAGACCGGCCTGTGGGATCTCGAAGCCGGGCTCGACGGCGCGCAGGCGATGGTGGCCGCGCTCAAGCCACGCGACCCGCTGCTCGGTGCGCGCATCTCGGCCGCGTTCGCCAAGGCGAGCAAGCAACTCGCGGCGGTCTCCGAAGGCTGCGGCTACAAGAGCTTCGATGCGCTGACGAGCGTGGACAAAGCGCATCTGCGCGAGGCGACGGCGTCGTTGTCGCGCGAGCTCGCCAAGCTGAAGACGACGACCGCGATCGACTGAAGCCGCTCAGCGCCGGCGGTTGTAGAAGATCACGAGGTCGGCCTTGTCGACGCGGCCGAGCATCGTGCGCGCCTCCTCGTCGAGCAGGTCGCGGTCGATCGCCTCGCCGCTCATCAGGTTGATGCGGTTCTGCCAGGCGAGCTTCTCGGCCTTCGTGGTGACGAGCTCGGCCTTCAGCATGGTGATCGACTTCTGGTACTCGTCGGACACCTTCAGGCCGCGATCGCCGTTGATCGCGTGCCAAACAAAATAGCCGCCGATCCCGCCGGAGACGAGATACAGGATCACGGGATAGGTGAAGCGGCGGAGCCGCGTGCGCACGACCATCCGCAATCCTTAACGCGGGCGGGTTAGCACGCTATTAACCGCGCTCCGGCCGCGCGGCGTCGAGCAGGCGCAATTGCACACGCTCGCGGCCGCCCCAGCGATCGACCGCCAACGAGCCGGCGAGATGCAGGGTTTCGCCACGCGACGCGAGCAGCGCCTTGCCGAGCGGCTCCTCGGCGCAGCGGAAGCAGATCGCGTCGATCGAGGTGCCGTCGCCCGCCTGCGCGCGCAGCCGCACATGCCCGTTGCCGACGATCGCGACGTCGGCGATGCGGTGCGCCGGCAACACGAAGACGGGCTCGGGGCTGCCGGAGCCGAACGGCCCTGCCCGCTCGAGATCGGCGACCAGCGCCGACGTTGCGCCGGCGGCGGTGAGCGTCGCGTCGACCGCCAAAGCATCGGCTGCGCGCGCGGCATTGGCCGCAACGGCAAGCTCGGCCTCGATGAAGGCGCGGAAGGCGGCGACGCCGCCGGCCCCGAGCGTGACGCCGGCCGCCATCGCGTGGCCGCCGCCTTTCACGATTACGCCCGCCTCGACCGCACCGCGCACCGCGCGGCCGAGGTCGACCCCGGGGATCGAGCGGCCCGAGCCGGTCCCTCCGCCGGGCTGCAGCGCGATCGCGAAGGCCGGCCGGCCGAACTTCTCGCGCAGGCGGCCGGCGATAATGCCGACGATGCCGGGGTGCCAGCCCTCGCCCGCGGTCACCACCACGGACGCGCCGGCGTCGTCGAGCCCGACCTGCGCCAGCGCCTCGGCCTCGGCGAGCTCGAGCGTCGCCAGCTCCATCGCCTGCCGCTCACGGTTGAGCGCGTCGAGCTGGGTCGCGATGGCGGTTGCCTCGTCCTCGTCGGTGAGCGTGAGCAGGCGCGCGCCGAGCGCCGCGTCGCCGATGCGGCCGCCGGCGTTGATGCGCGGGCCGACGAGATAGCCGAGATGGTAGGTCGTCGGCGCCCCGACCGCGGCGGCGACGTCGAGCAGCGCGCGCAGGCCCGGCCGGCCGCGTGCGCGCATCACCGCGAGGCCCTTCTTGACGAAAGCGCGGTTGAGCCCGGTGAGAGGCGCGACATCGGCCACCGTCGCGAGCGCGACGAGGTCGAGCGCGGCGAGCAGGTCGGGCGCCGGCTTGTCGGCGAAAAACCCACGGGCCCGCAGTTCGCGCTGCAGTCCGACCAGCGCCATCAGGACGACGCCGGCGGCGCAGAGCTGGCCGAGGCCGGAAAGGTCGTCGAGCCGGTTCGGGTTGACGATGATCGCCTCGGGCAGGTGCTCGGGCGCCTGGTGGTGATCGAGCACGATCGGATCGAGGCCGAGCGCTTGCGCCTCGGCGAGCGCGGCCGGGCTCGTCGTGCCGCAATCGACCGCGACGAGGAGCTTGGCGCCGCGCTGCGCCAGCATCCGCACCGCTTCGACGTTGGGGCCGTAGCCCTCGAAGAGGCGATCTGGGATGTGGATCATGTTCGGCACGCCGAGCGTGGTGAGATAGTCGGCGAGGAGCGCCGACGACGCGGCCCCGTCGACGTCGTAATCGCCGAAGATCGCGATCGTCTCGCGCCTGACGACGGCATCGGCGAGGCGCGCGACGGCGCGATCCATGTCGACGAGGCACGACGGGTCCGGCATCAGGTCGCGCACTGCCGGCTCGAGATACGTGGCGACGGCATCGGGCGCGATGCCGCGCGAGGCAAGGATGCGGGACGCGATGTCGCCGAGGCCGTTCAGCTGAGCGATGGCGAGCGCCAGCGCCTCGCCGGCGACGTCGAGGCGCATCCGCCAGGGACGTTCGCGCAGCGAGCGATCAACGCCGAGGACCGGTTTGCCGTCGGGGATCACGCGGCACCTTTCCTTCTCTCGCTTGCGGGAGAAGAGCCTGTCCGCCGCTCGTGGAATGCAGAGGAGATCGCTGGCTGACCCACAGGCACGCGACTTGATCCCGACACGATTACAGGCAAAAGACAAAGTGATCCCGGCGCAACAGCTGACCGATGGCCGTCGCGGCCGATCCACAAGGAATTGCATCATGACGAGCTTGCGAGGCGTGCTGGTCGCCGCGATCCTCGGCCTGGCTGCGGCCACCGCGCCTTTGGCCTCCGTACCAGCTGCCGCAGGCCAGTTCTCCGCCGATCAGACGACCGAGATCCAGGGGATCATCAAGGACTATCTGATCAAGAATCCGGAAGTCCTGCGCGACGCCATCACGGCGCTCGACGCCAAGGAGAAGGCCAACGAGACCGAGAACCGCAGCAAGGCGCTGGCCCGGCTCTCGAGCGACCTCTCCAGCGGTCCCGACGCGTTCTCCGTCGGCAACCCCGACGGCAAGATCACGCTGGTCGAGTTCTTCGACTACAATTGCGGCTATTGCCGCCGCTCGATCCCCGATGTCGTGCGCCTGATGAAGGACAATCCCGACCTCAAGGTCGTGCTGCGCGACTTCCCGATCCTGTCGCCGTCGTCGGTCGATGCCGCGATCGTCGCCGGCGCCGCGCATCGGCAGCTGTCGGCCGACAAGTTCTGGGATTTCCACAAGGCGCTGCTCGGCAACCACGGCCTCGTCGGCAAGGAGCAGGCGATCGCTGCCGCCAAGGCGCTCGGCGTCGACATGGCGCAGCTCGACAAGGACGCCGCCGACCCGAAGGTCCGCTCGGCGATCCAGCATACCGATTCGATGGCCAAGGACCTGAACCTCAACGGCACGCCGACCTTCGTGATCGGCGGCGACGTCGAGGTCGGCGCGGTCGGCTACGACCAGTTGCAGGCCGACATCACGAACATCCGCAAGTGCGGCAAGGCCCTGTGCTCCTGAACGCCGGGCTCTCGGCGCCCTGACCATGGCTCCCACGCGGATACGGGTCCTTAACGGGCCGAACCTCAACCTGCTCGGTACGCGTGAGCCCGCGACCTACGGATCGGCGAGCCTCGCCGATATCGAGGCTGGACTTCGCGCGCTCGCCGGTGCACATGGCGTCGCCCTCGAATTCGCCCAGAGCAACCAGGAGGGCGACCTCGTCACCTGGATCCAGGAGGCGGGGCGGGCTGGCGAACCGGTGATCCTCAACGCCGGCGCCTACACGCACACCTCGATTGCGTTGCGCGACGCGATCGCCGGGACGGGAGCGAGCGTCATCGAAGTGCATCTTTCCAACACCCATGCCCGCGAGCCCTTCCGCCACCGCTCGCTGATCGCGCCCGTCGCGCGCGGCGTGATCACCGGCTTCGGCGCGCTGTCCTACGAGCTGGCTCTGCGCGCGCTCATCCACGACAAGGCCCCCATGACCTTGAAGACATCATGACCGCGAAGAAATCCGCCGAGAACGGCGCGCAGACCGAGCTCGTCGAGAGCCTGGCCGACATCGCCAAGCGCCTGGACCTCTCCGAGATCGAGTACCAGCTGGGCGAGCTGAAGATCCGCGTCGCCCGCCAGATGGCCACGACGATGGTGCAGATGGCAGCCCCGGCCCCCTCTGCGGCCCCGGCAGCCGCGCCCGTCGCGGCGGCGGCGCCCGAGACGATGGCCGAGCATCCCGGCACGGTGAAGTCGCCGATGGTCGGCACCGCCTACCTGCGCCCTGCCCCCGAATCGCCGCCCTTCGTCGATGTCGGCTCCACTGTGAAGGCGGGCGACAAGATCCTGCTCGTCGAGGCGATGAAGACCTTCAACGAGATCATCGCGCCCAAGGGCGGCATCGTCACCCAGATCCTCGTCAGCGACGGCCAGCCGGTCGAGTACGGCCAGGCTCTGTTCGTGATCGAGTGAGGCACCCCGCCTGATGTTCGAGAAGATCCTCATCGCGAACCGCGGCGAGATCGCGCTGCGCATCCTGCGCGCGGCGAAGGAGCTCGGCATCGCCACGGTCGCTGTGCATTCGACAGCCGATTCCGAGGCGATGCACGTCAAGCTTGCCGACGAATCGGTGTGCCTCGGGCCGCCGGCGGCGCGCGATTCCTACCTGAACATCCCCTCGTTGCTCGCGGCCTGCGAGATCACCGGCGCCGAGGCGGTGCATCCGGGCTACGGCTTCCTGTCCGAGAACGCCCGTTTCGCCGAGATCCTGGAAGACCACGGCATCGCCTTCATCGGCCCCAAGGCCGAGCACATCCGCACGATGGGCGACAAGATCGAGGCGAAGAAGACCGCGATCGCCCTCGGCATCCCCTGCGTGCCCGGCTCGAAGGGCGCGATCACCGAGGACGAGGAGGGCCTGCGCGTCGGCGCCGAGATCGGCTTCCCGCTGTTGGTCAAGGCGGCCTCCGGCGGCGGCGGCCGCGGCATGAAGGTGGCGCTCACCGCCGAGGACTTGCCGAATGCGCTCGCCACCGCCCGGTCCGAGGCCAAGGCCGCCTTCGGCGACGACGCGGTCTATCTGGAAAAATACCTCCAGAAGCCGCGCCACATCGAGATCCAGATTTTGGGCGACGGGCGCGGCAACGCAGTGCACCTCGGCGAGCGCGACTGCTCGCTGCAGCGCCGCCACCAGAAGGTTTGGGAAGAAAGCCCCTCGCCGGCTCTCAATGACGCCGACCGCGCCCGCATCGGCGAGATCTGCGCCAAGGCCATGCGCGAGATGAAATATTCGGGCGCCGGCACGATCGAGTTTTTGTACGAGAACGGCGAGTTCTACTTCATCGAGATGAACACCCGCATCCAGGTCGAGCATCCGGTGACCGAGATGATCACCGGCTTCGACCTCGTGCACGAGCAGATCAAGATCGCCGCCGGCTCGCCGCTGTCGATCACGCAGGAGGAGGTCGTCCTGCGCGGCCACGCCATCGAGTGCCGCATCAACGCCGAGCACCCGACGAGCTTCCGCCCCTCGCCCGGCCGCATCACCTATTACCACCCGCCCGGCGGCCTCGGCGTGCGCGTCGATTCCGCCGTCTACGCGGGCTACATGATCCCGCCGAACTACGATTCGCTGGTCGGCAAGCTCATCGTGCATGGGCGCACCCGCACCGAGACGCTGATGCGCCTGCGCCGCGCGCTCGACGAGTTCATCGTCGACGGCATCGACACGACGCTGCCGCTGTTCCGCAACCTGGTCCGCAACCAGGACATGCAGAACGGCGACTACGACATCCACTGGCTCGAGCACTACCTCGCCGAGCACGCCAGCGAGATCGCGTAGCTTTCTACGTCCCGCAGAACGTCCTGTACGGCGCGTCCTTCTCCGGCGAGGCCGCGTACCGCTCGGCGCCTGGCTGCTCTTCGAAAGGCCGCGACAGCACGGCGAGCAACGCCTCGAACGGCGCGAGATCGCCGCGCTCCAGCGCGGCTTCCAGCGCCGCCTCGACGTGGAAGTTTCGCGGGATGTAGGCCGGGTTGACGGCGCGCATCGCCGCGGCGGGGTCGCGACCCTCCTCGGCGGCGAGGCGCGCGCGCCAGCGGGCCACCCATGGGTCGAGCGCCGTCGGGTCGACGAAGAGTTCGCGCACCCGCTCGTTCGCGCCCCCGTCCGCCGCGTCGCTCAGGCGGCGGAAGACGAGCGTGAAGTCGGCGCGGCTCTCGGTCATGAGGGCCAGAAGATCGTCGGCGAGCGCCTTGTCGCCCTCGCGCGCCTCGGCCAAGCCGAGCTTGCGGCCTAGGCCCGCGCGCCACGCCGCCTCGAAGCTGTGCGCAAAACCGGAGAGCGCCTCGTTCGCGGCGGCGATGGCCGCCTCCTGCTCGTCGCCGAGCAGCGGCAGCAGGGCCTCGGCGAGCCGGGCAAGGTTCCAGTGCATGATGCGCGGCTGGTTGGCGTAGGCGTAGCGCCCGTCACGGTCGATCGAGCTGAACACGGCGCCCGGATCGTAGCCGTCGACGAAGGCGCACGGGCCGTAGTCGATCGTCTCGCCGGAGATCGAGGTGTTGTCGGTGTTCATGACGCCGTGGACGAAGCCGACGAGCAGCCAGCGCGCGACGAGATCGGCCTGCCGCGCCGCGACGGCTGCGAGCAGCGCGCTGTAGGGCTGCGGCGTGTCGACCAGCTCCGGATAGTGCCGGGCGATGGCGTGGTCGGCGAGATGGCGCACGCCATCGGTGTCGCCGCGTGCGGCAAAAAACTCGAACGTGCCGACGCGGATGTGGCTCGCGGCGACGCGGGTCAGCACGGCGCCCGGCAGCACCCGTTCGCGCAGCACCCGCTCGCCGGTGGCGACGGCGGCCAGCGCCCGCGTCGTCGGGATGCCGAGCGCGGCCATGGCTTCGGAGACGAGATATTCGCGCAGCACCGGACCCAGCGCCGCGCGCCCGTCGCCCATGCGCGAGAACGGCGTCGGGCCGGCCCCCTTGAGCTGGATGTCGCGGCGGCGCCCGTGGCGGTCGACCAATTCGCCGAGCAAGACCGCGCGCCCGTCGCCGAGCTGCGGCGTGAAATTGCCGAACTGATGCCCGGCGTAGGCGGTGGCGATGGGGTCGGCACCCTCGGGCACGGCGACCCCGGCGAGCATCGCGACGCCGGCCTCGCTCGCCAGCCAGTCGGCATCGAGGCCGAGCTCCTCGGCCAGCGGCCGGTTGAGCTTCAACAGCCCCGGTGCCGCAACGGGCGTCGGTGGGAGCCGCGCGAAGAAGCGGTCGGGCAGGCGAGCGTACGTGTTGTCGAACGGGATCAGCATGCGGCAGACATGGGGTGCGGAGCGCCCCATGCCCACCGCTGGCTTCAGGCTAGGCGGCTTGCTTCCGATGAAACCCGTGGCCATGAACGGCTACTCTAGCCGGCGCGGTCGCCCCATCTGCGCGATGTCGCCGCGCGAGCGAAAGGTGAGCTTCTCGATGGATCGTCGTCATTTCATGGGCCTCGCCTGCGCCGGCGCCGCTGCTGGCCTCCTGCCGCGCGCTGCATCCGCAGCACCGCCGCCGCCGAAGGCCAGGAACGTCGTGCTTGCACACGGGCTCTTCGCCGACGGCTCGTGCTGGTCGAAGGTGATCGCGCGGCTCGAGGCCAAGGGCCTGCACGCGACCGCCGTGCAGAACCCGCTGACCACGCTCGGCGACGCGGTCGCGGCGACGCAGCGCGTGCTCGCCATGCAGGACGGCGCTACCGTGCTCGTCGGCCATTCCTTCGCCGGCATGATTGTCACCGAGGCCGGCGTCGATCCGAAGGTCACCGCGCTCGTCTATGTCGCGGCCCGCGCGCCGGATGCCGGCGAGGATTTCGCCGCGCTGGCCGGGCGCTTCCCCAAGCCGCCGGCGTCCGCCGGCATCGTCTTCACCGACGATTGGGGGCAGCTCGGCGAGGAGGCGTTTCTGAAGGATTTCGCCAACGGCGTGCCCGAGAAGGAGGCGCGCGTGCTGTTCGCCGTGCAGGAGCCCTTCAAGAAGACCCTTGTGACCGAGCGGACCACGCATGCCGCCTGGCATTCGAAGCCGAGCTTCTATGCGGTCTCGAAGCGAGACCGCACGATCGATCCCGACCTCGAGCGGTTCCTGGCCAAGCGCATGGGCGCGACGACGATCGAGGTCGACGCGGGCCATCTGTCGCTGATCTCGCACCCGGATGCGATCGCCGAGCTCATCCTGCAGGCGGCCGGCCAGAGCTGAGGCGACCTCGGCGGGTTTGACGCTGCCGCGCGGATCGCCCAAAGAAGGCGCGACGTTCCTCGTGCCCGCCGCCGATGCCCAAGTCTCCCCTCACCGCGATCCTGGTCGTCGCAGCCGGTCGTGGCTCGCGGGTCGGTGCCGCGCTGCCCAAGCAATATCTCGCCCTCGCCGGGCGCCCGCTGCTGGCGCACACGCTCGGCCGGCTGCTCGCGGCGGACGAAGGCGCCCTCGTCCTCGTCGTGATCCATCCCGATGATCGCGCGCTCTACGACGCGAGCACGGACAGCCTGCCGGATCGCGAGCGCCTGCTGGCGCCGGTGCCGGGCGGCGCCTCGCGCCAGGAGAGCGTCGCGGCCGGCCTCGCAGCGCTCGCCGCCCTGCCCGTGCCGCCCGATCTTGTCCTGATCCACGACGGCGCCCGCCCGTTCCCCAGCGCGGCACTGATCGCCCGCGCTATCGCGGCGGCGGCGCAGAACGGCGCGGCGGTACCGGGCCTGCCCGTCACCGACACGATCAAGGAGGTCGACTGCGCCACGCGCATCGTCGCGACGCCGCGCCGCGAGGTGCTGCGCGCGGTGCAGACGCCGCAGGCCTTCCGCTTCGATCTGATCCACGTCGCGCATCAGGTTGCGGCAGCGGCTGGCGCGGAAAATTTGACGGATGACGCGGCAATCGCAGAATGGGCGGGACACGCGGTGCACGTGTTCGAAGGAGACAGTGGGAACATGAAGGTCACGAGCCCCGAGGACGTCGCATTCGCCGAGGCGCGGCTCCTCCGCGAATGCCCCGACGTGCGCATGGGCCAGGGCTACGACGTGCACGCCTTCGGACCGGGCGACCATATCTGGCTCGGCGGTCACAAGGTCGCGCATTCGAAGGGGCTAGTCGGGCATTCCGACGCCGACGTGCTCTCGCACGCGATCACCGACGCGCTCTACGGCGCGATCGGCGACGGCGACATTGGCTCGCATTTCCCGCCGTCCGACCCGCAATGGAAGGGGGCGGACTCGTCGATCTTCCTCGCCGCCGCCGCCGAGGCGGTCCGCGCGCGCGGCGGAATGATCGCGCACATCGACGCGACGATCGTCTGCGAGATGCCGAAGGTCGGGCCGCATCGCGACGCGATCCGCGCGCGAATCGCCGAGGTGGTGAAGCTGCCGCTCGACCGGGTGGCGGTGAAGGCGACGACGTCCGAGCGGCTCGGCTTCACCGGCCGCGAGGAGGGCATCGCCACGCTCGCTATCGCCACCGTCCGCCTGCCGGTGCCGGCATGATCGGCCCCGCGACGATCGTCGCCGCGGCGGGCGTGCTCAAGCTCTACAAGGAGTGCGGGCTGACGATCGCCACCGCCGAATCCTGCACCGGCGGCCTGGTCTCCGCCGCGCTGACCTCGGTCTCGGGTTCCAGCGCCGTGGTGGACCGCGGCTTCGTCACCTACACGAACGCCGCCAAGACGCAGTCGCTCGGCGTGCCGACATCGATGCTCAACGCGCACGGCGCCGTCTCCGCGGAGGTCGCCAAGGCGATGGCCGAGGGCGCGCTGCACATGTCGAACGCCGACGTCGCCGTCGCCGTCACCGGCATCGCCGGCCCCGGCGGCGCCACCGACGACAAGCCGGTCGGGCTGGTTTATTTCGCCTGCGCCCGCGAGCACATGCGCACGATGACGCTCGAAAAGCGCTTCGGCCCGATCGGCCGCGAGGGCATCCGAGAGGAGGCGGTGATGGTGGCGCTCGACCTGCTACGGCAGGCGGCTGGGTAGTGCACGTCATTCCTGGGCGCCGAAGGCGAACGGAACCGGCGCTCACCAACGACGAGCTTTAAATCTCACCGGAATGACGGCAACTACGCCAACCGCCCCGCAGTAGCAGGCGGTCGCCCGTAGATTTCGTTCGCTCGCTTCTCGAACGCATCCGCGAACCGCCGAAACGCCTGGTCGAACATCGAGCCCATCACGAGGCCGAGCATGCGGCTTTTGAACTCGTATTCGATGTGGAAATCGACGTTTGAAGCCCCATCTCGCGCGTCGCGAAAGGCCCAGCTGTTCTTCAGGTAGCGGAACGGCCCGTCGATGTACTCGACCAGAATGCGCTTCTCCGCCCCGTTGCAGGCGACGCGCGTCTTGAAGGTCTCGCGGATCGCCTTGTAGCCGACCTGCATCTCGGCGACGGCGATCTGCGTCTCGCCCTCGGTGCTCCGGCGCAGCACGCGCAGGCTGGTGCACAGCGGCAGGAACTGCGGATAGGCCTCGATGTCGGAGACGAGATCGAACATCTGCGTGGCGCTGTGCTTGACGCGGCGCGTCGTGTCGAAGGCGGGCATTGGCCCTCTTAGCATGCAGTCCGAAGAGGGGAAGACGCTACGCTGTCGCTTCCACGGCCGTCTTCGTGGCAAGCCGCGCCTCGCGCGCCGCCCGCAGCCGGGAAAAATCCTCGCCGGCGTGATGCGAGGAGCGGGTCAGCGGCGACGCCGAGACGACCAGAAACCCCTTGGTCAACGCGACGCTCTCGAGCCCCTTGAACTCGTCCGGCGGCACGAAGCGGATGACCGCGTGGTGCTTCTTGGTCGGCTGCAGGTACTGGCCGATGGTGAGGAAGTCGACGTCGGCCGAGCGCAGGTCGTCCATCAGCTGGAGCACCTCGTTTCGCTCCTCGCCGAGCCCGACCATGATGCCGGACTTGGTGAAGATCGTCGGGTCGAGCTCCTTCACCCGCTGCAGCAGCCGCACCGAGTGGAAGTAGCGCGCGCCCGGCCGCACCGTGAGGTACTTCGACGGCACCGTCTCGAGGTTGTGGTTGAAGACGTCGGGCTTGGCCGCGACCACCGTCTCGAGCGCACCGGGCTTGCGCAGGAAATCGGGCGTCAGCAGCTCGATCGTCGTGCCTGGGCTGCGCGCGCGGATGGCGCGGACCACTTGAGCGAAATGCTCGGCGCCCCCGTCGGCGAGATCGTCGCGGTCGACCGAGGTGATGACGACATGCGCCAGGCCTAGCTTGGCCACCGCGTCGGCGATGCGCGTGGGCTCGCCGGGATCCAACGCCCGCGGCATGCCGGTCTTCACGTTGCAGAAGGCGCAGGCCCGCGTGCAGGTGTCGCCCATGATCATGAAGGTCGCGTGGCGCTTCGCCCAGCACTCGCCGATGTTGGGGCAGCCGGCCTCCTGGCAGACGGTGACGAGCCCGTGCTTGCGGACGATCTCGTCCGTCTCGCGATAGGCCGCCGAGCCCGGCGCGCGCACGCGGATCCAGTCGGGCTTCGCCGGCTGCGGCTGGTCCGGCTTGCCCGCCTTCTCGGGGTGGCGGGGGCGGATGGTGTCGTCGAGCAAAGTCAAAGTCGCTGGCCTCGGTTCGCCCTTCTCCCGCTTGCGGGAGAAGGTGGCCCGACGAAGTCGGGTCGGATGAGGGGCAGTCCCGCTCGCGGCGGCGTCGGGCGAGAAGCGGCAAGTCCCCTCATCCGACCCCGCTTTGCGAGGCCACCTTCTCCCGCAAGCGGGAGAAGGAAGAGCCGCGCCCTTCACTTAGGCGCTCGCACCGCGCCTTGCACGGATATGTGGACGAGCCGGCCCCTCGCCGTCCACCCGCGTTCCAGCATGCTAGATAGCCGCTGGGGGCATGTGATGAGTTTTGCGATCGATCTCGGGGACGCCGGCGGCCGGCCGGCGACACTCGACCTCGTCGAGCTTCTGGCGACGCGGCTGCTCGTCCAGGGCAACTCGGGCTCCGGCAAGTCGCACCTCCTGCGCCGGCTGCTGGAGCAGAGCGCCGGCATCGTGCAGCAGGCGGTGATCGACCCCGAGGGCGACTACGTCTCGCTCGCCGAGCGCTACGGCCACATCGTGGTCGAGGCCGACGGCGACGATGTCGCCCTGCAGCGCGTCGCGGCGCGGGTGCGCGAGCACCGCGCCTCCGTTGTCCTGTCGCTGGAAAACCTCGACGCCGACGCGCAGATGCGCGCCGCCGCCGCCTTCCTCGGTGGCCTGTTCGAGGCCGACCGCTCGCTCTGGTACCCGATGCTCGTCGTGGTCGACGAGGCGCAACTGTTCGCGCCAGCCGCGGCCGGCGAGGTGTCGGACGAGGCGCGGCGGCTGTCGCTCGGCGCGATGACCAACCTGATGTGCCGCGGCCGCAAGCGCGGGCTCGCCGGCATCATCGCGACGCAGCGCCTCGCCAAGCTTGCCAAGAACGTCGCCGCCGAGGCGTCCAACTTCCTGATGGGTCGCACCTTCCTCGACATCGACATGGCGCGCGCCGCCGATCTGCTCGGGCTCGAGCGGCGCCAGGCCGAGATGTTCCGCGACCTGCCGCGCGGGCAGTTCGTGGCGCTCGGCCCGGCCCTCTCCAAGCGCTCGCTGCCGATCGCCATCGGCGCGACGGTGACGGAGAGCCGCAGCATCCCCAACGCGCTGATGCCGCCGCCCGAAGCCGGCGAAGACATGCGCGCGCTGATCCTCACCGCGCCGCCCGGCGGCGAGATGCCGGTGCCGCGCCCGAGACCGCGGCCGGTCGCCGCGCCGGACATGCTCGTGCAGCTCGCCAGCTACCGGCCGCCGGTGCGCGAGGACCTGCCCGAGGCGGAGCCGATCGACCCCGTCGAGCGCGAGACAGCCCTGGCGCGCGTGCTCGCCTCCGTCCTCGCCGACGCGGATTCTGGCTCCTGCACGCCGGCGACGCTCTACCAGGATTTCACCGTCCGCTGCCGCATCCAGCGCATCGGCGGCGAGGCAATGGGCTTGCCCGAGTTCAAGCGGCGCCTCGCCGTGGCGCGCGCCGGCGTCGGCGGCACGGCGTCGGACGGGCCGGAATGGGAGCGCGCGCAGGCGATCGCGGCCGGCCTGCCGGGCGACATCTCGGGCCTCTACCTCCTCGTCGCCCGCGCGGCGCTCGACGGTGCACCCTGCCCGTCCGATGCCACGCTCGCCGAGGCCTACGGCACCAGCTCGGCCGGCCGCGCCCGCCGCTTGCTCGCCTATCTCGAAGAGCTCGGCGCGCTGGTGATCCGCCGCGACCTGCGCGGCGCGCCGATCATCGCGATCCCCGACCTCGGCGCCGAGACGGCGCCCGGCGAGCCGGACCTCGCCGCACAGCCGGTACGGCGGCGGCGGGGGTAGTCGTGTGTCGCCTCAAGAGGCTATCGTCAGAGCGTCGACATGATAGCTTCAACGGCAACTCACGTACCGCGATGATCTGCCGACCCGCCCAACCTGCGCTCCGAGTTCTGGCGATGACGGCATGGCTCGTGGCCGCCGTTTGTTGCCACCCCGGCGTCGCCGTCGCGGAGGATGTGCCGACGGCCCCGTCGCCCTGCAAACCTTATCCCCCGCCGACGCGAGCACCGACGCCAAGCCAGACACAGGCGCTCGGCCTGCTCGGCAGCGTGACGCAGCTCGGATCGTCGCGTGGCCACGCCGTGCTCACGTCGAACCTCGACATCGACGTCGCGGTCAACAATCGGGCCTCCGAGGCCGTCCGCGCGCGGGCGCTGATCGATGCGCAGATCACGGGCTTCAATGCCTACACGCTCGCCGATGGTCTCGGCGCGACCCTCGCCGACATGTATCAGCGAAGGGCGCGTTTCGTGAGCGACGACGACGGGCGGAATGTCCAGGTCGGCGAGATCAGCGAGGCCGTCTCCGCGGTGATCGCCCGCGCCACCAAGCAGTCCGGCGGGGATTCCAACGCCGGCAAGTACGGTTTCGCCGACGGCATGAACGGAGCCTATGCGCCACCGGCCGGCGGCATGCTCGACGTGCTCGGGCAAGCCTACGGCCATCCCCGCGGCACGCCGGGCGCCGACCGCTATGGCAATTTGCGGCCGTTCCAGACCGCGCCCCTCGACGCGACCTCGGGTCCGCACATAGCGACCTTCGACGGCATGGACTTCTTCGGCGTCGACATGAACTCGCGGGTCGTGCTGGCCTGCGCGACGGCGGCTGAGGATGCGGCGGGGCTCAACGGCTCCGATCTCCGCGACAGCCCGTCCTTTCCCAGCGGCCACACCACCTTCGCCTACACCGAGGCGCTGGTCCTCGCGATGATGGTGCCGGAGCGGCTGCAGGCGCTCGCCTACCGGGCTTCGGAATACGGCAATTCGCGCATCGTCATCGGCGCCCACTATCCGATCGACGTCATCGCCGGCCGCACCTTGGCGACCTATGACCTCGCGCAGGATCTGGCGGGGCGCCCGGACTATGCGCCCGGCGCCGTGTCGTTTCAGACGATCTTGGCGACCGCCGCGGCCGACCTCCGCACCTTCCTGCGGCGCAACGGATGTCCCTCCATCGCGCTCTGCGCCCGCGATCCGATCGCCCGCGCCGAAGACGCGACCGTGTGGGCGGACGGGCAGCCGAAGCCGGCCAGCCCGCGCGACGCCTACACGTTTCGCCTCACCTACGGCCTTGCCCCGATCGGCGCGACGGACCTGCCGCCCGAGCCCGTGCCAGAGGCGGCGGGGTACCTGCTGCAGAGCCGCTTTCCGTATCTGACCCCGGCCCAGCGGCGCGAGGTCCTGCGCACGACCGAAGGGCCGTCGGGTTATTTCCTGGATGCCAGCCCGCTCGACGGGACGCCGCTCGCGACGGCGGCCGAAGGGCCAGCGGCGGAAGCCGGCGTCTATTCGCGGCTCGATCTCATCGCCGCGGCCGGCGGCTATGCGTCGCTCGCCGACCAGGTGATCGTCGACCAGGATCACATCACCGATCCCAAACTGATGCCGTTCGAGGATCTGACGCGGTTCGATGTCTGGTCGAACGACATCGGCGGCTCGGGCGGCCTGACCAAGCGCGGCGGCGGCACCTTGCGGCTCACGGGCCGCAACACGTTCGCCGGCCCCGCCGTCGTCGAGAAGGGCACGCTGGAGATCAACGGCTCGCTAGCGGCGGACACGCGAGTCGCGGCCGGCGGCTCGCTCGCCGGGACCGGCTCGGTCGGTGACGTCGCGGTGGCCGCCCTCGGATCGTTGACGCCGGGCTCGGTCGACGGCGGCGGCGCGCTCAGTGTGGCGGGATCGCTCACGCTCGCCAAGGACAGCGCGCTGACGCTGCGCCCCTACCCGACCAGTCCGACGCCGCTGACCCGCGTCCAAGGTCGCGCGATCCTCGACGGAGCGAAGCTGGTCGTCTTCCTGCGCGGACCGTTTCCGCCGGGGAAACGTCTCACCGTGCTCGAGGCCAAAGGTGGGATCAGCGGCACCTTCGCCGACGTCATGCTCGACACGTCGTCCCTGCGGCCGAAGGTGACCTACGCCGCCGACGCGGTCTATCTGACGCTCGAGGCGGCCACGCCAGCCGCGCAGTGATCCCTATTTGTGGATCACCTGCCCGTACGCATCGAGCACGCTCTCGTGCATCATTTCGCTCAGCGTCGGGTGCGGGAAGACGGTGGCCATCAGCTCTTCCTCGGTCGTCTCGAGGTTCATCGCGACGACGTAGCCCTGGATCAGCTCGGTGACCTCGGCGCCGACCATGTGGGCGCCGAGGAGCTTGCCGGTGTCGGCATCGAAGATCGTCTTGACCATCCCTTCCGGCTCGCCGAGCGCGATCGCCTTTCCGTTGCCGATGAAGGGGAAACGGCCGATCTTCAGCTTCAGCCCCGCCGCCTTGGCCTTCTCCTCGGTCAGCCCGACGGAGGCGATCTGCGGCTGGCAATAGGTGCAGCCGGGGATCATCGCCTTGTCCATCGGATGCGGATGCTTGCCGGCGATCGCCTCGACGCAGATCGTGCCCTCGTGCTCGGCCTTGTGCGCCAGCATCGGCGGCCCGGCGACGTCGCCGATCGCGTAGATCCCCGGCACATTGGTGCGACCAAAACCGTCGATCTTGATGCAGCCGCGCTCCATCGCGACGCCGAGCTTGTCCAGCCCGATGCCCTCGACATTGCCGACGACGCCGACGGCCGAGATCAGCCGCTCGGCCTTCAGGCTCGAGGGCTTGCCGTCCGCGCCCTCGATCGTCGCGGTGACGTCGTTGGCCCCCTTCTCGACCTTGGTCACCTTGGTCGAGGTGAGGATCTTGATCCCCTGCTTCTCGAAGCGCTTTCTGGCGAGGGCAGCAATCTCAGAGTCTTCGACGGGCAGGATCTGCGGCAGCACCTCGATCACCGTCACCTCGGCGCCCATCGTCTTGTAGAACGAGGCGAACTCGATGCCGATCGCGCCCGAGCCCATCACGATCAGGCTTTTGGGGAACGGCTTCGGCACCATCGCCTCGAAATAGGTCCAGATCAGCTTGCCGTCGGGCTCGATGCCCGGCAGCACGCGCGGCCGGGCGCCAGTGGCGACGATGATGTGCTTGGCCTTGTAGGTGCCCGCCCCCAGCGTGCCCTTCGGCGGCGGGTTCTGCGGCTCCGTCACTTTCTTCTTCGACGCCGCGACGATCACTTCGCCGGGCTTCGGGATCGAGGCCTCGCCCCAGATCACGTCGACCTTGTTCTTCTTCAGCAGGAAGCCGACGCCGCCCGCAAGCTGGCCGGAGACGCCACGCGAGCGGCTGACCACGGCGGCGGGATCGAAGCCGACGTTGCCCTCGATCGTCAGGCCGTAGTCCCCGGGGTGTTGCAGGTAGTGCAGGATCTCGGCCGAGCGCAGCAGCGCCTTGGTGGGGATGCAGCCCCAGTTGAGGCAGATGCCGCCGAGGTGCTCGCGCTCGGCGACGGCGGTCTTCAGCCCGAGCTGCGCCGCGCGGATCGCGGCGACATAGCCGCCGGGCCCCCCGCCGATGACGATCACATCGTAAGCTTCGGCCATCGCGCGGCGTCTCCGTGTATCGGCCGGCGCCTAGCGAATGCGGCGCCACGCTCCCGGCTTACAAGCGCGCCCCGCCTGGCGGAACCCCGGAAGCGGTGCCACTTCGACAGAGCAGACCTGCGGCAGGGCTCAGGCGGGCAGCTTCAGCCGGTGCGTGACTGCATCCCAGATCGCCTGCTCGACCTCGTCCGGCGCCTGGCTCGCGTCGACGATCAGGCACCGCTCCGGCTCGGCGGCGGCGATCTTCAGGAACGCGTCGCGCAGACCCTCGTGGAAGGCGAGCGCCTGCCGCTCGAAGCGATCCGCCGCGTCACTGCTCCCACGCCGCGCGTTGGCGCGCGCAATGCCGATCTCGGCCGGCAGGTCGAGGATCAGGGTAAGGTCGGGCCGCGTGCCGGCGAGCGTCACGCGCTCCAGATTGTCGAGAAAGTGCGGGTCGAGCTCGCCGAGCGCGCCCTGGTAGGCGCGTGTCGAATCGTGGAAGCGGTCGGAGACAACCCAGGTGCCAGTGGCCAGTGCAGGCTTGATGCGCGCGTCGAGATGGTCGATGCGCGCGGCGGCAAACAGCAGCGCCTCGGCGCGCGGCCCCAACGCCTCGAACACGCCGCCGAGCAGTTTTTCGCGCAAGGCCTCGGCCATCGGCGAGCCGCCGGGCTCGCGCGTCGCGAAGGCGGTGACGCCCGCCCCCTCGAGCCGCGCGACGAGCGCGCGCGCCTGTGTCGACTTGCCGCCGCCCTCGCCGCCTTCGATGGTGATGAAGGCGCCTCTCGGCGGCTCGGCGCTCTCAATATCCGTCACGAGTGCAGCACGTACTTCCTGAACAGGCTGCCCAGATAGCCGACCCCGACGTCCAGCGCACGTTTCGGCAGCGAGCCGATGCCGACGGCCGTCGCGGTGCGTAGCGGCGCATTCATGATCTCGGCATCGCCACGATAGAGCTTGAGCATGGCGACCTGCTGCCCCGCCGCGACGGGCGCGGGCAGCGGCCCCTGGTAGACGATCTTGGCGACCAGCTTCTCGCCCGTCTCGCGCGGCACGAGCACGGAGATGTCCCGCTCGGAGACGAGACCGACCGAGCTTGCCGTCCCGCCGTCGACGTCGGCGAAGGCGACGGTGTCGCCGGCGGCAAACAGCTTGCGCCGGGTGAAGGCGCGGAACCCCCATTGCAGGATCTTGCGCGAGTCGTCCGCGCGCTCCTTGGCCGACTTGGCGTCGTAGATGGCGAGGATCAGCCGCTCGTCGTTCTGCACCGCGGAACCGACGAGCGAGAAGCCGCTGTCGCCGATATTGCCGGTCTTCAGCCCGTCGGCGCCGATGTCCATCGCGAGCAGAGGATTGCGGTTGGGCTGCTTGATCTTGTTCCAGACGAAGTCGCGCTGGGCGTACATCTTGTAGAGATCGGGGAAGGTGGCGATCTGGTGCTGCGTCAGCAGCGCCATCTCGCGCGGGGTGATCTTCTGGTCGGGGTTGGCGTCGCCCCACGCGTCGGTGAAGGTCAGGTGCTCGAGCCCGAGCTCGCGGGCGCGCCGCGTCATCAACGTCGCAAACCCGCCCTGCGAGCCGGAGATGCCCTCGGCGAGGGCGATCGCGGCGTCGTTGGCCGAATCGACGATGAGCCCTTGCAGCAGGTCGGAGACGGCGATGTCGCTGTTCGGCTTGGCGAACATCGTCGTGCCGCGCGAGGGCGCGCCGCCCTGCCGCCAAGCCGTCTGGCTGATGTTGAAGGTCTGGTCCGGCTTGAGCTTGCCGTCCTTCAGCATCTCGAAGACGATCTCGGCGGTCATGATCTTCGAGGTCGAGGCCGGATCGGCGAGCGCGTCGGCGCCGCGCTCGAACAGCACGGTACCTGTCTCGGCGTCCATCAGGATCGCATGGGCGACGTTGACCTGCGGCGCCGTCTCGGCCGCGATCGACGCAGCTGGCTCACCGAAACCCAAGACCGACGTCATCGCGACCGCCGACGCCAGCAGGACGAGACGGAACACTCGCATCGCGCACTCCTCGCCGCACCTCCGCACGTTCAAGCTCGCGTTCTCGGCGACGACCTGGGCTCACTCTCGAATCAAAGTCGGGGGCGTGTCTATTCGTCTTGATCGCGCGACGCCCGAAGCGAGGCGACGCGGTGACGCGGATGGATCTCGCTATCCGCCCCAGGGATCGTCTCGAGGTCGAGGGAGCGCGACGGCGGGACCATCGCATGGCGGCGGCTCGGCGGCAGCGGCGCCTCGGCATCGCGATCGTAGCGCGGCGGCGGCATCAGCTCGCGCATCGGCAGATGCGGCATCTCACGGTAGGCCCGTGCCGGCGGATCGCGATCGATCTCGGCCTGGGCGTAGCGGCGGTAGGCGCGTTCCGCCACCTGCGGACGATCCTCGTGGACACGCCCGTAGCGCTGGTAGGCAGCCTCGACCGCCGCGGGGCGCTCGACGTAGCGACGCTCCGGGGGCGGGGGCGGCGCCATGGCGACGTGGCGGCGCGGCGCCGGCTCCTCGTAAGGCTCGGCGTAGCGACGCAGCGGCGCATATGTCTCGGCCGCGGCGACACGACGCGCGGGGCGCGCCTCGTCCGGATCGGCGAAGCGGCGGGGCGGCAGCTCGGCCACGGCGACAGGGCGTGGCGGCTGCGTCTCAGCGACCATCGTCGGCTCGCCGGGCTCGCCCTGCCAGCGCGCAGGTCCATCCGTGGTCAGCGTCGCGAGGAGCTTCGCATCGTCGGTGCCGGCAAGGCTCGCCCGCCCGACATATTCGACCTTCACTTTCGCTGTCCCGTAGCGCTTGAAGTCGAGCGTCTCGGCGACGCGACGCGAGACGTCCATCACGCGGTTCGACGCGTAGGGACCGCGGTCGTTGACGCGGACGATCATCGAGGAGCCGTTGCGCAGATTGGTGACGCGCGCGTAGCTCGGCAGCGGCATGGTCGGATGCGCGGCGGTGAAGCCGTCGCGATCGTAGATCTCGCCGTTGGCGGTGAGCCGGCCGTGGAAGGCGTCGCCGTACCAGGAGGCGTTGCCGATCTGCACGATGTGGCGCTCGCTCGGATAATAGACATGGCCGGCGACCGTGTAGGGCTTGCCGACGAGATATTGACCGCCGCCGTGCGGGATCGGCTGGCCGTCGGCGATGACGCGGCGGCTTGCGCGGCCGTAGGTCCCTTCCGGGAAATATTCCTTGCCGTGCGAGGCCGCGGCGATCTGCTGCGGGCTCTGCGCGCAGCCACCGAAACCGAGCGCCGCCAACAGGCAGGCGCCAGCCAGGATGCGCATGAGGCGGGGTGGACGCAACGGCGCCGACAGGCGCGGGACGCACGGCGAGACGACGAGAACCCGGCCAGACAACACAGCAACACCCGGAACGCGCGGACCGCAAACAACACGGCGATCCCTCCATCGCGAAGCTCGCACGCGTAGGCTTGCCAGAACCCTAACGAGGTCCACGCACGTTCGAAAAAAGGCCGTCTTTTGAGTGTTTTACGAGTCTGTTCACCATGCGGATGGAAACGGAACCGCTCCTGCGAACCGCGCGACACGCGCGCGCGGACACGCGGACAATGGACAAGCCTCGGTGCGCATGTGTAGCTGAGTGCCAGCGTCGGTCGCCTCTTCGCGGCCAGGAGTTCGGATGAGCGACGACAGCGTCACCCAGGTCCCGAGCGTCTTCTCCTCCAAGGAGCGCGCAGCCCTCGTTGCCCGGGCGCTGAGCGACGCTGCGCGGCGCGCTCGCTTCTCGACGAAGAGCCGCCGGGGGAAAACGGGCGCCACTTACAAGGCGCGGCGCAGCGAGCGCCTCGCGCGCCTGTTGCAGATCGCGACGTTCATCGCCTTCGTCGCGATTCCGAGCCTGATCGCAATCGTCTATTTCGGCTTCATTGCCGCCGACCAATACACCTCGGAGGCGCGGTTCACCGTGCGCGGCGGCATGCCGCCGAGCCTGGAGGGCTCCGGGTCGCTCGCCGCCGGGCCGGGCGCGATGATCATCCAGGACACCCAGGTGATCATGAACTACCTCCAGAGCCGGGCGATCGTCGAAGATCTCGACACGTCGATCGGCCTCGCGAAAATGTATCAGGACCCCGATGCCGATTATTTCTCGCGTCTCGGCAAGAACAAGCCGATCGAGAAAATCGTCAAATACTGGACGCATCACATCGATCTGAAGGTGGAGATGCCGGCCGGCATCGTCGTGATGAACGTGCGGGCGTTCAAGCCGGAAGACGCGAGCGCGATCGCCACCGCGGCCCTCTCATCGAGCGAGACGCTGGTGAACAGGCTGAACGATCAGATGCGCTCCGACTCCCTCGAGCTCGCCCGCAAGGAGCGTGAGCGGGCGCAGTCGAGGCTCGCGGACGCGCGCGCCGAGCTCGAGAAGTCGCGCAACCAGGAGGGCATGCTCGACGCGAAGGATGCGTCGCAGGGCCTCAACGACCTCCTGACGCAGGTGCGCGGCGAACTCCTGAAGTCGCAGCAAACCTACGATTCGCTTCG
The DNA here is from genome assembly GCA_965277735.1 of Beijerinckiaceae bacterium. Taxonomy (GTDB): domain Bacteria; phylum Pseudomonadota; class Alphaproteobacteria; order Rhizobiales; family Beijerinckiaceae; genus RH-AL1. Next base: position 2,316,702 of record CBDIDO010000003.1, read on the forward strand.
CCGCTACGAGACGCCGAACGCGCCGCAGCTCAGGAACCTGCAGACCAAGATCGACGCCGCCAAGCAGCAGGTCGGGCGGCTGAGGGCGCAGATGACCAGCATGAAGTCCGGCGGGGAAGGCGGAGAGAAGCCGTTGTCGGGCTCGATGTCCCGCCTCGACTACGCAATCCTCAACAACGAGATCGCCGAGAAGATCTACGCTGGCGCGATCGCCGCGTTCGAGCACGCTACGATCGCGAACGAGACGAAGCTGATGTACATCACCACCTTCGTGAAGCCCGTCGATGCGCAGGAAGCCAAGTTCCCGCGCCGGGGCCTCGATATCTCGCTCGTCGTCGGCGGCGGACTGGTGTTGTGGGCGGCGGCACTCGGGACTATCGCTTTCTTGCGGAGAGGCCTCGTATGACGGACGTCCGCGATCGCGAGCCGCTGTCGGCCACCCGCGAGACGAACGAGCTCGCGCCGCAGCGGCGCAGCCTCGTGTCCCGCGCGCTTTCGCCCATTCGCCGCGCCACCGGTCGCGAAGTCGCGCTCGCGCCGCCGACCGAGGTCGACCTGCGCGACACGTCGACGGAGCTGCAGCCCAAGCGCAGCTTCAACTTGATCGGCTGGAGCCTCGCTCTCTTCGTCCTGCTGCCGTTCCTGACCAGCGCGATCTATCTCTTCGCCTTTGCGAGCGATCAATATGTCGCCGAGACCCGTTTCATGGTGCGCCAGACCGAGCCGCTTCTCGGCTCCGGCATGGACGGCATCGACTCGGGCCAAAACAGCAGCAAGAAGGCGGGTACGGATTCCGGCGCAGGGGGCTTCCCCGGCTTGACCGGGGCGATCAAGCTCGGCGGCGAGGATGCCGAGATCGTGGCGAGCTACATCCACAGCCGCGCGATCATCGACGACGTTTCCCGCACGCTCGACGTCCGCGCGATGTTCCAACGACCGGAGGCGGATTTCTGGGGCCGTCTGCCGCATGACGCCTCCGCCGAAGACCTCACCAAATATTGGGACCAGATGGTGGCGGTGAATATCGAGGCCACCTCCGGGATCGTGACCGTCAAGGTGGCCGCGTTCCGGCGCGAGGACGCCCTGCAGCTGGCGCGGGCGATCATCAAGTCGAGCGAGACCCTGGTCAACCAGCTCTCGGTCAAAGTTCGCGCCGACATGATGCAGACGGCCGAAGACGAGATGCGCCGCTCCGAGAGCGAGGTGCGTTTCGCACTGACCAATCTCACGAGCTTCAGGAACTCGAGCCGCGTGCTCGATCCGCAGCAATCCGCCGAGGCCAACGGCAAGCTTCTGATCGATCTCATGACGGCGAAGATCGAGGCCGAAGGCCAGGTGTTTGTCGCCGAGCGCGTGCAGGGCCCCAACGCGCCCGGCATGAATTCATTGCGCGACAAGCTCGCCAGCATCAATGGCCACATCGAGCAGATCAAGGACGAGATGGCCGGCTCGAAGGCGATGTCGACGAACATGGCCTCGACGGTGGCGCAGTTCGAGACGCTCGAACTGAAGAAGACGTTCGCCGAGACGATGTACAAGTTCGCCAGCAACGGCGTGGAGCGCGCGCGCATCGCCTCGGAACGCCAGCAGGTCTATATCGAGGTGTTCCAGCAACCTTCGTTGCCGCAGGATTACAGCTTCCCGGAACGCTGGTCCGATCTCGTGCTCGTCTTTTTCGCCTTCCTGATGATCTGGATCAGCGGCGCCACGATCACGGCGTCGGTCATCGACCATCGTCTCTGAGCCGAAGCTGCCGGTGCCAAGTGCCGCGCCCGGGCTCGATTGCGAGGACGACGTCGAGCGCCGCGACGGGCGCTTCGAGGCGACCGGCCTCGAGCCGTGGCTCGCCATCAGCGGCCTCGACCTGCGCCGCCTGGCGGGGCGCTTCGTCGAGCTGACCTATCGATCGAGTTTCTGGGACGTGCCCGTCCGGCCGATCCTGCGCTTCCATCTTCGCGACGGCGGTGCGGTCGATCATATCGGGGCCGGACCGGTGGCGGGCGCCGCGGCGTGGAGCGGCCGCGTACCGGCCGAGGCCGTGCGCCTGTCGATCAGCCCGACGAACAGGCTCGGCCCCTTCGATTTCGTGATCGAGCGGGTGCGCCGACGCTGGTGGCCTGCCCTTCTCGCCGAGGGGCTTCGCCGCAATCCCAAGTCGACGCGCAGTGCGATCCTGACGCGGTTGATCGGCTGGGGCCCGGAATCGGACAACAACCTCGCCTGGGCGATCGGCGCGACGCCCATCGCACGGTTCTTCGCCTGGCGCTCCCGCAACGCGCGAGCGCCCGATCTCACCGCCCTCGATCAGCCCCGCTTCGACTGGGCGGAGGCGCCGCCCGTCATGGTGATCGTGCGCGGCGAGGACGCCGACGACCGAGCCGTCGCGCACACCTGCGCGAGCCTGAAGGCACAGCTCTTCACGGGCTGGCACGCGCATCTCACCGGCACCGCGTTCGTGGCCTCCGATGCGCGAATCGCGACCGCAGCGGCACCTCCCGCCAGCTTCCCCCCCGGCGCGCTCGTCGGCTCGATCGCCGCCGGCGAGACCTTGCCGCCGACGGCGCTGGCCTGTCTCGTCGAGCAGGCGCAACGCCATCCGCGTGCCCGCATCTTCTACGGCGATGCCGTCGTGGGGGACGCAGAACAGGCGCGCCCTCGGCTGATGCCCGGCTGGAGCCCGCGCCTGCAAGCGGCGCAGCCCTATCTCAGCGCCCCCATCTTCGTGCGCGATCCGCAGGCCCTCACGGGCGAAGATCGAGCGGCGCTCGCGATGCCAGGCGCCCTGCCCCGCAAGCTCGCGGCCTCGCTCACCTCCGAAGGGGTGATGCCGCTGCGCCGCATCATGATCGAGACGCCGTTCGTGTCGACGGCGCTGCAGCCCATCGCGACCGTCGCTCCGCGCCGCGCGACGGCTTCCATCATCATCCCGACCAAGGACCACCCGGCCCTGCTCGCCCGCGCCATCGACGCGATCCGCGCGCGGACCTCGGGCGACGTCGAGATCGTCATCGTCGACAACGCGAGCGCCACGGACGACGCGCGCCGCCAGCTGACGACACTGCGTGGCACGCCAGATACCGTCGTCGTCGACTATCCCGGCGCCTTCAATTTCTCGGCAATCTGCAACGACGCCGCCGCGGTCGCGCGCGGCGAGGTCCTGGTCTTCCTCAACGACGACACCGAGGTGCTTTCAGACGATTGGCTCGACCGGCTCTGCGCGCACGCGATGGACCCGACGATCGGCGCCGTCGGCGCCAAGCTCACCTACCCCGATGGCTGGCTGCAGCATGTCGGCGTGCTGCTCGGCATGGGCGGCAGCGCCGGCCATTTCGGCGCGCCGGCTCCAGGCGACGATCCCGGCTGGATGGGCCGCAACGGCGCGCTCCACGAGGTCTCCGCCGTCACCGGCGCGTGCATGGCGGTCGCGCGCCAAAAATTCGAGGCGGTCGGCGGCTTCGACGCCGCGCACCTGCCGATCGAGCTGTCCGACATCGACCTCTGTCTCAAGCTCAACGCGCGCGGCTGGCAGACGATCGTCGATCCCGCCGTCCACATTCTCCACGAGGAATCGGCCTCGCGCGGCGGCGCCACGCTGCGCCGGCTCACCGTGCACAACGCCGAGCGCGCGATCTTCCTCGACCGCTGGCGACACGCGCTGCGCGACGACCCGTTTTTCCATCCGGGCCTGAGCCTGTACAGCTGGCGCGAGGCGCTGGGGTGACAGCAGCGCGAAGCGCTGGAAAGCTGCCATGCAGATCGTGACCTGGAACATCAACTCGGTGCGCACGCGCCTCGACAACCTGCTGCGCTACCTGCGCGAGGTGTCGCCCGACGTGCTGTGCCTGCAGGAGATCAAGTGCACGGAGGAGCAGTTCCCGCGTCTCGAGATCGAGGCCGAGGGCTACAACGTCGCGATCCACGGCCAGAAGAGCTGGAACGGCGTCGCGGTGCTCTCGAAGCGCCCGATGGAGGTGCAGCCCGGCCTGCCCGGCGACGAGGGCGACGTGCAGTCGCGCTACATCGAGGCCGTGGTGACGACGGACTCCGTGCCGGTGCGCGTCTGCTGCCTCTACCTGCCCAACGGCAATCCGGTGGAGACCGAGAAATATACCTACAAGCTCGCCTGGATGGACCGGCTGCACGCCCGTGCCCGCGCGTTGCTGGTGCTGGAAGAGCCGCTCGTGATGCTGGGCGATTTCAATGTGATCCCGATGCCGCGCGACGTCCATGATCCGGACGCCTGGGTCGGCGATGCGCTCTACCGGCCGGAGACGCGCGCCCGCTTCCGCGCGCTGCTCAACCTCGGGCTGACCGACGCGCTGCGCGCCACGACCGACGCGGCAGGGCTCTACACGTTCTGGGACTACCAGGCCGGCGCCTGGCAGCGGAACAAGGGCATCTGCATCGACCACGTCCTGCTCTCGCCGCAGGCGGCGGACCGACTTGAGACCGTGACGATCGACAAGGCGCGCCGTGCCGAGGACAAGCCGTCCGACCACGTGCCGGTGCGGGTGCAGCTGGCGATGTAGGGCTCAATCTCAGAGCGCCGCGATGAGCGCCTTCGCCGCGGCCGGATTGCGGTGCTTGGCGCCAGAGATCATGAAGGCGAACACGTCGCGCGGCTTTGCCGGAGGCGTCTCGCCGAGCAGCGGCAATCCCTCGGCCGGTCGGCCGGCGGCAAGCTCGTGGCAGCGTTTTGCCCAGATCGCGATCTCGTCGGCATCGTAGCCCGTCTCGATGTCGCGCGTGGTCTGCAGGCGCAGGTAGCAGAAGTCGGCGGTCGGATCGGCGATGAGCGGGTAGTCGTCCGAGATCGCGAGGCAGATCGCGAAGTTGTGCTTGCGCGCGATCTCGACGAGCGCCGGCGTGACAAAGGTTTTGTGCCGAACTTCCAACACATGCCGCAGCCGCACGCCGTCGCGCTCGTGCGGCAGGCTTGCGCAGAACGTTTCGATCTCGTCTTCGTCGAGCTTCTTCGTTCCCGCCAGCTGCCACAGGATCGGTCCGAGCTTCGGCCCCAGCTCGGTGAGGCCGCTCGCCAGGAATCGCGCGACCGACTCCGCCCCGTCGGCGAGATTCTTGCGGTTGACGGTGAAGCGGTTGGCCTTGATCGCGAAGACGAAATCGTCCGGCGTCTCCGCGGCCCACTTCTGATACGTCGACGGGCTCTGCGTGCGGTAGAACGTGGCGTTGACCTCGATCGCGGTCACCTGCCGGCTCGCCCAGCCGAGCTCCTTCGCCTTGGCGAGCTTGTCGGGATAAAACGTCTCGCGCCACGGCTCGAAGCTCCAGCCGCCGATGCCGACCTTGATCGTTCCCGTCTTTGCCATCTCAGGTTCTGGCCATCGCAGCTTACGACCGTGTCCCGTTTTGAGGCGCCATGCTTAACGCACAAGAGGCCCCGCGACGCGCATCGTGCCGACAAATCGTCCGCCAGCGTGCGCGACCCACGAGGCCTAGCATGAACGCAGGCGCAACCCCACGCAACGCGTGATTCGTCGATGATTCGTTCCCTGGCGGTGCCGAAGATTAACGCGCGCAGTCGCGTCGACAACGCAACCGAAAAGCTTTCGTGCACGAAGCCGTCTCGGTTTGACACGCAACCATTAACCGCGGAGCTTGGGTTTGCGCGCGACGAGGATGACTCCGCGCGCCGCTTGCGTTGCCTGAGATGTCGCAGACGCATCATCTGGTACGAACGAAGCCGCAACCTCGGCAAACGTCTGATTCGTCGATGATTCGTTCAGGCCGCGTCCGGTTTCCTAACGCCGGCCTTTTGACGAGGGCGTCCAACCTCTAAGGTCGATCCTTCACGAGAAGAGGAAAGCCGCGCCGTGAAAGTCAAAGCCGCCGTCTCCCGCGCGCATGGCGCCCCGCTCGCCCTCGAAGGTCTCGAGCTCGACGAGCCGCGCGCCGACGAGGTGCTGGTCCGCCTCGTCGCCTGCGGCGTCGCGCGCGCCGATCTCAAGGCGATCGCCGGCGCCTTGTCGATGCCGCTGCCCTTCGTGCCCGGCACCGAGGGGACCGGCATCGTCGAGAGGACGGGCGAGGCCGTCACCCATGTCGCGACAGGAGACGCCGTCATCATCAGTGCTGGCTCCTGCGGCGCCTGCGCGCCCTGCATCGCCGGCCGTCCCCGCGCCTGCACGCAGTTCAGTGCGCTGAACCTCGCCGGGCGCCGGCTCGACGGGTCGGCACCGTTCCTCATCGAGGAGAGTGCCGACGACCCGCGGCCGCGCGACGCGGTCGAGGTCAACGGCTTCTTCTTCGGCCAATCGTCGTTCGCGACCCACGCGCTCTGCCGCGCGTCCTCGGTCATCAAGCTGCCGGTCGGCGCGCCGCTCGAGATCCTGGCCGGGTTCGGGTGCGAGCTGCTGATCGGCGCGGGCGTGATCGCGCAGGGCTTCCGCTTCGCGGCCGAGGACACACTGGTCGTCACCGGCGCGGACGCGATCGGGCTCGTCGCCATCATGGTCGCCAAGGCCCGCGGCGCCGGCACGATCTTCGTCGCCGATGCCGACGAGGCGCGCCGCGCGCTCGCCACCGAGATCGGCGCCACTGTCGTGGTGCACGATACGGACGACCTAGCCTCGGCGGTAAAGAGCATGACCGGCGCCGGTGCGCGCTTCGCGCTCGACACGACGGCCAGCGAAGCCGCGCGAAAAGCCTGCCTCGACAGCCTCATCGAAGGCGGCACCTGCGCTTTGGTCGATCCGCCAAAGGGCACGATTGTCGATTTCGACGATCAGGTCGCCGATGGCGCGACGCTCGTCATCTCCGCCGACGGGCACGCCGATCCGCACGTGCTGATCCCGGAGCTCGTCGCGCTGCAGGCCGAAGGTCGGCTGCCGATCGACAAGCTCCTGAGTTTCTTCCCGTTCGAGCTGGTCAACGACGCGCTGGACGCGTTCGCGCAAGGCCGCGTCGTCAAGCCGGTGTTGCGTTTCCCGCTCGGCTCCTTCGGTGACCTCGATCGCGCCGAGACCGAGGGCGCGGCGGCCGAAGTGCCCGTCGACGCGCCCGCGCCGGAGGGCGAGAAGGTCACCGACCCGCAGCCGGTCGAGCAGGACGAGAAGGAGCGCGTGCCGTCGGCCTAGGCGCGCCCTACCCCATCAACAGCGACACCAGCCCGCCGCCATGGCGCTCGATGCGGCCGGCGATCTCGAGCTCGAGGACGACGGTGCGCACCTCGCGGATCGACAGGTCGGCGGCGCGCGCCAGCTCGTCCAGCGAGACGGGCGCCGGCCCGAGCCGCTCGACGACCTTTTCGCGCGGCGGCCGGGCATCCTCCGCGAACGGCGCCGGCGGCGACACCGAAGGCTCGGCGAACAGGTCCGGCGCCCCGCGCGCGTCCTTTGCGGGTTCGGCGAACAGGTCGATCTCGTCCCACAGCGGCGGCTCGCCGCTCGTGCCGGCATCGGCGAGGCGATCGCCGCGTGGCGTGCGGTCCGCCAGCGCGCGCAAGATGTCGTCGACGTCGGCGCAGAAGGTAGCGCCGTCTCGGATCAGATCGTTGGTGCCCTCGGCGCGCGGATCGAGCGGCGAGCCCGGCACGGCGAAGACCTCCCGGCCCTGATCGGCCGCGAAGCGCGCGGTGATGAGCGAGCCGGAGCGCCGCGCCGCCTCGACCACGACGACGCCGAGCGACAGGCCGGAGACGAGCCGGTTGCGACGCGGGAAGTCGCGGCCGCGCGCCTCCCAGCCGAACGGCATCTCGGAGAGCGCCGCGCCGTCCTCCGGGATTTGCGCCATGAACGGCCCCTGGTCGGCGGGGTAGAGCCTGTCGTGGCCGCCGGCGAGCACGGCGATCGTGCCGGTGGCGAGGCTCGCACGATGCGCCCGGCTGTCGATGCCGCGCGCGAATCCCGAGACGATCGCGTAGCCCGCCTGCGCGAGGCCACGCGCCAGCCGCTCGGCGAAGGCGAGGCCGGCAGCGGACGCGTTGCGGGAACCGACGATCGCGATCGCCGGCTTGTCCAGCACGCTCGCCTGCCCGCGCAAGGCGATCACCGCGGGCGGGCTGTCGATCTCGCGCAGCAGCGGCGGATAGCCGGCCTCATCGCGGCAGATGAAGCGCGCGCCGAGCTTTTCGGCGGCCGCCAGCTCGGCCTCGATCTCGGCTGGTGTGGCGATGCGGATCGGCCGGCCGGGACGCGAGCGGCGGATCAGCTCCGGCAGCGCGTCGAGCGCCGCCTCGGCCGTGCCGTAGCGCGCGAGCAGCGACTGGAAGGTATGTGGGCCGATGTTTTCCGAACGCCACAGCCGCAGCCAGGCGAAGCGTCGCGCCGCATCGAAACGCTCGCGCGGCGCGCCGGCGATCATGTCGCGCGGCCGCTCGTTTCTGGCGCACCCGGCTCGCCGGTGCTCTTCTTCTGGCCGATCTTGCTCTCGGTCCCCGCCAGCAGGCGCGAGATGTTGGCGTGGTGCTTCGCCCAGAGCATCGCTGCCAGGATCGCGAAGAGGATCGCCGCATCGTGCCGTCCCATCAAGGCGAGGACGATCGGCGAGGCAACGCTCGCCGAGAGCGCCGCTGCCGACGAGTAACGCGTGAGATAGGCGACGGCGAGCCAGACGAGCGCAAAGGCGAGTGCGGCCGGCCACGCGAGGCCGATCAGGCAGCCGAGGAAGGTCGCGACGCCCTTGCCGCCCTTGAAGCCGAGATAGAGCGGAAAGAGATGGCCGAGGAAGGCACCGAACGCGGCCGCCACGCCGAGGTGGATCGGGCCCGCGCCGGTGTCGAAGGCGCTCGCGATCAGGATCGGGATCGTGCCCTTGAGCGCGTCCATCACGAGCGTGATCGCGGCCAGGTCCTTGCGGCCAGTGCGCAGGACGTTGGTCGCGCCGATGTTCTTCGAGCCGATGTCGCGCGGGTCCTGTGCGCCGGCGAGCTTCGTGACGATGACGCCCGAGGGAATCGAGCCGGCGAGATAGCCGAAAAGACAGGCGATGAAGCTCGACAGCATGGCGGGTTCCGTGACCGCCGCGAACCTAGCCGCGCCATTTGAACGAGACAACGCGCCGTCCGGACCACCCGCGGCCTTAGCTCGAAATTAACCGTGACCGTATCTTTATCGTCAGGCAAAGGAGCCGAGCGGATGGCTTGCTCGACGCGCGGCGCGGCCGTGACGCTGACAATTCGATGGGCCGGACGGCCGCGCACGCTGGCGCTGCGCCCCTGGTCGGGCGTCCTTCTCCTCGTCGTGCTGCCGCTGCTGGCGACCTGGTACCTCGGCGCCTCGCTCTATTTCATCTTCCACGACGACCTGCTCGCCGCGCTGATCGCGCGCCAGACCGCGACCCAATACGCCTACGAGGATCGTATCGCTGCGCTGAAGGCGGAGCTCGAGACCACGACGGGCGATCTCACGAGCAGCGAGGATTCCGCAAGCGGCTCGCTCGGCGAGCTGCGCGCGCGGGCGAGCCGGCTCGAAGCACGTGCGGCCGCGCTCGATGCCGTCGTGACGAAGCTCGGGCTGGACCCTGCATCTTTGCCCGCACCAGCCGCCCCGCTCGCGCCGCGCCTGCGGCTCGGCCAAAACGAGGGCTCGGGCCCGCAGTCTGCCGAAATCGGATTCGCCCAGGCCGAAGTGGCCCAGGAGCGTGCGGCGCGAAGCCTGCGTGAGCCGGTCATGCAACGGATCATGCGCGTGCGAACCGCGCTCGCCGAGACCGGGCTGCCGGCCTCGCGCTGGCCCGGCGGCGTGGCCGAAGGCGGCGTGGGCGGCCCGTTCGTGCCGCTCGACCAAAAGTCTGAAATCGGCTTTTCGGCCTCGCTCGACATGCTGCGCGATGCCGCGGCCCAGGCCGCGCGGCTGAACGCGATCGTCGACCATACGCCGCTGCGGCGCCCGCTCTCGGGACCCCTCGAGGTCACCTCGACCTTCGGACCGCGCCTCGATCCCTTTTTCGGCCGCCCCGCGATGCATACCGGCATCGACCTGCGCGAAGATACTGGCGACGCGGTGACCGCGACCGCCGCCGGCACCGTGACGATCGCCGGCAGCGACGGCGGCTACGGCAACATGGTCGAGGTCGACCACGGCAATGGGCTCGCCACGCGCTATGCGCATCTATCCCTGGTGGAAGTCGCCGTCGGCCAGCGGGTCGCGCCGGGCCAGCTCGTCGGGCGCGTCGGCTCCACGGGTCGCGCCACCGGGCCGCACCTGCACTACGAGACGCGCATCGATGGGGTGCCGGTCGATCCGGCGCGTTTCCTGAAGGCGGCGGCGATCCTGTCGCCGGAGCACTGAGGCCTCAGGCCAAGTGCTGGCGCAACTCGGCGATGTCGCCCGTCAGCTCGGTCTTCAAGCCCGTCATGTCGCCGCGCATGTTGCGGAGAAGCTGCAGAACCAGGCTCTCGGGTTCGGGCGCTATTCGAACGCAACCTTTCGTGTGAGCGCAATTTACGGCGGATCAATCGCCTGGCCAGCGGCCTTGTCCCAGTCGCCTCAGCCCTGATTACGCAGCCAGTTCTGCCAGTCGTCGAGGCTGCCGTAATAGCAGTTGCGGTCGACGTAGCCGCGCACGCCGGGCACCGAGCCCGTCGCCGTGTGCTGCCAGAAATTCCAGTGCCGGTCGCCGTATTTCACCGAGGGATAGGCGCGCACGCTGCGCACCCACATCGGGTAATCCTGGAACTCGCCCTGCAACACGTCCCGGTGGAAATCGACCGAGGTGTAGATGACCGGGCGCTTGCCGTAGGCCTGCTCCATGGCGGAGAGGATCGTGTGCATCATCGCCAGCGCCTGCTCGCGCGGGAGCTTGCGCGGGCAGGTTCGCGACTGCGGGTTCCACTCGACGTCGAGGACCGGCGGCAGCGCGCTGGGATCATTCGGCACGTTGGCCAGGAACCAGGCGGCCTGCTCTTCGGCGGGGCGGCACCAATAGGCGAAATGGTAGGCGCCGCGGGCGATGCCGGAGGCGCGCGAGAGCTCCCAGTTCTGGCGGAATTTCTCGTCGAGGTAGTCGCCGCCTTCGGTCGCCTTGATGTAGGCGAAGCGGACGCCCGAGCCCGCCACCGCGTTCCAGTCGACGTCGCCCTGGTACTTGGAGACGTCGATGCCCTGGATCGCGTAGTCGGTCGGGGCGGGATAGGGGCTCGTGCCGACGTCGGAATCGCAGCCGCCGACCCCGAGCATGGCGACCAGCGCTGCTGCGAGAGCGATCATCCGGCCCTTCGGCCGCATGGCGTGGTTAACTCGAGTACTCATTTCCTCAAGTTATCCCCCACACGCAAACACCTCGTTAACGGCTGCGCTTGCCATGCGTACCACGCTGTGACGCCTGCCGCGAGGGCTCGCCTCTCAAGTCCCAGAGGAAAGCAACCCCAGCTAGACGATATTTTCGATCTGTGTCCCGATTTCGGCAGGCCCCGGCGGACTTCGCTCGGCAAGGACCGAAAAGGACGGGCCGTTCTGGTGACCCGGCTCCTCGTCGGCGATCGCCAGGCGGTCGAAGCCGAAGGCGGATAGCAGCTTCAGGATGTCCTCGCGGTCGATCCAGAAGTGTCGGTCCTGCAGGCCGCCGCAGAACGCCGGGTCCCGCCAAGCCTTGTAATAGCTGCGCTCGTGCAGCCGGACCTGGACACCGCGGCACTCGCGCAGCTCGACCTGCTCGGAGAACGGCACGCGGCGTAGATCGCCGCGCGGCATCGCCGTGTCGTCGAAATAGTGGGTCCACAGGAAGATCGCGTCCGCCTTCTCGGCGATGAGCTCGAGCAGCCGGACCGGATCGTGCGAGTGGTAGAGGACGCCCGAGGCGACGATCAGATCGTAGCGGGCCTCGCGCGCCTCGAGCCATTTCATGAAGTCGCCGAGGTGGAAACGCGCCCGATCGAGCTTGAGCGTCTCCTTGGTGATGAGGCAGCGGATGAAGGCGAGTGCGTTCGCCTCGATCGCGTCGACCGACGCCGCGCCGGCCTTGTGCAGCATGTAGGTGTGGAAACCCTCGAGAGGGCCGAGCTCCAGCACGCTCTTGCCGGCGCAGGCATAGCGCCAGAGCAACCCCGCGATCCTCGGATCGGCATAGAACGGAAACTCGCCGGCGCGTGCAGCGGCTTCCGGCGGCATGGCGCCGATCCAGCCCGGCACCGAATCGATCGCCGTCTGCGCCGACGGCAGGTCGGCGACGTAATGGTCGAGCAGCTGCGTGCTCGTCCGGAACGGCCCGGCGAGACCGACCTTCTCGCGCCGCAGGAAGCGGACGATGCGATCGAAGGGGCCCTCGTCGCGATCGAGTGCGTTCTTGCCCGTCACTGCGCGCGCTCAGGGGCGCCGGAGAAGGGTGGCGCGGCCGTGCGCTGGAGATCAACCACGTGTCACTTGCCTGTTATCGATATTGATGATTGAGACCGCGCGCGCTCAGCAGGCGCAAAGCCCAGCCCAGGTCGATCATGCCGAAATTCGTCGCTTTTACGTCGCTGGGACGTAGAGCTCTGCCCAATCAATTCGACCTTTTCGCCATCGTCGTCATTCTCGCAATTCTCGTCGCCGCCGTCCATGCCGGCAAGGGAGCGGTGATGCCGCTGCAGGCGCCGGGCGCCACCGACATCCACCTCGGCCTCGTCTACCTGCCCTATTACGCGTTGCGCACGACCTTGCGCATGTTCATCGCGCTCGGCTTCTCGCTGGTCTTCACATTCACGTACGCCACGTTGGCGTCCAAGAGCCGGCGCGCCGAGACGGTGCTGATCCCGCTGCTCGACGTCCTGCAATCGGTGCCGATCCTCGGCTTCCTCGCCTTTCTCGTCGTCTTCTTCGTCAATCTCTTCCCCGGCTCGGTCGCGGGCTACGAGGCGGCCTGCATCTTCGCGATCTTCACGAGCCAGGCCTGGAACATGGCCTTCTCCTTCTATCAGTCGCTGCGCAGCCTGCCGAGCGACCTGATCGAGGTGTCGAAAGGGCTGCATCTGACACCGTGGCAACGGTTCTGGCAGCTCGAGACGCCGTTCGCCATGCCGGGCCTCATCTGGAACATGATGATGTCGATGTCGGGCGGCTGGTTCTTCGTCGTCGCCTCCGAAGCGATCGCGGTCGGCGACAACACGACCAAGCTGCCCGGGATCGGCTCCTACATCGCGGTCGCCAACGACAAGTCGGACTATGGCGCGATCGTTGCGGCCGTCGTCGTGATGGGGCTCGTCATCGTCGCCTACGACCAGCTCCTGTTCCGTCCGCTCGTCGCGTTCGGGTCGCGCTTCCGTGTCGAGCTCGTGGCCGGCCAGCAGGAACGGTCCTGGGTGATGGACCTGTTCAAGCGGACGCAATGGCTGCGGCCGCTGTCGATGGTGCCGGCTCGCGCCTTCCGGCGAATGGCCCTGCTCCGCTTCGACCTGCTGCGGATGCCGCAGCGGCGCGACACCGGCGACGGCGCTCCCAGCCGGATCGGCGACGTCGTGTTCTACGCCATCGTCGCGATCGTGGGCGCATATAGCCTGTGGCTGGTCGTTCGCTACGTCTCGGCCGCCGTGACCTTGAGCGAGGTCGGCCGGGTGGCGCTGCTCTCCATCTACACGATGATCCGCGTCTTCCTGATGATCATCCTGGCGACGGCCATCTGGGTGCCGATCGGCATCTGGATCGGGCTGCGACCGAAGTTCGCCAGCATCGTGCAGCCCTTCGCGCAATTCCTCGCCGCCTTCCCGGCCAACGTCATGTTCCCGCTGGCGGTGCTGCTGCTCGTCACCTTCAAGCTCGATCCGAACATCTGGCTGTCGCTGCTCATCGTGTTCGGCACGCAATGGTACATTTTGTTCAACGTGATCGCCGGCGCGCAGGCCTATCCGACGGACTTGAAAGAGGCGGCGCGCAGCTTCTCGATCCACGGGCTCGACTGGTGGATCAAGGTGATGATCCCCGGGATCTTCCCCTATTACGTGACAGGCGCGCTCACCGCGTCGGGCGGCTCGTGGAACGCGGCGATCGTCGCCGAATACGTCAAGGCCGGCGACAAGACCGAGATCGCCCAGGGCATCGGCTCCTACATCGCCATCGCGACCGAGAAGGGCAACTTCCAGCAGATCGTGCTGGGTGTCGCGGTGATGAGCGTCTTCGTCATCCTGTTCAATCGCCTGCTGTGGCGGCCCTTGTTCGGCATCGCCGAGCGCCGCCTGCGCCTCGCCTGAAGGAGCCATCATGCTTGAAGAGAGGCTGAAGCCACTCCTCGTCGCCGACGACGTCGTGCAGCGCTATCGCACGGGCTCCGGCGAGACCGGGCCGTTGGTGCTCGATCACGTCTCGCTGCAGCTCAACTCGGGGGAGATCGTCGGCCTGCTCGGGCGCTCCGGCTGCGGCAAGTCCTCGCTGCTGCGCATCGTCGCCGGGCTGGCGTTCCCGGCCGAAGGCAAGGTCAGCTACGAAGGCAGCCCCGTCAGCGGGCCGGTCGACGGCCTCGCGATGGTGTTCCAGTCCTTCGCCCTGTTTCCGTGGCTCACCGTGCTCGCCAACGTCGAGATCGGCCTGCGCGCCAAAGGCGTCGCCGAGGAGGAGGCGCGCAAGCGCGCGCTGAAGGCGATCGATCTCATCGGCCTCGACGGCTTCGAATCCGCCTTTCCGAAGGAGCTGTCCGGCGGGATGCGCCAGCGCGTCGGCTTTGCGCGGGCGCTTGTCGTCAATCCGAAGATCCTGCTGATGGACGAGCCGTTCTCGGCGCTCGACGTGCTCACCGCCGAGACGCTGCGCACCGACCTGCTCGATCTGTGGGTCGAAGGCCGGATGCCGATCAAGTCGATCCTGATGGTGACGCACAATATCGAGGAGGCGGTGCTGATGTGCGACCGCATCGTGGTGCTGTCGTCGAACCCGGGCCGCATCGCGGCGGAGATCAAGGTCACCCTGCAGCACCCCCGCAACCGGCTCGATCCACAGTTCCGGCAGATGGTCGACAACATCTACGCGCTGATGACCAAGCGGCCCGCGCCGCAACCGACGACCACGCGCGATGGTGCCTTCCCCGGCCTCGGCCTCGGCATGGCGCTGCCACGCGTCTCGACCAACACGATCGCCGGCATGATCGAGGAGGTCGCGGCACCGCCCTACAACGGCCAGGCGCGGATGCCCGAGCTCGCCGACTCGCTGCAAATGGAGATCGACGACCTGTTCCCGGTCGCCGAGACGCTGCAGTTGATGCGCTTCTGCGAGATCGGCGACGGCGCGATCAAGCTGACGCCGGCCGGCACACGCTTCGCCGACATGGAGACCGATGCGCGCAAGAAGCTGTTCGGCGACCATCTCCTCGCCTATGTGCCGTTGGCGGCGCGCATAAAGATGGTGCTCGACGAGCGACCGTCGCACGCGGCGCGCGCCTCGCGCTTCCTGGAGGAGCTCGAGGACCACATGTCGGATACCTATGCCGAGCGCACCTTCAACAGCGTCATCAACTGGGGCCGCTACGGCGAGCTGTTCGCCTACGACGAGGGCTCGGAGACGCTGAGCCTGGAGAACCCGAGCTGAGCGTCGCGCGTTCAGTCGATGCCGAGGTCGGCGAGGCGCAGGGCAAAGGTTTTGGGGGCGACCAGCGGCGCGATGCGCTTGTCCGCCGCGACCTCACGGACGCTGCGATACCCCGTGGCGGACGGCGTCCGGAAGACATGCGTCACCAGCTTGACGGCGTCGATCACCCACAGATCGCGCACGCCGAAACTCGCATAAAGCGCCGCCTTGCGGCCCATGTCGTAGCGCAGCGACGAATCGGCGATTTCGACGACAAGCAGCGCGCTCTCGCCTTTGAGGCTCGCGAGACCGCTCGCGGTCTCGTAGACGACGAAGTCCGGCTCGAGATACGTGTCATCGGACAGTCTGAAAGTCGTCTCTGGTGCCAGCCTGTAGCCATCGGGTCGCAACCGGATCCAGGGATCGTTGAGTTCGACCTTCACCCGTTCGTGGCGGTTTCCCTTCGGCGACATCGGCACGAGCTCGCCGCCGATCAGCTCGTTGCGCTCGTCGGCCATGAGGCCGATCGCCACCATTTCCTCGACTTCCGACACCAGGAAACGGCGCCGGGGTAAGCCGTCGGCAGCGCGGGTGGCGCGGGGATGGTGTGGGATGGTCATGGCGCGCCCGGAGCGTAACCGCTGGCGATGGGCCGATGATAGCGCGAGCCGCCTTGGTTGACCACAGAGGTCAGGACTGCCCGATCCCTCCGGGAAAGCGCCCGGTCCGCACCCATTCCTCGATCGGGCCCTTGTCGGCGATGTCGACATATTCGATGCGCGCGCCCGAAAGGTCCGGGGCCGTGATCATCGCGAAGGGCGGCGACTCCGCGTCCATGCGGAACAGCGCGTCGATGCCGACCTTCTGCGCGCGCAGCGTCGCGAGGCGGCCTCCCAGACGCCGAAATAGACGATGCGGCCGGCGTTCTTCACCGAGATGATCCCGTCGCCTGCCGCCTGGATCAGCTCGTAGTACGGCGGCTCGGTCATCGAGAAGGCGGCGACGAGCTCGCCCGGATGCGGATCGGGATCTTCGAGCCGCGGCGCAAGTGACGGGATTGTCGCCGAGGATACCCGAACGCGCCAGGATGCCGATGCCGGAGCAGTTCGACGCCACGACCTTGCCGGCCTCGTAGTGCCGGCGGATGAGGCCGAGCATGGCCGGGTCGAGCGAGGCCTTGCCCGAGCCGATGCCGCCGGGGATGTAGAGCAAGTCGAAGAGATCGGCTTTGTCGACGATCCCGTCGCTCACCGCCTGCCGCGCCTAAGATTTTCGTAGGGCCTCTCGATCGAGCGTCGATCAGCCCTGCCCCGCGCCCACCCGCCGTGTCGCCAGCGCCATTAACCGCAGCCAGACGGGATAGGGCAGCAGCCCCGCAAGCTTCATCGGCCAGACGAGCCGGCGCGGGAACGCGATCTCGAAGCCGCCGCTGGCGAGGCCGGCGCAGATGCGCGCCGCGGCGGCATCCGCGCTCATCATGAACGGCATGGGGTAGTCGTTCGGCGCGGTCATCGCCGTGGCGACGAAGCCAGGGTTGACGACCTGCACCGTCAGCCCGGCGCCAGCGTAGGTGAGCCGCAGCGCCTCTGCCATCGTGATCAGCGCCGCTTTCGAGCTGCCGTAGGCGAGCGAGCCGGGCACGCCGCCATAGCCGGCGAGCGAGGCGACGAGGGCGATCTGCCCGCTCCGGCGCGCCAGCGTGGCGGGCAGCAGCGGATCGAGGCAATTGACGGGGCCGCCGAGATTGACCTCGACCGCGCGCCAGACACCCTCGCGCGCAAAGCCGTCGCGCTCGGCGAGATCGTAGACGCCGGCGTTCAGCACCGCGAGGGCGATCGGCCCCATCTCGCGTTCGATGGTCGCTACGATGGCCGCCATGCGCGCCGGGTCGGTGATGTCGCCGGCAAACGCGACGATGCGGCCCGCGGGTGCGGCGGCGGCAAGCGTTTCAAGCTCGGGCGCACGGCGCGCGGTCACCGCCACGCGCCAGCCCTGCCCGGCCAGCCGCAGCGCGAGCGCGCGGCCGATCCCGGCGCTGGCTCCCGTCACCCAGGCGACGCCGTCCTCCGGCCGCGCTCGCGTCACCGGACCAGCCTTGGCCGGTTCGCCTCGCAAATTGGCCTGATAAGGCAACCTCTTCCCCGCGAGGCGGTATAAGAGACAGGCATAACGGCTCTACGCACGTAAGAAAGCTCCATGGTCGCTCCCTCCGTCATCGAAGCCATCGGCAACACCCCCCTGATCGAGCTGCGCCACGCCTCCAAGGCGACCGGCTGCACCATCCTCGGCAAGGCCGAGTTCATGAATCCGGGCGGCTCGGTCAAGGACAGGGCGGGACTCGCCATCGTCAAGGACGCGATTGCGCGCGGCACGCTGAAGCCGGGTGGCACGATCGTCGAGGGCACCGCCGGCAACACCGGGATCGGCCTCGCGCTGGTCGCCAACGCGATGGGCTTCAAGACGGTGATCGTGATCCCGCAGACGCAGAGCCAGGAAAAGAAGGACATGCTGCGCCTGCAGGGCGCCGAGCTGATCGAGGTCCCGGCCGTCCCCTACAAGAACCCCAACAATTACGTACGGCTGTCCGGCCGCCTCGCCGAGCGCCTCGCGACGGAAATCCCCGAGGGCGCGATCTGGGCCAACCAGTTCGACAACGTCGCCAACCGCGAGGGCCATCGGCTGACCACCGGGCCGGAGATCTGGGCGCAGACCGGGGGCAAGATCGACGGTTTCACCTGCGCCGTCGGCACCGGCGGCACGCTCGCCGGCGTCGCACTGGCGCTGAAAGCCGAGAACCCCGCGATCAAGATCGCGATCACCGACCCGATGGGATCGGCGCTCTACGATTGGTACAAGCGGGGTGAGCTGCACGCCGAGGGCAACTCGATCACCGAGGGCATCGGCCAGGGCCGCGTCACCGGCAATCTCGAGGGCGCGCCGATCGACTTGGCCTACCAGGTGACCGACGAGGAGGCGCTGCCGATCGTCTTCGATCTGGCCGAGCACGAGGGCCTGCTGCTCGGCGGCTCGTCGGGCATCAACATCGCCGGCGCGATGCGTCTCGCGCGCGAGCTCGGCCCCGGCCACACGATCGTGACGATCCTCTGCGATTCCGGCACGCGCTACCAGTCGAAGCTCTTCAACCCCGCGTTCCTGCGCGAGAAGAACCTCCCCGTGCCCGGCTGGCTCGGACACGCGCCGACGATCGACCCGGGGTATGTCCCAGTCGATTGAGCACGGCGAGCCGTCTCTTCGAATATCAACGATCAAGGTGGCGAGATCCGCATGACCCGAGACGCACACGACACCTTCGTCACCCCCGCCTGGCTCGCCGCGCATCTCGAAGATCCCAAGATCGTCGCGCTCGATGCGAGCTTCTACCTGCCGGACGAAGGCAAGAACGCCGACGCGCTGTTCGCCGAGG
Organism: Beijerinckiaceae bacterium; assembly: GCA_965277735.1. Lineage (GTDB taxonomy): Bacteria > Pseudomonadota > Alphaproteobacteria > Rhizobiales > Beijerinckiaceae > RH-AL1. The sequence continues at coordinate 2,335,554 of CBDIDO010000003.1, forward strand.
CGCACATCCCGGGCGCGGTGCGCTTCGATGTCGATGCGATCGCCGACCGCTCGATCGCCCTGCCCCACATGCTGCCCGACGCCGCGACCTTCGGGCGGATGGCTGGCGCGCTCGGCCTCGACGAGACGATGACGCTCGTCGTGTACGACGCGACCGACCTCATCGGGGGCGCCCGCGCCTGGTGGATGCTCGAGCATTACGGGGCCGCCGAGGTCCGCATCCTGGAGGGCGGCTTCAAGGCCTGGCTCGCCGGCGGCTATTCCACCGAGAGCGGCCCGAGCCGGCGCGAGCCAACCCAGTTCGCGGCGGCCTACGATTCGGTGGACGTCGTCGCGGCAGAACGCGTGCTTGCCGCGAGCAGCTCCGGCGACGTGCAGATCGTCGATGCGCGGGCAGCCGGGCGCTACGCCGGCGCGGTGCCGGAGCCGCGCGCCGGGCTGCGCTCCGGCCACATCCCCGGCGCGCGCAACCTGCCGTGGCGCGAGCTGATCGACGAGAGCGGCCGGCTGCGTCCCGCGGCGGAACTTGCCGCGGCTTTCGAGAAGGCCGGCATCGCGCTCGACCAGCCGGTCATCACCTCGTGCGGCTCGGGCGTCTCGGCCTGCATCCTGCTGCTCGGGCTCGAGCAACTCGGCAAGCGCGATGGCCTGCTCTACGACGGCTCGTGGTCCGAGTGGGGCGCGCGCACCGACCTGCCGATCGAGACCGGCGCGGCGCGAACAATTCGTTAACGCACGACCGAAAAGCACGCCCGAACGGGAGCTTCCCGCAGAGACGAGATGGCACATCTGGTGCTAAGCACTCGGTACGGAATTGGGCATTGACGGAGGGGTTTTCGTGGGGGTCGGGACATGAAGAAGATCGAGGCGATCATCAAGCCGTTCAAGCTCGATGAGGTGAAGGAAGCCCTGCACGCCGCGGGCGTCGCCGGTATCACGGTGATCGAAGCCAAGGGCTTCGGCCGCCAGAAGGGCCATACCGAGCTCTATCGCGGCGCCGAATATGTCGTCGACTTTCTGCCCAAGGTGAAGATCGAGGTCGTGCTCGACGATCCCGCGATCGACGCCGCGGTGACGGCGATCCGCAACGCGGCGCAGACCGGCCGTATCGGCGACGGCAAGATCTTCGTCTCCGCCGTCGAGACCGCCGTCCGGATCCGGACCGGCGAGACCGGGCCCGAAGCGATCTAGCTCGATCGTATCCGGCGCGACCTGCCTTCTCCCCTTGCGGGAGAAGGGGCCCGAAGGGCGAATGAGGGGTTTCCGCCGGAGAAGGCCCTACGACAAGAACGCAGGCTGCTCCGGAAGCGCCCCCTCATCCGCCGGCTTCGCCGGCACCTTCTCCCGCGAGGGGAGAAGGGAGCGAAGACTTGCATGTACGACCTCGCAACAAGCTGCCTTGCCGATTGCGTCGCCGAGATCGCGGACGAGATGCGAGCGCGGCCCGATCGCGGCGAGGTGGCGCGCTACATCCCCGAGCTGGCGCGCGCCGATGCGGGCGCCTTCGGCATCGCCGTCGTCGCCGACGGGCATGTCGCGGCGGCGGGCGATGCCGACGTCGCCTTTTCCGTCCAGAGCATCACCAAGGTCTTCACGCTGACGCTGGCACTCGGCATGGTCGGGGACAAGCTGTGGGAACGCGTCGGCCGCGAGCCGTCCGGCAACCCCTTTAACTCGATCGTCCAACTCGAGCTCGAGCGCGGCGTGCCGCGCAACCCCTTCATCAACGCGGGCGCCATCGCCGTCACCGACGTCATCCTCTCCGGCCATGCGCCGCGCGAGGCGCTCGGCCAGATCCTCGACCTCGTGCGCGACCTCGCGGAGGATTCCTCGATCTCGATCGACGAGGCCGTGGCGGCGTCGGAGAAGCGCACCGGCTTCCGCAATGCGGCGCTTGCCAATTTCATGAAATCGTTCGGCGTGCTGCAGCACCCGGTCGACCACGTGCTCGGCGTCTACTTCCATCATTGCGCGATCGCGATGAGCTGCCGGCAGCTCGCGATGGCCGGGCGCTACCTCGCGCATGGCGGCATCAAGCCGTCGACCGGCCTCGCCGTCGTCTCGCCCGGCCGCGCGCGGCGCATCAACGCGATCATGCTGACCTGCGGCCATTACGACGGCTCCGGCGAGTTCGCCTATCGGGTCGGCCTGCCCGGCAAGAGCGGCGTCGGCGGCGGCATTCTGGCCGTGGCGCCGGGCAAGGCCTCGATCGCCGTCTGGTCGCCCGGCCTCGACGAGGCCGGCAACTCGCATCTCGGCCGCATCGCGCTGGAGAAGCTGACGAAGCGCATGGGCTGGTCGGTGTTCGGGGCGTAGCGCCGAACGCGGCGGTAGGCACGGCGAGATTCCCACGCGACCGGTCATGGCCGGGCTTGTCCGGCCATGACGGCTCGTTTGGACTCAAACAGAATTGCAAACAGAAAGGGCGCGGAGCCGAAGCGCCGCGCCCTCAAACCAATCGACGAACTTCCGATTAGGCGGCCGCCTTCGCGCCCTCTTCCTTCGGCACCGAAGCGATCGTCTTCAGGATCTGCGATGCGATCTGGTAGGGGTCCCCTTCGGAATTCGGGCGGCGATCCTCGAGGTATCCCTTGTAGCCGTTGTTGACGAACGAGTGGGGCACGCGGATCGAGGCGCCGCGGTCCGCGATGCCGTAGCTGAACTCGTGGATCGAGGCCGTCTCGTGCTTGCCGGTGAGGCGCATCTCGTTGTGCGGGCCGTAGACGGCGATGTGGTCCTCGCGGGCCGTCTCGAACGCCTTCATCAGCGCCTCGAAATACTCCTTGCCGCCGACCGTGCGCATGTATTCGGTCGAGAAGTTGGCGTGCATGCCGGAGCCGTTCCAGTCGGTGTCGCCGAGCGGCTTGCAATGGTACTCGATGTCAATGCCGTGCTTCTCGCAAAGCCGCTGCATCAGGTAGCGGGCGACCCACATCTCGTCGGCGGCTTTCTTGGAGCCCTTGCCGAAGATCTGGTATTCCCACTGGCCCTTGGCCACCTCGGCGTTGATGCCCTCGTGGTTGATGCCGGCGTCGAGGCAGAGGTCGAGGTGCTTCTCGACGATCTCGCGAGCGACGTCGCCGACATTGATGTAGCCGACGCCGGTGTAATAGCTGCCCTGCGGCGGCGGATAGCCGGCGGCCGGGAAGCCGAGCGGACGACCGTCCTTCCAGAAGAAATATTCCTGCTCGAAGCCGAACCAGGCGCCGTCGTCGTCGAGGATCGTCGCGCGCTTGTTCGAGGGATGCGGGGTCTTGCCGTCCGGCATCATGACCTCGCACATGACGAGGATGCCGTTCTTGCGGGTCGAATCCGGGAAGTGGCGGACCGGCTTCAGGAAGCAGTCGGAGCTGCCGCCCTCGGCCTGCTTCGTCGAGGAGCCGTCGAAGCCCCACATCGGCAGCTGCTCGAGCGTCGGAAAGCCTTCGAACTCCTTGATCTGAGTCTTGCCGCGCAGGTTCGGCGTCGGCTCGTAGCCGTCGAGCCAGAGGTACTCGAGCTTGTATTTCGTCATTCAGAATCTCGCTCTGCCAGAAGAACACGTTCGCGGTCGGGGCGGCGGCCACCCTTACGGACCAACGCGGGGAAGCATTTAACATGCCATCAAATCGGGCGATCCCGTTGACGATCGCGTGAGAAAAGCCTGCGCCGCCAACGCGCGGAGATGCCCCGCACGCGTGACAAGGACGGGTGGCAAGGACGGGTGGCAAGGACGGGTGGAAAGTGCACCGCTCTGTCGTTATCAGTGGCGCCGCCGAAGCCTCTCGGAGGGCCGGCCTACTGAGGAGACGACCATGAAAAGCGCAGCCGAGGTCCTGAAAGCGATCAAGGACAACGACATCAAGTACGTCGACCTGCGCTTCACCGACATCCGCGGCAAGTGGCAGCACGTGACCTTCGACCAGTCGATCATCGACGAGGAGGTCTTCTCCGACGGCGTGATGTTCGACGGCTCGTCGATCGCCGGCTGGAAGGCGATCAACGAGTCCGACATGACGTTGATGCCCGATCCGACGACGGCGGTGATGGACCCGTTCTTCGCCGCGCCGACCCTCTCCGTCGTCTGCGACGTGCTCGAGCCCGCAACCGGCGAACCCTATTCCCGCGACCCGCGCGGCATCGCCCGCAAGGCCGAGGCCTACGCGGCCTCCGCCGGCATCGGCGACGCGGTGTACTTCGGCCCCGAGGCCGAGTTCTTCGTGTTCGACGACGTGCGCTTCTCGACGAACCCCTACGACACCGGCTTCGTGCTCGACTCGACCGAGCTGCCGACCAACTCGGACACGCCCTACGAGGGCGGCAATCTCGGCCACCGCATCCGCACCAAGGGCGGCTACTTCCCGGTGCCGCCGATGGACTCGGCGCAGGACATGCGCGGCGAGATGCTGGCGGCGATGGCGGCGATGGGCGCCAAGGTCGAGAAGCACCATCACGAGGTGGCCTCGGCGCAGCACGAGCTCGGCCTCAAGTTCGGCCCGCTGACGCAGATGGCCGACCACATGCAGGTCTATAAGTACTGCATCCACCAGGTCGCGCAGAGCTACGGCAAGACGGCGACCTTCATGCCGAAGCCGGTGTTCGGCGACAACGGCTCGGGCATGCACGTGCACCAGTCGATCTGGAAGGGCGGCAAGCCGCTGTTCGCCGGCGACAGGTATGCCGACCTCAGCCAGGAGTGCCTCTGGTACATCGGCGGCATCATCAAGCACGCCAAGGCGCTGAACGCCTTCACCAATCCCTCGACGAACTCGTACAAGCGCCTTGTGCCGGGCTACGAGGCCCCGGTGCTGCTCGCCTATTCCGCGCGCAACCGCTCGGCCTCCTGCCGCATCCCCTACACGACGAACCCCAAGGCCAAGCGCCTCGAGGTGCGTTTCCCGGATCCCATGGCCAACCCCTACCTCGCCTTCACGGCGATGCTGATGGCGGGACTCGACGGCATCAAGAACAAGATCGATCCCGGCGAGCCGATGGACAAGGATCTCTACGAGCTGCCGAAGGCCGAGCTGAAGAACATCCCGACCGTTTGCGGCTCGCTGCGCGAGGCGCTGAACAGCCTCGAGGCCGACCACGGCTTCCTGCTCGCCGGCGATGTCTTCACCAAGGACTTCGTCGAGAACTACATCGAGCTGAAGTTCGCCGACGTCATGCGCGTCGACATGACCCCGCACCCGGTCGAGTTCGAGATGTACTACTCGTACTGATCCCCCTGTCATCGCGGCGGCGGCACTGCCCATGAGTTAGGCACGCTGCCGCCCGATCGATCGCCAACCTTTCAAAACGTCGCGGTTGTTGCCGCCCAATTTTTAGGCATATTAGCCTGAAAATTGGCCACCTGGCTCTGGGCCGCGCGCGCTAGGACGTCCTCGTAGAGCGCGCCGATGCGGGCGATGTGGCGCTCGATCGTCGGCGGATGGCGCCAGTAGGCCGCGTAGGCCGCCCGCGACATCGCCGCGACCTTCGCGTCGTCGCGCAGCTCGACGAGCGCGCGGGCGAGATCGTCGGGATCGGCGCTCTTGAACCACAGGCCCGTCACCCCGTCCTCGACCTCCTCGCGGCCGGCGCAGGCGTCGCTGACGACGACCGGCACGCCGAGCCCCTTGGCCTCCAGCACGGTGAGCGGCTGGCCCTCATACCAGAGCGACGGGAAGACGAGCGCACGCGCGGCGCGCATCGCCGCCTGCACGCCCTTGGCGTCCTTCCAGCCGAGCAGGCGCGCTTCCGGGTAGCGCTCGGCGATCTCGCTGGCGATCGGGCCGTCGCCGACATAGGTCGGCCGCAGCCCCGCCTTGCGGGCGGCTTCGGCAAACACGAACGCGCCCTTCTCCGGCGACAGGCGGCCGACGAAGATGATCTCGCCGGCGGTCGGGTCGGGCTTCGGGCCGAGGTCGGGCACCGAGACGGGGTTGTCGACGCGGTGCAGCCGCGCGCCTTCGGGCACCAGCGGCGCGACGATGTCCTGCTGGAAGTCCGAGATGGTGATGTAGTCGGCGAAGACCTCGGGCAGATGCGCGACGTGCTTGGCGACCGTGAGCCGCACGTTGCGCCACACCTTGCGCGCGGCGGAGCGCGAGTCGCAGTTCGTCGACCAGCAGGCCGCCGACAGCGGCTTCAGCTTGCACACGTGATGGTGCTGGTAATTGTAGAAGCCGCCGTTCGGGCAGAACTGGAAATACTCATGTATCGTGTAGACCGCGGGCAGGCCTGAGCGGACGATCGGGCCGGCGATCGACGGCGACAGCGCCTTGGCCCAGCCGTGCACGTGGACGATGGTGCGCTCGCGCGGCAGCGAGGCGAGCAACTTGCCGAGCGCCTTGGCCGCCGGCACGTTCCACACGCCCTGGACGGCGGCGGCGACCTTCGACGGGTTGCCGATGAGATCCTTCTGATCGAGGCAGACCGTCTCGATGCCGTTCTCCTCGAGCTGCGGCGAGACGGGCCCGGCCGCGGCGAAGACGATGGGGCGATGGCCCTGGCGCTTCAGTCCGACGGCGGAATCGAACGCCACCTTCGCCTGGCCGCCGGTGATGGCCGCGTGATCGAAGCAGATGACGATGGTGAGCGGCTCGGTCATATGGCGGCGCCCGGGAAATTGACGGTACGGGAGCGTAGCGGGCCGGCGTTAATCTCTGGTTAGTCCGCCGCGGCGGTTTCTGCGAGGGCAATGGAGGTCGCAGGGCCGCTGTGGCCTTCAACGTCGTCAGCCGTTGGGTGGACACAGGCTCCCGCCGCAACGCATCGACGTGACACGGCCATGTTTATGGTATGTTCCGAGCTGATGAGTCGGGCATACCCCTTCACGACGTCACGATAAAAGGCTACCGGCGGGCATGGCCAACAGTCGCGATCTCTTCGGTGGCGCCGCGCGCAAGGTGACGCCGCCTTCCCCTCCGCGCGCCGCGAAGCCGGCCGTGCCGAGCGAGGACGATTACACCGCCGCCTCGATCGAGGTGCTCGAGGGGCTCGAGCCGGTGCGCCGGCGCCCGGGCATGTACATCGGCGGCACCGACGAGGCGGCGCTGCATCACCTCTTCGCCGAGGTGCTCGACAATTCGATGGACGAGGCGGTCGCCGGCCACGCGACCTTCATCGACGTGCTGCTCGACGCGGAGGGTTACGTCACCGTGACCGACAACGGCCGCGGCATGCCGGTCGAGCCGCATCCGAAATTCAAGGGCAAGTCGACGGTCGAGGTCATCATGACCGTGCTGCACGCCGGCGGTAAGTTCGATTCCGGCGCCTACCAGACCTCGGGCGGCCTGCACGGCGTCGGCGTCTCCGTCACCAACGCGCTTTCCGAGCATCTCGAGGTCGAGGTCGCGCGCGGCCAGACGCTGTATCGCCAATCCTTCTCGCGCGGCCTGCCGATGAGCGAGCTGCAGACGATCGGCAAGGTTCTGAACCGCCGCGGCACCAAGGTCCGCTTCAAGCCCGATCCGCTGATCTTCGGGCCCGAGGCGGCGCTGAAGCCGTCGCGCTTGTTCCGCATGTCGCGCTCGAAGGCCTATCTCTTCGGCGGCGTCGAGATCCGCTGGAAGAACGAGCAGGCCACCGACGGCGGCGTGCCGCGCGAGGCGGTGTTCCACTTCCCGGGCGGCCTCAAGGACTCGCTGGCGCAGGACATCGAAGGCAAGACGCTCGTCACCGACCAGGTTTTCACCGGCAAGATCACCAAGCCCGCCGGCCACGGCTCGATGGAATGGGCGGTCGCCTGGCTCGCCGACGACGACGGCTTCGTCCATTCCTATTGCAACACGATACCGACGCCGGACGGCGGCACCCACGAGGCGGGGCTGCGTACCGCCCTCCTCCGCGCGCTACGCGACCACGCCGACCGCGTCGGCCAGGGCAAGCGCGCCGCGGTGCTGACCGCCGACGACGTGATGGTGTCGTGTGCGGCACTGATCTCGGTGTTCCTGAAGGAGCCGGAGTTCCAGGGCCAGAACAAGGGCCGGCTGATGACCGCCGAGGCCTCGCGCCTCGTCGAGGGCTCGGTGCGCGATGCCTTCGACCATTGGCTCGCCGGCGCCCCGTCGCAGGCGTCACGGCTGCTCGACTGGGCGGTCGAGCGCGCCGAGGAACGGCTGCGCCGCCGCGCCGAGAAGGACGTCGCCCGTAAGTCGGCGACGCGCAAGCTGCGCTTGCCCGGCAAGCTCGCCGATTGCACCAACAACCAGACGCAGGGCTCCGAGCTCTTCATCGTCGAGGGCGACTCGGCCGGCGGCTCGGCCAAGCAGGCGCGCGACCGCGCCAATCAGGCCGTCCTCCCGCTGCGCGGCAAGATCCTCAACGTGGCCTCCGCCACGCGCGACAAGCTCGCCGCCAACCAGCAGCTCGCCGATCTCACCCAGGCGCTCGGCTGCGGCACCGGCGCCCGCTACATCGACACGGAGCTGCGCTACGACAAAGTGATCGTGATGACCGACGCCGACGTCGACGGCGCCCACATCGCCTCGCTGCTCATCACCTTCTTCTACCGCGAGATGCCGAAGCTGATCGACGGCGGCCACCTCTACCTCGCGGTGCCCCCGCTCTATAAGCTGAAGCAGGGCGCAACCCACGCGTATGCCCGTGACGAGCGCGACCGCGACGCCCTTCTGAAGAAGGGCTTGCCGGGGGGCAAAGGCAAGATCGACACGCAGCGCTTCAAAGGCCTCGGCGAGATGAACGCCCAGGAGCTCAAGGAGACGACGATGGACCCGCGCAAGCGCAACCTGCTGCGCGTCGAGATCCTTGAGGACGCGCGGCAAAGGACCGGCGACAGCGTCGAGCGGCTGATGGGGAACAAGGCCGAGGCGCGCTTCACCTTCATCCAGGAGCGCGCGGCATTCGCCGCGGAGCTGGTGGACATCTGACGAGATCTTCCTTCTCCCCTTGCGGGAGAAGGTGGCCGAAGGCCGGATGAGGGGTCGTCGTCGAGCGAGCCCTTTCCGGAGCCGCCCCCCATCCGGCGCTGCGCGCCACCTTCTCCCGCGAGGGGAGAAAGAAATTACCCCAACCGCGACAGCGCGACTTCGAGCTTGGCCCGGCGGCCCTGCGCGTCGGCGAGGCGTTCGCGCTGCTCGTCGACGACCTCCTCGGGCGCCCGCTTCATGAAGTCGGCATTGCCGAGCTTGCCCTCGATCTTGGCCTCCTCCGCCTCGAGCTTCGCGATCTCCTTGGCGAGGCGCGCGCGCTCGGCGGCGAAGTCGATGATGCCCTCGAGCGGGAGCGCGGCGGTGCTGCCGCGCACCGGGATCTGCACGGATTGCGGAGGCGCCTCGGCGGCGAGCGTGATCGCGGAGAGCCGGGCGAGGCGGCGCACCGTGTCGCCCCAGCGGTCGGCGCGCCGGCCCGTCGCCGCATCGGCGCCGACGAGGACGAGCGGGACCAGCGCCGCGACGGGCACGCCCATCTCGCTGCGCACCGAGCGGATCTCGGAGACAAGATCGATCATCCAGCCGATCTCGGCCTCGGCGTCGCGGTCCTCAAGGCCCGAGAGATCGCTCCACGGCGCCAGCGCCAGCACGCTTTCGCGCGCGGGGCCCTGGGCGCCCTTGATCGCCCACAGCTCCTCGGTGAGGAACGGCATGAACGGGTGCAGCAGCTTGACGATCTCGTCGAGCGCGTAGGCGAAGGTCGCCTGCGTCTCGGCCTTCTCCGCCGGATCGGCCTCGCCCTGAAGCAGCGGCTTGGAGAGCTCGACGTACCAGTCGCAGAAGACATTCCAGGCGAAGCGGTAAGCGGCGCCGGCCGCGTCGTTGAAACGGTAGGTCTCGATCGCCGCCGTAACGTCGGCATGTGCCTTGGCGGCCTCGCTCAACACCCAGCGGTTGAGCGAGACCTTCGCGGCGCGCGGATCGTAGCCGGCCACCCGGGCGCAGCCGTTGATCTCGGCGAAGCGCGCGGCGTTCCAGATCTTGGTCGCGAACGAGCGGTAGCCGTCGACGCGCTGGACCGAGAGCTTGATGTCACGGCCCTGCACCGCCATCGCGGCGAGCGTGAAGCGCAACGCATCGGCGCCGAAGCGATCGATGCCGTCGGGGTAATCCTTGCGGGTCGCCGAGGCGATGCGGTCGACGTCCTTGCGGTCGGCAAAGCCCGTCGTGCGCTTCACGATCAGCCCGTCAAGATCGATGCCGTCGACGAAATCGAGCGGATCGAGCACGTTGCCCTTGGACTTCGACATCTTCTGCCCACGCTCGTCGCGGACCAGCGCGTGCATGTAGACCTCGTGGAACGGCACTTCATCCAGGAAATGAAGTCCCATCATCATCATCCTGGCAACCCAGAAGAAAATGATGTCGAAGCCGGTGACCAAGACGCTCGTCGGATAGTAGCGCTTGATGTCCTTGAGATCGTCCGGCCAGCCTAGCGTCGAGAACGGCCAAAGCGCCGACGAGAACCACGTGTCGAGCACGTCCTCGTCGCGGACGAGCTTGGTCGGTGCACCAAAATGCGCGTCCGCTGCTGCCTGCGCCGCGGCTTCGGTCTCCTCGACGAAAACCATGCCGTCGGGCGCGTACCACGCCGGGATCTGGTGGCCCCACCAGAGCTGGCGCGAGATGCACCACGGCTGGATGTTGTCGAGCCAGCTGTAATAGGTGTTCTCGAACTGCTTCGGCACGAAGCGCGTGCGCCCGTCGCGCACCGCGGCGAGCGCCGGCTGCGCCATGGTCTTGGCGTCGACGTACCATTGGTCGGTGAGCCAGGGCTCGATGACGACGCCCGAGCGATCCCCATGCGGCACGGCGTGCGCGTGCGCCTCGACCTTCTCGAGCAGCCCCGCGTCCTCCATCATCTCGACGATGCGTTTGCGGGCTTCCTCGCGCGACAGGCCGTGCAGATGCAGCGCCGTCTGGCGGGCCTCCGACGCGTCGGTGATGCCGGCAAAGAACGCCTCGTTGCCCTGCAGCGTCAGGCGCGCCTCCGCATCGAGGATGTTGATCAGCGCGAGGTCGTTGCGGCGGCCGACCTCGAAGTCGTTGAAGTCGTGCGCCGGGGTGATCTTCACCGCGCCGGTGCCCTTCTCCGGGTCGGAATAGGTGTCAGCGACGATCGGGATCAGGCGGCCGACCAGCGGCAACCGGACGCGCTTGCCGACGAGATGCGTGTAGCGCTCGTCCTCGGGATGCACGGCGACCCCGGTGTCACCCAGCATCGTCTCCGGCCGGGTGGTCGCCACCACGATCGATTCGCCCGTCGGCGCGCCGGCCGCATCGACGATCGGATAGCGGAAGTGCCAGAGGTGGCCCTTGGTCTCGGTCGGCACGACCTCGATGTCGGAGACCGCGGTGAGCAGCTTCGGGTCCCAATTGACCAGCCGCTTGTCGCGGTAGATCAGCCCGTCGCGGTGCAGCGCGACGAAGACCTTGCGCACCGCCTGCGACAGGCCCTCGTCCATCGTGAAGCGCTCGCGCGACCAGTCGCACGAGGCGCCGAGCCGGCGCAGCTGGTTGACGATCGCGCCGCCCGATTCCTGCTTCCACTGCCAGACGCGGGCGAGAAATTTCTCGCGCCCCATCGCGCGGCGGCCCGGCTCCTGGCGCTCGGCGAGCTGGCGCTCGACCACCATCTGCGTCGCGATGCCGGCGTGGTCGGTGCCCGGCTGCCAGAGCACGTCGCGCCCGCGCATCCTCTCGAAGCGGCAGAGGATGTCCTGCAGCGTGTTGTTGAGCGCGTGGCCCATGTGCAGCACGCCGGTGACGTTCGGCGGCGGGATGACGATCGTGAACGGTTCGGCATCGGCGCGGCGGCCAGCCTCGAAGGCGCGCGCGTCCTCCCAACGGGCCGAGATGCGCCGCTCGACGGCGGCGGGGTCGAAGGTCTTTTCCATGGGAAAGAAGGTCTGGGCGCAAAGGTTCGGGGGAAGCGCCGCTAAAGAGCGGACGCGCCCCGGCGTGTCAACGCGCTGCGACCGGCGCGCCGACGTTTAGCGCGGACGGCGCGCCATCTGGTCGATCTCCTCGCGGATGATCGATTCGACGAGGCTCGGCAGGTTCTCGTTCAGCCAGTCCTTGAGCAGCGGCCGCAGCATCTCCTGCGCGAGGCCGCGCAGCTCCTGCGAATCGGCGGCAAGCCGGCTGATGGCAAGCGTGTTGAAGGCCGAAGCGAGCGACTGGCTCGTCGCGGCCGAGAACAGGCCGGCCGTCGGCGGCGGCTCCGGCACATCGCGCGAGGAGATCGGCGGCTCTCGCAACATCGGCGGCTCCTCTGCAACGGCCTCGTAGAGCGTGTCTTCGTGCAGCGCGTGGATGGCGGCGCGCAGGTCGGTGTCGTCGTGCATCGCCCGAAGCGCCGCCTCGTGCGGGTCGGGCTCGGAGGCGGCCAGCTCGCGCGCGGTGGGGTGCACCGGGGCCGGCTCGGTGTCGGGTGCGCTGGTGGAGGGAGCCTCCGGTGGCTGCGGGGCGAGCGGATGCGGGGTCTCGGCGAAGCCGGCCGTTCCCTCCGGCGAGACGAACTGCGGCGCCGCGACGGTTCCGTGCTCCGGCGGCAGCTCGGCGACGGTCGGCTCCGGCGCAACGGCGGGTTGCGCCGACTCGCTCGCCATCGGGAGGTCGGCGGGAGCAGGAGGCGTTGGCGCGGGCGCTGGCTGGTTTGGCGATGGCAAGGCGGTCGGCGACACGTGACCCGGCAACGCCTGGGTCGGCGACACGGGCGCCTGCGCCCCGGCGAGCGGCTGGTCGTCGGCGATGATGCGCCGGATCGATGCCAAGATTTCCTCCATGGACGGCTCCGCACCGGCCGCTGGAGACGGGATGGGATTGATTGCGTTCATGGCCTCGGACGCTTTTGGCAACGCGCGTGACGGAACGCGTCGTGGCTCGATCCCGACGCCGCTTCGTCGGCGAGGAGCCGTACGTAATGTAGAGCGCAGAGTGCCGGACGGGCAAGGCGCCGCATCCGTAAGGGTTGTGGATGCGGCTTGCGCTACTTTTTGAAAGGGAGCCCGCCGGCCAAAGCCGGCATTGCTCTAGCAGCCCGGCTCTAGCGCCCGTCGGGCGTGCGCAGGCCGATCCAGCGGTCTTTGACCTGATCGAAGTGGACCGTCGGGTCGTATTCGATCACGGCGAGGCCGAGATTCGGCGCCGTCAGTCGCCCGGTTGCGGCATCGACGACGTAGCTCGCCACGACGCGGTCGCGCTGGGCGGAGACCAGGCTGACGCGCGATTGGAGCAGCGTCTGCTGCGCCATCAGCACGTCGAGCGTGGTGCGCTGGCCGACCTTGGCCTCCTCGCGCACGCCGTCGAGCGCGATCTCGGAGGATTTCACCGCCGCCTCGGACGACCGGATCACCGCCTTGGACGATTCGAGCTGACCCCACGCCGAGACGACGTTGGCGCGGACCTGGTCGCGCTGCAGATCGGCCTGCAGGCGGGCTTGCGCCAGCAGCTCCTTGGCCTGGCGGATCGTCGCGTACTCCTGGCCGCCCTGGTAGAGCGGCACCGAAAACTGGCCGAGCACAGTGCCCTGGAACTCGCTGTAGGTCGCAAGGCCCTGCTGCGCATTGGCCTGCTGCACGCTGGCGACGACGTTGAGCGTGGGATAGAGCGCGCCTTCGGCGATCTCGACCTGTAGCGCTGCCACATCGACGTTGTGGAACGCCGCCTGGATGCCCGGGTGCTCGGCGAGCGCGACCACAACCGCCTGAGCGAGATTCGGGGGCAGCAGCCGATCGATCGGCCGCGCCGCCTCGAGCCGGTGCGGCTCGACGCCAATGATCTGGCGGTAGTTGGCGATGCTCGTCGCGAGGTTGGCCTGCGCGGTGAAATATTGCGAGCGCGCCGTGGCGAGGCTCGATTCGGCCTGGGCGACGTCGGTTCGCGTCACCTCGCCGACGTTGAAGCGGTCGCGCGTCTGGCGCAGCTGCTCCTCGAGCACGGTGATGTTGTTCTTGTTGAGCTCGAGGATCGCCGTGTCGCGCAGCACGTTCATGTACGCGGTGGCGCCGTTCTGAAGCGTGTTCTGCTCGGTGTTGCGGGTCTGCTCGCGCGACTGGAACACCTGGCTCTCGGCCTGCTTTACGCCGTTCGTCGTGCGGTTGCCGTTGAACAGGTTCTCGGTGACCGTGAAGCCGGCCGAGTTGGGCGAGGTGTTGGAGTGGATCGTCTGGCTGAAGATCGTGCCGTCGGTCCTGGCGTAGCCGAACTGCGCCGTGCCGGCGACCTGCGGGCGGTAGCCGCCGTTGGCCTTCGAAACGTTCTCGTCCGTGGCGCGCGTCGCGGCGCGCTGCTGGTTGAGATCCGGGTTGCCCATGTAGGCGCGGGACAGCGCGCTGGAGATCGTCTCGGCCCGGACCGCCTCGACGGAGAGTCCCGAGGTCAGCGCCGCGAAAGCTCCGACCTGCAGGGTGAGCAGTGCCAAGGCCGCCGCTGGGCAGCCTCGATGCCGACGAACGGCCTTGTCGCCGCGACACGTTGCGGCGGTAGTCGACGCGCATTTCATGGCTGCGACCTTATCGGGATTCATGGCGCAAAACCGCGCATGAGCCGTCCGTGGCATTGAAAACAATCCGGTGGCGCAAAAATGCGACATCGGCGATTTTCGCTTAGCCGGTCCGCGTCAGGCGCGAGGCTCGATCAGAAGACGAAGGCCGAAGGCGCCTTGAAGGCCTGCAGAACGGGCGCCGAGGCCGGGAAGAGATAGCGCGTGCCGATCTCGCCGCCGCGCTTCTCGTAGCAGAGCGTCTTGGCGGCACGTCCGGTCGGATCGTCACTGCCACGACGGATACAAACGAGACGACCGCCGTCGGCGAGTTGCGCGAGGAGCGGCTCGAGGTCGGTTTCCACCGCGCCGTTGACAAGTATGATGTCGAACAATCCTGCCGCAACGGAAGCGTCGAGCGCGCCGGCATGCGTGACGACGCGCGCCGCTCCGATTCCATCGAGACGCGCCGCCAGATCGGCGCAGCGGTCCGCCCCGGTCTCGCGAACGTGAATCTCGGCGGCGAGGCCGGCGAGCAGCGCCGCCGCATAGCCGAGGCCGCCGGCGACATCGAGAACGCGGTCGCTCGCCTTGACGCGCGCGCCCTGGATCATCCGCACCAGGATCAGCGGCGGCAGCAGGTAGCGCGGCTCGGCGCCGTCAGGACCGGCCGGGACCGTGATCCCGGTGTCGGTATAGGCGAGATCGCGCATGGCATCGGGCACGAAGCGCTCGCGCGGCACCGCCAGGACGCGGGCGATGAGCTTTTGATCGGTGACGTCGAACGTGCGGATCTGGCAGTCGACCATCGTCTGGCGCTGCGCTGCGGAGTCCTTCAAGTCGGGCGATAGGGCGGACTGCGTCATCGAGGGCCACTGGCTGACGCACGGGGCGCTCCCCGCGCGCTTCGCTGGCGCTTATAGGTCGGCGCGGCGCACCCTGTCCATCGAAGTGCGCGTTTGCGGCCGTGACGCGCCGATGACAGAAGGCGCGCCACGGACCTCGGGGGGAAAGTCATGAGCGAGTCGCCGACGGAGCATTTCGAACACGCCGAGCATGCCGAGCACGTGGCGCATTCCGGCGACCCGTTCCTGGCCAAGGTCTCGATCACGATCGCCGCACTCGCCGTGCTGGCCGCCACCGTCGGCTCGCTGGAAACGATCGAGACCAACGACACGATCCGCGACAAGACGACGGCCGCCATCGTCCAGAACAAGGCGACCGACACCTGGGGCTTCTTCGCCCGCCAGAGCCTGAAGAAGACGATGTACGATATCGCCGCCGACGGCGCGGCGGATGCGCGGCGCGACGCCCTGCTCGCGAAATCGAAGGATTACGAGGGCCAGTCGCGCGCGACCCAGGACAAGGCCGAGGCGATGGAGGCCGAGGTCGAGAAGGCCAACGCCGGCAGCGAGCGGCACGAGCATCGCCACCAGATCCTGACGATCGCCGCGACCTTCCTGCACATCTCGATCGCCGTGGCGACGATCGCGATCGTCATGCGCGGCAAGAAATGGCCGTATCACACGGCGATCGTGCTCGGGGTCATCGGTGCGATCGGCGCCGCGCTCGCCTACGTCTGACGCAAACGAAAAGGGCCGGGAGAACATCCCGGCCCTTTCCTATGTCACGTGCGCGACAATCAGCCCTTGAGGCGCTTGTTGCACTCGGAATAGTAGCCGCCGCCCTTCTCGATCCACTTCAGGCCGCCGTTGCCGTTGTTGGTCTTGTTGGCCTTGTACTGGGCGAGGCAGGTCTGCATGCGCGCCTTGCCGGCCGACAGGTTCGAGAAAGAGGCCGAGACGGCCGTCGGGAAGACGGCGTTGCCGGACGAGGTCGTCGGCGCGGGGGCCGGCATCGGCTTGGCAGCCGTTGTCGTCGGGGCGGGCGCAGGCGCCGGCATCGGCTTGGCGGTCGTCGTCGGCGTGGGCGCAGGGGCCGGAGCAGGCCCCGGCGCGGCGGCCGGCGTCGTCCCGCCCGCCTTCGCGTCGGCGGCGCACTGCTTGTAATAGTCTTTGTACTTCATCCCGTTGAGCGTGTTCGCCGCCTTTGCCGCCTGATACTTTTGCGAGCATTCCTTCTGGATCGGGTTGGCGGCGAAAGCGCTGCTCGAGGCTAGACCGAGTGAAACGGCGAGGACGGCGCCGAACGGTAGGAGCATGCGCATCGATCTGATCCTCCACGAAATGTGCGCAGCTAGGTGGCACGCGCGAAGCCTCTCGCAAACCTAAGGAATCGTCAAACGAAGAATAGTCTGAGCCCCAATCGATCCCGCCCCTGCATTACTTCCCGAGACTTTGCGGCCGACGAACCAAGTGCCGGCTTTGAAGTTTGCGTGCAGGCAAGACGATACCGCCGCAGCAGATTTCGAGAAGCGAGCCCCAAATGAGCGAGCCCACCAACCTCCCCGTGCCGCGCGGCGAGATCGTTCCCGTCGGCGACGGGATCATCGAGGGCGATGATCTCGCGGCGCTGGGTCGCGCGGTGAAGGCGCTCGAGCACCAGAATTTCGCGATGCGGATCGCCAACACCGTCGGGCGGCAGCTCGGCACGCTCAGCCATCTCGTCCCGAGCGCGGTGCGCAGCCTCGTCGACAAGGCGGCGGAGAAGGCGATCGCCGGCGCGCTCGACGTCGCCGTCGGCTCGCTCGCGCGCACGACGCCGCGCGACTCGCGCCGCCTGCACAAGGCGGCTGCGGCGATGTCGGGTGCGGCGGGCGGCCTGTTCGGCCTGTCGAGCTTGCCCGTCGAGCTGCCGCTCTCGACGATCATCATCCTGCGCTCGATCGCCGATATCGCCCGCCAGTCCGGCGAGGACATTTCAGATCCCGCCACGGCGCTGGCTTGCCTCGAGGTGTTCGCGCTCGGCGCCCACGAGCGCGACGACGGCTTCATGGACAGCGGCTATTTCGCCGTGCGCGGCGTGCTCGCCAAGGCCGTGAGCGAGGCCGGCCGCTTCGTCGCGCAAGGGGCGGCGCTCGACACCGCCTCGCCGATCCTCATGCGGCTGATCTCGCAGATCGGCGCCCGCTTCGGCGTCGTCGTCTCCGAGAAGATCGCCGCGCAGGCGGTGCCGATCCTCGGCGCGGCGGGGGGCGCCGCCGTCAACTACGCCTTCGCCGAGCACTTCCAGTCGATCGCCAGCGGCCATTTCACCGTGCGCCGGCTCGAGCGCACCTACGGCAAGGAGGCTGTGAAGACCGAATACGAGCGGCTCCTCGCCCGCGACGCGACCGCCGCCTACGCCTGAACGGGAACCAAAGGCCCCTGCCGCGCGTCATAGGTGCAACGGGGGCTAGCATGACATTCAATGTGATCGCAGGACATCGTCTCACGCTCGCCATCGCGCTCGCGGCGGGGACTGCGCTCGCACCGGCTTCGGCGCATGCGGGCTTCTTCGACCAGCTCTTCGGCGGCGGCACACCGGCTCCCGAGCCGCAGCAGGTTGCGCCTCAGGGCGGCGGCTACAGCTACGATCAGATGGACCAGGGCTATCAGGCGCTCCCGCATCGGCCGCGCGTCGCGAAGAAGAAGGTGGCCGCCGTCAACACCAAGCCGGTGCTCCAGAAGACCACCGACATCATGAGCGACAAGACGCTGCGCCCCGGCGACGCCGTGATGATGAAGTCGGGCGTCCACATCTTCGCCGGCGATAGCGATTCGCATCACGCTTCGGACGACTTCGTCGCGCTCGACACCGCCCGCCACGTGTCGAAGGACGCGAAGGGCCAGCTCATCGCGATGGATGTCGCGCACCGCGCCCCGATGGACTACGCCGCCAGCACGACGACGATGCTGGAAGGCCGTTCGGTCGGCGGTCACGAGATCAGCGACGGCTACAAGATCACCGACGTCCGCGGCCGCTCGATCCGCTACGTCGGCCCGTAGCCGACGTTGTGTAAGCTTTTCGCCCGCGCTCAGCCCTCGAGCGCGGGTTTTTCGTTGGCGGGCTTTTCCTCTGAAAATGCCGCAAGCGTTTTCGCGGCGAGCGGCCGGGTGATGCGCCGCCCCTCCGCCAGTGCGGCCTCGTCGACCGCCGCGACGAAGCGCGAGACCGCTTCCAGCGACTGCTCGCAATGCAGGGCGGCGTAGGCGACGACCTCGGCCTCAATGCGGATCTGGCGGTCGGCGAAGAGCTTCACCATCACAGCGTGCAGCAGTGCGGCGTCGGGATGACCGATCGCCGCCATCGGCGCCCGCCGCAGCCGCGACAGCAGGTCGGGTGTTCGCACGCCCCAGGTGTCGGGCGCCGTCCGCGCGGTGACGACGAGCCAGCCGCGCGCCTCCTCGACCAGATTGAGCAGATGGAACAGCGCCGCCTCCGGCACAGCCGCCCTGTCGGCATCCTCGAGCAGGAACGCCGCTTCGGAGTCCAGCGCGTCGAGCGCCGCCGGCTCGAAGGGCCGCGCCTCCGCCTGCCCCGCCCAGATCGCCGCGAGATGGCTTTTGCCGGAACCGGCCGGCCCGACGAGGAGCAGCGTCCGCGACGGCCAGTCGGGCCAATCCATGACGAGCGTGTGCGCCGCTTCGTTCGCCGGCGAGACCAGAAAATCGTCGGGATCGAAGGACGGCGCCCGGGTCAGGTCGAGCACCATCTGCCGCGCCGAGCGCGGCCGGGGACGCGCCCCGTCGCTCATCCGGCGATCCGTTCCGGCTCGGTCGGGGCCCGCGGCGGCAGCGCCTGCTGCGGCTCGCTGCCGGGGATCACGCCGGTGTAGATCGGGCTCTCGCGATAGCGCAGCGTCGCGAAGCGGAGCAGCACGCCGATCGCGGACGCCACCGGTACCGCGACGACGAGCCCGGTAAAGCCCCAAACGCTGCCGAAGGCGAGCAGCGCGAACATGATCCAGACCGGATGCAGCCCGACGCGGTCGCCGACGAGCTTCGGCGACAGCACGTTGCCCTCGAGCGCCTGCCCGACCATCACGATCCCGAGCGCGAAGGCGGCGAGATGCCAGCTCGGCCAGCCCTGCACGACCGCGACCAGCAGCGCGAGGACAAGCACGAGCAGCGAGCCGGCATAGGGCACGAAGCTCAGCAGGCCGCCGACGATCCCGATCAGCAGCCCGAAGTTGAGCCCGATCAGCGTGAGGCCGATGCCGTACCAGGCGGCAAGGAACAGGCAGACCAGCGACTGCCCGCGCAGGAAGCCCGCAAGCGCCTGGTCGATGTCATGGGCGATGGCGCGCACCGTGTCGCGGTTGCGCGGCGGGATGAGGCTGTCGATCGTCGCCACCATCTTGCGCCAGTCGAGCAGCATGTAGAAGGCGACGACCGGCGTCACGATGATGAGCGAGAAGAGATCGAGCAGCGCGGCGCTGCGCGACAGCACGCCGTTGAAGAAGGCGCCCACCCAGGAGACCACCTTGTTGGCGGAATCGCTGGCGAAATTGCGGACCTCGGAGACCGTGCCGCCGCCGTCGATCCCGAAGCGCTCGAGCAGCTTGGCGCCCCAGCCGTGCTGCGTGAAGGCGGCCGTCGCCTGCGTGCCGAGATCCTGCGCGCGCTGCACGAGACCGGGGAGCGCCTTGGCGAATTCCGAGAGCTGGCGCAGCAGCATCGGCGTGAACAGGACCAGCGACAGCACGACGATGACGAGCGCGCCGAGCAGGATGATCGTCGTCGACCAGGTGCGCGACAGGCCGAAGCGCTGCAGCTTGTTGGCGAGCGGGTCGAGCAGATAGCCGAGCACCGCCGCCATCACGAACGGCAGCAGCACAGCACTACACAGCCACAGCAGGAAGAGGACGACCGCGAGCGCGCCGGACCAGAACGCGACCTTCCAGCCGATGCCGAGGCGTCTGCGCAAGGGAGCCATCCTTGGGAGCCAATCCTGGTTGGGGCGCGGGTGTCGAAGCGACCAAATGGCAGTGGTGCGATGCAGCGTCAATAACCCGCGGCGCAGGGCTTGACACATGTACAGACACGACTGATATTTCTGTTATGACAGAAATTACGGACGAGAAAGTCGCTCTGCCGCCGGCCTTCGAGCGCTTCGTGCTCGCGTGGGGCAGCCTCGGCGGCGCGTGGGGCGTCAACCGCTCGGTGAGCCAGATCCACGCCCTGCTCTACCTGTCGGAGGCGCCGCTCACGGCGGAGGCGATCGCCGACTCGCTCGGCATCGCCCGCTCGAACGTCTCCAACTCCCTGAAAGAGCTGATGGCCTGGGGCCTGGTCCGACGCGCGCCCGTCAAGGGTGACCGCCGCGACCATTTTGAGGCCGAGACGGACATCTGGGAGATCGCGTCGCTGATTGCGGCCGGCCGCAAGCAGCGCGAGATCGACCCCGCGCTCGCCGCGCTCAAGACCTGCGTGGCGGAAGCCGACGCCGATCCAACGATGACCCCCGTGGCCCGCAAGCGGCTCACGGCGATGCTCGAGTTCACCGAGACCATCGACCGCTGGCACGCGCAGATGCTGCTGCTGCCGAAGAGCAAGCTCGCCAGCCTCGTCGGGCTCGGCGCGAAGATCATCAAGTTCATCCCCCTCGGCAAAGCGCACGGCTGAACGCTCGGGAGCCGGACATGCAAGCCTATGGCGTTCCAGAGTTCGTACCCCCGCCGCCCACCGACGCGCCCCCGCTGGTCGATCCGCGTTTTCGCGCGCTGCTGAGCCCCGCCGACTGGGCGCGCCTACCGCCGGCGGTGCGGCGGCGTTTCTCGCACAGGCTGGTCGGCGGCGCGTCGCACATCTATCGCGGCGAGGTCGTGGCGACCGCGATGAGCCGCGCCGGGTACTGGCTCTCGCAGGCCGCGCGGCTCATCGGCGCGCCGCTGCCGCTTTGGCGTGACGCCGGCGTCGCCGCCGTGGTCGCGGTGACCGAAGACGTCGCCGGCCACGGCCAGCACTGGACGCGCCTCTTCGCGCGCCGCGGCGGCTTCCCGCAGGTGGTGCGCTCGTCGAAGCGCTTCGCCGGGCCGACCGGGCTCGAAGAGCTCGTCGGCTACGGGCTGGGCATGGCGCTGGTCGTCGAGGCCGAGCCCGACGCGCTCGTCTTCCGCAGCGCTTCGTACTTTATCGATCTCGGGTTCGGTCGCCTCACCCTGCCCGGCTGCCTCACGCCGGGGGCACTCACGGCCACCCACCGCGAGCTCGGGCCCCGGCGTTTCCTATTCGAGCTGCAACTCGTCCACCCGCACCTCGGCGAGCTCATTCGCCAGGTCGCGCACTTCGAGGAGACGGACGCATGATCACGCCGGTTCTCTGGACCCTGATCGCCGTGCAGGTCGCAATGGGCGGCTTCGATACGCTCGTTCATCACGAGGCGACCGAGCGCCTCGCCTGGCGCCCGTCGCAGCGGCGCGAGCTGCTCCTGCACGGCACGCGCAATCTCATCTATGCGGTGCTCTTCCTCCTGCTTGGCTGGGCCGAGCCGCGTGGCCTCTTCGCGCTCGTCGTCGTCGCACTGCTCGTCGTCGAGGTGATCATCACGCTCGCCGATTTCGTCGAGGAAGACCTGAGCCGCAAGCTGCCGGCGACCGAGCGCATCAACCACACGCTGCTCGCGCTGAACTGGGGGGCGATCCTCGTCCTGCTGGTGCCGGTCCTGCTCGAATGGTCGCGGCGCGCGACCGGCGTGGCGGCGACCTCGCACGGCGCGTGGAGCGCGATGGCGACCAGCGCCGCGATCGGCGTCGCCCTGTTCGGCCTGCGCGATCTTTTCGCCATGAGCCGGGTCGAGCGGCTCGTGCCGCAGGGGTCCGGCGACGTCGGGCCGGAAGGACCTTTCCGCCTCTCGCACTGACATCGCCGCCACGCGCTCCCGTCTCTCACCGCAAAGTGAGGGTACAGGGCGTCGGACAGCTGGCAATCTCGCGTTCGAGCCCGATCGGCATCGGGATCGCGCGGATGATTGAGTTGCGTCAGCTGGTCTTCCACATCGGTTTGGAAAAGACAGGAACTTCGTCGCTGCAGGCGTGGCTGCATCACAACGAGGCCGCCCTACGACGGCACTCGATCCTCTATCCAAGGCACAGCCTCGCCTTCGGATGGGAGAACCACAAGCCGCTCGTCGGCTGCTACGATATCGACGATGCGGGCGACAAATGGTTGGAGATCGATCCGTCGCGTCGTGCCGTCGTCATTGCCTCGCTCGTCGGCGAGATCGAGGCGGCGCACGAGCAGACCGCGATCATCAGCGCCGAGCATTTATCCTCGCGCTTCCGCGAGGCGCAGATCAGACAGTTGCACGCGGATTTCGAGCGGTTCGATTGTCGCGTGATGATCGTCGTTCGCGACCACCTCTCGCGGCTTCGCTCGGCCTATGAGACCTATGTGACGAACGGTGGCGCGCTAACTCTCGACGAGTTCGCCGAAGGCGCGATGCGGCCCGACGCCTACGACCTGCGCTACGCCGACCTCATCGGCGGCTGGGAGCGCGTCTTCGGCCGGGATCGCATCGAGTTGATCGCGTATGGCCCCGACGTCATCAGGACCGTCGTCTCGCGCCTTGCCTCAGGGCTCGCGGATGCACCCGGCCTCGACGACCTTCGGCTTCGCGCGTCCGCGGGCGCAGATGTCGTCGCCGCCCTGCGTTTCGCCAACGCGGTCTCGGCGCATCCCGAGCCGAAGCGTTGGGCCAACGCCGCCTTTCTGCGCGACCGGCAGCGCCGCCTGCAGATCAAGGCGTGGCTGCAGCAATCAGCCTCCGGTCGGCCAGAGGGCGTCCTGGCGCTTGATGGCGCGCGGCTGGCGCGTCTGACCGAGATGGCGGCGCGCGATGCGGCGCGGCTCGAAGCCGACTACGGCTTCATCTTGGAGCCGTCCGCCGTGCCGGTGGTGAATTGCGTCAATGACGAGCAGGCAGCCGAGCTGCTTGCACGGGCGCTGTGCGCACGGGCAGCGCAGCCGTGGACCAAGGCGAGCCTGATCGGAACAGGCCTCGCGATTGCTGTCGCGCTGCGCGACGAGGTCGCCGCGCTCCGCAGGCGGCGCATCCGGCCCCTTTGAGCCCGCCAAGCACCGTCCGAACCGAGCCGGACTCAGCTACACCAGCCGGCTCTGCTCCTTCGCGGCGGCGATAAAGCTCGCAAACAGCGGGTGCGGCTCGAAGGGGCGCGACTTCAGCTCGGGGTGATACTGAACGCCGATGAACCAGGGGTGGTCGCGGTACTCGATCGTCTCTGGCAGCAGGCCGTCGGGCGACATGCCGGCGAAGCTCATGCCGTGCTCCTGCAGCGTCTCGCGATAGTGCGTGTTGACCTCGTAGCGGTGGCGGTGGCGCTCGGAGATGATCGTGTCGCCGTAGATCTCGGCGATGCGCGAGCCTTGCTTCAGATGCGCCTGGTAGGCGCCGAGCCGCATCGTGCCGCCCTTGTCGCCCTCGGCGGCGCGAATTTGAAGCTCGTTGCCGCGCATCCATTCGGTGAGCAAGCCGACGATGGGCTCGCGGGTGGCGCCGAACTCGGTCGAGTTCGCCTCCTCGATTCCCGCCAGCGCTCGCGCGGCCTCGATCACCGCCATCTGCATCCCGAAGCAGATGCCGAAATACGGCACCCGCCGCTCGCGGGCGAAGCGCGCCGCCAGGATCTTGCCCTCGGCGCCGCGCTGGCCGAAGCCGCCCGGCACGAGGATGCCGTTGACGTGCTCGAGGTGCGCGGCGGGATCAGAGCCCTCGAAGATCTCGCTCTCGATCCAGTCGAGGTGGACGCTGACGCGATTGGCGAGGCCGCCATGGGTGAGCGCCTCGATCAGCGACTTGTAGGCGTCCTTCATGCCCGTGTACTTGCCGACGATCGCGATCGTAACGTCGCCGTCGGTGCGGCGCAGGCGCTCGGTCACCTCGTTCCAGCGTGTCATGTTCGGCTTCGGCGCCGGCTCGATGCCGAAGGCGGCGAGCACTTCGCGGTCGAGCCCGGCCGTGTGGTAGGCCATCGGCACGTCGTAGATCGACGCGACGTCACGCGCCTCGATCACGGCCGACGCCCGCACGTTGCAGAACAGGCCGAGCTTGCGCTGCTCCTCGGCCGGGATCGGCCGGTCGCAGCGGCACAGCAGAATGTCGGGCTGGATGCCGATCGAGCGCAGCTCCTTCACCGAATGCTGCGTCGGCTTGGTCTTGAGCTCGCCGGCCGAGGCGATCCACGGCAGCAGGGTCAGGTGCACGTAGATCGCGTGGCCGCGCGGCAGCTCGTTGCCGAGCTGGCGGATCGCCTCGAAGAACGGCAGGCCCTCGATGTCGCCGACGGTGCCGCCGATCTCGACGAGCACGAAGTCGAACGCCTCGTTGCCGGAGAGCACGAAGTCCTTGATCTCGTTGGTGACGTGCGGGATCACCTGAACGGTGGCGCCGAGATAGTCGCCGCGCCGCTCCTTGGCGATGATGTCCTGGTAGATGCGGCCGGTCGTGATGTTGTCGGCCTGCACGGCCGGGCGCCCGGTGAAGCGCTCGTAATGGCCGAGGTCGAGATCGGTCTCGGCGCCGTCGTCGGTGACGAACACTTCGCCGTGCTGATACGGACTCATCGTGCCCGGATCGATGTTCAGATAGGGGTCGAGCTTGCGCAGCCTTACCGTGTAGCCACGCGCCTGCAGCAACGCACCGAGAGCGGCGGACGCGAGACCCTTGCCTAAGGAGGAGACCACGCCGCCGGTTATGAAGATGTACCGCGCCATGGGATTTGGGACTTAGCGGGTTTCTTTCCGGATGGGGAGCGGAAATGCGCGCGTCCCCACATATTCCGTTGCGGTGCGGCAGAGACCGAAGCACGCTTGTTCACGCCAGGCGAACAGGCTACATACATTCGAAATGCGCTTGATAGCATCCAGCACGGTCAGGGCGTTCGTCGATGCGCATCCAGAAACAAGGGCTGCGTTGGACCGCTGGGTCGCTGTCGTAAAGCAAAGCGATTGGGCCGCACCCGCCGATGTTCAGGCGGCGTTTTCGAAGGCGAAAATGTTGAACGGCGAACGAGCGCGGTTCGAAATCGCCGGCGGTGACTTCCGCCTGATCGCGGCATTCGATTGCGGTCGCGGGATCGCGTTCGTGAAATTCATAGGCACGCATGCCGAATACGACCGGGTCGATGCCCTGACCGTGGCGCAATTCTGATAGGGACAAGCACATGAATATTCGTCCAATCAGAACCGACGACGATCATCACGCGGCGCTCAAGGAGCTAGAGCGCCTGTGGGGTGCTCCGGACGGCTCGCCAGACGGCGACAAGCTCGATGTCCTCGCCACGCTCGTCGAGGTCTATGAAAGCCGGCGCTGGCCGATCGGCAATCCGACGCCACGCGACATGCTCGAATACGCGATCACCGATATGGGCCGCTCGCAAAAGCAGCTTGCGGACCTGCTCGGGTCCCGCTCGCTCGCGTCCGAGTTGCTGGCCGGTAAGCGGCGGGTCTCGCTCGACGTCGCGCAGAAAGTAAGCGCAGCTTGGAAGATCCCGATCCAGCTGTTGGTCGCGCCCTACACTTTCGGCGATCAGGACGGGATCATGCCGGCTGCCGCGGCGCGCCGAACGGGCGCCGGCCTTGCCTAGCCCGACGCTTTGCGTGAAGCTTTTGTGTCGGCGCGATTTCAAGCGCTGCGTTTCTCCGAGGCGGGTGATGCTGCGCAGGCTGAGCAAGAGAGCGGTCGAGACGCTGGAGTTCCGTGGCGTGCTGGTCGTCCTCGCGCTCGCTGCCGGCGTGATTCTCTACCTCTCGCTCTTCGCCGGGCATCGGCCAAAAGCCGACGACGAGAGAGCCCCCACCGTCCCGGCCGGCGATTCGTCGCCGGCGAGCCGGCTTTGAGTTCTCAAGAGGGCTTCACGCCCTCCGACTTGAGGTAGCCGCGCGCCGCCGAGAACCACTCTGCCTGCTGCTTGCGCGCGTAGGACGGGCAGCGCTTGAAGTAGCGCAAGACCTCGTTGGCGATCTGGTGCGCCTCGATCTTGTGCCCCATGCGATCGAGCAGCAGCAGACGGCGCACCTGCACCTCCTGCCCGGCGAAATAACGCGAGAGTTCCTCGTACTCGCGCATGGCCTCGTCGTCGCGCCCGACCTTCTCCAGCGCACGGGCGTAGAGCAGGTGTCCGTCCTGCGACTGGTAGCTCGGCCAGCGTTGCTTCAGCTCCTCGAGCGTCGCGATCGCGGCGTCCGGCCGCTCGAGCCCGACCTCCGCCTGCGCCATGCCCAAGACGTAGCGCGGCTCGTCGCCCTGCGGCGAGGCGATGATCTCGTCGTAGAGCGCCAGCGCCTCGTCGTACTTGCGCAGCGCCACGCATTCCTCGGCGAGCGACAGGCGGTTGCCGAGCGTGTCGGCGACCTCGAGCTCGCCCTTCAGCGCGCGGTAGCGCTTCTCCGGATTGACCGCCCGCGCCACGCTCGCCTGCGCGCGCCGCGCATCCGGCGAGTAGCGATACTGCGGCAGGATCTCGAAGATGATGTAGGCCCCGACGCCCACCAGCGGCAGGAACAGGATCACATAGGCCCACGGCCAGAGCCGGCCGGTCCGCGCCGCGTGGATGATGAAAAACGCGTTGACGATGAAGAGCAAGCCGAATTCGGGCAACCGGGACCCCCGAAGCAAGCAAAAGACGAAGCACAAAAATCTAGACAGCCAACGCGACCATAATATTTCGGGCCGCGCGGCGACAAGCGGGCGCACGTTGTCATCATACCCAGCCTGAGGCTGCGCATCCACGCCAGCCGTCGCGGCTCGTACCGTTGAGAGGATGTCTCGGCGTGAGTGGCCGGGACGAGCCCGGCCATGATGGGGGTGCGCGCTAACGCTTTATCGCGAGACCTAGCCGACGATCTCGTTGCCGGAGAACCATTGCGCGATCTCGATGGCCGCAGTCTCGGTGGCGTCCGAGCCGTGCGCGGAATTCTCGCCGACCGAGATCGCGTGCTCCTTGCGGATCGTGCCGGGCTCGGCCTTGGACGGGTCGGTGGCGCCGAGCACGTCGCGATAGGCCTTGATGGCGTTCTCGCCTTCCAGCACCTGCACGACGACGGGACCCGCCGTCATCGTCTCGACCAGCTCGCCGAAGAACGGCCGCGCCTTGTGCACGGCATAGAACGTCTCGGCCTGCGCACGGGTGATGAGGACGCGCTTCTGCGCGATGATGCGCAGGCCGGCCTTCTCGATCAGCGCGTTGATCGCACCAGTGAGATTGCGGCGCGTCGCGTCCGGCTTGAGGATGGAGAAGGTGCGTTCGATCGCCATAGTCGCGGGGTCCGTTTCAAGGCTTGCGGGAGGTGCCGGGCTTGTAGCCAGCGGGTGCCCGCGAGGCAAGCAAATGAGCGCCGCGATTGGCAGCCCCCGTCCGTCAGGCGAGCCCCAGCGACCGTGTGATCACTCGCGCCGGTCGCCGGTCCGGTTCGGGACTGCGTTTCGCGCGGGCTCTTGCTCCGGCGGCTTGGCGCGGTCGGTGACGGCCGGCTCCGGCGTCTCCCGGTTCAGTGTCGTCTCGTCGAGCGGCGTCTCGCCGTTGATCACCTGCGCCAGCGCCGGCACGGCGATCATCGAAGCGAGGAGAGCGAGGACGGCGATCCGCATCATCCGGCGATCCTAGCATTGCCGCGTAAGCCGGCAACGGATGGCGCGCCGACGATCAAAGCTGTTCGAGAGAGGGCGGTGGCAACATTTCGTCACGCACGAGCCGCGCGGGAGCAAAGCCCTTCGGCGAGATTCCATCCGTGCCCAGCAGGGCTCGAAACAAAGGAAACGCTCGTCATGACACATCCCGAACCCCGTACCTCGCGCCGCCTGAAGATCGGCGCGGCCGCTGTCCTTGCCGCCGGTCTCTTCGTCGGCTCCGTCGCGCCGTCCGCGGCTACGACGTGGCCGCCCGAGCAGGGTTTCTCGGGCAGCCCGGCCCACGCGCACTCCTCCTTCGGCCGTCATTTCTGGCGCGGCTCGCAGCTCAGTCAGGCGCCGGTGCCGCGCGCCGACATGATGGCGGTCGCCGACGAGACGGAGGCGATGGACGCCGCGGTCTCCTATTGCGCGGGCCGCTTCCGGTCCTATGACTCGGCGACGGGCACGTACCTCGGCTACGACGGCAACGAGCATCCCTGCCCGTAGCCGCGCCGCCGAGCCGGCCGGCCGATCGCGACCCCCGCCGCGGTCGGCCGCGCCTAGTGTTTCTTGTTGAAGACGACCTTGACGAAGTGGCTCGGATGCAACGGATCGCTCTTGTGTCGCTGCGCGATCTCGTCGAGCTGGCGCCCGACATCCTCGGCCCGATCGATCAGCTCCAGGATCTCGTTCTTGTCCGCCTCGCGCGCCGAGGCGATTTCCCGACCCGTCATCGCGGCCAATCGGAGCAACAAAGCGAGATGTTCGAGGTCCGATCCGGTCAAGGCATTGTCCAAAAGAGATCGCCCGCATAGCGGGTAGCGCCGAACGCCGACGTTACTTTATGTAGGGCGATGGGCAATCCGAGAGCAATGGATAATCGCGTCGTTACGGCCCTCGACCTCGTCCGAAAGCAGCGCAAGCTGGTGGGCACGACGAAGGTGGGAAGCCCCGCCCATCGGCAGGCGTCCGACGTCTTGGCCCTGATCGAGGAAAGCCATTTCCTCTTGTCGGAGATGCGCCGGGTGTCCTCGGCCCGGGTCGAGCCGACCGCCCTGCCGACGCCGGAGAACGAGACTCCGGAACAGACATCGGTCCGTCGTATCCGCCTCCCTGTTGGGCTTGTCGTCGCTTTCGCCGCAGCTCTTGTCGCTGCCGCGGTCTTCCTGGAGGTGGCTGATCCCACCCCGATGAACATCCAGGCCAGCGAGCTGGGCATCATGCCGACCCAGCCCTAGGCTGGCGACACCCCGCCACGCGCCTATCGAGCAGCCAAAAGAAAAGCCGCGGGATCGCTCCCGCGGCTTCTGTCGTGTCCCGATCGAGAGGTCGAGCTTACTCAGCGGCCTGGTGGAACGAGTCCGTCGTGGTGTCGCCCGACGACAGCGCTTTGCGGACGCCGGCGGCGTAGTCCGGATGCACCTTCTCGAAGTGCCCGAGTTGGCGCTCGATGATGTCCTTCGGCACGCCCGCCATCGCCTCGGCGATGTTGGAGAAAAGACGATCCTTCTGGCCCTGGTCGAACAAGTTGAACAGCGCCCGCACCTGGACGTAATCGTCGTTGCCGTCGCGATGATTGTAGTGCGCGGCGTCGCCCGAGATCTTGAGCGGGGGCTCCATCACCGACGGATCCTCCTTCGGGCCGTTGAACGAGTTCGGCTCGTAATAAGCGTCGGGGTTCTTCGGCACGTCGAGGAAGTTGCCGACACCGTCCTTGTTGTAGGTGTTCACCGGCACGACCGGACGGTTCACCGGCAGCGACTCGTAATGGACGCCCATGCGGTGACGGTGCGCATCGGCATACGAGAACACACGCGCCTGCAACATCTTGTCCGGCGAGAACGCGATGCCCGGCACGACGTTCGACGGCGAGAACGCCGCCTGCTCGATCTGCTGGAAGTAATTGTCGGCGTTCTTGTTCAGCTCGAGCGTACCGACGTCGATCATCGGGTACTCGCTGTGCGGCCACACCTTGGTGAGGTCGAAGGGGTTGTACGAGGTCTTCTCGGCGTCCGCCTCCGGCATCACCTGGATCTGGAACTTCCATTTCGGGAACTTGCCGGCCTCGATGTCGCCGAACAGCTCTTCCTGGTAGCTCTCGCGCGTCTTGGCGATGACCTGGTTGCCCTCGGCATTGGTGTAGTGCTTGTGGCCCTGCAGGGTCTTGAAGTGGAACTTCACCCAGAAGCGCTCGCCGTTCTTGTTCCACAGCGAGAAGGTGTGCGAGCCGTAGCCGTTGACGAACTGCGGGCCCTTCGGCAGGCCGCGATCCGACATCAGGATCGTCACCTGGTGCAGGCTCTCGGGGCTCAGCGACCAGAAATCCCACATCGCAGTCGGCGAGCGCATGTTGGTGCGCGGGTGACGCTTCTGCGTATGGATGAAGTCTGGGAACTTCAGCGGATCGCGCACGAAGAACACCGGCGTGTTGTTGCCGACGAGATCCCAGTTGCCCTCGCTGGTGTAGAACTTCAGCGCGAAGCCGCGCACGTCGCGCTCGGCGTCGGCGGCGCCCTGCTCGCCGGCGACGGTCGAGAAGCGCAGCAGCGTCTTCGTCTCGGTGCCGGGCTGCAGCGCCTTGGCGATCGTGTACTTCGAGATGTCGTGCTCGATCTTGAGCGTGCCGAACGCGCCCCAGCCCTTGGCGTGGACGACGCGTTCCGGGATGCGCTCGCGGTTCTGCGCCGCCAGCTTCTCGAGCAGCTTGTAGTCTTCGAGCAGCAGCGGGCCGCGCGGGCCGGCGGACAACGAGTTCTGGTTCGAGGCGATCGGGGCGCCGGCGGTGGTCGTGAGCCTATCGGCCATGAAGCTGATCTCCCTTGAATTCCATGTTCGAAGCGTTCTAACGACGGGAAAGAGATAGTTCCAATCGATTGTCCCGATGCCAATCATCGGGCCTGCCGATGTCCCCACTGAGTTCCCGACCCGAAAGCGCTCATGAACCTCCGCGATCTCCGTTACGTCGTCGCCGTCGCCGACCACGGACATTTCGGCCGTGCCGCGCAATCCTGCGCGGTCAGCCAGCCGACCTTGAGCGGGCAGATCCTCAAGCTCGAGAAGGAGCTCGGCGTCGATCTCTTCGAGCGCGTCGGCAAGAGCGTGACCCTAACGGCCGCCGGCGTGCCGATCCTGGCGCATGCGCGCCGCGCCGTGACGGCCGCCGACGACGTCGTCGCCGCGGCCGCCGCGTTGCGCGACCCCGAGGCGGCGCCCCTGCGGCTCGGCATCATCCCGACGCTCGCCCCTTACCTGATGCCGCTGGTGCTGCCGGCGCTCGCCGAGGCGATGCCGCGCCTGCAGCTCATCCTCATCGAGGACCTCACCGAGCGGCTCGTCGAGCCGCTGAGCCGCAACCAGCTCGACGCCGCGCTGATTGCGTCGGAGCCGGAGGGTTCCGGGCTGCACGAGCAGGCGCTGTTCGACGAGCCGTTCTGGCTCGTGATGCGCAAGGATCATGCGCTCGCGGCGCGGGAGATCGTGCCCGCGGCAGAGATCCCGGCAGGCTCGATGCTGCTGCTCCAGGACGGTCATTGCCTGCGCGACCAGGCGCTCGACCTCTGCCAGCGCCCGTTCGGCGACGCCGGCGTGATGGCCGACATGCGTGCCTCGAGCCTGGATACGCTGCTGCAGATGGCGGACGCCGGCTTCGGCCTGACGCTGATGCCGCATCTCGCCGTGGTCCGCGACGTGCCCCTGCCCCGCCGCCTGGTGGCGCGGCGCCTTGCCGGGCCGCACGCCTCGCGCCGCATCCGCCTTGTGTGCCGCGCCGGCAGCGCGCGGCGGACGACGATCGACCGGCTGGCCGCGATCGTCAGGGCCTGCGCGCCCGACGGCACTGCGCCGTTGCTGTATTCGACCAGAGTCTAACTGTGGACAAGGCTCGGCGTCTTGGTTTTGACGTCGTGCCATGGCGATCCTCTAGTGCATGCGCTCGGCCTGTTACAAATCCACGATTCATGGTCGACAATCGAGCTGAGCTCGGAGCGTCGACATTGACCGATCGCTGCAACGTCCTCCTGGTCTATCCCGAATTTCCCGGCAATTCTTTCTGGAACATCAAGGACGTGTGCAAGGTCGCCGGCGCGCGATACCTGTCGCCGGCGTTGGGTTTGTTGACGATCGCGGCGATGCTGCCGCAGAGCTGGAATTTCCGCCTCGTCAACCGCAACACCGAAGAGCTCAAAGATGCGGACTTCGATTGGTCCGACGTCGTGATGACCGGTGGCATGCTATCAGCAGACCGACACGCTGGCGATCGTCGCGCGCGCCAAAGAACGCGGCAAGCCCGTGGTCGTCGGTGGCCCCGGCGTGACCTCGACGCCGGACGCCTATGCCGCCGCGGATTTTCGCGTCGTCGGTGAGGCCGAGGGCGTGATCGAGCATTTC
Source organism: Beijerinckiaceae bacterium (assembly GCA_965277735.1). Lineage (GTDB taxonomy): Bacteria > Pseudomonadota > Alphaproteobacteria > Rhizobiales > Beijerinckiaceae > RH-AL1. The sequence continues at coordinate 2,367,851 of CBDIDO010000003.1, forward strand.
GTCGACGACTGGCGTGCCGGATATGCGAAGCCCGTTCTGGCGCGCCTTGTATTGGACGCTCCGCAACCGATCGGCGGCGACCTCAGCGGTCATGAAACAGGGCATCCTCTTCATCCACCTGGGACCGCACGCGCGCTTCGTGATCGATCGCATCGACGCCCAGATCGCGGCGATCGACAACGGAAGCTGGCATCCGGAGCTGCTGGTCGATCCCGAAGACAGCGACCTGCCGCAGCCAGCACACAAAGCAAAGGCCGCTGTCGCGGCCTGAGCTTGGGTCATCGAGAACCGGAGGGCGCGATCGGCGCCCTCCTCGGCTTGAGTGACGTCAGGCGACTTTCTTCGGACGACCGCGGCCGGCCTTCTTCGGAGCGCCTTCGCTCACCTTCGCCGACGGCTCGACCGCCTTGGCGGCGGCACGGGCGTTGCCGAGGCCGGCGGCCTTGGCGAGCTCCGAACGCGTCGCCGAATACCCCGGCGCCACCATCGGGTAATCCGACGGCAGGTTCCACTTGGCGCGATAGGCGGCCGGCGTGAGATCGTAGGCGGTCGCGAGGTGGCGCTTCAGCGACTTGAACTTCTTTCCGTCCTCGAGACAGATGATGTAGTCGTTGGTGATCGACTTCTTGATCGGCACCGCCGGCTCCTTCGGAGCCTCGGCCGGGGTTTCCACGACGCCCGCCGTCGCCTTCAGCAAAGAGGCGTGCACGGAGTGGATCAGCGCCGGCACCTCGGTCGAAGGAACCGAATTGTTGCTGACGTAGGCGGCAACGATATCCGCCGCGAGCGACAGATGATCCACCGACGATTGTTCTGATTGCATCCCGAAAGCCTCTAATATTGATTCTGCACCGTCAAATTGGGCTCCCTGGCCGAATGAGGCAAGTGGCCGCCGACGATTTTTGACAAGAATTGTTTCGCTATCACGAGAATTCGTCGACCAATCTTCAAAATGCCGCGTAAAACCGATCAAACGATACCGCAGGCGTCGCGATCCCGATCAGATCGGGACGCTTCATCCACGCCGCTTCGTCGCCATTAAGCACTAGGGGGTTGATGTTTCGACGACATGTGCTGTTTCGGCAGAGACGTGCCACGTCGTAAAGTCTCGCTGTCACGAAGACTTGTGTCTCCGGCAAGCCGTCGCGCATGCGTTGCATCGCGACCGCCGCGCTGATACCCAAGCGAGGCGCCGGTTTAGCTCAGTTGGTAGAGCAACTGATTTGTAATCAGTAGGTCGCGGGTTCGACTCCTGCAACCGGCACCAGTAATTCCAATCACTTAGGCGGATCATTTGGGCGAGACGATGCGTCGTCGCCCTAAGCCGACGCGCTTCGTTGCGTCCGGCCGAGGCTCTACCTATAGTCCGCCGCCTCTCGGAACCGTGGAAGAAAAAGTCCCCCATGCTGACCCAAATGCGCGCGCTGTCGCAGAACTTCTTCGGGCGCGCGATCATGGCCGTGGTGCTCGGCTTCATCATCCTGTCGTTCGCGGTCTGGGGGATCGGCGACCGCTTCACCAATTTCAACGCCGATCAGCTCGTCTCGGTCGGCGCGACGAAGATCAGCGTCCAGGACTATCGCAACGCCTACCAGAACGAGCTCCAGCAACTGCAGGAGAAGGCCAAGCGCGGCATCACCAACACCGAGGCCAAGCGCATGGGCGTCGACCGCGAGGTACTGTCGCGCCTGCTCAGCAACGCGATCCTCGACCACCAGGCCGGCAGGCTCGACCTTGCCGTGGGCGACAGCGAGATTGCCAAGCAGATCACGCAGGATCCCGTCTTCTTCGGCCGCAGCGGCCAGTTCGACCGCGACCGCTTCAATCTACTGCTCTCGGAAAACAACATGAACGAGAGCACCTACGTACGCGAGCAGCGCGGGCTGATGCTGCGCCGCGACGTGTCGAACGCCGTCGTCGGCGGTGTCGAGGTGCCGCAGATCGTCAAGGCGGCGATCTCGCGCTACCAGGGCGAGGTCCGCGACCTCACCTTCTTTACCCTCCCCGTGAGCGCGGCCGGCCAGGTGCCGGCGCCGACCCAGGTCCAGCTGCAGCAGTTCTACGACGAGCGGCCGACCGCCTTCACGGCGCCGGAATATCGCAAGCTCGTCATCGTCTCCGTCGTGCCGGGCAACCTCGTGAAGCCCGACGCCGTGACGGAGGCCGATGCCCGCAAGCGCTACGACGAATTCAAGGACACGCTGTACCGCATTCCCGAGCGGCGCGCGGTCGATCAGCTGTTCTTTCCCGACGAAGCCGCCGCCAAGGCGGCACGGGACGGGCTCGACAAGGGCCAGAGCTTCGCAGACCTCCTCAAGGCGCAAAAGAAGACCGAGGCCGACGTCAGCCTCGGCACGATGACCAAGGACCAGCTCGGCGACAAGGCGCTCGGCGACGCCGCCTTCGCGCTGCCCGACGGCGGCACGAGCCAGCCGGTGAAGACGCAGTTCGGCACCGTGCTCGTCCATGTCGCCAAGATCGAGCCGGGCCGCTCACGCTCGTTCGACGAGGCCAAGCCGGAGCTCGAGAACCAGATCGCGATCATCCGCGCCAAGGAGCAGGCGACGAAGCTGCGCGACGACATCGAGAACCAGCGCACCGCCGGCAAGACGCTCGCCGAGGCCGCGACCGCCGCCGGCGTCAAGCCGCGCACCATCGACGCGATCGACGCGCAGGGCTTCGACAAGGCGCACAAGCCGGTCGAAGGCCTTGTCGACGGGCCCGCGATGCTGAAGGCGGCGTTCGGCGCCGACATCGGCGCGGACACCGAATACCTCCAGGCCTCTGGCGGCGGCAACGTCTGGTACGAGGTGCTCGGCGTCGATGCCGCGCACAAGCTGCCGCTCGCCGAGGTGAAGCCGCGCGTCGAGGAGATGTGGAAGGCCGACGAGACCGCGCGCCGCCTCGCCAAGGCGAGCGAAGCGATCGTCGAGGAGATCAACGGCGGCAAGCCCGTCGCCGACGTCGCGGCCGCGCATGGCGGCCTGAAGATGTCGAAGGCGACGGACCTGTCGCGCACGGGTGCGCCCGAGCTGCCGGCAAGCGTCGCCGCAGAGGTCTTCCAGATCCCCGTCGGCAAGGCCGGCGCGGCGCCGGCCGGCGGCGGGAACCGCATCGTCTTCAAGGTCGATGCGGCGCAGGTGCCCCCGATGAAGCCGGGTGACCCCCAGCTCGACAAGCTGATGGACCAGGTCAAGAACGGCGTCACCGACGACGTGCTGGCGCAATACCTCTCCGAGGCGCAGCACGAGATCGGCGTCAAGCTCAACGAGCGCGCGCTGCAGACCGCGCTCAGCGACGACAGCTCGAGCTGATGGTCGAGCCGGCCTTCGCTGCCTTCGCCGAACGCCACGCGGTCGGCGAGGCCTGCCTCGTGGTCGAGCGGCTGATCGCCGACCTCGAGACCCCCGTCTCTGCGTTCCTCAAGCTCTCGGCCGGGCGGCGCGGGCGCTGCTTCCTGCTCGAGTCGATCGAGGGGGGCGCCTCGCGCGGCCGTTACTCGATGATCGGGCTCGATCCCGACGTGATCTTCCGCGCCGCCGGCGGCAAGGCCGAGATCGCGCGTGACGCGTCGGCCGCACCAGACACGTTCGTGCCCTGCCCCGGGCCCCCGCTCGTCGCGCTCCGTGCGCTGATCGCGGACTCGCGGATCGCGCAATCGGATGCCGACACGGGCTCGGCGCTGCCGCCGATGGCGGCCGGCGTGTTCGGCTACCTCGGCTACGACATGGTGCGCGAGATGGAGCGCCTAGCCACCGCCAAGCCCGATCCGATCGGCGTGCCGGACGCGCTGTTCCTGCGCCCGACGGTGATGGTCGTGTTCGATACGGTCCGCGACGAGATCTCCGTCGTGACGCCGGTGCGCCCGACACCTGGCGAGGCCGCGCGCACCGCCTACGCCCGGGCCGAGGTCCGCCTCGCCGAGGTCGTGGCCACGCTCGCCGGCGGCCTGCCGCCCGGCGTGGCCGCCGGTCGCGGCCGGCCCGGCGCCGCGCTCGAGCCGCGTTCCAACACCACGCCAGAGCGCTACGAAGCCATGGTGGAGACGGCGAAGGAATACATCCGCGCCGGGGACATCTTCCAGGTGGTGCTGTCGCAGCGTTTTTCCGCGCCGTTCGCGCCGCCGGCCTTCGCGCTCTATCGCGCTTTGCGGCGGGTCAATCCGGCACCCTACCTCTGCTACCTCGACTTCGGCGACTTCCAGATCGTCTGCTCGTCACCCGAGATCCTGGTGCGGGTGCGCGACGGCAAGGTCACGATCCGCCCGATCGCCGGCACGCGTCCGCGCGGCAAGAGCAAGGCCGAGGACGAGGCACTGGCCGCGGAGTTGCTCGCCGACGAGAAGGAATGCGCCGAGCATCTGATGCTGCTCGACCTCGGCCGCAACGACGTCGGCCGCGTCGCCGCCACGGCGAGTGTCAGCGTCACCGAGCGCTTCGCGATCGAGCGCTACAGCCACGTGATGCACATCGTCTCGAACGTGGAGGGCAAGCTCGATCCGTCGCACGACGCGATCGACGCGCTCTCGGCGGGCTTTCCCGCGGGCACCGTCTCGGGTGCGCCGAAGGTGCGGGCGATGGAGATCATCGACGAGCTCGAGGCCGACAAGCGCGGTATCTACGCCGGCTGCATCGGCTATTTCGGCGCGTCGGGCGAGATGGACACCTGCATCATCCTGCGCACCGCTGTGGTGAAGGACGGCACGATGCATGTGCAGGCCGGCGCCGGGATCGTCTACGATTCCAACCCGGCGAGCGAGCTGCAGGAGTGCCGCAACAAGGCCCAGGCCCTGTTTCGCGCCGCCGAGGAGGCGACGCGGTTCGGTTGATGTCCCTCGATCGGGAGCTGGGCTAGCCGCCGAAGAGCTTGGCGAAGAAGCCGGCGATGCCGCCCTTCGCGGGGGCGGGGGCAGGCTTCGCGGCCGGGGCGGCGCTCGACGCGGGCGTCGCGGCCGGCTTCGCCGCGGCAGCGGGCTTCGCCGGATCGTAGGCGGTGCCGGACTGCTTGGCGGTGTAGCCCGCGATGGCATCCATCAGGCCCGGCGCGAGGCAATCGTAGGTCTCGAGGCCGACCTCGTGGAACTTCGAACGTACGCCATCCATCCCCGACGGCTCGAAGCCCTGCTCGATGATCGAGGAGCAGAAGGCCGCGAACTGCGGCTCCTGCCAGCCCTTCTCGCTCGACAGCTCGGTGTGCACGAAGTCGAGGCCCTTGAACGGGTGATCCTTCTCGATGCGGCCGTACATGTGGACGCCGCACTGCTTGCAGGCGTGGCGCTGGATCGCCGCGCTCTCGTCGATGATGTGCAGCTTCTCCGGATGCGCGGTCACCTGCAGCTTGTCGACCGGCACGACGCCGACGACCGAGAAGAGCGCGCCGGCGGGCTTCCAGCACTTCGAGCAGCCGCAGGCGTGGTTGTAGGCGACGTCGCCGGCGATCCGAACCTCGACCTTGTCGCTTGGGCATTTGCAGGTCAGCGTGCCGCCGTTGAAGCTGCCGAAGCCCTTGCTGATACCGTTGTCGATCGCCGGGTGGAGACTGGGAGCCATTGCGAAGAACCTCTCTCGTGCCAAAGGACCAGGCCTTGCGGCCGTTCGACGCACGATCGGAGCTTGCCGGTCGTATTGGCGTCAAGCCGAACGTCGATGTGCCCTTCTAGACACGGTCGAGAGGTTTTGGAAGGCTCCGCAGGAGCACGCCGAGCGATTTTACGGCGAATTTGCGGCATCGCCTGCCACCCACACGCATGGCGTCAGCGCGGGGAGCGCATGAGCCGGATGTCGAGGTCGCGGATCTTCTTGCGCAGAGTGTTGCGGTTGAGGCCGAGCAGCTCTGCCGCTTTGATTTGATTCCCGCGGGTCGCTGCCAGCGCGGCGGAAATCAGCGGCTGCTCCAGCTCGCGCAGGACGCGGTGGTACAAGCCGGGCGGCGGCAGGCTGTCGCCATGCGAGCTGAACAGCTTCGAAAGGTGGCGCTCGACCGCGGTAGCCAGCGGCAGCACCTCGCCGTCGGTGCCGGCCAGCGCCGGCGACGCCTGCGCCTGGCGTCCGGTCGGCGCCGGCGAGAACCCGACCGCGTCGGCCGACAGCTCGAGATCGACGAGGTGCTCGCCGATCGACTCCTGCGGATAGAGCGCGGCGAGCCGGCGGATCAGGTTCTCGAGCTCGCGGATGTTGCCCGGCCAACGATGCCGCTTCATCCGCTCGAGCGCGCCGGGCTCGAGATGCTTGGACGGCAGGCCTTCGGCCGCCGCCTGCTTGAAGAAATGCTGGGCGAGGTCGGCGACGTCCTCGATGCGCTCGCGCAGCGGCGGCAACCGCAGCGGCACGACGTTGAGCCGGAAGTACAAGTCCTCGCGGAACAGTCCCTGCCCGATCAGGATGCGCAGGTCCTTGTTGGTGGCGGCGATGATGCGGACGTTGGTCTTGATCGGCGTGCGGCCGCCGACCGTCGTGTATTCGCCCTGCTGCAGCACGCGGAGAAGGCGCGTCTGCGCCTCCATCGGCATGTCGCCGATCTCGTCGAGGAACAGCGTGCCGCCCTCGGCCTGCTCGAAGCGGCCGGCGGAGCGCTGGTTGGCGCCGGTGAAGGCGCCCTTCTCGTGGCCGAACAACTCGCTCTCGATCAGGTCGCGCGGGATCGCGGCCATGTTGATCGCGACGAACGGGCCTTTCTTGCGCTTGCCGTAATCGTGCAGCGCGCGGGCAACCAGCTCCTTACCGGTGCCGGACTCGCCGGTGATCATCACCGTGAGGTCGGTCGCCATCAGGCGCGCGAGCGAGCGGTAGATCTCCTGCATCGCCGGCGAGCGGCCGACGAGCGGCATGTTGTCGAGGTCTTCCGGCAACGGCGCGGCGGCGCGCGTCTTCGGCTCGGCCATGGCGCGGCCGACGATCGAAACCAGCTCGCGCAGATCGAACGGCTTGGGCAGGTAGTCGTAGGCGCCGCGCTCCGACGCCTTGATCGCCGTCATGAACGTGTTCTGCGCGCTCATCACGATGATCGGCAGCTCGGGTCGCAGCTTCTTGATGCGCGGCAGCAGCTCGAAGGCGTTCTCGTCCGGCATCACGACGTCGGTGATGACGAGGTCGCCGTCGCCGGCCTTCACCCAGCCCCACAGCGTCGCTGCGGTGCCCGTCGTGCGGACGTCGTAGCCCGCACGCGACAGCGCCTGGCTCAGCACCGTCCGGATGGCCGAGTCGTCGTCGGCGACGAGGATGTTTCCTGGATTCATAGCCCCTTAACCGCTCGCGCCGGTGGTCAGTCCGACGCCTCGGCAAATCTGCCGTCTTTCGGCATGTGCATGGGCATCAGCACTTTGAATGTCGTCCGGCTCGCGTGGGACTCGCACTCTACGATACCCCCATGGTCCCCGACGATCTTCGCGATCAAAGCAAGGCCCAGGCCAGTTCCGGTCGGTTTCGTGGTGACGAAGGGGTCGAACAATCGGGTCAGCATGTCGTCGGGAATGCCCGGTCCGTTGTCGCGCACGCAGAACTCGAGCGGCAGGCTGACCGGCATGTCGGAGCCGTTGATCTTGAGCCGCACGCCGGGGCGGAACGCGGTACGCAGCTCGATCTCGCCGTCGATGCGCTCGGTGCCGATTGCCTCGGCCGCGTTCTTCACGAGGTTGAGGAACACCTGGATCAGCTGATCGCGGCTCGCGAAGACCGGCGGCAGCGACGGATCGTAGGTCTCGGTGAAGCGGATGTGCCGCGCAAAGCCGGCCTGCGCGACCTTCTTCACGTGATCGAGCACCGCATGGATGTTGACGCTGTCGTAGTCCTCGTCCGAGACCATGGAGAACGGCTTCATCCGGTCGACGAGCTTCACGATGCGGTCGGTCTCGTCGCAGATGAGCCGCGTCAGCGCGCGATCGGAATCGTTGGCCTCGGCCTCGATGAGCTGCGCCGCGCCGCGGATGCCCGACAGCGGGTTCTTGATCTCGTGCGCGAGCATCGAGGCCATGGCGGAGACCGATCGCGCCGCGCCGCGCTGCGCGTGCTGGCGGTCGAGCTTCTCGGCGATGGTGCGCTCGCGCAGCATGACGACCATGGTCTTGCTCTGCGGCATCACCGGCGCGACGAAGATGTCGACGAGCCGCTCGACGCCGAGCCGGGGTAGGCCTAGATCGACGCGGTATTCGTTGATCGCGCCGCCATCCTCGCGGACCTGCTCGAGCAGCGCGAGAAGCGACGAGCCGATCGGCAGTAGCCCTTCGAGCGTCTGCTGGCGCGTCGGGGCGAGGCTGGTGCCGAAGAAGGTCTCGGCGGCCGGGTTGGCGCTCTCGATCAGGCCGTCCTCGGCGATCGTGAGGATCGGATGCGGCAGGGCATCGAGCACCTGCAGCGCCCCCACAGCCTGGACGACACCACCGCCGGCGAGCGGCAGCGGGCCGCCGACGGGCCGCGTTTTGCCGAGAAGGCGAAAAGACCGGCGAGCACTCATGCGGCCAACTCCAAACTCAAATCCGTGAACAACCCGGCGAGCCGGGACCGTACGTCTGCGGCATCGTCGCTCGTCACGAGCGCGCGGTGGCGCGCCGTGTCGGAGCCGAAGCCGGCGTGGGTGGCGTAGCCGGCGAGGTGCTTGCGCGCGTGGCGCACGCCATGCGCGACGCCGAAGGAATCGAGCAGCGTGTCGTAGTGCGCGAGCGCTGCAGCCGCGCGTGCTGCCGCCGATGGCACCTCGGCTTCGCCGCTGCCAGCGAGCGCGCGTCCGATCCCGCCGACGAGCCACGGCCGCCCGACGGCCGCGCGGCCGACCATGACCGCGCTTGCGCCGGAGGCGGCGAGCATGGCGCGGGCGTCCGCCGCGCTCGTGCAATCGCCGTTGGCGACGACAGGGATGTCCACCGCGTCGACCACGGCGCGGATCGCGGCCCAGTCGGCCGAGCCCTTGTAGAACTGGCAGCGCGTGCGGCCGTGCACCGTCAGCATCGCGACGCCCTCGGCCTCGGCGCGGCGCGCCAGCTCCGGCGCGTTACGCGAGGCATCGTCCCAGCCGAGCCTCATCTTGAGCGAGACCGGCACCTTCACCGCGCCGACCACGGCGCGGACCAGCGACACGGCCTGGTCGAGGTCGCGCATCAGCGCCGAGCCGGCGAGGCCGCCGACCACCTTGCGCGCGGGGCACCCCATGTTGATGTCGATCATCGCCGCGCCCTCGCCCTCGGCGAGACGGGCCGCCTCGGCGAGGAGCCCCGCGTCGCAGCCGGCGATCTGCACGACATGGCAGGCGATGCCGGCGCCGTCCGATTTCAAACGGCTCGCCTTCTCGCCAGCCGTGAAGAAAGCGCTGTCGACCATTTCCGTGACGGTCAGGCTCGCGCCGAAGTCCTGCGCCGCGCGGCGCATGCCGAGGTCGCTGACGCCCGACATCGGCGCCAGCACGACGCGGGCGTCCGAGTGTCGGGATCCGATGTTGCGCATAAATTGTGCAAAGTCGACCATGCACACAGCTTAGTCATTTTGTGCGCCGCGGCAAGCCGCCGCTTCAAGAAAACCAATAATTTGCGGCGCGACCTTTACGCGCGCGGCAGCCTACGTGTTCGGCAATCCGTCATCCGATCGACACGATCGAGACCGGCCCCACCCGCCCTACTCCGGCGCCTCTTCGATCGGGTCGTAGGTGCTCGTGTCGAAGCCCAGCAGATCGAAGCTCGCCTGCATGTGCGGCGGCAGCGGAGCGGTGACGTCGAGCGTGCCGCCGCGCGGGTTCGGCAGCACGAGCCGGCGCGCTAGCAGATGCAGCTTCTTCTCGATCCCGTCCGGGACGGCGCGCAGCGGATCGGTACGGCGGGGGTCGGTCTTCGCCTTCAGGCCGTATTTCGGATCGCCGATGATCGGATGGCCGATCGCCTCGGCATGCGCGCGGAGCTGGTGGGTGCGCCCGGTGATCGGCTTCATCGACAGCCAGGCGAGCCGCGACGGCACACGCTCGATCGTCGCGTAATAGGTGACGGAATGCTGCGCGTCGTCGTCGCCGTGCTTGGCGACGCGCATCTTCTCGCGGGCGACTGGGTCGTAGCCGCCCGTCCGCGGACCACGGACATCGCCCATGCCCTCGCCCTTGGCGAGATAGAGCGAGATGCGCCCCTGCGGCGGCTTGGGGATGCCCTCGACCAGCGCCCAATACGTCTTGCGCGCCTGCCGCGAGCGGAAAACCTCGCCGAGGTCGGCCGCCATCTTTCGCGTGCGGGCGACGAGCAGGACACCGGAGGTGTCGCGATCGAGCCGGTGCACCAGCGACGGCCGGTCGCCGCGCTCGTTCGGCAGCGAGGCCAGCATGCCGTCGATGTGGTGCTTGGTGCCGGAGCCGCCCTGCACCGCGAGGCCGAACGGCTTGTTGAGCACGAGGATCTCACGGTCCTCGAACAGGATCATGTCGCGCAGCGCGTGCGCATCGTCCTCGGAGACGGTGGGCGCGGCCGGCGGCGGCGCGTCGAGCGAGAGCGGCGGCACGCGAACGCTCTGGCCGGTCGAGAGCCGGGTCGCCGTCTTCACGCGCGCGCCGTCGACGCGCACCTGGCCCGTGCGCACGATCTTGTTCAGGTGGGACAGCGAGAGGGTCGGGATGCGCCGCTTGAACCAGCGGTCCAGGCGCATGCCCTCCTCGTCCTCGCCCACCTGCAACGTTTCTACGCCCATCTCCGCCTCGCTCGCTCAGGCCCGCTTAGGCCTTGTGAGCAATCGCGTCGAGTGGTCGTCTTGACGGTTTCTCCCCTGTCGCGCACCCTCGCCATCCATGACCCGCGCGCGCGACAAGCTCGACATCACGCCCGACGTGCTGTTGCGCGCCTATTCGATCGGCCTGTTTCCGATGGCCGAGAGCGCGAACGACCCGAACCTGTTCTGGGTCGATCCGGAGGAGCGGGGCATCTTCCCGCTCGACGGGCTCGTCGTCACGCGCAGCCTCGCCAAGACGGTTCGCTCCGGCCGCTTCGAGGTCCGCGTCGACACGGCGTTCGACGCGGTGATCGACGGCTGTGCCGAGGCCGGTCCAGGGCGCGAGGGCACCTGGATCAACAGCCGCATCCGCTCGCTCTATCGCTCGCTCTTCGACATGGGACACGTCCACACGATCGAAGCCTGGGCCGACGGCGTGCTCGTCGGCGGCCTCTACGGCGTCGCGCTCGGCGGCGCCTTCTTCGGCGAGAGCATGTTCCACCGCGCCACCGACGCTTCCAAGGTGGCGCTGGTGCATCTGGTCGCCCGGCTGCGCGCCGGCAACTTCCAGTTGCTCGACACGCAGTTCGTGACCGCGCACCTCGCCACGCTCGGCGCCGTCGCGGTGCCGAAGCACGCCTATCACCTGCTGCTCGCCGATGCGGTCGAGCGCAAAGGCAATTTCTGGGTCTGGCCCAAGGGTCAGCCCGTAGGCGGCCGGGACGTGCTGGCGGCGCTCTAGGTTCTACGCCCGGCCCGAATAGATCCAGCACGCGCCCTCGAGCAGCACGCGGCCGTCGTCCACACGTTCGGCGAGGTGCTTGCGCAGGAGGTCGAGCGCCTCCTGGCGCTCGTCCGGCGCGGCATCCGCGATGTGGCGCGAGGTCGGCCCTGCCTGGCCGAGCAGGCCCATCGCATCCTGCACCGCCTCGTCCGCCGTGGCCCCTTCTCCGATCACCAGAGGGCAATCGACCTTCTCGGCCGAAACGTCGGTGAAGCCGGCGTCGGTGAGCAACTCGACGGTCATCGAATCGTCGGCGAGCGCGAACGGGCCGATCTCGCCCGGCACCTCCTCCGGCGGCGGCAGGACCGGCGCGATCCAGTCGAGCGGAGTCTGCATCCATTCGACCTGCGAGCGCGGGCGCCAGCAGATGAAGGCGAAGCGGCCGCCGGGCTGCAGCGCCTGACGCAGGTTGGCGAAGGCGCGCGGGCGATCGTCGAAGAACATCACGCCGAAGCGCGAAAGGAGCAGCGTGTTGTCGGCGGGGAACGCGTAGGTCATGGCGTCGGCGTCGACCCATTCGATCTTCGCGAGGTCTCCGGTCATCGCGGTATTTTGCATGGCCGCTTGGCGCGCCTGGGCATGCGCCAGCATCGGCCGCGAGATGTCGACCGCGAAGATGCGACCGCCACCGCCGAGCCCGGCGATCTCGAGTGTCACGTCACCGCAGCCGCAGCCGATCTCAACGATGTTCTCGCCGGCCTGCGGCGCCGCCGCGGAGAGGAGCGCCGCCGACAGGGGCGCCATCATCCGGTCGAGCCGCACCTGGTTGGTGACCCATTTCGAGCCGGCGACCTCGTTCCAATACTGGATCATGTCCTCGTTGGCGGTCATCAATTCCTCCAGCTCGCAATCTTGTGTCGCGAGACGGCACGCTTTTCTCGCGTTCGGCGCACCGTATCAATCACCTGTTTACCGTCTCGGGGGCATTGTTCGACCTGCGGCGTTTCGGGCGAGGGCGAGGTCATGAGTATCGGCAAGCGGTTCTGGGGTGACGAGCGCGGCACCACATTCGAGGGCATCGCGCTTTCGGTGTCGATCATTGCCGTCGCCTTCGTCGCATCGGCCGACATGCTCGACTACATGGTCAAGGCCAAGCACCCGTCGCCGATCGGCGAATTCGCCACCGCGCCGCATCAGGTGCCGGCGCCGGCGCGGGCCGGGGACGCGCTCGTCGCGGCCAACCCCAACGTCGACTACACGCCGACCGCCTCGCTGCCGAAGCTGATCACCAGATCGATCCTCGATCCCTGCACGGGGGCGATCAAGTAGACGCCTGCTACGGCCGGCGCACCACGATGATGCCCGCGAAGATGTCGTGCAGGCAGCGCTTGTCGGGCGTGACGAGCGAGACCAGGAACACCGGCGGAAACAGCCAGCTCGCGTAGAGCAGCGCGCCGTGGATGCCGGCGATGACGAAGCCGACCGGCGCCCCATCGACCTGGCGCATCTCGAGATCGAACAGGCGCATGCCGGGCGTGCCCATGCCGCGGCCCGAAACGGTCAGGCCGTTGTAGAAGAACGCGACGAACGGCCAGAGTGACGGCGCGAAGAAGACCGACAGGCCCAGCGTCGCGAAAAAAAGCCCGATCGTGAGCAGCACCGCCATAACCGAGACCAGCGTGAAATCGACAGCGAAGGCGAGCATCCGTCGCGTCCGCACTCCGGCAAAGGCGGCAGCCGGCAGCTCCGGGCTCGCGAAGAACGAGACGGGGCGGGGGCGTTGGGTGGCCTGAAAATCGGTCATGACCGGTCCTCGTGACGCCGCGCGACCGCGGCGTTTCGAGATATGGCGAGGGTATTGCGGCGCGACAAGAGAGCGGGGCTTTACGGGTTGGAGCTCGCCGTGCGCAGCACCGGGCGGCCGATCAGCGCCGTCGAGGTGGTGAGGTTGGCCGCATACATGTCGCGGAGGTAGCCGAGCGCCGCCTCCTGGTCGACGGTGTCGCGCGCGCAGACGGCGTCGGCCGGCACGTGGACGTCGAGGTCGGCGAGGAAGGCGCCGTAGGCGGTGTGGCGCAGGCCGACGTCGAGGTGCTGGCCGACGAGCACGACGTCGTCGACCTCGTAATCGTAGAGCAGCTCGTCCAATTCCGTGCCTTCGAAGGCACCGTAGAAGCGCTTCGAGATGACGAGCTCGCGGTCGGCACCGACGGGTGCCAGCGCCTCGATCACCTGCGCGCCCCAGGTGCCGGCCATCGCGTGCTTGCCCCACAGCGCGACCTCGCGGTCGTCCGCGCGGTGCGCGTCGCAGGCATAGACGACGAGCCAGTCCGCGTCCGCCCGCGCGTGATCGATCAGCCGCCGGATCGCCGGCACGACACGCTTGGCCCTGACCTCGTTGGCAAGCGCGCCGGTGACGAAGTCGTTGAGCATGTCGACGACGATGAGGGCTTTCACTGGGGCGGGACTCCTTTTTTGTGCTCCCAACATGCGCATCTGCGCCCGGCGCGGCAAGGAGAGCCGTCGCGCCGGGCGGGCCGAAGCCTGGACGTTAGTTAAGTTGCGACCTTGCTCCTCTCGTGGCACGCAGCCGCTCCCTCTTAGGAGCCCCTCATGTTCTGCCGTTCTCTGGCTCTCGCGAGCCTCGCCGCCCTCCTCGCCCTGCCCGCCGCCGCCAGCGCCGATGGCCCGCTCGACGCCTATCTGCCGAAGAGCGGCGTGATCGACGGCCACGTGATGAGGCTCGATGTCGCGCCGGAGGATCAGGCGATCGACCGCCAGTTCCGCGCCGCGGTCTCCAACAACATGGACTGGTTCAAGAAGGCGGTGACCGGCAACAAGCCCGGCCAGCCCCTGCCCTACGACCGGCGGATGGGCATCACCGAAGCGCAGTACCAAGTGTTGCAGCACATGAAGGCCGACTTCATCGCCGGCGCGCCGATCTCGATCAAGGTCGAGCAAAAGGACGGCAAGGTGTCGTTTGCGAGCAGCGATCCGGCGGCCGCCGGGCTCTCGAAGGTGAGCTTCCCGGCGGACGAGAAGGTGGCCGAGACGCCCTTCGGCACGCTCGATATCTTCAACCGCATCCACCAGGAGGACGCCCGCGCGCCGATCGGCGTGTGGACCGGGGCCGAATGGGCGCACGTCGCGCCGTCGGAGGACGCATCGGTGGACCACACCGACAAGCCCTCGGCCAAGATCGCCTTCGGCAAGCGCGATCCCTCGGGCGAAGGCGTGATGTACTATCAGGTCGCGCCCTACGAGGGCCATGCGGAGCAGTCGCTCGTCGTCTTCTACAAGCTCGACTGAGCGGATGCGGCCGGCGGCGAGAGCGGACGCAACGCGAGCGCGGCGCAAAGGCTGAGCGCCGCCGCCGCCGTCAGCCAGAGACCCGGCGCCGCCTTGTCGGCTGTGAGCCTGATCAGGAATTGGCTGGCCGCCGGCGTCATGCCGCCGAACATCGCGGTGGCGAGGCTGTAGGCGAGCGAGAAGCCTGCCGTCCGCACCTCCGCCGGCACGACCTCCGTCAGCGCGACGACCATCGCTCCGTTGTAGCCGGCGTAGAGGCAGGCGAGCCACAGCTCGACCGCCAGCATCCGGCCGACCGACGGCGCCGCCGCAAGCCAGGCCAGGGCGGGATAGGCCGTCGCCAGCATCACGATGGTGAAGCCGATCAGCAGCGGCCGGCGTCCGAGCCGGTCCGACAGCGCGCCCGCGAGAGGCAGCAGGCAGAAGTTGGTCACGCCGACTGCGCAGGCGATGAGCAACGTCGCACCGCTGTCGAGATGCAGCTCATGCTGCCCGAAGCTCGGCGTGTAGACCGTGATCAGGTAGAACGACACTGTCGTCATCACGACGAGCAGCATGCCGACGAGCACGATGCGCCAGCTCGCGAAGAGGGTAGCGACCGCATCGGCCGGCTCCGGCGGCCGGCGCGCCTGGAAGGCCTCGGTCTCGGCGAGCGAGCTGCGGATCCAGAACAGCAGCGGGATGATCGCGCAGCCGAGTGCGAACGGCAGGCGCCAACCCCACGCCGCGATCGCCGCCGGGCCGAGGCCGCGCTCCAGCGCGAAGCCGATGAGCGCCGCGACGACCACGGCCACCTGCTGGCTCGCCGACTGGAAGGCGACGAGGAAGCCGCGCCGGCCCGGCGGTGCCATCTCGGCGAGATAGACCGAGACGCCGCCGAGCTCGACGCCGGCCGAGAACCCCTGCGCGAGCCGGCCGGCGAGCACCAGGAGCGGCGCGGCATAGCCGAGCGCCGGCGTGATCGCGGCAAGCGTCGCAAAATTCGGCGTGGCGGCGATGGTGAGCGTGCCGATCGCCATGATCGCCAGCGTGACGACGAGGCCGCGCCGCCGCCCGACCTTGTCGACATAGGCGCCGAGCAGGATGGCGCCGAGCGGCCGCATCAGGAACGCGGCGCCGAAGGCGAGGAAAGCGAGCAAGAGGCGCGACACGGGATCGTGCGCGGGAAAGAACGCGTCGCCGATCGGCTTCGCGTAGAAGCCGAACAGAAAGAAATCGAACATTTCCAGGAAATTGCCGCTCGTCACGCGGACGACGGTCAGGGCTATCGAGCGGCGCGTCATGTCGGGCCGGGAGCTCAGCCTCCCGCGAGCCCCGGGCCACCGGGCTCTTCCGTCGTCTGGTGATGGCGGCGCTGGCGCGTTCGCATCGTGACGAGCTCTTCCGCGCCGGTCGGATGCACGGCCATCGTCGCGTCGAAATCGGCTTTCGTGGCGCCCATCTTGACGGCGATTCCGAGCACCTGCGCCAGCTCGCCCGCATCCTCGCCGAGGATGTGGACGCCGAGCACGCGATCGCTCTCGCAATCGACGACGATCTTCATGATCGTCTTCTCTTCGCGGCCCGACAGGGTCGCCTTCATCGGCCGGAACGAGGCCATGTAGATGTCGACGACCGGATAGCGCTTGCGCGCCTCCTCTTCGGTCAGCCCAACGGTGCCGATCTCCGGCGTAGTGAAGACGGCCGTCGCGATCGTCGAATGATCGACGACGACCTCCTTCGGGCCGAACACGCTGTCGGCGAAGGCCTGGCCTTCGCGGATGGCCACCGGCGTCAGCGCGACCCGATCGGTGACGTCGCCGACGGCGTAGATCGAGGGCACGGTGGAGCGCGAGGATTCGTCGACGCAGACCTCGCCTTTCTTGCCGAGATCGACGCCGACCTCGGCGAGACCGAGGCCTTCGGTGTTCGGGAGACGGCCGGAGGCGTTGAGGATCACGTCGCAGGCCACAACGTTGCCGTCGCTCAGCGTGGCGAGCAGGCCGTCGTCGGTCTTCTCGACCTCCGTCACCACGACATCGAGGTCGAAGCGGACACCGGCCGTCTTCATCTGGTCGGCGAGGCCGTCGCGCATGTCCTCGTCGAACCCGCGCAGGATCACCTTGGTGCGCGCGATCACCGTCACCTGCGCGCCCAGCCTGACGAAGACCGAGGCGAACTCGAGCCCGATGTAGCCGGTGCCGATGACGAGCAGACGCTTCGGGAAGACGGGAAGATCGAAGATCTCGTTCGACGAGATCATCAGCTCGTGGCCCGGCGTATGGGCGAGCGCGTGCGGATGGCCGCCGGTCGCGACCAGGATGAACTTCGCCCGCACCGTCGTGCCGTCGGCGAGCGCGATCGTGTGCGGATCGACGACCTTGGCGCGGGACGCGACGATCTTCACGCCGGCCTTCTCGAGGTTCTGCACGTAGATCCCCGAAAGCCGCGTGATCTCCTTCTCCTTCGCGGCGACGAAGGTGCGCCAGTCGAAGGTCGGCTTCGGCGTGCTCCAGCCGAAGCCCTCGGCCTCCTCGAAAGCGTCGGCGAAGCGGCTCGCATAGACCATCAGCTTCTTGGGTACGCAGCCGCGGATGACGCAGGTGCCGCCGACGCGGAACTCCTCGGCGATCATCACCTTGGCGCCGTGCTGCGAGGCGATGCGCGCCGCGCGCGTGCCGCCGGAGCCCGCGCCGATGACGAACAGGTCGACGTCGTAGTCGCCAGGCTTGGTGTCGCTCGAGCCGGTCAGAGGTTGTGTCCCTTCTTCTTCATCTCGGTGCGCACGCGGGCCATCATGTTGATCGCGATCTTCTGCTGCCAGGCCTGGGTGCCGGAGAGCAGCTGGTTCAGGAACAGCGGCTGCATCGCGACGTACCGCTTGCCGGCCTCGGTGTTGTAGAAGGTCAGGATCGTGTCGATGTCTTTCTCCGACAAGAGCGACGCGTAGATCCGCGCCGACTGGTCGACCATCTCCTCGGACTGCTTGTCGAACTCGGGCCGCAGCCGATCGAGCACGCTGTGCATGTCCTGCACCAGCTCTGGCCGCTCCTGCGTCACCGAATTGCCGATCTGGTCCATGAACTCGGCGATCATCACGTCGAACGAGCGCGAGATGCCGGTCGCGAGAATGAGCTTGCGCGCCTGGGCAACGTGGTCGGGGGTCGGGTTGGCGGCGTCGGGCGGCGGCGGCAGGGACACGCCGTTGGTGCCGGTCGGGACCTGAGCCTGCGGCGGCGGATCGGCCGGCGATGCGGCGGGCGCCGGCGCCTGCGCGCACGCCGGGGTGACGCACGCGAGAGCAATCGCAAGGAAGGACCCGAGGCCCAGGCTTCGCCGGCGAAAACGCGTCATCAAGCCTCGCCCAACTTGCCGAGGACCTCGACGCCGTTAGGGCCCGCGCAGATCACGCCGCGCGCGATGCCGATGAAGAGCCCGTGCTCGACCACGCCGGCGATGGCGACGATGCGCTCGGCGAGGGTCTCCGGATCGTCGATGCGCCCGAAATGGCAATCGAGCAGCAGATGACCGCCGTCGGTCACGTAGTCGGTGCCCTCCGGCGTCTGGCGCAGAACGATCGCGCCGTCACAGCCGCAGGCTTCCGTCACGCGCACGATTGCGGCGCGGGTGGCGGCGAGGCCGAAGCGATTGACCTCGATCGGCAGCGGAAAGCGGCCGAGGTGCTCGACCTGCTTCGAGGAATCCGTGATGACGATCATGCGCTGCGAGGCGGTCGCGACGATCTTTTCGCGCAGCAGCGCGCCGCCGCCGCCCTTGATCAGGTTCAGGGCCGGGTCGAACTCGTCGGCGCCGTCGATCGTGAGGTCGAGCTCGGGCAGCTCGTCGAGCGTCACGACGCGGATGCCGAGGCCCCTCGCCTGCGCCGCGGTCCGCTCGGAGGTGGGCACGCAAACGACGTCGAGGCCGCCCGCCACGCGCTCGCCCAGCAGCGCGACGAACTCCTGCGCCGTCGAGCCGGTGCCGAGCCCGAGACGCATGCCGGGCTGCACGAGCTCGAGCGCGCGCGCCGCTGCGGCGCGCTTGCCGGCCTGTTTCGTCTCGGACGAGCTGTCGGACGGACTATCACTTGGCGACGCCATGCGGCTTGCTTCGAGCTCCCTGAAGGTAAGATCCCGGCGCGGCCTTCTAGCAGACCATCGCCGGGCCTGCGCGGGAAATGCGCGGCCTCGTTATTTCGCCGGCGGCGTGCAGACGACGGCGTCGTCCAGCACATAGCAGATCGACATCGCGCCGGTGCGCAGATCGACGCGCCAGGCGCCCGCCTCGTGCTCGTGGCGCGAGGACACGAGCGTGTAGTCGCTCGGGCTCTGCGGGCCGGCCCCCTGCCCCGGCGGGTAGCACAAGGTGACCCCGACCGGCGAGCCCTCCTTGAGCCCGAACTGGCAGGCGCCGACCTCGCCGGTCGACTTGTCGACGCGGAAGATGCGGTTGAGGTCGATCTGCGGCGCCGCGAGGAAATCGTAATTGTCGGCGGCGCGGGCGGGCGCACCGAGCACGGCCAGGGTCGCGGCGGCCAGCAGGATCGGGCGGGCGACAGGCATCGGCATTCCTCGGCTCAGCTTGGACTTTTGGGCTTCCGCGATCGTGGGGCAAATCGCGCGCCTGCCCCTATAGCCAACCAAAAAGAGCAGCAAAACGGCGCCGCGCCGGAACGACGCGGAATCCGGCCTGGAAATTCGACGGGGGGCCCGCCCTTGAAAGGGCGCGGGCGCAAAGCTATGCGGGACGATGTCAAACCACGGTCTCCGAATTCCCAGCCTCATCGTCTTCGATCTCGACGGCACGCTCGTCGACAGCGCCCCCGACCTCATCGGATCGCTCAACGTCATCCTCGAACGCGAGGGCCTCGCGCCGGTCCCGCTCGAGGTCGGCCGGAAATACGTCGGCAAGGGCGGCAAGGTGATGCTGAAGCGCGGGTTCGCCGCGCAGGGCCGCGAGCTTCCCGACGGCCGGCTCGATGCGCTGTTTGCCGCCTTCCTCGCGCATTACAACGAGCATCTGACCGTGAAAACGCGCTTCTATCCCGGCGCCGAGGCGGCGCTCGACCGGCTCGCGGCCAAGGGCCATGCTTTCGCGATCTGCACCAACAAGCTCGAGCATTCCTCGGTGAAGCTGATCAAGGAGCTCGGCGCGACCGGGCGCTTCCGCGCGATCGTCGGCCAGGACACGTTCCCCGTCTCGAAGCCCAACGGCGCCACCCTGCATCGCACGATCGAGAAGGCCGGCGGCGACGCCGCGACCGCGATCATGGTTGGCGACACCGAGACCGACATCGCCACGGCGCGCGACGCGGGCGTGCCCATCATCGCCGTCGACTTCGGCTACGCGCCGGAGCCGATCGCGACGCTCGGCCCCGATGCGGTGATCAGCCATTTCGACCAGCTCGACGCCGCCGTCGCGACGCTCGGCCGGGACTGACGTCAAACGACGCGCAAACAGGTTTGACTTCCCGCGCGGCGCCGACGCATAAAGCGCGCGGTGCGGGCGCGTAGCTCAGCGGGAGAGCACTCCCTTCACACGGGAGGGGTCACAGGTTCAATCCCTGTCGCGCCCACCATTACAGACCCTCTTATCCGCTCAATCCTGCTCGCCCTCGCGACCGATCTCCGCTTCCGCCTGCAGCCAGAAATCGGTCGGGCGATCGCTCCCCGCTCATCGGCGGGTTCGTTGCCAAAAGCTTCGGCTTCGGCGGCTCGTTCGTCGCCTATGCGATCATCGCCTCGCTCGGCCTCGCCTTCTGGACCGGCGGCCGCCACCTGTTCCGCGCCGAAAGCGGGCTCGAGCCGGCACGCGAGGAGACCGCGGAACCTCAGATCGAGGGCGCGTCGGCCGTCACGGCGTGAGCGCGCCGGGCAGGATTGCCTGCCACCCGATCGCCTGGCGCGACAATCCCCGCGACGACGCTGCCCGGCTCGACCCATGCGCCGGCGCCGACATGTGCGCCGCGCAGCAGCGTCGCGTGCGCGCCGATGCGGGCGCCGGCCTCGATGACGATCGGCGCCATCGGCGCCGCGGCCGCGCGGTCGCCGCTCGCGTGATGGTCGGTGTCCATCACAACGACGAACGGGCCGAACAGCACGTCGTCGCCGATCTCGACGGACAGATGCGCGTGCAGGCTTGAGCCGTGGCCGATGCGCACGCGATCGCCGATCGCGAGGCGCCCACCCGGGCCGACAAGGATCTCGGTGTCGACCGGCCGAGAGGCAATCGCGACGTCGCGGCCGACGACGAGCGTACCGCGGTTGAGGATGTCCGGCCGGCCCTCCGCGATGCGGCCGCGGGTCGGGCGCCCGATCCGGCGCAGCGCGTCCAGGTTCACGGCTTGGCCACGGCGGCGAGGCGCACCAGCGGGCGCGCCGGATTGCCCATCGCGATCGTGCCGGGCGGGATCGTGCCGCGCACCACGCTGCCCGCGCCGATCACGGCCCCGCGCCCGATCTTCGCGCCGGGCAGCACGGTGACGCGTGCGGCGAGCCACACGTCGTCGCCGATCTCGATGGGCCGCGGCGGATCGTCGTCGGCCGCGAGCCCCGCGCCGGGGAAGGCCGTGTCGGAGATGACCGAGAGGTTTCCGATCAGCACATTGTCGCCGATCGTCACGTTGCGCCGCGCCGAGATCAGCACGCCGTAATTGATCTCGACGTTGCGCCCGATCGTGAGCCGCGCGCCCTCGGCGCAGGCGAGCTCGCAGGGCATGAATTTGTTGACCAGGACGAACCGGCTGCCGATCGAAATCTCGCCCGCGCCGGAGACGATCGGCCGCCCTTTTACGCGCGCGAGCCCGAAGACGCCCGCCTGGCTGCGCAGGTGGACGATCCCGACGAGGCAGCGCAAGACGAAGGAGGCCGCGTCGGCCAGGCGCGCGCGCGTCGGCCCGGCGCCGGTGGGCCGCTCTGAAACGATCGATCGTAAAGCGTCGGTCATCTGGTTGGCCCCGGAGACGTTTGCCTCCTCAGCGCAAGCCTCGCGCCGCCCGCGGCTGCCTCGTTTCGGGACAGTCTCTCGGCAAGCTCGCCTTCGCGCCTGCGTGGGGCTAAAACCGGCGCGAATTCGCGCCTCGCGGCAAATGGAGGATCCCATGACCACAGGCCTGCGCCCCCCGAAGACCGAGTCGCTCGGCCTCGTCCATCGGCCGCGCCGTAACCGGCGCACGGAATGGGCGCGGCGCCTCGTGCGCGAGAACGTGGTGACGGCCGACGACCTGATCTGGCCGCTGTTCCTGGTCGAGGGCGAGAAGCAGCGCGTGCCGGTGCCGTCGATGCCCGGCGTCGAGCGCCTCTCGGTCGACGAGGCGGTGCGCGCGGCGGTCGAGGCGGCGGAGGCGCGCATCCCGGCGATCTGCTTCTTCCCGATGACGGACGCCGGCGTGAAGGACCCGCAGGGTTCGGAGGCGCAGAACCCCGACAATCTCGTCTGCCGCGCCGTGCGCGCGATCCGGGCCGAGGTGCCGCATCTCGGCCTGATGACCGATGCCGCGCTCGATCCCTACACGAGCCACGGCCACGACGGCGTGATGGAGGGCGACGAGATCCTCAACGACGAGACCGTGCGCCTGCTCTGCGCGCAATCGCTCAATCAGGCCCGCGCCGGCGCCGACATCATCTCGCCCTCCGACATGATGGACGGCCGCATCGGCGCGATCCGCTCGGCGCTCGACGCCGACGGCTTCGAGCACGTGCAGATCATGAGCTACGCGGCGAAATACGCGTCCGCCTTCTACGGCCCGTTCCGCGACGCGATCGGCACCAAGGCCGTGTTGAAGGGCGACAAGCGCACCTACCAGATGGACCCCGCCAACTCGAACGAGGCGCTGCGCGAGGTCGCGCTCGACATCGAGGAAGGCGCCGACATGGTGATGGTGAAGCCCGGCCTGCCCTACCTCGACATCATCGCCCGCGTGAAGGACGAGTTCCAGGTGCCGACCTTCGCCTACCAGGTCAGCGGAGAGTACGCGATGATCATGGCCGCCGCACAGAACGGCTGGATCGACGGCGACCGGGCGATGATGGAGAGCCTGCTGTCGTTCAAGCGCGCGGGCTGCGACGGGGTGCTGACCTATTTCGCGCTGACGGTGGCGAGGCGGCTGAAGGCGGAAGCATAATCCCTTCTCCTTGCAGGAGACCCTGGCGGCGCGCAGCGCCGACGGACGAGGGGGCGCTTCCAGACGGGTCGCCCTATCCTTCTTCCCAGCCCTTCCGGGAACGACCCCTCATCCGCCCTTCGGGCACCTTCTCCCGCAAGGGGAGAAGGCAGCTCGCGACCTAGATCATAGCGGCGGTAGCGCCCTGGCTATCCTCGGGGCATAAGACCGCGAAACCAGCTTCGAACGGGATGCCTTGGCGGACGCCTCATTGTTTCTGCGACGGCTCTACACGCGGCTTCGAGACCTGCGTCGCAAGCACCTCGCGTGGCGCGACATCCGCCGTCGCCTCGCCGCAGACGTCGCCATCGCGCGGACCAGCGCGACGCGCGCCCGGGCGGCCTCGGCCGAATGGCTCGCCCGCCCGCTTCTGCCGGAGCGCCTGAAGACGGCCCCGCACTGGCATACGCTGCTGCGCGGCGCGACCTACACGCTCGCCGCGCTCCTCATCCTCGTCCTTGGCGGCATCGTCTATTTCGCCTTCGAGATCCCGATCGACGGCGGCACGACGAGCGACGCGCCGGGCGCGCTGACGGTCGAAGCGGCGGACGGCGCGGTGCTCGCCATCCGCGGCACGGCGCAGGGCGAGCAGCTCGCCTACGACGACATCTCGCCGAACCTGCGCAAGGCGATCGTCGCGGTCGAGGACCGGCGCTTCTATTCGCATGGCGCGGTCGACCTGCACGGCATGCTGCGCGCGATCGTCCACGACATGACGCGCGGCCACGCGCAGGGCGCCTCGACCATCACCCAGCAGCTCGCCCGCCTCATGCTGCTGTCGAACGAGCGCACCCTGCGGCGCAAGATGCAGGAGGCGCTGATCGCGGTCTGGCTCGAGCATCATCTCAGCAAGCAGCAGATCCTCGCGCGCTACCTCGACACCGCCTATTTCGGCGCCGGCGCCTACGGCGCGGATGCGGCGGCCGAGCGCTATTTCGGGACCAGCGCGCGAACCCTCACCCTGCCGCAGGCCGCGATGATCGCCGGCCTCGTCCGTGCGCCCTCGCAGCTCGCGCCAGTCAAGAACCTCGATGGCGCGCGGGCGCGGGCCGGCGTCGTGCTGCACGCGATGGTCGAGACCGGCGCGATCACCAAGGCGGAGGGCGACGCCGCCGTCGCCAACCCCGCCGTGCTGAAGGTTGCGCCCGACCTGCCCGCAGGCCCCGGCTATGTGGCGGACGAGGCGCAGGCCGACATCAAGGCGCTGGTCGGCGGCGGCGCGCAGGACCTCACGGCCGGCACCACGATCGACGAGCGCATCCAGGCGGCGGCCGAGGCGGCGATCGACAGCCATCTTTCGGGCGAAGGCGCGCGCAAGCACGCGACGCAGGCCGCGCTCGTCGCCATCGGCCCGAACGGGGCCATCCTCGCATTGGTCGGCGGCCGCGACTATGCCGCGAGCACCTACAATCGCGCGACGCAGGCGCAGCGCCAGCCGGGCTCGCTGTTCAAGCTCTTCGTCTATCTCGCCGCGCTGAAGGCGGGGGCGACGCCGAGCACGATCGTCGACGACGCGCCGGTCACCATCGGCAGCGGCGCCAACGCCTGGCAGCCGCACGATTTCGAGGACCGCTACGAGGGCCGCATGCCGCTGTCGCTCGCCTTCGCCAAGTCGGTCAACACGGTGGCGGCGCGGCTCGGCCAGGAGGTCGGGATCAAAACGATCATCAAGACCGCGCACGACCTCGGCGTCGCCTCGCCGCTGCCGGACGTCCCGAGCCTCGCGCTCGGCACCGCCAACGTGACGCTGATGGAGATGACACGCGCCTATGCGACGATCGCCTCCGACGAGGAGACGCTCGACCCCTACCTCGTGCAGCGCATCGCGAGCCACGGGAAAGTCCTGTTCAATCGGCCGCCGCATTACGGCGAGGCGGCGGAGCCGTCGCAGGCCAAGCTCGAGATGCGCGAGCTGCTCGCCGACGTCGTGCGCGAGGGCACCGGGCGCGGCGCGAAGCTCGCGGTGCCGACCGGCGGCAAGACCGGCACGACGCAGGACTTTCGCGACGCCTGGTTCATCGGCTCGACGCCGGACGTGACGATCGGCGTCTGGGTCGGCAACGACGACAATTCGCCGATGGACGGCGTGACTGGCGGCGACATCCCGGTGAAGATCTGGCGCGACGTCGCGACGGCGGCGGAGGGCACGCTCGGCCGCAAGGCGCACCGCAAGCCGCATGCGGCGGCAACGGCGGCGCAGGCGGCCGCGCCGCCGGCGCGCACGCCGGACCTGGGCGAGGCGATCACCGGCGCGGTGACGGATGCCGCGCGCGGCGTGATCGCCGGGCTGACACCGCATGATGCTCCTGGCGGCGATCAGGACACCCCCGACACCGACGCGCCGGGATCGTTGAGCGGCACGGCCGAGGTGGTCGACACCGCGACGCTCGGCCTCGGCGGGCAGCAGGTGCGGCTGCTGGGCGTCGCTCCCACGGGCGGCCGCGCCGCGCGCGAGCTCGCCCGCTACCTGCGCCGCCGCGAGGTCGATTGCACGCCGGCCACCGGCGGCAGCTACCGCTGCAGCGTCGACGGCGACGACCTCGCGACGACGATCCTCTCGAACGGCGGCGCCGCGGCGACGGCGGACGCGCCGCCCGACCTCGCCGCCGCGCAGGAGACGGCGCAGGAGCAGGGTCTCGGCCTCTGGCGCGGGCGGCGCTGACGCCGCCGTCAGTGCATCTTCATGCCGGGCATGTCGTGCATAGCTGGAGCCGGCGTGGCGCCGGGTGCCTGCATCGCGCCGATGCCGGCGACGGCGAAGGTGACGTCGATCTTGCCGGCCTTGGCGAAGGTGAGCGAGCCAACGAGTTTCTGGCCCGCCTTCAGCTGTGCCGACGGCTTCTCGAACATCAGGTGGTAGTGGCTCGGCGTCAGCTCCACGGTCGCGCCGGGCGCCAAGGCGAGGCCGTCGGCGAGCCGGGCCATGTGCATGATGCCGTTGCTCATCGACATCTCGTGGATCTGGCCGTCCGGCGCGATCGGCAGGCTCGCACCGACGAGCCGGTCCGGCGCACTGCCGTGGTTGACGATTGTCGCGTAGCCGCCGGCGACCGAGGCGCCCTTGGGGGTCGCGCGCAGCCAGGCGTCGCGCACCTCGATGTCGCCGGCGAGGGCCGCGGTGGTGGTGAAGGCGGTGAAGAGCAGGATCAGAGCGAGCTTCAAGAGACGGTCTCCTCGGTCTAGCGCTAGGCCTACGCAGGCCCCTGGAAGCTCAGCACAGTGTCGGTCGGAAAATCGTAGAGCTTCCCTGTCTGCGTCCACGACGGCAGGCAGAGCGCGACGATCTTCGGCGCCAAGGTCTCCGGCGTCGTCAGGGTCAGCGGGTCCTCGGCGGGCATCGCCTGCTTGCGCATGATGGTGCGGATCGGGCCCGGGTTCACCGCCATCACGCGGACCGGCGTCATCTCCTCCGTCTCGGCGGCGTAGGTTCGCACCATCGAGTCGATTGCCCCCTTCGAGATTGCGTAGGGGCCCCAATAGGCCTTCATCGCGGCGCGGTGCGCGGCGCCGGACGTGAGCATCACAACGCGCCCGGCGTCGGAGGCGCGCAGGGGATGGTCGAGCGAGCGGATCAGCCGCAGGTTCGCGGTCACGTTGACGGCGAAGACATTGTCCCATTGCTTCGGCTCGAGATGGGCGAGCGGCGTCAGTGGGCCGAGCACGCCGGCATTGGCGACGAAGATGTCGAGCTTGCCCCAGCGTTCGTGGATCGCCAGGCCGAGCCGGTCGAGCGCCGGATAATCCTTGATGTCGCACGGCACGAGCGTCGCGCTCGAGCCGACCGCGCGGATCGCATCGTCGAGCTCCTCCAGCGCGCCCTGGGTGCGCGCCAGTGCGACGACATGCGCGCCGGCCCGCGCCAGCTCGAGCGCCACGGCGCGGCCGATGCCGCGCGAGGCGCCGGTGACGACGGCGATACGGTTTTCGAGGGGTCTCCCGGGCTCCGAAGCTGGTTCGATCATGGCGACGGCCTAAGGCCGGTCGCCCACGGCGGCAAGCGGAAACGGTTGCTTGCTAGGCGACGTCCTGGCGGGCGCCCTGCAGCATTCGGCCGGCGACGAGCACCTCGCGCGCGCCGGCATCGGCGAGCTCGCGCTCGATCTTGCCGAGCGCGACCTGGTCCTCGGCCGCCGGCGGCGCCAGCACCACGAAGTCGGCGTAAGGCGCCATGATCTTGGCGATCTCGCTCTGCGGATAGGCGGGCGCGAGCATCACGATGAAATCGTAGGTCGCGGTCAGCGCGTCGAGGATCAGGTCGAAGTCGCGGAAATCCGCCTCGAGCCGCCCGGTCGGGATGAAATGTAGGCGCGAGGCGTGGTCGCGATGGATGACCTCGGCGAAGGACGCGTCGCCGCCGAGCAGCTCGGAGAGGCCCGTCAGGTTCGCGATCTCGGTGCCGCCCTCCGCGCCGGAGCGCGTCAGCGGCGCGAGCTTCACCGGCGAGCGGTCGAGATCGACCATCACGGCGCGGCCGCGCTCGGCGAGCGCGCGGGCGAGCGCGATCAGCACGCCGGGGTTCTCGACAGCGACGCCGGCGCCGACGACGTGCAGGCCGTGGCCCGGCACGTGCCCGGCGAGGATGCGATCGACCGTCGAGGCGATATCTGCCGAGTCCAGGGGCGCCGCGACGGCACGGCCCACCGGCGCCGACGCGGACGGCGCGTCCCAGCCGATGCCCTCGCTCGGCGCCGGCTCGTCCTCGAGATCCTGCGTGACGCGGCTGTCGGCGGCGGAGCGGCCGAAGGCGCGGACGCGTTCGACGATCGCACCGACGAGGCCACCAGCGAGCATGTCGCGCAGCGCCGACGGGCGGCGCGCCGAAGCGGCCGGGGCGGGCGCGAAGACGAGATCGTCGTCGTCCTCTGCGGGCTCAGGCAGAGGCGGCGCGCGGCGTGCGGGCAGCTCGGGCTCGTCTTCCCCGTCGAACGAGGCCTGCGCGGGCGCCGGGCGGCGCTGCACCGGACGACGGGCCTCTTCGCGCGGCGCATAGGCCGGCGCCGTGCCGCCGACGAGCTCGCCGGTGACGATGGCGCCGATGGCGAGGACGAGCGCGGCGATCGTGCCGAAGATGATGAAGGGAAGCTTCTTCGGGAACGACGGTTCCTGCGGCGCCACCGCGCGCTGGATGATGCGGGCGTCGGCCGGCGTTGCGTCCGACGAGGCGCGCGCCAAAGCTTCCTGATACTTGGTGGTCGAGCTTTCGAGCTGCTCCTTCAGGCTGTCGGCGGCGCGCTCGAGGGTGCGCAGATGCACCTCGTCGACGTTCGCCGAGCCGGCCTGCGTCTTCTGCTGCGACAGCACGGTCTCGAGGTTCTTGACCCGGGCGCCGGCGATCGTCGCTTCGTTCTCGAGCGTCGTCGCCGCCTGCTTGGCGGCGGCCTTAAGCGCGTGATCGTATTCCTGCACCTGCGCCGCCAGCGCCTGCATGCGCGGATGACCGGGCAGCAGCGTGCGCGACTCGAGCGCCAATTGCCCTTCGACCTGCACGCGCTGCTCGGCGATGCGACGGACGGTGTCGTTGTTGATGACGTCAGGCACGTCGGCAGCCTGGCCGCGCCGCAGGAGGTCGCGGATCGTCTGCGCTTTGGCCTGCGCGTCGGCCTGCAGCGTGCGCGCCTTCGACAGGTCCGAGTTGATGTCGGCGAGCTGCTGGCCGCTGATCGTCATGTTGTTCGAGCCGGCGAGCAGGCCTGACTGCAGGCGGTAGCGCTCGCGCTCGTCGTCGGCCTTCACGAGCCGCACCCGCAGATCGGCGATCTGCGCGGCGAGTGCGTCGGCCGAGTCCTGCGCGGTGGCGCGCTTCGCGTCGGACTGGCTCTTCAGATAAAGCGTCGCGATCACGTTCGCCGCGCGCTCGGCGAGCTCGGGATCGCGGCTCGAGAACTCGATCGCGATGACGCGCGTCTTCGGCGCCGCGTACACGACGAGCTTGTCGAGGAAGGCCGTGACGATGCGCGCGTCGCGCGTCTGCTGCGTCGGATCGGGCGCGAGCCCGAGCAGGATGAGGACGCGCTTGAGCGCGCCGACCGGGGCGTCGAACTCGTCGTTGCCTTCGAGGCCGAGCTGCTTGATCGCGCGGCGGCCGATGTCGCGCGAGGTCAGCAGCTGGACCTGGCTGGCGACGGCCTCGGGGTCGAGCTGCTGCGCGAGATCGCTCTGCTGGACGTTGACGCGATCTGGCCGCGTGAAGAACGTCTCTTGGTTCTCGAGCAGGACCTGCGCCTGCGCGGTGTAGCGCGGCGTGATCACGTTTACGATGATGGCGATAAGAAGTGCGGCACCGACGGTGACCGCCACGAGCAACCCGAGCTTGCGACGCAGCGCACGCCCGAGCGCACGCAGGTCGATTTCGCCTGTGGCCTCGCTATCTTCCGGCATGACCTCGAGATTACGCGTCATGACTTACCCTGCTAAAACTCGTTTCGAAAGAAGACGAGTTTAAAGTTGACCTGCGGTTAATCTCGTTGAAAAATTTACTTAAAAAGGTTTTTTTAACCATAGCCGCTTACGGTCTTAACCATGTTGTACCCGGCTGAGATGCCGGACGTATCGAGCCCATGGCGGACCCATGCGACGTTGGATCACTGCACTCTGCCTTGCCGCGTCTGTCCTGCTCGCCGGCTGTGCGCCGCGGCCGAACGGCTACGCCGACTTCAAGGCCGACGAGCCCTACACGCTGGCGAGCGGCGACCGGCTGCGCGTCATCGTCTTCGGCCAGGACGCGCTTTCCAATACCTATGCGGTCAACAGCAACGGCAACATCTCGATGCCGCTGATCGGCACCGTGCGGGCGCAGGGCCTCACCACGGCCGGGCTCGAGCGCACCGTCGAGACGAAGCTGCGCGACGGCTTCATCCGCGATCCTAAGGTCTCGATCGAGGTCGACGCCTTCCGTCCGTTCTTCGTGCTCGGCGAGGTGACCACCGCCGGCCAGTATCCCTACATCGCCGGCATGACGGCCGAGACGGCGGTCGCCGTCGCGGGCGGCTACTCGCCGCGCGCCAACAAGTACGAGGTCGATCTGACCCGCGTCGTGAGCGGCCATCCCGTCACGGCAAGCGTCCCGGTCGACCAACCCGTTAAGCCTGGCGACACGATCTTCGTACGCGAACGGTTTTTTTAGACTGATGCGCCATCGTCCGGCCTCATGAGCGACCGGCACGATCAGAAGCTTCGTATCCTGCACGTGCTGCGGGCCCCGCTCGGCGGGCTGTTCCGTCACGTCGTGGACCTGACGCGCGAGCAGGTGTCGCGCGGCCACGCGGTCGGCTTCGTGACCGATTCCCTCACCGGCGGCGAACGCGCCGCTGCGAACCTCGCCGCGCTCGAGCCGATGCTGGAGCTCGGCATCCTGCGCCTGCCGATGCTGCGCCAGCCGCACTTCCAGGACATCGGTGCGACTTTCAAGATCGCCGCGCACGCCCGCGCGCTGAACGCCGACGTCATCCATGGCCACGGCTCCAAGGGCGGCCTCTATGCGCGGCTTCCGGCGTACCTGCCGATGCGCGGTTCGGCCATCCGCTGCTACACGCCGCACGGCGGCAGCTTCAATCACATCGCCGCCCCGCTCGTGCAGGCGACCTACATGGGCGTCGAGAAGATTCTCGCGCGTCGCACGGACGTCCTGCTGTTCGAGAGCGTCTACATCGCCAACCGCTTCCGCGAGCGCATCGGCGACTGCGACGCGCTGGTCCGCATCGTCCAGAACGGCATCAGCCAGGCCGAGTTCGAGCCGGTGCGTCCGAAGCAGAGCGCGGCCGACTTCGTCTATGTCGGCGAGCTCCGCTCGGCGAAGGGCATCGACACGCTGATCGACGCCACCGCGATGCTGTCGCGTCGCGTTGATCGCGATCTCAAGCTGATCCTCGTCGGCTCCGGGCCGGACCAGGCCAACCTCGCGGCGCAGGCGCAAAAGCGCGGCATCGCAGACCACGTCTCCTTCCCCGGCGCGATGCCGGCGCGCGACGCCTTCGCGCTCGGCCGCGCGCTCGTCGTGCCGAGCCGCGCGGAATCGCTACCCTATGTCGTGCTCGAAGCCGCCGGCGCGCAGGTGCCGATGGTCGCGACCGACGTCGGCGGAATCGGCGAAATCTTCGGTCCCTATCGCGATCGCCTGATCCCCTGCGACGATCCGCTCGGCCTGGCGATGGCGATGGAGCGCGTCTTCGAAGCGGGCACCGCGACGCTGCGCAAGGAAGCCGAGGAACTCGCCGCCTTCGTCGCCACCCGCTTCGTCGTCACCATCATGGCCGACAGCGTGCTGGCCGGCTACCACGATGCGATCGAACGGCGGAGAGCGAGCCCAGCCCAGTCCGCATCGCACCTTGCGCCCGCCCGCGGCGCGCCTCCCGTTTCGTAACGCCTCCCGCGAGAATCCCCATGGCCGCATTCTCGGCAAACGATCTTCGAACCGTCGACGCGGCCCCCGCCGCCCCGGCCGGGCGCGTCAATCCGCACGCCCGCCAGCTCAACGAGCTCGCGGAGATGATGGCGCAGCACCGCGGCCGTCGCATCATCTCGGCGACGATCCTCGAGGGGCTCGTCCGCCTCGGCGAGCTCGGCCTGACGATGGCGGCCGGCCTCGCGACCTACCTCTCGGTCGTGCTGCCCGTCGCCGGCGTGTCGATCCTGCCGCTGCTGGCGATCCCGCTCGTCTCGACGCTCCTCGTCATCGTGATGCAGTCGCTCGGCTGCTACCGCGTCTCGGCGCTGCGCGCGCCGACCCGCTTCGGCCTGCGCATCGCGATCTCCTGGTTCGCTGTCTTCGCGGCGACCTACGCCGCCTGCTGGCTCGCCGACACCGGCGCGATCTTCGACAAGGCGTGGCTCGGCCACTGGACCTTCTTCGGCTTCCTCGCCATCACCGCCGAGCGTTTCTCGCTCTCTTTGGTGACCAACTATCTGACGCGCACCGGCAAGCTGTCGCGGCGCACGGTCATCGTCGGCGGCGGCCCCCCGGCCAAGCAGCTGCTGCAGGATTTCGCCGAGGAAGGCTCGGAAGACCTGCACGTCTTCGGCATCTTCGACGATCGCACCGACGAACGCTCGCCCGACGTCGTCGGCGGCTTCCCCAAGCTCGGCAACGTCGACGACCTCGTCGCCTTCGCGCGCCACACGCCGCTCGATCTCGTGATCTTCACGCTGCCGATCTCGGCCGAGCAACGCCTGCTGGTGATGCTGCGCAAGCTGTGGGTGCTGCCGGTCGACATCCGGCTCGCCGCGCACATGAACAAGCTGAAGTTCCGCCCGCGTGCCTATTCCTACATCGGCAAGGTGCCGGTCATCGACCTGTTCGACAAGCCGCTCGCCGAGTGGGACATCGTCGTGAAGTCGATCTTCGACCGGCTCGTCGGCGCGATCTGCCTGCTCGCGCTCGCCCCGGTCATGGCGGCCGTCGCGCTCGCCGTGAAGCTCGACTCGAAGGGCCCTGCCCTGTTCCGCCAGAAGCGCTACGGCTTCAACAACGAGCTGATCGAGGTCTACAAGTTCCGCTCGATGTACACCGAGCAGCTCGACATCAAGGCCGACAAGCTGGTCACGAGGAACGATCCGCGCGTCACCCGCGTCGGCCGCTTCATCCGCAAGACCTCGCTCGACGAGCTGCCGCAGCTCTTCAACGTCGTCTTCAAGGGCAACCTCTCGCTCGTCGGCCCGCGCCCGCACGCAGTGCACGCCAAGGCGGCCGAGGCGCTCTACGACGAGGTCGTCGATTCCTACTTCGCGCGCCACCGCGTGCGCCCCGGCATCACCGGCTGGGCACAGATCCACGGCTGGCGCGGCGAGACCGACACGTCGGAGAAGATCCAGAAGCGCGTCGAATGCGACCTCTTCTACATCGAGAACTGGTCGATCTTCCTCGACTTCTACGTGCTTCTCATGACGCCGATCTCGCTGGTGAAGACGAAGAACGCGTACTGAGCGTCCGGGCTGTGATGCGGTTGTCCGCTCCCGGATGGGCGCGCTTCTTCCTTCTCCCGCTTGCGGGAGAAGGTCGGCCCGCGAAGCGGGGTCATGTGCAAGCGGCATCTTCCCTCATCCGACCCGACTTCGTCGGGCCACGTTCTGCCGCAAGCGGGAGAAGGAAGGGCAGCGTCCTCCTCGCCCTTCTCCTCGCGCTCGCGGCCCTGCCCGCCCCGGCCCGCGCCGACGCGACGCTCACGCTCACCGGCGACAACGCGATCCTCTACGACTCGCAGCGCGACGCCTGCGCGCCGATCGACGTGCCCGACATCAACCCGCGCGCCTATCGCGATGCGTCCGGCCAGGTCGTGATGTTCGCGATGCATTTCCAGAATCGCGCGCTGCGCGGGCCGGACCTGACGCACCTCAAGCTCGACTGCAAGGTCGTGCTCGACAGCGCCTTCGATGCGAACCCCGCGCATTACGACGACCGTCGCTACATCGCCGCGACCTGGACGACGGACGGCACGAACGTGGCGGCGCTGGTCCACGAGGAATACCACGCCGACAACCACAAGACCTGCTCGGTGGCCGACAGCCTCGGCTGCTGGTTCAACGCGGTGCTGGCTTTCCATTCCGGCGACGGCGGCGGGAGCTTCGTGCCCTCGAACCCGCTCGTCGTCGCCTCCGCGCCGTTCCGGCAGAATGTGGAGCAGGGCCGCCACCGCGGCTTCTTCAATCCGTCGAACATGTTTTCGGATGGGCGCTATACCTACGCCTTCATCTCGACGACGGGCTGGACCGGCCAAGCGCCCGGCAATTGCCTTTTCCGCACGACGAACCCGTCGGACTCGGGCGCCTGGCGGGCGTGGGACGGCAACAGCTTCTCGGTGCGCTACGCGAACCCGTACACGTCGCACGCCAAGCCGCTGGCCTGCCAAAATATCGAGCCGTTCCTGTTCCCCGTTGCCACGGTGGTCCACGACACGCGGCACAAGCTGTGGATCGCCCTGTTCCAATCGGCCGTGACGGGTACGACGCCGCTCGAAGGCTTCTACTACGCCACCGCGCGCGACCTCTTTCATTGGAGCGCGCCGCGGCTGCTGATGGCCGGTCGCACCGCCTATTCCGACCTCTGCAAGGTGGGGTCGTCGATCGTCAACTACCCCTCGATCCTCGACCCGACGTCGCCGAGCCGGAACTTCGACACGATCGCCGGGCGGCCGTTGCTGTTCTTCGACATCATCGCCGTCGAGGGCTGCCAGACCGGCCAGCGGCTGCTCGTCTCCCGCCCGCTGAAGCTCGATTACGACGCGCAGTGAATGCCCGCGTAGCACTTCGTTAATCGTCCGGCTTCATACTTTCGCAACTATTGAAGCTGGGATGGCGCAGCATGGTGGCACGAGCGGCGGAGCCGGTCCGACCGATCGCGGTCGGCAAGGAAACGCTGCTGCGCGTCGTGATGGCGACGATGCTGGCGCTGAGCTGCGTCTCGTTCATCGAGCCGTCGCCCTACGAGATCTTCTTCTTTCTGCTGCTGCCCGTCGCGGCGCTCGCCGGCCTCGGCTTTTCGCGCACGACGATCGCGCTCTACTTCCTCATCGCGCTCTCGGTCATCGCCGAGCTTCTCGCGCTCACACCTTATCTCGATTACCACAAGCTCGAGAGCGGGCTGACGCCCGCCACCTACACGATCTTCTCCGCCTACATGTGGTCGACCGCCGTCCTGTTCGCGATGATCTTCGCGCGCCAGACGGGGCCGCGCGTCACGCTCGCGTTGCGCGCCTACGCCTTCAGCTGCGCCTTCGCCGGCGCGTGGGCGCTGCTCTCCTATTTCGACGTCGCCGGCATCGGTGCGCGCGAGCCGATCGTCGGCCGCGTCGCGGGGCCGTTCAAGGACCCGAACGTGCTCGGCTCCTATTGCATCCTCGGTGTCCTCGTCTTCATGCAGGCCGTCGCGTTCGGCGCGAAGGGCTGGCGCCTCGTCAACGTCGTCGGGCTGTTCCTGGCGACCTGCGGCACGTTCCTCACGTTTTCGCGCGGCTCGTGGGGCGCGCTGATCTTCGCGATGCTGCTCTTCGTCGTCTCGACCTACTGGAACGCCGACGATCGCGCGATGCGCCGCCGCATGGTGCGCGGCCTTCTCCTGCTCGGGCTCGCCGGCGTCGTGGTCGGTATCTTCGCGGCCTCCAATCCGACCTTGCGCGACACGATCAGCGACCGCGCGAAGGTCCAGCAGGAATACGATGGCGGCGTCACCGGCCGCTTCGGCAACCAGAAGCGCTCGGTCCCGATGCTGATGGCCGACCCGCTAGGCTTCGGCCCGCTGCGCTTCGAGACCCTCTTCGGGCTCGATCCGCACAATTCCTATGTCGGCTCGTTCGCCTCGGGCGGCTGGCTCGGCGGCTTCTCGTTCTTCGCGCTGGTGTTCTCGACGAGCTTTCTCGCGCTGCGGCTGATGTTCGGGCGCTCTCCCTACATCCGCCAGGCGCAGGTCGTCGGCCCGGCGCTGATCGCGCTGTTCCTGCAGGCCTTCCAGATCGACATCGACCATTGGCGCTTCGTCTGGCTGATGGTCGGCATGGTCTGGGGCATGGAATCTGGCCGCGTCGCCTATCGCGTGGTGCTTGCGCGCGAACGCCGGCACGTCCGGCCCGAGCTGCGAGCCGCGGCGGCGTAGCACGTCGGCAGAGCTGGAGCTGGGCTCAAATCTTCGGTGAGGGCTACATTCAGGCGT
The DNA here is from genome assembly GCA_965277735.1 of Beijerinckiaceae bacterium. GTDB lineage: Bacteria > Pseudomonadota > Alphaproteobacteria > Rhizobiales > Beijerinckiaceae > RH-AL1. Next base: position 2,403,328 of record CBDIDO010000003.1, read on the forward strand.
CAGGATGCGTCAGGCGTCATCACATTCTCCTTGCCACTTAGGTAAATATACCTGGAGCGTGTTCGGAGCAAGCCCGCGGCCTGATACGCTCGATCTCAGCGGCCCAGCGAGGAGCGTGGGGAGCCAACGGCGGCAGGGCCATCGGCCCGTCCGTCCGGCGCGGCGCCGAAGAGCCGACGGCCAAGCCGTTGCGGCCAGTCCTTGATCATGAAGGTCCGCTCGATCAGCGCGTAGAAGCCAAGGCCGATCGCGACGCAGGCGACGAGTTCGAACGCCATCAGGACGGCGATCGGGCCGACGCCGGCCGCCGGGGCGAGCTTGGCGGCGATGCTCGTCATCGCCTGCATCGCCTGCTGGTGGGTTAGGTAGAGCGAGTAGCAGGCGCCACCGATCAGGCAGATCCACGGGCGCGAGCAGAAGGCGCGGAAACTCGAGCCGTTCGACAAGGCGCTGACGAACATGGCGACGAGCGCCGCCAGTCCGAGACCGCGCAGCAGCATGGCGGGGACGAGGTCCTCGTCCGGCACGGACGGCATCAGCACGAAAACGACGAGCCCGACCCAGCCGGCGAGGCCGGCGAGGCCCGGCGGGAAGGCCCGCGCCGCGATCCACTCGTCGAGATCGGCGAGCACGATGCCGAGCCAGAAGAAGCGGAAGAAGTTGAGCAGGCTGAAATGCGTGTGCAGCGGCCCGATCTGCGCCGGCACCATCAGCGAGACGAGCGAGGCAAGGGCGAGCACGGCGCCCGCGAAGACGATTCGGGCCGGCCCGCGCGGCACCTTGAAGGTGATGAAGAACAGGAGCGGCGCGAGGACGTAGAACTGGACCTCGACCTCGAGCGACCAGCCCGGCGGGAACAGCCTGGGATAGGCGCCCCAGACGAGATCGTGCAGGTAGACGACGCTGGTCGCAAGGCTCACCGCCAGCGAGTGCGGCGCGACGTCGAAATGGATCGCGTTCTCCGGCTTGTAGCCGGTGGCCGTCAGCGCGAGATAGGTCGCCACGAGCAGGATCACGTAGGGCGGCTCGATGCGCAGCACGCGGCGCCCGAAATAGCTCTTCAGGAAGCGCCCGCTCAGCGGGTTCGCCTGCGCCTTGATGACCTGACGGGCGATGACGAAGCCGCTGATCGTAAAGAACAGATAGACGCCGAGCCCGGCCCGCTCGAAGAAATTCGTATCGCTGCCGCCCAGCGATGTCGCCGCGTGCGGGAAGAAGCGGATCGCGCGTTCCAGGAAATGCCCGACCATCACGATCGCGATCGCGACGAAGCGCAGTCCGTCGATCTCCGCCCGGTAGGCCCCCGTCGCGACAGGACGCCGCAGCAGGGTCGGCACCGCGCGCAAAAGGGCGAAAGGCCGCGGGCTGGATCGCGGCGTCGGGCTGGGATCGGGTTGGCTGTCCGTCATCGGGCTGGTCAGCTCAGGAGACTCGTCGCGCGATCCTGCCCCTTCTTGATTGAGAAATGCCTTTCGCCTGTGTCGCGTCTTTCACGATAAGGCTGCGGCCGAAGGAGAAAGCCATGCGCGCTTGGTCGATGGGGCTTGCCACCCTGGGCTGCCTGTTCGGGGCGGCCGGCGTCGCTCTGGCGGCGGCGGCCGCGCATCGCCCGGAGGGCGCGCTGGCGACGACCGGCGCCTACTTCCTGCTGTTCCACGCCGCCGCGATCACCGGGTTCGGCGCGATCGTCCCGCGCAACCGGTTTCTCAACGTCGCCACCACCCTCCTCGCTGTGGGCGTGATCCTGTTCTCCGGCGAGCTCGCGCTGCACGCATTGGCCGGGCTCCGGCCGCTGCCGATGGCGGCGCCGACCGGCGGGATGCTGATGATCCTCGGCTGGCTCGCGGCCGCGATCGCCCTGCCCCGCGCCCTCGGGCGGAGCGCCTAGTGCGGCTAGTCCACAATGGCCGGACTGCTTGACCGCTAAGTCTTTTCTCTCACCGACTTGGGCTAGACTTTATCGTGCGCAGGAGGCAGGTTCCGCCCGGGTATCCCAGGCGGATCAAAGCAGCCTCGATGAGCGGCGACGGACAGACGAAGCCCCGTATTTTGATCGTCGAGGATGAGCCGTTCATCGCGCTCACGCTCGAGGATATGCTCGACGAATTGGGCTTCGCGCTCGTCGGCACGGTGTCGCAAGTCGGCGAGGCGCTCGAGATGGCCGGCCGCGAGCAAGTCGATTGCGCGCTGCTCGACGTCAACCTCGGTTCCGAGAAGATCGACCCCGTCGCAGATCTGCTGGCGCAGCGCGGCTGCCCCTTCATCTTCACCACCGGCTACGGCCGCTCCGGCATCCCGGCGGCGCATGCCAACCGCCCGGTGCTGCAGAAGCCCTTCCGCATGGACGACCTGTCCACCGTGCTGAAGACCACGCTGGCTGGCGACACCGCCGCCTAGAACGACGACGGCGGCGGCTCTTTCTCGCCCCTCGACCCATCACCCGACATCCCGTCGTTCGATGTCCCGTCGCTGGACATCCCTTCGCTCGACATGGGCAGATCGGCCGAGTCCTCGTGCCCAGGCTCTTGCGCCGGCGCCGGGCGGCGCGGATCGAGCAGCGGGAAGACGAGCAGCCCGGTCAGGAACCCGCCGAGATGCGCCGGCCACGCGATCGGTCCGTCGGTGACGCCGGAAAGGCTCGGGTAGAGGCCGAACACCAGGTTGGTGACGAACCAGAACGCGATGAAGAGGACAGCCGCCTTGGTGGTGAAGGTCTCGACGAGCGTCAGCGCCCGCCTACGGAAGGCGGCGTCGAGCTGCGAATGGTGGAACAGCGCGTCCGCCTCGTTCGCCGGGCGGAACACGAAGCGCACCGCCGCGCCCATGGCGCCGGCGATCGCGGCCGAGGCGCCGACCACCGGCACGAAGCTCGCCATCGCGGCGAGGAACTGCACCAGCGCGCCGACCACCGCCGCCAGCAGCAAAAGCACCAGGAAGCGCGGTGCAGCAAAGCGCCGGGCCACCGGTGCGCCGAAGACGGCCAGCCACAAGCAATTGAACCCGACATGCGCCCAGCTGCCGTGCAGGAACGCGTAGGTGACGAGCGTCCACCAGCGCGCGCCGCCCGAACCCAGGACCTGGGTCTGCACCTCGAGCGGCAAGTTCTGCAGCGCCGCCTGCACCTTGCCTTGCGCGACCCCGAGCGCGATCGCGAGCCGCGCCGGAACGAAGGCGAAGGTGGTGACGACCCAGTCCTGCGTCGCGTCTGAAGCGAACGAATAGAGCGCGTAGATCGCCAGCAGCACCGCGCAGCAGACGACCACGACGATCGGCAGGTTGAAGACCGGCTCGCGTCGGGCCGGCGGCCGACTCGGCGGCATTGGGTCGCTCATCTGCCCCCAGCTCCCCTGCCTCGGATGCAAGTCGGCACCAGCCGGCCTGCCTTAGTCGACGTCCTCGATCTCGCCGGGGCCGCCGCCGTACACGCGCTGCGCCAGCGCCGCCTCCATGAACGAATCCAGCTCGCCGTCGAGCACGTCGTCCGGCGTGCCGGACGTGTGGCCCGTGCGCAGGTCCTTCACCATCTGATAGGGCTGCAGCACGTAGGAGCGAATCTGGTGGCCCCAGCCGATCTCCGTCTTGCTCGCCTCGGTCGCGTTGGCCTCGGCCTCGCGGCGGGTCATCTCGGCCTCGTAGAGGCGGGCGCGCAGCATGTTCCAGGCCGTCGCGCGGTTCTTGTGTTGCGAACGCTCGCCCTGGCAGGCGACCACGATGCCCGAAGGAATGTGGGTGATGCGCACCGCCGAATCGGTGGTGTTGACGTGCTGCCCGCCGGCGCCCGACGAGCGGTAGGTGTCGATGCGGCAGTCGGACTCCTTCACGTCGATCTCGACCTTGTCGTCGATCACCGGATAGACCCACACCGACGCGAAGCTCGTGTGCCGCCGCGCGGCCGAATCGAACGGCGAGATACGCACCAGCCGGTGCACCCCCGATTCCACCTTCGACCAGCCGTGCGCGTTGTGGCCCTTCACCAGGATCGTGCCCGACTTGATGCCGGCCCCGTCGCCCGCCGTCTCCTCGATGATCTCGACCTTGTAGCCGTGCCGCTCGCCCCAGCGCGCGTACATGCGAAACAGCATGCGCGCCCAGTCGCAGCTCTCCGTCCCGCCCGCACCCGAGTGGACTTCGATGTAGGTGTCGTTGGGGTCGACCTCGCCCGACAGCAGCGCCTCGACCTGGCGCCGCTCGGCCTCGGTCTTCAGCGCCTTGAGCGCCTCGCGGCCTTCCTTCTCGGTGGCGTCGTCACCGGCCTCCTCGCCGAGTTCGACGAGGGTGACCGCATCCTCCATCTCGCGCTCGAAGCGCGCGATCGATCCGAGCCGATCCTCGAGCTCGGTGCGCTCGCGCATCAGCTTCTGCGCGGCCTCCGCATCGTCCCAGAGTTTCGGGTCCTCGACCTTGGCATTCAGCTCGGCGAGGCGGCGCGTCGAAACATCGACGTCAAAGATGCCTCCTCAGCAGTCCCATGGACTGCTTGATGTTCTCGACGAGCGCTTCCGCTTCCGCGCGCATGATATCTCACGTCCTTTGGGCCGACGGGCCGATGTCCCGGAGTGGCAGATCGCCTGCCGCTTGTAAATCGCCGCGCCTCGCCGCGCGCGACCAAGATCGGTAATTTAGCCGAAACAGCAGGGCCGCGCAACCGGGGCGCCTAGCCCTTGGCGACGTCGCCGCGCTGTCGGCGAACGGCGACACCAAGCCTTGCCTCTGTCGTGGAACCGCGACACCAAACGCGGCCTGTGTCGCGGAACCACGACTTCAAGGCGCGGCCATGCCGCGTTCCGCGACATCATCTTTCGAATGTCGGGGATCGCCGACATTCGCGCGCGGCGGGTTGGCCGGCCGATCTCCATTGACGGAATATTCACCCTGTTTCGCCAGCCTCGTCCTCTTCCCTGGCGAGCGGCCCGCATGCGCCTGCTTCTTCAATTTGCGGCGATCGCAGCCCTGATTCTTGCGCCCCTCGCCGCGCACGCCGACTGCTGGCCGAAGGCGATCGGCATTCTGAAAGCCACGTCGCCGGACGGCTATGCGATCTACAAGCGGACCACCCAGGCCGACTTCTTTCGCGGATGGATCGACTGCGCGGACGCGGAATTCGATCTCTCGACCGCGGTGCACGAATCCACCCATTTCGTGACCGGCGAGGCCGATGCGTTTCCCCTCGTCGGCGGGGGCGAGGTGGCGCGGCCGCACGAGGTCTCGGCGCTGATGCCGCCCTGGCGCATCGCCGCGCAGTTCGGCTCGGACAGCTATACCGACGTCTATCTCAAGCGCGGCAAGGCGTCGTCGGCCAGCGACTTTCTCTACCTGCTCGACGAGCTCAATGCCTACACGCACGACCTCTCGGCGGCGGTCGACTTGAAGGCGCTTCGCTCGCGCGAGGAGACGGTCGATCATCGCGACGGGCTCGCCGCGCTGATGGCCTTCACAGCGGCCTATGCCGAGACCGCGCGCACCCAAGATGCCGCCACATGGCAGGGCCTGCAGGCGCCGCACGCGCGAACGACGATCGCGACGCTGTGGGCGCAGGCCGAGCGCGTGATGGCCGCCTCGTGCGGCATCTCGAATTACGGGGCGCAGGACAAGGCCTACATCCGCCGTGTCTGTGCGGCTGGACCGCGCTCGGCGATGGCGAGCCTCATCGGCCACGCGCCTGCCTGCCCCGCCGCCTGCCTCACGCCCGATGACGATGAGGAGGCGTCAGCCCAGGACAACGGTGCCGACACGCCAGCGGCGTCCCGCCTCGACGGGCAGTACGCAACGGACGATCGGGTGACCGGCAGTGTGCCGCGCCACCCCTTCGCAATCGCGGCAAGCCCGCGCCATCACAAGCCGGCGCGGGACGAGTAAGGCCGGACGGGCGCGGTGCCGGTGAACAGCCCGTCGTGGCTTAGTGGCCGCAATGACAATCGTAGAAGTTCTGGACGCTGTGGGTCACGATGCGGATCGGCGTCAGGTGCTGGGTCAGCGCGCGATAGGCGGTGCGGGTCTCCACGACCGTGTGGTGGTGGATGCGCGTCACTTCGTGGATGTGGAAGATCGGCTGGATGCGGGTGATGTTGGTCACCTGGTGCACGCGATGCACGCGCTTGACGACGCTGACGTCGTGAAAGCGCGTCTCTGCCTTCGAAGTATGGATCGTCTTGACGTGTGTCGTCGGGGCGACCGGCCCGCAATTGCAGCCGGGATAATAATGTCCGCGGTAATGTGCGCTTGCCGCGGCGGCGCCCGCGACCATGACGCCGATGCCCATCACTACGGCCGCTACGCTACGATACATTTTCATGACTATGTCCTACGCAACACGCCGCCACGCAGTCTTGGCAAATCTTGGGGCGAATGCAAAGCGGAATTAACGCAACGTTAGGCAAGTTGCCCTACGCAGGGAAACACCTCAGGCCCGTCGCTTGGACCCCTGAACACCCTCCGGCGAAGCAGCCACCCAGCCGCGCGACCCGAAGACACCTTCGAGCAAGCCGGGCACATAGAAATCCGCGTCGAGCTTCGGCCAATGCAAGCCGAGGCCGGTCGGGGTGATTTCGATCTCGGCGAGGTCGGCGTCGCTTGCCTGCGCCAACTCTTCGACGAGCCGTTTCGGCAGCACGAGGTCGAGCCCGTTCTCGAGCCGGATACGGTACCGCCAACGGTCGTAGCGCGCTCGGACGGCTTTGGGGCTCCGGCGCATCGTCTGCTGCATCCGGTCTTCGGCGGTCACGCGCATCTCGTCAGTGATCATGCTCGTCAGTGATCATGGATGCGCCTCACGATAACGGAGACAGCCTCAGTACAGCCCGCCCGTCCCAGAGCCCACCGCCTGGTCGGGCTCGGCCGCCGGCTCGAGCTGGCGCGGCGAGGCGTCGCCACCGGCGTAGCTCTCCGGCGGCGCGGTGCCGGGCTTGAACGCTTCGAGGATCGAGCCCTGGCCGCTGGCCCGCTGGCCGGAGCGCGCGTCGACCGAGATCAGCTTGATGCCCGGCGGCACGCGGAACGGGATGTCGGGCTTGCCCTTCAGCTCCATCGCCATGAAGTCGCGGAAGATCGGCGCGGTGTAGAGCGCGGCCTGCGCGGAATCGCCGAGCGATTGCGGCCGGTCGTAGCCCATGAACACGCCGACGGTGAGGTCGGGCGAATAGCCGACGAACCACAGGTCCTTGGCGTCGTTCGTCGTGCCGGTCTTGCCGGCGAGATGCTTGCCGACCGACTTGATGACCTGGCCCGTGCCGCGCTGGATCACGCCCTCCATGATCGAGGTGATCTGGTAGGCGGTCAGCGGGTCGAGCACCTGCTCGCGCTTGTCGATGAGCTTCGGCTCCTCGTCGGGGTCGAAATTCGCCTCGTTGCAGCCTTCGCAGATGCGCTCGTCGTGCTTGTAGATCGTGTGGCCCCAGCGGTCCTGGATGCGGTCGATCAGCGTCGACTTGATCTTCTTGCCGCCGTTGGCGAGCATCGAATAGGCCGTCGTCATGCGCATCAGCGTGGTTTCGCCGGCGCCGAGCGACATCGAGAGATAGGGCGGCAGGTCGTCGTAGATGCCGAAGCGCTTGGCGTATTCGGCGATCAGCGGCATGCCGACGTCGCGCGCCAAGCGCACCGTCATCTGGTTGATCGAGTGCTCGATGCCGTAGCGCAGCGTGTGCGGGCCGCCCGACTTGCCTTCGAAGTTCTGCGGCGTCCACGAGCCCATGCCCGGCCCGAGGCTGATCGTGATCGGCTCGTCGAGCACGACGGAGGACGGCGTGTAGCCGTTGTCGAGCGCGGTCGCATAGACGAACGGCTTGAACGAGGAGCCTGGCTGGCGCATCGCCTGCGTCGCGCGGTTGAACTCGGACTGGTCGAACGAGAAGCCGCCGACCATCGAGAAGACGCGGCCGGTGTAGGGGTCCATCGCGATGATGGCGCCCGAGACCTCGGGGATCTGGCGCAGCCGGTACTGGCCCGGCTTGCCGTCGAGCGGCTCGGCGTAGATCACGTCGCCCGGCGTCAGGCCGTTGCGGGCGTTGCCGCGCGTCCAGTGCAGGCCGACCTGCTGCATGTCGCCGGTGACGCGCTCGCGCTCGACCGAGCCGTCGGGCAGCTTCTTCGGCTGGATGCCGATTCGCGCCTCGTTGCCGTTCATGTCGAGCACGACGGCGAGCCGCCAGGGCGCGACGTCGCCCAGCGCCGCGACGTCGGCCAGGGGCGGCCCCCAGTCGCCGGCGGTGTCGATGTGGCGCATCGGCCCGCGGAAGCCGTGCGCCTCGTCGTAGCGGACGAGACCGTCGGCGAGCGACTTGCGGGCGATCGCCTGCATCTTCGGATCGAGCGTGGTGCGAACCGAGAGGCCGCCGTCGTAGAGCTTCTTCTCGCCGTAGCGCTCGGAGAGCTCGCGGCGCACCTCCTCGGCGAAGAAGCCGGCGGAATAGGTGTTGGGCGACAGCACGCGCGAGGTCACGCCGAGCGGCTGGCTCTTGGCCTTCTCGCCGTCCTGCTTCGAGGCGTAGCCGTTCTCAACCATGCGATCGATGACCCAGTTGCGGCGCTCGACGGCGCGCTCGGTGTGGGTGAAGGGCTGGTAGTTGTTCGGGCCTTTCGGCAGCGCGGCGAGATAGGCGCATTCGGCGATCGACAGCTCGTGCACCGACTTGCCGAAATAGTTGAGCGCCGCCGCCGCGACCCCGTAATTGCCGAGGCCGAGGTAGATCTCGTTCAGGTAGAGCTCGAGGATCTTCTCCTTCGAGTAGGCCGACTCGATCTTGAACGAGAGCAGCGCCTCCTTGATCTTGCGGTCGTAGGAGCGCTCGTTGGTGAGCAGGAAGTTCTTGGCGACCTGCTGGGTGATCGTCGAGGCGCCTTGCACGTGGCCGCCCTGGACCTGCACCAGCGCCGCGCGCACGATGCCCTCGGGATCGACGCCGTTGTGGGTGTAGAAGCTCTTGTCCTCGGCCGAGATGAAGGCCTCTTTGACCAGCGCCGGGATCGCCGAGGACGGCAGGTAGAGGCGCCGCTCGCGCGAATATTCGGCGAGGACGGACCCGTCGGCCGCGTGCACGCGCGTCATCACAGGCGGCTCGTAGTTCTTGAGCTGCGTGTAGTCAGGCAGGTCCTTCTCGTACTTCCAGACAACGGCCATGCCGCCGCCGATCGCGATCACGATGAGTATCGCGCCCGTGGCGAAGACCAGGCCGAGGAACCGTCCGATAAGCCGCATGCGTCAGCCTTTAGGGTCCCGGCAGGGTGCGCGCGAGATCGCGCGCGAAAGGGGAGCCAGGGGATGCCTCTTCCTCGCGATTGCGTGAGGCGAATTTAAGGTTGGAGCCGGGCCGGGGCGGGACGATGCCCGCCGCGGCGTCACGAGACCGAGCTGTGGCCTAAATGCTACGGGCCGGAGCGGCGGCGCCTTGCCGCCGTGTGCACGAGGCTCGCGTGACGGCGGCGAGGCGCCGCCGCTCCTCAATGCCCGTCGGCGATCGTCTGGCGCAGCGGGATCGGGACGCCGGCGGCCGCCTTGGCGGTGCCGTTGCGATCGGCGAAATAGGCCTCGATCGCCTCGGCCATGCGCCCGCTCGCCTTGTCGCGCCACGCGTCGCCGGTCAGATCGGCCGAATCCTGCGGGTTCGACAGGTAGCCGAGCTCGAGCAGCACCGAGGGCACGTCGGGCGCCTTGAGCACGACGAAGCCGGCCGCGCGCTGCGGGTTCTTGTTCAGCCGCCCCGCCACCTTCCAGTAGTTGACCAGCGTGCGCGCGAAGACGTGGCTGTAGGCGCGGGTCTCCTGGCGCGTCAGGTCGAACAGGATGTCGTTGACGTCGGCCGTATCGCCCTGCCCTTCGCTGCCGGCGGCGGCATCGGCCGCGTTCTCCTTGGCAGCCACTTTCGCGGCATAGGCGTCGGACGCCCTGTCGGAGACCGTATAGACCGTGGCGCCGCTGACGTCGGCCGTCTCGGGCAGCGTGTCGGCGTGGATCGAGATCATCAGCGCCGCCTTGGCGTCGCGCGCCACCTGCACGCGGCCGGCGAGCGGGATGAAGACATCCGTGTCGCGCGTCATCACGACGTTGAAGCCGCCGTGCGCGCGCAGCTTGGCCGCGAGCGAATTGGCGAAGGCGAGCGTGACGTCCTTCTCGATGACGCCGTTGACCATCGCGCCGGTGTCCGGTCCGCCATGGCCGGCGTCGAGAACGATGGTGGCGAGGCCGGGCGTGGCGACCGCCTGCGGAGCCGGCGTCGGGGCGGCGGCGACGAGCGCATGGGCGCGCGCCGCGGCATGGAAGCTGGCGGCATCGGTGCGCGCGAGGCTGACGACGAGGCGGAAGCGCCCGGCCTTCTGCACGATCGCGGCCGAGAGGATCCGGGCCGGCGCCGCGAGATCGACGACGATCCGGGAGCGGCCCGGCGCGACGAGGCCGAACCGGTAGGAGGCGACGAGGTCGGCCTGGTGGCGGCGATTGCGGCCGGGCTTCGTCGCCGAAAACTTGGCGTCCGAGGGCGCGGCGAGGAAATTGGTCTCCGGCAGGTCGACGATGACGCGATCAGGATCGGCGAGGACGTAGGCCGTGGGCGCCACCGGGGCGCTGAGGTCGAAGGCGAGATCCGCCTTGTCGGGGCCGCCGGCGAGCGTCGCGCTCCAAGCCGTCACGGGACCGGCGGTGACAGGCGTGACGAGCGCGGCGCGGCCGCCGACCAGCCCATTCGCCGCGACGGGCGCAGCGAGGGCGATCAGCGCGGCTAGCGCCACCAGGAAAAGGCTCGTTCCGGCCTTGCGATCCATTCCCGCCTCGGTTCGATCCGGCGACACGAAGCCTACGGGCTTAAGCCGCGCGGGTTAACAGTGGATAAGCGGCGCGGGTGCTTGCGCCCGTCACTGTGGCGTATCGGTCACAGTCCTTGCCAAGCGGCTCGGTTTTCCGTAATAAGACAACCGTGTTTGGTTTTGGCGAAGACAGCTTCGGCTGTCCGGTCCAGGTCTCCCGCCGAGAGGACAGCTTGTCCGGAGGCGGGATGGTCTGATCGAATCGTCATCGGTGGTGCGCCGCGGTCCCGTTTGGTCCGGAAACGCAACCGCGACAGGTCTCGAGAGGACATGAGCTGTCCTGACAAAGAGTTCTCGATCATCGGGCAGGTCACCGCAGCCGCGGCGTCCTTGCGCGTAATCGACTCCCGACCCTGCGCCCATCGCGATGATCTTCGCTTCAATTCCCTTCACCCGAACCACGGGCCCGTCCGAATATCGGCCGGCCACCCCCTAGGCATGCGGCGCCATCAGGCGCCACCCCTTTCCCTCTTTGCGAGCGACGCCTCGGCCGCGCCAACGCGCCACCGCCGACCCGCGCTCAGACGAGTTTTCAATGGCCAACAAGATGCTTATCGATGCGGCGCATCCCGAGGAGACTCGGGTCGTCGTCCTGCGCGGCAGCCGGGTTGAGGAGTTCGACTTCGAATCCGCCGACAAGCGGCAGCTGCGCGGCAATATCTACCTCGCCAAGGTCACCAGGGTCGAACCGTCGCTGCAGGCGGCGTTCATCGACTACGGCGGCAACCGGCACGGCTTCCTCGCCTTCTCCGAGATCCATCCCGACTATTACCAGATCCCGGTAAGCGACCGGCAGGCGCTGCTCGACGCGGACGCCGAGGACGCGCACGAGGAAGAAGAAGAGCGCAAGCCGCGCCGCAGCCGCCGTCGCCGCGGCGGCGAGCGCAACGCCGCCGCCCGCCGCGGGCCCGACGAATCGGTCAGCGAGGATGCCGGCCACGATCACGGCGATCACGAGCATGCGGGCCCCGAGCATGCGGAGCATGAAACGCACGATCAGGCCGAACATGACCACGGCCATGACCACCACTCGCACGCCGATGCCGGCGCTGAGATGCGGCCCGTGCAGAAGCCGGCCGAAGAGACCCCGCCCTACGACGATCCGACCGCCGATCTGATCCAGCACGCGAGCGCCAAGCACGCCGACGTGACGCACGAGCCCGCCGCCGAGCCGCAGGCGGAGTTCGCCGCCGCCGCGCCCGAGCAGCCCGCCGTCGTCGCCGCTCAGGCCGCCGAGGCCGAGGCGCACGCGTCCGACGCGACGCCCGAGTCCGCGCCGCATGAGCCTGCGCCGAGCGACGCCGAGGTCGACACCGGCCCGACGGGCCAGGCAGCGCCGGATCCCGAGCACCACGATCACGACCATCACGACCACAAGCACGGACGCCACGCCGAACCCCACGACGACGACGATTCGGACGACGAGGAGGAAGAGGACGTCGAGCACATCGGCGGCGACGCGCTGGAGGAGGTGCCGAAGCGCGCCTACCGCCCCCGCCGCCAGTACAAGATCCAGGAAGTCATCAAGCGCCGCCAGGTGCTGCTGGTCCAGGTCGTCAAGGAGGAGCGCGGCAACAAGGGTGCGGCGCTCACCACCTACCTCTCGCTCGCCGGCCGCTATTCGGTCCTGATGCCGAACACGGCGCGTGGCGGCGGCATCTCGCGCAAGATCACCGATGCCGACGACCGACAGCGCCTGAAGTCGATCGCCCAGGCGCTCGAGGTGCCCGAGGGCATGGGCGTCATCCTGCGCACCGCCGGCGCTGCGCGCTCCACGCCCGAGGTCAAGCGCGACTTCGAATATCTGATGCGCATGTGGGAGACGGTGCGCGAGACGACGCTCGGCTCCAGCGCGCCGACGCTGGTCTACGAGGAGGGCTCGCTGATCAAGCGCGCCATCCGCGATCTCTACAACAAGGACGTCGAGGAGGTCGTCGTCGCCGGCGAGGAGGGCTATCGCGAGGCGAAGGAGTTCATGCGCCTCTTGATGCCCTCGCACGCCAAGAACGTGCAGCCCTGGCGCGACCCGCAGCCGATCTTCACCAAGGCCGGCGCCGAGGCGCAGCTCGATGCGATGTTCTCCTCGCAGGTGACGCTGAAATCGGGCGGCTACATCGTCATCAACCAGACCGAGGCGCTCGTCGCCATCGACGTGAACTCGGGCCGCTCGACGCGCGAGCACAACATCGAGGACACCGCGGTCCGCACCAACCTGGAGGCCGCCGACGAGGTGGCCCGCCAGCTCCGCCTGCGCGATCTCGCCGGCCTCATCGTGGTCGACTTCATCGACATGGAGGAAAACCGCAACAACCGCGCCGTCGAGCGCCGGATGAAGGACGCGCTGAAGAACGACCGCGCCCGCATCCAGATCGGCCGCATCTCGCATTTCGGCCTGCTCGAGATGAGCCGCCAGCGCATCCGCACCGGCGTGCTCGAGGGCTCGACCGTGATGTGCGAGCATTGCGCGGGCTCGGGCATGGTGCGCTCGACCTCGTCGATCGCGCTGCACGTGCTGCGCCTCATCGAGGATTCGCTGATCCAGGATGCCTCGCGCAACCTGATCGTCCGCGCGCGCAACATCGTCGCGCTCTACGTGCTGAACCAGAAGCGCGCCCATCTCGCCGAGCTCGAGGCCCGCTTCGGCGCGGCGATCGCGGTCGTCGTCGATGATCATCTCACCGGCACGACCTATTGCGGCGTCGAGCGCGGCGAGGCCGCGACCGGCATCCCGCAGCCGGTCGCGCGCCAGATCCCGATCAACGTTCCCGAGGTCGAGGACGAGGCGGAGGACGAAGGCGAGCCCGAGACGGACGCCAAGAATGAAGGCGACGAGGACGGCCGCCGCAAGCGCCGCCGCCGTCGTGGGCGCGGCCGTGACCGCGAGGCGAGCGGCATCACCGGCGACGCCCCGCAGCCTGCCGACGACGCGCTGGCCTTCATCGGCGACGTCACCCGCCAGACCGAGCCGCAAAACGCCACGGACGCCGAGGGGACCGAGGGTGAAACGGAGAGCGAAGGCGACGGCGAGTCCAGCGATGGTGATGAGTCCGGGGAGGCTGGCGGCGCCCGCCGCCGCCGCTCGCGCCGCGGTGGTCGCCGCGCCCGCGAGAGCCGCGAGCGCGCCGAGGCGCGCGGCAAGGACGAGAGTGGCGACGGCGAGCAAGGCGCCGAGGAGGCCGGCGCCCCGACCGAAATGCCGCTGATTGGCGGCGAGCCGAGCGGCGCGCCGCTCGAGCACGCCCCGGCTCATGTCGAGCCGGCGCACGCAGAGCCGGCGCATGTCGAACCCGCGCATGTCGAGCCGGCAGATGTCGCGCGAACACAAGCCGCCGAGCAGGCGGAGACGCCTGCTGCTGCCCCTGCGGCCGAGGCCCCCTCGGCCAAGCCGATCGCTGCCGAGCCGGTCACCGCCGAGACCACCTCGGAAGAGCCGGTCGACGCCGCGACGCCCGCACCGAAGCGGCCCGAGCCGGTCTCCTCCGAGCTCGACCCGAGCCGGCCTAAGCGTTCCGGCTGGTGGCAGCGCGCCAAGGCCTCGCTCGGCGGCTGACGCCGCAGCCCTCCCTTCTCCCGCTTGCGGGAGAAGGTGGCCCCGCGAAGCGGGGTCGGATGAGGGATCGGTCCGCTTGAGTGACCTGGATGGCAGAGGCGTAGAGCCCCCTCATCCGACCCGACTTTGTCGGGCCACCTTCTCCCGCAAGCGGGAGAACGATCAGGCTGCGGCCTTTCGGTTGCTGCGCCGCGGCGCCCCCGCCCCTATATGCCTCCCAGATGCCTCCCCTACCCCCCTCCCCCTTCGACGGCGCGATCGACAGACGAAAGCGCGACGGCTCGCTGTTCCGCGTCCTGCAGGGGCTGATGCCCTACGTCTGGCCGAGCCAGCGGCCGGACCTGCGGCGGCGCATCTATCTCGCCTTCGCGCTGATGATCGCCGCCAAGCTGATCACCGTCTGCGTGCCCTTCGCCTTCAAATGGGCGACCGACGCCGTCGCCCACGAGGCGCGCACGCACGGCCCGGCCGGCCACGAGCTGCTCGGCCTGCTGTGGGGCCCGCTGGCGCTCACCGCGCTCTACGGCGGCCTGCGCATCGCGATGGGCTTTTCCACGCAGGTGCGCGACGCGCTGTTCGCCGCCGTCGCGATGAATGCCGTGCGCCGCCTCGCGCAGGAGGTGTTCGTCCACCTGCACGGGCTCTCGCTGCGCTTCCACCTCGAGCGCAAGACCGGCGGCCTGACGCGCGTGCTCGAGCGCGGCCGCAACGCGATCGAGACGATCGTGCGCACGATCATGCTGACCGCCGTGCCGACCGCCATCGAGTTCGCGCTGATCCTCGGCGTGCTGTTCGTCCAGTTCGACGCGCTCTACGTCGCCGTCGTCTTCGGGATGATCGTCATCTACCTCGCCTGGACCTTCGTCGCGACGAACTGGCGGATGGGCATCCGCCGCTCGATGAACGAGAGCGACACCGACGCCAACACCAAGGCGATCGATTCGCTGCTCAACTACGAGACGGTGAAATATTTCGGCGCCGAGCGGCGCGAGGCCGAGCGCTACGACCGCTCGATGGAGCGCTACGAGCGCACCTCGATCCAGACCTACGTGTCGCTCACCCTGCTCAACGCCGGCCAGACCGTCATCTTCACCATCGGCATGACGGCGGTGATGATGATGAGCATCGCCGGCATCCGCGCCGGCACGCATTCGATCGGCGACTTCGTACTGGTCAACGCGATGATGATCCAGCTCTTCCAGCCGCTGAACTTCATGGGCATGGTCTATCGCGAGGTGAAGCAGGCGACGATCGACATCGAGATGATGTTCGACCTGCTCGGCCAGAACGCCGAGATCGAGGACGTGCCCGGCGCCGCGCCGCTGGTCGTCGAGCGGGGCCGCGTGCGGTTCGAGAACGTGCATTTCTCCTACGACGGCGAGCGGCCGATTTTGCGCGGGGTCTCGTTTGACGTCGCACCAGGCAAGACGCTGGCGATCGTCGGCCCGTCGGGGGCCGGCAAGTCGACGATCTCGCGGCTGCTGTTTCGCTTCTACGAGCCGTCGTCCGGTCGCATCACGATCGACGGACAGGACATCACGCGCGTCACGCAGACGAGCCTGCGCGCGATGATCGGCATGGTCCCGCAGGACACGGTGCTCTTCAACGACACGATCGCCTACAACATCCGCTACGGCCGCTGGGATGCCTCCGACGAGGCGGTGCAGGACGCGGCGCGGCTCGCGCAGATCGACCATTTCATCGAGATCGCGCCGGGCGGCTACGGCGCGCAGGTCGGCGAGCGCGGGCTGAAGCTGTCGGGCGGCGAGAAGCAGCGCGTCGCGATCGCCCGCACCATCCTGAAGGCGCCGCCGATCCTGATCCTGGACGAAGCGACGTCGGCGCTGGATTCGTTCACCGAGCGCGAGATCCAGGCCTCGCTCGACGAGGTCTCGGCCGGCCGCACGACGCTCGTCATCGCGCACCGCCTGTCGACCATCGTCGGCGCCGACGAGATCATCGTGCTCGACCACGGCCGCATCACCGAGCGCGGCACCCACGAGGGCCTGCTGGCGCGCCGCGGCGTCTATGCCGCGATGTGGGACCGCCAGCACCAGGTCGACGAGGCCGAGGCGACGCTGCGCCGGGCGCTGGAGGACGAGGCGGGGGATCGGCCGGACGAGCGAGAGCGCGCCGCGCTGCTCGAGGGCTGGGACCGGGTGGCGGGGGAGTAGACGAAAAAGCCGCCTCGCTCGGCGAGGCGGCTTTGTCGGCTTGGCAGGCGCCGACCGAAGGATCAGTAATAGTGCCGGCGGATGTAGTTGTGCCGGGCGCGGATGCGGCCGCGGAAGCCGCGATTGTAGTGGCACCGGCCGCCGCGAAAGAAGCCGCGATGCTCGCCGAAGCCGCACCCGTTACGCACCAGCTCGATCTGCGGCGCGGGGCCGGTGTCGACCGCCGTCTGCAGCATCGCATTGGGCGCGCCGGCCGTCGAGAGCGGCGCAGCCTGGGCGGCGCCCGCTCCCATCATCGCGGCAACGCCGGCAGCGGCAATCCATGATCCAAAACGCATATCGTCCTCCGTTGGTGAAGACACGATCTAGTGCTGGAGCAAACCAAATCCATCTTTCTTACAGGGTTTTAACGCGGGTTAAGGTTGATGGGCGCGTTTGCGGAACGCCGTCATTGCGAGCGAAGCGAAGCAACCCAGGGGGTGCGGGGCTACCGACCTCGAAGGTCACCTTCTGCCACACCTGGGTTGCTTCGCTTCGCTCGCAATGACGGCGTACGCTTCACAGCGTCGCCGCGAGGCCCGGCTGGATCGGTTGCAGGCTGCAGGGGCCGAGCAGCGTCTCGGCAAAGGCGCCATCGGCGCCCTTGCCGATCCGCGCCACCACCTGCCCGGCGGCCGACGGCCGCGCGCAGACGAGCAGCCCCCCTTCGGCGAGGCGATCGGTCAGGCTCTCCGGCACATTGTCGAGCACCCCGTGCACGACGATCCGGTCGACCGGATCGAGAGAGGCGGGCAGCGCCAGCCCGTCGCCCCACACCACCGCCGCGTTGTCGATGCCCTGCGTGTCGAGCCGGGCCTGCGCCGCGATCGCCAGGCTCTGGTAGCGCTCGAGCGCGATGACGTCGGCGGCGAGATGCGAGAGGATCGCCGTCGCGTAGCCGGTGCCGGCGCCGATCTCCAGGACCCGGTGCGTGCGCTCGACCCGGGCGGCCTCGATCATCCGCGCGACGAGCCACGGCTCCGGCAGGGTTTGCCCGCAATCGATCGGCAGGGCGAGGTCGCGCTGCGCGAGGTCGAGGTAGCGGCGCGGCACGAAGGCCTGGCGCGGCACGACCTCAAAGGCGCGCAGCACGCGGATGTCCTGGATGCCGCGCGCGCGCATGCGCAGATGGAAGGCAGCCTTCGCCTCCGCCGCGTCATCGGCGACGTCGGCGTCGTGCACGCGCGCGGCCAGCGCGGCGAGCGCCGGGTCAGCCGGCGAGGGCTTGCGCAAAGCGCGTCACCGTCGGCTCGTCGGTGAGGTCGAGCTTCAAGGGCGTCACCGAGATCTTGTGCTGCGAGAGCGCCTCGAGGTCGGTGCCGTTGCCGACCTCGTAGGTCTTGCGGCCGAAGGCGATCCAGAAATACGGGTTGCCGCGCCCGTCGGTGCGCGGGTCGATGCGCACGATCTGCGCGTCGCGCCGGCCCTGCATCGTCGCGGCGATGCCCTTCACCTCCTCGGCCGGGCACGGCGGGAAGTTGACGTTGACGACGATGTCGGCATCGAAGCCGGCGTCGAGGATCTTGCGGATCGTCGCCGGCCCGTGCTGCTCGGCGCAATCCCAGCGGATGCCGTCGCGCCCGCCGGTGCCGCCGTAGGCGTGGCTGCCGTAGGCCTGCGACAGCGCGATCGACGGTATGCCGAGGATCGTGCCCTCGATCGCACCGGCGATCGTGCCGGAATAGGTGACGTCCTCGGCGACGTTCTGGCCCGAGTTCACGCCCGACAGCACGAGGTCGATCTTGCTGTCGTGAAGGATGTGCTTCAGCCCCATGATCACGCAATCGGTCGGCGTGCCCTTCACCGCATAGCGCGTCTCGGTGATCTTGCGCAGGCGCAGCGGATCGTTGACCGACAGCGAATGCGCGACGCCGGACTGGTCGCTCTCCGGCGCCACGACGATCACGTCGTCGGAGAGCTGCCTGGCGATGCGCTCGAGCACGTCGAGCCCCGGCGCGTGGATGCCGTCGTCGTTGGTGATGAGGATTTTCATGTCGCTCGCACTTCCCTTCTCCCGCTTGCGGGAGAAGGTGGCCCGACGAAGTCGGGTCGGATGAGGGGGCTCGCCGCTTGCTGCCTTGCAAACGGTGAGGCGGCGAATCCCCTCATCCGTCGTCGCTTCGCGCCGACACCTTCTCCCGCAAGCGGGAGAAGGAAAACCGCGCGCTTCGCCCTACGGTCAATCATGACCGCGAAATCCTCTCCAGCCCACCCATATACGGCTTCAACGCCTCAGGCACGCGCACGCTGCCGTCCGCCTCCTGGTAGTTCTCCAGCACCGCGACGAGCGCGCGGCCGACCGCGACGCCGGAGCCGTTGAGCGTGTGCACGAAGCGGGTGCCCTTGCCCTCGGCCGGCCGGTAGCGCGCGTTCATCCGCCGCGCCTGGAAGTCGCCGCAGACCGAGCAGGACGAGATCTCGCGGTAGCGATCCTGCCCCGGCAGCCAGACCTCGATGTCGAAGGTCTTGCGGCTGGCAAAGCCCATGTCGCCGGTGCACAGCGTCATCACGCGATAGGGCAGCTCGAGCTTCTGCAGCACCGCCTCCGCGCAGCCGAGCATGCGCTCGTGCTCGGCCGTCGATTGCTCGGGCGTCGTGATCGAGACGAGCTCGACCTTCGTGAACTGGTGCTGGCGGATCATGCCGCGCGTGTCGCGTCCCGCCGCGCCCGCCTCGGCCCGGAAGCACGGGGTGGACGCGGTGAAGCGCAGCGGCAGGGTCGCCTCGTCGAGGATGTCCTCGCGCACGAGGTTCGTCAGCGAGACCTCGGCGGTCGGGATCAGCCATAATCTATGCCGCTGAGCGTTCATCTCTCTGAGCGTATCCAGCGCCCATCCCCCACCGCGGTAAAACTCGACCAGCTCTTCTGCACTCAAACCCTTGGGCGGTTCGTTTTCACGCAGATTTTCGAGCAGCTCTCTCATTCTAGAATTGAGAACATCACCCTCGTAAGCACCGAACTGATCATCCAAAAACTTCGGCAGCTGCGCGGTGCCGAACATCGCCTCGTCGCGCACGAGCAGCGGCGGGTTCACCTCGGTATAGCCGTGCTCGCCCGTGTGCAGGTCGAGCATCAATTGCGAGAGCGCGCGCTCGAGCCGCGCCATCGGCCCCTTGGTGACGACGAACCGCGCGCCCGACAGCTTCGTGGCGGTCTCGAAATCCATCAGCCCGAGGCCTTCGCCGATCGCGAAGTGCTCCTTCGGCGGGAAGGCGAGGCGCGGCTTCTCGCCCCATTCGCGGAAGACGACGTTGTCGTGCTCGTCCTTGCCCTCGGGCACGTCGTCGGCCGGCGTGTTGGGGATCGCCGCGAGCGCCTCGTCGAGCTTGCGACTGGCCTCGGCCTCCTCCGCCTCCAACGCCCCGAGCTTGCCCTTCAGCTCGGCGACCTCGGCCTTCAGCGCGTCGGCCGTGGCCTGGTCCTTCGCCTTCATCGCGGCGCCGACCGCCTGGCTCGCGGCGTTCCGGCGCTCCTGTACCTGCTGCGCCGCCGCCACCGTCGCACGCCGCTGATCGTCCAGCGCGATCAGCTCGCCCGAGAGCGGTGCCAGCCCGCGCTTGCGCCGCCCCTCGTCGAAGGCGGCGGCATTGTCGCGAATCCAGCGTGGATCGAGCATGGGCGGAGCGAGACTCGGGTTGAAGGTGGGCGATGGCGGCCCCTCTTCGCACAGGCCACGCGGAGGGGAAAGGCGCGGGCTGCCGCGTTCAGTCGGGCGCCGGCGCCGCTTTCTTTCGGATCCAGTCGGCGAAGCCTTCGCCATCGATCTCGCCGGACGCGAGGGCGAGCATGGTCATCAGCGCGCTCTCGTCGTCGGCCTCGAGCCGGAGGCCGTTCAGAGCTAGGCAAAGCTCCATCGCGACATAGGCGGTGCGCTCGTTGCCGTCGATGAAGGGATGATTCTTTGCGATGCCGAAGGCGTAGTCCGCCGCGATGGCCGCGACATCGGTTCCATCGTCATACATGGCGCGATTGACGGCGCGCGCGAGCGCTGACTCGAGCAGCCCTTCCTCACGCACACCGATGCTCGCCGCCATGCTGGGCGCTCCTCGTGGATCGCCAGGACGACGTCGCGGCTCAGGAAGACGAAGTTCGCCATGGCGTCACTTCGCCAGCTCGCGGAGGACGTTGTGGCGCCGCTTCATGATATCGCGCGCAACCGTCATCTGCTGCTCGAACTCGGGATCGTGCCGCGTGATGCGATAGCCGTCGGGGGAGCGCGTTAGAAAGAGCTTGTCGCCCTTGTCGATCTTCAGGTCGGCAAGCACCTCGCGTGGCAGGACGACGCCAAGCGAGTTGCCGATCTGGGTGACCTTGAGAACGGAATGATCGGGCCTCGTGTTCATGGCCAAGCCTCGTATTATAACGAGCGTTATTACAATACGCGCGTCCTTGCGAGGTGTCGACCAATCGCGCCTTGCCGCGATGTCGACGGCTGCGCCCCCAGACAGGCCTAAGCGTCCGCGTCCTTCGCCGCCTCGTCGCGCTTACGCCGGCGCTCCATCACGCCGACGGAGACGATCGCGCCCTCGTAGAGCGCATAGGCCGGCACGGCGAGCGCCAGCATCGAGAAGGCGTCGGGCGGCGTCAGGATCGCCGAGGCGATGAACACCAGCACCACCGCGTAGCGACGCTTGGCGCGCAGGAACGCCGTGTCGACGATGCCGACCTGCCCGAGCAGCGTGAGCACCACCGGCAGCTGGAACATCACGCCGAAAGCGAAGATCAGCGTCATGATCAGCGAGAGGTACTCGCTGACACGCGGCAGCAGCTCGATCTGCGCGCGGCCGGGCTCCTTCGACTGCTCCATGCCGATGAAGAAATGCAGCAGGTTCGGCATCACGATGAAATAGACGAGCACCGCGCCGAGCGCGAAGAAGACCGGGGTCGCGAAGAGATACGGCGCGAACGCATTGCGCTCGTGCTTGTAGAGGCCCGGCGCGACGAAGGCGTAGAGCTGGGTGAAGATCACCGGGCACGACAGGTAGGCGGCAGCAAAGAACGCGACCTTGATCTGCGTGAAGAAGTATTCCTGCGGCGCCGTGTAGATCAGCCGCGCGTCCGCCCCCGCGACATGCGCGTAGGGGATCACCAGCAGGTTGAAGATATCCTTGGCGAAGAAGAAGCAGAGCAGGAACATCGCGATGAACGCGGCCAGCGCGCGGATCAGGCGCGTGCGCAGCTCGATGATGTGATCCATGAGAGGCGCCTTGGTCGCCTCGATGTCGGCATCGGTCATCGCGTGGTGCCGATCCGTCTCCTGCCTTCTCCCGCAGCCGGGAGAAGGGATGGCGTGGCGGCTCTACGCCCCGACCCAATTTCGCTCACGAAAATCTGCACTTTACTCTCGAGCGGCTCAGGCCGAATGCGGGACGGGCTTGGCCGTTTCCGGCTCGCTCTTTGGATGTTCCGACGTCGCGTCGGGCAGCGGCTCGGCCGCGTCGAGCTGCGGCGGATCCTGGTGCGGCGCGTCTTGGTGCGGCGCGATCTCCGGCTTGGGCGGGTCCTTGCGCTCGATCGCCTGCATGAGCGAGCGGTTGTGCGCCTCGACCTCGCCGAGCCCCATCTGCGCCTTGGCGCCGTCGGCGAGCTTCTGGGCTTCCTTGCGCAGGTCGGCCATGTCGGCCTCGCGCATCGCGTCCATGAACTGGCCCTGGAACTCGCTCGCCATGCGGCGCAGCTTGCCGACCATCTGCCCGGCCTGACGCAGCACGCGCGGCAGGTCCTTCGGCGGGATGAAGATGAGCGCGATGATCCCGACGATCATCAACTTGCCGGCATCGAAGTCGAGCATGGCGCGCGGCCTCCCGATAAATTCGGCGGGAGATCAGCCGACCTGGCGCGGCTCCGTCTCGCGGGCGACCGTCTCGCGCGAGACGGGCTCATGGTCGAGCGAGCGGACCGGGTCGGTGCGCGGCGGCTCGACCGGGCGCGGTGTTGCGCGCGGCTCGTCGTCCTCGGAGAGGCCCTTCTTAAAGCTCTTGATGCCCTTGGCGACGTCGCCCATGACGTCGGAGATCTTGTTCTTGCCGCCGAAAAACAGAAGCAGAACCGCGCCGACGATGATCCAGTGGATGAGCGACATGCTGCCCATGGCGTAAAGCTCCCGCGCGCACGCTGTGAAGTATTCAGGACTGACTTATGCCCCCGGCAGAGCGAACACAAGGCACGCGACACCCTTCCCTTCTCCCGCTTGCGGAGAAGGTGGCCCGACGAAGTCGGGTCGGATGAGGGAGGTCGGGGTCGCTCATGCCAGTCGAAGGAGACCTTCCGGTACATCCCTCATCCGACCCCGCTTCGCGGGGCCACCTTCTCCCGCAAGCGGGAGAAGGAAAGACCCACCACTTCAGGCGAACGGGTCGCGGTCCAACGAATCCTCGTCGTCCTCGTCGGCCGGCTCCTGCGGGTCGCCGTCGGTCTCGGCGTAGAGCTCCTCCTCCGGCGTGTCCTCCGCGTCGGCGTCGAGCGGGTCCTCGTCGTCCTCGAGGTCGCCGTCGCGGGGCAGCGGCACCGTGAAGCCGGTCGGCAGGCGGCCGTCGAACAGGCCGGCGCCACGCAGCTCGTCGAGGCCCGGCAGGTCGCCGATCGCCTCCAGCCCGAAGTGCAGCAGGAAGCCGTCCGTGGTGCCGAAGGTGATCGGGCGGCCCGGCGAGCGGCGGCGGCCGCGCGGCTTCACCCAGCCCGTCTCCAGCAGCACGTCGAGCGTGCCTTTGGCGACGGCTACGCCGCGGATGTCCTCGATCTCGGCGCGGGTCGCCGGCTGGTGGTAGGCGATGATCGCCAGCGTCTCGAGCGCCGCGCGCGACAGCTTGCGCACCTCGCGCCCGCTCGCCGACAGCAGCCAGGCGAGGTCGTCGGCGGTGCGGAACAGCCATTTGGCGCCGACCCGAACGAGCCGCACGCCGCGGTCGGCATAGTCCTCCTTCAGCGCAGCGAGCACGTCGGCCACCGCCAAGCCGTCCGGCAGGCGGGCGGCGATCTTGTCCTCGGCGAGCGGCTCGGTCGCGGCAAACAGCAGCGCCTCGGCGATGCGCTTGCCCTCGGCGAGCTGGCGCGCGTCGCGCGGCTGCTCGACATCGGGAAACAGGCGCGCGATCTCGGCCATCAGCCGGCCTCCACCAGGGCGACCGGCGCAGCGGGCGGCGATTTGCGCTTGACCCAGAGCGGCGCGAAAGCGGCATCCTGACGCAGCGCCAGCTCACCCTCCTTCACCATCTCCAGCATCGCCGAGAAGGAGGAGGCCCGCACCGTGCGGCGCAGCTCCGGCGTCACGCAATAATCGATGAGGAAGCCGTCAAGCGCGGTCCAATCCGCCGCTTCGCCGACGAGCCGCTGCAGCGCAGCGCGCGCCTCGGCGAGCGACCAGACGACGCGCCGGCGCAGGCTGAAGCGCGTCGTCACCTGCTTCTGGCGCTGGCGCGTGTAGGCGGAGAGCAGGTCGAAGATCGTCGCGGTCCAGACCGGCGCGCCGCCATCGCCGTCGAGGATCGTCGGATCCGGCATGCCGCGCAGCATCAGATCACGCCCGACGCGCGGCCGTGCCTCGAGCGCCTGCCCGGCGGCGCGGATGATCTCGAGCCGGCGCAGCCGCTCGGCCAGCGCGGCGGCGAGGTCGCTTGGGTCTTCCGCCTCCTCGGCCTTGGCGCGCGGCAGCAGCAGGCGCGATTTCAGGTAGGCGAGCCAGGCGGCCATGACGAGGTAATCGGCGGCGAGCTCCAAGCGCAGCGTGCGCGCCTCCTCGATGAAGAGGAGATATTGCTCGGCCAGCGCCAGCACGGAGATGCGCTGCAGGTCGACCTTCTGGCGCCGCGCGAGCTCGAGCAACAGGTCGAGCGGCCCTTCGAAGCCGTCGACGTCGACGACGAAGCGCTCGTCCTCCGTGGCCTCGCGCGCGAGGCTCGGGTCGTTCTCGAAAATCGGCTCCGCCATATCCGTCCCCGCCTCGGATCGAGGCGGCCGGAGTTTCGGCCGTTCAGCCTGTCGTCGCAAGCACGCGATCGAGCATCGCGACCGCATCCACAGGATCGAAGTCCGGCCGTGCCCGCACCATCGCGGCGCGCGCCCGGGCGACCCGCGCCGCGCAGGCGCCCTCGACGGGGGGCGACGCCGCCGCCACCGCCGCCGCCTCGTGCCGGTCGCCGTTGCAATGGAGCGCGATGTCGACGCCGGCCGCGAACAGCCCCTCGGTCTTCTCCCGGAACGTGCCCGGCAGCGCCTTCATCGACAGATCGTCGGAGAACAGCAGCCCGTCGAAGCCGATGGCCTTGCGGATGATCGTGTCGACGATGACGGGCGATATTGTCGCCGGACGCTCGGGATCGAGCGCGGTGTAGACGACATGCGCCGTCATCGCCGCCGGCAGGTCGGCGTTCATCGCGAAGGGCACGAAGTCCGACGCCTCGAGCGCGCCGCGTGCCGCCTCGACGACGGGCAGCGCCAGGTGGCTGTCGGCGCCTGCGCGGCCGTGGCCGGGCACATGCTTCATGACCGGCAGGACGCCGGCGTCGAGCATGCCCTCGGCAGCGGCCCGCCCCAACATGGCGACGGCCACAGGGTCGCGGGCGTAGGCGCGGTCGCCGATGACGTCATGCGCGCCCTCGACCGGCACGTCGAGCACCGGCAGGCAGTCGACATCGATGCCGACGGCCTTCAGGTCCTCGCCGATGAGACAGGCCGCGAGACGGATCGCGGCGGCGCGGGCGTCGAGGTCCTGGATGGCGGCGAAGCGCGCCGCCGCGGGATACTTGCGCCAGTGCGGCGGCCCTAGCCGCTGGACGCGGCCGCCCTCCTGATCGACGAGGACGAAGACGTTTTCGCGTCCGATCGCGGCCCTGATCTCGGCGGTGAGCGCGCGGACCTGGTCCGGACTCTCGACGTTGCGGCGGAAGAGGATGACGCCGATCGGATCGGCGTCCCTCAGGAAGGCGCGCTCGTCGTCATCGAGGCGCGGACCAAGGCAACCGCAAACGAAGGCTCTGGTCATGTGGCGCGCACCTGCCTTCTCCCGCTTGCGGGAGAAGGGGGCCCGACGAAGTCGGGTTGGATGAGGGAATTTGACGCCGGCAGAATGATCGACGGAGAGGCGTAAGGCCCCCTCATCCGACCCCGCTTCGCGGGGCCACCTTCTCCCGCAAGCGGGAGAAGGACGACACCCGTGCGTAGCATCAGTTCTTGGCGATGAAGCAGGTGCCCCCGTCGCCCTTGAGCTTCGAGCAGAGGCTGGTGGCGTCCTCCTTCGAGAGGCTCGAGACGCGGACGCGGTAGACCGTCTTGCCGTTGCTGTCGGCGCGATGGAAGCCGAGACGATGCCCGTGCAGGGCACCCGAGAACTTCTTCAGCAGCTTCGAGGTGGCTGACCGCGCGTCGGCTTCCGAGCCGGGCGCAGCGAGCTGCACCGCCCAGGCGCCGGTGCCCGCGGGCTTAGCGTCGTCGCCGGCATCGTTGGCCTGCTCGGTGCCGGTCTCGGCCGTGGCGACCTTGACCGGCTTGGTCTTCTTCGCCGTTTTGGCCGGCTTCGGCGCGGGGGCGGCATCGTCGGTCGGCTCGGGGGCCGGCGCCGCGGTCGCGACGCGGGTCGTCGATTTCGCGCCTTTGGCGTGGGTCTTCGGCGTGGCGGCCGCGGGGGTCGCGCCCTCGACGAGGGCGCCGATGCGATCGCCCATCTTCGGGGCCTGAGCCGCCGGCGCGACGATGCTCGGCGCGGCCATGGCAGGCGCGGGATTATCCTGCGCGGCGTTGTCCTGCCCGTTCGACACGATCGTGCCGTCGGGCTTCACCATCACCGACTTGACCTTCTTCGGCAGCGGCATGCCGACGCCGAACCCCTGGTCGCTGTAGGCGTGGCCGTTGGACGCGGCCGGGGCAGCGGTGCCCATCGCGGAATAGTCGGGGCTGATCGTCCCGTCGGGCTGGCCCGGCACGGGGACGCTCGAAGCATCGGTGCCGCGGGCGCGCGCCGCGTTGTCCTGGACGGCCTGCTGCAGGTCGACCGGCTGCTCCTCGCGGTTGACGAGCTTGGTCGGCGCGGTCTGGTTCAGACCGGTCGCGTCCTGGTCCGAGGCATCGGACTTGGCGTCGGCCGGCGGCGCGATCTTGGTCGGGCCGGCGGCGGCCATGATCGTCCTGATCTCGCGCGGGCTCGAGCCGGTGCCCTTGTAGGCAAAGGCGACGCCGATACCGATGACCGCGATCGCGATCGAGCCGGCGATGGCATAGGTGGGGTTCAGCGCGCCGCGCTTCTTGGCGGGCGTCCGGTGGCTTGACGGACCCTGAGCCGGGTCGGCCCAGCCGGCCTGAGCCTGCGACTCGGGCGGGAAGGCGTAGTCGGGCTCGGCGTAATCCGGCTGCATGTCGTGGCCGGGCGCGACCTGCGGATGCAGCAGCTGATCTTGATGCTGGTGGTCGAAAGGCTGCGGCGCGGCGGCACGCAGGCCCGCTTCGATCGCCGCGAAATCGGCCATGAAGCGCGGCTTGCCGGCGGCAGGCGCCTCGGCGTCGCCGAACGACGGCTCATGCCGGAAGTCTTCGTGGCGTCCGTGCGGCGCGAAGCTCGGGCGGAAGTCCTGATGCACGGGGGCGGACGGCTGGGCGAACACCTCGCCGTAGGGATCGTGCTCGTCGCCGACGATGCGGGCGAGCTCGGCCAACGGATCATCCTCATGCGCCGGGCGCTGAGTCTGCCGGAAGCGGCGCTCGAAATCGTCAAGATCGACAGGGGGGCGCTGTCTAGCCACGGTCTCGCTCATACTCTGACCTCGTGCCGCGACTTGACGCCGCGCAAACGCTTAATCACCGCGGGACAAGCCCGCCGAAACATCCGACACCTTCGACGCTAGCGTCGACGGCGGTGCGGCGCGTTACATCTCGGCCGGGGCGGACACGCCTAGAATGTCCAGTCCCGTCGAGATCACGCCGCCGATGGCCGAAACCAACGCCAGACGCGCACAAGTCATTTCTCTACTTTCTTCGTAAACAAAGCGTAATTGTGGCTGCTCACGACTTCCGCGCGTGTAATGAGCATGAAAAGCCGAGCTTAGATCGTATAGGTAGAACGCAACGCGATGCGGCTCATGCGCGGCCGCCGCCGCTTCGACGAACCGCGGAAACAGGGCGATGTGCCGCAGCAGCGCGATCTCGCCAGCGTCCGCCAGCAACGCCAGGTCGGCCTTCCCGAGCGCGGCCGGCGAAACGTCGAGATCGGGAAACACCTTCGTCCCGTTGCGCAGCGCGGCCCGCGTGCGGGCATGGGCGTACTGCACGTAGAAGACCGCGTTCTCCTTCGAGCGCTCGATCACCTTGGCGAGGTCGAACTCGAGCGGCGCGTCGTTCTTGCGGTAGAGCATCATGAAGCGCACCGCGTCGACGCCGACCTCGTCGACGACCTCGCGCAGGGTGACGAAGGTGCCGGCCCGCTTCGACATCTTCACCGGCTCGCCGGCGCGCATCAGCTGGACGAGCTGGACGAGCTTCACGTCGAGCGCGGCCTTGCCGTCGGACAGCGCGCGCACCGCCGCCTGCATGCGCTTCACGTAGCCGCCGTGGTCGGCGCCCATCACGTCGATGAGCTCCGTCGCGCCGCGGTCCATCTTCACCTTGTGATAGGCGATATCGCTGGCGAAATAGGTGTAGCCGCCGTCGGACTTGAGCAGCGGCCGATCGACGTCGTCGCCGAACTGGGTCGAGCGAAACATCGTCTGCTCGCGGTCCTCCCACTCGTCGTCGGGCTTGCCCTTGGGCGGTGGCAAGTGGCCGACGTAGACGAGGTCCTTGTCGCGCAGCGTCGCGATCGCCGCCGCCACGGCGTCGCCGCCCGGCCCGTGGATCAGCGAGCGCTCCGAGAAGAAGACGTCGTGCGTGATGCCGATCGCGGCGAGATCGTCGCGGATCAGGTCCATCATCGCGGCGATCGCCGCCTCGCGAGCGATCGGCCGCCACTCCGTCTCCGGCATCGCCTTCAGCGCCGGGCCGTGCTGCGCGGCGAGCGCCAGACCGACGGGCTTCAGGTAATCACCGGGATAGTCAAGGCTCTCCGGGTCGATGGTCTCGCCGAGCGCCTCGCGGTAGCGCGCAAAGGCGGAATGGGCGAGCTTATCGACCTGCGCGCCGGCATCGTTGATGTAATACTCCTTGGTGACCGGCCGGCCGGCGAACGCGATCAGCCGCGCCAGCGCATCGCCGAAGACGGCGCCGCGGCCATGCCCGACGTGCATCGGCCCGGTCGGGTTGGCGGAGACGTATTCGACGTTGACGGGCGCGGTGCCGGCCGCCGCCCCCGCGGCGCGCGCGAAGCCGACAGGATCGGCCAGCGCAACACGCAAGACATCATTCAGAACAATGGGTTGCAGGCGGATATTAATAAAGCCCGGACCGGCCACCTCGGCCTGGTCGACATCGTCCTGCACGGCCAGCGCCGCGGCGATCTCGACCGCCAGCTGGCGCGGGTTGGAAAAGCCGGCCGCCTTCGCCTCCTTGGCGTAGACCATCGCGGCGTTCACCGCGAGGTCGCCATGCGCCGCCTCGCGCGGCGGCTCGACGACGAAGCGCGTGAGATCGAGCGCGGCCGGCAGCCGCCCCTGCGCGACGATACCGGCGAGGATCGCGGCGACGCGATCGTGGAAGAGAGCGAAGATGTTCATGTGAATTCGGGGTCTGGCGCGAGGCGCGGTCGCGCGAGGCGGTAGGGGATTTCGGGCGGGGCGTCAAAGATCGGCCGCGGGCGGCGTGCTGCGGGCGCTGGGGCAGCGGCGCAGCTTGCCACGGCTGGGCTTGTCACGGCTGGAGGCGGCGACATGCTGACTGTCAAAATCGACAATGATGCGATCGAAGCCCGCCTTCGCGAGCGCGCTGCCGCCAACGGCCAGTCGCCGGAGGACGAGGCCCGCGATGTGCTCGGCACGGCGCTTCTCGCTCGCAGTGCCCTGCCCGACAAGAATCTAGGACAGGCCATTCACGAGGAATTCGCGAAGCTGGGGGGCGTCGAGCTCGATCTCGACTGGCTGAGGAAGCTCCCGGATCGCGAGCCGCCGACGTTCGATTAAGCGCAAGGTGCTTGTGCTCGATACGAACGTTCTGTCGGAGCTGATGCGACCGCGACCGGAGTCATCTGTGCTCCTCTGGATGAACGCCCAATCGCCGGAAGACATCTTCACGACCGCCGTCAGCGAGGCCGAGCTTCTTGTTGGCATAGCATTGCTTCCCGCTGGTCGCCGTCGCGACGACCTGCGTGCTGCGGCGACGAGAGTGTTCGCTCGCCGCTCCGTCACAGATTCTCGGCTTCGAAAGCGCGTCAGCGGCACAATTTGCTCGTTTGTTTGCCTCGCGAGGTGGCGCCGGGCGCCCCATGCAGCCGATGGACGCTCAGATCGCCGGGATCGTCGCGGCGAACCAGGCGACGCTCGTCACCCGCGACGTCGCGGATTTCGCGGGCTGCGGCTTCTGTGTCCTCGATCCCTGGTCCGCCTAAACCCTACCGCGCCCGCCCATACCGCAGCTCCGGCGTCGTCGCGAAATGCGCGCGGTGCTGGGCGATCGCGTAGCGGTCGGTCATGCCGGCGATGTAGTCGCCGACCAGGCGCTCGCGGCGCCCTGCCCCCTCGCCCGCGCCGAGCCGCGACACCCATTCCTGCGGCATCAGGGCCGGCTGCGTGCGGTAGAGCGCGAAGAGGTCGCGCACCACCGCCGCCGCCCCCTCGCGGATCACGACGATCGCCGGGTGCCGATACATGTTGTCCCACAGGAAGCGCTTGATCGCCGCCTCGGCCGTTGCCATCGCCGGCGAGAAGGCCACCGCGGCATGGCCGAGGTCGCGCACCGCCTCGAGGCTCGCGCACTCCTGCAAGTGCGTCGCGCTCTCCGTGATCGTGTCCTCGACGAAGCGGGTGATGAGCCGGCGGGTCAGCTCGTGCACCGTGCGGTTCGCGTCGAGGCCGGGATGGCGATCGTCGATCTCGTCGATCAGCCCGGCCAGGAACGGCACCGCGCGACAGGCCTCGAGCCCGAACAGGCCGGCGCGCAGGCCATCGTCGAGGTCATGCGCGTTGTAGGCGATGTCGTCGGCGAGCGCGGCGCATTGCGCCTCGGCCGAGGGCCAGCGCGAAAGGTCGAGCGCGCGCACCGCGTCGAGCTCGAGGAAGATGCCGGGCAGCCCGCGCCGCGCGTGCGCCGCCACCGGCGTGCCGTCCCAGGCGACGAGCGGCCCGTTGTGCTTGGCGAGCCCCTCGATCGATTCGTAGGTGAGGTTCAGCCCGTCGAAGGCGGCGTAGCGCCGCTCGAGCTTGGTGACGATGCGCAGCGTCTGTGCGTTGTGATCGAAGCCGCCGAGATCATCGAGCGCGGCGTCGAGCACCTCCTCGCCGGTATGGCCGAACGGCGTGTGGCCGAGGTCGTGCGCCAGCGCGATCGCCTCGGCGAGGTCCTCGTCGAGCTGCAGCGACCGCGCCAGGGCCCGCGCGAGCTGGCCGACCTCGATCGAATGCGTCAGCCGCGTGCGATAATGATCGCCCTCGTGCGGCACGAAGACCTGCGTCTTGTGGGCGAGCCGGCGGAAGGCGGTCGAGTGGATGATGCGGTCGCGGTCGCGCTGGAAGTCGGAGCGCGTGCGCGAGCCGGGCTCGGGGATGAGCCGGCCGGCGCTGGCCGCGGGATCGGCGGCGTAGGACGCTCTTTCCACCCCTTGGCTCCTCGCTTGGCTCCTCGAACGGTCTCTTCGGCGACGCGTCGCCGGTTGCGATCGGGTCAGCGGGCACGTATCTTTCAGGACAAGAGGTGGCAAGCGCGCGCTCGCGCTGTCCTCAGCCATCACCGGACACATCATGACCGATACTGTGATCGATTCGGCCCTCGAGCTTCCCGTCGCCATCACGGCCTCCGCCGCCAGGCGCGTCACCGAGATCCTGGCGAAGGAGACACCCGGATCCGTGTTGCGCGTCGGCGTCGACGGCGGCGGCTGCTCGGGCTTCCAGTACACCTACGACATCGTAACCGCGCGCGAGCCGGACGACCTCGTGCTCGAGCGCGACGGCGCCACGGTGCTGATCGACCAGACCTCGCTCGAATATCTGCGCGGCTCCAGCATCGATTTCGTCGACGACCTGATGGGCCGCGCCTTCAAGATCCACAATCCGCAGGCGACCGCATCCTGCGGCTGCGGAACGAGCTTCGCCATCTAGCGCGCCATGTCGCGTCCCACCCTCTGGCTTTCCGCAGCCGGGCTCTGCCTCGGCCTCGTCGGCGCGCAGGCGGCGTTGCACGCGAGCGCGCAACGCGACGTCACCGCCCTCCTCGCGGCGAATCCCGGTTTGCGCATCGGCGCGTGGCACCTGCGCCCGCTCGCCGGCGAGCTCGTCGCGGAAGGAGTCAGCGACGGCGGCCTGACCATCGGGCGGCTGCGCCTCCCCTTCGCTGCGCGTCTCGGCGACATGGCGAGCCTCGTCGAGCCTGCCCGCGCCGAGGCACCGACAACCCCGCCCTCCGGCGCCAACACGATCTCGATCGACGACGTCGCGTTCACCACCGGCGCGACGACGTATCGCTTCAAGACGATCCAGATCGCCGGCACCGACCTGACCAAGGACGGCCTTGCCGCGCTGGTCGATTCCAAGGCCGCAGACAGTCTCGAGGCGCGCCTCGCCAAGCTCACCGCGCGCGCCGTGGCGATCCCCGAGATCGCGATCGACGACACGACGTCCGGCTCCGAGCGGCACGGCGTGATCCATGAGGTCGCGCTCGCCAACGTCGTTGCCGGCAAGGCGTCGGCCGCCAGCGCCGCGAGCGTTTCGCTCGCCATCATGGCCGGACAGGATGCAGCCAATCTCGCGACCGGGCCGATCGAGGCCGCCAACGTCGACCTCGCCCAGCTCGCGCATGTCGCGCTGACCCGCCGCACCGATTCGTCCGAGCCGCAGAAGCCGCTGTTCGACAAGCTCGTGCTGGAAAAGCTGACGCTGGCGAATGCCGCGCACAACGCCGGCGTCAATGTCGGCTCGATCACCGCCACCGTCGTCGCCGGCCGCCCGCTCTCGACCGCGCTCGCCGATGCGGCGGCCGCGCCGGGCTCCAACGCGGCCTCGGCGCAGCTGCTGGCAGACCTCGCGCAAAGCTTTCAGATCGCGACCCTCGATGTCGACGAGTTCGCCATGCACGCGACCTCCGGCGACGGCGACACCGCGCTGTCGGCGACGCAGGTTGGCCTGCAGGGGTTAGGCGCGGGCAAGATCGGCGCCCTGCATCTGCGCGGCTTCAGCCTGACGGGCCCGACCGCGAAGCTGGGCATCGGCAGCGCCGATCTCGGCGCCATCACGATTCCCGAAAAGGGCGCCGACTCGCGCGTTTCCGCGCGGCCGGGCAAGCTCGACCTCGGCACGATCACGATGGAGGTCGCGCCGCGCGACGCCACGACGGTGCCGTTGAAGCTGACGATCGGCCATGTCGCGTTGGCGCAGGAGGGCGGCCCGAGCGCGATCCCCTCGACCGGCTCGGCGAATGTCGAGAACCTCGGCCTCGATCTCGCGCCGGACGGCGTCGTCACCCATTCGCTGAACGAGATGGGCTATCGGCACGCCACGCTGAACGGCGCTTTCACGTCGTCCTACGATGCTGGCGCGCAGGAGCTGACGATCCACAAGCTGTCGCTCGACGAGCCGGCGATGGGCTCGCTCGAGCTGACGCTGCGCCTGGCCAACGTGTCGCCGGACCTGCTCTCGGCCGATCCCGAGGTGTCGCAGGCCTCGGCCATCGCCGTGCTGGCCAAGACGCTCGACCTCAAGCTCGCCAACGCCGGCCTGTTCGAGAAGGCGATCGCGCTCAAGGCGCAGCAGGACGGGATCAGCGTCGATGCCGAGCGCGCCTTCGGCGTCGACTTCTTCAAGAACAAGCTGCCCGCGATGCTCGGCGAGGGCCAGGGCATCAAGACGATCGGCGACGCGGTGTCGAAGTTCATCGCCGATCCGAAGACGCTGCACGTCTCGCTCGGCTCCAAGGAGGGCCTCGGCGTCGGCGCCATCGCCATGCTGGGCGACCCCGGCGCTCTGCTTGATTCGCTCGACATCAAGGCGACGGCGAACGACTAGGCCTTGCTGGAGAGCGACACCCAAGCCACAGCCCGATCCGAACGCGTCGCAGGGGCTAGGTCGGCGCGCTTGGATCGGCTAGGCTGGCCGGAGCGCGGCCTTTGCCGCAACCGGGACACACGCATGCGTCGCCACGCCCTTCTCGTCCTCGCCTTCGGGATGGCACTCGCCGCCGAGGCCGCGCCGGCGCGGGCCGAATATTACTGCAGCCCCGGCTTCGTCCCGAGTTACGGTCGCTGCATCGCGACCGCCGCGAGCGACGAGGTCGACCTCTACCTGAACGAGCCGGGCGGTTATATTCACGACGACGCGCCGCTGCGGGTCGTGCATCATCGCCATCGCCGGCATGGCCTGCACGAGCGCTACTGACCGGGGCACCGCCATCGACAGCCCGTCCCCATCTCCCGAGGCGCTGATGCCCGACGAGCCCGGCGACGGCCACCGCTACGAGCGCATCACCTTCCTCTCGTCGGGCACGCCCGATGCCGATCGCGCGCGCGAAGCCTATTGCGAGCGCTATGGCTGCGCATCGGAGGCCGAGGCTGACGTCGTCGTCGCGCTCGGCGGCGACGGCATGATGCTGCAGACGTTGCACCGCTTCATGGACAAGCCGGTGCCGATCTTCGGCATCAACCACGGCTCGGTCGGCTTTCTCATGAACGAGTGGCGCGACATCAACCTGGTCGAGCGCCTCGATGCGGCGCAGCCGTCCATCATCCACCCGCTCGTGATGCGCGCGACCTCGGCCTCGGGCGAGGTGTCGGAAGGCCGCGCGATCAACGAGGTGTTCCTGTCGCGCCAGACCTACCAGGCGGTGAAGCTAAAGATCGCGATCGACGGGATCGAGCGCCTCGACGAGCTCATCGCCGACGGCGTGCTCGCCGCCACGCCCGCCGGCTCGACCGCCTACAACCTCTCCGTGGGCGGCCCGATCCTGCCGCTCAACACCTCGCTGATGACGATCACGCCGATCTCGGCCTTCCGCCCGCGGCGCTGGCGCGGCGCGCTGCTGCGCGACACCGCGCAGATCGAGATCGAGGTGCTCGAGGCGGCCAAGCGCCCCGTCTCCGCCGTGGCCGATCATTTCGAGGTCCGCAACGTCGTCCATGTCGAGATCGCGATGGATCTCGCCACCGGTCTCGTGCTGCTGCACGACCCCGGCCATTCCCTCGACGAGCGCATCCTGCGCGAGCAATTCGGACCCTGACCACGTGAGCAAGCCGGGCAAGACGCAGATCATCAGCCGCGAGGTCCTCTCCCGCGGTTTCGCGACGCTGGAACGCATCGTGTTCCGCCGGCGCCGCTCCGACGGCGACATGAGCGAGATGACGCGCGAGATCCTCGACACCGGCGACGGCGCGGCGATCCTTCCCTACGATCCCGCACGCGGCACGATCATCCTGATCCGCCAGTTCCGCGGCGTCGCGTTCGTGAAGCAGGAGAACGAGGGGCTGATCGAGGCCTGCGCCGGCAAGCTCGAGGGCGCCGACGCGCTCACCCGCATCGTCGCCGAGACCGAGGAGGAGACGGGCATCCGGCTTTCCGGCGCGCCGCGCCCGATCTTCGTGGCCTATTCCTCGCCCGGCAGCTTCGCCGAGCGCCTGCATTATTTCGTCGCGCCCTACACCGCGAAGGACCGCGTCTCGAAGGGCGGCGGCCTCGTCGAGGAAGGCGAGGACATCGAGGTGATCGAGACGACGCTCGATGACGCGATCACGATGGTCGAGCGCGGCGAGATCATCGACCTGAAGACCATCGCCCTGCTCTATTTCGCGAAGACGACGAAATTGATGGGGTGAGGCGCGGCCTCTTCCGCATCGGCAAGAAAGCCACAGCCGCCCCGAACCCGGTCGTCCGTCACAAAACTGAAGCGCCTGCCGCCTAGCTCGATCGCGTCAGTCGCGTCCCGCCATCCTCCATGCGTCGAAGTTCGCTCCATCCTGCCGTCGCAGCCCTCGTGGCGGCGCTCGCTGCCGTCGCATCGCGGTCCGCCCGCGCCGAGACGGCGATCACCCTGCCCGACATAGAGATCAGCACGCAGGATTCCGCGAGTGCCAAGCGCGCCGCCTTCGATCGCGCGCGCGACACGCAGATCCTGCCGAAGATCGGCGCGACCGCGACGAGTCTTGACCGCAAGCAGATCGATGCGCTGCCGCAGGGCGAGAACACGCCGTTCGATCGCTTGATCCTGCAGCTGCCGGGCGTGTCGCAGGATTCCGCCGCGAGCCATCCGGACTTCCACATCCGCAACGAATACGCGAACGTCCAATACCGCATCAACGGGCTGCTGCTGCCGGACGGTGTCTCCGGCCTGGGCCCGATCCTCGACTCGGGCTTCATCGGCTCGCTGCAGCTCCTCACCGGCACGCTGCCGGCTCAATACGGGCTGCGCACCTCTGGCGTCCTCGACATCACGACGCGCGACTTCGCGACGGCCGGTGGCGAAGTCTCGATCTACGGCGGCAGCCACGGCGTGATCCAGCCGCGGCTCGACTACGGGACCGCCTCCGGCAACACGCAGATCTACGTCAACCTGTCCGGATTCCGCGGCAATGTCGGCATCGAGAACCCGACGCCGAGCTACGACCCGATCCACGACCGCACCGAGCAGGGCAAGGCGCTGGGCTACCTGTCGCAGACGCTGAGCGACACGGCGCGCTTCACCTTCATCACCGGCGCCTCGGCGAGCCACTTCCAGATCCCGAACATCCCCGGCCTGCAGCCGCTTGGCGACTTCGGTGGTCCGAACGTCAACTCGCTGGCGCTGAACGAGAACGAGACGGACACCGTCGCCTACAATCTCGCGGCGCTGCAGACCTCGGACGGCCCGCTCGACACGCAGCTCTCCGTGTTCACGCGCTATGCGCGGGTCCATTTCGTGCCGGATAATTTCAACGACCTCGCCTTCAACGACGTCTCGTCCGACGTCGCGCGGCGCAGCTGGCTCGGCGGCCTGGCCGGCGACGCGGCTTACAAGCTCGATGCCCGGCAAACGATCCGCGCGGGCTTCGACCTGACCGGCGAGCAGACCAACAACGACAGCATCCTGACCGCGCTGCGGCTGAACGCGGCCGGCGACCCGACATCGGTCCCCGTCACCTTCACCGACAACAATGCCAAGCTCGGCATCAACGCCGGCGGTTACGTGCAGGACGAGATCAAGCTCGCCGACCCGCTGACGCTGAACCTCGGCCTGCGCTTCGACCAGCTCTACCAATACGTGACCGCAAACCAGCTGAGCCCGCGCGCCGCGCTCGTCTACAAGCCCGACGCGGCGACGACCCTGCACGCCGGCTACGCGCGCTATTTCACGCCGCCGAGCCAGGCGGAAGCGGCGAGCTCGAACCTCGGGCTGGCGCAGGGCACGACGCTGCAGCCCGAGGTCGGGCTCGCGGACCCCGCGCTGCCCGAGCGCTCGCATTATGTCGATGTCGGCATCGACCGCACGCTGCTGCCGGGCCTCACCGCCGGTGTCGACGGCTATTACAAGCGGGTCACCGACTTCCTCGACGACGGCCAGTTCGGCGAGGCGCAGGTCCTGAGCCAGCTGAACTACGCCAACGGCTGGGGCGAAGGGCTTGAGCCAAGGCGCGCTACCAGTCGGGCGGTTTCTCGGCCTACGGCAACGTGTCGACCGGCCGCGTCAAGGACACCCAGCCCGTCTCGAACCAATACGTGCTCGACGCCGCCGAGTACCGCTACATCTCCCAGAACACTATCTTCGCCGACGACGTGCAGCTCGTCACCGCGTCCGCCGGCGTGGCGTGGCGCCTCGGCTCGACGCTCGTCTCAGCCGACATGATCTACGGCAGCGGCCTGCGCTCGGATTTCGCCAATCTCGGCCACGTGCCGGCCTACACGCAGGTCAATCTCGGGCTCGTGCAGGACTTTCACATGGCCGGTGACGCGAAGCCGCTCAGCGCGCGCTTCGATATCGTCAACGCCTTCGACACGATCTACCAGATCCGCGACGGCAGCGGCATCGGCGTCTTCGCTCCGCAATACGGGCCGCGCCGCGGGTTCTATGTCGGGCTCAGCCAGAAGCTTTGACGCCTCTCGGGGTTGGGGACCGCTTGGTCAGACCGCGCTTGGTCAGACCGCCGTCTCTCCCCGCCGTCGTCGTCGCGCGACGTCGAGCAGGTAATCGTCCATGCCGGTGGCCGAGGCAGGAGCGAAAGCATTGATCGCGCCTTGCACGTCCTTGCTGTCGCCGAGCACGAGCCGCTCGTTGCGGGCGACCCCTGCGAGGATGGCGCGCGCGGCCTGCTCCGGGGATTGCGCGTCCGCGGGCGCCTGCTTACCGCTGCCGGACCAAATCGGCGTCGCCGTCGTGCCCGGCGTGGCCGAGGTCATGCGGATGCCGGCGTCCCAGAGCTCGTAACGAAGGGCGAGCGTCAAACCGTTCAGCGCCGCCTTTGTCGCCGAATACATGGTTTGCTGCGCCATGGGCGCGAACGCGATGCCGGAAATGATGCTGACGATATGGCCGCTGCCCTGCTTGCGCATGATCGGGAGCACCGCACGAATGCCGTAGAGCGAGCCATAGAAGTTGAGCGCGAAGGCGCGCGCCCAATCGGCATCCGTCTGCTCCTCGAACAGACCGCCGAAGCCCGCCCCGGCGTTGTTGAACAACAAATCGATCCTTCCGGCAGATTCGACCGCAGCTCGGATCACGCGTTGCACGTCGTCCTCGACGGTCACGTCGCAGAGGAGGCCGAGAACCGTCTCGGGGTAGGTTGCCTGCAAACGGTCGGCCTCGCGCGCGAGAGCCGCTTCGTCGCGATCCAGGAGGATGACCTTGGCCGCCTGCTCGAGAAGCATCGCTTCGGCCAGAGCCAGGCCGATCCCCGATGACGCGCCGGTGACGACGGCGACCTTGCCCTCGTAGTAGGAGGCTTGCGTGTCCATCATTCGGGCGACGGGCTCGGGCACGATCGCCGGCGTCTCGCCGCCGACACGGCTTCGAGAAGGCGTCCTGCCTATATCTATCTTGAGACCGTGCGCTCGGAAAGCCGCGGTCGATCAGGCCGCCAGCAGCTCCGCCTCGATCGCGGCGAGGTCGACGATGA
Source organism: Beijerinckiaceae bacterium (assembly GCA_965277735.1). Taxonomy (GTDB): domain Bacteria; phylum Pseudomonadota; class Alphaproteobacteria; order Rhizobiales; family Beijerinckiaceae; genus RH-AL1. The sequence goes on from CBDIDO010000003.1 coordinate 2,442,018, forward strand.
ACATCGGCCGCTCTCTGCGCGATTCCTGGCGCGACGCGGGCGCCAGCTTCGGCATCGCCACGTCGAGGTCCTCGAGCAGCAGCGGCGCGTTGTCGAAGCGCTCGCGGTCGAGCCGCAGCGCGCCGTCATGCGGCAGCCAGCCGGCGCCGCGCGTCGCTTCGCGGTGCGCCTCGGCCTCGAAGCGGCGCAGCAGCACCATCAGCGTGTCGAGGTCGCCCTTGTTGATCGCGTCGCAGCCGGTCAGCACGCGCTCGATCACGAGGCACGACAGCGAGGCGCTGCGCAGGCTCGACCAATCGGCCTCGCGCACCGCGAGGAGCGCGATACGGATCGCCGGCAGCAGGGCCTCCGGCAGACCGGCCTTGCAGTAGAGCCCGGCGAAGGCGGACGCGTCGAAGCGGTCGACGATCCCGTCGACGCGGGTCAGCGCGACATCCGCCAGCACGCTGAGCGCGGCCTTGAACAGCTCGATCTTGCCACTGAGGATCGCCCGGAACACCAGCGACAGCGTGAGGTCGCCGGAATCGCGCAGATGGCGCACGAGCTCGAGCGCCCCGGCCCAGCCGCGCGTCGAATCGGAGATGGCGATCGCGGCCCTGTCACGGGCCTCGCGGCCGACGCGCTGCAGCCGCGCCTCGGACATCCAGTTGCGATCGGCGACGAAGCCGGCCATCGCGCGCATCGTTGCGGCGGCGAGATCGACGCGGGCGGACATCGGCAGGTCGAGGCGGCCAAGCAGCGCCTCGCGCACCTCGGCGTCTTCGCCGTGCCGCTCGATCATGCGGCGGATCGAAGCCTCGGAGAGCGGCGCAGTGCGGTTGCCGGCGAGCCTCACCAGGGCCTCGATTTCGGCCGTCTCGGCGATCAGCGCGGCAACGGTGACAGGCAGATGCGGGCGCCCGGCGAGCGCGACCTGCGCCGGGCCGGTGGCGGTCGTGGCGCAATCGATCAGCTCGGCATCGCTGAGGATCGGCGAGCCGGCGAGGACGATCGCGGCGATCTCGGGCAGGTCGTCGGCCAGCGCGAGGACGATGTGGTGCGGCGCGCCATGCGCGCTCGCCAGCGCCTCGGCGAGCGCCTTGCGCACCATGATCGACCGGTCGTCGAGGAAGCAGGTCAGCACCGCCGCGGCATCCTGGCGCTGGCGCTCGGTGGCGCGGGCGCGGAGGTAGGCGCGGGCCAGGGCGCCGGCGCCCTCGGCGCGGACGGCCGGCGAGGACGTCTCGGCCCAGGAACGAAACTTTTCGAGGATCATCTCAAGGCGACCACGAAGGAGTGCGACGCCCTGACGTTCTCAAATCATGGTAAAGAGAGGCTTAACCCTAACCACCCGTTACCACTGCCATTTTCGTGGAGGCCCTTTCTGGCACAGGCCCCGCTCGAGCCTCATGCTTGGAAGTGCGTCACGATGTCGGCCATGACGGGCCGCGGGCGCTCGTCGCGCGGGCCGGAGGCAGTGCCGAGGTGGACGAAGCCCGCGATGCGCTCGTGCGCCGCCAGCCCGAGGCGCTCCAGCACGCCGCGATCGTAGGCGTACCATTCGGTCAGCCACACCGTCGCGAAGCCCATCGCATTGGCCGCGACGCAGAGGTTCATGCAGACGGCGCCCGACGACAGCACCTGCTCCCATTCCGGTATCTTGTGGTGCGGCCCGGCGCTCGACACGACGGCGACGACCAGCGGCGCCACGAAGCGCCGGCGCTCGATATCGAGCCGCTCCGCGGGCGCGTCGGGATTGGCCGCGGCGTAGGCGTCGGCGAAAATCTCACCCGCCCGCGCCTTGCCGGCGCCGCTGAAGACGATGAAGCGCCATGGCGCGAGCTTGCCATGGTCGGGCACGCGGGCGGCGATCCGGAGGATCTGCTCGACCTGCTGGGGCGAAGGGCCGGGCTCGATCAGGAACGGCACCGGCGCGGAACGCCGGGTCGTGAGCAGGCGAAGCGTGTCGTTTGCGAGCGTGTCGTTGTTTTTGAAGTCGTTCATGCGCGGTTCGTCTTGTCCGGGCTATGGGATGGGATGACGGTGCACCGCACCGCCGCCACAATAGATCGGCATCGCAGCGCCCGATGCAATCGAAGCGCGGGCGTGGAGGGTCAGGATTGAGCGGTTCCAAACCGGCCCGCGCTCGGCGAGGGGGGCTTTGCCCCGCATGACGCTGCTCGATTTTCCGCGCGCCGGCATTCCCTCTCCGACGATCTCCGATCGCACGCGGGTCGCGACGCGACTGCGCGCGGCGGCCTGGACGCGACGCGAATTTCTCGTCGGTACGCTCTGCCTCGTCGCGATCGCCGCGCTCGCCTTCGCGCGCTGGCAGGTCGACGGCACTGTCGTCCCGTGGGATTCGAAGAACCAGTTCTACCCGTTCTTCCGCTTCCTCGGCGACGCGTTGCGGCACGGCACCATGCCGCTCTGGAACCCCTATCAGTTCGGCGGCTATTCGGTCGCGGCCGACCCACAGTCGCTGCTCTTCACGCCGAGCATGCTGCTGTTCGCGCTCATCGCGCCCGGCGCCTCGATGCAGGTGTTCGACGCGGTGATCATGGGCCATCTCGCCGTCGGCGGGATCGGCATGCTCGGGCTCGCCCGGCGCTGGCGCTGGCATCCGCAGGCCGGCGTGCTGGCCGGGCTCGTCTTCATGCTGGGCGGCGTCGCCGCCTCGCGGCTGCAGCACACCGGCATGATCGTCTCTTATTCGTTCTTCCCGCTGGCGCTCTGGAGCCTGCAGGCGGCGCTCGATTCGCGCTCGCTGCGGACCGCCGTCGTCGCAGGGCTCATGACGACGCTGATGGCGCTCGGGCGCGACCAGGTCGCCTTCCTGCTCTGCATGGCGCTCGTCGGCGCGGTGGCGCGCCAGGCGTTCCGCTCGGACGGGAGCATCGCCTATCTCGCCTCCCGCGCCGGGGTGATCGCGACGGCCTTCGGCCTGACGCTCGTCCTGATGATCGTGCCGATCCTGCTCACCATGCAATTCCTGCATGTGTCGAACCGCCCCGGCATCGCCTTCGGCCGGGCGCTGGAAGGCTCGCTCGATCCGATCAATCTCGTCACGCTGTTCGCGCCCAACGTGTTCGGCTCGCTCGCCAAGGTCTACGATTATTGGGGTCCCGGCGTCGGCGCCGTCACCGGTACGGACTGGACCGACCGCTCGATCGACTACCTCTTCGCCGGCACGCTGCCGGCCGTCCTGCTCGTCTGGCACGGCATGGCCGGGGGCCGGCTTTTCGAGCGCGGCGCCCGCTACTTCGCCCTCGTCCTCGCCGCCGCGATCATCTACGCGCTCGGCCGCTACACCTCGATCTTCGGCTTCGTCTTCGACTGGCTGCCCGGCGTCTCGATGTATCGCCGGCCCGCCGATGCCTCGTTCCTGGTGAACGTCTCGCTCGCCTTCTGCGCCGGCTACCTCCTCCATCGCTTCATCGAGGAGGGCCTCCCGCGCCTGCAGGCCCCGCGGCCGGTCGCCTGGGGCGTCGTCGCGACCGTCGTGGCGATGATCGCAGCGCTGGTCGGGGCGACGCTGGTCTTCGCGCGCGCCGAGGACAGATCCGACGACGCGATGTGGCAGCTTGCGGGCGCCGCCGGCGCGGCGCTCGTCGTCGTGGCCGCCCTCGTCGTCTTCCGGCGCCGGGCGCGCCGCCCGCTTGCGGCCGCCGTCCTCGTCGCGGCGACCGCGGCGCAGCTGCTGTGGGTCAACACCGCCTCGCCGTTGAACGCCGAGCCGAATTCGACCTACAGCGCCTTCGATGCGGCGCCGTGGCCCGATCAGGCGCACGGGCTCGCCATCCTTCAGACCGAGCTGGCGCGGCGGCACGCCGAGGGCGCGCGCCCGCGTGTCGAGTTCCTCGGCCTCTGCGGCGCCTGGCAGAACGCCGGCATGGTCTTCAAGTACGAGGACACGCTCGGCTACAACCCGCTGCGCGTCGCCGACTACGCCCGCGCCGTCGGCGCCGACGAGGATTCCTACTTCTCCGACCTGCGCGCCTATCCCGACACGTTCCGCGGCTACAACTCGCGCCTCGCCGCGCTGCTGGGCCTCGAGTATCTCGTGCTGAGCGGCCCGATCGCCGACATGCCGCGCACGTTCCCGCGCCCGCGCGCCACCCTGCTCTACGGCGGGACCGAGTTCTACCTGTACCGGCTCGACGCGACTCCTGTGCCGCGCGCCAGCGTCGCCACGCATCTCGTGCCGGTCGACGGCGCGAAGGTGCTCGACACCGGCAGCCTCCCCTCATTCGAGCTCGGTCGCGAAGCTCTGATCGAGACGGCCGACGCGGCGCGGGTGGCAAACCACGCGCTGCTGGCGCCGGCGGATGGCGCCCTGCCGATCGTCCGGGTCGCGGCGACGCCGGGCGACGAGGCCGCGAGCGCGGCGACCAGCGGCTCGGCCCGCATCACCGCCTACACCGACAATGACGTGACGCTCGACGTCGACACGCCGGCGGCCGGCGTCGTCGTGCTGCACGACCTCTATTACCCGGGCTGGACGGCGCGCGTCGACGGCGCCGCGATGCCGGTGCTGCGCGCCGATCTCCTGTTCCGCGGGGTCGAGGTGCCGGCAGGCCATCACACGGTCGAATTCGCGTACCATCCCCTTTCGCTCGCCAATCTGACGGCGGCAGCCGCGAGCCTCGCGGGCCGGCCGGTGCGATGACGGCGGGAAGGCCGGGACGCGTGAAAGCTGCGGTAGCCTCGATCCTGATCTTCATGCTCGCGTCCGCCGCGAACGCGCAGATCCTGGCGCCGCCGAGCATGACCGATCGCGCCGGTGCCCCGGCCCTCGCCCCGCTGCCACGGCCCGAGGCGAAGATGGGCGAGCTCTACCTCTCCGCGATGATGACGCCGCACGACACGGCGCCGATCGCCAAGGGACCGATCCGCTGGCGCGTGTTCGACGAGAAGATCGACGCACAGGGCCACCACCCGCTGATCGCCTCGTCGCAGGATCCGCAGGCGAAGCTCAGCCTGCCCGAGGGCTCCTACATCGTGCATGTCGCGCTCGACCTCGCGAGCGCGGTGCGCCGCGTCACCGTGCAGGCGCCGAGCTCGAGCGAGCGCCTCGTGCTCAACGCCGGCGCCCTGCGCATCGTCGGCACGCTCGGCGACAAGCCGATCAATCCCGCTAAGCTGTCGATCTCGATCTTCGTCCCCGAGCCCGGCAACTCGGAGGCCAAGCTCGTCCTGGCCGGGGCCAAGGCCGGCGACCTGATCGGGCTGCCGGAGGGCAATTACCACGTCGTCTCGACGCTGCTCGACACGGCCGGCTACTCCGGCGCGCAGAAATCCGGCGTCGGCAACAAGACGAACTCGGTGGTGACGGCCGACCTCAAGGTGCAGGCCGGCAAGCTCACCGACGCGACGCTGCGCCACCGCTCCGCCGTGATGACGCTGAAGCTCGTCAACGATCCCGGCGGCGAGGCGCTCGCCAACACCTCGTTCACGATCCTGACGCCGGGCGGCGACGTCATCCGCGAGCTGATCGGCGCCTTCCCGTCGCTGGTGCTGGCCGAGGGCGAGTACGTCGCCATCGCCCGCCACGACGCCAAGACCTACCAGGCGACCTTCAAAGTCTCGTCGACGCTCGACCGCGACGTCGAGGTGCTGGCGCGATAGGACGCGCCGAAGCGGCGTTCTTTGAATGAGAGCTCAGCGGCGCCGGCCGCCCCCGTGGCCGCCACCACCACCGTGACCGCCACCGCCGGAATGGCCAACACCACCGCCACCGTGACCACCGCCTCCGCCGGAATGACCGCCACCGCCGCCGTGGTGCCCACCACCACCGCTGCCACCGCCATGATGGCCGCCGCCGCCACCGCCGTGGTGTCCGCCACCGCTGCCGTGGTGGCCACCGCCTTCATGCCGGCCTTCATGGCCGCCACGTCCCCGCCCGAAGCCACCGTCGCGGCCCCGCTCGACATAGTAGCCGCCACCACGACCGCCGCCGCCGACATAGCCGCCACCACCGCCGTAGCCGCCACTGCCATCACCACCGAAACAGCGCATCGAGCTGATCTGATCGTTCCAATGCTGGCCGACGAAGGCGTAGCTCCCCGGGCCGTAGCTCAGGACCTGGCCGCCATAATTGGCGTCCCAATAGAAATTCCAGCGTCCCGACAGGACTCGGATCGAGGAGATCTGGTCATTCCAATGCTGGCCGACGAACGGCACATTACCGTGGATCTCCCAGGCTTCGCCGCTGAAGTTGGCATCCCAGTAGACGATGGCGGTACAGGCCTGCGCGCGACCGACGGCCGGCAACATCGCCAGGGCCGCGAAGACGAACAGGCGGAGTGAGCGAGGCGTCCGCACCATGGCAGGTCATCCGAGAGTTCGATCCAGGGCAAAGTGCCTTCGGGATCGCTATCTCAGGACGACCCGCGTCCGCATCCCCTTTCCAAGTTAAGACGAATGGACGAGCCGGCACTGCCGATCGTTTATTCCGCGGCGCCGGCCTCGGGCCCGTTGCGGAAATCGAACCCGCAGCACAGGCAGCGGGTCTTGTGCGCATCGTAGGTGCCGCACTCGCAGCAATAGCTGTGGCCCACCTCGCTGTCGGCCGAAACCAAGACCGCATCGGCCTCGGGTGTGTCATGATTCGCCATGGTTCCCCCTCCGCGCGGTCATGATTAACCGAGCGGGGACGAGATGGCCACAACCTTGGCTATTGGCGCGCGTCGGCGACCTGGCCTCAGCGCCGTTTCGCGTGGTCGTCCAGATACATGGACGCAACCTGCCGATCCGAGTCGGTCGCGGCGTTCATCGCCTTGGCATAGAGATCGAGGATCCACTTGTCCTGGCCGCGATCGGTCACGCCGTCGCGGGCGAGCGACAGCCACATCAGGCCGCGCGCGCGTTGCGGAGCGACGTGATCGTAGCCGTTGAACAGCAGCTGGCCGAGCACGGCCTCCGATTCGATGTGGCCTTTGTCGGCGGCGAGGTAGAGCCAGCGCGCGGCCTGGCGCGGGTCGGGCGGCACGCCGTTGCCGTCTAGGAACATGCGGGCGAGGTTGTACTGCGCCGTCGCGTCGCCGAAGTTGACCGCGGCGTAGTGGAACATCTCGAGCGCCCGGCTCGGATTCGGCACGATGCGCGAGTTGACGATGCCGTTGAGGTTGTAGACGCCGAGCGCGACGAAGGCACTGGCCACGAACGGCGCCTGGTGCGCGTCCGAATCGTCCTCGTCGTAATTGTCGATGATCTGCGAGAAATAATCGAAAGCCTTGGCGTCGTCCTGCGGGACGCCGTCGCCCTGCGCGTACATCTTGCCGAGCTTCCAGCGCGCCATCGGCTCGCCGCCCTCGGCCGCGTATTCGAGTGCCGCGATCGCCGAGCGCTTGTGGCCGGCGCGCACGCCCTCGAGGCCGGCGCGGAGCGCCGCCTTGGGGTTCTTGAACATCGGCAGCGGGCCGCGATCGTCCGACGCGCTCGAGGAGCCGTCGAAAGCGCACACGACTCCGACCGGCCCCGCGACAGCGCACAGGACCAGAGCCGAAAGAACGAGCGGCAGGGCGCGCTTAGGTATCGGCGTAGACATGCGTCTCGCCCTCGGCGCCGGGATGCGTGACCGCGCCGTTCAATGCGTTGCCGACGGTCTGCGCGTAGCGCCAGATCGCGCCCGAGCCGAAATCGTGCCCGCGCGGCTTCCACGCCTTGCGGCGCTCGGCCAGCTCCTCCTCCGAGACGTGCAGCTCGATCGTGCCGGCCTTGGCATCGAGCGAGATGATGTCGCCGTCCTTGACGAGGGCGATCGGACCGCCGACCGCAGCCTCCGGCCCGACATGACCGACGCAGAAGCCGCGCGTCGCGCCGGAGAAGCGCCCGTCGGTGATGAGCGCGACCTTCGAGCCCATGCCCTGCCCATAGAGCGCTGCGGTAGTGGCCAGCATCTCGCGCATGCCGGGGCCGCCCTTCGGGCCCTCGTAGCGGATCACGAAGACGCAGCCTTCCTGGTACTTGCGCTGGCTGACGGCCGCGAAGCAGTCCTCCTCGCAGTCGAAGCAGAGCGCCGGACCCTCGAAGGTCTGCGCGTCCTCGGACATGCCGGCGACCTTGACGATGGCGCCCTCCGGCGCGAGCGAGCCGCGCAGGCCGACGACGCCGCCGGTCACGGTGATCGGCTTGTCGGCCGGATACACGACGTCCTGGTGCGGGTTCCAGGCCACCTTCGCCATGTTCTCGGCGATGGTGCGGCCGGTCACGGTCATGCAGTCGCCGTGCAGGAAGCCGTTGTCGAGCAGCGTCTTCATCAGGATCGGGATGCCGCCGGCCTCGAACATGTCCTTGGCGACGTACTTCCCGCCCGGCTTCAGGTCGGCGATGTAGGGCGTCTTCTTGAAGATCTCGGCGACGTCGAAGAGGTCGAACTTGATGCCGACCTCGTGCGCGATCGCCGGCAGGTGCAGCGCCGCATTGGTCGAGCCGCCGGACGCCGCCACGACGGTGGCCGCGTTCTCCAGCGCCTTCAGCGTGACGATGTCGCGCGGACGGATGTTGCGGGCGATCAGCTCCATGACCATCTCGCCGGCCGTCATGCAGAACCGGTCGCGGATCTCGTAGGGCGCCGGCGCGCCGGCCGAATAGGGCAGCGCGAGGCCGATCGCCTCGGAGACGGTGGCCATTGTGTTGGCGGTGAACTGCGCGCCGCAGGCGCCGGCCGACGGGCAGGCGACGCTCTCGAGCTCGTCGAGGTCGTCGTCCGACATCGCGCCGACCGAGTGCTTGCCGACCGCCTCGAACAGGTCCTGCACGGTGACGTCCTGGCCGCGGAACGTGCCGGGCAGGATCGAGCCGCCGTAGATGAAGATCGACGGCACGTTGAGGCGCACCATGGCCATCATCATGCCGGGCAGCGACTTGTCGCAGCCCGCCAAGCCGACGAGCGCGTCGTAGCAATGGCCGCGCATGGTGAGCTCGACCGAATCGGCGATGAGGTCGCGCGAGACGAGCGACGACTTCATGCCCTGGTGGCCCATGGCGATGCCGTCGGTGACGGTGATGGTGCAGAACTCGCGCGGCGTGCCGTTGGCGGCAGCCACACCCTTCTTCACCGCCTGCGCCTGGCGCATCAGCGAGATGTTGCAGGGCGCGGCCTCGTTCCAGCACGACGCGACACCCACCAATGGCTGGTGGATCTGCGCCTTGGTCAGCCCCATCGCATAGAGATACGAGCGATGCGGCGCGCGCGACGGCCCCTCCGTCACGTGACGGCTGGGTAGCTTGGCCTTGTCGAATACGCGCGCGTCCATTCTCTCGATCAGCTCCCGAGTGCCGTTTGCCTAAGGTGATGTCCCGCTCGGGACTCTTGAAGATGCCGCCGCCGTCGTCACTTGCCGGCGCGGAGTCGAGCGCCAGCGAAGACTTACCGTGACTGTCTTCTCCCCCAGAATTGGGGTGAGATTAGAGGGTGGTTTATGGCTGAAAAGCGACTTGGAGGGCGTTGAACCGCCGCTTGGCGCGGGTTGGTCCCGGCCTGTGTCAGAGACGCAACAAGCGCAGTTGCTCCACAAGCGACATCAGACCTTGGTCGCACGCTGGAACCGGGCTGCCACATTCGGGATTTGGTTACCTGGCGCTGTTGCGCCTGCATTTGAGATCGAGGGGATTTGCAATGCTGACAAGTTTGATCGGGCGTGCGCTCGTGGTGAGCGCCCTGACCCTCACCGTCGCTCCGTCCTTCGCCGCCACCAGCACCACGGAGATCTATCTCGCCAACGTCCGCCTCAACGTCGATTTCCTCGCCGCGTCGAGCAAGATCGCGACGACCAAGGCCCAGGGCGACGGGATCAAGAGCTTCGCCGACGGTGAGATGAAGCACCAGGGCGACGTCCTCGCCGCGCTCGACAGCTGGCGCGCCAAGGTCGAAGGCGCCACGCCGAGCCAGGTCGCGTCGCTGCCGCTCGAGACCGGCCGCTCGGTCGCCGATTCGACGGTCGACGTGAACAGGTTCTCGCCGCCGCCCGGCATCGGCGTGCTGTTTCCGGCCGCGACGATGACGCTCGACCAGATGTCGAGCCTCGACGGCACCGCCTTCGACAAGGCCTATACCTCGACGCAGCTCGGCGCGCTGAAGCGCCTCGAAGGCTTCTACGACGCCTATTCGCAGACCGGCGAGGACGCCAATCTCCGCGACATGGCGACGGGCGAGCTGGCGACGGTCCGCGCCGAGATCGCGGCCCTCGGCAAGGTCTGATCTGACGGACTGAGTCCTCGCCGCGGCATCACACGACTGCCGCGGCGACCTTGCGCATCAGCGACGGCAAGGCCTCGTCCGCGAGGCCGGCCTCCGCCACCCACCGGCATCCGGCGGGTGGCGGCGTGTTGGCCGCGACCTCGGCCACGTGTACGACGAGCCGCAGCTCGAAATGCGTGAAGCCGTGCTCGATCGTCGCGATCAGCTTGCGATAGCGCGCCGCGAATGGCCGCGCCGCGCCGTCGGGATCGCCGCAGGCGTCCCACGTGCTGCCGGGGAACTCGGTCATCCCACCGAGCAGGCCCTTGTCGGGCCGCGTGCGCACCAGCACCTCGGCCGCCGACCCCGCCCCGCGCCGCACATAGAAGACCGCGCCGAGCCGCAACGGCCGCTCCGGCTTCACCGCCTTCGCGGGGAGCGTGTCCTGGCGCCCGGTGGCGCGCGCGGCGCAGCCGTCGGCGAGCGGGCAGAGCACGCAGGCCGGACGACGCGGCGTGCAGATCGTCGCGCCGAGGTCCATCATCGCCTGCGCATAATCCCCGCAGCGGGTCGCCGGCGTGCGGGTGGCGGCGAGCCTGCGAATCTCCGCCTTCGCCTCGCGGATCGGGTGCTCGAGCGCGTGCAGGCGCACGATGACGCGCTCGACATTGCCATCGACGACCACCGCGTGCCGATCGAAGGCGATCGCCGCGATCGCGGCGGCCGTGTAGGCCCCGATGCCGGGCAGCGCGCGCAGCCCTTCCTCCGTGTCCGGGAAACCGCCCTGCGCCGCGACAAGCTTGGCGCAGACGTGCAGGTTGCGGGCGCGCGAGTAATAGCCGAGCCCCGCCCAGCGCCGCATCACGTCCTCGACCGGCGCCGCCGCCAGGTTCTCGACGCGCGGCCAGAGCGCAAGGAAGGTTGCGAAATAGGCCTTCACCGCGGCGACGGTCGTTTGCTGCAGCATCACCTCGGAGAGCCAGACCGCGTAGGGATCGGCCCTGCGGCCGGGCAGCGCGCGCCACGGCAGCACCCGGCGGTGGCGATCGTACCAGGCGAGCAAACGCTCCGCCGGGGCCTGCAACGAAGGCTGTTCACCGCACCCGCTTGTCGGCGACATCGCCCGTCACGCTCCCTTATTGTCCTTCAATTACAACACGTATCCCGCCATGGAAACGGCGCAGCGGCCCGCGCCTTGCCAACGACATAAACGTGTGTTCTGCCGAAAACTCTATTCCTATAATGTAGTTGGCATTCAAATGGGCGGGATATTTGCATTCTTTGCGTCCATACCGCGGCGCTTGAAGCCCGCGGCGCTGTTGAGGCTCGTCGTCAATCCCAAGTTGCTCGCGTTCATTGGCCAGGAGCGGGTCGATTTCGTCGACCGGATCGTCAACAACACGATCATGGTGAAGCGTCGCCAGCGGCAGTGCCAGAACCAGCCGACCGTGGGCGACACCGCCGAATATCTGAAGACCCGGTTCTGCGCGGAGCCGTTCCGGACGCTCGAGACCACCCATACCGGGCTCGCCTTCGTGTGCTGTCCCGTGTGGCTGCCGACCCCGATCGGCACGCTCGACGACGATCCCGAGGCGATGTGGAGCGGTCCGGTCGCGCAGGACATCAGAGCCTCGATCATCGACGGCTCGTTCCGCCATTGCGATCATCGGCATTGTCCGGCGATCACCAACCGAGCGCTCGATGACCGCTCGTGGCCGGAGCCGCAGGCGATCATCGCCGCCTATGCCTCAGCCGAGCCACCCAAGCTCCCGACCAACGTGAACCTGTCGCACGACAAGTCCTGCAACCTGTCTTGCCCCTCGTGTCGGGGCGACCTCTACCTTGCGAAGAAATCCAAGCAGGTCGAGCTCGACGCCCTGACCGAACGCTTCGTGCTGCCGCTGCTGAAGAACGCCGAGACGGTGATGGTCACCGGCTCCGGAGACCCGTTTGCCAGCAATCATTTCCGTTCGGTCATCAAGCGGCTCACGCCCGAGGCCTATCCGAAGCTTCGGCTCAACCTGATCACCAACGGCCAGCTCTGCGACGCCCGGGCCTGGCGCGATCTGGGCCTCGCCGACCGGGTCGACAATGTGCACGTGTCCGTCGATGCGGCGACGAGCGACACCTACAAGTTTGTCCGTCGCCTGGGCAATTTCGATCGTCTCCGGGCCAATCTCGCGTTCCTGAAGGATCAGAGGGAGAAGGGCGAGATCCAGACGCTCGAGTTCTCGATGGTCGTCCAGAGCCGCAACTTCCGGGAGATGGCAGGTCTCGTCGAGATGGCGCGTGAGTACAGCGCGGACGCGGTGCACTTCCAGATGATCCGCCAGCGCGACCTCTTCAGTGCGGCGGAGTACGAGCTGGCCTTCATCGGCGACCCAGCCCATCCCGACTTCGCGGCTTTCGTCGATGCGGTCGGCTCGCCGCTCCTGCACGAGCAGCAGGGCGCGCTGCGAATCGAGATGGGCAACGTCCTCGGCTACGTCGAGCGCGCCAACGTCCCCGTCGCGGCCTAAACCCGGCTCTATCGTCGCGCGGCGCGACGCGCCATAGTGCGCCGATGCGCGCCCCAACCCGAAAGCGCCCCTGGTCGCAACCCCTGGCGGACCTCGTCGGCGGCCTGATCGACCCGGTGCTCGCGCGCCAGGGGTTCGGCGAATCCGACATCATTCTCCACTGGGACGACATCGTCGGCGAACGACTGGCGGCGGTGTCGCGGCCGCTGCAGCTCAAATGGCCGCCGCGCCCGCCCGGCCGCACCGAGCCGCCGGAGCCGGCGACGCTGATCGTGCGCGTCGAGAGCGCCTTCGCGATCGAGCTTCAGCACAGGGCCGAGCAGGTGCTGGCGCGCATCAACGCGCATCTCGGCTGGCGCTGCGTCGGCAAGCTCGCTTTCCGCCAGGGGCCGGTGGAGGCGCCGGCGCGGAACGCGGCGCGTGGCAAGCCGCCGGCGCCGGCGGCGCTACAGGCGGCGGCCGCGGGGCTCGGGGCGATCGAGGACGAGGGGTTGCGCGCGGCGCTCGCCCGGCTCGGCGCGCATACGGCGTCGAGCAGATAGGCTGGGCGCGATCTGCCTTCTCCCCTTGCGGGAGAAGGGAAGCTCAAGCCTGCTCGAGCTCGATCAGCGTGCCAGAGAAATCCTTGGGGTGCAGGAACAGCACCGGCTTGCCGTGTGCGCCGATCTTCGGCTCGCCGTCGCCGAGCACGCGGGTGCCGGCCGCCACCAGCCGGTCGCGGGCCGCGCCGATGTCGTCGACCTCGTAGCAGACGTGGTGCATGCCGCCGCCGGTCTTCTCCAGGAAGGCGGCGATCGGCGAGTTCTCGCCAAGCGGGGCGAGCAGCTCGACCTTGGTGTTGGCCAGCTCGACGAAGACGACGGTGACGCCGTGCTCGGGCAGATCCTGCGGCGGCGAGACGCGCGCGCCGAGCGCGTCCCGGTAGCGCGCCGTCTCGGCGGCGAGGTCACGGACGGCGATGGCGACGTGGTTGAGCCGGCCGATCATCGCCGCAGCCTACACCTCGACGACGAGCACATGCACGTTGGGGCGCTTGCCCCACGCCTGGTTGACGGCGCCGCGCACGGCGCGCTCGATCGCGGTCGAGACGGTGTCGGCGTCGCGGCGGCGTTGGCGCGGCAGGTTGTCAAAGGTCTGGAACAGCGCGGCATCGACCAGCGCGTCCATCGCGCCGCCGTCCTTGGTGCGCGCCGGCAGGCCGGAGGTCAGCACGTCGGGCGTGCCCTTCATCTCGCCCTTGCCGTCGACGGCGAGCGCGATCGTCACGACGCCGGCGAAGGCGAGCGACTGGCGCTCGCGCAAGGATTCGTCGTCCATGCGCAGCAGGATGTTGCCGTCGCGCGCGACGCGGCCGTGCGGCGCGGCGCCGACGATGCCGGGGTCGCCCGGCGCCAGCAGCACGACGTCGCCGTTGCGCGCCTTGACGACATGCGGCACCTGCCGCTCGCGCGCGAAATCGGCGTGCGCGGCGAGATGCACTTCCTCGCCATGCGCGGGGATCGCGATCGTCGGGCGGATCCAATCGTAGAACTGCGCGACCTCGCCGCGGCGCGGGTGGCCCGAGGCATGGATCAGAGCGTCGTCCGAGGTCATCACCTCGATGCCCTGCTTGATCAGGTTGTTGATAATGCGGCCGACCTCGCGCTCGTTGCCGGGGATCGTGCGCGAGGAGAAGATGACGAGATCGCCCGGCGCGAGGCTGACGGTCGGATGCTCGTCCTCGGAGATGCGGGCGATGGCGGCGCGCACCTCGCCCTGGCTGCCGGTGGCGAGCACGACGATCTTTTCACGCGGCATATGCGCGAAGGCGTCGGCGCTGAGGAACGGCGGCAGCCCCTCGAACATGCCGAGCTCGCGCGCGACGGTGGCGACGCGCTCCATGGCGCGCCCAACGAGAACGACCTGGCGCCCGCAGGATTCGGCCGCCTCGGCGACGGCGCGCATGCGTGTCGCGTTGGACGCGAAGGTGGTGACGAGCACCCTGCCTTTCGCCTGGCGGATGACCTCGGCCAGCGTCACGCCGACCTGCGCCTCCGAGGGGCTGAAGCCCTCGCGCAGGATGTTGGTTGAATCGCAGACCAGCGCGAGCACGCCCTCCTCGCCGATCGCGGCGAGACGCGCCTTGTCTGTCGGCAGACCGATGCCGGGCTGCTCGTCGATCTTCCAGTCGCCGGAATGGACGATCGTGCCGAGCGGCGTGCGGATCGCCAGCGCGCAGCTCTCGGGGATCGAATGCGCGACGGCCACGAACTCGACCGAGAACGGACCCAGCTGCACCTGGCCGCCCTGGGCGATCGTGTGCAGGTCGAGCTTCGGAGCGCCGGGCTCGTTGAGCTTCTTCATCTCGAGCAGGCCGATGGCGAAGCGGGTGGCGTAGATCGGCGCGCCGAGCCGGCCCCACAGGTCGGTGATCGCGCCGATGTGGTCCTCGTGCGCGTGGGTGATGCAGATGCCGACGAGGTCGCCGCGCATCTTCTCGATGAAGGTCGTGTCGGGCACGATCACGTCGATCCCGGCCTGCTCCGGGCCGGCGAAGGCGATCCCGCAATCCACCATCAGCCATTTCTTGTTGCGGCGCGGCCCGAACCCGTAGAGGGCCATGTTCATCCCGATCTCACCGAGACCGCCCAGCGGCACGAACACCAGCTCGTCCGCCGTCTCAATCATTCGTCATGTCGCTTTCCGGATTGGGCCGTCATGGACGGCATCTTTCTTTTGCTAAGCTTCCATAGCACCGGCGGCGAGGCCGGGTAAAAAAACATCGCCCGCGTCGATCGCGATCTGGTCCGCCCCGCTCGCAAGCATGAGCCGGCCTGCGGCATCTAGTCCACGGAAGGTACCCTCGAGCGGGGTCCGGCCCGGCATCGTCACCGTGATGCGGGCGCCAAGCCCGGCCGCGCGCTCGAGCCAGGCCGCGCGGATCGCGGCGAAGGCCTCGCCCTTGCGCCAGAGCGCGAGGCCGCGGGCCATCGCGTCGGCGAGGGCCGCCAGCACGGCCGCGGCGTCCGGCGCCGGATCGCCAGCCGCGCCGAGATCGGTGGCGCGATAGGGAAGGTTTTCCGGGTGCGAGACGCAATTGACGCCGAAGCCGATGACGCAGGCGAGGCGCCCATCGGCGAGGCGCGCGCTCTCGAGCAGGATGCCGGCGAGCTTGGCGCCCTCGAAGACCATGTCGTTGGGCCATTTGATCTGCAGTCGCTTGTCGCCGGAGAGGCGGGCGCGCAGCGTCTCGCAGAGGGCGACGCCGGCGACGAAGCCGAGCTGCGGCGCGACCGCGAGCGGCGCCGGATCGACGAGCGCGAGGCTGGCGTAGAGATTGCCCGGCGGCGAGGTCCAGGACCGGCCCTGCCGTCCGCGGCCGCCGGTCTGGCTGCGCGCGGTGACGACGAAACCATCGGGCTCGCCGGCCTTGAGGCGCCCCATCGCCTCGTCGTTGGTCGAGCCGAGCGTGTCGAAGGCGAGGACGCGAAAAGGGGTCAGAACAGGCTCTTTGCCGCCGCGCTGGCAGCGCCGACGAACAGCGGCGGGTAGAGCCACAGGCCGAGCACCAGGATGCCGGTGATCGTGAGCACGGCCTGCAGCAGCCGCGACTGCGGGTCGAACGGCACGCCGGCCTCGTCGAAGTACATGAACTTGATGATGCGCAGATAGTAGAAAGAGGCGATGACGCTCATCAGCACGCCGATCACCGCAAGCACGAAGAGATGCGCGTGGATCGCGGCGGCGAACACGTAGAACTTGGCGAAGAAGCCGGCGAGCGGCGGGATGCCGGCCATCGAGAACATCATCGTGGCGAGGAAGAACGCCATGCCGGGGTGGGTCTTGGCGAGGCCCATCAGGTCGGCGATGTTCTCGAGATTGCGGCCGCCGATCTTCATCGAGAGGATGGCCGCGAACGTGCCGAGCGTCATCGTCAGGTAGATCGCCATGTAGATGACGACGCCCTGCACGCCCTCCTGCGTGCCGGCGGCGAGGCCGACCAACGCGAAGCCCATGTGGCCGATCGCCGAATAGGCCATCAGCCGCTTGATGTTGGTCTGGCCGATCGCGGCGAACGAGCCGAGCGCCATCGACAGGATCGAGATGAAGATGATGAGCTGCTGCCATTGCAGCGTGATGCCGGGGAAGGCCGTGATGATGACGCGCGTCGTGATCGCGACCGCCGCCATCTTCGGCGCGGTCGCGAAGAACGCCGTCACCGGCGTCGGCGCGCCCTGGTAGACGTCGGGCGTCCACATGTGGAACGGCGCGACCGACATCTTGAAGGCGAGCCCGGCCATCAGGAATACGAGGCCGAACAGCAAGCCGATGTTCTGCGGGCCGCCCTCGGCGATCCGCGTCGCGATGCCGGTGAACTCGACCGTGCCGGCGAAGCCGTAGAGCAGCGACGCGCCGTAGAGCAGCATGCCGGACGAGAGCGCGCCGAGCACGAAGTACTTCAGCCCGGCCTCCGACGCGCGCCGGTCGTCGCGATGGAAGGCGGCGATCACGTAGAGCGCGAGGCTCATCAGCTCGAGGCCGAGATAAAGCGTGATCAGGCCGGTCGCCGAGATCAGGATCAGCGCGCCGAGCGTCGAGAGGATCACGAGGATCGGATACTCGAACTTGTCGATTTTCTCGCGCGCGAGAAACGACTGGCCCATCAGCAGCGTGACGATCGAGCCGATCAGCGTCAGCACCTTCATGAAGCGCCCGAACGGGTCGTCGATGAAGGCGCCGTCGAAGACAATCGCCTTCGCGTGGGAATTCAGCAGCATCACGACGATCGCCAGGCCGAGCACGCCGACGGCGATCTCGGTGACGGGGCCGTCCGATTCCTTGCCGCGGATCGCGCCGAACAGCAGCAGGAACAGCGCGCCGACTGCGAGGATCAGCTCGGGTAGCGCGTGGGCGACGTTGAAGAGCATCGGATTGGCGAGCATCGCGGCGGGATGCAGCTCGAGGGGGAGGTTCATCGGGCCAGCTCCGCGACTTCCTTCTCCCGCTTGCGGGAGGAGGTGGCCTCGCGAAGCGAGGTCGGATGAAGGATCACGCCGCTTGCTCCCGCTCCGTCATTGCGAGCGAAGCGAAGCAACCCAGGGGCCGCAGGAGAAACATCTGGGCCGACCACGCGCTTCAACCCCTGGGCCGCTTCGTCTTCGGCTCGCAATGACGGAAGCGCGGCGGCCTTCGTCCGCGCCAAGGTCGCTTCCTGGTCGGTCTTCACCAGCGCCGCGACGCTCGGGCCGGAAGCATCGAGGATCGGCGAGGGGTGGAAGCCGTAGAAGATGACGAGGACGACGAGGCTCGCCAGCATGCCGAGCTCCCGCGGGTTGAGGTCGAGGATCGACTTCAGATTGTCCTTGGTCATCACCCCGAAGACCACGCGGCGGTAGAGGTAGAGCGCGTAGGCGGCCGAGAAGATCACGCCTGTGGCGGCGAACAGCGCGACCCAGGTGTTGACCTGATAGGTGCCGAGCATCGTCAGGAACTCACCGACGAAGCCCGACGTGCCGGGCAGCCCGACGTTGGCCATCGTGAAGATCATGAAGGCGGTGGCGTAGCGCGGCATGCGGTGGACGAGGCCGCCGTAGGCGGCGATCTCGCGCGTGTGCATGCGGTCGTAGACGACGCCGACGCAGAGGAAGAGCGCGCCCGAGACGAGGCCGTGCGACACCATCTGGAAGATCGCGCCCTGGATGCCCTGCTCGGTGAAGGAGAACAGGCCCATCGTCACGAAGCCCATGTGCGCGACGGACGAATAGGCGATCAGCTTCTTCATGTCCTCCTGCACGAGCGCGACGAGCGACGTGTAGATGATCGCGATCACCGACATCGCGAAGACGAGCGGCGCAAAGTAGTGCGAGGCGTCGGGGAACATCGGCAGCGAGAAGCGGATGAACCCGTACCCGCCCATCTTGAGCAGGATGCCGGCCAGGATCACCGAGCCGGCCGTCGGCGCCTCGACATGCGCGTCGGGCAGCCAGGTGTGCACCGGCCACATCGGCATCTTCACCGCCAGCGAGGCGAAGAAGGCGAGCCACAGCCAGGTCTGCATAGAGGCCGGGAAGTGCGTGTGCAGCAGCACCGTGATGTCGGTCGTGCCGGCGTAGGCATACATCGCCATGATGGCGAGCAGCATCAGCAGCGAGCCGGTCAGCGTGTAGAGGAAGAACTTGAACGCCGCATAGACCCTCCGGCCATGGCCCCAGATGCCGATGATCAGGAACATCGGGATCAGGCCGCCCTCGAAGAACAGGTAGAAGAGGACGAGGTCGAGCGAGCAGAAGACGCCGATCATCAAGGTCTCGAGGACCAGGAAGGCGATCATGAAATCCTTCACCCGGAAGTCGATCGACCGCCACGAGGTGAGGATGCAGAACGGCATCAGGAAGGTCGTCAGCACGACGAACGGAAACGACATGCCGTCGACGCCGAGCTTGTAGGTCAGGCCCGCGCCGAACCACGCGTGCTGCTCGACGAACTGGAAGGCCGGCGTCGACGGGTCGAAGGCCGCCCACGCCCAGCAGGACAAGAGGAAGTTGACGATCGTCGTGAGGAGCGCCGCCCAGCGGGCGTTCTGCAGCGTCGCCTCGTCCTCGCCGCGCAGCATCAGGATGAACGCCGAGCCGACGAGCGGCAGGACGATCAGCCCGGAAAGGATGCCGAAGCCGAACATCAGTGCATTCCCCCGACGACGAACCATGTGGCGAGCAGGGTCACGCCGATCAGCATCGCGAAGGCGTAGTGGTAGACGTAGCCCGTCTGCAGCTTCACGGCCTGCTTGGTGACATCGACGACGAGCGCGGACAGTCCATCGGGCCCGTACTTGTCGATGATCCCGACGTCGCCGCCTTTCCAGAACAGGCGCCCGATCATGAAGGCGGGCTTCACGAAGATCATGTCGTAGAGTTCGTCGAAGTACCACTTGTGCGACAGGAAATTGTAGATGAGCGGGTTCTGGCGCGCCCAGCCCGCCGGCGCCTTGAGATCGCGGATGTAGCCGTACCAGGCGACGGCGAAGCCGCCGATCAGCATCAGCAGCGGCAGCTGCTTCACGAGGAACGGCACCTTCTCCATGTCCTCGAGGATGTGGTTGTTCGGCCCGTAGTAGATCGCGCTCTTCCAGAACGCGGCCTGGTGCTCGCCGATGAAATACGGCGCGAACAGAATGCCCGCGAACAGCGCGCCGACCGACAGCACGTAGAGCGGGATCAGCATCGTGTTCGGCGATTCGTGCGGCACGAATTCGTGGCCCTCGGTTTGGACGTCGTGCGGGTCGACCTTCACGTCATGCGCGCCATGCGCGTCCGGATGGTCGGCGGTGACGTGGTCGTGGCCACCGGTCGCGGGATCGTTCGTCGGCTCGAGATGCGCCTTGGCACCATGCGTAGCGGTGATCCCGGAATTGTCGGCGTGCGCGTGCGCCGTCTGCCAGCGCGCATCCTCGAAGAACGTCATGAAGACGAGGCGGAATGAGTAGAACGACGTGAGCCCGACGGCCGCCGTGGCCAGCAGCCAGGCGTAGACGTGGCCCGGCGTGTTCGATGCGTAGGCCGCCTCAATGATCGCGTCCTTCGAGTACCAGCCCGCGGTGAACGGGAAGCCGACGAGCGCCAGCGTGCCGATCGTCATCGCCCAATAGGTGCGCGGGATCTTGGTGCGCAGCGCCCCCATGTGACGCATGTCCTGCTCGTGGTGCATCGCATTGATGACCGAGCCGGAGCCGAGGAACAGCAGCGCCTTGAAGAAGGCGTGCGTGAAGAGGTGGAAGATGCCGAGGCCGAAGCCGCCGACGCCGAGGCCGACGAACATGTAGCCGAGCTGCGAGCAGGTCGAATAGGCGACGACGCGCTTGATGTCGGTCTGCACGCAGCCGATCGTCGCGGCGAAGAAGCAGGTCGTGCCGCCGACGATCGTCACGAAGGAGAGCGCTGCCGGCGCCTGCTCGAACAGCGGCGACAGGCGCGCGACCATGAAGACGCCGGCCGTCACCATGGTGGCGGCGTGGATCAGCGCCGACACGGGCGTCGGGCCTTCCATCGCGTCCGGCAGCCAGGTGTGCAGCATGAACTGCGCCGACTTGCCCATCGCGCCCATGAACAGCAGGAAGCAGGCGACCTCCATCACCGGCCAGTCGTGGCCGAAGACATGTGCGGTCTTGCCGGCGAGCCCGGGCGCGGCGGCGAAGATCGTGTCGAAGGCGACCGAATGCGTCACCATGAACACGGTGAAGATGCCGAGCAGGAAGCCGAAGTCGCCGACGCGGTTGACGACGAAGGCCTTGATCGCGGCCGCGTTCGCCGTCGGCTTCTCGTACCAGAAGCCGATCAGCAGGTACGAGGCGAGGCCGACGCCCTCCCAGCCGAAGAACATCTGGACGAGGTTGTCGGCCGTCACCAGCATCAGCATCGCGAAGGTGAACAGCGACAGGTAGGCGAAGAAGCGCGCCTTCGCGGGATCCTCGGCCATGTAGCCGAACGAGTAGAGGTGCACGAGCGAGGACACGGTGCAGACGACGACGAGCATCACCGCGGTGAGCGTGTCGACGCGCAGCGCCCATTCGACCTTGAGCGAGCCGACCGTGAACCAGTTGCCGAGCACGTTGACGTCCATCGGCGACGCGCCGAGCGCGTATTGGATGAAGACGATCCAGGCGAAGGCGGCGGCGACGAACAGGAACGCTGTCGTCAGGATCTGGGCGCCGCGGTCGCCGATCTCCTTCCCGAGAAGCGCAGCGATGAGGAAGCCGAGAAGCGGCAGCGCGACGATGGCGGTGACCATTAAGTTCAGCCCTTCATCGCGTGGATGTCTTCGACCGCGATCGTGCCTGCGTTGCGGTAGTAGGTGACGAGGATCGCGAGGCCGATCGCCGCCTCCGCCGCCGCCACCGTGAGGATGAACAGCGCGAACACCTGGCCCGTGAGGTCGTGCAGGAAGCTCGAGAAGGCGACGAGGTTGATGTTGACCGACAGCAGGATCAGCTCGACCGACATCAAGATGATGATGATGTTCTTGCGGTTGAGGATGATGCCCGCGACGCCGAGCGTGAAGATGATCGCCGCGACGGTGAGGTAATGGCCGAGAGAGATCATGCCGGCTCCTTCTCGACCGCGCCCGAGTCG
Organism: Beijerinckiaceae bacterium; assembly: GCA_965277735.1. Classification (GTDB taxonomy): domain Bacteria; phylum Pseudomonadota; class Alphaproteobacteria; order Rhizobiales; family Beijerinckiaceae; genus RH-AL1. The sequence goes on from CBDIDO010000003.1 coordinate 2,463,803, forward strand.
ACGCCTTGGCGCGACGGCACCTTGTGCAGCTGCACGGCGGAGGCCGGCGTGCGCGCGTTCTGCTCGGGGATCGACTGGCGCTTGACGAAGGGGCGGTGGCGCAGCGTCAGCACGATCGCGCCGATCATCGCCGTCAGCAGCACGAGGCCGGCCGTCTGGAACAGGATGAGATACTGCGTGTAGATCACGCTGCCGAGCGCGACGGTGTTGTTGAGATCGCTCGGCGCCGGTGTCGTCGCCTGCGCGAGCGTGTTCGGCCCCAGCGTCCACAGCACGCCGACGAAGATCAGCTCGATGGCGAGCAGCGCGCCGACCGTCACGCCGATCGGCAGGTACTTCAGGAAGCCCTGGCGCAGCTCGGCGAAGTCGACGTCGAGCATCATCACGACGAACAGGAACAGCACCGCGACCGCGCCGACGTAGACGACGATCAGGATCATCGCCAGGAACTCGGCCTCGAGCAGCAGGAACAGGCCGGCCGCGTTGACGAAGGCGAGGATGAGGAAGAGCACGGAATGCACCGGGTTCTTCGCCGTCACGACCATGAAGGCTGACGCGATGAGCACGGTCGCGAAGAGGTAGAAGAAGAACGGGACGGCGGTCATCGGTAGGGCGAGTCCATGGCGATGTTGCGCGCGATCTCGCGCTCCCAGCGGTCGCCGTTCGCGAGCAGGCGATCCTTGTCGTAGTAGAGTTCCTCGCGCGTCTCGACGGCGAACTCGGCGTTCGGCCCCTCGACGATCGCGTCGACCGGGCAAGCCTCCTGGCAATAGCCGCAGTAGATGCACTTCACCATGTCGATGTCGTAGCGCGTCGTGCGGCGCGTGCCGTCGTTGCGGCGCGGCCCGGCCTCGATCGTGATCGCCTGCGCCGGGCAGATCGCCTCGCAGAGCTTGCACGCGATGCAGCGCTCCTCGCCGTTGGGATAGCGGCGCAGCGCGTGCTCGCCGCGGTAACGCGGCGACTGCGGGTTCTTCTCGTGCGGATAGTTGATCGTCGCCTTCGGCTTGAAGAAGTAGCGCATCGACAGAAAGAACGCGCCGACGAACTCCGTCAGGAGCAGCTGCTTGGCGGCCTGGTCGAGCTTCATGGATGAGCTCCTCTAATCATTGCGCCATCACGCCGCCCCAGCCGGTGAACTCCAGCACGGCGGCGACGAGGACGACGAAGGCGAGCGAGATCGGCAGGAAGACCTTCCAGCCGAGGCGCATGAGCTGGTCGTAGCGGTAGCGCGGCACGAAGGCCTTCACCATCGAGAACATGAAGAAGACGGCGAGGATCTTGATCAGGAACCAGATCACGCCGGGCACCCAGGTGAACGGCGGGAACGGGATCGGCGACAGCCAGCCGCCCATGAACAGGATCACCTGCAGCGCCGCCATCGTCATGATCGCCACGTATTCGGCCAGCATGAACAGCATGTACGGCGAGGACGAGTACTCGACCATGAAGCCGGCGACGAGCTCGGATTCGGCCTCGACGAGATCGAAGGGCGGCCGGTTCGTCTCCGCCAGCGCCGAGATGAAGAAGATCACGAACATCGGGAACAGCGGCAGCCAGTACCAGCCGAGCAGCCCCCAGGACGTGTCCTGCGCCTCGATGATCTTCGTCAGGTTGAGCGAGCCCGCGCAGAGCAGCACGGTGACGATGACGAAGCCGATCGAGACCTCGTAGGACACCATCTGCGCGGCCGAGCGCAGCGCGGAGAGGAACGGGTATTTCGAGTTCGATGCCCAACCACCCATGATCACGCCGTAGATCGACAGCGACGAGATCGCGAAGATGTAGAGCGTGCCGACGTTGATGTCGGCGACCGCCCAACCGTGCGCGACGGGGATGATCGCCCACGCCGACAGCGCCAGCATGCCCATCACGAACGGGGCCAGCAGGAAGACGCCCTTGTTGGCGCCGGCCGGGATGATCGGCTCCTTGAGCACGAACTTGATGAGGTCGGCGAAGCTCTGGAACAGCCCCCACGGGCCGACGACGTTCGGGCCCCTGCGCAGCTGCACCGCCGCCCAGATCTTGCGATCGGCGAGCAGGATGTAGGCGATCCCGACGAGCAGAATCACCAGCGTGGCGACGGTCTTGATGAGCGTCAGGATGAAGCCGAGGATGTCCATCCGCCCTACTCCGCCGCCTGCCGCATCGTGCCTTGCGCCAAGGCCGAGGCTTCCGCCATCACCTTCGACGCGCGGGCGATCGGGTTCGTCAGGAAGAAGTCGGCGACGGGCGAGACGAAGCGGTCGCGGCCAAGTCCACCCGACGAACCCGCGCCGGACGGCGCCGGCAGCTCGAGCGCCGGCGCCTCGGCGATCGTGTCGAGCTTCGCCATGTGCGGATGCGCGGCATAGAGCTTCGCCCGCAGTGCAGAAAGCGAGTCGAACGGCAGCGTCTTGCCGAGCACGGCGGAGAGCGCGCGTAAAATCGCCCAGTCCTCGCGCGCCTCGCCGGGCGGGAAGTTGGCGCGATCGGCGAGCTGCACGCGGCCCTCGGTGTTAACGTAGAGGCCCGACTTCTCGGTGTAGGTCGCCGCCGGCAGCACGACGTCGGCGCGCGCCGCGCCACGGTCGCCATGCGTGCCGATGTAGATCGTGAAGGCGCCGGGCTGAATCGCGATCTCGTCGGCGCCGAGCAAGAACAGCACGTCGAGCGCGCCGGCCTGCGCCATCGCTGCCGCATCGAGCCCGCCCGCGCCCGGCACGAAGCCGAGGTCGAGGCCGCCGACCCGCGCCGCCGCCGTGTGGAGCACGCTGAGGCCGCGCCACAGCGGGCCACCGGTGGCGAGCTTGGCGGCTGCGGCGAGAACCGCGGCGCCGTCGGCCCGCGTCAGCGCGCCCTGCCCCACCAGGATCAGCGGCCGCTCTGCCTTGCCGAGAATCTCGGCGAAGTCTTTCGGAAGCGCGCCGAGCGTCTCCGGCCCGGCCCCGAGGTAGGTATAGGGATAGGTGAGATCGGCCTGCTCGCCGATCACGCCGACGGGGAAGCCGCCCTTGAGCCAGCGCTTGCGGATGCGGGCGTTGAGCACCGGCGATTCACGGCGCGGGTTCGAGCCGACGATCAGGATCGCGTCGGCCTGCTCGATGCCCTCGACGGTCGCGTTGAAGAGATAGGACGCGCGGCCGAGCGCCGGATCGAGCTTGGCGCCGTCCTGCCGGCAATCGAAATTAGACGAGCCGAGCTCTGCCATCAGCGTCTGCAGCGCGAACATGTCTTCCACCGCGCAGAGGTCGCCGGCGATCGCGCCGATCTTCTGCGGGCTCGCCGCCTTCACCTTGTCGGCGATCGCGGCAAAGGTCTCGGCCCAGCTCGCCGGCGTCAGCTTGCCGGCTTTACGCACCAGCGGCTTGTCAAGCCGGCGGCTCTTCAGCCCGTCGACGATCTGGCGCGTCTTGTCGGAGATCCATTCCTCGTTCACCGCGTCGTTGACGCGGGGCAGGATGCGCATCACCTCGCGGCCGCGCGTGTCGACGCGGATCGCCGAGCCCAGCGCGTCCATCACGTCGATCGACTGCGTCTTGGTCAGCTCCCACGGCCGCGCTTTGAACGCGTAGGGCTTCGGCAGCAGCGCGCCGACCGGGCAGAGATCCGCCACGTTGCCCTGCAGCTCGGAGTGCATGGCGGTCTCGAGGTAGGTCGTGATCTCCATGTCTTCGCCGCGGCCGATCGAGCCCATGTCGCCCGTTCCAGCCACTTCCGCCGTGAAGCGAACACAGCGCGTGCAATGGATGCAGCGGTTCATCGAAGTGCGCACCATCACGCCGATGTATTTGTCCTCGACGGCGCGCTTGTTCTCGGCGTAGCGCGACGAGTCGACGCCATAGGCCATCGCCTGGTCCTGCAGGTCGCACTCGCCGCCCTGGTCGCAGATCGGGCAATCGAGCGGGTGGTTGATGAGGAGGAATTCCATCACCCCCTCGCGCGCCTTCTTGGTCATCGCCGACTTGGTGAGCACTTCGGGCAGCGCGCCGTCCTTGCCGGGACGCAGGTCCTTGACCCCGACCGCGCATGACGCCTGCGGCTTCGGCGGACCGCCCTTCACCTCGACGAGGCACATGCGGCAATTGCCGGCGATCGACAGCCGCTCGTGGAAGCAGAAGCGCGGGATTTCCGCGCCGGCCGCCTCGCAGGCCTGCAGCAGCGTGTAGGTCTCGGGGACGTCGACCTCGATGCCGTCGACGAGGAGCTTGGTCATTCGGTCTGCCCCTACTCTGCCGCGATGCCGAAATCTTTGACCGGCAGGTCATCCGGGTTGCGCGCGTATTCGTCGATGCGTTTCTCGATCTCCGGCCGGAAGTGCCGGATCAGCCCCTGCACGGGCCACGCCGCGGCATCGCCGAGCGCGCAGATCGTATGCCCCTCGATCTGCGTCGTCACCTCGAGCAGCATGTCGATCTCGCGCTTGTGCGCCTTGCCTTCGGCCATGCGCGAGACGACGCGCCACATCCAGCCGGTACCCTCGCGGCACGGCGTGCACTGGCCGCAGCTCTCGTGCTTGTAGAAATACGAGATGCGGGCGATCGCGCGGATGATATCGGTCGACTTGTCCATGACGATGACCGCCGCGGTGCCGAGGCCCGACTTCAAATTGCGCAGCGTGTCGAAATCCATCGGCGCGTCGATGATCTCGTTGGCCGGCACGAGCGGCACCGACGAGCCGCCGGGTATCACGGCGAGCAGGTTGTCCCAGCCGCCGCGCATGCCGCCGCAATGCGCGTCGATCAGCTCGCGGAACGGGATCGACATCGCCTCTTCCACATTGCACGGCTTGTTCACGTGGCCGGAGATGCAGAAGAGCTTGGTGCCGGCATTGTTCTTGGCGCCGAAGCTCGCGAACCAGGCCGCGCCGCGGCGCAGGATCGTCGGCGCCACCGCGATCGACTCGACGTTGTTGACCGTCGTCGGGCAGCCGTAGAGGCCCATGTTGGCCGGGAACGGCGGCTTCAGCCGCGGCATGCCTTTCTTGCCCTCGAGCGACTCGAGCAGCGCGGTCTCCTCGCCGCAGATGTAGGCGCCGGCGCCGTGGTGGACGTAGCAGTCGAACGGCCAGCCATGGACGTTGTCCTTGCCGATCAAATTGGCCTCGTAGGCCTGCTCGACGGCGGCTTCGAGCCGCTCCTTCTCGAGGATGTACTCACCGCGGATGTAGATGTAGCAGGCGTGCGCGCCCATCGCGACGCAGGCGAGCAGGCAGCCCTCGATCAGGTGCTGCGGGTCGTTGCGCATGATCTCGCGATCCTTGCACGTGCCCGGCTCCGACTCGTCCGCGTTGACGACGAGGTAGGACGGCCGCGCCGGATCGGGCTTCGGCATGAACGACCACTTCAGGCCCGTCGGGAAGCCGGCACCGCCGCGCCCGCGCAGGCCAGAGTCCTTCATCTCCTGGATGATCCAGTCCTTGCCCTTCTCGATCAGCCCCTTGGTGCCGTCCCACGAGCCGCGCTTCTTCGCCGACTCGAGGTCCCAGCCACCGAAGCCGTAGAGGTTGGTGAAGATGCGATCCTTGTCCTGCAGCATCGCGTCAGCCCTCCTTCTTCGGCGAGTCCGACGGGACGTCGGGCGTCTTGCCGCCCTTGGCATCCGACTGCGCCTCGGCCTCCTGGTCGTGCGCGGCGGAGGTCTTCGGCGGCTCGGTGCGGCTGCTGCTCGTCTCCTCCGTCGCCGGCGTGCCGAGCGAGTTCTCGTCCCGCTCGGTGCGGCGATCGACGACGGACCGGTCCGGCTTGTCCTGCGTCGTGCGCTCGTCGGGCGTGCCCGAGCGCGGCGGATCCTGATCGTTCGCCGGCGCCGGCCCGTCGAAGCCGGGGCCGCTGAGGCCGTCCTTGCCGTACCAGGTCGTCAGCGAGGTCAGGGCGCCTTCCGGCTCGGAGGTGCGGCGGCCGTTCTGCGGGCCGATCCTCACCGGGCGCCCGGCCGCGAGATCGTCGAGCAGCTTGTTGAAGTTCTCGGGCGTCAGGTCTTCGTAATAATCGTCGTTGATCTGCACCATCGGCGCGTTGCAGCAGGCGCCGAGGCACTCGACCTCGAGCCAGGAAAAGGTGCCGTCCTCGGTCACGTGGCGCTGCGCGCCGATGCGCTTGTGCAGCACGTCCTTGATCGCGTCCGAGCCGCTGAGCTGGCACGGCGTCGTGCCGCACATCTGGATGAAGAAGCGGCCGACCGGCTCGAGGTTGAACATCGTATAGAAGGTCGCGACCTCGAGGACGCGGATGTAGGGCATGTCGAGCAGGCGCGCGACCTCCTCGATCGCGGGCTTCGGCAGCCAGTAATTGTTCTGCTTCTGCGCGCGCCACAGCAGCGACAGCACGGCCGAAGCCTGGCGGCCCTCGGGATATTTGGCGATCTGCTTGTCGGCCCAGGTCGCGTTCTCCTGCGTGAACGCGAAGCTTGCGGGCTGGACCTCGGCGAGGCGGCGGACGGACATCAGGGGGCGCCTTCTCCTTCTCCCGCTTGCGGGAGAAGGTGGCCCGACGAAGTCGGGTCGGATGAGGGGACTTCGGGTAGGGCGGCTTTGATGCGGTTCAGAGCGATGTCCCAACCCAAAAACACGATATCGTTCGGGATGCGAAGCACACGCGACCCGTTCGTTGCGGACCAAGTGACCGCGGGCTTCACCGATCCACCTCGCCGAACACGATGTCGAGCGAGCCGAGGATCGCGCTGACGTCCGCCAGCATCGACTTGCGGCAGAGGAAATCCATCGCCGACAGATGCGCGAAACCGGGCGCCCTGATCTTGCAGCGGTACGGCTTGTCGGTGCCGTCCGACACGAGATAGACGCCGAACTCGCCCTTCGGCGCCTCGACGGCGGCGTAGACCTCGCCGGCCGGCACGTGGAAGCCCTCGGTGTAGAGCTTGAAGTGATGGATGAGCGCTTCCATCGAGCGCTTCATCTCGGCGCGCTTCGGAGGCGTGTGCTTGTTGTTGGGCGCCTGGACTGGCCCCTGCCCGCCCGGCGCCAGCAGCTTCTCGACGCATTGCTTCATGATGCGGACGGACTGGCGCATCTCCTCCATGCGCACGACCTGGCGCCCGTAGGAATCGCCATGCGTGCCGACCGGAATGTCGAAGTCCATCTCCTCGTAGCAATCGTAGGGCTGCGATTTGCGCAGATCCCAGGCGACGCCCGACGCGCGCAGCACCGGGCCCGAGAAGCCCCAGTTCCAGCAATCCGCGAGCGAGACGATGCCGATGTCGACGTTGCGCTGCTTGAAGATGCGGTTGTCGAGAAAGAGGCTCTGCAGATCATCGCAGATCTTGAGGAACGGGTCGCACCAGGCGCCGATGTCCTCGATCAGCTTGACCGGGCAGTCGATGTGGACGCCGCCGACCCGGAAATAATTCGCGTGCAGCCGCGCGCCCGACGCGCGCTCGTAGAAGACCATCAGCTTCTCGCGCTCCTCGAAGCCCCACAGCGGCGGGGTGAGCGCGCCGACGTCGAGCGCCTGCGTCGTCAGGTTGAGGAGATGCGAGAGGATCCGGCCGATCTCGCAGAACATCACGCGCAGCAGCTGGCCGCGGCGCGGAACCTCGGTCCCGAGCAGCTTCTCGATGGCGAGGCAGAACGCGTGCTCCTGGTTCATCGGCGCGCAATAGTCGAGCCGATCGAAGTACGGGATGTTCTGCAGGTATGTGCGCGCCTCCATCAGCTTCTCGGTGCCGCGATGCAGCAGGCCGATATGCGGGTCGACGCGCTCGACGATCTCGCCGTCGAGCTCGAGCACGAGACGCAAAACACCATGCGCAGCAGGATGTTGCGGCCCGAAGTTAATAGAAAAATTGCGTGGCGCGACGGCGTCCACGCCCGGCGCGATCGGCAGCGGAGCGCTCGAGGTCATCGCTGGCCCTCCTGGTTCCCCGCCTTCTCGTCGCCCGGCAGCACGTAGCGGCCGGCACCTTCCCACGGCGACAGGAAGTCGAACGAGCGATACGCCTGGTTGAGGTTCACCGGCTCGTTGATCACGCGCTTCTGCGCGTCGTCCCAGCGCACCTCGACGAATCCGGTCATCGGGAAGTCCTTGCGCAGCGGGTGGCCGTCGAACCCATAGTCGGTGAGCAGCCGCCGCATGTCGGGATGGCCCGAGAAGAAGATTCCGAAGAGGTCCCAGACCTCGCGCTCGAACCAGAGCGCACCCTGGTATACGCCCGTAAGCGACGTCACCGGCGTGCGCTCGTCGGTTTCGACCTTGAGCCGTATCCGCTGCACGTGACGCGGCGACAGCAGATGCGTGACCACATCGAAGCGCTTCTCGCGCTCGGGATAGTCGACCGCGGTGATGTCGATGAAGCAGACGAAGGCGCATTCGGGATCGTCGCGCAGGAAGGTCGTCGCCTCGACGAGACGCGCGGGATCGAGCGTCAGCGTCAGTTCGTCGAACGCGATCGCCTGCCCCAGCACGGCGCCGGGCAACGACTTCGCGATATGCTCGCCAAGGCCCTTGAGGTCCATCGTCCAACCTTTCGAGAGCGTCGTCAGCGCTCGATCGTGCCCGTGCGCCGAATCTTCTTCTGCAGGAGCAGCACGCCGTAGAGCAGCGCCTCCGCCGAGGGCGGGCAGCCGGGCACGTAGATGTCGACGGGCACGATGCGGTCGCAGCCGCGCACCACCGAATACGAGTAATGGTAGTAGCCGCCACCGTTGGCGCAGGAGCCCATCGAGATGACGTAGCGCGGCTCCGGCATCTGGTCGTAGACCTTGCGCAGAGCGGGCGCCATCTTGTTGGTCAGCGTGCCGGCGACGATCATCACGTCGGACTGGCGCGGTGAGGCGCGCGGCGCGAAGCCGAAGCGCTCGACGTCGTAGCGCGGCATCGACAGCTGCATCATCTCGACGGCGCAGCAGGCGAGCCCGAAGGTCATCCACATCAGCGAGCCGGTACGCGACCAGGTGATGAGATCGTCGAGCGAGGTGACGATGAAACCGCGGTCGGCGAGCTCGTCCGAGACCTGCCGGAAATAGGGTTCGGTCGAGGGGTCGACCGCGCCAGGATGGATCAGGCCGCGCTGCGGCGCGGGCGTGTCGGTCGGAGCTGAAGAGATCACTCCCATTCCAGCGCTCCCTTCTTCCACTCGTAGACGAAGCCGACGGTCAGCACTCCGAGGAAGATCATCATCGACCAGAAGCCGACGAGGCCGACCCGCTTGAACGCCGCCGCCCAGGGGAACAGGAACGCGACCTCGAGGTCGAAGATGATGAAGAGCAGCGAGACCAGGTAGAAACGGATGTCGAACTTCATGCGGGCATCGTCGAAGGCGTTGAAGCCGCATTCGTAGGCCGACAGCTTCTCCGGATCGGGCGACTGGTAGGCCACGACGAACGGCGCGATCAGCAGCGCGCCGGAGATCACCGCCGAGATCACGATGAAGATGACGATGGGAAGATAATCGCCGAGGATGCTCTGCATGAACCTTCCGGGACTGGAGGATACGCTTTCGAGAAACGTTCCAAGTCGACGCGGCCGTTCCGTACCGCAGCGATCTGGGCATAGCAAGATGCGGGCGAGGCGTGGCTGGCCCGATCTTTTCGGACCTCTCGTCGCAGTGCAGCATCCTCGACCGAGGCTGATAAGCGCCCCGTGACGCGGGCGACCGACCGCCGGTACTGCAGGCGCCAGCCGGTGCGCGTCAGAAGTGCAGCTTCATCCCCACCTCGGCGCCGGAGCCGGGGGACGTGTTGGGCCCGCTTTGAAATTTGGTCTGCGCGGAGCCGTCATTGCTGCCGTTCCACTTCATCCCGAGATCGACCGCGTCGCCCGGCGCCGTCTTGCTGCTCGGCGCCTCCGCCGAGGTGGGGCGGGGCACGGCCGCGTCCGACTCGGACCCCGGGACCTTGGCGCCCTTCGCCGCGGCGTGATGCAGCTTGCGGGGCTTGGACTTGGCGTGCGGCGTGGTGGCATGGACCGCCGGAGGGGTCGCATCCGGTGACGCGAGCGGACCGTCGAGCGGCGATTGCGCGAGCGCCGGCATTGCCGTAGCCGCCATCGCCAAGCCGGCGGCCAATACCACCCCGATCAAGCGCGCCTGCATATTCGTCTCCCCACGAGCCGGACGCACGGCAGCGCCGGACGATGGAAAAATTGTGGCGTCGCCGATCACTTCGTCGTGGCGGCCTCACGTTGCGAGAAGCGCGTGCAGCGACGCTTTGACCTACATGCTTCCGGCGCCCGGCCGCGTTCGGCGCCGACAGGCCAACGGAGAACGATATGGCGAAGACGCCGGGACCCACGATCGTCTGGTTCCGCAACGACCTGCGGCTCGCGGACAATCCGGCCCTGCACCATGCCCGCGAGCGCGGCGCCCCGCTCCTCTGCGTCTTCGTGCTGGAGACCGACAAGGGCCTACGCCCGCACGGCGGCGCCTCGCGCTGGTGGCTTCACCATTCGCTGGAGGCGCTGGCCGAATCGCTCGACAAGGTCGGCGCGCGGCTCGACGTCCTCGACGGCGAGGCGGCAAAGCTGATCCCGGCCCTCGCAAAGGCGGCGGAGGCGGGCGCGCTCTACTTCAACCGACGCTACGGCGGCGCGGCGGCCAAGCTCGACGAGACGATCGAAAAGACGGTCGCCGGCGAGGATCGCGCGGTCGAGATCTACAACGGCCGGCTGCTCAACGAGCCGTGGGAGATCAAGACCAAGACCGGCGGCAGCTACGGCGTCTACACGCCCTATTGGAAGGCCTGCGTCGCCCATGGCCTGCCGGACGAGGTGCTGCCGCGCCCGCGCAAGCTCGACGCGGCGCCCTACCCCTCCGGCGCCCCGAAGCGCACGGCGATCGCCGACCTCGGCCTGCTGCCGAACAATCCCGACTGGGCGAAGGGATGGGAGACGCATTGGTCGCCTGGCGAGGACGGCGCGGGCACGCGGCTGCGCGATTTCCTGAAGGACCACCTCGGGGCCTATGAAGACGAGCGCAACCGCCTCGCCTCCGCCGACGGCACATCGCGGCTATCACCGCACCTGCGGTTCGGCGAGATCTCGCCGCGAACCATCGTCGCCGAGGTGAAGGCGAAGGAGACGAAGGCCAACGCCCAGGGGGCGAAGACCTATCTCGCCGAGATTGGCTGGCGCGAGTTCGACTATCACAACCTGCACTACCACCCCGACATCGCCGAGAAGAACCTGCACGGCCAGTTCGACCGGATGCCTTGGGAGAAGCTCGGCAAGGCCGAGCTGGAGTGCTGGCAGCAGGGGCGGACCGGCTTCCCCGTCGTCGACGCCGGCATGCGCGAGCTCTGGCAGACCGGCTACATGCACAACCGCGTGCGCATGATCACCGCCTCGTTCCTGATCAAGGACCTGATGTGCGACTGGCGCATCGGCGAAAAATGGTTCTGGGACACGTTGTGCGACGCCGATCCCGCCAACAACACGATGAACTGGCAATGGGTCGCCGGGTCCGGCGCCGACGCCGCGCCGTTCTTCCGCATCTTCAACCCGGTCACGCAGGGCGAGAAATTTGATCCGGACGGCGAATACGTGCGGCGCTGGGTGCCGGAGCTGGGGAAGATCGAGGGTAAGGCGATCCACGAGCCGTGGACGCTCGACCGCGAGGCGCTGGAGGCGGCCTGCGTCACGCTCGGCAAGACCTATCCGGAGCCGATGGTCGACCACAAAAAGGCGCGCCAGCGCGCGCTCGACGCCTACGAGAAGGTGAAGAAGTAGCGCCTACACGAAACGGGCGCGCAGGCCCGCCAGCCTAGCCGGCAGCGGCAGCTCGACGCCGAAGGCCCACATCGCGGCGATCAGCGCGCCGATATAGACGAGACCGCCGAACCCAGCCGTGAAGCCGAAGGTGAGGTCGACCGCCACCCGCGACAGGCCGCCGAACATCGCCCAGCCGATATACGGCAGCGCCAGCGACGCCAGCGCCAGCGCGAAGGCCGCGACCGCGACGGCGGCGGCGATGCGGCCGAGCTGCATGTCGGGCCGTGCCTCGTCGCGGCGCACCGCGAGAAAGACGAGCAGGCCGAAGTTGAGCCAACTGCCGGCCGCCGTCGCCGTCGCCAGGCCGACCGCGCCGAGCGGCTTGAACAGGACGATCTTCAGACAGATGTTGAAGGCAAACGAGATCAGCGTGACGATCATCGGCGTGCGCGTGTCGCCGCGCGCGAGAAAGCTCGGCACGACCGAGCGGATCAGCACGATCGACAGCAGGCCGAAGCCGTAGGCCTCGAGCACGGCGGCCGACTGGTCGGCGGCGGCGCCGGTGAAGCGCCCGTGCTCGAAGGCGGCGCGCATGATCCACTCGGGGATCATGATGAAGGCGATGAAGAACGGTGCCGCGAGCACCAGCGAGATCGCCGCGGTGCGGTTTTGCGCGTGATAGGCGCCCCCGACGTCACCCATCGCGAACCGCCGGCTCATCTCCGGCAGCAGCACGGTGCCTGCCGCGATCGCGATGACGCCGAGCGGCAGCTGGTACATGCGGTCGGCATAATAGAGCGCCGTCAGGCCGCCCGTCGGCAAATAGGACGCGATCATCGTGTCGGCGAAGACCGCGATCTGCGGCCCCGCCGAGCCGATGACGGCCGGCCCAAGGCGCACGAAGAAGCGGCGGACCGCCTCCGTCCATTCCGGCCGCGCGAAATGCTCCAGGATGCCGGCCCTCTGCGCTGCGTAGCCGGTCATCAGCAGCTGCAGGAAGCCCGACACCATCGTGCCCCAGCTCGCCGCGATGCCGGCATTGGGGAACAGGAAAGCCAGGCCGAGAAAGACGATCGTGGTCAGGTTGAGCAACACCGGCGCGAAGGCGGCGGCGGCGAAGCGGCCGTTGGCGTTGAGCGTGCCCGACTGCAGCGTGACGATGACGATGAAGAGCAGGTACGGGAAGGTGATCCGCGTCATGCTGACCGCGGCGTCGAACTTCCGCGGATCGGCGCGATAGCCGTGCGCCAACAAATCGATGAGCTGCGGCGTGAACAGCCAGGCGAGCGCGAGCAGCACGACCTGCGAGCCGAGCAGGATCGTGAAGATCTGGCTCGAGAACGCGTGCGCGCTCTCCGGCCCCTCGGTCTCGAGTACCTGCGAGTAGCAGGGCACATAGGCCGAATTGAACGCGACCTCGCCGAAGATCGTGCGGAAATGGTTCGGCAGGCGGAACGCCACGAAGAAGGCGTCGGAGAGCAGCCCGTCGCCGAGCACCGCGCCGAGCACGATGTCGCGCAGGAACCCGGTCACCCTCGAGAGGAGGGTGAAGCCGCCGACCGACAGCAGCGACCTGTACATGGCGTCTAGCCGCCCCTCTCGGCCGCGACGAACTCGTCGCGCGCGGTCGGCCGTGGCGCCCGCACGGCGCCGACGCGCTCCTGCACGAGGTAGAGCGGTCGGCCCTTCACCTCGGCGAAGATGCGGCCGATGTACTCGCCGATTACGCCGAGCGAGAGCAGCTGGATGCCGGCGAGGAACGTGACGGACACGATCAGCGAGGCGAAGCCGGGCACGTCGACGCCGTAGACCATGGTCTCGCCGACGAAATAGATCGCCGTGGTGAAGGAGAGCACCGAGATCGCCGTGCCGACATAGGTCCACACCATCAGCGGCAGCGTCGAGAAGGACATCAGGCCGTCGAGCGCGAAGCGGGTCAGCTTGCGGTAGGAGAACTTCGACTGGCCGAAGGCGCGCGTCTCGACGTCGAACGGCACGCCGACCGACTTGAAGCCGATCCAGGCATAGAGGCCCTTGTTGAAGCGCGCGCGCTCGCGCAGCCGCCGCAGCGCCTCGACTGCCTGCGCATCGAGGAGGCGGAAATCGCCCGCCCCTTCCGGCAGGCGCGTCTCGCCGACAGAGCCGAAGATCTTGTAGAAACGCTGCGTCAGCGCGCGGCGCAAGGCCGAGTCGTCGCTGCGGTCGATGCGCTGGCCGTAGACGTTCTTGTAGCCCTCGCGCCAGCGCGCGACGAAGGTCTCGATCATCTCGGGTGGATGCTGCAGATCGGCGTCGATGATGACGCTGGCGGCGCCGATCGCGTGATCGAGCCCGGCGGCGATCGCGACCTCCTTGCCGAAGTTGCGGCTGAGCGACACCGCGCCGATCGACGGGTTTTCGTGGCTGGCGCGCTCGATCTCGAGGATCGTCGTGTCGCTCGAGCCGTCGTCGACGAAGACGATTTCGTAGCTCGCGACGCAGCGCTGCAGGATGGGGACGAGGCGCGCCAGCAGCGGCACGATATTGTCAGCCTCGTTCAGCACCGGAATGATCACGGAGAGCTCCGTGCGTTCCGATGCGGTGTCGCTCGTCATCTGTCGCCCGTCATTGCGCATCCCCGCCGCTCGTCTCGGCCTTTGCCCAACCACTTGCCAGAGCGGCGACTCAAATCATAGGCGTTGGCCGCGCCCGCACAAACACGCACGCGGACTTTTCGGTTAAGTCCGCGCCAGTTTGCGCTCCATTGTTTGAAGGAGGCTGAACGGCGCATGACAACCCGGGCTGGCCGCTTCGGCTTCGCGCTCTGCGCCGACGATTACGCGATGACGCCGGGCGTCAGCCGGGGGATCCTCGAGGCGCTCGACGCCGGCCGCCTGTCGGCGACGAGCGTGATGACCACGTCGCCCTGGTGGCCCGACCTTTCCGGGCCGCTGCGCCAGCACATTGGGCCTTCCGAAACTGGGCGAGCCGATATCGGGCTGCATCTCAATCTGACCCTGGGAGCGCCGCTCGGCGCGATGCCGTATCTCGCGCCCGACGGCACGCTGCCCGACATCGCCGCCTGGATGAAGCTCGCACGGCGCGGCGCCCTGCCCCCGCCCGAGGCGGCCGAGCTCAGCGCCGAGATCGAGCGACAGATGCAGCGGTTCGTCGACGTCTTCGGCCGGCCGCCGGACCATGTCGACGGCCACCAGCACGTGCATGTACTCGGCCCTGTCGCGCCACTCGTGCTGGGCGCCATCAAGCGGCGCGGCTGGCGGCCGTGGCTGCGCGACAGCGGCGACCGGCTCCCCCGCATCCTGGCGCGCGGGTCGTCGTTGAAGAAGGCGCTCGGCCTCGCCGTTCTCGCCCGCGGGTTCGCCGGCCGCGCGCGCGACGCGGGGCTCGCCGTCAACGACGGCTTCGCGGGCTTCTCCGACTTCGACCCCGCGCGCGACTATTCCGGCCAGTTCGCGCGCTACCTCCGTGCGCCCGGCCTCGCCCATCTCGTCATGTGCCACCCCGGCTACGCCGACGACGCGCTGCGCGCGCTCGATCCCGTCGTCGAGACGCGCGAGCAGGAGCTGCGCTTCCTGCTGTCGCCGGCGTTCGAGGCGCTGCTCGGCGAACGGGGCGCGCAGTTGAGGCGCCTCGGGACGGAAAATTAAGCATCGTATGCGAAGTTTTGGGCCGCTCGAAAAGAACGGCGCCCGTGGGATCACCGACAACCAGCAAGGCGTCTCGCCAAGGCCACCACGGAGCGTCGATGCTCGGCGAGCTCGTCGCGACCTGCACCGTGACGGTGGGCATGACGATCCTCGTCGTCTCGATCGTCGCGGGCTGTATCTCGCTGTTCATGGGCATGCGCGAGCTGTCGCGCCGAGCCGAGGCCACTGCGCGGGTGATTCCGCTTTTCGCGACGGAGGCGGCGGAGCACGGCGCCTCCGATACGGACATGCGGGTGAGCTTCCTGCGGCTCGATCCCGACCTCCAGCACATGATGATCCTCGCCTCCGATGAGCGCACGATCTTCAGCTACGATCGCGACGCCGCGCTCGATGCCGCGGCCGCCGCGGATGACACGCAGCTTCCCGACGGCGCCACGCACGTCGAGCGCTGGTCGATCGGTCAATTGTCCGCCCTCACCGCGGTGACGAACGCGGGCCCGCTCGCCGGCATGAAGATGCTGCTCGTCTACGGCACCGAAGCCGCCCGCGAGCGCGCGATCCTCCAGTTCCTGCTGTTCCTGTGCAGCGGCATCGGCGGCCTCGCGCTGATCGCGACGATCCTGCGCATCGCCTTCGCCCGCCGCATGCGGCCGCTCCACGACCTCGTCCGCGCCATGGGCGCGCTGGTCGACGCGCGCTACGACATCACCGTGCCCGCGTTGGGGCGCCGCGACGAGATCGGCGCGATGGCGGCCGCCGTCCAGACGTTCAAGACGCGCCTGCTCGATCGCGACCGCCTGCAGTCGGAAGCCGACACGATGCATGCCTCGGCGGCCGACAGGCATACGCGGATCACCCGCGAGGTCGGCCATTTCCAGTCGACCATCCGCCAGACCCTCGACGAGGTCGCCGGCTGCAGCGACCAGATGACGGTGGCGGCCGACAGCCTCACCTCGATCGCCACGCAGAGCAGCGGCCGCGCCAGCGAGGTCGTCGCCGCGATCCGCCAGACGACGTCCAGCGTCAGCGGGGTAGCCATCGCGGTCGAGGATCTGTCCGCCTCGATCCAGGAGGTCGAGCGTCAGGCCGACCAGACCCGCGACATCGTCGTCGAGGCCACTCATCTCGCGACCGAGACTGGCGGCCTGATCCACGGGCTGAACGCCAAGACCGAGGCGATCGACGAGATCATCACGCTCATCCAGAGCATCGCCTCGCAGACCAACATGCTCGCGCTCAACGCGACGATCGAGGCGGCCCGCGCCGGCGAGAGCGGGCGCGGCTTCGCCGTGGTCGCGGCGGAGGTGAAGGCGCTGGCGGAGCAGACGACGGCGGCCTCGCGCCACGTCGCCGATCACATCCGCTCGATCCAGGAGACCACCGCGCGAGCCGTGCAGGCGATCGCGGCGATCGATTCGACGATCTCGAAGGCCGAGCGGTTCAGCGCCGTGATCACGGACGCGGTCGAGCGCCAGGCGGTCACGACGGCAGACATCTCGCGCGGCGCGGCCGATGCGGCGCGCACGGCGGAGACGGCGGCGGCAAGCATGAAGGTGCTGGCCTCGACGGTCGGCGAGACCGACCAATCCGCCGCGCAGGTGCACCAGTCGGCCACCGATGTCGGCGCGCAGGCTCAGTTGCTGCGCGCCACCATCGACCAGTTCCTGCGCGACGCCGCGGCGATCGAGGGCGCGATCGCCGCCTGATCGCGCTCTACTTGGCGGCCGCGTGCAGCTCCTCGACGGCTTCCCAGTTCACCATGTGCTCGAGGAAGGCCTTGAGGTAGTCGGGCCGGCGGTTGCGGTAGTCGATGTAGTAGGAGTGCTCCCACACGTCGACGCCGAGGATCGGCACGCCGCCGTGGACGAGAGGGTTCTCGCCGTTCGGCGTCTTCATGATCTCGAGCTTGCCGTCCTTGACCGCGAGCCACGCCCAGCCCGAGCCGAACTGGCCGACACCGGCCGCCACGAAATCCTCGGCGAACTTGTCGTAGGAGCCGAAGGCGTCGGTGATCGCCTTCGCGACCGAACCCGGCGGCTTGCCGCCACCGTTCGGCTTCATCCATTTCCAGAACAGCGTGTGGTTGTAGTGCTGCCCGGCGTTGTTGAAGAGCCCGGCATTCTTGCCGTACGAGCCCTTCACGATCTCCTCCAGCGACTTGCCCTCGAGCCCGCTGCCCTCGAGCAGCT
Source organism: Beijerinckiaceae bacterium (assembly GCA_965277735.1). Lineage (GTDB taxonomy): Bacteria > Pseudomonadota > Alphaproteobacteria > Rhizobiales > Beijerinckiaceae > RH-AL1. The sequence goes on from CBDIDO010000003.1 coordinate 2,481,278, forward strand.
TGTTTCCGGTCGTGACATAGGCCTGATGATGCTTGTCGTGGTGAAACTCGAGCGTCTCCTTCGACATGTACGGCTGCAGGGCGTCGTACGCGTAGGGCAGCGGCGGTAGTTCGAACGACATGGAGGTGCTCCTCGAAGGCTTTGGGTCGGTTCTTTGCGGTCGGTCAGCGACCGCTCAGCGGCCGCACCGCACCCTACCTAGGAGCCCATGGGCCCAGCGGCAACGCCCCGCGTCTTTACCTGGTGGCAAAGCATTTCGTGTTTGATTTTTGCAAGTCGCTCTTTTCCAAGGTAGAAAGTCAGCAGTGAAGCTTCGTTCGGGACGAGTCTCTGTCGCTCGCGAGGGTGCGATGGCCCTGATCATGTTGGCGATCGGTGGGCTACTGGCGCTTGTCGGCGTCTACGCCATCGCGAGCGGATTCCCGATCATCGAGGTCGAGCGCGGCTGGTCGATGGTGATCTCCGGCGCGGTCCTGCTCAGCGGCGGCCTCATCGTCGCGGCCCTCGGCATCGTCGTCCGGACGATCAACGGCCTCAAGACCGGGTTCCCGGCTGTCGCCTCCGTCGCTCCCCCTGTCGCGCCCTTGGCGCTGCACGACGAGCCCATGCTGGCGCCACCCGTTGCCGCCCCCCGCCCGCCCGTCTTCCAGCCGGATCCCGCTGAAGAGCGCGTGCCGGCGTTCGCCGTCGCGTCGCCCGCCGTTCTCGCCGCCGGTGCCGGATATGCCGCCAGCCTCCACGAGCCGGCGCCGCACGCGGCGGAGCCCGAGCCGCATCAGGAGCCGGAGCCCGAGGCGCACGAGCCGATCGATCATGTGCCGGTCGCCGAGCACGAGCCGGCTGTCCAAGAACCGGCCCCCCAAGAACCGGCCCCCCAAGTACCGCCCGCAATCGAGCCGTTCGGCCAGGCCTGGCACGAGCAGGATTTCTCGGCGTTCGACCTCGACGCGCCGCACGAGACGGCCGCCGTCCACGCGCCTGAGCCAGCACCCGAGCCGCCGGCCACGCCGCACATCGCGGAGCCGCTCTTTGCGGAAGTCCCCGCGATCGAGCACCCCGAGATCGAGCACCACGAGCCGGCTGCCCCCGAGCCGGAGCCTGTCGCCGCTCACGTTCCCGAGCCGGTGCCGGCGGCCGAGCCCGTCGCCGAAGCGCCATCGACCGCCCCCGAGACGCCGCCGGGCGGCCTCTCGGTGATCGGCCGCTACGATTCCGACGGCACGTCCTACGTCATGTATTCCGACGGCTCGATCGAGGCGCAGTCCGACGCGGGCGTGTTCCGCTTCAACTCGATGGCCGAGCTCAAGGCCTTTATCGAAGGATGAGGCCGGGGCAAGAGCCCGGCCTCAGGCCGATGCTTAAGCGTGGCCCGCGAACATCGACAGGCGCGACAGGTCGATCCCAAGACCCGCCACGGCGCGCTCGTATTTCGAGTCGAGCGCGGTGTCGAAGATGAGCGAGGTGTCGGCCGGCACGTTGAGCCAGCCGTTGTGCTGCATCTCGGCTTCGAGCTGCCCGGCCTGCCAGCCGGCATAGCCCAGCGCCAGCACCGCGCGGTCCGGCCCCGAGCCGCTGGCGATCGCGCGCAGAATGTCGACGGTGGCGGTCAGCGAGACCATCTGGTCGATCGGCAGCGTCGAATTGTCGATGAAGAAGTCGTTCGAGTGCAGGACAAACCCGCGCTGGGTCTCGACCGGGCCGCCCTTGAGCACCTGCATCTCGCCGGCCTTGCCGGGCAGGCGGATCGCCTCGTCCTCGCCGATGACCTCGAGCTGCACGAGCAGGTCGGGAAAGCGGACCTTGCTGGCCGGACGGTTGATGACGATCCCCATTGCCCCTTCTTCCGAATGGGCACACAGATAGATCACGGACCGTGCGAAGCGGTCGTCCGCCATGCCGGGCATCGCCACCAGCATCTGCCCGTCGAGGAAGCCGCCGTGCGAATGAAACAGAGACTTGCTCCGATCGCCCTCCGGCAATTCGCGTCTCGTCTCGATCATGGTCGCGGCCTCACGGTTGCAGTGGAAGGATCGTCGGCTGGCCTTGTCTTCGTCGGGGGCGACTCGTTCGCCCATGAAGCTACGAAGACATTGAAGCAAAATTCCCTCCACTGGGCTTGCGGCATTTGGGCGAATCCTCGGCTTTGGGCCGCTGTGTGCTTTTCCTGCATCGTCTCCTGCGGGCTGGTGGAGCGCGCCAATGCGGCGTCGCCCGATGTCGCCGGCCAGGCCGAGATGAAGCTTCTGGCGGGGCCGGCGTTGGCCAACGGTATCTATGTCGCCGGGGTTGCGATCACCATGACGCCGGGGTCGCACACGTACTGGAAGATGCCGGGCGACGCCGGCGTGCCCCCGGTCTTCTCTTTCGCAGGCTCGCGCAACCTGCGCGACGCGAAGGTCGCGTTTCCGGTGCCGCACCGTATCACCGAGGCCGGCCTCGACGCCTTCGGCTATCTCGACAAGGTGGTGCTGCCCGTCGAGGTGACGCCGGCCGATCCCGCCCAGGCCGTCGAGCTGCACGTCGATGTCAATTACGCGGTCTGCAACACGATCTGCATCCCGGCGCATGGCGCGGCGGTGCTCGCGCTGCAGCCGGGCGCCGCAGGCCCCGGCGTCGCCGCGGTGGCCGCCGCGCAAGCCGCCGTCCCGGTCGCGGCCACGCCGGGCGAGCAGATCGAGCTTGCGGTGATGCCCGAGGCCGGCGCGGCAAAGCCGACCTGGACACTCACCTGGACCGGCACCGGCGCGCCGGACGACGTCTTCGCCGACGCGCCGGAGGGCTATTATTTTGCGACCCGCAGGACGGGCGCCGGCACCTGGCAGGTCGTCGCCGACCAAGTGCCCGCGACGAAGGCCTGGCCGGTCGCCGTCGCGCTGACGTTGGCGCGCGCGTCGCACAGCCTCGTCGTCACGGAAAAGCTCGACAGCGAAAGCGCGACGCGCTAGCGCCCAGCCACTCTCTTGAAAGGACCCGACTGCAGATGATCAAGGAAGGCGATATCCTCCCCGACGCCACATTCTTCGTGCTGACCCCCGATGGGCCGGCGCCGCGCAAGAGCGAGGACATCTTCGCGAAACGCAAGGTCGTGCTCATCGGCGTTCCGGGTGCCTTCACGCCCACCTGCAGCATGAACCACCTCCCGAGCTTCATCGAGCACGCGGCCGACCTGAAGGCGAAGGGCGTCGACGAGATCTTCGTCACGGGCGTCAACGACGTCTTCGTGATGGGCGCCTGGGAGAAGCAGACGAGCGGCGCGGGAAAGGTGACCTATCTCGCCGACGGCAGCGCCAAGTTCGCGCAGGCGATCGGCGCCGAGCTCGACCTCACCGAGATGGGCCTCGGCATCCGCTCCAAGCGCTACTCGATGATCGTCGAGGACGGCGTCGTGAAGAAGCTCATCGTCGAGCCGAACCCCGGCAAGGCCGACGAGACCAAGGCCGACAACATCCTAGCTGCGCTCTAGGACGCGCGAGGGCGCCGCGGCGCCCTCGCGGCTCTCGTCACTTTTCGCTGCTGGGCTGGGGCGCGCGGGACATCTCCTCGAACGCCTCGTCGCACTGGCTCTCCAGCTTTGGTCGAGCCGCTCGCCCTGATCGGCGAGATGAGGTCGCACTGGTGCGCCCTGTCGTTCACGAAGGGATTCGGGATCCTTGAGGCAGCCTTGCGCGTGCCGTCCGGCATTGGACGAAATCTCCTGGTGAGCAGATGAATCTGGGAGCTGATCTCGGAATAGCGAGAGCGGTCACCGTTTTTTCTCTAAATGGCCCCAGGTTCGAAGACAATGTGAAGACCCGAAAAATACGAATTCGTGTTTTTACTCATTCTAATTTCAAAACGAGCGCTTAGCGTCTTACTGCCGGCACATTTCTCGAAGCATGAGCACGGCGCAGTGGCGCGCCGCCAGATCGGCAACTTTCGCGATTCAGACACACGCCGCCCGCGTCCGGGCTGTGCGCGTTCCAACGGGTAGGGCCTGCGCCCTACCCCTTCGCGGCGGCGACGCGCTCGGCCGAACGCAGCGTGTTCGACATCAGCATGGCGATGGTCATCGGGCCGACGCCGCCCGGCACGGGCGTGATCGCGGCGGCATGGCCGACCGCGCCCTTGAAGTCGACGTCGCCGACGAGCTTCGTCTTCGGCGTGCCGTCTTCCTTCTTGCCCTCGCCCTCGATGCGGTTGATGCCGACATCGATCACGATCGCGCCCTTCTTGATCCAGTCGCCCTTCACCATCTCGGGCCGGCCGACCGCCGCCACGACGAGATCGGCGGCGCGCACCACGCCGGCGAGATCCTTGGTGCGCGAATGCGCGACAGTCACCGTCATGTTCTTCGAGAGCAGCAGCTGCACCATCGGCTTGCCGACGATGTTGGAGCGGCCGACGATGACCGCGTTCATGCCGTCGAGCTTGACGCCAAGCGCCGCCGCGGCCTTCTCGACCAGCACGAGCGAGCCGGCCGGCGTGCACGGCACCAGCGCACGCTCGGTCGAGCCGATCGCGAGCAGGCCGACGTTGACCGGGTGGAAGCCGTCGGCGTCCTTCTCCGGGTTGATCGCCTCGAGCACGAGAGTCGAGTTGACATGCTCCGGCAGCGGCAGCTGCACCAGGATGCCGTGGATCGCGGGGTCATTGTTGAGCTCGTCGACGAGCTTCAGGATGTCGGCCTCAGAGGTCGAGGCCGGCAGGTCATGCTGCACAGAGTGGAAGCCCGCCTCCTTGGCGGCCTTGCCCTTGGCCTTGACGTAGACCTGGCTGGCCGCGTTCTCGCCGACCAGCACCACGGCGAGGCCGGGCTTCACGCCCTTGGCCGCGAGCTTCTTGGTGCGCTCGGTGACTTCGGCCAGCACCTGGCTCGCGGCGACCTTGCCGTCGATGATCGCGCCGCCTTCGCCCTGCCGGATGACCTCGGCGTTATTCTGCTCGGCGACGCTCATGGACGATCCTCTCCTCGGTGGAATTTTTTCGTTGTCTGGTCGACGGTTAGTGTCAGCTTTGCGAAGGGCTGCCAACCCGGATCATCGCAACAAAAGATGCGGTTGCGCGAAGGAAAACTTTGCTGTGTGCGACCCGATGGCGCCCGGCGGCAGGTGGCGCATTGCGGGCTTGGCGAAGAGATCGCCCTCGGCATCGACATAGTCGCCGTGGCCGGTCCACGCCTCGATCGACAGGAAGTGCCCGGCCGGCCGCGACCACAGCGCGGCAAGCGGAAAGTTCTCGAGCGCGACCTCGATCGCGGCGCCTGACGTGTGCGCGAAGCGGATGCGGCGGTCGCGCGGCTCCAGGAAACAAAGCGCCTCGGTGGCCATCAACGCCGACGAGAGCGCGAGGCGCCGCCCGTCGATCGGCACGCGCCGCGTCTCGTGCGTGAACAGGCCGCCCGGCGTGACGATTGGCACCCGCGCCGGCTCGCGTTCGTCGAAGACGATCGCATAGTCCTCCATCTCGCCGCCGGCGAAGGGCCAGGCGAAGCCCGGGTGCAGGCCGCAGGCATAGGGCATCGGCCCCACCCCGCGGTTCTCGACCGTGAGCCGCACCTCGAGCGCCGCGCCAGCGATCGCGTAGGCGACCTCGAGCGTCCAGTCGAACGGGTAAAGCGCACGCGTCGCGTCGTCGCTCGCCAGGCGCAGCCGGCAGTGCGACTGCCATTGCTCAACCACCTCGAAGGTTTTTTCGCGCGCGAAGCCGTGCAGGCCGAGGGGATAGCGGGTGCCGTCGACGACGATGCCGTCGCGGCTCCAGCCGACGACGGGAAACAGGATCGGCGCGGTGTCCGCCCAGATCGCCGGGTCCGGCGTCCAGATGAGCGGCGTGCCGGCCACCGACCAGGCGCGCAGCTCGGCGCCGTGCAACGCGATCTCGGCGCGGCCCTCGTCGGCCTCGAGGACGATCGCACTCATGCCGGGACCGTGACGAGCGAGCAGGTCTCCGGCACATAGGCCGAGATCGCCTGCGGTCGCTGCGTGAAGAGCGCCGGCGTCTTGGTCACCAGCTCGCCGTCGGCATTCACAGAGCGCGGCTTGCGGGTGATGACCTCGAAGCTGAGACCCCGCGCCGTCCGCACCTCGCGGACCGCGCCATGCGCGCCGCGCTTGAAGTGCGGCAGCAGCAGCGCCATCCGCCAGACCTGCGAGAACTCGAGCGAATAAAGATCGAGCTGCTGGTCGTCGATGCGCGCGTCGGTCTCGATGATGTTGCCGCCGCCGTAATAGCGCCCGTTGCCGACGGCGACCTGCATGGTGCGCACCAAGACCTTCTGCTCGCCGACGAGGAGGGTGGCGTGGAACGGCGCGGCCTCCAGTAGGCAGCGCGCCGCGCTCATCGCGTAGCTGAGCCGGCCGAAGCGCCGCTTGCCTTCGCGCGTCAGCCGCTTGGCGAGGTCGGCGGCGAGCCCGACGCTGGCGACGTTGAGGAACGGATGGCCGTTGACCTCGCCGACGTCGACCTTGTGCTCGTAGCCGTCGACGATGATGCGCGCCGCCGCGTCGAGGTCGACGGGCACGCCGATCGAGCGCGCGAAATCGTTGGCGGTCCCCATCGGCAGCACGCCGAGCGGCAGGCCGGTCTCCATCAGGCCGCGGGCGGCGGCATTCAGCGTGCCGTCGCCACCGCCGAGGATCACGCAATCGACGGCATCGCGATGCGCGACGATCGCATCCGAGAGGTCGCCATCGCAGGCGAGCGGCGTCAGGTCGATCCCGCCGCTTTCGAGCCGCGCCCCTGCCCCGCCGAGGCCGAGCGCGCCGGTCCGGCTCGATTTGTTGATCACCAGCAGCGCGCGGCGTCGCCCTCCCCTCGTCACCTCCGTGCTCCCCAGGTCTCGAAAGGCCGCAGGGCCGATCCCGTCGCAGTGTCGCGCGGGCCAAGTTCGAGGTCGAGCCCGATGTGCCCGGCGGGCAACATCACGGCCCCGACATGCAACCTAGGCCCGTTTGTCATGCACGCCCTTTAAGCCCCGAGCCGACGTCGCGGGGGGCCGAGACGTCACGGTTTGGGGGGCCGGGACGATGCAGGACGATCGCCGCGATTTTCTGAAGATTCTCGCCGCCGGCATGGCCGCTGGCGCTCTCCCGGAGAGCATCGGCAAGGCCCTGGCGATCCCCGCCAACAATGCCACCGGGACCATCGCCGACGTCGAGCACGTCGTGATCCTGATGCAGGAGAATCGCGGCTTCGATCATTACCTCGGCACGCTCGCCGGAGTCCGCGGCTACGCCGACCCGCGCGCGATCACGCTGTCGACCGGCAAGTCGGTCTTCTACCAGCCCGGCGGCACGCAGGGCTACACGCTGCCGTTCCGCCCCGACCAGGCCAACCTCGGCCTCACCTTCATCGAGGATCTGGCGCACGATTGGGAGACCACGCATCTCGCCTGGAACAAGGGCAAGTACGACGGCTGGATCGCCGCCAAGGGCACGACGTCGATGGCCTATCTGACCCGCCACGACATCCCGTTCCATTACGCGCTCGCCGACGCCTTCACCATCTGCGACGACTACCATTGCTCGCTGCTCGGCCCGACCGATCCCAACCGCTACTACATGTGGACCGGCTGGGTCGGCAACGACGGCAAGGGCGGCGGCCCGGTGATCGACAACGCCGAGAAGGGCTACAACTGGGGCACCTTTCCGGAAGTGCTGACCAACGCCGGCGTCACCTGGAAGATCTACCAGGACATCGGCACCGGCCTGACGCCGGCGGAAGGCTCCGGCTTCACCGACGACCCGACGATCGGCAATTACGGCGACAACGCGCTGCTCTATTTCACGCAGTACCAGAACGCCCTGCCGAACTCGGCGCTCTACAACGGTGCCCGGACCGGCACGAACATCGCCAAGAGCGGCGGCCTGTTCGACATCCTGCAAGCCGACATCAAGGCGAACAAGCTGCCGCAGGTCTCCTGGGTGGTGGCGCCGGAGGCCTATACCGAACACCCGAACTGGCCGGCGAACTACGGCGCCTATTACATCTCGAAGGTGCTCGACGCGCTGACGTCGAACCCGGCCGTTTGGAGCAAGACGGCCTTCATCGTCACCTACGACGAGAACGACGGCTTCTTCGACCATGTCGTACCGCCGACGCCGCCGGTCGATTCCGCGCACGGCAAGTCGACGGTCTCGACTGCCAACGAATATTTCGCCGGCAGCACCGGCAACGAGCCCGGCGTCTACGGCCTCGGCGTCCGCGTGCCCTGCTTCGTCATCTCGCCGTGGAGCAAGGGCGGCTACGTCAACTCCCAGGTGTTCGACCACACCTCGCTAATCCGCTTCATCCAGGCCGTGTTCGGCCCGCGCCACGGCGGCCTCGACGAGCCCAACGTCACGCCCTGGCGCAACGCCGTCTGCGGCGATCTGACCTCGGCTTTCAACTTCAAGACGCCGAACGCCGCTCCCGTGCGGCTGCCTTCGACGGCCAGCTACGCGCCGCCGAACAACAGCCGTCATGCCGATTATGTCCCGGTGCCGCCGGTCAAGCAGGCGCTGCCGCAGCAGGAGCGCGGCTTCCGGCGCGCCCGGCCCCTGCCCTACGAGATGCAGGCGCACGCCGTGACGTCGGCGCAGACGGTCGACATCACCTTCGCGACCACGGGTCGGCAGGCCGTGGTGTTCCAGGTCTATTCCACCAACCCGCTCGAGGATCCGCGCAGCTACACCGTCGAGTCGGGCAAGAGCCTCGCCGACAGCTGGATGCACCGCGATCTTCCCTACGACCTCTCTGTCCTCGCGCCGAACGGGTTCCTGCGGCGCTACAAGGGCAACGTCCTTGTCGGAGCGACCGGCCTGCGCGTGCAGGAAACCTATCTCGTCGCCGCCCGGACGATCGTCCTGTCGCTGTTCAACGGCAATTCCGCCGCCGTCAACGTGATGGTCAAGGACGCCTACACCGGGCTGCACGTCCAGTTCGTGATGCAGCCCAACCAGACGCTCACGCGACCCATTCCGCTGCTCGTGACCCACGGCTGGTACGATCTGACCATCACGACGCCGGCCATCGCGAGCTTCGGTGTGCAGCTCGCCGGTCATCTCGAAGACGGGACGGACTCGTTCTCCGACCCGGCCATCAGCCTGGCCTGAGGCCATCACGGCCGGCAGTCCTGCCAGGACGGCCTGCCCGGGATGCGCTATCCTGGGACGCGCGCGGCGTTTTCAGGACACCACAATGCCGTCTCGAAGATCGCTGCTGCTGGGACTGGCCTGCGGCGCGGTCGCGTCCAGGTGCGGTCCCTCGCTCGCCGGGGCGCGATCCATGAGCCTCCTCGAAGGCCCGATCGAGATCGACGGCGATTGGGGTCGGATGATCCCCAATTCCGTGCACGCGGTGCTCGAGCGCATGCGGCGCGCCTGCCTCGACGGAATCCGTCTCGTGTCGGACGACCAGCCCGAGCGGCTTCGGGTGACCGAGCGCGCGTTCGGGCCGCCGTCCGTCTGGCTGCATGCCGACAACACGCGGGTTGGTTGGGTCGACGTCGCCGTCGGCGAGCGCGACTGGTCCCGGCTCGCCTACCAGTTCGGCCACGAGCTCGGCCATGTGACAGCCAATTCCTGGCGTCCGAACGCCAAGCCGGCAACGCCGTGCCAATGGCTCGAGGAGGCGATGGTCGAGGCGTTCTCGCTGCACGGGCTCACGCGCCTTGCCGACGAATGGTCGCGCGATCCGCCCTTCACCGACGACAGCGGGTTCGGCGCGGCGATCGCGACCTATCGGCAGGACGTGGTGCAACGCTATGGCAAGCTGGCGAAGGATCAGCGCCATGCCGACGATCCGGCGGCGTGGTTCGCGGCGCATCGCCCGCAGATCGAGGGCCAGCTCGGCCTCACGCCGTTCGGTCAGGCCTTTTGCCCGACCATCCTCGCCGAATACGAGCGCAACCCGGCGTGCATCGAGGCGCTCGGCGCGCTCAACCGATGGCCCGGCCGTTCGGCCCTGCCGGCCGAGGCGTATTTCGCGGCCTGGGAGCGAAGCTGCGTGGAATTGGGCGCGTCCCCCGCTCTGCCGACCTGGTTGCGCAAGACCTTGGCGATCGCCTGACGGGTGAGGCGGGGGAGTCTCGACACAAACCCGTTTGGAGCCGAAGCCTCGCTGGCCTCGCGTCGGCACGCGAGCTATGATCCCCTAGGACGCTGACCGAGAACCGGTCGCGCAGGACAGACGGATTCCATGACGCAATCACAGTCGTTGAGCCCCCGCCGTATCCTTTGCGTCTTCCCGCGATACGAACCCTCCTTCGGCACCTTCGAGCACGCCTATCACCTGACCGACAAGACCAAGGCGTTCATGCCGCCCCAGGGCTTGCTCACCATCGCCGCGGCGATGCCCGCGCACTGGGAGGTGCGCTTCATCGACGAGAATATGTCGGCCGCCACCGCGGCGGACTTCGCCTGGGCCGACGCCGTGTTCGCCTCCGGCATGCACATCCAGCGTCGCAACATCGACTCGATCTGCCGGCGCGCGCACGACGCCGGCAAGGTCGCCTGCCTCGGCGGCCCGTCGGTGTCCTCCTGCCCCGAGAACTACCCGGATTTCGACTACCTCCATTGCGGCGAGATGGGCGATGCCACGGACGCGCTGATCACCTGCCTCGGCGACAGCGTCGCGCGCCCCGCCGGCCAGGTCGTGCTCAAGACCAAGATCCGGCGCGACCTCGACCAGTTCCCGATGCCGGCCTACGAGCTGGCCGAGATCGACCGCTACATGCTCGGCACGGTCCAGTTCTCGAGCGGCTGCCCCTACAAATGCGAGTTCTGCGACATCCCCGGCCTCTACGGCCGCGTGCCGCGCCTCAAGAGCGCCGAGCGCATCTGCGCCGAGCTCGACAAGCTGCTCGAGCTCGGCGTCAACGGCTCGGTCTATTTCGTCGACGACAACATCGTCGGCAACCGCAAGGCCATCAAGGACCTGCTGCCGCATCTCATCGCCTGGCAAAAGAAGAACGGCTACGCGCTGAACCTCGCCTGCGAGGCGACGCTGAATATCGCCCGCTCGCCGGACATCCTGGCGATGATGCGCGAGGCCGCCTTCGACGCGATCTTCTGCGGGATCGAGACGCCGGACCCGGACGCGCTGATCCAGATCGACAAGGGCCACAACATGGTCATGCCGATCCTCGATGCGGTGCGCATCATCAACGAGCACGGCATGCAGGTCGTCTCCGGCATCATCCTCGGGCTCGATTCCGACACGTCCGAGTCGGGCGAGAAGATCCTGAACTTCATCGCGACATCACAGATCCCGATGCTGACGATCAACCTGCTGCAGGCGCTGCCGCAGACCCCGCTTTACGACCGCCTCGCCAAGGCCGGCCGGCTCGACGAGCGCGACGATCGTGAATCCAACGTCGACTTCCTGATGCCCTACGACGAGGTGCTCGCGATGTGGCGCGAGTGCATGGAGAAGGCCTACCAGCCCGCCGTGCTGTTCGACCGCTACCGCCACCAGCTCAAGGCGACCTGGCCGCATCGCATCGAAAAGCCGCTCAGCCCGCAGCGCACCAGCAAGGTGATGGTCAAGAAGGGCCTGACGATTCTCGCCAATGTGCTCTGGCATGTCGGCGTCAAAGGCGACTATCGGTTGGTGTTCTGGCGATTCGCCCTGCCCCTTTTGCTACGCGGAAAAGTAGAAGCCCTGCTGAATTACTGCCTTCCCGCGCATCACCTCATCCTTTTTGCCCGTGAAGCATGCGCGGGTCGCGGCAACGCTTCGCATTACTCCGCCAAGCTGCGCGAACCGCAAGTCCCGACGCTGGCTGCCGCAGAGTAGCCCTGCGATTCCAACGCGTTAGCCGGCAACCTCTTGATATCGAGTGGGGCCGGTTCAACAGTAAGACCGGCTCCAAATTCGCCATCCAACTTGTCGATTTCTGCCGTAATCTTACACTCACGTAACGTTCTCTCCGGCTATGCCGCAGGTAGCGAGAGACATCTCGCGTCATAAGACTATAGACTTACGACAAAGTGATTCGGCTTAGGTCGATACGGGTGGCCACACCCGGTCGACGTGTTCCGACGAGGTCACCTGTCGTGACGGTCAATGCAAGGCGCGTAACCGACGCGTATTTCGACCAGTCCATATTGGATGCCGTGGGGCGTTCAACGAGCTTTGCGCGTCGTGCGCTGCGCGCGCATTCGGCATTCTTCTGGTCTTCAGCTTGCGAGCCGGCGGCGCTGATCGGTCGCGCCGGCGACGCGAATGGAATCGACGCCGACGCGCTCGCGACCTCGTTCGCGACGGAGGTGCTCTCTGCAACGGGGCCCATCGCGCTCGGCGCGTCCTGCGCGCTCGGCGGCGTCGCCGTGCGGGCCGCCAACGGCGCGCGCGGCGTGCTGTTCGTCGCAGACCCGGCCCCCCGCGCCTTCAGCGCCGAAGATCTGGCCCTCATCGACGAAGTCGGCGCCAGCCTGGCGCGCGATTTCGAGCGAGACTCGGAGACGACACGACCGCAAGGCTGCGTGCCGCTCGACGCTCTCGTCGAGATGTCGAATGCGCTCGTCCAGGATGCCGGCTCCGCCGGCGCCGTCGCCCCCGGCGATTATCTCGCCGCGGCCGACCGCCTCGTCCTGGTCGCGACCCGCCTGCGCGAGCTGGCGGCGGACGAGACGCGGACGGCCCGCGTCGAGGCGTCACCAGCTTCGCCGGCCCGCGAAGGCCCGGCGTCGCCAGGCGGTGGCGCGAGCATCCTGCTGGCCGACGATCTCGATCTCAACCGCAAGCTCATCTCCGACATGCTCACCGTCGAAGGGCATCAGGTCGATTGCGTCGCCGACGGCGCGGCCGCCGTTCTCGCGGTCCAGGCGAAAGCCTACGACCTCGTGCTGATGGACATGATCATGCCGGGCATGGACGGGATCGCCGCCACGCGCGCGATCCGCGCGCTGCCGGCGCCGGCCGGCCGGGTGCCGATCGTCGCGCTGACGGCCAACACGTTCCGCGAGCAGCTCGACAGCTGCCTCGAGGCCGGCATGGATGCGACGCTGACCAAGCCGATGACGTTCGAGTCGCTGATCAACGTCGTCGCGGACTGGACGGGCAAGCGCACGGCCGCCGCGTAAGCGCCGTCTGCAGCGCGCCGATCGACAGTCGGGCGCCAATAAAAAAGGGCCGCCGAAGCGACCCTTTTCGAAGCCCGAATTCGAAGACGATTACATCTTCTTCATCATCATCTTCTTGTGCATCATCATGTGATGATGGTGGTGGTGGTGATGCATCATCGGCGCGGGCGCCGGCTCGGTCATCGCGGCCGGAGCCAGCATCGGCTGCAGGATCGGCTGGGTGACGCCGTTCACGACCATCATGCCCTCACGCATGCCGGGGATGATCGTCTCGCCCGGAAGGTTGGTCGGCGCGCCCATGTTCATCGGGGTGGCCGGGAAGTCCATGGCGTTGGCCGAAACGGAAACCGTGAGCGCGGCGCCAGCGATAGCGGCGACGGTCGCAATCTTGCGGATCATAAAGCTCTCCCTTCGTGTTGCCTCGACGACAATCACAGGCTCGCGTCATAGCCCGGATTGCCTTGGTTCAGACACGAAAATCGCGTGATGCGCCCATGGTTGCAAAATTCCTTTGTTAAATGCGTCAGAAATGCAACGCGAATACTCTTCGCGGCGGCCCTGCTCACCCGAGAAGCCGCCGCTTCGCCCGCTTCGGCTTGCGCGAAAAGGTCGCGACCATCTCGAGGTGCGGCGAGTAGCGGAACTGGTCGACCGGCACGATTCGTCCGATCTCGAAGCCGCCGGCGATCAGGATCGCCGAATCGCGGGCAAAGCTCTCGACATCGCAGGCAACAAAGACGACGCGCGTCACCGACGAGGCGGCGAGCGCGCGGGCCTGCGCCTCGGCGCCAGCCCGCGGCGGGTCCAGGACGACGGCATCGTGCCGATCGAGCGCCTCGCCGGCGAGCGGCCGTCGGAACAGGTCGCGCGCCTCGATGGTGACGCTGCGCAGCCCGTTCGTGTCGCGCGCGGCGCGATCCAGCGCGGCGAGCGCCGGTCCTTCCAGGTCGATCGCCGTCACCTCGGCGCCGCGCGCGATCCGCAGCGCGAACGTGCCGAGACCGGCGAACAGGTCGGCGACCCGGCGCGCGCCCGCGAGCGCTTCGACGACATGCGCGGCAAGCGCCTCCTCGCCAGCCCGCGTCGCCTGCAGGAACGCGCCCGACGGCAGCGCGACGCGGGCCGGCCCGAGCATGATCTCGGGTTTGCGCGTCTCGACAACGATTGTCCCGTGATTGGCAAGTCGGGCGAGGTCGTGCGTCAGCGCGACCCCGGCAAGGCGGGTGCGGCTGCGCTCGCCGAGCGGCCCGTGCCCGCGCAGGTCGATATCGAGGCCGACATCCGTCGCGGTGACTACAAGGTCAAGCGGCTTGCCGCCGCTCGCCACGGCCTCGGCGATGGCGCGCGCCGCGGCGAGCGCGCCGCCGAGACGCGGATCGAGGATCGGGCACGCCTCGATCGCGACGATCTCGTGCGAGCGCGCCCGCATGAAGCCGACACGCGTCTCGCCCTCCTCGCTGGTGCGTGAGTGGAACGTGGCGCGACGGCGCCCGGCCCCATGCGCGTCGACGAGCGGGGCGACCTCGGCCTGGACCCCGGCGCGCGACAGCGCCGTGACGAGCAGCCCGCGCTTCCACTCGGCATAGGGCGACGCGGCGAGCTCCTGCACCGCGCAGCCGCCGCAGGTGCCGAAATAGGGACAGATCGGCGCGATGCGGTCCGGGCTCGGCGCGACGAGGCCGATCAGCGTCGCACGCTCGCCGACGACGTCGGCGGTGACGACTTCTCCCGCCAGCGCATAGGGGACGTAGACGCGTCGCCCGTCATGCGTGGCGACCCCCTCGCCGCGCGCGCCGAGCCGCTCGACGGCAAGCCGTGCGATCGCCTGTTGCCGTTCGACCATGCGCATCCCCATCTCTTTGGCCTCGATAGGCCGCGGACGAGGAAGTTCAAAATGGCAGGCTGGAATATCTCGAGCATTCCCGACCAGACCGGGCGCACCGCAATCGTCACCGGCGCCTCGAGCGGGCTCGGCACCGAGGTCGCCGACGCACTGGCGCGCAAAGGCGCGGCGGTGGTCCTCGCCGTCCGCAACGAGGCCAAGGGCGAGTCTGCCCGCGCGCGCATTCTCGCGAACACCCCCGGCGCCCAAGTCACCGTCTCGCGCGTCGACATGGCGGATCTTTCCTCGATCCGCGCCTTCGCGGCGCGCGAGGGCGAGCGCCCGGCGATCGACATCCTCGTCAACAACGCCGGCCTCGGCATGCAGCCGGCGCGCGCCACCACCGCCGACGGGTTCGAGCGCCAGTTCGGCACCAACCATCTCGGGCCGTTCGCGCTGACCGGCCTGCTGCTGCCGGCGCTGCTGCGCGCGACGGCGGCGCGCGTCGTCGCCGTTGCCTCGATCGCGCATCGCGGCGGCAGGATCGACTTCGCCGACCTGCAGGGCGAGGCGAAATATTCGGGCGGCAAGGCCTACAATCAGTCCAAGCTCGCCAACATCCTGTTCGCGCGCGAGCTCGATCGCCGCGCCCGTCTCGTCGGCGCGCCGCTTGTGAGCGTGGTCGCGCACCCCGGCATCTCGGCCACCGGCTTCATCGACGCGACGCAGATGGGTGGCGTGCAGACGCGCGTCGCCAATTTCATCGTGGGCCTGGTGGGCCAGGACGCAGCGGCCGGCGCCGATCCGCTGATCTACGCCGCGACGATGCCCGATGTCGTCGGCGGCCAGTATTGGGGACCGGACGGGATGCTCGAGTTCCGCGGCCGCCCGGCGCCGGCGAAACTGTCGGCGCAGGCGCAGGACATGGGCACGGCGGCACGGCTGTGGGCCGACTCCGAGCGGCTGACGGGGGTCAGCTACGGCGCGCTCGACACCGCGGCCGCAGCCTGACGACCTACCTGACCGGGCTCGCGAACGGCACGTAGTGGTACACCCAGGTCTCCGTCAGCGCCTCGCCCTGGTAGGCGAGGTGGCAGCGCAGATCGACGGGATCGGTGCCGTCGGGGTCGAGATCGAACTGGATGCGCCACAGGCCGAGGTCGCCGTCGGGTGACGGCTCGACGACGATGTTCAGGAACTTGCCGCGCGAGGTCTCGAGCACGGGCTCCGGCTTCGCGTCGGCGACACGGGTGGCCTGGAAGCCGCCCTTGAACTCGAGGATGAACTTGCGCAGCACCTTCGAGCGCGGCGCGCCCTGGATGTCGCCGGCGCCGAGCCGCGTCGCGACGCAGAGCGCGAGCTTGCCGGGATAGGGATCGGTATCGCGCCACAGCAGCTTGAAGCGGTAGTCGAGCACGTCGCCGGCCTTGTTCGGCGCATCCGCCACCCACGAGAGCACGATATTGTCGTAGATCTCGTTGTCGGTCGGGATCTCGAGGAGTTGCACCGAGCCCTTGCCCCAATCGCCGATCGGCTCGCACCAGCAGCACGGGCGGCGCTCGTAGAATACGGCGTCGAGGTAATGGTCGTAGTTCTTGTCGCGCTGCATCAGGCCGAAGCCGCGGAATTTATCGTCCGGGAACTTCGAAATCGTCAGCTTGTCGGGATCGATCAGCGGCCGCCACAGATGATCGCCGTTGGCGGTCCACATCGCGACGCCATCGGAATCGTGGATCTCGGGGCGCCAGTCCGTCGCGGCGCCCTTCACCGATTCCGAATACCAGAACATCGAGGTCATCGGCGAGATGCCGAGCCGCTCGATCGGCTGGCGGATGTGGAGTTGCAGCGTGATGTCCATCGTCGTGCCGCGCCCGCGATGCATCACGAAGCGGTAGGCGCCGACAATGCTCGGGCCGTCGAGCAGAGCGTAGAGCGTGATCGGATCGTCGTCGGTCTCGCCTTCGCCGACCCAGAAATGGGTGAAATCCGGAAACTCCTCCGGGATGGCGATGCCGCTGTTCTGCGCGACAGCGCGCGACGAGACGCCGAACTGGTTGGCTTCGCCGACGGCGCGGAAATACGAGGCGCCGATGAAGCGCGCCCAGCCCTCGTGGCCGCGCAGGACCGGTTTGTCGTAGGCCTGCAGGAACTCGAGCCCGGCGAACGGCGACGGTGTCGGCGGCAGCTTCGACAGCGGTCCGTCTGGCGGCGACTTGAAGTAATCGGCCTGGAATATCACCTCGCGCGCTTGGCCATCCGTGAGCGCGAACATGCGCACCGTCTTCGGAAACAGCTGGCCGACCGCGAGCAGGCTGATCGGATAGGGCCCGCGCCCGTCGCCGAACAGCGCGTGGTCGGGATCGGGCAGAATGTGCTTTGCGGTATCGAAGTTCATCGTCTTGACGATGTCGGGGTCGGGCATCGGCGGCGGCGCGTAGGGCTTGGCGGCGAGGTCCGCCACCATCCCCTTCAAGGTCTCGAAATCGAAGCGCGACGGCGGCCCGAAGCTGAGCTTCGAAGGGGCATCGGCGGTCGCCGCGAAGGCGGGCTCGAGGCCGAAAGCCTGGACGGCGGCGAGAAGCTTGAGGAGAGTGCGGCGCGAGATCATCTAAAGGGACAGGCTCCGACCGTGGCGAGTTCGATGACCAGCGGGTTCGAACAAACCGCAATTGCCTCGAAAAGCACCATGGGGCCGAATCGTTGCGCAGTGCCACGGAACCTCGGATGAACAAAGCGGCTCATACGCTCGTGATCGGCGGCGCGCGGTCCGGAAAGAGCGGTTTCGCCCAGCGTGCCGCGGAGGCGCGCGTCGACGACCTCGAGCTCGTCTTCATCGCCACGGCGCATGCCTACGACGACGAGATGGCGGCGCGGATATCGGCGCATGTCGCCGCACGCGACGCCCGATGGCGGACGGTCGACGCGCCCTACGATCTCGCCGAGGCGGTCGACGCCGAGGCGCGCCCCGGCCGCCTTTTGCTCGTCGATTGCCTCACGCTGTGGCTCTCCAACCACCTGCTGCGCGGCGACGACGTCGAGTCGGCCGGCGACGCGCTCGTCACGGCTCTTGCATCCAATCCCACGCCTGTCATGCTGGTCTCGAACGAGGTCGGCTGGGGGATCGTGCCAGAGAATGCCCTGGCGCGGCGCTTTCGCGATGCACAGGGCCGGCTCAACCAGGTCGTGGCCAGCGCCTGCGAGAATGTGGTGCTGGTCGCGGCCGGCTTGCCGATTGTTCTCAAAGGGACTTTGCCACCTACGTAAGGCCGGCTCTGTCCGTAATGTTGCACTGGTCAGGGTTGGACGATATGCCGAAGCTCTACCCCGACATTTCCGAGTTCAAGGCACCGCTCCGCTCGTGACCCGTCAGCTTCCGCCGCATCTCCGCCAGCTCGAGGCCGAGGCCATTTTCGTGATTCGAGAGGTCGCGGCGGAGTTCGAGCGGCCGGTCATGCTGTATTCGATCGGCAAAGATTCGAGCGTGATGCTGCATCTCGCGCTCAAGGCCTTCTATCCGGCCAAGCCGCCCTTCCCGCTGTTGCACGTCGATACGACGTGGAAGTTCAAGGAGATGATCGCCTTCCGCGACATCGCCGCGAAGAAGGCCGGAATGGAGCTGATCGTCCACATAAACCAGGACGGCGTGCGCCGCGGCATCAACCCGATCGCCTCCGGCTCCTCGGTGCACACCCAGGTCATGAAGACCGAGTCGCTGCGCCAAGCGCTCGATGAAGGCAAATACGATGTCGCCTTCGGCGGCGCCCGGCGCGACGAGGAGAAGAGCCGCGCCAAGGAGCGCATCTTCTCGCACCGCTCGGCCTCGCATGCCTGGGAGCCGCGCGACCAGCGCCCCGAGCTGTGGCGCCTCTTCAACACGCGGATCCGGCCCGGCGAGTCGATGCGCGTCTTCCCGCTGTCGAACTGGACCGAGTTCGACGTGTGGGACTACATCGCGCTGGAAGGCATCGACGTCGTGCCGCTCTATTTCGCCAAGCCGCGGCCGGTGGTCGTGCGCTCGGGCTCGCTGCTGATGGTGGACGACGACCGCCTGCCCCTGCTCCCCGACGAGGTGCCGCAGATGGAGATGGTGCGCTTCCGCACGCTCGGCTGCTACCCGCTGACCGGCGCGGTGCGCTCGGAGGCCACCGACCTCGACGCCGTCATCGCCGAGATGCGCGATTCCACCGTCTCCGAGCGCGAGGGCCGGCTGATCGACCACGACGAGTCGGGGTCGATGGAGAAGAAGAAGCGCGAGGGATATTTCTGATGGTCAGTCCCGCGCGCCGCGAGCCCGTGCCGGCAGACGCGATGGTCGCGCTCGCGCCGGATGCGGCGGCGGAAAAGCCGACGCTGCGCTTCATCACCTGCGGCTCGGTCGACGACGGCAAGTCGACGCTGATCGGCCGGCTGCTCTGGGAACAGAACCTCATCTTCGACGACCAGATCCGCGCGCTCGAGCGCGACACGGTCAAGCACGGCACCACTGGCGAAGCGATCGACTTCGCGCTGCTCGTCGACGGGCTCGAGGCCGAGCGCCAGCAGGGCATCACGATCGACGTCGCCTACCGCTACTTCAAGACGAAGCGCCGCTCGTTCATCGTCGCGGATACGCCAGGCCACGAGCAGTACACGCGCAACATGGCCACGGGTGCGTCGGGTGCCGACCTCGCGATCCTGCTCGTCGACGCGCGCAAGGGCCTGCTCACGCAGACGCACCGGCACGCGACGATCGTCTCGCTGCTCGGCATCAAGAACGTCGTGCTCGCGGTCAACAAGTTCGACCTCGTCGGCTACGACCAGGCGGTGTTCGACGGCATCGTCTCGGACTTCAAGCGCTTCGCCGAGAAGCTCGCCTTCACGGACGTGACCGCGATCCCGCTGTCCGCGCGCGGTGGCGACAACCTCTCGACGAAGAGCGAGCGCACCCCCTGGTACAAGGGCAAGGCGCTGCTCGAGCATCTCGAGGATGTCGACGTCGTCGACACGCGCGCCGAGAAGCCCTTCCGTATGCCGGTGCAGGCGATCGCGCGGCCGAACCTCGATTTCCGCGGCTTCATGGGCACGATCGCGGCGGGCCGCATCGCGCCTGGCGACGAGATCTGCGTCGCGAGCTCCGGCCGCATCTCGAAGGTCGCACGGATCGTCACCTACGATGGCGACCTGCCCTCGGCCGAAGCCGGCGACGCGGTGACGTTGACGCTGGAAGACGAGATCGACATCGCACGCGGCGACGTGCTGTCGCGGCCGAACGCGCGGCCGCAGCTCGGCGAGCAGTTTGCCGCCAACCTGATCTGGATGAGCGACGAGCCGATGCGGTTCGGCCGCTCGTACCTGATCAAGCTGGCGACGCAGATGGTGCCGGCGACGATCAGCGCGCTCTCGTATCGGCTCGACATCAACACGTTCTCGCAGGACCAGGCGGCGAGCCTGCGCCTCAACGAGGTCGGCCTCGCCACCATCACCGCGACCAAGCCGCTCGCCTTCGATCCCTATGACGAGAATTCCGCGCTCGGCGCCTTCATCCTGATCGACCGCGAGACGAACCAGACGGTCGCCGCCGGCATGATCGCCGAGGGGCTGCGCCGCGCCACCAACGTCTTCAAGCAGAAATACGCCGTCTCGCGCACCGACCGCTCGCGGCTGAAGCACCAGCGGCCGGGCGTGCTGTGGTTCACCGGGCTCTCGGGCTCCGGCAAGTCGACGATCGCCGACATGGTCGAGGCGCGGCTCAACGAGAGCGGCTACCACACGGTCATCCTCGACGGCG
Source organism: Beijerinckiaceae bacterium (assembly GCA_965277735.1). Lineage (GTDB taxonomy): Bacteria > Pseudomonadota > Alphaproteobacteria > Rhizobiales > Beijerinckiaceae > RH-AL1. The sequence continues at coordinate 2,501,910 of CBDIDO010000003.1, forward strand.
ACAATGTCCGCCACGGGCTGAACAAGGACCTCGGCTTCTCGCAGCACGATCGGCTCGAGAACATCCGTCGCGTCGCCGAGGTGGCTCGCCTGATGGCGGATGCCGGGCTCATCGTGCTCTGCTCGTTCATCTCGCCGTTCCGCGTCGAGCGCGAGATGGCGCGCGCCACCCTGCCCGTCGACGAGTTCCTCGAGATCCACGTCGACGTGCCGCTCGAGGTCTGCATCACGCGCGACGTGAAGGGCCTCTATCGCCGCGCGCTTGCCGGCGAGATCAAGGACTTCACCGGGATCGACCAGGCCTACGAGCCGCCGGTGGCGCCGGAGCTCGTCATCGGCCGCGAGAACGAAACGGTCGAGCAGTCCGCGCACAAGGTGCTGCTGAAGCTGCGCGAGCACGGCTTCATCGACCGCGTCGACGACCTCTCCGACTGGACGATCTGAGGCCGCCGCCAGCGCTGGCGGCTTTGATCTTCGCCAGAAACGGGACAACCGCGCACCGCGTCGGCGTCTGCCCGTACCTGCGTCTCATGAACGATCCGGCGCGTGGCGACTTTCCTACTCCGACCCGACATCGTCAGGTGAGTTCGAGAAAGCCAAATGCCCAAAGGATCCGACCTCCTCGTCGCCGCGCTCGAGAACGAGGGCGTGCGGCGGATCTTCGGCGTGCCCGGCGAGGAAAACCTCGACGTGGTCGAGTCGCTGCGCACGTCCTCGATCGAGCTCGTCGTCACCCGCCACGAGCAGCCCGCGGCCTTCATGGCGGCGACGCACGGACGGCTCACCGGGCGGCCGGGCGTCTGCCTCTCGACGCTGGGACCCGGCGCGCTCAACCTGACGACGGGCGCCGCCTTCGCGCATCTCGGCGCCATGCCGATGCTGATGCTCACCGGCCAGAAGCCGATCCGTAGCGCCAAACAGGGCCGCTTCCAGATCGTCGACATCGTCCAGACGATGCGGCCGCTCACCAAGTCGTCCCGGCAGATCGTCTCCGCGGCGTCGATCCCGACGCTGGTGCGCGAGGCCTTCCGGCTCGCCGTCGAGGAGAACCCGGGCCCGGTGCATCTCGAGCTGCCGGAGGACATCGCCGCCGAGGAGGCCGAGGTCGCGATCGTGCCGGCGCATCCGATCGAGCACCCGATCCCGGCGCCGCGGGCGCTGCAGCGCGCCGCCGAGATGATCGGCGACGCCAAGCGCCCGCTGGTGATGATCGGCGCCGGCGGCAACCGTCCCCGCCTGCACGAGGCGCTGTCCGCTTTCGTGCGGCGGACTGGCCTGCCCTTCTTCAATACGCAGATGGGCAAGGGCGCGGTGACCGGCGTCTCGGACCTCTACATGGGCACCGCGGCGCTCTCCGAGCGCGACTACGTGCATGATGCAATCGACCGCGCCGATCTCATCGTATCCATCGGCCACGACACGATCGAGAAGCCACCGTTCCTGATGGGCGAGGTGGCGGGTGGCCCGAAGGTCATCCACATCGGCTACACCTCGGCCGACGTCGAGCAGGTGTTCCACCCCGATGCCGAGGTGGTCGGCGACATCCGCGCGACCGTGCTGGCGCTGGCCGACCTGCTCGAAGGGCGCATCGCGCACGACCCGGAGGTGGCGGACCTGCGCCACGCCATCCTCTCGCACATCAACGATCGCGCCGAGGAAGACCGCTTCCCGGTGACGCCGCAGCGGCTCGTCCACGACGTGCGCAAGGTGATGCCGGAGGACGGCATCGTCTGCCTCGACAACGGCATGTACAAGATCTGGTTTGCCCGCAACTACCGCACGCACGTCGCCAACACGCTGCTGCTCGACAACGCACTGGCGACGATGGGCGCGGGCCTGCCGTCGGCGATGATGGCGAAGCTCACCCATCCCGAGCGCCGCGTGATGGCGGTCTGCGGCGACGGCGGCTTCATGATGAACAGCCAGGAGCTCGAGACCGCGATCCGGCTCCACCTCGACCTCGTCGTGCTGATCCTGGAGGACAAGGCCTACGGGATGATCCGCTGGAAGCAGGCCGTCGACGGCTTCCCGGACCACGGCATGACCTTCGGCAATCCCGACTTCGTCGCTTATGCCGCGGCCTATGGCGCGACCGGCCATCGCGTGGCTTCCGTCGACGGCTTGGCGCCGACGCTGGAAGGCGCCTTCGCCGCCGGCGGCGTGCATGTGGTCGTGGTGCCGATCGACTATTCGGAGAACCGGCGCGTTCTGGTCGACGAGCTGAAGGGTCGGGCGAAGGCCTGATGGATGCCGAGGCCGCGCGAGCGGCGGCGGCCGCGCTGATCGGGCTCCTCGGCGGCGGCACGTTCGGGATCGTCCTTCACGAGGCCGGGCACGCCGGCGCGGCTTGGCTCCTCGGCCTGGAACCGCGGCTCGTCATCGTCGGCCACGGAAAGATCGTGCTGCGGTATCGCATCGGGCGCCTTTGGTTCGTGATGCGCGCCGTGCCGCTCTACGGCATCGCCGCCCGCCTGCCGGACCCGGAGGGACGAGCGGCCGCGCAGGCCCTTGTCGTCGCCGCGGGTCCGCTCGCCAGCCTGGCGCTCCTCGCCGTGATCGTCGTGGTGCTACGCGTGCGATATGCCGACGCCTCCATAGAGGAGATCGAAGCGCTGATTGGCGTCGGCTCCGCGGCCTTCGGTCAGTTCAGCGCATCGCTGTTTCCCATGACCGCACGATTCGCGGGTCGGCGGCGCCCGTCCGACGAGCTGAAACTCTGGCGCATCGCACGCCACGGCGAAACCGACGGGTTTCGCGCTCGTTACACCAAGCTCGTGCATCCCGGTCTCGCAGCAGATGACGAGTTGCCAGCGCCATCACGTCGCGCGCCGGAGATGCTTTACCAGCTCGGGCGTCCCGACCTGCAGGACGAATGGGCCCGCGCCGATGCCGCCGCTGTGCTGACGGGCCTTCTCGGCGGCGACGAGCTGAATGCGCACGAGCGGCGTTTCCTCATCGATCGGCTCGGGCTCGGCGCCTATTACCCGGCGTAGGGCCAAGCTGGCGCGACCCGGGAACGGTGCTTGTCACCCGCAAAGCGACCTGCTAGACGCACCGCTCCGCGGCCATGGCGGAACTGGTAGACGCGCTACCTTGAGGTGGTAGTCCCGAGAGGGGTGGAGGTTCGAGTCCTCTTGGCCGCACCAACTTCTTCCGCATACGAGTGAATTTCCGCGCGCGAAGCGCGCCGCGCTCCGTTGCCTTGGCCTGCCTGCCCCCCTAAGACCGGCTCCATCAAACGCCCTTAGCCGGAAGCACTCATGAGCGACGTCGACGAGCGGCCGGAGGATGACGTGCGGCGCGCCGACGCCGAGCAGCGTGAGACGGACCCGCACGACGAGGACGGCAACCTCAAGCCCGCGTTCGTCGCGTCGGTCGCGGCGGCGATCAACGATCGCAACCGCGAGACGCTGAACACCCTCGTCGGAGACATGCACGAGGCCGATCTCGGCGGCCTGATCGAGGCGCTGCCGCAGGATCTGCGCGCCGAGCTCATCGCGATCCAGGGGCGCGATTTCGACTTCACGGCACTGACCGAGGTCGACGAGAACATCCGCGACGAGATCATCGAGGAGCTGCCGAACTCGGCCGTCGCGCTCTACGTCCAGGATCTCGAAAGCGACGACGCGGTCGCGCTGCTGGAAGATCTCGACGCCGAGGACCAGGCCGAGATCCTCGATGCCCTGCCGCCGATGGACCGGGCGGCGCTCAAGCGCTCGCTCGACTTCCCAGAGAACTCGGCCGGCCGCCTGATGCAGACGACGGTGGTCACCGTGCCGCCGTTCTGGACCGTCAGTCAGGCGATCAACCTGATGCGCGATTCCGACGCCGACGACCTGCCCGACCAGTTCTACGAGGTCTTCGTCGTCGACCCCGCGCATCGTTTCCTCGGCAACGTGTTCCTCGACGCTCTGATGCGCGCCAAGCCCGACACGAAGCTCGGCGACATGATGCGCACCGACCGCCGCCGCGTGCCGACCTCCGAGGACGCGGAGGACGTCGCCGAGCTGTTCGAGCGCTACAACTTGGTCTCGGCGCCCGTCGTCGACGAGGCCGAGCGGCTCGTCGGCGTCATCACCATCGACGATGTCGTCGACGTCATCCGCGAGGAGGCGGACCAGGAGATCAAGGCGCTCGGCGGCGTGTCCGGCGACGAGACGCTGTCGGACCGCGTCTGGTCGATCGCCCGCAGTCGCTTTCTCTGGTTGCTCGTCAACCTCGCCACGGCGTTCATCGCCTCCTCCGTGCTCGATGCCTTCAATGGGCAATTGCAGAAGATGGTCGCGCTCGCCGTGCTGGCGCCGATCGTCGCCAGCCAGGGCGGCAACGGCGCGACCCAGACGATGACGGTGGTGATCCGTGCGCTCGCCACCCGCGAGCTGTCGCGCATGAACGCCGCGCGCGTCATCGGCCGCGAGCTGCTGGTCGGCGCGCTCAACGGGCTCGCCTTCGGGATTCTCACCGGCATCGGCGCGTGGATCTGGTTCCACCAGTACGGGCTCGGCGTCGTGATCGCCGGCGCGATGCTCACGAACCTCGTGGCCGGCGCACTCGGCGGCATCGTCATCCCCCTGGTGCTCGAGTTCTTCGAGGTCGACCCGGCCGTGTCCTCGTCGGCCTTCGTGACGACGGTGACCGACGTCGTCGGCTATTCGTCGTTCCTCGGCTTCGCGACGCTGTGGTTTAAGCTGGCATGACGACGCAAAACGACGAGACTTTCTCGGGCGTGCGGATCGTGTCGACGGGCGGGACCTTCGACAAGGTCTACGATCCGGTGACGGAGCGCATGCGTCTTACCGGCGCCTCGTGCATCCCGACGATCCTCGGCAAAGCCGGCGCGACGAGCATCGCGGTCGACTCGCCGCTGAGCATCGACAGCCTCGAGATGACGGCAGCGATGCGCGCCGACCTCCTCGCGCACGTGCGCAACTTCCCGCGCGTCGTCGTCGTGCACGGCAGCGGATCGATCGTCGAGACCGCGCGTTTCTTCCTCGACTCGGGCGTGCGCGGCACGATCGTCTTCACCGGCGCGATGATCCCGTTCTCCTGCGACCCGGTCGAGGCGAGCTTCAACCTCGGCGGCGCCGTCGCGTTGGCGGCGACCCTCGGTCCGGGCGTCACGATCTACATGCACGGCGAGCTCTTCGATCCGCGTCACGCGCGGAAGGATCAGGCGATCGCCCGGCTGGTGCACGAGTCGTGACAGCCAAGGAGATCATCGCGCTCCTGAAGCTGGAGCGTCATCCCGAGGGCGGCTGGTATCGCGAGACGTTCCGCGACACGCGCGAGATCGACGGGCGCGCCGCCTCGACCGCGATCTACTTCCTGCTCGACGTCGGCGAGGTGTCGGACTGGCATCGGGTCGACGCGGTCGAAATCTGGCACTGGCACGCCGGCGCGCCGCTCGTCATCACGACGAGCCCGAACGGCCATGACGCGTCGGCGGTGCACCTGGGCCCCGAGATCACGGCAGGCCAGCGTCCGCAGCTCGTCGTGCCGGCCGGCCATTGGCAGACCGCCACCAGCCTCGGCGCCTGGACCCTCGTCGGCTGCACCGTTGCGCCGGGATTCCGCTTCGAGGGCTTCGAGATGGCGCCGCCCGGCTGGCGACCCACACCGCGCGGCTCCTGAACGACAAAGCCCCGCGTTGGCGGGGCTTTGCACGCAGAAGCTGAACCTGGCTCTTAAGCGTTGAGATGACGCGGCGAGGAGCTGTGGTGCATGCCGACGCCGAGGCTCTGCAGGAAGGCCGCGATGGCCTGCGTGCGGCGGTCGCAGCCGAGCTTCTCGAGAATCGCCGAGACGTGGCTCTTCACGGTGCCCTCGGTGACGCCGAGCTCCCAGGCGATCTGCTTGTTGAGCAGGCCGCGCGTCATCAGCTCGAGGATCTCGACCTGACGGCTCGACAGCTTGGCCATGCCGGAGGTCGGCGCCAAGCGGTTCTCGTGCTTGAAGTAGGTCTTGCCGTCGGCGATCTCGCCGATCGCCAGCTCCAACTCGCGGCCCTCGCATTCGGGGCTCACGACGCCGTTGACGCCGCGGAGCTGAAGCAGCCGGTGGGCGCTTTCATCGGCGCAGGCGACAAGGGCGAACGAGATCGATGCCTCGCGCACGTGGGCGCGCAAACCGGTCGTGTCCTTCTCCAGCGCCGTCCAGGTGGCAACGTCGGCGATGATGATGTCGCCACGGCCGGCCTCGCGGATTGCGTTGGCCACCTCGGCGAGACTTCCTCCCTGGTGGATCGTCCGCCCGTTAAGGCCCGCATAAAGACGCAGCGCACTCGCAATACCCATACGCATGAGCGGAGCGGTGTGGATGACGATCAGTGAAGAGACATTGCCGCCGACTTCTATGGTGGCGGTTTCAAAGCTCTTGAAAGGCATATGAACTTTCCTCCCTATCCTCCTTAAGTCAGATAGCGACAAATGGATTGATCGACAGGCTCAATAGGGTGTTTTTGCAAATAATTTGCAATTTCAATTTGCAATGTTACATAACGGCATGCGCCAAAAGCTCTTCGCCGGTCCCAAGATCCGCCAGCTCCGCGAGGGCACCGGGCTCAACCAGCTGACCTTCGCCGATCGCGTCGGTATCTCGGCAAGCTACCTCAACCAGATCGAGAATAACCAGCGCCCCTTGACGGCGCCCGTAATGCTCGCGCTGGCGCAGACGTTCCAGCTCGACGTCAACATCTTTGCGGCGGAGGACACCGAGAAGATCGTCAGCGATCTTCGCGAGGCGATCGCCGATCCGGTCTTCGCCGGGCTCGTGCCGAATGGCCAGGACCTCAAGACGATCGTCTCCAGCGCGCCCTGGTTCGCGCATGCCTTCCTCAATCTCCACACGGCCTTCCGCCGGACGGGCGAGCGGCTGCATGCGATCGACGAGGTCTACGCCAGCGACCGCGGGGAGCGGCCGATGACCGTGCTGCAGCCCTACGAGGAGGTCCGCGACTTCCTGCATTACCGCAGCAACTACTTCGAGAAGCTCGATGAGGCGGCCGAGGATCTCGCCGAGCGAACCTTCGGCCTCGTCGCCGCGCGGCCGGACACGCTGGCGAGCTACCTGTTCAAGAGCCACGCGATCCGCATCGAGCAACGCAACGTCGATCCGAGCTCGCGCTTCATGCGCCAGCTCGATCGCAAGGCGAAGGTGCTGTGGATCCGCGAAGGTATCGATCCCTCGTCGGCGACCTTTCTGATGGCGCAGCAGATCGCGCTGCTCGAGCAGGCCGACGAGATCGAGGCGGTCGTCGCCTCCGCCGCCTTCCGCTCGCCGGACGCCGCCGCGATCACCCGCCTCGCGCTCGCCAATTACTACGGCGGCGCGCTGCTGATGCCCTACGACCGCTTCCTCGATGCCGCGCAGAAGTCGCGCTACGACGCGGAGCGGCTCGGCTTCATGTTCGGCACCAGCTTCGAGCAGGTCGGCCACCGCTTCTCGACGCTGCAGAAGCCGAACGCCAAGGGCGTGCCTTTCTACTTCGTCCGCTTCGATCGGGCCGGCAACATCATCAAGCGGCACTCGTCGACGCGCTTCCAGTTCGCGCGCTTCGGCGGCACCTGCCCGCTGTGGAACGTGCACGAGGCGTTCGAGGCAGGCGGCCGCACCATCGTCCAGATCGCCGAGATGCCGGACAACGTGCGCTACCTCTGCATCGCCCGCGCCGTGACGAAGACCGGCGGCAGCCATCTCGCCCCGCCGCGCCATTACGCGCTCGGCATCGGCTGCGAGATCGCGCACGCCAACCAGGTGGTCTATGCCGACCACCTCGAGCTGAAGACCGCGCCGGTAACGCTGATCGGCGTCAGCTGCCGGATCTGCGAGCGCCACGAATGCCCGCAGCGCGCCGTCCCGCCGATCGACCGCGCCCTGCTGGTCGACCCGGACCGCCGCGACTTCGTGCCGTATCGGTTCGCTTAGAGCGGTTGGTGAACGGGCATCGTGACCCCGAGCGCCTTGACGGCGGCGCAAGGAGCTCACTTATCTGCCCGTCATGAGACAAGCCTCGCTCGACTTCCTGACACGCATTGCCGACGCACCGTCGCCGAGCGGCTACGAACAGCCAGCGGCCAGGATCTATCGATCCTACGTCGAGCCCCTGGCCGACTCGGTGGCCACGGACGTCCACGGCAACGTTACAGCGGTCCTGAACCCGGGCGCCCCCATGCGCATCATGCTCGCGGGTCACATGGACGAGCTCGGCTTCATTATCCATCACATCGACGACCAGGGTCAGCTGCATTTCCGGACCATTGGCGGACATGACAGCGCCGTTGCGATCGGCCAGCGCGTGTGGATCTACGGCAAGCGCCGGCTCGCGGGCGTCATCGGCCGCACCGCGATCCACCTTCAGACCGACGAGGAGCGCAAGAAGAAGCCCGAGATCAAGGATATGTGGATCGACGTGGGCGCGACCTCCCGTGCCGAGGTGGAAGAGGTCGTCGCCCTAGGCGATGTCGCGACGTACCAATGCGAGTTCCAGCCGCTGATGGGCGACCGCGCCACCGCCCGGGGCTTCGACAACAAGATGGGGACCTTCATCGTCGCCGAGACGCTGCGTCTGCTCAAGGAAGACGGCGGGCTCGATCCCAACGTCGGCGTCCATGCCGTGGCAACCGTCCAGGAAGAGATCGGCCTCCGCGGTGCGAAGACCGCGAGTTACGGGATCGAGGCTCAGACCGGGCTCGCCGTCGACGTCAATCACGCCACCGACTATCCCGGGTCCAACAAGGTCCTGCACGGCGGTCTCGAGCTTGGCAAAGGGCCGAGCGTGTCGCGGGGTCCGAATACCAATCACGTCACCTTCGACCTGATTGCAACGGCGGCGCGTGAGGCCGGCATCGCGTATCAGGTCAGCGTCAGCGCCGCTGGCACTGGAACAGACGCCAACGCCATGCAGCTCAACCGCGCCGGCATGGCCACAGGGTTGCTCGGCGTGCCGCTGCGCTACATGCACACGCCCGTTGAACTGCTGAGCCTGACCGACGTCGAGGACTGCGCGCGGCTGATGGCGGGTTACTGCCGCCAGGTGAAGCCGGACACCGACTTCACACCGAGATGATCGTGGCGGAATTCGCCTACTCCTTCCTGTCGCGCTCGTAGCGCTGCCGCGTTTCCTCGTTGGCCGGATACAGCCCCGGCAGCGGCACGCCGCGCTCGATCTCGCGCAGGACCCAGGCCTCGAGCCGCTCCTGCTCGGTCGCCAGCGCGGCGACCTCGGCCGCCAGCGCAGCCGGCACGACGACGGCGCCATCGTCATCGGCGACGATCCAATCGTCCGGCAGCACCGCGACGCCGCCGCAGGCGATCGGCTCCTGCCAGCCAACAAAGTGCAGGCCGGCGACCGAGGGCGGCGCGGCGACGCCGGCGCACCACACGGGCAGCCCGCTCGCCTCGATGCCGGCCCGATCGCGCACGACGCCGTCGGTGACGAGCGCCGCCACGTCGCGCTTGCGCATGCGCGCGCACAGGATGTCGCCGAAGATGCCGGCATCCGCGACGCCCATCGCATCGACGACGGCGATGACGCCCGCCGGCATCGCCTCGATCGCCGCCCGCGTCGAGCGCGGCGAGGCCCAGGAAGCCGGTGTCGCCAGGTCCTCGCGCGCGGGCACGAAGCGCAGCGTGAACGCGCGCCCGACCTGCCGCGCGGTGCCGAGCTTCTGCGGCAGCGCGCCGCGCAGCCAGACGTTGCGCAGCCCCTTCTTCAGAAGCACCGTGGTCAGGGTGGCGCTGGTCGTCCCGGCGAGCGCCGCCGCGATCTCCTTGTCGCTCATGACGCCATCGACAGCACCATGCGGAAGCGCGCGTCGCCCTTCATCATGCGCTCGTAGGCTTCCGGCGCCTTTTCCAGCGGCATCACCTCGATCATCGGCTTGACGCCCGTGAGCGCGGAAAAGCGCAGCGTGTCCTCGCTCTCGATCGACGTGCCGGACGCATGCCCGACGACGCTCGTGCTGTTGCCGATGAGCGCGAGGCTCGGCACCTGCATCGGCTCCATCGAGACGCCGACGACGATCAGCCTGCCGCGCACAGCCAGGCCACCGATGACGCTGTCGACCGCCTTGGCGCTCGTCGCGGTGGCGAGGATCGTCTTGGCGCCGCCGAGCTTCTGCAGCGCCGCAGCGGGGTCCTCGGCGGAGCTGTCGATATAGACATGCGCGCCGAGCTGCTTGGCCAGCGGCGCCTTGTCCTGGCCGCGGGCGATGGCGACGGTGCGAAAGCCCATCTTCACCGCGTACTGGATGCCGAGATGGCCGAGACCGCCGATGCCGAGGATCGCGACCGTGTCGCCGGGCAGCGCGCCCGAGTGGCGGATCGCGTTGAAGGTGGTGATGCCGGCGCAGAGCAGCGGCGCGGCGTCGGTGGCGGCGAGGTCGTCAGGGATCGCGGCGAGCGCGTCGGCCGGGCAGACCATCGCCTCGGCATAGCCGCCGTCGTAGGTGATGCCGGGGATGCGCAGGTTCCGGCAATCGACCATGTCGCCGCGGCGGCACGGCTCGCAGCGGTAGCAGGCGCCGCCAAACCAGCCGACACCGACGCGCTGGCCTTCGCGCCAGCCCTCGACGCCCTCGCCCAAGGCATCGATGCGCCCGGCGATCTCGTGGCCGGGGATCAGCGGATAGGTCACGCCGGGGAAGTGCCCTTCGACCGCGAGGCTGTCGGAATGGCAGATGCCGCACGCCTCGACGCGCACGCGGACCTCGCCGCGCTGGGGGTTCGGCAAGGGGCGGTCCACCAGCGTCAGGGGGCCGCCCTTCTTCGGGATCTCGATCGCCCGCATGGTCAGCCTCCGTGAAATGGGTCGCCGCGCTAAATGGGTCGCTATGGCCGTGCCGCATAGCGGCGCCGGCGATTTTTTCGCTTAGGCGACCACGCGTCGGCCCCGGTTCCAGAGCGCGAACGGCACGCCGGAGAGGAGCACCTCGAGCGCGTCGAGGCTCTGCCAGTTGCCGTTGACCGAGAGGCGCGGCAACGCCGTGAGGTGCGCGCGATGCGCGGGGAAAATCAGGCCGGGTCGCGTCGTCACCGCGCTGGCGAAGCCGAGCTCTGCAGCGATCGCGTGCTCACGCGGGCCGGCCGACGTCGGGTCGCCGACGGGATAGGCGAGGTGGCGGGCGGGCAGCCCGGTGCGCATCTCGATCAGGCGACGGCTCTCGGCCAGCTCGTGGCGCACGAACGCATCGTCGTGCTTCGCCAGCATCGGATGCGTGAGCGTGTGGACGCCGATCGTGCAGAGCGGATGGCGCGACAACGCGGCGATGCCGTCCCAGTAGAGGCAGAGCCGCGCCGGGATCGAGGCAGGCTCGATGCCGGCCTGCGCCGCGAGGACCGCGATGTCGGCAAGCAGCCGCTCTTCCGGCCCGGCGCGCAGCATCCAGTAGAGCGTCGAGAACGCGGTGCGCTTCTCCTCGTCGGTGCGGGCCGGCAGCGCCAAGCGGCGGTCGCCGATGTCGAGCACGATCGCATCGCGCGCGCGGATCGCCTCCTCGAGCTCGACCCACCAGAGCCGCGCGGTGCGCTCGGCGAAGCCGCTCGTGACGTAGAGCGTGAAGGGCGCGCCGTGCTTTTCGAGGATCGGCAGCGCGTGCGTCGCGGTGTCGAGGTAGCCATCGTCGAAGGTCAGCGCGACGAACGGCTTTGCCGTGTCGGCGCCGACCCGCGCGAGCGCCTCGTCCATCGAGACGAGATCGTAGCCGAGCGCCTTGATCCGAGTCAGCGCCGCATCGAGGAAAGCCGGCTCGACCTCGAGCAGGCGGTTCGGCGCGAAGCCTGTCGGCTCCCACGGCCGCACTTGGTGCAGCATCAGGATCGCGCCCTGCCCGCGGGTCCACGGCGCCAGCGGCTTGTGCAGGCGCGTCGCCCTGAACACGGCGAAGCCCGCGCCGATCACCTGCTGCTTCATCGTCGCCCTGCCCGGCCGCGCTGTCCGTACGAATCCTTAACCGATCGTCGCAAGAGGACGTTGAACATTCGTTGCTAGCGTGGCCTCATGCGTGCGCTCACACCCGTCGCGATGACGATTTCGAACTTGCGCCCTGCCGAGGCTGCAGGCGCGGGCGTCGCGCGCGCATTCGAGAGTGTCGAGGTGCACGCCGAGACAGCGCCCGTGCTGGCGGCCTGGGCCGAGCTGGAGCAGGTCGCGCCCTGCTCGATCTACCAGACCCGCGCCTGGCTGCTGCCGTGGATCGACGCCCTGGCGGCGCCGGCCGACCTTTCGCCGCGCTTCGTCCTGGCGCGCGGCGGCGACGGCCGCCCCGTCGCCCTGCTCGGACTCGGGCTTCGCAAGCACGGCCCACTCCGCGTTGCGAGCTGGCTCGGCGGCAAGGATTCGAACCTGCACATGGCGCTGTTCGTCCCGCCCGGGGCGCCCTCTTCGACGTGGACGCAACGCGAGCTGACCCGCTTGCTGCGCGTGGCCGCCCGCGAGCTGGGCCGCGACGCGCCGGACCTTCTCGTCCTCGTCAACCAGCCGCACGCCTGGGCCGGCATCGCGAACCCGTTCGCGGCGATGCCGCACCAGGCGAGCCCGAGCGCGGCCTACGCCACGACGCTGGCCACCAATGCGGACTTTTTGTTTGTAGAAAAACTATCTGCCGACGCGCGGAAAAAACTCCGCAAGAAGGAAGCGAAGCTCGCCGCGCTCGGGCCGGTCACGCATCTCGTCGCGGCGAGCAAGACCGAGCGGGCAGACGTGCTCGACGCGTTCCTGACGCTTCGCAACGCGCGCTTCCGCGCGCAGAACATCGCGTCGCCCTTCGAAGCCAAGGAGATGGCGGCGTTCATCGCGGCGGCGAGCGCGCGCGAGACGCCCGGCATCGAGATGCACGCGCTGAAGGTCGGTGAGCGCATCGTTGCCGTCTACGGCGGCGCCGCGTGGCAGGGACAGTGGAGCGGCATGTTCAACGCCTTCGACACAGATCCGGCGATCGCCGCGACCAGCCCGGGCGATCTTCTGCTGCAGCGCATCGTCGCGAGATGCTGCCGCGACGGGCTCGCGCGGTTCGATCTCGGCATCGGCGCGGCGCGCTACAAGGCGGCGCTCTGCGACGAGGAGATCGCGCTGTTCGACACGTTCATTCCGCTGTCGGTGGCCGGCCGCGCGCTCAAGCTGGCGCTCGCGGCCAAGCAGAAGGTGAAGGGCGCGGTGAAGCGGGACCCGCGCCTTTATGCCGTCGCCAACCGGCTGCTCGGCCGGCGCTGAAGGTTGCCCTAAGCGTGCCGCTCGCGGCGCGACTCGGAGCCCCGATAAGCCTCCGGCGGCACCCGGCCCGAGCGGGCGTAGATCGCCTCCTTGCCCGCACCGGCGCCGATCATGATCGACATGATGCAATGCAGACCGGCGAGGATCGGCTCCTGCGAGGTGTCCATGATGGCAATCACCGAGCGCATGTCGCCCTCGGCGCCCTGCCGCGCGAAGCGCTGCACGGAGCGGGAGGTGAACTCGCCGACGCGCAGGCCACGCGCCTCGGCCGCCGCGGCGACGTCGTTTGCGAACGTAGGGCCGATGCTCGCGACCGCCGCTTCGGCGACGATCTCGCTGCGGCAGGAGCGGATAATCTCCTCGATCAGCATAGCGGACCTCCTAGTGCCCGCGCGACGTCTTAGGCGTCTGACGCGGTTGGCTTCGGACCGTCAGAAGATGTCCTGTGAACCCGACCGAAACGTGTCACGGTCAAGAACTTTCGTCGACTGAAATCACGAGCGAGTGATTCAGTAGTTACAAATTTGTCAGGAAGACAGTGAGTCTTTGGTCTATTTACAAAGGTAGTCGAGAAAATCGCGCACGGCCGAAGTGTCGTCGAGCCGATGGGCCGCAACGGTATCCTCGTCAGCGCCGCCGATCTTCACCGAGATGCCGCCGAGGCGGTTCACGGTCTCGAATCCGTGCTCGTCGGTGAGGTCGTCGCCCATGAAGAGCGGCGCGCGGCCGACGAACGGCGGGGTCGCCAGCAGCCCCTCGATCGCCTTGCCCTTGTGGCAGCCGGCCGGCTTCACCTCGGCCACCATCTTGCCGTGCTGGATCGTCAGGGCGTCGTCGGTGACGGTCCGTTCGAGAAAGGCGCGGATCTCGTCCTTGCGGTCGGGCGCCTGTCGGTAGTGCACGGCGATCGCAGCGCCGCCCTTGTCCTCGAGCCGCAGGCCGGGATGCGCGGCGACGAATGCTTCCGCGGCGTCACGCACTGCGGCGATCGCGGTGCCGGCGGCGGCCTCGCGGCGCCCGTCGGAGAAGCGCAGCTCGGCGCCGTGCACGCCGCCGGCCGGCAGCGACAGCGGCGCGACGATGCGGTCGAGGTCGGAGATCATGCGGCCGCTCACCAGCGCCAGCGCGCCATCGGCCTTGTCGCCGAGGCGCCGCAGCAGGTCGAGCAGCGCGTCGTCGGCGACGACGTCCTCCGGCCGCTCGCGGAAGCCGAGCAGCGTGCCGTCGACATCGAGGAAGAAAGCGGTGGTCTTCGGATCGATCCTGTCCCACCAGGCCGGCACGTCAATCATTCGTCTCTCCCGGCTGTCGCCGCTGCGATTTTGATGTCAAGCCTTCGGCCATGACAGCCGTGCGAAAGACCCCGCCGAAAAGCCCCGATGCCACCCCGCGGCAGGCCCTCGTCGAAGCGAGCCTCGAGCTGGTGCGCCGCGGGCTCAACGAGGGCACCGCCGGGAACATCTCTGTCCGGCAACCTTCCAAAGGCAAAGCCGGCGGCATGCTGATCACGCCGTCGGGCATCCCGCCCGAGGCGACGACGCCGCGCATGATCGCCGCGATGCGGCTCGACAGCGACGGCACCGCAACCGGACCGAACAAGCCGTCGAGCGAGTGGCGGCTGCATCGCGACATCCTCGCCGCGCGCGCCGACGTCGGCGCCGTGGTTCACACGCATTCCACCTATTGCACGGTGCTTGCGTGCCAGCACCGGTCGATCCCGGCGCTGCACTACATGATCGCGGCGTCCGGCAGGCCCGAGATCCGCTGCACGCCCTACGTGCCCTTTGGCACGCAGGAGCTGTCCGATCTCATCGTCGAGCACCTCGGCGACGGCCACGGCGTGCTGCTCGGCAATCATGGGATGGTCGCGACGGGCGCCGATCTCGCGCAGGCGATGTGACGCGCCGTCGAGCTCGAGGCATTGGCGAAGATGTACTATCTCGCCACCGCCGGGGGGGGGCGCCCCCGCCCTGCTCTCGCAGGACGAGATCGCCCGGACGATCGAGCGCTTCGCCGGCTACGGCATGACCGCGCAGGATCGTCCGAAGCGCTGAGCGCCTACCAGACGCCAGTGTTCTCCATCGATTTCCACGGCTCCGCGGCTTCCTTGGCTGAGCCCTTCTGCAGCAACTCGATCGAGATATTCTCGGGCGAGCGGACGAAGGCCATCTTGCCGTCGCGCGGCGGCCGGTTGATCGTCACGCCAGCCTTCATGAGCTTGTCGCAGAGCCCGTAGATGTCGTCGACCTCGTAGGCGAGATGGCCGAAGTTGCGGCCGCCGTCGTATTTCTCGGGATCCCAATTGTAGGTCAGCTCGACCTCCGGCGCGCGCTCCTCCTTCGAGCGGCCGCTGTCGTCGGACGCGGCGAGGAAGACGAGCGTGAACTTGCCCTTCTCGCTGTCCGTCCGGCGGATTTCCTCCAGCCCGAGCTTGTTGACCCAGAATTCGAGGGCGCGATCGAGATCCTCGACCCGCACCATCGTGTGCAGATAGCGCATGTGTGTCTCCGATGAGTTGGAATAGCAGGCGCCTAACGCCTGTGGGTCGCGAGCGATCCATCACGCGGGCCCGCTTCTCCTCGCGCGGGAGAAGGTGCCGAGCGAAGCGAGGCGGATGAGGGGACGTTTTGGAAAGGACCTCGCTCGACGAAACCCCTCATCCGGCCTTCGGGCACCTTCTTCCGCAAGGGGAGAAGGAAGATCGCGAGGCTCACGGCGTCTTGCGCAAAAACGTGCCGAACGAGCGCGGGCTGTCGCCGACGTCGACGCTGCCCACCACCTTCTCGCTCGCCACGTCGATCTGCGAGACCGTGTCCGATTCCCAATTGACGACATAGACGCTCTTGCCGTCGAAGCTCGCCTGGATACCGTCGGGATAGTCACCGGTGGCGATGCGCGTCACGGGCTTCAGCGTGGCGAGATCGAAGACCTGGACCTTGCCCTCGTATTGGTCGGTGACAAAACCCTCGCCGCCGGCGAGTGCGACGACATACGGCCGCTTGCCTGTCGGTATGCGCGCCACCAGCGACTTTGTGGCGAGGTCGACCACCGAGACGTCGTCGCTGTAGACGTCGGCCATGTAGGCGCGCGTTCCGTCGGCATCGACGATGATGCCGTAGGGGCGGTGGCCGACTGACACGAGGCCTTCGATCTTCAGCGTCGCCGCGTCGATTTCGGCCATCTGGTCCGCGTCGCGCTTGGTGACGACGAGCGTCCGACCGTCGGGCGTCGCGGCGATGCCGGAGGGCGTGCCCCCGACGTCGGCCGTGGCCGCAATCGTCATCGTCGCCGCGTCGATCTTGAAGATCTGGCCTTTAAAGAAGCCGACCGCATACAGAAAGCGGTCGTCGCCGCCGATGGCGATACCGACCGCTTCGTCGGGCAGGTCGAGATGCCCGACGATCTTTCGCGCGGCGCAATCGATCTTCGAGATGTACTTGCCGTTGGTCGAGGAGACCCAGGCGAAGCGACCGTCGTGCGCCATCGCGATGCCGGCCGGCTTGCCGCCGACCTTGATCGTCGCCACGACCTTTTTCGCGGCGAGATCGATGACGGAGACGTCGTCGCCGTTCTGGTTGGTGATCCACGCTTCGTCCGCGCGGGCGGTGGTGACGAACAGACCGAGCGCGGCCGTTGCAGCATGAAGCGCGTGACGCGGGAAGCCCCTCACGATCGCGCGTCGGCCTTCAGCCCTGCGAGCCCCGCCTTGAGATAATCTTCCATCGCCTTCTTCGCCGCGGCATCGGCCGCATCGGGCGTGCCCTCGTCGGGCTTCAGATAGCGGTAGAAGGCGGCGCGCCAGCGCACGGTGCTGCGCACGTCACCGTCGGGCACGACCTCGATCGTGGCCGAGACGTTCTGCACGGGCAGCCGCACCGCGTCGATCTTGTCGATATGGTAGGAGTAACTCATCGCGGATGCGTCGTATTTGTAGAGGCTCTCGCCGAACGCGGCGCCGTCCTTCAGCTTGATGTTGCGCAGGGCCTTGTCCGGCACGTCGCCGCCGGCGCCAGTGGTGGCGACGGTCTGCTTGTCCCAGCTCATGTCCTGGAAATGGCCGACCAGGGCCCAGGCCTTGGCCGGCGGCATGTCGAGCGTGACGCTCGCGGTCACCTTGAGCCGCGTCGGGCCGCAGCCCTGAGCAAACACAGGACTGGCCAGAGCGGGTGCGGTGAGGGCGAGGGACGCGGCGATGACGAAGCGCTTCATTCTCGACCCTCCCGCATCAGGCCGAGCTTCAGCTCGCGCCCTCGACCTTCTTCTTCAGGTTCTCGAGGCCGGCCTTGTACACCTTGGTGACCGCGGCCACCGAGGCCTCGTCGTCCATCTCCGGCGGCGGGTCGTTGTTCATGTAGCCGCGGTAGAAGGCGCCCTTCCAGGTCACGGTCGACTTGCCGCCGTCGGCCGGCTCAACCGAGATCGTCGACGAATAATCGTTCACCGGCAGCACCTTCGGATCGACCTTGTCGATGCGGTAGGAATAGGTGTGCTCGCCCGCGTCGTACTTGTAGAGGCCTTCGTGGATCTCGCCGCCGCCGTCGAGCGTCAGCGTGCGCTTGGCGACCTCGTTGTCGTCGTTCTTCGGGTCGATCGTGTTGCCGCCCGTGCCCGTCGTCGACTTGACGACCGGCAGCCAGCTCATGTCCTGGAAGTTGCCGACGACCTTCCAAACCTTGTCCGGCGCCGCGTTGATGGTGACGGTCTCGACGACCTTCTTGCGCGTCGGCCCATGCGCGTCGGCAACCTGCACCACGCCGACAGCCAAGAGCGTCGCCAGCCCCAGCGACTTCATGTAAGACCCGAGCATCCTAGGGTATCTCCCTGACGTAGCAACATTAATTTATTGCGGCGGTCTCTCTGCGACCACTCAAGCCGACTATCTGACAGAGCGGCGCGTCAGGCAAGGCTGTTGTGCACCCGGCAGTGGGAGATTTTTCCCTTCGGAGGTGGAAAACATTCCGATCTGCAGAGTGACGGGCAGCGCTAGGAAATCCGGCGGCGGCGTTGATTGCGGGCCCAGCTCGGTTCGGCTCTTGCGGCGGAGCGCTCGCAACCTACTACTATCCCTCCATCCCCCGACTGAGACCCACGATGCGCACCGAGCAAGCCCAACCCGTCCGCCTCGCCGACTATCGCGTGCCGGACTATCTCGTCGAGACGGTCGAGCTCGACGTCAGGCTCGCGCGTCACGAGACGCGCATCACCTCGAAGCTGTCGCTGCGGCCGAACCCGGCCGGGCGCCCCGGCGCGGGGCTCGCGCTCGACGGCGACGCGCTGGTCCTGACCTCGTTCAGGCTCGACGGCGCGCCGGCCGCCACCGAGGCGTACACCGCGACGCCGGACGCCCTTACCCTCTTCGCGCCGCCCTCGAAACCCTTCGTGCTCGAGATCGAGACCGCGCTCGACCCCGCGCAGAACCTCGAGCTGATGGGCCTCTACCGATCCGGGACCGCCTATTGCACGCAGTGCGAGGCGGAGGGATTTCGCCGCATCACCTACTTCCTCGATCGGCCCGACGTGCTGTCGGTCTACACCGTCCGCATCGAGGCCGATCGCGCCGAGGCGCCGGTGCTGCTGTCGAACGGCAACCTCGTCGAGACCGGCGAGGTGAAGGGCACGGGCCGTCACTACGCCGTCTGGCACGATCCGCATCCGAAGCCCTGCTATCTCTTCGCCCTGGTCGGCGGCGACCTCGGATTGGTGCGCGACCGCTTCGTCACGATGTCCGGCCGCGACGTCGACCTCGGCATCTATGTCGAGCCCGGCAAGGAGGATCGTGCCGGCTACGCGATGGACGCGCTGAAGCGCTCGATGCGCTGGGACGAGGAGATCTACGGCCGCGAGTACGACCTCGACGTCTTCAACATCGTCGCCGTGTCCGACTTCAACATGGGCGCGATGGAGAACAAGGGGCTCAACGTCTTCAACGACAAGTACGTGCTGGCCTCGCCGCGCACCGCCACAGACGGCGATTATGCCGGCATCGAGACGGTGATCGCGCACGAGTATTTCCACAACTGGACCGGCAATCGCGTCACCTGCCGCGACTGGTTTCAGCTCTGCCTGAAGGAAGGGCTCACCGTCTTCCGCGACCACGAGTTCTCGGCCGATATGCGCTCGCGCCCGGTGCGTCGCATCGCAGAGGTCCGCAACCTGCGCGCCGCGCAATTCCCCGAGGATGCCGGCCCGCTGGCGCACAACGTGCGCCCCTCGGTCTACCGCGAGATCAACAACTTCTACACGGCGACCGTCTACGAGAAGGGCTCCGAGGTCATTCGGATGCTGAAGGTCCTGATCGGCGACGAGGCGTTCCGCCGCGGGATGGACCTTTATTTCCAGCGGTGCGACGGCACGGCGACGACGATCGAGGTGTTCCTCCAGTGCTTTGCGGTCGCTTCGGGCCGTGACCTCACGTCGTTCGCGCGCTGGTACCACCAGTCCGGCACGCCGAAGGTCGAAGCCGAGGCCAGCTTCGATGCGGCCGCCGGCACGCTCAGGCTCGATCTCTTGCAGAGCTGCCCGCCGACGCCCGGCCAGGAGCACAAGGACCCGTTCGTCGTCCCGCTCGCTTTCGGCCTCGTTGCGGCGGACGGCACGCCGGTCGTCGCGCACTCGCCGGACCTCTCGGCCGAGGAGTCGGAACGCGGCCTGCTCGTACTCTCGGGCCCATCGCGCACCGTCACCTTCACCGGGCTGAAAGAGCGGCCGGTGCCGTCGCTGCTGCGCGGCTTCTCTGCGCCGGTGAAGCTCGAGGCGGGGCTGAGCGAGGCCGATCTCGTCGCTTTGGCGACGCATGATGCCGACTCGTTCAACCGCTGGCAGGCGACGCAGACGCTGGCGGTCCGCCTGCTGACGCGCTCGACGGCAGCGATCCGCGCGGGCGCGCCGGCGCTCTTCGAGCCCTCCTACGCCGACGTGTTGCGCAACATCCTCGCCGGCGCCGAGGCGGATCCCGCCTTTGCGGCGCTCGGACTATCGTTGCCGGGCGAAGCCGATCTCTCCCGCGAGATCGGGCAGGACATCGATCCCGACGCCATCCATCTCGCCCGCGATGCCGCGCGCGCCGACCTCGGGCTCGCGCTCGCCGAGCCGCTGCGCGAGATCTACGCCAAGCTGGCGGAGACGGGCCCCTACTCGCCGGACGCCGCTTCGGCCGGACGGCGCAGCCTGCGCAATGGCGCGCTCGACCTCGTCGCGGCGGGCGACCGGCTCGTCGGTGTCGAGCTGGCCCAGGCGCAGTTTGCCTCCGCCACCAACATGACGGACCAGCTCGCGGCGCTCGGCGTGCTGGCGCAAATGCCGGGCGCGGCCCGCGAGGAGGCGCTCGCCGCCTTCTACGAGAGCTTCGCCGACGACGCGCTCGTCATCGACAAATGGCTCGCGCTGCAGGCCGTTCAGCCCGACGCCGACGTGCTCGACCGCATCCGCGGGCTGATGGAGCACAAGGCGTTCTCGATCCGAAATCCGAACCGCGTGCGCGCGCTGATCGGCTCGTTTGCGGCCGGCAACCCGACCCGCTTCAACGCGGCCGACGGCTCGGGCTTCGACTTCGTCGCCGAGGCGGTGGTGACGCTCGACAAGTTCAACGCCCAGGTCGCCGCGCGCCTGCTCTCCTCGTTCAAGAGCTGGCGCTCGCTCGAGGCCGGGCGCCGCGATCGGGCGCGGGCAGCGCTGGAGCGCGTCGCTAGCACCGAGAAGCTGTCGCCCGACGTCGCCGACATCGCGACGCGCTCGCTGGCCTGAGGAGCGGCGGCGCCTCGCCGCCGTAAGCGCGTGAGGCGTCGACCCTGCCTTTTAGGGCGGCGAGGCGCCGGTGCTCCCTTAGACCACAGCCTGCTTGTTGAGCGAAAAGCCAGCCGCGAGGTCTGCTTCGATCTGCTCGAGCGTACGGCCGTTGGTCTCCGGCACGTACTTCCAAGCGAAGGCGAACGCTGCCACCGTCAGCACCGCGAAGAGCAGGAACGTGCCGCCCGGCGTCAGCAGGCGGATCAGGTCGAGGAAGACCAGCGCGACGATCAGGTTCGAGCCCCAGTTCGCCATCGAGGCGACGCTCATCCCGCGGCCGCGATAGGCGAGCGGGAAGATCTCCGCGATGATCAGCCAGAAGATCGGCCCCAGTCCGATCGCGAAGCCGCCGACATAGGCGGCGAGCGCCACCGCGGTGATGCCGCCGACCGACGTGCCCATCGAGAACGCAAAGAAGATCGCCACCAGGCAGACGGTCATGATGCCGAGCCCCCACAGCAGCAGCTTGCGCCGGCCGGCCGTATCGAGCAGCAGCAGCGCGACCACCGTCATCAGTACGTTGACGACGCCGATGCCGACTGTGGCGAGGATGGCGGCCGAGTTCGACTCGAAGCCGGCCGTCTTGAAGATGCTCGGCGCGTAATAGATCACCGTGTTGATGCCGGTGACCTGCTGGAACACCGCGAGACCGATGCCGACGATGAGCGGCAACCGCGCCTTCGGCGCCGAGAAGAGCGCCGACAGCGAGGCGTCGTTCGCCTCCTGGCTGATGTCGCGCTTCAAGCCCGACAGCTCTTCCGAGACATCGGTCTTGTTGCGCAGACCTTGCAGCACATGCTCGGCCTCGTCGTAGCGGCCGCGCGAGGCGAGCCAGCGCGGGCTCTCGGGCAGCACCGCCATGCCGACGCCGAGCAGGATGCCGGGAATCGCGCCGACGCCGAGCATCCAGCGCCAGGTGCCGTCGACGTTGGCGAAGCTGTAGTCGACGAGATACGAGAGCAGGATGCCGAGCGTGATGCAGAACTGATTGAGCGAGACGATCATGCCGCGCTTCTCGGCCGGCGCCATCTCGGAGAGATAGAGCGGCGTCAGCATCGAGGCCGTGCCGATGGCGAGGCCGAGGATCGTGCGGGCGACCATCAGCATGTACGCGTTGCCGGCGGCGGCGCTGAGCAGCGAGCCGACCGCGAACAGCACGGCCATGATGATGATGATCGGTTTGCGACCGAACCTGTCGGTGAGCGGGCCGCCGACCGCCGCGCCGATGACGGCGCCCACCAGCACCATCGAGGTGACGATGCCCTGCATCGTCGGCGACAGCGTGAAATCGTTTTGGATGAAAAGAAGGGCGCCCGAGATGACGCCCGTGTCGAAGCCGAACAGCAGGCCGCCGAGCGAGGCGATGGCGGCGACGAGAATGAAACGCATGATAAGACCCGCGCGAATTGATGAAGGCAGATGACCTATTCACGTCGCGAGCGATACGGGTCGAAAGAAAGACCGCGGCGCCGGGCGCCGCGTCGACGGATCGATCCCGAGAGGCAAGAGCGGCGAGGTCGCGGTCACGCGTGCCCGGACGTTCGAACTCGGGATGGACTTCGGCACTCACTCCATGGCTTCGAGCTCGATCCCACGCGTTTCCTTGACCTTCGCCATCACGAAGACAAGCGACGCGACTGCCATGATTGCGTAGATGCCGTAGGCGAAGCCGAGACTGAGGTCGGCGAGAGTTGGAAAGGTCTGCGACACGATGAAGTTCGCGACCCACTGTGCCGCCGCGGCGACGGCGAGCGCGTAGGCGCGGATGCGGTTGTTGAACATCTCGCCGAGCAACACCCAGACCACCGGTCCCCAGCTCATGCCGAAGAACACCACGTAGAGGTTCGCGGCCACGATCGCCACATGGCCGGCCGTGGCGCCGAGCAAGGGCTGGTGTGTCGTCGGATCGAGTGGCGACGTCCCGAAGATGTAAGCCATCGTTCCGAGCGTCGCGGCCATTCCGATCGAGCCGATCAGCAGGAGGGGCTTGCGTCCGAGCTTGTCGACGAGTGCGATCGCCACGAGCGTCACCACGATGTTGGTGACCGACGTGAAGACCGTGATGGCAAGCGAGTCGTCTTGCGTGAATCCGACCGCATGCCACAGCGTGGACGAGTAGTAGAAGATGACGTTGATGCCGACGAACTGCTGGAATACGGACAGAAAAATGCCCACCCAGACGATCGGCAACAAGCCGAACGCCGGGCCGGCCAGATCCTTGATGCTCTGCTTGCGCTCTTCGCCGATGCTCCGCGCGATCTCGGCGATCTTGTCCTCAGGCGGAGGATTGTTCCCGACGAAGCGGCGCAGAATGTTGGCGGCTTCAACGAGGCGATTCTTGCGAACGAGATATCGCGGCGATTCCGGGATCATCAGGGCGAGCATGGCATAGACCAAGGCAGGAAGAGCGGCCGAGATGAACATCCAGCGCCATGCTTCCAAGCCGAACCACAGGGGCTTGTCGGGTCCGCCTGCCGTCCTCGCGAGCGCGTAGTCGCAGAGCAGAGCGACGAAGATGCCGAAGACGATGGCCAGCTGCTGCAGCGAGCCGAGGCGGCCGCGGAACTCGGCGGGCGAGACCTCGGCGATGTAGGCAGGCGCGATGACGCTGGCGGCGCCGATGGCGGTGCCGCCGAAGATGCGGAAGGCGGTCAGCATGACGACGTTGGAGGCAAGTCCAGTCCCGATCGAGCTGACGAAAAAAATGATCGCAGCGATGATCATCACGATGATGCGGCCGTAGCTGTCGGCCAGCGGACCTGCGAACCAGGCGCCGATCGCGGAACCGAGGAGCGCGCTGGCGACCGAGAAGCCGAGCACCGCGGAGCTGACGCCGGCCCAGTCCCTGACGGCGTCGACGGCGCCGTTGATCACGGCCGTATCGAACCCGAAGAGGAAGCCTCCCATGGCGGCCGACGCCGCCACGAGCACGACCTTGCCGATGGCGGGACCGTCGGGCGTCGTCCCGACCACATTGTCTGCCGTGGACATGAACTTTCCTCCCCGTTTTCTTTTATGTCAGCAACAGGAGCTGGCGTGCCATGCGGACCTGTCGGTCGTGGCGAGCCGGACCGAGATGTCGCGCAAGCTCCCGCTTATAGAGGGCCATGGGACCGCCGCGCCGCAGAGCGGGGTCGGCATCGAGGCGAAGCCGTCAGCGGGCCGCCGAGCGAGGCAATGGCGGCGGCGAGAATGAAACGCATGACGAGACCCGCACAAATTGATGCAGGTAGATTACCTATTCGCGTCGCCGACGATACGGGTCGAAAGGAAGACGAGACATCCCCCGGGCGTCTGCCGGCATCCGGCGCAGCGGGTCAGGCCGCCGGCATCTCCGCCGCCTTCAACGACACCGACTCGCCGCAGCCGCAGGCCGAGATCTGGTTCGGGTTGCGGAAGGTGAAGGTCGAGGAGATCTTGCTGGTCTCGAAGTCGAGCGTCGTGCCGAGCAGGAACATCAGCGCCTTCGAGTCGACGAGCAGGGTCACGCCCTTGTCCTCGACGACCTCGTCGAGCGGCTGCTTCTCGTCGGCGAACTCGACCGTGTAGGACATGCCGGCGCAGCCGCCGTTCTTGACGCCGACGCGCAGGCCCGCGACCGGGCGACCGGCATTGGCGATGAGGTTCCGCGCCCGCTCGGCGGCGGACTCGGTCATCGACATCACGGCAAAACGGGAACGGGCCAAGGCCAAATCTCCAACTACACGCTCAATATGGGCGCAATCGCCGCCGCGCGGAAGCCCTGCCGCAGGCCCCCTAGAACATATCCAGCGAGATGCGCGCCTCGTCCGACATGCGGCCCTGGTCCCACGGCGGGTCGAACACGAGGTCGACTTCCGCGCCCATCATGCCGCCGACGCTGCCGACCGCCTCCTCCACCGAGGCGACGATGTCGCCGGCGACCGGGCAGCCCGGCGCGGTGAGCGTCATCTGCACGGCGACGAGCCGGCTCTCCGGCACATCGACCTTGTAGATGAGGCCGAGCTCGTAGATGTCGCAGGGGATCTCGGGGTCGTAGACGGTCTTCAGGGCGGCGACGACCTCGTCCTGCAGGCGGGTGCGCTCACCCTCCTCGATCGCCGGGTCGAACGACCAGCTCGGCGCGTTCGGGATCTCGAGCGTCTCGGCAGCGGTGGTCATCAGCTTGTCCTCACGCGAAAAGGCCTTCGGCCTTGCGCAGCGCCTCGACGAGGCGGTCGACCTCTTCCATCGTGTTGTACATGGCAAAGGACGCGCGGCATGTCGAGGTGACACCGAAGCGCGTCAGCAGCGGCATGGCGCAATGGGTGCCGGCGCGCACCGCGACGCCGGAGCGGTCGATGATGGTCGCGACGTCGTGCGCGTGCGCGCCCTTCATCTCGAACGACACGATCGCGCCCTTGCCCGGTGCCTTGCCGAAGATCTTGAGCGTGTTCATCGCGCCGAGCCGCTCCATGGCGTAATCGCCGAGGGCGTGCTCGTGCGCGGCGATGGCGTCGCGGCCGATCTTCGTCATGTAATCGAGCGCCGCGCCGAGGCCGACGGCCTCGATGATCGGCGGCGTGCCCGCCTCGAAGCGGTGCGGCGGATCATTGTAGGTGACCGCGTCCCTGGTGACCTCGGCGATCATCTCGCCGCCGCCGAGGAAGGGCGGCAGCTTCTCGAGCCACGGCTTCTTTGCATAGAGAACGCCGATGCCGGTCGGCCCGTAGAGCTTGTGGCCGGTCATCACGTAGAAGTCGGCGCCGAGGTCCTGCATGTCGGGCGCGAGATGCACCGCGCCCTGCGAGCCGTCGACCAGCACCGGCACGCCGTGGGCATGCGCCGCCTCGACGATGGCCTTGATCGGCAGAACCGTGCCGGTGACGTTCGACATCTGGGTGATGGCGATCATCTTGGTCTTCGGCGTGATCGCGCGGATCACGTCCTCGGCGGTGATCACGCCGTCGTCGTCGCAATCGACCCACGTCAGCACCGCACCCTTGTGCTCGCGCAAGAAATGCCAAGGGACGATGTTGGCGTGGTGCTCGAGGATCGTCAGCAGGATTTCGTCGCCTGCCTTGATGTGATCCTGCCCAAAGCTCGCTGCGACGAGGTTGATCGCCTCGGTCGCCGACTTGGTGAAGACGATCTCGTCGGTCGACGAGGCGTTCAGGAAGGCGCGCACGCTCTCGCGCGCCGCCTCGTAATTGTCGGTCGCGGCGTTGGCGAGATAGTGCAGGCCGCGGTGCACGTTGGCGTATTCGTAATACGAGGCCTGGGTCATCCGCTCGATGACCTGGCGCGGCTTCTGCGCGGAAGCGCCGTTGTCGAGATAGACGAGCTTTTTGCCGTACGGCTCCAGCGACAGCGCGGGGAAGTCCGCGCGGATCGCCTCGACGTCGTAGGGGGCGGTGGTGTGGGTCATCTGATCCTCGGCGTCTCCTTCTCCCGCTTGCGGGAGAAGGTGGCCCCGCGAAGCGGGGTCGGATGAGGGGCGTTGCCGCCTCTCTTGCGATCGACTGAGAGGTGAAATCCCCCTCATCCGACCCGACTTCGTCGGGCCACCTTCTCCCGCAAGCGGGAGAAGGAAAAGCCCGGCCTGGCCTACCCCGCGCCGACCTTACCGGCCTTGGCGCGCGCCTCGAGCCAATGCGCGATCTCGGCGCGGAAGCCGGCCGTCAGCGCCGCGTGGCCGATGTCGTCGGCCAGCTCGCCGGCGAAGGCTTCGAGCAGCAGCGACTCGGCCACCGCCTTCGGGATGCCGCGTGCCTGCAGATAGAACAGCTGGTCCGCATTGAGCCCACCGCAAGTGGCGCCATGGCCGCAGGCGACGTCGTCGGCGAAGATCTCGAGCTCGGGCTTGTTGTACATCGCCGCCTCGTCGGAAAGGATCAGCGCGCGGCTCATCATCTTGCCGTCGGTCTTCTGCGCCTCCTTGCGGACGCGGATGCGGCCCTGGAAGACGCCGGTGGCGGCATCGTCGAGGATCGCGCGGAAGGTCTCGCGACCCTCGCAGCCCGTGCCCTCGTGGACGACGTCGAGCGTCGTGTCGGCATGCTCGCGGCCCTGCAGCAGCGAGACGCCTCGCAGCGAGGTCACCGAGTCGTTGCCCTTCAAGGTCATGAAGAGCTGCCGCCGCGCCAGGCCCTGCCCCGTCACCAGCGCGAACGAGTCGAAATGCGCCTCGTGGCCGACCTCGGCGATGAAGCTGTCGATGCGCACGCTGCCCGCTTCGGTCCGCGTCACGGCGACGGTGTGGCCGACATCGGCCTTGTCGCCGATCTTCATGATCAGACAGCCATAGGTTTGGCCGGAGCGGCCGCCGCGGCCGAGGCTCGATTCGGCGATCCGGCACCTGGCGCCCGCGCCGACGACGACGAGCGAGCGGAAGAAGCGCGACGCCGGCTTGTCGCTGGCGGAGGCGTAGACGATCTCGATCGGCTCGGCGATCTCGGCGCCCGCCGCGACCTCGACCACCACGCCGTCTTGCATCATCGCGGCGTTGAGCGCGAGGATCGCGTCGCCCTCGCCGTAATCGGCCGCCGCGAGCAGCGCGACGAGGTCGTCGCGGCCCTCGCCGAGCACGTCGGCGAGCGAGCGCACGCTGGCGCCGTCCGGCAGCGCGTCGGAGAGCGCCGGCACGAACGTGCCGTCGACGATGACCAGCCGGCCACCGCCAAGCCCCGGACGCCCCGTCAGCTCCTGATTGATGCCGGCGAGCGCGCTGTCGGCCGGCTTCGGCGCCACGGGCGGCACGTCGGTGACGATGTTGCGCAGGTCGGTGTAGTGCCACGCCTCGACGCGGCGGTTCGGCATGCCGGCCTTGGCGAAGGCGCCGAACGCGTCCTCGCGGAGGTGGCGCACGCCCTCGCTGCCAGGCAGCTTCATCTTCAGCGCGCCATAGGCGTCGGCGAGCGCGACCTCGGCGTCGGTGCGGGACGAGACGATGCGAGCGACCATGCGCCTACTCCGCCGCCGTCTGGGTAGCGGCCTTGGTGACGAAGTCGCGGTAGCCCGTCTCCTCGAGCTCGTGCGCGAGCTCCTTGCCGCCGGAGCGCGCGATCTTGCCGCCGGCCATCACGTGCACAGAATCGGGCACGATATAGTCGAGCAGGCGCTGGTAGTGCGTGATCAGCAGGAACGAGCGCTTGCCGTCGCGCAGCTTGTTGACGCCCTCGGCGACGATGCGGATCGCGTCGATGTCGAGGCCCGAATCCGTCTCGTCCATGATGGCGACGCGCGGCTGCAGCAGCGCCATCTGCAGGATGTCCATGCGCTTCTTCTCGCCGCCGGAGAAGCCGACGTTGAGGGCGCGCTTCAGCATCTCGCGCTTGATCTCGAGCATGTCGGCGGCCTCGTTGACCTGCTTCATGAAGGCCGGCGTCGTCAGCTCGTCCTCGCCGCGCGCTTTGCGCTGCGCGTTGAGCGCCGCCTTCAGGAAGGTCATCGTGCCGACCCCCGGGATCTCGACCGGGTACTGGAAGGCCAGGAACACGCCCTTCGCGGCGCGCTCGTCAGGCTCCATCTCGAGGATGTTCTCGCCGTCGACGAGGATCTCGCCCGACTCGACCTCGTAGTCCGACTTGCCGGCGACGACATAGGCGAGCGTCGACTTGCCGGTGCCGTTCGGGCCCATGATGGCGGCGACTTCGCCGTCCTTCACGGTGAGGTTGAAGTTCTCGAGGATCGTGTTGCCGTCGATCGAGACGGTGAGGTTCTTGATGTCGATCATTGTCGTCCAGCGGTTGGAGTCTTCCTTCTCCCGCCTGGGGGGAGAAGGCCCGACGAATTCGGGTCGGATGAGGGTTCGTGCCCTTGTGCCGGTGTCGGGAAAGAGGCGGCATCGCCCCTCATCCGACCCCGCTTCGCGGGGCAACCTTCTCCCGCGCGCGGGAGAAGGAAAAGCAAAGCGGCGTCAGCCCACGCTGCCCTCGAGCGAGATGGCGATCAGCTTCTGCGCCTCGACGGCGAATTCCATCGGCAGCTGCTGCAGCACGTCGCGGACGAAGCCGTTGACGATCAGCGCCGTCGCCTCTTCAGCCGACAGGCCGCGCTGCTGGCAGTAGAACAGCTGGTCGTCGGAGATCTTCGACGTCGTCGCCTCGTGCTCGAATTGCGCGCTGTCGTTGCGCGCCTCGATGTAGGGCACCGTGTGCGCGCCGCAGTCGTTGCCGATCAGCAGCGAGTCGCAGTTCGTGAAGTTGCGCGCATTGGTCGCCTTGCGATGCGCCGAGACCTGGCCGCGGTAGGTGTTGTCGGAGAAGCCGGCCGCGATGCCCTTCGAGATGATCCGGCTCGTCGTGTTCTTGCCTAGGTGGATCATCTTGGTCCCGGAATCGACCTGCTGGTGGCCGTTCGAGATCGCGATCGAGTAGAACTCGCCGCGCGAATTGTCGCCGCGCAGGATGCACGACGGATACTTCCAGGTGATCGCCGAGCCGGTCTCGACCTGCGTCCACGAGATCTTCGAGTTTTTACCGCGGCAATCGCCGCGCTTTGTCACGAAATTGTAGATGCCGCCCTTGCCCTCGGAATCGCCGGGGTACCAGTTCTGCACCGTGGAATATTTGATCTCGGCATCATCGTGCGTGATCAGCTCGACGACGGCCGCGTGCAGCTGGTTCTCGTCGCGCTTCGGGGCCGTGCAGCCCTCGAGATAAGAGACGTACGAGCCCTCGTCGGCGATGATCAGCGTGCGCTCGAACTGCCCGGTGTTCTCCTCGTTGATGCGGAAATAGGTCGACAGCTCCATTGGGCAGCGCACGCCCGGCGGCACGTAGACGAACGAGCCGTCCGAGAAGACCGCCGCGTTCAGCGTGGCGTAGTAATTGTCCGACGTCGGCACGACGCTGCCGAGATACTTCTTCACCAGCTCTGGGTGGGAGTGCACGGCTTCCGAGATCGGGCAGAAGATGACGCCGGCCTTGGCCAGCTCCTTCTTGAAGGTCGTGACGACCGACACCGAGTCGAACACCGCGTCGACCGCGATGCGGCGCTCCTTCGCGCCCTCCACCCCGGCGAGCAGTTCCTGCTCTTCAAGCGGGATGCCGAGCTTGCGATAATATTCGAGCAACTCGGGGTCGACCTCCTCGAGCGACTTCGGGCCGGACGCCGACTTCGGCGCGGCATAATAATAGAGGTCCTGGAAGTCGATCTTCGGATAGTCGACGCGCGCCCAGGTCGGCTCCTCCATGGTGAGCCAGCGGCGGTAGGCCTCGAGGCGCCATTCCGTCATCCAGTCCGGCTCGCCCTTCTTGGCCGAGATGAAGCGGACGATGTCCTCGTTCAGACCCTTCGGGGCCTTGTCCATCTCGAACTGCGAGAAGAACCCGTACTTGTATTCGGTGACGTCGAGCGACTTGACCCTGTCGACGGTCTCCTGAACGGCTGCCATTCATTCTTCTCCATCGCGCGTGCCGCTGGGGCCGCGCGTCCGTAAAACTTCAAGCTGCAGCACGAGGCCGCATTGTTCTCACCGCCGTCGCGAACGCACTCGCGAACCG
The DNA here is from genome assembly GCA_965277735.1 of Beijerinckiaceae bacterium. GTDB lineage: Bacteria > Pseudomonadota > Alphaproteobacteria > Rhizobiales > Beijerinckiaceae > RH-AL1. The sequence goes on from CBDIDO010000003.1 coordinate 2,532,365, forward strand.
CGCGATATCCTCGTCGCCCGTCGTCCAGCCGAGGCTGACCCGCATGGCGCGGACGGCGATGTCCGCCGGCACGCCCATCGCCGCGAGCACGTGCGACGGCTTGGCCTTCCCCGCCGCGCAGGCCGACCCGGCAGAGACCGCGACGCCGGCGAGATCCAGGTTCATCAGCAGCACCTGCGCGTCGTAGCCGGGCACCGCGAAGCTCGCGGTGTTCGGCAGCCGCTCCGCCTCGTGGCCGAAGCCAATCGCGTCGGGCACAGAGGCCAGCACGGCCGCCTCGATCGCCTCCCGCCACACCGCAAGCTGCCGGCTCTGGTTCGCGACCCTCTCGGCCGCCGGCGCGCACGCCGCGCCCAGCCCGGCAATGCCGCTGATGTTCTCGGTGCCACCCCGCAGCCCGCGCTCCTGGCCACCGCCTCTCACGACACCTCTGCCGAGATGGTGATGGGTGGGCGCGAAACAAAGGGCGCCGACACCCTTTGGGCCGCCGAACTTATGGGCGGAGAGCGCCAGCGCGTCGGCGCCGAGCGCCGCGATGTCGACGGGGATCTTGCCGACCGCCTGCACCGCGTCGCAGACCACATAGCCGCCGGCCGCGTGCACGAGATCGGCGGCGTCACGAACCGGCTGGATCACCCCGGTCTCGTTGTTGGCCGCCTGCAATGCCAGAATGACCCGCCGGCCAACATGACGATCGAGCGTCTCGGCAAGCGCCGCTGGGTCGAGGCGACCGTGCCGGTCGAACGCAATCGTCTCGACCGAATCTCCGAAGCGATGCCCGGCGAAAACCGCCGGGTGCTCGCCTGCGCCGATCAGCAGGATGTCGAAGCCCCGGCCGTCGGCGGTCAGGTTGGGAGAGAGGATGATGTTGAGCGCCTCGGTGCCGCCCGAGGTGAACACGACGCCCTCGGCCGCGCAGCCGACCAGCGCTGCCACCGCGTGGCGCGCCTCGTCGAGGATGACGCGTGCGCGGCGCCCCTCGGCATGGACCGAGGACGGATTGCCGTGGACGTCGAACGACGCGACCATCGCCTGCCGCGCTGCGGGGTGCAGCGGCGTCGTCGCGTTGTGGTCGAGGTAGGTTCGCGGGCGCATTGGCGCGTCGATCCTCATCTCGCGCTTCGATCCTCGGTGCCGGTCGGGCCGGCGCGTCCCATGTGCGCCCTCATGCCTCGCCGCGAGTCCTTCGCGTCGAAACATTTGCACCCGCCGTTGTTGAGCGTGCTAGAAGCCCAGCGCCATTCCGGTCACGAAACCACCTCCGACGCAGCTTCTTATCGCCGCGATGGGTGGGCGCGACAAGGTGTTAGAATTATTCTAACGGTTTAAGCACGCGACCGAACCGCGTCAAGAGAGCGGGCCCGCGGCAGGGCCCGGCTCCGAGGAGACGAAATGCCAGAGGTGATCTTCAACGGTCCGGCCGGTCGGCTGGAAGGCCGTTTCCATCCCGCCACGAGACGCAATGCGCCGATCGCCATCATCCTGCACCCGCACCCGCAGTTCGGCGGCACGATGAACAACCAGATCGTCTACAATCTCTATTACGCCTTCGCCGAGCGTGGCTTCTCGGTGCTGCGCTTCAATTTCCGCGGTGTTGGCCGCAGCCAGGGCGGCTTCGATCACGGCTCGGGCGAATTGTCCGACGCCGCCGCCGCGCTCGACTGGCTGCAGACGATCAACCCGGAAGCCCGCGCCTGCTGGATCGCCGGCGTCTCGTTCGGCTCCTGGATCGGCATGCAGCTGCTGATGCGCCGGCCCGAGATCGAGGGCTTCATCTCGGTCGCGCCGCCGGCCAACCGGTTCGACTTCTCGTTCCTCGCACCCTGCCCGTCCTCGGGCCTGTTCGTGCACGGCGATCTCGACCGCGTCGCGCCGCTCAAGGAAGTGACCGGGCTCATCGAGAAGCTGAAGACGCAGAAGGGCATCCTGATCGAGCACGCGGTAATTTCCGGCGCCAACCACTTCTTCGAAAATCGCGTCGAGCCGCTGATCGAGGAAGTGCGTCAATATCTTGACAAGCGCCTCGGCAACCCGCCCAAGTTGCCCACGCCAACGCGAAGCGAGCCAGCCGTCGAACGGGACTGACACGCGTATCGGGCGGCTGCCTGATCAACCCTAGAGCCGCCCAGCTATCGGTATGAGTCCATGACGCGTGATGTGGTCGTCACTGCCTGCGCCGACTGTCCGTTGCGGGACTTCGAGGTGTTCAAGCAGCAGGCGCGCGGCGAGGTCTCGTTCATCCAGCGCTTCAAGAACGGCGAACGGACCGCAGTCGCTGGCGCGACGATCCTGCGGGAGGGCAGCCACAACGAATCCCTCTTCACGGTGCTGTCGGGCTGGGTGTTCCGCTACCGCACCCTCGGTCAAAAGCGGCGGCAAATCGTCAATTACGGCCTGCCGGGCGACTTCCTTGGGCTGCAGTCGACCCTGGACGACGTGACGAGCAACGGCATCGAGGCGCTCACCGACGTCACGCTCTGCCACTTCGATCGCGACAAGCTGTGGTCGCTTTACGCCGACCATCCTCGCCTGGCGTATGACATGACCTGGATCGCCGCGCGCCAGGAGCGCTCCTTCGAGGAGCAGCTTCTGACGCTCGGCCAGCGCACGGCATTCGAGCGCATCGCGTATCTGCTCTGGCACCTGTTCGATCGCGCGCGCGTCGTCGGGCTCGTCTTCGACAACACCGTGCATCTGCCGATCCGCCAGCAGCACATCGCCGACACGCTCGGCCTTTCCCTCGTGCACACCAACAAGACGCTGCAGAAGATCCGCGAGGACGGCGCGATCGACATCCACGATCGTACCCTTCACGTCCTCGACGAGGCGCGGCTCATCCGCCTCGGGCGCGTCGACACGAGCCTCTCGAACAAGCGGCCGCTGATCTGAGGATCTAGTAGAATCCCTGGTCGGGGTTGTTGGCGGCGTCCGGGAAGAAGCTGCGCGCCGGCGGCTGACGGCGCGGCGCCGCATCGTCCGGCGACATCGCGCCAGCATCGTCCGTCGGCGGCGCGGCGCGGCGCCTGGCGACGCGATGCTTGCGCTCGGGCTTCGGCGCCTGGTCGGCGTTCTTGCCGGAATCGTCGGGCTTCGCGGCATCGTCAGGCTTTGCATCGCCGGCCTTGGCGTTGGGCTTGTCGCCCGTCGTCGGCTCGGTCGACGCGGTCTCGGGCGTCTTCTGGACTTCCTTGCCGCCTTTGCAGTCGGTCAGCCACACATCGTAGACCGGGTGCTCGATGCCGTTGAGGCCGGGGCTCGAGGCGAACATCCAGCCGGAAAAAATCCGCTTGTACTGCTTCTTGGCGTCGATCTCGTCGACTTGCGCGAAGGTGGTGGTCTGCGGGGCTTCCGTGGCCGGGCGCGTGTAGCAGGCCTTCTCGGTGATCTGCAGCGAGCCGAACTGCACCGTCTCGTTGGTCGCGACCTCGAACGAGATGATGCGGCCGGTGATCTTGTCGAGGCCGGAGAAGACCGCGGTCGGATGCGAGATCCGGTCGGCGCGCGCGGGCGCGGCGAGCGCGATCAGCGAGCAAGCGAGCGCGAGGCCGAGAAGCGTCTTCGATGTCATGCCTGGGTCCGGTCGGGACCGGGCACCTGCCCGGCTGGGCGAAACACCACAAGAGTCCGGCTGCATTGCGGCTTGCCTTGTGGGTTGCGCTACTCCGCCGGGGTCGCGGCGGCCTGGGCGTCGCCGACGCGGGTGCGCGCCTCGACGAGGTCCCAGCGCGTGCCGAACGCCGAATCGCAGACGCCGGGGCTGCCGAAGCCATCCGAGAACGACACGTTGCCCTTCGCGTGGTGCTCGCCGTGCGCGTGGCTGGTGATCTGCCCGGCGAGCAGCTTGGCGAGCCAGGGCATCCGCTCGGCGAGCCGCGTTTTCGGCAGCAGCACGGCGAAATCGTAGCCCGAGTGCTCGTAGACGCCGCCGACCGCGCCGAGGCCGGCGATCATCGTGTGGAAGACGATGTCGGAGCCGCCGCCGCCGATCAGCGCCAGCGGCAGCAGGTAGGGCAGCACGATCTCGAGGAAGAAGTCGGGCCCGCTCATGAAGCAGGCGCTGATCCCCTTGGAGGCGCCGGTCGAATGGTGGATCGAGTGCTTGAGCTTGCGGATCAGGCTCGGGCGATGCAGCAGGTGGCGGTGCGTCGCATATTGCACGACGTCGTGGCCGATCCCCATCACGAAGAGGCTCCCAACGAAGCGCCACAGCGGCAGGTGGGCCGTACCGGCGAAGCAGATGCCGATCGCCTGCGCCGCGACCATGCAGGGCAGCAGGATGAAGACCTGATTGGCGAGCACGCGCGGCAGCAGCTGGCGGTAGCTCTTGCGATCGACGTCGCGGACTTTGAAGCGGCGCAGCAGCTTGTTGCTGTCGCAATATTCGAAGCCGTAGCCGACGCCGTGGAACACGACCATCTGGACGGCCCACACGAAGACGGACAGCGGCATCCACCAGGGCATGCCGTTAATGGGCATCGCGTTCATGATCTCGTTCAACCCCCAGAAGGCCCGCGCAGGACCGCCCCGTCCCTTAAGCAAGCCGAATTGTGCATTTTCTGGGTCGCAAGGTGGCGCGCTGGAGCGCGGCACGCGAATGCGGCCCGTGTGGCAACGATATCGCGGCGCCCTCGAGCGGCAACACACAGACTGTTAACGGACCGAAACGTTGGAATGCCTCTAGGCTCGGCGTTGGGATTGGCGTGCAAGTTCGCGTGACCTGGAAGCCGCTGTCCCGCGCTTCATCGCGTCGCGCCGCCCGCCGCCAGAGTCTTGACGCAAAGCCGAGTGTAAGTGCGCGCATCCACCGATTGGAAGGTCGGTCATGGCCAGCTTCGCCAGCGCTTCGAAGACGATCGTCATCCGCACCAGCCGCGACACGCTGGGTCTCGTCGTCGCCGCGACCGCGATGACCTTTGCGATGGCCTATGCGGTCCATTCCAAGCACGATGCCCAAATCTCTGCCCAAGCCGCCGCGCAAGCGCCGGCCCAGCAGAGCGCGCTCGTCGCTCAAGATGCGTCGCCGCAAGAAGTCTGGGCCGGGCATCTCGCCGAGCTGACGCCGGCCGCAGCGCCGACGCCGGCCGAGCCGATGACCTCGGCGAGCCTCACCGTGCCGAAGGCGCAGCTGGCGCTGCCGATGGTGCCGAAGACGTTGCCGAAGCCACGACCCTGCCTCGAGCCGCAGCCCTGCGCCGTGAAGACGCTGGCGGCCGCATCCTCGCTGGTGCTGACGCATCACCAGATCGCCAGCGCCGCTGATAGAGCGCAGGCGGCGCGCGCGAACCACAGCCTGGTCGGGATGCTGAACCCACTGAACCACGTGCCCGACATGTCGGCGGTCGGCCGGCCGTTCACTTACGCCGGCGGCGCCGTCGCGGGCTGGTTCAAGCGGCTGTAGCGGCCCCCGTCGCGGCTACCGTCACTCCGGCTTGAGCAGCACGTGCCGCTTGCGACCGAGCGACAGCTTGATCGCACCGTCGCGGAGGTCTGATTCGCCCAACACAGCGCGCTCGTCCGTCACGGCCGAATCGTTGAGCCGCAAACCGCCGCCCTTCACCTGCCGCCGCGCTTCACCCGTCGAGGCGACGAGGCCGGCCTTGACGAAAGCGGTGAGCACCCCGAGCCCAGCGGAGAATTCGGCGGCGGGAATCGCCACGCTCGGCAGGTCGGCGGCGAGCGCGCCCTCCTCGAAAGTGCGGCGCGCCGTCTCGGCGGCGGCCTCCGCTGCAACGCGGCCGTGCAGCAGCGCGGTCGCTTCGGTCGCGAGCACCTTCTTCGCCTCGTTGGCCTCGGCGCCGCCGAGCGCGGCAAGGCGGTCGATCTCGTCTATCGGCAGCTCGGTGAACAGCTTGAGGAACCTCGCGACGTCGCCGTCTTCGCAATTGCGCCAGTACTGCCAGTACTCGAAGACCGGCAGCAGATCGGACGACAGCCAAACGGCGCCCTGCGCCGTCTTGCCCATCTTGGCGCCCGACGCCGTCGTCAGCAGTGGCGAGGTCAGCGCATAGAGCTGCGGCGTGCCCATGCGGCGGCCGAGATCCATGCCGGTGACGATGTTGCCCCACTGGTCCGAGCCACCCATCTGCAGCGTCACGCCGAGGCGGCGATTCAGCTCGACGAAATCGTAGGCTTGGCAGCACATGTAGTTGAACTCGAGGAACGACAGCTCCTGGTCGCGCTCGAGCCGCATCTTGACCGAATCCATGGTCAGCATGCGGTTGACCGAGAAGTGCCGGCCGACGTCGCGCAGGAAGTCGATGTAGGCGAGCTTGGTCAGCCAGTCGGCGTTGTCGACCATCAGCGCGTCACCACCCCCATCGCCGAAAGCGAGGAAGCTGGCGAACACCTTCTGCAGCGCCTGCTTGTTCGATTCGATCGTCTCGAGCGTCAGCAGCTTGCGGCTCTCGTCCTTGCCGGACGGGTCGCCGACCCTCGTGGTGCCGCCGCCCACCAGCACGATCGGCTTGCCGCCGGTCTTCTGCAGCCAGCGCAACAGCATGATCGGCAGCAGCGAGCCGACATGGAGCGACGGCGCCGTGCAATCGAAGCCGATGTAGGCGACGAGATCGCCGTTGCGGGCCTTCTCGTCGAGGCCGGCCGTGTCCGAGCATTGGTGGACGAATCCCCGCTCGGTCAAAATCTGCAGGAAGTCGGAAGACGGCGTGGACAAAGCGGGCGCTCGGTTGGGGAACCGGTGGAGTCGGGGAAATCGGCGGAAGGGTCAAGGACGAAGCTGACGTCCCTATTGACACACGCCGGGGGCACCCCACTTCCCTATCCGAACCGACGAGTTCGGTTAGCCCCGGGAGGTCATGATGGTGAACCTTGTGGCTCTAGTATTGATCGTCTTGTCCAGCGCGCACCAGGCCCCGCCGGTGAGCGATCCCCGGCGTACCCAGCAAGTGCAAAGCGCTCCGGCGCCCGCCGCGCCGCACCTGACGGAAAAACAGAAAGCGTGGTTTGCCCACGCGGTCGACGACATTCTCGACGGAAAATGAGCGCTCAACGGGACGCTGCGAAGCCTGGTCTTGCTTACCGCGAGACCAGGCGGCGCCTCTTGAGCCCCGCGTCGAAGACGACAAGGCACGAATCGGTGAGTGAAGACCGGTTGGCCGCCATGCAGCTGAGAAGCTTGCGCTCGTCGGGATAGGCACCCGAGCACAGCCGAATTGCGTCCTCCGTGCACGCGGCCTTCTCGCCCGATGTGATGTGATACGGGTCCGACGCCGCGAGTGAGACGGGGGTAAACCCGACGACCGCAGAAAGCGTCGCGAGCCCGAAGACGGCCGACGAATAAGTGATAACGCTCTCCAACATCCAGCTTGGCGTTATGGGAAGGCCTAGCGCGACCCAAGGTTCCCGAATGGCCGCTTGGCTCCCTGAGCAGGACTCGAACCTGCGACAAGTCGATTAACAGTCGACTGCTCTACCAGCTGAGCTATCAGGGATCATCGCCAGAGCGAGGCCGGGCATATAGCAAGCCCGTCCGCGCTTGCAAAGCCATGTGGTGCGGCCAATTCAAGGTTTCGCTCTGGCCCAAGCTTTGGCCATTGCTCAGTCGCAAGACCGTTTGCTATAGCGACCCCGGTGCCACTGGCACGTGAGGCCTCGTGGCGGAGTGGTTACGCAGAGGACTGCAAATCCTTGCACCCCGGTTCGATTCCGGGCGAGGCCTCCAATTCCTGCCCGGTAGACCTTTTTGAACGATCCCGTTCCACCGTCAGCTGCCGGAATGCCCGACGTGGGGCTTTGCTTCCATCGCGCGCTGCGCAGTTCCGCCAACAAGCTCCGGCGCCTTTACGATGCGGAGCTCGCGCCATGCGGCCTGCGCGCGCACGAGTTCGGGCTCCTGTCGGTGATCCAGATGGTGGGCTCGATTGGGATCGTCGAGCTGGCCGACAGGTTTCTCTTCGACCGCGCGACGCTGCGCTACAAGCTCGCCCCGCTCGAGCGCGCCGGCCTCATCGAATATGTCGTCGATCCCCTCGACCGGCGGAGCCGGCGCATTCGGGCGACCCAGGCCGGCGTCGCCAAGCTCGCCGAAGCCAACGAACCGTGGCTCCGACTGCAGGCGCGCGTCGAGGGGCTCGTCGGTGCCGACGAGGCGGCGACCCTGCGCACCACCGCCGATCGGATCGCCAAGTCCACCTTCCCGGCGGCTGTACCGGTCTGACCTCGGCCGGTCTGATTGTCTCGTCAGGCGCTCAATCGTCCGAACGTCTAATTACATTTGAGGCCTTTTCGTCGTTTTATTGTGTTGGCCGCCGCTTCTCCTTCTCGATCGTCGGTCCGGGCCGCCCCGAAGCAGCAACGACGGGCGGCCCGACTTGCTTTCTGCAATCCACTTAAGGCTCCGTTAACCATGGACGCCTAGCCTCTCCCGAAGGTCTCGAACCCGAGGGATTGATTCCATGTCTGCAACCTGCCTGGCCTTCCGTGAGGACGAGGTGTCGATCGCCGTGTCCGACGACCGGCTCGCCGGCCTTGCCGATCTCGGCTCGTGCGACATCGAGACGTCGCTCGTCGCCAGCCTCAGCGGCGACCTGCATCAGCTCTTCGACCCCGTGTCCGACGACGTGCTGCCGATCTATTTCGGGCCGCTGCTCGGCCGGCTGTATCTCGAAGGCCTCTAAAGCTTAAGGCATGCGCCGCGAGCCATGCGCTCGGCGCAATCCTGCGATCCCTCGCCAGCGTTGTTCCCGGCGCCATATGGCGCCGGTAGCACGCCGGCACTGGGTCGGCCGCCTTCCGTAGGATAATCATGTTCCGTTGCACCGGCTTTGCTGCCGAGAACGCGAGCGCTGAGCTCGCCCCCTTCACCTTCGAGCGTCGCGATCCCGGCGCCGACGATGTCGAGATCAAGATCCGCTATTGCGGCGTCTGCCATTCCGACCTGCACCAGGCCCGCAACGAGTGGGCGAACACGGTGTACCCCTGCGTGCCCGGCCACGAGATCGTCGGCGAGGTGACGCGCGTCGGTAAGAACGTCACCGCCTTCAAGGTCGGCGAACTCGCCGGCGTCGGCTGCATGGTCGATTCGTGCCGCACCTGCGAGGCCTGCAAGTCCGGCCAGGAGAATTATTGCAAGCCGGGCTTCACCGCGACCTACAACAGTCCCGACGCCAAGAGCGAGGGCGGCCACACGTTCGGTGGCTATTCGAGCCACATCGTTGTTGATCGCGCGTTCTGCCTGCACATCCCGAAGTCGCTCGACCTCGCCGGCGTCGCGCCGCTGCTGTGCGCCGGCATCACAACCTACTCGCCGCTGCGCCATTGGGGCGTGAAGAAGGGCGACAAGGTCGGCATCGTCGGGCTCGGCGGCCTCGGCCACATGGGCCTGAAGCTGGCCCACGCGATGGGCGCCAAGGTCACCCTCTTCACCACTTCGCCCGGCAAGGAGGCGGACGCGCGCCGGCTCGGTGCCGACAACGTCGTCATATCGAAGGACGAGAAGGCGATGGCGGCAGAGGCCGAGAGCTTCGACTTCATCCTCGACACCGTCGCCGCGTAGCACGACATCAACGCCTATCTCGCCTGCCTCAAGCAGGACCGCACGCTGGTGCAGGTCGGCGCGCCCGAGAAGCCGCTCGACGTCAACGTGTTCAGCGTGATCTGGCGCCGCCGCAGCCTCGCCGGCTCGCTGATCGGCGGCATCAAGGAGACGCAGGAGATGCTCGACTTCTGCGCCGAGCACGGCATCACTTCGGATATCGAGATGATCAAGATGGCCGAGATCGAGACGGCCTACGAGCGGATGCTGAAGAGCGACGTGAAGTACCGCTTTGTCATCGACATGGCGTCGCTGGGTTAGAGGGCCGCAGCCTCTCCTTCTCCCGCTTGCGAGAGAAGGGGATGCCCTACAGCCGCCCGTCCACCGTCTCCTTCGTCGACCCCTCCGCGGCGATGCGCGCCACCGCCGCCTGCAGCATCGGGAGGATGTCCTCGGCCTGCTCGGCGACGAGGTAATTCAGCTCCGTCGCCGACCAGATGAAGCCGTGCTCGCGCATGTGTTCGAGTAGCGCGACGAGCGGGCGCCAGAAGCCGCCGATGTCGGCGATCAGCACCGGCTTGGTGTGGCGGGCGAGCTGGACCCAGGTCAGCTGCTCGACCAGCTCCTCCAGCGTACCGACGCCGCCCGGCAGCGCGACGAAGGCATCGGCGCGCTCGAACATCAGCATCTTGCGCGTGTGCATGTCGGGCACGACGACGTGCTCCTGCGCCTCGCGCAATGTCGCGTCGCGGTCCGTCAAAAAGTCCGGGATGATGCCGGTCACCCGGCCGCCGGCATCGAGGACGGCATGCGCGAGCTTGCCCATCAGGCCGCGTCCGCCGCCGCCGTAGACGAGGCCGACATCAGCCGCCGCGAGCGCCCGCCCGAGTGTCACCGCCGCCTGCTCGAAGGCGGGATCGGCGCCGGAGGCCGAGCCGCAATAGACACAGACGTTGGCGATGCGCGGCGCGCTCTCTTGTTTCAAAAACCCCTCCTGTACTGGCCCAGACCGAAAGCTCTTGTGACGTGTCAGCAATCTCCGACGAATAGCGGAGCGGCGGCCCTATCGCGCGCGATGTCTAGGCCCTAAGACATATGGAAATATGACCAAGGCGCGCGAGACAATAGCGCGCTTGACGACAGGGAGAGAGGCGGTGACGGGTTCCAAGGTCGCAGCTCTCACAATGATCGGGGTCGGGATCGCGGCCGGTGTCGGCGGCGGTCTCTGGCATCTCTTCGCCACGCATCAGATTCCCGCGCTGGCCGACCATTCGATCCCTTCAACGACTCCGGACAGGGCGGGGTCGCAGCAGAATGCCGATCGCGCGGCCGCCCCCACCGTCCAGGCCTTGCAGGAAGCAAGCCGTGCACCTGGTTCGCTGCCGGCCGCCGGCGCCCCACCCTCGCCCGTCCCAAACGGCAAAACGCCCTCTTTCGATGTCGTCCGCGTCGAGCCCCAAGGCGACGCCGTCGTCGCCGGCAAGGGCGCGCCGAACGCCAAGGTCGCGCTGCTCTCTGGCGGCAAGGTCGTCGGCGAGGCGACGAGCGATGCCGCCGGACAGTTCGTGATCCTCCCCGAGCGGCTGGCGCCGGGCGACCATGCGCTCACGCTGCGCCAGACGCCCGACGGCAAGCCGGCGAGCGAATCGTCACAGAGCGTCGCGGTCTCCGTGCCGGGGCCCGGCAAGGGCAAGGTCGTCGTCGCGCTGGCCGAGCCCGGCAAGGCGACGAAGCTCCTGTCGCCGCCGCCCGGAGCAGCGGCAGGCGCGCCGGCGCTCGCCGGACCGGTCGACAAGGTGATCGTCCGCTCGGCCGAGCTCGAGAACGGCAGCGGGCTCTACGTCTCAGGCGCCGCGCATCCCGGCACGTCCGTGCACGTCTATCTCAACGATTCGCATATCGCCGACGTGGCGGCCGGCGCCGACGGCGCCTGGAGCGTGCGCGTCAAGCACGGCCTGACCGGCGGCCATTACCGGGTTCGTGCCGACGCCGCCGGCACCGACGGAAAGGTCGCCTCGCGCGCCGAAGTGCCGTTCGACGTGCCGACGGTGATGGCCGACGCGGGCAAGTCGCCGGTCGCACCGCCCACGCCGACCGTCGTCGCCTCCGCCACGCCGGGCGCAACTGCGCCGACGGGCGGCGCAACGAAGCCGGGGACCATGGCCGCGCCGGATGCGACGACCGCCGGGGCTTCCACGCCGGACGCTGGGGCGGCCGGAGCCGCGGCGCCCGCCTCCCCGGTGCCGAAGGCCGCCGGGGCCGATGCCACGATCGAGTCGATCGCGACCGCACGCGTGACTCGGGGCGACAATCTGTGGAACATCAGCCGCTTTCGGCTCGGCGATGGGCTGCGCTACACGCAGATCTACGCCGCCAATTCCGAGCAGATCCGCGATCCGAACCTGATCTATCCAGGCCAGGTGTTCGTCGTCCCGCAGCACTGACCCGCGCCGTCCGAAGGGCGCCGCGCGACGACCGCTTGCACCGCGTCGCGCCTGCGCTTAATCGCAGCTGATGCCGCAGGTGACACGATGAGCGAGGCCGAAAAGACCGGCCTCACCTATGCCGATGCGGGCGTCGACATCGACGCCGGCAACGCGCTGGTGGATCGCATCAAGCCGCTGGTGCGCGCGACACGCCGCCCCGGCGCGGATGCCGAGATCGGCGGCTTCGGCGGCCTGTTCGACCTCAAGGCCGCCGGCTTCAAGGATCCGATCCTCGTCGCCGCCAACGACGGCGTCGGCTCCAAGGTCAAGATCGCGATCGAGACCGGCCGTCATTCGACGATCGGCATCGACCTGGTCGCCATGTGCGTCAACGACCTCATCGTGCAGGGAGCCGAGCCGCTCTTCTTCCTCGACTATTTCGCGACCGGAAAGCTCGAGCCCGATGTCGGCGCGGCGATCGTCGAAGGCATCGCCGAAGGCTGCCGCATGGCCGGCTGCGCGCTGATCGGCGGAGAGACCGCCGAGATGCCCGGCCTCTACGCGGGCCGTGACTACGACCTCGCCGGCTTCAGCGTCGGAGCCGCCGAGCGCGGCACACTGCTGCCGCGCGACGTGGCCCCGGGCGACGTGATCCTCGGCCTGCCCTCCTCCGGCGTGCATTCGAACGGCTATTCGCTGGTTCGCCGGATCGTCGCCGATGCCGGGCTCGGCTGGACCGAGCCGGCGCCGTTCGCGCCAGAAGAAGATCTCGCCGACGTGCTGCTCGAGCCGACGCGCATCTACGTGAAGCCGCTGCTCGCCGCACTGCGCGCCACATCGGGCATCAAGGCGCTGGCGCATATCACCGGCGGCGGTTTCCCCGACAACATCCCGCGCGTGCTGCCCGAAGGCACGACGGCCGAGATCGACCTCGGTGCGATCGCGGTCCCGCCGGTGTTCGGCTGGCTCGCGGCGCAGGGGCGCGTCGCCGAGGCGGAGATGCTGCGCACCTTCAATTGCGGGATCGGCATGATCGTCGTCGTCGCGGCCGACGCCGCCGCCGCGGTGACGGCGAGCCTCGAGCTCGCGGGCGAGTCGCCCGTCGCGCTCGGCCGGCTCGTCCCCGCCACCGAGGCCCGGGTCACCTTCCGCGGACGATTGGCGCTTTGAGCCGCCGCCGCACCGCGATCCTCATCTCCGGGGGCGGCTCGAACATGGCGGCGCTGATCGAGGCCGCGCGCGACCCCGAATACCCCGCCGAGATCGCGCTCGTTCTGTCGAACCGCCCCGAGGCGGCCGGGCTCAAGACCGCCCGCGACGCGGGCATCGCCGTCGCCGCGGTCGATCACAAGATCTACGCCGGCCGCGAAGAGTTCGAGCGCGCGATGCAGGCGCTGCTCGAGATCCACCGCATCGACCTCGTCTGCATGGCGGGCTTCATGCGCCTCGTGACGCCCTGGTTCGTCGGCCAGTGGGACAGCCGGATGATCAACATCCACCCGGCCCTGCTGCCGTCCTTCCGCGGCCTGCAGACGCACGAACGGGCTCTCGAGGCCGGCGTGAAGGTGCACGGCTGCACCGTGCATTTCGTCGTGCCGCAGATGGACGAAGGCGCAATCATCGCGCAGGCGGCGGTGCCGGTGCTCGACACCGACACGCCCGAGAGCCTGGGGCGCCGGGTGCTCGCCCAGGAGCACGTGCTCTACCCCGCCGCCCTCGCGCGCGTCGCCCGCGGCGGCCTGCATGTGCAGGGCAACAGGGTGTTCGACGCCGAGCCGGCGCCCGAGACGCCGCCGCTGGTCGTGCCGGCCGTTTAGCGGCATCGGTTCGGCCGGCTTCGACACCGGGAAAAATCTGCTACGAATATTGCCGAATCTTCCCGAAGAGTTCGGAATGTCAGGGACGAACCGGCAAAAAGGCCTGCGGCACGAGGAGATGCGCGAGCGGCTGCGCCTGCTCGGCCTCAAGGCCCGGCAGGACCCGCGCTCGCTCTCCCTGAAGGAGATCGAGGAGATCTGCACGCTCGTCGTGAAGTTGGGCCCGACCCGTCCGATCCTGCCCGACCTCCGGGCTCTGCAGAGCGCCGCGTTTTCTTCATCCTTCACGCCGATCGCGCCCGACGACGAGCCCCGCATCGAGACGCAAGCCCTTCTGCGCCAGACACACGCGATGGAATACATCGCCTACCAGCTCGGCGAGCTTGTCCGGTTGAAGGAGGAAGAAGCCGTTCGCGAGCGCTGGAAGGCCGAATATCTCGGCGACTGGCCAAAGTAGAGAGCGGTTTGCAATCTAGTTTGATATAAAACCACATCATGGCGAGCGACCGCGTGTAACCGTACCGCCGGTACGTCGAAAAGGTCAGCGTCGGCGGCAACGTCGGCCCTTGATCACCACGCCACATGTCCAAGCATGATGCGAACGAACGCAGGCGGCATGTCGCTGCTGGAGCACGTCGTCGGGCTGCCGTCGAAGGTGAAGATCGAATCTTTGGCGCCGCTGCCGCTGCGGCTCATCGTCGGCTACGGCTTCATGGAGCATGGGCTCGCGAAGCTGTCGCGCGGCCTCGATGCTTTCCCGAGCCTCCTCCACGCACTCGGCGTACCCGCGCCGAAGCTGATGGGGCTCCTCACCATCGCCGTCGAGATTTTCGGTGGGCTCGCGGTGCTGCTCGGCGCCTTCGTGCCGCTGGCCGCGATCCCGATGGCGATCGTGCTCCTGACCGCCGCCCTCACCGTACACCTTCCCTACGGCTTCAGCTCGATCAAGCTGCAGGCGATCACACCCGACGGCGCCCGCTTCGGACCGCCGGGCTACGCGACCGACCTGCTCTACCTCGCCTGCCTGCTCGCTCTCGTGCTCGGCGGCGCGGGGGTGTGGTCGGTCGATGCATGGCTCGCGAAACGCGGCTTGCGGGGATCACCGACAGCTAAGACGATCTGACGGCGCGCGTCTTTCGGCTTGTGGACACGGACCCGGTGAACGCCGGCCGCGTTAGCTTTGGTCTCGGTGCCTTGTATGCGTCAGCTGAGTATCCAAGAAACGGAGCGCCGGACGTGTCGACTTTCCTCCTTGGCTTCTGCGCGGGCCTCGCAACCATGGTCGGCGTCTCCGTCGCACTTGGCGTGATCATGCTTCTGAAAGCGCGCGACGCGGACGACACAAGTGCGAGCCGCCGACGCTCGGAGGTCTGGCGTATCCCCCTGGCTGGGCGTCACCCCGGCACGTGAGCCGCCGATCCGGCGCCGTCCGCAAAGCCGGCCGGACGAATCCGCCGCATCGCGTCGCGGCAACTTGCCGGGCGCTCGGGACTTCGCCCACGGCCCCTGAAGCCGGATCCCACGACGCTTGACCCCGACAGACAGCCCCTACGCGCTGCTCCGCCCGCACTGGCGGCTCGTGCTCGCCGCCTTCCTCGGCTGGTTCCTCGATGCCTTCGACCAGGTCGCGCTGATCCTGTTGCTGCCGCAGATCGGCGACCACTTCGGCGTGTCGCTGACCGCGATGGGCTTCGTCATCACCGCGCAGAGCGTCGGCCGCATCTTCGGCAACATCGGCTGGGGCTGGCTCGCCGACCGCTACGGCCGCAAGCTCACCTTCATGCTCGGCGTCGTCTGGTTCGCGGCCTTCTCCGGGCTCACCGGGCTCGCCTGGAGCTATGCCGCGCTCGTCGTGATCCAGCTCTTCTTCGGCATCGGCTTCGGCGGCGAGTGGACGGCGTCCGCCGCGCTGCTCATGGAGAGCGTGCCGGCGAAGGCGCGCGAGGTCGCCTCCTCGCTGATGATGGCGGGCTACGAGTTCGGCTTCCTCGCCGCCGCCGGCGCGCAGGCGCTGCTGGTGCCGCATTTCGGCTGGCGCTCGCTGTTCTTCGTCGGCATCGCGCCGGCGCTGCTCGCGATCTTCATCCGTATCGGCATCAAGGAGAGCCCGGTCTGGCTGCGCCTACAGCGCGAGAAGGCCGAGAGCCCGTCGGTGCCCGTCGATCGCCCGCGCTTCCGGCTCGATGCGGCGGCGATCCAGGCCTGCGCCTTCATGGCCGTCGTGCAGTTCCTGGCGGCCTCGGTCTACGACTTCTACCCGACCCTGCTCGAGACCGTGCACCATTGGGACAAGGCGCAAGTCTTCGGCGCGATCGCCGCCTATTCGATCGGCTCGATCCTCGGCAAGCTCGGCGCCGGCCGCGCCGCCGCGCGGATCGGCGACCGCATCACGATCCTCGTCCTGCTGGCGGTCACCGCGCTCGTGCTGGTGCCGTTCACGCAGGCCGCGTCGGGGCCGGCCGTGATCGTGACAGCCTTCGTCATCGGCGCCTCGAACTCCGGCGTCTTCGCACTGGTGCCGCATTTCCTCTCGCTGCGCTTCGCCAGCGCGGTCCGCTCGTTCGGCATGGGCCTCGCCTACGCGCTGGCGGCAGCAGCGCAGGGCGTCGCGACGACAGCGCTGCCGGCGAGCGAGCGTGGTCTCGGACTCGGCATGGCGATCGTTCTGTTCGTCGGGGTAAGCGCGCTCGCGGCCGCCGCCATCGTGTCGCGCGAGCCGCATGTGCTGCCGGGCCGCGACATGGACGCCGCGTGAGGCAGGCGACTACGATGCGCGGATGACCGATCTTCTCTCCCGCCTCGCCACCATCGTCGGCGACGCGCACCTGCTCACCGCGCCGGACGACATCGCGCCCTACCTGCACGAGCCGCGCGACAAATATTCCGGCCGCGCGCGCTGCGTCGTTCGCCCCGGGACGCGCGAGGAGGTCTCGGCGATTCTTGCCCTCTGCCATGAGACCGCGACGCCGCTGGTGCCGCAGGGCGGCAACACTGGCCTCGTCGGCGGCCAGACGCCGGAGGATGCCGCTGCCATCGTGCTCTCGACGACGCGCCTCGCCGCGCTGCGCGACCTCGATTCCGTCTCCAACACCATGACGGTCGAGGCCGGAATGACGCTGCAGGCCGCGCGCGAGGCCGCCGAGACAGTCGACCGGCTGTTCCCGCTGTGGATCGCGGCCGGCGGCTCGTGCACGATCGGCGGCAACCTCGCGACGAACGCCGGCGGCCTCAACGTGATCGCGCATGGCAACGCGCGCGAGCTGGTCAATGGGATCGAGGTCGTGCTCGCCGACGGCCGCGTGCTGTCGAACCTGAGCAAGCTCAAGAAGGACAACACTGGCTACGACCTGAAGAACCTGTTCGTCGGCTCGGAGGGTACGCTCGGGATCATCACCGCCGCCGTCCTGCGGCTGGCGCCGAAGCCGCGCGCCACAGCCACCGCCATTGTCGGCGGGCGCGATCCACAGGCGGCGCTCGCCCTGCTCGATCTCGCGCAGAGCCGCGCGGCGGGCGCGATCGAGGCCTTCGAGCTGATCCCGCGGATCGCGATCGACTTCGTGCTCGAGGCCTTCGGCGGCCACGAGCCGCTGGCCGAGCGGCATGCCTGGTACGTGATGATCGAGCTGACCTCGCTCGACGGGGAAGGCCTCGACGCGCGGCTGCTCGCCCTTCTCGAAGAGGGCGCCGGGCGCGACCTCGTCGCCGACGCGACGGTGGCCGCCTCGCTCGATCAGCGCGAGAAGCTATGGGCGCTGCGCGAGAACATCTCCGATGCGCAGAAGCACTTCGGCGGCTCGATCAAGCACGACATCTCGGTGCCGGTGGCGAGCGTCCCCGCCTTCCTCAGCGAGGTCGCACCGGCGGTCGAGGCCGTCGTGCCCGGCGCGCGGCTCTGCGCTTTCGGCCACCTCGGCGACGGCAACATCCATTGCAACGTCCAGCAGCCTGCTGGCGCCGACAAGGCCGCCTTCCTGGCGCGATGGGACGATGTGTCCGCCGCGGTGCATGCCCTGGTGCAGAAATTCGGCGGCTCGATCTCGGCCGAGCACGGCATCGGCCAAATGAAACGCGGCCTGCTGCCCGGCGTGAAGGACCCGGTCGCACTCGATCTCATGCGCGCGATCAAGGCGACGCTCGATCCGAAGGGCATCCTCAATCCCGGCAAGGTGTTGTGAACACGCACCATTTGGCTGGGCGACACGCTGTCCTGCGCGTGCGATAGGCCAAGCATGGAGCCGCTGCCGACCGCGCCCCCCGAGTTCGACGCCGCCTTCCGCGCGCGCCTCGAAGACCTGATCGCCTGGCGCCGCGACGTCCGCCGCTTCCGCCGCGAGCCCGTCGACCCGGCGGTCATCGACCACCTGCTCGATGTCGCGCAGCTCGCGCCGTCGGTCGGCAACAGCCAGCCCTGGCGCTGGGTCGTCGTTGCGAGCGAGGCCGCGCGCCGCGCTGTGCGGGAGAACTTCGCGCGCTGCAACGCCGACGCGCTAGCGGCGCTCAGCGGCGAGCGGGCGCAGGCCTACGCGCGGCTCAAGCTCGAAGGCCTCGAGGCGCCGGTGCAGCTCGCCGTCTTCTGCGACCATGCGACGGTGCAGGGCCACGGGCTGGGCTGCCGCACCATGCCGGAGGCGCTCGACCATTCCGTCGCGGCGATGATCGGCACGCTGTGGCTCGCCGCCCGCGCGCAGGGGCTCGGGCTTGGTTGGGTGTCGATCCTCGATCGCGACGAGATCGCCCATGCGCTCGACGTCGACGCCGCCTGGCATTTCGTCGCCTACCTCTGCCTGGGCTGGCCGGCAGAGGAACACCTCGACCCCGAGCTGGAGCGGCATGGCTGGCAGGCCCGCGAGGCGGCAAGCCGGCACGTGCTCCAACGCTGAGCCTCGACTCTCTCGCGCGAGCGCCCTAGAACATAAGAAGAACATTGGGGACGGGACATGCGGCGCAGGACTCGAGCTGACATACCGCCGGACCCCGCCGGGGTTGTTCGTGCGTTGCGCGCCTGCCGCGACTCGATGCTCGAGGTCCAGAGCCGTGTGCGACCGACGGGGCCGGTCTACCATGGCGCCGCGATGGTGATCTCGGCCATCGACGGCTTCGCCACGGTGCTCACCGGCGAGTGCCATCACTTCTCGATCGGCGGCTCGGTGGCGACCGACCCTCGGCGCGACGATCAAGGATGAGATTAGTGGTCGGAGTGGCGGGATTCGAACCCACGACCCCTTGTCCCCCAGACAAGTGCGCTAACCGGGCTGCGCTACACTCCGACTGGCGGCCTTATAGAGAACGGCTCCGTTGTCCGCAAACGCTAACGCGGCCGCCGCAGCGCCTGAAGGATGCGCGCGCATTCGTCGATCGTGGCGAGTGCCTCGCGCAGGGCGCCGAGATCGCGGTGGCCGAGTCGCGTGGCGTCGAGCATGGCGCCTGCATCGAGCGCGGCGCGGATCGAATCGGGAAGCGTTTCGTCGTCATTGTCCGGGAAGAGCGGCGGGTCGGCGACGGCGAGCTCGCCGTCGGGATCGCGGTCTGCGGCGTCGATCGAGGCGAGATCGACCGGCATCGGCATGGCACCTTCGCGCACCGCGCGCGTGCCCTGCTCCTTGATGAGCTTCTGCACGCCCTTGATCGTGAAACCCTCCTCGTAGAGGAGCTGGCGGATCGTTCGCAGCAGGACCACGTCGCCGGGGCGGTAGTAGCGGCGCCCCCCCGCGCGCTTCAGCGGCTTCACCTGAGGAAAGCGCGTCTCCCAGAACCGCAACACGTGTTGCGGGAGTGCCAGCTCTTCGGCAACCTCACTGATTGTACGAAAAGCGTCGACGCTCTTTTCCATTCCGCCTCAATCCCCTGGCGGCGGACTTTGAACCATTTTCTGAAGCTTGCCTACCGCCGCGCGGCGTTTCCCAAGCGGCATGCTTTGCGGACGAAAGTCAGAGGTCGTCCTCGGGGATCGCCTCGCCGTTCATGTGCGCCTTCAGCACGTTCGACGCTTTGAAGACCAGCACGCGCCGCTGCATGATCGGCACCTCGACGCCGGTCTTCGGGTTGCGTCCGATCCGCTCGCCCTTGTCGCGGACGACGAACGAGCCGAACGACGAGAGCTTCACCGTCTCGCCCAGCGCGAGATGCTCGGTCATCTCGTCGAGCACCATCTCGACGAGGTGCGCCGATTCCTTGCGTGACAGCCCGACGCGCCGGTAGACGGCCTCCGCGAGGCCGACGCGGGTGACGGTCTGCGTCGGCCCGTTCGCGGTCGTGTGCAGCGGTTTCGACAGGACATCCGCTTTCGTCATGAAGCCTTCTCGAACGTTCGGTCGCATCACGGACACACCATGAAGATCGCGGCGCGCGGGTCACGGCCGCGAAAATTTCACGATTTCCGTCGTACAGGCAAGGCCTTGACAGCTTGTGGACGGGGGTCTTTCGACTACCACCTGATGAGAGCGGAGCCCCAGGTGAAGCCGCCACCCATCGCTTCGATCATCACGAGGTCGCCATCCTTGATGCGACCGTCCATCCGCGCCTCGCAGAGCGCGAGCGGGATCGAGGCGGCCGACGTGTTGGCGTGGCGGTCGACGGTGACGACGGTCTTCTCGCGGGCGATGCCGAGCTTGTCGCCGGCGGCGTCGATGATGCGGCGGTTGGCCTGGTGCGGCACGAACCAGTCGAGATCGTCCGGCGTCGTGCCCGTCGCGGCGAAGGCGTCGTGGACGACGTCCGTGACCATGCCGACGGCGTGCCGGAAGACTTCCTTGCCGGCCATGCGCAGATGGCCGGTCGTGCCCGTCGTCGAGGGGCCGCCGTCGACGAAGAGCTTGTCGCGGTAGCGCCCGTCCGACCGCAGGTGCGAGGTCAGCACGCCGCGATCCCGGCTCGTCCCCTCGCTCTCGCGCGCCTCGAGAACGATGCCGCCGGCGCCGTCGCCGAACAGCACGCAGGTCGTGCGATCCTTCCAGTCGAGCAGGCGCGAGAAGGTCTCGGCGCCGATGACCAGCGCGCGCTTGTGCGAGCCGGAGACCAGGAACTTGTCCGCCGTCGCCACGGCGAAGACGAATCCGGAGCAGACGGCCTGCAGGTCGAAGGCGGCGCCGTGGTTCATGCCGAGGCCGGCCTGGATCTGCGTGGCGACCGAGGGAAACGTGTAGTCAGGCGTCGAGGTCGCCACGACGAGCAGATCGATGTCGGCGGCGGTGAGCCGCGCGTCGCGCAAAGCCGCCTCGGCCGCGCGCAGCCCGAGCACCGAGGTCGTCTCGCCCTCGGCGGCGATGTGGCGTCGCTCGATCCCGGTGCGCTGGAGGATCCATTCGTTCGTCGTCTCGACGCGCGCCTCGAGGTCGGCGTTGGTGACGACGTTCTCGGGAAGGTAGGCGCCGATCCCGGCGACGACGGAGCGCAGTCGGGGCGTGGCGGGTTGGGTCACGATTCGCTTGTCCCGGCGGGTTCCGGCGCCACGCGCAAGGGCGGCGCATCCGGTGCCGCAGCGTCGGCCGCGGCTTGCTTGTCGATCAGGGCGAGCGCGATCATGTCGCGAATCTTGCCGAGAAGCTCATCGCGCACCATGGCATAGCCGAGGTCGATCGCGCCAGCCGTGCCAAAGGCGTCCATGCCGCCGTGGCTCTTGATGACGATGCCGTCGAGCCCGAGGAACACGCCGCCGTTGACATTGCGCACGTCCATCTTGGAGCGCAGCTCGTCGAACGCCGGCTTGGCCAGCAGATAGCCGAGCTTGGCCCGAAGCGAGCTTTTCATCGCGCCGCGGATGTAGTTTCCGATCTGCTTGGCGGTGCCCTCGGCGGTCTTGAGCGCGATATTGCCGGTGAACCCCTCGGTGACTACGACGTCGACGGTGCCGTGGCCGAGATCGTCGCCCTCGACGAAGCCGTGATAGGCCAGGCTCGGCAGGTCGGCCTCGCGCAGCATCCGCGACGCCGCCTTGACCTCCTCGAGGCCCTTGATCTCCTCTGTGCCGACGTTGAGTAGGCCGACCGAGGGCCGCTCGATGCCGAGCACGATGCTCGCCATCGCGGCGCCCATGATGGCGAGCTCGACGAGCGAGCGCGCGTCGGTGCCGATCGAGGCGCCGACGTCGAGCACGATCGAGCGGCCGCGCAGCGTCGGCCAGATGGCGGCGATCGCCGGGCGATCGATGGCGTGCATCGTGCGCAGGCAGATCTTGGCCATCGCCATCAGCGCGCCGGTGTTGCCGGCGGAGACGACGACGTCGGCCTCGCCGCGCTTGACCGCCTCGATCGCCAGCCACATCGACGACGTGCGCCGCCCGGCGCGCAGCGCCTGGCTCGGCTTGTCGGTCATCTGCACGGCGACGTCGGTGTGGTGCACGCGCGACGCGGCGGCGAGGCGCGGGCGTGCCGCGAGGAGCGGCGCGATCTCGGGCTCGCGGCCGAAGAACAGGAACTTCGCGTCGGGGTGGCGCTCCAGCGCGAGCTCGGCACCGCCGACGATGACCGGCGGCCCGTGGTCGCCGCCCATCGCGTCGATCGCGATGCGGATCTCCCGCGGGAACGGCTCGCGCGTCATGATCTGTCGACCGTCACGAAGAATCCTTGAGGCGCCGCAGGGCGGCGAAGGGAGACACGCCTTCGTCGTCCTTATCGCCGACGGAGACGTCGGTGAAATGAACCCCGGGCTTGCGCGGGTACAGATCGAGAGAAAGCGTCAAAAATTCGAGGGCGATGGCGCCGAGGTCGATCTTGCCGTCGATGATCGGGTCGGCCGGGTCTTCCTGGTCGTCGTTGCCGGGCACGACGACGGGCCGCGGCGGCGGCGCCTCGCGCGCCGTCGGCTCGCGCCGCCGGGAGCGCGCGGTGGCGATCGGCAGCTCGACCGGCTGTGCCTGCGGCGCGAAGGTGAGATCGATCGCGCGGCTGACCGTGCTGTCGAACGGCTCCAGGCTGACGACGCAGACCTGCGTGATCGCGGCCTCCACATTCCCTTCGACGGAAAGACGGCCGCCAGCGTGCCGCCGGATCCGGAAACGCGCCTGCAGAGCGCCGAGCCCGACCAGTCCCATCTCGGCGGCGACCGCCGTGCGCTCCTCCGGCGTGGCCTCGATCGTCGGGTCAAGGCCGGTATCGGGAATCTTGTGGACGTCGAGCGGGCGCGAGAACGGGCCGGGCAAGGCCCGTTGCGTCGCGTCTTCCGGCAAAGGTCTCCTGCTCATCGGCGCACTCCTCACGGCTGCCCGGCGTGCGCGGGCGGGAACGGCAGCTCGCCGTCGACGAACCCCTGGAGGGGGTGGCGCGCCAGAGCCTCGACGCTGACCGAGACGTAGCGCACGAGGCCTGCCGTGTCGCGGGCCGCGACGTTGCGCGCGAGCGAGGTGGCGAGCGTGCCCTCGTCGCCGCGCAGCGCCTCCTCGTAGGCGCGGCTGCGGCCGAGGAACGCCTCGGCGAGCGTGCGCATACGCTTCGGGACGACCGTGTCGCCCACCCCCATCTCGCGCAGGGTCCGGTCGAAATGCGCGAAGACGGTGTCGGTCAGATCCTGCGCCAGCGACGGCCCCGGCGGCTCGCACGCCTGCAGCCGGCGCAGTACGAGCGCGCCATGCAAGGTCAGGCTCTCGAAGCGGCCCTCGAACGTGTCGGGGACGCCGAGATCGGCATAGAGCGCGGGCTGGCGGGACGCGGCGACGACCGCCGCATAGAGCCGCTGCACGACGGCGTCGCTCGGCGCGCGGCGGAAGAGACCGAGGATCATCGCGGGCCTTGGATCATCGCGGGGCGTTGGATCAATGAGCTTGAAATCAACGGGTTTTTCGGGCTCGCCCGACACGGCGCACGCCGTCTGGCACGCGGGCGGAGCCGCTCCTTGCTTTCGTCACAAGCGGGGGTTAGGCATCACGATAGCCGAACGCAAGAGAAAGTTGCTCAACTTTGCTTGCGCTGCCTGGGGGGCGCGGCGCCGTGCTGACCACCATTTCGAGAGTCGCCGCGATGCAAGTAGAGCGTGCAACAACCTACGTCCGGCCGCTCGGCCGGCTCGCGGCGATCGCGTTCGTCGCCCTGAGCCTGGGCGGCTGCCTCGGCTACGACGGCGACATCCAGCATGGCTATCAGCTCGACCCGGCGGCCGTCACCGACGTGAAGCCCGGCCAGACGGCGGAGCAGGTGCTGGTCACCATGGGCACGCCCTCGACGACCTCCACGGTCGGCGGCAGCGCCTGGTACTACATCCAGCAGAAGACCCAGCGGTCCGTCGCCTTCATGCCGGCCAACATCACCGAGCGGCACATCTACGCGGTCTATTTCGACAAGCAGCGGCGCGTGACCCGCATCGCCAATTACGGAATGCGAGACGGCCGCGTCATCGACTACGCGCCCGGCGCGACGCCGACGGTCGGTGCCGACAACAACTTCCTCAAGGGCATCTTCCTGAACTTCAACCCGCTGCAGAGCATGATGCAGAACTGAGCGCGCTCTGCGCTCAGTCCTGGCGGTCAGACCCGCCGGCGCTCAGAACGGCGGCTCGTAGCTCTTGATCTCGATGCCGAAGCCGGACAGGCCGACATAGGTCAGCGGCGACGTCGTCCGCAGCCTGATCGAGTTGATCCCGAGGTCGCGCAGGATTTGCGCGCCCACCCCGACATCCCGCCATTCCTGCACGCGCTGCGCCTCGGCCGAGGGCGCCGCCTCCGGCCAGCCGGAGCGCGCGGGCACGCCTGCCGCGCCGTCGCGCAGGTAGATGAACACGCCACGCCCCTCCTCGCGGAAGCGGGCGAAGACCTTCTTCACCTCCTTCCCGCCGCGGATCACGTCGGCGATGATGTCGACGCGATGCAGGCGGGTCGGCACGTCCTGCCCGTCGCCGATGTCGCCGTGCACGAAGGCGAAGTGCTGCACCGGATCGAACGGCGTGACATAGGCGTAGCCGGTCAGCATGCAGCCGTCGGCCTCGACCGGGAAGGTCGCGACGCGCTCGACGAGCTTCTCGCGCGCCTGGCGGTAGGCGATGAGGTCGGCGACCGAGATGCGCTGCAGCTTGTGCTCCTCGGCGAACCGCTTGATCTGCTCGCCCACCATCACCGTGCCGTCGTCGTTGGCGAGCTCGCAGATGACGCCGACCGGCGGCAGGTTGGCGAGCTTGCAGAGATCGACCGCGGCCTCGGTGTGGCCAGAGCGCATGAGCACGCCGCCCTCGCGCGCGATCAGCGGGAACACGTGGCCCGGCCGCACGAAGTCCGACGCGCCCATGTTGCCGTTGGCGAGCGCGCGCACGGTGTTGGTGCGTTGCTCGGCCGAGATGCCGGTCGTCAGCCCGTGGCGAACGTCGACGGTGACCGTGAACGCGGTGCCGAGGGGGGCGTCGTTGCTCGCGACCATCGGCTGCAGGTTGAGCCGGCGCGCCTCGTCGGGCGTCACCGGGGCGCAGACGATGCCGCAGCAATGGCGGATGATGAATCCCATCTTCTCCGGCGTGCAGAGCGAGGCGGCGACGACGATGTCGCCTTCGTTCTCGCGGTCGTCGTCATCCGTGACGATGACCATCTCGCCCCTGGCGATGGCTTCGACGGCCAGGGCGACGGCTTGGGCTTTGGGCGACAAGGCAACCTCTTCTCGGGACGCGCGATACGCGCGCGCCGCTCACATAATCATCGACGGCTCGCGCCGCACCGGGCTTCGACGGCTGCGACGCAACCTCGCGCGCGCCCTCGGAAAGCCCCAAATGGCGGGAAGACGCGTCGGTTAAAGCAAGCCCCGGGAAATGGCAAAGGTCGTCGATGAACCGCTGGCTCGTGCTCGGCCTCTCCACCCTCTTCGCGGTTCTCGTCGCCCTGCCCTCGGCCCGGGCCGAGGTCTGCCGCGATCTCGAGGACCATGGCGCCGCCTACACGATTTGCACGGTCGATGCGCGACGCGGCGAGCTGCGACTCTACCTGCGCGATGGCGCCGGCCAGCCCTACGCGACCTTCTCGCAGCTCGCCGCGGCGCTGGCCCAGACGAAGGAGACGCTCCTCTTCGCGATGAACGCCGGCATGTTCGAGCAGGACCTCTCGCCGGTCGGTCTCTACGTCGAGGGCGGCGAGCAGCGGAAGGCCGCCAACACGCGCGACGGGCCGGGCAACTTCCACATGAAGCCGAACGGCATCTTCTATTTCGGCCCGCGCGGGGCCGGGGTTATGGAGACGCGGGCCTATCTCGCCGCGCACCTGCATCCGGCCTTCGCGACGCAGTCCGGCCCGATGCTGGTGATCGACGGCGCGATCCATCCGAAGCTGCAGCCGGACGGGACTTCGGAGAAGATCCGCAACGGCGTCGGCGTGCGCGACCACGGCCGCACGATCGTCTTCGCGATCTCGCGCGATGCCGTCAGCTTCTACCGTTTCGCGAGCCTGTTCAGGGACACGCTGCACTGCGACAACGCGCTCTTCCTCGACGGGACGATCTCGAGCCTTTATGCACCGGGCCTCGGGCGCACGATGCAGCTGCTGCCGGTCGGGCCGATGGTCGGCCTGACGGCGAAGACCGCGTCCGGCCATCGCGAGGAATGACGATGTCCCAGTTCGAAGCCCTCGGCCGCTCCATCGAGGCGGCGCCGAGCCTGGAGGCGGCGCTCGACACCCTCATCGAGGGGCTGGCGCAGCGGATCAAGACGACCTCCAACGACCAGAACGTGCAGAAGCTCTCGCGCGAGCTGCGCATCGCCGCGCCTGGCCTCGTCGCGGCGCTGGCAAGCCGCAAGGCCAAGGCGGCGTGACGGCGCAGGCGGCCAAAGGCGCCCAGGGAAGAGGCGCCAGGGGCATCTGCCGGTGCGAGGCCCATATCGCGCCGGCCGTGCTCGACGGCTATGCCTGCGGCAATGCCGAGTGCTGGCGCACGGCCAAGGTCGAGGCCTCGTTTGCCGCCTTTGTGGAAAAGCTCGTCGCCGAGCGCGGTGACGCGCCGACGACCAGGAGCGACACCGCGCCCGCGGATTGACGCCTCCCGCGATCGGCGAAATGATGCGCCCATGCGCGCGCGCTACCTCTACGGCCTCCAAAATCCCCGTCGATCTTCGACGGCGGTGACGCGCGTCGGCGACAGGCCAGACATCCCGCGCTGAACGGGCCGGACCCTCGCCGAGACGCCGACAATCCCGCCCGACCGGCGGGAATTTCTCATCGATCGGGCTCAGCCGAAAGAGCCCCCATGAGCCTGCATTACGCCACCGATCTCGATATCAAGCGCCTCGCCGAGGCCGTGCTCGACCGCAGCCTGCCTAAGGCGCAGTGGACGCATGCCGCGCATTTCGCCACGGCGATCTGGCTGACGCGGCACCGTCCCGACTGGGTGCTGCCGCAGCGGATGCCCGACATCATCCGCGCCTACAACGAGGCGAAGGACACGCCGAACACCGACGCGGGCGGCTATCATGAGACCATCACGCTGGCCTCGCTCGAAGCCGCGCGGATATTTCTCGACGCGTCCGATCCCGCCGAGCCGATCCACCTCGTGGTCGATCGGCTGATGGCCTCCCGCCTCGGCGATCCGGGCTGGCTGCTCGCGCACTGGAGCCATGCGCGGCTGTTCAGCGTCGCGGCGCGCCGGTCCTGGGTCGCGCCCGACCTCGCGCCGCTCGGCCCTATTCCGAGAGCGTGATCATCCGGCCCATGAAGCCGCAGGTGTCGGCGTCGATCACCTTCGACCCGCAGAGGCGCCCGATGACCCGGCGCGCCTCGCGCGTATCACGATCGCCGCGGGCGACGACGGCATGGTGGTGGACGGGATGCGCGGGCAAGACCGCGACGACGTGCCGATGCGGGCGCATCGGCGGAGCCGCGGCCTCGTGCATCGGCGCGGGTCCTGCCTCGGGTCGCGGCATCGGCTTGGCGCGGGCGACGCGCGGATGCGGCGCGGGGGCCGGCGCGCCGGCGTCGAAGGCGACCTTGCAGGCGGGGCTCAGCTTGGCGCGATGCGCGCGCATGCAGACCGTGGTGCGGCCGACGTCGGGGATCGTGTCCTGGCAGAGCCGGATCGCGTCGGGCGCGCAGGCCTCGCGCTGCTCCGGCGTGCCCTGCGCGAAGGCCGGCGGGCCGGCGAAACCGAACGCCGAAGCGACTAAAAGGGAGAGGGCCGCGGCGCGAGTCGTCGAGAAGGCTGCAGTCATCTGGTCCGCCATCATTCGAGGGTGTTGCCGGCTGTAACCCGCCGCGCGGCGCTTGGTTTGCCGCGGCACGCCGTCAACGAACAAAGACACCGCTGGCCTACGCGGATGGCCCCAGCAGCTCGTCGAGCTTGCGCTGCTCGCCCTCGGAGAGTGGCCGCGCCGGGTCGCGCGCGGGGCGGCGACGGGCGGCGAAGGCGATCGCGATCCCGCCCGCGAGAATGACGAGCAGCGGCGTGCCCCACAGCAGCAGCGTCTGCGATTCGAAGGGCGGCTTGAGCAGGATGAACTGGCCGTAGCGCGACACGAGATAATCGACGACCTGCTGGTCGGTGTCGCCGGACTCGAGGCGCTGGCGCACCAGGACGCGGATGTCGTGCGCGAGCGGTGCGTGGCTCTCGTCGATCGACTCGTTCTGGCAGACGAGACAGCGCAACTCGGCGGAGACCGTGCGCGCCCGCGCCTCGAGCGCCGGGTCCTTCAGGATCTCGTCCGGCTCGACCGCGTGCGCTGGATGAGCAAGCGCGATCATTGCCAAAAGGGCAAAGCCGCAGGAGCGGAGCACCGAAGCAACAGTAGCCTCGTGGTGAGGAGGCAGAAGGCCGTCTCGAACCACGAGGCGGTCCCGCGATCGCGCCACCTGGAGCCCTCGTGGTTCGAGACGCGCCTGAAGGCGCTCCTCACCATGAGGGGGTTTAAGCCGGATCATTCCGCCGGCACCGCGGCGGTGCGGGTGCGGCGCGCCCGCGCGGCGACGCCGAAGCGCAGCCGCCGGTCCGACAACGACAAGGCGCCACCGAGGCCCATGACCAGCGCGCCGATCCAGATCAGCGTGACCAGCGGCTTCCAGAAGAGCTTCATGTCGACGCTCTTGGCGCCCTCCGCCGGATTGCCGATGCTGGCGTAGAACTGGCCGAGGTCATACGTGATGATCCCGGCCTCGGCACGCGGCATGGCGCGCAGCGTGTAGAAGCGCGACGCCGGCTCGACGGTCGCGATCAATGTGCCGCCGCGGCGGATCGTCGTGTGCGCGACGGTCGAAACGTAGTTGGGGCCGTTCTCGCGGGTGACGTCGTCGAGCGTCGCGGTGAAGGGACCGACGGTGGCGACATCACCGGGCTTCATGGAGAGGATGTTCTCCTGGCCCCAGCCGGCCGCAGCGAGGCCGAGCAGCGTCAGGCCGAGGCCGGCATGCGCGATCGCCGTGCCGTAGGCCGAGCGCGGCAGGCCGAGCGCGCGCGCCGGTGCATTCGCAAGGCCGCCGCCCGAGATCCGACGGAAGAGATCGAGCATCGAGCCGACGACGACGAAGATTCCAAGCCCGGCGAAGCAATAGGACTTCGCCGGCGCGCCCTCGTAGAGCGCCAAGGCGAGGATCGCGACGAACCCGGCAAGGATCGCCACCATCATCCGCTGCGCGGCGCCGAGCAGGTCGCCGCGCTTCCAGGCGAGCGACGAGCCGATCGGCATCGCGAGGAACACGGGGATCGTCAGCGGCACGAAGGTCGCGTTGAAGAACGGCGCGCCGACCGAGATTTTTTGGCCGGTGAACGATTCGAGCGCGAGCGGGTAGAGCGTCCCGACGAGCACGGTCGCGCAACCTGCCGTGATGAGCAGGTTGTTGAGCACCAGCGCGCCCTCGCGCGACACCGGCGCGAACAGGCCGCCCTGCCTGAGGCTGCCGGCGCGCCAGGCGAACAGCGCCAGCGAGCCACCGATGAAAAAGAACAGGATGACCAGGATAAAGAAGCCGCGCTTCGGGTCGGTCGCGAAGGCGTGCACCGAGGTCAGCACGCCCGAGCGCACCAGGAAGGTGCCGACGAGCGAGAGCGAGAAGGCGAGGATCGCGAGGAAGATCGTCCAGACCTTGAGCGCCTCGCGCTTCTCCATCACGACGGCGGAGTGCAGCAGCGCGGTGCCGGCGAGCCACGGCATCAACGAGGCGTTCTCGACCGGGTCCCAGAACCAGAAGCCGCCCCAGCCGAGCGTATAATAGGCCCAGTACGAGCCCATCGCGATGCCGAGGGTTAGGAAAATCCACGCGATCAGCGTCCACGGCCGCACGAAGCGCGCCCAGGCGGCATCGACGCGGCCGGCGATCAGCGCGGCGGCGGCAAACGAGAACGTCATCGAGAAGCCGACGTAGCCGAGGTAGAGCAGCGGCGGATGGATCGCGAGGCCCGGGTCCTGCAGCAGCGGGTTGAGATCCTGCCCCTGGATCGGCGGCGCCATCGTGCGGGTGAACGGGTCGGAGGTCAGCAGGATGAAGAGCAGGAAGGCCGAGGCGATCCAGCTCTGCACGCAGAGCACCAGGGCGCGCAGGTCGGCCGGCATGCCGCGCGAGGCGACCGCGACCGCGGCGGCGAAGATCGCGAGGATCATCACCCAGAGCAGCATCGAGCCTTCGTGGTTCCCCCACACGCCGGTGATCTTGTAGATCAAAGGTTTGGTCGAGGACGAGTTCTCGATCACATTGACGACCGAGAAGTCGGAGACGACGTGCGCATAGACGAGCGCGCCGAAGGCGAGCGTCGTGAAGGCAAAGCCCATCAGCGCAGCGGAGGGCGCGACCGCGATCAGCCGGCCATCGCGGCGGATGTGGCCGACGAGCGGCACGATCGAATTGACGAGCGCCAGGGCTAAAGCCAACACCAGCGCAAAATGGCCTGTCTCGACGATCATCGCGCGGCCGCCTTCTCGGGCACGTAGGCCGGCATCGGCTCGCCTTCCTTCCAGACGCCCGACTTCTTCAACGCGTCGGCGACTTCCTTCGGCATGTAGCGCTCGTCGTGCTTGGCGAGCACGGAATCGGCGAGGAAGGTGCCGTTCTGCTCGACGGTACCTTCGACGACGGCGCCCTGCCCTTCGCGGAACAGGTCCGGCAGCAGGCCGGTGTAGGCGACCTCGACCTGGTGCTTCATGTCGGTGACGGCAAAATGCACGGTCTCGCCGTCGGCCTTCTTGAAGGAGCCCTTCTCGACGAGGCCACCGATGCGCAGCCGCGTGCCCGGCGCCGGCGCCTTGGCGAGATATTCGGTCGGCCCGTAGAAGAACACGATGGAATCGCGCAACGAATAGAGCGTGAGGCCGATCGCGCAGCCGAAGATCGACAGCGCGGTGGCGATCAGCGCGAGGCGCTTCTTCTTGCGGGTCACACGCTCATCCTTTCAGCCCGAGCTCCTGCGCCAGATCGTCGAGACGCTTGGTCGCGGCGGAATCGCTCGCGAAGTTGCGCTTGGCGTCGCCGAGCGCGAGCTTCGCCTTGTCGGGTTCCTGAAGCACGCGATAGGCGCGCACAAGCCGCAGCCAGCCGTCGATGTCGTTGCCGTTGGACTTCAACCGGTCGGCGAGGCCGTCTACCATGCGGCGAATGAACGCCTGCTGCTTGTCCGGCGTCATCGCCGCGACCTGCGCGGCCGCCGGCCCGCTCGGCATGCCGGGCGCCGCGCCGGGCGGTGCCGGCGCACCACCGTCGAGCTCGGCGAGATGGTTCTTTACCGTTGGCACCCAGGCCGCGTCCGGCGGCGAGTTGGCAAGCAGCTTGGTCCAGATCGTCTTGGCCTTGGCCTTGTCACCGTCCTGCTGCGCGGCAAGCCCGAGGTAGAAGTTCGCGCGCGGCGCGGTGGGATCGAGCGCGGCCGCCTGCGTGAACGCCGCCTTGGCGTCGTCGTCGATCGTGCCGCCCTTGGCGAACACCTCGGCCTCGCCCAGCGCGCCCCAGCGGTCGGCCGAGGGTCCCATCAGCCGGATCTGGTTCTTGTAGGCGCGCGCGGCGTCGTCGAAACGGCCCAGACGCGTGTAGATCGGCGCGAGCACCTGCCAGCCCTTCGCCTCGTCGGGATGGGCGGCGATGTGCTGCTCTATCTTGGCGATCGCGGTCGGCAGATCCATCGTGGAGGCCGGCGCATCGAGACGCGCCTGCAGCGGATCGTCCGGGATGCCCGGCGCGCCAATCTGCCAATAGAGACCGAGCGCAGCCACCGGGACGAGGACGAGCGTGGCGAGCGCCACCGCGCGCGTCGCCCAAGGCGAAGCGCTGCCGACATCCGTATCGGCGCGGCCCCGCGCGGCCATCAGCCGGCGCGCGGCCTCGTTGCGGGCGGTCACGGCCTCGTCGGCACCGATCACGCCACGCGATACGTCGCGCTCGATCTCCGCCGTCTGCGCCTTGTAGAAGGCGACGTCGGCCTCGCGCGCGTCCGTCGTCGCCGGCGCACGCGACAGCGGCCAGAGGACGGCCAGCACGGCGAGCCCGGTGAGCAGCGCGAAGATGATCCAGATCGTAGCCAACAGCCGCCTTGCGTTCCGTCCCTGAAGTTTCCGCCGTTGCCCGGCGATCGCGGGCTCGTTCTAGACCGCGCCCCTCTGACGGAAAAGGCGGATTCTTGTCACGCGCTACTTGAAGCGCAGCGGGACCGTGAAGGACATGCTGTCGTCCGACAGACCGGCCGGCATCGGCGGGAACGGCGCGGCGCTCGCCAGCACCGCCACCGCCTGCTTGTCGACCGCCGTATCGCCGGACGACTTGGCGACCTCCGACGAGACGAGATGCCCGTCGCGGCCGACGACGAAGCTCACCGCGACCGTCG
Organism: Beijerinckiaceae bacterium; assembly: GCA_965277735.1. Lineage (GTDB taxonomy): Bacteria > Pseudomonadota > Alphaproteobacteria > Rhizobiales > Beijerinckiaceae > RH-AL1. The sequence goes on from CBDIDO010000003.1 coordinate 2,564,784, forward strand.
CCGGCGCCTTGAGCGACATGTTCAGCATGGGCTTGCGGTCCTCGATGCGCGCGACGATCTCGCTGACCCAGAAGCCCTTCGGATCGCGCGCCGACGCCCGCGCCTCGGTCCGCGCCTTGCGCAACTCGTAGGTGGCAATGAGCGGCAGCGGCTCGTCCGCGCGCACCGGCCAAGCGGCGATCATGACGAGGCTCGCAAGCGCGAGGCGGCGAAAAGCGTGTCTCATCCTGCTGTCCAGACGGATCGAAGATCCGCGTGGCCTAGCACGATCTGCAGCCCGACGGCGGTGTGAGACCGGGCCGACCGGCGCTTCTCGAAGAACTGAAAACAAGGGCTTCTCGCCTTCGAGTGTTATGCTATAACGTTCCCATCCCTCGAACGGAGTAGCCCATGCGCTCGATCCCCGCCGTCCTGCTCACCGCCGTCGTCGCGCTGATTCCGCTGGCTGCGAGGGCCGAAGAGCCGATCCGCATCGTCGCCGCCGAGAATTTCTACGGCGATCTCGTGCATCAGATCGGCGGCGATCATGTCGCGGTGACGAGCATCCTCTCGAACCCGGACGAGGACCCGCATCTCTTCGAGACGAGCGCGTCGACCGCCAAGGACATCGCGAGCGCCAAGATCGTCGTCTACAACGGCGCCGATTACGATCCCTGGATGGGCAAGCTGCTGTCCGCCTCGAGCACCAAGCCGGCGACCGTCGTCGCCGCCGACCTCGTCGGCGCGAAGTCGGGCGACAATCCGCACCTCTGGTACAATCCCAAGACCTTCCCGGCGGTGGCGCAGGCGCTGGCGGACGATCTGAAGACCCTCGACCCGAGCCACGCGGCGGACTATGCGAAGAATCTCGAGGCCTTCGATGCCTCGTTCACCAAGGCGACCGCCGATGTCGATCCGATCAAGGCAGATCACAAGGGCGTCGTGGTGACGGCGACCGAGCCGGTGTTCGGCTACATGGCGCAGGCGCTGGGCTTCAAGATGCTGAACGAGCCGTTCCAGGTCGCGGTGATGAACAACGCGGAGCCCTCCCCCTCGCAGGTGATCGCCTTCGAGAAGAGCCTGACCAGCGGCGAGGCCAAGATCTTGTTCTTCAACAAGCAGGTGACCGACAAGACGACGACGCGGCTCCTCGACATCGCCAAGGCGCACAAGATGATCGTCGTCGGCGTCACCGAGACAATGCCGAAGGGCATGACGATCCAGTCCTGGTTCTCGGGCCAGCTCGACGAGATAAAGCACGACCTCGCCGGACGGACCATGTGAGCCAAGCCCGAGCCGACGCTTTGTCCTTCGACCAAGTCGAGCTGAGCCTCGGCGGCCGTCGCATCCTCGACGGCGTCTCGTTTTCGATCCCGCAGGGCGCCTTCGTCGGCGTGCTCGGTCCGAACGGCGCCGGCAAGACCACCTTGATGCGCGCCGTGCTCGGCATCCTGCCGATCTCGGGCGGCGCCATCCGCGTGCTCGGCCGGGCACCGGCCCGCGGCGGCGCCGGCATCGGCTACGTGCCGCAGTTCCGGCGTGGCGCGGCGCAGCTGCGCCTCACCGGCTTCGACCTCGTCGTCGGCGCGGTGGCCGGCACCCGCTGGGGCTGGCCGTTCGCATCGCGAGCCGACCGTATCGCCGCCGAGGCGGCGCTCGAGCGCGTCGGCGCCCGCGACCTCGCGCGACGCCCGATCGTCGAGCTGTCGGGCGGCGAGCGCCAGCGCGTGCTCGTGGCGCAAGCGCTGATCGGCAATCCGCGCCTGCTGCTGCTCGACGAGCCGCTCGTCAGCCTCGATCCGGCCGCGCAGCGCCACATCGTCGAGACCGTGAGGGAGGTGGCGCGGGCGGAAAACATCACCGTGCTGTTCTGCGCGCACGAGGTGAACCCGATCCTGCCGGCCGTGGACGAGGTGCTCTATCTCGGCAACGGGCAGGCCGCCGTCGGCCCGGTCGACGACGTCATCAACGACCAAGTCCTGACGCGCCTCTACGGGACGTCGATCCACGTGTCGCGCCACAACGGCCGCTATCACGTGATGGCCGAGGACGCGGAGTTCGACCACCACACCTGCTGCTCCGAGCAGGCCCCCTCCGAGCTCGCCGGCGCGTGAACCCTTTCGCCTCATGAATCCGTTCGCTTACGACTTCATGCGCAACGCCTACTTGGCCTGCGCCATCGTCTCGCTCGTCGCCGGCGCCGTCGGCTATTTCCTGGTGCTGCGCGGCGAGACCTTTGCCGGCCATGCACTCGCCCACGCCGGCTTTCCCGGCGCGACGGGGGCGGTGCTGATCGGCGTGTCGCCGTTCGTCGGGCTGACGGCCTTCACCATCGCGGCCGGGATCGGCATCGGGCTGCTCGGCGAGAAGGCGCAGCGCGATGTCGCGATCGGCGTCGTGCTCACCGCCTCGCTCGGCCTCGGCTTGCTGTTCCTGCATTTTTACACGGCCTATGCCTCGCTCGCGACGAACATCCTGTTCGGCAACGTGCTCGGCATCGATCCCGGGACGGTGAAGCTGCTGTTCGCGCTCGGCCTCGGCTCGCTCGCGGCGCTGGCGGCGATCGCCCGGCCGCTGCTCTTCGCGAGCCTGCAGCCGGAGCTCGCCGAGGCGCGCGGCGTCCGCCAGGACGTAACCTCCGCGCTGTTCATGACGATCGTCGCGATCTCGACCGCCGAAGCGATCCAGATTGTCGGCGTGCTGCTCGTCTTCGCGCTGATGGTAGCCCCGGCGGCCAGCGCCAGCCGGCTGACGCGCACGGTGGGGTCGGGCGTCGCTTTGGCCATGGCGATCGCGCTGGCGGTGGCCTGGACGAGCCTCACGCTCGCCTTCTACACCGACTGGCCGACCAGCTTCTGGATCACGACGCTCGGCGCAACGGCCTATCTCGGCAGCCTGGCGATGGGACGTTAGCGGGCTTCGCGCCCTGCCCGACACTCGCCGCACAGACCTTCGACCTCGACGACCTTGCGCTCGACCACCATCCCCTCGCGCTCGGCCAGCGCCGCGACCTCGCGGTCGATGACGGCGCTCTCGACCTCGACCGTGCGCCCGCATTTCGTGCAGGAGAAGACGATGCCGTGGTGGTCGTGATCGTGGCCGACATGGTCGCAGGCGACATAGGCCTGCCGGCTCTCGATCTTCACGACGAAGCCATTGTCGACCAGGAAATCGAGCGTGCGATAGACGGTCGGCGGCGCGACGATGCGGCTCTGTGCCTCCGACAGCTTCTGGATGATCGCATAGGCGCCGAGCGGCTGGTCGGCGTCGGCGAGGATCGCGGCAACGTCGCGGCGCAGCGCGGTCATCTGCAACCCGCGCCCCGCGCAGGCCGCTTCGACTTGCTCGATCCAGGCGTCTCCAGGCATGCTCGGGCTTAACGCGCGGTTGTCAGGGAGGCAACGCGTATGCCGCCTGTTTTCGTCAAGCTCAATGTCGAGTGGAACGCCGAGCCCAACTCGCCGGAGCCGGTCGTCGAGGTCATGGGACGGGACGTCGAACTCCGCTTCTTCCTCAACGCCTTCATCTATCTGGCCGTCGAGGTGGGGGACGTCGGCTATCTCCTTTTCACGCAATGCAGTCTGATACCGGCTCGGGCACCAACGACGAAGGCTGGTATCGGGGTCAATGCCGCTACACCGGCATCGCCCCAGCTTGGGGCGAGTTCTACGACGTGCGCTGCAAAGACCCACTTCGTGATCTCCCCGACGACTGGCACCGTCTGGCGGATGACACGGATCAGGCGCGCCATTTCCTGTTCTATCTCCGGGACGAGACTTTCGAATGCCTGGCGATGGACTGGTCCTACCGGGTCAAGCCCGGACCATTCCCCAGCCCGTAGGGGGCTCGTCTGACCGACGCCTCACGCCGCCGGCATCGTCAGCTCGGCGCGCAGGCCGCCCCCCGGGCTGGAGTCGAGCCGGAACGTCCCGCCGTACAATGTCGCCAGCTCGGTGACGATGGACAGGCCGAGGCCGGAGCCGGGCTTCGTCTCGTCGAGGCGCCGGCCGCGCTTCATCGCCGCCGCGCGGTCCTCCGGCGGCAGGCCGGGACCGTCGTCGTCGATCGTCACGCGGAAGAAGGCGCGTTCGGACTTCGCATCGCGGAACTCGGAGCCGATCGCGATGCGCACCTCGGCCCTGGCCCATTTCCCGGCATTGTCGACGAGGTTGCCGATCATCTCCTCGAGGTCCTGCCGTTCGCCGAGGAAACGCAGCCCCGCCCCGCCCTGCTCGCGGAAGGCGATGCCGCGCTCGCGGTAGATCTTGTCGAAGGTCCGCACCAAACCTTCCACCACGGGCAGCACATCGGTGGCGCTGCCGATCTTGCGGGCGGCGACGGCGGCGCGGGCGCGGTCGAGATAATAGGCGACCTGGTCGCGCATCACGGTGGCCTGCTCGCCGACCTTGGTCGCGAGCGGGCCGGTCTCGGCCCCCGCCTCGTTCATGATGACGCTGAGCGGCGTCTTCAGCGCATGCGCGAGATTGCCGACCTGCGTGCGGGCGCGCTCGACGACGTCGCGATTGGCCTGGATCATCAAGTTGAGCTCGCCCGCCAGCGGCGCGAGATCGCGCGGGAAGACGCCTTCGATCTCGTCGTTCTCGCCGCGGCGGATCGCCGTCACGCCGTCCTGTAGCCGGCGCAGCGGACGCAGCCCGTAGCGCAGCTGCACCGCCGAGGAGGCGACGAGGACCATCGCGAGCACGCCGAAGCTGATGAGCAGCGACAGCTCGAACTGCGCCATCTGCGCCTCGATCTCGTCGGTCGTCGCCGCGACCTGGACGAGATAGATGCCGTCGTCGCCGGTATCGATGACGCGCTCGACCATGCGCAACGGCCGGTCGTCGGGGCCGGTGGCGTAGCCGCGGCGCGCGCCGCCCATGCCCGCCGGCACCCCGAGGTCGGCGAGCTTCGGCAGGTGCGAGGCGAAGAGCGAGCGCGAGGCGCGGATATCGGGGTTCGACCCGTCCTGCCGCGTGATCTGCCAGTACCAGCCCGACATCGGAAGCTCGAATTGCGGATCGGCGAGATGGCCGGTGTCGCTGCGGGCATCCTCGGCGTTCTTGTCGGGCGTTTTGGCGTCGCTGGTCTTGTCAGTCGCAAGATCGGCGACGAGCGCGCGCAGATAGACGCCGAGCCGCTCGTCGAAGGCGGCCTCCGTCGTCGATCGGTAGACGGCGGTGAGGATGATGCCGGCGATGAAGAGGATCGAGACGCTGAGCAGGCCGGCCGAGACGAACAGCCGCGTGCCGATCGACCAGCGGCGCGGATCGCCCCACATGGCTTGGCGCCGGCCCGGCGCCGCCACCGCGGTGCCGTCGGACGCGACGGTTCGTTCGGATGCGGCGCGCCGGAACAGCCCCAGGCGCAGCGTCGCCACGCTCAGCCCTGCCGGCCGCTCGTGCGCGGCGGCTCGGCCGCCGGCGGCTCGCTGGCCTTCGTCTTGGCCTCGCCAACACCGTCGGCGGTGACGAGATATCCGAGCCCGCGCATGGTTTGGATGATGTCGACGCCGAGCTTGCGGCGCAGGCGTCCGACGAAGACCTCGATCGTATTCGAATCGCGATCGAAGTCCTGGTCGTAGAGGTGATCGACGATCTCGCTACGCGAAACGACGCGGCCGGAGTGATGCATGAGGTAGGCGAGCAATCGATATTCGTGCGACGTCAGCTTCACATGGTTGCCATCGACCGAAACGCGGCTCGCCCGCGTGTCGAGCTGCACGGGGCCGCAGACGAGCTCGCTCGTCGCATGGCCCGTCGCGCGGCGCAGCAGGGCGCGGATGCGCGCCAGCACCTCTTCCATGTGGAAGGGCTTGGCGACGTAATCGTCGGCACCGGCGTCGAAGCCCTTGACCTTGTCGCTCCAGCGATCGCGCGCGGTGAGGATCAGGATCGGCATCGTACGGCCGGCCTTGCGCCACTCGCCGATGATCGTGATCCCATCTTTCTTCGGCAGGCCGAGGTCGAGCACGACGGCGTCGTAGGGCTCCGTCTCGCCGAGGAACGCGCCCTCCTCGCCGTCCAAGGCATGGTCGACCACGTAGCCGGCGTCGCTGAGCGCCCGGACAATCTGCCGGTTCAAGTCGACGTCGTCCTCGACGACGAGCAGGCGCATGATCTCTCCTAATGTCGATCGTTGCTGTCGAGCGCGCCGACGGCCTGGCCGCTCTGCGCGTTCATGTAGAGGCGCACGATGCGTCCGTCGCGACGGAGCACCGAGATCTCGTAGATGAACTCGTCCTGTTTCCACTTGCAGAGCTTGGCGCGCAACGCCTCCCCCTGCTGGCCGCCGGCGCGCAAGGCGCGGAACGGCTCCGCAAGGCGATGGGTGGTGACGTTCTCGCGCGTCTGCGCCGCATTGAAACAGGTGCGTGCGCGCCAGCTGTCGCGGTGCGCGTCGTCGACGTGGGGCTTGGCCGCGTCATGCGGTGGGGCGGGCTTGACGACGGGCGCATCGACCTTGGCCGGCGCCGTCGCGGCCGGGATGACGTCGACCGGCACGACCGGGGGCGCCGGGCGTACGGGTTCCGCCGCCTGCGCCGACACGGCGAAGCGCAACAGGATAAAGAGCGCAACGACCGCGGCTTTCATAGCACCAGCCTTCGTCCCCAGGGCCTGAATAGGCCATGAATGGCCAGTGTCGAATCACAAACGATGACGGCCGTGGGTTGAAGGGTCTCAATCGTCCCAGTCGACGATGTGATCGACGTAGTCGCGCAGCCGCACCGTGCGCTCGCTGCCGCGCGTGCGGCCGCGCACCGAGATCCCCGCCTCGTGCACGCTGTCCGGGTTGCCCGAGACCAGCGGATGCCAGTCCGCCAGCGGCTTGCCCTCGGCGACCAGCCGGTAGGCGCAGGTCGACGGCAGCCACGGTATTTCGCGCACCGACTGGGGCGTCAGCTTGATGCAATCGTCGACCTTGCTCTGCCGGGTCGGATACGAGCTACAGCGGCAGGCGCCGCAGTCGAGCAGCTTGCAGGCGACGTCCGTCTTGAGGATCTGGCCGGTATACTCGTCCTCGAGCTTGACCAGGCAGCAGCGCGCGCATCCGTCGCACAGGCTCTCCCACTCCGGCTCGCTCATCTCCTCGAGCGACTTGACGCGCCAAAAAGGCTCCGCCGCCGAGCCATGTTTCGGCTGCGTTCGCGGTGCAGGACGTGTCGCGTTTCGAGACGGGCGAGGCGGCATACAGCTTGCGGACAATCGAGGGGATTTCGACGAGAAGGCGGCTTGCGCTTGGCCGGCCGCTCCGTCAAGACGGAGAAAAATCGGTCGTGCGTTTCGTCGAGCCTGAGCCGTGCTGAGCCAGATTTTCTCCGACCTCCGTAGACTGATGGCGCGCGCAGACGCCCTGCTCGAGCGCGTCGGCAACCATAGCTTCGTCCAGCGCGTCTCGCGAAAGTTGCTCGCCGCCGACGCCTGGCTCGATTCGACGCTGTTCGATTCCGGTCGCGGCACCCGCGAGACCTACGAGCGCTTCACCCTGTTCATGGACCGCTTCCACGTCGCGGGCTGGAAGCGGCTCGGCGTCGAGGCGGCCTGCGAGGGCTTCCTGGTCGCGATTCTCGGCGGCATGGTCCTGCTGGCGCTCGCGGTTCCCGCCTTCGACCTCGTCTCCGACGACTACCTGAAGAAGGAAGACCTCGCGGTCACCTTCCTCGACCGCTATGGCCAGGAGGTCGGCCGTCGCGGCATCCGCCACGACGACGCCGTGCCATTCGACGAATTGCCGCCAAACCTCATCCACGCGCTCATCTCAACCGAGGATCGTCGCTTCTTCGACCATTTCGGCATCGACATCATCGGCACCATGCGCGCGATCATGGTCGATACGCGCGGCACCGGGAACGTCCAGGGCGGCTCGTCGCTGACGCAGCAGCTCGCCAAGAACCTGTTCCTGTCGAACGAGCGCACGCTGAACCGCAAGGTCAACGAGGCTTTCCTCGCGCTCTGGCTCGAGTGGCATTTGTCGAAGCGCCAGATCCTCTCGCTCTATCTCGATCGCGCCTATCTCGGCGGCGGCACCTTCGGCGTCCAGGCGGCGTCCCAGTACTATTTCGGCAAGTCGGTGCGCGACCTATCGCTGCCCGAAGCGGCGATGATCGCAGGCCTCTTCAAGGCGCCGTCGAAATATGCGCCGACGGTGAACCTGCCGGCCGCCCGCGCCCGCGCCAACGACGTGCTCAACAACATGGTCGAGGCCGGCTACCTGACCGCGGGCCAGATCTATGCCGCGCAGCGCAACCCGGCGACGCCGATCGACCACGGCACGCAGGAGACGACGGCCGACTGGTACCTCGACTACGCCTACGGCGAGGTCAAGGCGATGGCGGACGCCGGCAAGTTCGGCAACGAGCGGGTGCTCAACGTCCGCCTCGCGCTCGATCCGGCCATCCAGCAGCACATCGAGCAGACGATCGAGGACCAGCTGCGCGAGAACGGTCCCTACTTCCATGTCAAGCAGAGCGCCTCGGTCCTGCTCGAGCCGAACGGCGCGCTTCGCGCGATGGTCGGCGGCCGCGACTACGGCGCCAGCCAGTTCAACCGCGCGACCGACGCGATCCGCCAGCCGGGCTCGTCCTTCAAGCCGTACCTCTACCTCACCGCGCTGGCGACCGGCCGGTTCAAGCCGAGCACGCTGATCTCCGCTGCCGGCCTGTGCCTCGGCAAGGATTATTGCCCGCACAATTACGACGACGAGCGCGCCGGCAAGCTGCCACTCATCTCGGCCTTGGCGATGTCGCTGAACACCGCCGCGATCCGGCTGTCGATCGAGATCGGCGAGGGTCACGCGCCGGCGAATTCCAACTGGCTGATGGCGAAGGCGGGCCGCGCGATGCTCGTGAAGACCGCGCGCTCGATGGGGCTCACCACGCCGCTGCCGGACACCGTGTCGCTGCCGCTCGGCGCCGCCGGCGTGAAGATGATCGAGCACGCGAGCGCCTACGCGACCTTCGCCAACGGCGGCAAGCGCGTGCCGCCCTACGCGACGGTCTCGGTCACCAACGGACGCGGCGATCTCATTTACGATCACGACCGCGACGAGCCGAAGCCCGTGCAGATCTTCGATCCCGACGTGATCAACGAGATGAACACGATGCTGCGGCAGGTCGTGCTCGGCGGCACCGGCCGCGCCGCGGATATTCCCGGGCTGCCCGTCTCGGGAAAGACCGGCACCACGAACGGCTATCACGACGCCTGGTTCATGGGCTTCACCGGCAATTTCGTCTGCGCCGTCTGGTACGGCAACGACGATTACACGCCAATGCGCGACAAGACGACGGGCGGCTCGATCCCCGCCCGGACGTGGCACGACATCATGACCTTCGCGCAGGAGAACGTGGAGCCGAAGCCGGTTCCGGGCCTGCCCGCCCCGACGGCCCAGGCCGTGGCCTCGGCCGCCGCCCCCGCCAGTCCGGCCGATGCCGCGCAGATGGGCCGCGCGCCGCGTCCCGCGACGCTCTCGAAGGCCTCCGTCGTGGCGCTCGGCACGATCGCCTCGACGATGCAGGTGGCCCAGCTCGGCCATGTCACGACGCGGATCGACGAGATGGGCAGCCCAAAGATCGGCGCGATGGATACCGTGCATCGGCCCGAGCGCGCCGCGGCGATGCGTTGAGCCGCGCGGCGCCCCCGAGCCGGGTCGGCTGACATGTTCGCGCTCGTCAAGATCGTCGCCGCCGTGCTCGCCGGCGTGTTCCTCGGCCTCGTCATCACGATCCACACGCTCGACACCGGCGCGCACACGGTCGTCGCGGGGCCCTGGCAGGGCGCGCCGCGCAACGGGACCTTCGACGTCGATCCCTACACACTCGCCTCGGACGAGCGATCCGGCGCGCTGCCGCTCGGCGTCGCCGAAGGCCTCAGTTTCGTCGCGCGCACCGACAGCGACGGGCGCGCCTTCACGCCGAGCTGCGACTACATCGTCAAGGGCACGATGCCGCAGGCGCGCTTCTGGACCTTGAGCCTGCTCGATACCGCCGGCTTTCCGGTGGCCGATCCCGCCGGGCGCTACGGCTTCACCTCGGCCGAGATCCTGCGCCAGACCGATACTCCCGTCGCCATCACGATCTCGCCCGAGGCGCGCAGCGGCAATTGGCTGCCGACCGGCCACGCGGGCAGCTACCTGCTCTTGCTGCGCCTCTACGATTCCGGCCTCAGCACCACGGGCACCGTGTTCGAGTCGGCTGATATGCCGAGCATCGCGAAAGCCGGCTGTTCGTGACGCCGGTGCTCGATCCGCGCTGGCGGCGCGAAGCGCGCGTGCTCGAGATCGTGGCCGGTGTCGCGATCGTCGGCCTGGTGGCGGCGCTGACGCATTTCGCGGCGATCCTGCTGATCCCGCATGTCGCGACCGAGGACGCCTACGACGTCCTCGCCGCGCGCAGCGGCGTCAACAAGCTGATCGTCCTGCCGTCGAGCCGGCCCGGCGACAGGCTGGTGCCATACCGCGATCCCGCGACGATCCAGGGCATCTGCTTCTTCGATGTCGGCAAGGCGCCGATCCGCGTGCGCACGCACACCGAGGACGGCCAGCTTCTGACCCTGTCGTTCCGTACGCCGCAGGGTCGGGTCTTCTACTCGATGACCGACCGCGCCGCCTTGAAGGACGTCATCGACATCCGGCTGGTCACGACGGCGCAGCTCGCCGCGATCGAGGACGCGGAAACGGATGCCGAGCAGGGTCTGCCATCGGAATTGAGATTGAAGGTGCCCGCGCGGCGCGGGCTCCTCGTGGCGACGGCGCTGGTCGCGCGACCAAGCGATCGTCAGGACGCCGAGGCGCGGATCAAGGCGATCACCTGTGCGCCGGAGCCCTTGCCCCCGCGCTCGTGACCGCAGAAGAAATCAGGCGAGCTTGCGCAGCTTGCGGGCCGGCGCGGCCGACTTGGCTTTGGCGCGGCTCTGGATTGCGGGCGCCGCCGCGAGCTTGGCGACGTCCTCGTCGCTCATGCGATAGTAACGCACACCGGTGAAGAAGAGGATCTCGGCGCTGCCGCCGTCGGGCTGCCCCGTCGCGATCTTCCGCGACAGCGGCAAAGCAATGACCTTACCCATACGACGGCTCCGGATCGTTTGTGGGCCAACTGGAGCCCGCGACCCATTGTTGTCTTCCTATGAGTTAACGCTTCCTCACCAAGCTGGTGAGGATTGCATCTTGTTGCAGAAATGCATCTTCTGCGTGCTGCTCAGGCGAGATCGAGCAGGGCGCGCCCGTCGCGATCGTCGATGTCGACGATCCAGATGTCGGAATCGAACTTGATCTCTCGGGCCAGGCGCGCTTCCGCGTCGACGGGATCGATCCACTCGTCCTTGTGCAGGCGCATGAACGCCCGCTCGCCCTCCCGATCGACCTCGGTCTGCGGCGCCGGGCCGTAGAGCGCGACGCGTCCGTCGAGGCAATCGAGCTTGACGTAGACTGCGCCCGCCTCCGGCGCGCCGCGACGGCGCCGCACGGCGGCGATGCCTTCGATGTCGCACCGGCGCAGATAGGCCGACACCCAGAAATCAGCCCTAAGCCGCATGCACTCGATCCAACCTCCAGCATAACCGCTTTGCTCTTGCGTCCATATCGGAGACATAGTCTCGAAGTTACCAAAGACTTTAGGCTAAGATCGCTGCTCCATGGCGATCGCGGCAGGAGGAACCATGGCTTCCATCGACGCTGTCCTGACGAAGATCGATCAGAATCTCGACGCCGCCATCGAGAGGTTGTTCGCGTTCGTGGCGATCCCGTCGGTCTCGACCGACCCGGCCTTCAAGGCGGAGTGCCAGAAGGCCGCGGACTGGGCCGCCGCGCAGCTGAATACGATCGGCTTCACCGCGAGCGTCAGGCCGACCACCGGCCACCCGATGGTGGTCGCGTCGGCCAAGGCCGCGCGCCCCGACGTGCCGCACGTGCTCTTCTACGGCCATTACGACGTGCAGCCGGCCGACCCGCTCGAGCTTTGGGAGACGCCGCCGTTCGAGCCGCGCATCGCCGAGGGGCCGGCCGGGCGCCAGCTGGTCGGACGTGGCACCGCCGACGACAAGGGCCAGCTCATGACCTTCGTCGAGGCCTGCCGCGCCTTCAAGGAAACGGGCGACCTGCCCTGCCACGTCACGGTGCTGCTCGAGGGCGAAGAGGAGAGCGGCTCGCCGTCGCTGCCGGCCTTCCTCGCCGAGAACGCCAAGGAGCTGCGCTGCGACGTCGCTCTCGTCTGCGACACGCTGATGTGGGACGAGAAGACGCCGGCCATCACCACGATGCTCCGCGGCCTCGTCGGCCAGGAGGTGATCGTCAAGGCCGCGAGCCGCGACCTGCATTCCGGCATGTTCGGCGGCCCGGCGATCAACCCGATCCGCGTGCTCTCGAAGATCATCGCCGACCTGCATGATGACGAGGGCCGCGTCACCATCCCCGGCTTCTACGACGCCGTCGCCGAATTGCCCGACGAGATCGCCGACCAGTGGCACGAGCTGAAGTTCGACGGCACCAAGTTCCTGGGCGACGTCGGCCTCTCCGTGCCGGCCGGCGAGCATGGCCGCAGCGTGCTCGAGATGATCTGGTCGCGCCCTACCTGCGAGATCAACGGCATCACCAGCGGCTACACGGCTGAGGGCATGAAGACGGTGCTGCCGGCGCAGGCGAGCGCCAAGCTCTCGTTCCGCCTCGTCTCGAAGCAGGACCCGCAGGCGATCGTCGCGGCCTTCCGCGACTTCGTGACCTCGCGGCTGCCGGACGATTGCGAGGCCGAGTTCATCTCGCACGGCGCCTCGCCCGCGATCACCCTGCCCTTCTCCTCCGAAGCTTTGACGCGCGCCCGCCGCGCGCTGCAGGCCGAATGGGGCACCGAGACGGTGATGGCCGGCTGCGGCGGCTCGATCCCGATCGTCGGCGCGTTCAAGAGCACGCTGAAGATGGACTCGCTGATGATCGGCTTCAGCCTCGAGAGCGACCGTATCCACTCGCCGAACGAGAAGTACGAGCTTACCTCCTTCCACAAGGGCGCGCGCTCGTGGGCGCGGGTGCTGAACGCCCTGAGCGGCTGAACGTTAACGTCCGAGCCGCGAATTACTTAACGGCTACTGCGTCGCTACTTCAGCTTGGGGCCGCCATGACTTGCGCGGGCGGTCACGGCAGGTGCTTGTGCACCACACCGGCTATTTTCGGCGATTATCGTCAATAAATCCTGGACAAATCGATTCGTTCGGATTCAGATGGGCTGATTCGGGGAAGATGCGGCACATCCGCCCCGGATTGCACATCGAGGGGGCCATTCCATGTCACTTGCGGACGTGGCCGGCACCGCTGCGCGAGCAGCGGTACGGCGATCCTTTGCCGTTTTACGGCCGTCCCAGCGCACCCGCGTCGCTCGTGTCCTGTCCTCTTTCAATCGCCTCGATCTCGAACCCCTTTTGCGCTGGAGCGTCCCGGCAGCACTCGCGATCTTCATCGCGATCCTGATCGGCGCTTCCGTCGTCTTCGCTCTCGCCGAGCAGGAGCGGATCATCGCCACCGCGACGGCCGACGTCGACATGGCGGCCTCGGTGATCGCCGCCGAAGTCGGCGCCCGCCTGCAGGCGGTTTCGCGTCCCGACCCGCAGGAAGCGCTCACCGCCGCGATCCCGCATCACGCGCTGGGCCGCGGCCAGCGCGTCTTCCTCAGCGACCCGACCGGCGCCGTCATCGCGAGCTTCCCGGAGACCGAGAGCAAGGGATCGATCGGCGATTATCTCGGCGCTGCGCAGCCACTCACCGTCTTCGCCGAGAAGGCCGGCGTCATGCGCCTGACCGTCCCGAGCGGCGGCGAGATCCTGGCGACCGTCCGCGCGCTGCCCGAGCCGCTTGGTCAGATCACGCTGATCCATCCGATGGACGCCGTCCTCGGCGACTGGCACGCCGGCGTCGAGCGCACCGCCGTCCTCATCGCCGCGATCGCCGCGGTGCTCGCCGCTCTGGCGCTCGCCTACCTCGTGCAGGCGACGAAGGCGCGCGAAGCCGACACCTCGTGCCGCATGATGCGCGACCGCGTCGACATGGTGCTGTCGCGCGGCCGCTGCGGCCTGTTCGATTGGGATCTCACGAGCGGTGCCGTCGACTGGTCGATGTCGATGTTCGAGATCCTCGGCATGACGCCGCGCGCGCAGACGCAGGAGGAGGTCGCCGCGCTGCTGCATTCCGCCGACGGCGGCTTCGCCGAGATGGCGCGTGTGCTCTCGGCGGGCAAGCAGACGACCGTCGACACGACCTTCCGCATGCGCCGCCGTAACGACTGGGTGTGGCTTCGCGCGAAAGCCGAGCTCGTCCGCAATGCCTCCGGCGCCCCGCATCTCGTCGGCATCGCGATCGACGTCACCGAGACGATGGTGCTCGAAGAGCGCACCGCCACCGCCGACATGCGGCTGCGCGACGCGATCGAGACGATCTCAGAGGCCTTCGTCGTGTGGGACGCCGAGAACCGCCTCGTCATGTGCAATTCGAAGTTCCAACGTTTCCACGATCTGCCGAACGAGGCCGTCGCCGCCGGTACGCCTTATGCCCAGGTGATGGAGAGCGGCACCGCCCCCTTGATCCAATCGCAGGTCGTGCTCGGCGAGGCCCTGCCCTTCGGCGCGCGCACCTTCGAGGCGCAGCTCGCCGACGGGCGCTGGCTGCAGATCAACGAGCGCCGCACCAAGGACGGCGGCTATGTGTCTGTCGGCACCGACATCACCGCGCTGAAGCGCAACGAGGAGCAGCTCATCCAATCCGAGACCGAGCTGCGCGCCTCGGTCACCGCGCTCAATCGCTCGCATCAGACGCTGGAAGCGCAGAAGCAGCAGCTCGTCGAGCTCTCCGAGCAGCACCAGGAGCAGCGGGCCGAGGCCGAGAAGGCCAATCGTGCGAAGTCCGACTTCCTCGCCAACATGCAGCACGAGCTGTTCACGCCGCTGAACGCCATCCTCGGCTTCTCCGAATGCATGATGCAGGAGCTGTTCGGGCCGCACGGCTCGCCACTCTACACGGAATACAGCAAGGACATCCACACGAGCGGCACGTACCTGCACTCGGTCATCGCCGACGTGCTCGAGATGTCCCGCCTCGACGCCGGCCGCGTCATCCTCGACCGGCAGGAATTCGTCGCCGAGACCGCGATCGAGAGGGCGATCGCCGCCGTCGCCGCCAACGCCGAAGCGAACCACCTCACCATCGAGAGCGAGCTGGCGAGCGAGACGCCGCTCGTCGCCGACCGCATCGCGGTCGAGAAGATCCTGACGATCGTGCTCGCCAACGCGGTCAAGTACACGCCGGCCGACGGCCGCATCGTCGTTCGCTCGCGGCCGGTCCAGGGCGCGCTCAACGTCTATGTCGAGGACACCGGCGTCGGCATCGCGCCGGAGGCGATGACGCGGCTCGGCCGCCCCTTCGAGCAATCCGACAAGACGCTCAAGAACGGCATGCGCGGCTCGGGCCTCGGCCTCGCCATCGCGCGCTCGCTCGTCGATCTGCATGGCGGCCGGCTGACGATCCGCTCGCAGCAGGGCGTCGGCACCGTCGTCCACATCCATCTGCCGAACCGTCGCGTGGCGCCGCCGAAGCTGCACCTCGCCGTCGGCGGCCGCGCTGGCACGCGCGCCCATCGCGCCGCGGCGGAGACCGCCCGGTTGCCGCGCACGGCCTGATCGGTCAGACCGGCGTCGTCTCGCGCTCGCGCGGCGCCGGCAGCGCCGCCGGCTGCACCCGCACCGCCGGCAGCGAGATCACGATCCGCAAGCCCGGCGCGTTGTCTTCCACACGCAGTTCGCCGTTGTGCAGACGGCAGACCGCCGCCACGAGCGACAGGCCGAGCCCCGAGCCGGGACGCGTCCGCGAGTTCTCGAGCCGCACGAAACGATCGGTGACGCGCGAGCGGTCGCTCGCGACGATGCCGATTCCGCGGTCGGCAACCGCGATCTCGATCGCGTTGCCACGGCGCGCCGCCGATAGCGTCACGCGCCGCTCGGCGACGGGCTCCGTCTCGCTGCCGACGCCGTATTTCAGCGCGTTGTCGACGAGATTGGCGATCGCCTGGCCGATCAGCTCGCGGCTGCCGAGGACGAACAGGTTCGGGTCGATCTCGCCTTCGAAGATCACGTCGCGGCTTTCGGCGACCGGCTCGTACAGCTCGCCGACATCGCTGGCGACGGCGGCCACGTCGACATCGGCCATTCCGTCGCGTCCGGCGCCGGCTTCGGCGCGCGCGATCATCAGCAGCGCGTCGAAGATGCGGATCATCGAATCGGCGTCCTCGATGACCTTCTCCAGCGCGTCGCGATAGTCGTCGCTCGTGCCACCCAGATGCAAGGTCTGCTCGGCGCGGCTACGCAGCCGCGTCAGCGGCGTCTTCAGATCGTGCGCCACATTGTCCGACACTTCCTTCATGCCCGCGACGAGCTCGGTGATGCGCCCGAGCATGGCGTTGAGGTTCTCGACGAGGCGGTCGAGCTCGTCGCCGGTACCGGCGAGCGGCAGGCGGCCAGAGAGATCGCCGTCGGCGATCTTGCGCGCATCGACCGCGATCGCATCGACGCGCCGCAGCACGCGACGCGCGACGAGAAGGCCGCAGATCGTGCCGATCACGGTGAGCCAGATAAGCGCGGTGACGAGCGCGTGCCACAGGATCGGCCGCAGCGTATCGCCCTCGGCGAGATCGTGGCCGACGAGCAGGCGGAAGCCGCCCGACAGCGCGAAGATACGCGCGAGCGCGTGGCGGCGCTCGCCCTTCACCTCGTAGCTCGTCTCGACGACGCCTTCCTTGTCGATGACGCCGAGCGGCAGCGACGAGACGTTGCCGACGATCGGCTCGCCGGCATGCGTGGTGAGAAGGTAGAGTCCGGCGCCCGGCTGCTTGACGCGCTGGTCGATCACCTCGGCGAGCCGGGTGATGCCGCCGTCGACATATTGCTCGGAGAGTCCGACCGTGTCGGCGTCGACAGTCTGCGTCACCGACTGGTCGAGGACGTCCTTGATGTTCCAGCTGACGCTGAGGAGCACGATCACCGCGCCGATCGAGGTGATGACCAGATAGGCCAGCGAGATCTTGAACGCGGTGGTTCGGAACAGCTTACCGAGCGCTATCACGGATCGTGTATCCCGTGCCCCGGACCGTCTGCAGCAGCGGCGGATCGAACCCCTTGTCGATCTTGGCGCGCAGCCGCGAGATGTGCACGTCGATCACGTTGGTCTGCGGGTCGAAGTGATAGTCCCACACGTTCTCCAGCAGCATCGTGCGCGTCACCACCTGCCCGTGGTGCTTCATGAGGTATTCGAGCAGCCGGAACTCGCGCGGCTGCAGCACGATCTCCTTGCCGTCGCGCGTCAGCTTGTGGGCGAGCCGGTCGAGCTCGAGGCCGCCCACCTTGTAGACGGTCTCCTCGCCGTTGCCGGCACTCTTGCGGCGCGCCAGCGCCTCGGTGCGGGCGAGCAGCTCGGAGAAAGCATAGGGCTTGGGCAGGTAATCGTCGCCGCCGGCACGCAGGCCCTTCACGCGGTCGTCGACCTGCCCGAGCGCGGACAGGATGAGCACCGGCGTCGTCACCTTCTGGGCGCGCAGGCCGCCGATCAGCGAGAGCCCGTCCATGCGCGGCAGCATGCGGTCGACGATGAGCACGTCGTAGTTCTCGTCGCGCGCCATGTCGTAGCCCTCGAGCCCGTCGCGCGCGGCATCCGCCACGTGCCCGCTCTCGCGGAACGCCTTGACGAGATACTGGGCCGCCTCGACGTCGTCCTCGACGATCAGAATTCGCATCGGCGACATATAGCCTGATCCTCGCAAAACGCAGCAGGCCGGGCGCTGGGCCCGGCCTGCGTGCTCGGTGCCGTCACCTCAGGGGAGGAGCCGGCGGTGACGGCACCGGATGGGGTCAGCCGTTGGCGGTCGTGCCGAGCGCGACGAAATGCACACCCTGGTCGTTCTTGACCCGCAGCAGCACGGCCTTGCGGCCGTCCTTCTTGGCCTGCGAGATCACCGCGGTGATGTCGGCGGGTTTGGAGACCTTCTGGCCGCCGGCCTCGAGGATCACGTCGCCGACCTTCAGGCCCTTCTGGGCCGCCTGGCTGTCGGCCTCGACGTCGGCCACGACGACACCGTCCTGGCCGGCACCGGGGATCGAAGCGGCGGGCGCCAGCTGCAGGCCGAGCGCACCGACGGTGGCCTTGTCGTCGTCGCCCTGGATCTCGGCCTTGGCGACCTGGTCGCTGTTCGGCAGCATGCCGAGCTTGACGTCCGTCGTCTTCTGCGAGCCGTTGTGCCAGTAGGTCAGCGTGGCCTTGGCGTCGGGACCGAGCCCGGCGATGGTGCGGGCGAGCTCACGCGGGCCGTCGACGTTCTTGCCGTCGACGCCGAGGATGACGTCGCCCGACTTGATGCCGGCGGCGGAGGCCGGACCCGTCGGCTGCGCCTCGGCGACCAGCGCACCCTTGGTCGTCTTCAGCCCGAGGCTGTCGGCGATCTCGTCGGTGACGGGCTGGATCTGCACGCCGATCCAGCCGCGCGACACCTTGCCGTTGGTCTCGAGGGACTGGATGACGTTCTGCGCGACCTCGGAGGGGATCGCGAAGCCGATGCCGACGCTGCCGCCCGACGGCGAGAAGATCGCTGTGTTGACGCCGACGACCTGGCCTTCAGCATTGAAGGTCGGGCCGCCCGAGTTGCCGCGGTTCACCGGCGCATCGATCTGCAGGAAGTCGTCATAGGGGCCGGCGCCGATGTCGCGGCCGCGGGCCGAGACGATGCCGGCCGTGACGGTGCCGCCGAGGCCGAACGGGTTGCCGATCGCCATCACCCACTCACCGACGCGCGGCGCCTTCTCGGCCCAATGCACGAAGGGATAGGTGCCGGGCTTCGTCACCTTGAGCAGCGCGAGATCAGTCTTCTTGTCGGTGCCGATCACCTTGGCCGGCAGCGTCGTGCCGTCGTCGGTGACCAGCGTCACCTCGGTCGCGTGCTCGACGACGTGGTTGTTTGTGACGAGATAGCCCGACGGCGTGATGAAGAAGCCGGAGCCCTGCGCCTGCGTCACGTGCGGGCGCATCGGATGGCCGTGCTTCTCGCCGAACTGCTTGAAGAACTTCTCGAGCGGATCGCCCGGCTTCAGCTGCGGCATCTGCTGCTGATCGTCACCGCCGCCGCTGCCGCCACCGCCGCCTTCGCCTTCCTCGCCCTCGGCATTGTCGGTCGAGCTCATCTTGACCTTGACCGAGACGACCGCGTTGCGGACGTGCTCGACGACATCGGCGAAGGACGTCGGAGTCACGGTGATCGTGTGCTCGGGGGTCGCCGCCGTATCCGCAAAGGCGCCGTGCGGCACGACGAAGCCGCCGACGATCGCGCCGGACAGGGCGAACGCGCCCGCCGTGCCGAGCAGGATCGCTCGCTGCGTCGTCCGCTTGCCGAAACGCGTCAGATTGGTCTCGCCCATTGTCGTCTCCGTTGAACGACGGTCGTCGTGCGCCGCCTGTCGAGGCACAAGGTGGCCGAGCCGGACTTACGCGCGCATGTCCGACGCATGAAAACTTCGTAAGATTGTGTTGCCCGCGTCAAAAACCCCAAGGCGGGACCCAAGGCGCGGTCCTGCTTGCGGAGACGGCCGTCGCGCGGCATCCTCGGCTGTGAGCTGAGGAGAGGGCGATGAGCGAGACCTCGACGGACCAGTGGCGCAAGATGGCGAGTGCGCCGAAGGACGGCTCGCGCATCCTTGCCGTCATCCGCGGCACCGAGCAGGGGCCGGCCGACGTCGACGTCGTGCGCTGGACCCACCACAAGCGCGACGCCGAGCCCTGCTGGGTGTCGACCGATTCCTCCGCCGACTGCGCGATCGTCTACGAGGATTGGGAGGTGGCGTTCTGGATGCCCCTGCCCTCCTCGATCGCGCCGGTGCGGACGCCGGGGCTCGCCGCCCGGCTGCCGGAGTTCCCGCGCGACGGAGCGGAAATCGGCGGCTCGGGAATTTGAGACCGCCCGTTCAAGGGATAAGCTTATGGCACAGAGCAAATTAAATTACTTAAGAGCGCAGCTGTCCATTGGAAGCGAGAATCTATAGGGCGCATTCCCGATAACACGCGGGGCATCTATTTCCTCTATCAAGCAAGTGGAAGCTTTCTTAATGTTGTCTATGTTGGCCTAGCCATTGAACTGGGCATCAAAAAAGAGAATTTATGAACACGCAAATAGAGAATACAAACATGGCAAGGAAAGACAGTTTAAAGAATGGACGTATTTTTCCGAATATTAAGTCCATGACAATATTTCTGGCGACGAAATAGAAGAACTTGAAAGTTTTTCCTGACTGCGTATGCAATGGATGAGCACGCAAATAAGCTTAATGTCAAAAACGACAGCAATAAACTATCGCTTTGCGAAAAGAGACCGAAGAAGAGTGGGCTAATATAAATAAGTCTCCGGCAATAATGTCTTACCCTACCTGCCCGCGATGCCGCAAAAAATGGTCGGCCAGCACGCAGGCGACCATCGCCTCGCCGACGGGCACGGCGCGGATGCCGACGCAGGGATCGTGGCGCCCCTTGGTGACCACGTCCGTCGCGCCGCCGTCGCGGGTGATCGACTTGCGTGGCGTCAGGATCGAGGAGGTCGGCTTGACCGCGAAGCGCGCGACGATCGGCTGGCCGCTCGAAATGCCGCCGACGATACCGCCAGCGTGGTTGGCCGAGAAGCGCGGACTCCCATCGTTGCCGGGCTCCATCTCGTCGGCATTCGCCTCGCCGGTCAGCGCGGCCGCCGCGAAGCCGTCACCGATCTCCACGCCCTTCACGGCATTAATCGACATCAGCGCGGCGGCGAGGTCGGCGTCGAGCTTGCCGTAAAGCGGCGCGCCCCAGCCGGCCGGCACATTGTCCGCGACGATCTCGAGCACCGCGCCGACGGATGATCCCGCCTTGCGGATCGAGTCGAGATAGGTCTCGAACCCCTTCGCCGCCTCGGCATCGGGGCAGAAGAACGGGTTCTTGCCGACCTCCTCCCAGTCCCAGCGGGCGCGGTCGATCGTGTGCGTGCCCATCTGCACGAGGGCGCCGCGGATCGTCACGCCGGGCACGATCTTGCGGGCGATCGCGCCGGCGGCCACCCGCGCGGCGGTCTCGCGCGCCGAGGAACGTCCGCCGCCGCGGTGATCGCGGATGCCGTACTTGGCCTCGTAGGTGTAGTCGGCGTGGCCGGGCCGGAACGTGTCCTTGATCGCCTCGTAATCCTTCGAGCGCTGGTCCTCGTTCTCGATCATCAGCATGATCGGCGTGCCGGTCGTCACCTGGCGCCCGTCGCGATCGTTCATCACGCCGGACAGGATGCGGACCGTGTCGGATTCCTTGCGCTGCGTCGTGAAGCGCGACTGGCCGGGCCTGCGCTTGTCGAGGAAGCCCTGGATCTCCGCCGCCTCGAGCGGGATCAGCGGCGGGCAGCCGTCGACAACGCAGCCGATCGCCGGCCCGTGGCTCTCGCCGAAGGTCGTGACGCGGAAAAGATGGCCGAAGCTGTTGTGGGACATGTCACTCCCTTCTCCCCTTGCGGGAGAAGGTGGCCCGGCGAAGCCGGGTCGGATGAGGGGTCATTCCGCCTGCTGGACCAAAACGGACGAGGCGGCAAGCCCCCCTCATCCGTCGCCGCTGCGCGGCGCCACCTTCTCCCGCGAGGGGAGAAGGGTTCAGCGCTCGTCCTTGAGCAGCGCGCCCATGTCGGGCGCGGCGGGGTTCTTCATGCCGACGATGTGGTAGCCGGCATCGACATGCATGATCTCGCCGGTGATGCCGCGCGAATGATCGGACAGCAGGAAGGCGGCCGTGTTGCCGACCTCCTCGCTCGTTACGGAGCGGCGCAGCGGCGCGTTATATTCATTCCACCTCAGGATATACCGAAAATCGCCAATGCCCGAGGCCGCCAGCGTCTTGATCGGGCCGGCCGAGATCGCGTTCACTCGGATGTTCTTCTCGCCGAGGTCGGCAGCGAGGTAGCGCACCGAGGATTCGAGCGCGGCCTTGGCGACGCCCATGACATTGTAGTGCGGCATCCACTTCTCGGCGCCGTAATACGTCAGCGTCAGCATCGAGCCGCCATTCTTCATCAGCTTCTCGGCGCGCTGCGCGACCGCTGTGAACGAGTAGCAGGAGATCATCATCGTCATAGCGAAATTCTCGGCCGTCGTGTCGACGTAGCGGCCGGTCAGCTGGCGATGGTCGGAAAAGGCGATGCAGTGGACGATGAAGTCGAGCTCGCCCCATTCCTCCTCGACGACCTTGAACACGGCGTCGATCGAGCCAGCGTCGGTGACGTCGCAATGGCCGACGACCTTGGCGCCGAGTTCCTCGGCGAGCGGCCGCACGCGCTTGCCCAGCGCCTCGCCCTGAAAGGTGAAGGCCAGCTCCGCGCCCTGCTCGGCCGCCTGCTTGGCGATGCCCCAGGCGATCGAGCGGTTGTTGGCGACGCCGAGCACCAGGCCGCGCTTGCCGGCCAGCAACCCGGTGCCTTTACCCGCCGAAACTTGGCCCGTCATCAGTGCCCGCTCGCTCATCAAAAGTCCGGTCGGAAACCGGCCGATGTCACGCGTGCGTCATCGACCAAACGAAGCCGCGTTTAAGCCTACCGCTTCTGCGAGTGCAAGGCCGGAGCGGCAGGGGACGGTGGCCAAGCTCACCGAAAAAGACGATAGGCAGCGCCGCGAGACATGGTTACTTTTGGTTAACAGCGCGTTGTCGTTCCGATTCTACGGCAACGCTTCGGAGGGAAGGTTGAGTCTGCGGGACGACCTCAATGCGTGCACGCCGAGCTTGCGGCGTTATGCCCGTGCACTCGCCACCGGACAGCCCGGTGGCTCCACGCTCGCCGACGACCTCGTGCACGCGGCGTTGATCCGCGCGCTCGGCGCCCGCCAGATCGGCTCGACAGCCGATCTTTCGGTGCGCCTCTACGCAACCGTGACGCAGCTGCATCGCGACTCGCTTCTCGCCGGGCGCGAGGCTCGTGCCACAGGCTCGGGCCGCCCCACCCTCGTCACAAGCGCCCCCGCCCCGGCCATGGTGCGCCGGACGCGGCTCTCGGCAGGGCTGATGAGCCTGCAGCTCGAGGAGCGCGAGGCGCTGCTCCTCGTGACGCTCGAAGGGTTCGACTATCCCGATGCTGCCCGCATCCTGCGCGTCTCGCAGGCGACGCTGCTCGCCCGGCTGACCGAGGCGCGGCGCCGGCTCGACGTGGCGCTGAAGGTGCAGCCTCCGGCGCACCAGCCCGCGGCCGCACGGCGCGGGCGCGACGTGCCCTATCTTCGCGTGGTCAACTGACGTGGCGGTTTCGGCTCTCGCGGAGGCTGAGTTGCACGGTCTCGTCGACGGGCGCGTCGAACCCGCGCGGCGTGCGGACCTTCTGCGCCGTTTGGCCGGCTCGCCAGCTGACCGCGCCATCGTCGAAGCCTGGCAGAATCAGGCCGACCTGATCCGCGAGGCCTTCCGCGAGGTCTCGACCGAGATGCTCCCCGTCGCGCTGGACCTGGCGCCGCCGCGCCTGCGCAGCGTCGACGTCGATCGTCTGCACAAGGGCAGCGCGCCGAAAGCGCCGGCACGGCACGGCGGCGGGGCGGCGATCACGGCCGCGCTCCTGATCACGATCGGCCTCACGCTCTCCTGGATGGCCGGCTCTCGCGACGACAGCGCCGCCCCGACCGCACGCGCCGCCGGCGCGACCGACGGCGACAAGACGGCCGCGCTGCCCTCGTTCAAGATCCCGGACCTGTCGGCGTCGGGCCTGCGGCTGACCGACGTGGCCTCCGAGGCCGGCGAGCCCGCGACCGTGGTGCTGCGCTATCGCGACGGCGGCACGGGCCGCGTTGCCCTCCAGGTCGCGCGCAACGCGCCGGATATCGGCCCGATGCCGCTGGAGCATGCGGGCAAGTCGCTGACGTGGCGCTCGCAGACCGCAGCGTTCAAGCTCGGCGGCACCGTCCCGGCCGAGCGGCTCCGCGCCCTGGCCGCGGCACTGCAGGCCGAGCAAGGGTCGGACTGACGTGAGGAAGCGTCAGGCGACGCGCCGGGCCCTCGCCGCGACCCTCCTCGTGTTCTCCTGCGTGACGGCCGCCGCCGACAGCACGACCCCGCCGCCTGTGGCCGCGAAACCCTCGCTCGCCGAGGCCTACGCCACGTTGGCGGCGCATCCGAAGGTCGACCTCACGCATGCGTTCGGGCCGACGACGCCCGTCTGGTCGGGCTTCGGGCAGGCCAAGATGACCCCGGCTGTCGACCCGCACACGCTCGAGGCCTACACGATCGCGCACAACGGCTTCCGCGCGACCTATTATGCGATGGTCGGCCAGTACGGCACTCACGTCGACCCGCCGGCGCATTTCGCGCCGACCGGCCAGACGATGGACGAGATCCCGCTCGACGAGATGATCCTGCCGCTCGTCGTGCTCGACGACACGCCCTACCTCGCCGGCGATCCCGCGCATGCCTTCTCGCTCGACGATCTTGCTGCCTGGGAGAAGGCACACGGCCGTGTGCCGACCGGCGCCTTCGTGGCGCTGCGCACCGACATGTCGAAGGATTTCGAGATCAACCCCGAGCGCTTCAAGCGCGAGCCTTTCCCCGCCTGGTCGCTGCCGGTGGTCAAGACGCTGTTCGAGGAGCGCGGCGCGATCGCGATCGGACACGAGGGCATGGACACCGACACGACGCCGAAGATGGAGAGCGAGACCTACGTGCTCGGCCACGGCCATTATCAAATCGAGGTGATGGCCAACCTCGACAAGGTGCCGGCGACGGGCGCGATCATCGTCGTCACCTGGCCCAAGGTGAAGAACGGGCTCGGCTTTCCGGCCCGGGCCTTCGCGATTCTGCCGTGAACGCCGAATTTCTCGTGGTCACGACGACGATAGCGGCTGTCGACGAGGCGAACGCGCTCGCGCGCGCCCTCGTCGAGGCGCGGCTCGCGGCCTGCGTGCAAGTACTGCCGATCGCGAGCACGTACCGGTGGGAGGGTGCCGTCGAGACGGCGGCCGAGCATCTTCTGCTTTGCAAGGTCAGAGCTGGGGACTATGCCAAGGTGGAAGCCGAGATCCGCGCGCGGCACGCCTACGACGTGCCCGAGATCATCGCCGTGCCGGTCGCCGAGGGCTCGGCCGACTATCTCGGCTGGCTGACGGAGGCCACGGCCCGATAGCCGCCAAGGTCCAGAGAAAGCAAAACGGCGGCGCCCACTTTGGGCACCGCCGCAAGGAAAAGATCGGCTAAGCGACCTTCTCGAAATTCTTAGAAGAGCACGTCGAGGTCAGCGGACTCGTAGCTCGTGACTTCCATGCCGACGCAGATCTCTTCGACGATCGGGGCAACCCAGTTCATGACGTTCTCCTCGCTGGACCTCTCGCATTGGGGAGAGGCAATTTTGTCCGGCTCGTTCGCCGGTGATGCCGATATGAGCCGTCTGGCGCAAGAAAACCAACAAATTGATTTTGTCATCGCGATCGGATGAATCGATCAAATTCCGACTTCCGACCGATTGCATCTGTCAAAGGGGGGAGGTTCAAAGGAGCGTGGCCTACCTACCGACCATCAAGCAGCTCCAATATCTGACCGCGCTGCACCAGCACCGCCATTTCGGGCGGGCGGCCGAAGCGCTCAACGTCACCCAATCGACGCTCTCGGCCGGCGTGCGCGAGCTCGAGACGGTGCTCGACACGATGCTGGTCGAGCGCACCCAGCGGGTCACCTGCTTCACGCCCATCGGCGAGAAGATCGTCGCCAAGGCCTACACGATCCTGCGCGAGACGGAGGAACTGGCGAAGATGGCGGTGACCACCGGCAAGCCGCTGAGCGGCGAGCTGCGGCTCGGCGTCATCCCGACCATCGCCCCGTTCCTGCTGCCGCTGCTGCTGCCCGAGCTGCGCGAAAAGTTTCCGGACCTGAAGCTCTACCTTCGCGAAGACCTTTCGACGACGGCCTGCGAGAGCCTGATGCGCGGCCAGCTCGATTGCCTGCTCTTCGCCCTCCCCTACGCCTGCGGCGACGTCACCGTGCAGCCGCTGTTCCGCGACCCGTTCCATCTCGCCTTCCACCCCGCGGATTTCGACGGGTCGAACCCATTCGTGCTGCCGGCCGATGTCGACGATTCGCGCCTGCTGGTGCTCGAGGACGGCCATTGCCTGCGCGGCCACGCGCTCGAAGCCTGCGGGCGGCCGGAGCTGCGCGCCGATTCCTCGCATGTCGGCACCTCGCTGCACACGCTGGTGCAGATGGTCGCCAATCGCCTCGGCCTCACGCTGCTGCCGGAGATGGCCGTGGTTTCGGGCATCCTCAACGGCACGCCGGTGCAGGCGCGCCCGCTCGACGGCCGCCACGCCAGCCGCGAGATCGCGCTCGCCTGGCGCTCGACTTCGCCGCGTGCGGAGGAGTTCACGCTGCTCGCCGAAACGCTGAAGGCCGCATGGGACGAGCAACTGCAGCGCGCCTGGGGCCGCGAGGGCGCGGAGTTCTGATCAGGTTCCGTTCTGATCGGGTTCGGTTCTGATCCGACTTGGCTCTAGTCGGCCCTGACGCCGCGCACGAACAGCGCGACGGCGGCGCCGGTGCGCTGGCGCATCTCCGCGGCGTCGACGGGAAGCCCATAGATCTTCACCCGAGCCGCTCGCCCCATCACCAGCGCGACGAACAGGTCGGCAGCCACGGACAAATCGTCGAGAAGGTAGCGAGGATCGCCGGCGAAACGCGCCAGCACGCTCTCGACGACATGGAGCTGGCGGCCGTAGCCTTCGGTCATCGCGAGGCGGGCCAGCTCCGGGAAGCGCGGCCCCTGCGTCGAGAGGATGCGCCCCAGCGTCACCGAGCTGTTGGCGAGCGCCTGATCGATCAATCGATCCGCGACCTTGCGCAGTGTTGTCTCGAAATCATCGCCGGCGGTCGCCGCCGCGAACTCGGCCTCCATCGGGCCATACACGTCGAGGATGCGCCGGCGCAGCACGTCGGCGAACAGCGCCGCTTTGTCGGCGTAGCGGGCATAGAGCGTGGCCTTGCCGATCGACGCCGCCTCGGCGAGCGCGTCGATCGACGTCGCCTCGAACCCCTGCTCCATGAACATCTTCGTCGCGATGTCGAGCAGGCGCTCGTCGCGCTCCGCCGCTGCCGCCTTGGTGGGGCGGCCGCTGCGGGCGCGCGGGCGCGCGAGGCTCGTGTCGAGCGCGGTCATGCGCCTTGATGCCGCGAAGCATCCTCTCCTGGCAAGCGTGCTTCCAGCACATCGATCGCCTGGTGCGCCGCCCGGAGCGCCGCGACCCACAGCGCGGTGTTGCTCGGCGAACCCTCCCGCATCGAAACGTCTCCGACCCGCCTTTCGCGGATTGCCACGCGATTGCCGGAATTATAGAACAGTACCGTTCTGTTTCCAAATACCCGCAAGGCCCCTGACGAATGAGTGCCTCAGCTCCGACGATCGACGATGTGACGACGGCCGACGTCGCGCGCAACACCCCTATGCTGCGCAGGAAAGCCGCCCAGGAGGCGACGCGCGCCGCCGACGCACGCCCCGACGCCGCGGACACCGCCAAGCCCCCGCGCCGGCTGCGCCCGAAGCGGATGATTCTCGGCTTGGTCGCGCTGATCGCGCTCGGCTTCGCGGCCCAATGGGGCTGGCACTGGTGGACGAATGGCCGCTTCGAGGAGGCGACCGACGATGCCTTCCTGCAGGCCGACAAGGTCACCGTTGCGCCGAAGGTCGGCGGCTTCGTCGCCGAGAGCCTGGTCACCGACAACCAGCCGGTGAAGGCCGGCGATGTGATCGCGCGGATCGACGACCGCGATTACCAGGTCGCGCTGGCGCAGGACGAAGCCGACCTCGACAAGTCGAAGGCGAGCCTCGAGGGCGTCGCCTCGGCGCTCATCCAGCAGCAGGCCCGCATCGTCGAGGCACGTGCCGACGTCGCCAACGCGCGGGCCTCGCTCGACTTCGCGACGCAGGAAGCAACCCGCTACAACGATCTCTACGCCCGCGGCGCCGGCACGACGCAGCGCTCGCAGCAGGCGACCTCCGACCTCGCGGTGAAACGCGCCGTGCTCGACAAGGCCAATGCGAGCTACGATGCCGCGCAAAAGCAGATCGACGCGCTGCGCTCGCTGGAGGACGCCGCCCGCGCGACCCTGCGCCGGTCGCAGATCAATCTCGAGCAGGCCAAGCTCAACCTCTCCTACACGACGATCAAGGCGCCGATTTCGGGCGTCGTCGGTGACCGCGCGTTGCGCCGCGGCCAGCTCGTTCAGGCGGGATCGAGCCTGCTCACCATCGTGCCGATGGGCGAGGCGATCTTCCTCGTCGCCAACTTCAAGGAGACGCAGGTCGGCCGCATGGTCGAGGGCCAGGCGGCGAGCTTCACGATCGACGCCTTCGGCGACCACGTGTTCCACGGCCGCATCGATTCGTTCGCGCCGGGCACCGGCTCGCAGTTCGCGCTGCTGCAGCCCGAGAACGCGACCGGCAACTTCACCAAGATCGTGCAGCGCGTGCCCGTGAAGATCGCGCTCGAGCCCGGTGACCCGCTGATCGCGCGCCTGCGGCCGGGGCTATCGGCGGAGGCTGTGATCGACGTGCGTGGCGAGGCATCGGCGAATCCGGCCGACGTGAAGCAGGTCAGCGCGCGGTAGATGTCGCGATGACCGATCAGCCCAAAGCCTCGCTCAAGGACTGGCTCGCCACGATCGGCGCGATCCTCGGCGCGTTCACGGCGATCCTCGACATCCAGATCACCAACTCGTCGCTCGCCAACATCGAGGGCGCGATCGGCGCCTCGCCCGAGCAGGGCAGCTGGATCTCGACCGCCTATCTCATGGCCGAGATCATCGTCATACCGCTCACCGGCTGGCTCGGCTCCAACGTGTTCGGCCTGCGCCGCTACCTCTCCGTCAACACCGCGCTGTTCATCGGCTTCTCGGTCCTCTGCGCGCTCTCCACCTCGCTGCCGCAGCTCATCCTGTTCCGCGCCGGCCAGGGGTTCACCGGCGGCGTGCTGATCCCCACCGCGATCACCATCCTGCGCACGCGGCTGCCGAAGCACCAGCAGCCGATCGGCATCACCATCTTCGGGCTGACCGCGACCTTCGCGCCGGCGATCGGCCCGACCATCGGTGGTTGGCTCACCGACAATTTCTCCTGGCACTACATCTTCTATCTGAACCTGATCCCAGGGCCCCTCGCGGCGGCGATGCAGCTCTACGCGCTGGCGCCGCAGAAGACGCGCTGGGAGGAGCTCGCTAAGGGCGACTGGTTCGGCGTCATCGCCATGGCGATCGGCCTCTCCAGCATGACGTTCGTGCTCGAGGAGGGCCAGCGCAAGGAATGGTTCGAGTCCGACGTCATCGTGCGGTTCACGATCATCTCGATCGTCGGCATTGTGCTGTTCATCGCGCGCGAGCTGATGGCGAAGCGGCCCTTCATCAACCTGCGCGTCCTAAAGAACCCGACGGTTGGCGCCTCGACGGGCCTGATGGTGGTGATCGGCGCCGTCTCGCTCGGCTCGACCTACGTGATCCCGCTCTATTGCGCGCAGATCCAAGGCTACAATGCCGAGCAGATCGGCTGGGTGGTGATGTGGAGCGGCATCCCGCAACTCTTCGTCTTCCCGATGATGCCGTTCCTGATGCGCCGGGTCGACCCGCGCCTGCTCGTCGTCGCCGGCACGCTGCTCTTTGCCTATTCGTGCTGGCTCAACGTCAACCTCACGCACGACGTCGGCATGAACGAGCTGATCCTGCCGCAGCTGCTGCGCGCGGCGGGGCAGCCGCTGTTCTCGATCCCGCTGTCGCAGCTCTCGACGGCCGGCCTGCCGCCGCGCGACACGGCGGATGCGTCGGCGCTCTCCAACATGATGCGCAACCTCGGCGGCTCGATCGGCATCGCCACGCTGTCGACGGTGGTCGACCGGCGCGAGCAGTTCCACTTCTCGATGCTCGCCGAGGCGATGACGCGCAACGCGCAGCGCACGCAGGAGCAACTCGCGATGCTGATGGCCGGCGCCCGCAATGCCGCCGATCCGGCGATCGCCAGGATGCATGCCCTCTCGACGATCGCCTCGCAGGTGCGGCGCGAGGCCTATGTCTCGGCCTATGCCGACGCGTTCTTCATGGTGGCCGTCGGCCTGATCATCAGCCTTCTGGCAGTGCTGCTGCTGCGCAAGCCGCCGAAGATGGCGGGACCGGTCGAGGCGCACTAAGCTCGGCTCTCGTCGCGAGAGCCAAGCATGAACGTCGACACCATGACCTGGGACGCCATCGCCAGCCGCCTCGCCGCGGGCGCGCTCGCGATCCTGCCGATCGGCGCCGGTGCCAAGCAGCACGGCTTCCACCTGCCGATGCGCACCGACCAGGTGCAGGCGGACTGGCTCGCGGCTAGCCTCGCCGCGCGCTTCGACGCACTCGTCTGGCCGACGCTGACCTACGGGTTCTACCCCGCCTTCGTCGCCTATGCCGGCAGCGCGAGCCTCTCCGAGGCGACCTTCGAGGCGGTCGTGCGCGAGCTGGCCACATCTTTTGTGGGCTATGGCGCGCGCGTGATCGTGGTCGATACCGGGATCAGCACGATCGCTCCGGTCGATCGTGCGCTCGCCGGCCTCCCCGCGCTGCATCTCCGCGTCTACGATGGCCCGCGCGCTCGCGAGGCCGTGCGCACGCGGGCGACGCAGCCGCACGGCGGCCATGCCGACGAGATCGAGACCTCGATGATGCTCGCGCTGGCGCCCGGCTCCGTGTCGATGGCACGCGCCGAGGCGAGCCCCGCGTCACCGCCGGGCCCCGGCCCGATGCAGCACGCGGACCCGACGGCCGCGAACCACAGCCGCGCCGGCGCGATCGGCGATCCGACGCTGGCGACGCGCGAAAAGGGGGAGGCGATGCTCGCGGCCATGCTCGGGGATGCGGTCGAGGCGGTATCGGCGTGGATTTGAGCTAGCCCGCGCTGCGCTCGCCGAACCCGAATCGCCAGAGCGCGATGATCGCGAGGATGATCGCCGCAAAGATCGTGAGCACGCCGATCCAATAGCGACTGCCACTGTCGCCGCACGCCTGCATCTCGAACGAAGCCGTACCCACCGTATGCGCGGCGGCACAGAACCAGCGGCTTCCATTCTCGGCGAGGGAGTCCATGCAGCGAGGCTGCCCAGCCTCACGCAACGGAAGTCAAGCGGTGACGGCTGGCAGGCTTAAGGACGCGTTAACGAGCTTGGTTTTTCGCAAAACGATCGTCATTGCGAGCGAAGCGAAGCAACCCAGGGCCTCCTGCCGCAGCATTCGTCGCTGGCCCCTGGGTTGCTTCGCCTTCGGCTCGCAATGACGCCTAGAACTCGATCCCCTGTTGCGCCTTCACGCCGGCGGCGAAATGGTGCTTCACGAGCCCCATCTCGGTGACGAGGTCGGCCGCCTCGATCAGCGCCGGCTTGGCGTTGCGCCCGGTGACGACGACGTGCAGGTCGGGCCGGCGCGCCGTCAGCCGCGCGACCACTGCGTCCAACGGCAGGTAATCGTAGCGCAACGCGATGTTGAGCTCGTCGAGCACCAGCAGCTTGATCTCGGGATCGTCCATCAGCGCCTGCGCTTTGTCCCATGCGCGCGTCGCCGCGGCGACGTCGCGCTCGCGGTCCTGCGTCTCCCAGGTGAAGCCCTCCCCCATCGTGTGCCACGACACGAGATCGCCGAAGCGCTCCAGCGCGTGCTTCTCGCCGGTGTCCCAGGCACCCTTGATGAACTGCACGATGCCGACCTTCCAGCCGTAGCCGAGCGCCCGCACGACGAGGCCCATCGCAGCCGACGTCTTGCCCTTGCCGGGACCCGTATGGACGATCAGCAGACCCTTCTCGGCGATCGCCTTCGCGGCGACCTCCGCGTCCTGCACCGCCTTGCGCGCGGCCATCTTCCGCTTGTGCCGGTCGTCGCTCATGAGACCCTATCCGCCCAACCAAGGCTTATCCTTTGGCGGCGTGATCCATATCGAGACATCACCGCCCCCTGCAAATGGCCCAGCCTGTCGCAGCGTAAGACCCGCGATTGTATTGAGCGCAAAGGGACTGCGCCGACGCGGTGGCGGCAACATGGTTGAGGGTTTGTTGATATTGCGCCCCGGCGCGAAGGGCGGACCTCACGCGCCCTTAACCGCCATACCCGAATGCTGCGGCCGGCCGCCCGACTTCGAGCTTCATTCACCTCTGCGGGGACAATGTCGCGGGAACGGCCCCACCAAAGGCGACCGCTTGCTCAAGCTTTCCAGCACCGCCGACGCACGAGCCCCCGCCGCGCCGCTGCGCGAGCGCGGTCGCGATCATCGCCGCGACCTCCTGCGCAATCTCGCCGCGGGCGGCGCCTCGAGCCTGCTGAAGGCCGCGCTGCAGCTCGCCATGCTGCCGCTGATGGGCCGCCTGCTCGGGCCGAAGGAATTCGGCCTCTACGCGATGGCGCTGCCGGTCGTCACTTTCTTCACCGTCGTCGCCGACGGCGGCCTCGGCGCCTCGCTCGCCAAGGAGCGCTCGCACGACAGGACGGTCTGGAACACCGCCTTCTATGTCATGCTCGCGCTCGGCGTCGTTGTCGCCGGCATCGTCAACCTGTGCGGCTTCGGCCTCGCAGCCCTGATGCACGAGCCGCGGCTGCACGCGCTGCTCGGCCTGCTCTCGTTCAATTTCCTCTTCATCGCCGTCTCCACCCTGCCGTCGGCGCGGCTCTACCAGCGCAACGATCTCGTCTCGCTATCCGCCGTCGACACCGTGGCGACGATCCTCGGCGCCGGCCTCGCGATCGGTTTCGCCCTGCACGGCTTCGGCGCGATGAGCCTCGCCGCCCAGAGCGCGGCGACCTTCGGCGGCCGCGCGATCGGTCTCAACATGCTCGCCTTCGAGCTGCCGGGGCGGAAAATCTCGCTGGCGACGCTGGCGAGCCACCTCCACACCGGCGGCGTGCTGGTCGGCACGCGCCTCATCGACATGTTCTGCCGCTTCGCCGAGAACCTGCTCTTCTCGCTCGCCTTCGGCCCGGCCGCGCTCGGCACCTACACGTTCGCCAACCAGGCCTGCCGCTTCCTCGTCGAATCGGCGAGCAATCCGGTCTGGGCCGCCACCTACGCGCAGGCCCTGAAGCTCGTCGGCGCGCCGTTCGCCGCGCTCCAGTGCAACATGGTGCGGCTGATGATGCTGACCGTGTTTCCGGCGGCCTGCCTCGTCGCCGCCGCGTCGCCCGAGGCGATCCCGATGCTGCTCGGCGAGAAGTGGCGGCACACCGGGCTCTTCATCCAGATCCTCGTCTGCGCCTACGCGCTGTCCGCGACGGCCACGATTGGTGGCGCCGCACTGCTGGCGACGAGCCACAACAAGCTCTTCCTCTGGACGACCGCGGCGCTCAGCGCGAGCCGCGTCGCCGCCGTCGCACTCGGCTATTGGATCGGCCCCATCGGCGCGACGGTCGGCGTCGCGCTGGCCCAGCTCGCCTACTCGGTGATGATGGGCGTGATCGTCGGCCGCACCTACGAGGTCGCGCCCTCCCGCCTACTCGCCGCGACCGGCACCCCAGCCATCGCCGGGCTCGCCGGCGGCCTCGCCTGCTTCGCGGCGCTCTACATCCTGCCCGACTCGCACGCCGCCACAGTCGCCTGCCTCGCCCTCGGCGGCCTGACCTTCCTCGCGACGCTCTCCCTGATCGACAAGGATTTCTCGATCACGGGCCTGAAGCGCTCGATCCAGAAGGTGCGGGCGCGGGAAGTCGAGGCGTGAGTCCACTAAGCCCGCCCGTTGACACCTGCCCCCTCACCGGCGAGGGTGCCCGTGACATCGGTCCCTCGCTCGCGAGGGCGAAGAGGGAATGTGGTGCGGCCCGCGGCTCCTCAGCCAAAGCCTAATCCACGGCTGCCCCCGCAACTGTAAGCGGAGCGGCGCGCGAGAGGTCTTGCGACCTCGCCACTGGGCAACCGGGAAGGCAGCGTGCCAGCTCGAACCTCCGCGAGCCAGGAGACCTGCCGGTGCCGATCGCGTGCGACCGGGCGGGGTGTCCCGGGCGCGGATAGCCGATACGGCGCGCGCCACGACACCCGGGAAAGTCGCTGATGTCGCCCGCCGTCCCGCCCGCTCTCGCCAAGCTGACAACCACGAAGATCCCCGCCACCATCGTCACCGGCTTCCTCGGCGCCGGCAAGACGACGCTGATCCGCCACGTCATCGAAACCGCGAAGGGCCGCCGGCTCGCGCTCATCGTCAACGAGTTCGGCGACATCGGCGTCGACGGCGACATCCTGCGCGATTGCGGCGACGCGGCCTGCGGCCTCATCGAGCTCGCCAACGGCTGCATCTGCTGCACCGTCGCCGACGACTTTTTGCCGGCGATCGAGACGCTGCTGAAGCTCGACCCGCCGCCGGAGCACATCGTGATCGAGACTTCCGGCCTCGCGCTGCCGAAGCCGCTGGTAAAGGCGTTCGACTGGCCCGACGTGCGCCGCCGCCTCACCGTCGACGGCGTTATCGCGGTCGTGGATGCAGCCGCCGTTGCCGCGGGGCGCTTCGCCGACGATCCGGCCAAGGTCGCCGCGCAGCGCGCCGCCGACCCCAGCGTCGACCACGACAACCCGCTGGAGGAGGTGTTCGAGGACCAACTGCTCTGCGCCGACCTCATCGTCCTCAACAAGACCGACCTCGTCGACGCCGCCACACGCGAACGGGTCGAAGCGGAAATCAAGGCCGTCGTCCCGCGCGGAAAAATCGTCGCGGCGCGCGAGGGCAAGCTCGACGCCGCGCTGCTGCTCGGCCTCGACGCGCGCGCCGAGGACGACCTTGCTGCGCGCCCGTCTTGCCACGATGACGAGCCCGAGCACGACCACGACGATTTCGACAGTTTCGTCGTGCCCGTGGACGCCGTCGCCGAACCCGACGCTTTCCTGCGCCGCCTCGCCGACGTCGCCGCCGCGCACGACGTGCTGCGGATCAAGGGCTTCGTCGCCGTCGACGGCAAGCCGATGCGGCTGCTCGTGCAGGGGGTGGGCGCGCGTTTCGAGAAGCGCTTCGATCGGCCCTGGGCCGCGAACGAGGAGCGGCAAGGCCGCCTCGTCGTCATCGGCGAGAAGGGGCTCGACGCGGCCGCGATCCGCGCGGCGATCGCGGCCTAGCGATGCACCTCCTGGTCACGCAGAGCCGGACGCTCGAGGAGACGGACTCCGCCGTCGACCTCGGGCAGAGCGCCGGCGATGTCGTAGTCCTCTCCTTCACCGACAGCGACCTCGGCGCCGTCGCCGCCGCGGCCGAGGCGCGCGATAGCCCGCTGACGTTCCGCCTCGCCAGCCTCGCGCAGCTCAAGCACCCCTATTCGATCGATATCTACGCCGAGCGCGTGATCGCCAACGCGCGCTTCGTGCTCGTGCGCCTGCTCGGCGGCCTCGACTACTGGCGCTACGGCGTCGACGAGCTCGCCCGCGTCGCCCACGCGAACGGCGTCCATCTGGCGCTGCTGCCCGGCGACCATCGCGAGGATTCGCGGCTCGACGCAGCCTCAACTCTGCCCGTCGCCGACCTCCGCCGGCTCTGGGCCTATTTCCAGCACGGCGGCGCCGGCAACATCGGCTCGGCGCTCGGCTGGATCGAGAGCGCGCTCGGCCATCCCGCGCCTTGGTCGGAGCCCAAACCACTGCCGGCCGCCGGTCGCTACGAGGCCGCCTGCCGAGAAGTGCCGCACGCAGAGGGCCGGGCGCTGATCACCTTCTATCGCTCGATGGTGCTGGCCGACGATTGCGCGCCGATCGTCGCGCTCGCCGACGCGCTCGCCGGCCAAAACCTCGCCGTGACCGCGCTCTACGCGACGAGCCTGAAGGACCCCGCGGCGGCGCAGGTGCTTCGCGCCGAGATCGCGGCGGAGCGCCCCGACGTCATCGTCAACACCACCGCCTTCTCCGGTCGCGGCGACGGCGGGCACAGCGTGCTCGATGCCGCCGACGCGCCGGTGCTGCAGGCGATCCTCGCCGGCGCCAGCGAGGCGCAATGGCGCGCCAACCCGCGCGGCCTCGGCCCGGCCGATCTCGCGATGAACGTCGTCCTGCCCGAGATGGACGGGCGGCTGGTTACGTGCGCGATCTCGGCCAAGGCCGAGAGCCCGCGCCACGACGCGCTCGAATTCACCCGCCTCGTGCACCGCCCGCTGCCCTCGCGC
Source organism: Beijerinckiaceae bacterium (assembly GCA_965277735.1). Classification (GTDB taxonomy): domain Bacteria; phylum Pseudomonadota; class Alphaproteobacteria; order Rhizobiales; family Beijerinckiaceae; genus RH-AL1. Next base: position 2,600,904 of record CBDIDO010000003.1, read on the forward strand.
GTCGCCTTCGTCGCCGCGCTCGCCGCCGCCTGGGTGCGCCTGCGCCGCACGCCCGCGCCCGAGCGGCGGCTTGCGATGGTGCTCTCCGACTACCCCGGCCGCGCCGGCCGCGCGGCCTATGCCGTCGGCCTCGACACCTGGGCCAGCGTCGCCGCCATCTGCGAGGATCTGCGGGAGGCGGGGTACGCGATCCCGCCGCTGCCGGCAGATTTGGTCGAGCAGATGACGCGCGCTCCTTCTCCCGCTTGCGGGAGAAGGTGGCCCGACGAAGTCGGGTCGGATGAGGGATGTTCCGGACGGTCTGCTGCGGCCGGCGTTGAGAACAACCTCCAACCTCCCTCATCCGACCCCGCGTCGCGGGGCCACCTTCTCCCGCAAGCGGGAGAAGGAGAAGCCGCGCTCTCCCTCGAAGATTATCGCAAGCTCCTCGCCGCCCTGCCCGCGTCCCTTCGTCGACTTCCATCACCGCCCGCTGGGGCGAGCCCGCCGACGACCCCGCCGTCACCGACAACGCCTTCCACTTCCGCGCCCTGCAGCTCGGCCGCCTCACCCTCGCCCTGCAGCCCGATCGCGGCCGGCGCGACGAGCGCAAGGCCGAGTACCACGATGCCGCCCTGCCCCCGCGCCACGCCTATGTCGCGTTCTACCTCTGGCTGCGGCACGCCCGGACGATCGACGCGCTGGTCCATCTCGGCACGCACGGCACGCTCGAATGGTTGCCCGGCAAACCTGTGGCGCTCGACGAGACCTGCGCCCCCGAGGCGCTGCTCGGCCCGACGCCGTGCATCTACCCCTTCATCGTCAACAACCCCGGCGAGGCGGCGCAGGCCAAGCGACGCAACGCCGCGCTGACGCTCGGCCATCTCACGCCGCCGCTCGTCGCCGCCGGTGCGCACGGGGCCGCAATCGAGCTCGAGGCCCTATTCGACGAATACGCCGCCGCCGAGACGCTCGACCCCAAGCGCGCCAAGCTGATCGCGCGCGCCCTCGTCGCCCGCGCCCAGGAGACCGGCCTCGCCACCGAGGCCGGCGTCGACCTCGCAGCCGGCCAGGGCGCGCTCGTCGCGCTCGACGCCTGGCTCTGCGACATCAAGGAGATGCGCATCCGCGACGGGCTGCATGTGTGGGGGCGGTCGACGGCGTGCGCCACCGCCGAGCGCGACGGCCTGCATGCCGCTCTTGCCGGCCGCTTCGTGCCCGGCGGCCCCGCCGGCGCGCCGGCGCGCGGCCGCACCGACGTGCTGCCGACCGGCCGCAACCTCTACGGCACCGACCCGCGCGCCGTGCCGAGCCGCACCGCCGCCGAGACCGGCCGCCGCGCCGCGGACGCGGTGGCCGAGCGCTACGCGCAGGACCACGGCGACTGGCCGCGCGCCATCGTGCTCGACCTGTGGGCCTCGGCCACCATGCGCACCGCCGGCGAGGATTTCGCGCAAGCCCTCGCGCATCTCGGCGTCCGCCCGACCTGGGACGCGGCGACCACCCGCGTGTCCGGCTTCGAGATCCTGCCGTTTGCCGTCCTCGAGCGACCACGCGTCGACGTCACGCTGCGCATCTCCGGCCTGTTCCGCGACATCTTCCCCACGCAGATCGCGCTCTTCGACCAGGCTGTCGCCGCCGTCGCGGCGCTCGACGAGGACGATGAGATCAACCCGCTCGCCCGCGCGCGACGCGCCGGCACCCCGGCGCCGCGCATCTTCGGCGCCGCGCCGGAGCGCTACGGCATCGGCCTCTCCAACGCGCTCGACGCCGACTCTTTCGCCGCGCGCGACGATCTCGGCCGCGCCTATCTCGCCGCCGCCTCGCACGCCTACGGCGGCGCCACGGCCGCGGCGACGGCGAGCGACGACTTCGCCGCGCGCGTCGCGGCAGCCGACGCCTTCGTCCACGTGCGCGACATGGACGATGCCGACACGCTCGATGCCGCCGCCAATGTCGAGGCCGAGGCCGGCTTCGCGGCGGCCGCCGAGGTGCTCGGGCGCACGCCGGCCCTCTACCACCTCGACGCAGGCGACGCCGAGCGGCCGAAAGTCCGCACCCAAACCGAGGAGATCGCCCGCGTCGTCCGCGGCCGCTCGGCGAACCCGCGCTGGATCGCCGGCCAGATGCGGCACGGCCATCGCGGGGCCGCCGAGATCGCCGAGACGGTCGACAACCTCTACGCCTTCGCCGTGATGAGCGACGCCGTGACGAGCCGCCAGTTCGACCTGCTGTTTGCCGCGACCTGCGGCGAGGCCGAGGTGCGCGCCTTCCTCGCAGAAGCCAACCCTGACGCCGCCCGCGCGATCGCCGCGCGCTTCCGCGATGCCGCAACGCGCGGCCTGTGGACCAGCCGCCGCAACTCGGATTCCGCGATCCTCGCCGACATGCTGGGGGCGTCGTGAGCCCCGAGCTGCGCCAAGATCTGCGAAAAGGCTGGTGCCCTGGCATCCTGCAGCCGATGGCGGCGGCAGACGGCCTCATCGCGCGCCTGCGGCCGACGTGCGGCATCCTGTCCGCCGCGACGGCCCGCGCGATCGCAGATCTCGCCGCGCGCTACGGCAACGGCAAGCTCGACCTCACCGCGCGCGCCAATCTGCAGATGCGCGGCGTGCGCGAGGATACACTCCCCGCGTTGGTCGAGGCGCTGCGCGCGCTCGGCCTTGTCGATTGCGACGCGGCGGCCGAGGCGGTGCGCAACGTCGTCGCGAGCCCGATGGCCGGACTGCACGACGGCCCCGACATCCGCCTGCTCGTCGCGGCGCTCGAAGAGCGGCTCACGAGCGTGCGCGAGTTGCACGCGCTGCCGACGAAGTTCGGATTTCTGATCGACGACGGCAGTCCGCCGTCGCTCGCCGGCGTGCCGGCCGACGTGCGGTTCGACTGGCACGACGGCGTGTTCGCGATCGGGCTGGGCGGCACGCGCGATGAGGCACTGGTGATCGGCATGTGCGGGGCGGACGAGCTCGTCGATCGGGCCGAGACGATCGCGCGCGGCGCGCTGGCACTGTTCGTTCGAGTGCCCGAGGCGAGGCGCATGCGCGCGCTGATCGAAATGCTGGGCGCCGACATTGTGCGGGCCGCCTGCCACGCCGGTCGCGATCTGCCTTCTCCCCTTGCGGGAGAAGGTGCCCGAAGGGCGGATGAGGGGTCGCGGCCGGGAGAGTTGCGCGCCCAGGGCAGAGACTCTTCCGGCTACGCCCCCTCATCCGCCGGCTTCGCCGGCACCTTCTCCCGCGAGGGGAGAAGGGAGGTCCTCACGTTGGCCGCGCCCTACGGTCGTTTGGAAGCCTACATGCTGCGGCTCGCGGCGGATCTCGCCGAGGTGGGCGCGGGCGAGCTGCGGCTGACGCCGTGGCGCAGCCTGATGCTGCCCGGCATTGCCGACGCCGCCGCACGCGTACGCGCCGAGCGCGCCGGCTTCATCGTCGACCCCGGCGACCCGCGCCTCCGCGTCGCCGCCTGCGTCGGCGCCCCGGACTGCGCGCGCGGGACCACGGCTACGCGCGCCGATGCCGACGCGCTCGCCGCCCTCGCCCCGGCCCTCGGTCCAGGGATCGGCCTGCACGTATCCGGCTGCGCCAAAGGCTGCGCCCAAGCCTGCCCGGCACGCGCGACGCTCGTCGCCCGCGACGGTTTTTACGACCTCGTCGTCGACGGCCGCGCCAGCGACCCGCCGACCCGGCGCGGCCTCGATCTTCCGGCGGCACGCGCGGCCCTCGCCGCGCTGGTCCCCGTATGATCGGCCGTCTCACCATCGTCGGCCTCGGGCCGGGGCCGGAGCGCTGGACGACGCCCGAGGCGGCGGCGGAGGTCGCGGCGGCGAGCGATCTCGTCGGCTACGCGCCCTATCTCGCCCGCCTGACGCCGCGGCCGGACCAGACGATCCACGCCAGCGACAATCGCGTCGAGTTGGACCGTGCCCGGTTTGCACTCGAACTGACGGCCTCCGGACATCGTGTAGCTGTGGTCTCCGGCGGCGACCCCGGCATCTTCGCGATGGCGGCGGCGGTGCTGGAGGCGGTCGAGCACGGGGATCCCGCGTGGCGCGCGCTCGACATCGTGGTGACGCCGGGCGTCTCGGCGATGCAGGCGGCCGCCGCGCGGCTCGGCGCGCCCCTCGGCCACGATTTCTGCGCCATCTCGCTCTCCGACAATTTGAAGCCCTGGGCGCTCGTCGAGCGGCGCCTCACCGCGGCGGCCGAGGGCGACTTCGTCATCGCGCTCTACAATCCAGCCTCGCTGGCGCGGCCCGACCGCATCGTCGAGGCCTTCGCGCTGCTGCGCGGCCTGAAGGCCGGCGACACGCCCGTCGCCTTCGCACGTGCGGTCGGGCGGCCGGACGAGCGCATCGTGCTGACCACGCTTGCCGCCGCCGATCCGCGCATCGCCGACATGAGCACGCTGGTCCTCATCGGCTCCTCGGCGACGCGCTCGATCGAGCGGCCGGGCGCCGAACGCTGGCTCTACACGCCGCGCGGGGCGAGATGAGCGTCGATCGCCGCCATCGCGGCCTCGATGCCGAGCGCGTCTCCGTCGGCCTCGGGTCGCCGCACCACGATGACAGGCAGGCCGATGCGGCGCGCGGCTTCCAACTTTCCGAAGGTCGCCGTGCCACCGCTGTTCTTGGTGACCAGCACTTCGATCCCTTCCGCCCGCATCAGCGCTTCCTCCCCGTCGGCATCGAAGGGCGGCCGCGCCGCGATCCATCGCGCGTTAGGCAAGAGCTGCGCGTCGGCAGGATCGATCGCGCGCACGAGGTAGTCGTGCTGCGGCGCGGCGGCAAAAGGTGCGAGCTGCTGCCGACCGATGGTGAGAAAGACGCGGCGCGGCGCGGGGCCAAGCGCGGCAACCGCGGCGGCGACGTCGTCGACCTCATTCCAGTCGTCGCCGGCGCCCGGCCGCCAGGGCGGTCGGCCGACGACGACGTGCGGAATGCCCGCACGGGCCGCCGCATCTCGCGCGTTGCACGAGATCGTCGCCGCAAAGGGATGCGTGGCGTCGACCAGCACCGCGATGTTTTGCGCACTGATGTAGGCGGCGAGGCCGTCGGCGCCGCCGAAGCCGCCGATGCGGGTCGGCAGCGGCTGCGGCGCGGGCGCGATGGTGCGGCCGGCGAGCGAGAGCGTCGCCTCGATATCGACGCGGCGCGCGAGTATGCCTGCGAGCGCGGTGGCTTCGCTCGTGCCCCCCAGGATCAGCACTCGTGAACTCGGGACGTGACGGGAGGCGTCGGATGACGGCACAAAAAACTCCCTGGCTGTCGATCGTCGGCATCGGCGAGGACGGGCAAGACGGCCTCTCCCCTGCCGCGACGCGGCTGATCGCGCAAGCCAGGCTCGTCGTCGGCGGCAAGCGGCACCTCGCGCTGGCCGCGCCGCTCGCGGCCGAGACGATGGCGTGGCCGTCGCCGCTGCACGATGCGATCCCAAAGATCCTGGCGCGGCGCGGCGAGCCGGTCTGCGTGCTCGCCTCGGGCGATCCCTATTATTACGGCGTCGCACCGCTGCTCGCCGCCGCCGTCGCGCCCGAGGAGATGATCTGCCTGCCGGCGCCCTCGAGCCTCAGCCTGGCCGCGAGCCGGCTCGGCTGGGCGCTGCAGGACGTAGCCGTCGTCTCGCTGCACGGGCGCGACCTCGTCCGCATCCTCCCGCACCTGCAGCCCCGCGCGAAGCTGCTGTGCCTGACCTGGGACGAGACGACGGCGGGCAAGCTCGCCGCGCTCCTCGTCGCGCGCGGCCTCGGTGCCTCGCGCCTCACGGTCCTGGAGGCGCTCGGCGGACGCCGCGAACGTGTGCGGCGCTGGACCGCCGACAGTTTGGCGGCTGACGACATCGATGCCCTCAATGTCGTCGCGGTCGAGGTCGAGGCGGGGCACGACGCGCAGCTGCTGCCTATCGCGCCGGGCCTACCGGACGAGCTGTTCGAGCACGACGGGCAGATCACCAAGCGCGAGATGCGGGCGATCGTGCTGTCCGCGCTGCGGCCGTTTCGCGGCGCGCATCTGTGGGACGTCGGCTCGGGCTCGGGCTCGGTCGCGATCGAATGGGCGCTGCTCGATCCGGCCAACCGCGCGACGGCGATCGAGGCGCGGCCGGAGCGCGCGGCGCGGATCGTCCACAACGCGGCGACCCTCGGCGTCCCCGGCGTCGAGATCCGCGCGGAGCGGGCGCCCGAGGTGTTCGCTGACCTGTCGTCGCCAGATGCGATCTTCATCGGCGGCGGGGGCAGCGATCGGGCGCTGATCGAGCACGCGCTCGAGGCCCTGCCCTCCGGCGGCCGGCTCGTCGTCAATGCCGTGACGGTCGAGACGCAGGCGCATCTCGCCGCGCTGCATCGCGCCCATGGCGGCGAGCTGACGATGGTCTCGATCGCGCATGCGGATGCGATCGGCCGCTTCCGCGGCTGGCGCCCGGCGATGCCGATCACGCAATGGGCGGTGACCAAACCTTGATCGCGATCGGCGTCGGCTGCCGGAAGGGCTGCCCGGCGGACGACATCGTGGCGCTGGTCCGCGAGACGCTGGCGGCGCTGCCGGCGGAGGCGCAGCCCGGCGGCATATTCTCCATCGAAGAGAAGCGCCACGAAGCGGGGCTCGCGGAGGCGGCGGTGCAGCTCGGTCTGCCGCTCACTTTTCTCGACAAGAGCGCGCTCCAGTCGTTCGCGGCGGCCGCGCAAACAACATCCGCGCGCATCGAACAGCTGCACGGCGTGCCCTCCGTGGCCGAGACGGCCGCGTTGGCCGGTGCGGGCCAAGGCGGCGTGCTGCTCGTCGCCCGGCGCGCCTCGGCGCGCGCCACGTGCGCGATCGCCGGTCCGCTCAGACGATCCGCACCCTGAGGCCCGGCAGCCCCGCAATCCGGCCTTCGAGCAGATCGCCCTTCACCACCGGCCCGACGCCGGCCGGCGTGCCGGTGAAGATGATATCGCCCGCCTTCAGCTCGCTGCCCTTCGACAGCTCGGCGATCTGCTCGGGCACGCTCCACATCATCGCCGACAGATCGTCGGTCTGCCGCACGGCCCCATTCACGCTGAGCGTGATCGTGCCCTTTGCGAGATGGCCGATCGCGGCGACGGGGTGCACCGGGCCGAGCGGGGCGGCATAATCGAAGCTCTTGCCGATCTCCCAGGGTTTTTTGCCGTCCTTCATCTTCTGCTGAAGGTCGCGGCGCGTCATGTCGAGGCCGATGGCGTAGCCGTAGACGTGGTCGAGCGCCTCGCCCGGCGCGATGTCGCGGCCGCCGCTCTTCAGCACCACGACGAGCTCGAGCTCGTGGTGGTAGTTGTGGGTCAGCGGTGGATAGGCGTGCTCGCCCACGCTCCCCTCGGCGATGGGCTGCACGGCATCCGACGGCTTCTGGAAGAAGAACGGCGGCTCGGCTTTCGGGTCCGAGCCCATCTCCTTCGCGTGTTCCGGGTAGTTGCGACCGATGCAGTAGATGCGGCGCACCGGGGCGCGGCCGCCGCCTGCGATTGGCACGCTCGGCTGCGGCACCTCGAACGGAACGCCCTCCGCGGACGCCGCTCCCGCGCCGAGCCCGCCTGCCACCATCGCGCCGCCTGCGGCCATGAATACTCTCCGTGTGCCCTGCATCATTCGCCCTCCGGAAGCGTGGCAACGCCGTCGCCGAGCGGGCGCTGCATCACGATGACGTCGAGCCAGCGGCCGTGCTTCCAGCCCGTCGCTTTCATCACACCTTCATGCGTGAAGCCGCAGACCTCATGCAGGCGGATCGAGCCCGTGTTGGCGCTGTCACCGATCAGCGACAGCATCTGCCGGAACCCGGCCTCGGCCGAGGCCACGATGAGAGCCTCCAGCAACAGGCGGCCGACGCCCCGGCCCCATGCCGCCTGGGCGACATAGACCGAATCCTCGACCGTGAAGCGATAGGCGGCGCGCTCGCGAAACGGGCCCGCGTAGGCGTAGCCCAGCACCTGGTCCGCCTCCTCCGCGACGAGCCAGGGCGCGCCCATGGCGAGGACCTTGGCATAGCGGGCGCCCATCACCGCGCGGCTCGGCGCGATCGTCTCGAACGTGCCCGTCCCGTGGTCGACCGCTTGCGCGTAGATCGCGGTGATCGCGTCGAGGTCGGCCTCCGTCGCCTTGCGAATCAGCATCGCGCAGCTCCCTATCCCACGACGCGAAAGACCATGACGAGCAGGACGAAGACGACGATCGAGACGAGCGTCGTCAGCCCCGCCTTCATCCACAGCCGCGGCGCGGTCGGCGCGCCGGGCTCGGTGCCGGGCACGACCTCGCCGGCCTCGGCCTGCGAGCGCACGCCGATCGGCAGCACGGCGAAGAGCACAGTGAACCAGATCGTCAGGAACACCGCAAAGGCCAGCGCGCCGGGGATCGGAAGTGTAAGCATAATCCAGCCTTTTCAACGGTTTGCCGGCGGACCTTTGCGCGCCTGTTGCAGAGGGGCAACGAGGTGCCGAAAAGGGCCGTCATCCCGCCAGCGCGGGTTGTCTTCATCCCCTGCGGCAAGGGAAAATCGCAGCGCCCGGCGATGCGTCGCCCTCAGGGATAGCACGATGAACCGCAGGATTTCGGGTTACGCAAGCCTCCTCGCCATCGGCCTGACTCTCGGCGCCGCGCCGGCGAAGGCAGATCTGTTCGATTTCCTCCGCTCGCCTTTCACCACGCCCGCCGGCACCGCCGCGCCGCCGCGCGAGATCGTCAGCTACGCCGGCCGCGAGCATCCCGGCACCGTCATCGTCTCGCTCAAGGAGCGCCGCCTCTATCTCGTGCAGCCCGGCGGCCAGGCCATCAGGTACGGCGTCGGCGTCGGCCGCCCCGGCTTCGTGTGGAGCGGCGTCAAGACGATCGCCGCGAAGCAGGAATGGCCGGCCTGGACGCCTCCGCCGCAGATGCTGAAGCGCCGCCCCGATCTGCCGCGCCACATGAAGGGCGGCATCGACAACCCGCTCGGCGCTCGCGCCATGTACCTCGGCGGCACGATGTTCCGCATCCACGGCTCGAACGAGCCGGAAACGATCGGCCAGGCCGTGTCGTCGGGCTGCATCCGCATGACCAACACCGACGTCACCGATCTCTACGACCGCGTGCATGTCGGGACGCGGGTGATCGTCGAGCGGTAGCGGTCGCCCCGGCCGTCGTCCCGGGCGTGATCTGCCTTCTCCCCTTGCGGGAGAAGGAAATCCTATTCCGGCGACCACGCCTCGTAATCGCCCGTGGCGGGCGGGCGGGCGTTGGCGCGGAGCGTGGAGCCCGGCGGGCGCCAGGCTTCGGGCGTGCCGGTCATGTTGGGGCGGTGCGGCTTCTGCCAGTCCTTGGGGACGTAAGTCTCGTCCGGCGGCGGCACATCGGTCGTGTGGTGCAGCCAGCCGTACCAGCCCGGCGGGACGGTCGAGGCCTCGGAATAGCCGGGATAGATGACCCAGCGCCGCTGGAAGCCGAGCGTCGGGTCGATCGCGCCGCCGCGCGTGCGGTAATAGACGTTGCCGACCTCGTCGCTGCCGACACGCTCGCCGCTGCGGGCGGTATGCCACGCCGTGCCGACGGTCTGGCCGTTCCACCAGGTGAAGATGCGGGTCAGGCTGCCCATGAGAGTGGCCAAGACGGTCGGTCCTCTTATCCGCGATGGGGCGACTTATGCCCGAGCGCGGCCCCTCTTGTCCATGCGCTCGGCGCGGGTCAGCCGATGCGACGCATCGCGCTCGGCTCCAGCGCGGCCAGCGAGGGATAGCCGTCGACCGCCATCAGCAGGTCCGCCTCGGCGAGGATCGAGCGCAGCACGTGGACGATGCCGTCGACGCCATCGAGCGCCAAGCCATAGGCGTAGGGCCGGCCGATGCCGACCGCCGTCGCGCCGAGCGCCAGCGCCTTGATGACATCGGTGCCCGAGCGGACGCCCGAGTCGAACAGCACCGGCGTTCGCCCCGACGCGGCGACCACGTCCGGCAGCATGTCGAGCGCGGCGAGGCCGCCGTTGGCCTGGCGGCCGCCGTGGTTCGAGCAATAGATGGCGTCGAACCCGGCATCGATCGCGCGCCGCGCATCGTCGGGGTCGCAGATGCCCTTCAGGATCATCGGCAGCTTGGTGAGCGAACGCAGCCAGGGCAGGTCGTCCCAGGTCAGCGGCTTGCCGAAGATCTGCGCCCAGCGCGTCACGGCGCTCGCGAGGTCTTCTTCCGGCGGCTTCTCGAGCGACGCGCGGAAGTGCGGGTCGCCAAAATAGTTCTGCAGCACGTGGCCGCGCAGCTGCGGGAAGTTCGCGGTGTTGAGGTCGCGCGGGCGCCAGCCGGTGAGCCAGGTGTCGAGCGTGACGACGATCGCCTTGTAGCCGGCCGCCTCGGCGCGATGGACGAGGCTCTCGGCCACGGCGGGGTCGCGCGGCGTGTAAAGTTGGAAGAAGGCCGGCGTCGGCCCGCAGGCCTCGCGGACCTGCTCGAGCGGATCGTTCGACAGCGTCGAGGCCATGACGGGGATGCCCGTCGCGGCCGAGGCGCGGGCGGCGGCGAGGTCGCCGTGCCCGTCCTGCGCGCAGATCCCGATGACGCCGATCGGCGCCATGAAGATCGGCGTCGGGAAGCGATGGCCGAACAGCTCGATCGAGAGGTCACGCTCGGTGTGGGCCCGCAGCATGCGCGGCATCAGGCCCCAGCGCTCGAAGGCGGCGACGTTGTTGCGCTGGGTGAACTCGTTGCCGCAGCCACCCTCGACATAGTCGATGATCCCCGGCGGCAGCGCCGCGCGCGCCCGTTCGACGAGTGTCGCGTAGTCGACGGGCAGCTTCGGCCGAACGCCGCGCAGGCCGGCGAAATAGATCTCGTTCTGGTAATCGCCGAAGGCCGGCATGAGCGCTCCTCCGTTTTGTGAGAGACGATTGCCACACGCCGGCACCCGCCGCCATCCGGCAAGAGGCAGCCGGCGTCCGCGTTGCGAGCGCAGGCCTGCCTCCATATCTACTCCGCGCTGACCAGCCGAGCGGGAGACGAAGCCATGAACGCAATCGATCTGAAGACGGCGTTCGAAGGCCTGAGCGCGCATTGGTCGCCGAAGGTCGTCGCCCGCGTCAACGACCAGTACGTGAAGGTCGCCAAGGTCAAAGGCCAGCTCGCCTGGCACAAGCACGATGACGAGGACGAGCTGTTCCAGGTCGTGCGGGGCGGGCTGCGCATCCAGTTCGAGGACGGACAGGAGACCGTCCTGAACGCGGGCGAGCTCTGCGTGGTGCCGAAGGGCGTGATGCACAATCCCGTCGCCGACGAGGAGTGCTGGATCGTTTTGGTCGAGACGGTGACGACGAAGCATACCGGCGACATCGCGACGCCGCTGACGCGGTCGATCGAAGAGCAGCTGCAGACGTCGGGCTGAACGCGGTCGCGCCGCGCGCTAGGCTCGGCTCGCAAGCGAGGAGCCGGCGAGGACCAGGCGCTTGCGCCCGTCGCGCTTGCCGTCCGTGCCATCCGGCACGAAGCCCAGTCGCCCGAGCAGGCGCCACGAGGGCGCGTTCTGCGGGCGGCACTCGGCGAAGATGCGGCGACGCGTGTAGGCCTCGACGAGCGTAGCCAGCAGCCCGGCAACCGCCTCGGAAGCGAAGCCGCGGCCGTGGTGCGCGCTCGCGAACCAGTAGCCGACCTCGATCTCGTCCTCGCCCACGAGATGCGTGCCGATCGTGCCGATCAGCGTCGCCTCGCCCCGCGGTCGCACGCCCCAGAATGCGTCGCGGCCGTCGCCCTGCCCCACGATCAGGCGCGCCGCATCGGCCAGCGTGAAGGGCGTCTGCAGGTCGGCGACGACCTCGGTGATCGCGGGCTCGTCGGTCATGGCGCGAAACGCGTCCGCGTCGCCCGACGCCAACTGACGCAGAGCGAGGCGCTCGGTCGCGATCGCGGGTAGCGCAAAGAGGCTGCAGTCCTGTCGCGGCATCGCGGGCGTACTACTGGTTCAACACCGTGTTGATCACCTCGCCGCCGCGCAGCAGCGACAGCTTCCAGTAATAGGTGCGCGACGCCGTCGCCTTGACCAGATTGTCTGTCGTCTTGATCGGCACGTCGTTGATCGCGAGGATCAGGTCACCCTTCTGGAACGAGACGGCGGCGGCGTTGGACTCGGGGGCGACGCTGGTGATCACGACGCCGTCGCGATTCTCGGGGCTCGACAGCTCCTCCTCGATCGCCGGCGACAGGTTGACGGCGGTGATGCCTGAGAACGGGCTCGCACCCGCGATCGTCACCTTTTCCGGCTTCGGCACCTCGGGGGCGCGCTCGAGCTTGACGTCGATCTGCTTCGACTTGGTGCCGCGCCGGACAGTGAGCGTCACCGTGCCGCCGATCGGTTTGGTGCCAAAGCGGAAGCCGAAGCTCTCGGGGCTCTCGACGAGCTTGCCGTCGATCGCGGTGATGAGGTCGCCGCGCTCGACGCCGGCCGCCGCCGACGGGCCATTGTCGACGACGTCGGTGACCAGCGCGCCGATCGGCCGGTTCATGCCGAACGTCTCGGCGATGTCGTAGGTGACGCCCTGCAGCGAGGCGCCGAGCCACGGCCGGTGCACGATCTTGTCGCCGGCCTTGGCGGCGGCGACGACGATCTTCACCATGTCGACGGGGATCGCGAAGCCGATGCCGACCGAGCCGCCCGATTGCGAGAAGATCGCCGAGTTGATGCCGACGAGCCGCGCATGCGTGTCGACGAGCGCACCGCCCGAATTGCCCGGATTGATCGACGCGTCGGTCTGCAGGTAGAAGGCCGACACGCCCTGCGCGACGTTGGTGCGCGCCAGCGCCGAGACGATGCCCTGCGTCACCGTCTGGCCGACGCCGAACGGGTCGCCGATCGCCAGCGCGATGTCGCCGACCTCGACCTTGTCCGACTCGCCCATCTCCATCGTCGGAAACGGGCCCTCGCCCTTGATCTTGAGCACGGCGAGATCGTTGCGCTGGTCGCGCAGCACGATCTGCGCGGGATATTCGCTCTGGTCTGAGAGCGCGACCTTCACGTCGGTCATCTGGTCGATCACGTGGTAGTTCGTGACGACCAACCCGGACGGGTCGACGACCACGCCCGAGCCGAGCGAGCGCATCGTCTGCGAGCGCGGCGACGACGGCGCCCCCCCGAAGAACTGCTGGAAGACCGGATCATCGAACAGCGGGTTGCGCTGCACCTTCTCGGTGCGCGAGGCGTAGACGTTGACGACCGCCGGCGCCGCCTTTTTCACCACCGGCGCAAACGAGAGCATCTCCGCGGAGGATTGCGGCACCTGCTTCGGCTCGGCCGCTACGGGCACGGCGAGCGCCACCAAAGCAGCGACACAGAAGATTGATCGATTCAATCGCACGAGACGCTCCGCCCTTTCGTGAGGCACCTTTTCGAGGTCTAGAACCCTAAGGGCACTTTCCGCCACAAGGAAGACGGCAGGCCGCCTGTCATCGAAGTTTCATAAACTCTTAAGCCAACGCAAAGCTTGAGCAGCTACTGGTCCGCCATCCCCAACGGACCCTCAAATGCGTCTCGCGATCGGGCACAAGCTCACCGCCATCGTCGTCATTCCGGCCCTGATCGCCGCTGCGCTCTCCGCGTTCGCCCTCGTCGAGGTGCGGCTCCAGACGCATCGATTCGAGCAGATCGGCCGGCTCGATGCCATGCGCGCGCGGACCGACGCTCTGCTCTCGACCGTGCAGGCCATCGTGATCGCGGCGGACGCGGTCGCGCTCGAAGCGGATCGTGCCGCTGCGAAAGGGCGCCTCGAATCATTGCAGAGCGAGCTCGGCACGCTCGATTTGCGGCAGGCCGCCTTTTTCGACGCGGTCGCCCCCGTATTCGACAAGGACACGCGCACGCAGATCGCGCTGCGCCTCGCCGACTTCAAATCCTACCAGACCGACACGGCGCAGCTCGGGCTGACGATCGCGCCGCAGGCCGCCCAGCTGCAGGCCAACGATCCTGCCACGATCGCCAATCGCGACGAAATGGTCGCCACATTGGATGGCGCCGCCAACGATCTCGCGCAACGCGCCGCGCACGAGCGCGGCAAAATCGAGAGCATGCAGCGGCAGACGACGGAGCTTCTCGTCGCCGTCCCCTGCGTCGCGATCCTCGTCGGCATCGCGCTCGCGATCTGGTTCGTCCGCTCGCAGCTGCGGCGCCCGCTGAACGTGCTCAAGGCGGCCATGGACGCGCTCGCGCACGGGGATCTCGACACCCCGGTGCGGCTCGACAACCGCAACGACGAGATCGGCCAGATGGGCCGCACCCTCACGATCTTCCGCGAGGCGCTGGTCAATCGCCGGGAGGGCGCGCGCGTCGACGACCTCAGGGCGCAGACGGCCGCGCGGCGCGCCGATGCGATCGTCGCGTTGACGCGCAACTTCGAGACGCAGGCGACCGCGATGATGCATGCGCTGCGCGCCTCCGTCGCCGACATGGACGGCGCGGCGCACGAGGTGTCGGAAGCCTCGAGCCGCACGCAGGTCGAGGCGCGCCTGTGTCGCGAGGCAGCCGACGACGCGTCGCGGCTGCTCGGCTCCGTATCGGAAGCCGCGCACGACCTGTCGGTCGCGGCGACCGACATCTCGGTCCGGGTCGAGGCGACCTATGCGGCGGCACGCGACGCGCTGCTCGAGGCCGACGGCGGCGCGGCGCGGAGCGACGATCTCGTCGCGGCGGCACGCGCCATCGGCGGCGCGGCGGACCTCATCGATGCCGTGGCGCGGCAAACCAATCTGCTCGCGCTCAACGCGACGATCGAGGCGGCGCGTGCGGGCGAGGCGGGTCGCGGCTTCGCGGTCGTCGCAGGCGAGGTGAAGTCGCTCGCCGAGCAGACGGCGCTCGCGACGGCGCAGATCGCGCGGCAGGTGGTGATGATCCAGGATGCGAGCGCCTCGAACGCCCGCGTCGTCGCCAAGGTCAGGGTCGCGCTCGACGCGGTCAACGGGATCGCCGCGAGCGTCGCGGCGGCCGCTCTCGAGCAGAACCGGTCGAGCGGCACGATTGCGGATTCGCTGCTCGGCGCCACCGATCGCGCGCGGCTCGTGTCGGGCAGCATGGTCTCGGTGACCGAGGCGGCGGCAACGAGCGATGCCCGCACCGCCGAACTCAAGACCCGGGCGGTGCGCCACTCGGATCAGGCCGACCGGTTGAGCGCAGAGATCGCGCGCTTCGTGGGCGAGATCAGGCAGATCGCCTAACGGCTCATGCTCAGGCTCAGGCTCAGGCCGCCTCGTCTTCGTCGTGCACCTGCACCGGGCCGGAATCCTTGCCCTTGGCGGTGACGTCGCGGTCGACGAACTCGATGACGGCGAGCGGTGCGTTGTCGCCGTAGCGGAAGCCGGCCTTCAGCACGCGCGTGTACCCGCCGTGGCGGTCCTTGTAGCGCGGGCCCAGCACTTCGAAGAGCTTGCCGACGAGCTTGACGTCCTTGATCTGCGCGATCGCCTGGCGGCGCGCATGCAGGTCGCCGCGCTTGCCCAGCGTCACCAGCTTCTCGACGACGGGACGCAGGTCCTTCGCCTTCGGCAGGGTGGTCATGATCTGCTCGTGCTTGATCAGCGCCTGGCACATGTTGGCGAACATCGCCTTGCGGTGCTCGTGGGTGCGGCCGAAACGGCGCTTCGCGTGTCCGTGATACATCGGTGGCTCTCCTGATTATGCGGCCGCCGTGCCAAGGTACGGACCGTCGTTTCCTTCCTTCTCCCCTTGCGGGAGAAGGTGTCACGGCAAAGCCGTGACGGATGAGGGGTCTCGCCGCTTATCGGTGACGGGCGAAGAGGCGGCACCGCCCCCTCATCCGTCGCCGCTCCGCGGCGCCACCTTCTCCCGCGAGGGGAGAAGGGAAGTGCTAGTAGTGCTCCTCGAAGCGCTTGGCCAGCTCGTCGATATTCTCCGGCGGCCAGCCGGTGACTTCCATGCCGAGGTGCAGGCCCATCTGCGCCAGCACTTCCTTGATCTCGTTCAGCGACTTGCGGCCGAAGTTCGGGGTCCGCAGCATCTCGGCCTCGGTCTTCTGGATGAGGTCGCCGATGTAGACGATGTTGTCGTTCTTCAGGCAGTTCGCCGACCGCACCGACAGCTCGAGCTCGTCGACCTTCTTGAGCAGCGCCGGGTTGAAGGCGAGCTCCGGGATCGACGGGGCGACCTCCTCGCGGCGGGGCTCCTCGAAGTTGACGAACACGTTGAGCTGGTCCTGCAGGATGCGCGCGGAATAGGCGATCGCGTCCTCGGGCGTCAGCGAGCCGTCGGTCTCGACCTGCATGGTCAGCTTGTCGAGGTCGAGGTTCTGGCCCTCGCGCGTGTTTTCGACGCGGTACGACACCTTGCGCACCGGCGAGTACAGCGCGTCGACCGGGATGAGGCCGATCGGCGAATCCTCGTGGCGGTTCTGGTCGGCCGGCACGTAGCCCTTGCCGGTCGCGACCGTGAACTCCATGCGAATCTCCGCGCCCTCGTCGAGGGTGCAGATCGCGAGCTCGGGGTTGAGGATCGTCACGTCGTTCACGGAGCCGATGTCGCCGGCCGTCACCTTGCCGGGGCCGGTCTTCTTCAAGACCATGCGCTTCGGGCCCTCGCCCTGCATCTTGACGGCGATGTCCTTGATGTTGAGCACGATGTCGGTGACGTCCTCGCGGACGCCCGGGATCGACGAGAACTCGTGCAGCACGCCGTCGATGTGCACCGATGTGATCGCCGCGCCCTGCAGCGAGGAGAGCAGGATGCGCCGCAGCGCGTTGCCGAGCGTCAGGCCGAAGCCGCGCTCGAGCGGCTCCGCCTCGATCGTGGCGAGACGCTTGGCGTCCTCGCCCGGAATGATCTTGAGCTTCTCGGGCTTGGTCAGTTCTTGCCAGTTCTTCTGGATCACGGAGTTGCACCTTTCGTGATGCGGGCGGAAGGCCGGATCGCCATCCGCGTCGGTCTTGTCGTCCCCGAAATGTCGTTGCGTGGCGCCCCTGGACGCCACGTGGTTTGTTGGACGCGGCAGCGCCGCGTCCATGCCGCGATCAGACGCGGCGGCGCTTCTTCGGGCGGCAGCCGTTGTGCGGGATCGGGGTCACGTCGCGGATCGATGTCACCATAAAGCCCGCCGCCTGCAGCGCGCGCAGCGCCGACTCACGACCCGAGCCCGGGCCCGACACTTCGACCTCGAGCGTGCGCATGCCGTGCTCGGCGGCCTTGCGGGCCGCGTCCTCGGCGGCCATCTGCGCCGCATACGGCGTCGACTTGCGCGAGCCCTTGAAGCCCATCGTGCCGGCCGACGACCACGAGATCGTGTTGCCCTGCGCGTCCGAGATCGTGATCATCGTGTTGTTGAACGACGAGGCGACATGCGCCACGCCCGACACGATGTTCTTGCGTTCGCGCCGGCGAACGCGGGTTGCATCCTTAGCCATATAGTCACTGTCCTTCTGGCGCGCCCGTAATGCCAGGCGCTCGGGTTATGTTGATTGATCCCCGCGTCGAGCGCGGGGATGAACCTCGCTATCGCAAGGTTACTTCTTCTTGCCGGCGATCGGCTTGGCCTTGCCCTTGCGGGTACGGGCGTTGGTGTGGGTGCGCTGGCCGCGCACGGGCAGCTGGCGACGATGGCGCAGTCCGCGATAGCAGCCGAGGTCCATCAGGCGCTTGATGTTGATCGCCACCTCGCGGCGCAGATCGCCTTCGACCATGTAGTCGCGGTCGATCGCTTCGCGGATCTGGAGAACTTCGGCGTCGGTCAGCTCGGAGACGCGACGCGGCGCCGGGATCGACACCTTCTCGCAGATCTCGGCGGCCTTGGCGGCCCCGATGCCGTGGATGTACTGGAGCGCGATGACGACGCGCTTATTGGTCGGAATATTGACGCCGGCGATACGAGCCATGACTGTCCTTCTCCATGTGGCGCTTCCCGAGGGAAGCTTAAGCGGCCGCGTCCGGTGGAGTCCGGCCCTTGCGGCGCGAATCTGTCTGGTTTCATCGCTTCAACGAACGCAAGGCGACCCTCGGATGAGAGCCGCCAACGTCGGTCTGGAAGCGATGAACGTCGGGCTAAAGTGTTTTAGCCCGACGGTCAAGTCTCGGCGCAATATCGTGCGCGTCTTTCCGTCGTCCGTCGTGACTATGCCGGCTGCTACTTCCGCAGCACGGAGTCGATCGCCGCGGAGACCTCGTCGATCGAGGCCATCCCGTCCATCGTGTGCAGATCGCCCTGCCCGCTGTAGTAGTCGGACACCGGTGCGGTCTGCTCGCGATAGACGCTGAGCCGCTCGCGGAAGGCGTCGACATTGTCGTCCTTGCGGACCGGCTCGCCGCGCGCCTTGGTCTCCTCGACGCGCGTCTCCATGCGCTTGACGAGCTGGCCCTCGTCGACCTTGAGCTCGATCACGGCGTCGAGTTCCATGTGCTTGCCCTCGAGCAGCTTGGTCAGCGCCTCGGCCTGCGGGACGTTGCGCGGGAAGCCGTCGAGGATGAAGCCGTTCTTGGCGTCGGGCTGATCGACGCGGTCGCCGATCAGCCGGATGACGATCTCGTCCGGCACGAGCTTGCCGGCGTTCATGATCGCCTCGGCCTGCTTGCCCACCTCGGACTGCGCTCTGACGGCGGCGCGCAGCATGTCGCCGGTCGAGAGCTGCGGGATGGAATATCTCTCGGCGAGCCGCGCGGACTGGGTGCCTTTGCCCGCGCCGGGCGGTCCGAGAAGAATCAGTCTCACCTGCGTTTCCCCCGCATCCTCGATTTCTTGACCAGGCCCTCATACTGGTGGGCCTGCAAGTGTCCGGCGATCTGCGCCACCGTATCCATCGTCACGCTGACCACGATCAGCAACGACGTGCCGCCAAAATAGAACGGCAGCCCGAAGTGCGAAATCAGTATTTGGGGGAGGAGGCAGATGATCGCGAGATAGGCCGCACCGATCACCGTGATGCGCATCAGGATCTTGTCGATGTAGGTCGCGGTGCGCTCGCCGGGGCGGATGCCGGGGACGAAGCCGCCGTGCTTCTTCAAATTGTCGGCCGTCTCCTGCGGGTTGAAGACGATCGCCGTGTAGAAGAAGGCGAAGAACACGATCAACCCGACATAGGTCAGCAGCCACAGCGGGCGGCCCTGGCCGAGATAGGTCTCGATCAGACCCATGATGCCGCTCGTCGTGCCGCCCTTCTGCGCGAAATTGGCGATCGTCGTCGGCAGCAGGAGCAGCGACGAGGCGAAGATCGGCGGGATGACGCCCGAGGTATTGAGCTTCAGCGGCAGGAACGAGGTCTGCCCCTCGTAGACGCGATTGCCCTGCGTGCGCTTGGGATAGGTGATCAGCACGCGGCGCTGCGCGCGCTCCATGAACACAATGAAGGCGATGACGACCACCGCCATGATGACGATGCCGAAGATCAGCCCGGTCGAGATGGCGCCTTGGCGACCGAGCTCGAGTGTGTTGACGATCGCGGCGGGGAAGGCGGCGATGATGCCGGCGAAGATGATGAGCGACGAGCCGTTGCCGATGCCGCGCGAGGTGATCTGCTCGCCGAGCCACATCAGGAACATCGTGCCGCCCATCAGCGTCAGCACGGTCGAGAGGCGGAAGAACCAGCCGGGATCGGAGACGACGTTGTGCTGCCCCTCGAGGCCGACCGCGATGCCGTAGGCCTGGAACGCAGCAAGCACCACCGTGAGGTAGCGCGTGTACTGGTTGATGACCTTGCGGCCCTGCTCGCCCTCCTTCTTGAGGGTTTCGAGCGACGGGATCACCGAGGTCAAAAGCTGGATGATGATCGAGGCGGAGATGTAGGGCATGATGTTCAGCGCGAAGATCGCCATGCGCTGAACGGCGCCGCCCGAGAACATGTTGAAGAGCTCGAGCACGCCCTGCTTATGCGAGGTGAACTGCGCCTGGAACGCCGCCGGATCGATGCCGGGCATCGGGATGTAGGTCCCGAGCCGGAAGATGATCAGCGCGCCGAGCGTGAACCAGATGCGCTTCTTCAGCTCGTCCGCTTTGGCGAATGCACCCCAGTTGACGTTTGCCGCGAGCTGTTCTGCCGCCGATGCCATGGGGTGCTCCTGGAACCTCGCCTGATATGGCCCTTCCCCCGCAAAGCGGGAGAAGGGTGAGCCGCGGCTCTTACTCCGCCGCTTCGGCCTTTTTCTTCTTCTCGACGAGCAGCTTGACGCTGCCGCCGGCCTTCTCGATCGCGGCGAGCGCGCTCTTCGAGGCAGCAGCCACCTCGAAGACGAGCTTCGCCTTGAGCTCGCCGACGCCGAGGATCTTCACCCCGTCGCGCGGCTTCGAGCAGATGCCGGCGGTCACCAGGCTGTCGATCGTGACGGGCGCACCCGCCGCGAGCTTGCCGGCGTCGACGGCGGCCTGGATGCGGCCGACGTTGACCTCGTTGTAATCGGTCGAGAAGGGGTTCCAGAAGCCGCGCTTCGGCAGGCGCCGATGCAACGGCATCTGGCCGCCCTCGAAGCCCTTGATGGCGACGCCGGAGCGGGCCTTCTGGCCCTTGACGCCGCGACCACCCGTCTTGCCCTTGCCGGAGCCGATGCCCCGGCCGACACGCATCCGGTCCTTCGAGGAGCCGGGATTGTCGCGAATTTCGTTGAGTTTCATCGACGCCTCCCTAGCTGACGACTTGGACGAGATGGCTGACCTTGGCGATCATGCCTCGGACGGCCGGCGTATCCTCGAGCGTCGACTGACGCCCGATCTTGTTGAGCTTGAGGCCGATCAGCGTCTGACGCTGCGCGGCGGGACGCCCGATCGGGCTGCCGGTCTGCTCGACCACGAGGGTGGTCTTGCTCGAGGCCTTCTTGGAGGTCTTGCCAGACATGCTTGCACCCTCCCCTTACGCTTCGGCCGCGACGGCGTCGGCCGTCTCGGTCGGGATGGCTTCGGCGGCCACATCGGCATCGCCACCCGGGCGGCGCGCCTGCAGCGTCGAGACCTTGATATTGCGGCGAGCGGCAACCGCGCGGGGCGAGTCCTCGCTCTGCAGGGCATCGAAGGTCGCGCGGATCATGTTGTAGGGGTTCGACGACCCCTGCGACTTGGCGACGACGTCGTTCATGCCGAGCGACTCGAAGATGGCGCGCATCGGGCCGCCGGCGATGATGCCGGTACCCGCCGGCGCGGCGCGCAGGATGACCTTGCCGGCGCCGTGACGTCCGTGGACGTCGTGGTGCAGCGTGCGACCCTCGCGCAGCGGCACGCGGATCAGGCCGCGCTTGGCCGACTCGGTCGCCTTGCGGATCGCCTCAGGCACTTCGCGCGCCTTGCCATGGCCGAAGCCGACGCGGCCCTTCTGGTCGCCAACGACGACGAGCGCCGCGAAACCGAAGCGCCGGCCGCCCTTCACCACCTTGGCGACGCGGTTGATGTGCACCAGGCGATCGACGAACTCGCCGTCGCCGTCGCGATTGTTGTGACGGTCCCGGTCGCGTCCGCGCCCCCCGCCTCTGTCGTCTGCCATTTACTTCTCTCTCGTCACTTGCGCGGGTGGGAAACCCCAGCCCGCTCGCTTCCGATTCCTTGCGGCGACCTCAGAAGGTCAGACCGCCCTCGCGCGCGCCTTCGGCCAGAGCCTTGACGCGCCCGTGGTACATATAGGCGCCGCGGTCGAACACGACCTCGGTGACGCCGGCGGCCTTGGCGCGCTCGGCGATCAGCTTGCCAATCGCGTTCGCCGCCTCGACATTGGCGCCGGTCTTCAGCGCGCCGCGCTGGTCCTTCTCCATCGAGGAGGCGGACGCGAGCGTGCGGCCGGCCGCGTCGTCGATCACCTGGCAGTAAATCTGCTTCGATGAGCGGAACACGGAAAGGCGCGGCTTGCCAAAGGCACGGGCGCGCAGGGTCTTACGAACGCGCGCCTTGCGGCGCGCAGCGGTTACGTTTGCCATCGTGCCTTACTTCTTCTTGCCTTCCTTGCGGAAGATGAACTCGTCCGAATATTTCACGCCCTTGCCCTTGTAGGGCTCCGGCGGCCGCAGCGCGCGGATCTCGGAGGCGACCTGGCCGACCTGGCGCTTGTCGTTGCCCGAGATCTGGATCTCGACGGGGCGCGGCGTCACGATCGTGATCCCATCCGGAATCGGGAACGGGATGTCGTGGCTGTAGCCGAGCGACAGCTGCAGCACCTTGCCCTGGACGGCGGCCTTGTAGCCGACGCCGTTGATGTCGAGCCGGCGCGTGAAACCGGTGGTGACGCCGAGGACGAGGTTGTTCACCTGCGCCCGCGACATGCCCCACATGGCTTGCGCGCGCTTCGTCTCCGAGCGTGGCTTCACCTCGATCTCGTCGTTGGCGAACTTGACCTCGCACTCGTCGGGGACGGTGAACGAGAGTTCGCCCTTCGAGCCCTTCACGGTGACGTGCTGGCCCTGGACGTTGGCGGTCACCCCTTTCGGGATGGCGACGGGCTTCTTTCCGACGCGTGACATAGTTTGCAATCCTTCTTGCGCAGATCAATCAAGCGAGATCAGAAGACCTTGCAGAGCACTTCGCCGCCGACATTGGCCTCGCGTGCGGCATGATCGGCCATGACGCCCTTTGGCGTCGAGACGATCGTGATGCCGAGGCCGTTGGCGACCGGCGGGATCGAGTCGACAGCTGCGTAGACGCGACGACCGGGCTTCGACACGCGCGAGATCTCGCGGATGACGGGCTGGTTGTCGTAATACTTCAGCTCGATCTCGAACTCGGTACGGCCGTTGCCGAACTCGGTTGTCGAATAGCCGCGGATATAGCCTTCCTCCTGCAGCACGTCGAGGACGTGCGCGCGGAGCTTCGAGCCAGGTGTCTGCACCTTGCCCTTGCGGCGCATTCCGGCGTTGCGGATGCGGGTGAGCATATCGCCCAACGGATCGTTCATGGCGCGCCCTCCCTTACCAGCTCGACTTGACGAGACCGGGGATCAACCCAGCCGAGCCGAGCTCGCGCAACGCGATACGCGACATTCGCATCTTGCCGGTGAAGGCGCGCGGACGGCCCGACACCTCGCAACGATTACGGATGCGCTCCGGCGCCGAGTTGCGCGGCAGCTCGGACAGACGCAGGCGCGCCTCGAAGCGATCCTCCATCGGCAGCTGCTCGTTGTTGGCCGCGTCCTTGAGACGCTTCCGCCGGCCCGCGTATTGCTTGACCAGCTTCATACGCCGCTTGTTTGTTTCGACCGCGCTCTTCTTCGCCATCTGAAAAATCTATCCTTTGGTTACCGCGTTTGAGCCCGAGAGCTCACTGCCGGAACGGGAAATTGAACGCGCGCAGAAGCGCCCGCGCCTCTTGGTCGGTCTTGGCCGTGGTGCAGACAATGATGTCCATACCGACGACCGAATCGACCTTGTCGTAGTTGATCTCCGGAAACACGATGTGCTCCTTGATCCCCATCGCATAATTACCGCGCCCGTCGAAGCTCTTCGGGTTCAGCCCGCGGAAGTCGCGGATGCGCGGCAGCGCGATGGTCACCAGACGATCCAGGAACTCGTACATGCGGACCTTGCGAAGGGTGACCTTCGCGCCGATCGGCATGTTCTCGCGCACCTTGAAGGTCGAGATGGCGTTGCGGGCCCGCGTGATCACCGGCTTCTGGCCGGCGATGAGCGCGAGATCGCCCGCGGCGAGCGTCACCTTCTTGGTGTCGTTCACCGCTTCGCCGACGCCCATGTTGAGGACGATCTTGTCGATGACCGGAACCTCGAGCGGGTTCTTGTAGCCGAACTCCTCGATCATCTTGGCCCGCACGACCTCGTCGTACAGCTTGCGCAGACGCGGCGTGTAGTCCTTCGGCGCCGACAGCTGGTCGGCGGAGGCCGTCGCATAGGACGGTGCGCCGCGGCCGAGCTTCTCGGTCGGAACAGCCTTGGAATCCTTGGCGGACGCCTTCGGCGCCGCTGCACCCTTGCCACCCTTTGCCGGTCCCTTGGCGGGGGCACCGCCCTTGCCACCCTTGGCATCAGCCATCGATCAAATCTCCGGAACGCTTGGCGAAGCGGACCTTGCGGCCGTCTTCGAGAATCTTGAACCCGACGCGGGTCGGCTTGCCGTCACGCGGGTCGGCATAGGCGAGGTTGGACAGGTGGATCGTCCCTTCCTTCGAGACGATGCCGGCCTCCTGCGTCTGCGACTGGCGCTGGTGGCGCTTCTGCAGGTGTATGCCCTGGACGATCGCGCGATCTTCCTTGGGGATCACCTTGAGAACCTCGCCGGTGCGCCCTGCGTCGCGACCGGTCGTGACGACGACCTTGTCGCCCTTCTTGATCTTGGCGGCCATCACAGCACCTCCGGAGCGAGCGAGATGATCTTCATGTGGTTGCGCGCACGCAGCTCACGCGGCACGGGCCCGAAGATGCGGGTGCCGACCGGCTCCGACTGGTTGTTGATGAGCACGGCGGCATTGCCGTCGAAGCGGATGACGGTCCCGTCGACGCGCTTGATGTCCTTCGCGGTGCGAACGACGACCGCCTTCATGACGTCGCCCTTCTTCACGCGGCCGCGCGGGATCGCCTCCTTGACGGAGACGACGATGATGTCGCCCACGGCTGCGTAGCGGCGCTTGGAGCCGCCCAACACCTTGATGCACATCACGCGTCGCGCGCCTGAATTGTCGGCGACGTCGAGATTGGTCTGCACCTGAATCATGGCCCGAGGCCCTTTCTGTCAGATCGGTTTCCGCCCCCTTGCGAGGTCCGGACTACGCCTGGTGGGGTGTTTCTCCCCCGGCTAAAACTATGGTCTTGTCAGCTCGCGGCGCCAGCGCCGGCGTCGACATGGCCGACGACGGCCCAACGCTTGAGGCGCGACACGGGCCGCGTCTCTTCGATGGAGACGATGTCGCCGACCTTGTAGGTCCGCGCCTCGTCATGGGCGTGATAGTTCTTCGTGCGCCGCACCGTCTTCTTCAGAAGCGGATGCGTGAAGCGACGCTCGACCTTCACGACGACCGTCTTCTCCTGCTTGTCGGAGACGACGACGCCCTGGAGAATTCTCTTCGGCATGGTCCCTTATCCTTGCTGCGCGGCGCGCTTCTGAGCGGCGAGCGTCTTCAGCCGCGCGATATCGCGGCGCACGACACGAACGCGCGAGGTGTTCTCGAGCTGGCCCGTCGCACGCTGAAAGCGCAGATTGAACTGCTCCTTCTTGAGATCGAGGATCTCCTGCGAGCGCTGGTCATCCGACATCGTCTTGAGATCGGACAGGCGGTTCTTCGACTTCATATCTCGCCCCTACTCCGCGATCCGCTCGACGAAGCGCGTCTTGATCGGCAGCTTCGCAGCCGCCAGCGTCAGCGCTTCCTTGGCGAGCGTCACCGGCACGCCGTCGAGCTCGAACATGATGCGACCCGGCGCGACGCGGCAGGCCCAGAGCTCGATCGCGCCCTTGCCCTTACCCATTCGCACTTCGGTCGGCTTCTTGGTGACCGGAACGTCCGGGAACACGCGGATCCAGACGCGACCGGCACGCTTCATGTGACGGGTCATCGCACGACGCGCGGCCTCGATCTGGCGCGCGGTGACGCGATCCGGCTCCATGGCCTTGAGGCCAAACTGGCCGAAGCTCAGCTCGAAGCCACCCTTCGAGGTGCCGCGGATTCGGCCCTTGAAGGCCTTCCTGAACTTTGTCTTCTTCGGTTGAAGCATTTGATGAAGCTCTTAAACGTGAAACTGATGATCAGGCCGCCGGGCGATCGCGCCCGCGATCGCCGCGGTCACGGTCGTTGTCGCGGCGCGGCCGGCGGTCACCACCCGAATGATCCTGCTGCTCGGCCTTGCGGTCCTGCGCCATCGGATCGTGCTCGAGGATCTCGCCCTTGAAGATCCAAACCTTGATGCCGCACGTGCCGTAGGCCGTGTGCGCGGTCGCGAC
Organism: Beijerinckiaceae bacterium; assembly: GCA_965277735.1. GTDB lineage: Bacteria > Pseudomonadota > Alphaproteobacteria > Rhizobiales > Beijerinckiaceae > RH-AL1. The sequence continues at coordinate 2,626,673 of CBDIDO010000003.1, forward strand.
ACCGTAGTCGACGTCGGCGCGCAGCGTGTGCAGCGGCACCCGGCCCTCGCGATACCACTCGAGGCGCGCGATCTCGGCGCCGCCGAGACGACCGGCGCAGTTGATGCGGATGCCCTCGGCGCCGAGACGCATCGCCGACTGAACGGCGCGCTTCATGGCGCGGCGGAAGGCCACGCGGCGCTCCAGCTGCTGGGCGATCGAATCGGCAACGAGTGTCGCATCGATCTCGGGCTTGCGCACCTCGACGATGTTGATGACGACTTCCGAGTCCGTCATGCTGGCGACGAGCTTGCGGATCTTGTCGATGTCCGCGCCCTTCTTGCCGATGACGACGCCGGGGCGCGCGGAATGGATCGTTACCCGGCACTTCTTGTGCGGGCGCTCGATGATGATCTTCGAGACCGCCGCCTGCTTCAGCGTCTTCATCAGGGCCTCGCGGATCGCGATGTCCTCATGCAGCAGCTTGGCGTACTCGTCCCGCTGGGCGAACCAGCGCGAGTCCCAGGTGCGGTTGATGCCGAGCCTGAGCCCGATCGGATTGACTTTCTGTCCCATCGATTGCTCCTCAGGCCGCCTTCTTGCCGGCTTGGCTGCCGGCTTGCGCTTCGACTTCCCGGACGATGATCGTCAGGTTGGCGAAGGGCTTCTCGATGCGTCCGGCGCGGCCGCGGGCCCGCGGCGAGAAGCGCTTCATGACGAGCGCCTTCCCGACATGGGCCTCGGCGACGACGAGATCGTCGACATCGAGGTCGTGGTTGTTTTCAGCGTTCGCGATCGCGCTCTCGAGCGTCTTCTTGACGTCGAGCGCAATGCGCTTGCGCGAGAATTCGAGGTCGGCGAGCGCCGTCTCGACCCGCTTGCCGCGGATCAGCTGCGCCAGGAGGTTGAGCTTCTGCGGGCTGACGCGGATCATGCGGCAGACGGCCTTCGCCTCGGTCTCCTTGAGCGAGCGCTCTGTCTTCGGCTTGGACATCAGCCCCTCTTCGCTTTCTTGTCCGCGGCGTGACCGTGGAACGTGCGCGTCGGCGAAAACTCGCCGAGCTTGTGACCGATCATGTCCTCGGTCACGATCACGGGGACGTGCTTGTGACCGTTGTAGACGCCGAAGGTCAGGCCGACGAACTGCGGCAGGACGGTCGAGCGGCGGCTCCAGGTCTTGATGACCTCGGCGCGCTTCGCAGCGCGCGCGGCCTCCGCCTTCTTCAGCATGTAGCCGTCGATGAACGGACCCTTCCAAATGGATCGCGCCATGGCGTTAGCCCTTCTTCTTGCTCTTGTGACGCGATGTCACGATGAAACGGTCGGTCGACTTGTTCGAGCGCGTCTTCTTGCCCTTGGTCGGCTTGCCCCACGGGGTGACCGGGTGACGACCGCCCGAGGTGCGGCCTTCGCCGCCGCCGTGCGGGTGATCGACCGGGTTCATGGTCACGCCGCGGTTATGCGGCATGCGTCCGAGCCAGCGGCTACGACCGGCCTTGCCGATCGAGGCGTTCATGTGGTCCGGGTTCGACACCGCGCCAACCGTGCCGAAGCACTGGCCGTGCACGAGACGCTGCTCGCCCGAGTTCAGGCGGACGATGACGTAGCCCTGGTCGCGACCGACCACCTGCGCGAACGTGCCGGCCGAGCGGACCATCGCAGCACCCTTGCCGATCTTGAGCTCGACGTTGTGGACGATCGTGCCGATCGGCATCGAGGCCAGCGGCATCGCATTGCCCGGCTTCACGTCGACCTGGTTGCCCGCGACGACCTCGTCACCGACGGACAGACGCTGCGGCGCCACGATGTAGCTGAGCTCGCCATCCGTGTAGCGGACCAGCGCGATGAAGGCCGACCGGTTCGGGTCGTACTCGATGCGCTCGACCTTGGCCGGCATGTCGAGCTTGCGACGCTTGAAGTCGACAAGACGATAGGCCTGCTTGTGGCCGCCGCCGCGGAAGCGGACGGTGACGCGACCGGTGTTGTTGCGACCGCCGGCCGAGGACTGCCCCTCGGTCAGAGTCTTGACCGGCTTGCCCTTGTAGAGCCCGGAGCGGTCGATGAGGACGAGCTGACGAAGGCTCGGCGTGACCGGATTGAATGTCTTCAGTGCCATGTGCGCCTCAAAGACCCGTCGTGACGTCGATACGATCGCCATCGGCGAGCGTCACGACAGCCTTCTTCAGATCGGACTGCTGGCCGCGCTGGCCCTTGAAGACCTTGCGCTTGCCTTTGCGGATGAGCGTGTTGACGCCCTCGACCTTGACGTCGAACAGGCGCTCGACGGCGGCCTTGATCTCGGGCTTGGTCGCGTCCTTGCGGACCTTGAACACGACCTGATTCATCTCGGTCGCGTAAGTCGCCTTCTCGGTGATCACGGGCGCGACGATCACGTCGTAATGGCGCGCCTCGATGTGGCCTTTCGCGGCCTGGCCCTTTGCAGCCTTGGCAGCACTCATTTGAACCGCGCCTCCAGCGCTTCGACCGCGGCGCGCGTCAGCACGAGCTTCTCGCGGCGCAGGATGTCGTAGACGTTGATGCCGGCGATCGGCAGCACGTCGATGTGCGGGATGTTGCGGGCGGCGAGCGCGAAATTCGTCTCCGGCTCGGCGCCATCGATGATCAGCGCGTTCAACAGGCCGATCTTCTCGAAATTGGCGAGCAACGCCTTCGTCTTCGGCTCGGCCACCTTGGCGTCGGCCCACACGATGATGCCACCGTCCTTGGCCTTGGCCGAGAGCGCGTGGCGCAGCGCCAGGGCGCGCACCTTCTTCGGCAGCTCGTGCTCATGCGAGCGCACGACCGGGCCGTGCGCCTTGCCGCCGCCGACGAACTGCGGCGCGCGGCGCGAGCCATGACGGGCGGTACCGCCACCCTTCTGGCGACCGAACTTCTTGCCGGTCCGCGCGATCTCGGCGCGGCCCTTCGACTTGTGCGTGCCGGCGCGCCGCTTGGCGAGCTGGTAGCGCACCATGCGCGCGATCAGGTCGGGGCGAGGCTCGAGGCCGAAAATGGCGTCGTCGAGCTCGATCGAGCTATCGCCGCCGTTGGCGGCGCCATCGTGGGAGGTGATGTCGAGTTTCATAGGTCTCAGGCCTCCGCAGCCGGGCTGTCGGGAGCCGCTTCGTGAGTGGCAGGCGCGGGCGTATCCGCATGACCGTCGGCATGGCCGTCCGAGTGTCCATTTGCGGCGAGCCGGAACTTGCCGGGCTGCGGCGCATCCTTCGGAAGGGCTTTCTTCACCGCGTCGCGCATGGTGATCCAGCCGCCGGCGACACCAGGAACGGCGCCCTCGACGAGGACCAGGCCGCGCTCGACGTCGAGCTGCACGACCTTGAGGTTGAGCGTGGTGACGCGCTCGCAGCCGAGATGGCCGGCCATCTTCTTGTTCTTGAAGGTCTTGCCGGGATCCTGACGGCCACCGGTCGAACCGTGCGAACGATGCGAGACTGACACGCCGTGGGTGGCGCGAAGACCACCGAAGTTCCAGCGCTTCATCGGGCCGGCGAAGCCCTTGCCGGTCGAGGTGCCGGTGACGTCGACGAACTGGCCGACCGTGAAGTGGTCGGCCGTGATCTCGGCGCCGACGGGCAGCAGCCCGTCTTCCTCGACACGGAACTCGACGATCTTCAGCTTCGGCTCGACCTTGGCCACGGCGAAACGGCCGCGCTCCGCCTTCGAGACGTTCTTCACCTTGGCCGCACCGATGCCGAGCTGCAGCGCCGTGTAGCCGTTCACGTCCTTGGTTCGATGCGCAACGACCTGACAGCCCTCGAGCTTGAGGACCGTGACCGGGACGTGCTCGCCCGTGTCCCTAAAGACCCGGGTCATGCCGACCTTCTGCGCGATAACACCTGATCGCATTTCGTTTCGTCTCCCGGAGGCGCTCGCGGCTCGATGGCCGGGCGTAGCTCCGCAAATTAAACCTTAGAGCTTGATCTCGACGTCGACGCCGGCGGCAAGATCGAGCTTCATGAGCGCGTCGACCGTCTGAGGGGTCGGGTCCACGATGTCGAGGACGCGCTTGTGCGTCCTGATCTCGAACTGCTCGCGCGACTTCTTGTCGACGTGCGGCGAGCGGTTCACCGTGAACTTCTCGATCTTCGTCGGCAGCGGGATGGGGCCGCGTACCTGCGCCCCCGTCCGACGTGCCGTCGAGACGATCTCCTTCGTCGACGTGTCGAGCACGCGATGATCGAAGGCCTTCAGACGGATCCGGATGTTCTGGCCGTTCATTTTCTTCTGTCCTTCAGTCAGCCAGTTCGGCCGGTTGCCGAATTACGCGACGATCGCGGCGACGACGCCGGCGCCGACGGTGCGACCGCCTTCACGGATGGCGAAGCGCAGCTTCTCCTCCATGGCGATCGGCACGATCAGCTCGACATCCATCGTCACGCTGTCGCCGGGCATCACCATCTCGGTGCCCTCCGGCAGCGTGCAGACACCCGTCACGTCCGTGGTGCGGAAGTAGAACTGCGGACGATAGTTCGTGAAGAACGGCGTGTGGCGGCCACCTTCGTCCTTGGTGAGGATGTAGGCCTCGGCCTTGAACTTGGTGTGCGGCTTCACGGAGCCCGGCTTGCACAGCACCTGGCCGCGCTCGACGTCCTCACGCTTGGTGCCGCGCAGCAGCGCGCCGATGTTGTCGCCGGCCTGGCCCTGATCGAGCAGCTTGCGGAACATCTCGACGCCGGTGACCGTGGTCTTCTGCGTGGCGCGCAGACCGACGATCTCGATTTCCTCGCCGACCTTGACGATGCCGCGCTCGACACGACCGGTCACGACTGTGCCGCGACCCGAGATCGAGAACACGTCCTCGACCGGCATCAGGAACGGCAGATCGATCGGACGCTCCGGCTGCGGGATGTAGGCGTCGACGGTCTCCATCAGCTTCAGGATCGCGTCGTGGCCGATCTCAGGCTGCTTGCCTTCGAGCGCGCAGACCGCCGAGCCCTTGGTGATCGGGATGTCGTCGCCGGGGAACTCGTACTTCGACAGAAGCTCGCGAACCTCGAGCTCGACGAGTTCGAGAAGCTCTTCGTCGTCGACGAGGTCGACCTTGTTCATGAACACGACGAGCGCCGGGACACCGACCTGACGGGCGAGCAGGATGTGCTCGCGGGTCTGCGGCATCGGGCCGTCGGCGGCCGACACGACCAGGATCGCGCCGTCCATCTGGGCGGCACCGGTGATCATGTTCTTCACGTAGTCGGCGTGGCCGGGGCAGTCGACGTGCGCGTAGTGGCGGTTCTTCGTCTCGTACTCGACGTGCGCGGTCGAGATCGTGATGCCGCGGGCCTTCTCCTCAGGCGCCTTGTCGATCTGATCGTAGGCGGTGAAGGTCGCGCCGCCGGACTCGGCAAGCACCTTGGTGATCGCAGCCGTCAGCGACGTCTTGCCATGATCGACGTGGCCGATCGTGCCGATGTTGCAGTGCGGCTTGGTACGGGAGAACTTCTCTTTTCCCATCGGAGGGCTCCTTAAGAATTCTGGACGACGTGTCGGGGGTTACAGGGGTGCGGTCAGGCGTACTTCGAGATGACCTTGTCGGCCTCGCCGCGCGGCACGTCTTCGTAGTGGTCGAACTGCATCGTGTAGTTGGCGCGGCCCTGCGAGAAGGAGCGCAACTGGTTGACGTAGCCGAACATGTTGGCGAGCGGCACCATCGCGTTGATGACGACCGCGTTGCCGCGCATGTCCTGGCCTTGGACCTGGCCGCGGCGACCGAGCAGATCGCCCATCACCGAGCCAGTGTAGTCTTCCGGGGTCGTGACCTCGACCTTCATGATCGGCTCGAGCAGCACCGAGGATCCCTCGCGCAGCGCCTCGCGGAAGGCGGCACGCGACGCGATCTCGAAGGCGAGAACCGACGAGTCGACATCGTGGAAGGCGCCGTCGATCAGGGTCGCCTTGACGTCGACCACCGGGAAGCCGGCGAGCACGCCCGCGCCCATGACCGAGTTGATGCCCTTCTCGACGCCGGGGATAAACTCCTTCGGCACCGCACCACCGACGACCTTCGACTCGAACGACGAGCCGGCGCCCGGCTCTCCCGGCTCGAAGACGATCTTCACGCGAGCGAACTGGCCCGTGCCGCCGGTCTGCTTCTTGTGCGTGTAGTCCTTCTCGACGCGCTTGGTCAGCTTCTCGCGATAGGCGACCTGCGGCGCGCCGATATTGGCGTCGACCTTGTAGGTCCGGCGCAGGATGTCGACCTTGATGTCGAGGTGGAGCTCGCCCATCCCCTTGAGGATTGTCTGACCCGACTCCTGATCGGTCGAGACGCGGAAGGACGGGTCCTCGGCGGCGAGCTTCGCCAGCGCGAGGCCGAGCTTCTCCTGGTCGGCCTTGGACTTCGGCTCGATCGCGATCTCGATGACCGGCTCGGGGAACTCCATCCGCTCCAGGATGACGGGCTTCAGCATGTCACACAGCGTGTCGCCGGTGCGCGTGTCCTTCAGACCCGCGAGCGCGACGATGTCGCCGGCATAGGCCGCCTTGATGTCCACGCGGTCGTTCGCGTGCATCAGAAGCATGCGGCCGATGCGCTCCTTCTTCTCCTTGGTGGAGTTCAGGACGCCGGTGCCGGTTTCGATATGGCCCGAATAGACGCGCGCGAAGGTGATCGTGCCGACGAAAGGGTCGTCCATGATCTTGAAGGCGAGCATCGAGAACGGCTCGGCATCGTCCGGCTTGCGAACGATCTCTTCGCCGGTCTCGACGTCGATGCCCTTGATCGCGGGCACGTCGACCGGCGACGGCAGGTACTCGACGACAGCGTCGAGCAGCGGCTGGACGCCCTTGTTCTTGAAGGCCGAGCCGCAGAGGACCGGAATGAAGGTGATGTCGCGAACCGCCTTGCGGATCAGGCGATGCAAGGTCGTCTCGTCCGGCATGGTGCCGTCGAAGAACGCGGCCATGACGTCGTCGTCGAGCTCGACGGCGGCCTCGACCAGCTTCTCGCGGTACTCCTCGGCCTGCGCCTTGAGGTTTTCCGGGATCTCTTCGTCGTGGAACTTGGCGCCGAGGCCCTCGTCTTCCCAAACTACCGCCTTCATGCGGACGAGGTCGATGATGCCCTTGAAGTCGGACTCAGCGCCGATCGGCAGCTGGATGCAGACCGGACGGCCGCCGACTTTGGTCTTGATCTCGTCGACGCAACGGAAGAAGTCGGCGCCGATCTTGTCCATCTTGTTGACGAACACGACGCGCGGGACCTTGTACTTGTCGGCCTGACGCCAAACCGTCTCGGTCTGCGGCTCGACGCCCTGGTTGCCGTCGAGAACGCATACGGCGCCGTCGAGCACACGCAGCGAACGCTCGACTTCGATGGTGAAGTCGACGTGGCCGGGGGTGTCGATGATGTTCAGGCGCTTGCCGAGCCAGTGCGTGGTCGTCGCGGCGGACGTGATCGTGATGCCGCGCTCCTGTTCCTGCTCCATCCAATCCATGGTCGCAGCGCCGTCGTGCACTTCGCCGATCTTATGCGACTTGCCGGAATAGAAGAGAATCCGCTCGGTCGTCGTCGTCTTGCCCGCATCGATGTGGGCCATGATTCCGAAGTTGCGGTAGTCTTCGATCTTGTGATCGCGGGCCATGGGAAGATCCTCGTGGGAAGCGCGGGGGGCGCCTCTCGGAGAGTGGAATTACCAGCGGTAGTGCGAGAAGGCGCGGTTGGCTTCCGCCATCCGGTGCGTGTCTTCCCGCTTCTTGACCGCGTTACCGCGGTTGTTGGCGGCGTCGAGCAGCTCGGCGGAGAGCCGGTCGACCATCGTCTTGTCGTTACGGGCGCGGGCCGCGGTGATGAGCCAGCGGATGGCGAGCGCCTGACGACGCTCGAGCCGGACCTCGACGGGCACCTGGTAGGTGGCGCCACCGACGCGCCGCGAGCGCACCTCGATCGCCGGCGCGACGTTCTCGAGCGCCTGCTTGAACAGCGGCAGCGGCTCGGAGCGCGCCTTGCGCTCGATCGAGTCGAAGGCACCGTAGACGATCGCTTCGGCGATCGACTTCTTACCGTCGTACATGATCGAGTTCATGAACTTCGTCACGATGATATCGTGATACTTCGCGTCCGGGATGATCTCGCGCTTCTCGGCGCTATGGCGGCGGGACATGGATCGATCCTCTTACTTCGGACGCTTCGCGCCGTACTTCGAACGGCGCTGCTTGCGGTTCTTGACGCCCTGGGTGTCGAGCACGCCGCGCAGGATGTGGTAGCGCACGCCGGGCAGATCCTTGACACGGCCGCCGCGGATCATGACGACCGAGTGCTCCTGGAGATTGTGCCCCTCGCCGGGGATGTAACCGATCACCTCGAACCCGTTGGTGAGGCGGACCTTGGCGACCTTACGAAGCGCCGAGTTCGGCTTCTTCGGGGTCGTCGTATAGACACGCGTGCAGACGCCGCGCTTCTGCGGGCACTGCTGAAGATGGCGTGCCTTCTCGCGGTACGTACTCGGAGACCGCGGCTTCCGGATCAACTGGCTGATTGTCGGCATTCTGCTTCAGTCCGGCCTTGTTTGTTTCCAACGGCAAGCCGGGCACGAGAGGCCCGGTGTGCCGATCACGATCGATCGATTCCCAAACGCAAAAGCAGCAGCCATCAGCCTTGCGGCTTCTGGTGCTGGTGCTGAGGCAGAGGACCACGGAAATTTTCCGGGGTCGTGCATTCCGGGGCTTGGCGGCAAACCGCTAAGCGAAGGACGTCTCAGTCGCTGGTAACGACAGCGTTTAGAGCCCGATGTTCCGGAGCGAGTCGCTCCAGACAAGGCAACTACGGCCTGTCGAAAGTGCGCGGAACCTAGTGGCGTCGCGCCTGGGCGTCAACCGGTTTGTTGCGCTGTGTTTGCGTTGGCCCGCGGCCGCCTCAAAAGCAAGGCTTCTTGCCCCCCGAATACGGCCCTCCTAGAAACCCGCAGGAGGAGGCGCTACGCGTCCGTGATCATCGGATCGTCTGCGAAATACAGGACCCGCGTCAGGTCGTGCTCGTTGTCGGCGTATGACATCGAAAGTCTGTGTACGAGTAATCTCTCTTCAGACCCGACGACACCGCCCTACTCTACCGTGACGCTCTTCGCCAGATTGCGCGGCTGGTCGGCGTCCTTTCCCATGAAAACCGCCGTGTGGTAGGCGATCATCTGCACCGGGATCGCATAGACGAGCGCGGTGAAGTCGGGCGCCATGTCGGCGAGCACGATCGTCTCCTCGGCCTCGGTCGCGAACTCGGCCGCCGCGCGGGAATCGCCGATCAGGATCAGCCGACCGCCCCGCGCGGAGACCTCCTGCATGTTGGACACCGTCTTCTCGTAGACCGCATCGTGCGGGGCGATGACGATGACCGGCATGTCCTCGTCGACGAGCGCGATCGGCCCGTGCTTCAGCTCGCCCGCCGCGTAGCCCTCGGCATGCAGGTAGGAGAGCTCCTTCAGCTTCAGCGCGCCTTCCATCGCCAGCGGGAACGAGGTGCCGCGGCCGAGGTAGAGGACGTCGCGCACCTTGCCGAGCTCGCGCGCGAGGTGCTCGACCTGCCCCTCGTGCTTGATTGCATCCGCCATCAGGCCCGGCACCGCGATGAGGTCGCCGACCAGCTGCGCCTCGTCGGCCGCGCTGAGCGTGCCGCGGAGACGGCCGATCGCCAACGCGAGGCAGGCGAGCACGGCGAGCTGGCAGGTGAACGCCTTCGTCGAGGCGACGCCGATCTCGGGGCCGGCGAGGGTCAGCGCGGTGACGTCGCTCTCGCGCGCCATCGTCGAGGTCGGCACGTTGACGACGGACAGTATCTTCTGGCCGTTCGCCTTCGCGTAGCGCAGCGAGGCGAGCGTGTCGGCCGTCTCGCCGGACTGCGAGACGACGATGGTGAGGCCGCCCGGCGGCCCCATCGGCACCTCGGCGTAGCGGAATTCCGACGCCACCTCGATCGTGACCGGGATGCGCGCGTAGCGCTCAAACCAGTATTTCGAGGTCAGCCCCGCCATGTAGGCGGTGCCGCAGGCGGTGATCGTCAGCTTGTCGATCTTGGCGACGTCGACCGGCAGCTCGAAGGGCAGCGCGACGCGGCCGGCCGACATGTCGAGGTAATGCGCCAGCGTGCGGCCGACGACCTCGGGCTGCTCGTGGATCTCCTTCGCCATGAAGTGGCGGTGGTTGCCTTTGTCGACGAGGAAGGCCGAGGCCATCGTCTTGATCTGCTTGCGCTCGACGCGGACATGGCTCGAATCGAAGAACACCGCCTTGTCGTGCGTCAGCACGACCCAGTCGCCTTCTTCGAGATAGCTGAGCGTGTCGGTGAACGGGGCGAGCGCCAGCGCGTCGGAGCCGAGATACATCGTGCCGGCCTCGTCGCCCTGCCCGTAGCCGACGGCGAGCGGCGCGCCCTGGCGCGCGCCGATGAGCAGGTTCTCCTGGCCGTCGAACAGGAAGGCCAGCGCGAAGGCGCCCTTGAGCCGCGGCAGGCTGACGGCGACGGCCTCGGCCGGCGTCAAGCCGCGGTCCAGCGCATCGGTGACGAGATGCGCGACGACTTCCGTATCGGTTTGGGTGGCGAACACGTGGCCACGGCCGGTCAATTCCTCGCGCAGCTCACGAAAATTCTCGATGATCCCGTTGTGGACGACGGCGACCTTGCTCGTCGCGTGCGGATGCGCGTTCGTCTCGGTGGGACGCCCGTGCGTCGCCCAGCGCGTGTGGCCGATGCCACTCGTACCGTGGAGCGGTTCCTGCCGCAGCACAGCCTCGAGGTTGCGCAGCTTGCCCTGCGCGCGCCGGCGCGTCAGGCGGCCGCCTTCCAGCGTCGCGACCCCGGCGGAGTCGTAGCCGCGATATTCCAGCCGCTTCAGCGCCTCGACGAGGCGCTCGGCGACGGGCTCGCGACCCAGGATGCCGACGATGCCGCACATGGGTTCAGCCTTTCTTCGCTTTGGAGGCCGCCTTGAGCGCGGCCTGCGTCTCGCGGAAGCTCTTCGCCCAGCCGGGCTTGGCCACCTGCCGCGCCCGCGCGATCGCCAGCGCATCCGGCGCGACATCCTCGGTCACCACCGCGCCGGTCCCGATATAGGCGCCGTCGCCGATCGTCACCGGGGCCACCAGCGCGCTGTCGCTACCGACGAAGACATCGGCGCCGATGGTCGTCCGGAATTTCTGGAAGCCGTTGTAATTGCAGGTGATCGTGCCCGCCCCGATGTTGGTCCGCGGGCCGATGTCCGCGTCGCCTATATAGCTCAGGTGGTTGGCCTTGACCCCGGCGGCCAGCGTCGAGGCCTTCACCTCGACGAAATTGCCGACATGCACGTCCTCGGCCAGGACCGCGCCCGGCCGCAGCCGCGCGAACGGCCCGACGATCGCGCCAGGCCCGACCTTGGCGCCCTCGAGATGCGAGAAGGCGCGGATGCGCGCGCCGTCGGCCACCTCGACGCCGCGCGCGAACATGACGTTCGGCTCGACCAGCACGTCGCGGCCGAGCCGCGTGTCGAAGGACAGCGTGACACTTGCCGGATCGAGGAGGGTCGCGCCGCCGCGCATCGCACTCTCGCGCAGCCGCGTCTGCATCGAGGCCTCGCAGCGCGCCAGCTGGACGCGATCGTTGACGCCCTGCACTTCCGAATCGTCGACGGTCGCGAAAGCCGCGGTGAGCCCGCGGCGGCGCGCCACTTCGACGATGTCGGTGAGGTAGAATTCGTTCTGCGCGTTGTCATTGCCGATCGCGTCCAGCAGATCGAGCGCGAGGCGGCCATCGAGCGCCATCAGGCCGGCGTTGCAGAGCGTCACGGCGCGCTCCTCCGGCGTCGCATCGCGATCCTCGCGGATGGCGAACAAGGTCTCGCCGGCCGTGAGCAGGCGCCCGTAGCCCTTCGGGTCGCGCGCCTCGAAGCCGAGGACGACGACCGCCGCCCCCGTCTCGGCAAGGCGGCCGCGCAGCAGCGCGAAGGTTTCGGGCCGCACCAGCGGCGTGTCGGCGAAGGCGACGACAAGGTCGTCGTAGCCCTTTGCGATGGCCGCGCGCGCCGCCAGCACCGCATGCGCGGTGCCGCGCCGTTCGGTCTGTGTGAAAGGACGTGCACGCCCCGCCTGCGCGGCGACGTCGTCGCGCCCCGGCCCAAGTACGAGCGCCACATCGTTGATCCCGGCCTCGGCGATGGCGGCGAGCGAATGCGCCAGCAGCGAGCGGCCAGCGACCTCGTGCAGCACCTTGGGCCGCGCCGACCGCATCCGCGTCCCCTCGCCCGCCGCCAGCACGACGGCGAGGCAGCTGCGCGACGATTGCGGCGGCGAGGATTGTTCGTCCATAAGATTCTCCGGCTGGCCCTTCCTTTCCGAATAAGCCATGGTCGAGGCAAGGCGAAAGATCGCACCCGCCGCGTCGGCCTTCAGGAGAGACCCGCGCTTGTCGTTTAAACGTCGTGAGTTCTTGAAACTTGGGTTGGCTGGGGCCGCCGGATCGGCGGCCTTTTCATGGAGGGACAGCGCCGACGCGGCCGCGCCGGCCGCCGCACCGCAGGCGCCCCCACCGGCCCCGAATCCCGCCATCGCCGGCCCCCTCATCAAGCTGGCGCCACCCGAGGATTTCGCACCCGGCGACGTCGCCGACATGGCACGGGCCCTCGCCAAGCAACCCTTCAAGCCGATCTCGTCGGACCTGCCCGACCCGTTCAAGTCGCTCGGATTCGACGCCTACGAGGCGATCACGCTGAAGCCCGAGGCGCGCGTGTGGGCGAAGGAGAATATCGGCTTCGTCCTCGAGCCGATGCAGCGCGGGTTCCAGACGCCGAACCCGATCCAGCTCAACCTCGTCGTCGACGCGAAGTCCTATCGCCTCGTCTACGCGACCGATCTGTTCGATTTCGGAAAGCTGAAGCCCTCCCCGTCGATGGGCGACATCGGCTTCGCGGGCTTCCATGTCAGCGTGCCCCAGGGAACGTCGGGCACGCGCGAGCTCGCGTCGTTCCAGGGTTCCAACTTCTTCCGCGCGCTCGCCGACGGCCAGGTCGCAGGCCTGATGGCACGCGCGCTGGCGCTCAAGGTCGCCGACGCGAAAGGCGAGGAGACGCCGCTCTTCCGCACGATCTGGATCGAGCGGCCGAACGTCGTCGACAACCTCCTCGTCGTCCACGCGCTGATCGATTCGGAGAGCATCGTCGGCGCCTTCCGCTTCACGATCCATCCCGGCGAGGCGACGATCATCGACACCGAGTGCACGCTGATACCGCGTGCCGACATCGACAATTACGGGCTCGCCTCGATGAGCGCGACGCATCTGCTCGGCTTCCTCGACCACAAGCGCTTCGACGACTACCGGCCGACCGTCGCCGAGGTCGGCGGCCTGCAGATGCTGACCGGGGCCGGCGAATGGGTCTGGCGGCCGGTTACCAACCGCGAGACGCTGCAGATCTCGACCTTCGTCGACAACAAGCCGCGCGGCTTCGGCCTGCTGCTCCGCGACCGCGACTTCGAGAGCTACGATGACGAGTTCGAGCATTGGGAGAAGCGGCCGTCGCTGTGGATCGAGCCGATCGGCGACTGGGACGAGGGCGGCGTGCAGCTCATCGAGATCCCGTCGCAATCGGATGCCAACGACAACATCTTGTGCTTCTGGCGCCCCAAGGCGCCTTTGAAGGCAGGCGTTGAAGCGTCCTTCGCCTACCGCATGTTCTGGTGCTGGGACCCGCCGAACCGGCCCGACGTCGCGCACACGATCCACTCGCGCTCGGGCACGATCGGCAGCCACCAGCGCTATCTCGTCGAGTTCCAGGGCGACATCCTGAATGACCCGACGAAGACCGACGGTCTGTCGCCGACGTTGACCGCCGGGACGGGCTCCATCACCATGATGGAGACCTTCGCCGACAAGGATCGCAAGGCCTATCGCGTGCTCTTCGAGCTCGACCCGGGCAATGCCGAGGCCTCCGAGCTGAGGCTGGTCCTCGAGGCGAAGGGACAACGGGTCAGCGAGACCTGGCTCTATCGTTGGACGCCACCATGATTTCCTTCGCATGACACTTCCGACCGACACGGCTTTGCCGGCCGGCCACAAGACAATGTCGCCCGAGATCAGCACGCCCGCCGCGCTCAAGCCCGGACCGCGCCCCGCGGTGCCCGAGGAGGCGCGGCTCGAGATGCCGACGCAGAGCCTGTCGCGCCACGAGAAGGCGAGCCGCAAGCCGAAGGGCGACGGCGGCACCTGGCTCGCGCGGCTGCTCATCTTCGGCGGCGCGCTGGCACTGACCTGGTACGGCGGCTGGCAGATGTACAAGGTCGTGTCTGTCGGCGGCACGACGACGCTCGAATGGGCGTTGCTCGTCCTCTTCGTCGCCAACTTCTCCTGGATCGCACTCGCCTTCACGAGCTCGCTCGTCGGCTTCGTCTGGATGCTCTTTCTGGCGCCGCGCGCGCCCGGCATCCCGGAAGCGCTCACCACGCGCACCGCGATCGTCATGCCGATCTACAACGAGAGCCCGGAGCGGGTCTTCGCCGCGGTCGAGGCGATGTACGAGGAGGTCGAGGCGACCGGCCTCGGGCGCTCGTTCGACTGGTTCTTCCTTTCGGACACGACGAACGCCGACGTCTTCGTCGCCGAGGAAGCCGCCTTCCTGAAGATGCGCGAGCGCTGCGGCCCGCAGGCCGCCATCTTCTATCGCCACCGGCCGCAGAACACGGCGCGCAAGGCCGGCAACATCGCCGATTTCGTCATGCGCTGGGGCGGCCGCTACGAGCACATGCTGGTGCTCGACGCCGACTCGCTGATGCTCGGCCACGCGATGGTGAACCTCGCCGCCGCGATGGAGGCCGACCCGAACGCCGGCATCATCCAGACGCTGCCGCTGATCATCAACCGCAACACACTGTTCGCCCGGCTGCAGCAATTCGCCGCCCGCATCTACGGGCCGGTCATCGCCGCCGGCCTGTCGACCTGGATGGGCCGCGACGGCAATTACTGGGGCCACAACGCGATCATCCGCACCAAGGCCTTCGCCGACCATTGCGGGCTGCCACACTTGAAGGGCAAGCCGCCCTTCGGCGGCCACGTGCTCAGCCACGATTTCGTCGAGGCGGCCTTCATCCGCCGCGCCGGCTGGTCGGTCTACATGCTGCCCGTGCTCGACGGCAGCTACGAGGAGAGCCCGCCCACCCTGATCGACCTCGCCGCGCGTGACCGGCGCTGGTGCCAGGGCAACCTGCAGCACACGCGGATCATCCCGGCGCGCGGGCTGCACATGGCCTCCCGCCAGCATTTCGCGACCGGCATCTTCGCCTACGTCGCCTCGCCGCTTTGGATGCTGCAGCTGATGGTCGGCATGATCCTCGTGCTGCAGGCGAGCTACATAAAGCCCGAGTATTTCACGAGCGAGTTCGCGCTGGTGCCTGCCTTCCCGCGCTTCGATGCCGAGCGGTCCTTGCAGCTCTTCGCGATCACCATGACCGTGCTGCTGATGCCGAAGTTCTTCGGCCTGCTGCTGTCGCTGCTGCAGGGCAAGACGCGACGCGGCAGTGGCGGCGCGATCCGCCTCGTCCTGTCGGCGCTGTTCGAGGTCGTAATGTCGGCGCTGCTCGCGCCCGTCATGATGCTGATCCAGACCGGCCACGTCGTGCACTTCCTGTTCGGCTTCGACACCGGCTGGAACCCGCAGCGGCGCGACGACGGCTCGATCCCGTTCATGGCGATCGTCAAGCGCCACCGCTCGCACGTGATCTTCGGCGTTCTGGCGCTGATCTCCGGCCTGCTGATCTCGCCGTCGCTGGTCGCCTGGATGTCGCCGACGATCGCCGGCCTCATTCTCGCGATCGTCCTGTCCTGGTCGACGGGCCTGCTCTCGGTCGGCATGGCGTTCCGCCGCGTCGGCCTGCTGACGACGCCGGAGGAACGGGCGCGGCCGCCCGTCGTGACCCGTACTGCGGCGATCCTCGCCGAGGTCGGCGGCGCGCCGGACGAGCCCGGGAACGCCCTGCGCGCGCTCTACGACGATCCCGCCCTCCAGGCCGCGCATCGTGCTTACCTGCCGCAGCGCACCCGCAAGCGCGGCGAGATCTCGTCGGACTGGGCGCTCGCCGAGGCCAAGCTCGACGATGCCGAGACGATCGAGGATGCGGTCGCCTGGCTGCAGCCGAAGGAGCGGATGGCCGTCCTCAACGACGCGACGCTGCTCGACACGCTGCTGAAGCTGCGGAGCGCTGACTCGAAGGAGCCGCAGCAGCGAGCCGTTGGGTGAGACGCGCGCAGTAGGAACGCATCAAGCTCTTCGCGGCCTACCTCAACACGATCGCCGCGGGCATGATCGTGACCGGCATCGTCGCCCCGAGTGCGGCCTTGGTTCTCAATCCGGCTCTTTCGACAAGCTCATTCGTGATGCCCGGATTACCATGGCGGCAGTCGGCTACCTCATCATCCGCGTAATGAGCAGGTAGCCCCGCCTGCGACAATATGCCGCGGCTGCGCCCCGTACTAGGCAGGGGGTCTTGGCACGCCACCGCTTGCTTTTCGACGCCGCCTGCCCGAAATGCCCGTCGAGCGAAGATAGTCCGAGCACTATCGGCCGACGTAAGGTTTCGCTTCCAGCCTCGTGAAGAAGGCGATCCTCGTCCGAACCAGAGCTGCCGCGACGCGCGGCACAGCCGGCGGACGCCATCCAGGACATAGATGACCATAGAAGAATCCGACGGCCAACAGACCGAAGGCCAGACCGCAGCCGCCGCCGCTCAGGCGGAAGCGCCCGCAACCGACGTCCGCGCCGCCGCGGCCCCCGCCGCCGACGCCCCGGTCTTCGCCGACCTCGGCCTGTCCGCCAAGGTCCTGCAGGCGGTGGACGCCACCGGGTATACCCATCCGACCCCGATCCAGGCCCAGGCGATCCCGCCGGCCCTCACCGGCCGCGACATCCTCGGCATCGCCCAGACCGGCACCGGCAAGACCGCCGCCTTCGTGCTGCCGATGCTGTCGCGCCTCGAGAGCGGCCGCGCCCGTGCCCGCATGCCGCGCACGCTGATCCTCGAGCCGACGCGCGAGCTCGCCGCACAGGTCGAGGAGAGCTTCATCCGCTACGGCGTGAACCACAAGCTCAACGTGGCGCTGCTCATCGGCGGCGTCTCGTTCAGCGACCAGGAAGCCAAGATCACGCGCGGCGCCGACGTGCTGATCGCGACGCCCGGCCGGCTGCTCGACTTTTCCGAGCGCGGCAAGCTGCTGCTCACCGGCATCGACATCCTCGTCATCGACGAGGCGGACCGCATGCTCGACATGGGCTTCATCCCGGACATCGAGCGCATCTGCAAGCTGGTGCCGTTCACCCGCCAGACCCTGTTCTTCTCGGCGACCATGCCGCCCGAGATCACGCGGCTCACCGAGCAGTTCCTGCAGAACCCGGTCCGCATCGAGGTCGCGCGCGCCGCGACCACGGCCGCGACGATCACGCAGGGGCTCGTCGCCTCGCACGGCGGGGCCGCCAAGCGCGACACGCTGCGCCGGCTGATCCGCGGCGCGGATTCGTTCAAGAACGCGATCATCTTCTGCAACCGCAAGCGCGACGTCGCGCTGCTGCACAAATCGCTGCAGAAGCACGGCTTCTCGGCCGGCGCGCTGCATGGCGACATGGACCAGCGCGCGCGCATGCTGTCGCTCGACGCCTTCAAGACGGGCCAGGTCGACCTGATCGTCTGCTCGGACGTCGCGGCGCGCGGCCTCGACATCCCCGACGTCAGCCATGTCTTCAACTTCGACATCCCGACGCACGCCGAGGATTACGTCCACCGCATCGGCCGCACGGGCCGCGCCGGCCGCAAGGGCACGGCGCTGACGATCGTGGCGCCGGGCGACGAGAAGTACCTGGCCGAGATCGAAAAAGTCATCGCCCGCAAGGTTGACTGGATCGACGGCGTCGCGCTCGGCTCCTTGCCAGACGACGACGGTGCGCCGCGCGAGCACGCCTCGGACGATCGCGGCGCGCGGCGGTCGCGGGGCGGATCGAGCCGCCGCGGCGGAGGCCGCGAGTCGCAGCCGCGTGAGGCCCGCGAGGTGAAGGAGGCCAGTTCGGATGCCCCGCGCTCGCGCCGTCGCGCCGGTGCTGCGCGCCCGGAGCGGGACCCGGCGGAGCACCCCGCGCGGGAGGCTTCGGAGCGACCCGCACGGCCCGAGCGCGCGGCTGCACCTGCCCGCGAGGCCGCTCCCGAGGCGCGGCGTCGCCCCGAGCGCCAAGAGCGTCCCAATCAGGAGCGTGGCCCTCAGGCGCGCCCGCCGCAGGACCGTGGCCATCACGACCGCAACCGGCAGGACCGTGAGGACCCGCCGGTCGTCGGCATGGGCGACCACGTGCCGATGTTCCTGCGCCGGCCCGTCCGCGCGAAAAGCCAGGAAGACGCCGAGACCTGAGGTCCGGCGCCGTCCTTGCCTTTATCGAGCAAAGCGCGCTCCCGGCAATTCTTTAGATATTTCCATAACTTACGGCGCGACGCTCAGCTGAGCTCGTGCGGTCCGGCTGCCGCTTGCCGCGGCTGCCGCGCCCGATCGACCGGCCTTGCCGGTCGATGGCGTGTCAAATCTTCGGCACCCGCATGACGGGACGCGTCTGCTCGACGGCGGCAACGGCAGCAATCGTGGCCGGATGGGGCACCTCGTCGGCGACCTCGCGGGTCGCCTTGCGGACCTGGGCGCGCAGGAGCTTGCGGGCCAGCGCCTTCTCGTCGAAGAGCCCGAGCGGCACGCGCAGCGTGCCGTAGGACGATGTGAGCTCGAGCATCCAGCCGTCGACTCTGTAGTCGCCGGAGTATTCGACGCCATGGTCGGCATATCTCACTTCGTGTCGCACAGGACCTCCCAGTCTCCCCTCGTACCAGGCGGCCCCGACCGCCAAATCCGTGATTATCTCCTAGCGTGGGAAAGATGACCACGGGATGAACCGGGCCGTCATATGGGGCTCATGGCGACTTGTCGAGAGGGTCCGCTGGCATTTCAGACCAAGGCACGAGCGCTTCAGATATCCGCTTGACTCCGGCCCCCAGCGCGGGAATCTATAAGGAACAAATACGGAACAATCGAACGCGGAGTTGGCCGATGTCGCCTGGCGGCAGGTCGGAGCAGGTGGGCTTTTTGCGCGACGCCATCGCCCGCATCGCGGAGGACGGCGCCGTATCGCTCGCCGACGGGGACGCGGCGGACCGCCGCGTCGCGCTCGGCGAGGCGCTCGCCCTCGATCGCACGCTGCACGGCGGTCTGGCGCGCGGCGGCCTGCACGAGGTGGTGGCGGCGGCACCCGGCGATGCCGCGGCGGCATCGGGCTTCGCCCTCGCGCTCGCCGTGCGCTGCGCGGGCCGGCCGGCGGACAAGCGGGCCATCGTCTGGATCGTCGAGGATGCGGTGCGCGCCGAGCACGGCGCGCCCTACGCGCCCGGCCTGCTGACGCATGGCCTCGATCCCGCGCGCCTCGTCGTCGTCGCCACCGCCAACGCACAGGAGAGCCTGTGGGCGGCCGAGGAGGCGCTGAAGGCGGCGCCCGGCGCCGTCGTCACCGAGCTGTGGCGGCTCGCCGCCTACGACCTCACCGCCTCACGCCGCCTGGCGCTCGCGGCGCAGCGCGGCCACGCGCCGGCCGTCGTCGTCGCCGCCGGCGCGCCGGGCCAGGCCGCACGGATGTCCTCGGCGGCGGCGACACGCTTCGAGGTCAGGGCCGCGCCGGGCCCCGCCCTCGCCTCGGCCGGATCTCGCCTGCCGCGCCCCGGCCGCGCCGCCTGGGAAGTCCGCCTCGCCCGCATCCGCGCCGGCCCCGGCCGTCGCGCGAGCTCGAGCGCGACCGCAAGCCAAACCACCGACAACGACCCCGGCAAGTTCTGGCCCCTCGTTTGGGATCACGCGGAGTCTATCTTTCGTGATGCGTTACCTCTCGCTTTATCTGCCGCGGCTTTCGACCGATCGGCTGCACCGGCGCCCGGCGGCCGGCGCGCCGCCTGACGCGGCACGCCCGCTCGCGACCGTCGCCAAGGTCAAGAACGCCTTCCGCATCGCCGCCTGCGACGCGCGCGCCGCGGCGGCGGGGCTCAAGCCCGGCACGGCGCTCGCCGACGCCCGCGCGATGTTCCCCGGCCTCGACCTGCACGATGCAGATCCCGCCGCCGATGCCGCGACGCATGACGCGATCGTCGACTGGTGCCGCCTCTTCACGCCCCTCGCCGCGCCCGACGGTTTGGACCCGGACGGACAGGCCGGCGTGATCCTCGACATCAGCGGCGCCGCGCATCTCTTCGGCGGCGAGGCGGCGATGCGGGAACGGATTATCGCCCGCCTCGCCGGGCAGGGATTTTCCGCCCACGCGGCGATCGCCGCGACGCCGGCCGCGGCCTGGGCGCTCGCCCGCTTCGGACGCGGGCCCGGCATCATCCCGGAAACCCTCGGGGCCGCCGGGACCGAAAAACTGTTTGCGCCGATGCCGCTCGCCGCGCTGCGGCTTGAGGCGCGGACGATCGCCGGGCTCGGCCAGGCCGGCCTGCGCCGCGTCGGCGACCTGATCTTCCGCCCGCGCGCGCCGATCGCGGCGCGGTTCGGCCCGGCGATCCACGGCAAGCTCGACGCGCTGCTCGGCCGCGCGCGGGAGCCGATCTCGCCGCGCTTTCAGGCGCCCGCCTTCGTCGCCGAGCGCCGCTTCGCCGAGGGCATCGCCCGGCGCGAGGACGTCGAGGCGACGATCCTCTCGCTCGCCCACGATCTCTGCGGGCTGCTGGCACGGCACGGCGAGGGCGCGCGGACGCTCGACGTCGCGCTCTACCGCGTCGACGGCGTGGTCAAGCACCTCGCCGCCGGAACCAGCCGGCCGCTGCGCGACCCCGCCGCGATGGCGCGACTGTTCCGCGAGCGCATCGAGGCGGCAGGCGAGGAGGGGCTCGAGACGGGCTACGGCTTCGAGATGGTACGCCTCGCTGCACTCTCCGCCGAGCGGCTCGACCAATCGCAGTCCAGCTGGCAGCCGGACTGGGCCGACACCGGCGGCGCGGCGAGCGACATCGCCGACCTCATCGACCGGCTCGGCGCGCGCTTCGGCGCGGGCCGCGTCGCCCGTCTCTCGCTCGTCGACTCGCACCGGCCCGAAGCCGCCGCCCACGCCCTCCCCGCCACAATGGCGGCGCCGCGGCGCGCGGTGACCGCGGACCGGCCCGGCGACGCGGACGCCCTGCCCGAGCGCCCGATCCGCCTGCTCGAGCGGCCGGAGCCGATCGACGCGATCGCCGGCGTCCCCGACGGGCCGCCGCTGCGCTTCCGCTGGCGCCGGGTGATGCACCAGGTCGCCGCCATCGAAGGTCCCGAGCGCATCGGCCCCGACTGGTGGCGCCAGGGACAAGGAGAAAGACAAGGGCCAGGACAGGGGTCGACGCGCGACTATTTCCGCGCCGAGGACACGGCGGGCCGCCGATACTGGCTCTATCGCGAAGGCCTCTACCGCGAGACGCCGGAGCCGCGCTGGTTCCTGCACGGATTTTTCGCGTGATCCGCTTCGTCGATCCGGACGGCTTCGCCGAGTTCGGCGTCACCACGAACTTCTCGTTCCTGCGCGGCGCCTCGCATCCGGAGGAGCTCGTCGCGCAGGCGATCGCGCTGGGGCTCGAAGCGATCGGGATCGCCGACCGCAACTCGCTCGCCGGCATCGTGCGCGCGCATCTCTTCCTGCGCCACAACAGCGAGGCCGCCGGCCGCCTGCGCCTGCTGGTCGGCACGCGTCTCGTCTTCGCCGACGGCACACCCGACCTCCTCGCCTATCCGGAGGACCGCGCCGCCTACGGCCGCCTCTGCCGCCTGCTCACGCAGGGCAATATCCGTGCGGAAAAAGGCGCCTGCCGGCTGACCCTCGACGACCTCCTCGCCTGGCAGGACGGCCTGCGGCTCGTCGCCCTGCCCGCCTCCAGCTTCGATGCCGAGATGGACGGGCGCCTGGCGGCCCGCAGCTTCGCGGATTTCGAGGCGGATGTGACGCCCTCCCTTCTCCCGCTTGCGGGAGAAGGTGGCCCTCGCGTCAGCGAGGGTCGGATGAGGGATGACGCCGCTTCTCCTGAACCAGCGGTGCAAGCGGACACGCCCCTCATCCGACCCCGCTTCGCGGGTCCACCTTCTCCCGCAAGCGGGAGAAGGGATGCGCTGACAAGCCTCGCCGCCGCCTGCCCCGGCCGCCTCTGGATCGGCGCGACGATGACCTACGGGCGCAGCCCGCGCGGCGACCTCGCGGCGCGCCGCCGCCTCGCCGACAAGCTCGGCGTGCCGCTCCTCGCCACCAACGACGTCGTGATGCACGATCCCGAGCGCCGGCCGCTGCTCGACGTGCTCACCTGCATCCGCCACGGCACCACGCTCGACGCGGCCGGCCGCAAGCTCGCGGCGAACGCCGAGCGCCACCTGAAGCCGGCGACCGAGATGCGCCGCCTGTTTGCCGAGGCGCCCGAGGCCGTGGGCGAGACGCTGCGCTTCCTCGATGGCCTCACGTTCTCGCTCGACGAGCTGCGCGGCGATTATCCCAATGAGCTGCGCGAGGGCTATGCGACGCCGCAGGACGCGCTGGCCGCTTTCGCCGCCGCGGGCGCCAGGCTGCGCTATCCCGACGGCGTGCCGGAGAGCGTCACGCGCGACATCGCCTACGAGCTCGCGCTCGTGAAGCAGTGCGATTACGCGCCCTATTTCCTCACCGTGCACGACATTGTGCGCTTCGCCCGCTCGCGCGGCATCCTCTGCCAGGGGCGCGGCTCGGCCGCGAACTCGACGCTCTGCTTCTGCCTCGGCATCACCGAGGTCGACCCGACCTTCCACAAGCTCCTGTTCGAGCGCTTCATCTCGGCCGATCGCAAGGAGCCGCCCGACATCGACGTCGACTTCGAGCACGAGCGGCGCGAGGAGGTGATGCAGTACATCTACGGCCGCTATGGCCGCGCGCGCGCCGCGCTGACGGCGACCGTCGTCACCTACCGTGCCCGCTCCGCCGTGCGCGAGGTCGGCAAGGTGTTCGGCCTGTCGGAGGATGCGATCGGTGCGCTCTCCGGCACGATCTGGGGCTGGGGCGAAGGCGTCGCCGTCGACGACGAAGGCACGCGCCAGGCCGGCATGGACCCGGGCGATCCGACGTTGGCCAAGGTGCTGGCGCTGGCCCGCGAGTTATCCGGCTTTCCGCGCCACCTCTCGCAGCACACGGGCGGCTTCGTGATCACCGAGCGCCGGCTCGACGAGATGATGCCGATCGCCAACGCGACGATGGACGCGCGCACAACGGTCGAATGGGACAAGGACGACCTCGACGCGCTCGGCATCCTCAAAGTCGACGTCCTGGCGCTCGGCATGCTGTCGTGCCTGCGCGGCTGTTTCGGTTTGCTGAAAAACCACTACGGGCAGCCGCACACGATCGCCTCGCTGCCCAAGGAGGACGCGGCCGTCTACGCGATGATTCAGAAGGCCGACACGATCGGCGTCTTCCAGATCGAGAGCCGGGCGCAGATGTCGATGCTGCCGCGCCTGAAGCCGAAAGAGTTCTACGACCTCGTCATCGAGGTGGCGATCGTCCGGCCCGGCCCGATCCAGGGCGACATGGTGCATCCCTATCTGCGACGACGGCTCGGCAAGGAGAAGCCCACCTATCCCTCGCCCGAGCTCGAGGAGGTGCTCGGCAAGACGCTCGGCGTGCCGCTGTTCCAGGAGCAGGCGATGCAGATCGCCATCAAGGGCGCCGGCTTCACGCCGTCGGAGGCCGACCAGCTGCGCCGCGCCATGGCGACGTTCAAGCGCGTCGGCACGATCTCGACCTTCTACGACAAGATGGTGCGCGGCATGATCGATCGCGGATACCCCGAAGAGTTCGCGACACGCTGCTTCAAGCAGATCGAAGGTTTCGGCACCTACGGTTTCCCGGAGAGCCACGCCGCCTCGTTCGCGATCCTCGTCTACGCCTCGTGCTGGTTCAAATGCCGCTACCCCGACGTGTTCGCCTGCGCGCTCCTGAACGCCCAGCCGATGGGGTTCTACGCGCCCGCGCAGATCGTGCGCGACGCGCGCGAGCACGGGGTGGGGGTGGCCGAAGTGGACGTGAACTTGTCGGAGTGGGACTGCACGCTCGCGCCGTCATTCCGGGGCGCCGAAGGCGAACCCGGAACCCATGACAACGCGGACGCAGGGGATACCATCACGCCCCCTTCTGGCGACAACGTTGTCATGGATCCCGGGCTCTCGGCTACGCTTCGCCCCGGGATGACAGCGGCAGAGCGGCCTCCCATCCACCCCCGCCACGCCGACCGCGCCGGCGACATCCTCGGCGACCATGCGATCCGGCTCGGCTTCCGCCAGGTGAAGGGCCTCGCCGAAGCCGACATGCGCCGTCTCGTCGCGCGACGCGGCACGGGCTACGATTCGGTGCGCGACCTTTGGCTGCGAGCGAAGATCACGCCGGCTGTGCTGGAGCAGCTCGCCGAGGCGGACGCGTTCCGCTCGCTCGGCCTCGACCGGCGCGAGGCGCTGTGGATCGTGCGCGGGCTGAACCGCGCCGGCGACAAGGACGACCTGCCGCTGCTGCGCGCGCTGTCCTTCGCCGAGCGCGAGCCAGAAGCCAAGCTGCCGCCGATGCCGCTCGGCCAGCATGTGGTGGAGGACTACCGCCACCTCTCGCTCAGCCTGAAGGCGCACCCCGTCGCCTTCGTCCGCGCGCAACTCGCCGGCATGCTGAAGGCGGAGGCGCTGGCGACGCATCCGGTGAGCCAGCGGGTCACCGTCGCGGGGCTGGTGCTGGTGCGCCAGCGGCCGGGCTCGGCCAAGGGCACGATCTTTCTCACGCTGGAGGACGAGACCGGCGTCGCCAACATCATCGTCTGGCCGAAGGTGTTCGAGGCGCTGCGCCCCATCGTCATCGGCGCGCGCTTCATCGCGATCACCGGCCTGCTCCAGCGCGAGAGCGGCGTCGTCCACGTCGTCGCCGAGAAGGCCGAGGACCTGACGCGGCTGCTCAGCCTGCTGTCGAGCCTCGGCGGCGAGGTCTCGAGCCTCGCGCGAGCCGACGAGATCCGCCGCCCCGTCATCCTGCCGCGCGGCAAGCGGCCGGGCGTCGAGGCGGCCGCGGCGGCGATGATGCCGAACCTGTTCGGCGACGAAGGACAAACCGCGAATGCGACCCGCGACGTGCTACCGAAGGGCCGCAACTTCCACTGACGACGCCTCGTTGTCGCCGGCGGACCGCACGGCATGAAACGCCGACGGCCTCCGATCCGTAACGGGAGCAGACGGCAAGACCACATCAGGACGACACGACGCGACGCGATCGCCCTTCGGCCACATGGGCCGGCCGGCGATCTCCCGCCGCGGAGGTAACCACCGGGGCCGCGCGCGCGAAGGAGACACGCGGCATCTGGGCGCCAAAAGCCTGCCAAGAACGCAACCTTCCGCCGGATATGCCGGACGCAGAATGGGAAGACAGAATGACCGATCAGACGGCCAACACGTTCGAGGCCGCACGACCGCAGACCTCGCCGCCCCGCAAGATCGTCGTCAAGCGCCACAGCATCTTCGTGCGCGTGACGCATTGGGTCTGGGTCGTCTCGCTCACGATCCTGTTCATGAGCGGCCTGCAGATCTTCAACGCGCATCCCTCGCTCAATTTCGGCAACACGACGACCTTCGCGGAGGGAAGCGGCGGCTCGCCGCTGGTGCTCGACATCGACAATGACGATCGCACGGGCGTGACCACCGTGCTCGGGCACAAGTTCGACACCACCGGCTGGCTCGGCGTCTCGAACGGGCCGGACGGCCCCTCCGCGCGCGCCTTCCCGAGCTGGATCACGCTGCCCGCGGTGCAGGATCTCGCGACCGGGCGGCACTGGCACTTCCTGTTCGCCTGGATCCTGGCGCTCAACGGTCTCGTCTACATCCTCTACGGGATCATCTCGGGCCATTTCTGGCGCGACATCGTGCCGAGGCTGCGCGAGCTGCCGCAGATCCCGCACGACATCGTCACACACCTGAAGCTCAGATTCTCGCACGGGCCGGACGCACCGCAATACAACATCCTGCAGAAGCTCGCCTACGGGCTGATCCTGTTCGTGGTGCTTCCGGTGCTGGTGCTCGCCGGCCTCGAGATGTCGCCGCGCATCGATGCCGCCCTGCCCTGGCTCCGCTACATCTTCGGCGGCCGCCAGAGCGCGCGCACCATCCACTTCCTGATGGCCTGGACGCTCGTCGGCTTCGTCGTCGTCCACGTGGTGATGGTCGTCGTTTCGGGGCTCTTCAACAACCTGCGCTCGATGGTGACCGGGCGCTTCGCCATGATCGACGGCGGCAAGATCGAGGACGACCGCACATGAGCGTCAAACTGGACCGCCGCGCGTTCGTCACGGGCGCCGCGGGCGTGGCCGGCCTGGCGCTCGCCGGCTGCGACCGCCTCGCGGGGACGACCAACGGCCAATCGATCCTCGCCGCCAACGAGCGGATCACCTATGCGGCCTCGAAGCTGCTGCCGCAGGGCCAGCTCGCGCCCGAATACGACAAGAGCGCGATCAGCGCCTTCTTCCAGCCGAACGGCTCGATCGACCCGAAGGCCCCCGCCTACAAGACGCTAGTCGGCGAGAAATTCTCGCCCTGGGCGCTGGAGGTCGGCGGCCTCGTCGACAAGCCGGCCAAGTTCACCCTCGCCGACCTGCGCGCCCTACCCGCCCGCACCCAGATCACCCGGCACGATTGCGTCGAGGGCTGGAGCTGCATCGGCGAGTGGAAAGGCGTCCAGCTGTCGACCCTGCTCGACAAGGTCGGCGTCAAGGACGACGCACATTTCGTCGTCTTCCACTGCTTCGACAGCTACGACACCGACTACACGACCGAGAATTCGGACCAGCCGGACGAGCTACCGCCGCGCTTCTACGGCTCGATTGGCATCCTCGATGCCGTCCACCCGCAAACGATCCTCGCCTACGACATGAACGGCGCGCCCCTGCCCGTCGCGCACGGCGCGCCCCTCCGCCTGCGCATCGAGCGCCAGCTCGGCTACAAGAACACGAAATACATCGACAAGATCGAGCTCGTGTCGAGCTTCGCCGATATCGGCCAGGGCAAAGGCGGCTACTGGGAGGACAACGGCTACAATTGGTACGGCGGGATTTGAGCGACGAAGAGGCTTGCTCCCAGGGGACGGGGCTCCGATAAGACGAACGTCGCCCCCCGGACCGTTGATCGCGTTGGATAAAGAGCTTCCTGCCGTCCCCCCTGCCGCCGACGAGCTTCAGCTCGACGAGCCGGCAGCGGCCACGCCAGCCGGCAAGCCGGCCGACGCCAGACCTTCGCGCCGCACGCTCATCCGCCGCCTCGGCTTCACCCGGCGCAGCGTCGACCAGCTTGTGCGCCGCGCGATCTTCCTGGTCGGCGGCCTCTGCGTCGGCGCCGCCGCGGTGCTGATGGCGCTGCTCGCCAACAAGGCCGAGGACGTCTTCAACAAGACCCTCGCCATCTCGCCGGCGATGGCGCTGCTGATCACGCCGGTCGGCTTCGGCATCGCCGTCTTCCTGGCGCGCACCGTCTTCCCGAATTCGCAGGGCAGCGGCATCCCGCAGGTGATCGCCGCGCGCATGATCGAGGACAAAGCCAAGCGCTCGGCGCTCGTCTCGCTGCGCGTCAGCGTCGGCAAGATCGTCGTGATGATGTTCGGCCTGCTGTGCGGCGCCTCGATCGGCCGCGAGGGACCGACGGTGCAGGTCGGCGCCTCGATCATGTATTTCATCGGCCGCAGGTCGCCGATCGTCTACCAGCAGAACCTGCTGCTCGCCGGCGCCGCGGCCGGCATCGCGGCCGCCTTCAACACGCCGCTCGCCGGCATCGTGTTCGGCATCGAGGAGCTGTCGCGCGCGTTCGAGGCCAAGGCCAGCGGGCTCGTCATCGGCTGCATCATCGCAGCCGGCGTTACCTCGCTCGCGCTGCTCGGCGACTACACCTATTTCGGCACCACGGACGCGAGGATGCCACTCGGTATGGCGTGGCTGGCCGTGCCGGTCTGCGCCGTCGTGGGTGGCCTGCTCGGCGGCTTGTTCAGCCGCATGCTCCTGTATTGCCTGGCGAGCGACCCGACCAAGGGGCTGCGGCGCTTCACGACGGCCAAGCCGATCGTCTTCGCGGTGCTGTGCGGACTCGGCGTGGCGCTGGTCGGCCAGCTCGGCGTGCACTCCTCGTTCGGCACCGGCTACGCGCAGGCGCGCGAGATCCTGCATGGCGAGGGCAGCTTCACGCTGCTCTACATGCCGCTCAAGTTCCTGGCGACGCTGTTCTCGTCGATCAGCGGCATCCCCGGCGGCCTGTTCGCGCCGTCGCTGTCGGTCGGCGCCGGGCTCGGGGCCGAGTTCCACGCGATCTTCCCGTCGATACCGGTCGGCGCGCTCGTGCTGATCGCGATGACCTCCTACCTCACCGGCGTGGTGCAGACGCCGATCACCTCTTTCGTCATCGTCTCCGAGATGACGCAGGACCACGGGATGGTGATCCCGTTGATGGTGGCCTCGCTGATCGCCGACGCCGTCTCGCGGATCGTCTGCAAGGAGGGCGTGTACCACGCCCTGTCGCGGGTCTTCCTCCCGGCAACGCGAACGAAGCCGACCGACGATCACCACGACGACGAGCTGAGCGAGCCGACATGAGCGACGTCTCGCTGCCGATCGAGACCGATTTCGACGGCGAGGCGGGGCAGCTCGTGACGCTGTCGCCGCTGGTGCGCCGCATGGTGGCGCCGAACCCCGGGCCTATGACCTTCAAGGGCACCAACACCTATGTCGTCGGCCGCGGCGCGGTGACGGTGATCGACCCCGGCCCCGACCTGCCCGAGCATGTCGCGGCGCTGACAGCCGCGCTGGCCGGCGAGAGGGTCGCACAGATCCTGATCACCCACACGCATCGCGATCATTCGCCGGCCTCGCGCCGGCTCGCGGCCGCGACAGGGGCGCCGATCATCGGCTGCGCGCCGCATCACCCCTTTCGCGCGCCGCATCCCGACGAGGCCGAGCGCGCGGCCGCCGCCAACGATCTCGACTACGCGCCGGCGCGCATCCTTGCTGACGGTGAGGCGGTCGAGGGCGACGGGTATTCGCTGCAAGCCGTGGCGACGCCGGGGCACACGATGAACCACCTCGCCTTCGCCCTGCCGCAGGAGCGCACCCTGTTCTCGGGCGACCACGTGATGGCGTGGTCGACGACGGTGATTGCGCCGCCGGGCGGCTCGATGGCGGCCTACATGGCCTCGCTCGACAAGCTGAAGACCCGCGACGACGCGCTCTACTGGCCGGGCCACGGCGGCGCGGTGCGCGAGCCCGCCCGCTTCGTGCGCGCGCTGCAGCATCACCGCCGCCAGCGCGAGCGCGCGATCCTCGCGTGCCTGCGCCGCGGCGATGCGACGATCCCGGCGATCGTCGCGGCCACCTACGAGGGCCTCGACCCGCGCCTCTTGCGCGCCGCCGCCGTGTCGGTGCTGGCGCATCTCGAGGACATGGGCGCACGGGGGCTCGTCGTGTCCGAGGGCACGCCGGGGATCACCGGGCGGTTCGCGCTGGCGGCGGCGTAGGAACGCATTCCAAGAGGCCGCGCGCCTCTTCCTTCTCCCGCAAGCGGGAGAAGGAAGAGGCAGCGCCTACCCCCGGCTGGTCGCCACGTCGATCTCGTCGATCAGCGATTGGACCCGCGCGGCATTCGAGCCCGGCTCCTGCCAGCCCCCCCGCGCGATCGAGCGCACGTCGACCAGCGTCTGATCGCCCGACTGCTTGACGCGGATGACGACATCGGCGGGAAAGCCCATGACGAAGGTCTTGGCCACCGCATCCACTTCGCCGGGCGCGGTGTCGCCGGGGTCGACCTCGTCGACGATCTGCCAGTGGTGCCGGCGCACGATCTTGCGCACCTTGGCGAAGACCGCGTCGACGTCGTCGTCGATCGTCAGCGTGTCGAAGTCGGGATAGAGGCGGTTCTCGGCATCCTTCGCGGCGGCGCTCATCGGCCCGGGCACATGGCCGTGGCGTGCCTCGCGCGCCTTCTCGGTCGTCATGAACGCCGGCGGATCGTCGATATCGGTCGAAAGGTCGGCGACCGGCGGCACGGTGCGCGCCTGGACCGCGAGATAGGCGGGATAGAGCAGCATCAGTCCCGACAGCGCCAGGCCGCCGACGGCGATGCCGATGCCGCGGTAGCCCTTCTGCCAGATCACCACCATGGCGACGAGCGCCGCAAGAATCGACAGACCCGCGACCGCAAGCGCGGCGCCCTCGATTGCCAGCGCCGCCGTCGGATCGAGCCCGCGCCGCGCCAGCACGATGCCGATGATCGCGACGAGCAGCGCGAAGACCGCGAGGTTGCGGCTCCAGATCGCGGAGCGCGAGAACGGGTCCTCGAGGATCAGCCGGCGCATCGGCGCCCGACCCCGGAGGTTTCGATGATCGGCGAAAGCACATGCCCGTTCATGCGCACGTCTTTTCTACACCCTTCGCCGATCGGCAAGTCTCTTCGACGTCGCCGTCATGCCGGGCCGTTGCAGCTTCTTCAAGCAAGGAACCGAGATGTCTCGGCTTGGATGGCCGGGACAAGCCCGGCCATGACGGACGCGCTATCGCAAACCGGTGTCGCTACGCCGACGGCAGCTTGTAGTCCGCGAACTTCTCGCGCAGGCCGAGCTTGTTGATCTTGCCGGCGGCCGTGTGCGGGATCTCCTCGATCAGCTGCACGTCGTCCGGCATCCACCATTTGGCGATCTTCCCGTCGAGGAAGCCGAGCACCTCCTCGCGCCCCGGCGACTTGCCCTTCGCCGGCACGATCACGAGCAGCGGCCGCTCGTCCCACTTCGGGTGCTTCATGCCGATGACAGCCGCCTCGTGCACGTCGGGATGCGCCGTGGCGATGTTCTCGATCTGCACGGACGAGATCCACTCGCCGCCGGACTTGATGACGTCCTTCGAGCGGTCGGTGATGCAGAGCGTCCCGTCGGGGTCGATCGAGGCGATGTCGCCGGTGTCGAAATAGCCCTGCGCGTCGAGCACGGGCTTGTCCTCCTTGAAGTAGCTCTTAGTGATGCACGGCCCGCGCACCTTGAGCCGGCCAACTGTCTTGCCGTCCCACGGCAGCGGATTGTCGTCGTCGTCGGTGATGATCAGCTCGACGCCGAAGGGTGCCGAGCCCTGCTTGGCCTTGAGGTCGAAGATCCCCTCCTGGTCGAGCCCGTGCGCGCCCTTGCGCAGCTCGAAGCCGCAGGTGCCAATCGGGCTCGTCTCGGTCATGCCCCAGGCGTGCCCGACCTCGACGCTGAACTCCTTCTCGAAGGCGGAGATCATCGCGCGGGGACAGGCCGAGCCGCCGATCGCCACGCGCTTCAGCGCCTCCGGCTTGCGGCCACGCTCGCGCATCGTGTCGAGCAGCATCTTCCACACCGTCGGCACGCCGGCGCTCATCGTGACGCCTTCGTCCTCCATGAGGTTGAAGACCGATTCGCCGTCGAGCTTCGGGCCCGGCAGCACGATCCGCGCGCCCGCCATCGGCAGCGAATAGGCGAGCGACCAGGCGTTGGCGTGGAACATCGGCACGACCATCAGCACCGTGTCGACCGAGGTGCAGCCGAGCGAGGCCGTGGTGCAGGCCTGCATCGCGTGGATCACGTTGGAGCGATGCGAATAGAGCACACCCTTCGGCAATCCGGTGGTGCCCGACGTGTAGCAAAGGCCAGCCGCGGTGTTCTCGTCGAACGCCAGCCACTCGAAATCGGCATCCGCCTCGGCCAGCCAATCCTCGTAGGCGACGGCGTTCGGGAGGCTCGTCTTCGGCATGTTCGCGGCATCGGTGAGGATGACGTATTTCTCGATGACCTTCAGCTGATCGGCGAGCTTCTCGAGCAGCGGCACGAAGGTGAGGTCGACCATCATCACGCGGTCCTCGGCGTGGTTGATGATCCAGACGATCTGCTCGGGGAACAGACGCGGGTTCACAGTGTGCGCGATCGCGCCGATGCCGGTGGCGCCGTACCAGATCTCCATGTGGCGCCAGCTGTTCCAGGCGAGCGTCGCGATGCGATCGCCCGTCTTGATTCCGTCGGCCTGGAGGCGCTTGGCGAGCTGCAGCGAGCGTTTGCGCATCTCGATGAAGGTCTCGTGGTGCATCGGCCCTTCGACCGAGCGCGTCACGATCTCCTGGTCGCCGTACTGGATCGCGGCGTGATCGATGATCCGATGCTGCAGCAACGGCCAGTCCTGCATCAAGCCCAGCATGCCTTCCACCCCTTGGTGGCCGGGCTTAGATCCCGGCTCTGCTCTTTCCGTCGTGTGCCATGACGCTTGCGAATGGCTCGGCGGCTTCCCTTGCCGAAGCTGGGACGCTCGTGACCATGAAAGCGACAAGACAACGCCCTAACGTAGAGCACTCTTGCATCCGGCATAGCGGAAATTCGCTCTGTCCCGAAACCGGTCGTTCGTCGAGAATGCCGGCGATCGCATTTAGGAAGCCGTTAACCGCCGTACCGGATGCTCGAAGCTTAAGACGACGATCAGCCACTCCATCGTCCCTCTAGCGTAAAGCGAGCCTTCGAAATGGAACCGATCCTCTCCAACCTCGCCGACAAGACGCCCCGCAACGCGCCGCACGACCTGCTGTCGCGCCTGTATCGCGAGATCGGCATCTCGGCCGTGGCCGCGGCCCTCGAGGTCTCGTCCGACGCGCTGGAGCAGCGGCAGACGCCGAAGGCCAAGCGCGAGTCCCTGGTCAAGCAAGCCGCCTGACGCGCAACCTGGGCAGAGCGACGGCGGGCGTCGAGCGCCGGCGCCCTGCCGATCTTGTCCCTGGTTGCACTGCGAAACCTTTTCGTGGACTCCTGCCTTGATTGACGTGCCGGTCGAACCGGTACGGAAAGGCAGGATCGCTTGACCCTACTTCTTCGCCACGATTCCAGCGTCGAGCACGACACCGGCCCCGGTCATCCCGAGCGCGCCGATCGCATCCGCGCGATCGAGGCCGCGCTCGCCGACCCGCGCTTCGATGCGCTGGCGCGCGAGGACGCCCCCGAAGGCACCGCCGAGGCGGTCACCCGCGTCCACCCCGCCCCCTATTTCGCCGCCGTGAAGGACGCCGCGCCCAAGTCCGGCATGATCGCGCTCGACGGCGACACGATCATGAGCCCGGGCACCTGGGGCTGCATGATGCACGCGATCGGTGGCGCGATGCGCGCCGTCGACGCGGTGATGGACGGCCAGCACGCCAACGCGTTTCTCTCGGTGCGCCCGCCCGGCCACCACGCCGAGATCGCGACGCCAATGGGCTTCTGCCTCTTCAACACCGCCGCCGTCGCGGCGCGGCACGCGCAGGCGATCCACGGTGCCGGCCGCGTCGCGATCGTCGACTTCGACGTGCACCACGGCAACGGCACGCAGGCGATCTTCTGGGCCGACCCGACCGTGATGTACGGCTCGACGCATCAGATGCCGCTGTTCCCCGGCACCGGCGCGCTGGGCGAGCGCGGCGCGCACGACCAGATCGTCAACGCGCCGCTGCGCGCTGGCGACGACGGCGCGACCTTCCGCAAGGCGATGGGCAAGGTGCTGACGCGGCTCGACGGGTTCGCGCCCGACCTGATCATCATCTCGGCCGGCTTCGACGCGCACCATCTCGACCCGCTCGGCAGCGTCCAGCTCGTCGAGGACGATTACGCCTGGATCACCGAGCAGCTGATGGAAAAGGCCCGCAAACATTGCGGCGGCAAGGTCGTGTCGCTGCTCGAAGGCGGCTACGACCTCGAGGGGCTCTCGAAGTCTGTCGCGGCGCATGTCGGGACGCT
The DNA here is from genome assembly GCA_965277735.1 of Beijerinckiaceae bacterium. Classification (GTDB taxonomy): domain Bacteria; phylum Pseudomonadota; class Alphaproteobacteria; order Rhizobiales; family Beijerinckiaceae; genus RH-AL1. The sequence goes on from CBDIDO010000003.1 coordinate 2,660,410, forward strand.
GATGGGGGCGTAGACGTCACTTCTTCTTCTCCCGCTTGCGGGAGAAGGTGGCCCCGCGCAGCGGGGTCGGATGAAGGGCGATGCCGTCTCGCCCTATTCGTCCAGTCTGGCTCTGAGATCCCTCATCCGACCCGACTTCGTCGGGCCCCCTTCTCCCGCAAGCGAAGGGAGAGCCGAGCCTCAGTGCGCCAGGATCGCCAGCAGCAGCAGCGCGACGATGTTGGTGATCTTGATCGCCGGGTTCACGGCGGGACCCGCGGTGTCCTTGTAGGGGTCGCCGACGGTGTCGCCGGTCACCGACGCCTTGTGCGCGTCGCCGCCCTTCAGGTGCTTCACGCCGTCCTTGTCGATGAAGCCGTCCTCGAAGGACTTCTTGGCGTTGTCCCAGGCGCCGCCGCCCGAGGTCATCGAGATGGCGACGAAGATGCCGTTGACGATCACGCCGAGCAGCGAGGCGCCGAGCGCAGCGAAACCCTGCGCCTTGCCGGCGATGCCCCAGACGACGAAGAACACGAACGGCGGGGCCAGCACCGGCAGCAGCGACGGGATGATCATCTCCTTGATCGCGGCCTTGGTGAGCAGGTCGACGGCGCGCGCGTAGTTCGGGCGCGAGGTGCCGGCCATGATGCCCGGATCGTCGTGGAACTGGCGGCGCACCTCCTCGACCACCGAGCCGGCGGCGCGGCCGACGGCGGTCATCGCGATGCCGCCGAAGAGGTAGGGGATCAAACCCCCGAAGATCAGCCCGGCGACGACATAGGGGTTCGACAGGTCGAAGCTGATCGTCCCGATCCCGGCGAAGAACGGGAACTTGTCCCCGTTCGCCGCGAAATAGTTGAGATCGTTCGAATAGGCGGCAAACAGCACCAGCGCGCCGAGACCGGCCGAGCCGATCGCGTAGCCCTTGGTGACGGCCTTGGTCGTGTTGCCGACCGCGTCGAGCGCATCCGTCGAGTGACGCACCTCGGGGGGCAGGCCGGCCATCTCGGCGATGCCGCCGGCGTTGTCGGTGACCGGACCGAAAGCGTCGAGCGCGACGATCATGCCGGCGAGGCCGAGCATCGTGGTCACCGCGATCGCGAGGCCGAACAGGCCAGCGAGCTGGTAGGTGGCGATGATGCCGCCGATGATCACCATCGCCGGCAGCGCCGTCGACTCGAGCGACATCGCGAGACCCTGGATCACGTTGGTGCCGTGGCCGGTGACAGAAGCCTGCGCGATCGAGACGACCGGGCGCTTGCCCGTGCCGGTGTAGTACTCGGTGATGACGACGATCAGCGCCGTCACGACGAGGCCCACCAACCCGCAGAAGAACAGGCTCAGGCCGGTGACCGCGACGCCCTTCGCCGTGCCGATCACGCCGAAGCCGACGGTGAGGTAGGTGGCGATCGCGAGGCCGACGATCGACAGCAGGCCGGTGACGATCAGCCCCTTGTACAGCGCGCCCATGATCGAGTTGTTGGCGCCGAGCTTCACGAAATAGGTGCCGACGATCGAGGTGACGATGCAGGTCGCGCAGATCGCCAGCGGATAGAGCATCGCCGACTTGAGCACGTCCTGGCCGCCGAAGAAGATGGCGGCGAGCACCATCGTCGCGACGACGGTGACGGCGTAGGTCTCGAAGAGGTCGGCCGCCATGCCGGCGCAATCGCCGACGTTGTCGCCCACGTTGTCGGCGATCGTGGCGGGGTTGCGCGGGTCATCCTCCGGGATGCCGGCCTCGACCTTGCCGACGAGGTCGGCGCCGACGTCGGCGCCCTTGGTGAAGATGCCGCCGCCGAGACGCGCGAAGATCGAGATCAGCGAGGCGCCGAAGCCGAGCGCCACCAGCGCGTCGATCACTTCGCGGCTATTGGGCGCATGGCCCATGCCCGCGGTGAGGATGTAATAATAGACCGACACGCCGAGCAGCGCGAGGCCGGCGACGAGCATGCCGGTGATGGCGCCCGCCTTGAACGAGATGTCGAGGCCACGCGCCAGCGACAGCGAGGCGCCCTGCGCCGTGCGCACGTTGGCGCGCACAGAGACGTTCATGCCGATGAAGCCCGCCATGCCCGAAAGCACCGCGCCGATCAGGAAGCCGATCGCGACCGGCCAGGAGAGCAGGAACCCGAGGATGACGAAGATGACGATGCCGACGGCGGCGATCGTGATGTACTGGCGGCGGAGGTAGGCCTGCGCGCCCTCGGCGATGGCGCCGGCGATCTCCTGCATGCGGGGCGAGCCGGCATCGGCGGCGAGGAGCTGCGTGGTGGTGACGATCCCATAAATGACCGCCAGCACGCCGCCGAGGATCACGAGCCAGATACCGTTCATCGCGTCGTCTCTCCCACCATAATTTTCGAGCGGTTGTGCCCCGACGATTTTTGCGCGGGACACATGGCAGAAAGCGCAAGCCTCTGCAATTGACTAAAGCTTGGCCGCGAGTGGTTCTCCCAAGTTTCGGGACCATCGGGTGACTGGACGAAACGTCCAGCCTCAATCCAAGGGAGGAATTGACATGAATATCCTCGCGCGCGCCGCAGCCTCGACACTGCTCTTCGCTGCCCTTGCCGGTCCGGCCGCCGCCGACCACCGCTTCCCGCCGCTCGAGCCGAGCGCGATGTCGCCCGAGCAGAAGGCGATCTGGGACGCGATCGCCTCCGGGCCGCGCAAGTCGACGGGCGGCCCGTTCAACGCCTGGCTGCGCAGCCCCGCCCTCGCCGACCGGCTGCAGAAGGTCGGCGAATACGTGCGCTTCCAGTCGTCGCTGCCGAAGCGCCTGAACGAGTTCGCGATCCTCGTCGCCGGCCGCTACTGGGACACGCCGTTCGAGTGGGACTACCATTATCCGCTGGCGCTCCAGGCCGGCGTGCCCGCGGGCGTGCTGGCCGATCTCGCCGAGGGCCGTGAACCGGCAGGCATGTCGGAGGGCGAGGCGCTGGTCTATGGCTTCTCGACCGAGCTGCGCCGCGACAGGAACGTCTCGGACGCGACCTACGCCAAGGCGCTGGCCCAATTCGGGGAGCGCGGCGTGCTCGATCTCGTCGCCGTCGCCGGCTACTACGATCTCGTCTGCATGACGCTGAACGTCGCCGAGGTGCCGGTGCCGGCGGGCTCCAAGGTGCCGCCGCTAAAGCCGCTGGCGACGCGCTAGAGCGGAGCAATCCAGTAGCCTTATGGTGAGGAGCACCGTAGGTGCGTCTCGAACCAAGAGGCGGTCCCGAGACGGTGCTTCCTGGAGACCTCGTGGTTCGAGACGCGCTTCGCGCTCCTCACCATGAGGCATCGAGGAACGGCAAAGTCAGGCAAAATGCTGGAAGCTGTGGCGCGCGAGATCGAGCAGGGCGCCATTCCCGTCGCGCACCTGCATCGGCCCCTCGCCGGGCTCCGCGGTGCCGATGCGCGCGACGGGTACGCCGGCAGCCGCCGCGGCGCGGGCAAACGACTCGGCCTCGTCGGGCGGGACGGCGCACAGGATCTCGTAATCGTCGCCGTCGGCCAGCACGTGCTCCCAAAGGCGCGGATGCGCCGCGACGAGGGCCCGCACCGCCGGCGACAGCGGGATGTCGGGCAGCGCCAGCGTCGCGGTCAGGTTTTCCAGGCGCAGCATCTTGCCGAGGTCGCCGAGCAGGCCGTCGGAGACGTCCATCGCGGCGTGCGCATGATCGCGCAGCGCGTCGCGCATCTGCAGCCGCGGCTCGGGGCGGCGGTGGCGTCCGACGAGAGCCGCGCGCGATGCCGGGTCGAGGCCGGCGATCCAGCCGGCATCCTCGGGCTCGGCGAAGCAGATGCGCAGACCGAGCGCGGCATCGCCGATCGTGCCGGTGACGAAGAGCGCGTCGCCGGCGCGGGCGCCGGTGCGCGGCACCATGCGGCCGACCGCGACCTCGCCGAAGGCGGTGATCGAGATCGTCAGTGGGCCTGGGGTGGCTGTGGTGTCGCCGCCGAGCAGCGGGCACGCGAAGCCGCGGAGATCGTCGGCGAGGCCGGTGCAGAAGGCGGCGAGCCACGGCTCGGTCCAATCGTGCGGCAGGGCGAGACCGAGCAGCACGCCGGTCGGCACCGCCGCCTTGGCGGCGAGGTCGGACAGGTTCACGCGCAGCGCCTTGCGCGCGATGATTTCGGGCGGATCGTCGGGGAAGAAATGCACGCCGGCGACGAGCATGTCCTTGGTGACGACGAGGTCGTGGCCGGGGCGCGGGGTCGCCAGCGCCGCATCGTCGCGCAGGCCGAGCCCGCCGGGCCCGCCGAGCGGGGCGAGATAGCGGGCGATGAGCTCGTCTTCGGTGGGACGGGTCATCGCAAGCCCCGCGGAACGCCCCGCGCCGGTCGCATCAGCGACCAGTGATGCGGACCGTCCGGCACGCGCCATTCGTGGGTCACCTCGAAGCCGAGGCGTCGGTAGAGCGGCAGATTGCGTTCGTTCGCGGTTTCGAGATAGGCGGCCACCCCATCGGCGTCGGCACGGGCGAGGCCAGGTGCGATGGCGGCGGAGCCGAGGCCCCTGCCCTGCGCCTCCGGCCGGCAGCCGACGATGTGCAGGTACCAGTGCGGCTCGCGCGGATGCGCGGCGTCGCTGGCGGCGCTGACGGCGAGCGCGCGCGGCAGCGCGAGGCCGGCCGCGTGCAGCCACGGCAAGCCGTGGCGCAGCTTCTCCGGCCAGTGCAGCGCGCCCTGCCCCGGCGCGCGCCACAGGGTGGCCGCTTCGCCGCCCTGCGTGACGAAACGGGCACCGTGCGCCCCGTCGCCGTCGTAGAGGATCGCCATGAGGCGCGGCAGGCGCAGGCGGCGGTCGGCCTCATCCGGAAAGATGAACGCCATCACCGGGTCGTCCTGGAAGGCGGCCGCCAGCGTGGCGACGACGGCCTTGCGATCGTCCGGTGCGGGGATGCGGATGGTCACGGCTCTCACTTCTCCCGCTTGCGGGAGAAAGTGGCCCCGCGAGGAGGGGTCGGATGAGGGGCGCTTCCGCCTGCATCTGCGTCGGAAGAGAAGCGGCCAGCACCCTCATCCGACCCGACTGCGTCGGGCCACCTTCTCCCGCAAGCGGAAGAAGGGAAAGCCGTGACCATCACCTAGAACGGGATGTCGTCGTCGATGACGTCGTTCATGCGGCCGCCGCCGGCGGTCGCCGGACGCCGATCGTTGCCGGCGCCACCACCGGCGCCGCCCGTGCGCTGCATCGGCGAGGAGCGGCCGAAGCCGCCGCCGTCCCCCGCCTCGTCCATGGCGCCACCGCCGCCGCCGCGCGAATCGAGCAGCGCGAGCTCGCCGCGGAAGCGCTGCAGCACGACCTCGGTCGACTTGCGCTGGTTGCCGTCGCGGTCGGTGTATTCGCGCGTCTGCAGCTGGCCCTCGATGTACACCTTCGAGCCCTTCTTGCAGTATTGCTCGGCGACGCGGCCGAGGTTCTCGTTGAAGATGACGATGTTGTGCCACTCGGTGCGGTCCTTTCGCTCGCCGGTGGCCTTGTCGCGCCAGGACTCGGTCGTGGCGATCGAGAAGTTGACGACGGGATCGCCAGCGCCGGTGCGACGCGTCTCGGGGTCGCGGCCCAGATTGCCGATCAGGATGACCTTGTTGACGCTGCCCGCCATGTGACGCTCCTCGCACGAAATTCGGCTCAGCGAACGCGAAGCCAAGCCCCAAGTCAACGCGACGCCGCCGCGCTTGTCGCCTTCTCCCCGTCATTCGCGGGGGCGCACCTGTCCCGGCAGCCCGTGGATCTTGTTCTATTTATGTTCTCATTTTCATTGGCGTCAATCGAATTCATCAGAGCCTCCGCCCAGCGGACCCCTTCGATCCCGTTGCGCTTTTCGCTAAGCCGACATCGACCACCCACCGGGATCCTGCCATGGCCGACCTCCGCCTGCGCCGCAGCGTGCTCTACATGCCGGGCTCCAACCCGCGTGCGCTGGAAAAGGCGAAGACGCTGCCGGCCGACTCGCTGATCCTCGATCTCGAGGACGCAGTGGCGGCCGAGGAAAAGGACGCCGCGCGCGAAAAGGTCTGCGCCGCGGTGAAGGCCGGCGGCTACGGGTACCGCGAGCTTGTGATCCGCGTGAACGCGCCGCAGACCCCGTGGGGCGAGTCCGACCTGCGTGCGGCGATCGCGGCGCGGCCGGACGCGATCCTGATGCCGAAGGTCTCGTCGCCCGCCGTGCTCGAGCACATCGGCGATCTGCTCGAGGCCTACGAGGCGCCGGAGGATATCGCCGTCTGGGCGATGATCGAGACGCCGGCGGCGATCCTCGCGATCCAGGAGATCGCCCGCGCCCGCCGCGATCGGCGCACCCGGCTCGCCGCCTTCGTGCTCGGCACCAACGATCTCGCCAAGGACACCTGGGCGCAGATCGTGCCCGGTCGCGGGCCGATGCTGCCGTGGATGATGTTCGCGCTGGCCGCCGCCCGCGCGGAGGGGCTCACCATCCTCGACGGCGTCTTCAACGACATCCAGGACGTCGACGGCTGCCGCACCGAATGCCGGCAGGCGCGCGACCTCGGCTTCGACGGCAAGACCTTGATCCACCCGAGCCAGATCGAGCCGGCCAACACCTCTTTCGCGCCAAGCGAGGAGGAAGTGCGCCGCGCCCGTGCCGTGATGGCCGCCTGGGACGACCCGGCCAACGCGCGCAAGGCGGCAATCAAGGTGGAGGGCCGCATGGTCGAGCGCCAGCACATCGGCATGGCCGCGCGGGCGGTGGCGTGGAACGATGCGATCGCCGCTCGCAGGGCGGAGGCGCAAGACTGAGCAGCTCCCTCTCGAAGGGCGCGATCAGCCGCCGCTGCCGCCGAGCAGCTTGCGCGCCAGCCGGGAGAGCGGCGCGGCGGGGCGGGCTTTGGCTTGGACTTCGGCCAAGGCAATCTCCAACGCGTCGCGCGTGGCTGTCGCCGCGGCGACCTCCTCGCGAAGCGCATCGCGCTGCGCGGACGCTTCGCTCGCACTCCTTTGAGCTTGGCTAGCGTCCGTCTTGGCTTGGGCCAGGGCCGTCGCCAGCTCGTCGCGCGTGGCTGTCGCCGCGGCGACCTCCTTGCGAAACGCTTCGCGCTGCGCGGACGCTTCGCTCGCATTCGTCTCGGCTCGGCTAGCGTCCGTCTTGGCTTGGGCCAGGGCCGTCGCCAGTTCGTCGCATATGGCTTTTGCGGCGGCGGCCTCCTCGCGAAGCGCGTCGCGTTGCGCGGACGTTTCGGCCGCGGTCGCCTGAGCTTGGTTTGCGTTCGTCTCGGCTTGGCTCGTTCGCAAGGGCTTCGTCCCGCTCCGCCCGCAGCGAGGCCGTGATCGTCTCCTGCTCGCGGGCGCGAGCTTCGGCCGTGTGGGTCTTTCCGGTCAAGACGACCCGCGTGCGGCGGCTGTAGAACTCGAACCGCTCCCACTCCGCCAGCGCGCTGTCTTTCGCGTCACCGACGAACATTATGGCGGCCGGCGACAGGGAGGCGGTCGGGATCAGCTTGGCGAATTGCTCGATCGTGTCCCTCGTCGCCCTCGGAGAGGCGATCACCAAGTCGGTGTATTCGCCGGGCTGGACGCGGGCGTCGGAGAGATCGACGTCGTACCGGATCATCTCGGACAACTCGTGCTCGACCTGTCCGCGGGCGTATCGGTCTTTCGCGATCTCTTCCAGGTCGATGGTGAGGTCGGCGGCATCGAACGCGATCGCGTAGAGGTAGAGATGCAACAGCACGAAAGCTTGGATGAGCCTCTCCGGAACGACATCGGGGTCCTCGAGGCCGAACCATTCCGAGACGCCGCGTAGAAATGGATCGTGGGCAGAGCCGTTGATGGTGCAGCGGATGGTATCGATGAAAAGGTGTTTTGGGCTTCGGCCTGCCAGCAATACGAGGCGGCGCAAGGCAACCCCTCGCCTCTACATAAGCGTCCCTTTAATGCCTGGCGGAAGACTTGCCTGGGGTCGCGCTGCGTCCTACCGGGACCTATCTAAGGTTCCATACCGGGACCTATCTAAGGTTCCATCCTTTTCCAGTTCGAGATCGCATCACCATGCCCAAGGCAGCCGCGCCGCGCGCCAAGGCCAAAAAAACGGACGCCACCGCGAAGGAGGCGAAAGTCCAGGCCGGGAAAGCCGTCGGGGCCGAGGCGCGCCCTGCGTCGGCGATGGCGCGCGAGACAATCTCGCCGCCTGCCTTCGAAGGCCGCGTCATCTCGGTGCGTGGCGCGCGCGAGCACAATCTAAAGAACGTCGACCTGACGATCCCGCGCGACAAGCTGGTCGTGTTCACGGGGCTGTCGGGCTCGGGCAAGTCGTCGCTGGCCTTCGATACGATCTATGCCGAGGGGCAGCGCCGTTACGTTGAGTCGCTGTCGGCCTACGCGCGGCAGTTCCTCGAGATGATGCAGAAGCCCGATGTCGACCAGATCGACGGGCTGTCGCCGGCGATCTCGATCGAGCAGAAGACGACCTCGAAGAACCCGCGCTCGACCGTCGCCACCGTCACCGAGATTTACGACTACATGCGTCTTTTGTGGGCGCGCGTCGGAATCCCCTACTCGCCGGCGACCGGCCTGCCGATCGAATCGCAGACGGTCTCGCAGATGGTCGACCGCATCGTCGCGCTACCGGAGCGCACGCGGCTCTACCTTCTGGCGCCGGTCGTGCGCGGCCGCAAGGGCGAGTACCGCAAGGAAATCGCCGACTTCATGAAGAAGGGGTTCCAGCGCCTCAAGGTCGACGGCGAGTTCTACGAGATCGCCGACGCGCCGACGCTCGACAAGAAACTGAAGCACGACATCGACGTCGTCGTCGACCGCATCGCCGTGAAGGACGACATCCGCGCCCGCCTCTCCGAGAGCTTCGAGACAGCGCTCGACCTCGCCGACGGCATCGCGCTGGCCGAATACGCCTCCGAGAAGGACGACAAGGGCGACGCCAAGCGCATCACCTTCAGCCAGAAATTCGCCTGCCCGGTGTCGGGCTTCACCATCGCCGAGATCGAGCCCAGACTTTTCTCCTTCAACAACCCGTTCGGCGCTTGCCCGGAATGCGGCGGCCTCGGCGTCGAGCAGCGCATCGATGCCGAGCTCATCGTGCCCGACGCGAAGCAGACGCTGCGTCGCGGCGCCATCGCGCCCTGGGCCAAGTCGACCTCGCCCTATTACATGCAGACGCTCGAGGCGCTCGGCCGGCACTACAAGTTTCGCCTCGACGTCTCGTTCGAGAAGCTGCCGCTCGAAGTGCAGCACATGCTGTTCTACGGCTCCGGCAAGGAGAGCGTGCGCTTTTCCTACGCCGATGGCGTGCGCGCCTACGATGTGAACAAGCCGTTCGAGGGCATCATCCGCAACCTCGAGCGGCGCTACAAGGAGACCGAGAGCGAGTGGGCGCGCGAGGAGATCGGGCGTTTCATGTCTGACACGCCGTGCGAGGCCTGCGGCGGGGCGAGGCTCAAGCCCGAGGCGATGGCCGTCAAGATCGACATGCAGACGATCGCCGCCGTCACCTCGCTGTCGGTGCGCGAAGCACACGCCTGGTTCCAGGCGCTGCCGGAGAGGCTCGACGACAAGCGCAACGAGATCGCCAAGCGCATCCTCAAGGAGATCTCCGACCGGCTCTCCTTCCTCGTCGATGTCGGGCTCGACTATCTCTCGCTCAGCCGCGCCTCCGGCACGCTGTCGGGCGGCGAGAGCCAGCGCATCCGGCTGGCCTCGCAGATCGGCTCCGGCCTCACCGGCGTGCTCTATGTGCTCGACGAGCCGTCGATCGGCCTGCACCAGCGCGACAACGCGCGCCTGCTCGACACGCTGCGGCGGCTGCGCGACCTCGGCAATTCGGTGATCGTCGTCGAGCACGACGAGGACGCGATCCTCACCGCCGATTACGTCGTAGACGTCGGGCCGGGCGCCGGCATCCACGGCGGCGAGATCATCGCCCAGGGCACCGCCGACGAGATCATGGCCAACCCGAAGTCGCTGACCGGCCAGTACCTCTCGGGCGAGAAGCAGGTCGCCGTGCCGCGCAAGCGCCGCCGCGCCGACCCCGAGCGCAAGCTGACGATCAACAACGCGCGTGGCAACAATCTAAAGAACGTCTCCGCCGACGTGCCGCTCGGCCTGTTCACGGCGATCACCGGCGTGTCCGGCGGCGGCAAGTCCACGCTCGTGATCGACACGCTCTACAAGGCGGTCGCGCGCCGCCTCAACGGCGCCTTCGAGCACCCGGCCCCGCACGATTCCATCGAGGGCCTCGAGCACATCGACAAGGTCATCGACATCGACCAGTCGCCGATCGGCCGCACGCCGCGCTCGAACCCAGCTACCTACACCGGCGCCTTCACGCCGATCCGCGACTGGTTCGCGGGGCTTCCCGAGGCCAAGGCGCGCGGCTACCAGCCGGGGCGCTTCTCGTTCAACGTGAAGGGCGGCCGCTGCGAGGCGTGCCAGGGCGACGGCGTCATCAAGATCGAGATGCACTTCCTGCCCGACGTCTACGTCACCTGCGACGTCTGCAAGGGTCGCCGCTACGACCGCGAGACGCTGGAAGTAAAGTATCGCGACAAGTCGATCGCCGACGTGCTCGACATGACGGTCGAGGAGGCGGCGGTTCTGTTCAAGGCGGTGCCCCCGATCCGCGACAAGATGGAGACGCTCGCGCGTGTCGGGCTCGGCTACGTCAAGGTCGGCCAGCAGGCGACCACCCTCTCCGGCGGTGAAGCGCAGCGCGTGAAACTCGCCAAGGAGCTGTCGCGGCGCTCGACCGGGCGCACGCTCTACATCCTCGACGAGCCGACGACCGGCCTGCATTTCCACGACGTCGCCAAGCTGCTCGAGGTGCTGCACGAGCTGGTCGACCAGGGTAATTCCGTTGTGGTGATCGAGCACAACCTCGAGGTCATCAAGACCGCGGATTGGGTGATCGACCTCGGCCCCGAGGGCGGCGACGGCGGCGGCGAGATCGTCGCCACCGGCACGCCGGAGATGATCGTGGCGGCCAAGCGCAGCCACACCGGCATGTTCCTGCGCGAGCTCCTGGAGCGCCGGCCGCAGCGGACGCGTGTTGCCGCGGAATAGGCGGCAATCTCGACTCGCTTTTGTTACTTGAGCTGGCCTATCGGACGGTCGCGAAGCGGCTCCCGCAACCCTCTGCCGCTCGCGTCAAACCCGGTCGCCTTTGAATCAGGCACATCTTGCACAATCGCACTGCAAAATTGCTGTTTATCTCATCTCTTGCAGTACAATTCGCAGGCAAATCCAGTCGGGGCCGGTCAATATCGTTGCCGGGAAGCAACGTTGGCGTCTAGTCTTTGCTGCACAGCCGAAATGCCCTGGAGTTCTTGGCTGCCGCCCCTCATCATACGTCATCGGAATCGATCAATGGACGGGGGTCCTGGATCTCGAGTCCTGAGGGGGATGGTTCATATGAAGAAGGTATCTATCGCATCGACGCTCGGCGCCGCCGCGCTGACTCTCGCAATGTCGGCGACGGCCTCTTACGCCGGCTACATGCTGCCCGGCGAAACGATGGGCGTCTCGCTGCTCTCGCCGCTGCCGGAAGGCGTGTTCGCCGCCGACCTCGAATCCTACGGCCGCTCGCCCGGCATTGCGCCGCCGTCGACGGTCGGTGTCGGCGTCAACATCCCGGTTCTCATCTGGTCGACGCCGATCTCGTTCTACAACACGCGCCTCGAGTTCATCGCCGCCGTGCCGTTCGTCCACGTCGACGGCGGCGGTCTCGATCGCTTCGGCGCCATCACCTACGCGCTCGGGCCGCTGCTCGCGCACGACTTCGGCGGCGGTCTGACCGGCGGTATCGGCGCGCTCGCGCGTTCGCCCGACCCGAGCACGAATATCCAGGACATCGGTGGCCGCACCCAGCCCGGCGTCGACGTCCGCCAGAGCCTGCAGTACAAGATACCGGAAGGCGGCCCGTTCGGCGCGTTCAGTGGCATCACGCTGATCGAGAACGCGGCCTATACGACCTGCTTCTGCAACAACGCGGTCGCACTCACGGGCGACGGCCTCCTGGTGGCGAGCACCAACGACCTGTTCGCCGGTGACTTCACGGCGGAGAAGACCTTCGGCAAGTTCACGATCGGCTTCACCGGCTTCGGCAACATCAACACCAACAACATCTCGCGAACCGTGGGCGTGAACCCGCGCGCGGCGGGCGTCGAGGTCGGTGGTCTCATCGGCTACGACTTCGGTCGCTTCACGCTGACCGGCATCGTCACGCACTCGATCCTCAAGAACAACGCGATCCCGGGCGTCGAAGTCGGCGAAGAGACCCGCGGTTGGGTTCGCGTCATCGTCCCGCTCTACGTGGCTCCGGCGCCTGCCGCTCCGGTCGTCGCCCGCTACTGAACCGTTCGACCAACCCGACCATCGAATGGCCCCGCCTCGTGCGGGGCCATTTTTTTGGCGTCGTCAAAAGGGAAAATCGCTGGAAGATCAATTCGATATCGCTTTGAGCGAATCTTCTACAAGATGCACAATTGCAATGCACAATTGCCACACGTCTTGGCAGACTCAGGAAAGTTCCCGGTTTCCGATGGTGTTTTCAGCCGCCTGCTGAAAGATGCGCCATCGGATTTGGCCGAAGATTCGTTCGAATCGGGGCCGCAAGGGGGACGACCAATGAAGGGTAAGGTTCTTTCAACCATCGGGGCCGCGTCGCTGGCGCTGACCCTGTCGGCGACCGTGTCGCACGCCGGCTACATGCAGCCGGGCGAGACGATGGGCGTCTCGCTCATCTCGCCGCTGCCGGAAGGCGTGTTCTTCGCCGACCTCGAGAACTACGGCCGCTCGCCGAACCTGGTGCCCGGCACCAACGTCGGCGTCGGCGTCAACATCCCGGTCATCATCTGGTCGACGCCGATCTCGTTCTACAACACCCGCCTCGAGTTCCTCGCCGCGGTGCCCTTCGCGCATGTCGACGGCGGCGGGCTCGATCGCTTCGGCGCGATCACCTACGCGCTCGGACCGCTGCTCGCGCATGACTTCGGTGGCGGCCTGACCGGCGGTCTCGGCGCGCTCGTCCGTACCCCGGACCCGAGCCAGAACATCCAGGACATCAGCGGCCGCACGCGTCCTGCCGTCGACGTTCGTCAGAGCCTGCAGTACAAGATCCCTGAGGGCGGCCCCTTCGGCGCGTTCAGCGGCATCACCCTGATCGAGAACGCGGCCTACACGAGCTGCCTCTGCAACGCGGGGCCGACCACGATCACCGGCGACGGCCTCACCGCGACGGTGCAGAACGACTTCTTCGCGGGCGACTTCACCGCCGAGAAGACGTTCGGCAAGTTCACGATCGGCTTTACCGGCTACGGCAACATCGACACCGACAACATGGCGCGTCTGACCGGTGTCAACGCTCGCGAGAAGAACGTCGCCCTCGGCGGCCTGGTCGGCTACGACTTCGGCCGGTTCACCCTGACCGGCATCGTGACGCACTCGCTGTTCCGCACGGCGATCTCGCCGGGCGTCTCGGCTGGCGAAGAGACCCGCGGCTGGGTTCGCATCATCGTCCCGCTGTACGTCGCTCCGGCGCCGGCGGCCCCGGTCGTCGCCCGCTACTGAGCGCTCGTTGCTCCCAACCTTCGAAAAGACCCCGCCTTGCGCGGGGTCTTTTTTTTAGGCTTTCGAAGGACTTACTTCGCCTATCGTTTGATTAGATCGCTTTTGCTGCACAAGCGAAATGCACAATTGCCACACGATCCAGCAGAGTGGTCGGGAATGCCTGTTTGATATGGCGTTTCGATCCGAGTTGCTGAAAGATACAGCATCGGAAACGGCTCAATCCAAGACCTTCCGGGTCTTGGTCCACGCAACGCCGCCGGGGGGATGTTATGCAGACTAAAGTTCTTTCAACAATTGGCGCCGCGGCTCTCGCGCTCTCGCTGTCCGCGACCGCCTCGTACGCCGGCTACATGCAGCCCGGTGAGACCATGGGCCTCTCGCTCATCTCGCCGCTGCCGGAAGGCGTCTTCGCCGCCGACCTCGAGTCGTACGGCCGTTCGAAGCCGGCTGGTTCGCCGACGAATCTCGACATCGGCGTCAACATCCCGGTCCTGATCTGGTCGACGCCGATCACCTTCTACAACACGCGCCTCGAAATCCTCGCCGGCATCCCGTTTGCCCATGTCGACGGATCGGGCCTCGACCGCTTCGGAGCGGTCGGCGCGGCTCTCGGACCGCTGCTCGCCCATGACTTCGGTAACGGCCTGACCGGTGGTTTCGGCGCCCTAGTCCGTACCCCGGACCTGAGTTCCAACATCCAGGATCTCTCGGGCCGTACCGGCCCGGCCATCGATGTTCGCGAGAGCCTGATGTACAAGATACCGGGCAACGGGCCGTTCGGCGGCATCTCCCTGATGCAGAACACGGCGTACACGACCACGTTCAAGAAGCAGGGCGCGACGACGATCACCTCCGACGGCCTGTTGGCTCGTCCCCAGAACGACCTGTTCGCCGCCGACTTCACCGCCGAGAAGACGTTCGGAAAGTTCACGATCGGCTTCGTCGGCTACGGCAACATCGACACGAACAACGTGGCCCAGCTGGGTACGGTAGCTAACCCGTCCGTCAATCCGCGCGAAAAGAACATCGCGCTCGGCGGTCTCGTCGGCTACGATTTCGGTCGCTTCGCCGTGACCGGTATCGTGACGCATTCGCTGTTTGCGAGCGCCATCGTTCCGTCGGTCTCGCTGCACGAGGAGACTCGCGGTTGGTTCCGTGTCGTCGTCCCGCTGTACATCGCGCCGCCGCCGTCGGCTCCGGTCGTCGCCCGCTACTGATCGCTGGATCCCAGCACTCTCTTAAGACCCCGCCGGGCGACCGGCGGGGTCTTTCGTTGCCCGGACGACGGGTTGCGGGCGCGCCACGCGCGCAATATTCGTCGAGGGATGAGCACTCTCCCCCTTCGCCCCATCCACGTCATCGGCGGCGGCCTCGCCGGGTCGGAGGCAGCGTGGCAGATCGCGGAGGCCGGCGTCCCGGTGGTCCTGCACGAGATGCGACCGAATCGCCCCACCGCCGCGCACCGCGGTGAGTCGCTCGCCGAGCTCGTCTGCTCGAACTCGTTTCGCTCCGACAATGCCGAGACCAACGCCGTCGGCGTCCTGCATCGTGAGATGCGGCGGATGGGCTCGCTCGTGCTGCGCGCCGCGGACGCCCATCAGGTGCCGGCCGGCGGGGCGCTCGCCGTCGACCGCGAAGCGTTCGCCGCCGCCGTCACCGAGTGGATCGCCGGTCATCCGTTGATCGAGCTTCGCCGCGAGGAGGTCGAGGGCCTGCCGCCGGAGGACTGGGACAGCGTCATCGTCGCGACCGGCCCGCTGACCTCGCCGGCGCTAGCGGCGGGGATCGGTGGGCTGAGCGGCGAGGCCGACCTCGCCTTCTTCGACGCGATCGCCCCCGTCGTGCACCGCGAGAGCATCGACATGTCGAAGGCTTGGTTCCAGTCGCGCTACGACAAGGCGGGTCCCGGCGGCACCGGCGCCGACTACATCAACTGCCCGCTGTCGCGCGAGCACTACGAGGCCTTCATCGACGCGCTGCTGTCGGCCGACATGGTGACCTCCCAGCACGATGGCACGACGCCCTATTTCGACGGTTGCCTGCCGATCGAGGAGATGGCGCGGCGTGGCCGCGAGACGCTGCGCCACGGCCCGATGAAGCCGGTCGGCCTCACCAATCCGCACGCGCCGACTCAGAAGCCCTGCGCCGTGGTCCAGCTCCGTCAGGACAATGCGCTCGGCACGCTCTACAACATGGTCGGATTCCAGACCAAGATGAAGCATGCGACCCAAGTGGCTGTGTTCAGGACCATTCCCGGCCTGGAAGAGGCGGGATTCGCGCGCCTCGGCGGCATCCATCGCAACACGTTCCTCAATTCGCCGAAGCTGCTCGACGCGACGCTGCGGCTGCGGGCACAGCCGCGGCTGCGCTTCGCCGGGCAGATCACGGGCTGCGAGGGCTATGTCGAGAGCGCCGCGATCGGGCTGATCGCGGGCCG
The DNA here is from genome assembly GCA_965277735.1 of Beijerinckiaceae bacterium. Taxonomy (GTDB): domain Bacteria; phylum Pseudomonadota; class Alphaproteobacteria; order Rhizobiales; family Beijerinckiaceae; genus RH-AL1. Next base: position 2,676,357 of record CBDIDO010000003.1, read on the forward strand.
ACTCGCAGCCGCCGAACGACTGGAGAAGCCGGCCGCGATGCCGCCGGCGACAACGGCGATCGGCGCGCTGATCAACCACATCACCGGCGGCCACGTCGTCGGTATCGACCCGGGCCCGCGCTCGTTCCAGCCGATGAACGTCAACTTCGGGCTGTTCCCGCCGATCGAGGCGCCGACGACGAACGCCGACGGCCGCCGGCTGCGGGGCCCCGAGAAAGGTGTCGCGCGAAAAATCGAGCTGAGCCGGCGCGCCGCGCGTGACCTCGACGCCTGGCTCGCCGGTCCCGCGCCGGCGCTCGCGGCGGAATAACGAGAGCCAGGAGCGGCGAGGCGCCGCCGTTCCGTCGTCACGGCGCCGGAAACAGCGCCGTCGTCTTGCCCGTCAGCCAATAGGCGACGAGCCCGAGCCACTCGTGACCCGCGACCTCGAGCTTGCGCTGCTGGTCGATCACCTTGGCCGTCGGCCACCAGTCGCGGTCGGTGCCGGTGGTGCGATAGTCGACGGGATAGGCGACGACGGGCCAATCCGCGGCGCGAAAGATCCCAACCGAGCGCGGCATGTGCGCGGCGGATGTCACGAGGAGCCAGGTCTCACCGGCCTTCGGCTTCACCAGCTCCTTCGTCAGGACGGTATTCTCGTAGGTGTTGCGCGACGCCGACTCGAACGTCATCCGCGTCTCGGGCACGCCGAGCGACAGCCACAAAGCGCGCACGCCGCGCGCCTCGTCGAGCTCGCGCTGCGCGAGATCCGCGCTGCCACCAGTGAAGACCAGCCGCGCTGCGGGGTAACGCAGCGCCAGGGCGACGCCCGTGGTGAGCCGCGGCGCCGCCTCGTTGAGGCTCGTCTGGCCGCGCGGCGCGCTCAGGCTCTCGTCGAGCGCGCCGCCGAGGACGATGATGCCGGCCGGCGCGGGCATGTCGGCCGGCGGCTGCGGAAAGCGGTCCTCGAGCGGCCGCATCAACGCATTGCTCAACGGCGAGAAGCACACGCAGGCAAAAACCAGCGCGGCCCCGATCGCGAGGCGGTTGCCCACCCGCGGGCGTCCCGCGAGGGACAGCGCCACGCCGACGAAGCCGAGCAGCACCAGGAGCGTGATGGGCTCGAGGATGGCGCCAAGCACCTTCGAGGCGACGAAAAACATTCTAGCTTTCGTCCGCCGGGCGCGGCGGGAAGTCTTCGTCCTCGGTCGGCTCGTTGGTCGGCACGGCATAGACGCCGCCGAGCCATTTGTGCAGGTCGATGTCCGCGCAGCGCTTGCCGCAGAACGGCGTGTAGGCCTCGACCGGCGGCTTGCCGCAGATCGGGCACGGCTTCGGCGCGGCTGGCGACGCTGGCGCTCGAGCCATCCCGCTAGTCTCCCGACGGCCGGATGAAGAGCGGCTCGCGCGCAACGGCGCCTGCGACGAAGCCATCGGCGGCGAGCAGGCTCATCGTCTCGTAGAGCGGCAGACCGACGACGCTCGAATAGGAGCCGACGATCTTCACGACGAAGGCGCCGGCGCGGCCTTGGATCGCGTAGCCGCCAGCCTTGCCGCGCCACTCGCTGGCGGCGACATAGGCCTGCATCTCGGCGCCCGACAGGCGCTTGAAGCGGACCCGGGTCTCGACGAGGCGGCGCCGCCGCACGCCGGCGCCGGTCAGCATCGAGAGCGCGGTGTGCACCCGGTGCGCGCGGCCGGAGAGCAGACGCAGGCACTCCTCCGCCTCCTCGACCAGCTCGCATTTCGGCAGGATGCGCCGACCGACGCTGACGACCGTGTCGGCGGCGATCAGCGCGGCGCCGGCGAGATCGGGACGCGTCGCCAGCGTGCGCGCCGCGACACTGGCCTTCTCGTCGGCGAGGCGCACCGCGAGCGAGCGCGGCGACTCGCCGCGCTGCGGCGTCTCGTCGATATCTGCCGGCAGCAGCGCGATCGGCTCGATGCCGATCTGCTGCAGGAGGGCGACGCGGCGGGGTGAGCCCGACGCGAGCACCAGCCGTCGGTCATCGGACTGGCCCCCAGACTGCCGATCTGGGCTCGTGCCGGACATCGCGCGACTACTTGAAACGATAGGTGATACGGCCCTTGGACAGATCGTAGGGCGTCATCTCGACCAGCACCTTGTCGCCGGTGAGCACGCGGATGCGGTTCTTGCGCATCTTGCCGGCCGTGTGGGCGATGATCTCGTGATCGTTCTCGAGTTTGACGCGAAAGGTCGCGTTCGGGAGCAATTCCGCGACCACGCCCGGAAACTCGAGCAGCTCTTCCTTCGACATTCGTTTCCTTGTTTCTCACGGCCTCCCGGCCGGATCATTGGCTCGCGCCGCTCGCGTCGAGCCGATGAAAGGGTTCGATGCCGATGACGGAATGGCCGGTTGTGTAAGCCCAATATAGGCGATTGTGAACCGGGCGCATGGGTAAGGCGCAGCCGGCACCCGGATTTCAGCCGGCGGCCGCCCGCGCCGCGTCGGCCCGTTCGTAGCGGCGATAGCGCCGGATCGCCAGCGGGATCGTCGCCATGTAGCAGACCGAGAGCAGGATCATGACCTCCATCGGGAAGGTCGCCAGCAAAAGCAGCGCGGCGGCGATCCCGAACAACACGACCATGAAGTATTCGCGGGGGATGTGGCCGATCTTCTTGCCCGAGAAGTGCGGGATCCGGCTCGCCATCAGGAAGGCGACGAGGATCACGTAGGCGATCTCGACCTGGGTCGGCACCGCCAGTGTCGGGGTCACGAAGCCGGACAGATGCAGATAGAGCGGCAGGAGCCCGAGGATGGCGCCCGCCGGTGCCGGCATACCGACGAAGAAGTTTGCGTGCCAGGCCGGTTTGTCGGGATCGTCGAGCATCGTATTGAAGCGCGCGAGGCGGAGCGCCGCGGCGATCGCGAAGATCAGCACCGCGAACCAGCCGAAGCTTTTGATCTCCTGCAACCGGGACAAATACAGGATCAGCGCCGGCGCGACGCCGAAATCGACGAAATCGGCCAGCGAATCGAGCTCCGCGCCGAACCGCGAGGTGCCGCGGATCGCGCGGGCGATGCGCCCGTCCAGCCCGTCCAGGATCGCCGCCCCGATCACCGCCGTCACGGCGATCTCGAACTTGCCTTCGATGGCGAAGCGGATCGAGGTCAGGCCTAGGGCCAGCGCCGCGAGCGTCACCAGGTTCGGGATGACGACGCGGATCGGCACCGCGCGGAAGCGGCGCCGACGCAGCGGTGGCAGCCGCTCGCCGAGCGCGTCGTAGCCGCCGACGTCGTCGACCTCGGCGGTGGTATGCAGGCGTACGGGTCTCATTTCGCGCGGACCATAGGGACGCCGCCCTGCCCCGGCAAGCTCAGGGGGTTTTGGCCGGTGGCACCGCGTCATGCGTCACGAGCGCCGCCCGCGAGGCGGCGTTCAATCCAGAGAGCGCATCGACGAGCGCCGCGCCCGTCGCCGCGTCGACATCGCGGTTCGTGCGATGCAGCTCGTCGAAATCCGCCATCACCGCCGCACGATCGAACACGGGCGCAGCGATCTCCGCCTCGATCTTGTCGCGCGCCGCCTTGTGGGCGTGACGCGCGGCTCGCAACGCCTCGCGATGCGCGCTCATCGCCGACTGGAACAACACCTTCTGGTCGTCGGGCAGCGAGGTGACGTGGCGGGGCGGAACCAGCGGCCCGGGGACCGGCGCGCGTGGAGGCCCGCGATGCACGGCGAAACCGCGGCCGACGAGCACGCCGCCGAGAAACACGTTGAGGAGCAGCGAGACGGCGAGGATGCCGACGACCCGCGGGCGGTCACTCCACATCGGCGGCCCCGCCGTCGAGCGCCGACGCCATGACCGAGCCTGGGCTGACGTCGTGCTCGATCGGGGCGTGCGCCCCGACGGACAGGCCGACGAGGAGCACGATCGTCGCCGCCACCGCCCAGCCCGCGCGCACCACGAAGCGGCGCACCGGCGACTCCTGGCGATGACGCGTCGCGCGTGCCGCGATCGCGTCGAGGCCGCCGACGTCGGCAGGCGTCGACGAGAGGCGCAACACGGTCTCGACCTCGGCCATCGCCTCGCACAGCGCCCGCGCCTCTGCCGAGCCGGCGAGCAAGTCGCTCGCCCCGGCGCGCGCGTCGGTGGGCCAGCGCGCGAGGTCGCCGCCATGCAGGTCCAACAGGTCCTCGAAGGTCGAAAGCTCCATCATCTCACTCGTCGCCCGGATTTTGACGCAGGCTTTGGCGCAGCGTGCGGCGCGCGCGCACCAGAAGCAATTCGAACGCCCCCACCGAAACGCCCATCGCCGCGGCGCCGTCCGCGTTGGACATTTCGGCATCGTAGGTCAGCCCGATCGCGATGCGCTGGCGCTCCGGCAGCGCGGCAATCGCCGCCTTGACCCGCGCCGCACGCTCGCGCGCGATGATCGCGGCATCGGCCGGCAGCGCCGGGTCCATCGGCTCCTCGACGGCGTCGAGCGTCGTCGGGCGCACCTTGCGGACCTGGTCGATCGAGAGGTTCACCGCGACCCGCGACAGCCAGGCGGCGTAGCTCGCGCGGGTCGCAATCCCGTGCTCGCGCACCTGCCAGAGCGGCGCCTTGACCCAGGCGCGGGTGAACACCTCCTGCACGATATCCTCCGCGGCGGCGCGGCTGCCGAGCGAGCGGGCGACAAGGGCCACGAGGCGCGACTGGTGCCGCGCGACGATCCGCGCGAACGCTGCTTTGTCGCCCCTGGCGACGAGCCCGACGAGCTCGTCATCCGTCGCCTCCGCCTCGCTCATGCGTCCCCGGGCCCAGTCGAGAGAAACGACGCTGCGGCCAAGACCCTACGCTCGAGTCCCCTACGCGAGTTCAGCCTTGCTTGAAGAGCCGCTCGTCGACCGCGGCGTAGTCGGCGAGCACCGTCTCGCCGGCGGTCGCCTTGCTGCCGAGCGCCACGAGCGGGCGCGCGCCGGACGGCATGTAGACGTCGACGCGCGAGCCGAACCGGATCAGCCCGAACCGTGTGCCGGCACCGAGCGTGTCGCCCTGCTTCGAGAAGCACAGGATGCGGCGCGCGACGAGGCCGGCGATCTGGACGACGCCGAAGCGGCCGCGCGTGCCGTCGATGACGAGCGAGTTACGCTCGTTGACCTCGGACGCCTTGTCGAGATCGGCGGACAGGAACTTGCCGGGCTTGTAGGCGACCTTGGCGATGCGCCCTGTGATCGGCACGCGGTTCACGTGGCAGTCGAACACCGACATGAAGACCGAGATGCGCTGCATCGGCTCGGCGCCGAGGCCGAGCTCGGGCGGCGGCGTGAAGAAGCCGATCGACGAGACGTAGCCGTCCGCAGGGGAGACGACCAACGCGTCGTCCTGCGGCGTCACGCGCGGCGGATCGCGGAAGAAGTACACGCACCAGGCGGTGAGGATGGCGCCGATCCACGACACCGGGCCGAGGAAATAATAGAGGATCAGCGTCACCACCGCGAAAGCGACGATGAACGGATAGCCCGCGGGATGGACCGGCGTCATTTGCCGCCGGATGGAGTCGATCATCGACATCGATGTTTGGGTCCTGGAGTGCTTGTCGGCGGCCTTATAGGCCGTCCGCGCCGCGAAATCTTCCCGCGTGCGCATCCTCCGCTGCCAAAGGCGGGGAGGATATTCCTCAGCTCGAGCGGTAGCGGTTCTCGAGGCCCCGCGCGAGGTCGGCGCCTTCGGTGAGGAACCGCTGGATCACGAACCGCGCGTTGGGCGTGCAGCTCCGATACGACAGCGCATAGCCCTGCATGCCGTGGTTGAACGCGCCGGCGAGGCGGTCGCGGCGCGCGTCCGGCTTGCCTTCGGCTTCGAGCAGCGTCTGCATGCGAGCGCGCCATTGATCGGCGTCGCCGGCGCGACAAACCTCACGCAGATAGGTCAGGGCGCCGAGGATCTCGGAAAGCCGCAGCAGCTGCGGATCATACGGCCTGGTGTCGGGCGGCGGCGCCGGCGTGGCGGTGGGCGGCGCGGGCGGTGGCGGCGGGGACTTCTTGGCGACGCTCGCTGCGTGCGACGCGGCCGCCGCCGGCTCGACCGCGAGGGCGAGGGCCATGGCGAGAGCGCATCCGAAACGGCCGAAACCGCGCCGCGCCGCGTTCCCTTCCCCCTTGTGGGAAAGGGCCAGGGATGGGGGTTCGTCCCGCAGCGAGGAGCCGGTCGTCGGGCGAGATCGAAGAGGCGGCGGAATCGACACGAGCGGCCTCATGCGGCCGCCTCGGCGATCGCCCAGGCCTTCGCCAGCAGGTCCGGGAGATGCTCGGTCGTCGGCAAACGCGCGGCTTCGTCGCGGTTGGCCCAGACGATTGCGGCCGCCTCCGGCCCCGGCATGCCCTCGCCAGCGATCCAGGCCCCGACGAAGGAGGCGATCACGTAGTGGTGGCGCACCCGCCCCGCCTCGTCGCGATCGACAACCTCGACATGCTGGTTGAAGCCGAGGATGCGCGCCGTCACGCCGACCTCCTCCTCCATCTCGCGCAGCGCGGCGGCGGCGAGGGCTTCGCCGGGCTCGACGAGGCCGCCGGGCAGCGTGTAGCGGCCCGCAAAGGGGGCCGCCGCGCGGCGCGCGAGCAGGACGCGCCCGTCGCGTAACACGGCGAGGCTCGCGGCGAGGAACGGCCGCGAGGGGTAGAGCCGATCGCCCGCGGGCGCCGCGCTCACGGCGAGAGCCGCGTCTTCGTCCATGATCCGTCGATCGTCGGGCGCACGAAGAGGATGCGGTCGTGCAGGCGAAACGCGCCGTCCGACCAGAACTCGATCTGCAGCGGCGCGATGCGGAACCCGCTCCAGTGCGGCGGACGCGGCACGTCCTCGGGATAGCGCGCCTCCACCTTGGCAACGGCGGCCTCGAGCGCCGCACGGCTCTCGATCGGGCGCGACTGCGCACTCGCCCAGGCGCCGACGCGGCTGCCGCGCGGCCGGCTCGCGAAATACGCATCCGCCTCGGCCTCGGTGACCATGCCGACCGGCCCGCGAATACGGATCTGGCGGCGCCGGGTCTTCCAGTGGAACAGCGCGGCTGCCTTCGGATGACCGGCGAGCTCGCGGCCCTTGGCGCTCTCGAAGTTCGTATAGAATACGAACCCGCGCGCGTCCCAGGCTTTCAAGAGCACCATGCGCAGGTCCGGCAGCCCGTCGGTGTCGATCGTCGCGACCGCCATCGCCGTCGGATCATTCGGCTCGGTCTCCGTCGCATCCTCATGCCACGCGCCGAACACCGCGAACGGGTCGGCGGCGAGCGAGGGGTCACGGCTCTTTAACGCGTCCAAGCGTACAATCCTTCCTGTGTATGCGTTGCGTGGGTGTAGCGTGCGAGTAAAGGCCAAGTCCAATGCGGCCGGGTGTCACCCGGCAGGGTTATCGCCGCTGCGGCGCGCCTGCGCATGGGCTTGGCTCGCGCTCGGGGTGGCGCCGGCGCTCTGCGGCTGCTCGATGTCGTTCCCGATGGGCTCGATGCTGCCCGAGGACGTGACCGGCGCGCTCGCCACCGTCCCCTTCGGCGCCCTCCTCGACGAGGAAGACCGCCGCCGCGAGAAGGCGGCGCTCGCCACCGCCCTCGATCCGCAGGGCGACGGCTCGACCGTGCACTGGGAAAACCCCAGGTCCGGCCGTAAGGGCTCGCTGACCGCCGTCGGCCACGCCTACCCGCAGGATTCGCACGTCTGCCGCGCCTTCCTCGGCGATCTGCACGACGGCGCCAACGGGCGGAACGTGCAGGGCACCGCCTGCACGATGTCGGCCGGCGAATGGGCCGTCCGCGACGTCAAGCCGTTCAAAAAGGCCTGATTCCGAACCTTTCTCGTATTACGGCAAACGATCCCTTAACCGACCGTCTTTACCCAAACGGTCTGCGCGTTGAGGAACTCCTTGATCCCGAAGTGCGACAGCTCGCGGCCGTAGCCGCTCTTCTTGACGCCGCCGATCGGCACGCGCGGGTCGGAGGCGGTGAAGCCGTTGACGAACACGCCGCCCGTCTCGAGCCTGCGCGCGATCGCCTTTGCCGCGTCGAGATCGTTGGTCCACAAAGCGCCGCCGAGGCCGTACTCGCTGTCGTTGGCGAGCTCGATCGCGTGCTCGGCGTCGCGCGCCACGACGATCGCCGCGACCGGGCCGAACGTCTCCTCGTCGTAGGCCGCCATGCCCTTGCCGACGCCGCCGAGCACGGTGGGCTCGTAGAAGGCGCCCACGCCCGCAACCGGCTTGCCGCCGAGCAGGAGCTTGGCGCCCTGCTTCACCGAGCGCTCGACCTTGTCATGCAGCTCGTCGCGCAGGTCCTCGCGGGCGAGCGGGCCGAACGTCGTCGCGGCGTCGTCCGGATCGCCGGTCTTCGCCTTGCGCGCCGCCGCCAGGAATTTCTCGGTGAAGGCCTCGGCGACCGGCGCCTCGACGATGAGGCGCTTGGCGGCGATGCAGACCTGGCCGGAGGTCGCGAAACGCGAGGCCATCGCGGCTGCGACCGCCTTGTCGAGATCGGCGTCCTTCAGGACGATGAAGGCATCCGAGCCGCCGAGCTCCAGCACCGATTTCTTCAGGTATTTGCCGGCGAGCGCGGCGACCGAAGCGCCGGCGCGCGGGCTACCGGTCAGGGTCACGCCGGAGATGCGGTCATCGGCGATGATCCCCTCGATCGGCTCGTTGTCGACATTGAGGATGCCGAACAGGCCCTTCGGCGCGCCGGCGCGCTCCCACGCCTCGCCGAGCATCGAGGCGAGGCCCATGCAATTCGGCGCGTGCTTCAAGAGGAAGGCGTTGCCGCCGAGCGTGATCGGGATAGCGGCGCGCAGCGCCTGCCAGAGCGGGAAATTCCACGGCATGATGCCGAGGATCGTGCCCGTCGGCAGGTAGGAGACATAAACCTCCGCCTCCTCGACCGGCACGCGCTCGTCGGCGATCATCTCGGGGCCGCTCTTGGCGTAATAGGCGGCCATCTTGGCGCATTTGGCGACCTCGGCCTTGGCCTCCTTCGCCGTCTTGCCCATCTCGCGGGTGATGATCGCGGCAAACGCGTCGGCCTCGGTCTCGAGCACGTCGGCGAGCTTAGCGATGACGCCGGCGCGATCGGCCACGGGCTGCGTCCGCCATTGCCGGTAGGCGGCATCCGCTGCCGCGAGCAGCGTCTCGACCTCGGTGGCGCTCTGGAAGGGATAGCGCGCCAGGACCTCGCCCGTCGCGGGATTGCGCGACACGGCTGCGGGGATGTTGTCCTGGGCGATCGGCTGGGCGGATGTCATGAGCGATCTCCTTTGCAGGAGATGTGGGGTCGGCGCCGGAGGTATCCAGCGTCCCCGCCTCGCTCGCTCCCTCTCGCAAACGGTAGGCACCCCCTTCGCTTCGTGCTAGGCCCGCGCCTTCTCGCAAGAATTCCCGGCAGGCAATGTCCGATTTCATCCGCGAGGTCGACGAGGATTACCGCCGCGAGCGTATCCTCGGCTTCCTCTCTCGTTTCCAGATCCCACTGGCGATCCTCGTCGTCGCGATCATGGTCGGCGCCGGCGCCTGGCGCTTCAGCAAGGACCGGCAGACCGCCGCGGCCGAGGCCGACAACGTGCGCTACGCCGCAGCCGAGGCGCTCGCCACGGCCGGCAAGCCGCAGGAGGCCGCGAAGGCCTTCGACGAGATCGGCAAGACCGGCCCCGCCGGCTACGCGCATCTCGCCCGTCTGCGTGTCGCGGCCCTGCTCGGCGCGAGCGATCCCGAGGCAGGCGGCCAGGCCTACGATTCCATCGCCAACGACGAGAGCTTTGATCCCTCGATGCGCGACACGGCGCGGCTGCGCGGCGCGATGCTGAGGGTCGACGTCGAGAAACCGGCCGATTTCGCGCAGCGCTACGGCCGCTTCACCTCGCCCGGCTTCGGCTTCCACGCCTCGATGAACGAGCTTCTCGCGCTCTCCGCCATGAAGGGCGGCGACTACAAGGCGGCCGGCCGCTACGTCGACGCGATCCTCGCCGACATGGTAGCGCCGCCGGCCCTGCGGAACCGCGCCCAGGCCTGGAGCGCCCTCGTCGCCGCCGGCCCGGCGACGCCGATGCAGGGCGCCCCGCCGCCGGCCAGGGTCGAGGCCATCGGCTCGCTGACGCCGCCGCCCGCGGCGGTCGCCCCACCAGCGACGCCCGCTGCCCCCTCGACACCGCCTGCCCCGCCCGCCGCCGCTCCCGCGCCGGCCGCGCCGCCCCCACCAACCTCGCCGAAGTAGACCCATGTTCACGGTCGCGATCATCGGGCGGCCGAACGTCGGCAAGTCCACCCTGTTCAACCGGCTCGTCGGCAAGAAGCTGGCGCTGGTCGACGACCAGCCGGGCGTCACGCGCGACCGGCGCGAGGGAGAGGCCAAGCTCGCGGACCTGCGTTTCACGGTCATCGACACCGCCGGCCTCGAGGAAGGCGACGCCGCCTCGCTCTCCGGCCGCACGCGGGCGCAGACGGAAGCCGCGATCCTCGGCGCCGACGCGATCTTCTTCGTCATCGACGCGCGCGTCGGCGTGACGCCCGACGACCGCGCCTTCGCCGCTTTGGTCAGACGCGCCGGCAAGCCACTGATCCTGCTCGCCAACAAGGCCGAGGGCCGGGTCGGCGGCGCGGGCGCGATCGAGGGGTACGACCTCGGCCTCGGCGATCCCGTGCCGTTCTCGGGCGAGCACGGCGAGGGTCTCTCCGAGCTCTATTCCGCGCTGCTCGAGACGCTGCCCGAGCACACCGCCGCGCCCGAGGAGGAGGAGGCACAGGAAGCGAAGACCTTCGACGACGAGGAGGACGGCACCGAGCTCGACCTCACCAAGCCGCTGGCGATCGCCGTCGTCGGCCGCCCGAACGCCGGCAAATCCACCCTGCTCAACCACATCCTCGGCGAGCAGCGGCTGCTGGTCGGCCCGGAGGCCGGCCTGACGCGCGACGCGATCGGCCTCGACCTCGAATGGCGCGGCCGCAAGCTGAAGATGTTCGACACCGCCGGGCTGCGCCGCCGCGCCCGCGTCGAGGACAAGCTGGAAAAGCTCGCCGGCGCCGATGCGCTGCGGGCGGCCAAGTTCGCCGAGGTCGTGATCCTGCTGATCGACGCCACGGCGCCGCTCGAGAAGCAGGACCTCACGCTCGCCGACCTCGTCGCCCGCGAGGGCCGCGCCATGGTCATCGGCCTCAACAAATGGGACCTGATCACCGACAAGACCGCCCGGCTCGCGTACCTGCGCGAGGAGGCCTCGCGCCTGCTGCCGCAGGTGAGGGGCGCGCCGGTCGTGCCGCTGGCCGGCGAGACCGGCTACGGGGTCGAAAAGCTGCTCGAGGCCGTGATGCAGGTCGAGAAGACCTGGAACAAGCGCATCGCCACCGCCAAGCTCAACCGCTGGCTCGAAGCGACACTGGAAAAGCATCCGCCGCCGGCGGTGGCGGGGCGGCGGATCAAGATCCGCTACATGACGCAGCTGCGCGCGCGGCCGCCCTATTTCGTGATCTTCGGCAACCAGCTCGACGCGATGCCGACGAGCTACGAGCGCTTTTTGCTGAACGGCCTGCGCGACACGTTCGACCTGCCGGGCGTACCGCTGCGGCTGTCGCGCAAGACCAGCGACAACCCCTACAAGGGCCGCAAGAGCCCGCAGCGGTAGCGCATGGCTGATTCCGACGCTCTCATTTCCCCAAGCGTCGCGCGCAACCGCGAGCCGATCCTCGCGGTGCTGCTGCCCCGCCTTCCGCCGGCCGGCCGCGTTCTCGAGCTCGCGGCTGGGACCGGCGAGCACGCAGTGCATTTTGCCGCCGCCTGCCCTGCCCTCTCCTGGCAGCCGGCCGATCTCGATCCCGACGCGCTGGCCAGCATCGCCGCTTGGCGCGCGCGCGCCGGCATGCCGAACCTGCTGGCGCCGCTGCGGCTCGATGCAAGCGATCCGGCGAGCTGGCCGGACGCCGACGTCGTTGTCGCGATCAACATGATCCACATCTCGCCGTGGGCGGCGACGGAGGGACTGATGGCCGGCGCGGGCCGCGTCCTGCCGCAAGACGGCCTGCTGTTCCTCTATGGCCCCTACATCGAGGCCGACGTCGAGACCGCGTCGAGCAATCTCGCCTTCGACGCGAGCCTGAAGAGCCGCGATCCGGGCTGGGGCATCCGCCGTCTCGACGAGGTCGCGGCGCTTGCCGGCCGGCACGGACTCGCGCTCGCGGAGCGCATCGCCATGCCGGCCAACAACCTCGCACTGGTCTTGCGCAAGACCTGACCGCTATTTGGCGGCCTGGGCTTGGGTGCTCAGCAACACCGGCAGCATCGCCTTGTCGCTGATCGTCAGCACGTTCGGAAAGCCGCCGTCCCACTTCTTGCGCGCCTCCGCCTCGACGATGGCGACGTAGCTCGCGGTGCCGCCCGAGGCGTCGATGATCGCCTTGCGCGCCGCCGCCTCGCCGACACCGCGCAGCGTCGCCGCCTGCCTGTCGGCCTCGGCCTGCACGAGCAGCGCCTTGGCCTCGGCGTTGGTGCGCGTGAACGTGGCGCTGGCGTCGCCTTCGGCCTTCAGCTCGGCGCTACGAGCACGGCCCTCGGCCTCGGCGATCGCCTGGTCGCGCTGACCTTGCGCCTCGCGCACCCGCTGGTCCGCGAGATAGCCGACGACCTTCAGCTGGTTCTCCTCGCGGATCGCCTGGTTCTTCGCCGTCACCGCGAGCGCGTTGCTCTCCGTGAACGTCTCCGAGAAGGCGATCTGCGGGATCTGCAGCGAGATCAGCTCGATGCCGAAATTGTTGCGCAACGCCTCGCCGACGAACTTCTGCGCCTCCTCCTGGATCGGCTCGCGGTTCGCGGAGATCGTGTTGGTGTTCTTCGACGAGAACACGCGATAGACGCGGTCCTGCACGACATCCATGATCGGCCGATCGATATCGGCGGTACCGGTGCGGCCCATGTCGTAGAGCAGCCGCGCGACGTCGGAATCCGGCACCTTGTACTGGATGTCGACCTTCAGCTCGACCGGTTGGTTGTCGATCGTGATGACGCGAAAGACCGGCAGCGCCAGCGAGGTCTGCGAGACCTGCAGCGTGTCGACCTGCGAGAGGAACGGCCACTTGAGGTGCGGACCCGGCTGATACGGCATGCCTGTCGTCGGCGTGCCGAGAAGCCGCACGAAGGCGCGCTCCGACGGATCGACCGTGAAGAACGAGGCGCTGATCGTGACGAGCGCCGTCGTGGCGATGGCGGCCGCGCCGAGGGCGCGCGCCGGAACGCGATACTTACCGATGTTCATGGAAAGGCTCTGGAGCCGGAGCGGAAGGAGCCGCTCGCTTGGCGCTGCGAAAGCAGCGTCACCAAGGAAACGCGCAGGTCGCCTTCGCGTGCCTGCCGCCGACGCAGGTCGATAGGCTGCCGATCTGCACCCAAGGCTTAGCTCGCCTTAGGTCGCCAGCGTCTTCACCATGTGCGTGTTGCCGAGCCATTGGTCGCCGAGCTCGACGGTCTGGCGGTGGCGCGCCTCGTAGCCGCGCGCTTCGAAGAACGGGCGTGCCGTATCGCTGGAATCGACGGTGAGCGCCGCCGTGCCGCGCGCCTGCGCGAGCTTCTCGATCGCATCCGTGAGCAGCGTGGCGACGCCGCGGCGGGCGACGGGCGGATAGACGTAGAGCATCTCGACGTGCCGGTTGTCCTCGAGCGCGGCGAAGCCGACGGGCGCGCCCTGCAGCGTCGCGACCAGTGTCAGGCAGGCGGCAAGCTTGGCGCCGAACGCCACCTCGTCGTCGGCCTGCCCCGCCCACGCGGCGCGCTGGCCCTCGTCGTAATCCTCCTCGGCGAGCTCCTCGATGCTCGCCTGGAAGATCGCCGCGAGCACGGGCACGTCGGCCGGCAGCATGGGGCGGAGGGTGGCGGCGGTGGGCTTGGTCACAGTGTGATTTGTTCCTTCGTTCGTCTTCAACATAGTGGTTTGTCGGCGCGTTCGCGCCAAGCTAAGATGTGGGCATGAACGTCACGGTCCAAATTCCGGATGACCTTGCCCAGCGTCTCGTCGCGGACGGCGGAGACATCGAGCGGCAAACACTCGAAGCGTTGTCGATCGAAGCGCATCGGGCAGGCCATCTCACACTCGCCGAGCTGCAACGAATATTGGGTTTCGAGACGCGCTTCGAACTTGATGGGTTTCTGAAGGATCGAGGCGTCTACGAGGCCTACGATGTGGAAGATTTCAAACGCGATCTCGCCGATCTGGAAAGCCTCGGCCTCTGAATGATACGAGCGGTCGCCGATACGGGACCGCTTCACTACCTCGTGCTCCTCGACAAGATCGAGCTTCTCCCCGCCTTGTTCGAAAGCGTGTCGGTGCCCGATGCCGTTCGCGAGGAATTGCTGCACCGGCGCGCTCCGCCGCTCGTTCGGACATGGGCTGCGGCGCCGCCGTCATGGCTCGCCCTCGAACCTAACCCCAACGAGTTGGACTTGGGCCCGCGCTCCCTTGGCGATGGAGAGCGCGCTGCAATCGGGCTAGCGGTCGAGGGCCGCTTCCGCCTTATCCTGATCGATGACCGAGCCGGCACTTTCGCGGCCCGGGAAAAAGGCATTGCTGCAGTCGGGACGCTCGGCATTCTCGACCTTGGCGCTCGCCGCGGATTGCTCGATCTGGGATCGGCGTTCGAGCGGCTTAAAGCGACGACCTTCCGGCACAGCCCGAGCCTGATGGCAGCATTGCTGGCGAGACACCAGCGAGCGAGCGAGCCGAGAGACTAAGCCTTCCGCTCCCACGTCGTGCCGTCCTTGCTGTCCTTCACGGCGATACCGAGATCGGCGAGTGCATCGCGCAGACGGTCGCTCTCCTTCCAGTTCTTCGCCGCACGCGCGGCGAGGCGGAGCGCGAGCAGGTCCTCGGCCGCCGCCGACAGCGGCGCCTCGGCCGCCAGCGGCTTCGCCGCGATGCCGAGCAGCGCGAGGCTGGCGGCCAGCGCACCCGGATCGCTGCCGCGCAGCGCGAACAGCTCGGCGAGCGCCTGCGGCGTGTTGAGGTCGTCCGCCATCGCGGCGAGAAAACCCTCGCTCGGCGCGGACGGCGCGACGCCGGCGCAAACCTTGCCGAAATCGGCCAGCGTGCGGTCCGCCTCCTCCAACCCCTTCAGCGTGAAGTCGATCGGCTGGCGGTAGTGCGTTCGCAGCATGGCGAGCCGCAGCACGTCGCCGGACCAGCGCCGGCCACCGAACCGTTCGCTCTCCCACAGATCCTGGATGGTGACGAAATTGCCGAGGCTCTTCGACATCTTCTCGCTCTCGACCTGCAAGTGGCCGTTGTGCATCCAGACCTGCGCCATGATCTGATGGCCGAACACGCAGCGCGACTGGGCGATCTCGTTCTCGTGGTGCGGGAACACGAGGTCGATCCCGCCGCCGTGGATGTCGAAGGTCTCGCCGAGGTGCTGCCAGCTCATCGCCGAGCATTCGAGATGCCAGCCCGGCCGGCCTCGGCCCCACGGCGAGTCCCAGCCCGGCTCGCTCTCGGCCGACGGCTTCCACAGCACGAAGTCGGTCGCGCCGCGCTTATAGGGCGCCACCTCGACGCGGGCGCCGGCGATCTGCTCGTCCATGCTCTTGTTGGCGAGCTTCCCGTAATCCGGCATCGAGGGCACGTCGAACAGCACATGGCCGTCGGCCACATAGGCATGATTGTTGGCGATCAAACGCTCCATGATCTCGATCATCGGCGCGATATGGTCCGTCGCGCGCGGCTCCAGCGTCGGCGGCAGGCAGTTCAAGGCCGCCGCGTCGGCGTGGAAGATCGCGATCATCTCGTCGGTGAGCGCACGGATCGGGATGCCGCGCTCGGCGGCGCGCGCGTTGATCTTGTCGTCGACGTCGGTGATGTTGCGCACGTATTTCACATGCGCATCGCCGTAGACGTGGCGCAGCAGCCGGAACAGCACGTCGAAGACGATGAGCATGCGGCCGTTGCCGATGTGCAGGTTGTCGTAGACCGTCGGCCCGCACGCATAGACGCGCACGTTGCCCGGATCGAAGGGCGAAAAGTCCTCCTTCCGGCGTGTCAGCGTGTTGTGAAAGCGCAGATCCATCAGCATCGTCCAAACTGGCCCGGGGTGCTGCGGCCTCGCCGCCCGCATGTCAAGAAGTCGCGGGAAACGGCTCAAATTCGAGGGACCGCGTCCACCCCCGCTTAATCGTTTCTTCAGCGGGCCCAGGCAGCATCGCGCACGCGCTCCCCTTGTGCCCGAGTTTCCCGCATGTCGATTGCCGCGTACGACCTCCGCAAGCTCATCCAGATCGCCGCGCCGATCGCCGCCGCGCTGCTCGCCGTCTCCGCCGGTCAGGCGTCCTCGCGGGCGCAGGCCGAGGCGAGCCACATGCTGGTGATCCCGGCCTCCGACGGCTACGGCTTCGACGATTGCCTGTCGGCCAACAAGGCCTGCGGCCACGTCATCGCCGACGCCTGGTGCGAGGCGCATGGGATGGCGGCCGCCGTCTCGTTCGGCCGCGCCGACGACATCACCGCCTCGATCGGCGACCACAAAGCCGTCAGCAAGATCGAGCCGGGCGCCTTCGTCGTCAGCTGCAAGGGCTGAGGGCTTAAGCCTAGAGGCTTGGGAACGTTCAGGCTTCGGACGCCGTTACAGCGCGTCTCGAACACGGAGCCTGGACACATGAAGACGATTCTCGCGTCACTCATTCTCGTTGCCGCCACCGCCTCGTTCGCCGCGGCGCCGGCGGACGCCAAGGGCTGCATCAAGGGTGCGGTCGTCGGCGGCGTCGCCGGCCATCTGATGGGCCACGGCAAGATGGGCGCTGCCGCCGGCTGCGCGGTCGGCCACCACAACGCGGCCAAGAAGGACAAGGCCGCCGCTCAGGGTGGCGATCAGGGGGGCGCCAAGTAGCGTTGCCTCAGGGGCGTCCGGAGAGCCGGGCGCCCTACCCGTTGAGAAAATCGCCGCAGCGCGGCGTGTCGGTTGCGGTGCCCCACGGCATGACCGGCACGGTCGAGGTCGAGTTCTTCGGCGAGCCCTCGATCAGCTTGTCGGTGTAGACCATGTAGACCAGCACGTTGCGCTTGGCGTCGCAGCCGCGGACGATCTGCATGTGCTTGAAGAACAGCGAGCGGCGCTGCGCGAAGACCTCGTCGCCCTCGGCGAACTTCTCCTTGAACTTGATCGGCCCGTACTGGCGGCAGGCGAGCGAGACGTCCGACGTCTCCTCGGCGACGCCGAACATGCCCTTCAATCCACCCTTCTCGGGCTGCGTGTACCAGCAGGCGACGCCGTCGACCTTCGGATCGTCGATCGCGTAGGTCGAGAGCTTGGCGTCCGGCGTCAGCAGGTGGAATTTCGTGTTCTCGGAGAAGATGAAGTCGGGGTCGCCGGCCCGGGCGGGCGCGCAGGAAAGCGCAAGCGGCGCCAACAGCACCAGCGACGAAAGAAGCCGCACCATTCTCGTCATGTCCGTCCCCACCGCTGAGAGCCGCGGCACATATGGGTCGCGGCGGGTGTTGCAAAAGAGGCATGGGCCTCCCCTAAGGTCGGATGGCTTGCCGGCAGCCATGTTTTACCCAAGAAGCTCTGGTCAATCCGCGGGCGACGTCGATCCGCCCCTTTGATTCGACCGGCGGCGTGCCCCGCCCTTTCGGAGTCCCGATGGCTGCACGAGCCTTTCCCCGCACCTTCGCTGCACGCCTCGCGCTCGTGCTCGCGGTTGCGGCGGTGTCCGGCCCGTCGCGGGCGCAGAGCATCGACTGCGGCCAGCTGCGCGCGCAGATCGCCCAGGCCGACCGCGGCGGCGGCCGCTCGGCGGGCGCGGCGCGGCGCCTGCAGTCCGATCTCGCGCGCGCCGAGGGGTCGGCCCAGCAGCTCGGGTGCAGCGGCGGCATCGCATCCTTCTTCGGCGGCGGGGACCCGCGCTGCGCCGGCCTCACCCAGCGCATCCAGCAATTGCAGGCGAGCCTCGGCCAGATGCAGGCGGGCGGCGGCGGCGGGATGCGCGCCGAGCTCGTCGCGCGCTTCAACGCCTATTGCCGCGGCGGTCAGCCGCAGCAGGCGCAGCAGCAGCCGCACGAGCGCGGCTTCTTCGAATCGCTCTTCGGCGGTCCGCAGGAGGAGCCGCGACCGCAGGCGCCGCTGCCCGAGGCGCCTCGCGCCGGCCCCAATCCCGACGACGATGGCGAGGGCCGCACTCACGGCGGCGGCCAGGCCGTCTGCGTTCGCACCTGCGACGGCGGCTTCTTTCCGCTCGGCGTCTCGTCGCACCACGACGCGGACGACCTGAAGCAGATGTGCGGCGCGCTCTGCCCGGGCACCGAGACCGCGGTCTACACCCGCAACCCGAACGCCGAGATCAACTCGGCCGCGAGCCTCGACGGCAAGTCCTACATGGACATGCCGAACGCACTGAAGTTCACCAAGGCCTTCGTGCCGGACTGCTCCTGCAAGCCCGCCAACAAGAGCTGGGCCGAGGCGCTGGCGAATGCCGAGGAGGTCATCGGCAACACCCGCAAGGGCGACATCGTCGTGACGCAGGCGAAGTCGGATGAGCTGTCGCGCCCGAAGATGGACGCCAAGACCCGCTCCTCGATGCTGGCCGGGACCGCGCCCGCGACGGTCGCCCCCGACGACGCCGCCAAGATCGCCGGCGATGCCGCCGACCACGACGCCGCCTCACCGCCGGAGACCGCAACGACGGACGGAACGGCGCGCGCGCCGGTCAGGCGTGTCGGGCCTCAGCCCTGAGGACAGCCGTCAGGCAAGATCGACGCTGACGTCCTGGCCGAGCGCTTCGAGCCGGCGCGTCAGGATCGCGATGGTCGCCTTGAGCTGCTTGTTTTCCTGCTCGAGCCGCGCCGCCTGCGTCTCCGTCTGCGCGGCATCGCGGGCGCCCTTCTCGACGAACTGCACGCCGATGTAGGTGGCGTCGCGCCACATCAGCTTGGCGCGGTAGGTCCGGCCCTTCTGGGGGACCTCGAGGTCGAATTCGCTCGGCACGGTCAGCGCGCTCGAGATCTCGAGCTTGGCGCCCCCCGCGGAGATGTTGCGCACCGTGCAATCGATCGACGAGCTGTTGTTGTTGAACAGGATGCGCGCGCGCAGCAGCGAGCGGACCCGCTCGTCCCGTCTGACCTCGGCCATCGTCATGGAAGTGAACCCCGATATTCTTGCATCACCTTACGGCAGCGACGTTAAGGGATCGCGAATCGGCTGGCGGCTATGATGGCGGCAAGCTACACGGGTGTCGTCATGAACAGGCGCATGCACTTGCGGATCGTCGCTGCGGTCCTCGTCGGGTTTCTTCTCGCGGGCTGCGACAAGTGCGGCAATCGCGTGAAATTCAACGCGCCGAGCCTGCCCAGCTCCTGTGGCGACAACGCCGATCCCGCCAGATAGCGCACCGCTGATCGTCACGGCGCGCCTCGACGAGCGCGCGTTCGCGATCCTCGACAGGCTGCGGCGCCGGCATTTCCCTGCCGCCCTCAACAAGATCCCGGCCCACGTGAGCCTGTTCCACGCCCTGCCCGGCGCAGAGATCGAGGCCATAGGCGCGACTCTGGACGAGCTCGCCGCACGCACGGCGCCCTTCGATCTGTGGCCGCTGGCGCCCGTCTCGCTCGGTCGCGGCGTCGCCTTTCGCTACAAGTCGGAAGCGCTGTCGCAACTGCACGGCGAGTTGGCGCGCCGCTGGGCCGCTTGGCTGTCGCCGCAGGACAGGCAGACGTTCAAGGCGCACGTGACGATCCAGAACAAGGTCGCGCCGGCCGACGCGCGCCTCCTTCTGCGCAGCCTCGACCCGGATGCGATTCCGGCCTGCCGCGTCGAGGGGATCAGCCTGTGGCGCTACCGCGGCGGCCCGTGGGAGAAGGTCTCGATCTCACGCTTCGCGGGCGCGCCTAGTACGAAGTGATCACGCGGTAGGGCGGCACGTTGTAGTACGGCGGCTGCTGCGGCGTCGTGTAGGTGCGCACGCGGAACGGCCGCGCATAGGGCAGAACGTGCACCTTGCGCTTGGTGAGGACGGAGCGCTGAAACGGGTAGTACGGCGTCGGTGCGGGGAACTCGACATTGTCCTCGGCGAGCGCGGGCGCGACGAGCGTGACGGCGAGGACGAGTCCGAGGCAGAGCGATCGCATGGGCATTTTCTCCGGCGCCAGCTTCTGCGTTTATGGTCAACAAAGGGTTAAGCCGGCCGGAAGCCCTCGAACACGATCTGCGCGCCGAGCCCTCGCGCGCGGGCGGCGGCGGCCGCGTCGCGCACGGTCCAGCTCGAGAGAGGGCGCCCCAAGGCGGCGGCTACCTCGAGCTGCGCGATGTCCCAGGACAGGAAATCGCTCGCCGCGACGGCGGCGGGATCGGCCGGCACGACCTTGCCGTCCGGCGTCAGCGGGCCGACCAGGCCGATGGGTTGGGAGCAGCCGGCACCCCGACATTGCAGCACGACCGCGGGATCGAAACTCTCGACCGCCGCGACGCCGTTGTAGCCCGCGATCGCGGCGAGGACTTTCCTTGTCAGACCAGCGGCATCGCCGTCACTCTTGATCTCGATGACGAGCGGCGCACGGCCGCCGATCGCCGCGAGAAACGCATCGAGCGTCGGGATCGTGTCCTCCCCGCCGCGCAAGGGCATCGCCGCGAGCGCCGCCGCGTCGTGGTCCGCGACGAGCCCCGTCCCTCCCGTGAGCCGGTCCAGCTCGGCATCGTGGAAGACCATCGCCTCGCCGTCGCGCGAGAGCTGCACGTCGCACTCGATCCCGTAGCCGGCGGCGATCGCGGCCCGGGCGGCCGCAAGCGAGTTCTCGACCGGTCCCGGCGCGCCGCAGGCATGCAGCCCGCGATGCGCGATCGGCGCGGCGAGAAGCCGCGCGAGACGGTCCGCTGTCACGAGATCGCGAACATCGCCTCGACCTCGACGGCCGAGTCGAGCGGCACCTCGGCGACGCCGATCGTCGAGCGCGCGTGCCGCCCCTTGTCGCCGAGCACCTCGACGATGAGGTCGGACGCGCCGTTCATGATCGGGGCGATCGCCGAGTAGCCGGGCGCCGTGTTCATGAAGCCGCCGAGACGCACGCAGCGCGCGATCTTGTCGAGGTCGCCAAGCGCCGCCTTGGCCTGGGCCAGCAGGTTGATCGCGCAGAGCCGCGCCGCCGCCTTGGCGTTGGCCTCGTCGACGCCGGCGCCGATCTTCCCCTTGTGCTCCGGCGCGAGCTTGCCGTCGGCGCCGAGGGCGAGCTGCCCGGAGATGATCAGGAACGAGCCGGCGACGACGAACGGCACGTAATTGGCGACCGGCGCCGCCGGGGTCGGCAGAGTGATGCCGAGGCTCTTCAGTTTCTCTTCGATCGCGCTCATGGTGCTGTCCCGTCCGGTTGAAGCCGGCGAGGTCTAGGCGGATCGCCCCGATCGGCGCAAGATGCATCCGGGTCGGGCGATCGGGGGCGGGCCATCCGGGTCGGGCATTGCCCCGCGCCCGCAATTCCGCCATGCCGGACGGGCACTTCGGCCGCTGGCCCGCACCGAGCTTCGAGGACGTTCGATGAGATTTTTCCGGTCCCGCCTCTCGGCCGCTCTGGCAGCGGCGGCGTTGGCGGGAGGCGTCTGCCTCCTGGGTCTGCCGGCGAGCCACGCGGAAGGCCCGGCGCCGTCGGTCGCCCCCGCGTCGCCGCAGGCGCCGGTGATCCCGCTGGCCGGCCACCACGCGACCTACGATCTTAAGCTGTTGAAGTCGGTCGGCGCCAAGAGCCCGACCTCGGCGCGCGGGCGCCTGCTCTACGAGTTCCACGGCTCGCCGAAGGACGGCTACGACCAGGCGTTCCGGCAGGTCGTCCAGATCCAGCCGGCCGAGGGCACCACCCGTATCTCCGACATGCGCTCTGCGACCTTCGAGAAGGCCGGAGACTTCACCTTCTACGTGAAGACGATCTCGCAAGAGGGCTCGCCCGACATCGTCTCCGGCGAGGCGGCGAAGACGCGCGGCGACATCCTCGACATCACCCTGCAGAAGCCGCAGACCGAGACGGTCGCCGTCGACAACAAGGTGTTGTTTCCCACCGAGCATCTCATCCGCATCATCGCCGCCGCCAAGGCCGGCCAGCAGATCGTCGACGCCAAGGTGTTCGACGGCTCCGACGACGGCAAGAAGGTCTTCGAGACGACGACGATCATCGGCCGCCCGATCACGGGCGCCGCGCCCGACGCGCCGCTGCAGCACAATGCGACGATGGCTGCGATGACGCGCTGGCCGGTGACGATCAGCTATTTCGACTCCGGCAAGAAGGACGAGGGTCCCTCTTACACGCTCGCCTTCGAGCTCTACGAGAACGGCATCTCGCGGGCGCTGCGCTTCGACTACGGCGACTTCACGCTCGGCGGCGAGATGACGAGCCTCGACATCCTGCCGACGACGGCCCGATGATCCGCGCGATACGATGCCGCTCTACTTCGCCTACGGCTCCAACATGGACGAGCACGCGCTCGCAACGCGCTGCCCGAAGGCCCGCCGGCTCGGGCGCGCGCGCCTGCCGCGTCACCGCTTCGCGCTGATGAGCAGCGGCTACGCGACCGTGCGCCGCGACCCGCGCGCCGAAGTGCACGGCGTGCTCTACGATCTCGCTTTGTCCGACGTCGGCCCGCTCGACCGCTACGAGGAGGTCGACGGCGGCCTCTACGTGAAGGCGATGCAGCCGGTGCTGCGCGAGCCGGCGGGATCCGTCCGCGCGCTGGTCTATCTTGGCTGCGACGACACCGACGGACCGCCGGTGCCGGGCTACATGGAAGCCGTCGTCGCGGCCGCGCGCGCGGCATCGCTGCCGTCGCCCTACATGGCTATGCTCGAGGGATTCGTGCCGGGGACGCGTCGCCCGCGATGACTGCCGCCTCCTGCACGAATATCGCGAGCCTTCGCGAGCACGTCTCCGCTTGGCGGGCGCGCGGCCTGCTCGTCGCGCTGGTGCCGACGATGGGCGCCCTGCACGAAGGCCATCTCTCGCTGGTGCGCGAGGCGCGCGAGGTCGCCGACCGTGTCGTCGTGACGATCTTCGTCAACCCGACGCAATTCGCCCCGAGCGAGGATTTTGCCGCCTACCCGCGCGACCTCGACAGCGATTGCGCGAAGGTCGAGGCGGAGGGCGCCGATCTCGTCTATGCGCCCGAGATCGCGACCATGTACCCTGCCGGCTTCGCGACCGCGATCAAGGTCGACGGTCCCGCCGTCGCCGGCCTCGAGGACAAGTTCCGGCCGAGCCATTTCGTTGGGGTCGCCACCATCGTCATGAAGCTGCTCATGCAGGCGCTGCCGAACATCGCCTTGTTCGGCGAGAAGGACTGGCAGCAGCTCAAGATGATCCAGCGCATGACGCTGGATCTCGACGTGCCGATCGGCATCCTCGGCGTGCCCACGGTGCGCGAGGGCGACCGTCTGGCGATGTCGTCACGCAATGTCCGCCTCACACCGCAGGAGCGCGCCGTGGCGCCGACGCTGCATGCCACCCTCGCGCGCTGCGCCGCCGCGCTCGCCGCCGGCGCGCAGGTGGAAGAGGCGACATCGGCCGCTCGCAGGAGCCTCGAGGCCGCCGGCTTCGCGGTCGATTACGTCGAGGCGCGCCATGCCGAGACGCTCGCCCCGCTCGGCGAGGACGACGACGGGCCGGCGCGCGTGCTCGCCGCCGCAAAACTCGGCAGCGTGCGCCTCATCGACAACGTCGCGGTCCCCTGATTAGGCCGTCGCCGCTTGATGGGGTTTACCGCCCGGTCGATTTTCGCCAAGGCTTGTCGATCGCTTGAGGAGTACGCGCGAGATGCTGGACGACCTTCGCGGGCTTGATCGCCAGCAGCGCAGTGCGGTCACGGCGAGCTGGCTCGGCTGGACGCTCGACGCGTTCGACTTCTTCATCCTCGTCTTCGTGTTCAAGGACGTCGCCAAGACCTTTTCGACCGACGTCGTCACGGTCTCCTGGGCCTTGTTCCTGACGCTCGCAGCGCGCCCGATCGGCGCGCTGATCTTCGGCCTCGCCGCCGACAAGTACGGCCGGCGACCGACGCTGATGGTCGACGTCCTGCTGTTCTCGATCCTCGAGTTCGCGTCCGCCTTCGCGCCGAACCTGCTCGTCTTCATGATCCTGCGCGTGCTGTTCGGCATCGCGATGGGCGGCGAATGGGGCGTCGGCTCGTCTCTCACGATGGAGACGATCCCGGCCAAGTCGCGCGGCATCGTGTCCGGCATCCTGCAGGCGGGTTATCCGTCCGGCTACCTCATCGCCTCCGTCGTCTTCGGCCTGCTCTACGTCCACATCGGCTGGCGCGGCATGTTCATGGTCGGCGCCGCGCCGGCGTTGCTGGTGCTCTACATCCGCAGCCACGTCGACGAATCGCCGGTCTTCATCGCCAAGGAGAAGAAGACCGTTCAACGCGGCATCGTCGAGGTGCTGAGCGCCAACGCGCCGCGCTTCCTGTTCGCGATCGCCATCATGACGTGCTTCAACTTCTTCTCGCACGGCACGCAGGATCTCTATCCGACCTTCCTGCGCGAGCAGAAGCACTACGATCCGCACACCGTGAGCTTCATCACGATCACCTTCAACATCGGCGCCATCATCGGCGGCATCACGTTCGGCACGATCTCGCAACGCATCGGTCGCCTTCGCGCGATCATGATCGCCGCTTTGCTCGCCCTGCCCGCGATCCCGTTCTGGGCCTATGGCTCGACGCCGTTGATCCTGGCCGCCGGCGGCTTCCTCATCCAGTTCGCCGTCCAGGGCGCCTGGGGCGTCGTGCCGGTCTACCTGAACGAGCTTTCGCCAGACGAGGTGCGGGGCACCTTCCCCGGCTTCGCCTACCAGATCGGCAACCTGATCGCTGCCGTGAACGGACCGCTGCAAAGCGAGATCGCCAAGGTGAACGGCGGCGACTACGCCTTCGGCCTCGCGCTGGTCGTCGGCACGATCGCGGTCCTGCTCGCCATCCTGTCGCTGTTGGGACCTGAGGCGCACAACGTCGTGTTCACCGGCACCAAGCCGCAGGCGGCGGAATGAGCGAGGACAAGCGTGCGCTCTCGGTCCGCGTCACGGGCTGCGTCCAGGGCGTCAATTACCGCAACTTCGCCGTGACCGCGGCGCGCGGGCTTGCGGTCGAAGGCTGGGTGCGCAATCGCGACGACGGCTCGGTCGAGGCGGCGCTGCGTGGCCCGGGCCAGGCGCTCGCCGACCTCATCGGCATCCTGCGCAAGGGGCCGCCCGACGGACAGGTCGACAACGTCGACGTCCGCTCGTCCGACCATGGTGCCGCCGGCGAGCCCCCGCGGGACGCCTACGTCTTCTGATCCGCGGCCGCCGGCGTGATGGCGCAGGGCATGATCGCGAAGCGCGAGACCGCCCGCCAGGCGCCGTCGCGCCCGACCGGCTGCAGCTCGGCGATCGGCGCGGTCCATTCGGTGCGTGCGACGCCTGCCGGAAGCGTCCGCGGGCCATCTAGCGGCGCGATGATCCAGGCCGGCGCATCAGCCGCCGCGCAGAAGGCCGCGAGACCAGCCGGCGTGATCGGGTGCGAGCCCGCCGCCGTCGACGGCACCAGCGGCGCCATCAGCCCGCGATCGGCGAGGCCGGCTTCGATCGCGCGCGCCGCCCGCGCCCTGTAGCCAGCGCGAGATCGCGCGAGAACACCACGCCGGCCCCCTGGATCGGCGCGAGCCATTGCGGGCGATGCAGCCACCACCAGGTCTGGCGCCCGCCGTCGACCCAATAGACCTCGCCCTGCCCTGGCGCGAGGCGTTGCTCGAGGTCGGGCGCGCCGCGGCCGGAATCGTAATAGATGTTTGCCGCGCTGCGCTGGTCCCAGACCAGCGGCACGAGCAGCGCGCCGGCGAGGGCGAGCGCGCCGATACCGCGGGTGCCAAGCCGCGGGCGCCCGGCGATGGCGAAGGCCGCGGCGATAAAGGCGAGCGGCGTGTAGTCGAACCCGATGGCGGTCGCCCGGCGCATCTCGGCAGCAAGCGCGTCTGGCGTGCCAGACGTCGCCAGGATCGCCAGCTCGGTGCGCGCCAGCCCGTATAGCGCCCAAGCGATCAGCGCCGCGAACAGAAGATCGAGCCAGCGCGCGGCCTGCGCGTAGCGCTGCGGATCGATGGCCGTGACGGTAGAGAGCGCGACGAGCGCGAGCACGCTCGCCGGCCCGTCGCAATCCGCGAAGGCCCAGGCCAACGCCAGGAACCCGAGCGCCACCCGCGCCGTGCCGCCGCGCCGCCACAGCTCGATCGTCGCGATCGCCGCGGCAGCCGTCGCGAGCGCGAAGACGATCCACATCAGACGCCACGTCTGCGCCTGCAGGACGATGAGCGATCCCTCGCGCTCGCCGAGAAGATAGGCCGCCGCGAGCCCCGCGAGGCCGATCGGCACGACGAGCAGGAACAGCCGCCGCACGCGCGGCGGTGCGACTTGCGCCGCGATCAGCAACGTGGCGACGCGCACCGCCAGCCGGCCGGCCGGCCGGACCAACCGTCGAGCCAGAGCGACGGGAAGAGCTGCGGGTTGCGATCCCTGAGAATCTCGGTCCAGGCGGAGTCGATGATCGTCGCGAGCGGAGTTGGCGAAACGGCGGTTGCGGGCGCGAAAACGTGCATTCAGAGGATGACGACTTTTTCGGAGATTCGCCGACCAATCATTCGTTCAGAATTGTTGACGACCGCCTTACGAAACGGAAGCCATGCGGACTAAAGGGGCCGCCCGGCCCGGAGCGAGGGCCCGCTGCCCGCGAGCCGATGCCAGAGCGGCGCCAGCCGCTCGAGCGCGCGGCGCGCGACGTCAGGCTCCGGCGTGATCGGCAGGCGCAGGTTGCGCTCGAACGCGCCGTTGAGCCCGAAGCGCGGGCCGGGGCCGATCCGCAGGTCGATCGCTTCAGCGGCAGCGGCGAGCTGACTCGCGGCGGGCTTCGGCATCTCGATCCAGCAGGCGAGGCCGCCGGGCGCCGACGTGAAGCGCCAGTCCGGCAGGATCTCGGCCCCGGCCGCGACCATCGCATCGCGACGGCGGCGCAGCTCGCTCCGGCGCGCGGTGAGGATCGTGTCCGCATCCTCGAGCAGGCGCACGACGGCGAGTTGCTCGAGGAACGGCGTGCCGAGATCGAGCGCGTCGCGCACGCGCACCAGCGCCGCGATGGTGGCTGCCGGCGCGCGGATCCAGCCGACGCGCAGGCCGCCCCAGAAGCTCTTCGCCGTCGAGCCCAGCGTGACGATGCGCCCGTCGCCGCCATGCGCGGCCAGCGGCGGCGGCGGCGCGCCCTCGTACCAGAGCTCGGCCATCGTCTCGTCGACGACGAAGGTGGTGCGCGTGGCCGCCGCCAGCGCCGCCATGGATTGGCGCGTCGCGACGTCCATGCAGCGGCCGGTCGGGTTGTGGAAGTCGGCGACGAGATAGACGAGGCGCGGGCTGGTCTGGCCGATCGCCGCCGCCAGCCCCTCCACGTCCCAGCCGTGCTCGGGCAACGCGACGGGCACGGGGCGGCAGGCCGCGCCGCGGATCGCCGCGATCGCCAGCGGATAGGTCGGATGATCGATGACGACGCGATCGCCCGGCCCGGTGAGGTGGCGCAGCAGCAGCGCGAAGCCGGCGAGCGCGCCGTTGACGATCATCACCTCGTCGACGTCCGTCGGCAGGCCGCGCGCGGCATAGCGGGCGGCGATCGCCGCGCGCAGCGCGCCGAGCCCAAGGCCGTCGTATCCCTTCGATCCCAGGAAGGCCGGCAGCGCCGCCAGCGCCGCGCTATAGGCCTGGTGGATCTCCGGCCCCGCGGGCGAGGCCGCGACCGAAAAATCCATCAGCGTGGCGGGCGCTGCGGCCTGCGGCGCACGGCCGGCGGGCAGCGCCGTCGACGAGCCCGAGCCGTGCAGGCTGACGAGATAGCCGTCGGCCCGCAGAGCGGCGTAGGCCGCCGCGATCGTGCCGCGACTGAGGCCTAGACTCTTGGCCAGCTCGCGCTCGCCCGGCAGCCTTGCGTCGAGCGCCATCCGTCCGTCCAGGATGAGCAGCCGCAGGCTCGCCGCGAGCTGCCGGTAGGCCGGCTCGCGCGCGCCGTCGATCTGCCACTGGCCCAGGAGCCTCGCCAGCGAGGCGGCGATGATCTGTCGGTGCATTCGGTCCACTTTGTCCAAAGTGGACCTGTATCGCAAGGCCTCTCCTAGGTACAGACCCCGCATGCTGATCCGCCGACTGATCCTCCTCTTCCCCGGGCTCGCGCTGTACGGGGTGTCCACCGCGCTGATGGTGCGCGCGAACCTCGGCCTCAATCCGTGGAACGTGCTGCACCAGGGCCTCGCCCGCTCGACCGGGCTCAGCATCGGCACCATCATCGTCGTCGTCGGCCTGGTGCTGCTGCTGGTCTGGATTCCGCTGCGCCAGTGGCCGGGCTTCGGCACGGTCAGCAACGTGCTGCTGATCGGCATCACCGCCGATGCGTCGCTCGCGGTGCTGCCGACGCCGGAGACGATGGCCTTGCGGCTCGTCGCGCTGGTCGCCGCGATCGCCCTCAACGGGCTCGCCACCGGCATGTACATCGGCGCGGGTCTCGGCGCGGGCCCGCGCGACGGACTGATGACAGGGATCGCCGCCCGCACCGGCTGCTCGATCCGCATGGCGCGGACCGGCGTCGAGATCGCCGCGCTGGCCCTCGGCTGGATGCTCGGCGGCACGTTGGGGCTTGGCACCGTGCTCTATGCCGTCGCCATCGGCCCGGCGATCCAGGTCGTTCTGCCGGCCTTCCAGCGCTGGCGCGAGGCCGGCGCGGTGGGCGCCGCGTCCGAGCTCCGCGCCTGAGGCGACGCAGCCGCGCGCTTGCCCTCGCCGCTTGCCCTCGCCTCGCGCGCTTGCTACCGAGACGCCGCACCCGCAAGCCCGAAAGACCAGCGTCCGCCATGGCCGAGCCGCGCCGATCCGCCTCGTCGCCCGTCCACGTCGATGGGGCACGTTTCCTCATCGTCGAGGCGCGCTTCTACGACGATATCGGCGGCATGCTCTACGCCGGGGCAAGGCAGGCGCTCGAGGCGGCAGGCGCGAAGGTCGACGTCATCAGCGTACCCGGCGCGCTCGAGATCCCGATCGCGCTCGCCATCGCGCTCGACGCGGAAGATCATGCGGGTGGCTACGCCGGTGCGGTGGCGCTCGGCTGCGTCATCCGCGGCGACACCTACCATTTCGAGATCGTCTGCAACGAGAGCGCTCGCGCGCTGACCGGGCTCGCCGTCGAACGCCGCCTCTGCTTCGGCAACGGCATCCTCACCGTCGACACCGAAGAGCAGGCGGTCGAGCGCGCCGATCCCGCACGCGGCGACAAGGGCGGCGATGCCGCGCGCGCCGCGCTGCGTCTCTGGCATCTCAAGCACAAGGGTCAAGCCTGATGGCCCGTGCCGAGGAACGCGCCGCCGCCCGGCTCGCCGCCGTCCAGGCGCTCTACGAGATGGACGTCACCGGCAAGACGCTGCCCGATGTCTTCGCCGAGTTCGAGACGCATTGGATCGGCCGCGAGATCGAGGGCGACCAGTACAACGCCGCCGAGCTGAAGCTCTTCCGCAACATCCTCGAAGGCGTGATCGCCGAGCAGGAGCTGCTCGACCGCGCGATCGACAAGACGCTCGTCGCCTCCTGGCCGCTCGCCCGCATCGACAGCGTGATGCGCGGGATCCTGCGCGGCGGCGCCTACGAGCTGAGGGCGCGCAAGGACATCCCCGCCCGCGTCGTCATCAAGGAATATGTCGACGTCGCCGGCGCCTTCTTCGACCGCGAGGAAAGCGGCATGATCAACGCCGTGCTCGACGGCATGGCCCGCCTCTGGCGCGCCGAGGAGTTCGAGGGGACGTAGGCGCAAGGTCGTTTGCCCACAAACCCCCGCATCCTCAGGCCGAAGCGCGGACGGTAGACTAAGCGCGGATGGCGCCCTTACCGCCGATTCGAGAACGTAGAGCAGGCCGCCGGGTCGGATCGGGCAACAGTGCGTACCGACAAACCGCCAACCAACCCTTGCGCAAAAAGGCGATGAGCGCGCGGACGTCGTCCGGCGCGAGATGCGCGGCGAAGTCGGGCGCTGTCGGCGGCCCGGGTGGTTGCCCTAGTGGTGTCATTCCTCAGTCGACGGTCACCTCTTCTGCCATCCGCTCTTGGCGCCGTCCGAGCCAGAAGCTCTCGATCAGCCAAAGGATCGACAAGGGGATCGCGATCAGCGCCGGCGCGGCATGGCCTCCGCCGAGAGCGTGCAGCAAGTCTGTCGACCAGGCACCGATCTGGTCGCCGAGCCGATACACGACCGTATCGATAAACGCCTTCGCCTTGTAGCGATCCTCGCGCGGGACCACCGTGTAGAGAATCTCGCGCGTCGGGCGCGCGATCGCGAAATTGCCGCTGCGCCGGATCACCTGCAGGACGACGATGGCGGCGACGCTCGGCATCAATGCCAACACACCAAAGCCGAGCACGCTGATCGCCGGGAGCAGCGCGAGCGTCAGCATGACGCCCAGCACGCGCAGGATCCGCCCGGTGAGAAAGAGCTGGATCGCGAGTGTCAGGACGTTCACGGCGAGATCGATCTCGGCGAAGAACTCGGTGCGCGCGCTCTTATCCCTGTAGGCTTCGGCCGCCGCGGTCGTGACCTCGAAATAGAGCAGGGTCGACGTCACCGAGAACAACAGCAGGAATATCGCCGTGTTGAGCAGGTAGGGCGAGGCGAAGGTTTCCCGAAATCCACTCATCACCGAACCCCCGACACGCTGATCTGCGTCGGCCGCTTCTTCGCGCCGCATCGTTTTGGCGTAGGTGGAAAGCCGTGTGGCGCCGAAGACGCCGACCTCTAGTAGCAGCGCCGCGCCGACCAGCAGCGCGGTCTGCGGCACGTGGCGCGCAAGCCCGACCACGACAGCCGAGCCGACGATGGCGCCAAGCGTCGCCCCCGCCGCGATGAAGCCAAAAAGCCGCTTTGCCTGCTCGGAATTGAAGACATCGACGAGCATCGCCCAGAAGACCGAGACGACGAACAGGTTGAACACCGAGATCCAAATGAAGAAGGCGCGGCCGATCCAGATCGTCGTCATGGGCCCGGCGACCCACAACGCCGCCGCGAACGCGAGGATGTTGAGGGCGAAGAAGCGGTAGGTGATCGAGATGAACTGGACGCGCGGCAAGGCACGCACAAGCGCCCCGAACGGCACGTTGAGCACGATCATCGCGACCAGCGTGCCGGTGAAGAGCCATGGCAGGTTCTTGACCCCGCCTGCGACGCCCATGGCATCGCGGATCGGCCGCATGATGTAGTACGACATCAAGATTGCGAAGATGTAGAGCCACGCCCAAGCGAGGGCCTCGATCTCGATCGGCTCGACGGCAATGAAGCGGCCAAGGAGCCGCTTGAAGTGTCCGCCGCGATCGATGCTCGCGTCCGATGCATTCATTTGATGTCCCGACCCGTTCGCTTGGGAGCAAGCCGCCGCTGGGCCGGCCGTCGATCTAGCGTCTACGTTGAAATCGGCAGTGATCGGTGGCCTCGATCACTTCACCGTGTCGAAATAAGCCGCCATCTTTTTGCGCTGCGCCGCGTCGGGCATCGGGCCCCGCATCGCACCGAGATCGTCGGTCATATGATCCGGGCTGAGGGTGCCCGGGATGGCGACGGTCACCGCCGGATGGCTGAGCACGTATTTCAAGAAGAACTGACCCCAGCTTGCCGCCCCGATGTCCTTCGCGATCCCAGGAAGCTCCTTGCCCTTCACGAGCTCGAACAACGTGTGCCGACCGCCGCCGACCGGCTGGGCGGCGAGGACGGCGGTGCCAGCGTCGGCTGCGGCGGGCAGAAGCCTTTCCTCCGCCTGGCGATCGCCAATCGAATAGCCTACCTCCATGAAATCTGGCTTCTCTCTGCGCACGATAGCCTCCATCGCCGCGTAATCGCCCGGCCTCGTCGACGTGACGCCGATATATCGACACAGCTTCTGCGCCTTGAGGTCTCGAAGCATGGCGAGGCTTTGCTTGGGATCGCTGACGTTGTGGAGCTGGATGAGATCGACCTGCGAGACGTGCAGGCGTTGCAGCGACTGGCGGAACTCCGCGTTGCCGCTGGTCGGCTCGGTCGCTTCCATCTTGGTTGCGATGAAGAGCTTCTGTCGCGTCTTGTCGGCTGCGACAACCGCGCCGATGACTTGCTCTGCATCGCCGTAGGTCGACGCGGTGTCGACGACCGAGGCGTTGGCGGCGATCAAAGCGCCCAGCACCTTGCTCATTGCCGCGCGCACCTCGGGCGAATCCGTCCTGAGCGAGCCCCCGGTGCCCACGCCGATCGCCGGAAGCCATTCGCCGCTCGACGGAATCTTGCGGCGCAGAATGTCACTCTCGGCAAGCGCGACGGCCGCTAAATCGAGCTCGAGCGCGACGAATGCGCCGGCTGCCGCACAGAGCACGGTTCGCCGCGTGATGCCTTGCCTACTAGCCATGTTCATCCCTTGCCTGGGGTACAATTGAAGGTCTCATAGAAATGACGCTACGTGGCCAACAACAAGGCCGTTTGCGAAAAGTTTTTTCACAAACTAGTGTTCGCGCTGTGAGGCAACGGGTTCGAAGCTTACAGCAAGGCTCATGATCCGATCCGTGCCGCTATCCCGCTTTCGTCCGCGGGAAGGCGCCGTCGAGCTCCTTGATCTCCGCCGCAGTCAATGCGAACGCCAACGCCGCCGCGTCCTCGCGGATGTGCGCGACCGACGCAGTCTCGGTGATCGCGATGGTGCGTCCATTGCGCATCACCCAGGCCAGGGCGATGGCAGCCGGCGGGACGCCGCGCGCCATTGCGAGCCGCTTGAGATCCGGGTTCGACAGGAGCGCGGCTTTGCCGCCGGCGCCGAGCGGCGAATAGGCCATGATCGGCATCTTGTGCTTCTCGCACCAGGGCAGCAGGTCGGCCTCGATGCCGCGGTCTGCGAGATTGTACTGCACCTGGTTCGTCGCGCAGTGCTCGCCGCCGGGGATTGCAAAGAGCTGATCCATGTCAGCGGTGGCAAAGTTGGAGACGCCCCACCGCTTCACGAGCCCCTTGCCACGCACGCGCTCGAAGCCCTTCACGGCGCCCTCGAGGTTCGCGCCCTGGCGCTGGTGTAGCAGGTAGAGATCGAGGTGATCCGTGCCGAGCCGCTTCAGGCTCCTTGAAAGCTCCCGCTCGACGCCGTCTTCCGTCGCGTCTTGCGGTGACAGCTTCGAGACAAGGAAGATCTTGTCGCGCTGCCCGGCGACGACCTTGGCGATCATCTCCTCCGCGCGACCGCTGCTGTAGTCGTCGGACGTGTCGATGAGCGTCAGGCCAAGCGAGACGCCAAGCTTCATCGCGTCTTCAGCGGCCTCCGGCGCGGCGTTACCGCTCGCCATGTGCCAGGACCCTTGCCCCAGCGCCGGGACGCGCGCACCGTCGGCAAAGCTGACGGTGCGCGGCGCCTGGCCTTCGGCCGCGGCGCGGCCCGACAGCCCGGTGCCGATGGCGGTTGCAACACACAAGCCAACGAAGCTGCGGCGGTCGATCTTTGGGGCGATCGAAAAATCGATCTTCTGATTCATGGCCGTCCTCCCTTTTGAAGGACAACCTGGGAGAGGCAAGAAAGGTCGCAAAAAGGACGAGCGATCGAGCGCCTCGGAGAGACCGGACCGCGTCGAAGCAAACGAACATTGCAACCTGTGACATGTCCGTGTTCCCCGACATCTGGGTGTGCGTGTCGACGAACCCGGACGTGCTGCGGTTCGACGTCGCGGTTCCGCGACGTGGCCTCACGTCGGTGTCCGCGTACCGCGACGAGGACGCATTCCGGCGAATGCGTTCCATGACACGCCACCAAGCAGGCCCGGAGGAAACGGGCGGGATGGACCGGTCACCGAAAATCGGTTATATTACCGATAGCAACTCACGTCACCCGCCGCCCGCGCAGACCCACGCCGGCGCTTTTCAGGGGTCGCATTGTCCCCCGGCGCTGCTATAGAGACCCCCTTTCAACGGAGCCAACGTACGACCATGTCCGCCGACCGCTGGGGGCCGCAGAGCTGGAGGGGCAAGCCCATCCAGCAGGCGCCCGACTTCCCTGATGCCGCCGCCCTCGCCGATGTCGAGCGCCAGCTCGCGACCTTCCCGCCGCTCGTTTTTGCAGGCGAGGCGCGCAAGCTCACCAAGGCGCTGGCCAAGGTCGAGGCGGGCGAAGCCTTCCTGCTGCAGGGCGGCGATTGCGCCGAGAGCTTCGCCGAGCACGGCGCCGACAACATCCGCGATTTCTTCCGCGTCTTCCTGCAGATGTCGGTCGTCACGACGTTCGCCGCGGCGCTGCCCGTCGTGAAGGTCGGCCGCGTCGCCGGCCAGTTCGCCAAGCCGCGCTCGGCGCCGATGGAGCGCATCGGCGATGCCGAGCTGCCGAGCTACCGCGGCGACATCGTCAACGACATCGCCTTCACGCCCGAGGCGCGGATCCCCGATCCGCAGCGCCAGCTCGCCGCCTATCGCCAGTCTGCGGCGACGCTCAATCTCCTGCGCGCCTTCGCGACGGGGGGATACGCCAACCTGGAAAACGTGCATCGCTGGATGCTCGGCTTCGTCAAGGATAGCCCGCAGTCCGCGCGCTACCAGGAGCTCGCCGATCGCATCTCGCAGACGGTCGGCTTCATGCGGGCGATCGGGCTCGACCCGGAAAACCATCCGGAGCTGCGCCAGACCGAGTTCTACACCTCGCACGAGGCGCTGCTGCTCGGCTTCGAGGAGGCGCTGACCCGCGTCGATTCGACGACGGGCGACCATTACGCGACCTCCGGCCACCTGCTGTGGGTCGGCGACCGGACGCGCCAGCTCGACCACGCGCACATCGAATACGCGCGCGGCATCAAGAACCCCGTCGGCTTGAAGTGCGGCCCCTCGCTGAAGCCCGACGAGCTGATCAAGCTGATCGATATCCTGAACCCGGAGAATGAGCCGGGCCGCCTCACGCTGATCTGCCGCTTCGGCGCCGACAAGGTGGGCGACGCGCTGGCGCCTCTGCTGCGCGCGGTGAAGCGCGAGGGCCGCCGCGTCGTGTGGTCATGCGACCCGATGCACGGCAACACGATCAAGGCCTCGTCCGGCTTCAAGACGCGGCCGTTCGAGCGGATCATGAGCGAGATCCAGACGTTCTTCCAGGTGTCTCGCGCGGAAGGCACCTATGCCGGCGGCATCCACCTCGAGATGACCGGCCGCGATGTCACCGAGTGCACCGGCGGCGCCCGCGCGCTGTCCGACCTCGACCTGCACGATCGCTACCACACCTATTGCGACCCGCGGCTCAACGCCGAGCAGGCGATCGAGGTGGCCTTCCTGGTGGCCGAGCTGCTGAAGGACGAGCGGGTGGCCCGGGGTCTGCCCGTGGTGCATGCGGCGGAATAGGCTGGGCGCGCGCCGTCTCCCGCTTGCGGGAGAAGGGCGTGGCTGAGGCGCCCACCGTCCGCTTCGCGCCGTCGCCGACGGGCTTCATCCACATCGGCAACGCGCGCACGGCGCTGTTCAACGCCCTGCTCGCCCGCAAGGCCGGCGGCCGCTTCATTCTGCGCTTCGACGACACCGACGTCGCCCGCTCGCGCACTGAGTATGCCGACGCGATCGAGGCCGACCTCGCTTGGCTCGGCATCGCGCCGGACCTCGTGGTGCGCCAGTCTGCCCGTGTCGCGCTGTACGATGCCGCCGCCGAGCGCCTGCGC
Organism: Beijerinckiaceae bacterium; assembly: GCA_965277735.1. Lineage (GTDB taxonomy): Bacteria > Pseudomonadota > Alphaproteobacteria > Rhizobiales > Beijerinckiaceae > RH-AL1. The sequence goes on from CBDIDO010000003.1 coordinate 2,711,982, forward strand.
GCGGCGGGGCGGCTCTACGCCTGCTACGAGACGGCGGACGAGCTCGACCGCAAGCGCAAGCGCCAGCAGGCGCGCGGCCAGCCGCCGGTCTACGACCGGGCGGCGCTCGCGCTCTCGGCCGAGGATCGGGCAAAGCTCGAAGCGGAAGGCCGGCGGCCGCACTGGCGGTTCCTGCTCGACCGCACGGAGGTCGCCTGGGACGATCTCGTGCGGGGCGAGAGCCGCATCGATTGCGCCTCGCTCTCCGACCCCGTGCTCGTGCGCGAGGACGGCAGCTATCTCTACACCCTGCCCTCCGTCGTCGACGACATCGACCTCGACATCACCGACGTGATCCGGGGCGAGGACCACGTCACCAACACCGCCGTGCAGATCCAGATCGTGCAAGCGCTCGGCGCCCGCGTGCCGCGCTACGGGCACCACAATCTGCTCACGACCGCGAGCGGCGAGGGCCTGTCGAAGCGCTCCGGCGCGCTGTCGCTCGGCGGCCTGCGCGAGGCCGGCATCGAGGCGCTCGCGGTGGCCGCGCTGGCGGTGCTGGTCGGCACCTCGGATGCGGTGCAGCCGGTCGAAAATCTCGACGCGCTGGCGGCCTTGTTCGATCTCGCGCATGTCTCGCGCAACCCCGCCCGCTTCGACGTCGCCGAGCTGGAAAACCTCTCCGCCCGCACGTTGCACGCCCTGCCCTACGCCGCCGCCGCGCCCCGGCTCGAGACCGCCGGCATCGCGCCGAGCGAAGCGTTCTGGCTTGCCGTGCGCGGCAACCTCACGCGCTTCCAAGACGTGGCGGTTTGGGACACGGTGGTCGCGGGCGAGATCGCGGCTGTGCGCGAGGACCCGGACCTTCTCGCGCAGGCGGCGGCGCTTCTGCCGCCAGAGCCGTGGGACGCGGGTACTTGGTCGGCATGGACCAGCGCGCTGAAGACGGCCACGGGCCGCAAGGGTCGCGCCCTGTTCCACCCGCTGCGCCTCGCGCTGACCGGCCGCGAGACGGGGCCGGAACTGGCGGCGCTGCTGCCGCTGATGGGTCGCGCGCGGGCGGTGGCACGGCTCGGCTGACGGTCCACGACGTTCCGGACGAAGCGGACGCGCCCGCAGCGCCCCGAAAAGGCGGTGGCTAGGCTTGGACCTTGGCCTTCTCGACGATGACGCCGTCGACGAGCGTCACGCAGCGGTCCATGCGGGCCGCGATCTCCATGTTGTGCGTGGCGACCAGCGCGGCGAGACCCGTCGCTTTCACCAGCGTGGCGAGCGCGCCGAACACGTGGGCGGCGGTGGAGGGATCGAGGTTGCCGGTCGGCTCGTCGGCGAGCAGGACACCCGGCCCGTTGGCGACGGCGCGCGCGATCGCCACGCGCTGCTGCTCGCCGCCCGACAGCTCTGGCGGCCGGTGATGGCCGCGCGCACCGAGGCCGAGATAATCGAGCAGCTCGTTCGCCCGCAGCTCGGCCTCGCGCTTGCTGAGCCCGGCGATCAGCTGCGGCATGACGATGTTCTCGAGCGCTGTGAACTCGGGCAGCAGATGGTGGAACTGGTAGACGAAGCCGATCGCCGTACGGCGCAGCGCGGTGCGCGCGCCGTCCCCCAGCTGCGAGGTCGGCGTGCGCCCGATGTAGACCTCGCCTCCGTCTGGTTTCTCGAGCAGCCCCGCGACGTGAAGCAGCGTCGACTTGCCGGTGCCGGACGGCGCGATCAGCGCGACGGACTGGCCAGGTTGGAGCTCGAACGACAGGCCGCGCAGGATATGCAGCGGCGCGCCGGCTTGCTCATAGGTGCGCTCGACCTTGTCGAGCGTCAGGGCGGGATCGCTCATCCGTAGCGCAGCGCCTCGACGGGATCGAGCCGCGCCGCCCGCCACGCAGGATAGAGGGTAGCGAGAAGCGACAGCGTCAGCGTCATCCCGACGACGGTGATGACGTCGTTCGGATCGACCACCGAGGGCAGCTTCGACAGGAAGTACAGCTCGGCCGGAAACAGGTTGGTGTGCAGCATCGAGTTGAGCCAGGTGCGGATCGTTTCGATATTCTCGGCGAACAAGAGCCCGAGGACGAACCCCGCGAGCGTGCCGGAGAAGCCGATCGCCGTGCCGGTGATGAGGAAGATGCGCAGGATCGCGCCGCGGGTCGCGCCCATGGTGCGCAGGATCGCGATGTCCGCCCCCTTCTCCTTCACCAGCATGACCATGCCCGAAATGATGTTGAGCGCCGCGACGAGGACGATGAGCATCACGATCAGGAACATCACGTTGCGCTCGACGGTGAGCGCATCGAAGAAGGTTTTGTTGCGCTCGCGCCAGTCGGTCATGATCATCGGGCGCGACGAGGCGAGATCGACCGCCTGTCGCACCTCGTCGATTTTATCGGGGTTCTGCAGGAAGACCTCGATGACGGTCGCCTCGTCGGTCCGGTTGAAGAACAGCTGCGCCTCCGGCAGCGGCATGTAGACGAACAGATTGTCGAACTGCGCCATGCCGATCTGGAAGATCGCCTTCACCGGATAGCTCTTGATCCGCGGCGTGCGGCCGAAGGGGGTCTGCGGGCCGTTGGCGGTGAGGATCGAGATCGAATCGCCGACGCGCAGGCTCAGGCTCTCGGCGAGCCCCTGCCCGATCGCGACGCCGCCGGACTGGTCGAACCCGTCGAGCGTACCGCTCTTCACGTGGCCCTTGATGCCCGGCAGGTCGGCAAGGTCGGCACCCTTGATGCCGCGCACCAGCGCGCCCGACTGGTTGAATTGCGACGCGACGCCGGCTGCGCCCTCCACCATCGGGACCGCCATCGCGACACCGGGCACGCGGCGCGTCTCTGCCGTCACCTTGTCGTAGTCGGTGAGCGGGCTGTCGGCGGCCTGCAGGAAGATGTGGCCGTTGACGCCGACGATCTTGTCGAGCAGCTCCTTGTGGAAGCCGTTCATCACCGAGAGCACGACGATCAGCACCATGACGCCGACGGTGATGCCGAGGAACGAGATCAGCGCGATGACCGAGACGAAACCGGACTTGCGGCGCGCGCGCAGGTAGCGGCCGGCGATCATCCACTCGAAGCCGGCGAAGGGCCGCGTGCCCCCGGCCGCGCGGGGCGGCGTCTCGGTCGACAAGGCGGGTGTCGCTGAGGTGAGTGAAGTCATCGAGGACCCGTGCTGCGTCGCGGGGTCTAATCCTTCAAGCCTGTGGTCGCAATGAGGCCCATGACGCGACGGACTTGCGGAACCGTCGCCTTGCGGTGACGCTTTCCCGCCTGCACCGGAGAGACAGACGACATGGCACGCGCGCGCAGAACCACCCGCGGCTGGTTCTTCAGGACCAAGCAGCCGCACCATTACACCTGGCTGATCGCGCTGGTGCTGGCGGTGCTCGGCATCCTCGGGACGCACATGCGCATCGATTTCGTGTCGCCGAACGCCTTCTGGTTCGAGGTCGCGGCCTACGTCGTGCTGGCGCTCGGCACGGTCATCGACGGCCTTTAGGTGTGGAGCAACCCTACTTTGCTCTGAGCGGGCGCGATCGGCAAAATTGTTTTGACAGGCGGATGGCGATAGGCTTGCGGCAAGTGCTTCACGAGCGCGGGACGCTTTCCAGAAAGCCTGAATGAATCTGATCACGACGACGCAAGACCTGACGGAACTCTGCCACCGCCTCGCTGCCCACCCCTACATCACGGTCGACACGGAGTTTCTTCGCGAGACGACCTTCTGGCCGAAGCTCTGCGTCGTCCAGCTCGCCTCGGAGGACGAGGCGGTGGCGGTCGACGCGCTCGCCGACGGCATCGACCTCGCGCCGCTGTTCGCGCTGATGGCCGACCCCCGCGTGGTCAAGGTGTTCCACGCCGCGCGCCAGGACGTCGAGATCTTCTGGAATCTCGCCAAGATGGTGCCGATGCCGCTGTTCGACACGCAGGTCGCGGCGATGGTCTGCGGCTTCGGCGACCAGATCTCCTACGCCGACCTCGTGCAGACGGTGACGAAGGCGCATCTCGACAAGTCGTCGCGGTTCACCGACTGGTCGCGCCGTCCGCTGTCCGACGCGCAGATCGACTACGCGATCGCCGACGTGACGCACCTGCGCGACATCTACAAGTTCCTGCTGGCCAAGCTCGAGGCCTCGTCGCGCGTCGGCTGGCTGTCCGACGAGATGGGCACGCTGACGGCGACCGCGACCTATGAGCAGCATCCCGACCGCGCCTGGGAGCGCTTCCGCAACCGCGCCCGCAAGCCGCGCGATCTCGCTGTGCTGATGGAGATCGCCGCCTGGCGCGAGGCGGAGGCGCAGACGCGCGACGTGCCCCGCTCGCGCATCCTGAAGGACGACATCATGATCGAGGTGGCGCTGGCCGCCCCGAAGTCGATCGAGGCGCTGGGCGAGCTGCGCGCCTTTCCCAAGGGCATGGAGCGCGCGAAGGCCGGCACCGACATCGTCGCGGCGATCCAGCGCGGCCTGGCGCGCGACCCGAAGACACTGCCCAAGATCGACCGCGACCGGCGCCAGCAAGGCGGCGGCGCTACGGTCGAGCTTCTGAAGGTGCTGCTCCGCCAGGTGTCCGAGAGCCACGGCGTGGCGGCCAAGATGATCGCGACGACCGAGGACCTCGAGGCGATCGCCCTCGACGACAAGGCCGACGTCGGCGCTCTCATCGGCTGGCGCCGCGAGCTGTTCGGCACCAAGGCGCTCGAGCTGAAGCACGGGCGCCTCGCCCTGACGCTCGAGCGCGGCAAGGTCGTCACGCTCGAATGGCAGGACGCCACAGAGAGCTGAGAAGGCGGCCTGGCATCAGGCCGTGGCGTAGGGCTGCGCGGCAGCGACGCCTGGCTGCTGATGCGCCGCGCCGCGACCACGAAAATAGGCCTCGATCTCGGCGATGCGCCGGGTCAGGCGCGGATAGCCGGAGACGATGTGGAGCAGGAAGCCGGTGACCGGCGGCACCATCTTCTCCTCCTCGGCGAAGGCATCGAGGTTGAGGCCGGCGTTGAGCTTGGCGCTGCCGCACGCCAGCATGGCGATTCCGCCGCGCGACGCCGCGAGGTCGTCGACGCAGAAGGCGCCGATCCGGTCTGCCGTCAGCTCGCGCGCGCGATGATAGGCCGGCCCCAGGAACGGAACGACCGAGCCGGGCAGCTTCAGGAAGTTCTTCCACGGCGAGAGATGGCCCGCGGCGTGATGGCCGAGCTCGTGACCGATGACGAAATCGACCTGCGCCTGCGTGTCGACATCGACGATCGCCGAGGTGATGAGCACCATGCTCTTTTGCCCCATGCGCGCCGCGAAGGCGTTCACGAGGCCATTGGAATTGTACAGGAAGCTCTGCGGGACCTCGGCGAGGCCGAGCTTGGCGGCGCCGCGCTGCAGGCTCGCGTAAAGCTGCGGAAACTGGCGCTCGGTGATGAGGATGGCGTGGCCGAACAGGTAGGCCCTATGGAACAGCTTGGCGATGTAGACGACCAGGGCGAAGACGGCGATCTCGACGAGAAGGATGATCAGTTGCGCAAAAGAGTGCTGCAGCAATGCACCCGCAACGATGATGAGAGCAAGAAGAGCCCAGATCCCAATCCCGAAGACCATGATCAGGGTGCCGTAGAGCTGCTCCTTGCTGTGGCGGAGATTGCCGATCGACTGTGCCATGCGAGCCCCCTGAAATAACTGCTCTCAATAAGTGCATTCCACAACGATTTGACGACGGGAAGCAAGGGGCAGGCGCTGAGCTCGGCTGATCACGCCACTTCGATCGCGGCGTCCTTCCCCATCAACTTGGCGAGGCCCTTCACGCGGCCGAGCAAGCGATCGTTCGACAAGTCGGCAAGATGCGCCGGCAGGGTCAGCACGATCTTCGATCCCCTCATCGTCAGCGGCGCGACACCGAGGACGCCCTGCATGCTGGCGGCGAGCACGGAGGCGACCCGCATCGTCGCGCCGACCAGCGAGGCCCGCTCGATCAGGCGCGGCGGCATCTGGCTGCGGATCTGAAGGGCGATCTCCTCATCGAGCCCGACGTAGCGGAGCGTGGCGACCAGCGACAGGAACGAGCGCCCGACATGGTCGACCCCGGGCAGGATGGCCGAGGAGACGAGGTTGAAGCTCTGGATGCCGCGATAATCGGGATGCGCGCGCCAGTTCACCTCGGAGAGGTAGCAGGCCGCTTCGCGCAGGCGCCGCTCGTCCACCGTCTCGGCGATCGCAGCCGATTCGAGGAAATCGTGGGTCCAGTCGATCAGCTCGTCGGAATAGGCGGGCGTGCGCGACAGCAGGCGATTGAGCTTTTGCGCCGCGACGATCAGCGGATCGGCGCCGCGCTGCGCCGGGCCGAGCCCTTCGTAGAGCAGGCCTTCGCGCACGCCGTAGGTCGAGATCACGACCTCCTTCGGCTTGGCGCGGCGGATCAGCTCGTCGAGCAGAATGGCGCCATAGGCGAGGAGCGGCCGCCGCGCGGCGGCGACCGAATCGATCGCCAGGAACGAGCTCGCGTCGACCCGCTCGACGAGATCGGCGAGCTCGGCCGCCTCTCGTGCCGGGATCGTATAGCCGTGCATCACCATCAGCTGGTAGTTGCGCTGGCCCATGTGCAGCTTGGCGAGGGCGCGCCAGGTGCCCCCGACGGCGTAGAAGGTGCGCCCCTGCAAGGCGTCGAGCGCATCGCAGCGGGCGAGCGCCTCGCGCACGATCTTGGCGGCGCCCTTCGGCGAGCGGCCAGAGGCGTCCATCAGCGCAAGGCCGCCGAGCGGCAAGCTGGTCCCCGTGCCCATGCGCTCGCCCTTGACGTCGATCAACTCGAGCGAGCCGCCGCCCATGTCGCCGACGACGCCGTCCGGCGCGTGGATGCCGGAGAGCACGCCGAGCGCCGAGAGCCGCGCCTCGCGCGCGCCGGACAGCAGCGCGATCTCGCGGCCGCCGAGTGCAGCCTTCGCCGCGGCCAGGAACTCGGGGCCGTTCGAGGCATCGCGCGCCGCCGCTGTCGCGATGACGCGTACGTCGTCGATGCCGAGGATCTCCGTCAAAGCGCGGAAGCGCTTCAGCGCGGAAAGCGCCTTCTCGACGCCGGACTTGGCGAGCTTGCCCGTCGTGAAGACGCCGTTGCCGAGCGCGCACAACGATTTCTCGTTGAAGGACGGCACCGGGGCGCGGTCCAGATTGTCGTAGGCGACGAGCCGGACCGAGTTCGATCCGATGTCGATGATGGCCACAGGATGCATCGCGACCGGATGGGTCGCGTCATGATGGGTGTGCGCGTGCGCGGACAAAAGCGCGTTCGACGTCATGCGCTCAGAGCGTTTCAAGCCGCTTCAGCAACGTGCGTGGCGAGTTTTCCTTCAGGCTCTTGCCGCGCCCGGACAGGCTCGGGTTGGTCATGAAGTACGAGTGCGCGTTGAAGGGCTCCTCGCTCGCCGGCGGCGCGATTCGCGTCGACGATCCGTCGGGCGAGACGCGATACGATTGCTGGTTGTCGAGAAGATTGGCCACCATGATCTGATCGAGCACCTGCTCATGCACCGTCGGGTTCAGGACGGGTAGCATGATCTCGACGCGACGGTCGAGGTTGCGCTGCATCAGGTCGGCCGACGAGATGTAGACAAGTGCCTTGGGGTGCGGGAGCGCGTGGCCGTTGCCGAAGCAATAGATGCGCGCGTGCTCCAGGAAGCGGCCGATGATCGATTTGACGCGGATGTTCTCCGACAGGCCGGGCACGCCGGGACGCAGGCAGCAGATGCCCCGCACCACGCAATCGATCTGTACGCCGGCCTGGCTCGCCTTGTAGAGCGCGTCGATGATGCCGGGATCGACCAGCGAGTTGCACTTCAGCCAGACGCTGCCCTTCTTGCCGGCACGCGCGAAGGCGATCTCCGATTCGAGGTTCTGCAGGAAGCGCTCGCGCAGCGACACGGGCGACATCGCCAGGCGCTCGAGCCCGTCGGGCTCGGCATAGCCGGTGATGAAGTTGAACACGCGCGACACATCGCGCCCGATCGCCGGATCGGCCGTGAAGAACGAGACGTCGGTGTAAATCTTCGCGGTGTTCGGGTGATAATTGCCGGTGCCGATGTGGCAATAGGTGATGAGCGCGTTGCCCTCGCGCCGGACCACCATCGACAGCTTGCCGTGCGTCTTCAGCTCGATGAAGCCGAACACGACCTGCGCGCCGGCCCGCTCGAGATCGCGCGCCCAGCGGATGTTGGCCTCCTCGTCGAAACGCGCCTTCAGCTCGACGAGCGCGGTGACCGACTTGCCGGACTCCGCGGCCTCGATCAGCGCGCCGACGATCGGCGAGTCGGAGGAGGTGCGGTAGAGCGTCTGCTTGATCGCGACGACGTTGGGATCGCGCGCCGCCTGCTTCAGGTACTGCACGACGACGTCGAACGATTCGTAGGGGTGGTGGACGACCACGTCCTTCTGGCGGATCGCCAGGAAGCAATCGCCGCCGTTGTCGCGGATGCGCTCGGGGAAGCGCGGGTTGTACGGCTTGAACTTGAGCTCCGGCCGGTCGAGCGAGACGATCTCGGAGAGCTCGTTCAAGGCGAGCATGCCGTCGAGCACGAAGGTCTCGTCGTGAACAACGCCGAGCTCCTCGGCGACGAAGGTGCGCAGCGCCGCCGGCATCAGGCTGTCGTACTCGAGCCGGATCACCGAGCCGCGGCGGCGCCGCTTCAGGGCCGATTCGAAGAGCAGCACGAGATCTTCCGCTTCTTCCTCGATTTCGAGGTCGGAATCGCGGATGACGCGGAAGGCGCCGGAGCCCTTCAGCAGGTAGCCCGGGAACAGCATCTGGGTGAACAGGCCGACCAGCGTCTCGAGCGAGACGAAGCGAGTCGGGCCGCCCTCCTGCTGCGGCAGGTGGATGAAGCGGTCGATCTTCGACGGCAGGCGGATCAGCGCCTTAAGCACCTTGTTGTCGTTCGGCCGCACCAGCTCGAGCGCGATCGAGAACCCGAAATTCGGGATGAACGGGAAGGGATGCGCCGGGTCGACCGCGAGCGGGGTCAGCACCGGGAAGATGTGCGTCGTGAAATGCGTCTCGAGCCAAGACATGTCGGCCTTGGAGAGGTCGCCCGGATCGACGAGCACGATGCCGACATGGACGAGCTCCTCGCGCAGCTCGCGCCAGCGGCGCTGCTGCTCGGCGGCGAGATGCTTGACGCCCTCGCGGATCTTGACGAGCTGCTCTGCCGGCGTGGACCCGTCGTCCGAGGGCGTGGTGACGCCCTGGCGGACCTGGCCGCGCAGGCCCGCGACGCGGACCATGAAAAACTCGTCGAGGTTGTTCGCCGAGATCGACAGGAAGCGCAGCTGCTCGAGCAGCGGGTGGTTGCGGTTCGACGCCTCCTGCAGGACGCGGCGGTTGAACTCGAGCCAGGACAGCTCGCGATTGATGAAGCGCTGCGGCGATTCCACGAGCTTTTCGGGGTGCTCGGCCAGCTCGCCGAGCGTGCCCATCAGGGCGATCGAGGCGGCCGGCGAATTATCGCCGTGGAGCGCCGGATCCGCCCCGAAGCCGCGATGCTCGATGTCCTCGGGGCGTACGCGCGCGCCTTCCTCAGTCTCGCTCGTCATGCTCGGTCGTCCTCGATGCTCGAATCTGCGCCAGGTCGCCGGGATCGCCCGACGTTTGAGGGATGGTCGCGGCAAGCGTCACCGCTTGAACCCCCTTTGGCTCGGATGCATCCTTCATACACCCAACAAGACACCATTGTGACAATGGGTTAGGCGCAGGGAGGCTGGCATGACCGTAGCCCGGATACTCGCGGGAAAAGGGCGGACCGTCACGACGGTACAGCCTCACGCGACGATGCGCGAGGTGATCGACGTGCTCGCGACCAAGCACATCGGCGCCCTCATAATCGCCGACGTCAACGGCGCGATGAAAGGCATCGTCTCCGAGCGCGACGTCGTGCGCACGCTCGCCAAGCACGGCGTCGAGGCGATGGACACGCCCGTGTCGGGCTTCATGACCAAGGACGTGAAGTCGGCGACGGAGGAGGACGGCGTCATCGACGTGGCCCGCCGCATGTCGGCCGGCCGGTTCCGTCATATGCCGGTGTTGGGCGACGACGGGCGCCTCGTCGGCATCGTCTCTGTCGGCGACGCGATCAAATACCGGCTCGAGCAGATGGAGGCCGAGCAATCGGCGCTCCGCGAGTACATCTCGACGACCTACTGAGCCGCCGCCTCGGGCTCGGGCTGCAGCTCGCTCTGGACCTCGAACAAGGCGAGTTGCGCGCGGATCGCCGGCAGGGCCTCGCGCGCGACGCGGCGCCCGTGTGCGACGAGCTTTTCCGCGCGGTGGAAATCGAACAGGCCGATGCTGTCGAGCCGCGCCGGGATCAGGACGTCCGGCCGGTCGTAGGCGAGACGCGCGCGCGAGATGCGCTCCTGCGCGACCGAGAAGGCGTTGATCATCACGCTGGCGATGCCGGGTGCGCCGTCGTCCCGGCGCTCGAAGAGCCGCCGCCGTGCGAAGCGCAGCCGGCGGCGACGCGCGGTCCGCGCTGCAGGTGCGGCCGAGGCCTCGGGCTCGTCGCCCAACAGGCCGGCCGAGCCGGAGACGGCGGATTCGTCGAGATCCGAGGTCAGCGAGACGGCGATGACGAAGTCGGCCCCGAGATGCCGGCAGACGGAGACGGGCACGGGATTCGACATCGCCCCATCGAACAGCCAGCGGCCGCCGATCCGGATCGGCTCGAAGAGCCCGGGCATCGCATAGGAGGCGCGCACCGCCTCGACGAGGTCACCCGAGCCGAGGCAGACCTCGCGGCCCGAGCCGAGCTCTGTGGCGACCGCCGCGAACGGCATCGGCAAGGCCTCGATCTTGAGGGTGCCGAGGTCGTTCGTCAGGCGGCGTCTGAGCCGCGCGCCGCCGATCAGCGCGCTGCCCGCAAACGAAATGTCCATGAGGCCGAGCATGCGGCGGCGGTTGAGGCTGAGCGCGAAAGCCTCCAGCTCGTCGAGCTTTCCTGCCGCGGCGCAGCCCCCGACGACCGCGCCGATCGAGGTGCCGGCGATGACGTCGACCGGCACGCCGGCGGCGCGCAGCTCGCGGACGATGCCGATATGAGCCCAGCCGCGCGCCGAGCCGCCGCCCAGCGCCAGGCCGATCCTCGGACGCGACGCGCCCTTCACCCCGCTTGCAGGACGGGACGCAAGGTGTTGTGTAACCTCGCGTTTCGCGAAAAGGGCGCCGAGCGTCAAGGCGCGACCGTCGCGAGCATCGTGCGGCCGTCCTCGCGCGTCACGCGGCGGTAGAAGCACGAGCGCCGCCCGGTGTGGCAGGCGCCCCCGTCGCCGCCGACCACGACGCGCATCACCAGGGCATCCTGGTCGCAATCGGTCCTGATCTCGACGACGTGCTGAGTCTGGCCCGACGTGTCGCCCTTGCGCCAAAGGGTCTGGCGCGAGCGCGACCAATAATGCGCGATGCCGGTCTCGAGCGTGCGGTCGAGCGCCTCGGCGTTCATGTGCGCGACCATCAGGACGCCGCCGTCTCCGTCGTCGATCGCGACGCAGGTCAGGAGCCCGTCGCGATCGAAGCGCGGGAGGAAGTCCAGACCCTCCTCGCGCGCGGCGTCGGCGGTCATGCTCAGCCGCGCTGGCCCTGGCGCACCAGGGTCATGAAGCGGACCTGCTCGGCCGGATCGGTCTTGAAGACGCCCGCGAAGCCCGTGGTGACGGTCGAGGAGCCATGCTTGCGCACGCCGCGCAGCGACATGCACATGTGCTCGGCCTCGATCATCACCGCACAGCCGCGCGGTCGCAGGTTCAGCTCCAGCGCCTGCAGTACCTGCGCCGTCAGCGCCTCCTGCGTCTGCAGGCGCTTGGCGAAGACGTCGACCAGGCGCGCGAGCTTCGACAGGCCGACGACGCCCTCGGCGCTCGGGTAATAGGCGATGTGCGCACGGCCGATGAAGGGCACCATGTGGTGCTCGCAATGCGAGACGAACGGCACGTCGCGCACGACGATGAGATCGTCGTAGCCAGACACGTCCGCGAAGACACGCGTCAGCGCCTCGGCGGGGTCGGCGGCATAGCCGCCAAAGAACTCGTCATAGGCCGCGACGACGCGCCGGGGGGTGTCGAGCAGCCCCTCGCGGTCAGGATCGTCGCCGATATAGCCGATCAGGATCCTGACGGCGGCCTCGGCCTCTTCGCGGGTCGGTTTTCGGGCGGGGAGCTGGTGTGCGGGGGATTGAGCGGTCGGCTGGCGCGCCAGTCGGTGATCGCGCAAGGTCTTAACCACATCGTCCACGTGGTGCCTCCAGGTAATGTTCCAGGCGGAATGTTGACACGTCGGCGTCGGCCCACGGGAGCCGACACCTTCTTCTCGACGCGTCAATCGAACTCGTCCGGCGCATCGCAGCCTCCTATATAGGAAGCCTCATCGAACGTCACCGCATCCCGATGGCCGCATGTTGAACCACATTTACAACCAGAAAATCCTCGAGCTGGCGGGCAACATCCCGCGGCTCGGCCGCCTCGCGTCGCCGCAGGCGAGCGCGCGGGCGCATTCGAAGCTCTGCGGCTCGACCGTGACCGTCGATGTAACGATGGCCGGCGGCCGGGTGTCCGACTACGCGCAAGACGTGAAGGCCTGCGCCCTCGGCCAGGCCGCTGCCTCGATCGTCGGTCGCCATGTGATCGGGGCGACCGCAGCCGAGCTGCGCGAAGTCCGCGACCGGATCCGCGCGATGCTGAAGCAGAACGGCGCCCCGCCCGACGGGCCCTGGGCCGACGCGGCGGTGCTCGAGCCGGTGCGCGACTTCAAGGCGCGCCACGCCTCGACGCTGCTGGCCTTCGAGGCCGCGGCGCAGGCCGCCAGCGAGATCCAGGGCGAACCCGTGGCGGCCTGATCGGCCTGCAACCCTGCTCACGCAAAAAGGCCGGCCCCAGGGGCCGACCTTTTGTCGAGATACGATCGATCAGTAGCGGGCGACGACCGGTGCCGGTGCGCTGAGGAAGGAGTAGAGCAGACCGGCGCGGATCTGGTTGCCCTCGGTGCGGTAGTTGAGGGTGTAGCCGGGGTTGCCGCCGATACCCGTCAGATGGATGCTCTCGCTGCCGAGGTTGTAGTGGACGTACTCGACCTTGAGGGTCGTCGTGTAATTGCCGAGCAGCTTGTCGAGGCCGATGTAGTGCTCGATCGAGAACTTGTTGAGGAAGCTGTCGTTCGGGATGGCGTATTCCGCGCCGCCACCGAAATCGTAGCCGCCCTTCAGCTGGCCGTTGTTGCCGCCGTAGGCATTGACGCGGCCGTTGGTCAGGAAGTCGCCACCGAGGCCGGGATCGCCGAACGCGAAGCCGCCGGTGCCGTAGATCAGGAAATGATCGAAGGCGTAGCCGACCTTGCCGTTGGCGGTGCCGAGCACGTCGAGGCGCTGGTGGTACTGGCTGAGCGTCTGGAAACCGCCGGTGCCCGCGACGTCGAACGCGTTCTTGTGCAGGTCGACGTAGTCGGCATCGAGGCTGGCGCCGAGAACGAAGCCGGTGCCCGGGGTGAACTGGTAGTTGTAGCCGATCCCGGCGCCGACGTTGGACGAGCCGTCCTTTTGGGTGCTGAGGTAGCCCGGACGGCCGATCAGCGGGCCGGGGCCCGTGGTGCGAACGCTGTTGTTGCTGCCGAACGTATAGGCCGAATGCAGGCCGGCCTCGTAGCCGGTCCAGCTGAAGGCGGTCACAACCGGGACATAGACCGGCGGCGCGCGGCGGCTCGGCAGGTCGGCCGCTACGGCGGCGCTGGCGCCGAGGGCGAGGCCGATAGCGGCAAGAACGAGCGATTTCATTGGCAGCTGCCCCCAGGGACTCTCGGTCACGGAATCTCTTGAGAACCCTGCCCGCGATCAGCCCCAAGGGATATGACTTGGGCGCAACACCCCTTGGGAAAGCACGAAATTGACAAATTCGAGCCCAACCCCCGACCACCCGCGGTCGCCGGAACGTCCCAATATCTTTTATCCGGGTTCGTCCCATGCCGCCGACTGACGGCCCTCCTGGAATCGGCAGATGGCCGCGCGCCGCGGCGCGCGGCGGCATCCGCGCCTACCAGCTGACGCTGTCGGGCCTCGTCGGGCGGCACTGCCGCCACCTGCCGACCTGCTCCGCCTACACCGACGAGGCGATCGCCCGCTTCGGGCTGTGGCGCGGCGGCTGGCTCGGTCTCTCGCGCATCTGCCGCTGCCATCCTTGGGGCACGTCCGGCTTCGATCCCGTGCCGGCAGACCTCTCCCCCGCGGCACGATGGTACGCGCCGTGGCGCTACGGCGTCTGGACAACTGGGGGGATGGACGGGAAAAACGCGCCCGGCGAATGAAGAATGGCTGAACGCGGCCTTCCGCCGCCGTTCAGCCGGCGGGCTCTAGGTTGGCATCACGCTCAGAAAACGGGCGGGTCCAAACCAAACGGAGCCTACCATGAATACGCGTTCCAAGATCGTCGCCGCCGCCCTCGGCCTCCTCGTCGTCACCGGCGCCGCCGCCGACGCCTCGGCCGCGACCCTCACCCGCACCAAGACCGTCGCCGTGCACCGCACGATGCGCCCGGCCGTGAAGAAGATGGTGATCGTCCACCGCTTCCACCGCCCGCTGCGTGCGCATTTCGCCGGCCTGCGTGTCCTGCCTGGTCATCGCATCGCGCCGCGCATCCACGTCGCCCACGCGGTCACCAAGAAGGTCGTCAAGACCACGGTCGTCCGCTGATCGTACACGGTCGGGCGGGGCTCCATTGCCCCGCCCTGCCCTGCAGGCCTCGTCTTGCGCGGGCCGCGCGTTTCCCTCTTTGATGGTGGCCCGATCTGGAGCCACCGATGACGACGAGCAACGGCCGCACGGCCGATCATCCGATTGCCGCCCTCTTCCTCGATCGCTGGTCGCCGCGCACCTTCTCCGGCGAGCCGATCTCTGACGCCGACCTGTTTACGATCCTCGAGGCGGCGCGCTGGGCGCCCTCCTCCTCGAACCTGCAGCCGTGGCGCTTTCTCTACGCCAAGCGCGACTCGGTGGACTGGCCGCGCTTCGTCGATCCGCTCTCGCCCGGCAATAAAGGCTGGGTCGCAGGGACCGCGGTGCTCATCGCGATCGTCTCGAAGCGCACACGCCAGCCGAAGGTCGGCCCCGCCGTCGACAGCTACACGCACAGCTTCGACGCCGGCGCCGCCTGGGCCTGCCTCGCGCTGCAGGCGAGCCTGATGGGGTGGGCTGCGCACGCGATGGGCGGCTTCGACGTCGCCCGCGCCACGCGCGACCTCGAGGTGCCCGACGACTACCGAGTCGAATGCATGGTCGCGATCGGCCGCTATCGCGCCGACGCGGCGAGCCCGGCCGAGCCGAACGCGCGCGCGCCGCTGACGAGCTTCGTGCGCGAGGGCGTGTTCAGGGTGTAGGATACGCCATGGACAAACGTGCCCTCGACTCCGACGCGTTCCTGCGCCGGATGGCTCGCCGCTACGTGTGGGATCAGACCGAGACTGAGGCGCTGGCCAACCCCGCGCGCACAGTCCGCCGGGTCATGGACCTCGGCGTGATCGACGATGCGCTCGATCTGGAGTCGCAACTCGGTCGCGCGCGCCTGGTGGAGGTTCTTCGCACCTGCCCCGCCGGTGCCATGCGCCCGCGCTCCTGGTGGTTCTGGCACTATCGCCTCGGCCTTGCCGACGCCACGCACGACCCGCCGCCGATGCCAGTCCGGAGCTATGGTTGATGCAGGTGCACGACGAGATCCTGCCCGAGGCGCAGCGGCTCCTGCTTCCCGCGCTCGCGCCGCTGCGCGCGCTTGGATTCGTTCTCTACGGCGGCACGGCGATCGCACTGCAGCTCGGCCATCGCAGCTCCATCGATTTCGATTTCTTCACCGAGCGCCCGCTGGATCGCGGCGCCATGCTCGGTGTTCTCCCGTGGCTCGATCACGCGACCGTCGTTCAAGACGAGGTCGAGACCTGGACCGTGCTCGCGGGGTTCGGCAACGCGCCGGTCAAGGTCTCGTTTTTCGCCGGCCTCGGCTTCGGCCGGGTCGGCCATCCCATCGAGATCGACCGCGGCATCCTCCTCGCCTCGCTCGACGACCTCCTGGGCCACAAGCTGAAGGTTCTGCTGCAGAGGGTCGAGGCGAAAGACTACCGCGACATCGCGGCGATGCTCGCCACCGGGATGGACCTCACACGGGGCCTCGGCGCCGCGATGGCCCTCTTTCCCAACCTGCCACCCGGCGAGGCGGTCAAAGCGCTCGTCTACTTCGGCGATGGGGACCTCGCAAAGGTGTCGGACGCGGAGCGCGCGATCCTCGTTGCGAGCGCGGAAGCGATAGGGAAACCAACGCCGCTGCCGATCCTCTCGACATCGTTGGACATGTCCTCATAGGTCACGACAACAAATTGCCGCGCTCGACATTCGTCGGCCATGGCGCCACATAGGCGCCTTCCCCGTAAAAACCGATCCGAAGTGACCGACCTGAAACGCGCCGTCGCCGAGCTCAAAGAAGGCGGCTCTCTCACCCTATCCTCCGTACCCGAGGGGTTCGACGCTTTCTGCGTCGCCGACCTTGCGCGCGCGCTCGCCCGCGACGCGGAAAAACGCAGCGTCGTCTTCGTCCACGCCGCCCGGGACGATCGCCGCGCCCGCGCCTTTACGGAAGCTCTGGCCTTCGCCGCGCCCGAGATCGAGCTGATCGACCTGCCGGCATGGGACTGCCAGCCTTACGACCGGGTCTCGCCCAACGCCTCGATCGCCGCGCGCCGCATGACCGCGCTGGCGCGGCTCGCCCGCTCGCGCTCCTCGGAGGAGCGTCCACGCATCCTCTCGACCACCGTCGCCGCCCTGCTCCAGCGCGTGCCGCCGCTCGCCAAGGTGGCCAAGGACACGTTTTCGGCCGCGCCCGGCAACGCGATCGACATGGAAGCGCTGGTCCGGTGGCTCGAGATCAACGGCTACACCCGCAATTCCACCGTGCGCGACACCGGCGACTACGCGGTACGCGGCGGCATCGTCGATCTCTTCCCGCCGGCGCTGGCCGAGCCGATCCGGCTCGACTTCTTCGGCGATACGCTAGAATCGATCCGCACTTTCGATCCCGAGACGCAGCGCACCGTGGGGCAACTACGCGCGCTCGACCTCGTGCCGATGAGCGAGGTGCAGCTCACGACCGAGTCGATCAAGCGCTTCCGCCAAGGCTACACCGGCAAGTTCGGCGGCCAGACGCGCGGCGACGTGCTCTACGAGGCGATCAGCGAGGGGCGCCGCAGCCCCGGGCTCGAGCACTGGCTGCCGTTCTTCTACGACCACCTCGACCCGGTCTTCGCCTACACCGGCGACGCACCGCTCGTGCTCGATGCGCAGATCCGCGAGGCGGCGAGCGAGCGCCTCGGCCAGATCGAGGACTATTACGAGGCGCGCAAGAGCGCCTACGATGCCGCGCCTCAGAATTCCTCCTACAAGCCGCTCGAGCCCTCGGCACTCTATCTCGACGAGAAGGCGTGGCTGAAGCGGCTCGACGAACAGAGCGTCGTGCAGATCTCGGCGCATGCGGTGCCCGAGGGGCGCGGCCTAGTTATCGATGTGGAGGGGCACGCCGGCCGCTCGTTTGCCGCCGAACGGGCCGACGAATCAGCCAACGTGTTCCAGGCCGCCGCCGCGCATGTGCGGGCGCTGATGGACAAGGGGCGCCACGTGATCCTCGCCGCCTGGTCGGACGGATCGCGCGAGCGCATGGCCGGCGTGCTCGCCGACCACGGCCTAGGCGCCACCGAGCTCGTCTCGACGCTCTCGCACGCGCTGCACTTCAAGCGGAAGAAGGTCGCGCTCGCTGTCTTCGGTCTCGAGCAGGGGTTCGAGGCCGGCGACATCGCCGTGGTGTCCGAGCAGGATATCCTCGGCGATCGGCTCGTGCGCAAGCGCAAGCACGCCAAGCGCGCGCAAAACTTCCTGACCGAGATCGGCGCGCTGACCGCCGGCGACATCGTCGTCCACGCGGACCACGGCATCGCCCGCTATAAAGGTTTGGAGGCCATCGACGCCGTCGGCGTGCGGCACGATTGCCTCGAGCTGCACTATGCCGAGGGCGCCAAGCTCTTCCTGCCGGTCGAGAACCTCGAGCTGCTCTCGCGCTACGGCTCTGAAGATACCGAGGTGCAGCTCGATCGGCTCGGCAACGCGTCCTGGCAGAAACGCAAGGCGCGCATGCGCAAGCGCGTGCTGGAGATGGCGGCCGGCCTCATCAAGATCGCCGCCGCGCGCGCCACCAAGGCCGCGCCGAAGCTGGTGCCCCCCGACGGGCTCTACGCCGAGTTCTGCGCCGGCTTCCCCTACGACGAGACCGAGGACCAGGAGAGCGCGATCGAGGCGACGCTCGATGATCTCGCCTCCGGCCATCCGATGGACCGGCTGATCTGCGGCGATGTCGGCTTCGGCAAGACCGAAGTCGCGATGCGCGCCGCCTTCGCCTGCGCGATCAACGGCAAGCAAGTCGTCATCGTCGCGCCGACCACGCTGCTCGCGCGCCAGCACTACAAGAATTTCACCGAGCGCTTCGCGCATCTGCCGATCAAGGTCGCGCAGCTGTCGCGCATGGTCTCGGCCGCCGACATGCGGGTCGCCAAGGCCGGCGCGGCGGCTGGCGATGTCGACATCGTCGTCGGCACGCACGCGGTGCTCGGCGCCGGCGTGTCGTTCAAGGATCTCGGGCTGGTGATCGTCGACGAGGAGCAGCATTTCGGCGTCAAGCACAAGGAGCGGCTGAAAAACCTGCGCGCCGAGGTGCACGTGCTGACGCTGTCCGCGACGCCGATCCCGCGCACGCTGCAGCTCGCGATGACCGGCGTTCGCGATCTCTCGATCATCGCGACTCCGCCGGTCGACCGGCTCGCGGTGCGCACCTTCGTCTCGCCCTTCGACGAGCTGCTGGTGCGCGAGGCGCTGCTGCGCGAGCGCTACCGCGGCGGCCAATCTTTCTACGTTTGCCCACGCATCGAATATCTCGACGACGCGCTCGCCTTCCTGCGCCAGGCGGTCCCGGAGGCCAAAGTGGTGGTGGCGCATGGACAGATGCCGCCGACCGAGCTCGAGGACAAGATGTCGGCCTTCTACGAGGGGCGCTACGACATCCTGCTGTCGACCTCGATCGTCGAGTCCGGGCTCGACATTCCTCGCGCGAACACACTGATCGTGCACCGCGCCGACATGTTCGGCCTCGCCCAGCTCTACCAGTTGCGCGGACGCGTCGGGCGCTCGAAGACGCGCGCCTACGCGTTGCTGACCCTGCCCGCAAACAAGACCGTGACGGCGCAGGCGGAGAAGCGCCTGAAGGTGCTCGATTCGCTCGACACGCTCGGCGCCGGCTTCCAGCTCGCCAGCCACGACCTCGACATCCGCGGCGCTGGTAATCTGTTGGGCGACGAACAATCCGGCCACATCAAGGAAGTCGGCTACGAGCTCTACCAGGACATGTTGCAGGAGGCGATCGAGGCGTTGAAGCTCGGCATCGAGGACGAGCCGCCGGAGGAGACCTGGTCGCCGCAGATCCAAACCGGCACGCCGGTCACCATCCCCGAAGAGTACATCGAGGACCCTGCCTTGCGCGTGCAGCTCTATCGGCGCATGGCGACGCTCGAGAGCGATGCCGACATCGAAGGCTTCGCGGCCGAGATGATCGACCGCTTCGGCCCGATGCCGCCAGAGGTCGAGCAGCTGATGACGCTGACCGCGATCAAGGCGCTCTGCCGCCGCGCGCATGTCGAGAAGGTCGACGCCGGCCCGAAGGGCGTCACCCTCTCTTTCCGCGACAATTCCTTCGCCGACCCGCAGGGGCTGGTCCGCTTCGTCTCCGAGCAGGGAGCAAGCGCCAGGGTGCGCCCCGACATGAAGGTGGTCTTCGTCCGCGACTTCGAGAGCGCCAAGGCGCGCCTCGAGGGCACGCGGCAAATTTTGCGCACGCTGGCGGCGATCGCCGTGAAGAAGGCGGCTTAGGCGAGTTCGCCGCTAGGAGGCGCTACCCTTTACAGATGGGCCGGTAGGGATCAGCATCCGTGATGAAGGTGGCTGAGATGGACCGAGAGCCTAAGCTTGTCGATGTTTCGGAGCTTGCAGCGAGCTGGCCGTGCTGGAGCCGCTTCACCGTGATCCAGCCGATCGGTTCTTGATCGCGACAGCCCGGTTTTGTCAGTGCCGATTGTCACGCGCGACAAGCTGATCCTCGGCTACGTGGCGCAGGGTCACGTCGATGCCATAGGCTGCTGAGATCGGTGAGCGGGCTACTCGAATGTCATGATCGGCGCGTCGACGGCCAGCGACGCCCCCTCGGCGGCCTCGATCGACTTTACCGTGACGTCGCGCTCGGCGCGCAGCACATTTTCCATCTTCATCGCCTCGACGAGGCAGAGCGGCTCGCCGGCCTTCACCGCCTGCCCCTCCTTCACATGGATCTTCTTCACGAGGCCCGGCATCGGGCAGAGCAGCGTCTTCTGGTCGTCGGCGTCCTCGCGCTCCAGCATCAGCGCGACGAGCTCGGCTTGGCGGCGCGTGAAGACGCGGATGTCGGCGCCGAAGCCGCCGTGCGAGAGCGCGAAGCCGTTGAGGATCGGCCGCGCCGTCACCGCGATCGGCGTGCCGTCGACGGTTCCGGTCCAAACCTTGTCGCCCGGCTGCCAATGGCTCGCGACGCGCAGCTCGCCGCCGGCCGCGAGGCGCACGACAAGTTCGTCGCCGGCCGTCACCTCGACATCGTGACGCTCCTTGCCGATGAGCACGGCGCGCTCGCCGCCATAGGGCCGATGCGGGCGGATCGCGCCGGCGATCCCGCCGCGCCGCTCGTCGAGCGCACGATCGATCGCGAGCGCGACGCCGACGAAGCGCGCGGCGAGCGCGCCTTCGGGCGCCGGCACCGCGAAGCCTGCGGGATATTCTTCCTTGATGAAGCCGGTCGAGAGCGCCCCCTCCTGCCAGCGGGACTTTGCCATGATCGAGGCGAGGAACGGGATGTTGTGGCGGATGCCGTCGATGACGAAGCTGTCCAGCGCGTGGGCGTGCGCGGCGATTGCGCCGGCGCGATCGGGCGCGTGCGTGACCAGCTTGGCGATCATCGGATCGTAGTGGATCGAGATTTCGCCGCCCTCGGCGACGCCGGTGTCGACGCGCACGATGCGATCGCCCTGCCGCCCGGCAGCCGGCGGCACGAAGGTCGTGAGCCGCCCGGTCGAGGGTACGAAGTCGCGCACCGGATCCTCGGCATAGACGCGCGTCTCGATCGCCCAGCCGTCGAGCTTGATGCGCTCCTGCGTGAGATCGATCGGCTCGCCGGCGGCGACCAGGATCATCTGCTCGACGAGGTCGATGCCGGTGATCAGCTCGGTCACCGGATGCTCGACCTGGAGCCGGGTGTTCATCTCCAGGAAGTAGAAGCTCTTGTCCTGCCCCGCGACGAACTCGACCGTGCCGGCCGAATCGTAGCCGACCGCCTTGGCCAGCGCGACGGCCTGCTCGCCCATCTTCTTCCGCGTCGCGGCATCGAGCAGCGGCGAAGGCGCCTCCTCGACGACCTTCTGGTTCCGTCGCTGGATCGAGCATTCGCGCTCGCCGAGATAGAGGCAGTTGCCGTGCTTGTCGCCGAGCACCTGGATCTCGATGTGGCGCGGGTCCTCGATGAACTTCTCGACGAAGATGCGGTCGTCGCCGAAGGATGATTTCGCCTCCGAGCGCGAGCGCTCGAAGCCTTCCGCCACCTCGTCGGCCTTGTAGGCGATGCGCATGCCCTTGCCGCCGCCGCCGGCGGAGGCCTTGATCATCACCGGGTAGCCGATCTCGTCGGCGATGCGGATCGCCTCGTCGCCATCGGCGATCTCGCCGAGGTGGCCCGGCACGGTCGAGACGCCAGCCTCGGCGGCGAGCTTCTTCGAGGTGATCTTGTCGCCCATCGCCTCGATCGCGCGGGCGTTCGGGCCGATGAAGGTGATGCCCGCCTCGGCCAGCGCCGTGGCGAAGGCGGCGCGCTCGGAGAGGAAACCGTAGCCCGGATGCACCGCCTCGGCGCCGGTCGCCTTGCAGGCGTCGACGATGCGGCCAATGTCGAGGTAGGATTGCGCGGCCGGCGGCGGTCCGATCTCGACCGCCTCGTCGGCCATCGCGACATGCAGCGCGGCGCGGTCGGCCTGGGAGTACACGGCGACCGTGGCGATCCCCATCCGCCGCGCGGTCTTGATCACCCGGCAGGCAATCTCGCCGCGATTGGCGATCAGGATCTTCTTGAACATGGCCACCCTTTCCGGGCCGTGTGTTAGGCGGATCGTCCCCCTGGAACAAGGGGCCTCTCCCTTCGACAGGGCCCGGCTTGCTCGCGCGCGCCGCCGGCTGGTATGGCGGGGCAGCGCGGCGCGCCGCCGCGTGCTTCGGCGACGGCCGCCGGCGGCGCCTGCAGGGACGCTTCATGCTCTTCAGCATCGACTACGATCACGGCGCGGAACTCAGCCTCTACGTGGTGCCGGATTCGGGCGGCGGCACACCGGCGCTCCGCATCCTCAACGACGGCGTCGAGCTCATGGTCCTCTCGTCGAACGAGGATCGCCCCGAGTTGATCGGCGCCGGTCGCCATTCGACCGGCAAGTGCGGCTTCGTTGTCAACGAATCCGTGCTGCCGGGCGTCACCGGGATGCAGGGTCTCGATTTCATCGAAGCCGAGACGGGTCTCTCCATCTATCGCCGGCCGCGACCGAGCTTCGTGCAGGAGAAGATCTTCCGGCTCGAGACGCATCTCCTGCCGCTTTGGCGCATCGACGATGCGGTCAAGGATCGCTTCCAATATTGGTATCGCGGCATCGACCGGCGCGGCTACGAGACCTCGCAGCAGGTCTTCTGCATCGCCGACCTCAAGTCCGCCTATATCTCGGGCCGGCTGTTCATCAAGTCGGTCGAATATTATCTCAACACCGGCTTCAAATCGATCGCGCTGTTCCGCGACCCGTATGAGGAGCTGGCCGAGCGGCTGATCATCCTCAAGAACGTGACGCCGAAGACGAAGGAGCTGCTCGGTCCGCGCGACAGTTTCACTTTCGAGCCGGTGATGGATTTCCTCGCCGAGGAGGTGCCCGAGCTCGAGGAGGAGCCGCTGCGGCGCATGTTCAAGCGCGCGCCGCAGGAGGTGCTGGCGCCCTTGACGAACCCGCTCGTGCGCCAGCTGTCCTGCTCGAACCCGGACGAAATGCCGAAGAAGACGGCGATCGCGCAATCGCTGCTGGCGCTTTCCTCCTTCGAGGTCGTGAGCCTGCGTTCGGACGCGACGCATTTCACGGAGGCGCTGTGCGAGATGCTCGGCCTGCCCCCCGGCTCGATCCCGGTGATGAACGAGTTCGGCCGGGTGAGAGAGTTGGCGCAGAAGCTCAAGGCCATCCACGAGGTCGAAGGCGTCATCGACTACGACATGAACATCTTCGAGCAGACCACGCACGCGTTCGGCTCGATCACGTAGGCGGTCTAACGCACTTCCCGCACTACAGCGGGATGTTGTCGTGCTTCTTCCAGGGGTTCTCGAGCGTCTTGTTGCGCAGCATCGCTAGACCCCGCGCGATGCGCCGGCGCGTCGTCGCCGGCATGATGACCTCGTCGATGTAGCCGCGTTCCGCAGCGACGAACGGGGACAGGAAATTGTCCTCGTATTCCTTCGTCTTCGCCGCGATCTTGTCGGCGTCCTTGATGTCGGCGCGAAAGATGATCTCGACCGCACCCTTGGCGCCCATCACCGCGATCTGCGCAGTCGGCCACGCGAAGTTGAGGTCGCCGCGCAGGTGCTTCGACGCCATCACGTCGTAGGCGCCGCCGAAGGCCTTGCGCGTGATTAGCGTGACCTTCGGCACCGTCGCCTCGGCGAAGGCAAAGAGCAACTTGGCGCCGTGCTTGATGAGGCCGCCGTACTCCTGTGACACGCCCGGCAGAAAGCCCGGCACGTCGACCAGGGTGACGATCGGGATCGAGAAGCAATCGCAGAAGCGCACGAAGCGCGCGCCCTTGCGCGAGGCATCCGAGTCGAGCACCCCAGCCAGCACGGCCGGCTGGTTGGCGATGAATCCAACCGTGCGGCCCTCGACGCGGCCGAAGCCGACGACGATGTTCTTGGCGTGCGCCTCCTGGATCTCGAAGAAGTCGCCGTCGTCGGCGATCTTGGCGATCAGCTCCTTGATGTCGTAGGGCATGTTCGCGTTGTCGGGGACGAGCGTGTCGAGCGACGTATCGTCCGCCTCCGCAAGCGGCGCCGGCCATTGCGGCGACGGCGCGACGTTCGAGGCCGGCAGGAAATCGACGAGCCGGCGCACCTGCAGCAGCGCCTCGACGTCGTTCTCGTAGGCGCGATCGGCCACCGAGCTCTTGACGGTATGGATCGAGGCGCCGCCGAGCTCCTCCGCCGTCACCGTCTCGTTCGTCACCGTCTTCACGACGTCCGGGCCGGTGACGAACATGTAGCTCGTGCCCTTCACCATGAAGATGAAGTCGGTCATCGCCGGCGAATAGACGTCGCCACCCGCGCACGGCCCCATGATCACCGAGATCTGCGGGATGACGCCCGAGGCCAGCACGTTGCGCTGGAACACCTCGCCGTAGCCGCCGAGCGCTGCCACGCCCTCCTGGATCCGCGCGCCGCCGGCATCGAAGAGCCCGATGATCGGCGCGCGGTTGCGCAGCGCCATGTCCTGGATCTTCATGATCTTTTGCGCGTGCGTCTCGGACAGGGAACCGCCGAAGACGGTGAAATCCTTGGCGAAGACGAACACGCTGCGCCCCGAGATCGTCCCCCAGCCGGTGACCACGCCATCGCCCGGGATCTTCTGCGCCGCCATGCCGAAATCGACCGCGCGGTGCTGCACGAACATGTCGAATTCCTCGAACGAGCCCTCGTCGAGGAGCAGCTCGATGCGCTCGCGGGCGGTGAGCTTGCCCTTCTCGTGCTGCGCCGCGACGCGGCGCTCTCCGCCGCCGGCTTCGGCCTCGGCACGGCGTTCGGCGAGGCGGGCGAGCATGGTTGTCACGAAGGAGCCTCCTCGGGATTCACCTAAGGGCGCTACCGCAGATGTCGGATCAAGCCAACCCTGCCCGGAACCACGTCCCGTGTCGCGGTTCACGCCGACCGCGACACCGCGATCGACGTCCCGAGATAGATGGCAGTGTTCAAGCCCATCAGGACATAGGTCTGCATAGGCGGGTGATGCGCGGTGTAAAAGTAAGCGTAAGCGACACGAAACGCGCCGACGGCCTGGAGCAGCAGGCCGAGGATGCAGAAGGCGCCGGCGATCGCTGCGGCTCTCGGAAGCCTGGTCAACAGCATGAGACCGATCACGGCCCCCGCCGCCAGGAAGACTGCCGGCACGACGATCGACCACATCAGGAGCGAGATGTTCTTGAAGACGATCTGGCCGAAACGGGGGTAGCGCGACAAGGTCAACAGGAAGGTCGCGAGGAAAAGAGCGTGCAGGGCCGCCTGGAAGAGCAGCAGAACGCCCGCGACGATCAGGCCGCCCGAGGCAGGGGACGCTTTGACGATGGGCCCATTGCTCATGCCCGCGATCATAGACGCGGCAGCCTGCCGAGGCGACCAGCAACGAGGCGGCCGCCCTGCCCATCAATTAATCTATTGCCGCCTCATGGTTTTCTTTGAGCGGCCCAGCCTTGGCGGCGGGCATCCTCCACCTATAGACATAGGACATCGATCCCCGCGGGAGCCGCACCCTTGGCCAAATCCGAACACGCCGAATTCGCCGAGTTCCAGCAGTTCGCCGACAAGGACGGGCCGCTGAAGGACGATATCCGCCTGCTCGGCGCGATCCTCGGCGACACGATCCGCGACCAGGAAGGCGCGGACATCTACGACATCGTCGAGCAGATCCGGCAGAACTCGGTGCGCTTCCACCGTGATCGCGGCGCCAAGGATGCGAAAGCCCTGCACGACATCCTCGGCTCGCTGTCGCCGCGCCAGGCGGCGCTCGTCGTGCGCTCGTTCTCCTATTTCTCGCACCTCGCCAACATCGCCGAGGATGCCCACCACCGCCGCCGCACCCGCGCGCATGCCATCGCCGGATCGCAGCCGCGCGCCGGCACGATCCGCCGCGCGCTCGACGACGCGAAAGAGGCCGGCATCACCAAGGGCGAGCTGCAGGAGTTCTTCGAGCACGCCTTCATCTCGCCGGTCCTGACAGCGCATCCGACCGAGGTGCGCCGCCGCTCGACGCAGACCTGGGAGATGGCGGTCTCGCGCCGGCTCGACCTGTTCAACGGGCGCGACTTCACCGACGACGAGCGCGACCAGATCAAGCAGGCGATCTACGAGGCGGTGCTGTCGCTCTGGCAGACGAGCCTGTTGCGCCGCCGCAAGCTTACCGTCGTCGACGAGGTCGCCAACGGGCTCACTTATTACGATTACTCGCTGCTCTCCGAGATCCCGCTCGTCTACCAGACGGTCGAGAAGGAGATGAACGCTTTTGCCTCGAACGAGGAGACCAA
This sequence comes from Beijerinckiaceae bacterium, assembly GCA_965277735.1. Lineage (GTDB taxonomy): Bacteria > Pseudomonadota > Alphaproteobacteria > Rhizobiales > Beijerinckiaceae > RH-AL1. Next base: position 2,738,412 of record CBDIDO010000003.1, read on the forward strand.
GCCCATCCCGTCGTTCCTGCGGCTCGGCAGCTGGATCGGCGGCGACCGCGACGGCAATCCCTTCGTCACCGCGGACGTGCTCGAGACCACCGCGCGCATGCACGGCGCCAAGGTCATCCGCCACTACCGCGAGGAATGCCTCAACCTGCGCAAGGAGCTGACGCTCTCCGACAATATCGTTCGCCACAACACCGATCTGCAGGCGCTCGCCGATCAGGGCAACGACGGCAGCGAGGCGCAGCAGAACGAGGCCTACCGGCGCGCGCTGAACGGGATCGCCAAGCGGCTGACCGCGACGCTGCGCGTGTTCGAGAACGGCAAGACGAACGGCGACAAGTCCTATGCCGCGCCGGCCGAGTTCAAGACCGACATCGAGGCGATCCGGCAGTCGCTGGTCGACAACGGATCCGGCATCCTCGCGCGCGGGCGCCTGAAGCGCCTGTTGCGCTCGATCGATTGCTTCGGCTTCCATCTCGCCTCGATCGACCTGCGCCAGAACTCGGCCATCCACGAGCGCACGATCGCCGAGCTGCTCGAGACCGTGGCGCCAGGCACCGACTATCTCGCGCAGGACGAAGCCAAGCGCGTCGCCATCCTCGAGAAGGAGCTCGACACGGCGCGTCCGCTCTTCTCGCCCTTCATCACATATTCCGAGGAGACCGAGACCGAGCTCGGGGTCTTCCGCATGGCGGTGACGGCGCAGAAGCAGTACGGCCACAAGATCATCCACACCGCCATCATCTCGATGGCGGAATCGGTCTCCGACCTGCTCGAGCTTGCGGTGCTCTTGAAGGAGGTCGGCCTCGTCGATCGCGAGGGCCATTCGGCGGTCAATCTCGTGCCGCTGTTCGAGACGATCGACGATCTGCGTGCCTGCGCCGGCATCATGGAGGCGGTGTTCAAGAACCGCCATCTCGCCAAGATCATCGCCTCGCGCGGCAGCACGCAGGAGGTGATGCTCGGCTATTCGGATTCCAACAAGGACGGCGGCTTCGTCACCTCCGGCTGGGAGCTCTACAAGGCCGAGACGGCGCTGATCGAGGTCTTCAAGTCTGCCGGCATCGGCATGCGGCTCTTCCACGGCCGCGGCGGCTCTGTCGGGCGCGGCGGCGGTCCGTCCTACGACGCGATCCTGGCGCAGCCTGCAGGCGCCGTCGACGGGCAGATCAGAATCACCGAGCAAGGCGAGATCATCTCGTCGAAATATGCCAACAAGGACACCTGCCGGCGCAACCTCAACATCATCGTCGCCGCGACGCTCGAAGCCTCGCTGATCGACTCGAAGCTTCCGCCTCCGCCCGACCGCTATCGCGAGGCGATGGACGAAATCTCGCTGCTCGCCTTCAAGGCCTACCGCAAGCTCGTCTACGAGACCGATGGCTTCGAGGATTATTTCTGGGGCTCGACGGTGATCAACGAGATCGCCACGCTGAACCTCGGCTCGCGCCCCGCCTCGCGCAAGAAGACGCGCAAGGTCGAGGACCTGCGCGCGATCCCCTGGGTGTTCTCCTGGGCGCAATGCCGGGTGATGCTGCCAGGCTGGTACGGCTTCGGCACGGCGGTCGATGAATGGCTGAAAGCGGGCGGCAAGCTGGAGCTGCTGCAGGAGATGCGGCACGAGTGGGGGTTCTTCCGCACCCAGCTCGCCAACATGGACATGGTGCTGGCCAAGGCGAGCCTCGCCGTCGCCTCGCGCTACGCCGACCTCGTCGAGGACGAGGCGCTGCGCAAGAAGATCTTCTCCGAGATCACCCGCGAGTACGACCTCACGGTCAAGCAGCTCTTCGCGATCATGGAGCAGGACCGCCTGCTCGCCTCGAACCCGCTGCTCGAGCGCTCGATCAACAACCGCTTCCCCTACCTCGACCCAATGAACCACGTGCAGGTCGAGCTCTTGCGGATGCTGCGCGCCGACGCCGAGGACGACGAGGTGCGCAACGGCGTCCACCTCTCGATCAACGGCATCGCCGCGGGGCTGCGCAACAGCGGCTAGCGCGAGGCCAAATGAAAATGCCCGGCACAAGGCCGGGCATTGCCGTCATCAAGTGATGGCTGGCGGCCTCAGTAGTTCGGGCGGCAGGCGCGGCCGGCCGGGCCGAGGTGGTAGCCCTCGGGGCAGACGGCGTAGCCGGCGGGACCGGGGGCCGGATAGCCATAGGCCGGCGCGGGATAGACCGGGCGCGGCGCGACGGCGGAGGCGACGGCAGCGCCCGTGATGGCGCCGGCGACGACGCCGGCGGCGACCGCGGGACCACCCCAGCCCCAACCGCAGCCCCAGCGGCACCAGGCGGCGGCCGGGCTCGTGGAGGCCGCAGTGGTGGCGGCGAGCGTCAGGGCGACCGTGGCCACCGACAGATATTTGTTAAGCGTCATTGAACGTCCCCCTCGAAAGTCTTGCTTCGTGGCAAAAGAGAAACTGTCGCGAATGTCTTAAGAGGGGCTTAAGCAATCGAGGCCGGAAAAAGGCGTCTGCACAATGCAGGTGTCCGCTAATCAAGAACACGTGACCCAGACGCAAAAGGACGCCGGCCCAAAGGCCGGCGTCCCATGCAAAGTCGCGGATCGAGGCTCAGTTGGCGTAGCAGGCGCGACCGCCCGGACCCCAATGGTAGCCGGGGGGGCACGCGTAATAACCACCCGGACGGCCATAGCCGTACCCGTAGCCATAAGGCCGCGGACCGCCCGCGACGGCCGCTGCGGTACCGACCGCAGCGCCGGCGATCACGCCAGCTACGACCGCGCCGGGGCCCCAGCCGTAGCCACGCCAGCCGCCGCAACGAAAGCGACACCAGGCGTCTGCCGGCTGCACGGTCGCAGCCGTCGTTCCGACCAGGGTCAACGCGATTACGGCTGCAGTTCCGAAACTCCTGAGATTCATGTGGTTTCCCCTTGTCAAAAGCTTGAGTGGGCTCATCGAAGCGGCCATTTGCGCTGTTTCTGCGGCCGAGCTTTTCGGCACAGGGTCGTACGACTACGTCGCCAACGCATGGCCGACTTGGTGTCAACGCATCACGCAAGACAACCCTATTGCCCCCGTCCGGGTTCAAGGGGCGAAGTCCAATGAGGATCAAAGCGCTTGCCGAACGAGATGGTGATCCTGGTCGACGCCGATGCCTGCCCGGTGAAGGATGAGGTGTATCGCGTCGCGGCGCGTCACGGACTCCATGTGGCCATCGTCGCCAACGCGCCGATCGCCGTCCCGCGTGACCCGTCGATCCGCCGCGTGCATGTCGCCGAGGGCCCCGACGTCGCCGACGACTGGATCGCCGCCCGCGCGGGGTCCGGCACCATCGTCGTCACCGCGGACATCCCGCTCGCCGCCCGCTGCGTGAAGGCCGGCGCCAGCGTGATCGCGCCGAACGGCCGGATGCACAGCGACGCCTCGATCGGCGCCACGCTGGCGACGCGCAATCTCATGGATTCGCTGCGCTCGGCGGGCGAGGTGACGGGCGGGCCGCCGCCGTTCGCTCCGCGCGACCGCTCCGCTTTCCTTTCTGCGCTCGACCTCGCGATCCAGCGGCTGAAGCGGCAGGGGTTTGTGCCGGGCCCCCTGCCCGCCTAACGGGCGGCCGATCGCTCGTGATCCATCAGTGATTGGTGTCGGTCGCGAACAGGAATGAGTAGTCGCTCGCGTAGCTCTTCTGCTGCGGCGCCGCGCCCGCCACATCGCCAACCAGAACACGCCGCTTCTCGTGCCCGCCGGCCCGCAGGGTGCTCTGGTTCGACTTCTGCGCGATGCCGCCGGACTGATGGCAGTCCATGCAGGAAGCGCTTGTCTGGACGTAAGTCTCGCTCGCGCTGTTTGCGACGATGCGCGTCTGGTCGGCCGGCGTAAAAGTCACTGGGGCAGCGCGACCTACTTAGGCGCGTCGCCGAACATCTCGTGCTCGACCTTGTCGCCGACCTTGAGCCCGATGGAATCGGCGACGCCGGCATCGACCTCGAGGACGCCGAGCGTCGGCGCGTTGGACGGGATCATCGTCTCGTCCATCGGCTTGGCGTCGTGCTTGATGCTGACCACCCGGCCATCGTCGCCGATGAAGATCATGTCGAGCGGGAGGTAGGTATCCTTCATCCAGAACACGACCGGCACCGCGTGCGGCCGGAAATCGAACAGCATGCCGTGGTCGCGCGGCATCGTCTTGCGATCCATCAGGCCGTGCTCGCGCTCGGCCTCGGTGCGCTGCCATTCGACGTTGAAGCGATGCGGGCCGCTCGCGGTCTCGAGGACCAGGGGCAGCACCGGGCCGCCGGCCCAGGCCGGCCCGGCGATCGTGCCAATCAAAAGCCCGAGCAAAGCCACAGACCGAACCATGCCGACACCTCGTCGCGAATGAGCGGGAGGGATCAAGCACGCCGGTGCCGTGGCGGCAAGACGCGGGGTGAGCGCCGCCTCAGTGCGACTGCGGCAGCGCTGTCTCGAGCAGCCGCACCTCGGCAGCCATCAGGCCCTTCGGTCCGTCGCCGAAGCGCACCAGCAAGGGATCGCCGGGCTTCAGCTCGGCGATGCCGTAACGGCGCAGGGTCTCCATGTGGATGAAGATGTCCTCGGTGCCGTCGCCGCGCGAGACGAAGCCGAAGCCGCGCACGCGGTTGAACCATTTGACGATGACGATCTCGAAGCCGCTCGACGGCGTTACCTGAACGTGGGTGCGCGACGGCAACTGCGCGGGATGCACGGCGGTCGACTCGTCCATGGAAAGGACGCGGAAGGCCTGCAGGCCCTTGGCGCGCGCGCTCGCCTCGCAGACGACGCGCGCTCCTTCGTGTGCTGTCTGAAACCCGTCACGGCGCAACGTCGTGACGTGGAGAAGAACATCCGGGCCATCCTCGTCCTGGACGATGAAGCCGTAGCCCTTAGAAACGTCGAACCATTTGATCCTGCCGGCGACCTCGACGAGGTCCAGGTTCTCACCCGAGTCCTCGTTGGCCTCTTGGTCACGCGGCGGCGAAAAGAAATCCTTTGCCAAGTGACTCGCCTCGAAACGCTTGCCCTCGCCGCATCGGCCTGCCGCTCAGACCGAATCACCTACGTTGGGACGTTTCGACGATAACACCGCCGACGCGAGGCGGAAGCCGCAATTGGTGCCAAGCTGTGGATGACGCCGGGGGCGGCGAAATCGGCCGACTGTCGTGTCTTCGTCGTCATCTTGTCGCCGCGACGAGTTGCGACGCGCCCACCCGAGACCCACCACCGAGACGAAATTTGCGCTCCCCTTTGTTCCTGCTGCGTGCCGTCCTTCTTCCGATCGGCGCGATCGCCGCCATCGCCTGGGCCCTCTCCGCCTTCGGGCCCTACGTGCGGCTCGTCGCCTTCGTCGCGCTGTTCGTGCTCGCGGTCGATGTCGCCTCGCTCCTCCGCGGCACACTGCAAAACGTGCTCGTCACGGTCGCCGCGCTCCTGTTCGGCATCGCGACCATCGAGACGACCGCGCTCGCCCTCAGGCCGCGCGTCGAAATCCTGCATCCGCCGGGGCTCTGGGGATCGCGGCCCGAGCTCGGTTGGGGACCGAAGAGACCGGGCCGCTATACCGCGGAGAAGCGCGTCGCTGGCCGGACGATCTACAAGGTGAGCTACACGATCGACGGCGACCTTCTCCGGCGCACCACCGCGAGCGCCTCGGGTCCCGTGGTCGCCTTCTTCGGCGACAGCATCACCTTCGGTGAGGGGCTCGACGACCCGGACACGCTGGCGCAATCCTTCGCCGATCTCACGCCGGGCTTCGATGTCGTCAATCTCGGCTTCTCGGCCTACAGCCCGTCGCAGGTGCTTCGCGAGCTGCACGTCGGGATGTTCGACCAAAGGCTTGCCGGCGCACGCGCCTTCGTCCTTCTCACCGGCCCATGGCATTCCGAGCGGACGGCCTGCAAGCCGAATTTTTCGGTGCGCGCGCCGCGCTACGAGAGCGTCGACGGCAAGGTCGAATACAAAGGCCCCTGCTTTTCCGGCCTGATGCAGCACGTCGAGGAATTCTACAAGGAAACAGCGAGTTACCGCGTGTTCCTCGCACCGCTCCTGGAGCGGCCGAGCCATGGCGATCTCGAGACCTATGTCGCGATCGTCGGCGCCGTCGCGAAGATCACGCGCGAGAAATACGGCGTGCCGCTCGTCGTGCTCTATGTGCCGCCGCCGGACCATTATCTCGACGGCACCGGCTTCACGGACGCCGCGCTGCGCGACCGTCTCCAGGCGGCCGGCATCCACCTCGTCGATGCGACACTGCCGGGCGCGAAGAACATCCTGACGATCCCCGGCGACGGCCACCCGAGCGCGATTGCAAACCGGCTGCAGGCCAGGAAGCTGCTCGACGATTTGGGGGCGACACTGCCCGATGTGCTGAAGCCGCCCGCGAAGACCGCAAGCCCTTAGGCCTCAATCGAGCGCGAAGGCGTCCTTGTAGTCCTGCGCCAGCGCGGGATCCTGGTCGGCTTTCTCCAGCAGGCAATTACCGACTGCAAGCACGTCGATATCGCAGCCCATGAAGCAGCGGAACGCGTCCTCCGGTGTGGCGACGATCGGCTCGCCGCGCACGTTGAAGCTCGTGTTGACGAGGATGGGGCAACCGGTCAGCGCCTTGAAGCGCGAAATCAGCGCGTGGAAGCGCGGGTTCGTCTCATTGTGCACGGTCTGGATGCGCGCGGAATAATCGACGTGGGTGACGGCGGGGATCGACGAGCGGGCGATGTTGAGCTTGTCGATGCCGAACAGCTTCTGCTCGTCTTCGCTCATCGCGATGCAGCGCTCCGGCTTCACGTTGGCGACGAGCAGCATGTAAGGCGAATCCGTCTCGATCTCGAACCAGTCCGAGACGTCCTCGCGCAGCACCGCCGGCGCGAACGGGCGGAAGCTCTCGCGGTACTTCACCTTGAGATTGAGAATCTTCTGCATCGTCGGCGAGCGCGGATCGCCGAGGATCGAGCGATTGCCGAGCGCGCGCGGGCCGAACTCCATACGGCCCTGGTGCCAGCCGATCGCCTTCCCACTGGCGAGGGCCTGCGCCACCGCCTCGACAAGCGCGTCATCGTCGAGCCGCTTGTAGACGGCCTTGGCGGCGGTGAGCCGGCGCTCGGTCTCGGCCGTGTCATAGGCCGGCCCGAGATATGAGCCCTGCATCGAGTCGTGCCCGTTGACTGTGCGGCCCGGCTTCGAATCGTAATATCCGGACAGCGCTGCGCCGAGCGCACCGCCGGCATCGCCAGCGGCCGGCTGGATGTAGATGTTCTCGAAGTGCCCATCGCGCAGGATCTTGCCGTTGGCGACGCAGTTCAGCGCGACACCGCCGGCAAGGCAGAGGTTCTTGACGCTGGTGCTCTTGGCGATCGAGCGGGTGAGGCGCAGCATCACCTCCTCGGTCACAGCCTGGATCGAGGCGGCGAGATCCATGTGCTTCTGGTCGAGCAGCTCCTCGCCCTGCCGCGGCGGCCCGCCGAACAGCGCATCGAACTTGCCGTTCGTCATCGTGAAGCCGGTGCAATAGTCGAAGTAGTCGAGGTCGAGCTTGAAGCTGCCGTCGGGCTTCAGGTCGACCACCTTATCGAGGATAGTTTGCGCGAAGCGCGGCTCGCCGTAGGGCGCCAGGCCCATCACCTTGTACTCGCCCGAGTTCACCTTGAAGCCGGTGTAATAGGTGAAGGCGGAATAGAGCAGCCCGAGCGAATGCGGGAAGTGGATCTCGCGCTCGATCCTGAGGTCGTCGCCGCGGCCGATGGCCAGCGAGGTCGTCGCCCATTCGCCGACGCCGTCCATCGTGAGGACGACCGCCTCCTCGTAAGGGGAGGGGAAGAACGCCGACGCCGCGTGCGAGAAATGATGCTCGGCGAAGCGCATCTTGTCCTTCGCGGCGAGCGCGGGATCGATCGCCTTCAGCTCCTTCACCAGCAGGTCGCGCTGGAACAGCTTCTCGCCGATCCACAGCGGCATCGCCTTGCGGAACGAGTTGAAGCCCTTGGGCGCGAAGGCGAGATAGGTCTCGATCAGCCGCTCGAACTTGAGGAACGGCTTCTCGTAGAAGACGACCTGGTGGATCGCCCCGCTCCCCGCGGTCTCTAGGCAATAGCGCAAAGCGTGCGCAGGAAATCCGGGGTCGTGCTTGATGCGCGTAAAACGCTCCTCCTGGGCCGCCGCCAGGATGCGGCCATCCTCGACGAGGGCGACCGCACTGTCGTGGTAGAAGGCGGAAAGACCGAGGACGCGCACGCGTTTATCCCGCCTAGAACAGCGAATAGATAAACGGCGCCATGACCGAGCCCTGGCTCAGCACCAGCAGGCCGCCGACGACCACGAACAGGACGACGAGCGGCAACAGCCAGAACTTCTTCCGCGATCCCAGAAAATCGATCAGCTCCATGACGATCGACATGGCGCGCTCCTTCTAAACGTCAGAACTGCTTGGTGAGCGGCGAGGCGGGCTCGGTGCGCTCGATCCAATAGGACTCGGCCGCCGCGTTGCGCTGCAGGCGCAGGAGATCCTTGCCCTGCCGGCGCAGCAACCAGCCGAGCGGGACGACGGCGGCGAAGTACATGACGCCCATGACGATCGGGTTGGTGACTTTCGTCAGGAGCATGCCGAGCTTGAACCAGAGCGCATTGAGCGGATCGAGCACGCGCGGCGCGACGAGACCCAGCACGAGGAGCACGGCGCCGATCCCGAGCAGCACGAGGCGCGGACGCGCGTCATTGTGTACAAAAGGATGGCGCAGAACCGGCCAGATTGCCAGAGCGCACAGGATCGCACCGACGGTGATCCCGAACTTGCGGCTCGAGCTCGCCTCGACGCGGCGGAAGCTCGTCAAAGTCTCGTGCGACTGCGTAGCCATCTCGTCTCGGAAGCCGGCCCACCCGGCTCGCGCGCCTCTTTAGGTGACCGGTCACGGCATGGCAACGAAACAGGCATCGCTGGCGCTTTCGTGACCGCGCGAACGGCCGCCGAATAGAGGCAGGCCCTGAACGGCGAAAGCCCCGGCGGACCGGGGCTTTCATTCTCGGAGGTTCTCAGGCTGGAGCTAGCAGCCGTCGAAACCAGCAATGTCAGCGCGAATGCCGACGTCTCTCAGCCAAAGCGTTTCAGCTCGCCTTGAAAGAGACCTCCAGCTGGCTCGCGACGTGACAATGAGACACTGGATCACCTCCTCTCAGTTGGTTGCGCATGAGGAAAGTTTACTCGGCGAAACGATTCTGTCAGCCCCCTCGCGCCCTCTTTCTGATGTGCACCGCAACATTAATTTCCTTGCATTTTCCGGGGAATCGCCTCAAGTGCTTCACGTCGCGCGAGAGGCGCGCCACGGCTACCTGGCCGCGTGATCGTCTGCGCCCCTGAGACTTCGGTTCATCGAAGTTGCGGCGCACCCGGACCGCCAGCCGCCGCCCGACCGGAGCCGGTCACGCACGGATCTCCCGACACATCGCAGCCCGAGGCGCGAATTGCGTTTGGCTGCGTTCGCCCGAAAGCGCTCGCTTGAACCAGCACACAGCCCTCAGTTTCGCCGACCTCGGCCTCGATCCGCGCCTGCTCCAGGCCCTCGACGCCGAAGGTTATACAACTCCCACCCCGATCCAGACCCAGGCCATCCCGCACGTCCTCGACGGCCGTGACCTGCTCGGCATTGCCCAGACCGGCACCGGCAAGACCGCCGCCTTCGCGCTGCCGATCCTGCAGCGGCTGTCGCTCGAGCGCCTGCGCCCGGAGCGCAACACCTGCCGCTGCCTCGTCCTCTCGCCGACGCGCGAGCTGGCGAGCCAGATCGCCGAGAGCTTCCGCACCTACGGCCAGCACTTCGGCTTCTCGATCACCACCGTCTTCGGCGGTGTCTCGATCCGTCCGCAGATCGACCGCGTCATGCGCGGCGTCGACATTCTCGTTGCGACGCCGGGCCGGCTGATCGACCATCTCGAGCAGCGCACGCTGCGCCTCGACAAGGTCGAGACCTTCGTCCTCGACGAAGCGGACCAGATGCTCGACATGGGCTTCATCCATGCCCTGCGTCGCATCGTGCCGCTGCTGCCCAAGCAGCGCCAGACCCTGTTCTTCTCGGCGACCATGCCGGGCGAGATCGGTGCGCTCGCGGGCAATCTGCTGCGTGATCCCGTCCAGGTCTCGGTGACGCCGGTCGCCAAGACCGCGGACCGCGTCGACCAGCTCGTCATCTTCGTCGAGACGTCGCGCAAGCGCCACGTCCTCGCCGACCTCGTGCGCTCCGAGAAGATGGAGCGCGTGCTCGTCTTCACGCGCACCAAGCACGGCGCCGACCGCGTCGTCCGCCACCTCGAGGAGGCGGGTCTCGCGGCCATGGCGATCCACGGCAACAAGAGCCAGAACCAGCGCGAGCGCGCGCTTGCAGGCTTCAAGGCCGGCGCGACGAAGATCCTCGTCGCCACCGACATCGCCGCCCGCGGCATCGACGTTGAGGCGGTGAGCCACGTCGTCAATTTCGACCTGCCGAACATCCCGGAATCCTACGTGCACCGGATCGGGCGCACCGCCCGCGCCGGCGCCGCGGGGCGCGCCATCTCGCTGTGCGACGGCGAGGAGCGCGCGTTCCTGAAGGCGATCGAGAAGCTGACGCGCCAGACGATTCCCTCGGAGGACCGCCGCGATCCCACGGCTGCCGCCGCCGAGCCGAAGGAGGCGCGCCGTCCGCCGCAGCAGCGCCCGGGCGGCCGCGCCAATTCCCGGCCGGACCAGCGCCGGAGCGACGGGCGCCCCGGAGGCGCCGGCAAGCCGCAGCAGCAGAAGCCGCGCGGCCCGCAGGACCAGCGCAGCCGTCCGGCTCGGTCGCGGCCCCAGGGCCAGCGCGGCGCGCCGGCCCGCACGGGCGCGCACAAGCCGTCCTGACCAAGCAATAGGGGCCGTCTCGTCGAGACGGCTCTCATGCGGCGCGCTCCTCTTACGAGTTGCGCTGACTTTCGCAGACGATCTTCATGTATTGCTTTCCGGCCTCCGGCGCGATCGAGGTCTGCGCGAGCGTCGCCTGGCTCTCCTTGATGCATTGGTCGACCGTGTGGGCGAGCGGGCCGCGCACGACATCGGTCGCGGTCTGCGGCGTGCAGGCGGCGTGGTCGAGCGTAGCGGCGCAAATCAAAATCAGGACCTTGAACATCCGGGGCGCTTCCTCTTGCGGCCGGACGTGCCGGCGGCTCTTAGGAAGAGCTTAGAGGCAGGCGCCCGCTTGGCCAATGCGTCGAATGGCGCCGTAACGCTTCGCTAAGCCCGCGCCGGCAGGATGCGACGCCCCGACCCGCGCGAGCTTTTCACCCCGATGAGGCAGATCGGATCGATCCAGATCCTGCGCGCTGTCGCCGCGTCGATGGTCGTGCTGGCGCATGCGCAGGACGATGCCGCCTTCGCCGCGGCCAAGAGTGGGCTCGCCTTCGCCCGCTCCAGCCTGCTGCCGTGGGTCGCCGGCGTCGACCTGTTCTTCGTGATCTCCAGCTTCATCATGGTGCACGCCTCGCAGCGGCTGTTCGGGACACCCGGCGCGGCGCAGGTCTTCCTGACCCGGCGGACGATCCGCATCCTGCCGCTCTATTGGCTCGTCACCGGCCTCTGGCTCATCGTCGCCGCGCTGCTGGCGCGCAGCGGCCAGGCGCACCTGCCGCGCCTCGCCGAGATCGCCACCTCGCTCGGCTTCGTGCCCTACGCGCGGCCGCTCGATGGCGTGGCGCGGCCGATCGTGGCGCTCGGCTGGACGCTCAATTACGAGATGTTCTTCTACGTCGTCTTCGCCGCGTTCCTGTTCCTGCGCCGCGAGGCGGCGGTCTTCAGTGTGGCAGCCGCCCTTGCGCTGCTGGTTGCCTTCGGCGCGCTGGCGCATCCGGCCTCGACAGCCCTCGCCTTTTGGAGCGACCCGATCGTGCTTGAGTTCGCGCTCGGCATGGGCATCGCGCTCGCAGCGCGGCATGGGTTCGCCCTGCCCCGCCCGGCGGCGCTAGCGCTCGCCGTGGTGGCGATCGCCTGCCTCGCGTTCGACTTCGCGCGCATGGGCGACGTCCCGATCTACGGCGTCGACCCGAGCGGCTTCCCGCGGCTTCTCGCCTGCGGCCTGCCGATGGCCGCGCTGTTCGCCGCGATCGTCCTGGCTCGGCCGGCGCTCGACACCGACAGCCCGCTTGCAAGACCCCTGCTCCTGCTCGGCGACGCGTCCTACGCGCTCTACCTTTTCCATCCGCTCGTGCTGGTACCTGCGCGCAAGGTGTATCTCGCGATGCATGTCGCGCCGACGCTCGGGTTCTGGCCGCTGGTGGTTGCGGAGCTGATCGTCGCCGCCCTTTTCGCGATCGCGATCCATCTGTGGATCGAAATCCCGTCCACGCGCGCACTCAATGCGCGCTTCGCGGATCGTCGATCGGCGGCGTCGCTGCCTGGGACACCCGCCCCCGTCCGCTGAGCTTCAGGTGGCGGCCGCCGCCTCGCTCAGCAGACCCAAGCGCGGCCGCCCGAGCGAGAGGATCATCGAGGCGAGCTTCGGCTGTGCGACGACCTCGGCGGCCTGAAGCGCGGGAAACCACTGGCGCTTGCGCTCGTCGCGCTCGCGCCAATCCGCGAGCTGGGCCTCGACCTCGAGCAGATAGACCATCACGAGGCACGGCTCGACGCGGTTGGCGAGCCGCTTCTGGTAGGTGTAGGCGCCGATCGGATGCTTGCCGACCTTACCGGTGACCCCCGCCTCCTCGGCCGCTTCCTGCGCTGCCGCCTCGTGGTCCTTGCGGCCCTTCATCGGCCAGCCCTTCGGGATGATCCAGCGCCGCGTCTCGCGCGAGGTGACGAGCAGCACCTCGGCGCCGGCCGCACCACGGCGGATCGGCAGCGCGCCGACCTGGGCCTTGTAGGAACGTTCGATCCGGCGTCGGGTCATGACGGGACTTCGCCTGAGAATCGCGACAGCGACAAGTCTCCTATAGTGGCGAGATTGGCGACAAACTGCGCCGCAATGTCGCGTTCAAGGCTCGAGGACCCGTCCGCGCGCGCCGCGAGGCAGCGCCGTTCGCTTTCCCTCTGGCCAGAACCCGGCTCGATATGTAAACCGAGGCTCGATCCGCCGAGGGCGGCGGTCGATGAGGTGACGGCGGTCAGATGGCAGTTGCAAACCCCACCCAGACGATGACGGCCGGCCCGGACGATCCTTCGAAGCGCGACTTTCTCTATATCGCGACAGGCGCGGTCGGCGCCGTTGGCGCCGCGGCCGCGGTGTGGCCGCTGATCGACCAGATGCAGCCTGACGCCGCGACGATCGCGGCCGGCGCGCCGCTCGAGGTCAACATCGGCGCCGTTCCGCCCGGCCAGCAAATCATCGTGAAGTGGCGCGGCCACCCGATCTTCATCGTCAACCGGACCCCCGAGTCGCTGAAGACCCTGCAGGACCCGGAGCTGCTCTCGCGCTTGCGCGATCCCGATTCCGAGACCCTGCAGCAGCCGAAATACGCCGAGAACTGGCACCGTTCGGTGAAGCCCGAGTACCTCGTCCTCGTCGGCGTCTGCACCCACCTCGGCTGCATCCCGAAGTTCGAGCCGGACAAGGCGACCGTGACCCCCGATTGGCTCGGCGGCTATTTCTGCCCCTGCCACGGCTCGAAATACGATCTCTCCGGCCGCGTCTATTCCGGCGTGCCCGCGCCCTACAACCTGCCGGTGCCGCCCTACACGATCACCGACAAGAAGCTGGTGATCGGCGCCAATCCCGAAGGTCAGACCTTCGAGCTCGACAGCGTGCTGCAGCTCTAGCTCCTAGCCGAGCGCCGGCAACCGCTCGAGCGGCCGGCTCTCGATCTCGAAAGCGCGCGCAAGCTGCAGCAGCTCGCGCTCGCCGCCGGGGTGCCCGATCAGCTGCAGCCCGGAGGAGCGCGCAGGCGTGCCGCCGAAGCCCGCAGGCAAGCAGATGACGGGGCAGCCAGACAGCGTGCCCGGAATCACCACCTCCATCCAGCGGTGATAGGTATCCATTTGGCGACCGCCGATCTCGCGCGGCCACCGCCAGTCGCGTGGGAACGGGAAGACCTGCGCGCTCGGCAGCGCCAGCGCATCGAACCTGTCCAGCAGCCGCAGCATCGTCGCGCGCAGCGCGGTGCGCGTCGCCGACGCCTCGTAGAGGTCCCTTGCCGAGAGCCGCAGGCCGCCTTCGATCTCGAAGACCATCTCAGGCTTCAGTTTCTCGCGCTGGGCCGGGTCGGCGTAGGTGCCGGCCTGCCGGCCTGCGATCAACGCGTGACGCCAGACGAGCCAGCAGCGCCACAGGCGTTCCTCGTCGAGGCCGAGCGTCGCCGGCTCGACCTCGCAGCCGGCCGCGGCGAGGGCGCCCAGCGCGCGCTCGGCAAGCGGCAGGATGCCCGCCTCCATCGGCAACGCGCCATCGAGATCGCCGAGCCAGCCGATACGTCGACCGCAGACGTCGCCGGCGAGCAACGCGGCCGGCAGCGGCGGCTCGGCCAGCGACAGCGGCGCGCGGGGATCGGCCCCACTCATCACCGAGAGCAGCAGCGAGAGGTCCGCGACAGTGCGCGCCATCGGGCCGTCGGTGACGAGTTGCGGCGACAGATAGCCTTCAGGTTCCGGCAGCGCCGGCACGCGCCCGGCCGAGGGGCGCAGGCCGAACACGCCGTTCCAGCCGGCGGGGTTGCGCAGCGAGCCGGCGAAGTCGCTGCCGTCGGCAAGCGGCACCATGCGCAGCGCTAGGGCGACCGCGGCGCCGCCCGAGCTGCCGCCCGCACTGAGCGCGGGATCAAAGGCGTTGCCCGTCGCGCCGAACACCTCGTTGAACGTGTGCGAGCCGAGCCCGAACTCCGGCGTGTTGGTCGCGCCGATGAGGATCGCGACGGCAGCCCGCAGCCGCTCGGCAAAGAGCGCATCGTGAGAGGGCACATGATCGTGATGGAGCCGCGAGCCCCAGGTCGTACGCAGCCCGCGCGTTTGCGCGAGATCCTTCACGGCATGCGGGAATCCATGCAGCGGCCCGCGCGAGACCCCGCGTGCGAGCTCGTCGTCGCAGTGCTCGGCCTCCGCGAGCAGCGCCTCGGGCGGCCGCAGCGAGACGATGGCGTTGACGGCCGGGTTCGCCACCTCGATTCGCGCCAGATGCGCCGCCATCACCTCGCGGCACGACACTTTTCTCGCGCCGATCGTGGCTGAGAGCGCGGTGGCGTCGAGCGACACAATCTCATGAACGGCGGCGGTGGACGGAGGGTTCGACACGGCACTGCCCTTTCGGCTGGCGTCGGTTTTGCCTTATAGGCGGCGGCCTGATCTCATCCACCCGCGCGGCCGACAGAAGGAAACCATATGTCGCTGAAATGGCTCGGGGCGATCGCCTGGCTCGTTCTCCTCGCCGGGATGCCGTTCGCTGACCGGACCGAGCCGTTCGTGCTCGGCTTCCCGTTCGCGCTCGCCTATGGCGTCTTTTGCACGCTCCTGTCGGCAGCGCTGCTGGCGCTGATCTATGCGCTCGACCCGGCCAACAAGGCCGAAGCCAAGTGAACGTGGCACATCTGAACATCGCGAGCTGGATGATCGCCGCAACTGTGGTCTTTGCGCTCGTGATGGGCGTGCGCGGCGGCCGCGGGCGCCCCCAGGTGCTGGAGCAATGGAGCGTCGCCGGGCGCAGCTTCGGCACGATCCTCGTCTTCCTGCTGATGGCGGGCGAGATCTACACGACCTTCACCTTCCTCGGTGCGTCCGGCTACGCCTACGGCAAAGGTGCGGCCTCCTACTATATCCTCTGCTACTTCCCGCTCGCCTACGTGCTCTCGTACTGGATGCTGCCGCCGGTCTGGCGCTATGCGCGCGATCACGGTCTCGTCTCGCAGGCCGGCTTCTTCGCGCGCAAATATGACAGCACCGGGCTCGGCCTCCTCGTCACGATCGTCGGCGTGATTGCGCTCGTGCCCTACCTCGTGCTGCAACTGAAAGGCCTCGGCATCATCGTCTCGACGACCAGCTACGGCGCGATCTCGCAGACCACGGGCATCCTCGTGGGCGCCGCAACCATCGCCGCCTTCGTTGCGGTCTCGGGCATCCATGGTCCCGCTGCGCTGGCGCTCATCAAGGACACGCTCATCATCGTCGTGATCGTGTTCCTCGGCCTCTACCTGCCATGGCGCATCGCCGGCGGCATCGAGCCTATGTTCGAGAAGATCGCCGCCACGCATCCTGGATTCCTCGCGTTCCAACCCAAAGGGCAGAGCGTCGCCTGGTTCGATTCGACCGTGGCGTTGACGGCGCTCGGCTTCTTCATGTGGCCGCACACGTTCGCCTCCGTCTTCACGGCGCGCGACGAGCGCACGATGCGCCGGAACGCGGTCGTCGCGCCGCTCTACGGCCTGATGCTGCTGTTCGCGCTGTTTGTAGGCTTCGCAGCGCTCCTCCGCGTGCCGGGGCTCACCGGCAAGGCGATCGACCTCGCCCTGTTCAAGGTCGCGCTGGCCGAGCTGCCGCCCGTCGCGGTCGGGCTCATCGGCGTCGCCGGGGTGCTGACCGCGCTCGTGCCCGGCGCGATGATGCTCACCACCGCCGGGACCACGCTCGCGCGCGACGTCTACCCGCTCGCGCGGCGGGGCGCGACGGATCGGGAGGTGGCGATCGCCGCCAAAATTATCGTGCCGTTCGTCGCCGCGCTCGCAGTCGTGTTCGCGATCTTCGGCGGCGACACGATCGTCGCACTGCTGCTGATGGGCTATGCGCTTGTCACGCAGCTCGCCCCTGCCCTTCTGGCGAGCCTCGCCACGCGCAACCCGTTGACGGCCAGGGGTGCGGCCGCCGGCATCATTGTCGGCGTCGCAATCGTTGCGGTGACGAGTCTCACCAAGGCGACGGTCGCCACCCTGGCGCCTGGGCTGCCGCAATGGATGCTGGATCTCAACATCGGGATCGTGGCGCTTGCGGCCAACGTCCTCGTCGCAGCGGCGGTCAGTCTCGCCCAGCACGCCGCCGTCCGTGCCACCGCGGCGGCGCCGGGCTGAGCCTCATTTCGCCCGAAAATTCCCGTCCTTGTCGCAGCCGAGGACCAGAACGGCCAGAAGCGCCGCCATCGCAACGCAAAAGCAAATCGTGAAAAGCGCCGGCTCGGAGAGCCGGATAACGATGTCGGTGCTTGTCGCCTCCATCACTTCCCTCCCATGCCGGATGACGGGTAGATGAAAGCCCGGCTTGATAATGACCCGAGACATGATCCGGTCCGGTTGGACGTCCGATCGCTTGCAACGTCGCAACGCGCGCCGTCTGGCGTCACGAGTGTTTCACAACGCGCCGTCGGCACCGCGGGTTGCCGACCCGAAGGTCGCGGGGGGCCTGGCCTGGGGAAAACCCACAAATGACGCAGGAGATGGCGATCCCGTTCGACGGCGGCGACGCCCTGCCCGGCCTCCTCGCGACACCCGCCGATGCCTTGGCGTGCCTCGTTCTTGCCCACGGCGCAGGCGCCGGGATGCGGCACTCTTTCATGGCAGCCCTCGCGGACGGCCTCGCCGCTCGCCGGGTCGCCGTCCTGCGCTACGAGTTTCCCTCCATGGCGCGCGGCGCCAAGCGGCCGGACCCCCCGAAAATCGCGAAAGCCAGCGTGCGCGCCGCCGTCACTGCCGCGGCCGCGACCGGCCTCCCCCTCATCGCCGGCGGCAAGTCGTTCGGCGGCCGGATGACGTCGCAGGCGCAGGCTGAGGCGCCGCTGCCCGGTGTGCGCGGCCTCGTGTTCGTGGGCTTTCCGCTGCATCCGGCCGGGGCATCCTCGATCGAGCGCGCGGCGCATCTCGCCGCAGTCGCGGTGCCGATGCTGTTCCTGCAGGGGAGCCGCGACGCGCTGGCCGAGGCCGCGCTGATCGCGGCTGAGGTGGCAAGGCTCGGCTCGCGCGCGACGCTGGCGATGACCGAGGACGCCGACCATTCCTTCCACGTGCCAAAGCGCTCCGGCCGCACCGACGCCGAGGTGATGGACGCGCTGCTCGACAGGGTCGCGGAATGGGTCGGCGGGGTGCTCCGTAGCCCCTAGACTAGCGTTACGGCGCCGGGTTCTGGTGCACCTGGTGGATCGCGTCGATCGCGTCCTCGATCTCTGGCGTGATCGTCACGTCGAGCGAGCCCAGCGCCACGTCGAGCTGCGCGAGGCTCGTCGCCCCGATGATGTTCGAGGTGACGAATTTCCGCGAGGTGACAAAGGCCAGCGCGAGCTGCGCGGGATCGATCCCGAGCTCGCGGGCCAGCGCGAGATAGCCATCGATCGCCACCTCGACGCCGGGCTTCTCGTAGCGCTGCCCGCGCTCGAACAGCGTGGTACGCGCTCCCGCCGGCCGCGCGCCGCGCTGGTACTTGCCGGTGAGGTAACCCTGCCCGAGCGGCGAATAGGCCAGCAAGCCGACATCCTCGCGCAGCGCCATCTCGGCGAGCCCGATCTCGAAGGCGCGGCTGATGAGGTTGTAGACGTTCTGGATCGCGACGACGCGCGGTCCCTTCCCGGCCTCGGCGAGGTTCACCCAGCGCGCGACGCCCCAGGCTGTCTCGTTCGACAGGCCGATGTGGCGCACTTTACCCGCCTCGACGAGCCGGCCGAGCACGCCGAGCGTCTCCTCGATCGGGATCGACTCGTCGCGCTCGGGCAGGCCGCGGAACACGGTCCCGCCGTCGCCGAACAGCGCGACCTGCCGGTCGGGCCAATGCACCTGGTAGAGATCGATGTAGTCGGTGCGCAGGCGGCGCAGCGACTGCTCGACGGCATGCTTGACGTTTTCAGCATCGAGCTTGGTGCCCTGCCCGTCCGGCCGCAGCCAGTTCGCGCGCCCGCGGCCCGAGACCTTGGTCGCGATGACCACCTTGTCGCGGCCGCCCCGCGCGGCGAGCCAGGAGCCGATGATCTTCTCCGTCGCGCCCTGCGTCTCCGCCTTCGGCGGGACCGCGTAGATTTCGGCGGTGTCGACGAAATTGACGCCCGCCGCGACCGCCCGATCGAGCTGCGCGTGGCCGTCGGCCTCCGTGTTCTGCTCGCCGAAGGTCATCGTGCCGAGGCAGAGCGAAGTGACCTCGAGGCCGGTGCGGCCGAGGCGGCGTTTTTCCATCATGTCAGGTGAAATCCTTGAGCTGAAGACACTGCTTGAGCACAGCTGCCGAGACAGCACATTCAAGTCGAGCTTGAACCGGTGCACTCGCACCGGATGTCAGGCTTTTACGGACGCTCGATGATAGCGGCCTGCTGCGCCGTCGCATACCCATCTGTCGAAATGCGGGGGTGCCGACCAGCCGCGCGGCGTTGACCGCTCCTTCGAAACCGCTACTCCGGTCCGGCACCGCGCCCTTTGAGAGGCGCGCACGGGAGGAGCCCTTCGCTTGACGTTCTTCGTCCAGCAGATCCTGAACGGCCTGACGATCGGCTGCGTGTACGCCCTCGTCGCGCTCGGGCTGACGCTCGTCTACGGCATCCTCCAAATCCCGAATTTCTCGCACGGCGCGCTGTTCACGATCGGCGCCTACGCAGCCTTCGCCCTCATCGAGCGCTTTCATGCCAATTTCTGGCTGGCGCTCGTCGGCGCGGCGGCGGTCGCGGCCATCGTCGCGATGCTCACCGAGCGGCTCGTCTTCGAGCCGTTGCGCAAAGCGCCACCGCTGCACGACATGATCGCGGCGATCGGCCTGCTGCTTTTCTTCGAGGCCGGCCTCCAGGCGGCCTTCGGCGCCGACTTCCAGCGCATCGCGCCGCCCGTCTCCGCGATCTACCACCTCGACGGACTCACTCTGCCGGCGCAGCGGCTCCTCGTTATCGCGGCGGCCTTCCTGCTCATGATTCTCCTGCATCTCTTCCTCACGCGCACGACGGCCGGCGCGACGATCGTCGCCACCGCGCAGAACCGCCAGGGTGCGGCCCTCGTCGGCATCGATCCGACGCGCGTCTCGATCATGACCTTCGCGATCTCCGGCGCGCTCGCGGCGGTCGCCGCCGTGCTCTACGCGCCGATCAGCCTCGTCGCCCCGACGATGGGCGAGCTCGTCATCACCAAGGCCTTCGTCATCATCGTGCTCGGCGGCATGGGCAGCGTGCCGGGTGCCATCGTCGGCGGCCTGGTGATCGGCTTCGCCGAGGCGTTCGGCGCCTTCTACGTCTCAACCGACTACAAGGACATCATCGCCTTCGCGCTGCTCACGCTGATCCTGTCGGTCCGCCCACAGGGTCTCTTCGGCAAGTTGGCGCAATGAAGGAGCGCACGACACCCTTCGGCCTCGTCTGCCTCGTCCTTGCGGCCGCGGCAGCGCTGTTCCCGCTCGTGGCACCGAACCCGTACCTGCTGTCCGTCGCCGCGCTCGCCTTCATCAACGCGCTCGCCGCCGCCGGCCTCAACCTCATCGCCGGCTACACCGGCCAGCTCAACCTCGCGCATGCCGGCTTTATGGCGATCGGCGCCTACACCGTCGGCATTCTCACCGTCACCTATGGCGTGCCGTTCTGGCCGGCGTTCATCGCCGGTGGCGTCGTGGCCGCCGCGGCGGGCGCAGTGGTGGGACTCGTCTCGCTGCGGCTGCGCGGCCAGGTGTTCGCGATCTTCACGCTCTGCGTCGGCGTCATCATCGCGCTCGTCATCGAGAAGGCGGAGGGGCTGACGAACGGCGTCAACGGCATCATGGACATCCCGCGCGCGACGCAGATCGGCCCGTTCTCGATCGACAACGACACCGGGCAATACGAGCTGGTCCTCGCTTTCCTCGTCGCCGGCCTCTTCCTGATGCAACGGATCGTCACCTCGCTCGTCGGGCGCGGCTTCGTCGCGATCCGCAACGGCGAGGGACTGGCGGAGGCGCTCGGCATCAACCCGATGCGCACCAAGCTGCTCGCCTTCGTGCTCTCGACCTTCTACGCCGGCATCGCGGGCGCGCTCTATGCCGGGAACCTGCGCTTCCTCGGCCCCGGCATGGCGAGCGAGACGGTGACGTTCGACCTCATCACCTATGTCATCGTCGGCGGCATGGGTACGCTGCTCGGCCCGGTCGTCGGCGCGCTCGTCGTCGCCTGGCTGAGCCAGTACCTGCAGGCGCTGCAAGACTATCGCATGGTGGTGCTCGGCCCCGTCCTGATCGCGCTCATCATGTTCTTTCCGAAGGGCATCGTCGGCTGGATCGAGACCTGGCTTTGCCGGCGCCGCGCGGCGCGCATCGATGCCAAGCTGGCGCGATCGCCGGAGATCGCGGAATCACCCCATGCTTGAGGTCGAAGCCCTCACCAAGCGCTTCGGCGGTCTCGCGGCCGTGCGCGACGTCTCCGTCACCTTCGCGGCGGGTAAGATCTCGGCGATCATCGGGCCGAACGGCGCCGGCAAGACCACGTTCTTCAACCTGATCTCGGGCGCGGTGCGGCCGACGTCGGGTTGCGTGCGCCTCGACGGGCGTGACGTCACCGGGCTCAAGGCCGACGCCATAGCGCGGCTTGGTGTCGCGCGCACCTTCCAGGCGACCAATCTGTTCGAGACCGCGAGCGTCGCCGACAATCTCATCGTCGGCCATCGCCTGCGCACGCACGCCAACCTGCTGGACGTTCTCGTCGCCTCGCGGCGCCTTCGCGAGGAGGAGCGCGCGAGCCGCGTCAAGGCGGCGGAAGTGCTCGACCTCGTCGGCCTGTCGCACATCGGCCACCGGCTCGCCTGCGACATCACGCAGGAGGAGCGAAAGCGCGTCGCCTTCGCGCTGGCGCTCGCGACAGAGCCGAAGCTTCTGCTCGCCGACGAGCCGGCCGGCGGCGTCAATCCGAGCGAGACGGACGGGCTCGCCGCCCTGATGCGCAAGATCGTGACGACCGGCGTCACACTCTGCCTCATCGAGCACAAGATGAGCATGGTGATGGCGCTCGCAGACTTCGTCGTCGTGCTCGATCACGGCGAAAAGATCGCCGAAGGCACGCCGGCCGAAATCCAGGCGAACCCCAAGGTCATCGAGGCCTATCTGGGAGCCGATCATGCTGCGGCTTGAGGGCGCCTGCCTCGACTACGGCGGCTTCCGCGCGCTCGACCATGTCGGTCTGCACGCCGAGGACGGCGAGCTCGTCGTGCTGCTCGGCGCGAACGGCGCCGGCAAGAGCTCGATTTTTTATGCGATCAGCGGACTCACCCGCCTCGCGGAAGGCGACATCATTTTTCGCGACAAGAGTATCGGTGCGTCGAAGCCCTCGCGCATCGTCGCGGACGGCATCGTCCATTGCCCGGAAGGCCGCAAGCTCTTCCCCGGCATGAGCGTGCGCCAGAACCTCGAGCTCGGCGCCTACGTCCACCGCCGCGACCGCGCCGCCCGCGCGCGGGGCCTCGAAGAGGTCTTCGATCTTTTCCCGATCCTGCGCGACAAGCAGCACGATCCGGCCGGATCGCTGTCGGGCGGCCAACAACAGATGGTGGCGATCGGCCGCGCGCTGATGGGCCGACCGAAGCTGCTCATGCTCGACGAGCCGAGCCTCGGCCTCGCGCCGCTCGTCGTGAAGCAGATGTTCGAGATCATCAGCGCGATCAACGCGCGCGGGACGACGGTGCTGCTCGCCGAGCAGAACGCATTCGCGGCGCTGCGCATCGCGAACCGCGCCTACGTGATCGAGAGCGGCCGCATCGTGCTCGAGGGCACACCGACGAGCCTCGCCGAAGACGACCGTGTCCGCCGCGCCTATCTCGGCGGGTGACAGTAAAGTGGGAGAAAAAACCATGCCCATCACCAGACGTCATTTCGGGCTCGCGGGCGCGGCTGCGGCCGCGACGCTCGCCCTGCCCCGCGCGGCCTTCGCCGACGACACCGTCACGATCGGCTATTCGGGCCCCCTGAGCGGCGGCGCGGCGCTCTACGGCAAGCGTTGCCTCACAGGCATTCAGATGGCGGCCGACGAGATCAACGCTGCCGGTGGCATCAGCGTCGGCGGCAAGAGCCTGAAGCTCGCGATCAAGGCGCTCGACGATCGCTACTCGCCGGCCGAGGCCGCGCTCAACGCCAAGCGTCTGCACCAGCAGGACGGCGCCGCGGTGGTCTTCGTGCCGCACTCGGGCGGCATCTTTGCGGTGCAGGCGTTCAACCAGCAGGAGGGTTTTCTGCTCGGCGCCTATTCGAGCGTGCCTTCGATCACCGAGCGCGGCAACACGCTGACGCTGCGCATCCCGCCGGCCTACGACAATTACATCGAGCCGTTCATCGGCTACGAGATGAAGCGCTTCGGCAAGAAGCTGGCGATGGCGGGCGGCGATCACGAATACGCCAAGCTCTGGGCCAAGGCGATCGGCCCCGCCTGGGAAAAGGCCGGCGGCACGATCGTCGCCACAAATCCGATGAGCTACAACAAGGACACCGACTTCTATTCGGGCGTCAGCAAGGTGCTCGCGGCGAGCCCGGACGTGCTATTTGTCGGGGGCGCCTCTGAGCCGACGGGGCTCGTCATCAAGCAGGCGCGCGAGCTCGGCTTCAAGGGCGGCTTCGCGATCATGGACCAGGCCAAGCTCGACGAGATTGCGCGGGTGACGGGTGGCCTCGACATGCTCGACGGCGCGATCGGCGTGCTGCCTGTCAGCTACGACGAGAACCCATCGGCGCAAGCCTTCGTCAAGCGCTACAAGGCCTCACACCAGGACGCGCCGAGCAGCGAGGCGGAACTCAATTACATCGCGCTCTACATCGTCGCAGATGCGATGAAGCAAGCCGGAACGACGAGCGACGCCAAAGCGATCCGGGTCGCATGTGACGCGACGGCGAAGGGGCTGGCGCCCGACCACAATCCCGGCAACGTCACAGGCATCGGGCCACATGGCGGTCTTCTGTCCAACGCCTTCGCCGGCGCGGTCGAGAACGGCAAGATCGTGCAGGTCGCGCTGGCCGGCGCGACGCACTAATAGGCGAAGAAGCAAAGCGGCGGACGCACGGCCTCTCGCGAGGGCGCCTGTCCGCCGAGCTCTTCGACCACCGGCCTAGTTGCGGCTGCTGATGCCGCCGACCGGGCCGCCGGTGGCCGTGCCGCACGAGCGCGCGCCGGTGCCGTAGGAAATGCCGCCGCAACGGCCGTTGGCCGCCACACCATTGTGCGACTTGTGGTAATAGGCCCGGGCAACGGCGCGGTTCTGGCTGAGGTAGTCCGTCGACTGCGCGAACGCGAGATTGGTCGCGCCCAGCAGACAGGCCAATGAGATTGTGGTTGCAAGAATTTTCATCTTTGTCTCCATCGGTGACGTTTGGAAGATATCGTCACAGGCGGTGAAGAAAGAAGATCGACCTTCTTTTAACAAAACAAAATTTTTCTTTAGTTTCAAGGCTCCGTAAACAGCCGGCGCCGGCCGGGAAGCTCGGCGCCGGCATGGCTCAGTTGAAGGGATAGTAGCGGAACGACGTCTCGATGATATTTTCGCTGGCCTTGGCCGAGACCAGCGGGGCCGCTGCCGTAGGAACGCCATCGATATTGGTGGTGCCGGCGAAAAGATCGCGCCGCGTGTAGGAGTACTGCAACCCGACGCGGACCTCGCCGTAGCTACCCCGGTAGAGCTTGTCCCACATGCCACCGGTCAGCTGGAAGATGCGATGCGTCGCACCCTGGCAGGTACCACCCTGGACGTTGCAGCCGTAATTGTTGACGCCACCCGGCGCCCCGTAGCCGACGAGGCCGCCGGCCCCGGTGCCCGACTGGATGCCGTTGCTGCCGTAGTCGCGGTCGACCTGCTCGAAGCCGCCAAAGGCATAGAGATCGATCGACGGCGTGGCGTGCAGGACGGTACCGACCAGCGCCGCCGAGCCGCCGAGCGGCTTGAGCGCGCCGTTGCCGGTTATCGTTGCGTCCGGCAGCTGGGACGAGGTGTAGCGCCCGATGCCACGGCCGACGAGGCCGCTCGCCTGGAACGTGAGGATCCGCGGCAGAACCGGAACGATCAGGCCGCCGCCGACGCCGTAGCCCGGTGTGTTGTGATTCGTCGCCGAGGCGTAGCCGCCGGGCGCGGCGAAGGTCGAAGCAGCCGGAGTGGCGCCATAGGCGACGTTGTCGAGGAAGTCGCGGTAGAGCCCGAAGCCTTCGATATGGATGTCGCGATCGCCCATCTGCGCCTCGTAGGCGACTTTGCCGATGACGTCCGGCACCTTGTTCAAGGAATATTGCGTCTGGTCGCCCTGCTGGCCGAAATTGCCGCCGGTGCCGACCGCGAGGCAATTGCCGTTGGCGATGTCGAGGCCGGCGTTGGCGCCGATCCCGGTGGTCGTCGTCGCCGCGGTCGAGTTGTTGCTGACGACGTTGCCGCAGAGCCCGTTGTTGATGCCTTCGGATGCCGACGCGTCGGCCTCGAGGCCGAGCCACAGCTTTTGGCCGAAATCCTTGACGATGCGGATCTGCGGGGCACGCGTGTATTCGAAGCCCGGCATGTAGCCCGCGTCGATCGTCGGTGGTGTCACCTCGTTGCGCGGCGTGAGGCCCTTTGAGTTCAGCGTCACCAGCGACCAGCTCTGCCCGGCCAGGACATGGAAGCCCTGATCGTTGAGGTCGAGCGTCGAATAGAGGTTCCGGATGCGCGGGACGTAGGAATAGCTCTGGTTGTTGTTCGACGTCGTGCCCGCCGCCTGGAAGTCGAACTCCCCGTAGCCGCCGACGATCATGCTCGGCGTGATCTGCGATTCCGCCAGCAGCGCGAGGCGCGTGGCGCGGCTGGTAAGCTTGTCCTCGTTGAGGTGGGCGAGGCCGTTGTTGCTGGTCGGGATGCTGTTCCAGGCCGTGTTGATGTCAGACTGGGTCGTGCGTGACCGGAAGACGTTGTCCGCGGCGATGAAGCCGCCCGGCGTGATCGTGATCGCGCCGAACTGCAGCTGCTTGTTGGCCGTGACGAAGGCCGGCACGGCGCCTTCGGGCAGCGCGGTCGCCGGGTCCGGAGCCGGCGTCGCAGCGACGCGTGCGGCGCGGCTGGCGACGGCGCGGACCTTTTCGCTCGTGCGATGGGTCTGCGCGCCGATGGTGGCGATCGCCGCCTTCATCTTCTGGTTTTCGGCCTTGATCTGGCGGTTCTCGGCCTTCAGCGCCTGGATTTCGGCCGCGATCTCGGCGAGCGACGGATCGGCCTGCGCCTCCGTCGCCAGGCTCGGCACCAGCAGCGCGCCGGCAAGCCCGATGATCGCGGCGCGCGACCGGCCCGCGCCGACCATTGTTCCAGTTGCTCTCACGAGAAGCCCCCTCAAGGCGTACCGAGGGAAAGTTATGCAGCAGGGAGTACGGAATAAAATCTTGAAAGAACAATGCTTTAGGAAACTTCCTTTCGCTCGATCGGGAAAAGTGCTGTTTAAAGAATAGTTTAAGATGCGAGTCCCGCAGGTTGTGCGACTTGCGGCGACCCTCGTAGCTGCGCGATCCGCGCTAGCCGTGACGAGATTGTCACATTCGCGGCGCAGCCCTGCGACAAGGCGGCTCCGTTGCCCGAGCCGAGCGGCGCGGATAGGGTCGAGGCATGCCCACTGCGCCGACGGTCCGGATCGTTCAATCCATCGCGGAGATCGATGCCGCGCAATGGGATGCCTGCGCCAATCCGGCGACGCCCACCGACGGGCTCGCGGTGGCGGCCGACGGCTCGGTGGTCGAGCAGGCCACGCAGGAAGAGCGCTTCAACCCGTTCGTCACGCACGCCTTCCTCAAGGCGCTGGAAACCTCGGGCTCGGTCGGCGGCCGCACCGGCTGGGTGCCGACCCACGTCGTCGTCGAGGACAAGAAGGGCAAGGTGTTCGCGGCGGCGCCCTGCTACATCAAGACCCATTCGATGGGCGAGTACGTGTTCGACCACGCCTGGGCCGACGCCTATCACCGCGCCGGGCTCGATTATTATCCCAAGCTCCAGGTCTGCGTGCCGTTCACGCCGGTCACCGGGCGCCGCCTGCTCGTGTCCGCCGACGCGCCGCCGAACGCGCGCGAGACGCTGATCGCCGGCCTCGAGGCCTGGTGCCGCAAGATCGAAGCCTCGTCGGTGCACGCGACCTTCCCGACGCGCGAGGATCATGCGGCGATGGGCGCGGCGGGTTGGCTGCAGCGCACCGGCCAGCAATTCCACTTCGTCAACGAGAACTACGCCGACTTCGAGGGCTTCCTGGCGAGCCTCTCCTCGCGCAAGCGCAAGGTGATCCGCCGCGAGCGACGCGACGCCTTGGCCAACGGAATCGAGATCCTGACGCTGACCGGCGAGGCGATCCGGCCCGTGCACTGGCAGGCGTTCTTCGCCTTCTACATGGACACCGGCGCCCGCAAATGGGGCCGGCCCTATCTGACGCATGAATTCTTCGAGGAGATCGGCCGCACGATGGCCGACCGCATCCTGCTTGTGATGGCGCGGCGCGAGGGCCGCTGGATCGCCGGCGCGATCAACCTCATCGGCGAAGACGCGCTCTACGGGCGGAACTGGGGCTGCGTCGAGGAACATCCGTTCCTGCATTTCGAGGTCTGCTACTACCAGGCGATCGAATGGGCGATCACGCACGGCCTGAAGCGTGTCGAGGCCGGCGCCCAAGGCGAGCACAAGCTGGCGCGCGGCTATCTCGCGGTGCCGACCTATTCGGCTCACGCAATCCTCGACAAGCGCTTCGCTCGCGCGATTGACGATTACCTCGAGCGTGAACGCGTCGCGGTCGACGCCGCGATCGACGAATACGCGGAATATTCGCCTTTCAAGAAAAGCGCCCCGACGGCGCCGGAGACGTCATGAGCGATTACGACGAGAGCAACATCTTCGCGAAGATCCTGCGCGGCGAGATTCCCTGCCACAAGGTCTACGAGGACGATGTGGCGCTCGCATTCATGGATGTGATGCCGCAAGGCGAGGGCCACACGCTGGTCATCCCCAAGCACGCCAAGGCGCGCAACATCCTCGACATGGATGCCGACGAGCTCGCCGCGCTGATGCCGCGCGTGCAGAAAGTGGCAAAGGCCGCCAAGGCCGCCTTCGGCGCCGATGGCGTGATGGTGATCCAGTACAACGAGCCGGCGGCCGGGCAGACCGTGTTCCACCCGCACTTCCACGTCATCCCGCGATTCGCTGACGTCGCGCTGAGGCCGCACTCGGGCAGGATGGCCGATGGCGAGATGCTGAAGGCGCACGCGGCGAAGCTCGCGGCGGCGCTGTAGCGGCGCCGCCATTCCGGAGCGCCGAAGGCGAACCCGGAATGACGCTCTGAAATCTGAGGCTTTGACGCTCACCGTTTCCGGGTTCGGCTGCGCAACCCGGACGACGGAGGCTCTTGCGCGTCAGAATAGTCTGCGATATATCTTTGTCAGATATATCGCAGATAGGTCATCCCATGTTCTTTCGCTTCGGTCACCACCACCACTCGCATCACTGCCACGGCCCGCACGGCATGGGTCGTGGTGGCAGTCACTCTCACCATCCGGGCTTCGATCCGCGCGGGCGCTCGCGCATGTTTGAGCAGGGCGACTTGCGCTTCGTCGTTCTGCGGCTGCTCGGCGAGAAGCCGGCGCACGGCTACGAGATCATCAAGCGCGTCGAGGCTCTCTTCGGCGGCGCTTACGCGCCGAGCCCCGGCATCGTCTACCCGACCCTCACCCTGCTCGAGGAGCAGGGCCTCATCGCCGTCGTCGAGGCGGAAGGCCCGCGCAAGCTCTACGGGCTGACCGATGCAGGGCGCGAGGAGCTCGGCCGCGCGGAAGCCGACATCGGCCGCGTCTTCGGGCGCGTGGACGAGATGCGCCGGCGCTACGGCGGCGGCGACGCCCCCGAAATCCGCCGCGCGATGGAGAACCTCGGGACCGCCCTGCGCCTGCGGATGGCACGCGGCGATGTCGTTGCCAGCACGATCACCGCAATTCTCGACGAGGCCGCCCGGCGCATCGAAACGATGTGATGGAGTGAGGGACTAGGTCGCGCCGGGGCTTGCGTGCAGGCCCGCGCTCTGGAACCAAGCGGGCTCGGCGGCGTCATGCTGCCGAGCCGGCGCATGCCGGCCGATCGAGGACAGATCCATTGCGCCAGCCCCTGCGCCACCTGCCGAAAGCCTTCGTCTGTCTGCTTCTGGCCATGGGCACGGCGCACGCCCAGGATGTCCAATTCCGTGACGGAGCCCCGCCGCCACCGCAGTCCCTTCCCGTCGAGCGGGCCAACCCACCCGCGTTCGCCGGGCCGCAGGAGCTGGTCGGCAAATCGATCGACGATCTCTCGAAAGGCCGGATTGGGGCCGCCGCGCGCGACGACATCAAGGCGCTGCGCCGCGGTCCGTTGCTGATCCACGGTAATTATTGCGGCATCGGCAACCGGCCGGGCACGCCGCCGATCGACGCGCTCGACGCCGCCTGCATGCGCCACGACGCCTGCACGCAAACCGGCAACCTGCCGAGCTGCCGCTGCGACGACCGCCTCCGCACCGAGGCGACCGAGGTCGCGCAGGATCCCGCCACGCCGGCTGACGTCGCCGCGCTCGCGACCGCCACCGCGGCGAGCATGAAGATCCTGATTTGCAAGGAAGGCCCGACGGAAACCGCTCCGGGCCAAGCGCAGCGAGACCCTGGAGTCGGTGGGCGTTTGACGCCCACGGTCGACGACCCCGTCAACCCCGCACGTTGAAGCTCGACGCGCCAGCACTAAAGGGGTGCTACGGCTTGCGGCCCTCGACGAACGGCACCTCGAAGACCTTGCGGTGCATGACCGGCCCGTGGCCGAAGAAGCCGTCCTCGCCGAACAATTCGCCGTGGTCGGCCGTCACGATGAAGTGCGTGTTGGCAGGCGCCTTTTCGTAGAGCGCGCCGACGAGCCCATCGACATATTCGACGCAGCGAACCTGCTGGTCGTGCAGATCGCGCATCGTCTCGGCCGCGAAGAACTCCGGGACCTGCTCCGGGCCGTCCCCCGTATGCGCCATCGCCTTATCCGAGATGACCTTATCCATGTCGCGGGCGACGCCGTGGAGGCCGGAGATCTTCGGCAGGCTCGCGCCGTCGAGCATGTAGGGATAGTGCGTCTCGCCGAGGTTGAAGAAGCGGAAGCAGCGATCGCTCTTCGAGAAGTCGACGTCGCGCACCATGCCGGCGAAATCGTTGTGGTTGCCCATCAGCTTGTAGTCGTCGAAGCCGCGCGTCAGCCCGGAATACGGGTTGAGGACCGGCATCGAGACGCGGGCGGCGGTGTGGTAATGGTGCTTCTTCAGCACGCCCGCGAGGCAGAGTTCCGGGATGAACGTCTTGAACGACAGATCCGAGATCCCGAGCCGGTCGACCCATTCGGCGAATTGCGCCTTGTAGACCTCGGAGGCGAACACGTGCTTCGGGCTCGTGTGCGGCACCTGCCCCATCAGATAGGTGAAATGCGACGGCGCCGTCCAGGAGGCGAAGCTGAAGCGCTGCTGCGCTTCGCCCAGCCGGTCGATGTTCGGTGTGCGCGCCCGCACGAAACTGTCGAAGCGACAGCTGTCGAGGACGAGAAAGACAAGATGGTTCGCGGGCATGCAATGCAGTTACAGGAGGGTCCCCATGCGGGCAATTCCAAACCCTGGGCGATGTCTCCCGGAATCCGGCCGCGTTTTTTGCCTGTTTGGGAAGCGATTAGCGCCGGGCCTTGCTCTCTGTTAGGGGGCGAGGCTCCAGGCTTCGGTGCCGCAGGGACATCGCGATGCAAGCCGACTCCGGCTACGACACAACAGGGTTCGAGGCGCTGCGGCGCGAGCTGCTCACCTTGAACGAGGGCGCGCTGGCCGACGGCCTCGTCGCCGTGCGTGATGGCGTCGTCGTGACCCCCGAGCGGCCGCGCCGCGTCGCACGCCGCAAGATAGCAGCGCCTGCAAAGGCCGCGGCCGCCTTGAAGGGCAAGCCGAAGGCGCCGAAGAAAGCCAAGAAACGTCCCGATCGCAGTCCCGACGCGGCGCGGCGCCTGCTCGCGCTGCTGTCCCGCCGGAAGGGGGATGAATCTCTCGACCTTCCCGGCACGGCGTTCACCGAGGCCGGCGTGACCCGCCTGCTCGCCCATCTGCGCGGACGTCGCTCGAAGCGCGGCGGCGCATGGGTGCGTTTCCTTCAGCGCGCGGACCGCTACCTGCAGCGTCCCGTTCCGGCGGGCAACCGCACGGTCCAGGGGGTCGGGTTCGAACGGCTGCAGATTGTCACGCGCCAGCTCGCCGAGATCGAATTGGGGGGCTGGGCGCGGTTTCACGAGTCGCATGCTGTGCGACGCCGTAAGGTCGTCCCGACAGCGCCGTTGACCCAGGACGCGGCTCCCGCCGACCCGGCCGCGTCGCGGCGAAAAGGAACCAGCCGGTGAGCGCGAGGCCTCTCCATCTCATCGCCTGCCTCGGCATGCTCGCGTCGGCCCCGTGGGCGGGGGCGCTGGCGCAGGGCATGGATCAGGACGGACTTGGACCCTACGACGCGGGGCCAGGTGGCCCTGAGGACGGACCCGGCATGGGCGGCCGCATGCGCGGTGGTGGGATGCGCGGCGGCGGCATGGACGACGAGGGTGCGGGCGGCCGCGGCGGCGGCTCGGCCGACATGACGGAGCAGGCGGTCACCGTCGGCGGCGCCCAGCGGCCCTACTACATCCACGTCCCGCGGGACGTCGGGCATCCGGCGCCCGTGGTGTTCGTCTTCCACGGCGGCGGCGGACGGCCCCAGGGCATCGCGCGCAAGTCGAACATGGACGAAGTGGCCGATCGGAACGGCTTCATCGTCATCTATCCCGAAGGCTCCGCCTCGCCGTCGGGCCGCGGCGGCAGCTGGAACATCGGATCGTCGCAGACCGTCAGCGGCACCGACGACGTCGCCTATGTCGATGCCGTCCTTAAGGACGTCGGTGCGCACATGCAGATCGACCCCTCGCGGATCTACGCCGTGGGGCATTCGATGGGCGGCGTCTTTTCCTATCGTCTGGCCTGCGAGATGTCGGGCACGTTCGCGGCGATCGCGCCGGTCTCGGCGACCATGGTCGAGCCGTCGTGCAACCCGACAAGCCCGGTCGCGGTCCTCCACATCCAGGGCTCGGCCGACGACCGTATTCCACTGCGGGGCGGCCGCGGCCAGATGACCAGAGAAGGCCGGGACTGGCCCGCGCCGCAGAAGGGCGTGACGGCCTGGAGCCGCTTCGACGCTTGCGAAGCGACGCCGAGCACGAAGACCGAAGGGATCGCCACCTGCGAGACCTATGCGGGCTGCAAGGCAACGGTCGAGATGTGTATACTATCCGGCGAAGGCCACCCCTGGCCACAGGACGCCGCCCCGAAGATCTGGGCGTTCTTCGCCGCCCACCCGAAAGTGTTGCAGTAGGCCGCGGCCGCTCGGCAAGGATTTGATTTGAGTTCGAGGATGATGGACGACACCAGAAACGCGCGCATTGCGGTCGATCACGAGACGATCGAGAAGACGGTCATCGCGACCCTTAGCGATCTCGTTCAGGATTGGGACATCGAGGAGCCGATAGAAGGCTCGACCAAGGTCGTCGCCGACCTCGGCTTCGAATCGATCGACCTCATCCAGATGGTCGCCGCGCTCGAGCGGGCGTTCAAGCTGAAGGGTGGATCGCTGGTCGAGATGCTCGTTGTCGACGGCCGCTACGTCGACGACCTCACGGTGGATCGTATCGTGGAGCGGGTCGAACACCGGTTCTCGAGCGAGAAGAGGCAGGCATGACGCAGACCCTGTTCATCGGCCTCGACGGAGCGACCTTCACGCTGTTCGACGCCTTTACGCGCGAGCTGCCCGGCGAAGGCGTTGTGATGCCGCACCTGGCGCGCCTGATGCGCGAGGGCTTCCAGGCGCCGCTCCGCTCGACCCGGCACCCGCTGACGCCGCCCGCCTGGACGACGATGATGACCGGCCGTTCGCCCGGCAACCACGGCATCTTCGATTTCGTGCGCGTCGAGGATCGCGGCCGCGACTGCCTGTGGACGCTGGCGTCGGCCACCGACAACCGCTGCGAGACGATCTGGTCGATCGCGAGCCGGCATGGCAAGCGCGTCGTCTCCTTGAACTTCCCGATGATGTCGCCGCCGGAGACGATCAACGGTGCGATCGTGTCGGGCTTCGTCTCGTGGAAGCATCTGCGCCGCAACATGACACCGCCGGACCTCTACGACCGGCTGAAGGCGATCCCCGGCTTCGACGCCAAGGAGCTCGCCTGGGACTTCAAGCGCGAGGACCAGATCGGCGACGACATGTCGGTCGCCGACCTCGAGGCCTGGGTGCTCGCGCACCGGCTGCGCGAGGAGCAATGGTTCAAGGTCGCCGAGACGATGCTGGCCGAGGACCATCCCGACCTGTTCGCTGTGATGTTCGACGGCACCGACAAGCTGCAGCACCAGCTCTGGCATGTGCTCGAGCCTGCTTTGCAGCCGCCCGCGCCTTCGGCCGAGCACGCGCGGCTGCGCGAGCTGACGCTCGGCTATTATCGCCGCCTCGACCATTACATCGGCCGCCTCGTCGAGATCGCCGGACCGAAGGCGCAGGTCTTCCTCGCCTCCGACCACGGCTTCGCCGGCACCGCTCAGATCGTCCGTATCAACCGCTACCTCGGCGAGCTCGGCTACCTCACCTGGGCCGTCGACGACGGCAGCGAGGAGGCCAAGCGCCGCGTCGACGTGAACTTCGCCTTCCTCGATTGGGAGAAGACGAAGGCGTTCTGCCCCACCCCGTCGTCGAATGGCATCCGCATCCGCGTCGCCCGTGAGCCCGGTCAAGCCGGCATCGCGCCGCACGAGTACGACAGCTTCCGCGACAAGCTGATCGCCGACCTGCACGCGCTCCGCGGCCCGAACGGCGAGAAGGTGATCACGCAT
Source organism: Beijerinckiaceae bacterium (assembly GCA_965277735.1). Classification (GTDB taxonomy): domain Bacteria; phylum Pseudomonadota; class Alphaproteobacteria; order Rhizobiales; family Beijerinckiaceae; genus RH-AL1. The sequence continues at coordinate 2,772,098 of CBDIDO010000003.1, forward strand.
GTGATGACGCGCGAGGAGGCGTTCCCAGGCCCCGCCATGGCGGACGCGCCCGACCTCACGCTGATGCTGAACGACTTCGGCTTTGTCTCCGTGCGCGACAAGACGCCCGTCGTCGCTGCCCGCGCCTATCCTGCGGGCACGCATCATCCCGACGGCATCTTCATCGCCGCCGGTCCCGGCGTGGCGCGCGATGAGACGCGCGAGATGGTCCAGCTCATCGACGTGCCGTCTGTCCTGCTGCACAGCGTCGGCCTGGCCGTCCCGGCCGACTTCGAGGGCGAGGTGCCGCGCCATCTCTTTACCGAGGCCGAATGGGCAGCGCGTCCGCTGCAAGCCGGCGAGGCCGCGCATGCGGTCGACCGCGAGGTCACCGACGGCGGCCCGTCCGACGCGGAGCGCGAGAAGATCCTCGAGCAGATGCGCGCCCTCGGCTACCTCGACGCCTGATGGGACCGGCTGCAGGCGGGGGGCCCGCAACGCTTGGCCCTGTCACGCTCTCCTGCGGCCGCATCGGTAGCGTTCAGATCCCGCAGCTCGGCCGCCGCGCGCCCGACGACATCGTCATGGTGCACGGGCTCGGTGCCAATCTCGGCTTCTGGTACGCCAGCGCCGTCGAGCATTTCCGCAACTTCGGCCGCGTCACCCTGTTCGACCTGCCCGGCCACGGCGACAGCGAGATGCCGGAGACGGGCTATTCGCCGCGCGCGCTCGCTGGCGTCTTGCGCGAATTGCTCGATCACCACGGCATCGAGCGCGCGCATCTCGTCGCCCACAGTTTTGGTGGAAGTGTCGCGCTGGCCTTCGCCATCGTGCATCCCGAGCGCGTGAAGAGCCTGGTGCTCGCCGACGTGCGGCTGTGGGCCGTCGAGCCGCCCGTCGTCGCCGACGAGGCAAGCCTGCGCGTGCAGCGCCTGCGCGACGCTGGGCTGAATCTCACCGACAACCGCTACGACATGTCCGTCCAGCTGCTCATCGAGCTGGCACGTCTTCGCGTCGCCAGCGACGATCCGATGGCCGCGATCGGCGAGATCATGCCCGGTGCCCGCGGCCTTTTCTCCGGCCGCCGCACCGCGCGCAAATGGCTGAAGCTCGTCGACTCGACACAGGCCTATGCGGAGATGACCGATGCCGCGGCGCTCCCGCTCGAGGACGTCGCCAAGATCGCGCAGCCGATCCTGCTCGTCTACGGCGGCCACTCGACCTGCGCTCGCTCGGCCGAGGCGCTAGTCGGGCTGTGCCAGCGTTGCCGCCTGCAGGTGATCCCCGATGTCGGCCACTTCTTCCCGCTGACGCGCCCGCATCTCTTCGCGCGGATTGCGCTCGACTATCTGCGCTCGATTGCGCGGGCGCGGCGCCGGCGGGCGCGACGTGCTGCTCTTCAGCAGGGCAACACGACCACCGTCGTGACGACGCCGCAGGATGCGACGGACGAGACCGCGTCCGCCGCTTGATCTCGCTTCAGCTCCAGGCGTGCAGCGGCGGGTTGACGCCGTTTAGCGCGTAATTGCCGAGGATCGCATACTTCCAGCGCACGGGATCGTGCAGCGTGTGGGTGCGCGCGTTGCGCCAATGGCGGTCGAAATTATGGACCGCCAGCGTCGAGCGCGTGCCGCCGAGCTCGAACAGCTTGTTCGTCGCGGCGATCGCGATCTCCGTCGACAGCACCTTGGCTTCCGCGACCGCGATCTGCGCCTTGGCAACGCTGTCGGCCGATGGCGCCGCCACGGCGGCGTCGATAGCGAGGCCGGCCTTCTCAAGCAAAGCCTGCGTTGCGTGTAGCCGCAGCGAGAGGTCGCCGACGGCCTGGATCGTGTAGGGGTCCTGCCACGCGTGATCGAGCCCGGAATCGACCCAGGCACGCGTCGACGTCCTCACGAAGCGGACCGTCTCCTCGATCGTGCCGCGCGCGATGCCGGTGTCGACGGCGGCCTGGATGATCTGGAAGATCGCGCCGTCCGCGGTCGGCGTCTCGTAGCCCTTGTAGCCCGGCACGACATGCGTCTTCGGCACCTTGACGCCGTCGAGCAGCACCGTGCCGGACAGCGTCGTGCGCTGGCCGAAGCTCGACCAATCGTCGATCACCGTGAGCCCCGGCGCGTCGCGATCGGCGATCGCGTACCAGGCGCGTCCTTCATTATCGAGCGCCACGATCGGCACGAGATGCGCGAGCAGCGCACCCGACGAATAGAACTTCTTGCCGGTGACGACGACGTGGTCGCCCTTGTCCTCGAACTTCGTCTCGAAGTCCGCGGCGCGCTTCGAGCCGAACTCGGAGAAGGCGTTGCCGAACCGCGTGCCCCTCAGGACCTCGCCGAACAGCAGCTTCTTCTGCGCCTCGTCGGACACCGTGCGGATCGCCGCGACGACGCCGAGATGGTTCTGCGGGATCTGCCCGAGCGACGGATCAGCGGCCGAGATCGTCTCGATCACCTTGTTCAGCGTGACGTAAGACAGCTCGGGACCACCGAACGCCTTTGGTACGTTGATCGACCACAGGCCGCTCTGCGAGAAGCGGTCGAGCTCGGCGACCGGCCAGCGCCGCTCGCGGTCGCGCTCGGAGGCTTCCTCGGCGAAGTCGGCGGCGAGCGTCTCGGCGATCGCGATCGCCTCCGCATCGCTCTCAATGACATGCGCAGGCGCGGCCGGGCGCGGCACGCCCGGGACGGCGGCCTTGCCGTCCGGCGTCTTCATGGCGACATTCATTGCAAGCGCTCCCTATTCCGCCGCGACGGCGTAGCTGTGCTTGGCCTCGATCGCGCGCACGAGCGGGATGATGGTGCGGCCGAAATACTCGACCTCCTCCTGGAAGTGCAGGAAGGCGAGCAGGATCAGGTCGGCACCTGCCTCCTTGAGCGCGACGATACGATCGGCGATCTGCTGCGGCGTGCCGATGAGGTTCGATCTAAAACCATCATTGTATTGCACGAGATCGTCGAACGAGGACTTCGCCCAATTGCCCTGCCCTTCCGGCGAGGCCTTGCCGGCGTTCTTTACCTCGTGGCCGAAGGCGTTGACGGCCTCGGGATCGGCCTTCTCGATGATCTCGGCGAGGACGGCGCGCGCCTCCTCTTCGGTGTCGCGCGCGATGACGAAGGCGTTGACGCCGACTCTCACCTTGTGGCCGTTCGCCGCTGCCTTGCCGCGGATGTCGTCGACCTGCTTGCGAATCTCCTCCGGCGTGTTGCCGTTGGTGAAGTACCAATCGGAGACGCGCGCCGCCATGTCGCGCGCCGCGCGCGACGAGCCACCCTGGAAGATCTCCGGCTGCGGATCGATCGGCTTCGGCTTCAGATTGTAATTCCGGAAGCGGTAGAAATCGCCGGCGAAGGTGAAATTCTCCTCGCTCCAGATCCCGCGCAGCGAGCGGATGAATTCCTCGGAGCGGCGATAGCGCTCGTCGTGGTCGAGCCAGGGCTCGCCGATCGCCGTGAACTCGCCGCGGAACCAACCGGAGACGACGTTGACCGCCGCGCGGCCGTTGTACATCACGTTGAGCGTCGCGACCTGCTTGGCGGCGACGGCCGGGTTCCACGGCCCCGGCAGCAGCGCGACGATCACCTTGAGCTTGCTGGTCGCCTCGAGCAAAGCCTGGCTGAACGTGACGGGCTCATGCTGGTTGTCGGCGCCGTAGCCGGCGGTGAAGCGGATCTGGCTCAGCGCGTAATCGAAGCCGCTGCGCTCGGCGATCTGCGCGAGCTTGCGATTGTAGTCGATGTCCCAGCTCGTGCGCTGCTCGATCTTCGAGATGACGAGGCCGCCAGAGACGTTTGGCACCCAATAGGCGAACTTCACCGGCTCCGGCGCGGCGTTCAAATGCGTGTCGGTCATGTGGTCCTCGATCTTGTCTCAGGCGTGGGTCTGTTCGCGATGGGATGCCGCCTCGATCTGCAGCAGCCGCAGGTGGCGCGCCGCCTCCCCGGCCGCACGCGTGACGCGTTCGCGGACCTTGGCGCTGGCGAGCGCATAGCCGTCGAAGTCGGGCTCGACGGCATAGACGGTCGTTGGCAGCGTCAGTGCGCCGAGGAAGCCGAAGAGCGGGCGCAGCTGGTGCTCGGTGACGAGGCCGTGCATGAGCGTGCCGCCCGTCGCCGCGAGCACGACTGGCTTGCCGGCGAAGGCGCGATGGTCGACGAGATCGAAGAGATGCTTCAGCGCGCCCGTCATCGAGGCGCGATAGACGGGTGTGCCGACGACGAGAAGATCGGCCCGCTCGACCTGGTCGACGATGCGACGCGACTCGCCTTTCAGCTCCCGCGGATGCAGCGCGGAGAACAGATGCGGCGCGGCGTCGACAAGCTCGATCCGGCCGAACTCGTAGTCACCATGCGTCGCGATCTCGTCCGCGATCTCGGCGACGAGCGCGGACGTCCGCGAGGGTCGTTGGACGCTTCCCGAGATAACGACGATCGTTTGACGACCACCCATCGATAACCTTGCTTCGCTTCGTTGCGATGGCTTGATCATTCGAGGCGAAGCCGAGGTGGTCAACGCGAAAGCGGCGCCGACCGCAAGAAAGCAAGGGCTGTACTGCCGGCATGCGATCGACGGCCTTAAGTTTCCCCGAGCCTTCGAGACGAGGGGAATAAGATTCCGCAGGCGATCTGGTCGGTTCGCCGCGAGGCGTTGGCTTGCGCCCGCGCGACGTGCTAATCGCCGGCCATGTCACCTGACGCGACGCCCGTCCTCGTCACCGGCGCCGCCGGCTTCATCGGCCATGCGGTGGCGCTCGCCCTGCTCGGGCGTGGCACACCTGTCGTCGGGCTCGACAATCTCAACGATTATTACGATCCGGCGCTCAAGCGCGCCCGCTTGGCCCAACTTGAGGCGCGCCCGGGCTTCAGCTTCGCGGAGATCGACCTCGCCGACGCGGACGCGATGGATGCGCTGTTCGCCGCGCGTCGCTTCGCGACCGTGATACACCTCGCCGCGCAGGCGGGCGTGCGCTACTCGCTCGAGAACCCGCGCGCCTACGGCCGCTCCAACCTCGACGGTTTCCTCAACGTGCTGGAGGGTTGCCGCCACCACGGCGTGACCCACCTCGTCTACGCTTCGTCGAGCTCGGTCTACGGCGCGGTGACGAAGATGCCGTTTGCGATCGACCAGAACGTCGACCATCCCGTCAGCCTCTACGCCGCGACGAAGAAGGCGAACGAGCTGATGGCGCATTCCTACAGCCATCTCTACGGCCTGCCGACGACGGGCCTGCGCTTCTTCACCGTCTACGGTCCCTGGGGCCGGCCGGACATGGCGTTGTTCCTGTTCACCAAGGCGATGATCGAGGGCAAGCCGATCAAGGTCTTCAACCACGGCCGCATGAAACGCGATTTCACCTACATCGACGACATCGTCGAAGGCGTGATCCGCATCGCCGCGAAACCGGCCGCGCCGAATCCGGAGTGGCGCAGCGACGCACCCGACGCCGGCTCGAGCCTGGCCCCCTGGCGCATCTACAATATCGGGAACAACAGCCCGGTCGAGCTGATGACGGTGATCGAGCTTTTGGAGAAGGAGCTCGGCATCGAGGCCAAGAGGGACCTCCTGCCGATACAGCCCGGCGACGTTCCGGCAACCTTCGCCGACATCGACGACCTCGAACGCGCCGTCGGCTACCGGCCGCGGGTCGGGATCGGGGAGGGCGTCGCCCGCTTCGTCGCCTGGTATCGCGGCTACTACGGCTGAGTGGCGCGCCCGAAGGGCCGGTTCATCCGTACAATCGTCAGATTGAGATAGGCGGCAAAGCCCACCCACAGCAGGTAAGGCAGCAGCAGCCACGGCGCGGCGGCCGACAACGGCGCCAGTCCGATCATCAGGGACAGCACCGAGAGCCACAAGAACGGCACCTCGGCGAGCGCCCAGTCCGGCCGCCGCAGATTGAAGAACAGCGGCGTCCACAGCATGTGCAGCACGATGTTGACGACGAAGAGCCCGGCGATGCGCACCCGGCCCACGCTGTCGGCACCGGTCCAGGCGAGCACGCCGGCCGCGGCCGCAAGCGCGAGAATCAGGGTCCAGGCCGGCCCGAAGATCCAGTCCGGCGGATTCCACGACGGCTTGCGCAGGTTCCAGTACCACGGCCCGACCGTCGTCAGGCCCCCGCCGATGCCGAGCACGAGCAGCGTGATCACCGCCGCTGTGACGATGGTCCAGGTCACGTTTTGTCACCCGGGCGGCGCGTGGAAAGCTCTTGGAAACTGTGATTCACGAAAGGACCCTCGGCCTTCTCGACTGGCAACAAAGCTTCGTCATAAAGGCGGGGTCAAGCCCGGGGTTCCTCATGGCGTCAGTCATTCTCGCCGTCTGCATAGCGACCACCGGGCGCCCTGCCGTGCTGACCGAGACGCTGCGCGATATCGTGGCGCAGACGCGCCGGCCCGACCGTATCCTCGTCTGCCCCGCCAAGCCCGAGGATCTCGAGGCCGCCGCCCTTGCCGACCTGCCGATTGCCGTCGAAGTCTTCTACGGCGAGCGGCTTGGCTCGTCTGCGCAGCGCAACACGCTCCTGCGCCAGGCGGACGACGTCGACGTCGCCCTCTTCATCGACGACGATTTTCTTCCCGCCCCAACCTTCCTCGAGAACCTCGAAGCGCTGTTCCTCGCGGAACCCGCGTGCGTGGTCGCGACGGGCCATGTGCTCGCTGACGGCGCGCAGGGGCCGGGCTACACGGTCGCGGAGGGTCGCGTCCTCATCGCCGCGGCGCCGCCGCCCGGCACGCGGGTCGCGCCGATCTTCAATGCCTACGGCTGCAACATGGCGGTCCGCTGGTCGGCGCTGCGCGGTCGCGGCTGCTGGTTCGACGAGGCGCTGCCGCTCTATTCCTGGGCCGAGGATGTCGATTTCTCGCGCCAGGCCGCTGCCTACGGCACCGTCCTCAAGGCGGATTCGCTGACCGGCGTCCATCTCGCCACCAAGCACGGACGCACCTCGGGTGTGCGTTTCGGCTATTCGCAGGTCGCCAACCAGGTCTATCTGGCGCGCAAGGGCACGATCACCGTGATGGGCGGGCTGCGTAAGGCGTTCGAAAACATCGTCGCCAATGCGATCGGCGCAGTGCGCAACGACGAGCTCTACATCGACCGCCGCGGCCGGTTCGTCGGCAATATGCGCGGCATCGCAGACACGCTGCGCGGCCGCGTCTCGCCCGGTCGCATCCTCGATATGTGATTGCGGCTGCCGTGATCAGCGCTGCAGCCGGATCCCGGTGAGATAGATGTAGTCGGTGAAGCCGTCGTTGAGCGTCGTGTTGAGGTTCTGCCGCGAGGCGGAGGCGAACACCTGGACATCGCGGCTGAGACTGTAGGTGGCCTTGCCGGTGAAGGTCGTGAACGCCTCGTTGACGACGAGGCCCTGGTACTCATTCGGCTGATAGGTCGCGATCCCGCTCAGCGTGAAATTGCGGAACAGCTGGTGGTCGACCTCGAGGCTGACCGACCGCGAGATCGCGCCGGATGAGCCGGCCAGCGTCGTCTCGGAGAGCGTCGTGCTGGCGGTGAGCTTCACCGTGGTCAGCGGCGTCGCCGTGTAGATCAGCGCGGCGTCGACCGTTGGGCCGCGCAGGTCGCCGAGGCGGGGGTCGGCGTAATGGCGGTCCGCGTAGCCGGCGCTGATCGTGCCGGTCAGGAGCCGCGAGAACTCGACCACGGCGCCGCCGCGCGCCAGCACGCCGACCGAGTCACGGAGATAACCGGACAGGTCGACGGGGTTGTCGCGCACGCGCGTGTCGGCGCCGGCCTCGACGAACGGCGAGAACGCCGGCGTCACCTCGTAGGAGGCACGCGCGACGACCCCGTAGTCGTTGTAATTGTCCTGCGAGAACCGGAACGTCGAGCCGTCCGATTGCGTGGCATCGCCGTATTCGGTTCGGTCGATCGTCCCCTTCAGGCCAAGCGTCAGGCGGCTGAACGTATGGGCGCCGCCGACCGTCGCGCCTTCCGTCACGATGGTCGGGCGGTTGGTGATGAAGACGCTGTTCGGCACCGCCAGGAGTGGCGATCCCGGTGTCTGCGTCGAGATCGAGAAGCGGCCTTCGAGATTGATCTGGTCGTCGCGGGTCACATCGATGCGGCCGTCGACGAGCCCGTTCGCGTCGGGGCGGTTGGCAGCCGAGTTGGTGGGAAAGTCCGAGTAGCCGCCGCGCAGCGAGCCCGTCAGGCTATGAGTGTCGAAATCGGAAGCGATGTCGAGTCCGCCCTCGGCGCGCAGGACCGGCGAGGGTTTGACCCCCGTCGTCACCTGGTTCGGGTTGGTCTCGTAGCCGGTGGTGGCCTCGACAAACGGCAGCAGCCGCAGCTGCCCGACCTGCACACCGGTCGGCAGGAAGGGATCAGCGTCGGGGATCGGCTTGCGCACGCGCTTGTAGCTCGGGATCATCGCGACGGTCGGCCCGGGCTCGGTCTGATCGGCGCCGTTCGGCGCCGCAGGCGGCTCGGGGTTCAGCGCCCGCCGCGTGCCCGGCGCACCGCGATACGGCACGAGCGCCGGCAAGGGCGGCGACGTGTCAGGGTTCGGCGCATAAAGCTTGCGGCCAGGATTGTAGAGATTCGGCTTCTTCTTCCTCGGCTTGCCGTAGTTCGGGCCGGTCTGGTCGTCGTCGCTCCGCGGCGGCGTGATCGAATCGAGCTCGGAGCCGGTGCGCGGCGGCTCGACGCCTGCGGGCGCGAGTGCGGGGGCCGACGAGGATTGGCTCTCCGGCGAGGTCGCTGGCAGGTTCGAGGGCGAGGTCGGGAAGCCTGAATCGAAGCCGCTGCGCAGGCCTAGGTCGTCGCCCGAGTCGGCCTCCTGCGCCTGAGCCGGCCACGCGGCGGCCAAGGCCGCCAGCGAAGCCGCCGCCGCAAGAGCGCGATAGGGGTAGAGGCGAAACCGCACGAAATCCTCGACTCTCGCGGCACGGGCCGCACGACGAGGATTAGGCGCTCATGGTTAACCTCTGGTTAGAAACGACCGCGACCCGTGCCGTTTCGGCACGGTGAAGCGAGCGGCGCCGGGTCCGGAGACCGCGGCGCCCAGCGAGGTTGCTACTGGATCAGGCTCATGAGCTTCTGGCCGGCCGGGGTCTTCATCTCCTTGGCGTCGAGCGTGCCGTCACCGTCCGGATCGGCGGCTTTGAAGTCGGACTCGACCAGGGCCATGAACTCGGTCTTGTCGATCGTGCCGTCCTTGTCGGTGTCGGTCGCCTTGAACTTGGCCTTGGCCATCTTGCCCTTGGCTTCCTTCATGTCGATCGTGCCGTCCTTGTCCGGATCCATCATCATGAACTTCTTGGCGGCCGCATCCTGCGCCTCGGCGAGGCTGACGGTGCCGTCGCCGTCCGGGTCGATCGCCTTCATGTCCATCTTGGCGAAGGCGGGCGCGGCAAACGCAAGCGCGCCGAGCGCGAGAAGCGAAACCGACAGGGTCTTGCGAAACGTCATTCTGGGCTCCCTCGAAAGCCGGGCAACAACTCCCGGTATCGAAAGGTCAATAGGATAAATCACCCGATCGAGCCATTCTTATTTATAGCTTTCGGGGGAGGATTGCCCAGGAATTCAGCTGATTTTCCTGCTCAGCTCATACCCAGCGCGCTCATGTAGAGCTCGAGGATTGCCTCTTGCTCCTGGCGCTCGGAGCGGTCCTGCTTGCGGATGCGCAGGATCTGGCGCACCGCCGTGGTGTCGAAGCCGCGGCCCTTCAGCTCGGCGAAGACGTCCTTGATGTCGTCGGCGAGCGCCTTCTTCTCCTCCTCGAGCCGCTCGATGCGCTCGACGAACTGCTTCAGCTCCTCGGCAGCGACGCCGCTCTCCGCGATATCCTTGGTCATGAACCCCTCCGCCGCCCCGGCCTCAAACGAAGGCGGCGTCGTGCATTTTGCGGCGCGCGAGGTCAAGCCGTCGCGTTCAAACTCGGCCTCAGGTCCCCTGGTGTTCCGCCTCGAGATGCCGGCCGGTGCGCGAGCGCATGAAGGCCTGCTGGTGCAGCACCGGCTGCGCCACCACCGGCACCAGCACATCGGCCATGCGGTCGGCGATCGCCACCGCCGCCGCCTCGCTGGCGACGAGATCCTGGCGCACCTCGACGAGCAGCCCGGCGATGCCCCTGCGGGTCACCTCCTCGTCGAGCGTGTCGCCCTTCAGCGCGCCGTCGTAGGGCTCGTTGTCGCCGACGTTGAAGCCGGCCTCGCGCAGCCCTGCCATGAAGGGCACCGCGAGGCGCGGATCGGTGTCCCACAGGATTCCGATCTCCCACGGCCGCGGCACGCCCTTCCAGGCATGCGTGAACGAATGGATCGAAATCACGACCGGCGTGCGCCCGTCGCGGCTCATCCGCTCGATGATGGCGCCGACGGCCAGCCGGTAGGGGCGCCAGTAGGTCTCGCGGCGATGCGCGATCTCGGCTGCGTCGACGCGCGCGTTGCCGGGCACGATCGCCCCGTCCGAGAGCCGCATCACCAGCGTCGGATCGTCCTCGCCGCGGTTGGGATCGATCAGCAGGCGCGAGAACGTCGTCAGCACGGCCGGCGCGTCGAACCGTGCGGCGAGGCGCCGCGTCATCGCGGCCGCGCCGATGTCGTAGCCGATGTGGCGCGCGAGCTGGCCCTCCGGCAGGCCGAGCGTGCCGTAGCCCGGCGGTAGGGCGTTCGAGGCATGGTCGCAGATGAACAGGAGACCGCCGGCCTCGTCGCCGTCGATCGCCTCGACGGGCGGAAAATCGTTTGGCCTCGTCATCGTCCTCTCACAAACCGCTGGCACTTCGTCGTCCTGTCGAGCACAGGAGCGGGACCGCTATGCCATGCTCACGACCCATTTCGCCAGGACAAGGCGCATCACGGCAAAGCTTGCAGCACGCCGAATCCCGTGTCGCACCCGAGGTCGAACGCTTTGCACAAGCCTTCAAGATCGTTCGCAAAACTCGTGCTCCTCGCCGCCGTGTCCTGGGCGGTGCCGGCGCACGCCGATTTCCGCATGTGCAACTACACGTCGAACCGCGTCTCGGTCGCGCTCTCTTACACGGATGGCGAGGCCTGGGTCAGCGAAGGCTGGTGGAACGTCAAGCCCAACGCGTGCGAGACGTTGCTGCGCGGTGCCCTTGCCGCCCAGTTCTATTACGCCTACGCCATGGACGAGCGCGGCGGCGAGTGGAAGGGCAAAGCCTTCATGTGCACCCGCGACCGCGAGTTCAAGATCAACGGGCGCAACGATTGCTTCACGCGAGGCTACGACCGCACGGGGTTCTTCGAGATCGACACCGGCAAGGATTCGAAAAATTGGACCGTCCAGCTGACCGATCCCACGCCGGGCGCGCCGTCGCCCAGCGCGACCATCCCGCGCTAGGAGGCCGCTCGTGAGACGCATGCGCCGCTGCAAGATCGTTGCGACGCTGGGGCCGGTCTCGACGCCCGACGAGATGCTGGCGAAGCTCTTCGCCGCCGGCGTCGACATGTTCCGAATCAACATGAGCCACACCGCGCATGACGATCTGCGCGCACGCGTCTTCGCGCTGCGCGAGGTCGCCAAGCGCTACAGCCGCCCCGTCGCGGTGCTTTGCGACCTGCAAGGGCCGAAGCTGCGCGTCGGCACGTTTGCGCAGACCTCGGTGCGCCTCGAGATCGGCGACACGTTCGCGCTCGACGACGACGAGACGCCGGGCGACGCGACGCGCGTCTTCCTGCCGCATCCCGAGATCCGCGAGGCGCTGAAGGCCGGCGACACCGTGCTCATCGACGACGGCAAGGTCCGCCTGCACGTGCTCGAGAGCGACGGCAAGCGCGCGACCTGCGAGGTCGACGTCGCCGGCATCGTGTCGAACCGCAAGGGCGTCAGCCTGCCCGACACCGAGATCGCCGTCTCGGCGATGACGCCCAAGGATCACGCAGACCTGCAGGCCGCGCTCGAGATCGGGGTCGACTGGATCGCCGCCTCGTTCGTGCAGCGGCCCGAGGACGTCGCCGAGATCTTGAAGATCGTCGACGGGCGCGCGCTTGTCATGTCGAAGATCGAGAAGCCGCAGGCGCTCACCAAGCTCGACGAGATCATCGCGCTCTCCGACGGCCTGATGGTCGCGCGCGGCGACCTCGGAGTCGAGATGCCGCTCGAGAAGGTGCCCGGCATCCAGAAGCGCATCACGCGGCGCTGCCGCCGCCAGGGCAAGCCCGTCGTCGTGGCGACCCAGATGCTCGAATCGATGATCTCCTCGCCGGTGCCGACCCGCGCCGAAGTCTCGGACGTCGCGCAGGCGGTGTTCGAGGGCGCCGACGCGATCATGCTCTCGGCCGAGAGCGCCGTCGGCAAGTTTCCTATCGAGGCGGTGTCGATGATGAACCGCATCGCCGTCGAGGTCGAAAACGACCAGGTCTATCGCTCGATCATCAACGCCCAGCGCCCCGAGCCCGAGCCGACGGCGGCCGACGCCATCGCCATCGCCGCCCGCGACATGGGCGAGACGGTCGAGATCAAGGCCATCGTCGCCTGGACCGCTTCGGGCGCCACCGCCTTCCGCGTCGCCCGCGAACGCGTCGGGCCGCCGATCATCGCGCTGACGCCCTATGTCGACACGGCGCGCCGGCTCTCCGTGGTCTGGGGTGTCCACCCCTGCGTCACCAAGGACGCGGAAGACGTCGACGACATGGTCGATCGCGCCTGCAAGGCGGCGGTCGAGGAGGGCTTCGCCTCGGCCGGAGACCGGATCATCGTCATCGGCGGCGTGCCGTTCGGCGAGCGCGGGGGCACCAACATGATGCGGATCGCGCAGATCAAGGGCTGACGCAGCCCGCCCCTTCTTACCCCTCCTGCGCGGCTGTGCTACCGCGTCCGCATGCGGATAAAGGATGCTGTGTTACGGCGCGTCGCCATGCCGGCGTGGCTTCGCGACAGCCGACTCGGCGCACGGCCGACGGCGCGGATCGTACGCTGGCTGATCGACGCGCGTCAGTTCGACGAGGCCGACGCACTGCTCGAGGCCGCCCGCCCCGCGCACCCCGACGATCCGCGTCTCGCCACCGCCCACGCCCTCTCCGCGCATTCCCGCGGCTTCTATCGCGAGGCCGTGACGCGCTGGACCCATGCGCGCGACATCGGCGCCGCGGAGCCCTTCGCCGCCGCCTGCCTGGCGGCGAACCTCAGGATGCTTGGCGACCATGCTGCCGCGCAGGCGCTGATCGACGACGCCCTCGCCCGCTATCCCGATGACCTCATGGCGCTGACCGAGGCGGCGCGCCTCGCCAGCGACCGCAACCGTCCGAAGGACGCCGCGGCCTTCTGGCTTCGCGCCATCAAGCGCGCCAGGCCCCATGCCGACTGGCTGCAGGGCTACGGGCAGAGCCTATTCTTCGCCGGCGACGTCGAGCGGGCGACGCGGGTGCTCGCCTCGGCGCGGCGTCAGCACCCCAGACACCGCGGCCTGATCGCCGCCGAGGGTGCGATCGCCGTGGCCTGCCAGGACTGGACGAAGGCGATCGCCTTCTGGACCGAGTACCGCCGCCGCTTTCCGGACGACGCGACGGGATGGGAGCAACTCGGCATTGCGGTGCAGGGCGCGCGGATGGGCGAGGCGGCGGACGAGCGGGCGCTCGCGCCGGTACAGGTCGACATCGCCGTCCTCGACGACGAGCCGATGCGCCGCCTCGTCATGGGCTTCGAAAGCCTCGGCGACAGCTGCGAGATGGGCCTGGTGCAACGACGGTTTGGCGCCGAACCACTCGGTCTCCTGCGCTGGAACGACGTCAGCCTCGACAATCTGATCGCCGCCCTCAACAACAGCTTCGCGGGCATGGGCGAGCCCGACAACACGACGATGATGACGGCGGCAAACGGCGAGCTGTTCGTCAAGGATCGCCGCTGGTCGCTCGGCATGCACACGTTTTTGCGCGCGGGCCACGTCGACGCCGACGACGTCTACAAGAAGATGTGCCGCCGCATCGTCTATCTGCGCGGCAAGCTCATCGAGGATCTCGCAGCGGCGGAGAAGATCTTCGTCTATCGCTCGCCGACGATCGACGCCGACGGGCTTCGGCGCCTGCATCGCGCGCTGCGCGCGCATGGCCCGGTGATCCTGCTTGGCGTGCAGCCGGTGCTGACGACGGCGACCGCGTTCCCGGGCCGTCCAGTCGGCGAGGTCGACCAGCTCGACGAGGGGCTCTACGTCGGCTTCCTCGCGCATCCCGGCGTGGATGCGCTCGGCAACTGGAATATCGCCTTCGACACCTGGACCGGGCTCTTCGCCAAGGTCCTGGAGCAAGCGCGCGGCCGATCGGCCGTCGGGACCGGCCCCGACGCCAGCCGTATCAGGGCGTAGGAGCGCTTCCCAACACGACCTTGGCTTTGCCGCGGCCGCCGAGCGCGGCGTCGAGGCTCGCCTGCAGATCGCGACGGAGGCGGCTGGCGAGATCGTCGCCGAGCGGGTCGTTGGTCGGCATCGCCACGTGTGGCGGGGCGGGCCAGCGCGCCGCCACGCCGGGGCGGCGCAACAGGGCATCGAAGCGCCCCTCCGGCGAGCCGGACGTGAAGCGCAGCTCCACCGCATAGCCCCGCGCCGCCGTCGCGTGTGCGAGCGCGCTCGGCTCGATCGCGGCAGGATCTGCGGCGATATCGAGGGCGGCGAGCGGCGTCTCCGGCGCCGCATCCGCCACGGCGCGCGACAGCGCCGCGTCGCGGGCGAGGCGTGCGTTGGCGAGATTGCAGAACGCGACCGCCTCTGGCCGCTCCTCGTGGAGCCGTGCGAGGATGTCGGCGAGCGTGCCGCCCGGTACCACCGGCGCCGGCTGCTCCTCTGGAACGTCAAGGCGCAGGATCGCGTCGTAGCGGTAGCCGGACAGCTCGTGGTCGGCCGCCGCGGGCTTCAGCGAGAAGGTGATGGCACCAAGCCGTGGCAGCGCCGTACCGAGCCCGACGAGATAGGCCGGGTCGATCGCAAGCTCGCGTGCGAGCCCGAGGACGGCGACGGCGTCCGCCCGGACCTTCGCGACGGTCGCGCCCGCCTCTGCACGCGCGGCGGCGACATTGGTCGCGCGCATCGGCAGGAGGGCCGCCGCGCGCAAATCGCCGAGGAAGACGGCGCCGCCCAGGGCGAGCCGCGTCACGACCGCCGTGAGCACGCGCTCGAGATAGGGCGCGTCAGGGAAATACTGGACGACGGAGTTCATCACCGCGAGGTCGCCGCCGCCCGGCACCAGCTCGCTGAGCCCGTCGAGGTCGTGCGCCGCGCATTGGGCGAGCCGCACATGCGACAGCTCGGGCCGCGTCGCGACCCAGGCGGCGAGCGAGGCGATGGCCTCGCTGGAGAGGTCGAGGCCGAAATAGGTGCGGCCGCCCGGTGCCAGAGCTGCGGCGACGAGCCCGACCCCGCAGCCGATCTCGATGACGCGCTCATGCGGCACGCTGCGCATCAGTGACAGCGCGTCGTCGAGCCAGATCTGCATGCGTTCGTTTGAGATCGCTTCGCCAGTGAAGCCCGAGACCCAGGCATCGAAGTTCGGCGGCCTGACCTCGCGGTCCCAGCGGTAGCTGCGGTCGTAGACCATCTGCCATTGCTTGAGGATGCGCGTCTCGAGCGCGGCATGCGCCGCCGCCCGCTCGGCGGCGACCCAGGTCGGCGCGGGCGTCAGCACGATCTCGAGGCTGCCGTCCGCCTCGTGGATCGCAAAGGTCGCGACCCGCGCATCCCTCCCCAGGAACGCCTCGGCCGTGCCACGCAACGCGTCGTCCATCGCAGCTCCAGGCGGTCGGGTGCCTCGCCGCGCGCTCTATGCTAGGGACCGGCGCCTTACAAGCCGAGCCAAATTTTGCCGCTCTCGCCCAAATGCCTGCCCCTCGGCGCCAAGCTCGCGCTCTATCGCCTGATCCGCCGCCGCGCGTCGCGTGCCGCCGCCCCGCTCGATCCGGCGTCGGTCGATCCGGCGACAGCGGGCTGGCGCACGACCCTTGCCGACGGCATCGCATTGGTCCGTGCGGGGCGATGGGCCGACGCCGATGCGTTGCTGGCGCGCGGTCTCGCGATCTTTCCCGGCGATCCCGGCCTTCTGATCGAGCACGCGCTCGCGGCCGACGGCGCCGGGCGCCATCGCGAGGCGATCCCTCGCTGGAAGGTCGCCCTCGCCGCGGCGCCGGGCGAAGCCCTCTGCTATTTCAGTTTGACGCCACACTTACGTGAGATCGGCGAGACCGACGAGGCCCGGTCCGTCATCGAGGCCGCACGACGGCGTTTCCCGAAGAATCCGAGCGTCCTTGCCGAGGCGGGCCGCGTCGCCGAGGCAGAGGCGCGCTTTGCCGATGCGGCGCACCTCTTCGGCACGCTCGTCCGCCGCCGCGACCCGCACCCCGACTGGCTGCGCGGCCACGCGCATGCGCTCATCGTACTCGGGCGCTTCGCCGAGGCCGAGGCCGCCGTCGCCACCGCGCTCGCGCGCCATCCCGAGTCGCAGATTCTGCTCGCGGTCGAAGGCATCCTTGCCTCGTCGCGCGAAAACTGGCCGAAAGCCGTCACCCTTTGGGCCGTCTACCGCCGCCGCTTCCCCGACGACCGCACCGGCTGGGAGCATCACGGCCGTGCCGTTCAGGGCGCCCTTCTGGACGCGCAGGAGGCCAGCCACGCCGAGCCGGCCATCTTGTCAGCCCCGCTCAAGATCGACGTCGTCGAGGACGAGGCGATCCGCAGCCTGATGCTCGGCTTCGAGAGTATCGGCGACAGCTGCGAGTTCGGCTCGGTGCAGCGCCGCTACGCCGCCGAGCCGCTCGGCCTGCTGCGCTGGAACGACGTCAAGCTCGACGATCTGCTTGCGGCGCTGGCGCATCGCTTCGAGGGCATGGGCCAGCCCGAGCACACCGAGATGCCGGTGATCGGCAACGGCGAGTACACGATCAGGGACAAACGCTGGTCGCTTTGGATGCATACCTTCTTGTTCGAGGGGCAGACCGATCCCGCCGCGCTCTACCCGAAGATGTGCCGGCGCGTCGCCTGGCTGCGCGACAAACTCGTCGCCGATCTGGAAGCAGCAGAGAAGATATTCGTCTATCGCTCGCCGGGCATCGACCAGGGCCGTCTCGCCACGCTGCACGCGGCACTTGAAGCCTACGGCCCGATCCGGCTGCTCGCCGTGCAGCCGGCCACCGCCGCGTGCGAGACGCCGGGCGCACCGGGCGAGATCGTCGCGCTCGGCGAGCGCCGCTGGATGGGTTTTTTGAGCCGCCTCGGCGTCGCCGACGGCAATTATTGGGACATCGCATTCCACGAGTGGGTCGCGATCTGCCGCGCGACAGAAGCCGCGACTAGATCCCCTCCCCCTCCACCTGAACGGTGAGCTTGTCGACGACCTGCTGGATGTCCGGCTGATGCGGATAGATCGAGAGCGCGCGGCGGTAGACCTCGAGCGCCTGCTTGTCGAAGCCGGTGCGCTGCAGGATCATCGCCATGCCCTCGATCGCACCGAAATGCTTGGGCTCGAGCTTGAGCACGTGCTCTACATCTTGCATCGAGCCGTCGAGGTCGCCTTTCGCGAAGCGCACGCTCGCGCGCTTGTTCCACGCCTCGGCCCAGTTCGGTTGGATCAGCACCAGCTTGTCGAGGAGCTGCGCGGCGAGGTCGAGATTCTTGGTCTGGATCGAGACGACCGCGCGCTGCATGAGCAGATTCGCCGTGTCGGAGCCGGTCCGCATCCAGATCGCCGAGATCAGCCCGGCGAGACCCTTGGCCTCCTCGGTATCGTTGGCCACGGCGAGCTTGCCATAAAGCTCGTCGAGCGTGTGGCGGCGCGCGAAGGCGAGCGGCGGGTGCGGCGCCAGCGCCTTGCGGATCGCCTCGGCGCGCTCGGCCGGGGTCGGAACCTTCTTCGGCGGCGCTGCGGCGTGGCGCGGCGGCATGCCCTGCATGCCAGGACTCGGGATAACGCCGCCCGGCCCCACGACCATGCCGCCGTCGGGCCGGCCGGGCATCATGCCGTTAGCGTTGTTCTGAGGCGGCGCACCATCCGGCGGATGATAGACATGCACGCCGGGCGGCATCCGGATGTCCGGCATGCCAGGCAGCTTCAGCACCTCGCCGGCGCCGGGCTGCACCTCGTCACTCTCCGCCCGTGCCAGCGGCGGCGCAAAGGCGAAAGCCGCAGCGAGGAGAGCGGCGAGACAACGGGTGCGCGAGACCATGCCCGCAGGCTAGGATGAAGCCGCGAAAACGTCAAAGCGGCACGACGCCCCTCTCCGGCAGGCGGAGAGGGGCGCTGCATGCTTACGCGTTCTGGGCCTGATGGCCGACCGGCAGCTCGCGGATGCGACGTCCGGTGGCGGCGAAGATCGCGTTGGTGATCGCCGGTGCGACCGGCGGCACGCCGGGCTCGCCGACACCGCCGAGCGGCATGTGCCAATCGTCGTGTGGGACGATGTGCACGTTGACGATCTTCGGCGCCGCATCGATGCGCAGGATCTCGTAGCCGTCGAAATTGTTCTGGACGGCCTTGCCGCCCTTGAACGTGATCTTCGACATCAGCGAGAGGCCCATGCCCATCACGACGGCGCCCTCCAATTGCGACCTGACGCGCTCCGGGTTGACTACCGGACCGCAATCGACCGCGATGTCGACACGCTTGATCACCACCTTGCCCTTCTCGTCGACCGCGACCTCGCAGGCGACCGACGTGTAGGTGACGAAGGAATAGTGCCCGGCGATGCCGAGGCCCGATCCCTTGGGCATCTCACGTCCCCAGCCGATGGCCTTCGCCGCCACGTCGATCACGTTGCGCAGGCGCCCCGTGTCGATCGGGTAGAGCTTCGGATCTTCGCCGTGGTTCCACGGGTCGCCGAGGGCAGTCGGATCGAGGACCCGCGCCGGACCGATGACGTCGAGCAGGTAGTCCTTCTGATCGCGCCCCGCCGCGGCGGCGCATTCGGCGACGAAGCTCTGCACGGCGAATGCGTGCGGAATGTTGGAGACCGAACGGAACCAGCCGATCCGCACATGCGCGTCGGCAGCCGGGTTTTCCATCCTTACGTTCGGGATGGCATAGGGCAGATTGACGAGCCCCATGCCGAGCTCGAACGGCATCTCGTGGTCGGCGCCCGCGGCGAAGATCGAACCGATCGTCGGCGCTGCGGAGCGGTGCAGCCACGCGATCGGCATCCCCTTCTCGTCGAGCCCCGCCTCGAGGTGCTCGGCAGACACGGTGTGGTAATAGCCGTGATGGATGTCGTCCTCACGCGTCCACAAGAGCTTGACCGGCTTGCCGGCGGCCTTGGCGCAGAGCGCGGCCTCTACGCAGAAGTCGGGCTTCGACTTGCGACCGAATCCCCCGCCGAGCAGCGTGACATTAACCTTCACCTTGTCGTCGGAAAGGCCGAGCCGCTTGGCGACGTTGTCGTGCGCCGCCTGCGGCGACTGCACGCAGGACCACAGTTCGCAGGAGCCATCATCCTTGACGTGCGCGATGGCGGCCGGCGTCTCCATCGGCGCCTGCACCAGATGCGGGATGTAATAGTCCGCGCTCACCCGCTTCGCCGCCTTCGCCATGGCTGCGTCGACGTCGCCGTTGCTGCGCACCACCTTGCCAGGCGCCTGGGACGCGGCGACGAGCGTCTTGCGATACGCCTCGGAATCGTAGTCCGCGTTCGGACCCTCGTCCCAGACGATCTTCAGGGCCTCGCGCCCCTTCATCGCCGCCCAGGTGTTGGTCGCGATCACCGCCACGCCGCCGAGCGGCTGGAACTTGACCGGGGCCACCGCGGGATCGATGTGAAGCGTCTTGACGACGCCCGGCACCTTGAGCGTCTCGGAATCATCGACGCTCTTCACCGTGCCGCCGAACACGGGGCAGCGCGCCACGACGGCGTGCAGCATGCCGTCGAGCTTGTGATCCATCCCGTAGATCGCGCGGCCCGTCGTGATGTCGAAACCATCGTAGAGCCCGACATTGCCCTTGCCGATGTAGCGGAAGTCGGCGGGGTCCTTCAGGTTCACCATCTCGGGCGCCGGCACCGGCAGCTCGGCCGCCGCCTTCGCGAGCGCGCCGTAGCCGAGCGTCTTGCCCGATTTCGCGTGGACGACCTGATGGCCCGTCGCCTTACATTCCTCGACCGGGACACCCCATTGCTTGGCGGCGGCCTGCACGAGCATCAGCTTCGCGGCGGCGCCGGCGTGGCGCATGTGGACGATGTTCTGGCGCGTCGAGCGCGAACCATCCGTGTCCTCGTTGCCGTACTTGCCCTCGTTGCCCTCGGCCTGGACGACACGGATCTTGTCCCAGTCGGCGTCGAGCTCGTCGCCGATGATGATCGCCCAGCCGGTGCGGATGCCCTGCCCCATGTCGGAGCGCTGGCAGGTGATCGTGACGATGCCGTCATCCGCGATCGCGACGAAGAGCTTGGGATCGTCGCGCCAACCGTTCGGCATGCCGTCGGCGCCGAAGCCGGCCGCCTCGGCGGGGCCGCCGACGGAGAGCGCAACGACGAGACCGCCGAGTCCGGCAATGATGCCGCGGCGACTGACGTTGACGAGGCGCGGCTTCTCGGCCGCCTCGGTGAGGGCGGCGAATAGATGATCGTGGGTCATCAGATCGCTCCCTTGCTGTCGGCGGCCTTGTGGATCGCGGCGCGGATGCGCGGGTAGGTGCCGCAACGGCAGATGTTGCCGCTCATCCCAGCATCGATGTCGGCGTCCGTGGGCTTGGGGGTCGATTTCAGCATCGAGGCGGCCTGCATGATCTGCCCGGCCTGGCAATAGCCGCATTGCGGCACGTTGAGCTCGCGCCACGCGACTTGCACGGGATGGTTGCCGTCCGGCGACAAACCTTCGATCGTGGTGATGGACGCGTCCTTTGCAGCCGACACCGGCGTGACGCAGGCGCGAGCGGCGTCGCCGTCCAGGTGAACCGTGCAGGCGCCGCAGAGGGCGGCCCCGCAACCGAACTTGACGCCGGTGAGGCCGAGCTCGTCACGCAGGTACCAGAGGAGCGGCATATCCGGATCCCCGTCGAAGCTGCGGGCTTCGCCGTTGACTTTCAGGTTGAGCAAGTACGTCTCCCTTGGGTTTTGGGCGCATATCGCCGAAACCGGAGACTAGACCTCTTGCAGGAAAATTCGAAGACCCTTTGTAATCAAAGCGTTATTCCCAAGCGGGCGGTACGCTGGCGGCCTACTTTTGCAGCCTGTCCAGATGCGCCTCGAAGCTCGGCAGCAACAGATCGTCCGCATAGCCGCTGAGATGATCGGCATCGAAATCGAGCGGCTTGCCGTCGACCATCGCATCGCAGGCGGACGGCCCGCAGAGCACCGCGATGGGATCCCAGATCGACACGCCGGGCAGTGCGGCGAGCGCGCGCTCCCGGTCGAGGACGGGCGCGCGGCGGCGCTCGAAGCCGGCCCGATCCTCCGAGAAACCGGCCGTGCAAATCGGGTTCCCGCGGTCGAACCAGTCGACACAGCGGAAGGGCGGCGACTTGAACACGGGCTTCGGCGCCTCGAGCACCACTTTGACCTTGTGCGCGACGAGAGCCGCAACGAAGGCGCGCGCCTCCTCGAAGGCCGCGGGCGGCGCGACGGTCGGGCCGAAATCGATCACCGTCTTGTCTTCACTGCGATAGCGGTGCATCCGCAGCGACGGAAGAAAGACGATGTCTCCAGCCTGCACGCGCGCGAGGATCGCGTCTTGGATTGCGCGGTTCGCCGCTTGGCAGGACTCGGCGAGCGCGGCGGCCGGCGTCAGCAAGTCCATGAAGGCGCAGCCGGGACTGGCGTAGATCGAGACTTCGATCCGGCGCGCCTCCGTCAGCTCGCGCAGGAGGCGCAGGTAAGCGCCTGCATGCGAGTCGCCAGCGACGATCAGCCGGCCCAGCGCCGGCGCACCGCACACCTGAGGGCTCAGATCGAGGATCTTGACCCCCTGCTCCCAGCGCGTTGCGACATGCGCGTGACAGGGCCCATCGGCCGGCGGTGCGCTGAACGGGCTCCAGACCTGCGCGTGGCTGGTCTGCGAGAGCGAGAGGACGGAGGTCAGCGCGAAAGCCGTCCGTGCCAGACCGGCGCTCGCGACGAGCGCGCCGAGGCCGAGGCCGACGATTGCAACGCGCGGCCAGCGCCGCAGCCGTGTCGAGCGGCGGAACGGCTGCTCGATAAAGCGATAGGACAGCGCGGCGAGCGCGAAGGTGATCAGGATCGCGATGATCTGCGCCACGGCGCTGTCGAGGCCGCGGGTCCAGCGCATCAGCACGTAGACCGGCCAGTGCCAGAGGTAGAGCGAATAGGAGATGCGCCCGACATAGGCCAAGGGGGGCAGCGTCAGCGCGCCGGCCACGTGCCCCTCGCCGGCGCTGACGACGGCGATGAGGACGAGGGTCGCGACGACCGGCGCCAGCGCCCACGGGAACGGAAACGCGATCTCGGTCGCGAGCGCGAATGTCGCGGCGAGGAGGACAAGCGCGACCGCGGCAAGCCCGTCGCGAGCACCCCGCGGCCACGCCGCCAGCGCGGGACGCCAGCGCTGGAGCGCCAGGGCCAGGACCATGCCGACGCCGAGCTCCCAGAAGCGCGCCGGCAAAAGAAAGAAGGCTGAGACCGGTGCGCGCGGGGTGAGCCAGGCGCAATAGGCCAGCGACGCGGCCGAAAGCACGGCCAGGATCGCGACGACGCGCCCGCGCCAGCGCCGCAGCCGCGCGACGGTGACGAGCGCGATCAGCGCCGGAAACACGAGATAGAACTGCTCCTCAACGCCGAGCGACCACGTGTGCAGGAACGTGTTGAACTCGGCGCGGGGCGCGAAATAAACCTCGGTCTGCGCGGCGAGCGAGACGTTGGAGAGCCCGAAGAAGGCGGCAACGCCCGTCGACGGGATCGCCTCGCTGAGCCAGGCATCGGGCACGAACATCACCGTCGTCAGCGTCGCGACGAGCAGCATCGCGATCAGCGCCGGCGCGATGCGTCGGAGCCGCCGCGCATAGAAGAACGCGACCATGTCCCGCACGCGCTCGAAATGCTGGTCGACCATCGACAGCGTGACGACGAAGCCGGAGATCACGAAAAACACGTCGACGCCGGTGAAGCCGCCGGGCAGCCAGGTCCGCTGAAGGTGGCAGACCATGACGGACAGGACCGCGATCGCGCGCAGCCCGTCGATAGCGCCGATGTAGCCGTCCGCCATCGGTCCTTGCGTCGGGCGTGGCGAGGCTTCGATCGCCGCTTGGTCCACGGCGAGTCCCCTGCTCACGGGCACCGTCTCATACGCGCGGCGCCGCGATGCGGCCTTCCCCGTCGGCCCACAGCACTGCGATACCCTCACGATACGTCGGGTAGGCAAGCTCGAGGCCGAGCTCGTCCTTGATCTTGCGGTTCGCGCACCGCTTGCTCTCGCTATAAAAGGAACGCGCCATCGGCGTCATGTCGGCGGTTGCGAACTCCTGCTCGGGCGGTGGCGCGACAGCCATCATCTCGGCGGCGAAGGCGACGACGTCCTGTGGCGGCGCCGGCTCGTCGTCGGTCACGTTCCAGACATCCGACGGCCCCTCGTGCGCGACGAGCGCGGCGCAGGCGCGGGCGATGTCCTCGACGTGGATGCGGTTGAACACCTGCCCCGGCTTGACGATGCGACGCGCCTTGCCCTCGGCGAGGTTGACGAGCGGGTTGCGCCCGGGCCCGTAGATGCCGGAGAGGCGCAGCACGTGCACCGTCTTCGCCGGGTCCCTGGCGAGCGCCAGCCACGCCTTCTCGGCGTGGATGCGCACCTTCGAGCGCTCGTTCTCCGAATGCGGCAGCGCCGTCTCGTCGACCCACTCGCCACCACGGTCACCGTAGACACCGATCGTCGAGAGATAGAGGATTTTTTGCGGCCGCTTGATCGCGGCGAGGCGGCGCCCGTAGCGCGCCAGGACCGGATCAACCGAGGTGCCCGGCGCGATCGACACAAGGATCACGTCGGCCTGCCCTAGCCGCTCCTCGATTTCCGGGCTGCCCCCGTCGGTGCCGAAATGCAGGAGCTCCACGCCGTCCGCCAGCGGCCGCGGCGTCGCAACGTCGCGCACCGTGCCGGCCAATTGCTCGAAGGCCTGCTTATAGGAAAGGACGAAGTGCTGCGCGCTGTAGCCGAGGCCGAAGACGAACAAATTCATGGGCGTACGGGATAAGGCACAAACGGGGCAGGAGCGGGGCCGAACCGATCGTCAAGCGCCCTCGGCAACCGCGTCGGGCTCCGGCTCATCCGGCTTGTAGCGGCGCGCGAGGCGGCCGATCGTCGAGCCCTGCACCAGCACCGAGAAGAACACCACGGCATACGTCGCGGCCAAAATTAGCTCCTGATACGGGCCATTGGGGATCGACAGCGCGAGCGCGATCGAGATGCCGCCGCGCAGGCCGCCCCACACCAGGATCGGCACTGCGCCGCGGCCGAGGCTCGAGATGCGGTAGAGCAGCAGCAGCGGGCCGCCGACCGAGATGAAGCGCGCCAGGAGCACGATCGGCACCGCGGCGAGCGCGACGAGCATGATCTCGTTCTCGCGCCACACCGCGATCGCCTCGAGCCCGACGAGCAGGAACAGGACCGCATTGAGGATCTCGTCGATCAGCAGCCAGAAATTGACGACGTAGTCACGGGCGCGCTCGCTCAGCGCGTATTTGACGCCCTGGTTGCCCATGATGAGCCCGGCGACCGCCATCGCGACCGGCCCGGAGATCCCCATCGCCTGGGCTGCCGCGTAGCCGCCCATCACGACAGCCAGCGTGATCAAGACCTCGGCGACGAGATCGGCGATACCGCGCATCAGCCAGAAAGCGATGGCGCCGATGATTGCGCCGAAGACGATGCCGCCGCCGGCCTCCAGCGCGAACAATTTTGACGCGGCGGCGAGCGTCATCTCCTGCTGTCCCGTCGCGGCGGCGAACACGATCGTGAAGACGACGACGCCGACACCGTCGTTGAACAGGCTCTCGGTGGCGATCGTCGCCTGGATCGACGGCGGCAGCCACGCGTCCTTCAGGATCGCGATGACGGCGACGGGGTCGGTCGGGCTGATCAGCGCGCCAAAGACGAGGCACCAGACGAACGGCATGTCGTGACCGACGACCAGCAGCAGGCCCTTGAGCCCGAGGCCGACCAGCAGCGTCGAGAACACGGTCCCGAACGAGGCGAGCGCCAGGATCGCCCAGCGCCCCTCACGCATGTCGCGCCAATCGATGTGGAAGGCGCCGGCGAAGAGCAGGAACGACAGCATGCCGTCCAGCAGGGTAGTCTTGAAGTCGAGCCCGTCGACGAAGCTCTTCGCGAACCGATGCAGGTGCAGGCCCGGCACGAGCCGCGACACGAGGATGATCGTTGCCGAGGCCAGCGCGCCGAGCATGGTCAGCCCGATCGCCGGCGGCAGCCGCAAGAAGCGCGCATTGATCGTCGCGAACAGCGCCGTGAGGACAACGACGATGGCGGCCGCGTCGAAAGGGGAGAGGTCGGTCAGTGGGAACACCAAAGTCTTGGCTGGCGACGCCCTACCTTCCCGCCGTCATGGCCGGGCTTGTCCCGGCCATGACGGAGAGCGAAGCGCGGGAGGGGTACGGCTAACAGTTCAGCTCCTCGTAGAGGTCGGTCCAGTTCGGGTTGAACTCGAGGATCAGCCCACCTTCCAAGCCCGCGACCAGTGCTTCATCGTGCGCTCGGGCTGGATCGCGGCGGTGATCAGCTCTTGATGCTCGTACCAGACGAGGCGCGTCAGACCATGTGTTTTCGTGAATGCCGACATAGCGCCGGTCCGATGCTGCCAGGCGCGCAGACCCAGGTTGCTGGTGACGCCGAGATAGAGCGTGCCGTTCGGACAATTGGTCATCATGTAGACGGTGCCAATCCGCATCGCCGCAGACTCTCCAGTGGAAGTCTACCTTTTCACAGTCATGGCCGGGCCTGTCCCGGCCATCCACGCCGGGACATCCCGGCTTTTCTTGGCGCGGAGCCGCAGCGGCACCGGGTGGATCGCCCGGGACAAGCCCGGCTATGTCGGCGACGGGGAGCCCCCTCAATGCGCCATGAACACCGGCAGCACAGCCTCAGCGAGGATGTCCGACGTCACCCCGCCGAAGATCATCTGGCGGATGCGGCTCTGCGTGTAGCCGCCTTTGATCATCAGGTCGGCGCCGAGGTCCCGCGCCGCGCCGAGCAGCGCTCGGCCCGGGGTACGCCCCTCCTCGCGCACCTCGACGGGGCGGGCGGGGATGCCGTGGCGCTGCAGGGCGCGGGCGATCTGTGCGTCGGACGGGCCCGGCAGGCGCAGGCCCGGCACGGCGAGCACCGGTACGTCGCGCGCCTTGAGCAGCAGCGGCATCGCGAAGGCGATGGTGCGGGCCGTTTCGCTCGAGCCGTTCCAGGCGATCGCGATCGTCTCGCCGATCGTGGTCGCGGGCTCGGGCGGCGCGATGAGCAGCGGGCGGCCGCTCTCGAACAACGCGGTCTCGAGCGTCGAGCGATGCGGCTCGGTCGAGGCCGCGCCAGGGCGCCCGACGACGATGATGTCGAACACCCGCCCATATTCGCCGACGCTCGTCGGCGAGACGAGCGCCTCGCCCATCCAGCCGAAGCTCGGCCCCTGCGTCGCATCCGAGCGCCGCTGAACGCCCTTGCGCGACATGAAGCCCTCGAAGGTCTCGGCCGCGTTGCGCAGGAATTCGCGGCGCGTGCGATCATCGAAGATGACCCCGCTCATCGAGAAATCGGCCGCCACCATCTCCGCGATGTCCGGCCCGAGCGGAATGCCCTCGAGATAGGCGTCGAACTTGCGCGCGAAGACGAGCGCCGTCTCGAGGACGCCGTCCATGCGGTCGTGGTCTTCCACCGGGATGAGGATCGACTTCATGTCTTTTTGCCCTGCCCTACGCATTGTCGCGCAGCTTTTCCCGCGTGAGAAGGGCGAACCCATTGCCGGCGCACGCATTCCACCGCCGAACCGATGGAGATTGACATGGACGACAAGAAGCGCGGCGATGATGCGGCCGATCACGCGCCGCGCCCCGGCGGCAACCCGGCGAAGCCCGACAAGGGCAAGCAGGACGCCCCGAATTACGACGAGCGCGAGGACGGCGGCAGCGCGATCCCCGAGGAGGATCTCAGCTCGGCGAACGACGAGTAGCGGTCAGCGCGCGGGCTCGGCGGCTTTCGCCTCGGGCCGGAGCAGCTTGCGCACAGCCGAGGCCGCGACGATCTCGGCCTGGTTGGCGAAGGCCTCGTGGTTTCGCTCGATGTCCTCGAGGTCGTAGAGATAATTGACCATCAGCCCAGCCGAATCGCGCATCCCCTTCTCGGAGGTGTCCCCGAGCCAGTCGAGCCGCTCGAGCCGCGCGCCGTTGCCGAGGTGGAAGTTCGCCACGGGATCGGCGGGCCGCCCGTCGGGCCGCTTGGCGGTGAGGAAATAGGCGGCGGCAAGCGGCTCGACGAGCTTGCGCATCCGCTCCGGCACGCCGGTCTCCTCGCGCCAGGTCGACGTCTCGAGCTTGGCGAGCAGCTGGCGATCTTCGACCGAGATCGACGACAGATCGACGCCGCCGAGCCAGCGCGTAAAGCCGGGCACCGGCGACAGGGTGACGAAGGTCTCGATGCGCGGGAAGTCGCGGCGTAGCTCCTGCACGACCTGCTTGATCAGGAAGTTGCCGAACGAGATGCCGGCGAGCCCTTTCTGGCAGTTCGAGATCGAGTAGAAGACCGCCACTTTCGCCTTGTCGGGTGTCACAGGCTTTCGATCGGCATCGAGCAGCGGGCCGATCGCCGCGGGGATCGCGTCGGTGAGCGCCACCTCGACGAAGATCAGCGGCTCGTCCGGCAGGGCGGGATGGAAGAAGCCGTAGCAGCGTCGATCGGGCGGATCGATGCGCAGGCGCAGGCTGGGGAAGTCGCGGATCTCGTGCACCGCCTCGTAGCGGATGATCTTCTCGAGCACGATGGCCGGGGTCGACCAGTCGATCGAGCGCAGCACCAGAAAACCGCGGTTGAACCAGGATGACAGCAGATGCGCGAAGTCGCGGTCGACCGGCGCCAGCGTCTTGTCCTTCTTCAGCGCGGCGAGGAGATCAGCGCGCATCGCGACCAGCGCCTTGGTGCCGCCCGTCGCGCGGTTGAGGCGGCGCATCAGCTCCTGACGCCGCGGCTCGGACGAGAAATGCAGCTCGGCGGCCGCAGCATCGGTCTTCTCGGCGAGCCATGCCGTGGTGAGCGCCGCAAGACGGTCCTTGTCCGGTCCGAAATCGTCGAGCAGCGCGCGGAAGACGGTGTGGCGCCCGTCGGCGTCGAGCGCCTCGTAGCGTTCGATCAGTTCGGCCGCGAGTGCCGTTCCCGAGGCCTCGCCGCGCCCGGTAAGCAGCCGGTCGCAGCACGCGATAAAGCGGTCTGGGTTCGCCGCCTCCGGCTCCGCCGCGGGCTTGCGCGCGATCCAGCTCCGCCCTCGCTCGGTGATCGAGGTGAAGAGGTCGGAGAAGAGCGCGCCAGTGGCGGCCATGATTCATGCCTTCGCGAGCGAAACGTCCGTCGTTTCATATGGGGCGCAGCGACCAGACCCGGCAAGCCATTCGTCGTTGCGTGACGACGGCCGCTATGGCCAAAGGATCGCATGATTCGAGCCGCCCTCGCCGCCGCCGAGCAGATCTTCTCGCCGCCGTTCCGCACCGTGTTCTGGAAGTCGCTCGGCCTCACGGTCCTGCTGCTGGCGCTGCTCGGGATCGTCGCGGAAAAGCTCGTCGTCGCCTACATCGCCCTGCCGCACGCGGTCTGGCTCGCCACCCTGCTCCACGTCGCGGCCGGGCTCGGGCTCGTCGTCGGGCTAGCCTTCCTGGTGACGCCGATCTCGTTCGTCGTCGCCGGCCTGTTCTTCGACGAGCTCGCCGACCACGTCGAGGTGGAGATCGCCGGGCCCGCAGGGCGCGGGCGCGCGATGCCGATCGGACCCGCCTTGTGGATCGGCATCAAGTTCGGCGCGATCAGCCTGCTCGTGAACGCCGTCGCTTTGGCGCTGCTCTTCGTGCCGGGGATCAACGCGGTCGCCTTCTTCGGCGCCAACGCCTACCTGCTCGGCCGTGGCTTCTTCGAGCTTGCCGCGCTGCGCTACCGCGACATCGCCGACGTGCGCGAGCTGCGCCGCCGCCATTCGCTGCGCATCTTCCTCGCCGGGGGGCTGTGCGCGGCTCTCGCAGCAGTGCCATTCGGCCAGCTCCTCGTTCCGCTCTTCGCCACCGCGCTTCTCGTGCGCATCGCCCAGCCGATCGTAGCGCGACGGCTACCGCCGCCGTCATTGCGAGCCGAAGACGATGCAACCCAAGAGCCACCTCTCGGACGTTGAGGTCAGCGGCCCCTGGGTTGCTTCGCTACGCTCGCAATGACGGACGCATCAGCTCGAATATGCGGCGAACTGCCCGGTCTTGCGGAAGCGCGAGAGATAGCCCGGCACAAAAGCCTCGAAGCTTTCCGGCCGGATGCCGAGGCCCTGCAGCGTGCGGCCCTCGGCCCTGGCGGCCGGCGAGACGACGTTGTCGATCTGCAGGAGCTTCACCTGGTCCTCGGTCATGTCGAGCATCGGCGGGAAGAGGCCGAAGGCGAGCTTCTTCACCGTCTCGGTGCCGCGTCCCATGGCCATTGCAGCCGGGAACGGCAGCGGGACGAGAGCACGACGCCGGCCGATCGTCTCCAGGATGAAGGCCATGATTTCCTTGAAGGAGCGCGCCTCCGGACCACCGAGCTCGTAGATCGTGCCCGGCTTGGCCTTGCCGTCGGCGGCGATCGCGATTGCCTCCGCCACATCGCCGACGAACACGGGCTGCAGCAGGCCGTGGCCGCCGCCGATCAGCGGCAGCGCCGGCATCATCCGCGCCATGGCGGCGAAGCGGTTGAAGAACTTGTCCTCCGGCCCATAGATGATCGACGGGCGTACGATCACCGCTTCGGGCAGCGCCGCCAGCACGATCGCCTCGGCCTCGGCCTTGGTGCGCCCGTATTCGGCCGGCGAGTCCGGGTCGGCCCCGATCGCCGACATCTGCACGAAGCGCGTGATGCCGGCCGCCTTCGTCGCCTCGACGATGGCGCGCGTGCCTTCGACATGGATCGCGGAAAACGTCTGCGGGCCGGCCTTGGACAGCAAACCGACGAGATTGATGACCACATCCGCGTCGCGCACGGCACGGGCAACGGAGTCGGGATAGCGCAGGTTGGCCTGCACGGCGGTGATCTGGCCGACCACGCCGGAGGGCTGCTGCGCGAAGGCGGAGCCGGGGCGCCGCACGGCAACGCGCACGCGCCAGCCGTGCTCGGCCAAAGCCTTGGAGACGTAACGCCCGACGAAGCCGGACCCGCCGAAAACGGTGACGAGCTTGCCCGTGCGAACCAGCGTCTCGGCCATGGGGGGTCTCCTGTTGCGCGGCCTCCTTTAGGCACGGCCCACGCGGCTTCACAAGGGCCGCCGCCCGCGCTTTCCGCAGGGCTGGTGGCGCTTTGGCAACCAAGCGGGAAAGTCGCGCGAGTGCCGCAGAGTGAAGTAAGGTTTCGTTAACGAGCTTGCCGCGAAATCCTCCTCACGCCGACGCGCCCAAGGGGCCGGCCCGATCACCCGCGACCCTTCGAGCGAATGCTGGGGCGCGTCGGCGCTACCACTTGTCCCCAGAGCGCGCTTGCGGGCGCGCACCGGAACGGTAATCTAAGTACCGACTCTGCGAGGGACCCCTGAGTGTCGAGAGAACCGCGTGACGCCCCGCAGTTCTACCTGACGGCACCGTCGCCCTGCCCCTACCTGCCGCGCCGCGAGGAGCGAAAGGTCTTCACGCATCTGATCGGCCGCCGTGCCGCGGGCCTCAACGACACGCTGACGCAATCCGGTTTCCGTCGCTCGCAGACCATCGCCTACCGGCCCGCCTGCGAAGCCTGCAGGGCCTGCGTCTCGGTGCGGGTCAAGACGCAGGAACTCCAGGTCTCGCGCAGTCTGCGCCGGGTGCTCGAGCGCAACTCCGACATGCGCGGCACGGTCGTCCGCTCCGATCCGACCTCCGAGCAATATTCGCTGTTCCGCACCTATCTCGATGCCCGCCACGCCGACGGCGGCATGGCCGACATGACGGTGCTCGATTATTCGATGATGGTCGAGGACAGCCACGTCGAGACGCGCCTCGTCGAGTACCGGGTCGGCCCGACGTCGTCAGGCTCGGCCGGGCGGCTCGCGGCGGTCTGCCTCACCGACGTGCTCGCCGACGGGCTTTCGATGGTCTACTCGTTCTTCGATCCCGAGCTGCAGGCGCGCTCGCTTGGCAGCTACATGATCCTCGACCATGTCGAGCGGGCGAAGAAGCTGGGCCTGCCGCATCTCTATCTCGGCTACTGGGTCGAGGGCTCTCGCAAGATGGCCTACAAGGCGCGTTACCTGCCGCAGGAGCGGCTCGGCATGAACGGCTGGGAGCGGATCGAGGCCTGAGGCCCAGGTCCGGGGCACATCGATGTTCGGATTCTTCAAATCGCGGAAGTCCCCGGTCCGGCAGCGTCTCGAAGCAAGCGTCTCGGTTCACCGGACATGGGTCGAATGGACGATCGAGGATGGCAAGGCCGAGCCGATCCTCGTCGTCGAGTTCGCCTACGAGACCGACCCGGGCGCCCCCAATTTCGACCGCGAAGGGATCGACGAGGTGGTCGCGGCGATCGCTGCCACCGAACCTGGCGAGATCGCACCGGCGTGGGTGAGGCTCATCCCGCGCATGCACGACTGAGGCTCGGCCTGTTGCTGCATTGCAGCATACGCATCCCTGCTATGGATGCAGCGCGATGCGCAAGCCATTGGCAAAGTTTACCGATCGCCGTCATATTGCGATGCAGCATCAGTCCGATGTGCTCACACCAGAGGTTCCGATGATCGGCATCCGTCCCTCCCGCGACCCACGTCCGGCCGCGGTTCTCGTGCGCGTCACGGCCTTCGTCGTGGCGGCCGTCAGCACCGTCCTGGTGCCCTCCGAATTGGCCGCGGCCGCTTCGGGCCATTTGGCGATCGGCACTGCCCTCATCATCGCAGGCGCGGCGGTCGCGCTGACCCTTGCGACGACTGCGGTGGCGCGCGGGCTCGATCCGCTCCGTAACGCTTAAGCACCGCGCGGCAACACTTCGCCGCAAGCGATGGCGGGCGTCTTTCGACGCGCGTCGGACAATGCTACGAGTCCGGCGTCGCTGGTATAGAGCGCGCCGAATGTCATCTCGTCTTTTGCGTTTCAACCTTGCTGGCCTTGTCGCGCTGGCCGCGACGGTTTTCGCAGCTTTTCCGGCGTCGGCCGGCGACCGTTGCGAGGGCACGTTGTGCGATCTCTATTACGGCGGATCGCCGCCGCCGGCCGCGGAAGCGCAGCCCGCCCCGGCCAAGCCGGTGGTGATCGACCCCAAAAACACCCTGCTCGGCCGCTTCTTCTCCGGCGGCGCGTCGACCCAGCAGCAACAGCAGACCTCGCAGCAGCCGGTTACCGGTAGCGCGCCGCCACGCAAGCCGGTGGTCGCGGTGCAGGGCGGCGGCCTGCTCGGCATGATGCAGGGTGCGCCGCAGGAACGCTGCGAAGGGACGCTGTGCGATCTCTACTACGGCGGCCCGAAACCGGAGCGGCCCGAGCCCAGCGCGGAACCTGCCGCGACCGGCACCGGGTCTCCTGCTGACGATGCGCCACAGACGGAGCAGCCTTCGCGGGTCATCGAGCAACCCGAAGAGCGCCATTGCGCGGACAGCCGCGACCCCTGGAACTGCTACCGGCGCTAGATTGCGCTCCTAGAACTCCATCTCGAGCTCTTCGATCTCGTCCGGCTCGGTCCGCGCCTCGGCATCCCACTCGCGCATCTCGGGCGTGTCGAGGATCCGGTCGCAATAGGCCTGACAGACGTGGTCGATCGCCACGTGGTAGGTCCGGAAGCGGGTGGCGACGGGCGCGAACATGGCATCCGCCATCGACCGGTGCTCCCCAAGCAGCCAGGGGCCGCCGAACTCGCAGAGGCATTCGCGCCAGATCGTGAGGATGCGATCGATGTCGGCCTGCGCGCGCGAAAAGACCCGGAACGACGGGAAGCTCGCCTTGATGTTCATCGGTAGGGCCGAGCGCAGCGGCGCGAAGCCCGCGTGCATCTCACCCGAGATTGAACGGCAGCGGGCGCGGCGCGCGCGGTCGGCCGGCAGGATCGCGGCGTCCGGCCTGATCTCATGCAGGTACTCGCCGATCGCGAGGTTGTTCCAGATCGTCAGCCCGTCATGGCGCAGGCACGGCACCAGCATCGAGGGTGACAAAAGGAGCAGCTCGGCGCGCGTCGCGGGATCGTCGAGCGGGGCGATCGCGACGTCGAAATCGAGCCCCGACATCTTGGTGAGCAGCCAGCCGCGCAAAGACCAAGACGAGTAATTGCGGCTGCTGATCGTCAGCGTGGCCTCGGCCAAACGTCCCTCCCGATCTCTATCCCGCCATGGCTTGCATGTTGCATGCCGTCAAACCATAGTCACGCTGAAGCTGCTGGACCCGCGCAGAGATGATGAAGGCCGTGGAGAGATGATCTACCAGGCCTTCGAAGCGCAGATGGCGCTCGTCGACCTCATGCGCCCGTTCGCGGCGATGGCGGCCACGACCCTGCGGTTGCCGTGGCCGGGCGTTCTGCCCCGCACGATACGCGGCATCGCCGGCGACCTCGATGCCTTCGCCGGATTGCGCGTCACCGCGACGCGGCCGCCCTTCGCGATCGAGCCTGTTACCATCGGCAACGCGCGCGTCGCCGTTGACGAGGAGGTCGTGGCCACGACGGCGTTCGCCACGCTGGTCCGCTTCAAGAAGGACCTCGCCGTCGAGCAGCCGAAGGTGCTGCTGGTCGCGCCGATGTCGGGGCATTTCGCGACGCTGCTGCGCTCCACCGTGCAGACGATGCTGATCGACCACGACGTCTACATCACCGATTGGCACAACATCCGCGACGTGCCGCGCGAAGCAGGGCTTTTCGATCTCTCGGCCTATGTTCAGCAGATCATCCACTTCCTGCAGGTGCTGGGCGAAGGCACGCATCTGATGGCGGTCTGCCAGCCGGCTGTGCCGGCGCTCGCTGCCGCGGCGCTGATGGCCGAGGATGACGATCCGGCCCTGCCGCGCAGCCTCGTCCTGATGGCCGGCCCGATCGACACGCGCCTGAGCCCGACC
Organism: Beijerinckiaceae bacterium; assembly: GCA_965277735.1. Lineage (GTDB taxonomy): Bacteria > Pseudomonadota > Alphaproteobacteria > Rhizobiales > Beijerinckiaceae > RH-AL1. The sequence goes on from CBDIDO010000003.1 coordinate 2,806,175, forward strand.
GCGGTCAACAAGCTCGCCTGCGAGCGGCCGATCGGCTGGTTCGAGAAAAACCTGACGGACAAGGTGCCCCCCGGCTACAAGGGCGCCGGGCGCCGGGTCTATCCTGGGTTCATGCAGCTGACGGCCTTCCTCAGCATGAACCTCGACCGCCACAAGGCCGCCTTCGCGGACATGTCGAAAGCCCTCGCCCAGGGCGACACCTCGACCTACGCGCGGCTGCAGGCCTTCTACGAAGAATACCTCGCCGTCATGGACCTTGCCGCCGACTTCTACCTCGAGACGGTGCAACTGGTGTTCCAGGAGCATGCGCTGCCGAAGGGCGCGTTGCGCATCTCAGGCCGACCGGTCGAGCCGCGCGCGATCCGCCGCCTCTCGCTGCTGACGGTCGAGGGCGAGCGCGACGACATCTGCGGGCTCGGCCAGACGATGGCGGCACAGGATCTCTGCACGAGCGTGCGGCAGTATCGCAAGACGCATCACGTGCAGACAGGGGTCGGGCACTACGGAGTGTTCAGCGGACGCCGCTGGGCCGGGGAGATCTACCCGCTCGTCCGCGATACGATCGCGATGGCGAGCTGACGCCAAGCCTTATTTCGCGCGATCCATGCGCGCCTGGCACTTCGGGCGCAGGTTTTGGTAGTTCGCCTTCATGCAATCTTCGATCTTGTCGATGTCGGGCATCTTGTCCCGGCAGAGCCGCATCGCGTCCGCCGAGCAGGCCGTGACGTCCTCGATCGAGTAGTGCGGATTATCCTGGGCCGCGACCGACGTGATGGCCGCACCGAGAGGGATGGAGAAAGCCAGGACGACGGCGGAAACGACGATCGGCGCGGCTCTGAATGTCATTGGAAACTCCATGGGTTGCGGCGCTTGTAAGCATCCTGCCCCCGGGAAGCAAAGCGGAAGCTGCGAGGAGCAGATCGCCCGACCGCGCTCGCGAGCCGACAAGACCCCGGCATGCGCAAGAAGCGGCTCTCGGCCAGGCGCCCCTCTATTAAGACGGCTTTAAGACGCGTGTGTCTGGCGCTGTCTATTCCGTTGCAGGTCGGTAACACCCGCCAGGATAAGGCCCTCCGACAGCCTTGAATCCGCCTTTACAGGTTGTGGCCCAGACGCTTTCGGCTATCCATTGGACATCGCATTCCGCACCCGAAAGGAACAACAGCGTGATTCGGAAAGTCCTCTTGTCAACTGTGGCTCTAGTGGCCATCAGCGGAACGGCCTTCGCGGCCGATCTGCCCTCGCGCCGGGCTCCCCCGGTGTACATCCCGCCGCCGGTTCCCGTCTTTACTTGGACCGGTTTCTACGTCGGCGGCGACATCGGCTACGACTTCGGTAAGGACACGGCCACGTCGACCGGCACCACCGGCAACTCGGTCAGCTATCTCGTCGGCAAGCATGACGGCGTCATCGGCGGTGGCCACATCGGCTACAACTTCTCGACGCAGTCGCTCCTCGGCGGCGCTGCTGGCGGCCTCGCCGGCATCCCCTTCGTCGGCGGATTCGGCGGCGCCGGCGGCGTGATCGGTATCGAAGGTGACATCACCGGCTCCAACTACCGTGGCGCCGTGATCTTCCCGGGCGCCATCGGCCTCCGTGAGCAGACCCAGCAGGACGTTGCCGGCTCGGTTCGCGGTCGCGTCGGTATCGCGGTCGACCGCGCTCTGTTCTTCGCCACGGGCGGTGTCGCCTTCGCCGAGTTCCAGAGCCACTACTCCGCGTTCAACGCGGCTGGCGCGACGCTGAATGCCGACCTGACGCACCAGCGTATCGGCTACACGGTCGGCGGCGGCGTCGAGTACGCCATCACCACCAACTGGTCGCTGCGCGCCGAGTATCGCTACTCCGACTTCGGCAGCTACGTCGACACCACCGCTGCGGCTTACGGCTTCAACACCCGTCACAAGGACATCGTCCAGCGCGCGACGATGGGCTTCAGCTACAAGTTCGAGACGCCCACCATGGCCCCGGTCGTCGCCCGCTACTGAGCGACACCAGGTCTCAACGCCATCGAAGAACCCGGCCTCAGTGCCGGGTTTTTCTTATTGCCCAACACCGCGGCCGCATGGCACGTCAGCGCGATGTCGACACCAGCGGACCTGTCCGCCCCCGCCCCGCGGATCTCCTTCGTCTCTCTCGGCTGCCCTAAGGCGCTCGTCGACAGCGAGCGCATCATCACGCAGCTGCGCGCCGAGGGCTACGAGCTCGCAAAGACTCACGCCGGTGCCGATCTCGCGATCGTCAACACCTGCGGTTTCCTCGACAGCGCCAAGGCCGAATCGATCGCCGCGATCCGCGAGGCGATGGAATCGAACGGCAAGGTGATCGTCACCGGCTGCATGGGCGCCGAGCCCAACGACATCCGCGACCGCTTCCCCGATCTTCTCGCGATCACCGGGCCGCAGGATTATGCGAGCGTCGTCGGCGCGGTCCACGCCGCTGCGCCGGCGCCGCATGACCCGAGGCTGTCGCTGGTGCCGCCGCAGGGCATAAGGCTGACGCCGCGCCACTACGCGTATCTGAAGATCTCCGAGGGTTGCAACAACAGCTGCTCGTTCTGCATCATCCCGCATCTGCGCGGACGGCTCGTCTCGAGACCCGCGGCGGACGTGCTGCGCGAGGCCGAGCGCCTCGTGAAGGCCGGCGTGAAGGAGCTGCTCGTCATCTCGCAGGACACGAGCGCCTACGGCATCGACCTGCACTACGAATCGAGTGTCTGGCAGGAGCGAGAGGTGCGCGCGCGCTTCTTCGACCTCGTCCGCGAGCTGGGCTCGCTCGGCGCCTGGGTGAGACTGCACTATGTCTATCCCTACCCCCACGTCGACGAGGTCATCGACCTGATGGCCGAGGGCAAGGTGCTCCCCTATCTCGACATCCCCTTCCAGCACGCGAGCGCGTCCGTGCTGAAGGCGATGCGCCGACCGGGCGACCAGGTCCGCACGCTCGACCGAATCGCGGCGTGGCGCCGAATCTGCCCGGATCTCGCGATTCGCTCGACCTTCATCACGGGCTTCCCGGGTGAGACGGCGGAGGATTTCGACACCCTCCTCGAATGGCTGAGCGAGGCGAAGCTCGACCGCGTCGGCGCCTTCGCCTACGAGCCCGTCGCAGGCGCGCCGGCCAACGATCTCGGCCGCGAACCGGTGCCGGAAGAGCTGCGCGCGAGCCGCCGCGATCGTTTGATGGCCCACCAGCAGGCGATCAGCGCGCGGCTGCTGAAGCGCAAGGTCGGCCGGCACCTGAAGGTCATCGTCGACGAGGGCGGCCCGCGCGGCGCGACCGGCCGCACGATGGGCGACGCTCCCGAGATCGACGGCAAGGTGCACATCGCGAGCCGCCGCCCGCTACGCGCCGGCGATGTCGTGACCGTAAATATCCAAAGCTCGGATGCCTATGATCTCGCGGGCGTTGTTGGTTAATAGACTATAATTGGTATTTGTTTCTCACATTGATGATCAGAAACGTGCTTAATAAATAATTACAGTAACCAATCAGATACTTCTGGGGTTTTAAACCATCGAGCGAAGCTTCGGTCTGGAGCTTTCGGTGCTGGCCGGGACGTGCTCCCGCGCGAGCGTCACTGCTTCTTGAAAAGGATTCCCCCCGTGTTCAACAAGATCCTCCTCTCGACGGTGGCGCTCGGTGCGCTCGCCGGCACGGCCTTCGCGGCCGATCTCCCCTCGCGTCGCCGCCCCCCGGTCTACATTGCGCCCCCGGCTCTCCCGGTTTTCACCTGGACCGGCCTCTATGTCGGTGGCCAGGTCGGCTATGAGTTCGGCCATTCGAACGCGCTTGCGTCGTCGCGTACGGGCCTCGGCCTGGCCGCTGCCGGTGTGAGCCCCAACGGCGTCGTCGGTGGCGCGCACGTCGGCTACAACTTCTCCACGCAGTCGCTCGGCTTCGGCAATTTTGGCAATTTCGGCGGCTTCGGTGGCGGCGGCCTCGTCCTCGGCGTCGAGGGCGACGTCGACGGCTCGAACTACAAGTCGAACTACCTGATCGGCGCCATCGGCGACGCGAGCCGCCAGAACATCCAGGGCTCGGTCCGCGGCCGTCTCGGCGTCGCCTTCGACCGCGTGCTGGTGTACGGCACCGGCGGTGTCGCCTTCGGCGATCTCAGCAACACCTACGCGTTCAACGGCCTCAACGCCTCGCTGTCGCACACGCGCGTCGGCTACACGGTCGGCGGCGGCGTCGAATACGCGATTTCCAACAACTGGTCGCTGCGCGGCGAGTATCGCTACACCGATTTCGGCTCTTTCTCCGACTCGATCGGCGGCGTCAACGTCCGCCATCACGAGACCGACAACCGAGTCCAGGGCGGCTTCAGCTACAAGTTCGACACCTTCGTGCCGGCGCCCGTCGTCGCGCGCTACTGAGTCCTCATACGCAAGGGGCTCGGCCACGGCCGGGCCCCGCTTTTTTGCCTAAAAAGAGGGCGACTTGTAGCGTCTTTGCAACGCGGGTCCTGAAGCGACCTTCAGGGGAGTCGGGGCGTGGTCTTTTGCCACGATAGCTGCATTACACCAGGGTGCTGCTTCAGAGAGGGGATCTCACCATGCAGATCAAGACGTATGGCGCTGCCGTTCTCGGCCTCGCGCTTCTTTCCACCACCGCGTTCGCCGCCGATCTGCCGTCGCGCCGTGCGCCTCCGGTCTTCGTGCCGCCCCCGATCCCGGTCTTCACCTGGACCGGTCTCTACATCGGTGGCCAGGCCGGCTACGAGTTCGGCGCCTCCAATGCTTACGCCTACGACCGCGTCGGCACCGGCCTCGCGTCCCGCAGCCAGAAGGCGAACGGCTTCATCGGCGGTGGCCACGTCGGCTACAACTTCTCGACCCAGTCGCTGCCGCTCCTCAACAGCTTTGGCGGCGGCTTCGGCGGCGGCGGCCTCGTCGTCGGTATCGAAGGTGACGCCGACGGCTCGAACTACAAGAGCAACTACCTGCTCGGCGGCATCAACAATGGCATCCGCGAGGATATCCAGGGTTCGATCCGCGGCCGCGTCGGTATCGCCTACGATCGCGTGCTGTTCTACGCCACGGGCGGCGCCGCCTTCGGCGACCTGCACAACAGCTACGTGAACACGATCAACGGCCTGTCCGACAACTCGTCGCACACCCGCGTCGGCTACACGCTCGGCGGCGGCGTCGAGTACGCGATCTCCAACAACTGGTCGCTGCGCGCCGAGTATCGCTACACCGACTACGGCACGTTCACCGAGAACCTCGCCGGCTCGACGGGTGGCGGTCTGAACGTCCGCCACCACGAGACCAACAACCGCGTCCAGGGCGGCTTCAGCTACCGCTTCGAGACGCCGGTCGCGGCCCCGGTCGTCGCGCGCTACTGAGCGCGACGGGCCTCGAACGAAGCGACATGGAAAAGCCCGGCCTTGCGGCCGGGCTTTTTCGTTTGCGATAGGGCTGTCAGAACGTGAGGACCGTCGAGCCGGTCGTCTCGCGCGCCTCGAGCGAGGTGTGGGCCGCGACGGCATCATCGAGCGGCGCGGTCGCGTGGAGCGCGATGTGGACGTCGCCACTCGCGACGACACGCATCAGATCCCGCGCCATCTTCTTGAGGTTCTCGGCCTCGGCCGTATAGGTCCCGAGCGTCGGTCGCGTCGCAAACAGCGAGCCTTTCGCCGCCAGCACGTTGATGTCGAACGCCTCGATCTTGCCCGAGGCGGATCCGAAGCTCGCGAACGTCCCGAGCGGCCGCAGGCAGTCGAGCGAGCCGGGGAACGTGGTCTTGCCGACCCCGTCATAGACCACGTCGCACAGCTTGCCCTTGGTGATCTCCTTCACGCGCGCGACGAAATCCTCGTCGCGATAGAGGATCACGTGCTTGGCGCCGGCCTTCTTGGCGAGAGCGGCCTTCTCCGGCGTGCCGGCGGTGCCGATCACATGCGCGCCGAGCGCCCTGCCCCATTGGCAGAGAATGAGCCCGACGCCGCCTGCCGCCGCATGGACGAGGATCCGGTCGCCGGCCTTCACCTTGAAGGTCTGGCGCAGCAGATATTGCGCGGTGAGGCCCTTCAGCATCATCGCCGCCGCCGTCTCGTACGAGATCGCCTTCGGCAGCTTGACGAGCCGGTCCGCGGGCACGATGCGCTGCTCGGCATAGCAGCCGAGCGTGCCGACGAAGGCGACGCGGTCGCCCACCTTCAGGTCTTTTATGCCCTTGCCGAGCGCCGCGACCTCGCCGGCGCCCTCGTTGCCGGGCACGAAGGGCATCGCCGGCGGCTTGTAGGCCCCGGTGCGGAAATAGGTGTCGATGTAATTCACGCCCGCGGCATGGAATCGGACGAGGACGTCGCCCTTGCCGGGCGGCGGGACCTCGATCTCCTCGACGCGCATCACGTCGGGTCCACCGAACTCGTGGACCCGGATCGCCTTCACCATTGCTGCCTCCGTGCTTTGCCTAGACCGGCGCGTCGGCGAGCAGCGCCGAGAACTCCGCCTCGCAGACGCAGACACCATCGACCAGCGCGCGTCCCTTGAACCACGACATGTTGCGCCGCCGATTGGTGCGCTCGACGTGGAACTCGACGCGGTCACCCGGGACCACCGGTTTGCGGAACTTCGCCTTGTCGATCGTCATGAAATAGACGAGCGGCGCCGGCTTCCCATCCTGCGCGCTGTGGGCGATGCAAAAGGCCCCGGCCGTCTGCGCCATGCCTTCGAGCAGAAGCACGCCGGGCATCACCGGCTCGCCGGGAAAATGCCCCTGGAAGTGCGGCTCGTTGATCGTGACGTTCTTCAGCCCGACGCAGGTCTTGTCTTCGTCCCACTCGAGGATTCGGTCGACCATCAGGAACGGATAGCGGTGCGGCAGGTGCTTCATGATCTTGTGGATGTCGAAGCTTTCGACCACGCGTTTGGTCACCACATCGTCCATTTCTGACCCTTCGCTCGCCGGGACGCTCCTGCATCGCTGCGGACGCTCCCTCTAGACCATTTTGGCGGCTGGCAAAACGCCGCCGCTCGACCGTCCCTCAGGTGGGAGGCGGACCGACGCGTCCGAAACGCGGCACGACCGTGTCGCGCGCAACAAAGGCGCAGGGCGCCACCACGGCGCCTTCCCCCAGGATCGTGTCGGCGAGGCCGCCGCGCGCGATCGCGGCATTGGCTCCGATCTCGACAGCGTCCTGGACGATCGTCCGCCCGAGGCAGGGACCGCCCGGCTCGACGATTCCGATGCGCGCGCCGGGATGGATGACGACGCGGTCGCCGACGAGGGCATGGCCGATCGTCACATGGGCGCCGATCGCGCAGCCACGTCCGACCCTGACACCCGCCTCGATCAGCGCGTTGGCGCCGATCGTCGTCGCCGCGCCTACCTCGGCGCCCGAGCCGATGATGGCGCCCGGCGCGACGCGCACGCCCGGCTCGAGCCGCGCGTCGGCGGCGACGAACGCCCGCGCGTCGATCGGCTCGGCACCGAGCCAGAGCGACGGGCGCCGCGTCTCCGGATCGATCCGCGCGGCAACGCGCGCGAACGCCTCGGCGGGCGCGTCGCTCACGAGCGCGACGGTCGTCGCAGGGACGCGATCGCGAAGCTGCGGCGGCACCAGGCAGGCGCCTGCCCGCGTCCCGGCGAGGTCGGAGGCCGCGCGCTCGTCGGCGGCGAGCGCGAGCTGGTCGGACTTGGCGAGCACGAGCCCGGCCACGCCGACGATGAGTCGCTCCGGGTCGGCGCCTGGCGGGAGCTCGCAGCCGGCGGCGGCCGCCACGGCGACAAGCGCCAGAGTGCTGGAAGGTCTGCGGAAGACGGGGTCGCTCATCAGGCTTCGGGTCCGGCCGCGGCAGCACGGCGCCCTTGCCTGTTCGACCGTGCGGCGCCCGAAAGCAAGAGGGGAGCCAGCGAACCGGCTCCCCTCCAAGGTCTCGAGATCGGGCGAACGATCAGAAGGTCGCGCCACCCGAGAAGCGGAAGATCTGCGTCTGATCGTACAGGTTCTTGGTGAGCGCCTTGGCGAAGTCGAAGCGGATCGGCCCCAGCGGCGACGCCCAGATGAGCGAGACACCGGCCGCCGAGCGGATCGACGTCGTGTTGCCGCCGACGGTGATCGTGTTGCCCTGCGTGTAGAGCGGCGCGGTGTTGTAGGGAACGACCGGGCCACCGCCCGTGAAGTTGGTCTGGCCATGGAAGCCGAAGACCGAACCGGCGTCGTAGAACACGGCACCCTTTAGGCCGAGGTCGCGCGGCACGCCATAGAGCGGGAACTGGCTTTCGACCGAAGCGCCCCAGTACTCGGTGCCGCCAAGCGGGTTGCCCGAGTAGTCGATGCCGTTCGACACGTCGCGCGGGCCGATACCGTCGGGCGCGAAGCCACGCACCAGGGTCGGTCCGAGGTTGAAGTTGTCGACGATGCGCAGGTTGTCGGCGCCGCCCTGGGTGCTGCGGATGTCGCCGGCCTGCAAGTGGATGAGGCCGATGATCTGGTCGTAGATCGGGTGATAGTAGCGGATGTCGCCCGTCGTGCGCAGGAAGTGCTCGGTGCCGCCGGCGCCGGCGATGTCCTGGCGAAGCTCGGCGAGGAAGCCTTCGGCCGGGTTCTTCGGGTTGTCGATCGTGTTGTAGGACAGCGTGTAGCCGAACAGGGAGGTGACCGTCGAGCCCGCCGCCTGCTTGAGCGCCAGCGAGGCTTCGCCGTTGTTCAAGCAGTTGTAGTAGGGGTTCGCCCCCAGCGTACCGTAGGCGTGACCCGAGTGGTCCGGCGACGGCGTGATTCCGTATATGGGAGCGCTACAGTCGTTGTACGGGTACTCGGCGCTGTTCGGGATCGAAATCTCCGAGCGATAGACCGAGTAGCGCGGCGAGAAGGTGATCTCGTCGGTGACCGGGAGACCGAGGCGCAGCGTGCCGCCGGCCACGAAGTTGTTGTAGAACGAGTACTGCGAGACGTCGGTCTGCTTGGCGAAGAGGTCGAAACCCGCCGCCAGGCGCTGGCCGAGGAAGTACGGCTCGGTGAAGTTGAACTCGATGCCGCGCGTGCGCTGACCCGCCGTGAGCGCGGCGCGGACGTACTGGCCGCGGCCGAGGAAGTTGGTCTCGGTGACCGCGACTTCGCCGATGATGCCGTCGACCGTCGAGTAGCCACCCGACAGCGACAGCGAGCCGGTCGGCTGGTCCTCTACATTGACGACGAGGATCACGCGATCCGGCGCCGAGCCCTGCTGATTGGTGATCGTGACCTTCTTGAAGAAGCCGAGGCCGTTCAGGCGCCGCTCCGTCTTGTCGATCAGCACCTTGTTGTAGGCGTCGCCTTCGCCGATCTCGAACTCGCGACGGATGACGTAATCGCGCGTGCGGCTGTTGCCGGTGATGACGATGCGCTCGATGTAGACGCGCGGGCCTTCCTCGACCGTGAAGACGATGGAGACGTGCCGGGTGGTCGGATCGCGATCGCCGCGCGGCTTCACCTGCGAGAAGGCGTAGCCGCGGCGATTGACCTCGCGGGTCATCGTCTCGACCGTCTTCTCGACGAGGTCACCGTTGTAGGTGTCGCCGACGCCAAGACGGATGAAGCGCTGCAGGCTGGCGTTCGGGAGCGCGGCGACATGCGAATCGACGCTGACCGAGCCGACGGTGTATTTCGGGCCTTCCTCGACCGTGATCGTGACCACGTAGCCGTTCTTGGCCGCGACGTACTGGGCGTCCGAGCCGATGACGCGGAAGTCGGCGTAGCCGTTCTTCAGGTAGAAGCGGCGGATGAGCTCGAGGTCGCTGCCGATGCGGGTTGGATCGTAGACGTCCGACGACTTGAAGAACGACAGGAAGTTCATTTCCGACGTGTCCATCAAGTCGCGCAGCTTGCCACCCGAATAGGCGTGGTTGCCGACGAAATTGATTTCCTTGATGCCGGTCTTGTCGCCTTCGTTGACCGTGAAGACGACGTCGAGCTTGCCGTTGGACAGCTCGACGGTCCGCACCGTCACGGTGGCGGCGGCGCGGCCGGAGCGGCGGTAGATGTCCTTGATGCGCTCGATGTCGGCGTTGACGATCGTCGGGCTGTAGGGCCCGCGCGTTTTCGAGGCCACCTCGCCGGCGAGCTGCTCGGACTTGACCTTGCTGTTACCCTCGAAGACGACGCGATTGATCGACCGGTTCTCGTCGACGGTGATCACCACGCCGCCGCCGCCGCGGCTGACCTTGACGCTCGAGAAGAGCCCGGTCGCGTAGAGGTCCTTGACGCCCTTGTTGACGTCGTCGGCGGAGGTGCCGGCGAAGTAGGAGCGGATCGTCTCGGAATCGACGCGGTGGTTACCGCGGACGGCGACTTCAGCAGCGAAAGCGGTCGCCATGAAGCTCGTGAGGGAAATCAGCACGGCTGCGAATAGCGCTAGCCGGTGGATGTGACCCTTGAAACGAAGCATTACCGGTCCGGCCCCCGCGTGCATTTTTCGCTTTACGCCGCCTGCTGGCGGCGACCGGATGCGCAAGCGCACCCGGTTTTGGAAGCTCCCGCTTGCGCGGTCGCCTCCACCCCTACGTTCGGTTCTACCTGCTTTACCTGGGTGAGAAAATGACGAACGGCCCGTTGGCCCCGTTTTCACCCTGCCGTGGCGATCAAGACACGCTTCACGGTAATAAGAGGGTTAACGGACAAGGTTAACCCTCTGTTATAGGTTGTTATTTGCTATTCGTCGTTGCCGTTGCGTGCGTCTGCATCACGGACTGATAAGTCCGCGCGATGTCGTTGTAGGCGACGAAGATCATGAGGCTCGCCACGACCGTCAGCCCGATCCTGTAGCCCACCTCCTGCGCCCGCTCCGGCAGTGCCTTGCCGCGGATCACCTCGAAGGCGAAGAACATCAGGTAGCCACCGTCGAGCATCGGGATCGGCAGCAGGTTCAGGAAACCGATCGACACCGACAGCACCGCGGCGAGGTAGATCAGCGGGATCAGGCCCTCCTGGGCGAGGACGCCGGTCACCTGGGCGATTCGGATCGGGCCCGACAGCTGGTCCGTCGAGGCCGTGCCGACCGCGAGGCCCTTGAAGAAGTGGAGGATCGTCTCGACGCGGAAGACGATCTCGGACACCGCCATCTTCGACGATTCGCCAACGCCGTAGGTCTCCATCCAGCTGTTGCCGGCCACGTTGCTGGCCTGCACGCCGATCATCATGGTGCGCATCGGCCCGAACGGGGTCGGCTGGTTGCGCGATAGCGGCACCGGCGACAGCGTGAGATCCGTGCCGGCGCGGTCCACCACGACCTCGAGCGGCGCGCCGTCGCTGAGCAGCAGCAGGCGCTGAATGTCTTCGAAGGACGTGATCGGGGTCCCATCGACGGACTTGATGATGTCCTTCTCCTTGAAGCCCGCCTTCTCGGCTGGCCCCCCGGCGACGACGGTCATGACCTCGGGCTTGATGACGACGCGGCCGTTGAAGTGGAACAGCGCCGCGAAGATCACGAAGGCGAAGACCATGTTGGCGGCAGGTCCCGCGGCGACGATGGCGATTCGCCGCCACACGTTCTGCCCATGCAGGGTCACGTTGCGCTCTGCCGTCGACATCGAGGAGAGGTCCTCCTTGTCCGGCACAGAGGCGCCGTTGGCGTCGCCATGGAACTTGACGTAGCCGCCGAGCGGCAGCGCGGCCAGGCGCCAGCGCGTGCCTTTGCGGTCGACGTAATGAGCGAGCTCCGGCCCGAAACCGAGCGAGAAGGCGTCGACCTTCACCCCGCACCAGCGGCCGACGAAGAAATGGCCGAGCTCGTGGACGAGCACGATCGTCAGTAGCAGGCAGACGTACGGAACGACATTGATGAAGACGGAATACAGCGACACCGGTGGCCTCCAGCCGCGCCCCGCAGTGCAGATCGGCGCCGCCCCCCGGGGCCGCCAATGCGCGGTTCACATGGTTATTGATCGGTTAAAAATCAGCCTACGTCGAGGCGTCGGAGCTCGGCGCGGGTCCTTTCTCTCACAACATGGTCAACGCCGAGCGCATCCTCGATCGTAACCGGCTCCTTGGCCGTCCCATCGCGGGACGCCGCCTCGCATGCCTCTTCAACGAGCCGGGCGATGTCGTGGAAGGAAATCAGCTTTTTCAGGAAGGCCTCGACGGCGATCTCGTTCGCCGCGTTCATCACCGTCGGCATCCCCTGCCCTGCCCGAAGCGAGTCGAGCGCGACGCGCAGCGCCGGGAAGCGGTCGAGGTCCGGCTTCTCGAAGGTGAGCGTGCCGATCGCCGCGAGGTCGAGACGGCGGGCACCGGTGCGCAGGCGGTCGGGATAGCCGAGGCAATGGCCGATCGGGACCTTCATGTCGGGGGACGCGAGACCCGCCGTCACCGAGCCGTCGGTGAAGCTGACCAGGCCGTGGACGATCGACTGGGCGTGGACGAGGACGTCGAGCCGCGCTGCCTCGATGTTAAAAATATGATGTGCCTCAATGACTTCGAGGCCCTTGTTCATAAGGCCGGCGCAGTCGATCGTGACCTTCGGTCCCATCGCCCAGTTCGGGTGCGCCAACGCCTGCTCCGGGGTCGCCTTGGCGATCTGCTCGTGCGTCCACGAGCGGAACGGGCCGCCAGAGGCCGTCAGAATCATCATCTCGATCGAGGCGACCTCGGCATCGCCGAGCGCCTGGAAGATCGCGTTGTGCTCGCTGTCGACGGGCAGCAGCCGTGTGCCGGAGACGGCCGCCTGCCGCATGAAGGCCGGTCCGGCGCAGACGAGGCACTCCTTGTTGGCGAGCGCGATGGTGCGCCCCGCCTCAAGCGCGGCGAAGGTCGGCCGGACGCCCGCGGCACCGGCGATCGCCCCCATGACGATGTCGGCCGGGTGCAGCGCCGCCTCGATGACGGCCGACTCGCCAGCGGCGGCGGTGATTCCCGTCCCCGCGAGCGCCGCCTTGAGGTCGGCGTAGCCGGCCGGATCGGCGAGCGCAGCGAACGAGGCCTTCAGGCGGATCGCCGTCTTGGCCAGCGCTGCGGCATCACGGCCGCCAGCGACGGCGGCGACCGCGAAATCGTCCGGCGCGCCGAGCAGGATCTCCTCGGTCGAGCGGCCGATCGAGCCCGTCGCGCCCAGCACGGTGACGACGCGGGGCGGACGCGTCCTTGAGTGTTTCGCCTCGGAGCCGACAATTTGATCCATGCAAACACCCATAGGCCCGTTCAGGGCCAGTAGAAAAGGCCACCCGCGACGGTGGTCTGGCCCCGGATCACGCCGAACACGAAGGCGAAGACCGCGGCCGCGATGAAGCCGTCGAGCCGATCCATCACGCCGCCATGGCCTGGAATGAGAGAGCTCGAATCCTTGACGCCGAAATGCCGCTTGATGGCCGATTCGAAGGCATCGCCGGCCTGGGACAGCGCCGCAGCCGACAGGCTGAGCAGGAGGATCGGCGTCATAGGTGTCGGCGCCGGCGGGTCCCGCAAGACGACCCAGGTGCCGATGAGGGCGCCCGCGACGAGGCCCGTCAGCGTCCCGGACCATGTTTTAGAGGGTGAGACGCGCGGCCAGAGCTTCGGTCCCCCCAGCAGCCTGCCGCCGAAATACGCGAAGACATCGGTCGACCAGACGGTCGCGAAGAGCCAGATGATCGCGTGGCTGCCGAAGGGAAAGGACGAGCGCAGCGAGACCAACGCGACGACGAGCAGGCCGGCGTAGACGAGTCCGGCCGCCGTCCAAAGCCGCAGTCCGGAATCGGCCGTGGCTGCGAGCGCGACGCTCCCCGCAGCCAGAATAAGGAGCGCCGGCGCCGTCGCATCGGACCGGGTAGCGATGGTGGCCGCGACCAGCACGACGATGCCGAAGGCAAATCGCGCGACCGACAGATGGCCGGGGAGGCGCTGCCATTCCCAGAAGACGGCGAACGCGGCGGCAGCCCAGGTGACGACGAACAGCACGCCGCCTTGACGGGCCGTGACGAGTGCGACGGCGATGAGCACAAGTCCGGAGACCGCGCGCAAACCGAGGTCCCCCCAGCGGCGCTTCGGGGCCGCCTTCGACCGGGCCTCTGCCGAGCCTTCCACGCCGTGCTACCGCACGCCTGCGCGAACGGTCACGACCCCGTCCTCGCCGCGGCCGAGCGCGCCGCGACGAGACCGCCGAACCGCCGCTCGCGCGCGGCGAACTGGGCCAGCGCGCCAACGAACGCGTCGCGGTCGAAGTCCGGCCAGAGAACCGGCAGAAAGACGAACTCGCTGTAGGCCGATTGCCAGAGCAGGAAATTCGACAGGCGCTGCTCGCCCGAGGTGCGGATGATGAGATCGGGGTCGGGAATGCCCGACGTGTCGAGGAAGCGGCTGATTAGCGCGGCGTCGATCTCGCCCTCGCCGATCTTGCCGGCGGCATAGGCGAGCGCGACGGCGCGGGTCGCTGCGGCGATCTCCTGGCGGCCGCCGTAGTTGAAGGCGACCACGAGCGTGAGGCCCGTATTGAGCCGCGTCAGCGTCTCCGCCTCCTCGAGCAGCTTGCGGATGTCGGGCTGCAGATTGTCGCGATGGCCGATCACCTTGACCCGGACGCCGGCGTCGTGGAGCTCGATGAGGTCCTTGCGGATGAACCGTTTCAGGAGGCCCATGAGGTCGCGGACCTCCTCGAACGGCCGCGACCAGTTCTCGACCGAGAACGAATAGACGGTGAGATATTCGAGCGAGACCTCGATCGCCGTGCGCACGGCCCCGCGCAGCGCGTCGACACCGCGCCGATGGCCTTCGAGACGGGGCAGCCCGCGGCTCGCAGCCCAGCGGCCGTTGCCGTCCATGATCAGCCCGACATGCGAGGGCATGCCCGACGCGCTTGCCGCGCCGACGATCGGCTTGTCCTCAGCGAGACTGGGCATCGACCTTCCGGTTGGGCGAAGGCGGCACGGGCCGCCTCACTGGGAGTTGTAACGCAAAACGTAAATCGTATCGAAAAACACGGCAGGCCTAGACCTGCATGATCTCGCCTTCCTTGGTCGCCAGCGTCTGGTCGATCTCGGAGACGAACTGGTCGGTGACCTTCTGGACGTCGACCTCGAGCTTCTTCTGGTCGTCCTCGCTGATCTCCTTGTCCTTCGCGAGGCGCTTCAGCGTGTCGATGCCGTCGCGGCGCACATGACGGACGGCGACGCGCGCCTCCTCGCTGTAGCGGTGCGCGATCTTGACCATCTCCTTGCGGCGCTGCTCGTTGAGCTCGGGGATGCGGATGCGCAGGATCTGGCCTTCGGTCGTCGGCGAGAGGCCGAGGTTCGAATCGCGGATCGCCCGCTCGCAGGCGCCGACCATGCTCTTGTCCCAGACCTGCACCGACAGCATGCGCGCTTCCGGCACGCTGATCGTCGCGACCTGATTGATCGGCATCTTCTGGCCGTAGGCCTCGACCTCGATCGGCTCGATCAGGCTCGCCGAGGCACGCCCGGTGCGCAGGCCGCCGAGCTCGTGACGCAGCGTCTGCACGGCACCCTGCATGCGGCGCTTCAAGTCCGGCAGATCGAAACTCTGGCTCATGAAAATACCTTCATCGCGGCCGGCCCTCGAAGGCAGCTCCCGCGGCCGCTTGGCGGTTTCGGAAAGGCGGATCGCCTAGGGCTTGACGAGGGTCGCGGTCGCCTTGCCTTCGAGCGCGTTCGAGATCGCGCCGTCCGTCTGGATGGAGAAGACGATTATCGGAATTCGGTTCTCGCGAGCAAGGGCGAAAGCGGCCGTATCCATCACGGCGAGATTCTGGGAGATCGCCTCGTCGTGGGTCAGCACCTCGTAGCGCGTTGCGTTGGGGTCGCGCTTGGGGTCCGCGGAATAGACGCCGTCGACCTGCGTCGCCTTGAGGATCGCGTCGCAGGAGAGCTCGGCAGCGCGCAGCGCCGCGCCCGTGTCGGTCGTGAAGAATGGGTTGCCGGTGCCGCCGGCCAGAATGACGATGCGCCCCTTGGCGAGGTGGTGCAGCGCCGCCTGCCGCGAATAGGGCTCGCAGAGCGAAGGCATCGGCACCGCCGAGAGCACGCGCGCGGGCTTGCCCGCCTTCTCGATCGCGAATTCGAGAGCCAGCCCGTTCATCACCGTCGCCAGCATGCCGATCGAATCGGCACGCGCGCGCTCAATGCCCGAATCCGCCCCCTGGATGCCGCGGAAGAAATTGCCGCCGCCGACGACGACCGCCACCTCGAAGCCGAGCTGCGAGGCACGCGCCAGATCGGCGGCGATGCGATTGAGCACGGTGGGATCGAGGCCGTGGCTCTGGCGCCCCTGCAGCGCTTCACCGGACAGCTTGACGACGACCCGGTGCCACCTCGCCTCGTCAGACATGTCTTACTCCGCCTCGTCGTGAGCGACGCCTTAGGCGGTATTCGACAGGCTTTCAACCGAGCGGATGCGGCTGCCTCAGGGGCAATTTCCCGGCTTTGTCGGATGACCAATGGGAAGGATGTAGGTCAGCACGCCGCGCCGATCGACAATGACGAGCCGCTCGCCGACGCGGAACGCCGTGTAGCCGTTGCCCTTATACTGCGGCAGCACCCTGACCAGGGGTGCCGGCAAAGGCTTTCGCGCCAAGTCGCGCGGCACGGCGGCGCCGACGCTGAGATGAAGCTTTCCCGGTCGCTCCGCCGGCAGCATCACCGCGGCCCGGTCGATCGCCCGCATGTCGGCCACGCCGATGTAAGGTGCGCTGGCGGGGCCCTTCTGGCACCCGGCCGCCGACGCGCCCGTGATCGGAGCCGCCGTCGCGAGGATGGTGAAGGCAGCCAGAAGTCGTTCGGTCCGGTTCATCTGCCCGGAACCTCCCTTGTTGCCGGTAGCCGGCTCAAAACGCACGAAAGCCGCCGCCCGTCGAGGGTCGGCGGCTTCCAAATGCCCCCGGCGGCGTCAGCTGATGATCGCGACGATGTCGTGGAACTCCGGATCGAGGATCAGGATCTGGTCGTCGACGACGATATAATCGTAACCCTCGTACTCGGGGACGAAGCTGACGATGTCAGGCGGCAGCGGGCGGAAGCGGTAGCGCGCCGGCACGACGCCCCCGACCCGCACTGCGAAGTCGCCGCCTCGGATGCTCTCGATGTTGCGCGAGCGAAAGACGTTGCTGATGCGCGAGCGTTGCTCGTTGGTGACGACGCGGGCCGAGCCACGCCGCATGCCGCGCTCGCCCACGCCGACCCCACGCTCACCAACCCGGTCGCGCGGACCTCCGCGATCGTCGTCGCCGCGGCGCATCTCGCCGCCGCGCATATGATCGTCGCGATCGGCATTCCTGGCCCTGTCGCCACGATCGCCGCGATCCGCGTTGCGGTCGTCGCCGCGCATGCCGTGGTCATCGCGCTGCATCGCGTTGCCCCCGCGCGGGCCCTGCCCGTCGCGCAGGCCCTGCCCGTCGCGCGGGCCCTGCGCATCGGCGCGACCGCCGCCGCCACCTTGCCCTTGGCGAGCGCCGGCGCCCTCGCCGCCGCGCGGGCCGCTGTCGCGCCCCGCGCCGGGTCCGTTGCCAGGGTTCGGGGCGCCTTGCGCCAGCACCGCCATGGGGCCAGCGCCAGCGCCGCCACGGCGACCGTTCGGGTCAGAAAGCTCCGCATGATCAACCTCCCATTGTACTTGGTGGGCAAACAGGAGGGCGCCGCACACGTTCCGGATTGTATGGTCGTAAGCCGGCGTATGCCGTCCGGGGGCATGCGATAAGCCGCGATGCGGCGAACCCACGATGCAGCGAACCACAGGGACGAGCCGGCGTTGATAGAAGCGATCGCAATAAAAACGCGACCGGGCGACAAAGAAATTTGGGATTGATCGGTGCGCCGCACCACCCTAATTGCCTGCTACGCTTCGGTTTTCGGGTGCCTCCGCACCCTGCCGACATAATAGACAACATCAATCGGGAGGAAAGGATTCCCTCATGAGCGCCAGCACCCCGCGTAAGCCCGGCCGTCACTTCCTGCAGATCCCCGGACCGGTCCCGGTGCCCGATCGCGTGTTGCGCGCGATGGACTACCAGGTCCTCGACCACCGCGGCCCGCAATTCCAGATTCTCGCCAAGCGCGTGCTCGAGAAGATCAAGACGATCTTCAAGACCGAGAGCCACGTGATCATCTTCCCGGCGTCGGGCTCGGGCGCCTGGGAATCGGGCATGACCAACACGCTGAACCCCGGCGACAAGGTCCTGATGTACGAGACCGGGCAGTTCGCCACGCTGTGGAAGGCGTTGGCGGAGCGCATCGGCCTCGAGACCGATTTCATCCCCGGCGACTGGCGCACCGGCGTCGACCCGGCGAAGATCGAGGAGAAGCTCCGCGCGGACAAGAACCACGAGATCAAGGCAGTCTGCGTGGTCCATCACGAGACCTCGGGCGGCCTGCTGTCCGACCTCGCGGCGATCCGCAAGGCCATCGATTCCTGCAACCACCCTGCCCTGTTCATGGTCGACACCGTGTCGGGCCTCGGCTCGACCGACTTCCGCTTCGACGAGTGGGGCATCGACGTTGCTGTCGCCGGCTCGCAGAAGGGCATGATGCTGCCGCCGGGCCTCGCCTTCAACGCGATCAGCGCCAAGGCGCTGAAGGCCACCGAGACCTCCAAGCTGCCGAAGGGCTATTGGAACTGGGGCGACATGATCACCGCCAACAAGAGCGGGTTCTTCCCCTACACGCCGGCGACCACCCTCCTCTACGGGCTCGATGTCGCCGTCGACCTGATGCACGAGGAAGGGCTCGACAACGTGTTCGCTCGCCACAAGCGCCACGGCGAGGCCACCCGCGCCGCCGTCCGCACCTGGGGCCTCGAACTGCTCTGCCGCGACGCGCGCTACGAGTCGCCGGTGATGACCGCCGTGATGATGCCGGGCGAGAAGGGCGCCGACGCGTTCCGCAAGGTCGTGCTCGACACGTTCGACATGTCGCTCGGCGCCGGCCTCAACAAGATCGCCGACAAGATCTTCCGCATCGGCCATCTGGCGGACACCAACGACCTCACCATCATGGGTGCCCTCGCGGGCGTCGAGATGGGCCTCGAGGTCGCCGGCATCCCCCACAAGAAGGGCGGCGTGCAGGCGGCGATGGAGGTCATCGCAGCGCACCAGGGCAAGGCGCCGATGCGCCAGGCCGCCGAGTAAGCGCAAGCTCGCTCGCCTCTGAGCTCGAGAAAGCCCGCCTCACGGCGGGCTTTTTTTGCGCCGACCGCGACGCTTTGGACCGAAGGACTCAGGATTGTCGGTGCCAACACGACCGGCAGACGCGCAGCCTGTGTTGGCGTCAACCCGTCGCGCGGAATGCGGGGCGCCGTGCCAGCTCTGCAAGGTGCAGTGCCGCTACGGCGCGATCGAGCCGACGGGTAAGATTGACTATCCCGAGTGCTTCCAATGCATGGATTGCGTCACGATCATAAAGGATCCAAACCAGCGCGTGCCGGAGCGCTTCAGCACGCTGAAGATCATCAACAAGGAGAACATCAAGGGCCTCATCCCGGCCTGGTCGTTCTCGTTCGGTGGCGAGAAGCAGCGCGGCCAGGAGAGCCAGGCGCTCATCAAGGACGGCGTGATCTACGTCACCGGCTCCTACTCGCGCGCCTACGCGGTCAACGCGCACACCGGCGAGAAGATCTGGGAATATGACGCCCGCCTGCCGGAAGGCATCCTCCCCTGCTGCGACGTCGTGAACCGGGGCGGCATCCTGTGGAAGGACAAGTTCATCTTCGGCACGCTCGACGCCAAGCTTGTCGCGCTCGACGCGAAGACCGGCAAGGTCGTTTGGAAGAAGACGATCGACGACTTCAAGGCCGGCTACTCGTACACCGCCGCGCCGATGATCGTGAAGGGTAAGCTCATCACCGGCCTGTCCGGCGGCGAGTTCGGCGTGGTCGGCAAGGTCCAGGCCCGCGATCCCGACACGGGCGAGGAGATCTGGAGCCGTCCCGTCATCGAAGGCAACATGGGTCAGCTGAACGGCAAGGACTCAACGATGACCGGCAAGGCCAACGAGACCTGGCCGGGCGACACCTACAAGTTCGGATCCGGCGCGACCTGGCTCGGCGGCACCTACGATCCCGAGCTCAACCTGCTCTACATGGGCACCGGCAACCCCGGCCCGTGGAACAGCTGGCTGCGTCCCGGCGACAACAAGTGGTCGGCCTCGCGCCTCGCCATCAATCCCGACAACGGCGAGATCGTCTGGGGCTTCCAGACCACCCCGCACGACGGCTGGGACTACGACGGCGTGAACGAGTTCGTGCCCTTCGACGCCGAGGTCAACGGCAAGATGGAGAAGCTCGGCGGCACCGCCGATCGCAACGGCTTCTTCTACGTGCTCGACCGCACGAACGGGAAGTTCATCACCGCGCATCCGTTCGTGGAGAAGATCAACTGGGCGAAGGGCATCGATAAGGATGGCCGTCCCGAGTACCTCGACGAGAACCGTCCGGGCGACCCGACCACCGCGCAGAAGGGCAAGACCGTGCACGCGACGCCGGGCTTCCTCGGCGGCAAGAACTGGATGCCGATCTCCTACGATCCGCAGACCAAGCTGTTCTACGTCCCCTCGAACGAGTGGGGCATGGACATCTGGAACGAGCCCGTCACGTACAAGAAGGGCGCGGCCTATCTCGGCGCCGGCTTCACGATCACGCCGACCTTCCAGGACCACATCGGCTCGCTGAAGGCGATCGATCCGCTGACCGGCAAGATTGTTTGGCAGGCCAACAACAAGGCTCCGCTCTGGGGCGGCGTTCTCAGCACCGCCGGCGGCCTCGTGTTCTACGGCACGCCCGAAGGCTACCTGAAGGCCCTCGACGCCAAGACCGGCAACGAGGTCTGGAAGTTCCAGGTCGGCACCGGCGTCGTCTCGTCGCCGATCACCTGGACGCAGGACGATGAGCAGTGGATCGGCGTCGCGGCCAGTTGGGGTGGCGCGGTCCCGCTGTGGGGTGGCGAGGTCGCCAAGTCGACCGCCGGCATCAACCAGGGCGGCTCGTTCTGGGCCTTCCACCTGCCGAAGAGCCTCGCGTCGCGCTGAGCGACCGACAGTTCGATACGAAACGAAAGCGGCTCCTTCGGGAGCCGCTTTTTTTATGCCGTTTGCGTCGAGTCCGGAGAGCGTCGGCGTTCAGAACCGGATGATCCGGATCATATGGTAGCCGCGTGCGATCGGCCCGAGCGCGATCCCGAGGCCGCCGGCGATCTCGATCCCGAGCCTGGAGACGAAGCCGCCGAGCGGCGTGTACCAGAGCGCCAGCATGAGCAGCAGGAAGGTGCCGGAGCCGACCTGCGACGCCGCGCCAGCGATGGACTTCGGCAGAAACGGCCGGATGATCCCGAAGCCGTCGAGCCCCGGAAACGGCAGCAGGTTCAGGACGAGCGCCGTCGCCTGGAAGAAGGCGAGCACGGCAAGCCCCGCCTGGAGATCCGTGATGTCGCCGACCCCGCTCGGCGGCGCGACCGCCAGCATCGCCGCGATGAGAAGCAAGAAGCAGAACGTGGCGAACGGCCCCGCCGCTGAGACGGCGGAGTCCCAGGCAGCGCTGCGCAGTAAGCCCGTGCGGACATAGACCGCGCCGCCCGGCAGGCCGAAGCCGCCAAGGAAAATGTAGATGATGGGCAGCAGCAGCGAGATGACGGGGTCGGTGTACTTCAGCGGATCGAGCGTGAGGTATCCGGTGTCGGCAACGGTGTGATCGCCACCGATATAGGCCGTGAGCGCATGGCCGAACTCGTGCAGGCAGAGGCTGACGATCCAGCCCGATACGACGAGCAGAAAGACGGCGAGCTGGCCCTCGAGCCAGCCATGCCAAAGCGCCGCGCCGGTGCCGGTGAAGACGAGCAACAGAACCAGGAAATTGAAGCTCGGCTCGACCGGCGGGCGCAAGTCCTTACTTCACCTGAACGATCCGCACGTCGCCCGCGCGCCGGATCACACTGAGCGTTATGTCCTTGCCGTCGTGGTCGCGCTTGAACCGCAGGTCGGCGCTGGACTCGCCGAGCTGCAGGTCGCGGATCAGCACCTCTTCGAAGAACCCCGGCATGCGCGGATCGAGGAACGACACCTCGTTGCGCGCATGATCGAGCTTGAGCCCGAGGCAAGCGGCAACGAGCGCGAAGGGCGTCGCCGAGGCCCACGCCTGCGGCGCGCAGGCGACGGGATAGGCGGTCGGACCGCGCCGCGGCTTGCGCACGAAGCCGCAGAACAGCTCCGGCAGCCGGCGCAGTTCCTGGTAGCCGGCGGCATCGAACAGCCCCTGGAACACCTGCGCCGCCTGGTCTTTAAACCCGTAGCGGGCAAAGCCCATGACGATCAGCGCGTTGTCGTGCGGCCAGATCGAGCCGTTGTGGTAGCTCATCGGATTGTAGCGGGCCTCGCCGATCGGGATCGTGCGGATACCCCAGCCGGAAAACGCCTCCGGGCTCATCAGGCGATCGGCGACGCTCTGCGCGACGGCGGCATCGGCAATGCCGGTGAAGAGCGTGTGGCCGGCGTTCGACGAGCGTACCTTGCAAGGCTTCTTGGCGCCGTCGAGCGCCAGCGCGTAGGTCCCGATCTCCTCGACCCAAAAGGCCGCGTGGAAGCGCATCTTCAGCGCGGCGGCCTCGTCCAGGAGGTCCTCGGCGCGCTCGGGCATGCCAAGTTGTGTCGCCAGCGTTGCCGCGGCTTCCTTGGCCGCGAAAAGATAACCCTGCACCTCGCACAGCGCGATCGGCCCCTTCGCGTCGCTGCCGTCGGCGTGGAAGATCGAATCCCGCGAATCCTTCCAACCCTGGTTGGCGAGGCCAGTCTCCGTTTCGCGGGCGTATTCGAGGAAGCCGTCGCCATCGCGATCGCCGTGCTTGTCGCACCAGGCGAGCGCGGCCTCGATGTTCGGCCAGATCCCGCGGATCGTCTCGAGGTCGCCGGTCCGCTCGTAATACATGCCGGCGAGCATGATGAAGAGTGGTGTGGCGTCGATGGTGCCGTAATAGTGCCCGAACGGCACCTCCTTGAGGTTGGCCATCTCGCCGTGGCGGGTCTCGTGCAGGATCTTACCGGGCTGGGCGTCGGCGGCCGGATCGATCGTCTTCGCCTGCGTCGCCGAGAGGTAGCGCAACACACCCTTGGCGATCCGCGGATCGACCCACAGCATCATCATCGCGGTGATGATCCCGTCGCGACCGAAGACGGTCGAGAACCACGGGATGCCGGCGAAAGGATAGAGCCCGTGCTCGGTGCGGGTCACGAGCATGTAGATGTCGGAGGCCGCGCGACAGGCGATCTCGTTGAATTGCGCATTCGTGCTCGTGACCGTCGCGATGCCCTTGCAGAGATCCTTCAGGCCGCGACGATTCATGCGGTAGGCGCGCAGAAACTCGACCGGTTTCGCCGCTTGGCCCTGGGCGCAGGCGATATCCGCGATGATCGAGCATTTCTCGCCCGGCGCGAGCGCGATCGAAAAGACCGCGAGCCCGGCTTCGAGGCGCGCCGGCTTCGGCGAGAAGACGAGCGTGGTGAAACGCGAGATGTCGTCGAGCCCGGTGTAGCTCAACGTCACGGTCGAGGAATCGGTGATCTTCGTCGAGCTGGTGCCGCGTGCCTTGCGGCGCGTCCCGCGCACCTCGAAAAGGTCGTTGAAGTCAGCGCCGAAACGGATCGCGACCTCGAAGCTGCGCGGCTTCGAATCGTAATTGCAGAAGCCGATGCGCTCGTAGCAGCCGCCGGCGAACAGGAACTTGGTGCGATCGATCGCGATGGCATCGGCCGGCATACGGACCTTGTCGCCGTCGCGGATCTCCGGGTTGGTCAGGTCGACCGTGAGGGAGACGTTGTCGTCCTCGAGCACCGAGCCGAGGATCAGCGCGTTCTTGCCCTCGATGCTCATCGCGAAATGCGAGAGGTAGCGCGTGTCGCGCATGAAAAGGCCCTCGGGCGAGTCCGGCAGCGTGCCCATGTCGCCGTTCGAATCGAGGACGGCGAACATGTCGCCGTACTTCAACGTGCGCAGGGGCCGCTCGACGAGCGAGGGCTGCGAATCAATGTAGTGCGCGGCGTCCCTTTCGGGCGCGTCGTCAGTCGTGACGGCGAGGGCTGACGTCATGTTCACCCGATCGAAAGAGGCGGGAATCCCGCATGCGGCAACAATGTGCGGGGATGATGGCCGCTGGCGCAACCCGCATTCTGCGTCCCTTCCGCATGCTGCGCCGCGCTAGATTGTTGTTTTTGATCGCGCTTCTCCTCAGTGTTATTTGACAGTTGTAATAAAGCAACGCGCTTTTCAAATCATGTGACGGCGCCCAGAGGGGAATATCGCGAATTTTACTTCTGAAGTAATGTTTAACGCGATGTGAAAAGATCCGGAGTCGCGGATCGGGATGGGGCACCAGCACATGACCAAGCACGTGATCAAGACAGACGAGGTGGAAGAAATCGTCCAGTCGCTCGACATGGTCGCCGGCCGCCGCGCCTTCATGCAAGCGCTCGGCTACAGCGCGGTCGGCGCGGCCGTGTTCGGTGCCGCCGCAGGCGTCGCGACGCCGGCCGCAGCTGCCGTCAACGACTTCGATATCCTAAACTTCGCGCTGAACCTCGAGTACCTCGAGTCGGCGTTCTATCATTATGCCTATTACGGCACCGACATCCCCGCCAACCTCACCACGGGCGCGGGACAGGCGGCGATTACCTCGGTCGGCGCGAAGGTTCCGTTCAAGAACGCGCTCGTCAAGGCCTACGCGCTCGAGATCGCCAACGAGGAGCTGCGCCACGTCGAGGTTCTCCGTGCGGTGCTCGCCTCGCAGGCCGTCGGCCGGCCGGCGCTGAACATCGGCACGGCGTTCCAGATGGCGGCGACCGCCGCCGGCATCCCGGGCACGTTCAACGCCTACACGAACGACACGACCTTCCTGATCGCCTCGTACATCTTCGAAGACGTCGGCGTCACCGCCTACCACGGTGCGGCCTCGCTCATTCAGAGCCCGACCGTCCTCAACTACGCGGCCGGCATCCTCGCCGTCGAGGCCTATCACGCGGGCATCATCCGCACCTCGATGTTCGCCCAGGATGCCGCGTCCGGAACGGGGACGTTCATGGGCATCACCGACCAGATCTCGGCGCTGCGCTCCAAGCTCGCCAACAACGGCGCGGCCCTTGTCGACGATGTCGGCATCGGCTCGCTCACCGCGCCGAGCCTCGTTGACGTCGATGCCCCCGCCGCGACGATGTTCATCGAGATCCCCGGCGGCGACGCCATCGCCTACGCCCGCAGCGCGAGCCCGCAGGTCCTCAACATCGTCTACGGCAACGCCAACACCACGCCCGGCCTGTTCTTCCCGAACGGCATGAACGGGACCATCCGCTAGCGCCGAGCGGCGCAACACCAACACGTCTGCCTAAGCGACTTCACAGACAACAGATCCGCCGGTCGGGTCGAACGGGGCACAACATGACCAGAGATATGATCAAGACGGAAGGGATGGAGGAAGCCGCGCAGTCCCTCGACCTCGCGGCTGGCCGACGCGCCTTCATCCAGAACCTCGGCATGGGCGCCGTCGGCGCGGCGGTGTTCGGCGCCGCGGCCGGCGTCAAGCCGGCTGCAGCTCAGGGCGTCTCGGCGACCGACGTCCTGAACTTCGCGCTGAACCTCGAATATCTCGAGGCGACCTTCTATAGCTACGCCGCCACCGGCGTCGACCTGGATCCAGCGATTGTCGGCCCCGGCTCCGGCACCGTCACAGGCGGTGCCGCGGTGCCGTTCGTCAGCCCGATCGTGAAGGCCTACGCGCAGGAGATCGCGGTCGAGGAGCGCAAGCACGTCCAGGTCCTGAAGTACTTCCTCGGCGCGGCCGCGGTGGCCCGTCCGGCGCTCAACATCGGCACGGCCTTCGCCGCCGCCGCCAAGGCGGCCGGCATCAACAACGGCGCCAAGTTCAACGCCTATGCCAACGACACGAGCTTCCTGCTCGCCTCGTATATCTTCGAGGACGTCGGCGTCACCGCCTACCACGGCGCCGCCGGCTTCCTCATCGGCACGCCGTACCTGAACTACGCCGCCGGCATTCTCGCCGTCGAAGCGTACCACGCGGCGATCATCCGCACGTCGCTCTTCGCGGCTCAGAGCGCCACTGTCGTCCAGGACACCGCTTTGATCTCGAACCTTCGCTCGACGCTTGCCAACGGCAAGGCCGGAGTGGACGACATCGGCATCGGCACGCCGTCGAAGCCGACCCTCGTGCCAGTGAACGCCCCGAAGGCGACGATGTTTACCGACATCGCCGGCGGCGACGCGATCGCCTACGCGCGTACGCCGGCCCAGGTCCTCAAGATCGTCTACGGCAACGCCAAGGCCACGCCCGGGCTGTTCTTCCCGGCGGGCATGAACGGCGCGGTCCGGTAAGAATGATGCCTCACCGCGATCGGGCCTTGCTCGATCGCGGTGCTTACAAAGCTATCGTTGCCAATCCATTACTTTCCTCGGCGCCTCGAAAATAATAAACTGTTGCAATAATACAATTGTGATCAAGACGCCTTCGCGTACACTTCGTATCAACCAACCAGGATCTGATCACATGACCAAGCGCGCTTACGCCTTGTCGGCCATCACAGTCTCGGCGCTTGCGATCGCGGCGACGGCCGCACTGGCGGCAGATTTGCCCTCGCGACGCGCGCCGCCGGTCTACATCCCGCCGCCGCTCCCGGTCTTCAGCTGGACCGGCTTCTATTTCGGTGCCAACGCCGGCGTTGCGTTCAATAGCGGTCATTCGCAGAGCACCTTCTTCCCGGTCGGCTCGATCCCCGGTTCGACAGGCACGTCCGGCACGCTGACGAGCACGGGCGGCGACAGCAACAAGTTCACCGGTGGCGGCCAGATCGGCTACAACTACGAACTCGGCGGCTCAGGCTTCGGCGGCCTTGGCGGTTTCGGCGGCGGCGGCCTCGTCGTCGGTGTGGTTGCCGACGCGCAATATCTCGACCACCGCAATTCGACCAACCAGTTCGCGTTCCGCGCGGCCACCCCCGGCAACGCCTTCGTGCGCGTTCCCGGCCTGCCGCAGACCGTGATCACGGGCACCAATACCGGCGGCAGCGACAATTTCTTCGGCGCGCTGCGTGGCCGCCTCGGCATCGCCTTCGACCGCGCCATGATCTATGGCACCGGCGGCTTGGCCTACGACACCACGGCCGTCGGCTATACCTTCGGTGGCGGCGTTGAATATTCGATCACGGACAACATCAGCATTGGCGCCGAATACCTTCGCGTCAATCTGAACCGCAGCTTCTCGCAGACCGCGAGCTACGCGGCGCCGGCTCGTCTCGGCGCGGGCACGCTCACCGTGACCTCGAATGGCGGCCGCGACGAGTTCAACGTCGCGCGCGGCGTCCTGAACTACAAGTTCACCTATCCGGTGGCACCGGTCGTCGCGCGCTACTGATCGGCGCGAGCACCGACCAACCAAAGGGCGCGACCTCGGTCGCGCCCTTTTTCACGTCAGGCGGTCGCCGCCGCCCGCTTCGTATCGGCAGCTTCCGCAGAAACCGCGCGCGCGAAGGCGAGGCCAATCATCAGCAAGCACGGCCCGGTCGGCGCCGCGGCCGCCGCGAGCGACGGCATCGTTGCGATCGTGCCCGCGATGCAGCGCTCGTCGACCTGCGAGGCGCTCTCGACGAGGACCGCCGGCGTTGCGGGCTCGAGGCCATGCGCGAGCAGCTTCTCGACTAGCGCCGGCATGGTGCGCACGCCCATGTAGACGACGCTCGCCGCGTGCGGGTCGGCGAGCGCCCGCCAGTCGATGTCCTCCGGCAGCCGCCCATCCTTGGCGTGCGCGGTGATGAACTGCAGCCGCCGCGCGACGCTGCGCTCCGTCAACGAGGTCTGCAGCGAGGCCGCCGCGCCGAGCGCCGCGGTGACGCCGGGCACGACACTGATCGGCACGCCGGCGGCGCGGCAGCCCTCGATCTCCTCGGTCGCGCGGCCGAAGATCATCGGGTCGCCGCCCTTGAGGCGCACCACGTGCTTCCCCTCGCGCGCCAACTCGACCATCATTGCGGTGATCTCGTCCTGCTTGCACGAAGGCTTGTAGCCGCGCTTGCCGACGTCGACGCGACGCGCCTCCCGCCGCGCCATGGCGACGATCTCGGGCGCGACGAGCTTGTCGTAGAGCACGACATCGGCGCCCTGCAGCGTGCGCAGCGCCTTCAGCGTGATGAGATCCGGATCGCCCGGGCCGGCGCCGACCAGGGTAACGCGACCCACCCGATTGGTGCTCGCGGCGACTTCGCCATTTGCCGAGGCCAAGAAGCCATCGAAGTTGGCATCTTGCGGTGCGACGCCCTCGTCGGTCAGCGCACGATCGGAAAACCCCTCCCAGAAGCGCCGGCGAGCATGGAACGGCAGATGCAGCGGATCGAGCCGCTGGCGCCAGGCGCGCGCGGCCTCAGCCCAGGCCTTGAGGCGCGGCGGCAGCAGCGTCTCGAGCCGGGCGCGGATCGCTTGGCCGAACACCGGCGCCGCGCCATGCGTCGAGATGCCCACGACCAGCGGCGAGCGGTTGACGATCGCGCCGAACTGGAAGTCGCAGAAGGCCGGTCGGTCGATCGCGTTCATCGGCGCGCCGGCGGCCTTGGCGGCGACACGGAAGGACGCCGCCTCGTCATCGTCCTCGGTGTCGATCAGCGCGATGGCCGCGCCCGCGAGGTCGGCCCCCGTCCAAACGCGCTCGACCAGTTTTACGCGCGGACGCGCGGCGACCAGGGCGCGCATCTCGGCGCAGGGTGATGCAGCATAGACGTCGAGCGCGGCGCCGGCGGCATCCAGAAGCTCGGCCTTCCAGACCGCGCGCTCGGTGGCGCCAGCGAGCACCGCGCGCTTGTCTTGCAGCGGGAAGAAGACCGGCAGCACCGCCAGCGCGTCCATCCCCGGACCCGGCGTGGCGCCTGCCGCGGCAACGTCGATGCGCGGCTCGTTCATCGGACCTTCAAGCTCCTCGTCCCAGCCAGGCGATCATCATTGGCCATGTGGTTGCTCGCCGGCCTTCTCGCCAAGCCGTTGATCATAAAGCATCTACGACCCCAAGATACGGGAACCGCCTCGGCCGCAGCCTGTTTGCACCGCCGACGGCCACGCTTTGAGGAACGAGACATGCGGGACAACAGGCGCGCCGAACGATGACCGTGCTGTTGCCGCAACGCGAGCGACGCGCGGCCACTGCGGTGCCGGACCCGGCGCGCACGCTCGACACGCTCGCCACCCTGCTCATTCTGGTCATCACCGTCGGCGTCCTCTACCTCGCCCGCGAGATCCTGGTCCCCATCGCGATCGCCATCCTCTTAAGCTTCGTGCTGTCGCCCCTCGTCAAGGCGCTGCGCAGGCACGGCATCCACAAGAAGCTCGCGGTCGGACTCGTCGTGCTGTCGACGTTCCTCGTCGCGGTCGGACTGGGTGCGGTCCTCGCCAAGCAAATTTCCGACCTCGCCGCCGAAGCGCCGCGCTACCAGGTCACCGTCGCCAGCAAGGCCGAGGGCCTGCGCGAGTTCGCGACGCGAAACCCCGTCATCGGCAAGCTCAACGATCTCATCGCCGGCGTCGCGCATATGGCCCCCCTGCCCGCGCCGCAGGCTCAGCAACAGCCGGCAGCGAAACCCCAGTCGGCGCATCCGCAGCCGTCGCCCCTCGAGGCCAAGCCGAAGGCACCCGTGCCGGTCGAGATCGTGACGCCGCCGCCGGGCGTCCTGACGATCCTGCAAGAATATGCCGGCACCGCCGCCTCGCCGCTGGCCACCGCCGCGTTCGTGGCGATCTTCATCGTCTTCATCCTCATGCAGCGCGAGGACCTGCGCAACCGCTTCATCCGCCTTGTCGGCTCCAGTGACCTGCAGCGCACGACGATGGCGATGAGCGACGCGGCCGACCGGCTGTCGCGCTATCTCGTCGCGCAGATGCTGCTCAACGTCGGCTTCGGCATCGTCGTCGGCTGCGCGCTGGCGGTGATCGGCGTGCCGAGCGCGGTGATGTGGGGGATCATCGCGGCGGTGATGCGCTTCATCCCCTATATCGGCGCGATCGGCGCCGCCGTGGGTCCGATCCTGATGGCGGCCGTGGCCGGTGCTGGCTGGACCATGGCCACCGAGACCGCGCTCCTCTTCGTAGCCCTCGAGACGATCGTCGGCCAACTCGTCGAGCCCTGGGTCTACGGCAATCGCACCGGCATCTCGCCGATCGCCGTCGTGGCGTCGGCGACCTTCTGGACCTGGCTGTGGGGGCCGGTCGGCCTCGTCCTGTCGACGCCGCTCACCGTCTGCATGGTCGTGATGGGCCGTCACGTCGAGCGCTTCGCGTTCCTCGACGTCCTGCTCGGCGACGAGCCGGCGCTGAGCCCGGTCGAGAGCTTCTACCAGCGTATGCTCGCCGGCGAATTGTCGGAGATCGTCGACCAGGCCGATATGTTCCTCCGCAAGCGGCCGCTGCTCGACTATTGCGACGAGGTGGCGATGCCGACGCTGCTGCTGGCGCAGGCCGACGTTCGCCGCGGCGTCCTGGAGGAAGAGCGCCAGACGCGTATCCGCGACATGATGCGCTCGCTCGTCGAGGATCTCGAGGACGGGCCGTTCGACGGCGACGAGGATGACAAGGCGGACCTCCCTGCTGGCGACGAGGCGCCGCCAACCGCGGCCGAGACGTCTACCCCCGACGACGACATCGACGAGTCCTGGCGTGCGGATGGGGCGGTGCTCTGCCTCGCGGGGCGGACGCCGCTCGACGAGGCGGCCGCCCTGCTCCTCGCCCTTCTTCTGCGGCGCCGCGGCCTCGGGGTGAGCGTCGCCTCCGCCGAAACCCTCACCCAGCCCGAGGAGAGCGCGCAGCATTGGCCCGAAGCGAAGCTCGTGCTGCTCTCGTTCCTCGACGCCGATCTGCGGCTCGCGCAGGCTCGGTTCGCGATCCGCCGCCTGCGCCGTCGCGCGCCCGGCGTGCCGATCGCCGCCGCCTTCTGGATGGCGGAGACGGACCCCGCGCGCGCCGGCGAGCTCTGCGCCAACGTCCGCGCCGAAACCTGCGTCGCCAGCCTGCCGCAGGCGATGGCGCTCTGCCTCGAGCGCGCCGGTGTCCCGCACGAGGAGATGTCGGCCGCCACTACCGCGGTAGAGCCGGCCCTGGCGCTGAAGGACTGACGCGAGGGTTCAGGGCTGCCGCGCTATGACGACTTCGCGTTTTGCGAACTTCCCGGGATCGCCGCGCCCTCATCGAGCCAGGATGCGTAGACGTCCTCGCGGATCTCGGGCGGATCGTTGGAGTCCCTACGAGCTGGTTTTTCGTCCCGCTCCGTCGGCACCGCCGCGGTTGCCGGCTTGGACCGCGGCTTGCGGGCCCGGATCGTCCACGCGGGTCGGCGCGGCGTGATGTCGAGCGCGATCGCCAGGGCGAGAAGCCAGCCGACGATCGACCACCCGAGAAGAATGTTGATGGCAAGGACGAGCAGCCAGCGGCGGCGGCCCTTCAGGATGGCGACCACGCTCGGCGCCGCATAGAGGGCGGACGCAGCGAGGAATGCGACAACGACGCCAACCTGCAGCATGCCTCACTCTGACCAGACCGCGGCGACGGCACGAGAATGCACATCGGCCCAGCGAAAAGGAAGGCAAAGCTTCGTCCGTCGGTAGCTCACGCCTGGGTGGGACCGGACTCGCGACCCTCGCCGGGCGCCGTCTCCGCTTCGGCGACGACCTGCGCCTCGGCCTCCTTCCAGAACCTGAGCGAAGACCCTTCCGGCTTGCTCGCGGCCACCCAGAGCTCGTAGGCGCGACGTCGGATCTTCTGCTCCATCTCGTCATCCATTCTTCACCGCCTTCCGCTTGCTTGTCACCAGATTGCCGGCTCGCACGACGCCGTTGCGTCAGAGCCGCGACGAACGAGACCCCTCAGAGGATTTTGTTGAGCCCTTCTTCGAACTTGTCGAACTCCTGCTTTATCAAGTCGAGCGTCTCGGCGATCTTGACTTGGTTCTCCAGCGCGATCTTGAGGATCTCCACCAGCGCATCGGCATTCAGCTCCTGGTGCTGCTCGAGACTTCCGTCGATAAGAGACACCGCCGACTGAGCCTTGTCGATCAAATCCCGAGCATTGAACTTCGCCAGTCCGTGCGCCATGCCTCTGTCCTCTTTCGCCCCTGATCGGCGCTCACCATCCACGGGTTGAGCTGATCTAGTTCGTAAGCAGAGCGGCGCATAGATGCCGCCAAGAATTTGTATTAGGACATACGTCTTTTGTTAAACGCCTTGCCTCTTCCGTCTCGGCGGAACCTCACAACTTGCTGCGTATTGCGCCGAGGACGAGCAACCAGCAATTGGAGGATACGACATGAGCCTGAGCGGTCGAAACATCGCGATCCTGATCGCCCCGCGCGGCACCGAGGACCCGGAATTCACGCAGCCCAAGGCCGCCGTCGAGAAAGCCGGCGGGTCGGTGACGGTGATCAGCCTGGAAGACGGCAAAGCAGAGACCGTGAACAACGATCTCGATTCCGGCTCCACATACAAGGTCGACAAAGCGATCAGCCAGGTCGCGGCCAAGGACTTCGACGGCCTGGTCGTTCCCGGCGGCTGCGTCGGCGCCGACAAGCTGCGCGCCAACAAGGAGGTCGTGTCCTTCGTGCGCGACTTCTTCGTGCAACAGAAACCGGTCGGCGTGATTTGCCACGGCCCCTGGACGTTGATCGAGGCCGACGTGGTGAAGGGCCGCACGCTGACGTCGTTCCCGACCTTGCAAACGGACATCGAGAATGCGGGCGGCATCTGGGTCGACCAGGAAGTGGTCACCGACAAAGGACTGGTCACGAGCCGCAACCCCAAGGATCTTCCCGCCTTCTGCGCCAAGATCGTCGAGGAATTCGCCGAGGGCAAGCATCCCGCGCAGGCCCGCAGCGTCTGATTTTCCGGACGAGATGGTGGTGAGCGCGCCGGGGCTTGATGCCGACGAGGCGCGGCGGCGGGCAAAAGAGATCTTTGCCAAGGTGCAGCTTGGTCAGGATCCGTCCGTTGAGAAGGTCGACGCTGTAGCTCAGGCCAGCATTACCTTGGGCGCCACGGCCGACCGTTTCCTCGAGAGGCATGCCTCAAAGCGCCTTAAGCCGAAGGGTCTAGGCGAGACTACCCTCTACCTGAAGCGACATTGGGCCCCCTGCGTGAACTGCCTCTCCAAAAGGTCCGGCCTCAGCATGTCGCCTCGCGGCTACACGACATTTGCGAGGACAATGGGCCTTACGCGGCTAACCGAGCCCGCGCCGCACTTTCGTCTCTCTACACGTGGGCGATCGGGGAAGGTCTCGCGGACATCAATCCGGTGGTCGGGACAAACAAGCCCGCGGTCGAGACCAAGCGCGACCGAGTCCTCTCCGACGAAGAGCTGGCTCTCGTATGGCAATGCTCAGGTGGCGGAGATTTTGGGGCGATCGTCAAGTTGCTTATCCTCACCGGACAGCGGCGAGAAGAAGTCGGCGCCGCCCAGTGGTCAGAGATCGACCCAGCCGGAGCGCTTTGGACGATCCCTGGGAACCGCACCAAGAACAGATTGCCTCACGACGTTCCGCTCGCGGCCCCTGCCCTCAAGATGTGGGATGATCAAGCACGTCGGGACGGGCGCGACCTCATTTTTGGCTCCCGCAATGGCCCTTTTCAAGGTTGGTCTGATGCAAAGGAGGACATCGATCAGCGCATCGCCCAAGCGACGGGTGGCAAATCCTTAAAGCCATGGCGCCTGCACGACCTCCGCCGCACCGTGGCTACTAGACTTGGCGATCTCGGCGTGCTGCCACACGTCGTCGAGGCGGTGCTGAACCACATTAGCGGCAGCAAAGCCGGTGTCGCGGGCGTCTACAATCGGGCGCTCTACAATCCCGAAAAAAGAGAGGCGCTCGATCGCTGGAGCGCGAAGGTCGCCGACATCGTGGGCGATCGATGACGCTCCCGCTTCTGGCATATTTTCTAGGCATTCGCGAAGCGCTCAGCGTCGCGAGAGAAGAGTGGCACGACTCAGCACGCGGCAAATTATTAGGCTTACTCATAACCGGCGAGCTAAAAAGTTGGCTTGTCGACAAGACGGCCCATCGCGTCGATCTACCCGCAGACTATTGGTCGAAACACGACCTCGACCACATCGTCTCGATGGATGGCTCAATCAGCTTTGGCCCCCTCTACAGAGGGGAGTTGCAATTCGAGCGGTCGCATTTTCTGGATGTCCTGTACCGCCATCGGGTTGCGTCGCAGCCAAAGCCGGTCGTGATCGCCGATACGGTACCCCGACAAGTCCCGGTGACCGGCAAGAGACGCGGGCGTTCCGTCAACACCCAGATCGACGACTTTTGGATCGAAGCATGCCGCATGATTGATAAGGGCGAGCAGGCTGCGCAAGACGGTCAGGGGCAGACGCAAAAAGCTTTCATTGACGCGATGGCAGAGTGGTCGCGAACTCGTATGACGGATCCGTACAGCCGCGATACCGTCGAGAAAAAGATCAAGTCGCTCTGGAAGGCGCTACGTGGCGACAGGTAGCAAATCCAATTGCTACCCCTTTCTACCCCTTTCTACCTGTCGCACCTGAAAGCTTCGGCGCACCTTTGATCTCGTCGCCGGCTTGGTTCGGCGTTGAAGGGATCAAGGCAGTGAACAAAGTCGTTCAACTCCCCACGATTGCTGAGCGCGATCGCATCATTGACACTAAGCAGTCCGCGGCACTGCTGAACGTCAGCGTACCGCACTACCGGCGTCTTTAACAGGACGGGCAAAGTGCCGATGCCCATCAAGATCGGTAAGCGAAAATATGGCACCCGCCTCGGCGTCTTGCTCGACCTGATCGCGCAGAAGACCAGCGAAGCCGCCTAACGAAAACCCCGCGCGACCTAGGTCCACGCGGGGCTCGAATGCATTCCATCACGACTTCAGCAACCGTGATGTATCTCATTCGGCGACCGTTTTCTAGGCCTATCGCGCTCATCGAGAGCTGCGAAATGCGTTCCCCCAAAACGATGCCTATGCGATCCTGTTCAGTGGATCGCCAGGAAACACCGTCTCTCCGTCTCCGCCGCCGCGCTTGTCATTGAGCTTGCCGGCCTAAGCACGCAGCGCGACTCTGTTTCTCCAGCGGAGCCCTCGCCTGCCGACGCGCCGTTTATCATGACCGGCCAGTTCCGCTTTCAAGTCGAACGGGGTGTGCGATGACCCCGTCGGCAATCTTCCCTACGCCGTATGGCGTCTCAGTGCCGGTATGTGACCACCCGTCCGTACCGGGGGAATATATTTTCAGCATGGAAGCCGCGGCTATCTGCGCCGGGATCTATGATCCAAAAGAGCGCGCTCGTTTCGTCGCCGATTGTACCGTTGCGAAGCGCTGCAACATGACCAAACTCGGCGAATACGGCGGCGCTCCGGTCCCGCGGCTGCCGCTCTGCAGGCCAAGTAGCCCTGCCTATCCGCAAATTCCAAAGGGCGACGAGTTCGCGATCCCGATCGAAAATTGGATCACGGCCGTCATGGACTTGCACCGTTGGTGCGATCGAGCTGACAAGCTGCTCGAGATCATCGAGATGAACTTTCGGGGTCACGACCGGAGCTTCGAACCGATCCTGACTCTCGGCTTGCAGATCATGCTGACCAGCACGCTCGAGCACCTCGCGGAGCCGGAGATCGACTGCCTAGAAGGCGCCGCGTTTTACGCCTTGTCGACGCACCCCGAATGGTCTGGGCCGGCTGTCACGTGGCTCAAGCCGATGGCCGACATTTGGTTTAAGGATTGGGTCGCTGAGCGTCCGATGTATCGGCGGTTCGCCACGCTCTGTCAGGCTGATAGCGACCTTCCCCAGTGGATCACGGGAGGCGCCGAATGACTGGCTTTCCTCCTCTCGTCAGCCGCCTGATCCCGCGCCTCGCGACCCATCACGTAGGTGAACTCGTCGCCACGCGCGACGCGCTCGTACGGTCACTCGGCACGGTCGGCCTCGACCTTCACGACCTTGCCGCCGCGTGCACGTCGCCGACGTCGCCGACGGCTGTATCGACAAGCAGCTGCCGCTGGTCACCGGCGGCATCAGGTACCCCGTCATTCGGCGATATGGCCCGCGCGTGCCGCGACCTGGACTGCGGTCACCTCGAACTGCGCGAAAAGCAGTTCGTCTCGGACATGTGTCGCCGTGGCTTCGGTTTCCGCCCGTCGGCCCGGCAGGCCGGGTGGCTCCAAAACATCTTTGATCGCTTGAACGAGAGGGCCGCTGCGTGTCTGCGCCCGTCAGCTTTTCGACTCCGCAAGAGGCACATCGCGAGATGGTTGCCGCGGGATCACGCCGCGCCAAGGGCAGCAGGCTGATCATAGACGTTGAAACGTCTATGATCGCTGCAGAAGCCATGGGTAACGTCGAAACGTTGCCCTACCGCTGGGTTACGGAGAAGGCGTTTTGACACCTTCCCTCGAACAGGATGGCGTAGAGGACGTTCAAACGTCTTCTTCTGCCGAGAAAAGTGTAGGAGGTGTTTCGGCACCTTCTACGGCTTTCACGCGCTCAGTGAGCAAGGGTGGTGCTGAAACACCTTCCTCCGCATCGCGTCATTTGGGTGCGAATGATGGGGGTGAAGGTTCACCTTCACCCAAAGATCGAGGTGCCGAATGAGCGCCGAGATCCACGACTTTCACCGCGGCCGCGCTGAGCGCCAGCCGCCCGGTCCCATAAACATCGAGGCGGAGCAGGCGCTTCTCGGCGCGATCCTCATCAACAATGACGCTTTCTCTCGCGTGTCGGCCTTCCTTAAGCCCGAGCATTTTTCGGAAGAGGTGCACCGGCGCATCTACGATGTCGCGTCGCAGCTCATCCGCTCCGGTAAGGTCGCGACGCCGATCACGCTGAAGACCTTCCTCGGCGACGCCGACCTCGGTGGCATCACCATCCCGCAGTATCTCGCCCGGCTCGCCGCCGAGGCGACGGCGATCATCAACACCGAGGACTACGGCCGCAACGTCTACGACTTGGCCGCGCGGCGCGATCTTGTTGGCATCGGTGACCAGCTGGCCAAACAAGCGCAAGACCAGCCCGTCGCAATGACATGCGCCGACGTCGCCGCGACGTGTCTGGAAGAGCTGCATGTCATCGCGGCTACAACACCGGCGAACCCGTCACGTCACGTGTCAGCCTTCGCCGACGACCTGATGCTTGAGATTGAGGGCATACTCGCCGGCGACGTGTCGGTTCGCGCGATCAGCACAGGCTACGCGGATCTAGACCGCGCCATCAACGGACTTGAACCCGAAACAGTCGTGATCATTGGCGGGCGCCCCGGAATGGGGAAGACGGCTGCGGCCAACTCAATCGGCAATCGTTGCGCGCGGACCGGAGTGGGCGTGCTTGAGTTTCCGCTGGAAATTGGCGCAGCTCAGATGACAGCTCGTCACCTCGCAGATCTCGCCTATCGCGGCACGGGTCGCTCCCCCGCCTTTCGAGACATCGGCAAGCGCGCCAAGGAAATGCCCGAGGACCAGGTTCAAGCGGTCCGCGAGGCGCACGAGCGTTTGCGTCAGTTGCCGATCGTCATCGACGGGCGATCCCGAGTGACCGTCGCGCAGATTGCAGCGAAGGTTGCGCAAGTGAGGCGCGACATGCGCGCTCGCGGCATCGCACTCGGTCTCGTGGTGCTCGACCATCTCGACTACATAGCCGCAAGTGATCGGTACCGCGGCATTCGGGTGCAAGAAATCAGCGAAATTGTCCTTGGCTTGAAGGACATCGCGCGGTCGCAGGGTGTCTGCGTCTTGCTCCTGAGCCAACTGTCGCGAGAGGTCGAGAAGCGCGCGGCGAAGGAGCGTCGACCGACGCTCGCGGATCTGCGCAACTCCGGCGACCTCGAGCAGGTCGCCGACGTAGTGGCCTTCCTCTACCGCGAAGAATATTACCTTACGCGGTCGCCTGAGTACCTCGCTGGCGAGCCCGATGCGATCGACGCCGCTGTCGCGGCGCGCGGCAAGCTTGAGGTCATTCTTGCCAAAGTTCGAGCCGGTCCGACGCCGACGATCCACCTGTGGTGCGACGTCGCCTCATCTTCGATCTCCAGCTACGAAAGGGGGCGCGGATGAGCGACCTCCCCGCACCGCTCGTGCCGGCAGACGTCGACCTGCGCGACTTTCCGTTCATGCCCGTCGATATCATGCGACTGTTCAATAGGGAGTTTCATGCGCGGTCGACCGACGCTGAGTGGCGTGCCGGCGTTACGCTCTGGCTCAAGAGCTATCATCAGGTCCCTGCCTCCTCCTTGCCGGACGACGATGTCGCCCTTGCCCGGCTCGCCGAGCTCGGACGTGATCTCAAGGCCTGGCGCAAGATTAAGATCGGAGCCTTACGTGGTTGGTCGCTTTGCAGCGATGGTCGGCTGTACCACCGCACCGTGGCCGAGAAGGGTCTGGAGGGTTGGATTGAGCGGCTAGCCCAGCGCAAATCGAGTGCGGCAGGGAATGCAAAGCGCTACGATTACCCGTTTGATCCGCTCCCGTTTGACCAGGCCATAGACGGAAGCCGCAGGCTTCTAGCCGCGCTCAATCCGCAATCCCGCGTGCTTGCTAATGGCCGGCCCCCATCGAGTGGTCCGGGGTTTATCTTAGTTCATGGTCGGCCTGAGGGCGAGGGCTGGGGTGGCCGGCGTAGCTGGTCCGGGTTGCGCAGCCGGCCACACCAGGGTTTCGGGTGACGGCGGCCGGTAGGCGAGCGACGAGTGCGGGCGGATCGTGTTGTAGTGCCGCCGCCAGCTCTCGATGATGACCTTGGCTTCGTTGAGCGAGTAGAAGATCTCGCCGTTCAGCAGTTCGTCGCGAAGCTTCGAGTTGAAGCTTTCGCAGTAGCCGTTCTCCCATGGGCTCCCAGGCTCGATGTAAGCCGTTCGAGCTCCAACGGCGACGATCCATTCGCGAACCGATTTGGCGATGAACTCGGGGCCGTTGTCGGAGCGGATGTGACCTGGGACGCCGCACAGGATGAACAGGTCCGAGAGCACGTCGATGACGTCGGTCGCGTTCAGCTTTCGGCTGACCCGGATCGCCAGGCACTCTCGCGTAAATTCGTCGATGACATTCAGCATGCGGATCTTCCGTCGATCGTGCGTCCGGTCCTCGACGAAATCGTAGGACCAGACGTGGTTGGGATGCTCCGGCTTGAGCCGAAGGCACGATCCGTCGTTGAGCCATAGACGGCCCCTCTTCGGCTGTTTCTGTGGAACCTTGAGCCCCTCCCGCCGCCAGATCCGTTCGACACGCTTGCGGTTCACCGTCCAGCCGGCCTGGTGCAGCATCGCCGTGATGCGACGATAGCCGTAGCGGCCGTATTGAACTGCAAGGGCGATGATGTCGGCGGTGAGCGCCGCCTCGTCATCGCGTGTCGTCGGGATCTTGCGTTGCGTCGAGCGATGCTGGCCAAGAACCCGGCAGGCGAAGCGCTCCGACACGCCGTGCTTTTCGACGACCTGATCGACACAAGCACGACGACGGGCTGGGCTCAGTAGTTTCCCGAGGCGGCTTCCTTCAGGATCAGCTTCTCCAGCGTCAGATCCGATACAGCGCGTCGCAATCGCGTGTTCTCGGCCTCCAGATCCTTCAGCCGTTTGACCTGGTCGCCCTTCAGGCCACCGTACTCCTGACGCCACCGGTAGTACGTGACCTCGGTGACCTCGATCGCCCGCACGGCCTCAGCGACCGCTCTGCCTTGTGAGACCAACACATCGACCTGCCGCAACTTGGCGACGATCTCCTCCGCCTTGTGTCGCTTCCTTGGCATTCTGAAATCCTCCTCCATGGCGCAAAGCCATACATCAGGGAGGACCACTTCTCAGAGGGCAGACCAACAGTGAAGATCGACAGGTCATTCGTGCTGCGGCTGGGCACTGACCCTATGGCATCAGCGCTTATACAATTAATGGCGGGTTTAATGCAAAGCCTTGGCAAGTCAATGATCGTCGAAGGCGTCGAAAACTCTGAGCAAGTGGTAATTTTACGCCAACTTGGCGCCGATTTTATGCAGGGATACTTCTTTTCTAAGCCTAAGGCGGCAAGTGAGATCACAACGACCTTCAGTAGGCTGTTCCGGTTGCGAGAGGTCGCGTGAATTTCAAGCCTGACTGCGGCTGACCGCAGGCTTCCTTTGGATAGCGCCACGGCCTAAGTTTGCGCCTCGTAAACTGCAGGTGCTCGATCGACCGTTTCGAGCTAAATGTTCGGCATGGACACACTGACGGTGAACATGCCTACCAAGATCAAGATTGAGTACGAACCAAGCTGCGCAACCATCTGGCTGACGCTGCCGATTGAGCCTTTGCCTTGCATAACGCCCTCTTTGATCGAGGATTTTTGCGAGGTTGCAGAGGCGCTGAAGCGGGAGTTCGGCCGTGAAACGCCAAGCGAAGATCAGCCCTACAAGTTTCTCGTAATCAAGTCGGCGAGTGACCGGGTCTTCAGCCTCGGCGGTGACCTCGTGCGCATGGCCGATACGATCGAGGGCGGTCACACCGATGTCCTTGATCGGACAGCAGTGGGCGGGGCGACGGCATCCTTCAACATGGCGAGCGGTTTCGGCTGCTGCTTTGTCACGATTTCGCTTGTGCGAGGACGGGCACTGGGCGGTGGTTTCGAGACTGCGAGATGTTGTAACCTAATGACAGCCGAGAATGGCGCAGTCTTTCAGCTCCCCGAAGCAACCGTCGGTCTCTTTCCTGCCAACGGCATCGGGACCGTTATCGCGCCTAAAATCGGATACCGCTTGGCTAGGAAGCTAGTTGTCGACGCAGAAAAGATTGACGTCGCGACTGCGCTTGAGACTGGGCTTTTGGACGAGGTGTACGAGCCCGGCACGGGAGAAGCTGGTGTCCGCAGTCTCATCGCTCGCTTGAGCGCTTGTCATAGTGCACACGTGGCCTATGAACGAACACTGCAGCGCCAAAACAACATCACCCTGGCCGCCCTCGTCGCCGAAACAGATTATTGGGCGAAAACCGTGCGGCACCTTTCAGCGTCATCCTTGGCTAGAATGCGTCGGGTTGGCATGCTGCAACGTCGGATGTTTGGTGTCGCGGGTCGGTGATGCAGCGAGGATGTGAGCGACCTGAATACTTGTCGATCGAGCTGGCGCCGTCGCCGAACCGCTCGCCGGAAACGCTACTTAGGTGAGCAGATGGTGGACCGCCACACGCCCGCCTACGTCTTGCTGGCATCGCGCGAGGGGAGCTACATGAGCGGTGCTTTGGTGCCGGTCACCGGCGGCGTCCCGATGTATTAGGCTGCGTCCCTTCTGCCGTCGCTAAAGGTTGCGAGCGGATTCTCGCGCGATCTTTCGGCTCCCATCAACGGGCACGAAATCGAAGACAATTCGAGCGCGTCCGACCGACACTTTGTGTGTGCGTCCCGTCCGCCGCCAAGCCATGACTACGCTCACGTGGCAAAGACTGCGATCCGCGTTGCAGCGTCCCTCGATGCTACCCGGCACCTCCGCGTACTGGCGCACGGGCCAAGCTTGAATGTAGCGTAGCTTGTCTGCCAGCACCTCTTCGCGGCTAAGGCGCTTTCCGTAATAGACAACAGATGGCGCATAGAAACGATCGACGGCGGCGGCCGTGATACCGGAATTGCGCGACCACATCGTGAGGTAGGCCTGGATCGCACCCTCGTCGCCGGGCACTGGCGCAACCTGCGCCATAGCCGGGCTACATACGACCACGGCAACGGAAAGCGTGAGGCGTCTTAACCGAGATCGGTTCAGCATCTTTCGTTGATCGTCGCATCGGTGGTCATAGAGCGCCTCTCAGTTTTGCCACCCGATGTTCTCGCACCGCCAAAATAGTGCGCAAGCGGCTTAGGCTGCAGCTGGATCGCTGCATCATTCTGCAGGGCGCGCAAACGCGCCAAGCCAACGTTTTTGACTGCGCGAGACATCACCGTCCTCCATTTGGATTTCTTAAAAACCGCACTGAGACGACAGAGTTTCAGCCCGGATTACAAAATGATGAGCGCCGACGGGAGAGCCTTCAGCCCAATCTAGTCCCACTCGTCCGGCCGCCATTCCAGGGCTGACCGCACGTTCGTCGATAATTCGATGTCTGCGTCCATCCAGGCAGCCTTCCCGGCCATCAGCCTCCGGCAGGCCTCGACCGCATCCTTCCGGCTTGAGCACTTCTCGTGCTCAGCGGTGATGTGCTCCCAGAGGTGGGGGTAGGTCCGGTTGGCCCTCGCAATCTCAAGCACGGCGTACCACTCACCACGGCCGGTGCGATGGGCGCCTCGGATCTGCTCACGACGCTTCGCTTCCTCGCTGATCCCCCGCCATAGGGCTTCGTCCTGAAAGGTGCTCGATCGGGACGCTTCGAAAGCAAGGCCTTTCAGCGCGCGCTCGGACAGGCCATCGAGGATACCGTTGATCTGGAAGACGCTGTCGACGAGACGCTGCAGAGCGTGCTTCGCCTCGTAGGTCAAAGGCGGCCGTTTCGGGTTCTTGCCCTTGACGCTGGTGACCTCGTCGGCCGGCCCGTGCACGCCAGGCCATAGATCCGCGGCGATCCGATCGAGGTCCTCGGCGGACAGGGTCCAGTTGTCCCGGGCTATCTGTTCCTTGCGCTTGATCTCGGGCAGCAGGCTGACCACCCGGCCGGCTCGACCTCGGCGCGCCGCCTCCTCGGCGTCCATCCGCAGGTGAAAGCTGGCGTGCACGTCGTCTTCGAGCCGTCCCTGTGCGTCGAAGGTCCAGAAGAAGCCGCGAGCATCCATGATGCGGGCCGGCCGCCCGTCGTCGATCTCAAGGATGACCTGAGCGATGCGCTGCCGGCTGCCGGCAAATTCGGGAACAGCCTCGTCGCTGACGCCAAGGTCGTTGGCGATGCGCTTCGGGATCCGGCGTAGCGAGCCATCATCGGGAAAGGCGTAGAAGCGGAACGAGATGCCCATGGCCGAAGCCTAAGATAACCACAGCCGCCAACAAAACTTCCCATACGCTTCCCAATCCGGAATCCTGGGAAGCATAGGGCTACGGATTAGGCCGTAACCCCTTGGGACTGTTGGTGAGCGCGCCGGGGCTCGAACCCGGGACCCTCTGATTAAAAGTCTTAGCCTGCAGACAATTTTTGTCTGCAAACGCAATGGAGATAATGATGAGTACCAGATGTCCGCAATGTCGCAAGCTGATTGGTTTCTTCATCTGCAGTGAGATGCATGCCGAAAGCATCAATCAACGTGAGAAGCTCATCATTACAATCAGCTGCCCGCTTTGCCGAGCGCTTGTCGGGACGCAGGTCGCTCCCTCGCAACGTGAAAGTCGAGACGGCGCCTTGAGCAACGCTTCGCGATAACATGACCGTGAAGACGCTTGAGGCGAACGTCACCTTTGCGCCGATTTCGTTGAAAAAGTCGGCGCTTGAACGGCAGCATTCGTGCTGATTCACTTGGTCTCGCACGAGGAGACTGAGTCGATGATGGGGCCGCGGCAAGTCGAGCAAGGCGCTCTGTTCTACAACTTCTCCCTCGACGCCCATGTGCCGCAAGATCACCTCCTGCGGTCGATCGACCGCTTCGTCGACCTGGGCGATCTGCGTCGCGAGCTCGCGCCGTTCTACAGTGAGCTGGGGCGCCCTTCGATCGATCCCGAGCTGATGATCCGGATGCTGATTGTCGGCTACTGCCTGGGCATCCGCTCCGAGCGCAGGCTCTGCGACGAGGTGCATCTGAACCTGGCCTATCGCTGGTTCTGCCGGCTCGGCCTCGAGGGCCGTGTACCCGACCACTCGACCTTCTCCAAGAACCGTCACGGCCGCTTCCGCGACAGCGATCTCTTGCGTCGGCTGTTCGAGACCGTGCTCGCGCGGTGCATCGAAGAAGGTCTTGTCGGCGGCGAAGGCTTCGCAGTCGACGGCAGCCTGATCAAGGCCGATGCCAACAGGCAAAACAGCGTCGAAGGCGCTGCGGGCCTCCCGCCGGGGGCTGCAAGCCGGGCAGCGCAAGAATATCTCGCCACGCTCGATGATGCCGCATTCGGCGCTGCCACTCCTGTCGTGCCGAAGTTCATCTCGCCGGCCGATCCGGCCGCACGCTGGACGGGCGCCAACGGCGGTCTCGCCTTCTTCGCCTACGCGACCAACTATCTCATCGACCTCGACAACGCGATCATCG
Organism: Beijerinckiaceae bacterium; assembly: GCA_965277735.1. Taxonomy (GTDB): domain Bacteria; phylum Pseudomonadota; class Alphaproteobacteria; order Rhizobiales; family Beijerinckiaceae; genus RH-AL1. Next base: position 2,850,204 of record CBDIDO010000003.1, read on the forward strand.
TCGACGTCGAGGCGACAACGGCGATCCGCCAGGCAGAGGTGACAGCCGCCAAGCGGATGATCGAGCGCGCCAGGGATCGCTTCGATCTCTATCCGGCGCGGCTCGTCGCCGACAGCAGCTATGGTTCGGCGGAGATGCTCGGATGGCTCGTCTACGAGCAGGGTATCGAGCCGCACGTCAGCGTCTTCGACAAATCGGCCAGGACCGACGGCACCTTCTCGCGCGCCGACTTCACCTACGATCACAGCGGCGACGTCTACACTTGCCCGGCGGGCAAGACGCTCTTCTGTAAGGGCACGCTGGTCAACGACGGCGCGACGCTGATGTACCGCGCCAGCAAATATGATTGCGACGTGTGCGCTCTCAAGCCCCGGTGCTGTCCGAATGCGCCGGCACGCAAGGTCCCGCGTTCGATCTATGAAGGCGCTCGCGACATGGCGCGCGACATCGGCGCATCGGATGAAGGCTACACGTCTCGCAAGCAGCGTAAGAAGATCGAGATGCTGTTCGCGCACCTCAAGCGCATCTTGAAGCTCGATCGACTACGACTGAGGGGACCGTACGGAGCCCGCGACGAGTTCCACCTAGCAGCCACCGCTCAAAACCTCAGGAAGCTCGCCAAGCTCGTTCCGACCTGTCCGCCGCTTCCAACCTGAGAAGGTCACGGTGCCTCGCGGCAGCGCGCTGGCTGCTTGAGACCGCAGCCCCTTGCCGGCACCAAACGGCACTTCTTCAACGAAATCCGCCCATTCCTGCCGTGATTGGCGTCCTTCGAAGACTCGAAAGCGGCCGTTGCGCGGAGTGCTTGACAGCGGCCGGAAACCGACCGCTCTCCTTTGTTCAGCTTCGGCGCCACGTAGCGCCGCCGACGTCTGGGCTGCAGTTCATGTTCGCGCATCAGCCGGTGGATTTTCTTGCCGTTGACGACCAGGCCCTCATGACGAAGCGCAGCGCCGACGCAGCGATAGCCGTAGCTTTCGAAGGCGTCGCAGATCGCGCGGATTGCATCGACGATCACTTGATCCGAAGCCTCGGACGCGGGGAAGTCGTAAAAGGTCGAGCGCGACAAAGCCATCAAACGACATCCTTGCGCGAGGGAGAGGCCATCGGGCCGGCCGTGACAGACGTAGTCGCGCTTCTCGGCCGTGGAGCGCTTCGCAAAGCGCCCTTTAGAAACTCGATCTCGAAGGCCTGCCGACCGACCATGCGCTCCAAGGCGGCGATCTTCGCTTCTTAGTTCGCGAGCAGATCGGCAGACTGGGCGTCTTCGTCGAAGGCACCCGCTTCCAACTTGGCGACCCAGATCCGGATCAGATTCCGGGACAGGTCGTGGCGCTTGGCAAGCGCGCGGAGCGTCTCTCCAGCGACGAACTCCTGGGCGATCTGGCGTTTGAAGTCGATGCAGTGCGTGCGGTGGCGCGCCATGGCTTTCATCCTCTGAAAGCTCAGCAATCCCGGTCAAATGATCCGTCCATCGTTGTCCATCTTAAGGGGCGCACTCCAATCCCGGGTCAAACTTCGACGCTGATTGACAGGCTTTTGTCTTCGGCTGCCCGCCATCTGCCAAACGGGACGCAATACTACTTAGGTCCAGTTGCACATTGTTTGGCGATATGCAACGTTTGCACGCGGAACACGCAGTGTTCGCAGACTCGGGCTTCGCGGAATAGTAGTTCTTTTCGCATGAGAAAAATGCGATAGCAGTAGACATCAATTTTTTTGGGGAAGAGCAGTGGGCGTGAACCGGTGGGTCATCGCTATAGCAGCCTTTTTCATATTGGAGTCGTCGCAATCCTGCTTTGCGAAACCGGCGCCTGCAGTGGGCACTATTCCCGGCAATTTCAATGTTTCGCTGTCGGGCAGTTCCGATTACTCCATACCCATCAAAATTGCGCCTGGCGCTGGTGGCACTCAGCCCCAAATTCAAATCAACTATGACAGCCAAAACCTTGGAGGTCCCTTAGGCTCAGGTTGGGCGCTTGGAGGTGTTTCCGCGATCACACGCGGACCTCGCGATCAATTTGTCGACGGTGCTCCCGGGCCGGTAAACCTTGACGACAATGATGCGCTGTATCTTGATGGACAACGGCTGGTCCCGGTGCATAATCCAGTGGGGACTGGGACCGGCAGGAGAATTGAATATTGGAAAGTAAACGATGACTTTACCTACATTGTCGAAATCGGATCAGACCTAAATCATTCCTATTTCATTGTACGCAGTAAAGGCGGCGTGATTCTTATATTTGGGAACCAAGAAATTATATCGGGAATTGGTAATTTTGACTCTACAATACGATTTTCTAACAACGACGTAGAGACTTTCGCAGAGAGTGCCGCGATCGATACCGCTGGAAACGTAATCAAATTTCACTATAATTCAAATAATAACGGCGACTTTAACATTTCCGAAATTGACTATACGGGACACGGAAAGTTTGACGATCGAGGAATTTTCGTGATCGATCGCAATCCATTTGCCAGCTTAAATTTCGTTTATAAGCCTGCAAGTCGACCGCTGGAATTTTATGTTGGAGGGCAGCTTCTTCGTAAAGATGAACAGCTAACGGATATTTATTCGTGTGTTTCTTCATCAACCTTTGTCCCTCCATTTAGTTGCGCCGGAACTCTCTCTAATAACGCGGAGCGTCACCAAGTCTCTCACTATAAGTTGGATTATCAGGACGTTAAAACGGCAGGCCGATCTATTTTAACCGAGGTCCATATGTTTGGATCTGATGAGGCGGCTGAAATTGCTCCAACAAAGTTCTCCTATACTGCTGCCAATCCAGGTTGGGACAGCAATCCAACTTTGCTCCCCTCCGGTCTTGTCTTGGCGGATGCGCCAAAACTGGGCGGGGCATTTCGATTTGTTCACTTTGCTCCCGACACTGCGGGGACAGTCGACGTATTATTTGCTGCGCAAATCAATGGCAAAAATGTTGCATATGCCTTCAAGAATAATGGCCCGGGTGCTTGGACTGCAGGGAGCCAGCCGTGGGCACCTGCTAGCAGATCTGCAGCCGATCCGAGCGCTGGAACTATCCCATACGATTTTGCGCCGCCTATTTCTTTCGTGGACGCCAGCGGTGCGGACCTGGGGGTAATCATCGCCGATATTACTGGTAATGGCAGGGCGGCTCTAATCCAAAGCGTTGCATCTGGACAACAAGAACCAACTAGGTCTGCTTATCTTGCTGGTCAGACTTCGTTTGAAGAACACCCTGAGTTCAAGGTTCCTTTTGTGGTCAGCCGCGACGGAAAAGTCTTGGCACATTATTTGTTCGGACGCTGGAGCGGTGGGTTAGGCCCCGATCTGATTTATGAATCGGAAGGGCACTCGGGCTTCCTGAGAAACGGTGGGGTTGGAATCGGCTGGAAACCAGACGCTTCCCACGTGCCGAGCGTGCCACTCGATGCTGTCACACGCTTGGTCGATCTGGATTGTTCAAACGGCCCTCCATCATTGATCGGGGTCGGGCCCGACGCCGACGGTAACCCTTGGAAGGTGTATCGCTATGCTGCGAACGGTTGGGATCCGGAAACGAGACCTCAGTTTCAACCTCCATTCCCCCCTTCGACCAAACCCGAAGCTATACGAGAGATCCGATTTGACGCCTCCTCGTCTTGTCAGGGCTTAATTGTTGCGACGGCCGAAAACGGGGGGCTGCACAAAGCTTTTCTGCCAACTTCGAAAGGATGGGTTGAGATTCCGGCGAAGGCGCCCCCGTTCGATTTGGTTGATGCTGACGGGAATCCGTCCAAAGCCCTTGTAGCGGACTTGCTGGGCGATGGGTTCCAAGGGGTCTTTGCACATACCGCGTTACCGGGAGGAGGATCGATCAAGTTTGCTTTTACACAGGATGGAAATGGCTGGCATAAAGCCGATTTCGATCCTCAAATAGACATTGCGACTGACAGTCCCAACTCACTTCCAATCGCAGCCTATGCCGGCCCTCTGGTTGGGCAGGGAGGGGACAATCTAGTTGTCTTGAATAATGTCGACGAGACACCGAGGGTCTTTAGAAATGACGAGACGAACTTCATAGCGCAATCAGAGTTTGCGCCGCCTATTTCCTTTGCGCGTCAAGATAAAAAGGATTTAGGCGTCCGTTTTGTCGATTTACACGGCACAGGTCTTCAGGATGTTATATTTAGTCGTCTCGTTACAATTAACGGCAAAACCACGCTCGTTAGCGGCGCTTACCGCAACAGCGGCCACGGGTGGGTTAATGAACCTGGGCCATGCAACATAGATTCCTACGACATCTCAAATCCTAATCCTCCCCCGCAGGGCGGCTTATGCCCCCCCGTGCCGTTTGCCGGAGACGATATAGCTGGCAATCCAGTGCAGTTTGTTGACTTGGACGGGGATGGTTACCCTGATCTGATTTACAGTTATAATAATAAGGCGGGAAATACGGTAACAAAGGTCTATTTTAACGTCGATGACGGGACAGGCACTGGTGGGAGAAAATGGAGCGATGCGAGTACAGATCCAAGAAATATGACTAAATATCTGCCCCCCGCGAAGGTCTTTCCCCTCGCGAGTTTCGGGATTGGAGATATGGGTGTCAGATTTACAAAATTTGATGCTAATCGTTTGGGGGTTTTGATTGGTTTCCGTTCGGCGCAGAAGAAATGTTTGCCTTTTCTCGGCTGCTTCTCAACGCCGGGAGCTTTTACCCCGAGTGCATTTGCGTTCGATGGGACGCAATGGTTAGACGAGAGCGCGCGGTATGCTCCTCCTGTGCCTTTTGTCAGCCAACATGACTTCAATTCAGCCAGTTCGGCAGACCTATTTGTTCAGATCATTGACGTGTCAGGAAGCGGCCTCCCGTCGATCGTAGCTAACTATAGCGACTTCTTAACAGCAGCCCCAGGAAGTCCACCACAGAGGATAAATAAGATTTGGCTTAATACGGGTCATGGTTGGGATGGAAATAACTCTATACAAGTTCCTTATTCGCTTGATGCAGCTTATCAAGACCCAAAGATATCTATTCAGGTAGCCGATGTCAATGGAGACGGACTGCCCGACATTGTCATGGCAAATGGTGGATGTCCCAGCTGTTCGAAAACCTGGCTAGGGACGGGTAAAGGATGGACCGATGCTCCAAATTGGCAGGTTCCGGCTGACGCAATGGCCAATAAGGACGGTGATCCTGGTTTCCGGCTGGTCGATACGAAAGGGGACGGATTTCTCGACGTACTTTGGATGAGGCCAAACAAGCCCGACGGAAAACTTGACAGAGGTTTAGCGCTCAACGACGGACGTGGCTGGACGGACCGCGAGGACGCGCTGGTCCCAAATGATCTGTTTTTTGCGGACAATGATGGCATTGATCAAGGTGTTCGACTTTTGAGTGTAACCGGGAAAGGCCTGACAGACATAGTCGCCTCGTTCGAGGGCCATTTGCAACGTGTGGAGCTCAATCATTCCCGGAGAGCAGACGTCCTGGAAACCGTTACGGACGGATATGGACTTAAAACAAGCGTCCACTATCAGACCTTGCTCGAGATAGATGAATCCGACCCGAACTCCGGTGTCAAAGGCAATCCGCTTAGTTCGCGTGTATATGAGCGGGACACGATTGACACGTTTCCGAAGGTCGCGCCGGTGCCGACAACCTACGTCGTTCGGCAGGCGAGCGTTGACGAAGGAAATGGCCATCCTGTCGTAATCGACTATCGATACGGACGATATCGAATGGACGCGCTGGCCGCGCGGTCGCTTGGATTTGGTTGGCGCGAGAGCCTCAACGAGTTCAGCAATGTGTTGACCAGAAGTGAGACCGTTCAGGACGCGCGGTCGAGATCAGGGCTCTCAAGCGAGTCAACATGTATCGTCTATAAAGACGTTCTAGAAAACATGATCGAAGAAGAAAGAAGGCATCCGGACGATCCGAAGAAGAAGTTTCCGCGAAATATGTGCCAAGAGGATCGTGTATCCTATCCATGGGGATTCAAGATATCTGAGAGCAGTACTTGTTGGACCGAGGTTGAAGGTGACCTCAACGGGCAAACTAACAACCTACATCTTCCTGAGGGTAAGAAGTGCGGGTACGACACTCCGCGCGTGATGTCCGGATACGTGATCCGTCAAAGCTCAATCGCCTCCACGAGGAACGTCACCTATGAGCTAGATGGCCGGATAGTCTCAGCCGGGACCAATTCATTCGGCTACGATTCAAGCGGAGGGATTCTGGAACGTCACGGCGATGTCCTATCGACCATCAACGCTCTCGATGACGGATCATCTATTGAGACGACCAACGAATACACTGATGACCCAAGCCGATGGTTCTTGGGCCGGCTCACGAAGAGTGTCGTCGTCAAGATTGGCGATCCACAAGATGGTCCAGGTTCTAAACGAAAGAGGGAAACACGTTGCTCATCGTTTGAATATGATGAAGCAACAGGGATGCTGGCATCGCAGGTCGTAAACTGCGACAGCTCGAACGCCGTCAAGACAAAATTCCGGCGCGACGCCTTCGGAAATATTATCGAAAGGTCGGTATTTGCAAAAGGTGAACCGACGCAAACAACCAAGTCCTATCTCGATCCCTTCGGACGTTATGAGATCGGATCAAGCGATGTACTCGGCCATCTTTCCAGAACTGATCGAGATCCGGGAACAGGACAGCCCCAATCCGCAACCGACGCGAACGGGGTCACAACGGCCTTTGAGTACGATCCGTTCGGAAGACTGCACAAGCAGACAAGTCCGACCGGCTTAGCAACTGTGACCGACCTTATCGATACGCGGCTCCCCGATGCATTGCCGATCATCGACGCAGCACACGACATCTCTGCGGGTCTTGGCGTTGCGGCCAGATACGCGATTAAGACGCAGATAGGATCTCTACCCGCGTCCTGGGCGCTATTCGATATCAAGGGGCGCGAATTGCGCCAAGCCTCTCGCGGCTTCACCTCCGACCCCTCCGACAAACGTTTTATTTTCAGCGAGATGCAATATGACGCGCTGGGGCGAATACTGCGAAAATCGATTCCTCACGACGCCTTAAATCCAGCGCAATGGATGACCAACGAGTATGATGTGTTAGGACGGGTCTGCGCGTCCACGGCGGTCAACGGATTGCGCACCGAGACGGTTTTCGCCGGCAGAGATTTGGGCGGCGGACAAGTCTTCGTAGTTGTCGACCCGATAAAACAGCTCACCGGACCGCCTCGCCTTGGGGAAACCGATCGAAAACTATCTTGTGGTCATCCTTTTCCTGCGACGGTCTATCGGAAGAACGCGCTGAATCAACAAACGTCCTCGACCGTCAACATGCGAAAGGAGATTAAAGAGTCGGCCGATGCTGTCGGTAAAATCACTTTTGATGAATACGATGCTGGCGGCCGTCTTGAGAGGATGACCGGCCCAACTGGGGCGGTAACACGGTACAAGTACGACGACTTAGGTAATAAGATTTGGGTTTACGATCCGGATCTTGGGATTTGGCAATACAGATATGACTCGCTTGGCCGCGTTGTGCAGCAAATAGATGCAAAGGGGCAATACTCTTTAATGGAGTATGACGCCGCCGGGCGTCCTACTCGCCGTACCCTTGCAGATGTAACGACGACTTGGAGCTACGATACGGCAAGCCACGGATTAGGCAATATCGCATCAGTTACCGCCTCTAACGGCTACAAAAGATCGTTCTACTATGATATATTTGGGCGGAAGGTTGGAGACGGTGTCCAAATCGATCGAGAACAATTTCTTTCGATGAACGAGTTTGACGAGTACGGCAGAGTGATAAAGGTCGTGTACCCCAATGCATTTGCTGTTCAGAACGTGTACGACGCGAACGGGTTTCTGGTTGGTGTCAAAGATCAGGAGTCCGGTAGATCTTATTGGGCCGCAAAAAAAATCGATGCTCTTGGAAGGGTCACTGAAGAGAGGTTTGGCAACGGCGTAAAAACTACCAGGTCTTACGATACCTCGGACAGAGTGCGCAGTAATCCGGACCAGAGATTGGCAGGCCTTCTTTCGAAGGCAAGTGATGGCTCGCCAGTGTTGGATATCAGTTTCACATACGATCTTCTGGGTAATTTGAAAACAAGAAATGAAAGAGTTGAAGGTAAACACGAGTCTTTTGACTACGACAATATAAATAGGATTGCTGCATTTGTCGATTTAAATAGTGGGCGCACCGCTGTCTACCGCTACGACGGTGCTGGAAGAATAAACTATAAGTCTGATATAGGATACTATAAATATGCATATGATGGTCGTGAGAATTATGACTGGTGCGAGAGGCATTCTCAGACAGGAAGGCCATTCCATGCGGTTAAGAGCACCAACTACGGACGACATAAACAAAGCTATTGCTATGATTTGAACGGAAATATGATTTCCTCGGCGGAGGGCTCTTTTGACTTCACCGCCGACAATAACTTAAAGTCTCTCTATTTTGACGAGCAGAGATGGTCCCGCTTCGACTACGGGCTGAACGGCGACCGGTTTCGTCAATTCTCACGGATCGGGAATGCTTCGGAGGAGACCCTATACCTTGGGCTATTCGAGAAAGTTGTTGATTATTCGGGAGTTCTCTCCCCGGATGGATTCGAGCGCTTCTCCCGAAGCCGTAGCTACCTTGTAAATGGCTCAGGCGTTTTCGGTGTGGTGGAAACTGATGACACGTATGCCAGCAACCGATTGGGCGTTCCACATGGCGAGCCTCGTTCGCCTTTGTACGGCAAATTATCGGCGACAGAGACGTGGTATATGCATGTGGATCAGCTGGGATCGATATTGTGCGTTACCGACCAGGACGGCCGGGTCCGTGAACGTTTCTGGTATGATCCTTGGGGCGCTCGCACCAAGATGGAAAACGACCGACCAGGGCGCGGAGAATCTCAGCGCTTGGGAGAGTCCTGGACGCGTGGGTTCACTAGCCACGAGCATTTGGAAGCGTTCGCACTCATCCACATGAATGGGCGTGTTTACAATACCGTATTGTCCCAATTCATTTCGGTCGATCCGATCAATAGACTTGGCGTCGATACCCAAGGCGGAAATGGATACTCTTACGCTCGAAATAACCCGATGAGATATAGTGATCCAAGCGGAGATGACATATTTGGTGATATAGGGAAGGGCCTTGGTGACGCATGGCACGGGATAACACATCTCGGGGGCGAAATTGGAAAGTGGGTGGGCCAGAACTGGCGCGTCCTGGTAGTAGTAGCCGTCGTCGTAGTTGTCAGCGTTCTTACCGTGGGTGCCGCGACACCCGAAGCGGTAACAGCCGGTGAGGCTGTACTTATCGGGGCGGAGGCCGGGGCAGCGGCCGGGGCCGCCGGGGGCTTTGTGGGGGCTGCTTTATATGGGGGCACGCTGGACGAAGACATTCAGGCGGCGATCAAGGGCGGTGTAATCGGGGCCATATCCGGCGCGGCTTTTGCCGGCGTTGGGAGTGCGTTCACGCCGGCAGCAGGCCAGCAACTCACCACGACGTCGGAGATAGAGTGGGCGGCAGCGCACGGAGTAGTGGGTGGCGCCAAGTCGGTCGCGGAGGGGGGCGATTTCTGGACCGGGTTCATTGCCGCCGCTGCAACCAAGGCGACGAGTTTTGGTGGAACTTTCGGCAACTTCGCGGCTGACACGACCCGCGCCGCTGTAGTGGGCGGCACGGTCGCTGTGCTTACCGGCGACAAGTTTGAAAATGGAGCAATAACCGGGGCTTTTTCCTATGCATTGAATGATGGTGTGCATGGAGCGGCATACAGTCCGAAATCAGCATGGAAATCGCCGTCGGAATGGACAGAGGAGGAAGCGCGCGAACGGGAAGGCATTACCACCGATTGGCTTTCGCCGGTCGATCTGGTTGGCGCGGCGGTTGGTTTGGGGGTGGTTTGGGCCGCGGACGCGATTTGGGGTTCCGCTGCTTTAGAGGCGACGAGTGAATACAGCCTCACGCAGACGGTTGAAAACGGTGTCGCGACAAGGCCTTACCTGAATTCGCCTTTGCTGGTTCAGGAGATTGAGTCGACTGGATTAAGCGTACCCGATCCGGGCGGAATTCCCGGCGCCCTCCGCTACGATGTCCCAGGGAGTTTCAACGGAAGCCACGGCACTTACGAACTTGTCATTCATCCGGAGGAAAATACTATTTATCACTTCCTTTTTAGGAGCGGTCCGTGATTCGGTTCAGAGCCTTACGCACTAGCGCAGTCACAACGAGAGGTCTTCTCGTGTATCGGCCAGAAGAGTTCTCTTTCAGCTTCAATCCATCTTCCCTAGGGTTCACGTCGATCATTCTGAATGATCTCAATCTCGAAGTTGACGAGACCGGAAAGATCATCTCTATATGGGGTATGTCTCCGTATACTCGGTGGAAGGAAACGTCGCTGGCCCCACCGGAGGCCGCTAGCGGTGATCTATTTGTGCTGCCAGACGAGCCTCTCCGGCGCGCGGTGTCCATACGAATGACACCTCCACGTAACTACTTTCCTGTGTTAGTAGATAGAAGGCTGAGTTGGGTAAAATTCCAGGCTCCATCTAAACCAAAATTTTCTTTCGAAATCATTTCCGGTGTCATCATCGAAATCGGCGGCGCAGGTGAGTTCTGCGCTCTTTGGCTCCATCCAAAATGTGGAATTAGTTAATCAGAAGCCGCACAAATGCCCTCGGTGATTGCACAAGCTGCTTTTACGGTCTCGCGCAGTGCCGCGAGCTGACCCTTCAGCTCCGCGGTGCCGCCGGCGCGCGCCAGGCGGAAGGCGTTGGTGTCGCCCTGCAGCACAATATCGGCCTCGGGGGCGCCTGCATCGTCACGATCTACAGGCTTGGGGCCTGACCGTTCCCATTCGTTGCCAATCAACGTTTCAGATAGCTGATCTTTTCGGGCGTCGCCAAAAGCGGCCTTTCCGCTTCCGGCCAACTCGAGCCGCCGGTCAGCTTCGCGCCCGTTGCGGACATGGTCAGACCCACCAGCGCTGCTCGAAAGCAGACGCTGTCAAGCCTCGTGACGTTCGTCGGTCCCCGTCACGACCGATGCGCGTCCACAATCATCTTCGAGATCGAGGCACCCAGCGTGTACTTGGGGTCGACCATGTTGCCGAGCCTGACCTTCCCGCACATCGTGAGCAGCAGATAGGCGTCGGTTTCGTCGAAACCGAACTCGGCGGCCATCCAGCGGATCAGCTCGCGATAGGCGATACGCGAGGCGTCCTCCATCGGCCTGGCCGAGCCGATCGTCATGAAGAACTCCGACGTCTCCAGCCGCGGCCACGCGATCGTCCAGCCCTTGATGAGATCGATCTGAACCGTGGTGACCGTCGGGTGCTCCAGCGCGACGCCGCAGAGCTCGCCGTCTCCCTGGATGGCGTGGCAATCGCCGAGATAGAGCAGGCCGCCGGGCGCGTTGACGGGCAGGTAGATCACCGTGTCCGGCGCGATGTCCGGCAGGTCCATGTTGCCGCCGTAATAGTCGGGGACGAGCGAGGAGATCGCTTCGATCTCCGGCGACGTGCCGATCGTGCCGATGAAGGGCTCGTAGGGCAGCGTGATCTTGTCGCTCCACTTCACGCCGCCGTCGGCCGTCACCTCGATCTTCTTCACGTATTCGGGCAGCGGATCGTTGAGCAGCGCGGTGACGCCGGTGCCGACCAGGCCGCCGAACTCGGGGATGAGGCAGGTGGTGCCGACCGGCTGCGGCCCGCGCGGCACGATCGATTTGATGTAGACGGCGAGGCAATCGCCTTTCTCGGCGCCGTTGACGTAGATCGGCCCGTTCTGCGGGTTGAGGTAGGGAAAGTTCAGCTTCTCGCTAGGCTTGTCTGTCGCGCTCTTGATCTTGCCCTCGAAGGCGTCATGCGTCTCGCAGGCCACCACCGCACCGGGATCGACCGTCAGTACGGGCTTCGGATAAGGCCCGTAGGTATAGTGATACTTGCCCTGCTCGGCCTCGGTGATCGTGTGGGACGCGCCGGGCTTGCCTCTAGCGACGGCCTTCTGCGCCATGATGGAGCTTTCGAACCAGGACATCGGCAATTCCTCCGGTTTAGACGGCGAGGTGACGACGCACGATCGCGTCGTCGTCGAGGGAGTCACGGGTAAGCTCGGTCACGATGCGACCCTTGTCCATGACGTAGCAGCGCTGCGCCATGGCGCGGATCATGTCGATGTTCTGCTCCACGAGCACGACGGTGAGGCCGGTCGTCCTGTTCCGCTCGACGGCGATGCGGGCGATGTCCTGCACGATCGACGGCTGGATGCCTTCGGAGGGCTCGTCGAGCAGCAGCAGCGTCGGCTTGCCGACGAGCGCGCGACCGATCGCGAGCTGCTGCTGCTGGCCGCCCGACAGCGTGCCGGCGGCCTGGCGGCGGCGCTCCTTCAGGATCGGGAAACAGGCGTAGATCAGCTCGAAATCGCCGCGCGCCGCGCCGCTCATCGCGAGTCCGACCTCGAGGTTCTCCTCGACGCTCATGCGCGGAAAGACGTCGCGACCCTGCGGCACGTAGCCGATGCCATGCCGCGCGCGCACGTGCGGCAGCTCGCCGGCGATGTCGCGCCCATCGAAGCGGATTGTGCCGGCTGTCGCCGGCAGCAGGCCGATGATCGTCTTCATCAGCGTCGACTTGCCGACGCCGTTGCGGCCGATGACGGCGGTGATCTCGCGGTCGCGCACCACGAAGTCCATGCCCTGCAGGATGGGCTTGCCGCCGTAGCCGGCGCGCAGCCCTTCGACGGCGAGGAGCGGCGAGACGACCTCAGGCATGCTGCGGCGCTCCGTGCCCCTTGCCGAGGTAGATCTCGGCGACGCGGTCGTCGGCCATGATGTCGTCGATCGTGCCCTGCGCGAAGACGCGGCCGAGATGCAGCACCGTGACGCGCGACGCGATCTGGCGGACGAAGGCCATGTCGTGCTCGATGGCGAGCACCGTCATGCCGTCGGCCTGCAGCGCCCGCACCATCTCGCCCGTCGCATGCGTCTCGTCCGAGGACATGCCGGCGGTCGGCTCGTCCAGCAGCAGCAGCTTCGGCTTCAGGCTCGTGGCCATACCGATCTCGAGCCATTGCTTCTGGCCGTGGCTGAGGTTACCGGCGCGCTGCGCAGCATCGGCCTTCAAGTTGAGGAAGTCTAGCTGCCGCGCCACCTCGCCGCGCAGGCCCTGACCCTCCAGGTGGTGCTGCAGCGCGATCTCGAGGTTCTGCGCGACGCTGAGCGCGCCGAAGACACCCGGCACCTGGAATTTTACGCTGATGCCGCGGCGTATGCGGTCGTGCGGCTGCAGCTTCGTGATGTCCCGGTCCTCGTAGAGGATCTGCCCGCTGGTCGGCTTTTGCTCGCCGAGGATCAGCCGGAACAGCGTGCTTTTGCCGGCGCCGTTCGGGCCGATGAGGCAGTGCAGCTCGCCGGGCTCGAGCGCGAAGTCGACATCCGACGTCACGCGCATGCCGCCGAAGCGCTTGTTGAGCTGCCGCGTTTCGAGGATCGCCATCAGGCGGCTTTCCGTCGCGCACGGAAAATCCGGCGCGGCAGCAGCGCCAGCGCCATCACGAGACCTTCGGGCGCGAGCAGGATGGTCGCGACGAGCAGCGCGCCCATGACGACGAGCGCATACTGGCTGCCGTAGACTGTGATCGCCTGGAAGCCGCCGATGAGTGCGATGGTGCCGACGAGCGAGGTGGTGAGGTCGTTGCGGCCGCCGACGGCGACCCAGACGATCGGCAGCGCCGCGGCGGTGATGCCCATGCTGGAGGGCGTGATGTACTGGCCCCAGCTCGTGTAGAGGACGCCGCTGAGGCCTGCGAGCGCGCTGCCGATGACGAAGGCGCCGAGCTGATACTTGCGCACGTCGTAGCCGAGCATGGTGGCACGCTGCGCGTCCTCGCGGATCGCCACCAGCACGTTGCCGAAGGCCGAGTTCACCAGGATGCGGAGCGCAAGATACACGACGACGAGCAGGCCGAGCACGACGTAGTAGAGCGGCACGTCGGGCACGAGCGCCAGCGGGTCGTCGCTGCCTGGCCACGGGATGGTGAGCGGCGGCATGCCGTTCATGCCGTTGAAGCCGTTGAGCCGCGCCGCGCCGATGTGCCACTCCGGCCCCGCCGTCTGCGCCATGAAGCGCTCGAGCACCAGCGTGACGGCGAGCGTCACGATGCCGAGAAACACCCCGCTGATGCGGCCGTAGAACAGGAAATAGCCGAGCACGGCGGCGGCGACGGCCGAGAGCGCGACGGCGCCGAGCGCCGCCCACAACGTGCGCCCGGCATCGGCACCGTAGTTCAGCGTGATGACGCCGTAGGCGTAGCCGGCGATGCCGAAGAACGCCGTCTGGCCGAAGCTGAGGCCGCCGGCGTAGCCCCAGATGAGGCACAGGCCGAGCGCCATGAAGGCCCAGTTGAAGAGGTAGACGGTGTTGCCGACCGTGTAGGGATCGGAGATCAGCGGATAGGCGATCGCCAGGGCGAGGACAATCGCCGCGCCGACCCAGAAGACGGGGCCGCGGCCGAGCGTCTGCGGACCTTCGAGGCGGGCGAAGGCCCGCACGAGCAGGGGACGTCGCGCCATGCCGGCCTCAGGTCCGTTCGCGCAGGATGAGGCCGGAAATGCCGCGCGGCAGCACCCGGATCACGACGATGACGGCGACGAGCAGCCCGATCTGGCCGGCGAGCTGGCCCTCCCACGTCGTCATCGCCGAACGGATGAAGCCGAGGATTACGCCGGCCGGCGCTGTGCCGAGGAAGACGTCGTCGCCGCCCGTCACCACGGTGACGAAGGCTTCGGTGACGAACTGGCTGCCCATCGTCGGGACCAGCGTCATCGTCGGCGCGTAGAGGCCGCCGGTGGCGCCGGCGAGCGCCGCCCCGATGCCGAACGTGAGACTGTAGACGAGCCGCGTGTCGACGCCGAGCGCCTCCGCCATGTGCGGCACCTGGATCGTCGCGCGCGCCAGCACGCCGAAGCGGGTGAAGTTGAAAAGGCAATAGAGCCCGGCGAGCAGGCCGGCCGCCGTGGCCATCAGCACGAAGCGGTAGACCGAGTAGGAGAGGCCGCCGATCTGCACGCTGCCGAGCGGCGTCGAGATGTCGGCGAGGCTCGGGCCGAGCAGGATGAGCGTGCCCTGCGAGGCGATGAGGCTGATGCCCCATGTCGCGACGATCGTGTCGAGCGGCCGACCGTAGAGATGCCGGATCACCAGTCGCTCGAGCAGCATGCCGAGCACGCCGGTGAACAGCGCGCCGGCGAGGATTGCCAGCGGCAGCGGCACGCCGAGCTTCGCCACCGTGACCGTCGCATAGGCGCCGGCCATGATGAACTCGCCGTGCGCGAGGTTGATGACCCCCATCATGCCGAAGATGATCGCCAGCCCGCTCGCGCACAGCACGAGGAAGGCGGCGGCATCGCCGAATTGATAGAGGAAGCCGATGACGGCGTCTGTGCTCACGAGGCGTCCTCAGCCCTTGGGCGGCGGGCTGCTGGGCGTGTACTGCGCGTTCGGGTTCTTCTTGGTGAGGTCGCAGCCCTCGTCGCCGAGCCAATAGGGCTTCACATTCTCCCACACCTTCGGGAAGGAGATCGAGTGATCGTCGTTGACCTTCGCGAGGTAGATCGTGTGCGACATGTGCTGGCTCTTCGGGTCGATGCACACATGGCCTTCAGGCGCGTCGAAGCAGACGTCGCCCTTGGCGATCACCTTGCGCAGCTCGTCGCGCTTGGTCGAGCCGTTCGCGCGCTCCACCATCTCCTTGTAGAGGTAGACCGCAAGATAGGAGTTCTCGGCCTCCTGGTTAATGTAGGGCTCGCTCGGGAACATCTTGTGCCACTTGGCGACGAAGGCCTTGCTCGCCGGGTTGTCGACCTCCTCGATCCAGTTCGTCGTGACATACATGTTGGCGAGGCTCGGCGGCTTGAAGCGCTTGTGCTCGTAGGCCTGGCCGACGTTGACCGAGCTACCCATCGGCACGTGCAGGTTCGCGGCGTTCGCCTGTTCGTAATAGGAAGACTGCGCCGTGCCGACGAGCAGCGTCATCAGGATGTCGGGCTTGGCCTTCTGGATGTTCTGGATCGTCGAGGCGAACTGCGAGACGCCGAGCGGGATGAACTCCTGCCCCACCATCTCGCCGCCCTGCTGCTTGACGATGTTTCGGACCCATTCGGCCGAGATCTGACCGAAGTTGTAGTCGGCGGCGATCGTGTAGACCTTCTTGCCGAACTTCTGCATCATCCACGGGATGAGCGTCGAGAACTGCTGCTCCGGCACTGCGCCGGTGACGACCATGTGCGCATCGCAGACGCCGCCCTCATACTGGTTGTTGTAGAAGGCGAAGCCGTTGAGCTGATCGACGATCGGGCGGTAGGCCTCGCGCGAGGCGCTGGAGAAGCCGGCGAACACGACATCGACCTTGTCACGCTGCAGCACGCGGCGCATGAACTCCTGGAAGCGCGTGTTGTCGGACTGCGTGTCGTAGATCACGAGCTGGATCTGCCGGCCGCCGATGCCGCCGGCCTTGTTGATCTCGTCGGTGGCGAGCTGGATGCCGTGCACCTTGCCGATCGTCGCGAGCGCGAAGTCGCCGGACTGGTCCTCGAGCACGCCGAGCTTGATCGGCGCCGCCGCCTGGGCCGCCGCGGACATCATCAGGGACGCCATCGCGGCGCCGAGCATCATCATCTTGCGCATGGGAACGTTTCCTTGGTGGTTCTTTCGATTGGTCGGCCGCCGCTAGCGGAGCACGGCGAGAACGGCGCTACTCGGCGCGACGGCGCCGAACACGCCGCCCTGCATCGTCACCATCTTCAGCGCCGCCGCGTGATTGCCGGCGTCGGTCGCCGCGCAGCAGTCGGAGACGATCAGGCATTCGAAGCCGCGGTCGTTGGCCTCGCGCATGGTGGTGTGCACGCAAACGTCCGTCGTGATGCCGGTCAGCACGAGGTTGCGGATGCCGCGCGTGCGCAGGATCAGCTCGAGGTCGGTGGCGCAGAACGAGCCCTTGCCAGGCTTGTCGATGACGATCTCGCCGGGCAGCGGCGCGAGCTCGGGGATGATCTCCCAGCCAGGCTCGCCGCGCACGAGGACGCGACCACAGGGGCCGGGGTCGCCGATGCCGGCGCCGATGCGGCGGGAGCGCCATTGCTTGTTGGCCGGCAAGTCGCCGAGATCGGGGCGATGCCCCTCGCGCGTGTGGATGATGGTGAAGCCGTTCGTCCGCATCGACGCCATCAGCGCCTTGATGGGTGCGATCGGCGCCTGGGTCAGGCTGAGATCGTAGCCCATCGCGTCGACGTAGCCGCCCTTGCCGCAAAAATCGACCTGCATGTCGATGGTGATCAGCGCGGTATTGTCCGGCCGCAGAGCGCCGTCATAGGGCCACGGATAGGGATCGGCAGCGACGTAGGTCTCGCCGGCCGCTGCGAAGGGCGCCGCGCCGGTCATTCCGCGGCCTCGCGCAAACTCCCGCCGGGCGGCGCGTAGGTCCGCGTCGGCGCTTTGAAGCCGCAGCCGGTGCCGTCGATGACCTTCACCGAAGCCTCCCAAGGCAACTTGTAGCGGCCGGCGACCAGGTCATGCATGAACGTGTAGGGGCAGTCCCCTGCCCCGCCCTTCACCGCGACATAGCCGCGGTGGCCGAGCTGGTAGATGTTGTTCTCGACGCCCCAGCCGGCGCGCGCCTCGCGCACGAGGTCCGGTCGCACCTCGGCGGTGATGATCTCGTCGGCGCGCCCCGTCGTGCCGTGCGCGATGATCGCGCCGTCGAAGTCGCAAACCATGCCCTCGCCCATCGAGTCGAACGTGCCGTCTGAGCCGCACATGCAGACGTTGGCGGTCACCATCAGGTTCTGGAAGGCATTGGCCTGGTTGGTGAAGCGCCAGGACTCGCGGATCGGCGCGGTGTAGCCGGCCGTGCGCAGCATGACCTCCGCGCCCTTGTAGGCGCATTCGCGCGCCATCTCGGGGAACATGCCGTCGTGGCAAATAATCAATGCGAGCTTGCAGCCGTTGGGCCCGTCGATGACCGGGATGCCGCGATCACCCGGCTCCCACGGCTCGACCGGCACCCAAGGATGCATCTTGCGATAGTAGAGCTTGATCTCGCCTCTATCGTCGATGATGAGCCCGACGTTGTAGGGATTGCCGGCGGGATTGAACTCCATGATGGAGAAGCAGCCCCAGATCCTGTTGTCGATGCAGGCCTGCTTGAACGCCGCGACCTCCGGGCCGTCCATGCGGCACATGATCGAGGGATCGATGTTCATCGACAGGCCGTGCAGCGCGTATTCCGGGAACACGACGAGGTCCATGCCCGCCACGTTTCGCCGCGCCTTGCCGACGAGCTCGACAATCTTGCGCGTCTGGCGCGCGACGTCGGCCGGCGTGTCGATCTGCTCGAGCTTCAATTGCACGAGGCCGATGACGACGCCATTCGGCGATTTGTTCAGTCCACCAAGTCCGTTCATCGCGAGACCTCGCCTGTGTCAGGACACTACGTCAGGACGCCAAAGCGGTCGCGACGCGCGTGCGCATCGTGATCGCGTAGACCCCGCCGCCGACGATCATGCCGGTGACCGCCTCGCCGGGACCGGGGACACCCCAATGCACCAGCATCGCCGCTGCGGCGCCAACGGCCCAGGCGACGAAGGCCGAGGCGCGGTAGGGCGTCTCGGCAGCGGGCCGGTCGATGCCGCCGAGCAGGAGCTGGTCGGTGATCACAACCGCGCCGATCGGCGGCACGAAAATGCCGAGCAGGTTCAGCCAGCTCAGGAAGAAGCTCCAGATGCCGAGGACGGCGAGGATGCCGCCGATGACGCCGAGGATCAGCGTGAGGCGGCGCATCTGGCTGCCGACGAGATGGCTCCAGCCGACAGCACCGTTGTAGAGGCAGTGCGTGCAGACCGAGCCGAGATTGACGAAGACGAAGGCGACCGCGAGCGCGCTGAGGAACGCGCCGTGGCCGGTCATCAGCGAAAGGAAGTTGCCGCCGTCCGTCGCCGGCGCGGCCGCGGCACCCGTTGCGACGACGACGACGCCGAAGAGCTGCGACACGAGGTTGGCGACGGGGAACGCGGTGAGCGCGGCGAGCACCGCCTCCCTCCCCGAGCGCGACCACCGCGTGAAATCGGCCGTCATCGTGCCACTGTCGGCGAAGGTCGCGACGACGAGAGTGACAGCGCCGGCGAAGGTCATGCCGCCGGCGTGACCGGCGAAGTGCGTGACGGCGCCGAGGTCATGCGTCTTGGCGATGATCGCCACCGCGACGAAGCCGAGCACGACGTAGAGCGGCGCCGCGATGAGCCCGATGATGGTGAGCGCGCGCACGCCGACATAGGTGATCGCAGTGTAGAGCACTGCGGCGATGACGATCAACACAGTCGTGTTCCAGCCAAAGCTGTCGTGCAGCGTCGCGCCGGTGAGGCCGGTCTGGAAGGCGTACCAGCCGACGACGATCGTCGCGAGGAAGCCGGAGGCGATGGCGAAGCCCTTGGTGCCGAACGTCCGCCGCGCTTGCATCGCGAAGTTGAGCCCGGTGCGGCCGGCGATGGCGCTCAGTGCCCCGACATAGATCGCGAGCACGACATTGCCGGTGACGAGCGCGCCCAGCGCCGCCCAGAAGCCGAGATTGTAGGTGATGATTCCGCCGAACACCGCATTGGTCAGAATCATCGGGAAGCCGAACCAGATCGCGGCGACCGATCCGAGGCTCTGGCGGCGCGCGGCAGGCACAGCCTGGTGCTCGAACTCCTCGCCGAGGGCGTGATCGACGGCGTGGTCTCCAGTCAGGGTCGTCATGCGCGGGACTCCGTCTTCAGCGCCGCCACCATCGGCGGCACGCGGTCCTTCCAAGGACGCGCCGCCTCGAAGGCCGCGGCGGCGCGCAGCACCCCGCGGTCGTCGAGATGGCGGCCGATGATCTGCAGCCCGATCGGCAGGCCGTTCTCCGTGAAGCCGGCGGGGACCGAGGCTGCGGGCTGGCCGGTGAGGTTGATCGGGTAGGTAAAAGCGAGCCAGGCGGAGGTCGCCACCATCCGTCCGTCGATCTGATCCGGCCCCTGCATCGCGAGCGCGAAGGGTGGCACCGCAAGCGTCGGCGTCAGCACAATGTCGTAGCGCGTCATGAAGCGCCACATCGCGTTGACGACCGCCTTTCGCTTGATGACAGCCGCGTTGAACTCGTCGCCGGTCCAGTTGCGGGTCGCGAGCGCGACGACGTGCGCGCTCATCCGGTCGCCGTACTCCTCGACCATCGCGCGCATGCCGGCGAGATCGGTCTCGAGCGCGACAAGCGCCCAAAACGCCTCGGCAGGATCCGGGAAGCCCGGATGTGCCTCCTCGACGACACAGCCGAGGTCGTGCTCGAACACCTTGACCGCATCGCCGACGACCTTGCGCACCTCAGGGTCGACCGCCGCATAGCCCCAGTCGGCGCTGTAGCCGACGCGCAGGCCGCGAAGCTCGCCCGCACGCGCGGCGTCGAGCCAGCCGACGCCCTCGTCAGGCAGCGAGTGGCGGTCGCGCATATCGGGGCCGGCGATGGCAGAGAGCATCAGCGCGCCGTCGGCCACCGTGCGGCTCATCGGCCCGATGTGCTCCAGCGATTCCCAGCCGGAGACTCCGGGATAGCGCTCGTCGCGGCAGCCGGGATAGAGCGGAACGCGACCCATGCTCGCCTTCATGCCGAACAGGCCGCAATGCGCGGCAGGGATGCGCACCGAGCCACCGCCGTCGCTGCCAAAGGCGAGCGGGCACATACCGGATGCCACCGCCGCGCCGGAGCCGGCGCTCGAGCCGCCCGACGTCAGCTGCGGGTTCCACGGGTTGCGCGTGGTTGGGAAGACAGGGTTGTGGCCGACGCCGCTGTAGCCGAACTCCGGCACGTTGGTCTTGCCGAGGATGATGGCGCCGGCGGCTATCGCGCGCTCAACGACGATGTCGTCCTCCTCGGGAACGAAGTTCTCGTAGGCAGGCGATCCGGAGACGGTGCGGATGCCCTTCGTGCAAATGAGGTCCTTGATGCCGATCGGAACGCCGGCGAGCGGGCCGACGTTCTCGCCCGCCGTGATCGCTTCGTCGACACGCGCGGCCATCTTCAACGCGAGGTCGGGCGTCGGCGTGCAGAACGCATGGAGGGTGGGGTCGAGCGCCTCCATCCGCGCGATCGATGCGCGCGTGGCCTCAACTGCGGATATTGTTTTATCTCGAACTACCTTCGTCAATGCGACGGCATCCAAGGCGCAGATGTCAGTCATGGAACGTGTGTCGCAATCATCAGGCCAGCGCCTTGCGAAGTGAGAAGGTTGCGTTACGACCATTGATGCAACGCTCTACCCGGCGGAAGACAGGCTCGGCTTTGCGTCGATGGGCCTACGGTGAAATGCGGTGTGCGCTCGCGGCAATACGTGAGATCGCGTAGGCGCCGCCAGCGAGGTCAGGACCAATAAAGGACGCACCCAAATGGTCTCGCCTCTCGGAGACGCCTCTATCTACGAGGCCGCGATGTGATTGAAGATTGCCATCGACCTGAACGTGAAAGCGGCAGGAAGCGCGCTTAATGAGCATTCTGCCTTCGACGTGCGAGGCCGGCTGACAAGTATTCGTGCGCCGACGTCCAAGTCGCACGATGCCGCCTCCCTTAAGCTTGGATGCAGGCTCGGCGATCTGCGCGACGCCATCAAGGATCGAGGACTTTCGATGTGGAAGACGCGTGGAAATCCGCGGACCTCTATGGCCAGGAGTAGTGTCAGTCTTGGGGCGCTGGCCATTATCGCGCTCTCGCCAAGAGTTTTATCGCAAACGGCCAATGCGGAAGTTCTCGCGCCGCCGGCGGCGTGCCAGGCGCTTCAGGCCAAGTATCCGGCCTATAAAGGCAAGACGCTCGTCAACGCGATCAACCCGCACACGCCCGGCTACGAGGCGCTCGATCCCAACGATCCGTCCAAATATGTCGGCTTCGACATCGATCTCGGCGAGACGATCGGCGCCTGCCTCGGCTTCACCGTCACCTACAAGCCTGTGGCCTTCGCATCGCTGATGACGACGATGGCGAGCGGCCAGGCCGACATCGTCATCTCCGACATCTACGCCACGGAGGAACGTGCCAAGGCGGGCGACTTCATCACCTATTCGAAGGTCTTCGACGGCGTGCTCGTCGCCAAGGTCAACCCGAAGAAGCTGACCGGCATCAACGAGTCGATGTGCGGCGCGACGGCGGCCGAGAATACCGGATTCGTGGAAGTGCCTCTGGTGCAGAACCTCGCGCCGGTCTGCAAGGCGGCTGGCAAGCCCGAGCCTGGGCTGCAGCTCTACGACAACAACGCCCAATGCATCCAGGCGATCCTCGCCGGACGCGCCGACACCTACATCAACGACGTCAACACCGTCGACCAGGCAGTGAAGGCCTATCCCGACAAGCTCAAGAAGGCCACGGCGGTGACGCTGCCCTATTCGGTCGGCATTGCGGTGCCGCGCGGCAAGCCCGAGTTCCGCGACGCGGTGCAGGCGGCGTTGCTCGAGATCCAGAAAGCAGGCATCGAGACGACGCTCCTGAAGAAGTGGGGTCTCGACGCCGGCACCCTCGAAGAGCCGAAGATCATCTCCGTGAAATAGCGCGGCGATGGACCTGTTCCTCCACTACCTCAGCCTGCCTTATCTGCTCAAAGGCATCGACTTCACGTTGATCGTCACGGGGCTCGGGCTGGCGGGCGGGTTCGCGGTGGGGCTGGTCCTGGCGGCGATGCAGCTGAGCCGCTTCTGGGCGTTGGCGGCGATCGCCCGCACCTACACGGTCGTCTTTCGGGGCACGCCGCTCATCCTGCAGCTCGTCTTCGCCTACGACGCGCTGCCGCATATCGGCATCAAACTCTCGGCGATCTCCGCCGCAGGCCTGGCGCTGGCGCTGAACGAGGCGCCGTTCATCGCCGAGATCCTGCGCGCCGGAGTCGTCGGCGTCGACAGAGGCCAGCTCCTGGCCGGCCAGGCCCTCGGCATGACGCCGAACGTGCTGATGCAGCGAGTGATCGCGCCGCAGGCGATCCGCACCATGGTGCCGGCCTTCGGCAACGAGGCGGTCAGCGCGCTCAAGAACTCCTCGCTCGCCTCGGTGATCTCGGTCGAGGAACTGACGCTGCGCTCGACGCAACTCGCCTCGTCGACCTTCGACTTCTTCTCGATCTTCCTTGCGTCCGGCCTCGTCTACCTCGTGCTGACCGGTGCCATCGCCGTTATCCAGCTTCTCATCGAGCGCTGGCTCGATCTCGACCGGCCGGCCTCGGAGCACGGCCTCGCACGCCTGCTGCCGTGGGGCCGCACGCGCCTCGTGATCGAGACCGCGGCGGCGCAGGCGAAGCCGGCGGCCGCCGCCGACCCCGTCGCAGAGGCGATCCGGGCCGGCGTCGGAACCAAGCCCGTCGACAAGGCGCGGCGCGCCGCGACCGTCGCCGGCAACAATGTCGCGGTGGCCGCCGAGCGCGTCCACAAGCGCTACGGCAGCCAGACCGTCCTGACAGGCGTCGAGCTGACGGTGCGCGTCGGCGAGGTCGTGGCGCTACTCGGCCCCAGCGGCTCGGGCAAGAGCACGCTGCTGCGCTGCCTCAACCATCTCGAAGGCTGGGATGCGGGGACGATCCGCATCGGCGGCCGACGCCTGGGCTTCCGCGACGACGGACGCCGGCTCAGCCCGCGCGCACTCGCCAACGAGCGCGCCGAGATCGGCGTCGGCATGGTGTTCCAGCAATTCAATCTCTTCAGTCACCTGACGGCGCTCGAGAATGTCGCGGGGCCGCTGCGCTGGGTGCACGGCCTGTCGCGGCTCGACGCCGACCGCCGCGCCCGCGAGCTGCTCGCGCGCGTCGGTCTCAGCCATCGCGCCGACGCACTGCCGCGGCATATGTCCGGCGGCCAGCAGCAGCGCGTCGCCATCGCGCGGGCGCTGGCGCCGAACCCCAGCGTGCTGCTGCTCGACGAGCCGACCTCGGCGCTCGATCCGGAACTCGTCAACGAGGTGCTCGAGGTGATCAAGCGCCTCGCGATCGAGGACGGCCTCACCATGCTGATCTCGACGCATCAGATCCGCTTCGCCGACGAGGTGGCCGACCGCGTCGTCGTGCTCAGCGGTGGCGCGATCATCGAGGACGGCGCCGCGCACGAGGTGCTGACCCGCCCGCGCAACCCTATCACGGCGCGCTTCCTGAACGTGATGGGGGCCGACCACGCGCTGCAGGGCGCGACTTAGGCTCACCCGGCCGCGGCAAGAGATCACGAGGTCCCTTCGATGAACCACCACTCGCTTCCCGTCTCGCCGGCTACGGTCCACTGGGGCTATTTCAGCAAAGCGGTCGCCCCCGCGCTGACCGTGCGTTCGGGCGATCGGGCGACGATCGAGACGCTGACCCATCACGCGGCGGATGATTGGGAGCGGATGATCGCCGGCGATCCCGGCGCCGAGAGCGTCTTCGCCTGGACGCGGGAGTCCAAGGCTGTGGCCCGCCGCGGCGCCGGGCCGACCGAAGGGCCGTTCGCCCGCGGCTCCGGCGAGGGCATCGGCGTGCACCTGCTGACCGGTCCCGTGGCGATCGAAGGCGCCGAGGCCGGCGACATCCTGGAGGTACGCGTGCTCGATGTGCGCCCGCGCCCGAGCTGCTCGCATTGCTACAGGGGCCGCTGCTTCGGCTCCAACGCCGCCGCCGGCTGGGGCTTCCACTACCACGACCTGATCGAGGACCCGAAGCCGCGCGAGGTCGTCACCATCTTCGAGCTCGACACAGCGGGCGAGCCCTTCGCCAAGGCGGTCTACAACTACGTCTGGACGCCGCAGACCGACCCTGACGGCATCATCCATCCGACGATCGATTATCCGGGCGTGCCGGTCGACCACGCGACGATCGTCAAGCGCGAGAACATCCTGCAAAACGTGCGGGTGCCGGCACGGCTACACTTCGGCACGATGGGCCTGGCGCCGGCCGAAGCCGACTTCGTCTCCAGCATCCCGCCCGGCTACACCGGTGGCAACATCGACGACTGGCGCATCGGCAAGGGCGCGCGGACGTACTATCCGGTCGCGGTCGACGGCGCCTATTTCTCGGTCGGCGACCCGCACGCGGCGCAGGGCGACAGCGAGCTCGGCGGCACGGCGATCGAGACCTCGCTCACCGGCGACTTCGAGTTCATCCTCCACAAGAAGAACGACCTCGGCGGCACGTCGCTCGAAGGCCTCACGCATCCGATGCTCGAGACCGACGGCCTATGGTCGGTCTACGGCTTCACCTTCCCGAATTATCTCGCCACGCTCGGTGGCGGCACGGACGCCCAGCTCGACGTCGCCAATCACGCGAGCCTCGACAAGGCGATGCGCGACGCGTTTCGCAAGCTGCGCCGCTTCCTGATGACCGTCCACAAGATGAGCGAGGACGAGGCCATCGCGCTCATGTCCGTGGCGGCCGATTTCGGCGTGACCCAGGTCGTGGACGCCAACTGGGGTGTGCATGGCTCCATCCGCAAGAGCGTCTTCACATGCACCTGACGCCGCCGAGCGGCGGCGACGGCGGGCATGCGGGTTGCTTCGGATCAAGCGTCAGTTCCGAGCCCGTCATGAGCCTGCAGCAGTTCACCAGCGAGTCCTACGTTCAAGACCACCGCTTCGTGGCCTGGCAGGAGATTCTCGCCGCGCTCGGCCTGCGCTCGGTCAGCCGGCCTCGGCTCCAAGGCGCGCCGGCGATGGCCTCGCTGCGCGGCTCGACCGACGATCTCCTCGTCGCGCGCCTCGCTGCCGGCGAGCAGACGCTGGTGTCGAACCCTGCTGCGGCCGATCTGCCGATGCTGCTGCTTCTGGAGGAGCACGCGGTCCTGCGGACCGAGGAGGGTGCGGCAAGCGCGGAGCCCGGCTCGCTCGTCCTGCTGCCGCGCGGCGGGAGCTGGCAAATCGCCTTTCCGCAGAGCCTGCGCGTCGTCGCCCTGTCGATCCGCGCCCGCGCGCTGCGAGGGCGGCGGACGGCCCTGCGGCACGACGAGAGTGCGCGTGTCGTCGCGCCCGCGGGGCTCGGCGCTGTTCTCGCCGCGACGCTGCGCAGTGCCGGTGAAAGCCTCGACCAGGTTACGGAGGCCGATTGGGCCGCCGTCGAGCTGAGCGTGGCGGAGTTGTTTCTCGCCGCCGCGCTACCGCCCTCGCCAGCCGCCGGCGAGGCCCAGAGTTCAGGGGCCCAGGCGCTGATCGCCAGGCTCTGCCGCACGATCGAACGTCGGCTCGACGACCCCGAGCTGTCGCCCGCGAGCGTGGCGCAGGCCGAAGGCATCTCGGAGCGCTACCTGCAGAAGC
Organism: Beijerinckiaceae bacterium; assembly: GCA_965277735.1. Classification (GTDB taxonomy): domain Bacteria; phylum Pseudomonadota; class Alphaproteobacteria; order Rhizobiales; family Beijerinckiaceae; genus RH-AL1. The sequence goes on from CBDIDO010000003.1 coordinate 2,876,473, forward strand.
TCTTCGAGGGCACCGGCGACAGCTTCAGCCATTACGTGCGCGAGCGGCGGCTGCAGCGTACGGCCGCCGATCTCGCCAGCCCCGGCCATGCGGCGCAGACGGTCTCCGAAATCGCCTTCCGCTGCGGCTTCAACGACGCCGCGCATTTCAGCCGGATGTTCCGGGCCCGCTTCGGCCTGTCGCCGCGCGAATTTCGGCAGCAGGAGACCGACCGCCTCAATGCCGTCGCCAGCGCGCACGGACAGCGCGGCTGGCCGCAGAACGCGCCGCCGTCCGGGCGAGAGTCCAAGAGCATCGCCGCGGTGCCGATCGACCTCGCCGACCACCGGGCCCGCAGCCGGCCGCAGCTTGGTCGGCCGACGCGCCACCATCTCGCCGTCGACGCCTCGCGCGTGCACTGGGGCTTCTTCAGCCGCTCGCTGCCGCCGCAGATCGAGATCGCCTCGGGCGACATCGTCACCGTCGAGACGCTGACGCAGCATGCCTCCGACGATCCCGCGCTGATGATCACAGGCGATTCCGGCGCCGAGAGCGTGTTCCGTTGGACGCTTGACGAAAAAGGCGTGAGCCGCCGCGGCGCCGGGCCGATGGACGGCTCGATCTACGGTCGCGGCGCCGGCGAAGGTTTTGGTGTACACATCTGCACCGGACCGATTGCCGTGCGCGGGGCAGAGCCGGGCGACGTTCTCGAGGTCCGCATCCTCGACATCGTGCCGCGCCCCTGCCGCAACCCCGCCTACGCGGGACGCGTGTTCGGCAGCAGCGTAGCGGCCTGGTGGGGCTACCATTTCGGCGAGCTGCTCAGCGAGCCGAAGCAGCGCGAGGTGGTGACGATCTACGAGATCGACGCCGACGCCGCCGAGCCGCACGCCCGCGCGCTGCATTCCTTCCGCTGGACGCCGCAGACCGATCCGTTCGGCACCGTGCATCGGGTCTACGACTATCCCGGCGTGCCCGTCGACCCCGCGACGATCTCACGGTGCTTGAAACCGCTCGCCGACGTGCGCATCCCGCTGCGCCTGCATTTCGGCGTGATCGCCGTAGCGCCGAAGGAGGCCGAGCTCGTCGACTCCGTGCCGCCGGCCTATTTCGGCGGCAACCTCGACAATTGGCGGCTCGGCAAGGGCGCGGCGGTCTATCTGCCCGTCTCGGTACCGGGCGCCCTGCTGTCCATCGGCGATCCGCACGCCGCCCAGGGCGACGGCGAGCTGAGCGGGACCGCCATCGAATGCTCGATGACCGGCACGTTCGCGATCACACTGCACAAGCGCGCCGATCTCGACGAGGGCAGGCTCGCCGATCTCACGTCGCCCTTGATCGAGACGGAAACGGATTGGGTGCTGACCGGCTTCAGCCATCCCAACTATCTCGCCGAGTTCGGCGCCAAGGGGCGTAGCGAGGTCTATGCGAAATCCTCGCTGGACCTCGCGATGAAAGATGCCTTCCGCAAGACGCGGCGGTTCCTGATGAGCGCGCGGGGCCTGACGGAAGACGAGGCCGTCGCGCTGATGTCGGCGGCCGTCGATTTCGGCGTGACGCAGGTCGTCGACGGCAACTGGGGCGTCCACGCCGTGATCAGCAAGAAGCTGTTCGCGTGAGCCGCACGAGAGAGGTCGAATGCAGTTCCATATGATCGCGGGCGGCCCGAAGCCGGTCGCGCCCTTCAGCCACGCGGTCGAGACCGACGGCTTCGTCTTCGTCACGGGCCAGATGCCGGATACACCGGCGACGCCGGGCGTGCTGCCCAATGGCATCGTGGCGCAGACGCAGGCCGTGATGTCGAACCTGACGACGGTGCTCGCCGGGCTCGGCCTGGGGCTCGAGCACGTCGTGATGTCGCGCATCTACCTGACCCGCTTCCAGGACGATTACGCCGCGATGAACGAGACCTACCGCAGCTACTGGCCGGCCGACCGTTTGCCTGCCCGCACCTGCGTCGGCGTGACCGGCCTCGCGTATGATGCTTTGATCGAGATCGACCTCGTCGCGCTGCGTCCGGCGTCGGCGTAAGCACCTCCAGCAGAAGGCGACCACGACATGGACCTTGGACTTCGTGGCGCACGCGCGATCGTCACCGGCGGCACGAAGGGGATCGGCCGCGCCATCGTCGAGACTTTTGCGCGCGAGGGCGCGGACGTCGCCTTCTGCGCGCGCAATGCGGCGGAGGTTGCCGCGACGCAGGCGGCGCTCCAAGCGATGGGCGTCCGTGCTTTCGGGACGAGCGTCGATGTCTCGGAGGGTGCCGCGCTCAAGGCGTGGGCTGCCGCCAGCATCGACACGCTCGGCGGTCTCGATATCGTCGTCTCGAACGTCAGCGCCCTGGCGATCGGCGCCGACGAGGAAAGTTGGAAGCGCGGCTTCGACATCGACATGCTGGGCGCCGTGCGCCTGGTCGACACCGTGATGCCGGCGCTCGAGGCGAGCAAGATGGCGTCGATCGTCACGATCTCCAGTGTGTCCGGCCGAGAGATCGACTTCGCCGCTGTGCCCTATGGCGCACTCAAAGCGGCGCTGATCCACTACACGCAAGGCCTCGCGCACCAGCTGGCGCCGAAGTCCATCAGGGCCAATTCCGTGTCGCCGGGCAACACCTACTTCGAAGGTGGGGTCTGGAACCAGATCAAGGACGGCAATCCCGAGCTCTACAGCAAGGCGATGGCGCTGAACCCGACCGGCCGCATGGGGACGCCGCAGGAGATGGCAAACGCCGTGGTCTTCTTGGCGAGCCCTGCGGCCAGCTTCATCACCGGCGCGAACCTCGTCGTGGATGGCGCGCTGACCCGCGGCGTCCAGCTCTAGCCACGTCCCCCGCCGCGAAACCCCTCACGCGAGCCGCTCTCATGGACAACTATCAGATTTTCGAGTCCAAAGATTTCGCGCTCACGGCCGGCGGTGCCTGCCCAAGGCCCGCCTCGCCTACATGACGCTCGGCACGAAAACCGCGTCCGGCGACAACGTTGTCCTCATTCCGTCCTGGTACTCGGGCACCCATCGCGAAGCTGCCCTCAACATGGTTGGCGAGGGCCGTGCGATCGATCCGGCGAAGCACCACGTCGTTTTCACGAACCTGATGAGCAACGGCCTCTCCTCCTCGCCCAGCAACACGCCCGCGCCGAACGAGGCGAGCCGGTTTCCGCGCGTGAGCCTGTTCGACAACGTGCGCCTGCAGCACGAGATGCTGACCCGGCACCTCGGCGTCGAGCGGCTGAAGCTCGTCGCCGGCTGGTCGATGGGCGGCTGCCAAGCCTACCAATGGAGCGCGCAATACCCGGACATGATGGAGGCCATCGCGCCGATCTGCTGCTCCGCCAGGACGGCGCATTTCAACAAGGTCTTCCTCATCGCGCTGCGTCGCGCGCTCGAACTCGATCCGGCCTTCGCCGACGGCTATTACACGCGACCGCCGGTCCGCGGCCTGAAGGCCTTTGCCGCGATCTACGCCGGATGGGGATTCACGGAGCCGTTCTTCCGCACCGAGGCGTTCCGCCAGTTCGGTGCCGACTCCAGCGAGAGCTTCGTCGAGCGCTTCTGGGAGCCGGCGTTCCTGCAGCACGATACCAACGATCTGCTCGGCCTGCTGCGGACCTGGTTTGACGGCGACATCAGCAACGGCCCGGCCTACGGCGGCGATCTTGCGAAGGCGCTGGGCGCGATCAAGGCGCGTGCCGTCGTCATGCCCGGTGAGCTGGACCGCTACTTCCCGCCGGTCGACAGCCACGAGGAGGTCCGCCACATGCCGAACGCGGTCTGCCAACCGGTGCCCTCCGACTGGGGACACATGGTGATTTGGAATCCGACGGATCAGCTCTTCATCGACGACGGCTTGCGAATGGCCCTCGGCGAAAGCTGATGATCGCGCGAGCGACCCGGCGCGTCAGCGCGCCGGAAAGATCTTCGGTGTTTCCAGGGAGCCCGCGCCGAGCGCCACTTCTCAAGCAGCTTGGTCTCGATGCCGGCTTTCTGTAGCTCGATCAGGGCGGCGAGCATCGCGTCCCTGAAGGCCGGCTTGTCCTTCGGCACGGCGATCGCGATCGAATAGGGCAAGATCACCGACGCGGCCTTCTCCAGCTTGTCCGGATCGGCTTTTACGGCCTGATCGACCGTGTTGACGTCGTTGACATAGGTATCGGCGCGTCCCGTCAGCATCGCCTGGATGCAGGTGGAATTGTTGTCGTAGAGTTCCACCTCGGTCGCCGGCTTGCCGGCAGCCTTGCAGGCCGGGGCGACCGACTGCACCAGCGGGACCTCGATATAGCCGGTGTTCTCCGCGGCCGTCGCTCCGCAGAGCGTCGTGTCGATGCCGGTGATCTTCTTCGGGTTGCCCTTCAGGACGAGCACGCCGTCGAAGATCTTCGAATAGGTGATGAAGTCCGCGACCTTGGCTCGCTCGTCGGTGGCATAAAGGTCCGAAGTGACGAAGTCGGCCTGTCCACTGCTCAAGGTCGAGAGCGAGCGGCAAAGACCACCGGCTTGTAGGTGACCGTGAAGCCGAGGCAGGCGCCCATCGTCTCGCTGAGGTCGATGTCGAAGCCGATGTACTTCGACGGATCGTTGGGGTCGAGCGCCTCGTAGCCGGGCGTGTGCGGGTTGAGCGCGTCGATGAGCACCTTGCCTTTGAGATCCGGATACTTTGCCTGCAAGTCTTTGCACGCGGCCGGCGGCGCCATGGTTTCCGCGGAGGCGGAACGGACATCGGCAAGGAAGAGCAGTCCCGCGAGCGCGAGCAGCCCGATCGCGGTCCGCCGCGCCTCGATCCTCGCTGCAAGGCTCGTTGCTCGCGTCTTCTCTGTGTCAGAACGCCCCACGTCTCATCCCCTTTGTGCTGATCACCTTGTCGACCGGCGGCAAGATTGGTGCCTCGCGCAGACATGCTCAGCATATGTTGATTGGCCATCGGCCTTGCCGCGTCGTGTTCGGTGCGAGGCGGCGCCGGACGGTTTGCAGAAGGACGATAGCCTCGGAAACAGGCGCGGCACGCGAATTGCGCCGATGTTGGGTTTGGAGCATTGGCCGGATCGGAAATATTGTAATCATTTCAGCTATTTGCGTTGACTCTAACATCCCATCTGATTAGCTCACTGTCAGGCAACATTGTTTCTCTAAGATTAACAGAGCGGCATGTTGGTGATCCTGTAGTCAGTGAGGTTTTGAATGACCGTCTCCCGTCGCTCTTTCCTCCAGACGTCGTCGGCCATCGCCGCATCAACGATCGCGGCCCCGCATCTCTGGTTGCCGAGCGAGGCCAGCGCCTCGACGCTCAAGAAGGGGCAGCCGATCAAGGTCGGCCTGCTGTTCTCGCTCACCGGCGCGCTCGCCGTGCCGGAGGAGGATTCGACGCTCGTGATGCAGTACGCCATCGACGAGATCAACAAGAACGGCGGTGTCGCCGGCCACCCGATCGAGCCGGTCATTATCGATGCCAAATCAGACTTCGGCGTCTATTCGGAGAAGGCGAAGGAGCTGATCCTCCGCGACAAGGTGATCGCGATCTTCGGCTGCTACACATCGGCGAGCCGCAAGGCGATCCTGCCGGTCGTAATGTCGCAGAACAACCTGCTCTACTACCCGACCTGCTACGAGGGCGCGGAGTGTACGCAGAACGACATCTGCACCGGTCCGCTGGCCAACCAGCACTCCAAGGACCTCATCCCCTACATGGTAAAGAACTTCGGCAAGAAGGTCTTCTTCGTCGGCTCCAATTATGTGTGGCCGAAGGAATCCAACAAGAACGCCAAGGTGTGGCTCGAGAACGCCGGCGGCGAGTTGGTCGGCGAGGAGTACATTCCGCTCGGCAGCTCCGAGTTCGGACCGGTGCTCGGCAAGATCCGCGATGCCAAGCCGAACTTCATCTTCTCGACCGTCGTTGGTGCCTCCGACATCGCCTTCCACAAGCAGTTCAAGCAGGAGGGCTTCAAGGTCGACTCGATGCCGATCGCCTCGCTCACCACCGGTGAGATCGAAACCCGCGCCATGGGCAACGAGTACGGCGCCGGCCACTTCCTTTCGGCGCCGTACTTTCAGGCGCTCGACAACCCGACCAACCACAAGTTCGTCGATAGCTTCCTGAAGAGCAAGTACGGCAAGAACGGCACCACCCACTACAACATGGAGGAGACGTACACCTCGGCCTACGTGTTCAAGTACGGTGTCGAGAAGCTCGTTAAGAAGATGGGCGGAATCGACGGCATCACCTCGCGGATGATACGCGATGCCAGCGGCGGCCTCAATGTCGGCGCCGACGTCTCGCCGGAAGGCGAGATCTGGATCGACGACCAGAATTTCAACACCTGGCTGAAGCCGAAGATCGGCCAGTGCCAGGCCGACGGCAGCTTCAAGATCGTCAAGGAAGCGCCGGAGAACGTGAAGCCGGACCCGTACTCGATCTATCCGAAGCTCGGTGTCTGCACGCCCGACGGCCTCAAGGCGCCGGACGGCAAGATCCGCAAGAACGTCATCTGAGCAGGACCATGCACGGCTTCGACGTCACCTCGTTCCTCAATGCCCTGATCCTGGGCCTCAGCATCGCCAGCATCTGGCTTGTCGCGGCCCTGGGCCTGACCATCATCTACGGCACGATCGGCGTCATCAACATGGCGCACGGCGAGTTCATCATGCTCGGCGCGTACACGACGTACGCGCTGCAGAGCTGGCTCGGCGTGCCCTTCCTGCTCTGCATCCCCGCGGCCTTCGTGGTGGTCGCGCTTGTCGGACTCGTCCTCGAGCGCGGCCTCATCCGCTACCTTTATAAGCGCCCGCTCGACACGCTCCTCGCCACATGGGGCGTGTCGCTCGTGCTGGTGCAAGGCATCCGCCTGATCTTCGGCAGCGATCCGAAGTACCTCACCGTGCCGAAGGCGTTCCAGGACAACCTGTCCTTCGGCTTCGTCAACATCTCGGTCGTGCGGCTCGTCGTGCTCGGCGTCGCGCTGCTGCTCTTCGCTGGCCTCTCCTATCTCTTCTACCGCACACGCTTCGGCATGCAGATCCGCGCGGTGATGCAGGACAAGGAGATGGCCGCGGCCTTCGGCATCAACGCCGATCGCGTCTACATGATCACCTTCGCGCTCGGCGCCGGCCTCGCGGGGATTGCCGGCTCGCTTTTCGGCGTGCTCGCGATCGTGCTGCCGAGCATGGGCGCCAACTATGTCGTGCAGGCCTTTCTGGTGGTGGTCGTCGGCGGCGGCACGGTGGTCGGCAGCCTCGTCGCCTCCGGCCTCACCGGCGAGCTGCAGTCGATCTTTGCGCTCGTCTCCAACGAGACCTTCGCGCGCTTCATCCTCTACGTGCTGATCGTGGTTCTGCTGCGCTTCCGGCCGAAGGGCCTGTTCGCCCCGGCGAAGGCACGCCGATGAACGCCCCCCTCAAAATCCTGGACATGAAGGCCGCCACGCCCGTGAACATCTACCACAACCGTCGTGCGCAATGGGCGGTCTATGTGGTGCTCTTCGCCGCGATCGCGACGGTGCCTCTGATCACCAGCGACTCGTTCCTGCTCAACCAGTTCGCCACCTACGGTGTCTACGCGATGCTGGCGGTGTCGATCAGCCTCTGCTGGGGTTTCGGCGGCATCCTGAACCTCGGCCAGGGCATCGCCTTCGGCCTCGCGGCCTACGGCATGGGCATGACCATGCAGATGCAGTCGCAGGACCCGGTGTCGAGCCCGATGCCGCCCTTCATGATCAACAACAGCCTCGATCACCTGCCGGCGCTGTGGGTGCCGTTCCAGAGCACGGCGGGCGGCATCTTCCTGTCGCTGCTGGTGCCGACGCTGTTCTACGTGATCTTCGGCAGCATCGTGTTCCGGGCCCGCGTCTCCGGCGCCTTCATCGCGATCATGACGCTCGCGCTCTTGAGCGCGCTCTACACGCTGATCGTCGACATGCAGCCCTACACCAACGGCTCGAACGGCATCACGCCGCCGGCGCCGCTTAAGCTCTTCGGCGCGGACATCGACCCCTACAGTGCGACGAGCTTCTGGATCGTCTACGTCCTGCTGTTGCTGACGACCTTCGGCTCAAAGTTCCTGACCCAGAGCAAGTTCGGCCTGGTGACGCAGGCACTGCGCGGCGACCCCGAGCGCGTCCGCTTCCTCGGCTACAACGTCGCGCTTTACGAGACGGTGATCTACGCCGCCTCCGGCCTCATCGCGGCGATCGCTGGCTGCTGCTTCGTCATGCTCGTGCAATATGTCTCGCCGGCGCAGCTCGACACCAACTTCTCGATCACCACGGTGATCTGGGCCGGCATCGGCGGTCGCTTCTCGCTCATTGGCTCGATGATCGGCGCGATCCTGATCCAGGGCGGCCAGAGCTACCTCGGCGACCAATTCCTCAACACCTGGCTGCTGCTGCTCGGCGGCTTCTTCATCCTGGTCGTCCGCTTCCTGCCGAAGGGTCTTGCCGGCCTGCTCGAGAATATCCTCGCCATGATCGGCAAGCGCCGCGCGGCGAAGACCGCGCCGCAGCCGGCCGGCGCCGCAGATATCGTGGGGCACTGAGCCATGGGCGTCCTTGACATCCACAATCTGAGCAAGAGCTTCGGCGGCACGCCGGTGATCAACGACTTCAGCCTTGAGGTCACAGAACTCGTGCTCTGCTGTCTCGTCGGACCGAACGGTGCCGGCAAGACCACGACGATGGACCTGATCACCGGGCGACAGAAGCCGACGTCCGGCAAGATCCTGCTGCGCGGCAACGACATCACCGGGCTCGACGAGCACGAGATCGCGCGCAGCGGCATCGGTCGCAAGTTCCAGGTGCCCGCGGTGTTCCGCGAGCTGACCGTGCGGCACAACCTCGAGGTCGCCTTCAGCCGCGAGACCAACCCGTTCCGCAACATGCTGCGGCGCGTGCCGAAGGGCTTCAACGAGAAGCTCGAGGAGGTGCTCACGCTCACCGGTCTCGCCGGCCGCCTCGAGACCGAGGCCGGCACGCTTTCGCACGGCGAGACGCAATGGCTCGAGATCGGCATGGTGCTGATGCAGGACCCGTCGATCCTGCTGTTCGACGAGCCCGTCGCCGGCATGACCGAGAGCGAGATCGAGAAGACGGTCGAGATCTTCACCCGGCTGAAGCGCACGCACACGCTGATCGTCGTCGAGCACGACATGGAATTCGTGCGCAAGATCGCCGACGTTGTCACGGTGATGCACATGGGCAGCCTGCTCGCGCAAGGGCGCATCGACGAGATCGAGGCGAACCCGCGCGTGCGCGAAGTCTATCTCGGCGACTCGGAGGACTGACCGTGCTTCTCTCCATGCGCAATGTCTCGTCCTTCTACGGCAAGACGCCGATCCTGAAGGACATCGATGTCGACCTGCCGGAGGGCCAGTGCCTCTGCGTGCTCGGCCGCAACGGCGTCGGCAAGACGACGCTGCTGCGCACCATCATGGGCCTCACCGACCGCATGGCCGGCGCAATCCGTGTGAAGGACGACGACATCAGCAAGGCGCCGACGCACAAGCGCGCGACCTACGGGCTCGGCCTCATCCCGCAGGGCCGGCAGATCCTCGCGAACTTCACGGTGCGCGAGAACATCCTGCTCGGCACTTTCGCGCGGCAGGACGGCAAGCAGGACATCCCGGAGCTCTGCCTCAGCCTGTTCCCTTACCTAGCGGGGAACCTCGACAAGCGCGCCGGCCTCCTGTCGGGCGGCCAGCAGCAGCAACTGGCGATCGCCCGCGCGCTCGCGATCAACCCGAGCATCCTGCTCCTCGACGAGCCAACCGAGGGCATCCAGCCAAACGTCGTGCACGAGATCGGCGTAACGCTCGGCCGGCTGAACAAGGAGTTCGGCATCACGCTGATCCTCACCGAGCAGCACATCAAAGTGGCGCGCAAGCTCGGCGACGCGTTCCTCATGATGGAGAACGGGCGGATCGTCGAGCGTGGGCCGATCAGTGCGATGACGGACGAATTGATCACGCGTCATATGACGATCTGATCAAGGCTGCGTTTAGTGCGGCGGGAAACATTCTCTGCCGCTCCTACGCGGTTTTACTGTTGACGCCCACCAGCCATCGAATTAGTTTCTCCGCAAGAAGCTAATTTTCTAAAGAAGCTCCCCGAGCGGCCTTAGGCCGGACGATCCGCGCGAGCGGAGCGCTGGGGAGCTTGCGTCGCCAAGCGGTGCGCCACGCGAATTCGAGCAGCCGTCGCAATCGCGAAGGGCCGCTCCGGACGAAGACGACAAACGGAGTTCGAGATGGAATCGATACCGAAAAAGGGGACGCCCGAGCGTCAGCGGCTCATCGACGAGCACAAGGCCTGCATCGACTCGATGAAGGGCGTCGCCGGCTTCTCCGTGCTGAAGTGCGGCACGCCCGGCGACACGACCGAGGTGTCCGGCGGCGTCCATGCCGATCCCGTGCTGAAGCGCATCCTGCTCCGCATGCGCGGCGAGAGCATGAAGGGCAAGCTCATCGTCATCTGCATCACGCCGGACAAGGAGTGGCGCATTGGGCGTGCGAGCGGCATCCGCGGCGTTCCGCCGGAGTTCGTCGACGACAAGATCTACACCGACGAGCAGGAGATCCAGCACGCGATCTTCCTGATGCGGCTCGACGAGCTGCCCGAGACCTACGGTTGGCCGGAGGACTTCCACGAAGGCTGGAAGCGCAAGGACGACAACTGGCCGATCACCTGAGCGGCCGAGAACGCCCCTTTCAGCACAAGCGACGGAATGGTTTTGGAGCCTATGAGATGACCTCGATGCGTCTGACCGGATACGCCGACAAGTTCAGCGTCTACCCCGGCGATCCGATCAAATTTTACGTCAATTGCGACGGCCCGGCCGAGTACAAGGTCGAGATCGTCCAGATGATCAACGGCGACACCAACCCGCGCGGTCCCGGCTACATCGACAAGCCGGTGAACGCGTCGGTCAACGGCACCTACAAGGGCCGCAAGCAGATCATCCATGGCGGCTCCTACGGCTACGTGCCAGACGCCAAGGCGCTGCACGTCGAGAGCTTCACGCTGCAGTGCTGGATCTGGCCGACGGCGCCGAAGACGCATCCTCGGTACTGGAAGCACGGCGCGCAGGGCCTCGTCACCAAGTGGTCGCAGGATTGCGGCTACGGCCTCTTCGTCAACGAGGACGGCTGCCTCGAGCTGCGCATCAACGAGCATCGCATCACGACCGGCGTGCCGCTGCGCGATCACGCCTGGCACTTTTGCGCCGCGACCTTCGATGCCAAGACCGGCGACGTCGTGCTCTACCACGAGCCGCAGATCGTCTACGCGCTCGATCCCGTCATTGAGCCGGTGATGGCCAACCTGAAGCTGGCGATCAGCCACGCGCCCGTGCCGGTCGGCATCGGCGCCTACGTCGAGAGCCTGTCGGACGATCCGCTCGCCGCCTCGTCGAAGCCGGCCGGTGTCGTCTTCGCGGGCAAGTACAATGGCAAGATCGACAGCCCGCGCATCTGCAAGGTCGCGCTGTCGCGCCAGGACATCGAGACGATGAAGCTCGGCGCGCAGCCCGGCCTCACCGAGCGCCGCAACAGCGGTCCCTCGGGCAAGCTTTCGGAGGTGATCGTCGCGGCGTGGAACTTCGGCAAGGGCATCGACACGCTCGCCTGCAAGGACGAGGGCCCATACCGGCTCGACGCCACGCTGGTGAACTGCCCGAACCGCGGCATGACCGGCCACAACTGGTGCGGCCAGACCTTCGACTGGAAGCACGCCCCCGACGAGTACGGCGCGATAAGCTTCCACGACGACGACGTCGACGACGCGCGCTGGTCGGCCGACTTCGAATGGAGCGTGCCGGAGACCGGCGTGAAGAGCCGCTTCTACGCCGCCAAGCTGACGACGGCCGACGGCGACGAGGAGTTCATCCCCTTCTGGGTCGTGCCGAAGATCGGCAAGGAGACGGCCAAAATCGCCTTCATGGTGCCGACGATCAGCTACATGGCCTACGCCAACGAGCACGTCGCCTGCAACGCCGGCGGCGCCGAACTCTTCGTCTACCGCGTGCCGATCATGCAGCAGCAGAACATGTTCCTCTCGGAGCATCGCGAGTACGGCGGCTCGATCTACGACACGCACACCGACGGCACCGGCATCTCGATCTCGTCGCGCCTGCGGCCGATCCTGTCGATCCGTCCGAAGTACGACCACTTCCTGGCGCAGGCGCCGTGGCAGTACCCTGCCGATCTCCACATGATCTACTGGCTGGAGACGATGGGCTACGAATACGACGTGTTCACCGACGAGGACATCACCTACGATGGCCTCGCCCGGCTCGAGAACTACAACGTCGTCATCACCGGCTCGCACCCCGAGCACAACAGCGGCACCCAGCTTGACGCCTTGCACAATTACACGCAGCGCGGCGGCCGCCTGATGTATATGGGCGCCGACGCCTGGTACTGGGTGCACTCCTACCATCCGGGCTACGACGACCAGGGCCGCGGCATCGTCACCGAGATGCGCCGCTGCGAATCCGGCATCCGCACCTGGCGCGCCGACCCCGGCGAGTACTACCACCAGGGCACCGGCGAGCTCGGCGGCATGTGGCGGTATCGTGGGCGCTACCTGCACTCGGTCGCGGGCGTCGGCATGTCGTCCGAAGGCTTCGACGTGTCGAGCTACTTCTCGCGCACGCCCGACAGCCTCGACCCGCGCGTCTCCTGGGCGTTCGAGGGCATCGGCTACGACGAGCGGCTCGGCAACTTCGGCCTCGTCGGTGGCGGCGCGGCCGGTCTCGAGCTCGACATCGTCGACACGATGCTCGGCTCGCCGCCGCACACGCTGGCGGTCGCCACCTCGGCCGGCCGGCACACTGAAGCGTACCTGCTCGTCATGGAGGACTTCGGCTTCAACCAACAGGGCCTCGACGGCACGACGCATCCGCGCGTGCGCGGCGACATCGCCTTCCACGAGACGCCAAACGGCGGTGGCTGCTTCGCCTTCTCGTCGATCGCCTTCTGCGGCTCGCTGCCGTGGAACAACTGCCAGAACAACATCTCGACGCTGGTCAAGAACGTGCTCGACCGGTTCTCTGCCGATGGCCCGCTGCCGGCACCGCCGGCCGACGCCATCAAGCACCGCGGCCGGGCCGACTACGATCCGAATCCGCCCGAGAACCAGAGCCGCAAGGCGCGCGGCGAGCCGCTGCCGGCCTGGTGAGCCTGATGCTCGAGGCGGAACTGGATATCGACGCCCGATCGGAGAGACCCCAGATCCCTCCGGCCACAGGCGACGATTGGGACGCGGACCGGCTTCTGCAGGCCCGCGCCTATCACGGCTTGCCGTTCCAGAAATGGGAAGACGCGGCGATCTGGACGCGCGCCTGGGTCGGCATCGGCTTCGACGCCGAGGTCGCCAACGTCGGCGACGTCCTGCCCTTCACCGTCGGCAACCATGGCATCCATGTCGAGCGCATGCCGGATGGCACTTTTGCCGGCCGCTTCAACAAGGCGCAGCACGGCGGCTGCCGCACGGTGCCGCTGCAGTGCCAGACGGGTGCGCGCACGCGCTGCTCCTTCACCGCCTGCGGCTACAGCTACGACCGCCGCCCGATCGCCGCGAGCGATCCCGATCGCGCGCGGCATCTCGATCAGTATCTCGGCCTGCGCCCCGAGCGCCTGCTGCAAGTCCCCGTCCGCCAATGGGGCCCTGTCCTGCTCGCGCGGCTCGATCCGCAGCGTCCCGCGCCGCTCGACTGGCCGGCACCTGCGCGCGTCTCAGCGAGCGAGATCGTTGCTGGTGAGACGTTCTGGCACGAGGTCGCCGCCAACTGGAAGCACGTCGCGGTCGCTCTCGCGACCGATACCGAAGACGAGGCGCAGACCTCGCTGCTGTTCCCGAACGTGATTGTCCGCGCGAGGGTCGACGAGACCTGCATCATCCTCCTGCAGCCCGTCGCGCTGACGCGCACCCTGCTGAGGATCCGCACCCTGCAGGGCCGTGTGCCCGACTGGGTCGAGAAGCGTTCGGCCCACGCCGCACGCATGCAGGTGAGCCAGACCCGCCGGGAGGCGACACCGCAGGCGCAGCGCGTCCGCGACGCGTTTGAGACCCGCGTGCGCGACGCGATCGACGCGCTCGCGCGGGAGCAGCGCACCGACGTGCTGTTTCGCACCGACGACAAGGGAGACTGGTGATGTCCGACGACGCCCTGAAGGACGCGACCGCCGCCTTCACGCGGCAGGACTATGCCGCCGCGCTCGCGCTGTTCCGGCTGCAGGCCGAGGCCGGCGATGCGGAAGCGCAGGCCTGGCTCGGTGCCTGCTACGCCAACGGCTTCGGCGTGCCGTCCTCGCTTGTTGACGCCTTCGCCTGGTACGAGCGCGCGGCGCAGCAAGGCCACGTGCAGGCCGCGACAAATGTTGGCGCAATGCTGGCGATGGGCCAGGGCGTGCCACGCGACGTGCTCGCCGGCGCCGACTGGCTGCACAAGGCCGCGGAGGCCGGCGACTCGATGGCGCGCTACAATCTCGCAACCATGTACGCCAAGGGCGACGGCATCGCGCAGGATCCCGCGAAAGCGGCCGAGTTCTACCGCCAGGCCGCGGAATCCGGCCACTATCCCTCGCAGGCGCGGCTCGGGCACATCTACGCGCATGGTTTGGGAGTCGACAAGGATCGCGTTGCAGCCTTCGCCTGGCTGTCGCTTGCCGCGCAGCACGGCATCGGCAATGCGCTGAAGGCACTCGAAGAGGTCGTCGCGCAAATGTCGGCGGAGGAGAAGGGCAAGGGCACGAGCCTCGTCGGCCACCTGCGCGCCAAGCTCGCGACGCTCGCCGGCGTCATCAATCCGCTACCGGCCTGAGCCATGACCTACAGCGTCCAGCAGATCAAGTTCGAGCTCCTGAGCTACATCAAGGAGTTCGGCGGCGACGCCATGCACTGGCACATCGGCACGTCGGACGATGCGGCGAAGGAGATGTTCGAGCTGCAGCGCGTCGATCCGACGACAGACATCTGGCTTTGGAAGCCGGCGCTCACGCCGACCGCGGCCGACCTCGTTGCCAAATGGATGATCGATCGCAGCAAGGCGTCGCGCGTCGAGACCGAGACCCCCGGCCGGTGCGTGTTTTTGTATCAGCGAACGAGCTGACGCCTGCCTCACCGCAACTTTCATCAAATACGCAGCATGGTGCGGGTCCGTTTTTGCCTTTCGGACCGCCGGAAGCTGACTGTCAGCTTCCGGCCAGGATGGGCCATTCCGCTTGGCGCCCAAGTACGCTGTCCAGACGCGCTCTGACTATTCCATAGAGAGCGGACGTTCACGCACACTCCGCTTGGCCCATCCGTTCCCAACGCAGAAGGCCCTTGCACCGCTGGTGGCCTACAAGTCGGCTTGGAGAGTCACGTTCTTCCGGCTTGTAACAGGCTGCATCCAAGCGTCCGTTTGAAGAGCGTTAGCGTGCCTCCTTTTCCACGACGCTGGCCCACTGCGCGGCACATCGATTGCCGCCGGCGCGGTCTTGGCTCGGCACTTGGTCTTCATTCGCTGTCAATCGGCCTCGAGATTTCGCCGCCGCTTCTACGAACTCGCCGCCAACAGACCCGCTCCCATCGCCTCCGAGGCCCCCGCACGGATCGCCGAACTCTAAGCCTACCTCGTCGACGTCATTATAAAGATGGCCAACGGACATCTTAACAGCCAGCTCGATGAGCTGCTGACGTGGGCCTACAAACCTGCGCAACCCGCGATCGACCTGGCCTGAGAACGACGCTTACTCTTGATGAACGCTCAGAGCTGCCGATTTGGCGGGCGGCCTTGAAGCGGGCACAGGCGGAATTCACTGGGCTCTGTCACCTCTAACCCAGACAATTTCGCCGGTGGTAAGGTAGACAACAGCACCCCGACTGGCATGGGTAGCCGAAAGATAGTCGCGAAGCTGCTGCGCGTGCTTCTTCCGGACGGCGGGTGAAGGGTTAACGTCAGACTTCCAATCGATTGCGGCGTCGACGCCTTCGTCTCGGATAGCCAAGGCATCCGCGCGGCCCGCGACGAGAACGTGCTCATCTGCTGCCCACACTGGAAATTCGGGCACAAGATGAGGCCTCAGTTCAGAAATTGCGGGCAATGCAAACGTTCGAAGCGCGGCCGCCGCCATTTCGTCGGGATTGGGGCGCGTCTGGTTATCGTCATTGTGAGGTATTAGCTGATCGAGGAGGAACCGAGCACGCGAAGTGCTTGCTGCCAAGTCTTCTGCCAACTCACCGGTTAGGAGTTCCTCCATAAGCTTGTGCAGGATTACACCGCGTCGAGCGCCGGCGCCTGCAATTTCGAGGCGCTCGGATTGGCTCTCTAGGGTGACAATACCGTCGAAAGCGTCACCAAGACGGTCGCCGTCGTGTTCGCTTGGTCGATGCCAGATGAGAGGCGGTGAACTGTCCTCAACGCAACGCTGTTCCGTCGCAAAAATCTCAGCCGATTGCTCATTCGGCTGTGGGGCGCCCGAACGGCCTGTCGAGAGTGTGAAGGACGAGAGATCTAGCTCTGGGACCTCGAGCTGACGAAGGTCGACGGAGCTGAACCACGAATCCCTTGACGCTTGGGGGATGTGGGGAAGGATCAAAAGGTTGCGAGCCCGCGTGCTTGCTACATACCAAATTCGCTCGCGCTGATTGGCATCCTCAAGGCATTCTGCTGCGCGCGCGGCAGCCAGTTCAGGGGGCGCGACGCCACCGATCATCCAGTGCAGGGTGTGGTCGGATTGCCGGTGAACGAACTGATCAGGCCGATAGAGCGCGGTTGTCGAATTGATCGGAATGACCACTGGCCATTCCAGCCCTTTTGCACTGTGGATCGTCACAATCTCGACCGCATGCTCCGCGGCATCGATGCGACCCTCAGGTGCCCTGGCCTTTCGCTCCCAATCAGATTGGAGATCGCGGACTAAGGCGCGCAGGCCGGCAACGCCATAGCTACGCACTCTTTCGATCAACGCGTCCAGATTGGCGAGGGCGCGTGCGTTCCGGTTGCCGTGGCGCGCCGCAACGATGACGCGGGCGTTAAGGCGCTCGATGGCCTCCGCGAGGATCAGATTAGGAGCGACGACGGCCGCTTTGCGCCGCAGGCCTTGGAGCGTAATAAGAATTTCCTTGGCCAGCGGATGTGCCACCAAGTCAGGATCAGTCCGCACGGTAAAGAAGGTCTGCGCAGTCCCATCTGCAGAAAGGGTGGCGGTAATGTCGAGCAGCTCCTGCTCGCTCAGCCCAACCAGCGGGCCCCGCATGAATGCACCAAAGGCGAAGGTGTCCGACGAATCTGCCAGGACCCTTAAAAGCGCAAGAACATCCTGCGTTTCCTGCCGTCGCATTAGGGTCTGCCCGGCTTGCGATGAAACGGCGAGGCCTCGCTGTTCGAGGGCGCGTTCATAGCGCCAAAGCTCCGTATGACCAGGTGATAGAAGCGCGATGTCACCGGCCTTCAGAGGCATGTGAGTATTGTCGGCCCGCAGAATCGGCAGGTTGCCAACTAGCGCTGCGCAGATGTCCGCGACCTTTTCCGCTTCGGCTTCCCGAAACATCTCCGCGTAAATCCGCTCGGCTGTTGGGATCTCGATCGTGGAACGTACCACACACGGCAGACGCTGCGACACGTCGGACAACGTTGGAGCAAGAGGCACATATCGGGGCTGCGAAGGTTTTGTAAAAACCTTTTCGAAGCACGCGTTGACGTGGTGAATGATAGGGCTAAGCGATCGAAAATTGGCCGTGACCTCAATAACTGCCCCGTGATCCTGGCCTTGAATCAGCCTACTGCAAAGCTCGTAAGCTTCGATATCGGCGCCGCGAAAGCGATAGATCGCCTGCTTCGGATCGCCGACGAGGAAAAGCGCTCCAGGGCGAAGCCGCGCGGCCTCCCAACGCGTTGGGCGTTCGGCGGTCGCCGCAATCCAAAACAGGATCTCACTCTGAACGCGATCCGTGTCCTGAAACTCGTCGACTAAAATATACCTGTAGCGACGCCCCACTGCCTGCCGAACCTCTTCGTGCGAGCGCACGAGAGATTGCACGTGAATTATCAGGTCGTCGAAGTCCAATATCGCTGCGGCGCGTTTGCGGGCGCGATAGCTCTCTAGGAGTGTGTCCAGCGAGCCTGAAAGCGAACAGACGAGCGTGCTCGCGATGTGGCCGACGAGCTGACTCCACGCGTCGTTGACCGCTTCGAATAGCGCCCGCCCTGAATCGCTGCCAACATCCTCGGTGTGAGCGCCAAAGCCACGGGCGGCCTCGTCATAGGTCTTGAGCTGCAATCCCTTCCGTCCAAACAACCGGCCCGATCCCGGATCGCAAAGCTGCCACAACGAGCGGAAATCCGGATCGGCGGAGAAGCACCCGTCATAGCGCGTCGCCAGCCTCCCAAGCTCCTGCGCAATTTCTCGCGCCCATGCTTCGTCCGCGACACTTGCTCTCCATCGCTCGAAGTCGTCGACCGCCTGGACGAAATCTACGTCAGGTCTCAAGCCTTTGGGCGGAATGGTTGGCTGGGCATCGGAGTGCTTACGCCGCAGAATTGCCAGTTCGCGGATGAGGTCGACCACTTGGAGCGGGATTTGCTCCGCCAAGACGACGATCGCATCGTCCTCCAAGGCGCCGATCGCCAGCCGTCGTGAGAACCACGCGGACAGCTCCGCCATGAACAAATTGTCAGCGACGGTCGCGTCCGCAATCCGGGCGCCAGGATCGAGGCCAGCCTGGACACCATGGCTGCGAATGATCGCCTGACAAAAGCCGTGGATGGTCGTCGCAGTCAACTCGTCGAGTTGCGTGGATGCCGCAACAAGCGCGCTTCGCTGCTGTTCAGACAGCCCAAGGGGAATGACAGCCTTTAGGAAAGCCGGAACCACGTCAGCCAGTAGTAGGTCGATCGTCTGCTTGATTCGCGCGGCAAGTTGGCTCGCCGCTAACTCGGTAAAGGTGATTGCGGCGATCTCATCGGCGCGGCGGCCTTCGGCGAGCATCATCGCCACGCGCCCGGCCATGAGTGATGTCTTTCCGGTGCCGGCAGCCGCTTCCACCAGCAGGATCGCCGAGAAATCTGTCATTGCCCGGCAACGGTTGTCCTGATCGACTAACGTCATGTGGGGGTGCTCCAGAGCCTGTTGAGCTGCTGGTTGGCGGCGCGGAAGTCCGAGGCTTTCCGACGCAGATAGCTTTCGCGATCCGCCGGTAGCGCGAGACGCATGTCGTCGTAGAAGGCGTCTTTTTCCCACCTGGGAGCAATTCGTCCGCTGCGCAGAATTGTAGTCGCCGCTGAGAGATAATTAGTCGCCTGGGTGATCGCGTCATCGAGTTCGTCTCCCTTGAGCTCGAAAGTCGCCGGGTCGTCGGCCAGGTAAATCAGGCGTGCGACCACTGCTCTCACCTCAGGCAGCAGGGCGCGCACCGCGATTGCATAAAGAACGCGTTGTAACTCGCGCCCTTGTCCAAGCGTGATGCGTTGAGTTTTTGGAGGCGGCTTGATGCTCTTGTAGTCTGTGATCCTCGCGGCGTCGCCGGTCGCACGAATATCGAGCCGGTCCATCCGTCCGCCGAAGACCAATCCGGTAGGTTCGATCGGAACTGCCAGCATTGCGTTCCAGGGCACCTGTGCTGCTACCGCATTGATTTGGCCGAATGGCACCTCGGTCCAGCTTCGCGTGTCGGATCGCACCAGTTCGTCGGAAGCAAGGCCTTTCGCTGTCCTGCGTGCTGCTTCGTTCACCGTATGCAGCCAAAGAATCGACGGCGGAACGGACCGTTGTAATGGCCAAGAGGCAAGGACAGCCGCGGAAGCGCCTTCGATTGCAGCCTCGATTTCGGCGGCGCTAGCGCGCGCAAAGCCCGGCGTAGGCTCAAGCGCTGAAATCGCGCGACTGATCAACTCGTGCACGAGTTCGCCGAACGAGGTTGGATCGAGCTCCAGGGGTTCGGGCTCCTGCCGAGCCGAGCGCCAGCCCAAGGCATAGCGCCAAACAAATCCGAGCGGGTCACGCAGCAAGCGCTGCAGCGAGGTTGTCGACTGCACCCGTACTAGGGCCGCCTCGATCGCTGGGTGATTGGCGCTCGAAAGTCCATCATGGGCGGTAAGATCCGCATGCCACTGCCAATTACGCCAGCAGAGCTGAGCCTGCCTGACATGGGCGAGTTGCCCGGCATCGCGAGGGCGCGCGAGCAATCGATCGGCTTCGCTGAAGGCGTGTTCCGGCACGCGGTCGCGCTTGTGAACGATTGAGTCACCAGGCCAGAGGGTGCTTGGCGAGAGCTGGCTGCCTCGGGCGTTTCGTTGTGCACGCGACAAGACAAGCTGCTCGCGTGTTTGTGCCGTTATGATCTCGAAATGCACGCGGTCTCGCTCGGCGGTGCTGACCGGATGCAGCTTGCGGCGCTCGAGCATATGATGCGGGATTAGAGGATCGTCATGGTCCGAACGTGGCCAAGATCGGCTGGTCAAGCCAAGCAAACGTGCGTACGGTCGCGGACTCGACACCAACTGCGACGCCGGACACCAGACGACGCTGTTGGCAGGATCGCGTTGATCCGCGACTCGTAGTGATTGGAGCGATAGTGCGATCGCATGCGGCGGGGCGCTTCGCAGTGCCTCTTCCCATATCGTCAGACTGGCGCCGCTCATCAGCCGCGCGCCGGCTTCGCTTCCAGCCTCAGGCCCTCGGGCCAGAAGATCGAGGATCGGCAGAAGAGTCTGCTCGGCGAGCGCCGCCGCGGCCCGACGGGGCCGCGCGGCGGTCAGCGCTTCGCGCCATTGATCCAGTGTCCGTAGCGCCGCTCCTCTTGGAATGCCGGCGAACCAATCGTCGGGAAGTGAGCTTGCGAACGGGCGCGACGGAAGACGCCGGAACAGACGCCAGATGCGCTCCCGGGTGAGCCCGTTGCCCAAGATATCTGCAAGGGCAGCGCAGGTCTGACCGTCTGCTGTGCTCAGCGCCGGAACACCGTGAGAAAAATGAACCGGCAGCGCCGCACTTCTTGCGTAGGATAAAAAGTGATCGTCCCAATCTTGCGTCGACGTCGCGGCGATCGCGATGTCCTGTGCCTTAACCTGGCCCGTCGAGAGCAATCGCCTAGCCCACCGCAGCGCCTCCACAGCCTCTGATTTCGGATCGGCGCACGCTTCGGCGGAGGTATGTGCCGGACCAGAGGGCGCGCTGATGCGGATCGCGCCGGTGAACCAGGGCTGATCAGCGCCGCTTGGCAAATCCCATGATAGGCTGGTCTCGCGCGCGATCGCGGTGAGAAGCGGACGCCATACCGGATCAACCTCGACGAGCCCAACCAGCGCGATGCTGCCAAAGAGGGTGCCAGCATAATGGGCGCGTTTGACGGCGGCATCGCGAAGGTCACGCGGCAGCAGATGGGTGGGCGGTATGCTGTCGCGGATTCGCGCCTCAATCAGGGCGAGGTCGTGGAATCGCGCTGCGTCGTGGGCAAGTGAGGGCAAATCCAGGTCGGTCCGCCAGACCGAACCGAGCGATTGAAGGACCGCGCGTGGCATGCCTGGCAAACCCGCGATGCCGGCAATATCCTGAAAGCCGCCTGCAGCGAGCGCCGCCTGGATCGCCGGATAGAGTACATCGGTTCCAGCGGGCGTCGTAAAGCCGCCGGCGAGACGACCCGCGAGAAGGGGAAGCGTCAGGATTTCGCGGCCGGTAGCGCCGTTGATGGCGGCTCTAGCGCGAGCACTTCGTAAAGCCAGCAATCCGTCGACGACATGGGTGGAGCGAGTGATCATTTGCCTACGTTACGCTATCTTTCATCACGTCTCGAAGGTTGCACCGACTCTCGATCGGTGGAAATGTTAGGCTAATAAAGACATACAATCCTGGGGGGCGTAATGCGTCTAAGCAAGTTGAGCATAAGAAATTTCAGAAATTTTCACTCCATTGACGTTCCTCTGTCTGGCAACGTCGTGTTGCTCGGGCCGAATAGAGTCGGAAAAAGCAATCTCCTATTCGCGATCCAGCTCATTTTGGACCCGACCCTGCCTGACGCGGCTCGACAACTGAAGCTGACCGACTTCTGGGATGGTGGGCAGGCCGATTTCAGTGCGCCCATTGAAGTCCATTTAGAGCTTTCGGATTTCGCGACGGATATGGCCCTGACCGCGATTCTGACCGATTTCCGCGCGTCACATGATCCGACGATCGCGCAACTCAGCTACGTCTTCCGCAAGAAGCCTGAGATTGCCGGGGCTCCACAATCGAGTGCTGACTGCGAGTTTATCGTTTTCGGAGGTGGTGACGAAACCCGCGCGCTTCCTAGCAGGGTGCGCCGCCGCATCGCGATCGAATTGCTGGACGCGTTGCGCGACGCAGAAGGGCAGTTGGGAAACTGGCGCAGTTCGCCATTGCGCCCTCTGCTCGAGGATGCCGTTTCCGGAATCAGCCGAACGGACATCGAGGCAGTTGCTGCCGAACTCGACAAGGCGACCAAGACGCTCGAGACGTTTCCGACGATCAAAACGCTGGAAGATGAGCTGCGGACTGGCATCCTCCATCTTTCCGGGAAAGCGCATGATATCGATGCTCGCCTGAGATTCGCGCCTACCGATCCGCTGCGCCTGTTTAGGGCGATCGCGATGTTTATCGACAACGGTAGACGTGGAATCGGGGATGCCAGTCTGGGATCAGCCAACGTGGCGTTGCTCGCTCTGAAGCTCGCGGAATTCTCATGGCGCCGGAAGAAGAACGAACGGAGTTTCTCGCTTCTGTGCATCGAGGAGCCCGAGGCGCATCTTCACCCGCAGCTTCAGCGATCTGTCTTTAAGAAGCTTCTGGGGAATATCGATGCCTCGCAGGCGATGATCGTCACGAGCCACTCGCCGACTTTGGCCGCCGTCACCCCGTTGCGGTCTATCGTCCAGCTGAAGAAGCAGGCGGGCTCTACCCAAGCATTCTCATTGGCGAACCTGCCGGTCACGTCCGATGAGATCGACGATCTTGAAAACTATCTTAATGCGACGCGTGCCGAGGTGTTGTTCTCTCAAGGCGTCATTTTTGTTGAGGGCGACGCGGAGGAGGCGCTATTGCCCACCTTCGCATTATCGCTCGGCCATTCGCTGGACGAGCTTGGAATCTCGGTTTGCAATGTCGGCGGTGTCAACTTCCGGCCGTATGTGAAGCTCGCTGAAGCACTGAAGCTTCCTTACAGTGTGATCACCGACTGGGACCCGCTCGATGGAACGAAGCCTCCTCTGGGAAGATTTCGTTGAAGAAGTGCCGTTTGGTGCCGGCAAGGGGCTGCGGTCTCAAGCAGCCAGCGCGCTGCCGCGAGGCACCGTGACCTTCTCAGGTTGGAAGCGGCGGACAGGTCGGAACGAGCTTGGCGAGCTTCCTGAGGTTTTGAGCGGTGGCTGCTAGGTGGAACTCGTCGCGGGCTCCGTACGGTCCCCTCAGTCGTAGTCGATCGAGCTTCAAGATGCGCTTGAGGTGCGCGAACAGCATCTCGATCTTCTTACGCTGCTTGCGAGACGTGTAGCCTTCATCCGATGCGCCGATGTCGCGCGCCATGTCGCGAGCGCCTTCATAGATCGAACGCGGGACCTTGCGTGCCGGCGCATTCGGACAGCACCGGGGCTTGAGAGCGCACACGTCGCAATCATATTTGCTGGCGCGGTACATCAGCGTCGCGCCGTCGTTGACCAGCGTGCCCTTACAGAAGAGCGTCTTGCCCGCCGGGCAAGTGTAGACGTCGCCGCTGTGATCGTAGGTGAAGTCGGCGCGCGAGAAGGTGCCGTCGGTCCTGGCCGATTTGTCGAAGACGCTGACGTGCGGCTCGATACCCTGCTCGTAGACGAGCCATCCGAGCATCTCCGCCGAACCATAGCTGCTGTCGGCGACGAGCCGCGCCGGATAGAGATCGAAGCGATCCCTGGCGCGCTCGATCATCCGCTTGGCGGCTGTCACCTCTGCCTGGCGGATCGCCGTTGTCGCCTCGACGTCGACGATGATCGCGTTGTCGAGGTCGATGAGATAGTTGGTCGCGTAGGCGAAGAAGGCGAGACCGCCGTTGGCGCCCGTCCAGCGTGCGGCCGGATCGGCCGGCGAGATGAACTTCGGCACGACAGGAGTGGCAGCGCCGAATGCGGCATCATCGAGCGTGGCGAGATATTCTTGCGCTGCCCGGCTTGCAGCCCCCGGCGGGAGGCCCGCAGCGCCTTCGACGCTGTTTTGCCTGTTGGCATCGGCCTTGATCAGGCTGCCGTCGACTGCGAAGCCTTCGCCGCCGACAAGACCTTCTTCGATGCACCGCGCGAGCACGGTCTCGAACAGCCGACGCAAGAGATCGCTGTCGCGGAAGCGGCCGTGACGGTTCTTGGAGAAGGTCGAGTGGTCGGGTACACGGCCCTCGAGGCCGAGCCGGCAGAACCAGCGATAGGCCAGGTTCAGATGCACCTCGTCGCAGAGCCTGCGCTCGGAGCGGATGCCCAGGCAGTAGCCGACAATCAGCATCCGGATCATCAGCTCGGGATCGATCGAAGGGCGCCCCAGCTCACTGTAGAACGGCGCGAGCTCGCGACGCAGATCGCCCAGGTCGACGAAGCGGTCGATCGACCGCAGGAGGTGATCTTGCGGCACATGGGCGTCGAGGGAGAAGTTGTAGAACAGAGCGCCTTGCTCGACTTGCCGCGGCCCCATCATCGACTCAGTCTCCTCGTGCGAGACCAAGTGAATCAGCACGAATGCTGCCGTTCAAGCGCCGACTTTTTCAACGAAATCGGAAAGAAGCGGACACTCGATCTCTGGCAGGACATGCTTGCGGTTCGTGGCCAGCCTCTCCTGACGACCGCGCAACTGGCACCGTGGGAGGCAATGGACCATGCCGCGTTCAGCGCGGGCGCTGCAAAATCCAGCATTTTTCTCAACGAACAGACCTTTGAGGTCTCCATTGCGAACACGCCCACATTGCTGAACCCGCTGCTCGACATCCTGAGTGAGCAGGACTTCGGCTCCGTGCGCAGTGGGCGCATCGCTGCTTGGCGAGCTGGTACGGCAGTCGATGCCGCACAATTGCTTGCAATGATCGCAGATATTGGCAAGGGCAGGCTCGGCGCGCGCCTCTCGAAGAAAGCCGTTGGCCTCGAGCCACCCGCCTATATCGAAAGCGCGATCAAAACGGTCGTTGGACTGGTTGCTCATGTCTAGTGATCGTGCGCTTCGTCAGGCCCTGGCCGAGCTCCAGGCGAACCCGGAACAGTCGGCCGCTGTTGTTGAGACCCGGCATTGTGTTGTGCTGGCGGGGCCCGGAAGTGGGAAGACCAAAACCCTGACGACGGCTATGGCGCGGGTCTTGACTCACGACGTGGTCGAACCGCGAGGCGTTGCCTGTATCACCTACAATAACGAGTGTGCGATCGAACTCGAGACTCGTCTTGCGCGCCTTGGCGTTACTCCTGGAGAACGCGCCTTCATCGGGACGGTGCACGGCTTGGCGCTCAGCCAGGTGATTAGTCCTTATGTCCGCTGCGTTTCGACGGGCCTTCCTCCTAATTTCAGGGTCGCGACGCGATCGGAAGCAAGAGCTGCGGTGGAGGTGGCGTACCGAAACATCATCAATGGCGGCGATGACCCGCACCGGCGGTGGGAGTTCGCGTCCGAGAAGCGCAAGCGCGACATCGATCGCTCGCGGCTTGAGTGGCATGGCCGAAATCCGGAATTGGCGGCTTTCATCGAAGCCTATGAGGCAGAACTGCGCCGACAGGGATTGCTTGATTTCGACGATATGCCGCTTCTCGCCTACCGCATGATCAAAGAACATCTCTGGATCCGGGAGGCTCTCCGCGCACGGTTTCCGGTGCTTTTTGTGGACGAGTATCAGGATCTCGGCCACGCGCTGCACGAGCTCGTCCTGCTCTTGTGTTTTGAAGGGGGAGTCCGGCTCTTCGCCGTCGGCGATGCGGACCAATCAATCTACGCTTTTACCGGCGCCAATCCCGAATTGCTCGAGAGCCTGACGCGGCGCGCTGATGCGCGGACCATCAGGCTGCGTTTCAATTACCGTTCGGGAGGCAAGATCATTCGCGCCTCGCTGGGCGCGCTGGGCGAAGAACGGGATTATCGCGGTGTCGATGGCGCTCCCGAGGGGGATCTGAGCTTTTGGCATGTCCCCTATGGTCACGACTCGCAGGCCAAAGCCATTGCCGTCACGATCATCCCAAAGCTCGTCGAGCAAGGAATTGAGCTTGGGAAAATCGCGGTCCTCTATCGAGCGGCGCGGCTTGGCGACAAAGTCGCGAATGCGCTGAAGGAAGCCAGCATTCCATTCGTTCGAACAGACACCAACGCCCTCGTTAGACGAAGCTCGCGCCTCGCGCGGTTCATCGAAGATTGTGCTCGCTGGGTGACCGGGGGATGGAGAGACGCTGATCCGCCGTATGCACGACTTCTGTCGCAGGCTGTCGCGCTCGTATTCGGGCGTCATGCCAGCGAACGCGAGGATCAAGCTTTAAGCGCGCAGCTCATGACATTCCTCAATGCCTCGATCGGGAGCGAGGAAACGACGCATCTGTGGCTGGAGCGCTTCCAGCGAGAAATCGTCACGCCTTGGCGTGCCATCGCCCGAAATTCGGAAGAAGAATGGAATATCTGCGCCGAGATGATCACTAACACTGATCCGACACGAGACCTCGATCTTTCGCTGGCACACTTCGCAGGGCGCGTCGAGGGAGCGGGACGCATAAATCTCAGCACGCTCCATAGCGCCAAGGGCAAAGAGTTCGACGCCGTCGTCATGTATGGCATCAACGCCAGCGACATACCAAGCGAACGCGATCGCCGCACCGCGGCAGGGCTTCGCGAGGCAAGGAGGTTGTTCTACGTCGGTGTGACGCGGCCGAAAAAGCATCTCAGCCTGGTGTATCAGGAGCACCACCACTCGCCGTGGGTGGTCGAGCTTTACCAGAGAAGCCAGCGAGACTAGGAAACCCCTCGCATGTTGCTCTGCCCGGTGAGGTGCCGTCACGGTCTTCGCCGCCTCGACGGGCCGCCCGCTTAGCCAGGAAAACGAAGCCTGGAACAACGGTGCCTTCACTAAGGCGGTGGTGAAAGGGCTTGGCCTCCCCGGCAGCAAGGCCAAGGCTGACTTAGTGGGGACAGGCTCAAACACCACATCGGAACTCGACGTTTATGTTGAGAATCGAGTGAGAGCGCTAACCAGCGACGCGCAAAGCCCCGCCATGATCCGCCCTGCCACCGTGCCAGACTTTCCACTTGCGATGGCGCGTTGACGTGACCGAACATAAACTTGTCACCCTGGACAGAGAAATACGGCACTATCGAATGTCCGCTTCATCATGATCTCGACCGAAAGTCGCCGGTCTGCTGACGTGAAGAGTTTCGGGCGCCGGTAGGCGTACGAAAGTGGCCGAAGAACGAACCCGCGGGCCGCAGGTGAAGGTCTATGGGTTTAGAGGAACGGCTCGTGCCGGCGAGCGCGAGGACAGCCTCGATCGATATCGCTGGCGGTGGCATGGAGGCGGTTCAAATGACCCGCTGAGCGGTCGTTTGGAGGCAGCTGAAGGTTCGATCTCGGACGATCGGTGCGGATCTTCAGATGCAATCGCGCGATCAGGCGCGTGAAGACGCGTGGGAACGATCGTCGAGGCCGCCGGGCCAAGCCGTGAGGGAGTTCTGGGTCGTGCCGGGTCACGACGTCACCGTCCGGGTCGGCGTGACGGTATCCGGCGGCGCTCGCGCTTGCCTCCCGCGCTCGAAGGTCTCGATGATCGTCATGCGCCCGCCGCAGCATGGACACGGTGGTCGATGGTCTGGCGCAGCGGCGGGCTCCTCCGTCGCGCTTGGCGCGGATGGTCTGCCCCCTGAGAAGTGGTCCTCCCTGATGTATGGCTTTTTGCCGTGGAGGAGGATTTCAGAATGCCGAGGAAGCGCCACAAGGCGGAGGAGATCGTCGCCAAGTTACGGCAGGTCGATGTGTTGGTCTCGCAAGGCAAAGCTGTCGCTGAGGCCGTGCGGGCGATCGAGGTCACCGAGGTGACGTACTACCGCTGGCGTCAGGAGTACGGCGGCCTGAAGGGCGACCAGGTCAAGCGGCTCAAGGATCTGGAGGCCGAGAACACGCGATTGCGACGCGCTGTATCGGATCTGACGCTGGAGAAGCTGATCCTGAAGGAAGCCGCCTCGGGAAACTACTGAGCCCAGCCCGTCGTCGTGCTTGTGTCGATCAGGTCGTCGAAAAGCACGGCGTGTCGGAGCGCTTCGCCTGCCGGGTTCTTGGCCAGCATCGCTCGACGCAACGCAAGATCCCGACGACACGCGATGACGAGGCGGCGCTCACCGCCGACATCATCGCCCTTGCAGTTCAATACGGCCGCTACGGCTATCGTCGCATCACGGCGATGCTGCACCAGGCCGGCTGGACGGTGAACCGCAAGCGTGTCGAACGGATCTGGCGGCGGGAGGGGCTCAAGGTTCCACAGAAACAGCCGAAGAGGGGCCGTCTATGGCTCAACGACGGATCGTGCCTTCGGCTCAAGCCGGAGCATCCCAACCACGTCTGGTCCTACGATTTCGTCGAGGACCGGACGCACGATCGACGGAAGATCCGCATGCTGAATGTCATCGACGAATTTACGCGAGAGTGCCTGGCGATCCGGGTCAGCCGAAAGCTGAACGCGACCGACGTCATCGACGTGCTCTCGGACCTGTTCATCCTGTGCGGCGTCCCAGGTCACATCCGCTCCGACAACGGCCCCGAGTTCATCGCCAAATCGGTTCGCGAATGGATCGTCGCCGTTGGAGCTCGAACGGCATACATCGCGCCTGGGAGAAATTGGGAAAATGGCTACTGCGAAAGCTTCAACTCGAAGCTTCGCGACGAACTGCTGAACGGCGAGATCTTCTACTCGCTCAACGAAGCCAAGGTCATCATCGAGAGCTGGCGGCGACTACAACACGATCCGCCCGCACTCGTCGCTCGCCTACCGGCCGCCGTCACCCGAAACCCTGGTGTGGCCGGCTGCGCAACCCGGACCAGCTACCCCGGCCACCCCAGCCCTCGCCCTCAGGCCGACCATGAACTAAGATAAAACCCCGGACCACTCGATGAAGGCCGGCCAAAGACCCGCCTCGTGCCGCTGACAGACGGCAGGAGAGCGGGCCGGTGGTCCGTCTTGCAGGAGGATCACAAAAATACTATCGGCCGATCATCTTGCGTCAGCCTGATGCTGCATCGCAGTATCTTCGACCACGTCAACATCCCGACGCATGAGCTGATCGCACATTGCGTCAAGCTCTACGTCAGTAGGAATATGCGGATCGATTGGCCGCAGCGCCACCTCGGCCACGGTATCGAAGCTTCCAAGTGGCGGGCGGGCACCGGTCATTCCTCCTCATTATTTCGCTGGTAACCTCGCCATAACGTTATGAGTTCAACGGCCGTATGACAGAGGTACTGCGGGAAGAAATCTCGGCAAAATTGGAACGTTTGATCAGCGTAGCAGCATCAATCTTTCCGCTCAGCTTTCAAAAACCTTAGCCGGGCGTGGAATCGGTTCAAGCGACTCGCTGAGCGGTCGGTTGGAGGCAACTGAAGGTTCGATCTCGGACGATTGATGCGATCTTCAGATACAGTCGCATGATCAGGCGCAAAGAACCGCACGGATCTCATATCTATCGGTCGAGACTGACGCGTGATTGAGGCGCTGCCACCGCACCCTCATGCTGCTTGGCGAGGCGGCGGGAGGGCGCCAAACCCTCCCTCCTGGTCACCATATGGTCACCAAACACTGAGCAGCCGCAATCGTTAGGTTTTCTCAAAAGAAAAAACCTAACGATCTGAGAGAGTTAGGTGGTGAGCGCGCCGGGGCTCGAACCCGGGACCCTCTGATTAAAAGTCAGATGCTCTACCGGCTGAGCTACGCGCTCGAAGGGTCGAGCGACGGAGTAGAGGCAAGTGCGCGGCGGCGCAAGCGGCGGGAGCGACGCGGGCGTCCAAGCTGCCGCGGCTTGACGGCGCGGCGCGATACCCCTAGGAAGCGCGCTCGTCCGCCGGGCTTGCTCGACGGAAGTACGCACCCGTGGCCGCGCCAAGCGTGGCCTGTCGGCCCCGAAAGGGGTGCCAGGAGGGCGCGATCCTCCACCCTTGCCGGTGGATGGACGCGAGATCGAGCGGGACGGCGTCGCCACGACGCCGGCTCTTTCGCACGCGCGTCCCTGCCGGCGCCACATGCGAAAGAGGAACGCGGTGACAAAACGCGCTGAATCCAAATACAAGCTCGACCGCCGGATGGGCCAGAACATCTGGGGCCGCCCGAAGAGCCCGGTCAACCGCCGCGAATACGGCCCCGGTCAGCACGGCCAACGCCGCAAGGGCAAGCTGTCCGACTTCGGCACCCAGCTGAAGGCCAAGCAGAAGCTCAAGGGCTATTACGGCAACATCTCCGAGAAGCAGTTCCGCAAGTATTACGCGGAGGCGATCCGCATGAAGGGCGACTCGGGCGACAACCTGATCGGCCTGCTCGAGCGCCGGCTCGACGCGGTGGTCTACCGCGCCAAGTTCGTGCCGACGGTCTTTGCAGCGCGCCAGTTCGTCAACCACGGCCACGTCAAGGTCAACGGACGCCGCGTCAACATCGCCTCCTACCAGGTGAAGGTCGGCGATCTCGTCGAGGTGAAGGATTCGTCGCGCGAGCTGGCGATCGTCATCGAGGCGACGCAACTCGCCGAGCGCGACGTGCCCGACTTCTACGAGGCGGACCACGGCAAGATGAACGCGAAGATGACGCGCATCCCGCTGCCGTCCGAGGTGCCCTACCCCGTGATGATGGAACCGAACCTCGTCATCGAGTTCTACTCGCGCTGACACCTGGTTTCAGGACAAACATTCAGCCGCGGCCTTCGGGCCGCGGCTTTTTGTTGGCCCTTACCCCGCTTTGTGGCGCTTGCGCTCGGCCTTCAACGCCCTCGGCCCGACATCGGCATCGGCGAGCATTGTGCGCAGGATGAAGCGGTGGCGCGAGCGCTGGCGAGGCGACTGCGTGAGCAGGATGCCGAACATCTCCTGGCGCGGGTCGATCCAGAAATAGGTGCCCCCGATGCCGGACCAGCCGAACTCGCCCTTCGTGCCGGGCGCCGCCACCGCACCGCGCCCAAGCCGCACGGAGACGCCGAGCCCGAAGCCGAAGCCGGGATCGAGCAGGCCGCCCGGCGCCCGGCCGATGCCGGTCTCCGGCCCGACGTGGTCGCTCGCCAGGAAGCGCAGCATCGGCCGCGACAGATAGGTGCGGCCGTCGAACGTGCCGTCGCCGAGCAGCATCCGGCAGAAGCGCGCGTAATCGTCGAGCGTCGAGACCAGCCCCATGCCGCCGGCCTCGAAGGCGCGGGCGCGGCGCGGGTTGAACATCGGCGGCCCATTCTCGGTGAAGCGATCGTCCGGAAACGGCTCGGCGATCCGCGCATGGTCGGCCTCGTGCGGCACGTGGAAACCGGTGTCGGTCATGCCGAGAGGCTCGATGAGGCGCTGGCGCAGCACGCCGGAGAGCGAACGTCCCGCGGTCACCTCGACGACGCGCCCGAGCACGTCAGTCGCATGGCTGTACTCCCACATCGTGCCCGGCTGGTGGGCCAGCGGCAGGCGCCCGATGCGCTCGGCAAAAACCTCGTTGGTCGGATCGCCCTCCATCACGCCGGCATAAAGCCCGGCGACGGGGCCGCCGTTGCGCTCGTAGATGAGGCCGGCGGTGTGGCGCAGCAGATCATGGACGTTGGGCGGCCGGCGCGGCGCGACCCGCTCGCCGCCTTCGAGCACCTTCACGTCGGCAAAGGCGGGGATGAAGTCGGCGATCGGCTGGTCAAGATGGAGACGGCCTTCGGCCGCCAGCATCAGGGTGACAAGCGACACCATCGGCTTCGTCATCGAGTAGATGCGAAAGATCGAATCCGTCGTCATCGGCGTGCCGGCGGCGCGGTTGCGGTAGCCCCACACCCGCCGCATCACGACCTCGCCGCGGCGCTCGACATGCAGCACGGCGCCCGGCACCGCGCCGCGCGCAACCTCGACGTTGAAGAAATTGTCGATCCGCGCCAGGCGCGCGCCGGAAAAGCCGGCGACGTCCGCCACCTCGGTGTCGATGCTCATGGGAGTTGCGTGCTCTTTGCTGTTGGTCACGGCTGACTACTGGTCACGAGAGGGCCTTCAGGAAGCCCGCAAAGCGCATCAGCCCTTCGGGCCATGGGCCATGGCCGCTCTCGTCGTTGAGGTGGCCGGAGGCGCCGGCATCGACCAGGCTCGCGCCCCAGTGCTTGGCCAGCGCCTCGCTCTCGTCGTAGCTCGAATAGGGGTCGTCGCGGCTCGCGACGAGAACGGCGGGAAACGGCAGCGAGGTCTCGCGCGGCGTGGCGAAGGCGGGGTCGATCTCCGAGATCTCACCGAGCGCGCGCGCGCTCGGCGGCGCGACGAGAAAGGCGCCGACGACGCGCTCGGCGATCCGATCCGCCACCTGCGCGATCGTCATCACGCCGAGCGAATGACCGACGAGCACGACGGGCCGCGTCGATGCATCGACAGCGGCGACGAGGCGGTCCGTCCACTCGGCCAGGGTCGGATGGTGCCAGTCCGCCTGCACCACGCGCCGCGCGGTCGGCAGCTTCGCCTCCCAGCGGCTGTACCAATGGTTCTCGGTGCCGCCGCCGATGCCCGGGACGATGATGATGTCGACGTCGGATGTGCGCATAGGTGCCGGGATAGCAGGCGGGATGGGCCGCGGGAAAGAGCCCGATGGTCTCGGGTTCGTCATTGCGGGGCGCAGCTAACCTCACTCCCGTCATGGTCATGCTTGTCCCGGCCATGACGGATAGCAACCGGACTCGATCTCGGGTATTATTACCTAAGCTCGTCGCGGAGGCGTGACGCATGACGCTTGTGACGCGTCATTGCGGTCCCTCGAATGTGTTGTCGCGTCGACCAGCGTCAGGTGAACCTGACAAATATGTCCGATCCGCCCTACCCCAGCCGCGCCTTGATCCGGTCCGCCACGCGCAGCGCGTTGGCGATGATCGTCAGCGTCGGGTTCACCGCACCGATCGAAGGGAAAAAGCTCGCGTCGGCGACGTAGAGGTTGTCGAGCTCGTGCGCCTTGCAGTCGAGATCGAGCACGCTGGTCGCGGGGTCGGTGCCGAAGCGGCACGTGCCGGCCTGGTGCGCGGTGCCGCCGACGGGGATGTTCTTGCCGAGGTAGAGCGAGCGCTCGACGAGGAGTGGGGTCTCGCCGCAATCGTTCAGGATCTGCTCGAGCTTCTTCTTGAGCGCCTTGGCCTCGACCGCGTTCGACTCCTTGAGAGCGAGCACGATCTTGTCGCCGTCGTAATAGATGCGGTTGTCGGGGCTCGGCAGATCCTCGGTCTGCAGCCAGAAGTCCATCGAATGCGTCGCCATCAGCTCGAACGGCGTCTCCGGCAAGAACTGCATCAGCTTGGCCATCGGCGCCTCGGCGCGGATCTGGTCGGCATGCGAGGTCGCGCACATCTGGATGAGGCCGAGCGGAAAATCGTGCTCGGGCGAGCCGAAGTAGAAATCGCTCAAGGCCAGCGTCTTCTGGAAGATCGTGTGGTTGGCCTTCTTCAGCACCGCCATCAGGATCGACATATTGTGGCGCATGTAGTTGCGCCCGACCTGGTCGGAGCCGTTGGCGAGCCCGTTCGGGTGCTTGTCGTTGGCCGAGCGCAGCAGCAGAAGCGCGGACGAGAGCGCACCGCAGGCCACGACGACGATGTCGGCGGAATAGCTCTCCTCCTGGCCGTCGCGCGTCACCAGCACGTTCGAGACGCTGCGGCCGGTCGGATCGGTCTCGAGCTTGGTCACCAGCGCGCCGGTCAGCAGCGTGAAGTTCTCCGGGTGCAGCTTCAGCGTCGGGTCGACGCAGATCACCTGCGCATCGGCCTTGGCGTTGAGGATGCAAGGGAATCCGTCGAACGCGTCGCAGCGGATGCAGGGGCTCGTCTGCGTCGGCTTGCCGTCCTTCTCGTCGAGCAGGATCCCGAGCGGCATGTGGAACGGGTGCAGCCCGAGCTTGCTGAGGTTGTCGGACAGCTCCTGGATGCGCGGCTCGTGCGACACCGGCGGATAGGCGTAGGGCGCCGAGCTCCACGGCTCGAGCGGATCCTCGCCACGCTCGCCGTGCACGTGGAAGAGTTTTTCCGCCTCCGTATAGTAGGGCTCGAAGACGTCGTAGCCGAGCGGCCAGGCCGGCGAGATGCCGTCGTGATGGCGGACCTCGCCAAAGTCCTTTTCGCGCAGCCGGAACAGCGCGGCGCCGTAGAGCTTGGAATTGCCGCCGACCCAGCGGTGCAGGCCGGGCTTGAAAGCCGAGCCATCCTCGCCGTACCAGGTTTCGTCGGTCTGGTATTTTCCGTCGACGAAGACGGTCTTCGAGTCCCAGTTGACCTGCTCGCGCGGCAGATAGCCGCCGCGCTCCAGCATCAGGATTGTCTTGCCCGTCGGCGCCAGCTTCTGCGCGAGCGCGCCGCCGCCAGGGCCGGAGCCGATGACGATGATGTCGTAATGCGTGGTCATCGTTTGGCTCCGGAAGAGGCTACTTGAAGCGGCCGGGCTGGTTCACCGTCGGTGTCACCTCGAGCCCGGTGACGATCATCGTGCAAGGCTCGTTCCCGACGGTGCCGGACTTGTGGCCCTTCTTGTCCTTGGTGCCCTGGTCCTCGCCCATCATCAGCTCGCCGGGGCCCATCTCGACGCGCATGCCGTCCATCGTCTCGACGAACCAGCGACCGGAGAGCACCGCGATCCATTGCGGGCGCGGGTTCTCGTGCCAGTCGCCGACCCAGCCGACGGGGAGCACGGTGAAGGTAACGATCGAGGGCGCCGGCGCCATCTTGTCGTTCCACTGCGGCGCGGTCTGCGGATCGATGCCCTTCAGCTCGAAGTTCTCGAGCGCGAACTTCTGCTGGCGGCTGACGCCGTCGTTATCCGTGTAGACGTGCCAATAGGGCATCGTCGGCTTGGGGCTTTGATCGGACATCGCGTAAGCCTTCTTTCGTTCGTCGCCTCGGGCGGGCAACGACGCTGGTGCGAAATAGCTCCGCTTCGGCGCGGGAGAGTGCCTTGATCTCGATTCCCTATGTCCAGCTAATGGCTGCCTATAACGCGGAGATGAACCGCCGGCTCTTTGCAGCTGCGGGGCGTCTCACGGATGCCGAACGGCGCCAGGATCGCGGCGCCTTCTGGTGCTCGATCCACGGCACGCTGAGCCATCTCGTCTGGGCCGACCGGGCGTGGATGTCGCGGTTCGCGGGCTGGACGATGCCGCCCCAGCCGCTCACGGCGAGCGGCGATGGCTACGGCGCGTTCGACGACATGGCGGCCGCGCGCGCGGAGGACGACCGACGCATCGAGGCGTGGGCCGCGGCACTCGACGAGGCCTGGCTCGCCGGCGATCTCACCTGGTACAGCGGCGCCGCTGGGCGCGAGATCACGAGGCCGCGCGCACTGCTCGTCATGCACCTCTTCAATCACCAGACCCACCATCGCGGCCAGGTGCACGCGTTGCTGACGGCGGCCGGCGAGACGACGGGCGCCACCGACCTGCCGATGATCCTCGCGGACTAGGGATCGTCCTCGCCAGTCAGTAGGCGCTGCCGTCCTTGCGGGCGAAGCGCCACGCCCCGTCGGGGCCGAGGATCGCGCAGAGGTCGTCCGCCGGATAGGTGCCCTCGTCGCCGACGGTGCGATCGCCGACCTCGAGGAAGACGACGTCGGTGGTCGTGCGGTTGACGAGCTGATGCGCACGCCCCGCCGCGGGAAAGCCGGCGCAGAAACCGGGGCGCAAAACCATCTCGCCCTCGTCGGTCACCAACGTCGGCTCGCCTTCGAGGATGAACACGAGTTCGTCCTGCCGGCTGTGGCGATGCAGCAGCGCCGACTCGCCGCCCGGTGCCAGCCGGGTCAGATTCACCCCGAAGTTCTTGAGCCCGAAGACCTCTCCGAGCTGTCGCTTCTCACGTTTCGCCATGCGCGAGAAGAACGGCTCGGGATAGTTCGAGCTTTTCGCACGCGGCGTTACCGCGTGCGCATCGACGGCGAGCGGACGTTTAGTGGATGAGATCTCCCTCGCGCAGAGGCCTTTCTATCTCGCTCCAACGGCATCCTGGCCTCGAGCACACGAGCAACGACTGCCCGCAAGAGCCGGCCCCCAGCTCCCGAAACAACGCTTTGATCTTGTCGCCGATCCAGATGAACGGCGCGAGCAGCGAGAGGGCGCCTCGACTTGCGAAGCGTTAACCTCGAGGCGCCAACGATCGGGAATGCCACGGATTTAAGCCCGCCCGTTCCGGGAGGAGCGAGGGACGCGGCACTGGAACCTAGACAATGCACGAGAGCGCCGCGACCCGGGCTCGATCAGCCGGAGCGCCCGCCGTACGAAGCCTCGCGCCTATTTTGGCGCTCCTCTGCGTCGCCGGGCTGATCCTACGGATCGTCGCCGCGCGAGGCGACCTTTGGCTCGACGAGATCTGGTCCTTTATCCTCGTCGAGCAAGCCAAGTCTTTCACTGACATCGTCGTCGCGCTTCCCTACGATAACAACCACGTGCTCAACTCGTTGTGGCTGAAGCTGGTCGGCACCCGGGCGTCACCTTTGCTCGCTCGCGCCCCTGCAGTGCTCTTCGGTGTCTTGAGTATCCCGGTCGCCGCTCGTCTGGGTGCACGAGTCTCGCCGGTGGCCGCCATCGCAACGGCGGCCTTTGTCGCGATCGACTTCACCTTCGTTCAATTCGGCTCGGAGGCACGCGGCTATGCCGGGCTGATCCTGGGGACGCTTGTAGCGCTCGACGCGCTGGAGACCAGGCTGCGGGACGACAGCGACAGCTCCAGCCTGGTCGTCCTGGCGCTCGCGGTGGCGTTCGGCACTTTCAGCCACCTGACCATGATCGAGGCGAGCGGTGCGCTCTGCGTGATGGCGGCTGTGCGTCTAATGCTGGCCGAAGGCCCACGGGGCGCTTGGCTTGTCCGGCTCGTACCGATCGTCCTCGCGGTCGCGGTGGGGAGCTCGCCGGCCCTCGCTTGTCTCGTGATCAGCCTGATGTCTGGGCCGCTGCATATCGGCATTCAGACACCGTTCTCCATGTCGACCTTCGCGGATGGTCTCGGTCAGCTGGTTCGCGCGACCCTCGGTTTTTGGGATGTGCCGCTATCGCAGCCGGTGGCCGCGGCTCTCTTGTCCTTCCTGGGGCTCAGCATCGTCGCCACGATGCCGCTCCTGCCGGCGCCACGGCGCGTTCTCCCCGCGGTCGGTCTTCTCGGACTGCCTTTCCTTCATGTCGCGCTGCATCTCCCCAACCAGAACTATGCGCGGTTCGATCTCGCCGTTGGCATCTGCCTCGCCCTTTACGCGTCCGAGGCTTGGGCACGCGCCTGGTCCGCGCGAACGCCCGTCCGCGCATTGGCGCTCGCGTTAGCGGTCGCTTTCGTCGCCGGTCAGGCGTTTCAGCTGTCGCGCTTTTTTGCGGAGGGCCGCGGCGCCTACTCCCACGCCACTGCCTTGATGGCTCAGCAAGGACCGACACGCCTAGCCGTCTTGCCGCGCAGTGCAGGACAGGAGACAGCTGCTGTCATGCGCTGGTATGCAAAGCGAGCCGGCCGGACCGCCGATGTCACCCTGACGCCCGATGCTTCGCTGTGCACGACCGAGGCGGACTGGCTCGTCAGTACACATCGGCCGGACGGCGAGGCGGATATCGACGACGCGTCGCACCTCGCTGCCACACCGTGCGCCGACCGTTTTGTTCCGATGTGGCAGTTTCGGGCCTACGGCCTCTCAGGCACCACCTGGTCCATCCTGCGCCACCGGCCCCGGGCTTAGCTTCGGCGCGCCCTTGCCGCGTAAAGAGCGGCAGCTCTGTTTCCGGCTGCGCACTGGCGTCCTTCAGCGCCGCGGTGGCCAGGGCCAGCGCGCAGCTCAGGTATCGCCGGCCTCCGGCTTCCGAAACAGCGCGACGAGACCGGCGATGCCGTAGGCCGCGAACTTGTCGCCCGAGGCATGATCCTCGTATCGCTCCCCCGCCGCATATTTGTGCGCGTCCTGCGTCAGCGACAGGTCGTCGGCCTTTCCGATCTGGTCGGCCGAGGTGATCCAGACCATCTTCTCGTAGCAGCGGCGGCCGAGCTTCAGGGCGACGGCATTCACCGCGTGCCGACCTTCGTCGTTGACGCCCTCCGCTTGCGGAGCCACTTGACCGCCGTCATCGGCCTTTGGCCGGCGCGGGTGCTGGCCTCATTGTTGGCGAAGGTCGCCTCGCGGACGCTGTCGATCAGCTTGTCGGGATCGATGTCGGAAAAGTCCTTGGCGTCGACGTATCCCTCCTCGCGCCATGACAGAAGCACCTCGGATGAGGCGCTGCGGCGGATGACGTCGCCTTCGATGGTCGGGTCGGTGTTGCCGTCGATGATGGCACGGGAGGTTTGCGCATCCGCGCCCGTCAAGCCCGCAAAGCCCGGCAGATCCTGCAACGTCGCCTTGGAACGCGGCAGCTTCATCTCGTGGACATCCCGCCACGGGAGCGCGCGAATGCGCTTGAGTGCTTCCGCGCGCGGATCCGGTGCCTCACCGGTGGGCGTCGTGGGTGCCGGCACCTCGTTGCTGGGCGGCGGCGTCTGTGCTGCGGCTGCCGTCGACGCGCAAGCCAAGATCGAGAGGCTCAAAAGCCAATGCAAATGTCTCATGAAAAAAGCTCGCAGAAAAATACGCCTGCAGTTTATCGCCGACCACTCGACAGGCAAAGCGGGCGGTTTCCCGGCCGCGCGAGAACAACCGGCGGCGGCCGAGGGCTGCCCTTGTCGCGCCACAAGCGGCTGCTCTGTTTCGGTCTGCGCCTAGGGGTGAAGGTCCGGACATGAGCGACGGCACGCTCGGCTATTTCGCGAAGAAGGATGCCTTCAACGCGTCGCAGGGCTATCGTATCGACTACAAGTATCTCGGCATGGCCTACGGCATCGAGGCGGCCGTGGTCGCGACGTCGCTGCTGTCGGCCTGGTTCTTCGCCAAGATCTACGGCCACAACGACTTCGACACGATGGCGATGATGATGTTGGCGCCGATCGCCTATGCCGGCATCGAGATCGCCCGCGTGCCGCTGGCCCTGGCGCTACGCACGCAACCGAACTTTTTCTGGAAGCTCGTCTTCGCGATCATGGTCCTGTGCGCCGTCGCTGTCAGCGTGAAGTCGCTGTCGCAGCTCGGCGAGGTCATGTTCCGCCCGCGCCTCATCGATGTCACGCGCGCCACCGCGGCGCTGAAGGACGCGCAGAGCGCGCAGGCCGCCTTCGCGGGCAAGGTGCACGATGCCGACGCGGTCGTCAGCCAGCGCACCGCCGAGCTGTCCGATGCGGAGACGCGCCTCAAGGCCGTTAACTCGGAGCTCGGCGCCCTGCCGGCCGACAAATGCGCCCGCGTCTGGCATTCGAACTCGCTCGGCCGGCGCTATTCGTCCCAAGAGTGCCACACCGATGGGCGCCAGAAGGTGATGTCTACGAACCTCGCCGATGCTGAAAAGACCCGCACGGACGCCTCCGACAAGCTCGATGCCGCGCGCATGGTGCGCGACGCGCTCGACGCCACCGCCGTCGCCAAGCGGGTCGCGGAGATGGAGCTGGCGCGCCGCGACGCGGTGCTGAACTCGCAGCTGCATTCCTTCACCGGCATGTTCTTCGGCAAGGACCCGACCGAGGTCACCGAGGGCGAGCTGCACAGCTTCCTGCGCTTCTTCGTGTTCTTTCCGGCGATCTTCGCCTCGCTGGCGGCGACGGCCCTGGCGCTCGCCTCGGTGACGCCGCTGCGCGAGGCGCCGGAGGCGATCGAGGTCGACGAGCAAGCCCTCGTCGACCAGCTGCTCTATCCGCTCACGCGTTCGCTCGACGAGCATGCGGAGAAGGCGGCCAACGTCGCGGTCGCCAGGGCTTTCGTCGCGCACAAGATCGAGCCGCAGGC
Organism: Beijerinckiaceae bacterium; assembly: GCA_965277735.1. Taxonomy (GTDB): domain Bacteria; phylum Pseudomonadota; class Alphaproteobacteria; order Rhizobiales; family Beijerinckiaceae; genus RH-AL1. Next base: position 2,916,387 of record CBDIDO010000003.1, read on the forward strand.
GCCCGAGATCCCGACGCCCGCGGCCGCGCCACCGAAGGTGGACGAGCCGGCTGCGGCGGAGGCAACCAAAGCCGAGGAACCGGCCGAGCCGCCGCGGCCGTTCGGACCGACGCGCCCGACCCTCGTCGCCACCAACCCGCCGCCGGGAGCCGCCTGAGCCATGTTGATCGCCGGCAGCAAGGCCAACAAGGCGCTGGCCGGCGCGGTCAACCGACGCGTCGGTGCCGAGGCGAGCATGGTCGCCGCCAAGGCTTGGCTGATCCGCTGCACGGCAGTCGGGCTGCTCGCGATCATGATCGGCGCCGGCGTCGGGCTCGCCTTTCTCGGCTACGCGCGGAGCAAGGACGCGAGCGGCGCGGCCGAGCGTCTCGCTGACACGCTGACCAAGGCGCTGGAGCGTGCCAAGCTGCACGCCGACATCGACCCCGGTTCGACCGTGAAGCTCGACCCCGCCGCGCAGGTCTCGATGGACCCGGCCGCGATGGTGCACCTCGCCGCCGACGACAGGGCGCTGCCGCACCCCACCCGCGAGCAGCTGAAGGAGGATGCGACCCCGGCCAGCAAGGCGCAGGTCAAGACCAATTACACGATCTTCAAGGCGGTCCATTTCGCTAGCGGCGAGGTCGTCACCGGCTACACTTTTGCGCCGCAGGGCACCCTGCCCGAGCACCAGTATTGTTATTTTGCCGATGGCATCGACAAGCAGAGCTTCAAGACGCTGCACATCGCTGCCGAAGGCCACTACACCGCGCCGCCCAACCCGCCGCCAGGCTTCGACGCAAAGCAGGCCGCACAGGACTGCGTCTGGTTCGACGGTCGACCGACGCTGTTCTAGCACGGCTTTGAGCGCCAGAGGAGAAATACCTAAAACTGTGCGCTTTAACCTTGAGACGCGGCAATCCTTACCTAAGGTTGGGCTTCAATAGATTCTTCACCGCGACATCGCATCGTGACCTCGATTGCGACGCCGGTGAGGACAAAGCTATTTCAGCTCCGACGAAACAGCGCGGCTGGCGAGAAGCCTTGCGCCTTGGCCCGACGATGTCGGCGTGGCCATTCGTCGTCGTCATTCTCACCCAGATGGCCGTCGGCGGCTTCAGCGTCTACACCTTGTCGACGATCCGCGCCTTCGTTTCGGGCGAAAGCCTCTGGTCCAAAAGTCAGCACGAGGCCGTCTACTTTCTGAGCCTCTACCTGGACACGGAAGATCCACGCGTTCTCCACGCTTTCAAACGCGCCATCGCGGTCCCGCTCGAATATCGCAAAGGCCGCCTCGAGCTCGAAAGCGAGCATCCCGATACCGCCCTGGTCCGCGTCACGCTGCTCCGCGCCGGCATCGCGGCTGAAGACATCCCAAACCTGATCTGGATGTTCAGCAATTTCCGCGACCTTCCCTATCTCAAGGAAGCCATCGCCAACTGGACGGAGACCGACCAATTCATTCTGGAGCTCGACGAGCTTGGAAATGCCGTAGACGCCCATTTTCCGACCGGCCGGGTGGTCGAGCTCAGGAATCGCGTGGAGGAAGTCGACGCCGCGATCACGCCACGGGCGATCGCGTTCTCCCGCGTGCTCGACGAGGGCGCGCGGGTCGTCGAGCGGATGTTGTTGGTCGTGAATGTCGCGCTCGCCGGGCTGCTTGCCCTGCTGACGATCTGGCGCGTCAGCAGGGTCTTGCGGCAGCGGCGCCGCTTCGAGGACGCGCTCGCCTGGCAGGCCTCGCACGACGAGCTGACCAGTCTGGTCAACCGCCGCGCGTTCGAGGAGCGTCTCCTACAGGCATTGACACCCACGAGGGGCGATCCGGCGGCGGCCTGCGCGCTGATGTTCATCGACCTGGATCAATTCAAGATCATCAACGACACCTGCGGGCACGCCGCGGGCGACGCGATGCTGCGCCGGATCGGACCGCCCCTGGAGGAGCTGCTGGGACCGGACGATCTGCTGGCCCGCCTTGGCGGCGATGAGTTCGGCATCCTCGTCCAACGGACCGACACGGTAACCGCGCTCGCCTTGGCCGAGGCGGTGCGTGTCGCCGTGGAAAACGTCGAGTTCGCTTGGAACGGCCGCGCGTTCAAAGTCACCGCCAGCATCGGCCTTGCGCACGCGCACGCGGGCGCGGTCTCGCCGGAAGAGATTATGTCCGAGGCGGACATGGCCTGCTTCATGGCCAAGGAGAAAGGCCGCAACTGCGTCCAGATCCATCGCAAGGAGGACCAGAAGACGCGCGGCCGTGTGACCGAGATGAACTGGGTCCACCGCATCCAGCAGGCCCTCGCCGAGGATCGCTTCTGTCTCTACGCGCAGGAGATCGTCGCGCTGGCCGACGACGGCGATGATGGCATTCACCTCGAGGTGCTGATCCGGATGCGCGACGAGACCGGCACGCTCGTGCCGCCCTCGAGCTTCTTGCCCGCCGCCGAACGCTTCGGCCTCATGAAGCTTGTCGACCGCTGGGTCGTGCGCCGCGCGTTCCGCACGCTCTCCGAACGGCGACGGATCCCGAACGCCACGCCGATCACCCGCTGCGGCATCAACCTGTCGGGGGTGACGATCGGGGACGATGCCTTTCTCGATTTTCTCAAGGCGGCCTTCATCGAGTTTCGTGTCTCGCCGGACATCATCTCCTTCGAGATCACCGAGACGACGGCGATCGTGAATCTCGATGCCGCCCGCTCTTTCATTTGTGAATTGCGGGCTCTCGGCTGTACGTTCGCGCTCGATGATTTCGGCTCGGGCATGTCGTCGTTCAACTATCTGAAGGAACTTCCCGTCGACACGCTCAAGATCGACGGCGCCTTCGTGAAGAATCTTCTTTTCGAACGCTCAGACCGTGCGATGGTCGAGATGATCGTCCATGTCGGCCACGTGATGGGCAAGCAGATCGTCGCCGAGTTTGTCGAGACCCAGGAGGTCGCCGACATGCTCCGCGACATCGGCGTCGACTACGTGCAGGGCTTCGGCATCGCGCCTCCCAAACCATTCACGGCGCCCTTCGAAGGCGTGACGAGAATAACGTCCTCCACGCGTGACGGCGACAGGCGCATGCTCGCCTGATCGGCAAACGGTAGACAAGCCCACAATATCAAAGGCCCGGTGAGACCAGCGGCTTGTCCAACGATCCTTGCCTCGCGATGGGCGGGCGGTAGCCCAGCCGACATCGCTTCCCCGCGAGCCCGGCACGATTAACCACGAATTGAGCGATCTCGTTGAGAAACAAACAAATCGCTGCGTGCACCCCTTGCCAACCTCACGTTATTGGTTAACAATTCGTAACCATCCGCGTAGGGGGCGTGCATGTCTCTTTTTCACGATGATAACCATGTTTATTTCGACATGGAGGGTCTGCAGGACGCAGCTCGGTCAGCAATGGCACAATGTTCTCTCATACAGCGCTGTCGCGAGGGCGATCGAGCCGCCGCGGTCGCGCACAGCAGGGGTTTTTGGCCGTTTACCCGCGATTTCGAAAAGGCCATCGATCGGCGCGCCAATTCTTCCCATCTTCCGCGCGAGCCGCTCTATGCGAAGTTCGGCAGAAGCAAAACCAGAGAGACGCTGGTCGGCTCGGCCAAGTCGATCAAGACTCTCCAGGACAGCGAGATTGCCGGCGTCTTCGAAGAAGCGCGTGCCGGTCTCATCGAGATGCAGAAGGACGAGTTCCGCCACTCGAAGCATTGGGAAGCGGATGCCCGCAACCTCGGCCTCAGCTATGAGGTCTTGCAGTCCGAGCCGGCGCTTCCGTCGGTCCAGCGTTTGATCGACGGGACGAACGAAGGCGACTTGGTCGAGTTCTTCGCGAGGTCTCTCGCTTCGACGGAGTTCATCGCCGAAGAGGCTGGCGAAACACTGGCGCACGCGCCCGCCTATACTCGCCTGTTCGCGCGAGGGCGGTCGATCTGGATGGAAGTCCACACGGTGCCTCACGACGGCGAGCCGTCGCACGAGGAGATCGTGATGGATTTCGCCCGCGCGTACGACGACTCCGGCTCGCCGAAGCGGATCGAGGAACTGGTCCTGCAGGGCATCGCATTGTTCGCCGCGGCGGCGGACGAGGTCGAGGCTCACTATCGCAGCGTTCTGTCTGTCGCGGCCGAATAGGCCCACTCCGGTTGGCTCGATCTCTTTGAGGTCGAGCCAATGTTGTTTGCGCCGACCAATTACATTTGTTGCTCGTGATCTGGTCGCGCGCTTTCGGCGCGCGACGAGAGCATTCCGGCCGACGTAGCACCTCAGGTGGCAGATCGGCCGCGCGCGATAGTTTTGTGCAAACCTAAATGATTGACCCGCCTTTCGTTGCGCGGCAAACGGGACGTCGGTCGCTACATCGCTAACGCGCGCAGCTCTGTGAGAAAACGCTCCGCTGCGACCGCTGGCGGCCATGGCTCCCACGGCGCGCCGCCATAGAGCGCGACGAGCGGGTCGATCGCGAGCGGCTCGTAGGGAATGCGCAGCGTGTGGCGCACCTCGTCACGCGTCCAACCGACGACATGTACCGCCTCGGAGGCCGCCGCGACACGGTCGGCCCGCTTGTGCGCCTTTTGTGTCGTGGGATCGAACGGCTTGATCCGATAGCGGATCGCCACCGCGCGCTGCAGGTCGGACGTCAGCGCGCGAAAGGCCTCGCCGAGGAACGGCTTCACGACCGAGATGCAATCGAAGCCGAGGAGGCCCTCGTCGGCATCGTGCAGGAGCTCGCGCAGATCGGCGGCACGATCGCGGCGGGCAGCCGCGCGGCGATGCATCGCCGTCACCATCAAGGAATGCTGCGCGACCGACAGCGGCAGCGGCCATGCCGAATGGCCTCCCCACCGATAGGTGCGCGCGAGGCCAACGGCGAGATCCTCGTCGTCCCAGTCGAACGGGGTCGGGTGCAGGAGATCGAGCCGCTTGCCGGACGGGAGGCGGACCCAGGCCCGCGTATCAGACTTCATGGGCTCCCGTAGCATGTCCAGGGCGTTTCTAGCGGCTGGGATCGAGGTCGACGCGCTTGAGAATTGCGGTCAACGGATCGCGGGTCCAGGCGGCTGTGACGAAGTCGTTGTGGACCGCCGTGAGCGCTGGCACCAGGACGACGTCGCCACCCCGCAGCGTCGGTGGCAATTGGTGGAGCGGCGTCTTTCCCGCACGGGCGAGCTCGTCCGCGAGTCTGCTGTTGAGTGAGGCGGAGGATGCTGAATACGCGCTGACGAAGAATGCTCCCTTTTGCGTGGCGAGCCAGTCGGCGAACTTCTCCTCCTCGCCGAACAGAGCATCGAGCAGCACCACGCCCGCTATACGGCGGTTGGTGCCGCTCTGCGCCGGCAAACTGTAGGCCGTGGCGAGATAACCGCCGCTGTAGGCGACGAAGATCAGCGGCAAGGCGTCGATGTCGGCCGCGGTGAACCGGCCACCCGACTTCGCCGCGAGCGCTCGGGCCGCCGCCGCGAGGTATGCGTCGAAAAAGCCGTGCTCATAGAAGTTGCCGGGACTCGAATCGAGTGCATCGACGGCGAGCTGCGGCGCGACCAGCGCAGCGTCGAGGCCGGACCGCTCGAACTGTGCGACCACCCGCTGCCGCCCGACGACGTCACGCTCGAGCGTCGCGAGGTTGCCGTGGAAGAAGACGACGAGCGCTTGGGGCTTCGAGGCGCCGAGATGCGGCGGCAGGACGAGCAGGCTGCGCGGGTCGTTGTAGGTCTGTTGCTCGTAGAGCTTCCCGCCGCGCGGCGCGAGATGGAAGCGGCCTCCGGCGTCCGTCTGGAAGAACAGCTCGCTCGTGCCGGGGACCAGCGGGTCGCCTTGCAGCGGATACGCCGAGACGCCGAGGTCTATTAGTTGGCTCGCGGCGTGTGGCGGACGTCCATGCGCCGTCAGCGCCGTGGTTCGCTTGGGTGCGGCATGCGCGCCTCCTTTTGACTTTGGGCTCGTGTCCTGCGCCTGCGCGAGGTGCGCGACCAGAAGGATCGCGGCGAGCGCAGCAGCCGTCCCGCGTCGAAGAAGCCCCATGGTCCGATCGGTTCCGCCACGCCGGCGCCAAGGTAGCAGCCTTTGGCCGCTCGTGTCGCGGGTCCGGCGGAGAGACCTTTAGGGCACTCCTTTACAAGGGAGGTCACGCTGGTTTTGCGGTTGCGCGCGGGGCAGCGCATCGGTATATCCCGCCGTCTCGACCCCACGGCGTGGGTCTGCGGCACATGGTGCCGGGCGCGTAGCTCAGCGGGAGAGCACTCCCTTGACATGGGAGGGGTCACAGGTTCAATCCCTGTCGCGCCCACCACGTAATTCCCTGTTCGAACAAGCTTTTTCTCATCCGCGGCGCGGTTCCGAGCGCTGGGTCGGAAGCACGCGTTGGTCGCCTCGGCTGAGCGTCTGTCGAAAGATGCTCTAGGCGCCATCGGCCTTTCTCTGCTCGACACGTCCACAAGAGGCGCAGACCGCTGAAGCGGCCCATCGGGCCCTGGTGGGAAAGAGAAATATGCAGTTCTTGCCGTTCGTGATTGGCATTGCGGCGTCTGTCGTGATCGCCGCCGGCATCGGTTTGCTGGCGATCAGGCTGCACAGGCCCTGAGTCGAACGCCGCCAGCCGCTCCGGCTCGGAAGCACCCCGATCAGCCGACGCGCAGATCGATGGGCCCGAGAAAATCCATCTTGCCGACATCGACGCCGTTGTGACGAAGGATGGCGTACGCCATTGCGACGTGGAAATACACGTTGGGGATGGTCATCTGCAGCAGGTAGGGCTCGCCGTCGATCACCTTGCCGGGCGCCCATGAGAAGCTGACCTTGCGCTCGCCGGCGCCGGCATATTGTGCCTCCGGCACGCTCTCGGCGAAGGCGACGGTCTTGCGAAGGCGCGCGCGCAGATCGTCCATCGTCGTCTCATCGTCCTCGTGCTTCGGCAGCGGCTGCCCCGAAAGCCACGCGGCCGCGCCTTTGACGTAGTCGCAGGCGCTCTGCACCTGGTAGATGAGATCTTTCATGTCGGGCGCGAGCCGGCTGGCGATGAGCGCGCCGACGTCGAGCTTGTTGGCGGCCGCGTGCTGCTCGGCCTTTTCGAGCAAGGCCTCCAGGTTCTTCAGCGCCTGCGTGCATTGCGCGATCACTTGAAAGTACATGGGGCTTCCGTTTCTGAAACCGACGTCTCGGGCTGGCCGATGATCGTCGCTTCGCGACGAACGGGAAACACTCGAGCCCGCAATTCTCAATTCTAACGGCCGGCATAGGGATGGATCGCCTCCTGCCCGACCGCGTTTGCGCCCGTGGCGCGACAGGCGCCGAAGTCGATGAGGAGATGTTCCATGGCCGACCTTTACCCCGTCGCTGGCGCGGCGGTCGCGCTCGCGGGCGCCGACAAGCTTGTCGGCAATCGCGGCTATGCCGGCATGTTCCGCCATCTCGGCTGGTCGCGCAGCGAGATGGAAGCCGCGGCGGCGGCCGAGGTCGTCGGCGGCCTGCTGATGGTGCCGCGGGCGACCCGCCGGCTCGGTGGCGCGCTGGTCGCGGCCATCTCGGGCGCGATCCTCTACAGCGAAATCAACGAGGGCGACACCAAGCTCGCCGCCTCGCGCGGGCTCGTCATGCTCACGGGCCTCGCAGCGCTGTTCGCGCCCGGCGACACGGACTGAGGCTCAGCGGAAGGCGACAGGCCTTGAAAGCTGTCGCGCCGCCTTGCCGGCTTTGCGCATGAGCCGGCCGCCGCCGCCCTCGCGCGGCATCACCGCTTGCGCGGCGGCGCGCCAAGCCTCACGCGAAAGCCCCGCGGGGCGCCGCGTGCCGGCAAACGCCACGCGCAACTTGTCGCGCGCCGACGCCTCGTCTTGCAGGATGCCGAGCGCGTCCTGCAGCGTCTCGAGCGAGCCGGCGAGCCGCGCCACGCGCCGGCCCTCGCCGCCGAGGCCCGATACGGGCGCCAGCAGCTCGAGATCGTAACGCAGCATCTTCGCCGACTTGCGGACGTCGTGCAGCGCCTCGGTCGAGAGGCGCGCGAAGCGCCGCGTGTCCCGCGCCAGCTCGTGACGGTGCTCGCTGAGCCGGCGGCGGACGAAGCCGCGCCAGCCGCGCTTGCGCTGCGAGCGGCGAACGCCGTCGATCGAGAAGGCGAGAAGCTCGACGAGCAGGAGCCGCCAGCGCGGCGAGGCGAGCGTCTCGCCAAGCGCCTCGTGCGCGTGGGTGCGACGCCCCAGCATCAGGGCAGCAAGCGCCCCTGCCCCTTCGACGTTGCCGGCCAGCACGACCGGCTGGACATAGGCTTCCTGCAGCACGTCCGCGTCGCGCGCGTCGCCGAGCCTAGCCGCCGCCCATTTTATATCGCGTTCGAGCGGCCGCAGCCGGCGCCGCCGCAGGCTCGGCCGGAACAGCGCGAGCACGGCGCGCAGGCGGCGCAGCGAGATACGCGTCTTGTGCACCGCCTCGCCGTCCTCGGCGCCACCGATCAGCGCGGCGTTGTGCGTCAGCGCAGCCAGGCAGTCCTGCACGATCGCTTCGAAGGCCGCTGCGCGGGTGACAGCAGGGTCGATCGAGAGCGCGAGAGCCTTGACCGGCTTGCCGATCGACTGGTTGGCGACGGCGAAGCCGCGTTCAGCCTTGCTCTCGAGGCTCAGCGTCAGCGGCAGGTCTCGCACGAGGTCGCGTGCGAGATCGAAGACGGCGGCCGGCTGGCCGGCCTTGCTCTCCAGCTCGAGCTCGCTGATTGCGAGCGCCCAGCTGTCGGCGCGGATCGTCCCGCGGTCCAGCGCCGCCTCGACCTCGTCCGACCCACGACGCAGCGGAAACACGTCGCGCGTGACCTCGACGGTGAAGCGCGCCACCAGCGCCGAATCGACCTCGTCGAGCAGCGGCTTCAGCGGCGTCTCGCCGAGCAGCGCGGTATCGGGTCGCGCGCCCGAGACGGGCTGCTCCCATTCCGCGCGATCGATGATCGAGCCCGAAGCCTGCTTCAGGGTCTGAACGGTGCCCCCCGGTTCGCCTTCGCGCAAGCGCAGGCTCACGTGCTCGCGGCGCAGCCGATCGTCCGGCGTGTCGAAATAGGTGGAGGAGAGCGCGTGCGCCGCAGAGGGAGCGTCCGCGAGGAGAGGATGGGCGACGACCGCGTCGTAGCCCTTCGGGCCGATCGCGAATTTCAGCTCGTATTCTCGGCCGGGCGCAGACTCACGTGTCATACGAACGTCATACGATGGAGCCACGCGAACCGCCAACCGGGCGCTTTACCGGTCCGGTTTCTCGTCCTCGCCGGACTTGAACAGGAAGGGCGCCACTTTCCGCAGGTTCGGCGTCTTCTGCGCCTCGAACGGCATCGGGCGGCAGACCGACATGGCGGAGACGCCGATCCGCGCCGTGAGCAGCCCGTTGAGCACGCCTTCGCCGAGACGCGCCGAGACTTTTGCCGCGAGGCCGTGCCCAACGACCTGCTGCAGCAGGCTGTCGCCCGCCGCCATGCCTCCGGTGATCGCCAAATGCGCGCCGACCGAGCGCGCCAGCTTGAGGAAGCCGAGGAACCCCGGCCGGCCACCGTAGATCTCGGCGATCCTGCGGATAAGGCGAACCGCCTGCAGAAGCACGAAGGCGACATCGATGATCGCGCGCGGAGCGATCGTGGTGACGACCGACACGCGCTTGGCGGCGGTGGCGATCGCCGCGTTAGCGCGCGCGTCGAGCGGGCCGACGAGCGTGCGCTCGGCGATCTCGACGAGGTCGCGCCCGTCGACGATTTCCTTGGTCAGCGCCAGCACGTCCTGGCGCGCCTGCGCGGTCTCCGGCCGCGCGCCGTAGAGCGAGGCGAGGTCGGCGACGAGCTTGCGGGCGAGCTTCTGATCGTCGGCCGCATGCGCCTTGGCGAAATCCTGGTGCAGGCGGGCGATGTGGCGCTGGCGGCCGATGGCCATCAGCTCGCGCGTGCCCATCACGAGCAGCGCGAGAATGGCGACGCCGAGGAGGCCCAAGCCGACGTCGCCGAGCACCTTGGAGCGGGCGAAGAGGCTCTCGATGGTGTTCCACGCCCACAGGCTCACGGCGAGCGAGACGAGGCCGGTCAGCGCCGACCAGAACAGGCCGGCCCATGAGACGAGCGTGCGGCGGAAGATGCCGCGCTGCTGCGCGACCTCGACCGCGCGTTCCTCCGGCTCCAGCTCGAGGCCGGCGAAGGCGGCAGGATCGGGCAGAATCTCGACCGGCGGCGCGGCGCGGACGGGGCGATCGCTTTCGTCCTGGAAGCCGGGCAGCGGCTCGAGGCGTACGGCGCGCGGACGGCGGCGGGGTTCGTCGGTCATGCGAGGCGATCCCCGAGCAGAAACTGGAGCGCGCGGTCGAGCCGGATCTGCGGAGGCGGCAGCGCAAGGCCGTCCTCGTCGCGCGCCTCACGTGGCGGCCGGAAGCGGACGAAGCGATAATCCTCCTGGCCTGCCGGATAATAGGCGTCGCCGCGCAGCGCCGCCTTGGCATCGGCCGGCAAGTCGCCGGGGAAGATCGCGGCTTCCGCGGTGCCGTCGAAGGTCTCGCCGTCGATGATCTCGCCCTTCGCGGGGATCCCGACGACGGCGTCGAGCGCATCCGATCCTTTGCCGATGCGCGCCTCGCGGGTCGCGCGGACGCCGGCGAGCGCGATGACATCGATCGCGGCGCCCGCATCGTCGGCGCGGGCGATGGCACGGGCGACGATGGTACGCAGGATCGCCTCCAGCCGATCATGGCTCGTGTGGTTCAGATGGTCGGCCTTGGTCGCGGCGAACAGGATCTTGTCGATGCGCGGCTTGAAGAGCGCGGAGAGCAGCGAGTTCCGCCCTGCCCTGAACGCCTGCAGGATGTCGGCCAGCGCCGTCTCGAGGTCGCGCACCGCAGCTGGCCCGGCGTTGAGCGCGGCGAGCGTGTCGACCAGCACGATCTGCCGGTCGAGTCGCGCGAAATGATCGCGGAAGAACGGTTTCACCACGTGCGCCTTATAGGCCTCGTAGCGGCGCTCCATCATGCCTGCGAGCGTCTCCGACCCGTACACGCGGGCGGGATCGAGCTGCAGCGGCGCGAAGGTAAGTGCCGGCGAGCCCTCGAGATCGCCCGGCATCAGGAAGCGGCCCGGCGGCAGGGTCGAGAGCGCAAAATTGTCGGCACGGCACGAGCGCAGATAGGCAGTGAACAGCTCGGCACTCTTTCGCGCGACCTCTTCCTCGGCGGCCGCACCGGGGTCGATCGAGATCGTCAGCCCGCGCCAGTCCGCGGCGAGGCTCGCGCGGGCGGCCGAAGCGGAGGCGTCGAGAGTCTCCTTCGACCATTCCGCGTAGCTCTTGCCGAGCAGCGGCAGGTCGAGGAGCCATTCGCCGGGATAGTCGACGATGTCGATGATCAGCGCGGCCGGCCCGGCGCGCAGGCCTTCCGCGCGCTCGAACTCGAGGCGGATGCGCACCTCGGAAATCCGCCGCGTCGATTCGGGCCAGTGCCGGGTCTCGCCGTCGGCCCCGCCTTTCAATGCGGCGAGATGGTCCTCGTAGGTGAAGCGCGGCACCGCGTCGTCGGGCTGCGGCTCGAGCCGGCCCTTGGTGAGCCGCCCCTCGGCCATCACGCGGAACACCGGCAGCGCGCCCTTCCGCCGACGGCCCGGCGCGCCGAGCTCGGTGAGATGTTGGATCAGCGCGGTGATGAACACCGTCTTGCCGGCGCGGGAGAGGCCGGTGACGCCGAGCCGGATGACCGGCGTGCCGAGGCTTTCGGCAAAGCTCTGCGCCAGCGTGCGCGCCTCGAACATCAGATCGGAGAAGAAGGGCAAGGAACTCTCTGGGGCCTGTCTGTCCCGCCCTATGTGGGGAAGCCAGACCGCATTGGCAGAGCTTGACGGTCGTGAAATCGAGCCGACCTAAGTACCACGCCAGACTTGATACAGGTCGATCCAGTGCTCGGGATTTTCCAGGGTCCATTGCGCGGTGCCGCCGCAGACCGGAAGCCGCACCAGCATGTCGCTGTCGTAGCCGACGCGAGGGGTCAGGTTCAGGAGAAAAATGTAATCCGGCTCTCGATGCGCCAACTTGAAATAGAAGGTGTCGGTACCTTTGATATTCTCGACCCACTTCTCGCCTGCGTCCGAAAACCGGCCGGAGGAATAACTGTAGACTTTGGCGTAGGTTACGCAGCTGGGAATACCGAGGATCTGCGTGCTGGCTTTCCACGTGGCCGGCATGGCCGTCACCAGTCCGAAAATGGTGGCGAGCGCGCCGGCGATCGAAAGGATCGGATTATCCTTTAGCCATCCGGCGACGGCACCAAGGATGTTGCGCATCGTTCAGCGAGCCCCGCCGTTTGCGTCACGCAACTGTTAAAGCCCGTCGGGCCGGACGCCTATTAGATTTTGGTCGTGGATCGCCGTCTCACTCCTTCAGAATGTTGTTCTTCACCAGATACTTGACCCCGTGATTGAATGAGTCGTCGTTGTCGCCACGGATGTCGACGCTGGTCGCGGTCTCGGGCGCGCTGCTGTCGACCTTCTTCATGTAGACGTTGATGTTGAGGATGAGGTCAGAGACCTTCTGGACCTGCCCCGTCACCGCGACGTCGGCGCCGAGTTCCTTGGCGAAGTCGACCGCGCAGCCGCCGCAGTCGCGCAGCGGTGCGGCCTTGGCGACCTCCTGCTTCACCTTGTCCGTCACAGGCACGATCTCGAACTTGCCGCTATCGGCGAGCTGCTTGCGCAGCAAGTCGCTGATGCCCGGCAGCCGGTCGGTGTCGGCCTTGGTCGGCGGCAGCTGGGCGAGGTTGGCGAGCTGGAAATCGAAGACTGCGAGCTTCGGCTTGGTTTCGGCGTGGGCCGGCGCGGCGGCGAGGGCCGCGCCGAGAAGGCCGGCACCAGCGAGATTGGCGAGCATGAACGTTGCGCAAGGACGCATGGATATTCCTCCCGGGTTTTGTTTCCCGGGAGGTAAGCGCCTCGCGCCCTACGACAAGGTGGGCCGAAGGTGGCGCGGCGCCTTCGGACAGATGCCAGGGCAAAGACCGCCCGACGGCAGGAGGTAGCGCAGGCAGCAGACGCGCCGCTCGCGCGGCAAGCCAAGCTTGTACGGGTGCGCCAGGAGGGGATGGCCGGTGCCGGCGACAAGGGATTCGGCCTCGCGAAGCGTGTGTGCCTTCGCAGCGTCCGTCGCGCGCGCCTCCTCGATCGCGTGGTCGATGACGACGGCCGCGTTGCTCCAGGCCACTCGAGCCGGGAAACCGGTGAGCTGCACGCAGGTCTCGACAGCGATCACCAGGTGATCGTCGACGAGAGTTTCGAAGCTCTGCCGATCGCGGGTGCCCTCGCGCGGCCGGAATCCAACGACATGCCCGTGGGTATCAATCTCGCAGAGAAGCTCGTCGATCGCACTCGCCGGCACGCGGCCTGTCCGTGCAGCCGCCGCGATGACCGGCACGATCAGCGCCGAGAAATAGTACATCGTCCACAGCGACACGCGCGCTAGCCGCTCGCCGCGCGGCAGCGGCTGCAGCGCCACCATCGCGCAGTGCAGCGCTTCACGCGGGCTCGCCAGACCGTTCATGCGGTGCCGCCCACCGGCGTCTCACGCATGCCGGCAACCAGCGCGGCGACGGCCGCCACGTACAGCGGCACCGCGATGAGAAAGTACGTTGGCCAACCGATCTGCGCCGCCAGCATCGGCGCCAGCACGCGCACCGGGAACGAGATGAGAAAGGCGATGCCGAACAGCACGGCATAGTCTGTGGCCGCGTGCTCGCCCTCGGCCCAGCGGTAAACGACCGTGAAGATCGGCACGCCAAGGCCGCCCTCGAAGATCATCAGGATCGTCGCCGCCGCATAGCCGAGGCGCGGCGCGGCGAGCGCTACCGCGAGGGCGAGGAGAAGCGAGGTCAGCGCGACACCCACGGTGAGCATTGCGACGATGCGGTGGGCCGGCATGCGTTTCATCAGGGCGCCAGCCGCCAACGTCATCGCAACGCCTGTGCACGTGGTGAGCGTACCGGTGAAGAAACCGACGGCCGGCAACGACACGTGCAGATCGAGCAGCACGAGGTTCGGCACCGTGATGATGAGGATCGCCGGGATGTAGAACGCACCGAGCAGCGCCGCGCGGCGGACGAGAAGACGCCAGCGCCCCGTTGCGCGTCGAGCGGCAGCCCCTGCGCGAGACCGCGGCGGCTCGCGGACGACAAGCAGCGGCAGCGTCAACGCGGCATCGAGACCAGCGACGGCGAAGAGCGCGCCCGACAGGCTGATCCAATCGGGCAAGGCGGTCGCGAGCTCGACGCCGACCATCGTGCCGAGCGACAGGCCGACGAGCTTCGCCGTCGTCACCGTCGCGCGGCGCTCGCGCGGCACGATCTCGACGATGAGGGCTTCGAGCGCGATGTCGGCCGTCGTCATCGTGACGCTCACCGCCATCGCGATCAGGAAGATGAGCCAGACGGGCCAGATCCCGGCAACGCCGAGCACTGCGAGGAGCAGGCTTGTTGTAAGCATTCCCGCGCCGACCCAGCCAAGGCGGTGCGGCAGGCGCGGCAAGCCACACCGGTCGAGCAGCGGCGCCCACAGAAAGGCGACGCCGATCGGCGCGTAGATGAGCTGCAGCAGGCCGATCTGGGCGAGCGCCATGCCGTGCGCCCGCAACACCAGCGGCGCGCCGCCGCCGAGCACGCCGAAGGTCGCGCCATAGGCCGCGTAGACGCCGGCAAACGGCAGCCACGCGAGCCGCCGTCCCTGACTGCCGTCCAAGCCCCAGCTTTCGCCGCCCCGCGTCACCAGCGGTAGGCGAGGCTGAAGAGCGCGCGGCGGCGGTCGCCGTAGAAGCAGGCGCCGAGCCCCTGGCAGGTGGCGACGTAGGTCTTGTCGGTGAGGTTGACGACATTGACCTGGGCGCGCCACGGGCCCCGCTCGTAATGGACGTTCAGGTCGGCGAGCACATAGGACGGCACCCCGAACATGTTGTCGACGGTGGCGTAGGAGCCGCCGACATAGCGCGGACCGGCGCCAGCCCCGAACCCCGACAGCGGTCCCGACTTGAACGTGTAGTCGAGCAGCAGCGAGCCGAAGTTCTGCGGCACGTTTGTCGGCACCTTGCCGATCAACGCCGTGTTCAGGTCCTGCGTGTCGCGCAGGCGATAGCCGGTGTAGGAGGCGAGCACGCTGATCTCGGGCGTTATGTTGCCCTGCGCCTGCAGCTCGAAGCCCTTCGAGTTCTCCTGCCCTGTCTGGATCTGGTTGAGGACATTGTTCGGGTCCGTCGTCGGCACGTTGTTCTGCGTCAGATCGAACAGCGCGCCGGTGAACGAGATGTTCCTGCCGACCGGCTGGTACTTGACGCCGATCTCCTTGAGCACGCCGGTCTCCGGAACGAGCCCCTGGCCGGTGCCCGTGTTGGTGCCGAGCTGCGGATCGAACGAGGTCGAATAGGAGACGTAAGGCGCGATGCCCTGCGGCGTCGTATAGATCAGGCCGGCGCGGCCGGTGAACGCGGAATCGGCGCTGCGCTCGCTCGCCGCCGGGTCGAGCCTGTTGTCGAGCGAGGTCTCGAGCTGGTCATGGCGCCCGCTGAGCACCAGCGTGAAACCGCCCAGCTTCGCCTGCTCCTGCGCATAGACGCCGACCTGGTTCTGCACCTGGTAGTTCTGGGCGAAGTTCGACGGCGTCGTCGTCGGGGCGATGAAATAGACCGGCGCCAGGAGATTGAGCGGGTTGGCCCCTCCGAAGCCCTGGGTATCGGTCAGCGTGTAGCGCTTGTAGTCGAGGCCGATCAGCGCCGTGTGGGCCACGGGGCCGGTGTGGAAGCGCGCCTCGAGTTCGTTGTCGAGCGCGAATTGCGTGCTGTGCGGCTCGGTCTGGAAGTTGCCGCGAACCAGCGAGGAACTTGTCGGGCTCGCTAGCCCGAGGCCCTGGAGCGTGTTGTAGTAGATCTTGAGGTCGGCGTAGCGCACGTGCTGGCGCGCCGTGAAAGTGTCGTTGAAGCGGTGCTCGGCCTCGTAGCCGATCAGCGCCTGGTTGCGCTGGAACGTGTCGAGTTGCGGGTCGCTCGCGAACAAGCTCGTCGGAATCTTGCCGAAGGCGCCCGGGATGACGGTGCCGACGTAGGGCAGGAAGTTCTCACCGTTGGTACGGTCCTTCTGGTAGGAGCCGTGCACGGTGACCGAGGTATCGGAGTCGGGGCGCCAGGCGATGCTCGGCGCGATGAACAGGCGATCGTCCTGGATGTGGTCGACCTGCGTGCCGCCACCGCGCGCTAACGCATCGAGCCTATAGTACAGCGTGTTGTTGGCCGCCGGCGACACGGGGCCGCCGACGTCGAAGGCCGTGTACTTGTTGCCCCACGTGTTGATGCCGGTCTCGATCGAGCCGTGGAACTGGTTCGGCGGCTGCTTGCTGACCGCGTTGATGATGCCGCCGGTGTTGGAGCCGCCGTAGAGCACCGACGCTGGCCCTTTCAGGATCTCGAGCCGTTCGAGCCCAAACGGCTCGACGCGGTAGGTCCCGAAGCCGAACGAGTAGAGCTGCAGGCCATCCAGGAAGTAGCCGGAGACCTGCCCCGGGAAGCCGCGGATGAGGAACCAATCGTTGCGCGTGTCGGCGCCGAACGTCTGCGAGAACACGCCTGAGGTATATTGCGTCCCTGCACCACCGACTGTGCGCCGAGATCGCGGATCTCGGTCGCCCCGATGACCGAGATCGATTGCGGGGTCTCGATCAGCGGCGTCGCGGTCTTCGTGCCCGTTGCGCTGACGTGGGCATCATAACCGGCGATCGGCCCGGTCGCGGTTTCCGATGCGGCCGCTTTCGACGCGGTGATCTGGATCTCGTCGAGCTGGATCGATTTGGCCTCCTGCGCGGCAGCGGCGCGCGCGAGGCAGACAAGGACGAGAGCTAGGGCAGACGATGACTTCAGGTGGAGCACGATGTTGGACCGATCCGAACGCAGACGATGACTCGTTGAACGAGTGGCATCGCTTGCGTAGGTCCCACCCATATCGCCGCGCTGACCGCCAACGGAAGCGACCGGTAGGGTACCCCCCTATTATGGTATCAGAAAAAGTCGGTTCCGCTCTCGACGACAAGGCCGCGCGGCAGCGGCACGAGCACGTCTTCCTCGGTGCGGCGCACGAGGAGAACGAGCGCCGCTCGCGCCTCGTCGTCGCCGTGACCGCTCTCATGATGACGGTAGAGATCGTCGGCGGCCAAAACTTCGGCTCGATGGCGCTCGTCGCCGACGGCTGGCACATGTCGACCCATGTCGCGGCACTGGGTATCGCCGCTCTCGCGTATCGCTTCGCGCGCACGCATCGGCACGACCCGCGGTTCTCGTTCGGCACCGGTAAGCTCGGCGAGCTGGCGGGCTTCGCAAGTGCGATTATCCTCGTGATGATCGCGTTCTACATCGGCGCCGAGAGCGTTGCGCGTCTCTTCAACCCGGTGCCGATCGCCTTCGCGGAGGCGATCCCGGTCGCGGCATTGGGGCTCGTCGTGAACCTCGTCAGCGCCTGGCTGCTACATGGAAGACACAGTGCGCACGAAAGCCAGGCACACGCTCACCCCGCGCATCACGATCACCATCATCACGCGCATCCGCACGATCATGCGCACGCGCCGGACGATTCGAACTTCCGCGCCGCCTACCTGCACGTCCTCGCCGATGCGCTCACGTCGCTCGCCGCGATCGTCGCGCTGAGCCTGGGCTATGTCCTCGGCTGGACGTGGCTCGACCCCGTGATGGGACTGGCCGGTACGTTCGTCATCGTGCTCTGGTCCTGGAGCCTCATGAAGAGCGCGGCCGCGACGCTGCTCGACATGGTGCCCGGCGACACGACGGCGGAGGCGATCCGCGCGGCCATCGAGTCCGAAGGCGATGCGCTCGCCGATCTGCACGTCTGGCGCGTTGGTCCGGGCCATTCGGCCGCGATCCTGTCGATCGTCTCGGACGCACCGCGCGTTGCCGAGGCCTACAAGCACAGGCTGGAGTCGATCCCCGGCCTATCGCATGTGACCGTCGAGGTCGCGCAGGCCGAGGCCCGAAGGCAGGCCGCTTAAAACCTTCTGAGTTGAGCAAGTCGGCAAAAGCGGACGTTGCTCAGAACAGCCGCCAGCGGCGCAGCATCCAAAGCGTGACTGCGCCGAGCGCGACCATGATCGCGATGCCGAACCAGAACCCCCAAGGGTGCTGCTGCCACGGCAGGCCGCCGAGGTTCATGCCGAAGATGCCGGTGATCAGCGTCATCGGCAGGAAGATCGTGGTGACGATCGACAGGACGTAGAGGTTGCGGTTGGTCGCCTCCATCAGGCGCCCCGAGAGCTGATCGCCGACGAGCCGCGCACGATCCTGCACGAGATCGAGATCGTGGCCGAGCGCGGTCAGGCGCTCGATCGCCGCGCGCAGGTCGCGCGCTCCCTCCTCGCCGACCCATGGCGGCAGCCGCGTCAGCAGGCTCGTCAGAGCGTGTGCCTGCGGCACCATGTGCCGGCGCAAACGCACGGCGATGCGGCGGATGCGGCCGAGCTCGGGCACCTGGCAGTCGAGCTTGCCCGCGAGCAGCTCCTCCTCGAGATCGTCGACATCGTTGGTGAGCTCGATGAGGAGGTCGCTCAGCGTGTCGGTCACGTGGTGCAGGAAGTGCGTGAGGATCACCACCGGCCGCGGCACCTTCAGGCCCGCATCGACCTCCTGCCGCAGCTTCTTCATCGACTGCAGCGGGCGCGAGCGCGCCGAGATCAGACAATGGCTGTCGAGATAGAGCCGCAGCACGCCGAAGTTCTCGGCATCCTTCACATCATCGTGATGCAGGTCGCCGACGACGCCGGCAAGGCCGCCGCCGCAGACCTGGATACGCATATGCGAGTCGCGCCCGAGCAGCAGCGTCTTGGCGCCGTCCGGGACCCGTCGGATCGTCTGGATGCGGTCGTTCGTACGCTCATCGGCGAGGTTGAAGTGCAGCCAGACGATGCTGGCCTCGTCTGCGAGCGCCTTCTCGGCGTCGTCCCAGCGAAGCGCGGTGGCCTGACCCTCGCCGTCGATGCGGTAGCCGCTGATGAGCCCGGTGTCGTCGATCGTGTCGAGCATGCTACCCTCGTGAGATGGCAAAGACCGTAGCTGCGAATAATCACCGCGTCACGACGCGCGGACCCCGCCTAACCTTTGCCGTCAAAGTGGTGCATCACGTCGGCGTGAATAGCCGATTGGAGATGAAGTAATGGCGCGGTCCACCCTCGCCGCCTTGACGGTTCTCGTGCTGCTGACGAGCGGCTGCGTATCGAACTCGGGCGGCAAAGACGCCGATGTCGTCTCCACCTCGGCGTCGCCGCATCGCTACGAGGACGATCCCGACAAGCCGAAGCGTGTCTGTGAGTCCACGATGGAAGGCAGCGAGGCCAAGACCTTCTGCTACTAGGGCGCGTCGGCTACCGGATCGCAGGAGCGCTCAGACCGGCGGCGTCCCGTTCGCCGCGAGCACCGCGCCGGCGAGGTAGAGCGAGCCGCACACCAGGATGCGCGGCGGCACTGGCCAGGCCCGAGCCTTGAGAAACGCGAGCGCCGGCTCGACGCCCTGGCACGCCGCGGCCGGCAGGCCGACCGCGTTGGCGCAGGCGGCGACGTCGCGCGCCGGACGCCCGGCATGCTCGCCCTCGACCGGCACCGCGATCACTTCCTGCGCAAGGCCCGCGAACGGCTGCAGGAAAGCCTTGGTATCCTTCGTCGTCAGCGTGCCACAGATGAGGATGAGCGGGCGCGGTGCCTTCTCCTCGAGGTCCGCCATCGCCTGACCGAGCGCCTTGCCGCCGTCCTCGTTGTGGCCGCCGTCGAGCCACAGCTCAGCGCCGGCGGGCGCAGCGGCTGCGAGCGTGCCGCGCGACAGGCGCTGCAGGCGCGCGGGCCAGTCCACGGTGAGCAGCCCGCGCTCGAGCGCGTCGAGCGGGATGTCCGGCGCGATGCGGCGCAACGTGGCGATCGCGGTCGCCGCGTTCTGATGCTGGTGCCGCCCGGCCAGGCGCGGCAGCGGCAGGTCGAGCAGGCCCGCCTCGTCCTCGAAGAGGAGGCGGCCGTGCTCCTCGCGCACGTTGAAGTCGCGGCCCGCCAGCGTCAGCGGCGCCCCAACGCGGCGCGCCTCGCGCTCCAGCACGCTTTCCGGGACCGCCGCCTGCGCGGCGACGATCGCCGGGCAGCCGCGCTTGAACACGCCCGCCTTTTCCCGCGCGATGCCTTCGAGGGAGCTTCCCAGGAACTCGACGTGGTCCATCGACACCGCGGTGACGACGCTGGCGGCGGGCTGCGCGACGACATTCGTCGCATCGAACCGGCCGCCCAAGCCGACCTCCAGCAGGAGGTAGTCCGCCGTATGCGCGGCGAAGAGGACGAGCGCCGCGGCTGTGGTCATCTCGAAGAAGGTGATCGGCGCGCCGTCGTTGACGCGCTCGCACTGCTCCAGCGTGGCGGCGAGCACGTCCTCGTCGACGAGCCGGCCCCCATCGGGCCCGGCGAGCCGGATGCGCTCGTGGAAGCGCACGAGGTGCGGCGAGGTGTAGACATGCACGCGCTTGCCGGCCGCCTCGAGCATCGCGCGCAGGAAGGCGACGGTCGAGCCCTTGCCGTTTGTGCCGGCGACGTGGATCACCGGCGCCAGTCGGTCCTGCGGTCGGCCAAGCTTTTCGAGCAGGATCTCGATGCGGTCGAGCGAGAGGTCGATTTTCTTCGGGTGCAGCGCGGTGAGGCGCTCGAGGATCGCGTCGGAGCCCGCGGCCAATCGCTGCTTCATCGGTGCTGCGTCACGCGGCGATCTTCGGCTGGTTCATCAGCACCCCGCACAGCGTCGCCAGCGTCGTGCGCATGTCCTTGCGCGGCACCACCATGTCGACCATGCCGTGCTTCTGCAGATATTCCGCACGCTGGAAGCCGGGCGGCAGGCGCTCGCGGATCGTCTGCTCGATGACGCGGGCGCCGGCGAAGCCGATGACGGCGCCGGGCTCGGCGATGTGGACGTCGCCGAGCATCGCGTAGGAGGCAGTGACGCCGCCCGTCGTCGGGTTGGTCAGCACGACGATGTAGGGAAGCTTCGCCGCCCGCAGGCGCTGCACGAGGAGCGTCGTGCGCGGCATCTGCATCAGCGAGAACATGCCCTCCTGCATGCGCGCGCCGCCCGAGGCCGTGAAGATGACAAACGGCAGGTGCCGGTCGATCGCCGCCGTCATGCCGGTGATGATCGCCTCGCCCGCCGCCATGCCGAGCGAGCCGCCGAGGAAGTCGAAGTCCTGCACCGCGACCATGGCCTCGACACCCTCGATCGCACCGGCGGCAAGCTTGATCGCGTCGGGCGCATTGGTCTTGGTGCGGTATTCCTTCAAGCGATCCGTATAGCGTTTCACGTCACGGAACTTCAGCGGATCGGTCGGCACCTCGGGGGTGGCCAGTTCCTCGTAATGGCCCTCGTCGAATAGCGCGTTGAGCCGCTGCCGCGCCGGGAAGCGCATGTGGAAGCCGGAGCCCGGCACGACGTGCAGGTTCGCCTCGAGGTCCTTGTGGAACACGAGCTCGCCCGAGTCGGGGCACTTCACCCACAGGTTCTCCGGCGTCTCGCGCCGCAGGAACGAGCGGATCTTCGGGGGAACGACGTTCGAGATCCAGTTCATGTCAGCTCCTTCGCCGCCGCACGCACGCCTGCCGCCAATTCCCGCACGAGGCTTGCGACCGCCTCGACCGTCGCCCCGGTTGCCCTGCCCTCGTCGTCGAGCGAGCCTTTCACCCGATCGACGATGGCCGAGCCGACCACCGCGGCATCGGCCCCGGAGCGCACGATCGCCGCGGCGCTGTCGGCGGTCCTGACGCCGAAGCCGACGGCGATCGGCAGATCGGTCTTCGCCTTCAGCTTGGCGATCGCGCCCCCGACGGCGTCGTACGAGGGCACCGCCGTGCCGGTGATCCCGGCAATCGACACGTAGTAGAGGAAGCCCGACGTGTTCGCGAGCACGGCCGGCAGCCGCGCCGCGTCCGTCGTCGGCGTCGCCAGACGGATGAAGTCGAGGCCGGCGGCCCGCGCCGGCAGGCACAGCTCGGAATCCTCTTCCGGCGGCAGATCGACGACGATGAGGCCGTCGACGCCGGCCGTTTTCGCATCCTCCAGGAAGCGCGCGACGCCGTGGATGTAGATCGGGTTGTAATAGCCCATCAGGATCAGCGGCGTGTCCTTGTCGCCCTCGCGGAAGGCGCGGACGATCTCGAGCGTCGCCTTCAGATTCATGCCGGCCTTCAGTGCCCGCAATCCCGCGGCCTGGATCGCCGGGCCGTCGGCCATCGGGTCGGTGAACGGCATGCCGAACTCGATGACGTCGGCACCCGCCGCTGGCAGCGCGCGGAGGATGTCGAGCGAGGCTTGCGCGTCCGGGTCGCCGGCCATCGTGAAGGTGACGAGCCCGGCGCGGCCTTCGCGCGCGAGCGCAGCGAAGCGGCGGCTGATGCGTGTGTCCATGGCGGCTATCTAGGCCTTGGCGGCGCGCGCCGCAAACGAGACGTCCGACGTCTTCGGCAGGGCATTTGGTTCGAACGCAAAATGGGGCCTCGCCATCGGGCGAACCGCCGTTGCATCCATCGGCTGGGCCTGCGTAATGCCCCGACTGAACGTCGAGGAGCCGGAGCGAGGGATGGACATGGACCGCCTCATCGCGCTCGCGCTCGGCAACGTGCCGATCATCGGGCTCGTCCTCGCCGTGGTCCTGCCGCTCGCGCTCGAGACGCATCTGAAGGCCGAGCGCATGCTGGGGTACATCCTGCTGCTCGGGCTCGGGCTGCCGCTGCTGTGGATGGCGTCGAGGCACCTCGCGCGGCCGGAAGCACCGTTTCAGCGCGAGGTCGGGCTCGCTGAGCTGGCGATGGGCCTCGTCGCAAGCGTGGCGATCACGCGGCCCCTCCCCTTCAAGGGCGCCATCGTCTGGACGCTGGCGATCGCCCTCGGCGGCGACGCGGTGGTCCACATCCGCGAGATGGTCGAGCGGCACGATCTCGCGCTGGGCAGCGCCGGCTCGATCCTCTGGTGGGACATCCTCGCCCCGCTCGCCGCGCTGATCCTGCTCGTCGCGGCAGCGAGCAGGCGGCGCGCGCGATAGCTGGCCAATCGCGCCGCAACGCCTATCTGCCCGTGCGCAGCTCACTCAGGAGAACGCATCCCATGGAATACCGTCGCCTCGGCGCCTCCGGCCTCACCGTCCCTGCCCTCTCGTTCGGCACGGGGACGTTCGGCGGCAAGGGCGATTTCTTCAAGGCCTGGGGCGCGACCGACGTGCAGGAGGCGCGCCGCCTGCTCGACATCTGCATCGATGCCGGGCTCAACATGTTCGACACCGCCGACATCTATTCCGCCGGCGCCGCCGAGGAGGTGCTGGGCAAAGCGATCGAGGGCCGCCCGCGCGATGGCCTCATCATCTCGACCAAGGCGACCTTTCGCTTCGGCGACGGGCCGAACCAGGTCGGCTCTTCGCGCGCCCATCTCACCACGACGATCGAGAGCCAACTGAAGCGGCTCGGTACCGACTACATCGACATCTTCCAGCTGCACGGCTTCGACGCGATGACGCCGGTCGACGAGGTGCTGCTGACGCTCGACCACCTCGTGCGTGCCGGCAAGATCCGCTACATCGGCGTCTCCAATTTCTCCGGCTGGCACATCATGAAGTCGCTGGCCTGCGCCGAGCGGCACGGTTACCCGCGCTACGTCGCCAACCAGACCTATTATTCGCTGATCGGCCGCGAGTACGAGCACGAGCTGATGCCGCTCGGCCTCGACCAGGGGCTCGGCGCGATCGTCTGGAGCCCGCTCGGCTGGGGCCGGCTGACCGGCAAGATCCGCCGCGGCCAGCCGCTGCCCGAGACGAGCCGCCTGCACAAGACGGCGCAGGCTGGCCCGCAGGTGGACGACGAATACGTCTACACCGTCGTCGACGCGCTGCTCGCGATCGCCGAGGAGACCGGCAAGAGCGTGGCGCAGATCGCGCTGAACTGGTTGCTGCAGCGCCCCACCGTGTCCTCCGTCATCGTCGGCGCCCGCAACGAGGAGCAGCTGCGCCAGAACCTCGGCGCCATCGGCTGGAACCTCACAGCCGATCAGATGAAGCGCCTCGATGCCGCCAGCGCGCGGCCGGCGCCCTACCCGTACTGGCACCAGGCGCAGTTCCAGGAGCGCAACCCGTCGCCGGTTTAGCATCGGCCCCTCGGCTGGCACGACGCGGCATCCGGTAATATAACCGCATCGACTCGTCGCGTCCACCCGCGGCCTGAGCGGTGGCGTTCGCCCGTGCGCCGTCGCCGTACCGCGACTCCAAAACGCGGCCGTGTCGCGGTACCGCGACTCCGGATCGAGGCCAGGTCGCGGATTGCGGTCCTCGGAATGGGACTCTGTCGCGGTACCGCGACACGGAGGATCGGAAGTCGCGGTACCGCGACATGCCAAGCTGAATGTCGCGGTATTGCGACACGCGGACACGCGCGACGTTCGATCGGCGCAATTGCCAGCTCTTTCGACGTCGACAGGGCTTTCGGCCCGATGCGCTTTCTGGCACTGCACGATGCCGAGTGGTTTACTGCCAAACATGGAGCGCTACGAGGACGTGTTCACCAAGCTCGAGAACACCACGCGCCACTACGATGCCGTCGGCCTCGGTGCGGATCATCTGAACAGGATCGTACGCTGACGCGGCGGTCCGTCATCAAACCGTTACGCCTGGGTGCGCAATAGCCTGGGTCGACCATTTGACAAGCCCCATCAAGCGCTTGGCCGCTATGCGCGACGCAGCGCGCGACCACGACGCAGCATGACTAGAAGCGGAGACAGGCCCTTCTTTCATTCGGTGCGAACGTGTTCGGCAGCCTGTACAAGCATGAGTGGGACGATCGGCGGTTCATGTTCGTCCGCAACGATCTCCGGTTTCCGGTCGCGGCCTACACCAAACGGCATTGGAAGCTGATCGCCGAAAATGTCGACGCGGCCGATCTCGGCATCGACGAAGACGCATTGCATCGCGGCTGGTATCTCGAGCTGCGGGAGGATGCCGCACCCTTCACAGCGCCCTGAACATCACCAGCGCATCGACATCGCCCAGCCGCGGATGGCAAAACGCGCCCGGCAGCCGCCCGACGACGTCGAACCCGAACGACTGCCAGAGCTTGACCGCGCGCTCGTTGCTCGCGACGACGAAGTTGAACTGCATCGCGCGATAGCCGCGTGCACGGGCGTGATCGAGCGAATGCGCGCACATCGCGCGCGCCACGCCGCGCCCGGCCGCCGCGGCCGCGGCCATGTAGCCGCAATTGCAGACATGACCGCCACCGCCCGCCTGGTTGCGGCGCAGGTAATAGGTGCCGAGGATGACGCCGTCGTCGTCCGCGACGAAGGTCTCCTTGTCGGCGCCGCACCAATAGGCGAGCGCGTCAGCCTCGCTCATCGCCGGGTCGAGCGCATAGGTCTCGCCGGCGCGGATGACCGCGCCGATGATCGACCAGATGGCGGGCGCGTCGCTCGAGGTCGCGGGGCGGATCAGCATGGCCGGCGTTTAGCGCCAACCCGCTGCTTTGTCGCCTTGCCCCGTGCCGCCCGCGCACGTTACCACGGGCCGCCGCCACGAGGACCCGTCATGACCCACCTCCCCTCCCCCGCCGAGGCCACCGCGCGCGCCGAGCAAAACCTCGGCGACCTGCCGGAGTGGAACCTCGCCGACCTCTATCCCGCGATGGACTCTCCGATCTTTGCGGATGACGTGACGCGGGTCCTCGCCGAGTGCGCGGCGTTTGCGGCCGACTACAAGGGCAAGCTGGAAGCCCTCGCCCGCAACGGCGGCCTGATCGAGGCGATCCGCCGCTACGAGGCGATCGACGACACGCTCGGCCGCATCATGAGCTACGCCGGCCTCGTCTACGCCGGCGACACCACCGATCCCGCGCGCACGAAATTCTACGCGGATGCGCAGGACAAGGTGACGACGGCGTCGACCGACCTGCTGTTCTTCCAGCTCGAATTGAACCGCGTCGACGATGCCGTTCTCGATGCCGCGGCGGCGGGCGAATGCGCGCATTACAAGCCGTGGCTCGACGACATGCGCAAGGACAAGCCGTTCCAGCTCGACGACAAGCTCGAGCAGCTCTTCCTGGAAAAGAGCACGACCGGCGCCTCGGCCTGGAACCGCCTGTTCGACGAGACGATGGCGGCGCTCCGCTTCGATGTCGACGGCGAGCAGCTCGCGCTCGAGCCGACCCTGTCGCTCTTGCAGGACGAGGACGGCGCGCGGCGTCGCGAAGCGGCCGAGGCGCTGTCGAAAGGTTTGCAAGCGAACGTCCGCACGTTTGCGCTGATCACCAACACGCTCGCCAAGGACAAGGAGATCGCCGATCGCTGGCGCGGCTTCGCCGACGTCGCCGACGCGCGCCATCTGTCGAACCGCATCGAGCGCGAGGTCGTCGACGCACTGGTCGCGGCGGTGCAGGCCGCCTATCCGCGTCTGTCGCACCGCTATTACAAGCTGAAGGCCAAGTGGTTCGGCGTCGAAGCGCTGCCACATTGGGACCGCAACGCGCCGCTGCCCGACGTGCCGTCGCGCAACCTGCCGTGGTCCGAAGCGCGGAAAACCGTGCTCGATGCCTACGCCGGCTTCTCGCCCAAGATGGCGGGGATCGCGCAGCGCTTCTTCGACGAGCGCTGGATCGATGCGCCGACGCGGCCAGGCAAGGCGCCCGGCGCCTTCGCGCACCCCACCGTGCCGTCGGCGCACCCCTATGTCCTGCTGAACTACCAGGGCAAGCCGCGCGACGTGATGACGCTCGCCCACGAGCTCGGCCACGGCGTGCACCAAGTGCTAGCCGGCCCGCAGGGCGCGCTGATGGCGCCGACGCCGCTGACGCTCGCCGAGACCGCGAGCGTGTTCGGCGAGATGCTGACCTTCCGCGCGCTGCTCGACAGGAGCGGCTCGGTCGCCGAGCGCCGCGCGATGCTGGCCGCCAAGGTCGAGGATATGATCAATACGGTCGTGCGCCAGATCGCCTTCTACACGTTCGAGCGCAAGCTGCACCTGGCGCGCCGCGAAGGCGAGCTGACGTCGGATGCGATCAGCGAGATCTGGATGAGCGTGCAGGCGGAAAGCCTTGGGCCGGCGATCGACTTCAGGCCGGGCTACGAGGTGTTCTGGTGCTACATCCCGCACTTCATCCACTCGCCGTTCTACGTCTATGCCTATGCGTTCGGCGATTGCCTGGTGAACTCGCTCTACGGCGTGTTCGAGCGGGCGCAAGACGGCTTCGCCGAGCGCTACCTCGCGATGCTGTCGGCCGGCGGCACCAAGCACCATTCCGAGCTGCTCGCGCCGTTCGGTTTGGATGCCACCGATCCCGGCTTCTGGCAGATCGGCCTCGGCATGATCGAGGGGATGATCGCCGAGCTGGAGGCGATGGAGTAGGCTTTCGTTTACAGCAGCCGAGGGGTGGGATATACAAGTTGTATATCGAGAGTGCGCCATGGCCGCGACCAAGCTTTTTCAGTCCAACCGCTCCCAGGCTGTACGCCTGCCAAAGGCTGTCGAATTCCCGCCGGACGTGCGCGACGTGGTGATCCGCCGCGTCGGCCGCACGCGGGTCATCGCTCCCGCGAACGCCTCATGGGACGATTTCTTCGATGCGCCCGGCGTCGATCTCGGCGAGCGCGATCAGCCTGTCGCGGAAGAGCGGGAATCGTTTTGAGCCTGCGCTTCATGCTCGACACGAACCTCTGTATCCGCGTGCTGCGAGACCGGCCACGGCATGTTGGAGCACGCTTCACCGAGGAAGCGGACGGCCTCGGCATCTCGACGGTCGTTTTGACGGAACTTGTGCACGGCGCCGCGAAATCTCCGAAGCCTGTCGAGAACCGTCTTGCGGTCGACGACTTCGTCTCACGCCTCGAAGTTCTTCCCTTCGACGAGGAAGCGTCGCGTCACGCCGGCGAAATCAAAGCCGTGCTGGAGCGGCGCGGCGAGATGATCGGCGCCTACGATCTGCTGATCGCAGGACACGCCAGAAGCCGCGGTCTTGCCTTGGTTACCGGCAACCTGAAAGAATTCCGCAGGGTCGATGGCTTGATGAGCGTCGACTGGACTTAACGGCACCATCAAACTCGAATTTTCATCAAGTCGCTCGTGATCCGATCGCGCTCCAAAAACCTCACCGCACAGATATCCCCAGGTAACACAAAATCACTTGCCGACCGTCGCGTCTGTGTCACACTGACGGCTGTCCACCAACGAAAGGACAGACCCGCATGTCACTGCAGAACCACCTGACGGAGCTCGAGCGGCGCCATCATGCGCTCGATCGCGCGATCACCGAAGAGCAGGTCCACCCGGCGACAAACGAGGCGAAAGTCGCCGAGCTGAAACGCAAGAAGTTGCTGCTCAAGGACGAGATCACCAAGCTCCGCAGCGGGACCACGTTGCACTAGCAGCGTTGGCATTGACGATGACGGTCGGCCCCTTTGTCCGGCCGGGTGCGTGACACCCGAGTTAGCTGCTCTGATCGACTGTCCCAGATCGACTTGTCCAAGCCGCCGCTGCCGGGTCCCCGACAGCGGCATTTTTATGCCGGCTAGGCCAGTACCCGTCGGCTGTCGCAACGACGTCCGTCTTTCCGGGGCGAGCGCGGCGAAACCCCGGACGACGCGATGGTCGGGTTGGGCTGATGGCGTCCTCGTCTGCCGAGGACGTTGTGATGATCCCCGGTCTCGCCTTCGGCGCCCCGGGATGACAGATGCGAACCTAGTCCAGCACCCGCGTCCAATGCCCCATCTTGCGGCCGGGGCGCGCCTCCTCCTTGCCGTAGAGGTGCAGGCAGACGCCCGGCTCGGCCAGCAGCGCTTCCCAGCCAGCCGCCTCGTCGCCGATCAGGTTCTCCATCTCCACCCGCGCGCCGTGCCGCGTTGTGGCGCCGAGCGGCCAGCCGCAGATCGCGCGCACGTGCTGCTCGAATTGCGAGGTCACCGCGCCGGCCTCGGTCCAGTGCCCGGAATTGTGCACGCGCGGCGCGATCTCGTTGACGGCGAGCGATTCGCGCCCGGCCTCGGCCGTGACGAAGAACTCGACCGCCAGCACGCCGACATAGGCGAGCGCGTCGGCGATCTTTTTTGCCGTCGCCACCGCCTCCGCCGCGGTCTCGGGCGCCAGAGCGGCTGGCGCGAGCGTACGGTGCAGGATGCCGCCGCGGTGCGCGTTCTCGCAAACGTCGAAGGCCGCGAAGCCGCCGTCGAGCCCGCGCGCGCAGACGACCGACACCTCCTTCGCGAAGGGCACGACCCCCTCGAGGATGCATTCGCCGCCACCGAGGGAGCGGAAGGCCGCGGCGAGATCGCTGCCGTCCTTGATCGTCGTCTGGCCCTTGCCGTCATAGCCGAAGCGGCGCGTCTTCAGGATCGAGGGGCGGCCGAGCTGCGCGACGGCCCGCGGCATCGCGCCGGCCGTGTCGACCGCCACGAAGGGCGCGGTGGCGATGCCGAGCGAGGCCATGAACTGCTTCTCGACGAGCCGGTCCTGGCTCGCCGCGAGCGCCGCCGCGTCGGGCCGCACGGGGCGCACCGCCGCCAGAACTTCCGCCGTGCGCGCCGGCACGTTCTCAAACTCGTAGGTGACCACGTCGACGGCGGATGCGAAATCGCGCAGCGCCGCCTCGTCCTCGTAGGCTTGGATGGTGCAGGCGCTCGCGACCTCGAAGGCGGGGCTGTCTGGATCGGGGCAATAGACGTGGGTACGCAGGCCGAGCCGGGCCGCGGCGAGCGCCAGCATGCGCCCGAGCTGGCCGCCGCCCAGGATCCCGATCGTCGCGCCGGGAGAAAGGGTCATGGCGCCAGCGTCACGGCGCCGGGTCGTCCTGGGGCACGAGCGCGACGGCGGCGCTCTTCTCGGCGCGCCAGGCGGCGAGCCGCGAGGCGAGCGCCTCGTCGTGCAGCGCCAGCACCGCGGCGGCGAGCAGCGCGGCGTTGATTGCGCCGGCCTTGCCGATCGCCAGCGTGCCGACGGGCACGCCGCCCGGCATCTGGACGATAGAATAGAGCGAATCACGCCCGCCGAGCGACTGGGTCGGGATCGGCACGCCGAACACCGGCAGCGGCGTCATCGCCGCGGTCATGCCGGGCAGGTGCGCCGCGCCGCCGGCCCCGGCGATGACGATCTCGTAGCCCTTGGCCTTGGCAGTGCGCGCGAAGTCCCACAGCCGGTCCGGCGTGCGATGCGCCGAGACGATCAGCGCCTCGTGGCCGATCTCGAGCACGGCGAGCGTCTCGACCGTGTGCCGCATCACCGACCAATCGGATTGGCTGCCCATGATGACGGCGACGGGCTTGGGTGTCGTTGGCGGCACGGCGGTTTCGGCCTTGGCGGGAAAGCGCGCGTGGTAGCGGAACCACCGAAGCCCCGCAAGCGACTCAGGCGATGATGTCGGGGAAGAGCTGGTCTTCGAGGAACGTCATCCGGTCGCGCAGGGCGAGCTTGCGTTTCTTCAGCCGCTGCACCTGCAGGCGGTCGATCGAGCCCATGTGCACGAGCACCTCGATCGCGGCGTCGAGGTCGCGATGCTCCTGGCGGAGGTGCTCGAGCTCGGCGCTCTGGGCGGCCTGCTCGTCGTCGAACGTCTGCTTGCTCATGCCGCTCACCCGGCCGGCTCACGCACGGCGCGCATCGGGGTCCGACCGAGGTATAAGTCGTGTTTCGCGGAGCTTGGCAAGGCCGCCGCGGCGCCCGTCACCAGGGTAAGGTGCGGTGTCGCCGCTGCGTTGCAGCAGTGGCTCAGCCCTGCGAGGCGGCGCCGGCGAAGACGAGCGGCGAGCGCACGCGCAGGTCGGCGGCCGCAACGGCCGGGGTCGGGTAGGCGGCGAGCGCGACCTGGGCGATGTCGGCGCGGGCGATGCCGATGTCGGCGAGCCGGCGGTCGCTCGAGCGCTCGAGACGCTCGGTCAGGCGCACGACGGCGCGCTTGCGGGTCCATTCCGCGGCCACGCGGCCAGCGAGGGTGTCGTGAGAAAAGAGGGACATGTCATCTCCGAAGGAGGGGTTTGATTTCCTCCTGGTGAATGAATTAGTCCTGATCTCGCAGATGCGGTATACCTCTTTTTGCATTGCAGCATCGACATCGATGCCGAGCCGGTTAACGAACCATTGACGAGCAATCGCATCAAACGAAATGCCCGGCGCAAGGCCGGGCATGACGAGCAGCCAGAGAAGCGCGAGTGCCTTACAGGCTGCCCGGGCCCTTGGCGAGGCCGGCCAGCGTGAACAGGTCGATGCTGACCTTGGCGCCGACCACGAAGGCATTCGGGATCGGCTTGGTCAGGTAGGGCGCGCCGGCGTTGGTCGGGTTGATGATGTACTGCAGGTTCGGCGTCAGGCGGATCGCCGGGCCGGCCTGGAAGCCGTAGTTCAGTTCCATCAGATACTGGTCGCTTTTGAAGATCGCCGGGTTGATGCCCATCGACGCCGCATTGGCGCGCAGGTTGAAGAGTCCCGCCGTGCTGTAGTGCTGGTCGGAGATGACGTAGCCGAGCGTGTCGAAGGGCCGGGACTTCAGGGGACCCGTCCAGACGACGCCGCCTTCCGCGAAGAAGCTCTGCGGCTGATGCTGGGTATCGGTGCCGACGAGGCCCACGCCGAAGATCGTGATGCCGCGCGACGGCGTCAGCGGATCCTGCTGCCAGATCATCCGATCGAAGCGCCCGAAAACCAGGGCCCGCCCTCTCTCGGTGAGCGACGGGAGACCCGAAGTGACGGAATGGCCGCCGAGGATGTCGAGCGTCGGATCCGTGTACTTCGACTGATCGATGACCACGCCGACGCCGACGTTGGTGGGCAGCATGCCCGGCGTTCCGAGGCTCGAGTACCCGAGCTCGATCGGGGCCACGACGCCGGTTGCGTCCTTGGTGGAGAAGTTGAAGCCGTGGTCGTTCTCCTGCAGCGAATCTGGGTTCACCTCGTACACGCCGCCGTGGATGAAGAAGTGGTAGTTCGGATCGATCCAGAGCTTGGCGTGACCGCCCCAGGTCGAATCCGGGAAGTAGTTGAAGTTGGTGTCGGAGAACACCGTGGCGGGCGAGCCGCAGGTCGCGTTGTTCTGGAAGTCGCAATAGAGCGGCGAGATCAGGAACGCACCCTGCGCCTGGGTGCGGCCGGCCTCGATGTCGAGCCGATCGTTGAAGAGACGCTGCTCCAGCGTGAGCAGGGTCAGGCGATAGGTCTGGCCGGCGCCGTAGATTTCCTGCACCGACGTGTCGTTGCCGATGTTCCGGGCCGAAAGGCTGGTGCCTTGACGATCGGTGAAGATGAAGTGGCCCGACAGGCCCTGGATGTTGGCGATCCTACCAAAATCGGCGTCGGCGCCGATGAACAGCTGGCCGGCGAACGCGTTGCCGCCGGGCTTCTGACCACCGGACGGGTTGGCCGCGAACTCGCCCGTGTAGTTCAGCAGGAACGACAGGCCGTTCTTCATGTCGTAGGTGCCGGCGGCCAGCGACGGCGGCGCGGCGGATGTGCCCTCGGAGCGCGCGGTCCCCTTGGCGGTGTCGCGCGGCGCGAGCGTCTGGGTCGACTGCGGCGGCGCCTCCTGCGCGGATGCGTGGGCCGCCATGACGAACGCCAGCATCGAAACGCCGATCGCGACCGTCCCCTTCAAATTGATTGTCATCATGCCCCCCGGCTCTACTGGTCTGCGATTCAAGTTCGCAGCTTCATCAACGACTATAGAGGAGCTTGGGGCGTTGATTCCACGGTAGAACGACCGAACAATTGTTCGCCTTGGGCTGTGTTAGAAATACGTCATCCGACGAACGACAGCGTTCATGGCCCGCCCTGGGGTCCCGCAAGGGTCTCCGCGGTGGATTCGTCGGTCACGAGATGGCCGATCCGGCCGCCATGCAGGACGGCCGCGATGGCGGCAGCCTTGCCGGGGCCGCCTGCGATCGCGATCACATCGCGCGGCGGGACCACGTCCGGCCCGACCGCCACGATCCGCCGCGTCAGCTCGACGTCGAGCGCGCGTCCGTCCGAATCGACGAATGTGCCGAGGAACTCGCCGACCGCCCCCGCCTGCTGCAAGGCTTCGAGCTCGGCTGGCGTGATCATCCCACTGGTCACGAGCCCGTTCTCCCGATCGAGCGCACCGATGCCGGCGAGGGCAACGGGCGAATCACGCAGGTGCGCGGCGACGACGTCGCGCTGGGCGAGGAAACTGTTGCGATCCGCCTCGCACGCGCAGACGAACGGCGCCGCGAGGCAATAGCCGGTGCCCCCCGTGCGGCTCGCGAGACGGAAGATGACGTCGTAGGGCGTCGTCGCCGAGTCGCGCGTCAGGCTGCCGAGCAGCGAAACGATCTTCAGGCCCGGTCGCGTCATCAGCGGCATCGCATCGATGCAGGCCGAAAGCGTGCGCCCATGCCCGAGCCCGACGGTGGCGACATCGTCGCGCTCGATCGCGCTGCGGATGACATGCGCACCGAGCGCGCCGAGCGCCGAAACCGGGAGGCCGACCTCGCCGAGGTCCGGCGCCACCGAGCACTGCGCGAGGCCGTAGCGCGCGACGAGCTGCTCCTCGAGCGCGGCGCATTTCGCCGGCGCGCCCTCGATCGAGACTTTCACGAGCCCGGCGCGCTGGGCCGTCTGGATCAGCCGCGTCACTTTCACGCGCGAGGTGGAAACGCGCGCGGCGATCTCCTCATGCGTGTAGCCGCCGACAAGAGAAAGCCACGCGCACCGCAGTGCGAGGTCGAGATCAGGGTCCATCGCGACGCGCATGACCCCTCCCGTCAGGTGGTCGCTTCGTGTCCGTCGCGCATGATGTCGCGGCAGTCGAGATCGAGCCGACGCATCCGCGCGTAGACCTCGCGCTTGGCGCGGTGAAAGTCGCGCAGCGGCTTCGGCGTCGGCGCGGAGAGGCCGCCGATCCGCGTCATCGTCTCCATCGCCTTAGGCAGGGACGGGTAAAGGCCGCCGGCAACGGCGCCGAGTACGGCGGCGCCGAGCAGCACGGGCTCCGCCGACTGCGGCAGCGCGACCTTGAGTCCCGTCACATCGGCCATGATCTGGCGCACGAGATCGGAGCGGCTCGCGCCCCCGCTCATCACCATCGTGTCGCAGGCGATGCCCTGCAGGCGCATCGCATCGACGACGTCCGCGAGCCCGTAGGCGAGGCCGCAGAGTGCGGCGACGAAGACGCGCTCGAGATCGGTGTCGAGGTCGAGCCCGGCGATCACCGCGCGCGCGCCAGGATCGGCATGCGGCGAGCGGTTGCCCATGAACTCCGGCAGCACGTGCAGGCCGCGCGCGAGATACGCCGCCTCGCCCAGCGCACCATCGTCGCGTCCGACCTGGCCGACCGCGCGGCGCTCGAGCAGCTCGAGCGGGTCGACGCCGGCGGTCTTCGCTTCCGAAACGAGCTGCGGGTACTGGCGGTGCGATTGCACGAGGTGATCGATGCCGACTCCGGCCGCCGACTGGCCGCCCTCGTTCAGCCAGAGATCGGGAACCATCGCCGAATAATACGGGCCCCAGACGCCCGGCACGAACTTGGGCTCGGCCGTCGTCGCCATGATGCAGGCCGACGTACCCATGATGTAGGCGAGGCGGCCAAAGACATCGACTGTGCCAGTCTCGCCTTCGATCTGCGCGCCGACGGTGCCGACGCCGCCGGCGTGCGCGTCGATCAGCGAGGCGGCAACCGGCGTGCCTTCGCGAAGCCCCAGCTCGATTGCGGCGCGCGCGTCGAGACCGCGGCCGATCGGCGTGCCCGGCGCGACGATCTCGGTGCCGATGCGCGCGTGGCCGTCGCCCGCCAGCGCATCGAGCCCGACGCCGCGGAAATAGTCGTCGTCCCACCGATTCTCGTGCGCGAGATAGGTCCATTTGCAGGTGAGCGTGCACGACGAGCGCGTCGTCGCGCCGGTCGCGCGATAGGTGAGGAAGTCGGCGAGATCGAAGAAGTGCCCTGCCCCGGCGAAGGTCTCTTTCTTGTGCCGCGACAGCCACAGCAGCTTCGGCGTCTCCATCTCCGGCGAGATGATGCCGCCGACATAGTCGAGCACCTTGTGCTGGGTCGCGTTGATCTCGCGTGCCTCGGCAAGCGCACGATGGTCCATCCAGACGATGACGTTGCGTTGCCCGCCGTTCGACGGGCCGGCGGCGAGCGGCGCGCCTGCGGGATCGAGCACGACGAGCGAGCACGTGGCGTCGAAGCCGATGCCCTTCACGTCCTCCGGCCGCACGCCGGCGTCGGCCACCGCCACCTTCACCGAGGCGCAGCACGCGGCCCAGATGTCGTCCGACGATTGCTCGACGATCTCGCCGGCCTCGCGCCACATCCGGATCGGATGCTTGGCGGTGGCGAGCAGCTTGCCGTGCTCGTCGAACACGCCGGCGCGGGCGCTGCCCGTGCCGACGTCGATGCCGATAACCGCGTTCCTCATGACGTCCGTCCCGAAGAGGCTACCAACACGTATAGCCGCCATCGACGAGGACAATGCTCCCCGTCATCAGGCTGGCGGCGTCGGAGGCGAGGAACAGCACGACGGAGGCGATCTCCTCGATCTCGCCGAGCCGGCCCATCGGCGTGCCGCCGATCCAGGCGTCGTACATGGCGGGGTTCGACTTGACGAAGGCGTTGAGCGGCGTCGCGATATAGGTCGGCGCCACCGCATTCACCCGCACGCCGCGCGCGCCCCACTCCGCCGCGAGCGACTTCGTCAGGTGGTGCACCGCAGCCTTCGAAGCGTTGTAGTAGCTCTGCTCCTGCGGCTTGTTGACGATGAAGCCCGACATCGAGCCCAGATTGACGATCGTGCCGGACTTCGCCTTCAGCATGTGATTGCCGAACGAGCGGCAGCACCAGAACGTGCCGTTGAGATTGACGTCGATGACGTTGAGCCAATGCTCGTCGGTCACCGTCTCGGCCGGCGTCTCGGAGCGCGCGATGCCGGCATTGTTGACGAGGATGTCGATCTTGCCGTGGCGCTTGACGACATCGTCGGCCACCGCCTGGACGCGCGCGGTGTCGGTGACGTCCATGATCTCGACCTCGACGTCGAGGCCCTTGGCGCGCAGCGTGTCGCGCCCGGTCTCGGCGATCTTCGCATCACGATCGGCGATGATCACTTTCGCGCCGGCTTCGGCGAGCGCCTCGACGCAGGCGAGCCCGATCGCCTGGCCGCCGCCGGTGACGAGGGCCGTGCGGCCGTCGAGCTTGAACTTTTCGAGATACATGGCCTCTCCTTTCGAGACGCGTGGCGCCTCAGCTCATCGAATGACCGTCGCCGTTCCGCGCGGCGTCGGCCGCAACGACGGAGGCATCGTCCTCGAGCCTACGAATGCAACGCGTTGCCGTCCTTGTCGAAGCGGTAGATGCGGCCGGGATCCGGCCGCAGCCGCACCTGGTCGCCCGTCGTGATGCCGAGCTCGCCGGTCGAGCGCGCAGTCAGCGTGCCGAGGGCGCCGGCGTCGACATAAAGGAAGGTGTCGCTGCCGAGATGCTCGGCGACCGACACGGTGCCTGGCCAGCCGTCAGCATTCCCCTGGCCGTCCTTGGCGACGGTGAAATGCTCCGGCCGCACACCGATCGAATCGGCGCCCATCTTCGAAGCCGCCTCGCCCTCGACGAAGTTCATCTTCGGCGAACCGATGAAGCCGGCGACGAACTTGTTGGCGGGCCGCTCGTAGAGATCGATCGGCGAGCCGTATTGCTCGATCTTGCCGGCGGAGAGCACGACGATCTTGTCGGCCATCGTCATCGCCTCGACCTGGTCGTGCGTGACGTAGATCGCGGTGGTGGCGAGCTGCTTCTGCAGCTTCGTCACCTCCAGCCGCATCTGCACGCGCAGCGCCGCGTCGAGATTCGACAGCGGCTCGTCGAACAGGAAGGCCTTCGGCTGGCGCACGATGCAGCGGCCGATCGCGACGCGCTGGCGCTGGCCGCCAGAGAGGTCGCGCGGCTTGCGCTCGAGATATGGCGTGAGGTTGAGGAGCCCCGCCGCATGCTCGACCTTGCGGTCGATCTCGGCCTTGTCCTCGCCCGCCATCTTGAGGCCGAAAGCGATGTTGTTGCGCACGCTCATGTGCGGATAGAGCGCGTAGGACTGGAACACCATCGACAGGCCGCGCTTGGCCGGCGGCACGTCGACGACGTTCTTGCCGTCGATGACGATGGCGCCCCCCGTGACGTCCTCGAGGCCGGCGATCAGGCGTAAGAGCGTGGTCTTGCCGCAGCCCGACGGGCCGACGAAGACGACGAACGAGCCATCCTCGATCTCGAGGTTGGCGCCCTGGATGATGTTGAAATCACCATAGGACTTGCGGACATTTTCGAGCGTGATGCGCCCCATGGTCGTTTCCTTCCAGACTATTCTACGGCGCCACAGATCACTTGACAGCGCCAAACGTCAGCCCGCGCACGAGCTGCTTCTGGCTGAACCATCCGAGGATGAGCACCGGCGCGATCGCAAGCGTCGAGGCGGCGGAGAGCTTCGCCCAGAACAGGCCCTCGGGGCTCGAATATGAGGCGATGAAGGTGGTGAGCGGCGCGGCGTTCAACGTCGACAGATTGAGCGTCCAGAACGCTTCGTTCCAGGCCAGGATGAAGTTGAGCAGCATCGTCGAGGCGAGGCCCGGCACCGCCATCGGCAGCAGCACGTTGAAGATCTCCTGGGTGATCGTCGTGCCGTCCATGCGGGCGGCTTCCAGGATGTCCTTCGGAATGTCCTTGAAGTAGGTGTAGAGCATCCAGATCACGATCGGCAGGTTGCCGAGCGCGAGGATGAGGACGAGACCGAAGCGCGAATCGAGCAGCCCGGTGCCGCGGTAGAGAAGATAGATCGGCACCAGCACGCCGACCGGCGGCATCATCTTGGTCGACAGCATCCAGAGCAGGATATTCTTGGTGCGCTTGGTCGGCGCGAACGCCATCGACCAAGCCGCCGGCACCGCGACCAGCATCGCGAGGATCGTCGAGCCGCCGGCCTCGATCACCGAGTTCATCGCATGCAGCAGGTAATTCCCTTGCTGCTGGACGAGCGCGTAGTTCTCGGTCGTCCAATGGAACGCGAGGAACTTCGGCGGGATCGCAACGGCATCGAGCTCGGACTTGAAGCTCGTCAGGATCATCCACAGGATCGGGAAGAAGATGACGAACCCGACGCTCCAGGCGGCGGCCGTGCTGACGACGACGCGGGTGGTCGAGTCTTTGCGCGCCATCGCTCAGGCCTCCAGGTTCTTGCCGACCATCCTGACCAGGAAGATCGCGACGATGTTGGCGAGCACGACGGCGACGAGACCACCCGCGGAGGCGGCGCCGACGTCGAACTGGATGAGCGCCTGCGAGTAGATGAGGAAGGCGATGTTGGTGGTGGCGAGGCCCGGCCCGCCGCCCGTCGTCACGTAGATCTCGGCGAAGACCGTGAGCAGGAAGATCGTCTCGATCAGGATGACGATGGTGATCGGCCGCGCGAGATGCGGCAGCGTGATGTAGAAGAAGGTCGAGAACGCTCCCGCCCCGTCCATCTCGGCGGCTTCCTTCTGGTCCTCGTCGAGCGATTGCAGCGAGGTCAGCAGGATCAGCGTCGCGAACGGCAGCCATTGCCACGCGACGATCAGGATGATCGCAAGCAGCGGCACGTCGTTGAACCAGTCGATCGGCGTGAGGCCGAGGCTCTTGGCGATCCAGGCGAAGAAACCCGAGACCGGGTTCATCAAGAGGTTCTTCCACACCAGCGCGCTCACCGTCGGCATGACGAAGAACGGCGCGATCACCATGATGCGCAGCACGTTGCGCCCGATGATCGGCTGGTCGATCAGCAATGCGATCGCGACGCCGCCGACGATGGTGATCGCCAGCACCGAGCCGACGAGGACGAACGTGTTCCACAGCGAGGCGAAGAACGCGGGATCGGTGAGGAAGTAGGTGTAGTTCTCGAGGCCGACGAAGCCGTGGCCGGGATCGACGAGGGAGTAGCGCTGCAGCGAGTAGTAGATCGTCAGCAGGAGCGGGACGATCATCCACACGAACAGCACGACGATCGCCGGCATCAGCAGCGTGCGTCCCAATGTCTGTGTCTGCTGCGTCGCCATCTCGTCTCCCGACGTGCCGTCAAAAGGTTTGTGTTCTTACGTCTGCTACTTGATGTAGCCGAAGTGCCGCATCTGCCGCTCGGTGAGGTGCTGCGCCGCCGCCAGCGCCTGGTCGACGGTCTGCGCGCCGGTCAGCGCCGAGGCGAATTGCTGGCCGACCGAGGTGCCGATGCCCTGGAACTGCGGGATCGCCGCGTATTGCACGCCGACGTAGGGGACCGGATCGACGGTCGGATGGTTCGGGTCGGCCGCCTGGATCGAGGCCAGCGTCAGCTTCGCGTAGGGCGCGGCCTTCTGGTACTCGGGGTTCATGTAGAGCGAGGTGCGCGTGCCGGGCGGTGCCGAGCCCCAGCCCTGCTTTGACGCGACGAGCTGCGTGTAGCCCTTGTCGGTCGCCCAAGCGATGAAGGTCTTTGCGGCCTCGATCTTCTTCGAGGTCGAGGGAATCGCCAAGCTCCACGCCCACAGCCAGTTGGCGCGTTCCTTGTCAGTCGGCGCCACCGCGAAGCCGACGTCGTTTGCGACCTGCGATTCCTTCGGGTTGGTCGTGAATGAGCCCGCCACCGTCGCGTCGATCCACAGGCCGCACTTGCCGGCGTTGAACAGCGCGAGGTTCTCGTTGAAGCCATTGGAGGCGGCACCGGGCGGCCCGTCCTTCTGCATCATCTCGACGTAGGTCTGCAGCGTCTGCTTCCAGGCCGGCGAGTTGAACTGCGGCTGCCATTTCTCGTCGAACCAGCGCGCACCGAAGCTGTTCGACATGGAGGTGATCAGCGCCATGTTCTCGCCCCAGCCGGCCTTGCCGCGCAGGCAGATACCGTAGATGCCGTCCTTGCGGTCGGTGATCTTGTCGGCGGCCTGCTTGATGAAGGCCCAGTCGGGCTTCTCCGGCATCGTCAGGCCGGCCTTCTTGAACAGGTCGGTGCGATAATAGGTCATCGCGCTCTCGCCGTAGAACGGCGCGCCGTAGAGCTTGTCGTCGACGCTCGTCGCCTCGCGGACGCGCGGCAGGATGTCGGCCTGGTCGTAGTCGGCGCCGAGATCGGTGAGCGGCACCAGCCAGCCGCGCTTGGCCCAGATCGGGATCTCGTAGGTGCCGATTGTCATCACGTCGAACTGGCCGCCGTCGGTGGCGATGTCGGTCGTCACGCGTTGACGCAGAACGTTCTCCTCGAGTGTCACCCAGCGCACGTGAATGTCGGGATGCGCCTGCTCGAAGTCCTGCGTGAAGGACTGCATGCGGATCATGTCGGCGTTGTTGACGGTCGCGATCGTCAGCACCGTGTCGGCGCGCGCGGGCTGCCCCAGCGTCATCGCGGAAACGAAGGCGAATGCCAGACCACTGGCGGCGCGCCGCATGCCATCCTCCCGAGCAAATGCTTATTGGTTGGGCATATGCTCATCGTGATGGGCCAATGTGTCAACCCGCCGAAAGTCCCCCCTCCTCCAGCAGCGCTCTCGCCGTCGTCTCGTCGGTGACCAATCCGTTGACGAGCCCGCCGCGCACCGCCGCGCGGATCGCCACCACTTTCGCGGGGCCGACGGCGGCGGCGACGATGAGCGCGTCCTTGCGCGCCGGCGGATGCGGCACGCTCGTCACGCGGCGGTTGGTGCCGCCTTTCAAGATCTTGCCCTTCGCATCGAAGGCCCAGCCGGTGATCTCGCCGACCGCGCCGAGCCGAATGAGCTGGATCTGCTCGCTGCGGGTGACGAAGCCGTCGACGACGAGCTGCGCGTCCTCGTCCATCTTGCCGAGACCGACGAGCCGCAGGTCGGTCGTCGCCGCGAGCTCGCGCACCCGCGAGATCGGATCGATGCGCAGGAGCCGCGCGCGCTCCGCTTCGCTGGGCGCGAGAAACGGCAGCGGCATCGGGTAGTGACGCGAGCGCGTGATGTCGGCGAGGCGCGCGACGGCATCGAAGCGGCTCGCCGAGCCGTCGGCCGAGATGTTGCCGACCAGCGAGACGAGCTGGTGGTTGGCGCGGTCCATCGGCACGACGTGCTCGACCGCCGCGCGCACCGCGCGCCCGGTGCCGAGGCCGATGATCGCCGGCGGGTCGGCGCGCAGGATGTCCTCGAGCAGCTGCCCGGCGCGCTCGGCGATGCCGGCGACGGACAGCGGCGCCGCCGGATCGCTCGGTGCGACCTCGCAGAAGCGCAGCCCGAACGCTTCCGTCAGCCGCCGCGCCAGCTCCATGCAGGCGGAGATGCGGTGCTCGAGCCGGAACGAGATGAGCCCCTCGGATCGGCACAGCGCGACGAGCCGCTGCGCCGTCGCCCGCGACACGCCGAGCTGGCGCGCGATCTCGTCCTGCGTGCGGCCGGCGACGAAATAGAGCCAGCCGGCACGGGCGGCCTCGTCGAGTCGGGAATGATCGATATCCAAAGCGGCGGCGGCCCTCGTTCGAGACGATGAGCCGCGGAAATTAGCATGCGCCGTCCGGCGCGGGAGGCGTCGAACGGACGAGGCCGCGGGGTGCGTACGGGGCACGCCTCGGCGCGCTGCGACGGCAGACCAGGGCGCGCGACGCGGCTTCGGATCAACCGCGCTACCTACGCCACGCCGGCAAATGCAGAACCCTCGAAAAATTTATCTTTGCAGTACTTTCCATAGCAACATTACCTAACGTAAATCTATATGGGTGACGTAACGTCAATTTACTGTTATTTATTCATTTTGCACTTTTATCTATTTTTTATAAATCCACTAAAACGAGCCCCCGAATGCCCACGACCAACTATGGTGAGATCACCATTAAGGGCACCGCCGGCGCCGGGACTGTCGTCTATTTCTATAATAACGACGGCAGCGGCAACGTCCTCATCGGCTCGACCACCGTGGCCCCCGGCCTCGGGTCTCAACCCTACGCATTCACGGTCTATCTGCCCGTCGGGACGGCGAACCTTTCCGCCGTCGGCAGCGGAATCCTTCCCCTCGTTCCCGTAACAGGAACGGCGACCAACCAAGCCGGCATGACCTCATCCGGCTCGCCGGGCACCACCGCCACAGCGACGTTCCCGGCCCTTGCCGTCGTCGGCAACGTCGGCGCCACGGGCGCGACGGGGGCAACGGGGGGGACCGGCGGAACCGGATCGACCGGGGCGACGGGATCAACGGGCGGCACGGGCTCGACCGGAGCGACCGGGTCGACCGGCGGATCGGGCGCCACCGGAGCCACGGGATCGACAGGAGGCTCGGGCTCCACCGGCGCAACGGGATCGACAGGCGGGACAGGCTCGACCGGAGCGACGGGCTCGACTGGGGCAACGGGGTCGGGTGGTACGGGCTCGACCGGAACGACGGGAGCTACAGGCGGCACCGGGTCTACCGGAGCAACGGGATCGACCGGCGGCACGGGCACGACGGGAGCAACCGGCTCTACCGGATCGACGGGACCAACCGGTGGAACAGGCTCGACCGGGGCTACGGGATCCACGGGCGGCACGGGATCAACCGGAACGACGGGCTCCACCGGAGCAACGGGAACAACCGGAACGACGGGATCGACCGGAAGCACCGGTTCGACCGGAGCGACCGGAGCGACCGGCGGCACCGGGTCAACCGGAACGACTGGGTCGACAGGCGGCACGGGCTCGACAGGCGGGATCGGCTCCACCGGAGCGACAGGATCCACGGGTGGCACCGGCTCGACCGGGGCAACGGGATCGACAGGTGGGACGGGATCGAGCGGCGCGACGGGATCAACAGGCGAAACGGGGGCCACTGGAGCAACGGGATCGACAGGCGGGACCGGTTCAACCGGAGCGACTGGCGCGACTGGCGGCACCGGCTCCACCGGCGCGACGGGAACAACCGGTGGAACAGGTTCGACCGGGGCAACGGGGTCCACGGGCGGCACGGGCTCCGCCGGCGCGACCGGGTCGACAGGCGGCACGGGCTCAACCGGCGCGACGGGCTCAACCGGCGCGACGGGATCCACGGGCAGCACAGGCTCCACGGGAGCGGCCGGTGGAACAGGCTCGACAGGGGC
Source organism: Beijerinckiaceae bacterium (assembly GCA_965277735.1). Taxonomy (GTDB): domain Bacteria; phylum Pseudomonadota; class Alphaproteobacteria; order Rhizobiales; family Beijerinckiaceae; genus RH-AL1. The sequence continues at coordinate 2,959,401 of CBDIDO010000003.1, forward strand.
AGCCGGAGCAACAGGTGTAACCGGGACCGCAGGCGCGACCGGTGGTACGGGCGATGCCGGCTCCACGGGCGCGACCGGTGCCGCGGGAGCGACAGGCGATCCTGGCGCCACCGGGGCGACAGGAACCTCCGGCGCCACCGGTGCCTCCGGCTCGACGGGTACGGCCGGCGCGACGGGTACGGCCGGCGCGACGGGCTCTACGGGCTCTACGGGCTCGACCGGAGCCACGGGCTCGAACGGTGCGACCGGCGACGATGGAACGACCGGCGCGACGGGAGCGACGGGCGACACTGGCGCGACGGGCGCTGCGGGGTCGACCGGCGCGACAGGCGACGCCGGCGCTACAGGGGCGACCGGGAGTGCGGGAGCAACAGGCGGCACCGGCGCGACGGGTTCGACGGGCGCGGCCGGATCAACGGGCACGACAGGCGACGCAGGAGCCACCGGCGCGACCGGGACCGCGGGAGCGACCGGCGACACCGGCGCGACGGGCGCTGCGGGTTCGATCGGAGCAACAGGAGCCAGCGGCAGCTCTGGGGCTACGGGCGCGACCGGGGCGGCCGGCGATACCGGCGCTACAGGGGCGACCGGAAGTGCGGGAGCAACTGGCGACACCGGAGCGACGGGTTCGACGGGCGCGGCCGGGACCGCGGGAGCGACCGGCGCCACTGGTGCAGCGGGCTCGACGGGTACGGCAGGCGCGACGGGCTCTACAGGTGCGACCGGCACCACGGGCTCGAGCGGTGCGACCGGCGACGCCGGAACGACCGGCGCCACTGGCGGCTCGGGGGCCACGGGCGCAACTGGGACGGCCGGCGCAACGGGCGATGCCGGCCCGACCGGGAGCGCTGGAGCGACAGGCACCACGGGCGCAACCGGGGCCGAAGGAGCGACCGGCGACACGGGCGCAACGGGCGCTGCGGGGTCATCGGGCACGACAGGCGACACGGGAGCCACCGGAGCGACCGGCGACACCGGCGCGACGGGCGCTGCGGGTTCGACCGGAGCAACAGGAGCCAGCGGCAGCTCGGGGGCTACGGGTGCGACTGGGGCGGCCGGCTCGACCGGGGCAACCGGGACTGCGGGAGCAACCGGCGCCACCGGAACGGCGGGCGCCACCGGCGGCTCAGGGGCCACGGGCGCGACTGGGACGGCCGGCGCGACGGGCGATACCGGCGCGACCGGCAGCGAAGGCGCCAGCGGCGCCGCGGGCGCAACCGGTACGGCCGGCGCTACAGGAGCAACGGGCGTCGCGGGAACGACCGGTGCGACGGGCATCGCCGGGTCCACCGGCGCCATGGGCGGAACCGGCGCGACGGGATCCAACGGGGCCACCGGCACCGCGGGATCGACCGGCGCGACGGGGACCGCGGGGTCCACTGGCGCCACAGGCACCGCGGGCGCGACTGGCGCGACGGGGACGGCAGGGACCACCGGCGCGACAGGAACCGCGGGATCGACCGGTGCGACCGGGATCGCAGGGTCTACTGGCGCCACCGGCGCTTCGGGATCGACCGGCACCGGTGCCACTGGTGCCACCGGCGCACCGGGAACGACAGGTGCGACGGGGATGGCAGGGTCCAACGGTGCCACTGGTGCCGCTGGCACGACTGGCGCGACCGGAACCGGGGCTACCGGTGCCACCGGCGCGGCGGGGACAACGGGGACGGCAGGGTCCACCGGTGCCACTGGTGCCGCTGGCATGACTGGCGCGACCGGAAGCGGGGCTACCGGTGCCACCGGCGCCCCGGGATCGACCGGCGCAACCGGCACCGCGGGCTCCACCGGCGCGGCGGGAACGACCGGTGCGACCGGCGCAGCGGGCACGACCGGCGCGGCCGGGACCGGCACCACAGGTGCCCCAGGAGCGACCGGCGCCCCAGGCGCAACCGGCACCGCGGGCTCTCCCGGCGCCACTGGTGCGCCCGGGCCCGCGGGAGCCGCCGGCGCGACGGGCGCGACAGGGCCGGCCGAGTGCTTCGCGGCCGGGACGGCGATCGCCACGCCGGAGGGAGAGCGGCGCGTCGAGAGCCTGCGGGTCGGCGATCGCGTCACCACGCACGACGGGGCGAGCGCCGCCATCGTGTGGGTCGGCCGCCGCAGCCTGCGCCTCGATCGTCATCCGCGCCCGAACCTGGTCCGCCCGGTGCGGATCGCGCGCGATGCCTTTGGCGAGAATCTGCCGCGGCGCGATCTCGTCGTCTCGCCCGGCCACGGTCTCTTCGTCGCCGATGCCGGCGGCGAGCGCCTCATCCCGGCCGCCTGCCTGGTCAACGGCACGACGATCACATGGGAGCCCGGCGACGAGGTCGACTATGTCCACATCGAGCTCGCGCGCCACGACATCCTGCTCGCCGAGGGCCTGCCGGCGGAAAGCTATCTCGATGTCGGCAATCGCGCCGAGTTCGCGGGCGCCGCGGCAATGGTGCTGCACCCGCTGTTCGCGGCCACGGCGCACGAGGCCGCGCGCGCCCCGTTCGTCATCGCCGGGCCGCTGCTGGAGTCCGTGCAAGCCAAGCTGGCGCGCCGGGCGGAACGGCTGCAAGCGCCCGGCATCGCGCGCAAGCCGCAACTCGCCGCGATCCTGCGCAGGTTGCGCAGCCGATGATCAGTCGTGCCGCGGGTCGGACGGCGTGAGCCCCGGCGCGAACGCGGAGGCGATCGAGGTCTGACCAGCCTCGTCGCCCGCGGCGTCGGCGCGCCAGCTGAAGACGGCCCACGATCTCGAAGGGGGTGCGGACCGCCCCGCAATCCGAGTTCGAGCGCAGCGCCGCCCGCGTCGCGACGTTGAACGAGGCGCAGCACCGGCTACAGACGCACCGCCCGCGAGATCGCCGAGCAGGCCGCCGCGATCCGGGACGAGCTGCAGGCATTCTCCGCCGCGCTTGCCGCGTAGCAGCGCGTCGAAACGTCAGGCCGCGATGGTTTGCCGTCGATCGACACGCAGGCCGAGAAGACCCCCGAGGGCGGCGAGGATGATCGCGCTGCCGAAGATGTCGGCGGTCGCGGCATAGCCGTAGGTCTTGGCAAGGAAGCCGGCGACGATCGCCGGCACGCTGAACGCGAGATAGCTCTGGATGTAGAACGCCGACAACAGCCCGGCGCGCTCGTCGACCTGCGCGAGCGGCACGATCGACCCGATGCAGCCGAGGAAGCTCGTCCCGAACCCCATGCCGGAGAGCAAGGCGCCGACGATGAGGAAGGGAACGCTGGCGAGATGCACGCCGGTGACGAGGACGGCGATGCCGATGCTCAACATGAGAACGCCGAAGGTGAGGTTCGCATCCGGCGCCTTGGTCCGGCGGACCAGGATCGTCAGCGTGCCGGCGAACATCAGCGCGCCGACGACCGCGCCGCCCGTCAGCGGCGCCCGGCTGCCCGTCACGGAGACGACGAGCGCCGGCACGAGCGAGAGATAGAAGCCGCCGAGCGCCCAGTTGGCGACGTTGATCGGGGTGATCAGGGCCAGGGGCCGGCGGATGCGCGGTGGCACGGCGACACGCGGCCACAGCGAGGCCCAGACCCCTGCCCGCGCCCCGCCCGTCTCCGGCACCACGAGCCACAGCATCAGACTCTGCGCAAAAAAGACCAGCAGGAGCAGCGCGTAGATCAGCTGCAACGGATGGGGCCCAAACTGGACGAGCGTGCTGGACCCCAGCACGCCCGTCGTCATGCCGGCGAACGGGGCGACGGCGTTGACCAGCTGGCCTGTGGTCCGATCGACGTCGACGAGCGATGCCCCGAGCGAGGCGGTCGCGATGCCAGTGGCGACGCCCTGCACCATTCGCGCCGCGATGAGCCACGCCGGCCCGCTCGCCGTGAGAAACAGCGCCATCGCGATCATCTCGAGGCCCAAGGCGGCGAGAATGACGGGCTTGCGGCCGAGATGATCGGACAGCGAGCCGACGAACAGCAGCGCCGTCAGCAGCGCGACGGCATAGGCCGCGAACACGATCGTGATCAGCACCGGCGAGGAGTCGAACCGTTCCTGGTAGATGCGATAGAGCGGCGTCGGCGCCGCCGAGGCGGCGAGGAAGGACGCGAGCGTTACGCCGAAGAAACCGGTCGTCCGCACGACCGAAGGGACGGGCTTGCCGATAGCGGCTTCAGGGAACACGTGTGATCCTCGGGATCGGGGTGTCGCGTTCAGGTAGGCGCTCCGATCTCTTAATGCAAATATTTTGCTTTAAGGGCGATTTGGGGAGGTGTTTTGGTCATTCGGCAAGGGCCTCGCCCCGGCGGCCGCAGCGCCCGGGTGCAGGCCTCGGTCCACACGGCGGCGCGCGAGCTCCTCGCCACGACGGATCGCGCCAGCGTGACCGTGGCGGCGATCGCGGAACGCGCCGGCGTCACGCCGTCGACGATCTACCGGCGCTGGGGTGGCCTGCCCGACCTGCTGGCCGATCTCGCCGCCGAGCACCTGCGCCCGGAGACCGAGCCGGTGGATAGCGGGGACGCGCACGCCGACCTGCGGGCCTGGGCAGAGCAATATGCCGAGGAAATGTCCTCCGTGCCGGGCCGGGCGATGGTCCGCGACGTGCTCTACGCGCCGGACCGCGCCTCGGCCCTCCAATGCTGCGACTACAGCACCCAGCAGATCGCCATCCTCGCCGAACGGGCGCGGGCGCGCGGACAGGCGTTCCCCACCGTCGACGCGGTGCTCGACGGCGTCATCGCGCCCGTCCTCTATGCGATCCTGTTTCGGCAGCCGCCCGACGCGACACGCGTCGGCGAGCTGGTCGACGGTGTTTTTCGCGAACCAGCGCCCGCGGGCCGCACATGAGGACGTTGCTGGCTCTGACCTGTTGTCTGGCGGCGACCAGCAGCTCCGTGAGAGCGGCGCCGCAAGATGCCGAGCCGCCCTGCGCGCAGGTCGAGAGCATCGGCGTCGCGACGATGAGTGCCGACGCGATCGTGACCCTGCAGATCCGGTCGCTGCCACCGCGCCCGATCGCGGAAGGCCTGCTCGTCTACAAGCCCGGAAGCAAGGACTACCGGATGGTCCTCGGCCATTTGGGCGGCATCAAACCAGGTCAGTCCAAGCCGGTCCGGCCCTGGTGCTAGATGACCGTTGGGCATGCGGCTGATCGCTTGCCGCTGGCGACGAACACGCGGTAGCCTGACGCGGCAGATGGAGATGGCGGATGATGGCAGACGCTCCTGATCCCATTCCCAAGCCGGGCGAGCGCTGGCGGTTCGTGCTTCCCGATGCCGGCGAGCCCGACGAGGAGGTCCTCATCGTCGACGACGGCTTCGGCTACACGGGCTTCGTGTCGACCAGCCGGGGTCCCGTCATCGTCTATCCCGGCGGCAAGCCGGCTTGCGGGAAGCTCGAGCCGCTCGTCCGGGCACCTCGACCCGAGCCGCCGCGCGCCAAGCAGCACGACGAGATCACGCTCGACGAATGGCGGGCCAAGATCCGCAATATGCGGTGACATCAAACGGGCGCCAGCCGCACCCGAGGCGGTCACCTTCGCGCAGAAAGCCGCCGTGCGGGCGACGACGACGTCCATCGCCGTTCAAGCAAACGTTGCCTTGACGGAAAGCGCCGTGGTAGGCGCGAACGCTACCCACGTGTGACGTTGCGACGGCTCGAGATGAACATCTTACTCGTCGATGACCATCCTGTCCTTCGGGATGGCTTGTCCACGCTGCTTCTGCATGCCCTTCCCGAGACGCGGATAAGCCAGGCGGACTCCGTCGCCGCCGCGGTTGCCTTCATCGAGACGCAGCGCGACCTCGAGCTGGTGATCCTCGATTATCTGATGCCGGTCGTCGGCGGCCGCGCCGCGATCACCGAGGTCGGCCGCCCGCGGCCCGATCTGCCGATCATCGTCTATTCGTCGTCGGAGAATTCCGAGGATGCGCGGCAAGCCCTGGCGGCGGGCGCCGTGAGCAGCACGCTCGGGGTGGCCGATTTCGGGACGTAGCTGAGGGCGATCCGCATGGTCCTGGCGGGCGAGGTGTATGTGCCGCCGCTCGTGACTGCTCGTTTTCCGACAGCATCGCAACAATCCCGTGCGTCGGACACTATCGTTTTTCTTCGTGAACGCCAGCGAAGACCAAGGTCCTGAGACCTTGTTCTCAAGCCTTCACGGGCGATTGAATATATGCGGGCGCCAGAATTGCGGAAGATTGCCGCCGTTATTTGGTTTCTTGCGCTCGCCGCGATGCGCGATCTTGACCGGTGTCCGCGTACCCCGCGAGGCGCAGGGCGTCGCTTCTGCCTCTCTCCAGGATCGCAGCCGACAGCGTCCTGTCGACCGTCAGACGCGCGACCTGCAGCGTTCCGAGAAGATGCGACATGACGGCGATCGCCCGCGGGATCCGATCGTCGTTTTGGACCGAGGACGGCAGCGCCGACGCGATATGGTCGATCGTGGCCGCGCTCTCGTCCTGGAAGGCCCCGCGAGAGGCTGCGGGCCGACGCGTCAGCTCGGGCGACAGGGCGGCCATGACGCAGCCCGTCTCGGGATGGTCGCGATGCTCGGCCGACAGATAATCCGCGATGAAAGCCGGCAGATCGTAGGCGGCATCGGTGCTCAGGCGGCTCGCTTCGGCCGGCACTTCGGACATCGCGTGGAGGATCGCCTCCTTGATGAGCTCCTCCTTCGACGCGAAATGCGCGTAGAAGCCGCCGTTGGTCAGGCCCGCACCCGCCATGAGCGAGGCGATGCCGACGCCGTCGACGCCCTCGGCCCGGAAGCGGCGCGAGGCCAGCTCGACGATGCGGCGGCGCGTCTCGCCCTTCCGGCCCTTCTCATATCTCGCCACGGCATCCTCCCGGCGCGGAGTCGCGACTCGCGATCGTCGGCATCGGCGCAGCAACTTCATCCACGTCGAGAGCGGCCGACAGCGAATGCGCGAGGGACGCGATCTTCGCGATCGCGCGAGCCCGCGCAGTGTCGCGATCGTCCCCGGTCTCGACCACGACCTCGCCGGTGAGCCGGCCTTCGTCCGTGATCAAAGCAAAACGAAAGCGTCCGCGATGCCCCCGCTTGACGACGAGATGGGGCCGCCGCTTGGCCCCCACATCGTCGCCGACGTGTTGCGCCGCCGGGGTCATGCCGCCGGCCCCTGCATGGCGCCGGCGGGCGCGACCCCATGGTCGGTGCGTGGCGCGCGGCTCGGCTCGCGTTTGACGCGGAACCATAGGGCGTAGAGCGCCGGCAGGAACAGCAGCGTCAGCGGCGTGCCGGCGCCGACGCCGGCGATCAGCACGTAGGCGAGCGCCGACCAGAACACCGAATGGGTCAGCGGGATGAACGCCAGCATCGCGGCGACGGCGGTCAGGATCACCGGCCGGGCACGACGCACGGTCGATTCGATGATCGCGTCGTAGTCGCTCAGACCGTCGGCCCTGTCGTGATGGATCTGGTCGACCAGGATCAGCGTGTTGCGCATCAGGATGCCCGACAGGCCGATCAGCCCGAGGATCGCGTTGAAGCCGAACGGCTGGTGTAAGATCAGCAGCGCCGGCACCGCGCCGACCAGGCCGAGCGGCGCCGTGGCGAACACCATGAACATGGTCGCAAACGAGCGCACCTGCGCCATCAGGATCGTAAGCGTGGCGATGAGCATCGCGGGGAAGATCGCGGCCAAGGCGATGTTGGCCTTGGCGGCTTCTTCGACATCGCCGCCCGTGTCGATGCTGTAGCCGGCCGGCAAGCTGGCCTTCAGGCCGTCCAGCGTCGGCAGGATGCGCGCGGTAACGTCCGGCGGCTGAATGCCATCGCGCACGTTGCCTTCGACGGTGATGTAGGTCTGCCGGTCGTAGCGCTTGAGCACGGGCTGCTCCATCCGCGTCTCGAGATGGGCGACCTGCGACACCGGCACCGCGGCGCCGCTCTTCGTCGTGAGCGTCAGATCGTCGATGTTCTGGATCTGGCGGCGGTCGATGCCGGGGCTGCGCACGAGCACGTCGACGCTGCGCAGGTTCTCGCGCACCTGCGTGGCGCTGGTGCCCTGCAGCAGCACCTGCAGCTGCTGGCCCGCGTCCATCGGCGTGAGGCCGATGAGGCGCAGCCGCTCCTGGTCGAGCACGAGATGCAGCGTCGGCACCTTGTCGCCGAAGTCGAGATGCACGTCCGACATGTCGGGATCTTCGGCGATGATGGCGCGCGCCTGCTCGGCGAATCCACGGACGTGATCGAGGTTCGGCCCCAGCACGCGGAAGGCGACGTGGTAGCGGACCGGCGGCCCGAACACGATCTGGATGACGCGCACGCGCGCCGCCGGGAATGCACCCTCGTCGACCAAAGCGCGGAGCTTGTCCTTCAGGCTGTCGCGCGCCTCGGCGCTGTCGGTCTGCACGACCATCTTGGCGAAGGCGGGGTCCGGCAGCAGCGGATCGAGCGACAGGTTGAACCGCGGCTCGCCCTGCCCGACGTAGCTCGTCACAACCTTCACCTCGGGCTCCTTGCGCACCGCGGCCTCGATCTGCGCGACCTGCCGTTCGGTCACCGCAATGGCGGTGCCGTCAGGCATGTTGACCTCGATCATCACCTCGTGGCGATCGGAATTGGGGAAGAACTGCTTGGTGACCGAACCCATGCCGACGACGGCGAGCGCGAAGACGCCGACGACGAGCCCGGCGACGATCCATTTGTGATCGACGCAGCTGCGCACGACGCTGCGCAGGCGCTGGTACATCCTTGTGCCGTAGATCGCCTCGTGGCCACCTTCGGTCTTCTTGATGTCGGGCAGCAGTTTGACGCCGAGATAGGGGATGAAGAAGACGGCGACGAACCACGACGTGATGAGTGAGAAGCCGACGACCCAAAAAGTGTTGCCGGCATATTCGCCGGCCGTGGAGGCGGCGAAGCCGACGGGCATGAAGCCGGCGATGGTGACGAGCGTGCCGGTCAGCATCGGCGCCGCGGTCGAATGCCAGGCGAAGGTGGCGGCGGCGATCCTGTCGAGCCCCTCCTCCATCTTCACGACCATCATCTCGATCGCGATGATCGCGTCGTCGACGAGCAGGCCGAGCGAGATGATCAGCGCGCCCAGCGTGATGCGATCGAAATCGCGGCCGGTCAGCATCATGATGACGAACACGGCGCAGAGGGTGAGCGGGATCGCCGAGGCGACGACGATGCCGACCCGCCAGCCGAGCGACAGCAGGCTGACCACGATGACGACGGTCAAGGCGGTGAAGAACTTCGTCATGAACTCGCGGATGGCGTCCGAGATGACGTTGGCCTGATCGACGATCTTGGAGAGCGAGATGCCGAGCGGCAGATCCGCCTGCAGCTTGGCGTCCTCTACCTCCAGCGACTTGCCGAGGTTGAGACCGTTGAAGCCCGGCTTCATCACGACGCCCAGGACGAGCGACCGCACGCCCTGGTTCCGGATCACAAAGGCCGGTGGATCGGCGTAGCCGCGATGCACCTCGGCGATGTCGCCGATCTTCAGCGTGCGGCCGTTCGCGGTGATCGGGATGTTGTTGATCACGTCGACACTGTCGATCGATCCGTCAAGCCTGAGGTAGACGCGCGGCCCGGCGGTATCGACGAAGCCGGCCGGCGTGACGTCGTTCTGGCTCGCCAGCGCATCGAAGAGGTTGCGCGCGGTGATGCCGAGCGTCGCCAGCTTCTTGTAGGAAATCTCGACGAAGATCTGCTGCGGCTGCTCGCCGAGGATGTTGACCTTGAGCACGCCGGCCGTGCGCAGGAGCCGCTCGCGGATATCCTCCGCCTGCAGGACGAGCTGGCGATGCGGCAGGTCCGGCGCGGCCAAAGCGTAGAGCGCGAAATAGATGTCGGAATATTCGTCGTTGAAGATCGGCCCGATGACGCCATGCGGCAGGTTGACGGCCTCGTCCGAGAGCTTCTTGCGCGTCTGGTAGAACTCTTCCTGCAGGGCGGCCGCGCGGACGTTGTCCTTGAAATGGACCTTCATCGTCTCCTGGCCGGGACGCGATTCCGTCTCGACCCGATCGTAGAAGGTCAGCTCCTGCAGCCGCTTCTCGAGCCGGTCGCCGGCCTGGCGCTGGATCTCGTCGGCCGTTGCACCGGGCCAGATCAGCGTCACCGTCATCACCTTGACGGAGAAGGACGGATCCTCGGCGCGGCCGAGCCGCAGGTAGGCAAACGTACCGGCAGCGGCGATCAGGATGATCAGGAAGAGGGTGATAGCCCGTTCGCGGACGGCGAAGGCCGAGAGGTTGAAGCCGCTCATCGTGCGGCCGTGTCGAGCGGCGCGGTGTCGACCGCGACCTTCTCGCCTGCCCGGAGCAGCTGCGCGCCGAGCGCGACCACCTCCTCGCCACCCTTCAGACCGTCCTTCACCTCGGCCTGCTCCTCCCCGATTGAGGCCACGGCGACAGGTGTTCGTTTGACCTCCCTCGAGGTTGGACCGATGACCCAGACCGCCGGGCCGTCGCCGTTGTCGAAGAGCGCGCCAACCGGCACGCTGAAGACGCGCTTCTGCGGCTCGGCCAGGCTGATGGTGACAGTCGCGCCCAGCGGCGCGTCCTTGCCGGCGCCGTCGAGGACGTAGCGCGCGCGATAGGTCCGCGTCGCGGGATCGGCCATCGCCGACAGCTCGCGCAGCGTCGCCTGATAGTTCGTGTCGACCTTCGTATAGAGCTCCGCCGTCGCCGCGGCGCGGGCGGCGCGCTCCTCGCCCTCCGGCAGATAGACCTCGGCCTCGCGCGAGCCGTCGTGCGCCAGTTGCACCACGGGCTGCCCGGCGGCCACGACCTGGCCGGGCTCGCCGGGCACGCTCATGATGACGCCATCCGCATCGGCGCGGAGCACGGCGTAGGATAGTTGGTCTTCGGCCTGATGCTCCTGCGACCGCGCGGACGCGAGTTGCGCCACCGATGAATCGGCGGCGGACTTGTTCTGCTCGTAGGCCTGACGCGAGACCCAGCCTTGGGTGACCAACACGCGGCGGCGACGCTCGTCGGAGGTCGCCTGGGTCGATGTCGCCTGGGCGGCGTCGACCGCGGAATGCGCGGCGCGCAATGCCAGCGCCAGATCGGTTTCGTCGAGCTTAAGAAGAGGCTGTCCGGCGCGCACGTGATCACCGGGATCGACCAGCCGCTCCAGAACCTTGCCGGACACGCGGAAGCCGAGATTGCTTTCGTAGCGGGCATGCACGACGCCGGTGAAGCGCGCGCGTCCCAGTTCGGCCGGTGCGACCACCAGGCTTCGAACGACGATCGGTTTGGCGGCAACCGGCACATCGGCCTTGCCGTGCGTCAGCACCATCGCGAGCCCCGCGGCAGCCGCCGCCAAGGCGATGCCCGACGCGGCAACGACCACGGTCTTGCGCCAACGTGCAGGCGCAGTCGCCGTTCGCACATTTTCATCGTCTCTGGGCACGGCTTGACCGCGATCCGTCGCTTCATCCGACGCTAGCGAGCGTGAAAAAGCTGTCGAACCGATTGCGAGGGCATCGCCCATCTCACGTCTCCACATTACGAACGACCGTAATTCAATTTCGGCCGGCAAAGGGCGAACCCCCACCATCGGCGACGAGGCGCTCGGCCTGAGGTCGGGCGCGTCGGCATTGGCTCAGCGGACTACGGCGCTACGCTGGTCGGCGCCGCCGCCGAAGCGATCAGCGACGCAGGAACGGCGTCGCGTCCTCGAAGACGGCGGCGTAAGCGCTGCGGCCTTCGATCAGCGTCTCGACGGCGAAGATCGGATCCCTGCCCGGGCGATCGCGACGCTCGACGAACGCGTCGAGCGCGGGGATCGCCTCGTCTTCGGCAAGGGTCGGGAAGATGGCGTCGGTGGTGGAGAGAATGTCCAACATGATGTGCGCTCCGTTATGTAACGATCGACACAATATGAAGACTGGACGCCAGGCGTCAAGGGCATTATGTAACGAACGGAAAATAATTGGAGGACCAGGCGATGGCGCGGCCCCGCGCATTCGATGAAGCCATCGTGCTCGACAAGGCGATGGAGGTGTTCTGGCGCCTCGGTTACGAGGGCGCGGCCATGAGCGACCTGTCGGCGGCGATGGGGCTCAACTCGCCCAGCATCTACGCGGCCTTCGGCAGCAAACGCGGGCTCTTCGATGCCGTCCTCGAGCGCTATCTCCTTCGCCGCGAGAGCTTCGGCCAGGCGATCGCCGAGGCGCCGACCGCGCGCGCTGCGGCCGAGCGGATGCTGTTCGGGGCGATCGATTGGCTCGTCTCGTCCGACGAGCCGCTGGGTTGCCTGCTGATCCAGGCGGGCCTGTCGACGGGCAAGGGCAACGAGGACGTGCCGGCGGCGCTCGCCGAGCAGCGGGGCCATATCGAAAAGGTGCTCCACAAGCGCCTGGTGCAGGGGCAAGTGGACGGCGATCTCGCCGCAAGCGCGGATCCCGCCAAGCTCGCGAAATTCATCAACCTCGTCTTCATGGGGCTGGCGGTGCAGGCTGCCGCCGGCGTGTCGCGCCGCACGCTGCGCGAGATGGCCAAGTCCGCCTTCGCCGGCTGGCCGGCGAGCGCGATGCACGCGCTGGAGCCCACCAAGCACTGAGCCGGCTCGTCAGACCAACGCGTCAGACATTCTCCCGCGTCGGGTCCGCGTCGTCATACCGTTCGGCGCAAACGACAGGCACGCCAGTCAACCGGTGACCTCGAAATTCACGTTTCGCTTTGCAATCTCTTCTCGAGGGCGCCACGTCGCGACCAAATCTTGATGGCGCAGAAGGGCGCGCTGCCGGGACCAAATTGCGAGCTCTTCAAAGATGCGCTTTTCAAGAGCTTTCCCTCGGACCGCAGGCGCTCGGACGCTGCGCGATGGCCAAGACGATCGAGGATCTCGCGCGCGACGCCGGCCGCTCAAGCGGAGCACGCCCCTGAACAATTCCTCGTAACTTTTTCGATCGATCCACGTAATGGTTTGCGTATGCAGAGCGACGCTACTCCCGAAGATCGAGCGCTTTCCCCCTGCGGAATCGCCGTGATGGCCAAGGCTTCCAAGGCAGGTCGCACGAAAACGCGGCTCGGTGCCGTCGTCGGCTCCGAGACTGCTGCACTTCTGAACACGGCGTTTCTCAAGGACATCGCCGACAACCTCACGGCCGCCTGCGCGATCAGCCCGATCGCTGGCTATGTCGCGTTCGGGCCGCCGGAGGAGATCGACTTCTTCGATTTTCTGCCCGCGCACATCGGGCGGTTCGTGGCCTGGGAGCCGACGTTTGGCGAGACGCTCAAGGCGGCGATCCGCCACATGTTCGCCAACGGACATGACGCGGCCTGCGTGCTCAATTCCGACAGTCCGACCCTGCCGACATCGATTCTCGTCGAGGCTGCTCGATCATTGGCTGAACCTGGCGATCGTATCGTTTTCGGGCCGTCGAACGATGGCGGCTATTACCTGCTCGGCATGAAGGTGATGCACGAGCATCTGTTCGAGGACATCACCTGGAGCACGGAGCACGTGACCCGGGAGACCCTTCAGCGCGCGGCGGACCTCGGGCTCGAGGTGCACCATTTGCCGGAATGGTACGACGTCGACGACGCGCTCTCGTTCGAGATCCTGCGCGCCGAGCTTGGCGGCGAGCGCGCGTTCGGGCCGCCGAGCCTGACATCGGCGCCGGCGTCTCACACGCGAGCCCTGCTCGCGAGCCTCGGTCGCACCGGCAGAAGCAGCGACCGCACGGGGATCGCATGACGCGAGGCTCGCTGCTGTGGCTGGCAGGGCTCGCCGCGCTGACGCTTGCGGTCGAGATCATCCTCGGCTGGTCGATCCTCCCGGACTCCTGGGATCCGATCGTCAACTACATGTGGGTGGAAGTCCCGATCTACGTCGCCGCCGTCGTTGTCGTGCTCCGCGACAAGGGCGCCGATCGCGCGGGCACACGTCGCGCCGTCGCCTTCATTCTCGTGGTCGCGGCCGTTCTTCGGGTGATGGCCGTGCCGATCGGCATCGAGTCGACCGATATCAACAGATACGTCTGGGATGGCCGCGTCCAGGGCGCCGGGATCAATCCGTACGGGCACATTCCCGCCGACCCGTCGCTCGCCTTCCTGCGCGACGACGAGATCTACCCGGAGATCAATCGCAAGGATTATGCGCCAACGATCTATCCTCCGTTCGCGCAGATCGTCTTCTTTCTCACGACGCGGATCAGCCAGAAGCTCTGGGTGATGAAGTCGGTGATGGTCGGCTTCGATTGCTTGACGATCTGGGCGCTGCTGCGGCTCCTGAAGGCGCGCCAGATCCCGCCGACACGCATCCTTCTCTATGCGTGGCACCCGTTGCCGATCTGGGAGTTCGCCGCCGACGGCCATATCGACTCGGTCGCGGTCGCCTGTCTGTGTCTCTCGCTTCTCGCGGCGGAGCTGCGGCGGCCGGTCCTGGCCGGCATCGCGCTCGGGGCGGCGACGCTGACGAAGGTCTTCCCGGTCCTGATCGGGCCGATGCTCTATCGACGGTGGGACTGGAAGCTGCCGCTCGCCGGCTTCGTGACGATCGTCATCCTGTATCTGCCCTACATCAGCGCCGGGAAGAATGTGCTGGGCTATTCCGCAGGCTACTCGAACGAGGAGCATTTCGCCGACGGCCTCGGCGTCTACCCCTGGCTCTTCATGAAGGCCTTTTTGCCCGATCTGCCGCAGACCGTGTTCGCCTTCTACTGGCCGTTGGTGGCCTTGGCTTTGCTCGGCCTCGGGCTCGCCAGCGTGTTCCGCGCGCGGCCGTTTCCTGTCGACATCTGCGGCGCGTTCTTGATTGCGACGACGTTCACCTTCCTGACGTCGCCGCATTATATCTGGTACATGGCATGGCTCGTGCCTTTTCTGTGCTTCTACCCGTCGTGGTCGGTCATTTGGCTGACCGGCGCCGCGACATTCATGAACAATCTCGAATGGCCGGACGACATCGTTGGGGGCTCGATCGTCTTCTTGCCCTTCCTGGCCATCGCGATCTTCGAGCTCGCCAACCGCCGCTTCCGCGAAAGAAGGAAAAGACATGGAGACCCTGTCGCCATCGAAGCCGGTTGATCCGCGCCGTTATTTCGAAAGCGTGGCGCCGCAGCGCGCCAAGCGCACCGAGCGCGAGCCGGTCTGCCTCTATCTGGAGGTGACGAACCGCTGCAATCTGCTCTGCACGACATGCCCGCGCACCTACGTCGAGCTGGAGCCGCCGGCCGACATGTCGTGGGAGCTGTTCACGTCGATCGTCGACCAGATGCCGAACGTGCAGCGCGCGGTGCTGCACGGCGTCGGCGAGCCGATGCTGGTGAAGAACCTGCCGCAGATGGTCCGCTATCTGAAGGACCGCGGAATCTACACGCTCTTCAACACCAACGGCACGCTGCTGACCGAGCGCAACGGCCGCGCGATGATCGACGCTGGGCTCGACGAGATGCGCGTGTCGCTCGACGCGTCGAACCCGACCTCCTACCTTGCGGTCCGCGGCAAGAACTACTTCGCCCGCATCCTCCACAACGTGAAGCGCTTCCGCGAGATCCAGGAACGCGAAGGCCATGCGCTGCCCAAGGTCTCGGCCTGGCTCACGGGACTCAAGGAGACGATCGGGGAGCTGCCCGAGTTCGTTCGCGTCGCAGCCGACATCGGCGTGAAGGAGGTCTACCTGCAGCGCCTCGTGTTCTTCGAGGACGACTCGATCGGCCTCGCCCGGCCGGACCAGGCGCTCTACGAGCAGATGAACGCCGAGGAAGCCGTGCATATCGCCGAGGCGGAACGGCTGGCCGCCTCGCTGGGCATGACCTTTAGCGCCTCCGGCGCGGCCTCCGAGCCCGGCATGAGCCTGAAGCGCCAGGAGGACGGCTCGCCCTGGTCGCTGTGCCGGCGCCCCTGGTCGGTCATGTACTTCACCGCCAACGGCCGGGCGCTGCCGTGCTGCATCGCGCCGTTCTCGCAGCGCGGCTACGAAAACTACACGCTCGGCGATGCCACGAAGGAGAGCCTCCGCGACATCTGGAACGGCGTCGCCTACAGCGACTTCCGCGAGGCGCTGCTCTCCGATGCGCCACCCAAGGCCTGCGCGAGCTGTGGCCTTCGCTGGAGCCTTTGATGGCGCAACCCATCGTCCTCGCCATCCCGACGCTCAACGAATCCGAATCGATCGGCGCGCTTCTCGACACGATCCCCCGCGATACCGTCTCGACCATCATGGTCGCCGACGGCGGCAGCACGGACGGCACCTGCGCGATCGCCGCGCGCGCGGGCGCATTGGTCATCGACGCGGGACGCGGCTACGGCCGCGCGTGCCTGAAGGCCGCCCTGGCCGCGCCGGCCGACGCGATCATGGTCTTCATGGATGGCGATGGCGCCGACGATCCCGGCGCAATCGGCACGCTCGCCGCGCCGATCCTCGCCGGCACACATGACTTCGTCATCGGCTCGCGCGTCAGCGGAACGCGAGACCCCGGCAGCATGGCGTGGCACCAGATCGCCGCCGGTTACATGTTCGGGCGGGCGATCGGCGTTCTCTACCGCACGCATTACACCGACATGTGCGCCTTCCGCGCGATCTCCCGCCAGACGCTGCTGTCGCTGGACATGCGCGAGATGACGTATGGCTGGAACCTCGAGATGCAGATGCGGGCGGCGCGCGCCGGTCTGCGGATCCTCGAATTGCCGGTCCACAACCGCTGCCGGATCGGCGGCACATCCAAGGTCGCCGGCAGCCTGCGCGGGACGATCAAGGCCGGCACGCGGATCATCGCGACCTTTTTACGCGTGGCCCGCGAACGTCCTGTCCAAGCCCAGGGGGCGAGCTCGTGAGGTCGCCTCCCGTCCAGGCGCGTCGCCAGGAGATGGAAGGGTCGACCCGGCACACGCCGGTCCGTGTCCCCGGTGCCGCGCATGGGCACTTTCCGATCCCCTGCCTCCCTTCGCCGCAGCTTTCGGCTGACTACGCGGCCAACGTCTCCATCTGCGATGTCACGCTGGGCCCGACCCGCTCCTGGAAGGATTGCGCGGCGCCTCTCGCCGTCGAGGAGGCGCTACGATCGGGCCAGCGGCAGATCGTCGTCGCGTCCTCCGGCAATCACGGAAGGGCCATCGCCTATGCCTGCCGTGCGCGCGGGCTCGAGGCGGCCGTCCTCGTTTACGAGCGGACGCCGACCGACGTGGTCGGCAGCCTGCTTGCGCTCGGCGCCAAGGTGGTTCGCTACCCGGATCGTGCCGCGGTGCACGCAGCACTTCGCGCGTTCCGGTGCGACGGGTGGTTTGCCGCGACATTGCTGGACGACCTGCGCGCAGGCGCGCTGATGCCTGGTGCCACCGGCTACCATCGCATCGCGCACGCCATCGCCGATGCGACGGCCGGCGACCCGATCGTCATCGTCCCCACCTGCTACGGCGACGGGGCGACGGCGATCGAGCAGCATCTCGTGCGGCTTGGACGCAGCCCGACGATGTGTCTCGTTCGCGCCGCCGTCGGCGACGGTGCCGTTGCGGCATCGATCGCCACCGACGTCCTGACGCCGCAGGTCGCCGCTCTCGAGGCATCCGGCGCGATCGACGTCACAGTCGGAGACGACGCCTTCCGCGCCGGCGTCCTCACCATGAGCGCGGCGATGGGCAAGCGGCTCGATGTCGCGGAGGGTGGCACGCCGGAAGCGATGGCGCACCTGGCCGGGTCGGGCGCTCTCCGCCCGGACCGACCCGTGGTCTGCGTGCTCACGGGCGCTCTCTACCCTGGTCTCACCTCCGGCTGAGGCGCGACTCGGCGTCTCGCCCGTAACCCGGACGCGGCGCCAGCGTATCAGAGGCTCACGTGCCGCGGGACACCGATCCGGCAAAGACGCACGAAGCCAGGGAGAATGGGAATGGACGCACCTTTCGATGCCGGCCGCCGCGCCCTCGTCGCCGGCGCGGGCGTTGCCCTCGCCTCCACCTGCCTGGCACTCCCATCGCTCGCGGCGGGACGCATCGCGCCCGAGTTCGTCGGCATCGACGGGTGGCTGAATTCCGCGCCCCTTTCGATGAGAGGGCTTCGCGGTCGCCCCGTCCTGGTGACGTTCTGGGCGCGCTCGTGCATCAACTGCATCCACGCGATGCCGGCGATCAAGAGCTGGTACGCGAAGTACCAGGATCGCGGCTTCGTCGTCGTCGCGGTGCACACGCCTGAATTCCCCGTCGAGAGATCGCGACCGGCGCTCGAGGCGGCAGCCGAGCGCTTCGGCCTCGTCTACCCGATCGCCGAGGACAATTCGTCCGCGACCTGGAATGCCTGGGGCAATCAGTATTGGCCCGCCGAATACCTCGTCGATCAGCGGGGCCGGGTCGTTCATTCGCATTCCGGCGAGGGCGGCTACGGCGAGACCGAACGGCTTATCCAGGGCCTGTTGGCCTGAGCGCGGACGACCGTGCTGAGATCAGTGTGACGGCTTCGCGAGGGGCACGCGAATGCTCGCATCGGCCGCGAGGGCGGTGTCGGCACCGGCCTTGTAGGTAGGGAATTTGTCGAGCTGGTCCGGCGTGAATTCGACGATCTCCATGAATTGGCCCGAGACGACCATGGCATCGACGGGCACCGCGATGGGACGCGCACCGAAGCCGAAGAAGCCGCCGTAGTCGACCACGACCGAGATCGTGCCGTCGGCCGCGCGAACGATCTGCTCGACGTGGCCGAGGATCGGTTGGCTTTCCAACGGCTGCAGCACCGCGTGGTGGATCAGGGTGCCGACCACGACCGGCTGCGGGAAGCGATCCGCCGCCTTCTCGGCGAGCGTCTGCGGCTTGTCGTTGTTGTCGTCGTTGTCGTCATCATCGCCCGCCCAGGCGGAGCCGATGAGAAGCCCTGTCAGGACGAGCCCGAGAGCGAAAACGCGGCGTGACATCAGAGCCCCGCGAACCAGTTGAAGCCGCTCTTCTCCCAATAGCCACCGGGATAGGTGTTGGTCACCTCGATCGCCGTGATCCATTTCGGGTTCTTGTAGCCGAGCTTCGTCGACATACGCAGCCGCAGCGGATAGCCGAACGGCGCCGCCAGCGTCTCCTTCGCATAGGTGGTCGCAAGCAGCGTCTGCGGATGCAGCGCCGTCGCCATGTCGATGCTGCTGGGGTAATCGTCGGCCGTCTTGAACGCCACGTACTTGGCCGTCAGGTCGGCGCCGACGCGTTCGAGGAAGGTGCGGAACGGCACGCCAGACCATTCGCCGATATAGTCCCACCCCTCGACGCAGACATGCCGGATGATCTCGTCCTGCTGCGGCAGCGCGGCGAGCTTCGGCAAGGTCCACGGCCGCTTGTCGGCGATCAGGCCGGACAGCTCGAGCTTCCAGTCGTCCCCGTCGATCTCGTTGACGTCGTCCACGTCGTAATAGGCGTTGAAGCGCGGCGGCTTGAGGACCATCGACTCCGGATAGGTCGGCGCGAGCTTCGTCGGATCGAACAGGAATTGCTGGACGCGATCGTTGAACGACGACAACGACAGCAGGGCCGATTGCACGGAGGACGGCTCGCCGACATCGCAGCCGGTGAGCATCGTCAGCGCCCCTAACGTCAGGCTCCCGCGCAAGAAACCGCGGCGCTCGATCGAGCGGATGAGTGGGCGGTGATCGTCGAGGATCGCGGGATCGGGGACCTTGTCGGGCCTGAAGATCGATTTCATCGCACCGCTCCTTCCGCGATGTCGGGTCGCGCGACGGGCCGAGGGGCGACGCGGGGGCCTCCCGCGAGCATGGCCCACAAGGTCTTCGGCACCAGGAGCGCGAGCACGACGTGCACGACGAGAAACCCGACGATGACGCCCATGCCGATGAAATGGATGAGGCGGGCGCCCTGGAAGCCACCCAGCAGGTCCACGAGCCAGGAGAGCTGCACCGGCTTCCAGATCGCGAAGCCGGTGACGACCTGCGCGATGCCGGCAAGGATGACGACGATGTAGAGGAGCTTCTGCACGGCGTTGTAGACTGTCAGATCGTCGTGCGCGATGTGGAGGTGCAGCGTCTCCCGCACGGTCGTCACGATCTCACTGGCGCGGATCGGCAGCAGGCGCTGCCGGAAGCGGCCGGTCACGACACCATAGGCGAGATAGGCGAGGCCGTTCAGCATGAGCAGCCACATTGCGGCGAAGTGGTAGAGCAGGCTCTGCGCCGCCCAGCTTCCGAGGCGCATCGCCTGAGGAAAGTGCAGCCCGTGGATGATCACCGAATCGTCGTAGATTCCCCAGCCGGAGGTGATCATCACGATCATCGCGACCGCGTTCGTCCAATGCATGATGCGGACCGGCCAGGGATGCAGCCTGGCGCGCTTCAAAGGTTCATCCCGGATGCGATCGTCGCTCATCGCCATGTGTCGGCCTCCACCAAGGCATTTCGCGGCCCACACGGCGAGGGTTACGCGTTTCATCGGCGCCCGGATTAAATCCACCCTGTCGACGGAGGGGGAAGAGAAGGGGGAAAGCCGGCGCGCGATCGCTTTTTCTAGCTAGATCAGCAACTTACGGATTTTGGTGGTGGTGGTGGCATTCCAAACGAAACGGTCTCTGTTCGGGGCGTTCTGAAATGGGATTTTGATTATCGGAATAGGGAAACCAACTTCCCGATAATGGGATCATTGAACTCATCCGAGACCAATCCCTCGGATTGATACCTGTTAATCAAGGCCTCCGCTTCTTGACCACGGCTCGGAAATCGCACTAGCTCGCCATTGCTCGCCTCTTGAACCGGAAGAGGCAGCGTCTGCGGAAGCACTGAGGGCCGCTTAAGCGGTCCGGTTGAGCATCATGCGTCAGGCGCCATACAAGTCCGCCCTCGTTTGCACGAGGGCGCTTGTCTTGCGCGACCAGCTCATCCGGGTCGTGAGGTCCTATGTGTTCGACACCGACACCGCGCGTCCGTAAGCGCACCTTCTCGTCTCATAACCCGTCCGTATCTCGCGACCCGCGGCAAATGTCCCGGCTTGCGGTAGAATACGTTTTGGTGTCCCAACTAAAGCCCGCAACAACAAAGCTTCGGAAGCGTCAACAGCGACAGATCGAGCACTTAACAGAAAGCCTTCGGAAATTTGGTTGCGTTGTCCCAATTCTGGTCGACGGAAACTCTGAAGTAATCGCTGGTGAGGCGGTGCTTGAGGCTGCAAAGCAACTAGGCCTTGTTGAAGTTCCAGTTAGCAAGATCGAATATCTTTCCGCGCCAGAAATACGTGCGCTGCGCATTGCCCTAAACAAGCTTGCCACTCTTTCGTCATGGGACGAAAACGTCCTCAAAACGGAACTTGAATTTCTTTCCTCGGTCGACTTCGAGCTGCCAAGCTTTACAGGCTTCAGCTCGTACGAAATCGACGTTCTCATCAGCTCGCCGACCTGCGAACCTGATGATCTTGAAAGAGGCGACGAAGTCCCTCCAGAGCAGGTCGTGTCGCGGCCAGGCGACGTATGGATGTTTCGCGGTGGCCACAAGCTTGGCTGCTTAGATGCCATCGTGGAAGCATCCTTCGATACCCTAATGGGCGACGAGCAAGCTGGCCTAACGATCTCGGATGCTCCCTTCAACGTTCGTATCCGCGGCCATGTCACAGGGAGGGCCGGGGCGCGAGAATTCTCGATGGCTTCGGGCGAAATGAGTTCGGATGCTTTCACCGAGTTCCTCGCCGCGAGTTTTCGTCATTCGGCCGCCTATTCACGTGAAGGGTCGCTTTCCCTACAGTTCATGGACTGGCGTCACGTGGTCGAGAGCATGGCGGCAGGTCGCGCGGTCTACGGCGAACTCTTCAATCTCGCGGTTTGGGCCAAGACAAACCCGGGCATGGGTACCCCGTGGCGGTCCGGCCATGAGCTATGTTTCGTTTGGAAGAAAGGTGCGGTGGCGCACGTCGACAACGTTCGGCTCGGCCGCCATGGCCGTAATCGGTCAAACGTTTGGAGCTACCCGGGCGCCAATCAACAGCGCGATGCTGGGAGCGAAGGTCATGTGACGCCGAAGAACCTCGCAATGATCCAAGACGCAATCCTGGACGTCTCAAACCGAGGAGACATCGTCCTCGACGCCTTCGCTGGCAGCGGGACTACTCTCGTGGCCGCCCACCTCACCCGCCGACGCGGATATGGTTTGGAGATTGATCCGGCCTACGTCGACCTCGCTGTTCGTCGAATGGAGGCGCGAACCAAAGCGCCGGCGCGGCATCTCGAGACCGGCCTAACCTTCTCAGAAGTCGCCGCCGAACGTCTCGCGCCACCGACCTCTCCCCTGGCGTCTCGGTGAGATGCGTCATGACAAAAGATGGCGATGATCAGACCGACGACAACGAGCCGGTGGGCTACTGCCGCCCTCCAAGTAAACATCAAATCAAGACAGGTGAAATTCGAAACCGATGGGGCCGGAAAGGTAAGCCGCGCCCCAAAGTCGATTTTTTAGATGAGCCCTTCGAACTTCGCATCGACGGGCGCTCGATAACTACGACGCGGAGGCTGGCGCTCGATCATGCCCTTTTCAATGCGGCTATGACAAAGGGAAGGGTTTCGAGCGTCAAGGAGCTTGAGCGGCGGTCTCGCGAACGCGAGGCCGATGGAAAAACGACTGGCGAGACCGCGTCGCAAGAAGAACAGGCTGCCTTGGATCGCTACCTACATCGGCGGTTTAAAGAGCTGCAGGTGAACGAGAACGTGGATGAGGCTCGGAAGAGGCGCAAGGCGCCTCAAGGCGCAATCGACGGTCTGAGTCGCAACGTTGCCGACCGAAAATTTGTACCCGGGTGCAAAAAATGACCGAGCTTTCGGCCGCTTACCGCGCTGCCCTGCGCACGGATTTTCTTGTCTTCTACGAAAAGTGCTTTGCGCTGCTTGAACCCGGCACCACGTTCCTCGACAATTGGCATATTCATGCCATCGCTGAAGCGCTGCGCAAGATAGAAGCTGGCGAAGTCACGCGGCTCATCATCAATGTGCCGCCGAGGTCCGGGAAATCCACCCTCGTGTCGGTTGCTTTCACGGCATGGCTGCTCGGCCATGATCCCCGGCTGAAGATCATCTGCGTCTCGTACTCCGAGAGCTTAGCGAAAGTGCATGCGAGCGCGTTTCGAAACGTTGTAAAAACCGATTGGTATCGTCGAGCTTTCCCGAGATTTCAGATTGCGCGCGGCGGAGATCGGAGCGTGGAGTCGATCACGACGGAGCGCGGTTTTCGATATGCGGTGTCAATTGCCGGGCCTGTCATGGGTCGTGGGGCCGACCTTATAATCGCAGATGACGCCTTGAGCCCAGAGGCTGCTCTTTCGGACGCCGTGAGGCTACGCGAACTGAACTTCTGGGATACGGCGCACCGTACAAGACTGAACGACAAGCAAAAGGGGGCTTTCATTCACGTATCTCAACGGCTGCATCAGGACGATCTCGTCGGGCATGTGCTGTCGTCAGGTGACTGGGAACACCTACTGATCCCTGCCATTGCGCCGGAGGCGAAGCGTTATCCAATTAGTCCAACCGCCTTCTACGACCGCAAGGTCGACGAAGTGCTGGATCCAATTCGTGAACCGCGAGAGGCTCTTGATGAGATGCGTCGCGCGATAGGCTCGATGCAGTTCTCAGCCCAATACATGCAGGAACCTGTGCCGCCGGAAGGCAACCTGGTCCACCGAGCTTGGCTCCGGTTTTATGACGAGGAGCCGCCCGAGTTCCAAACTTTAGTTGCCACCTGGGACACTGCTTCCACAATCGAGGAGACGAGCAGTTATTCGGTGGGCATGCTCTGGGGCTCCGTGGGCTCAGACTACTATTTGCTTGAGGTGATGCGTGGCCGTTACGAAACGCCGAATTTGCGCCGCAAGATCATCGAGTTCAACGCGGCGTGGGAGCCGGATGCGACGCTGATCGAAGACACCGAGCTCGGACGTAGTCTGCAACAGGAGCTACGTCGGACCGAGCATCTCCGCGCTTTGCTGCGGCGGCCACGATACGACAAGCAGGCACGGCTGCTTGCTCAGCTTGCCCGATTTGAGGCGGGGCAAGTGCATTTGCCCAAAGAGGCGCCCTGGCTGAGCTGCTATGTCGACGAGCTACTTGCTTTCCCTAGAAGCAAGCACAACGATCAGGTGGATGCCACTTCTCAAGTGCTCGATTACTTCTCCTCGCTGCTTCCACGAAGCGGACCTCTCGTTCGTCGAAACGTGAATAGGCGAGCAATCACCAGAAGGTGATCGCCACAGTGCTTGACCAAATCGAAGTGATCAATTTCCGGCTTCCTCCAAGATCGACGTGGGCACCCACAAACAGTTTGAGTGGCCGTTGATTTGAACGCAAACGACCTTTGGGTCTTGAGCCTCCACGTCAGCGACCTTGACTTGCACCTTCGTACCCTTGTCGATCATGAAGCATTCGCCCGCGTTGACAAGCGCCGCGCCTATGTCGCCGTCACCCTTTTCGATCGCTTGGGATGCGGTAATGAGCTCATTCAGCATCTTGCATGCGACGTAATTTGAATTCGTGGTAGCCGGCGTCGTGGCAGCTTGCTGGCGCGCCTCTCTTTGCACCGAGCCGCTCTTCCCGTCGCCTCGGGCTTCGGAAGATGAAGGAGGCGTCGGCCCTCGAGTTGGCGCAGAACTGTATGTTCCTGAGTGTGCTTCGGCGAAACGTCGATCCGCGTCTTGCTTTTCGGCTCTCGCCTGCTCGTCGGCCTTGATCGCCTGCTCTTCCGCTTCTTGAGCACGCCGTTTGGCGGCTTCAACCCCATAGCGTGCCTGTGCTTCTGCCCTTACCGCTCTGGCGCGTGCTTCGGTCTCATCAGCAAGGTGCGCTGCTGCCTTCAGCTCGTCGGCAACCGCCGTGGTTCGATCTTCAGAGGCTTTGCGCTCTTTGTCCTCATCGTCGGCCGCGCGCCGCAACGCCGCCGTTCTGTCGGAGGCAGCCTGCTTGTCGGCGTTGATACGGCGCTGTCGGGTGGCTTCCACGCGCTCGGCCTGCTCCTGCGCGGACGCCTTCGCATCTTCTTCCCTACGTGCCCGCTCCTGCTGCTCGCGGACAAGCGCCACGTAGCTTCGATAGAGAGGGCCTGTCCACAATCTGGATACGCCTGATTCGGCCTCAGGCAGAGCATCGCAACGATCAAGCGCGGCTTTAAGATCGGCGAGATCACCGTCTGTCCATTCGGTGATCGGCTTCTCCAAGGGATTGACGGTTGTGAAATAGCCGACAGGCGCCTGTCTGCAATGTCCGTGCGCGGCAATGTAACGGTCGATCCAGTTGCGAGGCGAAGCTTGAGCACCTGCGGTAGATATCAATGTCATCGAAATGGTGGCGAAGCATCTAAGCGAGCGCATCGGGACCCTCCGGGAGCTGACAAGGTCGTGCGCGTCAGTCGCTCCGGCCGGCTCAGAAGTCCAGAAAAATATCCTTTTATGGGATTTTTGGAGCCGTTCGGGTTCACGACGCATTACCACGGCCGCGAAAGAGAACACGGGCATTCGCTCGGGATCAGCAAGGCTGCGTCTGTCCGTTTCGGAAGCGCCCTCCCCTCGGCGTCGCGACGTCACGAACGATCCGTGTTCTTTGTTGCTAGGCCGGACATAGCTGCCGGGTCTTGGCGCCCCGTCGCTTAGGCTTGCGTCTTTTTGTGCGACTGTCCACGATGGTCGGCGCGCCTGAGCACGCGCTTGCCAGGCCAACAAGCAAGCCAGTAGGCCGCAACAGCAAAGGATCAGTAGACCTTCACCCGATCATACCCCCGACCTTATCGGGGCAAAGGACGACCAGTCCCTCCCATTTGTTTCGCAGTCCTGAGCTAAATCCTAATTTGGGATGATCCGATATCGGGATCAGCTTCGTCGGCGCCTTTGAGCGCTGGCGCATGCCCAAGACCATCCGATCATTCCGACACCAGCGCTTGTGCGACATCCTCATAGAGGCGCGACGAAATGCGGGCTTCACGCAGCTTGTCTTGGCCAAGAAGGTGGGGCGCCCTCAGTCGTTCGTCGCAAAATACGAGAATGGCGAACGTCGGCTCGACGTTGTCGAGTTCGTCGAGATCCTTGAGGCCATGGGCGCCGAGCCTAAAAAAGTTTTCGCACGTTTCATAGCTTCGAAGCTCAGAGGAGCGTCGGATCGGGACTCCTAGCCGCTCGGCCTGCCGATCTGCCCCCTGAGAAGTGGTCCTCCCTGATGTATGGCTTTGCGCCATGGAGGAGGATTTCAGAATGCCCAGGAAGCGCCACAAGGCGGAGGAGATCGTCGCCAAGTTACGGCAGGTCGATGTGTTGGTTTGAACCACTGCTCCGAAAAACAGACCCATCTGGCTGAACGTCCGAGATTAGCGCCTGTCGGAACGACGGCTTCGGGCAGGCGCCGTCGAAGCGAGCGTTCGTTCTCCGGTTGGTCGCGACCAACTCGCCCCGTTGGGGATGTCCGCTTGCAGACAATGTTCACTGCCGAATAACCCGCTGCGTATTAGTCGCGCGATGTGCGCAACCCCGCGAGAAGCGGAGCATACGTGGCGAGCCTGCTGGATACGAACTCGGTAAAGAGCCGCACGCGCTTCGTCTTGCG
This sequence comes from Beijerinckiaceae bacterium, assembly GCA_965277735.1. Lineage (GTDB taxonomy): Bacteria > Pseudomonadota > Alphaproteobacteria > Rhizobiales > Beijerinckiaceae > RH-AL1. The sequence goes on from CBDIDO010000003.1 coordinate 2,985,803, forward strand.
TGTTTCGCCCTGTGTGAGAAGCCACAGCGTTCAGTACATGTGCGGGCCGGTGCCCGGCACCCTCACCAGCAGGGGGTCGCCTTCACCGACGAAGCACGGCAGGGTCGTCATCCCGAGCCCTTGCCGTGCCGCAGCGATCTGCGCTTCTGCGACCGTGGTCCTGAAGGGAACCCCCGTAGTGCGAACCTCGCCGTCGCTGGCCCAAGCCGGAATGCCGTGAGCGCTTATGACGATCCACCGGATGGGATCGGGCGCGCCGGGCACAGAGGGCCGCGTGCTGCCGCTCGTCGACTACCCGATCGACGCCTTCGACAAGCATGGGACGGCCTGAAGCTCCGCGAGTTTCGTTATAAGGCGTCCGACGTGCCGGTCCCGGCGATGCGCGACTACGTCATCGTTGTCTACAAGGAGGGCATGACACCGATATATCGGCGTTTCGGCGACGCTTGGAGCGAGAGGCTGGTCGCGCCGGGCAGCGTCTCGGTACTAACCCACGCCGTCGAGACACACTGGCGCTGGTCGCAGCCCATCAAGGTCTCGCACCTCTACATTTCCCCGACCTCGATGGCATCGGTCGCCGCCGACGTCTTCGATCGGGACATCGAAGACATCGAATTGGCCGACGTTCTGAAGGCGCAGGATCCCGTGCTTGTCAATCTGGCGATCGCCCTGGCCAACGAACTCAGCAGTGGCGGCCTGGGCGGCAAACTCTACGTTGACGCGCTGAGAAACCAAGCGTGCGTCCACATCCTGCGGACTTACGCGACGGTCGTCTTTCGTGAAACCGACAGCCACGGCGCGGCGCCCTCTCGAAACTCCAACAGCGTCTGGTTGTGCAATATATCCAGGACCATATCGACCGGGCGATCTCGCTGGCCGATCTTGCCAGCGTCGCGCAGCTAAGCTCCTTTCATTTTTCGCGGAAATTCGGTGCGGCCTTCGGTCGCTCGCCTCATGCTTACGTAATGCAGGAGCGGATCGGCCACGCCAAGCGGCAGCTCGCAGATCGACATGTGCCATTGAAGGTCATCGCTGCCAATTGCGGCTTTGCCGATCAAAGTCACATGACGCGGCTGTTTCGCCGAATGCTCGACGTGACTCCGGCGGAGTACCGGCGCGGGTCTTAAGGGTAAGGCATCTAGAGCAAGTAAACGATGTCCGCTTGGGCACGTTCGGGGCCGTCGCGAACGTCTGAGGTGGGCGCGAAGCCGCCTGGTGGCTCGAGTTGGCCGGAACAGTCCGACGGCTTTCTGCGGGTTTTCCGCCAAAACACCGACCGTCCGCTATCAAAGCGCCGAGCGCGCAAAGCGGACGTCTAGCAAGCAATGGCCGTTCGAGGGCCCGCGGCCTCAAAGCCAAGCGCAGATCGAGCTTCGGCTTTAGCCATTGCGAAATCGGACATGAATAGCGGACCGCGAAACAACGCGGCGGCGATGACAGAGCCGGCGACGCCGCCCGCTTCGAAATCAGTCGGGAAGTGCGTCCCGGCGACGAGGCGATTGTGTCCGTAGCGCTCTCCGCGTGCGAACAGGGCCTGCGCTTTGGCCGGCACCATAGCCGTCAGGATGATAGCCATCAGCCGTCCGCATGCGGCATGGCCAGACGGATAGGAGGAAGTCTCGAAGCGATGACCGATCGCGATGGTCGTGGTGCGGCTGAAAGCTTCTGTCACCTATAGCTATTCGGCCGGTTTCTTCGCCATACGGTGGATACGTTTCATGCCGATGGCCGTTATCAGGATCACAATGGGGATTGCGAGCGCGTTTACGATTTCGCTATCGAGATGCAGTCCGGCGGCCTTCAAACCCTTGACGGCATACGCGAGGAGGCCAACGCTGTAGTAAGAGATTGCGACGACCGACAAGCCCTCGACTGTCTCTTGAAGACGAAGCTGCATGCTGGCCCGTCTGTCCATGGATTTGAGGAGCGCTTGGTTTTGCCGCTCCCGCGACACGTCGATCCGGGTCGCTAGCATCTCGGTTGCCCGGGCGACGCGTTCTGACAGCGATGAGAGACGAGCTGCGACAGACCGACAGGTCCGCATTGCCGGGACCATGCGTCGCTCCGTGAATTCAAGGAAAGTTTGAAGCCCTTCGATGCGTTCTTCCCTCAAGTCTACTATGCGCTGCTTGACGAGGTTCGCATAGGCGCTGGCGGCACTAAAGCGGTACTCGGTCGCCGAGATCTTGTTCTCGATCTCCGACTCGATGCCTGCAAGGCGCTCTAGCAGCATCGGTTCGTCCATCTCAGTCGTCGCAATCAGCGCCGCCGTCACAGCGACGAGTTCCTCTTCGAGTGTTGTTAGGCGAGGCGCGAGGTCGCGAGCGACGGGGAGTGCCAGCAGCGCCATCATTCGGTAGGTTTCGATCTCAAATAGCCGCTGTAGCGTCCGGCCGGCCTGGCGACCGGTCATACCTCTGTTGCAAACCAGTAGCCGCCCGGCGCCATTCGAACGGATGCGAAAGTCTGTGAAAACGCGACCGCGTCCGCCGGCGACCTCGGCCCCTATGAGCACGTTGCTGTCGAAATAATGCGCTGCAAGCGTCTTCGCATCAGAGTACGTCGGGCCATCCTCGACGAAGACAGCGTGGGTGGCAGCGATGAGTTGTCCGGGAAGCGTCTCAAGGAAGTCAGCAGGAATGCTATCTGTAGCAGGCGCGGCAAACAGGTCGTTCTCAGCCACTCCGGCGACGATGATTGTATAGCGGGCGAACTCCGTGTGTCGCTCCCAGTTAAGCCTAAAGCTGCCGAAATCTGCACTGTAATGAGTCGTAGACGGCTGCGGGGGTTCGACGCCAAAGTAGCGAGCCAATTCGCTCAGCTGGTCGAGCTGCGTCTGGTGCGCCGATAGATCAGCTACGATCGCCAGGCAAGATAGTCGAAGTGGGGCTGTAAGCGATTCGGGCGGCCTGGCGTGAACCTCGTCGTTCAAAGCCTTTCGCTGTGGGTGATTGGTCGGCAGGTTCGTCATGCTCTTTCTCTGATCTCAACAGCCCCCTTCGTCCCGCAGAACGCATCTCGCATAGGTGCGGGCATGGAGGCCAGGCTCGCCTTCCTCGGCCACGCCCTGATGGAGAACCGCTGCGGCCTCGTCGTCGACGCCTGCCTGACGCAGGCCGGCGGCCACGCCGAGCGCCTCGCCGCCTTGGCGATGATCGAAAAGCAAGCCGATCGCCACGGCGCCATCACGCTGGGCGCCGACAAGGGATATGACACGTCCGACTTCGTGAACGAGCTGCGCTCGATGAACGTACGCCCGCACGTGGCGCGCCGCCTGCGCGGGTCGGCCATCGATCGACGCACCACGCGCCACCCCGGCTATGCCGCGAGCCCGCGCATCCGTAAGCGCATCGAGGAGGCCTTCGGGTGGATGAAGACGATCGGCGGCATGCGGCGGCCGATGCGGCGCGGCACCGATCGCGTCGGATGGGCCTTCACCTTCGCGGCCGCCGCCTACAATCTGGTGAGGCTGCCCAAGCTGCTCGCGGAGCCCGCGACATGACGAAGGCGAAGAGCGCGCTCGTCGGCCGCTGGCGGATCGTCGAGGCGGACCTATGGGACCGCGACTTCCTCGACCTCTGCGGACCGGCCACGCTGGTTGTCGGCAGCGAGGGACATGGCGAGATCAGCTTCGGCGCCGTGCAAGTCGGTCTCGACATCGCCTACAACCATGATGAGATCGACTTCACCTGGTGCGGCTTCGACGAGATGGACGAGGTCCAGGGCTCCGGATCCGCCGAACTTCAGGACGACGGCTCTCTCATCATCGACTTCGTCTACCATCTCGGCGACGAAGCCGTCCTCAAAGCCCTGCGACACCCTTCTTCAGCAGCCTGCTAGAGCATTTTCCCATCAGGTGGCGTCGTATCCTGCGGCAGCGAGGTAGGCTTGGCATTCGGCCGGCCCGAAGCGCTCGATTGCTTCCGCGATGGTCTTCCAGAGCGCCGTGATGGTTCGTGGTGCGGCGGCGCGCAGCAGGGCCTTCAGCTTCGCGAACGCCATCTCGATCGGGTTGAAGTCCGGCGAGTAGGCCGGCAGGTAGAGCAGCTTCGCCCTCGCCGCCTCGATCGCCTCGCGGACGCCGTCCACCTTGTGCGCCGGCAGGTTGTCCATCACCACGATGTCGCCGGGGCGCAGCTCCGGCACGAGCACCGTCGTCACGTAGGCGCGGAAGGCCGGCCCGTCCATCGCGCCGTCGATGAGCATCGGCGCCACGAGACCGCGGGTGGTGAGGCCGGCGGTGAAGGTCGTCGTCTTCCAATGGCCGTGCGGCACCGCGGCCCGGCAGCGCTCGCCTCTCGGCGCCCGTCCTCGCAGGCGCGCCATCTTGGTCGTCGCGCCCGTCTCGTCGATGAAGACGAGCGTGTCGGGATCGAGGTCGAGCTGGCCTTCGAACCAGGCCTCGCGCGCCGCCTTCACGTCGGCGCGCTGCTGCTCGGCGGCGTGCGCGGTCTTTTTTTATACGTGATGCCGCGCCGGTCGAAGAAGCGCCAGATCGTCGTGAGGCCGAAGCGCGCATCGCGCGCGTCGATCAGCTTCGTGCGCAGGTCCTCGAGCGTGACGTCGGGAGCGGCCGCGACCTCGGCGAGGATGAAGTCGGCATGCGCCTCGATGCGGTGCGACCGGCGATCGCCGCCCTGGCGCGCCGGCGCCAGGTTGCCGGACGCCTTGCGCCGGCACCAGCGGATCGCGGTCGTCGGGCTGACCGAGAAGCGGGCCGCCGCCTGGCGCCGCGAAAGGCCGCCATCGACGACGGCGACGACGCGTTCACGAAGATCGAGCGACAACGGCTGGCCCATGCGTGCCGGCCTCCTCGCGCCAGCACGAAGCTTGAATCAGGCCGCAGCCGATTCGGGAATCCCACCACGAGTCCCGCCGATCGGAAAGTGCTCTAGTGTGCTGTCCCGTTAATAGCTTTACATAGACGTTCGAGCTTGGCGAAGATCGCGTCACTGGTTGCTGTCCACTGAAATGGTCTCGCCTTGACGTTATAGGCAGCGACGAACGCCTCGATCTTGGCGACCAGATCCTTGGCGCTGACGAAGGAGCCCCGTCGGATCTGGCGTTGCGTGATCAGCGCGAACCAGCGTTCGACCTGGTTCATCCACGATGCGTAGGTCGGCGTGAAGTGGAGGGTGAAACGAGGTCGTGGAGCCAGCCATGCGCGGACCTTTGGATGTTTGTGAGCCGCGTAGTTGTCGACGACGAGGTGGAGGTCAAGGTCGCTCGGCACGTTGGCCTCGATGTGCTTCAGGAAGCCCCAGGAACTCCTGGTGTCGGTGACGCGCCCGGCACTGCGTCATCACTTGGCCGTTGGCGATGTCGAGCGCGGCGAACAATGTCGTCGTCCCGTGACGGACGTTGTCGTGGGTGACACCTTCGATGTAGCCGAGGCCGAGCGGCAGCATCGGCTGGCGACGCTCGAGCGCCTGGACCTGCGTCTTCTCGTCGACGCACAACACGAGCGCGTGGTCGGGCGGATTGAGATAGAGCCCGACGATGTCGCGCACCTTGTCAACGAACAGCGGATCGCTCGAGAGCCGAAAGGTCTTGGAGCGGTGCGGCCGGACGTTGAACAGCGCAAGCATGCGCGCGACCGTGCTCTTGGAAAGCCCGCTCGCCGCCGCTGCAGACCGCACGGTCCAGTGTGTCGCGCCGACCGGCTTGCTCTCGAGCACCGTGCGCAGAAGGCTCGCGATGCGCTCCTCGTCGTGGGTCCTCGGTCGCCCGGACCTGGCTTCGCCGTAGAGGCCGGTCAGTCCCTTCTCGAACCAGATCTTGCGCCAGTGGCAGATCGTCGGGTTCGACACGCCGAGACGGCTCGCGATCGACGTGTTGGCCTCGCCCGCTGCGGATGCGAGGATGATCTGCGCCCGCCGCACGAGGCTGTGCGAGGCCGACTGCGATCGCCCAAGTCGATCGAGCTCTTCGCGCTCGATGTCGCTAAGCATGAGAAGCTGCTCTTGCGGTCGACCTATGCGCGCCATGATCCGCCCTCCTGGCGAATCATCGCTTCATCATCCAACTATGTAAAGAGACTTGCGGGACAGCACACTAGTGCCGCTGGCGATCGGCGGTGCGAACGTCGTCGCGAATCTTTGGCCGGAGCCATGGGCGGAGGCGGTGCAGAGGACGTGCTCGAGGTCGAGCTGCAGCGCCGCGTCCGCATGGGTGCTCCCCCAAGCCGAGGCGCAGCGCGAAGTCGCGGACGATTGGGCGGCCGCCTACACGCGCTATGTCGGCGGAGTTCCGGTGGGGGCGCCGGACGTGACCGGGCCGATGGCAAGTTCCGCGCCCGCGCGACCGACCGTCAAGGCGCGCCTGAAGGCGGCAGCGATACGCCTGGCGCGACGCTGGGTCTTCGGCTTTGAATGAGCAAAGCCGAATCAGGCGGGCGGTTGCCTATAAAAATGGGCCCGGAACTTTCGTTCCGAGCCCACCCTCACGCCGCCGTGGAGTTTCGCATTCCGCACGGAGACCAGAGTTCTGAAAGGCTCAGTAACGAGCGACGACCGGGGCTGCCGAGGGCGTCGAGAACAGGTAGCTAAAGCCCATCTGGACGGTGTTGTCCTTCTCGTGATGGGTGACGGGAACGCCGGCGCCAGCGCCAACCAAACCAGCCAAGACGTTGTCGGTGAACCTGCCGTAATCGGTGTAGCGATACTCCGCCCGAAGGGTCCAATTCGTCGTGACCGCGTACTCGACGCCGCCGCCGACGGTGTACCCGATGCGCTGATGGGTGAAATCACCGAGGTTCAGGGTAGCGGGAATTCCGAGGGCACCAGCATTCAAGTTGTAGGACGAGTGGAACTGTCCAAAGGCCACACCGCCTGTTGCGTAAAACAACGCACGGTCGGCGGCGATGCCGACCCTACCGCGGATCGAACCCTCGACCTCTTTCCGAACAGCGTTCGTCAGCAGGCCGGCGGGGATAGCTCCGGGCGCTCCAAGAGCTGTTGCGATCGCCGTGCCGGGATCCCCCGTGCCGCGAATGTTGCTTCCGTCGATCGAGCCTTCGACACCAACGACAAGACCCCCGCCGAAAAGACCGTTGTTGAGTTCGTAGTTGTAGCCGATGTGGCCGCCGCCGATCACGCCATCTGGGCGCGACCCATATCCGACGGTCGGTGCACCGGGAATCAGCGCGCCGAAGGCGGCCGACGCTTGGTCCCGACCGAAGCCGTAGCCGATCTGTCCGCCGGCGTAGAAGCCGGTCCACGTGAACACTGGGATTGGCGGCGGGATGTAAACCGGCGGCGCGCGCCGAGACGGCAGGTCCGCGGCGAGCGCGGGTCCCGAAATTGCGACCGCAGCGAAAGCGAGTGCGCGATACAGTTTCTTCATGTCATCCCCCGTAGTGATGCCTCTTGTATTCATGACGGCTGGATCCGCGCCAATGTCCTTTAGTACTAGGTAAGAGACTTCCGTGGGTGCGTGACAATGCTGCTACATTATACTTTTGTTCAAGAAGAGGAGCTGCGTGTTACCAGTGTCTGGAACGTCGGTACGGTTCGTGCAACGCGGGCACCGTCGATCCTTAGAGTCCGTTTGAGAATGGCTTCAGTGCAGGATGCGTCGCCATAGGAGGCTGCCCATGGCGACGTGGATCATGGCGGTCGAGACGTCGATGCGCTGCTCGTAGTCGCGCACCAGTCGACGCCAGCGGGTCATCCATCCGAAGGTGCGCTCGACGACCCAGCGTCGCGGCAGGACCTCGAAGCCCTTCTGGCCTTCGATGCGACGGATGATCTCAATGACGAAGTCCTTGTAGGCGGCCTTGTCCATGAGGGTGCGGCGATCGTAGGCGCCATCGGCGAACAGGTGTTTGACCCAGGGCCAGCGCTTGCGGATCTGATCAAGGATTTTCTGCGCGCCCGCGCTGTCGGAGATGTCGGCAGTGGTCAGGTTGATCATCAGCAGCCGCCCGTCGGTATCGACGGCGATGTGACGCTTGCGGCCGACGATCTTCTTGCCGGCATCGTAGCCCCGGGCCTTCGCGGCAGGCGCCTTGATGGTTTGGCTGTCGACGACGCCGGCGGACGGACTGGCCTCGCGCCCGACGCGCTCGCGGTCGATCATGACGGCCATGTCGTGGATCGTCTCGAAGAGGAACCGGCGCGTTAAGAATGCTCATGCCGTGTGGCGGTGATCAAGCCGCGCTTCCATCGCTGCGTGGCTACCGTAGGCCACGCAACGATCTCTAAACAACTTTTGATGCGGTCTCTTAGCGCTGGGGTTGGGGACGCTTTGCAGCTTTCTCAGCTCGACCTGCCGCCAAATTCAACCGGGTGGATTCAGCCACCTTGGGCGTTTGACAAATCGCACTGCCGACGACACGGACACTGAAAATCCAAGCGAAAGAGTATCGACCCCGTAGAAGCGTGGTGACTTCCAAAGCTAATCGCATCCAGCGCTTGTCTCAGCGCTCGTCGCTTCGACGACGGCTTTGCGATATGCTGCAACATCAGGCGCAAATCGGGATTTGCTTTCGGCTTCTGAGCGAACCTCGGCGAGTCTCAGGCATTTTAGACCATGCGCCCAAGGGCTGTCGTCCTCGCCGAGGATGATGAAATCCGTCGGAAAGCGCCGCAGGTAGCGAACGTTGAATTCATCACCTTCGCCGGGATACGCCGTTGCGTTGTAGTGAGGGTAGACGTTTAAGTCGTCATCTTCGAAGCTGCTCTCGAATGTCCGGCCATCGGAGGTGCGGATTAGAACGTCATACCCGTTCACACGATGGCTGTTATAGATCGTGCCCGTGCTATGCGAGCCGGTGATTGTCGCCTGTCCTTCGGCGCCGAGGCTGTACACGATCAGACCGCTGACCCACGTGCCGAACAGCAAATTTAGCACAGCGGTCCCGATGGAGAGCGGCACAAACATCCAACGGTGAGAGCGTCGCGACGGCGGCTCCGGCTGGTATCCGGTCATAGCAGGGCTTGAAGGACGAGCTTTCTTGTCGCCTGAACCGATTACGCCGATGAGAATGCCGCCAAGGATCAGCACCGGCATTAGGACGAAGCGGTAGCGGGCCATGAACACCAGCGCGTGGGCGACGGGATCGACGAGCCATGACCCTGAAGGCGCCGTATGCCCGCTGGTCCGCCATGCGAAGGCAGCCGGCTTCGGCGCGGAGCCCGGGGTGACGGGGTCCGGTGCGGCGGCAGCGTCGGGAAGGATCGTGGCGCCGGCAATCTCCAACCTTAACCGTGACGTTAAGCTGAGTGTGTCGAAAGGCCAACGGCCAGTCGCTTTAACGCGTCTCCGCCACCGCTGTCGGATTGGCACCGCCCCATCCAGCCAAGGATGTCTGGTCGGCCTATGCCGACTTGGCCTACTTACCCCCGCCATGATGCGGCTATCGTCCGGCGGATCGTCCCGGCCGCTCGAAAAGTTGCAGTCGGGGCCCGGCACGCCTCGCGCTTCGCAGTGGCTCTCTCCTTCGATCAGCCACGCGTGCTCGTCGCGCCTCGCACACCCAGCCGCTGCCCATCTCCGCCCCACGCGTTCTTTTTTTGTTCTAGCAAGTGCGAGACGGGCGTCGAGTCATGGCATGCGAGCGGTGCCGCGACAGCATCAAGGACCAGCTTGGCGACAACCTGCCGACGATTGGCGACGCGCGCCGGCAGGGCATGTCGACCTTCTCCGTTCACTGCGGCGCGCCATGCGGGCACGTATCCAAGCTGACCTTCGACGCGCTGCGGCTGCCGGACGAGACGTTCTTCATCGACATCCCGAAGAAGCGGCGCCTGCGTTGCTCGAGCTGCGGCCGGCGCGCGACCTAGATCTCGATGAGCTGGAACGAGGTCCCGCACGTCGGCAACGGCAAGCGGGCCGTCACGGGATGGATCGTTGTGGCGCGGGCGCCGGACGGGACCGAGATGCGGTCGACCCCAATGCCGTCTGAAAAAGCGAGCGGTGGGGCTAGCTTTCGACCTTGCGGACAAGGGCGACAAGGTGCTGCGGAGCGAGGGACCGGCCGGTGACATCACCAGCGAACGTGTCGCGGAGGCGCGAAATGAACGCAAGGGATGAGCCCGACCTTTTGGCCGGGCTCATGTCACGTCAAGCGACGACGGAGAGCCTTGGCCGCTCGGCCGCAACGGCTTCAGCAGCTGGCGCAATCCAACGAGGCAGGGGCATCCCGGCGAGCTCGACGCGCAGATAGAAGCTCTCCTCGCAGCCCTGCCACAGCGCGGCCGGCAGCCGAGCGCGGCCAGACGTCCAACGTCGAGCGCCATCCTCGACCGCGTGGAAGCCGATGCAGAGCAGAGGATCATCTATGGCGACATCGCGCACGTCGAATCCGTCATCGATGCGCAGGGCGCTGATGAAGAGGCCGAGTTCTCGCCCGTCGCTAGTACCAAAGACGTTGCAAGGCCGAGCCGTTGGCGACAGGAGCCAGACGTCCTTGGCGTCGGCCGGCACCTCGAAGCGCGCCGTCAGACCGCGCACCACCGGGTCGAGCCGCTGCCCGTCCACGACGAGATGCATCTCGAGCGCGTCGCTGTGCGCCCAGCCGAGGCTTTCGGCGCGTCGACGCAGCTGCGCCTTCACGGCATCCAGAATGGGACCCCCGTCGACGAACGGCCGGCAGAAGTCGGCGTGCGTACGCTGTGACGGAACGCCGTCGGGACCGGCGGCGAGATCGATGACGTCGGTTTCTTTGAAGAAGCCGCGGTTGCCCATGTCGAGGTAGCTCTCGGCGGGCAGGTTCTCGGCGAGGATGATGTCGTGGCTGTCCAGCTCGACATGCCAATAGGTGACCTCGTCGACCTCGACCTGCTGGATGGTCGAGCCGTTGACGAGTGCAGCAGCCGGGATCAGCACCTCGCCGAGGACGTCGACACAGATGGCGTGGCCTGGAGAGACCAGTAAATCACGCGCGGGGCGGCTTTGTCCGAAAGCATGCGCGCAGATGCGCACGGGCTGCGTTGCTGCGGGATCAGAGTGGCAGTCCATGACGCGATGGCCGAGCCAGCGGATCGGGCGATACACGCCGAATGCAGTTAGCGCAAACTGACCAATCATTAGGTTTTCAACTGAGACATTACCTTCGTTGGTGCAGATCATCGTCCCAGAAGCAAAGCACGCCGTAACGGTTAATTCAAAATGATTTTCCCCAGCTTCCAGGTAATAAGGCGTATCAGTCGGAGCGGATGTAACGCTTTGATTGCTGTTCCTGTCAAAAAAATTTACCTGTCCGTACCTCGCATCAGTGGAAGTTGTGATATTGGAGTCGGCAGGATTGCTTATCGAATAAGTAATTCCATGGTAATCAACAATAGGCGTGGTGGATGGATCGGAGGAAAGAAACAGCTCGTCGTCGTTAGCCCCGAGGCCGCCTGTGCCCGCTGGTACTAAGCCGGTTATTGTATCGACACTAGTGACCGCACCACTATCATTGACGATCGCGTAGGTACCGGTAGCCGACGTGACCGTGTACGATCCATCCCTATTCCGCATGGTGGGATCATAGGTGACAATCAAATCAACTTGTCTGCCGTTTTGCGCGCCGCCGACCTGGCTGGGTAACGTGTATTTGATTTCTTCCTGGGCCATTTTTACCCCCGCCCTCCGCAACGAAAATAAGTTATGGCACTATTTTTTGCCGCGATGGGTGTATTTTTCGCTGCCTCGCGTATACGACTTTAGTATACTGCCCGCCGCCCGACCGGCTGCTTTTCGACGAGCGTCGGCAGGCAGGGCCGGACCATGTCGGCAGCGGCTCGTCGAACAAGCCGGACTGGCGCGGGTCGATGGGCTTGGCGACGACGGCGCGATCGGCGACGACATCGCGCGTGCGTCGGTCTTTCGCTTGCTGGGGCGGCGGGGCGGAGTGGCCATCCAGGGGAGGATGGCAGGGGCGCGTTAAAACGACGCTAGCGGCCCACCGGTCGGGACTGTAGCAGCATTCGGCAGCAATCGGCCCGGCGCAAGCCGGGCCTTTTTCATTGGCGGACACCCGCCGTCGGCGGGACTAACTATCTCGCGGGCGCGTTCCGCAGGGCGAAGTTAGTTCTTGCCCGCACCGCCGCCTGGCTCGCCGCCAGTCGCGGTCGGCTTGTTCTCGCCAGCCCCAGTGGCTGCGCCGCCGCTGGTCATCGAGTCGCCCTTCATCATCGACCCGCCACCCCGACAACGTACTCGCCGACGCTGTGGTCCACGATGCCGTGCGGGAAGGTCTCGTTGAGCTTGCTGTAGCCGCGCCACGCGTCGGTGCAGAGCAGGCTGACCTTGTCCGACACGGCCTCTTGAACGAAGGCCGTCAGGGTCGAAGCCTGAACGTTCTCAATGACGCGCGCCACGACGTTGCCCTTGCGCTCGACGGCGCCGACGACGATTTCCTTGCCCGCGCCGCCGGTGCCGCCCGATCCGTCGCCGCGCTTGTCCTTGTGCCGGTTCTTAGCCTTGCCGCCGACGAAGGTCTCGTCAACCTCGACGATCCCCGGGCCGCCTGCCGGAGCAAAGGCAATGGTCGCCACCGTAAAAAATCAAAACCTTTGCGCGATGCCGGCATAGATCTGAAGATTTGGAGCTTCCTTGTTAAGACCAATGTTGGTGCCAATGTCGAGTTGCGTCGACGGCTTGATAAGGTAAGCCATTGCGAAATCCGCGGTGAAGAACGTCGGCGTGTAACGGTCCGTACTTATAGATGAATAGAATTCGCCGAATGCTGTCAGGTTTTTGATGCCGGGAACCTCGTGCGAGATTGTTGCGATATTCACGAAATTCGGATGAAGCAGCGTGTCTTTGCCACCTTGAAGCGCGTCGACTTCGGTCTGAAGCCCTAGCATGAAGTCCTGTGGAAGCTTGATCTGCGATGTCAGAATGCCTCCGCCCTCGACAGCTCCATCACCGAGAGCCAAACTCGCGGCATCGTTCGCTGGTAGCTTGATATAGGGCAAGAACGCCAACGCGAAGTCGCCTCCGTCATCACCAAGCAAGTTGACTTTGGCGCGAAAAAACACGTCGCCAAAACCGTTCAGGCCACGCGCCGACCGAGGACCCGTGTCCTTCGTCACGCGCACATACTCGTCGCCATTTAACGTCATCTCAAGGTCGACATTTGGCAGGACGCCGAGCTTGATCGTAGGATCAAGGTATTGAAGAGATCGATCCGTAACGCCTTGAACGTCCGAGCGTAGATAGCTCACGAAATCGCTTTCGACGTCGATACGACCGGCGTCTACGGTAAAAGGGGATGTGATCTTGCTCGGTCGATCAGGATTGTAATCCCTTAGGTCCTTGTCAGGAGTCGGATTGAATAGGGAATAAGGGCCTTTGCCGGTGCTCGCACTGCCTCCGCTCTCATCCGCCCGGGCACCGCAGGTCCAAGCGCTTTGTGTCAGAAAACAAGCTAGCGCGACCTGTCGCCAAGCCGAACCCGATGCAAGGACCTCGGCCATTGTAATCAGTCTCTCTGACAGCCTTCAAAATCCTATAGAATCAAAAGGGCAGCAGCTTCTAGACAGCGCGGAAGCCTATACGGCGAGGTTTTCGACCTGTCACATTTTCATCTCATCGCGAGGTTACTGTGATAGCTCGAGACGCTGCCGAAGTGTCTGTCGATGGCCGCGACTGACCGTACGATCGACTTTGTCAGACCTCAATCTAATCAGCCGGAACAGGACGAACAGCATGTTCGCGCACCGAAGCCCGCAAGCCATCGCGGCAATCGATTGTGATACGGCAGCCGGGCGCCGCGTCTTCGATCGTGAGCGTAAGACGGTGGAGCCGTGCAATCGCCGCGACAAGACTCAACCCTATGCCATGGCCTTCTGTCGGCGCGGACGCCGCGCCGCGGTGGAAGCGCCGGAACACTGACGCGCGGTCTCGCGGCGGTATGCCCGGTCCCGTGTCCGCAACAACGATGGTCGCGACCCTGTCACCATCGGTCGTAAGCGTACAGCGCACGCGCCCGCCGGGCCGGGTGAATTTGATCGCGTTATCGATTAAGTTGCAGATCGCTTCCATCAACAGATCGCGGTCGGCGATCAGGGTACCGGAAGGTCCATCCTCCGCCAGCAGTGCGACCCCGCTTTCGTCCGCAATGGGCCGGTATAGGTCGACGGCGTCGTGAAGGACCGAGCGCGCGTCGACGGTGGTGAATTCGGAGCCGCGCTTCGCGGTCTCGATGGCGCGGATCCTCAGAATAGCCGACACGATCGATAGAGCATGATCGATGTCTTTGATGGTACGCTGGCCGATGTCGACGAACGTGGTCTTGTCGCTTGCGTCTTCTACGCCCCGCTCCAACCGGGCACGCATCCGGGTCAGGGGAGTGCGAAGCTCGTGGGCTATGTCGTCGCCGAGCGCTCTGACGTCCTCGATAGCCTCCTGTAGACGGTCAAGCATGTCGTTGACGGCGCGAGAGAGACTGCCGATCGGGTCGCGCGAAGAGGTCTGCGGTAGCCGCCTATCAAGGTCACCGGCCATCACGTCGTCGATTGCGCGCCGCACCTCCCTGAAGCGGGCTTGTCCACGTCGCACGAGAACGAGTCCGAGGGTAATTGCTGCAAGAATCGCCGGCAAAGTGGCGACGATGAGCGCTCGCTCGATCAGTGCGCGGAGATCGTCGACTTCGTCAGTGTCTTGGGCGACTACGATCCGTTCACCCTGCAGAGTCGAGCAGGCGACGGCACGACTTGGATTCGGTTTGGGATCAGGTGGGCTCGTGCGTACCAGGCCTACGACGACCGGCCCGGTGGTCGTTGCAAGCGTCCGCGGCAGCGAGGCAATGTTGCCCGTGATCGCTTGCCCACCAGCGTCGAACAGACCGACGAGCTCGACGCGATGAACGTCGCGTTCAACCTTTTCGCCGATCTCCTCCAGGAGGTCAGCGCGGGGAAGGCCAGCAAGCGTCTGGCAGTCCGCGACGAGCGTATCGTCGATCTTGCCGGTCGCGTAGTCGACAGTCGACCAGTAGATCAAGCCGCCGATAAGGGACGCCTGCAGCAACAGCGCCAGAGCGACGCCGATTGTCCAGCGGTAGGTAGTCGTCTGGACGAAGCTAGCGAGGCCCATCGATGCGGTATCCCTCGCCACGGATGTTCCGGATAAGTGGCTCGTCGTCCGGCGTGTCGACCTTACGCCGAAGCTTACTCATGTGGACGTCGACGACGTTCGAACGGGGCTCGAACCGGTAGCCCCAGACATCCTGCAAAAGCATGGACCGCGTTACCGTCCGGCCCGTTCGCCGTACCATGTACTCGAGGATGTCGAGTTCGCGAGAGAGCAGCTCGAGATCGCGTCCGGTGCGGCTTGCCGTGCGGTTGAGGAGGTCGAGCTCGAGCGGGCCGACTCGCAGGAGCGTCTCGCGCGCCTCGGCTGGACGGCGCAGCAGCGCCTCTAGGCGGGCGACGAGTTCGACGAGGGCAAAAGGTTTCGACAGATAGTCGTCGCCTCCGGCGCGCAGACCACGCACGCGATCATCCAGGCTCCCTAAGGCACTGACGACGAGCGCCGGCGTGCGGACGCCTTCGGCACGAAGCGCGCGGATAACGTCAAGTCCCTCTAGCCCCGGTAGGAGGCGGTCGACCACCATCACGTCGAAAGGCCCACGCGCGGAAACGAGGCCATCTGGTCCGCTCGCGGCGTGCGTTACGGTGTGGCCGCACCGTCGCAGTTCGAGCCCTACCTCTTCGGCCGTGCCCGCGTCGTCTTCGATTAAGAGAACCTTAGCCATCGTGGACCCTTCGCTGGCTGCTCATCCATGGCTTGTCTTCTCGTCAAGTTCGGCGGCTAAGACTCGATATGCTGTCGGTTAAACACCACGCCGTCACTTTCGATGGAGGGTATCAACCCCGAGGCCGCGGCGTAGCTCGCTGCCCGGACGACGTCGACAAGCCTCTCATATACGGTGACGTCGTCCGGGTCGAAAACTTGCCGTCTTACAGGCGTAAGGTCGAGCCGCGCTAGGACGAGGCGGAATGATGCGCGCACGTCGTTCACCTCTCCCGGTGTTACGTAAACGTCTCCGCGCGGTGCTCGGCTGGCAACGTCGGCGATGGCAGGCGGCGCGTGCGTGAATGAAGGCGGGCGAGTAGAGCCTTAGCGAGCTTCCTATGTCCGAGAAGACCAATGCTCGCCTTTGCCGAAGCGTCACCGCAGCGAACGATCATGATAAGGCCCTTTATTTCGTAGGATCCCTCGACCCAACTGCCTCCAACCTGAAACTTGATCGCGACCGGCTCGACCAGTCGCGTCGAGAGGCGCGGTTCGCGGAGCGGCTCTCGAATGCTCACATCAGTCATTTCACCCCTCAAAGCGACTTGAAGAAATCATCGCTCGGCCGCAGCGGCCTCGCGTCGGACCGGTTCCACCAGCCGCCACCGAGCGCTTGGAACAAAGCTGCCGTGTCCGCATATTGGGCCGCCTTGGTCTGCGCAGCGGCAACAAGCGCGTTCAGATAGGTCTGTTGCGAGAAAAGCACCTGCAGATTGTTGGCTGCACCTGCCACGCGTTCCTTCCGCAGAAGACCGAAGCTCTTCGCGGTCGCCTGCTCGGCGGCCGCCGCCGCCCGCGAGGTCTTCACGTCAAACTGAATCGCGCGAAGCGCGTCGGCGACGTTTTGAAACGCTGCTATGACCACACCCTTGTAGCGGGCCTGTGCCTGGACGAGCCCGTCTTCGGCGGCACGCTGCCGGTGGTAGAGCGTCCCGGCGTCGAAGAGGGGCTGCGACACGGTGCCAGCGACGCTGTAGAAGCTGGCCGAAGAGGTCGCCAACCGCGTCAGCGAGATCGTGCTCGATCCGACGTCGCCTGTGATCTTGAACTGCGGCAGGCGGTTCGCAACAGCGACCCCTACGTCAGCGCTTGCCTGGTGCACCATGGCGTCGGCCGCTCTCACGTCCGGGCGTTGCTCGACAAGTGCGGACGGCAGGCTGACCGGCAGGTGCTGAGGAAGCCGCAACGACGCGAGCGTGAATGTCTGGCGCACGGCCCCACTCGGCAAGCGGCCAGCCAACGCCGCCAGCAGGTTGCGCTGGAAGGCGATTTGCCGCTCGATCGGCACGACGGTCAAACGCGTCACCGCGATTGCCGCCTCCTGCTGCACCACGTCGGCGGCTGCGACCTGGCCGAGCGAAACCTCCTTCTTGAGAAGCTCGCTGACCTTCTCCTGCGCCTGTACGACCTTCTGCGTCGCAGCCAGCTGCTCGCGCAGCGCCGCCTCCTGGATCGCGGCGTTGACGACGTTGGTGCTCAAGGTGAGGTAGGCCGCCTCGAGCTGGAAGCGCTCGTTCTCGGCGCGGGCCGCGACCGACTCGATCTGGCGCCGGGCGCCGCCGAACACGTCGGGCGCATAGGCGACCGAAAGGCGCGGCGTGAATAGCGCGTAGGTGAAGCGTCGCTGGTTCTCCAGCGGACTCTGCAGGCCGCCGCCGGGCGCCTTCTGGTAGGAGGTCGCGTCGTCGCCGGTCACGCTCGGAAACAGCGTCCCCTCCTGCGCCAGAACGTTCTCCCGCGCAGCGTCGAGGCTCGCCTGCGCCGCCTCGAGGTTAGGATTATGCGCCAGCGCTTCGTCGACGAGAGTGTCGAGGTCCTTCGACCCGAACGCGGTCCACCAACGTCCGCCGACATCGGCGCCGGCGGTGAAGCGCGAGTCTCGCAGGGGCTCAGGGGCATACCCCGTGACCGCGGGCGGCGCCGGCGTCGCGTAGTCGGGGCCGACCATGCAGCCGGCCAGGGGTACGCAAAGAACGGTAGCGAGAGCCCGGACGACCCGTCCGGGGCGCCGCGAGAGTGTGGCGCCGCCTATCATTGCGTCTGCCTCATCGACAGCTGACCGGCATGCGCCGCCAAACGACGGTAGCGGCGCCGCGCGCGCACCAGCCGCAACGGATTGCGCAGCCGCAGGTCGGCGACTGTCGGATAGACGGCGGGCAGGACGACGAGCGTCAATAGCGTCGCCGTCATCAGGCCGCCGATGACGACGGTAGCGAGCGGACGCTGCACCTCGGCACCGGCACTCGTCGACACGGCCATCGGTAGGAAGCCAAGCGTAGCGACCAGCGCAGTCGTTATGACCGGACGCAGCCGCATCTCGGCCGCTTCCGTCGCCGCCTCGCGCGCGTCTCTCCCTTCGGCGCGCCGGTCGACAATGTAGCTCATCAAGACGACGCCGTTCAGGATCGCGATGCCGAACGTCGCGATGAAGCCGATCGCCGCGGAGATCGAGAACGGCATGCCGCGCAGCGTAAGGGCGACGATGCCGCCCGTCGCCGCCATAGGCACGTTGAGAAAGATGAGCAGTGCGAGCCGCAGGTCGCCAAACATCGTCAAGAGCAAAACAAGGATCGCGGCGAGCGCCATCGGCACTACAATCGACAGGCGCGCGGTCGCTTCCTCGAAGTCCTTGAATTGGCCGTTCCATTCGAGTGAGTACCGCGGCGGCAGCTGGACGTCGCTGCGGACCTTGGCCTGCGCCTCCTCGACGAAGCTCTGCGCGTCACGCCCGCGGACGTTGGCCTGGATCGAGATCCGCCGCTGCAACCGGTCGCGGCTGATCTGCGCCGGCCCGGACGCGACGTCTACGGAGGCGACTAGCGAAAGCGGCACCATGCGGCCGCCGCTTCGGCCGACTGGCAGGTTGCGAATCTGCTCGATGTCATTGCGATCCCCGGAGGCCAGCCGCACGACGATCTCGGTGATCGAGTTGTCGTGTCCGAATACGACGCCGGAGGTGCGACCGCCGATACTCTCGACGACGTCGAGTATGTCAGTGGCGTTAACGCCGTAGCGGGCGGCGGCGCCGCGGTCGACCTTGATCGTCATCGCCGGCATGCCGGCTTGGGCCTCGGGCTTGACGTCGGCAGCGCCTTTGACGCCGCTGACGACACGGCTGATCTCCTGCGCCTTCGTCGCAAGGGTTTTCAGGTCGTCGCCGTAGAGGCTGATCGCGACGTCGCCGCGCGTCCCCTGCAGCAGGTCCTCCATCCGCATCTGGATCGGCTGCGAGAAGGTGAAGGCAACGCCCGGCACGTCGGCATCGAGCCGCTTTTCGAAAGCAGCGACGAGCCCGTCCTGTGTAGCGGCTGTCTTCCACGTCGAGGGATCGGACAGCGTAATGAAGCTGTCGGTCGACTCGACACCCATTGGATCGGTCGGGATCTCAGCGCTTCCAGTCAGGGAGACCACGTGGGTCACCTCTGGGAAGCTCTTCAACGCTTTCTCGATCTGATCGACCTTGCGCAGCGAGGCCGGCAGATCGATGCCGGGCAGCTTCTCCGAGGTCACAACGATTGAGCCCTCGGCGAGCTGCGGCAGGAACTCGCCGCCGAGCTGCGATGCCAGCACGCAGCTGCCTCCGAAAAGGGCGACGCCGACGAGCACAGTCAGACCCGGATGGCGCGAGGCAAGGCGCAACAAGGGCGTGTAGCCGCGCCGGACGCCGCGCACAACGATCGTCTCGCCGCCCGAGAAGCGCTTGTTCGACAGGAACGCCGCGGCGAGTGCAGGCATGATTGTCATCGTCACGACGAGCGAGCTCGTCAGCGCCAGGATGACGGTGATCGCCATCGGTCGGAACATCTTTCCGGCCACGCCGCTGAGCGCGAGGATCGGCAGGTAGACCATGACGATGATGGCGATTGCGAACATGATCGGTCGTGCGACGTCGGCGGCCGCGGCGGCCACAACCTCCTCTGCCGGCCGCGACGGCTCGGCGGCACGCGCGCGCAGTACATTCTCGATCATCACCACGGCGCCATCGACGATGAGGCCGAAGTCGATCGCGCCCAAGCTCATGAGATTGCCTGAGAGCCCGAGCGCCCGCATCCCGGCGAACGCCATCACCATCGACAACGGAATCGCCGCGGCGACGAGCAGCCCGGCCCGCAGGTTGCCGAGCAGGACGAGCAGCACCACGACGACGAGCGCGGCGCCTTCTACGAGATTATGGGCGACGGTGTAGATCGTCCGGCCGACGAGCTTGCTGCGGTCGTAGTAGGGTTTGATCTCGACGCCCGGCGGCAGCTCGCTTTGCACCTTGTTGAGCGTCGCTTTCGCCGCTGCCACGACGCGGTTTGCGTTCTCGCCGTATTGCATCAGGGTCACGCCGACGACTGTCTCGCCTTTTCCGTCGTGCGTGACCGCGCCGAGGCGCACCTTGGGTGCCTCGACGACCTTGCCGAGGTTGTTCATCGTCACCGGGATTCCGCCGGGTCCTGTCGCGACGACGATGTTGGCGAGGTCATCAAGGCCACCAACGAGGCCGAGGCCGCGGATGACCTCCTGCTGGTCGTTGTGGTCGATGTAAGCACCGCCCTTCGCCGCGTTGTTCGTGGCGAGTGCCGCGTAGACCTGGTTGAGCGTGACGCCGTAGCGGCGCAGCGCTTGGGAATCGACGGCGACCTCGTAGGTCAGCATCTCACCGCCGTAAATGTTCACGTCGGCCACGCCGGGCGTCAGCTTGAGCTGCGGCGCGATCGTCCATTGCAGCAGGCGACGGAGTTTCATCGGCGAGTAGCCCGGCCCGCGCAGCTCGAACTGGTAGACCTCGCCGAGGCCCGTCGCCATCGGACCCATGCGCGGCTCGCCTACGCCGGACGGCATCGTCGTCTTCGCCTCGGCGAGCCGCTGGAAGACCTCGGCGCGCGCATCGACGATCGACATGGAATTGTCGAACGTCACGTAGACCGCGGAGACGCCGAAGCGCGATGTCGAGCGCACTTCCTTGAGGTTGCGCGCTCCGGCCATCGCGTTCTCGACCGGAAAGCTGACGAGCCGCTCGACCTCGAGGGGTCCGAGCCCTGGTGACTGCGTCAGGATCATCACCTGCTTCGGCGAGATGTCGGGCACGGCGTCGATCGAAAGACCAGTAAGGTCGTAGACGCCGGCCGCGGCGGCGATCATCGCGACCGCGAGGATCAGCCAACGACGGCGGGCGAGCAACTCGAACCAGGTTCTCATCGGGGCGCCTCAGTCCGTGGATCCGAGAAGGCTTCGAAGCAGCATCGCCTTGAGGCCGAAGCTGCCGTCGGTCACGACGGTCTCGCCCTCGGCGATGCCCTGCGTCACTTCAACCCAATCCTTCCGCTGCAGCCCGAGGGTGAGTGCGCGCTTCTGGAACGTGTCGTCCGAGGTCTGCACGAAGGCGATCGGACCCTGCTCGGTGACCTGCACCGCCGCCGCGGGAATCGTCACGCCGCGGCGGCCGAGATCGGCCTCGATGTCGACCGACACGAACATGTTGGCTTTCAACGCGCCACGCGGGTTTTCGACTTCGAGGCGTGCGGCGACCGCGTTGGTGAGGGGATCGAGTGCCGCGTTGACCGAGACGACATGTGCGTCAAAGTGCGTGTCGCGGCCGATCGGAGCACTGATACCAGCCTTGTCTCCGGCTTTCACGCCGTCGATGTCGAAGCCGAACAAGCTGGCCAGCACCAGCATCTTGGAGGGATCGGCGATGGTGAAGGCGTCTTGTGTCGTGTCGACCACCTCGCCAAGCGTGATCGCCTCGCTGACCACCACGCCCTTGATCGGCGTAACAATCTCGCTCGTACCAGGGGCGGAACGGCGAGCCGGCGCGAGCCTGTCGTATTGCGCCGAATAGAGGTCAAGCTGCGCCTGCGCGGACTCAACGGCAGCCTGCGCTTTCGCCGCCTCCACCTGACGCCGCTCCAGCTCGGCCTTCGCGACGCCGCCGATCTTAAGCAGTGACGCCGCGCGCGTGACCGCTATCGCAGCGGCATCGCGCGACGCCTTGGCCTCGCCGAGGCTGGCGTGGGCCGCCTGAAGCCCGTTGTACGCGTCGAGCACGCCGCCGGCGTCGAGAGTAGATAGGACGGCGCCCGAAGCGACTACGTCGCCAGGCTGCACTGCGAGCGTCAGCACCCGTCCCTTTGTTCGGGGCTTGATATGCGCGACCTTGCGGTCGTCGAAAGCGACGGAGCCCGGGACATCGATCGATTTGACGATCTCGCGGAGCGCGGCCTTTCCATATTGGAGATTGAGTTGCGCGCGCACATGTGCGTCGGCCTGGACGGTATCGGGATCGAGCTTTGCCCCGGCGTCCTTCGGAGGGGCAGGCGATGAGCGGTCAGATCCCATGCTCCTGGCGTTGGGCCCAATAAGCATCCACCCCCCTGCGATGACGCAAGCCGCCAACACAACGCTCGCAACGACCTTCAAGACCTTTGGCACACGTGGACCCTGCAGAAGGCGAGATTGTCGAAGAACATTGTCCAGCAGTGTCGGGGCCGCTGGTCGGCAAGCCCTAACGGCACGTACTGACGGTCAGCAATATGAAAGGCGATTCATGAGACGAAGCACAGATCAACGCTGTTGCTCTGCTCGCACTCTTGCCCGCCGATATCTCGAACGGTTCACGAACGGCTTTCCTGGCATATTCGGACGATATTCGCCGGAGCCGCGAGATCGCATCTCTGGCTCGTAGAAAGAGGGCTTACCCGACGTTTCGGGCTTGATCTGAGCGAACGCGATTGTTGAAAACAATCCGAGGAAGCATACCGCATAGAGCGCGGTGTCAGGTCGGGTCAGGCGGGGGGAAAAAGGCATGCTTCAAAAGCCGACGTACGATCTTCTGATCAAGAACGAAGATCTAAAGATCGGTTCAGATCATGAAACAAACTTCATCAGGCGTACCGCTGTCGGCCGGGTCGTAGGCGTCGTCAGTAGTGTAGGCTCGTGCGTAAACCGAGGACGAATGCGTTGTGGATCGGCGTCTGCGTACCAGGGATCGCGACCCCGTGTGCTCCGGGATGAATGACGTACTGAATGTCGGGCTGAATCGAGAAACCGGGGAAGATCGAGAGCTGGTAGGTGCCTTCGATGACGGCCTGATAGTCTCGCACCAAGGTTGCGGTGGTGATCGCATCCTGCCTTGCGACGTCTGTAGAGACGCGGGCATAGGCGACGCTGACACCGATCGTATCGCCTGATCGATGGGGTAGCAGACCTCTGTAGGTTATCCCACCGTCCAGGTAGAGATCAATGAGATTGCGGTCCGCAGGGAAATAAGTGGCACGCAAAAAGGCTCCTGAGCCTTCGTCCTCGGTGCCTGGCTTGCGGTAAATCGTCTGATCGAGCACGCCATAGACGCCATCGTTGCCGCTGTAGTGGACATTGCGGACAAGCGGCTGGTCGTCGGTAGAAAACGCTGCGAAGTGGTGCAGATAACCAAGCTTCAAGGACCCCGGCAGTCCGCTGGCTTCCTTCTCCTGGTTGTAGGCGTACTGCGCCTCGCCGATCAGCAACGGAGGATCCTGTAGCCGAAAGTTTACACCGCCCGGATCTCGCTGCTGATACAGGGAGCTGTTGACGCCCGGTATGTAAGGGCCGGCCGGATCACCGTCGAAGACGCCCGCCAGCAGCGTAACATGGTCGTTTGGCTGTGCCTTGACGCGAAGTGCCGGGGCGGCAACTGGGTAGGACGGGCCGCTGCTTGGTAGATCGTTCGATGTCGATGCCGGCCAACCGAAGGTCGAGTTGATAAAGACCGTCCCGGTCTGGCTGATCAGAAATTCGGAATCAGCCCCGAGCTGGCCAGCGCGCACCAGCAACTTGCCGCCCAAAAAGCTTTGCTCGTACCACAGCTCGTAGAGCTTCGTGTCGGGATACGCCTCGATATTGCTGACGATGAAAAGGTCCTGGACGTTGTTGCCGGATAGGCCGCGCCCGTGGATCTGCAAGATCTGCGCATGGAAGTCGCCGTCGGGGAAGCCAAGCACTTTGCCCGTGTCGATGTCGAGGTTCGTGTCGAGACGCCCTTCGTAGGTGGCGCCCTGCTTGATGCCACCGGACGAATTCCCGAGCACTTCGCCGATGTATGTGAAGCTGTAGGTAATACCTTGCGCGCTGGGTGACGCGCGAATGCCTCCGGGATCGCCGAACGGGCCGAGTGAGGTCTGGATGCTAGACGCGGCATTAGTGACCGGCTCAGCCTGCGTCCCTGTCGAATTGGGCGCGATGCCGACCAAAGGAAAGTCGACGGCAGGCGTAGGCGTGGACGTATCCCGCGCTAGGGCGGCATGCGCAGCCGCGCAGACGAGCATCGTTGCGACAAGGGAAACCGCAGGGTTCCGCATCTGTAAAATCGCGCCGTCGTTGCAACATCGCGGGAGCGCTGCCGCTGCCACCTCGATACCCCAGCGTATAGCGGTTGGGTCAAGCGACTTTCGCTCGGCAAACTCGTTTTCCTGTCGTAAGGTCGGGCACGCCACAGCCTGAAAGAAGTGTTTGCCTTGGCCACTAATGCTCCTGGCGACCTCGTTGGTCTCTGGCGTCCCATCGGCTATATAAGTGGGACAAACGGCCGCTCACGGGTGGTGATCCCGGCACGTTAGGTCGGACCCACCCAGGTCCGTGTGGGTCCGGTTCGGGCTCGTAGAAACTAGCAAAACCAGAGGTCGCCGGCTTAGTTTGCGCTTTTACGCTGCCGGGAAAGGCTGCAAGCATGATGATCGAAAGCGATGCGACATCTATTTTTCTGATCATTGCGTTTCAACTGGTAGCATAGAGATGCGCCGCATAATAGTTTATCAATTTTGTGAAAAGCGTTTCATCATCAATCGTATTTCACTAAATGACAGAGGTTGATGCGCTATACGACAAGATTATCGATTGAAATTCCTTGCGCCAAGGTGCCGTAAGAGCGCTTGTAGGTTGATCTCGTCTGCACGGAAGATGCTACCCATCCGTTGACAAACATGTATTCGAGACTGTGACTGTTTGAGCGCCCGTGCAGTCGCGACGGCCGCCGGTGCAACTGATGTCCATAATTTTTGGGTGTCGATTTGTATCTGCTGGGCAGCGTCCTCTATCGCATGCATGGCCTTTCGCGCTTCCTCGAGTGACACCGTGGTCGCGAAAGCATCCTCGCTCAATTCGACACGAAGATCCGCGCAAGCCCGCACCCCGAGATAGATTCTGAAAATATGCCTGAGATAGATATCGACTGCTTGTAGCTCAGTCCCTGATTTCTCGGGAGCTGCCGTGCTAGGCAGCGCGGAGGCCGAACTCGCGCTGTAAATAGCCAATGATATAACCGAGACGAAACAAACGAGCGAGCTGTAAATATTTGATTTTATAATGTTCATAAAACGTTCTTGGTCTCGATCTGCGCATTTGTCGATGAAGCGAACGCATATCATATACAATCCAGCTGTGTCGAGCTTGTGGAGACCTAATTCAGTAACCTACAACATATTTGTCTTTTCATTTTATGAACTGAAATTCATGATACGGGCAGTTCAATTCGCCACATTTGCAAGCCATCAGGTCTCTCGAGTTTGATTCCTTCGGAGCCTTACGTGACAAGTGTGATCTTGCGCCATTATCCTTCCTTGGCTGCGCGGCGCGCTGATATGTCGGTCCACATAATCGGGCTTATGCTTTCGACGCTTGGCGGGATTGTGATGCTTGCATTATCGCGAAAGGGTCACGGAATTTTAGTCTACCCAGTCGCAATATATAATTGTGGGCTCGTTCTGATGATAACTTTCTCCTTGGCTTACAATCTAAGCTTTGGTGTTCATAGGCCGCTGCTTCGTCGGCTCGATCATATAGGCATTTTTGTCATGATCGCAGGGACATATACGCCGCTTACGACGATTATATTAAGTGGGGGCTGGGCTTGGGGAATGACCGCCGCCGTCTGGGGGCTCGCTGGACTTGGCATTTACGGAAAAGCAACTGGTCTAAATCTTCCCGACAGAGTCTGGACTGGGCTCTACCTTGCCCTTGGCTGGCTTGTGATCGTTGCTATCGGTCCAATCGCTCAACATGTTTCGGCCGCCGCGGTCGTGCTTCTAGCCTTGGGCGGTTTGATCTACACAGTGGGCGCAATTTTTTATGTGGTTGAAGTTCCTGACTTTTGGCGTTCGATTTGGCATGGTCATGTTGTTATTGCCGCTGGTGTGCATTGGGTTGCGATACTCATAGCGCTCTTTTGTCCGCCATTCACGCCGACATCGACAAGCGGTTTCGCCATCGGTGTGAGACCAGACCCGCAATCGCCGGGGCGGTTTTACAGGTCCACGGCGCCGGCCGCGCGAGACCCGGCAATTCCATGAAGATCGACGTGCTGGCCAACCGAGACGTCGTGGCTCTACTGCTACTCGTCGGGGGCAGCGTGGCTGCTTGCACGCCCGAGGGGATGCGGTTTTTTAGACCACTGCAGTTTGTCGCCGGCCTTTCTATCATTTCGGGCTTGTTCATCGTTGGATCAGGCCTGTGGTCGATAGTCGTCAGATGAAACTTTCGCTGGTTGCGCCCGCCTTTCGCGTCGTGTGGTCGCGCCTTGGACTCAGACCGCAACCCGCGCAAACGACATTGCCTTGACACTGAGGAGCACATTAGAACAATTCTAATCATGGACGGATCGGGGGAAGTGAGAGGCGGTGGCGTTGAAGCGTAGGGCGCAAAAGGCCGACTTCACTCACTCGATCTGTTTGGCGGAGGCTGGAACTCTCAAGGAGACGCACATGGACGATAGGGCAAGCGACAAGACCTTTACCGCAACGCACGAGATGACGGGAAAATGTCCCTTCGGCGGAGATCGGATCGGCGGTGCGTTCGGTACTCCACCAACACTCGAAGGCTGGTATCCAGATCGTTTGCGTGTGGAGCTCCTTCACCAAAACAACCTGGCAGCCGATCCGCTAGGTCCAGATTTCGACTATGCCGCCGAATTTGCGAAAATCGACTACGAAAGGCTGAAGCAGGACATCAAGCGGTCCTTGACGACGTCGGTTGCTTGGTGGCCTTCGGACTACAACAACTACGGTCCGCAGATGATCCGCATGGCGTGGCATGCCGCCGGCACCTATCGTATTTCCGATGGGCGAGGCGGCGCTGGAACGGCCATGCAGCGTTTCGCGCCGATCAGCAGTTGGTGGGATAACGGCAATACCGACAAGTCGCGCCGGTTACTGCAACCGATCAAGCACAAGTACGGCAACGCGCTGTCTTGGGGCGACCTGATGGTCCTCACGGGCAATTGCGCCCTCGAAATCATGGGACTTCCGACCTACGGCTTTGGCGGCGGTCGGCTTGATGCCTGGGAGGCGGACAACTCCACCTACTGGGGTCCGGAGATTTGGGATCCAAAGGACGTCAAGAGCTTCGACAGCATGGTCACGCGAGACAAGCGTTGGCGCGGAAAGAACGGCGATGCCGATTACGACCTCGAGAACCCGCTCGCTGCCTCGCACCAAGCTCTGATCTACGTCAATCCGGAAGGCCCTTATGCCAGCGGGGATCCGATGGGCTCGGCCCGCGACATACGTGTGACCTTCACCCGAATGGCGATGAACGACGAGGAAACCGTGGCGCTGATCGCAGGCGGCCACGCATTTGGCAAAAGCCACGGCATGGTGGCCGCCGACGAGGTCGGCCCGCCGCCCGAGATCGCGCCGATGGAAGCCATGGGACTCGGCTGGCACAATCCCAAGGGTCCGGGCTTTGCCCAGTACACGATGACCAATGGCATCGAGGGTAGCTGGACGCCTGATCCGACACGGTGGGACAACAGCTACCTCGAAAACCTATTTAAGTTCGACTGGGAGCAGACCAAGAGCCCGGCCGGTGCCATGCAATGGAGACCGAAGGACCCGAACGCGCCTAAGACGCCGGACGCCCATGTGGAAGGTCAGATGAACGACCTCATGATGATGACGAGCGACATCGCGCTCAAAGTCGACCCCGAGTATCGCAAGGTCTGCGAGAAGTTTTTGGCGGACTTCGACGCCTTCACCCAGGCTTTCTCCAAGGCTTGGTACAAGCTCACGCATCGCGATATGGGACCCAAGCACCGCTACCTTGGCCCGGAAGTGGCCATCGAGGACGGTCTGCTCTGGCAGGACCCGCTTCCCGATCGCGACTATGAGCTGGTCGGCGACGCGGATGTGGGCGCGCTGAAACAGGCGATCCTTGCGACGGACCTTTCAGTGTCCGATCTGGC
The DNA here is from genome assembly GCA_965277735.1 of Beijerinckiaceae bacterium. Classification (GTDB taxonomy): domain Bacteria; phylum Pseudomonadota; class Alphaproteobacteria; order Rhizobiales; family Beijerinckiaceae; genus RH-AL1. Next base: position 3,013,728 of record CBDIDO010000003.1, read on the forward strand.
CTTCACCGCGTTTTCAGCAGCGTCCACCTATCGCGACAGCGACAAACGCGGCGGTGCGAACGGCGGCCGCCTTGCACTGGCCCCGCAGAAGGACTGGGCAGTCAACCGCCGCGCCGCTCCTGTGATAGAGAAGCTGCGCGCCATCATGGCCGACTTCAACGGGAAGAAGGGTGCCGGCAAGAAGGTCTCCTTGGCCGACCTGATCGTGCTGGGTGGCTGTGCTGCGGTGGAGAAGGCGGCACGTGATGGCGGGGTCGACGCCTCGGTGCCGTTCACGCCCGGTCGTGTGGACACCACGCAGGAACTTACTGACCTAGAGATGTTCGAGTGGCTGAAACCTGTCGCCGACGGCTTTCGGAACTACGTCGGTGACGAATATCGGCTGGTCTCGCAAGGCGTCTCGCCGGAGGCGTTCTTCCTCGACAAGGCTAATCTGATGAAGCTGACCGCTCCGGAGTGGACAGTCCTAGCTGGCGGCCTGCGCGTCCTGAACATCAATCATGACGGATCAGACCACGGTGTCTTTACGGACAAAGTCGGTGCGCTGACGAACGACTTTTTCGTAAATCTTACCGATGTAGATTTGGTTTGGGAAAAGACCGACGCTGAAGGATCGAGCTTCACTCTCAAAGATCGCGAAACCGGTACGACGAAGTTCAAGGCAACACGGAACGACCTGGTCTTCGGCTCTAATGCTCAATTGCGTTCCATCGCCGATGCCTACGCCGGTAGCGACGGCCACCACCGTTTCGTGAAAGATTTCATCAAGGCCTGGGACAAGGTGATGATGCTCGATCGCTACGACGTAAAGGGCCACAAGCGCTACGCAACAATGGCGGCGTGAGCGAAGCCCTGATCGATCTAAGCAGAAGGACCGCGCAATCAGGCGGTCCTTCATCAATCGGCATCCGTGACCCTGCTCCTCGAGGCGAAGAAGCGCGATACCTTACCCAAAGGAACGACGCTTTCGAAGATCTGCGACAGAATGCGGACCGAGCGCGATCAATCTGGCCGATTCCGGGGAGACATGCGATTTGCGAGATCCCTCCAAATGGTCACCGGCCTTTCGATCATCCTCGGCTTGGTCATCGCCGGCTCGGGACTATGTTTCGTCGGTGTCCGATGACACGCTGGAAGATCACGGGGTCCAGCGAACTTTTCCGTCGTGGGACGCTTACGGCTGCGACCCTTGTTGAAACCCCTGGCTAATGCATATCCATCTTGACGCAGTCGGCGGAGTGGCCGGCGACATGTTCGCCGCCGCTCTGCTTGATGCTTTCCCGCACCTCAAGGACGACATTCTAGCCGTGGTCCGGAGCGTCGCCCCCGTCAGCTGCGAGTTCGTCGACCATAACGACGGCGTTCTGCGGGGGCACCGCTTCGATGTCGCACCACCCAAAAACGAGCGCCACCATCGCCACTGGTCAGATATCCGCTCGCACCTTCTTGCGGCCGATCTCAAGGCGGCGGTGCGCAATCATGCGATTTCGATCTTCACGCACCTGGCCGAGGCGGAAGCGAAGGTGCACGGGATAGCCGTCGCCGACGTCGCTTTCCACGAGGTCGGCGCCTGGGATTCGATCGCCGACATCGTCGCTGCAGCCGCGCTCATTGTCGCGACCGGCGCGACGAGCTGGAGCGTCGGCGCGCTGCCGCTCGGCTCGGGCCGTGTCCAGACCGCCCATGGCCTGCTGCCCGTTCCGGCGCCAGCGACGGCGATCCTGCTGCGCGGCTTCGAGACGGTCGACGACGGCATTCCAGGGGAGCGCGTCACGCCGACCGGCGCGGCGATCCTGCGCCATCTGCGCGAGAGCGCGGGCGGCTCCACTCCGTGCCGGCGCGTCCTCGGGCGCTCGGGCCTCGGCTTCGGCACCCGCAAGCTTCCCGGCCTCTCGAACTGCCTGCGCGTCCTCGTCTTCGACCAGGTCGAGGCGAGCGCAGCCGGGTCTCATCGCGAGCTGGCCGTCATCGAGTTCGAGGTCGACGACCAGTCGCCGGAAGACCTCGCGATGGGGCTCGATCGGCTGCGCGCGCATCAGGACATCTTCGACGTCGTCCAGATGCCGGTCTTCGGCAAGAAAGGACGGATGATGATGCACGTCCGTGCGCTCGCCCGCGGCGACGCCGTGGAGTCCGCGATCGACGCCTGCTTCCGCGAGACGACGACGATCGGGCTGCGCCACCATGTCGTCGCTGGCGCGGCCCTGCCGCGCGATGTCCGCGAGGTTGAAGTCGACGGCACGAAATTCCGGGTCAAAAGGGTGGACCGGCCCGGCGGCCGCACGGCCAAGGCCGAGGCCGACGACGCGATAGCGCACGAAACGTATGCGCGCCGTGCGACCTTGCGGCAGCGGGCAGAACGTTTGGCGCTCTCGGACGATGGAGCGGAATGAGCGCGGCTTTAGATCGCCTGCAGGCCATATTCGCAGATCTAGGACGGGTCGCCATTGCCGTGAGCGGCGGTGTCGACAGCATGACGCTCGCCAGCGTCGCCGCACGCACGCTGGGCCGCGATGCGATGCTCGCCGTCCACGCCGTCTCCCCCGCCGTCCCTGATGAGGCGACCGCCCGCGTGCGCGCGCAGGCTGCCGCCGAAGGTTGGAGCTTGCGCGTCATCGAAGCCGGCGAGTTCGCCGATCCCCGCTATCGCGCCAACCCGGTCGACCGCTGCTTCTTTTGCAAGACGAACCTTTATGGCGCCGTCGCCCGCGTGACGGAGCGACAGATCGTCTCCGGGGCCAACCTCGACGATCTCGGCGAGTATCGCCCCGGCCTCGTCGCCGCAGGCGACCACAACGTTCGCCATCCCTATGTCGAGGGCGGCATCGACAAGGTAGCCGTGCGCCAGCTCGCGCGCGATCTCGGCCTCGCGACGATCGCCGAATTGCCCTCGGCGCCGTGCCTGTCGAGCCGGATCGAGACCGGGCTGCGGGTCGAGCCCGAAACGCTGCGCTTCATTTATGAGGTCGAGCAACTAGTCGTGGCGCGGGTCGGTTCGAATGCCAGCAGCACCGTGCGCTGCCGCATCCGCGCCTCTGGCATCGTCGTGGAGCTTGATACGGCGAGCCTCGCCGCGCTCTCGGGGCCCGACCGCGACGGGCTCGGCATCGCCATTCTCGACGCCGCACCAGCGACATTCGCCCACCGTGGCGTCTCTTTCGCGCTCTACCGCACCGGCAGCGCGTTTCTTGTCGACCAGCTCGCGGCGGCGACATGAGCGCCACCGACGAGTTCGTCCTCGATGTCGCCCGCGAACGCCGCACGGGGCTGGAAGAGGCGATCTATTGCGCCGGCAAGTCGCCCGCGCAGATAGATGCGATCCTGGGCTTGGCAAGCGAGCGCGGCGTCTCGCTCCTCCTCACGCGGCTCGAGCCGGAGAAAATCGCTGCTCTTGTGACGAACCATCGCAACGCGCTCGACTATTGCGAGGCGTCGCGGACGGCGGTGTTCGGCACGCCCCGCCCGGTGCGCGGCGCGGCGGATGTCGCCGTCGTCTGCGCCGGCACCTCGGACATCGGCGTGGCGCGCGAGGCGGTTCGCACGCTTGCATACCACGGCGCGGCCTCGACCCTGATCGCCGACGTCGGCGTCGCGGGCCTGTGGCGCCTCACCGACCGGCTCGACGAATTACGCACGTTCCCCGTCATCATCGCCGTCGCCGGCATGGACGCCGCCCTGCCGACCGTGCTCGGCGGCCTTATTGCCGGCGCGATCGTCGCCGTGCCGACCTCGGTCGGCTACGGCGTTGCCACCGGCGGCCGCGTCGCCCTCGACGCAATCCTGGCGAGCTGCGCGCCGGGGCTCGGCGTCGTCAACATCGACAACGGGTTTGGCGGCGCTTGCCTTGCGTTGCGCCTGCTCAACGCCGCGCGCGCGATCGCGGCGCGACCGATAGAGAACAAATGATCAGGATCATGCCTCGAACCGGAAAAGGTGCGTCATGCAACGCCGGAATTTTCTCAAGGGCGCCGCGCTCGGCGCAGGTCTCGCAACGGTCAGCACAGCGGAGGCAGCCGTGAACAAGGCCGCCCTTCCCTCGACCCGCCCGGCGGACCCCGCCGATTTACCCTTCGTCACCGATCCCGGCGAGCACCGCGGCGAGATGCTGTACCGGTCCTTCGGCCGCTCGGGTCAGAAGATCTCGGCGATCGGCATGGGCGGCTTCCATCTCGGCAAAAATGCCGTCTCGGACGACGAGGCGGTGCGGCTGATCCATCAGGGGATCGACCGCGGCATCACCTTCATGGACAATTGCTGGGACTACAACGAGGGCCGCTCGGAGCGTCGCATGGGCATCGCGCTCCAACAGGGCGGCTATCGCGACAAGGTGTTCCTGATGTCGAAGATGGACGGCCGCACCAAGCAGGAGGCGGCGCGCCAGATCGACGACTCGTTGCAGCGCCTGCGCACCGACCGCATCGACCTCATCCAGCACCACGAGATCCTGCGATTCGACGATCCAGACCGCATCTTCGCCGAGGGCGGCGCGATGGAGGCCTTCGTCGAGGCGAAAAAGGCCGGCAAGCTGCGTTACATCGGCTTCACCGGGCACAAGGATCCGCGCATCCACCTTCAGATGCTCGAGGTCGCGCAGGAGCGCGGCTTCTTGTTCGATTCGGTTCAGATGCCGCTCAACGTGATGGACGCGCATTTCCGCTCGTTCGCGCATCTCGTGCTGCCCTATCTCGTCGAGCACGGCATCGCGGTGCTCGGCATGAAGAGTTTCGGCGACGGTGTGCTCCTGAAGAGCGACGTACCGATCCAGCCCCTCGAGTTCCTGCACTACTCGCTCAACCTGCCGACCTCGGTCGTCATCACCGGCTGCGAGAACCAGCGCGATCTTGACCAAGCGTTCGAGGCGGTGAAGACGTTCAAGCCAATGGACAAGACGCAGGTCGCCGAGCTGCTGGGCCGCAGCCGTCCCTACGCGCTCGAAGGAAAATACGAGCTCTTCAAAACCAGCGCGACCTTCGACGGCACGGCCAAGAATGCCAAATGGCTAGGCGACGAGGTCGACAGCGTGCAGAAGCTGGCGCCGACAATGAAGTGAGGCGTGTGCAAAGAACGGGTTTCTACGCGGAAGCTCATCGATAGTGCAATGCTAACGCAGCTTCTGCCAAACCAGCGTGACGACACTCATTTTGCCGTCACTCGACGCAGGAGCTGGCTTGGTGGTGTAGACAAGCGTATCGCCTCGTATCGCGACGTCTCGGACTGTTTTCGTTCCTGTCCAAACTTCGTTCCACGACGTGTCGATCGTGTGGGTGATGGTGCTGCCTTCGATCGAGTAGGTTCCGGCATATGAGAGCATCATGCCGAAGAGGTCGGCCCTCTGAGCTGGGGTCAGGACCATCATGCGACTGTCGCGTCCATAAGTGATCCAGCCGCTCGAATGCGTACCATAGGTATTGTACACCTCCCCTGTGGCGACGACTTTGCGGGTGCTGCTGACGAGGCGCCACGTTCCGACGACGTCCTTCGCCTCGAGAGCGTACAAGGACTAAACGCTCGCAAAAAGCGCGGTCATGACCGCAAAGAGCACGTGGATATGGGTGCCTTGTATCAACGAGACCGTCCTCGCGGTGAACGATCGCAACGGTGGGCCCAACCTGATCCTTGGGGTGCGGGACATGAAAGCCACTCCTCCCATGGCACGAGCTTAAGCTCCCAGGAGAGGCATCGGGCATCGAGACTAAGGTGTAACGAGCCATACAGACGCCATTCAGTCGCAGCTGAACGAGCGGAGGTTCCCGTCAGGAAAGCGCTGCGGCAGCGACGGCCCCAAAAATGACGACGAGCCAGGGCGGCCACCGCCAGAAGACAAGAAGTGTGAACGCACTCACTCCGATCGCCACGTCCCTCGGCAACTGGATCGCGGTCGTCCAGACCGGCGTGTAGAACGCTGCGAGAAGGAGGCCAACGACTGCAGCATTGACCCCGGCCATGGCCGCCCGAACGTCGTTGCGGGTCCGCAGCCCGTCCCAGAATGGAAGCACGCCAATGAGAAGCAGGAAAGACGGCAGGTAGATCGCGACCAGACAGATGGCGGCGCCCAGCCAACCGCTTGGCGCCGGACTCATCCGCGCACCGAGGTACGCCGCAAAGGTGAAGAGCGGCCCCGGGACGGCCTGAGCCGCGCCGTAACCTGCAACGAAGGCGTCGTTTCCGATGAAGCCAGAAGGCACGACCTCCTGCTGCAGGACCGGCAGCACCACGTGACCTCCGCCGAAGACGAGCGAGCCGGAGCGGTAGAAGCGAGCGGCTAGATCGAGCGCATGATTGCCAGTCAGGACAGCGAGGATCGGCAACCCGATCAACAGGACGGCGAACAGCGTCAGCGATGCTATCGCGATGCGCTTGTCGAAGGTCCTTCCGACCGCGCCGACCGCCATGATCGGCGGAGTCGGCAGAAACAGGCGGCCGACGAGTGCTCCGAAAGCGATTGCGCCAACCTGCCCAAGCGCCGTCGGAAAAAGGAGGGCCAAAACAGCTGCGAAGATCGCCAGAGTCACACGCTGGCGATCCGGGCAAAGCGTAGTGGCCATACTCCAAACGGCCTGCGCAACGATGGCTACGGCGACGATCTTTAGGCCGTGCAGCCACGCCGCGTTCGAGACAGCGCCAAGGTACCCGATCCCATAAGCGAAAAGCGCGAGCGCGATCGCCGAAGGAAGCGTGAAGCCGCACCAGGCTGCTAGACCGCCGCAAAACCCGGCGCGCCGCATGCCCAGGGCTAGACCGACCTGACTGCTCGAGGGTCCTGGAAGGAACTGCGACAAAGCGACGAAGTCGGCATAGGTGGCCCCGTCGACCCATCGCCGACGCCCTACGAACTCGGCCTGGAAGTAGCCGAGATGGGCAACCGGACCGCCGAAAGAGGTCAGACCGAGCTTGAGGAACGCAGCGAAGACCTCTCGAACCGTACCGTTCGGGGCGCCCGTACCGAGCGGCTTGGCGTCATCACCGCCTGATGGCTTTTGATGTTCGGTTGTCACTGGGCAATCGCTCGATTTCAAATCGCGGAGAGCCGGATGCGCCCTTCGATCTCGTCCGCCGTCTCCTTCCGCTCGCTGTAGCGGTTCGTGAGATAGTCGGAGGCGCCCCGCGTCAGCAGGGTGAACTTCACCAGTTCCTCCATCACGTCGACGACACGATCGTAGTACGGCGACGGTAGCATGCGGCCGGCCTCGTCGAACTGCTCGTAGGCTCTGGCGACCGAGGACTGGTTCGGGATCGTGATCATCCGCATCCAGCGGCCGAGCACGCGCAGCTGGTTGACGGCATTGAAGCTTTGCGAGCCGCCCGAAACCTGCATGACGGCAAGCGTGCGGCCCTGCGTCGGACGAACGGACCCGAGCTCAAGGGGAAGCCAATCGATCTGCGCCTTCATGATGCCTGTCATGGCGCCGTGGCGCTCGGGCGAGCACCAAACCTGTCCTTCGGACCACAGGAAGGCATCGCGTAATTCCTGCACCTTGGCATGATCGGCTGGCGCCCCATCGGGCAGCGGCAGGCCGGTCGGATCGAAGACGCGCGTCTCGGCGCCGAACGCCTCGAGAAGGCGCGCGGCTTCCAGCGTCAGCAGCCGGCTGTAGCTGCGCTCGCGCAGCGACCCGTACAGCAGCAGGATGCGTGGCCTGTGCGTCGTCAGCGCGGAGACAAAGAGCGCCGCGGGGTCGATCGGCTGAAAGGCGTCGGTCACAACATTCGGCAGATCAGGCATTATGCTGCCTTGCTACCGCCAGCCGTTGGCCGCGCTCGTACCAGCCCTTGCTGCGATTGACGATCGCGACCACCGTCAGCATCACCGGCACCTCGACCAGCACGCCAACCACCGTCGCCAGCGCCGCGCCGGAGTTGAAGCCGAACAGGCTGATCGCGGCGGCCACCGCCAGCTCAAAAAAGTTGCTGGCGCCGATCAGCGCCGAGGGACCGGCGACGCAATGCTCCTCGCCGGTCAGCCGGTTGAGCAGGTACGCCAGGCCGGAGTTGAAATAGACCTGGATCAGGATCGGCACCGCCAGCAGCGCGATCACGCCCGGCTGCCTGATGATCTGCTCGCCCTGGAAGCCGAACAGCAGCACCAGCGTCGCCAGCAGCGCCACGAGCGACAGCGGTTGCAGGACGCCGAGCAGGCGATGCAAGGCGTCGCCCCCCTGCCCTAGTAGGCTGCGGCGCAGGAGCTGGGCCACGATCACCGGCAGGATGATGTAGAGCACCACCGACAGGATCAGCGTATTCCACGGCACCGTGATCGCGGAGAGCCCCAGCAGCAGGCCGACAATCGGCGCGAAGGCAAAGACCATGATCGTGTCGTTGAGCGCGACCTGGCTCAACGTGAAGTGCAGCTCACCTTTGGTGAGGTTCGACCACACGAACACCATGGCCGTGCAGGGGGCGGCGGCCAGATGATCAGGCCGGCGATGTACGAGTTGACCTGATCGGCCGGCAGGTACGAACGGAATAGGTAGCCGACGAACAGCCAGGCGAGCGCCGCCATCGAGAACGGCTTGACCGCCCAGTTGATAAAAAGCGTGACGCCGATCCCGCGCCAATGCTGGCGCACCTGGCCGAGCGCGGCGAAGTCGATCTTGATCAGCATCGGGATGATCATCAGCCAGATCAGCACCGCCACCGGCAGGTTGACCTTCGCGACCTCGAGGCCGCCGATCGCGTGGAAAACGCTGGGCATAACGTGGCCGAGCGCGACGCCGACGACGATGCACAGCGCGACCCACAGGGTCAGGTAGCGTTCAAAGCGTGACATGGGATTTCCTCAAGCCGAACGGACGGGCAGGCCGAGATCATTGACGACGCGCTCGCCGTCCTCCTTCAAGAACTCGCCGCGTTGGGGTGGCAACAGGTTCATCACCAGCTCGGACGGGCGGCACAGGCGCACGCCATGCGGGGTGACGACGATCGGCCGGTTGATCAGGATCGGGTGCGCCATCATCGCGTCGATCAGCTGGTCGTCGGTCAGGCTTGCCTCACCTAGCCCCAGCTCGCCGTAAGGCGTCCCCTTCTCGCGCAGCAAGGCGCGGGGCGTGATGCCCATGCGCGCGATCAACTGCACCAGGAGCGACCGCGACGGGGGGGTTTTCAAGTACTCGACGACGTGTGGCTCGACGGCGGCGTTGCGGATCAGGCCGAGCGTGTTGCGCGACGTGCTGCAGTCAGGGTTGTGGTAGATCACGACGTCCATCAGGCAACCCCCTCGACCGGGCAGCACGGTATGAGATCAGCGATCAGTGGAACGCACAGCTCCGGCCGTCCCTGGCAGCAGTCCTTGACCAGAAAAAGCGTCATTTCGCGCAAGGTCGCGAGATCAGCGCGGTAGATGATCGATCGGCTTTGACGCTCGGCCTTGATCAGGCCGGCGCGCGTAAGAATTGCCAGATGAGCAGACATCGTGTTGTGCGGCACGGCAAGCTGCCGCGCGACTTCGCCGGCTGGGAGACCGTCTGGCTCGTGCCGTACGAGCAGCTTGAAAGTGTGCAGACGAGTGCTCTGAGCTAAAGCCGCCAAGGCCGGGATCGCGTTTTCGTTGTCCATATGTCGAGAATATCAGACATACTATGACCGTCAAAGAACGCGATGAACGTAGCTCTTTTCACCCACCCACGTGCAGGCAGGCACCCCAGCCGCGAACTGAAAAAGCTGAATTGCCTGCCCCTGTTGCCTATGCAATCATCAGGTGTGTCCTCGAATGCCTTCATACGCTTCGTCGTAGCGATCTGCATGCTGGCCGGTCTGATGACCGGACCGGCTTCGTTCGCGACGCGTTCGCACGCGGCGACTTCGTCCGGCATAAGCATGGCGATGCCGCATCAAATGGACTGCTGCCCTAAGAAGCAGTCCGCTCCTCGCTGCGCGAAGTGCCCGTTGATGGCGCTCTGCTCGACACCCTTCGCAGAGCACTTGGTCGACCTGCGATTGCCCGAAGTCTTCGCCCGCACCATCAGGCGTGCCGCGCCGGTCGACGAGGCCGTGCTAGCTGGTCGGAGCGCGCCACCCCTTCCCGAACCACCTCGAAGCTCGGTCTGACAAGGCTTTAACGGCACTCGTCGCCCCGCGCCTCGGCGCAGGGGGAATGCGCGTCGCGTGAGCGACGTCCCGGACTTCGCAGGACATCATCCCATGAAAGCGTTCAAAACTGCGCGCGCCCTCGCGGCCGCGCTCGCTGGCCTTGCGCCTGGCGCCGCGTCGACGCACGCCCACGCCGCCATCTCCGACTACGCCTTCCAACTCGTCGACAAATCGGTGGCGGTAGGCCCGGACACGATCATCTCCGTGCGTCTCGTCGATACGCGGACCGGAAAGCCGGTCCCGGACGCCGTCATCATCGCCATGCGTCTCGACATGGCGCCCAACGGCATGGCGGACATGGCATCGAACATTGACCCGATCGCCGGCTCTCCGCCCGGCATCTACCGCTTCAAGGCGAAGGTGAGTATGGCCGGCGGATGGCGACTCTCCCTCGCCGCGAAGGTCCAGGGCGAGGACGGCACCGTCGATCAGAAGCTCGTCTTCAAGGCGGACGAGTGATGGCCCGGCGCTTCGCCTCCGGGACGACCCCCGGCGGTGCATCGTGAGCCGGCTCGCGACCCTGGCGGTCGGCCTCGCGATGGGAGGTGCCGGCTTCTGGCTCGGCATCCATCCGCTGATCGTTTCGCCTTACGTCAACGCGGCGATGGCAGAGTTCACCCGCCACCGCATCGGGGCATCGGCGGCCGGAGGCACGCCCGTTCACCCCGTCGAGATCGCCTACTATCGCGATCCGGACGGCAAGGCCGTCTATGCGGCAACACCGTGCAAGACGGCGGATGGCCGGGACGTCGTCGCGGTCGATGCCGCTGCCGATGTGCGCTTCGACGCATCGGGCACCATCAAAGCCGCTGCTGCTATCGCGGCGCCGGAGGCGCCCCGCAAGATCAAGTTCTACCGCAATCCCATGGGCCTTCCCGACACGTCGCCGGTGCCGAAGAAGGACAACATGGGCATGGATTACCTGCCCGTCTTTGAGGGAGGCAACGATGACTCCAACACGGTTTCGGTATCGCCTGGTCGACTGCAGACGACCGGCGTGCGCTCGGAAGCCGCCGAGGTGAGACGGATCGGCCAGACGATCCGCGTTCCAGGGACCGTGCAACTCGATGAGCGGCGCATCGCCGTGGTGGCGACGCGCTCGGATGCCTACGTCGACAAGGTCGCCAACGTGACGACTGGCGACCGAGTCAGGAAGGGCGAACCGCTCCTGACGCTCTATTCGCCGGAGATCAATTCGGCGGCGGCGCAGCTGATGGCGAACCCCGGCTACGACGGCTCCAGGCGCCGATTGCAGAACCTGAACGTGCCTGAGGCGGTGATCGCCGAGATCGAGCGAAGCCACACGCTGCCGGCGTCGATTACGTGGTCGTCGCCGCGCGACGGCATCGTCCTCGAGCGCGGTGCGGTCGAAGGCATGAAGGCCGCTTCCGGTGCCGTCCTGTTTAGGATTGGCGATATCTCGACGATGTGGGTGTTGGCCGACGTCCCCGAGCACGACATCGGCTTCGTCCACGTCGGCGAACAGGTCTCGGTGCGGGTGCGCTCGCAGCCGAACCGCACCTATGCCGGTCGCGTCGGGGTGATTTATCCGCAGGTCAACGCTGCGACCCGGAGCACGCGGGTGCGGATCGAGCTGCCCAACCCGGACGGGTCCCTGCTCGCCGACATGTACGCGGACGTCACGATCGCCAGCCTGATGCCGGCGCCCGTCGTCGCGGTGCCGGACGATGCCATCATCGATGCCGGGATCGAGCAGACTGTGATCATCGACCGCGGAGGTGGCCGGCTGGAGCCGCGCCCTGTGCAGGTCGGCATCCGAGGCAACGGGTTCACGGAGATCCGCGACGGCGTAAAGGCCGGCGAGAAGGTCGTCACGTCGGCAAACTTCCTCATCGACGCGGAGAGCAACCTCAAGGCCGCGCTCGAAGGGCTGTCGGCGGCGAACACGACCGATGGAGGGAAGCCGTGATCGGTAAGCTCATTGCCTGGTCGGCGCGCAACGTCATCCTCGTCATGGCGGCAACTCTGTTCGCGGTCGCCGGAGGCCTCTATGCGCTGCGGCACCTGCCGCTCGACGCGATCCCCGACCTCTCGGATACGCAGGTCATCGTCTACACGGACTATCCGGGCCAGGCGCCGCAGGTCGTCGAGGATCAGGTCACCTATCCGCTGACGACGGCCATGCTTACGGTGCCGAAGTCGAAGGTGGTGCGCGGCTTCTCGTTCTTCGGCGTGTCGTTCGTCTACGTCATCTTCGAAGACGGGACGGACATCTATTGGGCGCGCTCGCGCGTCCTCGAGTACCTGAACACCGCCGCCAAGCGGCTGCCCAACGGCGTCACGCCGACCCTCGGACCAGACGCCACAGGCGTCGGCTGGGCCTACCAATACGCCATCACTAGCGACCGCCGAAACCTCGCCGAGACCCGGTCGATGCAGGACTGGAACCTGAAGTTCGGCCTGGCGAAAGCGGAGGGCGTCTCGGAAGTCGCCAGCGTCGGCGGCTTCGTCAAGCAATACAACATCGTCGTCGACCCACAGCGCATGCGCGACCTCGGGATCACCCTCGACAAGATCCGCGACGTCGTGCGGGCCAGCAACACCGACGTCGGCGGCCGAACCGTCGAGCTCTCCGAGTTCGAGTTCATCGTTCGCGGCCGCGGCTATCTGCGGGGGGGCGACGACATCGGGAAGATCATGGTGAAGTCCGACGACGGGACGCCCGTGCTGCTCAAGGACGTCGCGCGCATCGAGCTTGGCCCGGACGAGCGGCGCGGCATCACCGACCTTGACGGCCAGGGCGAAGTTGCCGGCGGCATCACCCTGCAGCGCTTCGGCTCCAACGCGCTCGACGTCATCGACAACGTCAAGAAACGGATGGCCGAGCTGCTTCCGAGCCTGCCGGAGGGCACGAAGATCGTCCCGGTCTACGATCGCTCGCATCTGATCGAGTCGGCGATCGAGACCTTGAAGCACACGCTCTTCGAGGAAAGCGTCGTCGTCGCGCTCGTCTGCATCATCTTCCTGCTGCATGTCCGCAGCGCGCTGGTCGCGATCCTGATGCTCCCGGTCGGCATCCTGATGGCCTTTGGCGCCATGCGCTTGCTTGGGCTCGGCGCCAACATCATGAGCCTCGGCGGCATCGCGATCGCGATCGGCGCGATGATCGACGGCGCCGTCGTCATGATCGAGAACGCCCACAAGCATCTCGAACGCGCCATGCAAGGCGCGAACCGACAAGATGTCCTCATCGAGGCGGCAAGGGAGGTCGGGCCAGCGCTGTTCTTCAGCCTGCTCGTCATCACGGTGTCGTTCACGCCGATCTTCACCCTGGAATCGCAGGAGGGGCGCCTGTTCGGGCCGCTCGCCTTTACCAAGACTTTCTCGATGGCGGCGGCCGCTATTCTGTCGATCACGCTCGTCCCGGTGCTGATGGTGTTCTTCATCCGCGGCAAAATCATCGCCGAGCACAGAAACCCGGTTAACCGGGCGCTGATCTGGCTTTACCGCCCGATCATCGAAGGCGTCTTGCGCCACAAGGTCCTGACCCTCGTCGCAGCGGTTGCGATCCTGGGGGCCAGCGTCTTCCCGGCTCGACAGCTCGGCAGCGAGTTCATGCCGAGCCTGAACGAGGGCACGCTGCTCTACATGCCGACGACGTTGCCCGGTATCTCAATCACCAAGGCAGCCGACCTGCTGCAGACGCAGGACCGCATCATCAAGAGCTTCCCGGAGGTCGCCTCAGTCTACGGCAAGGCCGGCCGGGCAGAGACGGCGACCGATCCGGCCCCGACCGAGATGTTCGAGACGGTGGTCAACCTGAAGCCGAAGGAGCAATGGCCCGCCGGCATGACCATCGAAGGCCTGCAGGCCGACCTCGACAAGGCGCTGCAGTTCCCAGGCGTCTCGAACGCCTGGACGATGCCGATCAAGGCGCGCACCGACATGCTGGCGACCGGCATCCGGACGCCGGTCGGCATCAAGGTCCTTGGCAAGGACCTGGGAGAGATGGAGAAGGCCGCCCGCCAGATCGAGGCGGTCGTTCGCAAGGTGCCCGGCACAAGCAGCGCTTACGCGGAGCGGGTTATCGGCGGCTACTACCTCGAGATCATTCCCGACCGTGACGCGCTCGCGCGCTACGGCCTGATGGTCGGCGACCTCCAGGACACGATTGGTATGGCGCTCGGTGGCGATGCAGTGACTACGACCGTCGAGGGGCGCGAGCGCTACAGCGTGAACGTGCGCTACCCGCGCGATCTGCGCAGCGATCCGAAGGCGATCGCCCGCGACGTGCTGATCTCGATGCCGGCCGGCGGGACGGTCCCGCTCGGCGAAGTGGCGAAGGTGCAGCTCGGACGCGGCCCGACCTCGATCCGCACCGAGAATGGGCAACTCGCGGTCTACATCTACGTCGACACCACCGGCCGCGATCTGGGCGGCTACGTCGCCGATGCCCAGAAGGCGGTCGGCGACCACGTGAAGCTCCCGCCTGGCACGATCGTCCAGTGGAGCGGCCAGTTCGAGTATCTCCAACGCGCGATCGAGAAGCTCAAGGTCGTCGTGCCGCTGACGCTCCTCATCATCTTCCTGCTGCTGTTCCTGAACTTCGGGCGGATGACCGAGACGCTGGTCGTCATGCTGTCGCTGCCGTTCTCGCTCGTCGGCGGCCTCTGGTTCCTGTGGTGGCTCGGCTTCAACATGTCGGTCGCGGTCGCCGTCGGCTTCATCGCGCTCGCCGGCGTCGCGGCAGAGACCGGCGTCGTCATGCTGATCTACCTCGACCAGGCGCTGGCCGAGGTGAAGGCCGAGCGTGTCGCGGCAGGACGGGCGTTCACGAAGGCGGACCTTAGCGAGGCCATCATGCTCGGCGCCGTCGAGCGGGTGCGGCCCAAGATGATGACGGTCGTCGCGATCATGGCCGGCCTCTTGCCGATCCTATGGAGCACCGGCACCGGCTCCGAGGTCATGCAGCGCATCGCCGTGCCGATGATCGGCGGCATGGTATCGTCTACAGCGCTCACGCTCGTGGTCATCCCGGCGATCTACGCCCTGATAAAGGGCTACGGGTTGCCGCGTGCTCAGGGCAAGCAAGTCTCAGTGGAGAAGCAAGCCGTATCTGGCGAACTATGGGCGGCGGAGTAGATCACACGCAGCTTGATGGATGGTATTGAGCTCGGGGAACTGCCCAAGACCTGCACCAAGGCGAGCGTGCCTCGGGCGCACCCGACCCATGCCAGCAGCTACCCGTCGATTTGCGCCTTAATAAATTCCGGTCCTGGGCCGTGCCCGCTCGCTTACTGTGGACATCGGTGGCGGAAGATCATGTCGCCGCTGGCGCTTTGACCGCCGTTATTACTCTACCGCATGCAAGGTCAAAGTGAGGAAGGCCGGCATGACAAGGAGCACCAGGGGAAACTGGAGAAGCAAACCGGAGATGATGGCGATGGCGAGCGGCTGCTGGATCGCCGAGCCCTGACCGATCGCGAAGGCGAGCGGCGCCAACGTCAGGATTGCGGCCAAGGTCGTCATGGTAATCGGGCGCAGCCGATTGCGGCTCGCCTGGCGCAGGGCCTCGCGTGGGGCCATCATATGCGCCAATTCGGCGTATTCGGACACGTAGAAGATCGCCATCTCGGTGCCGATGCCGATCACCATGGTCATACCCATCAACGCGGTGATGTTGAGGTCGACGCCGGTCAGCCACAGGCCGGTGAACACCGCGGTGGTCGAGAGTAGCGAGCAAACGATGACGATGATCGGCAGCCAGAAGCGCTCGTAGAGGAACAGGAGAAGCACGAATTCCGCGACGAGCGCGGCGACGAAGACCTGCGCGAGGCCGTAGAACGCGATCTGTTGCTGCGCATAGAGGCCGCCCAGCGCATAGCCGACGCCGGGCGGTAGCAGACCGGGTTTGGCGAGAACCGCCCGAACGTCCGCTATGGCCGCGCCGAGGCCACGCCCCTCGATCCGGCCGGTGACGGCGACCATCGGCTGCAGGTTCTCGCTGCCAATCTGCGGCTGGCCGCTCACCGGCATGATGGTGGCCACTCGCCCGAGTGGGAACAGGTGCCCGTCGGGTGCGCGCACGGGGATGCGTTCGAGGTCGCGCGCCGTGTCGTGCCGCGCGCCCGGGGCCACCACGCGGATGCCGACGGGCTTGTTCGCAAGCACGATCTGCGTCGCCACCGTGCCGGTCTCGGCGGTGGTCACCGCTTGGGTGACGAGGTCGTCGGTTGCACCCTCGACCGCGGCCTTGATCGGATCGACGACCACGTCGAGCGCGTCGCCGGCGAGGTTGACGCCGCTCTTCACGCCGGTAACGCCGACGACAGGCGTGATTGCCACAGCCACCTTTTCGGCCGTGGCGTTGAGCACGGCCGGCGCGGCGCCGGTCAGCTTGATCTCGATCGGCTGCGGCACTGCGGTGAGGTCGCCGATCAGGTCCTCCATCAATTGCGCGGTTTCGATCTCGACGCCTGGCACCTGCGCCACGGCCTTAGCGGAGACAGCGGCCATCACCTCGGGCGTCGAGCGCGCATGGTCGGCCTTCAACCGGATGAAGAAGTCGCCGTGGTATGATTCGCCGAGGTCGCCGCCGAGCCCAGTGCCCAGCCGGCGTGAGAAAGTCGCGACCTCGGGCATGCCACGGACGATCGCCTCGACCTGCGCGATCTCGCGGCCGGTCTCGGCGAGCGACGTGCCGGGCTTGGTGTAATAGTCCATCACAAAGCCACCCTCGTCGACCGGCGGCATGAAGCCGGTCGCGACATGGACCGCCGCGTAGGCACCGAAGGCGAGGATCGGCAGCAGGAGCACGATCGGCACGATAGGCCGGCGCAGGAATAGGTCGAGCAGCGCCGTGTGTGCACGGGCGTAGAGGCCGGGGTGTTCGCCGGGCACCTCCGGCTTCAGCCTGTCGAACCTGACGATCGAGCGGGCCAGCACTGGAACGACGAACGCGGTCATCAGGTAGGAGACGACCAGCGCGCAGCCCATCGTCACTGAGAGCGCTTTCGAGAACGCGCCAGTGACGCCGCTGAGGAAGCCAAGCGGTACAAATACGATCAGTGTCGCCAGGCTGGAGCCCGACAGCGGCACCATGAACTCGCGTGCGGCCGGCATCACCGCTGCCGTGCCAGTCGGCGCGCCGTCATCGGCATCCGCGAGGCGTGGCGCGGCACGGTGCGCGATGTGCTCGACCATGACGATCACGTCGTCGATGAGCAGACCAACGGCGGCAGCGATGCCGCCAAGCGTCATGATGTTGAAGCTGAGCTTCAGCTCCGACAGCAGGAGGATGGTCACTGCAAGCGTCGCCGGCACGACGATCAGCGCGACGAGCGTGAGCCGCAAGCTGCGCAGAAAACCGAGCAGGACGAGCCCGGCGAGGCCGAGGCCGATGATCACAGCGTCGCGCACGCTGGTCGCCGATTGCACGACGAGCTCGCTCTGGTCGTACCAGTTTTGCAAGGTGACCCCGGCGGGCAGGGCGAACCCGGCGAGCGCCGCCTTGACGTCGGTGGCGATCTGCACGGCGTTGCCGTCGGGTTGCTCGTAGACGTTGAAGAGCACCGCCGGGCGGCCATCCTCGACGACGCGTAGCCATTGCGGCACGATCCCGTCGCGAACGGTTGCGAGATCCCTCAGGCGCACCATGCCTGTGGCGTCGGCGCGCACTACCACGTTCTGGATCGTCGCGACGGTGTCGAGCGTGTGGTCGGAGACGACGAGGTAGAGCTTGTCGTGGTCTTCGAGCTTGCCGACCGCCTGCAGCACATTGGCGCCGGCGAGCGCGGCAGTGACGTCGGCGAAGCCGAGCCCGTAGACCTGCAGCTTGTGCGGGTCGGTTTCGACCTCGATCTCGCGCAGCTCGCCACCCTGCACCGCGACGCGCGACAGGCCGGGGATCGCCGAGAGCAGCGGCACGATCTTGTATTGTGCGAGGTCGCGCAGGGCGACGGGCGATAGCGTGTCGGAAAGCAGCGCATAGGAGATGATGGGGAAGACCGTGGGGTCCATGCGGCGCACGTCGTAGCGCGTGCCGGGCGGCAGCTCCGGCAAGACGCGGGCGACCGCGGCGTCGACGTTGAGCGTCGCCGAAAGCATGTCGCGGCCCCAGCCGAAATCGATCGAGATTTGCGATGAGCCGCGGGTCGATTGCGAGCGCACGTTGAGGACGCCCGGCTCGGCACGGATCGCCTCCTCGACCGGCCGCGTAACGAGAACCGCGGTCTGATCCGCCGGCCGGTCGCCGGCGTTGAGGGAGACGACCACTCGGGGAAACGAAACCTGTGGGAACAGTCCGACCGGTAGCTTGGTCGCCAGGACGACGCCGGCGACCGCCAGTGCCAAGGCGACGAAGACGATCGAACGGGCATGGCGCTCGGCGGCTGCGAAAAGGTTCATCGCGTCGCGGGATCGGTCGCCGCGGAGGTCGGCGCCAGCCGGACGGCCATGCCGTCGGACAACTGGTAATTGCCCTGCGTGACGAATGGTGACGCGGCGTCGATCGGGCCGGAGAGGACGCTTTGTGTATCGGTGCTGCCGACGAGGGTCACGTCGACGCGGTGGGCTTTGAGTGCGGCGACCTGGAAGAGATAGGCACCTTTGGCGTCGCGCAGCACGGCGTCGCGCGGCACGACCCACCCCATGAATTGGCCGGCGGTGATTGCCGCGCGGAACGCCGCGCCCGGCAGGAGGTGCGCCTTGGTCGCGACATCGGCGTCGATGAGGTGGGTCTTCGGGTTGAGCAGACCGTCGATGCGCACCACGCTTCCGCCGGAAGGCGCGCCGCCACTGGTCAGCGGCGTCAGCTGGGCCGGATCGCCGATCTTGAGGCGCAGGCGCTGCGAGGGCTCGATCCCGACAGTGACAACCAGGCCATCGGCGCGCATCAAGGTCATCATCGGCGCGCCGGGCGCCACTGTATCGCCCTGGGCGATCGGGATCGCCGAGACGACGCCGTCGAACGGTGCTTTGATCGTCAGGTCGGGCTTGTCTGCACCCGAGCGCGTCAGTGTCTGCAAGGTCGTCTGCGCGTCGGCGATGGCTTTGTCCGCTTGCGTTACCTGATCCTTCGTGGCGAGCTGTTGGGCGCGTAGCTGCGCAAGGCGCGCGCGGTCGGTTTTGGCGGCCGCGAGCGCGGTAACGGCCTGCTGGTAATTACCGATGGCGGACTGCGACACCGCGAAGTCGAGTAGCGGCTGGCCGGCCGAGATGGCCTCGCCCGCTGTCACGAGGAAGCGCGTAACGCGGCCCTGGCTTTGCAGGCTCACCGTCATCGACCCGTCGAGCGCCGGCGTTGCCGTGCCGAAGGCGACGATCTCGTCGGGCAGGCTGCCGCGCTGCGGCATCATCGTCTCGACGAGGACGCTCGTCTCTTCCGCGGCGGAGGCGGACACGGCCGCAATCAGTAGTGCAAGGATAACTGCAGGAGGGATCATCGGACGACCTCGCGGAAGATCCCTAGCGGGTCGGCTGGTGGCGCCTCCGGCGGGATGATGACGATCGGAAATCCGGCGCCGACGAGCGTCGCCAAGGCGACCTGGCCTTCGAGCAGCGCCTGTTCGAGCCCGACCTTCTCCTGCTCACGGGCGAGGCGCGCGCTCTCGATGTCGACGTAGGCCCGCTCGTCGAAGGTGCCCTGCTTGAACGCGTTCTCCGTCCGCTCGGCGATGGTGCGGGCCTCGCGTAATCTTGGCTCCAGCTCGGTGAGCTGTCGGCGGATCAGCTCCTGCTCGGACAACAGCGCTTGGATCTCGCCCGTAGCGGCAGTGACGCGGGCCGAGAACTCGCGATTGAGCTGCTCGCGCGTCGCGCTCTCCAATGCGATGCCGCCTTGGTTGCGGTCGAACACCGGCAGGTCCATCGTCAGCTGCGGCCCGATCGACAGAATGTTGCTCGTGTCCTGACCGGCAAACAATCCGATCGCGAGATTCGGAAACTGAGCCAGAATCGCTTCGCGGACCTTGGCGTCTTCCGACCGGTAGCCGAATTGCAGGGCGACGAGATCTGGACGGCGATCGGCGATGGTCGCGAGCTGGCGTCGGATCGCGCCAGTATCGATCCGCGGCACTTGGACGGCCTTGTCGAGCGCCAGCGGCGCGTCCGGCGACAGGCCTACGAGCGCGGCGAGCTGATGGCGGCGGTTCAACTGGAGCCGCGCGAGATCGTCTTGGGTTCGCGCGATGTCCCCGACGGCGACCAGATCGGGCGACAACGTCGCGAGCGTCGCGTTGCCCTGGGTGATCGCCGTGTTGGTCAGGGCATAGCGTTCCTGCAGGAGCTTGCGGCTCTGCGCGACGAACTCGAGCGTGCGCTCGCCGGAGACGATATCGACGAAGAGGAGTCGCGCTTTGCCGATCGTCTGCCATTCCTGCCACGCCAGCGCGGCATCGACGCTGGCGGCTCCTGCGCGCGCGACCTCTTCCTTGGTCGGGCGAAGCAGCAGGGACTTCACGTCCTGCGCAAAGCCGGCGCTGTAGGAATCGACGGTGCCCGGTCCCGAGACCAGGAACGGATAGGCGGCCGTCACCTGTGGGTTCGGCAAGATGCCGGCGATCGTCACCTGCGCGGCGGCGACACCGAGCCGGGCCCGGGCCGCGCGCAGATCCGGATTATTGGCGAGGACAACCTCGTCCAGATTCCTCAGGGTCAACCGGCGCCCTCCTGCGCCGACGAGGTCGGCAGCGCGCGGCGCAAGCTGCGAGGTCGTGTCGAGCGGCCGGAGCTCGTAACGGGCGCAGCCTGCGGTCGCGCCGCCGATCAACACCGCCGCGAGCGCGATCAGAGCGAAGGTTGGTGTGCGGACGCGGGGCGGGCAATCGACGCAAAAAACGGCTCGCAAGCGGACATTCCGCGTGACGCGGCAGAAACTGCCTTACCGCTTGAAACTTAGGACAGAATGAGCCGCGTGGATCGTCCGGGCTTCGCGTTGCCCCCAACATCACGCCGTGCATAGGTCGCGGGATGCGCCTGCTTCTCGTCGAGGACGATGTCATGATCGGAAAGGCCCTGGTCCAGGCGCTCGAACGCGCCGGCACCGCAGTGGACTGGGTTCACTCGGGGATCGCTGCGCAGGATGCCGTGACGAGCGGGGACCATGCCGTCGTGCTGCTCGACATCGGGCTGCCGGATCGGTCCGGTTTCGATGTTCTCGATACCGTCCGCCGCGCCGGCCACGACGTCCCGGTGCTTGTCATCACAGCGCGCGACGCGCTTGAGGATCGCGTGCGCGGCCTCGATCTCGGCGCCGACGACTACCTTGTCAAACCGTTCGACACGGCCGAGCTCATGGCGCGGCTTCGTGCGTTGACGCGCCGCCGGCATGGCGCGATGCAGTCGCAGCTCGAGGCCGCGTCGTTGACCCTCGATCTCGCCACGCGGGAGATGACATACAACGATCAGGTCTGCGTCCTGCCGGCACGCGAGTTCGCGCTGATGCAGGCCTTGATGGAGAGGCCCGGGACGATTTTATCCCGAGCTCAACTCGAGAACCGTCTCTACGGCTGGCAGACCGAGATCGAGAGCAACGCCGTCGATGTGCTCATCCATTCGATACGTCGGCGTTTCGACAAGAGTATCGTGCGCAACGTTCGCGGCGCTGGCTGGATGGTGTCGAAGCGGCGCGCGTGATGAGCCTACGCTTCACCATATCGCTGGCGCTCGTGCTCATGCTGGCCAGTGTTGGCGTTCTCGCCGCGACCATCTCCTACCATTTCGCGTCGTACGAGGCCGGCCAATTCATGGACGACCAGATGCGCCAGCTCGCGGCAGTGGTCGACGAGCGGACGCGCTTTGACGAGGTTACGGCGCTGCAGGAGCCCGAAGACCGCTTTGCTGTCACGCTATGGACGCCTGACCATAAGCGCGCCGTTCTTGCAGGTCCCGCAGCGAGCGCGGAACCGAGTGCGACCGGCTTTGCGATTGATCGCATCGGCGAAACGGACTGGCGCACCTTCACTTCGCGGACGCCGAGCCGCACGGTGCGGATCGCGCAGAGGACGAGCGCGCGCGACGAGATCGCGACGCATGCGGCGCTAGAGGTCACCCTGCCGATCGTTGCCAGCGTGCCCCTAGCTTGGCTGATCGTGACGACGACAGTGGGTCGCCTGCTTCGTCGCCTGACCCGCGTCGGCGATCAGGTCGCGATGCAGGGTGCAGAAGCCGCGCCGCCGCTACCGGTCTCGGATTTGCCGCTAGAGGTGCGCCCGTTCGTCGTCGCGATCAACGGCCTGCTCGACCGCTTGCGCGCGTCGCTCGATCAGCAGCGGCGCTTCATCGCCGATTCAGCCCATCAAGTGCGCACACCGCTGGCGGCGTTGACCCTGCAGATCGATAACCTTCGCGGGAGCTGCGGCGGCGACGCTCCGGTGTCTGCGCTGAAGGAGGGCACGGCACGCGTCTCTGCCATGCTAGATCAGCTCCTGCGGATGGCGAAATTCGATGCGGGCGGAGTAGAGGTCGCGCCCGAATGCGTCCACTTGGCCGAGTTGGTCCTTCAATGTATTGCTGACCACGTCGAGATCGCGGAGGCGGCGGGGGTCGATCTCGGATTGGTCCAGGGTGAAGACGCCAGCGTTACGATCGTGCGTGCAGACCTTCAGGTGTTGCTGGCGAACTTGCTCGACAACGCGATCCGCTACACGCCTATTGGCGGCAGCGTCGATTGTGCGATCGCGCGCGATCCGGACGGACGTCCCTTCGTCGCAATCACCGACACCGGTCCGGGCGTGCGAGCAGAAGATCTTCCGCGTCTCACGGATCGTTTCTTCCGCACCTCGGATGCCAGTGCAAACGGCAGCGGACTTGGCCTATCGATCGTTGACGCGATTGCTGAGCGCCATCACTTAAAGCTCGCGTTCGCAAACCGCTGCGACCGCAGCGGCTTGCGCGTCCGAGTGCTATTTCCAAGACCGGAATGACCTCGATCGGAAGTTTCAGGCGCCCCCCTTGGGAAGATTTATCAAGGCGTCGCGCACGGCGCTCGAGCTCTTCGTGGCTGCTGCAGCGATCGAGGACGCCTGTACGGTTGCCGCTTTGGCATTCGGCTTGTAGTCGCCGTCGGCATCCTTGACCTCATGGCCGACGCCTTTGGTCTTGTAGTCGCCATCAACCGCGCGAGCGGTTGAGGACGTCGGCGCAGATGTCGGGGTGGTGACGGAAGCCGCTATCATCGGGGAGCCTTGGCGAGGGAAAGAGTTGAGTTATGCACCCGCTCTCTTGCTCATTGCTTAAGCTCGGCCGCTCTTACTGTCCGAACCCGTAGGATGTGAGAGGTTTCGAGCGAGAGCAAAATCGCCACGATCTACCGCGCCTTGCGACATTGCCGTCTCGATTTCCTCGTTTCGGGCGCATTTCTGCGTGAACTCACGGGCTTGCCTGTAGCGCGCTCAGCTTGTCTTAATCGCGGCGTTCAGGAGCCTGTCCCGCGCTGGCCCAATCCCCACAAACGAAGGAACTCGCGTGAAAGCCAAGACCTACCTGCTTGCGGCAGGTGTCCTCGCGTGCACGACCGCGGTTGCAGGGGCGGAGACCTTGTCTCAGGCGCCGATCTACCGCGTCAGCCGAACCGTGGTGCTCGGCGCACCCGATCGCTGGGACTACGTCACTTTCGATGCCGGATCCCACAGGGTGTATGTCGCGCATGGCGACAGGGTCAGCGTGGTCGACAGCCAAAGCGGATCAATGATCGGCGCGATTGGCGGGGCGGCGGGCGGCACGCACGGCATCGCAATCTCCGCTGCCACCGGCCAGGGCTTCACCGATGATGGAACGGCGGGTGTAGCGATCCCCTTCGATCTAAAGACCTTGAAAGCGCGACGCCCGATCCAGGTCGGCGCAGACGCGGATGGGATCGTGGTCGATCCTTCGAGTGGCCACATCTTCGTCGTTGATGGCGACCCGGGCACTATCAGCGTCATCGATCCGAAAAAGAACGAATTGGTCGCGACGATCGACGGCGGCGGTAAGCTCGAGTTTGCCGTCGCCGACGATTTTGGACACGTGTACGTCGACGGCGAGGCCAAACACGAGATCGTCCGTATCGAGACCAAGACCAACCGCGTCGACGCGCGCTGGATCATGCCGGATTGCCGAAGCCCACACGGGCTGGCGATCGATAAGGACACGCATCGTCTCTTTGCCGGCTGCGCCAACAAGAACCTGACTGTGATGAACGCCGACACTGGCGCAATCGTCGCGTCGCTAACGATCGGGGCTGGGAACGACGGCGTCGCGTTCGATCCAAATCGCAAGCTGGTGCTCAGTGCGAACGGCCGCGACGGCACATTGTCAGTGATCCGTGAGCACGAGGGCCGCTTCACCAACGTGGCGACAATCACCACAATCGTGAGCGCAAGGACCCTGTCGATTGACCCCGAGACTGGACGCATCTTCCTCGTTGCAGCCGACTTGGAGCCGGTCGATCCGCAAGGAGGCCGGCCCAAGGCGCGTCCGAGTTCGGTACGCTTGATGTTTCTAGATCCCTTGCGCTGATCTCCGGCCGATTGGCGCACGCAAATTCGCCGGCTTGCTCGCTACGCACCTCGTCGAAATCACCCCTCTCAGCAAGGATCTCGATGAGCACGGCTATCCGGTGATTGCGCAGACCATGACGCTGACCGCCTCCTCGGCCTGCGCAACATGGTGAAAGCTTCATTCGTTTGGCCCAGTGGAACAGCGAGGCTTCGGCGGTAGCGCATCGGCGTGCCCAGGCTCGCGCGTCTCGCTCGATCCAAAGCAGCGCTTCTGCCGCGGTGTGGCAGAGCGACCCTTGCGACCGGTCGCGGGACATGCAACTTCTTCGACAGCTGAAGGGATGTGCCCCGTGCGGTTAGTCCGCCACCTGCTCATGGTTCTGGCACTTCTGTCCGTGGCCGCGCTGCCCGGGCCGTCGCATGCCATGCCGAAGCAAGACGACGGCGATGCGCACATCGCGCAGCCTCTCCACGTCGAGAGCGCGGGCGGCTTTGGATCGCACCAAGCGACGGCTTCACACGAAAGCGAAGAGCACGGCTGCCCCGGTCACGACCACGGCAAATGCTGCGTGACGGCATGCTGCGCCTCGACCTGTCTGCCTCTGGCGGAGCTGACGTCTCTGCCGGCGCAGCGCTTGACGATCGTGACCGTCGGTCTTCAGGGCGACGATGTCGTTCGCGCCGGCGCCCTTCTCGGTCTTCCCAAGCGACCCCCCAAAACGGTCTGACCTGACGGCGGACGTCCGTCCGCCGACGGCCTTGGTGCGCATCGCGTGCTGCGGCCGGCTCGCGCGCGTCGTCCGTGCTGTCCATTTTGACCGGGCTCACGTCGGCGCAGGAATTTCGTCGCGATCGACGCCCTCCGTCTCGCGCCTTTCCAGAGTCAGACCATGTGCCCTGTCACCTTTGCCGCCCTGATCGGGGTGATGTCCGGCTGCGCTGTCGACGGACCCTCGCGACTTCTCGACCCGGCCAACCCTTCACTGTCAACGCATTGGCGGCCGCCGCAGTCGCCCACCGCCGGGCTCGAAACCTACAGGCCCGTCGCCGCCAGGGACTGGCTTCAGCAGAACAGGGCGCCCGGCGCCGGCGGCGCTATGGGCGGGATAAAGGAAATGCCCGGGATGAAGAGCATGCCCGGGATGAAGGGCATGAGCGGCGGCATGAAGGGTATGGGCGGCATGCCTGGAATGGGAGGCGGCAAGTGACGGCGCGGGTCACGCGTCGCGCGACCCGCGGCCTGCGAAAACCGATTGCCGTCGGCTCGCTGCTCATGCTCGGCGGCTGCGTCGCGTTCTCGCCCGACGGCGGCATGACACCTGTCGCAAGCATCGCGCTTGCGCGCCTCGACAAAGACGTCGGCAGGATCGGTACGGACGCCGACGCCGCGGACGCACAGGCCCGCGCCGCCGTCATGCTACGCCGGCCGCTGCGCGTCGATACAGCCGTCCAGGTCGCCTTCCTGCGCAACAAGGACCTGCAGGCCGAATTTCACGAACTCGGTGTCTCCGAGGCTGACTATGTCAAGGCGAGCCTGCCGCCGGATCCGACGTTGTCGGTCGATTTCCTGACCGGCCAAGGCGACTTCGAGGTGGTCAGCCAAGTCGTCGCTGCGGTCTACGCGCTGGCGACCCTGCCGACGCGGCAGGCGATTGCCGGCGAGCGCTTTGCGGGAGCTCAAGCGCGCACCGCAGGCCGGGTGATGGCGCTCGCGGCCGAGGTCAGCCGTCAATACTACGTGACGCTCGCGGCCCAGGAGCAGGTGGGTTTCCTCGAGACCGAGCTCGCGACAGCCAAGGCGTCCGCCGACGTCGCCAAGCAGCTTGGCGAAGCGGGCAACCTCAACAAGCTCGAACAGGCGCGCGAGGACATCTTCTACACCGAGCTTGGAGCACAACGCGCGGACGCGCGTCTGCAGGCGCAGGCCGAACACGAAAAGCTGACCCGCTTGCTCGGGCTATGGGGCCGCGACATCGCCTTCGCCCTTCCGAAGACGATGCCGACGCTGCCCAAGCACATTGCCTCGGCCCGCGACATCGAGGCCAAAGCCGTGCGCGAGCGGCTCGACATCCTCGCCGCGCGGCACGATCTCGACGCGCTAGCGCGTCAGCTCGGGCTGACGCGGGCGACGCGTTATGTCAGCGACTTCAACCTCACCCTGCAGAACGACCACGAGGACGCCGGCAATACCGGCGGCTCGACGGTCGCGACGCAGACGCAGAGCCAGCTGACGCGGTACGGCTTCGTCGCCGACCTGACGATCCCGATCTACGACTTCGGGGAAAGCAAGGTGCGCGGCGCGCAGGAAACCTATCTTGCGGCGGCAAACCGCTTGGCGCAGCGCGCCATCGACGCGCGGTCGCAGGCGCGCGAGGCTTTCGTCCGCTACCGCGGCAAGTACGACCTCGCCCGCTACTACGCCGATCGCGTGCTGCCGCTGCGCAAGACGGTCCTCGAGCAGGCGCAGCTTCAATACAACGGCATGCTCGTCGACGTGACGCAGCTCCTCCTCGATGCCCGCGGTACCGTCTCCTCGAACATGGCGGCGATCGCGGCGAAGCGCGACTTCTTCATCGCCGGCGTCAACCTCAAGGCGGCGCTGATCGGCAACGGCCCCGGCGAGGCGCCAGCCGACGCGCCGACCCCGTCCGTTACCCAGGCGGCAAACTGATGACCCCTCAAACCATCACGGAAGACGATCGATGACCCCCTTCGAACGACCCACCAGACGCAACATCCTCGCTGGCGGTGGCCTCGCGCTCGTCTCAGCGGCGGCGGTCTCCGGCCGCGCCCAGGCGGCGGCGATCCCGGAGGCGCCGATCATGCGTGAGAGCGGCATGCAGCCGCCGCTCCATCCTCACGCCGGACCCGACTACAACCCAGTGGCGACGCTTAACGGCTGGACGTTGCCCTTCCGGATGAACGGCGAATGGAAAGAATTCCATCTGCTCGCCGAGCCGGTACGGCGCGAGATGTCGCCGGGCATGGTGGCGAACCTCTGGGGCTACAACGGACAGTCTCCGGGCCCGACGATCGAGGCTGTCGAGGGCGACAAGGTCCGCATCTTCGTCACCAACCACTTGCCCGAGCACACGACCGTGCACTGGCACGGCATGCACATCGTCAACGGCATGGACGGGGTCGTCGGACTGACGCAGCCCGGAATCGAGCCCGGCAAAACCTTCGTCTACGAGTTCCAGCTGCCGCGGTCGGGCACCTTTATGTACCACCCGCACTCGGACGAGATGGTCCAGATGGCGATGGGCATGATGGGCTTCTTCGTTGTCCATCCGAAGGACCCGGGCTTTCGGAAGGTCGACCGCGACTACGTGTTCTTGATGAGTTCGTACCTGATCGAGCCCGGCGCCTACACGCCGAAGGTCAACGAGATGCTCGACTTCAATCTCTGGACCTTCAACTCGCGGGTCTTCCCCGGCATCGATTCGGTCGTCGCCGGCCAGGGCGAGAAGGTCAGGATCCGCTACGGCAATCTGACGATGACCAATCATCCGATCCACATCCACGGCCACTCCTTCCATGTCTCCGGCACCGACGGCGGCTGGGTCGACGAGCGCGCCTGGTGGCCGGAGGTGACCGTCGATTGCGCGGTTGGGCAGATGCGGGCAATCGAGTTCGTCGCCGAGAACCCCGGTGACTGGGCGATGCACTGCCACAAGTCGCACCACACGATGAACGCCATGGGCCATCAGGTGCGAACCTACATCGGCACCAACATGCGCGGCACGTCGAAGGCGATCGCCAAGCTCGCGCCGGGCTACATGCCGATGGGGACGAACGGCATGGCCGGCATGGCCGACATGGAGATGCCGCTGCCGGAAAACACGCTGCCTATGATGACTGGAGACGGGCAGTTCGGGTCGGTCGAGATGGGCGGCATGTTCACCGTCCTCAAGGTGCGTCCCGGCCTCGCCGCCGGCGATTACCGCGACCCCGGTCCCTACAAGAACCCGCCCGGCACCGTCGCCTACGAGTTGACGGGTGCGCCGCCCCCTGAACCCGCCAACGCCCCGCCTTCGAAGAACGATCACGCCGGATATTCCGTCGTCGATCCGCGCAAGTCGCGCCACGCCATGAATCACGATTGAGGGGATGACCATGAAAACGAACATCGGACTGACGGTAGCCTTCGTCGGCTTGATCGTCGCTGCGGCGGGACCGGCGAGTGCGCACGGCGATCACGAACACGGCCGCGAGATCTTCGCGGCCGGCGAGCCTGGCGATCCAACGCGACCCGCGAAGGCCGTCGCGGTGACGCTCGAGGAGAAGTCGGACGGCACGATGGTCATCTCGCCGGCGCGCCTCGAGGTGACGCTCGGCGAACAGGTCCGCTTCGAGGTCAAGAACGCTGGCAAGGCGACGCACGAGTTTATGGTCGACAGCATCGCCCACAACGCCCGGCACAAGCTCGCCATGCAGAAGAACCCGGAGATGGAGCACGACGACCCCAACGGGAAGACACTCGACCCCGGGGCGTCGACGCAGATCCTGTGGCGCTTCTCGAAGCCGGGCTCGTTCGAGTTCGCTTGCCTGATCCCAGGGCATTACGAGGCCGGTATGCACGGCATCGTGATGGTCCGCAAATGAGCGGCGCCCTCACGGCGAAAGCCCTAGCCGTCGGTGGCTTGGCGTGGCTCGCCACCACCGCCCCTGCGGCCGCCCAGATCCATCCGATGACGTCCGGATCGATGTGGTTCTATTCGCCGAACCACCACTCGCCGTTCAACCAGTTCGCGGCGCCCGCTCAGACCAAAGCGCCGTCGATCCGCCCCTGCGCCGGACACACGGCACCCGTCCGTCCGCTCAAGCGACCCTGTTGAACCTCGTCATCGAAGGAGAACACCATGAACAAGACAGTCGCTATCGTCCTCGCGCTCCTGATGCTCGCCTCGGCAGCGCTCGCGGCCGAGCCCTACAAGGGCGAGGTGAAGAAGGTCGACGCGGCCGCCGGAAAGGTCACCCTTACGCACGGCGCGATCAAGAAGTTCGACATGGAGGACGGCATGACGATGGTCTACCGGGTCCAAGATCCGTCGATGCTCAACGGCCTCAAGTCCGGCGACCGGATCAGCTTCGACACTGACAAGATAAACGGCAAATTCACGATCACCAAGATGGAGAAAGCAAAGTAGGCGGTCGTCGGAGCCGGAAAGGAGGACACACCGTGAGGAGCCGATCGGCCGCGACGACAGCTGCTTACCGCGTGGCACGCTTGGCCTGCATGGCGTCGGGCTTCGTGGCGGGCGCCGAGCCGGCGGCGTTTGCGGCGCTTCATTCGGCGCCACCGGCATCTGTTCGCGCTAATGCCTTGCTCCTTGGGGTCAACCATCAAGCCGGGCATCCAGCCGAAGCTGCGCCGGCCCCGCAAGGCGATCTACGTGCTCGGCAGATCGCCGCGATCGAAGGCTATCTTCGCCACGCCTACACGATCTACCTCGGCCTGAAGGCGTGTTCGGAGCTGCGGACCGAGCAGAACGATCCATCCTTCCTCTCGACCGTCGGTCTGGAAGAAGCGCGCAAAGCCCTGCACGCCATCGACGGCGCGGCCTCGTCCGTCGGCGTCGACGTCGGCGCGCAGTGGGCGCAAGCCGCCCCGAAGGCCGTGGTGACCGCGGAAGCCCTCAAGCGGGAGCCGCATAGGTTTATTGCGGTCTGCCAGCGAATGGGCGGCATCTTTCGGAACGATGAGGCCAATCTGCAAAACCTGCTGGCTGCCGTCGGGTCGAAGCAATTGCTGATCCCGAAAGATTTTTGAACCTACGTAGCGACCCGGCCACCCAGCAACGGAACCTTGAATGACATTGCTCCAGCATATCGAAGACGCCGCGTTGATGACGGCGGGCATGGCCTGGCAGACGGCCTGGAGCCTGGTGCTCGGCTTCTCGGTGTCGGCGCTTCTGCAGTCGACGGTGTCATCGGCCGACATGCAGCGTGTGCTCGGCAAGGACGGCCCGAAGGAAATCGCGATCGCGACCGTTGCGGGCGCGGCTAGTTCCAGTTGCTCCTATGCGTCGGCGGCGATCATGCGGACGCTGTTCAAGAAAGGCGCGGCGCTCGCGACATCGCTTGCCTTCCTGTTCGCCTCGACGAACCTCGTCCTCGAGCTCGGCCTGATCCTCCTTGTTCTGCTCGGCTGGCAGTTCATGCTGGGCCAATGGATCGGCGGCATCGTGCTCGTCGTCGTCATGAGTGCGATCGTCAAGGCAACGGCGCCGAAGGCGCTCATCGAGGCGGCCCGCTCGCACGAGGAATCAAGCCAGGGGCACCAGCACATGACGATGCAGGCGGAAGGCGACACCTGGTGGGCGCGCGCTTCCAACCCGCAGACCCGCATCCTCGTCGCGCAGAATTTCGCGATGGAATGGTCGATGCTCTGGAAAGACCTCGCGATCGGCTTCGTCGTCGGCGGCACGATCTCGGCATTCGTGCCGGCGGAATTCTGGAAAACGATCTTCCTGCAAGGCGCTTCGCCCTGGCTCGCCATTCCGGTCGACGCCCTTCTTGGACCGATCATCGCGGTCGTCACCTTCGTCTGTTCTGTCGGCAACATCCCGCTGGCTGCGATCCTGTGGGCGAGCGGCGCCGGCTTCGGCGGCGTCCTTGCCTTTATCTATGCCGATCTTATTGTCCTCCCGCTGCTCGACACTTACCGGCGCTACTTCGGCTGGCGGATGGCAGCCTATATCGCGGTCGTGTTTTTCGTGACGATGGTCATCTCGGGCATCGTCGTCGAGACGGGTTTCCTCGCTCTCGGATTGGTGCCGCCCGCAGCGCACGGGGTGAAGGAGCACATCACCCACTTCGGCATCGATTACACGTTCTGGCTGAACCTCGCCTTCGGCAGCCTCGCGCTGTGGCTCTTCTGGCTCAACCACCGTCACCCGATGCACCACGGCGGCCACGACTGCTGCTAGGACGGTCTGCTCTCTTTAGAGATCGTCCGGGCGCGCAGCTTGGCGTTCAAGCGCGTCGTAAGCCCGGATTTGCTTGAGGCGAGAGAAGAAGTCGGCGACATCGGCTGAGAGCGCATGCGCATCAACAAAAGAATTTAGTCTCTTCTCCTGCCTACAACGCGCTGCGCCTGCCATAATCGTAGTCGCGCCAGGAAGTGGCGGTCCGACAAAGGGAGCACCGCGCCGCCATCGAAATAAGTCAGCGCGTAACTGTAGGCCAAGGCCAGCACGTCGACCTCTGTCGGCTGGAATGCCGAGGAAAGTTCGGCCAGATCAAGCATCGGCCCTCGCACCATGAACCGCCACGCTGCCGAGCGATGCAACGCATGCTTTCTATGTTTGAACTAGGCCAACGTGTCGAAAATCGGGAGCAACGCATATTCGCGATTATTCGATAGCCCGATTGCAGATTTGCACGT
The DNA here is from genome assembly GCA_965277735.1 of Beijerinckiaceae bacterium. GTDB lineage: Bacteria > Pseudomonadota > Alphaproteobacteria > Rhizobiales > Beijerinckiaceae > RH-AL1. The sequence continues at coordinate 3,045,642 of CBDIDO010000003.1, forward strand.
CCGGCGGCAAGCTGCCGAAGAGAAGCATTGTCTTTGATGACAATAAGCCTTCGTCTTCTAATCCTTCGCTCATAGGAGAAAGTAAGGACATCCTTCATCAGTAAGGCGAAGTCTCAATCGTATTTGTCGCAACGTAACTTTTTCTTTTAAAGTTTGCGTCCGCTCGCTCAGAATCTAACACGCACCTCAGCATAAGAACGCGCCGTGTTCTCCATATTACGTTAGGTGAACTAACGCTTGCGACAATATTTTGTGCAATAAGGATGGAAATCAGGCATCCACAAAGTTGCGTCGCTGCTGGCTCTTGTTCAATCTCGGCTGGAAATTGAAGCGCGGCTCGGCGGAGGAGTGAATGATTTCTATACCCAGCGCAACTGCCTTTTTAGATATTTCTACGATGGCGGCGCGCTACGGCGTAAGCTATCGCACCTTGCGATTTTACGAGACTCAAGGTCTTTATCCCCGTTCGATGGAATGGCACGCGGCTTTATTCGGGGCGTGATTGTGTGCAGCTGGGAGACCATTCTGAAAGGCAAGAAGCTCGGATTTAGTCTGGGAGAAATTGCAGCCTTTATGGTAGAGAGAAGCTCGGAGGAAAAGCAAGGCGTAAATCTCTTTACCAGCTGCATGACTTTTGATCAATTGCGAGGTCAAATCGCGACAATGCGGCGTAAGCGCGTCGCGCTTGATGAGGCGATTATCGAGCTCGAGGCTGCTTTGCAGCTATTGCAAGACAACTAAGTGGCACGATCGCTGACGTAATGACCATCGTTTGCCCATCGCCGTAGCTATGCAACATTCCCTTGGGCTTTGGCCGCTTGACGACTACCGCTGAAGCGCAGGCTGTGGGTCATGGAAAGGCAATTCTGCTGTTGCTCGACCAAGCTGGGGTGCTCGACGAGCAGCGCAGCCAACCGGCTTTCCATCACAACCAAGGTTTCTTGAGCCAGCTCGGCCAAGCGCGTATCAGCATCGAACCCAAGTCTGTGGACCGCCGCTCGATGGTACGCCAACCGCGCTGTAGCTTTCTCGATCTGGTAGTTCGAGAGCTGAACTTCGACCAAACTTACATAGGGCATCTCGACAGCCTTCTAATAACACGCAGTTGCTGATTCTACGAAACTTCTTGCGTCATCAAGTCTAGTGAAGTGTTGAAGACGAAGACACGCTCGTGTGGCAATGCACATCGGCATAGACACCATAAACCTTACACAAGTCGCGGAAGGCGTAAGCCGTCCTACGATGATCGAAAGTCTTGACGCGTGTTGTCACGCAGGTCGAGCCTTTTATCTTGAGCGGATCATCGCCAAACAACACCGTCCATACAGTCATCATCACCTCCGCGGCAGCCCAGAAAACATCCCTCGAAATCATTCAGACCGTTATTTGTTGCAGAAGACCCGCCATTCAAATATGCAGAGCAGAATTATCGTTACCCCAAGCGGACCTCATCTCCGCTGAAGCTGGCGAATACGCCGTTCATCTCGGCTATAGCCAAGTTTTGCTCCATCTGGTTCAAAACCATCAAGGCAAACGGCAGAGCCGGATCCCCAGGCCGCATGGCCGAAACGATCCGCTTTTGGATGGCGACCTTTCGGGCTGCATTGGCAGCCGGGGATCGAGTCGTATCTCTTGCATCCGATTGGCACATGAGAGACCGAGCAAAAACTGCGTTTCAAGCACATTAAACAAATCGTTTCCGAAGAAAACCCAAAAAAAGAGACGGCAAAGAATAGCGACTATGCGAAAGCACCGAGGGCGAGCGTCTATATCGGTGCGGGGCGTTCTTCCGGACTTAGGCGGGGCGAGGCCGCCAGCTGAGTCGGTGCCGGCGGCAAGGCTGACGATCGTCGGATAGGCGCCCGCGCATATCGGCTATTCAAGGTTGCCGAGTGCGATCGGCTATAAGCGCTGTAGGTTGGCTTGGCCGTTCTCTATCCCGCCCTGACGGCCTCTTGGGCCGCGCCCCGCCCCAAGGCGCGGCCCCTTTTTTGCGCTCGCGAGGTGTGAGTGACAAATCACTTTTCTGAATCGTTCGCGGTAGCTTCGCCCTCGCGTGTTGAGGAGCTGATAGCGCAACTGATCCACGAGCCCGACAGCCTTAGCGAAGCTGATTTGATGGAATTGGCGAAAGGCGTTCTAGAACGCCTGCTTCGAAAACGAACGGTGGTGCGGTAGAAAAATTCCGGGTTTCAAATCAAATCTTCTTCGGTCGTTTTTTTTCTTAGAACTTTCATCCGCCAAGTCCGTTGGGCCGTCAGTATCCCTTGGGCGACAATCCCGTTGCTCCGAGGTGATAACTGGAGAACATCTTATGATAGTTTCGAAAAATATTGCCGCCGTCGCAGCAATTGCGGTCATTTTTTCGTCGTCGATCGCATTTGCGCAAACCGGAACGGCGACTGGCGGTGGCGCCGAAGGTTCAACGTCAAGCGCGACCGGCATGAGCGGCGGAATGAAGGGCGGCGGCATGAAGTCGGATGGCATGCAGGGTGGCATGTCGAAGTCGGATAGCATGAAGGGCGGCATGCAGTCGGGCGGCATGAAATCCGACAACGGGATGACCGAAAAAAAGATGTAATCGGTTCGAGGACAGCCATCGCTGGTCCCCCAAGAGCCGGCAGTGGCCTAGGGCCGTCGTGTCATAATCCTTCACGGCGGCCCGCTTATAATTCTAACGTTTTCAAAGTTGGTATGTTTGCTATGCCCGCCGCAAACCGGCGGCAGGCAGCGCTGTAATGAGGCCGAGGTCTCGAGGCTTGAGTTCATCTGTCACGGAGGGACCTGGGGTTTAAGGTAGCGACAATTCGCGAGCTGCTTCAGCTCTCGTCTCAGCCTAAGAGATCATACGCCGAGGTTGATGCAATCGCGCGCCATCACATCGGCGAGGTAGAACGGCGCATCGGGAAGCTGCAGGTCTTGGCAGCTAATTTCGTCGAATGGTCGACGTGCGCTGCCACGGCCGAATCAGCGAATGTCGTGTCACCAAGTTCCAAGTCCGCGCCGATCATCGCCAATGCGAACACGGGCGGCATTGGGCGCCTCGAGCTGACGACTGGCCGCCCCGGAAGGTGGCGTAGCTTTTTATGCCCGCCGGGTGACCTCCACGGTCAGATGCGACAGGGATGGGAAGCTCGCAAGCTTGTGTCGGTAGAAGTCAGCCTCGCGGGCGTTTGCCGTGAAAATCGAAACGATAGCGCCCAGATGGCCGGGTCCAAGTCGCCACACGTGCAGATCGGCGACCTTGTCTCCGTCGGCCTCGATCACCTGGCGAACCTTCGCCGTCAGCTTGGGCTCCGGATTGATGTCGAGAAGGATGGCGCCCGTGTCGCGGATTAGGCCGAAGGACCAGCTGGCGATGACGAACGCGCCGATGATGCCGGCGAGCGGATCCATCCAGTTCCAGCCGAAGGCACGCGCCAACACGAGACCCGCGATCACCAAGACGGAGACCGCCGCATCGGCGATAACGTGCACGACAGCCGCGCGCATATTGTTGTCGCGGTGCGCGGCACCCTTCGCGTCGCTGTGGTCATGCTCCTCGAAGAGGACAGGGTAACTCTCCGGCCCGATCCTCACGTTTGCTGTAAAGGCGTGCGGCTCCGGGATCTCGTCGAGCGATTCCAGGTATCTGCCGCGATCAATCATCGCGAACGTCCTGCGGTCGCCGTCCAGACGCACGGTCTCGACGGTCGCCCCGAGCATCGTATTAGCCTGCGCTAGCTGAGCACGAAGCCGAAACCGAGGTGGTACGCCGCCCTCGAAGACCTCGAGCGTGACGACCCCTTTCTCCGTTGTGATCCGACGGCGACCGTCGTGATGAGCGTCATGGCCATGATCGTGCGAATGACCGTGGCTGTGCCCATGATGGTGGTCGCCGCCAGCGCTAAGCAGCCAAGCGCTTGCGATGTTCACTGCGAGGCCAACACACGCGATCGGGATGGCCTCGGTGAAATTGATAGGCACCGGCGCGAAAAAGCGGCTGACGGCCTCGTAACCGATCAAAATGGCTATCATGGCGAGGATGATCGCGCTTGTGAACCCGGCGAGGTCGCCGAGCTTGCCTGTCCCGAACGTGAAGATCGGGTTCGCAGCGTGTCGGCGCGCATAGGTGTAGGCAAGGGCCGCGAGCAGCAAGGCCCCGGCGTGCGTGCTCATGTGCAAGCCGTCCGCGACGAGAGCGATCGAGCCGAAGAACAGGCCGCCGACGATCTCGGCGACCATCATGGTTCCGCAGAGCCAAATCACCGCCCAGGTCTTGCGTTCGCTCTTCGCGTGGGTCTCGCCCAGAAAGACGTGGTCGTGGACGGGACCAGGGATTGAATCAGGATTTTCCATCGACAAACTCACTTGAGGTAGGTGCGCACGACTTCCAGCAGTTGCTCGGCCGCAACGCTGTTAAGGGCGCCAGGGTGCTTATCGTTGTCGACGAGATGACAGCACACGTGATCCGCGACGACCTCGGCCATCAAACGGGCAGTCGCTCCACGAACACCCGCGATCAGGTGAAGGACCTTGTCGCAGCCAATTTCATCTTCAAGGGCCGCTCGATTGCCTCGACTTGGCCGCGGAGGCGACGGACGCGAGCTAGTAGCTTCTTTTTCTCGTGGAGCGTATGAGACACAGGCCGCGATTAGCATAGGCCCCCTCCCTATACAACTACGATAGATCGCACTGAGAGTGTTACGAGCTCCTCGCCCTCCACCGCGTTTATTTGCGGTGTTTAAACGCCCCATCGACAGCAAAAAAGCTCACAGCACCAGTGGGGAGAAATCACCGACAGACCAAATGCGGTGCCACAAGCCGCAGGACGCGGGACTGGTTGCCGTGATCTTCTGCGGATCCGAGCTAGTGACCGTGGCCGTCAGCTCAGCGTGTCGACCGCACCGTTCGGGAGAACGCCGACCGTCAAATTACTCGTTGCAGGATGATAAGTGCCTGCAAGGCGGAGCGCCAAGCGTCGCCTTTGCGCGCGGAGCCTCGCCCGATCGAGGGCACAGTCGCGACCTAAGTGCTGGCGCGGATGATCTTCGCGCTCGAGCGGGTCGACGCAGCTCGGCGTCGACGAGCCTGCGCAGATCGAGCAGAAAATCGTACGAAACCTTACCAATCTATGGCTGGACTTCGGACCTTTGACCTGCACGCGCGCTTCACGAGCATTGGAGCTGCGATCTTTGAAGCCTGTTAGAAAGCTATGGCGTGATGAATAGTAGTCGGTCGGCGACCTGGACGGTTGAACCTGCTGGGTCGCAAGAAGACGCTCATGCCCGCGTGCCATTGCCGCCGCAAGCCAATCGGCGAGACGTAAGGTTTCGGCGCTGCAAGGTACCGCCGCGCGGAACGCGTGCGTCATAGCGAGCGACGGGCGTGTATCGGATGACAGAGTCCTTGGAAGAAACTTAGGTCGCACAGGTGCGGCGTCGTATCTCTTGTCAGCACATGTCAATCAAGTGCAGGGGGTGCCTCCCTTTCGGATCGCACCATGACCAACGTTCTGTACTATCCGCGCCACCCTCGAAGCAGCTTGCGCCGCTTCCTCGCAGTGGCGGGTCCTGGGATCGTCGTCATGTTGGCCGACACGGATGCGGGTTCGGTGGTAACAGCAGCTCAGAGCGGCGCCCAATGGGGTTACAAGCTTCTCGCTTTCCAGTTCACTCTGATCCCAATCCTCTATCTCGTCCAAGAACTGACAGTGCGCCTAGGTATCGTAACACGCGAAGGCCACGCCGCACTGATCCGGCGACATTTCGGCCGCAGCTGGGCTTGGGTCTCGGTTGCAACCTTGATGATTGCCTGCGTTGGTGCCCTTCTGACGGAGTTCGCCGGCCTGGCAGGTATCGGCGACATGCTGGGGGTGCCCACATCTGCGACCATGGGCTTAGCGGTCGTGACGCTGACGCTCATTGCTATCACCGGTTCCTACCGCAGCGTGGAACGCATCGCTCTGGCGATTGGACTTTTTGAGCTTGCCTTCCTCGTGGTCGCGGTCATTGCGCATCCAACCATGAGCGAGCTGGCGCGAGATACGGTAACCATCCCGATCGCGGATCCGAAATACCTGCTGCTTGTTTCCGCTAACATCGGCGCTGTGATCATGCCGTGGATGGTGTTCTATCAACAGTCCGCCGTCATCGAAAAGGGCCTCGTCGAGGCAGACCTGCCCGCGGTTCGTGCTGATACGGCAGTGGGTTCAGTTGTGACGCAGCTTATTATGGCAGCGGTGCTCGTTGCCACCGCCGCGGCTCTGTCACACGGGCCAGCCAAATCGCTCGACACGGTGCAGCAGATTGCTGATGCCCTGACCGGCGTGCTCGGTGCGACGGCCGGCCGTCTATGCTTCGGTCTTGGCGTCGCCGGTGCAGCCATCGTGGCGGCCATCGTCGTGACACTCACAGCAGCGCGCACGCTCGGCGAACTGCTGGGCTACGAGCATTCCCTCGATAAGCCGCTCGTTGAGGCGCCGTGGTTCTATGCCATCTATGCCTTGACCCTCGTCGCCGGTGCGCTGGTGGTTCTGTCGGGCGCAAGCCTCGTGCAGCTTTCGGTCTATGTGCAGGTCATGAACGCTATGCTGCTGCCGATCGTGCTTGGCTTCTTATACCTCCTGGCGCGGCGGTTGCCGGCGCCCTATCGGCTGCAGGGCACACCTGCTGTCGTCACAGCGGTCTTCATGGCTATCACGGTACTGCTCGGGCTCTACTCAGGTCTTGCCGGACTCTTCAGCTAGGCTCGCTGCGAGAGGAAACGTCAGCTTCGGGGCATGAGCGCCTCAGATTGGCGCGTAGTAGGCAGGCAACGAGTTGAGCAACGATCGGAAACCAGTCGTTTCTAAGGTCCCGCAAACGTCGTGCTCTCAGGAACGGGCTGTCGCTCCCTTCAACCCCTCCGCGCTTTGCACGCGACCTTCAATCGCCCTTTTCAGGTAGCCGCATTTTTATGATGTCGCTTTGGGAGGTGACCCTTCACCGGCACGAGGTGGCCTCAAGCGCGTATCAATACCCCTCCCCCGCTTGCGCCGGAGCGGTGCCGCAGGCCCAGGTCCACGACGTAGTCGAGCGCACCTTGCAGGCGGCACCGATGCCGTCACGCACTAAGTCAGCAAGGACGTTCGCGCCGTCGACCGGGTGGTCAACCTCTTTAGAAAGGGCTTTCGGCATCCGAGATGTTGAAGGCGGCGAGCACCGCAGCCTTTATCGCGGTCGAGACGGGCCGGCGCGTGCGTGTTGTGCCGTTGCAGACCACGTCGCGCTCCGCCGCAGGATCAACGGCGCCGGGCTTCATCCTCGGATGGAGCAGCGACGGCGGCTGGGCGGTCCGGGCTCGCGCGCTGAGAATGGCGATGATGGAAGCATTGAGGATCGAGGCAGACCGCATTCGGCGAGGATGCCGGATCCTGCGTTGTGGAGCTGTCGCCGCTATTCACTACATCGGGCCAAGAAACTTGCCGGTGATTGTGAACTCGACCAAAGATGATCGTTGGAGGTTCTGAGCAGTTGAGCGACGACTTACCCGCTATAGATCGCGGCTTGCTACGCCGTTTGGATTGGGCTCGCACGAGCGAGGAGACGCGAGAGCCTTTGGCGCCGCTTCCGGCGCCTTACGCGCCGACCTCGCGCGCCGACATCTCCGGTGTCCTCGAGGCGGTCCAGTTCGCAGCGTCGTCGATGAGTGCGATGGCAGAACGCATCGAGCAGCTCGAAGCGCACAGCCAGGCCTTCGAGGTGTCGAACCGCGAACTTGAGGTGCAGGGCGCGCAATTCGCCGCGGAACTTAGCGGTATCAATCAGCAACGCGACGCGCTGGCTGCGGACCTCGAATCAGAGCAACAGCGCTATCGCGAACTCGAGACCCGTGTCGCGCAGCACGTTTCGCGATCGGCGGGTCTTGAGCGCGATCTCGGCATCGCGCGCGCTGATCTTTCGAAGATCGCCGAGGTCGTGAAACGCGCTTTGGGCGTACTGAAGGGCTAGAGCATTTTCCCATCAGGTGGCGTCGTATCCTGCGGCAGCGAGGTAGGCTTGGCATTCGGCCGGCCCGAAGCGCTCGATTGCTTCCGCGATGGTCTTCCAGAGCGCCGTGATGGTTCGTGGTGCGGCGGCGCGCAGCAGGGCCTTCAGCTTCGCGAACGCCATCTCGATCGGGTTGAAGTCCGGCGAGTAGGCCGGCAGGTAGAGCAGCTTCGCCCTCGCCGCCTCGATCGCCTCGCGGACGCCGTCCACCTTGTGCGCCGGCAGGTTGTCCATCACCACGATGTCGCCGGGGCGCAGCTCCGGCACGAGCACCGTCGTCACGTAGGCGCGGAAGGCCGGCCCGTCCATCGCGCCGTCGATGAGCATCGGCGCCACGAGACCGCGGGTGGTGAGGCCGGCGGTGAAGGTCGTCGTCTTCCAATGGCCGTGCGGCACCGCGGCCCGGCAGCGCTCGCCTCTCGGCGCCCGTCCTCGCAGGCGCGCCATCTTGGTCGTCGCGCCCGTCTCGTCGATGAAGACGAGCGTGTCGGGATCGAGGTCGAGCTGGCCTTCGAACCAGGCCTCGCGCGCCGCCTTCACGTCGGCGCGCTGCTGCTCGGCGGCGTGCGCGGTCTTTTTTTATACGTGATGCCGCGCCGGTCGAAGAAGCGCCAGATCGTCGTGAGGCCGAAGCGCGCATCGCGCGCGTCGATCAGCTTCGTGCGCAGGTCCTCGAGCGTGACGTCGGGAGCGGCCGCGACCTCGGCGAGGATGAAGTCGGCATGCGCCTCGATGCGGTGCGACCGGCGATCGCCGCCCTGGCGCGCCGGCGCCAGGTTGCCGGACGCCTTGCGCCGGCACCAGCGGATCGCGGTCGTCGGGCTGACCGAGAAGCGGGCCGCCGCCTGGCGCCGCGAAAGGCCGCCATCGACGACGGCGACGACGCGTTCACGAAGATCGAGCGACAACGGCTGGCCCATGCGTGCCGGCCTCCTCGCGCCAGCACGAAGCTTGAATCAGGCCGCAGCCGATTCGGGAATCCCACCACGAGTCCCGCCGATCGGAAAGTGCTCTAGCGGAGTAGGAACGACACGGCAAGTGATCTGCAAAGGCATTAAGCAGCCTAAATGGTCGGATGTTCCCGGATGGGAATAACAACGACGCTCGCGACGTTGTTTAGGTACGGTACCGTACACTGATAATGTTCGTATCGTTAACTACTGGCAGTTCTAGACATGTCGATTGCTTGTGTCATATGTTTAAGCATTCAGTTGATGTGGAAGCGGGAGGCTGATCCATGCCCTACAATATCTCCGAGCTGGCAGCTCGGTATGATGTGTCCTATCGGACGTTGCGCTTCTACGAGCAGATAGGTCTACTTTCGCCTTCGAGGGGATGTAACATCGCGCCTTTACTTACCTAATGTGAAAATAACAATGGGGCCGCAGGCCACGTCGTCTCTGCACTTGCCCCGTCGCCCTGAGCCTTGGTCCAGTGCGCCGACCGCATGTGAGGGTCCCCCGGTTTCTCCTCCACCCTGAAGGTGAGGTTCCGGCGTTCATTCGGCGGCTTTCCGAGCCGCCGCGGCAGCGTATTCGTTCGGCGTCTTCCAGCCAAGCGACGTGTGAGGACGGCTCTCGTTGTATTCCCTCCGCCAAGCCTCGATCTTGGTCCTGGCGTCGACCAGCGACGAGAACCAATGCGTGTTCAGGCATTCGTCGCGTAGGCGGCCGTTGAACGATTCCACGAAGGCGTTGTCGGTTGGCTTGCCAGGCCGGCTGAAGTCCAGCGTGACGGCGCTCTCGTAGGCCCAGCGGTCGAGCGCTTTCGAGACGAACTCCGGGCCGTTGTCGACACGGATGGTTCTCGGAGCGCCTCGCCTCACCGCGATCCGTGTCACCGCGTCGACGACCTGCTCGCCCTTGATCCCCTGATCGACCTCGATCGTCAGAGCCTCGCGCGTATACGCATCGACGACGGTCAGCGCCCGCAAGCGTCTTCCATCGAACAAGACCGCGCAGGGCTTCGTCCTCGACATACGTGAAACGAAACTAAGCTGCATAATACGTGAGCATTAAAACTTGGTAATCTTTGTTCTCAGACGGTCTGAACATCACGTTTTTTGAGAAAGCTGATGTGTCGCATGACGATGCTGTGCGACACGACTTGTCGGACGCAACCTTGGTGGCAGTCCCCGATGGGTGCCGACCGCGGTTCGTAGAAAGACGTATGATTATGGGATCAGGTACACTTCTCGGCACTCTTGCATTTGGGACGCTCGGCATCGGGCTCATCGCTTTGATCTGGCACTTCACCTCGATGCTACGCGATCCAGCGCATCGTTTTCACGCGCGAAATATTTTCGTTGGGAATGGGAAGGCGGCGGCCACCAGCACTGCAGAACAGGCCGAGCCAGGGTCGCAGCTTTCCAAGCCTTTGATGGTCCGACTAAACGAGTCCATCGACTCTCAGCATGAGGTCGATCCCTCCTTGGTGTCGACACAGGCCCATCGTGTGGAAGCTTTCCAAAGCGAAAGAGTCGCTTCTTCGACGAACGTCAAAGCGGCTTAAGGCGCACGGCGAGCTGGCTGATTGATGCAATCACGCTCGCGTCTCGGATCCTACTCGGAGGTTTTGAATGAAGAGTTTCTCTGATCAAATTTTGCCTGGGCCTGTGCGGCAATCTTTGCAACGGTGGAGCGACCTTCACGTCAATCCCTCCGAGTTCCCACTGACCCTCGAACAAGCTCAAGACCATGCTGACGCGTTCATGCGAGCGGCAGCCGTTCAAAGCATTACCGCTCGGCAAGTAGAAGAGGCTATCCCAGGGCGTGACTTGCGAGACCTTATGTTTTTGAAAATGAGGGAGTCTGTTGATGAGAGGATGGCCCCCGGAAAATGACCAGGAGTTCGATAGCCGTGGGTCGAGACGTCTCTGCGGCTAATGACGCGCAGCTTTCGGGCAACCATACTTGGTGCAGACCCTTGAGGAGGTGAGCATTTGGCTCCAGGGAGAAACGCAGTGAAGATATCGAATCTTGGCTTTGCTTTAGCTGCCGTCATCGTGTTGGCCGGTTCTGGGGGTGCCTTTGCTGCCGAAGGTGCGGCAACCGGAAACGCAACGTCGACCCCAGCCGGACCCGCAGGTGATAATAGCGGACCCACAAAATCCGGAACCGGCACATCTTCCTCCATGACCGGGAACCACTCGATGAGCAGCGGTAGCGGCGGGACGATGAGATCTGGTGATAAGATGCCGACGGACGGTGGCCCTTCGGGCAGCATGTCAAACAAGAACTGATACCGAAAAAGGCGGCATGGCAAATTGTGCCATTCCGCGTTGGGCCTTTTCATTCTCGGTCTGCCCATCCTTCGATGCGACTGGTGGGTTGTCGCGCTCCTGACGTGTCGAAACGCAATATGCGTAGCCTCCGTAGCGGCGGAGTTTCAGAGCAACTCTTTGATCCTCATCCTGCTATTGCGGCACTTGGGCTGGTGCTTTTGCGCTCACGCCACGCTCGATTGCATCTGACAACACGGGATAGAAATAGTCACGGCGCCCCGACGATCGCATGGCCTGGGGCCTGGCGAATTGACTTGCCGCATGAGCCACGGGTACACGCGCAGGCTTCGCGCATGAAGCCGGCTCTATCATGATGGCGCAGAAGCGACGAAGCGACACGGCATGGCACGGGCCCTTAGCCCTTACACCAGCCACAAAGAGCGCGTTACTCACCGCGGTTCTTGTCAGTGACTGGATCAACCGCTTCGTATCGATTCCTTCACCGATAGTGCAGATTGCGCTGGGCGTTCTATTGGCCGTTGCCGTCGGTTGATCTATCGCCCGAGATCTTCTTTCTCATCTGCATTCCGCCTCTGCTATTCCTTGACGGCTGGCGCATCCCAAAGCGGTCTTCGAGAACAAGACCGATCCAAGGCCCCCCCCCCGCTGCCCGCCACACCAAATAAGATGCAAACGAAACAACGCGCACAATCACAGTGCCGGGCCAACTTGGCGCCAACAAGCGGTCTAAGCGCTGTGGTTGTGGTATTGGTTTGATCGAGTGTTTAGCTCGTCAGCTTTTCGGCAGCCTTGGCGAATAGGCCCTTGCCGTTGTCGATCGAAGCACCGAGCTGCTTGACCAGACCAAGTTCGTCGGATGAGCCCCAACGTTCGACAATCTTGCCGTTCTCGTAACGGCCGATCTGCAAGCCACGAGCCTCGATGGTCTTGCCGGTTGGCGCGATGCCGAGGAACTCGCCCTTATGCGTGCCGTGGATCTTGTAGGCCATCGCCAGACTGTTATCGTCCTGAACAATGTGGTCGACCGTGACCTTCAAGTCCGGGAAGGCAGTCCGCATCATCGTGAAGAACTTGATGAAGCCTTCCGGCCCGGTGCTCTGGCCCGGTGCGGGGTCGTGATCGACGACGTTGTTGGCGAAGATATCTTTCAGGGCCTGCAGATTGCCGGTTGAGACGGCTTCGCCAAGTTTCTGAGTCGTGTCGAGGTTTTGTTCCTTGCTCATAAATAACTCCTTCTTCGCAATCGCTTGATCACGTGCGCGAAGGAACTCGCTTGGGCGCTTTTTGATCCCGCGCAATTAGCGAGCAGAAAGCTAGGACATTCGCGTTGATGCTCTCCGCCGCCGAGCCCGGCGTTCCCTGAAATCGCCTCCAAGCAAATTGCGAAAAGTCTCGGAACAAGCCGTCATTCGCAGGCGAGTTAGCCGACAAAACCTTATCTACCCATGTGAAATGACGGGATCGTTTGGTGCGCGGCTGCTGCTGAAACGCAAAAAGCGATATTCGCCGCGATCCTGTGGCTGACCTGCTGATCGAGATGCCAGTTAGCACGTGCTCTTCGTAAGCGCTCATGTCGAGATAAGGCGCATAACTACTATCTAAATTTGGACTCTTGCCAATGCTGGGACGCGCTACGTTGCGGGCGCGGCGTTGGTTTCGTTATCAATCAGGAATATTGTTCTTGAAATCATTCCCTTCTCGCGTATTCGTTCTTCCGTAGTCAAACATTTGAGGAACACATGCTTAAGACATTCACGATCATCGCCGCGACCGCATTCGCTGCTGCCGCGCTCCCGTCCGTGGCCTTCGCTCAGACGGAGAAGGGCGCGATGGGCGGCGACTCGATGTCCAAGGGATCTATGGGGGACATGAAGAGCAAGCCCATGATGATGAAAAAGCATAAGATGATGCATCACAGCATGCACCGCGGCATGATGAAGAAGCCGATGACCAGCGGCGGCGGCATGTAATCAGGCTGAGGCCCAGGCGTTCTCTGGGCCTCAAACCATACTCCGCGTCTTCACGATGCAGGGAGCCGGCCGTCCGACCATCGGCGCCCTGTCCGTTTGACCGCCAACATCCGCAGCCCCGAAACCTCAGCAATCGAAGCAGTGATCCGAAAGGCCGCGACTCGAGCCGCATTCGCTTCCGCCTACTGGAGACACATCTCTCGAGATCGACTGCATTGGCGCTTCCATTTCGCATATCCACTATTGAAAACGGTGGGATGAATCGTTCCGCGGCTTGGGTAGGGTTTCTAACCGGCTCTAGCCCCGAGTCGGGATCCTCCACACTATCACCTCAGGCCGCGCCCCCCGGCGCGGCCTTTTTGGTCTCAGCGACGCGGTGGCATTGCGCTTGTTTTTGAAGTCCGACGTACACAGAGTTCCGACTTATCGGCTGGACGAGCTGCGAGACTTCGGCTCGAACCCGGGTCGGCTCAGAGCTATGATTTACGTACCTGAACGACTTCCACCAGGCTCTCCGGTAGTCGTCGTCCTTCATGGGGGCTCCCAATCGGCCAAGGACTACGACACGGGTTCGGGCTGGTCTCGGCTCGCGGATCGGTTTCGATTTGCGCTTTTGTTTCCGGAGCAGCAGCGGTCGAACAACGTGGCGCTCTGCTTCAATTGGTACGAGGCCGGCGACAACCGACGCTCGGGTGGAGAGGCCCTTTCCATAGCGCAGATGGTCGAAGCGCTTGTCGTCGCCCATCGCCTCGATCGCCGAAGAATTTATGTGACTGGTATGTCCGCGGGCGGAGCAATGTCGGCCGTCATGATGGCGACCTATCCAGAGGTGTTTGCCGGTGGCGCCATGATCGCCGGCGTAGCCTACGGCAGCGCGACCGATGCTTTTCAAGCGATGGACCGGATGCACGGGCTTGGCGGCCCGTCCGCCCGCGAGCTTGAAGCGAGAGTGCGAGGCGCGTCGCTGCACGAGGGTCCCTGGCCCACCCTTTCGATTTGGCACGGCACCGCCGATCGCACCGTCGATGTCTCCAATGTCGAGACCGTCCTCGGGCAGTGGTGCCGCCTACACGGTCTGGGAGTGGAACCGACCCGTTGTGAGGTTGCCGATGGGTATCCGCGGCGCGTTTGGTGCGAAGCCGATGGCCGTGAACTCGTAGAAGCTTACGCCATCACGGGTATGGGCCATGGGACGCCCTTGGAGACGCGCGGCATCGACGGCTTCGGTGTGAGTGGTTCGTTCATGCTCGACGTTCGCATCGGCTCGACTTTGCGCATCGCTCGTTTTTGGGGGATCGCGCCGCCCGAACCGATCGCCCAACTCGCCGTGGAAATAGCGGAAACTCGTTAGGATCCGTCCGAAAGCGGATCGTTCGCCACGACCTTCAGGAGCGAGTTCTTTACGAAGGGCGCGAACACGATCGACGATGTGGCTCATCACGATCCTGATCCGCGAGGTGTCCCGATTGTCCTTGTGAACGGTCAGCCAGATGCCGGGGGTCGGGGCGTGATCGACGAGTTCACAGCCAATCCGCGTCCTGGCGATATCATGATGGAAGACAAGCCGCCGGAGTCGACGCGCGCCAACTTATCGGCGCGCCAGCAAGGATCAGGACCTCGCCGGCGCCCTGCCGCGGAAGACAACGCCGGCACGATAAGCTCGGGCGGAAATATCACCAACGCCACGCGCCAGCAGATCAAGACGCTGCAGAACAGTCGGGGCGACTGGACGCCGGATGAGCAGGATGCGCTGACAAGTGTGATCCGAGGCACGACGACGAACAACCTGCTGCGCCAACCTGGAAAATTCTCGCCGGAAGGGAACGGGCTGACGGCGCGGCAGGACGCTTTCGGCACGTTAACCGGGTTCCCGTGTAGGCGGCCCACGGGTGGTTTGACGACTGCGGTCGTGCCGGTGGTTGGTTTTGTCGCTAAGCGCATAGCCGACGCCGCCATCACCCGAGGCGCTGCCAGCGTGGGCGACCTATTCCGAGCCGGTGGCGATCGATCGGCGCTGACGCGCGCGCCGAATACCTTCCAGCAGTTCGTCGCGAGCGCGGCGAGCCCCGATCTGCCGCAAGCCTTGGCGCGCTCTATGCGGCAAAGCCTCCTTTCTGATCACCCCAGGCTGTCGAGTAAGTAAAAATACGCAGTCGCCACTGTGACTGCATTGAAACAGAGCTGCTTATAAGTATCCCGCTAAAAACTTGATTGCTTTAAATCAATTCGAGATTTACTGTCGCTAATGGACCTCTTGGATCAGCAGCACGGCGAGGATATTGAGCGCGCCTGCCATCAGGTCGAGGTGTTCCCGCGAAAGCGTTCTTGGTACAACGCCGCCCTGCTAGCCTTCCTTATCGGGCCAGGAATTATCGGGGTCGCCATCATGGGGTGGCTCAAAACCCGGTAGCTGCACGCGAGCTTTTTAGGGCGCTGCGAAAGGTGCCGCGGTGCTCCTCGCAAAACCACTATACCGAATGTCAGGCGGCCCCTTCGATGAAGCCGGCGATATTGCCGAGCATCGACGTGTCCTCGCCGGCCATGGCGTCCATCGATGCCATCCACTGCGTCACCAAGGACGCGATCCCTTTCTCGGCCGTGCCCTCGGCGGGGCCAAGTAGATCATCGCCGCCTCGCCGTTGCGATGGCAGCGGCCCGCGATCTGAGCCAGTTGGATCGCGCATGTCGTGAACGATCAGGGCGCGTGCGCGCTCGCCGCCGGGCATCTCGTTGCGGTGGCGAGATCGACTCGGTTACGGTTAAGACCAATAGCGTCGAGTCGCCCTGTCTGGAAAATGATCCGGGTCGCCTCGTTCGCGTCGCCGCCTTGCTCGCTGTTGATCTAGCCGACACGCGCGCCCCACCAGCTTGGCGGCAAGCGTGGCGCTCGGTTCAAGAAGCGCCAACCAGAATGCGACTTGCCGATCGGCCTCGAGAAGATCCTGCGCGAAGTCGGCCGTGCCAGATACAATAGGAGGCTGGCCCTCTGTCGGAAGCGCTTCTCGGCGGCTCAGCCTGACCGCCGACGCGCTGCCGCCGAGCAAGCCGAACTCGCGCCCTGTCGCCCCATAGAGCCGCCGCTCGTCGTAGCGTGGCGCCCTCGGAGACAGCTCACGCTGGGCCGCCCGCGATATCGCTCGGGCGTCGCCGCATGCCGCTCGCGCGATCGCCCTTGTGCAACAGGCCGGCCATGACGCAGCGATTGCGCGTGTTGGCTAGTGCACCGACTCTGACGGCACAGCGAGCTTTGTCCTGATGGCCTTCGCAGTGGCTGTCCAGACGAAGGGCCTTGGGCTCTTGTTGGTCGCGGCAATGTAGCGGGTGATGGCCTCTTCGAGATCATCGACGGAGCGGAAGACGCCCCGCTTCAGGCTCTGCCGGGTGAGCCGAGAGAAGAAGCCTTCGACGGCGTCGAGCCATGAGCAAGAGGTCGGCGTGAAGTGGAACGTCCATCGCGGATGCGCCGCGAGCCAGGCCAGCACCTTCGGGATGCTTGTGGGCAGCATAGTTGTCGAGGATGGCGTGGATGATCTTGCCTGGCGGCACGGATCGCTCGACGGTGCGATGAAGCCGATGAACTCCTGGTGCCGGTGTAGGGGCACGCAGCGGCCGATGACCTTGCCTTCGAGAACGCTGAGCGCCGCGAACAGGGTCGTGGTGCCCCCGGATCAAGTCCGGGGCAGGCTGTTGCGCTTGTAGTCATGCGTGAAGGTCGCGCACTTGCCCCGCTTCACGGCAAGCCGGGCTGCGTGCGGTCGAGCGCCTGGATCTGGCTCTTCTCGTCGATGGAGACCACCACAGCATGGCGCGGCGGGTTCATGTAGAGTCCGACGACGTCGTCGAGCTTGGCGGCGAAGTCGGGATCGGTCGAGCGCTTGAAGGTCCTGATGCGATGCGGCTGCAGCCCGTGAGCGGACTAGATGCGCTGGACGGTTCGCAGCGAGAGGCCCATCGCCTTGGCCATTGCACGGCCCGTCCAGTGCGTGACGGCACCGGGCGGCGCCTGCAAGGTGCGCTCGACTACGGCGTGGACCTTGGCCTGCGGCACCGGCGGAATGCCGGGCGCACGCGTCTTGTCGCGCAGCAGACCTACAAGGCCCACTTCGGCGTAGCGCCGCTGCAGCGCCACACCATGGGTCGGCTGACGCCGACCCGGTCGGCGATCTCCAGCACCGGCAGATGGTCTGCCGATACGAGGACCATCTGCGCCCGCTGGACATGCTTCACGGGGCGGCGGCGGTCCTCGATGACCTCGCGCGACCCAGCACGATCTCGAGCCGAGAGGAGAAGCGAGACGGTCTGTGCCATCTCGCGAGACTCGCACGGATCAAACGCCGCGTAAATCCTCTGATCGCGTCAGTGCACTAGGATGGTGAAAGGGACCGGCGCGAGACGCCGTCGAACCTGATCAGGCCCCTCGGCTGTAAAACGTCGAAGGTTTATCGTCCGACATGCTCAACTCTCGCGTCGTGAGTGACAAATGCCTCTGCTTCACGCGCGTGCAGCAGATCCGTTTTTCTGTTCCAGCGATGGTGCGGGCTGATCCCCTCGGGATGCGGTTTCTGCAGTCGCATCATCAAAATAATGCCAGAAAGGGCGAACAGCCCTGAAACAAGAACAACTACGGCGAGTGGCCAGAACTGCACGAAATGGCTCCTTTGAGGTGATCGAAAATCAGTGGTGGGTCGGGAACATGACCGAATAGCCGTAGACGAGGGAAAACCCGATCAAGATCAATAGGACTGACACGCCGAGGACGATGGGCATGCGCCTGCTGTTCTCGCCTTGTCGGGCGTCGGTCGCGGTCTTCACCGTTGTCGTCACGAAGCATCTCCATATCCACGCTGAGTGATAAGTCCGCCGTCGGGATAGGTGTCCGCCGTCGGGATAGGTCCTGCGTCATCTTAGCTGCACTCCACAAAAGCTTTTGGGGTATTCAAAAGCGGAAGCTGACCTAAGCCAGTTTCTCGGAACTTGAGTGGGACGACTTCTTTCGCCGCCAAACGGATCGAAGGAGCAACCATGAAACAATTCACCAAAACCAGCGCTATAGCGGCAGCTCTTGTGGCCGCTTTTGCCATGCCCACCATGGCGCAGACAGCGATGAAAATGGCGCCGGCCGCGCCATGGCGGTGAGCACAAAGGAGTTCGTCAGGGTGGCCGCGCGGTCCGATGAATTCGAGATCAAGGAAGGCAAGCTTGCCGAGAAGGTCGGCTCGCCCGAACTGCGCAACTTCGGCATGATGATGGTTCGTGATCACACCAAGATCACCGAGGGCCTGCACGCCGCGCTCAAGAAGGCCGGTATGGCCGTGCCGCCACCGCCCGCGCTGACGTCCGAGCAACAGGCGATGGTCGGCAAGCTCGAGGTTCGACCATGCCTATCTCGAGCAGGCGGTCGCCTCGCACAGGGCCTCAGCGGCAAGGCATTCGACCATGCCTATCTCGAGCAGGCGGTCGCCTCGCACAAGAAGGCGCTGGCGTTGCGCGAGGCCTACGACAAGGTGGGCGAGTCCGCCCCCATCGTCGCCGCCTCGAAGGAGGCCACCCCAATCGTCCGGGCGCACCTGCAAATGGCCGAGCGCATGGCCGCAGGCAAACCCGGCGAAATGTAGGCGTCACGCGTCACGCGAGTTCGAAGGCCGCGTGGCAACGCGTGGCCTACTCGTCGCGCGAGTTCTGCGGGGCAGACCCGCGCAGATCACCAACAACAAGCTGAAGAAGGCAGCTGCGAGCGCGAGCCTCAAGGTAGTGCGACGGAGTGGACTATAGTTTTTGATCTTTCGGGGCGGCAGCTACGGTTTGGCCAATCAGCTCACGAGAGCGCTTGATCGTCTTGCGGCTGGACGCAACTAACAAAGCAGTTGCACGCATCACCGAACTTGCCAGCTCGATTTGCCGCCGCTTTGTGTGAAAACGGCTGACCTGTCCATCTTCGTGCATTTTGTCAGGACTTCCGAATAGGTTTTCGAGGAGCAATCACGCTGTTTGCTCTCCGAATTTGCTACACTTTCTGATTTCCCGCGTTTGTCAACGTGGATGGAGACAGGCGCCATCAGTTCGTTGAGCATCTCTTGATGAATAGTAGGACACGGTCTCTGGCGATCTTCCGGCATTTGACTATCCTTGAGCTACTAGCGATCGGCGAAATGCTGGGTTTTTTCCACGCACTGCGGACAGTGGACGCCGCTGTTGTTCGACTAAGCCGGCATGTTGACGAGCAGTTCGGCCAGCCGGCTCTCCATCGAAACGAGTGCCTCATGGGCTATGTCGGAAATGCGAAGTTCGGCATCAAACCCCAGCTTACGGATCGCGGCACGCTGGTAAGCCAAGCGAGCAGTCGCTTTCTCGATTTGGTAATTCGATAGCCGAAGCTCGACCAAATCGGCATTGAGCATCTCTACTTCCTTCCGAATTATGGGTCGCTCTGTTGCTTGTTGTCGGGCGAGCCCTGGTCACGTGCCAAGAACCCAAGAAATTCCGTTCGAAATGATCTAACAAACAATCCGCCGCGAAAACCCTTCAGATTTAGGCATTACGAAATAGCGACTATGCAAATTTAGGCACAGCGCAAATTCTTGGGTTGGAGCGTTAGCTTGTGAAAATGGAGCGCAGATTATGAAATACATTCTCGACGTGTCTGGTCATGACGCGGCCGGAAACCCGGGCCTCAAGCATTTTGGCGGGTTGTTTACGTCAGTCGACGACGCGGTCGCGCACGGCAAACTTGCAAGCAAGACAGGTCGCTTTTGGTTTCGTCCCGAAGTTTTGTGGGTGCGAGACGAAGAGGGCGAGACGATCCGTCGAGACGAGCTAGAATAAAGTTGTGAGTATGCGACCGCCTTTTATCGGCCACCCACGCTGAGGTGCTTGGTCCTGGGAGTCGTGACGCTAAGCTAAGCCAGACGGCGCAGGAGGCTTGGCAAGCATTCTTCACGGCAGCGCCCGAGCACGCCAAGCGGCTACGACCGTTAACAAATGGCGGTCGCGCTCGACGACGGCGGACACGCGGTTGAACCCGCGCGACCCGCGGAGCGCGGTGCTGACGCCGTCTCATCGCGGCCCGCTAGTCCAACACGCGACATAAGCATTTTGCCGAGGGTCTCGCGATCGAGCGCCAAGTAAGATGGATCGAAGTTGGCAACGCTGCCAAGCTTTGCCAGATCGTGCCATTTCGTGCGCCGCCCGCAAGATACGAGTCGGTCGGCTTCTAGCCGGCGAAGCGTCTTGTTGACGTGGACCAAGGACATTCCGTTCGCGGCGGCGAGATCAGACTGGGTGCCGGGCCAATCGAAGCCGGCACCCGTCGCAAGCCCCGCGGCGTGCAGGCGTGCCGCGAACTCACACATGAAGTGGGCCAGCCTTCGATAGGCCGACCGCTGTCCAATGTTTACGATCCAGGCAGCGGATATGGCTGCCTCTCGCGCCACCTCTCGCCACACGGCGTGCGAAAGGTCGGCGGACTCTGGCGCGGAGGACGACAGCCAGTGGCGCTTGATGGGAAGGCAAGAAACAGGCGATAAAGCAATCAAGTCGTGATCGACATATCCGTTGGAAAAAGCTGTCAGACCGCACACATCGCCAGGAACATTCAATCCAACGATTTGACGATGTCCGCTGTCCAGGACGTGTTCCCGGATGAGTAGTCCTTCGAGCAAGAGAAAGCAGTCTTCGGTGCGCTGGTGAGCGCGAACGAGATGCTCTCGGACATTGCAGACCAGGGGTTGGCTCATGTTCTCGCTGCTGCTCGTCATCAAAGCCCGCAAAGCACCACGACTTTCGCCTTAAAATCATAAAATGCGTTCCGAAGGACAAGTGTTTGCCGATACCTGCTATGCGATTATGCACAACATCAAGATTGATGGCTTTCGCTCGAAGGCAGCCTCAGACAAAGACCTGACTTCTCGTCTTTAGAGAAAAATGCTTATGTACAACTAGCCACCCGAGATGGCGCCAACAGCGATGGTTTTACATCTCTGTTAAAATCACGACTGTGAAGATGCGGGCCTTCGAGCTATCGAGAACTTCAATGCGAACCTCCCCGCCGTCCCAAAGGGCGCGGGAATCTCGCTTGAGCGTATCGGCTGCGAATGTGAGCGCTTCATATCTCGCATGATCCGGGCTGGGCAGATCGAGGCCCTCCGAGTCTAAATCGAAAGTGCCATTCACGCGGTTGAAGAAATAGCGTGACACGTGCTTCTCCAGGTCGGAAGCGCACGCGTCTTCCATCGCTGCACCATTGAGGCGACGACCCCCATTACGCGTTTGTCCGGCGCTATGCAAAGATGCAAGTTAACGTGTGCATTTTTGCTTCGACCTTTCGCTCGACGCGGATTAGATTGTCCGTAAAAGGCTTTGGTTCAACAAGGCTGCGCCATGCTCGATTGGGACGATCTGCGTATTTTCCTGGCAATTCAGCGTCACGGCAACCTCTCGGCGGCCGCGCGGGAACTAGGCGTTGCGCAATCAACGGTTGGACGCCGGCTTGCGTCGCTCGAGACAAGCCTCGGGGTCCGCCTTCTTGATCGCACGCCCGAGGGATATGTGCTGACGCTCGCTGGCCACGACGTTCGTGAACGAGCGGAGCGCTTGGCGCAGGAAGCCCAGGCGCTGGAGCGGACGGTCGGGGGTCTCGATACGCGGGTCGCGGGCCTCGTTCGTATCACTTGTGCTGAAGCGATCGCTGCACACGTTCTCGCGCCCAGCTTCGCGTCTTTCCAGCACGACAATCCCGACATCCTCGTCGAACTCGTGCCTCATCCGAAAGAGGTGAGCCTTTCGATGCGGGAGGCTGAGCTATCGGTTCGCATCACTCAACCGAGCCAGCACGATCTCGTCATCCGTCGCGTCGGCAGTCTTGCTTTTGGCCTCTATGCCAGTTCGAGCTACCTGAAACAGCATGGCGATCTGAATGCCGACGAGGGCTGCGCCAACCACAACCTTATCCGCCAGCTCAACGACGTCGAGAGCGGTCCCCAATTCGGCTGGCTTGCTGACCTCACCTCGCGGGCGAGAGTGGTATTCCAGACGAGCAGTCACGAGGCAGCGGTCTTGGCCGCCGCTCAGGGGAGCGGACTGGCGTGCCTCGCCCGGTTCCGTGCCGACCGGGAAGAGGTTCTCGTCCGGCTATCGCCCCCTACAGAACCACCGACCGCCAGCATCTGGCTCACCGTCCACAAAGACAACCGAGACACCGCTCGGATCAGAACCGTGATGACCCACATCATTGATCACCTGCGGGCCCTTCGAGAGGAACTGGCACCGGAAGGGTCGCTCGCAAGCGATCCACAATCGGACGGATCGTAAGCGGCGGCACTCGCGGCAATGATAAGCCACGGCGAGCTAGACATGCCTGATCCGGCGTCGCCTTGAGCACAGACGCACGCTGCTTTAGTCGTGGACCGGGTAGAGACCTGGAACTGCCGCATCGCTGCACGAGCGGCTCGACCCCATCCACGATCGCATGCCGCAGTGCCGTTAGCCGTCATACTACCGTAGGCAAATCCGGCGTGCGTCTCGTGATATCTACACGCTCCTGGACCGAGCAGCTGACTCGCAAACGCTAAAACGCTAAGCTTTGAACGCGACCTTGGCGTCCACCGACTGCGTTACCACCGTAAATAACAAGTCGCCCTTGGCGTCCCGCACTTCGATGCGCAGAGCTTGCCCATTGTCTAGATGTTCCGGATCGTCTCGAAGGGTCTCTCCGGCGAGAGTGATCGCTTGAACGCGGGCCGCATGGTCGTTGTCGAACAAACACCCCTCGGTGTCGATGTCCGTGCCACCGTCTAAGCAGTCGAAAAAATATCTTGGCATGCATCAGACGGCGATCAAACCGCGTCTAAGTCAATCGCGATAAGGCTCGCATTTAGAGGCGTATCGCCACCTTGAAATGTTGAAATCGACCATTTGCCAAGGCGCCACGGCATCTGCATTTATGCATAGCGCCTATTGCATATCGCCTGAATGTTGCGGTTTTCAGCCTTTATAAATTTTCCTATTTTTGTCGGCGTCATCTCATTGGGGGTGCTCCTTGAACGCTACCGACGCCAGAGAACGCATCTCGGCTGCTCGTGCCAGCCAAAAGGTTCTCACGCAAAATCTGATCGTCTCGTCGATGCTGCCGGATGATCCGGCTTTGCCATATGCGCGCACGGTTTTACGTCAAATGGAACAGAACGACGCGATGGCTCGAATGCGCGGCGCGCTTGCAGACTTCGACAGCGACGAAGAGTATGCGAGGGGATAGCTCAAAGCTTCGAGAATCCGACGCCGGCCTTGCTCTCCGCCATCATCACTGAGCATCGGCAGAGAGCGCGGTCCGATCGTAAGCCTCCGCCGTGGGCCGTCTTGCGCGAGGGTGGCTTGGCATAACGCATAGTGAGTATGGCTAGTCATACTCACTATGCCCAGGTCGATCGGCTCGAAGTGGTCGACACGGGACGCCGTCGCCGATGGTCGACGGAGGAGAAGCTCAGGATCGTCACGGAGAGCTTTTCCGGTCCCAGGTTGGCGTCGACGATCGCACGCCGGCACGGGATCTCGCCGTCGCTGCTGTTCACGTGGCGGCGGAGCTTTCGAGCCGGTGTTGCCAAGCAGCCCGAGGCGAAGTTCGTCCCGGCGCTGATCGTGCCCGAGAGCCGCCCCGACGACCTTCAGCCTTCAGCTACCGGTCGCGTCGAGATCGTCGCTAGGAACGGACGCCGGCTGATCATCGACGCGAGCCTGGACGTCGCGGCGATCGCGCGTCTAATCGCCGTGGTGGAGCGACGATGATCCCGGTCCCGTCGGGCGTGCGTGTTTGGCTGGCGGTCGGCGCGACCGACATGCGGCGCGGCATGAACGGCCTGTCGCTGCAGGTCCAGGAGGCGCTGCGGCGCGATCCCCATTGCGGCGATCTGTTCGTGTTTCGAGGGCGCCGGGGCGATCTGATCAAGGTCCTGTGGACTGACGCGCACGGGGTATCGCTCTACGCCAAACGGCTGGAACGTGGACGGTTCATCTGGCCCTCGCCGGCCGACGGCGTCGTCGTGATCAAGCCGGCGCAACTCGCCTACCTACTCGAGGGGATAGACTGGAGGCATCCGCAGCATACGTGGCGACCAAAAACGGTCGGATGATCCCAGGCTGCGGTGACGGCATCTCCCTGTGGATGCCTTTGATATCATCGTCACGGAAGATACGATCCGTGATTCAATGCCGTCATGACGCCATCGGACGCCCGCGAGCCGGATGATATCGAGAGCTTGAAGCGTCTCCTCGTCGCCGAGCGCGCGGCCCGCTTCGACGCGGAAGCAAAAGCAGCTCTCGCCACCGCCCAGGCGTCCGGCGCCGAAGCGGTGATCGCCCATCTCAAGCTCGCCATCGAGAAGATGCGCCGCGAGCTCTACGGCAGCCGCTCGGAGCGTGGTCACAAGCTGCTCGACCAGATGGAGTTCGAACTCGAAGACCTCGAAGCGACGGCGGCAGAGGACGAAGCGGCGGCGGAGATGGCCGCCATGCGTGCCGCCCTGTCGACCCTGATCCCGACGCACCGGCGGCGGTCGGGGCGAAGGCCGTTTCCCGATCATCTGCCGCGCGAGCGCGTGATCATTCCCGGCCCAAGCTCGTGCCTGTGCTGCGGCTCAAGGCGCCTCGCCAAGCTCGGCGAGGACATCACCGAGACGCTCGAGGTCGTGCCCCGCCAGTGGAAGGTGATCCAGCACGTCCGCGAGAAGTTCACCTGCCGGACCTGCGAGAAGATCAGCCAGGCGCCGGCGCCGTTCCACGTTATCGCCCGCGGTCATGCCGGGCCGAGCCTGCTGGCGATGATCCTCCATGCGAAGTTTGCGCTGCACCAGCCGCTCAATCGCCAGAGCGAGACCTACGCGCGCGAAGGCATCGACTTGCCACTGTCGACCTTGGCGGACCACGTCGGCACCTGTGCCGCCGTTCTCGCGCCGCTCGCCGAGCTGATCCGCACCCACGTGATGGCGGCGGAGCGTATTCATGGCGATGATACGCCGGTGGCGCTGCTGACCAAAGGGAAGACCACCCAGGCCCGCTTGTGGACGTATGTTCGCGACGACCACCCATTCGGAGGTGCCGATCCGCCAGCCGCCTTCTATGCCTTCTCGCGCGATCGGAAGGGCGAGCATCCCGAGCGCCATCTCGAGAGCTACGCCGGGATCCTGCAAGCCGACGCCTACGCTGGGTTCAATGCGCTCTACAAGGCTGAACGCGGGCCCGGGCCGATCACCGAGGCCGCCTGCTGGAGCCATGCCCGGCGCAAGTTCTTCGTCCTCGCCGACGTCACGAGCAAGGCTCGTTCGCGCAAGCCGGTGATCGTCGCGCCGCTGGCGCTCGAGGCGGTCCGCCGGTTCGATGCCATCTTCGCGGCGGAGCGTTCCCTCAATGGTTTGCTACCGGACCTTCGGCAAGACGAGCGCCGACGAAGCGTCGCGCCGCTTGTCGAAGATCTGGAACGCTGGATGCGCGCCGCGCGATGCAAGATGTCCCGCCATTCCGATGTCGCCAAGGCGATGGACTACATGCTGACGCGCTGGCCGGCGTTCTTGCGCTTCCTCGGCGATGGACGGATCTGCTTGTCGAACAATGCCGCCGAGCGGGCACTACGTGGCATCGCGCTCGGCCGCAAGGCATGGCTGTTCGCCGGCTCCGAGCGCGGCGGTGAGCGTGCAGCGGTCATCTACTCGCTGATCCAGACCGCTAAGCTCAACGATGTCGATCCGCATGCGTGGCTCGCCGACGTTCTCGCCCGCATCGCAGATCACAGAAGCACCGATCTCGCCGATCTGCTGCCTTGGAACTGGGCGAACGAGAAGGCATGTCGTAGCTTGGCGGCATGACCGCCGACACCATCGCCCGCCTCAAGATCACGCTCGACGATGTCGTACCGACTGTCCTCAGACGGATCGAGGTGCCATTCTCCATCCGTCTCGATCGCCTGCATCTTGCGCTACAGGCCGCAATCGGATGGACCGACAGCCATCTCTATGAGATCCGGGCTCGCGATGTGGGCTGGGGCGTGCCTGATCCAAGCTGGCCCGATGGACCCCTCGACGCCCGCAAGGCTCGGCTCGCCGACGTCCTCGAGGACGTCGGCGCGAAGACGCTCGAGTACCTCTACGACTTCGGCGACGGCTGGACCCACACGCTAGAGATCGAGTACCTCGCCGACGCCCATCCCGGCCTCGACTATCCCAGGCTCATCGAAGCGAGCGGCCGCTGTCCACCCGAGGATATCGGTGGCCCTTTCGGCTATGCCGAGTTCCTCGACGCCGTCGCCGACCCGGCTCACGAACGACACGCCGAACTCCTCGAATGGGTGGACCATGACTTCGATCCCGATCGGCTCGACGCCACCGCGCATCAACGCGCGCTCCAGGTCCTTGCCAAGCGATGGAACAAGACACCTCGGGTCAAAAAAACAAAACCGAACTGACGCGGTCCTGGGCGGAGGGATACGTCCGATCGAACATAACGGCCCCTTTATGCAACACGAGCAGCGTTCCTGACCAAGCCAAAAAATAACCGACCCAACATGGGTCCGCAAAAATGCATGTCCGGATCTGAATATTGCTTAGCCTGAGGAGCTAGTTTTGTTGTTCATCAAGCAGACTGGCTCGAACTGGATCTAAGATGCTGCGTGAAATAAAAAAATCAGAGACACAAAAGCTTGCCGAAGCCGAAATCGTCGCCTTTCGAGAAGCTCTTGGCCCATTCGTGACGGCTGCCGAGGCCACACGGATGCCGATGATGTTCACAGGCGTAAAGTCCGACGATCATCCTATCGTCTTCGTCAATCAGGCGTTCCTCAACCTCACCGGGTACGATGAACACGAGGTCATGGGGCAGAGTTTCTTCGCTTTGTTTGAGGGCAGCACTGAGCCTGAAATGCTGGCCGAAATCCAAACCGCTTTCAAAGGAGGGCGGGACCTGGAGTCTCTGGTCCGCTATCAAAGCAAGGATGGTCGTGCCCTCTGGGTCACGCTCAATATCGCTCCGGTCCAAGACGCCCATGGCAAAGTGATGCAACATTTTGCTTCCTTTATGGACGTCACAATTTAAAAAGAAGATGAAGATCGGCTTCGTCGATTTGTTCAGCAACTTAATCACAGGATTGAAGAACTCGAAAAACGGGTACGGTAGCTTGCTGAAACGACGCTGCCTTGTGCTGTGGTCACGGCGTCGCTTGGAGCAGCCGCCCGACCTCCTCGACGCTCGGCACGTCTAGCGGCTGCGGGGATGAGGCACTGGATGAAGCGCCGTGACAGGTCGGGCCGGTTGGGCGTCACGTTAAACAGGGAGCGCGGCGTCGAGATCGAAGCATTGACCGTCGCGGCTGCGCGCCGCTTTCCGCGATGCACCTGGAAGCGGCGGATATCCTCCGCCTGGCCTGCGGCCGGTTCGGTAGACACCGCCTTAAGCTAATGCGGCCTGCCGTTCGAACTTAACGGGGCTGAGATAGCCGATCGTCGAGTGCCTTCGACCATGCTTGCCGTCCTCGGCCGGCACGATCTCGATGAGATGCTGTCGGAGCGAAAGAAACTTAGCGTCGACGTCCAAAGCATTCTCGATGCAGACCGAAACCTGGGGATTCAAAGTCGGCAACCTGGAGATCCGTACCGTCGAGCTGACGGACAACATGGTTCGGGCCATTGCCAAGCAAGCCGAGGCCGAGCGTGACAGGCGCGCGAAGATCATTCACGCCGAAGCCGAATTCCAGGCTTCTCAAACGCTTGTCAATGCAGCCAACATCCTTGCGAGCAGTCCGGCGGCGATGCAGTTACGCTACCTGCAGACCCTGACGGAGATAGGAGCGGAGCAAAATTCTACGGTCATTTTTCCGATGCCGATAACATCGTCAAACCGTTTCTCAGCATGTTCGACACCTCGAAGCGAGACGGCAATCCGGAGGCAAAGTCCTCATGGGCAGACACTGCCAACGCTAATGGGCGGCCGTGATGGATCCGTCGAGGTAGCGCCTCCTCGGAGTGAGAAAGCGACCTGGGCCTTATCGACAGTCGATCGCCCAAATTCGCCTTTCGGGGCGCAGATGCGGCCGAAAAGCTAGGGTCGTCGCAGAACGAGGCGGTTAAGCTGTGGCTGCGGCGCATGGGTAGCCGAAGCAGCTATCACTTCCCACCTGGAGCACCGAGATGAATCAAAGAGTGCAGATCGATGCGGAAGAAAGTGATGGGTCAAAAAACAAAACCGTCGCCCGATTGTTCACCGTCATTGAACATTGGATCACAATGGGCATTGGGAGCGTGCTTGTCGTCACCACGTTGCTCTTGCTTACAGGTACGCTGTCGGGCGTCTGGGGGGTGGCCCGCGAATGGCCGAAGACCGACAATATTTTCCTCATCGTTGACAAGCTTCTCTTCACGCTGATGCTTGTCGAGATTTTGCACACCGTGCGTCAGTCGATCACGTCGGACCAGATCGCCATCGAGCCCTTCCTCATCGTTGGACTGATCGCTTCGGTTCGGCGCATCTTGATCGTGACAGTCGAGGTAGCGAACGAGGGCAAAGCTCCAAGCCCGCTGGAGTTCAGTCACGAGATGATAGAACTTGGCGTGCTTGGCGGTCTAACGCTCGTGCTGATTCTGTCGATCTACCTGTCCCGCCTAAGCCGCAAGCCTTGAGCTGATGAGCACCTGGGTTGGCGCCTGCACGTCAAACAAGCGGCGAAGGGGAGCATATTAACGAATCCGCGCCGTGAACGTCCGCTTTCAGGTAAGGCGACGAATGCCAGGAACGGCGGGAACGGTGAAGGTTTTCGGGTGCCGGCCGGCCGCGATGGTTCGGCTTGGTGAAGGGCCGGCGTACGAAAACCGCCCATGCACGAATCCGCGGGTCTGCGCGCGAAGTCTATGGGGATTTGATCGATCGGCGATGGCTTCGAGGGAGGTGCGGCGACGGGGTAAGCCGCATCAAGACGTTTCCGCGTGGAGCGCCCGCGGTCGTCAGCGTGCTTCGGACGGGCTTCGACAGACGGGCGACGACGGGTTCTGCGTGAAGGTGCGCATGTCGTCCCGGTGGCCGTGGCGGTGTCGTTGCGGCGGGAGGTCGTGCCAAGGCGTGCCGGGTCACGCCGAGGTCCTCCGGGAGTAGGTCGAGCATGCCGGCGGCCCGCGCGGTTGCGCCGCGCCGGCGAGAACCTCGAGGACGATCATGCGACCGCCGCAGCATGGGCATGTCCGATGCGGTTCGGGCGGAGTCGCGGGCTCGGCTTGGGCCGGCGGTGGCGTCGGCGCGATCGGCGCGACGCCGAGCAGATCCCTGGCTCGCGCGCTGTTGGCCTGGCGCCCCACGCTGGCGAGCAGGCCGTAGTACCGGATGCGGTGGAAGCCCTTGGGCAGGACGTGCAGCAGGAAGCGGCGGATGAACTCCTCGGCGGCGAGCGTCATGGTGCGGTGGCGATCGGCGCCGTCGCGACGATAGTCCTTGTATCGGAAGGTGACGCCGGTCTCGTCCTGCGCGAGCAGCCGGCGGTTCGAGATGGCGACGCGATGCGTGTAGCGCGACAGGTAGGCGAGGACGGCCTCTGGGCCGGCGAATGGCGGCTTGGCGTAGACCACAGCGCGCCTTGCGAGCCGGCGCGAGATGGCGGTGGAAAGCGTGACGGTCGGCAAGGCCGACGTGCTCGCCGTGGAACTGCAGAGCCAAGATAGACGATGCCGAAGGCTCGGCCGGTTGTATCGCTGAAGCGGGTCTTAGCCAGACCCCAGCCGAGCGGGTTGGGGAAGCGGGTCTCGTAAATGCGCCGCCAAACGTCGTCCGCGGGTGCAGTTTTCAAGACGAGCGGGCGGCTCGCGAACGCCCGGCCCGGCAGGGCTTTTGCTGACATCGTCTCAGCTAAAGGTGCCGGTGGTGAGGTTCTCAGCCACCTCCACAACGGCATCGACTTGCCCGGACTTCAGGGCATCGAGCGCCGTGCGACCGCTAAGCTCGGCATGGGCAGTCAGCAAGAAGCGGAAAACGGTCCAGGGCTGTTCGCCTAGGACCGCAAATAGCCGGGCCAAGCCTGGTAGGGGCAAGCCAGCGTCGGTTACCTGCCAGCGTGGGTACTTCACCCCGCGCGTGGCGCCCTCCAAACCGAGGACCTCGTCACGCTTGCGCTTGGCATTGACGGTCTCGTGCGAAGCGCCAATCAGCGGCCCGAACTCACGGGCCGTGAGCATATCCGCACCCTTGAGAATGTCAGCGACCTTCGTCGCGCCTCGGGCCTTTGCCCGAGCTATAGCGGCATCCAGAGGGCCGCCAGTAGCTTCTTCTGCAGGAGCTTCTGAGACGGCTTCGGCGGTGCCGTCAGGCGTGACCGAATAGGTGACCAGAAAGGTCTGGCCTGTCAGCTCGGCCTTGGCGGCTGTGTCAGCATAGCCCGCGATCAACCTGCCCAGCGCTCCCTTCTTGGTGGCGATCCGCTTAAAACGCGCTTTGGAGACCGGCACCTCGGCGACGCTCTTGCCGGAGTGCACCACCACGACTCGGCTGGTCGTAGCGGTCTGGGCTGTCTCCGCCTTCGTCCGTGAGCGTTTCAAGGTTGTCGGCCGGACGGTTTCGCGAGCTTGAGCCATGGAGATCTCCTCGACATAAAGTGGCGATTTCTGTCAGGTTCGTCAAGCTCGTCAAGTTTGTCAAAACGACTCAGGGCGGTACCTCATCGTCCCGGCCGCTCGCGTAGCAACACCCTCGTATCATTCGTATAGACAAGCCCCGCTAACCTGCGCGCGCTTAAGCGCGGCCTCAAATAAAGGAATGGAATCTGCAAAATTGGGGAGATCGCGTCTTGTTGTCTTGATCTCTCCAGTAGTCGCTCCACATTGATCGTGCGAACGACCCGCCAACCTTGCGAGTGTGAATGACTACCGAAACTTCCCTTGAAGCATCTGGACCAAACCCGGCGCTCCTCCAGATGGCTGCCGACATCGTCTCGGCCTATGTTGTCAGAAATGCCGTGCCGGCGACTGAGCTGCCCGCGTTGATCGCGCAGACCCATTCTAGCCTCGCGCAACTCGCGAGCGGCACCGTTGTACCCGCCGTCGAGCCGCCGAAAGAGCCTGCGGTGCCCATCAAGAAGTCGGTGACGAACGACTACATCATCTGCCTCGAGGACGGGAAGAAGTTCAAGTCGCTGAAGCGGCATCTCTCTACGGCCTTCAAGATGACGCCGCAGGAGTATCGCTCCAAGTGGGGGCTGCCGCCGGACTACCCGATGGTCGCTCCGGACTACGCGGCTGTGCGCTCGGGGTTGGCGAAGCAGGCCGGGCTTGGGCAAAAGGCCATCGAGACCAGAGCCGCGAAGAAGAAGCCCGCGAAGAAGGCGGCGTAGCGTCTTCGACGATCATGCCGTCCACGGTCTGTCGAGCACAAGCTCGGCCGGATTTTTGTTCACTCGTGAGGATGGCCGCGTCGCCGAACGCCGTCGCCACGCGGCACGGAGTCGGTTTCGAAATCTTCCATCTTGTGCCGCTCTAACCCATCCTCGTCCGACGAGGCGTCGGGGATTTTGCAGCCTTCGAGACGGATGATTTCTTGCGGGCGTTGATCTTGGTCGAGCCCAAATGCAGGGTAGCAGTGCTTTTTGTTGCAGACGACGATGTCGCCGGTCTTCGGATCACGAAGGAGGTGGTCGAGTCGGCTTAGCGCCTGACCCCGTTTGATGGAGACGTGGTCCTTGCCCTCTCCACCAGCGGCGCTGAGAAGCACTTTGCCAGTGCATGCCAGTGCGGGGCGACCACCGAGCAGCAAGACCAACGCGGCAGCGATCACCCGGCCGATCATGTACGAACCTCAGGTCTCCGCAGAGACCGGAAATATGCCTCTCCTTATGTCGTGCTCATCAGGAGCGGCTTGCCATCCCATGTAGCCTCCCAGCGCCTCGCGTGCGACCTCCAATCGGCCCGAGGCGTGTACGCGCGTGCTTCTTGGTGTCGCGCTGAGGTCGTGCCTTTCGAAGGCGCCGGACATCAGCTGCGGATTGAATACCCCCTCCCCCGCTTGCGCCTGAGCCAAGATCCGAGCGCTTCCTGCGCCGCATGGCCATCCGCGTGCAGCTCGAGCCGGCTAGACCCTCCCCGGTTGCCAATCCGTCCCCACTCGCGCCGCAACCCGACGTCGACGAATAAGGTCGGCTCGACCGCGAGCACGTAATAGCGATGGATGTTGGCCTCGGGGTCGACCCGTTCGAGCATCAAGACCTGTAGCACGCTGCCCTCCTTTACGGACGGCTTGCAGATTCTGACAGCTGTCGTTGTGGGTCCAACGGATAATTTGAATCAATGTTCTCGTCTTGAGTCACGCACTCGATGGTGCCGTTACGAGGCCGTCACAGCACCCCCCAGCAGCGATAACGCGTTCGTCCGGTAAGTTCACGGATTCCGAGCTCCGCCACCAGGTCCTGCGCCGCGCGCGGCGTCACTTTGAGCTCGCTGGCGATCGTTTGGCTGGAGACCACTGGCGCGCGCATCACCAATTCCACCAGTGCCGGCAGCCTTGACGTCGACCGCCGCCCGACCAGCTTGCGCTGCAGCCCGCGATAGGTGTTGAGCAACCGATCGTGGTCGCTCAACCCGGTTTCGGCGGCTGCGGTGATGGCGGCGATCCACAGCGCGGTACGATCCGCCCTGCCCCGTTTTCGCTCGCGTGTGGCGAGTTTCATCCCGAGATTGAGTGCGGGGAGATGATGTCGGGTCTTTTCGCGCGACCGCAAAAGATCGGCGAGGAGGAGCCGCCCGAGCCAGGCCTGGTTCGGGAGCGGGGCCAGGTCGTCGAGCGCGGCGCCGGCGAGGGCGGCCGCCATCACGGGTGTCAGGGGATCGGTCGACCGCAGGTGTCCAAGCCATTCCTCGAGGCGGTCCTTATCGGCGAGGGTGAGCAGGTCTGGAGCGGGCGCGGCGGCGACGGGATGGCCGTCGAGAATCCTGTTCGTCCGCGCCAGCAGCGCATCGAGGGCGGCAAGCTCGGCGGAAAGCGCGTCTTCCTCGGCCTGAATTGGATCCTCGTGTCTTGGCGGTTTGTCCGGAGCGCCGTCGGGCGATGCGAGGCCGCGCAGCTGGTCGAGACCGGAGGTGCTTGCAGCCCAAGCGGGGCTTGCGGCGGCGATCCTTCGGCGGGCGCGCAGGGCCGCGTGGGCCCGCGTTAGGGCGTGCGTTGGGGATCGGATGTCGGCAGCGGCGTCGTACAGGACGAGGTCGTCGAGATGCACGAGCTCGCCCTCGAGAAACACCGCCGCAGCGGCATCGTGAACGTGCGTCCGGGCGCGGAAAGCGTCGGCGATGGGGCTTGTGGCGAGCCGCTCGTCTAGGCGCGCGACGGCATCCTCTGCCTTCGCCAACTCGAGCGCCGACGGGCTAGCGGCGTAGGAGGCAGGAAAGACAAGTGACTGACCTAACATCACTACTGTATCGAGACGAAAGCTTAATGTAGCCTAGCTTCCGTGACAGGGCCAGCTTCAAAAAGACCCCTCACACCACCGATAACAAACAAGTATCGTTGTATTAGTTATCAAATAAATTAAGCCGCTTGATGCTTGCGCGTGTAGCATAAGGCTTGATCGTTTAGCATGGCGGGATTATCGTGTGCATAAGACGCCGTCTTTAAACGCACCTGCTTGGCTTCGACGGCCGGCGCTCGTTTACAATTTGGCCCTCGTGCGTCTTCCGCCAGCGACAAATGCAGCAACCCGCGCGCAAAAATCAAAGGCGACCGCATATTCCACTCGACTGTCGCCGCGAAGGGAGCATGTATGCTCCGCGTGAGACAGGAGATGGTCGTGCAGCAAACGAATTTGAGGCGAAGATCGTCTAGGAATAACCGAGCGTTCCTGTCAGACCGCTCGAGATCGAGCCTTTAATCCACAAGGCTTTCATCCTGTTGAACGCGAAGCCGGTGGTGCGCCGCCGCAAGCGTTAACGTTAAACCGACCCCGGCTGATCCTTTTTTACCTTCTCATCTCGACGTTGGCCCGCGTCACTGCTCGTGACGAGGGCTTCAGCGCGTGGGAGCCGAAACTGGCCCCGCGACCAAGCTGGAGATGGACATGATCAAACTAAACCCGACGCAACTCTCGATCCTTGTCGCGGCCGACGCACGGGAGGACGGAGGCCTAAGTCGACCGGCTAGCATTCGACCCGCGGCCGCGGCGAAGATTGCGACGAAACTTATCGTGGAGAGGTTGGTCCGAGAGGTGCGGGCAAAAGGCGACTTGCCGATCTGGCGCGAGGATGAGGCGGGACGGACGTACAGCCTCATGATCATTAAAGCCGGACGCACTTTAGTTCGAGCCGATGCGGTGCAGAACGTGAAAGATGCAGCCCCTTCGAGCAATGAAGAAGGTGCCCGGTCCGCGTCAACGCAAGGCGCGGTAGTTGCGACGGCTAGCGCCTCGCAGCAAGCGTCAGTGTCACCGGAGCTTGGACGGCGGGGTTCAAAGCGCGCCCTGGTCATCGGCATGCTTCAGCAGCCGAACGGCGCCTCGATGGTCGATCTAATTGCTGCGACGGGCTGGCTGCCTCACACCACTCGCGCCGCTCTAACCGGCCTGCGCAAGGCAGGACTGACTGTCGAGAGGCGTCGCGATGCTGAGATGCAAGGCTCAGTGTATCGCCTTGCAGCCGCCGAAGCTGCCTAGCATGGCAGAAACGCGATATGAGGAACGATGCAGCGGAGCGGTCCACGACCGCTCCGACGCTGCGATCCTCGCTGCAGCTTTTGCCGAGCTGGAAAGCCTCGATCCCGAGCCACTGCGCCGACGGTGGCGAGCTTTGGTCGGTGGCGCCCTGCCGCTCGATCTTGGACGACCGCTCACTTTGCGGGTTCTCTTCTACAAGCTGCAGGCGCAGCGGCTTGGCGATCTCGACAAAGCCAGCCTGCGCGAGCTCGCGAGCTTCACGCCGGTCAGAGCCGGTACCGTTGTCGATCCGCCCTCTACCGGGATCAGCGTGTGCCGGAAGCAGCCGCGTCCTTCAAAGGCTGTGCAGCCTGCAATCCGTGCTCTTCGTATCGCCCGCCCCGGCACCCTGCTGACACGCGAGTATGGAGGCGTCCTGCATCAGGTCCTGGTGCTCGATGCAGGCGCCTCTTGGAATGGGAAGACCTACGACAGCCTTAGCAGAGTCGCTCTGGCGATCACCGGCACAAAATGGAACGGTCCGCGCTTCTTCGGCCTGCGTGATCCGGCAAAGGGCCAAGACGCTGATCACAGGATCAGGTCGGGGGCCAACGCCAAGCTAGCGGTCGTGGGCAAGGGGCGAGCCGGATACGCAGTATCATCGCGCCCTCCGCAAGCACCATCATGACGTCGAAACTGCTGCGCTGCGCGATCTACACCCGGGTCTCCAGTGACCAGGGCCTGGAGCAGGACTTCAATTCGCTGGATGCGCAGCGAGAGGCCGCCGAGGCTTATATCAAGAGCCAGGCGCATGAGGGCTGGCGCCTACGCCGCGATCGCTTTGACGATGGTGGCTTCTCCGGGGGCAGCATGGACCGCCCTGCCCTGCGCAAGCTGCTTGCTGACGTTACTGACCGGCACCTCGACGTCATCGTCGTCTACAAGGTCGATCGACTTACCCGGTCGCTCGCCGACTTCGCCAAGCTCGTCGAGCTGTTCGACAGCAAGGGCGTGTCCTTCGTTTCTGTGACCCAGAGCTTCAACACGACATCAAGCATGGGTCGGCTGACCCTCAACGTGCTGCTGTCCTTTGCTCAGTTCGAACGGGAGGTCACGGGCGAACGCATCCGCGACAAGATCGCCGCCTCGAAGAAGAAGGGCATATGGATGGGCGGCGTGGTCCCGCTCGGCTACCGCGTCAAGAACCGCAAGCTCATCGTTGACGAGGCCGAGGCGGAGACCGTCCGTCTCATATTTCAGCGGTATCTCGAACTCGGCTCGCTTCCGGCTCTACAGCGCGACCTTCGCGCGCAAGGGATTATCAGTCGCCCGCGGCTTCTAAAATCGGGCGTTGAGATCGGGGGCGTGCCATTCACGAACGGGCCGCTTGCCTACATGCTCAAGAACCGGATGCTGCTTGGCGAGATCAATCATCGCAATCAAAGCTACAAGGGCGAGCATCCCGCGATCGTCGACGCTGATCTGTTCGAGGCAGTGCAAGCCAAGCTAGCCGAAAACCTCAATCGAAGGGATCTCCGCAAAGGCAAGTCGGACGCGCTGCTCACCGGCTGCATCTTCGATGATCGCGGCAACCTCATGAGCCCGACTCATGCGGTGAAGAAGGGTGTCCGCTATCGGTACTATGTCTCGACAGCTCGGGTGCAGGGCCGCAGGGCAGAAGCCGGAACGGTCGCCCGCGTGCCCGCGCAGGAGATCGAGACGCATGTACTCGGCGCTTTGCGCGAGCAGTTCGCAGATATGCCCGAAGAGCGGCAAGAACAGCGCGATTTCCTCAAACAGCGCGAGCTGCGCATCGATGTTCGCAGCGAGACGTTGGAGATCTTTTGGCGCTTGCCATCGGCGGCGCAAGAAAGCTCGGACGCAAGCTCCTTCACTAACGATGGTGCTTTCGACGCGGACGAAAGCCATCGCATCGTCCTGCCCTGGACCTTTACCCCACACAAACGCCGTCGCGACATCATAGTACCGACGTCGACCTCAGGCTACGTCAGACCGATCGAGCAAGCCGAGCAAGAAAGCCTCACGCGCTCTATCGCGCAGGGCCAAACCTGGCTGAAAGAGATCATGAGCGGCACAGCCATCCGCGCAATCGCTTTGCGCGAGCAACGGAGCGAGCGCATGATCCGCATGCTGCTGTCTCTTACCTTTCTTGATCCGCTGCTGATTCGAGCAGCGCTTCACGGCACCCTCCCTCGCGGCGTCAGCATGCGACGCCTGATCGACGCGCCCATTCTGTGGCACGATCAATGGCGGGCGATCGGCCTGGCGCGACCGAGCTGATGTACCCAGCATAGCGGCCTCGTCGAAAAGAACGCCCTTCAGCGTACCAACTTCGCTTTAGCCAGCTTTCGTGCTGCGAAAGCTGTGTCGAAAGCAGAAAGATTCGGAAACGCTAAAATCGGCGGCAGAGACAACCGCCAAAGGGACGTTATGGAGACCTGAAAGCGCCTCTATCCCGCTTAAGAGACAGCCAAGTAGTGGTCCATGCCTCGGAAGTATAACGCTTATTCAGACTTCCCCGGATGAATGCGTTATATCGTAGACTGGTTGGTGGAGCCAGGCTCATTCGAACTAACGTTCGCGGACGTTTGCCATTGTTCAATTCGCCTAATAAGGTCAGTTACTTAGCTAGGAGGGTTGTTCGCAGCTGTTCATTAGTGTTCGCTGCAATCCGCATCATCGGGTGGGGAAGCGGGTGGGGAATGGCCAAACTAAGCGCTCGCTTCGTTGCTACAGCTACAAAGCCGGGACGTCACTCCGACGGCGATGGCCTGTACCTCAGTGTGTCTGGCAACGGCGCTCGCTCTTGGGTTTTTATGTGGAAGCGAGACGGACGTCGTCGCGAAATGGGCCTTGGGCCTGCCCGCGACGTGTCGTTAGCCGAAGCCCGCGCGGCTGCTTCGGATGCTCGAAGGCAATTGCGAGCCGGCATTGACCCGATTGCGGAGAAGCGCCGGCCGGCCGGGATGACCTTCGGCCAAGCCGCCGATGCATACGTCGATAGCGTGGAATCAGGCTGGCGAAACGAAAAGCATCGCTGGCAGTGGCGGGAAACGCTGACTTCCTTTTGCGGCCCGATCAGAGAGGTGCCGGTGGTAGCAATTGAGACCAGCCATGTTCTCAGCATCCTCCAACCGATTTGGCAGTCGAAAGCTGAAACCGCTTCACGCCTTCGCGGTCGCATAGAGAAGGTGCTCGATTACGCCAAAGCCCAGGGTTTGCGGACTGCGCCGAACCCAGCGGTGTGGCGTGGCCACCTATCCGCCATTCTCCCGAAGCCAGCGAAGCTTGTCCGCGGCCATCACCCTGCCCTGCCGTTCGACGAAGTCCCCGCCTTCCTACTGCAGCTCCGAAAGCGACAGGCGACCGCCGCGCTGGCGCTCGAGTTCACGATCCTGACTGCCTCACGCACCGGCGAAACGCTGGGCGCGGTATGGGCCGAGATCGACTTCAAGAAGGCGCTTTGGACCATTCCAAAAGAACGCATGAAAGCCGGACGCGAGCACCGCGTACCCCTCGTTCCACGTGCGCTAGAGATCCTCACAGCCTGCGCAAGCGCGCGGATCAGCGACTACGTTTTCCCCGGTTCGAAACCCGGCAAACCATTGTCCAACATGAGCATGGAGATGCTGCTACGCCGTATGGGCCACGCAACGATAACAACCCACGGCTTTCGGTCGTCCTTTCGAGACTGGGCAGGCGAGCACACCGTTTTTGCCCGGGAAGTTGCCGAAGCTGCGCTGGCACATCAAGTCGGTGATGAGACCGAGCGAGCCTATCGTCGCGGTGACGCGCTTGAAAAGCGCAGAACAATGATGGTTGCATGGACCGATTACATCGGCGCGGCCTCTAAATGCTGAGCTAATTTGGAGCAGAGGAATCATAACTCACATGTCGGGGGTTCGCGTCCCTCCTCCGCTACTAATTGGTCAGCTTGTGGCACGGCTTAGACACTGACAGAAACGCTGGACTGGCGTAACCGGTAGCGTGTCTAGATGACCTGGGAAAACGGGCAAGGCTCCCTTCGTCCTCGTCTTGCGTTCTGCTAAGTTGATCCGCTGCACGGGACCCTATCGTTCTGAAACAGCTCGTCGCTCGCGCTCTAGCCGGTGGTGCCGAGGTTTGGTGAATGACTCAGGCTGGAGCACGCAAGGCGGCAGCACCTCAACGACCGCTTATGCGGACCTCCTCTCCTGGCCGGCTGCGGTCACTCTTGATGGATAACGCTGAGCCGGTGCTGCTCCTCGGTGCCGGTGCCTCAATAACATCCGGTGTTCCGGCGGCAGCCAAAACAGTTGAGAAGGTAGCGCGCTGGGCGTGGTGTAAGGAGAATGGTCGTCACCCAGATGACTTTACCATCCGCCGGTCCGATTATTGGCCGTGGCTAATCGCACAGTCCTGGTACAAGCCGGACCTCTCACCTGCCGATCTCTATCCTGACGCCATCGACAACCTCTTGGGGGTCAAGAGCGATCGCCGCGAATTTTTCGAAAAGCTGATCAATCCGCTCGAAGTACCGCCTTCGCGGGGCTATGCCGCCCTAACGCAAATTCTCCATCAAGGATGGATATCGACTGTCCTGACCACTAATTTCGATCAGTGCCTTGAACGGGCGGCGATCCAGCAGAACCGGCCCCATCGACTGGTTAGCATCAGCACGCCGACTGACTACGTAATGTTCAACTCGGCGCCGCACGACCCGCAGCTCGTGTTTCTCCATGGATCCGTAAAGCATTACACGGACAAGAATCTGACCGACGAAATTCAATCGCTTGATCCGCCGCTGGTGGAGCGCCTGCACCCGCTACTGCGCGACCATCCCGTCATCACGGTCGGCTATCGCGGCGCTGAGGCATCGGTGATGAACGGTCTGTTCCTGAAACAGGCCAAGATCGGCGGCTTTATCCACGGCGTCTACTGGTGTGTCCTCGAGAACGACTTGGCCGGCCCTCACTCCCCCTGGGTTGAGCAGTTAGCGGACGCGATCGGCTCCAACTTCCAGCTGGTCCCGATCCGAGGCTTCGATGATCTATTCGAAAAGGATCTGCTGGCCAGCATGATCGCCGCTGGGGCGCGTCCGACACGCCGTTCTTCCGGCCACAGCGTCGTCGGCATGCCCGCGGACATGCGCCCTCTCGACGGCCTCGATGTGTCCGGGTTCGAACAGCCGCTGCTGAAGGCGCGCCTGCGGCAGTATGCGGACCGGACCGATCTCTGGAGGCCAGGCGACGTAGACGCTGTCTGGGTCGAGGAGATGACCGACCGGCTCGACTTGGTGCGGCCGGTCGGCGGGAGTGTTGCCCCGACACTCGCCGGTTGGCTGCTATTCTCGCGCAACCCCTCTGTCGAATTTGCGCAAGCCCGGGTCGAGTTCAGCGCGACGGGTCCTGGCCATTGGCTCCGGGGCCGCTTCGGCGAGGAGGTCGAGCTTGAGCCTGCGGCTCAAGACGGCGAGTTCACAGTACAGCGGAGCATAACCGGCAACCTTTGGAGCCAACTCGACAATCTGATTGATCTTCTGGCACTAGTAAATTTCCAGTTCAGGCTCAAGGCCGAGGTGTCGCGCACTGTGAATGCGTATAACGCCATCGCCATCAAGGAAATGATGGTCAACGCGATCGTGCACCGCGACTACGACCAAGAAGAGGCTATCCAAGTCGTCGTTGAACCGAAATCGATCACCGTCACCAGTCCCGGCGGTCTTATCGAGGAGATCGCGGTCCAGGTTGGCGAGCAATCATTCCAGGAGGCGATTGCGGTGCGGACCAGCCCAATCAAGGGCTATCGGAACCCCGCCATATCGGACCTTTTCTACGGCGGCGGCCAGATGGACCGTCGAGGATCGGGCCTCCCGGACATGGTCCTTGCGACCGTGAACAACAACGGGTCGGTGAGCTTCGGGCCATCGGCCGATAACACCCGTTTCACGGTAATCATCGAAGCGCGGCCGGAAGCTGTCGACGAGATCACCAACACCGCGCTACCGATCGCCGAGGAGACTGTCCGCTACTCGTCTAACCTGATCCCGATCGAGACCATGCCGGCAAAGGTTTGGCACGCCGCCACCAACGCAGGGTCCAACCGGAGCTTCTATCGAGCTGCGGAGGGACTGGCGGTTCCAGCGGGCCATGTAAGCGACGGCCGCTTCTACTCGCTCTACGACCTAGAGGATCTCGCCGAGGCGATGGTCACACCCTTCGATCCCAGCGAGATCGAGGCCCTGGAATTCAACGAACTGATCGCCTTGCCAGGCGGCGAGGCGATTGCGTTGAAGTTGCTACATGAGTTGCTTTTCGAGCACCTAAAAACGAAGGGGCTCCAAATCGAATATGACCGCCGACGCGCCTACTTTGCACGGGGTGACGAGCCGGAGCTGAAGGTCAGCTATCAGGGGCGTCTCCGCAAAGCGACCCGGACCGTCGTCAAGGCGCGCACCAAGCGGGAATCCGACGACATCGTCTATTACGAGCAGATTTCGTTGAAAAAGTCGGCGCTTGAACGGCAGCATTCGTGCTGATTCACTTGGTCTCGCACGAGGAGACTGAGTCGATGATGGGGCCGCGGCAAGTCGAGCAAGGCGCTCTGTTCTACAACTTCTCCCTCGACGCCCATGTGCCGCAAGATCACCTCCTGCGGTCGATCGACCGCTTCGTCGACCTGGGCGATCTGCGTCGCGAGCTCGCGCCGTTCTACAGTGAGCTGGGGCGCCCTTCGATCGATCCCGAGCTGATGATCCGGATGCTGATTGTCGGCTACTGCCTGGGCATCCGCTCCGAGCGCAGGCTCTGCGACGAGGTGCATCTGAACCTGGCCTATCGCTGGTTCTGCCGGCTCGGCCTCGAGGGCCGTGTACCCGACCACTCGACCTTCTCCAAGAACCGTCACGGCCGCTTCCGCGACAGCGATCTCTTGCGTCGGCTGTTCGAGACCGTGCTCGCGCGGTGCATCGAAGAAGGTCTTGTCGGCGGCGAAGGCTTCGCAGTCGACGGCAGCCTGATCAAGGCCGATGCCAACAGGCAAAACAGCGTCGAAGGCGCTGCGGGCCTCCCGCCGGGGGCTGCAAGCCGGGCAGCGCAAGAATATCTCGCCACGCTCGATGATGCCGCATTCGGCGCTGCCACTCCTGTCGTGCCGAAGTTCATCTCGCCGGCCGATCCGGCCGCACGCTGGACGGGCGCCAACGGCGGTCTCGCCTTCTTCGCCTACGCGACCAACTATCTCATCGACCTCGACAACGCGATCATCGTCGACGTCGAGGCGACAACGGCGATCCGCCAGGCAGAGGTGACAGCCGCCAAGCGGATGATCGAGCGCGCCAGGGATCGCTTCGATCTCTATCCGGCGCGGCTCGTCGCCGACAGCAGCTATGGTTCGGCGGAGATGCTCGGATGGCTCGTCTACGAGCAGGGTATCGAGCCGCACGTCAGCGTCTTCGACAAATCGGCCAGGACCGACGGCACCTTCTCGCGCGCCGACTTCACCTACGATCACAGCGGCGACGTCTACACTTGCCCGGCGGGCAAGACGCTCTTCTGTAAGGGCACGCTGGTCAACGACGGCGCGACGCTGATGTACCGCGCCAGCAAATATGATTGCGACGTGTGCGCTCTCAAGCCCCGGTGCTGTCCGAATGCGCCGGCACGCAAGGTCCCGCGTTCGATCTATGAAGGCGCTCGCGACATGGCGCGCGACATCGGCGCATCGGATGAAGGCTACACGTCTCGCAAGCAGCGTAAGAAGATCGAGATGCTGTTCGCGCACCTCAAGCGCATCTTGAAGCTCGATCGACTACGACTGAGGGGACCGTACGGAGCCCGCGACGAGTTCCACCTAGCAGCCACCGCTCAAAACCTCAGGAAGCTCGCCAAGCTCGTTCCGACCTGTCCGCCGCTTCCAACCTGAGAAGGTCACGGTGCCTCGCGGCAGCGCGCTGGCTGCTTGAGACCGCAGCCCCTTGCCGGCACCAAACGGCACTTCTTCAACGAAATCAGCACAAAGCGGTCAGCTTCTCGGTCATGCGCTTCGGCGACGACTGGGCCGTCGTTCTGACGCCCGGATACGCCTTCACCCGCGACGGCGTTCGCAACCCAATTAGCCGGGAGCGGACCAATGCGCTCTCTACCCGGCGCGCCGCCCGGGACTTCAATCCCAGCGTTCTCCATGACGTGTCGTTCTGGCTCGCGATCCTGTCCGGCGAGGCCGAGGGTCTGTTCGCTCTTGAGCTTCGTCCAGAAAACGACCTCGCCCGGTTCGCTCCTTCCGTCCTCCTTTCACACCGCACGCCAACGATCTCGTTCAACGTGTCTGCGTTCGA
Organism: Beijerinckiaceae bacterium; assembly: GCA_965277735.1. Taxonomy (GTDB): domain Bacteria; phylum Pseudomonadota; class Alphaproteobacteria; order Rhizobiales; family Beijerinckiaceae; genus RH-AL1. The sequence goes on from CBDIDO010000003.1 coordinate 3,088,819, forward strand.
CGAACTTGCTCAACGCGACACAGAGATCGACGATGACCTCCAAAGGCTTGACGCCGAGCTGGAAGCGCTCGCGCTAAAGCCCGACGACGAAGACGGAGAAGGCTCCGGGCAAGATCGAGACGGTCCACGCGAAGATGAGCCCGACGATGTCGATTGAGCTCGCCATCGTCGAATTGTCTCCACCGCGGCTTCAGTTCGGTGGCGCGAGCACGCACACCGATCCCAAGGTTGGACTTCTCTCTGCGGGTCCTTTCGACTTGCGCTTCGGATCCGCCCGAAAAGACCATGTCCATGTCGGGATCATCGGTCCGGCCGAGCAGGTAGCTGCGGCGCGACGCTGGCTAGAGCGCTGTGGCCAGGAGATACCCATTCTGGGCGAACCTAGCTTGCTCAAAAAGCCCTTCCCCGGCTTCGAGGTGGCTTTCCATAAAAAGCTGATCGCGCCCGATGTGTCGTCCATCGCGCTCAGCTCGGAAAATCACGACGAACTTGTTCACGCCCTGCATGGCGACGCCTACCTCGCGTTCCAACGCGTGGTTGATCTGTACGCCGACGCGCATGCGCGCTTAGCGTCGCGCGACCTGAACCGTCCCGACATCGTGCTTATGTGCATTCCGGACGATGTCTTCACCAAAATAAGCTCGGTCGAGCGTAAAGCCACAGAAATGGAGCGCAAGCGCGCCAAGGAGATCCGGCGCGGCCGCCCAAGCAATCAGCTCGATCTGTTCGACACGCTTGACGAGATCGAGCAGACGCCCGAGGACTTCCTGAAGCGGGACCTCAGGCTGGCGCTAAAGGCGCGCGCCCTGCGAAGCAGGCTGCCAATCCAGCTGGTCACGGATGCCTTGCTGAGGGATACAGCGAAAAGCCAGGATCCAGCCACGCGAGCGTGGAACTTTGCGGTCGGGCTTTATTACAAGGGTGGCGGCGTACCCTGGCGACTACCGCCTACGGGGCCGGATACATGCTTCGTTGGCATCAGCTTTCATCACTTCCGAACCACGCAGCGCGCCATCGTCCGCTCCAGCCTAGCCCAAGCTTTCTCGAGCGACGGTGAGGGGTTCGCGATCCGCGGAAAGGGCGTTCCCGTTGAACCCGAACAGGGTCGGAACGTGCACCTCTCCGAGCAGCAAGCGTTCGAGTTAGCCCAGAATGTGCTCGGCGAATACGAGCTGCGCACAGGCGGGGCGCCGCTGCGTATCGTACTGCATAAAACCTCCTACTTCGACTCCGGCGAGCAAGTAGGCTTTGCCGCAGCACTTAAGGAAACGCCTATCGTTTCGATGGTAACCCTCGTGCCCAGCCTGTTTCGGCTGCTGCGGTACGGGCCCTATCCCCCGAAAGTCGGGACTGTATGCACAGTCAACCGAGACCGCTCTTTCCTTTTCACGTCGGGGTTCATGCCGGAGCTCGGCACCTATCCGGGCCCACACGTGCCTCAGCCATTCGAGATCCGCTGTCTCGGCGCGGAGAGCGACGTCGCCGCGGCGCAGGACGTTCTCAACCTCACACGGATGAACTGGAATACCGCGGACATCCGAGGAAAATGGCCGGTGTCCTTGTCCTTCGCCCGTAGGGTCGGTGGGATTCTGGACGAATACGGCGATGATGACCTCGCCGAAACCTCGTTTCGCTATTTTGTCTGAGCTCACGAGACTGTTGGTGAGTTCTACGTAGTGCCGCGGCAGATCGGGGTGCTATATCAGCTTGGAGCGCAGCTCATCACGGTTCAAGTGACCGAGCTGCAGATCGACAACCGTTTGCTGTGCGACGAGCCGGTTATGCCGCCTCGTGGATCATAAAAGCGATATCGCGATCGCAGCTCTCAGCTAGCGCCCCGCCAGAAGGCGCTCCGACGTTCGCATAGCGCGCGTTTGCGGACCCTGATAGCTCTCGTCGTCAATGATAAGGAGCCGGATAGTGTCGATCTGCTCGGCGAGAACCCATTCATGGAGGCGACGTTCGACATCATCCAAGCTGCTGAATTTGTCCGTGAGGCCGAAAAGTGTTGGCGGACGGGCGGTGCGATGCTCAGGGGGGCCTTGCGAACGATCTTGTGGAAATGTTGATGGTTAAGCCCGGCTGGCGTTTTTTTGCTGCCGGCATCCGGTCTGGAGGGGACAAGAAGCCCCGAGCCGCCGTCAGATTGGCGGCCTTCCGAGGGAAATGTTGTGACGCCGGAGCAATTTATCAAAACTTGGGAGGCGTCCACGCTCAAGGAGCGCTCGGCGGCCCAGTCTCACTTCAACGATCTCTGCACCGTACTCGGCGTCGACCGTCCGACGGACGTCGATCAGGCAGGCGAGTGGTACTGCTTCGAGCGTGGCGCATCCAAAACCGCCGGCGGAGAAGGATGGGCTGACGTCTGGAAAAAGGGCCATTTTGGCTGGGAGTACAAGGGCAAGAAAAAGAATCTATCCGGCGCCTACGCGCAGTTGCAGCAATATGCTGTTGCGTTGGAGAACCCACCTCTCCTCGTTGTCTCCGATATGGACCAGTTCATTATCCACACGAACTGGACAAATACTGTTTCTGAAAAGCACACGATCACGATCCAGGATCTGACAGACGCCAAACAACGCGACAAGTTGCGTTGGGTGTTTGTCGAGCCGGAGCGTTTAAAGCCTGCCAAGACGATCGACGCCCTGACGCGAGAAGCGGCGAATACATTCGCCTCGCTTGCGATCAGCCTCAGCGAAGACCGAGAACCACACCTTGTAGCACACTTCGTGAACAGACTCGTTTTCTGCATGTTCGCGGAGGACATTGGCCTCCTGCCGCGGCGGATTTTTAATCAAATCCTTGAGGCTGGCTATAAAAAGCCGGCTTCGGCACAGGGCATGCTCGAAAACCTCTTCGGTGCCATGCAAAAGGGCGGGTCGTTCGGCGTTGATGTGATCGAGTGGTTCAACGGCGGTTTGTTTGACGATGCAAGCGCGCTCCCGCTGACAAAGAAGGAGATCGAGACGATCGGAGCCGCTGCAGCGCTTGACTGGTCTGACATCGATCCATCGATCTTCGGCACTTTATTCGAACGGGGCCTGGATCCGGAAAAGCGTAGCCAGCTCGGCGCCCACTACACCGATCCCGACAAGATCATGACGATCGTTCGGCCGGTGCTCATCGAACCGCTGACCCGGGAGTGGGCGGAGGTCCGGAAAAAGATCGAGCGGCCCAAGGCGTCGGAGAAGCGCAAGCGGGAACTTTTGAACGGATTCTTAGAGCGACTTCGGTCGTTCCGTGTGCTCGACCCCGCCTGTGGCTCAGGTAATTTTCTCTATTTGAGCCTCCTAGCCATCAAAGACCTTGAGCACCGGGTCAACCTTGAGGGCGAAGCGCTCGGTCTCGGGCGACAGTTCCCATCGGTGGGACCCGAGGTCGTCCAGGGCATCGAGCTGAGCTCATATGCGGCCGAGCTGGCCAGAGTCACCGTCTGGATCGGTGAGATTCAATGGATGCGAAAGAACGGGTTTGATGTCAGCAGGACACCTATCCTGCGCCCCCTGGACAATATTCATCACCGCGATGCTCTCATCAACGATGACGGGACTGAGGCCAGCTGGCCCATTGCCGACGTAATCGTCGGTAATCCCCCCTTCCTGGGCAGCAGAAAGATGCAGCCAGAGCTGGGGCCGGATTACACGAACAAGCTCAGGCGACTCTATCGTAATCGCGTTGACAAAGGTGCTGATCTGGTCTGCTTCTGGTTCGCGAAGGCTTGGCAGGCCGTCGAAGCTGGCGGTCCAAAGTATGTTGGTTTGGTATCGACCAATTCAATCACAGGCGGCGCCAGCCGATTGGTGCTGGAGCCGATCGCGCGGGAAGGCCGCATTTTCGACGCCTGGCGAGACGAACCGTGGACAGTGAATGGAGCGGCTGTGCGCGTGTCGCTCGTTTGCTTCGGCCGGGAAAATGCCACGGCTCCGCTCCTGGACGGCATTCCTGTCTCTGCGGTATATGCGGACCTGCATGCTCCTCGTGATGGAGAGGCTTTCGATCTGAATCAGGCGCGCCTGCTAGACGCAAACGTAGACGTCGCATATCAGGGGGTTGTACCGCGCAGTCAGGTTAACAAGAAGGCCGCGAAGAAGCTTGGACTAGCGCCCGCTTCGTTCGTGATGTCCGGAGACATAGCCCGCGATATCCTCTCTAAACCGCTGAACCCAAACGGTCGCCCCAATAGCGACGTCGTTCTGCCCTTCCTGGTAGGCAATGACGTGACGAACCGTCCGAAAGATCGGTTCATCGTCGATTTCCGGGACATGACGGAGGTTCAGGCGGCTCTGTACCAAGCGCCTTACGCCTATATTGAGCCGGTGAAGGCGCACCGGGCGAAAATGACGCAACCCGAAGCGTTGCAGACGTGGTGGCAGCACTGGCGATCCAGACCGGAGCTTCGCGCCGGAATCGCCTCTCTCGACCGGTTCATCGTCAGCCCCCGGGTAGCGAAGTACCGGCTCTTCGTGTGGCGAAAGCCGCCAATTGTTGCGGACAATGCCGTCGTTGTCATCGCGCGATCAGATGATACGACTTTCGGGATCGTTCACAGCCGCTTTCATGAGATCTGGACTCTGCGCCGGGGGACGTTTTTGGGCGTAGGCAATGACCCACGCTACACGCCGACGACGAGCTTCAGCACGTTTGCTTTTCCGGAGGGGCTCACCTTGGATGTGCCGCCCGATCAATTGGAAAAGACAAAGCATGGCTTCGCTATCGCAGAGGCTGCACGTGCGCTGAACCAGCTGCGGGAAAACTGGCTCAATCCGGCTGACCTTGTGACGATAAATCCGGAGGGCGTCGGGCATTTTCCGAAACGCATCGTCCCTGCCGACGACAAGGCATTCAACGAGCTAAAGAAGCGCACGTTGACCAAACTCTACAACGAACGGCCCAAATGGCTCTTCGATGCACATCGCTCGCTCGATGAGGCTGTGGCTGCTGCATATGGGATCTCACCCGACGTCAAGCCGGACGAAGTTTTAAGGTTCTTCCTCAACCTCAACATGTCGCGAAGCGGGTCTGGGGCGGCCGACGCTGAGGAATACGAAGCGGACGAAGAGAGCTAGCTATAAACTAGTAGTCCTCCCTATTTTCCCGATGTCCGACCGCATCGCGCTTGCCTGTCTGCATTTGGAAAAATACGACGTATGTCTTGACGCCGAAGTGGGGCGCGCTTGCGAGTGAAGCGCCCCTGTGAAACGTCAGGGTATACCCTGCGGTGCTGTCACATCGGGTATCACCCACGTCGTAACATCCAGGTTGACGCCGACTATTTGTGACATGCGAGCCTCGAGCCTAAAGTTTGAGGTGACACATGGCCCGCATCGGTTATTCACGCGTCAGCAGCCTCGACCAGGATCTCGACGGGCAGGCTGCAAGGCTTCATGCCGAAGGCTGCACGATCGTACGATCGGAAAAGGTGTCAGGCGCCAGCCGCGACGGCCGGCCTGAGCTGGCCACGGTCCTTCAATTCCTGCGTACTGGTGACGAGTTGGTCGTCACGCGGCTTGACCGGTTGGGTCGCGATACCCGCGACGTTTTGAACATCATCTACGAGTGCGAGCAGCGCGGCGCATCGGTCACCGTGCTCGACCCTCATGTGAGTACACGAGGCGAGATGGGCCACGTTGTCCTCACTGTGCTCGGCATGGTCGCGCAGATGGAACGGCGGTTCATCAAAGAACGCCAGCGCGAGGGCATCGAGCGAGCTAAGGCGGATGGCCGATATGTCGGCGGCAAGCGGCGCATCGACCGCGCCGTAGTGCTGTCGCGCAAGGCCAACGGCGAGAACGTTGCGGCGATTGCGACAGCTCTGGGGTGCAGCCGCATGCAGGTCTACCGCGTGCTTGCCAGCGGCGCTTAGGTCTGCTTCGCGCCCGGTGCTGCCGTTAGACCAGCTGATTGACTTGCTCCGAAGCGGACCTTCGTTCCGCGCGCTTAATGGACGATCCACGCGCGTATACGCTAAAGCTGTCACCTCGTACTCTCGATCGTGAAGGCCCTGCGTGACCCCATCATCGCCGGCGCCGCCTTGGCCGGCCCTCGCGCCACCCTCGATCGGCGCGCGTCCGACGGAGCGGTTGATCCACGGCGCCACGATCGGCGACGACTACGCCTGGCTCCGCGCCGACAATTGGCGCGATGTCCTGCGCGACCCCGACGCCTTGCCCGCTCCGATCAGGGCCGTTCTCGAGGCGGAGAACGCCTATGCGGCGGCGCACCTGGAACCGTCCGCGGAACTGGTCGACGCTCTCGTCGCGGAGATGCGCGGGCGCATGAAAGAGGACGACGCCTCGGTGCCTGTCGCCGACGGACCCTGGCTGTACTACACGCGTCACCGCGAGGGCGGCCAGCAGCCGCTATTCTGCCGCAAGGCAGGCGAGCACGGCGTCGAGGAGATCATGCTCGACGGCGATGCCGAGCGGGGCGACCGCGCCTTCTTCAGGATCGATGAGGCCAGGGCCTCGCCCGACCACACGAAGCTCGCCTGGAGTTCGGATGCGGCGGGCTCCGAGCTCCACGTCATTCGCGTTCGCGATCTGGCGACCGGCATGGACGCCGACGACCTCGTCACCGACACCGACGGCGCGGTCGTCTGGATGAGCGACGGCGAGGGCTTCTACTACGTCCGCGTCGACGAGAACCATCGCACCTGCCAGGTCCTGCGCCATCTGCTCGGCCGAGTGGAAGACGAGCTGGTGTTCGCCGAGGACGATCCCGGCTGGTTCGTCGGGCTGGAGCGTACCGTCTCCGGCGCCTTCGCCGTGATCAGGGTCAGCGATCATGCAGCCAACGAGTGCCACCTCCTCGATCTCGGTGACGCCGCGGCCAAGCCCATCTGCGTCCATCCCCGCGCCAAGGACCTGCGCTACTCGCTCGCGCATCGCGGCGACGAGCTCTTCATCCGCACCAACGCCGACGGCGCCGAGGACTACAAGATCGTTCGCGCGCCGCTGGAAACGCCGGGCATGACGAACTGGGTCGACGTCGTGCCGCACGAACGCGGCCGCATGATCACCGGCATGACGGTCTATCCCGGTCACCTCGTTCGGCAGGAGCGGCACGACGGCCTGCCGCGGATCGTCGTGCGTGCGCTCGACTGTGGCGAGGAGTACGCCATCGCCTTCCCGGAGGAAGCGTACAGCCTCTCGCTGGAAGGCCGCCGCACCTTCGCGACCACCACCCTGCGCTTCACCTACGCCTCCATGACCACGCCGCGCGAGACCTTCGACTTCGACCTTGCGACGCGCGCGAGGACCTTACGCAAGCGGCAGACGATCCCGAGCGGTCACGAGCCTTCGCACTACGTTACGCGTCGCCTGTTCGCGACGGCGTCCGATGGCGATCGCATACCCGTGACGGTCCTCCATCGCGCCGACCTGGTGCTCGACGGCACGGCGCCGCTGCTGCTGTATGGCTACGGTGCCTACGGTCATGCGCTGCCCGCAAGCTTCAGCGCCAACGCCCTATCGCTCGTCGACCGCGGCTTCGTCTACGCCCTGGCGCATGTGAGGGGCGGCACGGACAAAGGCTGGCGCTGGTACCTCGACGGCAAGCTCGCCCACAAGACCAACACCTTCTCGGACTTCATCGCCGCGGCGCGCATGCTGGCCGAAGAGGGATATACGGCGCAGGGCCGCATTGTCGCCCAAGGTGGCAGCGCTGGCGGCATGCTGATGGGCGCGGTCGCCAACATGGCGCCAGACCTTTTCGCTGGCATCATCGCCGCCGTGCCCTTTGTCGACGTTCTAGCAACCATGCTCGACGCGGAGCTGCCGCTGACCCCGCCGGAGTGGCTCGAGTGGGGCAACCCGATCGAGGACCGGCAAGCCTTCGAGACAATCCGCGGCTACTCGCCCTACGACAACGTCTCCGCCCAAGCCTACCCGCCGATCCTCGCGCTCGCCGGCCTTACCGATCCCCGCGTGACGTACTGGGAGCCGGCGAAGTGGGTCGCACGTCTCAGGGCGACAATGACGTCGGGCGGACCGATCCTGCTCAAGACCCAGATGGGCGCTGGGCACGGCGGCGCATCCGGCCGCTTCGATCGCCTGCGGCAGATCGCCGAACAGTACGTCTTCGCGCTCGCCTGCTGCGGTCAATGAGGCGCACGTTCGAATATGGGCTACCTCTTTCGGCGATCCTGGTCTTGAGCGCGGTCGCGTGGCTGTATACGCCCGACAAACAGCGAGACGCACTTTACGCCCGGCCGCCGTCCGTATTCGTGGACATCTTAGGCGTAAGGCTGCATCTACGCGACACAGGGCCGAGAACGGCGCCGGCGGTGATCCTGCTGCACGGTTTCGGTTCCAGCCTTCAAACCTGGGATGAGTGGGCGCGGGATTTAGAGCAAGACCACCGGGTGGTTCGCTACGACCTGCCCGGGTTTGGACTGACCGGGGCCGATCCGTCGGGCGACTACACCGATGCGCGCGGCATCAAGGTCCTTGTCGCGCTGATGGACCGTCTGGGCTTGGCGCGGGCCAGCATCATCGGGAACTCGATGGGCGGCCGGATTGCCTGGACTTCGCCGCCCAGCATCCAGAGCGCACCGACAAGCTTGTGCTGATATCGCCGGACGGCTTCGCGAGCCCCGACATGGGGTATGGCATCGCGCCCAAGGTGCCGCTTGTGATGAGGGCGCTGCCTTACGTGCTTCCGACATCCATGCTTCGTGCGTCGCTGGTTCCCGCTTATGCCAACACCGCGACAATCACGGATGCGCTGTTTGCACGATACCGAGACATGATGCTTGCCCCGGGCGTAAGGCGCGCGATCCTCAGCAGGATGGGTCAGCAAAGGCTGGTGGATCCGGTCCCGTTGTTACGACGCATCACAGTGCCGACTTTGGTGATGTGGGGTGAAAAGGATGGCATGATTCCCGTCTCGAATGCGGCGGATTACATGAGTGCGTTACCAGACGGCACGCTCGCGGCTTTGCCGGGGATTGGGCACATTCCCCAGGAAGAAGCGCCGGCCACGGTCGCAATCGTAAGAGCGTTTCTGCGTAGGTAATCGTTGCCTGCCGAGGCGTCCTTTTCCCTGTCGCCAATCTAGCTGTTGGTCGACTTTGCGCCCATGCACGAACCCGCTTCGCGGGAGGCCCGCAGCGAGGGTGTGCGTACTCCCGGTCGTTAGCGCAGGTTGAGAGAGGCCGGGTCGGTCTCCGAGCATGAAGGGTCACTCCTTCAGCTCGAGGACGATGCGATGTCCACCCAATCGATTCAGAGACCCGTCAGCCCTTTGCGCCGCCGCATGCTTGAAGACATGGCCATGCGCGGCCTACGCGAAGAGACGCAGCGCGACTATCTTCGCTTCGTGAGCGGCTTCGCCGCGTTCCTTGGTCGTGCGCCGGACATGGCGACGGCGGAAGATATTCGCCGCTTCCAGGTGCATCAGGTGGAGAGCGGCGCGCAGCCGCCGACCGTCAATGCTTCGGTCTCGGCGCTGCGCTTCTTGTTCAACGTGACGCTCGACCGGCCCGACCTATCGCGGCGCTTCATCTTGGTGCGTCATCCCCGCAAGCTGCCGGACGTGCTGAGCGTCGAGGAGGTCGGACGGCTGCTCGAAGCGGCGCCGGGGCCGAAGCACAAGGCTGCGCTCGGGACAGCCTACGGCGCGGGCCTACGTGTGTCAGAGGTGGCGGCGCTTAAGGTCGACGATATCGACTCGACGCGCATGCTGATCCGCGTCGAGCAGGGCAAGGGACGCAAGGATCGCAACGCCATGCTATCGCCGCAGCTCCTGGAGCTGCTCCGGCTTTGGTGGCGCGAAGGCAAGCGCCGCGGCGTGATGCTGCCGCACGGCTGGCTGTTTCCGTGGCGCAACGCGCTCGAGCCGATTCTCGACGCGGCAGCTAAACCGCGCCGTTCACGAGGCATCCGAAGCCGCCGGCATCCGCAAGCGCGTCAGCCCACACACGTTGCGCCACAGCTTTGCTACACACCTGCTCGAGCAGGATGTCGACATTCGCGTGATCCAGGTTCTGCTTGGACACGCGAAGCTCGACACTACCGCGCTCTACGCCCGCGTCGCCACCAAGACGATCCGAGCCGTGACGAGCCGATCGAGACACTCAAGCTTTTGATGGAGGGCGACGGCCCCGGCGGCTGATCGGTGACGCGGTCGGCGCTGGAGGTCGCCGACGTTTTCCGTCGTCACGGCGCTACCTGGCGGACGGCGCACGCCGGCCATGTCAGCCTCGCCCAGCTCAAGGTGATGTCAGCCATCGAGACCTGCCGCACGGCGGCGCTCGGCGGCCACGTCGAGGCTTGCGAGGACTGCGGACTCGCTCGCATTGCCTACAACAGCTGCAGGAACCCGCACTGCCCGAAGTGCCAAGGGAACGCCGCCCGCGCGTGGCTGGAGGCACGCGAGGCCGACCTGCTGCCGGTCGGCTACTTCCACGTCGTCTTCACGGTTCCCGCCGAGGTCGACGACATCGCCTTCCATAACAAGGTGGTCGTCTACGATCTGCTGTTCAAGGCGGCGTCAGAGGCGATGATGACGATCGCCGCCGATCCACGCCACCTTGGCGCGCGCATCGGCATCACCGCCGTGCTCCACACCTGGGGCTCGGCGCTGACGCATCATCCGCACATCCACATGATCGTGCCCGGAGGCGGTCTCTCAGGCGACGGCACAAGATGGGTGTCGTCGCGGCCGGCCTTCCTGCTGCCGGTTCGCGTCCTCTCGAAGCTCTTCCGCCGACTGTTCCTGACACGGCTGATCGGGCTGCACGAGGGCAAGCACCTGCAGTTCTTCGGCGAACAGGCCGGCTTGATCGAGCGGCGCGCGTTCCTGCGTCATCTGGCACCAGTCCGGAAGAAGAGCTGGGTCGTCTACGCCAAGCCGCCCTTCGCCGGCCCCGAAGCCGTGCTTGCCTATCTCTCGCGCTACATGCACCGCGTCGCCGTCTCGAACCGTCGTTTGATCTCCCTCGACGAGAGCGGCGTCACCTTCCACTACAAGGATTACCGGCGCGCCAGCACCGATCGCCGCCGCACCATGACGCTTGCTGCCGACGAGTTCATCCGCCGCTTCCTTCTGCACGTCCTGCCCAAGGGCTTCCACCGCATCCGCCACTACGGCCTGCTCGCAAACGCCGGTCGTAAGGCCAATGTCGCGCGAGCCAGGGGACTGCTGGACGTTCCAGTTGCGGCCGCCACTACGGCCTCGGCCGAAGCCGAGCAGCCGCCCGTCGTGAGGCCGTCATGCCTTGCTGCGGCGGCCGCATGATCATCATCGAGATCTTGCGCGGCACCGCTCAACCACGGGCCCCGCCGGCCCCGCGCGCTTGTTCCGGGATGATGGCGTCGTGACCCGGCACGACCTGACGCGACCACACGTTCGAAGCCGCCGCTTCGGCAATCGAGGACGCTTACGCTCTACGAGGGTGCGCGACCCTCAGCAAAGCCTCGACCAACTGCATGTGCTCATCTTCGCATTCGGGATCGTCCCTCATCGCAGCTCGAAGGCGGCACACGATCGGCGACAGCCACTCTCCGAGGACGCCTCAGATCCCTAAATCCCCATAGCTGCGGCGCGCAGACCCGCGGGTTCGTGCATGGGCGGCTTTCGAATGCCGGCCCTCACCAAGCTGCTCGGTTGCCGACGGCAGGCATCCGAAAACCTTCACCAACGCCGCCATTCAGGGGCACACTACCGCGCCTCCAAAGCAGACATGGCCAGAACCTCATTGGGCCGTCTACTGCTTAAGGTGTGCCGCGATCGCCTGTGATGAGACGTGTACCCCGCCGCAGGGTGAGATAACCCCAAAACCACTCGACCAGCACGCCGGCCCTGCTGCGACCGTCGATCAGAAAAAACAAATGGACGGCGCCCCAGAGCCACCATGCAGGCGCTCCCGTCAGTTTGATTCGACCAAAGTCAGCCACTGCCGCCTTTCGACCTATCGTGGCCAGGCTCCCCTGGTGTCTGTAAACGAAAGGCGCCGGAGGCGGTCGTCCCTGGAGTTTGCTGCGGATCGCGCGCGCGACGTATTCCCCCGCCTGCTTCGCCGCGGGTGCCAGCCCAGGGACGGCTTCGCCCGCCCATGCCATCGATGCGCAGGTGTCGCCGATCGCAAATATGTTCTGGCAGCCCGGTACGAGGAGATCGATCCCGACCAGGATGCGTCCCGCGCGGTCGGCCTCGGCACCGAGCCAGAGCGCGGCGGCGGATGCCTTGACGCCTGCGGCCCAAAGCACGCTGCGGGTCGGGATGAAACCGTGCGTTGTGAAGACGCCAGACGGGTCGATCTTTACAGCGCGCTCCTCGAGGAGCACATCGACGCCAAGGCGGCGTAATGCGGCGGCCGCTTCGATTGACAGCTTTTCGGCGAATGTCGGCAGGAGACGCGGTGCCGACTGGACGAGAACGATGCGCGACACGGTCGGATCTACCGATCGAAAGTCGCCGGACATCCCAAAGCGGGCGAGCTCGGCGATGGCGCCGGCGATCTCGACCCCGGTTGGCCCTCCGCCGATGACGACGAAGGTCTGCCAGGCTCGTCGTTCGGTCGCATCTGGCGTGGACTCCGCTTCCTCGAACGCGCGGAGGATACGTCGTCGCACGGCGGTAGCGTCGTCGACGGATTTTAAGCCAGGTGCCAAGTCGCTCCATTCGTCATGGCCGAAATATGCGTGCTGTGCGCCCGTCGCGAGGACAAGCGTGTCGTACGCAATGCGGGCGGGTCCGATCACCACCTCCTGCGCGGCGCGATCGACCCCCGTGACCGTGCCGAGCAAGACGCGAATGTTCTCGTAGCCGCGAAACATGCCACGGATCGGCGTCGCGATATCAGACGCCGACAGCCCCGCGGTCGCAACCTGATAGAGGAGCGGTTGGAACAGATGGTAATTGTGCTGATCGATCAGTGTGACGTGGCAGTCGCAACCGCCGAGGCCACGAGAGACCGCGCATCCGGCGAAACCGGCGCCGACAACGACGACGCGATGCGCGCCCTGTCGCGGCGGCGGGATCATGGCATGCAGTTTGCCGCCGAGCCACGCATCGATCGCAATTCCGCCGCCACCGTCGATCACGAGGAAGCCTAGGAGAAGCACCCAATACGTCGCGTCGCTCGCGATCGTGGCGCTGCCGATCGGCGCCAGCACGAGAAGTCCGAAAGCGACGACTCGGGTCGCGAGACCGCCGGCGAGCAGCGCGGCGCCGAGAAACAAAGCGACATCCGGCAGCGATGCGGTCAGCCCCGGAGTCGAAGGCAGCATGGCCATTGCATCGCGGAGGCCGGGTTCGACCGGCATGATCGGCGTGTCGCCGGAACGGTTGACAAGCACCGCAGCGACCAGCAGACGAAGCACCAAAAATAAAATCGATGGTCCGTGCCTGTCGAGCTTGTCCTGGATCGTCGTGACAAGGCGGGCGCCTGGCAACGCGCTCGACGCCACGCCGCGGCCGAACAAACCATCCAGCGATAGACGGCCGGCGCCGCGCACCAACAGACAGGCAAACAGCATGGCCAGAAAGACGTGAACGGTCTCGCGTCCCGGCCGGAGCATGGCGACCGGAATCAGCATCAAAACCGAAACTGGCCGCACCGCGAGGCCGAGGAGGAACAACACTGGGAGGAGCGCGAGGGCCGTCGAACCCCAGCCGCTCGATGCGACCCGCTGAAAGGTATCGAACCACCACGCACGTCCCAAGGTGGCGGAGAGATTCTGCCCCGTACCACGCATCAACGCGATGGGTAGCGTCAGGAAAGCCTGTGCGAGCCAGACCCGGGACAGCAGCAGGAGCCAAGGCTCGAAAAGTCCGACTAGCTCGGAGCCGACCTTGAGCGGGGCCGCCAACGCCCGCGCGCCTTTGAGAGCCGTTTCGTAAGCATCGAACCCGGCCGCAGCCATTTCTCCCTCCTCGATGCCACCAGGCTCAACTGTGGGAAAGGCGGGGATAGAGCGCACCAGTCAGGACGCATACGACGGGCTGCGACGTATTTAGAGCACCCAAATTCGACAAGACCCCCAGCGCCTCAAACGTCCCACCTTCCGCAGGGTCCAAAGGTTTGCCCATGGCTGCGCTCATGATCTGAACACCGTAACGAAACGCGTCGTCGCTGACCCTGACATCAATCGCTCCCGATTCCTGGAGCACGGCAACTTGTGGCGTGAGGACGTCGGTGGCGATTGAGGCCGCCATGGCGGCGTCGCCGGCCGCGGCGCGCACGAGGCACATTGTCGATATGCGCCCAAGCCGTGCGAGATGCTGCTCGATCGCCGTCGCGCCGTCGCCGTAGCAGGTGGGCACGATCACGATCGGGGAGTCGGTCACCGCATCGGCGATGGACTGTGCGATGCGCCGATAACCGGCGGCGCCCGGCATCAGCGCACCCGCGCGCAGATCGTCCAACAATGTCGCGGCATACCACCCATCGGACTGGAACCCGCGCAGCGCAGCGTGCACCGCCGCACGATCTGGATATCGGTATACCTTCGCACCGAGGGCTAGCAGACTGTCGATCACGTCCGGAGGTGTTCGCGTGTAGACAAGGACGGCTGCCTCGATCCCGAGCGCACGGCAGACGTGGGAGATGGCCCGCCCGTGATTGCCAGAGGACGCGACCACGACTTTTCGGTAGCCCGAACGCATAGCTTCCTCGACTGCGAGAGGTGCGGCGCAATCCTTCCATGAGCGCGTCGGACCCTGCGTGACATCGCAGATCAAAATGTCGGCCGCGAAGGCGGCCGACAGCTGGGGCGAGGGAAGGCAAGGAATCGGAAAAAAGTGCCCGTGTGCGCCGGCGACATGGGCCGGTGCGCCTGAGACAATCTCCGCCGAGGCGTCGCAACATGCCTGTACAAAATGCGACCTCATAATTTCACCGCTTGAGTTTGTGTCGTGCGCTCTCGTGCCACGCGCAGGAACGTCGCTACTATCCGCGTGCCAGCCTTGATCGTCCCGCGCAGGCTGCCGGCGACTTTGGACGTGCCGCCAATTCGACACCTGTTGTGGACCGGCAGTTCCAGGATCCGAAGCCCGGCGCGCGCCGCGCGCATCTGCATCTCGAGATTCCAGCCGTAACTCATCTCGCGCATGTCGAGGAAGAGCAGGGTCTGGCGAGAGATCGCACGAACAGATAGCCGGCGGCAATCTGATGCCACGCCATGCCGCCGGGATCTCGAGTCCCGCTCACGCGCGAACCGATGACGAAGTCGTGCGTGCCGGCGACGATCGGCGCTGCAAGCGTTCCGATCGCGTTCGGATCATCCGCGCCGTCGCCATCCATGAAGACCATGATCGCATCGTCCGGCGCGGCCATGGCGGCTTTCAGGCACGCGCGGCCGTAGCCGCGCCCCGCCTCGATGACCATGGCGCCGGCGCGCGCGGCGATCAAGCATGTGCCATCGGTGCTGCCACCATCGGCAATGATGATCGTCGAGACGACGCTGCGCGGAATCTCGTCGAGAAGAACACCGATCGATTCGGCCTCGTTGAGCGTCGGGATGGCGACGACGAGCGGCTGCGCCATCAAAGGCTCCAGCGAAGGCCGCAACTCGCGCAGGCTTTGGGCGGGACGTCGGAGAGAAGGGCCTCGCGGAAATCACGGTAGGCGGCCCCGTTCCAGATGTCGCGCAGACTCTCCTTGGTCGCATCGCCAAGCGTGTAATTCTCGTAGCCGCGCTGCGAAAACGGCGCGATGCAGCACGGCAGCGCACGGCCGTTGGCGGTGAAGTACATGACCGACCAGGGGCGCCGGCATAGCGACCACGGCGATCCGTCTTCCTGACGTCTGAGGCTCATGCCCGGCTCGGAGGCGGCGCCCGACGCGCGGAACGTCATGCCGAGCGATTCTGCCAGCCGCTCCGCCTCGGCGATATGCACCGCCTCCTCGGCGTTCATCTGCTCGTAGAGCGCCTGATCCGGCCGCGCGAGACCGATCGACTCGTCCTCGAAGAACACGAGGCGCTGGAGGTAGACTTCCTTCACGCCGATGTCGGCGGCGACGCGGACGAAGTCGGGCAGTTCACCGATCGTCTCCTTGAGGCCCGTGAGCCATGCCGACACCTTAAGGAGCGCATGTCCCCCACGTTCCTGGATTTCGCGGAAGCGTTTCACGTTGTGGAGGATGCGGGCGAAGTAATTCTTGCCGCGAACGGCCAGATACGATGTCGGATTCGACGCATCGAGCGACACGCGCATCTCGTCGAGCCCGGCGTCGATCATGGCGCGGCCGTTGCGCTCGGTCAGCAATGTCCCGTTCGTGTTGAACAGGGTATAGATGCCGCGATCCTTTAGGTAGCGGACCATCTGCTGCAGGTTCTTCACCAGCATCGGCTCGCCGACGCCGTGAAGCACCGCCCGCTGCACGTTCGGCATCTGGTCGACGATCGACGTGAAGAGCTCCCACGACATGTCGGCCGGCGGCTCCAGCTCGACATAGGTGCGCGGGCACGTCGTGCAGAGCAGATTGCAGCGGTTCGTCACCTCCAGATAGAGGCAGACCGGGTCGCGTTCGGTGCGCTTTTTCCGCTGCGGCGCCACGCTCTCGAAGTAACGGCGCGGATTAACCGGCTTCGACGGCGACAAGGTCTCCATGTCGTTTCCTTCTTTCGCGGAAGAGGCGGACGCCGAACTCGCATAGCGCAATCGCCAGGAAGGGCAGGAACACCATCGAGCCTCCGACGAAGTCGTAGGGCCAATAGAGATTGTTCATGAACGTCGCGGCGCCCGTGAGCCAGATGACCGACCATGACGGGTAGAAGCACAGAAAAGGCACGAGCCATGCCACGTACCAGATGTAGTGCGGAGACATCAGGAAGGTGAAGGTCGTCGCGATCAGGAAGGCGCCGCAGATATCGACCGAGGCTGTACGTTCACGAAACGCAATCACCAGGCCAAGGCCGAGCAGGATCACAGCGACCAGCGGCCAGTAGAAGGCAAAGGCGGTCTGCGGCAGGCCGGGCGCGAGGTACTTTGCGAGAAGCCAGGGGTAGACAGCGAGGCCGTCCGAGAGATGCTCCTCGGTCGAGTAGCCTGCGGAATAGCCCAGCACTTTCTTCCCGGCGCTGATATAGGGCAGATAGAGCAAGACGATCGTCACGAAACCGGCAAGCGGCAGCTTCCAATCCCACCTGCGATAGAGCGCCGGCCCGATGAGGACGGGAAAGATTTTGGTCAGCGTCGCGGCGCCAAGCGCGATGCCGGCCCAGACCGGCCGCCGTGCCTCCGCCGCGAGAAGCGAGAGGCAGAGACAGGCGACTGCGACAGAGTCGATATGGCCGTCCGCGGCGAACTCCCAGATCGGCACCGGGTGCCAAGCATACAGCAGGATGCGAGTCGGCGGGATCTGTCGCGCCTTGAGTAGCCGCATCAACGCCCAGATCGTCAGACCGTCGAAGCCGACCATCACCGACTTCATCACCCAGAGCTGCTGGCTGATCCGCGTCGTTAGGAAGAAAACGATCTGGGCGAAGGGCGGGTAGATTGTCGGCGCGTAGTCCTTGCGATTGATCTCCGGGTAGATTTCGTCGTCGCGCAGGAAAGCGAGCGAAGGGTCGGCCGGGATGTGCCCATAAGGGTTGATGCCGGCGCCCTGCACGCGCCCGTCCCACACGTATCTGTTGATATCGGTCGACTCGATACCGATCGGGACGGCCATTACGCGAAGCGCGGCGGCGACGATGATGATCAGGGCGACCGCGCGACGCGTTCCGGCGGGATCGGCACCCGTGTCAAGAAGTACGACGATGACGGCAAAGACGTAGATGGGGACTTCCACCCACATGTAGTTGACGATCGAATCGTAGGAATCGGGAAGGATGGACCAGCCGAGAATGATCTCGACAGCCATCGTCAGCGCAGCCAGCCCCGTAAGCCAGAACAACGAGCGTCGCGTCATTGCATCCCCGCGCGATCATGCGGGCAGCTGACGTCAGGCAGGCTCGCAAGCACGGCCCGCGTGTTCGGTGCTTCGGCTGGCGTCAGGCCGATCGGCCCGAAGCCCTGCCCGCCGCGAAGTTCGGCACATAAAATCTTGAACGATAGCGCGTCATCCACGTCGTACCATGCCGGCAAACGGTGCACGTCTAGCCCCAGGTCTGCGGCGCGTTGCAAGGTCTCCCGAGTTACGTGCTCCGTGCTCCAGGTGATGTTTGCGAACAGGTGCTCGTGCATCGCCTTCATGCCGAGCAGATAATAGCCGCCGTCGTTCGACGGTCCGAGAACGATACGATCGCCAGGTTCGGCCAAGACTCTGGCAGCCTCGAGCAGAATCTCCGTCGGCAGGGTCGGACTGTCGGAGTTGAGAACACAGGCCGCCTTGTGTCCGTTAGCGAACACGTGCCGGATCGCCGCCTTCAGCGTCTCGCCGAACGTCGCCTCCCAGGCCACGAACCGCGCGATATGGTCGGGAAGAAAATCGAAAAAGTCGATCTCGTCCGGTGGCCCGAACGCGACGTAGCCGGCGATCGAACCGGTCGCGCAGGCGGCCGAGAGGTTGTCGGCGATGTCCTTGAGAAACGCTGTGTTCAAAAGCGCGGCGGTCTCCGCGCCGACAATGCTGCCGAGCCGCGTTTTCGTGCGACCGGCCAAGGACGCCTTCGCCATGACAGCGACGCCACACCCGGGAAGCGCTCGATCTTCAAGCAGAGCATCGGTCTCCATCACGGGCACTACGCCGAGGCGGCAGCGCGGGTTACACGCCCACTGGCGCGGGATAGACATCTTGGCAAAAAGTCCGCCAATCGTAAGCCGGCTCCGATCAATGTGAGGGCTTCGCGAGAGGCACGCTGACACTGGCATCGCATGCGAGAATGGTATCGGTGCCGTCCCGGTAGGCGGGAAATTTATCAAGCTGATCCGGTGTGAACTCGACGATCTCCATGAAACGGCCCGACACGGCCATGGCGTCAACGGGCACCGCGATAGGGCGCGCCCCGAAGCCGAAGACACCGCCGTAGTCGACGACGACCAGGATCGCGCCGTCAGCCGCGCGAACGATCTTCTTGACGTAGCCGAGGATCGGTTGGCTCTCAAACGGCTGCAGGACGGCGTGGTGGATCAAGGTGCCGACCACGACCGGCTGCGGGAACCGGTCCGCCGCCTTCTCGGCGAGCGTCTGCGGCTTGTCGTTATTGTCGTCGTTGTCATCATCATCGCCCGCCCAGGCGGAGCCTATGAGAAGGCCTGTCAGGACGAGCACGAGAGCGAGGCCGCGGCGCGACATGTCAGAGCCCCGCGAACCAGTTGAAGCCGCTCTTCTCCCAATAACCACCGGGATAGGTGTTCGTCACCTCGATCGCCGTGATCCATTTCGGGTTCTTGTAGCCGAGCTTCGTCGACATGCGCAGCCGCAGGGGATAGCCAAACGGCGCCGCCAGCGTCTCCTTCGCATAGGTGGTCGCGAGCAGCGTCTGCGGATGCAGCGCTGTCGCCATGTCGATGCTGCTGGGATAATCGTCGGCCGTCTTGAACGCCACGTACTTGGCCGTCAGGTCGGCGCCGACACGTTCGAGGAAGGTGCGGAACGGCACGCCCGACCATTCGCCGATATAGTCCCAGCCCTCGACGCAGACATGCCGAATGATCTCGTCCTGCTGTGGTAGCGCAGCGAGCTTTGGCAAGGTCCACGGCCGCTTGTCAGCGATCAGGCCGGACAGCTCGAGTTTCCAGTCGTTTCCGTCGATCTCGTGGACGTCGTCTACGTCGTAATAGGCGTTGAAGCGCGGCGGCTTGAGGACCATCGACTCCGGATAGGTCGGCGCGAGCTTCGTCGGGTCGAACAGGAATTGCTGGACGCGATCGTTGAACGACGACAGCGACAGCAGAGCCGATTGCACGGAGGACGGCTCGCCGACATCGCAGCCGGTGAGCATCGTCAGCGCCCCCAACGTCAGGCTCCCGCGCAAAAAACCGCGGCGCTCGATCGAGCGGATGAGCGGACGATGATCGTCGAGGATCGCGGGATCGGGGACCTTGTCGGGCCTGAAGATCGATTTCATCGCACCGCTCCTTCCGCGATGTCGGGTCGCGCGACGGGCCGAGGGGCCACGCGGGGGCCGCCCGCGAGCATGGCCCACAAGGTTCGCGGCACCAGGAGCGCGAGCACGACGTGCACGACGAGAAACCCGACGATGACGCCCATGCCGATGAAATGGATGAGGCGGGCGCCCTGGAAGCCACCCAGCAGGTCCACGAGCCAGGAGAGCTGCACCGGCTTCCAGATCGCGAAGCCGGTGACGACCTGCGCGATGCCGGCAAGGATGACGACGATGTAGAGGAGCTTCTGCACGGCGTTGTAGACCGTCAGATCGTCGTGCGCGATGTGGAGGTGCAGCGTCTCCCGCACGGTCGTCACGATCTCACTGGCGCGGATCGGCAGCAGGCGTTGTCGAAAACGGCCGGTCGCGATGCCGTAGACGAGGTAGATGAGGCCATTCAGCATCAGCAGCCACATGGCACCGAAATGGTAGAGCAGGCTCTGCGCTGCCCAACTTCCAAGACGCATCGCCTGCGGAAAATGCAGCCCGTGGACGATCACGGAATCGTCGTAGATACCCCAACCGGAGGTGACCATCGTGATCATCGCGACGGCGTTCGTCCAATGCATGACGCGGACGGGCCAAGGATGCAGTCGCGCGATCCTGAAGCGTGTTTTCAAACCTGTTTGCATAGGACGCCCTCCTTGTCGGCGCACTGCAGCATTGCATGTGTATTTCGGCAGTGAGAAACCGGGCGAGCCTAGTGACGATACGACAGCGGCGTAGAGTGCGCGCGTCTCGATACGTGCAGACGTTATCTAAAGGATGGCGCCTCTGCTTGGAACGTGTATCAAATCGCCAGCACCAAAATTGTACGAAAAAGCACGCCTGTTATCTAAGGTTCTTTTCGGCTCCGTGTGCTCCTTCTTTCGCGCGAGAGAACGCTCATGATTGTGTCTTTGAATATCTTTACGTTCCGCGGGCCGCTGCGATACTATCCTTTCGATAAGTTGTGGGATCTGTGCCAAGATCGGCTCTGAACGCATTCGAGAAGTAACTGCGGCTCGAATAGCCGACGCGCATCGCGATGACCTTCACCGGCAATTGCGTCGTGGTCAACAAATGGGCTGCGAGCCTCAGTCGAGCCTGGTGCAGGAATTCCATCGGACCCTGGCCGAAAGTGTCCGAAAAGCGCTTCGCAAACGCGGTGCGGCTCATTCCGCAAAGCTTCGAAAGACTTTCGACGCTGTGCGACATGCCGGGAGCCTCCAGAACGGCAACGATCGCTTTGGCGATTTTCGGATCTTTCAAATTTCCGAACATCGGCGAAGCGTCGCCCTTGCGCTCGAGATGCGTGCGCAACAGCAAGAGAAGACACTGCTTCATCAATGCGCCGGTCACTTCTTTCGTCCCCGCCGCAGGGCTTGCCATTTCCTCCAAGATGAACGCAAAAGCATGCTTGAGGCGTCCAAAGTCCGACAGATCTTCGACGAGCGCATTTTTTAATTGATTGAACAGGCCCAAATCGCCGGCATAATTCGCCGTGATGACGCCGCACGCAAACAAGATATCGTCGCTTCCGTCGCCGGCGCTCATTGTGACGATTCCGTTGTCGAGGGTGGCCAAATCCTCGCTCGCGGCGACGGTATTCACCGCATTCTCAAATCCTATCGTGTGCGAAACGCCCTTGGGCGGAATGATCAAGGAGTAAGGCTGAAACGCGATCGGCTGTTGACCGCTGACGATGATCTCACCTTGGCCTTTCAGGATGAAGTGGATGAGGTACGCATCCGCAAATCCCTGCTTCGCAAGCCGCCATCCCCGCTGCACTCGGCAGAGCGCGAACGAATGAACGTCAGTTGACATTGTGGCCAACAGGCCATCGAACACGAATTCTGGCATTGCGTCGCTTTCTTGAGAGTTGTCCTACTTCAGAGGCGCATGGTGAGGTTGGCCAACTTCGTAGATGGTCCAGCGCGGTCTGGTCATCGCTAGTCGGCGCGTGGCCTCCGGCAGGCCTCGTGGAATGTCGTGTGTCAGTCCACCGATCTCATCGATGGCCTCATTGAGTGCGAAGTCTTGGCGTTCAATGCGTAGATTTCCGAGCGTCGCGCCGAAATGCTGGAGCATCGCGGCGGGCTGCCGAAACCGCTCCAGGACTGCTTCACCTTACGGTGCCGCACCTATCTCGGCACCGGAAAGCCGCCGCCGCGATGAGCCTGGGAAGGCTCAGCAACTGTTGATCAAAAGTTGAGTCTGGCTGGCGCTGGTTTGGGCCCGTTTTTCGGCGCGGCGTCTGCCCGACAAGGTGGCGGTCAGGCTAGCCCGGATGGCGCGCCATGAAATCGATGATCAAGCGGGCTATTTCGTCGGTCTTCTCGTCCAGCGCGAAGTGACCTGCATCGAGAAGGTGGATTTCGGCATTCGGCAGGTCGCGCCCGTAAGCTTTGCCCCCCGCCCCGATGAAAGACGGATCGTTGGCGCCCCACGCAACCAGCGTCGGCGGCTTGTGTTCGCGGAGCCACGCCTGCCAGGCGGGATAGGATGCGACGTTCGTTTGATAGTCGAAGAGCAGGGATGTCTGGATTTCGCGTTGGCCGGGTTGCGAGAGATGGGCAAATTCGTCGCTCCAGCTATCCGGGTCATACGCTTCTGGACGAGACGTGCCAGCGAGGTGTCGTTGCTTTGTCCCTTCATGGGAGAGGAAGGCGTCGACGATCTCCGGGTGCGCTTTCGGATCGGCCCAGAACTCCGCGATCTTCGCCCACTTCGGCCCAAGGCCCTCTTTGTAGGCGTTGCCGTTCTGGACGATCAGCGCCTGCAAACGCTCAGGGTGCGCCAAGATGATGCGATACCCGATTGGCGCCCCGTAGTCGTGTAGATAGAGCGCGTAGCGAGTGACATAGAGCTGCTCGAGCAGGGCATCGGTTGTCTCGGCGAGATGGTCGAAGGTGTAGCTGTAGACTGCCGGAGACGGCGTGTCGCTTTGTCCGAAACCCGGGAAGTCCGGCGCGACGACGTGATAGCGCGTGGCCAACAGTGGGATCAGCGTGTCGAACTCGCGCGACGACGACGGAAAGCCGTGGAGCAGCACGATCGTCGGGGCGTCTTTCGGCCCGGCTTCGCGGTAGAAGATGCCGACCCCGCCGACTTGAGTGCGGTGATAGGTGGTCGTAGCCGTCGTCGAGGGAATGGGACCAGCCGCCGCCGCGACGCTCGTAAGCGCGATAGCGCCGAAGATCGAGGCGCCGAGCGATTTAGAACTCATAGCCTTCCTCATCTTCTACCGGCGTCAGGCGATGGCGATTGTGCCCGACCGCCAACGGTCGCTGACAACTGCCCCGATCTCGATTTGAGCCGCGGTCCCAGAGACATCTACGCGACAACTGGAGAACGCGGACGGCCGCTCGCATCCGCCCCTGCATCGCGGGCTTCGATGGTCCGAGCTACATCCTGCTTGAGCAAGTAGATCGAGACTGTGAGCAGGACGAGATCCTTAAGAAGAAACGCCGTATTGATCGACATAGCTGGAAATCCACCGGCGCCGGCGTCCCAGCCATCGGGGACGAACGGAAAAATCGTCGAGGTGGCGGCAAAGGTGGCGATGGACCCAAGCGCGCCAAGAATGCCCAATCGTTTGTTGTAGAAGCCGAGGAACAACAGCGTGCCGACTGTCCATTCGGACGCGCCTAGAAGGATTGACGTGCCACGAATACCCAAGATCGGGATCGTCCAGAAGGTAAGCGGGCCGTGGGTGATCATGGGAACAAGCGCCGTGATCTCCGACACATGCCATTTGTCATACCCAAACCATGCGAAGATGATCACCATCACGGCACGGAGCAGATTGTAATCGAGGTCACGCCGCAGGAGGATCGAGCGGCCAAGTATATCAGTCAAAGTGGCCATTATATCCTCATGAGGGACGACCCCAGCAGCCGTCGGAAGCCGGCGGATCATCAACGCCGCGCTTCCGCGATGGCCAGAGTGTCGATGTACTGACGGAAGCGGGTGATCTTCCCGTCATTGACGGTCCAGACGTGCGCGTAGCGCGCGTTGGACGTCTTGCCGGTGGTGCCGTGGACACCTTTGAAATCGCCAAGCGACACGACGGTCCCGCCCTCGGCGACGAACTCGGTCGGCACGAGGGAGAAGCTGGTCCATTCGGCGGCCAGGGGCTTGAGCAGGCCTTCGGCGACCGGGCCGGGGCCGCGGCCCTCGACCTTGTAGTGCCACATGGTGAGCCACTCGATGTCCGGGGCCATCAGGTTAAGGGCGCCGGGGGCGTCGCCAGCGGCGAGCTTGTTGTAGAAGTCGCGGACTGTGTCCGTCGGTGTGGCAATCATGGTCAGTCTCGGTTGTGGGAGATCCGCGAGCGGCGGGATCGAGGGTCTTAAGGGGGCGTTGCGAGAACACCCGGCGGCGGTCAGCTGAGGTGCTTAGGTGAGATGTTTGGTGAGGAAGTCGCGCATGGCCGCGCCGATCTCGCGGGCATGGGTCTCCAGGGCGAAGTGGCCGCCGTCGACGAAGCGGACGTCGGCGTCCGGAAGATCGCGCCTGAAGGCCTCGGCGCCCGGTGGAATGAAGAACGGGTCGTTCTTGCCCCAGATGGCCAGCAGAGGCGGGCGCTTGTCGCGCAGGTAGGCCTGGATGTTGCCGTACAGGGCGACGTTGGTCTTGTAGTCACCGAGCAGATCGAGCTGGATTTCGTCGTTGCCCGAACGCGCCAGGTAGAAGTCATCGAGATTGCGGCCGTCGGGCGACACCAGCGCCGGGTCGCTCGCGCCGTGGGTGTATTGCCAGAGGGTGGTCTGTGGGGCGAGGAAGGCGCGCAACGCGTCGCGGTTGGCCTGGGTCGGCTCGTTCCAATAGGCCCGGATCGGGTTCCAGCCCTCGCTGAGACCTTCCTCGTAAGCGTTGCCGTTCTGAGACACGATCGCGGTGATGGCATCGGGATGCGCCAGCGCCAGACGGAAGCCAACCGGGGCGCCGTAGTCGAAGACGTAGATGGCGAACCTCGTCAGGCCGAGCATCTCGGTGAAGCGGGCGATGACCTTGGCGATATTTGCGAAGGTGTAGGCGAAGGCGTCTCGGGCCGGCTGCTCGGTCATGCCGAAGCCGGGCATGTCCGGCGCGATCACATGGTACGTGCCGGCCAATTCCGGGATCAGGTCGCGGAACATGTGGCTGGCGCTGGGAAAGCCGTGCAGCAGCAGCACGGTGGGAGCGCTCGGGTCGCCAGCCTCGCGGTAGAATAGCTTGAGGCCATCAATATCAACGGTTTTGTAGCGAACGGTCACGATGGTCTCCTTGAAGCAGTGATGAAGGGTTCGGTCTACGCATGAGGTCGACTGCGCATTGGAGTGCTCGGCGGTTGAAAGATCCGGCGCCGAGGCGGGGAGTCGATTTGAATTCACAGCACCAGCTTGGTGGCTGGGGTGGATCTTTTGACCTCGACGTCTGCGATGATCTCGGCGTCCGCATCGCTCGCTTCTCGACGACGGTCACATCGTCGTCGCTTTGGGCATCACCTCAGAAGGCAGCCGTTGGGTTTCGGTGCCCTCGATGCCGATGATCCCGAGCGAACCGACAAAGCGACCAAAAGAGCGCTTTACGAGGCTCGCGCGCCGCCGCGCGAACCGGCGTTTGCGACCGAGGTTTCGCGCAATCGCTTCGATCCAGGCTTCGCGTTCTCGACCCCGCGATCGCGTATGCCTAGCGCGATGAGCAGTTACGAGGACATCGCGCACGAATTCATCGATGAGATCGGGCTCGATCCCGATCCCGTCGGCAACGATCTCGAGGCGGACGCATGCGTTGTTCAAGAAAAGCGCATAGGCGGTCTGCTGGTCCGTCCAAAACGTGGCGGAGAGCTGATCGTTGGCGTCACCCTGATCGGGTTTCGAAGCGCCGTTGGGTGCGATCATCATCATGCGCCGTCTCCAATCAGCATGGGCTATCGTCTGACACCTCCATCATGACGCCGACCACGGTCAGTTGATTCGATAGACGACCGGGCAGTTCACAACGAAGCCGACCGGCCGTAAGGGGCCGCCGTCGACGCTCTTGATGAAGCCCTGGGACGCCATGTCTTCGATATGAATCGCATCCGTCATCCGCGATCGATACCCGCGATCAACCGCTCCCTTCGTCCATGCCGACGGAAACAGGCGCCACATCGGGCTGTAGTCGAGGTTGATCGTAGGGATTCCGCCGAGGACGTTGAGCGGCCCGCGTCCATCGGAAAGCGCGCTGTCCAGGCCTTGCCGTTGGGGATTGCCGAGGCCCGTCGGACCGTTGACGAAGACGTAGAGCCGCTCGGCGGACTCACCCGGCGAAGCATCTTCGAGCGCAAACGGCAGATTCTTCATCGCGGGCGCGTAGGTCGCGCCCTCGAGTGATGCCACGACGGGGTCGTTGGCTTCGGTCGACAGGTATAGGATCGGCTTTGAGAACGTAAAGCCGATCGTCAGTTTCATCGTGACATAACCATCGCGAGGGCAGATCGAGACAACCTTGTCGTGGACAAGCTTATGATCGACGTTTCCGTCGCAGAAGGTATTGAGCTTTTCCTCGCTCACGTTGAACGCGAGCATCGGCGCGTTGAATAAGAGATCTTTCGACGCATTCCTGACATGCACGAGCGGCGAATAATCGGCATCGCCGACGGAACCCGGTTGCGCCGTCTTCGGCGGAAAGAAGTTCGGGGCTGCACCAGGCGTGATGCTGTGCTCCGGCGCGAAGTTCACTTTGCCCGCGTCGAAGACAAATGTGCCGTCGCGATCGATGGAGGCCTCGCGCGAGGCCTTCCCAGTCAGGCCGTAAGCCAGTTTCGGCGAGTAATCCAATCCGTCGAGATTGGCGATGTTCTCGTCGGTCGTGTCGGTCAGAACGAACCACACCAATTCGCCGGACTTGAGCCGTCCCTTGCGTAACGGCAGTCGTGCGGTGCCCTTCTCGAGGTCGACTTGCGCCTGCTTCATCAAAAGCACGGGACCGAGAAAGGCTGGGTTGATCTCGGAAGGGGACGGCTGAGCGGTGACGATGTTCATGTCCGGCTTCAAGAACTCGGGCGCGGGGCGTATCTCGGACAGCGCACCTCCTTCAGTTCCACGCACGACGACAGCCGCGCCGACCTCGGTAACCGCGAAACACGCGCCCATGGTCAACAATGGGAGAGAAACGCACATCTTGAACAAGGAATGATACGAAGTTCTCACGGCTGCTTCCTTCTCTCGAAGACCACGCCATTGTCTTTTTGAGCGCGACCCGCACTCATTAGCCGGCGGCCAACGGAGTACGGCCTTCCACTAGCCTTCAGAAGTCGATATTTTTGAAACCCTAGTTTCCGCATTCCGAGAGGCAGCATGGATCGGTTCGAGGCAATGCGGACCCTCGTCGCAGCAATCGATGGCGGCAGCCTGTCGGCCGCTTCCCGCGCGCTCAACGTGCCGCTGCCCACTGTGAGTCGCAGGGTTTCTGACCTTGAGGCGATGTTGAAGGCGCAACTAGTGGTGCGAACGAGCCGAAAACTATCGCTGACCGAGGCGGGTACCGCTTACCTTGCTTTGGCGCGCCGCGTGCTGGAAGATCTGGGCGAGGCCGAGCGAACAGCATCGGGCGAATATTGCGCGCCGCGCGGTGAGCTTGTGGTAACGGCGCCGATTTTGTTTGGCCAGCTGAACGTCGCGCCCATTATATACGAATTCCTGCACGCGTACCCCGAGGTCTGTGTTCGCTTTGTTTTGTCGGACAACAGCATCGACCTCGTCGGGCACCACATAGACGTGGCGATACGGATTGGGCCTCTGCCTGACAGCGCGCTCGTTGCGCGGAAGGTTGGCGAAGTTCGCTGGGTCGTGTGCGCCAGCCCCGAATATCTGAGCCGCTGTGGCGAGCCGTCAGAGGTCGCCGAACTCCCCGAGCACGCTTGTATAGCATTCGAGGAATTTCAGCGTTATCGAGTCTGGCCATTCACCGACGCGTCCGACGCAGCCTGTCTTATCGCGATCGATGCGCGCTTTTCAACGAATACGGCCGAGGGCGTCACGGGCGCTGCCGCGGCGGGACTCGGTATCGCGCGTGTGCTGTCCTATCAGGCCGCAAACAGTGTCCGCGAGGGCACATTGGTCCAGATTCTAGCTGCCTTTGCAGGACAGCACATGCCGGTGCATCTGGTCCACGCCGCGCACCAGCAACAGCCTGCGAAGCTGCGTGCTTTTCTCGATTTCATAGCTCCTCGCCTTCATCAACGCCTCCGCTCGATCGAGTCGACTTTTGATTCGAAAGGGCCAGAGACCGTCTGAGACGTCATCTTCTCACGAAGACCCAAGCCGAAGTTTAGGGTGGGTTGCGTTCAAACCACACTAGTGGCATCGAGACGCCACGCCCGGCGTACGGTGGCGGTTTTCAGCCAGGATGGCGGGCGGGCTCGATCTTTCCGGTGTCGATGAACTGGCGGTGGCGCACGATCTTGCCGTCCCTCACCTCCCAGATGTGAGAGTAGTCGACCTCCACATGTTTTCCGGTTATCCGGTTGGTCCCCTTGAACCGCCCCACCGACACAACTTTGGCGTCATCGCATATGAATTCGTGCGGCGTCACCGTGTACGGCTCCCACTCCTGCATTGCGGGTGCAAGCATACCCTGGAGCACCTTTTGCGGGCCGCGGCCGGCGACCTTATAGTCCATCATCGTAATCCACTCGATATCGTCGGACATCAGGGCGAGAGCGCCGCCCGCATCGCCGGCGGTCAGTTTCGAGTAAAACGCCTTCACTATCTCAAGCGGGGTTGCCATCGAAGTTATCCAGTTCTCGGGTTATGAGCCCGGCTTGAGGGTCGGTCGCAACAGCTAGGTATTCCTTTCCCGGTCGAGCGACGGAGCCTTTAAAATTGGTAGGCTGCCTTCCACAAAATGAGAGGATCTGGCTCATGCGACCGATCCCTTGACAGCGGCGGCTTTTATATTCGCGGCGAACGTCAGCGGACTGTCCGCACCGTGAAGAGTTTCGGGCGCCGGTAGGCGTACGAAAGTGGCCGAAGAACGAACCCGCGGGCCGCAGGTGAAGGTCTATGGGTTTAGAGGAACGGCTCGTGCCGGCGAGCGCGAGGACAGCCTCGATCGATATCGCTGGCGGTGGCATGGAGGCGATTCAAATGACCCGCTGAGCGGTCGTTTGGAGGCAGCTGAAGGTTCGATCTCGGACGATCGGTGCGGATCTTCAGATGCAATCGCGCGATCAGGCGCGTGAAGACGCGTGGGAACGATCGTCGAGGCCGCCGGGCCAAGCCGTGAGGGAGTTCTGGGTCGTGCCGGGTCACGACGTCACCGTCCGGGTCGGCGTGACGGTATCCGGCGGCGCTCGCGCTTGCCTCCCGCGCTCGAAGGTCTCGATGATCGTCATGCGCCCGCCGCAGCATGGACACGGTGGTCGATGGTCTGGCGCAGCGGCGGGCTCCTCCGTCGCGCTTGGCGCGGACACGGCGAGCAGGTCCCTGGCCTTCGCGACGTTGGCCTTGCGGCCGGCGCTGGCGAGCAGGCCGTAGTGGCGGATGCGATGGAAGCCTTTGGGCAGGACATGCAGCAGGAAGCGGCGGATGAACTCGTCGGCGGCAAGCGTCATGGTGCGGTGGCGCTCGGCGCCCTCACGGCGGTAGTCCTTGTAGCGGAAGGTGATGCCGGTCTCGTCGTGCGAGATCAGCCGCCGGTTCGCGATGGCGACACGGTGCGTGTAGCGCGACAGAAAGGCGAGCACGGCCTCCGGCCCGGCGAAAGGCGCCTTGGCATAGACGACCCAGCGCTGCTTCCGAACGGGCGCCAGGTAGCGCTGGAACGCGCGGCGATCGACGAGACCGAGATGATCGCCGAAGAACCGGAGGCAGCCGGCTTCATGCAGCCCGAGCAGGCGCGTCAGGAACAGCCGTCGGAACAGCTTGCCGAGAACCCGGACTGGCAGCAGGAAGGCCGGGCGTGACGAGACCCAGCGCTGGCGGTCGAGCGAGAAGCCGCCGCCGGGCACGATCATGTGGATGTGCGGATGGTGCATCATCGCCGAGCCCCAGGTGTGGAGCACGGCCGTGATGCCGATACGCGCGCCGAGATGGCGAGGGTCGGCGGCGATGGTGAGCATGGTCTCCGACGCCGCCTTGAAGAGGAGATCGTAGACGACCGCCTTGTTGGGGAAGGCGATGGCGGCGATCTCGGCCGGCAGCGTGAAGACGACGTGGAAGTAGCCGACCGGGAGCAGGTCCGCTTCGCGCTCGGCCAACCAGGTGCGTGCCGCGGCCCCTTGGCACTTGGGGCAGTGCCTGTTCCTGCAGCTGTTGTAAGCGATGCGAACGAAGCCGCAGTCGTCACAAGCGTCGACATGGCCGCCAAGAGCGGTGGTGCGGCAGGTCTCGATCGCCGCCATGACCTTGAGCTGGTGCAGGCTCAGGTGCCCAGTATGAGCGGCCCGGTACGCCGGGCCGGCGGCACGGAAGATGTCTGCGACCTCGAGAGAGGCGCGCAAGGCGTCAACCGCCCGGCGCGTGCTCTCCGATCCTGAGCATGCCGAGCTTGTCGAGCGGGCTGGTGACGGCGCGGACCGTGCGTGTCGCGACCCTTGTGTAGAAAGCGGTGTTGTCCAGCTTGGCGTGGCCGAGCAGCGCCTGGATCACCCGAATGTCGATGCCGTCCTCGAGAAGGTGGGGGCGAAGCTGTGGCGCAGCGTGTGCGGGCCGACCCGCTTGGCGATGTCGGCCGCATGCGCCGCCTCGGCGACGATGCGATGGAGTTGGCGCGTGCTGATCGGCTTCAGCGCATGCTGCCCCGGGAACAGCCAGCCGTCGCGATGCATCACCCCCTGCTGGCGCCCGAGCGTCCACCACTGGCGCAGGAGGCTCAGCAGATCGGCCGAGAGCAAGGCATTGCGGTACTGGCCGCCCCCCGCCTTCGCGGGGGCAGGCTTTTGCCACGCTCGATCCTGAGCAGCATGCGCTCGCTGTCGACGTCGCCGACCTTCAGGTTCGAGACCTCGGCGACGCGCAGCCCGCGCCGTAGGCGACCGATAGCGCCGCCTGGTGCTTGAGGCAGGTCGTCGCGTTCAGAAGACGGCTGACCTCGTCGGGGCTCAGCACCACTGGCAGCTTGCGTGGATGGGTAACCCGAACCAGCCTGCGGGAGAGGTTGGGACGGTCGAGCGTGTGCGTGAAGAAGAACCGCAGCGCCGACACGATGCCGTTCATCGTCGGCACGGGAACGCCGGCCTCGCGCTGCTCGACCTGGAAGCGGCGCAGATCCTCCGCCGTGGCCGTGCCGGGCGAGCGGCCGATGAAGGTAGCGAAGCGCCCGACGTCGCGGATGTAGTTGCGCTGCGTCTCTCGCGAGAACCGGCGCATGGTCATGTCGTCGATCAGTCGTTGGCGCAGAGGGCTAATCGGTGCAGCAGCATCGAGGTCGATCATCGGATGGCTCCCTGGATGAAGGAGCCGCGATGCTCTGTTTGCCTCCGACGTCGCTCAAGCGGCGCGCGCCGAACGATCTCCTATCTCACCGCAGCCGCAGCCCTCCCGCGCAGCGGGTTCGTTCTTCGGCCAGCTTGAGCCGTCGGGCGGCATAGCGCCCAAACTAGTCATGCAGGGTCACCGTTAGAGACGTCGATAGCGGACACTCGAGTGGGTGGGTGTCTGGTCGCATTAGGCTCGCCAGTAGCGCGCAGACTGCCAGACGATCCGAGGGGGCGACCCCCTTAAGCGACGCCGCCGCCAAACCGGCTGAGCGAAGCAGCATGCCTTCTGCCTTACTGAAAAACGCGGTGTAACCAAGGTTCTAATCGGCCTCGCTTTAGACACGAGCGCACTGGGCTGACAATTACCTTGGATTGATCCGAGCTGCCTCTGCAGCCGCAGCAAGTTCTTCAGGTTTATCACCCATGCGGTCAATCAACATCTGCGCGCGATCGGGCGAGATTCCATGCTTTCGAGCCAAGTCTCCGGCCTGGTCCGGCTTCGAACTCTCGACATTCGTCGGCGTGTCCCACTTCGGCTTGTCGTCAGACACATTGAGCCTCTCGTCGCGCCGAAAGTGGCGGCCCGCTGTTGTGCCTCATTTCTTGCCAAGCTGGTAGGGGATGTAGCCGAGTTGGCCTTTTCTCGACTTTGCCGCCCCGGAAAAAGCGCGACGGCCCCGCAAGGTGTCGCCCTGGAGCAACCGTCATTGGGCCCCGGCATAACTTCGAATCGCCAAATATCACCGGGCGCAAGCTCTCGGCTGGGAACGCGAAGCCTCGAATTCCGTCCCATTCTGCGCCCCACTAGGGCGTGGGCCGAAGATGGGTCTGTGACTCCTCACCGTGAAAGCGTCATCGACAGCAAGGTCGAGACGAAAAATGCCGCGCTTGGCGCCCTGAGAGCGGGCCGGGCACCGTCAGCCCGGCTTCGGGGTCACATGGCGCCCAGGAACATGCTTGACCCCAGGCCCGCATGCAACCGACTCGGCTCGACATACCTCTGACCGCTCGCCTATGTTTCGTCGGTGGAGAGTGCCAGCATGAGTCTGCATCAAATCATCTATGTGTCGCATCCGCTCGGCTTCGATGAGTCGACGCTCCACGCCATCCTGAACAACTCGCGACGCAACAACCTCAGGGATGATGTGACTGGCGCCCTAATTTGCCGCGGAGACGTCTACCTGCAATTGATCGAGGGACCAGAAGCCTCCATCAGAGGGGCGTACGGTCGGATCGCGCGCGACAACCGGCACGCCAACATAAACTTCCTTTTCGGTGAGCCGATAACCGACCGCGTCTTCCCGGAATGGGCCATGCGCGACGACCCCGCTCGTTCATGGATGTGGACGCCCTCGGAAGTCGCGGCCGGCGCAATTGCGAAGTCAACCCGACCGGAGCTCCTGGCGGTCTTTGAGCGTCTAAAGGCCGAACAACCTTGGAAGGTATCTGACGGCGTGACCTGACTTGCAAGAGTAGTCGAATGCGATGGACCGGGTCCTTAGCCACTTCTGCGGTTGTCCGCTTCGCGCCCATGTCGCAGTTAGGGTGGTTTTGACCTGCCCCCGGAAAGTTCATGCAGCTAGATTTAGAGTCTGACCGCCTTCGAAGGGTCAGACGATGAAGCGTGTGCGTTTTACGGAAGAGCAGATCATAGGCGTTTTGCGTGAGCAGGAGGCTGGTGCGAAGGGTGCCGATCTTTGCCGGAAGTACGGGAAGTCGGAGGCGACGCTGTACAACTGGAAGGCCAAGTACGGCGGTCTCGACGTGTCGGAGGCGAAGCGTCTGAGGGCGCTCGAGGACGAGAACGCCAAGCTCAAGCGGCTGCTGGCCGATGCGATGCTGGACGCGGCGGCGTTGAAGGAGCTTCTGGGAAAAAAATGGTAGGGCCCGCCGAGAAGCGCGAGGCCGTCGCTCATCTTCGGACGCTGTTCGAGATGAGCGAGCGGCGGGCCACGACCCTCATTGGGGCGGATCGGGCAACGATCCGCTACCGGTCGCGGCGGCCGGACGAGGCGGCGCTGCGGGCGCGGCTACGCGATCTCGCGCATCAGCGCCATCGCTTCGGCTATCGGCGGCTGCACGTGCTGCTGCGGCGCGACGGCGAGGCGGCGAGCCGCAACAAGGTCTACCGGCTGTATGGGCCGAGGTCTCGCGGTACGCAAGCGCAAGGCCAGGCGTCGGGCCGTGGGCCAGCGGGCGCCGCTCCTGCCTGCGCTGCTGGCGAACGCGCGCTGGTCGCTCGACTTCGTGCACGACCAGCTTGCATGCGGGCGGCGCTTCCGGATCCTCAACGTGGTTGACGATGCGACACGCGAGTGCCTGCTGGCGGTCGCCGACACGTCGATCTCCGGCAAGCGCGTGGTCCGCGAACTGACGGCGCTCGTGGCGCGGCGTGGCAGACCGCGGACGATCGTCTCCGACAATGGCACGGAGTTCACCTCGAACGCCGTTCTCGCCTGGTGCGAAGCCGAAGGCGTCGCCTGGCATTACATCGCGCCAGGCAAGCCGATGCAGAACGCCTTCTGCGAGAGCTTCAACGGACACCTTCGCGACGAGTGCCTGAACACGCATTGGTTCTTGTCGCTGGCCGATGCCAGGGCCAAGATCGAGGCTTGGCGTCAAGACTACAACGAGAGCCGTCCTCACACGTCGCTTGGCTGGAAGACGCCGAACGAATACGCTGCTGCGGTGGCCATCAGGGCCGCCGAATGAACGCCGGATCCTCA
Organism: Beijerinckiaceae bacterium; assembly: GCA_965277735.1. Classification (GTDB taxonomy): domain Bacteria; phylum Pseudomonadota; class Alphaproteobacteria; order Rhizobiales; family Beijerinckiaceae; genus RH-AL1. The sequence goes on from CBDIDO010000003.1 coordinate 3,122,976, forward strand.
CCTTTAGGATGGAGGAGAAACCGGGGGACCGTCATCACCAAGGCAGGCTCTAATCGCGGCTGGATGAGAGTTCGGGGGCAGGTCACAGCCCATACGGCCACCGACCGAGCAGCCGCCTGAAAATACGGTTGACGAGCGGGTGGCGCAATTTGCTGCTGCCTGCGCTCGCTACGCCGGCGGCGACCCGGTTGCGTATCAAGACAACTTGGGCAACAGCTGCCGGACATCACCGAGAAGTCGGTCCATCTCTGTCTGTATGCGTTCAGTCGCCTCAACAGTATCGTCCGATTATTCTTGTGCATCAAAAGTTCTTGTCATCGCTAGCGAGGCAACTTCGATTGCAAGATGTGGGTCGTCCTGCGCGGAGAAGCGTTCGGTTGCTAGGTGGATGAGGAGCTGTCGCATGGCTACAAGCTCTGCTTCCATGTTGAGCATCAACTCGACGATTGTGAGGTCACAATTGTCTGTCATCCGTTGCCGCGCCTTGCATAGCTCGTGTAATCGATCTGCTTTAAGTCCGAAAATGGCAATCGCGTTAGATTGCTGATAGCAATTCGGTAGTTCCCGTCGTGGCCATCTGCGTAGGCACGTTCCCCCGTATTATGAAGGATGATACGGCCGCCTGCCCTGATGAGCGGGCTCCACGCAGAGAAGATTGCCTGGGCCCCGTCAGGAGAATGGTCACCGTCTAGAAGCAGAAGGTCGATTGGCTGCCTCCAGCGGCCTACGATGACATCCGATTTGCCCTTCAGAACCGTGACCCACGGATCAAGGTCTCGCGCGGCGATATTGCGTCGGAAAACTTCTTCCAAGTTTTGCGCGCCTGCCCGATAAAGCTCTCCCTGGTAGACGGGCATCGAGAAATCGTCACCGGAGCCATCAAACGGATCGACGCAATAGATCGTCCCGCTGCCTCGGGCGCGTCGTGCGGAAGCAAGAAGCACCGTCGAGCGGCCCATGAAGACGCCGACCTCGACAATTGTCGGGTTGCCCTCGAGGAAAAAGCTCTCCGCTGCAACTTCGCGCGCTGCTGCACCTTCGACCCAGCCTGGAATTTTAGTTGCATCTGCGGCGATCTTCCAAATCCTCTTGGCGATCGAGGGCGAACGCGCTTTGAAGGTGAGCGATGCAAACTCTTTTGCTTGTCGCAAACGCCTGTTGAGTGTGGCATTGCCCATAAGCTGCAGCTTCCGAAGTCGTGGGGTAGAAAGGTCGAAGCGGGATCGATGGAACCCCTGTTGAGGGCCGGCTACTTCTGTCACGTCGCCGCAATCTCTAGCGCCTCCAGCGAGTCGAGTACCGCTGCCACGATGGTCTGAGCATCTTTTTGAGAAAGATGCGGCCCCATTGGCAGGCTGAGGACCTGGGCAGAGAACCGTTGTGCGAGAGGAAAGTCAGAAGCGAAGCCCTTCATGTCCTCGTAGGCGTTCTGCCAAAACGGCGCGATCGGATAATGGATGAGTGTCTCCACACCTCTGTCGCGGAGTGCATATTGAAGGTCGTCGCGCCGGTCATGTTTGATGACGTAGAGATGCCAAGCATGCGTCATCTCGGGGGCTGTGGCAGGAAGGGACAGTGCGGTGCTTGCCAGCCCGTCTGCATAGATTTCGGCGGTGCGCTCGCGTCGTGCATTCCAAGCGGCAAGGTATGGCAGCTTTGCCCGCAAAACGGCGGCTTGGATCGGGTCGAGCCGACTGTTCACTCCCTGCAAATCGTGCACGTATTTGGTCGCGGATCCATAGTTGCGCAGCATCGATAGGTGACGGGCAATATCCGGATCGTTGGTCGTGACAGCCCCCCCGTCGCCGACGGCGCCAAGGTTCTTGCCGGGATAGAAGCTCCATGCGACCGCATCACCGTGATGCCCGATGCGCGTGGCGCCGATCGCGGCGCCGTGCGCCTGCGCTGCGTCCTCGATCAGCCTCAACCCTCGACGCGTGGCGATCTCTGCGAGAGCAACCATGTCTGCCGGGTGACCGTAAAGGTGTACCGGGAGGAGCGCCTTGGTGCGTAGCGTGATCGCCGCCTCGACTCGATCGGGATCAAGATTGTTGGTCGTTGGATCCGGCTCTACCGGCACGATCCTCGCGCCGACCATTGTCACTGCAAGCCAGGTCGCAATATAAGTGTGAGACGGCACGATAACTTCATCGCCGGGGCCGACTCCAACAGCACGCAAGGCGAGCGCGATGGCGTCAAGGCCATTTGCCATCCCAACACAATGGTCTGCACCGACCCAGGTAGCGAACTCCCGCTCGAAGCTCTCCACTTCGGCGCCGAGGACGTACCAGCCTGACGTCATGACGCGGCGGATCGCCTCTTCGATAGGAATTGCAAGTTCGGTGTAAGCTGCCTTAACATCAAGGAAAGGGATCATTCCTGTCTTTCCATCCTAGTGACGAAGTCTTCGTAGCTATGGATGTAATCCTTCGGGTCGTAATACTCTGACGCCAATACGGCCAGAACCGCGCTTGGGGAGTATTTATATTGCACGCCCCACACTCGCCCGGGTAAGAACAATCCGATGTCGGGACTGTCGAGTATGAACTCCTCTCTCATCCTGCCGTCGTCGACAACAACAGCGACACTGCCGCCAATGCAAAAAATAAGTTCTTGGCAGGTCGCGTGCGCATGGCCGCCGCGTAACTCTTTGGGCGGGACATTGAAGACCATAAAGTAGCGTTTCGGTATAAACGGGATGTTTCGGCCGAATTCACCGAAGGTTAGGCTTCCTCGCGAGTCCGTGATGCGCGGGAAACGGTAGATCTTGACGCCCGCTACCGCACAGTCCGCGATACCAAAAGCCCTCGGGTCGACAGTCGTGCCAAACATGTCGGAAGCGTTACGCGTCGAACCGTCGCGAAAACCGACGACCTTTCCGGGGTTACCACGTACAATCGAATGCGCAGGAACGTCGCGCACGACCACGCTACCCGCCTCGACCCACGCTCCAGTACCAATCTTCACGCCCGTCGTCAGCACGGAGCCAGCTCCAATGTGGCTGCGTGGACCCACCGCAATGGTTGTCGAGAGGGGGATTGCGCCGACCGTGATTGAGGTTGTCGATACGTTGGCTTCTACGTAGCAGTCCGAGCCGATTTCGGTGTCGTGAGCGAATATGACCCCGCCGAGGAGCGTTGTGCGCGCGCCGACCTTCGTGTTGCCGTCGAGGACGCACTTAGGTCCGATGTTAACGCCGGCCTCAATCTTGACCCGCGGGCCGAGCGATGCGCTAGGGTCGATGTGGAAGTCACTCATTCCGTGCGCATCTCGATTGTATCCTCCAGCGCGTAGCTGTTCCCGAGGAGAATGTCGACGTGAGCAAGAGCGAACAATCACTTTGCAGCAGTTCGTCAAGAGGCCAGCCGGGAGCTGCGCTAAATGCTAGCACTCTCTCAACGCTGCCAGAGGTCTGGAGGCAGAATTGTCAGCCCCAGCGCGTCGGCCACGTCCGCGATGTGGGTGCCGAGCCGCTGGAGTCGGTCAGCGAGCCGATGGGCCGCGGCTGACCCGACCATTTTAGGGCCAAACTGGAAGTGTCCGATGACGATCAGTCGCGCCAGGCTCCCACCCCTGAGTGCCATCCGCTGCAATCGTCACGATGCCAAGGGTCGGCCCGCCGCGCCTAAGCCTTTTTCATGCGGTTCTCCAAAGGCTCCTCTGCGCAATTGGCCGGCAGCGGTGGCTGAAGCTGGAAGAGCCATTGGGTGTCACCTAGATAGCTGACGTCGATAATGGGTCAATGAATTTGCTCAGAGAAATCTATCTCGTCAGATTCGCTTTGCTGCCCAGCAGATTTCTTAATTACGCTCCGCTAAAGGACGTGCCGGAGGCTCCATGATCGATATGCGGCAATCTTCGATACTCGTGGTTGACGACTCTCATGTAATGCGGAGCATTGTTACTAATGCGGAGCATTGTTACCGGAATGCTTCAAAGTTTAGGGGCGGTGCATATTGACGTTGCGGAAAGTGGCGAAGCAGCGCTCTCGAAAATCAAGGCCGCTAACTTTACGCTGATCATCTCCGATTGGAATATGGAGCCAATGAACGGGCTCTCTCTGCTACGAGCTGTATTGCCTCGGCAAAAGCCACGGTTGAACCGATTTATCTTTATGACTTCGGAATCCTCCTACGGACATCGGGCTTCCGCTAAAATCGACGGTGCGGACGAGTTTCTCGTTAAGCCTTTTAAGATTGCTACGCTCAAAGACAAAGTCGAGCGGGTGCTGAAGCGCGCCTGAGCGGCGCTAAGCAGCGATCAGTCGGATGTTCGATTTGGTCCGTCTACAAGAACGTGCAATTGGCGGTCAATGAACCGACTGCTTGGATATGGGCTCATCCTTCCGGCGATCCTGGTAGGCGCGGCCGCGTGGCTTTATACCCCAGACAAACAGGAAGCCGCGCTGAAGGCGGTCTACGCCCAGCCGCCGTCCATATTCCTAGACGTCTTGGGCGTAAGGCTGCATCTGCGCGACACTGGGCCCAGAACGGCGCCTGCGGTGATCCTGCTGCACGGTTTCGGCTCCAGCATTCAGACCTGGGATGACTGGGCGCGGGATCTCGAGCGGGATCACCGGGTGCTTCGCTACGACCAACCTGGGTTCGGACTGACCGGGGCCGACCCGTCAGGCGACTACACTGATGCGCGCGCCGTCGCGATCCTTGTAGCGCTTATGGACCAACTGGGCTTGGCCCGGGCAAGCATCGTCGGCAACTCGATGGGCGGCCGAATCGCCTGGACCTTCGCTGCCCTTCATCCAGAGCGCATGGACAAGCTTGTGCTGATATCGCCGGACGGCTTCGCGAGCCCCGGCATGGAATATGGCGTCGCGTCTAAGGTGCCGCTTATGATGCGGGCACTGCCTTATGTGCTGCCGTCCTTCATGCTTCGTTCGTCGCTGATTCCTGCCTACGCCGACGACGCTGTTCTGACGGACGCGCTGTTCGCGCGCTACCGGGACATGATGCTGGCCCCGGGGGTAAGGAGCGCGATCCTCAGCAGGATGGGTCAGCAAAAGCTGGTGGACCCGATACCGCTACTGCGCCGGATTGCCGTGCCGACCTTGGTGATGTGGGGCGAAAAGGATGGCATGATCCCGTTTTCTAACGCGGCGGATTACATGAGCGTGTTACCGCACAGCACGCTTGCGGCTTTGCCGGGAATTGGGCACATCCCGCAGGAGGAAGCGCCGGCCACGGTCCGAACCGTGAGGGCGTTCTTGTCGAAGTAATTGCGAGCTGCGCGAGGCGTTGGGCGCTTTCCCTCGTCCGTCATCAGACTCGCCTTTAGTGTCAACCTGGATTGACACACGTTCGGTCGGTAGGCAGTTTGGGCACGTGGAGGCTCAAATGGTGGAACGGTCCCTCAAGATCATTGTGACGGCTGCAGCGGCGACCCTTTTGGTGAAGGCAATGCCGGGATCTTTGCTATCGACAAGTAGGCGCGCTTACGTGAGCCCAGGTCACCTTAAGCGGCTCTCCAGTAGGCTTTCCGACACCGGCTGCCGCGTGGTTTGGAACACCGCCTACACTGCGTGGCAAGCCGTCGCGCTTGGTCAGGGCGCGCGGCAATCGCGATTTTAAACTCGACGACCAGCGTCGTTGTGTTCGGTGCTTCGGGCGGTACCGGGCGAGCGGTCTGCCGCGTGGCACTCGAGCGGGGACTGAACGTCAAAGCTTTCGTGCGAAGACGCTCATCCATCAAGTCGCTTGATCGTCAGCAGATCCTTCTGGGCGATGTCACCGACTATGGTAGCGTGACTTTGTCAATCGCCGCCGGCGATCTCGTCGTTGTAACGTTGGGCAATTCTCAGAACCCGACGAAACGGATGCTCGGCGAAGCACGGACAACGCCTTCGGACGTCTGCGAGATTGGCACGCGCAACGTGATTGCTGCCATGATCAAGGCGGGAGCCAGGAGGCTGATTGTCGTCTCTGCCTTTGGGATCGGCGACACACGCAAAAACGCGACATGGCTCCTGAAGCTGTTTTACGCCCTGCTCCTCCGTGAGCAAATGGCGGACAAGGAGCATCAGGAAACGCTGATCAAAGCGTCCGGGCTCGATTGGACGATTGTCCAGCCGGTGGCTCTAACGGATGAAACGTCTACCGACCGGTGGCTGGCAAGTCGCACAGGTGGCATCGGCAAGCAGAAGATCAGTCGAGGAGACGTCGCGAGTTTCATCGTCGCGGAGCTATTCGAACCTGCTTACATCGGCGCGACTGTTTCGCTGTCAGGCGCCAGATAACGCTGGCTGAAGCTTAGTTTGAACGTACCAAAACGCGCAAATCCGCCCTCCGGTATCTATTGGCAGTGCATCGTCGGCGCGTAATGCGACAATCCGCCGTCGCTGGAAGGACGATCCGAGCGATAGCCCGTTTGCCTACGTCCAATGAAGGAGGCTCTTTCCCGGGGCTAATTCTTCATTCTTCACACGGAGGCATCTCTTTGAAAAGGTGTAGCACGCCACGCTGGCTCGAGCACCGGTCGACGAACTTGACGGACATTCACGACTGGCACGAGACTGATCAGCTACACGCCGAACAGGGTCAGGGCGTACGCATCCGGTGAAGACCGCAGGTAGGGCACGATCACTGGCGACGCGGTATCTACGCGGCCTGCGCAAGCTCCGACCTCGCCCAGTTCCAAGGCATGAGGTCATCGATGCGACGGGCTGGGTAGTCGGGCAGTCTGGCGAGGACGTCGGCGAGATAGGCTTGGGGATCGACGCCGTTGAGCTTGATGAGGTGGATGGCCTCCGCTCCCGGCATCATAGTGCAGAGCGGTCGCGGCGATCGCTTAGCGAGGAGGCCATTCATGGACGAGATTACGACGGTCGGGCTTGATCTGGCGAAACGGGTTTTCCAGGTCCATGGGGCAGATGCAAAGGGGCGCCTGGTTTTTCAGAAGAAGCTTCAGCGTGAGGACGTGCTGAGCTTTTTCGCGAAGCTCCCGCCTTGCGTTGTCGGCATGGAAGCTTGCGCCTCGTCGCATTACTGGGCCCGCGAGATCCGTGATCTGGGCCATGACGCAAGGATGATCCCCGCATCCTACGTGAAGCCCTACGTCGCTAGGCAAAAGAACGATGCGGCGGACGCCGCTGCGATCTGCGAAGCGGTGACGCGACCGGCGGTTCGTTCCGCTCCTATCAAGTCGCTCGCGCAACAGGCGGCGCGGGTCGTCCATCGCACGCACGAGCTTCTATCGCGTCAACGCGTTTCACTGATCAACGCGATCCGGGGCCACATGGCCGAGTTCGGCGTGATCGCCGCGGCCGGCCCTCAGCACGTCGGACCTCTCATCGAGAGGATCTCCCATCCGGCGACGCCGCTGCCCGACATGGTGCGGGCCGCCTTGAACATCCTTGCGGATCAGCTTGTCGCATTGAGCAAGCAGATAAACGCTCTCGAAGCTCAGATGCGAAGGCATTGTCGTGAGGAGCCGGAGGCCGCGAGACTGCTCACCATTCCAGGCATCGGTCCGATTACCACAAGCGCCATACTGGCCGGCGTTCCTGACATTCGAGGGTTCAAGTCAGGGCGCGACTTCGCGGCGTGGCTTGGCTTGGTGCCGCGTCAGAACTCGAGCGGCGGCAAAGAGCGATTGGGCCGGATCACGAAGATGGGTGACCGAACCATCCGCCGGCTCCTCGTCATAGGCGCCATGTCCACGATCCGATGGTCACGCAGTAAGGAGAACTTCGCGGACAGCTGGCTGGGACGGATTATCGCCCGCAAGCCAATCAAACTCGCTGCGGTCGCTCTGGCCAACAAGATGGCTAGAATCGTCTGGGCAGTAATGACTCGGGAGGAGACGTACCGGGCAGCATAGGAATCGACCGCAAGGATAAGCCGGTCCTGGCGGTCGTGGTGCAACGGCGCTGAATGGGAAGATGACGCGATAGTTGATAGACGAGATCGGGACACCCAGCAGACTTGTAGGCGCCTCGAGCGCGAGAGCTTGTAATGGACCCGATCCGCGGATCTCATCTGGGCCGGCGGCCAAATGTGCCGCCTTATGTAGGCCGGACACATGCAAGCCGCCGACTTATCGCGCATTGCCCAAACAAAGCTCTTGCACCGCGGAGGCCATCCACACATGCAGGTCTCGGTCAGCGTGTAGATCGCAGCGGCGCGTTGAGCACCGCGGTCGGAGCCGGCGAAGGTCCAGTTGGCACGGCCGATGGCGACGCCGCGCAGCGCTCGCTCCGCGGCGTTGTTGGTCATGCAGATGCGGCCGTCGTCGAGAAAGCGGGTCAGCGCCGTCCAGCGTTTGAGGCTGTAGGTGATGGCCTTGGCGAGATCCGACTTCGCAGAGAGCTTCGCGCGCTGGGCGATCAGCCAGATCTCGAGTTCATCGACGATCGGGCGCATCCGACCCCGGCGTACGACGAGGCGCTCTGCGGCTGAGCGGCCGTTGATCTCGCGCTCGATGGCAAACAGCGCATCGATCTTCATCACCGCCTCGGTGGCGATCGGCGCCTTGGCCACCTTGGCGAGATCGAACAGCTTGCGGCGGGCATGGGCGAAGCAGCCGGCCTCGACGATCGGCCCCGGCTTGCGGCCTGGCGCGTAGAGCCGGTTGAAGCCGGCATAGGCGTCAGCCTGCATGATGCCGGAGAAGCTGGCGAGATGGGCCTCGGGATGGGCGCCCGTGCGATCACGCGACGCAAAGAAGGCCGCTGCGGGAGGATCGCTCCCGCCGAAGGGACGATCGTCACGAACGTAGGTCCAAAGCCGGCCCGTCACCGTTTTGCCTTTGGCGAGGATCGGCACCGTCGTGTTATCGGCATGGACACGCTCGGCCGCGAGCACGTGCGCCCGGATGCGCGCGACGATCGGCTCCAGGCTCGCCGCGCACGCTCCGACCCAGTCGGCGAGCGTCGACACCTCGATCGTGGCGCCTTCGCGCGCGTAGATCTCGCTCTGGCGGTTCAGTGGCAGGTGCTGGCCGTACTTCGAGGCGAGGACGAGCGCGAGAAGATGAGGACCGGCACGACCACGGGCGATCGGATGCGAGGGCGCCGGCGCCTCGCTGACGCTCTCGCAATCACGACAGGTCATGGTCTCGCGCACATGCTCGACGACCTTCCATCGGCGCGGCTCGCATTCGAGGCTCTCGGTGACGATCTCCCCGAGCTTGCGCAGTCGCGTGCCGCCGCACTTGCCGCAGACGCAGGGCGACGGATAGACGATGCGCTCGCGCGGCAGATGGTCGGGTAGAGGGCGCCGTGCCGGCTTGCGGGTCCCGCTCGACGAAGGTGCCCGTGAGGGCATCGCCGCGGCTTCGATCACCGCCTTTGCCTCGACCTCGGCCTGGGTCTCCTCGAGATCGGCGATGGCGAGCTCGAGCTGCTCGACGATCTGCCTGCCGCGCTCCGAACTCTGGCCGAAGCGAGCACGACGGGCCTTCTCCAGCTGCAGCTTCAGCCGCTCGATCTCGAGCTTGAAGCTCTGCGCCTGAACCGCGATCGCCCGAGCCTCGGCCAGCAGGTCGCGTTGCGCGAGGATCATCGCATGCGCGGTCGCAAGATCGGTCGGCAGCGGGTCGGCTTGCGTGCTCACAGGACGAGAGAATCACGGATTGCGATCGCGCGGGAGACGCGAGCGCGGCTATGCACAGATGGTTGGCTCAGCCAGCCGCGATCGGACGCCACGTCTTCTGCGGCGACCGCCAGTCGATCCCCTCGAGCAGGTAGCCGAGCTGCGCCGGCGTGATCGTCACCGCGCCGTCCGCCACCGATGGCCACAGGAAGCGACCGCGCTCGAGCCGTTTGGCGAACAGGCACAGCCCCTGACCGTCGTGCCAGAGCACCTTGACGAGATCGCCGCGACGACCGCGGAAGACGAAGATCTGCCCGTCGTGCGGATCGCGCTTCAACGCCTCCTGGACCTGCAGCGCGAGCCCATTGAAGCCGCGACGCATGTCCGTGTGCCCGGTGGCGATCCAAACCCGGACGTTGCTCGGCACCGGGATCATCGGCGTTCCAACACGTCGAGCACGCGCGACAGCGCAACGGGATCGACGCGCTCGTCGACGATGACGCGCCGATCGTGCGCGAGCACGATCTCGATGCGAGCCGAACCCGTCACCCTGGACGTCGGCTCCGCGATGATCGCGGGCACAAAAGGAGGCGCGGGCAACGGCTGGCATCGGGCCACCTTGAACGCGCGGCGCCACGTCACCAGCATGGATCGAGAGATGCTGTAGCGCCGCGCCGTCGGCGCCACGAGCCGCGGACCCGCCATGCTCTCGAGGACGATCCGCGCCTTCTCGTCCTCGGACCATCGGCGTCGACGACCCGTCTCGACGATCTCGAGCCGTTCCAACGCACTGACCTTATGACTGTCCATAAGCGCTGTTCTCAGCGCTCTCGAGCAAACCCCACAAGGCGGTCGTCACCGGACGGGTACGTCAGGGCGACCCTTTCGCCGCCGCTGTGCGCGCGACGCGAATGGCGATGATCATCACCGACCCCGCGCAAGCAGGACAATCCGATCGTCTTTGCCAACGCCGCCTTCCTAAAGCTGACCGGATACGACCAAGCAGAGGTAGTGGGGTCGAACTGCCGCTTCCTGCAGGGCAAGGGACCGAACCCAAAGCCGTAGCGTCGATCCGCGCGGCGATTGAGACACGCACCGACCTCTCAGTCGACATTCTGAACTACCACGAGGATGGCCGGCCATTTTGGAACGGCCTCTACATGTCGCCAGTCACCAATGCGGCCGGCGAGCTGCGATTCTTCTTCGCGTCCCAGCTCGACGCCACCGATCGCGTGTCGGCCCAACAGCTGATCGCCACACAGCGCGAATGGCTCGAGCGCGAGGTCTCGCGTCGAACGGAAGAGCTGAGCGAGGCGCTTGCCACACAGACGATGCTGGTCCACGAGGTCGATCATCGGGTCAAGAACAACATCCAGATGATCTCGGCGCTTCTCTCTATGCAGACCGCTGCGATCCCTGACCCCACCATCCGCGGCGCGTTCGGAAGCATGTTGCAGCGGGTGGAGGCAATCGGCGCCGTCCATCGGAGGCTCTACCAATCGAAGGACGTGCGGCAGTTCGATCTTGCCGCATTTGTCCGAGACATCTCCGGCGAGCTCCTGAAGGTGTCGGGTCGAGACGACATCGCCGTCGATCTCGACCTGCAGGCGGTGAACGTGCCCGCGCCGCAAGCGTCGCCGATCGCACTCATGCTGAACGAGCTGTTGATGAATGCTCTCAAGCATGGCTTCCCGCCCGGGCGCCCGGGACGACTGTCGATTGCGGTCAAGGAGACGGGAAACCACTTGAAGGTCGTGATCGCCGACGACGGTGTCGGCATGCCGAACGCCAAACCGCAGAGCGGCTTCGGAAGCCGCATGATCAAGACGCTGGCGCGCCAGCTTCAGGCCGAGGTAGGCTGGAGCGGGGGCAATCCTGGCACCATCGCCGAGCTGCGGCTCCCGATCCAACCGGTAGCTTCAAAGGTTCGCCAGGATGGATGACCCCCTGCGCTTCCTGATTGTCGAGGACGAAGCGCTCCTGCTGATGCAGCTGGAGGCCAGCGTCGAGGCGGAGGGCCACGAGGTCGTCGGCACGGCTATGTCGGCCGGCGAGGCGATCGCGCTCGCCCGCCTCGTCGAGCCCGACGTTGCATTCATCGACCTTCAGCTTCTCGATGGCCCGACCGGCATGTTCGTCGCGCAGCATCTGCGCGGGACGGAGAGGACGCTCTTCGTCTTCATCACCGCCAATGCAACCCGGCTCCCCAGCGACTACGAGGGCGCAGCAGGCGTCGTCTCGAAGCCGTTCTCGCAGGCGGGCATCACGGCGACGATCCGCTACCTAACCTCGTGCGTTCGCAACCCTTCGCCGGACCTAGCCACGCCACCCGAGCTGAGGATAGCACCCGGCTTTAAAAATTCCCTCGCTCGCAGCTCGGCCTCCCCTTAAGGGCTCGCGGCTGGCGAACGGCTGCTCCAATGCACTTCTGATCCAAAGCTGTCATTCGGCTATCGGCCAATCCAAGACGTTCCCACTAAGAACGAATTGAGCTGGACCGCTCGGTCAATCACCTGATTTGCATCGCTCGACTTTACCCAAATCGCCAAAGCATATATTCCTAATCTTTAGTATTTGGAACAAAATGTCCCGCGAGTCACATGCCTCGTCTGTCTTTGTCCCGGCCCCGTCGCGGCACATGTCATTCATATTATTATATAGCTTCAACAGCTCGTCATCCGACTGAGCATAGCTCGGAGCTGCTGTAATCAGAAAGATGGCGGCAAGCGCGACTGCTAAGGGCATCACCAGTCCTTTTCGAACTATTGGCACAATTCGCTCATTTTTTGTCTGAGTGCCTTTTGCTTGGCGTAAAGCTCTTTTGCTCGGTTGAGAGATCGCGAGGCCACTTCGCGCGCGAGGGCGTCCAGGTTTGGATCGAGATCTTTCGTGCACTGGACGAGCGCCGCCCTTACGGCCTCAAGTTTGGTCTCATAAGTCTCGAAAGATGTGCACGCCGTCGCGCTGTCGCCGGCGTCGGCAAGAGCCGCAGCACGCTCGTAATCAACGTGGGGCTTGCCAGTCTCAAGGTCGCGGTCGGCAGCCTCAGCGTCCTTACACGAGCTTGGTAGAGCTTTGACAAATGCATCTCGCTGGCGCTCGGCCTCGATCTCAGCCTCTTGCTCGGCGCGTTGCTCGTCCAGCTCTCGCTTGGCATTTTCCGCTTGAATCCTTCGAGCGGCATCCTCTCTCTCCTTGGCGCGGGCAGCCTGGTCCGATGCTTCCTGTCGTAGCCTGCCGTCGGTCGACAAGAGGGCATCGACGGCAGTAGCCAGCCTTGGAAAGCGTTCTCGCAGCTGCTGGACACGCCCGCGCTCAGCGTCCGACAAGACGTGACCAGAGAAGGTCCGTAACTCATCGATGGCCTCCTGCTGCGCTTGGTGCTCGGCCCGTTCGCGCTGGCGCACTGCAGCCGCTTCAGCCCTTTCCGCAGCCATTTGACGCGCGGCTTCGTCTTGGCGCTCCTGATTCGTCCTATCTGCTTGCCCAGCCTCGACCGCTGCGGCCACCTTCCTCACGATCTGGTTTTCTTCCGTGATGTCGAAGCCGTTGGGGCTAGGTAGGCAGCCGACCATTGTTGCCCTGAGCGCAGCAAGATCTTCGCTCGTCCAGTCTGCCGCAGACTTGCCGAAGGGCGTCTGGCCGTTTTGCGCGCCTTGCTCGAACGTCAAAAGGGCGTTCGTCTCGTTGCAGCCGTGACGGGCATCGACGTAGGTCCGAATAAAGCTACGGTCGCTGGCATGGACAGCGCTGTGGAGTGCCAGGAAAACAATCATCGTCGCAAATCTGGAAGCAACTGACATTCGATCCCCGGCTCCTTTTTACAGCTGCTCTTGCCGAAGGCGGCCCGGTGCTCCGCCGATCATGAAGTAATACAGGCACCATACTGCCTGGATAACCGACTGCCGACAAGCGCCTGCTTGCGTGATGAGGGCGTGTGTGCTGGTCGGGCGAAACATGCGGCGCTTGCGCGTTGCTAAGGGGCTGTCCCAGGAAGCCCTGGGCCTCGCCGCCGGCTGCGAGCCATCTTATATCGGGCGCCTTGAGCGGGGTGTCGAAAACCCGACGGTCGACCTGCTCGAGGCCATCGCCAAAGCCCTGGGCGACCCCTTAGCGGCGTTTTTTGACGGGGCTGGTGCGCGGGGCCCGCTGAAGCCGGGCTTGCCAGCCGGGCGCAAGCCGCGCGCCAAGCTGCCCGCGCGCCGCAAGCCGGCTGCCACGGCCTGAGCGCGCGCCGCAGGCGGGTCGAAGCATGACCGAAGCGCCTGACAAGCCAATTGCCAGCGCAGCGTTTGGCGAGCCCCTAGCGACGATTTGATCGATTGATGGTCGACGGCCGCCCCCGACAGGCTTGCCGGCGAGCAACGACGCAGGGCTGAGTGGCCGCTAGCGAACCGCGCAACCCTCAGATTGCGCAGCGATGACTTGATCGAGGCGCGCAACAACAGCTTCGAGCGTTTCTCGCGCCACGTTGGTGACGGCGCATAGGGCCGCTCGTTCGCCACTGGCGCGATCAAGGGCGTGGCAGGCCATGTAGGAGGCTGCAACGAGATCTTTGGCTATGCCGATCTCGTCGCGCAGGTCGACAAGGCTTTCCAGGAGCGGCCGCGTCGACCGCCCCGTGATCGCGGCATGGCGGGTCAATAGTCGCTCGCCCGCATGATAGTGAGCACCCGGGTCGTTACCGTCGGATCGCTGGCGTCGGGCGAGTGCCAGCGCAGTGAGTGGTCATAGCAATCGATCTTCCAGAAAAACCGGTCGCTGCCGACTTCGAGCGAACCAAAGTCGTGCTCGCCATGCGGATCGTTATCGACGTCGAAGTGGTCGAAGGTGCGCACCGCTTTGAGAACGTCCGCAACAACGTTCGCCGGCAGGGCAGCGACGGCAGCGCTGAGGACGACACGGCCGCCCTCAAGACTTTGGCGGAAGGCGTCGTTCAGCGCCTGAATGCTTTGCCTGGCGTCAGCCTTCACTGGCTTGGGCGCGTAGGACTTCATGGGCAGCGCTCGACAGCAGCGAAAGGTGCTCGCCGCGCCGAACGAACGTCGGCAGGTCGGGCCAGGTCATCCAGCGAAGCGCAAACAGGTCGCCCTTGGCCTCGGTCACGATAGCCTCGAACCAGCCCAGCTCCTCGCCGTCTGCAGCAAGCACCAGGCTGCCAAGCGAGATGTCCGACCAGGTTGCTGGCACGTTGGCCGGCTGGGGCAGCGGCTCGGCAGGCGCCGGGGTCGGCTCGGGCGTGAAGGCCCCCTCAAAGGCCCCCAGGCGCTCGTAGGTGCCCTTCGCGACGAACGGCACAAAACCCTTGCCACTGGCGAACACCCGCCCTGTGGCCAGCTCAGCGGCCAAGGCGCGGTGCTCGTCGGTCGTCACTCGCAACACCTGCATGCCCATCAGGCCGGCGGCCTTTTCGGCCAGCACGGCGTCCTCTTGGGAAAACCACGAGGCATGAGGGCGCTGGCTTTCGTCGAGGCCGAACACGATTATCGCCGGGGCGACGGCGGCTTCGGCAGGCTGGGTATTTTTCTTCATGAGCAAACTCCGGGCGTAAAAAAAGGAGCCGCGAAACGGGCTCCTTGTCAGGTCGGATGTGTCGAGGGGCAGCGGCCGCGCCTGGGGCAGCTCGAGGGCACGCCGGCACAAATCGCCTTCGGCGGCCCATGGGCTGGCTACAGCCCTGACAATGCCCTGTTTAGCCGAACGCGGGGCTGCTGTCAATACCGTTCTGTATCAAACCAGTTTTAGGGCTTTTGGTGGCTTGGCGGCGCCATGATCAGGGGAGCGTCCCGTCAGGGCTCGTTTCTCCCGGAGTGCTCTCGGCGATGGCCGCCCTCCTCCCAGCCATGTGGCGCAAGCCTAGCGCAGCCATTGTCGGCGGGGCAGAAGATCTGCTGGCAAGGGAAGCGATCGTCGTTCTGACGCCCGTTGCAGATATTTCGGGCGCCTTCGGCGCAGAACTCCCAGATCGCGACCTGGACGAAACGAGGGAAGTAGGCAGGAAAGGCCGGGTTGTAGATGCGGGCGTCCACTGTCTGTGCGAGCTTCTCGATCATTTCGACGCAGCCTCCGGTTCCGTAGCACTTCGGACCATACGGATGTTCAACGCCATGCTGCCGGACGGTTCCGGTCCGATGCAGCCACGCGTGCACCAGCGTGTCGACGGCAATCATTGACGCTCCGGCGGTAAGCCATTGCTCCCGTGTCGGGTCACCGGCAAGCAGAAGATCGGCGAGGATCATCGACCAAATCTTCGGACCCGTGCCGGGTATCTCGCTCAATGCATCTACGAGGGCTTCCGCCATGCGCCGCCCTCGCGCGTAGGGATTGTGCGAAAGGTCAGCGATGGCCAGACGCCGATCGACCCAAGCTACGAAGTCGCCGTTGCAGATGTCGCGGATGAACAGCGCCAAACCATAGGCGGCTTCGTTCAACATGGCCTGCTGCCGGTTTCGTGGACACCGAGATTAGGTGTTTTCATGGAGCCGGAGGTGGCAAATGCAACGACGGAAGTTCGGGCGTGAGTTCAAGGTCGAGGCTGTACGGCTGATCAAGGAGCGCGGGGTCGCGGTGGCGCAAGCCGCCCGAGATCTCGACGTGCACGAGAACGTGCTGCGCAAGTGGGTCAAGGAGCTATCTGCCGATCCGGCACAGGCGTTTCCGGGGGCTGGCCAGATGAAGCCGGATCAGCTCGAGATCGATCGGCTGCGGCGTGAGGTCAGCAAGCTCAGGGCGGAGCGGGATATTCTAAAAAAGGCCGCTGCCTACTTCGCGAGGGAGTCGATATGAAGTTCGGCTTCATCGCGAAGCACCGCTCGATCTGGCCGGCGGCATGGCTATGCGAAGCCTGGGGCGTCTTGCGGTCGGGCTTTCACGCCTGGCTCAACCGGAGTTGCTCGAAGAACCACGAGAATCCTATGCGGCGCGCCCTTGCCACATCTCGACATCACACGTGCCGGAGGTGCTGTTTCGAATATTCCGGGAGCAAGCCCGGAGGACCTGAGCCGCGAGTTTTGTCTTGAACGAACAATCCCCTTTGTCGCCGTGGGGCGATCAGCCACCGCAGGTGAAGCTTCGTGCGTTTCGCCGCCAGGACCTTGGGCTCGTGTTCGCGGTCGCCGTATTCACTATGATCGCCGCGATAGGTTTCAACTCCTTCTATATCGTCAATCCGACGGAGCTCGCCTTCACGCGCACCTTCGGCCGCGTCGACCAAGAACCGGCCGCACCGATGACCCCTGGCGTCCACTTCATGGTGCCTTTCGCCACATCGGTTGACCGTATCCAGGTGAGCGTCGACACCGTGGCTCTGCCACAGGACCTGCGCGTTCTCAGTCATGACGGACAGGTCATCGAGCTCGGCGTTTCGCTGACGCGGCGCATTCCCGCAGATGCCGTCTACAACCTGCTCTACAATACCGGCGGGGTCGGAAACGTTGACATCGACCGCAACATTTTCGCGATCGTGGCTGATAGGACGTTGACAATTTTCGGTCGTGAGGACGTGCTCAACATCGCTTCCGAACGCGAACGAATCATTGGGCTGATGAAAACGGCTATCTCCGGCGAACTGCGGCGCCTCTTCGGCGTCGAGCTTGTCGACCTCCAGATCACTGGTTTTCGCTTCAGTCCCGAATACGAACGCGCCGTCAACGAAAACACTTTGGCAAAGACCAACGCTTACCGCGCCGAACAAGTGCTGAAACAGAAACAGGTAGAGGCCCTTCAAGCCGTCGCGGAAGCTAAAGGACGTGCCGACTCTTCCATCGAGGCCGCACGCGGCGATAGCGAAAGCACGTTGCTGAGGGCACAGGCAGCCGGCAAGGCGACGGAGATTCAGGCTTCAGCAGATTCGACGGCGATCAAGGTGCGGGTCGCAGCTGCTGGCGGTATCGAGGGCTACGCTAAGGTGATGACGGCCGACACCATGAAGCGATGGAACGGACAGCCACCGCAGACAGTGCTGGGGGGCACAGCATCGCCTGTTCCCTTCTTCCAAGTCCACTGACAGAAAGAGGTTGGCCGATCTTCCCGGAGGCAGAGCAGGTGGCGCGCAGGTCAGCGGAGTGTCCGGCTCTGGTGTTCGTCGAGTACGGCGCGCTGCTCCGCCCCCTTTCGTCTTGGCCGCCCCATGCTCCGCCTGACCCCGGCAAGGGTTGTGTCGATCTTGAAAACGTATTCTTGACGTAGGGGCTGGCGCATCCCGGCATATGTCGACGTTGCCGACGATCATTTCTTCATGCCGCCCAACCATCGGCACCTCGTCGTGTACCGGGCGACCGCATCTCGAACCTCGTCGACCACGGCCGTCGCGGCGCGAAGGCGGCCGCGCCCGGTACGACCGTCGCGCGCAATTAGGTCATCACGCGGAGGGAGGACGATGCCTAAAGCGGACCCTCGGATGTGCGAAATCTTTGAAATTGGTTTTGGTCCTCGCTCGACACTACGGCCGAGGCACTGGCGGTCAGATCGACATCCCGCCTGAGACCTCGATGCGCTGGGCGTTGACCCAGCGATTGTCTTCGGACAGCAGCGACGCGATCATCGGGCCGATGTCATCGGGTAAGCCGGTGCGGCCTAGTGCCGTCATACCTGCGACTTGCCTGTTCACGTCGGGGTTGTCGCGAAGCATGCCGCCGCTGAAGTCGGTTTCGATGGCGCCAGGCGCTACGACGTTGACGGCGATCCCGCGTGGCCCGAGTTCCTTGGCCATGTATTTGGTCAGCACTTCCACCGCCCCTTTCATGGCGCCGTAAGACGCGCTCCCGGGGATGACGATGCGGGTGAGCCCGGACGAGACATTTACGATCCGGCCGCCATCCCTGATCAGCGGCAGTAGCGTTTGCGTCAGCAAGAACACGCCCTTGAAGTGGACGTTGTAAAGCGCGTCGAGTTCGGCTTCCGTGGTCTTTTCTATGCTGTTGCGGTGCGAGGTGCCGGCATTGTTGACCAGGTCGTCGAACCGGTCGGTCCCCCAATCGCCGAGCACGCGTCGCACACTGGCGGCAAAATCCTCGAAGCTGCCGGTATTTCCGGTATCGAGCCGAACTGCCGTTGCCCTAACGCCAGCCTGCTCCGCCAACGCGACGACCTTGTCCGCCTCGGCCCGGTTTGCCTTGTAGGTGATGATGGAGTTGACGCCGCGGGCGGCCAGTGCCAGCACGGTGGCGCGGCCGAGGCCGCGACTGCCGCCGGTGATGATTGCGATACGGGCTGCGTCGGGCATGGCTGACCTCCGTGGCGTTTGTTGGGTCGGCATCTAGTCGTTCCGTAGCGTCCTGATTAGATGGTGCTGACAGACCTCACTGTTCCGCAGGTCAGAACAAACCGCCATGGACAGGCTTGCCACGCTCAAGCTCTTCATCCGCATCGTCGATCGCCGCAGCTTCAGCGCCGCCGCGTCGGACCTGCAGATATCGCGACCGGTCGCGACGGCCGCCATCAAGGAATTGGAGGGGCGACTTGGGACTCGTCTGCTTCAGCGTTCGACCCGCCATGTCTCGCCAACGGTGGAAGGTGAAGCCTACTACCAGCGGTGCGCGGCAATCCTAAGCGACCTTGAGGACGCCGATCGGGGCGCGGGCGGGCTGATCAGCGGACGTCTCAGGGTCGACGTTGCGGGTAACCTGGCCCGCATGCTCATCCTGCCCGAGTTACCTGCCTTTCTTGCGCGCCACGCCGCGCTTACGATCCATATCGGTGAAGGCGAGCGGCTAGTCGACCTCGTACGGGAGGGCGTTGACTGCGTGGTACGCGCGGGCGAGCCAGTCGATAGCGAACTGATCGTGCGGCGCTTGGGCTTTGTGGAAGAGATCACCTGCGCCAGCCCCGCCTACCTTGCCAAGCATGGCGTGCCTGCCTCGCCCGACACGCTCGACAGACACGTCATGATTGGGATCACTTCCTCACGCACTGGCCAAGTCATGCCGCTCGAGTTCACGCACAAAGGGCAGACGATCGAGAGGGTGCTGCCAGCGCGCGTGGTCGTCAGCGGTGCTGACACCAGCGCCGCGGCGGCACGCCTTGGGCTCGGCTTGGTCCAGGCGCCGCGACACCGATTTGCAGACGATCTTGCCACCGGCGCGCTGGTCGAAGTGCTCGCCACCTATCCACCAATGCCCATGCCGATCTCGGTCCTCTATGCCAGCAGCCGCCATCTCTCGCCGCGCGTGCGTGTTTTCGTGGAGTGGCTTATTGACGTGCTCCGCCCCCACATGCGGCAGCCGTAGGGTTGGCCGCCACTGTCTCACCGCATGAACGCAGGGCGGCTAAGGTTGAGGCCGCTTCAGGCGAAGTAACAAGGTCAGCTTTCCGAGCTTGCGCGCAAAAGCAAATGGTCAGACAACAGATAAGCGCGTCGAGGCGCTTCTATACGGTAACTTCAAATTCGTTCGCAGGCGGGCAGACACCGCGTATCTTACCTTTCGGAGTTGATCCTCAATCCTTTGGCCGCTTCGGCCAACTTCAGTGGGTCGTTTCCCAGCCGGTCTATGAGCATCCGAGCGCGGTCGGCCATATGCAATGTCTTTTCGCCAGCTCGCCAGCCTCGGTGAGCTTTGACTTCTTCACGTTGTCAGGCTGCTCCCATCTTGGTTTCCGTTCATCGAACATTGCCTGCTCTTCCTATCGCCGAAGCCTCAAACTGCATCGAGGTCGCGCTCGCCAGTCCGAATTCGTACGGCTTGCTCGATGTTCATTATGAAAATCTTCCCGTCGCCGATTTGCCCTGTGCGGGCAGCGGCGATGACCGCGTCCACGACCCGGTCGAGCATGTCGGGCGCCACCACCACCTCG
Organism: Beijerinckiaceae bacterium; assembly: GCA_965277735.1. Taxonomy (GTDB): domain Bacteria; phylum Pseudomonadota; class Alphaproteobacteria; order Rhizobiales; family Beijerinckiaceae; genus RH-AL1. The sequence continues at coordinate 3,143,312 of CBDIDO010000003.1, forward strand.
ACCTTAACTTTCGGAACGAAGCTCGCCGTGTACTCGACGCCTTTGTAGATTTGGGTGTGTCCCTTCTGGCGCCCATAGCCCTTTAACTCGGTCACAGTCATGCCGTGCACGCCGACGAGCGTTAATGCGTCGCGTACCTCGGCCAGCCTGAAGGGCTTGATGATCGCTATGATGAGCTTCATTTGCATTTCCGAATTGAAAAGACGGCGTATCGCGAAGGTGGCCTTCCGTACACCTGCCGAGGGCAACGAGCACTAGCCCAAAGAGCGTCCTGAGGCAGGTCGAGGTCCGCATAAGGCGACCTCGCACCACCGGCCTCGGGCTGAAGGCGGCCAGTCCTCTTTCCGGCCAGCTTGAGCCCCCGTCAGCTTCGCGCCAACCAAAGACATTCGCGCTTGATTCAAGTCGCAAGAGTGGACCGTCCCTGAGGACTCTCGCTTCGAACGCCTGTTTCCTACGGCCTAGGCGCCTTGATGCCTAGTGTGCTGTCCCGCAAGTCTCTTTACATAGTTGGATGATGAAGCGATGATTCGCCAGGAGGGCGGATCATGGCGCGCATAGGTCGACCGCAAGAGCAGCTTCTCATGCTTAGCGACATCGAGCGCGAAGAGCTCGATCGACTTGGGCGATCGCAGGCGGCCTCGCACAGCCTCGTGCGGCGGGCGCAGATCATCCTCGCATCCGCAGCGGGCGAGGCCAACACGTCGATCGCGAGCCGTCTCGGCGTGTCGAACCCGACGATCTGCCACTGGCGCAAGATCTGGTTCGAGAAGGGACTGACCGGCCTCTACGGCGAAGCCAGGTCCGGGCGACCGAGGACCCACGACGAGGAGCGCATCGCGAGCCTTCTGCGCACGGTGCTCGAGAGCAAGCCGGTCGGCGCGACACATTGGACCGTGCGGTCTGCAGCGGCGGCGAGCGGGCTTTCCAAGAGCACGGTCGCGCGCATGCTTGCGCTGTTCAACGTCCGGCCGCACCGCTCCAAGACCTTTCGGCTCTCGAGCGATCCGCTGTTCGTCGACAAGGTGCGCGACATCGTCGGGCTCTATCTCAACCCGCCCGACCACGCGCTCGTGTTGTGCGTCGACGAGAAGACGCAGGTCCAGGCGCTCGAGCGTCGCCAGCCGATGCTGCCGCTCGGCCTCGGCTACATCGAAGGTGTCACCCACGACTACGTCCGGCACGGGACGACGACATTGTTCGCCGCGCTCGACATCGCCAACGGCCAGGTGATGACGCAGTGCCGGGCGCGTCACCGACACCAGGAGTTCCTGGGCTTCCTGAAGCACATCGAGGCCAACGTGCCGAGCGACCTTGACCTCCACCTCGTCGTCGACAACTACGCGGCTCACAAGCATCCAAAGGTCCGCGCATGGCTGGCCGAGCGACCTCGTTTCACCCTGCATTTTACGCCGACCTACGCATCATGGATGAACCAGGTCGAACGCTGGTTCGCGCTGATCACGCAACGCCAGATCCGACGTGGCTCCTTCGTCAGCGCCAAGGATCTGGTCGCCAGGATCGAGGCGTTCGTCGCTGCCTATAACGTCAAGGCGAGACCATTTCAGTGGACAGCAACCAGTGACGCGATCTTCGCCAAGCTCGAACGTCTATGTAAAGCTATTAACGGGACAGCACACTAGGGTATCGGACGCTTTTGTTCCGCGAAGGGCGGTTGCACGAATACCTAATGGCTGAATGCGACGCGACACTACGACTTTCCTATACGCGGGCGCGGTTTCCACGATGGAAGTCCTACGCCCCAAAGGCTAATTACTTCTGTCCGAATTCCGAAACGACAGCCGAGGTCGGTAAGATGCGGCAACGATCCGAAAACAGATGACTCTTTACGAACGTTTTATGGGCGAACCGCTCGCGAGTGAAGACGAGCGGCATCAGAAGGTAGGACCGTTCGCCGGCATTCCGATGTTGGGCCTCGATGCCTTATCATCGGCGGCATACGGCCCTGAAGCGGCACTCGCGATCTTGCTCCCGATCGGCGCGCTCGCGACAGGCGTCATCGTGCCGATTACCGCCGTCATCGTCGCCCTTCTCGCGATCGTCTATTTTTCTTACCGGCAGACCCTTGGCGCCTACCCCAACGGCGGCGGCTCCTACACGGTCGCCAGCGAAAACCTCGGGCGTCGTTTCGGGCTTCTCGCCGCCGCATCGTTGATGGTCGACTATATCCTCAATGTCGCTGTCGGCATCGCAGCCGGCGTGGGCGCGCTCATCTCCATCATCCCGACGCTGCATCCGTTCATTCTTCCGCTCTGCCTTCTGATCCTGGCGGTGATCACTCTGGTCAATCTGCACGGCATTCGTGAATCGGGGACCGCGTTCATTCTTCCGACCTATGCCTTCGTCGGAACGCTTGGCGTGACGATCGTTATCGGACTCGTAAAGGCGGCCGTCAGCGGCGGTCATCCGCAAGCGGTGGAACTCCCCCCGAGCATTCCGGCCGCGACGGTCGGGGCCGGCTATTGGTTGCTTCTGCGCGCGTTCGCCAACGGGTGCACGGCGATGACAGGTGTCGAGGCGATCTCCAACGGCATCACCGCATTCAAGGCGCCCTCGGTCGCGAACGCGACGCGAGCGTTGACCGCCGTCATCCTGATCCTCGTTGCGCTCCTCGCCGGTATCGCGCTCCTGTGCCGCCTCTACGGCATTGCCGCGATCGACCCCGACAACGCTGCCTATCAGAGCGTGCTGTCCGAAATGACGGCGGCGGTCGCGGGGCGCGGCATCCTCTATTATCTGACCATGTTCAGCGTGGTCGCGGTGGTGTGTTTCTCGGCCAACACAAGCTTTGCCGACTTCCCGCGCCTCTGCCGCCTGCTGGCGATCGACAATTTTCTCCCCTTCGCCTTCGCGACGCAGGGGAGGCGCCTCGTCTACTCCAGCGGCATCCTGTTCCTTGCGCTGATGTCCGGCGCCCTCCTCGTTGCCTTCGACGGCATCACCGACCGATTGATCCCGCTTTTCGCGATAGGAGCGTTCGGCGCATTCACCCTGTCGCAGGCGGGCATGGTGGCGCATTGGCGCAGGGAGTCTGCCGCCAGCGGACCTACGCGCGAGATCATGGCATCTCAGGCCGTTAACGGCGCCGGCGCGGTCTCGACATTCGCAGTTCTTGTCATCGTCCTCGTCACGAAATTCGTGGAGGGCGCGTGGATCATCGTCTTCATGGTGCCCGCTCTCGTCTGGCTGTTCGTTGCGGTTCGCCGACACTATGACGAGGTAGCCCGTCAGACGGACTGCGACCTGCCGATCGACGCGTCCGATCGGCGACGCCCCGTTGCGGTCGTCGTCGTGCGGCGATGGAGCCGCATCACGCGAAACGCCCTGCAAGCGGCCATGACGCTTTCAGACGATGTCGTTGCCGTCCACATCGCGACGAATGAGGCGGGCGAAGAAAAGCTGCGCGCCCAATGGCGCATATGCGTGGAGGACGCTCTCGACGCGAACGCCATTCGTCCCCGACTCATGGTCGTCGCGTCGCCCTACAGACGCTTCTTCGACCCGCTCTTCGAGGCACTGCGCACGATCGAAGCCGAACACCCCGCTTGCGCGATCGCCCTCGTCGTGCCCGAACTGACCGGCGGCAGCTGGTACGATTTTCTGCTGCATAATCAGCGGACGACGGCCCTGAAGGCGGCCTTGCTTCTCAACGGAGGTGAGCGTGTCTTCCTCGTCAACGTACCGTGGCGTCTAAAGCGGCCGGCATAGTATCCGCTTTGGTCGTTCGGTGCTTGGGAAAGGCGGCGAGTCCGTTGGAAAGTCGGCTTTTGCGAAGAGCTTCGGATCAGAGGACCGGCTGCTTCCGTGAAGAGTTTTGGATGCCGTTAGGCGTACGAAAGTCGCCGAAAAACGAACCCGCGGTCGGCAGGTGAAGGTTCTATGGGGTTTTGAGGATCGGCTCGTGCCAGTGGGCGCGAAGACAGCCTCGAGAGGTGTCGCTGGCGGCGGCACGGAAGCGGTCCGACGGAGCCGTTAGACGGTCGCGGCAAGGCAGCTGAAGGTTCGATCTCGGACGATCGGAGTGGATCCGCAGGTAAAGCCGCGCGAGTAGATGCATGAAGACGCGTGGGAGCGATCGTCGAGGCCGCCGGGCCAAGCCGTGAAGGAGAGGTGGGTCGTGCCGGGTCACGACGTCACCGTCCCGGTCGACGCGACGGTGTCCGGCGGGGCTCGCGGTTGCCTCCCGCGCTCGAAGGTCTCGATGATCGTCATACGGCCGCCGCAGCAGGGGCAGCATGGCCGCGGATCGGCCTCGTCGACCGGCTCGGCACCCTCTGCGGGCGGTGGCGCCGCGAGCAGCTCTCTGGCGCACGCGAGATTGGCCTTGCGGCCGGCGCTTGCGAGCAGACCGTAGTGGCGGATGCGATGGAAGCCCTTGGGCAGGACGTGCAGCAGGAAGCGACGGATGAACTCATCGACCCGAAGCGTCATGGTGCCGTAGCGATCGGCGCCGTCGCGACGGTAGTCCTTGAAGCAGAAGGTGACGTCCCCGTTGTCGTGCGAGATCAGGCGGCCGTTCGAGATGGCGACGCGGTGCGTGTAGCGCGACAGATAGGCGAGCACGGCCTCCGGCCCGGCGAACGGCGGCTTGGCGTAGACCACCCAGCTCTTCTTCCGAACAGGCGCCAGGTAGCGCAGGAACGCGCGGCGATCGGCGAGACCAAGCTGATCGCGGAAGAACTGCAGCCTGCCACTCTCGTGCAGCTCGACCAGGCGCGTCAGGAACAGCCGCCGGAACAGCTTGGCGAGCACACGCACCGGCAGTAGGAAGGCCGGCCGCGACGAGACCCAGCGCTGGCCGTCGAGGGAGAAGCCGCCGCCGGGCACGATCATGTGGATGTGGGGATGGTGGGTCAGCGCCGAGCCCCAGGTATGGGCACTGCGGTGATGCCGATGCGAGCACCCAGATGCTTCGAGTCGGCAGCGATGGTCATCATGGTCTCCGACGCCGCGCGGAACAGCAGGTCGTAGACGATCGCCTTGTTGTGGAAGGCGATGGCGGCGATCTCGGCCGGCAGCGTGAAGACGACGTGGAAGTAGCCGACCGGCAACAGGTCGGCCTCACGTGCCGCCAGCCACTCGCGCGCCGCCGCTCCCTGGCACTTGGGGCAGTGCCTGTTCCTGCAGCTGTTGTAAGCGATGCGAACGAAGCCGCAGTCGTCACAAGCGTCGACATGGCCGCCAAGAGCGGCGGTGCGGCAGGTCTCGATCGCCGCCATGACCTTGAGTTGGTGCAGGCTCAGGTGCCCGGCCTGAGCGGCCCGGTACGCCGGGCCCGCGGCACGGAAGATGTCGGCGACCTCGATTGAGCCACGCAAGGCTCAACCGCCCAGCGCGCTCTCCACAGATCCTGAGCATGCCGAGCTTGTCGAGCGGGCTGGTGACCGCGCGGACCGTGCGCGTCGCGACCCTTGTGTAGAAGGCGGTGTTGTCCAGCTTGGCGTGGCCGAGCAGCGCCTGGATCACCCGAATGTCGATGCCGTCCTCGAGAAGGTGGGTGGCGAAGCTGTGGCGCAGCGTGTGCGGGCCGACCCGCTTGGCGATGTCGGCCGCATGCGCCGCCTCGGCGACGATGCGATGCAGTTGGCGCGTGCTGATCGGCTTCAGCGCATGCTGCCCCGGGAACAGCCAGCCGTCGCGATGCATCACCCCCTGCTGGCGCCCGAGCGTCCACCACTGGCGCAGGAGGCTCAGCAGATCGGTCGAGAGCAAGGCGTTGCGATACTGGCCTCCCTTGCCGCGCTCGACCCTGAGCAGCATGCGCTCGCTGTCGATATCGCCAACCTTCAACATCGAGACCTCGGCGACGCGAAGGCCCGAGCCGTAGGCGACCGACAGCGCCGCCTGGTGCTTGAGGCAGGTGGTCGCGTCGAGCAGGCGGGCGACCTCGTCGCGGCTCAGCACCACGGGCAGCTTGCGCGGATGGGCGATCCGAACCAGCTTGCGCGCGAGGTCCGGCCGATCGAGCGTGTGCGTGAAGAAGAACCGCAGCGCCGCCACGATGCTGTTCATGGTCGGCACGGGGACGCCGGCCTCGCGCTGCTCGACCTGGAAGCGGCGCAGATCTTCCGCAGTGGCCGTGCCGGGCGAGCGCCCCAAGAAGGTGGCGAGACGCCCGACGTCGCGGATGTAGTTGCGCTGTGTCTCCCGCGAGAACCGGCGCATGGTCATGTCGTCGATCAGTCGTTGGCGCAGAGGGCTGATCGGTGCAGCTACATCGAGATCGTTCATCGGACGGCTCCCTGAATGAAGGAGCCGCGATGCTCTGTTCGCGTCCGACGTCGCTCAAGCGGCGCGCGCCGAACGATCTCCTATCTCACCGCAGCCGCAGCCCTCCCGCGCAGCGGGTTCGTTCTCCGGCCAGTTTCGTCGCTCGCCTATCGAAGACCCGGTTGCATCAGCAGCCCGCCGGCGAGGAGGTCGATCGCGGCGTCGAAGAACGCGCGCACGTCGAGCGGCCGGCGGTCGCCGAACAGTGAATACCAAGAGCTATACACAACGATTGGCGCCAAAAGGAGCTGCGGGAATTCGTCGAGTGCGGAAGGACGAAATTCGCCGTTGGCGATCCCGCGTTGGACGACCGAAGCGACACTCTCCAGTGCGGGACCGAACGCCTCCGCGTACCATCGGTCAACGACCTCCGGAAAGCGATGCCCCTCCGCGAGCAGGATCCGCAGGATCTCGCGGCCGCTCAAATCTTCAATCATGTGCTCTGTCACGAAGGCCAGGTGAGAGCGAACGACCTCGATCGCCGGGATGGTCGCGTCAGCGCTCAAAGCGGCGAGGTTCTCGAATGGCAGGCGCGTCTTCTCCTTCAAGGTCGCGACAAACAGATCTTCCTTGCTCGGAAAGTAGACGTAGATCGTGCCCTTGGTGATGCCCGCGCGCGCCGCCACGTCGTCGAGCCTGGCGCCCGCAAATCCCTTCTCGGAAAAGACTTCTAGGGCAGCCTGCAGGATTTCCTGCGGCCGCTCCGCTTTGCGACGGCGTTGCAGCGGCGGGGCCGCGGCGGCCGTTCCGGTTCGCCTCATGGCACGGGTTCCTGCATTTATTGACTAACCGGTTGGTCATTAGTATATCGCCACGCGCAGCCACCGCAACGTCCGGAGTGGGCGCATGAGACTTTTCCGCATCTTTTGCTCGTTGGTGGCCGCCCTCTTGGCGGCGACATCCCCGGTCGCAGCCGACCAGCCCGCGCCGTGCGACCAGCGCTGCGTGCTGGTCAAGACGATCACGATCCGCGAGACGACGGTGACGGCCAAGGTGGCGCTGACCGGCGCGATCGCTCCCCGCTACCAGTCCAACATCGCGTTCAGGACCGGCGGCCGCATCGCGCTTCGCAACGTCGATGTCGGCGATCACGTCTCGGCCGACACAGTGCTCGCGACCCTCGATCCGCGCGACCAACAGTCGAATGTCGACAATGCTCGCGCCACGCTCGCTTCGGCGCAGGCGCTTCTCGGCCAGGCGCAGATCGCCTTCGCCCGCCAGCAGGATCTGATGAAAAGCGGCTACACGACGCGTCCGAGCTACGATTCCGCGCAGCAACAGCTTCGCACGCAGACGGCGGCCGTCGAGTCCGCCAAGGCCGCGCTCGGCACGGCGCAGGAACAACTGGGCTACACCGATTTGAAGCCCGGGGTCGCCGGTATCATCGTCAGCCGCGACGGCGAGCAGGGCCAGGTCGTGCAGGCCGGGCAAAGCGTATTCGCGCTCGCGCAGGACGGCCCGCGCGATGCCGTCTTCGATGTCTACGAGGCGCTACTCGCGCAGCCGCCTGAAGATAAGCGGGTCACGATTACGCTGCTCGCCGATCCTGCCGTCGCCACGATAGGCACGGTGCGCGAGATTTCGCCGACCGTCGACGATCAGGCCGGCAGCGTGCGGGTCAAGATCGGGCTCGACAGCGTGCCGAAGGGCATGTCGCTCGGCGCGACCGTGGTCGGCACAGGCTCCTTCCGACCGCGAAAGGCGATGCTGGTGCCGCGCGCCGCGCTGTTCCGCTGGGATGATCGACCCGCCTTGTGGATCTACGATCCCAGTACCCGCAAAGTCGACGCACGTGTCATTTCGATATCGCGTTACGACGGCGACGATCTTGTTGTCACTGGCGGCATCGCGCCCGGTGCGCATGTCGTGACGGCCGGCATCCAATTCCTGTATCCCGGCGAGACCGTTGGCGTCGCGAACGCGGAGGTGCGCTGATGAAGGTCGGCGTCGCGCTCTTTTCCCTGGTCTTGGCCGCGCCACTGATCGGCTGCGAGGAAGATGCCCCGCCGCCGCTGGTGCGCCCCGTCGTGACGACGAAGGTGCAGGCGATCGCGACCGAGACCTTCGGACCGTTCGCCGGCACGGTGCAACCACGCTACGAGAGCCAGCTCGGCTTTCAACTCGCCGGCCGGATGGTCGCGCGAGATGTCTATATCGGCGACAGCGTGCGCAAGGGCCAACGCCTCGCCGCGCTGGATCCGACGGTCACGCAATTCGCGTTGCTGCAAGCGAAAGCCGACGTCGCCGACGCCAAGGCTCAGGTCGAGAACACCGAGGGCATTGAGCAGCGTCAGAAGACGCTGGCTTCGGGCGGCGTCACATCGCAAGCGACGCTCGACAACGCGAACGCGGGCCTCGCCACTGCCAAGGCGCGGCTCGACCAGGCGCAGGCCGGCTTGCGCAAAGCGCAGGATCAGCTCGGCTACACCGAGCTCCGCGCCACTTTCGATGCGGTGATCGGCTCCTGGCAGACCGAGGTCGGCCAGTACGTCGATGTCGGCAAGACGGTGGTGACGCTGGCGCGTCCCGACGTGCGCGAGGTCGTCGTCGACATTCCCGACGACCTCGTCGGTCGCCTCGCGCCCGCTTCGATTTTCGATGTCACCCTGCAGGCCGCGCCGAGCGTCACGGCGAAGGCGACGGTCCGGGAGCTTGGGCCGATGGCGGACGATTCGACGCGAAGCCATCGCGTGCGGATGACCCTCGTCGACCCCTCGCCCGCCTTCCGGCTCGGTACGACCGTCTCAATTGTGCGCGAGACTGCCGCGGCGCCATACATGCCAGTGCCGGCCGACGCGGTGATCGAGGCGAACGGCAAGCCCTACGTCTGGCTCCTTGCCGAAGACGGCCACAGCGTGCACCGGCGCAACGTCATCGTCTCCACGACAAAGGATGGCGTCGCCCACGTGGCCGAAGGTTTGAAGCCAGACGACGAAGTTGTCACCGTCGGCGTGCACAGCCTCTCCGAGGGCCAGGCGGTCGCTGGCTCGCTCGCCGGGCTGGAGACCGGTGCGACATCGACCGAGCTTGGAGCACGACGCTGATGCGATCCTTCAATCTCTCGCAATGGGCACTCGATCATCGCGCCTTCGTTTACTTCCTGATGATCGTCGCAGTCCTCGCCGGTTTCATGTCCTACCAGCGGCTCGGCCGAGAAGAAGACCCCAACTTCGCGATCAAGACGATGGTGATCGGCGCTGCGTGGCCCGGCGCCACGATCGGCGACACGATCGAGCAGGTGACCGACCGCATCGAGAAGGAAGTGCAGCAGGTCGACAGTCTCGACTTCACGAAGAGCTATACGACGCCCGGGCACGCGACGGTGTTCGTGCAGTTCAAGGATACCACCAACCCGAAGGCGCTGCCCAACCTCTTCTACCAGGTGCGCAAGCACATCAACGACATCCGCGGCAGCTTCCCGCAGACGCTGTCCGGCATCACGTTCAACGACGAGTTCGGCGACGTCTACGGCAACGTCTATGCCTTCACTGCCGATGGGATCTCGATGCGCCAGCTGCGCGACTACGTCGAGCGAGTGCGCTCGGCGGTGCTGCAGGTGCCCAACATCGGCAAGACAGACTTGGTCGGCACTCAGGACGAGACGATCTATCTCGATTTTTCGACGCGCAAGCTCGCCGGACTCGGTGTCGACACGAACGCGATCATCAAGACCCTACAGGCGCAGAACGCTGTGGCGCCGTCGGGAGTCGTGCAAGCCGGCGCCGAGCGCGTCTCGGTGCGGGTCGGCGGTTCGTTCGTCGATGAAAAGAGCCTCGAGGCGATCAATCTGCGCGTCGGCGACCGCTTCTTCCGGCTCACCGATATCGCCGCGATCCATCGCGGCTATCCGGACCCGCCGCAGACGATGTTCCGCTATGACGGCAAGCCGGCGATCGCCTTGGCGATTGCGATGCGGCAGGGTGGCAACCTGCTCGAGTTCGGTGCGCAGCTGAAGGCCAAGATGCGCGAGGTCGAGGCGACGCTTCCGATCGGCGTCGGCGTCCATCTCGTCTCGGACCAGCCGCACATCGTCGAGCACGCCGTCAGTGGCTTCACCGAGGCGCTTGTCGAGGCCGTGGGCATCGTGCTGCTCGTCAGCTTCGTCAGCCTCGGTTGGCGTGCGGGACTCGTCGTGTCGATCTCGATCCCGCTCGTGCTGGCGATCACCTTCATCGTGCTCGAGATCATGGGCGTGACGCTGCAGCGCATCTCGCTCGGTGCGCTCATCATCGCGCTCGGCCTGCTCGTCGACGACGCGATGATCACCGTCGAGATGATGGTGTCGCGTCTCGAGCACGGCGACTCGAAGACCGAGGCCGCGACCTTCGCCTATCATTCGACCGCCTTCCCGATGCTCACCGGCACTCTGGTAACGGTATCGGGCTTCCTGCCGATCGGCTTCAACGGCTCGAGCGCGGGCGAATACACGTTCAGCCTTTTCGTGGTGATCGCCGCCTCGCTCCTCATCTCTTGGGTCGTCGCGGTCCTGTTTGCGCCGCTGATCGGCTTCAAGCTGCTGCCTGACCGCATGAAGCATCATACGGAAAAGCCTGGGCGCCTGATGGCGATGTTTCGCACGGTGCTTGTTGCCTCGATGCGTCGACGGTGGATCACGATCGGTGTGACGGTTGCCTGCCTCATGGTGTCGATCGGCCTTCTGCGCTTCGTCCAGCAGCAGTTTTTTCCCTCCTCCGATCGAAGCGAAATCCTCGTCGACATGACCTTGCCGCAGACCAGCACGATCGAGGAGACGCGGCGCCAGATGGATCGCTTCGAGGCGCATCTCGTCGGCAATCACGACATCGTCAAAACCTCGTCCTACGTCGGCGAAGGCGCGATACGCTTCTACCTTCCCCTCGACCAGCAGCTTGCCAACGACTTCTTCGGGCAGATCGTGATCGAGGCGACATCGCTCGAGGCGCGCAATCGCCTGATCCCGCAGCTCGCGACGTTCGGCCGCCGAAATTTGGTCGGCACCGACGTCTTCGTCCACACGCTTGACCTCGGGCCCCCGGTCGGACGGCCCATCCAATATCGGCTGAGTGGGCCCGACATCCAGAGCGTGCGCCAACGCGCGGTCGCGCTTGCCGGCGTCGTTGCGGGAGATTCGCATGTCGGCATCCCAACGCTCGACTGGAATGAGCCCGGCGAGGTGCTTCGGGTCGACATCCTGCAAGACAAGGCGCGCCAGCTCGGCGTCACCTCGCAAGACATCGCCGGCATCCTCGCTGGCGTGACCGGCGGCTCGACGATCACGCAAGTTCGCGACTCGATCTATCTCGTCGACGTCATCGGCCGCGCGCAAGAGGCCGAGCGGCGCGACATCGACACGCTGAAGAGCCTGCAGGTGCCGCTCTCAAACGGCCGCGTCGTGCCGCTGCTCGCCTTCGCGCGGGTCGACTACGATCTTGAGCAACCGATCGTCTGGCGCCGCGACCGCCTGCCGACCGTGACGGTTCGTGCGACGATCGTCGACGACACTCAGCCAGCGACGGTCGTGTCCGATCTGAAGCCAGCGATTGACGCCTTCGCCAGCAAGCTCCCGCCGGGTTATCGCGTTGCCACCGGAGGCGCCGTCGAGGAGAGCGCCAAGGGCCAGGGTCCGATCACCGCCGTCGCGCCGGTGATGCTGCTGGCGATGGCGTTCATTCTGATGGTGCAGCTGCAGAGCTTCTCCAAGCTTGCGCTGGTCTTTAGCGTCGCGCCACTCGGCCTCATTGGTGTCGTCGCCGCGCTGTTGCCGTTCCACGCGCCGCTCGGCTTCGTCGCGATCCTCGGCGTGCTGGCCTTGATCGGCATCATCATCCGAAACTCGGTGATCCTGGTGGTTCAGATCGACGAGTATCTTGCCGAGGGCCGCGAGCGCTGGGACGCGGTGGTCGAGGCGACGTGCCATCGCGTGCGGCCGATCTTGCTCACCGCCGCCGCCGCAAGTCTCGGCCTTGTGCCGATCGCGCGCGAGGTGTTCTGGGGGCCGATGGCCTACGCCATGATCGGCGGCATCCTCGCGGGCACCATGTTGACGCTGATTTTTCTGCCTGCACTCTACATCACCGCCTACAGGATCAAGCCGCCGGATCGCGCCCCTGCCGAGACCGACCCTGCGCCCGCAGAGCGGCCGGCCGCTACGCTGCTCGCTGCCGAGGCGACGGCCTGATCGGGCGCCTCGTATGGCACGCTACCTCCGCCGCTCGCCGCCTCGACCGCCGCGGCCGGCCAAACTCTCGCTCCTCGCCAGGCTCGCCAACGGGCCTCGACCCATCGCCGAGGGGCCGGTCGGCCGCTGTCTCAAGAAGGGGTGGTGCCGCACGCTGCCTGGCGTCAACTCCGACGCGCCGGCTGACCTTCGACTAACCGCTGCAGGCGCCAGTTTGCTCCAGGCAGCGCGTGGTCTTGAGCCGTGACTTGCGCCCTAGGATTAGAATCCGCCTCACCGCCAATGTCCACTCCGGCTCGGCATTGGCTGAAATAAATCGGCTGCTTTGACGTTTGATGCACCCGCAAGCGGAAAGGCAGGTTTCGTGAAGAGTTTCGGGCGCCGGTAGGCGTACGAAAGTGGCCGAAGAACGAACCCGCGGGCCGCAGGTGAAGGTCTATGGGTTTAGAGGAACGGCTCGTGCCGGCGAGCGCGAGGACAGCCTCGATCGATATCGCTGGCGGTGGCATGGAGGCGGTTCAAATGACCCGCTGAGCGGTCGTTTGGAGGCAGCTGAAGGTTCGATCTCGGACGATCGGTGCGGATCTTCAGATGCAATCGCGCGATCAGGCGCGTGAAGACGCGTGGGAACGATCGTCGAGGCCGCCGGGCCAAGCCGTGAGGGAGTTCTGGGTCGTGCCGGGTCACGACGTCACCGTCCGGGTCGGCGTGACGGTATCCGGCGGCGCTCGCGCTTGCCTCCCGCGCTCGAAGGTCTCGATGATCGCGTCTCACGCGAGAACCGGCGCATGGTCATGTCGTCGATCGGTCGTTGGCGCAGAGGGCTGATCGGTGCAGCGGGCTCGAGATCGTTCATCGGATGGCTCCCTGAATGAAGGAGCCGAGATGCTCTGTTTGCCTCCGACGTCGCTCAAGCGGCGCGCGCCGAACGATCTCCTATCTCACCGCAGCCGCAGCCCTCCCGCGCAGCGGGTTCGTTCTTCGGCCACATGAAGACAACGGCGGCGTGCAATCCGCACGGATAAGGCAATCCAACAAATTTGATGTTTATCGTTTGGCAAAGAAGGCATAGTTGAGGACGCGTGCGGCTGCAGTGCCCAGACCCGGTTGGCTACCGATGCCAATCTCCATACCGCGCAGGGTGACACGCGTTCCCCTTGCCAGGGAAAAGCGAAGTGGCAAAGCAAGTTGTAGCGCTAACGTAAATCTTTTACTTTGATTTCCAACTGTCCATCATCTGTTTTGCTGAGCTCATAGTAGGCATCCGAATTCTTGTTACCTATCAAAGCCGCGACACTGTCTAGGTCCTCCTGCGACTTTGCCGTAGCAGCTTTTCGGTTTTGATACGTGAAACTGACGTGAGCCGAACACTGCGCCGAGCGCAGGTCTGACGATATAGTCGATACGCCCGTTACATGTGTCTCCAAAGTACTAGGCTCGACAACATAAGCCAAGGTGCCGAATATTTCTGCGTAGTTCTCTTTTAAAACTTCCCTCAGAAGCTTCTTGGAGCTCTCATCGCTGCATGACAGAGCGCGGTTGCCGCAAGCTGCCAACAATAAAAACGGCAAAAACATCAAAGAGCGAAAAGCCATAAGCATCCCAACCGCGAATTGCCGCTCATGATGACGAAGGCAGTCTTCATCAAGTCAGGCATCATATTGCCTGGATAAGCGACTTTCCGCAAGCGCTTGCTAGCTTGATGATGGCGCGGGCCCTGGTTGGGCGGAACATACGGCGCTTGCGCGTTGCGAAGGGCCTGTCCCAAGAGGCTCTCGGTCTCGCTGCCGGCTGCGAGCCGTCGTACGTGGGGCGCGTCGAGCGCGGCCGTGAAAACCCGACGGTCGACCTGCTCGAAGCCATCGCAAAGGCCCTGGGCGACCCGTTAGCGGCCTTTTTTGACGTGGCTGGTGCGCGAGGCCCGCTGAAGCCGGGGCTGCCAGCCGGGCGCAAGCCGCGCGCCGAGCCACCCGCGCGCCGCAAGCCAGCTGTAACAGCCTGAGGGCACGCTGCAGGTCGGTCGGGCGCGCTGCGGCGCCTACCCTGCCGAACACCTGTGCGGCCCTTCGCGAGCCCTAAGCGGCCATTTGATCGATTGATGAGTGACAGCCGCCTAGGCAGGCTTGCCCGCGAGCAACGCCGCAGGGCCGCAGAACGGCGCGACCCTCAGCTTTGGACGGCGATGACCTGGTCGAGGCGCTGGATCACAGTTTCGAGCGTTTCTCGCGCGGCGTTGGTCACGGCGCATAGGGCCGAACGCTCGCTGCTGCCCGGGCCGAGAGCCTGAACCGCCATGTACGAGGCTGCCATCAGATTCTTGGCATTGAGGATCTCGTCGCGCACATCGACGAGGCACTCGAAGAGCTGCCGCGCCGACGGCTCAGTGATTGAGGCGCGGCGGGTCAATAGTCGCTCGTTAGCATGATGGTCAGCACCCGGGTCGTCACCGCCGGATCGCTGGCGTCAGGCGAGTGCCATCGCAGCGAATGATCATAGCAATCGATCTTCCAGAACAACCGGTCGCTGCCGATTTTGAGCGAGCCAAAGTCGTGCTCGCCCTGCGGATCGTTGTCGGCATCAAATCGGTCGTAGGTGCGCACCGCTACGAGAATCTCCGCAACGATGCTCGCCGGCAAGGGGCGACGGCAGCACTGAGGGCGACACGGCCGCCCTCAAGGCTTTGGCGAAAGGCGTCGTTGAGCGCCTGAATGCTCTGCCTCGTGTTAGCCTTCACTGGCTTGGGCGCGCAGGGCTTCGTGGGCAGCGCCCGACAGCAGCGAAAGGTGCTCACCCCGCCGAACGAACGTTGGCAGGTCGGGCCAGGTCATCCAGCGAAGCGCGAACAGGTCGCCTTTGGCCTCGGTGACGATGGCCTCGAACCAGCCCAACTCCTCGCCGTCGGCAGCAAGCACCAAGCTGCCGAGCGAGATGTCCGACCAGGTCGCCGGCACGTTGGCCGGCTGGGGCAGCGGCTCGGCAGGCGCTGGGGTCGGCTCGGGCGTGAAGGCCCCCTCAAAGGCCCCCAGGCGCTCGTAGGTGCCCTTCGCGACGAACGGCACAAAACCCTTGCCACTGGCGAACACCCGCCCTGTGGCCAGCTCAGCGGCCAAGGCGCGATGCTCGTCGGTCGTCACTCGTAACACCTGCATGCCCATCAGGCCGGCGGCCTTTTCGGCCAGCACGGAGTCCTCCTGGGAAAACCACGACGCGTGAGGGCGCTGGCTTTCGTCGAGGCCGAACACGATTATCGCCGGCGCGACGACGGCTTCGGCAGGCTGGGTATTTTTCTTCATGGACAAACTCCGGGCGTAAAAAAAGGAGCCGCGAAACGGGCTCCTGGTTCGGGTCGGATGTGTCGAGGGGCAGCGGCCGCGTCCGCGGCGGCTCGAGGGTACGCCGGCACAAATCGCCTTCGGCGCCTTGCGGGCTGGCAGCAGCCCTGACGATACCTGTGTAGCCGGTTGCACGGCGGCTGTCAATACCGTTCTGTATCAAACCATTTCGGCACCTTTTCGGCGCTTTGGGGCGCCTGGATTGGCGGGCATCAAGTCTGAGCTCGATTCCAGCAAGATCTGCTTGGTGATGGCCGCACCCCTCTTAGCCATGCAACACGATCCTAGCGCAGCCATTTCGCGCGGGGCAGAAGATCTGCTGGCAAGGGAAGCGATCGTCGATCTTCCGGCCATTGCAGATGCCTCGACCACCTTCAGCGCAGAACTCCCAGATCGCGACCTGCACGAAACGAGGAAAATAGGCTGGAAAAGCCGGGTTGTAGATGCGGGCGTCCACTTTCTGCGCGAGCCGCTCGATGACATCGACACAGCCTCCAGCGCCGTAGCATTTCGGACCGTAAAGATGTTCGACACCATGCTGCCGAAGTATGCCAGTGCGATGCAGCCACGCGTGCACGAGCGTGTCGACCGCGATCATCGACGCTCCTGCGGTGACCCAACGCTCTCGTGTTGGGTCACCGGCAAGCATAAGATCGGCGAGGACCATCGACCAGATCTTGGGACCGGTGCCGGGAATCTCGCTCAATTCAGCTACGATGGTTTCCGCCATGCGCCGTCCCCGCGTACTGGGATTGTGCGAAAGGTCAGCGATGGCCAGACGCCGATCGACCCAAGCGACAAGGTCGCCGTTGCAGATGTCGCGGATGAACAATGCCAATCCATAGGCGGCTTCGTTCAACACGCCCTTTCGCAGATCGTGCGTCGGCAGCCTGCAGAACTCGATAAAGTTTGGCTCAGCACAAGTTCGGGTCGCCTTTCGATACCCACACTCGAAGTGCCACCAGGACCGAAGGCGCGGGCATGGTGGATGGCTTTGGAGGCTGGCCTCCACCTCGACCCACGTGATCGAGCCATGAGCCAGCTGGTAGCTTGCCGCAGCCCTATCGGAAATACCTTGAAGCACGAAGTGTCCGACAAGCCAGTCGAACAACGCCGCCTGATCATGCTGCGCGACTGCGCGGACGACACCGGTTTCCTGCAGTCGTTCTCGAGCGAGAACGACGATGTCGGGCGAGGTAAGTCGAAGAGCGACATCAAGTGGCGCCGCACGATCATCGCCTGTCGAAGCCTTGGCCATAATCGGCGGTAGCAGACGAGCACGTGTCGCCGTCAAGCGTCATGTCACTCTCAACCAGGTACGTTCTGTTGGAGGTTCTGCTGACGTTGTCCTCAGCCGAGCAAAGCCCCCGAAGAGCTTGCACGAGGGCAGCTCTGAGTGCACGTCGTGACCTGCATCGCTCAATACGGAACCGCACGTGACCATTACCCAGCTAACGCATCACGATCTCGACGGCTACGGCGCCTCAACCGTTGTCGGTGCGCACGCTGATGTGGGGCATGTGGTGCACGTGTCGCGTTACTCTGACGTCGGTCCAGTCGTCGAGACAGCGTTGGCGCGCCTTCGGCGTACCGAGCAGTCTGAGACGCTGATCATCACCGATCTTGGACTCGAAGCGGTGGCAGTGGACTTCATCACGAACTTCTCGGTGATGAATACCAAACGGGGCGCGGAGCGCAGCCATCGCTTGCTCGTCTTGGATCATCATGCCTCCTCGATCGACCAGCTGATCGCGCATGAACATCACCCGGAGCCGGCAACTCACAAACCGGGCCCTAAGCGCTTCGACTTCGGCGATCCCGCAATCATCGTCATAGTTGATGAAAAGCGCTGCGCGACGCGGCTGGCTTTGGACTATCGCGATCTCTACGGCAGCCGCGCCCCGGACTTTGACACCTCGGCGAGCCTTGCCGTTCTCGTCGAAGCGATCGAAGCCGTCGACCTTTGGCGCAAAGACGACCCGATCTTCCGCCGGGCTCTCGTCCTCAACGAGGCGTTCTGGGACAACGTGACGGGCTTTGTCCCCATCGCTCATCCGTGGCACGATCGTTTCGTCGGCCGTATGCTGCTGGGGATGGCGTCTCGTCTTGCGGCAGCGGCCGCTCCGTCCGATATCGAAGAGGAGGTCGCGGCTATCAGAGCGCAGATCGTCGACGCCATGCTCGTCGATGAGCTCGACGATGATCGCAGGCTCTCCACACGCATGCGGCTCGCGCCGTTCCTCGCTCGCTCGCCGGACCAGTTCCACCGACTTGACGGGGGAGCCAAGCTTTCGTTCGGCCTCGCCGCCGGGACGTTTCAGCGAGTGTCCGATGCCATCATGGCGAGCGGTGATGCGACCTTGGTCATCAATGTCCAGCGCTCGGGATCTATGTCCTTCCGCTCCAACGATGAGACGGCACTTGAGACAGCGCGCATGTTCCGCGGCGGTGGCCATAAGGATGCTGCTGGTGGTCGGCTGATGAGCGGCGCGGCGACGTCGATGGCCGACGCCGTGGCACAGGTCACCTCAACGCTTCATCCTCCTAAGGCCGACCTATCCAAAAGCCCCTTCGCGGCTTTGCAGGGGTTCAAAGCTTAGCCGATGCGATCTCTGATAGCAGGCAATCCCCTACCCCCGCAGCACCTGCGTTGCTCGTGTTCCGCCTGAAGTGGCAGGGCTTGCACAAGCTATCTGGTCAGATGGAGCAAGCCTGTGCAAGGTCGGGTTCTAGTTGCAAAGGAGGCTGGAGGAGAGTAAGAACATTACGTGAACAGGAGGTCGGTTTGGGGCTAGGGAGCACAAAATTAAAAAGCCCGCAGGCTTTGGAGCGCAACCGACACAAGTATCAGCGGAAGCTTGAAAACAAGGCAACGCCGCCATCTCAGCGCAGCTACGCCTTATCGATGCTTCGCATGACCGAAGCCGCCATCAAAGAAAGTCAAGAAGGCCGCCCTCTGCACGAAAAGGACGGCGACGACGTCCTAGACCTGCACCTTGATGAGTGGTCGTCAAAAGCTTCTCGCGGCTGAGGCCGCGCGAACCTAAACTGGTCCGCCTGAGAGTAACTCACACCTTTACATTTTGTCGGTCGATGCCGGGAGCGAAAATCGGCTGCGACGGTTGCGAGGTGGCCAAAGTCGTCCGGGTGCAAACTAAGATGAGACGGGCGTCGATGGTCGCTCCGACAGCCGGGTCACTCGTCGCCGACCTGATTGACGAGGAGTTCACCCGGCACGGTGGGTGGTGCTCCGGACTCGTCTCCGTTGTTGGTCCAGGCGAGTCGCAAGGTCGGCACCACCTCGAGATACCTGCCGGCCTATCGCGGCGTTGTGCTCCGGGCGCGACGCAATAGCTGTCGGCGCGCGATCTTGCGGCCTTAATCCGCTTGAACTAGCACCCAAAAAGGGTGCCTAGTTTCAAGCGATCGCGCGAGTGTCTTCTTCGGTCGGCTCGCGCAGGACGTAACCGCGGCCCCAGACGGTCTCGATGTAGTTGCGGCCTTGGCTGACGTTCGCCAGCTTCTTGCGCAGCTTGCAGATGAACACGTCGATGATCTTCAGCTCGGGCTCGTCCATGCCGCCGTAGAGATGATTGAGGAACATCTCCTTGGTCAGCGTCGTGCCCTTGCGCAGCGAAAGGAGCTCCAGCATCTGGTACTCCTTGCCCGTCAGGTGGATGCGCGAGCCAGCGACCTCGACGGTCTTCTGGTCAAGGTTCACGACGAGGTCGCCGGTTGCAAGGACCGACTGCGCATGACCTTTCGATCGGCGTACGATCGCGTGTATCCGCGCGATCAGTTCGTCTCTGTGAAACGGTTTGGTGAGGTAGTCGTCGGCGCCGAAGCCGAGACCCTTCACCTTGTCCTCTGTGCCGGCAAGGCCGGAGAGGATGAGGATCGGCGTCTTCACCTTTGCGACGCGGAGCGTACGCAGCACCTCGTAGCCCGACATGTCGGGGAGGTTCAGGTCGAGAAGGATGATGTCGTAATCGTAGAGCTTGCCGAGGTCGATGCCTTCCTCGCCGAGTTCCGTCGTGTAGACGTTGAACTTCTCGGACTTGAGCATCAGCTCGATGCTCTGTGCGATCGAGCGATCGTCTTCGATCAGAAGCACGCGCATCGGTGTCCCCAAATGGTGCCTGACGCGCCGATCTTTTCGGACCGACCTCAAAGCGTCATTAACCCTACCGTTCCCTGGTTAATGGTTTGCGACGCAGTTAGGAAACCGCCGCCCCTATCAATCGGCGAGAGCTTCCTCGGCAGTTTGGCATCGATCCAAAATCGTCAGAATCATTTGGCCCGATCTCAACGAACGCGGCGGCCGGCTTGGCCCTCGCCCTCACTTCGCTGGCAGGAAACGGGCTGCATCAATTCGCTCCTCGCGTCGGCATCTCGTCTCGGCGACAAGGACGAAATGACTTCTCAGCCATCCCAGCTTCATTTTCCAGCGACACGCGCAGAGGGGCTTGCGCGCCTTGATGCTTTTTTGCCGCGAGCTGGCTGGCGCTACGCCTCGCATCGCAATGCCGACCCTGGCCCTGAGCGCCGCGGCGACACCTCCCTGCTGTCCCCTTACGTGCGTCGTCGCATGGTGACTGAGCGCGAGGTCGTGGCCGCGGTGCTGGAGCGCGAGGGGCCAAGGCGGGCGGAAAAGTTCATCCAAGAGGTCTGCTGGCGCACCTATTGGAAGGGCTGGCTGGAAGCGCACCCCGAAGTCTGGTCGAACTTCCTTAGCGAGCGTGACGTCGCTCGAGATGCACTTTCCGCCGACGCGGCCAAAACGTTGGCGGAGGCCGAAGCCGGCACGACAGGTATCGAAGGCTTCGACGATTGGGCACGCGAACTCGTCGAGACGGGCTGGATGCACAATCACGCGCGCATGTGGTTCTCGTCGATCTGGATCTTCACGCTGCGCCTACCGTGGCAGCTCGGTGCTGACTTTTTCCTCCGCCATCTCGTTGATGCCGACCCAGCTTCCAACACCCTGTCCTGGCGATGGACAGCCGGCTTGCAGACGAGGGGCAAAACCTACCTTGCCACCGCTCACAACATCGCACGCTACAAGGACCTTTCGCCCGACTGGATCGCCGAGAGATTTGCTGCGGCGATCGTTGCGGGCGGCGTGGACGTAGGCCAGCACGGCTTGCGTGGTGAGGCTGCCGTCAACTTTGCGCGCGGCGCCTTGGACGATGCTGCGGCTCGGCTGCGCGACAATGGTCTTGAAGTCACACGAACAAACGAGATCGCATCGGAGGCGATTGTCGCGGCGGCTACAGAGGCCAAAGTCGGCATCGTCGTTACGCCGCATGCTCCCGTAGGTCCGACTTCGTCCGCGCTCGATGAGATCGAGAAGGAACTCGCTGCCGCGGGGCTGGCTTTGGTGCGGCCCCGGCGATCGTGGGACAGCGCCTTCTGGCCTCATGCGACCCGTGGCTTCTCGCAGCTACGCGAGGCCATTCCGCATGCGCTCACTGCCGAGGGCCTGAGCTGACGCTTTACCTGCGCCACCCTACGACTGCGGTCAGAGGATCGCCTGACGATCCGTCCGCCAAGATAAAGACCTCGATGTCGACGAAGCCTGCGCTGTCCAGATAAAGCTGCACCAGGCTGGCATGACCGTCCCCGTCGAGAGCGCGCCAGACTGCGACCGCCTTGGTCGGAAAGCATCGGTTGGAGAAGCTGACAACAAAACACGATTCGGGACGTAGGACGCGGGCAACCTCCCTGAACACATCGACAGGCTTCTGCAGGTATTGGACACCAACGCAGCACAGCGCCGCATCGACACCTCCGGTGTCGAGAGGAAGGTCGGTCGCGCGATTGAGGTCCTGGACGAAGCGTCGCGAGAGACGAGGATTGGCAGCCAGTTCCTGGCCGTTCATGCCGTGGCCGATCACTGCGCTCGCGGTCAGATCAGTTGGAAGATGGCTGACCCAGCTCGACATCAGGTCCAAGATCACGCCGCCCTCAGGCAGGACGGTCCGATAAAACGCGGTGAGTGCGGCGGCAGCTGCGTCGTCGATATGCGTGACGAGCCGTGCCGGCGCGTAGCACAAAGAGTCTTCGGTTGGATCGACCTTGTCGAACGCTTCGGCCGGTAACTCCATACGTTGTTTGCTCATCGCGAAGTCCCAGCTTTGCATTGTGGCGGCGATGTACTTAGTGCCGTCCGATCGGCCTTCAGGACACTGCCGCCATCTTGTCCTCCAACGTCTGCGCCTTGTCGTGACGAGTGGAGAAGATCAGCGTGAAGAAGGTGCGCTGAACGCCCATCTCGGCAAGAGCAGCCTCGCACCGCTCCGCCAGCTGGCAGATCTCAATCAATTCGCCTTCGATGTTGGTGCCGTTGGCGTGCATCGTCGCCGGTAGGCCGCTCGCCTCGACGATCGTCTTGATCCTACGCACGTAGCGCGACACCGATGGTCCGACGCCCATCGGCACGATGCACAGATCAGCCACTACCTTCATGGTCGTCTCCTTCCAGTCTCAGACGTCGAACGTCATTTGCGGTCGTCCTTCGGGCGGTACCGCCAAGGAAGACAGGCTGACACCGAGAAGCCGGACGCTTAGTCGCACCGGCATCTCCGCCCGCAGCAGCGCAAGGCTGATCGCTTCCAGCGCGTCGCGACCGTCGATTACGGCGGCGGCCGACTTGGACCGGGTGATGCTGGTAAAGTTCGAGAATTTCATCTTTAGGGTCACGGTACGTCCGCGGACACCGGTGCTCTCGCAGTGCCGCCACACCTTGTCCAGGATCGTCTGCAACGCCTCGCGCATCGGCTCAAAGTCGACAAGGTCCTCGGCAAAGGTGTTCTCAGCGCCTACCGACTTCCGGATGCGGTCTGCACGAACTGGGCGACGATCGATGCCCCTGGCGATGCCGTAGTAATACGCGCCCGCTTTGCCGAAGTGCTCCTGCAGGAAGGACAGGGACTTGTCTCGCAACTCGGCACCGTTGGCGATGCCGAGGCGCAGCATCTTCGCCTCCGTCGCAGGCCCGACGCCATGGAAGCGACCGATTGGAAGCCCCTCTACGAAGACGGGGCCCATATGCGGGGGTATAACGAAAAGGCCGTCGGGCTTGCGCTGGTCGGAGGCGAGCTTGGCGAGGAACTTGTTGTACGACACACCAGCTGAGGCGGTGAGGCTCGTCTCCTCCGAGATCCTGGCTCTGATCGTCTTGGCGATGTCGGTGGCGAGCGCGATGCCCTGCAGGTTTTCCGTGACGTCGAGGTAAGCCTCGTCGAGCGAGAGCGGCTCGATGATCGGCGTGTGCTCGGCGAAGATCGCACGGATCTGCGCCGATACGGCCTTGTAGACCTCGAAGCGCGGCTTGACGAAAACGAGGTCCGGGCACTTTCGTCGAGCCGTCACCGAAGGCATCGCCGACCGCACGCCGAAGACACGCGCTTCGTAGCTCGCTGCCGCGACGACGCCGCGCTCACGAGAGCCACCGACGGCCACGGGTCGACCCCGCAGAGCGGGATCGTCGCGCTGCTCCACGGAGGCGAAGAAGGCGTCCATGTCGACGTGGATGATCTTGCGGATGCGTTCAGGCTCGGCCGCGAGCGTGAGCCCGGCACCGTCTCGGTCCGGCGGCGAGCCGTCCTCCTGCACGTTCGCAATCATCTCGTTCTACGCCGCTGTCGGAGCTTGCAGCTCAAGCCGTGTTCCGTTTATGTTCTAGGTGCCTGCAGCAGAGATTGGAAGCGCGCTATGGTGACCACCTACATCATTCTGCCGTTCGTCGTTGGCAAGCGCGGCGGCAAGCTGGTGCCGTGTCCCCCGCAGAAGGCGAAAGATGCGGCCAGAGCCATAGCTGCCGCAGAGCGCATGGCGGGGCAGTACGCCGGCCTTGTCGTTCTCGAGGAGCAGTCTGATCCGGAGCAGGACATCTACGCTGAGCCGCGCTTGCTGTGCGCCATCGGCAACGGCCCGACGAGATGGTCGCGGCCCCAGCCGCCTGATCGCTTCTAACGACGCTCGCCGGCACCAGCCCGGGGGACAGGCACCGTGCACATCGCCGCCATCAGCTTCAGCTCGCCCGTACCCCTGCCGCTCCTTGCCTGCGCAGTCCGCGCTGGCTTCCCGAGCCCGGCCGACGACTTCATCGAGGAGGAGATTGATCTTCAGCGCCTGCTCGTTACCAAACGCGCCGCCACCTTTTTGGTGCGGGTCGCTGGCGACAGCATGGTCGGCAAGGGCCTCCTCGATGGTGACCTCGCGATTGTCGACCGTTCGCTGACGCCGCAGGACGGCGACGTCGTGGTGGGCGACATCGATGGCGAGCGCTCGTTCAAGGTCTGGGGGCGGCAGGGCGCCCGCACGACACTTCGCCAACCCGCGCTACACCGCCTACCGGCTCGATGCCGAGGCCCTCGTCGAGGTCTGGGGCGTCGTCTCTGGCAGCGTCAACCCGCGCCGCCGCGCCGTTCGGGCATGAGCAAGAGCGATAGACCGACGTCGCTGGCGTTGATCGACAGCAACAGCTTCTACTGCTCCTGCGAACGCGTCTTCGATTCCCGGCTCAAAGCCGTGCCGGTCATCGTGCTGTCCAACAACGATGGCTGCGCCATCGCTCGCACTGCCGAGGCCAAGGCACTTGGCATCCGCATGGGCGATCCCTGGTTCAAGATCCGCGACACGTGCAGGCGCGGCGGTGTCCGGGTGTTCTCGTCGAACTACGCGCTCTACGGCGACATGTCGGCAAGAGCCAACGCAATCTATCGCAGCTTCAGCCCGCGCGTGGAGATCTACTCTATCGACGAGAGCTTCCTCGACATGGCCGACGGCGTCGCGGAGCAGCGGGCAGCGCTTGCTCGCGACCTTCGCTCGACCGTGCTGGCTTAGACCGGCCTGCCGACCTGCGTCGGAATCGGACCGACCAAGACGCTGGCGAAGCTTGCCAACCATGTTGCCAAGAAGAAACCCGACCTTGGCGGCGTCTGCGACCTCACCGACGAGAGCGTCCGCCGGCGCTGGATGGCAGTCATCGGGCTCGAAGAGGTCTGGGGCATCGGCCCGGCGTCGCAGGAAAAGCTGCAGGCGATCGGCTGCCGGACCGTAGCCGACGTGCGCGATCTTGATCCGAAGCTCGCGAGGAACGGTCTCACTGTCGTTGGCCGCCGGATCGTGCATGAACTCCGCGGCGATACCTGCCTGGACCTTGAGGCCGTCGCGCCGACACGGAAAGGCTGTGCCGTGACACGGTCGTTCTCGCGCCGGGTTGAGGATCTTGCGACGATGGAGCAGGCGGTCGCGACGCATGCGACGAGGCTGGGCGAGAAGCTGCGACGCGGCGGCCTGGCTACCGACCACGTGACGGTGTTCTTCCACACCAGCGAGCACGACCAAACGGCTCCGCGGCGCGGCGCGTCTACCGTCGTTACCCTGCCGGAAGCAACCAACGACACGCTTGCTCTTGCGAAGGCGGCGACCTCGGGCGCACGACGCGTCTGGCGCTCGGCTACCGCTACAGCAGGGCCGGCTCGTCAGCGTTGACCTGGTGCCACTCGCCGGCAGCCGACGCGCGCTGCCAGGCTTCGGCGCATCGGACCAAACGAGAGGCGCCGCTTTGATGAATGCACTGGACGCATGCAACGCCCGCTTTGGGCGCGGCACGGTGGCGCCGGCCTCTGCCGGGTTCTGGCCGCGTCGAGCCTGGTCGACGAAGTTCGAGATGCGTTCGCCGCGCTACACGACGCAGTTGAATGAGTTGCTGATCGTAGACGCTTAGCTTCAAAGGCCGCGCTCGCCGGCCGGCCTCCGGCTACGAGAGGCGTGTTTGATGCGATGAGCTCGCGACATAGGCTGTAGTGTAGCCGCTCATGACGCGGCGTCGCGGTCCGGTAAAAACCAATTGCCTAAGTGCAGTCGGTTGCGTGATGGAGCAAAGCCACACGATGAACCAGCCCGATAGGGCCACTCATGACGGGAAACAGACCCGGCATATGGATCACTGTGCCCGAAGGGCACCCCAAGCCCACATACGACCATGTGTGCCCAAACCATCAATACGAAACATATGAACTATGCGAAACATGTGAACCAGTACGAACTAATACCAACAGCAACCAACGATCAATACGAACCCCACAACCCTCAAAGGGAGCTGGGGAGAGATTGCGTAAAGGGTCTGTGTCCCAACAAAGAGGAGCAGGACATGACCACCTCTATCGACACCTATGCCTACGCAAAGTGGATCGAGCGTCTGATACAGCAAGGATTCCACCCCTGGTTTGTTACGTTCATGTTCGACCAACTGCCCGGATCACCCGCTACCTACCAGCAGCAGATGCTACAAACGGTCGACCGGGTCTACGGCATCCGCATCACCCGGGTCCTAAAGCACCCCACCGCTGCCAGCAGCCGCCATCGCCGGCCGATCTGGCTCGCCGCCCCGGACTTGCCGGTTTTCAAGCACCTCAAGGGAAGCCTCCGGGACGTCACCATCAATGATGGGCTGCACGTTCACGCCATCGTCCTCGAACCCAGCATTCGCTGGCAGACAGCGTGCTTCGCCGAGTTCGTTTGGGCCGAGCAGTGGCTGTGGCGGCGGCTGTGCCCTACCCTCGAGAGAATTGACGTGCGCGCCATCACTCACGACGTCCCTCGGGTCGTCGGCTACGCGCTCAAGAATATCGAGCAGCGGGTCAGCTCGGACAGCGTCCTCATCCTCCCGCGGACCAACGACGAGCTTCGCCGCAGCTCAAGTCGGATCGGTCGACAATCGTCGATTTATGGCTCTACACGGCGTGTGACGAAGGTCTATCAGATGTGATGGGCTGAGCTGCGGTTTACTCAAGCATTGCCGACCGCTCTCTAGTGTGCTGTCCCGTTAATAGCTTTACATAGGCGCTCAAGCTTGGCGAAGATTGCGTCACTGGTTGCTGTCCACTGGAACGGCCTCGCCTTGACGTTGTAGGCAGCGACGAACGCCTCGATCTTGGCCACCAGATCCTTGGCGCTGACGAAGGAGCCGCGCCGGATCTGGCGCTGCGTGATCAGCGCGAACCAGCGTTCGACCTGATTCATCCATGATGCGTAGGTCGGCGTAAAATGCAGGGTGAAACGAGGTCGCTCGGCCAGCCATGCGCGGACCTTTGGATGCTTGTGAGCCGCGTAGTTGTCGACGACGAGGTGGAGGTCAAGGTCGCTCGGCACGTTGGCCTCGATGTGCTTCAGGAAGCCCAGGAACTCCTGGTGTCGGTGACGCGCCCGGCACTGCGTCATCACCTGGCCGTTGGCGATGTCGAGCGCGGCGAACAATGTCGTCGTCCCGTGCCGGACGTAGTCGTGGGTGACACCTTCGATGTAGCCGAGGCCGAGCGGCAGCATCGGCTGGCGACGCTCGAGCGCCTGGACCTGCGTCTTCTCGTCGACGCACAACACGAGCGCGTGGTCGGGCGGGTTGAGATAGAGCCCGACGATGTCGCGCACCTTGTCGACGAACAGCGGATCGCTCGAGAGCCGAAAGGTCTTGGAGCGGTGCGGCCGGACGTTGAACAGCGCAAGCATGCGCGCGACCGTGCTCTTGGAAAGCCCGCTCGCCGCCGCTGCAGACCGCACGGTCCAATGTGTCGCGCCGACCGGCTTGCTCTCGAGCACCGTGCGCAGAAGGCTCGCGATGCGCTCCTCGTCGTGGGTCCTCGGTCGCCCGGACCTGGCTTCGCCGTAGAGGCCGGTCAGTCCCTTCTCGAACCAGATCTTGCGCCAGTGGCAGATCGTCGGGTTCGACACGCCGAGACGGCTCGCGATCGACGTGTTGGCCTCGCCCGCTGCGGATGCGAGGATGATCTGCGCCCGCCGCACGAGGCTGTGCGAGGCCGCCTGCGATCGCCCAAGTCGATCGAGCTCTTCGCGCTCGATGTCGCTAAGCATGAGAAGCTGCTCTTGCGGTCGACCTATGCGCGCCATGATCCGCCCTCCTGGCGAATCATCGCTTCATCATCCAACTATGTAAAGGGACTTGCGGGACAGCACACTAGCAGGCTGCTGAAGAAGGGTGTCGCAGGGCTTTGAGGACGGCTTCGTCGCCGAGATGGTAGACGAAGTCGATGATGAGGGAGCCGTCGTCCTGAAGTTCGGCGGATCCGGAGCCCTGGACCTCGTCCATCTCGTCGAAGCCGCACCAGGTGAAGTCGATCTCATCATGGTTGTAGGCGATGTCGAGACCGACTTGCACGGCGCCGAAGCTGATCTCGCCATGTCCCTCGCTGCCGACAACCAGCGTGGCCGGTCCGCAGAGGTCGAGGAAGTCGCGGTCCCAGAGGTCCGCCTCGACGATCCGCCAGCGGCCGACGAGCGCGCTCTTCGCCTTCGTCATGTCGCGGGCTCCGCGAGCAGCTTGGGCAGTCTCACGAGATTGTAAGCGGCGGCCGCAAAGGTGAAAGCCCATCCGACGCGATCGGTGCCGCGCCGCATCGGCCGCCGCATGCCGCCGATCGTCTTCATCCACCCGAAGGCCTCCTCGATGCGCTTACGGATGCGCTGGCTCGCGGCATAGCCGGGGTGGCGCGTGGTGCGGCGATCGATGGCCGACCCGCGCAGGCGGCGCGCCACGTGCGGGCGTACGTTCATCGAGCGCAGCTCGTTCACGAAGTCGGACGTGTCGTATCCCTTGTCGGCGCCCAGCGTGATGGCGCGGGGGCGATCGGCTCGCTTCTCGATCATCGCCAAGGCGGCGAGCCGCTCGGCGTGGCCGCCGGCCTGCGTCAGGCAGGCGTCGACGACGAGGCCGCAGCGGTTCTCCATCAGGGCGTGGCCGAGGAAGGCGAGCCTGGCCTCCATGCCCGCACCTTTGCGGTACAGCTTGGCCTCGGGGTCGGTGGTGGAGGCGTGCGTGGCGTTGGTGCGCGTCTCGCCGCGGAAGTCGGTCTCGGCGTTGCGGCCGCCAGAGGAAGGCGGCGGCTCGTCGCCGGACCCCTCGCCGGGTTCGATCGGCTTGACGCTCTTCATCGACGACCACGCCTGGATCATCGTGCCGTCGACGCTGAAGTGGTCCGACGACAGCAGCCGCTTCACCCGAGGCCGCGCCATCAACGTCGCCAGGAAGCGCGCCGCCACATCGCCCTCGAGCAGCCGATCGCGGTTCTTCGAGAAAGTGGAGGCATCCCACACCGGCTCGTCCGCGCCGAGCCCGACAAACCAGCGAAACAGCAGGTCGAACTCCATCCGCTCCATCAGCTGGCGCTCGGAGCGCACCGAGTAGAACGCTTGCAGCAGCATGGCGCGCAGCAGCATCTGCGGTGCGATCGAGGGTCGCCCGATCCCCGAATAGAGCGCGGCAAGATCGCGCTCCATCGCTGCCAGCGTCTCGTCCGTCAGCGCCCGAACGGCGCGAAGCGGATGGTCCGGCCGAAGCCGTCCTTCGATGCCAACGTAGCTGAACAACGATCCCGTCCGCTCGTCCGATCCGCGCAAATCAGCCTCCTCGACAAGGAAACTGAATCACGAACCATCAGCGCCGGCGAGTGGCCTTTTTCAGCAGCCTGCTAGGGCGGTCGGTGCGCGGTACGACCTGTGCCGGAGGCACAGAAAGCGCCACGCTTCTATAGACCCGTACCCTAAAACGTCGCCGAGAGAAGAAGCCTTCGACGACGTTGGGCCATGAGCACGAGGTCGGCGTGAAGTGGAACGTCCATCGCGGATGCGCCGCGAGCCAGGCCAACACCTCGGGGTGCTTGTTAGCGGCGTAGTTGTCGAGGATGGCGTGGATGACCTTGCCCGACGGCACGGATCGCACGAGGGTCGCAATCAAGCCGATGAACTCTTGGTGCCAGTGGCGGGGCAAGCGGCCGACCGATAAACCTTGCCTTAAACACGCTGAGCGCCATGAACAGCGTCGTGGTGCCGCTGCGCTGGACGGCGATACAGGAGCCCTCCTGTATCGCCGCCGTGTGCGCTATCGGGCACTTTCCGGAAACCGGAAAGTGGTCAGCCGAACGACGTGAACTTCGGAATCGAGACTTGGACGACCCGGAAGATCAGAAAGCCAGCCTTATCAGGCCCGTCGGCGACAAATGACACGGAGGCAGTCGCCCCCTTCGACAGCCCCAGAAGCCGATCAAGATTAGCGTCGTCGATGTCGAGGCTGAGGCGTTGCTCGCACCAGGCTCGCGAAAACTGCTTTGGACCACTTCGCCCCCCGCCTTTAGCTTTTGCGGAGCGCATCGTCGGCCCGGGACTCGCTTGCTTCGGAAGTGCCGGAAGGCTGTCGTCTTTTTTTGGTGTGTTGGCTTCCAGCGTGCCATTGATCGAGGTGTCCGAAACTGGCGGCAGAGATGGTGCTTGCAGCTGTCGCGCACTCGAATGCGGGGTTTGATCCCGATAAAGCGGCTCGATGCCGCCCGATGTTCGGATAAGGTCATAAACTTCCTCGACCCCGACACCATCCTTGAAATAGTATTGCAATGCGGCAGAAGCGAACACAGCAGCCTTATAGTCGCCTGTGTTAGTTTCGCGCGCATCCCACGCAAATCGCATCGCTGCCCGCAAAATGCAGGTCGGGAACGGAATACCTTCCCAAAATGACTCCCGCCGAAAGCGGTCAATATTCAAGGCATTGCCCGCGATTTGTTGCGCCTGATTGTAGACGCTTGCGACTTGATGATGGTATCGCCCATGCGAACCTTTCAAGTCGTTTCTGATATCTTTAAGCGCCTGGATGGGATCGTGCTGCCTATTATGACTATGCATTGCGTAGCTCCTCAATCAACGTTTGTAGCGCGCGACTGCTGACGAGGGATCGTCGACCTAATTTTACGATCTTGATCCGTCTTGCATTGACCATTTGGTAAAAGAATGTGCGTCCGATACCCAGCAACCGACAGGCGTCTGGAACCGAAAGCAGCATGTCTCTTGGCAACTCGTTGGCAGCTTCGCGCATGTCCGAAGCCTGTCACCAAGGCTGATTTTTCGCGCTCTAAGAGGAGCTTGATTTGACGCGTTTCCTATTAGCTGGTGCGATTTGCGGACGGTTCGGATTGCTGGAAACGATGACCGTCGAATTAAAATCTGCCCTTGATATCTGGTCCCGAACGTTTCTCGCAATCTGATACAGCTTGTGCCTTTTCGGCAAGTTTTTCATACCCAACCCTTCCACCGCCAAATAGCTCTCCAGATGGTCGACGATTGCACTGATAGAGGGGGTCTTTTCTCGGGGACAAATAGCGATATATCGCCAAGCGACTGCCAATACCTCCCATGTAAATGGTTGTCGATAGCTGGCATACCTTGCAAACCAATATTCATCAGGCAAAGGATCGAAATCGACCAAATGTGCAAATATGTGACTTGGATCTACAACTTGAAGCCGATGGCGTTCCGCTTTCGGACAAGCAAATGCGTCCACAAGATATTTCTTTATGCCGTCTTCCATTGTAAAGAAGTATTCATATGGAATAATGTTCCCATCTGGATGGAGAAATTTTTTTAATTCTGCGACAGCATCTTCATTCGACCAGAAAGAGTGCTCCACGGAAAATTGCACATCAACATCATCACCACCGTTTGTTGGAGTTACTCTAAACACGACACAGCATTTTACTATGTTCTGCTCAAGTGCATAGGCAATATCATTCAAGACGAGGTTTCTGCTGCTTGGTAAGACGTCGGAAAATGTTATATTCTGACTGAGAGAATACCGAGCCACCTCGGACGCAAACTTCGCCAGTTCCCATCTCTCGGTTTTAAAAAGTGGCAAATGGGTGTGCCGAAATCCACGAGGGGGCATTGATCATTTTCTCTCAGAGCGACGTTGGTAGTAGAGATCGCGGGCGCTAGCTGACCGTCATCAGACGGTCCGATCGCTCGCCCATCGAGCGAGAACTTTGATCGATAGCCAACCCAATCAGAAGCACACCCGTACATCCTATCCGCAGCGTTCGCACCCCACCCTACTCACGCACATTCGCTGGTTTCCAGGCAAAAGAAGGATGTTAGAAGATTATCTTGGTGTCATGGGATTTCGATCCATAAATCTAATATGGCTTCGTCAGCATTCATTCAGCGCTGCGGGTAAGGCCGCCGAAGCGGCGGCTGCTTCGGGAGATCGGCAGATGCAAAAGTCTTCAAAAACACCCATAAGGCCGCAATAAGCGAGGGGCCCATAAGGCGCGAATGACCGCGACGATTCGTGAGGCGCAGCTGATCACGGTTTACGAAAAACTACCGAATTGGGACCCAGGTGCTTCCTCGATCGCGAAGCAACGGGTGGGGAAGAGGATGGGAAGAGCACCTAATGTAAGATGAAAATGAATTAAAAAACAACGGGTTAGTTTGAGGTAATGGTGGAGCCAGGCGGAATCGAACCGCCGACCTCTTCAATGCCATTGAAGCGCTCTCCCAACTGAGCTATGACCCCGGCCGTTTTTTGCGGCGGCCCCTTGGGAAGGGCCGCAACCTCGCTGGCGCTAAGTCCAGCAAGGGTCGCGGATATAGCGGCTGGGCGGGCGCCAGACAAGCGCTTTGTCGCGCCTGCCGGATCGCCCACGCCGCAGCCGTTCTTCCTGGTCTTTCCTAGTAGTGCAGCGTCGCTCGCATGCCGAACACGGCGGCGTCGTGGATCGGCACGTTGTAGGCGAGGTTCGGGATCGCCACGCCATGCGCACCCGGGTGGAACAGGTATTGGAAGTCCGGCTGAAGCGAGAAGCCGGGCGCCACGACATACTGGTAGGTCGCCTCGATCAGCCCGCTGTAGTCGCGGATGAGCGGCGCGTTGCCGGCGAGGATGTCCTGCTGCGAGACGTTGGGCGAGATGCGCGTGTAGGCACCGCTGATACCGGCGGTATCGTCGGGGCGGCCGGGGATCAGGCCTTTGTAGCTGACGCCGCCGTCGGCGTAGAAGTCGATGAGGTTGACGTCGTTCGGGCTGCCCGAGACACGTGCGAACACCGAGGCGCCCTGATCGTCGGTGCCGGGCTTGCGATAGATCGTCTGGTCGATGATCGCGTAGCCGAAGTCGTCGCCGCGCTGCACGCTGTAGATGCTGCTCGGAACCGTCTGGTCCTGGAAGTTGCCGAAGTGGTGGACGTAGCCGACCTTGATCGTGCCCGGCAGCCCCTTGGCGTCCTTGCCCTGGTTGTAGGCGTACTGGCCCTCGGTGAAGATGAGCGGCGCGTCCTGCAGGCGGAACAGCGTGCCGGACCCGTCGCGCACCTGCGGCAGGAAGGCGTTCTGACCGGGGACGAACGGGCCGGCCGGATCGCCGTTGAAGATCGCGGCGAGGAAGGTCCAGTTGTCGTTGGGCGCGTATTTCACGCGCGCCCCGGGCGTCGCCAGCGGATAGGCCGGCCCGCCGTTCGGCAGGTCGCCGGCGAGGATCGCGGGGAAGCCGTAGGTCGAGTTCACGAACAGCGTCGCGGTCTGCGAGATGAAGAACTCGGTGTCGGCGGCGAGCTGGCCGAAGCGGACGAAGAGCTTGCCGTCGTCGAACTTGTGCTCGTACCAGGCCTCGTAGAGCTTGGCGGAAGGATAGGCCTCGATGCCACTCGTCGTGAACAGGTCCATCGTGTTGTTGCCGGTGAGGCCGCGGCCGTTGATCTCGAAGGCCTCGACGTGGATCGCGCCGTTCTTGAAGCCGAACAGCTTCTCGAGGTCGACGTCGAGGTTCATGTCGAGGCGCCCCTCGTAGGTCGCGCCCTGCTTCACGCCGCCCGTCGTGTTGCCGAGCAGGTCGGCGATGTAGGTGAAGCTATAGTCGATGCCCTTACCGTCGAGCGTCGCGCGGATGTTGCCGGGATCGCCAAACTTGCCGAGCGAGGACTGGATCGACGGCGTCGCGGCAGGCGCCTGATTGCCGGAGGTCTCCGGCGTCTGCCCGTTCGTCGTGGGGGATGGCCCGCTGTCCTGTGCGAAAGCCGGGTAGCTAGCCAGGAAACTTGCCAGAATGACGAGTGAGGGGGGCAAGATGCGCATGGGTTCGTAACTTCCGGGCTGGCTCGTCGCGCGACGAGGTCTTACGTGGGGGGTGTTAAGCTGCACTTTGCTGCACACGCAAATAGAACCTCATGGAGCATGACTTGTTTTGACTTGCTCCACGCTGGAGATGGTGAAGTTCTTAAGTCGATTGACAGTTGCAACGATGCCGCGCAGTCGCTGGCGGCCGGTCGTCGCTCCAGCCACGGAAGTTGCCGCATGCAACTGATTTCTTTCCATCGTACGAAGCCCAGCGATCTCTCTCCACCGGCTCGGCCGCCGCGCCAGTGCCGAGCCGCTCGTCCGAGAGTCGAGCTGGCGAGAAGCCTCAACTCGCGGGCAGCCCCGGAATCGGGACCCCGAAGGTCTGCAGCAGGAGGATCGCGTTCAGGATCAGGATGACGACCGATCCGACGATCGCCGCGATGTTCGTCAGTCGTCCGTTGACAAAATCGCCCATGAGGTCGCGGCGGCGGGTGAACATGATGAGCGCGATCATCGGGATTGGCAGGGCGAAGGAGAGGACCACCTGGCTGATCACCAGGGCCTTCGTCGCATTGACCCCGAAGGCGATGACGACGAAGGCGGGGATCATGGTCACAAGGCGTCGGACCATGATCGGGATCCGAAACCCGACGAAGCCCTGCATGATCACCTGGCCCGCCATGGTGCCGACGGCCGAGCTGGAAATGCCGGAGGCCATCAGCGAGATCAGGAACACGGCCGCCGCCCCAGCGCCGAACAGCGGCGACAACGCGTGATACGCCGTCTCGATCTCGGCCACGTCGCTGTGCCCGGCGTGGAAGGCACCGGAGGCCATCATCACCATCGCCATGTTGACCGCCCCGGCTACCGTGAGGGCGATAACGCATTCGAGGTTCGAGAAAAGCAGCAGGGATCGACGCTCGCGGGCATCACAGCCAGGCACACGCGCCTGCGTTAGGCCGGAATGCAGGTAGACGGCATGCGGCATGATGGTGGCGCCGACGATGCCTACCGCGATCGTCAGCGCCGAGGCGTTCGGGATCAGGGGAAGGAGCGCGCCGCTCGCGGCATCGCTCCAAGCGATCGGCACGATGAACATTTCAATCAGGAAGCAGAGACCCACCACCGCGACGAGCGCGCCGATGATAAGCTCGATGGGACGAAAGCCACGCTTCTCGAACAGCAGGATACCGTAGGTCACCAGGGCGGTCACCGCCATGCCCGCGATGAGCGGGATCTTGAAGAGCAAGGAAAGTCCGATGGCCCCGCCGAGGAACTCGGCGAGATCGGTGGCCATCGCCGCCGCCTCGCTGACGCCCCACATCGCATAGACGACCGGCCGCGAGAATTGGTCGCGGCACGTCTCCGCGAGATTTCGGCCGGTGACGATCCCGAGCT
Source organism: Beijerinckiaceae bacterium (assembly GCA_965277735.1). GTDB lineage: Bacteria > Pseudomonadota > Alphaproteobacteria > Rhizobiales > Beijerinckiaceae > RH-AL1. Next base: position 3,178,391 of record CBDIDO010000003.1, read on the forward strand.
TGGCCGACAGCGCCTGGAACAGCATCGCGATCAGGCTCGCCATGAGCACGACCCAGAGCAGTGCGTAACCGAACGACGCGCCGGCCTGGATGTTGGTCGCGTAATTGCCGGGGTCCATGTAGGCGATGGACACGACGACCGCGGGGCCCGCGAAAAGCAGGGCGGATCGGAAACCGCTCCGTCTCCCCGCCAGCACCTCACGAATGGCCTCGTCGGTTCGTTCCGTGATCGTTCGCGTCGAAACGGTGCCGGCCGCTACGTCTGACATTTGATCAAGCCCCTTGCGTTTCGCCGCGGCTGTCCGGAACCCGATCCGTCGAGCCGAGCTTGAATATAGCAATTGCTATGACAACGTCTACTACCTTTTTCAGATAGGCAGGGCTATTTTCTTTTTTCGACGTCCGATCGATTTATCGGGCTTTAGGCTTTGCTAAACTGTCATCTCTCGAGAGAGAATCATTCTGGCTGACCGGGATTGCCGTGATGACGAAAGCCACGAAGCGAGACGACGCGGTCCCCGCGCTCGTCGACGCTGAAACGCACGTTAAAAGGTTTCGCCAAGCGCGGCGTTCTCGCCGGCTGGAACTCGTGGAGGACTACGTCGAGCTCGTCGCCGAATTGATCGACGACGGTGGCGAGGCCCGCCAAATCGACATCGCGAAGCGTCTCGGCGTCGCCCAGCCAACGGTCGCAAAGATGTTGAAACGTCTGGCCGAGGAAAATCTCGTCAAGCAACGCCCTTACCGCGGCGTGTTTTTGACCGAGGCGGGAGAGGAGATAGCCAGAAAGAGCCGACTTCGACATCAGGTCGTCGAGGCTTTTCTCATGGCCCTCGGCATAAGTTCCGAAAACGCTCGCATCGACGCCGAAGGCATCGAGCATCATGTCAGCGCCGAAACACTGACCGCTTTCAAGCGCTTCGTGGAAGACAAGCAGGGATCATGACATCCGGCGCAGGAGCGCCAGTCTCGAAAATCGATAAAGTATAGGCCACTACCCTATAATCGACTGATCTCGAAGACACCGACAACATCAGCCGAGTGCTCTTGCATAGCGCTGCCGCTTGCGCCACGAATGCAGCGACGACAAAGAAAGGGACCATATGTCGACCTCGACGCTCGCCGGTCGCCCGTCCATCGCGCTGCCGCAGCCGATCCCGCTCGCCACGATCTGGCCATGGCTGCTCTTCGTGCCGCTCTGCCTGCTCGCGATCTATTTCGTCGGCGCGGAGGAAGGCGCGACCTCGCTGATCAAGGGCATGTACGTCCACGAGTTCGTGCACGACGGCCGCCATCTCCTCGGCTTCCCCTGCCACTGAGCCGACGCGGTTTCAAATCTAACGTCACGGATCTTTCGACAATGACGATGCCTCAGCTTCTCCTCCGCGGCATGCTGGTCGGCGTGCTCGCCGGCCTGCTCGCGTTCACCTTCGCCAAGATCTACGGCGAGCCGCAGGTCGATCGCGCAATCGCCGTCGAGAGCGCGATCGCCCAGGCCAAGGGTGAGGCGGAGGAGCCGGAGATCGTCAGCCGCGCGGTGCAATCGTCGATCGGGCTGTTCACCGGGGTCGTGGTCGTCGGCGGCGCGCTCGGCGGCATTTTCGCGCTGCTCTTCGCGCTTCTCTGGGGCCGCGTCACGACGGCGATGACGCCGAAGGCTTTCGCCGCGCTGCTCGGCCTGATCTGCTTCGTCGCCGTCTACATCGTCCCGGACCTGAAATATCCGGCCAACCCGCCCTCGATCGGCCAGCCCGACACGATAGGCCTTCGGACCGGGCTCTACTTCTCGATGATCGCGATCTCGATCATCGCGACGATCGCGGCCTTCAGCCTGCGCCGGATGATGAGCCCGCGCCTCGGCCCATGGAACGCGACCCTGGCCGGCATCCTCGCCTTCGCCGTGATGATCGCGATCGCCTATTATGCGCTCCCTGTCGTCAACGAGGTGCCCGAGGTGTTCCCGGCACAGACCCTGTGGAAGTTCCGCCTCGACAGCCTCGGCATCCAGGCGATCCTGTGGGGCGGCATCGGGCTGATGTTCGGCGCGCTGACCGAGCGCGCGCTGCGCCGCGACGCGTAACCACCGTCACTGCGAGCGCAGCGAAGCAAACCACGGCCAACGCGCGGCTCCTGGGTTGCTTCGCCTTCGGCCCGCAATGACGATCTTCACCCCGCTCGCAGCACCCACCGCCGCCCGTCGCTGCCGAAGGTGAGCGAGCCGAGCGGCGCGACATCGATGTGCCAGAACGCCGCCCCGAGCACCGCCGCCGCCGCCGCTCGAACCACGGCCGCATGCGTGACCGCAACGATCTGGCCGCGCCCGTCGCGCATCGCTTCAAGCCAGGCACTCATCCGTGCAATCAGCGCGGCGATCGACTCGCCGCCGTGCCCGGCGAATGCGGGGTCGGCGAAGAAGGCCGCGGCGCCAGCCGGGTTGGTGGCAGCGATATCGGCCAGCGACTGGCCGGCCCACGACCCGACATCGAGGTCGCGCAGCGCCGGCGTTGCCGTAGCCGCAAGCCCGAGCGCCGCGGCCGTCTCGCGCGCCGCCGGCGCCGCGCTTGCGAAGGCGAGGTCGTGCCGCGGCAGCGACAACGCCGCCGCCGCGTCGCGACCGCGCGGCGCGAGCCCTTCGCCGGCGGCGAAGGCGGTTTGGCGGGTTGCCGCCGTCTCGGCGTGGGCGAGCATCAGCAAGCGAACCGGCATGTCCCTCCCCTTCGCGCCTGTGCCGATCGCCGGCTTGGCTGGGCCGAAATCATGCTAGAGCAAAATGCGCCTTTGCGGACTTGCTCCAGATCAAGACGCCAAGCCATACGACAGGCGCGGTCGATCCGCCCGACGAGACAGGGATGAACCTCTAAGATGTCCCATACGATCGCGCAGAAGCAGAAGCTTCTCGCTCGCGTGCGGCGCATTCGCGGCCAGGTTGACGCGATCGAACGCGCGCTGGACGGCGAGGCGGGCTGCGACAAGGTCCTGCACCTCATCGCCGGCGTGCGGGGCGCGACGGCCGGCCTGATGGCGGAGGTCGTCGAGGACCACGTGCGCTCGCATCTCGTCGACGTCGAGGCGCACCCCGACGCGCTCGATGCCGACGCCGTCGAGGAATTGCTCGAGGTCATCCGCACCTATCTGAAGTAGGCCTCAGCTCTGCGTTTGAAACGTCGCCGGCAGCCGGATCGAGAACGTCGACCCCTCGCCGAACACGGATTTCACGGTGACGTTGCCGCCGAGCCGGCGGGAGAGGTTGCGCACATAGGCAAGGCCGATGCCCTCGCCCTTCGTGTCCTGCTCGCCGGAGCGACGAAACAGCTCGAACACGCGCTCGAAGTCCCTGGCGTTGATCCCGCGGCCGTTGTCCGCGATGTCATAGACCAGCCAGCCACCGTTGGCCCGTCCCGTGATCTCGATCCGGCCCGGACGAGTGGGCGACAGGTACTTGACCGCGTTCTCGATGACGTTGCCGAACACCTGATCGATGGCGAGCCTGTCGCTGACGAGCGGCGGCAGCGTGCCGGTGACGACGAGGATCGCGTCTCGCGCCCCGAGTTGCTGCGCGAGGCTCTCCCGCTGCTGCGCGACGAGCGCCGCCAGGTCGATCGGCTCGGGCGTCAGCCGCCGACGGCCCTCGCGCGACAGCTTCAGGATCGCGTTGATGAGTCGATCCATCCTCTGCGTCGAGGAGCGGATGAAGCCGAGCGCTTCCGGCAGGTCGCTCTCGACCGCCGCGCGCCGATCGGGCGTGACCAGCTCCGGCGCCTTGTCCGCGACGTCGGCGATGAAGTCGACGAGATCCTCGCGCAGCGCGTCGAGCTCGCTGGTGAAACCGAGCACGTTGACGAGCGGCGCCCGCAGGTCGTGGCTGACGATATAGGCGAAGCGCTGGATCTCGTCGTTGGCGCCCGTGAGTTCCTCGTTGACGCCGCGCAGCGTGTCCTGGCTCGCCTGCAACGCCGCATTGGCCGCATCCTGCTTCGACACGTCGGTGTTGACGCCGAACCATCGGATGATCGTGCCGTCCTCGGCCCGCATCGGCTGGATACGCGTCAGGAACGGCCGGAAGCGCCCGTCGGCGCCCCGCAGCGGAAACGTCATCTCGAACGGGTGTCCTTCGGCGATGCACCGCGTCCACTCCTCGACGACCTGCGGCAGAACCTCGGGATCATGGACGCTCTGCCAGCCCCACCCCTCCATCTGCTCCGGCGTCGTGCCGCAGTACTCGTGCCAGCGTCGATTGTACCAGACGATGTAGCCGTCGCCGCCGGCGAGCCAGCACAGCGTCGGGATGTGGTCGGCGAGCATGCGGAACGCCGCATCGTCGAGCGAGGCCGACGACACCTCGTGCGGGACCCCTGGCGCACTGGTCGAGGCCGTCCGCCAATAGGTGTCGCCGAAGTCCTGCGAGGGCGTGCCGCCTGTCAAAATGCTCTCCATTGTCGTGATTGGCGGCCGCTTCGCTGCAATGGAGGCCGCCGAGGTCGACGCGACAACACGGCTCGAGGTTTGCCGTTGCACGCCCGTTGCATTCCCTCTCCAAGGTCGAAGCGTAACCTCAACCGTGACGAGCCTTGCATGAAAGTCGAGCAGCCCAACGCGCCGCACCGCGCCGTCTCGGACACGGTGGAGGGCAAGCGCCTCACGGAAGCCGACACGGGCACGCCATGGCGCAAGTTCGGCCCTTACCTCTCCGACCGGCAATGGGGCACGGTCCGCGAGGACTACAGCGGGGATGGCGAGGCCTGGACCTACCTGCCGCACGACCAGGCGCGCTCGAAGGCTTACCGCTGGGGCGAGGATGCGATCGCCGGCTTTTCCGACGACGAGCTCGCGATCTGCCTCGGCCTCGCGCTGTGGAACGGCAAGGACCCGATCCTGAAGGAGCGGCTGTTCGGTCTCACCAACAGCCAGGGCAACCACGGCGAGGACGTCAAGGAGCTGTATTATTACGTCGATGGGACGCCGACGCATTCCTACATGCGGATGGTCTACAAGTACCCGCAGGACGCCTATCCCTACCAGGACCTGCTCGACGTCAACGCCCGCCGCTCGCTGACCGAGCGCGAATACGAGCTGATCGACACCGGCCTCTTCGACCAGGATCGCTACTTCGACGTCACCGTCGAGTACGCCAAGGGCGCGCCCGAGGACGTGCTGATGCTGATCACGATCGCCAACCGCGGCGACGTGGACGCGCCGCTCGACGTGCTGCCGCAGCTCTGGTCGCGCAACACCTGGACCTGGTCGGGCGACGCCGGCCTCAAGCCGCGCCTCGCCGCCGACGGCGTGCGCGCCGTGACGATCGCGCATCGCGCCTTGTCGCCGATGCGGCTCGAATGCGACGGCTTTCCCGAGTTGCTGTTCTGCGACAACGAGACCAACCTGAAAAAGCTCTACGGCGTCGACGCCAAGGGCTATTTCAAGGATGGGATCAACGATTACGTCGTCTCCGGCGCCCCCGACGCCGTCAATCCCGACCACGTCGGCACCAAGGTCGCGGCGCGCTACCGGCTGAACGTGCCGGCGAAGGGCGAGATCACGCTGCGGCTGCGGCTGCGGCGGGCCGACGCCCCGCACGGTCCGTTCGTCGATTTCGACGCCGTCATGCAGGCGCGCCGCGACGAGTGCGCCGCCTTCTACGACGCCCTCCAGTCCGGCATGGACGATGCCGATGCCCGTCTCGTGCAGCGCCAGGCCTTCGCCGGTATGTTGTGGAGCAAACAATACTACGGCTTCGACATCCGCACCTGGCTGGCCGGCGACGCGGCCCAGCCGCCGCCGCCGGCGGAGCGGCGCAAGGGTCGCGATTCCGACTGGATGCACTTCTTCTCGGACGACATCTTCTCGATGCCGGACGCGTGGGAATATCCCTGGTTCGCCGCCTGGGACCTCGCCTTCCACTGCGTGACGTTCGCGCTGATCGATCCCGCCTTCGCCAAGGCGCAGCTCGTGATGCTGCTGCAGTCGCGCTTCCTGCACCCGAACGGCCAGATTCCCGCCTACGAGTGGAACTTCGCCGACACCAACCCGCCGGTGCACGCGCTGGCCGCGCTGCAGATCTACGACATCGACCGCGCCCGCTCGGGCAAGCCGGACCTCACCTTCCTGCGCCGCGTTTACCACAAGCTGACGCTCAACTTCACCTGGTGGATTAACCGGCAGGACGCGCAGGACCGCAACATCTTCGAAGGCGGCTTTCTCGGCCTCGACAACATCTCGCTGTTCAACCGCTCCGGCACCCTGCCCGAGGGCGGCCATCTCGACCAGGCCGACGGCACCGCCTGGGCCGCGGTCTATGCCTTGAACCTCATGCGGCTCTCGATCGAGCTCGCGCTCGACGACCACGTCTACGAGGACATGGCGATCAAGTTCTTCGAGCACTTCCTGCTCATCGCCGGCGCCGTGCACCGCGAGATCGGCTCGCATCACGACGGCCTATGGGACGAGCACGACGGCTTCTACTACGACCTTCTCGAGATCCCCGGCCAGGACGCGATCACCCTGCCCGTGCGTTCGATGGTCGGGCTCATCCCGCTCTTTGCCGTCGAGCTGCTGCGCGGCGACATCTTCGAGAAGCTGCCAGACTTCGGCGCCCGCGTGCGCTGGCTCTTCGCCAACCGGCCGGAGCTGGCGCGCCTCGTGTCGCGCTGGAACGATCGCAACAGCGCCGATTATTCGCTGCTCTCGCTGATGCGCAAGAACCGCTTGAACCGCGTGCTGACCCGCATGCTCGACGAGACCGAGTTCCTCTCCGACTACGGCATCCGCTCGGTGTCGAAGGTGCACGAGGCGCATCCCGCGGTCGTCGTCGTGCAGGGATCGGAGAACCGCGTCGACTACGAGCCGGGCGAAGGCACGACGCGGCTGTTCGGCGGCAACTCGAACTGGCGCGGCCCGATCTGGATGCCGGTCAACTTCCTCATCGTCGTCGCGCTGCACCGCTACGAGACGTTCTACGGCGCGGATTTCGCGATCGAATGCCCGACGGGCTCCGGCAACAAGATGAAGCTCGGCCAGATCGGCCACGAGATCGCGCGCCGCCTGACGCATCTGTTCCTGCGCGACAAGAACGGCCGTCGCGCGATCTACGATGATTGCGAGAAGATGCAGCGCGACCCGCACTTCCGCGACCTGATCCTGTTCTACGAGCACTTCCACGGCGACACGGGCCGCGGCCTCGGCGCCGCGCACCAGACCGGCTGGACCGGGCTCGTCGCGCTGCTGCTGCACCCACCGGGCGAGATCGACCCGGAGATCGGCGAGCGGGTCGCTAGCGTCGCCCCCCGGATTCGCGCTTGACCCTGGGGCTTGCTCTATCGGCTACAGGGCTGGCTGGCTCGCATCGAAAGGATCAGTCTTGTCGTCAGTCGACGACTGGGAAAAGACGAAGCGCCGTCCGACGGAGCTGGCACTCGTAGGCGTCAAAACGTTCGCTGATCGCTCATAAGACGCGGACGAGAGGCCCGCCCGCGACGCATCGCAAGCCTTCGGGATGGAAGGTGATGCTCGGTGGTGTTCCAAACAGGGTGGTCAGCGCGGCGCGGACATAGCGTGTTCCGTAGCCCGTCCTCGACGGTTCCGTTACCTGTGGCCCCCCGGTCTCGACCCACTGGATCGTCAGGAACGAATTGCTCTGCGAGATCGCCCAGTCGAGCTGCACGCAGCCTTCCGGGCGCGACAGCGCACCATATTTTATCGCGTTCGTCGCAAGCTCGTGCAGGCACATGGCAAGAGTGGTCCCAGCCCCCCTGCCGACGCTGATTGCCGGGCCCCCGATGCGGATGCGATCCTGACTCGCGTTTCGGTAGGGGCGGAAGGTCAGATCGACGACGTCCGACAGTTCCAGCACCTCGCCACCGGCCTGAAAAACCGCCGAATGAACGTCGGACAGCGCCATGAGGCGGCCGGTGAAATCCTCCGACAACTGCTCGATCGACACCGCGCGGCGGCGTGTCATGTCAAAGATCGACGAGACGCTGGCAAGGATGTTCTTCACGCGGTGGTTGAGCTCTAGCCGGAGCTCGATCTCGCGCTCGATATGATCGCGAACATCTCGCTGCCGCCGCCTCGCCAGAAGCGCGGCTTGAATGCCGCTGAGAAGCTCCAGAGCCACGACGGGCCGCTGGTAGAAGAGCTGGCGTGAACGTGGCCACTTCGCGCTGAGCTCGGCGCGTATTCGCGCGTGCGGTGCCGTCCGGTCCAGCAGGATGACGACAGGCAACTCGGACCAGTCCGGCTGGGCGCGCAGATGTTTTGCGACGCCGCCCATCACTGCCGGATTGAGCGCTTCGTGCGTGGCGACGAGGACTCCGGGCAATTGTGCGAGCTGCGTCGCAAGATCGTCCGGTCCGGCGGTTTGCCGAACGGGCACCTCGTGCTCGGTGAGCAGCATCTCGAGATAGTCGGCGTCCTTCCGGTATGGCGCCAGCACCAACACCCAGTCGAGCGCGCCGACTCCCCCTGGCGCCTCGGCAGTCACGCCTCTGGAAGCGGGTTGTACGGGACCACCGTGACCCCGGAGCTTTGAATGAAGAGCTCGCGGACCTCGAGGTCATGGGGGCCGTGCCGCTTCTTCACGACGGTGATGTTGCGCCGCAGCCGTCCATCATGTTCCATGATCCGCAGCAGAAGCACGGTGTCGCCCAGGAAGCTGACATCGACGTCGATTCCGACATTCTGGCCGAGCAAGCCATGCTGCGCGACGATCAGCATCGTCAGAACACCGGCACGCGCGAGATATTTGAGCAGGGTCTGGATATCGCGGACCGCCTTTTCGCGATGCGGCAGCGCGTTCAGATAGCCCGTTAAGCTGTCGATCACGACGACGCGCGTCTTCTTGGTGCGGACGATCTGCTGGACGATCTGGCCGAATTCGCCCGGTGAAATCTCGTTTGGATTGAAATCGCGGATGATCAGCTGGCCGTCCTTGTGGAATTGGCGCAGAGCCATGCCGAGTCCCTCGGAACGCCGAAAGAAGGTCTCGAGTCGTTCCTCGAACAGGAACAGGGCGACGCTCTCGCCGCGCTTCAACGCGGCTGTGGCGTACAGCGAGGACATGGTGGACTTGCCCGTGCCGGACTGGCCGATGACCAGCGTCGTCGTTCCCGATTCCTGTCCGCCGCCAAACATCACATCGAGCGTCTCGACCCCAGACTTGATGAGTTCCGGCTTGGTCGACTCTGTCTCCGTGCCCGGCACGATCCGCGGAAACACGACGACCCCTTGGCCTTCGCGGATCGCCATGTCGTGATAGCCGTCGGCAATCGGGACCCCCCGCATCTTGCTCACTTCGACGCGGCGGCGGACCGTGCCGTATTCCTCCAGCGTCTTGTCGAGACGGATCACCCCGTGAGCAATCCCCTCGACTTCCTCGCCGCTGCCTTCGACGTCACGGGTCTGGGTATCAAGCAGCAGGGCCACGACGTTTCGTTTGGCGAGGAACGTCTTGAAACCGAGGAGCTCGCGACGAAAGCGGGGGGTGTCGCCGGTAATCAGGCGGATTTCCAAGAGCGAATCATAGACCAGACGCCTGGGCTTGTGTTCCTCTATTGCGGTTTCGATCGCTTTTCGCGTCTCGTCGAGGCGCAACTCCGCCGTCTGGAAGATGGTCTGATCGGCGGCGACACCGACGGCATCGGCGGCCGAGAGTTCCTCGACGCGAATCCCCTCGAGCGACCAGCCGTGCGAGCGCGCGATCGATTCAAGCTCGTCGGTGGTCTGCGACAGGCTGACGTAGATGCAGCTTTCGCCGGCGTCAGCCCCGGCCCTGAGGAACTGGAGGGCTGCCGTCGTCTTGCCAGCGCCGGGAGGCCCCTGGAGCATGTAGAGGTTCGACGCCGGCAAGCCGCCCCGGAGGATCTCGTCGAGCCCATATATGCCCGAACTCACCACTGCCTGCTTCTTGCGTCCGGCCACTTGCAACTCCTCGAGCGGTATTGTCAGGAATAGACCTCGCAGCCCGCGCGCCGGCTTGCTGATCCAGACCACTCCGCGACTCGAAGCCGCACTTGAACTTGATCATGGCCGGCGGAGAGTCAATTGGACGCTGCGGGACGTACTTGATCTGCTCTCTCGCCGGGCGCATGGGCACCAGCTGGAGCCAGATCAGCCGGCTGCTCGAGTTCATCTGAGTGCATCCGGTTCGCTTGAATCACGTCGCGGATATCCTCCTCCGCGAAGCGGGGGGATGCGCGCGCCGGTTCGAGCTTCTCATGCCGCCTCGCCCAGCGTTCCTGCCACCGGGCCTCACGCAGCCGGCTCCGGCAACCCCGATCCCGCCCATCGTCGCACCATCAAACGACGCAAACGAACATCGCGGCTCGCCCCGCGTCGGCGTTCGCCGACAAGCGCGGGACCAAGTCGGCGTACGCGACCCGTGGTGCCTTCCGGCGGCGGCGTACGGCGACCGAGGCCCACGCCGGGAGCGGCGTTCGCCGGCATTGGCTCCGTTCTGTGGCGGCGGACGCCGCCGACCGGCGCGCTCGAACATGGCGAAACCGGGCGGAGCGAGACGTCACGGCGCGGCTGGACCCATCGCGGCTTTTCGGTTATATTACCTGAGATCGGCCGCGTGCAACCTAAGCCGTAACCGGCGGTTCTTCGCGCACCTCAGGGGCAAGGAGAAGACCCATGGCCGACCGCGATCCGAAGCATCCTGCCGCCCCCGCCGCGCCCGATTCCGTGCCGCTGCCGAAGGTTGGCTATCCCCCCATGCTCGAGGGCCAGCCGGCGATCGTCACCGGCGCCAATTCCGGAATCGGCGAGGCCGTGGCGATCGGCCTGGCGCGCGCCGGCGCCGATGTCGTCGTCAACTACGTGACGCACCCGGAGACGGCCGAGGAGGTCGCCCACAAGATCGAGGGCCTCGGCCGCAGGGCGCTGGCGATCAAGGCCGACGTCTCCAAGGAGGACGAGGTCGTCGCCATGTACAAGCAGGCGATCGCCGAATTCGGCACGCTGCACATCTCGGTCTCCAACGCCGGGCTGCAGCGCGATTCCGCCCTCGTCGACATGACGCTCGACCAATGGAACATGGTGATCGGCGTCAACCTCACCGGCCAGTTCCTGTGCCAGCGCGAGGCCGCCCGCGAGTTTTTGCGACGCGGCGTGGACGAGAAGGTCTCGGCCGCGGCCGGCAAGATGATCTGCATGAGCTCGGTGCACCAGGTGATCCCCTGGGCCGGCCACGCGAACTACGCGTCGTCGAAGGGCGGCATCAAGCTGCTCATGGAATCGATGGCGCAGGAGCTGGCGCCGCACCGCGTGCGCGTCAACGCGATCGGCCCCGGCGCCATCCGCACGCCGATCAACACGGATGCCTGGAAGACGCCCGAGGCCTACCAGAGCCTGATGACGCTGGTGCCCTACAAGCGGATCGGCGAGCCCGACGACATCGCCCAGGCCGCCGCCTGGCTCGCCTCCGACCACGCGGATTACGTCACCGGCGCAACCCTGTTCGTCGACGGCGGCATGACGCTGTATCCCGGATTCGCGACGGGCGGGTAAGCAGGCGCTCGCGTCTCGCGCGCCCTTTGTGATGCACCGCCGCGCCTTGCAATCCCGACCGGAATCGCGGCAGGTGGGGCGCGAACTCGGAGACAAGCCCATGGCCGACGCGCACGGCACGCCGCACTTCCACAACCAGCCGGGACTGCCGAAGATCGTCGTCGGCGCCAAGGAGTTCATGTGCATCGGCGCGCTGCCGCCGTTCGATCATCCGCACATCTTCATCGACATGGGCGACGAGACCGACATCGTTTGCTCCTACTGCTCGACGCGCTTCGTCTACGATGCGAGCCTGAAGACCCCGTGCGAGCCGGCCGAATGCTTCTACATGCCGAAGGGCGAGAAGGCGGCCTGAGCCTTGGCCTGACGGCGGCACCATGCGCATCCTGATCGTCGGCGCCGGGATCGGCGGTCTCACCGCCGCGCTGGCGCTGGCGCGCATCGGCGCCGAGGTCACGGTGGTCGAGCGGGCCGACGCGCTCACCGAAGCAGGCGCGGGCCTGCAGCTGTCCCCCAACGCGACACGCGTCCTCGCCCGGCTCGGCGTCCTCGACGCCGTCCTCGCAATGGCCTCGCGCCCGTCCAGCGTCCGCGTGCGATCGGCGCGCAGCGGGCGGACCCTGTCGCTGATGCCGCTCCACAGCGCCGAGGCGCGCTGGGGCGCGCCCTATCTCGTCGCGCGTCGCGCCGACCTGCAGCGCGTGCTGGCCGACGCGGCGGCGAGGGAGCCTGCGATCACGCTCGAGATCGGCACCGCGCTCGCCGGCTTCGGCACCGCGCGCGGCGGCGTCGCGGCCACCGTCGCGCGGGGGCTCGTCAAGCAATCGATCGAGGCCAACGCGCTGATCGGCGCGGACGGCATCCGCTCGCTCGTCCGCGCGCGGCTCGTTGGCCAGGGGACCGGCGACGACACGCTCGATGCGCCCCAAGAACTGGGCCGCACCGCCTGGCGCGCCCTGGTGCCGGCCGAGGCCGCACCCCAGCCGTTGCGCGGCGCCGAGACGGGCCTTTGGCTCGGCCCCGACGCGCATCTCGTGCATTATTCCGTCGGCGGCGGCGCCCTCGTCAATGTCGTCGCGATCACCCGCGATGCGACCGATGCCGCGCCGGACGTCTGGTCGCAGCCCGGCGACGCGGCGACGATCGCGGCGCGATTCGCCCGCTGGCACCCCCTCGCGCGCACGCTGATCGCTGCGGCGCCGAGCTGGACGACCTGGCCGCTCTACGACCGGGCCCCCCTGCCCGCCTGGAGCGCCGGCCCGATCGCGCTGCTCGGCGACGCGGCGCATCCGATCCTGCCGTTCTTCGCGCAAGGCGCGGCGCAGGCGATCGAGGACGCGCAGGCGCTCGCGGAAGCCTTGGCCGGCACACGCGACACGAGCGCGGCGCTCGCCGCCTACTCATCCGCGCGCCTCGCCCGCGCGACGCGCGTGCAGGCGGTCTCGCGCGAGCTCGGCCGCATCTACCATCTCGCCGGGCCGGCCGGCGCCGCGCGCAATCTCGCCATGCGGCTCGCCGGCCCGGGCAGGCTGATGGCGCGCTACGACTGGGTCTACGGCTCGCCCGCCGCCTAAAGCGCTGAATTTCGCCCACAATCCCTGTGATCTTCCATCGAACGTGACAGCAAGCGCGGCGACAGCCTACGGTCGTACCGCTAGATTCGCGATTCCCGCCGAGGGCTCCGTGATCGAAATGATGGACGACGATTTCGACGAGATCCTGCCGCCCGAGCTGCGCTCGGCGCATGTCATCGTCGTTGGCAACGAGAAGGGCGGCACCGGCAAGTC